>NC_014815.1:0-4800000 GCF_000177655.2 Micromonospora sp. L5 | reverse complement strand
CGCCCGTGGCGACGACGACGCCGGTGGCGGTGAACTCGGCGACGATCACCTCCCGGTCGGCGGTCTGGTGGACAGTGACGTCGGCGATCTCGCGGATGTCCAGGGTCCGCGGGTAGTCGATGAGGTAGTTGTGCAGCTCGGCGCGGCCGGCCACCCGGCTGGGCCGCCCGGCCGGCGCGAACGGGAACTCCATGACGGCGTCGTCGGCGAACAGGGCGATGAAGCCCGGCATGTCCTTGGCGAGCAGACGGTCCAGGGCCTGGTGGAACACATCGGTGGCGGTACTCGGCACTGCTGTTCCTTCCTGTCGGCGGCCGCCCGCGGTGATCTACGATAAGCGGACGGCCGGTCCGCTTCACCATAGCGGACTAGCGGTCCGTTTGCGAGAGGGGGCAGGAGTGCGGGCTGACGCGGCGCGGAATCGGGAGGCGGTGCTCGCCGCGGCCGATCGGCTGTTCGAGGCGGCGAACGACCCCGACCGGATCTCCATGGACGACGTCGCCGCTGCCGCCGGCGTGGGCAAGGGCACGCTGTTCCGCCACTTCGGCGACCGGCTGGGCCTCGTCCGCGCCCTCTACGGCACGCGCGGCGAACAGCTTCAGGCGTCACTCGCGGCGAGCCCGCCCGGCGACTCGCCGGCGGACCGCGCCCTGCACCTGCTGCGGGAACTGGTCCGGTTCAAGCGGGCCAACCGCGTCCTCACGCTGGCCCTGGAGAACGCGGGAAGCGGAAGCCCCTATCGCAACGAGTCGTACGAGGAGTGGCACGCGACGCTGACCGCCATCGTGTCCGAGGCCCGGGGCCCCGAGTCGGCGGAGTTCCTCGCCCACGCCCTGCTGGCCGCGGTGCGCAGCGATCTCGTCGAGCATCTTCGCGACTGGCCCGACGAGCGCTGGGATGCCGGGCTCACCGCACTGACCCGGTCGGTGCTGACCTCCGGGCGGTAGTCCTACCCGACGGGTGCCAGGGTGGTGGGGCGTGAGCCGTGCCGCGCTCACGCCCCTGCCCTCACCTGGTCCGCTCGATCACGGCGGTGAGGCGGAGCCCGGCTGTCGACACCGTGCCACTCCCCCAGAACGACGCGGTCCCCGGGATGTTGGCCAGGGCGTCCAGGCTCGGATCGTTACCCTCGACCTTCGGCCCGTACGCGACGCTCCATCGCCCGCCGGTGTAGCGCAGCAGCAGCGTGCCCGGGTACTCGACGTACGGCGGGATCGGGTTCGTGCCGCTGATCCAGACGTTGCCGTTCGCGTCGCCCGCGACCGCGTACACCCAGCCGGCCGACGCCGGTCCGGCCACCCGCTGCCACGTCCGGCCGTCCCAGTGCAGGATGACCGGCTTGGGGGCGGAGTCGTAGTCCTGGGTGCCGACCGCCCAGGCGTCGGTCGACGAGCGGGCCCACACGCCGGTGAGCCGGGCGCTCGGGATCGACGGCAGCGGCGCCACCCGCCACGATCCGCCGACGCGCTGCGCGATCATCGGCTCCGGGTAGGGCGCGTCGGCGACGTACCGTTCCCCGGCGGCGAACACGCCACCGTCCGGAGTGCGCGAGACAGCCCGCAGGATGCCGTTGAGTCCATCGGTTCCCGGCACCGCGACCCGGCCGAACTGACCGGTGTCGCCTTCGACGACCAGCGGCCGGCCACCGTCGTGGCCGACGAACACGGCCCGTCCGCCGCCGGTGGCGGCCACGTCCAGCAGCTCCGCGGTCCCGGCCGGGGCGGGCCACGGCGCGTGCGCCGTCCAGGTCGTGCCGTCGAAATGCCCGGCGTACGACTCGCCGAGGCGCCGGGAGCCCACCGTCCAGACGTCCCGGGCGCTCGCCGCGTCCACCTTGTACAGCAGATACGCCTGGTGCGGCAGCCGCCGTTCCGTCCACGTCCGCCCGTTCCACCGCAGCAGCGCGTACGGCTGGTCGATCGAGTACCCCGTGTAGGTCGACGCCTGGTAGCCGACGGACCAGGCGTTGTTCGGGCCGGTGGCGGCCACGTCGGTCAGCCGGCTCTCGTGGATCAGCGCGGGGATCGTCGCCGTCCACGTCGAAGGGGCCGCGGCTGCGACCGGCGTGACGGGTGGGAGCAGTACACCTGCCGTCAGAGTGGAGACCGTCGCTACCGACAGCCCGTACCGTGCCAGTGATCCCATGGTGGCCCTCTTCCCCGATCGGTGGTCGGACCTCAGCATCGCGTTCCGCGAAGCTGCGCGCGTGCCCGGCTGCTGTCCCGTAAGGGAGTGGTAAGAACGGTCCCTCCGAGGGGGAATCGACTGTGGCCGGAACGGTGCCGCCCGCCGTCAGGCAGCGCGGCGGGCGCGGCGACGGGCTCGGAGGAAGACGGCGTCACCCCGCTCGTCGCCCCACCAGCCCCACGGAACGCCGGTCATGTACCGGCCGATCGACGCGAACACCGGCGCGGCCTCGGCGGCGCGGCCGGTGCGCACCAGCCCGTACGCCAGGAAGTTCGCGTCGTCGAGCCAGGCGGCGTGCCGGGTCGCCGGCTGGTGGAACCACCGGGACAGGGCGTTGTCGAGATCCGCCTGCATGACCGGATCCTGTCGCCACCGCTCGCCGATCTCGTCGGGGGTACCGCCGTGGGGTTCGCGATCCTGCTCCCACAGCGCCCACTCCGCGGCGGCCCGAACCGGCAGCACGAGCAGTGGTGAGCCGGTAGGAGCCGTGGCGGCGACCGAGCGGGCGAAGCCGAACATCGCCTCGTGCGAGCCGCTCCACTTCCGGCAGTGGTAGGTCAGCCGGAGCACGTGGCCCAGATGGTGCCCGGGATCCCGCTTGGTCAGCTCACGCCACGCCTCCTCGACGTCCTCCAGTGGCGCACTCGTGTCGATCATGAGGTCCAGGCGGTGCGCCCACGGCGTGGGGTCGTCCGGCGCGAGCCGCATCGCGACATCGTTCACCTGCCGGGCCAGGTCCAGCAGGCGGCTGAACTCGACCCACTGCTCCCGGCGTACGCCGGTGGCCCAGTCGCCGCCGCGCACCTCCCACGCCCGTGTCATCAGGGAACGGGCACGGACGAGCTGGGCATCCGGGTCCGCGGGCGCGCGCGACGCCCAGCGATCGGTCCAGGCGTCCGTGGTGTCGACCCGGCCGGTCGTACGGTCGATCCGCGATCCCAGCCCGCGAGCTGTCGATTCGGCGAGCACGCGGACGTACCGGGCCCGGCGGTCGTAGTCGTTCCGGGTGGCGACCAGCGCCGTCCGGGCCGGTCCGATGTCGGAGCCGTACCGCGCCTGCGTGCACGCCTCGCGCAGCACGGCGTCGTCCTGCGCCGGGTTGGGGTCGATCTGGCGGGTGAGTACCCGCCACACGGTCGAGATCATGATCAGGGATGGTAGATGTCGCGGGCCCCGCCGGTGAGCCCGTCAGCCGGCTGCCGTCCCGGCGGGGCGGAGCACCGCGTCGAGCCAGCGCAGCTGCCGCCGGACGTGGACGGCCTCCCCGCCCTCGTGGCCGTTGAACGGGTACGTGTGGATCTCCCGTAGCGGCGCTGTCGAGCCGGCGGCGGCGTACTGGTTGTAGGCGGCGAACCCGGTGCTCGGCGGGCAGACGTCGTCCCGCAGACCGATCCCGAAGTGCGCCGGGGCGGTGGCCCGCCGGGCGAAGGTCACGCCGTCGACGTAGGACAGCGTGCGCCGGACCGGCTCCTCGGCCTCGCGGTGCACCGCCAGGTAGCGGGCGATCTCGCCGTACGGGGAGGCCTCGGTCAGTTCGATGGCGCGCTGGATGTCGCACAGGAACGGGGCGGTGACCAGGAGCGCGGCAAGGCCGTCGACGAGGCCCGCCGCCGCGAGCGCGAGTCCACCGCCCTGGCTGTTGCCCACCGCGGCGACGCGGGCCGGATCCACCCCGGGCAGGACGCGGACGGCGTCGATCGCGCGGACCGCGTCGGTGATGAGGCGGCGGTAGTGGTAGTCGTCCGGGGACAGGATCCCCCGCGTGGCGGGGCTGGGCCCGCCGGGCGCGTCGTGCGGGTCCGGGGTGTCGCCGCGGCCGTACAGGCCGGCCTGTCCCCGGTTGTCCACCAGCAGGTGGGCGTAACCGGCCACGGGCCAGGTGAGCCGCTCGCCCGGCAGGCCCCGGCCGCGTCCGTAGCCGGGGTACTCCACCACTGCCGGCAGCGGCGCCGGTACGTCGGCGGGTCGGGTGTACCAGGCCCGGACCGGTTCGCCGGCGTACCCGGCGAACGTCACGTCCCACATGTCGACCAACCGCAGGTCGGTGGGTTCGGGACGGACGTCGACGAGCACCGGGGTGGCCGCGGCGGCGGTGAGGGTGGCGCGCCAGAACCGGTCGAAGTCGGCGGGCTCGACAACGGCCGGTGTGTAGCGGCGGAGCCGGTCGAGGGAGATATCAATCGACGCTCTTGACACGCTGACAACGATACCCATAAATTTCCGAAAGGCTTACGACGTATTACCGGAAAGTTCCGGCCGACGGTCAGGCGGGAGGACGAGTTTGGCAGCCCCGACCCCGCGCAGTCGCCGTACGCCCTGGCGGCGGGCCCTGCGCCGGGACTGGCAGCTCTACTCGCTCGCCGTCCTGCCGCTGCTGTTCTTCCTGACGTTCCGCTACCTGCCGATGCTCGGCAACGTGATCGCGTTCCGGCGCTTCCAGCCGGGCGGCAGCATCTTCGGCGAGTACTGGACCGGGCTGCGGTACTTCCGGTTGTTCTTCACCGACCCGACCTTCTGGAGCGTGTTCACCAACACGCTCGTCCTGGGCGCGCTGACCCTGCTGTTCTGCTTCCCGCTGCCGATCGTGCTCGCGCTGCTGCTCAACGAGGTGCGCAACCGCGCCCTCAAGCGGTTCGTCCAGTCGGTGTCCTACCTGCCGCACTTCCTGTCGATCGTGATCGTGGCCGCCATGGTCCTCCAGTTGCTGTCGGTGGACGGCACCGTGAACCAGATGGTGCGTGCCGTGGGCGGTGAGCCGGTCCCGTTCATGCAGCAGGCCGGGTGGTTCCGGACGATCTACGTCTCCTCCGAGGTCTGGCAGACCGTCGGGTGGGGCACCATCCTCTACCTCGCCGCGCTCACCACCGTCGACGGCGACCTGTACGAGGCGGCCCGCATCGACGGCGCCAACCGGTGGCGGCAGACCTGGCACGTCACGCTGCCGGGGATCCGGCCGACGATGGTCACCCTGCTGATCCTCAACATCGGCACCTTCATGGCCGTCGGCTTCGAGAAGATCCTGCTGCTGTACAACCCGCTCACCTACCCGACGGCGGACGTGATCTCGACCTACCTGTACCGGGTGGGCATCGTCTCCGGGAACCTCAGCTACGCCGCCGCGATCGGCCTGTTCGAGTCCGTGATCGGGCTGACGCTGGTGCTGTCGGCGAACGCGATCTCCCGCCGCACGGTGGGGACGAGCCTGTGGTGAGCACGCGCGCCCGCACGCGGGCACCGGCGGTCCGCCCGCGTGGCCCCCGGCCGACAGCGGGCTACCGGGTCTTCCAGGTCGTCAACGCCGTCGTGCTGACCGGCGTCGTGGTGGTGACCCTGTATCCGTTCCTCACCATCGTGGCCCGCTCGCTCAGCGACAACGCGTACATCGTCGCGGGTGAGGTGAACCTGGTGCCGCGCGGGTTCAACCTCACCGCGTACCGCGTGGTGACGTCGGACCCGACGTTCTGGATCAGCTACCGCAACACCGTCTTCTACACGGTGGTCGCCACGCTCATCTCCGTCGTGCTGACCACCTGCTACGCGTACGTGCTGTCGAAGCGGCACCTGCGGGGCCGGAGCGCGCTGGTCGGGATCGCCGTGTTCACCATGTTCTTCACCGGCGGCCTGATCCCCAACTACGTCCTGGTCACCAGCCTGGGACTGAAGAACACCGTGTGGGCGATCGCCCTGCCCAACGCCATAAACGTGTTCAACCTCCTCGTCATGAAGGCGTTCTTCGAGAGCCTGCCGGTCGAGCTGGAGGAGGCCGCCGCCGTCGACGGGCTGAACACGTACGGCACGCTGCTGCGGATCGTCCTGCCGCTGTCGAAGGCGATGGTCGCCACGATGGTGCTGTTCTACGCCGTCTCGTTCTGGAACTCGTGGTTCGCCGCGTTCCTCTACATGGACCGCCAGGACCTGCTCCCGGTGACCGTCTATCTGCGCAACCTCATCGCGGGCGCGACCGACGCCACGCAGACCGGCGGCGGCCTCGGCAGCGCCGGCGACGTCGTCCAGTCCGCCGCCACCATCCAGTCCGTGACGATCGTGCTGACGATCCTGCCGATCCTCGCGGTCTATCCCTTCATCCAGCGCTATTTCGTCTCCGGGATCATGCTCGGCGCCGTGAAGGGATAGCCGCCCCCCGCACCACCACCCCACCACCGGAAGGAAGAATCCATGGCCCAGCTGTCCCGGCGCCAGGTACTGCTCGCCAGCGGCGCGGCCGCCGTCGTCGCCCTGGCGGGTTGCGGCGACGACACCCCGGACAAGAAGGACCTCGACCGCAACCGTACGGGCGCGATGGAGAAGTACGGCATCGGTGACCAGTTCAAGGCCACCGAGCCGGTCACGTTCTCGATCCTCTACAACAACCACCCGAACTACCCGCTCAAGCCCGAGTGGCTGTTCTGGGCCGAGCTGGCCCGGCGGACGAACGTCAAGCTGGACCCGGTCGCCGTGCCGCTGAGCGACTACGAGCAGAAGCGCAGCGTGCTGGTCGGCTCCGGCGACGCCCCGCTGATCATCCCGAAGACCTACCACCCGCAGGAGAGCTCGTACGTCTCGTCCGGCGCCATCCTGCCGGTCAGCGACTACCTCGACCTGATGCCGCACTTCAAGGACAAGATCGAGCGGTGGGGACTCCAGCCGGAGATGGACACGCTGCGGCAGGAGGACGGGAAGTTCTACCTGCTGCCCGGCCTGCACGAGAAGCCCTGGCAGGACTACACGCTCGCGGTCCGCACCGACGTGCTGGAGCAGTTGAAGATCCCGTCCCCCACCACCTGGGACGAGGTGTACGCCATGCTCAAGGCGATGAAGGCGGCCCACCCGGACGTCATTCCGTTCTCCGACCGGTTCGGCAAGCCCAACCCGGCCGGCAACCTGCTGAACATGCTCGCCCTGGCACACGGCCTGCCCGGCGCCGGCTGGAACTACCAGCCGACGAGCTGGGACGCCGGTGCCGGGAAGTACGTCTTCACCGGCGCCTCGGACGGCTACCGGCAGGTGGTGGCGTATCTCCACAAGCTGGTCGCCGAGGGGTTGCTCGACCCGGAGACGTTCACCCAGACCGACGACCAGGCCCGGCAGAAGCTCGCCAGCGGCAAGTCGTTCGTGATCAGCACGAACGCGCAGACCCTGGTGAACGACTACCGCCCGGACATCGCGAAGATCAACCCGAACGCCCGGCTCGGCAAGATCCTCTTCCCGGTCGGGCCGGCCGGCCCGGTCAACGCGGCGAGCCGGCTGGAGAACGGCGTGATGATCTCCAGCAAGGCCCGGGAGGGCAAGAACTTCGTGGCCATGATGCAGTTCGTCGACTGGCTCTGGTACTCCGACGCCGGCCAGGAGTTCGCCAAGTGGGGCGTCGAGGGAACCACGTACGCCAAGGACGCCTCGGGCAAGCGCGCCCTCGCCCCGGACGTCAACGTCATCGGGCTCAACCCCAAGGGCAGCAAGCACCTGCAGAAGGACTTCGGCTTCTACAACGGCGTCTTCGCCTACGGCGGCAAGCTCGACCTGGTGCAGTCGTTCTTCTCGCCCGAGGAGCTGGAGTTCCAGAAGGAGATGAACGCCCGCAAGCCCGCGCCCTGGGTGACTCCGCCGCCCGCGCCGCTCAGTGATGAGGAGCGGGAGCAGACGACGCTGTGGGCGACCGCGCTGAAGGACCACGTCACCCAGAACACGCTGAAGTTCGCCCTCGGCCAGCGGCCGCTGAGCGAGTGGGACGCCTACGTCTCGGAACTGAAGGGCAAGAACGCGCAGGCCTACACCGACCTGGTCAACAAGGCGTACGAGCGGTACCGCAAGAGCCACGGCTGACCGGCGATGCGCGGCACCGTTCCCGAGCGGCCCATCGGCCGGCTGACCGACGCCTGGCGTACCTGCGTGGGCACCGGCCGGTTCGACCTGGCCCTGCGACGCGACTATCAGGACTCGCTGGCTCTGGTGCAGCGGGACATCGGCTTCCGGCACATCCGCGGGCACGGGCTGCTCAGCGACGGCGCCGGCGTGCACCGCCCCTACTCGTACCAGGGCAAGCGCCGGGTGCGGCACGCCTTCACCTACGTCGACCAGGTCGTCGACGCCTACCTCGCGATGGGCGTCCGGCCCTTCGTGGAGCTGGGGTTCATGCCCTCGGCGCTCGCCTCCGGCGACCAGACGGTGTTCTGGTGGCGGGGCAACGTGACGCCGCCCCGGTCGTACACCGAATGGGGTGACCTGGTCCGCGCCACGGTGGCGCACCTGGTCGACAGGTACGGCCTCGACGAGGTGCGCGGCTGGCCCGTCGAGGTGTGGAACGAGCCCAACCTGACGGCGTTCTGGCAGGGCGCCGACCAGGACGCCTACCACCGCCTGTACGAGGTGTCGGCGCACGCCGTCAAGGACGTCGACGCGTCGCTCCAGGTCGGCGGCCCGGCCCTCTCCCCCGGCGCCGACGAGTGGCTCAAGCCGTTCGCCGAGTTCGTCACCGACCGCGACGTGCCTGTCGACTTCGTCAGCCGGCACGCCTACACCTCCGGCCCGGCCCGGCACCTGCCGTTCGGCACCCGGCAGACGCTGGCCCCGGCCGCGGACCTGCTGGAACAGTTCGCCGCGCCCCGCCGGCACCTGGCCGGCACCGCGCTGGCCGACCTCCCGGTGCACATCACCGAGTTCAACTCCTCCTACCGGCCGGACAACCCGATCCACGACACGGCCTTCCACGCCGCCTACCTCGCCCCGGTGCTGGCCGGCGGCGGGGACCTGGTCGACTCCTTCTCCTACTGGACCTTCAGCGACGTGTTCGAGGAGGAGGGGGTGCCGACCGCGCCGCTGCACGGCGGCTTCGGCCTGCTCACCCACCGGCAGATCAAGAAACCCACCTACCACCTGTACGCCTTCATGGCCCGGCTCGGCGACGAGGTGCTCGCGCGCGGACCGGACCACCTCGTCACCCGGCACCCCGACGGCCGGGTCGCGGTGCTGGCCTGGGCCCCGGTCGACGTCACCGGCCGGGAACCGGCACCCGAGCGGCACACCCTGTCGCTGTCGGTCCCGATCGGCCCGCCGGGCACCGTGTCGGCGTTCCTGCTCCGCTCGTCGGTGAGCGAGGACGCCGGCAACGCCTGGGCGGCCTGGCGGGAGATGGGCAGCCCGCACTCGCCACGGCCCCGGCAGCTCGACGCGTTGCGGGAAGCAGCCGAGCCGGCCCGTACCCATCGCGCAGTGCCGGTCGCGGCCGGGCGGGCCGACCTCGACCTCGTCCTCACCCGGCACGAGGTGACCCTCGCCGAACTGACGCCGGTCGTGGACGAGACCCCGCCGTGGTGGGACGACAGGTTGCTCGACCCGCCCGGGGACCGGCAGTGACCGGCGCGACCGGCGGGCTGCGGGAGTTCGGCGACGGGCCGTTGTTGCGGGCCGCCGCGAGGGTCCACATCCTGCTCGTGGTGGAACTGCTGCTCCTGGTGAGCACGCTGCCCGGCCTGGCCGTACTCGTGCTGCTCGACCGTGACAGCAGCAACCTCCCGCTGGTCGCCGCCGCCGCGCTGCCGCTCGGTCCGGCCGTCTCGGCCGCGCTGCACACGCTGCGGCACCAACGCCCCGACCTGACCGATCTCCGTCCCGCCGCCACGTTCCTCCGGGCCTACCGGGCCAACCTGGCGGGCGTGCTGCGCGTCTGGGCGCCGACGCTGCTGTGGCTCGCAGTCATCGCTGTCAACCTGGCGAACCTGCCCGCCGCCGCCGTCCCCGGCTGGTGGGCAGTGCCGCTCGTCGTGGTCGGGGCGGGGGTGATCCTGGTCGGGGTCAACGCGCTGGTGATCGTCTCCCTGTTCACCTTCCGCACCCGCGACGTGCTCCGGCTCGCCGTCTACTACGTGGCGCGCAAGCCCGGCGTCACAGTCGGCAACGTCGTGCTGCTGGCCGCCGTCGGCGGCGTCACAGCGGTGTTCTCCGAGGCGGTACTCGCCCTGCTCGCCGCGCTCCTGGTGCTGGCACTGCTGCGGATCGGCGACCCGATGATCGACGAGATCCGGGCGGAGTTCACCGCATGAGCGTTCCGGTCACCGGCCGGGCGTCTGCCGACGCCGGCGAGTCGGCCTGGCACGCCGCCTGGCTCCCGCCCGCGGCGTTCCGCGAACTCGGCTCCCGCGGGGTGCTGGTGCACGGCGACGGGCCGCTGGTCGACACGGTCCTCGACGAGGTGAGCCGGGCCTGCGGCCGGTACGGCGGACGGCTCTGGCACGGTCCGCCGTGGCAGGTCGACGCCGACCTGGTGCTGGCCCTGCGCGGGGTCGGCCCGGTGCCGAACGCGGCAGCCGAGACGGCCCGGCTCGGCGCGACACCGGCGGTGAACGGCACCGGTGACGGCTCCCTCGGCGACGAGGGGTACCTGCTGGCGCGGGTGGACGACGTGACAGTGGTCCTGGCCGACGCGCCGGCCGGCCTGCTGTACGGGATGTTCCACGTGGTCCGGCTCGGCGCGGCGGCCTTCGACGACGACCTCCCGGCGCGGCGGCACCGACCGGCACTGGACCGGCGGATGCTCGACCACTGGGACAACGTGGCCGTACACCCGGTGTCGGGCCAGGTCGAGCGGGGCTACGCCGGCGGCTCCCTGTTCTGGCGCGACGGCGCCGCCCGGCACGAGACCGCCCGGCTCCGCGACTACGCACGCCTGCTCGCCTCCTGCGGCGTCAACGCCGTCACGGTGAACAACGTCAACGTGCACGACACCGAGGCGCGGCTGCTGACCGACCGGCTCGGCGACGTCGCGGAGATCGCCGACGTGCTCCGCCCGTACGGCATCCGGGTGCATCTGTCGGTGACCTTCGCCGCCCCGGTGGTCCTCGGCGGCCTGCCCACGGCCGATCCGCTGGACGAGCGGGTACGGGCCTGGTGGGCCGCCGCCACCCGGCGGGTCTACCGGCGGATCCCCGACTTCGGCGGCTATCTGGTGAAGGCCGACTCCGAGGGCCGGCCCGGCCCGTTCGCGTACGGGCGCGACCACGCCGACGGCGCGAACCTGCTCGCCGACGCGCTCGCCCCGCACGGAGGCGTGGTGCGCTGGCGGGCGTTCGTCTACGACCACCACCAGGACTGGCGGGACCGGTCGACCGACCGGTCCCGGGCCGCGCACGACCACTTCGCGCCGCTGGACGGACGATTCGCCGACAACGTGACCCTCCAGGTGAAGTTCGGCCCGATCGACTTCCAGACACGCGAACCGGTGTCCCCGGTGCTCGCCGCGATGCCGGCCACCCGGCTGGCGGTGGAGGTGCAGGCGACGCAGGAGTACACCGGCCAGCAGCGGCACGTCTGCTACCTCGCGCCCTGGTGGAGTGAGGTGCTGCGGTTCCGGCCCCGGGGCGCGGCCGGCGGCACGATCGCCGACGTGGCGGCCGGGCGGGCGGGCACCGGCGGCGGTCTGGTGGCAGTGGCCAACGTGGGCGACGACCCGTTCTGGACCGGGCACCCGCTGGCGCAGGCGAACCTGTACGCCTTCGGCCGGCTCGCCTGGGATCCGCTGCTGGATCCTGCCGCGATCCTCGACGAGTGGATCGACCTGACCTGGCTGCCGGTCACCACCGGCGATCCGGAAGCGCTGCGGCGGACGATGCACGCGGTCATGGACGATTCCTGGCGCACCTACGAGCGCTACACCGCCCCGCTCGGCGTCGGTTTCATGGTGCGGCCCGGCCACCACTACGGCCCGGACGTGGACGGCTACGAGTACACCCCGTGGGGCACGTACCACTTCGCCGACCGCGACGGCGTCGGGGTGGACCGGACCCGGGCGACCGGGACCGGGTTCACCGGCCAGTACCCGCCGCCGTGGTCGGAGGTGTACGAGTCACGCGAGCGCTGCCCCGACGAGCTGCTGCTGTTCTTCCATCACGTCCCGTACCGGCACGTGCTGCACAGTGGCCGGACCGTGATCCAGCACATCTACGACACGCACTTCGCCGGGGTCGAGGAGGTGGCGGCGATGCGGGAGCGGTGGCGGCTCGTCGCCGGGGCGGTCGACCCGGCCGTCCACGACCGGGTGGCCGAGCGCCTGGAGGAGCAGTTCCGCAGCGCCGTCGAGTGGCGGGACCAGATCAACACCTACTTCTTCCGCAAGTCCGGGGTGCCGGACGCGCACGGTCGCCGCATCCACTGAACCGGCGCGCTCACCAGGGGTGCACGGTGCCGTCCGTCAGCCGGTTCACAGGCAGGTAGGCCGGCGCGTACGGGTAGCGTGCCGCCGCCTGCTCGTCGATGTCCACACCGAGTCCCGGAGTCTCGGCCGGATGCAGGTAGCCGCCGTCGTAGTGGTAGCCGTGCGGGAACACCTCGTCGGTCGCCTCGGTGTGCCGCATGTACTCCTGCAGGCCGAAGTTGGGGATGGCGAGGTCCAGGTGCAGCGCGGCGGCCATGCAGACCGGGGACAGGTCGGTGGCCCCGTGCGAGCCGCTGCGGACGTGGTGCAGCGCGGCGAGGTCGAAGATGCGTCGCAGGTGGGTGATCCCGCCGGCGTGGACCACTGTGGTGCGGACGTAGTCGATGAGCTGTTCCCGGATGAGCTGGGCCGCGTCCCAGATGCTGCTGAAGACCTCGCCGACCGCGATCGGCGTGGTGGTGTGCTGCCGGATGAGCCGGAAACCCTCCTGCAGGTCCGCCGGGACGGGATCCTCCATCCAGGTCAGCGCGTACGGCTCCAGGCTCCTGCCGAGCCGCGCCGCCTCGATCGGGGTGAGCCGGTGGTGCACGTCGTGCAGCAGCCGGAGGGTGGGCCCGAACTCCTCGCGGACCCGGGCGAACACGCCCGGCACGTGGGCCAGGTAGGCCTCGGTCGACCAGGTCGCCTCGGTCGGCAGCGCAGCGTCGGCGGGCTCGTAGAACATCTTGTCGGCGCTGACGCCGTACGTCCGGGGCAGGCCGGGCACACCGCACTGCACCCGGACCGCGCGGTAGCCGAGGTCGACGAAGCGGGCGACCTCGGTCAGCACCTCGTCGACGGTCTCGCCGTTGGCGTGCCCGTACACGGTCACGCCCTCGCGGGACCGGCCGCCGAGCAGCTGGTAGACCGGCAGCCCGGCGACCTTGCCCTTGATGTCCCACAGCGCGGTGTCCACGGCGGCGACGGCGCTCATCGTGACCGGCCCGCGCCGCCAGTACGACCCCTGGTAGAGGTACTGCCAGGTGTCCTCGATCCGGGCCGGGTCGCGCCCGATCAGCAGCGGCACGACGTGGTCACGCAGGTAGGACGCGACTGCGAGTTCCCGGCCGTTGAGGGTGGCGTCACCGACGCCGGTGACGCCGGCGTCGGTGACGACCTTCAGGGTCACGAAGTTCCGGCCGGGGCAGGTCACGATCACCCGGGCGTCGACGATCCTCATCCGGTCTCCCCTGCGGTCGGCGCGCCGGTCACCACAGGATTATCCATCATCGTCGATCTGTCGGGTGCCCCGGTGCCGGCCGGTCAGGCCGGTTCGGGTACGCCCCCGGGCTCCCCGTCGTCGGGCATCGGCTCGACCGGTGCCTCGGGCAGCTCACCGGGCGTGTCCGGGAGGAGTTCGCCGGGGTCGTCCGGCACGTCCTCACGAGGGTCGATCGGCGGGTACACCTCGGGATCGAGGTCGGGGTTGGTCATCGGCTCAGTATCCGACGCCTCAGCCGGGACCGCCCGTCGAGCACGACGACGGGCGGCGCCCGCCGGAGTGAGCGGCGGGCGGACGTGTCACCGCGAGCGCCGGCCCTTTCCCGGCTCCGATCCGCGCGCCGTCACGGGCTCTCACCGTCGCCGGCCGAGGGCGCGGACGACCGGTCCGCCGGCTTGCGCAACCACAGCCACACCCCCGCCAGCAGGCACGCCGCGCCCCCGATCGCGACCGCCGACTCTGCCGGTTCGGAGAGATCGTCGAGGAACGGGAAGGTGTGGGAGGCCGCCATCGCCAGAAACCCGATCAGCAACAGCAGGCCGGCGGTGATCCGCTGGACGACCATGCGCTTCATTGGATCACGACGTCGACAGCAGCCCGCAGGCCGCTGCGCCGACCCGCCCCCGGAACACCCGCTTCAGCGGGCTGGTGCCGGAACGTGGAGGCGGCCGTCGTGGACCTCGGCGATCTGGTCGACGGCGGTGAGGTGGGTGCGGTCGTGGGTGACCAGGACGGTGGCGGTGGCCTGCTGGTGGGTGAGGCGGGTGATCAGGTCGATGACGGCGGCGCCGCGTTCGTGGTCGAGGGCGCTGGTGGGTTCGTCGACGAGCAGGACGGTGGGGTTGTTCATCAGGGCGCGGGCGATGTTGACGCGCTGGCGCTGGCCGCCGGAGAGCTGGTGCGGCCGGCGGTCGGCCTGGCCGGCGAGGCCGACCGCGTCGAGCAGTTCCACGGCGCGGGTACGGGCTCTGGCCGGTGGGCGGCCGTCGATCTGGGCCATGACCTGGAGCTGCTCGGCGGCGGTGAGGGAGGGCAGCAGGTTGGGCTGCTGGAAGACGATGCCGATCTTGCGGCGGCGCAGGTCGGCGAGTTCGGCCCGAATGAGACCGGTAGTCGGGGTGCCGTCGACGGTGACGGTGCCGGTGTCGGGGGTGATGAGGGTCGCGGCGACCGCGAGGAGGCTGGACTTGCCGGAGCCGGAGGGGCCGATCACGGCGGTGAGGCTGCCCTTGGGCACGTCCAGGGTGACGCGGTCGAGGGCGGTCAGGCGGCCCTCGCCGTCGGGGTAGGTGAGGGTGATGTCGGTCAGGTTCAGGCTCATCGGGCGCTCCCCAGGGCGGTCAGCGGGTCGACGGAGGTGATGCGGCGGATGGCCAGGGCGGCTCCGAGGGCGCCGAGGACGACCATCACGGCCGCGGGAAGGAGGACGGTCACCGGAGTGAGGACGAACGGCACAGCCGATCCGGCGACGAGGGCGCCGAGCGCGGCGGCGATGCCGGTGCCGAGCAGGGTGCCGCCGGCGAGCAGGACGACGGCCTGCCCGATGGCGTCCTTGAGAAGGGTGGCGGTCGAGGCGCCGAGTGCCTTGAGCACTGCGACGTCGCCGCTGCGCTGGATCGTCCAGACGGTGAAGAACGCTCCGATGACGAGGGCGGAGATGGCGAACAGGAAGCCGCGCATCAGCTGCAGGGAGCCGTTCTCGGAGGTGTAGGAGCCGATCGCGGACAGCGAGTCGTCGACGGAGACCGTCTTGGTGCCCGCCTGCCGGTCGGTGGCCACCAGATCGGCCCCCGAGGTGGTGGTCAGGGCGACGACGGTGGCCGCCGGGCTGCCGCCGCCGGTGCCGGTGGGAGGCGCGATCTTCTGCCACACGTCCAAGCTGATCCACACCACAGGGGTGTGACTGAAGGAGGCGTCGCCGCGTACGGCCGCCACTGTCAGTCGCTGCCCGGCGAGGGTGACGGAGTCACCGGCCTTCACACCGAGGTCGTCGGCGGCCCTGGTGGACAGCACTGCCGAGCGGCCGTCGATCCGGCCGCTGCCGGGGGCCAGGTGGGAGCCGGGCCGGACGCCGAAGGCGGAGACCCCGGCGCTCCTGTTTCCGGCGGTGGCCCTGGTCGTGGCGATGCCCAGCGGTTCGGCACCTGTCACTCCGGGCGCCTCGGCCCACTGCTGCCACTGCTTCTCGGTGACTGTGGAGTTGGAGTACGACACGCCCTGGCCCTCGCCGGGGGCCTGGAAGGCGATCCTGTCGGCGGGCAGGCCGGTGATGGCGGAGACGTTCTGCCGGCCCAGTCCGGCCGTCAACCCCGACAGCAGCCCGACCAGCAGGGTGATCAGCACGATGACGGTCCCCATCAGGGCGAAGCGTCCCTTGGCGAACTTCAGATCTCTCCAGGCGACAAACACGGCAGTGGCCTGTCCTTTCGGCGGTGGAAGCGGTACGACTCCACCATCGCGGCCGGCGCCCGTGTCCGCGTCTGGCGTAGGCGGGCACTTCGCGGGCCGAAGGACGGCGCACGGGTTCTAACTTTCGATAGAGGCCCCCGGGGCGCCGGCCTCGGTAACGTGGGACGCACTGTGAGCACCGCTGCCCCTGCCCTGACCCCGACCACCCGAGCCCTGGCCTGGTGCCTGCACCTGCTGATCATCGGCCTGCTCGTCCTGGCCGCCGGCCGGGCGGTGGCCGACGACCGGCCCCGCGCCGGATCGATCGTCGCTGCGTCGGTGGCGTGCGGCCTGGCGTACGCCATCGGGCCGCTCCTCCCCCGCATCCGCCGCTCGCGGTGGGCCGCCGCCTGGTGGCTGGCCGCCGTGGGCGCCGCGTGGCTGGTGTTGCTGGGCCTGTCCCCCGATGCGATCTGGGTGGCCTTCCCGCTGTACTTCCTCCAGCTCCACCTGCTGCCGCGCCGCGCCGGCCTGGCTGCCGTGATCGCCACCGCCGCGGCGGCCGTCGCCGGGTTCGGTGCCCACACCGGCTCCTTCACCGCGGCCACGGTGATCGGTCCCGCGCTCGGCGCCGCCGTCGCCGTCGGGGTGGTGTGGGGATACCAGGCCCTGTATCGGGAGAGCGAACAGCGCAGGCAGCTGATCGAGGAACTCACCGCCACCCGGGCCGACCTGGCCCGGGCCGAGCACACGGCCGGCGTACTCGCCGAACGCGAGCGTCTGGCCCGCGAGATCCACGACACCCTCGCCCAGGGCCTGTCCAGCATCCAGCTGCTGCTGCGCGCCGCCGAGCGCGCCCTGCCCGGCCGGCCCGGTGCCGCCTCCGGCCACGTCGACGCGGCCCGCCAGGTCGCCGTGGACAACCTCGCCGAGGCCCGCCGCTTCGTCGCCGCACTCACCCCGCCCACCCTGGAAGGCACCACCCTGGCCGGCGCCCTGGAACGCCTGTGCACCACCACCAGCGCCCGCCACCGCCTCGCCGCCCGCTTCCACCTCGTCGGCGCCCCCGTATCGCTGTCGACCGCCCACGAGGTGGCGCTCCTGCGTATCGCCCAGTCCGCCCTCGCGAACACGGTCCGCCACGCCCGGGCCACCACGGCCGAGGTCACCCTCAGCTGTCTCGGCGACCGCATCGCCCTTCACGTCGTCGACAACGGGCAAGGCTTCGACCCCGACCGTCTGCCCGCCCCCGACGTCGACAGCGGCGGCTTCGGCCTGACGGCCATGCGCGCCCGTATGAACGCCCTCGGCGGCACCCTGGCCGTCGAATCCGCGCCCGGCCACGGCACCGCCCTGACCGCCGAGCTTCCCCTCACCCCGCCCAGCAGGACCGAGCCCGAGGGCCGCCCGTGACCGACAACGTCCCCGTCCGCCTCCTCCTGGCCGACGACCACCCGGTCGTACGGGCCGGACTGCGCGCCGTGCTGGAAACCGAACCCGGCCTCGTCGTCGTGGCCGAAGCCGCCACCGCCGAGGAGGCCGTCACCCGTGCAGGCGAAGGCGACATCGACGTCGTGCTGATGGACCTGCAGTTCGGGAAGGGCATGGGCGGCGCCGAAGCCACCGCCCGGATCACCGCCCGCCCGGGAGCGCCGCGCGTGCTGATCGTCACCACCTACGACTCCGACGCCGACACACTGCCCGCCATCGAGGCCGGTGCCACCGGCTACCTCCTCAAGGACGCCCCACCCGAAGACCTGGCTGCCGCCGTCCGCACCGCCGCCGCCGGACGCACCACGCTGGCGCCCACCGTCGCGAACCGGCTGATGAACCGGCTGCGCACGCCGGGCACCGCCCTGACCCGACGTGAGACCGAGGTTCTCGCCCTGGTCGCCGACGGTTTGTCCAACCACAGCATCGGCACCCGCCTGCACCTGACCGAAGGCACCGTCAAGTCCCACCTGGCCCGCATCTACGCCAAACTCGGCGTCGACTCACGCACCGCGGCCGTCGCCTCCGCCACCGAACTCGGCCTGATCCGCCGCTGATCCGAGCGCGTGCCCGGTCACGACGTCTCCGTCCTGACGCGAGGACGACAGCGGGACGCCGGGCGTGGTCACGTCGTCGCCGTCCGCCCGGCGCGTGGGCGGGTCGCACGCCGTGGCGAAGGTGACCGGCGCGCCGAACGCGGCCCGCCGGACGGCGCGGCGCAGCGCGGCGAGGACGGCCGGACCGACGAGGACGATCGCCACGGCGGTGGTGATCGCGCGGCCGGTGTCCCAGCCGAAGGTGGAGGTGACGGCGGTGAACAGGGCGAGACGGTGCAGGTTCTCCAGTACGGGGGCGCCGGCGACGTAGGACAGCTGGGTGTCCGCGCCGACGCTGAACGGCCAGAACCACAGGTTCATCAGCAGGCCGTAGCCGTAGGCGGCGAGAGCCCCGTACCCGGCCAGGACGGCGACCTCGGCGCGGCCGCGCAGCCGGGCCGGGAGCAGGCCGGCGCCGAGGCCGATCCAGGAGGCGCAGAGCATCTGGAACGGCAGCCACGGCCCGACGCCGGCGGTGAGCAGGGCGGAGGCGAACAGCGACGTGGCGCCGAGCAGGAACCCGAACCCGGGTCCGAAGACCCGGCCGGCGAGGACGAGCAGGAAGAACACCGTCTCGATGCCCGCGGTCCCCGCGCCCAGGGGACGCAGGGCGGCGTTGACGGCGGCGAGTACGCCGAGCATCGCCAGGGCTTTGCTGTCGATACCGCCGGAGGTGAGTTCGGCGAGGACGAGCGCCACGAGTACCGGCAGCATGACGATGAAGACCAGCGGCGCCTCGCCGGTGCGGGCGGTGGTCTCCGGGTGTGCGGGGACGAAGAAGGGCCAGGTGAAGGTGGCCAGCGCGGCGGCCGAGGCGAGGGTCAGCACCACAGCGGTACGCGGGGCGACCCGCAGGACACTCATACCGGTGCCCCGGTCGCGTTGATCGCGGCGGTGACCTGTTCCACTGTCAGCCAGGGTGCGGGGGCGAGAACCTTGGCCACCTGCGGCGCGAACGCCGGCGAGGCCAGCATGACCTCTGCGGTGGTGCCGTCGGAGACGATCTCCCCCTCGGCCATCACGATCACCCGATCGGCGAGGGTCGCGACGAGTTCGACGTCGTGGGTGGCGACCACCACCGCCCGGCCGTCGCCGGCCAGCATCCGGACGACGGCGGTGAACTGCCGCTTGGCGTGGTAGTCCAGGCCGCGGGTCGGCTCGTCGAGCAGGACCACCGGCGGAGCGGCGGTGAGCTGCACGGCGAGCGCGAGGGCGAGCCGCTGTCCCTCGGACAGGTCCCGGGGGTGCCGGTCACCGGGCAGTCCGGGGACGAGCTGGTCCACCAGCGCCCGGCAGGTGCCGGCCGGCACGTCCGTCTCCCGGTCGGCCTGGGCGCACTCCGCGTCGACGGTCTCCAGGTAGAGCAGGTCGCCGGAGTTCTGCGGGACGAAACCGACGTGCCGGCGGGCCTGACCGGCCGGCAGGGCCTTCGGATCGACGGTGCCCTGCGGCCCGGTCACGGCCACGGTGCCGCCGTGGCGAGGGCCGCTGCCCTGCACCGCCCAGAGCAGGCTGGACTTGCCGGATCCGTTGCGGCCCATCAACGCGACGACCCGTCCGGCGCGCAGATCGAGGTCGACACCGGCCACCGCGACGGTCCCCGGATACCGTACGACGATCTTCCGCGCGGTCAGCGTGGGGCCGGTGTCCGCGCCCGCCGGGACCGGCGGCGGTGCCACGCCGGCGAGCCGGTGCCGCAGGTCGGACGCCCGTCGGCGGGCGTCACGGACCGACAGCGGCAGCGGTGTCCAGCCGGCGAGGCGACCCAGCTCGATCAGGGGTGGCGCGATGTCGATGCGGGCCAGCCCGGTCGCCGGTGTCCCGTCGTGGACGCGGCCGTCGCCGGGCAGGTACAGCAGCCGGTCGGCGTACTGCAGGACACGCTCCAACCGGTGCTCGGCCAGGACCACTGTCACTCCGAGGTCGTGCACCAGTCGGGTGACGGTGGCGAGCACGTCCTCCGCGGCGGTCGGGTCCAGCGCGGACGTGGGTTCGTCGAGCACCAGCACCCGGGGGTGCGCGGTGAGCACCGCGCCGATGGCGACCCGCTGTTGCTGCCCGCCGGACAGCGTCCGCAGCGGCCGGTCGCGCAGGTCGGCGATGCCGAGCAGGTCCAGGGTCTCCTCCACCCGCTTGCGCATCACCGCGGGTGACAGGGCGAGCTGCTCCATCCCGTACGCCAGTTCCTCCTCGACGGTGTCGGTGACGAACCCGGCCAGCGGGTCCTGGCCGACCACGCCGACGACGTCGGCGAGATCGCGCGGCGGGTGCGTTCGGGTGTCCCTGCCGTCGACGGTGACGGCGCCGTGCAGGGTGCCGCCGGTGAAGTGCGGGACGAGGCCGTTGATCGCCCGCAGCAGCGTCGACTTTCCGGCGCCGGTACGACCCGCGACCAGGCAGAGTTCACCCTCCTCGATGCGGAGCGTCACGTCCCGCAACGGCGGCGGGCCGCCCTCGGCGTAGTGGACGGTGACCCGGTCTAAAATGATCATGGGCGGTCTCCCGGTGTCGTCGCCGTCGCGGCGCGCTCTCCGTCTGCCGGCACGTCCGTGACGGGGAACGGCCGGTCCACCGCCGGCGGGCGTCCGGCACGTGCCGTCGGCGGTGGTGGCGGCGCCAGCCAGGCGGGTGCCGCCGCGACGCCCACGGCGAGAAGCATCAGCGGGGTCAGCTGGGGCCAGGTGAGCGGGCTGACCGGCGGGTAGAGCAGTTCCGGGTCCACCGAGCCGGCGAGCATGGTCAGTGCCGCGGCGGCCACCCCGCAGCCGGCCACGAGCAGCTCGGCCGGGCGCCAGCGGTCCGGTCGGTACCGGCTGCGGCGGACCCGGCGGCCGGCGAGCAGCATGCCGGTCACGGCGGCGGTCAGTCCGGCCAGGAGCATCGGCAGCCCCAGGTAGCCGGGTGCGGCGGTGTCGAGCAGCCCGTAGGTGCCGGCACACACGCCGACCAGCCCGCCGAGCACGAGCGCGCCGGTGACGGTTCGCTGCCCGGCGGGCACCGCCGCGGTGCGGCCGTAACCACGGGAGTCCATCGCCGCCGCGAGGGCCAGGGACCGGTCCAACGCGTCGGCCAGCACCGGCAGGGCGACACCGCGCAGCGCCCGCATCCCCCGGCCGGACGCGCCGCGCAGCCGACGGGCCCGGCGGACCCGAAGCACGCTCTCCACCAGCTGCGGGGCGACCGACAACGCGACCACGACGGCGGTGCCGACCGCGTACAGCGCTCCGGGTACGGCCTTGAGCAGCCGTTTCGGGTTGGCCAGGGCGTTCGCCGCCCCGAGGCAGACCAGCATCGTCGCCAGCCGCAGCCCGTCGTAGAAGCCACCGAGGATCTGCTCGACGGCGACCGGTCCGAACAGGCGGATGCCCGCCGCCCACTCGGGCAGCGGGATCTCCGGCAGCCGGACCAGGATGTGCTCGCCCTGGCCGCCGCCGAACACGATCCGGAACACGACGCGCATCGTGACGATCACCGCGCCGAGCCAGACATACATGCGGAACGCCAACGCCCACGGCGCGTCGCCCCGGCGGCGCACCACCACCAGACCGGCGACGGCGACGAGCAGGGCCAGCGGCAGCGGATTCGTGGTGTGGCTGGCCGCGGTGGCCAGGCCGAGCGCCCACAGCCACCATGCGCCCGGGTGCAGCCCTCGGGGTAGCCACCACACCGGCCACCGGCCCGGCAGCCGGCCGGCGTCAGCCGTCCGCGACCCGGTGGCCGTGGCGTCAGTCATCCGGGTCGGCGGCACGGCGTCGTCGGGCCGCGACCAGCGCGCCGGTGGCGAGCACGGCGAGCAGCAGCACCCCGGCGATCGTGCCCAGCGGCAGGCCGTCGTCGTCACGGGACGCGGCGACATCTGTCACCACCGGCTCGTCGGAGGAGCCCTGCGGTGCCGTTCCGGTGGCGGCACCCGGCGTCGCCGCCAGGGTCGGCGTACCGGCCGTCGGTGACGCGCCGGCGGAGGCCGGCGGGCTGACGGAGGCCGGCGGGCCGGAGGTGCCGGCCGGCCGCGTGGGCTCGCCGGGCCGGCCACCGGCGACCGGCGGCGGTGCGACGGTTCCTCCCGCCGGTGGTGGCGCCACCGGCCCGCCGCCCATGGGCGGCGGCGGAGGGGGCGGTGGTGGCGGCGGTGGAGGGGCGGGGCGTTTCGGCGCGGCGCCGGGACGAGGCGCGTCATCGGCGTTGCGGTTGAGGGAGAACGACCAGCCCTCGAAGCTGCCGGCCGCCGGCTTGCGGTTGAGCACACCCTTGTCGCTGTACGTCCAACTGCCGCCGTTCGGCGCGTGCCAGTACGACCAGTAGGCGCTCGCCGGCGGCGTGTCGACGCACTTCTCCGTCGCGGCCGACGGCTTGCCGTCGATCCGGCAGATGAACCCCTCACCCCAGCGCAGGGTTCCGGTGATCGGGAAGCCCGCGTTCTTGAGCGCCGCGAGGCCGCTGGCCTGGGCGCCCGGCGCGCAGCGCACCACCGTTCCGCCGCCGAGTTCGTTGAAGTCCACCACGACTGTCACCCCGGAGGCGTCCGGGCAGTATCCGGCCGACCCGGCGGCCACCGCAGGACCGCCCGGTCCGATCGTGGTGCCCGCGGTGACCAGGGCGACGGCCAGCGCACCGCGGGCGGCGCGGAGGCTCATCCCGCCCGCCGTCGGCCGAGCACGAGCAGTGTCACTCCGCCACCGATCAGCAGCAGCGCGATCAGCAGGTAGCTGCCGATCGCCGCGCCGGTGGTCGGCAGCCCGCCCAGCCCTGACGCGGCCGGGGTCGTGATCGGCGGAGCGGCGGTGGTCGGCGCCGCGGTCGTGGGCGCGGGTGTCGCCGGAGGGCTGGTCACGCTCGGCGTCGGGCCGGCGGTGCCGGTCGGCGGAGGCGACGTGGTGAGCGTGGGAGACGCGGTGGGCGTGGCGGGCGCGGTGGGCGAGGCCGTGCCGGTCGGGGTGGGATGCGACGTGGGCGGCGGGTCGAGGCCGATCCGGCCCAGCGGAACCTGAGCCAGCCCGAGCAATGCCTGCGCGGTGGCCCGGCGCCACTGGTCCCGGTCGGTGTCGGTGATCCCGGCCGCGGCGGCAGTCGTGAACCCGTCGGTGTTGTAGGCGATCGCGCCGGCGTCGGCGGAGGCCGCCCCACCGTTGCCCGCGGTGAGCTGCAGCGCGGCCAGGGCCTTCGCCGCCCGGGCGGCCTCGTCGTCGCGGCCGGCGGCGGCGAGGGCCTGCCCGGCCAGGCCGGTGCTGTTGGAGTTCGCGCCGGTGGTCGGTCCGGAGCCGCCGAAGGAGCCGTCGGTGTGCTGCTGGGTGACCAGCCAGTCGGCGCCCTTGCGGGCGGCGTCGCCGGCGCCGGTGGCGCCGTCCTCGGCGGCGGCCAGCAACGCCTGCACGGCCATCGCTGTCGAGTCGACGTCGAGGGTGGCGCCGGGCTGGTCGTCGCAGGACGGCGAGGGTCCGTCGGCGGCGTCCGGGTAGAGCCGGAAGCCACCTGCCGCACACTGCTGCCGGATCAGGAAGTCCACGGTGTCCTGTGGCAGGTCGCCACTGCGGGCCAGGCCGAGCACGGCGAAGGACTGGTCGAAGGTGTTGCTGGCGTCCGGGCCGCTGTCGGCGGTGGTACGGCTGGTGATCCGCCCCCGCTGGTGCCCGGCGTCGGCCGGGGCGATCAGCGACAGCGTTTCCGCCCGCAGGTCGTAGCCGCCGAAGTCGGTGGGGTCCGCGTCGGCGGCGGCCGCGGCGTAGAGCATCTTGGCGGTGGCCCCGCCGTCGGTGAAGCCCTCGATGCCCCAGTCGTCGTAGCTGTTGTAGGACCGTACGTGTCTCGCGACCTGCGCGGTTGCCGCCTGCCGGGTCGGCGCGTCGACGCCGGTGGCGGACAGCGCGACCAGTCCGTCGATGGTCAGCCCCCAGTCCTCGGGGGCGAACGGGCCGGGCAGCGAACCGTCGGTGAACTCGCCGGCCAGCCAGGACGCGGCCTCGCGGGCGGCTGTGACGTGGGCCGGGGCGGGTGCCGCGACAACGGCCGGCGGGGCGCCGGTGATCGCGGCGAGAGCCGTCACCGTGGCCATACCGAGGCCGGTGGTGAGACGCCGGGACAGGGGCATCAGGGGTGCCTTTCGCAGAGCGGTCGGTGAAACCTCCGGAAAGCACCCCGAGAAACGGACACCCCGCTCCGCGTGCTGCGGTGAGCGGGGTGGTCGGACCTCGGCGGCCCGGACTTCACCCTGTAGACCTCGACAGTGGAAGCCGCTCGTCCCGGGCGGGGCATTCCGGCTCGCGAAAGGGGGACTCTCGCTCACGGTTGCGGGTCAGCGCCGGCTTCGAACCGGCTTCCCCCCGCGCGGGACGTATGCAGTTGTGTGCCCGGAGCACCGGGTGCCGACACCGTACCGCCCGGGCGCGCGACGACGCCAGAGCAGTTGCCGGCACCCGGTGCGCCGCCGGTCACACCACTTAGAAGCGGCGGTTCAGGGAGCGGCGATGCTCGGCGGGGCGCCGGCGCCGAAGGACCAGCCCTCGACACTGCCCGGCGCGGGGTTGTAGCCGGCCGCCCCCGACGTGCTGTAGGACCAGGAGCCGCCGCTGGACGCATGCCAGTACGACCAGTACGCCGTGGCCGGCGGGGTGTTGACGCACGGCTCGGTCGCGGCGGTGGGCTTGCCGTTGATCCGGCAGACGAAGGCCAGGCCCCAGCGGGCGGTGCCGGTGACTGTGAAGCCGGCGGCCTGGAGCGCGGCCAGGCCGGTGGCCGGATCGCCCGGCGCACAGGCGACCTGGACGCCGCCGCCGAGCGCGGCGAAGTCGACGACCACAGTGACTCCCGAGGTGCCGGTGCAGGCGGCGGCGTGCGCCGCCCGGGGCGCGGGCTCGACTGCGGTCAGCGCGACGCCGGCCACGACGGCGGCCAGCAGGCCGGCCAGCCAGGTGCGGACTGTGGAACGATGACGGAACACGGATCCTCCTGTGATCGGGTGCGCGGCGAAGGGGTTCACGGGCAGGCGAGTGCCGGTGCGCCGGGGTCGGCGCCGGCGGCGGACAGACGGGCGTACCCGATCCCGGTGAGACCGAGGACGGCCTGGGCGGTCGCCCGGGGTGCGGTGGCCGGATCGAAGCCGCCGCCGTCGAAGTCGACAGCGCCCCTGTCGGCCGGCGCCCCGGCGCAGCCGACCTGGAGTCCGGCGAGGAATGCCCGGGCCCGCGCCCAGGCCGGCAGCCGGTGGCCGTCGCGCAGGGCCTGCGCGGCGAGGCCGGTGCTGTTGGCGTTCGGCGTGCCGCCCGCGTTGGCGAAGCCGCCGTCGGCACGCTGAACGGACACCAGCCAGCGCAGCCCGGCGGCGGCGTCGGCCGGACGGTCCGCGGCGCGCAGCGCCTGTGCCGCGAGCGCGGTGGCGTCCACGTCGGACGTGCAGACCGGTTGCGCGGGCAGCAGCGGGTAGCCGCCGTCCGGGCACCGGGTGCCGGCCAGCCAGGCGGCCGCCGCCGGTGGCGCTCCGCCCGCCGTACGGTCCAGCGCCAGCAGCGCGAAGGATTGGCTGAACGCGTTGCTGTAGTCGCCGTACGCGGACCGGTCGCTGAACCTGCCGGCCGGCGTCTGGAGCGAGCGCAGCCGGGCGATCAGGTCCACCCCGCCGACGTCGGCCGGGTCGCCGCCGCGCACCTGCACGGCGAGGGCGAGCTTGGCGGTCGCACCCGCGTACGCCTCGGAGGCGCCGTCGCCGAGGTAGCCGTCGCGGATGTCCGGCCGGGCGACCCAGGCCAGCGCGTCGGCGCCGTGGTCGTCGGCGACGCCGGTGGCGGCGAAGGCGAACACGGCGTCGAGGGTCAGCCCCTGGTCGGGGTACGCGACACCGTCGAAGACCGCCTCGAAGCGTTCGCCGTCGACGAGTTGCCGGGCGAGCCAGCCGCCGGCGGCCTCCGGGCGGGTGAGGGCGGCGCGCTCGGGGGCGGCGACGGCGGGTGTGGTGAGGGTGAGAGCGGCGAGTACGCCGCAGAGGAGCGCGAGCAGGCGGTGCCGGCTTCGGCGGACGACCATCGGAAGCGCCTTTCCGGCCCGGCGGTCGTCGAAAGCCCGGACGACCGCGGCAACGCCGCGTCGACCGGGACTCCGACCCGTGGGCCACGACGGGTGGGGAGCGGATACACGCGTACGACGGGTATTCGGGCTCGCCGCCGCAGATCTCTCTGGGCGGCCTACCGTTGCGGGCCAGCGCCGGATTTCGACCGGTCTTCCCCCGCACGTACACGCGGTGGTTCAGTTGTCGCGACAGTCTGCTGTGGCCGGAGCACCGATGTCAATGCGCCAGGAACCGGACACGTGCCGTGACGGCCGGCAGGACGCCCGGTGAAGACCGGGCGTCCTCCACCGCGTGGTCACTGTCAGCGGGGCCGGGAGCCGGTCATCGGCGGAACGGCCCGGTGACGCAGTAGGTGATGCCGCCGGAGGACGAGCCGGTCGTGCCGCGTTGCGACGAGAAGTACAGCCGGTCCCCCGCCGGGGTGAACGCCGGCCCGGTGATCTCCGAACCGCTCTGTCCGGTGATCCGCAGGAAGACCGAGATCTTGTCGTCGGGCGTGATCATGCAGATCTCCATGTTCCCGCCGTCCTCCGCGACGTACAGGTCACCGGCAGTGGACCCGGTGATGTTGTCGACCCCGGTCAGCGGAGGGGTGCCCGGACTGACCAGGTTGTCGTCGTAGGCGAGCTCGTACGTGCCGGCGGCCAGGTTGACCTGCCACACGCGGTTGTCGCCCTTCGTGGTGAACCAGACGGTGTCATCCGCGTAGTGACAGCCCTCGCCGCCGTTGAACGTCTTCGCGCCGGACACCTGCTGCCGGGTCGGGGTGGGCGAGCCGTCCGGGTCGGGCACCGTGGCCCAGGTGAACGTGCCGGAGGTCGCCGTACCGGCGCGGAAGACCTGGAGGGTTCCGGCGGAGAGGTCGCCCCAGGTGGTCGGCACGAACCGGTAGAACTTGCCGTCGGTCTCGTCCTCGGTCAGGTAGACGACCCGGCGGACCGGGTCGGCCGCGGCCGCCTCGTGCTTGAACCGGCCCAGCGCGGGACGCGCCACGGCGGTCCCGCCGAGGGGGTACGTCTCGAAGACCCGGCCCAGGGACACCTCCTCGCAGGAGAGCCAGGTGTTCCACGGTGTCTTGCCCCCGGCGCAGTTGTTGTTGGTGCCGGAGAGGATCCGCGACGCCCCGACCACGGTGCCGCTGGAGTCGAAGACGAGGCGTGAGGCACCGCCGCCCGCACCGGCTGACACCTCGGAGTTCGACACGTAGATCCAGCCGGTGCCGTTCGGGAACACGGCGCCACCGTCCGGAGCGTCGTGCCAGGTGTACGACGTCCCCGGCACCGTCCGACGGGATCGTGCGACGATCGAGCTGGTGAAGCCGGCCGGCAACTGGATGCCGTTGGCGTCGGCGGGCTGGAGCCCACCGTAGGGGCCCGCCGCGTTCTGCGCCGGGGCTCCGTACGCCGCCGACCACGCGGTGAACGGCAGCGCGACAGCGCCCGCACCGACGACAGTGGCCCGCAGCATTGCTCGACGATCCATGGAACCTCCTCGGTAGGTTCCCCAGATCTGACCGGGCGGAGCTTACGCACATCGATCTGTTGGATGAACGTCGATGGACGCCTCGGTGCGCGGCGTCGTGTCACCGGCCGTCTCGTCCGTCGCCTGCCGGTGACGGGAGCGACTCGCGGTCGGCCCCCGCCACCGTTCGCATGGCTGGTCAGCCCTTGCGCCACTTCTGGTTGGCCGTGCCCCCGCAGTCCCAGAGCTGGAGCCTCGCGCCGTCGTTGCCGTTCCAGTCCTTGATGTCGACGCACTTGCCGGCCTGGAGGTTGACCAGGTCTCCGGCCGCGTTCAGGGTGAACTGCTGGGCGCCGGTGCCGTTGCAGGTGTAGAGCTGCACCGCCGCCCCGTTCGCGGTGGACCCGGCGTCGATGTCCATGCACTTGTTGTTCTGGCTCTTGAGCGCCGTGCCGCTGAACGTCCACTTCTGCGCGTTGGTGTTGTTGCAGTTCCACATCTGCAACGGCGCGCGGTCGACGAAGTTGGAGCTCGGCACGTCGATGCACTTGTTGTTCCAGTTGCTGACCACTGGCACCCCGGTGGTCGGGGTGCCGCCGCCACCGCCGGTGAACGGGCTGAGGATCAGTCCGGCCGAACGGGGATCGCCGTCGTGCACCAGCGACTCGAATCCGCCGACGTCGTCGAAGGCGAACGCGTACGCCCGGCCGTCGGTCATGTTGGCGTGGATCAGGCGGGCGTACTGGTTGGTGGGGTTGCTGCGGTAGAAGTCGGCGGCGTTCGTGCTGGGCTGGGTGTCGACGGTGCCGAGCGTGCCTCGGTTGAGGGCGGCGCAGAGCGTACGCGAGATCGGGCCGACCACCTGGTCGTTCGGCGCGGGCAGGTCGCCGTCGCAGCCCCAGACGCTGGCCGAGGAGGGCCGGTTGAAGGAGGCGACGACCTGGCCGCTGCCGTTGGTGAAGGTCATGGTGTTGCCCGAGGTGCGGCCGTAGTACCGGATGGCCGGCTGGTCGGCGAAGGGCGCCACGGTCAGGGTCTTCGTGGTGTACGCGTTCCACGCGGACGCGATGTACGAGTCCAGGTACGTGGTGCTGAGCAGGCCGGCCCCGGCCGCCTTGCCCGGAGCCAGGACGCGCAGGACGGTCCCGTCGGAGCGGGTGTGGACGGTGCCGGCCCAGCCCGGCTGCGCCCGGATCCCGTCGATGACCGCGTTGCGTCCGTTGGCCACCACGTCGCCGGTGCGCTTGGTGACGCCGTTGGCGCCGGTCACGGTGACCGCGTGCGGGATCGCGAACATGTCGACCTGGGAGCTGTTGAGCCACAGCCCGGAGTCGTTGTAGGTGAACTCGCTCCAGTCGAAGAGGATGTCGCGGTTCGCGTCACCGGCCGCCCAGGGCGCGGGCTGCACCAGTCCGTCCGGGGTGAGGAAGAACTTGAGCTTCTGCCCGAGGGAGAAGTAGGCCCGGCCGGAGAAGCCGCGGGGGAACTGGATCGTGGTGCTGCCGCCGTTGCCGGGGCCCGGTATGGAGACGTCCGGCGCGGGCGACGGCGGGAGCTGCCCGCCGGTCCACGGTACGAAGGTGCCGCCGGAGGTGACGTAGCCGAGTCGGCCGGAGGACAGCTGGACGCCGATGACGTAGAGGTGGACCGGGTCGCTGCGGCCGGTGGTGTTGGTGACGGTGACCGGCAGCAACGCCGGTCCGACCGCCTGGGCGGGCGTGGCGACGACGGCGCCGGTGAGCCCGGCGAGCAGGGCGGACGCGGCGGCGAGCAGCCTTCTTCGGAGACGCATGGGGACACCTCGCGGGAGACGGGGGGACGGGAGAGCGCTCTCTCAGAGGGTCCAATTGTTAATATTGTTTGTCAATAGGTGGCTGCCTATGGACCAGGGTCACGGCGAAGGTCACCGGTTGATTAAGATCCACTACGGAACAGTCGACTGTGGATTGGGTAGGTAGGTACATGAAACGCATGCTTTCGGCGCTGACGGCGCTGGTGACCGTCGCGGCGGGCCTGACTGTCGGCGCCCCCGCCGCCCAGGCGGCCGGCTCCTGCTCGGGGACCATCACCTACAGCCAGGTGCAGTCGTCCGGGCTCGGTGAACTGGTGATCTACTACAACAGCAGCAACGGGGGCACCAACAGCGCCTGCTTCTACCACCGCGGCGCGGCGTACGGGAGGTCGGCGCCCACCTTCGTGCAGATCTACCGCTGCGCGGAGCGGTCGGGCGAGGGCGCGCACTGCACCCGGTCGGGCGGCGCGGACACCAATTCCGGTGACTTCAGCTATTACGCCGGCCCGGTCGCCGTCACCGGTACGGCGAACTACTGCGTCGAGGCGGTCGGCTACATCGGATGGGCCGGTGAGCGCCACCAGATCTACAGCCGCCGCCAGGGCTGCTGAACCCGCTCCCCTCCCCCGGACCGGGACCGGCGCACGATGAGCGCCGGCTCCCCGGCCGGGCCGGGTCAGACGGCCAGCGCCCGGCGGCACCTGGTGAGTTCCGCGCGCAGATCCCGGCGCAGGGCCCGGTCCAGGCCGGGCTGGGCGAGCGCCTGGGCGAAGTCGCGGGCCGCCTCGTCCCACCGGCCCAGCCGGGCCAGGGCCGTACCCCGGTTGTAGCGCGGCACGGGGGCCTCCGACAGCGCCACCGCCCGGTCCAGGTCGGCGAGCGCGGCGGCCACGTCGCCGCGCTCGAACCGGGTGGCCGCCCGGTTCGTCCACGCCTCCACCAGTTCGGGGTCCCCGTTCAGGGCCCGGGTGAGCAGTTCGTCGGCCTCGGCGGGCCGGCCGCGCTCGGCGAGGACCAGGCCCAGGGTGCACAGCAGCGCGGGCTCCTGCGGAGCGCCGGCCAGCCCGGCCCGCGCACCCGCCTCGGCGGCATCCAGCGCGCCGCGCTCCACGTGCAGGTTGACCAGGGCGATCCGGGCGTCGAGGTGCCCCGGTTCGATGGCGAGCACCCGCTCCAGGTCGGCGCGAGCCCGCTCGGGGCGGCCCCGCTCCTGCTGGAGCACGGCCCGGTTGTAGTACGCCTCGGGCAGATGCGGTCCCAGCCGGATGGCGGCGTCGTAGTCCCTGATCGCGGCTCGGGTCCGGCCCGCCGCCCGGTGGAGGGCGGCGCGGTCCACGTAGTACTCGCAGTTGTCGGGGTCGTGGGCGATCACGGTGTCCAGATCGGCCAGCGCCCGCGCCGGGTCGCCCAGCGCGAGGTGAACCTGCGCCCGGTTGTGGCGCAGCCGGGCCAGGTCCTGCGGGCGTTCGCCGGGGCCGAGCGCGGCCGTCAGCCGGGTCAGCCCGTCGTCGACGAGCCGCAGCGCGCGGTCGGGCCGGCCGGCCCGGCTGTCCAGCAGCGCCAGGCCCTGCTCGTAGAAGACCGTCGACAGCAGCCGCCGGCGTGGGTCGGCCAGTTCGGCGGCGAGGCGCAGCGCCACCTCCAGCCAGTGCCGGGCCAGCGCCGGGTCCTGGTCGGCCGCCGGCAGGTGCCGGGCGTGCAGCATGGCGGTGGCGTACGCCGCCGACATAGTGATCTTCGGGTCGTCGGTGACGGCCCGCGCCTCGTCGTAGAGGTCGAGCGCCTCGGCGGCCCGGTTCAGGGCCGCCAGGGCGGTGGCCAGGCCGGTGGTGAACGCCCACCAGTGCCGCAGGTCGCCGTCGGGGGTGACCGCCGCCCGCCCGCGCCGGGCGACCCGGGCCGCGTGGTGGTAGTAGCCGCGGGCCAGGCTGTCGCCCAGGGCCCGTCGCAGCGCCTGCGGGGTGCGCTCGTCGGGCGCCGGATCGGGGGCACCGTCGTCGCGCAGGTCGAGGCGCACCGGGGCCGGCCCGAGCCGGCGGGCCAGCGCGTCCAGCAGTTCGGCTGTCGTCTCGTCGGCGCCGGCGACGTGATCGAACCGGACGGTGACGGGCCGCCGGAGCGTGCCGGCCCAGGCCGCCACGAGTTCCGCCGCGCCGTAGGCCAGGCAGGCGGTACGGCGGGCGGGGTGGAAGCGGATCGGCTCCTCCTCGGCGGCCGGCCGGGCCGCCGGGTCGAGCTGGGGGGCGATCGCGTGCAGTTCGACCGCGTGCCGGGCCGCCAGGCGGGGCCGGTCGGCGGCGACCCGGCCGAGGAAGGCCGAGACCCCGGCGTACGGCCCGTGGTCGCGGTGGCAGTCGTAGCGCTCCGCCCCGTCCGTCACCGCAGGGCCCACCGCCGCAGGGGCGGGCGCCCGGGAGCGCCCGCCGGGCCGGCAGTTACCAGCACCACTCGATCCACAGGCGGCGTGCGCCGGACACCAGGCGGAGTGCAGTCGTGCGACGGATGGTCATCGTCCTCATAGGAACCTCCGATGTGATGCACCTCAGGGCTGGCCCAGAGCGTAATGCCGGTCGATGGAAATAAGAAGGGTTCTCGCGATTCGCGGCGGGCTGATCGCACCGCCACGCCGAACGCCGCCGTCGCGGCGCCGGCCATTCCGCTGCCGAGCAGGCGTACGACGGTCAGCGCGACAGCATCCGGCGGACCCGGCGGCCCACCGCTTGCTTGACCTGGTCGCGCAGTGGCTGCGCGCGGCGTGCCGTGAGCTTCTGCTGCAGCGTCCGGTTCTCGTCCCGCAGCCATTGGATGCGCGTCAGCAGTTCCTCGGCCGTGTAGGCGGAGGCCGGCCGGACCGCCGGCGGGTAGACGGTTCGGCGGACCTGCTCGTCGAAGCGGGTGGCGCTGTCCCCGTCGGCGAACGACAGGCCGAGGTCGTGCTTGGCGAGGAACGCGGTGATCCGCGCGAAGCGCTCCTTGTGGCCCTCGTTCAGGGCCGTGTAGTCGGCTTCCTCGTAGAGTCGGGCGGCGTCGACGTCGGCCGGCACGTCGCGCATCAACCGGTGCGGGATGTCGAAGTAGCGGGCCAGTTCCAGGGTGCGCGAGTCGTGTGCGAGGAGATACCCGGGAGTGCCGGAGATCAGCGCCGTGATGGTGCCGTGGATCCGGGTGCCGAAGGCGAAGTCGAATCCGGAGAGATACTCCATCCAGGGCCACGGGTCCATGAACATCCGCACCTTGTCCTCGACGAAGAGCGGGTGTGAGGTGTGGATCGGCATGTCGTCGGTCTTGCCGCGCAACTTCGGTGCGTCGCCGTAGAGCAGGGTGCCGAGGGTGTACAGGCCCTGCGCCACGTAGCGCAGATTCGGGTAGCGCTGGTGGTGGTGCTGGACGATCGGGGCCAACGCGCGGACGTACGGCGAGATGACGAACGCGAGCCGATCCTCGGTGTCCAGGGTCGCCTTCGCCTTCTCGACCCGGAGGCTGTCGCCGTGCAGGAACATCGACGGACAGCCGATCTGCTCGACGGCGGAGAAGCCCAGCGTCCGCAGGTAGTTCTCGCTGATCTCGCCGCGTACGCCGATGCTGTGCGATCGGTCCAGCACCGCCCGGCAGAACGCCTTCACCGGCTCGTCGATCGGACGCAGGTACTCCCGGTCGCCGTCCACGTCGGTCTGCGCCCCGACCCCGAGCACCACCACCGGGATCTTGAGCCGCTCGATCAGCCGGGTCATCGACGTCAACCGGTTCACGTAGTCGTGGCGGAACGCGTTCGCCAGCGGGATCACGAAGACGTCGTACTTCTCGTTGATCTCGTCGGCATCGCGCGGGTCCGTCCGGAACCGCGACGGGGTGATCTCCGCCGTCGAGGTGGACAGCAGCTTGTGCGCGGCGTGGCTGAAGACCAGGTTGCCGCTGTTCTTGCCGATCCAGTCCCGCTCGTAGGTCTCCTCGGCGGTGACGACGTCGAACGGGCCCTTGCGGGCTCGCAGCAGGATCCGCTGGTGCATCCGGGGTGTCCACCCTTCGTCCCGGACGCCACGGCGCCCGGCGAGGCCGAAGCGGCGCGACCGGCCGGGCACGGCCCCGTTCCGTGCAGGAACCGAAATCCTACGCCCTGACACGGAGAGGTGCCGTCAGACCTACACCGGGTCGGGTCAGGCGGCGTGGACCGCTGTGGTGTCCGCTGCGGGCCGGCCGTAGCGGCGACGCAGTCGGGCCTCGGCGCGGGGGTTGCGATTGGCGAGGTTCAGGTCGCCGCCGTGGTGCGCCAGAACCCGTGGGTTCATCACCCGGTACCACAGCGGCGGGACGAGAGCCAGCATCACCATCGAGGCGTAGCCTCCGGGCAGTCGCGGCGAGACGTCGAAGCTGCGCAGCGTCTGGTAGCGGCGCAGCGGGTTGGCGTGGTGGTCGCTGTGGCGTTGCAGTTGAAAGAGGAACACGTTGGTGACGACGCGGTCGCTGTTCCAGCTGTGCCGTGGGTCGACCTTCTCGAAGCGGCCGGTGGCGGTGCGCCGACGGCACAATCCGTAGTGCTCGAGGTAGTTGACCGCTTCCAGCAGCGAGAGGCCGACGATCGCCTGCAGGAACAGGAAGGGCACGAGCCGCCAGCCGAACACAGCGATCAGCAGGGCGAAGAGCGCGACGGTCATGAGCCCGGCGTTGAGCAGGTTGTTACGCAGCGTCCACGGGCTCCTGTGCCGCAGCCGGAAGCGGCCGATCTCCAGCCGCCACGCCGAGATGAGGCTGCCCCAGACCGTACGCGGCCAGAACGAGTAGAAGCTCTCCCCCAGCCTGGCGCTGGCCGGGTCCTCCGGTGTGGCGACACGGACATGGTGCCCGCGGTTGTGCTCGACGTAGAAGTGGCCGTACCCGGTGGGCGCGAGGGCGATCTTCGACAACCACCGCTCGACCGTTTCGCGCTTGTGGCCGAGCTCGTGTGCGGTGTTGATGGCCAGTCCGTTGACGATTCCGATGGTGGCGACCAGGCCGGCGGCACCGGCGGCACCGAGGCCGCCACGCGTCCAGACCCATGCTCCGAGCAGCAGGGCGGCGTACTGCACCGGCAGGAACAGGAACGTGATCCAGCGGTAGTAACGGACCTCCTGCAACCGCCGGGCGATGTCGTCGGGCGGGTTCTCTCCGTCGTCACCGAGCAGCACGTCGATGATCGGGATGAGTCCGAAGACCACCGCCGGGGTGAGCCACCAGGCAGCGGGTCCGGCGCCGGCCTGCCACAACGCGTACGCCAGAAACGGCAGCACCGGCACGAGGAGAGCCAGTGGCCACAGGTGCTTCTTGCCGTCACGCCAGCCGGCGGCTGGAGCATCGATCGAGGTCTGCATGTACCGCCTCCGGAGTGTCGAGCGCTGCGTCGACTGTCACACGGACAGCCACGCTTGACAATATCCGGCTCTGCGTCAATTGAGTAGACACGCAAGGCATGTGTGTCTACTCGATAGACTCGGCGCACCATGGCCGCCCCTCCGCCTTATCGCCACACCGCGCGCCGGCACCTGCGTGACACGGTCATCACGGCCGGCCGCGACCTGGCGATCGACCGCGGCTGGGACGCGGTACGAATGGCCGACGTGGCGGCCCGCGTGGGCGTGAGCAGGCAGACGCTCTACAACGAGTTCACCAACAAGGCCGGCCTGGGCGAAGCCATCGCACACCGCGAGATCGACCGGTTCATGGACGGTGTGCGGGAGGCGTTGTCCGCCCACGGCAGCGACGTGCGAGCCGCCGTCCATGCCGCGGTGACGTTCGTGTTGACGCAGGCCGGCACCGACCCGCTGGTCAAAGCCGTCCTCAACAGTGCCCGGGGCACCGACGCCCTGCTCCCCTACCTGACCACCCGCGCCGACCTGGCCCTGGCCGCCGCCGTCACGGTGCTGAGGGAGTGGGCGGACACGCACCTGCCCCGGGTGCCTCCCGATGAAGTCACCGTCGGCGCCGAATCCCTCGCACGACTGGTCGTCAGCCACATCGTGCTGCCGACGGCGCCCGTCGACAACACCGCCGACACCCTCGCCGAACTGGCACAACGCTTCCTGGACCCGCCGCGCGCGTGAACGAGCGCATCAGCTGGGATGCGGGCGTCGGCCGGGTGCGTACAGCGGCGGACGACCGGACGTGCCCGAGGGCCTCCTCGGCCGGGTCCGGCCGCCACGGCGGGGCGGGGCGGCGGTCGCCACCCCGCCCGGACGCGACTCGCCCCCTTCAGGTCACCGGGCCCGCCGGTCGATCGGCGCCGAAGTACTCGGGCCGGCTCACCCATGCCTCACTGACGAACATGACGCCGGGCCGGTGGGCCAGGATGTCGCGCAGGCCGACGACGACCGGCTCGGCCCGCTCGATCGGCAGCACGGCGATCACCATGACGAGTCCGGCCCGGTCGTTGAAGAGCAGCCGGCCCTCGTGGGTGCCGTGGTGGCCGAAGCCGGAGACCCCGCTGAGGCTGGTCCAACCGCTCACGCCGGAGGCGTGCAGCAGCGTCCGGACGGCGTCGACGTCGTCGGCGCGGGTCACGACCTCCACCTTGACCATGCGCGTCAGTCCGAGCTCGTTCATACGCTGTACTCCTTCTCTGGGCCGAGGGCCGGGAGCGGCGTGGTGCGCCGGGATCCGCCCGGGTCACTCCATTCGCCGGTACGGGGGTCGATGACGGTCAGGGACATCCAGCCGCCGTCGATCAGCTGGCGCAGGGCCGGGTTGCGGCCGAGCACGGTGTCGACGAGGTGGTGCGGGGCGTGGACCACGGCGAGCAGCCGCAGCGGGTCGTGCGCCGGCCGTGTCCCGTCGTCGACGGACTGCAGCGGCAGCCCGACACGCAGGTCGCCACCGGATCCGGAGAGGACGCCGAGCGCGTCGCCGAGGACGGTGTGCACGGTCTTGGTGCCGGCACCGAGGCGGTGCGGATCCACCGTGGAGAAGTAGTACTGGAGGTTGATCCAGGACGCCACGACGAGCGGGCCCGTCATGATCGTCTCCAGCGCGACCGCGTCCGGATCCGCGGTCCAGTCGTAGGAGTGCAGGAACGTGCGGCAGCCGAGATCGCGCCCGGCGCTCAGCTCGCGCGGCGCGGCGATGAACGCGGCGTTGCCGGCCAGCGCCCACTCCGGCCGCACCTGGGCCCAGTCCGAGGCGCGGCCGGGCAGGTGGCGGGAGCCCGGCCGGCCGGGCAGCCGGGTGGCCCGTTCCGCGCGCAGACCCGCTCCCGCCTCGGCGAGCCGGCGCGTCAGGTCGTCGACGTGCGGGCGCAGCCGGACGGGGACGGTGTCGACATCGAACAGGCGCACCTCGTCGGTGACGGTGTCGTGCTCGCCGGCCAGGACGTGGGTGTCGGCGGGCAGGTGGATCCCCCGGGCGACCAGCGCCTCGCGGATCTCGGGCCGGTTGAGCAGCGCGGCGACCAGCCGGGCGCTGACCCCGCCCCGGTTGCCGCCGCAGGCGCCGCAGTCGAGCGCGGCCGCGTAGGGGTTGTTGGTGCTGGTGGCCCCGTGCCCGCAGAGCAGCACCAGCGGGGCGAAGCCGGTCGTCAGCCCGACGGTGCGCAGCGTCGCCTCCGCGTAGTAGACCTGCTCGTCGAGGGTCAGGGCGGCGGCGAGGTCGGCCACCGGCGGCGCGGTGTCGTCGGCGGGTGGCGCGAACCGGCCCGGCGCCACGGCGCGCACCGCCAGGGCGGCGGTGGCGAGCACGCCGGCGACCTCCACGAAGGCGAACGCGCCGACCGGGTCGGCCTTGGCCGAGGCGAACGCCCGGCGCCACGCCTGCCGGGCCCGCCGGCGGCGTACCCGCGTGGCGTCGGCGGTCTCCCCGACGGTGGCCACCGGTCGCATGAGCACCGGGCAGCGGTCCCGGCCCCGGGCGGCATCGGCCGCCACGGTGCGCACGGGTAGGCCGAAGAAGCCGGCGAAGCCGTAGGTGTCCACCGGCCCGGCCGCCTCCAGGTGCCGGCGCAGGCCCTCGCTGCGCACGTCGATGCAGAACACCGCCTGGGCGAGCGGGGTGACGCGGGCGGCGCGGCGTGGGCGCGGCCGCGCCCCGTGTTCCAGCCGGTTCCGCAGCCGACGCCGGTATGCGTGCTCCGCGGCGGCGAGCCACACCTCGGCCTGCCGCGCCGGGGACAGCTCGGCCATAACGTCGCGCACCACCGCCACCGTCTCCTCGGGCAGCAGCGCCAGGGCCGGCGCGTCGACGCCGAGCGCCGCGACCAGCCGGGCGAGAGCCGCCGGCTCGTCCGTCCCCGGCGCACCGGCGGCCGGTACGGTCTCCGCCGTCCCGGCGGTGGGCGTCGACACGGCGGTCGGCGTCGCGGCGGTGGGGGTCGTCGCGGCGGTCACCGCTTGGAGCGTCGGCGGGACGCCGAGGTGGCGGTGGGTGGCGGTGCCGGCCAGCGCCAGCTCGTAGCTGAGCCGGACCGCGAGCAGGTCCAGCGGGGTCAGGTCCGGTCGCTCACCGGGACGCGTCTGAGACCAGCGGGCGTAGCCGGCCCAGCCCGGCAACCGGAGCAGGGACCGGGTGAGATACGCCGGCCAGGCCGCCGGCGCCACGCCGAGGGCGCGCAGGAGCAGGGCGACTGCCCGCTCGGGCTCGGCGGGCAGCGCGGCGACGAGTGCCCGCAGGCCGCTGACGCCCGCGCGGTCGACGCCGGCCACCCGCCGCCAGCGCGCCCAGCAGCTCTCGTCGGCCGGGCCGGGAACCGGCCAGCGGGCGGCCGGACGGCCGCAGTGCGCCGCGCACCAGCCGGCCACCAGCTCGTCGACGTCGGCGCCGATCCGGGTACCCAGGACCCGGTCGAGCAACTCGGCCAGGGTGAGCGGGTCCGGGTCGGCCTCGACGGCGGGCCGGGTCACCGCGAGCCGGCGCCGCGCCACGGCGAGCAGGTCGGGTGGCGGGGGCGGTCCGTCGTGCACCGGGTGGGCCAGTGCAGCGACCTGGAGGTCCGCGGCCGTGATCGACCGTCCGCCGAGCGTGACCGGCGCCGAGGCCGCCGGGGGGAGCACCGCGGTCAGGTCGGCCGGCTCGATCTCGCCGTCGCGCAGCCGCCGCCGGTACTCGTCGGCCGGCAGGTGGGTCCGCGCGCCGCCGAGCGCCCGCAGCTCGGCAGTGGCCCGCGCGAACGGCACCCGCTCCCGGCCGGCGAGCGGGTTGACCGCCACGAACGTGTCCAGCGGCCAGACCGCGGCGACGTGGTCACCGGCAGCGGCCAGCGCGGCGACGACCCGGGCGGCGTCCGACCGGTCGGACGCGTCGCGGCGGCGTACGGCGGTCACGGCCCAGGCGGCCGGCTCCCCCGCCGCCACGCCGGCGGAGCGGCGCCACCACGCGCCGGCGCCGTCACGCCAGGCCCACCACCACAGCGCGGCGCCGTGCCGGCGCACCAGGAACGCGCCGGCGACGGCCACCAGGGCCAGCGTGACCGCCGCGACGCCCACCCCGGCGTCCGTCACCGAGGTCGGCAGCCCCAGCCACCGGGCGACGGCCCGACCGGCGACCAGGTAGCCGCCGGCCAGCGCGCCCGCCGCGAGGGTGATCGCGACGGCGGTCCGCGCCGGCACCTCGCGGTCCGCGAGCGCCGACCGCACCGCGGTCAGCGCGGCCGCACCGGCCAGGACGGCGCTGAGCAGGCCGCTCGGGCCTGCGCCGAGCGACAGCTCGGTGAGCGCCACGGCGGCGAGCACCGCCGCGCCGGCCAGCGCCACGGTCCGGGTCCGGGGCGGGCCGACCGGGCGGGGCGCGGCCGCGGTCCGCGCCTGGGCCTGGAGCGCGCCGCCGGCGGACAGGAACGCGTACGCCTTGTAGACCGCGTGCCCGACCAGGTGCACGGCGGCCAGGCCGAACGCGCCGAGCCCGCACTGGGCGAGCATGAAGCCCATCTGCGCGACAGTGGACCGGGCGAGGGTGCCCTTGACGTCGGTGCGCACCGCGGCGAACACCGTCCCGGACACCGCGGTCACGAGGCCGGTCAGCACCATCGCCGGCATTACGCCGGGTGCGGCGACCACCACCGGCGCCAGTGTGATCATCAGGAAGCCGGCGACGTTGACCATGCCTGCGTGCAGGAAGGCGGAGACCGGGGTCGGGGCGTCCAGGGTGTACGGCAGCCAGCGGTGCGCCGGCACCTGGGCCGATCGCACCGCGCCGGCCACCAGCAGCAGCCCGCCGGCGGCGGCCAGGAGCCAGCCGGGCCGGTCGCCGGCGGCCGCCCGGACCGCGTCCAGGTCGGCGTCGCCCGTCGGCGCGACCAGCAGCGCCAGGCCGGCGACCAGGGCCACGTCGCCGACGAGGAACACCGCCCGGGTACGGCGCACCGCCGCCCGTACCCGGGGCTGCTCCCGGTAGTAGCCGATGAGCCCGATGAGCAGGTGCCCGGCCGCGATCCAGCCGACGGCCAGTTGCACGAGGCTGGGCGCGGTGGTCATCACCAGGGTCGCCGTGGTGGCCGCCGCGATCCGGGCCTGCAGGGCGCGGGCGCCCGGCTCGCCGTCGAGATAGCGGCGCGCGTAGCCGGCGACGACGGCGGCCAGCCCGCAGACGAGGAGCGCGAACAGCGCGGTGAACCGGTCGAGCCGGATCCCCACGGAGAACGCCGGCCCGGGTGGGTCGAGCCGGAGCAGGAGCGCCGGGACCACCGGGTCGTACGCGACCCGGGCCAGCAGCGCGGCGGCCGCGGCGGCGGTGAGAGCGAGCAGCGCCCCCACCACCCGGGCGGCTCGACGGGGATCGGGTACCGCCAGCGCGCACAGCGCCGCCGATGCGGGCCCGGCCAGGACTCCCAGAACCAGTGCGACGGACATCGTCACCTCCTCAGACACGCGCACTGTATTACACGATTCGTAATTCGTGTATCGTGAGACGCACGACAGTGGCTCGGCACGAGGAGGAGCGATGGACGCGACCGGATCCCCGTCGCAGGTGTGGCAGACCAGCCCGAGCTTCGCCCTCGCCCGGCTACGCGCCGGGCACCACCGGTTCCGGGCCGGCGGCCTTCCCGTCCCGTCGGCCGGCGCGACACCGGTGGCCGCGGTCCTGTCGTGCGCCGACCCGCAGCCCGAGGCCGTGACCGTGTTCGGCGGCGTCGACGTCTACGCGGTCCGCACCGCCGGCCTGCAGGTCGGCCCGGCCGCACTGGGCAGTCTGGAGTACGCGGTCGCGCGCCTCGGCGCACCCCTGCTGGTCGTGCTGGGCCACGCCTCCTGCTCCCTGGCGGGCGGCAGCGGGCCGGACCGGGTACGCGCCACGCTCACCGCCCTGCGCCGCCGGTCCCCCCTGCTCGACCAGGCCGTCCGCTCCGGCCGCTGCGGCATCCACGGCATGATCTGGCACGACGCGGACCGCCTCCTCAACGAGGTGCGGCCCGCGCTGCCACCGCCGGCCCGGCGGGCCTGCCGCCTGCGGCCACCGAACAACGCGTCGATGCGGTCGCACTGAGTGGGGCGACGCCTCATCAGGGGTTGCACACCGGGCACGCACCGGGGTCCGCGGCGCCGCCCACGGGCCGGCGCGAGCGGTACGCGCACCTGCCGCATCCCGAGACCAGCAGCGCGTCGTGGGCGGTGGGCGTGCCGCAGTCGCGGCAGGGCAGTCCCGGCTCGGTGCCGACCAGGCCGAATCCCGGCGCCGCACAGGCGGGACAGGGCGTGGCGAGACGCCGGGCCAACCGGTCGGCGGCGGCGGCGATGACCCGCATCCGGGTCGGATTGACGTGGGCCCGCAGGTCCGCGCCGAGCACGGCGGTGCCGTCGGCGGAGTCGAGGGCGGCCCGCCGGACGGCGACGAGGACGTCGGCGAGCCGGCGGAGTCCCTTGACCGGCCGACCGGGCCCGGCCGCGGGCCGGACGACGACCGCGTGGTGCGGGAACCCGGCCCGGCGCAGGAACGCGAGCACGGCGCCGCGGTCCCGACCGTCGGTGACCACCTGGCCGTGGTTGGTCTCGACGCTCAGAGCGCTCTCCACCAGGGTCAGACCCGACCGGTCGTCGACGAGCGCCACGTACTCCACGTCGGCAGGAGTCCAGGGAGCCGCCGGGTGCGGGCCGAACGCCCCTTCGCTGGCCAGCCCGACCACGGACCCGGTCGCGGCCATCCCGAGCCGGGCCTTGCGCACCACGGTCTCCCGCGCCGAGCCGACCCGCCGCACCTCGCCGGTGAACGTACCGAGCGCGTCGGTGTCCACCGGCGCCACCCGCACACTCATCCCGAGCCGTCGGCGCAGCAGCGGACGCAGCGCCCACTGTTTGCCGTGCATGGTGGCCAGGCAGGCCACCACGCCATGGAACGGTGACGCCTCCACACCACCGATCCTACCCGAGATAAGAAGTAGGATTCCGGAATTCGGTTACGTATCGGAGCGGTCGCCCGGGCTGTGGTGTCATCGTGGTGACGTAGCGGTACCGGTCGCCGGCGGCGCCCGGGTGGTCGAGGTCGATCGGGATCCGCTGAGCCGTTTTCATCCTGATCTTGCAGGTCAGCGTGGGTAGGCGGGGGCCGTAGATCGATGAGGGCGAGGCTCCAGGTAAGACAGCAAATCGACCAAAACCCGATGCCCCAACACGGGAGCCTCGCCTGTGCTGTCTTACCCGTCCACGATCTCGTTGTCCAGCCGGACCCTGAACCACCTCGCTGACCGTATCCGCCACCACCGTGACCAGCGTCGATCCAGGTGGCGGCGCCTCGACGCGGGACGGCAGGCACTGCTCGCTCTGGCTCACCTGCGCAACGGTGATACCTACACCCGGCTGGCCGCCGGGTTCGCCGTCGGCGTGAGTACCGCTTGGCGGTACGTGCAGGAAGCGATAGCCCTGCTCGCGATGGCCGCGAACGACCTGGCCACCCCCATCAACCGGATCCGCCGGCTGGCGTACGCGATCCTGGATGGCACCCTGATCCCGATCGACCGGGTCGCCGACCAGCGGCCGTACTACTCGGGGAAGCACAAGCGCCACGGCGTGAACGTGCAGGTCATCGCCGACGCGGCGGGCCGCCTCGTTTGGGCTTCGCCGGCGCTGCCCGGCTCTGTCCACGACCTGACCGCGGCCCGGACCCACGGCATCATCGAGGCGCTGACCAGCGCAGAGGTGACGACCTTCGCGGACAAGGGCTATCAGGGAGCCGGCGGGAGCGTGCGCACGCCGTTCAAGCGGCGCCGCTTCCGGCCCAAGCTGTCACGCCGACAGAAGGCCGTGAACCGGGCCCACGCGAAGATCCGCGCCCGCGGCGAACGGGCGATCGCCACACTCAAGACCTGGAAGATCCTGGTCAAGCTGCGCTGCTGCCCACGGCGGGCGACCACGATCGTGCAGGCCATCCTCGTTCTGCACCACGTCGAAGCCAACCGCTACGCAGGATGAAAAAGGCTCACTGGGCGTCGGCCGCCCCGCAGGTCCGGAAAAGGCCGGCGTAGCAGTCGCCGTTGTTGCAGTCCGGAGTGCCGGCGTCGGATCCTCGGCCCGCACCGGCGCGGCGGCGGTGACGATGCCGATCCGGGTCCGGCCGGGGCCACCGGCCAGCCGCATGAGAATCAGGTGATCCTGCGCGACCAGGGGCCGGTCCGACATCCGCTCATGTCCGGTCCTCGTAGCGCTTCCCTGACCGGTGCGGACGCCTTGACCGCCGGCGTTCTCGCCCTCGCCGCCTGCGGCGCCGCGGCGCGGGTATCGGCCGCTCGGCGTGGTCAGAGGCCGGCGGCGGCGTCGTACCGGCGCCGCAGGTCGGCCATCTCCGACGGGGGCAACGCCTCCCTGAGTGCCAGGACCTCGTACTTGTCGGGGAACATCTCCCGTAGCCGGTCGACGAACCTGACGTCGGCGGTCGCCTCGACCACCTTGATGCCGGGAGGCTGGGTGGTCATGTCCATGATCACCGGGCCGACGAGTTTGACCGCCCCGTCCCAGTGGCGCTTCTGTTCGGCGACGCCGCAGAGGTGGAAGCCGTAGACCGTCCGGACGTCGGCCAGGGTGGCGGCCCCGGTGGGCTCGTGGCCGTAGACATGGACTCCGCAGACGACCGCCGGCGCGGCCTGCTCTCCGGCCGGCACCTGCGGGGCGGTGTGCCCGGCGTGCTGGTGATGTGCCGGGTCCGCCTGCTCGAGGGTCGTACGCATCCGGGCCAGGATCTGCCGGCGGAGATCTGCCGGGTCCGTCCTCGGGGTGGTCGAGGTGACCACGGCGGCCACACCGATCGACGCGGCCAGCAGGCACACCTCGATCCACACGACGCGGCTCCGGTACCAGCCGCCGACGCCTACCCGGGAAGTCATGATCGTTCTTCACCTCGTCGCGGTTCCTGATGGTGGCGGAGGGCACCGACGGTGGGGTGGCGCGTGCCGCGCCACCCCACCGCAGATGCTGTTACCGAGCGGTGCAGGTGAGGGTGGGTGTGGAGTTGGTGCCGTTCCAGGAGGCGTTGAAGCCGAAGCTGGTGGAGCCGTTGGCGCTCAGGGAACCGTTGTAACCGACGTTCGACGCGGTGACCGACGAACCGCTCGAGGTGACCGTCGCGTTCCAGGCGTTGGTGATGCTCTGGCCGTTGGGCCAGGTCCATGCCACCGTCCATCCGGAGATGGCGGCGTTGCCGGCCCGGACGGTGACCTCGGCGCCGAATCCACCGGACCACTCGTTGGTCTTGCGGTAGGTGGCGGTGCAGGCACCGTTTCCGGCCGGCGGCGGCGTGGTGGGCGGCGGAGTCGTCGGCGGCGGGGTGGTGGGCGGCGGCGTGGTGGGCGGCGGGGTCGTCGGCGGCGGGTTGCCGCCGCCGCCGAAGATCACGTCACTGCAGAGGTAGTACGGCTGGTCGAGGTGGGACGCCTGCCAGATGGTGTAGACGACGTGCCGCCCGGTGCGGTTGCCCGCGTTCACCTGCGCCTCGTAGAGCCCGGTGGTCGGGTAGCTGCCGGTGCGGAGCACCAGTTCCAGGCTGTTCCAGGTGAGGGGCTGGGTGGTCGGGTCGAAACCCTGCTTCGTGATGTAGATCAACATGTAGTCGGCGCCGTGCTTGGCGCCGTCGGTCAGCGTGAGGGTGAAGTTGTTCGGCATCGGCTTCGCGGTCCACGCGCCGACCGCGTCGAGCGAGGCGTACAGGCCGCCCTGGGTGCGACCGCCGCTGCACAGCTGTCCGTCCGGCACGGCGGCCTGGTGGTTGCCGCCGACGTTCTCGCGGTACAGGCCGTTCCAGTTCCACATGGTGTTCGGGTTGGCCTGCCACGCCTGCCAGCACATCGGGTCGGTCTGGGCCATGGCGGGGTTGAGGTGATCGGAACCCCAGCGCTCCCAGCATCCGTAGTTGCGTGTCGGCGGGTTGGTGACCGATCCGTGCGCCGAGGCCGGATCGGCCTGGTTGACGACGACCATCGTGAACGAGGCGAGGAGAACTGCGACCGCGCCCAGTCCCAGACGGCGTCCTGTCCGTGAGATTTTCATGATGCTCCAGTGGATGCGCCGGCGCCCAGTGGCCCTCGCTGGGTGCCCACCCCGGAGAAGGTGACGCCGATCGATTCAAGCCGTCCCAGGGGTGGACGGCACTGCTGCCCAGCAGCGCATGGCGACTCCCAGCCACGATGTTAGTAAAGACGGCTGTCAATGTAAATCGATACCGGCTTATCGGGTCAGACGACGGTCACGATCACTTTCCCGAGGGCTCGGCCCTCTCCGACGTGGGCCAACGCCTCGGGCACCTCATCGAGGGTGAAGGTCCGGTCGATGTGGATGGTGAGGTCACCCGTGGCGCAGAGGTCGGCCATCGGTTCGAAATGCGTCGGCCCTTCCTTGACAGCGAGCACACCCAGGCGGCGGCGGGTGAGCCGGCCGGCCGCGGCACCGATCGTCAGTACGCGGAGCAGCGCCGGGACCGAGCCGCCGACGCACCGGTAACGGCCGCCGGGGGCCAGTGCCCGGCGGTAGTCGAACACCGACCGGTGCGCGACCAGGTCGAGGATGAGGTCGTACGGGCCGCTGCGGGTGAAGTCCTGGCTGCGGTAGTCGATCACCTCGTCCGCGCCGACCGATCGCATGAAGTCGAGCTTGCCGGCGTTGTCGACGCCGGTCACCTCGGCGCCGAACCGCTTGGCGACCTGAATGGCGAATGAGCCCGATCCGCCGCCGGCACCGTTGATCAGAACCCGTTTTCCGGCTGCCGCGCCTTGAGTCCCTTGCCATGCGATGACTCCCGCCTGCGGAATCGCGGAGGCCTCGGCGTAGGTCAGGGCGGCGGGCTTGTGGGCCAGAACCGGCTCGGGAGCGATCGCGTACTCGGCGAAGCCGCCCTTGAGCATGAGGTTGTCACCGTACACCGCGTCACCGGGCCGGAACCGGGTGACCGCCGGGCCGACCGCATCGACCCGGCCTGCGATGTCCGAACCGAGTGTCCGGCGTGCCGGTGAGCGCAGCCCACCGATGCGCGAATACAGCGGCGAGCCGCGCAGGGTCTCCCAGTCGCTCAGGTTGACCGAGGTCGCTGCGATCTTGACGAGCACCTGCCGGCCGGTGGGAGACGGCTTGGAGACGTCCTCGATCCGTAGCACATCCGGCGACCCGTACCGGTCGTACACAACCGCTCTCATCCACGCACCCCTAGCCCTTCACCCAGGCGCTCCGGCCGCACTATGCCCACGGCCGGCAGGCAACGGCCTCTTGGTAGCAGACAGAGACAAGGGACCAACCGCCTCCGAGTGGGGGACGTTGCGCACGGATCAGAGCGTCGCCAGCACCCCGGCCAGAACGACCAGGCAGCAACCGATCTCGATCATCCCGACCTGCACAGGGCGGAGCCGGCGTGCCGGCAGCAGCGCGGCCCGGAGCAGGAGCAGCAGGAAGACCGGACCGAGCAGCACATCCAGCAGCCAGACCACGGCGGCCAGGGCGAGCACGTGGTATCCGACGGAGAGACGGAGGAAGCGGCTGTCACCGCGTTGGCGGATCATCGTCTTGACATAGAGGACGGTGCCGAACAAGTAGAGCAGGAGCACTGCGAAGGCCGGGGTGACCCGGGTGACGGACACACCGGCGATGGTCGCCGCGACGAAGACCAGCAGGCAGCTCTGCGCCACCGAGGCCAAGTCGTTGAGCAGGGCCCGTTCCCGGCGACGCCAGGCGTATCCGGCGTTGACCGCCAGCAGCGCGGCGTAGCCCGGGGCGTACCAGAGGACAGCGGGCCGGGCGAGCGCCACAGTCGCCGCGAGCGGCGCCGCCAACAGGCCGTACACCAGCAGCTGGGGGGTGAAGCGGCTCGGCCGACGGCTCTTGATCGCCTGGAAGGCGTAATACGACAGCAGGTAGCCGGTCAGCCAGGCGCCGAGCAGCGGCAGGTGCGGCCAGCGCGGGCCGGCCAAGGCCACCCCCACGGTGTACGGCAGCAGGAGCATCGCCCACGCGCCGTGCTGGGGTGGGACGAACTGCCGCACGCGGCGGCGGCGCGTTACCGGGCGGTCGGCTACGACAGCGGTGTTCATGGTGGTCACCGGACCTCGAACAGGCCACGGGCGCCGCGCTCGGCGTCGACCATGGCGTGGCTGACGAACGGGTAGTGCCCGGCTGCGGGGAAGACCGTCTCCACGAAGCCGCCGCCGGCCGGGGTGAGGGACAGCACCTGTGCTCCACCGGGGTCGGTCGGCCGGTTCTCCCAGTGCCCCTCCCGGTAGACGGTGTCGAACTGGGCGCCGACGATGTGGAACGAGCTGTCTCGGTTGGGGCCGGCGTCGAGCAACCAGACCCGGACCCGTTCACCGGCCCGGGCGGGCAGCGGACGGTGCGCGTACTGGGCGGGGTAGCCGTTGAAGACGACGGCGTCGGGGCGCTCCGCCTGCATCGCGGCCAGGTCGCCGGGCTCGCCGTCCGGGCCGAGGTAGAACTCGGACTGGACGAGCACGTACTCGCGATCGACGCGGGGCAGGTCGGGCGGGTCGACGATGACCGCACCGTACATCCCGTTGCCGATGTGGTGCAGCATCGGCATGGTCGAGCAGTGGTACATCCAGATGCCGGCGCGGGTCGCGGTGAACCGGTAGGTCAGCCGCTGCCCGGGGTCGATCGGGCGCATCACCTCGTCCGGGGCGACGGCACCGGCGTGGAAGTCGATGCCGTGGTCCAGGGTGCCGTCGTTGACCAGGGTGATCTCGAAGGTGTCGCCGACCCGGCCGCGCAACACCGGGCCGGGCACGGTTCCGTCGAAGGTCCACAGCCGCTGCCGTACCCCGGGCGCGACCTCCCGGACGACTTCCCGGACGTGCAGCTCACGCCGGTGCAGCCGGCCGGGCGGCGCGGGCGGCGCGGTGGCGTCCCGGGCGACGAAGGCCGCGCCAGGGTCGGCCATGGCATCGAGGCGCGGCCTCGTCCCCTCCGTCGCCACGGCCGTCCCTGTCGGAGCGGTCACCGTGGCCCCCGTCGGGACGATCCGCAGTGTCATGCCGGCCTGCCGGTGGGCGGGCAGGGAGCACCAGCCCTCCACCGTCGCCCCGATCACGCCGGCGTCCAGCCGGGCGTCGCCGCCCCGCGTCAGCAGCGGTGTCCTCGCCCCGGAGGCCAGGACGAGGTCGTGGCGGCGGTTGTCCCGGTTGGTCAGCTCGATGACCAGTCGATCACCCCGGGGCACGTCGATCCGGTCGGGGTGGAAACGCATGCCGTCGGCGACCACTGTGACCGTGGTGGTGTGCCCGGTCGGGGTGACGGCGGTGGCGGCGGCGGGGACGGGTGCGTCACCGGAGACGCGTTGGGCGGCGACCCCGACGAGGACGGCGACGAGGACGAGGGCGAGACCCACGGCTGCTCCGCCGAGCGGGCGGGGCACGGGGGCGTCGGTGCGCGCGGACACGGGTTACCTCCGGGCGGTGAGCAGGACCCGCACGGCCGGCACGAGGAACTGCACCAGCGCGGCGAGGACCAGCAGTGAGGTGGTGATGCGGACGAACGGCGGGGTGGGCAGGACGAGGACCAGCAGGGCGGCGTTGGTCATCGCGACGCGCTGCGGGCCGTGCCGCTCCAGCAGGACGGTGCGGCGGCGCACCGGCGCGGGTCCGCCGCCGAGCACCACGGGCAGCAGGTGGGTCAGGGCTCCGACGAGGACCTGGGCGACGAAGCCGACCAGCAGCGGGAGCAGCACCGCACCGAAGCGGTCGGCCGCGCCGGCCGGGTCCGCAGCGGGCAGCAGCGTCGCGGCGTCCACGGCGAGAGCGACCATCAGCCAGCCGCCGGCCGCGGCGAGCGACCAGGACGCGAACGCGTACGGGGGGCGGGTGCGCGCGACGGCCAGCGCGGGGCGCAGGGCGATCAGCGCGCCGAGGGCGAACAGGCTCAGCCCGGCCGCGGCGACGACCCGCCACCAGGCGAGCAGGCCGACGCCCAGCAGGAGCAGTCCGGTCGTCGCCACCGGCAGCGCGACGGTGGCGGCGCGGACCGCACCGTCGGCCATCCGGGTACGCAGCACGGTGGGCCAGAGTGTCAGCAGCGTCCCGAGGACGGTCAGCGTCACCCAGCCGAGCAGGTTCACGTGCGCGTGGAACAGCAGCAGCCGGGGGCGCAGCGGGTCGTCGATCACCAGCATCCCGGCGCCGACCGGCACGCCGGCGAGCAGGGCCACGGTCGCCGCCAGGTAGTAGCGGACCGTGACGGAGAACCGGGCCGGCAGGGCGCGGCGCAGCCGGCGGGTGAGCGCGACGAGGTGGGCGGTCACCGCGACGAAGACCAGCGTAGCGCCCGCCACGCCCAGCCAGGGGCGGTCGGCCGTGCCGCCGGTCAGGACCGCCAGCACGCCCACGTTGAGCGCGGCCAGCCGGGCCGCCTCGGCGCGGCGGCGGTCCGGGGCGGGGGCACGCAGCACGGCGGCGGCGAAGTGGGCGCTCCACACCACGACGGCGTTGCTGACCGCACCGAGCAGCAGCAGGTGGATGGCCGTCCAGCGCCACGCCGGGAGGAACGGATGGACGAAGGCGAGCACGACCAGCCCGGCCAGGTAGGCCAACGGCAGCGCAGCGACCCGGCGGTGCCAGCCGGCCCGCCCAAGGCCCGCCGCCACGGCCGGAGCGGTCACCGGGCCGGGGGCCGGGGCGGCGGCACCGGCCGACGCGACTGCCGAGACGGTCGGCCCGGCCCCCGGGCCCGAGGGCGCGGTCGGGGCGGAGTCGCCGCGGGTGCCGGCCATCACCGCACCGCCGGCACGACCGGCGGGACGACCGACGTCCGGGTCCGCCGCCGGGCGGCGCGGACCAACGCGGCCACCACTGCGCCGACGAAAACGAGCACCGCCAGGACGTTGCCGACGCCGCCCCAGCGCCACCCGGCCGGCACGCCGAGCACGTCGCCGACCAGGACCCGGATCGTCAGGGTGGTGTGCAGCAGGGCGAGCGGGGCGTACAGCCACGGCCCGTAGGGCAGTGGGCGGCGAAGCACCGCCGGCAGGATCACCGGAGCGTGCGCGAAGATCATCGACATGGTGAAGCCCAGGAAGACCAGGTGCAGGGTGGCGTCGTAGCGGGGGCCGCCGGTGACCGGCCCGGCGCCGGCCCACAGCAGGCCGGCCAGCGCCAGCCAGGCGTACCCGGTGAGCAGGCCGACCGCGACGTAGCGGGGCAGGCCGACGGCGCGCACCGTGCGGCGGGCGACGTCGCAGACCACCAGCCAGGCCACCGTCGCGAGCAGGCCGACCCCGAAGAGGTACGCCCCGACGGCCGGCCAGAGCGCGGTGGCGGTGGCGCCGGCGGTCAGCATGCCGAGGGCGGCGAGGAACCAGCCGACGCCGTGCCGGGGCAGCGTGAGGTGAGCGAGTTCCAGACGCTCCCCGGCGATGGTGGCCACCACGAAGGTAGCCAGCCAGGGCACGATCTCCGGCACGCTGAGGCCGGCGAGCCAGAGGAGGGTGGCGGCGTACCAGCTCAGCGCGCCGGTGACCTGGGCCAGCAGCGCCGGGCCGGGCTGCCGCCACCACAGCCGCTGGTAGATCAGCAGCAGCAGCACCGAGGCGAGCATGAGCAGCAGCCGGCCGGGCAGGCTCGGCCCGGTCAGCACCAGCAGCACCGCTCCGGCGCCGGAGCAGGCGGGCGCGAGCAGGGCCCACCGGGTGCCGAGGGCCACCGCGCGTTCCAGCGCCACCAGGGTGCCGACGAAGCCCAGCACCATCAGCGGGCCGTGCACCTGCTCCAGTGGGACGTGAGGCGCGGGCACCGGCAGGCCGAGCAGCAGCAGGGCGGCGTAGAGACCGCTCACCAGGGCGAAGCCGCCCGCGGCGAGGACGGGGAGCCGCCACTGTACGGCGACCGGCCGTGGGTTCATGCCGGCTCTTCGGTGATATTCGGCAGGGCCAGCCGCACCACGCAGGCGTCGGGTGCGCCGAAGGGTTCGAGCACGGCGCCGGCCGGTGAGGCACCGGCGTGTTCGAGCGTGCCGCGGACCACGCCGACGTGCAGGGCGCAGATCGCGTCGGGGTTGCGGTTGACCAGCTCCAGGAAGGGACAGGTGTGCAGGTGGATCTCGGTCGCCCCGTCGGCCGTCCGGTGTCGGCGGGGACTGAAGCCCAGCCCGCGCAGGACGTCGAGCAGCGTATCGACCGGCTCCCTGCCGGGCGGGGTGGCGGCGGCGAGGTGGCGTCCCCAGTCCTGGCCGGCGCGGGTGGCCTCCGCCCGGACGTCTCCGTGGCCCCGCCGCGACAGGTGGTCGAGCAGGGCGGCGGCGAGTGCCCGGTACGGCGCGGGGGCCGGGGCCTCCGCGACGGCCACCCGGTAGCGCCACGCCGGCCGTCCGGGCTGGCCCCCACTGGCCCGCGCCTTGACCAGCAGTCCTGCGTCGACCAGGCGGTCGAGGTGGGCGCGGGCGGTGGACAGGTGCAGGCCCGTTCGCTCCCCCACCTCGGCGATCGTCATGCCGGCGCCGGCGGCGCGCACGAGCTCCAGGATCGAGGCCCGGCTGGCGGTGCCGAGAGCCCGGTGGCGCTGCGGGTCGATGGTCTCGCCGACCGGCCCTGTTCTCGGGGTTTCCACGTTAGATAACGTTACAACGTCGTTCAACCGCAAAACCCTGGAGGGTTCCATGTCCGCCTCACGCTCCCCGGCCGACCGCGAGGCCGCGCAGGCCGTCGTCCGGCACCACGCCCAGCTCGCCGCCGACCTCGACCGGCACGTCGGAAACCTGCTGACCGCGGCCGACCAGGGTGACGCCACCGGCGCGCTCCGGCACCGCGACGAACTGCTCCGATGGCTCCGCGACGAACTGCTGCCGCACGCGCACGCCGAGGAGGACTCCCTCTACGCCGCCGCCGGTGAGCGGGCCGAGGGTGCGCTGCTGGTCCGGGGCATGCTCGACGAGCACCAGGCGATCACCGGCCTGGTCGCCGAGCTGGAGACCGGCAACCGGCCGGTACGCCTCGCCGGCACCGCGCGCGCCCTCGCCGCGCTCTTCGCCGTCCACCTGGCCAAGGAGAACGACCTGGTCGTCCCGCTGCTGGTGGACGCGGCCGACGTCTCGCTGGCGAAGTTGCTGGAGGGGATGCACGATCTGCTCGGCTCCTCGGAAAGCTCGAATGGCGGCGGTTGCGGCGGGGGTGGCTGCGGCTGCGGTGGTGACCGGGCACCGGCCGACGCGCCGGCCCCGACCCTCACCATCGATCCCCGGCTGGACGTCCGGCAGCTCCCGCACGACCAGCGCCACGCGCGGGTGCTGGCGGCGCTGGAGGCGCTGCCGGCCGGTGGAGCGCTGGTGCTGGTCGCCCCGCACGCACCCCGCCCGCTGCTGGCCGAGGTCGCAGCCCGCTACGGCGACGGCATGACCAGCGAGTGGCTGCAGGACGGGCCGGACGTGTGGCAGATCCGGCTCTCCCGCCGGCCGGTGACGGTCTGAGCAGTCTGTCGGTGCCAGGGCGGTGGGGATCAGGGCCCGCCGTCCCGGCGTACCGGGCCGTCCGGCCCTGCTGACGGAGGTTGCCGGTGCGCACGATGGAGTCGCCCACCCTCGTGGTCAGGAGACGAAGTGTGCAACTACTGCGGCTGTCGGGAGTTCCCGCTGATCGGCCGGCTCTCGGCCGAGCACGAGGCGATCGCGAACGCGGCCGGCCGGCTGCGCGGCGCGGTGCGGGCCGCCGGCCCGGACGCCCTGGTGGCGCTGGACGCGCTGCTGGCGCTGCTGATGCCGCACACCTCCACTGAGGAGGACGGCCTCTTCGTGGAGCTGCGGGCCGAGGGCAGCCTGGCCGGGGCGGTGGCGAAGCTCTGCGCGGAGCACGACGACATCCACGGCGTGCTCGGCGGCGTCGACCGGGCCGACCCGGACTGGCCCGCAGTGCTGGCCGCCCTGGACCGGCTCCACCGGCACATCGACAACGAGGAGCACGGTCTCTTCCCGGCCGCGGTGATCGCGCTGCCGATCCCGGCCTGGGACCGGAGCACCCCGGCGGAGGCGGCAGCCAGGTGAGGCGGCCCGGATGTCGGCCGCTGCCGACGCCGCCCCGCGGCTACCGGCGGTGCGCCTCGGTGGTCTCGACCGGCACGGTCTCGCCGAGGTCGTAGAGGGCGTCGAGCACGTCCTCGGTCTGCCCGCGTCGCGGCCGCCCAGCGCGGCGCCCCACCCGGCCGGCACCAGGAAGAGCACGCTCCACAGGGGCCCCCGGTCCCGAACCTGCCCGGCGATCTCCGGCAGGGTGACACCGAGACGGCCGGGCCCCGCTCCGTGCCCCGCCGGTGACCGCCCGACCGGGCCCGAAGTCCCGCCACGGACCCGCAGGTACAAAGCCGATGATCTCGGGACCTTCGGCCCGGTTTCCCGAGGTTGTACGTCGGCACCATGGCCAGGACGCCCTCGCTCGGGGTTGCACTTCGGCGCATCTGTCGAGAACGTGGGGCAGTACGGCCATCTATCGAAGGAATGAGGCGTATGTCGCGAGCCACCGATAGTGCGGGGCGGGCGCTGCTGGCCGTGGGCGGCCTGGTACGCCGGGCCGAGGTCTCCGCCGACGGCCGGACATTGCACCAGATCGGCGGCCGGGAGGCGGACGCCTTCTACCGGGACCGCTGGTCCTACGACAAGGTGGTGCGCTCCACGCACGGGGTGAACTGCACCGGCTCGTGCTCCTGGAAGGTGTACGTCAAGGACGGCATCATCACCTGGGAGCAGCAGCAGACCGACTACCCGAGCGTCGGGCCGGACCGGCCGGAGTACGAGCCTCGGGGCTGCCCCCGGGGTGCCGCCTTCTCCTGGTACACCTACTCCCCCACCCGGGTGCGCTACCCGTACGCGCGGGGCGTGCTGGTGGAGATGTACCGGGAGGCCAGGGGGCGCCTCGGTGATCCGGTGGCCGCGTGGGCGGACATCCAGGCCGACCCGGAACGACGCCGCCGCTACCAGAAGGCCCGCGGCAAGGGCGGCCTGGTGCGGATCACCTGGGACGAGGCGCAGGAGATGGTCGCCGCCGCGCACGTGCACGCGATCGCCGAGTACGGCCCGGACCGGGTCGCCGGCTTCTCCCCCATCCCGGCCATGTCGATGGTGTCGCACGCCGTCGGCGCCCGGTTCCTGTCCCTGCTCGGCGGCTCGATGCTGTCGTTCTACGACTGGTACGCCGACCTGCCGGTGGCCTCCCCGCAGGTCTTCGGCGACCAGACCGACGTGCCCGAGTCCGGGGACTGGTGGGACGCCTCCTACTTCGTCATGTGGGGCTCCAACGTCCCGGTGACCCGCACGCCGGACGCACACTGGATGGCCGAGGCGCGCTACCGGGGGCAGAAGGTCGTGGTGGTCAGCCCCGACTTCGCCGACAACGTCAAGTTCGCCGACGAGTGGATGCCCGCCCAGCCGGGCACCGACGGCGCCCTGGCGATGGCGATGGGGCACGTCATCCTCAAGGAGTTCTTCGTCGACCGGCGCACCCCGCGCTTCGTCGACTACGTCCGCAGGTTCACCGACCTGCCGTTCCTGGTCACCCTGGAGCCGGGTGCCGACGGGGCGTACCGGCCGGGCAAGTTCCTCACCGCCGACGACCTGGGCGAGACGGACAAGGAGGCGGCCTTCCGGACGGTGCTCTGGGACTCGGCCACCGACGCTCCCGCCGTGCCGCGGGGCAGCCTCGGCCACCGTTGGGGCGAGCAGCAGGGCCAGTGGAACCTGGACCTGGGCGACCTGGAGCCGGCGCTGACCTGCCTCGGGGCGGGCGACGCGGTGGAGGTGGAGCTGCCTCGGTTCGACACCGACACCCCGCAGGCGCTGCGCCGGGGCGTGCCGACCCGCACGGTGCGGGGCCAGTTGGTGACCAGCGTCTTCGACCTGGTGCTGGCCCAGTACGGGGTGGGCCGCGACGGTCTGCCGGGCCAGTGGCCGACCGGGTACGACGACGTCGAGGCGCCGTACACGCCGGCGTGGCAGGAGCCGGTCACCGGGGTGCCGGCGGCGCAGGTGGCCCGGGTGGCGCGGGAGTTCGCCGACAACGCGGACCGCTCCGGCGGACGGTCGATGATCCTGCTCGGCGCCGGCACGAACCACTGGTTCCACTCCGACGCCACCTACCGGGCGATCCTGGCGCTGGTCACCCTCACCGGCTGCCAGGGGGTCAACGGCGGCGGCTGGGCGCACTACGTGGGGCAGGAGAAGTGCCGCCCGGCGACCGGCTGGGCGCAGCTCGCGTTCGGCCTGGACTGGGTCCGCCCGCCCCGGCAGATGATCGGCACCGCCTTCTGGTACGTGCACACCGACCAGTGGCGCTACGACACCTACTCCGCCGACGTGGTCTCCTCCCCCACCGGCACCGGCGCGTTCGCCGGCAAGCACACCATGGACCTGCTGGCTCAGTCGGCCCGCTCGGGCTGGATGCCGTCGATGCCCACCTTCGACCGCAGCCCGCTCGACCTGGCCGACGAGGCTCTCGCCGCCCGGCCGGACGACCCGGCGGGCTGGGTGGCCGAGCGGCTCGGCGCGGGCGACGTGACGTTCGCCTGCACCGACCCGGACGCGCCGGAGAACTGGCCACGGGTGCTGACCGTCTGGCGGGCCAACCTGCTCGGCTCGTCGGCCAAGGGCAACGAGTACTTCCTGCGGCACCTGCTCGGCACCGACGCGAACCTGCGCGCCGAGGAGGCGCCGGAGGAGTTGCGGCCCAAGGACGTGACCTGGCGGGAGGAGGCCCCGGAGGGCAAGCTCGACCTGCTGCTGAGCCTGGACTTCCGGATGACCTCCACGACGCTCTTCTCCGACATCGTGCTGCCCGCCGCCACCTGGTACGAGAAGCACGACCTGAGCAGTACCGACATGCACCCGTTCGTGCACGCCTTCACCCCGGCGATCAACCCGCCGTGGCAGACCCGGACCGACTTCGACGCCTTCCACGGCATCGCGAAGGCGTTCTCCACGCTCGCCGGGCCGCGGCTGGGCGTACGCAAGGACCTGGTCGCGGCGCCGCTGCTGCACGACACCCCGGACGCGATGGCGACCCCGCACGGCCGGGTCCGCGACTGGGCGGCGACCGGGGAGACCCCGGTGCCGGGCCGGACCATGCCGAAACTGGTGGTGGTCGAGAGGGACTACGGCGCGATCGCCGACAAGATGGCCGCGCTCGGGCCGCTGATGGACACCCTCGGCACCACCGGCAAGGGCTTCTCGGTCGACGTGCGGCCGGAGGTCGAGTATCTGCGCCACAAGAACGGTGAGGTGCGCGGCGGCGCCGCGGACGGGCGGCCGTCGCTGGCGAAGGACACGCACGCCTGCGAGGCGATCCTGGCGCTGTCGGGCACCACCAACGGGCGGGTCGCCACCGCGGGCTTCCGGGACGTGGAGAAGCGCACCGGGGTACGCCTGGCGGACCTGGCTGCCGAGCACGAGGGCAAGCAGATCACCTTCGCCGACACCCAGTCCCGCCCGGTGCCGGTGATCACCAGCCCGGAGTGGTCGGGCAGCGAGCACGGCGGCCGCCGCTACTCCCCGTTCACCATCAACACCGAGCGGCTCAAGCCCTGGCACACGCTCACCGGCCGGCAGCACTTCTTCCTCGACCACGACTGGATGCACGAGGCCGGCGAGGCGCTGCCGATCTTCCGGCCGCCGTTGGACATGCACAAGCTCTTCGGCGAACCGAGACTCGGCCACAACGGGGAGCTGGAGATCACCGTCCGCTACCTCACCCCGCACTCGAAGTGGTCCATCCACTCCGAGTACCAGGACAACCTGATCATGCTCACGCTGTCCCGGGGCGGCCCGACGATGTGGATGAGCGAGGCCGACGCGGCGAAGATCGGCGTCCGGGACAACGAGTGGATCGAGGCGGTCAACCGCAACGGCGTGGTGGTCTGCCGGGCCGTGGTGACGCACAAGATGCCCGAGGGCACGGTCTACATGTACCACGCCCAGGAACGGGTGATCGACGTGCCCAAGTCGGAGACCAACGGCCGGCGCGGCGGCATCCACAACTCGCTGACCCGGCTGCTGGTCAAGCCCACCCACCTCATCGGCGGGTACGCGCAGCTGTCCTTCGCGTTCAACTACCTCGGCCCGACCGGCAACCAACGCGACGAGGTCACCGTGATCCGCCGCCGCTCCCAGGAGGTGCAGTACTGATGCGGGTCATGGCACAGATGGCGATGGTGATGAACCTCGACAAGTGCATCGGCTGCCACACCTGCTCGGTCACCTGCAAGCAGGCGTGGACCAACCGCTCCGGCGTCGAGTACGTCTGGTTCAACAACGTGGAGACCCGCCCCGGGCAGGGCTACCCGCGCACCTACGAGAACCAGGAGCGCTGGCAGGGCGGCTGGGTGCGGACCCGCTCCGGCAAGCTCAAGCCACGCTCCGGTGGCCGGGTGAAGAAGATGTTCAGCATCTTCGCCAACCCGAAGCTGCCGTCCATGCAGGACTACTACGAGCCGTGGACGTACGACTACGAGCACCTGATCAACGCGCCGGCCGGCGAGGACACCCCGGTGGCCCGGCCGAAGTCGCTGCTCACCGGCCAGGATACGAAGATCACCTGGAGCGCCAACTGGGACGACTCGCTCGCCGGCGGCAACGAGATCGCCGCCGGTGACCCGGTGCTGGCGAAGGTCTCCGGCCAGGTGAAGCAGGAGTTCGAGAAGACCTTCATGTTCTTCCTGCCGCGCATCTGCGAGCACTGCCTCAACCCGTCCTGCGCGGCCTCCTGCCCGTCGGGGGCGATCTACAAGCGGGCCGAGGACGGCATCGTGCTGGTCGACCAGGACCGCTGCCGGGGCTGGCGGATGTGCGTGACCGGCTGCCCCTACAAGAAGGTCTACTTCAACCACCGCACCGGCAAGGCCGAGAAGTGCACCTTCTGCTTTCCGCGCATCGAGATCGGCCAGCCCACCATCTGCTCCGAGACCTGCGTGGGGCGGCTGCGCTACCTCGGGCTGATGCTCTACGACGCCGACCGCGTCGCCGAGGCCGCCGCCATCGCCGACGAACACGACCTGTACGACGCGCAGCGGTCGGTCTTCCTCGACCCGCACGACCCGGCCGTGGTCGCCGCCGCCCGCGAGGCCGGCATCCCGGACGACTGGATCGACGCCGCGCAGCGCTCGCCGATCTGGGACCTGATCATGCGCTACGAGGTGGCGCTGCCGCTGCACCCGGAGTACCGGACCATGCCGATGGTCTGGTACATCCCGCCGCTGTCGCCGGTGGCCGACGCGCTGCGCGAGACCGGCCACGACGCGGAGGAGGCCGGCAACCTCTTCGGGGCCATCGACGCGCTGCGCATCCCGGTGGAGTACCTCGCCGAGCTCTTCACCGCCGGCGACCCGGAGCCGGTGCGCGGGGTGCTGAACCGGCTCGCCGCGATGCGCTCCTACCAGCGCCGGATCAACCTGGGCGAGGAGCGCGACGAGTCCATCGCCGCCGCGGTCGGCATGACCGGCGCGGAGATGGACGAGATGTACCGGCTGCTCGCCATCGCCAAGTACGAGCAGCGGTACGTCATCCCCGCCGCGCACGCCGAGGACGCGCACCGGCTGGAGAAGATCGCCACCGAGTGCAGCCTCGATTACGAGGGCGGCCCCGGGATGGGCGGCGGCGGCCCGTACGGCCAGGGGCCCTTCGGGGAGTCCTCCGGCACGCCGGTGCCGGTCCAGGTGGAGACCTTCCACATGCTGCGCGACCGGCAGACCGCGGAGGGCTTCACCGACCCGGGCGACGAACCCCGCCGGGTCAACCTGCTCAACTGGGACGGCAAGGGCAGCCCGAAGGGCCTCTTCCCGCCCCGCAGCCGCGAATCCGCACCCGTCGACGGAGGTAACCCGTGAGCCGGCCGACCTGGCGGGCGGTGGCCGCCCGCGCGGCGTCCCTGCTGCTGCGCTATCCCGAAGAGGAGGTTCTCACAGCGCTGCCCACCGTGCGGGCCGCGCTCGACGGCCTGCCGGCCGAGGTCGCCCGGCCGCTGCGCGAGGTGGTCGCCCACCGGGAAGCCGCCGCGCCGGTCGAGCTGCGGACCGCCTACGTGGAGGTGTTCGACTTCCGGCGCCGCTGCTGCCTGCACCTGACGTACTACACCTGCGGCGACACCCGTCGCCGGGGTGAGGCGCTGGTCGACTTCGCCGCCGCATACAAGGCGGCCGGACTGACCGTCGTCGACGGCGAGCTGCCCGACTTCCTGCCCGCTGTCCTCGACCTGGCCGCCGCCGACGACGACGGGTGGCGGCTGCTGCGGGAGAACCGCGTCGGCCTCGACCTGCTGGTCGAGGCGCTGGGGCGGGAGAAGTCGGTGTACCGGCAGGCCGTCGCCGCCGTCCGGGAGATGCTGCCGCCCGCCCAGCCCGGGGACATCGCCGCCGCCGCCCGGCTGGCCCGCACCGGGCCGCCGGTGGAGCAGGTCGGACTCGAACCATTCGGACTGGTCGACACGACTGGAGGACGCCGATGAACATCCTGCTGTGGGTGGTGTACCCGTACCTGTCGATCGCGATCCTCGTCGGCGGCCTGATCTGGCGCCACCGCTACGACAAGTTCGGCTGGACGACCCGATCCTCCCAGCTCTACGAGAGCAGCATCCTGCGGTGGGGCAGCCCGCTGTTCCACTTCGGAGTGCTGATGGTCCTGATCGGACACATCGGTGGCCTGGTGGTCCCGAAGTCCTGGACCGAGGCGGTCGGCGTCACCGAGCACACCTACCACCTCATGGCCGTGTTCATCGGCACGGTGGCCGGCTTCTGCACCCTGATCGGGCTGGGCATCCTGATCGCCCGCCGCCGGTTGACCGGGCCGGTCTTCGCCGCCACCACCCGCAACGACAAGGCGATGTACGTGGTGCTGGCGGGGGTGATCGTGCTAGGCCTCTGGGCCACGGTGCGGGCCAACGTCGCCGGCCCCGGCTACGACTACCGGGAGACCATCTCCCCGTGGTTCCGGTCGCTGTTCTACCTCCGCCCGGACCCCGAGATCATGGCCGGCGTCCCAATGGGCTTCCAGATCCACATCCTGGCCGCCTTCGCGCTCTTCGCGTTCTGGCCGTTCACCCGCCTCGTCCATGCGTTCAGCGCTCCGGTCGGCTACGCCACCCGCCCCTACGTCGTCTACCGCAGCCGGGACGACCGGCCCGGACTGCGGCCGACCCGCCCCGGATGGGAAGGGCCGCCCCGGCTGCCCACCCCGCGCGGCGGTCGGACCCGCTCACGCCGGTGACCACCGCACCGCACCACACCGGCAGTCACCATTCGTCCCGACCCGCGACGGAGTGGGCCGCGGCGCGGGCGCTGGCCCACCGGCTCCCCGCTCCCCTGCCCGCGGAGTCGGTACCGCTGGCCTGCGCCGCCGGCCGGACCCTCGCGGCGCCACTGGTCGCGGCGGTCCCGCTGCCCGGGTTCGACAACTCCGCGATGGACGGATACGCGGTGCGCGGTCCGGGCCCGTGGCGGGTGGTCGGCCAGATCCTGGCCGGTCGCACCCACGCCGTCGCGCCCCTGGTCGAGGGGACCGCCGTAGAGGTGGCCACCGGCGCTCCCGTCCCGGGCCGGGCGGACCGGGTCGTGCCCTACGAGATCGCCGACCGGATCGGTGACGTCCTGCGGGCGGTGCCGGGCGACCGTCGGCACATCCGGTGCGCGGGCGAGTACGCCGCCCGCGGTCAGGAACTGGTGCCCGCGGGTTCGCCGGTCACGCCGGCGGTGCTGGGGCTGGCCGCGAGCGTCGGCCTCGACCACCTCACCGTCCGGGCCCGACCCCGGGCCCGCCTGTTGATCAGCGGCGACGAGGTGGTCCACGCCGGCCGTCCCCCGTGGGGCAGGGTCCGGGACGCGATCGGCCCGATGCTGGCCCCGCTGCTGTCCGCCTGGGGAGCGGACCTCCTCGGTCCACGGATGGTCGGCGACCAGCCCGACTGGTTCGCCGGGGCGATCGCGGACAGCACGCGAGACGCCGACGTGACGGTCGTCTGCGGGGCGTCCTCCGTCGGCCCGGCGGACGGGCTGCACGCGTCGCTGCGGCACCTCGGGGCCGTGGCGCACGTGGACGGGGTGCGGTGCCGGCCCGGGCACCCACAGGTCCTGGCCCAGGCCGGGGCCCGCTGGATCGTCGGCCTGCCGGGCAACCCGTACGCGGCGCTGGTCGCCGCGCTCACCCTGATCGACCCGCTGCTCACCGGGCTGGCCGGACGGCCGCCGGCCGATCTGGACACCGCCGTCCTCACCACCGATCCGTTGCGCCTCGACGAGCGGAACACCCGGATCGTGCCGGTCCGGCGCGGCGCGCGGGGCCTGCGGCTGGTCGACGGGGCGCACCCGGGATACCTGGGCGCGGCGGCGGACGCCGACGCGCTGGCCGTGGTGCCGCCCGGTTGGCGCCCCGGTACCCCGGTCGGTCTGCTCACCCTGCCGTGGCAGGTGGGACGTCCTCCTGGGCCGGGTCTTCCGGCCCTGCCGGGGTGGGTTGGCTCGAGCGAGGCTCGTACCGGTGAAGCGGACCGCCGCATTCCCCTTTGACGCCGCGACAGCAGCACGACGATCCCGACGGAGTTGAACGATGACCAGCATCCGTGACCGGCAAGCCGGGTCCACCGCCCCGGTCGGGCGTCCCGAGGCCACCTCCGGCGCCGCCCTCCAGCTAGCCATGGCCACCCTCGGCTTCCTGGTGAACTTCTGGGCATGGGCCCTGCTCGGTCCGCTGGGCCCCGGCATCAAGGAACGGCTGGGGCTCGGCTTCGCCGCGCAGTCCCTGCTCGTCGCGGTGCCGGTGATCGTGGGCTCGCTGGGCCGCATCCCGGTCGGCGCGCTCACCGACCGGTACGGGGCCCGGGTAGTCTTCCCGCTGGTCACCGTCGCCACCATCGTGCCGGTGCTGACCCTCACCACGGTCTCCTCCTACCCGGCGCTGATCGTGACCGGCTTCTTCCTCGGCATCGGCGGCACCGCCTTCGCCGTCGGCGTCCCGCTGGTGTCCGGCTGGTATCCGCCGGCCCGGCGCGGCTTCGCCATCGGCGTGTTCGGTGTCGGCATGGGTGGCACCGCGATCGCCAACTTCACCACCGTCCGGCTGGCCGACGCCTACGGGGAGCGGGCCCCGTTCCTGCTGGTAGCGGCGATCCTGGCGGCGTACGCGGTGCTGTCGTTCCTGCTGCTGCGCGACGCGCCGGGCCCGGCCCGGCCCACCGGGTCGGCCTGGCAGCGGCTCGCCGGCGTCGCCCGGCTGACCGTCACCTGGCAGCTGTGCTTCCTGTACGCGGTCGGGTTCGGCGGATTCGTGGCCTTCAGCGTGTACCTGCCGGCGTACCTGCGCACCGCCTACGGGCTCAGTGCCGCGGACGGTGCGCTGCGGACCGCCGGGTTCGTCGTGCTCGCCGTGCTGGCCCGCCCGGTGGGCGGCTGGCTCTCCGACCGGCTACACCCCGTGCCGGTGCTGGTGTGGTGCTTCTCCGGGGTGGCCGGGTTCGCCGTCGTGCAGGCCTTCCAGCCGGCCCTGATGCCGGTGGCCACGGTCGCGCTGCTCGGCATGGCGGTGCTGCTCGGCGCGGCCAGCGGCGCGGTGTTCGCCTTGGTCGGCAAGGTCGCCCCCGCCGACCAGGTGGGCGCGGTCACCGGGCTGGTCGGAGCCGCCGGCGGGCTCGGCGGGTTCGTGCCGCCGCTGATCATGGGCTGGGTGTACGGGTCGCAGGGCTCCTACGCCATCGGGCTGATGCTGCTCTCCGACGTGGCGCTGGCCGCCGCGGTGTTCACCGCGGTGAAGATGGGAGGCCTGGCCCGCCGCGCCGGTTGACGGTCCCGGTACGGCCTGACCGGCGCCACACCGGTCGGGCCAGGCACGACAAAGCTGAATCCGGGTAAACGCCAGCCCCGTGCCGAGCCGCCGTGATAATCCTTCTACTATGCGGTTGTAGTAGAAGAGGATGTCGGGGCGGCCGACCTCTGGGGGTGGGATGCGACAGGTGAGGGTGGGGCGTCCACCGGCGCGCGCGCCGCTGCGGCTGGCGCTTCTCGTCGCCGTGACGCTCGGCGTGTTCGGCATGCACACCCTCGGCCACCCGGGCGAACCCGGAGCCGCCCACGCGAGCACCGCCCACCGGAGCGCCGCCGCGCCCGCCGCCGAACACGGACCCGACGGCTCGCCCGGACACCGGGGCGGGGAGCACGCGTTCACCGTGTGCCTGGCGGTGCTGGGCGGCGCCCTGATCCTCGGCGTCCTGTCCCTGCTGCGGTCCCGCCATCGCGGCGCACGCACGCCGACCGGCCACCGCCGGCGGGTGATCAGCCCGGATCGAGGTCCACCCCGCCGGCCCATCGGGCTGCGACTGCGAGCCGTCACGGTCCTGCGCACGTGAGCAGACCCCGGTCCGGCGCCTCGCCCGGACCGACGGCCCTGTTCCGACCCACCTCACGACAAGGACCACGTACCAGATGACGCCAACCATCCTGCGTCGCGCCGCCCTCGCGGGCGTCGCCCTGTCCGCCCTGCTCACCGTCGCCGCCTGCGGTGGCGCGGACGACGCCGGCGGCATGACGCACGACGCCGGCAGTGCCACGCCGAGCGCCTCGTCCTCGGCCAGCGCCAACGCCAACGACGCGGACGTGATGTTCGCCCAGATGATGATCCCGCACCACCAGCAGGCCGTCGCCATGGCCGACCTGGCCCCGACGCGCGCGAGCGACAGCGAACTGAAGGACCTGGCCGCAAAGATCAAGGCGGCGCAGGACCCGGAGATCGCCACCATGAAGGGGTGGCTCACGGCCTGGGGCAAGCCCACGGACCTGCCCAGCGACCACAGCATGCCCGGCACGAGCGCCACGCCCGGGCACGGCATGCCGGGGATGGACGCGGGGATGCCCGGCATGATGTCCGAGCAGCAGATGACGGACCTCGCCGCGGCGAAGGGCCCCGCGTTCGACAAGATGTTCGCCGAGATGATGATCGCCCACCACAAGGGCGCCATCGACATGGCCCGGACCGAGCAGGCCGACGGCAGCAACCCCGAGGCCAAGGCGCTGGCCGCCAAGATCGCCGCGGATCAGGCCACCGAGGTGCAGACCCTGCAGAAGATCCTCGACCGCCTGTAGCCGGCGTGGTGCGGCCGGTTCCGGTCTTGGCGTCGGAACCGGCCGCACCGCCGCGCGGTGACTCCGCCGCGTCGCCTCGCGTACCCTGAGCGACACGAAGGAGGGCACGTGGCGGAACTGGGCAAACTCGAATCGGCCGTCATGGACGTGCTGTGGCGTGCCTCTGATCCGATGCTCGTGCGCGACGTCCTCGACGCGGTGACCACCGAGCGGGCGCTGGCGTACACGACCGTCCTCACCGTGCTGGACAACCTGCACCGTAAGGGCTGGGCCGTTCGCGAGAAGGACGGCAAGGCCTACCGCTATCGCGCCGCCGGCACCCGCGAGGAGATCACCGCGCGCACCCTGCGTCGGGTCATCGAGACGAGCAGCCATCCCGACCTGGTGCTCATGCACTTCGCCCGGTCCGCCTCCGACCACGAGCTGCACATCCTGCGGCGGGTCCTCGACGAGCGGAAGTCCGAGGCGTGAGCCTCGCGCTCGCCCTCGTCACCGGCGCCGCGGCCGTGGCCTGGTGGGGTCCCGCCGCGCTGCGGTGGTGCTTCCGGCATGTCGCCGATCCCGTCGCGATGCTGCTCGGCTGGCTCGGCCTGCTCGTCGCGATGATCGCCACCTTTCTCCTGGCCACCGTGATGCTCCTCGCCCCGGGCAGCACCCGGCAGTGGGCACTGCACGACCTCGCTCGCGTCTGCTGGCACTGGGCCCAACCCAGCCGGCCGGCCGCCGTCGACGAGGTCGTCGGGGCGGTAGGAGCCCTGCTCCTGCTGACCGTGCTCGCCCGCTTCACCATGACCTGCACCCAGCGGGCCTACCGCGCCCACCGCGCCCGTCGCGCCCACGCCGACCTGCTCACGCTCGCCGGCGGGCCGCCTGCGTCCGGTGAGGCGGTGCTGTGGATTCCACACCCGACCCCGATGGCGTACAGCATCGGCGGATCCCGCGGACTCACGGTCCTGGCCAGCGCCGCCGGTGACCTGCCGGCAGAGCAGCTCGCCGCGGTGCTCAGCCACGAACGCGCCCACCTGCGCGAGCGCCACCACCTCCTCGTCGGCGCAGTGGAGGGGCTCGCGGCGGCCGTACCGTGGCTGCCGCTGACCCGGCAGGCGCCCTCGGCCGTACGCCTGCTCGTCGAACTGCGCGCCGATGCCGCCGCGGTCCGCGAGTGCGGCCCGAGCGCCGTACGCGACGCGCTGCTGACCTTCGCCGGCGCGCCGCACCCACCGTCGGCGCTGTCGATGGCCGGCGCCGAGGTGGCCATCCGACTCCAACGCCTTCAGGGGTACCGGCCGGACCGCCGCAACGTGCTCGCCCGCGCCGCGCTCGCCTCGGCCACCCTGGCCGCACCCCTGGTCGTCGGCGTGGCCGCCGGCATCCTGTTCTGCCTGTAACGCCCGCAACCCCGTCCGCGACACGCGGCCGTGCATCCGGTGGGCGTTGCCTACGTGCCGGCGTTGACCAGGATCGCGGTGACCAGCAGGACAGCGACCATCAGCACCGCCTCGACCAGCACCGTGCGACGCAGGCGACGCGTGCCGCCCGGCGCGGGATCGTCCAACCGGGGTACCACCCGCCTGCTGTTGTAGAGCCCGATGACGGCGACGACCGCCACCAACGCGACCTTGACCAGCAGCACCCGCCCCCAACTGGTGCTCACCAGGTGACCCGGCCGGTCCAGGATCGCCACGGTCAACGCGACGCCGGCGACTCCGGTCAACGTCACCGCCGCCGTGGCCGGCACGGAGAACCGCACCGCCATCTCGGCGGCCCCGGTCGGCGCACCGAGACGTGCACGCCCCAGCAGCAGCGCGGCCAGGAGCAGGACCCCACCGACCCACACGGCTGCGGCGAGAGTGTGCGCGACGTCCGCCGCCACGACGATCATCCGCGGTCGCGCGGTGACGGTGTGCCCGTCGAGCAGGAACGAACCCACCAGCAGCGCCACGGTGACACCCAGAAGCACGGGCCGGACCGCGCGCGCCCGGACCCGGTGCGCGTCGTCGTCGTGCGCTTCGCCGACGGTGGGCACGACCAGGGGTTGAGGGTCGGTCGGGATACCGGCGACGGTCGCTGCGGCGTGCCGGCCGACCGCGTGCCGGCCCCGGATCAACGCCGCCTCCAAGGACCCGGCCACGAGCAACCCGGCCGCGCCGGCGAGCCGCAGACCCAGGCCGGCGGCCACCGGTGTACGACTGAGCGCGGTCAACGCCTGTGTGCCGGCCGCCGAGGCGAGACCACCATCGGCACTGAACACCGCCGCCAGCGCCGCGAGTTCGAGCACCGCGCCGGCTGCCACCGTCAGCCCGGCCGCCCGCACCCAGACCTGGACCACCTGGATGTCGCGGCGCGTTCCCACCAGCGTGGTCAACGCGAAGACCAGACCACCGACACCGAGCAGGGTCGCCCCGTAGGACAGCCACCGGCCCGCCACGCCGACGAACCGCACCGCCCCCTGTTCGGCGTCAGCGGTATGACCCACCGCGTGCCCGCCGGCATGGGCCGACGGCGACGCCGACGGCAGTCCTGGCACACCGTGACCGGCATGCCCGGGCGGACCGGCGGTGGGCCGGGGCGTGGCCGTCGCCCCGGGTGCCGCAGCCGACGGAACCACAGTGAACGCCACGTCGCCGGTCAGCGGGTGAGCATCAGGGGCGGCGACACTCCACCGCAGCGCGAACTCCCCGCCGGTCAACGGGGCGGCCGGGTGCACCAGCCACGTACGACCCCCGTCCGGGGTGTGACTGGTCACCGCAACGGCCTCGCCGTCGCGGGAAAGCCGGAAACCGGCCCCGGTGGGCGTGCCGGGCGCGCTGAACGTCAGCCGGACCTCTCCGACAGCGCCACTCACCCTCGCGCCGTCGGCCGGCACGGCCTTGACCAGCTTGAAGTGCGCGGCGGCCGGCGAGGCGAACCCGAGCACCACGAACAGGGCTGGACACCACGCCAGCCATACCAGCAGCACCCACCGTGCCACGCCACGCATCGGCAACCTGCGCCGGGAAGACCTCGTCGATGTGGCGGACACCGTCAGGCCACCTGGGCATGCCGCGAGAAAGGCACTGCTGAACCCTCCGTCGAGAAGACATGGACCCGGCGCCCATCGCTCCGACCTGACGCGGTCGCCATCATAGGGCAACTACTAGCAAGGAGTAGTAGCTCACTGGTCCCGCGCAAATCGACGGCGGCCCCGCCGAGGTCGGACACGCGCAGGTCACCAGGGCTCGGGCAGGCCACCGGCGTCGCGGTGTCCGCGTCGGACCGGCCACCCCGCGACCGGGCAGACAGTGGCTCTGGTCACGATCTTCGGGCCGGATCGTCGTGACCAGCGCTTTCCGCGCCGGGAACGTTCCGGACGTGCGGTCACGAAGGGCGCAGACCGCGCTAGTTTTGCGCCGTGCGTGGGTATCGGATCGGCATCCTCGGTCGGATCGAGGTGAGCGTCGACGGTGTGGCCGTGTCGCTCGCCCCGCTGGAGCGGGCACTCGTCGCGAGCCTGGCGGCCCACCACGGACGCATCGTCTCCGTCGACCGCCTGATCGACGGGCTCTGGCCGTACGATCCGCCCACGGGGGCGCGCAACCGGGTCCAGGCGGTCGTCGCCTCGGTCCGCCGCGGCGCGAAGCCGGAGCTGATCCTCACCCGCTCGCCCGGCTACCAGCTGAACCCCGTGGCGGTCGTCGACTCGGCGGAGTTCGCCGCCGAGGTAGCGGCCGCCGCGGCCACCGCCGATGCCCGCCGCGCCGTGGAGCTGCTCGACCGGGCGCTGGCGCGCTGGCGCGACGACGCGTTCGTCGACGTCGGGTCGCGGCTCGTCGAGTACGAGCGCGATCGGCTTCGTGAGCTGCGCGAGCACGCGACAGAGCTGCGCGCCGAGGCACTGCTCTCGCTCGGTCTGCACCGGGAACTCGTGCCGGAGCTGACCACGCTGGTCCGCGACCGACCCCTGCGGGAGCGGCTGCGTGGCCAGCTGATGGTGGCCCTGCACCGCAGCGGCCGACAGGCGGAGGCGCTCGCCGTGTACCGGGCCGGGGTCCGGGTGCTGGCGGAGGAGCACGGCATCGACCCGGGGCCGGAGCTGCGGCAACTGCACCGGGAGATCCTCGGCAGCGAGCAGGAGACGTCCCCGCGGGGGTGGGTGCGTCCCAACCAGCTTCCCGGAGTCACCGGTGACTTCGTCGGGCGGGACAAGGAGCTGGGGCTGCTGCTGTCGTTGCTGGGGCGCACCCCGACGGTCGCCGGGGTCGCCCAGGTGATCGTCGTGACCGGGCTGGCGGGAACGGGCAAGACCACGCTGGCGCTGCGCGCGGCCCACGAGAGCCGGCACCGCTTCCCCGGGGGGTGCCTCTACGCGGACCTGCGCGGCAACACCCCGGATCCGGCGCGGCCCGGCACGGTGCTCGGCGCGTTCCTGCGCGCCCTCGGCGTGGCCGGCGAGGCCATCCCGGCGGCGGCCGAGGAGCGCGCGGCGCTGTACCGCTCCGTGCTCGCCGACCAGACCTTGCTGGTGATGTTGGACAGCGCGGCGGACGCGGCGCAGGTGCGTCCGCTGCTGCCGCCCGGCGGCAGCGCTGTCGTCACGAGCACGGGAGCGCTGCCGGGGCTGGCGGGCGCCGAGGTCGTCCCGGTCGACGTGCTGCCGATCGACGACGGCCTGGACCTGCTGGCCGGGCTCGCCGGCGGCGAGCGAATCGACCGGGAGGCCGGGGCCGCCGCCGACGTCGTGGAGCTGTGCGGTCGCCTGCCGCTGGCGTTGCGAATCGCCGGCGTGCGGCTGGCCGAGCGGGAGGCGATGACCGTGGCGCGGTTACGCGAGCGGCTGCGCGACGAGCGACGGCGCCTCGACGAACTCTCCCTCGACGGGCTCGACGTGCGCAGCAGCTTCACCGTCGGGTTCGAGCGGTTGCCGCAGCCCGCCGCGCGGCTGCTCGCGGTGCTCAGCCGCACGTCGCTGCGCAGCTTCGGCATGTGGGACGAGACCACCGAGCCGCTGCTGGAGCAGCTGTGCCGGGCCCACCTGCTGACCGACGACGCCAGCGGCCGGGTACGCATGCACGACCTGGTCAGGCTCGTCGCCCGGGAACGCACCGAGGTCCCCGTCGACGAGGTCGTCGCGTGGTACGCACGGCTGCACGCGTACGCCGAGCGGGCCGACGCGTCGCTGCCCTGCGGGGCCCTGCCGGTGGCCGACGCGGGGCCGGCGCTCGACGCCTGGGAGGCCGTCGACTGGTTCGAGGCGGAGCGGGAGAACCTGGTCGCGGCGGTGCAGGACCTGCTGCGGCTGGGCGCCGTCGACCTGGCGGGGCGGTTGGCCTGCACGATGGGCAACTTCGCGACGATGCGCAGCCAACACCTGCCCGAGCTGGTCGACTGTCTGCGCGCCGTGCTCGACCGCCACGCCGAGCTGCCGTCGGCGACCCGGATGTCGCTGCGGCTGCACCTGGGCACGGCGTACCGGTCGCTGAACCGGCACGCCGAAGCCGTGCCGCTGCTGCGCGCGGCGCAGCGGGCCGGCCGCGGGCGGTGGGTGGCGCACCGCCTCGTCGCCCTGCAGGGCTACTCGCTGTGCTGCCGCCACCTCGGCAGGTTGCGGGAGGCGGACGCCGCGCTGCTGGTGATGGTGCGGCTGTGCGCCGCGCACTGGCCGGTCGGCCGCGTCGGCGGGCACGTGCTGCTGGCCCTCGGCATGCAGCACGGGCAGTACCGGCTCACCTCCCCGTTCGCCTTGGACGCCTGCGCTGCGGCCCTGCGGGTCTTCGTCGACGACGGCGACCTGTGGGGCGAGGCGCTCGCGCGGGAGACCATCGGGCTGCTGCACCGGCACGCCGAGCAGTGGCCGCCAGCCGTGGAGCAGCTTCGGCAGGCGGTGGCCGCCGCGCGCCGGCTCGGCGACCGGATGAGCGTGACCACGGCCGAGCAGGCGCTGGCCGCGACGCACCTCGCGGCCGGCGACGGCGAGGCGGCACGGCGGCTGCTGCGGCGTACGGTGCTGGCGTTCCACGAGCTGCGTCACGAGTGGGGCGAAGCGATCTCCCGGCGGCTGCTCGGCAAGGCGCACCTCGAGGAGGGCGACGCGGACCGGGCGGTGGTGGAACTGGAGAGCTCGGTGGCGATGCTGCGCGGCGTCGGGCAGCCGTTCCCGCTGGCGAACTCGCTGCACCTGCTCGCGCGGGCGCAGGCCACCCTCGGCAGGCACGACCGGGCCGTCGCGCTGGGCGAGGAGGCGCTGCACATCTTCGAGCACTTCGACTCCGCGTACGTCGACGACCTGCGCGAATCGCTGACGCGTTGGCGGAGCGCAGCCGGCGCGCAGTAGGAGCGCAGGGCACGCGCAGCGGCACCCAGCACAGTGATGGCAGTCACCCACCAAGGAGGTCTGCCATGACCAAGCTCATCAACCGCGTCGGCGACGCGATGCTCAGCAAGGTGCTCGGCCGCGAGGTGGCCGGCGCCTGCGTGCCGGAGCACGGCCAGTCGTGCTGCGCGGTGTCCAACGGCTACTGCTCGGGCGGTTCGTACTTCCGCTACTACCGGCGGAGCACCCTGTCCTGCACCGGCGTGTGCTCGGTCACGACGTCGTCGCCGATCTGCTACACCAAGAAGGTCGGCGTCTGCTGACCTGGCTCATCCTCGGGGGCCGCGCCGTCGGCGCGGCCCCCACTCCCCGCTGACTCGTTGAGGAGTTCCCATGCCGGGTTTCGCCTACGCCGCCATCGCCGTGATCGGCGCGGTCGCCGTGCTCAACCTGACCCTGACCCTGGCCCTCGCCCGGCGGCTCCGGGAGACGCAGACCGCCGCCGCCCACGACGGCGGGGCCGCCCCCGAGGTGCTGCCCGCCCCGGGCCTGGAGGTCACCGGCTTCCCGCACGTCGACCTGACCGCAGGTCGGCGCACGGTGGTCATGCTGACCCCCACCTGTCCACCGTGCCAGACCATCCTGGACACCCTCACCGTCGACGCCCGGCGCTACCGCCACGACACCTTCGTGTTCATGATCGGCATGCCGGAGGACACGGTGGAGATGGCGCCCCGCCTGGCCGACTTCGACACGGCGACCATCAACGAGGACCAGGCGGAGAAGGAGTTCGGGGTCAAGGGCTTCCCCGCCGTGCTGTCGGTCGTCGACGGCGTCGTCGTCAACTCCAGCCACCAGCTTCCGGTCCTGGCCTGAGACGTGGCCACGCTGCGAGCCGCCCTGCGACTGGGCTGCGCGGACCGCAGGGCGCTCGCCGCCACGGTCGCCCTCGTCGTCATCGGCGCGGCGCCCCCGATCGGCGTCGCGTGGTTCACCAAGCTGCTGTTTGACGAGGTCGGCAGGGGCCGCTCGGCCGACCCGTCGACCGCCACCTGGTACGCCGTGGCGATCGCCGTCCTGGGCGCGCTGGCGGCGATCGCCAGCCGGGTGTCCGGATACTTCACCACGGCCCTGCAGAACGCGATCACGATCGCCGCCGACGTGCGGCTGTACCGGAAACTGAACACCTTCGTCGGGCTGGGCCCGTTCGAGCAGCCGGCCCTGCGCGACCGGCTGGCGCTGGCCCAGCAGGCCGCCACCCAGGCGCCGTACGTGGTCGTCATGTTCGCGGTCGACGTGGCCCAGAACGTCGTCACCATCGGCGGCTTCACCGTGATCCTGACGTCCCTCTGGCCGCCGGCCGGTCTGCTCCTGCTCGCCGTGGCGGTGCCCGACTTCCTCATCCAACTGCGACTGTCCCGGCGGACCGCGCGGGCCGTGGAGGAGAGCGCCAGCCTGTTCCGGGCCCGGTTCCTGTTCCAGACCGTGCTGACCGACCTGCGCGCCGCCCGGGAGGTGCGCCTCTACCACCTCGGCCGTTTCTTCCACGACCGGCTCATCGGCGCGGTGCGCTCGGCCGCCGGGATCGAGCTGGCCGCCGCCCGGCACACCACGGCGGTGCAGGCGTGCTGGGCGTTGGCCGGCGCCGCGGTGACCCTCACCGCGACGGTGTTCGCGGTGAACGCCACGGTCCGTGGCCGGCTCAGCCTCGGCGACCTCACCCTCCTGCTGGCCGCGTTCACCGCGGCGCACAGCGGCCTGGCCGGCATCGCCGCCCAGCTCGGCGAGGCCGGTGCCGCCATGCGGCTGTTCCGGCACTACGTCGCCGTCCTCGACAGCCCCACCGACCTGGTCGACGGAACCCTGCCGGCGCCGCCGCTGCGCACCGCGATCAGGTTCGAGGACGTATGGTTCCGCTACGACGAGGACGGCCCCTGGGTCCTGCGGGGCGTCGACCTCACGATCACCGCCGGGCAGGCCGTCGGGCTCGTCGGACTCAACGGGGCCGGCAAGAGCACCCTGGTCAAGCTGCTCTGCCGGTTCTACGACCCGGACCGCGGCCGGATCACGTGGGACGGGGTGGACCTGCGCGAGCTGCGGATCGAGACGGTGCGCCGGCGGATGGGCGCGGTGTTCCAGGATTTCATGTGCTACGACCTCACCGCCGAGGAGAACGTCGGCATCGGCCGGCTGCCGCACACGACCGAGCAGGTCGTCGAGGCTGCCGCGCACGCCGAGATCCACGACCGCCTGCGCGCCCTCCCCCACGGGTACGCCACGCTGCTCAGCCGCACCTTCGCCGGCCAGGACGGCGAGCCCGGCGTGACGCTCTCCGGCGGGCAGTGGCAGCGGGTCGCGCTCGCCCGGTCCCTGATGCGCGCCGACGCCGACCTGCTCATCCTGGACGAGCCCAGCTCCGGGCTCGACGCGGACGCCGAGACCCGCGTGCACGCCTCGCTGACCCGGATCCGCCACGGCCGCACCGGGCTGCTGATCTCCCACCGGCTCAGCACCCTGCGCGACGCGCGGCGCATCGTCGTGCTGGACGCCGGGCGAGTCGTCGAGTCGGGCACGCACGACGAGCTGATGGCGGCCGACGGCGAGTACGCCCGGCTCTTCCGCCTCCAGGCGGACGGCTACCAGCTGGCGGCGACATGACCGGCTGGCTGCGCCGCCGCTGGCGCCTCGTGGTGGTGAGCGGGCAGAGCATGGCGCCGACGCTGCGGGACGGCGACCGGCTCATCGTCCGCGTCGGCCGGGCGCCCGCCGTCGGTGACCTCGTCGTCTTCCGGGCCCGCGACGTCGTCCCCGCCTCCGACCTGACGTGGATGGTCAAACGGGTGCACCGGGTCGAACCGGACGGCGCCGTGACGGTACGGGGCGACAACACCCACAGCCAGGACTCGCGGCATTTCGGCGCGGTGCCACCCGAGGCGGTCCTCGGCGTGGTCAGAGGGAGGCGATGACAGATGTACGTCGAGATCGGGTGCCGGGTGCTGCTCGGCACGGTCCTGCTGGCGGCGGCGGTCGGGAAGGTCTCCGGCCGCGACGCCTACCGCGAGTTCACGCGCTCCGTGCGCGACATGGGCTTCCGGCCCGCCGGCCCGCTCGCCGCGGCCGTGGTCGCCGCCGAGTTCACCGCCGTGGTCCTGCTGGCGGTGTTCCCGCTGGCCGGATTCCTCGCCTCGGGCGCCCTGCTGCTCGCCTTCACCGCCGCCATCGTCGCGAACCTGCGGCGCGGCGGCGGCACCTGCCGCTGCTTCGGCCGCACCGCCGCGCCCCTGGGCTGGCACCACGTGTGGCGCAACGCGTTCCTCGTCGCCTGTGCCGTCGCCGGCGCGCTCGCGCCGGCCGGTGCCGTACGCCCCGGCGAGGCGGTCCTGGCCGGCGCCGCCGCGCTGGCCGTCGGCGTGCTGGTCGTCATGCTGGACGAGCTGCGCTACCTGTTCGGCGCCGCCAGCCGCACGTGACACAGCCGACCACGGCCGGGATGCCGCGGGTCCGGGCCAGGATCGCGGTGTGGCTGGTCGGCCCGCCCTCGGCGGTGACCAGGCCTGGTTCGAGACCGGCGGTGTCGGCGCACGCCAGGTCGCCGGCGATGAGCAGGTACGGGTGGCCGGGGTCCGGCACGCCCGGCATCGGCGGCCCCAGGCACGCCGCGACGTGGGGCCCCGCAGGTCGTCGAAGTCGCTGACCCCACGTCGCGGTCGCGCTCTTGGAGGCACACACCGGTACCGGTGATGCCCGATGGTTCCGCCGGGCGTGTCCTACGCCCGGCGGAACCGCAGTGGTTATCCGAGGACGAACCGGAAGAAGCGGGGGCGGTAGATGCCCGGATCGCGGTAGTGGTCCGCGTCCGGGGAGACACGGGTGTCCATGCTGTTGACGTTGTAGGAGGCGATGAAGGTGTCACCGGAGCTGAGCGCGGGGTGCACGTGGGCGTTGTAGGAGATGACGTTGGGGTTCCAGTAGCTGCCGTAGGGGCCGGGTTCCGGCATGCGGTAGACCGGGGTCTTCTGGGTGAAGGGGCCGTACGGTGAGCAGGACGTCCAGGCGTTGATCTGTCCGCTGAACGCCTCGGTGCTGTCCTGGCTGAGGAGGAGGAACTGTCCGCCCCAGGGGGTGACGCTGTACTCGTTGGCGATGCCGGTCAGCAGGTTGCGGGAGTTCTGCTCGCGGAGCGTCCAGCCCCACGGCGTGTGGTACTGCCAGGTGCCGTTGGCGAGGTCGCTGCCGTACACCCGGGCGATGCGCATCTGCTTGTTGATCGGGGAGTCGTCGACGCCGTAGACGTAGGTGTAGCCGTCGCCGCTGCGGCTGGCCGGCAGCAGCCCCGAGCCCCAGGCGACCCCGCTGGCAGAGGGCAACTCCCGGACGCTGACCGGGGTCCGCAGGTTGGACAGGGCGAAGTTGGCAACGACGTTGCGGTTGAACCGCCAGTCCCAGGCGCCGGAGCCGAACCGCTCGTACTCCTGGTACACGACTTGAAGTTGTCCGCCCGAGAGGTGGCCGTCACCGACCCAGTACCACTTTCCGGGTCCGGACGGCGGCATCAACGCCCGAGGCGCCCCGGCGGTGCCACCCTGGTAGGTGGTGAGGCTGCCGCCGTTCTGCACGACGAAGGTGTTGTTGACCAGGGGGGCGCTCACCGGGCGGGTGCCGTCGCTGTTGAGCGGGCCCATCCAGGTGTCGGAGAACAGCCAGACGATCCGGCCGTCGGGCAGCTTCACCGAGTACGTGGAGTCGCCGCCGGTCCAGCCGTCCGGCGTGCTGGCGGCGTATCTGTTGAACGCGCCCTCCGGCTCGACCGTGGTCTCGACGCTGTGCACCGAGAGCGGGCGCAGCGCGCACGAGCGGGCCGTGAGTGGCAGCACGCTCTCCACATTCGTGGTGAACGTCTTCGGGCTGCTGTCCGCGTCGGCGGAGTGGATGTCCAGTTCGGTCCAGGTGGTCACCAGAGTGGCCACCATGGGGTACGCGAAGTCCGGCACCGTGATCAGTCCACCCGCGTCGGGATGGCGCACGGTGTGGATGCTCGGGTACTTCGCCAGCGTGCCGGTGCTTCCCGTCGGCGACCAGACGACGACGGCAGATCTGCGGTTGGCGTCCCTGGTGGTGTCCACCATCAGTGTCGAGCAGTATCCGCAGCTCGCGTCGCCGGAGTTCCTGACCGCGCGGAAGTCGTGGTAGACAGCACCGCCCTTACGCAGGATGTCCTGGTACTCCGCCTGGGCGCCGGCGGGCGTCGAGTGACTCTTACGGGCCGGTCTGGCGCCCCCGAGGGCGTCGTCGCTCGTCCCGCTCGCGCCGGTGAGGTTGCTGCGCCACAGGCTCGCGTCGGAGTCGGAGTAGCCGTAGATGCGCCAGGCGTCCACGGTCGGGGCGGGCGCGGCGTTCGCCTTGGCCAGTCGGTAGTTGGCGATGTGGTAGTTGAGGAGCATGTCCGCGAAGTTCAGGCCGTAGCCCTCAGCGGTGTGCCGGATCGCCTCGATCGGCAGATGGTCGTGGTCCCGGATGCTCTCCCACGTGCGTCGCACGAAGGAGGCGTCGACCTGCTCGGTGAGGTAGGTCGGCAGCAGGAACGCGCCATACTGCGGACCGCCGCCCAGCCCGCCCCAGGAGTTGAGTGCCGCCCCGGGCTTGCTGAGCACGTCGTAGACGTTGCGGGCGTACAGCTTCTCCTCGCCGGGGATGGGCACGTACGGCGCCCGGACGTAGGTCTGGTGGGTCGCCCACTCCGCGGTGGCCTCCATCCACCAGTTCATCGAGCCGAACTCCTTGCCACCCACGAAGAGGGCCAGGTAGTCCAGGCCGACGTCGGACCGGTCCCAGTACTGGTACTGCATGACGTGGAACAGCTCATGCCGCGGCAGGTAGTCCCAGTCGTCCTGCCCGTTGGGCACCAGCATGGTCGCCTGCTGGTTCAAGCCGAACGGCAGGACGAACGGCGCGTCGATCGGCAGGCCGACCCCGCCGACGATCGGAATCTCGTCGACGCCGTAGACCAGCACCCAGGGCTTGCCGTCCCGCACGGGCAGCGGGTAGCCCATCTCGCGATACTCGTCGACGGCGATCGAGAGCGCGTTCAGCAGATGCTGCACCGCCTTCGCCCGGCCGTTCGGGTTGGCGTCCGCCGGGATGCCCGGCCTGCCTCCACCGGCGATGTTGTAGAGGACGAGGAACTCGCCGGCCGACGCCCGGCAGCGATAGGTGACCCCGAGGTAGTCGTACGGTTCGGCGGCGCAGTCGTCGTAGCCGGCGGCCGTGGCGGCGCCGGCAGGCACCGCGACATCTGGCGCGATCGTCCGCGCCGCCTCCGGATCGGCGCTCGCCGCCAACATCGACAGGTATGTCAGATATCGCTGCGGGTCGCGGATGGCCCCGGTCGGTCGAAGGTGCGCCGGCACCGACCGGGGCGAGCGCACCGCGCCCAGGCCGTACCGCACCGCGTCGTCGCGGGAGAGCTTCCCCCGGTGGTACGCCGAGAGCACGCGTTCCCCAGGGCCGAAGTCGGGCGGGGCGGCCGTCCTGCCGGTGGCGGTGCTGAGCGGCGCCTCCTTGAACGGCGTCGGTTGCGGGACCGGCGGGGCGGCGACTCGCGGTTCGGTGTGCGGCGGCGCGACGGCTCCCACGGCGGCTGGCGCCGCGGCCGAATCGGGCGCCGCCTGCGCGGCGCCACTGGTCAACACGGCCGCTGCCAGCACAACTGTCGCGCTGAGCAGGGCCAGGGGGTCTCTCATCGCACTCCCTCTGTTGGATGACCGGCCGGTGCCGGTGCCGTCCGGCGGACGGCGCGTCGGGCCGGTGGATCGTTGTGCTCGGCCAGCAGGCATCGCACCCCGGCGATGCGTCGCTCATCGCCCCCCGGATGAGCGCACCGGACTCTGCGCACCCTTCGTCGCTCGCGGCCACCCCGTGCTGGCCGCGCCGCGAAGCGCACGCTCGTACCGCCCGCTCACTGTCAGCGGGCTCGACCATAATCAGGGCCGGCGCATGCAGCGATCTTGCAAAATGCTTGCAGAGAAGTCGCGCCGGCCCGCACACGCAGCGACTGCAGGGAAGTGCACATGGAGTTTCGGGTCCTCGGGCCGGTGGAGATCTGGTCCGAGGGTGTCCGCGTCGCCATCGGAGGACGACAGCCCCGGTTGCTCCTGGCGGCGCTCGTCCTGGAGGCCAATCGACCGGTGCCTGCGGACCGGCTCATCGACCTGATCTGGGCTCAGGCGCCCCCACCCAGCGCACGAGCGACGGTGCAGGCCATGGTCTCGCGCCTACGGGCCACCTTCCGGCAGATCGGTGCATCCGCGCAGCTGCTGAGCGAGCGCGGCGCCTACCGGCTGCACACCGATCCGGCGACCGTCGACGCTCACCGCTTCTCCGCCCTCGTCCAGCAGGCCGCAGGCTCTTCCGACGACCGCACCACCGTGGAGTTGCTGGACCGGGCGCTGGACCTGTGGCGAGGTGAGCCACTGCTCGACGTCGTCGACGATTCCGGACGCCAACTGCTCTGTTCGGGTCTCGTCGAGGCCCGTTGGACGGCTGCGGAGGACCGGGCGGACGCGCTGCTGCGGCTGGGTCGCACGAGGAGAGTGGTGCGCGAGCTGTCCGACCAGGTGGCCGGACAGCCCTATCGGCACCGCCTCGTCGGTCAGCTCATGACAGCCCTGTATCTCGAGGGCCAGGCCGATCGAGCATCGGAGGTCTACCGCGATCTCCGCACCCGGCTACACGACGATCTCGGCCTGGAACCGTCACGCGAGCTCAGCCGCCTGCACCGGCTCATCCTCAGGGGTGAGCCGGTGCTGCCGGCGGAACGCGACGACGCACTGCCGAGCGTCCCGCACCGTCCGGAAGAGCTGCCACAGGACGTGCCAGGTTTCATCGGTAGAACTGACGAGATGACCCGTCTCGACCAGCTGTCGGGCGGATCCAGCGCCACGACGGTCTGGGTTCTCAGCGGAATCCCCGGAGTCGGAAAGACGGCGCTGGCGGTGCGCTGGGCGCATCGGGTACGTGACGCCTTCCCCGACGGTCAGATGTTCATCGACCTGCGCGGCTTCGACGTCGAGCGCCCACCCGTCACACCGTCCGCCGCGCTCGGACAGCTACTCGGTGGGCTTGGTGTCGACCCCCGCGTCGTTCCGGACGATCAGGACGGCCGGGTCTCGCTGTTCCGCTCGACGATGACCGGCCGCAGGATTCTGCTGGTGCTGGACAATGCTCGTGACGCTGACCAGGTGATATCGCTGATCCCGCCCAGCGGCACCGTGCTGATCACCAGCCGTCGTCGGCTCGGTGAGCTGGTCGTCCGGGCCGGCGCCCGATCTCTGCTGCTGGGCGTGCTCAGCCCGACGGACTCCGTACGGCTGCTGGCGGCGATGCTCGGCGACGAGGCCGTCCGGGTCGAGGCCGGCGCCGCGGCCCGCCTCGCCCACCTCTGCGGGCACCTGCCACTGGCACTGCGGATAGCGGCAGCGAACCTGCAGACGAGCGGCCATCCCCACATCGCCGGACTGGCCGAGGAACTCGACGAGGGCGGCCCTCTCACCAGCCTGACCGTCGACGGTGCCGACGAGGGCGCGGTCACGAAGGCCTTCGCGATGTCGTATCGGGCCCTGCCCACCGCTCAGCAACGAATGTTCCGTCACATCGGGCTGGTCCCCGGTGGCAGCTTCACCCCCCACGTCGCCGCCGCGCTCGAGGGGGTCGCGCCCCCCATCGCGACGAGAACACTCCGCGCCCTCGCGTCCGCACACCTGATCGAGCATCAGGGAGGCGACAGATACCGGTTTCACGACCTGCTCCGCCAGTACGCCGTGGACCGGCTCGTCACGGAGGACGACGACACCACCCGTCACGACGCCCGGCAGCGTCTGCTTGAGCACTATCGCAGCAGGGCCGACGCCGCCGGACGTCAACTCATCCCCCACTTCCTCAGGCTCCCCGGGCCGGTCCCGCAACAATCGTTTCCGGATGCCGACGAGGCATCGGCGTGGCTGGACGCAGAAGCAGCCAATGTCATCGCGGCGATCAACCACGCCGCCGACCACGGGCATGCACGCTTTGTCTGGCAGCTCACCGACGCCCTACGCGCCTGGTTCCACCAGCGTGGACGCCGCGCCGAGTGGCTGTCCGCGGCCACCGGAGGGTTGGCCGCCGCCCAGGCCGCGAACGACCTGACAGCCCAGGCCAGCATGCACCTGAGCATCGCCCTCGCCCACGTCACCGCCGGCCGGTACGAGGAAGCCCGCCAACACCTCCTCGACGGCCTCCGCATCAACGCCCATGACCGGTGGCCGGAGGGACGCACGGCCCTGCTGAACAATCTCAGCGCGGTGCACCAGCGCCTCGGCAACCCCCGAGCCGCAATCGACTGCGCCCAACAATCCCTGGAGCTCAACCGGCAATACCGCAACGACGGCGGCGAGGCCATGTCCCTCGCCAACCTCGGCTTCGCACACTGGCAGCTCGGCGCGCTGTCACAGGCGGACCAGCACATCCGGAACGCACTAGCCTGCGCGGAACGGAGCGGCTCGCGGTACAACGAAGCGGTGCTTCTGGTCGACCTCGCGGGCATCCGCCGCGACCGTGGAGACCAGGAAGCCGCCGAGGAGCTGTACGACCGGGCGCTGGTCGCCAACCGTGATCTGGGCTATCGGTACGGCGAGGCGACGGCACTCAGCGGACGTGCGTTGTTGTGGTCGATGACCGGCCGCGCACCACGCGCCTGCGCCGACGCGCGACAAGCAGTGGCGTTGACCCAGGAGATCGGCGACGCCGGCACCGAGGCGTGGGCACGCGAGGCTTACGGCCGCGTGCTGCTGGCCGCTGAACGGCCGGCAGAGGCAGCCGAGGAACACCGCCTGGCGCTCGACCTGGCCCGGCAGACCCGGTTCGTGTGGTGCGAGGCGAGTGCCCTGGTGGGGCTGGCGGCGGTGTGCCTGGCCACCGAGCAGCCCGACGTCGCTCGCGAGCACGCCGAGGCCGCGCTGCGCATGGCGATCGAAGCCGGCTACCGGCTGATCGAGTCGCGCGCGCTTGGACTGGTGAAGACGCTCGACGACTGAATCGTCTTGACCGGGCCCACGTACGGCGGCGGCCAACCCGGCGAGATACCAGGCAACAGACTCCCTGTTCCACTCTGGATGGGTTTCGGGGGCGCCATCCAGGGCTACGGCGGGCCGGCCGACGTCCGTCGCGTTGGTCCCTCGAATCCTCCTTGACGGCGATGATGCCGCTCCAGTGAGGCTCAAATCGTCCGGAGCAGAGTCGGATGCATCTGACGCACACGGTCACAGACTGGAGCATGGATGACCACCACGCCTGTACGAGCACCGGCGGCCGGGGAGTTGCTGGCACCGGTAAGCAAGGAGGGGCAGGCGTTCCTTGACCTGCTGGCCGTGCACATTCCGTACGTACGGGAGGTAAGCGGAGCGCACGACCGGGACGGCACATTTCCGTTCGAGGTGTTCGATCGCTTTCGCACCTCGGGGGTGTTGGCCGCCACCGTTCCCGCCGAACTGGGCGGTCTCGGGGTGAGCCACATGCACGACGTGGCGCTCGCGCTACGTACCCTCGCCGAGTTCGACGCGTCCGTCGCGCTCGCGCTGCACATGCAGCTCAGCCGTGGGCTCACCCTCACCTACGAGTGGCGTTACGGCGCGCCGGAGGCGCAGTCCCTCGCCGAGCGGCTCATGCGTTCGATCGGCGAGCGCGAGGCGATCATCTGCGGCGCGGTCAAGGACGCGCCGCGTGCCACGACCAGGCTGACTCCGGCGCCTGGCGGAGGTTGGTTGCTCAACGGTCGCAAGACCCTGGTAAGCCTCGCGCCCGCCGCCACACACTTCGCGGTATACGCCGAGGTGCACGTCGACGAGGAACCGCTCCGCCTCGCCGCGCCGGTACTGACCCGCCAGACGCCCGGCCTCACGGTCCTCGACAACTGGGACGGCCTCGGCATGCGCGGCTCGGGCACTGTCGACATCGTCTTCGACAACTGCCCGATCGCAGCGGAGGACGTCCTCCCCAGGGCCGCCGTCGGTGCCCGCCAGGACGCGGTGCTCGCTGGGCAGACGGTCAGCTCGGTCACCATGCTCGGCATCTACGCCGGGATCGCGTCGGCGGCGCGCAACGTGGCCGTCGACTGGACCGTCCGGCGCCGGGTCGACCCAGGAGCGGCGGTCCGGACGCTGCTCGCCGAGATCGAGGCGCGATTGTTCGCACTGCGCTCGTCGGCCGCCGCCGCGCTACGCAATGCCGACGAACTCGCATTCGACTTCTCGGTCGACGCCGATGAGCGCGGCCGCCGGATGATGACCCCGTTCCAGTGCGCGAAGCTCATGGTCAACCAGCTCGCGTCAGACATTGTTGATCGCTGCATGACGGTCGTCGGTGGCGCCTCCTTCTCGGCCCGGCACCCGCTCGCCCGCCACTACCGCGACGTGCGCGCCGGCCGATACATGCAGCCGTACACCTACGTCGACGCGATCGACTACCTCAGCGGCCAAGTCCTCTGCTTCGACCAGGACAACGACTACGTCAGCGCCCGGGCGATCAGAGCCCGGCGCGAGCCGTCCCCTTAGGAGAGCCATGCGCGTCCTGTTCATCCCGTCCCCCGGGCTCAGCCACATCCTGCCCACCGTGCCGCTCGCCCACGCCCTTCAGGCCGCGGGCCACCACGTCCGGTACGCGGGTGGCGGCGACATCCATGCCGTCGCCGAGGCCGGTTTGTGTGGCGTCGACGCCTCGCCCGGCGCCGACTACGCGAAGTTGTTCATCCCGGACGAGACCGACGGCGTCGACCCGATGCACTCCGACGAGGCGGGCGTCGCAGATCTCGCAGCCATGTTCGCCCGGGTCTCGGGGGCCGTGGTGAACGGCGCGCTCGCGTTCGCGAAGCAGTGGCGGCCGGACCTGGTCGTGTACACCCCGACGCAGGGTGCCGGGCCACTCGTCGCCGCTGCGCTCGGGATACCCTGCGCCGAACTGCCGCTCGGGCCGGCCGACGGTGAGGAGCAGCTGCCATCGCTGATCCGTGCGGCGATGGCCACCGACTACGAGCGGCACGCTGTCGGCGGCTCGCCCGGTACCCGGGTCCGGCTCATGCCGATGGCGCCGAGCATCGAGTCATTGTTGCCCGGTCCGCACACGCCGGGTGCCTGGCCGGTGCGGTACCAGCCTTACAACGGCGGTGCGGTCCTGCCGGAGTGGCTCGTGGAAGCGCCGGCGCGGCCGCGCATCGCGGTCACGCTCGGCACGATCGACGCCCGCTGGGGTGGGATCGCCCAGCTGGCCCCGTTCATCGAGGCCGCCGGTTCTGTCGAGGCCGAGTTCGTGCTCACTCTGGGCGGCGGTGACGAGGCGCTGCTCGGCAAGTTGCCGCAGAACGTCCGCGTCATCGAGTGGCTCCCGCTTGGTGTGCTCCTGGAGTCCTGCGCCGGGATCATCCACCACGGCGGCAGCGGCACGATCATGACCGCGCTCGTCGCCGGGGTGCCGCAGTGTGTGATCCCGCAGGGTTCCTTCCAGAACATCGGGCGCGACGTGCTGGTCAAGCGAGGCATCGGCTTCTCGACCAGTTCGGCCCAGCTGGGTCCTGCAGAGTGCCGGCGGCTCCTCGAGGACGACTCGATGCGCGAGGCGGCTCGGGACGCGGCCTCCGAGGCCGCCACCATGCCGCCGGTCGCCGACCTCGTTCCCCGGTTGGTGCAGCTCACCAGGTGAGCCGGTACGCGAAACGGCCTCGCCCGCGGCGACCGGACGAGGCCGTTTCACACTGCCGGCGCTGCCCGGCGTGACGCTCAGAGCGCCGGTGCCGGGTGGCCGAGTTCCCGGAACAGCGGGGCGAAGTCGAATATGTCCCAGTGCTCGACGACCTTGCCCTCCTCGTTGAAGCGCAGCTCCTCGAGGTAGTGCCAGGTGACCTTCCGCCCGGTCGCCGGTATCCCGGCGAACTCACCGCTGTGCGTGGCGGTCGCGGTCAACCGGAGCATCACCCGGTCGCCTTCCGCGAGGATGCTCCTCACTTCGAGTCGCAGGTCTGAGAAGGACACCAGCGAGCCACGCATCGCCGTCAGGACGAGTTCGGTGTCGTGTGGCTCGCCGTCCAGGTTGTAATGCGTGACGTCGGGCGCCCAGTGCTCAGTCACCCCCGACACGTCTGCCCGGTTCCAGGCGGCGACCATCTGCAGGCAGCGATTCTTGTTCTCCAGCGGCGACATGCCAACTCCTCATGCTCTGGGGTCTGCCGGGTTGCCGCCGATGCTGGCACCCGGCGCTCGGAAAGGGCTTCAGTCCTCCTGGTGTCCGGCACAGCCGACGAAGAGGCCACGGCCCGACTGGCTGCCCTCGAGGTAGCGCACGCTCAATCCCGCGCCCCGGAATGCCTTCTCATACGTGTCGCGGGGGAAGAGCGTGATGCGATGCTGCTCGACGAAGTGGTGGACGCCGCCGGTGGGGCGAGCGACGATGTAGTGGACCTCCATTCGGGAAGCGTCGCCGTCGCGCTTGGAGTGCGAGACGCGTACGACGGTCGTCCCGTCGGCCTCGACGAGGGAGGCCGACACGTATCCGTCGAGGTAGGTGTCCGGGAACCACCAAGGGTCGATCGCGACCACACCGCCGGGCGAGAGGTGCGCCGCGAAGCGCCGCAGGGCCGCGTTCAGCTCCTCGACGTCGGTGAGGTAGCCCACGGAGCCGAACATGCAGGTGATCACGTCGTACCGCTCGCCGAGATGGAAGGAGCGCATGTCGCCGTGGTGCACGACCGCCCCCGGGGTGTTCGTGCGGGCCGCCTCGACCATCGCAGGGGACAGTTCCAGGCCCTCCACCCGGTCGAAGAGGCGAGCGAACGCGCGCAGGTGCGCACCGGTGCCGCAGGCGACGTCGAGCAGGGTCGCAGCGCCGGGCAGCAACGCCCGCGCCTGCTCGGCGACGAACGCGGCCTCCTCGTCGTAATCCTTGCCTCGGGCACGGTGCACCAGCTCGTACACCTCGGCCTGTTCCTCGCCGTACATGCCGGCCGCCGGCACCGATGTCGTCATCGCCGCGCTCCCGCCACCGTCGGCCGCACCCGACGGCGGGCGGCGACGAGTACCTGATCCAGCAGAATCTCCAGAGCGGCCCGAGTACGGGGGTCGGCGGGCGCTCCGGTCGTGTCCAGTTCGGCGCGCTCACCGGACAGGGCGAGGCCGAGCGGGGTCGGCCAGCCGCGCAGCGCGTGCGCGATGGTCCGCAGGGTGGCCAGGGTGGAGTGCGCGCCCTGTTCCCCGGAGGAGATGGCAACGCAGCCGATCGGCCGGTCGCTGAGGAACGGCTCACGGGCGTCGGCGAGGTCGTTGGCGTAGTCGAGAGCGTTCTTCAGCAGGCCGGAGACGGTGCCGTGATACGTGGGTGAGAGGAGCACGACCCCGTCGGCACGGGCGAGGGCCGCCACAATCCGTGGTACCCGCTGCGGCCCGTCCCCGCGGTGTGGCCGGTAGAACGGCAACTCGAGGTCGGCGCCGCGCAGGCACGTGACGACGGCTCCCTCCTCGGCGCATCTACCAGCACACCACACGGCAAGCCGGCCGGTGCGCGACGATGCGCACAGCGAGCCACCGATGAGTACCACCTGGGGAGGCGGATGGTTGCTGCGGTGGGGTGGTCCAGGCATCGACGGTCCTCTTTCTGTCGTGCTGAACGTCGTGTCATGGCGACTCTGCCCGGCTCCGGTCGGCGACGCATCGACGCCCGCTCGAGCACCTTTCGACCGGATGTGGCCAGGATGGCGACGCGCAGGCCGTGCGCATCCGTATCGAGGGAGCTGCGGTGAAGGTCCTGTTCACGGTGTCGTCCTGGCCCACCCACTACGCTGTGATGGTGCCGATCGGCTGGGCACTGCAGGCCGGCGGGCACGAGGTGCGCGTTTTGTGCACCCCGTCGCAGGTAGCGCCGCTGTGCGCAGCGGGGCTGACTCCGGTGCCGATTCTGGACAGTCCGTCGGACGAGATCCGGCTCCGCCTGCAGTACTTCATGGAGGCGGTCGACGGGGTATGGCCGTACCCGTGGCCGCCGTTGCATCCGATCACCGGCGCGCAGCTGGACGGCTTGGACGACTTCGACCTGACCGGGTTTCGCGAGCGTCAGCTCCCGGAGGTCGCCGCCCGGGCCGCGGCCAGCTTCGACGCCGCGGTCGAGTACACGACGGCGTTCCGGCCGGACTTCGTGCTGCACGACCCGGCGAGCCTGGAGGGCCTGCTCGCCGGCCTCGTCACCGGCGTCAAGACGGCCATGGTGCTGTGGGGTCCGGTCGGTCCGGCCGAACCAGAGCACATGCGGATCGTGCCGGATGACATCAGCGGCTCCTTCGCCCGCTACGGTCTCGGCCCGTTCGACGCCGGCATGATCAAGACGGTCGTCGACCCGTGCCCGTCGTCGGTCGAACCGCCGCTCGCGGCCGAGCGGCTGCCGGTGCGCTACGTCCCCTACAACGGCACCGCCCCGGCTCCGACGTGGCTGCTCGAACCCATCGACCGTCCGCGGGTCTGTTTGTCCTGGTCGACGGCGTTGCGCTCGATGTCGGGTCCCCGCTCGTTCGTGCTGCCCGAGGCAGTGCGTGCGCTCGAAGGCCTGGACGCCGAGGTGGTGCTCACCGCGACCGCGCAGGACGTGGCCGAGCTCGGCCCGGTGCCGCCGACGGTGCGGGTACTCGAGCGGCTTCCGTTACGGCTGCTGCTGCCGACGTGCTCAGCGGTTGTCCACCACGGAGGCGGCGGCAGCACCCTGACCTCGCTCTGGGCGGGCGTGCCACAGGTGCTGCTGACGTTCGCCTCCGAACAGGCCGCGTCGGCGACCCGGGTGGCCGCCGCCGGCGCTGCGGTTCAGCTACCGGGTCACCTCGTCGACGCCGCCGCGATCCGCCGTGCCATCGACGAACTGCTCGCCGACGGGTCGTACAGGCGGTCGGCCGTGCGGCTGCGCGGAGAGATGGAGCAGCGGCCGACGCCCGCGGATCTCGTAGACCTGATCGGCGTCTGACTCTCTGCTTCCTCGTCCGTGACAGCTCTCCGGCTCCCTGACCGCGATCATCGAAGCTGCACGTGTCGAGCGGACCGGGTGGCGGCACGAGGACACGGCTGCGGCTGCCGCTCAACGACGCCGACGACCGCCCCGCCTGACCGCCGGGCGGCCGGCGGGTGCTCAGGTGATCAGGCTGTGCAGGCAGGCGAGCATGCTGCGCGCCTGGACGCTCAGGTAGTGGCTGTGTCGCAGCAGCGCCACAAGCTGGTGCACGGCGATCCAGCGGAACGCCCGATGCTCGAGCTCGGCGCCGCGACTGGTCTCGACGATCATGTACCGGTTGAGCGCGTGGAAGAATCGACCGCCCTCCTCGGACAGCACGGTGTCGAAGTGGATCTGGTCGGCAGGCGCGTCGAGAAAGTCTGGGAGGAACCGCGGCCGGTCGCCGGGTGGCAGCATCTCGTGGTTGCCGGGGATGCACTGCACGGTGGGACCGAGTTCGACGACGTCGAGATAGCCGGGCTCGACTCTGGCCTGCACGAGGACGTGCAGCACGCCGCCGATGTCCTGCACCAGGAGCCCGATCAGCCCGGTGCCGACCGGCTCGATCATCGGCTGCGTCCAGTGGGCGACCTCACGCCCGCCCGCCGAGACGCCGACTCCGATGACCGAGAAGAACCGGCCGCTCTCGTGGACGATCGCGTCCTCGGTCCGATGCCAGCCGGTCACCTCGTTCAGCGGGATCCGCCGGGTCTCGACGTCGAGCCCGCAGCGCATCTCGGTGATCCAACTGAGGACCTCGCCCGTGGTGTGCAGACTACCGGCGGTCTCGTCGCAGGCACGGATCAGCGACTCGCGGATCGCGCCGCCGCCGGGCAGCACCCTGTGCACACCGGCGCCAGCGAACGGCAGGCATGACAACACGGTGCGTGCGTCCATGTTCACCAGATCGTCTGCGCTGAGCAAGGCATGGATCTGGCCGAGCGTGAGCCAGCGGAACCCGTCCAGCACCTCGACGTCCCCGGTCACCTCGACGACCATGTTCCGGTTGCGCTTGCGGTAGAACCAGGACCCCTGCTCGGACTGGCGTACATCGCCGATCACCCGGTGCATACCGGGGTGGCGGAAGTAGTCCAGGTACGGCACGGCACGGCCGTTGTGTACCCGCGTGTAGTTGCTTCGGGTCGCCTGTACGGTCGGCGACAACTGCAGGCCGTTGCCGTTGCCCGGTTCCACCTTCGCCTGCATCAGGAAATGCAGTACCCCGTCGAACTCCTTGGCGATGATGCCGAGAATTCCGATCTCCGGCTGGTGGATGATCGGCTGGCGCCAGTGGGCGACCGGCCCGCCGGGAACCGCCACGTCGATGCCCTGCACCACGAAGAACTTGCTCAGGTCGTGGCGGATGTCGCCGGTCGCCGGGTCGGTGTGCCAGCTCTTCAGCGCCGACAACGGAATCCGGCGTACGTCGGTGTACGCGCGCCGGGCGAATTCGTCAAACCAGCCCCGGACGTCCGCAACGCCGGCGCCGTCGCGGACGAGAGCCGAGCGGGCTAGGCGCAGGTGGATCGGCTCACGATCGACCCGTAACGTCGTGGCAGGGGGCAGGACAGGCATGCGGCAGTCCTCCGTCGTCGTTACCAAGTGCGAAGTCTCGACGGTCGCGCACCCGTCACGGGTAACCGTCGACGATGGCTGGATCCGCGCTCTACTGGCGCGCGAGCAGGCTCGCGCGCCGGCCCGGTCACAGCTTGGCCAGAACCTTTTGGAGCGCATCGATGATCCGGTCCTGCTTCGCCGGCTCCAGCGCGGGATACATCGGCAGCGAGAAGATCTCCCCCGCCAGCTTCTCCGTGATCGGCAGGGCGCCCTCGGCATAGCCCAGATGCGCGAAGCCGGTCATCGTGTGCACCGGCCAGGGATAGCTGATGTTGAGGTTGATGTCGTACTCGCGCAGAGCGGCGATGATCTCGTCCCGCCGGGGATGGCGCACCACGTAGACGTAGTAGACGTGCTCGTTGTGGGGTGCGACCACCGGCAGCGCGAGGTCCGTCCCGGCCAGCGCGGCGGCATACCGGTCGGCCACCGCCCGCCGGCCCGCGATGTAGCTGTCCAGCCGGCGCAGCTTGCGGCGCAGGATCTCCGCGTGGACCTCGTCGAGGCGGCTGTTGTGACCGGGCGTTTCGACGACGTAGTAGCGCTCCTCCATGCCGTAGTACCGCAGCCTGCGCAGCCGCCGGGCCGTCTCGTCGTCGCCGGTGACGACCGCTCCCCCGTCGCCGTATGTGCCGAGCACCTTGGTGGGGTAGAACGAGAACGCGCTGGCGTCACCGGTCGTTCCGGCCAGCCGGCCGCGGTGGCGCGCGCCGTGCGCCTGCGCGCAGTCCTCCAGCAGGATCAGATCGTGGGCGTCGGCGAGCGCGCGCAGTTCGGTCAGGTCCACGCACTGTCCGTACAGGTGCACCGGCAGGATGCAGGTGGTCCGCGGGCCGACCACGCTGCTCACCGCTGAGTTGTCCATCAGGTACGTGTCACTGTCGACGTCGACGAAGACCGGCACCGCGCCGACCGAGTCGATCGCGACGATCGTCGGCGCTGCAGTGTTCGACACCGTGATCACCTCGTCGCCCGGGCGGACCCCGGCCGCCTGCAGCGCGAGCTTGATCGCGTTCGTGCCGTTGTCGACGCCGACGCAGTGGGCCATCCCGTGCCAGGCCGCATACTCCGCCTCGAACGCCTTTACGCTCTGGCCCAGCACCAGTTGACCGGACCGGAACACGGTGTCGACCGCGTCGAGGATGTCGTCCCGCTCGGTCTCGTACTCGCCGAGGTAGTCCCATACGTTGTCGCTCATCGATGCGCCGGCCCCTCATCCGTTCGCTGCGCCAGGCTAGGTCGGCACGACGTTCGCAGCACGCGCTCGGGAACCGCTGCAACGCGGCTCGATACACCTTGGTGAGCCGTTCAGCACGCCGCGAGCGGGCTCTGCCAGGGTTCTTGGCCGACACCCTCCCCTTTTCGCAGGAGCGCCGATGTACAGCGCCGATCTGGCCGACGTGTACGAGCAGATCTATCAGAGCCGGGGCAAGGACTGGGGCGCCGAAGCCGTCCTCGTCGACGAGGTCGTGCGCCGGCACCGCCCGGCGGCGCGCACGCTGCTCGACGTCGCCTGCGGAACCGGGGCCCATCTCGAAGCGCTGTCCCGCCGATTCGCGCACGTCGAGGGCCTCGAACTGGCCGAACCGATGCGGGAGCGGGCCAGGCTGCGGCTGCCCGGCGTCCACATCCGGGCCGGCGACATGCGCGACTTCGACCTGCACACCACCTTCGACGCGATCACGTGCATGTTCTGCTCGATCGCGTACGTGGACACGGTCGAGGAGATGCGCGCCGCCATCGGTTGCATGGCGCGGCACCTGGCGCCCGGAGGGGTCCTGGTCGTCGAGCCCTGGTGGTTCCCTGAACAGTTCATCGAGGGCTACGTGGCGGGTGACCTGGCCCGTGGTGAGGACCTCACGATCGCCCGGATCTCCCACTCGACACTCGACGGCCGGGCCACCCGGATGGAGGTCCGGTTCCTGGTCGCCGACGAGTCGGGTATCCGCGAGTTCGTGGAGATCGACCGCCTGACGCTGTTCACGCGTGAGGAGTACGAATCAGCTTTCCGCGATGCCGGATGCTCGATCGAGTTCCTCCCCGGCCCGCCGACCGGGCGCGGCCTGTTCGTCGGTATCCGACAGTGAGGGCGTGCGGCACCGTCATCCGGCCGCACGCAGCATTCTCGCCGGGGAACCGGTCACGCGTGCCACGTCGCGGACCGCCTCGACCAGTTGGGCCTGCCGCAGGGTGGCCCGCTCCTCGATCGGCCCGTCGACACCGGAGCGAACCGCCTGGACGAACGCCCGCACCGCGTTGCGTACCTGCGGGTCGGCCGGCATCGCCAACTCGGTGGCCTGATCCTGGCGTTCGACCCGGACCGGCGGTTTCAGCTGGTCCGGCGGCGTGAACGCCCGGTCGACGGCGATCCGGCCGGTGCTGCCCCACAGCGCGTACTCGCACCGGTAGGAGTGGTCGAAGCCGAACGCCAGCTGTACCGCCACGCCGTCCGGCGCGGCCAGCAGGGCGGATCCGGCCACGTCGACGCCGGTGGTCTCGTCGTACCGCAGGGTGGCGGCGAGCACCTCGAGTTCCGGCAGGAACAGCTGCGCCGCCCGCAGCGGGTACACCCCCACGTCGAGCAGTGCGCCGCCGCCGAGGGCCGGCTGGTAGCGGAACCCGGCCGGATCGAGTGGCGGCACACCGAACGAGCTGGAGAACACCTGCAGCCGGCCGATGGCGTTGGCGGCGACCATGGCCCGGACTGCGTCGTGCTGCGAGTGGTGCAGGAACATGAAGTTCTCGGCGAGGACGCGTCCGCGTTCGCGGGCGACGGCCATCAGTTCGACCGTCTCCACGTGCGTGGTGCACAACGGCTTCTCGGCGAGCACGTGTTTGCCGGCCTGCAGCGCCTCCGCCACCCACTCGTAGTGCAGCCGCGGCGGCAGCGGGATGTACACCGCCTCGACGTCGTCGCGCTTGAGCAGATCGCGGTAGCCGGTCACCGCCGCGCAGCCGAACTGGCCGGCGACCTGTTCGGCCTTGGACCGGCTCCGGCTGGCCACCGCGACGACCTCGACACCATCGAGCCCTGCGATCGTGGGCATCAACCGCCGGATGGCGATGTCGGCGCACCCGAGCACGCCCATCCGAAGCACAGAACCGGATCCAGACAACGGGCACCTCTCAGCGCGGGCGTACGTGCGAACCAAGGCGACCCTGGCGGGCACGCCTCATCGGCTGCTCGACACCCGCTCGATCGGGTTCGGCGGCAACTTACGCATCGTCGACAGCACCGAGTCGAGCCGTTCCCGGGCGTACAGGTGCGCCACCCTCGGGAACGAGTAGTGCAGCTGGTCTCGGGCGCCGGGTACGACACTCACCTTCAGCAGGTGGTTGTCGGCGAACCGCTCCAGGAGCCGCTCCGCCGGCGGGACCTCCCAGCCGAGCAGGTCGGCTACGGCCTCAGCGGTGAACTCCCCGTGCGGCAGCATGCTCAGCAGCCGGAAGGTGCTCTGCTCCACCCGGTTGAGCAGGTCGTAGCTCGCGTCGTATGCCGATCGCACATCCAGCTCGCCGAGGCACAGCTCGTCGAGTACCTCGCGCGATCTCTGCAGATGCTCGGCCATGCCGCTGAGCGAGCGGGCCGGTACCGCGGCGAGCCGCGCGCCGATGCACCGCAACGCGAGCGGCAGCCGGCCCACCATGTCGACGAGGGTGCGGGCGGCCCGCTGTTCGCGGTCGACACGGTCCCGGCCGATGATGCGGGCGAGCAGCTCCAGACTCTCGGCGTGGTCGAACACGTCGAGATCGATGTTCCAGAGGCCGCCCAGCCCGTACAGGCGGCGACGTCCGGTGACGACGACCGCGCACCGCGGGTCGCTCGGCAGCAGTAGCCGCACCTGGTCGACGGAGGCGGCGTCGTCGAGGAGCACCAGGAGTCGTCGTCCCGCCGTCGCCGACCGGTACGTCTTGCACCGCTCGGTGAGGTCGTCGGGGATGTGCTCCTCCGCCAGACCCAGCGTCCGCAGAAAGCCGTGCAACACCTCGGCCGGGTCCAGGGCCCGGCCTGAGGATCCGTTGAGGTCGGCGTACAGCTGGCCCCCGGGGTACGAGCGCCGCAGCCGGTGCGCCAGGTGCGTCGCGAGGGCGGTCTTGCCGACACCGGGCATGCCGGTGATGAACCCGATGCGGGTCGCGGTCCGCGACCCGACGTCCGCGTCCATCGCGAGGTGTGCGCCGAGTTCGGCGAGTACGCCGGCCCGTCCGGTGAAGTCGGCGATGTCGGTCGGCAGCTGGGCGGGCCGCGGCAGCTGACTCGCCGGGGCGGTGGGCACGGGCCGGGGCTGTTCGGACACCGTCCGGCGACCCGGAGCCGGCTCGGCGGGCGTCTGCCCGCCGGCGACGATCCGCTCACGTGCCGGCGGCCCGGGCTGGCTCGGAACCATCGGGGCGTCGGACAGCAGCGAATGGTGCAGCGCGCCGAGGGCGTGGCCCGGTTCGAGCCCAAGGTCCTCGATCATTCTGCCGCGCAGGGTCCGGAAGACTTCGAGGGCCTCCTGACGGCGGCCGGAGCGGTGCAGTGCCAGCATGAGCGAAGCGTGCAGCTGCTCGTCGAGCGGGCGGGTGAGGACGAGGGCTTTCAGTTCACTGACCAGCTCGTTGTGCCGGCCGAGGGTGAGATCGGCCTGAATGCGCAAATCGAGGATGCGGGCCCGGAGTTCTTCGAGGCGGGTCACGTACGAGGTGAGCAACGCGCCGGGCACCACGTCGACCAACGCGGCCCCGCGCCACAGGGCGAGGGCACGGCGCAGCGTCGTCGCGGCCCGCTCGGCGTCATCGGCCTCCAGTAGCGCGCGTCCCTCGGCGGCGTCGGTCTCGAACCGGTACAGGTCGACCGCCTCGTCCGGGACGTTGAGCAGGTAGCCACCCGGCTTGGTGGACAGGATCGGCTCCGACCCGCACCCGACCAGGGCCCGGCGCAGCTTGTACACGTAGGTCTGCAGGGTCGTCATCGCGCTTGCCGGAGGGTCCTGCTCCCACAGCTCGTCGATGAGCTCGCCGGTCTGCACGAGGGCGTTTCGACGCAGCAGGAGAAGCGAAATGACCTGGCGCGGCTTGGGTGCGGTAGGAACGACCTCCCGTCCGTTGGCGTACATTTCTAGAGGCCCGAGCACTCGAAAGTCCATTGAGTCCCCCAAACTCGACGTTCGGTGTAGACGAGGTCGAGCGTAAACGACCTTTACACCGCAGGCCAAAGACTCGGCACCGCAGTGCACAAAGGAAGCAGAGAGTGGTATCGAAAGTAGTAGAGCGTCGATATGGGCATTTCAGAGGTGGCGTTGGCGACGAGTTGGGCGCCCAATTTGTTGCATGCATGTAAACATATCTTGCAGCCATCTTGGGAATGCTGGACAGCCGAGAGATTGACCGGCCTTAAGGCCCCTGTCAATTCTTGGTGCGACTACGAAAGGGCCGCACCGCCCCTGCGACGAGGCCCGGCCGGGAGGAATTGCGGGCGCCCGGAGGTTGAATGATCGAGGCGGCCACCGCCTTGTTGACGGCATCGATTCGCGAGACCGCGCTGAGCTTGGCGAAGATGTTGCGCAGGTGCCGCTTCACGGTTGTCTCCGCGAGAGACAGACGGGTCGCGATCTGTGCGTTGCTGAGGCCCTCGGCGGTAGCAGCGAGCACTTCGAGTTCGCGCGGCGACAGCACTTCGTCGCGCCGGCCGTAGACATGGTCGAGGCTGCTGCGTGAGACTCCGAGCACGACCCGGGCCCGATCGCGCGAGACGGCTCGGACCGCGCTCACCAGGTCGTGCCGCGCCACGCTCTTGTGCAGATAGCCCCGCACGCCGACCTCGAGCAGATCGCGCACCAGCTCCGGGCCATCGAGCATGCTCAGGATGATGACGGCCGTGTCGGGTGACCCCTCCCTGATCCGGCGCACCGTGCCGACGGGGTCGCCACCCGGGATCTCGATGTCCAGCACGACGACATCGGGCCGGACTGCCGTCGAGACGGTCACTGCGGTGACGCTGTCACCGGCCTCGGCGACGACCGACAGATCCTGCTCGGTCTCGAGGATCTGGCGCACTCCATGCCGGATGAGTTCGTGGCCATCCACGATCATCAATGTCGTCGGGCGGACGTGACCAACAGGCGACCCCATCGCCGGTGACGTCGAGTCGGGCTCCGATCGTGAATCGATCTTCATCAACACCTCAGCGAGTCGGTGAGCACCCGCCAGCCCCCGCCGGAAACATGCCCCTGTGAGTGAAAAGAGTACGTCGATGCCTTACGAAAGAGTACCAGCGAAGCCCATTCTGCCAAGAGATCGAATCTCAATGGAACATCAGTGTTCCATTACTGGAGTTTCGTGTGCTAGATTCAGGGCGCCGAGAGGAGGCGCAGCATGCCGACCAGACCTGCGCTCATCGCCCGTGACCTGTGCAAGAAGCTAGGCAAGACGAAGGCGTTGGACGGCTTCGACCTCACGGTCATGGAGGGCACGGTGTGTGGCCTTCTCGGCCCGAACGGCGCGGGCAAGACCACCGCGGTGCGCATCCTGACAACCCTGCTTCTGCCCGACAGCGGCAGCGCGACCGTCGCCGGGTTCGACGTGGTACGCGAGCCCGCCCGGGTGCGCTTCCAGATCGGACTCACCGGGCAGCAGCCGACCGTCGACGAGATGCTGACAGGCCGCGAGAACCTGCGCATGTGGGGCCGCCTGTACCATCTTCCGGCCCGGGCGGCGCGGATCCGCGCCGACGAGCTGCTGGAACAGTTCAGGCTCACCGACGCAGCCGACAAGCAGGTTCGGCACTACTCCGGCGGCATGCGCCGCCGGCTCGATCTTGCCATCGCGTTCATCCTCGCCCCACGGTTGCTCTTTCTCGACGAGCCGACCACCGGCCTCGACCCTCGGAGCCGCAACGAGGTCTGGAACGCCGTGCGCATGTTGACCCACGGCGGTACCACCGTTCTGCTGACGACGCAGTACCTCGACGAGGCCGACCAGCTCGCCGATCAGATCGCCGTGATGGCCCACGGCCGCGTGATCGCCGACGACACCCCGGAGCAGCTCAAGTCGACCCTCGGCGGCGACCAGCTCGACATCGTCGTGCGCGACGCCGCTGAGCTGGCCGCGGCTACCGCCCTGGTGGAACGCGTCACGACGCAGAGTGCGCACAGCGAGCCAGACACCCGCCGCATCAATGCTCCGGTCAAAGACCGGGTCGGCACGCTCGTCGAGGTGACGCGCCGGCTCGCTGAGGCCGGCATCGACGTCGCTGACATCGCGCTGCGCAGGCCGACCCTCGACGAGGTGTTCCTGCGGCTGACCGCAGACCCGGCGCAGGAGGGCATACCCATCGATCAGACCAAGGAGCCGGTCGGATGAACCCGACGGTCGTATCGTCGCCGGACCGCCTCACCGGACACCTGCGCTGGACGTTGACCGAGAGCTTCGTCATGTGGCATCGCAACCTGATCAGCTGGGTTCGCGTGCCGATTCAGATGGCATACAGCCTGTTCTGGCCGGTTGAGATGGTCGTGCTGTTCGGCTTCGTGTTCGGCGGCGCGATGGCCGTCGACGGGGTCGACAACTACCGCGAATACCTCATGCCGGGCCTGTTCGGCCAGACCATGCTCTTCGGCATCGTCACCACCCTGATGACGGTCGCCAACGACAGCTCCAAGGGGGTGACCGACCGCCTCCGCTCGATGCCGATCTCGCGTTCGTCGGTCGTGCTCGGGCACTGCTTCACCGGAATGTTCCACTCCTTCCTCGAACTGGTCAGCCTGATCCTGTGCGGCCTGGCCATCGGCTGGCGCTGGCACAACGGCTGGGAGAGCGCCGTTCTGGCGGTGCTGCTACTGCTGTTGCTGCGATACTCGCTGATCTGGGTGGGCATCTACATCGGACTCCGGCTCTCCCCGGAGGCCGCCGGGTCGTCGTTCGTGGTGCTGTTTCCGGTCTCGCTGCTGGCCAACACGTTCGTGTCGCCGGAGCAGATGCCGACGTGGCTACGGGTCATGTCCGAATGGAACCCACTCTCGGCGACCATCGGTGCCAGCGCCGAACTGTTCGGCAATCCCGGGCGCACCGGTGGTTCCTGGGCCGCGGACCACGCCACCCTTCTGGCCATCGTCTGGCCGCTGGTGATCACCGCGGTCTTCCTCCCGCTGGCCGTGCGTCGGTGGCGCAACCTGAGCCGGTGACGCGCCGGCCGACCAGCGATCGTCGATCCCCGCGCGAGGCGTCCCTGCCAGCCTGACCGGCGCCGGGCCCGGTAGGCCCGACGCCGCACCGTAGCGAAGGGCGATCAGGTGGCAGGTAACGAACCGACCGGACCGGTAGCACCGGTCACATTCATCAACCGCTTCACGGTGCACGCGTCCGCGGAGGAGTTCGAACGGACGTTCGCCGCGACCACCGCGTTCATGGCCGCGCAGGACGGCTACCTCGGCAACACGTTGCTGCGACACACCACCGACGAGCAGAGCTACGTCAACATCGCGGTGTGGCGCGACGCCGAACGATTCCACAACGCGCTGGCACAACCCGGATTCACCCCGCACGCCCGCGCCCTGCGAGCCCTGAGCAGCAGCGAACCGAACCTGTACCGGGAAGTCGCCGGAGAGCAGCGATGACCCCGTTGACCCGCCGCCGGTTGCTCGGCGGATCGATCGTCGCGGGCGGCTCCGCACTCGTCGGCGGTATCGGCGCGCCCGGCGGCGCCGCGGCCGCCGGCTGCGCACCCGAGTTCGGCGCGGTGAGCGTCGGGCGCGACGACCCGCGCTACCAGGAGCTCACGATCCGGGGCGCGAACCGCCGCTTCACCGGCACACCCGACTCGGTACGGCTGGTGAATACCCCCGCCCAGGTCGTCGAGGCGGTCCGGGACGCCCGGCGCACCGGAGCCCGGCTCGCGGTGCGCAGCGGCGGGCACTGCTTCGAGGACTTCGTCGACAGCCCCGAGGTTCGCCTGGTCATCGACGTCTCCGAGATGCGCGGCATCTCCTACGACCCGGTGCACCGGGCCATCTCCGTGCAGTCGGGAGCAACGCTGGGCCAGCTGTACCGGACGCTGTACCTCGCGTGGGGTGTCACTCTGCCGGCCGGCGTCTGCCCCAGTGTCGGAATCGGCGGGCACCTCGCCGGTGGTGGCTACGGCACGCTGGCGCTACGGCACGGGCTCGCGGCCGACCATCTCTACGGCGTCGAGGTCGTCGTCGTCGATGCGTCAGGACGGGTGCGCACGGTCGTCGCGACCCGGGCGCCGAACGACCCGAACCGCGACCTCTGGTGGGCGCACACCGGCGGCGGCGGCGGGAACTTCGGCGTCGTCACCCGCTACCTGCTGCGCTCCCCCGGCGCGACGGGCGCCAGCGCAGCCGCCCTGCTGCCCCGGCCGCCCGCCACGCTGCTGCACGCCGCGGTCAACTGGAACTGGAGCGACATCAACGAGCAGATCTTCCTCCGCCTCGTCCACAACTTCTGCCGGTGGCACGAGGAGCACGGCGGCGACGGGACGACCGACACCGGAATCGACGCGGGAATCTTCCTCTACCATAAGATCAACGGTCAGATCCAGCTCGGGGTGAACGTCGACGGCACCCGCCCGGATGCCGACGCGCTGCTCACCGGATACCTGGCCGCGCTGTCCGACGGACTCGGCATCACCAACACCGAGGAACGGTCGGTGACTCCGTGGCTGAAGGCCACCCTGTCGATGCCGCCTGCCGGCGACTACTCGTTCAAGGCCAAGGACGCGTTCCTGCGTACGGGCTGGACCGGCGAACAACTGTCCACCCTGTACCGCTATCTGTCCGAGGGCAGCTACGAGTTCTACGGCAGCAATGCCTTCATCGGGTACTTCGGCGGGAAGGTGAACACCGTCGATGCAGCGTCCACGGCGATGGCGCACCGCGACGCGCGCTTCGCCTCGGTGATCCAGTCGGTGTGGTTCACGCCCGAGCAGGAGACCAAGCTCCTCACCTGGGCCCGCGAGTGCTACCGCGATGTGTACGCCTCCACCGGCGGCGTACCGGTGCCGGGTGAGGCCTACAGCGGTACCTACATCAACTACCCGGACGTCGACATCGCCGATCCCGCGTGGAACCGGTCAGGGGTGCCCTGGCATGCGTTCTACTACCGCGACAACTATCCACGGCTGCAGCGGGTCAAGCGGACATACGACCCGCTCGACGTGTTCCACCACGGGCTATCCGTTCGGGCCTGGGAGTAGACGATGAGGATTCTGATCACCGGTGCGACCGGCAACGTGGGCCGGCACCTCATCGCGCATCTCCTCGCCCTACGCGTCGAGGTACGCGCGCTGACCCGCCAGGAACCAGCCGTCGCCGGGTTACCCCCGGGCGTCGAGATCGTCCGGGGCGACCTCGCGGCACCGGACACCCTCGGTCCCGCCTTCGACGGCGTCGACCGGATGTTCCTCTTCCCGGTCGCGGAAACCGCCGGGGCGGTGGCCGAGCGCGCCCGCGCCGCCGGGATCCGTCGCGCCGTCGTGCTCTCCTCGGACGCGGTCACCGACGGCACCGACACCGTCTACCACCTGCCGGTGGAGCGCGCGATTGAGAAGTCCGGCCTCGAGTGGACCCACGTGCGGCCCGGCGAGTTCGCGCTCAACAAGCTGGACACCTGGGGTCGCTCGATCCGCGAGAAGGGCGTGGTGCGTGCGGCCTACCCGGCGGCGCGCGGCGTACCGGTGCACGAGGCCGACATCGCGGCCGTCGCGGCGGCGGCGCTCACGAGCAACGACCACGTGGGCGCCGCGTACCGCGTGACCGGTCCGCAGCAGCTGACGCCGGGTGAGCAGGTGGCCGCGATCGCGACCGGCATCGGCCGTCCGCTCACGTTCATCGAGGTGAGCCCGGCGGAGGCACGCGCGGACCTGATCGGCCTCGGCTTCCCGGAGCAGATCGCCGACTACCTCCTCGCCTTCGAGGAGCGGTGGGTCGAACATCCACCGCAGGTCTCTCCCGATGCCGAACGGGTGATCGGCCGCCCGACCCGCACGCTCGCCGAATGGGCCGCCGACCACGTCGCGGACTTCTGACCGGACTCCGAGAGAAGACCGGGTCGCTGTGTTCGTCGGTCACCTGACCGACGAACACAGCGACCCGTTATCGCACCGCAGGCGTCTGCGCGGTGACGAACCGGACCGGGGTGTCGATGACGAGCGGTCCCGCGCCGTCGCGCATCTCATCGAGGGCCTTGATGAGCCGGGCCCGCAGCGCGGCGGCGTCGTCGGCGGTCAGGTGGTCCCACATCAGCCGCATGCCGTGCGTGTGTGACCAGTCGACCCAAACCTCTCCGGTGGCCGCGACGAGCGGTACCGCCTCGTCATGCACGTCGACATCGACGAATCCCGCCGCCTCCATTGTCGCGCGCAGGTCGGCCGGGCCCTCCAGCCAGCTGTTGAAGCGCCGCTGCAGCGCCTCCGGCCGCCATTGCTCGGGCAGGCTGCGCAACAGATCGTTCGGAATCAGCTCGGTGAAGACCGGCGGGAGGAAGGGAAAGGTGCCGGTGCGGAACTGGGGGCTGGTGAAGCCAATCCGGCCGCCCGGCACCAACACCTGCGCGTAGCGGCGCAACGCGCTGCGCACGTCGGGCAGGAAGATGAGGCTGTAACTGCCGATCACGACGTCGAACGAGGCCGCCGGGAAGTCGACCCGTTCGCCGTCCATGACGCGTGCCTCGACGTTGCCGACGCCGCGCCGGGCGGCTTCGGCACGGGCTGTTTCGACCATGCCCGGCGCGATGTCGATGCCGACGACGCGGCCGGCCGGACCGACCCGGGCCGCAGCCGGGAACAGGCAGGCGCCGGAGCCGCAGCCGACGTCGAGGACCCGGTGGCCGGGTGCGGGCGCGACACGCTCGACCAGCCGTCGCCCCATCGGTCCGAAGAACTCGACCCCGAGCCGGTCGTAGGTCCCGGCGACCCGGTCGAAAGCAGCGGCCACCTCGGTCTTGTAGTCCGAGGCCTTGAGCGTCGTCACGGCCGCCACCCGCCGTTCTCCGGCCACGGGTCACCGAGCTGGCGCAGGGTGCCCTGGAAGTCGGGCCAGTCGCGGTGGTCGCGGATCTTGCCGTCGACGATCCGGAAGAGGTGGATCTGCTCGCCGGCGAAGCGCCGGCCGGTCGGCGGGATCCCGACGAGGTTGCCGACGTGACGGCCGTACAGCACAAGGTGGGCGCGGACCCATTCGCCGTTCTCGGTAACGTTGATCTCTTCGAGGTGCGCCTCCTCGGAGAACGTCCGGCGTACCCAGGCGACGACCATCGCGAAGGCCTTCGGACCCTGCGAGATGCCGTGTTCGAGCGTCGCCGGGTTGAGGTACTCGTCGTGGATGTACTCGTCGACGTCGTCGGTCTTGCCGGTGTTGAACGCGTTGATCACGCGCCGTACGGCGTCGGTCTGACTGCTCATGCGGTGCTCCTACCGATGGTCGGGGCGGTTGCCCGACCCTGGCAGCAGCCGATCGTCACCGGTTCGAACCCGGCTCGAACGGCGCTCGCCCACACGTACCCGACGGTCCGGTCTCCAGACAGACCCGCTCGAGGTGCGGAGCGCAGAATCCGGCCATGGGTAATGGGAACAGGTCCGCGCCGAGGCGCAGCATCGTCATCACCGGCGGCGGCACCGGCATCGGCCGCGCCGTGGCCCGCGGGTTCGCCGAGCAGGGCGACGACGTCCTGATCGTCGGCCGTACTGCGGCGAGCCTGAGGGACACCGCCGAGGGTTACCCGGGCATCCGGACGTCTGTCGCCGACATCACCGCTCCCGGCGCACCGCAGGCCGTCGTCGACGCGGCTCAGCAGGCGTACGGGCGGATCGACGTCCTGGTCAATAACGCCGCCACGTCGGTCGCGAAGCTCCTCGCCGACACCACGGAGGAGGAGATCCAGTCGCAGTTCGCGACGAATGTCATGGCACCGATCCACCTGACGCGGTGTGCTCTCGAACCCCTCGCGGCCAGCCGGGGCGTGGTGGTCAACATCAGCACGGCGGGCGCGCTCGGCCAGCGGACGTGGCCCGCCAACGGGGCGTACGGCGCGAGTAAGGTGGCGCTGGACTTTCTGACCCGCACCTGGGCCGTCGAGATGGCTCCGCGCGGGATCCGGGTCGTGGGGATCGCGCCCGGCGTCGCCGATACGGGTATCGGGGTCCGCAGCGGCATGACCGAGGAGCAGTACGCCGACTTCCTCAAGTGGATGGCCGACCGTGCGCCGGCGGGACGGGTCGGCACGCCGGAGGAGATCGCCACTTGGGTGCGCAAGCTCGTCGAGCCGGACGCCGGTTACCTGACCGGCGTAGTGATCCCGATCGACGGAGGCCTGTCCCTCACCTGACGCCGTGACGTGCCGTCAGCCGTTCGAGGACTGGTACCACCTCGCGGGGGGCCGGCATGCCGAGGGCCTCGCGCCGCAGCCGCGTCGCCCGGTCGCGAAGCCGTCTGTCAGTCAGGGCCCGCTCCACCAGCGCGGAGGTCGCGGGCACCTCCCGCACGCGCAGACCCGCGCCAAGCTGCTCGAGGCGGCTCGCCTTCAACCCGGTGTCCCACAGCATGTCCGGCACCAGCACCTGCGGCACCCCGTGCACGAGCGCGGTCTGGAACGAACCGGCTCCGCCGTGGCTCACCACGGCGGAGCAGAGCGGCAGCAGCGCGTCCAGCGGCGCGAAGTCCACCACCCGTACGCGCTCGGTGTCGACGCCGTCGCGCTGACCGCCCGACAATGTCGCCACCACCTCGACGCCCAGGTCGGCGATCCCGTCCAGCAACCGGGCGACGGGTACGCGGTCCGCGCCCCAGATCTCCCGGTGTGAGATTCCCATCGTGACGCATACGCGGGGCACCTCCGGATCGAGTTCGGCCAGCCACGCCGGAACGACCGAGGGCCCGTTGTACGGCACGTATCGCATGCCGATGCGGGGCGATGCGGTGCCCAGGCTCAACGAGGACACCACCGGATCCACGGTCCACTGCCCGATCACCACGTCCTCGCTGAACGTGCTTCCGTGCCTGCGCAGCACGCCGTCGAGCCACTCGCGCAGCGGATCGTCGCACGCGGACGCGGGGCGTCGTGCGGCCGCGCGCAGGAACGCGCCGCGGGCGTGGCCGAGGATGTCCAGTCCGAACAGCACCCGCGCATGGGCGGCGCCGCACGCCGCCGCCGCCACCGGGCCGGCGAACGACATCGTGTCCCACAGCACCAGATCGGGCTTCCATCTGCGGGCGAACTCCACCAGGCCGTCGACCATGCCGTCGGTGTAGTACCGAAAGACCATCGGCGTGTACGCCGCGAAGACGCCGAGAAGGTAGTCGTAGGTGAGCGTCGTCGGGTCGGTCTCGGCGAGGTCGAGCAGCTCCGGCCAGTCCGCCCAACCGAAGGTCCCGCCGCCGTCTTGCGCGGCCCCGCTCTCGACGTCCCCGCCGGTGTCCTGTTCACCGACGCTCGGGATCGGCTCGCCGACCCCTGCGAACGGCAGGCCGGCGCTGACGACGTGCTCCTCCCCCTCGGGGTGGGTCGCGACGCACACGTCGTGGCCGGCCGCACGTAGCGCCCACGCGATCGGCACGAGGCTGTAGATATGGGACCGGACCGCGAAGGTCGTCAGGAGTACCCGCATACCGCGAAGCTAGGAGCGGGCCGTGGTGGCCGGCTCGAAGCGCGCTGGGCAGCCCGTCAGCGAAAGTCGTCGGCGTGGTCCTGAGCCCACTGCGCGAACGTGCGCCCGGGCCGGTTGGTCACACTCTCGGCCGTGGGGTGCTCCTCCACCGTGTCCTTGTCGTACTGGTGCTCGGCCTCCGGCGTCGTCTCCTCGTTGGAGTACGTGACGAGACCTAGCAGGAACGGTGCGTTCGCTGCTGCCCAGCCACCGAGCGCCTGGTAGTACGCCAATGCCTCCTGCGCGGTGACGTCCTTGAAGGACAGATCCCGTCCGACCGCCGCGGCGATCGCCTCCAGCTGCTCGGCGTGGGTGAGCGGCTGCGGCCCGACGATGGTGTAGGCCTTACCTGTGTGCCCGTCTTCGAGTAGCGCGAGAGCAGCGATGTCGGCGACGTCACGCTCGTGCGTCGGCACGCCGACGGCGTCCGGATGCGGGTCGTACACTGCGTTCTCGGCACGGATCGACGGCGCCCACATGTGCAGAGTGTTGGTCGCGAACTCGCCGGGCCGGACATGGGTCCACTCCAGGCCGGACTCCTCGACTGCCCGCTCGACCGGCAGGTGGAAGTCGGTGTCGTAACCCGTGGTCACCGCCCCCGACGACAGCACGACGATGCGCCGCACGCCGGCCTTCACGGCGCGGGCGACTACCTCACGCGCGGTCTCCGGTGCCGGGAAGAGGTACATCCGCTCGACGCCTTCAAGCGCCTCGCTCAGCGAGTCCGGCCGGCTCAGGTCGCCGCGGACCAGGTCCACGCCGGCCGGCACCTTTGCTCTGGCCGGGTCGCGGGTCAGCGCGCGGACGTCGACGCCGGCGGACACCAACTGCGGCAGGACGTTGCGGCCAACGTAACCCGTCGCACCGGTCACAAGGATCCTCATCGTTGCTCCCATTGGCTTGTAGGGGTGGTGTCCGGTCGCGTTCACGCGTCGCGGACGACACCACGCTCGAGCGTGCGGATGACCGTCGACGTGACCTCGTGCCGCGACATCATGCCCTGGCCGGACATTTCGCAGCCGGTATAGACCAGCGACCACAGGACGTGCTGGATCCACCGCGCATCAACGGCGTGATCGAAGACCCCCTCCTGCTGACCTCGCTCGATCAGCAGGATGACCGGCTGCACGATCGGCGGCTTCTCGGGCTTACGGTTGGCGAACTCCTCCGCCAGCCGTGGGTCGCCGAACAGGAACAGCAGACGGTCGCCGAGCTCCACCATGGCCGCCACCAGGCGGCGCATGGCGTCGAGCGGCTTGCCCTGCTCGACGTGCGCGTCGACGACGGCTTGCTCGATCGCCGTGTAGCAGTCGGCGACCACCGAGTTGATCAGCTCGTCGCGGTCGGGGAAGTAGCGGTGCAGTGTGCTACGACCCACGTCGGCCGCCACCGCGACGTCGGCCAGGGTGGCCGAACGATTGTGCGCGAAGACCGACGCCGCAGCGTTGAGAATCGCGCGCCGGGTTCGGTTGCGCGTTCCGGACTCCGGCACCTCCGTGACCATTGACCCAGCCTAGCAGGATAGTGGCCCAGAGCGGAACATGAGTGCAACTAATTTGGAGATCGTACTCCACGATTGGCACATCCTGATCCCACTTCTCCGGCTCGAAAGCGGAGACGGGGTCATCGAGTCCGACTCGAGCGGATCGCAAGCGCCCGGTGCGAATCTCTGGGCCTGAGGCAGCCGCCGTCCGCATTCGAGGAGACCTTCATGCGGGTCCTGTTCACGACGTTCGCTGCCCCCTCGCACCTGCAGATCCAGGTGCCGATCGCGTGGGCGCTGCGCGCAGCCGGGCACGACGTCCGGATCGCGGGCCAGCCGGATCTCGCCGACGCCGTCGCGCGGACCGGCCATCTGTTCGTGCCCGTCGGCGAGCCGCTCGCCCTGTCCGAACAGATCGACCGGCCCGACGACGGCTCCGTCGACTTCACGGCACTGGCCGACCTGAGCTGCCGGCGGCCCAACCGGCGCACGCGCGAATACCTGCGCACCGCCCTGGCGATATCCACCGACGTCTACCGAGCACTGAACCCGGAGCCGATGATCGCACAGCTCGTCGACCTCGTCTTCGACTGGAGGCCCGACCTCGTCGTCTGGGACACGATGACGTTCGGCGGCGCCGTCGCCGCGATGGCCGGCGGCGCCGCGCACGCGCGGCTGCTGTTCGGACTCGACCTGATCGCCCGCGCACGGATGGAGTACCGGCGTCACGACGCACCCGACGACCCGTTCCGCGACTGGCTCGGCAGCGCGCTCGACAAGTACGGCGTCGCGTTCGCCGAGGAAGCCGTGGTCGGGCAGTGGACGATCGATCCCGTGCCACCCTCGGTCGGGCTCGCCACCGACCAGCTTCGTGTGCCGGTCCGGTACGTGCCCTACAACGGTGCGGCCACGGCGACGGAGATGACGTGCGCCCCGGCGCACCGGCCACGCGTGTGCCTGACGCTCGGTCAGAGCGGACGCGACGTGCTCGGCCGCGACCGCGCCGCGAGCGCCGAACTGCTCGCCGCCGCGGCCGAGATCGACGCCGAGATCGTCGCTACGCTCGACGCGCGGCAACTCGCCGGCCTCGGCCCGGTGCCGTCAAACGTCCGGGTCGTCGATTTCATGGCCCTTGACGTGCTGCTGCCAACCTGCTCGGCGATCATCAACCACGGCGGCTCCGGCTCGATGCAGACCGCGCTGCTGCACGGCGTACCGCAGGTCGTCGTGCCCGACCTGATGTGGGACACCGAATACAAGGCCGAGCTGATCGAACGTGCGGGTGCCGGGGTGTGGATCCGGGACCCGGACTTCCCCGCGCCGGCCCTGGCCGCGGCCGTCCGCCGTGTCTTGATCGATCCGTCGTACCGCGAGGCGGCGGCGCGGCTGCGACGCGAGGTGCTCGGCGCCCCGACACCGGCCGACATCGTTCCCGCCCTCGAACTGCTCACCGAGCAGCATCGTCGGCCGGTCACCGCCGGTCCGAACTGATCGTCCATCGCCCAACCGATTCGGGAGCACCGAATGTCATCCACCATGCAGGCCCGCGCACTGAAGGTCGAAGGCGCCGTCGAATTCACCCCACGGGTCTTCCCCGACGACCGCGGGATCTTCGTCTCGCCCTTCCAGGAGACCGCCTTCGTCGAGGCGCTCGGCCACCCACTCTTTCCGGTGGCCCAGACGAACCACAGCCGCTCACGCAAGGGCGTGGTCCGGGGCGCGCACTTCACCCTCACCCCGCCCGGAATCGCCAAGTACGTGTACTGCGCGCGGGGCAAGACGATCGATTTCGTCGTGGACATCCGAGTCGGTTCCCCGACCTTCGGGCAGTTCGATCAGGTCCTGCTCGACCAAGAGGCGTTCCGGGCGGTCTACCTGCCGGTTGGCGTGGCCCACGCCTTCGCCGCGCTCGAGGACGACACCGTCGTGTCGTACATGCTCTCCGACGGCTACGTCGAGGCGCACGAGAAGGCGGTCAACGTGCTGGACCCGGCGCTGAACCTGCCGCTGCCGACCGGCGTCGAGCGGGTGCTCTCCGATCGGGACAGGTCCGCGCCCACGATCGAGGAGGCCCGCAGACTGGGTCTGCTACCGGACTACGCACAGTGCCAGAAGCTGGAGAGCGAACTGTTCGCCGCGCCCCGGGGCCGCGAGTGAGCACCGCGGTCGCGGTACTCGGGGCCACCGGTGGCGTCGGGCAGCACGTGTGCTCGGCGTTCCGTGCCTCCGGTGACCACGTGCTCGGCATCGCCCGGCGCCCATCCGCGGCGGGCTCCGCCCTCCGCCTGGACCTCGCGGAGGCTGCGCCGGCGCAGCTCGCCGCAGCGTTGACCGCACACCGCACCGAGATCGTGGTGAACGCGACGGGGGGCTGGGTCCTCAGCGCCGAGGCGATGCACCTCGCCCACGTCCAGATCGTCGAACGGCTGGTCGCCGCCAGCACACTCATGCCCGATCCGCCGCGCATCGTCCACATAGGCACCATCCACGAGTACGGCCCGGTGCCGGCCGGGACACTGATCGACGAGAGCCGCACGCCGGAGCCGCAGACCGGATACGCCCGGACGAAGCTGGCCGGTTCACAGGCGCTTCTGAACGCGACCGCCGCCGGCACCGCACGGGGCGTGGTCCTGCGCGCGGTCAACGTGTGCGGGCCGGGCACGACTTCCGCCAGCTTCCTCGGCGCGGTCCTCGACCGGATCCGCGACGTCCGGCCGGGCGACCGCGTGCCGATGACGATTGCCGACGCGCGCCGCGACTACCTCGACGTGCGGGACCTCACCGACGCGGTCGTCCGGGCGGCCCGCGCGCCCGAGAGCACGGTGGGTCAGGTCATCAACGTCGGCCGCGGCGAGGCGGTCGCCATGCGGCAGCTCGTCGACTGGCTCCTGGCCGCGGCCGGACTGCCGCCCGACACGATCGACGAGCAGGGCGCCGCGGTGCAGAGCAAGGGCGGAGACTGGACCCGGGCGGACATCCGCCGGGCGGCGCGGCTGCTCGGCTGGCAGCCGCGGACCGCGCTCGACGCGTCGCTGCGCGACATGTGGCACGACGCGGCAAGGCGGTACAGCGAAGCTTGAGGGCACCACGAGCGCGCGTTCCTAGCTTGTCCGCATGACGGCGACCAGCACAGACGACGCCCTCGGCTCGACCCTCATGACACTGCGCGGCTTCCAGTGGGTGTACGGGGCCCGGCAGGACCCCTACGCCCTCCTGCTCCGGGCAGAGAGCGACGACCCCCACGAACTCGGCCGGCGCGTACGCGCGAACGGTGCGCTGACCTGGAGCAGTGCCGAGGCCTGGGTCACCGCGACGCACGCCTTGGCCGTCCGGCTGCTCCGCGACGAGCGGCTCGGGCTGCGCAAACCGCCGCCCACCGACAGCGCACCGTCGTGGGCCATGCCGACCCTCGACGACGTGCTGCCCCTCGACGACGTGGGGCTCCGACTCGACCGGACGGACTGCGAACGCTTCGGGCGAAGCGTCGCGGCGGCACTCGCCGCACCACGCCTGAGAAAGGCACACACGGAGATCACCGTCCGGATCGACCGGCTGGCCGCCGGCCTCAACGGCACGTTCGACCTGACCTCGGACTACGCGGTGCCCGTCGCCACCATGGCCACCTCTGTCCTGCTCGGCGTGCCGGCAGCGCACCAGGAGGAGTTCGCGCGGCTGTGTGCGGGCGCCGCGACCGCCCTCGACGCCACGCTGTGCCCGCCGCGGTTGGACACCGCCCGGCTGCTGCTCGACTCGATCGCCGGGCTGCGGGAACTGCTCGTCTCGCTGCCGACCGGCGCCGGTGACGACCTGCTCGGCGAGCTGACGCGCACCGAGCCGGACAGCGTCCTGCCGGTGGCGCTGCTCCACTGTGCCGTCGGCGCCGACCTTACGGCGACGCTGATCGCCAACACCATGTGCGCGCTGCTCGCCGAGCCTGGGCGGTGGACAGCCGTGGCGACGGAGCCGGGTCTCGCTGCCGCCGCGGTACGCGAAACCCTGCGCTTCGCGCCGCCCGTCCGGCTGCAACGCCTCGTCGCCCGCACCGACCTCGATCTGGACGGCACCGCGATCACGGCGGGCAGCGAGGTCGTGGTCCTGCTCGAAGCTGCCAATCGCGACCCCGCCGCGTTCGCCGACCCGGACCACTTCGATCCGGGACGCGAGCCGGCTGCCGAGATCCTCTGGGCGCACCCTGCGATGCCGGCCGGCGTCGTCGCCGAGACGGTACGCCGGCACGCCACCGTCGCCGTGTCCGCCCTCGCGGCACACCTGCCCACGTTGCGTGCCGCCGGCGAGGGCTACCGGCGGCTGCGGTCCCCCGTGACCGGCAGCCCGCTGTCGCGGCCCGTCGTTGCGTGAGCGAAAGGAGGCGCGGACATGCGAGTACTCATCACCTGCTTTGCCGTCGACAGCCACTTCAGCGGATGCGTGCCCCTCGCCTGGGCCCTGCGCACCGCCGGGCACCAGGTTCTCGTCGCCGGACAGCCGGCGCTCATCGAGGCCGTCGTGCGTGCCGGACTCACCGCGGCGCCGGTCGGCGTCGACCACGCCCACGACCAGATGCTCGCCAAGGTCGGCGCTGACATCCTCGCGCTGCACGACGACCGCGACTACCTGGAAAAGCGCCACGACAGGCTGGGCTTGGAGTTCCTCAGGGGCCACGAGACCGTGATGACTGCGCTGTTCTACTCCAAGGTGAACAGCGACTCGATGATCGACGACGTCGTAGACCTGGCCTACGGCTGGCAGCCGGACCTGGTGCTGTGGGAGCCGTTCACGTTCGCGGGTGCGGTCGCCGCCCGGGTCACCGGCGCGGCGCACGCCCGGCTGTTGACGATGCCGGACATGTTTCTCAGCACCCGTGAGCGACACCTGTCCATGCTCGACCGGCTACCTGCCGGGCGGCGTGACGACGTGCTCGCGTCCTGGCTCGACTCGACCCTTGCGCGCTACGGTCACGGCTTCGACGAGGAGATCGTCACCGGGCAGTGGTCCATCGACCCGATGCCCGAGGGCATTCGGATCGACACCCGGCAGCCGACCGTGCCGATACGCTACATCCCCTACAACGGCCAGGTGCCGTCGATCGTGCCGGACTGGTTGCGCGAGCCGCCCGGCAGGCCGCGTCTGTGCGTGACGCTCGGCATGACCGCCCGTACCAGCAACTGGTCGAACATGATCGCCATCGAGGACCTCTTCGAGGTCGTCGCGGAGCTCAACGTCGAGGTGGTCGCCACGCTCTCCGCCGAGGAGCAGGCCCTCGTGCCGGACGTGCCGGACAACGTCCGGCTGGTCGAACACGTGCCGCTCGACGTGCTGCTGCCGACGTGCGCCGCCGTCCTGCACCACGGGGGCCTGGGCACCTGGGCGACTGCTGCAGCGCTGGGCGTACCGCAGTTGTCGCTCGGATACATGTGGGACGCGGTCTACCGGGCCCAGCGCACCGAGGCGCTCGGTGCGGGACTGGCCCTGCACTCCTCCGACCTCACCCCGGCGAGGCTGCGCGGCCTCCTGGCCCGAATCCTCGACGAGGGCTCGTTTCGGCACCGGGCCGGACAGCTGCGCGAGGCCATGAGTGCGATGCCCTCGCCGAACGACGTGGTTCCAATGCTGGAGAAGCTCACCGCAGAGCGCGGGTGAGGCGCCGCAGCGCCGGCACCAGTTCGGCCGGTGCCGGCGCGGCGAGCATCTCGACCCGCAGCCGGGCGGCCGCGGCCGCGAACGACGACTCCTCGAGCACTCTCGACAGCAGTGCGCGCAGCTCCCGCGCCGTGCACTTCTCGGCGCTGCCGCACAGTGCCGCTCCCGCCTCCGCCACCCGCGACGACTTCAGGTGGTTGTCGAGCAACACCGCCGGCACGATGACCTGGGGTACGCCGTGGATGAGTGCGGTCTGGGAGGTGCCTGATCCGCCGTGGTGGATGATGGCGGCGCAGGTGGGCAGGAGCACGTCGAGGTTGACGAACTCGACGGTGCGGACGTTGTCCGGTATGGGGTAGCCGGGCGGGATCTGGCTGTTGCTCAGGGTGGCGACGACGTCGACGTCGAGGGTGGCGACGGCGTCGAGGAGTTCGGTGACCGCGGTCCGGTCCCCGCCGAGGGTTTCGCGGAACGAGCGGCCCAGGGTGAGACAGACCCGGGGCCGGGTCGGTGGCTCACGTAGCCAGTCGGGGACGGTCGCGGGCCCGTTGTAGGGGGTGTAGCGCATCGGCAGGTAGTGGTGGTCGACCGGCAGCCGGAGTGAGGCCGGGACGGGGTCGATGGTGAACTGTCCGAGGACGGCCTGCTCGGTGAACGGGTGGCCGTGTCGGGCCAGGACGTCGCCGAGCCACTCCTGCAGCGGGTCGTCGCGCAGGGCCGGCACCCGCCCTCGCAGCAGTTCGAGGTAGGTCGACCGCATGTGCCCGAAGACGTCGAGACCGAACAGCAGCCGCGCATGGGCGGCGCCGCTGGCGATCGCCGCGACCGAACCGGCGAAGGTCACCGGGTCGCGGACGACGAGATCCGGACGCCAGTCCTGGGTGAACGCAACCAGATCATCGATCATCCCAGCGGAGCAGGACAGTTGGTGGTCCAGCGACGTCCAGGCGGTCAGCACGGACTGGACGTAGTCGTACGTGAGCCGCTGCCGGCGCAGCTCGCACAGGTCGAACAGCTCCCAGCGCATCCGGCCGCCCGGGCCCCACAGCTCGTCGCCGGTGAACTCCCACCGCTCGGCCACCTCTTCCACGACGTCCTGTGACCACCGGTCCGCGCCGAGCGGCGGCCCGACCGCGACGGCTGTGAGCCCGGCGCCGGTGATCGTCTCCGTGAGATCCGGCTGGCTCGCCACCCGCACGTCGTGGCCGGCCGCACGCAACGCCCACGCCAGGGGTACCTGCGCGTGCAGGTGCGTCGGCGCGGCGATGGTCGTGAAGAGCACCCGCATGCCGGACACCTTGGACGTCACGGCTCGTGCCGGCCCTGAGCCCCGATGGAGCAGCGGGTTCAGCGCCGGTCCACCGATCGTCGACCGCCCCGACAGCGGCGATCGCCACGATGTGGCTCGGCACGAAGGACGGGAGAGAACATTGACGCAGGACAGCCTCGCTGTCGTTACCGGCGCGACGAGCGGCATCGGACACGCGGTCGCGACGTTGCTCGCCGAACGCGGATCGACGGTCTACATCTGCGCCCGCGACGGCCACGCCGTCGACCTGACCGTCAAGGAGCTGCGCGCGAAGGGTCACGACGTTGACGGCCAGGCGTGCGACGTCCGCGACGCCGGCCAGGTGCGGGCGTTCGTCACCGCGGCCGTCGAACGGTTCGGACCAGTCGGCGTACTCGTCAACAACGCCGGCCGCAACGGCGGCGGGGTGACCGCCCAGATCACCGACGAGCTGTGGCTCGACGTGCTGGAGACCAACCTCACCAGCGTGTTCCGGATGACCCGCGAGGTGCTCACCACCGGCGGCATGCTGGAGCGCGGGTGGGGACGTGTCATCAACATCGCGTCGACCGGCGGCAAGCAGGGTGTCGTGCTCGGAGCGCCGTACTCGGCGTCGAAGCACGGCGTCGTCGGCTTCACCAAGGCCCTCGGGTTGGAGCTGGCCAAGACCGGCGTGACGGTCAACGCCGTCTGCCCCGGGTACGTGGAGACGCCGATGGCCGAGCGGGTCCGACGGGGGTACGCCGAGGTCTGGGACAGCACCGAGGACGAGGTGCTCGCCAGGTTCCAGGCGAAGATCCCGCTCGGCCGCTACAGCACTCCGCAAGAGGTCGCCGGCCTCGTCGGCTACCTCGTCACCGACACTGCCGCCCCGATCACCGCGCAGGCGCTCAACGTCTGCGGCGGACTCGGCAACTACTGACCCGAGGGGAACGACGACATGTCGGAACAGCACACCGATCACCGGGTGACCGTGGCCGCACCCGTAGCGGTGATCTACGACCTCGTCGCCGACGTGAGCTGCTGGCCGGTGGTGTTCCCACCGACCGTGCACGCCGAACAGATCGAGCGCAGCGGCGACGGGGAGCGGATCCGGATCTGGGCCACCGCGAACGACGAGGTCAAGAACTGGACCTCGCGGCGGATCCTGGACCGGGCGGCACGCTCGATCACGTTCCGGCAGGACCGGCCGGCTCATCCGGTGGCGGCCATGAGCGGCGAGTGGCGGTTCGAACCGGCCGGACCCGACAAGACGGTCGTGCGGCTGCTGCACACCTACCGGGCGGTCGACGACGATCCAGGTCACCTCGACTGGATTCGGCGCGCCGTCGACCGCAACAGCGAGGCCGAACTGAGCGCGCTGGCCGCTGCGGCGGGGCGCGACGACGAGCTGCTGCTGTCCTTCGAGGACGCGGTGTCGATCAACGGAAGGGCCGCGGACGCGTACACCGTCATCGACGAGGCCGGGCTGTGGCCGCAGCGGTTGCCGCACGTCGCCCGGGTCGTCCTCGACGAGCGCGTACGCGGTGTCCAGAGCCTCGCCATGGACACCCGCACCGCGGACGGATCGGTGCACACGACCGTGTCGATCCGCATCTGCCTGCCGCCGGACCGCATCGTGTACAAGCAGCTGCAGACGCCGAAGCTGATGAGCGCGCATACCGGGTTCTGGTCGTTCCGCGAGCACGACGGCGACACCGAGATGGTGGCCGGACACACCGTCGTGATCAACGAGTCGGCGATCGCCGGCGTTCTCGGTGAGGATGCCACGGTCGCCGACGCTCGCTCGTACATCCGCGCCGCGCTCGGGCGCAACAGCGGCACCACGATGCGGCACGCGAAGGCGTACGCGGAGCAGGCCCGCCGGGGCTGACGATGCGGGTGCTCTTCACAACCTTCGCCCAGCCGACGCACCTGCACGCGCAGGTGCCCCTGGCGTGGGCGTTGCGTGCGGCCGGCCACGACGTGCGGGTGGCGAGCCAGCCGGATCTCACGGAGGCGATCACCGGCGCCGGGCTCACCGCTGTCGCGGTCGGCGAGCCGCTGAACCAGCAGGAGCAGGTGCGGGAGTTGGACGAGCAGCACCGGCGCGAGGTCGAGGAGGCGCCCGACGACGAGCCGGCGCCGGCGGACTACATCGAGTTGACCGACATCAGCGAGCTGCGCGACGAGATCCTCACCTACGAGTACGTGCAGAGGCAGCTGACGGCTGTGACGATGTTCGGCTTCCGGACGCTGTGCCCGGATCGGATGATCGACGATCTCGTCGCGTTCGCGCGGGACTGGCGTCCGGATCTCGTCGTGTGGGACTCGGTGACCTTCGCCGGTGCGGTCGCGGCGATCGCGAGTGGGGCGGCGCACGGGCGGCTGCTGTTCGGCCTGGATCTGGTCGGCCATGTCCGGCAGCGGCACCTGGAGCTGCTGCGAGGGCGGGTGCCGGCCCTGCGCGACGACCCGCTGCAGGAGTGGCTCGGCGACGTCCTGGCCCGACACGGCCACCCGTTCACCGAGCAGGCCGTCCTCGGACAGTTCACCATCGACCCCGTCCCGGCCTCACTCCGGCTGCCGGTCGACCACCACTACCTGCCGATGCGCTACACCCCCTACAACGGGCCCGCGACCGTCCCCGACTGGCTACGTGAGCCACCGACCCGGCCCCGGGTCTGTCTCACCCTGGGCCGCTCGTTCCGCGAAACCCTCGGCGGGGACCGGACCGCGGTCACCGAACTCCTCGACGCCGTCGCCACCCTCGACGTCGACGTCGTCGCCACCCTGAGCAACAGCCAGATCCCGCCCGGCCACCCCATACCGGACAACGTCCGCACCGTCGAGTTCGTCAACCTCGACGTGCTCCTGCCCACCTGCGCCGCCATCATCCACCACGGCGGATCAGGCACCTCCCAGACCGCACTCATCCACGGCGTACCCCAGGTCATCGTGCCGTACAAGCTGTGGTGCAACGGCCCGCGGGCCGAACGCATGGAGCGCGCCGGGGTGGCGGTGTGCGGGGTCGCGGGACGGTCCGCGGCGAGCGAGGTGCGGGCGTTGATCCGACGCGTCCTCGACGAGCCGTCGTTCCGGGCCTGCGCCGGCGACCTGCGCCACGAGATGCTCGCCGCTTCGACCCCGGCGGAGCTGGTACCGGTGCTGCGGCGGCTCGCGCAGACCTGAACCGGCCGCCTCCTTGTCGGCTGCGGCCGGTTCACGGCCGGGCTCAGACCACCCGGACTTCCGGCACATACAGGATCCACTTGCCGCCGGCCTTCCGGAACTCCTGCTCCTTGGCGATGATCTCGTCGGCGTGGTTCCAGGCGAACAACAGCGCATAGTCGGGGTACGGGGCGGCGAACGCATCCCGCGACCGCACCGGGATGTGCGAACCGGGGGTCAGCCGGCCCTGCTTGTTCGGCGTCGTGTCGGAGATGAAGGAGATCAGGTCGGGTCCGATGCCGCAGTAGTTCGTCACCGTCGCGCTCTTCGCGGTCGCGCCGTAGCCGACCACCGTCTGGCCGTTGGCCTTCAACTGCCGCAGCAGCGTGGTCAGTTCCTCCCTGGCCTGCTCCACCCGGCCGACGAACTGCTTCAGCGTACCTTGCCCGGCGAGGTCACGGCCGTGCTCCTCGGCCACCAGCGCGGCGACCCGCGCGGAGGCTGGACGGGCGCCGCGCCGCGCGATCGTGTACCGCACTTCGCCGCCGTGCACTGGCAGCCGCTCGACGTCGACCAGTTCGAACCCGAACCGTGCCGCCATCGCCTGCACCGACACGGCCGAGAAGAAGTAGAAGTGCTCGTCGTAGATCTGGTCGAACGAGGTGCGGTCGACGATCTCGGCGAGGTACGGGTCCTCGAACACGAAGATGCCGTCGGGTGCCAGCAACTCGTCGACGCCGCGGAAGATCGAGTCGAGGTACGGGATGTGGCAGATGGTGTTCGCGGCGTAGATCACCTGCGCCGGCCCGGACGCGGCCCGGATCTGCTGTGCGGAGGACTCCTGGAAGAATTCGGTGGTCACCTGTACGCCGTAGGCGCGGGCGACCGCGGCGACGCTCTGCGAGGGCTCGACGCCCAGGTGCCGGATCCCGGCGTCGGCGATGACCTTCAGCATGACGCCGTCGTTGCAGCCCAACTCGACCAGAAACGCGTCGTCGCCGGTCAGCTCGGTGTCGATGAAGTGCTTGGCGGTCTGCTCGAAGTGCTTGCGCATGGTGGCCGAGCCCGACGACAGGTACGGGTAGTGCCCGTTGAACATCAGGTGCCGCGGAACCTCCTCGATCAGCTGCACCATCGAGCACTGCCCGCACACCCCGACGGCCAGGCGGAAGAAGAACTCGTCGCCGACGTAGTCCGGCTCCAGAAAGCCGCTGGACAGCGGCTGCGGGCCGAAGTCACAGAACTCGCGCAGTTCTCCACCGCACGTCCGACAACTCAACATGACCGGTATCCCCATTCTCGTGCGGCTGCTGTCGATCCGGTTACCGTCGGCCAAGGCGCTGGTCGTCAGCTCAACGACGACTGGACGGCGGCTAGCGGGCCGGCCTCCGCCGGTTCCCGGTACTCCTCGGCAAGCAGCGCGGCGGCGAGCTTGCGGTAGAACACCGGCACCGCCGGCTCCTTCGGACTGAGGTGACCGCGTCCGGCAAAACGGGATCCGACGGCCCGCTGCACCTCTTCGAGGCCACGCTGGTCCTCGCCGTTGATCACCGCGGCGTAGGCCTCGTTCCCCTCGCGGATCTGCTGAAGCTGCTCGGCGTCGGTGCCCTCGACGGTCTGACTCGGCGCCAGGATCCCGCCGCGCACCTCGGTCCGGTCGATCGCGGTCGGGATGAAGCTGAGCCAGATCACCGTCTCGCCGGCCGCGGCGAAACTCGTGCAGGGAAAGACCGAGACGTTGTAGACCTGGCGTCGCTCCTGTTCGGTCAGCCGGAGGAACTCCACCTCCTGCGGCTCCTTGAACGGCACCGTGAACCGCAGCACCAGGGGTGAATCGTCGCGCACGTCGGTGTCGGAGCCGCCCGGCGTCGACGGCTGGATCGTCTCCGGGTGGAAGCCCATGACGTGATAGTTCTCATGGACGTTCTCGACGGCGACCTTCCAGTTGCAGTGCCAGTCCTCGACGAACGAACCCACCTGCGTCATGGCGCCCAGCTCGTAATTACCCAGGTCCTCGCCGATGCGGCTCAGGTGGGTGCGCAGCGGCGGTGCGCCGCTGTCGAGGTTGACGAAGACGAAACCCTGCCACTGTTCGACGGCGAACCCGGGAAGCCGGCAGCTGCCGGGGTCGAAGGCGGGGTTCCCCCGCATGTGCGTCGCAGCGATCAGCTGGCCGTCCAGGCCGTAGCGCCACAGGTGGTACGGGCAGGTGAAGTGCTCGGCCCGCCCGGCACCGGCCGCGACGACCGGCATCATCCGGTGCCGGCAGATCGGCGACATCGCGTTGAGTGTGCCGGTGCGGTCGCGGGTCAGCAGCAACGGCTCCCCCGCGATCGTCAGCGCGAGGTAATCGCCGGGCCCGGCGAGCTGGTCCACCCGGGCCACCATGATCCACGAGCGGCGGAAGATCCGGTCCAGTTCCAGCTCATACAGCTCGGGCGAGGTGAACGCTCGTGGCGGCAGGCTGATCCACGGCGGCTGCGGCGTCACGTACTCACGTAACTGGTCCAGCAGGGCGTTGAGCTCGCCGCTGCCCCGGTTCGGTGTCGTCATCAGAACCCGACTCTCTTCCCGGTCGTAGGGCTGGAACTCCGGACGATCCCAGGCTGCGCTCGAAACGGACTCGGGCAGCGAGCACGCCGGGCCGGTGCGGGTCTACCGGCTGACGCGAAGGACTCGAGCGGCGCGCCGCACCCTGTGGGCGGCAGTCACCGTGACGGGAGGACGTAGTCCATGGGAGACACAGGCGCGCGAAGCATGATCGATCCGATTTCTGACGAGACCATCCGCCGCTACCGGGAACAGGGCTTCGTCCACGTGCCGGGCGTGCTCGACGCCGACGAGGTGGCCCGGTATGCCGAGGCGGCCGCCCAGCTCCTCGACAGCCACATGGAGATCTGGGACGGCGTCAACGGTGTCGAGGTCAACTACGTCGCGCAGGCCTGGCGCAAGAGCGACACGATCCGGGAACTGGCCCTTCACCCGGCGATCGGTTCGATCGCGCTGCAGCTCGCCGATGGCCCGATGCGGCTGTACACCAGCGAGGTGCTCGCGAAGGAGCCGCACAAGGCGGCGCCGACGCTCGTACACGACGACGAGACCGGGCTGCCGTTGTCGTCGTTGTCGCGGGCCTTGACCGCCTGGGTGGCGCTGTCCGACGTCCCGGTCGAGCGCGGTTGCCTGTCGTACGTGCCCCGTTCGCATCTGCGACCGCCGGAGCACCGGCAGGAGCACATGACGAGTTTCGAGGAGTTCGCCGACATCACCGACATCTGGCCGGAGTTCCCGTGGCAGCCGCGGGTGACCGTGCCACTGCGCGCCGGTGACGTGACGTTTCACCACTGCCGTACCGTGCATCTGGCCGGTAGCAACACGTCCGACGCACGTCGGATGGGCCACGGCATCGTGTACGTCAATGCTGACGCCACCTACCGCCCCGGCGTCCAGGACGGGCACATGGCGGGATTCGAGCCCGGCCAGCCGCTGGACGACGAGGGATTCCCGCTCATCACCCTGTAGCGCGGAGGGAGGAGAGGTAGCGGGCCAGGGCTACGCGATGGTAGCCCGGCCCGAAACCCAACGCCGTCACCTCCGGTACGAGCGTGCGCAGCTTGGCGATCGACGGGCAGTGCGACACTGTCGAGTCGAGGAGCACCCGCTCGGCCGTCACGCCGAGATGCCGCTCCAGCACGTCGATCACGGCCGCGATCTCAGCGCAGTCGCCCGACGCCACGTTGACGACCTCGTCGGTGACGCCGGTGGCGAGCAGCCGGTCGACGACCGTCATCCAGTCCTCGACGTGGACGATGTCGCGCCGGGCGCCTGGTTGGACCGTGACGCGTCCGGCGCGAAGCTGCCGGATGATGGCGGGCACGAGCCGGAACTCCGGTTCTCCGGGACCGAGCACGTACCCGAGGCGCAGGATCAGGTACGGAACGCCGCAGTCGCGGATCATCCCTTCCAGATCCAGCTTGTGCCGTCCGTACGGGAGGGCCGGCTCGACGGGGTCGTCTTCGCGTCCCTGGCAACCCGGCCCGCCGTACATGCTGACGGTCGAGAAGAACACCAACTGCCGGCCGTCGCGCACACAGTCCCGGAGTGTGTCGGCCACCAGCCGAGCCTCCCGCTCGTGCTCGGCGTCCGGCAGCGGGTGCCTCGGTACCCCGGCAGCGAGCACGGTGACGCCGGGGTACGCGTCCGCGAGCGGCCGCAGATGCCGGGCGAGGAAACCGCTGCCGATCAGACGCATCGGGTCGGCACCGGTCACCGGACCTGGGCGAGGCGGTCATTGACCAGGTCGCCTAGCTGATTCAGCGTCCGCACCTCGGCCACCTCCTCCTCGGGCAGCGAGATACCGAACCGCCGTTCGACGGCGCTCGACGCTTCGAGCAACGCGAGGGAGTCGTAGCCCAGGTCGGCCAGCGGGACCTCGCCGAGGTCTTCGGCGGCCGCGTCGACGGGCTCCGCTTCGCCGGCGCAGGTGGCCAGGATGGTCATCAGATCGGGAATGCTCAATCGGACGGATTGACTCATCAGCTTTCCTTTCATGGGGCACGTACAACCAGTGCGCTGTTGAAGCCCTGCCGGCCGCGGGCCAGCACCAGGGCAACCGACGCCGTCAGCTGCCGGGGGGCCTCGACCAGGTCGAGGGCGTAGTCCGCGACGACGTTCACGGTCGGCGGGATGACCTTGTCGCGCAGCGCGAGCAGCGCGGTCGCCACGTCGAGCGGGCCGGCGCCGGAGTACAGGCGACCGGTCATCGTCTTGGGCGCGGTGACCGGGACGCCACGCGGGCCGAAGAGGTCGACGATCACCTCGGCCTCCGCCCGGTCGGCGTCCGCGTCGCCGGCTGCGTCGGCGAAGACCACGCCGACCTCGTCCGGGCCGATCCCGGCGTCGGCGAGGGCCGCCCGCACGGCACGCCCGAGGTTGCCCGGACGACCCGAGCCCGGTGAGGGATCGAACGTGGCGGCGTACCCGGCGATCTCGCCGTAGACGTGGGCACCACGCTCGCGGGCACAGTCGCCGTCCTCGACGGTGAGGATGGCGCCGCCCTCGCCGGGCACGTGGCCGTTCGCCCTGCGGTCGAAGGGAAGGTAGGCATGGTGCGGGTCGTCGGCGGTGGACAGCATGCCGCTGGAGATCAGCGCGGCCAGCCCGTACGGGGACAGCGCGGAGTCCATCCCGCCGGTGAGCACGAGCGGCGCGCCCTTTCGGACGGAGCGGCGGGCGTGCGCGATGGCGTCGAGACCACCGGCCTGGTCGGCGACGAGTACACCGATCGGGCCGCGCATGTCGTGCCGGATCGAGATCTGGCCGGAGTTGACGGCGTAGAACCAGGCAAACGACTGGTAGACGCTGACGTGGCTCGGTCCGTCGGCGCACAGGTGCTCGAGCTCCTTCTGTCCGAACGCGAATCCGCCCGACGCGCTCGCGGTCGACACGCCGAGGTCGGTCGCGGCCAGCGCCGACCGGTCGATGCCGGCGTCGGCGACCGCCCAGTCCGCGGCGGCCAGCGCGAACCTGGTCATGCGATCGGTCTGCGGCAGCAGCCGGCTGGGCAGGTGGTTCCCGGCGTCGAAGCCGGTGACCACGCCGCCGAGGCGGCTCGGGTAGTCCTCGACGTCGAACAGGTCGATTCTCCCGATCGCGCTGCGGCCCCGCAGGGTCGCCGCCCAGTAGTCCCCGGCACCGACGCCGTTGGGCGCGACGACGCCGAGCCCTGTCACCACGGCGGTGCTCATGCTGCCACCGCCTCGGGCGCGGAGAGCACCATCGCGCTTTGGAATCCGCCGAAGCCGCTGCCCACGGTCAGCACTGTGGAGAGCTTGCGCTGCCTGGCCTCGCGTGGCACGTAGTCCAGGTCCAGCTCCGCGTCGGGGTGGTGGAGGTTGGCCGTCGGTGGCACGACGTCGAACTCGATCGCCATCGCGCTGGCGGCGACCTCGATCGCTCCGACGGCGCCGAGCGAGTGTCCGATGACCGGCTTGATGGAGCTGATCGGCACGTCGTAGGCGTGCATGCCGAGGCCCCGCTTGAGCGCCTGGGTCTCGTGGCGGTCGTTCTGTCTGGTCGCGGTGCCGTGCGCATTGACGTAGTCGACGGCGGTGGCCGGGATGCGGGCGGTGTCGAGGGCGGCGCGGATCGCCGCGGCCATCTCCTGCCCGTCGGGCCGCAGGCCGGTCATGTGGAAGGCGTTGCCACGGGAGGCGTACCCGCGGATCTCGGCGTAGATGTGCGCGTCGCGGCGGCGCGCGCTCTGCAGTTCCTCCAAGACCAGGACCGCCGAGCCCTCGCCGAGCACGAACCCGTTACGCGTACGGTCGAACGGCCGCGCGGCGGTGCCTGGATCGTCGTTGGTGTTGGACGTGGCCTTGATGGCGTCGAAGCAGGCAACCGTGATCGGCGCGATCGGCGCGTCGGTGGCGCCGGCGATCATCATATCGACCGATCCGTCGCGGATGAGGTCCCAGGCGTGTCCCACCGCGTCGATGCCGGAGGTGCACCCGGCCGACACGACGGCGTTGGGTCCTTCCGCGCCGGCGGCCCAGGCCACCTCGGCCGCCATCGAGCTGGGCACGAAGTAGTCGTACAGGTCGGGGCCGGCGAGCCGGTGGTCGACGAGCCAGTCGCGCCCTTCGTGGCTGACCGCGCGGTAGCGCTCCTCCAACCGCAGCGTGGCGCCAACGGCGGTACCGAGACTCACCCCGACCCGGTGCGCGTCGTCGCGGTCGACGACGAGGCCGCTGTCGCTCATCGCCTCCCGCGTGGCGGTGAGCGCGAACAGGGCGGCCCGGTCCAAGCGCCCGATGTCGTGCTCGCTGAAGCCGTACTGGAACGGATCGAAGTCACACTCGGCAGCGATCCGCGACCGGAAGTCGGTGGAGTCGAAGGCGGTGATCAGGCGGGTCATCGGGGTGCCCGCCACGATGCGTTCCCAGAAGGCCTTCGCTCCCAACCCGCCGGGCGCGACGACGCCGATCCCGGTGATGACGACCCGACGTTGACTCACGCAGACTCCCCCGCTCTTGCGGACCTGCTCATTGGTGCCGGTCTCCTACGATCGACGATGGAGTCGCGGGCTCGAGCCGAGGTCGAGCGTGTCTGGAGCGGGTGTCTCTCTCAGCCCGCTGCCGTTGGCCGGTTCGCTGCCGTGAGTCGTTCGAGGAGAGCTACGACCTCGCTCGGCGCGGGCATGGCGAGCGCCTCCGATCGCAGGCGTCGGGCCGCCGCCGCGATCCCCCGATCGTGAAGCGCCCGGCCGACCAGGTCCCGCAGGCCGGTCAGGTCGTTGGCGTACAGGCCGGCACCGGACCCGGCGAGACGGCGTGCCTTCAGACCGGTGTCCCACAGCATGTCCGGCACGACGACCTGCGGAACGCCGTGCACCAGCGCGGTCTGGAAGGATCCCGCCCCACCGTGCGACACGACCGCCGAGCACAGCGGCAGCAACACGTCCAGCGGCACGAAGTCCACGATCCGCACCCCGTCGGCCTCGACGTCGTCGAGGGTGGCGATCACCTCGACGCCGAGGTCCGCGACACCCTGGAGGATCCGGCCGACGGAGAGCCGATCGGTGCCCCACACCTCGCGATGCGCCATGCCCAGCGTGATGCACACGCGTGCGGTGCCGACCTCCAGTTCGCTGATCCAGTCCGGCACGACGGAGGCCCCGTTGTAGGGCACGTACCGCACACCGACGCGCGGCAGCCCGGTATCCAGCGCGAGCGAGGACGGAACCGGGTCGAGGGTCCACTGACCGACCACAAGGTCCTCGGTGAACCCGGATCCGAACCGGCCGAGCCACTCGGCGAGAGGGTCCTCGCGCAGGATCGCGGGACGGGCCGCGAGAGCCGCGAGGTAGTGCCGGCGCAGGTTGCCGAGGACGTCGAGGCCGAACAGGAAGCGGGCGTGCGCGGCACCGCACGACTTCGCGGCGATCGCGCCGGCGAAGTACATCGGGTCCCAGATCACCAGGTCGGGGTGCCAGTGCGCGGTGAAGGCGACGAGTTCGTCGAGCGCCCGGCGCGGCATGGTGTTCTGCAGGACGACGTTCGTCCAGGCGGTCAGGGTGCCGTGGAGATAGTCGTAGGTCAGCGACTCGGTGCGGGTTTCGCTGATGTCGAAGGTGTCGAGCCACGACCCGGCCTCGCCGTCGGCGGGCGGGCGTTCCTCCTCGCGGGCCTCCGCGTCGCGAACGTGCTGCGCGACGTCGAGCATGTCGCCAACCGGCACGGCGGTCAGCCCTGCACCGAGGATGTCCTCGGTCGCGTCGGGTTGGGTCGCCATGCAGACCTCGTGCCCTGCGGCACGCAGCGCCCAGGCGAGCGGCACCTGATTGTTGACGTGGGAACTGGACGGAAACGGCGTGAACAGCACTCGCATGCGCGCACCATGCGGCCGCACGCTCGACGTGACGCTGAGCGACGCTGGAGCCGGTCAGGCCTCCAGGGGCTCCCGGATCGGCGGATCGGAGAGTCCCGCGATCTCCAGGATCCGGGCCGCCGACTTCCTGGTGCTGGCGACCGGTCCCAGCGGCGGGGCCTCGGCTGCCAGGCGGCGCCGCGTCCGGTCGTACACGTCCAGGCGCGGCGTCGACTTCATGGCGTTGCCGAGAGTCGTCGCGTGCGGGCCGGGTTCCAGCATCGTGACCCGGACCCCGAAGTCGCGGCTCTCGTCGGCCAGGGCCTCGCTGAGGGCCTTCAGGGCGGCCTTGCCGGCACCGTAGAGACCGTAGCCGCCCCGCCCTTCACCGGCTCCCTTCGATGTCACCTGGAACAGGTGACCGGCGCCACGGGCGCGCAGCCGCGGCAGCACCGCCTGCGACACCCACAGCGCGCCGAGGAAATTCACGGCAAGGTGATCATGCACCTGCTCCTCGGTGTACTCCTCGACCATTCCGGCGAGCAGCTCGCCGGCGTTGTTGAACACGACATCGAGGCCGCCGAGCTGGGCGACCGCGCGATCCACCGCGCCGAACACCGCCGCTCGGTCGGACACGTCGGTCGGCAGGGCGAGCAGCCGGCCCGGATACTTCCGGTCGAGCGCGGCCAAGGAGGTCACGTCGCGAGCCAGGCCGGCCACCCGGTCACCGGCTTCGAGGGCCTCCTCGGTCACCGCCCGGCCCAACCCGCGCGATGCGCCCGTGACGAGCCAGACGCGTTCCTCGTGTCGTGTCACATGACGACCCTGTCACACGCGGCCGGTGCCGCGCTCGCACCGCGCTCGACGACGACGGCCACGGCGCTCAGGGGAGGTCGTCGCGGGTGACCCGACGGTGCCGCACCAGCAACTCGTCGCCCGCGGCAACGAGTTCGTCCTCGCACACGCACATGATGTCCAACCGCGGCTTACCGCCCTGCGGCGTCACCACGACCTGCGTGTAGCTGCGCACGAAGAGCACACCGTCGGCGCGCGGCTCAACCGCCGCCATCGTCAGCAGGTGCCTGACCTGTTCACCCTTGTCCGCGAGCGCCGCGGCGGCGCTGCGCACGCCCGCCTCCAGCGCTTGGCGACCACGGATCGGCTCGGGCGCCGACGGCGGGACGAACACGCCGTCCGGAGTGAACATGGCGGCCCACTCGGCCGCCTCGCCGGCATCGAGCAGGTGCATGTGCCGGGCGTAGAAGTCTTGGACCCGGGCGTACGTGTGGGTCGCACCCGCGGTCTGATCGGTGTCCAGTGGCATGGAGTCCTCCATCGGCTTTCTCGGCTTCCGCTCGACGGTGCCCGGTACACATCGAACTTCCCTGGTTCCGGCCGCAAGCGACGCTCGACCGCCGTTCCGGCCGCCGCGCGCAGCATCGAGGCCATCCGACTGACGCGACCGCGGAGGTGCTGTGTGCGGCTGATCGACCTATCCTCAGCGATCGACGCATCGTCTGCCGAGCCCGACCCGGTGGTGCACAAAGTGCTCACCCCGCGCGAGGGCGCCGAACACATGTGCGCCGAGATGCGCAAGCACTTCGGTGTCGACTTCGACCCGCACGAGCTGCCCGACGGCGAGTTCCTGTCCCTCGACCGACTCTCGCTGACCAGTCACACCGGCACACACGTCGATGCGCCGTCGCACTACGGTTCCCGTACCACGTACGGCGACGGGACGCCGAGGCACATCGACAGCATGCCGCTGGACTGGTTCTTCCGGCCCGGCATGGTCCTCGACCTCACCGACGCCGGGACGGGCGTGATCGACGTGGCCCGCATCGAGAAGGAGTTCGCGCGCATCGGCCGGCGTCCCGACCCGATGGACATCGTGCTGCTGCACACCGGTGCCGACGCCCGGGCGGGTACCCCGGAATACTTCACCCGGTTCGCGGGCCTCGACGGGCCCGCCACCCGGCTGCTGCTCGACCTGGGGGTACGCGTCATCGGCACCGACGCGTTCAGCCTGGACGCGCCGTTCGGCGACATCATCGACCGCTACCGCAGGACCGGTGACCGGTCGGTGCTGTGGCCGGCGCACATGGTCGGGCGCGAGCGCGAGTACTGCCAGATCGAGCGCCTGGCCAACCTGGGCGAGCTACCCACGCCGTACGGCTTCCGGGTCGCGTGCTTCCCCATCCGCATCGCCGGCGCCGGTGCCGGCTGGACGCGCGCCGTCGCGTTGATCGACGACTGAGGACCGAGGTGGACCAGTGAAGGGCATCATCCTTGCCGGCGGCTCCGGAACCCGGCTGCGACCGCTGACGCTGGCCGTGTCGAAGCAGTTGCTGCCGGTCGGTGACAAGCCGATGATCTACTACCCGCTGTCGGTGCTCATGCTCGCAGGCATCACCGAGATCCTGCTCATCTCGACCCCCGCCGACCTCGTGCAGTTCCGGCGGCTGCTGGGTGACGGCGCGCATCTCGGGCTCCGGTTGAGCTACGCCGAGCAGCCGCACCCGGGCGGCATCGCCGAGGCGTTTCTGATCGGCGCCGACCACATCGGTGACGACGAGGTCGCCCTCGTGTTGGGCGACAACATCTTCCACGGGCTGCGCTTCTCCGACCTGTTGCTGGAGACTGCGCGCGAGGTGGACGGCTGCGTCCTCTTCGGCTACCCGGTACACGATCCGGAGCGCTACGGCGTGGCCGAGACCGACGGGGACGGCCGACTCGTGTCCATCGCGGAGAAGCCGGCGAAGCCACGTTCCAACCGGGCCGTCACCGGGCTCTACTTCTACGACAACGACGTCGTCAACATTGCCAAGAACATCGGACCGTCGCCGCGCGGCGAGTTGGAGATCTCGGGCGTCAACCAGGTCTACCTCGAACGCGGGCGGGCCCGGCTGGTCGACCTCGGCCGGGGCTTCGCCTGGCTGGACACCGGTACGCCGGAGTCGCTGCTCCAGGCGAGCCTCTACGTCGGCACGCTGGAGGCCCGGCAGGGCGTGCGGATCGCCTGCATCGAGGAGGTGGCGCTGCGGATGGGGTTGATCGACGCCGCCGCCTGTCACCGGCTGGGCGAGGCGATGGCTGGTTCGAGCTACGGCCGTTACGTGATGGACATCGCGGGTGAGCTGGCCTGAGCACGCCTGAGCCGGCCCGTTCCCGGGCCGGCTCCGTCAGGCGTCAGGACGGAGCCGGTCAGCGACCCAGTCGTCGGTAGCGCTCCTCCGTCGCGTCCTTCTGCGGCTTCCACCACCACCCGTTGCGGCGGTACCAGTCGATCGTGCCGGCCAGGCCGGCGGAGAGATCGGCGTACCGGGGCTTCCAGCCCAGCTCGGTCCGCAGCTTGTCGCTGTCGTTGGCATAGCGCGCGTCGTGCCCGGGGCGGTCCGTGACCAAGTCGAAGTCGTCCGCGGGCCGGCCCATCAACTCGAGGATCAGGCGCACGATCTGTCGGTTGTCGCATTCCTGCCCGGAGCCGACGAGGTAGGTCTCACCCATCCGGCCGGACCGCAGGATCGCGTCTATCGCCGTGTTGTGGTCGTCGACGTGGGTCCATTCCCGGACGTTGTCGCCCCGCCCGTAGACCTTCGGCCGGTCGCCGGCGAGGACGTTGGTGATCTGCCGGGGGATGAACTTCTCGACGTGCTGGTAGGGACCGTAGTTGTTCGCGCAGTTCGAGATGGTGGCTCGCACCCCGTAGGAGCGCACCCAGGCGCGCACGAGCATGTCGGAGCCGGCCTTCGTGGCCGCGTAGGGGCTGGAGGGGTCGTAGCGGCTCAACTCGGTGAACCGCTCGTCGGAGTCCAGCGGGAGATCACCGAATACCTCGTCGGTGGAGATGTGGTGTAGCCGCCGATCGTAGCGGCGTACCGCCTCGAGCAGGTTGAACGTGCCAACCAGATTCGTCTGCACGAACGGCGCCGGATCCAGCAGCGAGTTGTCGACGTGGGATTCGGCCGCGAAGTGCACGACGGTGTCGCTGGCCGCGACCAGCCGATCCAGCACTTCGGCGTCACGGACGTCGCCGTGCACGAACTCGATGTGATCGAGGATCGGCCGGAGGGAGCTGCGGTTCCCTGCGTAGGTGAGCGCGTCCAGCAAGATGATCCGGTATCCGGGATGACATCGGCGGACGTGGTGCGCGAAGTTCGCGCCGATGAAGCCCGCTCCGCCGGTGATCAGCATGGTCGTCATACGGGCACGCTAACGATCCCGGCCGCGACATCACTGGAACGCCGATGGACGCATCGTCCGCCCGCTCTTGAGCCTTCCTTGAGCCGGTGCCGCCAGGCTTCGGCGACCGAGTCCGCCACCCCCGAGGAGCACCGTGACACGTCGCCTCTTCACCTCCGAGTCGGTGACCGAAGGCCACCCGGACAAGATCGCCGACCAGATCAGCGACGCCGTCCTCGACGCCCTGCTCGCGCAGGATCCCCAAAGCCGCGTGGCGGTGGAGACGCTGATCACGACAGGTCAGGTCCACGTCGCCGGTGAGGTGACCACGCGGGCCTACGCGGACATCCCCCAGATCGTCCGGGACACCATCCTGAACATCGGGTACGACTCGTCGCGGAAGGGCTTCGACGGTCTGTCCTGCGGCGTGAACCTCTCCATCGGCGCGCAGTCGCCCGACATCGCACGCGGCGTGGACCGGGCGATCGAGCGGGTGGCCGGCGACTCGGTGCACGCCCTCGACACCCAGGGCGCCGGCGACCAGGGGATGATGTTTGGCTACGCCTGCTCGGAGACACCCGAGTTGATGCCGCTGCCGATCGCGCTGGCGCACCGGCTGGCCCGCCGGCTCGCCGCCGCGCGCAAGGATCGGACGATCCCCTACCTGCGACCCGACGGCAAGACCCAGGTCACCATCGAGTACGACGGCTCGCGCCCGGCCCGCCTGCACACGGTGGTGGTGTCGTCCCAGCACGCCGCGGACATCTCACTCGATTCACTGCTGGCCCCGGACGTGCGCGAACACGTGATCGAGCCGGAGCTGACCGGCCTGGGCGTGGACGTCGAGGACTACCGGCTGCTGGTGAACCCGACGGGTAGATTCGAGATCGGCGGGCCGATGGGCGACGCAGGCCTGACCGGCCGCAAGATCATCGTCGACACCTACGGCGGATACGCTCGCCACGGCGGTGGCGCGTTCTCCGGCAAGGACCCCTCCAAGGTGGACCGCTCGGGGGCGTACGCGATGCGCTGGGTTGCCAAGAACGTGGTGGCGGCCGGCCTGGCCGAGCGTTGCGAGACGCAGATCGCATACGCGATCGGCAAGGCGCGCCCGGTGAGCTTCCTCGTGGACACGTTCGGTACCGAGAACGTCCCGACGCACCGGATCGAACGCGCGATCGACGAGGTGTTCGACCTGCGGCCGGCCGCGATCATCCGCGACCTGCGCCTGCTCCGCCCGATCTACCGGCAGACCGCCGTCTATGGCCACTTCGGCCGGGAACTGCCCGATCTGCTGTGGGAGAACACCGATCGTGCGCAGGACCTCAAGGACGCCGCGGCCTGAACACAACGGCGGGAAAGCCTGCCACGCTTCCTCGGACAGCGCGCGCGTCATGACCATCCGCGTGCTGGTCGCTGACGACCAGGACATCGTCAGAGCAGGGCTCTGCATGATCCTGAACGCCCAACCGGGCATCGCCGTCGTCGGCGACGCCGCCGACGGCCGCCGGGCGATCTCCATGGCCCGTTCGCTACGTCCCGATGTGTGCCTGCTGGACATCCGCATGCGCCCGAGGTCGACGGGATCGAAGCCACCCGCCAGCTCGCCGGGGCCGACGTCGCCGATCCTCTGGCCGTCGTCATCATCACCACCTTCGACCTCGACGAGTACGTCTACGGCGCGCTCAAGGCAGGCGCCCGAGGCTTCCTCCTCAAGGACGCCGGCGCCGAGATGCTCACCCAGGCCATCCATGCCGCCGCCCGCGGCGACGCCCTGATCGCACCGAACATCACCGCGAGGCTCCTGTCCTCCTTCGCGAACAGCCGCCCGCGCTCGGTGCCACCTGAACCTGTCGAGCCGCTGACCGCTCGCGAGGAACAGGTCCTGCTGGCTGCCGCTCGCGGGCGGACCAACAGCGAGATCGGCGATGAGCTGTCCATCAGCCTCAGCACCGTCAAGACCCACATCGCCGCCCTGATGCGCAAGCTCAACGCCCGCAACCGCGTCGAGATCGTGATGTGGGCCTACGAGACACGCCGCGTCGGCACCTGGTCGGCGCCCGCAGGCTCGAGGTGCGGAAACCAACGCTGACCACTTCGGTCTTCTCTGGGAGGTCTCCGGTCGGATCAGTAGTCAGCGCTCCGCCGTCATGCAAGCGCTGGCGATCCGACAGGGCCGTCGTTCACTGCCCGAGAGGGCGGTAGCGGAGGTGTACGACGCCGTTTCGGAATCGGCGCTCATCGAGGAGCTCGAGGTCGACGCGCATGCCGGTCGGCAGGCCCGGCTTTCCCCCGCCGACGACCACGGGCCAGACGAACAGCTGGCACTCGTCGACCAGCCCGGCCTCAAGAGCCTGCGCCGCGAGGTTTGCACCTCCAACGGTGAGATCGCTGCTGGCCGTGGCCTTCAGTTCGTGTACCGCCTCGGGGTCGAAGCGGCGTTCGAGTCGGGTGTCTGCGGTCGACACCGCGGCGAGAGTCGTGGAGTACACGACCTTTCTCGCTGCCTGCCAGGCGCTTGCGAAGTCGGCCATGAGATCGGACTGCGCGGCCAGAGCGGCGTCGGTCTCCCAGACGGCCATCGCCTCGTACAGCCGCCGCCCGTAGAGGAACGTGCCCACGGACCGCAGGAGATCGGTGTAGAGAACGAATAGTTCGTCGTCCATCGGCAACCAGGCGAACGCGCCGCGTTCGTCCTCCATGTAGCCGTCAAGCGACACGTTATTCACGTAAATCAGCTTTGCCATGTCCCTACCTCTCGATGATCAACCGCAACAGCCTGGACGCTCATCAGCGTGGTGAACGCCTGGAGCCGGGCCACCGGCTCCTCCGGCCCAGCCAGCGCCCGGAGCCGGCAAACAGAGCCCGGCCCGCGGTCGGCGCGCTGACCGCGGCCCAGGTGGCAAGGCCGATCGGCCACCCGCACATTGCCGAAAACCGCGTGCATCACCTGCGCCGGTGCCAGCCCCAGCAGCGCGGCCCGGCCCGCGAAGTAGCCGCCCCAGCAGTCGCGCATACCGAGGGCCAGGAACGCCTCGTTCGGCACCTCGGAGAAGATCACGGTGGCAATGGGCCGACGAGATCGAACATGCAGCGGACCTTGACGCACGGGCGCATCACCCATCACCTCCTGTGACCGCGACAGCACCCTCGTAGGCTGTCCCTCACACTGACTACGAACGCCCCTGCCCGAATCCGACAGCCGCTGCCCTACCTGTCAAACTTCCCGCGTCCGCCACCCTGCAAGCCAAGCGGGCCCGACGACCCCACCTACCCGGCGAGGATGCACGCTGAGCCCAGGCCATGGCCCAGCACAGGGCCAAAAGCACGGCAACTGGTGCCCCGGCTGGCGTCGACCAGCACACGAGGCCACCGACCTGACCGCAGACCACCCGCGGGCAGTCAGCCGGGGCGGAGGCGAACGCCAACCCCTCGCCGTCCTCTGCGTCTCTACGGTTCCCACACTCAGGGTGACGTCGCGCTGAGTGCGAATGCGGCGCGACCGATCGTCGTACAGGCGCCAGCCGGCGGCGGTCATCGAGACGGCGAAGAACACGGCGAAGAACAACGTCTTCGGGTCCGCGGTGATCTTCAGGTGGGCGAGGCCAGAGGGTGCGCCCGGGATCTCCTCCTGGCTGACCACGTTGATCGTGGCCCAAGAGTCGCCGTGGGCGATAGCGCTGCACATCTTCCACGTGAGCACGAACGGCACTCTGCCGCCCGGCATGGTGTCGCCAGCTGCTTCGACGATTTCCCGTACGTCAGCCGGCGCACAGCGGTCTTCGGATCGACACCTCTCCGCCGCGCGATTTCGCGCAGCTGCTCTATGCGGGCCTCCGCGGGTTTGCGTCCCTCCGGCGCACCGAGCAGTTCCCTGACCGCCTCGCCGCCCTTGATGTCCAGAGCAGCGAAGCGCAACCGCCGGCGGACTCGCTCGGCCCGGTCGTCCGGCGCGAGCAGCCATACCGCAGCGCTTGCGTTCTCCAAGGCGGCTCGGGCCAGCGAGTACGGGGCGTACATGTGCATGACGTGCGCGTCTTTCAGGACGGTGCGCAGGCAGTGCAGGTGGTCGACGGCGTGCGAGAGGGCCTGCCAGGCAGCCTGGCTGAGCTGGTACGGATGCATCTCCTTGTTGTCGCGGCTCAGCGTGCTGCGCTCCTGGGGGCGTTCGTGCGGCCCGGCAGGGTCCATGCGCTTCAGCCAGGGATCGATGCGGTCGAGGTGCCGGAACATCTCGGCGGACGGTGGCCCGCTACTGCCGGGCGATGGTGCGGGCCGAGTCGCCGGACGCATCGGCGGCGATCATGGGGCGGGCCACCGCGGTTACTCAGCGACACGACAACCGACTGGAGCCTGAGGTCGCTGGCACACCCTCTAGAGCGTCCTAGGACGTGGTCTCCTCGTTCATGCATGTGGAGCCGTCTTTCATCAGCCATCCTGCGATGGTGTTGTAGTCCGCATCGGTGAGGCCATGGCGTGGGTTGACACGATGCAGGAGCGCGGGAGAGCTGTGGTTCGCGGCCACCCAGGACCGGTCGGCGTCGGTAATCTCGTCGTCGACCCAGACGAACCGGCGTCCCGCGGCCCATTCGACGAGGTGGCGGGTCTTCCAGTGCAGCCGACCGTCGTCGTCATCTTCGTCCGGCCAGTCGACGATGGGCAGCTGAGGCAGACCGAGCCGCGGCGCGAGTACCTCGTTCGCTTCGGCCATCCAGGTCGTGGCCCAGACCATGTCGCACGGCAACGCGGCCAGGCGACGGCCGTGTTCAGGGCTGAGTCCGGCCAGCAACGGGTTGGGTTCGTCGTCCATCTGAAGCGCGGCGCCGGCGAACGGCAGGAGTGTTCCGTCCACGTCCAGGAACAACAGCGGACGCGTACCGATCCCGTGTGCGGCGAGGCGGCGTACGCTCGCCTCACCGAAGTCCTCATCCGGCCAGATCTGGTCCGCGGCCCAGTCCAGCCACTGGTGCGGCGGCTCGTCAGCCTGGAAGTACGCGATCCGCGCCGCCTGGTCCATGGGGGCGGACTCCCACCAGTGCCACCAGAGCATCAGGTGCCATTCTCCGTAGCCCATGCGCCAGCCGATGCTGTACCGCTCGATCTCCGGGTGCGCTCGCCATGGCGGTAGAACCCGGCTGTGAGTGTCAAGCTGTTCGCGCACCGCGGCGTCAAGAAGTTCGCGGGTCCGTTCGTCCACTAATTAACGCTCCTTCACGGTCCGGCAGCTCAACCCGGCTCCACCCCATGGTGGGGGTCATTGCTTGTCCGACGTCCGCGAGGGCCAGGTCGCGATTCAGCAGCTCTCACGAGTTGGTCGCGGCAGCCAGGCATGGGCGCGCCAACGGCTGCCCACCCCACGTGAGCACATACGCGGTCACGCGGGTCGCCCGTTCTGTTCCCGTAGCCAGTAGGCGGCGGTTTCGCGGACGTCTTCGTTTGGGTCGTTGAGCGCCTCGCTGATCACGTTCGCGTGCCGGTAAGACTCCTTGCGCCAGCCACGCAGGGAAAGGATCGCCAGCCGTCGCACGGTGGCGTCCGGGTCCTGGCTGACCGTCTGTCCGAATAGCGGAAGGACCTGCCTCGCGACGGCGGCACCGAGACGCCATTCGCCGAGCACGCACACCGCGTGCCGGCGGATGACGACGTACGGCGAGGCCAGTCCGCGGATCGCTTCGTCGACCTCGCCGACGGTGATGTCGCAGTACCCCCGCCCTGGCTTGAGCTCCTCGGCCAGCGCCGGCACATACGCCGGCCGGCGCTCGATGACGTCCTGCAAGGGCCGGTAGTCCAACCGCCGTGCGATGACCGCCTGGTTGCGGAAGCTGGTGTACGGGGCGGCGACGGCGGTGATCACAACCTCCTGCGGAAGACGGTGGATCTGGTCGAGCACGAGATCGAGGCGGCCCAGCCGCGCCAGCGCACGGCCCGCCCACGACTGGTCCGGTCCTTCCCGCTCGGTCAGCGCCTCGTGCAGTGCCCGCAGGACGCCGCCGTCGGGTTGGCCGATGTCGGCTAGCAGCTTGGCGGCCCGCCACGCCCGGTCCTTGGCAGAGAGCAGGGGGATCAAGGCGGGAAACGCGGCCAGCCCGAGATCACGCAGCGCCACCTGGGCGTCCTCGCCGCTGATCGGGCCGTCAAACGCGTCCAGCCGGGCGACGTAGTACGCGGCGCGTTCGGCCTCCGGTAGTGCGGCGACCCGGGCCATCACGACCGCCCGCTGGTCGTACTCAGGGATGTGCCGGCTCACCTCACGTTCGGTGAGGACGCGTTTGATCAGCGTCTCGTGGTACTCGTCGTCGAGCAGCAGCACCACGAAGTCCCGGTCGGTGACGCCGCTGGTGCGAAGTGCGACCCTGGCTCGCTTACACACGCGCACGAGCATCGACAGGTACCGGCGGAACGTCGCCTCCCACTGCCGGGTCGTCCCTCGGCAGGCCTCCGCGGTCAGCTGCCGTTCCCAATCCCGGGTCAGGTCCTCGGCGAGCCACTCGTCGTCGTAGTGGTCCCAGTCGGCGGCGTTCCACCGCACATCCGTCTGCTCCTCGGCGGGAAGCTGCGCCAACGCTTCGACACTGTTCATCGCGAGGCTGGGCAGGCTGATCTGGTCATCGGTCTCGCGGTAGATCCGGTCCAACGCCGCGGCGTAGAACCGCTCGTCAGGATGTTCGGCGATGGTCGACCGGACGGCTTGCACCAGGGCGTCTACCAGCACGCGCTCGAAGCTCGCCCAGTCCAAGCCCACCGCCACCCCGCTATCCTGCCCGACACGGCCGCTCCCCTCCCCGATGGCTGCCCCGCCAATCCCGTCCGGCCCGAGAACCGCCCGGGCCGAACCCGATGTTGGTAGCGCCCTGGCCTGGTCTTGCATCGCTCGGGATGCGGGCAGTAGGCGCGCGTGGAGTCAGTTAGTCGTTGGTCTTGGTGGCTGCGGGAACGCGGCCGAGGGCGCGGTCTTTGTGTCGGTAGGTCACGATGGCGACGACGACACCAATACCGCGCCAGATCGGCCCACTACCAGCGAAGACTCTGACTCCACCAGGTGCGGCTGGAGTACTGAGCGGTTCAGCACCAGAACGCCTGACCCCGTGGTCGAATTGCGATGATTTTGCGGTCACCCACGCGGCGCTCGGTCCACAGGAGCGTCGCGACGCTGAGCTGCACGGCTCGGCGGAGCGGGGATGATGCCGTCAGTACGAGTCGTGGCCGCCGCAGTCGCAGGCTTGGATTTGCGGCGGTGGAGCGTGAGAGTCATGACCAGCACGACCAGCGCCCCGACGATCAGCCCGAGGATCGCGCTGGCCACCGTGTTGACGAGCCAGCCGACGAGCCCACCGAGAACACCCGTGGCGTCGTGGGCGGCGACCTCCACGTGGTGCACGGCCTCGTACAGGAAGTGCAGATTCAGCTCGTTCGTGCCCAGCAGCAGGATGTGCCCGCCCACCCACAGCATCGCCGCGGTGCCGACCACCGTCAGCACGGTAAGGACTACCGGCATCGCCCTCACCAGACCGCGGCCGAACGTGGCGACGGCGCCGGAACGTTGCGACAGGCGCAGTCCGGCGTCGTCCATCTTTACGATCAGGGCCACCACGCCGTACACCAGGACGGTTATGACGACGGCGACGACAGCCAGGATCGCCAGGCGGGACCAGAACGCCTCATCGATCACCTCGTTCAGGGTGATGACCATGATCTCCGCCGAGAGGATCAGGTCGGTCCGTACCGCCCCGGACACCAGTGTCGTCTCGTCCTGCACCTTCTCCTCGCCCGCGCCGTGGGCATCGTGATGGGCGATCTTGGCCCACACCTTCTCCGCGCCTTCGTAACAGAGGTAGGCGCCGCCGAGCATGAGGATCGGAGTGAGCAGCCAGGGCACGAACTGACTGAGCAGCAGCACCGCCGGCAGGATGATGAAGAACTTGTTGCGCAGCGACCCCAGGGCAATGCGCTTGATAATCGGCAACTCACGCTCGGCCGCCAGGCTCCGTACGTACTGCGGCGTGACGGCAGCATCGTCGACGACGACGCCCGCAGCCTTGGCGCCGGCCTTCGCGGCGGCCGCCCCGATGTCATCGATCGACGCGGCAGCGGCTCGGGCCAGCACCGCCACGTCATCCAGCAGGGCTACGAGTCCACCGGCCAAGGGAGGGGTCCTTCCAGGGTTGCGCAGAGTTCGAACTGGCCCATTCTCGCTCAGGTCCTTGCGCGCGGCACGCCGCCGCCCGGGTCTTATATCGGGCGAGAGCTCGACCCAGTACGTGGCCGTAGAAGTACCTGCGTGTACTTCTGCCTCCAGTTCGCGGGTAAGGCCGTGTTCGGCGAGCAGTTCGGCGAGGTCTCCGGCGGCGAGTTCGTTGCCGGCGTCCAGGCGTTTGCGGTGCAGGCCGATGGCCTCCTCGATGCGACCGTGTTCGGCGAGCAACTTGGCCACACTTGCGGCAGCGCCCACCGCCGCCCCGACGGCGCTCGAAGGACCCACAATCGCCGGGTGCGACGCCAAACTGGCGCGCTACCGGGCGGCGCTCGACGCCGACGCCGACCCAGGCGTCGTTGCCGGCTGGATCGCCGAGACCCAGGCAGAACGCGAACACGCCGAACGGCACCAGCACACGCCAGCCGAAGAGAAGACCAACGCCCCTGCCCGCTACAGCGAGGAGCAGATCATCGCCGTCGTCGAGGAACTCGGAGACCTCGTGGCCGCCCTACGGAACGCACAGCCGGAACACAAACTGGAGGTCTACCGCAGCCCGTTACGAGATCATCCGTTGCTTCAGGCTCCGCCGGAGGCGGATCGCAGAGAAGAGACTCTGTGGCGGCCTGAGGTCTACGACTAACGGTCAAGCTCGGGTTGGCGCCCGCGCGTCACGACGTGCGGGCGAAGTAGCGGTCCTGCGCTACGGACTGCCCCGCAAGTGAGTGGGCAGAAACCGCTGGTTCGGCGACGGGCGACCACGCTACGGTTCGCGGGTGAGCACCCCGCTCCGCGCGACGAGGCAATCGTTCGCGGGTCGCGATCTTCGGCACCGCACCCTGGATGGGCACTCGTTCAAGTTGTGTGACTTCCGTGGCGCCGACCTTCGGGGCGCGTCTCTTCGCGGTGTCAGCTTTGCCGGCTGCGATCTGCGGGGCGCCGACCTGCGTGACACCGACCTGTCCTACGCGCGGTTCGGCTACGTCAGGACGCACGATCCGGAGTACGGACGCACGGACGTCACCGGGGCACGGTGGGACGGAGCCGACCTTCGAGGCGTCACCGCCGAGCGCGTCATTGGGTGGCCGAACGATCTCTAGATTCCGGGGTTACGTCCAGTTGATGTTGGGCCACCGAGCTGTCATCGCGTTCACCCGCCTAACCGCGCTACCCCAGCTAGCTGGCCCTGTTGCTGGACCGTGCGCATCGTTGGGTGGCGTTTGACGGCCTAGAACGGATTGAGTAAGGGCTCAGCAATCTCGTGCTGGCTTGGCCGTGACGCCAGCGCGTGGACGCCATCCGCGATGGCCGTCACTACAACTCACGCCATCCTCCTGCCCGGCCAGGGTCGCCCGTCCGGACGAACTCCTCGACGACCTGCCAGGCGCCTTCGAGGTCGAGAATGAAGTCCGCGGCGAACTCGACCAGGTCGTCCAGCACCAGTACCTGCGCATTCATGCTCGCAGGTTCGTCGGCGGCCAGCAGGGATATGGCGTCCTCGCCTGTCATCAGATGGACGACCGCCGCGGACTCCGTGAACCCGAGCGTGAGCACAGGGAAAACATCGCCGGCCCGCACTTCGACGTACCCGCGCCCCTGGGTCCGCAGTCCATCGAACCGCTCGATGAGGCCAGCGATGCCCGAGCGCTCCACCGCTGCGAACGTCCCTGTCGTCGGAGACGTAGCACTCCACGAAATGTTCACCCGGCAACCCCCTCGATGATCACGACGACCCGCGCCCGTAGCTATTTCTCGTAGGGGTCCCAGTGAGCGGCGTAGCGCAGCAGCGAGCGTGCCAGCTCGGGATGGGTCGCCGCCCAGCGATTGTCGAACAGGATCCACTGGTCGAACCCGAAGAAGCCGTCGATGTATCGGGCGACCTGCGCGATGTGCGCATCCAGCCGTATCAGCGATTCGGCGAGACGCTCCGTGTGCAGCAGGTCGGTTATCTCCTGAAGAACGGCTTCATGCGCGGGGGCTCGGTCGAGACTGGCAGGTGATGGGGCGTAACCTGGCAGCTGGGCGTAGCGCTCCAATGCCCGACCCATATCGTGTTCCCCGGGAGCGACAAGCGCCCGTAGCAGCCGGATGTCGTGTGGCCATCGGTGGCTGCCGGGGCCATCGACGGCCAGGTGGGTGGCGAGGTCCGGCAGGCTCACGCCGGGAAACTGGATGGCACCGGTCAGATCCAGGTTCCGGTATAGGTCAGGCGACTGCCAGCACAGGCGGACCGAGAAGGTGCAGTCCGTGCCGGGCGGGGCGAGCCGGACGCTGCGGACGGGAACGCTGTGGCGGAAGACGGTCTCCGACCCGCCCGCGCCGGTGGGCAGCGGCCACGTGTCGTGCAGGAGGAACGCGAGCCGGTCAGGTGAGGCAGACGCCGCGTCGTCATCGACGAAGTAGTACGCGAGATCCACCTCGTCGTCATCGGTGCGAACCCTCAGGGCGTGCTCACCGAGCCGAATGAAGTCGCCCTTGTCGTCGCCCTCCACCCACAGGTACTCGGTCAGCAGCTGCCGCAGCTCGTCCACCGACTCCGGCGGCGGCAGGTTACGCTCCCCGGCCGCCTCAAAGATCGACTCCAAGCCGTACACATCGCCGCCCAGCTCACTGTCGATCCACCCCGTCGGGTCGTCGTGCTTCCAGCCGCGGCGAAACCAGTCGAGCACGTTCGCATCAGGCAGGGTGACAACGCGCTTACTGTATGGAGAATCCTCTCGCCAACGGCACACGAAGTACATGCGCTGACCCTAGGCAGCGGATCCGACAGGATCTTCCCGACCGCACCGAACGGCCGCTCCGGAACCACCACGCGATGACGCACGCTGTGGCGTCGCTTAGCCGGAGGCCGACGCACCTTGCTGGTACTCCGCCCACAACTCCTGCGCCTCGCGCGCCATCACCTGCGCACGGCGCGCCTTCTTCTTGCTGAAGCTTGGCGTGCCCCCGGGCCGTCGCGTCTGCCGCGATCCGCGACCGGACAGTTTCTCGAGCCGTGCCGCCTGATCCTCCAGCGCATACGACAAAATCTTGAGATTGGCGGCCCGGTTACCGGCGACGGCCTCGCGAGCGACCGCGATCGCTTCCTCGCCGAGCGCCAGCGCCTGGACCGTACGGCCGGCGTCGTCCAGCCACACCGCCTGCCGCCGCAGCATCTCCGCGTGTCGCGACAGGATTGCAGGCCGGTCGACCGTCGCTACCTCACGCTGCAGTTCAAGGGTCTCCTCGCCAACGGCCAGGGCCTCGTCGAGCCGGCCGGACCTGGCCAGGCCGTTAGCCAGGTTCAACAGCGACAGCGCCAGGTCCCGCAGGTGTCCGGCCCGGTTGTCCGCAACGAGTTCCCGACGCAACTGCACTGCCTCTGTCGTAAGGGCGAGGCTGGCCTGTCGATCCTCGGTGACGGCTCCCTGATTGCCCACCGCCTCGGCCAGCCTCGACAGGTATACCGCCCGGTCGACAGCGGCCAGAGCGCGATACAGCTTCACCGCCTCATCGGTCGCGGCCGCGGCCTCCGCCCGCCGGTCCATCTCGCTGAGCCGCCCGCCGTACGTGTCCAGACACGAGGCGAGGAGCGGATGATGCACCTCGGGCTGGGCTGCGACAAGTTCACGACTCAGTTCGACCGCCTCCGCGGCCGCCGCCAGAGCCTCCGCCGTCCGTCGTACTCCCGCCAGACAAACCGCCTGGTTCTTCAGAGCAGTCGCCAGGTAGCCGAGACGCCGCGGCTGGCTGCCCGTCATCGACTCACGGAAGTGCGCAACCGTCTCGGCGCCGACGTCGACCGCTTCCTCCCACCGCCCTGCCTCGAACAGCCGGTTCGCGTGCAGGCTCAAGACCCTGCCCAGGGCGTCGTGCATTTGCGAGCCGACCGGTTGATCCACAGCCAGCCTGCGCAGCAACTGCAGGGCACGGTCGCTGACCTGCAGCGCCTCGGCGTGCTGGCCGGTCGCCGCCAACGCCATCGCGTAGGGCTCAAGCAGGCGCGACAGCAGGACGTCAGGACATACGTCCATCAACGCCAACGCCTCACGGCCAGCAGTCAGCGCCTCCGGCGTTCGGCCACAACTCATAAGTCGCCTGGCGAGCGCGTCCAGGGCCTCCGCGAGCTGCTCCTCGTGACGGCGGTCGATGGCGTAAAGCTCCCGGGCCAGCCGGACCGCCTCCTCCGCACACTCCAGCGCCTCCGTCGGCCGGCCAGCGTCCGACAAGTAATAGGACAGGTTGCTGCATGCCAGGACGAGAGTGGGCAGAACCGTGCCACGGTCCCGTGCTGTCAAGCCAGACAACATCTCCACAGCCCGGCGGCCCGTCTCGACCGCATCGTCGAAACGACCAGCGCGCGACAGCTCCACCGCCTCATCGACCACCGCCCCGACCTGGCGCAGCGAAGCGTCAACCCGCGTCCCCCGCCGCAGCCATCTACGCCAACCCGTCGACTTCACTAGGGCGAATATAGGCCCAAATGATCAGCCCGTCGGCCCCCGTATGCCGAGCCGCAGACACTTCGGGCACGCCGAAGAGGTCACCGCGCAAAGTGCCCTAGCCAGCAGGTATCCGGTGGGATTCGAGTCTCAGCGCGGACTACCACCCTTCCGCCATCTACGAGTTGACGACTCTCCGCGCGGAACAGCCGCCCCGATCCGCGGCCGGGGGGCGCCAGTCGGGTTCCACCAGCCCACCTAGTGCTCTGACCACAAACGTTGGCCGGGTTGGTCATGCGGCTCGGGTGGCGCGTTGGCCCCAGCGGCGTTGTCGTTCGCTGCGGATTTCGGCACGGTGGCGGCGTTGGGCGGTCAGGACATCGGGGTGGCGTGCGTTGGCGTTGCGCCAGCGCAGGTAGGCGTGCAGGTTGCGGGCCAGGACGGTGTGGTTGGGGTGATCCGAGCCCGCAATGACGAAGGTTCGTAGCGGCCCGAAGTGCGCCTCGATGGGGTTGGCACAGGAGGCGTAGGTCGGGGTGAAGCACATCTCGACCTTGTTCCGGGCCGCCCACTGCCGGATCTTGAACCCCTTATGGGCGGACAGGTTGTCCAGGATGCCGTAGATCGGTGCGCCGTCCGGGCGAGCGGCCCGGATCGACTTCAACGCGGCCAGGGTGTTCGCCGCGGACTTGCGGGTGCGAATGACGCCCCACAACTGGTCGTCGCCGATGCTGTAGCAGCCGTGGGACTGCCGCACGCCGTGCAGCTTGTGGTAGTTAGCCGGCAGCCTACGCGGGCGACCTTTCGGCGCCCAGCCGACGCCGCCGTGCGGTCGGACCGCCAGCGGCCCGAACTCGTCGAAGGCGAACGTGCGGTGCGGAAACTGCTCGATCACCTGCTCGATACGGGCCAGCTTGGCCTCGCGGTCGGGGTCGGTGGACTCCTTCCACGTCTTGGTGCGCTGGAAGGTGATCTCGTGTTTGCGCAGTAGTTGCCGCAGCCGCTCCCGGCCGACGACCACCCGCCGGTCCGGGTTGTGCGCCAGGTGCTCGGCGAGCTTGCGCACGCTCCATCAGGTGAAGGGCCGCCCCAGCTTCGCGGGGCGGGTGTTGGCCGTCACGACGATGAACGCCTCGTCGTCGCTACTGATCCGGCGGGGACGGCCACCCGCCCACTGAGGGTCCAGGCTGGCCATGCCGATCTCGTTGAACCGGTGGATCACCTGCCGCACGGAGTCCTCGTCGGCCTGCACGAGCCGGGCGATGACTGGCACGCTGTTGCCTCCCGCAGAGGCAAGCACGACCATCGCCCGCCGCAGCCGCACGGCCGAGCCCGTGCCCCGGCGCACAAGCCGTTGCAGCCGCTGTCCTTCTTGATCACTTAATCGACGTACCCGAACCGGCTCTGCCACCCCGACAGCCTGACGCCGCAACCCCAGCCCGACCGCCACCCAGGCCCGGCGTGTCACCAACACCGCGAACGTTTGTGGTCCGAGCACTAGCCGCGCCGAGGGCCCGTTCTGATAAGCGCGAGCGAGATCACGATCATGACGAGGCCGAGGCCAGCCAGGACAGTCGGCGCCTGCAGGAGCAGATCCTCCGTCGCGTACCCGTCGGGCGTGGCAGCCCGGGTCGGATCCGTCCTGTCGACGCGTACGTCGAGTAACTCCCCGACGCGGAACTCACTCTCGTCGAGTTCGCTGGAGAACCGCTCCCGATACCGCACGCCGTCGAACGTGTAGTCCACAGTCAGCCTCGTGGCGGAGAACGAACGCGTGATCCTGAACCGTTCGACGTGGACCACTTGGCCTGTCGTCTCGGCGCCGACGCGAACCCGCTCGTCGATCGCCTCGTTCAGCCGAACGGTGAGCAGCATCCCCACGCCGATCAGAAGGGTGCCGAGGACAACCGCGAGGACCAGCTTCAACTCTCGCCAGCCGAACGGGCTCTCCACCACCGGCCCTCCTCGCGTCTCGTCCGGCGGCCTGGCTAACTCCAGGGCGGCAGTGGTGCGACCGGGCGGACCGCGGTGAACTGATCGTGCTCATACCGGGTGGCGGCGAGCAGCAGCAGCAGCCATTCGTCGCAGCCCTGCCACGGGTAGAGGTCGGCGGCACCGCCGCGTACGGCCCTGGGCCCGTCACCGGTGCGTGGGCGGGCATCCGCCGGGGCGCCCACAAAACCGGGAATCCACACGTCGGCGCAAATCTCGGCTGCCGAGCCCATCGCGGCCAGCCCGAACGCGTTCTCAGCGGCGGCTGTCCGCCGCTCATCGCCGAAGTCGTCGAGCAGATGGCCCTCGCCTGCTGCAGTTCGTACCGCCGTTCCTGTTCTACGCCGACGGTGCTCGAGTGCGGCCGGCATGGCCACTAGCTTTGGTGACCCGCGACGGGGTCACGCCACCCCCTGACGCGGTCGACGCCGTCGCCACCGCGACCGCCCTCGGCAGTCATGCCGACGAAATCGCGCGCTGGCTTACCTACAGCGAGGCTCCATACACAGCCACGATCGCCGAAGAACTCTTCGACGAAACCTGAACCGTCCACGACAGCGAGCGACCGACGCCGCGCTGGTCGACGTGCACCCGACGCCCGCCTCCGGTCATCGGTTCAACGGTTCAACGGTTGGACGTCCGGGCGTTGACCGAGATCAGGTGCACTCATCTGCCGTGGGTAGCTCGGTGCCGCCCGAGGTCAGTTGGCGCCGGATTCAATTGGTGGGCCCGGCGGGTCGGCGTTTGCAGTTTTCCCCTTTGGGGTGGGCCGTTCGGTAGCGGCCTCAGTCAGCCAGCGGTGATCGTAGTTCAGGTGGTCCCAGCGGGACCGCAGCCACTGACGCTTGGTCGCGGTAGCAGTTCGCCAAAGGTATCGCAGCCCGTCGGCGAGTTGATCGCGTCGCTGCGGCGCGAGAAGCCCTGGAAGCTGGTGACAGAGGTCGGCGATCATATTGGCGCGCTCACGACGTCGGTCGAGTGCGTCCGCCGAATGGGCATCCAGCAGTGGCGCAGTGAGGAACCGGATCTCCAGGAAGCCCAGATGGAGTAGGTCCGCCGTCGCCGCCTCCATCGCAGCCTGGGTCGGCTGATCCAACTCCATGACAACCTCCTCTGACGAGGCGAACAAGGATGCCTCACGCCATCCGCTTCTGCCGCGATTCGCGCGGTCATGCCGCGATCCGGGTGGTTGCAGTTGACGACCCCGCCCCCTGGGGAGCGGGGCGCTGGCCGGCCCGCCACGTCACCGGACCTCGAACGTCGCCAGCCTCGCCCGCGGGTCCGCCGCGCTGGTCCGCCACCAGGGCACCGAGCAGCACCTCGACACCTGGATCAACCACGCCCGCCACGCCGGATGCCCCGAATCCGCGGCTTCGCCACCGGCCTGGATCACCGCAACACCCCCGACAGCTCTCGGCGCCTGCTTCGCCGGCGAAACCGGATGGCGACGCGTGGCGGTGCCCGCGCATCATGACCGGGTGGACGCCCGACCAGCGATCGCTCTGATCGATGACCTTCGGTCATTCGTCGATGGCCGCCGCGCGGAGGTGGCCCGTACGAGCGCTGCCGGAGTCGAGCTTCTTACCCGCTACCGGGATGGTCGGCTGGACGAGCTGTGACTGGACCACGACCTGGGCGGCGACGACACCATCTGGCCGGTGATAGAGGTCCTGGAACAGGCCGCCTTCGACGACCGCCCCTTCAACATCGGCGTGGTCGTCGTCCATTCCGCCAACCCAGGCGGTGCCGCAAGAATCGCGCTTGTCCTGAGGCGCTGGGGTTACCGGGTCCGCGTCGCGTCGGGTTGCTCAGACGTCGGCTACGACAAAGGCCCTCCGGCGAGCTGATCGATCCGGCCACGCCGTCACGTATAGCAGGCTGCGACCCACCGGCTGTCGCCCGGTAGATGTCGAGGCGATACCCACTGGGTAGGCTCCGAGATCGGCGCGGTGGTTGACGGTGGCGCTGAGAGACAGGGCCGCCGTCAGCAGGGATGAAGGGCGGGCCCCGGGCGGCTTGTTCTCAGGGTTGGCTCGACGGGACCGGAGCGGATGCAACTGTGAAAGGCAACCAGCGGACTGGCGATGCGAGCGCTGCCGCATCCACGCTGGACCTGAAGCCGCTTCAGAGTCGGCAGAGCCTACGCGAGGACGTAGCGCACGCCCTGCGCGCGGCTATCGTGGCTGGCAGCTTGAGGCCGGATTCGACCTACTCCGTCCCGATGCTGGCCGGACGCTTCGGCGTCTCGCCCACGCCGGTTCGCGAAGCGATCCTCGACCTGGCCAAGGAGGGCTTGGTCTCGATCGTCAAGAACAAGGGGTTCCGCGTCAAGGCCCTCAGTGAGCGGGATCTGGACGAGATCACTCAGATTCGGGAGCTTCTCGAGATTCCGGTGGTGGCCGACCAGACGGGCAGACTGTCGGAACCGCAGGTGCGGGAACTGCGGAGGTTGGCGGACAACATCGTTTCTGCTGCCGGACGTGGGGACCTGGTGGCGTACATCGAATCGGACAACGCCTTCCACCTGACACTGTTGCATGCCGCCGGGAATCAACGGCTGGTCGAGACGGTTGCCGACCTGCGCAATCACACCCGTTTGTACGGTCTCGACGCGCTGGTGGAGAGTGGAGGTCTGGTCGACTCCGCGAACGAGCATCTCGAGTTGATCGAGCTCATCGCCGGGGGTGACCGTGAGGCCGTGGTCGGCCTGATGCGGCACCACTTGCGGCACGTCCGAGGTATCTGGGCGGCCCGTCGTGAAGACTAGGACCAACGTGTTCTGTTGACACGTCCGGCCGGTCGGCTCCCGCTACGCCGCCACCGTGGCTCCTTGGAGTCAGCACCGGCACACCGAATGTGCTCGCCGGCAGCAGTTCCGGGCCCCGCTATCGCATACGGTCACGCCCTCAGCCGTTCATCGACTGCTTCGAACGGCGCCGAGCCGGGGCGATTGCACCTCTTGACGGGGCGGGCGCAGCCACTATGGTGCTATGTAACATATTACTGATGGAGGCCGCATGGAAATGGCGCCGTGGCGTGGGGTTCTCGTAGCGACCGCTCTTCCGTTCCACGCCGACCAGGGCATCGATTTCGGCGCTTACGCTGCACATGTCGGATGGCTCGCTGACAACGGCTGTCATGGCGTTGTCCCCAACGGTTCCCTCGGTGAATACCAGGCGCTCAGCAGCGAGGAACGGGCTTCGGTGGTGCGAACGGCGGTGCAAGCCGCCCCTGATGGGTTCGCCGTCGTACCAGGCGTCTCGGCCTATGGTGCCGACGAGGCACGGCGCTGGACCGAGCAGGCTGCGGAGGAAGGCTGCCCGGCCGTCATGTTGCTGCCACCGACGACGTACCGCGCTGACGAGGCAGCAGTGCTGGCCCACTACCGTGAGGTGGCGAAGGCAGGTCTACCGATCGTCGCCTACAACAATCCGATGGACACGAGGGTGGACCTGACACCCGACCTGCTGCGGCGTCTACACGACGAGGGTTTGATCGTCGCGGTCAAGGAGTTCAGCGGTGACGCCCGCCGGGCGTACCAGATCGCCGAGACGGCGCCTGGTCTCGACATCCTCGCCGGCGCGGACGACGTCGCGCTCGAATTCCTGATCGCGGGCGCGGTGGGCTGGATTGGCGGCTACCAGAACGCCATTCCGGCGAGCTGCGTTCGTCTTTACGAGGCCGCGACGGCGGGTGATCTCAGGACGGCCGTCCTCCTCTACCGGGCACTGCATCCGCTGCTCCGTTGGGATTCGCGCACTGAGTTCGTTCAGGCGATCAAGCTTTCCATGGATGTCGCAGGTCGTCCCGGTGGCTTCACGCGCCAGCCGCGCCAGCCGCTGGCCCCCACCGACGCCGCGGTCATCCGTACCACGACCGAACGGGTGCTCGCGGCAGGGCACCGCTGATGCGCAGTAGCCGCGTCATTCACGTCGTCGACTCCCACACCGAGGGAATGCCCACCCGGGTGGTGACCGGAGGCGCGCCGCTCCTGCCGGGCGACACCATGGCGCAACGTCGGGAGTACCTGACGAACCACCGGGATGACCTGCGCACGTTTCTGATGTACGAGCCGCGCGGGCACTCCGCCATGTCGGGTGCGATCCTCCAGCCGCCCACCCGCCCGGACGCCGATGTCGGTGTGGTCTTCATCGAGGTGTCGGGGTGCCTGCCGATGTGCGGACACGGTGCGATCGGTGTGGCCACCGTACTGGCGGAGACCGGGATGGTGCCGGTCACCGAGCCGGTGACCACGATCCGCCTCGATACGCCGGCCGGACTGGTGGTGGCGTCTGTCAAGGTCGAGCAGGGCCGCGCCACCGCTGTCACCATCCAGAACGTTCCCTCCTTCCTGGTGGAACAGGACGCCTTGGTCGAGGTCCCCGGCTACGGCCACGTCCGTTACGACCTCGCGTTCGGCGGCAACTTCTATGCGATCGTCGACCTGCCGGAGTTGGGCCTGCGACTGGACCGCATGGACAAACAACGGCTGCTGGAGGTGGGGCTCAGCGTGATGAGAGGCGTGAACGACACCGCCCGGCCCGTGCACCCCGAGCAGCCGCACATCTCCGGATGCCACCATGTCTACCTGGCTACGGAAGGGGCGACCGCCCGGTTGTCACGCCACGCCATGGCCATCCATCCCGGCTGGTTCGACCGATCCCCTTGCGGGACCGGCACGTCGGCGAGGATGGCGCAGCTGCACGCCCGCGGGTTGCTCCCCCTCGGACAGGAATTCGTCAACGAGTCCATCATCGGCAGCCGGTTTTCCGGTCGGCTGGTCGATACGACCACCGTCGCCGGTCGGCCCGCGGTGGTGCCGACAGTCACCGGGCGGGCGTGGCTTACCGGTACCGCCCAGTTCTTCCTCGACCCCGAGGACCCTTTCCCGGCGGGATTCATGTTGTGAGTCTCATTCAGAGCCGTTCCCCTCAGAAGCCGGACGATGTCGTCGCGGAGCGTGTCCCGGTCACTCCTGATGGTGTGCGGAAGCTCGCTGATTCGGTCCGTGTCGCGCAGGACGCCTGGCGCCGTCGGGATCCCTCCGGCCGCGCCGCTGCCCTGAGTGAGGCGGCGGACCGGCTGCGGGCTCGGGCCGGTGAAGCGGCTGCTCTGATCGTCCGTGAGGTGGGCAAGCCGGTCGTGGAAGCGAACGCCGAGGTCAGCCGGGCCGCTGCGATCCTCGACTACTACGCCCAGTCCTGCTTCGCGGCGATCGGCGACCTGCTGGCGCCGACGCTGCCGGCGAATCAGCCGGGACTGCTGTTCACCGAACGTCGGCCGCGGGGCGTGGCTGGTCTGATCACGCCGTGGAACTTTCCACTGGCCATCCCGCTGTGGAAGGCTGCACCGGCCCTCGCCACTGGTAACGGAGTGCTGCTCAAGCCGTCGCCCGAGGCGCTGGCTTGCGGCGAGTTGGTGGCGGGCCTGTTCGACGGGCTGCTGCCCGACGATCTGCTCCATGTGGTGCCGGGAGGTGCGGACACCGGACAGGCCGTCGTCGAAGCGGCTGACGTCGTGTCCTTCACCGGCTCCGCGACGGTCGGCAGGGGTGTCGCCGTCGCCGCCGTTCGCGCCGGGCTACCGGTTCAGGCGGAGATGGGCGGACAGAACGCAGCGGTCGTGCTGCCGGACGCCGACCCTGCCACCACTGCCACGATGCTGGCAGGTGCCGCCATGGCATATGCGGGCCAGAAGTGCACCGCGACTCGGCGGATCATCGTGGTGGGCGATGCCACCGCGCTCACCGAAGCCCTGGTGGCCGCGGTGGCGGGGCTACGCGTCGGCGACCCGGCCGATGCCGGCGTCGCAGTCGGTCCCGTCATCACCGACGTCGCGCGCCGTCGAGTTCTGGACGGCGTCGCGGCAGCCCGCGCGGCAGGAGGCCGGGTTCTCACTCGTCTCGCGTCCCGGGCTGACGGCCTCTATGTGGCGCCGGTGCTGCTCGATTCGGTCGACCCTGGCCATCCGGTCGCGTGCGAGGAGACGTTCGGCCCGCTGGCCAGCATCTTCACCGTGTCGGACCCGGCCGCCGCGGCCGCTCTGGTCAACCACGTTCGGTACGGGCTGGTGACGTCCGTCCACGGCCGCGACATCGGCCGGTTGTTCGAGGTGGTCCGGGCCATCGACACCGGTCTCATCCGGGTCAACACGCCCACTACCGGAGTCGATTTCCACGCGCCGTTCGGCGGTGAGAAGGCGTCCAGCCAGGGCCCTCGAGAACAGGGCACAGCCGCACTGGACTTCTACACCTCGTTGCGCACCATCACCCTCTGTACTCCCCCACCCAGCCCCGCCGAGGAGGCCGCATGAAACGGGTCGACCTGCACACCGGTAGTCATGATCTGCCGGTCAGCCCCGCGTTGGAGGAGTTCATGCTCTCCGGGTGGGCTGACAGCGAGCGGCACGTCACACAGGTCGACGAGGTCGCCGGCTGGGCGGCGGTACGCCGGAGACAGCTGCACTGCCGTTTCTCCGGGGAACGGCTCGTCGTCCCGGCCGGAAGCTTCAAGAGGCGTTCCAACGACCAGCACTATCGGTTCCGCCCGCATTCTGCCTATGTCTGGCTGACCGGCGACCAGTCCTCAGACGGGGTCCTGGTCATCGAGCCGGACGGTGAGGAGATGCTCTTTCTTCGCCCCCGATCCGACCGGAGCACGCCCGAGTTCTTCCGTGACCGGATGTATGGGGAACTGTGGGCCGGACGCCGGCCCACCTTGGGAGAGAGCCGTCGGCGGCTGGCTGTGACGACCCGTCATCTGGCCGAGCTGGAGTCGGTCCTGTCCGGGCGGGGCGTTCCGACCCGCGTGCTGCGTGGAGTCGACGTGCACGTGGATGGGCTGACGGCCGACGCCGCGGGGCCGGGCGACCTGGAATTCGCCGCGGTGCTGGATGAGATGCGGCTGGTCAAGGACGACTGGGAGATCGGCCAGCTGGAAGAGGCGGTGGCCATCACCACCCGCGGTTTCGAGGACATGGTGCGTGCCTTGCCGATGGCGAAGCGTACGTCCGAGCGTTACCTGGAGGGGGTGTTCTGGCAGCGAGCCCGCCTGGAGGGCAACGACGTCGGATACCACTCGATCGTGGCCGCCGGTGCGCACGCCGCCACCTTGCACTGGATCGACAACGACGGCGCGGTCCGCGACGGGGACCTGCTGCTGCTCGACGCCGGTGCCGAGACGAGGTCGCTCTACACGGCAGACATCACTCGTGTTCTACCGGTGTCCGGCCGGTTCAGTCCGCTGCAACGCGATCTGTACGAGTTGTGCCTGAAGGCGAACGACGCAGCTCTGGACTGCCTCAAGCCGGGCGCCGACTGGCGTGCGTTCCATCAGGCGGCGATGACCGTGCTGGCGTACGGCCTCGCCGACCTGGGCGTGCTGCCCGTGTCGCCGGAACGCGCCTTGACCGAGGAGTCCGGGCTCTACCGGCGGTGGACGCTGTGTGGATCAGGCCACATGCTCGGTCTGGACGTCCACGACTGTGCGGCTGCCCGCGCTGACAGCTACCTGCACGGACGGCTGGCTGCCGGCCAGGTGCTCACTGTCGAGCCCGGCCTCTACTTCCAGCCTGACGACGAGTTGGTTCCGGCTGAGCTGCGCGGAATCGGGATTCGGATCGAGGAGGACGTTCTTGTCACCGACAACGGCTGTCGAGTCCTCTCCTCCGGGCTACCTCGACGTCCCGACGAGATCGAGGCGTGGATGCACCGGGTGTCGTCGTGATCGACGCCGACGCGGACGTGGTGGTGATAGGCGCCGGGATGACCGGTGCCGCCTGCGCCTACTACGCCGCACGGGCCGGCCTGACGGTGACAGTGGTGGACCGGGCCGGCGTCGCGTCCGGCACCACCGGGGCCGGTGAAGGCAACATCCTCCTCTCCGACAAATCACCCGGCCCGGAACTCAGCCTGGCGCTTCATTCCGTCGCGCTGTGGCGCGAACTGGGCGAGACCATGGGCGATGCGCAGATCGAACTGGAACGGAAGGGCGGCCTGGTGGTGGCGGCCTCGGCGACAGAGCACGACACACTGTCGGCGTTCGCGGACCGCCAGCGTGCTGCGGGCGTCGAGGCGCACGCCGTCGCCTCGCATGAGTTGCCCAGCTACGAGCCGCACCTGTCCCCCCATCTCGTCGGTGCGGTGCACTATCCCCAGGACATGCAGGTCCAGCCCATGCTCGCCGCCGCACACCTGCTCCGTGCGGCCCGGGCAACGGTACTGACCGGCACCTGCGTTGTCGGCCTGCTCCGGGACGGCACCGGGGGGATTCGAGCTGCGCGGACTGATCATGGCCTGCTGTCAACGACCAGGGTGGTGAACGCCGCCGGCGTATGGGCTGGCAGAGTCGCCGCGTTGGCGGGCGTCGAGCTGCCGATCCTGCCTCGACGTGGCTTCGTCCTGGTCACCCAGCCGCTGCCGGAGCTCGTGCGGCACAAGGTCTACGCCGCCGGTTACGTTGCGAACGTCGAGCGCAGCACCGCTGGGCTGGAGATCTCCCCGGTGGTGGAGGGGACTCGCGCCGGCACGATCCTGATCGGGTCCAGCCGGGAGCATGTCGGCTTCGATCCGGCCATGTCTCTGCCGGCGCTGAGAGGGCTCGCAGCGGCTGCGATACGCCTGTTCCCGATCCTGGGCGGCGTCTCCGCGATTCGCGCCTACCGGGGTTTCCGGCCGTACAGTCCGGACCATCTGCCGATCATCGGCGCGGACAAGGACGTGCCGGGGCTCTTTCATGCCACCGGCCACGAGGGCGCCGGTATCGGCCTCGCCCCGGCGACCGGGCACGCCATCGCCGCACTGCTGACCGACCGCCGCCCGCACGTGGATCTACGACCGTTCGCACCGGAGCGTCACCATGTTCACCTTTGACGGCCGCTCGATCCCTCACGACGGGCGGCAGAGCGTAGCCGCGGCCCTTCTCGCCGCCGGGATCCGATCCTGGCGGAGCACACGGGTCGAAGGGCGACCCCGGGGGGTCTTCTGCGGCATCGGCGTGTGCTTCGACTGTCTCGTCACGGTCAACGGTGTGCCGTCGCAGCGAGCCTGTCTGGTGGTCGCCCGCAGCGGTGACGTGGTCGAACCTCAGGACGAGCTGCGGGAGGGGACATGAGCACGTACGACCTGGTGGTGATCGGTGCAGGACCGGCCGGTCTGGCCGCGGCGGTCACGGCGGCCGATGCCGGCTGCCGGGTGGCCGTCCTGGATGCCGGGTCGCGTCCCGGCGGACAGTACTGGCGGCACCGATCCGGTGCGGACGCCCGCAGCCACACGAACTGGGCGTTGTTCGCCGGTCTGCGCGCACGGTTCGACCAGCTCGATCACCACCCGGACGCGGCAGTGTGGTTCGTCGAGTCTCGCCCGGACGACGTCGGTCCGCAGTTCGCCGTCCACACGCACTCCACGGTCGTGTACGGCCGGCGACTCGTCATCGCCACGGGAGCTCATGACCGGGTTGTCCCTTTCCCAGGTTGGGATCTGCCGGGGGTGGTCACCGCCGGTGGAGCTCAGGCCCTGCTGAAGGGTCAAGGGGTGGTGTTCGCGCGACGCGTCGTCGTCGGGGGGACGGGACCGTTTCTGTTGCCGGTCGCGACCGGCTTGGCCGACGCCGGCGCCACGGTGGTCGGCGTGTACGAGGCGAACGACCCGGTCCGGTACGCACGGCACGTCGGTGCGGTTCTCGGCGCAGCGAGCAAGTTGACCGAGGCAGGCCGGTACGGCTGGCGGATGCTGCGTCGTCGGGTGCCGTATCGGCGGCGTATGGCTGTGGTGGCCGCGCACGGCGACGATCAGCTCGCCGGGGTGACAGTGGCGGCGATCAGCCCGCTGGGCTCGGTGGTGCCCGGCAGCGAGAGACACGTCGGCTGCGACGGTCTCGCCGTCGGCTTCGGCTTCACCCCGCAGGTGGAGGTGGCTGTCGCCCTGGGATGCGAGACATTCATGGACCGCGACGGCAGTCTCGTGGTGAGGATCGGGCCGGATCAAGCGACCTCTGTACCGGGCGTGTACGCAGCGGGCGAGGTGACCGGCGTCGGCGGGGCGAGGCTGGCGCTCGTGGAAGGGCACCTCGCCGGGGACGCGGTCGCCCGGTCTCTCGGTCGCGCGGGGCCGCTGCGTGCGGGTGAGCGCAGTAGGTTGCTGCGGATCCGGCGTCGACTGCGTCGTTTCGCCGCCGCTCTGCATGCGGTTCATCCCGTGCCGGCCTTCTGGCCCGATCTGTGTGACGACCAGACTCTCGTCTGTCGGTGCGAGGAGGTGTCGGCAGGCGCTGTTCGGCAGGCGGTGCGTGAACTGTCCGCGGGCGATGCCCGGGGCACGAAGCTGTTGACCCGCGCCGGCATGGGCTGGTGCCAGGGGCGAATATGTGGTTACGCCACAGCATGCCTCACCGCCCGAGAAGCGGCCCGGCCGGTGAGTTCGGTGGATGTTCAGGGACATGCGTCTCGTACGCTGATGCAGCCGATCACGCTTGCCGACCTCGCCGGCGACGACTGATCTCGCGCACGACGAATCACGGCCGGCGCGGAGGTGCCCTCAGCATTCGATGACGTTGACGGCGAGGCCGCCCCGCGCGGTCTCCTTGTACTTGACCTTCATGTCCGCGCCGGTCTCCCGCATGGTCTTGATGACCTTGTCCAGCGACACGTGGTGCACCCCGTCGCCGCGCAACGCCAGCCGGGCCGCGGTGATCGCCTTGATGCTCGCCACCGCGTTGCGCTCGATGCACGGAATCTGCACCAGGCCACCCACCGGATCGCAGGTCAGCCCCAGGTTGTGCTCCATGCCGATCTCGGCGGCGTTCTCCACCTGCTCCGGCGTACCGCCCAGCGCCTCGGCCAGCCCGGCCGCGGCCATCGAGCACGCCGAACCCACCTCACCCTGACAGCCCACCTCGGCACCGGAGATCGACGCGTTCTCCTTGAACAACACACCGATCGCGCCCGCCGCCAGCAGAAACCGGACCACGCCCTCCTCGGAGGCACCCGGCACGAACCGGGTGTAGTAGTGCAGCACAGCCGGGATGATCCCGGCAGCACCATTCGTCGGCGCGGTGACCACCCGCCCGCCGGCCGCGTTCTCCTCGTTGACCGCCAGCGCGAACAACGTCACCCAGTCCATCGCGCGCAGCGGATCCCCGCTGCCGGTCTCCGCCTCCAGGCCGCGCCGCATCTCCGCCGCGCGCCGCCGGACCTTCAACCCACCCGGGAGTACGCCGTCACGGGTGCAGCCGTTCTCCACGCACTCGCGCATCACCCGCCAGATCTCCAGCAGCCCGGCGCGCACGTCCGCCTCGCTACGCCAGGACACCTCGTTGGCGAGCATCACCTCACTGATCGACAGCCCGGTCTCCGAGGTGACGGTCAGCAACTCCGCGCCGGTCAGGAACGGGTGCCGTACCCGGGTGCTGTCCGCCTTGATCCGGTCCGCCCCGGCCGCCGCCTCGTCCACCACGAACCCGCCACCGACCGAGTAGTACGTGCGCGTCCGCACCTCGCCCCCGGCCGCGTCGTACGCCGCGAACGTCATCCCGTTCGGGTGATACGGCAACGACCGCCGGCGATGCAGCACCAGATCCGTGTCCGGATCGAAGTCGACCCCCTGACTGCCGAACAGGTCGAGCCGCCGCTGCGTGCGGATCCGCTCCACCCGCGGCCCGACCGAGTCCGTGTCGACAGTCTCCGGGACCTCACCCTCCAGCCCCAGCAGCACCGCCCGGTCACTGCCGTGCCCGTGGCCGGTCGCGCCGAGCGAGCCGAACAGCTCCGCCCGTACCCGCGCCACATCCGCGAGCATCCCGTCGGCCTTCAGACCCGCCACGAACGTACGGGCGGCCCGCATCGGCCCGACGGTGTGCGAGCTGGACGGCCCGATACCGACGCTGAAAAGATCGAAAACACTGATCACGGCGCAATGCTCCTGTCATCGCCACGCACGGTGGTCTTCGGTTCCGCGCGACCGCCCATGGCTGCCTGGTCCGCGACGAACGATGCCGGAAGCTCCGCGTCGCGATCAGTCGGCGGCGCCAGGCTTGAAGGATCGAGCCAGGAGGAGCAGGTTCGCGGGCTTCTCGGCAAGCCTGCGGGTGAAATATGCGTACCAGTCCTGTCCATACGGCAGATACACCCGCACGCGGTAGCCCTCCCCCGCAAGCCGCGTCTGCTCGTTCGCGCGGATGCCGTACAGCATCTGGACCTCGAAATCGGTGGTGCTCCGGCCACCGGCGCTCGCGAGCCCGATGGCGCTGTCGATCAGGCGGGGGTCGTGGGTCGCCACCATGGGATAGCCCTGGCCCTGCATCAGGATCCGCAGGCACCTGTCGAATGCCTCGTCGATCTGACGTCGTCGCGTATATGCCACTGACGCCGGCTCCGCGTAGGCTCCCTTGACCAGGCGGACCCGGCTCCCTGCGTACGCGAGGCGCTGGCAGTCCGCCGGGGTACGGTGCAAGCACGCCTGCAGCGCCACGCCCACCCAGGGAAATTCGGTACGCAGTTCGTCCAGCACGGCCAGCGTCAGGTCAACCGTGGTGTGATCCTCCATGTCGAGGGTTACCGTGGCGTCGGCGGCAGCCGCAGCGGCACAGATGTCGCGCGTCAGCCGATAGGCGTGTCGGCGACCGTTGTGGGGCAGCGCGCTACCGAGCGCCGACAGTTTCACCGACACCTCGGCCATACCGGGCATCCGCGTCGCGGAGAGTAGGCTGAGATACGCGTCGCGTACAGCGGCAGCCTGCTCGACTGTCGTTGTTCCTTCGCCGAGATGGTCGATCGTCACCCGCATCCCGGATTCGACGATGCGCCGCGCCACTGCGATCGCCTCGTCGTTCACCTCGCCGGCAACGAATCGTTGCACCACGCCCCGGGTCAGGGGGGATCCGGCGATGATTCTCCGGAGTCGGTGACTGCCGGCCGCCATCAGCAACAGCTTGTTCGGCAATTGGGGTCCTTTCTCGGGGCTGTTGTCGCCCTCAGGAAGCAAGGCGTGACGAAGCGATCTACCACCCGCGGGAAGCTCGGGTTCCCCGTACGGTCAGGAGGTGTGGCCGGGGTGGAGGGGGTGCCGATCGACGAGGCGAGCCACCCGCGTGCGTAGCGACGTGTCAGCCTCCTTGGCGGTCAGAGCATCGGCGATGATGTCGGCCACCTCCGTGAAGTCCGCTTCGGAGAACCCTCGGGTGGCGAGACCGGAGGTACCGATCCGTAGCCCGGAGGTGACCATCGGCGGGCGTGGGTCGAATGGCACGGCGTTACGGTTGACGGTGATGCCGACGCCTTGCAGCAGCCGCTCCGCCTGCGCGCCATCGAGATCCGCGTGGCTCAGGTCGACCAGCACCAGGTGCACGTCGGTGCCTCCGCTGACCACCCGGATGCCGGCCTTCGCGACCTCGGCGGCGCAGAGACGATCGGCAACGATCTTCGCTCCGGTCAGGGCGCGCCGCTGCTGATCCTGGAACTGCGGTTCTCCGGCGATCCGAAAGGCCACTGCCTTCGCAGCCACGACATGCGCCAGCGGACCACCTTGCTGGCCTGGGAAGACCGCCGAGTCCAGCCTCCGCGCGAGATCGGTGTAGGCGCTGAGGATGGTGCCGCCGCGGGGGCCGCCGAGGGTCTTGTGCGTGGTCAGGGTGACGACATGGGCGTGAGGGACCGGGTTGGGATGCAGACCGGCCGCGACCAACCCGGCGAAATGTGCCATGTCTACGAGCAGGTATGCGCCTAGCTTATCGGCGATCCGCCGGAACCGGGCGAAGTCGAGCGTTCGAGGGTAGGCCGACCAGCCGGCGATGAGCAGCTTCGGCCGATGCTCGCGCGCCAGCTCTTGGACCTCATCCATGTCGATCAGGTGGTTCTCGGCGCCTACGCGATAGCTCACGGCCCGGTACAGCCGCCCCGAGTAGTTGATGCGCATGCCATGGGTCAGATGACCGCCGTGAGCGAGGTCGAGCCCGAGGATGGTGTCACCCGGCTCGATCAGAGCAGCCATCACGGCGGCGTTCGCCTGCGATCCGGAATGCGGCTGCACGTTCGCGTAGGCGGCGCCGAACAGGCGCTTGGCCCGGTCGATCGCCAGGCGCTCGATGTCGTCGACATGCTCGCATCCGCTGTAGTAGCGCCGTCCCGGGTAGCCCTCCGCGTACTTGTTGGTGAGGGCCGATCCCTGCGCCTGAAGGACGGCTCGGGGCGCGAGATTCTCGGAGGCGATCATGCCCAGGGTCTCGTGTTGCCGGCGTAGCTCCCGGCCGATCGCCTCGGCGACGGCGGGGTCGAGGTCGGCCAGATCATCGTCGAAGGCTGCCATCGGGGCCTACCGCGACTCGTTGGAGAAGGCGCGGTACTCGTCCGGCGACATCAGGGAAGGCATCTGCGCCAGCCGGACCCGCAGGAGCCAGCCTTTGCCGTACGGATCGGCGCCGATCAGGCCCGGATTGGCGATGACCGCCTCGTTGACGGCGACGACCTCTCCGCTGACCGGGAGATACAGCTCCGCGACCGACTTCGTGGACTCGACCTCTCCACACACGTCACCGGCAGTCAGGTGGCTCCCCGGCTCGGGCAGTTGCACATAGATGACATCACCCAGCGCTTCGGCGGCGAACGCGGTGATGCCTACTTCGGCCGGCTGAACCGAGTCGTTGACCCACTCGTGGTTGAGGCTGTACTTCAGGTGTTCCGGTACGTTCATGACGCTGAACCCTCGCAAGGAATGGCCGCGGATCACCGCGGACGACGGTAGAACGGAAGAGGGACGATCTCGACCGGCTCGGTGGCCCCCCTGATCTGCACGGCCAGCCGGATGCTGTCGCTGGTGCCAGCACGGATGCTGGCCATCGCGATCGGCCGTTTGAATGTGGGTGAAGGGGTGCCGCTTGTGATGAGGCCGACCGGATCAGCACCATGGCCGTCGTCGGTCAGCGTCACCACCTGCTGGCCCGCTCGGGGAATTCTCTGCCCGGACGCGACGAGGCCGACGAGCCGACGGGTAACGCCGCTCTTGTGGGCCTCGGCCAGCGCGGCTCGTCCGACGAAGTCGCCTGGTTTGACGAAGGACACCACCCGCCCCAGCCCGGCATCGAACGGGGTGACGTCACGGCCGATCTCTGCGCCGTACAACGGCATTCCAGCCTCGATGCGGAGGGTGTCGCGGCACGCCAGCCCTGTGGGCGTCAAGCCGTGACGCCGACCGGCCACAAGCGCTGCTTCCCACGTGCGCACCGCGTCTTCGGCGTGTACGAGCAGTTCGAAGCCGTCTTCGCCGGTGTAGCCGGTACGAGCGACGACGGCTGGACGACCGTCGATGTCCAGTAGCGCTGCGGTGTAGTAGCGGAGCCGGGTGAGTCCCGTACCGGTCAGGGCTTCCACGATGGGGGCGGCGCGCGGCCCCTGCACCGCGATGATCGCCCGCTCGTTCGTGCGGTCGGCGGCCCAGGCCGCGTAGTCCGCACAACGGGTCCTGATGGCCGCATGTACGACGCGTGTGTTGATGGCGTTGACGACCAGCAGGTACCGGTTCGATGCGAGGCGATAGGCAACGAGGTCGTCCAGCACCCCGCCGGCGGCGTCGCAGAGCATGGTGTAGCGCGCGCCACCGATCGGTACGGCAGACAGGTGCCCGACCAGAGCGTAGTTCAGTGCTGTCGGGGCCTCCGGCCCCGATACCTCGAGCTGCCCCATGTGGCTGAGGTCGAAGAGGCCGGCCTGTTCGCGTACGGCGCGGTGCTCAGCGAGCTCGCTTCCGTAGCGAAGGGGCATCCGCCAGCCGCTGAAGTCGGTGAATCGAGCTCCGTGTTCTATATGTGATGCATGCAGAGGTGAGCGGAGCAGAGCCGCAGGGTCCTGGTACACGGGGGCGCTCCTCGTCCCGACGCACGCGGCGTCGAACGGTCGGTTGCCTCCCGCTCTGTCATTGACCTGAGAGCTTCACCGCTGCGTCAGCGGCTTGCACCGTGGGTGAGACGACGGTCGTCTGCTTTCCAGAGTCACCTCGCCTGCACGGTAATGGGGCCTGAGAGTTTCTTGGGAGTTTGCTCCTTCGGCGCTCCGAATGAACGGAGTCTCTCCCGTGCAGGTTCGAATGGTGTCTATGTAGTTGTGGGCCATTCGCAGGTTAGGTGACGGCACATACCGCGTCAACATCATCCTGCCCATAGCTGATGCCTATATATCGCCGTCGGATCGCTACGACGCTGCGGGATGGGCGTGGGGATTGGCCCGCCACCATCGGGCGAAGGCAGCGTTGTCGTTGACGTGATCCAGGTAGGCCCGGGTGATGGCCTGGAACAAAGCGCTGCTCTGTGCAGAGGTCAGCGCATCGCGCCGCCAGACGACCATCAGCCTGGCCAGCAACTGCGGCTCCCCGCGCAGCGGCAGCACCCGAGTCCCGGCGGCCGGGGCCCAGGTCGGGTCGACCAGCCGGACACCGTCTCCGGCGGCCACCAGTGGGTGCGCGGCGCCACTCGGCGCTTCGTACCGGATCTTCGGCTCGAAACCTGCGGCGCGGCAGGCCCGTCGCAGCGAGGCGAGTGAGCCGTCGTCCGGCCCCGGCGGACACACCCACGATTCGTTTCTCAGGTCGGCCAGCCGCACCTGCTCGTGGTGGGACTGCGGGTGGGAGGCGGACATGGCGACGAAGATCGGGTAACGGGGGATCAGTGGCCGGCTGGTGAGCGTGGGACCGATCGGCAGCTCGAAGCCCTCAAGGATGCCCAGCAACGCGGCATCCAACTGGCCTCGGGTGAGCGCCTCCACCAACAGTCGCGAGGACGGCTCTATCTGCAGCGCGATCTCCGGATCCGGGAACGCTTCCGCGACGTGGCGTACGAGGCTGCCCGCGCAGGCGATGTGGACGGTGCCGAGTCGGAGCAAACCTGGAATGGGGTGCCGGTCGCCGAAGTCCTCGACGAGCGCGTCGACCTCGGCCAGCACGACGCGGGCGCGCTGGAGCACCTGCTTGCCGAGTTCGGTCGGTTGCATACCGGTACGGCTTCGGACGAACAGCGGCCCACCGACCGTCTTCTCGATCCGATGCACCTGGGCCGTCAGCGCGGGCTGTGACAGGCCCAGGCGGGCGGCGGCGCCGGTCACGCTTCCGGCCTCGGCGATGGCACTGATCGCCCGCAGGTGGCGCACATCGATGCCCATGACCGAGATTATGCACGCGGCCGCAGGCGGCGCGGCGGCCACAGGCCAGGCGGGCGCGCCGCCCGGCAACTCCCGCCGGGCGGCGCACTCATACCCATCACATGTGGTTCAGTAGCGCGTGCTCACCGTGGTGCCAGAGCAGGCGGTCTTCCCGTAGAGGCTGATGTAGTGGTAGCCGGCGGCCGGGCTGGGGATGGCCAGCGACTCGGTGTTGCCGGCCCCGGCGGAGGAGCGGGTGGCGTTGCTGGTGGTGGCCCAGCTCGACGGACTGTAGTAGAGATCGCAGTTGCCCGTGCCGCCGGCCACGGCAATGGTGAGGGTGCTGACGCCGGCGGGCAGGTAGATGTACAGGTAGTCGTAGTTGCCCGCGGTCGCGGAGCGTCCACTGCGCTGGCAGTTGCGGTCGAGGGTACGCGTGTCAGTGCCGCTGCATTCCGGCACGGTGGTGCCGCCACCCGTCGTGACCGAGATCGTCTGGGACGATCTCGCGGTCGCCCCCTGGTTGTCGGTGACCGCCAGCGAGACGGTGTAGGTGCCGGCCGCAGCGTAGGTCTTGCTGGGGTTGACGGCCGACGAGGTGCTCCCGTCCCCGAAGGCCCACTGCCGGGAGGCGATGCTGCCGTCGGCGTCCGAGGACCGGTCGGTGAAGGTGGCGGTGAGCCCACTGGTCGCCACGGTGAACGAGGCGGACGGCGGCTGGTTGGTCGGGGGCGGCGTGGTGCTCCCGCCGCAATCCCCTGCCGCGCAGCGCGTCAGCCAGGCGTCGAAGTCGGCGTCGTAGCGTGAGCCGATGGTGCTGGTGAGGTACGTGCGGGCGGCGTTGAATGCCCCCGATCGGTAGTATCCGAGCACTGTCGTCATGTCCGGCCGATGGGACTGCATCATGTACCGCACGGCCAGATAGCCCCAGTTGTAGATGCGCGTCTGGTCGTTGTTGTAGGTGGTGTCGAACAGCGTGCGCAGCGCATAGGTGTGGTTGCCCGCCTGGCTCTGGGCACTGGTGTAGGTGACGTTCCGGTAGGAGTAGGAGACGTACTCGGCGAAGCCTTCGATCCACCAGATGGTAGGTGTGGTGATGTTGGCGCTGAAGTCGCCGTACATGTTGAACCGGCCATCGAGGTAGTGGGTGTACTCGTGGTTGAGGTTCCAGATCTGGAAGGCCGGCCGGACCCACTCGGCTTCGTAGGCGATGAACCTTGCCTGGTTGTTGGGGTCCGACGGGTTGCCCTCCAGGTACATGCCACCGTTGTTCGTATCGATGCCGTAGATGGCGCCCGCGTAGGTCTGGTAGTCGGTGCTCGAGTTGAAGACGACAACCTCGATGTCGGTGTTGACATCGCCTGCCACCGGCCCGCTGTCTGCGACCAGGCTGTGGAAGTAGGCGTCCTGGCCCTTCAGGCTGGTGCAGGACTGGCTCAGTTCAGCCGAGGTCATGTCCTGCGCGACGATCTTGATCGACGGGCTGCATGTGTAGTTGATGGTCAGGACAGAGCTGGTCAGCTGGGCGGAGAGGTTGCAGGTGGTGTAGTAGGAGCAGTTGGCGACGTCGTATGCCTGGGTCATCTCCGCGACGCCGACCCAGAGCGGCGCGGTCGGGCCGGTCATGTTGCTTCGCGAGAGAAGCGCCGACGCCATCGGCCGCACGATGGGCTTGAGCGGGGCGTGCTGCAGGAATCGTCCGAGTTCCCGGCCCGCGTTCGACGTGAGGTAGCCGTTGTCGGTGCCGAGAAGACCAGCGTGGGTGTTCGCGAAGTTGTACAGGTTGTCGAGCACGGTGCGGTCGGCCTGCACGGCGGAGACGAACGCGGGCACCTGGTGGCCTCGGAACAGCACCGTGTAGACGTTGTTGACCGCGTTGAGCATGTACCAGGACGAGGTGTACGACGAGTTGAAGCCGGTCAGGAGCCGGTTCACCACGAACAGGTATCGGGCGTTCTCCTGTGCGCTGTCGATGAGCGTCACCGCCTCCGCCAGGGTCTCACCGTTGGCGTCGGTCACGTCCCAGGCGCGTGGGTTCGCGAAGAAGGCGTCGAGCGCTGAGCGGATCGCGGTCTGGAGTGCCGGCCCGTAGGTTCCGACGCTCGTGTCGTACCACTGCACGTAGTAGCCGGCCCGCAGGTAGAGAACGAGCTGGGGCATGCCGGTGGAGGGGTTACCCGGGTAGCCGGGCGAGCCGTCGCGCACCGCGTACGCGACGCTTGCCATCTGCGCCTCGCGGAAGGCGTTGTAGGCATCGCTGCCGGAGAGGCTGAACAGGCTGTTGATGCAGTCGACCGTGGACCCCTTGATCTGGCTGACCAGCGCCGACCCCGTTCGGCTGGTGAAGTCTGCGGTGCTGCAGGCGGCAGCGGCGGCGCGAGACCCGGCGTCCGACGGCCGAGCGCGTCGCTTCGGGGTTGCCGGGCGGTCGTAGTCGACACGGGCGGCGTCCTTCGCGGCCGGCTGCGGCGGGCGCTTGTGTACGGGGAGCGCCTGCTCGCTCACATGGTCTACCCGGTCCTTGCCCCGAACAGTCGCATTGCCCGCTGCCGGCGGTGCCGCATCGGCCTTCCTGGCCTGCTGCCCGGGTGGCACGGGCCGCGCCGAGTTCGCGGCGGCCGGCGGCGCGATGACGCCGCAGGCGAGCGTCAGCGCGGTGAGCACGCCGATCAGCTGACCTAGTCTTCGCCGCAATGGGTGTCCAGACATGCTCTCTCCTCATGGGCGAGGGTGTGATCCAGCAAAGGCGCTGACGCACTTCGATGGATGCTTGGGGGGTGGACGCTAGCCAGGCGGCTCCAGCGGCCACAACGAGTCCACAGCGGGTGGTCAGGGTGGCCCGCCTGGGCCTTACCGGAACCTGTGAGCGATGCGTCGAGGGTCGTCGGATCGATCAGGCGACGTGATGGACAGATGACATGAAAGCGGGCGGTCCGGTCGTGCGATCGTCCAGGTGTTCACGATTCAGACACCGGACGGCAACCATGGCGACCATCTTGCTCATCGACGAAGACCATCGCTATCGGCGGCTACTCGGCGATCAGTTGACGCGCTTCGGTCATCTGGTCACCGAGATCGCCCTCCATGAGAGCGGGCGGACGTTGTCCGACCTGACCTGCCACACCCACCGGAGGCCGGATGTCGTGATCGTGGACCCGGTCGTGCCGGCGGTGGACGGGCTGCTGCTGATGCGCCTGCTGTGTGTCGCGTCCCGCCGCCCGGTTCTGGCACACAGCATCAGGAGTATCGATGATGACGTCGTCCGCATGCTGCGCGCCGGCGCAGACGGATTCCTGCCGAAGCCGTGTCCACCCGCGGTGGTTGACGCCTCCGTCCGCGCTCTGCTGCGCCGGGTTCCGCCGGCACCGCCTCCGGCGCCGTCCGAGGTCGGCGCTCTTCGCATCGATGTGGCAGGTCACAGCGTCTCAGTGGACGGACGACCCGTGGCGCTGACGCGTACCGAGTTCGAGCTTCTCGCCTATCTCGCGGAGCACCCCGGCCGGGTGGTGCCACGGTCGCAGCTCCGGACGAGGATCCGCGCGGAGGGCCTGCCGTCGGCGGCGTCCCTGGACGTCCTGCTGTCCCGTCTGCGGCGCAAGCTGGGCGAGCGCTCGACAGGCACGAAATACCTGCACACCGCTCGGGGGCGGGGAGTCTCGTTGCGACCGGTTCCGGCGCGGGAGCAGATCACGCAGACATCCGGGAGCGATGCGGCGCGTTGATCGCCGATCGTTCTGGGCCGCGCCGCGGCGCACTTCATGGAGGACCGCGATGCGTTGCGGCAAGGGACGTGGTCCGGCGGGCCGTTACCAGACGAAGCAGCATGACGAGGGACGAGTGTGATGTCATGGGGAAGATCGGTCATCGGCCCGCCGAGCGACAACTCGCTTACACGTTCGGGGGTCGGATACCAGTCGCGCATCTGCGCTCCGGTGACGTGCTGGAGGTGTACACCGAGGACTGCTTCGGTGGCCGGCTTCGCAGTGCGACCGACCTGTCGTCCTGGATGTTGGAGACGCCGCATCTGAATCCGGTCTCCGGACCCTTCCTGATCGAGGAGGCCGAGCCCGGTGACACACTCGCCATCCACATCGTCTCGGTCGTTCCCGCGCGAGACTGGGGGGTGTCGTCCACGCCTCCACACATCGGCGCGCTCGGAACCGGTGTGCGAGCGCTCGCGCTTGGCGCACCGGTCGAGGCGCGGGTCTGGTTCTACGAGATAGACCGTCGGGCTGGAACGGTCCGGTTCCAGTCGACGAGAACGGACCATGCAGTGGACCTGCCGCTGGCGCCGACTATCGGCACCATAGGCGTGTCTCCCGGGAGACTCGAGGCTCGGTCCACCATGGTGCCTGATTTCTACGGCGGGAAGCTCGACATCCCCGAGGCGCGTGCGGGCGCGACCCTGTACCTGGGTGTCAACGTTCACGGGGCGATGCTTGCGCTCGGTGACGGCCACGCTCGCCAGGGGCACGGCCAGGCCTGTCCGGCCGGTGTGGCGATCGCTACCGTCACCACTGTCGCCATTGAGGTGATCAAGGGATGGCAAACCAGCTGGCCACGGTTGGAGACCGACCTCGATCTCATGTCGATCGGCTGCGCCCGTCCTCTCGATGACGCCTATCGAATAGCTCACCAGGATCTGGTGAGCTGGGTCGGATCCTTGGCGGGGCTGGAGATGCTGGACGCTCATCAGCTCGTCTCGCAGGCAGGGCGGACGGCCCTCGGCAACGTGCGCGACGCGAACTACACGCTTCTCGCCGCGATCGGGAGACGGCTGGTCCCCCATCCTGCTGCCGCGTACGACGACGCACACGATCGGCTCAAGCGGACCGCCGCCTCGGCGGGATAGCGGTCGTCGATCCCTCCACGCACCGGGGCGTGCTTGCTGGTCGATGAGAGTGCTGTTCGTCGTCGCGAGGCGCCGTCAGACAAGCTGTTGGGTGCCTCGACCAGCGCGGCTGGAAAACGGGGCTCTCCATCGCGAACGTCGAGTAGGTGCCGAGGATAACCTCGAAGAGGCGGTCGGCCTGTTCGGCACTCATGCGACGGCGATGCCACCAGAGCGTGAGGTGCATGCGCAGCGGTTCCCCGGCGAGGGGAACGACTGCGACTCCCGGACCGCCATGGGAGGTCGGCTCCACCAGCTGAACGGCGCGTCCGGAGCCGACGAGCTGCCGCCCGCCGCCGCTAGGCACGTCGAACTGGATTCGCGGGGTGAAGCCTGCCTTGCGGGCCGCCTGCCAGAAGGCGGACAGGGAACCGTCCTCTCCGCCGGGCGGCCTGATCCATGCCTCTTCTTTGAGCCCTTCCAGGGGGATCTCCCGAAGACCCGCCGCCCGGTGGGCGCTGGAGACAGCGACGTACACCGGGATTGCCGACGCGAGCACCCGCTCACCTAGTTCCTGCGGGAGTGGAATCTGATGGGACTCCGCAATCGCCAGCACCGCCACATCGAGGTCCCCGTGCACCAGTCGCTGGGCGAGCCTCAGGCTGGACGGCTCGACGCACATGGAGAAAGAGATATCCGGGAAGCTCGTCTCCAGACAATGGAACAGAGACGAGACGCACTCCATGTGCACCGATCCAAATCGGATCGTGCCCGCCGGGCCGGCGATCTCTCCCCCCAACGCGTCCATTTCGGCGACCAATAGGCGGGCTCGTTGGAGGAACTGCTCTCCGAAGGTGGTGGATCGAGCGCCACCGCGCCCGCGCTGGAATATCTGATGACCGACCATCCGTTCGACACGCTGAAGCAGGGTCGTGACGGAGGGCTGCGAGATCCCCAGTCTGGATGCTGCTTTCGAGATGCTTCCGGTATCGGCGATCGCGCAAACGACTCTCAGATGCCGGATTTCCAGATCCATGCGTGCACCCTATCCATCCGGGTTCAGGCCGGGTAGTCGCTACTCCCCCGTCCTCGCGCGAGGTCATGTCGTCAAGAAAGCGTCGCAGTCTCGGTGGCAATGGCGGGCGGAAGCTTCACGAGCATTCATGAACCGTCATTGGGCTCGTGGTGGTGACCGGCGGCTACGGCTCACTGGGGAGAGGCCAGCGGGACGGCCCCGCTGCCCGAGATATCCGTCGTGGCGTCACGGCCTTCACCGCGAGGACCGGGCAGGAGACCCGGAGCAGGATCTCCTGTGCGGTCGAGCCCAGGATCAGCTTGCCGATCGGGCTTCGATGCCGGATTCCGATGACTACCAACGACACATCCTGCGCCTCGGCGAGATCGGCTATCTCCTCGGCGGCGTCCCGACCCTGCATGAGCTGCCTGATCGCGAACGGCACCCCGGACGCGGTCAGCTCGCGGGTCACCGCGTCCAGGTCGGGCTGCTGAGCGAAGCAGGGATCGACGTAGGCATCTCCCCGCGAGGTGTTCACCACGAGCACCGGCTCGTCGCGGAATCGCGCTTGTCCGATCGCGGCCTGCAGGGCCGCCATTCCCATCGGGGATGGAACGTATCCCACCAGAACGGTCACCCTGTCACCATCCTTGCACGCCGGCGGAGGACGAACCGCCGGACCAACGGCCAGAAGAGCACCACCAGCACGGTGGTGTAGATCAGACCCGACACCCAGCCACCCAGCAGCCCGTGCCACTCTCCACCGGACAGCTGCAACGCCCGGCGGCCCTGCAGTTCGGCGCGCGGAGCCAGGATCACCCCGACGATCAGCGGCAGGATCGGCAGCCCGAACCGGCGCAGGCCGAAGCCGAGCAGGCCGAGTACGAGCAGCAGGAAAAGGTCGAACGGCTGTGCGTTGACGGCGTACGCGCCCATCGACGCGAAGAAGAGGATGCCGGCGTAGAGATACGGTCGAGGAATCCGAAGCAGCCGCGCCCAGGCGGGCGCGAGCGGGAGATTCAGCACCAGCAGCAGCAGATTCCCGACGAAGAGGCTGGCGATGAGCGTCCAGACCAGACCCGACTCCCGCTCGAAGAGCAGCGGGCCGGGTTGGATGCCGTACTGCTCGAAGGCGGCCAGCATCACCGCGGCGGTGGCGTTGGTGGGCAGGCCGATGGCGAGCATCGGTACCAGCGTGCCGGCGGCGGACGCGTTGTTGGCCGCCTCGGGGCCGGCAACGCCTTCGATCGCTCCCCGACCGAACTCGTCCCGGTGCTTGGACAACTTCTTCTCGGTGGCATACGACAGGAACGTGGGTATCTCAGCGCCACCCGCGGGTAGCGCCCCGAACGGGAATCCGTAAGCGGTGCCGCGCAGCCAGGGCTTCCAGGACCGGCGCCAGTCGTCGCGGCCCATCCACGGCCGGCCGACCGGGATCACCTCGGCCGGACGGCGTCGGAGGTGCGCGGCGATCCAGAGCGCTTCGCCCACGGCGAAGATCCCGACAGCCACCACAACCACGTCGATGCCGTCTGCGAGCTGCGGCACACCGAAGGTGAGCCGCTGTTGACCGGTCACCCTGTCGATCCCCACCACTCCGATGACCAGGCCGATCAGCAACGAGGCGAAACCGCGTACCCGGGAGGCGCCCAGCACCGAGGTGACGGCGACGAACGACAGCAGCATCAGGGCGAAGTAGTCCGGCGCGCCGAGGCTGACCGCGAACCGGACCACCGGCGGGGTGATGACCACCAGCAGCAGGGTGGCGATGGTTCCGGCGACGAACGACCCGATCGCGGCGGTGGCCAGCGCCTGCGCTGCCCGGCCGGCCTTGGCCATCTTGTTGCCCTCGATCGCGGTCACCACCGACGAGGACTCACCGGGAGTGTTGAGCAGGATCGACGTGGTCGATCCGCCGTACATTCCGCCGTAGAAGATGCCGGCGAACATGATGAAGGCCTGGGTGGGCTCCATGCCGTACGTCACAGGCAGCAGCAGCGCCACTGTCATCGCGGGGCCGATGCCCGGTAGTACACCGACCGCGGTGCCGATGGTGACACCGAGAAGCGCGATGAGCAGGTTCATCGGCGTCGCCACGTGGGCGAACCCGTCGAGAAGCGAATGGAGGTTCTGCATCTACAGGACTCCTCGCAGCACGCCGGCGGGCAGGTTGACGCCGAGCCCGATGGCGAATGTGTAGAACGTGATGAGCGAGAGCCCCACGGCGATCAGCAGGTTCCGGACGTGGCTGCGGCTGCCGAGCGCGAACGCCGTACCCCAGAAGAGCAACGCGCCACTGATCACCCAGCCGAGCGGCTCGATCAACACTGCGTTGGTCAGGAACGCCGCGACGAGAAGCAGGACGGTGCGCCAGTCGACAGGAGTGGCCAGGTCGACGTCCTCGCCAGCCTCCGGCTCACCGACGCCGCCACGAGCCACATCAACGGCGTAGACCACCGCGACGACCATGAGCAGCGTTCCGAGCAGGATCGGCACCGGCCGTGGGCCGAGCGGGTCGGTGCTGCTCACCGCCTGACCGATCTGGGTCGCGTCGACGACAACCATGACCCCGACCAGCGCCAGGAAGACGCAGACGACGTACTGTGCGCGGTCCGGCTTCGACGCATCCGCTGCGGAACGCGGCGCGTCGTCCGCTCGTACCGCGTCCGACGGCTCGGGCGCGGGCTGGATCGGGATGTCAGACAACGCCGGGAACCGAGACGGCGAACCGCCGTCCCGATCCGATCGGCTCGGCCGGCCGGTCATGCCAGGCCGAGCTGCTTGAGCAGGTCAGCCACCGACTTGTCCTGCTGGGTGAGGAAGGCGGCGAACTGATCGCCTGTGACGAACGCGTCGGTCCAGCCCCGCTTGGTGAGCTCGGTCTTCCACTCGGCGGAGTCGTGCATCCTGGTCAACGCATCGATCCACAGCTTCTTGTCAGCGTCGCTGATGCCGGGCGGTGCGACGATGCCCCGCCAGTTGGTGAAGACGAGGTCGATACCTGCGGACTTCAGCGTCGGTACCTCCGGAAGCGCGTCGACCGGCGCTTCGCTGGTCACCGCGAGAACCCGGAGCTGCCCGGCCTCGACCTGATCGAGGAACTCCCCGAACCCACTTGCGCCGAAGGCCACCTTGCCTCCGAGCAAGGCTGGCAGTAGCTCGCCTCCGCCGTCGTACGAGATGTAGTTGACCTGTCGCGGGTCGATGCCGATGGTCTTGGCCAATTGCATCGGCAGCAGGTGGTCGGGGCCTCCGGGAGACGAGCCGCCGCCGACAGCGAGGCCCTCCGGGTTGGCCTTCCAGGCCGTGACCAAGTCGTTGATCGTCCGGTACGGCGAGTCCTTCGGCACGACGACCGCGCCTGCTTCCTCGATCATTTTGGCCAGCGGGGTGGTATCGGTCAGAGTGGCCGACGACTTCGAGGTGTACGAGGCGCCGACCACCCCCAGCCCCATCTGCATCGCAAGCTTGCCGTTGCCCTTCTCGTTCACGATGCGCTGCAGTCCGACCGTGCCGCCCGCTCCGGGCAGGTTGAACACCTGCACGCCAGCGGCGATCTTGGCATCCTCCATCACCTTCGCCGCCGTGCGGGCCGTGGTGTCGTATCCACCACCGGGGCTGTTCGGCACCATGATGCGTAGACCGGTGATCGGCTTGCCGTCGCCGCCCACGCCCGCCTCGCCCTCTTCTGCCGTGGCGCCGCAGCCCACCAGGGCAAGCGCCATGGTTACGGAGACGCCCACGAGTAGCGCATTTCTTCTGGTTGCCATCATGTTTCTCTTCCGTTTCGATTCAGACCGGCGGCAAGATGATGACCCCGACGCAGGGTCCCCGTCTGCCTTGTGTCACCAGCGGAAGTTGAGGTCGTTGTGGTCGCGGTCATGCCTCGGCGTCGTACGCTCGCCGGGCAGTTGCTCGCTCTCCAACTCGCGATCATCGTCGTGGTGCTCGCAGCGGTGGCGGCCGTGTCGCTGGCGCAGTCGGCGGCCACCTTCAACCGGGTCGAAGGCCGCCGTGTTGCTGCCCTCGGCGAACAACTCGCCGGGAACCCGCTGCTACGGGACCGCCTCGACCGGCCGGCGCCCGGGGAGACGATCGCGTCCCTGGTGCAGAACCTGCCGGTTCAGGCAAACGTGACCACCGTCAGCGTCGCCGATGACAGCGGACAGATAGTCACCTCCACCAACCCAACGCTTGTCGGCAGCCTCATGGTGCTCGGTGATCCGAGGGTCGCCGGCGGTCGAAGCTGGTTCGGTGAGCTGGCGGTGGGCGGAACACGCGAGCTGGTGGCACAGGTGCCGGTCCTGGGCGACCGCAAGAAGGAGAACCTCGGACGGCATCTGGGCGTGGTGATGGTCGGCGAGGCACTTCCGTCCTGGTGGCAGCGACTGGTCGGCGCTTCGTCCTACCTCTTCACCTACCTCGGCATAGCCAGCGCCCTCGGAGTGCTCGGATCATGGCTGCTGGCCCGGCGCATCAAGCGGCAGACCCTCGGCCTCGAACCGCGGGAGATCGCCGGTCTGGCAGAGCACCGGGAAGCGCTGCTGCACGGCCTAGCCGAAGGGGTCATCGCGCTCGATCCGCAACACCGGGTCACGCTGGTCAACTCTGTCGGCCGCCGATTGCTCGACCTGCCCGAACATTGCCTCGGCCGCAGCCTGTCGGAGCTACGGATCGAGGGCCGGCTACGCGACGTACTCACGGGGGCGGGCAGCGCCCGGGAGACGCGGGACCAGGTCGTGGTGCGGGGCGGCCGGGTGCTCGTGATGAGCCGGATGACGGTGAACAAGGACGGCCGGCGGCTCGGCTCGGTCACCACACTGCGGGACCGGACCGAGCTGGCCCGCCTGGAGCAGGAGATCGGTTCCTTTCGCAGTACCACCGAGTCCCTGCGCGCACAGACACACGAGTTCGCGAATCAGCTGCACACCATCTCCGGGCTGATCCAGATCGGTGAGCACGAGGAGGTGGTCCGGTATGTCGAGGCGCTCAGCCGGCATCGCGCCTCCCTGGACCTCGCGGTGACGAGCCGGATCCACGACACTGCGGTGGCAGCTCTGCTCACGGCCAAATCGGCGGTCGCCGCCGAGCGCCGCGTGGAACTGCGGATCTCTGAGCGGACCAGGTTGGGCCGGCTGGACATGGCGGTATCAGCCGATGTGGGTACGGTGTTGGGCAACCTCGTGGACAACGCCGTCGAAGCCGTCGCAGGAGGCCGGAATGTCTCCCCCGCGGACTCCGGCGCCTGCCCGGACATCAACGGCAGGCCGGGCGCCGGAAACCAGTGGGTAGAAGTCGAGTTGCGTCAGGATTCCGCATCGATCGAAATCGTCGTCCGCGACTCGGGGCCGGGGATCGCTCCCCGACTGGCGCAGGAAGTGTTCGCCCACGGTTTCACGACGAAAGCGGCAGAGGGCGGTGAACGGGGTATCGGCCTCGCGCTCACCCGCATGGTCTGTCACCGCCGCGGTGGTGAGGTCGCAGTGACGAACACCGAGGAGGGCGCGATGTTCACCGCGCGAATGTCGGTAGCGCCGCTGGAGGCAGGGCCGTGATCGACGTGCTGATCGTTGATGATGACTTCAGGGTGGCCCGGATCCATCGCGGTTTCGTCGAACGGCTCGAAGACTTCCGGGTCGTGGCAACCGCGAGCACCGGGGAAGAGGCAATCGCCGCGGTGGAGCAGTTGCGCCCAGACCTGGTGCTGCTCGACTTGTACCTTCCGGACATGTTCGGCCTCGACGTGGTCGCCAGGCTGCACACCGCCGGGCATGACTGCGATGTCCTCGTTATCAGCGCTGCCCGGGAGAGCGACAATGTACGCCGGGCGGTGCGATACGGCGCGGTCAACTACCTTCTCAAACCATTCAGCTTCGAGGAACTGCGGGGCAGGCTCGAGCAGTATGCCGCGCGGCGCAGCACTCTCTCGAAGAGCATGGTCTGCGACCAGGGGGATATCGACCGGGCGCTCACGTCGAGCAGCCCGATCACCGGCTCGTCCGCTCTCCCCCGCGGCCTCAGCCCAGAGACTGCCGGACTGGTGGAGGAGATCCTCCGGAAGCAAGCGGGAACCCTCTCCGCCGCCGAGTGTGCGCATCAGATCGGCATCTCCCGAGTCAGTGCCCGCCGTTACCTCGAACACTTCGCCGTAGTCGGCCGGGCCGCAGTAACACTCAGGTACGGAAACACCGGACGGCCGGAACGCCGTTACCGCTGGACGGTCCGTTCTGGATCTTGAAAGGTCAACTCGTTCATTGCAACTCGGCCTGTCAGCGTGGTCGTCACCGTTAATCACCGCGGGCCCGGGTGATGGGGCATTTCGATGAGGTGGGTTGTCCGCGCGGTGGGCGAGTGTGAGGCGGTACGGCGGCAGGCGGTTGGCGTGCTTCGCCGCCGGGGGGTCGGTTCCGGAGATCACGGCCGTGCTGCGACCCGCCTGTGGTGCAGCAGGGCGACCTCGGTCAGCTGGGCTCCGACGTCGGTGACCAGCAGGCTGCCGGCTGCTCCCGAGCCGATCGCGGCGGCGCGCACGGTGTCGATGAACACCAGGCGGGAGGGTGCGAGGACCGTCTCGACGACGCGGCGCATCACGGTCTGGTCGTGTTCGCCGGCTAGGACCGGGCGGCAGGCCGCGACGACACCGCCGGGAGGCACCGGTTCGCTGAAAAGGCGGATCAAGTGGGACAGCAGGATCACGCAGCCGTCGGCATCGACGATACAGCCGCGCCGGATCAGAGAACCGGCGGAGGTAGACGCGTCCCCGCACGGCGCGCTGATGGTGCCGCGGTGCGCCGCCCAGACGCCGATCGAGCTGCTGCCGAGGCCAATCGCGACCGCGGTCTGCGGGGCAGAGCGACACATACCGGCAGCGCGCTGGTCGGACGAGAGGACGTTCGCGGGCACGGTTACACCGATCACTTCCATTGATACAAGCGTTTACCGAATCCCATCGTCGCCGCTGAACAGCTCAGTGAAAGCGGTCGGATCCGGCGCAACTTCGTCGCGCTCGTTGCCGATGCCCGGCAACCGGCCCGCGGTCACTGGCTGCGGTGCGGGCCGGATGACCGAGACCTCGGTCGACCGCTTGAGTGCTGTCGTGGCCCTTCCTGTTCTGGACGGCTATGGTGGCCGACATGGATGACGGGCGCGGCTTCGGGGGCGTCGGCCGGCGAGTTGCGGTGCCGACGTTGCTCGTCTGGGCTGTGCTGGTGTTGGTCGTGTCCACCGCCCGGGACATCGGGTTGTGCATCGTCTTCCGGCTGACCCGCCGTGCGGTCCCGGGCTGTGTACCGGCGTGGTCGGCGGACCGGGCCCCGCCGACGTAGACGCTCACCGCCTGAAGCCGCCCGTTGCGCGGCGTCGGACACGACGCTGCCCCTTGGCTGGGAGCACCATGCCACCCTTCATTCATGACTTTCGCTTCTGCATGCCCATTGACCTGCCGGCGACGTCGCTTCCCTTCGTTAGCCCTCGACACCTGGTCCCCGACCTACCCGGGTGGACGACATGCTGACCGCCGGCGCCTACGCTCGTCCGGGCGTACAGTCGTGCCTTGCCCTTGACCTCGGAACGTCCACCGTCCGGCTGTGGACGCCGCAGGCTGGAACGGTGATCACTGAACCGACGGTGCTCTGCCGCCCCAGCACCGACCGGCACGTGGCCGGACGAGCCGCGCTGACCGCTCAGACCCGCGGTGTGACCGCCACGTGGCCGGTGCGCAACGGCGTGGTGCGCGACTTCTTCGCCTGCGTGCACCTGCTCCGGTCGCTGACCGCCGATCTCCGCCTACCTTCCGACACCGCCTATCCCGTACTGGTCGGTGTGCCGGCGACCGCGACCCTGCGCCAGCGCAACGTGCTTGTCGCCGCGGTCCGCCGTGCCGTCGGTGGACGGGTCAATGCAGTGGAGGAGCCACTCGCGGCTGCTCTGGCCTGCCGTCCTGACCCGGGCGGTGACGTGGTCGTGGTGGACATCGGATCCGGACGTACCGAAGTGGCACGCATCTGTGACCGCAGCATCGTCGCGGCGGAGCGTGTCGATGACGCCGGATCCGTCGACCGGATCCCGGCGATCGCCGACTGTGTGCGCCGTCTCGACCGTCCGCGGGGTGGTCAGCGGCGGCTGCTGCTCACCGGTGGTGGTGCGACCGCCGCCGGAGCCGCCGCGAGGTTGGCCGCGCTAACCGGCCGCTCCATCACGATGCCCGCCGAACCGCCGCTGGCCACGCTCACCGGCCTGCGCCGGCTACTCACGAGCTGACGTGGGCCGGTCCCGCATCCGTATCCACTTCCCGGCCGCGGTTGCGGTCGTCTTCTTCCGGAGTTTGTCATGGACGTCGAATTCACACCGCTGCCGGGCATCGGAGAGTGCCACGCATTCACCACCGTCACCGGTCATCGGGTCGGCGTTGTCACCCACTATGCCGGCGGTCGACGCGAGCTGATCCACGGCGTCAGCGACGATCCCGATGCCACCTGCAGCCTGACCCTCTCGCGTAGCGAGGCGATCGCGTTGGCGGGACTGCTGGGCATCCCGGACGTCATCGACGTGGATGTCACAACCACTCGGCAGCCCCGCCATCCGGCTGCCGGGTGACGGGGCTGAGTGCTGCCATGATCAGCGGCCGCGCCGGCGACGAGGCCGGCGCGGCCGCTGCCGCGGCATTCCGTCAGCCCTTGTGTTTCTGCTGGAAGGGGACGCAGAACCGGGTATGCGGTAGCACTTCGAGCCGTTCGGCGGGGATGAGGCCGCCGCATTTTTCGCAGCGGCCGTAGCTGCCCTCGGCGATGCGTCGCAGCGCACCGGTGATCTGTTCGAGGTTGTGCCGGGTGGCCGTCACCAGTGCCGCCCGGTTGTGTGCTTCGCCGGGGTCGCCGGTGTCGGCCGAGATCTCCGTCAGTTCCTTGAGCCGGTCGTATGGGCGGCGAAGTCCTCGCTCAGCGACGCACGGAGGCCGGCGAGCCAGCCCTGATCGGATACTTCGATGTCGACGCTCATGTACCGCTTTTTGCTCGGCAGACCGAAAGTGCTTCGGGAAGCAAGAGGGCGGAAGCTCGAACGGCTTCGCCCTGGCGATCGTTGGGGTGTCGTGAACTACCTCGCTCGCCGTGGGTCTCGACCCGACGGCTGCGGGCTGCGTTGCCCAGTCGCCGTCCTGCTCGAGGAGCAACCGTCGGAAACTGCGGCGATCGGCCGCGGGGCCGTGAGATGGACAGCTTTGAACGCCGCCAACGCAGTGACGGTGTGCGAGCGAGAACTCGCCACCAGCATCGGACCACCTTGAATTGATCGTTCCGGACGTTCGGCAGGGGCTTCGGCAGCGCTGACGCACCCGCTAGCGCAGCGGGTCGAACGGCGCCAGCTCCGCGGGCACCTCACCCTTGAGCACCGCTTGGGCCACCAACTGTCCGGTGATCGGCCCCAGGACGATGCCCCACATGCCATGGCCACCGGCGACGAACACCCGCGGCGCGGCGGTCGCGCCGATCAACGGCAGGCCGTCAGGAGCGCACGGCCGGGAACCGACCCACTCGTCGCGACGGTCATCAAGGTTCACCCCGTTGAGCAACGGCCGCACCGCGTCGACGACGGCGGTGATGCGTCGCGGGTCCAACTCGTCGGCGGGCCGGCGGAACTCCATCATCCCGGCTACCCGCAACCGGCTGCCCAACGGAGTACAGGCGACCCGCTGCGCCGGGAAGTACAGCGGGCCGGCGGGCATCCGTTCGACAGGCACGCTGAAGCTGTAGCCGCGCCCGGCCTGCACCGGGCGACGTACGCCGAAGCGTGCCGCCAGCTCACCGATGGCCGCTCCGGTGGCGATGACCACAGCGTCATGGCGGCGCTGCTGCCCGAATGGGCCGGTGACGCGGACGTCCGTGGTTGCCGGCTGCAGACCGGTCACCTCGCTGTTGTCGAGGATGCGGCCGCCGCGGGCCCGGACCGCATCCGCCAGCGACGGGATGAACTCGGAAGGGTTCAGGTACCGCTGCCCGAAAATCTGGACGGCGGCACCGACCCGGTCGCTCAGAACGGGCTCCATCGATCGGACCACCTGTCCGGTCACCGGGCGGAAGGTGACGTCCTGACCGGCGTCGCCCATCTGTTCCAGCTCGTCCAGCAGCCCACGGCTGTCACGCTCGCGGGCGAAGCAGGCCAGGAAGGGTTCCGCCGGCGTCGTCACGGCGCTCACACCGCCGGCCGCGAGGGCATCGAAGGCGTCCAGGCGGCGCTCGTTGAGGGGGACGTAGGCGGCCATGCCCCGCCGCCACCGCCGGGCGGTGCTGTAGAACACGAACGACAGCAGGAAACGCCACAGGTCACGGTCGGCCCGCAGCGGCAGGTACACCGGGGATCGGGCGCTGAGCACCGCGCGTAGACCGTAACGCAGCACCGCAGGTTCCGGCAGTGGGGCGGTCAGCCCCGGGGTCAGCCAGCCGGCGTTGCCCCACGACGAGCCGGCGCCAGCGTGATGACGCTCGTAGACCGTCACCCGTGCGCCGGCTTCCTGCAGGAACCAGGCCGTGGACAAAAGCCGGCCATGCCCGCTCCGATCACCGCGACGTCACACGGTGAGCCGCGCACGAACGCGGGAGTGCCTGTCACGCCGAGCTCGTCAGACATACCACTCCTCTGCTGCGCTGTGCCGTCTCGACAGCCGTTGGGTAGCTGGGCGCGCCATCCGGGCCTGCTTTCCGGCCATGATCGCCTGGTCACCGCATACCGGGCCAGGGCTGTGGCCGGTCAGCTGATGCGTCACACCTTGCCGACGCTCGGAAACCATCAGGCGACGGCAGCGCGACGGCAATCTCGCCCAGCCCGGGCCCGTTGTCGCTGACCTGGCAGGTCAGCACGTCGTGGTGCTGCCACAGATGCACCTCGCCGCTGCCCCCGCCCAGACCACGCACTCCATCAACATTGGTCGATAGCTGCGGGCCTGGTCGAACCAGCGGCCGTCACCGGCGAATCATCGGGGTCAGGAGTTCTAAAAGCTGGCCGGCCGACCGGTCATGGCAGACGGCGCCTACCGCGGCAATCCTGAGGTAATCATCCCGTACCGCAAGCCCGCTGACGGCAGTGATCTGCCCGAGTGGAAGGCGGACCTGAACAAGCAGGATCGCTCGGTCCGAGCGCAGGTCGAACACGCCCTGGCCCGCATGAAATGCTTCAAGATCCTGCGCGACTACCGCCGCGCCGCCCACACATTGGCCGACACCGCATCCGGCATCGCCCACCTCCACAACATCATCCTGGCCGGCTGATCCAGGAACCGTTGCGCGGCAACGCCATCACCGAGTTACGAGACATCCTTAGACGCACTCACATGTCGCAACGGGGCACCCTGCGATTAGCAGGTCGACTCGGGCAGCGGGCTTCGAGCGCCGGGTCACATCACGACGCGGACACCAGGCCAGCGTTCGGTGGGGCGGTGGCGGGCGAGTCGCCGCCGGGAGATCTCCGCGCTGGCCCTGGCCGGGTTGCGCCGCCACACCCCATCGAGCAGATCGTCGGGGCCGTGGGGCGCGCATACCGTGATCGGTCATGCGCGTCGAGGCGTACGGCCACGGCGGTGGCGTACTCGGGCCAGGTGGCAATGGCATCGGCGACGGTCCGCAACGGCGCCACCGGACCTCCGCCGAACTTGGCCGGGTACCAGGTGTGCACCGCGGCCTGGTTTCTGCCTCCCACGGCGGATTCGGCTAGCGCGGATGATCACGGGCGACCTCCTCGCCACCCGAGCCCCGGGCGGCGGCGCCGCGTGCCGCGGCCGTCGGGGGACTTCGGCCGGTCGCGATGTACGCCCGGCGATCGGCCGTCTCGTGACACGCTGCCGTGGGGACGACCCGGACGGGAGCGGAAGTAATGACCATCGGTATCGCGGTGAACGGCAGCTGATGGGCCGAGCGGTGATCATGCTGGCCGCGGTGGCGGCGGCCGTGCTGGTGGACGTGCTCAGCGGCGTACTCGTCAACCGGATCGCCCATGGTCGCTACAAATGGCTGCTGGCGCCGCTGCGCCAGGCCTGCCGCCGCCCGACGACCGCCGTTCTGCTACTCGCTGGCCTCTACGCCGCGCTGCCGGGAGGGCCGGGCCGGTGGCTGCGCGAGGGCCGGCACGCCATCCTGTTGCTGCTGATCGGCAGCGTCGCCTTGCTGGTGGTCAGGGGGCTGCACGTCGCCGAGATCGTGGCGTTCAGCCGGCTGCCGGCCGGGGTGGTGGCCGACCGTCGGATCCGCCGCACTCGCACCCAGATCCGGCCGGTGCGACGGTTGACCTCGACGGCGGTCACGATCGTCGCGATCGGTCTGATCATGACCACCTTCGAGCCGATACGCCTGTTCGGCATCTCGGTGCTCACCTCGGCCGGTGTGATCGGCGCCGTGATCGGCCTGTCCGCCCGGACCGCGCTGGGCAACGCCTTCGCCGGCATCCAGGTCGCCTTCGCGGACGGCCTCTACATCGGTGACGTGCTCGTCATCGACGGCGAGTGGGGTCGCGTCGAGGAGGTGAAATTGACTAACGTGGTGATCCGGCTCTGGGACGACCGCCGGCTCATCCTGCCCACGACCTACTTCACCGAGCGCCCGTTCCAGAACTGGACGCGACACGAGACCCGGGTGGTCGGCAAGGTCCAGATCCACGTCGACCACACCGCCAACCTGGACGACCTGCGCGTCGAGGCGCAGCGCCTGATCGAGGCGTCGCCGCTGTGGGACCGGCACCAGTGGGTGCTTCAGATGGTCGATGCCAACCCGCAGACCGTCGTCATCCAGATCCAGGCGTCCGCCGCCGACGGGCCGAGCGCCTGGGACCTCCGCTGCGACCTGCGCGAGGCGATGGTTCGCTACCTGCGGGAGAAGCACCCGCAGTGGCTGCCCCGCACCCGCAGCGAGTACAAGCCCTGATTCCGCGCCCGGGATGCGGCATTCGCGTTGCCGACCAGCAGCCGGGCCGTTAGACCACTATAGGGCTGACACGCAACGAAGGTGGGGAACCCGATGCTGGTTGACCTGCTCGCCCAGGACGCTGCCCCGGGAGACCTCATGGCGGCGCGGGTGCAGATGGCCCTGTCCCTGGGCTGGCACATCGTGATCGCCTCGTTCGGCGTCGGCATGCCGGCGGTCACCGTCTTCGCCGAGTGGCGCGGTCTGCGCACCGGGGACCCGACCTTCACCCGGCTGGCGCGCCGCTGGGCCAAGGCGATGGGCGTGCTGTTCGCGGTCGGCGCGGTGTCGGGGACCATCCTGTCGTTCGAGATGGGGCTGCTCTGGCCCGGCCTGATGGGCCGCTTCGGCGACGTGATCGGCCTGCCGTTCGCGATGGAGGGCATCGCGTTCTTCGTCGAGGCCATCTTCGTCGGGATCTACCTGTACGCCTGGGACCGGGTGCCACCCCGGGTGCACCTGCTCTCCGGACTGCCGGTCTGTGTCGCGGGCGTGGCGTCCGCGTTCTTCGTGGTGTCGGCAAACGCCTGGATGAACCAGCCCCGCGGCTTCGACCTGGTCTCCGGCGAGATCACCGACGTCAGGCCGTGGCAGGCGATGTTCAACCCGGCGACGCCGCCGCAGACCCTGCACATGATCGTCGCGGCGTTCATGGTGACCGGCTTCGGCATCGCCAGCGTCTACGCGGTGGCCCTGCTGCGCGGCCGCCGGGACCGCTACCACCGGCTCGGCTTCGCCATCCCGTTCACCGTTGCTGCGGTGCTCTCCCCGGTGCAGGTCGTGGTCGGCGACTGGGCGGCGCACTTCGTCGCGGAGTACCAGCCCACCAAGCTCGCCGCGATGGAGGGGCTGGCCCGCACCGAGGCCGGCGCGCCGCTCTCGCTCGGCGGCGTCTACGTCGACGGGGAACTGCGGTACGCAGTCGAGGTGCCCAACGCCCTGTCGCTGCTGGCCAGGTGGGATCCGGACGCCGTGGTCATGGGCCTGGACCAGGTGCCCGACGATCAGGAGCCACCGGTGACGGTGGTCAAGTGGGCGTTCCAGCTGATGGTGGCCATCGGCTTCGGGCTGGTGGCGCTTTCCGCCTGGTGGGCGCTTGCGTGGTGGCGGCGTCGGGGTCCGCCGCGCTCGCCGTGGTTCCTGCGGGCCGCCGCCCTGTCCGGGGTCGCCGCCGCCGTCGCGGTCAAGGCCGGCTGGGTCGTCACCGAGGTCGGGCGGCAACCCTGGATCGTGTACGGCGTGCTGCGCACCGCCGAGGCGGTAAATCCGGCGCCGGGCCTGGCCACCGGCCTGGCCCTGGTCGCCGCCGTCTACGCGGTGCTCACCGTCGCCACCGTCGCGGTTCTGTGGCGGATGGCCTGCCACCGCGACGAGCCGGTCGCTCCGCAGGAGGGCGTACCCGAACCGGTGGACAGCGGCCGATGACCGTCGTCGACGTCCTGCTCGGGGTGCTGCTGGCCGGTCTGACGCTCTACACCCTGCTCGCCGGCGCGGACTTCGGCGCCGGGATCTGGGACCTCCTCGTCGGCGGGGCGCGCCGCGGCGCAGCCCGCCGGGAACTGATCGCGCACTCGATCGGCCCGGTGTGGGAGGCCAACCACGTCTGGCTGATCCTGGTGTTCACCCTGTTCTGGACCACCTTTCCGCCCGCGTTCGCCGCGTTCGCCTCCACCCTTTACATCCCGCTGACCCTGGCCGCGCTGGGCATCATCGGTCGTGGCGCGGCCTTCGCCTTCCGCAAGGCCAGTCACACCCTCACCGAGCAACGCCTCTACGGCGCCACCTTCGCGCTCTCCTCGGTGGCCACTCCGTTCTTCCTCGGCTCGATCGTCGGCGCAGTCGCCTCCGGTCGCGTCCCACCCGGCATCACCGAGGGTGACATCTGGCGCAGCTGGCTCAATCCCACCTCCATCTACGGCGGACTGCTCGCGATCGGCGTGTGCGCGTACCTCGCCGCGGTCTACCTCATCCACGACGCGCGCCGCGCCGGTGCCGCCGACCTGGTGGCCCAGTTCCGCCGCCGCGCCCTGGTCACCGGCATAGCGGTGGGCGTCGGCGCGGCGGCCGGGCTGGCCGTCGTCGCCGCCGACGCGCCGGACCTTTTCGCCGATCTTCGGGGCCGGGCGCTCGCCCTGGTGCTGCTCTCGTTCGCCGCGGGGCTCGGGTCGCTGGTGCTGATCGCCACCGGCCACTACCGGGCGGTGCGGGTGACCGCGGCCCTCGCGGTCGCGGCCGTCCTCTGGGCCTGGGGCGCCGCCCAGTACCCAGACCTGCTGCCGCCCGACCTGACCGTCACCGAGGCGGCCGGTGATCCCACCGTGCTCGCCACGGTGCTCGCCGTCCTCGCGGTCGGAGCGCTGCTGCTGGCGCCCTCCCTGCTCTGGCTGTTCGGCATCTTCCAGGGCTCCAAGCCGGCCGCCGGCAACCCACCGCCCCGGTGACGCTCACCCGGGCGGGCAGCCTGTGGGCGGCGCTGGCGGCGGCGGTGGCGCTGGGAGCCCTGCACCTTCTCGCGCCGGCCATCCGCCGGAGACTGCCGGTGCCCACCCACGCGGCGACGTCCCTCGGTGGCGGCATCGCCGCCGCGTACGTGTTCCTCTACCTGCTGCCGCGCCTCGCGGAGGGCAACCAGGCGGTGGCCCACGTCCTGGAGGAGGAGATCAGGCCCACCCCGGCCCGCGGATTCGTGCTGTTCCTCGTCGCGCTGGTCGGCTTCTTCACGTTCTACGCCCTGGAACGTGTCACCCACCGCTCGCAGCAGCGCCGGCAAGAGCCCACCCGGCTGCTCTTCGGGTTCCAGCTCGGCTTCTTCGCCCTGTACAGCGGCCTGATCACGTACACCCTGGCGACTAAGCTGGACGCGGGGCTCGGGCCGGCGGTGCTGTTCGCCGTCGCCATGGGGCTGCACGTGCTGGCCACCGACGGCGTCCTGGCCGAGCACTTCCCGGTCAGCCTCACCACCGGGTGGCGCCTCGTCCTGGTCGCCGGCGCCGCCGGCGGCTGGGTGACCGCGGTCGCCGTCCAGCCCACCGGCGTGCTGATGAACGTGCTCACCGCCTTCCTGGGTGGCGGGATCCTGCTCAACATTTTCGTCGACGAACTGGCCCCCGAAAGGCACTCCAGCTTCACCTGGTTCACCATCGGCCTGGCCGCCTACTCCGGCCTGCTCGCCTTCGCGACCTTCACCACCGACGTCGGCGCTGCCTGAGGACGATCACCGGCCGCCTCCAGACGGCCAGCCGGTGATGGCGGCCGGTTGTCAGCGACTGACCGTCACGTCGACCGGTCCGGCGCTCACGGTGCCGTCATTCAGTGGGGTGCAGCGGATGCCGCCCGTGCGGCGCAGCGCCTTCTACGCATTGGGGGCCGATGGCGACGTCCTTCAGGCACAGGGGGTTGGCCGGGCGGTTGTCCCGCAGGCTGACCGGCCTGCGCCGGCGTCGTCGTCAAGCCCTCCCAGCACGGCCGCGGTTTGGATGATCTGCTGCAACAACTCGCCGGGGTGGAGCCCCCGGGACACACCGCGACGGCTCGCCGAGCTGCTCGTCGGGTGTCACGTGCCAGCCGGTACGGCGGCGGGCCGGACCGAGAGGTCGAGCTCGCCGCCGACGACATTGACATCGATGGTGTCGCCCGGATTCGCCCCGTCATCGAGCAGCAGGGTCGACAGCCGGTCTTCCAACTCGCGCTGGATGCTGCGCCGCAGTGGCCGCGCCCCGTACTCGGGCTGGTAGCCCCGGTTGGCCAGCCACTGCGTGGCGTCCGGGCTGATCTCGAGGTTGATGTTCTGTGCGTGCAACCGACGGCGGGTGCGGTCCAGCAGCAGGCCGGTGATCTCAAGGAGCTGGTCCCGGTCCAGGCCGGTGAAGACGATGATCTCGTCGATCCGGTTGAGGAACTCCGGCCGGAACCGCTGCCCCAGCAGCCCCATCAGTTCCTCGCGCTGGTCGTTGACCGGACGCCCTGCCGCCTGCGCGGCCAGAATGCGGTCCGCGCCGATGTTGCTCGTCATGATCAGGATGGTGTTGCTGAAATCGACCGTGCGACCCTGCGCGTCGGTGAGGCGACCGTCGTCGAGCACCTGCAGCAGCGCGTTGAACACATCCGCATGCGCCTTCTCCACCTCGTCGAAGAGCAGCACCGAGTATGGCCGGCGCCGGACCGCCTCGGTGAGCTGACCGGCCTCCTCGTACCCGACGTAGCCCGGGGGCGCTCCGACCAGCCGGCTGACCGTGTGCTGCTCCTGGAACTCGCTCATGTCGAAGCGGATCATGCTGGACTCGTCGCCGAAGAGCGCCGCGGCGAGGGCTCTGGCCAGTTCAGTCTTGCCGACGCCGGTGGGTCCGAGGAAGAGGAACGACCCGTCGGGTCGCTGGGGGTCACTCAGCCCGGAACGCGATCGGCGTACGGCGGCCGCCACAGCCCGTACGGCCTCGTGCTGGCCGACCACGCGCTCGTGCAGTTGCTCCTCGATGCGCCTCAGCCTCTGCTTCTCCACCTCCGTGAGCTGGGTGACGGGAACACCGGTACGGCGGCTGACCACCTCGGCGATGTCGCTCATATGCACCTCGGGCACCGGAGGCGTGCCCTCCTGCGCCGCCGCCAGATCCCGCTCTGCCGCACCGATCTCGGCTTTCAGCGCACCCGCGCGTTGATAATCCTCGTTCGCCACCGCGCTGTCCTTCTCCCGGCGCAGCTGGGACAGCCGCCTTTCGATCTCCTTCTTGTCCGGAGCGGGTGTGCGGGAACGAAGCCGGACCCGGGCCCCCGCCTGGTCGAGCAGGTCGATGGCCTTGTCCGGCAGAAACCGGTCGGTGATGTAACGGTGGGACAGTTCAGCCGCGGCGTCCAGCGCTTCGTCCGTGTAGCGCACCTGATGGTGCGCCTCGTACCGGTCACGTATGCCCTTGAGGATCGCGACGGTGTCCTCCACGCTCGGCTCCGACACCAGGATCGGCTGGAACCGGCGCTCCAGCGCAGGATCCTTCTCGATGTAGCGACGGTACTCGTTCAGTGTCGTCGCACCGACCACGTGCAGTTCGCCGCGGGCCAGGGCGGGCTTGAGCATGTTGCCGGCATCCATCGCCCCCTCGCCACCGCCGCCCGCGCCGACAACGGTGTGCAGTTCGTCGATGAAGAGGATCAGCCCGTCCTCGCCCGACGTCACCTCCTGGATCACGTTCTTCAGGCGCTCTTCGAACTCACCGCGGTACTTGGTGCCCGCCACCATCCCGGACAGGTCGAGTGCGACCACACGCCGGTTGGCCAGGGTTTCGGGCACCTCGTCGTTGACGATGCGCTGCGCGATGCCCTCGACGATCGCCGTCTTGCCGACGCCCGGCTCGCCGGTGAGCACCGGATTGTTCTTCGTACGCCGGGAGAGCACTTCGATCGTGTCGTCGATCTCGTCATCACGGCCGACGACCGGATCGAGCCGACCGGCCCGGGCGTCCTCGGTGAGGTCCCGCCCGTACTGGTCAAGGGTGGGGGTGCTGCTGGCCCCGCGCCCGTCGGCACCGCCCGCCGGCGGCGTGGGCCCGGTGACGGCCCCACCGAGCGCCCGCAACGCCCGGCCCGCGGTCGTCTCCGGGTTCGCGGCGATGCCGAGCAGGAGGTGTTCGGGGCCGATGTACGACGCGCCGGACCGTCGCGACTCGCGGTGCGCGTCGAGCAGGGCGCGCTTCGCCGCCGGCGCGAGCGGAGGCGTGTCCTCGCGTGGCCTGCCCTTGGGGACGGCCGACTCTATCTGGCGGGCCAGGTCGTCGGGGTCGGCGCCGCTCGCGCCGAGCATCCGGCGGGTGGGGTCGGCCTGGGCTGCGGCCCACAGCAGGTGCTCGACATTGAGGTACGGGCTGCCCCACTCCGTAGCCTGCTCGGCTGCCCGTTGCAGGAGTTGCCGCGACTCGATGGAGAGCAGCCGGGACAGGTCGACCCGCTCCACCGGACGTCCCGCGAACGGGTCTCCGCCGAAGAACCGACTGATCAAGTCGTCCAAGGAGCCGCCAGGGATGCGGAACGCGTCGAGCGACATCTCATACCCTTTCTGCCGGTGGGGTGGGTCCTCGGCACAGGCCCACCTGAACGCTACGCACCTTTCGCCCACAGAGTTGGCCTTTATGGGTTTCTGGGGAGGCCAGGGTTTGTACTCGCTGCGGGTGCAGGGCAGCCACTGAGGGTGGTTGTCGCGGAGGTCGCACCGGAGCGTCCCAGGCGCTGGGCCCCGTCGGCGCCTGCGGCCTGCCCACCATCGGATCGGCGCCTTGACCGGCAGGCCGGGAGGCGCGGGACCCCGGTACCCGCGGACCCTGCGGTCTGCCCTCACGAGCGCTGCGTTGTTACCGGTGGACTTGACCCAGGCGTCCGGCAGGCGTCCGAGTTTGGCCACCGGCGGGGGACCGAATTGCGCTCAGTGTTCCGACAGCACCACGCTCTCCGCCGTCTTGCGCCCCAGACATCTCCGCCGAGTTCGGGCGGCGAAGGCGTGATCGAAAGGCGGCGGTGTACTTGCGGTCGCGGATGAGGAACCCTCCCCGCAGCACACCGGCCACCCCGCCCCACCCTCGATGCACCCCGATCCGGTGATGGCTGTCGATTCCCAGATCGCGGACCTCACGGTACTCGCGCAGCGCCTTGTCGGGATTCGCCGCGAAGGTGGTGTCGGAGCCGATCTCGGGGACCAGATAGTGGTAGTTGGTGTCGAACCACTTCGTCAGTTCGAGCGCCGGCTCGGCATCGACGCCCCGGGCCATCGCGAAGTAGGTGTCGAGATCGCCGAGGCCGAGGCGGGCGAACCGGTGCGGGATCGCGCCGACAGCGACGGCCGTGTCGAGCACGTGGTCGTAGTAGGAGAACGTGTTCGACGGGATCGCATCCAGGCGCGCGTCGCGCAGCGTCCGCCAGACCTCCTCCCGTAGTGCGGCAGCGGTCGCCGCCAACTTCTCGGCGTCGATCCGGCCCGCCCAGTAGGCCTCGACCGCCTTCTTCAACTCGCGGTGCGCGCCGATGTGGGGGTAGCCGAGCACTGTGCTCTGCCCGAATGAGGTTGTCACTTTGGTCCTTCCCTCGAGGTGCCTGGCGGCCACGGGGGAAGGGGAAGGCGGGGTACGGCTGTCGCGTACCGGCTTTCCGCCCTGGCCCTCCCGAGAGGCCGCCGACGGCGCGCACCGGCGGTACGCGCAGTGCGGGCAGGTCTTCGGACTCGCGGCACGACCGGATCCACCCGGTCACCTACTGGCCGTCGCTTCCCAGACCTCGCGGTCCAGTGCTTCGTTGACGGCTGTCGTTCCCACTCACCGCTGCGGGGCAGTCCCGGATTCGCACCGGGTTCCCTCTTACAGCGCCCCACTCGCGCGGCGGGGGGCGCACCAGCGCCGTTGTCCATCGTATGGGGCGGTGGGCCGACGTGGTCGGTGTGTCCGCCCTGCGGGACAGCAAGCCGTCGCGGCAGCGGAGTGCTTGCGTGCGACGAGAGGGTGACGAGGGGCTAGAAGATGGGCCGGGTCGCGGTAGTCGTGGTCGGCGGATGCGCGCCGCCGAACCCGGTCTGAACCGCCCCGGGTGGAATGGTCGGTGCCGCCGACGAGGTAGTCGCCTCTCTCCGGCGCCGACGGCTGGCCCTGGCCCCTACCGGCGCGGCGCGGAACGCACGGACCCAGGGCTCTGCACCTGCCCGGCCGCTGGTCCGGCAGGTCGGCCAGCCGGACGGGCACCTGCCTTCGCCGTAGCGCTTGTCGTACTGGGCCACCGCGCGAGCGCGGGGGCAGACGAGGCCGTACCGGCTGGCCGTACGGGATGAATCACCACGAGGGCACCTGCCTCTGCCCCGGGGGGAGTGCGGCCAGGCGTCGGCGGCGCCGTGAGTCATCGCCCCCGCCGCACGTGGCGTGGGCGATGTCGGCATCGGCGATCGCGGACCGGCCGGGCTCGTTCCACGCCGAGGTCGTCGCACGGTCGCGGATTCACCTGTCGGCGGCATGAGAGGTTGCAACAGTGGTCGGGTGACCAGCGGAGAGGATGAGGTGGCCGGAGCCGGGCTGGGCGTCCGGCGAACCCTGGTCGCGACGCACGGCGGGGTGACGCGAGCCGAGCTCTTCCTCGATCTCGTGTTTGTCTTCGCCTTCATGAACGTCGCCGGCCTCATGGCCGCGCGGTCGGCCTTCGACGCGCTGGTCCAAGGCGGGCTCGTGCTCCTGCTGCTGTGGCGCAGTTGGGCCGGGTACGCCTGGGTCGGAAACCTGGTCCGGCTCGACCGCGGGATCCTGCCAATCGTCATGTTCATGGTTGCGACCGCGCTCCTGCTGGTCGCCGTCGCGATTCCGGATGTGTTCGTCGACCGGCACGCCGGGCTCTCCGCACCTCTCGTCTTCGTCGTCGGCTTTCTGAGCATCCGAGCCGTGTCGCTGTTGATCATCATGCGGAGCCGGCGACGCTCGACGCAGCAGTCGATCGCACCCGCCCGGCAGGCCTGGCTACCCCTGGCCGCCAGCGCCGTCCTGCTGCTGTGCGGGGCGCTGCTGCCCAGCCACCTCGCACCCGGACGCAGCGCCGGGCTGCTGCAGATCCTGCTCTTCGCGGTGGCGACCGCCGTCGACTACGTCGGGCTGCGCGCTCCAGGCACCGGCAGTTGGCAGCTCAGGTCGGTGCGGCACTGGGCAGAGCGGCACAACCTGATCATGCTGATCGCCTTGGGCGAGACGATCATCTCGATCGGCACGAGCCGGGGGTTCGCCGGCACACCCGCGATCACCTGGTCCGTGCTCGCCGGCTCCGGGCTCGCGCTCCTCGTCGTGGCGTTCCTCTGGTGGGCGTACTTCGACATCGCGGCGCTCGACGCGGAACAGACGCTGGAGTCCGTCCCCCACCACGCCCGGTCCCGGCTGGCCCGCGACGCGTACACCCTCCTGCACCTGCCGATGATCGCCGGGCTCATCCTGGTGGCGTTCGGGCTCAAGCACGCGCTGGGCGCCACCGAGATCGACACCGCAAAGAAGTGGGACGCCCCGGCTCTGTTCAGTCTCTACGGCGGGGTCGTCCTGTACCTGCTCGGGTTGGTGGCGTTCGAGTGGCGCATGGTCCGGCGAATCGGCCGGGGTCCGCTACTCGGCATCGTCCTGGTCGCGCTGCTGGCGCCGGTGGCCCGCACGGTGGAGGCCGTGGCATCGCTCGGGATCCTCGCCGGGGCCCTGGTCTGCGTGGTGCTCGCGCATGTGACGGTGCTCCGGAAGCGTCACCGCGGCCTGCACCGGGTGGTCGCCGTGACGGCCGGGCGCGAGGTCGAGGCCACCCCGGAAGACCTGTTCCTGGACCTCGTGTTCGTGTACGCGTTCATCCAGGTCACTGTCCTCATGACCCGGCACCCGGGGGCGACCGGCGTGTTCCACGGGCTGGCCGTCCTCGCCCTGCTCTGGTGGTCCTGGATCAACCACACCTGGTACACGACTGTGGTACGCGGGTCGGCGAACGTCCGGCGGTTGATCGTGCTCACTGAGGTGACCCTGACCCTGATGCTCGGGATCGCCACGCCACAGGCGTTCAGTCACGTGCCCGGAGGGTTGCCCGGTCCCGCGATCGTCGTCCTCACGTACGTGGCGGTGCGCGTCCTGCAACTCGCCGCGCTCTGGATCCCGCTCCGGCGAGACACCGCGCTGCCCACGGCCGTGATACGCGCCGCCGCGCCGACGTGTGTCGCCGCCGTACTGCTGGTGGGCGCCGTGCTCGCCGGCGGGGCCACCGGCCCGGCGACACCCCTGAGCACAGCGCTCTGGGTGGCCGGCATCGCCGTCGACCTGAGCAGCGGCTATCTCACCGGAGCCCGCAACTGGCAGCTCGGTCAGGTGAGCCGGTGGATGGGCCGCTACAACCTGATCATCCTCATCGCGCTCGGCCAAGCGGTGATCTCCACCGGAATGGCCGTCGCCGGCCTGCCCGCCTCCGGACCCGCGCTCCTCTGCGTAGCACTCGGCGCTCTCCTGCTGTCCGCCCTCTGGTGGACCTACGTCGGCACCGACGTCGTCATCGGCGAACGGTTCACCGAGCTGACCACGCCGCGGCAACGTGGAGCTCTGGCCCGGGACGCCTACACGTACCTGCACCTGTTCCTGGTCGTCGGCCTCGTCCTGGTCGCCTTCGGCCTGCGCACATCGTTGGCCATACCCGGACAGCTCGGCCCGGCGACGCCGGCCGGGCAAGTCATTCTCGTGTGCGGCCTAATCGTCTTCCTGCTGACCGACCACCTCGTGTGGCGGCGCGCACGCCGTACCGTGACCCGCCCCCGGGCCCTGACCCTGTTGGTCGCCGCGCTTGCTCCGCTGACCATCCTGCTGCCGGTGCGGGAGGCGCTGATCCTGCTCATCCTAAGTCTGTCGTCCGTGCACCTGCTCGCCCGCACGACCAGACCGCGGCCCGGCAGTCACCCCGCCCGCGGCACGTGAGCGCGAAATTCGCTGCCCGTGATCGCAGTAGCCCGCGCATCTTCCACCAAGCCGCGGATCGCCGGGTGCCGCCGGCCGGGTTGGCGTCTATAAGCTACTGGCGGAATGACCGCGCCAAGTCCTGACCTGTCATCGGCCGGCCGCCCCACTCGGCGGCGACGCGGTGCGGGTCGCCGGTACGGAAGTCCGGCGGCTCGTGGAGCAGGAAGTCGCGGTGGCTGATGTTCCAGGCGTACGCGCCGGCCATGGCGAACACCAGCACGTCGCGGACGCCCACCGGCCCGGCGTGCGTCGTGCGGGACAGCACGTCCTTCGGTGTGCACAGTTGCCCGACTACAGTGACCGGCCCGCCGTCGGTGCACGGCCCGTCACCGCTGTACCGCTGGTGCACGGTGAACGGCTGCGCATGGCCCTTGGCCGCCGGTGTACGAAGGTGGTGGGTGCCGCCCGCGACCACTGCGAACCACTCGCCGTAGGAGCGTTTCACGTCGATCACCTCGGTCAGGTACGCCCCGCAGTAGGCGGTGACCGACCGGCCCGGCTCGACGCGAAGCCGCACCCCCGGATACGCGTCGCACACGCCGGCCAGTGCCCGCCCGTAGCTGGCCCAGTCGAAGCGGGCTGCCGGGTCCACGTAGTCGACTGCCATGCCACCGCCGACGTCTACCTCCCGGGCCCCGACCTCGCTGACCGACCAGCGGACCACGGCTTCCGCCACCATGGCGGCGAGCGGCGCGTCCAGTCCGCTGGCCAGGTGGACGTGCACGCCTCGCACCTCGACCCCGGCCGGTGGACGGCGGGCGCAGGCCACCGCCTCAGCCGGGTCCATTCCGAACGGGCTGGGACGCCCGCCCATCACCAGGCTCGCCCCGGGCGCCTCCAGTGGCAGGTTCACCCGCAGCAGCACCCGCGCCCGCACCCCGGCGGAGACCGCCAGCGCGCCAAGGCGGCGCAGCTCGGCCGGGGACTCCACGTGGATCCGGGCCACCCCGGCGGCGAGTGCCGCGGCCAGATCCGCGTCGGTCTTGCCCGGACCGGCGTACGCGGCAGCCGCCCGCTCGGGCAGCACCTGGGCGAGGCGTCGCAACTCGCCCCGGCTGGCGGTCTCGAAGCCGTCGACGACCGGTGCCAGCGTGCGCAGCACGTCCGGCTCCGGGTTCGCCTTCACCGCGTACAGCAGCTCGACCTCCGGCGGCAAGGCGGCGCGGATCGCCCGGGCGTGCCCGGCCAGCGCGTCGAGGTCGTGGACATAGACCGGCCGGGTCACGCGCGACCGCCGAGAGGGTTCGGCACCGGCACGAACGGCGCTGCCCGGTCCGCATCTCTCCGCCATCGCACCAGCAGGTTCGCCTTGGCCACCAGCGGCTCACCGGCCAGCAGGGCACGCAGCTCGGGCGGCTCGCCCAGGTCGGCGGCTACCGCGGCGACCACGTCCCGCACCTCCCGCCACAGGGCCGGTTCGATGCCCGGCCGGGCGTCGGCGAGAGCGCCGCTGATCCCGGCCAGGTGGTTGACGAACAGGCAGTAGACGACGCGCTGGCGGGCCTGGAGGGCGTCGTACCCGACCTGCCGGGGCAACCCCGGTGGCCAGCTCGTCCATCGGCTAATGTCCAGCTTCACCCCCTCCAGGTCGCGCAGCAGCATTCGCACCGGGCAGCCGTCGGCGTCGCGCACCACGAGGACGTTCTGGAGGTGCGGCTCGTGCACCACGCCGTGCCGCAACCACGCATCCAGCACGGCCGGCACCAGCAGCCCGACGTAGCGCCGCCACCACGCCACCGGGTCTGCCGCGGATAGCGGCGCGGCGGCCAGCGCCGCCGCTAGCACCGCGGTCTGCTGGGGCCGCAGATGGGCGCGCAAGCCGGTGCGCAGGATCGTCCCGTACGCCTCGTCCGCGCCGGCCGCGTCGATGGTCCGGTACGCGGGTTCGGCGAGCATCGCCACGCCGTCGGACAGCGGGATCCCGGCAAGCAGCCTGGTCAGCGCGACTGCGGCGGTCAGCTCGTACCGGGCGTTCTTGCGCAGGCAGTTGGTGATCCGCACGTGCAGGCTGGTCTTGACGAACAGGTCGGCGTCGGGAGAGTAGAGCGTGCGGACGCTCGCGGTCGGGCGGACCGGCGCCCCGGCCAGGCCGAGCCGGCGCACCCGGGGATGCGTCGGCGGCACCAGCGTCACCTGCCACGGGTGTACCGGCAGCACCCGGTGCCCGGCCGGTGGGCGCGGCGGTTCCAGGGCGGCCAGCATCGGGTCCACCGGCCCGGCCTCGGCCACCAGGTCGTCCGGCACGGCCAGCCAGTGCAGCCGGAACTCGGTGCGCAGTTCCGGCGCGTACGCTTGCCATTCGTCCGGGTCGCCACTGCGCCACTTGGGGGTGGGGTGGTGCGGGTGGCCGAGGACGAGCGACTGCTCGGACGCCACGTAGGCGTCGATCGCCGGGTCGCTCGTGGGATTGAGGTCGGCGGCCGGCCGCCCGGCCAGCAGGTGGGCCACCGTGTCCCGGCTGGCCCGTACCTGGTCGAGGAACTCGGGATTGTTGTGGCCGGTGCGCGCGGTCAGCTCCGCGGCGACCAGACTGGCCAGCCCTTCGGCGTCCAGGTCGCGCCACGGGCCGCCGTCGGGCCGGTGGCGCACCGGACCGGTGTAGCGATGCGTGCCGACCGGGGACAGCCGGGCCGCCGTGCAGCGTAGTGTCACCCCGGTGGACGGCAGCCAGACCTGCACCACGTCGCCGGTGATGGTGACGTCGGCGGGGGTGGCGACCTCGCGGGCCAGGCAGCCGAACACGGCGTGAGCGGCGGCCAGGTCCGCAGGGTGGGTGTGCCAGGCTGCCCGGGGGCGCAGTCCGGTGCTGGTCATCGCGTCTCCCGCAGATAGTTCGGACCGGTGTGCCGGTAGAACTTGTTCACGTCGGCGCATCCGAGCCGCTGCTTCGGTAGCAGGGTGCCGGCGGTGACCATCGCCTTGACCGGAAGCCGTTCGGCGCGCAGCACCCGTTCGGTGAACTCCCGCGCCGCCAGGCCATCGCCCCACCGGTCCCGGGCCGCAATGAGTCGCGGGGTCAGCGCGGCGGCCGGCGTCGGCACCGGGACCCCGCGGGCGGCCAGCGCCAGCAGCGGCGCAGCGGCGGCCAGGTGAAGGGTGATGGTGACGAACACGTCGGCCAGTTCGCCGGGGTCAGTGACCCACATCCGTGCGTCCCGCAGTGTCACCGCGCCGCGGTGGCGCGGGTCGAGGCGGGCACCGTCGTCGTCCTTGTAGAGCAGGCCGATCGTCCCGTCCGGCGCGAGGAGCAGGTGAATGTTCTGCGGGTGGGCCTCCAGCGCCACGCCGTACCGGAGCCACAGGCAGACGTGCCAGTCGAGCAGCAGGTCCAGGTAGGCGTCGAGCACGGCCTGTGGACGGCCGCCGCCGATGCGCTCCAGCACCGTGCCGGACTCCGGGTCCGGCGCGGCGAGGGCCGCCACCGGCACCACCCGGGTGCTGGCCAGGTCCCGGGGGAACCGGCGGAGCAGGAAAGCCCGCCGGTCGTCGTCGCCGACGTGACCGAAGGTGCGCTCGTCGGCATGCCGGATCCGGCCCGCGAAAGCGGGTTCGGCCGCAGCGGTCCGGTCGAGCAGCCCGGCCACCGCCGCGCCGTCGGCCAGCGTGGCCGGCCGCAGGCCGCGCCGGTTGCGCGCGCCCAGTGTGGCGGTGGGCAGCGGTAGCTTCAGGTGCGTGTACGGGTCGTCTGCGAGCGCCACCGTGCGCATGGAGAGTGTGGGCCGCACTGTCACCACCGGCCGGTCGGTCACCGGCAGCGCGTGCCGCGCCGCGGTGAGCGGGTGCACCGGCAGCAGCACGTCGCCGGCCCGGTCCGCGGCCGGCCACCACGCCGGCAGCGGACCGGTGAGCCGTACCGCCGTCCGGGGGGCGACGTGCCAGCGCAGCGCGAAGCGGGGTGCGTGCTCCGGGGCGTACTGGGTCAGGTCGTCGTCGCCGAGACCGTGCCGGCAGCGGTCGGTCGGGTAGACCGGATGACCGGCGTGCGCGGCGAGCACGTCGTCGAGCAGTGCCGCCGGCATGCCGGCCGGCGTGGTCACCCGTTCGGCGGCCACGGCGGTGGACACCGCCGGCCGGGACCGGGTGGCGAGCCGACGGGCCCGCAGGTCGGCGTGGCACTCGGCGATGAACGTCTGCCAGCCGGCCTCGGCCTCCGGGTCGTCGACCGGGGCGAGTACCGCGAGCAGAGCGTCGAGGGTGTCCACCCGGCGTTCGCGGCCCTCGGCGTCGCGGACGTCAAGCATGGCGGTCGCGCAGCGCAGCATCGCCTGGAAACCGTCGGCGCGGACCGGGATGCGCAGCAAGCCGCCGGCGTGCGGTACCTCCCACCGGCCGGTCACGGTGAGCCGGCCGCGCCGGAGCAGGCCGATGTGGTCCTCGCGCAGCAGCGCGTCGAGCACCCGGACGAAGACCTGCTGCTCGCTGTGGTCGGTCATCCGGTGATCGTCCAGCTCAGGTCGTCCCGGAACGCGGTGAGCGCGGCCCGGACGGTGTCGGGGTCGGGTCCGATGCCGTGCAGCGCGGCGAGGTAGTCGCGGTTGGTGCCGGTGCGCTCGGCGACCCGGCCCACCTCCCGCATCGGACGGCACGACAGCCGCACTCCGTTGTGGACGGTGTCCACGGGCCCGGGCGCCGCCGTGAGCCGGCCGGACTGGTCGGCGCAGACGTACTCGACCCGGGCGTACCTGTTCAGGGCGGCCGGGTCGGGCAGGTCCAGCGCGGCCAGTGGCTCGCCGAGGTGCAGCCGGATGACGTGGGCGAACAGGGGCACGCCGAGCAGGCCGGTGAGGATCAGGTCCATCCGGTCACCGATGAGCCGGTCGTTCACCTCGATCAGCCGGATTCCGTACGGCCGCACGACGTACTCGGTGTGGCAGGCGCCGAAGCCGACGCCGAGCGCGTCGAGCAGCGCGCGGAGCCTGGCATCGTGGGCGGGAGGTGGAGGCGCCCAGTCGAGGCTCACCTCGGTGAAGGTCGGTGGTGGGCCGAGGCCGGTGCGCCAGCCGCCGAGCACCGTCAGCGATCCGCTGTCGCCCAGCGTGTCGTAGGTGCGCAGCTCGCCGGCCAGGTACTCCTCGACGATGAGCGCCACCTCGGGCCGCCGCCGCCGGATCGCGGTGACCTGTGCGGCCAGCTCGCGCCGGTCGGTCACGAGGTAGGCGTCCTCGCTGGCCACGCCGTCGCGGGGCTTGAGTACGGCGGGAAAGAGGTCGGCCGGAACCGTAGGGGTGGCACCCGGGTCGACGGTGACCGCTCGGACCGGGTCCAGTCCGGCTGCGGCGAGCGCGCGGCGCATGGTGGCCTTGTCCTTGCAGCGCCGAGCCGCCTCCGGGTCCTTGCCCGGCAGGCCGAGCTTGCCGGCGGCGACAGCGGTCGCCTCCTGAAGGTGGTCGCTGTTGGACAGCAGCGCGGCGGGCGATTCGGCGGTCGTGGCCGCGACGATCGCCGCCGGGTCGCGGACCGCGCAGTGCCGCACCGGCACGTCGGCTGGCCATTCGGCGGGCCGGTCGGTCAGCACCGTGGCCGGAAGGCCGAGCGCGTTCGCTGCCGGGAGGAAGCCCTCCAGGACGGCGTCGGTGGGGTTCAGCGCGGTCAGGTAAAGGTGCATCGAACCTCCTAGACCGAACCGGCATTTAGGGCAGCCTACCCTAAATGTGTGGCTTTGTGGAGATTGACGGACGCCGGCCCTCGGCGTGCCAACCGATCGGCACGCCACAGCAGTGCGGCGGCAACCAGACCACCGACCAGGACAGCGACCGCGCCCACCGTCTGACCGGTCCGCAACGCCTCGGCGAAGGCGGTTGTCACCGCCTCCCGGTCCGGGCCGGCGGCGGCCAGCGTGGCCGGGAACGAGCCGGCGCCGGCCAGCGCAGCCGGCAGCAGCGCGCCGAACCGGGCGTTGAGCACCGCGCCCAGCACCGCCACCCCCAGACTGCTGCCGACCTCGGTCATGGTGCCGTCCACACCGGCTCCGGCACCGGCTTTGTGGGTGGGGATCGCGCTCATCACTGCCTCCACGATGGCCGGGTTCGCCAGGGCGCATCCCGTACCCATGACCAGCAGCCCTGCCAGCAGTGTGGCGTAGCCCTCGGACGGACCGTGCGTGACCAGCGCAAGTCCGGCGGCCAGCAGGGTCATGCCGACCGCGATGGCAGTCGGCAGGCCGAGCCGGCGGATCGTCAGCGCGGCCACGCCGCCGACGTTGAGCGCCACGATGGACAACGCGAACGGTGCCATCCGCAGCCCCGCCTCCCAGGCCGGGTAGCCGCGGACGAACTGAAGCTGCTGGGTGAGCAGGAACAGTGCCCCGGTGGCGCCGAACGTGATCAGCACGACGCCGCAGACCGCGCCGACGAAGCGGCGGTCCCGGAAGAAGTGCATATCCAGCATGGGGTGGGCGCACCGCCGCTCCCAGCCGACGAACAGCGCCAGCAGGAACACTCCTGCTGTGCCCACGCCGAGCACCGGCGCCGACGCCCATCCACGCTCGGGACCGGAGATGATCGCCCAGACGATCGCGGTCAGGCCGGCGGTGGACAGCGTCACCCCGCCCAGGTCGAGGCGTCCACCGGTCGGGTCCCGCGATTCCGGGACCAGTATCCGGCCGGCGAGCAGGCAGACCACCACGATCGGGACGTTCACCAGGAAGATCGCACCCCAGGGCAGGTGAGCCAGGACGAGTCCGCCGATTGGTGGCCCGGCGGCGAAGCCCAGCGCGCTGGTCGCCGCCCAGATGCCGATCGCCCGGGATCGCTCGGCGGCGTCGAAGACCTGCATGGCAACGGCCAGGGTGGCGGTGGCGAGCAGCGCACCGCCCACTCCCATGCCGGCGCGGGCGGCGATCAACTGCTCGGCAGTGCGGGCGAGCCCGGCCGCCGTGGAGCCGAGACCGAACAGCGCCAGCCCGACCAGCAGCATCCGTCGCCGCCCGTACCGGTCGACGGCGCTGCCGGCGCTCAGCAGCAGCCCGGACAGCATCAGCGCGTACGCGTTGATCATCCACTGGACGTCGGCCGTGCCCGCGTCCAGCTCGACCGTGAGCACCGGCACGGCCACTGTCAGCACCGTATTGTCCAGCACCACCACGAGCTGGGCCAGGCAGAGCACCGCCAGGATCAGCCAGCGGTGCGGCACGGCGGCCGGCGGCGCGGCGGCCCCGTCCGCGCTCGCGGTCGGCAGAGCGCCGGGTGCCGGGCCGACGCTCGTGGAGTCGAGCGTCACGGTGTCGGCACCAGCGACGATCCGAGACGGCTGAGCGGTTCGGCCGAGGTGCCGGCGGCCCGCAGCGCCGCAGACGCGGCGTCGTTGGCAGCGGCGCGGCCGGCACCGGCGAGCGCGGTGCCGGTCGGGCTCCCGAGCGAACTCATGCGGCTTCCCAGCGGTAGTACGGACAGGATGCGCGGCGACTGCAGCCTCACCTGACGAGCAAGTCTGTCTGGGGGTGAGCCGCCCGGATCGTCGGCCCGGACGGCGGGAACCGGCGCTGGTGCGTCACGCCCACCGCCACCCCGGCGGCGACAAGCACCAGCGACGCCAGCGCAACGGCCGGGTAGCCGAACCGGTCGGCGGCGGTGAGCCCCAGCGAGGCGGCCACGAACGAGCAGACCAGCCCGAACGACGACAGCACGGTGAAGTCGGTGCCGCCGCTGCCTGGCCGGGAGTAGTCCATGTTGACCGTGTAGAGCACGTGTACGCGGCCAGGAAGAAGCAGAGCGCGGCGACCGTGCCGCCTAGCGGCGCGCGGCCGTTCATCAGCGGCAGCAACGCCACTGTGGATAGAGCCAGAGTGACCCCGCCGGCCACCAGCACGCCGGCACGCCCGAAGCGGCCGATCCCGAGACCGGCGATCAGGCCGGCCGCGATCGCCGGCACGCTGGTCACCACGCCGGTGACCACGCCGATCCGGCCCAGCGACCAGCCGGCGTCCACCAGTGCTGGCGTCACCAGCGCGTACGCCATGCCGGCGCCCACGTAGACCAGCGGCACCACGCCGAAGGTCCACCACCGGCAGCCGGGCTGCCCGAACACCGACACCAGCGCCCGGTAGGCCCCGCCGATGCGCACGATCCGATCGGTGCGCTCCGGTACCCGGAACCGCCACACCACAAGCAGCCCGATCGCGGTCAGCGCGGCCAGCAGGCCGACCGCCGCAGCCCAGCCGAAGCGGTCGTACACCAGCACGCAGACGCCGCCGCCAAGCAGGTTACCCAGATAGCTGGCCGCCACCTGGATGCCGTTGCCGGTGCCCCGCTCCGACGCGGCCAGCAGCCGCACCGCGACCGCGTCGACGGCGATGTCCTGGGTCGCGGAGAAGAACACGAACACGGCGCAGACGGCGATGACCGGACCCAGCTGGTCCGCGAGCCGGGAGAAGGGCAGCAGCGCCAGCAGAGTCAGCACCAACGCGGCCTGGAGCACCAGCAGCCAGGAGCGGTAGTGGCCGCGGCGCCGGGAGCCGTAGCGGTCGAGGAGCGGCGCCCAGAGGAACTTGACAGGCCAGATCAGGCCGACCACCTGTAGCAGCGCCAACGTGTCCAGCGAGGTGCCGCCGTCGCGCAGGATCGCGGTCAGCCCCACCGTGATGAAGCCGATGCCGAGATACTGCGTGACGTAGAGCGCGGTGAGCGTCCCGAGGCGGCCCATCAGACGGCACGCCAGTACGCGAGCGCAGTGAGCTGGTGCTTGCCGACGCCGAGCGTGCGCCGCAGGTGCCGGGTGATGCCGCGAGTGCTGGCCGCCTCACAGGCCACCCAGTAGTGCGCGGTCCCGACGGCGGGCAGCGCTGTGCAGACGGTGTCGACCAGGTGCCGGCCGTCGTCGCGGCGGCGCACCCACGTCACGTCGTGGTGGGCGCGGGCGCGCAGGGTCAGCGCCTTCTCGCCCTCGTGGGCGTACTCGAGCCAGACCGTTGCCGGGATGTCCGCGCCGGCGTCGAGGAGGCTGTTGACCGCCGGCAGCGAGGCCGCGTCGCCGACCAGGTAGAGGTGTTCGGGCACCGGGTCGGGCAGCGCGAACGCACTGCCCTGCACGGTCGCGTCGATGGTGTCGCCCACCCGCGCGGTGGTCGCCCAGCGGGCGGCGCATCCCTCATGCACGGCGAACTCGAGTGTGAACCGCCCGGTGGCCGGGTCAGGATCGACGAGCGTGTAGGCCCGTTGGTGGGCCCGTCCGTCGTTGTCGAACCAGAGCCGGATCCACATCGTCGGGTGCGTGCCGCAGGCCGCCAGCAGCCCGCCGTCATCAAGGAGCAGGCGCTGGTAGTGCCCATCGACCGACTCGGTGTCCAGCACGGTGAGCCGAAAGTCGCGGCCCCCCATGGCCTTGAGTACCAGGCCCTCCCAGTTCCGTTTCACGAGCCCCTCCATGTAAGGTCACCTTAGTTAGGTGAGGGTAACCTAAGTTGACCACTTGAGGGAACTGCCACTCCCGGGCTGGCGGGTGATCCTCGCCGAAACGACTGCGAGGGCTGAATACCCGCAGCGTCCAGGGCGTCTCCGACGCCCGCTGGCAACAGCAGTGTCTGGCCGACTGGGCCGTCGGCGACCTGATCCCGCTCTGCCCACCCGCCCTCGCCGAAACCCCGAAGGAGGACACGATCGTGATCTACCAGGAACAGATTCCCGACCTCGGCGACCTGACGCTGGAGCCGGTGCGCCCCGACCAGCACGCCGTACTGCTGCACGGCTGGGTCACCCTGCCCCGCAACGCGTTCTGGGGAATGGGTGGACACAGCCTCGACGACGTGCGCGAGATCTACACGTTCCTCGACGGGCTGGACACCCATCACGCGTACCTGGTCCTGCTCGACGGCGAACCGGTCGGGCTGTTCCAGACCTACCAGCCCGAGGCGGACCCGGTCGGTGAACGCTACCCAGTCCAGCCCGGCGACGTCGGGATGCACCTGCTCCTCAACCCGCCCCGGCGCTACGCCCGCGGCCTCACCACCGCCGTCGGCCCGACCCTGGCCCGCTTCCTCCTACGAGATCCCGCCGCGCAGCGCATCGTGGTCGAGCCGGACGTGCGCAACGAGGCCGCGCTGCGACGCCTACGAACCGAGGGCTTCACATTCGCCTCCGAGATCGACATGCCGGACAAGCGGGCACAACTGGCGTTCCTGACCCGCGAGCGGTTCGAAGCGAACCACCAGCAGGCCTGATCCAGGCGCCCCGGCCAGACTCACGGTCGCACCCGCAGGCGCACTTGTCGAGGGCGCCTTGTCGCGTCGAGCGACCGAAAGCGCTCAGCGCACGGCACCGTCGGAGGCCGCCGCGGACGCCCGGAGTCCGCCACGTCCGGCAGAACCGTGCCTGGGCCGCGATCACCCGCCGACCGTTGTCGGTGAACAGACCGCACGCCACGCTGACGGGCGAGGTCGGCAGGTGCGTCTACGTGGCGAACGCGGCAATGCTCCCTCGAAGCGCGGAGGGGAGCCGGCTCGGTGTCGCTGTCGGCGCGGGCAGGTTCACGGTGAGGCGGGGCGGGGCGGGGCGGGGCGGGTAAGAGCGTGCATGGTCAAGGGCAACGACGATCGGTGCTGTCCCCATTTCCCGAGATGGCAGCCGATCTCGCCGAACGCGCCACCGTCGACGTGCCCGACCGGGTCGGAACCGGCGCACGGATCCTCCGCCGGCAGTTCGGTCATCGTGCTGATCGCCACCCAGGCGGGTCTGGCCGCCGCGCTGTCCTGGGTGATTGCCCGGGATTTCCTGCACAACCCCATGCCGGTGTTCGCTCCCAGCGCTACGGCCGGCACGATCGCGCCGGCGATCGGTCAACGTGCCCGGCGAACCGCCGAGACGCTGCTCGGGTCGGGCTCGGTCTCGTCGTCGGCGACTCCGCGCTTCATGTCATCCGCTACGGTGCGTGGCAGATCGGACTGGTCGTCGCCATGACGCTCACCATCGCGCTGCTGCCGATCGGACATAGTGGCGCGCTCGTGGCACAGGCGGGCAGGCACGGCAGACGCCCACCGAGAACCCGCGAACACATGGCGGCTTCCTTGCCCTACTGGACACCCATCGCGGACGACCTCCTCGGAGCCAGCAGGTGAGCCGGATCCTCAGTCCCCGGCGACGACGAGGTCGCGGCGGATCAGCACGTTGTCGGCCGGCGCGGTTGACCTCGCGCCCCAGGGGTACGCGGCGCACGTCGAAACCGGTCGGACCAGGGCCGCCTCGACAGCAGGTGACCAGGGTCCCGCCGGACGAAGGAAGGACTCACCCATATGGCCACGATGCCCGGCCGGGAGGATCCTCGCCTGATACCTGTGCTTTCGGGCGACCGGGTCTGGACCGGTGTCACGACGACCACCTCCGGCAGACTGTTCGTCAGCTACCCGTCCACGGACGGACCCGGTGTCCAGGTGGCCGAGGCGTTGACGGGTGGCCGGTTCGCGCCGTACCCGGATGCGAGGTGGAACGAGGTGCGCGCCGAACACGACCCGCGGGGACGGTTCGTGCATGTCAACGCGCTACGCGTCGGGCCGGACGGGCAGTTGTGGATCGTCGACGCCGGGGCCGCCGGCCTCGGCCAGCCGCAGGTACCCGGGGGCGCCCGGCTGATCTCGGTCGACCTCGACCGCGACCAGGTCCATCGTAGCTACGACCTCGGTCCGGCGACGTACGAGCACAGCTACATCGACGATGTGCGGTTCAACGGCCGATTGGCCTACGTGAGCGACTCCGGTGCCGCCGGCCTGATCGTCGTCGACCTGGACAGCGGCCGGTCCCGCCGGGTGCTGGACAACCACCCCGCGACCGTCAACCAGGGTCCGCTCTACGCCGACGGGCAGGTCCTGCGCGACGCGCACGGCGCCGAGCTGCGGGTGCACTGCGACCAGATCGAGGTGTCACCGGACGGGCGCTACCTGTACTTCCAACCGCTGTCCGGACCGATGTCCCGGGTCGAGACCCGTTACCTCGACAATCCGGCCACATCCGCGCAGAGGCTGGGCGATCAAGTCCAGCACTGGGCCGACACCCCGACCACCGGCGGCACCGCCATCGACGCGGCCGGCACCATCTACCTCAGCGATGTGGAGAACCGCCGACTCCTGACCATCGCTCCGGACCGGCGGATGAGCCCATTCCTCACCGATCCGCGGCTCGTCTGGTGCGACGCCCTTTGGATCGACAGCAGACGGCACCTGTGGATGCCCGCGGCCCAGCTCAACCGCACCGCCGGGCTGACCGGCGCCGCCGCCGTCGAGTACCCGGTCCACATCTACAAGGCGCCCATCGACGTCGGCCCAGCCCCGAACGACCACGCCTGAGGGCGCACAGCACCACGTCGGCAGGTCGACGGTGTCTCTACCGCAAGACGAGTCAGGACTATTCGACGAATTCCATGCCGGGACGCGTGCTATGACCTCTTCGGGGGTGAGGATTCGTGTGGCAGCACCATCCGGCGGAGCCGACGTCGCCAGCACAGACTCGCCAATCGCGGGCGACCTTTCTCGAGCTGTTCTTCGACCTGGTGTTCGTCTTCGCGCTGACCCGAATCGTGTCCCGCGTCTACGATCACATGGTCATCGAGCCGGACGGGCGAGCCTGGCCGCAGGCGCTCTGGCAGGCGTTTCTGACCCTGCTGTTGTTGTTGGCACTGTTCGGCCTCTGGCAGGGAACCGCCTGGACCACCAGCCGCTACCACCCGGATTCGTTGGCCCTGCAGACCGTGGTCGCCGTGGCGTTGGCGCCGGGCTGGTGATGGGGGTAACGGTCCCGCGCGCCTTCGACGGCTATGCCGAGGCATTCGCCATCGCCTACGCGGCTGGGCAACTCGCCCGCCCCTTGATCCTGATGCTCGTGATCCACGACCGGGATCGCCGGCTGCTCAAAGGCCGCATGTTGATCACGTACGGCGTCACCGGCGCGCTGTGGATCATCGGAGCCTTCGTGGACGGTCCAGTCCTCGTGCCGGCCTGGGCAGCCGCCCTCGCCGTGGAGTATGCTGCGGCGCGGACCGGATGGCCCCTGCCGGGCCTGGGGCATTCCGAACCAGAACGCTGGGACATCACCGCGGAGCACCTCGCCGAGAGGTACCAGCAGTTCTTCCTCATCGCGCTCGGTGAGACGATCCTGGTGATCGGCTTCACCTACAGCACCGGACCGTTCGACCGCGACCACACCCTCGCCTTCGTCGTCGCCGCGCTCACCTCGGCGGCGTTGTGGCGCCTGTACTACTACCGGGCGGGGCACATTCTCGCCGAGGCGATCGCACATTCCCGAGCGCCGTCGGTCATCGGCCGGTCTGCCGCCGACACGCACCTCATCATGATCGTCGGTGTCGTGACCACGGCTCTCGGCTACGAGATCACCATCGAACAGCCCCTCGGTCACGCCCCGGCAACCTGGATCGCGCCCATCCTGCTCGGCCCCGCCCTCTTCATCGCCGGCCGGGCGCGGCTCGAATACCATGTGTCGCCCGCGTCTCCCCCTCACGCTACGTGGCCCTTGCGGCATTGCTGCTGTGCTATCCCGTCGCGATACACATGTCGCCGCTCGCCGCCGCGGTCGCGGCGGTGGCCATCCTCTCCGCCGCAGCCACCGCCGACGCACGCCGGTCGCGCGGACACCCGGCCGAACCCGCCCGCCCCCCCATACTGACTCCCGCCCGGTACAGGCACTTCCCGACCCTTCCGTGGGCCGGGCCGCGCCAGGAAATGACCGATCGGTTCACGGGCACCCGGTAGCGATGCTCATGACTTTTCGGAAAGATGGCACGCGCTTACCGGAAGTTATCGACGGACGGATTCACCCCATGAGCCTTCCCGTCACCCGCAAGATTCTCTTCGGTGGAGACTACAACCCCGAGCAGTGGCCCGAGGACGTGTGGCAGCAGGATTACCGGCTGTTCGACGCCGCCCGGATCGACCTCGTCACGCTGGGGGTGTTCGACTGGGCGCTCGTCCAGCCGGCCGAGGACGTCTACGACTTCACGCTGCTGGACCGGATAGTCGACCGGGCCTCCGCCGAGGGGCGGAGCATCTGCCTGGCCACCGGGACAGCGGCGCATCCGCCCTGGCTGGCCAGGGCACACCCGGAGGTGACCCGCACCGACTTCGAGGGCCGCCGCCACCGGTTCGGGCAGCGGCACAACTCCTGCCCCAGTTCCCCCGTGTTCCGCCGTCTCTCCGCCGAGCTGGCCCGCCGGATCGCCCGTCGCTACGCCGGCAACCCGGCGATCGCCGCCTGGCACGTGGGAAACGAATACGGCGGCGCCTGCTACTGCGACCTCTGCGCGGCCGGCTTCCGCAGCTGGTTACGCCAGCGCTACCGAACGATCGACGAGTTGAACTCCGCCTGGTACACCACCTTCTGGTCGCACACCTTCACCGACTGGGATCAGATCGAGGCGCCGTCGGCGCTGACCGAGCACTGGCGCGGGCCGGACCACACCGCCTTCGCCGGCATCACGCTGGACTATCTGCGGTTCACCTCCGACGCGATGCTGGCCAACTTCCGCGACGAGAAATCCGCCATCCGGGAGTACAGCCCGGACATCCCGGTCACCACCAACTTCATGGGCCTGTACCGCCCGATCGACTATCACCGCTGGGCGCCGGAACTGGACTTCGCCTCCTGGGACAACTACCCGCCCGACGACGACTCGGCCGCCCGGATGGCACTGGCACACGACCTCATGCGTGGACTCAAGGACGGCCAGCCGTTCTGGCTGATGGAACAAACGCCGAGCAGCACCGCCTGCCGGGACGTCAATCCGCTGAAGCGACCCGGCCTGCTGCGGTTGTGGAGCTGGCAGGCGGTGGCCCACGGCGCCGACGCGGTGCTGTTCTTCCAGCTCCGCGCCGCGCGGGGTGCCTGCGAGAAGTACCACGGCGCGGTCATCGGCCACGCCGGCCGCTCGGACACCCGGGTGTTTCGCGAGGTCGCCGAGCTGGGCGCCGAACTGGACCGGCTCGGCGCGGCCTCGCTGGGCGCCCGGACCCCGGCCCGGGTCGCGTTGCTGTTCGACTGGGACAGCTGGTGGGCGCTGGAGATCTCCGACGGGCCGTCGCGACTCGTCCGGTACCTGGAGGTGGTGCAGCGGTACCACCGTGCGCTGTGGGACGCAGGGGCAGACCTCGACGTCGTCCCGGTGACCGCGGACCTGTCCCGCTACGACGTCGTCGTCGCGCCGGTGCTGCACATGCTCAAGGGCGATCTGCCGCGCCGGCTGGAGGCGGTCGCTGCCCGCGGCGGGTCGGTGCTGACCACGTTCCTGTCGGGCCGGGTGGACGAGAACGACAACGCGTTCCTGGCCGACGTACCCGGGCCACTCGGCGAGCTGATGGGGATACGGGTCGACGAGTGGGACGCCCGCGGCCCCGACGTGGTCAACCCGGTCCGTCTCGGCAGCGACGATCGGCTCGAGGTCGAGGCCCGGTTGCTGTTCGAACTAATCGTTCCGCAGAGCGCGGAGGTGATCGGCACCTACCGGGCCGACTTCTACGCCGGCACCCCCGCAGTGACGCGCAACACCTTCGGTGCCGGGCACGGATGGTACGTAGGCGCAGGCCTGGACGGGACCGGCGTGTCCTGGGTGGTGCGCCAGGTGCTGGCCCGCCACGACCTGCTCGGCCCCGCTCCGGACCTGCCGGGTCTGGAGTCGGCCACTCGGGTCACCCCCGACGGAGCCCGGCTGCTGTTCCTGCTCAACCACCGGTCCGAGCCGGTCGAGGTGGCCGCCCGCTCCGGCGGGGTCGACCTGCTCACCGGAGACCGGGTCGACCCCGGCGCGCCGCTGCGGCTTTCGGCCCGGGGGGTGGTGGTGCTGCGGGAGGACGAGTGAACGTCGCAGCGCGGGCAGCCGTCAACGGCGTCGGGGTGGACCGGAGGATATTCGGGCAGAGCGCCCTGTCGCACACCATGGCCGAATCGGACAGCCTGCCGCACACGCGGTCCAACGCGCACGAGACCCGGTGGGACGTGGACGACCCGACGACCGGTGCCACTCCGGCTTGCGACGGCCCGACCGGCTCTTGACAGCCGCCGAGCCGAGCCCCCTAAGATCCATGTCCTTAGATGTCGACTGATAGCGGGAGCAGGGAGCCGGATGCAGGCAATCGACGAACCATGCCCGGGGGACGACCTGGCGTCCCGTGGCGTCAACCGCCGTCGCCTGCTCGGCCTGGTCACTGCGGCGCTCGCCGCCGGCGTCATTCCGGAGGCATGGCTCGCGGAGGCCGCCTACGGCGCTACTCCGAGGTGGAACCGGCCGTTCGACAAGTGGGTGCCCATCACGTCCACGTTCGGACCACGCACGGACCCCATCACCGGCGTGTCCAGGATGCACAACGGAACCGACTACAGCTACTCGGGAATCCTCGGTTATCCCATCCGCTCGATTGCGGCGGGTACGGTGACCGGTGTTTCGTACAGCGCGAGCGGCCTCGGTCACCACGCCGTCATCACCCACGCCGATGGTTGGCGGAGTGTCTACGGGCACATGCGGGAGACTCCCAGGGTCGGGACAGGCACGCAGGTCGCTGCCGGCCAGCACATCGGCAACGTGGGATCCACCGGTCACTCGACCGGCCCGCACCTGCACCTTGAAATATTCCAGCCGAACGGACAGCGAGTTGACCCCGAGTCGGTTCTCAAGGGCGCCCCGTATGCCGGGGCGCCCGGAACTCCACCCGAGATTGTCACCAAGGACGGACTGATGTATCTGATCTGGAGCACCGGCGGTACCGGCTACCTGGTAACCCCCAACCGCGTCATCGGCCTGCGGTCGATGGCCCACTACAACCTGTTCAAGCGGATCATCAACTCCAACCAGGCTGCGGATCAACCCGAGATCTTCAACGCGTTGGAGATCGACCAGATCAACGCTTACCTCAACGGTAACGTGCCGGCCTGATCCGGCCCCCGCAGGTGCCGGCACCGCGGGAACCCGGCGGAGCCGATCGGCGACATGCCTCCACGCACGCCGCCGACCGGCTCGTTCATGCCCGGACGCCTCATCCGGCAGTGATCACCGCATCGGTCGCGAGGTGGTCGCTGCGCCGCCCGATCAGAGCGCGGAGCTGCTCGACTGCCGTGTCGGTGGTCTGCGCCTGGTAGCCGCCGACCGTCGGCAGCACGGCGACGATCTCGTCGAGCGCCTTCTGCGCGCCGTTCTGCGCGTAGATCTTCTGGTACAGCTCGCGATAGGCATCCTCGTACACCGTCTTGAAGGCCGCGCTGGCGAGGAAGCGTTCCTTGAGCTTGTGCCCGCTCATCATCCCCCGCGCCCGGCCCCCCTCACCGTCGCCGCCGTCCGGGAACTGCCCGGCGCCGGGTCGATCCATACCGGCCGGGGGCTGATCGCCGGCCGCACCATCCTGCGGCGACCGGCCACCCATCCGGCCCGCGTCATGCGGCCCCTGGGTGGCCTCACCGGAGAAGGTGAGGTTGTAGTCCCAGCCGATGACGGAAAACTTCTTCGTCTTCAGGTCGTACCACAGGTAGTAGTTCCGGCCCGGCCCGGACATGTCGTCGAAGTTGAGCAGCAGGTTCTGCGCGGCCACGTAACGAGCGAACGACGTCACGTCGACATGATCGGCGAGGTGCGCGTCGAAGTCGGCGTCGCTGCTCTCCTGGACCCATTTGATCAGCTTGATGACTGGCTGTAGATCCTGGCTGCCCTTCAGGGTGATCTGCTTGAAGTCGTCGGCGTAGTCGATGGGATCATCGCCCTGGTCCGTGAACTGACTGGTCGATATGCTCTTGTACAGAACACCGGACTCGCCCAGCGCGTCGGCGAAGGTCTCGTCCGGATGTTCGACCACGAGGCGGGTGGTGGTCGGCCGGTCGTTCACGGTGAAGCTGGAGTATGCGTAACGCTGCGCATCCACCTCGGCGGCCGCGAGCGCCCCCAGCGCGACGGCCTCGTTGAGAACCGTCGTGCCGCCGCCGCCACCCATGCCCGCCACCCGCAACGTCACCTCACGGTGCCCCTGATAGCGGCGTCCGTCGATGAACTCGTCGAAGCGAACCAGCCAGGGCAGGTTCTCCGGTTCCTCCGCCTTGAGGGAGGACCGCCCGAACCCGCCCGGTCCAGCACCACCGGGCTGCGCACCACCAGGCCCGGCCATCTGCCCGCCGCCGGGCAACCCGCCGCGGCCCGCCCCGGCACGCCGGGACTCACCATTGCGGGTCAGGCCGGAGAGTGTCGAGTTGCCCTTGAGCCGGATACCGACGCTGGGGATGGTGGCGCCGTCGATCGTGAGGTCCGCCTCGAGCCAGGTCTTCTCACCGTCGTCCCAGTAGTCGTCCAGGATCTCCTGGTAGTCCTTCTCCCGGTAGGTGAGCGTGATCGTGTGGGCGACCCCGGCGTCGAAGAGGTCGACCGCGCCGGCGATATCCTGCGTGACCTCGTCGGCGGTCTGGTCGCTGCTGCTGACGACCAGCGGCGCGACCCGCACGGTGCTGAACACCACCGCGCAGATGACCACGAACGCGGCACACGTCACGAGCAGCTTCCAGTAGTGCCGCACCCGGATCGGAACCCGGTGCCGCAGTCGCCGTCGAGCCGGCGGGGGCGTCGGTGGGGGCGCGGACGACTCCGGAATCGCAAACCGTGGCATCACAGGTCCGTCTGGTCGTAGCCGGTCAGGACGGTCACCCGCTGGCCACCGGTACGCTCACCGAGGGCGTTGATGAGGTCACCCGGCTCGTGGCCCTTCTTCAACCGGACCGTGTACATGAGCTCGGTCAGCGCGCCGCCCCGGATGGACTCCATGCTGACCAGTTCGAACTCGCTGGTGTGTGCGATGAGCACGTCCTGGACGCTCGCGGTGTAGTTGCCGTCCGGCGGCACCTGGACCTTGACCACCTGCCGCTGGACACTCGATGCGAACCAGTTGAACCGGTACATCACCACGATGATCAGGCTGATCGCCACCGCAGCGACGATCGCGAGCGTGTAGAAGCGGGTACCGGCGGCCATGCCGACGCCCATCACCAGGAAGATGAAGCCGACGTCGCGGGTTTCCTTGATCGCGTTACGGAACCGCACCACGGACAACGCCCCCACCAGCGCGAACGCCCGCGCGATGTTCGACCCCACCACCAGCATGATCAATGCGATCAGCATGCCCAGGATGACCAGTGTCTGGACGTAGGACTGGCTGTAGGAGACGTTTCGGTGGGTGAACCGGTAGACCCAGCCAATCATCGCACTGAGCACGAACGACAGCGACAGCGCGATGGCGATGTCGCCGATGCTGAACGTGCCGGACAGATCCTGAACATCGAACGGCATTGTCACGCCTCACTTCGGTTGGCGGCCGGCACCAGGGCACCGGCGTCGTCGTCGGCAACATGAAAGATCGAGCGAGGCGCACGACCGAACGCCTCGACACTCTGGCAGTACTTGGAAACCCGCACCACGGACATGTTCATCTGGGCGGTCAGGTCGGTGAGCCAGCGAGGAACCCGCTCGTCGGCCTTGAGTTCCACCACGGCCAGCCGGGCCGGGACGATGAGACGGTTCTCGACGTCCGCCCCGAGATGGAAGTCCCGGTCCCGCCCCCGCACCCGGTGGTCGATCGTCACCCGCAGGCCGGAGTCGGCGTCCCGGCCGATGAACGCCTCCCGCTGATAGCCGGTCATCGCCACGGCCCGCAGATCCAGCCGGCAGAGAAGGTCGAGAACCTCATCGAGGAACGCCCCCTGCCCGGGGTCGTGGTCGACCGCCATCCGGCGGTCGCACAGATCCCGGGCGAGCCGGTAGGGCAACTCCACCCGCCGCTTCTGCGTGACCCGGTTGACCCGCTGCTTGATCTCCACGAACACCGGACTGTCGTCGTCGATTCGGAACCGGTCGCCGTAGTTTCGAAGCCGCAGCTTGCGCCGGAACCGTAGTCCCTCGATCTTCTCCCAGTAGAAGCGCAGGTCAGGCGTGTCGTAGTAGACGCTCCACACTCCGTAGCCGCCACCGGCGGCGTAGGCGTCGAGATCGAGCCGGCGAGCGAGGGCCTCGCGTAGCTCCGGCACCACGGCGTACGGCATCACGTACTTGATCTCGTACCGGTTGAAGGCGTGCAGCCTGCTCGGCGCCCGCAACGCGTGACCGGCCTGATCATTCGCGACCCGCAGCGCCGGATGCTCCGGCGGGACCGGCCCCGGCGGGCCGTCCCCGGTGGGATCGGGCGGTACACCTCGTCGTCGAAGGGGGTTTCGCATCTCTCGTCGCCCATCTGCAAACGGCTAGGACGAAAGGGAGGTAATCAGGTCAACCTCAGAGCCGGCTGTGAAGAACATACGAATTCCAGTTGAACGACAGGTGGACGGCACGACGGCGGCCCACCCCGCGCCGGGGTGGGCCGCCGTCGTGCCGGGAGCGGTCAGCGAATACGGCGCCGGCCGTACGCGCCTGCCGCGAGCGCCACGCCGATCGCGGCGAAGGCGACCTGGATGGCCAGTTCGATCCAGTCGATACCGCGGGTGTCGTCGACACCGAGCGCACCGGCGACGAGGGTGCCGAGGATCGCAGCGACCACACCGATGAGCAGGGTCAGCCAGATCGGGATGTTCTGCTTGCCCGGCACCACCAGGCGGCCGAGTGCGCCGATGACCAGACCGATGATGATCGCGGTGAAGAAGCCGGTAACTTCCACGAGAGCCGTCCCTCCGGAGGGGTTGTCGTCGGTTCCTATCCTTGCCCCTCCCCCACAACCGCCGAAACCAGCCACGCCGAGCGGTCCGGACCTCGCCGAGGCGACGCGCTGGCCGCGTGCACTACAGGTGCAGGCCCGTCTGCGACTTCCTTCCCGGCAGCCGATCTGGCAGGTCGAAGTCGGGCAGGGGCACGTCGAGGAACGAGACGACCTCGGCCACCCGGCGCCCCCGCAGCACGAGCAGGTCCAGCCCCGCCGGCAGGTAGGCGGCAGCCGCGTCGTTCCAGAGGTACGTCCCGAACGCGAGCTGCCCGTTGGCACTCGTCGGCAGGAACCGCCACCTCCGCCCGCCCGTCACCTCGGTCAGGAAGCCGCGGAGCTGCTCACGGCCCTCGTACCAGACGGTCAGCGGCGGCATCGAGTACCGCGCGTCCTCCGTCAGCATCGCAACGATCGTCTCGACGTCGCCGGACTCCCACGCGGCGGCGTACCGCCTGGCCACCTCCCGCTGCCCCGCGTCGCCCAGCTCGCCGAGGAGCCGATCCTGCCCTGCACCGGGCCGGCGGCAAGCTGCTGGAACTACCTTGAGGTCACCGATCCGTCCCCCCTGCAACCAGAGCAACGCGACTGGTTGCGTAACCATCTTCAGGAATTCCACAACGTCCTGCGGGCACCGAACTTCGCCGACCCGGTCACCGGCTACCGGGCGTACATCGACGTGCCCTCCTTCATAGACCAGCTCATCATCAACGAGCTGAGCCGGGAGATGGACTCGTACATCCGCAGCGCGTACTTCTACAAGGACCGCGACACCAAGATCTCCGCTGGCCCGCTCTGGGACTACAACCTCACCTTCGGTGTGGGCGGCTTTTTCCAGAACGACCAGACATCCGGCTGGCAGTACCAGCAGATCCGCCAACCGGTGGCCAACGACTGGTACACGCAGCTGATGCGTGACCCGGCCTTCGTCAACGAGGTGCGGCTGCGCTGGCAGACGCTGCGCCGTGGCCCACTGTCCGACGCATCGTTGCAGTCCCGAATCAACGCCCTCACCGGTCCGCTGACCAACGGGGCACAGCGCAACTTCCAGCGCTGGCCCAACCTGAGCACCCGGATGATCGGGCCCTTCGTCACGCCGACTTCACCGACTTGGCAGGGGCAGGTCCAGTTCATGCGGGACTGGATGCTGCGCCGCGCTGCCTGGCTCGACTCGACCACCGGTTGGGGCGGGTCGACCACGCCCCCGCCGACCACCCCACCGCCGACTGGCGGAGGCGGCTGTGCCGCCACATACACGGTGACCAGCCAGTGGTCGGGCGGCTTCCAGGGCGAGGTGCGGGTCACCGCGGGCGGCACGGCGATCAACGGCTGGACCGTGACCTGGACCTACCCCGCGGGGCAGACGGTCACCCAGGCGTGGAATGCGACAGTCACCAATCAGGGATCCGCGGTGACCGCCCGCAACGTCAGCTACAACGGCAGCCTCGCCCCAGGCGCCAGCACCACCTTCGGTTTCCTCGGCTCCACCACCAGTACACCCACCACACCGACACCTACCTGCACCGCGAGCTGATTCAGCCGCGCAGTGGCCACCGCGCGCCACACTACGCTCGCGCTCAGGGCTCGGCGCAAGGCGCTAGATGTAATGCCCATGAGGGTTGTTGACGGCGTGGCGGCTTGAGACGAGGCGAGACCTCCGGCGAGGTGTGAGGTGCTGACGCCCACACGGAACCGGAGGTCTCCATGGCCCACCGTAATGCCCGGCTGACCATCCACGGCCGGCGGCTGCTCATCACGCGTGTCGTTGACCAGGGTCGGCCGGTGGCCCACGTCGTGAAGGAACTGGGCTGTTCTCGGGCCACCGGCTACAAGTGGCTACAGCGGTGGCGGGCCGAGGGCGACGCTGGTCTGCGGGATCGATCCAGCCGGGCTCACCACCAGCCACACAAGACGCCCGCCCAGCTGGAGGCGCGGGTCTGCCAACTGCGCCAGGAACGCAAACTCGGAGCTCGCCGGCTCGGACCGTTGCTCGGGATGCCGGCCTCGACGGTGCACGCCGTTCTGACGCGGCACGGTCTACACCACCTGGCCTGGCTCGACCGGCCCACCGGTCAGCTCATCCGCCGCTACGAGCGCGACCGGCCCGGCGAGCTGATCCACGTCGACGTCAAGAAACTCGGCCGGGTTCGCGACGGCGGCGGCTGGCGCATCTTGGGCCGCGACAGCCTGGAACACCGCCGTGCCCGCACCGCCGGCCGTGTCGGCTTCGACTACGTGCACTGCGCCATCGACGACCACACCCGTCTCGCCTACGCCGAGATCCACCCCGACGAGAAAACCGACACCTGTGCCGGCTTCCTCCGCCGCGCCGCCGAGCACTTCGCCACCCACGGAATCACCCGCGTCGAACGCGTCATGACCGACAACGCATTGGCCTACCACCGCGGCCGAGCCTGGCACCAGGCCCTGACCGACCTCGGTGCCACCGCCCGCTTCACCCGCCGCTACCGACCACAGACCAACGGCAAAGCCGAACGCTTCAACCGCACCCTGTGCGACGAATGGGCCTACGCCCAACCCTTCACCAACAACCAGCAACGCGCTGACGCTCTACCCGCCTGGCTGCACACCTACAACCACCACCGCAACCACACCTCGCTCCGCGGCAAACCACCCATCAGCCGCGTCAACAACGCTGCTGGGCATTACAGCTAGAGCGGCACGCACGGTAACGGGTTGCGGCCAGCGATCGCAGGAGTGCGTTCGCGGCTGGGTGATCATCGGTGGGTCAAAGGATGTGATTCTCAGGATCGCCGCTCGAGGCTGCCGGCCCGGCGCAACAAATACGTGTCCATGACCCAGCCGCGGCTTTGTTTCGCCGCCGTCCGCCGGGACCAGATCCGGTCGGCGACCTCGTCAAGGTTGCCGGCCACCAGTTGCTCGTCGGACGAGCCGAGGTTCGCGCCCCACCAGATCTGCCAGGCCGACAGTCCGGGGAGCTGGCGACAGGTCAATGCCCCGTCGAGCAGGACGACGAGGTTGTCGTGTGTCGCCGCGTCGTGGAGCAGGCGGCGACCGGTCGTGATGGTGATCGGGCCACCGATTGTGTTGAGGACGAGCCGGTGGTGTGCCGCCAGCAGTTGGATGCTGCTGAGGCCGGGTACGACGTCCACGGTGATGTCGACCCGCGCGCGTTCGGCGATGCGGTCGGCCACACGGATCGCCGAGTCGTACAGGGCCGGATCACCCCAGACGAGCACTGCGGCGTCTCCCGGGTTGTCCAGCAATGCCTGCTCGAACGCCTGGGCCCGTGCCTCGTGCCAGTCGCGTACCGCGCCGGTGTAGTCGGCCGGGTCGGCACGGTCGCGTTCCGGGTCGGGTACGTGCACGAGCCGCCAGGCGCCGGTGACGTGCCGGGCGCAGATCGCCTCTCGCATCGCGATGAGGTCGGCCGTGCCCGGGTGCTGTCCGGTCTTGTCGGCGACAAGGAAGTAGTCGGCCTCGTTGAGTGCCCGGACGGCCTGGGCCGTGACCAGTTCGGGGTCGCCCGGGCCGAGGCCGACCAGGGTGAGGCGCCGTGTCACGCCTGATCCTCCAGGTCTCCCTCGACCTCGAGGTACACGCGGGCCATCTCCGCCATGACCTCGGCGTCCGGTTCGGCCCACAGTCCACGGTCGGCGGCCTCGTTCAGCCGTTCCACGATGCCGCGCAGTGCCCAGGGGTTCGCGCGGCGCATGAACTGCTGGTTCGTCTCGTCGAGGACGTATTCGCGGGCCAGCGACTCGTACATCCAGTCGTGGACGACACCGGCGGTGGCGTCGAAGCCGTAGAGGTAGTCCACGGTGGCGGCGAGCTCGAACGCTCCCTTGTAGCCGTGGCGCTGCATCGCCGCGATCCAGCGCGGGTTGACCACCCGCGAGCGGAAGACGCGGTTGGTCTCTTCCTGCAGGCTGCGGGTGCGTACGGCGTCCGGCGTGGTGGAGTCACCGACGTACGCCCTGGGTTCGGCGCCGGTCAGCGCGCGGACCGTGGCGATCATGCCGCCGTGGTATTGGAAGTAGTCGTCGGAGTCGGCGATGTCGTGCTCGCGGGAGTCGATGTTCTTCGCGGCGACGGCGATGCGCCGGTAGTTGGTTCGCATGTCGTCGGTTGCCGCGGTTCCGTCGAGGCCGCGGCCGTAGGCGAAGCCGCCCCAGGCGGTGTAGACGGCGGCCAGGTCGGCGTCGTCGCGCCAGGTGCCGGACTCGACGACCTGGAGGATGCCGGCGCCGTACGATCCGGGCTTCGAACCGAAGATCCGCGTGGTGGCCCGCCGCTGGTCGCCGTGCTCGGCGAGGTCGTGGCGGGTGTGTGCCCGCACGTAGTTGCGCTCATCGGGTTCGTCGAGCCCGGCGACGAGCTGCACGGCGTCGTCGAGGAGTTCGATGACGTGTGGGAAGGCGTCGCGGAAGAATCCCGAGATGCGCACGGTAACGTCGATGCGGGGCCGGCCGAGTTCGTCGAGGCCGATCACCTCCAGGCCGTTGACCCGGCGTGAGGCCGTGTCCCAGATGGGGCGTACGCCCAGCAGCGCCAGCACCTCGGCGATGTCATCGCCGGAGGTGCGCATCGCGGAGGTGCCCCACACGGAGAGGCCGACCGATCGGGGATGCTCGCCGGTTTCGGCGAGGTGCCGGGCGACGAGGGACTCGGCCATCGCCTGTCCCGTTTCCCAGGCCAGACGGGACGGAACGGCCCGCGGGTCGACGGTGTAGAAGTTACGGCCGGTCGGCAGGACGTTGACCAGTCCGCGCAGCGGGGAGCCGGAGGGCCCGGCCGGGACGAAACCGCCGTCGAGCGCGTGCAGGACGTTGGTCAGTTCGTCGGTGGTGGCGGCCAGCCGCGGCACGACCTGCTCGGCGGCGAAGCGCAGGACGTCGCGTACCACCGGGTCGTCGTGCAGCGCGTCGATCGCGTCAGCCTGCCAGCTGGCCTTCTCCATCGCCTCGATCAGGGCACGGGCCTGCGCTTCCACGGCGTCGACGTCGGCCGCCGGGGCGTCCTCGGCAAGACCCAGCGCGGCGCGCAGGCCGGGCAGTGCCCGGTTCTGTCCGCCCCAGACCTGTGTCGCGCGGAGCACGGCGAGCACCAGGTTGACGCGTGCCTGTCCGGTCGGCGCCTGGCCGAGCACGTGCAATCCGTCGCGGATCTGTACGTCCTTGATCTCGCACAGCCAGCCGTCGACGTGCAGCAGGAAGTCGTCGAACTCCTCGTCGCCGGGCCGTTCGTCCAGGCCGAGGTCGCGATGCATTTGTGCGGACTGCATCAGCGTCCAGATCTGCTGGCGGACCGCGGGCAGCTTTGCCGGGTCCATCGCGGCGATGTTGGCGTGCTCGTCGAGCAGTTGCTCCAGCTTGGCGATGTCGCCGTAGCTTTCGGCGCGTGCCATCGGCGGCACCAGGTGGTCGACGATGGTGGCGTGCGCGCGGCGCTTGGCTTGGGCACCCTCGCCAGGATCGTTGACCAGGAACGGATAGATCAACGGCATGCTGCCGATTGCCGCGTCCGTGGCGCAGGCGGCTGAGAGCGCGGCGTTCTTCCCCGGCAGCCACTCCATCGAGCCGTGTTTGCCGAGGTGCACCACCGCGTCGGCGCCGAAGCCGTGTTCGAGCCAGCGGTACGCGGCCAGGTAGTGGTGCGACGGAGGCATGGCCGGGTCGTGGTAGATCGCGACCGGGTTCTCGCCGAAGCCACGCGGGGGCTGGATGAGGATGACGACGTTACCGGCGCGCAGGGTGGCCAGCACGATGTCGCCGTCGTCGTCGACGAAAAGCGAGCCGGGAGCCTCGCCCCAGGTCTCGGCCATGGCGTCGCGCAGCGCGGCGGGCAATCCGGCAGTCCAGCGCCGGTAGTCGTCCCGGCTGATACGCACGTGCGACTCGCTGAGCTGAGCCTGCGTGAGCCACTCCTCGTCCTGCCCACCGGCGGCGATCAAAGCGTGGATGAGCGCGTTGCCGGCCGTCGTGTCGGCATCCTCTCCCTCGACCGGGAGCAGCGGGTCGAGCCCGGGAATTGCGCCGGGTGCGCCGAGGTCGTAGCCGGCATCTCGCATCGCGCGCAGCAATCGGATCGCCGACACGGGCGTATCGAGGCCGACGGCGTTGCCGATGCGGCTGTGCTTGGTCGGGTAGGCCGACAGGACGAGGGCCACCTTGCGCTCGGCGGGCGGGACATACCGCAGTCGGGCGTGGTTGACGGCGATGCCCGCGACGCGGGTGCATCGCTCAGGGTCGGTCACGTAGCGGGGCAGGCCGTCGGCGTCGACCTCCTTGAATGAGAACGGGACGGTGATGAGGCGGCCGTCGAACTCGGGGATGGCGATCTGGGTCGCGGAGTCGAGCGGGGTGACGCCTTCGTCGGACGCCTCCCACTCGGCTCTGCCGGACGTGAGCGCCAGAGCCTGCAGCACGGGGATGTCGAGGGCGCGCAGCCGTTCGACGTCCCAGGACTCGTCGTCGCCGCCGGCGCTCGCGGTGGCGGGCCGGGCGCCGCCGGCGGCCAGGACCGTGACGACGATCGCGTCCAGGGTGGCGAGTTCGGCGTACAACTCCTCGGGCGCCGCCCGCAGTGACGAGACGTAGATCGGTACGCCGGCGGCCACGCCGGTGGTGTCGATGGCATCGGCGAGTTCGTGGGCGAACGCGTTGTTGCCGCTCACCTCGTGGGCCCGGTAGTACAGGACTCCGACGCGGGGCCGGGCGTCCGGGGCCGGCTGCCGGCTGACTCCCCACTCGGGCAGCACGGCCGGCGGTTCGAAGCCTTCGCCGGTCAGCAGCACGGTGTCGGACAGGAAGGCGTGCAGTTGGCGCAGGTTCTCCGCGCCGCCCTCGGCGAGGTAGCGGTGCGCCTCGGCGCAGACGCCGATCGGGACGGTCGACAGCCCCATCAACGCGGCGTTCGGCGTCCGTTCCCCACCGAGCACGACCAGGGGACGGCCGGTGCCGCGGATCAGCGCGGCGAGGTCGCGTACGTCCTCGGGCGAGCCGAGCACCCGCAGAACGACCACGTCGGCCTCGGTGGTCAGGGTGTCGCGGCGCTCGCCGGTGAGCCGGGCAGGGTTGGCCCAGGACCAGTCCGCGTTGCTGGCCCGCGCCGAGAGCAGGTCGGTGTCCGAGGTGGACAGCAGGGCGATGCGTGTCATGTTTCTCCTTCGGTGACACGGGAGCCGAGGCGCAGGTCGCCGACCGGACGGCCGGCGCGTAGGTGCTCGCCGACGAGGCGTGCCGCGTCGCCGGGTCGCACCGGCCCGTACCAGGTGCCGTCGGGGTGCACGACGGCGACTGGTCCGTGGTTGCACGGGAACAGGCAGCCGGTCTGGGCCATGAGGACGTCGGCGTCGGTGAGCTGCTGCTCGACGAGCGCGCCCACGATCGCGCGATAGGTCTCGTCCGCGCCGCGGGCACTGCAGCGCGGGCCGCGGCACAGCAGTAGATGATGGCGGTACGGCGGCAGGGTGTCCCAGGCCGGTGAGGTGAGTGGCGCCTCGTGCCCGGTGATCGCGCGCTCGCCGAACCGGATGACCGGCGGGTCGATCTGCTGACGGTGCCAGTGGCCGGCCACGCGTCCCACCCACGAACGGGCGAAAGTCAGGTCGTCGGTGCTCACCGGTTCCAGGCGAACCTCCCGGGCGCCCTCGGCGTGCAGCAGGTCGAGCACATGGGTCAGCGTCGGCTCGCCGGCTTGCAGGAAGGCCAGTCGGGCGCCGGCTGCCTCGGCCTGCCCGCGTAGCACCGGCGACGCGGCGTCCGTCAGTGCGGTCGCGACGTGAACGAGGACGCTCACGGGGTCAGGAGCCGGTGATCCGGTGCGATCGGGACACGGGGTCTTCTTTCGTCCGGGGCCTGTGCGCGAGGCCTGGATGGGCACGTGTCGCAGACGGATCTGCGGCCAGCAGGTCTTCGGACTCGGGATCAACCGGACGGGGCGCCTTCCCAGACCGTGGGTCCAGTGGCGTCGTGCCCCGCCCGTCACCCTCACCGCTGCGCGTCAGTCCCGGATTCGCACCGGGTTCCCTGGCTCATGGCTGAGTTTGACTGGCATCACGACGGTAGCACCGACAGCCGGTGTCGCCGGGGACGGGCTCTGGCACCATGTCGCCGTGACCGAGAGGACCCGCCGCGACCTGTGTCCCGGCCTGCTGCGCCCATGGATCGCCGACGACGGCGCGCTCGTGCGGGTGCGCGTCCCCGGCGGGATCGTGCCGACTGCGGCGCTGTGCGCACTCGTGGAGGTGGCCCGTGCGCACGGCGACGGCGCGGTCCACCTGACCAGCCGCGCCAACCTGCAGGTGCGCGGTCTCGAGCACGACGGTGGGCGGCTGCCCGAGACCGTCGTCGCCGACGTCATCGCGACCGGGCTCGTACCGTCCACGTCGCACGAGCTGGTCCGCAACATCCTCGCCTCACCGCTGACCGGACGCAGTGGCGGCCGGGCCGATCTACACCCGGTCGTCGCCGGACTCGACGCACGGCTGCGCGCCGAGCCCCGGCTCACCGCGCTGACCGGACGGTTCCTGTTCGTGCTTGACGACGGCCGCGGTGATCTGGTCAGCCGTGACTTGGACCTGGGGTTGGTGGCGCTCGACTCGGACACCGCGCAGCTACGCGCCGGAACCTCGGCGTGGGGGCCAGTCATCCGGCTGGACGAGGCCGCCGCGGCGCTGACCGGGCTCGCCGTACGCTTCGCCGGGCTCGCGGGTGACCGGCCGGACTCACCCTGGCACGTCGACGAGCTGCCCGGCGCCGGCGCCGCGCTGCTGGGCACCGTACTCGACCGTGCCGAGCGGACCCGGGTGAGCACACCTCCACCCGCGCTGGGCAGGATCGTTCAGGATGACGGCCGCGTCACCGCGCACCTCGCGGCTTCCGGCGGCCGAGTGGACGCTCCCCTGCTGGAGGAGATCCGCGCGCTCGGCGCCGGCGAGATCGTCGTCACCCCGTACCGCACCCTGCTCGTCCCCGATCTGGAGAACGCATGAGTCTCACCACACCGGCACGCCGCTACGACTACGTCACCGACGGCGCGGCGATCTACGACGCCTCGTTCGCCACCATCCGTGCCGAGGCCGATCTTTCGGGTGTGCCGGCCGACGCCGAGAAGGTCGCGGTGCGGATGATCCACGCATGCGGCCAGACCGACCTCACCCGCAACCTGGTGATCCACCCCGGCCTGGTGGCCGCCGCCCGCGGGGCGCTGGAGGCGGGGGCGCCGATCCTGACCGACGCGCACATGGTCGCCGCCGGCGTTACCCGCGCCCGCCTGCCCCGTGACAACGAGGTCCGCTGCTTTCTGCACGAACCCGAGGTCCCGGCGCTTGCCCACCGGTGGGCAACGACCCGGTCGGCGGCGGCGGTGTCGCTGTGGACCGACCACCTCGCCGGCGCGGTCGTCGCCTTCGGCAACGCCCCCACGGCCCTGTTCCACCTGCTGGAGATGCTGCGCGACGGCGCGCCACGACCAGCTGCGATCATCGGTACGCCGGTGGGATTCATCGGCGCCGCCGAGTCCAAGCAGGCGCTCATCGACCTCGCCACCGACGCCCCCGGCCTCGACGTGCCCTATCTCGTGGTGACCGGGCGCCGGGGCGGCTCGGCGATGGCCGCCTCCGCGCTCAACGCCCTCGCCCGGGAGGCGGAGTGACCGGGCGGCTGTCCGGCGTCGGGGTCGGCCCGGGTGATCCCGAACTGATCACGCTCAAAGCCGCCCGGCTGATCGGCGCGGCCCAGGTCATCGCCTACCACCAGGGTGTCGGCAAACAGTCCAACGCGCGCCGCATCGCTGCCGGGCTGTTCCCGGACGACGTGATCGAGGAGGCGCTGGTCTATCCGGTGACGACCCAGAGCACCGAGCACCCGGGCGGGTACGCCGGGGCGATGGCCGACTTCTACGCCGAAGCCGCCGAGCGGCTGCGGGCCCACCTTCGTGCGGGCCGCGACGTGGTCGTGCTGGCCGAGGGCGACCCGATGCTCTACGGCTCGTTCATGTACCTGCACGACCGGCTCGCCGGCGAGTTCGACACGCAGGTCGTCGCCGGTGTGCCCGCCTTCGCCGCCGCCACCGCCACCACCGCCCTGCCGCTGGTCCGGCAGACCGACGTGCTGACCGTGCTGCCGGGAACGTTGCCCGAGCCCGAGCTGGCCCGGCGTCTCGCCGACACCGACGGGGCGGTGATCATGAAGCTGGGCCGGACGTTCACCAAGGTCCGCTCGGCGCTCGAGCAGGCCGGGCGCGTCGAGGGCTCCTGGTACGTCGAACGGGCGTCGATGACCGCCGAGCGGGTACTGCCTGTCGCCGACGTGGACCCCGCCACGGTGCCGTACTTCTCGATCGTGCTGGTCCCCGGCGACACCCGGCCCGGAGTGGCCCGTTACGACCTCCCGGCCACCAGGGTCACCGAACCTTATCCCGGCGCCGAGGTCGTCGTCGTGGGCCTCGGCCCCGGTCCCGATCGGTGGCTCTCCCCCGAGGCGTCGCAGGTGCTCGCCGAGGCCGGCCACGTCGTCGGCTACGGCCCGTACGTCCAGCGCGTCGCGCAACGCCCCGGACTCGTCCGCCACGCCTCCGGCAACACGGTCGAGCTCGAGCGGGCCCGGCAGGCGCTCGAACTGGCGCTCGCCGGTGAGCGCGTCGCGGTCGTCTCCGGCGGTGACGCGGGCGTCTTCGGCATGGCGTCGGCGGTGTTCGAGGCCGCGGAGGACCCCCGCTACGCCGGCGTCGCCATCCGTGTCGTACCCGGGATCTCCGCCGTCCAGGCGGTCGCGGCGCGCGCGGGCGCGCCGATCGGGGCCGATTTCGCGGTGATGAGCCTGTCGGACCGGCTCAAGCCGTGGGAGGTCGTGGTCAAGCGGCTGCGCGCTGTCGCCGAGGCGGATTTGGTGCTGGCCCTCTACAACCCGCGCTCACGCTCACGCACCGAACAGGTCGCGCAGGCCCGGGCCGTGCTGCTGGAGCACAAGTCCCCCCGGACGGTCGTGGTCGTGGGCCGCGACATCGGCCGGGCCGGGGAGAGTCTCACCGTCACCTCGCTCGGCGAACTGGACCCCGGCAGCATCGACATGAAATGCCTGTTGATCATCGGCGCCTCGGCGACGCGAGTCACCGCGGCCGGACGTGTCTGGAGCCCGCGCTTCGTGCCCTGATCAGCCGCGCACGCGGCGCTCGCGACCGGCCGAGTAGAGGAACGACTCGCCGCCACGGACGTCCCCGGCCAGCGCCGGGCCGACCAGGATGACCGCTGCCTGTCGCAGACCGGCCTGCTCGACCCGGCCGCCGATGTCGGCCAGCGTGCCGCGCAGGATGAGCTCCTGCGGCTGCGACACCCGGTGCACCACGACTATGGGGCAGTCGTGGCCGTAGTAGCCGGCCAGTTCGGCGGCCAGCTCGCGGGTACGCGTGACCGCCAGGTGCAGGGCGAGCGTCGCGCCGGTCGCGGCGAACGCGGCGAGCTTCTCTCCCGACGGCATGACCGTGGACCGGGCCTGCGCGCGGGTGAGCACGACCGACTGGGCCAGCTCCGGGACGGTCAGCTCGGCGCCGACGGCGGCGGCAGCAGCCGCATAGGCCGGCACGCCGGGCGTGACGTCCCACGGGACCCGGGCGGCGTCGAGCCGGCGTGCCTGCTCGTGCACCGCCGAGTACAGCGACGGGTCACCGGAGCACAGCCGTACGACCTCGGACCCGTCGGCGTGTGCCTGGACCAGGTGCGTGGTGATCTGGTCCAGGTCGAGGTGCTGGGTGTCGATCAGCCGGGCGTCGTCACGGCAGTGCTCCAGCACCTCGGCGTCGAGGTACGTGCCCGGGTACAGGCACACGTCGGCGGACTCGAGCAGGCGTACCGCGCGGAGGGTGAGCAGGTCGGCGGCGCCGGGCCCGGCCCCGACGAAATGGACGGTCATGAATCTCCCTTGACGATGGACCACTGGCTGACTGCCCGTGCGGGCGTCCAGCCGGTGAAGCCGCCGAGCGGTTCGGCGCGTTCGACGTGCAGGCGGACGAGTTCACCGCCGCGCCGGCTGTGCTGCTTCAGCAGCACCGCCTCGGTCTCGGCGGTGACACCGTGCACGACGAGCCGTCCACCGGCGCCGAGCGCATCCCAGCAGGTGTCCAGCACGCCGGGGACGGTGGCCCCGCCGCCGACGAACACCGCGTCGGGACGGTCCAGGCCGGACAGGGCCCCGGGCGCCGAACCCTCGACCAGACACAGACCCGGCACGCCGAGGGCAGCGGCGTTGCGGTGCACCAGCGCGGCCCGGTCGGAGCGGGGCTCCACCGCGATCGTCCGTGCCGTCGGCCAGGCCCGCATCCACTCCACACCGATCGAGCCGCTGCCGGCGCCGATGTCCCACAGCAGCTGACCGGGCGCGGGCGCGAGCCGGGCCAGGGCACTGGCCCGCAGGTCACGTTTGGTGATCTGCCCGCCGTGCTCGAACGCGTCGTCGGGCAACACGCCGCCCGAGGCCCAGCCCGGACCGGCACCGCGAGCTTCGACAGCGAGAACGTTCAACCGCGGCACGTCGTTCAGGTCCCACCCGGCCGCGGTGGTCGCGGTACACGACTCACCGGCGGCACCGAGGTCACCGAGCACGACCAGCCTGGACTGCCCCCAACCGAGCCCGGTCAGCACCGCGGCCACGGCCGCGGGTGTCGTCTCGTCGCTGGACAGCACGAGCAGCCGGCGCCCGGCCGAGAGCGCAGGCACGATCAGCCGTAGGTCCCGGCCGACCAGGCTGACCGTGGTGACGGACTCGGCCGGCCATCCGAGACGTGCTCGGGCGAGGGCTACCGAGGAGACCCCGGGCACGATCGTCACGCGCTCCGGGCCCAGGACGTCCAGCAGCGTCGTGCCGATACCCGACACGAGCGGGTCGCCGGAGGCCAGCACGACAACCGGCCCTCGCGCGGAGGCGAGCACACCTGGCAGATTGTCCCGCAGCGGCGACGGCCACGCCACGCGCTGCTGGCCGTCGACGGGCGGCACCGCCTCGAGGTGCCGCCGCCCGCCGAGCAGCGTCGCGGCCGCCCGCACCAGCGCCCGGGACGGCTCCGGCAGACCCACCCACCCGTCAGCCCCGATCCCCACCACGGTCACCCGCTCCTCCATGGAGATGCACCCTAGCCGCCCACCGGCCCTTGCCCCGGCCACCGGGGCGTCTATGGTGATGCACAGGTTCGAGGTGCCCCACGACCGTGGTCGCGGGGAGAATCTGGGAAGCCGGTGAGAATCCGGCACAGGGCCCGCTGCGGTGATCCAGGCATTGACCTGGGAAGTCCGAAGACCGGCCTCGATCCGATCCACGGCGCATGCCGCGTCGTGGACCGCCATGGCAGATCGAGCGGGAGCCCTACATGCCAGCGCAGTACCCCTTTTGTGCCGTCGTCGGCGCCGACGACATGACTCTCGCCCTCACCCTGGTCGCGATCGATCCGCTCATCGGCGGTGTCCTGATCCGCGGGGAGAAGGGCACTGCCAAGACCACTACCGTGCGCGGCCTCGCCGAGGTGCTCCCGGCGGTACGGGTCTATGCGGGCGACCGGTTCTCCATCGACCCGGACGATCCCTCGGCGGTCTGCCCCGACGGGCCGTTCGACGTGCCCACGCCCGTCGTCGAACGGCCGGTACGCCTCGTCGAACTACCCGTCGGAGCCGGCGACGACCGGGTGACCGGATCGCTGAAGCTCGATGCCGCGCTGCGAGACGGCGTCGTCGCGTTCGAGCCTGGCCTGCTGGCCCGGGCCCATCGTGGCCTGCTGTACGTCGACGAGGTCAACCTGCTGCCGGACCACCTGGTCGACCTGCTGCTCGACGCCGCGGCGACCGGCCGGGTCAGCGTCGAACGCGACGGTGTCTCGGTCGAGCATGCCTCCCGGTTCGTGTTGATCGGCACGATGAACCCGGAGGAGGGCGAACTGCGCCCGCAGCTGCTCGACCGGTTCGGCCTGACGGTCGAGGTCGCCGCCCCGCGTGACCCCGTCCTGCGGGTGCAGGCGGTCCGCCGCCGGCTCGCATTCGACGCCGACCCGGAGGGCTTCGCCACACGCTGGGCCGGCGAGCAGGAAGCCCTGCGCACCCGGCTGGCCGCCGCCCGGCGCTCGCTGGCCGGTGTCGTGCTCGACGACGAGACGCTGACCAGGATCGCCGAGCTGTGCGCCGCGTTCGACGTGGACGGCCTGCGTGCGGACCTCGTCACCGCTCGCGCCGCCGCGGCGCACGCGGCCTGGCGGGGACGTACGCGAGTGACACTCGAGGACATCCGCATCGCCGCCCGTCTCGCGCTGCCGCACCGCCGCCGCCGCAACCCCTTCGACGAGCCCGGCCTGGACCAGGACCGCCTGGACGACCTACTCGGCCACAACGACCCCGACCCCGGACCCGACGGTCCCGGCGGCGGTCTGCCCGACGACACCGGGCACGACGGATCGGCCGGGGACGTGCCCGGCTCTCCCGGCGAGAGCCCGCCCGTACCGGAGCCCGAACGGCAGGCCGCCACATCGATGGCATCCGCGGGCGAGCCCGCACGTGCCCGCTTGCTGGTCGTGAAAGGAACCGGCGACGGTCAGGCCGGCCGGCGGTCCCGGGCACGAACACCGCAGGGCCGTGTCGCCGGGCAGCGGCGGCGCACGTCCGGCGACGGCCGGCTGCACCTGCCGGGCACCATCACCGCGGCGGCGCCGCATCAGCATTCCCGGGGTGGCTTGACCGGCGGTCGCGGCCTCGCGCTCGTGCCCGGCGACCTGCGCCGGGCCGAGACCGTCGGGCGCGAGTCGAACCTCGTGCTGCTGTGCGTGGACGCGTCCGGTTCGATGGCGGCCCGCCGCCGCATGGAGCAGGTCAAGACCGCTGTGCTGTCGCTGCTGCTGGACGCCTACCGCCGCCGGGACAAGGTCGCACTGGTGACGTTCCGCCGGCACACCGCCGAGGTCGTCCTGCCACCGACCGGCTCGGTCGACGTCGCCTCCCGCCGCCTGGCCGACCTACCGGCCGGTGGCCGGACCCCGCTCGCGGAGGGCCTGGAACGCAGTGGGGAGGTGCTGCGCCGGGAGGCGCTGCGCGACCCGTCCCGCCGGCCCCTGCTCGTCGTGGTGACCGACGGCCGCGCCACCTCCGGCCCGGACCCGCTGGGTCGTGCCCACCGCGCCGCCGCCGCGCTCGCCACCAGCGGTGTCCAGGTCGTCGTCGTGGACTGCGAGACCGGACGATTCCGGCTCGGCCTCGCCGCCCGGCTTGCCACTCATCTGAGGGCCGAGCACGTGCCGCTCGGTGAAGTGACCGCCGACGGGCTCACCGGGGTCGTTCGCACGGCGACCGCTCCGCGGGCGGGGGTGGCCTGATGCCGCAGGGTAAGCCGCTCACCGTCCCGGACGACGGCAGCACCACCCGCCAGCGGCGCAACCGGCCGCTGCTGATGGTCCACACCGGAAACGGCAAGGGCAAGTCGACCGCCGCCTTCGGTATGGCGATGCGCGCTTGGAACCAGGGCTGGGACATCGGGGTGTTCCAGTTCGTGAAGTCGGCCAAGTGGCGCATCGGGGAGCAGACCGTCCTGGAGAGGCTCGGGCTGCTGCACGAGCAGACCGGCGAAGGCGGGCCAGTCGAGTGGCACAAAATGGGCTCCGGATGGTCCTGGAGCCGTAAGAGCGGCACCGAGGCGGACCACGCCGCGGACGCCGCCGAGGGCTGGGCGGAGGTGAAGCGCCGTATCCAGGCGGAACGGCACCAGCTCTACATCCTGGACGAGTTCACCTATCCGATGCAGTGGGGCTGGGTCGACGTCGGCGACGTCGTGGAGACACTGGTCCACCGTCCCGGCCGTCAGCACGTGATCGTCACCGGGCGCCGGGCCGACCACCGGCTGATCGAGGCAGCCGATCTGGTGACCGAGATGCAGCACGTCAAGCACCCGATGGACGTCGGCCAGAAGGGCCAACGAGGCATCGAATGGTGAGCCTTCCGCGGCTGATCGTCGCGGCGCCGGCCTCCGGCCACGGCAAGACCACGGTCGCGACCGGGCTCATGGCCGCGCTGGCCGCGCGCGGGCACACCGTGTCGGGGCACAAGGTGGGGCCCGACTACATCGACCCCGGCTACCACGCGCTGGCCACCGGACGCCCCGGCCGCAACCTCGACCCGCACCTGACCGACCCCTCACTCGTGATCCCGCTGCTGCTGCACGGCGCACGCGACGCGGACATCGCCATCGTCGAAGGGGTCATGGGCCTGTTCGACGGCCGCATCGGCGGCGACGGTTTCGCCTCTACCGCGCACCTCGCGGCCCTGACCGCCACCCCGATCCTGCTGGTCGTGGACGTCTCGCACACCTCGCGCAGCGTAGGGGCCGTCGTGCACGGAATGGGCACGTTCGAGGCCGGCGTCACCGTCGCGGGTGTCGTGCTCAACAAAGCCGGGTCCGCCCGCCACGCCGCCGAGGCGGCCCGGGCGGTGGAATCCACCGGCGTACCGGTGCTCGGGATCCTGCACCGCGACCAGGGTGTCAGCGCCCCGTCGCGCCACCTCGGGCTCGTGCCGGCAGCCGAACGTGAGGAGGCCGCCGCCGCCCTGGACGTGCTGGCCGAGCAGATCGCCCGCCACGTGGACCTCGATGCGGTGCTGCAGGTGGCACGCACCGCACCCGATCTGGACGCCCAGCCATGGGATCCCGCCGCGCACGTCCGGCGGCTGGGCGCCGGATCACCGGTGGTTGCGGTCGCGGCCGGGCGTGCCTTCACCTTCCGGTACGCCGAGACGACCGAGCTGCTGCAGGCGGCGGGCTGCACCGTCGTTCCGTTCGACCCGGCCCGCGACCAGCGGCTTCCCGCCGGGACACGCGGGTTGTACCTCGGTGGGGGGTTCCCCGAGGTACACGCGTCCACGCTGAGCGCCAACACGACGCTGCGCCACGAACTGCGCCAGGCCGTCCTCGACGGCGTCCCCACCGTCGCCGAGTGCGCCGGCCTGCTGTATCTGTGCCGCTCCGTCGACGGCCATCCCATGGTCGGGGCGCTCGACGCCGAAGCAGTCATGACGCCGCGCCTCACCCTCGCGTACCACCGTGCCGGACTCGGCTCGGACCAGCTGCTCGGCGAGCGGGGAACCGCTGCCACCGGCCACGAATTCCACCGCACCACCGTCACACCCGGTCACGGCGAGCACCCCGCCTGGCGCATCGAGGGCCGCAATGCCGGATTCGCCTCCCCCAGCCTCAGCGCGTCCTATCTGCACGTGCATTGGGCTGGGCACCCGCATCTGGCCCAGTCGTTCACCGAGGCCGTACACCGGACGGCTGTCTCCTCAGCACGTTAGGAATCACCGTCACATGCAGCTGAACCTTACCGGCCGTAGCGTGCTCGTCCTCGACGGGAGCGCACCCGCCGCCGTCACGGTCAGTGCGCTGCTGCACAAGCGGGCCCTGGTCACCGTCGCCGCGCCGGCCGTGTGCGCCGCGCTGGAGGACCTCGCCCTCCGCGGGCGCCTGACCTGGGTCACCACCCCGGTCGACGAGAGCCGGTTCGACGTCGTGCTGCGTACCGTCGCACCCTCGGAGGCCGGGTCGGCGGCAGCGGTCCGAACGGCCGGACACGTCACGCTGGTCGGCGCCGGCCCGGGCGATCCGGGGCTGGTCACCGTCGCCGGACGCGCGGCCGTCAAGCAGGCCGACGTGATCCTCACCGACCGGCTCGCCCCGTGGGAGGCCCTGAAGTGGGCGCGCCCGGACGCCGAGATCATCGACGTCACCAAGATCCCGTACGGGCGGAGCACGAGCCAGGAACAGATCAACGCGCTGCTCGTCGAGCACGCCCGCGCCGGACGGCACGTTGTGCGGTTCAAGGGCGGCGACTCGTACGTCTTCGGCCGCGGCTTCGAGGAAGTCACCGCGTGCGCCGAAGCCGGCGTCCCCACCACCGTGATACCCGGCGTGACCTCCAGCATCGCGGCCCCGGAGCTGGCCGGCATCCCGGTCACCCACCGCGGACTCGTGCAAGGCTTCACCGTCATCTCCGGCCACGTACCGCCCGGCCATCCCGACTCGTCGATCGACTACGCCGCCCTCGCCCGCACCGGCACCACCCTCGTGGTGCTGATGGGCATGCGCAACCTCGCGGCCATCGCCGACGCGCTCGTCGCCGCTGGTCTCGACCGGAACACACCCTGCGCCGTCGTCGCGGACGCCGCCTCGGCCGGCCAGCGGGTGCTGCGCAGTACCCTCGCCGACGTCGTCGCCGACACCGCCGAGGCCGGCATCGGCGCGCCCGCCGTAACGGTGATCGGCCACGTCGTCGCCCTCGGACCGGCCGCCGTGCAGGCAGTCGCGACAGCGTCGCGTTGCTCCGATACCTGATATGGTCGTGCCACCCTGCTGAAGGAAGCCGGTGTGAATCCGGCGCAGTCGCGCTACTGTGACGCCGCTCGCGGCGAAGCCAGACCCTCCAGCCAGGTCGACCACCCATCGACGGGACGCAGCATCCCAAGGAGTGTCATGCCTCAGGCGACCACGGCCATTCCGGCCGTTCTTCCCACCATCCCCGTTCGCGCGCTCGCCCCCTGGGCGCTGTTCTTCGCGCTGGTCACCGCCGTCGTCCTGTATTTCGTGGGCGCCGAGCAGGGAGCTTTCTCCGTCTTCGAGGGCACCTTCATCCACGAGCTGACGCACGACGCACGGCACGTGCTGGGCTTCCCCTGCCACTGACACCACGCCACGCGGCAGTTCGCCCGGCCCGGCCGGAGTTTTCGTCTTTCCTCGTCACCGGCGCTGCGGGCGTTTCGTGATGCCCGCGGCCGGCTCTCGAACGGACCCTTGATGACCCCTCGCACTTTTCTCGTTCACGGGCTGCTGGCCGGGCTCATCGCCGGTTTCGCGGCCTTCCTCGTCTCCTACGTCGTCGCCGAACCCCAGGTCGATGCAGCCATCGCCCTGGAGGAAGCCGGTGCCGCCGAGCACCCGCACGACAATGCCACCGCCGAGCAGTCTCACAGCCACGCTGAGGAGGAGGCCGAGGTCTCGCGTGGCACCCAGTCCACCGGGGGCCTGGCACTGGGCACCATCCTGGTGGGCATCGTCCTCGGTGGAGCGACCGCGCTCGCTGCCGCCTTCGCCGCCGGGCGTCTGGGCTCCCTGTCCGCACGGGCCAGCACCGCGGTGGTCGCCGCCGTCGGTTTCGTCGCCACCGCCCTCGTGCCGTTCCTCAAGTACCCCGCCACACCACCGGCGGTCGGCTCCGGTGACACGATCAACGAGCGGACCGCGCTGTACTTCGGGTTCTGGGCACTGAGCCTGGCCGCCGCGATCGGCGCCGTGGTCCTGGCCCGGCGTCTGCTGCCCCAGCTGGGCGCATACTCGGCGGTGCTGGCCGGTGCCGGCGCCTATCTCGTGGTCGTCGTGGTCGCCGGGGCTCTACTGCCGACGGTCAACGAGGTCGGCGGTTTCCCGGCCGACACACTCTGGTACTTCCGCATCTCGTCGATCACGACCCTGGCCGCGACTTGGGCGGTCCTGGGTGCAGTGCTGACCGGTCTGGTCGGACGCGACGCGGACCGTGCCGCCGAGCGGCTGCGCCGCCAGGAGCTGGCGGCCACGCTCTGAACCTTCCCGGCTGAACCTCGCGTCAGGGTGCGGGCAACGCCCGCACCCACGCCAGGGCGGCGTCCACGTCACGGACCAGCGGCACTCCGGCCGGCGGCCCGGCGCGGCGCACGATCACGACCGGCATCGCCCGCTCGGCGGCGACCTCCAGCTTCGCGACCGTGTGGTCACCGCCGGAGTCCTTGGTAACTAGAACGTCCGTGCCCGCCATCACCTCCCGCTCGTGCGCGAGGGTGTAGGGACCGCGGCTGCGCAGCAGCTTCCACGACACCGGCAGAACGATGTCGGGCTCGTCCACCACGCGAACCAGGCACGCGTGCCGGCGCAACGGTTCGACGAAGTGCGCCAGCGACTGCCGTCCGACGGTGAGGAACGGCCGGTCGCCCAGACCGGCCGCCACCCGGGCAGCTTCACTGTGGTCACCGGCCCAGTACCAGGCCGACGCCTCGGGGCGAGCGGCCCAGCCGGGCCGTTCCAAACGGAGCAGGGGAACCCCGGCGGCCGGGCACGCCGCCGCCGCGTTGGCGCTGATCTTCTCCGCGAACGGGTGCGTCGCGTCGACCACGGCACGCACCCGGGTCTCCGCCAGGTACGCGGCCAGTCCTGCGATCCCGCCGAAGCCACCGACGCGGACCTGCCCCACCGGCAGCCGGGGACGCGCGACCCGCCCCGCCAGTGAGGTCACGACCACGGCACCGTCGTCGACGAGCGAGGCCGCCAGCGCGCGGGCCTCGCCCGTCCCACCGAGCACGAGAATCCTCACGCGTAGGGTCCGATCACCGGCGCCGCGGGAGCGCCCCGCTCGGCTAGGTTCAGCAGCGCGTCGACCTCCAGGTGTTTCTCCGCCAGGTCGGCGAGCAGATCCAGCCGGGCCTGCCGGGCCGGCTCTGCGCCCGCCGCCAGCGCCTGCACCCACTGAGCATGGCCGATCTCCGCCCCACCCGCACACGCCATCGAATTGTTCGCCATGTTCCGTGCCTTGAACGGAGCGACCCGAACACCGCGCCGTGCGAACGCCCGGCACAACGCGGTCGTCACCCGGCTCTTGCCCGCGTCCGACGTCGTGCCCGCCACCATGAGCCGCCCGGTTCGGCGAGCCTGTCCTTCCACCGCCCCAGTATCGCCTGCTGTCCATCCGCCGGACCGCCGGGCTCGGCGTGGGCGAGGTCCAGCCCGGGCTGGTGTCCGACGCTGCCCACCACTTCGGCCATCAGCAACGTGACCTCATGGACGAGTTCGTCCATGCTCTGCCCTGTCTGTGACTGGACCAGGGCCAAGGGCGAGTTCGGCGAGCAGCATGAAACCCGGGTGCGCACGGTCTCGTCGCCGATGGCGCCCAGCAGTTCCTCGGCGCCGGCGAAGTCACCGCGGTGTCTGGCCGCAATGACTCCCGCCGCCTGCTGCGCCGCGAGGAACGCCGGCCCAGCGCCGGCCTCGGTCATCGTGCCAGGATAATCGGGTTGCCGGCGCGGGGCGCGTCGAACCGCCGGGTCACGTCCGACCAGTGAACCGGTGGCCGCGTCGAGCGCCGCGTGCAGCAAACGGTTTCGCGCCGTCGAGGAAACACCTGTGCACGAATACGCCCAGACGCGCGGCCATCTGCTCGGCGAGCTGGTGGATCGTGTCGTGGCCAGCGTGGTGGGTGACCGACCGGGCACCGGCAGCACGTGCCGGGTCATGACGGCGGCCGGAACTCAATGACGGTCCGCCCGTCGTGAACCCGCACGTCTGCGTCGACGCCGTACACGTCGGCGAGCAGCGCCGGGGTGAGCACCCGTGCGGGTGGTCCCGCGGCGACGACCCGGCCGTGGTGCAGCACGACGACGGTGTCGCAGAACATGACGGCCAGGTTGAGGTCGTGCAGCGCGGCGAGGGCGGTGACCTGCGATCGGCGGACCAGGTGCAGCAGCTGAAGCTGGTGGCCGATGTCGAGGTGGTTGGTGGGTTCGTCGAGCAGCAGCAGTTCCGGCTCCTGGGCCAGCGCGCGGGCGAGCTGGACGCGCTGGCGTTCCCCACCGGACAGGGTCTGCCACTTACGGTCGGCGAACCCGGCCAGGTCGACCCGGCCCAGTGCCTCGACCGCGGCGGCATGGTCGCAGCCGGTGTCGGACCAGCGGGTCCGGCGGTGCGGGATGCGGCCGAGCAGGACCACGTCGCGGACGGTCAGGTCGAGGTCGGTCTCGGCGTGCTGGGCCAGCAACGCGATGCGCCGGGCCAGGGCAAGGCGCCGCAGCCGAGTCACGTCGTCGCCTGCGAGTGTGATGTTGCCGGTATCCGGGCGCACCAGGGCGGCGACGGCCCGCAGCAGGGTGGTCTTGCCGGAGCCGTTCGGGCCGAGCAGCCCGACCAGGCTGCCCGCCGGGACGGTGCCGGTGACGTGGTCGAGGATGCGGGCGGCGGGCACCGCCCACGACACGTCGGAGATCTGAAGCATCAGCCGCGTACCTCCCGGCGGCGCAGGATCAGGAAGAACGCCGGCACCCCGACCAGTGCCGTCAGCACCCCGACCGGCAGCTCACGCGGTTCGAAGACGGTGCGGGCGGCGGTGTCGACCCAGGTCAGGAAGATGGCGCCGGCGAGCACGGCGACCGGTAGCAGCCGCCGGTGGTCCGGTCCGGTGATCAGGCGGGCGGCGTGCGGGAGGATCAGCCCGACGAACCCGATCGCGCCGCTGACCGCGACCAGCACGGCGGTCAGCAGGGCGGTGCCGACCAGCAGCAGCCACCGCAGCCGGTTCACCTCGACGCCGAGGCTCGCGGCGGCCTCCTCACCGAAGGCGAAGGCGTTGAGGGTACGGGCGTGCCAGCCGACCACCGCCAGCACCACGACCAGCACCGGTACCGCCCAGCCCAGGGCCGTCCAGTCGGCGCGGGCCATCGACCCGGACAGCCAGAACGTGATGCTCTGCGTGGCGTGCGGGTCGGCCACCCAGATGATCACGAAAGAGGTCAGTGCCGCGCACAGTTGTCCCACCGCGACCCCGGTCAGCACCACGCGCGTCGGCGACAATGCCCCGAACCTCCCGGCCAGGCCCACGACCAGCAGGAACGCGACAAGGGCGCCGAGGAAGGCGCCGCCGGTCAGCGCGGCTACGCCACTACCGATGCCGGCCACGACCACCAGGACCGCGCCCAGCGACGCCCCTGAGGAGACCCCGAGCAGGTACGGGTCCGCCAGGGGATTGCGGGTGACGGTCTGCATGACCGCACCGGCCGCGGCCAGGCCCGCCCCCACCGTGGCGGCGCCGAGAACCCGGGGCAAACGTAGGTCCCAGACGATGTGGTCGCGCAGCAGCGGCACGTCCGAGTTCGCGAGTCCCAGGTGGCCGGCGACGACCGTCCACACCGTCCCGACAGTCAGGTCGGCCGGGCCGATGGTGACCGCGACGGCCACCGACAGCACCAGACCGGCGACCAGAGCCAGCACGAGCGCGGCCAGGCCGACCGCCCGCACCGGGCGGTGGGTGCGCACCGGGGCGGGCCGGGTGGTGACGGCGGTCAGCTCGGGGCCCCGGACGGCAGCGCGGCGATGCCCTGGGCGAGGGCTTCGACGCCGAGGACGTTGCGGACACCGGCCGTGGTTGACGAGAACGGGATCACCACGTACCACTGCTGTTTGACCGCGGGCAGGTCCTTGAGGGTGCGGTGCCCGGCGAGGAAGGTCTTCTTCTGCGCGGCGGGATCCCAGCTCGCGTCGACGAGCACGATGACCTCGGGGTTGCGGTCGGTGACGGTCTCCCAGCTTGTGTCGCCCCAGCTGCCGGTGAGGTCGGCGAAGGCGTTGGTGACCCCGGCCGCCGACATGATCATGTTGGGGGCGCCGCAGCAGGCGCCGACGCTCGGGGCGTCGCTGCCGCCGTCCCACCACATGACCTTCACGTTGCGGGCGGTGCCTGCGGCCGTGGCGATGCGGCCCTCGTGGTCGGCGATCAGCTTCTCGCCGCGGTCGCTCACCCCGAAGATCGCCGCGAGCTCGCGGATCTCGGTGAACACGTCGCCGATGGCGAGCTTCGCCTGCCGGGTCTGCGCCGGGCACCCGGCAGGGGAGATGTAGGTGCCGACGCCGAGTTTCTGCCAGTCGGCGCGGTCACCGACCCCCTCGTCACCGAACGCGCTGTTGTACGACGCGTACACGAAATCGGGTTCAGCCTCGAGCAGCTTCTCCTTGGTCGGGTACTCCTTGGCCAGCACCGGGATCTTAGCGTAGGCGTCCGCGTAGGCGGGCAGGATCGCGTCGTCGAGGTAGGCCGTGCCGATCATCCGATCTTGCAGGCCCAGGGCCAGCATGATCTCCGTGGCGGCCTGGTTCATGGTGACGACCCGCATCGGTGGCGCCGCGATGGTCACCGGGGTGCCGCAGTTGGTCACCGCGACCGGTCCAGCGGACACCGCCGGTGGTGCGGCAGCAGGCTTGGCATCGGCGCCGCAGCCGGTGAGCAGCACAGTGGACAGCAACAACGGCGCGGCAACGCGCCAGGGCATGGGGAACCGCACAGCGGGACCGCCTTCCAACACCTCGTGGACGGGGACGAACGTGCCGTGGCCGGTCTCCTGGCTGACGGGACAAGCAACCGCCGGCCGGCCTTCCCAGGCATCTCTGCCCAGTGACCTCGCGAAACGACGAGGGCCGACGGTCTCCCGATCACAGTGGCGAGGGCCGCGCCGGCATCACACCGGCTTCCCGAACACCACGGCGTCCCCACCATAACGGCCCGCGCTCGCCGCGGATCCGGTCCGGGCACCCGCTGTGGGAAATCCGACGCGCCGGACCGGCCTCGGCGTGGCTGTCGGCCCGCAACCCATCCGGCTCCTTTCTCGTGCGCGGTGGCTGGGCGAGGGCACGTGATCGACAGTGAGCGCCGTGGCTGAGGCTGAGCAGCAATACGTGAGCGCAGGTGCGAGGCCACGTCCGCCAGCGACCGGCTCCTCGGTCGTGGGCATGAGGCCGGCGATGCAGACGTCGAAGAGCTCGACGAGCGAGCACGGTACTTCGCGATCTGGATCGCCATCCGACCTGCGTTGCCGACGGCGCCGAGGACAAGGACGCGCTGGCCCGCGGTGAAGTTGATGCGGCGCGTCAGCGCGATCCAGGATGACATCGCCCGGGTTCATGGCGGTGGCGATCCGCACCGGGTCCACGCCGTCGGGTAGAACCACGCTGCGCGAGGGTCGATCAGGGTGCGTTCGGCGAAGGTTCCAAGGGGCGTATCGTGCAGGACCACGCAGCGGACGTTGCCCTTCTCGTCGCGTACCACGCCGTCCACGCCGGGGACGAGCGGGAAGATGTTGTTGCTGGTCCCCGGCGATCGGCATCTGGGCGGCGACCAGTGCGCTGGGCTTCGCCGCCGGGCCGCCGATCGGCGGACTCGTCCTGGCTCACCTGCCCTGGGGTGCGATCTTCCTGGTGAACGTCCCGATCGTGGTGATCTGCCTGCTCGCCGGCCGGATACTGGTCCCGGAATCGCGGGACCCGACCGGTGGGCGTCTCGACCTGGGCGGGGCGACGCTGTCCACCGCCGGCCTGACCGCGATCGTCTCCCCGGGTTCCGCCCACGTCCCCGCCGGTCAGGTGGCCAGGCGCAGGTGACGCCGCTGCCGCAGCCGCACCGCGACAACCGCCACGACCAGCAACGTACGCGCGGCAGCGAAGGCCAGCCCGTCGGTCAGGCCTGCCTCCAGCTCGCGCAACGTGGTGGAGCGGCAGGTAAACGGCGAGCGACGCCGGTCCCGATCCGGGCCGGCGTCGCTCGCCGTCGGGCTCAGAGTGTGGTTTCGCTGGTGAGGCCGAAGTAGTCGTGCCATTTGGTGCTGGGGGCGAATGTGGTGCCGGTGGAGAGTGCGACGTAGATGTCGTTGGTGGTGCCTTTGGTGAAGACGATGAGGTCGTCTTTGCCGTCGCCGTTGGCGTCGGCGAGGTAGGGGAATTCGCCGGTTAGGCAGAAGAAGTCGTGCCACTTGATCGTGGTTCCGGCGAAGGTGGTGCCGGTGGAGGTGGCGGCGTAGACGTCGGCGTCGGTGTTGCAGGTGAAGGTGACGATGTCGTCGCGGCCGTCGCCGTTGATGTCGCCCACCCGGGGCTGCTCGGCGCCGACGGCGAACAGGTCGTGCCATTTCTGCGGTGCCCCGAAGCCGTTGCCGGTGGACAGGGCGACGATGACGTCGGCGGCGGTGGCGGGGCCTTGGGTGAAGGTGATGATGTCGTCGCGGCCGTCGCCGTTGACGTCGCCGAGGGCGGGGAACTCCCCGGCGATGGAGAAGTAGTCGTGCCATTTCACGGCGGTGCCGGTGAAGGAGGTGCCGGTGGACAGGGCGACGTAGACGTCGGCGTTGGTGTCGTGGGTGAAGGTGATGATGTCGTCGCGGCCGTCGCCGTTGACGTCGCCGACGGCGGGGACTTCGGTGCCGGGGGCGAACCAGTCGTGCCATTTCGCGGATGCGGCGAAGGATGTGCCGGTGGACAGGGCGACGTGGACGTCGGCGGTGGTGCCGTGGGTGAACACGATCGCGTCGTCGCGTCCGTCGCCGTTGACGTCTCCGGTCAGGGGGGTCTCTCCGGACAAGGCGAACCAGTCGTGCCACTTCACCGACGTGCCCGCGAACGACGAACCCGTCGACGTGGCCACATACGCGTCGGCCAGCGCACCGTGGGTGAACGCGACCACGTCATCCCGGCCGTCACCGGTGAAATCCGTCGGCGAACCACCGAAATAGCGGGCGGTCGGGCCCCCGCCACCCTGGTTCACCAGCGAGAGGTAGTAGTTCCAGTTCCAGTTCGGTCCCGGGTCGGTGTGGTCGTTGCCCGGGATCTCGTTGTGCCCCTTGATGCCGGTGCGGTTCTTCGGGATGCCGTACTTGTCGCACAGGTAACGGGTCAGCGCGGCCGAGGAACGGTACATCGCGTCGGTGAACCAGGCCGGGTTGTCGACGTACCCCTCGTGCTCGATGCCGACGCCGTACGCGTTGCCCGACCGGGCGTGGTAAGCGGTGTCGCCCTCGCGGACCATCTGAGTGATCTCGCCGTTGCTGGACTTCACCACGTAGTGGGCGCTGACCCCGGCCGACGGGTTCTGGAACCAGCTGATCGTACCGGCGTACGACCCCTGGGTGACGTGGAGAATCACAGTGGTGATCCGGCTGGGCCGCCCCACGCCGTAGTTCGCTCCGTTGGCAGCCACCCACCGCGCCGGCGGGTACTCGGGCACGGCGGCGGCGAGCGTACGGGACGCGGTGCCGGCGGGCGCCACGGCGGCGTAGCGACCCCGCTCTGGCTCGACCCGGTGCGCCCGGACCGGCACCGCGCCCGGGATGCCCTGCTGCACCAGCTCGTAGATCCCGTCCGCGTACAGGCGTGCGGTGGCGTCGTCGGCCGCGCCGCCGTACCGCGCCACCACCGGGTACCAGGCGGTCACCCGGTCCCGATCCCGCGCGGTCAGCCCCTCGGCGTCGGCCAGCTCGCGCAGCACGGCCGCACCGCCGCGGATGTTCGCCGGCGTGGCGGTCTTCAGGCGCGCGACCGGCTCGCCGGTCAACTTCGCTGCCCGTTCCAGGCTGTGCTGGGCGGGGTTGCTGACCAGGTGCATCACCCCGTAGCCGTTCGCCTGGCTCGGCTTGCCGCCGTGCGCGTCGAGGCGGGACTCGCCGTAGCCGACCGCGACCAGGACGTCCCGAGGTACGTCGTACTCCTGCGCCGCCCGCACGAACGCGGCGTCCAGCGCGGTCCGGCCCGGCGGCGTCGCGGACACCGGCGCGGGCTGCACCGCGATCCCGCCGGCGAGCGCCGCGGCCAGCAGGGCGACGCCGGTGCGTCGCCGTCTCCGTCGTGTTCCGGCCACGGGGGCCTCCCATCCTGGTGTCACAGCGTCACCTCACCGGTGAGCCCGAAGTAGTCGTGCCACTTGCTGCTGGCACCGAAGGTGGTGCCGGTGGACAGGGCGACGTAGACGTCGTTCGTGGCGCCCTTGGTGAAGACGATGAGGTCGTCCTTGCCGTCGCCGTTCGCGTCGCCCAGGTAGGGGAACTCGCCCGGCAGGCAGAAGAAGTCGTGCCACTTGACGGTGGTGCCGGCGAAGCCGGTGCCGGTGGAGGTGGCGACGTAGACGTCGGCGTCGGCGTTGCAGGTGAACGTGACGACGTCGTCCTTGCCGTCGCCGTTGACGTCCCCCACCCGCGGCTGCTCGGCACCCACGGCGAACAGGTCGTGCCACTTCTGCGGCGCCCCGAACGACGTGCCGGTGGACAGCGACACGATCACGTCCGCCGCTGACGCGGGGCCCTGGGTGAAGGTGATGATGTCGTCCTTGCCGTCGCCGTTGACGTCGCCCAGGGCGGGGAACTCCCCGGCGATGGAGAAGTAGTCGTGCCACTTCACCGCCGTGCCCGAGAACGACGACCCGGTTGACAGCGCCACGTAGACGTCCGCCGTCGCGTTGTGCGTGAACGCGACGATGTCGTCCCTGCCGTCGCCGTTGACGTCACCGACGGCGGCGATCTCCGCACCGGGGGCGAACCAGTCGTGCCACCGGCCCGGCGACGTGAACGCCGACCCGTTCGACAGCGCCACGTACACGTCGCCGGTGTTGCCGTGCGCGAACGTGACGATGTCGTCGCGGCCGTCACCGTTGACGTCGCCCGTCGACGCGGTCTCCCCGCCGATGGAGAAGAAGTCGTTCCACTTCACCGACGTTCCGGCGAAGCCGGTTCCGGTCGACGTGCTCGCGTACACGTCGGCGGAGGCGTTCTGGGTGAAGGTGAGGATGTCGTCGCGGCCGTCACCGTTCACGTCCGTCGACGAGCCGCCTGCCATGCCGTGGGTACGCGCCGCCTGGTTGAGCAGCGTGCGCGCGGTCCCCGCCACCTGGTCGTACCGGTCGGGGAAGCCCGATCGCTGGACGCACTGGGCGACCTGGCCCGCCGTGTAGCCGGGGTTGTTGCGGTCGCAGGTGATCGCACGCGTGACGTACTGCGTGGTGGCGTAGACCGGGTCCATGATCTGCTCCGGCGTGCCCCAGCCGTAGTCCCAGCGCTGCTGGAACACGCCCAGGCTGGACTTGTCGCCGCAGGGCAGGTTGTTCATGTGGGACTCGACCCAGCCCGCCTCGAAGGTGGAGAGCATGACCTTGTCGTTGACGTTGTACGACCGGGCCACCCGGTAGACGATCACGGTGACGGCGGGGTCGTGGGTGGCCGGGACGGACGGGCAGGCGAGCGTGCCGATCGGTACGGCGGCGGCCGGCGCGCCGGCCGCGCCGGCCGCCGTGACGGTGCAGAGCGCGACAAGCATCGCCAGCAGATTTCGTCTCACCGTGCTCCTCGGGGGTGGGGGTGACCAGCGGCACCGGGCGAGAAATCGATTGCTGACGAGTCTCGTAGTCACCCACATCGATGTCAATAGCGGCGGCGGGACGCGATCGACCCGGTCGGAAATCGATTGCTGGACGGGTATAGGATTCCGTGCGATCTCCCGCGGTGGCGGTCTCACTCCGGTACGTCACCATCCGACGGGGGCCGGGCCGGAGCGCCCGGGCGACGACGACGGGAGCGCGATGACGACCATCTACGACGTGGCGCGTCGCGCGGGAGTGTCGCCGGCGACCGTCTCCCGCGTCCTCAACGGGCGTGCCTCGGTCGACCCGGACATGGCCGCCCGGGTACGGCAGGCCGCGCAGGACCTCGACTACCGCCCGAACGCCGTCGCGCGCAGCCTGCGCCGCAGCCGGACCAGCCTCTGGGCGGTCATCATCTCCGACATCGGGAACCCGTTCTTCACCTCGATGGTGCGCGGTGTCGAGGACGTCGCGCAGGAGGCCGGCTTCTCGGTCGTGCTCTGCAACGGCGACGAGGATCCGGAGAAGGAGGCCCGCTACGTGGCGGCGGCCCTGGCCGAGCGGATGGCCGGGGTGATCATCTCCTCGTCCGGGCGGCCGGCCCTGATCAGCCGCCTGGTGCAGGCCCGCATCCCGGTCGTGGCGATCGACAGGCAACCACGCGGCGTCGAGGTGGACACCGTGCTGGTGGACAACACCCACGGCGCCGAGCAGGCGACCGCCCATCTGGTGGGCAGCGGCTACCGGCGGATCGCCTGCATCACCGGCCCACGCCGGATCTCCACCGCCATGCAGCGGCTGCGGGGCTACCAGCGGGCGCTGAAGGCGAGCGGACGCCAGACCACCGAGGACCTGATCCGGTACGCGGACTTCCGCGAGGAGGGCGGCTACCGCGCGATGGCCTCCCTGCTGGAGACCGCCGAGCCGCCGGACGCGGTGTTCGCGGCGAACAACCTGATGACTGTGGGCGCCCTCGAGTGCCTCGTGGACAACGGCATCGGCGTGCCCGACCCGTTCGGCATCGTCGGGTTCGACGACATCCCCTGGGCGCACCTGGTCCGGCCCTCGCTGAGCACCGTCGCGCAGCCCACCTACGACCTGGGGCGCACCGCGGCCACGCTGCTGGTCGAGCGGATTGCCGACCCGGCCAAGGCACCCTCGACAGTGGTGCTCCACACCGAGCTGCGGGTACGCGACAGCTCGGCACCGTCGGCCGGCCGGCAGGGCCACGCGGTGGGCCGTGCCCGGTCGCGCGGCACTGCCGCCGGCTCGCTCAGATCGTGACGTCCCCGCACAGGTGCACCCGTACGCCCAGCTCGGCGAAGAGGGCGGCCTTGACCCGTAGCGCGCGGTCGGCGGTGCCGGCGTCTGGCGCGTAGACCACGTTGACGTGGTTGGCCTTGTGCCGGGCCATCAACTGGTCGCGGCCCACGCCGTGCAACACGGCGTGCATGATCGGCCATTGCGGTGTGGTGGCGTCCAGCCGCCGCCGGGTCTCCGCCTCGGGCAGCGCCACCACCGTGCCGCGCCCGAGGTCGACGTGCAGGCCGCCGTCCATCACGAACACGCGCGACCAGACGATCTCCCCCGGCTTCGACACGCCGCTGAGCGTGCCGCCGCCGAGCGGGAAGTACATCGGCGGCTGACGCATGCTGTATGACCTGTCGTAGCCGCCGTTGTGCGACGCGGGCACCGCACCGGAGATCTCGAAGACCCAGACGAAGTGCTCGCCGTACTGCTGCCCCCAGCGGATGTCGTGCAGCGTCGTCGCCGGGTCCAGGCCCATCGCGGTCCAGATCCGGTTGGTGACCAGCGAGTCCACGGCGACGCCCTCGTCGACCTCGTTGAAGTGCGGCAGCGCGACGCCCGGGTACAGCTCCCGGGAGCCGTCCCGGCTGGTCACCGGGGGGCGTTCGATGTTGTTCAGCAGCCCCTCGGCCAGGTCGCTGGCCGGCACGGTGTCCTTGAGCCCCTGCTGGTACTGGATCCCGACGGCGTCCAGGCCGAAGTCGTCGGCGATGCGCAGCGCGGCGACGTACATGCGGCACTGGCTGAGCAGTTGGGCGTACGTCAGCTCGGTGGCCTCGTCGGTGCCGGTGTGGAACGTCATCCCGGCCGCCTCCAGCCAGGCCAGCACCGCCCGCGCCTCGGTGTCGCGCACCCGCGCCATCTCCGCCACCAGCGCGCTCTGCGACAGGCGTTCCTTGAAGACGCCGAGCGGGTTGAGCAGCTCGTCGTCGATGATGGCGTTGTACATGCCCATGCAGCCCTCGTCGAAGACGCCGATGACGGCCCGCTCGGAGACGAGCTGCCGGGCCAGCGCCACGCCGAGTTCGACCTCCTCGTCCGGCCGCAGCACAGGCAGCGGGCGTACGTGGCTCTCGTCGTGCGTCACCCGGCCGGTCTCCAGCCACTTCTTCAGGCCGTCGCGCGCCCACTCGTCGGTGAAGTCCTCGCTCCACAGCGTCGAGTACCGCACGCCCGCCTTGGTGAGGCTGCCGGCGAGGTTGAGCAGGCCCACCAGGCCGGGGTACTCGCCGCTCCAGTTCGCCACCAGCAGGATCGGCCCGCGGTGGGCGCGCAGCCCGGCCAGCACGTGGTGGCTGTACTGCCAGACCGCCTCCACCACGACGAGCGGCACGTCGGCCGGGATGCTCCGGAAGACCTCGATCCCGGCGCGCTGGCTGTCGATGAAGCCGTGTCCTTTGCCCGGGTCGACGTCGTGACCGCGCCGGACGTGCCAGCCGAGCGCGGTGACCGCGGCGGTGAGGTCGGCTTCGAGCTGCCGCTGGGTGGGCCAGCAGGTGACGTTCGCGCTCAGCCGCAGGTCACCGCTGGCGACTGTGTAGACGGTGCGGGGCGGGGCGGCCGGGCGCTCGACCGGCACGGGCAGTGTGTAACGGGTCACGGGGCAGCTCCCTCGGCGGGCGGACGGTGGGTGGAGCGGAACGCGTCCGGCAGGCGTTCCTGCCGGGCCGCAAGGGCGTGAACCACAGATCGGCTACCGGCGTACAGCTCGCGGTAGAGCCGGTACAGCTCGTCGTAGTCGGCGGCGGGTTCGGGTCGTGGCCGCCGCACCCCGGCGATCGGGTTCCACGTCTCGATCGAGACGTCCATCACGGTCCGGGCGGCCAGGAAGGCGCCGCCGTAGCTGGCGCCGATGGTCTGCGCCGGGATCTGCTGTTCCCGGCCGGTGATGTCGGAGACGATCTGGGTCCAGAGCCCGCCCCGGGTGCCGCCGCCGACCGCGACGATCCGGCGGATGTCGCCGCCAGCCGCCTCGATCGTCTCGATGTTGTGCCGTACCGCCAGCCCGGTCGCCTCCAGCGCCGCCCGGTAGATGTCGCCGGGGCCGTGCGAGAGGGTGAGACCGGCGATCAGGCCGCGGGCCCGGGGATCGAGGATCGGCGTGCGTTCCCCGGCGAAGAACGGCAGCATCAGCAACCCGCGGGCACCGGCGCCGGAGCGTTCGGCGAGGCGGAGCAGCTCGGTGTGGTCGGTGCCCGCCACCAGGTCGCGTAGCCAGCCGGTGATCGCGCCGGAGGTCGCCATCCCGCCGGCCAGGTTGCGGGTGCCCGGCAGCGCGCCGACGGTGCCCCACAGCGACGGGCTGGTCAGCCGGTGCGGCACGGTGTGCACGAGGAACATGGTGGTGCCGTACATGAGCATCAGGTCGCCCACGCCCTGCGCACCCACGCTCAACGCCTCCGACCAGGCGTCAATCGTGCCCGCCACCACCGGAACGCCCTCCGGCAGGCCGGTCTCGGCGGCGGCCCCGGCCGTCACCTCACCGGCCACGTCGCCGGGCCAGCACAGTGGCGGAAGCTCCAGTCCGGGTGCGAACGGGTCGATCCACGGCCGGTACCAGTCCTGGGCCTCGGTGTCGTAGAACGGCGTGCACTGGCTTGCCGAGTGGTGATCGAGCAGGTAGCGACCGGTGAGCCGGTAGGCCAGCCACGAACTGGGCATGAACAGCCGGCGGGCACGGGCGAACAGTTCCGGTTCGGTGTCGGCCACCCACGCGATCTTCGGGCCCGCCGCCTGGCTGGACAGCGCCGACCCGCACCGCTGGATGATCTCGTCGGCGCCGAACCGCTCGTTCATCCGCTCGATCTGCTCCCCGGCGCGGGTATCCACGCCGTAGAGGACGGCCGGGCGCAGTGGAGTGCCGCCGGCGTCGGTGAGCAGCACGCACGGACCCATGCCGCTCACCCCGACCGCGCACACCCGGACGTCACCCGGAGCCAGCAGATCCCGGCTGAGGGCGACGAACTCCCGCCACCAGATCCGGCCGTCCATCTCGGCCCGGCCAGGGCCGGGCCGGTCGACCCGGTGCTCCAGGACCCGGGCCCGGACCAACCGCCCGTCGGGGTCGACGAGAACCCCCTTGCTGCTCGACGTGCCAATGTCCACGCCGAGCACCACCGGCGCCGCCCGCCGCACGCTCGCGCTGCGCATCCCGGCCCCCGCGCTCAGAGGCCACCGAGCTTCGCGTACGCCTCGGCGGCGTTCTCCCTGGTGATCCGCATGGTGCCCAGCGTGGTGGTACGCGGGACGTCCTCGGCGCAGTCGACGAGGATCTTCCGGGCCAGCTCGACCGCCTCCCGGCCGCCGGTGGCGTACTGGAACGTGGCGGCGAGGCGGCCCTGCTCGACGGCCTTGATCCCGCCGGAGGGCACCGGCAGCGCGTCGATGCCGGTGAACTTGATCCGCTGCGCCTTGCCCGCCGACTTCGCGGCGAGGTAGGCGCCCTCGGCCATCGGGTCGTTGTGCGCGTAGATCGCGGACACGTCCGGGTGGGCCTTGATCAGCGCGTCCGCCACCGACTGTCCCTTCTCCCGCAGCCAGTCGCCGGGCTGGGAGGCGACGATCTGGATCTTCGGGTTGGCGGCGATGCCGTCGCGGAAGCCCTGCGCGCGCTCGGCGGCGGGGGTCGAGCCGGGCAGCCCGGCGATCTCGATCACCTTGCCGCCGTCGGGCAGCAGCGTCGTGGCGTAGAACTCGCCGGCCGCCTTGCCGATCGCCACGTTGTCGCCACCGATGAACGCGGTGTACGCCTCCCCCTCGACCTTGCGGTCCAGCACGATCACCGGCACGCCCTGGTCGTACGCCTTCTTCACCACAGCGGTGAGCGGCTTGGCCTCGTTCGGCGAGATGATCAGCAGGTTGATCTTCTGGGTGAGGAAGTTCTCCACGTCGGCGACCTGCTTGCTGTTGTCCTGGGCGGCGTCGGAGACCACGACGCGGAAGCCGGGCACCGACTTCGCCGCCGTCTGCACGTCGTTGTTCATCACCTGCCGGTACGGCTCGGCGTTGTTGGCCTGGGACATGCCGATCAGGAAGTCCTTGCCGGCGCCGCAGGCGCGGGCCCGCCCGGCGTCGTCGGACGGCTTCTCGACGCTGCACCCCGTCGTGATCGCCAGCGCGCCGGTGACCAGCAGCGCGAGCAGTGTGGTTCGCTTGTCCATCGGGTGGCTCCTCGGAGTCGGTTCGGTCAGGCGATGCCGCGGCGCAGCTTCTGCAGCGCCGCCGCGAGCACGATCACCAGTCCTTTGATCAGCAGCTGGACGTTGGCGTCGATGTTGTTGAGCGCGAGGATGTTGTTGAGGATGCCGAGCAGCAGCGCGCCGGCCAGGGTGCCGCCCATCGAGCCGGAGCCGCCGGCCAGGCTGGTGCCGCCGATGACGACAGCGGCGATCGCGTCCAGCTCGTATCCGGCGCCGTCGTTCGGGCTGCCCTGGTTGAGCTGTCCCGCGTGCACCACTCCGGCCACCGCCGCCAGGAGGCCGGTGACGGCGAACACGGCGACCTTGACCCGCGTCACCGGCACACCGGAGAGCCGGGCCGCCTTCTCGTTGCCGCCGATCGCGCAGACGTGCCGGGCGAACGCCGTCGTCCGCAGCACCACCACAGCGGCCACCCCGATCAGGACGAACAGCACCGCCGGCACCGGGAGCACGCCGTTTATCGAGCCGTTCAGCAGTTCGAAGGCGGGCGGCGCCTCCTGGGGTCCGTCGCCGTAGGCGATCGGGATGCCGAGGCCGCCGGACCAGATCCGGGCGATGCCCCGGGCGACCTGGAGACCGGCCAGTGTCACGATGAACGACTGGATGCCGAGGCGGGCCACGGCGTACCCCTGGAGCGCGCCGAACAGCACGCCGATCGCGAGCACGGCGGCGACGGCGGGCAGGATGCCGAGTCCGGAGTCGACCATGAGCGTCGCGGTGCCGACGGCCGACAGGCCGAGGATCGCCCCGACCGACAGGTCGATGCCGCCCAGCAGGACGACGAACGTCATCCCGATCGCGATGATGCCGATCTCCGACACCGCGCGGACGATGTTCCCCAGGTTGCCGGCGGTGAGGAAGAGGATCTCGCCGTCGCGGCGCGGTGAGGCGAGGATCGCCACGACGAAGATCACGAGCAGCGCGAAGAGACTCTGCACCGCGAAGAGCCGGTCGGCGAGTTCCCGGCGGCTGCGCGGCCGACGCAGCCAGTGGGCCGTCGCGCCGCGCAGTCCGGCCGTACCGGCGGCGGGCGGCGCCCCGGTCACGGCCGGCTCGGGCGGCGGCACTCGGGTGTCGGTCATCGGTCGTCCCTTCCGGCGGCCGGGCCGCCCATCGCCGCCGCGAGGATGTCCTCGCCGGTGCAGCCGCCCGTGGCGAGGTCGGCCACGGCCCGGCCACGGCGCAGCACCACCACCCGGTCGCAGACGCCGAGCAGCTCGGGCAGTTCCGAGGAGGCGAGCAGGATGCCCATGCCGTCGCCGGCGAGTCGGCGCAGCAACCGGTAGATCTCCGCCTTCGCCCCGATGTCGACGCCGCGGGTCGGCTCGTCCAGCAGGAGCAGCCGCGGCTCGGTGAGCAGGTGCCGGGCGAAGACCACCTTCTGCTGGTTGCCACCGGAGAGCGCGCCGACCGGCGTGGCCGCCGACGCCGTCTTGATCGCCAGGTCGGTGACCGACCGCGCGACGGCCGCCCGTTCCCGGCGTCGGCTGACGATCCCGGCCGTGGTCAGCCTGGACAGGGCGGCCAGCACGATGCTCCGGCCGACCGGGTGGTCCAGGACGAGCGCGGAGCGGCGCCGGTCCTCCGGGACGAAGCCGACGCCGGCCCGCAGTGCCGCGCGGGGGCGGCGCGGCGCGTACGGGCGGCCGGCCAGCAGCACCGCGCCGGTGCGGCGACCCGCGGACCCGGCGCCGAACAGGGTCTCCAGCAGTTCGGTACGTCCCGCGCCCATCAGCCCGGCCAGGCCGACGATCTCGCCGGCCCGCACGGTCAGGCTGACGCCGTCCGGCTCGCAGCGGCCGAGCCGGGGCGTCCGGGGCCGCACGGCCAGGTCGGTGACACGCAGCAGCGGGCCGCCGCCGGCGGATCCGGGCGGCGGGCCGGGAGCGCCGGCCGTTTCCGCCGGGGCGGGCTCGAACAGCGACGCGGCCCGGCCGCCGACCATCATCGCCACGATCCGCCGCCGGTCCATCCGGCCGGCCGGTACGACACCGGCGACGGAACCGTTGCGCAGCACCGTCGCGCGGTCCGCGACGACCTCGATCTCCTCCATCCGGTGGGAGATGTAGACGACGCCGACGCCCCGGCGGCGCAGGCCGCCGATTGTGGTGAACAGCCGCCGTACCTCCCCGTCGGCGAGCGCGGCCGTCGGCTCGTCCATGACGAGTACGCGGGCGTCCAGGGCGAGCGCCTTGGCGATCTCGACGAGTTGCTGCTCGCCGACGCGCAGCGAGCCCACCGGGCGGCGCGGGTCGATGTCTGCGCCGAGCCGGTCCAGGTGCTCGCGCGCGGTGCGGCCCGCGGCCCGCCGGTCGACTGTGCGCAGCCGGGTCCGGGGCTCCCGCCCGAGCACGAGGTTGTCGGCCACCGAGAGGGCGGGCACCAGGTCGAGTTCCTGGTGGATGGTCGCGATCCCGGCGGCCTGGGCGGCGGCCGGGCCGGTGAACCGTACCGGCGTCCCGTCGACTGCGACTTCTCCGTCGTAGTCGGTGATCACGCCGGAGAGGATGTTGATCAGGGTGGACTTGCCCGCGCCGTTCTCGCCCAGCAGCGCGTGCACCTCGCCCGCCCGTACGTCGAAGTCGACGCCGTCGAGGGCCGTCACGCCGCCGAACCGCTTGGCCACTCCGGTTGCCGCGACCACCACCCGGCCGCTAGGGCCGGGCGCGTCGCGGGTGTCCACGCCGGTCACGGGATCGCGTTGATCGCGGTGTGCGCGGCGTCGGCGAACTGCACGTCCCGCCGGACCCCGCTCGCGGTCAGACGCCAGGTGCCGCCCGCGTACTGGCCCGGCGCCCAGGACAGGCCGCCGGAGCGCCACAGCGGCTGCCAGGCCGCCATCGCGTGGCCGGCGTCGTACCAGGTGTTGTCGCCGCGCCAGGCCGACCCCCACCGGTGCGCCGCGACCACCGAGAGCCCGTCGCCGGTGCTCATCGTCCAGCGGGGCATGCCGGTGACGTCACCTGTCGGCCGCGCCTCCACCGCCGGGTCGCCGACCAGCGGCGACGCGCCGTCGATGTTGAACGCCACCTCCCACACCGCGGCGGTCGGCCACCCGTTCACCGACCAGGTGACGTCGCTCTGCAACCCGGGGCCGGTCCACCGGGGCGTCACGGTGAGCAGCCAGTCGGCGGTGACCGGCTCGTCGCCGAACGGGATGCCGACCAGGTTGATCCGGGAGCCGTCGGCGGACACGTCGACCCGGTCCGGCGCCCCGGCCCGGTCGGTCACGTCGAACCGGCCGACGGCGAGGTACGGCCCGGTGCCCCGGTGCGACGAGTCGAGCGCGGGACGGTGATTGCCGGCCCCGGCCGGGTCGACGGCCAGCTCGGCGATCCGGGCGCTGGGCCAGGTGCGCACGTCGGCGCGCAGGAAACCGGTGGTCACCGTCCAGCCGCGCGCCACCACGCCGGTCGACCAGGTCAGCGGCGCCAGCCAGAGCCCGCCCTGACCCCAGCCGGCGTGGGTCAGGTACCAGTTCGAGCCGTCCACCACGACCTCGGCGGCGTGCGCGTCCAGCACCGTCACCTTCTCCGCGCCGTCGAAGCGCAGCGGGTCGCGGCTGCGGTAGACGGCCGTGCGCCGGTACGCGGCGCCGTAGTCGGTGCCGTCGCAGCAGACGAACAGGTACCACCACTCCCCCCGGCGCACCACGAACGGCGACTCCGTCTGCCCGCCCGCCCGGCCGGTGTGCGGCGAGGTGTACGCGATCGCGCGGCCGCTCCACGAGCGCAGGTCGGTGCTGGTCCGGTACGCCACGACATGGTTGCCGCCGGACGGGCTCGACGTGGCCGTGTAGTACATGACCCAGCGGTCGCCGACCCGGGTCACCATCGGGTCGCGGCCCTCCCACCCGTCGATGAACAGCGGGTTGGCGGAGCTTCGGGTCCAGGTGAACAGGTCGGTCGAGGTGGCCAGGTGCATGCGGTACCGGGCGTAGTCCGGGTTCCCGGCCGCGTAGAACATGTGGTAGACGCCGTTGTGGTGGACGACGTGCGGGGCCCAGATCCACTGCTCCCCGGCCCCGGGGTCGGCGGCCAGCGCCACCGGCCGTTTCGTCCACGGGCCGGTCGGGGTGGGCGCGGTGGCGTGCCCGAAGACCTTCTCGTCCTGCGGCGCACCGGGTTCGGCGTGGGTGATGCCGAACAGGTGCCACACGCCGGTCTGCTCGTGCCGCACCAGCGTGTGGTCGTTGTAGTACCAGGTCGTCGACTCCCCGGCGCTCGGGTCGTAGACGCGTGTGGACGCGCCCCGCGCCGGTGTCTCACCGAGCGTCTCGTACGGCGTGGTGGTGACCGCCGCGAGCGGGCCGACGCGACGCAGCGTCACCGTGTCCAGCCCGGCGAAGAAGCCGGTGGAGGACGCGGACCGGCCGGTCACCGTGACGGTGAGGCGGTGGGTGCCGGCCGTCAGCGACACCGAGCCCAGCGGCACCGCCCCGGTGCGCTGCACCGCGCCCGCGTACCCGTCGAAGAGCTGGCCGACCGCCACCCCGTCGACGGCGAAGCGCAGCGTGCCGTAGTCGCCGGCCCGGGTGAGGACCGCGCCGAGGTCGTACTGCCCGGCCGGTACCGACGGCAGGGTGAGCGTCACCGCGTCACCGGCGCGGGCGCCCCGGAACCACAGTTGCCGTCCGCCGGACCAGCTCACCCCGCAGCAGTCGGTCTGCGCGCCGACCGGCGCGGTGGCGGAGACGACGGCGAGCGACTCGGCCTCGAACCGGACCGGGTCGTCGGCCGCTGCCGGTCCGGCCGGGACCGCCACCAGGGCCACCCCAAGCAGGAGCGCCGCGAGGGCACGCCGGGCGCGCATCACGACACGCTCGGGCGGGGCAGGTCGGTGCCGGGGGCGAACCGGTCGTGCCAGCGGTTGCCCGGTGGCCCGAATCCACCGCCGGTGGAGAGCGAGACGAACACGTCGGCGGTCAGGCCCCTGGTGAACGCGACCACGTCGGCCCGGCCGTCGCCGTTGAAGTCCCCCACCCCGGGCAGCTCGTCGCCGAAGGCGAAGTGGTCGTGCCACTTCCAGGAGCTCTGCACGAAGCGGCCCCCGTCGGAGAGCGACACGAACACGTCGCCGGTCGTACCCCTGGTGAACGTCACGATGTCGTCCCGCCCGTCCCCGTCCACGTCGCCCACCGCCGGCAGCTCGTCGCCGGCGGCGAAGCTGTCGTGCCACTTCCAGCCGTCCTCCACGAAGCGGGTGCCGTCGGACAGCGACACGAACACGTCGCCGGTCGTACCCCTGGTGAACGTCACGATGTCGTCCCGCCCGTCCCCGTCCACGTCGCCCACCGCCGGGAACTCGTCGCCGAGCGCGAAGTGGTCGTGCCACTTGACGCCGGGTCCGAAGCCGGAGCCGGTGGAGAGCGCCACGTAGACGTCGGCGGCGGCGCCGCGGGTGAAGGTGATGATGTCGGCGCGGCCGTCGCCGTTGACGTCGCCGACCGCCGGGATCTCGGCGCCGACGGCGAAGAAGTCGTGCCACTTGACGCCCGCGGAGTAGCCGGAGCCGGTGGAGAGCCCGACGTAGACGTCGGCGCTGTCGCCACGGGTGAACGTGATGACGTCGGCGCGGCCATCGCCGTTGACGTCGCCGGTGAGCGGCACCTCCGCGCCGACCGCGAAGAAGTCGTTCCAGGGCCGGCTGTCCGGCACGAACCGGGTGCCGTCGGAGAGCGACGTGAACACGTCGGCGGTGGCGCCGCGGGTGAAGTCGACGGCGTCGTCGCGGCGGTCGCCGTTGGCGTCGCTGGTGTTGCGGGTACGGGTGGTGGCCGACACCTCGGCCGAGGGCGCGGCGGCGTTGCCCGACCCGTCGACGGCAACGACCCGGTAGTAGCGGGTCTGCGCGGCCGGCAGCGGACCGTGCCGGAACATGGTGGCACGTGTGGTGCCGACCAGGTTGGCGGCGGTGATCGCCACCCCCGGGTTCCGGGACGCGTAGACGCGGTAGGAGACCACGCCGACGTCGTCGGCGGAGGGGGACCAGGTCAGGCCCAGCGCGTGCACGCGCCCGCCGGCCAGGGCGAGACCGGCGACCGGGGCCGGGGCGACAGTGTCGGTGAACGGCGCGATCATGCTGTCGGCCAGGTATCGGGCGGCGGTCCAGGCCGGCGCGCCGCTCGCCGGGGTGAGCTGGACGGTCACCGCCGACCGGCCCGCCGTCAGCGCCGCGGGCAGTACGAACTCGTCGGCCAGCCAGCGCTGCCTGTCGTTGCCCAGCGGCTGGAGCCACACCCCGGCCGGTGTGCCGTCCACCGACACGGCCGCCTGCTGGTAGCCACCGGCCTGGTCACCGTGGCGGCGCAGCCGTACCCCCTGGTTGGCCGGGTCGATCGCCAGCCGGAAGCGGACCGTGGCGGTGGTGGCACGGACCTGGCCGGTCTGCGGGACGTTGTCGTCGTCGCCCTCGAAGGCGGCGGTGAGCGCGGTCTGGGTCGCCGCGGAGTCGGTGTACGCGTGCGCGGCGCGGCTGGCGGCGTCGCCGGTGACGACGGTGTCGGTCCGGCGCGTGGTCACGGTGCGCTGGGTGTAGAGGAACGCGGTCGAGGCGTACTCGGCGGGCATGTCGTTGGCCGGTCCGTGCTCGATGCCGAAGCGCAGCGCGGTGCCGTACGCCACCGCGTCGCCGATCATCAGCCGGTAGGCGGCGTCGCACTCGTCGGCGCATCCGCCGCCGCGGACCAGGTGCGCGGTGTTGCCGGTGAAGACACCGCTGTACTCGCCGCGGTTGAAGTACCAGCCCGACTCGTAGAAGTCCTCGGTGCCGGTGCCGTAGATCTGCGGCGTGGGCGAGCCGTCCACGTGCACCCGCTCGTCGCCCTCCAGGTAGTTGCGGGTATTGCCGCCGATGATGTGGCCCCGCATGGTCTGCGAGACGCCGACGAACCGGCCCCGGCCGGACTGGTCGGCGATGATCCAGTCCGCGCCGCCGACCGCCTCAGCGCGGCGTGACTGGGTGGTGAAGTAACCGGCGCTGCCGTCGGCGGCGAGCCGGGACGTCCACTCGGCGCCGGGCGCCGACGTCACCTCGACCTCGATGCCGCCGACTGCGGTGCCCGTCGTGTTGACGAGCGTCACGGCGGCGGCGGTGCGGAACGGCATCGGCCACCATGTGCTGTACCAGCCGCCCGGCGCGGAGTCCATGGCGAACATCAGCGACCGTACGGTGCGCTCGCCCAGCCCGGCGCCGAAGAACTCGCCGACCGGGCTGTCCACTGTCGTACGTCCGTCGAACGTCATCCGCAGCCGCAGCCCGTTGAGCGTCGGCGCCCCGGCCGCGGCGTCCGGTACGCGCAGCCGCAGCGCGGTGATCGCGCGTGGCCCGGTCAGGGCGGCCAGTGACACCTGCCCCTGCGCCGGGGCGGTGACGGTGACGCGCGTGGTGGAGGCGCCGGCCTGTGCGGGCTTCGGGTCGCGGGTGCCGGCGGCGCGCAGCAGCGTGACCACGTCGGTGGCCGGGTCGGCCGGATCGAACCGGGGCACCCCTGCCGCGTCGGTGAAGGTCCGGTAGGTGACGTGGTGGAACAGCGGGTTGTTCTGGGTGGTGATCCGCATGGACTCCCGGTAGGGCATGGGCACCTTGACGGTGACGCCGCCGGACGTCTGGTCGGCGTTGCTCACGAGCGGCGCGACGAACGGGCTGCCGAGCTGCCCGTCCACCAGATCCTGGAGGTCGGCCTGGACGACCACGACGCCGTCGAGTTCGACGCGGATCCAGCCGGTGGCGCGGACGTTGCCGTCGTCGCGGGTGAACCAGATCGACTGCACCTCGCCCGGACCGTGCGCCTCGGCGATCACACATCCCCCGCTCCGACGCAGACACGACCAGGTGCCGACGAAGCCGTCGTCGTTGGAGCCGTCGCGGCCGAAGCTGGAGAACTGGTGGGTACGGGTGCCGGCGGCCAGTTCCGGCAGGCGGTCGAGCCGGCGGTAGGCGTCCCAGCCGATCGGGCCCTTGTCGTCGGCGACGGCGAGAGCGGGAGCGGGAGCGGGCGCCGACGTGGCGGCCGGCGCGGCGGCGGACGAGGTCGCGGGCACGGCAACGGCCAGCAGCGCGGCTGCTGCGGCGCCGGCCCAACGGCCGATGCGAAGCCTCATCGGTGTCCCTTCCGAGCGGCCGTAGGAGCATGAGAAATCGATTGCTGGCGAGTTAACTTCGAGACTTCCACGGTTGTCAATACTTTGCGCCCGGCTTTCCCTCCAGGGCAGGAATCTTCGCGGCGGGTCGGCCCGCACGCCGCGCAGCCAGGCCGGGCGGAAGCGACGCTGAAGGAAGTTTTCCGGCAACACTCACCACCCCGGCGGGTATTGACAGGCTCCGAAGTCTGCGGTTTCACTTCTCCTCAGCGCCACCGTCCCGCCGATCGGGGCGCCAGCCGCCCCTCTCTCCGACGCGAACTGTCAGGGCCCGCCCATCGGCGACACCGGCCCCTGGCCCGACGCGCCCACGCGCCGCTCCGACAGTGCATCCCTCTTCCGACGAGGAGTCACCGCATGCCCAGATTCCCGACGCGTCCCGTCCGGCGGGCCCTCGTCGCGCTGCTCACCCTGGCCGCGGCCATCCTCACCGCGGTGACGGTCACCCCGTCACCGGCACTCGCCGCGCCCACCTTCAAGGCACCGTTCCCCTGCGGGCAGCGGTGGACGTACAGCCACCACAACGCCGAGGTGCGGCAGGCGCTGGACTTCGTCCGCGCCGACGGCGGTGTCACAGGCGGTACGCCCCAGATGGCGTCCGCCGCCGGAGTGGCCCGGCGCTACTCGCAGCCCAGCGGCGCCGGCAACTACATCGTCATCGACCACGGCGGCGGATGGACCACCTACTATTTCCACCTCAGCGCCTACTCGGTGCCCGACGGCGCCTACGTGCAGCAGGGCCAGCAGATCGGGATCACCGGCAGCACCGGCAACTCCTCCGGCGCACACGTGCACTACGAGCAGCTCTACAACGGTGTCGGCCAGGTCATCTCGATCAACGGCGTCTCGCTCGCGCCGTATCCCGGCCAATACAACCAGCGGTTCCTGGTCAGCGACAACTGCGGCACGCCGCCGCCGCCCGCGCCCCGCTATTTCGGTGGTTCGCCGACGGATTTCACCGGTGACGGCCGGGATGACGTGGTCGCGTTCACCCACGGTGCGCTGGCCGACGCGTATGTGGCCACGTCGACGGGTTCGTCGTTCGCGGGCACGTCGGTGAAGTGGCACGACTGGTTCGCCCTGTCCGGAGAGACCCCCCTGACCGGAGACGTCAACGGCGACGGACGCGACGACGCGATCGTGTTCACCCACGGCACCACCGCCGACGTCCACGTCGCCCTGTCCACCGGCACATCCTTCGCCGCATCCGCGAAATGGCACGACTGGTTCGCCCCCGGCACCGAAGTCCCCGCCGTCGGCGACGTCAACGGCGACGGCCGCGACGACATCATCACCTTCACCCACGACACCAACGCCGACGTCTACGTCGCCCTGTCCACCGGCACCTCCTTCACCGGCACCGCCGTGAAATGGCACGACTACTTCTCCATCGCCGGGGAGTTCCCCGCCCTCGGCGACGTCAACGGCGACGGCCGCGACGACATCATCACCTTCACCCAAGGCCCCGCCACCGCCGCCGACGTCATCGTCGCCCTGTCCACCGGCAACGGCTTCGGGGCACCGCAGAAATGGCACGACCTGTTCGCCGTCGGCGCCGAGCAGCCCCGGGTGGGCGACATCAACGGCGACGGCCGCGACGACATCGTCACCTTCACCTGCAACACCGACGCCGACGTCTACGCCGCCACCTCCACCGGCACCACCTTCGCCGGAACCACGATCAAGTGGCACGACTTCTTCTGCCTAACCGGCGAATTCCCCTACCTCGCCGACGCCAACGGCGACGGCAAAGACGACCTCATCGTCTTCACCAAAGGCACCACCAACGACATCTACGTCGCACTCTCCACCGGCACCACATTCGCCCCCAGCACCAAATGGCACGACTACTTCGGCCTCACCAGCGAAACCACACTCTGAGCCCCAGGAGGAACCATGCCGCACGACCGGAACATCTCCCCCACCGTGAGCCGCCGGCGGCTGCTCACCGGCGCCGCCGCGGTCGCGGCGACCGGCGCCCTCGCCGGCGCCTTCACCGCGCCGTCCGCGGCCAGTGCAGCCGTCAACGGGTACGGCCTGCGCATCGTCGACCGCAACGAGAACGGCGGCCGGTTGCAGTACTACCGTTTCGCCACCGACGCGATCGAGTGGGATCCGGCGGTGAACGTGCTGCTGCCCGACGGCTACCACACCAGCCGCAAGCGTTACCCGGTGTTGTATCTGCTGCACGGCGGCAACGCGGACTTCCGCACGTTCCACCTCCAGGACAACATCATCAACCTCACCGCGGGCCGCGAGATCATCGTCGTCATGCCGGACGCCTCCACTGGCTGGTACAGCAACCCGGTCAGCACCAATGTCGGGCCGCGCAACTGGGAGACGTTCCACATCGCCCAGTTGCTCCCCTGGATCGAGGCCAACTTCCGCACATTCCCCGAGTACAACGGCCGCGCCGTGGCCGGCTTCTCGATGGGCGGCTTCGGGGCCCTCAAGTACACGGCGAAGTACTACGGCCACTTCTGCTCGGTCAGCTCCCACTCCGGGCCAGCCAGCCTGCGCCGCGACTTCGGCCTGGTCGTGCACTGGGCGAACATCACCTCGGCCGCGCTCGACCTCGGCGGCGGCACCGTGTACGGCGCGCCCCTGTGGGACGAGGCACGGGTCAGCGCGGACAACCCGATGGAGCGCATCGAGAGCTACCGCAACAAGCGGATCTTCCTGGCGGCCGGCACGTCACCCGACCCGGTCAACTGGTTCGACTCGGTCAACGAGGGCCAGGTACTGGCGGGCCAGCGCGAGTTCCGGGGAGCGCTCAGCCGGGCTGGCATCCCGCACGAGTGGCGCGAGGTGCCGGGCGGCCACTACTTCCGCCACGAACTGTTCGTCCAGGACCTCGCCGGCATGCTCGGCCGGCTGCGCCGCGCCGGCTGACCCACCGGACCTGCGGCGCGTGGCAGGCCGCCACCAATCCGGCGACGGCCTGCCACGCCCGGTCGGCGGACCGCACGCCGCGCGTCCAAGGGGGCTCAGCCCGATCATGAAGTCATCCTCCGCCACCGCGCCGAGGCTACCGACCGCTCAACACGCCTTCTCGACACGGCGGGCCGGGTCGAGAAGTTCCGCGCCAAGTACGCCCGTCGCGAGCCCCGGGAGCCGCGCTGACCGAGGCGCGCATGCTGCTGCGCGCCGGGTACGCGATGCGCGGCGTCCGTCCGTCCACGACGAGGTTGCTGGTCGAGATCGTGGAGAGGTATCCCCGCCCCTGGTACGTGGTCGCGGCTGACGCGACGCCGGCTGGATACTGCCCAGGTGCGGGCTCAGCGGCCGGGACCACCCAGGTCGAGCCGGTCCTCGCGCACCCGGTCGGCCAACTCCAACTTCGTCCGGGTCGGGCGGCCCACCTCGGCATACTTGCGTTTGACCCGTTCCAGATACTCGCGCGCGGTCCCGTAGGCCACGCCCGCGCGGCGCGCGGCGGCCGCCAGGGTGGCCCCGGAGGCGTACGCGGTGAGCACCGCGCGCTCCTGCGGGGACAGCCGCGGCCGGTCGGCGCGGGCGTCGCGGCTGAGTACGAACGCGAGTTCCGGACTGATCGCCGACCCGCCGGACGCCACCTCGCGGATCGCCTCCACCAGCACGTCCAGGGGATGGCTCTTGGTGAGGTAGCCGGCCGCCCCGGCACCGATCGTGGCCAGCACGCCGTCGGCGTCGGGGACCGCCGAGACGACCAGCACCCGCCCGCCGCCGGCCCGGACACGCGCCACGTTGTCCGCCGGGTCGGATCCGTCGCGCAGGTTGAGATCGAGCAGGACCACCCGGGGCGCGTCCGCACCGCCGAGTCCGCCGAGATAGCCGTCGACCGTGGCGGCGACCTGCACCAGGCGAACGTCCTCGACCGGTGCCAGCCAGGTACGCAGCCCGTCGAGCAGCATCCGGTCGTCGTCGATCGCGGCGACAGTGATCATCCGGCCCTCTCACCCAGCCGCCGACGTCCACGCGCCGGGCGGCCAGCTCATCTCGACGGTGGTGCCCTGACCTGCTCCGCTGTCCACCAGCACCTCGCCGCCGGCCTCACCGATCCGCGCGCGCACCGACCGGGACAACCCTAGCCCTGGCCGGATCCGGTCCGGGTCGAAGCCGCGCCCGCGGTCCGCCACCGTGACCCGCAGCCTCGCCGGGTCCGGGTCGTCCGTCCCCGCCGCCGGGCCGGCCACCGTCACCAAGGCGGTCGAGGTGCCGCTGTGCCGGATCACGTTGTTGAGCGCCTCCCGGACCGCGCCGGTGAGCGCTCGCACCACGGCCGGCGGCACGTCCGGCGGGACGTCGGTGACCCGCAGGTGCACCCGCAGGCCGGTCGGCGCCAACTCCCGGATGACCGTGGTGAGCTCGCCGACCAGCCGCATTCCGACCGCGGAACCGGCGGACGCGATCAGGCCACGCAGATGGTCGGCGTCAGCGGCGAGTCGACGCCGCACCACCGGATCACCGGTGTCGACCGCGCCACGGGCGACCGCGTCCAGCGTGGACAGCACGGTGTCGTGCAACATGCGGTGCTGCTGTGCCACCTCCGAGGCGTAGGCGGCGTGCGCCGCGATCCGCTGCCCCGCCTCGGCCAACGCCGCCTCCGCCTTCACCGCCCGTACGGTCGCCCGGTCGGCGCGCAGTGCGGCCTGCCGCAGGGCACCGACCACCAGGCCGGCGGCCGCCGGCACACCCACCAGTGCCAGCAGGTTCCCCGCCGCCCCGGACAGCGCCGCCGGACCCAGGGAGACCGTGGCGTGCACCCCGAGCAGGTAGCCGACCGCCAGCGCGGCGTACCAGGCGAGGGCCTGACGACGCGACAGTGCCAGCGCGACGGTCAGGCCCGCGCCGATCGCGGCCGGCAGGGCCGGATGGCTGAACCCGGTGCCGTGGCCCGGCCGGGTGAGCAGGCCGCCGGCCACGAGGGCGACCAGCGCCACCGTCGCGTCCAGCCCGGCGACCCCCCGGCCCACCGCGCCCTGTCCGTGGACCCACACCAGCACGCCGACCACCGCGAGAGTCTGGACCGCGTACACCGTCACCGCCGCCGGCACCGACCGCAGTCCGGCCGTGCCGCCGGTGAGGACCGCGACCGGCCAGGCGGCGACCTGGCAGATCCGCACCACGACGAACAGCCCGATCAGGCCGGTGGTCAGCGGAATCGCCGGGGAAGGGCCGGGACCGGAGCGGGAAGCGGGCGGAGCGACGGCGGCCGTGGCAGTCATGGCACTCAGCATGCCGGACCGGGCCGGACCGCTGTCGGCAGGACTGCCGACAGCAGTTCGTCCGTCGTGCGGGGGTGCGACCGCACCAGGCATGATCGGGACGGCTCCACCGAATCCTGGTACGACCGGAAGGACAGGCAGATGAGATGTCTCCAGCGGAAGCTACCCGCGCTGGCCGGGATCGCGCTGCTGATCGCGGCGCCCGGTTGCGGCAACCCGGCCGTGCCGGTGAGCGGACCGGACAGCGCCACCCCCACGAGCACGGCTGCCCCGGCGAGCCTGCCGGGCAGCGACCAGGGCGACCGGGTCGAGGTGGACGGCCGGACTGTCGCCGGGGTGGCACCGGGGCTCGGGTTCCCCGCCGGCAGCAAGGTCGACACCGCGTTCGGCGACCCTGGCTCGGCCACGGTGATCCTCACCGCTCCTCCGCCCGAGCAGGTGCTCGCCCACTACCGCCAGGCGGGCCCGCCGGCCGGATACCCGGTGGGCACCGACACCGGTCAGACTCTGCACCTCGACGGACGCGGGTGGACCGTCGAGGTCATCGCCACCTCGCGCGACACCACAGTCACGTTCGCCCGCAACCGGCCGGCCGAGCAGTCGACCGCGCCGCCACAGGCGGAGGAGCCGGCGCTGACCGGCCGGGATCTGGGCGTGACGAACCTGCCGTTCAACTTCCGGTTCCCGCCGGGCAGCCAGGTGCGCGACCTCTCCGACACCGCCGCCGGCGCCCGGCTCACCCTGGTCGAGCCCGACCCTCAGCGGGTACTCGCGTTCTACCGCACCGCCCTGCCCCAGGGATTCTTCGACGTCACGGGCGACCGCACGACCGGCGGGACCACCATCATCACGTTCGAGAAGGACGACGGTGAGTGGACCGGCACCATCGAGGCTACGGACGACCGGGTCACCGTCAGCACGGTCCATCGTCGATAGGACGACCCTTCCGGCGGCCGGCACGTTCCCGTCCGACGGGCTTCGACGACGAACCGGGGCGGTGAAGGGCAACCGTCGGTGGCGTCAGCTGCGGGGGCCCGGACCGGCCACCTGCGTACCCTGGTCGCGCCGTACCCATCTGGCATCCTTCCGGGACACCCTGCGATCGACGAGCGCCAGCACCGTTGCGGGCCGGGCGAGGGCGAGGGCGGTTGGTCGAGCCGATGCTCATGCTCTGGCCTGCGAACGATGGCGTCGCCAGACGGCAACAACCCCCCGATGTGAGCCCGATCATCGATGCACGAGCACCCTATCCGACTGGGGAGTCGAGGAGAACTGGAGCGCTCCGGGTACGCGCTGCCCTCGAACCGGCGGCGTTCGCCACCGGTCTGGGTGTCGTGACCGCACCGCACGGCCGGCGCGTCCCGGCCGGACAGGGCAGGTCCGGCCGGGGGTCACCACGGGTTCGCCGGCGCCACCAGCAGCAGGCCGGTCGCGGGCAGCCCGGTGGTACCGCCCGTGGTACGGCCCGCCGTTGTCGCGCCGGCCTGCCGGGGCCGGTTGGCCTCACCCGGCTCGACGGCGTGCCCACGCTCGTGGTCTTCTGATCGTCCGCGGCCGTGGGCCGCTCTGCCTGCTCGGCTCCCCGCTCGCGCCTGTCCAACGTGTGTCATGCCGACTCGACTGTGAGGATGATCGGGTGCTGCCCGGTGCTCGGGTCTGACTCGCGTTACGGCCGGCCCTTCAGTGCCTTGAGTTTGATCTGTCGGCTCGAGTCCCGGGGGGTGTCCCTATGGGTTCGTCAAGCGGCGATCGGCGTCGTGGGGCGGGGTTGGTAGGGGATCTTGTCGCGGAGCATGGCGTATAGGACGTCGCAGCGACGGCGGGCGAGGCAGATGAGGGCGGCGTTGTGGCGTTTGCCTTCGGCGCGTTTGCGGTCGTAGTAGGCCCTGCTCACGGGGTCGGCCAGGGCTGCGAACGCAGCGAGGAAGAGCGCGCGTTTGAGGTTCTTGTTGCCGCCGCGGGGTGGGTGTTCGCCACGGATGCTGCTGCCGGATCGTCGGGTGACGGGGGCCAGGCCTGCGTAGGCGGCGAGGTGGCCGGGGGTGGCGAAGCTGCTGCCGTCGCCGACTTCGAGCAGGATCCGGGCGGCGGTCCTGACGCCGATGCCGGGCATCGAGGTCAGGACCGGGGCAAGAGGGTGCGCATCAAGCATCCTTTCGACCTGGGCGGCGGCCTGGTCGCGTTGCCGCAGGATGTCGCGGAGGCTGTCGGCCAGGCGGGGCAGGATCGTCTCCGCGGCCTGGGTGCCGGGGACGGTGACGGTCTGCTCGTCGAGAGCGGCCATGATCTGCTCAACGAGCCGGTCACCCATGCGAGGTGCGTGGACGGCGGCGATCGAGAGCAGTTTGCGGCGGCCGGCCTTGCGCAGGCCGACCGGGCCGCCGCAGCGGGACAGCAGTTCCAGGACCGCCTTGTGGTGGACCTTGGGGCCGAGGACTCGTTCCAGGGCGGGGTGGATCTGGGTGAGCAGTCCTCGGATGCGGTTGGACACGCGGGTGGCTTCGCCGGCGAGGTCGTCGTCGAAGCCGACCAGGATCTCCAGTTCGGCCAGAGTTTCGTCGCCGGTGTCGACCCGCCGCAGCGTGTGCGGCAGGGTGCGGGCCGCGTCAGCGATGACGTAGGCGTCGCGGGCGTCGGTCTTCGCGCTGCCGGGGTGCAGATCGGCGATCCGCCGCATCGCCAGGCCAGGCAGGTAGGCCACCTGATGCCCGGCCGCCCGAGCCACCGCGACCGGCAGGGCGCCGATCGAGGCCGGCTGGTCGACCACCACCAGGACACGGCCATGGCGGGCGAGTTTGTCGAACAGCTGCCGCAGCCGAGCCTCGGTGTTCGGCAACGCCGCGTCATGCAGCCGCTTGCCGTCCGGAGCCAGCCCGACTGCGTGGTGGTCACCCTTACCGACGTCCAAGCCGAGGTAGACGCCGTATTCGTCGTTCACCAGACCCGCCTCCACGCATCGTCCGTGGCCTCGGCCGCTGGTCCAGGCGTCGGACTGCCGGCAGCCACGTTACGAAGAGACCTACCCCCACACGGGTGGCCGTGTCCCTATCAGCGGTCCACCGACGCCACCCGACCCGGCGACAACACCCCCCGGATCATCCGTACGACAGGGGCAGGAAGTCATACCGGGCCGGGCGACCGAGGGGCCCCGGCTGGGGACGATCAAAAAGGTAACCGGGGGGGGCTTGCTGCCGCCGGACCGGCGCGACGTGTCCCGATAGGGGCTCCCGCCAACAAGGCGCCGTCACAGCCTGACCATCCTTGCCGGCCCGGCGACGGCCATCCGCTCCCGAGCCGTCAGGAGCCGAACAACCCCGCCCAGCTCGTCGCACCTGCGCGACCTCCGGCACCACCAGTTGTTCTTCGCCGACATGGACCGGCGGACGGCCAGGCCCCGGGCTGCGCCGCGACCCTACGGAGCCAAGGGCCGGCCTCTCAAACCACCACCACCGCCGGCCGCCCGGCCGGTCACTGGATGGATCCAGCCGCCGCTGCTCGACGCCGAAGTGCGCAGCTACCGCTACGCCGCAATCGATCTGCGGCACGGCCCCGCGCCGGACAACCCCTGGCTGGCCTGGGTACTGCACCTGGCCCACACCAACGCGGAAGCCCGTGGCTGGACCCCGGTCACACGCCGGGGAATGCAACGGGTACTGGTAATGCTGCTCGCCGACTACCAGGAAGGCGATCTGATCCGGGTCAGCGGCTTCGCGGACATCGTCGTGCGCCGCTGCACCAACCTCGACTGCGTCATCGAGATCCTCGCCACCTTGGCCGTCGTTGACGATGACCGACCGGCCGCCCTCGAACCATGGCTGCACGCCAAACTCGCCCACCCTCGCCCCGCCCTTTCGGCGCGATGTGCTGCGGTGGGCCCGGTCCTGCGCGATGGCGGACCACACGTCCGCGCCCGGCGCGTCGAGACCGTTCGCGGCTATGTTGCCGCTACCGTGCCCGCGCTGACCGACTGGGCGTGGCATCGCGAGCACCTGCGGGAGGTCACCCGCCGCGACGTCAGCACGTATCTGGACAGGCTGCACGGCAACCCACGCCAGACCGCGACCACGCCCTGCGGTCGCTTTTCGGCTGGGCCAAGCACAGCAACCTGATCTTTCGTAATCCGACCGCCCGGGTCAGAGGGCCACGCGTCGATGACGCGATCTGGCAGCCCCTGCGTCCCGACGAGCTGAACCAGGCCGTTACAGCCGCGACAACCCCGCAGGCCCGGCTCTTCCTCGTACTGGCCGCGGTCCACGCGGCGCGCCCCGGCCAGATCCGCGCGATGCACCTCGACGACGTCGACCTGCCTGGCCGGCGCATCACCATCGCCGGTCACGACCGCCCGTTCGACGAGCTGACCCACCACGCACTGCTCGACTGACTCGACTACGGGCGCCGTCATTGGCCGAACACCGCCAACCTGCACCTGCTCGTCAGTACCGAAAGCGCACTGTGGCACGGCGGGTCAGCCACACCTGCGTTTCACGCTGCCCGCCTCCGGTCTGGCCTCGCCGCATCTGGTCTACGGCGAGCGACCCTTCGACGTCTCCGCGAACTCGTTACGGCTGCTGACCACCGTCCCGGAGCCGCTGCCGGTCGACGGGCCGGCGCTCGGCGGTGGTCCGCCGCGTCGGCGGATCGCGCTGTCAGAGTTGACCGCGATCCTGATGCATCTTTCCTGCGGCTACACCGTGAGTGACCGGGTGGCGGCAGCTCACCGACAGTGCCCGAGGTGGCGGTCCGCCTGGGTAGTCGGAGCGGTCGGGGTGCTCCTGCCCGGGACTGCACCAGCGGCTTACCGGCTGCGCGGCTTCTCCGGGGACGTGCAGGCCGAGGTGATGACCGCATTGCGCTCAACCACGCGGGGGCCCAAGGTGGCGCGGCGGCTACTCAGACTACGCTCACCCGCCGCTCGGACGCCGCTGCGCGCCGGTGAGCCGCGTACGCCCGTGGAGCCGCCGGTGCCGCCGTCGGACGGCGGACACCCCGACGTCGTGCTCGCCCGCACGGTCGCCGCCGGGCTCATCACCACCGCCGAGGCCGACCTGATTGGCGCCACCCGCCTCGAGGACGTGTCGGCGGCCGACTTCGCCGATCGCCCACGGACGCGGCTATTGGGCGTAGCCGAGGAGCGCTCGCGGGCTGAGGAGCGCCTGATCTCACTTTCCCGCACCTGGCGATCCTTTTGACCGGCCCCGCTGACGGCGCTGACACCCCGCAACGGCCCGCCGAAGCCCTTCGAAGGAGGACGGCCACCGCGCCGGGCGCAGGTCCACCAGCTTTCCCTCGCTCATTCGCCCAGCCCTACACCTTGGGGCATAGGGCTCCGAACTGACTGGAAGTGATCATCCGAACGCTTGCGGAATCGCCCTCGTGACCTGCGTCAGGCCTGGGAAGTACTCTTCCGCTGTGAACGTTGCCCGAGAAACCGCCCGCGGTCGACTGGGTCCGCTGCGGGTGCTGCTGGTCGAGGACGATCCTGCCGACGTCGCTCTCATCGAGGACACCTTCGCCACTCACGCCCTGGCCGCTGAGTTGCACCACGTTCCCGACGGGGTAGAGGCCATGGCGTTCGTGCGCCGTCAAGGCCAGTACGCCGACGCTCCGCGCCCGGAGTTGATCCTGCTCGACCTGAACATGCCCCGCATGAACGGCCAGGAGGTCCTCGCCGCGATCAAGGCCGACCAGTGGCTCAAGACGATTCCGGTCGTCGTGTTCACCACTTCCGTGGTCGACGCCGACGTGCTGGCCAGCTACACAGCGCACGCTAGCGCCTACGTCACCAAGCCCATCGGCCTGGACGACTTCGAGCGCGTCGTTGGGCAGATCCACCGCTTCTACGGCCGCACCGCAAGCCTGCCTCCCGATTCCAGCACGGCCTGAGAAATCCTCCGCCCCAAGCGCTGAGCCACCCCCGCTTTCGTGGAGCTTCTTGACCACGGTCTGATGGCCGTGGGGGAGGAAGTCGTCCGTGGCAGCACCGAAGAAGTACCCCGATGAGCTTCGTCAGCGCGCTGTGCGCCTGTACCGCGAGTCGGACCCGAAGCCGGTGATCCGGCGTCTGGCCGAGCAGCTTGGTGTGCATCACGAGGCGCTCAGGAACTGGATCCGGCAGGCCGAGGCGGATGAGGGTGAGCGTCACGATCGGTCGAGCAGCGAGATGGTCGAGGAGAACCGCCGGCTGCGCAGGGAAGTTAGCGAGCTGCGGCGGGCGAACGAGATCCGGAAGGCTGCGAGCGCGTATTTCGCGGCGGAGCTCGACCCGCCCCGGCGACGGTCATGAGGTTCATCGGTGAACATCGTGACCAGTTCGCGGTCGCGCTCCTGCTACGGGTCCTGAACATCGGCGCCTCGACCTACTACGCGTGGGTCAAGCAGGCCGAGCAGCCCTGTGATCGGGACGTGGTCGACCTGGGGCTGATCTCCAACATCTACGAGATCTGGGAGACGTCCGGGCGCACCTACGGCGCGGACCGGGTCCACCGGCAGCTACGCCGTGACGGCATCCGCGTGGGCCGCAAGCGGGTGGAGCGGTTGATGGCGCAGCAGGGCTGGCAGGGGGCGTTCCTGCGTCGAGGCTGGCGCGGCGGCTCCACCCGACAGGATCCCCGGCACACGCCGGCACCGGATCTGGTCAACCGACAGTTCACCGCGACCGGCCCGAACCGCCTGTGGGTCGCCGACGCCACTCGCATCCCTGCGGCGAGGGCGCGTTCTGGCTCGCCGCAGTCCGCGATGCGTTCTCCCGCCGGATCGTCGGCTGGAAGACGTCTGACCGCTGCGACACCGACTTGATCCTCACCGCCCTCGAATACGGCATCTGGTCGCGCGACGTCCGCGACGGCCAATTGATCCACCACTCGGACAGGGGATCGAACTACACGTCTTTCCGCTTCGCGGAACGCTTGCAGGACAACGGGATCCTGCCCTCGATGGGTTCCGTCGGCGACAGCTCCGACAACGCGCTCATGGAGAACTTCTGGTCAACGTTGAAGATCGAACTCGTCTACCGCACCTCGTGGCGGACCCGCGACGAGGCCGAGAACGCGATCTTCGCCTACATCGACGGTTGGTACAACACCCGCCGCATCCAGAAGGAACTGGGCTACCTCAGCCCGAACGAGTACGAGGCCGCCTGGCACAACCACCAGACCGAACCAGCCGAACCACCTATCACCACCCCTGCACCAGCCGGCAGCAGGTAACCACCGCTCCAACAAAGCAGGGGAAACTCAGGAGTAGCAGCCGCGATAGGAAGCAGAGGGCTAGATCAACCCGATTCGGCTGGCGAACTCACGTACACCTAGCAGGTTGCGGCTGTCGCGGTTGAGTAGTTCGGTTGTGAGTTGCTGCGCCCATGGCCGGTAGCGAACCTCCTGCGGGGTGTCTCGCTCGGCAGCAAGCAGCGCCTGGAATGTCGCCTGTGGGCGCCCGCGGCCGTGTAGTGCCAGCGCTGTGTCTTCCCAGTAGCGAGCTCGGCGCTCCGGCATGACGATCCGGGCCGGGTCGACCTGCCGAGCGTAGTCGACAGCGGTGCCGTAGTCACCAAGCACCCGGGACACGCTGATCTTGTAGACAGCCAGGTCGAGCAGATTGAGCCATTTTCATCCTGCGTGGCGGTCGGCTTCGACGCGGTGCAGGACGAGGATGGCCTGCACGATCGCGGTCGCTCGGCGTGGGCAGCAGCGCTGCTTGACCAGGATTTTCCAGGTCTTGAGGGTGGCGATCGCGCGTTCGCCGCGGGCGCGGATCTTCGCGTGCGCTCGGTTGACGGCCTTCTGCCGGCGTGACAGCTTCGGCCGGAAGCGGCGCCGCTTGAACGGGGTGCGCACGCTGCCGGGGGCGCCTTGATAGCCCTTGTCCGCGAAGGTCATCACGTCGGTGCTGGCCAGGGCGTCGATGATGCCGTGGGTGCGGGCGGCGGTCAGGTCGTGCGTCGAGGCGGGCAGCGCGGCCGAGGCCCAGACGAGACGCCCGGCCGCGTCGGCGATGACCTGCACGTTCACGCCGTGACGCTTGTGTTTTCCGGAGTAGTACGGCTTCTGGTTGGCGACCCGGTCGATCGGGATCAGGGTGCCGTCGAGGATTGCGTAGGCGAGCAGACGGATCCTGGTCATGGCCGTGGCCAGGTCGTCGGCGGTCGCGGCGAGCAGGTCGATGGCCTCGCGGACATAACGCCAGGCGGTCGTGACGCCGATGTCGAATCCGGCGGCCAGGCGGGTGTAGGTGTCGCCGTTGCGCAGGTGGGCCAGGGCGAGCAGGGCTTGCCGGCCGGGGTCGAGGCGTCGCCACCGAGACCGTTGCTGCTGGCGGCGGGTTCGGATGAGGGCGGCGAGGTGGTTCAGGCTGCGGGTGGACAACGGAATCGCGGCAGGGTAAGACAGCACAGCGAGGCTCCCGGTTGGGGCATCTGATCTTGGTCGATTGCTGTCTTACCGGGAGCCTCGTCCTACCTGGACACCGGCCTCCCACACCGCCCGTGACCTGCGCCGTCACGATGAAAATGGCTCATAGGTGGCACCGCGAATCCGGCTCCTGCCGCGCCGGCCCTAACCTCGACGAGCACCAGCGCCCGAAGGCCCGGTGAGCACCTGGCCCAGCCAGAGCAGGTCCACCTCGCGGCTGATCAGCAGGGGCGCCGCCACCCCGCCCGCGCCCGGGCCGGCCACATCGCAGCCTTTCCCCGGCTGCATCGGTGGACGGCCTGCCGACCCACCGCACACGTACGGCCAAATCTCGCCCTGCCCAGCCTGACCGTTTTCAAGGGCGGAAAGGAGGTTTTACGCTCTCAGATCGATCGGGTTGAGATATAGCACATTGTCGTTTGCCGTTGCATAATGTCCGCTGCACGCATGGTCGCACCATCGGTTTCCGATGCAGCGACGTCGACCGAAGGGAACCGATTCCGTGAAGCAGGACCACTCACCTGTGCTGCCCGGCGACGGCGCCACGGACTATGCGCGCTACATGCGACTGAACACGCTGCTCGCCCTGCAACGACGGCCGGACGAGATGATGCACCGCGACGAGTTGCTCTTCCAGGTGGTGCACCAGTCCACCGAGTTGTGGCTGAAGCTCATCGCCGCCGAGTTGGCCGAGGCGGTCACCCGGCTGCGCGTCGGCGAGCTGGCGGTGACCGAGTCGCTGCTAACCCGGGCGACGTTGGGGATCCGACTGGTCACCGACCAGCTGGAGATGTTCCGGCACCTGTCCCCGGCCGACTTCCAGGCCATGCAACCGGCGCTGGGTAAGGGATCCGGGGCCGAGTCACCCGGATGGCGGCAGGTCCACGCTATGAGCCGGCAGCTCGGCCGGGCGTTCGCCGAGCACCTCGAAGTCCGAGGAATTGAACCGGCCGCACTGGGTCGGCCGGATCCCGCCGACCCCGTCCAGCGGCTCGCCGAGGCGCTCATCGAGTGGGACGAGCGGGTGTCGCTGTGGCGTATGCGGCACTACCGGGTCGCTCTGCGCGTCGGGGGCCACGATCCCGGCGGCGCCGAGGCGACGATGCTCGCCAAGTTCGTCGGGCACCGGTTCTTCCCTGCACTGTGGCGGGCCCGCCTGAAGCCCTCCGACGGATCCGCTAACGAATCACAGGCCGACCAACGTTGACAATCCTCGTTCACCAGTAATTGTCAATTTTTCCTCACCCACCTGCGTAGCGACCGAAATGTCGAGGTGCGGTTTCGTGCGCGAACTGACGAGTTGGCTGTCCGGCGGCGGTCAGACCTGCCGTTTTCCGTACTCCGCCGTGCTGGCGGAGTTTCACCGGGTCGGTAAACACTTCGTCGAAAAGGAAGTGCTGGCTCTGCTCGACCAGGCCCGTACGCAGCTGACGGTGCCGGCGACCGCGCGGGAGCCGCAGGCCCGGCTGCTGGGTGACTTCCTCGACGTCGCGCTCGATAAGTGGGACGGCCGGTACGACTACCGCAGCTATCTTGCGCTGCGGCTGCTCCGGCTGCCCGGCGGGGGCGACGTCGCCGGCCCGTTCGGTGCGCGACGGGACCGGGACCGGCTCCTCGTTCGCCTGGTCGCCGACGTGCTGGCCTTCGAGTTGACCGCCGCCTCCGGTGCCACCGACCTGCTGCCCGAGCGGCGCCCGAGCCGGGACGTGGTGTCCAAGCGCTACCGGCTCGGCGTGCGGGCCGTGTCACCCGCTCTCGCCCGGCTGGGCATCGCCGGGATGGTCCCCGGCCGGGAAGCTGTGGCGACCCCGGACGAGCTGCGGGCCGTCGCCGCCGACGCCGATCCCGCCGGCGAGTTGGTCCTGCGGCTGACCATGCTGCCGGTCCATGTGTCGCACGACGAGTACCTGTTCATCCGGGTGCTCCAGTCGTACGAATGCCTCTTCGCGGGGGTCGCCGAGGAGTTGCGCGCCACCATCGCCGCCCTGACCGCCGGCCAGGCGGGGCGGGCGACCGAACGGCTGGCGTACGCCCGACAGCAGCTCACCGCCGCCGGGCCGCTGTTCGCGCTGCTGGCGACGATGCAGCCGGAGGCGTTCCGGACGTTCCGGGAGTACACCGCGGGGGCCAGCGCCATCCAGTCCCGCTCCTACAAGCTCATGGAGTCGCTGTGCCGCACACCCGAGGGGTCGCGATTGGACTCGGCCGCGTACCACCAGGTCCCGGAGGTACGCGAGCTGGTGCACGCCGGCCAGCCGTCGATCGACGACGCGTTCCGGGCGGCGGTGCGTGACGGCCTGCTCGCCGCGCCCGAAGGCGGGCGGGTCGAGGAGGAGATGCGGTCGTTCGCCGCCGCGGTATTCCAGTGGCGGCGCACGCACCACCGGCTCGCGACCCGGATGCTCGGCCCGCGGGCCGGCACCGGCTACACGGAGGGCACGCCCTATCTGGCCGCCGCCCGATCCATCCCGGTCTTCACCTCCGTCGCCTGCGAGCCCCGACCCGTCCCCCATCGAGCCGACCAGAGGCAGCCCTGAGTGAGCCCACCGCACCGGAACTCCGACCTCGATACGCCCGAGTGCCTCGACGCCAGCGCGCACGCCGCACTGCGCGCCGAGTTCCCCCTGCTGAGCACCGGCGTCTACCTGAACAACAACTCGACGGGCGCGGTGCCGCGAGGCGCGGAACAGGTGCTCACCGGCTACTGGCGGACGCTGCGGAACTGGCGGGACGAGGTCTGGCAGGACTGGCACGCCGGCCTCGACCGGTACGCCAGCTCCGTCGCCGCGTTCATCGGCGCACCGCCGGGCAGCGTGGTCACCGACGCGAACCTGAGCACGCTGCTCGCCCGGGTAGCGTCCTGTTTCGACTATCGTCCGCCGCGGAACCGGATCGTCACCACCGATCTGGAGTATCCGACGGTGCCGTTCATCTGGAACGCGTTCCGTCGGTACGGCGCCCGGCTCGACGTGGTCGGCTCGGGCAGCCCGCGGTTCGACGAGGACGCCGTCGAGGCACGGATCGACGAACGCACGCTGCTGGTGTGCATCCCGCACGCCAGCTTCTCCTCGGGGGCCACCGTCGACCTGCCCCGGCTGGTGCGGCGCGCCCACGACGTCGGCGCGCTGGTGGTCGTTGATGCCTTCCAGAGCGTAGGGGTCATGCCCATGGACGTGACGGCGCTCGGCGTCGACGTGGTTCTCGGCGGCGCGCACAAGTGGCTCTGCGGAGTCGGCACTGCCTTCCTCTACGTGCGCCCGGGTCTGGTGCCGCAGCTGGAGCCAGCGGCGACCGGCTGGCAGGCCGGTGACCGGGCCTTCACATTCCAGCCGTCGACAGGCTGGGCCGGTGGGGCCCGACGGTTCGCCGGCGGGACGCCGTTCCCCCTGACCTCGTTGATCTCCCAGGTCGGCCTGGATCTGCTGGCCGGGGTAGGTGCCGGCCCGATTCGACGGCACTCGCTCGCCTGCACCCAACGGATCCTGGAGCGGGCCGCGGTGGCTGGCATCGACGTGGTCAGCCCGACCGAGCCGCACCGGCGCGGTGGCGTCGTGTGCCTGGACGTCGCCGACGGCGAGGCGGTCAAGCGGCGGTTGGTCGCTCGCGACATGGTCTGCAGCTGGCGGGGCTACCTGCGGGTCGGCCCGCACGTCTACAACACCCTCGACGAGATCGACACGTTCATGGACGCCCTGGAAGAGGAGCTGAAACGGTGAAGGTCACGCTGTCCCCACGCGCGCTGATGAGTCTGCTCGCCAACGGGCCGAAGGCCATGGACGTGCTGGAGACCGCGCTCGGCACGGGTCTGCTCGACGCCTTGGAGCCCGGGCCGGCGAGCCTCGGTGAGCTGGCCGCCCGCTTCGACGTGCGGCCCCTGCGGCTCTACAAGTTCCTCGACTGCTTGGAAAGCCTCGGTGTCGTTGAGCGCAGCGAGCCAGGTGACGACATCGCGATGGCAACGTACCGTGCGGTACCCGGCCTCCGGGATGCCGTCATGGCGGTCGTCGGCCCCGGTGCTGTCGAACGTGACCGGGACCGTTACCCCTGGCGGTTGCTGCACGGCCGGCTGGCCGAGAGCCTGCGCGGCGAGGTGAGCATGAGCGACGACGACTTCGCCTGGCCCCCGAAGACCGACGAACAGACCGCCGACTTCGAGCGCAGCATGGCCGTCGGTCTCGGTCCGGTGATCGAGACGATGCATCGCAACGCCAGCCGGCTGTGGTCGGACCGGCGCCGTCTGCTGGACATCGGCGGGGGTGACGGCACGCTCGCCGCGCACATCCTCGACGACGCGCCTGGGCTACGGGTCGACGTGTACAACCTGCCGGCCGTGGCTCCGCTGGTGGAGGCGACCCGGACCCGCACCGGGCATGTCGACAGGCTGGGTTTCGTCGGCGGCGACTTCTTCGCCGAGCCGCTGCCCTCGGGCTACGACGCCATGGCATTCGTCCGGGTGCTGCACGACTGGCCGAACGACGTCGCCCGCCGGCTGGTCGAGAAGGCGTACGCGGCCCTCGAACCGGGCGGGCTGCTGGTGATCTGCGAGGAGTTCCGCACCCCAGACCGCCTGGCGATGCAGTTCTTCTGGAGCTACTTCCTCATCGGGGTCGACAGTTGCGTCAGTCGGCTGCGGGAGGTGGAGTTCTACACCAGTCTGCTCAAGGAGGTCGGCTTCGACCGGGTGGCCGTGCTGCCCGGCGGCTGGGAGCTGGCCTGCGGGCACAAACCGCTGGCCGAAGCGTGACCCGCCCAGCCGGCGTGACGGTGCGGGCGTGGCCGCACCCGCCGCAAGTCGTCCCGGGCTCACCGTTGCCGGCCGGCGCGCCCGTCCCTGCGGCCGTGACGGCCGATCCGTCCGGCGCATCGGTGCGGAGCTCGGCGTCGCGCACCGCCCACCGTGTCGCCGTCGGTCAGACACGTCCCAGCGCTGTGCGGCACCAGCGACTCCGGCAATACACCTAGGTGAGCGCGTGCACCAGTGCGGTCGCCGCTCCGGCCAGGAGGGCCACACCCGTGCCGGCACCGACGACGGCGCTGGGGGTGAAGTCGCACCGTCGGGCGACAGGGACGCTGACGAGCGCGACCAGGGCGACGAGCGCGGCCCAGATCGCGAGGGCCGGATACCCCAGAAGCGGCGCTAGGGGGAAGAAGTGCAGGCCGACGATCAGGGCGATCCAAACCGGAACCAGGGAGGTGCGGCCGGCGCGCCGGAGCCAGATCGCGCCGACGGCACAGAGGACCACCTCGATCAGGACGATCACCCCGAAGACCGGCCCCGTCCTCTCGTCCACGGAACTGCCCTTGTCCCAGGTGCGTGCGGTGACGATGCCGCCGATGATCGCTGCGACCAGAGACAACACCGAACCGATGCCGAGCCACGGACGCCACGCCTTGGGCGGTGCCTCCTGCGCCCAGCCGAACCAGACGATCCCGAAGACCCCGAAAATCGCGGCGGTGGCCGCGGCGTTGGCCGCGAATTCAGCATCCATCGGCGCAGTCTAGGTGCAGATGACCACCGCTCCGAGCGGTGCCCGCACAGGCGCCACGACGCAATGTCGCCTAGGAAACACGACCAGGACGGCCCGCACCAGTGCGTCACGGTGGACGGCACCCCGGTCGACCATATGGGACTCCGGCAACCGCCAGTCCGACCAGACGTGGAGCTCCCGCTGACGTCCGGGTGGTGACCGGCGCTCGTCCCGTCGATCCGCCGAGACGGGCGCGACGGCCGCTCAACTGGGGAATAAATCGAGTCCAATCTATTGACAAGGATTGTTTACGGTTTCAGGCTGAGAGCGCTCTCCCGCGCCGCCTCCGGTGCGTCACGAACAACCGGAAGGAGTTCGATGATCAAGACAACTGCGCTGCTCACCGCTGCGATGCTCGGCCTGTCTGTCCCGGCCGTCCCCGCGGCGGCTCACATCGCCCACCAGTCCGAAGCACGGCCGGCCGTGGCGGGCCTGCCGCTCGGCATGGCCGCCGCGATGCGCCGCGACCTGCACCTGACCGACGATCAACTCACCGCCCGCCTCGCGGCCGAGGCCGCCGCGGCGGTGGTCGACCGACGGCTGCGCGGGCGCCTCGGCACCGGGTACGCCGGCTCGTGGCTGGAGACGGACGGCCCGCTCACGGTCGCCGTCACCGACGCCTCCGCGGCCGACGCGGTGCGGGCCGAGGGAGCCCGGCCCAGGCTCGTCCCTCGGACGCTCACGAGCCTGACATCGGCGCGTACCGCCCTGGACCGGAGCGCCGCCGGTCAACCGCCCGGGGCCGCCGTCCGCGGCTGGTACGTGGACGTCGCCGCCAACCAGGTGGTGGTGCGGGTGGCACCGGGACAGGAACGCACCGGCCGAGCGTTCGTGCGCGGCGCCGGCCTCGCCGACGCGCTCGTTCGCTACGCGCCTGCGCCCGACGCGCCGCGCCCGATGTACGACATCCGCGGCGGCGACCAGTTCGTCATCAACGGCAACGTACTCTGCTCCGTCGGCTTCGCCGTGGTCGGCGGGTTCGTCACCGCAGGGCACTGCGGAGCCGCCGGCAGCCCCACCCGCGGCTTCAATAACGCAGCCCAGGGCACCTTCGCCGGCTCGTCGTTCCCGGGCAACGACTACGCCTGGGTCCGCACCAACGCCGACTGGACGCCGCGGCCCTGGGTGAACAACTACGCCGGCGGCAACGCTCCCGTCGCCGGGTCCCGGGACGCGGTGATCGGCAGTTCCGTGTGCCGGTCGGGACGCACGACCGGCTGGCGGTGCGGCGTACTGCTGGGCCGGGAGGAGACGGTCAACTACGCGCAGGGCGCGGTTTACGGGCTCAGCCGCAGCAACGCCTGCGCCGAGGGCGGCGACTCCGGCGGCGCCTGGCTCTCCGGCGATCAGGCCCAGGGAGTCACCTCCGGCGGATCCGGCAACTGCACCACCGGCGGCACCATGTGGTTCCAGCCGGTCAACGAGATCCTCGGTGTCTTCGGACTCAGTCTGGTCACCACCGGCGGGGGCGGCTCCGGCACCCGGATCATCAGCAACTGGAACAACAAGTGCGTCGATGTGCCGAACTCGAACTTCTCCGACGGAGTCCCGCTGCAGGCGTGGAACTGCAACGGCACGGCCGCGCAGGCGTGGACGTTCACCGGCGGCAGCCTGCGCACGCAGAACAACATGTGCATGGATGTCGCCTGGGGCTCCCGGGACAACGGCGCGGTCATCCAGATCGCCACCTGCAGCGGCAACCCGGCCCAGCAGTTCGTGCTGTCCGCCGCCGGCGACCTGGTCAACCCGCAGGCCAACAAGTGCGTCGACATCAAGGACTGGAACGGCAACGACGGTGCGCGGTTGCAACTCTGGGAGTGCGCCGGCACCGCCAACCAGAAGTGGCGCTCCGGCTGATCCGAGGCCTGACACGGCGTCCCGCCCGGGACGGTCCGAGGTGGGCCGACGGCGGCACGCCGTGTCGCTCCGGGACGTGCCAGCTCAGGTGCGGCCGTCGCCGGCAGTGACCGGTGTCGAACGGTGCGCCGATCACCCTCGTCGCGGGTGCTGGCGAGCCGGTTCCGCGCTGCGCCCACGGTGACCGACGGCCCCGGCGGACCGACGAGCCCGCCGAGGCGGACCCGCTACTCCGCCAGTCAGGATGGCCGGACCGAACCCTGGAGGCCACCTCGGTAGGCATGGCGGATCGTTCGCCGGGGAATACTGCCGGGCATGGCCTCGTACTCGGTGGATCAGGCGGCTGTCGTCCGCGCCCGGCGGCTCATCGAAGCGCGCCAGTACGTGCTCGACAGTGACTGGGGCGTTGTCCAGCCCCGGGCCACCGACGAGAACGGCTACCTCGACAAGCACTCGTGGCGCGAGTATGGCGAATGGTTCCTTGGCCGTACCGAGGGTGCGAACGAGGAGACGAAGGCCCGGTACGCCTTCGCCTATGGCGACTTCCGCCGCGTCCACCGGTCCGGTCTGGTCGCGTGCGTCTACCGCGCCTCGGAGTGGCGGCACAAAGACGTCGAACTGGCCGCGCACGACCTGCTGCAACTGCTCGACCAGGTCGCCGGCTGACCCTGCGCGGGGTGGACCGGACACACGCGCGACGCCAGTTCAGCAAGCCGTGGACCCCGGCACCGGCGCCCGCCCTCGAAGAGGGACGATGGCTCACCACGAGCCGGCACACGTGCCCTCGATATCCTCACCGCAGCCGAAACCGACTCGCCGCTGGGCGAGGTGGAGCTTGGCCACGTGGCGGCGGCCTTCCGGCAGGCCGGGGCCCGTTCCCTCCCGCCCCGGCACGCTCCTGTTGCACGCCACCGGGCGGGCCCGGATGCCGACACGCGGGCACGAGTGGCGTCCGCGCTGTCCGCCGCCCGTGTGGTCCCCCTACCGACCGCTACTCGAAGAACTTCAGGCTCCAGCCGGTGTCGGTGTTCGGGCCGGGGACGTTAGCCCGCCGGTAGGTGGTGTTGCCCCACCAGCAGAAAGTGCCGGTGTACCAGAACCGGTTGCTCCAGGTGTAGGGCGTTCCCTTCGGCACCGCGTGGAACATCAGCGGGAATCGCGGCCCGGCCGGTGGGCTCGTGGCGATGTCGCCATGCAGCAGCACGAAGGTGTGATGCCCGGGGCCGTTGACGTAGAGGGTCGGATCCCAGCCGGACATCATGGTGGACCGGTTCGAGCCGAACAGGCAGCCGTTGGACTTGTACCAGTCCCACACGTACGTCGGGTCGCCTCCGGCCCGCAGTCGCAGGTCCGCGAGACAGTACTGGTCGCTCCAGCTGCCGTTGGCGGAGTAGACGATGTGCAACTGGCCATTCGGGTCTCGAATCGGCTCCGGCCCCTCGTTGATGAACGGGTTGCCGACCACCCGCTCCCACGGCTCCCGGGGTTGGGAGATGACGTAGCGCGCCCCGACCGGCGTGGTCGGGCTGCTCATCCTGGCGAGGTAGATGTTCTGCTCGACGTTGGTGTCACCGGCCCATCCGGACCAGACGAACCAGCGCTGTCCGTTGAACGTGAACAACGACCCGTCGATCGCCCACTTGTCGTCCGGCAGGGCCAGTTTCTGCTCGGCGGTGTACCCACCGTCCGGCGACGTCGAGCTGATCACGAACGTGCGGCGACTGCTGCCCGCGCCCAGCGCGAAGTAGATGTAGTAGCGTCCACCGTCAAGGACGATCTCCGGTGCCCAGACGCCGCCGCGGCCCCGGGTGTCCGTCCACACCTGGCGCTGAACCGCCCCGCTCAACTGGTCGGGTGACGAGGCTTGACGAACGGCGATGCCGTCACCGACCGACTGGGTGGAGATGTAGGTGCCGCCGACCCGGATGACACTGGGATCCGCCGCACGGATGCTCTGCGCGGCTTCGGCCGGCGAGTAGACGAACCCCACCTGCCACAAGCCGGCCGCGGCGAGCAGAACGGCGACGAGGAGCTTGCCGAGCATCCGCTGCCGTCTCATGGCATCGACCGGTTCCCGCTAGAATCGAGAGGCGGCTGACCTCCCGGCGCGCAAGGGCGCTCTCCCAGACTGACCAATCGACGCTCGTCGTGTCAACCAACGACTCGGATCGAGTGCGGGTGGGGGCAACGGACCGACCGTCGGCCGGCGCGTGCGACCGCGACGCGCCGGTGGCCCGGCCGCCGGGTGCGGTCGGCGAGCCACCGGCAAGCGCCCGTCAGCCGTTGTCGATCAGCCCGGCGATCTCGTTGTAGATCAGGTGTGCCTTCGCCCCCTGGTTGGACGGGCACCCACCGAGGTGGTGCAGGGCGATGACGCGGTGATTGGCGTCGAGTACCGGGGAACCCGAGTTGCCGCCCGAGGTGTCGCAGCTGTAACTGATGTTCCAGGTGTTGTAGTTCGCGTTGCGCACCGTGCAGACACCACCGTTCTGCGTGTCCTCGTAGATCGACAGTCGCTTCGGGCTGCCATCACCGTGCCCGGGCACGTACATCCGGGTGCCGGTGCTGGTCGCGGTCGTCCTCAGGTAGAGCGTGCCGAACCCCTGGATCGCGGCGAAATTGTTCACCGAGTAGAGCGCGTAGTCCAGTTCACCCGAGCCACCGCTGCTCACCCGGTAGAGGGTCGCACCGCTCACCTTCGTGCCCGGGCCGGGGTTGCTGCCACCGCAGGTGGCGCACTGGTAGTTGAACTGCGCCTCGCTGGCGCTGACCGCGGACTGGGTCGAGAAGCAGTGCTTGTTGGTCAGCATCCGGTTGGTGTTCCCGACCCGCCAGGTGGTGCACAGTCCGCCGCCACCGATGAGCAACCGTGCCACCGCCCGGCCCCGGGCGTACTCGGTGGGGTGTGTGCTCTGGTAGCAGACCACGTCCCGGCGGGCGTCGGTGCTACAGACGGACGTGGTCGAGAAGTTGTGCTGGGCGATCTCGGCCTGGTCGTACCCTCGCCAGAACCGGTCGATGTCGACGACCGCGCGAGCGGGCCGCGCGCTGTGCAGCGTCACCACGGCGGTATCCCCCGTCACGGACATCGCCCAGAAGCCCGGCCCGCCGTCGGTGGTGTAGTCCGAGCCGGTCGTCCGGTCGAGGCTCCGGTCGTACCGGTAGGTCTCCCGGCCATCCGGGCTGGACACCGTGACGTAGTCCCCCTCGTTCAGCCGCAGTGCACTGAAGTGGACCTTGACGTACGTGGCGCCGGGATGCCGGATGAGCTGACGCGCACCCGGCCGGTCGGCGGTGCGGGTGGTGTCGAGTGTGCGCAGCTCACCCACCGTGGTGACGCCTTCGGCGGAGAACTGTGCAGCCTCCGGCGCCCGGACCGACGCCGGAGCCACCGGCCGGGTCGGATTCGCCCCGGAGGCGGACGCGGGCAGCATGCTCACCCCGAGCGCCCACACGCCGAGCACTACCGCCGCGTATCGCGCACCGCGCCGCAACATGTGTCTCATCCGCACTCCTTTCCGAGGAACGGCGGATGCCGTTCCGACGGGCTCCCTCGCACGAGCTCTTATAGAAGAGTATCGATTGATGGCGGGATGCGGTACCGCCAAATCGAACGGCTGCCCGCGCCCGTCCGCTCGCCTTCGACGGCCGGCCCGGCAGCGAGGCCGGAGCGCCGCACGGTCGCCCGCCCCCGCGGGTCCGTGGGGATGCCGAGATGGCGTAACGCCCCGGCCCTCCTGCGGCTGCGGACGGAGGCATCGACAGCTTCAGTCGGATGTGACGACCGCAGGTCGATCGGTGACCACGCCCTCGGGCGTCGCGGTCGTTCCGGGGTCTAGCTGACCTCCCCGCCCGGACAACGTCGCGTCGGTCAGGAAACCCGGCTGCATGAACCTTCGGGCTCGCCGAAGAGGTCACCGAGCACGATGCCCTGGTCAGCAGGCTTCGGGTGGGATTCGAGTCTCAGCCCCCGGGATGCATGCCGACGTCACCGCGATGGCATCCGTGCCATGCGGTGACGCGACGAAGCCCTGTTGGCTGACGTCAGCGAGCTTCGAGACAACAGCCGACACCAGTCAAGCGGGGAGCGATGCGCGTGACCACTCCGGAGTTCTCTGGGAGGTCACACCGGATTCATCGCCCACATCACCGCAGGCCAAAGCCTTCCGTTCTGCCCGGCCTCGGTGACCACTTCGGGCGGGCGACGAGACCCAGTCGCTCCATCGCCCGATGGCCGCCATCAAGACTTCGAACTGTGGGACCCGCTCCTCTGGCCTTCATCCTGCGCGCCGCATGGACCTGGCCCCGGATCATTCGAGCCACCGCCGGCCGCGACCTCGTCCAGGCACGGGTGTGACGCTCGAGGCAGGCCCGGTTGCGGGGGCGGTGCCAGCGGCTCCGGCAACAGCAACCGCGAGCAGCAGCACGATCCAGAGCGGGACGGCGCCGACGTCGCGCGGTTCGGGTCAGGTGGAGCCGCGGACGACCAGCGTCGTCGGCAACACGGTCGGCTTGGGCGGGTCGTCGCCGCCGTGCAGCATGGCGACCAGCGCCTCGGCGGCGGCCGTGCCGAAGCCGGGCTTGTTTTGGGCGACGGTGCTGAGCCCGGGCGGGATCAGCGCGGCCACTTCGATGTCGTCGAAGCCGATAATCGCAATGTCGTCGGGGATCCGTAGGCCGGCCGCCTGGGCCGCGCGCATCGCGCCGACAGCCATCTCGTCACCGGCGACGAACACTGCGGTAGGGCGGTCGTCGAGGGCGAGCAGCCGGTTCATCGCGGCGTGACCGCCGTCGAGATAGAAGTCTCCCTCGATGACGTGGCTGTCGGCGAGCGGCAGGCCGGCCCCGGCCAGAGCGGCCCGGAAGCCGACGAGCCGTTCGGTTCCCGGCCAGGTTCGCAGCGGGCCGGTGATGGTGGCGATGCGCCGGTGGCCGCGTTCGACGAGGTGGCGCACGGCGAGCGCCGCGCCGCCGGCATTGTCCGAGGTGATGTAGGTCGACGTCGGGCCGTCGACCCGCAGGTCGAGAGCGACGCACGGCACCTGGGCTTCGACGAGGGCGAGCACGGCTGGGTCCCGGGTGCCGTTGTCGATGATGACGGCGCCGTCGAGATTGTGCTGGCGGACGGCGCGCACGTATCGCTGCCCGTCGTCGGGCCCCGCCGCGTCGTGGCCGGCGAGCATGAGCAGGTTCAGCCCGTGCGCGCTGAGCGCCGTCTTGAGCGCGACGAGGATCTCCTGCAGGAACGGGTGGCGCCATCCAGGGCGGCGATGGTCGGTGTCCCATACCAGGCCCACCATGTTGGATTTCTTCGTGGCGAGCGTCCGGGCCGACCCGTTCGGCAGGTAGCCGATCTCGGCGGCCAGGTCGAGGATGCGCTGGCGGGTGTGCTGGCTGACGACCTCGGGGGTGTTGAAGACGCGGGACACGGTGGCGACGGACACGCCGGAGCGGCGCGCCAACTCCCTAATTGTGGTCAATGTGGTGCCTTCTCTGTAACCGGTTTCACGACCGTAACGCCAGCGATGTCCGCCGGTCAAGACGCATCGACCGTTACCGTTTCGTAACTTGACACCCCCTAGCCGAACCCGTTCACACTTCCCAGGACAGGCGCTCACCGGCGGTCACCCGCAACTCAGCCGGCATCCGATCTTCATCCAACTCCACCCACCCCCACCACCATCGCTTCGCCGACAATGTAACCGGTTTCAGGTAACCGGTTACATCGCACGAAAGGGTTCCCTGGCATGCACCCAAAACGACTGTTGCGACTGGCGGCGGCCACCCTGGCCGCCGGAGTACTGCTGACCGCGTGTGGCACCGGCACCGAGGGAGGCTCCGGCGGCGGCAACGAAAAGATCACCCTGAACGTCAACCTGTTCGGCAACTTCGGGTACCAGGACCTGTACGCCGAGTACCAGAAGTCGCACCCGAACATCACGATCCAGGAGCGCACGGCCGCCTACAACGACCATCATCGCGACCTGATCACCCACCTGGCCACCGGCTCCGGCGCGGGCGACATCGAGGGCGTCGACACGGGCTTCATCGCGCAGATGCGCGAGCGGGGCAACCTCTTCGTCGACCTGGGCAAGGACCGCCAGTCCGAGTACCTCGACTGGAAGTGGGCGGCGTCGCTGGCCAAGGACGGCAAGCAGATCGGGTACGGCACCGACGTCGGCGGCCTGGCCATCTGCTATCGGCGTGACCTGTTCGAGAAGGCCGGCATGCCGTTCGACCGCGACCAGGTGTCGGCCGCCTGGGGCAGCGGCTGGGACAAGTACATCGAGTTCGGCAAGCGGTACGCGGCGAAGGCCCCGGCCGGCAGCGCCTTCTTCGATGGCGGAGGCCAACTGTTCAACGCCATCATCGGCCAGGCCCCGGTCGGGTACTACAACGAGGACAACGGCATCGTCGTGGGAACCAACCCCGATGTCCGCAAGGCCTGGGACCTGACGGTGACGGCGATCCAGAGCAGCCTGTCGGCCAGGCTGATCGGCAGCTCGCAGGAGTGGAACAACGGCTTCGCGAAGGACCAGTTCGCCACCATAGCGTGTCCGGCCTGGATGATGGCCAAGATCAAGGACCAGGCGAAGCATGCCGCCGGCAAGTGGGACGTGGCGAGCGTCCCGGGCGGCGGCGGCAACTGGGGCGGCTCGTACCTCACCGTTCCCAAGCAGGGCAAGCACATCGAGGAGGCCAAGAAGCTCGCGGCGTGGCTGACCGCCCCGGAACAGCAGGCCAAGGTGTTCACCGCGCGGGGCAACCTGCCGTCCATCCCGGCGCTGTACGACAAGCCTGACATTGCCCAGTACAAGGACGCCTTCTTCAACAACGCCCCGGTGGGCCAGCTCTTCACCACCGCGGCAAAGCAACTCAAGCCCCAGCACCAGGGCCCGCGAGCCGGGGATGTGCAGACCACCATCCGCGACGCCCTCGTCCGCATCGAACAGGGCAAGCAAAGCTCCGACGAGTCCTGGAAGCAGATGGTCAGCGACGTCGAGCGCCTCGCCAAGTAACTCGACCCGCGCCGCCGGCGGTCGCCCCTGACCGCCGGCGGCCCCCGGCGACGAAGGATCGACGATGGCCACCTACCTCCACCAGGCCCGCCGGGCCGGCCTGAGCCGGCTCGACACCAAAGGCTCGCCCTACCTCTACATCCTGCCGTTCTTCCTGCTGTTCGGCGCGTTCGGGCTGTTCCCGCTGCTGTACACGGCGTACGTCTCGTTCAATGACTGGGACCTGCTCGACTCCGGGTCGCACCGCTGGGTCGGCCTCGCGAACTACCGCGAGATGCTGCAGGACGCGTACTTCTGGAACGCCCTGGGCAACACACTCAGCATCTGGGTGCTGTCCACCGTGCCGCAACTGCTCGCCGCGCTCTGGATCGCCCACCTGCTCAACCACCGGCTGCGGGCCCGCACCGCGCTACGGATGGGCGTGCTGCTGCCCAACGTCACCTCGATCGTGGCGGTGACGATCGTCTTCACCCAGCTGTTCGGCCGCGACTTCGGCATGGTCAACTGGGCGCTCGGCCTCGTCGGCATCGGCCCGATCGACTGGCAGGCCAACACCTGGAGCTCCCACCTGGCCATCTCGTTCATCGTCGCCTGGCGGTGGACCGGCTACAACGCCCTCATCTACCTCGCCTCGATGCAGGCGATCCCGCACCACCTGTACGAGGCCGCCGACCTCGACGGCGCGTCGCAGGGTCAGCAGTTCAGGCGGATCACCGTCCCGATGCTGCGGCCGACGATCATCTTCACCACGGTGATCTCGACGATTGGCGGCCTGCAGATCATGGCCGAACCCCTGCTGTTCGCCAGCTCCCAGACGCCCACCGGCGGCTCCGACCGGCAGTTCCAGACCGTCGCCCTGTTCATGTACGAGCAGGGGTTCCGGGAGTTCCGCTTCGGCTACGCCTCGGCGGTCGCCTGGACGCTCTGTCTGGTCATCGCCATCTTCGCGATCATCAACTTCCTGCTCACCCGGCGCATCGCCAAGGACGAGGACTGAGGAGGACGCCGTGACCACCCTCGCGGACCCCGCACAGACCGGCACCACACCCTCGCCGCCGCAACGCCGGTCCCACCGGCGCCGGAGCTTCGGGTACCCACGCAAGGGCTCGGTCTGGAGCTACGGCGCCCTGCTGGCGGTCGTGGCCGGGTCAGTCTTCCCGCTCTACTGGTCCATCGTCGTGTCCTCGCAGACCAGCGACGCCGTCACGAAGGTGCCGCCGGCCCTGGTGCCCGGCGGGCACCTCTTCGACAACATCGCGCGCGTGTTCGACACGACCGACTTCGGCCGGGCCCTGATGAACTCCTTCATCGTCAGCGGCTCGATCACCGTCTCCGTGGTGTTCTTCTCGACCCTGGCCGGGTTCGCGTTCGCCAAACTGCGGTTCCGAGGCCGAAAGGCGCTTCTCGTCGTGGCCATCGCGACCTCGATGGTGCCGCACCAGCTCGGCATCATCCCGCTGTACATCCTGATGGCCGACCTCGGCTGGACCGGACGCCTCACCGCCGTGATCGTGCCTGGGCTGGTAACCGCGTTCGGCGTCTTCTTCATGACCCAGTACCTCGGCCGCGCCGTGCCCGACGAACTGCTGGAGGCCGGCCGCGTCGACGGGTCCAGCACGTTCGGCCTGTACTGGCACATCGTCCTGCCGGCGGCCCGCCCCGCCGCGGCGGTGCTCGGGCTGTTCACCTTCATGCAGGCGTGGAACGACTTCTTCTGGCCGCTGGTCGTGCTGCAGAACAACGCGACCGTGCAGGTGGCGCTCTCCGCACTGGCCAGCGGCTACACCACCGACTACACCCTGACGCTGACCGGCACGTTGCTCGCCACGCTGCCGATCCTCGTCGTCTTCATGCTCCTCGGCCGGCATCTCGTCGACGGCATCATGCAGGGGGCGGTGAAGGGATGACCACCACATCCCAAGGTGCCGCCGCGGCCGCAACCCAGCCGGACCTGCCCGAGCTGCCGGACCTGCCGGCCGGCTTCAGCTGGGGCGCGGCCACCGCGGCGTACCAGATCGAGGGGGCGGTCGACGAGGACGGCCGCGGGCCGTCGATCTGGGACACCTTCTGCCGCCGCCCCGGTGCCGTCGACGACGGCACCTCCGGCTCGGTCGCCTGTGACAGCTACCACCGCTGGCGGGAGGACGTGGACCTGCTGGCCGGCCTCGGCGTGGACGCCTACCGTTTCTCGATCGCCTGGCCACGGGTCATGCCGGCAGGGCGGGGCGCGGTGAACCGGCGGGGCCTCGACTACTACGACCGGCTCGTCGACGCCCTGTGCGGGCACGGCATCCGGCCGTTCGTCACGCTGTACCACTGGGATCTGCCCCAGGCGCTCGAGGACGAGGGTGGCTGGCGGGTACGGGATACCGCCGAGTGGTTCGCCGAGTACGCCGCCGCGGTGGCGGGCGTCCTCGGTGACCGGGTCCAGGACTGGATCACGCTGAACGAGCCGTACTGCTCGTCGATGGTCGGCTACGCGGAGGGCCGGCACGCGCCCGGCGCCGCCGAAGGACACGGTGCCCTGGCCGCCGCCCACCATTTGCTGCTCGGGCACGGCAGGGCGGTCGCCGCAGTCCGGTCCGCCGCCGGCCCGCGGGCGCGCGTCGGCATCACGCTCAACCTCTCCCCCGCCGTGCCGGCCAGCGATACCGAGGCCGACCGGGCGGCGGCGGATCGGCAGGACCTCATGCTCAACCGGCAGTTCACGGATCCGGTGCTGGGCGGCGCGTACCCGTCCGGGTTCGAGCGGCTCTACGCCGGGGTGAGCGATCTGTCGTTCCGCCGGGACGGTGACCTGGCGGTGATCTCGACACCGTTGGACTTCCTCGGTGTCAACTACTACTACCGGGTGCACGTCGCCGACGCCCCATACGAGCAGCCCGACCCGGCGCTGCGCAGCGCGTTCGACATCGGGGTCCGGCAGCTACGGCCAAACGGGTTGCCCACCACCGACCTGGGCTGGCCGGTGGAGCCGCAAGGGCTCTTCGACACCCTGACCGGGCTCGCGGACCGTTACCCGGGCCTGCCTGCCGTGTACGTGACGGAGAACGGCTGCGCCGACCTGCGGGACGAACCCGAGCCGGACCCGGAACGGATCTCGTTCGTGGCCGGGCACCTGGCGGCGGCGGCCCGTGCGGCCGCCGTCGACGACCGGCTCGATCTGCGAGGGTACTTCTACTGGTCGCTCATCGACAACTTCGAGTGGGCCCGCGGGTATGGGCCCCGCTTCGGTCTGGCCCACGTCGACTACGGCACCGGATCCCGTACGCCCAAGGCCAGCTACCACTGGCTGCGTGACCGCTTGCGGGTGTGGCGGAAACGCACCTCCACCTGCCCATCGTCGACCTGCGCCTGACGGACCCACTTGCGCAACGTCTCGGCCGTACCGATCCCGAGCCGGGCCGCCACCGCCGTGGTCGCCGCCCAGTCCGACTCGTAGTTCGGCCGCACCTCCGCCACCATCCGCACCGCCGCTCCCGCAACTCCAGCGGATACGGCTTCGTTCCTGCCATCTCTCGATCCTCCCCAAGCGGGGAGGTGATGTTTCCCGGGAGTGTGTCGATTTCCGTGTTTGGGCCTGTGGTGTGATCGGGATTGTTAGATGGCGATCCGGTCGCCGTAAGCGAGGATCAGGGCGTTGAGGGCCTTGGCCCAACCGTAGACCCGGCCGGTCATGCTCCCGCCTCCCTTACGTTTCTGCTGGACGACGAGGTAGAGCACCTTCATCGCGGCCTGCTCGGCCGGAAAGTGGCCCCGCCGGCGGGCGGCCTGACGGAACCGGGCGTTCAGGCTCTCGATGATGTTGGTCGTGTAGAGGACTTTGCGGACCTCGTGGTCGTAGTCCAGGAACGGCACGAACTGCGGCCAGGGTGCACGACGCACTGCTGGTGCACCGCCAGCGGCCAGACCTGCTCGATCGCGTCGGTCATGCCCTTGAGGCCGTCAGAGCAGACCATGAACACGTCCTCGACACCGCGGTTGCGCAGCTCGGTGAGGTAACCGGCCCACTCCTTGGCGCCCTCCCGGCCGGTACCGGCCCACATACCGAGCACGTCGCGTTCCCCGTCGAGGCTGATACCGACCACGACGTAGACGGGCCGGTTCGCGACCTGCCCCTGGCGGATCCTCATCACCAGGGCGTCGATGAACACCACCGGATAGACCCTGTCGAGGGGCCGTTGCCGCCAAGCCTCCATCTCGTCCACCACGCCGTCGGTGACCCGGCTGATCAACTCCCGGGACACGTCGGCGTCATACACGTCCGCCAGATGCGCGGAAATCTCCCCGGTGGTCAGCCCTGTGGCATACCGCGACAGGATCGCCTCGTTGAACCCGTCCAGCCGGCGGGTGTGCTTCGGGACGATCCGCGGCGTGAACGAACCCGTCCGATCCCGCGGGACCTGGGATCCGCACCGGCCCAACCTCGGTCTGCACCGTCTTCGCACCGTGCCCGTTACGGATGTTGACCCGCCGGCCGGTGGCCTCCTCGACGCCAGCCTCGTCGAGGTGAGCATCCAGCTCCGCACCGAGCGCTGATTCCAGGACGGTCCGGGTGATCCCCGCGAGGAGCCCACCCGGCCCGACCAACGACACTCCGTCGGCCTTGGCCCGCTCGACCAACTGCTGAGCGAACTCCACCTCCGCCGACGTCGGTTCAGGAAGCTGAACAGCGTTCTTCTTGTCTGCCATGACGTGGTCCTTCCCGGACAAGGATCAACGTCCTGTCCAACGGACCACACCCAGGTCAAACACGCAAATCTACGCAGTCCCTGAAGCGCAAACGGTGCACGCTGAAACCGATCTCAGCGCGCACCGTGGGGTTATCGTTTGTGTCCGAGGGGGGATTCGGACCCAAATTCGCGGCACCCATGCTCAGCATGGGTGCTCATGCCGAAAGTCTATAGCAGTGAACTCGTCGCCGAGATGCGCACGTCTGGGTTTCCTCATATTGTTCGGGAGCAGGCTGGCCCCCGAGAGCGACCGGCCGAACTCGGCATGCCGGCCGACGCCACGGCCGGCATGGTCACCTACGTCTAATGGCAGATGTCGTCTCTGCTGCGGCGTCGATCAGCACCACCCCAGTGAGGCCACTCCACGGATCCAGCACCTGGACGTCGCCTTGAAAGAAGGCTGCCACCTGGGCGGGCGGTTGTGTTGCCGGTGACAGAATAACTGGGAGTTCTTCAGCCTCGTCAGTCTCAGGTCGGATCGCCACTTCAGCTTTCACCATGCGTTCAACTACGCGGCGGACTCCGATGGTCACGCTCGCGCCGGCCTGGCAGACCAGGTGATACCAGGGCATGCCGTTGCATAACATGGTGTCGGCATCGCGCTGATTCGACGCCGTCAAGCGGAGCGCGGTCTCGGCGAACACGATTGTGCAACCCCATTGAGCAAGGTCAGCGGGTCCGTGCGGGCACGGACCCGGACCGGCAAGTTGAGGCCTGCTGGGCTGCCAGTCGCTGTAGATGCAGTACAGGCCGAGGATGTTGTCAGTTCGGCATCGATTGACGAAAACCTCGATCTGCTTCTCAAAGGAAGCCGTGGTCGCCGCCCGTTGATCGAGGGCTATCTGCGCCGTTACCGGATTCGCCCGTTTGGCCTGGACCCGGAACCCTGCGTACCCGTATCGATCGCGGATCCACCACTCCCAGTCGGCGCCGGATTGGGCCTCCTCATAGGAGGTGAAGCGTTGGATCTTGATCTGGCCAGAGTGCTGGATCGCTAGGGCGAGCAGAGCGTTGTCGGTAAAGGTGGGCTCCATAGGCACCAGTCCGACCAACCGCCCCGCAGCCGTGGACCAAGTTACGTTGGCCGCGATCGAACGAAATGACGGGCAGAGCGGTGCGTCCTGGTTCGCTCGCAGGGCCTGAGACTTCCGCTTCCCTGCGGGCGACAACGTCCACGTACCGTGCCCAGATACCGTTTTCGATAAGAGTAGTCCCGCCTTGACGAGCCCGTCCCGGGCGAATGAGGCGTTGTTCTTCCAGACAATTTCTCCCCTCTTGCGCCGCCCGCGGTCGTCGGCCGCAAGACAACCGCCAAACTGCCCTTCCATCACGTCAAGGACCCGGGCTCGGGTGGCGCTGCCGCCAAGGTCCCCCAAGACGATCAAGATCCAGTCAGCGAGTTCGTCATGGGTGATCACAGTTACCTACGCTCGGGGAGTTGACGTTCAGGTGCGACCCGTCCCAGCACGGCTCTCCTGTCTGCCCACCATCAGCACCGGCAGGGAAGCGACGTGCCCGGGGCAATCACTCAGTCGACTCAGGCCGTCTACCGTTCCACTGATTCGACGTCACCGTCAGCGTCGCCCGGTGCCGGCGTCGCCGAAGAAGATACCTCCATGGACATCACGGGCCTGCACCACTGGCCCACTGACGTCACCGGAGATTGAGTTTGCTACTCCGCCCAGACTCGCTGCGACAGCCTTGCTGGCCTGCTCCCATCGAGTGTGGAACTCGGCACCGAACGCTGGGTCCCGCAACGTCTCGCGATGCAGCAGTTCGGCAAGCAGACGAGCGGCATCCGATGACGGCTGGTGAAGCACGGCCTCAATGGCCTCTCGCGCCCCGGGCTCGCGCCGGAATCGCTCTCGCAGGAAGTCGATCAGCGCCGATACTGCCAAGCGACCGCCCTGAGCCAATTCGGTGGTCGTCCACGCGACGAGTGTCGTGGCGGCAGCAAGCAGAAGCGGATCCACTGTCTGTTCACCTCCAAGCGTCCGACCTCGGGCACCCTAAAGATCAACTACAACCACGGCGCTCATCCATCCGCCTGGATGTTACAGACGGCTCGCAACTGCTGGCAGGAGCTTGTGCAACAGATGCCACCGACGACCTCGCGCCAGGCGGCGAGATCCGGTTCCGGGTTCGGCCCACCTCGGCGAGCCTCACACTGAGGCATCTACGACGGGCGCGCTACCGGGTCACTATGATCGGGCATCTGATATCGGCTTGTCCGGCGACTACGCTACGCATTACCCTCCTCACCGACGGCACTGGCCTGTCGTCTGCTTCCCCTCTGAAGGAGGCCGCGATGAAGCTGACCAAGCTCTACAAGGACCCGGGATCGGGTGGCAACGGTTGTCCCACGGTCTACCTGAGTGAGAGCGGCGATCTGGTCGTCCAGGGGAACCTGGTCGATGAGGACACCTACGGCGAGCTGGAGAACGTTCTTCCTGGCGAGGGTGCGGTTCGGATCCCTGCCGAGGTCGTGCTGGGCGCCATTGAGCGCTATCGCGAGTCGGGGCAGCGGTGATCGAGGGTTGACCCATTCCTTTACGTCTCTGGATGACGACGAGTTCAACCGGCTGTTCCGCGACTTCCGTTACACGGCCTACCGGTTGGAGACGCTGCAGCGGTACGACGTGTCGTACGAGCAGGATGAGTTCGCACGGTTCCTGGCCGGTGAGAGCCGTGGGGAGTTTCCCGGGATCGCGGCGTGGTGCGACACCGTGCGGGCGGCTGCGTCGGCCGGCAAGCGCATGCACCGGGTCCACGTCGTCGTCGAGCCACTGTCAGATTACGTGCGGTTCGAGTGCGGCTGGGCCTACGAGCACACCGTCGAGGCGGGCGAGGACGTTCGCCTCATCGTGGTCTCCGGCGACGACTGGCCAGCCGGGTTGCCGCACTACGACTACTGGTTGTTCGACTCCTCCCAGCTCGTGGCGATGTACTACGACGAGGCGGGGCGGTTCGTCTCCGGTGAGCTGATCAGCGAGCCTGAGAAAATTGTGCAGGCCAATCTGTGGCGTGATGCGGCCGTAGCGGAAGCCATCCCCTACCGGCAGTGCGCGGATCAGCTTCAGCCCAGCTCCCCCTAACTTGTAGTTCGCCGTCGGGGAGGAGGCACCGTGCACACCGCGCGCAACGAGTTGTCCGGCGGTGCTGGGGCCGTCGTCCAGGCCGGTACGGTACACGGCGGGGTTAACCTGTTCGGGCGCAGGGAACCGCCTCCCCCGCCGCCTCGCCAGCTTCCCCTCGACACCGCTCGTTTCGTCAACCGCGAGCAGACCCTTACGCAACTGGACGCGACTCTGCCGGCGCACGACGACGCGACAGCAGACGAGGGCACGTCAACGACCATCGCAACCATCGCCGGCGCCCCCGGGGTCGGCAAGACAGCGCTGGCCGTTCACTGGGCCCACCGGGCCCGCACATGGTTCACCGACGGAGACCTCTACGTCGACATGCGCGGCTACGGCCCGGGACCGGCCCTCGACGTCGGACAAGCACTGAACACCTTCTTGCGTGCCCTTCACGTACCGGCCGAACAGATCCCGACGGACACCGACGGACGCGCCGCTCTCTACCGCTCCGCTCTGACCGGCAAACGGATCCTGATCGTGGTGGACAATGTGTCCACGGTCGGCCAGGTCCGCCCACTGCTGCCCGCCACACCGACCTGCATGGCGATCATCACCAGCCGCAGCCGGCTCTCCGGCCTCATCGCGCGGGAAGGAGCGTCACGGATGACCCTCGACGTCCTGTCCCCCGAAGAAGCGATCGCGCTACTCAGCGACAGCATCGGCGGAGACCGTGTCCGCGCCGAACCACAGGCCGCCGGCGAACTCGCTCGCCGCTGCGCCTACCTCCCGCTAGCCCTGCGGATCATCGGGGAACGCATCGCCAATGCCCCCTACGTCACCCTCGCCGAGTTCGTGGCGGACCTCGCGCTGGCCGACCACCAGCTTGACGCCCTCACGATCGGCGATGACGAACTGTCCGACGTACGTGCGGTGTTCTCCTGGTCCTACTCGGCGTTGCCCGAGGATGCGGCGCGGTTCTTCCGGCTCCTCGGGTTGCACGCAGGCTCCGACATATCCGTCGCGGCAGCGGCAGCGGCCGCTGGCGTGAGCTTGCCCCGAGCTCGTAGCCTCCTCGACCAACTCACCGCGGCACACCTCATGCAGAACCCCGCTCGCGATCGGTACTTGTTCCACGATCTTCTGCGTGCCTACGCCCTCGAACGCGCGCAGGCAGAGGAGACACCCGAACAGCAGCGCCAATCACGACGCCGCGGTTACACCTGGTACCTATGGATGGCGGAGGAAGGGCGGAAGATCATCCTCCCCTACTCCCACGCCATCGCCCTCCCCGCAGCCGACCCCGACGTCCCCCTGACTCCTGTCCGCACCGTGGCCGAGGCGATGGCCTGGTTCGAGCAGGAGCGACTGAACCTGCTCGACACCATTCGGCAAGCAGACGAGCTGGGTGACCACGACATCGCCTGGCAGCTGCCCGTCGTCAGTGACGGCTTCTTCGAGCTCAAGTCGTACTGGGCCGACTGGCGCGACGTCCACCTCACCGGCCTGCGCGCTGCGCGCTCGGCTGCGTCACGCCTTGGCGAGGCCGCCAATTTCCGCTGCCTCGGGGACGCCTATTGGCGGATGGAGCAGCGCGAGACCGCCCTCGACTGCTACCGCCAGGGCGTCGACGCGAGCCGTGACGTCGGCGACCACTGGGTGGAAGGATTCTGCCTGCGTGGCCTCGGCCTCATCCACGAGGAACTCGGGCAGATCGACCAAGCCATGGACCTCTACCGCCAAGCGCGGGAGGTCTTCCGCCACCATGGCATCACCCGAGGCGAAGGCATGTCGCTGCTCAGCCTCGGCAACTGCCACCGCGCACGCGAACACCTCGACACCGCCATCGCCCACTACCAGGAAGCCGTCTCCATTCTCGGCAGCATCAACGACCAATGGAGCATCGCCTGGGCTTCCTACCCACTTGGCCTGGCGTACCAGCGGGCCGGCCAACTCGACGAGGCCCTTCGACAGCATCAGCGAGCCCTGGAACTCTTCCGCAGATTCGACGACCGACGCTGCGAGGGCCTCACCCTCGCAGCTCTCGGCGACACCTTCCACGCCACTGGCCAAACTGACGACGCGCAGCGCTGCTGGCAGCAAGCACTCCAAATTCTCGACCCGCTCGGAGACCCCCACGCCAACGCCGTCCGCCGCAACATCGCACAACACGACATGACTAAGGGGCCGTAGCCGGACATGCAGCCATCAACACTGCGGTGGCCCAAGTTCTCTTCACAGTCCGGCGGAGGAGATGCCGGCGCTGCCTGACGCTGATGGATCGCCCGTTCCCCGCACCTGCGATCAGTGGGTACCGGTCGTCTCCCACTGCTTGCTCCATTGGAATGAAGGCACTGGACATCCCGCGCCTGTCGTCGCCGCGAGAGCACGCGCATCAGCAGGCGGCCCGCGCCTACGCCCCGGTATCCGCCGGCTCGTTACCTCGCGTCAGGAGGGGACTACGACCGAAGGCTGGGAGCGCGCAACCGGCCAGTAGTTCGCTCGGGTCGGTCGTCACGGTCTGTGGATGTGCTCCGTCCACGCGGCGCCGTCCCACCAGCGCAGCTGCGCCGGCACGTGGGGGTCCGGGTACCAGCCGGCGCCTGGGGCTGCCGGGGCCGACGCCTGCCGGCGGCCGAGCAGCCGCCCCAGCACGCCTGAGCGTCGTTCGGGGGCCGCGGTGTCGGCGTCCGGCGAGACCGCAGGTGGCGGTGTGGGCGGTTGCCCTGGTGGGGCTGGGGCTGGCTGCGCCGCGGTAGCGGGCGTCGACGGTGGCGCAGGGGTTGGCCGTTGCTCCGGGGCGGGTCGGGCCGGAGCTGCCTGGCCGGTGGACTCCCATGACCGCCCGAGCGGAGCCATCCGCGCGGGCGGGGATGCCGACGCTGGCGGCCCTACCGAGGTGATCGTCGGCTCCGTGCCGGCGACCCGGCTCGCAGCTTGTTCCGTGGTGGTCGAGGTCTGACGGACGGTGTCGAGTCCGGCACGGACCTGCCGGACGGCAGCAGCGTACCGGTTGAAGGGAACGGTGGTGGGCCAGGTGAGCCGGGCCGCGCCGAATTCCTCCGGAGTCGGCGGCCGGTCGAGCGCCTCCTCGAGCTGGACGAATCGGGGGGCCTCGGCGGCCAGCCTCCGGAGGTCCCACGAAAGGCGGTTGCCCTCGATGTCCTCAACCGCGCGGCTGTTGGGCACGTACCGGCCGCCGAGGTCGGTGAAGACCTGATTGCAGAACGCCGCCCGGTCATAGGGCATCAGCTGCACGCGAGTCTGCTCGACCGGTGCCCTTTCGCCGACGGCGGCGTAGAGCGCGGCGAGGTCCCCGCCGAACCACGCATTGGCGACCGGCGCCCCGAGGGTGGCGAACTGCTTGAGGGTAGGGAGCTTGCCGCGGCGGGCGACGGCAAGGTTCACCTGGCGGGCGAGCTCGCGCAGCGGCTCCTCCCAGGCGCGGTTCAGCGCAGTCTCCAGGTTCTGGGCGGCCCATGCGCGGCGGTGCGTGGTAACGATGTCGCGGAGGATCTCGAACCCGTCGCGGCGAACGCCCCCGCCCATCGACATCGTGATGCTGACGCCGGGGCCTGCTTCGAGGACGCGGCGGTCTGCCCACAGTTCCTGCGGGGGTCCCAGCCGCTGCTGCGCGGCGCGCAGATCAGCGAACAGTTGCGGGTCGACCGGTGTGTCAGCGGCGGCGAGGGCCTTGACGCTGCGGCTGTAGAACTCGGCCGCGCCGTCGATGTCGGTGCGGGAGTAGGGGCCCTCGCAGTAGAACCAGCAGGTGAGCGCGATGTTGTTCCAGAAGGTCAGAGCGGGGCCGAACGCAGCGACCATCTCCGCGTGTGGAAACAGCGCCGAGACGATGCGGTCGGGGTAGCGAGGAACGCATGCGCCGTTCCATAGGGCTTCGATGTCGGCGAGCACGGCCGGGGGCAGAACCCGCTCGAGATCGGGACGGGTGAATGGCACGTCCTTGCCGATGTCGAAGCCGCGGCCCGGCGTCAGGTCCGGTGGCGCCGGCATGCCGGAGGCCTGCCGCGCGTGGACGGTGTCGAACGCGGTCCAGTAGCGGCGCAGGACGTCGAGGCGGCGCTGGATTGGGGAACGGATTTCGTCGGTGCCGAGGTAGCTGGCGAGGATCTTCGCGACCTCCGCGACCGGCAGGTTCTTCTCCGCGGCGACCTGCTCGACCTTCGCTGAGGCCTGCACATACAGCCGCGGCTCCGGCAGAGCGGTGGTGATCTCCTCGCTGGCGGCCACGGCCTCGCCGAGGTAGTCCAGCAGCGCCAGCCAGTTGCCGCCGAAGTAGGCGGCGGTCGCTGGTTGCAGCGCCTTTGTCAGTACCACGCGTGCGGTGGGCGCGTCCTTGTTCGCCTTCGCGTAGTACCGGCGCACCAGCGGCCGTAGCACCTCGGCGCGCCAACGGCGGACTGTCTGCCGGCCGACGACCTGGCGGAGCGCGTCGAGCAGCGCCACCTTCGTCGCAATCTGCTCCGCGGTTGGCAGCTGCGACCAGCCGTTGCCCGGACGCATCCGGGTCAGCGTGGACCGCACGTTCTCGCTCGCGAGTCCAAGCGCGGTATACAAGGCGTCGACCGCGGCCCAGGAGGCGTCCCGGGCGGCGGGCTCGAGCGCGCCGGCGTCGGGTCCGCGCAGGATCAGCGGCGCGTAGAGGGCGTTGGCGAACGGAATAAGCAGCGCCCAGCTGGCCAGCGCGTCCGGGCTGCCGCCGAACTCGACGCGTACGGCGTCGGTCGCCGCGGTGTTCATCGCCCACTGCGGCTCGATGGCGTAGTACGCGGGCAGGTTGACCGTTCCTGGCTTGATCGGCGCGGACTCCGGCAGCCACCACGCGCCCGCCGCCTGTTGCGTGGCGAGGTCGAACCCCTCCTTGAGCGCCGCACGGGCCGAGGCGGGAACGTGCCGAAGCGTGAGCGCCCTGGTGGCTCCGGCGGCGGTCACCCGCACTGGGGGCTTGCCTGCGAACGCCGCAGACGTGACCGCGGCCAGCAGCCCGTCCACCGCGGCGAACCGCTTGCCGGCACCGGCCTCGTCCTCGACGGCCAGCCACTCCTCTGCGTCGGTGGTCGCGGCCAGCCGGCGTCCCAGGCTGTCAGTCACGCATGCCTCGCATCACCTCGACGTACTGCTCGAACTTCACCGGGTCGGCGGTGCTGGCCGCGTAGGCGGCGTACCGGGCGGCCAGCGCCTCCCGTTCGCGTTCCGCGCGGCGGGTCTCGACCCGGTCGGCGTCGTACACCACGCGGCTGGCAATCTCGCCGCGCTCGAACAGGACGAAGGCGTCCATCCGGCCGGCCTCGTCACCGCCGGTAGTGCCGGGCAACGGCGGCCGGGTGCCGCCCGGGAGGGCATCGAGCTTCGCATCACCGGTGACTGGGTCCATGTCGTTCTCGGCGTAAAGGGTGTTCAGGTGCTCGTCGAGACCGAGTTCAGCGTGCAGCACGGCGTCGAGGAACTGCTGCTCCGGGCCGACCCGGCCGATCAGCGCCGGGTGGAGCAGCACCCGGATCCCGCGGCCGATGAACTGGTAGAACTCGCTGAAGCTGCCGTACGGGCGCATCGGGACGACAACGCAGATCGGCGGGAAGTCGTAGCCCTGGCCGAGCATCTTCAACTGCACGACCGCGTCCAGGTCGCCGGCATCGGACTCGAATCGCTCACGAACCCGCTTGATCTTGGCGTCAGTCATCGAGTGATGCAACACGTCGCAGGCGATGCCGTGCTCATTGGCGATGCGGGAGATCTGCTCGGCGTGTGCCTGACCCATCGCCGCGAACAGCGCCCGCGGCTTGACCGGGAACAGCAGCTCCCGCTGAGCGCCCAATGCGCTGGCCACGACCCGCATGACCTGACGGATGGGTTCGGTGGACCGCGCGGTAATCCGCGACAGCTTGCGTTCGTCTCCGAGGACAGCGAGCAGCGCGTCGCGTCCAACGATCTCCTCCCGGCGCCCGCCGGGCCACACCAGCTCGTAGGTGGTCACTGCGGTGTCGGGGATGAAAGGCAGCAACCGCAGGTTCTTGGCGTTGCCGTCGGCGATGGAGTCGATCAGCCGGTAGCGGTAGACGACGTCGGCATCGATCGGCTTGCCGTCCAGGCGGGTGAAGCAGGCGCTCATCAGCAGCGACCGGGCACCAGCAAAGTGCGCGAACAGTCGCTGATAGGACTCCGCGGCGGCGATGTGCGCCTCGTCAACGACAATCATGTCCACGTCGCCGGGGGCGAGCTTGGCCAGCAGGTCGTCGGGGTCGTCACCGGTGCCCAGGGAATGGAAGTTGGTCACGATCACGTCGGCGGCGAGCAACTGTTCGCAAGTGACGCGCCGGATGCCGCCGGTGTCCCGGTCGAGCACCCGCACCACTGGCGGGCGGCGGCCGGGGATGAGCGGGCCACCGGGGAGCCCGTAGAGAGCGTTGCCGGGCGCCTGGTGGTCGAAGGCGCGGTCGAACGTGCCTCGGATGACGTTGCCCGGCGTGACGACCAGCGCGCGGCGCCGGGTGAACGCTAGGGCCGCGACCACGCCGAGGACGGTCTTGCCGGCACCGACGCTCATCACGCAGGCGGCCTTCGTGCCACCGGAGCCGTAATAGTTGCCGAGCGCGGTGAATGCTTGCTTCTGACACTCCCGCAGGGTGCGGACGTCAACGGCGGAACGGACGCCGACGAAGTACCCGGAGGACGTCGCCGCCGCGGCGCGCGGGGAGGGCGCCAACGCCCACATCGGGTCGGGGGCCATGTCGGGCGCCTCCACATGGGGATCGGGGACGACGAGGAGAGCAAGCGCGGCGTCGCGGGTGATTACCGCTTGAAGCTGGGCAATGCAGCGGGCGGTGTCGGTGCGGATCGCATCGTAGGAGAACCGAATGACGGCACGGCCGGTGGCGATCAGGTCGTTCTGCCGGAGCCGGTCGTACGTGAACGCCGCACGGGTGCCATGCACGGCGAAGCCGTCGAGCTCGACAGCGACAGTCAGCTCGTCCCCAACGATCTCATAGTCCAAGCGATAGGTGCGCCCGTCGACAGTGACCTCCGCCTGCGGGCGGACCCGAGCGGCGATCGCGTGGGACGCGGCCGGCGTGAGTACCCACCGCAGGAACGCCCACTCGAGAAACGAGTCGCTGGGCAGCACGTCCGCCAGCGACGTGACCTTGCCCGCCTGGGCGGGGATCATCAGCTGTTGTCCTCCGCGGCGAACGCAGCACACCGCTCCCGTGCCCGCCGGGCCGATGGAGTGTCGCCGTTGTCGAACCGGTCGGCGAGCTCAAGCACCTGGGCTGCGTCGCCGAGTGCCCCCTCGGTGAGGTAGAGGTCAAGAAGTGTCCGGAACGCCGTGATGCTAACGAACCGCACCCCGCCGTCACGGTGCTCATAGGTGACCGCGTCGGGGCAGGCCTGGATCAGCTGGAGGTCTAACCAGCCCAGCCGCTCCAGCTCGACGAATGCCTGCGGCCCCTCGGCGCGGCGCGACCACAACAGCGAGACGACCTCCTGGATCGCGAAGTGGTAGTCGGCGGGTTCGCCGGGTAGCTCGAGGGCTTCGGCGAGGGTGCGCAGCACCCGGGCCGTCGTCGCCTTACGGGAATCATCGAGACGGTGAGCACCGGCAGGGGCCTCACTGGTGGTTCCGTTCGGCAGCGGCCAGCTCAGCGACGGCGGCATGTCCGGCCAATGGTCCACCGTCGGGCGGACGCTGCGCTGCCTGAGCTTGGACACGTCCAGCCCTGCCGGCGGGGAGTAGCGGACGCCCGGCACGTCCGCGAAGCGCGGGAACCACAGCGGCGCCTGGGAACTCATCTGACGACCTTCCCCGTAACGGCGCCCGGCAGCGGCGCCGCGTTGCAGAACCAGTACGTAACGTACCGACGGGCGGCTATGTTGTCACGCTGCGCCGCCCCGGCGCACCCTTATCAACGAGCAGCCAGGGTCGCCGACAGACCTTGCCCCGACGCTGCCCGTCAGCCACTCGGCCGGATGTCGTTAATACCACCCGAAAGGGTGGCGGACCTGCATGAATCAGCCGCCCCTCCTACTCTGGCCCCAGGACGGGGGTAGACACGCCGATCGTGGAGGTCCTATGTCGACGAGGATGACGACACCCCCGGAGCGGGGCACTCTTTCGTCGTGGGCCACCGGGCAGCGGAAGCTACGGCCACGACGGTTCACCTCATCTACCGATGGGCTGCGGTTCGCGTTCTACGCCGGATGTCCACGGTCGAATTCCAGGATCGAGTGTCGTCGTGCCGGTGGCAGTGCGGCTACGCCGAAGATCTTGTTGCTGGTCATGGTCGGATTGTGGTCGAGTTCTTCGACGAGGGTGTCTCTCGCCGAATCGCTTGGCCGGATCGGCCGCAGGCGGCACGGCTGCTCGCCGCGCTAGCAGACCCGGCGCGCGGGTTCGACGCGATCGTCGTGGGCGAGTACGAACGTGCCTTTCACGGCCAGCAGCTCGAACAGATGACCCCCACGTTGCTCAGGCATGGTGTGCAGCTGTGGCTTCCGGAGACCTATGGGCCGGTGGACTTCAACAACCCCCGACAGTTGGCGCTGCTGGACCTGCTGGGCGTGCACTCCCAGCGGGAGGTGTCCCGGGCGCAGCATCGCACGACTGCGGCCCTGCGCGCCCAAGCCGAGCTGCAGGGTCGACATCTCGGCGGCCGGCCACCCTACGGCTACCGGCTGGTCGACGCCGGTCCTCATCCGAACCGCGCCCACGCCGCCTGGGGACGCCGTCTGCACCGCCTGGAACCCGACCCGGCCACCGCCCCGTACGTCCGGTGGATCTTCGAGCAGCGGCTCACCGGCCGCAGCGTGGCCAGCATCGCAAGACGGCAGAGGCGCTCGAACTTTCGGCCTGGACCTGCCAGCCCGGCATCTAAGGTGCATGCGGGCGGCACCATCACGACGCAAGCACGCTGACCGCCGGGCGAAAGGATCAGGCCAGCTCGCCTGGCCGGAGAGCACCCGGTGTTGGGCGTCGAGCCGTCCCGGCTTCAAGTGGCGCTTGTCTATCAGCCATCCGACATCGCCGTCTCATTGCCTCGGGTGTCGACCTGACGCAGGCTGGTTGTTCCAGCCGCTAGAAGGGATAGCAGCTTGGGCCAACGGGGAGCGGCAGGATCAGAGCCCCGGGACACGGCAGAGCCATCCGTTGGTCGAGCGGTCGCCCGTGAGGCCTGGCGCCGTGGACAGCTGTTGATCGAGCAGCTGGACCTGTTCGGCTCAGCTCGCAGGGCTGCTGAACATCAGGCGACGGAGCTGTATCGCCAAGCGCATCATGCCGCCGTGCTTGAGCGGCTGCGGAACATGCCTGTCCAAGAGCTGCGGTCGGTGCGGCAAGGTGTGCGAAGCATTCCAGCTCTCGAGCGTGCGGGTTATCGGACAGTCCTGGACGTGCTGCGAGCATCGCACAACGATCTTGTGCGGCTGCAGGGGGTGGGAAATCACAGTGCGGCGGCAGTCGCGGAGGCGGCGCACACGATGCAGCGCCTCGTCGAGCAAGACGTGACTGTCCGCTTGGCCGTCGACGGTAGAGATCCAGGTTTGGATCCGCTGCTGCGCGCTCTGCGGCTGCTTCGCGATATCACACGGCTGCAGGCCGACAGCACCGCCCGGATCGGCTCTCTCACGGACGATCTCCCCGGTGCGCTGCGTAGGGCGAGGCCAGCCACCCGCCTGGCAGGTTTGGTGTTAGCTCGGGCGGCCACCAAGGCGGCTGTGTGGTCCGCAGTCGCGGATGTCCAGCGCCTTCTTGCCAGTCGGCAGGCGAAGGCCGCAGGGGCGCTGCTCACCGAGTGGGAGCGCGCGGCGGCCCAGGCAGGTGCAAGCGGGCACGAGGAGTTGTGGGCGGACTTCGCCCAACATCCAGCGGTCTACACCACGCTGCTGGAAAGGGTCAGCGGTAGGGCTGCAGACGGCGCGGCGGCCCACGGGCACCTGCCACAGGCGTTGCAGAACCGGGCCGGGCAGATCGGTCTGGACTTGGGAAAGCTCCGCGTGACGCTGCGCGGCTATCAGGCCTTCGGAGTGCGATACGCGCTCCTGCAACGGCGATGCATCCTCGGGGACGAGATGGGGCTGGGCAAGACCATTGAGGCCATCGCCGTCTGTGCCCATCTCGCCGCGGCCGGAGAGCGCCACTTTCTCGTCGTCTGCCCGGCCAGCGTGGTCGTCAACTGGCTCGGGGAGGTAGCCCTCCACAGCACGCTGACCGCTCACCGCCTTCACGGGCCGGAGCGCGACGACGCGGTCCGACAGTGGCACGCCGATGGAGGTGTGGCGGTCACGACCTTCGAGACACTGAGTCGGCTTTCCCTACCCGGTGACCTCCGTCCCGGACTCGTCATCGTCGACGAGGCTCAGCAGATCAAGAACCCGAAGGCTCAGCGGTCTCAGGCCGTCGCCGCTTATCTCGCTCAAGCTCCGCGAGCGGTCTTCCTGACCGGTACGCCAGTGCTGAACCGGGTCGAGGAGTTCCGGAACCTGATCCGATACCTCAACCCAGCGGTGGCGGCCACGATCAACATCACCGACGGGTTGGCCGGCGCCGACAACTTCCGCCGCAAGGTCGCCGATGTTTACCTCCGCCGCAACCAGAAGGACGTCCTCACCGAGCTTCCGGACCTGATCGAGGTCGAAGACTGGGTCGAGATGGGTCGAGCTGAAGCGCGTGCCTATCGGCAGGCGGTCCAAGACCGGAAGTTCGCCAGCATGCGTCGTGCTGCCGTGGTGACGAACGAGTCAGCAGTGCCGGCGAAGGTGGAGCGGCTACGCGAGGTGGTGCAAGAGGCCGCAGACAACCAGTGGAAGGTCGTGGTCTTCTCCTACTTCTTGGAGGTACTGGACCGCGTACGCGCGAGTCTGCATGATTCGCCGACTTTCCTGCTCACGGGTGCCATTGCTCCCGCTGCCAGGCAACAGGTCGTTGACGAGTTCAGCGCACTCGACGGTCATGCGGTCCTGATCAGTCAGATCACCGTCGGAGGGGTGGGCCTGAACCTCCCGGCGGCGTCCGTGGTCGTGCTCACCGAACCGCAGCTCACGCCTGCGGCCGAAGAGCAGGCCATCCGACGGTGCTACCGGATGGGGCAGACCCGCGGGGTGCGGGTGCATCGCCTGCTCGCCAGGAACACCGTCGACCAGCGGCTGTTGGAGATGCTTGGACGTAAGACCGCGCTGATCCGCGCGTATGCCCACGACAGCGTCGCGAAGAGAGCGGACCCGTCAGCGGTCGACGGCCGCTACGTCGACCACGGCCTGCTCACCGATGAGGCGATCCCACTTGAGCAGCGAATCATCATGGTCGAGCGGCAGCGGCTCGGGCTCGACAAACGGCCGGTTGGCTGACGGCGCGATGGCGCCGTAGCGCATGCCTCCCAGAGCTGACGGCGGATCCTCCTCAGCTGGCTTGGCAAGCATTCGGAGGTGATCGTGTCGGGGTGGCGCGAGGAAGTCTGCTCGGTGGTCGATGTGTGGAGGTCGGTCGCGGGTGGTACCAGCAGGCCGACGTGGGGGCGAGTGGGACGCGCGCACCCCACTGCCGAGCCGGGTTGGTACCGCGTTGACCTTCGCGGGTCACGTGCCGACATGGAACAGCTTGATGCGCTGCGGGTGGCCGGCCCGACCCTGCCGAGGGGAGATCAGGGAGGGTACCGGCCGCTTGAGGTGATGCAGGAGGGGCAGCAGCTCCGGGTCAGGGTGGCGGATTTCGTAGACCTCGCTGACGCCTATCTGTGGCAGCTGCGGCAGTCTCCCGCGTACCTGCTAGATCGGCTTCGCGAGGTCCTGGCCACCGTAGAGCCGGAGGGTCTGGCCGGAGACCTCGCCGCCGGCCGCCTCTCGCCCGCGCCTCAGCCGCTGGAGCATGTTGCGGGCTTCACCCCAGCACAGTGCGAGGCGTACACATCCTGTCTGCGTCCGGGTGTGCGCCTGGTGTGGGGGCCTCCGGGCACAGGTAAGACATGGGTGCTCAGCGAGGCGGTCAGCTCCCTGATCGCCAGCGGTAAGCGTGTCTTACTGGTGTCGGCTACCAACATCGCCGTCGACAACGCCCTCGCCGGAGTGATTAGGCATCGTCGGCACCGTCCAGGACAACTGATCCGCGTCGGGCCGCCTCATCTGCGGGAGATCGCCACCGACCCCGACGTGTCGCTCGCCCATCTCGTGAAGGCCGCGCTGGCCGAGGCCGAGCAACGACGGCTGAAGGTGCAGAACCAACTGCTGGCGCTCAAGCAGACGGTCAACGAGCTACGCGTTGTTGAAGAGCTCGTCGCCGACTACAACCCGGACGAGCACACAAGCGCCCAGGCGGCGGTTGACCGGGACCGAAACATCCCTCGATTGGCGCAACAGGTGGCGGATGTCGGGAATCACGTCATCGCATGTCGCCACGCGCTGGCGCGCGCCGAGACGGCAGTTCGCAAAGCGCGAGCCGCGGTCGCGGACGCCTCGGAGTCACGAGCCGCTCTGGATGCCTTGGACGACATTCGGCGGCAGGGCGCGCTGGCTCAGCAGGAGGCTGACCAGGTTGCGATGCGGCTGCTCGCCGCTCGGGGCGAGCGCGACCGCACCGAGGCGCAGCTGGCTGCTGTTCAGAGCGGCGGTCTACTGGCGCGGACCCGAGATTGGCGCCAGCTGCAGCATCTGCGGGGGCTGCTTCACCAGCAGCAGGAGATGCTTACCGCGCTCGAGGAAGAGGTACAACGCAACGAGTCTCTCCTCAGCCGGTTCCAGCGATCCAGCGAGCCGAGGGTGGCTGCGCTGGAGGCCGAGGCTCGGTACACCCGCGAGCAGATCGCTGGCCGTGACCACGCTCTGGCCGAGGCGCAGCGAGCCCGCGAAGCGTCGAGCGCTGACCTGTCCGCGGCAATCGCCGAACAGGAGACGGCTCAGCTGCGGCTGCTGGCGGCCGAGGCGGCACCGCGCGCTACACCAGCACAGTTGGCCCTTGTCGAGCAGGCCGATCGTCACGACCTGCCAGCCCAGTACGAGCGTCTGCAGGCGCTGCGCCGTCGCGTCGCTGCCGAAGCGTGTGCCCGGTCCCGCCTCGAGAAGGAGCACGCTAAGGCCCACGACGACTACGACCGTCTCCGCCGGGATGCGGAAGCCACCCTGATACGCCAGGCGCGCCTGATTGCTACCACCCTCGCACGACTGCGTACCGCTGACGTCCTCCTCGACGGGCCCTACGACGTCGTACTCATCGACGAAGTCGGCGCCGCCACCATCCCGGAAACGCTGCTGGCGGTGTCCCGCGCCACGACCACCGCGGTGCTGCTCGGTGACTTCATGCAACTCGGCCCTGTCCTGCCGAAGCCCCTCACCGACAGCAAACGTCCCGACGTACAGCGGTGGCTGTGCGACGACGTGTTCGGTATGTGCGGCGTCGCCGTTGCCGCCGACGCCATCGCACACCCCGGCTGCACCGTGCTCGACGAGCAACACCGCTTCGGACACGACGTCATGCACGTGGCCAACGCCATCGCGTACGACGGCCTGCTGCGCGCCGCACCCACCATCCCGAAGCGGGGCAACGACGACCCGGAGATCGTCCTCATCGACACCGACAGGCTCGGAGACCTCGCCACCGTGCGGGCAACCGGCCGCACGAAGGGCTGGTGGCCGGCGGGTGCGCTCATCAGCAGGGCCTTGGCCGACTATCACCGCTCCCGCGGGGAGACGATCGGCGTCATCACTCCTTACAACCCGCAGGCCGAGGCCACGCTTGAAGCGCTACGCGACCGGGAAGAGACCAGCACCGAGCCCACCGAGGTCGGCACCGCTCACCGCTTCCAAGGACGAGAGTTCGACGTCGTGGTGCTCGACCTCGTCGAGGACGATGGCAAGCCTCGATGGATTGCTCAAGCCAGCGTCTCTCGCGGCGGCTTCGCCCGCGAAGGCCTCAAGTTGTTCAACGTCGCGGTCACCCGTACTAAGAACCGTCTCTACCTCATCGGCAGCCGCGACCTTATCGAGGGAGCGCCGCCAGACACCGCGCTCGCCCACCTCGCGCCGTTACTGGGTGACCCCATTCGCACCGTGCCCGCAGAGCGGCTGATCACCGCACCATCGGTGGCAGAGCCCGACCGCCCCGCTCTCGGAGAGTTCGGGAGCGACCTGGCGGACATCCTGGCCCAACATGTCCGCGTCGCCGAAATTCAGGATGAGAAGCAGTTCTACGAAACCTTCACCGAGCATCTCAACTCCGCACGCCACTCCATCTGGATGTGGGCCACCTGGACGACGAATCGCACCAGGTCCGTGGCACCAGTGCTCGCAGACGCCATCGCACGGGGCGTTCAGGTGATCATTTTCGTCCGAGACGCGCGAGACCACCTACAGGGCACCGCCAACGCGCAGCAGAACCTTGCGACACTCCGCGCAGCCGGACCGATCATCGTCGAGATGTACAAGATGCACCAGAAGATCGTCGTCATCGACGAGCGAGTCGTGCTCCTTGGAAGCCTCAACGTACTCTCACAACGCCAAAGCCGTGAAGTCATGCTCGTGATGGAAGGCGCCCACTTCGCACGCAAGATACTTGAGCACGAAAGTGCGGCTCAGTTCCGTCAGTCACCACCCATATGCGAGCGTTGCTGCAGTACCACCACGCTCGCGTTGCACCGCACAAAAGAAGGCTGGCGTTGGCGCTGCTACGCCCGCGTCGCCGACCCCGCCAACACACGGGCTGCTACCTGCGGCTGGAGTGCAAGTCCGAGCGAGCCGATCGGCGGCGACATGGCGATCAGCCGGAGCTTGCGCTGACGGGTGGGGAGCCCTGCAGACGGTCTCTGACAGGAGTTGGACGCTACTCACAATGCCGGTGTCGCACCGATCGCGTTCCCGCCACGCTCGGCGACCAGTCGCACCAGCCTGCGGAACAGGCCGAGCTGCCGCCCTGTGAACGGAAGATCTACTCCTGGCGGGCTGCCAAGATCACCTCCACCCCGACATGATCCACCATGGACCGGGTACCGAGTTGCGAGACGTCCTCTGGGGCCGATGCCACCGACGACTCAGGGTCCGCCTCTGCTGCACAGGAGATCGTGACCTCAGACCCGTCGTCCGCCCTAATCACACACCCGCCTCGGATCGCCGCGCATCCGCAGGGGCTTTTCAAGTCCTCGAGGCCGGATGCCCCTACTATCGGGTGCTAGTAGTTGCCCTAGGATGGCAACCGCCAGGTAAGAGTGATAGGTGGGCATCGGGTCCACGCCTCCTTCGGGGGAAGGATCGACAGTGTCTTGTCAGCGGCGTCGTCGGGCGGCCTGATTTTGCTTGCTGCATCGTCGCGTCCCGCTTGTCGTCAGCCGTCAGCACGTCACGCCGCACGCTGGGCACTGCGGGTGTGGCTGGCGTTGTTTCCGGCCCTCGTCGTGGCGCTCGGGTTTGCTTCGCCTGCCGCCGCGCATTTCAAGCTGGTCAGGGCCGTTCCGGCCGACGGCGCGCGGATCGATGGCACGGTTCGGGAGATCCGGCTGACGTTCAGTGCCGCCGGCACACCCACGGGTGCGGGTTTCAAGCTCTCCGACGGCATGGGCAACGCCGTGCCTGCGGGCAGTCACACGCCCGACGAGGGCCGCACGTGGTTGGTCCACCCGGGCACTCCCCTGACTGCCGGCACGTTCCACCTGCGGTGGAGCGTCGCAGCACCCGACGCACATCCCCTAACAGGTGTAATCACCTTCGCGGTGGCCTCACCGCCGGGGACGCCGGGAGTGACACCCACACCCCACCCGACGGGCAGCCCGCACGCGCATGCCGGCCACTCTGGGATGCCCTCGACTTTGCCATCGGCGCATCCACGGGGACATGCGGTTGCCCACCCGAGCGATACGGAGCCAGGGCCAAGCATTGTCGGTGCCGTTGGCCGTTGGCTGTGCTACGGCGCGATCCTGCTTGGTGTCGGCGGTCTCGTCTTCGCCCTGACGACATTGGTCGGCACCCGTAGCGACATCCGGGTGGTCCAGGTGTGGGTGCGTTCGGCCGGGCTGGTGGTAGCGGTTGGGGCGTCGCTGGAGTTGGCGGCGTTGGCCGCGGCGTTCAGCGAGCAGGGCACCTTCACCTCGGGCGCCGGTACGCCGGCGCTGGCCGCGCTGAGTCGGACTCCGGTAGCTGCCGGCCTGGTGCTGCGGCTCATGGGCGCGGCCGGTCTATTCGTGTCCGGGACGCTGGAAGCGGCGTTGATCCGGGGACGTCATGCTGTGGGTCGTCACTCGATACCGACGGTCGCCGCAATTCCGACGACCTCACGGTCCTTGGTTGTGGCGGTGGCAGGGGGCGATGCGACGAGTGGGGCGGCTCAGCGCGTGCGAGCGCGGGCTGTTCGCCCGGTGCTGCTGGGCGTCACGGTGATGCTGTTACTGGGCTCTTTCCTCCTCGATGGGCACACCGTCACCGCCGAGCCGCGAGCGGCCGTTGTGGTGGCCGATCTGGCCCACACCATCGCTGCCGCAGTGTGGGTCGGCGGGGTCCTCCTCCTGGCCGTCCTGCTGCTGGGTCGTGCCCGGTCGGGCGTGCCGACGGGCGCTGCGGAGATGGCAGTGCGCTTTTCCATTCCGGCCAGCGCCGCGGTCGTGCTCACCGGCGTGGCGGGCGCTGTTCTCGCACTGCTCATCCTGCAGCGGCCGGCACATCTCGTGAGCACCAGTTGGGGTCGGGTGCTCCTGGTCAAGGTCGCGATCGTCGCGGCGGTTGCACTCGTCGGGCTCTACAACAGTAGGCGCGTGGTACCGAGGTTGGACGATCGCGCCGCGGATGGCACCCGACAACTGCGGCGCACGGTCGTGGCCGAGGCGTTCCTGATGATGGCTGTGGTGGTCGCTACCGCGATTCTGGTGAATTCCGAAACCTAGGTGGAGTCGTCATCGGCCGAGGCTGGTCGGCCTACGGAGGCGATGACCGTTGGAGTCGTGCAACCCCCGGGCGCCGGCGGCGGCTGTGCCGCGCCGGCGCCCGGCGTGTCGCGACGACGGCCAGATCAGCCAACGTGTACCGGCTCGCTGGTCTCGGCCGGCTCCCGCTTCTCCGACCGCAGGGTGAGTCCGGCGGTGACGGCGCCTGCGGCGGCGATGATCCCGGCGCCGAGGAATGCCGCGGAGTAGCCGTCGGTCAGGGCGGCAAGGTCGCCGAGCCGGTCGGCACCGGCGGCGGAGGCCACGGCGGTCATCGCGGCTAGACCGAGCGCGGAGCCGACCTGGTAGCTGGTGTTGACGATGCCGGAGGCGAGTCCGCCCTCCTCGGGCCGGGCGCTGGAGATGGCCGTGCCGAGTGAGGGGATGAACGCCAGCGACATGCCCAGCGCCGCGACCAGCGAGGCGGGCAGGACGTCGACGGTGAAGGTGCCGTTGGGGCGGACCAGGGCGAGCCAGCCGAGTCCGACGGCGAGGACCGCGAGGCCGGTGACGACCATGGGCTTCGCGCCGAACCGGGCGATGGCCCGCGGGGCGATGGTGATCATGCCGATCATGATGAGGATCGTCATCGGCAGCAGCGCGGCGCCGCTGGGGAAGGCGCTGTAGCCGAGGACCTGCTGCAGGTAGAGGTTGAGGAAGAACCACATCGGGATCCACGCGGCCCCGAGGAGCAGTTGGGCGATGTTGGCGGCGGCGAGGTTCGGGGCCCGGAAGATCGACAGCCGCATCAGCGGCTCGCGGCGGGCCGCCTGGATGGCGACGAACGCGGCCAGCGCGACGACAGCGCCGGCGAGGACCAGCCAGGTCTGCCCGGAGGCCCAGCCGACTTCGGGGGCGCGGACGATGCCGTACACGGCGGCGCCGAGACCGACGGTGACCGTGAGGGCGCCGAAGACATCCAGTGAGCCGCGGCGGGTACCCCCGGCGGGCATCAGGAGCGGGGTCGCCAGCAGCGCGAGGGCCGCGATGGGGAGGTTGATGTAGAAGACCCAGGGCCAGCTGACGTACTCGGTGATGACGCCGCCGAGGAAGACTCCGGCGGTGCCGCCGGCGGGTGCTGCGGCGCCGTAGAGGGCGAGGGCCCGGGTGAGTTCCCTGGGCTCGGCACCGAAGAGCATCATCAGCAGGGTCAGCGCCGACGGGGCGATCAGCGCCGCACCAGCACCCTGGACGGCGCGGGCGGCGAGTTCGACGGCGACGCTGTCGGCCAGGCCCGCAGCGGCGGAGCCGATGAGCAGGACGAGCCAGCCGGCGGCGAACATCCGGCGGGCGCCGAGCAGGTCGGACAGCCGGCCGCCGAGCAGCAGCAGGCCGCCGAACGCGACGACGTAGGCGTTGAAGACCCAGGACAGGTTCTCGGGTGAGAAGCCGAGATCCGCCTGGATCCGTGGTAGGGCGACACCGATGATCGAGGTGTCCATGATGACCATGAACTGGGCCAGGGCGATGAGCCCGAGGGCCCACCAGCGCTTCGAGGTGGACGACATGACAGCCACTCCTTCAGGTACCCCTAGGGGGTATAGGTAGTGGCAAGTTTGTACCCCCCATCGGTATCTACCGTCAAGTGATCCGGATGACATCCCCAGCGCGCCGCTGGATTAGCCGAGATCTTGAGACAGATACCGGGGAGGGGTATCTTCAGTCCTGTGGGACGGCATACAACCGACCGTCGCCAGGACGGGGCCTTGCGCACCGTCACGCCATCGTCTGCGACACCGAGGAGATTCCATGTGCGGCAATGAATCGAGCTGCGGCTGCGGCACCGTCACGATCGACAGCGCCCCGGCAGCCCAGAACACCAGCAGCGGCGCCCGGAGCACCTACCAGGTGTCCGGCATGACCTGCGGCGGATGCGCCAAGAAGGTGACCGGGCACCTCTCCGAGATCGCGGGCGTGACTGACGTTCAGGCCGACGTGGCCACGGGCACCATCACGGTGCTCAGCGAGAACCCGTTGGACACCGCCGAGGTCCGCGCGGTCGTGCAGCGAGCCGGCTACCAGCTCGTGGACTGAGCCGCGGGCATCCCGCATCCCCAGGGCGCTGGTGGGTGCCCTGGGGATGCAGCCTTGCCATCCGTCCCGGCGACGAGGAGAACGAGTTGACCATCAACGATCAAGCCCGCCAGGATGAGCTCGTCGTGTACGGGACCGGCTGGTGCCCGGACGTGCGACGCAGCCGAGCGCTGCTCGACGCCGCCCGCGTCCCGTACGTGTACGTAGACGTCGATGAGGACCAGGCCGCGACGCACCTGATCCGTGGTCTGCAGCAGGGGCAACGCCGCATTCCCACCCTGGTCTGGCCGGACGGGAGCTTCCTGGTCGAGCCCACCGACGACCAACTGCGCGCGCACCTGGCCAGCAACCGCCATCAAACTGGTGGCCTCGCCAGCTGACGCCTCCACCGCGCCCGCCGGAGTCCGCGCCGCCTAGAGACAGGTGATGACTGCGGCGAGCATGCCGATGCCCACGGGCGCCCCGAGGGCGACCGCGGCGAAGGCGGTCCGAGTCGCGAGATTGCGGCCGTGGGGGGTACGCGACTGAAGCCGCTGCAACCGGATCCCCACCTCTCCCCCGGCCATCGACAGGGCGGACGGCGGGTGGGGCGCACCAGCGAAGCTCAAGAGCGCATCTCGCACAGCCGCCTGGCCGCACTCCCTTACGGCTGCGGCGTCCGCGCGCAGCTCGACGAGCAGGCGGACCGCCGTGGGTGCTTCCCGCGTCAGCGGCAGCCAGGGGACGGCCGACGCGAGCCCTTCCACGGCGGACACCAGCAGGTGGTGGCGCTCGCGCAGATGGGCCCGTTCGTGGCTCAGCACCGCGGCGAGCTGATCCGCCGGCAGGTCTCGGGTGCAGCTGGCGAGGACGGTCAGGCCGCCGGAGCCGCCGAGGCTGTACGCCAACGGGGTGGCGTGCGGGATCCACAGCACCGCCCTGGCACCGGGCTCGGCCGCGCCGCCGGAGAGAGTCAGCAGATCCGCGTGAGCGCGTCGGGCGCGACATGCCGTCCGTGTGCGGCGGACGCACGACGCGGCAAACTTCATGAACGCCGCGAACATGGTCAGAGCGCCCGCCGCCCCGAGGACCTCGCCGAGGGCCTGCGGGCGACTGGGCTGCGCCCAGTGCCAGCACAGCCGGGCGAGGTCATGCAGTGCCCACTCGTGGGCGGCGCCCGGGGCGAGCAGCACGGCGACGGCGACGCCGAAGGTGGCCGTCACGGCGACGATCAGCCCGAGCCAGCCGAGCAGCACGGCGACCGGGTCGGCGACGTGGCGGAAGCAGAATCGCAGCGCGACGGGCCCCCACCAGGCGGCGGCCACGACACCAGCGACCAGTGCCAGCGCGACGCTCACGCCCCGGGCTCCCGCTCGTGCAGCACCTGCTTGAGGATGTGCAGTTCCCGATCCGAGGCCGACCTGGCGAAATGCAGAAGCACCAGGTCGGGGTCCGTACTGGTCTCGAGCACCTGGCGCAGCGTGCGAGCGGCGATCTCCTCACGGCTGCCGGCGGGGCGATAGCGGTATGCCTTGCCATCCTTCTCCCGCGCCGCCCAACCCTTGCGGTGCAGGTTGTCGAGCACAGTGAGCACGGTCGTGTAGGCCAGAGCACGGTCGGCGGTCAGTGCGTCGAGGACCTCTCTGACCAGCAAGGGCTGGTCCGCCCGCCACAGGACGTCCATGACCGCCGCTTCGAGTCTGCCCAGCTCTGCCACGTGCGCTCCCTTCGTGCCCGCAAGGGTACGCGGGGCGGCCCGCCAGGCCAGCAGGGCGTGCCGGAACCGTGACGGCTGGCGAGCGCAGAGTCCCGATACCTCAGGAGCGTCCCGCTGTCCCAGGACGACCTCAATGGTGGCCCATATTCACGAGAGGCGAAAAAGTTGCATTCCGCAAGCCCGAAGACCTGTAAGGCCACCGCCGGCCGGGTGGAGGTCTGCAACTCCGCCTACGGCAACAACGGCTGGCTCGGCATCGCCTCGATCTCGGTCACCGGCGGCACCCACATCACCCAGAGCCCGTGAAGCTGAACGACACCTACTTCAACACCGCCCAGTACAACACGCCGGCGTGGCGCAACCTCGCCACCTGCCAGGGGGTCGGCCACACCTTCGGCCTGGACCACCAGGACGAGAACTTCAACAACGCCAACCTCGGCACCTGCATGGACTACACCAACGACCCGAGCACCAACCAGCACGACTACGACGAGCTGGTGACCATGTACTCGCACGTCGACTCGACCAGCACGGTTGGCTCCGCGCCGGCCAACGCGTCGGGCGGCAACTCCCCGGAGTCCTGGGGCACGCTGGTCAGCGGCTCGCGCGCTGACCGGCACTCCACCTACGTCCGGCACTTCGCCGACGGCACCATGGTCTTCACCCACGTGATCTGGGCCTGATCGTCGGGTCGACCGCGGTGGAGGGATCCGTCGTCGGATCGCCGAGCCGCATCGTGGCCCCTCGCCAGAACGGCGAGGGGCCACGGTGCTGGTCAGGCCGAGTAGCCGCGCGAGGCGGACCAGTTCGCCAGGTCCGCAGCCGAGATCCAGTAGGTGCCGTCGCCGACGGGCTGCCAGGGATCGGCGATCTTGAGACGTCCTCCGTCGCTGTCGTAGCCGACCACGGTCAGGTAGTGCCCGACGGGGAAGGACCGGGTGATGCCTTCGGCGTCCACGGCGGTACCGATGACATTCACCACCGGGATGCGCTGCTCGTCGATGGCCTTGGTGAGGTCGGTCCTGAGCCGGGTCACCTCGTCGGCGCTGGCCGATTCGTTGGGAATCTCCACGGTCTTGTACATCTGCCTGCCCAGACTGTCGTTGAGCACGCGGGTGATCTCGAAGGCCGAGGCGGTGCCGGCGAAGGTGGTGCCGAGCTCGCTCGCCAGCTTGTCCTGGTCTTCCATCTTTCCTTGCGCGCTCAGTGCGATCCGCGTGGAGGCAGGACCGCAGTAGTAGATGTTGGGCTGCGCCTGGAACGTGTAGTCGTTCACCTGCTTGGCAGAAGCTGCTCTGGCTGTCGCCGCGGCAGCCGGGGCGGCATAGGCAGCTGTCGCCGGACCTGCGGCGATCATGCCGGCAAGAGCCACTCCCGCTGCGGCCACGCATTTTCTCACCATGGCAAAGTTGTGTGTGTGGCTGACCGAAAGCCGTCGGGCAGGGTTGTTCATGTATCGCCTCTCCTCGGGGAGCCGCGGCGGTCACGGACCACTCACCGCTCTTCTCGGGTCGGCACGCGCCTGCGAGCCGGATGTGCGCATGCCGGAGCGTCCGGCTCCGGCATGCGGTGAGCACAACTTGGCGGCACGGGGCCCACATTCCACCCGTGAGTCCTCGGCCACAGGGACACAGCACTCAACGGCCCAGCAAGGGTCCGGCCGGGCTCGAAGCAGAGTTCGGGCCCGGCCGGACGGGTACGTGCCTACAGGCGGTCGAGGATCTTCTGGAGGGTCTGCACCTCCGCCGCCTGGTCCGCGGCGATCTTGGCGGCGAGAGCCTTGGCGTCTGGGTTGCTGCCGTTGGCCTGTTCGGTCTTGGCCATCTCGATGGCGCCGTTGTGGTGGGCGATCATCATTTCGGCGAACTTCTTGTCGAAGTCGGTGCCCATGGCGGCGGTGAGGTCAGCCATCTCCTGGTCAGACATCATGCCCGGCATGTCGGAGTTCATCCCCGGCATGTCATGACCGGGCGAGGCCGACATCCCCGGCATGTTGTGGCCGCTGGGCGCAGACGTGGGCTTGCCCCACGCCGTCAGCCAACCCTTCATGGTGGTGATCTCGGGATCCTGGGCGGCCTTGATCTTGGCGGCCAGATCCTTCAGCTCCGGGTCCTTCGCGCGGCTCGGGGCGAGGCCGGCCATCTCGACGGCCTGCTGGTGGTGCGGAATCATCATCTGGGCGAACATGACGTCCGCGTCGTTGAACGTACCGTTCGCCGCGGACGAGGCGCCGGTCGACGGGCTGCTGCTGGCGTGGTCCATGCCGGCCATGTCGTCGCCCCCGCCGCAGGCGGCGGTGACGAGCAGAGCAGACAGGGCGACACCGGCAAGGGCGGTCCGGCGCAGGATGTTTCGCTTCATCGAGTGAATGGTCCTTGTCGCTAGTGGTTGGCAGAGGGTCCTGTGCTGGGGAGCCCGGCGGCCCCGAGGGTCTATGTCCGCAGGACCGACACCGCGGTCATCTGCAGTCCGAGGCGAGGTCGGGATGGAGGGTCGTATCCCCGACCTCTCGTCCAGTGCCGGGCGCGTGCGGATAAAGGCAGATCCCGTCGGCATCGCCGGAGCATCGACAGGGAGGCGAGGACGACCGCCGCGCCGAGCACCGCCAGACATACGGCGAATGCGTCGACGCCGTGACCGTGGCCGTCCGAGCCGCTGGGGCTGCGCTCCCCTGCCGGCGCTACGGGTGCGTGGTGCAGGTCCGCCATCGTGCTTTCGACGCCGGAGCCTCCGAGATAGGGATGGTGTCCGACGGTGTGCATACCGAGAACGCCGAAGGCCAGGGCGACGAGCAGCATCAGCCGCAGGGGCGCGTGCTGCTCCGGCCCGCTCGACGCGCCCACCTTCGCGCTTTTCATGCTGTACCAGGATAGTCGGTGCAAATCCGCCTGCCGGAGATCGAGGTCCGCGGACGCCGCGTCAAGGGGTCAGGTTCGGGATGTCGAACCAGCTGAACGGTGGCCACGGCAGGTTGCGCAGCACGGTGCTGTAGAGCAGGAAGGCGGCACCGTAGACCCAGTAGACGCGGGGCGAGAACCGCAGCGCGGGCAGCTCCCGCCCGAACCAGGCGACGCCGGCCCAGCGAATGCCCGCGTAGAGAAGGAAGGGAACGGCGATCAGGGCGGCCAGGTGGTGGCGGGCCGCTTCGAGGAGGTCGCCGTGCAGCAGGTAGTAGAACATCCGGGTGCCGCCGCAACCCGGACCGTTGATGCCGGTCATCGCGTGCCAGAGGCAGGGGCCGGTGGGGTCGGCGACCCGGTCGGTCGGATCGAAGCGAAGAACGAACGCCGCCGCCGCGCCGACGGCACCGGCCAGTGCGAGAGTCGCCGCGCGCTGCGTCGCGCGATGGGGGGAACCCGCCACCTGTCGCATCGCCACCTCCTCGTGTGCCAGGAGAGGACACGTGCCGAGAGGGGCAGGAGCGAGTGATCCCGACACGCGTCTACTAACCGCGCATAGTAGTTGGCACGCCTGGGCACCCTGCCGAGGGGACCCGCACCAAGGAGATCAGCGGTGGCATCTGGTCGCCCAGCGGCGGAGCCACCCGGGACACTCCCGTGGCCCTCACCGTGGGCGGGGATCGGCTGTTCGTCGCGAGGCCAACGGGTGACGTAGGGCTCCGCGCCGACTCGGGAGCCGGTGGCAGCCGCAGCAGACGGGCCTGACGTAACGGCGGTACCCCTCCCCCACCGCCCCCTAAGCTGAAGCAGTACGGACCCCTCACACCCCCACCCCGTGCGTACGGAGGTGACGTGTGACCGGCGGTGAGGACCCCATAGCCGACCAGGCGCCGGGGACGGCCGTGCTGACGGCGCGGGGCCTGCGCAAGTCCTACCGTCGGGGACCGTTCCGGCGGCGTCAGCCCGTGCTGCGTGGGGTGGATCTCGACCTGGGGCCAGGTCAGGTGGTCGGGGTGATCGGTGAGAACGGCTCGGGCAAGAGCACCCTGATGAAGATCCTGGTCGGCGCGCTGCGCGCGGACGCGGGGACGGTGACGCACCGCGGGCGGATCGGCTACTGCCCGCAGAGCCCGCAGCTGTATCCCCGGCTGACCTGCGACGAGCACTTCGATCTGTTCGGCCACGCCTACGGCATGGCCGAGGAGGAGGCGGAGCGGTCCCGGCAGTCGCTGTACGACCAGCTGGGCTTCCCCCGGTACGCCCGCACCCGCGCCGAACGGCTCTCCGGCGGAACTCTGGCCAAGCTCAACCTCGCGCTGGCCCTGCTGCCGGACCCGGAACTGATGCTGCTCGACGAGCCCTACGCGAGCTTCGACTGGGACACGTACCAGAAGTTCTGGGACCTGGTCGGCGAACGCCGGCGGGCCGGCCGCAGCGCACTGGTCATCAGCCACTTCGTCGTGGACGAGGAACGGTTCGACCGGATCGTGGCCATCACCGACGGCCGGGTGGCATCCCGGTGACCGTCCTGGCGTTCGTGCGGCGGTTCCTGGCCGACTACGCCCGCAACCGGGTGAACCTGCTGCTGCTGGTCGTCGTACCCGTCGTCTTCGTGGCGGTGGTGGCGGGCACCCTGGCCGACGCAGCGCGGATTCTCGGCGGTCGCGGCGGCGCGGCGGTCGAGAACGCCACCGCCGCGTGGTCGGCGGCGTTCCTCTCCGGCATCGGCATGTACTTCCAGAGCGCCGCCACCCGCGACACCGACCAACGGGTGGTGCTGGCCGGCCTGCGGCCGGCACGCATGGTCGCGGCCCGGCTGCTCACCGGGCTGGCGCTGGCCGTCCTGGTCAGCGCGATCGCGTTGGTCACACTCGCGCTCCGGACCGGTATCGACCGCCCGGGGCACGTGGTGGTCGGCACACTCATGGCGGCGGTCATCTACGTCGCCATCGGCACGGCCGTGGGAACGCTAGTGAGCAACCCGGTCAACGGCTCGGTGGTGGTGCTGTTGATCTGGATCCTGGACGTCTTCCTCGGCCCGGCGATGGGGGCCCAGGAGCGGGTGGGCACCCGGATACTGCCGACGCACTTCGTCACCTCGTGGATGGTGGATCTCCCGTCCGGGCACGCCGGCCGGCTCGGCGACATCGGCTAGGCCCTTGTGTGGACCGTCGCGGCGGTCGCGGTCGCCTGGACCCTCGCGGTGCGGCGTACCCGCCGCGCCGGGCAGCCCCGTCGCCGGCAGCGGCCGGGCGGGTGGCGGGCCCAGCTTGCGGGCGCCGGCCGGGCGGCGTGGCGCGACGCCCACCGCAATCCGGCCCTGTGGGCGCTCTACGTCGCGGTGCCGGTGATCTTCATCCTGCTGGCGGACGCGATCACTCCCGACCAGCCCATCACGGTGACGGTGCGGGAGCACGGCCGGCGGCTGGCCGGGAGTTACCCGATGCCCGAGGTGCACGGGGCGACGATGGCGCCCATCGCGGTCGCCTCGCTGGCGGCGCTGGCCGGCCTGTTCACGCTGTTGGACAGCCGCGCCGGCGACCGCCGCGCGGCCCTGGCGGGGTTGCGTCCGGCGGCGTTGCTGGCCGGCCGGCTCGGGGTGCTCGCCGCCGCGGCGTTGCTGGCCACGGTGGTGTCGCTGGCCACCACGGCGTCGGTGTTCGACGCGGTCCGCTGGCCGGTGTACGCCTCCGGGAACATCCTGGTCGCCGGCACGTACGCGCTCGTCGGTGCGCTGCTCGCGCCGGTCTTCGGCCGGGTCGGTGGGGTGTTCATGGCGTTCCTGCTGCCCTTCCTCGACCTCGGCATCAGCCAGAGCCCGATGCTGCGCTCCCAGCCCCCGTCCTGGGCGAAGGCGCTGCCCGGCTACGGCAGCGTCAGGGTTCTCCTCGACGGCGCGCTGACCCGGGGGTTCGACGAACTCGGCGCGCTGGTGCTGGCCTCCGGGTGGATCGTGGTGCTGTCCCTGGCCGTCGCGGTCGCCTACCGGCGGTCCGTGTCGCCGCCCGGATCCCTCGTGCCGGCTCTGGCCCGGCCGACGGCAAGCCGGCCGGGCCAGAGCGGGACGTTCAACGGCGTCCGGGGGTGAGACGGACCCGTCGGAGCAGTTGTGCGTTGAGCGCCACCACGATGGTGGAGGCGGACATCAGCACCGCGCCGACCGCCGGGCTGAGCGCCACGCCCGCCCACGCCAGCGCGCCGGCCGCGACGGGGATCGCGACCACGTTGTAGCCGGCCGCCCAGGCCAGGTTCTGCACCATCTTCCGGTAGGACGCGCGGGACAGCCGGATCACGCCGGTGACGCCACGCGGGTCGGAGGAGGCCAGGACGACACCGGCGGACTCGATCGCCACGTCGGTGCCGGCGCCGATCGCGATGCCGACGTCGGCGCGGGCGAGTGCCGGGGCGTCGTTGACCCCGTCGCCGACCATCGCCACCGTCAGGCCACGCCCTTGCAGGTCGGCGACCGCGCGGTCCTTGTCCGCCGGGAGCACCTCGGCGAACACCTCGTCCACACCGGGACGGAAGCCCAGGTCGGCGGCGACCGCCTCGGCGACCGGGCGGGCATCTCCGGTGATCATCACGATCTTCTTGACGCCCTGGTCCCGAAGCTCGGTGATCGCCTCCCGGGCTTCCGGCCGGACCTCGTCCTCCAGTGCGAACGCGCCGATCGTTTCGGGTCGGCCGTCCGTCGGCAGCCGCAGAAGATGCAGGACGGCCGCGCCGCGGGCCGACCAGCGTGCGCTGGCGTCCGCCAGGTCCGCGGGCACAGTGGCGCCGAGCTCCCGCAACAGCGCCGGACCGCCGACCGCGTAGGACGTGCCGTCGACGACGGCCTGGACGCCGCGTCCGGTCAGGGAGCGGAAGTCCCGCGCCGTGGCAACCAGATCGCGCCCCTGGGCTGCCCGCACCAGGGCCCGGGCGAGCGGGTGCTCGCTGTCGGCCTCCACCGCGCCGGCGACCCGCAGCACCTCGTCCTCGGTGAGCCCGGCGGTGGCGGCGGTGGCGGTGACGGTGTGGGCGCCCTTGGTCAGGGTGCCGGTCTTGTCGAACAGCACCGCGTCCACCCCGCGCATGCGTTCGAGCGCCATGCGGTCCTTGACCAGGATGCCCGCCTTCGCCGACACCGCGGTCGACAGAGCGATCACCAGCGGGATGGCCAGCCCGAGGGCGTGCGGGCAGGCGATCACCAGAACCGTCACCGTACGGACCACGGCTTCGTTGACGTCGCCCAGTGCCCACCAGGTGCCGAAGGTGATCAGCGCGGCGGCGGTGGCGAGGTAGAACAGCCAGGCGGCGAACCGGTCGGCGAGCACCTGCGCGCGGCCGGCGGACGCCTGCGCCTGGGCGACGAGCCGGCTGATGCCGGCCAGGGCGGTGTCCTCGCCGACGGCGTCGACGCGGACCCGCAGGGTGGAGTCGGTGGCGACGGTGCCGGCGACCACCTTGTCGCCGACCGTACGGGGCACGGGCCGGGACTCGCCGGTGACCATGGACTCGTCGAGTTCGGCGGCCCCGTCGACGATCCGTCCGTCGGCGGGAACCCGGCCGCCGGAGCGGACCAGGACCAGGTCGCCGACGCGCAGGTCGCCGGCGGGCACCCGGTGCGGCTGCCCGGCGTCGTCGAGGCGTTCGGCGTCGTCGGGCAGCAGGGCGGCGAGGGCCGCCAGGGCGCCCTGGGCCTGCCCGATCGCCTTCATCTCCTGCCAGTGCCCGAGCAACATGATGGTGACCAGCGCGGCGAGTTCCCACCAGAAGTCGAGGCTGAACGCACCCAGGCTCGTGGCCAGCGAGGCGGCGTACGCGACGGTGATCGCCATCGCGATCAGCAGCATCATGCCGGGAGCCCGGTCGCGGACCTCCCGAACGGCGCCGGCCAGGAACGGCCAGCCGCCGTAGGCGAAGACCAGGGACCCCAGGACGGGCCCGACCCAGGTCATGCCGGGGAAGTCGAGGGTGTAGCCGAACCAGTCCATGATCATGTGGCTGGTGGCGACGATCGGCACGGTCAGCGCCAGGCTCAGCCAGAACTTGCGCCGGAACTGCTCCGGGTCGTGCCCGGCGTGCTTGTCGTGTCCGCCGCCGTGTCCCCCGTGGTGGTCGTGGTGCTGGGGCTGATCCGGCGGGCGACGCTCTGGCGTGTGATCTGCGTGCCGCTCGGCGACGTGGCCGTGAGCGGGGTGCGGGTGCTCGGGTGCCGTCGCGAGCGGGGCATGGTGGGTGTCGTGGCGTGTCATGAGGTCCACCTCCGCCTCGAACATATACCCCTAGGGGGTATAGGGCAAGGCTGCTGGTACGTGGTCTTGAGCGCTTCCTGTTACCGCTACCCGGAGGGGGTAGGACCTTCGACCGTACGGCCGGGGCCGGTAGGCGCTGCCGCCCGGCGGAACCCGGGAGCAGGCTCGGTTTGGGAGCTACGAGAAAGGAGACCGGTGATGAGGCGACATCTGCCGTTGTACGTGACCGCCTTGGTGATCCTCATCGCGGGGGCGCTGGCGATCGGCGTGCCGGCACGTTCGGTGGCGTACGGGCTGCTCGCGCTCGCCTGCCCGCTGATGATGCTGTTCATGCACGGCGGCCACGGTGACCACAGCGGTCACTCCGGTGGCAGCGAGCGCCGCGGCCCGTCGGAGACGAATTCGTCGGTCAGGTGAGCCGGCAGCGGCGACGGGTATGCCGGCGACGCCGTCAGGTCCAGGAGAACAGCAGGGTCCGACAGCGGAAAGGACGTGACCCACATGCATGATGGCAACGGTTGGTTCTGGCCGATGGGTCTGATGATGGTCGGCTGGCTGGTCCTGGCCGTGATCATCGTCGCGGCGGTCTGGCTCACGGTCGGCACCGGCCGACGCGCGACGGACCACGGCGACTCCGCCCGGCGGATCCTGGCCGAGCGCTACGCCCGTGGCGAGCTGGACGACGAGGAGTACCGCCGCAGGCTGGACGGGTTGCGCTGACGGGCCTCCCCCACGCGCTTCGTCAGCTGCCTGCGGCGGGCCCTGCGCCGGGCAGGGCGACGGTGAACATCGCGCCCCGGCCGGGGCCCTCACTGGCGGCGGTGATCCTGCCGCCGTGTTGGGTCACGATAGCGCGGGCGACGGCCAACCCGATGCCCGATCCCCCGTGCTCGCGGTCCCGGGCGGCGTCCGCCCGGTAGAAGCGTTCAAAGACGTGCGGCAGGTGCCGCGCGTCGATGCCGTCTCCCGTGTCGGTGACGCTGACGCGCACCTCGTCGGCAGCCCGGGTGGCGTGCACGCTGACGCGCCCGGTCGGTGGGGTGTGGCGCAGGGCGTTGTCGAGGAGGTTGCCCAGCACCTGCCCCATCCGTACCGGGTCGGCGTCGACCACTCCGACGTCCGGTGCCACCTGCTCGTGCAGGGTGAGGCCCTTCGCCGCGTACCGGGGCCGGGCGGCGGCCACGGCAGCGCTGACCAGCTCACCGACGGCGACCGGTCGGGGGCGCAGGTCGAGTTGGTGCTCCTCTGCGCGGGACACCGCGACGACGTCCTCGGCCAGACGGCGCAGCCGGGTGGTCTGCGCCCGCAGCACCGTCCAGGTGTCCTCGCCCTCGACCGCGATCCCGTCCTCGGCCGCGTCCACGTACGCCTCGATGGTGGCCAACGGAGTACGCAGCTCGTGGCCGAGGTCGGCCAGCAGACGGCGGCGGGTCGCCTCCGCGTCGGCCAGCCGGGCGGCCATCGTGTTGAAGGCGGCGGCGACCGTGTCGAACTCCGGACCGAGGCCGGGACCGTTGACCCGTGCCGCGTAGTCGCCCCGGCTGACGTCCGCGGCGGCGGTCGCCAACTGGGTGACCGGTCGGGCAAGGCGGCGAGCCAGGTAGGCGCTGACGGCGAGGGCGGCGAGCAGCGATACGGCGATCGCGACCCCCAGGGCGAGGGCGCTGGCCGAGGCGTACGCCTGCTCGACGTGATGAGCGGTCCCGGGGTCGACCGGACCGGTCACCCGCCTCAGATGGCTCCGGAAGATCGCCGGCCCGACCACGGCCGCCACCAGGCCGAGGGTTCCCGCGCCGACCAGCACCACGAGGGCCTGGGCGGCGAGAAGCCGGCCCGGCAGTCCCAGTTGTCGTCTCATCCCCGCCCCATCCGGTAGCCGATGCCGCGGACGGTGCGGATGAACCGGGGCCCGGCGGGATCGTCGCCGAGCTTGCGGCGCAGGTGGGCGATGTGCACATCGACGAGGTGCTCGTCGCCGACCCAGTCGGCACCCCACACCGCGTCGATGAGCTGCCGGCGGCGCAGCGCCGTGTCCGGCTGCGCGGACAACGCGGCAAGCAGGTCGAACTCCGTCCGGGTGAGTTCCACGGGCTGCTCGTCGACGTACACCTCACGGCCGGCCAGGTCGACCCGCAGCCCGCCGACCGTCCGGGTCGACTGCTCCGCGGCCGGGGCCACGGCGGCGCGGGGACGGCGCAGCATGGCGCGGATCCGGGCGACGAGTTCGCGCGGGCTGAACGGCTTGGTCAGGTAGTCGTCCGCGCCGACGCCGAGGCCGATGAGCTTGTCGACCTCCTCGCTGCGGGCGGTGAGCATGACCACGTAGCAGTCGGTGAACGTGCGGATCTGGCGGCAGACCTCGATGCCGTCCAGGCCCGGCAGGGCGAGGTCCAGCACCACCACGTCGGGCCGGTCCCGCCGGGCGGCCGCGACCGCCGACCGGCCGTCGAAGACGCAGCTCACCTCGTGACCGTCGCGCTCCAGATAGCTGGCGACGACCTTGGCCAGGCTGCGCTCGTCGTCGACCACCAGCACACGTACACCCATGGGCCAATCCTGCCCTGCCGGTCAGGCCGGGCGGACCCAGGTCACCGGCGATCGCTCATGAAGATTCACTGAAGAAAGCCGTGCGACGTGGCCGTCGGCCCGCGGCGAAGGTCAGGCTGCAGACAGGGTTCCTCGCAGCCGAAGGAGCAGCCATGTCCCCCACCCTCACCCGCCGACGACTGCTGGCCGGAATCGCCGGCACGGTCGGTATCGCCGGCACGGCCGGCGCCGCCGCCTGGGCCGGCGGGCTGTTCGACCCCCGTCTCGTGGCTCCGGGCGGGGACCTGGTGGCCCGGACCGAGGCAGCGCGACGGCGGGCCGGCGCCCGCACCGTGTCCGCGAGGCTCAACCCGCGCCCGGTCACCCTCGACCTCGGCGGCCGGCAGGTGCAGACCTGGGGCTACCAGGATTCCGCGCCGGGTCCGCTGCTGCGCGCGCGGGCCGGCGACGTGCTCCGCGTCGAGGTGGCCAACGGTCTGGCCACCGAGACGAGCGTGCACTGGCACGGCGTCGCGCTGCGCAACGACATGGACGGCGTGCCCGGAGTGACCCAGCGGTCGATCGCTGCGGGCGGAACGCACACCTACGAGTTCACCGCCCCTGACCCGGGCACCTACTTCTACCACCCGCACTCGGGAGTCCAGCTCGACCGCGCTCTCTACGGTGTGCTCGTGGTCGACGACCCGCACGAGGCCGGCCGGTACGACCAGGAGTGGATCGTGGTGCTCGACGACTGGGTCGACGGCACCGGCCGCACACCCGACGACGTGTTGGCGTCGCTGCAGTCGATGGGCGGCCACGACGACATGGCCGGCATGAACGGCATGGCCGGCATGGAGCACGGCGGCATGAGCGGCATGTCGATGGGCGGCATGGAGAGCATGACCTCGCCCCTGCTAGGTGGGGCAGGAGACGTGGTCTACCCGCACTATCTGATCAACGGCAGGGCACCGGACGCCCCGGTGACGTTGACCGGTCGACCGCGCCAGCGGGTGCGGATCCGCCTCGTCAACGCCGCCTCCGACACCGCGTTCCGGATCGCCCTCGGCGGCCACCGTCTCACCGTCACCCACACCGACGGCTTCCCCGTCACCCCCACCACCTGCGACGCCCTGGTGCTCGGCATGGGGGAACGGGCGGACGTCACCGTGGACCTCGGCGACGGCGTCTTTCCCCTGGTCGCGGTCGCCGAAGGCAAGAGCGGCCAAGGCGTGGCCGTGGTCCGCACCGGCGCCGGCAGCCCGCCGGCCGCGACTGTCCACCCTGCGGAGCTGGACCTCCGAGTGCTGCTCACCGGCGGCCTGAGCCCTGCCGACGCCGTCAAACTGGAGCGCCGCAAGGCCGATCGGGTGCACCGCCTGGAACTGGGCGGCTCGATGATGCCCTACCGGTGGACCATCAACGGCACCACCACCGACAAGCTCGACCCGCTGCTGGTCGGCCAGGGCGAGCGGGTGCGGCTGGAGTTCGTCAACCAAAGCACGATGTTCCACCCCATGCACGTGCACGGCCACACGTTCGCCGTCACCGACACCGGCGTCCGCAAGGACACGGTGATCGTGGTGCCGAAGCAGACCGTCGCGGTCGAGTTCGACGCGACCAACCCGGGCCAGTGGATGACCCACTGCCACAACATCTACCACGCCGAGACCGGCATGATGATCAACCTGGCGTACCAGGAGTAACAGCCTGACCTATCCCCCGGGGTGACAGGAGGCTCCCGCGGCCTTCGGCCATGGGAGCCTCCTGTCATCGACCGACGGTTCAGGTGACGCGGCGGAAGCCGGCGACCGGCATGTAGGTGATGCTCAGGACGTTGACCGGCTTACCGGCCCGCGGCGCGTGCACCATCAGGCCGTTACCCAGGTACAGCCCCATGTGGTGCAGGTCGCTGAAGAAGAAGATCAGGTCGCCGGGGCGGGCGTCGGCCCGGGACACCGGCCGACCCTCGTTCCACTGCGCGCCGGTGAAGTGAGTGAGCGAGATACCCGCGGCCTTGTAGGCGTACTGGGTGAGCCCAGAACAGTCGAAAGCGTCCGGGCCGTCGGCCCCCCAGACGTACGGGTCGCCGACCTGCTGGCAGGCGACGCGGATCGCCGTCTGCGCGGCGCTGCTGACCACGCCGCTGATAGTGGGGCAGCCCGTTACCTTCACCGTCGTCTTCGGCAGCGACGCGGTCAGGCGTTTGATCTCGGCGTCGATCTGCTTCTTCTTCGCCGCCAACTCGTCCTGCTGCTTGACCTCCGCGGCGATCAGCTCGTCCAGCTTCTTCTTCTGCGCCTGGTACCGGTCGCGGACAGCCAGCACACCGGCGATTTCCTGGTGCTGCTGGGCCGCAAGCCGGTCGAGGATCACCAACTGTTCGGCGAGGGTCCCAGGCTTGGTGCTCACCAGAAGGGCACCCAGTTCCTGCGAGGGGCCCCGCACATAGTACCGGGCGGCGATAGCGCCGACCCGGTTCATCGCCAGCGCGGACTCCAGTTCCAGCGGGGCCATCTTCTTCTCGAGGTCCGCCGCCTTCTTCTGGTTGACCTTCAGCTGGGCCCGCACCTTGTTGAAGCCTTCGATGGTGGGCTCGAGTTGTTCCCACTGCTTGTCGATCTGCGCTTCGATCTCGTCCGCCGAGGGCGCGGCGTGGACCGGTGCCGCCAGGAGCCCGGCGCCGAGCGCAGCGGCCGCGAGCAGGACGAGTGCACGGCGGGCCAGCCCGCCGCGACGGACGGGCGGGTGGCTCGCGGGGGGACGGCGAAGGGGCAGGGATGCCACCAGCACGGACTCCTTCTGGCCTTGGGAAGCGGGCGGGGCTGCGCGGTAGCGGCCCCACCCGCGGCGGGTTCGCCCACATCCTTACCTACTATTGGCCGATAGTTGAAGAGGGGACGGCCCGAGCAGCCAAAGTGTCACCGAGGGCTAGCGGCTGACCACGTACCAGAGCGGTCCGGCCACCAGCCCCAGCGCCAGGCTGACGGCCGACGCGAGGATGGCCGTCCGCGCCGTGACGCGCCGCAGGACGGCCTCGGAGGTCACCGCCGAGTCGCCGGGCTCTCGGTACACGGGAACGATCCAGCGCAGGTAGTAGAAGAGGCTGAGCACACTGTTGACGAACACGACGACGGCGAGCCAGGCGTACTCGCCGTCCCAGGCGGCGGTCGCGGTGGTGAGCTTGCCGACGAACACCGCCGTCGGCGGGGTGCCCACCAGGCCGAGGAGGGCGACCAGCAGGGCCGCGGCGAGCCCCGGCCGCCGGTAGGCCAGGCCCCGGAAGTCGGTGAGGTCGCGGTGCTCCGGAAGGGCGGCGGTGACCGCGAACGCGGCGATGTTCGTCACCGTGTAGCCGGCCAGGTACAGCAGCAGCGACGGCAGTGCCAGGTCGCTTCGTCCAATGGCCACGATGGGCACGAGCAGGAACCCGACCTGGCTGACGGTGGACCAGCCGAGCAGCCGGCGTGGGTCCGATTGCCAGTAGGCGGCCAGGTTTCCCAGGGTCATGCTGACGGCTGCCACGACAGCCACCGCGACCGCCCAGGACACGGAGGTGGGAAGGACGCCGGCGAGTCGGAAGACGGCGATCAGCGCGCCGATCTTCGGAACGGTGGTCAGGAACGTCGCCGCGGTGGCGGAGGTGCCCTGCGCGGCGTCGGGCACCCAGAAATGCGCGGGTACGCCGCCGGCCTTGAACATCAGCCCTGCGAGGAGAGCCACCGCAGCGACCGCGACCGCCCCGCGGGGCATGTCCGGCAGGCGCTGCGAAAGTTCGGGATAGGTGGTGGTGCCGGACAGGCCGGTCAGCACGGTGACGCCCAGCAGGAGCAGGATCCCGAACAAGGCTCCCAACAGGTACGTCTTCAGCGCGGCTTCGGCGCCGGCAGCGGTGTGGGCAAGACCGATCAGCGCGTAGAGCGGGATGCTGGCGAGCAGGAACCCGACGGCGAGGGCGAGCAGGTCGTTCGCCCCGGCCAGCAGCACCGCGCCGGCGGTGGAGAACAGGAGCAGGCTGTAGGTTTCGCTCTCCCGCGCGGTACCGGAGATCTCGTCGGCCGCGATCGCCAGGATGAGCAGGGTGCCGGACGCCGCGAGGATGCGGGCGATCCCGGTGGCCGTGTCGACGGCGAACGAGTTGTCAAAGGCGCTCGTCGCCGGCTCGCCCAACTGGATCGCGGCGACGACGATCGTGGCGACGAGCACGACGGCGGTGAAGATCCGGATGATCCACTGCCGGTGGCGGGGGACGAAGGAACCGCCGATCAGAGCGGCGAGGGCGCCGCCGGCGAGCAGCATCTCGGGGACCAGCAGCAGCGGTCGCATCATCTCCGTTTCCACCGGTCACCGCCCGAGCAGGCCGACGACGGCGTGGGCTGCCGGTTCGATGACGTCGAGCAGCGGGCGCGGCAGCACCCCAATCAGCAGGGACAGCAGCAGCAGCGGCCCGACCGACCAGAGTTCGCGGGCGCGCAGGTCGGTGAACCCGATGGACCTGCCGGTGGTGTCGCCGGTGAAGACGCGTTGCAGCGCGCGGAGGAACAGCGCCGCGGTGATCAGGATGCCGAGCACGGCGACGGCGGTGACCGGTGCCGCGGCGACGCTGCCGGTGAAGATCTGGAACTCGGCGATGAAGCCGGAGAAGGCGGGCAGGCCGAGGGAGGCGAACGCACCCACGGCGAACAGCGCGGCGAAGGTCGGCGCGGGCGCGCCGAGCCCGCCGAAGTCACGCATGTCGTAGGTGCCGGCGCGGTCCCGCAGGACGCCGGCGAGCAGGAACAGCGCCGCGGTGATCAGGCCGTGGCTGACCATCTGGGTGACCGCCCCGACGACCGCCACGCCGCGAGCCTGGGCGGTGTCGGCGGCGACCAGGCCGGCCACGCCGACGGCGAGGACGATGTAGCCCATGTGGTTGACCGACGTGTACGCGATCATGCGTTTGACGTTGGACTGGGCCAGCGCGACGAGCGCCCCGTAGAGCACCGACACGACGCCGACGACGACGACCACCCAGGCCCACGCCCTCCACGCCTGCGGGAGCATCGGCATGGCGATGCGGACGAAGCCGTAGGTGCCCATCTTCAGCAGCACCCCGGCGAGGACCGCCGAGCCGACGGCCGGTGCGTCGGTGTGTGCCGGCGGCAGCCAGGTGTGGAAGGGCACGGTCGGCGTCTTCACCGCCAGACCGAGCAGGATCGCCGCCAGCACCAGCCCACCCGCGACCGGCCGGCCCTGCAACGGCGGCGTGGCGACGAGTTCCGGCATGTCGAACGTGTGCGGGGCGGCAGCGACGTACAGGCCGATGAACCCAACCAGCAACGCGAGGGAGCCGAGGAAGGTGTAGAGGAAGAACTTCAGCGCCGAGTGTGCCCGGTTGCCATGGCCCCAGCCGGCGATGACAAAGTACATGCCGACGATGGACAGATCGAAGAAGACGAAGAACAGGACCAGGTCGGCGGCGACGAACAGACCGAGGCTGACGCTCTGCAGGAACAGAAACAGCGCCGCCTGCCCTCGGGGCCGGTGTCGCTCGTGCAGTGCGTACACCGCGCAGGCCAGGAAGATCACGGCGGTCATCACCACCAGCGGCAGCGAGAGCCCGTCCACACCGATGTGGTAGCTGCTGTTCACGCCGGGAATCCACGCCGCCCGCTCGGCGAAGGCGAGCTCACCGGTCGGCGGGGTGTGGTAACGCCACCAGACGACGGCGATCAACGCGAGATCGACGGCGGTCACGGCGATCCAGGTCCAGCGCGCCGCGGTGTCTCCCAGCCGCGGCAGCGCGACCAGTGCCACCGCTGCGAACAGGGGAAGGAAGACAATCACGCTGAGCACGGGTTCACCCCAACACCACGAGGACGACGACACCGACGAGGAGCACCACGACGGCCTGTAGGTAGTACTGGTAGAGCTGTCCGGTCTGCGGCCGGCGCGCGAACTGCCCGAGCCGGCGCATCCCGGCGGCGAACGCCTCCACCGCCCCGTCGAGCCACCGGTCGTCGGCCCGGCCGGCCCGAGCGGCCATCCGTAGCGTCCGGGCCGAGGCGAATTCGACGCCCCGGTCGAGGACCCGGTCGTCGAACGAGCCGGCCCGGCGGGACAGGCTCAGCACCGTGCGCGCCAGGGCTACCGCGGCCCGGTCCAAGACCCGGTCGTCGAAACGGGCCAACGCCTCGGCGCAGCGCAGCGTCGGTCGGACGACCAGGACTCGTGCTGCGGGCTCCAGCCCGAGCCAGTGCAGCGCCCAGCGCGGCTCGGGGATCGGGCGGCGGGCGACCGCCAGGACGACGACCAGTGCGATCACCGCCGACACCCCAAGCTCCGGCAGCGACACGTGGAACTTCTCCGGCTGCCCGACGGTCCGCGCGACCGTGGCGCCGACCGGTGGCAGAGCCAGCAGGCCAGCGAACCCCGCACCGATCGCGAGCGCGACCAGCGGCGCCTGCTGTAGGACGCCGACCCGCCTGGTGGCCGTCTCCTCCTCGTCCCGGTGGGCGTCGACGTCGGCCTGCTGGTCGGGGGGGACCCGCCGCCAGATGACCACCAGCACCTTCCCCGCGTAGGCGGCGGAGAGCGCCGACGCGGCCAACCCCACCGCGTAGAGCCACGGCGACTGCTCGAGGGCCGCCGCGAGGACCTCGTCCTTGGTCGCCCACAGCGACAGCGGCGCCATCCCCGCGAGCGCGAGCGCACCGACGGTTGCCGTCCACCCGACCCACGGCCACCGAGCGACGACCCCGCGCAGCCCGGCGAGCTGCTTGGTGCCCAGCGCCGTCAGCCAAGCTCCGGCCGCGAGGAAGAGCAAGGCCTTGGTGGCGGCGTGCGCGATCAGGTGCGTCGCGCCGCCCGCGATCCCGCCGGCCCCGGCGGCTAGCACCACGAAACCAAGCTGGGCGGAGGTGGAGGCGGCGAGGAGTTGCTTGAGGTCCCGCTGGGCGACCGCCACCGCCCCCAGCAGGAGCGCCGTCACCGCTCCGGCCCACATGGTGGCCGGGCCCGCCCACCCGGTCGTGGCCAGCAGCGGCTCGACGCGCAGCAGCAGGTAACCGCCCATGGCGACCATGGCCGCGGAGTGCAGCAGCGCGCTGACCGGGCTCGGGCCGGCCATCGCCCGAGAAAGCCAGAACGAGAAGGGCAGTTGCGCGGCCTTGCCCAGCGCGGCGATGAGCATCCCGGCGGCGATGAGGTGCCGCCAGCCGGGGCTGCTGTCGGGCAAATCGCGCAACGCCAGACCGGCGCCGCCCGCGAGGGCCGCGCCGGCGGCGAGGTAGAGGCCCAGGTCGGCGGCGCGCGTGGTGACGAACGCGGTCAGGCCTGCGGACACCCGGTCGGAGTCGCGCCACCAGAACCCAATCAGGGCGTACGAGGCGGCGCCCATGATCTCCCAGGCGAACAGCAGGGTGGGCAGCGTCGCCGCGGTGGCGGTGAGCGCGACGGAGGCGGCGAAGAGCAGCATCAGGCCGTGGAAGCGGGCCCGGGAGCGGCGGATCTCCCCTGCTGCGGCGAGTAGCACGAGCAGGGTGACCACCGTCAACATCGGCAGCACCAGGGCGGCGAGCCCGTCGACGGCGAGCGCGAACTCGGTGCCGGCGAGGAACGGCGCCGCCACCCGCGGCCGGGCCACCCCGACCACCGCCGACAGGGCCACCGACCCGGTGGCAACGGTGAGCGCGACGGGTGCCGCGAGCCGGTCAGCCCGCCGGTCGAACGCGAGCAACGCGCCGACGCCAGCCGGTAGGGCCACCAGTGACCAGAGCGCCGCCTGCGCAAGCCCGTTCATCGGGACAGGTCCGCGGCCATGTCGGTCATGTCGGTGCGGCGTACCCGGTGCAGGTGGGTGGCCACGGCGAAGCCCATCGCCATCTCGACGGTCATCGCCGTGATGATGACCAGCAGCAGGACCTGCCCGGACGGGTGCGGGGCGAGGAACCACCAGAATCCGGCGCCGGCCAGGATGAGACCGTTGAGCATCAGCTCCAGCCCCATCATCACCATGACGACGACCTGCTGGGACAGGGCGCCGTAGAGGCCGACGCTGAACAGCGCGGCCGCGACGAGCAGCACGGTCTGCAGGGTCATCGGCCGACCCCTCCGGGCTGCGGGTCGTCGGCCGGTCGCCGGCGCAGGTCGTCGCCGAACCGGTCGTAGCGGGTCCGGTGGGCGGCGAGGACCACGCCGGCGACGATGGTCACCGCCATGACCGCCCCAACGCCGGTCATGACCAGCATCTTCGGACCCATCAATTCCTCCCCCAACGCCTCGGTGACGTCGACGGGCGGGGCACCGCGCCGCGTGGGCCACGGCACGAGCAGCACCCCGGCGGCCAGCAGGACGAACACGCCGATGGACACCGCCAGGGCGTGCCGGTTGTCGTGGACCATGCTCATCGGCATCAGCGCCGGGTTCATGCCCATGAACATGACCATGTAGACCGCCATGACGGCCATCTCCATGACCATCATCAGGATCGTCACCACCCCGACGTAGTTCTGCTGCATCAGCAGCACCTGCAGACCGACGGCGATGAACGACACGGCGAGCGCGTAGCTGGCGCGGGCCATCGAGTCGACGACGAACACCGCAGCGCCGGCGAGCACGGCGACAACCGCCAGGGCCCAGAACACGACGTGGGTGACCACCTCAGCCCCTCCCTACGGCGACGACCGCGACGACCAGGTCCTGCAGCAGCACCGCGGGCAGCAGCACGATCCACCCGACCTCCATGAACACGTCCGGTCGTACCGCGGGCAGGCGGCGGCGCAGCCACACCAATGCGGCCAGCAGGGCAAGGGTCTTGATCAGCACCCAGGCCCAGTCGGGCAGCAGCGGGCCGGCGCCGCCGCCGAGGAACATCGGCACCGCGAACGCGGCCCCGGCGGCGAGCAGCGCGTACCGGCCACCCTGAAACAGCAGCCGGTCGACGCCGGACAGTTCGGCGGTCACACCGCCGGCCACGTCGGCGCCGAGGGCCGGGGAGAAGGGTCCCCAGACGGCGATCGCGAGGACGCCCAGGCAGAAGACGAGGAAGGCCACCGGCATCCAGACGACGAACCAGAGGCCCTGCTGGGCGGCGGCGATCGTCCCGACGTTCAGGCTCGACGCACCTACTGCGGGTGCCACGAGCGCGAACATCAGCGGCAGTTCGTAGGCCAGGCCGTGGGCGAGGAACCGGTAACCGCCGATCAGGGAGTGGGCCGAGTTGGCACCCCAGCCGGTCAGCCACACGAACGCCCACGCCAGAACGTCCATGGCGTTGAACCAGATCACCCCCACATCGAGGTTGAACAGCGTCCACCGCCCCAGCGGCACCACCGTGATGATCATCAACGCCATGAACAGCAGTCCCGCCCCGCCGATACGCCACAGCAGGCTGTCCCCCGCTACCGTGGTCCGCCGCCGCTGGCGCATCAGCCGGGCCACCTCACCGAACGGCTGACTCAGCCCTGAGGAGCTTGCGCCGGATGCCCATGAGGCCAGGAACCCGTCAAAGGCGGCGGCCGCGGCCGCCAACAGTCCGAGCAGTGCTGCGGCGGCCAGCGCCCAGCCGGCGGGGAGCACGGTGACGTCAGGCATGACTCACCTCGCGGTCCGTGACGAGGGGGTCGAGGTCGAGGCTGGCGACGATGAGGCGGGCGGTGGCGAGGTCCCACCCGCGTACGAGATCAGGGATCGCGTCGACGGGTACGCCGAGCGACGAGCCAGCGGGCCGCTGGCCGCCGATACTGTTCGCCGCGTGATTGAGCATGGCCAGCAGCCGGTCACGCACGTCGCCTGCCATGGTGGCCGGCAGACCCCGGCGGGCGAGGTCGTCCGCATCCAGTGGCCCGATGCGGTGCAGTGAGCGCCGCAGCCACCACGACCGGCCGACCACGCGGCGCAGCCGTTCGAGTTCCCCTGCTGGCCCGTCACGGTCATCGGTGAACAGCAGGGCGTCACGGATACGCCGAGCGCGGGAGGCGGCATCACCCCAGCCGGCGAGGCCCAGGAGGCTGGCGGCGTTGTCGCAGCGTCTGGCGGCGAACCGGCGCAGGTCCTCCGGCGCGTACCGGCGCTCCGGCTCGGCGGCGGGATCGGTCGCGGTGACGAGGCTGGTCTCCGCATCGACGATGACATCACCCTGAAGGGTGCACCGCAGGACGAGGCCCGCCGGCCAGTACGCCAGGACCGGGCCAAGTCGCAGGTGCAGGAAGTCCATCTCCAAGCCGTCGCGGTCCTCACCGCCGGAGGCGAGCGGGATACCGCCGGGGGCCATGTCCATACCCCCGTGCTCCATGCCGCCGTGGGCCATGCCGCCATGCTCCATTCCGCCGTGGCCCTCGTGCGTCATTGCGCCGTGGGAAGACTGCCCCATCCCCTTGTGATGGACGTCTTCAGAATCGGCGTGGGCGGCGTGCCCGGCATGGCTCATGTCGCCGTGGCCCTCAGAGGGCAGGTCCTCGTGCCCGGGGTGCGCCGCACCACCACCATGACCCGCCTGCCCACGGGCCGCCTTCTGGTCGTGGTCGCCATGCTCGGTGTGGCCGTGATCGCCATGCCCCTGGCCGCCGTCGTCGTCGGCGTGCTCACCGCCGCCGCGTGGCGGTTCCTCGTGGCCGACGTGGCCGTGCCCCTCATGCGCCGGCGCTGCGCGGTGTGGACGTTCCTGGCTTCCCGCGGAGTCGGCGCCGTTGCCGTGGTCGGCGTGCGGCTCATGGGCCGCCTCGTCCTGCTGTCCGCCGCCATGGCGGCGCTCCGGGGTGTGGTCGGCGTGCTCCTGTGGCGCGTGCCGTTCGTGGGGCAGCTGGTCGCCGGTGTGGGCATGGCCGATCGCGGTGTGGCCGGATGACCGGTCCTGGCTGTCGGTCCGCTGCCGGTTGAGGTCGAGCAGATCTTCCTGCGCTAGGACGAGGGCGGGCGGGACGGCATGCGGGGATTCGACATCGATGCGAGCCCGCGGGCCGGGCATCTGCTCCCACAGCCGGTGCAGCGGCTCCGCCAGCTGCGAGGGCGGTGGGCCGCAGACGGCCAGGATGTCGGCCTCTGCCGGGGACAAAGCCAGCCGCCAGCCGCGCGCCAGGACGTGGCGCTCGACCGCGGCCCGGGTCACCCAGTGCCCCGGCGCCTCTGCTACAAGCACGTGCGCGTGCCGGACGGCGAGCCGACTCACCGCGTCGCTCAGACCCATCGCAGCGCGCCTTCCCGCCAGGCCCACAGCACCGCAAGGAAGACTCCCCCGAGGAAGACGAACATCTCGACGATCGCTGTGGCCCCGAGCCGGGCGACGACCACCGACCACGGGTACATGAACAGCATCTCCACGTCGAACGCGAGAAAGAGCAGCGTGGCCAGGTACCACCGAACGTGGTAGCGCGACAACGCGTGCTCCTCAGGCTGCCACCCGGACTGGAAGGGCACGCTCCCCAGCGGTGAGGCAGCGATCGCCAAAGCCCGGTGGGCCAGGTACAGACCGCCGACAATGAGCGCGGCCACCAAGGCCATGCTCGCTGCCCCTGCGTACATTCCGCTTCCCTCCGCGCTGCTGACTCCCAAGCTGCTCACCGAGCGCTCGGCCATCCGGGGCCCCGCCGGCCGGTGCTGTCTCCCTTCGCCGCTCGCCGTCAGGCACTGTGCGAGATCTTGGGCCGAAATCAGAGGGTGCCCTGCCTTACCGGACCCTCACCCGGCACGTGACAAGCCCATCGTCGGGTCCGGCGTCTGCCGATCCAGCCGTCTCCTCACCCACTTCTACTATCATGAGGTAGTAGCCGACGCATGTTGTGCCGCGAGCACGCACACGGGTTGGAGCGTGCCCGGAGCACCTCGGTCAGCGTTTCGGGCGGAGGGAATCCACTCGCGCGACGGACTGGTCGATGCGGTCCTCGGTGATGCGCCCGGCCCGGACGAGATTGGTGATCGTGTCGACTGTTTCCTCGACGACTCTCTCGTTGTGTACCTGCTGGTTGGCGAAGACGAGCAGGTCGAGGCCGGCCTGCAACGCCAGGGCGACCGCCTCGGCGGCACCGTACCGGTCGGTGATGGCGACCGCCTGCATGTCGTCGCTGACCACCGGCCCGCGCCAGCCGAGCCGGCCGCGCAGCAGATCGGTCACGGTCGCGGCTGACAGCGACGCCGGGTACGCCGGGTCGAGCTGCTTGTTCAGCACGTGGGCGGCCATGACGGAGTCGGCGAGGCCGGCCTGGATCAGCCGTTGGAACGGTTCGAGTTCCTTTACCTGCCAGGTGTCGCTGACGTCGACGACCTCGAAATCGGTGTTTCCGGCGGCGCTACCCGATCCGGGAAAATGCTTCAGGCAGGTTTTCACACCAGCCGCCCGGTGCGCCTGGATCTCCTCCGTGGCGTTGCTGACGACCACGTCCGGGTCGGCCGAGAAGCTGCGACCCAGCTTGCCGATAGCCCTGCTGTCGGGGTTGATGTTCAGGTCGACGACCGGGGCGTAGTTCAGGTCGACGACCGGGGCGTAGTTCAGGTTGACCCCGATCCGCGTCAGCCCCGCCACCAGTCCTCGCGCCCAGTCGCCGGTCGCCGACGTGGAGTTCTCCGCGCCGATCTCGGCCTCCGACCTGGTCGCCGGGAAGCCGTTGCTCGGGTTGAGGCGGGCGGTACGGCCACCTTCCTGGTCGATGGAGACGATGAGCCGGCCGGGCGAGGCGCTTTTCAGGGTATTCACCAGGCCCGTAACCTGCTCGGGCGAGCGGATGTTACGCACCGACTTGCTCTCCAGGTCCTGGTCGAAGAGGATCACACCGCCCAGACCGTCCCGCACCGCCTTGATGATCCAGTTCGGGGCTTGGGCGCCGCGAAAGCCGACCACGAGCAGGCTGGCGATCTTTCGCCGCAGCGCCGCCCCGGCTCCGCGCGATGCGCCGGTCGGCCGTGGGCTGCTCGTTGGCCGGGGCGTCGAGGATGTGGCGCGGTGCGACTCGCAGCCGGCAACGGCTGCCACTGCAGCTGAGCCGAGTCCGGCGAGCAGCAGCCGGCGGGGCAGGTGAACGCTGTCCACCCCCGCACGTTAGGACCCATGCCCGCCCGATGCGTCCTCACCCAGAAGATGTCATCCGCTGGTGGGACGCCTCGACGAAGCGTGGTGAGAGTTGCGTCGGTTGGATCTGGTCTACCCGGGTACTGAGGGCCCTTGCCCGATGCTCACCACGCTGTCCACTCCGGAGGAGCGATGAAGCAGAACTATGTTCGGTTCGGTGTCGTCCTGGCGGTGAGTCTGGTCGTCATGTTCGTCCTGACCCTGTCGCAGATCCGCCGCTTCGGCGACTTCTACCTCAACCTGAGCAACTTCTACATGTCACTGATCATGGTGTCGATCATGGGCGTGATCATGATGGGCGTCATGAGCAGCATGTTCACCAACAAGCGTCTCAACATCATGCTGTACATCGCGTTCGCTGCTGTCTTCATCGGCGGATTCGCTGCCGTGCGCACCGAGCCGTTCGTGGGTAACGAGGGCTTCTTGAAGTCGATGATCCCGCACCACTCCCGGGCCGTGCTGGTCTGCCAGGAATCAGATATCACCGACCCCGAGATCATCGAGCTCTGCGACCAGATCGTGAAGTCACAGGAGGAAGAGATCACACAGATGAAGAAGATCCTCAAGGACCGCTACTGACTGGGTCGGCACTGAGGACGACCGAGGTCCGGTTGGGCCCTCAACCTCCCCCGGACGCGTCCCTACCGCGCCGTGACGGTCAGCGGGGCGACCGTTGCCAGCGCCAGCGACTGACAGGACTGACATGCGTCTTCAGTGGTCCTGTGGTGTGAGGTGCACCCAGCGCAGCGTCTGGGCGTTGAGGGCGACGACGATGGTCGAGGCGGACATGAGCACGGCGGCGGCGGCCGGGCTGAGTGCCACACCGGCCCAAGCGAAGACGCCCGCGGCGACGGGGATGGCCACCACGTTGTAGCCGGCGGCCCAGACGAGGTTCTGGACCATTTTGCGGTAGGACGCCTTGGACAGGCGGGCGGTGGCGGAGATGCCACGCGGGTCGGAGGAGGCGAGGACGACGCCGACGGATTCGATGGCCACGTCGGTGCCGGCGCCGATGGCCAGTCCGACGTCCGCGCGGGCGAGGGCGGGGGCGTCGTTGACGCCGTCGCCGACCATCGCCACCCGGTGGCCGCGCTGTTGCAGGCCGGCGACGATCTCGTCCTTGTCGGCGGGTAGCACCTCGGCGAAGACCTCGTCCTCGCCGGGACGGAAACCGAGATCGGCGGCGACCGCGTCGGCGACCGGGCGGGCGTCACCGGTGATCATCGCGATCTTCCGAATTCCGAGTTGGCGCAGCTCGGCGATGGCCTGTCGGGCCTCCGGGCGTACCTCGTCCTCGAGCGCCAGCGCGCCGAGCAGCTGGGGCGGGCCGTCGAGGCGGGCCAGGTAGAGCACGGCGGCGCCGCGCGCCGACCACGCCTGCTCGGCCTGGCGCAGTTCGGCAGGGACGTCGGCGTGCAGTTCCCGCAGCAGGGCCGGGCCGCCCACCGCGTATGCCGCCCCGGCCACGGTGGCCTGCACCCCGCGGCCGGGCAGCGACCGGAACTCCGAGCCGCTTGCCGGTCCGACTCGTTGGGCGGCGGCGACGATGGCCCGGGCGAGGGGATGCTCGCTGTCGGCCTCAACTCCGGCGGCCAGGCGCAGCACCTCGTCCTCGTTGGTGCCGTCGGCGGCGGCGACGCCGGTGACGGTGTGCTGGCCTTTGGTCAGGGTGCCGGTCTTGTCGATCAGGACCGCGTCGACGGTGCGCATCCGTTCCAGGGCGAGACGGTCCTTGACCAGGATCCCGGAGTTGGCCGCCACGCTGGTCGACAGGGCGATGACCAGTGGGATCGCCAGGCCGAGGGCGTGTGGGCAGGAGATCACCAGCACGGTGATGGTACGGACGACGGCCTGGTCGACCCGGCCGAGCGCGGACCAGACGATCAGGCTGAGCAGCGCGGTGGCGGTGGCGATGTAGAACAGCCACGCGGCGAACCGGTCGGCCAGCGCCTGCGCCCGCCCACCGGCTGCCTGCGCCTGCGCGACCAGCCGTTGGATGCCGGCCAGGGCGGTGTCCTCCCCCACCGCGTCGACCTGGACGCGGATCGCCGAGTCGGTGGCCACGGTGCCGGCGACCACCCGGTCCCCCACCCGACGTGGGACCGGCCGCGACTCGCCGGTGATCATCGATTCGTCCAGCTCGGCGCCGCCCTCGACGACGTGCCCGTCAGCGGGCACGCGTCCACCGGGGCGGACCAGCGCCCTGTCGCCGACCCGCAACTCGGCCGCCGCCACCCGCTCGACGGCTCCGCCCGGGCCGACCCGCTCGGCCTCATCGGGCAGCAGGGCGGCCAGCGCGGCCAGGGCCCCCCGGGCTTGGCCGATGGCTTTCATCTCCTGCCAGTGGCCGAACAGCATGATCGTGACCAGGGCGGCGAGCTCCCACCAGAAGTCCAGGCGGAACAGGCCGACACTCGTCGCCGCGGAGGCGACGTACGCCACGGTGATGGCCATCCCGATCAGCAGCATCATGCCGGGGGCGCGGTCGCGGACCTCGCGGACCGCGCCGACGAGGAACGGCCAACCGCCGTAGAAGAACACCACCGACCCGAGCACCGGACCAACCCACAAAACACCGGGGAAGTCCAGCGAGTAACCCAGCCAGTCCATGATTAGACGGCTGGTGAGGACGACCGGGATGGTCAGCGCCAGACACACCCAGAACCGGCTGCGGAACATCTCGGGGGTGTGGCCGGCGTGCTTGTCGTGCTGCGGGTGCGTCCCGGCGCCGCCGCAGGCATGGCCGGGCTGCCCGCCGCCGTGGTGCACCTGCCTCGCCTCCCGAAACCTGTCTGCGGCCGCCGGGTGCCACGCTCACCGCCCCGGCACATCAGCGGCTGGGGCGGCGCTGCGCCGACGCCCCAGGTCTTCACCATCGCGGGTGCGACGGCGCGCCGGTGGGATCTCAGCGATTCCGCCGCTGGCTGGCCTGGCCACGGATAGGGTCTCGCTGGAAGGTCTGCGGCTCCTGCCGGGCGGGCCTCCTCACCCGAAGGCTCGTGGAGGCGGGTGGTGACTACTTGCGGCGACAGTGGCATCGACGCGCGAGACAGCTGCGGTGCTGACAGGTTTCGCCTGCCCCTCGAACGTCTCGACGCGGTCCTGTTCGACCTGGCAGCGGTGTCGGAGCACAACCCACCGGCCACCTGGGGGCCGCCGACTGCGGTGATGGTCGCGGAGGCGCAGAGCCTGCTCGGGTCGCTGCGCCGGTCGGGGCTGACGTCCGGAGTCATCGGCCGGCCTGGCAACGGATTCGGCATCGACCAGCTGACCGACCTCGTGCTAGACGGCCAGGAGGTTACGGCGCGGCTGCCGGACCCGGCGGTCCTGCTGCAGGCGGCAAGGCTGCTCGGGGTGCATCCGGCGCGAACCGCGGTGGTGCATTGCGCGCCGGCGGGGGTGCAGGCCGCCAGCCCGAAGACAACGCTAACGGTTGATCCTCATCCGTTGCCTCAGACCCGGCCCAACGTCGCGCGGCCTGCTCGACGCCCAGGCATTCACCGGGGTGGGCAGCACACCGCTGCGGTGGTCGTCTTGCGCCGGCGCAGCAGGACCGCGATCACCCACACGGTGGCGGCCGTGGCCAGCCCAACGGCGAGGGCGATGCCGCCGATCGCGGTGCCGCCGAGCCCGGCGAGGACACCGGCGACGATGAGTAGGTGCACGGTGCAGCAGGCGACCATCGCGCCGATCCCGCCAGCGATGGCGGCCGGGCCGCCGACGGTGGATGGGTGCTGGGCCGGGGTGCTGCCGGTGGGAGGCACGGCGCTCACCCCTCCGTCCTGCGCGTCGGGGCGATGCGAATACAGGCGGCCAGGGCTGTGGCGTTGTCCGTGGCCAGAGATCGGGCCAGCATGATCAGGTCGGCCACCCGAGGGTCGGTGACCTGGTAGAAGGTGCGCCGCCCGTCGCGGCGGGCCGCAACGTAGCCGCAGTCGGCCAAACAGGCCAGGTGGCTGGAAACCCGGCCCTGGGCCAGGCCGACGTGCGTCACGCACTCGCCGACCGTGTGCGGCTCGTGCAGCAGGAACTCCAGCAGCCGCAGCCTGGTCGGATCGGCGAGGGCGCGGAAGAACTTGGCCACCATCCCCACCCCCTCGTCCTCGGCCGGCAGCAGCGCCACGGCCGGCGTTGTCAAGGCCGGCGTCGCACGCTCGGTCACCTCACCACCCCAATCCTGGAATCATCCGGATAAGCAGATGCTAGCGTGGCATCCGAGGATCCGGTACCCGGATGGTTTCCGCTTGAGGACGGTGCGTGATGCGGTACGACCTGGCAATCGTCGGCTCCGGTGGCGGTGCCTTCGCGGCGGCGATCGCCGCGCGGCGTAAGGGCAAGCACGTGGTGATGGTGGAGCACGGCGACGTGGGCGGCACGTGTGTGAACACCGGGTGCGTACCGTCCAAGGCGTTGCTGGCCGCCGCGCACGCCCGCCACGTCGCGCTGGACGCGGCCCGCTTCCCGGGAATTCGCGCGAGCGCCGAGCAGGTGGATTTCCAGGAGCTGATCGCCGGCAAGCGGCGACTGGTGGCAGACATGCGGGCGGACAAGTACGTCGACCTCGCCGCCGAGTACGGCTGGGAGATCCTCACCGGCCACGGCCGGTTCACCGAGGGCCCGCTGCTGTGCGTCGATCTGCCCGACGGCGGCAGTCAACGCATCGAGGCGGAGAACTACCTGATCGCCACCGGCTCGGCCCCGTGGATACCACCCATCGACGGCCTCGCCCAGGTCGGCTACCTAACCTCCACCACGGCGATGGAATCCGACCACCTGCCGCAGTCCCTGCTGGTGGTCGGCGGCAACTACATCGGCCTCGAACAGGGGCAACTGTTCGCCCGACTCGGCACCCAGGTCACCGTGGTCGAGACCCTCGACCGACTCGCGCCCAAGGAAGAACCGGAGGTGTCCGCTGCCATCGAGCAGGTCTTCGCCGACGACGGCATCGCCGTCCACACCACCGCGACCGTACGGTCGGTACGCCGCGAGAACGGACACGTCGTCGCCGTGCTCGACGGACAACCCGGCCGACAGATCCACGCCGAGCAGATCCTGATCGCCACCGGACGCCGCCCAGTTGTCGACGGCCTGAACCTGGAGACGGTCGGAGTCAAGACCGGCCAGCACGGCGAGATCCTGGTCGACGAGCACCTGCGCACCACCAACCCGCGTATCTGGGCCGCCGGAGACGTCACCGGCCACCCCCAGTTCGTGTACGTCGCCGGCGCACACGGGTCGATCGTGGCCGACAACGCCTTCGACAACGCGGGTCGCACCGTCGACTACCACCACCTGCCGCAAGTCACCTTCACCACCCCGGCGATCGCGTCGGCCGGGATGACCGAGGCCCAGGCGATCAGCGCTGGTCACCGCTGCGACTGCCGGGTACTGCCGCTGGAGTACGTGCCACGCGCGATCGTCAACCGCGACACCCGCGGCCTCATCAAGCTGGTCGCCGACGCCGACACCGGCCGACTCCTCGGCGCCCACGTGGTCGCCGACGCCGCCGGAGAGGTCATCGCCACCGCCGTGTACGCCCTCGCCAACGACATGACCGTGCAGCAGATGGCCGACCTGTGGTGCCCATACCTGACCATGGCCGAAGGCCTCAAACTCGCCGCCCAGACCTACACCCGCGACGTGTCGAAACTGTCCTGCTGCGCCTCCTGATTAACCCGCGCCCACCAGTCCCAACGACAGGAGATGCCTGGTGAATAGGACAGCCGCCACCGGCGAAGACCTGGGCGTCGGCGCTCTGGCCGGCTACCTGGGCACGAAGATCATGGAGCCGGTGTCGCAGAAACTCTACGAACTCGAACCCGCACAGGCCCGCGCCCACGAAGACGCGGCCCGTCCCGGGGGTTCACCGTACCGAATCGCAGCCGCCCAAACCGCCAAGCTATTCGGCCTCGACCTCAGCCAGAAGCAGCTGGACTGGGCGGGACTGCTGTTCCACTACGGGCTCGCTGTCTCGTGGGCACCCCTGTACGCCCTGCTGCGCCGCACCACGCCGATGCGGCCGGTAACCGCAGGGCTGACACTGGGCACCGCGATGAGCCTGATCGTCGACGAAGCGATCACCCCACCGGTGGTCAGCACGGACTGCGACGCCCGCGACCACTGCGCCAGCAGCGGCTAGTCCAGGCATAGCCGTGACGATGTCAGACAACCGCCGATGGTGGGCCTTGGCAGCCCCGGTGCCGCAAGCGTCCCCCAGACGGTCAGCGCCTCTGCTCCTGCTGCGGGTACTCGTGAGCTTCGCGCCACGCGTCGATGCCCGCCTTGGCGGCTACGCCGGCGACCACCAGGGCGGCGCTCGGGTCGGCCCACCACCAGTCGAGTGTGGCGTTGAGGCCGAGCCCGACGAGCAGGCTGACGGACAGGTAGTTGGAGACCCAGGTTTCCTGGGACTGGGCGGTGACGGCCGGGTTGTCCAGTGCGCGGCCGGTGCGGCGCTGGGCGACCGCGACGGGGATCATGACGGCGAGGGCGACGACGTTGAGTCCGATGCCGACTAACGACGTGTCGGGGCGTTCGGCTCCGATCAGGTCCGAGGCGGACTTGTAGGTGACGTATCCGGCCAGGGCGAGGAAGCTGACGGCGATCAGCTGCAGCGCCGGTCGTTGTCGGGCGCGGGGTCCGGCGCGTAGCTGCCAGATGACGACGGCGGCGGCGAAGACCTCGATGACCGAGTCGATGCCGAAGCCGAGGAGTGCGATGGAGCCGGCGGCCAGGCCGGCGGTGACGGCGATGGCTCCTTCGATGATGTCCCAGACGACGATGAGCCAGGCGAGGCGCTGCCCCCGTCGGCGCAGCGCCTCCTCCCGGCCGGTCATCCGACGCTCACCGTCTCAGGGGCTGGTGCGGTGTCGGCGTCGGTGGTGGTGGTCAGCGGCTGTAGGGCGCGAGCCCGGCCGGCGCGGACACCGTTGGCGATGATGATCACCTCGGCGATCTCGTGCACGAGGACGACGGCGGCCAAGCCGAGCACCCCGAGCAGGGCCAAGGGCATCAGGCCGACGACGACGGCGAGGGACAGGCCGACGTTCTGCAGCATGATCGACCGTGCCCGGCGGGCGTGGTCGAGGGCCTGGGGCAGGTGGCGCAGGTCCTCGCCCATGAGCGCGACATCGGCCGTTTCGATGGCCACGTCGGTGCCCATGGCGCCCATCGCGACGCCGAGGTCGGCGGTGGCCAGGGCGGGCGCGTCATTGACACCGTCACCGACCATCGCCGTGGGCCGCTGATCGCGGAGTTGCGCCACGATGCGGGCCTTGTCTTCTGGGCGCAGGTCGGCGTGCACCTCGGTGATGCCGGCCTGTTCCGCGAGGGCGGTGGCGGTGGCGTGGTTGTCGCCGGTGAGCATGGAGACGTGGTAGCCGCTGCGGCGTAGCCGGTCAATCACCTCGACGGCTTCCGGTCGAAGCTCGTCGCGCACGGCGATCGCGCCGATCAGTCGGCCGCCGTCCTCGACGAGGACGGCGGTGGCGCCGGCCTGCTGCATGCCGGTGATGGTGTCGGCGAGCTCTCCCGGGTTTAGCCAGCCGGGTCGGCCGAGCCGGACGGTCCGGCCGTCGACGACGCCGGTGAGGCCGGCGCCGGTGATGGCTTCGACGTCGGTGGCCGGTCGGGGGGTGTCGACGGCGGCGAGGATCGCCCGGGCGAGGGGATGTTCGCTGCGGGCCTCCAACGCGGCGGCCAGGTCGAGGACCTGCTCGCGGGTGGCGGCACCGGTGGCGGCGACGTCGATGACCGTCGGCCGGTTGCGGGTCAGCGTGCCGGTCTTGTCCAACGCCACACCCCGCACGGCGCCGAGCGCTTCGAGGGCGGCGCCGCCCTTGACCAGTACGCCGAGTTTGCTGGCCGCGCCGACGGCGGCGACCACGGTGACCGGCACGGAGATCGCCAGCGCGCACGGCGACGCGGCGACGAGCACGACGAGGGCCCGTTCGATCCAGGTGGCGGGGTCACCGAGCAGGCTTCCGACGACCGCGATGAGCGCGGCGGCGATCATCACCCCGGGAACGAGGGGTTTGGCGATGCGGTCAGCGAGGCGCTGGCTGGCGCCCTTGCGGGCCTGTTCGGCCTCGACGATCCGCACGATCTTGGCGAGGGAGTTGTCCTCGGCGGTGGTGGTGACCTCGACCTCGAGCACGCCGGTGCCGTTGATGGACCCGGCGTACACGTCGCTGCCGGTGGTGGCTTCGACCGGTACGGATTCGCCGGTGATGGCGGAGACGTCGAGGGCGCTGCGGCCGGTGCGGATGATGCCGTCGGTGGCGATGCGCTCGCCGGGCCGCACGATCATCAGGTCGCCGACGCGCAGCTCGGCCGGGGAGATGGCCTGTTCGATGCTGTCGCGACGGACGGTGGCCTGGGCGGGCACGAGGGCGAGCAGGGCGCGCAGACCGCGGCGGGTGCGGGCCAGCGAGTACTCCTCCAGCCCTTCGCTGATGGAGTACAGGAACGCCAGCATGGCGGCTTCGCCGACCTCACCGAGGATGACGGCGCCGACGGCGGCGATGGTCATCAGCGTGCCGACGCCGATCTTGCCCTTGGCCAGGCGGCGCAGCGTGGACGGCACGAACGTCCACGCGCCGACGGCGAGAGCCAGGGCCTGCAGGCCGATCTCCACCGGCCGCGGCGCGCCGGTCCACCCGGCGCCGTAGCCGGCCAGCAGCAGGACCCCGGCTACGGCGGCCGCGCGGATCTCGGAGACGTCCCACAGCCGTTCCGGTTCCCGCTCCTCGGCTTCGCCTGCGCCGGTGGGCTTGTCGTCGCCGCAGCCGCACGCGTCGCTCATCGGGCACCTGCTCGTCGTGCGACGGCGGCAGGGGCGCTGCCGGGTCGAGGGGTGGCAGTCATGGTCACGGGTCCTCTCTGAACTGGGGTTACAGGGATTTGATGAGGGCGGGGACGTGCCGGCGCTGCCGGATCAGCAGCGCGACGGCCAGCACGGTGTAGACGGCGGCGATCACGTAGCGGATGTTGGGTGCGGGCAGCACGAACTGCACGGCGAACAGGCCGAACAACAGCAGCGCCTCACCGCGGGTCAGCCGCAGGTCGGCCAGCACGGCCACGCCGAGCAGGGTCTGGGCGGTGGTGAGCACCAGCTCCTCGGTCTGCCGGGCGTCCAGCGGAAGCCCGGCGAACTCGCCGCCACCCAGGTAATACGCGATGGGAAGGCAGGCGATCAGGAGGGTCCACTGGTTGAGCTTGGCGGCCAGCAGGGCGCCCATGCCGTCGTCGGCCCGGCCGCGCAGCGCGAACGTGATCGCGACGATGACCTCCGGCGCTTCGGAGGCGATCGGGGCCAGCCACTGCACCAGCAGGAACTCGTCGATGCCCAAATCGGCGCCGGCGGCGACCAGCGAGTCACCGAACGGCTCCGCCGCGGCGAGGATGATCGCGCCGGCGGCGACGAACAGCGCGGCGACCAGGCCACGGCGGCGGGCGGCAGGCTGCGCCGCGACGGTGGCCGCGACACCGGCGAGTTCCTCCACGCCTTCCTCGTTGCCGCGGATGCGCCACAGGTAGGCGGCGAACAGGCCACCGAGCACCAGGGTGTCGTACCAGGCCAGCCGGCCGGTCAGCGGAATGACCAGGGCGTAGACGGTGGCGGCGGCGAGGAACACGATCTCGGTGCGCCGATGCGGCGCCAAGGTGACCCTGTCGCGCTCGCCGCGCACCCGGCGGCGGCGCACCGCGAAGATCGCGAAGGCGACCAGCAGCGGCCACGCCACCCCGATCAGCAGCCGGTTCGCCCCGGTCATGTTCGCCGTGGCGTAGGCGGCGTAGGCGGGGTCGTGGCCGGCGGTGTAGGCGAAGAAGATGTCCACCGCGTACTCGGGCAGGATCGCCACCAGCGCCAGGATGGCCAGCGCGAGGCTGCCGGAGATGTCCACCCGGGCGGCCTCCGACGCCCACATCAGCAGCGCCACCGAGGCCAACACCGCAGCCCCGAACACCACCATCGCCGCCACCGGTGCCAGCTCCACCCCGGCCAGCCGCACGATCACCGCCGGGGCGGCGACGGCCAGGGCGAGGACGATGCGGCCCGCGGCGCCGCGCCCGCTGACGGTCGTTTCGATCTCAGCGCTCACCGGTTGCCCCCGCGCTGGTGGAAACCGCGCTGTCATCGGCCGCTGGCACACTGAGAGGCACGTTGCGCAGGCTCAGCCACATCGCGACCGCCACCCCACAGATCAGGGCGCTGTCGGCCAGGTTGAACGTCGGCCACCAGTCCAGGTGCAGGAAGTCGACCACATGCCCCCGGCCCAGACCCGGGGACCGGAACAGCCGGTCCACCAGATTCCCGGCCGCCCCGCCCGCGATCAGGCCGAGCGCCACCGCCCACCCGCGATGGGTGACCTTGCGCCCGTACCAGGAGATGCCCGCGATGACGGCCACCGCCACGACCGTGAAGACCGGGGTGATGCCGGTGCCGATCGAGAACGCCGCGCCCGGGTTGCGGGTCAGCCGAAGCGCCAGCCCGGCGAACAGATCGACGCTGCGGCCCGGCAGCCACGCCACAGCGGCGCTCTTGGACGCGACGTCCACCGCCAGCGCCGTCACCGCCGCGCCTGCCAGCCACGCCACACGTTGCGGCGGGGTCTGCACGGCGGTCACCGGGGGCCGTCGCCGTAGGTTGGGCACAGCGCCACTGTCTCCCCGGTCGCGGCCAGCAGCGACTCGGCGGCCGCCAGCAGGTCCATCAGCTCCATGTGGGTCAGGAAGTAGAAGGACTGGCGCCCGACCGCGCGGTAGTCCACCAGTCCGCAGTCCCGCAAGCAGGCCAGATGCGCCGACACCGTCGACTGCGCCCACCCCAACTCCCGAACGAGGTCCACCACCCGCGCCTCACCGCCGGCCAGCCGGCGCACGATCGCCAGCCGGGTCGGGTCTGCGAGCCCGCGGAACAGCGCCGCGGCGGGCGCGAGGGCCTCCCGCTCCACTTCCTGTGTCATCGCCATGTGGCGATGCTACCGCACCAGGCCGGCGAAGATCGCGAGATGGCGATCACATCGCCGCTTCATGATGTAGAGGTGGTGTCATGGATAAGTCTTGTGCTTCCTCGCAGCGGCTTCAGCCAAACGCCGCGAATCGGCGCAATCACGTCGAGACGGCCGGGGCGGGGCCAATCGGCGCAACGGCCGGTTGCGGCACCGGCCGGCCACGACGTCCCTGTGGGTGGCTCGGCCGGCCAGCCCCCGCGAACCGTCAACCCAGCGCCGCGGGAGGACGACAGTTCGGCGCAGCACATGGTAGGCACGCCTGATGGACGATTCCGTGTGGTGGCTGCTGCGCGACACCCGGCGGGTGATGCGACGAGGCGCCGCCAGCATCGAGCAGCGCCAGCGTGCCCGCCTGCGAGACATGGTGGCCTTCGCTCGCGCCTACTCACCGTTCTACCGCGAGTTGTACCGGCAGGTTCCGCCCGGCGTCGATGACCCGACGCTGCTGCCGGCCACCACCAAAGGGCAGCTGATGGCCGAGTTCGACGCGTGGGGCACCGACCGCGCCGTAACCCGGGAGGCCGTCGACGCCTTCGTCGACAACCCGGCTCTGATCGGCGAACGATTCCTCGACCGCTACACGGTGGCGACCACGTCCGGGACCACCGGCACCCGGGGTGTGTTTCTCATCGACGACGCCGCCCTTCGAGTGACCAACGTGCTGGCCGCTCGCGTGGTGGGCGCCTGGCTGCGTCCACGGGACCTGCCGAGAATCCTCGCCCGCCGCGCAAGGATGACCATGGTGAACGCGGCCGGTGGACACTTCGCCTCGACCGTGGCCGCCGTCCGGCTGCAGCGGCGCCGCGGCAACCGCGTCCAGGTGCTGCCGGTGACCACGCCACTGCCCGACCTGGTCGACGCGCTCAACCGGTTCCAGCCCGCACTGCTCGCCTCCTACGCCAGCACCGCCGCGCTGCTGGCCAGCGAGCAGGCAGCCGGCCGCCTGCACATCAACCCGGTGCTCACGATGCTGTCCGCCGAGGGTCTGCCCCTATCCGAGTACGACCGCATCGCCCGGACGCTGCGGACCACGGTAGCCAACAGCTACGCCGCCACCGAGTGCCCGTTCCTCAGCTACAGCTGCCAGCACGGATGGCTGCACGTCAACGCCGACTGGGTCGTGGTGGAACCCGTCGACGTCAACCATCGACCCACCCCGCCGGGCCAACCCTCGCACACTGTGCTGATCAGCAACCTCGCCAACCGCATCCAGCCGATCCTGCGCTACGACCTCGGCGACAGCGTCCTGCAACGCCCCGACCCGTGCCCCTGCGGCAATCCCCTGCCCGCACTCCGCGTCCAGGGCCGCGCCGCGGACCTGCTCACCTTCCCCACCGCACACGGCGGGACCGTCGCGATCGCGCCGCTGGCCTTCGCCACGACCCTCGAACCCATACCCGGCATCGACCTGTACCAGATCGCGCAGACCACGCCGACGACCCTGCGGGTACGCCTGCGACCAGCCGCCGACGCCGACCCGGACCAGCTGTGGCGAACCGTGCACGCCGCGATCACCCGCCTGCTCGCCACGCACGACCTCTCCCACGTGAGCACCGAACGCGGCGGGGAACCGCCACAGGCGTCGCCGGGAGGCAAGTACCCCACCATCATTCCGCTGCACTAGCTGTCGATGCAGGCCCCGACGGTCCCTACACCGGTGCGCGGCGCGTCGACATGCCCGGAGCGGTTATGGGCAACCGGTAACGGCGGTGGCCGCAAGCCGGTCACTGTCGCGCCGGACCGTCACGGTGCCCGTGGCGGTCCGGTAGGCGAAGCGGGCAGCATCGTCCACCAGCACAACGGTCCCCTCGGAGATCGCACGCAGGGCCGGCGCCCATCGCTGCTGCACCGGCACCCCGGCGACAGTGGCGGTCACCGCGCGGGCCGTGCCGCCGCCCGGGCACGGCACCTGCACCGCGGAAAACTGATCCGCCGACCCGCCGAGTGCGGCGGCGACCGGCGCGAGCACGGCGCGGTCGCGTTCGTCCACCGACGGTGCGGGGGCCAGCCGCGCCGGCGGCCGGCAACCGCTGTCGACGGTCACCGTGATCGTGTCCGGCGCGCTGGCGATCCCGCGCACGCTGACGAAACCGCCCGCGTCGGCTTGCAGCGTCGGCGCCGCGCCGGGCGATGCCGCCACGCTGGCCCGGTACCCTGCGGGCAGGCGCTGCGCCAACAGGGTCAAGGCGTCGGTGGTGTGGTGTTCGGGCAGGGCAAGCAGCAGGCGGCGGCTGAGGCTGGCGCCGTCACGGAACGGGGTGATGCGGCACCCTGGTGAGACCAGGTCGGACGTGATCTCGAGGACCGGCCACGGGTGAGCGGCAGCCAACACTGCGCCCAGCGCGGTGTCGACCACCGTGTCGGCGGCGGCGAGGTCTCGCTGCTCCCGCACCGTCGGCGCATCGTGGCGCGCCGAGAACCCGGCTGCAGCCATCAACAGCACGGCCCACACCGCTGCGCTGGCCACGAGCCAGCGCCGTCCCGCCCCCTTCCTGCGGAAGCCGGCGTGGTTCTCCGTTGGCAGATCGGACCGGTGGTTCGTCACGCGGCCATGTTGGCAGACATCCGCCGCCGGGGACCATCCCAGGCCGGGAGGGCGCCTACGAGCCGTGTCAACACCGCAACCTCTGATTGATCGCCCCGCCACGAACCGGCGGTGTCAGACGCGGCGGGTCGACGGTGATCCAGACACATCGACCGTGCGCTGAACGCGGCGGCCGGCGGCACCGGACGGGCGGGCACTTCTGTAGGCGGAGGTTGGCCACCGGCGGGTGGCATCAGGTGAGACTGTTATCGTCGGCCGCCAGCGATGAATCGCTGGCGGTTCGGGGTGAGAGGAACCTGGTGGAGCGACGCGGCGTGACGGTCGGGCTGGGGTTGGCGCGCCGTTGGTGGCGGCAGTTGACCAGCATGCGTACGGCGCTGGTGCTGCTGTTCCTTCTGGCTGTGGCCGCGGTGCCGGGTTCGGTGCTGCCGCAGCGCAACCTGGGCGTGGAGAAGGTCGACGCGTACCGAGCAGCCAATCCCGAGCTGAGCAGGTGGCTGGACCGCCTCGGATTCTTCGACGTGTACTCCTCGCCCTGGTTCGGGGCGATCTACCTGCTCTTGTTCACCTCATTGGTGGGTGTGCTGCCACCACGGCTGCGCGAGCACGTGGCCGCGCTGCGGCGTCGTCCGCCGCCGGCGCCGCGGCACTTCCGCCGGCTGCCGGCCCACACTGGGGTGGGCCAGTCGGCCCTGGCGCCGGCCGAGGCCGCGGTACGGGTGCGGGGGCTGCTGCGGTCGCGGCGTTTCCGCGTGGCGGTCCGCGCCGACGGCGACGAGGTGACCGTCGCGGCGGAGAAGGGGTACCTCAAGGAGACCGGGAACCTGGCGTTCCACCTCGCGCTGCTGGCGTTGCTGGCCGGGGTGGCGTACGGGTACGGGTGGGGCTGGTACGGCAACCGGATCGTGGTAGCCGGACCGGACACCGGGTTCTGCACCAATCTGCAGCAGTTCGACGAGTACGGGCTCGGGCCGCAGCTGCAGCCACGCGACCTGCCGGGCTTCTGCGTCGAGCTGAACCGGTTCCACGCCGAGTTCCTCGACAACGGCCAGCCAACCGTGTTCCGCGCCGACGTGACCTGGTCCACGCCGCAGCAGAACGGCGGCCGGCACGTGCTGGAGGTCAACACGCCGCTGCGGCTCGACGGGGCGAACCTGTATCTGCTCGGGCACGGCTACGCCCCGGTGCTGCGCTACACCGACCGGCAGGGGCGGGCCCAAACCTCCGTGTCGCCGTTCCTGCCGATCGACGCCGCAGTCACCAGCGAAGGCGCGGCGCTGTTCCCGGACGCCAACGCCGACCCGCGTACCGGCACCCGGTCCACCGACGCGCAGGCGGCGTTCTCCGGCGTGTACGTGCCCACGGTCCCGGCAACGGGGCCGCCGGCGCTGTCCGCGCACCCGGCCGAGAACGCGCCCGGCCTGCTGCTGACCGCCTACCGGGGCAACCTGGGCCTGGAAACCGGGATACCCCAGTCGGTGTACGAGGTGCCGCGCCGCGCCCTGGCCGACGGCCGGCTCACGCAGTTACCCGGGCCGGCGAAGATGCTACGGCCGGGCGAGCGGTGGACCCTCGACGACGGCACGACCCTGGAGTTCCTCGGCACCCGGCGGTGGATCGCCATGACCGTTCGCCATGATCCGGGCGAGCCAATCGTGCTGGCCGCCGCCGTTCTCATGATGGCCGGCCTCGTCGGCACGCTGACCGTCCGGCGGCGGCGCCTGTGGTTCCGGATCACCCCGGCACCCGACGGTTGCGCCATCACCGCCGGCGGCCTGCCCCGCAGCGACTACCCCGGCTTCAACGCCGAGTTCGCCGCTCTGACGGCGGCCGCCCGCGCGGCGGTCCCCACCCAACTCGACGAGCAGGCTACCGACCGGATGACGACCGAGGACAGCATGCCGGTCCCGGACGAGGCAGTATCAGCTTCGGCTGATAACGTCGCCCGGTGACGATACCGCAGGTGGCGTCGCGGGACGACGTGCAGGTCGCCGCGCGACTGTTTCGGGGCTTGGCCGAACCAACTCGGCTGGCGCTGCTGACCGCGCTACGCGACGGCGAGCGGACCGTCTCCGAGCTGATGTCGGCGGTGGGGGCCAGCCAGTCCGGTGTGTCCGGGCATCTGGCCTGCCTGCGCGACTGCGGCCTGGTCACCAGCCGGCCGGGACCGGGCCGGTCGGTGTGGTATCGGCTGGCCTCCCCGCGCCTGCAGGCACTGTTGCGGGCCGCGGAGGAACTGTTGGCCGACGGCGGGCATCCGGTCACGCTGTGCGCCGAACAGGGCAGGAGGCCGCGGTGACCGGAATGTCCTGGCGGCTGGCCGCGGCGACCCTGTCGGCGGCGGTGATCCTGGCGGCGACCGGTTGCGCGGGTGGACCGACCCGCGACGGCGGGCAGGCGAGCACCGCGGTGGTGCAGGGCGCCGACACCGGCCGCGTCGACCCCGGGGCCAGCGTGGTGTATCCGCCCGCCGAGCGGGCGCGGGCCCCACGGCTGGGCGGTGAACTGCTCGACGGCAGCCGGTTCGACGCCGCCACCCTTGACGGCCAGGTGACCGTGGTGAACTTCTGGGCGTCGTGGTGCGCACCGTGCCGGGCCGAGGCCGGCGAACTCAACGCCACGTTCACGGCGACCAAGAACCTCGGGGTGCGGTTCGTGGGGGTCAACCTGCGCGACGGCCGCGACCAAGCGAAAGCGTTCGTCGAGGGCCGGGAGTTGTACCCGAGCCTGTTCGACCCGGCCGGGCGGGTCGCGCTCGGGTTCACCGACGTGTCACCCAACACGATCCCCGCGACGGTGATCGTCGACCGTAAGGGCATGGTCGCGGTGGTGCTGCGCAAGGTGGTCAGCCAGCGGGAGCTGGAACCGCTGGTCCGCCAGATCGCGGGCGAGGCCGGTGGCGGCGATGGGTGAGATGTTCGCCGGGGTGGCGACGTCAGGTCCGCTGCTGCTCGCCCTCGGCGTGGCCGCGCTCGCCGGGCTGGCCAGTTTCCTGTCGCCGTGCGTGCTGCCCCTCGTCCCCGGCTACGTCTCCTACGTCACCGGGATGGCCGGCGAGGACGTGAGCACCTCAGCCGCGGCGGGGACGGTGAACACGATGACGCGGCGCCCGGCTCGGGGACGGCTGCTGGCCGGCACGCTGCTGTTCGTCGCCGGATTCACCGTCGTGTTCATCCTCACCGCGGTCACCGTCGCCAGCGCAGGGCGTCTGCTGCTAGTCCACGCCCGCACGGTGGAGATCATCGCCGGCGCGCTGACCGTCGTGCTGGGCCTCAGCTTCCTAGGCCTGGTGCCAGCGGCCCAGTACGAACGGCGGCTACGACGGCTGCCGGCGCCCGGGCTCGCCGGGGCGCCGCTGCTCGGTGTCGTGTTCGGCGTCGGCTGGGTGCCGTGCGTGAGCCCCACCCTCGGTGCGGTGCTGGCTTTGGCCGCGGTGGATGGGACCACCGGGCGGGCCGTGGCCCTGGCCGTCGCCTACTGCGTCGGGCTGGGCGCACCGTTCGTGCTGTTCGGCCTGGGCCTGCGCCGGGTGCTGGCCGCCTTGGCGGTGGCCCGGCGGCACAGCCGCACCATCACCCGCGTGGGCGGGGTGCTGCTCGTCGTGGTGGGGGTGGCGTTGATGACCGGCTGGTGGTCGACGTTCACCATCTGGCTGCGCGCCACCGTCGGACCCGGCCAGGTCGGCATATGACCACCCCCGTCGTATCCCCGCCGGCCGTCGTCGCCGTGGCGGATCAGAACGGTGGGGTGCGGGGGGTGTCCACGGCGTGGGCGCTCACCGCGTCGGCCACGGCGGGGTTGGCGCTGCTGGTGGCGTTCCCACCGTACGGCTGGTGGTGGGCCGCCCCGGTCGGGGTGGCGCTGCTGGCCCTGGCCGTCCACGGCCGGCCGGCGCGTGCCGGTGCCGCACTGGGCATGGTGTGCGGTCTGGTGTTCTTCGTTCCGCTGCTGAGCTTCACCGGCCTGCAGGTCGGTTGGTGGCCGTGGCTGCTACTGGCCACACTGCAGTCGCTGTACCTGGCGCTGCTCGGCGCCGCGACCGCCTATGCCAGCGCCCTCGTGGACCGGGCCAGGTGGGCGTGGCCACTGGTAACGGGGCTGCTGTGGGTGGCGCAGGAGGCCGCGCGCTCACGGACCCCGTTCGGGGGGTTCCCGTGGGGACGGCTGGCATTCAGCCAGGCCGACGCGCCCACCGTGCGGCTGGCCTCGCTCGGCGGCGCACCGCTGGTGACCTTCACGGTCGCCGTGGCCGGTGGACTGCTCGCGATGGCAGTGTGGCGGCTGTCGGTACGGACCGGTGCCGGCCTGTCGCGGCGGGCGGTCCACGCCGGTCTGCTCGGTGGCCTCGCCGCCGCGGTGATGGCCTTCGCCGCGCTGGTGCCGTTGCCGACGGCGGCCGACCGCACGGTGGTGGTCGCGGTCGTGCAGGGCAACGTGCCGCGCATGGGCCTGGACTTCAACGCCCAACGCCGGGCAGTGCTGGACAACCACGTCACCGCCACGCTGCAGCTCGCCGACGCGGTACGCGAGCACCGCCAGCCGCGCCCGGAACTGGTGATCTGGCCGGAGAACTCCTCCGACATCGACCCTTTGCTCAACCCCGACGCCGCCGCCCGCATCGACGCCGCCGCCCACGCGATCGGCGCCCCGATCCTGGTCGGCGCCGTGCTGCAGGGCCCCGGCCAGGGCAAGGTCCGCAACGCCGGGCTGGTATGGACCCCCACCGCCGGGCCGACCGACACCTATGTCAAACGTCACCCGGTGCCGTTCGCCGAGTACGTGCCGATGCGACCACTCGTGCGGCGCGTCACCACGCTCGTTGATCGGGTCCGCGCCGACTTCGTCGCCGGCACCACCCCCGGCGTGCTACCCATCGGCGGTGTCCGGGTCGGTGACGTGATCTGCTTCGAGGTCGCCTACGACGGCCTGGTTCGCGACACCGTCACCGGCGGCGCGCAACTGCTGGCGGTACAGACCAACAACGCCACCTTCAACTACGCCGAGGCCAGCCAACAGCTGGCCATGGTGCGACTGCGGGCGGTCGAGCACGGCCGCCCCGCCCTCATGGCCTCCACCGTCGGGATTTCGGCGTTCGTCGACCCGGACGCCACCACGCACGACGCCACCACCATGAACACCCAGGCGGTACTCGTGCGCCAGGTGCGCCTCGCCACAGCCATCACCATGGCGACCCGGGTGGGCTCCGCCCCGGAGTGGGCCATGGTGGCTGCCGCCGTCGCCGCGCTGCTCGCCTCCGCCCGGGTACGCCACACCACCATCACGCCCGCTGGCGGTGGCGGAGTCACCGAGCGTGGTGGTCGCCAGATCACCGAACCCACGCGGGAGGCCGTATGAGCAGCGTTTCACCCTATGGCGGCGGCCCGTCGGCGCCGCCGCGCTGGTGGGGACTAGCCGGGCCGTTCGGCGCGGCGGCGCTGTTCGCCGCCGCGGTCGCCTGGGTCCTCACCCACAATCCGACCGACGCGATCCCCGACATCAGTGGCGGCTGCCTGTGGACCGCGATGACCGGCACCCAGGGACCGACGTGCGGCGGGACCCGGATGATGTGGCACCTGCTGCACGGCAACCTGCCCGAGGCCGCCCGCCACCACCTGCCTGCCCTGATCGCTGTGCCCGTTGTCGGCTACGCCTGGGCACGGTGGACGGCCTCCACCATGGGGCGGTGGCTGCCTGCACTGCCGCTGCCACGCTGGCTGCTGATTGCCTACGCCGCGTCCTGGGCGGTGTTCGCCATCGCGCGGAACCTACCCTGGCCGCCGTTCACCGGGCTGCACCTAACCGACATCCAGTAACCCAGCGTCGGCGAAGTCACGCGACCAGCGCCGGCCGAGTCACGAAAGGTTGCCCCCATGGCAGCACTGTCTGACCAGTTGCTCATCGTCACCCTGCTGGCCTACCTGGTCGCGATGGTCGGCTACGCCACCGAACACGCCTTCCGCCGATCCCACGCTGTCCCAGCCGTCGACACACGCCTACCGGCCATGGCCACCACCACAACCGCTGGCCCACCCACCGGCCCGCCACCGACCTCTACTCGCGCCGCTGCCTCCACTTCGGCCACCGCGCCCGGAAGCCGGTCGAGGCTGGCCGGCTGGCTGGCAGTAGCCGCCACCGGCGCTGGCGCCGTAGCCCACGCGTCGTGTCTGGTCACCCGCGGCCTTGCCGCCGACCGGGTGCCGTGGGGCAACATGTACGAGTTCGTTCTCGCGGTCACCCTGGTCGGTGTGCTGGCCTGGCTCGGGCTGCTCACACGCCGTCCCGCGGTGCGTCCCGTCGGGCTCTACATCGCCCTAGCCGCCGTCACCCTGCTCGGGTTGGCCGCCATGCGGCTGCACACACCCGCCGGGCCGCTCGTCCCAGCGCTCGACTCCTACTGGCTGAAGATCCACGTCAGCGCCGCCGCGATCGCGTCCGGGATCTTCCTGATCGGCTTCATCGCCGCCACCGGCTACCTGATCCGACTGCGCCACGACCGCGACACCGCCACGAACAAGCCGTACGGGTTCGTCTCCGCGCTCGGCCGCTACCTCCCCGCCACCGAGACACTGGAGCGGCTGACGTTCCAGATGCACGCGCTCGCCTTCCCGATCTGGACCTTCGCCGTCGTCGCCGGCGCCATCTGGGCCGAGGCCGCCTGGGGCCGGTACTGGGGCTGGGACCCCAAGGAGACCTGGTCCTTCATCTCCTGGGTGATCTACGCCGGCTACCTTCACGCCCGCGCCACCCCCAGCGTCAAACGTCCCGTCGTCGCGTGGCTCGCTATTCTCGGATGGGCGACCATGATGTTCAACCTGTTCGCCGTGAACCTCGTCATCGCCGGCTTGCACTCCTACGCCGGAACCAACTGATAGAGAGAATGAACGAGAGGGCTCCTGGCCCAGTCCGATGCACTGAGCTGGACGATCGGCCTGCGTTGCGGACCGTCAGTCGAGCGAATGCAGCGCGCACCTCAGGCTCGCCAAACCCTCGGCGCGAACGCCAGTCCGACCCGGCCGTGGATACCCACGCGGAGCAGGCGCACCACCTGCTGACCGAGGGCCTGCGTCATGGTCTTGGCTGGTTGTCCCAACCGATGGCCTGTAGTGCTTCGGTGGGTGTGAGGCCGAACATGGCGCGGCAGGTGCGGGTCAGGTGGGCGCTGTCGGCGAATCCCGCGGCGTGCGCCGCCACGGTCAGGGATGCTCCAGCCGACACCTGTCGTAGGGCGTGTTGCAGGCGGGTCCAACGGCGCCAGGTGGGGAATGACAGGCCCAGCTGCCCGGCGAACAGGTGCCCGAGGCGGCTGGGCGAGATGCCGACCCGGCCGGCCAGGTCCGTCAGCGTCATCGGACCGCCGATCAGGTTCGGTGCGGCTGTCAGGGCCTGCACCAGCGCCGGATGCTGGTGACGTTGCGTGGGCGTGTGCCCGTCTGTCGAAGTGGCGGCGCCTGTAGGGTCCGCGGCGGCTAGCCACGTGTCGACATCAGACAGCTCGCCGCCGGTGCGCTGTAGGGCGGTAGCGGCGGCATGTCCGGCGGCGCTCGTCGGGTCGAGGAAGGTCATGACGCCGGTCGCGGCTGTGGTGGTCACGATTTCGTGACGCGCCCCGGCGGGGATGATCGCGCGGGTGGCGGCGCGGGTGGCGCCGGTGGCGTCGCGCAGGATGACGTGGCCGTCGTGGAGGTGAAGAACCTGCACGGCGGCGTGGGCGTGTGCGTGGGCCGCTCCGATGACGCCGGTGTAGGCCATGACCCCTGGTTCGGTGGTGAGAGTGCCGGCCCAGCCACCGCCTGCGGGTGTCCGGGCGTCGCGGGCTGTCTGAGGAGCGGCGGGCGTAGGGGCAGTGGGCTGTCGCGGTCCGCCGGTCGGCGCGGCGGTGCTGATGCTGTTCACGCCGGCACCTTGCGCTCCGGCGAAGGGGTGAGCCCGGCGGACGGGCGGCGGCCCGGCATGAGCACGGCGATGGCCACGGCGCTGAGCAGGGCGATCACGGCGCAGACCACCAGAACGAGGGTCATGCCGTGGAGGTAGGCGGCCTTCGCGTCGGCAGCCAGTGCCGGGTTGTCGAGGCGGGCGGCGACGGCCAGGGCTGCGGCGAGGGACTCACCCGCGGCTTTGGCCGCTGCGGTCGGCAGGCCGGTGGTGTCCAGGCGGGCGGTGTAGCCCTGGGACAAAACGCTGCCGAGCAGAGCGATGCCCAGCGCGCCGCCGACCTGGCGCAGCGTCATGGTGACCGCGGTGCCGGAGCCGGACCGCTGCGGTGGCAGGGCGGCGAGGATGGCGTCCATCGCCGGAGACAACGCCATGCCGATGCCCAGCCCGACGGCGGCCAGCCAGGCCGCGACGAACCCGTACCCGCTGTCCAGATCGGTGGTCGCTCCTGCGGCCAGCCCTGCGGCGAGGATCAGCAGGCCCGCGGTGATCGGGATCCGGTAGCCGGCACGAGCGGCGATCCGTTCGCCGGCCGACGCCCCGATCACCAACCCGGCGATCATCGGCAACAGGCGCAGCCCGGTGCCGAACGGATCAAACCCCTTGACCAGCTGCAGATACTGGGGCACCACGAACAGCATCCCGAGCAGGCCGAAGGTCACCAGCATGCCGGCGACGCTGCCCCAGAGAAACTGCCGCAGGCCGAACAGCCGCAGGTCGATCATCGGCTGATCGGTGCGTAGCTGCCACCACACGAACCCCGCCAACAGCACCACCGCCGCAGTGAGGGCGACCACGACAACGGGGGCGCTCCAGCCACGGCCGGGAGCCTCGATGAACCCGTACACCAGCGCGACCAGCCCGGCGGTGGACAGCACCGCGCCGAGCGCGTCGGGTCGCGGCGGGTGGGGGTCACGCGTCTCGGGCAGCAGCACCACGATGGCCAGCATCGCCACCGCGGCCATCGGAATGTTGATCAGGAAGATCGAACCCCACCAGAAGTGGTCTAGCAGCCAGCCGCCGATCAGCGGGCCGAGCGGGATGCCCACGCCGGTGGCCGCCACGGTCACCGCGACAGCCTTGCCCCGCTCGTGCGGCGGGAACAGCGCCGGCAGCACCGCGAACGCGACCGGCAGGATGATCGCGCCGCCGACACCCATCACCGCGCGGGCGGCGATCACGATCGCGGCGGTGTCGGCCCAGGTCGCCGCCACCGAGGCGGCACCGAACAGACCCAATCCGACCAGCAGCAGCTTTCTGCGTCCCCACCGGTCACCCAGCGCACCGCAGGTCAACATCAGCCCGGCCAGCACCAGCACGTAGGCGTTGACCATCCACTGCAGCCCGGACGTCCCCACGTCCAAAGCGGACGCAATCGTCGGCAACGCCACATTCATGATCGTGATATCGAAGCCGAGCGTGACGGCAGTCAGCACGATCGCCGCCAGCGCCCACCACCGCCGCGGGTCCACCGGCACCGCAGATCCGACCGCGGCACCACCCCTTGTCGTCACGCCCGACCATCCCCTTCATCGTTCAACTATGTTGTCATCGCCCGCTCGCGGTTATTCGGCTCAGCACGTTATCATCGCCGCCAGCCGATAATCCAGGGATGGCAGGCACCTCTCGTCCGCAGTCACGCGGCACCCGCTGGGCAGCCCCCAACGCGCACACCTTCGCTGCCCACGGGCAGGTTAGGGCGGTAGCGGATCTGTTCAAGCCGGCCGCTGGCAACCTGGCGATGCTGAGCGACATGAACGTCAACATCGCCGCCACGCCGTCACCACCGTCACCGCCCGCCAACCGGCGTCCGGCTGGGATGCTCGCGAGGCTGGCGCGCCTGTCCATCCGCCACCCGGTCGTCGTACTCGTGGTGGCGCTGGCGGCGGCGCTGCTGAGCGGGGTGATCGGCGCTTCCGCCGGTGACCGGATGGGCTCCGGGGGGCTGACCGACCCGCACGCGCCATCCGAGCGGGCGCAACAGATCCTCGCCGACCGGTTCGACGCCGGCGAGCCACAACTGGTCCTGCTCGCAGAGGCCGACAGCACGGTCGACGATCCCGAGGCGGTCGCCGCCGGCACCGCCCTGACCGACCAGATCGCCACCGTGGAGGGTGTGGCGGGCGTGGACTCCTACTGGTCCCCGGGCCGACCGTCTGCGCTACGGTCCTCCGACGGGCGGATCGGTCTGCTCCTGCTGCGCATGGCCGGCGACGACGAGGCCGCCGAAGCAACGGCCGCCCGGGTCCTTCGCCACCTCGGCGCCGACAACGGCCCGCTGGCCGTCCAGGTGACCGGATCGGCGCAGCTGGACCGGGAGGTCGATGCCCAAGCCGAAACCGACCTCACCCGCGCCGAACTGCTCACCGCGCCGCTGACCCTGCTCGTCCTGGTGCTGGTGTTCGGCAGCGCCGTCGCCGCCACCCTGCCACTGCTGATCGGGGTGCTGTCCATCCTCGGCACCCTCGCCGCGCTGTGGGCCATCACCACCGTCACCGACGTGTCGGTGTTCTCCCTGAACCTCGCCACCGCCCTCGGTCTCGGCCTGGCCATCGACTACAGCCTGTTCCTCATCACCCGCTACCGCGAGGAACTCGCCGCCGGCCAGGCCGTCGCCGACGCGATCGAGGCGGCGATGCGCACCGCCGGGCGCACGATCCTGTTCTCCGCGATCACCGTTGCCCTGGCCCTGTCGGCGCTACTGGTCTTCCCCGGCTACTTCCTGCGCTCCTTCGCCTACGCCGGCATCGCCGTCTCCACCCTCACCGCCGCCGCGACGCTACTGGTCCTGCCCGCCCTGCTCGCGCTGGCCGGACCACGCATCAACGCCCTCAATCTGCGCCCACGGCTACGACGCCGCCGCACACCTCAACGTCCGGCCGATGACCGGTGGCACCGCCTCGCCACCGCGGTGATGCGCCGGCCCGTCGTGGTCACCCTCACCACCGTCACCGTGCTCGCCGCCCTCGCCGCCCCGTTCACCCAGGTCGAATTCGGCATCAACGACCACCGGGTCCTGCCGAAAGACGCACCCGGCTACCAAGCCTCCGAAAAACTACGCACCCGCTTCGACACGCAGGAGACGACCGCCACCGCGATCGTCCTCGACAACCCCGTCGACGATCCGCAACTAGACGCCTACGCCACAACCGTGTCCGCACTGCCCCACGTCACCCGGGTCGACACCGCCCTCGGCAGCTACAGCAACGGACAGATCCTCGCCCCACCAACGCCCGCATCGGCACGGTTCCGCGCCGCCGACGGCTCCACCTGGCTGTCCGCCGTCACCGACGTCGAACCGACCTCCGGCAGCGGGACCCGCCTCGTCCGACAGATCCGCGACCTGCCCGCACCCGCACCCGCCCTGGTCACCGGCCCCGCCGCCACCCTGGTCGACACCCGCGACGCCATCGCGGACCGACTACCATGGGCGCTCGGGATCGTCATCATCACCACCGCGGTGCTGCTGTTCGCCCTCACCGGGTCCCTGCTGATCCCCGTCCAGGCCATCGTCTTGTCGACCATCAGCCTCACCGCCACGTTCGGCGCGCTGGTCTACGTCTTCCAGGACGGCAACCTCCGCAACCTGCTCGGCGACTTCACCCCCACCGGCTGGATCGACGTCACCGCACCCGTCCTGATGTTCTGCGTCGCCTACGGCCTCGCCATGGACTACGAGGTCTTCCTCATCTCCCGCATCAAAGAGGAATACGACCACAGCGGCGACACCACCACCGCCATCGCCACCGGCCTACAACGCACCGGCCGGCTCGTCACCGCCGCCGCACTGCTCATCGCCATCGTCCTCGCCGCCCTCGCCACCTCCGGCATCACCTACCTCAAGGTCCTCGGCGGCGGACTCACCCTCGCCGTCCTCGTCGACGCCTTCATCATCCGCGCCCTCCTCGTCCCCGCCCTCATGAGGCTCCTCGGCTCCGCCAACTGGTGGGCGCCGAAACGGCTACACCGCCTACACACCCGGCTCCGAATCCGGCACTGACCTGGCCTCCAACCCGGCTAAGCCAAGGGCCTGCATCGACATTGAACCTCACGGGCGCCCTGCCCGGGCACGTCCCGGGCAGGGCGGGAGGCTGTCCGGAACCTTGTGTGGGATGCGGTGATCGCCTTCTCATCCTCTGGTGGGGGCGCGCTCGCCGTAGTACATGGCGAGGGTGTTCAGTGCTTGCTGCCAGCCCTCGGTTGTGCCGGTCCCACAGTCTCCTCGGTCGCGGCGCGGGAGGGGAGGAGTCCAGGCGGCGCCTCACCGCTCAGCCGCCGACTCTTACGGACGGCGCAGTTCCTCCTGGCGGCGGCGAAACTCTTCGGCATCGATTTGGCCGGCCGCGTACCTGCGGCGCAGCTCCTGCTCAGCCGCATCCGCCCGGGTACCTGACATTGACCGGACCAGCCAGACCACGCCCACCACGACCAGTGCTATCAGGGCGAGTCCGAGCACACCCCAGATCAGCATGTATATGACCATGCCGGCCATGCCGTCCATCACCTGGCCTCACCTCCCGCCACGGGCCTGACCGGTACTACCCGGCGCGCGTCTGTCGACACCGTCGGGCGGACCGGTCAGGCCGTCGCCTACACGAGGTCGGGTACATAGAACCAGGTGAAGGGGGCCCAGGGCAGGTTGCGCAGAACCACCGAATACAGGAGGAAGAAGGCGAGGTAGGTGACGTAGGCCGAGCGTGGTATCCGTAGCTGAGGTAGCCGCCGGCCGAATGTCCAGCTGGCGGTCCAGGCGACGAGGGCGTACAGCACGAACGGCGTGGCGGCCCAGGCGGCCAGGTGGTGCCGGGCGGCTTGGATCAGGTTGCCGTGGACCAGATACCAGTACATGCGGGTGCCGCCGCAGCCGGGTCCGTCGATGCCGAACAAGGCGTGCCACACGCACGGCCCGGTCGGATCGGCGAGCCGGTCGGTGGGGTTGAAGGCCAGCACGTATGCGGTGGCGCCGGCCAGCATCACCCACACCGCCAGCGGCGTGTACCGGACCGCCCCGGCCGGGCGGGGCACCGTGATGGTGTTCATGACACCTCCGGCTGGGCGGGGTAGCCGACAGCGGTGATGGCGGCGGCGACCTGCGCCGGGGCACACAACGCTTCGTCGAGGTCGACCACCGTCCGGCCGGCCCGCACGCTGGTTTGCGAACGGGTGACCCCGGGCAGGTCTTCGAGAGTTTCGTCGATGAGCAGCCCGCAGCTGGTGCAGTGCATGCCGGTCACGGAGAACGTGTACCTGCTCATGACTGCTCGCTGATGGTCAGCTTGCCGGTGTACATGCCCATCCCGCACGTGTAGCGCAACGTGCCGGCCCCGGGGGTACCCAGGTCGATGCTGGTATCTCCATTGACCGGCAGGATCCACTGCTCACCCATGGACGGGATGACGAACGCGCGGACGCAACCCTCGGCGTTGTGTGCCCGTACCACCAGGGTGGTGGGTACACCGGCCCGCACGGCGATGTTGCCCGGCGCGTACGCGCCGGTCGTCGCGGTGATCACCACGACCTGCCTGCCGTCGACCATTGACACCGGCGGTGCGTCGGCGGCAACTGCGGCGGCGGTGACGGGCGCCGGCCCGAACCCCGCCGCGGCGGCGAGCTGGCTGGCCGCCACCGGCGAACCGGACATCTCCAGCCCGCCGTTGAACGTGTACAGGCCCATGGCGAGCACGACCAGTCCGGTGGCGAGGGCGAGGCGGCGCCGCCACGCCCCGGCCGCCCGCCGGGCCGCCGCCGCCGCGTAGCCGAGTACCGCGAACAGCGGGCCGGTGCCGGCCACGAACACCGCCATCGTCGCCGCCCCAGCCAAAGCGGAACCGGACGTGATCGCCAACGCCATCACCGAGAGGGTGACCCCGCACGGAATCAGCACCGATGCCACGCCGAGCAGGGCCGGCGCGAAGATCGAGCCGGAGCGGGCCCGGCCGCGCACGAACCGGGTCCACGCCGTCGGCGGCTCGATGACCAGGCCCTTGAAACCGGGCACGCCGAGTTGGGCCAGCCCGAAAGCGATCACCAGGACGCCCGCGGCGAGCTGCGCCATCGTGCGCACGTGCAGGGACAGCTGCGCCGCACCGCCCAGCGCGCCGAGAACCGCGCCGAGCAGCGCATGGGAGGTCAGCTTGCCGGCCAGGAACCCGCCGACCGGGGCGAGGTCATCGGCCAGCAACACCCGGGCCGGTCGGGTGGGCGCGGAAGCGGGGCTGCCTGGGCGGGGGCGGACCTGCGGCGACGCCGGGCCGGCAGGAACCGTGGCGCGTTGCCGGGCGACCAGGCCCGCGAGCAGGCCGCCCTGGACGGCGGCGCAGGACACCCCGCCCGCCAACAGTCCGGTGAGCAGAACAGGGACAAGATTCATTGATAGTGGGCCTTTCTGAGCGAACGAGAGAAGCGAGCACGCCAGAACATCGCCCTGGGCGCGCAGCGGCGACCAGGTGCGATGGGCAGACTTCTCCTACGTGCGCAGAAGGCAGAGTTGTGCCAGCGTGGGCGCCCGCACCCGAATCCGGGCGCGATGCTGTGAGCGGGCGGCGGCCAGCACTAGCGCGATGAGAGGGCGGGCCGGGTGTCGGTCGAGCAGCATCGCGCCGACCACGCCGACCAGCAGCGCCAGACACGCGCCCAGCAACTCGCCGCCCAGCCCGGACGGCGGGTTCTCATCGCTGGTGGTGATCGTCGGGCCATCGTGGCCCATCGACGAGTCCATGGTGAGGTGCACGCCGCCGGCGGGCATGGCGGTGACCATGGCCATGCCGTCGCTGCACTGCAGGCCGTGCATCCACCCCACAGCCACCAGGACCGCGGCGACCAGCCACAACCGCGCCAGCCGGACCGGCCGGCCGGGCTGGGTCTGGATCACCGCAGGCACCCGACAAGCATAAACGGGGCTTCGCGGCGGCCTCCGGCAGCACGGCGGATCCCAGCAGGCGTAGGTGAGTCCGGTGTGAGCAGGAATGGTGAGGGTGACATGGGAGGTGACAGCTGTGAGCACCCCGAATGTCCGAGTCGTGACTTGGTCTGGACGGTCTACCTCAACAGCCGACCCAAGCCCGACTTCTGAGGCACCCGTCGCCTGCGGTCGTACGCTGCGGAAATGGACAGCGCCTACGGCTGGGGCATCGACGAGCCCCCAAACCCGGCCGCCGACACGGACGCGGACGGGTTGGAGCCAGAGCAGCTGTCGGAGGTGCGCGAGCTGACGGCGCAGGGCTGGCAGCTGGCCCCGGACGCCCATGCGCCGCGACCGACGCGATGGCCAGCCCAGCGGCGAGCAGTGTTCTGGTGATCCCTCCCCTGTCCCGATCCGTCAGCACACGTCGGCACCATTCGGGCAGCCGTGCGATCCGATATCTCGCTCCATGCCCGGCTGGGCTCAAGCCGGCGATACCTAGTAGTGCCGGCTGCATGCCACCGAGAATGCCAAGATCGACGAATAGCGCAGAAGTCGAATAGGTGCCCTCCACCGGCCATCGGCGACGGCTGCGACACGCCACGCCGCGCCTGACCGACGAGTACGAGATGCAGGACCTCGCCAACCCCCGAATAACGAGTCCACCCCCATCTCGTCGACGATCGGGCCGGTGTCCTCGGGGCTGCCCAAAGTCGGCAACTGGGTCGGCTTCGCCGAACTCATCTCGACCCGCACCCCGTGCCGGTCTTCGGCATCTGCTACGGCTTCCAGGTCCTCGGCCGGTCCGCCCGTGGCACTCGACCGCCCAGGCGAACTTCCTGGTAGTTCGGCGACCTCTTCACCAGCCTCGTCGCCTGCCCGCCGCCCCATTTCCAGGACCGGTGAAACGGCTACGCGTTGTAGGAGAGCTGCACGTTCCAGCTCTTAGCGGGTGGCGAAACTGTGAAATCCTTGCCGCCACCCAGCACCCCTGGCAGCCTCGATCCCGTTGCGGCACAGGCCGTCCACCCCGTTCTCAGCACTCCCGCCGCACAGGCGTACGAACAGGTGGTCCGACACGGGGAATGTCCCGTCGGCGCACTAGAGTGCCTAGGAGTCCGGTACTTCGATGACCCCCAGGTAAAGCTCATCGCGTGGAGCCACTTGAAGGACCCGGACGCGTGCCGTGGTCGACCGATCCCGGCGCAAACGAAGGACGGGCACCCGGCTGGACCCCGGGCGCCCGTCGAAGCGCAACACCAACGCCGTGCGGGCGGAAGGAGTCAACGCAATGCCCAGACTACGGGCTTATGCAGCAGAAGTGCAGCACGGGGTACCCCAGGTAATCCACAAGGGTTCACCCCAGGTAATACCGCAGGGTGCGCTCGGCGAGCCGGGGATCCCGTACAGCACGCTGCTGATGGGGCTGTTCGCAGCCGCCGTCGGCGTCGGCACGCACCTGGTGCCCGAGTCGGCCACACCGGTCGGGTTGGCCCTGGCCACGTTCGTCATGCTGCAACGCGAGCGCCGGCAGTACCGCTGAACCCTTACGGCCCCCGCACCGGATCATCCGGTGCGGGGGCCGTCCCCGTTGCTGCCGGCTCGGCGGCCGGCTGGTCCGCTGAGCGGCCTAGCTCGCGCCGCTGGTCCCCTCAGCGGATTAGCTGGTTGAGGCGCCGACGATCCGGCCGTTCCCGTTGATCTGCACACCGGGGCCGGCGACATCGCCGCCCGCCGCGTATGCCGCTGCGATCCGCTCGAACACTTGCTTGCCGAACCCCAGCCGCTCCACCGACGGCACCACCACCAGGTCGGCCACGCCGTCCTCGATGTCGGCGACGGCCTCCCGCCAGCCGCGGGTGCCGGCGTGCTCGCCGACCACCTCGTAGCCCTGCTCGGCGCGCCAGCGCTGCGCCGCCTTCGTCAGCTCCTCCAGGGTGGCCCGGCCGCCGCGCACCGCCCGCGAGAACAGCACCGCCCGGCGCCGCACCCAGCGCCGCGCCGCCTGGTCCCACCGCGCGTGCTCGTACAGCCGCGACAGGTCCGGCCCGGAGCCCTCCACGTCGGGGGCGCAGCGCACGAACTTCCGCCCCTCCAAGTCCCACCGCACGTGCCAGCCGAACTCGCGGGCCTCCGCGTGCGCTGGCCACCGGCCGGTCCAGTCCGCGTGCGGATGCGATCGAAGCAGGGCTTTGGGGAGAGCAGCCGCTGTCATCGGTCTGGCCGGAGAGGGATTGGATGGCGCCCTGGAGCATCACCTGCCTCGCCGGTTAGGCCAGCCGCCCACCAGGGCAAGCCTGCGAGGTCGGCATCCACGCCGGCGTACGGCATGTGGCTCCAAACGCACGATGGTCAGGTAGGCAGGAGGCTCGCTGACAACAGGCGCGGGTGCGGTACGCCGAGGAACAGTCCTGGCTGGCGGATCTTGAACAGGCTGAGCAGGAGCTGAAAGAGCGGTGGCGGAGTCAGTGCCAGCCTCCCTGCCGGGAGGACGGGCTCCTCATCCGCCAGACCTGCGGCTGGGGACAGCTCGGCTTCGAAGTCGTCCGGCTCTAACTCAGCTACGGCGCCATGACCTCATCCTCGCCCTCGGGCACGGCTAGCATGCGCTCCGGCCAAGGTATCGCCTGTTCCTCGGCAACAAGCGGATGCGGCTCGCCTGAAAGTGAAGATAGCGCCCGTGCCACATCATAAATGTCTGCCTTGACGTAGGTGCTTGTCACACCGGCGTCCGACCTGCCGCTATGCCCGGCATATGCTCTTGCGATGGCATATCCGAAATTCCGTTCAACCCAGGTCAACGTGGTATGGCGTAGCCAATGTGTCGATACCTGCTGGGCTTGGACCCAAGGGAGGCGACGCCCCAATCGCTGCCAGAGATGATCGTAGCGACGGCTCGTCAACGGAGCGCCCGACCGGTAGCTGAGCAGGTGCGTATCGCCGCCGTTGTTCCGGCGCTCTTCGTAGTGCCGGACAAGCATACGCAGCATAGAAGGCGAGACGGGCTGCCAGCGAACTGTCCCGCCCTTCTCGGTGAGCCGAATGCAGCAGTTGTCGAGGTCCAGGTCCGCTCGGTCCAGACCGAGCGCTCCACCCCGCCGGCAGGCTGTTTCGATGTGAAGTCGCAGAATGAGGGAGTCTAGGTGCGGATCATTTCCCGTACTCACTGCGTGTTCCACAATCTGCGCAAGCTGACGTTCCGTTAGGGCATGCCGATTACTCGGCAGCCTTCGGGGCTTCGCCACCCGTCGAGCTGGATCTTCGGCCTCGGCAATCAAGCCGTCGGCGACCGCGAATGCATAGAGGCAGCGAAGGGCAGAGACCGTGTGTTCAGCCGCAGATCGACCCCCGCGTGAGTTACTCCGCACGACTGCACTCGCGCGGATCTGCTCTACAAGCGCCGAGATTTCGGATGGTGTCGGGTCGTTCAGTTGGCGCTCGCCCCAGCACTGGTCGATTCGCTTCCAGTAGCTCTCGTAAAGTCGGCGGGAGCCTGGAGCAACGGCCACCGATACACGCTGGATGTAGTCGCGAAAGGTCGGGACTCCCGTCGCTTCGCCGATTGCCGACGGCCCAGGCGACCTTTCATTGGGAATCCGCGCAAGAATCGACCGCAGGGCGGCTACCTCTTGATTGGTTAGTCCATTCGGCAACGGGCCGGTCATGTAACACCACCTGAGTCACTGCGCATGAAAGCTGCGAGCGCAGACTCCACAAGATCCATGGTGCAAAGGATGACCGCTCCTTCCTTCCTCCGCGCTATCACCAAGAATCGTTCACCGGCGGACAGCTCGGCCGAATGCCTGATCGCAGAGAGTACGCGGAGGTGTCCCTGTGCTGTAACCAGACAAGTCCCGTCCTCGCCGCGCTCGATTATGATGAAGCCATCCCCCACTTTGCCGTTCAGCCAGTCGCCCGGGGTCCACCCCATGGCGCGAACCGGGGCTCGATCGGCAAGCCGCCCTCGCGCGTCCATGACACTGAGACGGTATTGCCAATGGCCACCATTCGCGGATCTACGTCTCCGAGGGGCCGGGAGACCGATGGCTGCCAGCAATGATGTTGGCGCCTTGGCCGATAGCCTCGCGCCCTCGTCAACTCCGGATGCTGCATTCGCAAAAGCCACTGCTCCGGCTCCCCGCACATCTAGTTCATAGAATCTGGTTCTCGGCGACCTCGGCCCCAAATTTGCCGCTTCCGAGAAGATCACATCCGCTAGGCGTCCTAGGATGTAGGTGACCTGCTCGGGAGCCGAGCTCTCAGGTCTCATCGCATCGATGCAACGCGTTCCAATTGGCGACTACTAGCGGTGCGGAGCTTGGGGCCCGCGCAACCGCGGGCCCCAGGCTCGATCACCAGTCGCCGACGGCTCTGAATCCGTAGTACCTGCCCATGTCGATGCGGACCCAGACGTAGAACTTGGTGCCGTCCTTGACGTTGGTCGCGAGATTGCGCCATTGGCCGACGGGCACGTAGGTCCAGTTGTTGCAGGTGGCACGTCCGTAGAAGTTGACGCAGGCGTAGAAGGGGCCGAAGTCCACGCCGTCGCCGGTGTTGCGGACCTGGATATCGCGGCACTGGCTGGTGGTGCGGTAGTAGCTGGGGTACCTGGGGTAGCTGATGACTTCGACGCCGTCGTACTGCATGAAGTAGTCGGCGGCCCCGAATTTCGCGCTGTACGGTGCGGCGCGGCAGCCGGAAGCCTGGGCGGGCCCGGAGACACCGACGAGGCCGGCGGTGACGGCCATCAGGGTGACGGCTGCCGCGGCCAGGCGCGTCAGTCGCCGGTGGGGTCTGGCGGGTGTGCGTGTGGACATGTGTCCTCCCTTGAGTGGTTGGGTGTGGCGGCAGCGGCCGGGGGGACGTCGGCGCGCTGACGCGGTGAGGGTTCGTGGCCGGGCCTGGGGCGGCCGGCGGTGAGGGCGAGGCAGTACGGGTCCGCGACAAGGGCCGGGGTGGGTTGGCCGGGGTGGTAGTAGCGGCTCCAGGAGGGGCCTGAGGAGTCCTCGGGTAGGAGTTGAGCCAGCTCCAGTCACCGACCACGACGCGGCCGGCTGCTTCCTCGCGCTGCACGAAGCGGGCAAAGGCCCGGCTTTCGCGGTGGTGGTCGGTGATGGACACGCCCGCCGTTTCGAAGCTGTGCAGCACGGCTTCGTGGAGGGTGAGCAGAGCCTTGTCGGCGCGCAGCCGGTCACGGTCGTCGAGGCCCAGGCCTGCGATGATGGCGGGGAGTTGGTGGTAGCGGTGGGCGTCGGCGAGGTTGCGGGTGGCGATCTCTGAGGCCATGAAGGTGCCGCTGAACGGAGCAGGGAACTGCAGGCCACCGAAGTGGAGCGCCATCTTGCTGATGACGGGTACGGCGGGCCAGCGCAGTCCGAGGTCAGCGATCCACGGATGATCGGGGTGGTGGATCGGCACTTCGAGGATGTGCGCCGGCTCGGCCGGTAGCAGGTGCAGTCTCCCGTCGTTGGTGGCGGCGATCCAGGGCAGGATGTCGAACAGGCCACGCCGAGTGGGTCCTGACCAGCCGAGGTAGGTGGCCAGGTGGGTCAAGGCCACGTTGGTGGGGTCACCGAGGACGCCGTCTCTGCTCTGCCAGGCCGCGTAGCGGGCCAACTGCGGGCTGATGATGCGCACCGGGGGCGGGCCGGTGTGTGTGGCGGGTGCGAGGACGGTGATGACGGAGCGGATCCGTCCGCCGTTGGTGGCCTCGTCGAGGTGAGCGGCCAGTTCTCGCCGCACCTCTTGCAGGGTGGTGATGTGGCGGCGGTCGCGAACGATGAGGCTGGGCCAACGCAGCCGGCCGATGCAGCGGCCGGAGTTGCGCCAGGCCACCCGCGCCGCGTAGGCCAGCTCGTCGTAGGTCGGCCGCCACGTCCCGTTCGCGCGAATCTCGACGCGCACCTCTCGCCAGCGGCGCGCGAGGCCGGGCACCCCTAACTCGTTGTGCCGTTGGCGGAGGAAGGCATGGGCTTGGGCTGGCAGCTGATCCTGGGGCATATCCGCCCGTCGGCGCACGGTCGATGGCGCAGTCATCGGTCACCGCTCCTCAGGATCGTGGGCGTCGCGGTTGCGGAAGACCTGTTGGTCGCGGCCGTGGAGGAGGTAAGGCGTTCCCGGCGTGGCGCCGGTGCCTGGTCGTTCGGTGCCGAGCATTCGCACGGCGAGGCGGTAGTGGGTGCGCCGCCATTGGCGCACGGCGGCGGCGAACTGCCGCATCCCGTCGGCCAGAATGGGCGTTTGCGCGAGTGCCCGATGGTCGGCGCGGATGGCGTCCAGGGCGTCGTCGAGACTGCGCTGTCCGTTGCTGACGCGGGCGTACACGTCGGGCACGGACAGGTACGCCGCCGAGTGCAGACGCTGCGGGTCGGGTATGCGGCACAGCGATTCGACCAGCTTGTAGGCGCGGGACTGGATCGCGCTTGCCCCGTCGGTGTAGACGCGGAAGGCGTGGAACGCCTCCGGTTGCATGGTGGCCAACAGCGACCACAGCGGTGCGGTCTCGCGCAGAAGCGAGGCCGCGAAGGACAGGCGCGCGCCGGCCGCGGGCAGACGTTCTTCGTCCACGGCGGTAATGGCCGCGGTGAGGTCCACGGCGAGCAGTGCGAGGGTGGACTCAAAGGCTTGCAGGACCCGGATAAACAGGTACTCGTCGTGGACGCGCTCGACCGGCAGCATCGTGGTCCGCAGCATCAGCCGGTCACCCGCGGTGCGATCGATCGCGGTCAGCGCGGTCAAACGGCGGGCCAGCGCCATCGGATCGCCGGCGGCAGGGAGTGCGAAGCTGAGCCGGCGCAGAGCGGGAGCAGCGGCACGCACCGCATGTCGCACCCGTTTCCTCACCACCATCGCGTCGGGACGCATCTGGGGCAGCGGCGCCCCGGTGCTGTCGAGGGCGCGAAGCTCGAAGGAGATGAGGTCCGTCAGGAGCAAGGTGTGCAGGTGGTCGCGGCGGGCCAGCAGCTGGTCTGCCGGTCCGGCGTTGCTCTCCGCGTCAGGTATGGGTAGGAGGGGCAGGGCGAGGTAGGTGCGGTAGTCGTACCTGCCGTCGACCTTGTCGAGGGCTACGGCCAGGAAGTCGGCCAGGTATGCGCGCGGCCCGGACACCTCGGGCAGTCGCTCACGGGCCGAGCGCAGCGGCGTGGTCCACGTCTCGGGGATGAAGTGCTTGCCGTAGTAGAGGTAGGCGTCGACGACACTGTCGTAAGGGAAGCGGTGTGTGGTGGGCCGGCGGTGGGCCAGCCAGCGGTGCAGCGGCTCGGGATTCATCGGGCCGCTCCAGGGCGGGTGCGGCTGCGGCACCGGTACGCGGCGATCGCCTCGCATACGGCGTCGATGTCCTCGTTGGTGGTGTAGGCGTGCATGGCCAGGCGCAGGACACCTCTACGGGGCGCGGTGATGACGCCGCGGTGTCCGAGCCAGGCGGCCATCGCCTCCGCGTGTGGCTCGATGAGCGCCAGGTGGGCGCCTTGCGCGTTGACGTCGGCGGCCAGACGCACGACCTCGCCCTGGGCGGCCAGCCGCTGCGCGGTCATGGCGATCAGCCGCTGGGTGTGGTGGCGTACCTGCCGCAGGTTGAGGTCACCGATCAGGGACAGGCCGGCGACGGCGGCGTAGACGGCGGCTGCGGCGGGGGTGCCGGTCTCGTAGCGCCGGGCGTGCGGTGGCGAGTCCAGGACGGTGGTGCGAAAGGCATGGGGGTCGATGCGGCCGAGCCAGCCGGTGAGCGCCGGCGGCTGTCCGCCAGGATGCCGGACGTAGAGGAACGCCAGGCCGGGCAGCCCGAGCAGATATTTTCCGGTGCCGGTGACGAGGTAGTCGCACCGCAGGGCGTCGACGTCGAGGGGGATGACGCCGGCGGCCTGGTAGGCGTCAACGAATACGGCAGCACCGGTGTCGTGCGCGGCATCGGCGATACGTGCGATGTCGAGGCGGATGGCCTCGCGGTAGGTGACGGCGGGCACTGACACCAGCGCGGTACGGGGTGTGATCGCCGACAGGTAGTCGCCGGTGTGCACCGTTCCGTCGGGCGTGCCACACCAGCGCACCCGCGCACCGGGTTGGGCCATCCAGATGTGCGCGATCCCCGGGAACTCGGCGCGGGTGGTGAGGATTTCCCGGCGTCGTCGCCACCGGCGGCCGGATGCCGCCTGGTGCGCGGCAATGCTGGCGTTGGGCAGGACCGCGACCTGGTCGGCGTCGGCGCCGATGAGGCGGGCGAACAGCTGGCGGGCCCGGGCGACCTGCTCCTCGCATGCTTGCCAGAAGCCGGGCCGCGAGAGGTCGTTGAGCATCCGGGCAACAGCCTGTTCCAGGTCGAGGGTGCGGGGGGCGATGCTGCACGCCGCCAGGTGGGCGCTGCCGGATGGCGTGGCCAACCGCTGCCGGAGCAACGCGGGTCGGGTCAGTGCCGCGGCGGTCACGGCTGCACCTGCCGGGGACAGGCCACGCGCGAGAACGCTTCAGTGAGTTCGCTGCGGGCTTCCCACAGCGTCGGAAACCGGCGGTGGGCGATGAGCTTGGTGAGGCTGTCAACCGGGGTACGGCCCGTGCCGAGCACGCCTTGACCGATGACACGGGTGGCGACGCTGTAGTGCTCGGTGCGCCACAGCGCGATCCGCTCGTCCAGCTCCACCAGCGCCTCGGCGAGCCGGTACAGCGGGTCCGACGGCTGTCCCCGATACAGGTCGACGGGGGTGAGGCGCAGCGAGGACAGCAGCCGGGCGAACGCGATGTCCAGCTCCGTGGTCGCTTCACGGAGCAGCCGCCACCCGGGGCTTTCGAACCCTGACCCGTTGCCGAGCGCGGCCCGGATGATCGCGAACTGCGCCGGTGGCAGTGACCGCAGGATGCGCAGGTGCTCGGTGATCAGCCGAAGCGCTTCCGCGGCCCGACGGAGGAGGAGTTCCGCCGCGGACGGTTGATCTGCGGTCATGTGCGCGAGGGCCCTGGCGAGATGTGAGCGGGTGAGCTTGAGCCACAGTTCGCTGCTCTGGTGCACGACTTGGAACAACAGTTCATCAGGGTGTACCCACTCCCCCGGTCCCTTCTGCAAGGAGAGCAGGTCGTCGATGCGCATGTAGCGGGCGTAGTCGGTGTCGCCCGCTCCCGGTAAAACAGCGGGTAGAGGTGTTGTGGGCACAGGAAGTCTCCAAGGACGGTCGGACCGATGCGCAGGCGAGGCGTTGTCGGGATCGGCGTCTCCGGTGGATCGCGTCGCGGCGGCCTGATCAGGTGCGCAGGGCGGCCAGGGTTGAGGTCGCTACGGCCGTCAGCCGGGCGGGCAGGTCGCCGGGCAGCGCAGCCCCGAGGCGCAGCGGTGCGGCCGCAATCGTCAGGTACAGGTTCGCGTCGTAGGTGACCAGGTTGAAGCCGGTCGACTCGTCCGTGTAGGTGTAGGCGGCGGCACCGACGCCGGTCAGATCGGTGACCGGGCCAGCGTCCTGCTGCGCCTGCCGCATGCCCTCATACATCAGGCGGGCCGAGTCAGGCTCCACGATGTCGACGTGCACCGTCATCACGACACCTTTGGGCAGGCGCCCCACGGTGGCGGTGCACGCCAGGTTGGCGGTGCTGCCGCTCGTGCGGGAGGTGTCCTGCCTGCTCCCTACCGGCCCAATGATGTCGGCGACGGCGCGCAGGTCCAGCTTGGCGCATAGCGCGTCAATCGAGCGATAGAGGGTCGCGGTCGAGGGTGGCGCGGCTGGCGTCGTCGAAGCGCCCGCTATGGCGGTGGAGGTAGCGCCGGAAGCAGGCGAAGACTCAGCGGCGCCGGTGCAGCCGGACGCCGCCAGCGCCACGGCGGCGAGGCCCCACATTGCGGTCGCCGCGCGAAGCGTCAAGCCAATGGGAATCGTCCGTCGGCGACGACGCGACTGACAGCCGCAGGGAAATGACGACAAATTCATTTGACGCACCTATCCGGGGGTGCGAGCTAGCAGCCCGCGCGGATGATGTCGCGGGCTCCGGGCGTAGACCTGCTCCCCCGTTGTGAGGTCTGCGCCAACAACGCGATCAATTCAGCACACGCCCAACCGGAGTGTCTACGTTTCCGGCCACTACTAGTCGGTTTCACCAGTCCAGTCACCACACTATGTAGGCACGGTTGACCTGGGATTATGTCCGCCAGAAGGTAATCCTCCAGCGCGCATCACGCTGGTAGCTGACACAGCAGAAAGTTACGTTTTCTTCCGCACGGCACGGCGGGGCATCGCGCCTTCCGTCAAGGCCGAGTTCAACACTCCGAGGGGGAGGAAATCACTCGTGCATTTTGGATCGATTCGCACCTGGAATGCCCTGGCAATATCGGCAGCCAGCGCAGCTGTCGGCCTGATGGTCGCAGCCTCACCCGTACTCGCCGATGCCACGCCTGCTCCGGACGCGGCGGCGACGAGGGCCGCGACCGCGGAGGCGACCAGCGCCGACATGAGCCCGCCCGCGCCGGATCCCACCGCGACGCCGGAGCCCGATCCCACCGACCCGGGGCCGGATCCGGAACCCACCACACCGCCGGGCCCTGAGCCCCCCACGCCACCGCTCCCTGAACCGAGCAAATCGCCGACGGCCCCGCCCCCGCTCAAGCCCTCGCGGCCGTCCAGCAGCGTCTCGAACACGTCCACCCCGACGTCCGACGCCGCGGTTGTCGCTGGCGGTGCCGATCAAGGATCAGGGTTGCCCGTGACCGGGGCGCGGGTCGCATCGATCACGGCGGTCGGATCCGGCGCGGTCCTCATCGGCGCAGGTCTGGTCGTTGCCGGCCGCCGACGCAAGATCGGCTAACGCTCACGACACAGATAGGGAGGGCAACGTGACGAGGCAGCGCCCCGACCAGGCGATCTGGCCCATCGGCCACGGCGACGTGCCGGCGAGGGCACCTGGCCGGGCGCCTGCCGTCACTCCCGTACACCCTGCAGGCGGCGCCTCCACTCCAGCCCACGCCGCCATCCCGCACAGTGATCGACCAAGGACCAGCCGCGCCCGGCTTGTGGCCATGATCCTCGCGGTGCTCCTTGCCGGTGCCGGGCTCGGCACCGATTTCGCGAGCTGGTTTGCACCCACATCCTCGGAGATGCCAAGGGACCGCCCCACAGGCGATGTCGAAGGTCCGTTCGCCGAGCGTCAGGCCAGCGTCAATCGCAGCCACATCCCGACGAAGCAGCTGGCCGAGTTCGCCGCGCCCTGGCTCACTCGCATGGGCGACTGCACCGGCGACACCCAAAGCGGAGGACCCGAGCGCGGCGACGGCGAGCAGACGCGTACCCGGTGCACCGCCGGGATCGTCACCGTCTACTGGATCTCATATCGCAGCATTGCCGATCGGGATGCCGCCCAGGCTCGGTATGCGGCCCAGGCGGCGCAGTCACAACATCTGGCTCCCGGCATGCTGCAACCCAGCCCGGCGGCCGCCGGCCACGCTCCGCAGCTTCACGTCGAGTACGCCTACCGAGTGCCCGCCGGAGAGCACGCCGGACAGACAGTGGCCGCGCTGTGGTGGAGCGATCCCGCGCAGCCTGTCGCCGGCGTCCTGACCGCCTACTGGGAACAGGGTCTCGGCTCCTCCTGGGCACCCCTGCGCGACCTGTGGCGTCACACTTCCTGAACCTCCCGATGACCGCGAGGTCCCTCGGGTGGCTATGGCGGACGAGATGGGCTCCACCGGGACGGCCATAACGGGCCCCGGCACGGGCCGGCCTCGCCGAGAGTCAAGTAACGGTGCGTGAGGGCCAAGGCTGCTGGTGCTGCGCGTGGCAGTGCGCGGATCTGAAAGTGCGCGCCGCGTCAGAGCGGGTTCTTCCTACGATCCCACTTCAGCTTCATTGATCACAGTTCGCGCCCTCGCAAAGAACGTTTCCACCGCTTTTAGCGCCTTATCGCCCGAGGGTGGGCGAGTGCCATTCACTAGAGCTTCCCTGTTGCCCGTGAACCAGATGCCGCGCAACTCGAAGACTTGGTTAGCCGCTCGGCGCAGAGAGTCGTCATCCAATACTTCAATGTGTGGCATAGCACTGTTGTGGAATTTGCGCACAGCAGACGCCCCCAAGTCGCTTAGCTCGGCAGCCTCCAGATCTGCTCCTTCCGAAATTGCTTTATGGAGCGGCCGCACGTCCTCGAGCATCGCAGCGATGTCTCTCGCAACGGCAGATATCTGGTCGCGAACTCTAGCTGCGTGCTCCTTGCGCAGCTCTGAAACCCGCTTCTCGCGCTCGACGGTATTCGTGTACCAGTGACCAAGTGTCGTAGTGATAATTGCGGACAGCAGTGCGATAAGGCCAGTCACCAAAGCCAGGGCGAGAACATTGCTCTGGGTAGTTGTGGTGGTTTTACCGTCGGGATTTGTGCTAACAATCGTGGTAGTTCCGCCTCGCAGCAACGTAAATATTACCAGAGCCACCAGGGCGGCGCCCAAAAGCACGATAGCGATGCGAACCAGCCACGAATTTTGTTCTGCCTTCATGCGACCTCATCACGGGATATTTGAAAGCGGAGAACTTAGCTGCTTATGGTACCGATGCGGAACAATGCAATACTGTCATGCCGCCGACCGCGTGCCACAGACGGTGGCTGCTCCCGAGGCCACCCAGTGTCCGGACGTGCCGATGAGAGGACGCAGGCCAGGTAGATTTGCGTGCGAATCCCTGAGAGGCCACATTCTTATCAGGTTCTCACCCTTCTACACAGACGCCGCCACCTGGCGCTTCCCGGACTTTCCGGGCATCCGGTTCACAGTGGACAGCATTCAGACCGTTGGCCGGCATGGCTCAATAGCATGCTGTGCTGGGCGCCCGCCACTCCGGTGCTCGACCGGCATCCCGAGGCCTGACGAGATCGAGAAGCGATGCGAGAATTTGGCCATGGGTACTCCGATCACGCTATCACTGAACGGCATCACCATTGACTGGGGCCAGAACCGGCATTGGAATAACCACCACTGGCTCTTCCCCCCAGGGAGTCTCACCGACGTCGAATACCTGTACGCCTACGATGTCGTCGAGACGAAACCGGGGTTCCAGACAACCCTGGACGAGGCTTACTTCCGACTTTGCCATCTCGGCTATTCCCATCAGGAGACTAGGACGAAGTTCGACATCGCCGTGGCGCGCTGGAACCGGACTGCGGACTTGCGTCTCTCCTTCGAGGACTTTCTAGGCGCTCTTACCAGCGTGGACTTTGCATCGCTCACACCGGCGGACCTTGCACCGTACGTTTGGGACTTCCGGGCATTCGTGGCGAACCTGCTCGCTGCGTGGGATTGGGACGAGGCGATGCTTGAAGACTTCATTGCGGGCCTTGACTTCGCGCTCACCCTTCGAGTGCTCGCCGATCGTGTTGACAATCGCCCACTTCCACTAAGGTGGCACCACCAAGATTTTATCGACAGCGGATGGGCGTCTCTCGACGACCTAACTGACATCGATCGACAGACTCTCATCATTAACCACACGATGATGGTTGGACGCCTGCAGGATTACGCCGGCAAGACGTCCGTGAAGGAGTTCGATAACTGGCTCGTAGAGCACGGGCTCCGCCGATCGACGCCCTACTCACGGATGAATCAGGACGGCACGGTGACCCACCAGATGACGACCCTGCCCAGTGCCGTCCGTAACATGATTCATCACCCAGAGAACCCACACAATGCCCTGTCCGACGGCAACCTTTTGGAGAGCATCGAGGTCCTTCTAAGAATCGCGAAGCTTCTCCCGAGCCCGATTCCCGGCCTAACCTAAGCTAATGGCAGCCCTCCGCCCGTAATCCCTCGGTCAGCATACTGATTTGCCGCACACCGTGCGCTAGGCCCGCGCCTGTGGCGTTACGGCATCGCCTGCCTGACCGTTGATCGCTGTGCCGAGCCCAGGTCGTGCGGCGGCATCGGCGTCTCGTCAGCGGGCCGCTTGCTTGCCGAGTGGGCAGGCTCGGATCGCTATGGTGACCTGGTTGCCCACGGCGGGGTCGATGACGCAGTGCAGTCCGAGGTCTGTGATGCGGCCGTCGCGTGCGTCCCACTCCCGGGCACCGGCGTCACGCCCCAAGATTGGGCCCAGCGAGTCGATCGTGGCCTTCCAGATGTTCGGCCAGGCGCGGCGGGGCCCGACCACGAACGCAAGCTGGAGGGCGATACCGCCATCGGGAAGTGGTTGAGCGGCGGTGATCTGGTCGCGGATTTGCCGCTTGTAGGCGGTGGTACTAGCCGACGCAGTGGTGCGTACCTGCAGCGAGTACACCCCGCCGGGATCCTGGACAGTTTGCGTCTGGCACACCGCGACCGCGGACCTCGCCGCATGCCGCTTGGTCGCCCAGACCGAGGCAAACTGCCGCCCAGTGCCCTTGGTCAGCTTCGGGACGAGCGGAAACAGGTAGTTGTCGAGGTCGTTGAGCGCGAGCAGGGGCACGATGTCCGGCAGCCCGATATCCACGCGCAGCGCGAGCGGATCCGGAGTGACGCGCAACTTCGGGGCGATGGCCGCCAAGACGTCTGCGGCAAACGCGACGGAGCGAACCTGGCCAGGTGACCCAGCCGTGTCCCAGCTGGCCAGGGCAGGCGGAACGCTGAGTGTGCTGCCCACGAACTCCGGGCGCGCATAGAAGACAGGCAAGGCCACAGGGAAAATCTATCGTCAGACCAAAGCTTGACCGCCCGTCGTGGCTGCCCGCTGCTCGAGCTGGGTTTTCGGTTGCCTTCACGCTGATGCCACCGTCCGTGCGCGCCAGCCGCGCGTCGCCCCTCGCTGCGGGTGGTCGGTGCTTCGCGACGCTCGGGCATCCTGAACTGCCGATGTGAACGCACTGTAGACACATCTGGCAAGTCACGCTGTCGTCCAGAAACGTGGAGTTATCTTTGCACCTGAGCGCCAAGAGTTACCTCCTTGATTAACAAGCGCAAGGTGCCGATTCCTGCCACGAGCGCAGTCTCAAAGTCTCTAGATGTGGGATCCGCAGCCAGCATGTGATCTTTTAGGACATGCACTCGGGGCCCAATAAGCGGCAGAATGCTGAATTGCCTGAGCAGGTAGGCTTGGCGGATGGCCAAGTCGGAGCGCAATGCGCCTTGCCTGCTGACGCCAAACATGCAGCAACAACAGCCGCGCTGACACGGCATGAGTGCACGTGAAGTTTGTCTGCACAAGCCGAACAAGCAACTTCTCGTGGGGAATGCGCGACGCCTAGGCATCCCTCAAATCCTTACCAGGGAATAACCCGACCTAATCTGATGGAGCGCAGCCGTCCGTCGCGTCGCGATCTACGGTATGCATGGTTAGCGGAAATGAGTGAATGACGGCAGCCGAGCCACCGATTTCTCTAGTCCTCCTGCGAGAACCTCAAGAGCTCTCGGCGTGGAATCCGCCACTCATCCCATCTCGTCGCGGTTCCTTCTGGTCGTTTGCGATAACTAGCGTGTGTCAGCACGAGATGGTGCTTCGCGCGGGATATCGCGACGAAAAACTCGGACATGATCGTAGTGAGGTTACTGCCCCAGAAGAGTTGCTCCTCCACTCCGAGGACCACGACTTTCTCGAATTCCAAGCCCTTGCACTTGTGAATGGTCAAGAAGCGGATTGCCTCCACCTCCGAAAGCCGTCTGAGCGCTTGAACGGCGTTTCCGTCAACCACGAGCTCCCTGCCGAAAGCCTCGAGCGCCTGCTCGATGACGTCATCGAGCCGTTTGCCCTGCTGGTACCCGGGCAACAGGGCGGTCAGCACGGGTCGTGACACCAGTTGGAGGAACTCATGGACGAGAGGGCTCCATGCTCCGGGCTTCTCAGCCTCGAAGGCGGGATCGCGGACGGCAGCTCGGGCCGTGCCGAGCATCCGCTTCAATTGGCTGTCGAACCGTGACGCCTCCTCCTCGGAGGCGCTCAAGCGGTTGGCAATCCTCATCAGTTCGGCGTAGGCGTCGGGCTGCCTGTCGTCGGCGACGACCCGGATGAAGTTGAACACGAGTGCAGCTGCTGGCTCTGCGGCGAGGTCCTGGCTCTCTTGCTCGTTGCGGAATGGAATGCCGCGGCCTCTGAGCTCGCTACCGAGTGCTGCTGCGACCAAGTGCGGCTGCTGACGTACGAGGATGGCGATCTCGCTCGGCGCTACGCTTTCCTTGAGCCAGCCTTCGATGAGGTCCGCGACGGCCTGCGCCTCGTCGTGCTCGGTGTCAAAGTGGAGCACCTCGATGATGCCGTCATCTCCGGCCAGGTCCTGGGCGGGGCTGACTGCTTCGGGGTCCATTTGTGCGATCATCCGGTTCTGCATCCTTCGCAGGCGAGGGGCCGAGCGGAAGTTCTGATAGAGCGGAAGCGGCCTGGCGGAGAAGTCCTCGGCGAAGGTCTGCAGTACACCGTCTAGCGCGCCAGCCCAGACCATGATCCGCTGTTTGGTGTCACCGACGGCTGTCAGGAGGGCTGGTGACTGGCCGAACGCTGCCTTGATCAGTCGATACTGCTGGGTGGTGCAGTCCTGAAACTCGTCGAGGAAGACGTGGCGGTATGTCTGGCGGATGCCTCCGCGGGCATAAGCGTTGGCTTCGACGATCTCCAGCGCTAGCGGCACCAGGTCAGCAAAAGTGATCTGCTCGCGAGCTATACGGGTGTCAGGATCGATCCGGTAGTCCGGGTTGAGAGCGTTCTGACCCGTAAGCGCGGGTCGGAAGTTGTCGATAAGGCGCTTGGCGAAGGCGTGGAAGGTGAAGCTGTCGAACCTGGCCGCGAGCTGTGAGCCGGACCGACGGCGGACTCGCTCGCGCAAATTGCGGGCGGCGTCGACCTTGAACGAGACCGCCAGGATCCGGCGCGGGTAGGGGCACTGCCCGGTACGCAGCAAGAAGTCCGCTCGCTGGGCGAGCAGCTCAGTCTTCCCCGCTCCTGGCCCGGCGGCGACAACCACGTTCTCGTTCGACATCGTGGCGGCCTTCATCGCATTCGGTTCGAGGGTCAGGCCGTCAACTGGGTGCCACTGATCGGGTGGGATCATTCCGGCAGCCCGGCAAGACTCGCGCGCACGTGCTCCACCAGTCGATCGAGCGCGTCGGGGAGCTCTTGGAGCAGCTCCTCGTCACTCAGGTCGGCAAGAGCGGCTAGGTGGGTGGCAGGCTTGCTGCCGAGGTCGAACTTGCCGTGGTAGTCGTCGAAAAGTTCGAGGACGTTGTCGGGAAGGCGGGTTTCGTTCACGTGGCTCTTCCCGAGCACAGCCACGATCGTTTTCTCATCCGGCGCCTTCGGATCGACGCCGTAGGCGTCGGGGTATGCCGCCAGCATCATCAGGTCGAGGTCGACCGGGTGGGAGAAGAAGACGCCTTGCTGCTCCAGTGCCTCGATGGGGCCGTGCCCGTCTTTGAATCCGGGGTCGACGAGTGTCGGGAAGTCCTGGTCATCATCCCACTTAGGAAGCTTGCTGAGCTGTGCTTCCGTGTAGGTTCCTGGCCGAACTTTGTTGATCTGTTTCAGGGCATTGCGCACCCGGCCCCACCCGCCGTGATAACGGCCGCTGTCGAGGTCGAGCAGTGTGGCGTAAGGGATCTGCAACTCGTTGAGGAGTCGCCAGAAGTGATTGACGTGCCGGCCGCCCAGCGGGACCACCGACACGGATGCGTCATCCTCGGCAATGCCGGCGGCCGCCAGGACTCGGGGCAAGACCACCTGCTCGCTGTCGCCCTCGCCGAGCACGACGTAGCGGGAGAAGTAGAGCTCGGGGTAGGCCTGGACAGCCTCCCGCACGTACTTGGCGGCCGATTCGTCGTCATCGGGTAGGACGATGCGGTGGACGGTAGTTTCCCGGGCGGCGTTCAGCCGCAGAAAGCAGATCGAGTGGGGATCGACTCGTCGCAGCAGTGTGGGCGCATGCGTGGCGATGAGCGATTGGACGTCCCCGTGCGAGCAGGCCCCGCGCAGTTGACGGATGATCCGACCGAGATACTGCGGCGCGAGGCTGTTCTCGGGTTCCTCGAGAGCGATGACTGTGTGCACCGGAGGACGCAGGCGGTCCGCGTCGAGAGACGTCTCCTCGCCGTTGAGTACCCGTCTGGCCAGGGACTGCCAGGCAAGTACGAGTGAGATGTAAAGCAAGGACTTCTGTCCGTCGCTCAGCCGCTCAAAGGGCAGCGGCGCCCCGTCGTGCGAGGGCGAGAACGTCACGGTGAGCTGGCGCAGCACTCCCTCCAACTCGCCTCGCCCGAAGGCGATCGAAGGTTCCTTGAAGTAGGTGCCACGATGGAGGCCGAGCCACTCGTTGGTCAACTGAACGCCTATGCCGGCTACCGCGGTGTTGGTAGCGAGCGATGCGGTGATCTGAGCAGTCAGGTCGCTCAGTGTCTTGCGCTCCGTCGTCCAGTCGGCGGCTCGCAGACTGCGCCCGATGAGTGAGGCCGTCGTGTACGCGATGTGATCGGCCGGGTCGCGACGAGCAGGCAGATAGTGCACTTCAATATGTCCGCGGTCGTAGCGCGACATGTCCGCGCAGCGGGCCGGCTCACCGGCCTCATCCGCCTCCAAGACGTACTCGATCTTCTCGTCGATGACACCGTCCGGGGCAAGCGAGGCTGTCAGGCGCACACGGATGCGCGGGACCCCATCCGCTGTATCGATCGCCATGTGCGAAAAGTTCGGTGGAACGGAAGCGTGCTGGCCATCGGCTCCCGCCTCCGGACACTCAACGTCGACCTCCAGCCACAGTGTCGGCTCTCCGCTCTGCACCTCGCTCGCGCGTTGGTCGACTGGCACATGAAAGTCCTCAAGGCGGATCTTGCGCTCGGCAGCCAGCGGACTGAACAGCCGCGACAGTGCTTCGAGGGCGGCCGTCTTGCCGGAGCCGTTAGGGCCGAGAACATACGTCAGACCGTCGAGATCGATAGCCGTCGGTTCCGGACCGAAGGACTGAAAATTGCTCAGCCGCAATCTCGTGATCTTCATCCGCGCTTGTTCGCCTTCCTCGCTCGCGGCACTGGCATCACCATGCCGTTCGGTCGCGCGTAGCCTAACCACCAGCCGAGCCAGATTCAGACACCCGAAAGTGGAACTTCAGGCGCAAACATCCGGTTCGATCACCCGATCGCCCTACCGATTCGGTCGAGGCTCTCGAGGGCGGACGTTCAACCGAGTCGGGCCGAGCCACCCTGCATGATCGGGTATAGCCTTTTGGCAGAGTGGCCAGTCCGATTGGGTCCGTGCCGGTCAGCCGTCAGCCTGCGCGCAACGCGCCGCCCCGTTGAGCCGTCACCGCCCTTCGCCGGCGACAGGGGTGGATAGCTGGAGTGCCGGGTTGTCGTAGGTGCCTGTCATGCTCTGCCACATGACGCTTCACATAGATGGCAGCTGGAACGGCTGGTCAGGCGACACCATCGTCCAACTCACAGATGGCTCCGTTTGGCGCCAAGACGAGTATCACTATGAGTACCACTACGCCTACCGCCCGGAGGCCACCGTCTCCAACGGGAAGATGCTGGTTAAGGGCATGAAGAAAGCGATCCGGGTGCGACGCCTCACCTAAGCTCACGACCCACGACGGCCCCCCGGTTCGGCGCGCACGGATAAAGGCAACTTAGAGTGCTGCAGTGCACGGGCATCGCGTGACCGAGTGCACTCAACTCGACAGAAGCGGATGCAAGCGGCTCGGGCTCATGCGACTGTTTGAGGCGCGCTGCAGCGGATCCGGCTGCACTCGCTGCTCATCAGCAGGCCCACGGATACTCACCCCAGGTCGCCGAAGTAGCCCTCCTCCTCGCCGAGCAGCAGCGGTACGTCGTACACCGACAGGTCGGCCCGGTTCCGCGAGTACCTCACCCGGTGCCGCCAGCGGCCGTGCTCGAAGGCAACGTCGGCGTCGATCTCTGCCACCACGGTGGGCTCGATCTGCACGTACCGCAGCGGCTCCGGCCGGTCCAGCTGTCCGGACCAGGACGCGGGTAACGGCTCTGGCCACGGGTGCACCACGGCGGCACCGTACTGTTGCCGAGGCCGTAGCGGAGACAGCAGCACGGCAAGCTCCTTCCGCTGGAGGCCGGTCAGCGGGTGTGTCCGCCCCTCTGGCGATGTCAGTTATCACAACTATCGGAATTGGCAGAGATCGGTAGCCCCAGCGTCTGGCCTCTCACTGCGGTAGACGCGACGGCGGGTGCCCAGTTCAGGTGACCTGGCTCGGGTCTCGCTGTAGCTGGCGGCACTCGGTGCTGCGTCTCATTGGAATCGATTGCCGATGGGCAGCGGCCTGCCCGTCAATCGATGTCGGCAACGATCATGCCCGTCGTCATCAGTGGCACCTGCGCGACCACCTCGGCATGCGGGCTGATCACACTGGTTGGGCCCCAGCCGACCCGGTGTTCGTCGCGTTCGCCGGTAACGTCAGCCGATACCAGCCACATGCCGGTTTCTCGTACCCGTTCGGCGCGGATGGCGTGGTGCAGGTGCTTCCAATGCAGCGCGGCGGCCCGGCGCATCATGTTCTGTGCGGGCACGAGGAGCAGCCGAGCACCCTGGGCCGCGACGGGCGCGGCGGCATTGCCGAACTGTGTGTCGTAGCAGATGTTGATGCCGAACCTGACACCGCGCAGGACGAAGGTGGGGTAGGCGTCGCCCTTGTCGAACAGGGCCTCTCCGGGCACGAGGTGGGTCTTGCGATAGGCACCCACCAGTTCGCCCCGCGCGACGACGACAGCGGTGTTGTAGTACCTGTCCTCAGCATGTTCGATGACGCCGAACACGAGCGTCTGCTCGATCCGCGCCAGCCGCCGTAGCACTGCAGCGAATCGCTCCGAGTCAAGGCTGAGCGCGTGCTCGCGCACGTGCTGTTCCTCCACGAGATATCCCTGGAGGAAGCACTCTGGGAATAACAGCAGATGCACGGCCTGCACGTCGGCCTGCGCGGCGAACTCCTCGATACACCTCAGCGCTCGTTCGATGTCGCCCAGGATCTCCGGTGTCTGGCACGCGCCAACCCGCAACCTCCCGCGCACGTCGCGATCATAGGACACGACGGGTTGCACCGCGGCGGAGGCTTTCTCCCTGTCTTCTGCGCGCTCGTCATTCCTGCGATGTATGCGCAGCGCCCAGCCATGCATCGAGAAGTGGCAGCACAGCCCGCAGGTCGGTCCCGTCGACTGATACGTGGGCGGCTGCGCGAGCCGCCGGGGTCGCGTTGAAGGCGATGGCCAGCCCGACCTCAGTGAAGAGCGGCACGTCCGAGCGGCCGTCGCCAACGGCCGCGCAACGCTTCGGGTCCACTCCAGCTCCGCGGCCATGCTAACCGCGAAGTCGCGCTTGCCCAGCTCATCGAACTGCTCGGCGACCTCCCCGCTGTAGCGGCCGTCAACCAGCTCCAGACGCGGTCGGCTGCTCAGGTGCCGGCGCCGTAGCCGGCCTGCACCCCTTGAATGACCTTGGCATGGCCGAGGAACTCCGCCAGGTGCTGCCCGCTGCTAGCAGGCGTCAGCGTCCCATCGACATCGAAGAACACCGCTCCACGCGTCCTGGGGCGAACGCTATCGGCTCCATGGCGAGTCAATGCCTTCACCTCTTCGTCGTTCGGCGGCCGATGTCTGCGGCATAGCTTGTCCAGTCGCCGGCGCTGGCGCGTTGCCAGGCCGCGGCGCTGGAGATGTGTATTCCGAGCATGCGCGCCAGGACTGCGGCGGGTAGGTCGGTGGCGAGCTGGAACAGTGCGGTGGATCGTGCCTGTCGTGGGCGGAGTCCGTGCCGCCGTAGGCGTTCGCCGAGCTGACGGCCGCTGATGGGGCGACCGGGCAGCTCGCCGGGGAACAACCAGCGCGAGGTCGCTTGGCCGGTGACGGGGTGGCTGCGGCGGTCGCGGACGAGGTCGAGCATCAGGCCGGCGAGGGGCTCGGGCAGGAGGATCGGTTGTGCGCCGAGGTGCAACGCCACTTGCCCGTCGGTGATTGCGATGTGGTCGAGAGTCAGGCGGCTGATGGCCGAAGTCCACTGCGCGTAGAACAGGACGAGGAGGCCTGCGACCCGATCTTCGGTGCTCACAGTCTGGTCGTGCAGAAGGCGTCGGGCTTGCTCCCAGCGGGCCTCGCTGTCGAGCGCCTGTGTGGGTCCGGCCCATCTGCTCGTGGGCGCTTCCACCGTGGTGAGTTTCTGGTTCTTGGCCCAGCGGAGGAATTGGCCGGCCTCGCGGTGGCGGGTCGTGGTGTCGTCTGCGTGCCAGTCGTCGATGTGGTTCTGGCGGCAGGTGGCGAGGGTGAGGTCGCGTGCGGTCAGCCAGTCGAGGATCAGCATGGCGGCGCGGACGTGTTCGCGTGCGGTGACGAACTGGTTGAAGGTGATGTGATGCCCCTCGGTGCGGCGCCGCAGCCGTCGGGTGACGTGCCAGGTGGCGTAGTGGCGGAGAGTCTGCTGCTGGTCCTCAGGGGCGTCACGGCTGCTGAGGGATCGTTTGATCCATCGTTCGAGGCGGACCATGTGCTCGTCCCGTTCGGGGAGGGTGCCGACGGCGACCAGGACAGCGCGTAGGTAGTCGACGGTCTTGCCGGCGGGTAGTTCGTCCAGGACGTCGTGGGTCACTGGTTTGCCGGTGCTGAGGTCTTGGAGGAGCGTTGCCCGGGTGTCGTTGCTGAGCCAGGTCGCGAGAGTGCCGGGCCGTTCGGTGGCGCGGAGCGCGTCGCGCAGGGGTTGGAGTTCGGGACGGATGTGGCCGTGCTCGTCGGAGAGCAACAGGTCCAGACGTTGGTGCAGTGTGCAGCGGGCGCACCGGTTGGTGTGACGGCGGCCGGCCTGACCGCAGGTAGGGCAGGTTCGCCAGTATCCGGGCTCTGGCCGGGTGCACGGCGCGCAGAGCGGCGCATCCTTGGTTCCACCCCGCTGAGGGCGCACCTGGCTGCAGTTGGTGCAGCGGGCCCAGCGGCTCGTGCAAGTCTTGCAGTAGGGCTGCCCAGTGGTTTGGGAGATCTTGCATGGCCGGGTCTGACCGCAACTGGCGCAGGTAAGGACCGGCCAGGGCCGGCATGTGTCGCAGAAGGGACCATCAGGTGTCCGGGCCGCGACGGGCCGCCGACGTTCGCAGCCGGTGCATTCCTCGAGATTTGCCGGTTCTCTGCTCACGCAGCTGGAGCACAGAGGCTGGCCGTCGCTGTCTCGGGTGCACGGCTGCCGCCGAACGCCGCAGCGGCCGCACGGGATCATCCTGGTCTTGCCCACGCAGGAGCGGCAGAGCCACCGTCCGTCGATGCGTCGGTGCAGGGGGACGACCCGAAGACATACCGGGCAGGGTGGCTGGACCACCCCGTTGACGCCGGCCTGACAGAGGTGGTCGATCAGCCGCAGCACTGACGAGGCGGGGGCATCGGCTGCCGCACCGGTGAGCAGTTCGGGCTGGTCCTGGACGATCCACGCGACGCGGCGGCGCTGTCCTGCCCGCTTGCTGACCGCGTCCAGGGCCGTCGCGATCGTGCCGGCGTTGACGTTCGGGTCGAGCGTCGCGACGACGGCGAGCAGCACGGGCAGGGGGTCGTCGTGTGTTTCGCAGCGGACGCAGCGGGGCCGCCCGTCGCGGTCACGGGAGCTTACTGGGCGGTCGTTGCCGCAGCTCGCGCACTGTTCGCGCCGCGGGCCGCAGGTACCGCAGTACCAGTCCTGGTCTCGGCGCTGCTGAGTACGCAGGTGCTTGCCGCATGTGGCGCAGACCGGTGGCGAGGTGCCCACCGCCCCGGCCGCCCGTAGCGCGATGAGCAGGTCACCGACCACCCGGGGTGCCGGGGACCGCCCGTCGGTCAGCACTGACGGGCGGTCCAATAGCGCCTGGGCCAGCCTGCGGCGCTTCGCTCGCCTGCCCGCCACACCCATGACGATCTTCTCGACCAGGCCTTCGTCCAGCAGCGGGTCGGCTCGGTGCACGATGTCGACCGCAACGCTGACCGGGTCGGTGAGCACCTGCGGGAGGTCGCCGCTCACCGGCTAGTCACCGGCAAGCACGATGCGCGCCCGTTTCGGGCGTAGGGCGCCGACACCGGCCTCTTCGCCGGTGGCCGCCCGGTTCGTGCGGGTGGCCTTGGCCGCCGCGACGGGCTCGATGAGGTCCTCCATCGTGCAATCGAGGATGTCCAGCAGCGCCACGAGCACCTTCAGGCTCAGCCGCTCTGGCCGCTCGACCACCAGCCGGTAAATCTGGCTGGCTGACAGGGTGATGCCGCGTTCGGCCAGCGGCGACGCCAGGTCAGTGGTGGCGAACATGTGAAGTGACCCCCTGAAGCCGGACACCTCCTGACTTGGCATTCTGCCGAGGAGGAGGAAACGCTGTGGCTCGACAGAGCAAGTACCCCGAGGAGTTCCGGCGCCAGGCCGCGGCATTGGTGCTCGACTCCGGTCGCCCGATCCGTGACGTCGGTCGGGAGTTGGGCGTCAACCACGAGACGCTGCGCAACTGGGTCGACCGGCTGCGGCAGGAGCGCGACGGCGGCCGGCCCAGCGACCTGGCCGCTGACGAGCGGGCCGAGCTGATCCGGTTGCGGCGCCAGGTCGCCCAGCTGGAACTGGAGAAGGAGATCCTGAAAAAAGCCGCGGTCTTCTTCGCACGCGAGACGGAGCGGTGAACCGTGCCGACGTGTACCGGTTCATCGACGCGGAGAAGACCACCTACCCGGTCCGTCTGCTCTGCCGGCTCCTCGGCGTCGGCCACAGCGCCTTCTACCAGTGGTTACGCGCCGGCCGGCAACGCGCCACCGACAGAGAACGCCACGACCACGCCCGGGTCGAGCTGACCCGGCAGGCCTGGTCGGAGCACCGCGGCGTCTACGGCGCCCGCCGGCTGACCGCAGAGCTGCACGAGCGCGGCCACCGCTGGAACCGCAAAGCGGTAGCGAGGCTGATGCGCCTGGCCGGCATCGAGGGCGCCCACCGGCGCCGACGCGGCAAGCCCCGCCGCAAAGCCGCCTCGACCGCGACCGCCCCGGACCTGGTCCAGCGGCAGTTCAGCACGACCGCACCGAACCGGCTCTGGGTCGCCGACATCTCTTACCTACGCACCTGGGAAGGCTTCCTCTACCTCGCGGTCGTGGTCGACGCCTACTCCCGCCGCGTCGTCGGGTGGGCAATGGCCGATCACCTGCGCACCGAGCTGATCCTCGACGCCGTCGGCATGGCCATCCAGCACCGCCGACCCGCCCGCGAGCAGCTGGTTCACCACTCCGACCGCGGAACCCAGTACACCTCGTTCGAGTTCGGCCGCACCCTGCGCTCCTGCGGCGTCCTGGCCTCAATGGGTTCGGTCGCCGACTGCTACGACAACGCCATGGCCGAGTCGTTCTTCGCCACCCTCAAGACCGAGTTGGTCTACACCCGGGCCTGGCCATCGCGGCATGAACTGGAGATGGAGGTGTTCTCCTACATCGAGGGCTTCTACAACCCTCGCCGTCGGCACAGCCGTCTGGGTAACGTCAGCCCCGACACCTACGAGAAGCTCCACCAAGAGTCCCTGACAGACATCGAGGTGTCCGGCCGATAGGGGTCACTTCACATGGGCTGTGGCTGTTGGCCGTGTCCAGGCGTACCTGGTCATGGTGTGGCAGCCCGTCTCGACGAGTCGGACCGAGAGGTCCGCAGACACCCTTGGAGCTACACCGTGCCAGCAATAGCGCCGAACCGGGTGATGCGAACGAACTCCTCGAGTCCGCTGCCGGGTCGGACGAAGACGTGCGTGTGCGCCGCCCGGATTTGGAACGTGTTCAGTTCGTCGACCACGTGTGCCGCCACCTCGCCTTTCGCGGTTGGGCCGAACGCCACCAGCGACCGGGGGCTAACGGGCATCAGAATCTGACTGGCATTGCCGAGGGTGACTCCTACTCCTGGTTCCAGTCGTCCTGTTCGGTCGAGCACCACCACCGGCGCGTCGCCGATGAGGAATTCTCCCGAGGAAGGGTGAACGATCTGGATCTGACGGTCCGCCATCCATGCACGGCATCGATCGAACATTCGCTCGACGCTGTACCGGAATGTCAGGCCGCTGTGGAAGTCGATGTCAGAACGCCGCGCCAGCACCATTTCGAAGTAGAAGTCGTGATCTTCGCCGGTTATCGGCGGCCGGCCGAAACGGCGCTGAAAGTCGCCCGCGTACCCAGGAAAGGTCCGAGCCCGTCGCTTCAACGCCTCCCGCTCGTGCTGATACCCCTGGACGTGGACCCGCCAAAAGCTTCGGTTTCGTACGAAGTGCAGGGCAACGAGATCGCGCAGTGTCGCTGCTGCGTCTGGCTCGTCCAGGATTGCATCGGTATTACAGAGCCGAACCAACCGTGGCACATGCTGTTCGGTCATGGCCCATCGTTGCTCCGCCGATCGGGAGGCTCGCGGCACGAAGTCCGGGATCTTGCCCAGTCCTGCCGGACCACGAGCGATGACCCTCGCTGTCCTGCCCGTGACGCTCACCGCGTTCAGGCACCGTGTGTGGTCGGTCCATTGTTTCAAAACGACGCGGGACACGACGTGCTGTTCAGGGATGTTTTCGTCGGCCTGCAAGCGAAGTTCAGCGATACGTTGAGCTGCGGCGAAGCGGTCAAGAGGAGGCTGAGCGGGCACCCTTCCATGGTCACACCAGCGTCAAGGCATATCAAAACCGGGGGCTAAAGGGGGCTCTTGTCCTGGTTGGCTGGTGTAGCAGCAAGCCAGCCGAACGATCACCGCGCAGCGATGAGTCCGCTAGCTCACACGGTGGCCGGCGGTCCGGCGGTGAACTGCGCCGGACCAACCGGAAGATACGCTGGCCAGCCTTGGTGGTACCCCTCGGCGACGTACAGGCAAGGCCCTGGGACTTCTTGCCGAGCAGTCCACCAACGACCGGGCCCACCTGTTTCTGGGACTGCCTGACGGCGGCGCCGGACTTCTTCCTGCACTGGTCGGCTGACCAGTCAAGCGGGGCATCCTCAACTGCCGCTGATCGCCCGCAACTGCCGAATTGAGTGTGCCGACCGTGTTCCCGTCGCCTCATTTAATGGGACATCTGCCCGCGGTCACGCCGCTGTCACCTCCAAATGTGCCCGACTGCTCGACCGTGTTCAGCCTGCGTGCGTCGTCGGTGCACTCGATGACACGGCTTCCGAAGCACTCCCTATCAGGGGGCCGACGAGCAGGCTATAAATGGACGTCTTTTCGCCGAGCCTGAGCGATTACCAACCTGGATCCCTCACTTCGGCCCTCGGAATTGCGCATATATTGGTCCTAGCATCCGGTCGTCGCCCGCGAATCTCTGCCGCGCCGCGTCAGTCAGAGGTAGTTGGCTGGCAAGTAACTGGCGCAGGGTGTCGTGGAGGCCAACGATGCTTCGTTCTACGAGCCTAAAGTCGGTATAGGCGGCCTTACCGCGGTGCGAGAGGTTACTCCGGACCCGGTACCAGGCATCGAACGACCTCGGGCCGGGAGCCCGCTGTCGCTGCCCCGGGTCTCGGCTGTCGCTGACCTCGATCGATGGCGGCTTCGCCGTCTCGACGGCCTCGATGGCAGCACGATCGCCTCGAAGTCTGCGTAACCGTTCGCCCGGGTCAATGGTCGGGCCGAAGACGAGGGCGGTGTACCTTTCGAGCACTGTGCACAGCGTGAGGTACGTGCCCTGGATCGGGAGAAAGGCGTCCCAGAAGCCTTCCATGTCGGCGGGCATGGGTCTGACGCTCTCGAAGTGGCGTTTGGCGATAGCGAAGATGCCGTCCATCGCACCACGGAACAAGGGATCATCGGCAGATGACCATTGCTGCTCGTGTGGCTGCGGGTTCCCCCTGCTTGGACCACGACCGACGTACACCCAGGCGTCGACCTCATCCCCCGTTTCGGTCCTTGCCCTCCCCGCCCGCTCGATGTAAAGGGCTTCGTCCTCGTACGCCCGAACCTTGTACCGAAGGAGGTCGGCGTCCTCGATCGTTGACGCGCTGAGCAGTTCGCCGCGGACGCGGCCACCGCGGACCTCGGTGATGAATGGAAGCCCGTCGCGCACGTAGAGGCCAAAGCCCGTGACCTCCGCACGATCAATCCGCGACACCAAAGGCGCTACCTGCCGGTGGGCCAGTTCGCCACGGCGAAGACTGCCGTAGACGAAGATGGCTTTGGGGGTGTCGGACACGAGTCGAAGTTTGCCACGGCCGAAGGATCGGTCATCACGGGTGCCTCCGCACACCCAATTTGCCGCCTCACCAGGAGCCGTACCACACCACCGCCGGGCGGCGTGCGGAAGATCGCCAAGACCGTGCGGGATCTGGCCGCCCCACCAAGCTGACCGCTCCCGGGGGCATCGCTGCGCCTCACCGGCGCAGCACCTCGGCGGCCGCGGCGAGCACCGCGGCCGCCGTTCCGATTCCCACCGCCCAGGCCGGGCTGTGTGCGGCAGCCAGTCCCGCCACGCCAGCCGCTCCGGCAGCCGCTGCCAGTCTCCGCCACCCCCGCGGCGACCGCTTACGCCTCGACAAGTTCTCCCTACTCACGCCCTTGTCCTCCCGACGTCGCGCCGCTCCGGTCGAGCGGCGACGCCCCAAGGAGACCAGGCGAGCAGCGGAGGATTCTGGCGGAGCTCGCGGGGCTCCAATGTGCTCGCGGGAGCTGCCACCAGCCGGGTACGGTCGGCCGATGCCGCGCAAGACCACCAGCCCCGCAGACGAGGACCTGCTGGCGGCTGCCCGAATCCGGGGCGTCGTCGTCACCGGCACCCAGCTTGAGCGTTGGCGCGGCTCCGGGCTGCTGCCGCGCAACGTGACCCGCTCGCTCGGCCGTGGCCGCGGCAGCACTTCGACCGCCCCCGCTGGCGCACTGGACCTGGTGATGTGGCTGGGCCGGCATGCCCGGCCCGGTCGGCGCCCGCACGACCTCGCCCTGCACGCCTTCGGCGAAGGGCTCGCCGTGCCCGAGCGCACGGCGCGTGCGGCATGGCGCTCCGCCGTCGAACGGGTCGTGCTGCCAGGCGAACATGACGGGCCCGGGCCACCCGCCGACTCCGGTGACCGCTCCGACTGGGCGTGGGGCGTGGCCGAGCGCGCGGCCGCCGACGCCCACTCGGTCGTGCTGCCGCGGCGGATGCGCCGCATCGACGAGCGGATCACCGCGGCGGGCGTGTCGTGGGCGCCACCCGAGCTTGCGCAGTTCGACCGGGGCCCAAGCAGCGACGAACCGGTCACCGCCAAGGAGTTCGCCACGTTCACCGTGGCAGCCGTGCTCGCTGGTGCTCCCGAGCTATCCGGCCCGGCGATGGCTCCGCACGTGCGCGCCCTGCTGCCGGCCGGCGCGGTCAGCCCGATCGCATCGTGGCTGGAGTACCCGGACGGGCCAGGCCGCGATCCGGCGGAGATCAACGGCGGTGCCGGGACCAGCCTGCTGCCGGTGGGCGACGTCCGCGAAGACCTGCTGCGCATCATCGACCGGGCGACGACGGAGCAACTGCGGGCCGCTTGGCGCGCTGCGGCTGACATGCGCGACTGGGCGCTGGCCCAGTGCACCGCAGTCGAAGCCGAACTAGACAGCGGCGACCTTGGCGACGCGACGCTGACCTGGATGATGGGCGCCGTTCTCGGCCTGCCGCGACTGCTCGTCCGTGATGTGCTGCGCGATCGTCGCCCATCCATTGGGACCCGGGTCAGCACCGCGGTCATGCTGCTGCTCATCGGGGACGGTTTGCACCGGCTACGCGAGTTGGTGCCCGACGGGCAGTTCGAGCTGTTGCCCCAGATCCTGCCGCCCTTCCTACATCCGCTCGCCGGCGTGCCGACCCCCGCCACGCCATCGTGACCACCCCGGGCCTGCCCCACCGCGACCCGAGCCGAGATTCATCAGCGCCGGGGATGACGTGGGCGCCGTCGAGGCGTCGATGGACCAGAGACAGCAGCGAGAACAGGTCCGGGGCGTTCGGCTCGGTCAGCGCCCATCCGGCGGTGGCTCGCGGTGTGTGGGCTGGCGGGTTGCGGAATATCCCGAAGGTGCCCTTGAGCAGGTTGACGAAGCCACGATGCTCGCTGGTCCCGAGTCCGTGCGGTAGGCGTTGATCCGCAGCAGCGGGGGCCCGCACGCCCGCCGAAGCACTGGTCGACCAGCTCACCGCCGTCGGCGGTGAGGCTAATCACCTGCCGTACCCGGTCACTGACGCCCTTGGTTGCCTCGAGACCGCGTGGAACAGCGACCGACGCAGCACTTCCTCCTCGCAGTAGCGCACCACCTCAGCGTGCATGCCGCAGCGGCGCAGTTCGGTCCGCAACCGCCCGGCCAGCTGGGCCACCTCATCTAGCGTGGTGGCGGTGCCGACTGCGCGAGCCACCTTGTCCTCGTCGTTCACCCGCAACCGGACCAGGGACAGCGGCTCCGCGAGTGCATCGCGTTGGTGCAGGGGGGCGACAACCTATCTGTCAGATACTGAATGCGAAAGCCTGTTCGCCGTGGGTAGCCTTCCGGAGCGGATCTTCCTAGACTGCGGGCGTGGCTGACGTCGAGGTCGCACCCCCTACAAGCCGTGAGCAGGACGCCGTTCGAGTTCTGCTGATCATCGCCGCTGCCGCCCAGCCGATGCCACAGAGCCCCTTGCCAGACCCGACGCTCGCTGAGGCGGTGGCGGTCCTAGAGACCCAGGTGAAACTCCAGAAGATCGACTTTTGGGTGCGGAATCCGGACTTTCTTGCGGCGACGCTGCTAAAGGACTACGAGATCAGCCGCGAGCCTTATCTGCTGCAGCTGGCGGAGGAGATCCTGACGTCCGAGGAGCCAGAGGTGCGCCGGTACCCCATGATTCGGTACCTGTTCGGGGCGTACGAGCAACTCGACGATGCGCTGGCTGTGTTGCGCAGCGCCGGTCTCATCATCCGTCGTAAACGCGGAACGCCCGGCCACGTCCAGCAGCACGACTACTTTCTCACCGCGCGCGGGCGGCAGGCCGTCGACACGATCCTCAGCACCGAGCCTGTCTTCGCCTATTACGTCGACCGGGTCAACCTGGTAGCCGCGCTCACCGAGGGATACGGCGGCACGCAGCTGAAAGCCCGCCAGTACCTGCACGAAGAGTATCGGGACACGCCGATCGGGGATCGGATTGGCAGTATCGCGGCACAGACCAGGGCAAGGCTGGCGGAGTTGAGGGCCGAAGCGGCTGAAACGGTGGAGCGGTGATGGACAACGACGACGAATCGCGTGACCTTCCGGACCGCATCGCGCTAGAGGCGAAAGTTGGCCGTCACCGGGTGCTGGAGGTATTCCAAGAGTTCGGGTTACCCCTGGCAAGCTCAACAGCACTCCCGCGCCCGCTGTCGGTGAGCCGCCTACGTATCGCTGGCGACCGCACGGTCGAGCCCAAGGGCCCTTTCGACACCACCCTGCGCTTCGGGAGTGGCCTGACCGCACTCGTTGCCCACAACCTGAAGGGCAAGACCAGTGCCCTGGAGCTGATCACCTGGTGCTTGCGGGGCAGACACCGCGACGATCTCCAGGGCGTCGTCAGGTCCTGGATCTCGCAGCTGGACTGCGACGCTCTCGTGGCAGGTCGCCCCCTCGGCTTACGGCTCAGCATGGACCACGGCGACATCGTTGACGGTCGAATCCTGTCGGCGCCTACCCTCGATGCGTTACAGGGCGTCCGGGAGGCCCGCCCCGACCTGGGGGTGACAGAGGTTGTTGCCGTCCAGGACGCAGCGGCGTACGGGGACGCAGTAGCAGCGCTGATGTTGGACCTGCTGAATCTGGGACGTCTCGAGAACGCATCGACACAGGCTGCGAGCGGCCGGGTAACACACGGGTGGCCCACCTACTTCGGCGCGCTCTACCTTCCCGTCGGCGGCGACCGGGCGCTGCTTGGAGACGTCGTGATGGGGGGGCTTGCGGGCCGACTCCTTCAAGTTTTCCTCGACCTACCAAGCGTCGCGCTCCTGACCCAAGTCAAGGCCATCCGCGACGCCCGGGCTGCCAGCGCGAAGGCAGAATCTGCCGACGACGCGCGACTCCGGGCTCGGCAAGCTCAACAGTACGGCGATGTGCTTCGGCAACTTTCGGAAGCCCGTGAACGGCTTCGCGAACTCACCGTCGAAGCGGAACCCATCGAGCCGGTCTCTTCACTGGCTGCTAGAGTCGCGCGGCTCGGATCCCAACTATTTGAGGCCGAAAGCCGGCTCAGAGCCGCCCGGCAGACACATGACCTGCTCCGGGCCCAACGCCAGAGCGACGAGAAGACGCTGAACGACCTGCGGGAAAGCGCGGTCGCTCGTGCCCTGTTCCATGCGCTCGACCCGGTCGCCTGCCCTCGATGTGAGGCACCAGTGACGAGCGCTCGCCGGGCGGCAGAGAGCAAGGTGCACACTTGCGCCGTGTGCGCGACTGCCGTGGCGGTCGTCGACGACGAAGACCGGGAGCAGATCGAGCAAGAGGCGCAGGACCGCCTGAAGGCAAGCCAGCAGGCCGAGCAGGCGGCAGCAACGGAGCTGGCTGCGGCATCTGACAACGCCCAAGTGCTGCGTCAGCAGCTGACATCGACCGAACAGCGGCTCCGGCTTGCCGAACAAGCATCGCAGGCCGGCGAGCGCGCAGAGTTGATGGCCTTGATCGCACGCTTGGAGGGCATGCTCACCGTCCTCGCGCCCCCAGACGACATCACGGTTGGCCTGGTCGACGATGTGCAGCGTGTGCTCGGTGCCGCAGTCAAGGTTCTAGAGACCGACGGAAGCCGAGCGAGTGAAGGCCTGTTCGACGCACTCAATAAGGAAATCGTCGAAGCGGCTCGACGGTTCGGCATGACCGACCTGGACCGGGTCAAGATTGACAGAGCGGCCCGCCTCCAGGTCTTCAAGGTCGGCGGACCTCGTGAGTGGTTCAGCAACCAGAGCAACGGCGAACGGCTGCGGCTGCGGATCGCAGTCGTGGTGGCACTGCTGCGGGTTGGGGCGCAGTTCGGCCTCGCCACGCACCCCGGCCTGCTCCTCGTCGACAGCCCCAAGGCCGAGGAGGTTCAAGACGTTGACGCGAGCGCCCTCTTTACCGAACTGGAGCAGGCCGCCGCCGACCTACCAGGCCTACAGGTCATCCTCACGACCGCCGACGAGCCGCTCACACGCAGCGTCCTGACCCGGTCCAACATCATTGCGCCAGCGCTGCCAGGCGGGCCATTGTGGTAGCCAGCGGCTGACGTTCGATAACACGAGGGCTTCCCCGGCACCAGGAGGTGGAGGTGAACGCGCTAGACACACTCCTAGCGGACGCTGCTGCGCAGGACACCGCGCCACCCCTTATCGAGTTGTTGGGCAACCTCACGATCGATGAACAGACGATTGCTATACGCGACAGTGCAGGCGGTCCACTGGGTCACCTGACCTGCCGGGCCACCGTCCACGCGCTTGAGATCGGCACACCTCCCGGCAGCGAAATAATCGACGCCTTGCTCGTGGGCCTCACCAGCCAACGCAGTCTGCTGACCCTGAACGACGCAGTCGACGCGCTGCTCGACAGCGGGCCATTTGTGCAGCAGTTTGGTCAACGACTGTGCGATGCGCTCCTCCGCGGGCACACCAACGCGCTCGGCCAGCAGCCGCTCCTCGCCGCCAGCCACCTTGAAGGCGCCCTTCGCCTTGCCATCGTTAACGCAGCCCGGCCCGTCCGCGTACTCAGTGCGCTCGAACTCGACGACGTCACGCGGATCGACCCTGAATACGCCGAGCGTCTTCCCCGGCTCATCGGCGCCGCACTCGACCGATGGGGAGCTGACGAGAACCTCGCACCGCCATTGCGCCAAGACCTCGACAGCCTCCGTGAAGTTCCGGATGCCGCAGCAGACGCCACGTTTGAGTACGGGCTAGATCTGCTGCGCCGCGCGGCGAACCAACAAGCAGCAAATGCCCTCGCGCTGCTTCTCGAAGCACGGGAGCAGATGGCGACCGCCGTCGCCGCCGAGGAAAACCGTGACGATGCGGCGCTCTACGGCGCCGGCCTCGACGCCATCATGGCGTTCTCCCGAGCCGATCGCGACCTGCTAGTCGCCTCTCGCGACTCGGTGTCATCCCTGCTAAACAAGCGGGAGGCGTGGCTCCGAGGTCTCCATACCCCCGCATGGCGACGGCCTCGACGCGAGGCGGAGCGAGCATGGGCCAGGTTGGTCCTCATTCTCGACAACGCCGCCGAGCACATCGCCGCTCCCGCTTGGCTGAACGTCTGGGAAGCACTCGCAGCCGTGCTCGACGCGTACGAACTCGACCGCGAAGTCATCCCGGTGCCGGGCATATCCAACGCGCCAGGACTCGAAGCTGTCGTCCGTCCGATGGTCGAACAGAGCATCGTGCGGGAGCAGTCGCTGCTAGCAGGCTTGAGGCATGCTGCTGAGGTAGCGGCCTCGGCAGACGATCCGCCCATCGACGCCGCCCAGCTGCAGCTTCTGCTGACTCATGTCGATGTCCTGACAGAACGGCCGATCGAACAACGGCACGCTCGCGAGCCCGGCGCCGCATCGGAGGACGACTCACCGGCGCTCCTACGATTAGTTGAGAGGGCGCCATCGCTGGTGGCCCGGCTTGGTCTAGAGAAGGCCATGCGTGCGGCTCAGGGCATGACGGACGATGCGCTCGACCTTATGGAAGGCGTTGCATACCGCGAAACCTTCGACGCTGCTGCCGGACCTCAGGTAGACCTGATCCGGCGGAAACTAGAGGCCGACCTAGCCAAATGCCCCGACTACGCTGGCCGAGTCCGCCAGTACTTCGATCTGCTCACCTGGGAACTGGCCACCTTCCTCGCCGCACGCCACGACGTGCAGTTGACGGGCAAGCTCGCGTATCTAAAGCCCTTCCCGGCCGGAAGAGCCCCGCACGAGGAAAAGCTGCAGGTCGACTACTTCGACTGGCTGCAACGCGGCAAACTCGTCGGACGCGTGCAGTTTGAGGTGTCGCACGTGGCGACCGGCCGCGTCGACATCCAGGCCGGCTTCGGCACCGTCCGCTTCTACATCGAGATCAAGCGCGAGCTTCACGATGCCAGCAACGCTGCGCTGGAAAAGTCCTACCTGACCCAAGCCGCAGACTACGCCGGAACGAACTCGGCACTCGGGCAACTCTTGGTGCTCGATCTTACCGACCACAGCGACGGCGTGCGGCACCTCCGCGAGAGCGCATGGGTCGCAACGCACCGCCCGACCGGCAGCAGCGTCGACCGCTACGTCGTGGTCGGTGTGGTGATCGGTAACCGCGATACTCCGCGCTCGTACTCGGACTGACCAGCCGCGATCAATACGGGGGTGTTTGGTGCTCAGGACGACCTAGCACGCATACGACCTTGCCAAGGATCACCGCCTCGTCCCCTGGGATGACCGGGTAGAGCGGGTTGCGGGGCAGCAACTCGACCTTCCCATCGCGGCTGCGGTAGACCTTGACGGTGGCCTCGTCATCAATCAACGCGGCGACGATGTCACCGTTCTCAGCGGACACCTGCTGTCGTACAACGATGACGTCTCCATCGGCAATGCCCGCCTCGATCATTGAATCCCCGCGGACGTGCAACGCAAACAACGTGCCTCGGCCGACCAGCTCGGACGGCAAGGCCAGGATCTCCTCGACATGCTCCTCTGCGAGGATCGGGACCCCGGCGGCGATGGCCCCAACGAGCGGGACTCGGACACCGGGGCACAAGTCCAGATCGGGCGCGGTGGCGCTGGCCGATGGCCGCGCGTCGACGGCGCGCGGCCCATGGGCAGCGCGCCGCACAAGGCCAAGCCGCTGGAGCACCTTCAGATGATGCGTCACCGATGACGGGGAGCCGAGTCCGACGGCAGCACCAATTTCACGCACCGTCGGCGGATAACCGTGGCGCTCGACCCACTCGCGGATCACTTCCAAGATCCGCTGCTGTCGAGGGCTCAACCTGGGTGAACTGGGTGCCGCATCCGAGGACGTCATTCCCGGACGATACCTCAGTCTTAGATCATATGTGCTAATGCTGGTCGGGTTTGTTATGTGTCCAGAGCAATCGGTCGTCGGCACTCGGCTCGGGCCGCTCGGATCAGGTCGGCGCCCTTGAGCAAGAGCGGGACCAAGCCTCACCACCGCGAGGCAGCTTGAAACCTTCCCCGCTCGAACGCATAGGCCTTTCGCGACGTCCCGTTGTCCGACTACCTAGAGGCCGTCGACAGAAGCGGACACCGCATCGTCGCAGAGCTGCCGGTAGCACATCAGCGCGGTCTCGATCAAGCCGTGTGGGTTGGCATGGTCAGGTTGACTGCGCGGCGACGTCTCGCCCCTGACACACCTCAAAGTCTCTGGATAACCGTCCCACTTGGGTTCATGAAGCAGGTCGGGATTTTCGGGCACCACATCGACCGGCGCAGCGAGCATCGGCGCGAAGGGCCGGCGCAACGCGGGATCCGCCGCAACTCGGCGCCGGGCCGGACTCACCGCCTGCGCGGGCTGTGAAAGCTCATCATCCCTGTCCCCTCGCCCATCGTCGGTGAGGGGCCACCCCGAACGGGCGAAGATCGACTACGACAAATACCCGCCTTGTCGGCCTTCAAGGTCACTTAGACTCAGCCGTCAGCGCCCATCGCGGCGGCCTCGCCGCTTGGCGAGTACCTGGGCAACGACGTCGTGCACATGGCCGCCAACGAGCCGAAGCTGGACGATGAACAATTCGTCATCCTGCGGCAGGCTGTCAATGACCCATGATCCTTCAGGTCTACCTGCATTGCGATCCGTGCACGCGAGCCCACCATGCCGCAGGTAAACCGCCCCTGTCGCGACAGCGCATGTACTTCCTGCTGCTACTTCCCCACGGTATCCGCATCGTCATCGGGTGCGATGGCGTCCAGCACTACGTACGCCCTGACGGCCGTGCCGAGCCTCCTCGCTACGCCGAACTGGTCGCGGAAGACCGGGAACTGCGGTTTAACGGGTACGAGGTGTACCGGTTCGGCACCGCCGAGCTAGTCGATCAAAATCTCGCCCGACAACGGCTCTCCGCCTTCTTCAACCGCCTCGCTGCCCGGCACTGCAGCGACGGTTTCGACGCCAGCCGTGTTTGGTTGTCTACCCTCTCCCTGCCTGGGCCCCGGGCACGCGTCCGGCAGCACATCCGGCTTCGGACTGCGGCTCTCTGCGGCTGCTGGGCTCGCCACTCGCGGGCGAGGCGGTCGGGCAAGCACATGAGCGACCATGCTCGCCGGGTCACCCTCGGCCTCGGACCCGACAATCTGCCACAACGCCCGACTGAGGTCGCGCACAAGATCATCGCCGACTGTTGCAGGCCGCCAACGGGGAGTGGCTCGATAGACCAGCGAACCGGCGGGACGCTCGAGGACTGTATCCCCCCTAACGAACAGGTTTCGCCGCTGCATCGCCGTACGTAGGCCTCGGTGGAGGGTGGCGGCCATCAGCAACATCTCACTGCCGAGCCGCGTAGCCTCCCTGACCCGATGCGGCATGCGGCCCTGGGCCCCAGGGTTCAGCAGCGACCGGGTCCACCGCAGGGCCTCGCCAAGCTCGGCCGCGGCGTCCTGGCCAGGGCCGGCCGCCGGTGCCGCGCGCAGCTCGGCAGCGGCGATCGCCGCCTGCCGCCAACCCCCGATCATCGCCGGGGATCCGTCGGTGCTGAGGACGTGCATCGCCAGGCCAAGCTGCGTCCCGACCTGGAGGTGCGCTCCGGTGACCTGGTCGGGGTGAAGCCACAGCCAGGTACGCGCGGCGCGGACCGCCGCGATCGCCGCATCGACGGTGTTTACCGCCGGTGCCGGATGCTGTGGCGATCGGGCGATATCAAGCTCGCGGAGGTTGGGCTGAGTCTTCGCGCCGGCGATCAGCTCTTTGGCGACGGCACCCAGCCGGCTGCCGCTCGTCCATCTGGCTGCCTCCGCCACCGGCTTGTATGTCTGCGCCAGAGGTCCGCCCCGGTCAAGCCACGCGGGGAGCCGGCCGTCGAGCCGCACGGCACCGACGGCGAGCCGGGCGATGTCACCAAGACCGCCCTGGACACCGCCCCCAGCCCGAATGGCAATCCCCTCCGGAGTGCCAGGACGCCGCCCGGGTGGAACGTGACCGGCGATGATGTCACCCATGACGCCAATCGCGTCAGCGGCCCGCCGCAGCGACCGCGCCGCGCCAGTGGAGACCTCCGGTGCCGGCGGTAGCCGCTCGTCCACCACTGCTGCGGCCCGCAGTCCCACGTAGAACCGGGTCAGGCTCTGCCCGTGCCGCCCGAGGACCAGGCCGGCAGACGCCCTGTCCGGCACCTCCGCCGCTGGACGACCGCCGACCAGCAGCTCCGTTACCCGGGCCAGTTGGTGATAGAGGTCCGACCGGGCACCCACCAGACCGTTGATCTCCCCAGCGGTCCCCGCGCGGCGTCTGGTCACCGCCGCAGCGGCAGCCCGCATCGCCCGCTGCGCCTCCTCGTACCAGAAGCCGATCGTCATACCAGGGCCGCTGCCGCCCGACGCAGTTGCTCGGCTGCCGCGTCGTGATCGAGTCGTCCAGCCAGCCCGTCCTGGGCGACGGCACGGCGATCGTGGTACTGGGCAAGGTGCTCAATGAGATCCCTCACCGCAGCCCGCACCTCGGACCCGTCGGTGTCCGGGGCCGCCGCGTCCACGACGACGTCGTCCTCGTAAAGGCGGCTGCGGACGTCCAGGACCTCCAGTCCGAAGCGGTCCCACGCGGGATCAAAACCGCCCAGGTGCCTCCAGGCTTCGATGGCCAGGTGGACGGCCCCGGCGGCGGCGAGGCTGTCGTCGCCAGCGGCGAGACGCCCGGCGAGGACGTTGGCTGCTTCCGCAAACTCCATGCGAGCAGACTCCGTCAATCGGCCGCCACCGTCCACCCCGCCGGGTTCCGCCCTGTGGACATCCCGCTTCTGAGCAGGTCAACGGCCGCAAACCCCCAACCGGAGGCCTGGATGGAGTCGAACAATTCCTCGCGCCACCAGCCCGTCGCGACGTCGCCGAGGACCGGCGACTCCCCTTGCACGGTTGAGGTGCGGGTGGGAAGCGATCTGGCGCATTCATCCCGCTGAAAATGAGGCGGCGATGGCAGGTCATCGCCGGCTTGGACGAGGCTCGGCAGGATCTCGGTGTGGGCGCGTAACGGGGTGGTGTCGTGCTCCCGGCCGGGCCGCACCTGCGACGTTCAGATCGGCCAGCCGTCCGGGATGGTGATCACCTGAATGTTGCCGCCGTGGTGGTCGCGCTTGTCTGACCACCGCAAATCCACGCCCCGGGTGGGGTCAGGGGTGCGGCAGCGGTTGGTCTCGACCAGCATCCCGTCGATGTTCACGTGGCCGAACCCGGCCGCCTTCGCGGGCAGCAGCGCTCCGCATAGCCCAGGTGATCGGGCAGCCAGGACATCGATGCCTTCGCGCAGATAGTCATAGCCGGTAGCCGGTCGACTTGCTGATCGCGTTATGCCGGGCCAACTGGGCCATTCGCGTGCCGTCCAAAAACCAGCGCAGGACGAGCACCGCTTGGTCACGGCAGGATAACCCGCGGGTATCGGCGCGGGTTCTCCGCCGCAGACGTTCATCGGCCAGCAGCCCGGCCAGGAACGCCACCGTCGCCTCGCGTACCGGCAGCTCGGCCGTATGTGACACACTCATCGTCGACGCAGGACCCTTATGAAGTTGATCTGTCGGAGGACCACCTTCATACCCAAGTTCTGCGTCTTCTCGTTGCACCACAACCAATCCGGCGTGTTACCGCACCACCGGCGATATCGGCTACCCAGCGTCGCCATTACGCTGAATGGCTCACTCGGTCACCAGCACGTTCCTGAAGGCAGCGGCCGCGGGCAGCTTGCGCTCGTCAATGCGTCCGGCGAGTTCGTCGGAGCGGGGCGCCCACAGGTTGGCATGAACGCGCATTTTCAGGTGAGGGATCGGTGTCGGATCCCAGCCGACACGCTCATGGACGACTCTGCCGTCGACCAGCCAAGTCACTCGGTCTGGCCGCCAGTCGATGGCGTATCGATGGAAGTCTGCGGTGGCGTCGAAGCCGAGGTCGATCCGACAGGGCGAGCCACGGTATCCGAAGCCCATGGCGGTACCGTCGTCGCCAGGATTGAAATACACGTTGACCAGCATTCGCCGGGGATCGGCGCCCGCGAACTCGATGTCGATCTCCTGCCGTGGTGTGTCGCGATGCAGGAAGAATCCGGTAACGAGCCCCGAGCCTGGCGCTGCCCTTATCTCTGCCTCAAAGCGCCCATGCGGGAACGAGCGTACGGATGCGAAGGCTCCCGACCGGTACGGTCGGGAGCCGCTTTCGATGGCGTCAATCACTAGTTGCGCGCCCTCGTCGCTGTGCTGGAGACCTTCCGGTGCGAACGACGCCAGGTTGCCCGGAAAAGTCTCGATGAGACCAGGGAACGATGCCGACGCCTCTGTCATGGAGGCTTTGGCAATGGCCAGGCCGGCCGCGCGCACGGAACGGCGCGCGTTCTGCATCGGCCGCCATCCGCTCGACGCAGGAAGGACCCAGGGCGAGTCGTCCATCGCGAAGTTGTCCCGCCGTAGCCGCGCAGCGGTGCCGAGTCGTGCGGTCGGGCGTTGGTCTCGGAACAGGCGGAAAGCTCGCGGAGTTCCGGCCGGGAAGGGTTCGATGGGCTCGACAAGGCCCAACACACCGCATAGGCCTCTCCACGATCCGCCCAAGGAATCACGGGGTGCCAGAACGGCCGACCGCGACAGCGGCAGTTGGTCTAGCTCCAGACCCGCTGGTGTCTGCGCGTCCGCCTCCAGGAGGATAACCGAACGCTCGTTCGCCACCGCGGCGGCAAGCGCGGCGGGCACGAGCGGAGCGTCAACGAGGGCGTCGAAGGTCTTCAACACCTCCTTCAGTTCTCGCTCGTGCATCGGTTCCTCATCGCCGTCGAACGCGCGGACGCGCAGCCCGAGCATCGACAGCGCCATGGCGAGGCTTTCCTGCTCCCCGCCCCCGGTCCACGCCAGCACTGGACCAGTGCGCGATAGGTCAGGAGGCTTGGCTCCCTGCCCAGAATCGACGATCCCAGCGCGGGCCAGGTAGGGCAGGACCGAGTAGGCATTGTCGGACGCTTCGTCATGCCTCTGCGCGATCGCGGGCGAAGTGAGTGCCAGCGCACCGAGTTCTGCAAACCGGTAGTTCATCCATAGGTCGACGGGTCCGACCACGGGCATTGCGCGAAGGAGCGCGGCGGCTCCCTTGCGCGAGAGTACGTAACCCGAGAGGAACCACAGGCCGCGTGAAGGTCGAAAGAGGATGTCGCAAGCTTCGTCGCGCGCCGCAGTTCCGCCGGCGTCAGAGTACGAAAGGTAGAGCAGCTTCGGTCCACCTTCGGCTGTGCACCGGTCGAGGGCGGCGCGCCAGCCGCGATCGATGGCAGCTGGGGCGCCAGGTTTGAACCAGACGTCGTCTTCCAGCACGAGAACGTAGTCCTCGGTCCCGTTCGCGACAGCCTTCCAGACCTCCACGTGCGACCGCGCCACCGCCACTTCTTGCCGCGACATCCGCACCGGCTCATCCTCGGCGAAACACTCTGCCAGTCGGGCGTCGGGTTGCACGTGCAACTGATCGCCGATTCGATACATCACGTCCACGTCAACGGTCGCCGCTACGGCGCGTCCGTCCCGCGCATCGACTGCTGCGAGTCGCCGTGTGATCGACGTCAACGGAATGCCCTCGGATGTCCGGAACCGGCCTAGCTCTTTTGTCACGCGCCGCCATCGCCTCGGCTGCCTGTCCAGGTTGATGACGATGATCGCTCCAATCTGGCCTGTGCCTCGACCGAAGGCCCGAACTCGGCGACCTGGGACGAACACGGTCAGGGAGCGCCATGTTCGGAACGCGAGCGCTCGCACTGGACTGACCAAGTTGTTGATGTTCATTGAGGGCCTCGTCAGCTGTCCATGTTGCGCCAGTTGCGGACGTCGTTGCGATATGCGAGGTCCCAGCACGGCTCCGCGATTTCCTCCCAGTCGAGGAGCAACTCGAAGTCTGGCATGGTGCCACTAATCTGCGACTCGCGGGCGTGCGCGGCTAGAACAGCGGTAAGGTTCCCGGGACCGGTCGTCGCCTGAATCTCCGGCGCTGGCTCATCTCCAAGCAGGGTGTCGGTCGCACGCGCGAGCGCCCGCCGCAGGACTGGATGACCGGCTGGGGCGGCGATCGGGTTGTTGTTGACGTAGAAGATGCGACCGTCCGTCGGCAAGTCGATTCTCCGCAGTTCAGACCCTGGCACCATGCCGCCGGCAGTCACGTCATAACACAGCGGGTGGACCTTTAGCGTGCCATCGCGGAAGACGTCGTTCCAGCCGTCGCCAAGCAGCACATCGTCTGCGTCGACATACAGGCCGCCCTCCGCTAGCACGAAGCACATGCGTAGATAGTCACTGCGCATTGCGGGATGCCTGCATCGCGCAAACGCCGCAAGCTCCCGCGGACCATACCGCTCCTCGATGTAGGCCGCTGCCGAGGCATCGCCGAACATCCGGAACGAGAAACCTTCGTCGCGCAGCGCATCCCAACTCTCCAGGCACTTACGGACGTCCGGTGGTACGTCGCACGGGTCGTGCCAGAACCGCACCAGGGTTCTGGGTATAGACCCTGCATGATCTGCGTGCCTGGATCCCGAAGATGCTCGAGGGCTTCGTAGTTGCCGCAACGTCAAGTCTCGAATGAAGTCAGAACGCAGACGGTCGTCCTCTTCGAAGCCTGGCGGGTACGAATCCGTTGCCGAGGTTCCTTGGCGAGGGCCGCGTGTTACGGGAGCGTCCGGCGCTGGAGCGATCAACGGTTTCTCTGTGTCGCGCCTCGTCGGTCTCACCGACCCCCATCTTTCCGATATGCGATGTAGCGCTCGGAACTCCGGCGGAGATACGCACGCCCCTCGACGACGAAACCGTCCAGTTCATGATCTGCCGTGTAGGTATCGAGGTCCGACAGGTTGTTGATGAATCCCTTCCCGTTGAAGTTGAGAGATGTGTTGCACAGGACTCCGTATCCGGTGCGTGCCTTGAAGGCAAGGAGCAGCTCGTAGAGTTGGGCGTTCGTACTTGGGCTTACAGTTTGGAGCCGGGCCGTGCCGTTTACGTGCGTTACTGCGGCCAGCGCGTCCGTGTTGGCTCGGTAGGTGTACAGCATGAACGGGCTTTCGCGATCACAGCCGAACCACCGCGCCGCATCATCTTCTAGGCAGACAGGCGCGATTGGCCGGAACTGCTCGCGCTGCTTGATCTCGTTCAGGCGCACCCTCGTGCTGTCATCGAAAGGCGAGGCGAGGATGGACCTATTGCCCAGGGCGCGAGGGCCGATCTCGTACCGGCCGTTGACCCAGCCAAGGATTAGGCCGCTACTTAGCATGTGGGCGACGTCCTCGTAACTCGCGTCTCGGACGTCGTAGCGACCGGCGGCGACGGGTGAATCCATCCTGAACGGCAGTCCGGAATAGACGTCCCATTTGATCTTTGCGTTGCCGGTGAAGTGCAGTTGAGCGTCAATCGCTGTCCCGATTGCCGAGCCGGAGTCGTTGGCAACGGGTGGCACGAAGACCTCGGAAAAGATGCCGGCTTCCCTCCACTTCGAGTTCCAGTCACAGTTCAGGCCGCAACCTCCAGCGATGACCAAAGGCAGGTTCTTGCGCAGATTCGTTTTAGCGAAGCGGTAGAAGGTGTCGAAGATTCTGTCGCTAAAGATGCCCGCGAAGTTGCGGAACTCTGTGTCATCCGTGCCTACGTTGTAGTACGCGGAAGACTCCAGTCGGTCGTAGAGGTCAAGCCGAACGTGTTCCGAAGATAGAAGGAAGGCCATCAAATCTTCCTCCTCGGCGGTGGGCGTGCCTCTTTCTGAGAAAGAGGCGAGCGCCATCAACTTGCCTGCATCCGAGAAGCGGGAGAACGGCGCATTCTTGGGAAAGGTCGGATCTGCTAATCCATAGATCGAGGCGTATCGATCACCTGGTTCGCTCATTACGTCGGCGATCAACGTTATGTTCATGTCCGGATCGATCTCATAGAACGCGCCGATCGCCCCCTCCCACACCAGTGCATAGCAAGGCGAGCCCTGGGGAAAGGGTGACATGCCAAATCCGCAGAGCAGGTGCGACCTCTCGTGAGAAGAGGAGAAAAACGGAATCGACTTGCCGAGCAGGCGGCGATGCTCCACAGTGATTTCGTCTTTAACGATGCCGCGATACCCAACGTGGGACGGTGACCCGGTCGGGCGCGCCTCACGCGGCCACCAACCCCCAGTGCATACCACGTCGGGCACTTGCTCTAGCCGTCCGAAGGCGTCGAGCATGTCGCGACTGGACATCGGGGTGTACCGGTAGTTGGAGTCCTTCTCCGCTTCGACAGAGGAGACGAGGTAACCGTCGCGAAGGTGGACGAAGGCTCCGTCGTGACCCGGGTTGTACGACACGATATCCACGCTCGCGGGACCCTTCTCGTTCGGTGAGCCGGGCGACGACTGCGGCGAGGGCCGCCACTTGCCCACTGGCGCTCTTAGCTCCTTGCGCGGCGGTGGCCAAGCGATCCGTCAGTGACCCTCTTTTGTAGCCGCCTCGTGCTCGTGATCGAATGCAACTTACCCGGTTCTCCGCGCCACAGTGCATCCGCCTTCCAGCGGTGCGGGGCCGGCGACCCGGCCGGCGCCGCCACCCTTCGAAACCCTGCTCACCGATCGGCTGCGGGTGCTTGGGCCACCCCCACACCTTGCTCACCCGCCACAACATCGCCCGGTGGCCCGGCAGGCCGACGACCATGCCGCCATCGCGTTTGAGACGCTGCCCACAGACCAACTGCGGGTACTCGGTGCCGACCACCCCACACCCTGCGAACCCGCCATAGCCTCACCCATCGGCGGGAAGCCGCCCAGCGTTCTAATACTCCAGCCGCACTTGATGGGGTCTGAGTCTTCGCTTGGTAGTGGGCTGTTTTGGCGCGGTACTGGTGTTCGGCGTCGCCATCGTGACCATCGATGTACGTGGTCGAAGGGCCGGGTGGTGGTGGTCAGGTGCGCCAGCAGACGTCGGACCTCGCCGAGGGCGAGGGGAATGAGACCGTCGTGGTCGGCTTCGGCGCCCCCTTTGGCGTGGACGGCGGTGACGGCAAGGTAGGCGTGGGCGCACAGAACGCGCACGTCGGATGCTGGCCCGACCAGGAAGCACTTCGCCGTGGACTACGCCGGAGGCGGGCCTACGTCCATCGACGACCACTCCGCCTCGTCGGTTTCACCGGGTGCGGCCAGCCCATGCATCAGGATGTCGAGGTAACGCCGTGTCTCCACGACGAACTGCTGGAGCATCGGCATCACGTCGTGCGTCGTGTCTCGGTAGGTGAGTTGCACCTTCATGCTCGGGCGGAGGACCATCCGGCCGACCATCCTGATCAGCGCTCCGGCATGGATCGTCCCGAGCACCACGCCATCTCCGAACTTGACGTCTGAGCGCATGTCGATGCGTGGCGTGGCTTGGGTGTCATGGTTCTCGTACTCGAACGATCCGCCGAGGTTGATCTCGTGTAGGTCGGCCGAGACCGTCAAGATGTCGCGGTGCTTGTCCTGGATATCGAGGTCGTGGAGCATCGACAGCACCGACACACCCTCGGCTGGCACGTAGGTGAACGGTTGCATGATCCGGAGCCGTTCCTGGAACTCCGGGTGGATCTCACCGATCCAAGCCTTGACGGCCTCGCCCCACTGCTTCTCGTCGTCGCAGATCGGGAAGGTGACGCGTTTCGGGCGGGTCGGTTGTGCGTCGTCGAAGTGCGCCATACCCCAGGCCACGGCATCGAACGCGCTTCGGAGGTTGTGCAGGGCATCGCCGAGATCGAGCGACCACTCGTGCTTCGGTATCCCGCGCGGGACCCGGGCAACGAGGTCGATCCCTTGGCGGTCGTCGCGCAACACCGCGTCCACGGACACGGGCGCGCTGGCGTGCCACTCACCGAACTTCGACTGCAGGGCGGCGATGTGTGACTTCCCTCGGCTCCATTTGAGATCGGGCCACGTCGTGAAGTTGACGCCGCCGACGAGCCGGATCGGCTCTTCGAATGGCCGTTGGCTGTCTGCGGCGGGAGCATCATCGGGCACGGCACAAGCATCGCATCTGCCCCACCGACGCCCTGGGAGCGGGCACGCGCGGCGCTCCGTGGGGTCTCCCGCAACACGGCGTCGATCCCGTCGAGGAGTTCGCGAGCTGGCCGGAACCCCCGTACGGGCGGTTTCAGCGCCACCGGCGCGTGTGGCTACGCCAACATGACATCCACGTCCGTCACGGGAGGGTATTTGGGCCTCGGACACCAGTCTTCGTGCGAGGTCACGGGAGCTGCGGCGTTCACCATGACCACCGCCCGGCAACCGCGCCGCGGATGCCTCAACGAGCAGCTAGCAGCCGCAGCCCTACGGCCGAGTGGGCCCCGACCTCATCTTGAGTCAGGACCCACTCCAGCCCAACTCAAGCCAGTGGATGCGGCTCATTGGTAAGTGCCGCGAGCGCGGCGGCTACTTCGTGAATGGTGGCGCGAACGTAGGTGGCGGTGGTTCCCGCGTCACCGCCGCTGCCTGTGTGACCAGCGTAGGCGCGGGCGACGGCGTAGCCAAAGTTCCTCTCCACCCACGTCAACGTGGTGTGCCGTAGCCAGTGTGTGCTGATCTGCTGCGTGTGCGCCCAGGGCAGGTGCTCACCGATACGCACCCACAGGTGGTCGTAGCGCCGGTAGGTGATCGGCTGCCCGCTGCGGTACCGGAACAACGGTCCTATCTCGGTGGCGTGCCGCTGCTCGGCGTGCCGCTGCAGATACCGCATCAGCGTCGGCGACACCGGCTGCCACCGTACCGTCTCGCCCTTTTCCCGCAGCAGGATCAGACACTGATCCGGGTCCAGGTCGACCGGCCGCAAGGCCAGGGCCCCGCCCCGGCGGCACGCCGTCTCGGTATGCAACCGCAACAGCAGACTGTCCAACGCCGGATCGTCACCTGTAGATGCCGCGACCTCGTTGATCTCCGCCAGCCGCGTGTCCGCCAACGCCCGCCGGGTACTCGGCAACCGCCGCGGCTTCGCCACCTTCAACGCAGGGTTATCCGCCTCCGCGATGAAACCGTCGGCGACTGCCCGCCGGTATAGGCACCGCAACGACGCGATCAGATGCTCTGCCGCGCTGCGCCCACCCCGCGCGTTGCGGCGGGCTACTACGTGCGACTTGACGTACTCCGCAAGCCGCTCGATCTCCGACGGTGTCGGCTCGTCCAGCCGCCGCTGCCCCCACTGCTCGACAACGCGCTTCCAGTACGACCCGTACGCTCGGCGGGTACCGGCACTGACCGCTGCCGCCACCACCGGCACGTACTCAGCGAAGGTCGGTGCCGGAGGGCGAGGCGACGCCGCCTCGATAAGGTCCGCCGGCGTAATCCCCATCCGCGCCAGCAACAAGCGAGCCGCATCCAACTCCGCTTTGCCCGCAGCAGTGCCGCTCACGCCTCATCACCACCGAGCGCTTCGGCATGTACTCGGGCAACCACCGCATCCAGCGAAGCCGGCGGGTGAAGCACCAGACGACCCGCAGCCGGGTCCGCGGCCAGCAGTACCCGGTCGCCGGCCGTCAGGCCACACCACTGCCGGACCACCGCCGGCAGCCGCACGTGACCTTCCCTGGTCACCCGGAACACGCCCTGCCGGTCAGCTCCGACGATGATCAGACCGCCGCTTTCCCTGATGCCCAGCCTGAGGCCAGGACCCCAGCCGAGCGCGGTCATCACCGCCCGATCGGCGACGCGGCCATGCACATCAAGCGTCGCCAGCCCATACACCGCGCTGCTGTCACGAGTAGGAGCAAGCCGCGCCAGCGGCAGAGGCGGTCGCTTCATCGCGGCACGCGAGTCGCCGCGGATCTTGAACCCGCCTGACGGAACCACCGCCGGGATCACTGAATCGATTGGCCGGTCTGTCATGACCCACCTCGCCCAACGACGAGGCTGCCACCAACGGCGGTAACAGAGAGTGAAATCAGGTGGTCAAGCATGCTTGACCACCTGTACGTCCAACGTCGCACGGTTGCTACGCGGGAGTGTCCGAGGGGGGACTTGAACCCCCACGCCCTATACGGGCACTAGCACCTCAAGCTAGCGCGTCTGCCATTCCGCCACCCGGACCTGCACGTACCAGCCTACCCGGTCGACCAATGTGAGCTACTCACCGCATCGGTCGGCCTGGCGGGCCGCACGGGGCATTACTGTACACGGCCCAGAACGATCATGCACATCAGCTCCACCGTGGGACGTTTGCGCAGGTCAGCGGCCACAACGATCGGGTGGGTAGCGCGCAACAGGCGATTCCGGGCAGCATTGCTCACGTGTCCCACCCCTCCCCGTTGATCGCCACTCAACACCAGGCCCTCGCGCTACGCGCCGCGGGTGACCTGACAAGCGCCCGCCGCCTGCTCGCCGACGCGATCATCGCGGCCCGCCCGGCGTACGGCGAGGACCACCAGGACGTCCTGGCCACCGGTCACCTGCTGGCCCGGCTGCACCGCGAGGCCGACGACCCGGCAGCCGCCCGGCGCGTACTCGAAGAGGCCTACGCGGCCGGCGAGCGCCGCCGCGGCGAGGCCGACCCGCTGATGCTCGCGCTCAGTTTCGACCTCGCCGGGGTGTCCGAGGAGCTGGGCAACCGGCACGAGGCCCGCCGCAACTACAGCCGCGTGGCGACCGCCGGGTCCGCCGTGCTCGGTCCGGACCACCCCGCGGTACGCGCAGCCCGCCAGTACCTCGGCGGCTCCGCCGCCGCTCCCGCAGGCTATGGGCCCTCCCCCGGCGGCTCCGCCGCCGCTGCCGCACCGCACCCCGCTCCGCCCCCGCCCGGATACCCGAATGCGGGCCGTCCCGGGCACCCCCATCCGTCAGTGCCCGGACATGCCGATCCAGCGTTGCCCGGGAGCCCCGGCCCGGTCCGGCCCGGCCAACCCGGTCCCGCCTCCGCCGGGTACCCCGGGCACGGAGTGTCCGAACCCACCGTCTCGCTGCGGCCTGTCCCACCGCCGCACCCGCACGCACCCGCGCCGCCCCGGCCCGTCGCCCCGGGTGCGCCCGCAGCGAATCCGCCGGTACCCGGCTCACAGTGGGCTCCCCGCCCGGGCCCGGCACCGCATGCGCCCCACGCCGGGCAGCCACCTCAGTCCGCGCCGATCATTCCTCCGCCCCCGGTGGCGCCTGCCCCGCCGCACCACCCTCCCGCCGCCGGGCCGAGCGGACCCGCGAGTCCGTGGGCGCCGGCCTCGAGGGCTGCCTCGGAGGCGACGACCCGGTTCGCGCCCATCACGGAAGAGGCCACCTCCCGGTTCCCGGTAGTGCCCGTCGAACCCACCGCACCAGCGACACCGCCGTCTGCCGGGGCCGCCCCGCAGACTCCCGGCATCCGCCCGGTGCCCCCGGCCCACGGTGTCACCCCGGTACCGCCGGCCCAGGGCGTGACCGCGGTTCCACCGGCCCAAGGTGCGACCCCGCTTCCGCCGGGAACCTACGGTCGACCGGCCGTCGCTCCCGGCGTGACGCCGGTACCGCCCCGCGTCCCCGTTGCCGCACCCCTGGACCCGGCGACCTCCGGCACGTCCGTGCCCCCGCCGCCCCCCGGAGCCCCGGCGGCAACCCCGGGAACACCGCGAACACCGGGAACGCCGGGAACGCCGACGACGGCACCCACGGCCGGCGCGCCGGTACCCGCGAGGCCGGCGGTGCCTCCGATGCCGGGCCCGGCGTCCTCGGCCGCCGCAGCGCGTGTCGCGCCCGTCTCGGCGCCGTCCGCCCCCGCACGTCCGGTCCCGCCACCACCGAGCGTGGCCGGTACGCCTCCAGTGTCGCCACCACCGGCGCCGAGCGTGGCCGGCACGCCTCCGGTCCCGCCTCCGCCGGTGCCGGGCACCGCTGGGAGACCGCTACCGTCCCCGCAGACACCCGGCACTGCTGGCGCCCCGCCACAGAGACCCGGCACTGCTGGCGCCCTGCCGCAGCCGTCCGGCACTGTCGGCGTCTCGCCGCAGACGCCGGGTAAGGCGGTTACGCCGCCCTCACAGATGCCCGGGACAGTCGGCGCGTCTCCGCTACCGCCCCCGCCGGTCATCCCGCCCCCGCCCGCAACGCCGGTCGTCGAGACGCCGCCCTCCACCGGAGGCACTCCGCCTGCGTCACGGACACCATCGGCGGGAGTCCTGCCACCGCCACCTTCGACCGTCCTCCCGCCGGCACCGCGCGTTCCGCCGATGGAGAGCGGTGTCCTGCCACCGTCGCCGGCAGTTCCGGTCGCCCCGCCGGGATCGACCTCGTCCGCCCCGCCACCGGGCACCACTCCGGGCTCGACGGCGCCTCCGGTGCCGGTTTTCCAGCCGGTGGCGGAATCCGCTGCGGCTACTGCCACCCCAGCGGCACCCCCCGTGGCCCCCGTGGCGCCCCGACCGGCACCGGCCCAACGGGCGACACCGACGACCGAGGCCGTCCCCGCTCCCCCACGCGCCGATACGAGCCGAGCCGCCGATATGGATCGGACTGCCGATACGGACTCGGCCGATACCGAAACGAGCAGAGCCAGCGCCACTACTGTGCCGCCCGTCCCCGGTGGACCGGGCTGGGACAAGCCGACGATCCAGGTGCAGCAGATCGGCCCGCTGCTGGAAGAGGAGGCGGAACGCAACGCCGCAAAGGCAGCACGCGACGCTTCGGCGAATCCCGCAGCGACCGCTTCCGCCGACGAACCCCCTGTCAGCGCACCACCGGCCAGCAAATCCCCTGCTAACACGCCCTCGGCCGGCTCAACCGGGATGATCGCGCCCGCAGCGAGCGCGCCGCCGCTGAGCACGTCCCCGGTCAGCGGACCGCCGGTGAGCCCGTCGGATACGAGTGACGGCGGCTCGGGTGGTGTACCGGTCACCGACGCTGCCGCGAGCGTGAAGCATCCGGGCGCCCCCTCCGTAGGTGCGTCGGGCACCCTCGGCACGCCCGACGCCGGTGCGCCTCCGGCAGGCCGAGCACCGCTGCCCGCCGCACCCCACATCAGCCCACCGCCCACCAGCGTCGCGCCCGTCAGTGCCGCACCCGTCAACCCAGCACCCATCAGCGCACCGCCGGTCAGCGCACCGCCCGTCGGATCGCCCTCGACGTCGCCGGTCAGCGCGCCGCCCACGCACCCGGTCAGTGGCCCTCCCGGACAGCCGGTCAGCGGGGTTCCGGTAAGCGGCTACCCCCCACCGGTCAGCGGCCCGCCCGCCGCGCCGGTCAGCGCCGCACCGGCAGTGGGCTACCCGCCACCGGCCGGCGGACCCGCACCGGCCTATCCGCCGCCGATCAGCGCACCACCCGCACCCGGCTACCCGACGCCGGCAGGCGGACCACCCGTGCCACCCGTCAGCGGCCCTCCGGGCCCGCCGATCAGCGGGCCACCCGCACCCGGCTACCCGTCGCTGACCGGCGCACCACCCGCACCACCCGTCAGCGGGCCTCCGGGCCCGCCGATCAGCGGACCGCCCGGACCCGGCTACCCACCGCCGGTCAGCGCGCCGCCCGCCGGACACCCACCGGTGAGCGCTCCCCCCGGCACCTACCCACCGCCGGTCAGCGGACCACCCGCGGCACCGGTCAGCGCGGCACCCGTCAGCGGTTCCTCCGTACCGCCGTGGGGCATGGTCGCGCCGCCGTGGAGCAGCGCCGCCCCGTCCCAGCCGGTCGACCGGCCCACCCGACCCGAGCCGGAAGAGGACGAGCCGGCGCCCGCCGACGCGGCAGGCGAACCGGAGCAGGACGCGCCGGAACCGAACCGGCAGATGACGATCTACGAGGACCTGCTGGACTTCCCCGAGTCCACCCGACCGGAGCCGCCGGCCCAGCCAGATCAGGGCGCGTGGCCGGCGGCCCCGCCGATGTTCCACCAGCCGCCGGCTGCGTACCCCGAGACGGAGGAACCGGAGCACGGCCGCAACCGGACGGTGCTGGCCCTGGTGGTCGGGGGTGCGGTGCTCGCGGTGGTCGCGGTGGTCGGTGTCGGCGCGGTGTTGCTGAACCGGGAGGCGGCGCCGCCTCCGGCTCCCGCGCCCGCGTCCGGCTCCGCGTCGCCGAAGGTGGCCGGGCCGCCGCCGGGTGACCTGAAGCTGCGCGACGACACCACGACCGTGACGGTGACCTGGACCGATCCGACGAACGGCGGGGTGCCGTTCGTGGTGGCGGGTGGCCGGGCCGGGCAGAAGCTCGGGGTTATGGCGACTGTGGACGCCGGGCAGACCCGGTACACGGTGAACGGGCTGAGCGCGAAGCTGGACTACTGCTTCACGGTGCTGGCTGTCTATTCGACCGACTCGTATGCCACCTCGGGCCAGGTCTGCACGGACCGGGAGGGCGGCGGCACGCCGAACTGAGACGACACGCTCGGTGTCCACAGGAGGACGGTGCGGGTTTCACCGGCTCCGGACGGCACCTATGATGGCTCCCGGCTCTGGGGAGGGTCGGCCGTGCTCGGCGTCTCTCCCCCACCGACACGGGGAGGCAGCCGGCAGTGACCACCATCGAGGACGTCACGGGCACCGGGCCGGAGCAGGCTCGTCCACGGTCGCGGATGCGCGGCGGGCTGGTGACCATCGGCACGGTGGCCGCGCTGCTGGCCGCGATGGGTTTGACGGTGCTCGGGCTGGGTGCGGCCGACAATGCGGTGGCGAGCTTCGACGCGTCGTCCTGGTTGTGGAGCACCACCCGCAGTGAGCTGGCCCGGGTCAACGGCGTCACCGCGCGGGTGGACACCCGGATGGAGGTGCCGGGTGGGCGGCGGCACCAGATGCAGGTGGCCCAGACCGACCGGCTGCTGATCCTGCGCGACCTCAACACCGGCCGGGTCAGCTCGCTGGATCTGGCGACGTTGCAGATCACCGCGACGACGCCGACCGCGCCGGGGTTCGGGGTGAGCGTGGCGCTGCACGAGGATTCCGCGTTCGTGGTGGACGCGGTGCAGGGCATCGTCCGGCAGCTCGACCCGCGGGCGCTGACGCCGGTGGGCGAGCCGGTGCGTTACCCGCCGGGCATCACCGGCGGCACGTTCGACGGTGCCGGCAAGCTCTGGGTCGCGGTGCCGAGTGAGGGCACCGTCTCGGCGGTGACCGCCGCCGAGCTGCCGGAGACGCCGGGTGACGCGCCACCGGCCGGGCTCAGCCCGAAGCGGGTCGAGACGTACGACGTGGCCGAGCCGGCGCACGAGCTGGTGGTGTCCACGCTGGACGAGGGTGTGGCGGTGCTGGACCGCACTTCGGCGTCGCTGGTGACTGTGGTCGGCGGGCAGACCCAGCGGGCGGAGTTGAGCATGACCGCGCCGGGGAACCTGCCGACGCGTACCAGCGGGCCGCAGGTGCCGGTCACGGTCTCCGGTGACCGGTCGGTGCACGTGGTGCGGGACAGCCGCGAGGTGAAGCGGTTCACGGTGCCCGGCACCGGCGCGCGGCTGAGCCCGGCGGTGTCGTGGGCGGGCCGGTTCTACTGCGCCGACGAGACCACCGGCACGGTGTACGCCTTCGACGCCGAGGGTCAGCTCGTGCAGACCGTCAAGGGCTCCGGCCGGCCCGGCCCGGTCGAGCTGGAGGTGCGCGAGAATCACCTGTTCATCAACCCGCCGGACTCGTCCACCGCGCAGGTGGTCGACGACCGCAACCAGGTGCGTGAGGTCGACAAGTACGCCAACGACGTGCTGGGCGGCGATCCGCCGCCGGTGGCTCCGCCGCCGCCCCCGCCGAAGAAGCCGAAGGTGTCCAAGCCGGGTGCGCCGAAGTCGGTCACGGCCGCCGCCGGTGACGCGTCGGCGCGGGTGAGCTGGCAGGCCGCCGCGTCGAACGGCGCCGAGATCACCCGGTACGTGGTGGAGGGCGCCGGTCAGACCCACCAGGTCGGCGCGAACCAGCGCGCGCTGGAGGTCACCGGTCTGACCAACGGTGAGACGTACACGTTCTCGGTGCACGCGGTGAACGCCAAGGGTGAGGGGCCGCCGCGGCGCAGCAACCCGGTGGTGCCGACCGCCGAGGTGCCGGACCCGCCGGCGTCGGTGACCGCCGAGGCGCGGCCGGACGGCACGGTGCGGGTGAGCTGGCCCGAGGCCGACGGCCAGGGCAACACGATCGCGAAGTACGCGGTGACGGCGACCTCGGCGGGTGCGAGCGCCCCGGCTGGCGAGTCGGCGAAGACGGAGCTGGTGGTGCCGGCCGGGCAACTGGAGTACGGCACCCAGTACGCGTTCACGGTGACCGCGGTGAGCGACAAGGGCGCCGGGTCGAAGGCGTCTCCGGTGAGCAACACTGTGGTGCCGTTCACCACGCCGAAGGCACCGACCGAACTGCGGGCGTCGACTGTCGCCGACCAGCCGGGCACGATCGCGGTGCAGTGGTCCCCGGCGGTGGACAACGGCCGCCCGGTGACGAAGTACGTGGTGGAGGCGGCCGGGAAGTCGGTCGAGGTGACCGACGTGCAGGCCACCGTGGGCGGCCTGGGCAACGGCCAGAACGTGACGGTGAAGGTCAAGGCCGTGAACGAGGCGGGGCCGGGACCGGAGGCGAGCACCACCGCGCGGACGGTGGCCGAGCCCCGGATCACGGTGACCGGCTCGTCGGCGGACGCCACGTCGGTGACTGTGACGTTCACTGTGGACGCGGGCGGTGGCCGCGCCTCCTGCACGGCGGCGACCGGCGGGAAGTCGGCGAGCGGAAGCTGTTCCAGCCTGCGGGTGACCGGGCTGACGCCGGGGACCGCGTACACGGTGACGCTGACCGCATCCAACGCCGCCGGTAAGGGCACCGCTTCGCGCGCGCAGACCACCGACCCGGTGTACGGCGTCGCCACCTGCAAGAACGGTCCGGACGGCGACCAGCGGACGTACTGCGACAGGGACGTGCCGGGCCGCAACGGCAACGAGATCTTCGAGGTCCCGCGGCAGGACAACGACCGTCAGGCCGGCTGGGTGCCGGACGGCCGGCGGCTGCGCACGTACTGCAAGGTGAAGGGCGAGGACGTGGACGCCTGGATCTACAACAACAACAAGCAGAGCACCTGGTGGGTCCAGGTGGAGTACAAGGGCAAGACGTACATCCCGTGGGCCTGGCTCAACCTGGAGGGCGGCGACGACCTCAACGTGCTGCCCGCCTGCTGACCGCACCGTCCGAGAGGCGCATCCGTGAACACGCACGAACCGCTGAGCCAGCCGGAGGTGCAGGGCTTCGCCGCCCTGGCCGCCCGGCTGGCCGACAACGTCAACGCGGTCGTGCTGGGTAAGCCGCAGGTGGTGCGGCTCGCGCTCACCGCGCTGTTCGCGCAGGGGCACGTGCTGCTGGAGGACGTGCCGGGCGTGGGCAAGACCACGTTGGCCCGTGCCGTCGCGGCGACGGTGAAGGGGCAGTGGCGGCGGATCCAGTTCACGCCGGACCTGCTCCCCTCCGACGTGTCGGGGGTGACCATCTTCAACCAGGCCAGCCGGGGCTTCGAGTTCCACCCGGGGCCGGTGTTCGCCAACATCGTGATCGCCGACGAGATCAACCGGGCGTCGCCGAAGACGCAGTCGGCGCTGCTGGAGGTCATGGAGGAGCGGACGGTCACGGTGGACGGCGTACGGCATCCGGTGCCGCAGCCGTTCCTGGTGGTGGCCACGCAGAACCCGGTGGAGATGGACGGCACGTACCGGCTGCCCGAGGCGCAGCTCGACCGGTTCCTGGTGAAGCTGTCGGTCGGCTACCCGGACGAGGCGGTCGAGGTGGAGGTGCTGCGCGGCGCCACGGTCCGCTCCCCCGACTCGCTGACCGCCGTCACCGACACCGCCACTGTGGGCGAGATGGTGAAGATGGCCCGGCGGGTGCACATCGCCGAGCCGCTATACGCGTACGCGGTGCGGCTGGCCGCGGCGACGCGTACCCATCCGCAGGTGCGGGTCGGGGTGAGCCCGCGCGGGGTGATCGCGCTGACCCGGGCGGCGTGCGCGTACGCGCTGATCGACGGCCGGGGCTGGATCATGCCGGAGGACCTGAAGGCGCTCGTCGAGCCGGTGTTCGCGCACCGGTTGCTGCTCACCCCGGACGCGCAGGTGCGGGGTGTCACGCCCGCCGAGGTGCTGCGGCAGGCGGTCGCGTCGGTGCCGGTGCCGCTGCCGTCGGGCCAGGCCACAGCGGTGCACGGCTGAGCGTGGGGATCACCGCCCGTGGCATCGGGCTGCTCGTCGCCGCCCTGGTGCTGCTCGGTGTGGGGTTCCGGTACGCGTACCCGGAGCTGACGGTGCTCGGCGCGGCGGCCGCGGTGGCGGTCGGCTACGCCGTGGTGAATGCGGCCTGGCGGCCCCGGCTGAGCGTTCAGCGGCGGGCCGACCCGGACCGGGTGGCCCGGGGTGAGCCGGCGGCGATGGAGCTGACGGTGCGCAACACCGGCCGGCTGCGGGCGGCGAACCTGGTGGCCGAGGACCGCTGCACCGGGGCGCTGGTGCCGGTGCCGCTGCTGCGGTTGCGTCCGGGCCGGGACACTGTGGTGCGGTACGACGTGCCGACGCACCGGCGTGGGGTGGTGCCGGTGGGGCCGCTGCGGGTGGTGCGCCGGGATCCGCTGGGCCTGGTGGCGCTGGCGCGCGGCTACGGCGGCACGGTGCCGGTGTGGGTGCACCCACGCATCCACCCGCTCTCCGCGGTGCCCACCGGTGCGGGGCGCAGCCTGGACGGGCGCACCGACAGCGTGCCGCACGGGTCGATCACGTTCGACTCGTTGCGGGAGTACGTGGTGGGCGACGAGTTGCGCCGCGTGCACTGGCGCACCAGTGCCCGGGTGGGTGAGCTGATGGTGCGGGAGAACGTGGACACCAGCCTGCCGCGCCTGGTGGTGGTGCTGGACAACCGTGCGTCCGCGCACCCGGACCGCGCGGGCGGTGTCGCGGAGTCGTTCGAGTCGGCGTGCGAGGCGGCGGCGTCGGTGGTGGCCGCAGCGGTGCGGGAGGACCTGCCGGTGCAGATGCTGCTCGTCGTACCGGCCGAGGTGGAGCCCGCCGGGGCGGCCGGGCCGCTGGACCGGCTCGCCGCGGTGGAGCTGGCGGACGCCGGGCCGGACGTGCTGCCCGCCGCGACCGGGCGGCTGCGCCGGGACCGGCTCGGCGACACGCTCGTCTTCCTGACCGGGCCGGGCGGCCGCGACGACCTGGGGCACGTCGGCGCGCTGCGCGGCGCGTACCCGTCGGTGGTGGTCGGGATGTTCGGCGCGGACGGGCCGACGGCGGCCGGCGCGGCGGGGCTCACGGTCCTGGACGCCGCGGACGGCGCGGCGTTCGCCGCCGAGTGGGACGGGGTCCGCCGGTGGTGACGCCGCCGCGGAAGCAGGCGGCGGAGCGGGCGGTCCGGGCGTTGCGGGCCGCGCCGGTCCCGGCTGCGCTGATCGTGCTGGTCGCGCTCTCCGGCGTGGTGCTGGGCCGGGTGTACGCGGACCCGCTGCCGGCCCGGCTCATGGCCGGTGCGGCGGCCGGGTCGGTGCTGGTCAGCGTGGCCGCGCGGCGGCTGCCGTCCTGGCTGGTGGCGCCGCTGTCGGTAGCCGCGCTGACCGGGTGGACGCTGCTGTCGCTGCGGCTGGCCGCCGCGCACGCGGCGCTGCCGGGCGGGCTCGGCGAGGTGGCCGCCGACGCGGCCCGCAACGCGATCCCGCGGCTGCTCACCGCGATGATCCCGGTCGAGCCGGCGCCGGACACGGTGCTGGTGCCGGTGGTCGCGGCGTGGCTGGCCGGGCTGACCGCCGCCGAGGTGGCGCTGCGGGCCGGGCGGGTGCTGCTGGGTTACCTGCCGCCGGCGCTGCTGTACGCCGGCGTGCTCTACGTGGTGGGGCCGAACGCGGATCCGGCGATCGGCCCGACGGTGCTGTTCGCGGCGGTCGCGGCGGCCGGCCTGGCGACGCCCGCGCGCCGCGACGGCCCGGCGCCCGATCCGGTCGCCGGTCTCACTCCTGCGGTACGCGCGGCGGTGCGGCTGCGTCTGATGGCGGCGAGCGCGGCCGGGCTGGCAGTGGTGGTGGCGCTGGCGGCGCTGCTCGCCCCGGTGGTGGCCGCCCAGGTCGACGAGCGGCCGGTCGACCCGCGCCGCTACGTGGAGCCGCCCCGGGTGGAGTCGCTGGACGAGAACCCGCTGATCCGGATCTCCGGGTGGGCGCTGAACCCGGACCAGCGGCTGCTCGACGTGCGCACGGTCGCGGGTGTGGGTGACGGCGGGTCGCCGCGGATCCGGCTGGCGGTGCTCAGCGACTACGACGGGGTGACCTGGCGGGTCGGCGCCACGTACCGCAACGCGGGGCGGATCCTGCCCGCCGCCGAGCCGGCCCCGGACGCGGCCACCGACGAGGTGCGCCAGGAGATCACCGTCGGCGACCTGACCGGCCGGCTGCTGCCGGCGGTGCCCACGCCGCGCGAGGTGACGGGCGCGCGGGTGGCGTACGACCCGGCGACCGGGACGCTGATCCGCCCGGAGGGGCTCGCGCCGGGGCTGCGGTACGAGGTGTCCTCGGTGCGGGAGCGCCCGGACGCGAACCTGCTGCCCACCGCGAACGTGCCCGCCGGGGACGAGGTGGCCCGGGTGCTGCGGGTGGCCGACGGGGCGCCGGAGCCGGTGCGCCGGCTCGCCACCCAGCTCGCCGAGTCGAACGGCGCCCCGTACGCGCGCGCCGACGCGATCGCCACGTTCCTGGCCGAGCACTACCGGGTGACAGCCGACGCGCCGAGCGGGCACGCGTACCCGAACCTGGCGTTCTTCCTGTTCGGACCGCGTAACGGCGGCGGGCAGCGGGGCACCTCGGAACAGTTCGCCGCCGCGTTCGCGGTGCTCGGCCGCCTCGCCGGGCTGCCCACCCGGGTGGTGGTCGGGTTCGAGCCGAAGGGCGACGGTCCGGTTCGGGCCGCCGACGCGTACGCCTGGCCGGAGGTGCTGTTCGACGGCGTCGGCTGGGTGCCGTTCGACCCGATGCCGCGTCCGGACTCCGAGCCCCGCCCGGTGGAGGAGGACTTCCGGCCGCAGCCGGAGGATCCGCCGCCGTCGGAGGTGCCGGCGCCCACCGAGGAGCCGAGCGCCACTCCCCCGGCCGCCGCGCCCGCGCCCGGCCGGAGCGAGCGTGGGCTCGGCACGCCGGTGCTGGTCGGCGGCGGTGCCGGTGGCCTGCTGCTGGTGGTCGGGGCGGTGCTGGCGATGCTCGTGGCGATGCGCCGCCGGCTGACCCGCTCCCGGTTGGACGCCGGTGACCCGGGCGAGCGGGTCGCCGGTGCGTGGCGGGAGCTGACCGACGCGCTGCGGCTGGCCGGGCACCCGGTCGGGCCGGACCTGGCGGCGGCCGAGGTCGCCGAGCGGGCCCGCCGGACGCTCGCCGAGGCGCGCGCGGCGCGGCCCGGAGAGGGCGCGGCGAACGGCGACCCGGATGGCGCGGCGGTGGACGAGCTGGCCGGTCTGCTCAACCAGGCGGGCTTCGCGCCGGGCAGCGTCACGCCGGAACAGGCGGAGCGGGCCGCACGGCTGAGCGCCGGCTTCGCCGACGCGCTGCGTTCGGCCCGGTCGCGGTGGCGACAGGTGCTGTGGGCGGTCCATCCGGGGCCGCTCCGGTGGCGACGCTGATCAACAGCCGTAACCGGATCGCCGGGCCGGTACCTCTACGAGCCGTCCTGAGTGGGGCACCGGCGGCCGGCTTACGGAAGTAGGGTGAGCGGTGATCTGGATCAGGAACCGGCGTTTTCGTCTGCTCTGGACCAGTACGCTCTTGTCCAACCTGGGCAATTGGCTGATGATCGTCGCGGTACCGGTCCACGTCTACACGATGACCGGGTCGACGCTCAGCAGCGGTTTCGCCTTCGTCGCGCAGACCCTGCCCGCGATCGTCTTCGCGCCCCTGGCCGGGGTGCTGGCCGACCAGTGGGACCGGCGCGCGGTGATGGTCGGCGCGGACCTGCTGCGCATGGCCGTCGTGCTCGCGCTGGTCGTGGTCGACGATCCGGGCATGCTGTGGCTGCTCTACACGGTGATGTTCTTCGAGAGCGCGATCGGGCACGTCTTCCAGCCCGCGGCCCGGGCGGTGGTGCCCGCCATCGTCGGCCGGGGCGGTGACCTGGAGGCGGCGAACTCCTGGAACACGGTGGCGAGCGGCGTCGTCCGCCTCGCCGGCGCGCCCCTGGGCGGCGCGCTCTACGCCCTCGTGGGTTTCGACGCTCTGGTGCTGATCGACTCCGCGACGTACCTGGCCTCGGCCGTACTGATCTTCGGAATGGGCCGGCTGCGGGTGGCCGACGACGGGCGCCGGCCGGGCACGTCGTCCTGGCTGGCCGCTTTCCGGGGGCAGATCCGGGAGGGTCTTGCCTTCCTCTTCGGGCATCCCGTCCTCCGCACGACGCTCGGCGTCTCCAGCATCTTCCTGATGGCGAACGCCGCTCTGAACGTGCTTCTCGTGCCGTACGTCATCAGCGTCCTCGGCGGCGACGCCGGCGATGTCGGCGTGCTCATGGCCGCGCTGGGCGGCGGCTTCCTGGCCAGCGCGTACGTCGGCAACGTGCTGTCCCGAAGCGGTCTCCTCCGGCTGTCGTTCACCGGCTGCCTGGCGGCGATCACCCTCTGCTTCGCGGGGCTCTTCCTCATCCACCACTTCGCCGCCGCGCTGGTCTTCATCGCCCTGGCCGGCCTGCCCGGTGGCGCGTTGCTGATGCTGGTCCAGGTTCAGGTCCAGCGCCACACCCCGGACCGCCAGCTCGGCCGGGTCGGATCCGCCTTCTCCGCCGCCGAGATGGCCGCGACCGTCGTGGGTGCCTCGGCGGGCAGCATCGCCGGGCAGCAGTTGCCCCTCATCACCACGGTCTGGCTCGTGATCGGCGTACTGGCGGCCGGCGCAGCAGTCGCCGCCCTCCTGCTACCCACCCGGTCCGGACCGCCGGCGGCGGAGCCGGTGGCGACGGCAACTCCGCCGGCGACAGCCGGAACCGGTGGCGACGGCTGAATCGCCGTCGATCCGTCACGACTGAGGGGAGCCGGCGCGCAGCTTCCGGACGAGCTTGCGCAGCCCGGCCTGCCAGCCGTCCGGGTCCTCGGCGCGGCGCCGCGCGTAGTCGGCCACCTCGGGGTGCGGCAGGATCAGGAACCGCTCCTCGGCCAGCCCGGCCACGACCACGTCGGCGACCTGGTCCGGCGTGAGGATCGACCCGGACGCGGCGATCACCCGGGCGCCCAGGTGCCCCTCGGCGAGGCCGTCGGCGAGCATCGGGGTGTCCACGCCCTGCGGGCACAGCGCGCTGACCCGGATGCCGGCGTCCCGGTAGGTGATCGCCAGCCACTCGGCGAGACCCACGGCGGCGTGCTTGGTGGCGGTGTACGGGGCGTCGCCGACGGCGGTCAGCAGTCCGGCCGCCGAGCAGGTGAGCAGCAGGTGTCCCTGGCCCCGGCTGAGCATCCCGGGCAGCACGGCGCGGGCGCTGTGCAGGTGCCCGAGCACGTTCACCCGCCACGCCCGGTCCCAGTCCGCGTCGGGCGCGTCGATGCCACCGCCGGTGGCCACTCCGGCGTTGGCGCAGAACAGGTCGATCCGGCCGTGGCGACGCTCGGTCTCCTCGACCAGCGCGTGCACCGCCGCCTCGTCGGTGACGTCGAGCCCGACACCACTGGCCACCGGGCCGATCGCGTCGGCTGCGGCGCGGGCCGCGTCGGCGGCCAGGTCGGCCAGGACGATCGCGGCGGCGCCCTCGGCGGCGAACCGGCGGCCCAGCGCCGCCCCGATCCCACCGGCCCCGCCGGTGATCACCACCACCCGGTCGGTCAGGTTCATCTCAGGCCGCCTTTCCGGGGGCGAGCCGGGGCAGCAGGTCCATCCAGGCCGCCGCGCCGCCCTCGGTGATCTCCGGCGTGGGCAGCACCGCGATGACCGGTACGTCGACGCCGTTGTCGGCGTAGCGGCGGACGGCCGCCACGCACTGCTCGGGCGAGCCGTGCAGCACCAGCGCGTCGACCACCTCGTCCGGTACGGCGGCGGAGGCGCCCCGCCGGTCCCCCGCGGCCCACGCCTCCCACATCGGGCCGAGCGAGTCCTGGCGGCCCAGCCACCTGTGGAAAGCGGCGTACGCGGGCACGGTCAGGTAGCCGGTGATCATGCGGCGGCCCAGCGCACGGGCGTAGGCGGTGTCCTCGGTGGGGCAGACGAAGATGCGGGCGGCGACGTCGAAGCCGGGCCGCCGCTCGCCCACCTCGGCGAGCGCGGTCGGCACGTCGTCGGCGGCCAGCCAGTTGAGGATCACCCCGTCGGCCTCGGCGGCGGCCAGGCGCAGCATGCCGGGGCGCAGCGCGGCCAGCAGGACCGGCGGCGGCACGCTGGGCGGGCGCTCCAGCGTGAACCGCCGGACCGCGAACGTGTCGAACGCGCCGTCGACTGTCTCGCCGCGCAACGCGGCCCGCAGGAAGCGCAGCACGTCCCGGGTCCGCTTGAACGGCTCGTCGAATCCGATCGCGTTCCAGTCCCGCACCAGCACCGGCGACGAGGCGCCGACGCCGAGCGCGAAGCGGCCCGGCGCGGCCTCGGCCAGCGCGGCGGCGCTCATCGCGAGCAGTCCCGGCCCCCGGGTGAACACCGGCGTGATCGCGGTGCCGAGGCGCAGCCGCGGCGACCAGGCGGCGGCCAGGGCCAGCGGGGTGAACGCGTCGGCGCCGGCCACCTCCGACGACCACACGTCGGTGAACCCGGCGTCGTCCAGAGCCGCGTAGACGGCGGCGTGGTCGGCGAGCGGGATACCGCCCAGCGGCACGGTCATGCCCCATCGGTTCGTCACCCGTCGATGGTGCCCGTCCGGCAGCGCCCGGAGCAAGATCCAGGCAGATATGGGTGATCCGCTCCGAGTTGCCGGGAAAGAGTGTTACGACTGCCGCATGAGTCGGACCGGGGACGGGGCCCGGCGGTGAGGACCGCCGAGCCGGCCGCGCTGCGCAGCTCCGGCGGCGGACCCGACCGGGCCACGTTCCTGGAACTCTTCTTCGACCTCGTGTACGTGTTCGCGCTGACCCGGATCTCGGCGCGCGCCTTCGAGGACCTGGTGCTGGAGGGCGGGCAGACCGGCTGGTCGGCGGTGACCGGCGGCGGCAAGACACTGCTGCTGCTGCTCGCGCTCTGGGCCGTGTGGCAGGGCACGGCGTGGACGACCAGCCGCTACGACCCGCATCACCTGTGGTTGCAGGTCATCGTGATCACCGCGTTGATCTCGGCGATGGTGATGGGGGTGGCGATCCCGCGCGCGTTCAGCCACAGCGGCCTGATCTTCGCCACCGCGTACGTGGTGGCACAGGTGAGCCGGCCGGCGATCCTCGTGCTCGTGCTGCGCAAGCAGCAGTACCGCCGGCTCAAGCTGCGCATGCTGATCACGTTCTGCGCCACGGGTGTGCTCTGGCTGGGCGGCGCGCTGCTGCCGGGCAGCGCCCGGGTGGTGCTGTGGACCACGGCGCTGCTGCTGGAGTACCTCGCCGCCCGGTTCGGCTGGCCGCTGCCGGGCCTGGGCCGCTCGACGGTGTCCCGGTGGGACATCCACGGCGAGCACCTGGCCGAGCGCTACCAGCAGATCTTCCTGGTCGCGCTCGGCGAGACGATCCTGCTCGCCGGCCTGTCGTTCACCCGCTCCTCCACCAGCCCGGGCATGGTCGTCGCGTTCGCCGTCGCGCTGGCGACCTCGGTGCTGCTGTGGCGGATCTACGTGCAGCGGGCCGGGCAGATCCTCGGGGAGGCGGTGACCCGGGCCGCGCACCCGGCCACCATCGGACGGTCCGCCGCCGACACCCACCTGGTCATGGTGATCGGGGTGGTCGCCACCGCGATCGGCTACGAGCTGGTCATCGAGCACCCGGCCGGGCACAACGAGCTGCCCTGGATGGCCGTGGTCCTCGGCGGGCCGGCCGTGTTCCTGGCCGGCCGGGCCCGCTTCGAGTACGAGGTGTTCGGCCGCGTCTCCCCGTCCCGGCTGGTGGGGATCGCCGCGCTGCTGCTGCCCGTACCGCTGCTGGTGCGCCTCGCGCCGCTGGTCGCGGCGATCCTCGCCGCGGTGGTCCTGACGGCGGTGGCGGTGGCCGACGCGCGCCGCGCCTGGGGCCGCCCGCCGGAGGAGGCGGCGACGCCGTTCTGAGCGGCGACGCCGGTGCGGCACACCGCGACCGGGCTACGATCCGCGCGTGACCTTCTCGCTCGTCGCCCGCTCCGCCGACGGGCACCTGTACGGGGTGGCGGTGGCCAGCCGGTTCCTCGCCGCCGGGGCGCTGGTGCCTGCGGCCGAGGCACTGGTGGGCGCGGTCGCCACCCAGGCGCACGCCAACCTCGCCTACCGGGCGCAGGCGCTCGCGCTGCTGCGTACCGGCGTCACCGCCGGCGACGCGGTGGCCGGGCTGGTCGCCGCCGATCCCGGCCGCGACGACCGGCAGCTCGCCGTGGTGGGGGCGACCGGCGACGGGGCCACCTGGACCGGACCGCGCTGCCACCCCTGGGCGGGCGGGCAGGCCGGCGACGGCTGGGCCGCGCAGGGCAACATCCTGACCGGCCCGCAGGTGATCGACGCGCTGCGCGACGCCTGGCTGGCCCGCGACGACCTGCCGTTCCCGCAGCGCCTGCTGGCCGCGCTCACCGCCGGTGACGCGGCCGGCGGCGACCGGCGCGGCCGGCAGAGCGCCGCGATGCTCGTGGTGCAGCGCCACGGCGGCTACGCCGGCACCGGCGACGAGCTGGTGGACCTGCGCGTGGACGACCACATCGACCCGGTCGCCGAGCTGCGCCGCCTGCTCGGCATCCACCACATGCTGTTCGGCCGCCCCGACCCGGCCACGCTGCGTGACCTCACCGGCCCGCTCGCGGCCGAGGTGACCGAGCTGCTCGCCGCCACCGGTCACCCGGTCGGCCCGGCCGGCCTGGACGACGCGCTGGCGGCCTGGACCGGCCTGGAGAACCTGGAGGAACGCTTCGTGCCCGGCCGGATCGACCCGATCGTGCTGGAGCACCTGCGGCGGTGCGCCGGGCGCTGAGGTCAGCCGCCGAAGGCCAGCCGGCCGATGCCGGCGCGGGTCAGCTCGGCGCGCTCGTCGCCGGCGAGCGGCAGCCGCCCGGTGGCCTTGCGCAGCACGGTGAGCGCGTCCCACCGCAGGCCCGGCGGCACCGGCACGCCGCCGGTGAGCACGCCCACCACCACGTCCGCCGCGGCCGGGGTCAGCCACGGCGGCCGGTCCAGCGCGTCGGCCAGGTCCAGGCCGTGCACCGCGACCTCCACCACGCGGGTACGCAGGAACTCCGGCAGCGCCATCGCGTCACCGTGGCGGGTGCGTACCACCCGGCCGGGCGGCGCTGCGGCGACCGCCTCGTCGGTGGCGCGCCAGGCTCGGGCGAACTCGTCGGCCACCTCGGCCGCGCCCGGGTGCTCCCGCGCGGCCCGGCGGGCCGAGTCGATGCGGTCCCGGTCGACCGGCGGGCTGAACTTGGCCGCGCCGAAGTAGGCGGCGGCGTCGACCTCGGGCCGGGGCGGCGCGGGTTCGGCGAGCATCCCGGCCAGGCGTCCGGCTCCGGTGCTCACATGCGCGATCAGGTCACGTACCCGCCAGGGCGGGCAGGGGGTGGGCCGGTCCAGCGCCGCGTCGTCCAGGTCGCGCAGCACCCGTTCCAGGCGTTCGCACTCGGCCCGGAACGCCTCCCGTACGGTCCGCACCGGCGTCAGCCCTTCCAGCGGGGCACCAGCCGGTGCACCACGACCAGCACCAGCGCGGCCACCACGGCGATCGTGCCGACGATGCCGGCCGCGCTGCCCGCGTACCCGATGAACAGCGGACGGCGGCCGAGCGCCTCGACGGGGACTGTGGAACGGTCGACGAGCCAGGACAGCGCCACCGCGGAGGCCAGCAGGGCCACCACGCCGGCGCCGCCGAGCACGGCGCCGGCCACCCGGTGCGCGTCGCCCGGCTCCACCACCGCCTGCTCGCGCTGGAAGAACAGCAGCACCAGCCCGGCGACGGCGGCCCACGCGCCGACCACCAGGTACGCGGCGACCGCGTCGCTGGGCCGGTGCCAGCCGGCGGAGAGCGTGGCGACGCCGGCGGCGGCGGCGTACCCGGCGCCGAGGAACGCCCCGGCGACCCGCAGCTTGCGCGGCAGCACCAGGATCAGCGCGACCGCCACCGAGGCGGCCACTGCGGTGTGACCGCTGGGCAGGCTGTTGCCGGCGGCGGCCCGTTCCGGGTCGATGCCGAAGTCGGGACGGACCAGGTAGTACTTGAGCAGCTGCGTGGTCACGTTCGCGCCGGCGATGAGCAGCGTCGCGGTGACGGCGAGCGCCTTGCGCCCCCGGATCAGCGCGATGAAGCCGATCACGGCGGTCGCGGCCAGCAGCGACACCACCGACATGGCGTTGAGGATCGTGTCCACCGGACCGTCGATGCGGTCCTGGCCGATCCGGTTGCCGGTGAGCGCCACCGTGTCCAGCCACTGGCCCAGTTCGGTGTGTACGGCGAAGCGCCACACCAGCCCGAACGCGGCTGTCTGGATCAGGGCCAGTACGACCAACCAGACTGCCGTCCAACCCCTCGCCGTCTCCCGCACCCGGACAACTTAACGGTAGGTCCGCTCCGGCGCGCGGCGGAGCGCCATCGGCGGCGGCGTACGGTGAGGCGGGCGATTTCGAGGAGGTGGCGCGTGACCGGCACGCCACAGCGGCAACCGGAGGACGGGCCGCGGCCGGAGTCGCTGGCCGACCTGCTCGGCGGCCGGCGCGGGGCGGTGGACGCGACGCTTCCGCCACTGGCGTTCGGGCTCGGCTGGGTGCTCGGCGGGCTGGGCGGCGGCGTGCTCGCGGCGGTGCTGACCGGCACGGCGGTGGCCGGCTGGCGGTGGCGGCGCGGCGACCGTCCCCGCTCGGTGCTGGTCGGTCTGCTCGCCGTCTGCGTGGCAGCGCTCATCGCGTTGCGCACCGGCAGGGCCGCCGACTTCTTCCTGCTCCAGATCGCCGCCAACACGGCGAGCGCGCTGGCCTGGGCGGTGAGCATCGTGGTGCGGTGGCCGCTGCTGGGTGTGGTGGTCGGCACGGCGCTGGGCCAGCGGACCCGGTGGCGGCGCGACCCGGCGCTGCTGCGGGCGTACGGCCGGGCCAGTTGGGTGTGGGCCGCCACCTACGTGCTGCGGGTCGCGGTGTTCGTCCCGCTGTGGCTGTACGGGCAGGTGGTCGCGCTCACCGTGGCGCGGGCGGCGCTGACCTGGCCGCTGATCGCGGCGGCGCTGGCGGGGAGCTGGGTGGTGATCCAGCGCTCGCTGCCGGCCGGTCATCCGGGGCTGCGGCACCCGATGGACCCGGCGGGCACTGACGGTGTGGCGGCGCGCACAGAATAATGGAGAGGCCGCCACGGGGGGAGCGGCCTCTCCGTCAATTACGTTACTCCGTCCAGGGCCCGGATGTGATCCCGTGGACCGCTGAATTTTCCGTGCCTTTTCGCGCCATGGGTCGTCACCGGGCGGAGTGGTGGGCCGGCCGGTCCGCTGCGTCGGCCGGACGGCCGGCCCACCCGGCCTGACCGTGGGCGTCAGGCCGTTCGCCGACCCGGCCGCTCCGTTCCCCCATCGGCCGGGTCGGCCTCCTCCGCAGGCGGGCTCTCACCCGCCTGCGGAGGAGAGGTCACCTCACCCCTGCGGGAAGTAGGTGCCGTAGTCGGCGTACGCCATGGCGATGTCCGCCTGCGCCCAGAACCGGTGGTAGTTGAAGACCGGCTCGGGACCGCCGTCCAGGTACGCCTGCACCTTCGGCCAGTCCGGGTCGTTCTTGTAGAACGAGCGGATGTCCAGGAAGCTCTTGCCCGGGGCGATCGCGTCGCCGTTGGGCATCTTCCCGGTCCAGCCGTTGGGGATGTAGAGACCCTGGCCGTCGGCGGCGTTGTAGACGTCGTCGAAGCGCTTGTAGTCGCCGCGCTTCTCCGGCGTCGAGACGCCCTTGCTGTCGGCGGACGCCGAGAGCGCGTCCAGCAGGCCCTTGGCGGTGTTCTTCGCCGCGGTGTTGCCGGACTTGGCCGCGTACGCGATGAGCGTGCGGGCGTAGGCGCCGGCGACGCCGACGTCCTGACCCTTGACCGTCACCTCGACGTGCAGGTTGGTGTTCGGCTGCGGGCTGCTCGGGTTCCAGTTGGCCGGCTGGCCGGTCCACTTCATGTCCGACGGGATCGACCAGTTGGTGCCGACCGTGGTGTTGGCGATGGCCCACGGCACCCACTTGTCCAGCAGCGCCTTGGCCTTCGCGTTGCCGGTCTCCAGGTAGAGCTCGGCGATGCGCTGCATCGACCAGGCCTGCATGCCGAACCACTGGTTCGACGGCGGGTCGTTGTAGACCGGGTCGACGTCGTAGTACATGCCGTAGAAGGTGGCGGTGCCGGCCGGCGGCTGGGCGTAGCTGCCGTCCCAGCTGTTGGTGGCGCCACCGGCGATGCCGCCCTCGGCGGACTGGAGCCAGGTGTAGAACTCCAGCTGCCGGTCGAGGCTCTTCTGCCAGTCGGAGACCGCGGTCGGCGACTTCGGCTTCAGCTCCGCGACGTTGGTCATGGCCCAGGCCGCGAACGGGTTCTGGTAGCCGAAGTGGCTGTGGCTGGAGCCGATCCGCCACGACCAGTTCTGCGAGGCGTCGTACGCGCCGCCCCAGGCGTAGTACCAGGAGAGCAGGTAGTGCGCCGAGTCACGGCCGCTGCCGGCCGGGCAGGTGGACGCCCCGACGCAGTTGCCGATCTTCTTGAAGTACTTGTCGAACAGCGCGTAGCGCAGGTAGTCGCCCATCTTGGCGGCCTTCGCCACGGTGGCCGCCACGTCGGCCTGCTTGCCCTGCGCCTTGGCCCAGGTCAGCGCCCAGTAGGCGGCCTGGACGGCACGCGCGTCGGCGTCCGGGGCGTTGGTGTACTTCCACTGCTTGGCCGGGGCGCTGGACTCCTTGACGAACAGGTCCAGGTAGCCGTTCGGGCCGCCGTGCTTGAACGTGTCGCAGGACGGCTGCGGCACGGTCTCCCACACCGACTCCTGGGTGCCCCGCTGGAAGGTGTTGATGTACGCGGGCCGGGTGGTGCCGTCGCCGCAGCGGCCGTAGCCGTAGGTGTTGTCCACGTCGAGCAGCCAGTGCATGCCGTAGATGTCACCGGTGCCGTAGGTGGACTGCAGCTCCGAGCGCAGCGGGTCCTGGCCGACCGGGACGCTGGCCTCCAGCGCCGACGGGTACTGGCTGGGCAGGTTGTGCTCGGCGGCGTACTGCGGGGTGCCAGGCGAGCCGGCGGTGGCCTGGTCGGCGTGCGACGGGATGATGTACTTCTCCATCACCGTCCAGGCGTTGTTGAACGGGGCCCAGTTCTGGGTGACCCGGCCGTACTGCGCCTCCAGCCAGAGCCAGAAGCTGAACGCCTCCGAGGTGGTCTCGTGGCCGTGGTCGGGCGCCTCGACGATCAGCGTCTCGATCGAGTGGTACGGCACGCCCTCGGGGCTGAAGTAGCCCGAGTTCTTGATCTTGCCGTACTGGTCGAGGAACTTCTTGATGTAGGCGTTGTCGCCGCCGGGGGTGTCGTTGTCCGCCTCGGTGGCGACGACGGAGATCGGGGCGTAGCCGGTGGCCGACGCGGTGATGGTGGCGGTGCCGCCGGCCGTGTCGGAGTCCTCCGCGGCCGAGACCGTGGCGGTGACGCCGGTGCTCCAGTTGCTCGACGTGAGCGTCAGCGTGGACGGCGAGACGGTGATGTCGCTGTCACCGGTGACGGCGAGGGTCACCGGCACGTTGGCGGTGGGCGCCGCGCTGAGCGTGTACCGGACCGTGGCGCTGCCGCCCTCGGCGACGGTGACCGCCGACGGGCTGGCGACCAGCTTCGGCCCGCTCGCCGCGGTGACCGTGAACGACTTCTCCGAGACGGCCGTGCCGCCCGCGTTGTCGTACGCCTTGGCCTGCACGGTGTAGCTGCCGGCCGGCAGGTCGAGCAGGTCGTAGCCGTACGGCGCGGTGGTGTCGGTGTTGACCAGCAGGCCGTTGCGGTAGAACTCGACCTTGCTGATGGTGCCGTCGGCGTCGCTCGCGGTCGCGGTCAGCGGCACGTCCGCCGGCGCCTCGAACGGGCCGGACGGCACGCTCAGGGAGACCGTCGGCGGCTGGTTGGTCTGCGCGCCGTTGCAGGCGACCCCGTTGAGGGTGAACGCGGTGGGCTTCGGGTTGCTGCCGCTGTAGCTGCCGTTGAAGCCGATGCTGGTGGACGCGCCGGTGGGCAGGCTGCCGTTCCACGACTCGTTCGTCGCGGTGACCTCGCTGCCGGACTGGCTCCACCGGGCCGACCAGCCCTGGGTCACGCGCTGGCTGCTGTTCGGGAAGGCGAACTTCAGCGACCAGTTGTTCAGCGCGTCACCCAGGTTCTTGATGGTGACGTTGGCGGTGAACCCGTTGTTCCAGTCGCTCGTCGCATAGGTCACGTCGCAGGCGGGCGCGGCTTGTGCGGCGCCCGCGGGCAGGGCCACCCCGCCTATGACGAGGGCGGTGGCGGCGACCATCGCCGTACGGCGACGTCTGGCCAGAAGTCTCATGTGGGCGGTGTCTCCTCGGACCGGGCCGGGACCGTGGGCCCCGGCAGGGCGCCTCCACGCGCCGACGGGGCGTACGCGGGGGGACGGAGGCGTCCGGAAAGGTGGTCGTCCCGGCCGTGCCGGGGATCGGGGCGCCGCACCGGTTCGTCACCGGGTGCCCTCGGCGGCCCGCGCTCGCGTTCACTGGCTCCGCGTGGCGTGACGAGAGTGTGACATGGAAGCGCTCCCACCACAACGGCCAGCGCAGATACGCGCTTCCATGTTTCGATCTCGTTTAGGGGCTTTTCCAAACCCGTGACGGGCGTTACAGTCGCAGCATCGCCGATGGGAGCGCTTCCATCGACGGTGATACAAGTACTGGATCGCCGGGTGCACCCGTGCCCGGCGCGGCCCAGAGGCCGACGGCGGACCAGCCCGGACGCCGCCGCCGGCCGTCACCCGCCAGACGGAGGGAGGTGGAACCAGAGCCACTCGCGTGGCCCGGCTCCCGCGCGACGCGCACGACGGACGCCAATTCCACTTCGTGCGTGTGTGCACCATCGTTGGGGACGGGGGTTGCCCTCCCCCGTCCCCACACTAAACCCCCGTTGTCGACGGCAAAAGAGGCCGACGGGACAGGCGTGACACGCCACCCGGACGGCCTTTCTCGCTATCCGCCCCACCCCTCGCCGCTCACGCCGCCGCGAGCGACGTTCCCGAGCGACGCCCCCGCCCACCCACTTTCCGGCCGCCCGCCGGCCGCGCCGCACCTCGCCGCGACCGCCGGATCGGGGCCGGCCGCTCCCTGGCTATGATGGGAGCGCTCCCGGCCCAGGGCGGCCCGTCACTCCGAGGAGAAACCTCATGTCGTTACTCACCCGACGGCGCCTGCTCCGCCGCGCCGCCCTGTCCGCGACCGCGGCCGGCGCGGCCCGGACCGGGCTCGCCGGCACCACCGCGGCGGGGGTCGCCGCATCCACAGTCGCGCTCGGCGGCTGCGACAGCCCGCCCGAGCGCACCACCGACCCGGAGCCGGACCGCGGGCTGCGTTTCCCGGACGGCTTCGCCTGGGGTGCGGCGACCTCGGCGTACCAGATCGAGGGGGCCGCGAAGGAGGACGGGCGGGGTGAGTCCGTCTGGGACACCTTCAGCCGCACGCCGGGCCGGATCCGCAACGGCGACACCGGCGACGTCGCGGCCGACCACTACCACCGGTACGCCCAGGATCTGGACCTGATGCGCGACCTCGGGCTGCGCAGCTACCGCTTCTCCATCTCCTGGCCCCGCATCCAGGCCGACGGCTCCGGCCGCCCCAACCAGCGCGGCCTCGACTTCTACCGCCGCCTGGTGGACGGGCTGCACGAGCGCGACATCGCGCCGATGGCCACGCTGTTCCACTGGGACCTCCCCCAGGCCCTCCAGGACGCCGGCGGCTGGGAGAACCGGGACACCGCCGAGCGCTTCGCCGAGTACGCCGACGTGGTGTTCCGCGCCCTCGGCGACCGGGTGCCGGTCTGGCTGACCGTCAACGAGCCGAAGACCGTGGTGCAGAACGGCTACATCTGGGGCCACCATGCGCCGGGCATCCGCGACGAGGACGCGGCGTACCTGGTCGCCCACCACCTGCAGCTCGCCCACGGCCTCGCCGTGCAGGCGCTGCGCGCCACCGGCCTCACCGGCCGGATCGGCCCGGCGCTCAACCTGCACCCCTGCTACCCGGCCGACGACTCCGCCGAGTCGGCCGCCGCGACCCGGCTCCACGACGGCTACGAGAACCGCCTCTACCTCGACTCGATCTTCAAGGGCGCGTACCCGCAGGACGTGGTGGACGACCTCGGCCCGGACAGCCGGATGGTCCGCGGCGTCCGCGACGGCGACCTGAAGATCATCTCCAGCCCGGTCGACCTGCTCGCCGTGCAGTACTACACGCCGATCTACGTCACCGGCGACGGCGGCACGGTCCGCAAGTGGCCCACCTCCGAGGCGGAGTGGCAGCAGATCTACCCGGAGGGCATGTACGACATCCTGACCCGGGTCACCCGCGACTACGGCCGGGTGCCGATCACCATCACCGAGAACGGCCTGCCCTGCCCCGACGTGCCCGGCCCGGACGGCAACGTCGACGACGCCGGACGGGTCGCCTTCCTGCGCGACCACTTCGCCGCCGCGCACCGGGCCGTCGGCGACGGGGTGCCGCTGGAGAGCTACCACGTCTGGTCGCTGCTGGACAACTTCGAGTGGGCCGAGGGGTACGAGCAGCGCTGGGGCCTGGTCTACGTGGACTACGCGAGCCAGCGGCGGGTGCTCAAGCGCAGCGCCCACTGGTACCGCGACGTGATCCGCCGCAACGGTCTGTAGGCCACGGCTGCCCGGCCGGCGCGACGCCGGCCGGGCACCGGTCACCTCAGCGCGGCAACGCCTGCTGGAGTTCGGCGCGCAGCGCCGGGGTGAGCATCTCGCCCGCCTGCTTGGCCAGCCGCGCCATCTCGTAGCCGACCACGCCGATGTCGGCGTCCGCCCCGGCCAGCGTGGCCAGGATCGAGCCGTCCCGGATCTGCATCACCAGGAAGTAGCCGCGCCCCATCTCGACCACCGTCTGCTTGACGACGTCACCGTCGAACATCTGGGCCGCCCCGGCGGTGATGCTCATCAGGCCGGAGGTCACCGCGGCGAGCTTGTCCGCGTGGTCGCGCGGCAGGTGCGCCGAGATCGCCACCAGGAGGCCGTCGGAGGACACCACCACCGCGTGCGCCACCCCCGGAACCCGCTCGGCGAACGCGTTCACCAGCCAGCTCAGGTCGCGTGCCTCCTGGCTCAACGTCGTCACTGTCGTCGTCCTCCTTCATCGCGCGGCAGGTACATCTCGGTGGTCTCCTCGGCCTCGGCCCGCCGTACCCCGCTGTAGAGGCGCGACAGCATGCCGCCGACCGCCTCCGGGTCCGGCTCGTGCCGCACCGCCGGACGGTCGGCCGGGGCGGCCGAGGCGAGCTGGGCCATCGGAACGCGTACCGGCAGGCCCCGCTCGTTCGTCCCTCCGGTCACCGGCGTCGCCGCCGGTGCCGGCGTCACACCCGGCGCCGGCGCGGCCGGGCCCTGCCGGCTGAACCACCCGCCGCCGGCCGCGCCGGCGTCCGGCGTGAGCACGTCCTCGGCCCGTCCCGGGCGGGGACGCGGCACGGTCACCGGCGCGGCGGCCGGCACCGGCGCGGCGGCCCCGGCATCCGTCCCGTCACCCAGCGGCCGCCCGGTCAGCGGGGACATCGGCAGCGCCGCGGGCCGGCCCGGCGCCGGACGCCAGCCGGCCACCGGCAGCTCGGCGGTCGCCGCGGCGAGCGCACCGGACGCGGCGACCGGGCCGGTGAGCGCCGGCTGCGACGTCCCGCGCGCGAGCCGGGCCGGCGTCGCCTGGACCACCTCCGGCGCGGGCGCCTCGGCCAGCAGCTCGACCGGGATCCGCACCCGGGCCACCAGGCCCTCCCGGCCCGCGCTCAACCGCACCCGTACGCCGTGCCGGGCGCTGAGGTGGCTCACCACGAACAGACCCATCCGTTCCGAGGCCGACACGTCGGCGGCCGGCGGCTCGGCGAGCACCGCGTTCGCCTCGGCCAGCGCCGACGGGCTCATGCCCAGCCCTTCGTCGACGATCTGCACGAGCGCGCCCCGGCCGTCGGGCTCGACGACCACCCGCACCGCGGTGTCCGGGCGGGAGAAGGCGGTGGCGTTCTCCAGCAGCTCCGCGAACAGGTGCACCAGGTCGCCCACCGCGTGCCCGACGACGTGCAGGTCGGTCCGGTTCTCGTGGCGCACCCGCTGGTACTGCTCGATCTCCGCGCTCGCGGCCAGCAGCACCGCGCCCAGGCCCACCGGGCGGTTCCACCGCCGGGTCGACTCCGTGCCCGCGAGCACCAGCAGGCTCTCGTCGTTGCGGCGCATACGGGCGGCGAGGTGGTCGAGCTTGAACAGGTTCTCCAGCTGTTCCGGGTCGCTCTCCTCGCGTTCGAGTTCGTCGAGCAGTTCCAGTTGCCGCTCGACGAGCACCTGGCTGCGCCGGGCCAGGTTGACGAACATGGCGTTGACGTTGCGCCGCATCATCGCCTGCTCGACCGCCACGTCGACGGCGCTGCGGTGCACCGCCACGAACGCCTCCGCCAGCTCGCCGATCTCGTCCTGCGAGTCGATCACCGAGGGCGGTACGTCGATCGCGCCGATCGGGCGGTCCACAGTGCGCAGCCGTTGCAGAGTCAGCGGCAGGTCCACCTGCGCGATCCGCAGCGCCTGGCCGCGCAGCTGCCGCATGGCGCGGGCCACCGACCGGCCGACCAGCAGCGAGATCAGCACCGCGACCAGGAGCACAGTGGCGATCCCGCCGGCCACCAGCAGCGTGTCGCGCAGCTGGCGGGCGCTGGCGTCGTCGGCCTGGCGTACCGCGTCGGCCACGATCTCGCTCTCCAGCTGGCGGAACAGCTCCTGCCGCTGCTCGCTGGCCGCCCACCACTGGGTCGCATCGAGCAGGACCGGCTTCGCGTCACCGCCGGGCAGCGTCCGCTCCTCCAACCGGGTCGCGGCGACGAAGGCCGGGTCGACCGAGGTGCGGTCGTAGCGGCGGATCTGGTCGGCGGTCGCCGCGACCCGGAACGCGCCGAGCGCGGTGAGCTGCTGGGCCCGCAGGTCGCTGAGCGTCACCTGGTCGTCGGCCTCGTACCGGCCGGACCGGGCGGCGGCGTAGAGCTCGGCGCGGATGCGGGAGGACAGCTCCTTCACCCGGGACAGCTGCACGTACCGCAGCACCGCCTCGGTCAGCTCCTGCCGCCCGCTGCCGGGCGACGGCTCGGCCAGCAGGCTCAGCAGCGCCGCGATCGACCGGTGGTAGTTGCTCAGCACGGTGTCGCTGGAGAGCACCGCCGGCGCCACCGCCGCCCGGATGTTCACCACCTGGTCGTACGCCTCGAGCGCCTCGGAGTAGGAGACCCGCCAGGCGGCGTCCGCGTCGGCCAGCGGCGCGGCGGCGGCGCGCAGCTCGGCCATCGCCCGGTCGGTGGCCTCCTGGAGCGGCTTGAGCGCGGCGACCGCGGCGTCCCGGTCCGCGCCGGTGCCGGCACGGCGCAGCGCGGCCAGTTCGCCCGCGGTGCGGTCCCGTTCGTGCTGGAGCCGGTCGACGGCGGTGGAGATCTGCCGGCCGATGCCGACCTGCTCGGCGAAGGCGCTCAGCGTGGTGGTCTGCCCGACCAGCCCCCGGGTCTGGATGCCGGCCAGGACGAGGAACGCCAGAGAGGGGATCACCAGCACCGTGGCGAGCTTGGTTCCCATCCGCCAGTCCCGCAGCCGGAACCCGGAGCGCCGCCGGTGCGGCGCAGGGGCCGCACCGCGAGCCGGGTCGGGAGCTGCGCCCACGGTTGCCTCCTCGTCCCGCCCCACCACGTCGGGGAGCGGAGTCCATCCAATCAGGCCGTCGGTCGGTGTCAACGGCCGCCCGGACGGCATGACCAGGACGGTCAGCGCCTCGGGTGGACGGTCACGCGTGCGAGGCGGCCTCGTCCGTCCGGCCGATCCCGGCGATCTCGTCCGCCTCCGTGAGCCGGCCGAGCGCGACGAGCGCGGCGCCGGTGGCGCCGATCTCCGGGTTGCGTTGCCAGCACACCCGGCGGGGCGCGAGCACGTCGAGGAACGCCCCGCGCCACCACGGCGAGGCGGTCAGCGCCCCACCGCCGAGGATCACCTCCATCGGCTCGCCGATACCGGCCTCCAGCAGCGTCAGGTCGTCCGCGACGAGCCGGCACAGGCCGCTCATCAGCCCGGCCAGGATGTCCACGGCTGTGGTGCCGAAGCTGAGCCCGCGCAACTCCCCCGAGCCCGCCGGGGCGACCCCCGGTGGCCGGTCGCCGCCGAAGCGGGGGTTCGCCCGCACCGAACCGGCGACGCGATCGAGCGCCGCCTCCAGCTCCGTGCCCTCCGGCAGCCGCAGCTCGCGCGCCGCCCAGGCGAACAGGTTGCCGCCGCTGGAGTACGCCGCGCCGGTCACCACGTGGTTGTGGTCGACCCGGTACCGCCAGAGCTGCTCCGGCAGCGGCGGCGGCTCCGCACCGGCCGGCACGGCCTGGATCATGCGGACCGCCGCGGAGGTGCCGACTGTCACCGCCGCGCGGGTCGGGTCGACGCAGCCCGAGCCGACGTTGGCGGCCGCGCCGTCGCCGACCGGCGGCGCCCACCGCGCGCCGGCCAGCTGCGGCCAGCGCCGCGCGTACGCCGCGTTCAGCCGGCCGTGCCAGCCGTCCGGGGCCAGCCGCAGCATCTGATCCGGGCGTACGCCGGCCAGCTCGCACGCCTCCGGATCCCAGTCCAGGCGGCGCAGATCGAGCAGCCCGGTGCCGGAGGCCAGCGAGATCGACATCGGCGCGTCGTCGAGCAGCGTGCCGAGCACGTACTCGGCGAGCCCCGTGAAGCGGGCGGACCCGTCGACGCGCTCACGCAGCCAGGGCAGCCGCACCGACCAGTAGCAGCGGTGCCACCAGGTGCCGGTACGCCCGTGGAAGTCCGCCGGGTCGGCCGGCCCGGTCGCTCCGGGAAGCGGCTCCGGCCGGGTGTCCAGCCAGGTCAGCACCGGCCCCGACGGTGTGCCGTCGGGTGCCACCGGCAGCACCGAGTGCCACTGCGCGGAGGTGGCCACGAGGTCCACGTCCCGCAGGTGCCCGCCGGCGGCCAGCTCGTCCAGGCACTCCACCAGGCACGCCAGGTAGGCCGGGCCGTCGAGCGTCCCGCTGCCGTCGTCCCCGGTGACCAGGCGCACCCGGCGCCGGGCCAGCGCGCCCGGGCGCGGCACGGCGTCCGCGTCGAGCACCAGGCCGCGCACCGAGGAGGTGCCCAGGTCCAGAGCGAGAATGTCCATCGCCGGTCAACCTACCCGGCGGGACCGGCGGTCACGCCAAGATCCGTACCCGGTGACGCGCGATCGGGTTCCACGGCGCCTGCCGATCGCGTACAGTGATCGTCATGCCCGCGCACCTGTCCTGCTGGTGGCCCGCCGACCCGGCGGCCCACCCCCGCGCGTAGCTTCCCCACGCGGCCGCCCGACGAGGCGGCCGCCGGTCTTCCCCGGCATCCCGGGTCGCCTTCACCGGCGGCCACCGGCCCACCGAGGAGACCCGATGACCCGCCCGTCCGACCCGCTCGCCGCCGTCGCGGCCGGCCGCGACCCCGGCCCGTTCGCGCTCGTCCGCCGCGAGGGCGCCGACCACCTCGACCTGTTCACCGGCCCGGTACGCACCGCCGGCCGGCTCGCCGACCTGCCGCTGCCCGAGGACGGCGCCGGTCCGCACGCGCTGGCCCTGGTGCCGTTCCGGCAGGTCACCGAACGCGGTTTCGAGTGCGTCGACGACGGGCTGCCGCTGGAGTTCCTGGCGGTCGAGGCACACCGGCGGATACCGCTGGCCGAAGTGCTCGACGACCTGCCCGACGCCGAGGTGCGCACCCGCGACGCCGGCTTCGACATCGCCGACGACGAGTACGCGGCGATCGTGGAACGGGTGCTGGCCGACGAGATCGGCCGGGGCGAGGGGGCGAACTTCGTCATCCACCGCACCATGCGCGCCACAGTGCAGGGCGACCCGCTTGCGGCGGCCCTGGCCGCGCTGCGCCGGCTGCTGCTGCGCGAACGGGGCGCGTACTGGACGTTCCTGGTGCACACCGGCACCCGCATCCTCGTCGGCGCCAGCCCCGAGCGGCACGTCAGCGTCGCCGACGGGCTGGTCGAGATGAACCCGATCAGCGGCACGTTCCGGCACCGGGGCGAGACCGTCGACCGGGCTGAGCTGCTGCGCTTCCTGCACGACGAGAAGGAGGTGGAGGAGCTGTACATGGTGCTGGACGAGGAGCTGAAGATGATGGCCGTGGTCGCCGAGCACGGCGGCCAGGTGGTCGGGCCGTACCTGAAGGAGATGGCGCACCTGGCGCACACCGAGTACCTGCTGGCCGGGCGCTGCTCCCGGGACGTACGCGACGTGCTGCGGGAGACCATGTTCGCGCCCACCGTCACCGGCAGCCCGATGGAGAACGCCTGCCGGGTGATCGCCCGGCACGAGCGCACCGGCCGGCGCTACTACGCCGGGGTGCTCGCACTGCTGGGCCGCGACGAGCAGGGCCGGCAGACGCTGGACGCGCCGATCCTGATCCGTACCGCCGAGATCTCCCCCACCGGCGCGCTGCGGGTGCCGGTCGGCGCGACGCTGGTCCGGCACTCGACCACCGCCGGGGAGGTGGCCGAGACGCACGCGAAGGCCGCCGGTGTGCTGGCCGCGCTGGGTCTCGGCCCGGACGCGCCGCGCTCGGCCACCGAACCGGCCGTCCGGTACGCCGACGACCCCGAGGTACGCGCCGCGCTGGCCGCCCGCAACGCCCCGCTGGCCCGGTTCTGGCTGGAGCAGCGGGAACCGGGCGCGCTCGCGCTGCGCGGGCTGGCCGGGCGCCGGGCGCTGATCGTCGACGGCGAGGACACGTTCACCGGCATGCTGGCCCACCAGCTCGGCGCGCTGGGCCTGGCGGTGACCCGCCGGGACTGGCCGGACCCGGGCCCGCTGGACGGCTACGACCTGGTGGTGGTCGGCCCCGGGCCGGGTGACCCGCGGGACGCGACCGCGCCGAAGATGGTGGCGCTGCGGACGCTGCTGACCGAGCTGCTCGCGTCCGGCCGGCCGACGCTCGCGGTGTGCCTGGGCCACCAGTTGCTCGCCGGGCTGCTGGGCCTGCCGCTGCACCGCCGCGACGCCCCGTACCAGGGGTTGCCGCGGGACGTGCCGGTGTTCGGGACGACCCGCCGGGTCGGGTTCTACGCCAGCTTCACCGCCCGCGCCGACGCCGACCGGGTCGCCGGCCCGTACGGCCCGGTCGAGGTGTCCCGCGACCCGGCCGACGGCGCGGTGCACGCGCTGCGCGGCGCGGGCTTCGCCGGGGTGCAGTTCCACCCGGAGTCGGTGCTGAGCCAGGACGGTACGAGGGTCCTGGCGGACCTGCTCGGGCATCTGCTCGACCGGCCGGCGCTGAGCGCGCATGGAGCGGCCGATCGCGGGTAGGGCTCTGGCGACCGGTGGTCCGGACGGGTTCGAGAGCCCCCGTCCGGCCACCGGTCGCCAGTCGGGTCAGCCGGCCATGCCCCGCTTCAGCGCGGCGCCCATCAGCACGGCCCGCTTGGCGGTGAGCGCGGTGGCCGCCAGTGCCACGTGGTCCGGTGCGACCTCACCGTTGTTGCTGGTGTGCGAGGCGCCGTACGGGTTGCCGGCGACGAACTGGCTCGGGTCGGTGTAGCCGGGGGTCACCACGATGCCGCCCCAGTGGTAGAAGACCGTGTACAGCGACAGCAGCGTCGCCTCCTGGCCGCCGTGCAACGTCGCGGTCGAGGTGAACCCGCTGTAGACCTTGTCGGCGAGCGCGCCCGCTGCCCAGAGCGGGCCGGTGGTGTCGATGAACTGCTTGAGCTGGGCGGCGATCATGCCGTACCGGGTCGGCGAACCCATGATGACCACGTCGGCCCAGGACAGGTCGTCCGGCTGCGCCTCCATCACGTCCTGGGTCTCCAGCCGGTGCGCCTGCCAGCCGGAGTTGGAGCGGATCGCCTCGTCGGGCGCCAGCTCACGTACCTTGCGCAGACGCACCTCGGCGCCGGCCTCGCCCGCCGCCTCGACCGCCGCCTGCGCCATCTGGTAGGTGATGCCGGTCGCGCTGTAATAGATCACCGCGACCTTGACCTGGCCATCCATCAGACGTTCCCTCCTCGTTTCGGGTCAGCTCCGGCGACTACCCGTTACTTGTTCCGTCAAACTCCGGGCGTGGCATGCTCTCCGGGTGGAGATCCGCACCGCCACGCCGGCCGACTGGCCGCTGATCTGGCCGTTCCTGCGTGCGATCGTGGCGGCCGGCGAGACGTACACCTGGCCCCGGGACGTCACAAAGCAGCAGGCCCGCAGGCTCTGGATGCCGGCCCCGCCGGCGCGGACGGTGGTCGCGGTGGCGCCGGACGGCGCGGTGCTCGGCTCGGCCAAGCTGGCGCCCAACCAGGGCGGTCCCGGCGACCACGTGGCGAACGCCTCGTTCATGGTCGCCCCGGCCGCCGCCGGGCGCGGCGTCGGCCGGGCGCTGGCGGCGTACGTGCTCGACGCGGCCCGGGCCGACGGCTACCGCGCCATGCAGTTCAACGCCGTGGTGGCCACGAACACACGGGCCGTCGAGCTGTGGCGGTCGCTGGGCTTCGAGGTGATCGGCCGGGTGCCGGAGGGCTTCCGGCACCCCACCCGGGGGTACGTCGATCTGCTGGTCATGTACCGGCGCCTGGACTGAGCCGGCTCAAGATTTGCGCAAGTTCCGCCGGCAACCGCTGTACCGGCCCAGCTCACACGGGATGCTGGTCGAACCGGCGCCGGCCGCAGCGGCCGCCCCCGCGCCGGGAACCTGAACGGGGGATCGCGCTGGTGTCGGCAGCGCCGCCGGCGCAGCGCGATCAGGGGCGTTGTCGTACCCCGGGCCTACGCTGACGCCCGTGACCGTACGCCTCAACCGCGCCGAGGCGCTCGCGCTGCGCATGACCGGCCTGCTGTTGCGCCCGCACCCCACCACCCGCCCGCAGGGCGTCGCCGACGTGGTCGAGTGGTTCGGCGCCATGCAGGCGCAGGACGCGGCGAGCGGGCTGTGGTCGCTCGGCGTACGCCTTCCCGGCGCCACCCAGGACGACGTCCGCGCGGCGCTGGAGCGGCGCGAGGCGCTGCGTACCTGGCCGATGCGCGGCACCGTGCACCTGGTCCCGGCGCGCGACGCGCGGTGGATGCTGGAGCTGACCGGGGCGCGGACGCTTGTGGGCATCGCCGGTCGGTGGCGGCAGCTCGGGCTGACCGTCGCCGACGGCGAGCGGGCCTGTGACGTGCTGGGCGCGGCGCTGACCGGGGGCGGCCGGCTCACCCGCGCCCGATGCGTTGCCGCGTTGCGCGCCGCCGGGCTGGACACGGGCGATCAGCGCGGCTACCACCTGCTCTTGTTCACCAGCCTGCGCGGCGTCACCTGCATCGCCCCGCACGTCGGCACCGAGCAGACGTTCGCGCTGCTCGACGAGTGGGCGCCCGAGCCGCACCGCCCGGAGCGGGACGAGGCGCTGGCGTTGCTGGCGCACCGCTTCGTACGCGGCCACGGCCCGGTGAGCCGGCACGAGCTGGCCCGCTGGACCGGCCTGACCGTCACCGACGCGACCCGGGCGATCACGCTGGCCGGTGACCTGCTCGCCCCGGTCGAGGTCGACGGCGAGCCGGCAGTGGTCGACACCGCGCTGCTCGACGCGCCCCGCGCGCCGGTCGACGACCTGCACACGCTGCCCGGCTTCGACGAATACCTGCTCGGCTTCAAGGACCGCTCGCTGATGCTCGACCCGGCGCACGCCGCCGCCGTGGTCCCGGGCAACAACGGGGTGTTCCGGTCGACTGTGGTGCGCGGCGGGCGCGTGGTCGGCACCTGGACGCGGACGCTCGGCGCGAGGGCGGTGACGGTGAAGGTGCAGCAGCTCGTGCCGTTCGACGCCGCGCTGCGCGCCCGGGTGGACGCCGCGCTCACCGCTTACGCCCGCTTCCTCAGCCTGGAGCTGCACCACTCCTGGTGACCACGCCCCCGCGGACCGGGCACGCGCCAACCGCGACGCGCCCACGCTGAGCGGAACGCCATGGGTGTCAAAGCGGTGCCGAAGCACCCATGGCGTTCCACTCAGCCCGATGAGGGACGGGGGCGGATCAGTCGGCCAGCGCGCCGGCGGAGCGGCCCTCGTGCAGCGTCAGGTTGCGCCCGCTGCCCGGGTCGAACAGGTGGATCTTCTCCAGGTTGAACCAGACCCGGCGCGACTCGCCCTCGCGTACCGGCGACTCCGCCGACAGCCGGGTGACCAGGTTCGACCCGGCGCCGGCGAAGTCCGCCGCACCCGTGTCAGCGGCCAGCTCCTCCAGCTCGGCGGCGGTGGCCCGCTCCCCCTCGACGGTGAAGTAGACGTACTTGTCCGAGCCCATCGACTCGACGATGTCCACCGGCGCCTCGAACTCCATGCCCCGGCGGCGGGTCTCGTCGTCGATCAGCGCCGCGTCCTCGAAGTGCTCCGGGCGGATGCCCAGGATCAGCTCCCGGGGCGCGTCGCCGCCTTCCAGCTCGCGGCGGATCCGGTCGCCGACCGGCACGTCACCGAGCGCGGTCCGCAGCCGGCCGTCCTCCACGACGGCGTGCACGAAGTTCATCGAGGGCGAGCCGATGAACCCGGCGACGAAGAGGTTGCGCGGGTGGTCGTACAGCTCCTGCGGCGGCCCGACCTGCTGCACCGCCCCGCCCCGCATGATGACCACCCGGTCGCCGAGCGTCATCGCCTCGGTCTGGTCGTGCGTGACGTAGACGGTGGTGGTGCCGAGCTGCTTCTGGAGCCGCGACACCACGGTGCGCATCTGCACCCGCAGCTTGGCGTCCAGGTTCGACAGCGGCTCGTCCATCAGGAACGCCTTGGGCTGCCGGACGATCGCCCGTCCCATCGCCACCCGCTGCCGCTGGCCGCCGGACAGGTTGGCCGGCCTGCGGTCCAGCAGCGCGGTCAGCTCCAGCACCTTCGCCGCCTCGTCGACCTTTTGGTTGATGGTCTCCTTGTCCATCTTCGCCAGCCGCAGCGGGAACGCCATGTTCTCCCGCACGGTCATGTTCGGGTAGAGCGCGTACGACTGGAAGACCATCGCGATGTCGCGGTCCCGGGGCGCCTTGTCGTTGACCCGCTCGCCGCCGATGCGCAGCTCACCGGAGCTGATGTCCTCCAGCCCGGCGATCATGTTGAGCGTGGTGGACTTCCCGCAGCCGGACGGGCCGACCAGGATCACGAACTCGCCGTCGGCGATCTCCAGGTCGACGTCCTGTACGGCGGTGGTCCCGTCCGGGAACCGCTTGCTCACCTTGTCCAGCACGATGTCGGCCATTGCTACCACCTATCCCTTGACTGCGCCGGAGGTCAGACCGGAGACGATGCGGCGCTGGAAGAAGAGCACGAACAGGATGATCGGCACGGTGATCACCACGGCGGCGGCGCAGATCGCCCCGGTGGGGTCCTCGAACTGCGACTCGCCGGTGAAGAACTGCAGCGCCACCGGAACCGTGCGGGACCGCTCGGTCGAGGTGAGCGTGATCGCGAACAGGAAGTCGTTCCAGCAGAAGATGAAGACCAGGATGGCCGTGGTGAACACGCCGGGCGCGGCCAGCGGGGCGATCACCCGCCGGAACGCCTGTCCCTGGGTGGCGCCGTCCATCTTCGCCGCCTTCTCCAGGTCCCACGGGATCTGCTTGAAGAACGCCGACAGCGTGTAGATCGCCAGCGGCAGCGCGAACGTGATGTACGGCAGGATCAGTCCGGGCCAGGTGTCGAACAACCCGAGCTGCCGCTCGATCTCGAACAGCGGCGACACCAGCGACACCTGCGGGAACATCGCGATCAGCAGCGAGACTCCGACCAGCAGCTTCTTGCCGGGGAAGTCGAGCCGGGAGATCGCGTACGCGGCCATCGTCCCGAGCACCACGGCGATCGCGGTGGCGATCAGCGCGATGCCGATGGAGTTGACCAGGGCCCGGACGAACTGGTCGGTGTCGAAGATGGTCCGGTAGTTGTCGAGCGTCCACTCCCGCGGCCAGAACTTGCCGTCGGTGAGCGTGGCCGGGGTCTTGAACGACAGCGAGGCGATCCAGAGCACGGGGACCAGCGCGAAGACGACGACCACGACGTCCAGCAGGCCCCAGCGCAGCTTCGCCCGCGTGGTGGTTTCCACTGCCATGTCAGCGCCTCTCCCCATCGTCGCTGCCCGGGGCAGCGGTGCCGAACAGCTTCACGAACACGAAGGCGATGATCGCCACGGTGATGAAGATCAGCACCGACATCGTGGAGCCGATGCCGAGGTTCAGGCCCCGGATCAGGTTGTTGTAGGCGAGCATCGACACCGACGACGTCTCGTTGCCGCCGTTGGTGAGCACGAAGATGTTGTCGAAGACGCGGAACGCGTCGAGCGTGCGGAACAGCAGCGCGACCAGGATGGCCGGCTTCATCACCGGCAGCATCACCTTGGTGAACCGCTGCCACGCCGTCGCGCCGTCGGTGGAGGCCGCCTTGAGCAGGTCCTCCGGCACCAGCGCCAGCCCGGCCATCAGCAGCAGCGCCATGAACGGGGTGGTCTTCCAGATCTCCGCCAGCATGATGATCGCCAGCGAGCTGGCCCGCTCGGTCAGCGGGGCGCTGCCGTCGAACAGGTTCGCCAGGTAGCCGGTGCCGGGCGTCCAGGCGTACCGCCAGGAGAAGGCCGCGACCACCGTGACGATGCCGTACGGGATCAGCGCCGCGGTGCGGACGATGCCGCGGCCGACGAGCGTCCGGTGCATGATCAGCGCCAGGCCCATGCCGAGCACCAGCTCGACCGCGACGGTGACCACCGTGATCAGCGCGGTCACCCCGAACGCGGTCCACCAGAAGTCGTTCGTCAGCACGGTGACGTAGTTCTCCAGGCCGACGAACTCCCGCTCGTCGGGGAAGCGCAGGTCGAAACGCTGCAGCGACAGCCAGACCGAGTACAGGATCGGGTACGCGGTGACCAGCACCATGACCAGCGCGGCCGGCGCGCACAGCAGCAGGCCGAGGCGCCGCTCGGCGCGCTTGTTGTCACTCAGCGGGGCGCGGGAGCCGCGCCGGGACCGCTGCTCCGGTACGGCGGCGTGCCGGCCGCCGGGCTGCTCGGCCTCGGCCTCGGCGGCGGCCTGCGCGCCGGCCGGGGTGGCGTTCACGCTCATGGCAGAACCCCCTTGGACTCCAGCGCGTCGGAGATCGCCTTGCGCAGCTCGTCAGCGGTCTGCTCGGGCCGGATCGCCGACGGCGGCGACAGGATCGCCGACATCACCGTGGAGATGCTCTGGTACGCCGGGGTCAGCGGCCGCACCGCCGGCTCCTTCAGCTCCTCCAGGATGGTCTCCTTCATCGGGTACGCCTCGGTCATCTCCGGGTCGTCGTAGACGGCCTCGATGGTGGGCGGCACGCCGTCGTTGACGGCGGAGAACTTCTGGTTCTCGGCGTTACGCAGGCAGCGGGCCGCCTCGAACGACTCCTCCGGGTGCTTCGAGTAGGTGCTGACCGCCAGGTTGACCCCGCCGATGGTGACCTTGCTGGGGGTGCCCGGGTCGACGCCCGGCACCCGGGCCCACTTCACGTTCTTCGCCAGCTCGGGGTTGGCCTCCTGGAGCGCCGGATAGACGAACGGCCAGTTCACCTGGAACGCGCCCTTGCCGGACTGGAACTCCAGCCGCACCGGGTCCTCCAGCGCGTTGCTGAACGACGGCGAGGTCACGCCCGACGTGGCGAACTTCTTGAGCTGGTCGAGCGCGCGTACCGCGCCGGCGTCCATCTCCGCCTTCTTGCCGTCGTCACTGAGGATCTTGCCGCCGGCGCTCTCGGCGAGCGTGTTGTAGAGCACCACCAGGCCCTCGTACTGGGCGCCCATGGTCAGCACCTGGTACGGCTTGCCCTGCTCCTTGAGCTGCTGGGCGGTCGAGATCATCTCGTCCCAGGTCTTCGGCGGCTGCGACACCAGGTCGGACCGGTACCACAGCAGCTGCACGTTGGTGTTCTTGGGCGCGGCGTAGAGCTTGTCCTCGTACCGGGCGGTGTCCAGCGGGCCGCCCAGCGTGCCCTGCTCGACCTCGGCCTTGTCCTGGCCGGTCCACTCCCGGATCCACTTCGCGCTGGCGAACTCCTGGGTCCACGTGACGTCCAGGCCGAGCACGTCCATCCCGTTGTCCTGCGCGGCGAGCCGCCGCACCATCTGCACCCGCTGCTCGTCGGCCTCGCGCGGCAGCACCCGGTAGTCGATCCGGTACCGCCCCTGGGCCTGCGTGTTGCAGGTGTCGACGACCTTCTGCAGGTTCTGCTCCGGCGGGTAGTACAGGTTGATCGTGGGGACGCCGCCGTCGCCGCCGGATCCGCAGGCGGCCAGCGGGGCCACCAACGCGAGCGCGGCGGCCGCTGCCGCCGCGCGTCCGGCCGGCCGCCGTGCGGCCGTGTCGGGGACTGTCGTCATCACCCTCCCCCTCTCTTCGGCGAAGATCCGGGGAGTGAGCCGCGCCCCGGTGCACGGCGAGACGACCGGGGCATCGGCCCGATCGCCCGACGCCCCGGGCGTGTCGTGCGGCTGAACGTGCCCGACCTGCGACGGAGCGAAACATCACGGACATGTGACGGCGACGGCACGAACCGGGCCGGGGCGATCGACACGTCGTCCCACGTAGTGAAACGGCGAGGCTACCCAGCGTCAGCGGCCTGCACTAGCGTGGGGCTGGCTCCGTAGCCGGCGCGTCGCCGTCGACGCCGATGCGCCTCCGGCCGTCCCCCATCGCCCGCCCGATCGGTTGGTTCTGACGGGAAGTGCCGTGCGCGCGTTCCCCGGTTGGGCAGGATTCCCCCGAGGAGGTGCCGTCGTGCAGGACACCCGCGCTCTCGCCCTGACGTTCGAGGTGAGCGGCCTGCCCCCGGTCAAGACCGAGGCCCTGTCCATCTTCGCCGCCGGGCACCGGCAGGCGACGAGGGTCCGCACCCTGCTTCAGGCCGCCTGCACGGCGGCCCAGCGCACCGGGTGGACCCCGCTGACCGGGCCGGTCGAGGTGGACCTGACCCTGCGCTGTCCGCCCGGGCACCGTACCTCCGACGCCAGCACGCTGCTGGGCGGCGTGTGCGCGGTGCTCCAGGACAAGAAGCGGGTCTCCAGCATCGGTCTCGCCCACCTCGGGGTGCTGGTCGACGTCGCGCTCTGGTCCGACGACCGGCAGATCCGCCGGCTGTCGTACGTCGAGGAGCCGGCGGAGGATTTCTCGTATCGGGTCCGGGTGTCGGCCGTACCGACGATGGTTTGACCGACGTCCGCGGTGGGGTACCGCGGACGCCGAGGAAGGGAGTGCCGATGTCGGAGCCACACGTCACGCTCGATCCGAGCGGGCTCGACCCTGTGCAGCAGAAGCTGCGCGGCCCGCTTGAGGATCAGCTGACCTCGGCCCTCCAGGCGGCCGCCGACCGGGTCCGGGCCGGCTACGCGGGCGAGCCGGTGGAGGACGTCTGCCGTCGGTTGCTCGACGAGACCCGCTCCGGCCTGCACCCGGACATCGCGGCCGGCTTCCAGCCGGACATGGACGAGTTCTGCCGGGTGGCGGTGGCGATCGTGCGGGGCGAGCTGACCTGAGTCACCGACGTCACGAGAATTGAGTACCCGTACCGATGGCGGGGCCGTCCGCGGCGACGACAATTCTCCCCGTGCGAACTCGAATCATGGTCGTTCTTGCCGTCCTCGGGCTGGCCGGGCTGATGGCGACCACCGGTTGTTCCCTGCGGCAGAGCATCTGCGGCAGCGACGAGTACCCGGTGATCGCGGTCGGCCCGCAGGGCGGCAGTTCCTGCGTGCCGGACGGTGAGGAACCGACGCCGCCGTACGTGCGCTACCCGGAGGGCAAGGTGCCGAAGCACGTCGACGACGAGTGGGACGTCTACTGGCGTACCCACGGCATCGACGAGAACAACAACATCATCGACCGCTGACCCGTCGGCCCGCACCGGTCCCGCCGGTGCGGGCCGCGTCAGCTCCGCCGCACGTCGACCGAGACGACGTGCGTGCCGTCCGGGCGGTCACCCTCCCCCAGCCGCACCGGCAGCCGGCCGCCCTCGGGCGGTCGCAGGCCGAGCCCGAAGCTGAGGTGCCCCTCGAAGTCGCCGGCCACGGCCCATCCGCGCAGCGTCGGGAAGCGGATGGCCGCCGGTGGCAGGTCCGCCGTACCGCCGCCGCGGGCGTCGTGCGCCTGGGCCGGCTCGAAACGCACCGACAGGTACGCCGTGCCGGGCAGCGCGACCGGTGCTCCACGCCCCTCGGTCACCACCTGCGGCACGTAGGCGACCTCGTAGGACGGTGTGGGTCCGCGGAAGGCGAACGTGATCCGGCTGAACCCCTCCGCCGGGTGGTCGCCGACGTCGACCGCCACCAGGACGGGCAGCGGTTCCCCGGGCGGCGGGGTGACCGGCACCCGTACCCGATGATTCACCCGGGCGGGGCCGCCGGGCACCGCCCAGCCCCAGGTGACGCGCCAGGATCCGGCGGTCGACGCCGCCTCGGTCGGCACGGGCGGGGTGGGCGTGGCTTCCGGCGCATCGGTCCCGGCCGGCGCGGACGCCGCCGCGACCGTCGGGGTGGGCGCCGGGGACGCGCCGTCGTGGCCGGTCGCCGTGCAGGCCGCCGCGAACAGCACGACCAGGCCGGCGAGCAGCGGTACGCGCTGAGGTGTCATGACTCAGTGTCGCTCCGTGACCGGCCCGCGCACCAGAGGTGTCCCACCGGCAATCCGGGCGGCGGTGAGGGGTGCCGGACGGGTCAGGACCGGGTCCGCAACTCCCCGGTCCTGACCCCGGCCGTCCGGTTCGGTAGCGGTCTGCGCCGCGGGAACGCGGCAGGCGTGGCACGACGCCTTCCGCCGGGCTCCGCACGGCGAGCCGGTATGCCCGCACTCAGCTCCACGGTGCTCTTACCACCGGACTCCGGTGCGCCCCCGTCTCACCCCGACGAGACGTGGGCGCCGGCTCAGGTTAGGCGCGTCCGCGCAGGCCGGACAAGCGATGACCGGCGACCGCGCTTGTGATTGATGTCTATGCCGAATTGCGGCATGTCGGCGTAACGGGGTCAGCCGGTTTCGCGCTGTTCGACTTCGAGACGCGGACTGCGCCCGGCCGGTCGCGGCGGGACGGTCCGGGCCGCGACGGCCCCGGCGACGAGCGCCAGCGCGGCCACGTGCAGCGCCCGGACGCCCGCCGGGGCGGGGACGCCGGCCGCCGGCAGCGCGGGCATCAGCAGCGCGCCGAGCCCGGTGACCGCCAGCGCCACCCGCCAGAACACCAACGGGTTCGCCTCCGGCACGGGTTCGCGTACGCCACCGGTCCGCACGCCGCAGCGGGCCTCGGAGACGGCCAGGACGACCACCAGCAGTGCACCGGCGAGACCGGCCACCACGTCCACGAACCGGTACCAGTACACGCCGGTCACGGCGTGGAAGTCGGTGACGCCGAGCAGCCGGGGCAGCCGCTCGCTGTCGCTGACCCGGTCCCACGCCACGTGGCTGAACGCGCCGATGAGCACCGAGCAGACGGTGACCTGCCAGGGGTGGCGTACCCGGGCCAGGCTCGCGTACCAGGGCCAGCCGAACAACCGCTGCCCGGGCAGGTGCACCGCGATGCCGGCGATCACGCGGCGCACCACCCAGGCGTACACGAGAGCGACCGGCAGGCACCACCAGAGCAGGCCGCCGAGCGTGTGCGTGCGCAGGTTCTGGGCCGGCGCCGTGCCGGTGAACAGGTACGCGACGTCCGGCGCCACCGCGCCGGTGCACAGCGCCACCCCGTCGAACCAGCCCGGCCGCCACAGCTTCAGCGGCAGCACCGGCGCCAGGTGCGACGGGAAGGTCAGCGGCACGTCCCGGACGTTACCGGCCCGGTCAGAAGTGGTGGACCAGGTCGGGGAACGCGGCCAGCCGGATCACCCGCTGGTCGGACGGGTCCAGCTCGTCGTGCTCCAGGACCCACGTGTTCTCGTTCGGGATGAAGACCGCGTTCATCCCGGCCGCCCGCGCGGGCAGGATGTCCGAGCGCGGCGAGTTGCCGATCATCCAGGCGGCGGCCGGGTCGAAGGCGTGCTCGCGGGCCAGCCAGCGGTAGGTGTCCGCGTCCTTCTCCGGCACGATGTGCGCGGCGCGGAAGTGGTGCAGCAGCCCGCACGCGTCCAGCTTGCGCTGCTGCTCCTCGCGCTCGCCCTTGGTCAGCAGCAGCAGCTCGTGCCGCCCGGCCAGGTCGTCGAGCGTCTCGGCCACGCCCGGCATCAGCTCCACCTGGTGCCCGACCAGCGCCGCGGCGAGCTGCTCGATCTCGGTGCGCTCCCGCGCGGTGGCCGGACGCTCGCGCAGCTTCTCCAGGCACTCGCCGAGGCTGCGCAGGAAGACCTTGCTGCCGTAGCCGTGCGCAACGGCGTTCGCGCGCTCGATGTCGTCGAGCACCGCGCGGATCCGGGCCCGGTCCAGCGTGGGGTGGTCGAGCCAGGTGAGGAAGTCGTCGATGACGCGCTCGAACAGGACGTTGTTCTCCCAGAGCGTGTCGTCGGCGTCGAAGACCAGCACGGCGGCGTCCCGGCGCGACGGCATCGCGTCCCCCTCCCCCTCGCGGACCTCGCACACCGTACTGTCCGACCGCCGGACGGGCCACGCGGATTATCCGGTCGGCGGCCCGTTACCGGCGGCTACCCGACTGCGGAATCCCTGGTCCGACGGCATGCTTCGGCCATGACGATCTCACCCGATCATCCACCTGGACGACGGCGCCGGCGGCGCGCCGCCGTCGCGGTGGCCGCGACGCTCGCCGTCGCGGGCGCGGCGCTGCCGGGATCCCCGGCGCTGGCCGTCAACGCCTCACACACCACAGTGGTCGGCACCAACCCGGTCGACTGGACGCCGCACGCGCTGGACGGCACCGTCCACCGCATCCTCCAGATCGGCAACCGCGTGTACGTGGCAGGCACGTTCACCAAGGTGCGCAACGCCGGCCAGTCGGCCCAGCTGGCGATGCCCCGGCTGGTGGCGCTGGACGCGACCACCGGCCGGATCGACACCACGTTCCGGCCGCAGGTCAACGGCGCGGTCAAGGCGCTCGCCGCCGCGCCGGACGGCCGCTCGCTCTACATCGGCGGCGCGTTCACCACTGTCAACGGCACGGCGGCGTCCCGGCTGGCCCGGATCGACGCGGCCACCGGCGCCCGGGTCGCCGGTTTCACCACGCCGGCGCTGAACAACCAGGTGAACGACGTACGCCTGGTCGGCAACCGGCTGATCGTCGGCGGCGCGTTCCAGACCGTCGGCGGGGTGACCCGGCGTGCCCTGGCGGCGGTGAACGCCACCACGGGGGCGGCCGACGCGTCGGTCAACCTGAACCTGGCCGGGCCGCGCAAGACCACCTCCGGCGCCACCGCGCCGGTGAAGGTCGAGGCGCTGGACGTCTCCGCCGACGGCACCCGGCTGGTGTTCGCCGGCAACTTCAGCACGGTGGCGGGCGTGGCCCGGCACCAGCTCGCGGTGGCGAACCTGTCCGCCGCGGGCGCCACGCTCTCCGGCTGGGCCACCGACCGCTACCAGCCGCAGTGCGCGCGGTCGATGCCGTCGTACCTGCGCGGGGTGGACATCTCCCCGGACGGCACCTGGTTCGCGGTGGTCACCACCGGCGCGGCGTTCCCGGGCACGCTCTGCGACGCCGCGGCGCGCTTCGAGTTCGGTACGGCCACCGGCGGCAAGCAGCCCACCTGGGCCAACTACACCGGCGGCGACACGCTGCTGTCGGTGGCGGTGACCGGCGCGGCGGTCTACGTCGGCGGCCACCAGCGCTGGCTGGACAACCCGCAGGGCCGCAACTCGGCCGGTCCGGGCGCGGTGTCCCGGCCGGGCATCGGGGCGATCCACCCGACCACGGGCAAGGCGCTGCCCTGGAACCCGACCAAGGACCGCGGGGTGGGCACCGGCGAGCTGTACGCCACCGACCGGGGTCTGTGGGTCGGCAGCGACACGGTGACGGTGGCCGGCGAGTACCACGCCCGGCTGGCGTTCCTGCCGCTGCCGTGAGCGTGCGGGGCGCGGCGGGGCTTCCCGTCGCGCCCCGCGCGTCAGCGGCGCAAGGTGAGGATCAGGTCGGCGACCAGCGCGGTCCACCCGGTCTGGTGCCAGGCGCCGAGGCCGGCGCCGTTGTCGCCGTGGAAGTACTCCGGGAAGCAGATCAGGTCGCGCCAGTCCGGGTGGGTCTGGAACAGCTGGGCGGCGCCGTAGATCGGCCGCCGTCCCCAGCCGTCGCGGGTGAACAGCGAGATCAGCCGCGCGGACAGGTCGTCGGCGATCTCGTCGAGCGTGCGCTTCACGCCGGACCGGGTCGGGTACTCGACCTGGAGGTCGTCGCCGAAGAACGCGGCGTAGTCGCGCAGCGCGCTGATCAGCAGGAAGTTCGTCGGCATCCAGATCGGGCCGCGCCAGTTGGAGTTGCCGCCGAACAGGCCGCTGGTCGACTCGGCCGGCTCGTAGCCGACGCTGAACTCCTGCCCGCCGAGCGTGACGGTGAACGGCTTGTCCAGGTGGGCCCGGGACAGCGTGCGCAGCCCGTACTCGGAGAGGAACTCGTCGGTGTCGAGCATCCGGGCCAGCAGCCGTACCACCTGGTCCGGGGCGACCATCGACAGCAGCCGCTGCTGGCGGCCGTCGGGCCCGATCCGGCGGGCGCCGATCACCTCGGCGTACTCGGGGCGGTTGGTGAGGAACCAGCGCAGCCGGGCGCCCAGCTCGGGCAGGCGGCGCATGGTCCGGGCGGTGAGCCGGGTGACGGCTGCGAGCGGCAGCAGCCCGACCACCGAGCGCACCTTCAGCGGCACCTTCGTCCCGTCGGCCAGGCGCAGCACGTCGTAGAAGAACGCGTCCTCGGCGTCCCAGAGCCCCTGGTGGTACGCGGCGGCGGCGATGTACGCGAAGTGCTCGAAGAACTTGGTGGCGGTGTCCACGTACGCACGATCGTGCTCGGCCAGCACGATCGCCATGTCGAGCAGGTTGAGCGCGTACATGGCCATCCAGCCGGTGCCGTCGGACTGCTCCAGCACCCCGGCGACCGGCAGCGCGGCCGAGCGGTCGAACGGGCCGACGTTGTCCAGCCCGAGGAAGCCGCCCTCGAAGACGTTGTTGCCGCCGGTGTCCTTGCGGTTGACCCACCAGGTGAAGTTGAGCAGCAGCTTGTGCATCACCCGGGCGAGGAACTCGTGATCCCGGGAGCCGTCGATCTCGAAGACCTTCAGCGCCGCCCAGGCGTGCACCGGCGGGTTCACGTCCCCGAACGCCCACTCGTACGCCGGGATCTGCCCGTTGGGGTGCAGGTACCACTCGCGCAGCAGCAGGAGGATCTGCTCCTTGGCGAAGCCCGGGTCGACCCGGGCGATGGTGACGCAGTGGAAGGCCAGGTCCCAGGCCGCGTACCAGGGGTACTCCCACGGGTCCGGCATGGAGATCACGTCGAAGCTGTTCATGTGCCACCAGGCGCTGTTGCGCCCGTGCCGGCGGCCGGACGGCGGGGGCGCGGAGCCGGGGTCGCCGGCGAGCCAGCGTTCGACGTCGAAGTGGTAGAACTGCTTGCCCCACATGAGCCCGGCGATGGCCTGGCGCGCGACCAGGGCCTCGTCGGCGGTGGCGGCGGCCGGGATGACGCTGTCGAAGAACCGGTTCGCCTCGGCCCGGCGCGCCCAGAGCACGGTGTCGAACCCGTCGCCCAGGTCGGCCGGGGCGGGTGGCGCGGCGGCCGGCGGCGGCGCGGTACGGGTCAGCCGCAGCCGGATCTGCCGCTGCTCGCCCGCCGGTACGTCCAGCACGTAGTGCAGCGCGCCCTTGGTGCCGGTGCGGTCCGGGTTGACGGTGGCCGCGCCGGCCACGACGTGGTCGTTGATGCCGTCCTTCGGGTACGCCGACCGCCCGGGCAGCCCCCACAGCCGCTCGGCGTTGGTCTCGTTGTCGCACAGCAGCGGCACCGGGTCGCCGTCGCCCTCCAGCAGGATCTGGCCGAGCACCCAGTGGTCACCGACGAGCCGGGCGCCGCCCCGCTCCCCGGCCTCCTCGCCGGTCAGCTTCGGCATCCGGTCGGTGCCCGGCAGGCCCCACGCCCAGGTGTTGCGGAACCACAGCGTCGGCAGCACATGCAGCGTCGCGTCCTCGTCGCCCCGGTTCGCCACTGTGACCAGCACGCACATGTCCGTCGGCGACGCCTTGGCGTAGTCGACAGTCACCGCCCAGTACCTGTCGTCGTCGAAGATGCCGGTGTCCACCAGCTCGTACTCGGTGTCGTCCCGGCCGCGCAGCGCGTTCACCGCGACCAGCTCGTCGTACGGGAAGGCGGCCTGCGGGTAGTGGTAGCGCCAGCGCATGAAGGAGTGCGTCGGCGTGCTGTCGAGGTACCACCAGTACTCCTTGACGTCCTCCCCGTGGTTGCCGCCGTCGCCGCCGAGGCCGAACATCCGCTCCTTGAGGATCGGGTCGCGCCCGTTCCACAGCGCGAGCGCGAAGCAGAACGTCTGCCGGTCGTCGCAGACGCCCGCCATGCCGTCCTCGTTCCACCGGTACGCTCGGGACCGCGCGTGGTCGTGGGGGAAGTAGTCCCACGCCGTGCCGTGTTCGCTGTAGTCCTCCCGAACCGTCCCCCACGCCCGCTCGGACAGATAGGGGCCCCATGCGCGCCAGTCCTGCTCCCCGGCGTCGGCCTGGGCGAGCCGGTGCCGCTCGGGGTCGGGGGACGCGGAGGTCGACCGGTCGGTGATCACTGGCACATCTTCGACGCCGCCGGGGTACATCTCCACAGCGGCCATTGTCGCCGTGGCATGTCACACCTCGCTGCCGGTGGAGGAAAGTTGATCGACATCCGTTTCGGGCCGCGGGTCTGCGGCGAGCTGTCCGCCGCCGCCGCGCGGGAATGGCTGGTCACGGACGGGCGCGGCGGGTACGCCATGGGCACCGTCGCCGGACTGCGTACCCGCCGGTATCACGGGCTGCTCGTGGTGGCCGGGGACACGCCGGCGTCCCGCAAGGTGGGACTCGTGAGCCTCGACCCGGCGGTCACACTGCCGTCGGGGCGGCAGGTCCGCCTCGGCGCGCACGAGTGGTCCTCCGGCGTGGTCGACCCGCGCGGCTTCGAGCTGCTGGAGCGCTTCGACCTGGCCGACGGGGTGCCCCGCTGGCGCTGGCGCATCGGCGACGTGGTGATCGAGCGGGAGATCGCCATGACGTACGGCCGTTCCTGCGTGGCGGTGGTGCACCGGCTGATCTCCGGCGGCCCGGTGCGGCTGGACCTGGCCGCGGCCTGCACGTGGCGCGACGCGCACGGCGAGCGGCGCGCCGACGGCCCGGCGCCCCGGCTGGAACCGGCGGCCGGCGGCGCGGTGATCGACGGCGCGTACCGCCTGGCCGGGCCGGACTGGACCCCGGAGGGGCAGTGGTGGCACGGGGTGCGCCACCGGACGGAGGCCGAGCGCGGCCTGCACCCGGACGAGGACCTCTGGTACGCGGGCCGGTTCACCGGCGCGCTCGACGAGCCGGGCGCGACCGTGTCGGTGCTGGCATGGGCGGACGAGCTGGCCGAGGAGCCGCCACCGGCGACCGCGGTGGTCGAGGCGGCCCGGCGGCGCAGCCGTGCGGTGGTCGCGGCGGCGGACCCCGGCGACGCGGTCGAGGCGACGCTCGCGCTGGCCGCCGACGCGTTCGTGGTGCGCACCGCCACCGGCCCCGACGTGGTCGCCGGCTACCCCTGGTTCGGGGCCTGGTCGCGGGACACGATGATCTCCTACGAGGGCCTGTTCCTGTGCACGAACCGGGCCGACGAGGGCCGGGACCTGCTGCGGGCGTACGCGGCCACGCTGAACGAGGGCATGCTGGCGAACACGGCCGACACCGGCCGGGTCGAGTACAACACCGTCGACGCGACGCTGTGGTTCCTGCACGCGGTGCACCGGCACGTCACAGTCACCGGCGACACCGACCTGGGCGACGAGCTGCTGCCCGCGCTGCACGGCGTGGTCGAGGCGCACGTGGCGGGCACCCGGTACGGCATCGGCGTCGACCCGGCCGACGGGCTGCTGGCCCAGGGCGGCCCGCCGGACGTGGCGCTCACCTGGATGGACGCCCGGGTGTACGGGGTGCCGGTGACCCCGCGTACCGGCAAGCCGGTCGAGGTCAACGCGCTGTGGATCAACGGGCTGGCCGGGCTCGCCGAGCTGACCGAGCTGGCCGGACGCGACGCCGCCGGGCTGCACGCCCTGCACCACCGGGCCACCACCGCATTCCGGGAGCGGTTCCCCGCCCCGGCCGGCTGGCTGCACGACGTGGTCGACGCCCCGGCGCCCGCGTACCCGCTCGGCGGGGCCGCGCACCACGACGACGACCTGCTGCGTCCCAACCAGCTGCTCGCCTGGTCCCTTCCGCACGCCCCGCTGGAGCCGGACGAGGCCACGCTACGACGGATCACCGAGGCGCTGTTCACCCCGCTCGGACCGCGCAGCCTCGCCCCGGACTCCCCCGGCTACACCGGACGGCACCGGGGCGGGCCCGCCGAGCGGGACTCCGCGTACCACCAGGGCACCGTCTGGCCGTGGCTGACCGGGCCGCTGCTGGACGCGTACCGCCGGGCCGGGCTGCCCACCGACGACCTGCTGGTGGGGCTCGTGGGCCACCTCGCCGAGGACGGCCTGGGCTCGGTGAGCGAGACAGCCGACGGCGCGGCGCCGCACGCGGCCACCGGATGCCCGTTCCAGGCGTGGTCGGTGGCCGAGCTGCTACGCGCTCGGCGGATGCGCCGGTAACGCGTTACAGACCGGCAACCGGCGCGTCGCCGCCGGTTATCGACCCCTCGGCAGGATGGGCGGCGACCCCACCCGGCACCGCGGCGACGCCGCCGGGGTGGGGACGCCACAACTCAAAGGGGGCCGCGTGTCAGCTGACGCCGAAGTGATCGACATCCAGCCCGCCCGGCGCCTGCGGTTGCTGCTGCTCTCCTGGGAGTACCCGCCGGTGCTCGTCGGTGGCCTCGGCCGCCACGTCCACGCGCTGTCAGTGGCACTTGCCGCCGCCGGGCACGAGGTCACGGTCGTCACCCGCCACGCCGAGGGCGCTCCCCTGGAGGAGTACGCCGACGGCGTCCGCATCGTCCGGGCCGCCGAGGATCCGGTCCGGTTCCCGCTCGCCACCGATTCGCTGCTGGCCTGGACGATGGCGTTCAACCACACGCTCACCCGGGCCGCGCTGCGCGCCGCCTCGTCCGGCACCTACGACGTGATCCACGCCCACGACTGGCTGGTCGCACACACCGCCGTCACGCTGGCCGAGCACCTGGACGTGCCGCTGGTGACCACCATCCACGCCACCGAGGCGGGCCGGCACCAGGGCTGGCTGCCGGAGGAGATGAACCGCACCATCCACGGCGTCGAGCACTGGCTGAGCAACGCCTCCGGCCGGGTGATCGCCTGCTCCGGGTACATGCGTGACCAGGTGGCCCGGCTGTTCGGCGTGCCGGCCGGACGCATCGACGTGGTCGCCAACGGCGTCGACGACCGGGCCTGGCGGGCGCGGCCGCACGCGGTCGCCTCCGCCCGGGCGCGCTTCGCCGCGGGCGGGCCGCTCGTCGGGTACGCCGGCCGGCTGGTCTACGAGAAGGGCGTGCAGCACCTCGTGCACGCCGTGCCGCACCTGGCGAAGCGGCACCCCGGCCTGCGGGTGGTGATCGCCGGGGACGGGCCGTACCGCGACGAGCTGGTCGACCAGGCGCGGCGGCTGCACGTGGGAGACACGGTCCGGTTCGCCGGTTTCATGGACGCCACCCAGCTTCCCGCGGTGCTCGCCGCCACCGACGCCACGGTGATCCCCAGCCTCTACGAGCCGTTCGGCATGATCGCGCTGGAGGCGGCTGCGGCCGGAGCACCGCTCGCTGTGGCGCGTACCGGCGGGCTGGCCGAGATCGTCGAACCCGGCGTCACGGGGGTGACGTTCCCGCACGGCGACCCGGACGCGCTGGCCGGCGCCGTCGACCGGCTGCTCGGCGACGAGGTCTTCGCCCGGCGGGTGGCGCGCAAGGCCCGGACCATGGTCAGCCGGCGCTACACCTGGTCGGCGATCGCCGCCCGGACCGCCGCCGCCTACGCCACCGCCCGCCGCGACCACGACGCGTTCCAGACCCGCCGGGCCACCGCCCTGCTGGCCGGTGACCGGTCCCCGATCGCCGTCCCGGAGGGGAACCTGCTCGCCGGCGCGGCGAGTTAGGAGCAGGACGCGCTGACATGCGATAGGTACCGTCCGATCCGTTGGCTATTGTGGACCACTGACCAGCGGTGAGGAGTGCGGTGCAGGAGGTAGTGATCGCCGGGCGGTACCGCCTGCTCGAACTGGTCGGCCGCGGCGGGATGGGCCAGGTCTGGCGGGCGCGCGACGAGGAGCTGCAACGCGAGGTCGCGGTGAAGCAGGTCGTGCCGCCGAACTGGCTCGCCGAGAACGAGCAGGACGAGCTGCGCGCGCGTACGCTGCGCGAGGCGCGGACGTCCGCGCGGCTCAACCACCCCAACGTGGTGCGGGTCTACGACGTGGTCCGGGTCCAGGGCGAACCCTGGCTGATCATGGAGTACGTCCCGTCGCGCTCGCTCCAGGAGATCATCGAGACCGACGGGCCGCTGCCGCCCGGCCGCGCCGCCGAGATCGGCCTGTCGGTGCTCGCCGCGCTGCGCGCCGCACACGACGCCGGGGTGCTGCACCGGGACGTGAAGCCCGCGAACGTGCTGCTGGCCCGGGACGGGCGGGTGCTGCTCACCGACTTCGGGCTGGCCGTGTTCCAGGGCGGCGACGGCGCGATGACCCGGCCCGGCCTGGTCCTCGGCTCCCCCCAGTACGTCGCACCGGAGCGGGCCGCCGAGGGCGTGTCGAGCGTCGAGGCGGACATGTGGTCGCTCGGCGCCACGCTGCACGCCGCGGTGGAGGGCCGCTCCCCGTACGCCCGCAGCACCGCGATGGCCACGCTCGCCGCGCTCGCCACCCGGCCGCCCGACCCGGCCCCGCACGCCGGCCCGCTGGCGCCGGTGCTGGCCGGGCTGCTGCGGCGCGATCCGCGTACCCGCCTGGGGCACCGCGAGACGGCCCGCCTGCTCGGCGTCGCCGCGGTGTCGGAGGCCGACGCGGAGGCCGCCGGCTCTGCGGGCCGTACCACCGCTGCGTCGTCCGACCGGCCGGCCGGCGGCCGCGATGCCGACGTCCCGGCGGGTGACGAGCCGGGGTCACCGGGGAACCCGGCGGCTCCGGGCGGCATCTACCCGGACCTGATGCCGCCGGCCGCCGCCGCCCGCGCGTGGAGCCGGGCGGCGAAGCGCAGCGAGTGGGCCCCGCCCGCCGAGGGCGACCGCGCGCCACCATCCGGGGACGCGGCCGGCGCGGCTGGTCCGGCCGGTCCCTCCGGTACAGCCGGGCGCTCCGTCCCGGCCGCCCGCGCGGAGGCAGGGAGGACGTCGTCCCCGGCCGGCGGCTCGGGGGCGGTCGGGCGCGTGGACGCAGGCGGTCCCCAGTCCCCGGGCAGCCGGTCGGATGCGATCAGCCGTCCGGACGCGAACGGCGGCTCGGGTGCGGTCGGCGGCTCGGGTGTCATCGGCGGCCCGGCCGCGGCCGATGGCTCGGGTGCGGCCGATGGCTCGGGTGCGGTCGGCGGCTCGGGTGCGGTCGGCGGCTCGGGTGCGGTCGGTCGCTCGGCAGCGGTGGGCCGGGCGGCGCCACCGGGCCGCGCCCGGACCGGTGACCCGGAGCGGAGCCGCGCCGGTGACCCGGAGCGAGGCCGCACGGGTGAGCCGGAGCAGGGCGCCCCGGACGCGACCCCGGACCCGCGCCGGAGCGGGCCGGCCCGCCCGGGTCCGATCAGCCTCGGCCCCACCGTCCTCACCAGCTTCGTCGACCCGGGCAGCCCGGCCGGCCCCGAGTCGGCGCCCCGCGCCGACGCCCTCAGCCCGGTGCACATCGTCGGCCACGGCGCCGCGCCGGTCGCCAAGCCTCCGCCGGTCGCCCACAGCGGACCGGTCGACAGCGGCGCGGTACATCCCGCCCCGCCCCGGCCCGCCGGGGTACCCCGCCCCGCCGATCCCCCGCTCACCTCCGGGGACGGGAACCCGCTGCACCGCTGGGGACTGGTGCTGGGAGCCGTGCTGCTGGCCGTGGTGACGGGTGTGGGCACCGCGCTGGCGATCACCAGTGGTCGCGACGAGACGCCGCAGGCGGGCAGTTCCACCGAGGCCGTCGCCCGCCCCTGGGACCGCCCGCCCGGGCCGGGCGTGCCGCCTCCGCCGTTCCCCTGCGTCCGGCCCGACGTGGCCGGCACGCCGGTCCGCAAGGGGCCGCCACCGGACGACCCGCCGGTGACCGTTCCGACCGGCTGGGTCTGGCCCGCCGACACCGGCGGCTTCCGCATCGCCCTGCCCGCCGGCTGGCTGCAACTGCGCTCCGGCGACACCACCTGCTTCCAGGACCCGGAGACGCGGCGCATCCTGGGCGTCGAGCCGTACCCGGGCGGTGATCCGGTGGGCCGGCTGAAGTCGTCCGAGCGGGATCTGACCTCGGCCGGCCGGCTGCCGCATTACCAGAAGGTCCGGCTGGAGTCCGACGGTCCCGGCGCGGCGTGGGAGTGCCGCTGGACCGCGCCCTACGGGGAACGGATGCGCGCGTTGCGTGTCCTGCCCGGCGTACGGGCCGGCTGGACGCTCGGCTGGACCACCTCCGACGCCGACTGGCCCGCCGCCTCGAAACAGTTCGCCGTCATCCGCGCGAGCCTCGGCACGGTCCGGCCCACCCGTACCGCGGGCTGATGCGGCGGCCGCGGCGCGCCTTCCCCAGTGGACCGTCCGGCTGATGCCCCGCTGTCACACGGGCTGACTACAGTGGCGTAGTTTTCTGGATCAAGATCTTCGGGAAGGGCGAGCCGAGATGATGGGACCGTCCCACGCGCTCTCGGGCGCGGCGGCGTGGCTGACCGGCTCCTGGGCGATGGCCCAGTTCGCGGACTACCACCAGACACCGCTGGCCCTGGCGGTGGGCACCGCGGTCTGCGCCGGTGGGGCGCTCTTCCCCGACCTCGACCTGTCCGGGAAGGTCACCCGCAACCAGGGCGGCGCCACCGTGGCCCGCACGTTCGGTGTGGTCAGCCTCTTCGTCGCCGAGGTGATGGAGAAGATCTCGCTCGGCGTCTACTACGCCACCAAGCTCAGCAAGGATCCCCGCCGCAACAACGGGCACCGCACGCTGACCCACACCATCCCGTTCACCGTGCTCGTCGGCTGGGGCACCACCGCGCTCTGCGCCCACTACGGCAAGTGGGCGGTGGTCGGCATCCTCTTCTTCATGATCGGCCTGGCGCTGCGCGGGCTGTTCGACCAGTGGGCCGAGCGCGCCGGCTGGGTGGTGGTCACGCTGGTGTCCGCCGCCGCGGCCTGGTTCACGTTCGCCAACCTGCCCGGCGACCGGGGCTATCCGATGATCGGGCTCGCCGTCGGCGTGGGCTGTTTCGTGCACATCCTCGGCGACATGATCACCCGGGCCGGGGTGCCGATCCTGTGGCCCATCCCGATCAAACGCCGGATGTGGACGATGATCGGCCTGCCCAACAAGATCGCCCTGCGTACCGGCAGCAAGGCCGAGACGGTGGTGCTGCGCACCGCGATGACGATCCTGGCCGTGCTGGCCGCGGTGGGGCTGGTCGCCCCGTCGGTGCTGCAGCGCTTCGACATCCAGGTGTAGGTCAGCCCGCCTCGGCGCGTACCGGGCGGGCGGTGGCCGTCCGGCGCCGGATCAGGCGGGCGGTCCAGCCCACGCCGCGGGCGGTGAGCGCGTACGCCACCGTCGGCGGGAGGACCAGCAGTGCGGCGATCCCGGCCACCAGCGGCACCCGGGCGCCGGGCACGTCCGTGGCGACCGCCACCGCGGCTGCGTACCCGGCGGCCAGCACGACCGCGACGAGCCCGGCGAACGCGAGCGCCGGACCGGTCCGCCGCCGACCCGCCGCCGCACCGAGCGCGACGGCCGGCGCGAACAGCAGCGGCAGCGCGGCCACGCCGAGCAGCGCCGCGATCAGCACCAGCAGCGGCCCGGCCAGCGGGCCACCCGGGTCGGCGCCGGTGACCAGCGCGTACGCCAGCAGGCCGAGGTAACCGGCGACCGCCTCCGCGACGACGACGAGCCAGGCCGCCGTGGCTCCGGCGAGATGACGAGCGACAGTGGTGCCCACGTTGTCCCCTCCCCCGTGCGGACGGCGCCACGACCGTCCCATGGGAACGGTAGCGCCCGGGGTGGCAGCAGGAAGGGGCCACCCAGCATCACTCTGGGTAGGGAAGCAGGCATCGTCGATCGCCCGGGCGGACGATCGACGACACGCTAATGCGCATTAGTGCCGAGGTCCGCCTACTGTCGCTCGCCCGGTCGACCCTTGTCAAGATCCCCGCCCGAACAGCCGCCGGAGAGAGTCGAGCGCGGCCACTAATGCGCATTACTCCAGGGAGTTCATCGAACGGAAATCTTCCGGCCACCCCTTGACAGGACGCCGGGACAGCAGAGAGGCTCCATCCCGACCCGATCGCTAATACGCATTAGCGGAAGTGGAAGGACCGACGTGACCCCTCCCCCCAGGCGTGTCACCCAGCGTGACATCGCGCGAATGGCCGGCGTCAGCCAGGCGACCGTGTCGCTGGTGCTCAACAACCGCACCGACGCCGACGTCCGGATCGCGCCGGAGACACGGGACCGGGTGTTGCAGGTCATCGCCGAGACGGGGTACGCCGCCGACCCGGCCGCCCGCCGCCTCGCCTCCGGGTTCAACCGGATCATCGGCGTCTTCACCTACGAGCCGGCCTTCCCCAGCGGCAGCCGGGACTTCTTCCACCCGTTCCTGCTCGGCATCGAGGAGTACGCCGAACGGGTCGGCTGCGACCTGCTGCTGTTCACCAGCGCCCCAGTGGTGGACGGCCGGCGGCGCATCTTCCACCAGGACAACCGGCTGCGGCTGGCCGACGGATGCATCCTGCTCGGCCGGGAGATCGACGGCGCGGAGCTGCTCCGGCTCAACCGCGACGGGTTCCCCTACGTCGCCGTCGGGCGCCGCGACGACGCCGGCGGGCCGGTGCCCTACGTCGGCGCCGACTACGCCAGCGCGGTCCACCGGCTGGCGGAGCGGGCGCTGGACCTGGGGCACCGGCGCCTGACGTACGTGGGCATGGGCACCGCGGCCGAGTCCTCGCACGACCGGCGCAGCGGTTTCCACGCCGGCGCGGCCGGCGCGGAGAGCGCCCGCCAGATCACCGCGACGGCGGAGACCGCCGACGCCACAGTGGACGACCTGCGGGCCGACGGCAGCACCGTCGCCTTCGTGGAGGACTTCGCCACCGCTGTCGCGCTGGAGTCGGCCGCCCGCCGCAAGGGACTGACGGTGCCCGGTGGCCTGTCCGTCGTGACACTCGGCGACCCGACCGTCCCGGTGCCCACCGACATCACGTTCACCGGGTTCCGCATCCCGCGCGAGGAGATGGGCCGCCAGGCCGTCGAGGTGCTGACCGGCGTCATCGACGGCAGCGCCGGCGGCCTCCAGCAACGGCTCCTGCCCTGCGAACTCGTCGAGGGCGACACCCTCGGCGTCCCTGGATCGGCGGCCGACCGGCGCTGACACGCCCGGCCGCGCAACTGGAAGGAAGCAAGTGGTACTAATGCGTGCGGACGTCCTCGTCGTCGGGGGCGGACTGGGCGGCGTCGCCGCGGCGCTGGCCGCGGCCCGTGCCGGCCGGTCCGTCATCCTGACCGAGGAGTTCGACTGGCTCGGCGGGCAGCTCACCAGCCAGGCGGTCCCGCCGGACGAGCACTCCTGGATCGAGCAGTTCGGCGCCACCGCGAGCTACCGGGAGCTGCGCGACGGCATCCGCGACTACTACCGCCGCCACTACCCGCTGACCGAGCGGTCCCGGGCGTGGACCGACCTGAACCCGGGCGCCGGCTGGGTGAGCCGGCTCTGCCACGAGCCCCGCGTCGCGGTCGCCGTCCTGGAGCAGATGCTCGCGCCGTACCGGGGGTCCGGGCGGCTGACGGTGCTGCAGCCGTACCGGCCGGTCGCGGCCGAGACCGACGGCGACCGGGTCACCGGCGTGACGCTCGTCCACCGGGACCGCGACGAGCGGATCGAGGTGGAGGCGCCGTACGTCCTGGACGCCACCGAGACCGGTGAGCTGCTGCCGCTGACCGGCACCGAGTACGTGACCGGGTTCGAGTCGCAGGCGCAGACCGGTGAGCCGAGCGCGCCCACCGAGGCGCAGCCGCTGAACATGCAGGCGGTGTCCGTCTGCTTCGCGCTGGACCACGTCGACGGCGACCACACCATCGACCGTCCCGCCGGTTACGACTTCTGGCGCGACTACAAGCCGGACTTCTGGGGCGACCGGCTGCTGTCCTGGCGGTCGCCGCACCCGCGCACGCTGGAGATCGTGGAGCGCAGCTTCACCCCCAACCCGGACGACGACCCGCTGGGCGTCAACGCCGACCAGCGGCTCAACCCGGGCGACGGCAACCTGTGGACGTTCCGGCGCATCGCGGCGCGGCGCAACTTCGTCGACGGCGCGTACGGCAGCGACATCACGCTCGTCAACTGGCCGATGATCGACTACTTCGAGGGCCCGGTCATCGACGTGCCGAACGCGTCCTGGCACCTGTCCCAGGCGCGCGAGCTGTCGTACTCCGTCCTGTACTGGCTGCAGACCGAGGCGCCCCGCCCCGACGGCGGCACCGGCTACCCGGGGCTGCGGCTGCGCGGCGACGTGACCGGCAGCCCCGACGGGCTGGCGCAGGCGCCCTACATCCGGGAGTCGCGCCGCATCCGCGCCGAGTACACGGTGGTCGAGCAGGACCTCTCCCTCGCGGTACGCGGCGAGCACGGCGCGGTGAGCTACCCCGACTCGGTCGGCGTCGGCATGTACCGCATCGACCTGCACCCGTCGACCGGCGGTGACAACTACATCGACGTCGGCTCCTGCCCGTTCGAGATCCCGCTCGGCGCGCTCATCCCGCAGCGGATGGAGAACCTGCTGCCGGCCGGCAAGAACATCGGCACCACGCACGTCACCAACGGCAGCTACCGACTGCACCCGGTCGAGTGGAACGTCGGTGAGGTCGCCGGCCTGCTGGCCGACTTCTGCCTTGCGCGGGGCGAGTCCCCGCGCGCGGTCCGCGGCACCCCCCGCCTGCTGGCCGAATTCACGGACCGCATCTCGGCCGCCGGCGTGGAATGCCGCTGGCCGCAGATCGCGGGCTACTGAACCCCCGGTGAGGAGAAGAAAGTGAGATACGGAAGACTGTCCGGCCTGGTCGCGGCGACCATGACCGGTGTGCTCGCCCTGACCGCCTGCGGCGGTGGCGGCGACGCCAAGGACGACGGTCCGGCGAGCCTGCGGATGACCGTCTGGTCGGCGAACGAGGCGCACCTCAAGCTGTTCAACGAGATCGCCGACGAGTACCGCAAGAACAACCCGGACGTCGCGGAGATCAAGTTCGACCCGCTGCCGTTCGAGAACTACACCACGACGCTGACCACGCAGATCGCCGGCGGCAACGCGCCGGACCTCGCGTGGATCTTCGAGAACTCGGCGCCGGACTTCGTCGCCTCCGGCGCGCTGAGCCCGCTCGACGACACGCTGAAGAAGGCCGACGGCTACCAGTACGACGACCTCTCCCCCGCCACGCTGAAGCTCTGGCGAAACGACGGGAAGCTCTTCGCGTACCCGTTCTCGACCTCGCCGTTCGGCGTGTTCGTCAACAACGACATGCTCAAGAAGGCCGGGCAGAAGACCCCGGCCGAGCTGATCGCGGCCGGGCAGTGGAACTGGGACACCGCGCTCGCCGCGGCCGGCGCCACAGCGGCGAAGTCGGGCAAGGCCGGGCTCGTGGTCCGCGACTTCGACTACAAGGGCTGGGACAACCTGGCCACGTTCTGGACCGGCTGGGGCGCCCAGGCGTGGAGCGAGGACGGCCGCAGCTGCGGGTTCAACAGCCCGGAGATGGTCGAGGCGATGACCACGCTGCACAAGGCGATCTTCACCGGCAAGGCGCTGCCCGGTCCGGGCACGACCGCCGACTTCTTCGCCGGTGACGCCGCCATGACCGTCACCCAGATCTCCCGCGCCTCGCTGCTGAAGGAGAACGGCTTCGACTGGGACCTGGTCCCGCTGCCGGCCGGCCCGAAGGGCCCGTACGCGGTGGTCGGCCAGGCCGGCATCGGCGTGATGAAGAAGAGCCCGCACGCCGAGCAGGCCGCCGACTTCCTGGCCTTCTTCACCAACCCTGCCAACTCGGCGAAGCTGGCGCAGTTCTTCCCGCCGCCGCGGCAGTCCCAGCTGACCGCCGAGACGCTGGCCAAGACGAACCCGAAGCTCAAGCCGGAACAGCTGCAGAAGGTCGTCATCGACGGCATCACCAACGGCACTGTCAAGCCCAGCCACTCCGGGCAGGCCGAGCTGAGCCAGCAGGTGCGCGCCGCGCTCGACCCGCTGTGGAAGGCGGACGCGGACGTCAAGGGCGTACTCGACGGCGTCTGCTCCAAGATCCAGCCGCTGCTGGCGAAGTAGGGCCGAGGATCATGACCCAGACGGACACCAGGGTGGGCCCGGCTGCTGCCGGGCCCGCCCCGGGCCGGGCCCGGCCGTTCTGGACCACCCGCCGCCGGGACCAGCTCACCGGATACCTGTTCATCACCCCGCAGCTGCTCGGCAGCGTGGTCTTCGTGATCCTGCCGCTGGTCCTCGTGGTCTGGTACAGCCTGCACGAGTGGAACGTGCTGGCCGGCAGCTTCGACTACATCGGCACCGACAACTACGCCGCGCTGGCCGACGACCCCAACCTGGGCCCGGTGCTGCGGTCGACCGGCCTGTTCTCGGTCGGCCTGGTCGTGTTCAACCTCGGCCTGGCGTTGCTGCTGGCCGTCCTGCTCAACCAGAAGCTGCGCGGCACCATCGTGTTCCGCACCCTGTTCTTCTCCCCCGTGGTGGTCTCGCTGGTCGCGTGGACCATCGTCTGGGGCTTCCTGCTGCAGGACAACGGCGGCATCAACGGCCTGCTCGACACCATCGGCGTCGACGGCCCCAACTGGCTGCGCGGCGAGGGCACGGCGATGCTGTCGGTGATCGTCGTGCAGGTGTTCAAGAACGTCGGCCTGAACATGGTGCTGTTCCTGGCCGCCCTGCAGGGCGTGCCGGCCGATCTGTACGAGGCCGCCGAGGTCGACGGCGCGAGCCGGATGCGCCAGTTCTGGCGGATCACCGTGCCCCTGATCAGCCCCACGATCATGCTCACGTCGATCATCACGGTGGTCGGCTCGCTGCAGGTCTTCGCGCAGATCGCGGTGCTCACCCAGGGTGGGCCCGGCACCTCGACCACTGTGCTCGTCTACTACCTCTACCAGCAGGCCTTCCAGTTCCATCACTTCGGCTACGGCGCGACGCTGTCGATCCTGCTGTTCGTCATCGTGCTCGCGCTGACAGTGCTGCAGTGGCAGATGCGCAAGAGGTGGGTCTTCCATGAATCGTGACCTGTCCCGGCGGACCAAGCTGGTGCTCTACGGGGTGCTGATGGTCCTGGCCGTCCCGTTCGTGTTCCCCACCTGGTGGATGGTCACCTCGTCGCTGAAGCCGGTGGCGGACATCTTCTCCTTCCCGCCGCAGCTACTGCCGACCGATCCGCGGCTGGACGCGTACCGGCGGGTGTTCGAGCTGCAGCCGTTCGGGCAGCAGTACCTGAACAGCCTCTACATCGCGCTGCTGGTCACCGTCGGCACGCTGGCCGTGGCGTCGCTGGCCGGGTACGCGTTCGCGCGGATCCGGTTCCGGGGACAGAACGTGCTGTTCCTGGTCGTCCTCGCGGGCCTGCTCATCCCGAGCGAGGTGACGATCGTGCCGCTGTTCCAGATGTTCTTCAAGCTCGACCTGATCGACACCCACTGGCCGCTGATCCTGGTGCCGATCTTCGGGGCGCCGAGCGTGCTGGCGACGTTCATCATGCGGCAGTTCTTCATCAGCCTCCCCGGTGAGCTGGAGGAGGCGGCGCGGGTCGACGGGCTGGGACGCTTCGCCACGTTCTGGAAGATCGCGCTGCCGCTGTCCCGGCCCGCGCTCGGCGCGGTGGCCATCTTCACGTTCCTGCACAGCTGGAACCTGTACCTGGAACCGATCGTGTTCCTCTCCTCGCCGGACAAGTTCACCCTGCCGCAGGCGCTCACCCAGTTCGTCGACGCGTACGGCGGTCCGATGTGGGACGTCCAGCTGGCGGCGGCGTCGATGACCGCACTGCCGGTGCTGGCGGTGTTCGTCATCGCGCAGAAGCAGTTCGTCGAGGGCCTCGCGCACACCGGTCTGAAGGGATGACCGGTCCGGTCGTCGGGATCGACATCGGCGGCACCAAGACCGCCGCCGCCCTCGTCGGTCCCGGTGCGCGGGTGCTCGGCCGCCGCGAGGCGCCCACCCCCGCGCGCGGCGGGCCGGCCGCGGTGCTGGACACCGCCGCCGGCCTGGCCGCGGACCTGCTCGCCGCCGCCGGCCCCGGGCCGGTCGGGGTGGGCACCGCGGGCACCGTCGACCCGGCGACCGGCGCCATCCGGTACGCGACCGACAGCCTGCCCGGATGGGCCGGCACCCCGGTCGCCGACGAGCTGGCCGCGCGGCTGGGCCGGCCGGTGCGCGTCACCAACGACGTCGCCGCGGCGGCGCTCGGCGAGTGCTGGGCCGGCGCCGGACAGGGCCGGGGGCACGTGCTGCTGGCCGCCGTCGGCACCGGCCTGGGCGGCGCGATCGTCAACGACGGGCGGGTCGAGTGCGGCGCCCGGGGCGCGGCCGGCCAGCTCGGGCACCTGCCGGCACCGGGCGCACACCGGCTGCGCTGCGGCTGCGGCCGGTACGGGCACCTGGAGGCGATCGCCTCCGGCACCGGCCTGGCCGCCGCGTACGCGCTCGCCGGCGGTGACCCGGTCACCGGCCGGGAGGTGGCGCGGCGCGCGGCGGCCGGTGACGCGACCGCCCGGCAGGTCGTCGACCGGGCCGGCGCCGCGCTCGGCGCGGCCCTGGCCGGGCTGGTCGCCCTGCTCGACCCGGACGCGGTGGTGGTCGCGGGCGGCGCCGCCGCCACAGTGCTTCCCGCCGCGACGGCCGCCTACCGGGCGGAGCTACCAGGCGGCTGGGCGCACGTGCCGCTGCTTCCCGCGGCGCTGGACGCCGACGCGGTGGTGGTCGGCGCCGCCCGGCTCGCCACCGCACCGATCCACCACGACGGAGGAACAAGCACGTGAGTGTCCTGGACGAACTGGCCGGCGGGCTGGTCGTGTCCTGTCAGCCCCTGCCCGACGACCCGGACGACCCGATGCGCGACCCGTACGTCCAGGCCCGCGTGGCGGCCGCCGTGGTGCGCGGCGGCGCGGTGGCGGTCCGGGTCAACGGTCCCGACGACGTGCGGGCGGTACGCGCCGCCGTCGACGTGCCGGTGATCGGGTTGTACAAGCACGGCACGCAGGGCGTGTTCATCACCCCGACCGCCGGGCACGCGCTGGAGGCGGTGCGGGCCGGGTCGCACGTCGTCGCGGTGGACGCCACCGACCGCCCCCGGCCCGACGGGCGGACCTTCGCCGACACCGTCCGCGCGGTGCACGAGCAGAGCGACGCGCTGGTCCTGGCCGACGTCGCCACTGTGGCCGAGGGCGTCGCCGCCGTCGAGGCCGGCGCGGACGCGGTCGCCACCACGCTGTCCGGCTACACGCCGGCCGGCCCACCGATCGACGGGCCCGACCTCGGGCTCGTGGCACGACTCGCCGCGCTGCTGCCCGTACCGGTGATCGCCGAAGGGCGCTACCGGACCACGGAGCAGATCAGCCGGGCCTTCGAGGCGGGCGCCCACGCGGTGGTGATGGGCAACGCCGTCACCTCACCGCTGTGGATCACCCGCCGGCTGGTTCCGGCCACCCCCCGGGCGGCGAGCGCGCCGGAGAAAAGGGAGCATCGATGAAGAGAAGAACCCTTCTTGCGGCCACCGGCGCGGCCGGCCTGGCCACAGTCGCCCTCGGCGGCCCCGCGTTCGCCCGGCCCGCTGGCCGGCGACCGAGCGTGGCGCTGGTGCCGCTGGACGACCGGCCGGTCAACACGTACTGCGCGGAGATGACCGGTGCGAGCGCCGACGCCGAGGTGCTGCTGCCGCCGCGGAACCTGCTGGGCCGTTTCTTCACCCCCGGTGACGGCGCCGGCATCGCCCGCTGGCTCGACGGCACCGACGGCGTCGACGGGTACGTGATCTCGGTGAGCATGCTGGCGTACGGCGGGCTGATCGCCTCGCGTACCGCGGCACCGGCCCTGGCCGACGCGTTGCGCAACCTGGAGGCCATCCGGCGGCTGCGCGCACGCCGGTCGGACGCGGTCATCGAGGTGCACGACACGATCCAGCGGCTCGCGATCACCAGCACCGGCACCGACCTGGACAACTACCGTGACCTGCTGGTCCAGTGGGCCAAGCTGTACGACCATGTGGTCAACCTGGGCCAGGAGTCGCTGCGCGGCCAGCTCGACGCCGTGCGGGCGCGCATCCCGGACGCCGTGGTCGAGGACTACCTGGCCGCGCGGGCACGCAACCACCAGGTCAACCGGCTGATGGTGGAGTGGGTCGCAGACGGGACGATCAGCCACCTGGTGCTCTCCGAGGACGACACCGCGCCGGTCGGCCTGGCCCGCGCCGAGCGGGTCGAGCTGGAGGCGCTGGTGGCGCGGCTCGGCGTCGGCGACCGGGTGGAGATCTTCCCCGGCGCCGACGAGGTCAACGCGCTGCTCGTCGCGCGGGTCGTCGCCGCCGGCGCCACGCCCACCTACCGGGTGGAGTACGCCGGGGTGTCCGGCGAGGGCTGGACCGCCGCGCTGGAGGGCATCCCGTTCGCGGAGAACATCCGCCGGCACGTCACCTCGGTGGGCGGCCGGGTGGTGACCGGCGACGCGGACATCGTCCTCGCGGTGAACACCCCCTCGGCGGCGGCCGGACAGCGGGCCGCCGACCTGGACGCGTTCGTCGGCCGCATCGGTGAGCTGCTGGCCGCCGGCACCCCGGTGATCGTGGTGGACCCGCTGATCGTCAACAAGGGCGACCACGACCTGGTGTCCCGGATGGAGTCCCGCCTGGACCTGCCGGCGCTGCTGTCGTACTCGGGGTGGAACACCGGCGGCAACGCGCTCGGGCTGGCGCTCGCGCACGGCACCGCGCGGTGGGCGTACCTGCGCTCGTCCGGCAGCGGCTTCGGCGTGCCGGAGCTGCGCGGACCGGCCCAGGCGCACGCCGAGTACCTGCTCTACCGGTTCGTCAAGGACGACCCGTGGAAGAACGTGGTGCAGGTCGAGGCGTACGCGCACGCCCGCGCGCAGGGCTGGGATCCGCTGGCGCTGACCGCCGAGCAGAAGCGCTACTTCGACGGCTGGGTACGTGACCGGCTGGTGCCGCTGACCGAGCGGTACTTCGCCGACCACTTCGCCGGGCGCGAGCTGGTGCTCGGGGTACGCGGACGCAGGACGTTCACCGCGACACTGGACCGGGTCACCGCGGTGCGGGTCGAGCTGCCGTGGGACCGGCTGTTCGAGGTCACGCTGGAGCCGAGCCTGCGGCTGCGCTGATCGGTGCGGGTGCGGTCCCCCGGGGCCGCACCCGCCTCAGCGGGGCGTCAGGAGGCAGAACTCGGTGCCGTCCGGGTCGGCCAGCACCACGTCGTCAGCGGTGTGTTCTCCCGTACCGGCCCGGGTCGCGCCGAGCGCCAGCAGCCGGTCGACCTCCGCGTCCCGGTCGCCGTCCGCGATCAGATCCAGGTGTACGCGGTCCCGCCCGCCGCTGGGCATCAGCGGCGGGCCGCTCCAGGTGACCTTCGCGCCCCCGCGCGGCGACTGGATCGCTGTCTCCTCGTCCTGGTCCCAGACCAGCGGCCAGCCCAGCGCCTCGCTCCAGAAGAGGCCTGCCGCCCGGGTGCCGTCGCAGTTGACAGCGCCGACCGGGCCGCAGCCGGCGAGGAAGTTGTTGCCCGCCTCGATGACGCAGAACTCGTTGCCCTCCGGGTCGGCGAGCACCACCTGGTCGTCGTCCGGCCCCTGGCCGATGTCGATGTGCTGCCCGCCCAGCGTCAGCGCCCGGTCGACGGTGTCCCGCTGGGCCTGCGGCGACGCGCTGGTCAGGTCGAAGTGGATCCGGTTCTGCACTGTCTTCGGCGCAGTGCTGGGCAGGAACCGGATGCGGAAGTCGCTGTGGGCGTCGCCGCCCAGCGCCACGCCTTCGCGCGGGTCGTCGAGGATCTCCCGGCCGAGCACCCCGGACCAGAACCGCGCGAGCCGCCGCGGGTCGCCCGCGTCGAGGCTGACCGCGTAGAGGTGAACCGCCATCCGCCCGTCTCCGATCCGCCGCCGTCGTCGGCGGCAGGTCAGGAGCGTAGGCCGGACGGCCCGGCCGCGCAGCCGGATTTCCCCCGCTGTCGCGCTACTTCGCCGGGAGGGTGCGCGCGAAGCGGACGCCCCTGCCGACCCAGCGGGTCAGGTCCGGGTCGCGCTCGCAGGCATCGGGCGACACGGTGACCCAGCCCCGCATCTCCCGGCCCCGCATGACTGTCGCCTCGGCACCGGGCTCGGCCAGCGCGCGCTCGGCCTCGGCCGGGTCGACCCGGACCATCAGGCCGCCCGCGCCGCGCACCACCACCGCCATGTTGCCGCGCAGCATCATCGCCAGGCCGCCGAACATGCGCCGCTCGGTGATGCCGGGCTCGTGCCCGAGGGCTTCCCGTACCCGGTTCGCCAGGTCCTCGTCGTAGGCCATGACGGCATCGTGGCATCCGGGTCCGACAGCGGGGCGCGCCTCAGGCGCCGACGCGCTGTTCGGGGATGGACAGGCCGTACAGCGCCATCAGCTCCGGGCTGTCGATCCGGCTGCCGTCGGCCACCGCGTCGCAGGCGATGTCGACGATCTGGTCCTTGTGCGCCAGCAGGTACGGCCGTGCCCCCACGTCCGCGCTGGCCAGCGTGGCGATGCCGGACCAGTGCCTGCGGCCGAACAGCATCGGGTAGCCGCGCAGCCCGTCGTAGGTGGCGCAGACCAGCACGTCCGGGTACGGCAGCGCGGTGACCCGGCGGACCGCCGCCGCGGTGAGCCCGGGCATGTCCACAGGCACCACGACGACCGCCTCGATGTCGTCGTCGGTGAGCGCGGCGAGCCCGGCCCGGATCGAGGAGCCCACCCCGGTGCCCCAGGCGCGGTTGACCACCACAGTGGCGCCGCTCAGGTCGGTGGTCTGCCGCACCTGCTCGGCCGCCGCGCCCAGGACGACCACGACCTGCGCGCAGCCCGCCTCGGCCATCGTGTCGATCATCTGGCTGACCAGCGGCTTCTCGCCCTGGTGCAGCAGCGCTTCGGGTCCGCCGATGCGGCGGCCGCCACCGGCGGCGATGATCATTGCAGCGATCCGGTTCAGCGGTGCCCCCTCGATCAGGGGACGGACCGGGCACAGCCGCCCGGTCCGTCCCGTCGTACGCACACCGGGCCCAACGAGCGCGGCCGGGGGCGGGTAGCGGGGCAAAACGGAAAATTGCGTGACTATGCCGCGTCCGCGTAGCAGTCCACTGTCGACAGGTCGAGCGGGAACCGGACCGGGGTGTCGCCGAACAGCAGGCGGGTGGCCCGCGCGCCGGCGGCGGTGACCGCCTCGGCGACGGTTGCCGCCTGCCCGGCCGGGCAGTGCACCATCACCTCGTCGTGCTGGAAGAAGACCAGCTCCGCCTCCGTGCCGGCCAGCTCGGTGCGCAACGTGGCCAGCAGCGTGGAGGCCCACTCGGCAGCAGTGGCCTGGATGACGAAGTTGCGGGTGAAGCGCCCCCGCGAGCGGGCCGCCCGGGCCGACGGGCTGTGCGGATCGGCCCCGCCGTCGGGCATCGCCTCCTCCCCCTCGGCGAACCCCGCCGACCCGGGCGGGCAGGTACGCCCCAGCCAGGACCGGACCAGCCCGCCCGCCTCACCGGTGCGCGCCGCCGCCTCGACGTAGCCGAACGCGGTCGGATAGTTCTTCCGCAGCACCGCCAGGGCCGGCACGGCCGCCCCGCCGGTCTGCCCGTACATCGCCCCGAGCAGGGCCACCTTGGCCTTCGCCCGGTCACCGGCGAACGCGTCCCGGGCCAGCGCGGCGTACAGGTCACCGGCGCCGCCCGCCGCCGCCAGCCGCTCGTCCTCGGAGACCGCCGCGAGCACACGCGGTTCGAGCTGACCCGCGTCTGCGACCACGAACGTCCAGCCCGGGTCCGCCACCACTGCCTGCCGGATCACCTTCGGGATCTGCAACGCCCCGCCGCCCCGGGTCGCCCACCGGCCGGAGACCACGCCGCCCGGTACGTACTCCGGGTGGAACCGGCCGCCGGAGACCCAGGCGTCGCGCCAGGCCCAGCCGTGCGCCGTCCAGATCCGGTACAGCTCCTTGTATTCGAGGACCAGCGGCGCCGCCGGGTGCTCCACCCCGCGCAGCACCCAGGCGCGCGTGTTCGGCAGGTCCACGCCCGCGCGGGCGAACGCCCGCAACAGCTCCGCGGGCGAGTCGGCGTGCACCTGGCGTACGCCGAACGCGTCAGCGATCCGGGCCTGCAACTCGGCCAGCCGGCGCGGTGGCCCGCCGACCGGGGACGGCTCGCCGAGCAGGTCGGCCAGGATGGCGTCGTGCACGTCGGCGCGCCAGGGCAGACCGGCCGCGCCCATCTCGGCGGCCACCAGCGCGCCGGCCGACTCGGCGGCCACCAGGAGCCGGAACCGGCCGGGGTGGGTGGTCGCGGCGATCCGGGCGAGCTGGTCTGCGTACACCCGGGTCAACGCCGTGATGCCCGGACCGGGCGGGCCGGACGGCGGCTCGAAGAGCGCGGCCTGGGCGTGGCCCGGCGGCTCGGGCGGGCGGGGCGCCGGGTCCGGCGGGACCGGCGCGCCGGTGACCCGGGCCCAGGCGGCTGGTAGCGCGCGGGGCTCGCCCCACCGGCCCGCGTGCCCGAGCAGCAGCGCCTCGGTCAGCTCGACGTCGTGGCAGCGGTCGAGGCGCACCCCGGCGCGCAGCAGCGCCGGGTAGGCGCCCGCCCAGGCGGCCCAGACCCAGCGGGGGTGCCCGGCGGCCTCCCGGGCGGCCACGGCGGCGGCCAGGTCGGTGACCTCCTCGGCCGGGCCGGACGGGGTGCCGTCGGCGTGCAGCGGTTGCAGCACGCCGCCGCCCCGCTCGTCCGCCACCACCGCCACCAGCACGGACGCATTCTGCCCCCTCCCCCTGACACGCTCCGCGTGTAAGGAAGGGCCCCCTCTTAACGCCTGCGGTAGAGGAAGGGCCCCTTGTTAACGCCGAGCGTTAACAAGGGGCCCTTCCTTACACCCCCCGGAGGATTACTTGCCGACGCCGGCGGTGAGGCCGGACTGCACCTGGCGCTGGAAGACGATGTACACGATCAGCACCGGAAGCATCGCCATGGTGACACCGGCGAAGAGTCCGGACCAGTCGGACTTGTAGCCCTGGTTGACCGACAGCTCGATCAGACCCTGGGCGATCACCTGGTTCTTCGGCTCGCCGGACACCGACTGCATGAGCAGCGTCGGCAGGTACCACTGGTTCCACTGGCCGAGCACGTTGAAGATGCCGATGCTGATCAGGCCCGGCTTGGCCATCGGCAGCATCACGCTGAAGAACGTGCGGGTGTGCGAGGCCCCGTCGACCTGGGCCGCCTCGGCGATCGAGTCGGGCAGCGTCCGGAAGAACGAGTGCATGAAGAAGATCGTGAACGACAGCGACCAGGCCACGTAGACCAGGATCAGCATGAGGTGCTTGTTCGGGCCGAGCAGCGGGAGGCTCACCCCGGTGTTGTAGACGCCCTTGAACAGCGGCACAGCGGCCAGGTAGATCGGCAGCGTCAGCCCGGACAGGAACATCCAGTAGATCAGCCGGTTGCCGCGGAACTCGTAGCGCGCCAGGGCGTACGCGGCCATCGAGCCCAGCAGCATCGTCAGCGTCACGCTGAACACGAGCACGAGCAGCGTGTTCAGGAAGAAGCTGTCGATCCCGGCGGTCCAGGCGCGGGCGAAGTTGTCCCACTGCAACGCGTCGGGGATCAGCGACAGCGGCTCGCGGATCACCTCGGAGTCGGTCTTGAGCGCCGACATCACCACCCACAGCAGCGGGTAGACCACCATGATCGCCCAGACCGCGAGGAACAGGTGCGAGAAGCCGTTGAAGATCCGGCCGCCGAAGCCGTTGCCGACGTCCTTCGCGCGCCGGTCCGCCGGCGGCCGGTCCGGCGGCGCCGTGTCGGACCGGGCCGGGCCGGAGGTGTGGGTCACAGTGCTCATCGTCCAGACCTCCTCAGTACTCGATCCGCTCACGGCGGGTGATCCTCAGCTGGAGCGCGGCCAGCAGGATGGTGAAGATGGCCAGCGCGACGGCGATCGCGCAGGCGTAACCGAACTGGCCCTTCTGGAACGCGTTGAACTGGATCACCGAGGCGAAGATCTCGCTGGCGTGGTTCGGCCCGCCCTGGCTCGGCGTCATGACGAAGACCAGCGCGTACATGTCCAGCGCGATGAAGCCCAGGTAGACCCAGGCGACCGAGATGCTGTCCCGCAGCAGCGGCAGGGTCACCCGGAAGAACGTGTGGAACCGGCCCGCGCCGTCGAGGATCGCGGCCTCGTAGATGTCCTTCGGGATGGACTGCATCGCGGCGGAGAACAGCACCATGTAGAAGCCGGCGCCGCTCCACACCGCGATGAACAGCAGCCACCAGAGCACCGCCGGCACGCCGAGGAACGGCTCCGGGTCGGCGGTGAAGGCGATCGGGTTGTCCGCGTCGACCAGCCCGATCTTGATGAGCAGGCCGTTGATCAGGCCCTGCCCGTCGGTGCGGTAGATCTGCTGCCACATGACGGCGATGACCACCAGCGACAGCACCTGCGGGAAGAAGAAGATGACCTTGTAGAGCCCGGAGCCGAACACCCCGCGGATGCCGGCCCTGTCCTCGCGTCCGCCCACGTTGAGCAGGAACGCGAGGAACAGGGCCAGCGCGATCGTGAACAGCGGCACGGTGACCAGGAAGAACACGTTGTGCCAGAACGCCTTCCGGATCAGCTCGTCGGAGAACAGCCGGACGTAGTTGTCCAGCCCGACGAAGCGCTGGGAATCGGAGTACCCGCCCCAGTCGGTCAGCGAGTAACCCGCCGCCTGGGCGAACGGCCACACCACGTAGAACAGGTACAGCGCGACGGGCAGGGCCAGGAAGCCCGTGACGAAACGCGCGACTCCGTGCCGCATTGGACTCACTTCCTCGCGGTGATCAGGCGGTGCGGGTCTGCTTCTTGATCGACGAGTCCTTGGCGACCTTGTCGGCGGCCGCCTGCATCTTGTCGACGAACTGCTGCGCGGTCAGGCGGCCGGCCATCAGCTCCTCGGAGAGGTTCTGGCTCTCCTTGTCCAGGTCGGCGTAGAAGTCCGGGAACTTCACCGAGATCAGGTCCGAGCTGCCGTTCTTCATCAGCGAGTTCGCCGACGCCAGCGCGGTGTCCTGGACGTTGTCGCCGGAGCCCTTGGTGGAGGCCAGCGACTTGGTCAGCTCGGCGAACTTCGCCGAACCGGCCTTGGAGAGGATGGCCCGCAGGAACTCCTTCGCGGCCTCCTTGTTCGGCGCCTTGCTCGGCACCACGAAGCCCTCGCCGGAGGAGGCGAAGACGTCCTTGGCGGCCTTGTCCCCGCTCTTGCTCCAGTAGTCGGAGATGGTCATCTCGAAGCCCGGCGGGATGGTCGCGGCCATCTCGTTCTTCAGCCAGGTGCCGACCTGGATGAAGGCCGCCTTGCCGTCCAGGAACGCCTGCTGCGACTGGGTGTGGTCGAGCTTGCCCGGCAGCAGCAGCTTGTCCTTGACCAGCTTCTCCCACGGCTCCAGCGCCGCGACGATGCCGTCGGCCTTCCAGGCGCCGTCCTTCAGGTTGTCGATGTCGACGACGGCCTGCTTGCCGACCGCCTTCCAGATGCTGGCGAACAGCGCCCAGCGCGGGTAGTAGCCGTGCACCGCGTCGTGCACGTACGGCGCCATGCCCTTGGCCTTGATCTTCGGCGCGAGCGCGAAGAACTCGTCCCAGGTGGTCGGCGCCGTCCAGCCCTCCTTCTTGAACAGCGCGGCGTTGTACCAGTTGCCCCACACCGTGTACGCGACGTTCACGACGTAGAACTTGCCGTTCTGCGTACCGTCGGCGACCGTGCCCGGCAGCAGGCTGTCGGCCACGGTCCCCTCGCTGTCCCAGGCCGGCGCGGTGAGCAGGTCGTCCAGCGGCTCGATCGCGCCCTCGTTGATCAGCGTGCTGCGGTCCATCATGTCGGCGCCCGAGTTCATCACCAGATCGCTCGGCTGCGTCGCCATCTTGGGCTGCTCTTCGGTCTTGATCTTCTGGGTCGAAGACATGTTGACCGTGATGTTCGGGTGCTTGGCGTTGAAGATGACCTTGTCTTCCTTGGCCCACTGGTCACCCAGGCCACCGTTGAAGACGACCACCTTGACCGCGCTGCCGTCCTTGACGCCGAACGGGTTGTCCTTGCTCTTGGCCGCGCCGCCGCCGTCGGACTTGCTCGGCTCGCTGCCGGCGCACGCGCTCAGCAGACCCGCCGCCGGTACGGCCAGCAGACCGGCCGCCGCGGCGCGCCGCAGCAGGGTCCGACGGCTGACGTCGCCGAACTTCTCGGGGGAAACCGACATCTTGTCTCTCCTTGTGGGTCGGGTCAGGCGGTCCGCCGGAGACGCCCGGCGTACCGCGACTCGAGGGCGAGGTTGTGCTCGTCCCCACCGGGGACGTTGGCGGAGAGGTAGACAGGGGGTACCTCTCCGGCCTGGTGGAACCGTCGTACGACCTCGGCGGTCAGCAGCTGCGCCAGCAGCGCCGCGGTGACCGACGAGACCGCACAGACCGCGCCGCCGCCCTCGAGCGGCAGCAGTGCGTCGCCGTACGGCGCGCCGTTGTCCAGCACGACGTCGGCGAGGTCGGCGAGCCGGTGCCCGGAGGGGTGCCGAGGAGCTACCCGGGCGGTGTGCTCGACCGAGGTGACAGCGATCAACGGATGGCCGCCGCGCTTGACCAGCGTCGCCAGCTCGACCACCGAGCCGTTGATGCCGGACTGCGAGGCGACCACGAACACGTCCCCCGGCTGCGGCGCCGCCAGGGCGTAGAGCTGGTGCGCCACGGCCGGGTCGCGTTCCAGCTTCGGGTCGGCGAGCACGTCGCGGGGCGCGTCGCCGTGCAACACGAGGTCGTGCAGGGAGAGCCGGTTGGCGGGGACCAGGCCACCGGCCCGGGCGACCAGCTCGGCGGCGAACGCCTCCGAGTGGCCGGCGCCGAACGCCTGGAGCACGCATCCTGCGCGCAGCCCGGAGGCGATCAGGTCGGCCGCGCGATCCACCGCCACGGCCTGGCTGTCCACCAGCCGGTCGAGCACCGGGCGGACCGCGTCGGCGTACCGCTGGGCACTGATCATGAGAGGGCCCCCTTCGCGGCCTTGTGCCCGTCGACGGCCTGGGCGGTACGCCGGAAGGCCGCGTGGGCGCGGTCGTGGGTGCGCTGCGCCACCGCGATGTAGAGCAGGTCGAGCACGACGAGCTGCGGGTGCCGGGCGGAGAGCGCGTCCGGCCGGAACGTGGTGGCCTGGCTCGCGGTCACCAGCACGATGTCGGCCAGCTCGGCCAGCGGCGAGCGGGGGAAGCCGGTCAGCGCGACTGTGGTGGCCCCGCGACTGCCCGCCTCGGCGAGCAGCTCGATCGTCTCCCGGGTCTGCCCGGTGTGCGAGATGCCGAGCGCCACGTCCCCGGCGCCCAGCAGCGCGGCGCTCGCCAGGCCCTCGTGCACGTCGCTCCAGGCCCACGCGGCGACGCCGATGCGGTGCAGGCTGAACTGCATCTCCTCGCCGACGAGCGCGCTGCCGCTGGCCCCGAAGATGTTCACCCGGCTGGCCCCGGCGATGGCGACCGCCGCGCGTTCCACCTCGGCCAGGTCGAGCAGCGCGGCGGTGTCGTGCATGGCCCGCGTGTCGGCGGCCATGATCTGGTCGAGCACCCGGGACAGCGGGTCGCCGGGCTGGATCTCCCGTCCGATGTCGACGGTCCAGCCGGCCGAGCGGGCCCGCCCGGTCTCGGCGGCGATGCCGAGCCGCAGGTCGGCGTAGCCCTCGAAGCCCATCGCCCGGCAGAACCGGGTGATGGTCGCCGGTGACGTGCCGCTGCGCTCGGCCAGCTCGACGATGGTGGCCCGGGCCGCCGCCTCCGGGTCGCTGAGCACGTGCTCGGCGACCCGGCGCAGCGCCCCGGTCAACTCCCCCGTACCGGCCCGGACCCTGGCCAGCACCCCGTCGGCGCCCAGCCGGTCGGCCGGACCGGCATCGACCACCGCGGTCGCCGCGGAAGTCTCCACCTCGTGCTCGACCATCGGCGGAAGCCTTTCGGAAAAGAGTGTTAACTGTTAGTGGTAAAAGTTCTTACTGAAGGGCCCTCCGTGTCAAGGGCGTGGGCGAAGTTTTCAAACTGTTACCTGGCGCACCGGCGCGATCTTGCGCCCGGCGACGCGGCCGACCAGCATGAGGACCATGTCGGACACCGTCGTGCTCGGCCTCGATGTCGGGGGCACGTCCACCCGCGCGACCGCGCTGAGCCTCGACGGCACGCGTCTGGGCGCCGGCCGGGCCGGCGGCGGCAACCCCACCAGCCACGGCGCCGAGCGGGCCGCCGCCGAGCTGCTCGCCGCCCTGCGCGCGGCGCTCGCCGACATCGACCCCCATCGGGTACGCGCCGGCGTCATCGGCCTCGCGGGGGCCGGCCGCCTCCTGGCCGACCCGCGCGGCCGGGACGCGTTCGACCACGCGTGGGCCGAGGCGGGGCTGCGATGCCCGTACACCGTGCACGGCGACGCGCTCGTCGCCTACGCCTCCGGCACCGCCGCCCCGGACGGCACCGTGCTCGTCGCCGGCACCGGCGCCATCGCCGCCCAGGTACGCGACCTGCGGCTGGACCGCACCGCCGACGGCCACGGCTGGCTGCTCGGCGACGCGGGTTCCGGGTTCTGGCTCGGCCGCGAGGCGGTCCGGCGGCTGCTGACCGACCTGGACCGCGCGGAGACCCCCGGTGAGCTGGGACGCCGGGTGCTGGCGGAGCTGACCGGCACGACCGCCGTGGACGCTCAGCCGCGGGCGACGGCCGGAGCCGTGGTGCAGGCGGTGACCCGGCGGCCGCCTGTGGAACTGGCCCGGCTCGCGCCGCTCGTGGTGTCGTCGGCACGGGACGGGGAACCGGCAGCCGCCGCGCTGATCGCCGAGGCCGCGGCGCTGCTGGCCGAGAGCGTGTCCCGCATCCGCCCGCCCGGCGCCACCGAACCGGTGGTGCTCGGCGGCGGGCTGCTCACCGGTGACACCCCGCTGGCCGGCGCGGTACGCGCGGAACTGGCCGAACGGTGGCCCGGCGCACCGCTGCACGGCGCCGGGGACGGGGCGGCCGCCGCGGCCTGGCTCGCCGCCCGCGACCTGCCCGAGGTGACCGACCCGGCGGCACTGCACACCCGCCTGGTGCCCCCGCCCACCTGACCCGCCCTGCTGGCCGCCCCGCCGCGCTGGCCGCCGCGCTGCGGCGGCCGCTGTTGGGTGGAACGCCATGGGTGTCAAAACGGCGGTTTGACACCCATGACGTTCCACTCGCGGCTTCCGGCAGTTCTCGGCGTGAGCCGGGGCGCTCCGGCTGATCAGTATCGGTCCTGCGAACCCGGCTGAGCCTGGTGCCAGCCCTGCGGCGCGGGCTGACCCGGGTGCCCCTGCGGCGCGGGGCCGTACTGCGTGGGCTGACCAGGGTGGCCCTGGGGCGCGCTGCCCTGAGGCGCGGGCGGATTCGGGTACCAGCCCTGCGGGGCGGGCTGACCCGGGTGCCCCTGCGGCGCGGCGCCGTACGGTGCGGGCTGACCCGGGGCGTGCTGGCCCTGGGCGGGCGGGAACGCCGGGCCGGGCTGACCGTGCCCCGCCCCCGGGTACATGCCGGGCTGCTGCTGCCCACCCGGGTACTGCGGCGCGCCCGCGAACTGCTGCTGCCCGCCCGGGTGCTGCTGACCACCCGGGAACGACGGTCCGCCCGGGTACTGCTGGCCGCCCGCGAACTGCGGTCCGCCCGCGAACTGCTGCGCGGCGGCCTGCTCGCGCGCTTCCTTGCGTGCCTTCACCGCGCGCACGATCAGCAGGATCGGCAGCACGAAGACGTAGAAGAAGATCCGGTAGCTGTCGCCGTCGAAGAGGAACAGCAGATAGAAGCCGTACCCGAAGAAGGCCAGGCCGATCACCACGTTGAGGATCCGGGAGCCGGTCCCCTGTTCCTTGACCGCCACACCGACGGCGATCATCGCGATGCCACCGAGCAGCAGCAACAGCGTGTAGAGGAGGAAGAACATGAGATTCCTGTCGATAGATGAGCGTGCCGGCCCACCCTAGGTCAGCTCGATCTTCCCCACTGTCCCGTTGCCTGTGGCAACCACCTCACTTGAGCTGCCCGGCGGTCAGTCCGGACTGGACCTGGCGCTGGAACGCCACGTACACCACGAGCACCGGCAGCACCGCGATGGTCAGGCCGGCGAACAACTGGGCGTAGTCACCGGCGTAGCCCTGGCTCACCGCGAGCGAACTCAGCCCCTGGGCGAGCATCCGGTCCTGGCCGTCGCCGGGCAGGAGCACCTGCGGCAGCAGGAACTGGTTCCAGTGGCTGAGGAAGTTGAAGATCCCGACACTGATCAGTCCCGGTCTCGCCATCGGCAGCATCACCCGGAAGAACAGCCGGAAATGCCCGCATCCGTCGATCAGCGCGGCCTCCGCCACCGACGTCGGCAGCGTCCGGAAGAACGCGGTCAGGAAGAACACGGTGAACGGCAGCGAGTACGCGGTGTAGACCAGGATCAGGCCCGGCCAGGTGCCGAGCAGACCGACGCTGCGGACCACGAAGAACAGCGGCACCAGCGCCAGGAAGACCGGGAACATCATGCCGCCGACGAACAGGTAGTAGACGACCTGCCGGCCGCGGAACTCGTACCGCGCGAAGACGTACGCGGCGGTGGCGCCGAGCAGCATGGTCAGGCTCAGCGAGCCGGCCACCACGACCAGGCTGTTGAAGAAGAACCGGCCGATGTGGGCGCTGGTCCAGGCGCGCGACCAGTTGTCGAACCGCAGCGCCTCGGGCAGCCCCCACGGCTCGGCGATGATCTCGCCGTTGCTCTTCAGCGAGCTGAGCACCATCCAGGCCAGCGGCAGGACGGTCATCGCCGCCCAGAGCAGCAGGAAGCCGTGCGAGAAGACGTTCGCCACGCCCAGCTCGCGGCGCGGCGGCCGGTCGGCGGATCGGCCCGCGCCGGCCGGGTGGGTCGCGTCGTCCGGGCGGGTCGTGCCGGCGGTCGTGGCGCCGGTCGCCGCACCGGGGTCCACTGTGGTCACGAGTACTCGATCCGATCACGCCGGGCGGTGCGCAGCGCCAGCACCGCCACCGAGAGGGTCAGGAAGAACATCGCCACACCGATCGCCGAGGCGTACCCGAACTTGTTCTCGCTGCCGAACGACGTGTCGTACATCCGCAGCCCGATCACGTCGGAGGAGAAGTTCGGTCCGCCGTTGGTCATGAGCTGGACCAGGATGAAGCCGTCCAGCGCGGCGATGGCGAGGTAGATCCAGGCCACCTGGATGGTGTCCCAGAGCAGCGGAATGGTGATCTTCCGCAGCATCGTGGTGCGGGACGCGCCGTCGAGCAGCACCGCCTCGTAGATGTCACGCGGGATGGCCTGCATGGCGGCGCCGAAGAGCACCACGTAGAAGCCGACGTTGCTCCACACCATCACCGCCAGCACGCACCAGAACGCGAAGCGCGGGTCGCCGAGCCAGGCCGGGGTGGCCAGCCCGACGGCGCGCAGGGCGCCGTTGAGCAGGCCACTCGTCGGACTGTAGATCTCCTTCCAGAGCAGCGCGATGATCACCACCGAGAGCACCTGGGGGAAGAAGTAGACGAGCCGGTAGACCGAGGTGCCGCGCACCCCGGTCACACCGGCCCGGCCCTTGCGGCCGCCCATGGTGAGCATGCTGGCGAAGAACAGGCCCAGCCCGATCGTCACCACCGGCACCACGGCGAGCAGGATCGCATTGTTCTTCAACGCGTTCCACACGTACCCGTCGTGCAGCAGCGTGCGGAAGTTCGCCATGCCGACCGGGTCGGCCTGCGCGGAGTAGCCCATCCAGTCGGTGGTGGAGATCTGAAAAGCCTGGAGGTACGGCGACAGCACGAAGATGCCGTACAACGCCAGTGGTGGCAGCAGGAACGTGAGGATCAGGGGGAGGCGGCCCTGTCGCATCACGCGGACCGCTTGTACTTCTTGACCGAGTTGTCCTGGGCGATCGAGTCGGCGCCCTTCTGGCACTGGTCGAGGAACTCGGCCGGGGAGATCCGGCCGCTGAAGAACTCGCCGCAGGCCGCGTCGACCAGGTTGCGCTCCAGCTTGCGGTAGTAGTTGTTGTAGACCCAGTTGAAGCCGTTGGACCCGGACGCGTCGAGCGCCTTGACCACGGTGCTGAGCCCGTACGGCAGGTCGATGCCCTCGGTGGCGCCGGCGACCACGGGCAGGCTGGCGACCTTCTTGGTGAAGTCCTGGGCGCCCTTGCGGGACAGCATGGTGCGGAAGTACTCCAGGCCGCCGGCGACGTTGCGCGCCTTCGCCGGCACCATGAACGGCTCGCCCGCGGTGCCGCGGATCGCCTCGTACGGCAGCTTGTCGCCGCTGCCCAGGCTCGGCGTGGGCGCGACCGTCATGTTGAAGCCGGCCGGCGTGACGTCCTTCTGCTCGCTCTCCAGCCAGGAGCCGCAGGAGATGAACGCGGCCTTGCCCTGGCACCAGGCGGTCTGCGACTGCTTGTGGTCCAGGCCCGGGGAGCCGTCGAGGATGAACTTGTCCTTGACGATCTGGTGCCAGGCGTCGGCGGCGGTCTTCATGGCGTCCGACTTCCAGGCGTTGGGCTCCAGGTTGTCGATCGCCAGCGCGACGGACGGGCCGCCGAGCTTGATCGCGGTGGAGATCAGCGGCCAGCTCATGTAGCGGGGGTGCACACCGGCGTACGTCCAGGGGGCGATGCCCGCGGCCTTGATCCGGCGGCAGAGCGCGATGTGGTCGTCCCAGGTCTTGGCGTCCTCCCAGCCGCGGTCGGCGAACAGCTTGGTGGAGTGCCAGATGCCGTACACCGTGTAGGTGTAGTTGAGCACCAGGAACCGGCCGTCGTAGGAGCCGACCTCGACGGTGCCGGGCAGCAGCGTGTCCTTGACCGTCTTGCCGGGCGTGTCGAGGCTCGGCGCGGCGAGCAGCTCGCCCAGGTCGGCGAGCGCGTTCTGGGAGACCAGGCCGTTGAAGTCGATCTGACCGGCGCCGGAGTTGTTGACCACGTCCGGCGGGCTGCCGTCGACGAAGCGGGGCTGGAGCGTCTTGCTGATCTCCGCGGTGGCCGAGTGCTTGATCTCCGCCTTCGGGTAGCGCTCCTTGTACATGGCCTCGTGGGCCTTGGCGTAGTCCTCCCCGAACCCGCCGTTGAAGATCACCACCTCCAGCGGGGCGTCCTCGGCCACGCCGAGCGGGTTCTGCTCGCTCTTGGTGCCCTTGTACGCGCCCTTGTCGCCCTCGTCGCCCCCACCCGACGTGGCGCAGCCGGCGAGCAGCCCGGCGGCGGGGGTGGCCAGCAGACCGGCGGCGGCGCTGCGCCGTAGGATCTCACGCCTGTTCATCGCATCTCCTCGGTCCGGGTACGCGCGGTGAGCACCCTGTCGCTTGTCTTCACAAGACGCATTTCCAATGAAGAATTTCTACGACAGTGCGACGGGGACCACAAGACCTCTCGACCGATCCGTTATCCGTACCGGTCGGGCCCGGCTGGCCTAGCCTGAGCCCATGCGCCGCCTGCGGCAGCTCGCGCAACGCACGCCGCCGGGGCGGGAGCGCTACATCGACCTGCTCCGGGCGCTGGCCATCACCATGGTCGTGCTCGGCCACTGGGGTGTCACAGCCATCGGGTACGACAACGGCCGCCCCGCCGGCCACTCCGCGCTGGCCGACCTGCGCTGGGCCTGGCCGCTGACCTGGGTGGCCCAGGTGATGCCGGTGTTCTTCCTGGTCGGCGGCTACGCCAACGCCGCCTCGCTGGCCGCCCGCCGGCGCCGGGGCGGGTCGGCAGCCGGGTGGCTGGTGGACCGCAGCGCCCGGCTGGTCCGCCCCACCACCGTGTTGCTGCTGGTCCTGTCAGCGGGCGCGGGGATCGCCACGCTGCGCGGCGCCGACGCGGGGCAGGTGCGCACAGTGGTCTGGTTCGCCACCATCCCGCTGTGGTTCCTGGTCGCCTACGTCGCGGTGGTGGCGCTGACCCCGCCGATGTACGCGCTGCACCGCCGGTTCGGGCTCGCCGTGCCGACGGCGCTCGTGGTGCTGGTCGCGCTCGGCGACCTCGGCCGGCTCCTCGGCCCGGCCGCGCTCGCCGACGGCAACTACCTGTTCGGCTGGCTGGCCGTCCATCAGGTCGGTTTCGCCTGGTACGACGCCGCCCGGGCGGACGCCCGCCGCACCGGCGACGCGGCCGGCGCCGACGCGGCCGATGCTGGTGAAGCCGGACCTCGGGGCCTGTTCCGCCGCGGGCTGCCGCTGTCCGGCCGGGCCGGCGCGGTCCTGCTGGGCGGCGGCCTGGTCGCGCTGGTGCTGCTCACGGTGGCCGGGCCGTACCCGGTGGCGATGCTCCACGTACCGGGCGAGCGGCTGGACAACGCGGCACCGCCGAGCCTGGCGCTGATGGCCGCGGCCGCCGCCCAGCTCGGCCTCATCCTGCTGCTGCGACGCCCGGCCGGGCGCTGGCTGCGCCGGTCCGGCCCCTGGCAGGCGGTGCTCGCGGTCAACGCCGTGGTGCTCACGCTGTTCCTCTGGCACCTGACCGCCGCGGTGCTGCTCGTCGGCCTGTTGGACGCGCTCGGCGTGCTGCCTGCTCCCCCGGTCGGTTCGGCGGCCTGGTGGGCGTGGCGCGTACCGTGGCTGCTCGCGCTGGCCGCGGTGCTGGCCGTGCTGGTCGCCGTCTTCGGTCCGGTCGAGGCCCGCACCCGCCGCCCGGTCGCGACCGGGCCGGCCGGGGCGGGTGGCCGGCGGCTGCGCGCCGGTCTGGCCGTCGCCGGGTACGCGGGCGTGCTGCTCGGCCTGCTGCTGAACAGCCTCGCGCCCAAGACGGCGCCGGAGCCGCTGGGCCTGCCCGCCCCGGCGCTGGTGGCGTACCTGGCCGGGGCGGGTCTGCTGCGGCTGCTCAGGTCCGGACGGGCGGGACGGCGCCGGCCGGGTTGACGCTCACGCCTCGATCGAGGCGCGGATCGCGTCGACCATGATCGTCAGGCCCTCCCGGGCCTCGTCCTCGGTGAGCGTCAGCGGCGGGCCCATCCGGATCACGTTGCCGTAGAGGCCGCCCTTGCCCACGAGCAGGCCGCCGGCCCGGCACGCCTCGAAGACGCGGGTGGTCAGCTCCGCGTCCGGCTCGACGGTGCCCGGGTGGACGAACTCGACGGCGAGCATCAGGCCCTTGCCGCGTACCTCGGCGACCTGCTCCAGCCCGGCGACGGCGGCGCGCAGGCCGTCGCCCAGGATCGCGCCGACCCGGGCGGCGTTGCCCTGCAGGTCGTGGTCGAGCAGGTAGTCGAGCACCGCGTTGCCAGCGGCGGTGGAGACCGGGTTGCCGCCGAACGTGGAGAAGCTGATCGCCGGCACCGACTCCAGCACCTCGGCCCGGCCGACCACCCCGGCGAGCGCGAACCCGTTGCCGATGCCCTTGGCGAACGTGAGCAGGTCCGGCGTCACGCCGTGCGCCTGGTAGCCCCAGAAGTGCTCGCCGGTACGCCCCCACCCGGTCTGCACCTCGTCGCTGATCAGCAGGATGCCGTGCTCGTCGAGCACCTTCTTCCAGGCGGCGAAGAGCCCGTCCGGTCCGTGCACGAAGCCACCGACACCCTGCACCGGCTCGGCGATCAGGCAGGCCACGTCGCCCGCGGTCTGGGTGGCGAGCACCTCGCGCAGGTCCTCGACCGCCGCGTCGACCCGGTCGGCGGCGTCGAGCCGGGCCAGCAGTCCGCGCAGCCGTTCACCGGAGTGCAGCCAGGCCACCTGCAACGGGTTGAGGGCGCTGGCCGACCAGCCGCGGTTGCCGGTGACGCCCATCGTCGCGTACGACCGGCCGTGGTAGCTGTTGCGCACCGCGAGGATCTGGTGCGAGCGCCGGTGGTTCGTGGCGACCAGCAGCGCGGCCTCGTTCGCCTCGGTGCCGGAGTTGGTGAAGAACACGCGGGCGTCCGGGATGCCGGAGAGCCGGGCGATCTTCTCGGCCAGCTCGACCTGCTGCCGGATCAGGTAGAGCGTCGAGGTGTGCACGAGCCCGGTCCGCAGCTGTCGCTCGACCGCCTCCCGGATCTCCGGGATGTCGTGGCCGACCATCGTGGTCAGCACCCCGCCGAAGAAGTCCAGATAGGTCCGGCCGGCCGCGTCGGTGACCCGGCGGCCGGAACCGGCGACGAGTTCCAGCGGTTCGGCATAGTAGAGCGGCATCCAGGAGGGGAGCACGGCCCGGTGCCGGGCCAGCAGGTCGTCGGAGGTCATCGGCGCACCCTTCAGCGGAGGTGGATCCCCGCACGCTCCCACCGCGACCGGGGCAGAAACAACTGTCCCGGGCGGTAGCATCCGCCGGGTGCGGACGGATCAGGTGACGCTGCCGGGCGGCGCGGCGGGCACGACGCGGGCGCAACTCCTGGCCGGGGTCCGGTCCTGGGTGGAGTCGGCGCCGGTGCGGCGTCTCGTGGCGCACTTCGGCGGTGACTGGCCCGGCGGCGACCTGGCTGCGGTGCTGGCCGGGCTGGACGCGTTCTCCGCCCGCCGCTGGGACTTCCGGCAGGGACGGGAACGCCCGGACGCCCGGGAGCCGGCGTTCGACCCGGCCACCGCCGGACTGGTGCTGAGCGCCGCCGCCGCGCTGGGCCTGGTCCGCGCCGTCGCGCCGGCCCGATCCGGGTACGCGCACCTGCTGGTGCTCGGCGGGCTGGCGCACGCCTGCCTGCGGCGTACCGCGTACGCGGCGGTGCTGGCCCGGACGGCGGCCGAGGTGACCGGCGAGGTGGCCGTGCTCGGCAGCTTCCGGCCGCTGTCAGCGGCCGAGTCCCGCACGCTCGACGCCGCCGGCCTGTCCGGCTGCGCCACCGAGGTGGACGTCCTCGACGCCGGGGTGCGGCTGGCGTTCGGGGTAAACGAGCCGGACGACGAGCGCGGCGAGCCGGCCGATCATCCGCACCGGGCCTGGTCCTCGCGCACCTACCGGCCGGCCGGGCTGCCCCCGGTACGGGTGCTCGCCGCGCCGTCGAGCGAACCGGACCGCCGTCGCGCGCACACCGCCGACACGCAGCGGTTCTGGGCCGAGCATGTGCGGCTGCGCGCGGACGACCCGGTGCTGATGGTGACCGCCCCGATCTACGTGCCGTTCCAGCACTGCGACGCGCTGCGGACGCTCGCCGTGCCGTACGGGTGCGGCATCGAGACGGTCGGTGTGGACCCGGCCGCGCGTGCCGCGGTGGCGGTACCGGAGCCGACCCTGACTCCGGGCCGCTACCTCCAGGAGATCCGGTCGGCGCTGCGGTCGATGCGCGCGCTGCACGCGACGCTGACGGCCGGCTGAACCGGCGTGCGGGCCGGCGCCCGGCGAATCGCCGCGCACCGGCCCGAGAGCCGGGTGTCAGTTGACGTAGACCGCCGGGCTGCCGGTCTTGCTGGTGTCCTTCACCGGCGAGTACGACGCGGTGAAGTACGCGGTGCCGAAGCACAGCGACGGGCCGGAGAACTTGGTCAGGGGCTGGTTGGTGAAGCTGATCGAGTTGGTGGCGTTGGACGCCGTGCCGGTCAGCGAGTTCGTGCTGGTGCGGTAGACGCAGGTGATCGCGCCGAGCAGCGAGTTGAGCACGACTGTGCTCTGGATCGGCGCCGCCGTCGTCCCGGAGATCTTGACCACGCCGGCGCTGGTCACCGAGGTGGTGTACGGCAGGTTGTTGACCGTGACGCTCTGCACGCCGGTGGTGCCGAAGACGTTCGTCGTGCAGCTGGTGAACGACTGCGCGGTGAGGCTCTCGGTCGCGGTTCCGGGTGCGGTCGGGTTGGTCAGCACCTTGGCGCTGAAGCTGGACGCGGCGCACTTGATGCCGGTGGTGCCGCTGGTCGAGGAGTAGAACGTGGCGTTGGTGCCGCTGCGCAGGCTGGCCTGGATGACGTCGCCCACCGACACGGCGGTGCCGGCGACGGTCGGGTAGGTCAGCACGGCGCTGGCGAGCGAGGTGGAGGGTGCGGCGGTGGCGGGGGCGGCGCCGACCAGACCGGTCAGCAGCGCCAGGGCGGCGAGGCCCGCGCCGATGCGTCCGTACCTGGGCATGGTTGTTCCTTCCGGCGGTGGGACAGGAAACGGTGCCGGCGGCGTCCGGCATGGACGGAGCCGGTGGGTGCGGCGGCCGGGATCGGGCCGCCGCAGGTGGTGGTGCGCCGCTGCGGCCTCAGCGGGCCGGGCGGCGTGGCGCAGTGCGGCGACGCCGCGTCACCTGGATCTCTCCGGCCTTGGGGGGACGGGTGCGCGCGGCGATAATGGCAGCCATCCGGCCCTCCTTCGACGCGTTCGGGTGACCGACGAGAAGAGATCACCAGCGGTGACGAGGCGTGAACTGAGCGTGTCGAAAGTTATAAACCTCGGAGGGTCGTAAAGTCAACGCATCAAGAAAGGTCGATGAGTGACAGTCCCGAGCCCGCCGTCGCCGGCGCCCGTGCCCCTGCCGGGTGCCCGCCACGGCCGCGACCCGGACCGCGCCATCAAGCGCGGCCCGCGACGCGTGCCGGCCGAGGAGGTGGCGGCGACCCAGCGCGACCGCCTCTTCGACGGGCTGGTCCGGGAGGTCGCCACCCGGGGGTACGACAACGCCCGGGTCAGCGACATCTGCCACGCCGCCGGGGTCACCCGGCCCGCGTTCTACGCGCTGTTCAGCGGCAAGCAGGACGCGTTCCTGGCCGCGTACCGGCACGGCATCGCGGTGGTGTCGCACCTGATGGAGGACGCCTACCGCGACGCCGGCCCGGACTGGCCGGAGGCCGCCCGGGCGGCGCTGCGCACGCTGCTCGACGTGCTGGCGAGCGTGCCCGCCTTCGCCCGGATGGCGCTGGTCGAGGTGGACGCGGCCGGCCCCGACGCACGCCGGGAGCGCGACGCGCTGCTGAGCAGCTTCCGCCGGTTCTTCGCCGACGCCGGGCCGGATCCGGCCGGCGTGGACCGGGACGCACTGTTGTCCATTGTGGTCGGCGGCATCCACGCCACCATCCGTGAGCGGGTGGCGCAGGGGCGGGCCGAGGAGCTGCCGTTGCTGCTGCCGGCGCTCACGTACGCGGCCACCGCGCCGTTCCTCGGCCCGCGGGAGGCGGGCCGTGTCGCCCGGGCGGCCCGGGCGGACGACGGCCCGGCCGCGACCGCGCCCTGCGCGCCCAGCCAGCCCTGAGCGGTGGAAAACCGCAGCGGTTTTTCACTTTGGCCGCTTTTGGCAAATGCCGCCCAACGATCTGCTACAGGCAGTTGACCGCCCCTTTACTCAGCGGTAACTTCGGCCTGCGCCCCTCGGCGCGCACATCCTGCGAAGCCAATTCACATCGTCGCAGATGAATTGATCTCGAAAGGGGCCGGCATGTCGGAGCAGATCGAGCAGATCGAGACCGATCAACCGAGAAGCGGCGTACGCTGGCGCCGGTTCGCTGTCACGTTCGGCGCCGTGGCGGCCGGCGCGGCCGGCATGGTGGTGCTGACCGCGCAGGGTGTGCTCGGCGCGCAGTTCGCCATCTCGGGCATGCCGTTCACTGTCACCGCCGACAAACTGGAGGGCACCGGGTTCGAGCAGTTCGCCACGCTCGACCAGATGATCCCGGACAGCCCCAACCAGGGCGACACCGGCGGGCAGGTGCTCGTGATCGTCTCGGCGATCGACAAGGCCGAGCTGACCAATCTCTGCCAGAGCATCAACCTGGGCGGGACCAACCTGCGGATCACCGCCGGCAATTCCGGCAAGCCGGTGACCGCCCGCACGCTCGTGGTCGACGGCGACGAGATCGCCGGTAACGCCTCCTTCAAGAACATCGACGTCGGGCAGGACGCCAGCACCGTCGACAAGGTCCCCGGGGTCAAGGGCAACCCGGGCGTGTTCGCCCAGCAGGCCGACACCGTGACCATCACCAACCTGCGGCAGAACAACTACGCCACCACCGCCGCCGTCTTCACGCTGCCCAACCTGCGCATGGGCTTCAGCTCCGAAGGGTGCTGACGTGACCGCAGGACAGCACTCGGCGCCCGCCGCCGGCGTCCGTACACGCTGGCGGCGCTGGCGCCGGGCGCGGCCGTTCACCGCCGGGCTGCTCATCGCGCTCGGCGGCGCGGAGATGCTCGTGACGCTGCGCGCGCCGCTCGGGGTGCTGCTGCACGTCGGGCCGCAAGGGCTGGCCGCGTACCTGGTCCCCCTGATCCTGGTGATCTGCGGCGTGCTGCTGATCACCACGCCGCAGCAACGCGTCTTCTACGCGGTGCTCTCCCTCGTGCTCGGGCTGGTCTCCTGGCTCACCTCGAACCTGGGCGGGTTCCTGATCGGCATGCTGCTGGCGCTCGTCGGCGGCGCGCTCGCGTTCGCGTGGACGCCGGTCAAGCGGCGGGCGACCGACGTCGGCCCGGCGGCCGCGCCCACCGAGGTCGCGCCGGCACCGCGCGAGCCGGTCGACAGCTCGGCACCCACCGAGTCCCTCGACGCGATCCTGTCGGCCGAGCCGGGGCCGCCGCGGCACACGCGGGCGGAGCGCGGCTGACTCAGCGGGCGGTGTCGGCGACCGCCTGCGCGAACACCTCGGAGCGGTGCTCGAAGTTGCGGAACCGGCCGTAGCTCGGCGCCGCCGGGGACAACAGCACCACCCCGCCGGCCGGGGTGAGCTTGCGGGACAGCCCGACGGCGGCGACCAGGTCGTCGGCCAGTTCGGTACGCACCGACGGCAGCCCGGACAGCGCCTCCACGATGCGGGGGCCGCTGTCCGGCACGCCGATCACTGTGATCTCCCGGCCGGCCAGGTGCGCACGCAGCGGGCTGTAGTCCAGCCCTCGGTCGGCCCCGCCGACGATCACGGTCAGCGGCCGTCCCTCGTACGCGTCGATCGCGTGCATGGCCGCGTACGGGCTGGTGGCGAGCGTGTCGTCGACGAACGTCAGCCCGGACGGGTCGGCGATCTCGGTGAGCCGGTGCGCCAGGCCCTGGAACTCGGCGACCGCCACGGCGAGGCTGTCCTTGCGCGCCACCACATCGACGCCGAGCGCGTCCAGCACCGCCAGCGCGACGCAGAGGTTGCCCTCGTTGTGCCGCCCGACCAGCGGCAGCACGGCGCGCGGGAACAGCGGCGTGTCCCGCAGGTGGAACCACTGCGTGCCGTCCGGCCCGGTGGCCACATGCGTGGTGTCCGGCGAGCCGGCGCGTACCGCCGCACGGTCGCCCAGCTCCGCCGCCAGCCGCGGGTCGGCGCCGTTGACCACCACGGCGTGCGGGCCGTGCGCGATCAGGTTCAGCTTGTCCCGGTAGTACTCCCGCTCACCGCCGTGCGCGTCCAGATGCTCCGGGAACAGCGCGGTCACCACCGCCACCCGCGGCGAGTCGGTCAGGTCGGAGCACTGGTAGCTGGACAGCTCCAGCACGTACAGCTCCGCCTCGGGCAGGTCCAGCAGCGGCACCCCGATGTTGCCGCCGAACACGTTCGGCCGGTCCATCGCGGTGAGCAGGTGACTGATCAGGCTGGACGTGGTGCTCTTGCCCTTGCTGCCGGTCACCCCGACGGTCCGGTCCGCGTGGTCGGCCATCCACAGCGCGCTGCCCTGCGTGACGGGCACTGACCGGCGGCGCAGCTCCACCATCCACGGGTGGGTGTTCGGCACACCCGGCGAGCGGACCACCACGTCGGCGGCTGCGAGGCGCTCGAATCCCTCCTCGCCGGTGACGAGCGGCGCGGCGGCGGCCAGCGGACCGTCCCAGGGCAGGGTGAGGAAGTTGGCGCTGTCGTCGACGACGACCAGGCCGGCCGGCCCGTGCGCGGCGATCGCGGTCACCGCGGCCCGGCCCTCGCGGCCGGCGCCCCAGACGGCGACATGACGTCCGCGCAGATCAGACAGGCGCACGGGCTCTCCTCGGACTCGGTCGACGGCGGGCAGGGTCCGGCCCAGCCGGACACGGACGGACGAACCAGGGCCTAGTATGGCGTGTGCCCAACGAGCAGCTGCGGCGGATGGACGCCTTCACCTTCCCGTCCTACTCGATCGACTTCGCCACCGGCGAGGTCCTGTTCGACTACGCCCTGACCGGTCCCGACGGCGAGCAGCGGTTCACCGAGGTGATCACGCTTCCGCTGCCGGCCGAGCCCGTCTCCGACGCCACAGCGGCCACCCTGGCCCGGGTGCTGGAGCTGCTGCACGTGGTCGCCGGCGTCAGCTACTACAAGGCCGCCGCGCCGCCCCGGCTGGTGCTGCCCGCACCGCTGGGCGCCGCCGCCGTCGCGCTGGTCACCGCCGTCTACACCAAGGGCCTCGCCGAGTACGCGTACCGCAACGAGCTGCCGCACGTGCTGGAACTGCGTCCCGAGGTGCCGTCCGGCACCGTGGACCCGGCGGTGCCGGTGGACAACTCCGACCGTCGTCCGCTGTCGGCGGTGGGCGGCGGCAAGGACTCCATCGTCACGCTGGAGGCGCTGCGCCGCGCCGGCCTCGACCCGGTGCCGTTCTCGGTCAACCCGAACCACGTGATCGTGTCGGTGAACGAGGCGTCCGACCTGGTGCCGCTGGCCGCCCGGCGGCGGCTCGACCCGGTGCTGTTCGAGCTGAACGCGGCAGGGGCGCGCAACGGGCACATCCCGGTCACCGCGATCAACTCACTGATCGCCGTGGCCACCGCCGTCCTGCACGGGCTCGGCCCGGTGGTGATGTCGAACGAGCGTTCCGCGTCCGACCCGAACCTGATCTGGAACGGCCACGAGATCAACCACCAGTGGTCGAAGGGCGTCGAGGCGGAAGGGCTGCTGCGCGCGGCGCTGGCCGAGCACGCCGGGCTCACCGAGCCGTACTTCTCGTTGCTGCGCTCCCTGTCCGAGCTGCACATCGCCCGGCTGTTCGCCGAGATCGACCGGTACGACGCGGTGGTGACCAGCTGCAACGCGGCGTTCAAGCTGCGCGACGCGAGCGAGCGCTGGTGCCGCGACTGCCCGAAGTGCCGGTTCGTGTTCCTGGCCATGGCGCCGTTCATGCCCCGGGAGCGGCTGACCGGCATCTTCGGCGGTGACCTGCTGGCCGACGAGTCCCAGATCCCCGGCTACCGGGAGCTGCTCGGCATCGACGGGCACAAGCCGTTCGAGTGCGTGGGCGAGGTGGAGGAGTCGGTGGTCGCGCTGAGCCTGCTCGCCCAGCAGGACCAGTGGCGCGACGCCCCGGTGGTGCGCGCCCTGGTGGCGGCACTGCCCGACACCGCCTGGCAGGCGGCGGCCACCTCCGACGTGTTCACCCCCGGCGGCGACAACTACGTCCCCGCCCTCTACGCCAAGACCCTGACCGCCCTGACCTGACCGCCCACACGTCATCGATCTTGGAGTTGTGGCACCGCGCAGACCTCGCTTCAGGGGCATTACGGGCGCCACAACTCCAAGATCAACGCGGGACAGCGCGGAGGGGCGGAGGGCGGGACGGGCAGGGTTTGGCCCGGGCGGCGTCAGGGGGTGCGGATGGCGTCCAGGGCGAGCAGGGCCACGTGCAGGGACAGGCACCTGTCCACCGAGTCGAGGTCGGCGTCGAGGATGCGGCCGATGCGGGCCAGCCGTTCGTAGAACGCGGGCCGGGACAGGTGCGCGGCGGCCGCGCCGGCCGACTTGTTGCGCCCCTGCTCCAGGTACGCCCGCAGCGTGCCGAGCAACTGCTCCCGCGGGTGCTGGGCGTCGTAGGCGAGCAGCGGCCCGAGTTCACGCTCGACGAACGTCTGCAACCGGGGCTCGTCACGCAACAGGTGCAGCAGTCCGGCCAGCCCCACGTGCGGCAGCCGGTAGCAGGGCAGATCCCGGGGATCCCGCCGCGCCGCCTCCGCCACCTGCCGCGCCTCGATCAACGACCGGCGTGCCTCGCGCAGGCTGCCCACACCGGACCCGGCCGCCACCACGATCGCGGCTCGGGGCGGCGCGTCGACCGGCCGCGCGCTCCCCGACGCGGCGGCCCGTCCGGCGGGCCGGTCAGGCGACTCCGACGGGCGGGACGCCGGGCGGGCGGCGGGGGCGGCGTCGAGGCGTACCCGGCGCAACGCCGCGGCGAACGCGGACAGTGCCTTCTCCTCGGCGGCCGGGTCGGGGAGCGCCAGCAGCGCGCCCACGGCCTGGTCGTCGAGCGGGCTGGTCAGCGCGGTGAGCTTGGCGTCCCGGACGGCCTGGCTGACCGCCTCGGCGAGGTCGCGCAGCCGGGCCGGGCCGGCTTCCGGGTCCTCGGCGTCGGTGTCGCGGCGCGCGCCCCGGCGGGCGGCGGCCGGCTCGTCGTCGGGGGCGCCCGCGTCACCGGACGGCTCCTCGGCGCGGTGCCGGACCACGACGCCGACCAGGTGGCGGCGGTCCAGGACGACGCCGAGCGCCTTGGCGCGCAGCGCCACCTCGTCCACCGGACGGGTGTGGTCGATCAGGGCGGTCAGCAGCGTACGGTGGATCTGCCGTTCCAGGCCCTCGGCGTCGCGCCGGATCAGCCGGCCCAGCGCCAGCGTGGAGGCGGCCCGTTCGATCAGGATGGTCAGCCGGGTCGGCGGGGTGGACTCGGTCGCCGGCCAGCGCAGCAGCAGCCGTCCCCAGTCCTGTCCCCGCGCGCCCACTGTGGTGACGAGCCAGCCGCTGTCCGGGTCGTACGCGGTGCGCCCGGGCGGGCGGATCTGCCGCGAGTGCCGCTCCCAGCCGTCCAGCAGCAGTTGGGCGTTCTCCCCCGCCGGGTCGTACGCGAGCACCTGCCGGGACAGGTTCTCCAGCACCATCGGGCAGCCGGCCAGCTCGGCGGCCTGCCGCAGCACCTCAGCCGGTTCGGCGCCCTCCACCGACAGTTCGGTGAACCGCTGGTGGATCTCCTCGGTGGCGCGCAGCTCGGTGAGCTGGGCGTCCACGATCAGCGCGTGCACCGCCTCGGTGATCCGGACGAACGGTGTGCCCCGGCGCAGCTCGATCAGGGGCAGGCCACGTCGTTCGGCGGCGGCGGCCATCACGCGTGGTACTCCGCTGACGTAGCGGCGGCCCAGTTCGACCACCAGCCCGGAGACGCCGACGTCGGCCAGGGCGCCGATGAACTCGCGGAGCCCGGCGTCGTCGCCCGGCAGGCCGATCCCGGTGGTGAGGACCAGTTCCCCGCCGCCGAGCAGGGTGGCGATGTCGGGCACCTCGGCGATGTGCACCCAGCGCACCGACCGGTCCAGCCCGGCGTTCCCGGCGACCAGGCGCGGCGCGCCGTGGCGCACGGGCACCAGGTCCAGCACCTCACGCACGGTAGGGAACACGGGCGATACGCTACCCTGCGTCACCACCGTTGCCGAAAGCCACACCGCCCGCCGGCCCGCGGGGAGGCGGGACCGGCGGGCGGTCAGTGAGACGAGCCGCGGACCGCTGCCCGGAGGGACGACGGTCCGCGGACGGCGGCGATCAGTCGACGCCGAACTCCATCGCGGCCCGGTCGAGCGCCTCGTCCTCGGCGGTGGGCACGCCCCGGGAGGCGATGGCCTCCGCGCCGCCCTGCGGCATGGCGCCGATCAGCCCGGTCGAGGCCGCCTGGGCGGCGCCGACGATCCGCTGCGGGGTGCCGCCGCCGACCATGCCGACGGAGGCGTACTGCTCCAGCTTGGCGCGGGAGTCGGCGATGTCGAGGTTGCGCATGGTGAGCTGGCCGATCCGGTCGGCCGGGCCGAACGCCGAGTCCTGGGTGCGCTCCATCGACAGCTTGTCCGGGTGGTAGCTGAACGCCGGGCCGGTGGTGTCGAGGATCGAGTAGTCCTCGCCCCGGCGCAGCCGCAGCGTGACCTCGCCGGTGACCGCCGTGCCGACCCAGCGCTGCAACGACTCGCGCAGCATCAGCGCCTGCGGGTCCAGCCAGCGGCCCTCGTACATGAGGCGGCCGAGGCGGCGGCCCTCGTTGTGGTAGTTCGCGAGCGTGTCCTCGTTGTGGATGGCGTTGACGAGCCGCTCGTACGCGGCGTGCAGCAGCGCCATGCCGGGGGCCTCGTAGATGCCCCGGCTCTTGGCCTCGATGATCCGGTTCTCGATCTGGTCGGACATGCCCAGGCCGTGCCGGCCGCCGATGGCGTTGGCCTCCAGCACCAGGTCGACGGCGCTGCCGAACTCCTTGCCGTTGATCGTCACCGGCCGGCCCTGGTCGAAGCCGATGGTGACGTCCTCGGCCGGGATCTCCACGGACGGGTCCCAGAACTTCACGCCCATGATCGGCTCGACGGTCTCGATGCCGGTGTCCAGGTGTTCGAGCGTCTTGGCCTCGTGGGTGGCGCCCCAGATGTTGGCGTCGGTGGAGTACGCCTTCTCGGTGCTGTCCCGGTAGGGCAGGCCGCGCTCCAGCAGCCACTCCGACATCTCGGTGCGGCCGCCCAGCTCGGTGACGAAGTCGGTGTCCAGCCACGGCTTGTAGATCCGCAGCTGCGGGTTCGCCAGCAGGCCGTACCGGTAGAACCGCTCGATGTCGTTGCCCTTGAACGTCGAGCCGTCGCCCCAGATCTGCACGTCGTCGGCGATCATCGCGCGGACCAGCAGCGTGCCGGTCACGGCCCGGCCCAGCGGCGTGGTGTTGAAGTAGGCCCGCCCGCCGGAGCGGATGTGGAAGGCGCCGCAGGTCAGCGCTGCCAGCCCTTCCTCGACCAGGGCGGCGCGGCAGTCGACGAGGCGGGCGACCTCGGCGCCGTAGCTGAGCGCGCGGCCGGGCACCGAGGCGATGTCGGGCTCGTCGTACTGGCCGATGTCAGCGGTGTAGGCGCAGGGGACGGCGCCCTTGTCGCGCATCCACGCGACGGCCACCGAGGTGTCGAGGCCGCCGGAGAAGGCGATGCCGACACGTTCGCCGATGGGCAGGGAGGTGAGAACCTTGGACACAAGGAAGATTATGCACGGTCTCGCATGGTCATGCAAGCCGTACGTCAGAGCGCGTCGTCCCGCCCCAGCTCCCAGAACGCCACCGCCGCGGCGGCCGCCACGTTCAGCGAGTCCACGCCGCGCCGCATCGGGATCACCACCCGCACGTCGCTGGCGGCCTGCGCCGCCGCGGTCAGCCCCGGCCCCTCCGCCCCGAGCAGCAACGCCGCCCGCTCGCGCTGCGCCGGGGTCAGCCGCTGCATCGGTACGGCATCAGGCGCCGGCGTCATCGCGAGCACTGTGAACCCGGCCGCCCGGACCTGGTCCAGCCCGCCGGGCCAGCTGTCGAGCTTGGCGTACGGCACCGCGAACACCTCGCCCATGCTGACCCGTACGCTGCGCCGGTACAGCGGGTCGGCGCAGGTCGGGGACAGCAGCACCGCGTCGACGCCGAGCGCTGCGGCGCCCCGGAAGATCGCGCCCAGGTTCGTGTGGTTGTTGACGTCCTCCAGGATCACCACCCGCCGGGCGGCGGCGAGCACCTCGTCGGCGGAGCGCAGCGGCTTGCGGTGGAACGAGGCGAGCACGCCCCGGTGCACGTGGAAACCGGTGGCGCGCTGGAGCACGTCCGGCGTCGCCGCGTACACCGGCGCGTCACCGGTGTCCAGGTCGGCGAGCTGGTCCACCCGCTTGGCGTCGACCAGGTACGACCGGGCCGGGTAGCCGGCCCGCAGCGCCCGCCGCAGCACCAGCTCCCCCTCGGCGATGAACAGCCCGTGCGGCGGTTCCCAGCGGGTACGCAGCTCCACGTCGGTGAGCGCGCGGTAGTCGGCGATCCGGTCGTCGTCGGGGTCGGTGATCTCGTGGACGGGCACCAGGCGATTCTGCCCGGCCCGCCCGGTCGCTCCGGCGCGGGCCGGGTTTCCGTCGTCCCGGGCGGGGAACGGAGCCGGAAGGCCGACGGTGACGGAGGGACCACGATGGGCGCGGATCACGACGGCAACCTCCCCCGCGACGCCACCGTCGCCGACTACCTGGTGGCCCGGCTCGCCGAGTGGGGCGTGCACCGCTACTACGGCTACCCGGGCGACGGGATCAACGGCATGACCTCGGCGTTGCAGCGGGCCGAGGGGCGGGCCCGGTTCATCCAGGTCCGGCACGAGGAGACGGCCGGTTTCGCGGCCGGCGCGCACGTCAAGTACGGCGGCGGCCCGCTCGGATGCGTGGTGGTGACCAGCGGCCCCGGCGCGATCCACGCCCTCAACGGCCTCTACGACGCGAAGCTCGACCACCAGCCGGTGGTGGCGCTGCTCGGGCACACCGCGCTGCCCGCCGAGGGCGGCGGCTACTACCAGGAGGTGGACCTGCTCTCCCTCTACAAGGATGTGGCGTCGGCGTTCCTGGCCCAGCTCGACGACCCGTCGCAGGCCCGGCACCTGGTCGACCGGGCCTGCCGGACGGCGCTGGCCCGGCGTACCGTGACCGCCCTGGTCCTGCCCTCCGACGTGCAGGACCTGCCGGCGGTGCCGCACCCGCCGCACGCCCACGGCTACTACCACACCAGCGCGGTGCCGAGCAGCGAGCCGACGGTGCCGCCGGAGGCCGACGTGCGCCGCGCCGCCGAGGTGCTGCGCGGCGGCGAGCGGGTGGCGATGCTGGTCGGGCAGGGCGCGCTGGGCGCCGAGGACGAGGTACGCCGGATCGCCGACCGCCTCGGCGCCGGGGTCGCCACCGCGCTGCTCGGCTTCACCGCCGTCGACCACCGGCAGCCCTGGGTGACGGGCGCGATCGGCCTGCTCGGCAGCCGCCCGAGCTGGCAGCTCATGCGCGAGTGCGACAGGCTGCTGATCGTCGGCAGCCAGATGCCGTACTCGGAGTTCTACCCGCCGGAGGGCCAGGCCCGGGCGGTGCAGATCGACATCGACGGCACCCGGATGGGGTTGCGTTACCCGACCGAGGTGAACCTGACCGGTGACGCCGGGCCGACGCTGCGCGCCCTGCTCAAGGAGCTGGGCCCGGGGCCGGGCCCGACCGCCTGGCGGGCCACCCTCACCGACGCCACCGGCAAGTGGGGGGCCTCGCAACGCGAGGTCGCCGCCCAGCCGGCCGACCCGGTCAACCCGCAGTCGCTGTTCACCTCGCTCGACGACGCGCTGCCAGGCGACGCCATGCTCGCCGTGGACTGCGGCACCGCCACCGCCTGGTACGCCCGGCACGTGCGGGTCCGTCCCGGCATGCTGGCCAGCCTCTCCGGCACGCTGCTCTCAATGGGCGGCGGCATGCCGTACGCGCTGGCGGCGAAGTTCGCCCACCCGGACCGGCCGGTGATCGCGCTGCTCGGCGACGGCGCGATGCAGATGAACGGCGTCAACGAGCTGATCACGGTGGCGAGGTACTGGCGGGAGTGGGCCGACCCCCGGTTCGTGGTGCTGGTGCTCAACAACCGGGATCTGGCCTTCGTCAGCTGGGAGCAGCGGTCCGGCGAGGGCACGCCGATGTTCCCGGACAGCCAGGACCTGCCGGACGTCGCGTACCACAGGTGGGCCGAGGTGCTGGGCCTCGGCGGTGAGCTGGTCGACTCCCCCGACCGGGTGGACGGCCTGTGGCAGCGGGTGCTCGACGCGGACCGCCCGGTGGTGGTGAACGCCGTGGTGGACCCGGCCGAGCTGATGCTGCCGCCGCACTTCACCGTCGAGCAGGCCCGCAAGACCGCCGCCGCGGTGCTGCGCGGGGACAGCGACCGGGCCGGCATCATGCGGCGCGGCGTGCCGGCCGCGCTCGCCACGTACCGGCCCCGCCGCCGGGGCCGCTGAGGCGTCAGGCCCGCCCGTAGCGCAGCAGCACCGACCGTCCGTCGAACGTGCGCGTCTCGACCAGCCGCAGGCTCTGCCGGGCCAGGCCGGGCAGCACCTGCCGTCCGCCGCCGAGCACCACCGGGTGCACGATCACCTCGTAGGTGTCGACGAGCCCGAGCGCGGCCAGCGCCGTCGCCGCGCCGGTGCCGCCGGTGACCAGCAGGTCGCCGGGGAACCGCTCACGGACCTCGGCGAACTCCTTCGCCAGGTCGCCGCCGCCGACCACCACGGCGCCGTGGGAGGCCTCGGCGAGCGTGCGGGAGACCACGATCTTCGGGGTACGCCGCCAGATCGGCGCGAACGCCAGGTCGTGCGGGTGGTCGGAGATCGACTCGACCTGCGGCCAGTAGGAGGACATCATCTCCCACACCCGCCGCCCGTAGACGAAGGCGTCGGCCCGCTCGGCCAGCCCGATCGAGTACGCGGACAGCTCCTCCCCCATCTCCGGCCAGTCGAACTCACCGTTCGGGCCCTCGATGAAGCCGTCGACCGACACGTGCACCCCGTAGACGACGTTGCCCATGCGCTGCTCCTCCGCGTATCGGCGCGTCCCGGTCGGACACGCTCACCGGTGGGTCGGAGCCGCCCGGCCGGATCCGACACGTGCCGTGGAGAGTTGTCCGGGTGCGTTAGCGTCCGGGCCCATGGGCCGCCCCGTGATGATCGCGCTGATCGGCGTCGACGGCTCCGGCAAGACCACCCAGGCCAGGGCTTTGGCGGCGCGGCTGCGCGAGCAGGGCGTCCGGGCGCGGTACTTCGAGAACGCCGGTGGGCGGCCGCTGTGGAACCGGCTGGCGCGGGCGCTCGGCCGCGCCGACGGGATGGCGCTGTTCGGCCGTACCGTCTATCCGGCGCTGGAGGCGACGGTGCGCGCGGCGGCGATGGCCCGGACCGTCGCGGTGGCCCGCCTGACCGGACAGGTGGCGGTGCTGGACCGGTGGACCTGGTGCCAGGACGTGATCATGGCGGCCCGCGGCGACCGGGGACGGCGCGCGGTACGCGCCGTCTACGCGGTCTTCCCGCGCCCGGCGGTGGTGTGTTTCCTCGCCACCTCGCCCGGGGTGGCGCAGCGGCGGGTGGCCGCGCGGGGCATCGACACCGAGGAGCTGGCGCACCTGCGCGCGCTGGACGGTGCGTACCGGGCACTGCCGGAGTTCGGCTCGTTCGTCACGCTCGACGGCGACGGCACCCCGGACGAGGTGGCCGCCGCCCTCGACGCGGTCGTGGACGCGGCCGTCGACGCGGTTGCGGGTCCGGCGCCGCGGCGCGGCGTTAAGAAGGGGCCCTTCCTCTACCGGAGGCGTTAAGAAGGGGCCCTTCCTTACCCGCGGCCGCGCAGCCAGCGCAGCACGTCGGAGGGCAGCTCGCTCTCCTGGCGCTGCTCGCGGCGGTCCGGCTCGGTCCGGCGGGGCGGCTGCGGGCGCTGCGGGTCGCCGACCAGCGCCCGGCTCGGCGCGGTGAAGTCGGCCACCGGCTTGCCGGCGAGCGCCGTCTTGATGGTCCGGGCCACCGCGTCGATCACCTTGGCCTGCACGGCGGAGCCGACCAGGTCGGTGACGTCGTCCGGGTTGGCGGCGATGCCGGCGACCGCGACCTGCGGGGTGTAGCCGACGAACGTCTCGGTGGCGTTGCGCTCCGAGCTGCCGGTCTTGCCGGCCACCGGGCGGCCCACGATCCGGTCGACGGCGGTGGCGGTGCCGCCGTTGCACTGGTCGAACGCGGACTGCTGGCCGACCGGGCAGCGGGCCGCGTCGGTGGCGGCGCGGGCCACGTCGGGTTCGAGCACCCGCTTGCAGGACGGCTGCGCCACGTCGACGGCGTCGCCGTCCGGCGCGGTCACGGAGACCACCGGCAGCGGCGTGCAGTACGTGCCCTCGGCGGCCACCGTGGCGTACGCGTTCGCTAGGTCCAGCGGGGTCGTGGCGGCGACGCCGAGCGTGAACGCGCCCCAGTTGGCGGCGTTGTCGCGGGCGAACGCGGCGTCGGAGTCGGCCCGGAAGGTGATGCCGAGGCGCTGGGCCATCTCCACCACCTTGTCCTCGCCGACCTGCTCGGCCAGCCAGACGAAGTACGTGTTGACGGAGCGGCCGAAGCCGTCCCACATCATCCGGTAGCCGTTCATCCACTGCGGGTTGGCGTTCGCCGGGCACCACGTGCCGTCGCAGTTGCCCTCGTCGTCCGAGGCGTACCGGGTGGGCAGCCTGCTGGGGGCGTCGAAGCCGGTGGACAGCGGCTTGCCGGCCTCCAGCGCGGCCAGCATGGTGAACATCTTGAACGTCGAGCCGGCCTGGTAGCCGTCGACGCTGGCGCCGCCGGAGATCAGCGGGTTGACCGTGTTCGGGTGGTTGGCCTGCCCGTCCGGGTTGGCGTCGAGGCTGTAGTGCCGGTTCACCGCCATGGCGAGCACCCGGCCGGTGCCGGGCTCGACCGCCGCGATCGGCAGCGCCCGCTTGTTGCCGTACCCGTAGACCTTGGTGGCCTGCTCCTGCGCGGTCTGCTGGATCTCCGGGTCGAGCGTGGTGACGACGCGGTAACCGCCCCGGCGCAGTGCCTGCTCCCGCTCCTCGGGCGTGCTGCCGAAGGCCGGCTGGGTGAGCCACCAGCGGCGCAGGTAGTCGCAGAAGAAGCCCCAGTCGTCGTGTCCCTGGGCGGTGGCGGTGCAGCCGTTGGGCTGGGCGGTCGGGCGCAGCGTCAGCGCCTCGGTCTTCGCCGCGGCGGCCTGCTGCGCGGTGATCGCGCCGGTCTCGGCCATCGCGTCGAGCACGTACCCGCGCCGGGCCAGCGCCTGGTCCTTGTCGCCGTCGATCGGGCTGTACGCGTCGGGCGACTGGACCAGGCCGGCGAGCAGCGCCGCCTCGCCCAGCGTCAGGTCGGCCGGGGCCTTGCCGAAGTAGCGCTGGCTCGCGGCGGCGACGCCGTACGCGCCGGAGCCGAAGTACGCGATGTTGAGGTAGCGGTTGAGGATCTCGTCCTTTGAGAGCGACTGCTCCAGCGCGTTCGCGTACCGGATCTCCTGGAGCTTGCGCCCGACGGTCTGCTCGGTGGCGGCCTGCCGCTCCTCGGGGGTGCGGTTCGGGTCGGTCTTGAGCACGTTGCGGACGTACTGCATGGTCAGCGTGGAGCCGCCCTGCTCGGTGCCGCCGCCCTTGACGTTCGCCACCAGCGCGCGGGCGATGCCGCGCAGGTCAGCGCCGCCGTGCGAGTAGAACCGCCGGTCCTCGGCCGCGATGATCGCCTGCCGCATCACCGGGGCGATCTCGTCCAGCGACACGTCGGTGCGGTTCACGTCGTAGAACGTGGTGATCAGGGTGGTGCCGTCGTTGGCGTAGAGGTAGGAGCGCTGCGGCTGCACGGGGGTGCGCAGCGCGTCGGGCAGGTCCGCGTACGCGCCGAGCGCGGCCCGCGCGGCGAACCCGCCGAGCAGGCCGCCGGGAAGCGCGGCGAGCGCGAGGACGAGCCCGGCGAGCAGGCCGGCCAGCAGCACGGTGAACAGCCGCGACAGCGGCGACCTGGGAGACGGCATGGACGCAAGGATTGCCACGAAAGCCGCCTACCGGCCACCTCGCCAGGCAACTGTCAGTTACCTCACGGCAACCGTTCAGCTCCCGGCGGCCGGACGAACCGGTCATCCGGCGCCGAGCGGGCCCTTCGGTGACGTCGGCGGCACCGGTGCGGCGGCGACGCTGGCGGCTGCGGCGTCCCGGGCGATGGTCTCGGGCACCAGGCGGCCGCTGCGGTAGCCGATGCCGATGCCGGCGACCAGCACGAAGATCGCGCCGAACGTCTGGAGCGAGCCGATCAGCGCGCCGCCCAGGCCGAGCAGCGGGGCGGCGATCATCAGCATGGTCCCGTCGCCGTAGGAGAACATCCCGGACCGGGCGACCGACCAGCCGGTCAGGAACCAGCCCACGCTGTAGAGGGTGGCGCCGAACAACACGATGCCGCGCGCGGTCACGCCGAACACCGGCGTCTGCTCGGCCAGCCCGGCGAACGGCAGCATCAGCACCATCCCGCCGATGCTCGCCAGCAGCCCGGCCAGCGCGACGCGGCGGCAGCGGGTGGCGGCGAGCAGGCCGGTGAGCGCGAGCAGGGCGAGCAGCCCCAGCCACACCGAGGCGACCCAGCCGACCAGGTAGAGCGGCCGGCCGTCGGCCGGATACGGGTCGTTGCCCACACCGCCGTCGCTGGCCATCGCCACCAGGCCGTAGAGGACCGCGTACGCCGGGAGCAGCCAAACCGCCGCGCGGGCGAACCGGCGGATCGACCAGGCCCAGGTCGCGTCGGTCGCCGGCGCTCCCGGACCGGGTTCGGAGACGAACGGCAGGACCCCGAAACCCCCTCCGGTACGCCGGGAGCCGATCGGACCGGCGGGGTCGTGCGCGCCGGGGACCGGGGTACGGGAGAACAGCCGGTTCGCCGGGTCCTTCATGCCTCACCTCGTTCGCGCCACGGGCGGCCCGGGACGCGCAAACGGCGCTCCGGCCCTGCTCACCACCCGTCCTGGAACCGATGGTGGCAGTCGCCGGAGCGCCGTATGAGGGATTCTCGGATTTGCCGGTCAGCCCCGCTCGCGCTGGTCCGCCGGGTCGTTCACCAGGCTGGCCGGGGACACCGGCTCCGGCGCGGGCAGACCCTTCGGGTTGTTGCCGCCGGTGGCCTGCGCCTCCGCCACGCGTACCTCGTCGTGGATCTCCTGGGCCGCGACGGCCGCGGCCTGGGCGGCCTCGGCGGCCTCCCGCTCGACCTCGCCGGCGCTCTTGGCGGCCTCCGGCGACGGCACGTCGCCGGCCATGTTCGCGAGCCCGCCCAGCGCGCCGCCCATGCCCTCCAGGGCCTTGGTCAGCTCGGTCGGGACGATCCAGACCTTGTTGGCGGTGCCGTTGGCGATCTGCGGCAGCGCCTGGAGGTACTGGTAGGCGAGCACCTTCTGACTCGGGTTGGCGGTGTGGATCGCGTCGAAGACGGTACGGATCGCCTTGGCCTGGCCCTCCGCCTGGAGGATCCGGGCCTGCCGGTCACCGTCGGCACGCAGCACCGCGGCCTGCTTCTCACCCTCGGCGGTGAGGATCTGCGACTGCTTGTGCCCCTCGGCGTTGAGGATCGCGGCACGGCGGTCCCGCTCGGCGCGCATCTGCTTCTCCATCGAGTCGCGGATGCTCGGCGGCGGCTCGATCGCCTTGATCTCGACCCGGGTCACCTTGATGCCCCAGCGGCCGGTGGTCTCGTCCAGCACGCCGGACAGGTGCCGGTTGATCTCCTCGCGGCTGGTCAGCGCGCGCTCCAGGTCGAGCGAGCCGATCACGTTACGCAGCGTGGTGACGGTGAGCTGCTCGATGGCCTGGAGGAAGTTGGAGATCTCGTAGGTGGCGCGAACCGAGTCGACCACCTTGAAGTAGAGGACCGTGTCGATCGAGACGACCAGGTTGTCGGAGGTGATCACCGGCTGGGGCGGGAAGCTGACCACCTGCTCGCGCATGTCGACCTTGGTGCGCACCGCGTCGACGAACGGCACCAGCAGGTTGAGGCCCGGGTTCAGCGTGCGCTTGTACCGGCCCAGCCGCTCCACCACGTCCTGACGCTGCTGCGGCACGATCCGCACCGCCTTGAACAGCGTCACCACACCGATCAACGCCACCGCGATCATCAGGATCGCCAGAAACTCCATACCGTTCACCTTTTCGCTTCGGGCAGCTCACCCGGGGTGGAAATGTCGTCCTGCCATACCAGGGCGGTAGCGCCCCGGACCTTGATCACCTGCACCCGCTCACCCTCGGCGTACGTGCGCGTCGCGTCGTACGAGCGGGCCGTCCACAGCTCACCATCGATCTTGACCATGCCCCGGTCGGCGTCGACCGGCTCCAGGACCACAGCGGTGGCCCCCTCCAGCGCCTCGACCCCGAACGGCTGTTCCCCGGTCTCCAGCGTCGGCCGGGCGTGCCGCCGGACCACCGGACGGACCACCGCCACCGACAGCGCCGACACCGCCGCGAAGACCACCGCCTGGAGCGCCACCGGCGCACCGAGCGCCGCGGCGCCGGCGGCGGCGAACGCCCCGACCCCGAACATGATCAGGAAGAGCGTCGTCGTGAAGATCTCGGCGACCGCTAATACCACACCCAGAACGATCCAGAACACGGCGTCCACGAGAACAATCCTGACACGTCAACGCACGTGTCATCGAACTGTCATGATCGCTAGGCTCGGCACGGCGTACCGCGGCACCCGCCGACGAGGAGGACGACATGCCCCTGCTGCCCGAGACCGCGCGTCAGGTGGACCTGCTGGTCGCCCGGGCCCAGGCCGAGGGGCGCGGTCCCTCGCTCGCCCTCGGCGTGGTCCGCGACGGCCGGCTGGCGCACCTGGCGGTCGTCGGTGAGACGCCCCGCCCGGACGGCGACCTCCAGTACCGGGTCGGCTCGATCACCAAGACCATGACCGCGGTGCTGGTGATGCAGCAGCGCGACGCCGGCCGGGTGGCGCTCGACGACCCGCTCGACGCCCACCTGCCCGGCACCCCGGTCGGCGCGGTGACGGTGCGCCACCTGCTCGGGCACGTCAGCGGCCTGCAACGCGAGCCGGACGGCGACTGGTGGGAGCGCGCCGAGGGCACGGACCTGGACACGCTGCTGGCCGGGCTGACGCCGGACAAGATCGCCCATCCGCCGCACTTCGTCTACCACTACTCGAACCTGGCGTACGGGCTGCTCGGCGCCGTGCTGGAACGGATCACCGGCACCCCGTGGGCGGACCTGCTGACCGAGCGGCTGCTGACACCGCTGGGCATGCGCCGCACCACGTACCACCCCACCGAGCCGTACGCCCCCGGTTACGTCGTCCACCCCTGGCACGAGACGCTGCGGGAGGAGCCGCGTACCGACACCGGGGCGATGGCCCCGGCCGGGCAGCTCTGGTCGACGGTCGAGGACCTGGGCCGCTGGGCGGCGTTCCTGGCCGACCCGGACCCGGCGGTGCTCTCCCCCGCCACGCTCACCGAGATGTGCGCCCCAGTGGTGATCAACGACCTGGACTCGTGGACCGGCGGCCACGGCCTCGGCGTGGAGCTCTACCGGGTCGGCGACCGGGTGTACGTCGGGCACGGCGGCTCCATGCCCGGGTACGTCGCCGGCCTGGCCGTGCACCGGCCCACCCGCACCGCCGTGGTCAACTTCGCCAACGCGTACGGGCTGCGCGGCCACCACATCGGCGCGCTCGGCCGGGAGGCGCTCACGCTGGTGCTGGACGCCGAACCGGCCGCGCCCACCCCCTGGCGCCCGGCCGGCCCGCCCGCCGCCGACGTGGCCGCGCTGACCGGCCGCTGGTGGTGGATGGGCGGCGAGTACGAGTTCCGCGTCGACGCCGCCGGTGACCTGGTCGGCGGTCAGGTGGGCAGGCCGGTGCTCCGCTTCACCCCGGAGGGCCCGGACCGGTGGCGGGGCCGCTCCGGCTCCCAGGACGGCGAGATCCTCACCGTCATCCGAGACGGTTCCGGCACCCCGGTAGCCCTGGACATAGCCACCTTCGTCCTGACCCGCACCCCCGACGAACTCCCCTGACAGCCCCACCCGCCCACGCCCCACCCCACCCCGCCTCGCCTCGCCCCCGTCGATCTTGCACTTGCGGCCCGCACTTCGCCCCATATGCCCGATCCACACGGACCACAACTGCAAGATCGACGCACACTCCGGCCACCCCACCCCGGTGATCAAGGAGTTTGTGTCGGCGTTGATCTCCGATACGCCCACAAACTCCTTGATCAACCAGGCGAGAGCGCCCGGGACCGGGGACGAGGGGTTCGGGGCGGGCGGCGTTGGTGCACGGCGGGTCCGGGGGCGACCGTGACCGGCGCAGGGATCAAGCCTGACCGCCCGGAGCCGGGCACGGTCGCCCCCGGACCCCGACCGCAACCGCAACCGCAACCACAGCCCTGACAGCAACCACGACCGGGCAGCGACGGATCACCCGGGCTCGGTGACGAAATCGATCAGGCGCTCCATCGCGTTGATCAGCGGCGTCTCCACGTCGGCGAAACTGTCCACCCGGGACAGGATGTGCCGCCACATGTCGGCCGGCTCGCCCACCCCGAGCGCCGCGCAGACGCCCTCCTTCCAGGGCCGCCCCGGAGGCACCACTGGCCACGCCGCGATACCCAGCGCCGCCGGGCGTACCGCCTGCCACACGTCGACGTACGGGTGCCCGGTGACCAGCACGTGCGGCGAGTTGACGCGGGCCACGATGCGGCTCTCCTTCGAGCCGGGCACGAGGTGGTCGACGAGCACGCCGAGCCGGTGCCCCGGGCCGGGGCCGAACGCGCGCACCTCGTCGGCGAGCGCGTCGATGCCGTCCAGCGGTTCCACCACCACGCCCTCGATGCGCAGGTCGTCACCCCAGATCCGCTCGACCAGCGCGGCGTCGTGCACGCCCTCCACCCAGATCCGGCTGGCCTTGGCGACCTGCGCTCGTACGCCGTCCACAGCGATCGACCCGGACGCGGTACGCCGGCGCGCGGCGGGCACCGGGACGCGGACCGGCCGTCGTAGCGTGACCGGCTTGCCGTCGAGCAGGAACGCGGCGGGCAGCAGCGGGAAGTTGCGCCGCCGGCCGTGCCGGTCCTCCAGCACCACCGCGCCGGAGTCGAAGCCGACGACGGCGCCGCAGAATCCGGAGTCGGCGTCCTCGACCACCAGGTCGGGTTCGGCGTCGACCTCGGGGGTCACCTTCCGTCGTCGCCAGTCGCCGGCCAGCACGTCCCCGTCGTATCGCCCCGCCATGCCGCTGACGCTAACCAGTGCTCCGGCGTGTCGCCCGGCGACGCGCCGACCGGGCCGTCATCCGTCGGCACGAAACGGTGCGAAGGGGGTAGTTGGGGCCAGGTCGCGCCGCCGGTGCGGCAGCCGAGACAGCAGCGGCGCGGAGCACGTACCCTTTCCGCATGTCCTCCCCCGCAACGGGCGCGGCCACGCTGGCTGCGCGCCGGTCGAGCCGGTTCGTCGCCTGGGTGCGTGCCTGGCGAGCCGGTCTGGTGCCGTTCGACGAGGTGGCCGACGCCGTCGCCGGCGACGAGGAGCACCTCGTCGCCGACGCCCCCGGCACCTGGACCGACGTGTCGCTGCGGGAGGCCCTGCCCAGCCTCGCCAAGCATTCACCCGACGACATCCGCCTGGTGCTGCCCGCGCCCGGCGACCCGCGCGGCCTGCCCGGCCCGGGGGCGTTCGCCGGGGCGGCGCTGGTGGCGGGCGAGGCGGTGGTAGCGAGCGGGATGGGGCTGGTGCCCGAGGTCCGCACGCACACGTCCGGCTCGGGGATGACCTGGGAGACGGTGCTCTGGCGGGTCCATCCGCTGCCGGCGGACGCACCGAAGGCGTCGCTCGCCACCCCGGGTGCGGCGGAGGCCGAGGCCGAACTCGCCGCCGTGCTGGCCGAGACCACCGCGACGCTGACCCGGCTGGACGTCGCGCAGTGGCGGCCGGAGCTGGCCGGTGCGCTCGCCGCGCTGCGCCGCCCGGACGGCGCCACCGACCTGCCGCCCGGCTTCGATCCGCGGGCCCGCCGCCTGTTCGCCCGCGCCGCGGTCCTGGACCGGGTGCTCGCGCTGGCCGGCGAGAGCGCACCGGGCGGCGCGGTCAACACCTACGAGGCGCAGCAGCGGGACGCGGCGCTGCGTCCGCTCACCACCGCGTGCCGGCAGGCCCTGGTGGCCGCCTGCAACGCGCCGCTGCGGCTCTAGCACCGCAGGCCCCCGGCTCAGACCTCGTCGATCAGGTCGGCCACCGAGTCGACGATCCGCGACGGACGGTACGGGTACCGCTCCGCCTCGGTCCGGCTGCTGATGCCGGTGAGCACCAGGATCGTCTCCAGCCCGGCCTCCAGGCCGCACAGGATGTCGGTGTCCATCCGGTCGCCGATCATCGCGGTCGACTCGGAGTGCGCGTCGATGGTGTTCAGCGCCGAGCGCATCATCATCGGGTTGGGCTTGCCCACGAAGTACGGGTCGACGCCTGTCGCCTTCGAGATCATCGCCGCCACCGAACCGGCAGCCGGCAACGCGCCCTCCACCGACGGGCCGGTGGCGTCGGGGTTGGTGCAGATGAACCGGGCGCCGTCGTTGATCAGCCGGATCGCCTTGGTTATCGCCTCGAAGCTGTAGGTGCGCGTCTCCCCCAGCACCACGTAGTCCGGGGCGAAGTCGCTCAGGATGTACCCCACCGCGTGCAGCGCCGTGGTCAGGCCGGCCTCACCGATCACGTACGCGGTGCCGCCCGGCCGCTGGTCGGCCAGGAACTGGGCGGTGGCCAGCGCCGAGGACCAGATCGCCTCCTCCGGCACGTCCAGCCCCATCCGGGCCAGCCGGGCCTGGAGGTCGCGCGGGGTGTAGATGGAGTTGTTCGTCAGCACCAGGAACGGCTTGCCGGAGGCGCGCAGCTTCTTGACGAACTCCGGGGCGCCGGGCACCGGCTGCCCCTCGTGCACCAGCACGCCGTCCATGTCGGTGAGCCAGCTCTGCACCGGCTTGCGGTCAAGCATCGTGTCGTCCCCAGGGGTGTCGTCGGGTCGGGCTCAGGGCCGGCGGGCCGGGGGCACGCAGCACAACGCCGGGCAGGTGTCCCAGGCCGGCAGCTCGCCGAGGCGGCGGCGCAGCCGCTCCCCGTCCGGGGCGGTGCGCTCTCCGACCAGCTCGCGGACCATCGCCACGAACCGCGGGTCGACCCCCGGGGTGCCGGCGCGGACGAAGTCCAGGCCGAGCTGCTTGGCCGTCTCCAGCGCCTCGGTGTCCAGGTCCCACACCACCTCCAGGTGGTCGGAGACGAACCCGATCGGGCTGACCACCACGCTCGTCACGCCCTGCTCGGGCAGCGTGGCCAGGTGGTCGTTGACGTCCGGCTCCAGCCACGGCACCTGCGGCGGCCCGGACCGGCTCTGCCAGACCAGGTCGTACGCCAGGTCGGGCGCGGCCGCGGCGTGCACCAGCCGGGCGACCTCCTCGAGCTGGGCGGTGTAGCGGCCGCCGTGCGGGCCGGCGGTGGCCGCCGCCGACATCGGTACGGAGTGCGCGGTGAAGACCAGCCGGGTGCTGTCCCGCTTCGCCGGGTCGAGCTGGGCCAGCGCGGCGCGGACCGCGTCGGCGTGCGGCTCGATGAAGCCGGGGTGATCCCAGAACTGGCGCAGCTTCTCGATCAGCGGGGCGTCCGGGCCGACCGCGGCGCGGGCCGAGGCGATGTCCTCCTGGTACTGCCGGCAGGACGAGTAGCCGCCGTACGCGCTCGTCACGAACGCCAGCGCCCGGGTGATCCCGTCGTCGCGCATCCGCGCGACGGTGTCGGCGAGCATCGGATCCCAGTTGCGGTTGCCCCAGTAGACCGGCAGGTCGACGCCGTTGGCGGCGAAGTCCTCGCGGATCGCGGCGAGCAGGTCGCGGCACTGCTGGTTGATCGGCGACACCCCGCCGAAGTGCAGGTAGTGCTCGGCGACCTCGGCGAGTCGCTCCGGGGGCACCCCCCGCCCCCGGGTCACGTTCTGCAGGAACGGGAGAACGTCCTCGGGCCGCTCCGGGCCACCGAAGGAGACCAGCACCAACGCGTCGTACGCCATGAGGCCATTCTTCCTCGCCCGCCGTCACGGCGTGGCGACGCCCCCTGGTCGGTGTGGTGACCACCCGGGCCGCGACGTGTTAAGAAGGGCCCCTTCCGCTGCACGAGGCGTTAAGAAGGGGCCCTTCCTTACATCTCAGGCGCCGATGGCGTGGTAGCCGCCGTCGACGTGGACGATCTCGCCGGTGGTGGCCGGGAACCAGTCGGACAGCAGCGCCAGGCAGGCCCGCGCGGCGGGCTCCTGGTCGGTGAGGCTCCAGCCCAGCGGGGCGCGCTCGGTCCAGGCGTCCTCGAACCGGTCGAAGCCGGGGATGGACTTGGCCGCGATGGTCCGCAGCGGGCCGGCCGCGACCAGGTTGCTGCGGATGCCCTGCTTGCCCAGGTGCAGCGCCAGATAGCGGGAGGCGGACTCCAGCCCGGCCTTGGCCACGCCCATCCAGTCGTAGACCGGCCACGCCTTGGTGGCGTCGAACGTGAGGCCCACCACGGCGCCCCCGGCGGACATCAGCGGCAGCGCGGCCATGGCGAGGGACTTGTACGAGTAGGTGGAGACCTGGAGCGCTGTCGCCACGTCCGCCCAGGGGGCGTCGAGGAAACCGCCGCCGAGGCAGCTCTGCGGGGCGAACCCGATCGAGTGCACGACGCCGTCCAGGCCGTCGACGTGCTCGCGCACCTTGTCGGCCAGCCCGGCCAGGTGCTCCTCGTTGCTGACGTCCAGCTCGATCACGGGCGCCGGCTCGGGCAACCGCTTGGCGATCCGCTCCACCAGGGAGAGCCGGCCGTAGCCGGTGAGCACGACCTGGGCGCCGTTCTCCTGGGCGAGCTTCGCCACCGAGAAGGCGATCGACGCGTCGGTGATGACGCCGGTGACCAGCAGCCGCTTACCGGCGAGAAGTCCGGACATTGCGTGTCTCCTCCGTGCTCTGCTCAGTGGCCCATGCCGAGGCCGCCGTCGACCGGGATGACGGCGCCGGTGACGTATCCGGCCGCGTCCGAGGCGAGCCAGGTGACGACGCCCGCGACCTCGTCCGGGGTGGCCATCCGGCCGGCCGGGATCGACTTGCGGATCTCCGCCTTGCGCTCCTCGGGCAGGCCCGCTGTCATGTCGGTGTCGATGAAGCCGGGCGCCACCACGTTCGCGGTGATGTTGCGGGTGCCCAGCTCGCGGGTGATCGAGCGGGCCACGCCGACCAGGCCGGCCTTGCTGGCCGCATAGTTGACCTGGCCCGCGCCGCCGGAGAGGCCGACCACCGAGGAAATGAAGATCATCCGGCCCCAGCGGCCGCGGAGCATCTTCGTCGAGGCCCGCTTGGCGACCCGGAACGAGCCGGTCAGGTTGGTGTCGAGGACGCGCGCGAACTGCTCCTCGGACATCCGCATGATCAGCGTGTCGTCGGTGATGCCGGCGTTGGCGACCAGCACCTCCACCGGGCCGAGTTCGGCCTCGATCGCGGTGAACGCGGCGTCGACCGACTCGGCGTCGGTCACGTCGCACCGCACCCCGAACAGGCCGTCGGGAGCCTCGCCGCTCCGGTACGTCACCGCCACCCGGTCGCCCTGCTTGGCGAACGCCTGCGCGATGGCCAGGCCGATCCCCCGGTTCCCGCCGGTCACCAGCACGGTTCGGGCCACGGATCCCCCTCTGCTCCAGTGATCTCTCGGTCGGTCGGAGCCTAGGGGTTACCGACAGGTAAGCGCTAACCCGCGCAGGTCACAGGGCCCACCCCGGCCGACGTCGGCGGGGGTCCGGGGAGGCTGCCGGCCGCGCGCGCGACACCCACACCCCCGGTGTACGATGATCGCGTCTACGGGCCGCTCCGTGCCCGCTCCGGGCCCCGCCGACCGCAGGAGGTGATCGCTGTGCGAGATAGCGATCCTCCCAGTCGTGGCCGGGCCCACCGTCAGCCCCGCTGAGCCACGGCTCGGTCCACCCGGCTGACCCGCTTCCCGCCCTCCGCACCGCATCCGCTTCCCGGCGACCACGCCGGGGTGTGGCCTGCCGCGCGGCGGAGCACCCGGTCACGACTTCGTGCGCGTACGCCCCGACCCCCCACGGCCCTCACCGGCCGACCGTCGCCACGGAGCACACTCATGAGCCGTTACGTCGCCCCGCTGGGCTTCACCCTCGCCGCCGTCTGGGTGGCCGTCCTGTTCGTGCTGGCCGGCGGCGGTCACTGACCACCGCCGGCCGGTTCCGGCTCAGACCAGCCGGGACGTCCAGAGCAGACTCAGCCCGCCCGCGCACAGCGCCAGCAGCAACGCGATCCCCGCGTACCACTGGGTGATCTCGCGCGGCTCGGTCCGGTAGCCGATCGAGCTGCCCATGTCCTGGTAGACCTGCTTCAGTTCGCTGGCCGACGCGGCCTCGTAGAAGAAGCCCTGCGTGGTCTCCGCGAGCTGGGACAGCGCGGTGCGGTCCACCGGCACCCGCTGGAGCTGCCCGCCGATGTCGACCTGCCCGGAGTCGGTGCCGAACGCGATTGTGGACACCGGCACGTTCGCCGCCTGCGCCGCCGCGGCGGCCTCCTCGACCGAGCGGCCCGACGTGCGGTAGCCGTCGGACAGCAGCACGATCCGGGCCGGCGGGATGCCGGCGGCGCCGTCGGCCGGCACCGAGCGGATCGCCTCCAGGCAGGTGAAGACCGCCTCGCCGGTGGCGGTCGCCTCGGCCAGCACCAGCCCGTCGATGGCGGTGGTGACGGCGGCCCGGTCCTTGGTCGGCGGCACCAGGACGTTCGCCGACTTGGCGAACGAGACGAGTCCCAGGTTGTAGCTCTCCGGCAGCTCGCCGACGAACTGCTTCGCAGCCTCCTGGGCCGCCTCCAGGCGGTTCGGCGACACGTCGTCGGCCTGCATCGACAACGACACGTCGATGGCGAGCATCACCGTGGCCCGCTCCAGCGGCTCCCGGGTGTCGATCGCCGGCCGGGCCAGCCCGGTCGCCAGCACCAGCAGGCAGAGCAGGAACGCGGTGGCCGCGACGTGCCGCCGCCAGCCCAGTCCCTTGGGCGCGACGGTACGCAGCAGGTCGACGTTGGTGAACCGCAGCGCGTACTGCCGGCGGTGCAGTTGCCGCCAGACGTACGCGGCGGCGAGGGCGAGCACCGGCAGCACGGCGAGCAGCCACCACGGTTGCAGAAAACGGATCATCGCGTCGTCCCTCTGGTGCGGGCGTGCCGCTGCGCGGCGACGAAACGCACCATGTCCAGCAGCCAGTCTCGGTCGGTACGCAGGCGCAGGTGGGCCGCGCCCGCGGCGCGCAGCTCGGCGGCGATCGCCCCGCGCTGGGCGGCCGCCGCCTCGGCGTACCGGCGGCGCAGGCCCGGGTCGGCGGTCTGCACCTCGTGCAGTTCACCGCTCTCCGGGTCGACCACCGGCAGCACCCCCACGTCGGGCAGTTCCAGTTCCCGCGGATCGACCACCTCGACGGCCAGCACGTCGTGGCGGACCCGCAGCTTACGCAGCGGCCGGCCCCACTGCTGCGGCGGCGCGAGGAAGTCGGAGATCACCACCGCCACGCCGCGCCGCCGGGGCGGGCGGTTGAGCATGTCGACGAGCGCGCCGAGGTCGCTGCGGCCGGGCCGGATCTCGGCGCCGGCGACCGCACGCAGCAGCCCCTGGGCCTCCTTGCGGCCGGAGCGGGCGGGCAGCCGCAGCATCGTCCCCGGCCCGCCGGTGCCGACCACCGCGCCGATCCGGTTGCCGCCCCGCACGGTGAGGTGGGCCAGCGCGGCGACCGCGGCGACCGCCACGTCCCGCTTGAGCCACCGGCCGGTGCCGAAGTCCAGGCTGGCCGACATGTCGACGGCCAGCCAGGTCTCCAGTTCGCGGTCGGCCACCGTACGCCGGACGTGCGGCATGGTGGTGCGGGCGGTGACGGGCCAGTCCATCCGGCGCACGTCGTCGCCGGGCCGGTACTCCCGGGACTCCCCCGCCTCGCTGCCCGGTCCGGGCAGCAGCCCGGCGTAGTCGCCCTGGAGCAGCCCGTCCAGCTTGCGGGTGACCATGAGCTGGAGCCGGGCCAGCGCGGCCCCCGAGCGGTCGCCGGTGGCGCTCAGCGGGGTGGGCGAGGTCACGGCCGCTGCCCGGGCCATCCGTTGTGCGGGACGGCCGGCGGCGGCGGTGTGGCCTGCTGGCGGGGCGCGACGGCGGGCAGCGGGATGGTCGACATCACCCGGTGCACGATGTGGTCGGCCGGTACGTCGTCGGCGAGCGCGTCGTAGCTGAGCACCAGCCGGTGGCGCAGGATGTCCGGCGCGATGTCCTGCACGTCCTGCGGCAGCGCGTAGTCCCGCCCGCGCAGCAGCGCCAGCGCGCGGGTGGCCCGGACCAGCCCGAGCGACGCGCGCGGGCTGGCGCCGTACTGGATGAGCTGAGCCACGTCGGGCATGCCGTGCTCGGCCGGCGCCCGGGTCGCGAGCACCAGCCGGACCGCGTAGTCGACCAGCGCGTTGTGCACGAACACCTGGTCGGCCTTGTGCTGGAGGGCGACCAGGTCCGGGGTGTCGAACACCCGGGCCGGCTCGGGCGGTGCCACGCCCATCCGGTAGACGATCTCGCGCTCCTCGGCGTCGGTCGGGTAGCCCACGACGATCTTCATGAGGAACCGGTCCCGCTGCGCCTCGGGCAGCGGGTAGACGCCCTCCTGCTCGATCGGGTTCTGGGTGGCCATGACCAGGAACGGGTCGGGCACCCGGTGGCTCTCGCCGCCGATGGAGACCTGCCGCTCGCTCATCACCTCCAGCAGCGCCGACTGCACCTTGGCGGGCGCGCGGTTGATCTCGTCGGCGAGCAGGAAGTTGACGAAGACCGGGCCCAGCTCGACGTCGAACTTCTCGCTGGACTGCCGGTAGATCCGGGTGCCCATGATGTCGGCGGGCACCAGGTCGGGGGTGAACTGGACCCGGGCGAACGAGCCGCCGACGACCCGGGCCAGGGTCTCCACGGCGAGCGTCTTGGCCACACCCGGTACGCCCTCCAGCAGGCAGTGCCCCCGCGCCAGCAGCGCGACGAACATCCGCTCGACCATCCGGTCCTGGCCGACGATCACCCGCTTGGTCTCGAACAGCGCCCGCTCCAGCAGCGTGGCGTCCTGTGCCGGGGTGGTGCCCGCCGGGGGCGGCGCGTCCGGCGCCACCTCGGTCGGGTTCGGCACGTCGGGTGTGGTCGGCTGGGCCACCGGTCCTCCACAGCAGGTTCGTCGTCGCGGCGTGGTGCGTATCAAGACTGTCATGCCTCGCTGAGAGCCGAGGGTGGGAGAGGCACGATTTTCGCCGCGCCGTCCGGCCACGCCGTCCCGCCGCGCGGGAAACGCTGAACACGGGTGGACAACAAGGGGTCCGCAGTGTGTACGATTCACCCCGTCGCCGGGCGGCTCCCCCCGTGGCCGCCCGGCGCTAAAACTCCCGGCGTGCGGCCTCTAGACTCGCCCCGGTGACGACTCCCACCACCCCGGACGACACGCTGATCTGCTCGGCGCGGGGGTGTCGCGCGCCCGCCGCCTTCCAGCTCCGCTGGCACAATCCCCGCCTGCACGCGCCCGACCGGCGCAAGACCTGGCTGGCCTGCCCGGACCACCGGGGCTCCCTCGGTGACTTCCTCGACGCACGCGGCTTCCTCCGCGAGGTGGTCCCGCTGCCCTGATCGCCTACGCTCGAAGCGTGAGCGAGCAGATGACCCGAGCCCGTACCGGCGGCGAGCACGGCAGGTCCTCCCGGTGAGCGGTGACGGCCCGGCCGGCCTCCCGCCCGCCTCGCGCAGCGCGTTGGAGCCCTGGCCGGACACGGTCCGCTGGCAGCCGATCTCCCGCGACCTGATCTGGGTGGAGCTGATCCGGCTCGGCATCGGGCTGGCCGTGGCGCTCGTGGTGCTCGGCGTGGCCTGGGCGCTGTCCGGGCACTGGCTGCTCGGCGCCGCCGTCGGTGTGGCGGTGCTGATGGGCGTCTGGCGGTCGGTCACCATCGTGCGGGCGGTCCGCGCCTGGGGGTACGCCGAGCGCGACGACGATCTGCTCGTGCGGCACGGCCTGCTGGTGCGGCGGTTGTCCATCGTGCCGTACTCGCGGATGCAGTTCGTCGATGTGAGCGCGGGTCCGCTGGAGCGCGCCTTCGACCTCGCCACCGTGCAATTGCATACGGCCGCGGCCGCGAGCGACGCGCGGGTGCCCGGCCTGCGTCCGGCCGAGGCGTCCCGGCTGCGCGACCGGCTGACCGCTCTGGGCGAGGACCGGGCGGAGGGCCTGTGAGCGAACGGAGCGACTCCGGCGCCCCGCCGCCCCACGACGACCGGCCCGAGCCGACGCCCGGCCCGCCCACGCCGGCCGACGCGGCGCAGCCACCGGCTCCGGGTCAGCAGCCCAACGGGTATCCGTGGCCGCCCGCGCCGGGATACGGACCGCCGCCCGTCCCCGGACCACCGTCCGGGTACGGACCTCCGACCGGGTACGGGCCACCTCACGGGTACGCACCGCCGCCCGGCTACGGGCCGCCCGGCTCGGCGGCACCCGGGTACGGGCCGCCGCCCGGACCCGACGCGGCGCCCGGGCCGTGGCCCGCGCCGCTGCCGCCGTACCCGGGACCGTGGGGTCCGGCGGCCGGGCCGCCCGCCGGTGGTGAGGAGCCCCGGCAGCGGCTGCATCCGCTCAGTCCGGCGCTGCACGGCGCGAAGTCGCTGGTCGTGGTGATCGCCGGGCTCTCCTGGTCGACGCTGTCGCGGGTCGGGTTCGGCTGGTTCGCGGTGCTGGTCACCGTCTTCGTGCTCGGCGCCACGGTGCTGTCGGTGGTGAGCTGGTGGAACACCGGCTACCACCTGGTGGGCCGCGAGCTGCGGGTCTACGAGGGCCTGCTATGGCGGCGCACCCGGGCCATCCCGCTGGAGCGGTTGCAGGCGGTGGAGGTGGTCCGGCCGCTGCTGGCCCAGCTCACCGGCCTGGCCGAGCTGCGGCTGGAGGTGGTCGGCGGGGGCAAGACCGAGGCGCCCCTGGCCTACCTCAGCGTCGCCGAGGCCACCGCGCTGCGGCAGCGTCTGCTCGCGGTGGCCGGTCGCTCCGCCCCGGCGCCGGTTCCGGCGGCCGAGCCCGGCGCGCCGGTCGCGCCCGTGCCGGAAGGGCGCCGGCTGCACGCGGTACGCAACCAGGACCTGCTGATCAGCCAGTTGCTCACGCCGCAGGCGTTCCTGCTGCCGTTGGGCCTGGTGTTCGTCGGCGCCCAGTTCCTCTCCGAGGGCTCGTGGTCGTTCATCGCGGTGGCGAGCACGCTCACCGCGATGGCGGGCGTGGTGCTGCAACCGATCCGCCGGGTGCTCGACGACTGGAGCTTCCGGCTCGACCGGGACGACGGCACGCTGCGCGTGCACAACGGGCTGCTGGAGACGCGGATGCAGACCGTGCCGCTGCACCGGGTGCAGACCGTACGGGCGACCTGGCCGCTGCTCTGGCGGATGAAGGGGTGGTTGCGGCTGCGGCTGGAGGTGGCCGGCTACTCGGCCGGTGAGCCGGACGACCGCAACCGCCCGGACCGGCTGCTGCCGGTCGGCGACGCGGGCACCGGCGCGATGGTCGTGGCGGAGGTGCTGCCCGGCGTACGGCTGGACGCGCTGCCCGCCACACCGCCCCCGTCGCGGGCCCGGTGGCTGCGCCCGCTGAGCCGCAAGGTGGTCGGCGCCGGTCTCGACGAGCGGGTCTTCGTGGCCCGCTCCGGGCTGCTGACCAGGCAGTTGACGCTGGTGCCGTACGCCCGGATCCAGAGCGTGCGCGTCACCCGCGGCCCGGTGCAGCGGCTGCTGCGGCTGGCCACCGTGCACGCGGACACCGCCGGTGGGGCCGGGGCGGCGGCTGTCGACCGGGATCTGGCCGACGCGTGGGAGCTGGCCGCGGAGCTGACCGAGCGGTCGCGCGCCGCCCGCCGTACCGACAGCGGCCGCTGACCCCGGCGGCCGCGACGCCACGACGGCGGCGCGGCGAACCACGGCGGCGCGCAGACGACCCGGCCGCCCGTGACGGCGGCGGGGGGCCTACCGGCGCTCGGCGGGCACCGCGTCCCGGTCGTCGGCGGCGCGGTCCGGGGTGTCGGCGGCGGTGTCGCCGTCGGCGGACGGGGCACCTGCGGCGACGGCGGGCTCACCGGCACGCCGGGCCTGCCGCGCCGCCCACCAGCGCTCGGCCAGGCCGACCACGAGGAACGTCATGCCCACGTACGCCCAGCCGACCAGCACGTCGATCAGGTAGTGCTCGCCGCTGTACATCAGCGTGAACGTCATGGCCAGCGGATACGCCAGCATCAGCGGCCACCAGCGCTTGCGCACCGACCGCATGAAGAACAGCACCACGAACAGCGCGAACGCGGTGTGCAGCGACGGCATCGCGGCCACCGGGTTGGAGGCGATCTGCCCGGCGTTGAGCAGGTTGCCCGCGCCGTGCATGCCGATCTCCTTCCACCCCCGGGTGGAGATCCGCGCGACCTCGGTGAGCAGGCCGTTCTGCGCCGCCCACCACGGCGGCGCGGCCGGGTAGGCGAAGTAGGTGACCAGGCCGGCCGCGCACAGGAAGCCCCAGCGCGACATGTACGCGATCCAGCGCCGCCGGTTGCGCATCCACAGCACCGCGGCGGCGGCGAACGTCGCCACGAAGTGCGAGAAGTAGATCCAGCTCACCAGCACGTCCCACCAGCGCACCTCGGACGCGTCGTACAGGCGCTCCTGGAGCCAGATCGTCGGCACCTCGCCGCCGGTGAGCCACCCGGTGAGGAAGCGGTCGGCGACGATCAGCTCCATCGCGTGCGGGGTGGCGCCGTTGTCGGCGAACCCGCGGGACAGGTTGTACGCGGCGAGCAGCAGCACCACCGGGATCCAGTCCCGGGCGAAGCGCAGGTGGCTGCGCCACGGGCGGGCCGAGTTCCACGCGACGGTGCCGGCCCAGATCCACAGGAACGCGTACGCCGGGTCGGTGGGCAGGCCGATGGCGAGCCAGGCGACGACGAAGGCGACGCCCCAGATGGTCATCGCGATCACACGGCGGCGCCCACCGTCGGGCGATTCGGTGGTCGCGTCGGGGGCGGGGGTCGGAGATTGTGTCAGCTCGGCCATCGCGGACAAGGTTAACGGCGGGCGACGGGCGGGCATGCGGGCGGGCGGTGGCGACCGGACCGGCGGCGGCCCGGACGCCGGACGGCCGCGGGTCGGCTGCACTAGGCTCGGCCGCATGCAGGAGCAGCCGGAGTCGCCCTTCACGCCGGGCCTGACCGCCCGGGTCGAGCTCACAGTGACCGACGCCGACACCGCGCAGGCGGTCGGCTCGGGGGACGTGCCGGTGCTCGGCACACCCCGGGTGCTGGCGCTGGCCGAGGCCGCGACGGTGGCCGCCACCGCGACCCGGATGCCGTCCGGGTCGACCACTGTCGGCGTGCGGGTGGAGCTGGAGCACCGCGCGGCCACGCCGGTCGGTCGTACCGTGGCCGCCCACGCCGAGCTGGTGAAGGTCGACGGGAAGCGGCTCGTCTTCGACGTGACAGTCACCGACGGGCCCACCGTGGCGGCGCAGGGCCGGGTCGAGCGGGTGCTCGTCGACCGGCAGCGCTTCGTCGAGCGGGCCGTGCGCCAGTCATGACGGCCGGGTTCTCCGAGGTCGCCGCCGGGGTGCACGTGCTGCGCGAGCCGACGCTCGCGGTGAACGTCGTGCTGGTGGCCGGTGACGGCGCGGCGCTGCTCGTCGACACGCTCTCGACCGCCGGGCAGGCCCGGGAGCTGGCGGAGGCGGCGCGGGCGGTGACGCCGTACCCGTGGACGATCGTGAACACGCACCACCACTTCGACCACTGCTTCGGCAACGCCACGCTGGCCGGGCCGGACACGGCGATCTACGCGCAGGCCCAGGCCGCGGCGGCGCTGCGGGACCGGTCCGACGCGGTGCGCCGCGCCGCGTACGAGGAGATGCGTGCCGGGCACCCGGCGCTGGCCGAGGAGCTGGCGCGTACCGAGCTGCGGGCGCCGACGCACGAGGTGCACGAGGAGACGGTGCTCGACGTCGGCGGCCGGCGGGTGGTGCTGCGCCATCCCGGGCACGGGCACACCGACGCCGATCTGGTGGTGCACGTGCCCGACGCGGACGTGCTGGTCGCGGGCGACCTGGTGGAGCAGAGCGGGCCACCGGCGTTCGAGGAGTCGTACCCCCTGAAGTGGCCGGACGCGCTGGCCGACCTGCTGCGGCTGACCACGCCCGCGACGGTGGTGGTGCCCGGCCACGGCGAGCCGGTCGGCGTGGACTTCGTCCGCGAGCAGCACGCGCAGCTCGCGCGGCAGGCGTGGCTGATCCGCGCCGGGCACACCGGTAGCGCCCCGCCGGAGCGGGTGGCGGCCGAGTCGCCGTTCGGCGCCCGGCCGGGCCTGATCGCTGCCCGCCGCGGCTACGCGGAGCTGGACGGCACGGCCTGACCGGCGGCCGCGCTCAGCCGGCGTCGGCGAGGATCTCCCGGAGACGGTTGCGGCACTCGGCGACGAACGCCGGGAACGTGTCCCAGTAGTAGGAGACGCCGCTGGCCGCCACCCCGAGCGCCCAGGCGCGGGCCCGCGCCCAGGTCACGTCGTCCACGCCGAGCGCCTCCCGGTAGGCGTGCCGGGCCTGCGGCGGGAGGTCCCAGATCGGCGCGTGTTCGGCGTCGGGGTGCCCGACGGTCAGGCCGCCGAAGTCGATGACCGCCCGCAGCCGTCCGTCGTGCACCAGCAGGTTGGTGGGCTTGAGGTCGCCGTGCAGCCAGACGTGCGGGCCGTCCGGTTCGGGCAGGGTGAGGGCGTCCCGCCAGAGCCGGACCAGGGTGTCGACGTCCGTCTCGTCGCCGATCCGGCTCCGGCAGTCGTCGAGCGCCGCGGAGATCCAGGCGTCGCAGGGGTGGAGGCTGCCGCCGCGGTATCCGCTGAGCGGGCCCGCGCGGGTCGCGCCGAGCAGGTCGGTCGCGTGCAGGCGCCTGACGAATACGGCCAGGTCGGCGCCGAGGGCGGCCCAGTCCTCGACCGTGCCGGACCGGACCTCGTCGCCCGGTATCCACCGCTGCACCGACCACGCCAGCGGGAAGGCGTCGGCCGGGACGCCGGCGTACACCGGTTCCGGCACCCGGTACGGCAGCAGCGGCGCGAGCCGGGGCAGCCACTGCTGTTCCTTGCGCAGGGCACCGGCCTTCTCGGCGGTGCGCGGCAGCCGGACGAGCAGGTCGGCACCGAGCCGGTACATCGTGTTGTCGGTCCCGGCCCCGGCCGGCGTCAGCGGCAGCGCGGCCCACTCGGGGCGCTGGCCGGCCAGCAGCGCCCGGACGACCTGCTCGTCCACGGGTATCTCGTCCTGGTGCAGGGCCATCCGGTGATCATGCAGGGCGGGCCGGCGCCGCGGCCACCGGGTTTCCGGGGGCCGGCCCGGGGCGGGCGTGTCCCCGCAGGGCGCCGAGCAGCGCGTCGAGGTGCGGGGCGGCGGCCAGGATCGCCTCCCTCGCCGCCGGGTCCAGCTCGGCCAGTGCCTCGTCGAGCAGCGCGGCGCGGTTGGTCTCGTAGTCGGCCATCCGGGCCCGGGCGGCCTCGGTCACGCGCAGCCGCAGCACCCGGCGGTCGCCGGGGTCGCGGTCACGGGCCAGCAGCCCGGCGTCGGTGAGGTCGCGGACCAGCGTGCTCACCGTGTTGGGCGCGGTGCAGAGGCGCCGGGCCACCTCCTTGCCGCTGATCCCCGGCGTCTCCCGGACCAGCAGCAGCAACTCCACCTGCGCCTCGGGCAGCGGGTCTCGTCCGACGCGCGCCCCGGTCCGGCGGCGCAGGAGGCGGTGCAGCTCCCCCACGACCGCTCCGACGCGCGCGACCTGCTCGTTCGTCGCCACGGGGTCACCCGCCTCACATCGCAATAGTTCTGACTACAGATGTAAGGTACCCGGACGCACCGGATCCAGGGGGTACCCACTCGTGAGCAACGCCGCGCCGACCGCCGCGCGCCCGGCCGCCGACCGCACCACCGCGTCCACCGGCGGCGTGACGCTGCTGGTGCTGCTCGGCACGCTCACCGCGATCGGTCCGCTGTCGCTGGACATGTACCTGCCGGCGTTCCCGGCCATGACCCGCGACCTCGGCGCCGACCAGGCCGGCATCCAGCTCTCGCTGACCACCTGCCTGATCGGCCTCGCCCTGGGCCAGCTCGTCACCGGTCCGCTCAGTGACCGCTGGGGGCGCCGCCGTCCGGTGCTGGTCGGCGTGGTCGCGTACACGGTGCTGGCGCTGGCGTGCGCCGCGGCGCCGAACGCCCCGCTGCTGGCCGCCGCGCGGTTCGCCCAGGGCGTCGCCGGCGGCATGGGCGTGGTGGTCGCCCGCGCGGTGGTCCGCGACCTCTACTCGGGACGGGACGCCGCGAAGTACTTCTCCCGGCTCACCCTGGTCTTCGGCGTGGCACCGGTGGCGGCGCCGGGCGTGGGCAGCCTGGTGCTGCGGTTCGGCTCGTGGCGGGCGGTCTTCGTGGCGCTCGCCGTCATCGGGGCGGTGCTCGCCGTCGCCGTCGCGCTGCGCCTGCCGGAGACGCTGCCGGCCGAGCGCCGCAGCACCGGTGGCCTGGGGGCCACCGTCCGGACCATGCGGTCGCTGCTCGCCGACCAGGTCTATCTCGGGTACGCGCTGACGCAGGGCTTCGCGTTCGCCGGGCTGTTCGCGTACATCTCCGGGTCGTCGTTCGTGTTCCAGGACGTCTTCGGCGTCTCCGCGGCCGTGTTCAGCGTGATCTTCGGCGTCAACGCGCTCGCCCTGGTCGCGGTCGGGCAGGCCAACGCCCGGCTGCTCGACCGGTTCACGCCGCGCCGGCTGCTGGTCACCACGCTCGTGGTCGGCCTGGTCACCGCGGTCGGCGTGCTGAGCGGCGCGCTGGCCGGCAGCCTGGCCGTGACGGCGGTGGCGCTGTTCGCCTTCGTCGGCTCGCTCGGCATGGTGATGCCGAACAGCACCGCGCTGGCGCTGGACGCGCACGCCCGGCACGCGGGCACCGCTGCGGCGCTGATGGGCGGCATCCAGTCGGTGGTCGGCGCGCTCGCCGCGCCGCTGGTCGGGCTCGGCGGCGAGGGCAGCGCGCTGCCGATGGCTGTGGTCCTGGCCGGCGCCGCGTTCCTGTCCCTGACCGCCGTCCTGACGATGACCCGTCCGCGCGCCTGAGCTCGCCCCCGCGCGCGTGACGCCGGCCTCCGCGCGAGGCGCCGGCCTCCGCGCGGGGGGGGCGGGTGTTAAGAAGGGGCCCCTCCTCTACCGGAGGCGTTAAGAAGGGGCCCTTCCTTTCACGCGAAGCGGGCTTCGACCGCGGTGCGGGTGGGCATGGCTGTGGCGCCGCCCGGTGACTCGCACACCACCGCCGCCACCCGCAGCGCGAACGCGACCCGCTCCCGCCACCCGGCCGGGTCGGCCGGCTCGCCGGCGGCCAGCAGGTCGGCCACCAGCGCGCCCATCACCGAGTCGCCCGCGCCGGTGGCGTCCACCGCGTCCACCTTCGGCGCGGCCACGCGTACCACGTCGTCGGCGGCGGCGACCAGGGCACCGTCCGCGCCGAGCGTGACCACGACGGTGCTCGCCCCCAGTTCCCGCAGGTACGCGGCGACGCCCTCGACCGGCTCGTCCGGGTAGAGCAGCCGCGCGTCGGCGCTGCTGAGCTTCACCAGGTGCGCGGCGGCGGCGAACTCGGCGACCACCGCCCGCAGCCCGTCCAGCGCGCCCGGCGTGGTGAGCAGGCGGGGCCGCACGTTCGGGTCGAACACCCGCAGCGCGCCCGCGATCGACCAGGCGCGCCGGGCGGCGGCCAGCACCGGCGGGTCGAGCAGCACGATCGAGCCGCAGTAGAGCACGTCCGCGCCCTCGACCAGCGCCACGTCCAGGTCGTCCGGGCCGAGCAGCGCGTACGAGCGGGGTTCGCCGTAGAAGCGGAAGTCCGGCTCCGCGCCGGCGAACGTCGCCACGGCGAGCGCTGTGGGCGCCGGCACCGTGACAGTCCCGCTCACGTCCACACCCGCGTCGGTGAGGAACGCGCGGATCCGCCCGGCCAGCGCGTCGTCGCCGAGCGATCCGACGAACCGCGCGTCTCCGCCGAGCCGGGCGATCGCCACCGCCACGTTGAGCGGGCCGCCGCCGATCGCCTGCCGGTAGACGGGTTCTCCGTCGTGCTCGGCGTCGAGCAGGTCCACCAGCGCCTCGCCGAGCACCACCGCGTACCCCATCCTGGCTCCCCTCGTCGTCCTCCCCCGATCCTGGCGCATGGCGGGGTCGCGGCGCGCCGCGACCCGGACATCGAGCAGCACCTATTGCGGGCGGCGTCCGGACGTGGTGGGATGGCGATGCCGGGTAACGACGCGGGGGGCTGCCGCGTCACCGGCCGCCGGGTCGAGCCGACGCGAGGGCATCCACGGTCCGTGGCAACGGACCGCAGGCGGTGCGCGCCCGCCGACGGCCCCGGCCGCACGCCGACCGGGCGCGGGCACCGCGATCGTCGCATCCGCTCGTCGCAGCGGGGCGGGCCGAACCGGGCCACGCTCCGCGAGTCAGGAGATCCCCGTGCACCGATCCCGTACGGCCGCGTTGCTCACCGCGGCCGCCACCCTGGCCCTGGGCGCGTTCGCCCTGGCCACCAACTCCGGACCGGCGGCCGCACACGGCGCGGCCATGACGCCGGGCGCCCGCACCTACCTGTGCTGGAAGGACGGCCTCACCGGAACCGGTGAGATCCGGCCGAACAACCCCGCCTGCTCGTCGGCGGTGGCCACGAGCGGGGCGAACTCGCTGTACAACTGGTTCAGCGTGCTGCGCTCCGACGCCGGCGGGCGGACCGTCGGGTTCATCCCCGACGGCAAGCTGTGCAGCGGCGGTAACCCCGGCTTCAGCGGGTACGACGCGGCGCGCAACGACTGGCCGATCACCCACCTGACGGCGGGCCGGTCGATGGAGTTCCGGTACAGCAACTGGGCCCACCACCCGGGCACGTTCTACTTCTACGTGACCAAGGACAGCTGGAGCCCGAACCGGCCGCTGGCCTGGAGCGACCTGGAGGAGCAGCCGTTCCTGCAGGTGACCAACCCGCCGCAGCGCGGCGCGGTCGGCACCAACGACGGTCACTACTACTTCACCGGTAACCTGCCGTCGAACAAGAGCGGCCGGCACATCATCTACTCGCGCTGGGTCCGCTCGGACAGCCAGGAGAACTTCTTCGGCTGCTCCGACGTGACGTTCGACGGGGGCAACGGCGAGGTGACCGGGATCGGCTCGGGCGGCAGCCCCGGCCCGACCACCCCGGCGCCGACCACGCCCGCCCCGACGACGCCCGCGCCGACCACCCCGGCCCCGACCACGCCCGCGCCGACGACGAGCCCGACCATGCCGTCCGGCACCTGCATGGCGGTGTACAAGGTGGTCAGCGCCTGGAACGGCGGCTTCCAGGGCGAAGTGATGATCATGAACCACAGCACCCGGACGTACTCCGGGTGGACGGCCAACTGGACCTGGCCCAGCGGTCAGACCATCAACCAGGTGTGGAACGGCACGTTGAGCGGCAGCGGGGCGTCGGTGAGCGTCTCCAACGCCGCCTACAACGGCAGCGTCCCGCCGGAGGGCACCACGACGTTCGGCTTCACCGCGAACTTCTCCGGCACCAACTCCCTGCCGACGGTCACCTGCACCGGCAGGTGATCCCGCAGTGAGAAGGGCCCCCGGGGGCGTACCCCGGGGGCCCTGTCATGTCTGGCGGGTCAGCGGACCATGCTGCCGACGACCGGCTTGGTGAGCAGCGCGGACTGGTTGCGCTGGATGCCCGGGTCGAGCGTCTTGGCCACGAAGATGGCGTGCCAGATGCAGAAGATCAGCACGGTCCACACCTTGCGGGAGTGGTCGGCCTCCTCCCGCTTGTGCTCCTCCAGCAGGCGCATCGCGTACGACAGGTCGATCAGGTCGCCCGCGCCCGAGGTGGACAGCACGTGCCGCGCCCACTCGTACATCTCGCCGCGCAGCCAGACCCGGGTCGGGGTCGGGAAGCCCAGCTTCTTGCGGTTGACGATGGCCGGCGGCACGACGCCCTGGAGCGCCTGGCGCATCGCGTACTTGGTGGCCTCGGAGCGGGGCGGCAGCTTCAGGTCGACCGGGATGCCGGCGGCGACGTTGAACACCTCCCGGTCCAGGAACGGCACCCGCACCTCCAGCGAGTGCGCCATCGAGATCCGGTCGGCCTTGACCAGGATGTCGCCGCGCAGCCAGGTGTAGAGGTCGACGTACTGCATCTTGGTGACGTCGTCCAGCTCGGTGCACTCGGCGTAGATCGGCGCGGTCACGTCGGTGTAGCGCACCGAGGGGTCGTAGCGGCGCAGCAGGTGCTGCTTCTCCTCCTCGGTGAACATCCGGGCGTTGCCGTAGTAGCGCTCCTCGATCGGGGTGGTGCCGCGCTCCAGGAAGCTCTTGCCCTTGACGCCCTGCGGGATCGCCTTGGACACGGCGCGCAGGCCCTTCTGCACGCCGTCGGGCAGGCTGTTGACCGCGTTGAGCGACAGCGGCTCCCGGTAGATCGTGTAACCGCCGAAGAACTCGTCCGCGCCCTCACCGGAGAGCACCACTGTGACGTGCTCGGCGGCCTTCTTCGCCACGAAGTAGAGCGGCACCAGGGCCGGGTCGGCGACCGGGTCGTCCAGGTGCCAGACGATCTTCGGCAGCGCGTCGATCATGTCCTGCGGCCCGATCTTGGTCGGGATCGTGGTCACGTCGAGGTGCCGGGCCGAGTCCTGGGCCACGTCGATCTCGGAGTAGCCGGGCACGTCGTAGCCGACGGTGAAGGTGAGGATGTTCGGGTTGAACTCGCGGGCCAGCGCCACCACCGCTGTGGAGTCGATGCCGCTGGACAGGAACGAGCCGACCGGCACGTCCGAGCGCATGTGCATCCGTACGCTCTCGCGCAGCGTCTCGCGGATGTCGTGGTAGAGCCGCTGCTCGTCGGAGACCGGGGCCGGCCGGAACACCGGGCGGTACCAGCGGCGCACCTCGATCCGGCCACCAGGGGTCCAGGTCAGGTACTCCCCCGAGCCGATCCGGCTGATCCCCTTGTGCAGGGTGCCCGGCTCGGGCACGTACTGCAGCGTCAGGTAGTGGCTCAGGTTCGCGGTGTCGATACCAGCGTCGCCCTGGTACGCCGAGTGCGCGAACGGCAGCAGCGCCTTCTTCTCCGAGGCGAGGTAGAGGCCGTCCTGGGTCTGGAGGTAGTGCAGCGGCTTGATGCCGAAGTAGTCCCGCGCGCCGAAGGCCCGCCGCTCCTGCCGGTCCCAGATCACGAACGCGAACATGCCGCGCAGCTTGGTGAGCACCTGCTCACCCCAGTAGTGGTAGCCGGCGACGATCACCTCGCCGTCGCCGTTCGTGGCGAACTGGGCGCCGTAGTCGCGGATCAGCTCCTCGCGCAGCTCGATGTAGTTGTAGATCTCGCCGTTGAAGGTGAGCAGGTACCGCCCGCCCGCGTACGGCAGGGGCTCGTGGCTCAGCGCCACGTCGATGATCGCCAGGCGCTTGTGCGCGAACACGCCGTCCGCGTACCGGCCGGAGGCGTCGCCGACCACCTCGACCCCTGTCTCGTCCGGGCCGCGGTGGTGCAGGCACTCCAGTGCGCCGGCGATGTTGTCGCGGTGGGCGGCGGCGTCGCCGCGCGCGCTGAAGAAGGCCAGGAGTCCGCACATGGCCGCCATCTTTCCACGCGCCGGAAGCCACCGTCGCGGCACCGCAGGCACCTCCCGCTGTCGTGCGCGCGGTACCGTCGGGACCAGCGACGAGGCTCAGGGAGGGGCGGATCATGGCCGAGGAGCGGACCGGGCAGGGCAAGGCGGCGGACGGCACGGAGTCGCACGACCCGGATTTCCCGGAGGCGTTCCTGTCGTTCATGCGGCAGGGCTGGCGGGACACCGAACTGCCGGTCACACCGCGCGCCGAGGTGCCCAACCACGCCAAGCGCCGGGCCGCGCTGGCCGAGGCCTTCCCGGGCGAGACGCTGGTCATCCCCACCGGCAACGAGAAGGTACGCGCCAACGACATCGACCACCGGTTCCGGCCGGGCAGCGACTTCGCGTACCTGACCGGCGACCTGGAGCCGGACAGCGTCCTCGTGCTGCGGCCGGGCGGCGAGGCCACGCTGTTCATGCGGCCCCGGTCGTCCCGGGCGACCGACGAGTTCTTCCGCAGCCGCCACGGCGAGCTGTGGGTGGGCCGCCGGCCGACGCTGCGGGAGAAGTCGACCGAGCTGGGGCTGCCGACGGCCGACCTGAGCGAGCTGGACGCCGCGCTGGCCGAGCTGGCGCCGGGGCGTACCCGTGTGCTCCGCGGTTTCGACACCCGGGTGGACGCGGCGGTGCGTCAGTACGACGGCGCGCGCGCCGAGGGGCAGCCCCGCCGCGACCGGGAGCTGGCGATCGCGATCGCCGAGCTGAAGCTGGTCAAGGACGAGTGGGAGATCGCGCAGCTCCAGGAGGCGTGCGACGCGACGGTGCGCGGCTTCGAGGACGTGGCGCGGGCACTGCCCGCCGACCGCGGGGTCTCCGAGCGGCTGCTGGAGGGTGTCTTCGCGCTGCGTGCCCGGCACGACGGCAACGACGTCGGCTACGGCTCGATCGTCGGGGCCGGCGAGCACGCCACGATCCTGCACTGGGTGCACAACCACGGCGCCACCCGTCCGGGTGAGCTGCTGCTGATGGACATGGGCGTGGAGAACCGCAACCTCTACACCGCCGACGTGACCCGGGTGCTCCCGGTCGACGGCCGGTTCACGCCGTTGCAGCGTCAGGTCTACGACGCGGTGTACGCCGCGCAGCAGGCCGGCATCGAGATGTGCCGGCCCGGCGTGGCGTTCCGGGACGTGCACCTCGCCTCCATGCGGGTGCTGGCCGAGGCGTTGAAGGATCTCGGGCTGCTGCCGGTCAGCGTGGACGAGGCGATGGACCCGGCCTCCACGGTCTACCGGCGGTGGACGCTGCACGGCACCAGTCACATGCTCGGCATCGACGTGCACGACTGCGCCAACGCGCGCAAGGAGACCTACCGCGAGGGGCCGCTCGGCGAGGGGTACGTGCTCACCGTCGAGCCGGGGCTCTACTTCCAGCCGGAGGACGAGCTGGTCCCGGAGGAGCTGCGGGGCGTCGGCGTGCGGATCGAGGACGACATCCTGGTCACCGCCGACGGCCCGGTGAACATGTCGGCCGGGCTGCCGCGCGCCTCCGCCGAGGTGGAGACCTGGCTGGCCGAGCAGCGTGAGGCGGGCCCCCGCCTGCCTGGCTGATCCCCGCGGCCGCGAACTCCCTCGGGCCCCACCACCGCGCCTTTCCGGCAGGTGGTGGGGCCCGCCGCCGTACCGGGCCGTTCCCGTACCGCTCACGTGGTTGGTCACCGACCGCCGTTCGTGGGAGGAATGCGGGCTTTTTTCGGATAAGTCTTCCTCGCGAGGAACCTTCTCATACGGTGCTGATCGGAGGCTACAACCGGTTTGTAGCTGGTCGCCCGGCCTGGGGCGGTGCGACCCGTTTGGGAAGAACCGAAAGGGCTCTCATGTCGAACGACGTAACGACACCCGACGGCGGCGCGCCGATGGCGCCCCCGCCGCGGACGAGCAAGCGGCGGGCTCTCTGGGTCGCCACCGGCGTGGCCGGGCTGACCGGCGTCGTCGGGCTGGCGGCACTCGGCGGCCTCGCCGCCCGCGACGACAAGTCCGGCACCGAACCGGTGGCGGAGAACCACGCCGCCGCGCCGCAGAACGCCAGCGACGACTCCCGCGCCGAGGGCGGGAAGGGCGACGAGAAGGGCGAGGACGGGTACGGCAAGGACGGCCGCGACCGTGGCGAGTGGGGCCCGGACAAGGGCGAGTGGGGCAAGGACGGCAAGGACGACCACGGCAAGACCCGCGAGGTCCCCTGCAAGGACGACGCCCTGATCGACGCCCTCGAACTGGCCAACCGCGACCACGGCGGCACCATCAAGCTCGCCGAGAACTGCACCTACGAACTCGGCGTCAAGGACCGCAAGTTCGGCTCCGCCCTGCCCGAGATCAAGCAGGACGTCACCATCAAGGGCAACAACTCCACCATCAAGCGCGACGCCGAAGACACCTTCCGCATCTTCCGCGTCGTCGACGGCGGCGACCTCACCCTCAAGGACCTCACCGTCAAGGGCGGCAACGCCAACGAGTTCAAGTACCCCGGCGGCGGTGGCCCCGCGCCGACGGCGCTCGTCCCGGACGGCAAGGACGACGACAAGCGGTTCGAGGGTGACGGCGGCGCGCTCCTGGTGGAGCGTGGCGGCAGCGCGCACCTGTCGAACGTGAAGCTCGTCGACAACAACGCCGAGGGCGACGGCGGCGCCATCGCCAACTACGGCCGCACCTGGCTCAAGGAGAGCAAGGTCGTCGGCAACCACGCCCAGGGCGACGGCGGCGGCGTCTACAACGAGGGCATCCTCAAGGTCGAGGAGACCCACGTCGACGACAACACCGCAGGCGGCAACGGCGGCGGCATCGCCAACGGCGGCGGTGAGCACCACGACGGGCCGGTCGACCTGGCCTCGGCCGCGAAGCCCGGCAAGGGCGACAAGGGCGAGCACGGCAAGCACCACGCGGGCACGGTCGAGATCATCGGGGCGCACGAGGGCAAGGACGCCTCGCTGAGCACGCTGAGCCACAACCGGGCCGGCCACAACGGTGGCGGTCTGTTCAGCAGCGGCGGCTGGGTCACCGTCTCGTTCACCGCGATCGGCGGCAACGTCGCCTGCGAGAACGGTGGCGGCGTGTACGCCGAGAACACCGACCTGCTCCTGGAGAAGGTCCACGTGGCGGGCAACCACGCCGACGGCGACGGCGGCGGCGTGGTGACGACCGGCGGTCGGGACTGGGCCGGTAACGGCGCCGAGAAGGACGGCCTCGCGGGGAGCGCCACGATCGCCGACAGCGCCGTCGTGGACAACACGGCCGGCCGGTTCGGTGGCGGCATCTTCAACGGTGAGTGGCTCGTCAAGATCGAGGACGGCTTCATCGTCCGCGACCACGACAAGGACGACAACGCCACCCTCACCATCCGCGACACCGACATCAAGGGCAACACCGCCCTCAACGGCGGCGGCATCTTCAACAACAAGGCGAAGATCACCCTGACCAAGACCCACGTCACCAAGAACACCGCCACCGACTCCAGCAAGCTCCACCGGGTCGCCGGCGGCGTCCTCAACAACGAAGGACGCGTCAAGCTCGACGACAAGTCCCTCATCAGCAACAACGACCCCACCAACTGCGCCAACACCGTCGAGGACTGCTTCAACTGACGGAACCACCACATAACCGGGGAGCCCTCCTCGCGCCGTGTCGCGAGGAGGGCTCCCACCCCGGACAGCCCGGCTGGCCGTGGTGTCCCCCGCCGGGGCATCCGGGCCGCACTGCGCCCGCCCATCCCACCCGCACCCTTATGCGGGTTTTTTTCGTGTATGACCACGAGGCGAAGAAGGTTCTCATACGGTCATCTTCAGCAGCTACAACCGATTTGTAGCGAAGGCCGCCTCGCCAGGGCGAAGCGACCTTGTCAGGTACAAGGAGAGGGCAGAGAGCTCCGATGTCCAACTACCTTCGCAATAACGATGACGCCACCAGCAAGACCATCTCCCCGCTCCGGCGTCGCCGGATGTGGCTCGCCACCGGCGTTGTGGGCCTGACCGGAGCGGTCAGCCTCGCCGGCGTGGCCTACGCGACCACCGGGGCCACCGGCCCGCACCGGCTCGCCGACGTCAAGTGGTCGACCACGCAGCAGCTCAGCGACGGCGACTACGGCGACAAGGGCGCCGAGGGCGAGTACGACAAGGACGGGTACGACAAGGACGGGTACGGCAAGGACGGGTACGGCAAGGACGGCAAGGACCGCGGCAAGGACGGCCGCGACCGTGGCGAGTGGGGCCCGGACAAGGGCGAGTGGGGCAAGGACGGCAAGGACGACCACGGCAAGACCCGCGAGGTCCCCTGCAAGGACGACGCCCTGATCGACGCCCTCGAACTGGCCAACCGCGACCACGGCGGCACCATCAAGCTCGCCGAGAACTGCACCTACGAACTCGGCGTCAAGGACCGCAAGTTCGGCTCCGCCCTGCCCGAGATCAAGCAGGACGTCACCATCAAGGGCAACAACTCCACCATCAAGCGCGACGCCGAAGACACCTTCCGCATCTTCCGCGTCGTCGACGGCGGCGACCTCACCCTCAAGGACCTCACCGTCAAGGGCGGCAACGCCAACGAGTTCAAGTACCCGGGTGGCGGGGCTCCCGGCGGCGGCCAGCCGCCGGCCGCCGCTCCGGCTGTCGCGGCCCCGGCTGTCGCGGCCCCGGCTGTCGCGGCTCCGGCCGCGGCGACCACGGCCGCCGCTGTCACGCCCGTCGCGGACGGCATGAACGGCGGCAAGGACGACGACAAGCGGGTCGAGGGCGACGGCGGCGCGCTGCTCGTCGAGCGTGGCGGCAGCGCCTACCTGGACAACGTCAAGCTCGTCGACAACAACGCCGAGGGCGACGGCGGCGCCATCGCCAACTACGGCCGCACCTGGCTCAAGGAGAGCAAGGTCGTCGGCAACCACGCCCAGGGCGACGGCGGCGGCGTCTACAACGAGGGCATCCTCAAGGTCGAGGAGACCCACGTCGACGACAACACCGCAGGCGGCAACGGCGGCGGCATCGCCAACGGCAGCGGCCTGTCCGGTGGGCACGGCCCGGCGGCCTCCGCCGCGCCGAAGGGCTACGACCCGAAGGGCAAGCACCACGAGGCCGGCATCGTCGAGATCTTCGGCTCCGACCACGGCAAGGACGGCGTCAAGTCCACCCTGTCGGACAACCGCGCCGGCAAGAACGGCGGCGGTCTGTTCAGCAGCGGCGGCACCGTCACGGTCTCCTTCACCGCGATCACGGGCAACACCGCCTGCGAGAACGGTGGCGGCGTGTACGCCGAGAACACCGACCTGCTCCTGGAGAAGGTCCACGTCGCCAAGAACCACGCCGACGGCGACGGTGGCGGTGTGGTGGTCACCGGTGGCAAGCACTGGGGCTACCCGGACAACAAGGAGCACGCCAGCGCCACGATCGCCGACAGCAAGATCGTCGACAACACCGCCAACCGCTTCGGCGGCGGCATCTTCAACGGTGAGTGGCTCGTCAAGATCGAGGACGGCTTCATCGTCCGCGACCACGACAAGGACGACAACGCCACCCTCACCATCCGCGACACCGACATCAAGGGCAACACCGCCCTCAACGGCGGCGGCATCTTCAACAACAAGGCGAAGATCACCCTGACCAAGACCCACGTCACCAAGAACACCGCCACCGACTCCAGCAAGCTCCACCGGGTCGCCGGCGGCGTCCTCAACAACGAAGGACGCGTCAAGCTCGACGACAAGTCCCTCATCAGCAACAACGACCCCACCAACTGCGCCAACACCGTCGAGGACTGCTTCAACTGACCTGACGGCCCGGGGTACGCGACCGGCCCCCTGCCACGAAACGTGGCAGGGGGCCGGTCGGCCGTGCGGTCAGCTCTGGACGAACACCGCCACGCTGCGCGCGGGCACGGTGAACGTGCCGGCGGCCCGGTCGAACGACGCGGTACGCAGCGCCGGGTCGGCCGAGTTCCGCAGCACCGGGTGCAGTGCCACGTTCGCCCCGCGCAGCCCGGTGACTGTCTGCTTCGCCGTCTCCGGCGTGGCGTTGAAGACGACTGTCACCGACTTCCACCTCCCGTCCAGCCCTCGCGCGTCGAGGGTCATGGTGAGCACGCCCGGGGTCTCCTTCGTCCCGGACAGCGGGAACGCCACCCGCTTCTGCACCTGGGCGGCGGTGTCGAGCCCGAACACCGGCGAGGACCGGCGGACGCGCAGCAGCTCCGCGTACCGGGCGTCGGCCAGGTCGATCGCCGCGCAGTCCGGCACCAGCGACGGATCGGCCAGCAGCGGCTTCGCGTACGACCACTTGTCCTTGTTGTCGGCCTCCGGCGGCAGGCCGGCGCCGAACCCGTTGCCCTGGGCGCAGTCCCACCGGATCTGGTTGAACCAGTCACCGGAGTTGTACGAGTTGCGGTCCAGCGACTTCGAGCGCAGCCGCTCCGAGCCGGTGGTCACGAACCCGGCACCCTGCCCGAGCGCGGTGGTCGCCAGCGCGAGCACCTGCATCCGGGCCCGGTCCTGCGCCGAGGTCCCCTGCGGCAGCTTGTACGCCAGCGCGTCGTACAGGATCTCGTTGTCGTGCGCGTCGACGTAGGTGACCGCCTCGCCCGGCGCGGCGGTGTACCCGGCCGGGGCGCCGTTGTAGTCGACCTGCGCCCCGGTGACCCGCTTGCCGGTGGAGTCGGTGAACCGGTAGCCGCGCAGGTTCCCGGTCAGCCCCACCTTGATCAGGTCGTGCTGGTGCAGCAGCCGGGCCCGCTGCTCGGCCGCCGAACCGTTGACGTCGTCGCCGTTGGGGTCGGTGTAGAGGCCGGAGGCGAAGCCCTGCGCCCGCGGGTTGGCGTCGAACGGGCCGCCGCCGCGCACCGCGTCGCGGAGCCGGTCGTTGAACGTGCCGACGCCGGTGCCGGCCATGTTGGCCTGGGTGGCCTGCGTGAACCGGGCGTCGTCGGCGACCTCGCCGAAGTTCCAGCCCTCGCCGTACAGCAGGATCTTGCGGCCGTCCACGCCGTCGCGGGCGAGCGTGAGCTTGTCCAGCGCGGCCCGTACGGCGAGGATGTTCGCCTTCGGGTGGTGGCCCATCAGGTCGAACCGGAAGCCGTCGACCTTGTACGCCTTGGCCCAGGTCACCAGCGAGTCCACCACGAGCTTGCCCATCATGGCGTGCTCCGGCGCGGTGTTGGCGCAGCAGGTGGAGTTGGCGACCGTCCCGTCCTCCAGGAGCCGGTGGTAGTAGCCCGGCACCACCTGGTCGAGCACCGACTTCGGGTCGGCGCCGGCGGCCGAGGTGTGGTTGTAGACCACGTCCATGACCACCCGCAGCCCGGCCTTGTTGACTCCGGCGACCATCTGGCGGAACTCGGTGGTGCGCTTCGCGCCGTTCGGGTCGGTGGCGTACCCACCCTCGGGCACCGTGTAGTGCAGCGGGTCGTACCCCCAGTTGTAGCCGTCGGTGCCGGCGACCGCCGCGACGCACTTCTGCTGCTCGTCGGAGTCCGGCGGCAGCGCGGCCAGGTCGCAGTTCGGCCGGGTCTGGTCGGCCCGCTTCTCCGGGATGGTGGCGAAGTCGAAGGCCGGCAGCAGGTGCAGGTGGTTGACCCCGGCGTCGCCGAGCTTGCGCAGGTGCTTCATGCCGGCGCTGTTCGGGTCGGTGAACGCCAGGTACGTGCCCCGCCGGTCGGCGGGAACCGTGGTGTCGGCGATGGAGAAGTCCCGTACCGACAGCTCGGAGATCTGGACCTTGGACGCCGGCGGCGCGGCCGGCTTGCGCAGGTTCGCCCAGCCGGCCGGCGCGAGCGCCGGGTCGGTCAGGTCGACGATCTGGCTGTGCGTGGAGTTCGGCGCGAGCGCCACCGAGTACGGGTCGGTCACCGACGCGGTGACCATCTTCTGCGTGGCCGGCTGCCACGCCTGCACCCGGTAGCGGTAGTAGCGGCCGTTCCACGCCTTGGAGCCGCGTACCGACCAGACGCCGGTGCGGTCGTCGCGGCGCATCGCCACGGTGGCCGGCTGGGCCGTGGGCGAGTCGAACAGTTCCAGCGACACGGTCCGCGCGGTCGGCGCCCACACCGCCAGGGTGGGCACCCGGCCGGCGAACGTCGGCCCGAGCTTCGCGCCGGTCGCCGCCGCGTAGACGTCGTCGAGCACGCCGGGGATCTGCACGCCGGTGGCGGCGAGCAGCGCGCCCTCGGCGTCCCGCTCGGTCACCACGATCTGGCCGCGCAGCGCCGCCGGCACCCGGGCCAGGTCGGCGCGGTCCAGCGAGAAGGCGCGCGAGGCCCAGAGATGGGGGTACGCCTGCCGTTGCGCCTCGGTCAGCCCGTTGCGCTGCGCCCGCAGCGCGATGGTGGTGTACGTGCCGGTCAGCTCACCGTCGGCGAGGCCGATCCCACCGGCCGGGGCGACTGCCAGCGCGTACCGCCTGCCGTCGGTCGGCCCGGTCGCCCACGCCACAGTGGACCTGTCGATCCACTGCGCCTTCTGCTTGGTCAGGTCGAGATCCTTGGCGGCGCCGGACGTGGTGGTCGGCAGCAGCCGTCCCTTCACGCCGGCGAGCAGCCACACCTCGCGCCCGGCGGTGGCGAAGTCGAGCCGCTGGTCCTCGGGCTGATCCTTCTCGTCGCCTCGGTGGATGATGTAGCTCAGCCCGGTCGCCCCGGCGGCGAGGGGCACCCGGAACACCGCGCCGTACGCGTCGGTCTTCTCCGGCTTGAGCGGGGCGGCCCAGTCGGTCGGGTTGGCCGCGCCGTCCCACAGGTGCAGGCCCCAGCCGTCGTAGTTCCCGTCGGCCTTGCGCCAGTGGATCAGCGCGGTGTCCTGGGCGACGGGCGGGTCGGGTTCGCCGGTGGCGGCCTGCCGCGTCGGGTAGACCGCCGGGTCGCCCTGCTTGACCCAGATCTCGCCGGTCGCAGTCACGTCGATGGTGCGGTCGTTCGCGACGTCCTTGTTGCCGTCGCCGTCGATCACGAGGAACCCGACCGTCTTCGCACCGGGCTTGAGCTTGACCCAGGCGAACCGGCCGTACGAGTCCTCACCGGCGAACGGCTGCCCGGCGGGCCACTGCGTCACGTACGCCGGGTCGATGTCGCCCCAGGCGTAGAGCCGCCAGTCGTCGTACCCGCCGGCCGGACGCTGGTAGTGCACGATCGCCCAGTCCCGCGACGCGCCCTGGGCGGGGGTGCCGACGGTGCCGGTGGCCCGGGCGGTGGCGGTGCGGCCCTTGCCGTCGCGGACCACCGCCTTGTACTCCACGCGGGTGCCGCCGGGCAGGCCGGTCAGGTCGTGGTGCACGGTGTACGGCGCGCGGTGCGCGGTGCCCAGCAGCGTCCACTTGCCGCCCGCGACCCGGGCGGCGAACGTGACGGTGGCGAGCGGGTCGCCGGTCACCTGGGCGGTGACGGCGGCCTTGCCGGGGACCGGGGTGTCGCCCGGCTCGGTGATCGTGATCGTCGGTGCCCCGGCCTGCGGGATCGCCCGGTCGGCCTTGAGCACCAGCGCCGACATGGCCGGCACGGTGACGCTCAGCTTGCCGTCCGCGCCGGCGGTCGCGCCGGTGGCGCCGCCGTACACGCCGGTGAAGCGGGCGCCGGCCGACCAGGTGTCCACTGTGACAGTCTGCGGCGTCGCGGCGTTGTTCACCGCCGCCACGTACTCGATCCGGTCGGCGGGCAGGACGCGGGAGAACGCGAAGACGCCCGGCCCGTCGGCCGCGTACCGGGTCACCTGCACGCCGTCGCGCAGCGCCGGGTGCGCCGTCCGCAGCTCGCCCAGCTCGGCGATGGTCCGGTAGAGCGGGTGGCGGGTGTCGTACTGGTCAGCGGCGTGGGTGCGGGTGGTGCCGATCAGGTCGTCGTCGAGGTAGTCGGCGGTCCGCGAGGCGAACATGTCCTGCCGGGCGTCCTTGTCGCCGCCCGGTCCGGTGAAGCCCTGCTCGTCGCCGGAGTAGACGACCGGCTGGCCGCGGGTGAGGAACATGAGCTGGTGGGCGAGCCGGCTGCGGTTCAGCTGGGTGGCGTCGTCACCGCCGGCGGCGGCGACGAACGAGCCGATCCGGCCCATGTCGTGGTTGCCCAGGAACGTGGTGAGCCGGTTGGCGTTCGTGTCCCGCGCGGAGTACAGGTCGTCCTTGGCGTAGACGTCGGCGAGCGACTTGGCCGAGCCGTCGGCGGCGGCGTACCCGCGTGCCGCCTCCTGGAACGAGAAGTCGAGCGTGGCGGGCAGTCCGCCCTGCCGCACGTAGGTGGACTGGATCTCCTGCTCGGCGCTGTAGACCTCGCCGAACATGAAGAAGTCCTTCTTGCCGGCCTTCGCGGCGGCGGCGTCGATGCCGCGGGCGAACTGCGGCCAGAAGTCGAGGTTGGCGTGCTTGACCGTGTCGAGGCGGAACCCGTCCACGCCGGCCTTGCCGATCCACTGGGCGTAGATGTCGGTCATGCCGCGGACCACCTCGGGACGCTCGGTCCACAGGTCGTCGAGGCCGAAGAAGTCGCCGTACTCGCTGTTCTCCCCGGCGAAGGTGGAGTCACCGCGGTTGTGGTACATGGTCGGGTCGTTCAGCCACGCCGGTACCTTGACCTTCGCGTCGGCCGGGGTGGCGAACACCGGGGTGTACGGGAACGACGTCGAGTTCACCGCCGGGAACTTCCGGGTGCCGTCGGCGTAGTTGCGGTCCTCGAAGGGACGCCCCTGCGCGTCGCGGTACGGCGCGGTCTTCTTGTCCACGTAGCCGTACTTGTCCTCGGCGTACCGGATGACGTCGGCGGTGTGGTTGACGATGATGTCGAGGTAGACCTTGATGCCCCGCCGGTGGGCCAGGTCGACCAGCTTCTTCAGCTCCGCGTTGGTGCCGAAGTGCGGGTCGACCTGGGTGAAGTCGGTGATCCAGTATCCGTGGTAGCCGGCCGAGACATCCGCGCCGGTGCCCTGCACCGGCCGGTTCTTGAAGATCGGCGCAAGCCAGATGGCGGTGGTGCCGAGCCCCTGGATGTAGTCCATCCGGTCGATCAGGCCCTTGAGGTCGCCACCGTGGTAGAAGCCCTTGTCGGCCGGGTCGAGGCCGGTGGTGAGCCGGCCGCCGGTCAGACCGCCGGTGTCGTTGCGCTTGTCGCCGTTGGCGAACCGGTCGGGCAGGACGAAGTAGAACTGCTCGGCCTTGGCGGTGCCGGTGCCGGCCTTGAGGAGCGCGTCGGGGGACGGCTCGCGGTTCCACTGCGGAGCATTGCCGGCGGCCAGGACGTCGGGGGTGGCGGCCGGGGCGGTGGCGTCGGCGCCGAGCTGGTGGAGGGCCACCGGCACGCCGACGAGAGTGAGTACGAGGGAGGTGACCAGGGCGAGCAGCGCCTTGGGGGATATCGGCGGCGGTTTCATCGACGGCCTTTCTCTGGTCGCTGATTCGCCCGCACGCTAGCCCTTGCCGAAACATTCTGCAATACCTTGCAAACCATGCCGCAACAAAGCAGTCACCTTGCAAGAGGAGACACTCGCACCGGCCCCGACCGGGCCGCCGGATCTAACGGTCGGTGCAGGGCGTGCCGTCGACAGTGCAGCTCACCGGCCGGGTGCCGGCCCGCTCGATGTGGAACCGCACCGGCACGGACTGCCCGGGGGCCAGGTCGAACCCGCTGCGGTAGGTGAACACGCCGTCGTCGAAGCGGAACACGCCCTGCTCGGCGCCCTCGACCCAGGCGGTGACCAGCCGGCCACCGGGGAACACCGCGCGCACCGTCCAGCCCTGCGGCATAGGCGCGGTGTTGACCAGCAGCACCTCGCCGATGAAGCCGCCGTCGAAGGCGCTCATCACGCTGTACCGGCCGGTCACCGCGGACGGCGGCGGCGCGGGAGGCGGCGGCGGGGGCAGCACCGGCCGGGCCACGCCCCGAGGGCTGGGGGTCGGCGCGGCCGGCGTCGGCCGGGCGGGCAGCACCGTGGACCGGGGAGACAGGCCCGGCACCACCGGAGCGGTGGCGGCCACCGGCGACGGGCCGGTGGCGCTGACCGCCGTGGGCGTCAGCGGGACGTGCGGCAGCGACATCACCGGATCCGCCGGACCGGCCGCCGGGAACGTACGCCGGCCCCGCACCGAACCGAGCGCCACCACCAGCAGGACCACCATCACGACCACGCCCGCGGCGACGAGGATCCAGGGGGACGAGGTCATGGCGGTCCCGGGCTGCGGGCCGGGACGACGCGTGCGGGACATGGTCCTCCTGTCGGGGTCCGGGCCAGCGTAGCCACACGGACCGGGTCGCGGCGAGCACTCCGATCGGGGCCTGCCGCACGGCGTGGACACCTGATACCTTGCACGCCGATCAATGACCACAATGGCTCGTCGAGCCGGTAGGACGGTTGGCCAGTGAGTGAGTGGCAGGGCAACATCCGGCGGGCGTCCACGGCGGACGCAGCCGTCGTGACCGCGATCCTCGCCGAGGCGTTCATGCGGGATCCGGTGAGCGGCTGGGTCTTCCCGGCCGACGACCACCGCGCCCGGGTCCATCCCGCCTTCTTCGGACCGTTCGTCGCGCTGGCGCTGCGCACCGGTGAGGTGCACGTCGCCGGCGACGGCCTGGGCGCCACGCTCTGGCTGCCCACCGGCGAAGGACACGACGCCGACGAGGGCGACGAGTTCGACGAGATGGAGGCCGCGATCGGCGCGGAGGCCATGAAGCGGTTCGGTGTGCTGGACGAGATGATGAGCGCCCGGCACCCGGCTGAGCCGCACTGGTACCTGCCCTTCATCGCGGTACACCCCGACCATCACGGCAAGGGCGTCGGCTCGGCGCTGCTGCGTAACAAGCTGGCCGAGCTGGATCAGGCCGGCACCGCGGCGTACCTGGAGGCCAGTTCACCGCGCAACGCCGCGCTCTACGAGCGGCTCGGATTCCGGCGCCGCCCGCTCACGCTGGACCTGCCGGAGGGCCCCAGCCTCTACCCGATGTGGCGCGACCCGGCCTGACCGGTACCGTCCCGCCCCGGCTCGGCCCGGGGCGGGACGTCATCGCCGTACCGTCGTGGTGGTGACGTCGAGCGCGCCCACGACGGCGGCGAGCAGCCCTTCGAGCTGAGCCGGCAGGAACCGGCGGCAGTCGCGCATCCGCGTGGCCACCTGCGGATCGAAGATGTGCGTGGCCAGCCCGACCGCCTCGGCGAGGGTCGCCAGCAGCAGCGTGCCCGGGTCCAGTTCGGCCGGGGACGAGTGCATCAGCATCGCGGTCAGCCGCACCCGCGGTGAGGCCGCCTGGTTCGGGTCGATGGCCGGCCAGCGCACCATCCGGCCGATCAGCTTGCCCTGCTCGCGCCGGAGCACGCCGGCGGTGACCAGCCGGGTGCCCACGCGCTCGTTGATGTTGAGCTGGGTCCGCAGGTAGCGGATCCACAGCCGGGCCGGATGCGCACCCTCGCGGCGCAGGATCTCGGTGATCAGCAGGTCGGTGAGCGGCTCCTGCCACAACCGCGGATCGACAGCGGCGATCCCCCCTCCGTCGAGGGCGATCCGGCCCTCGAACATCAGCTCGGCGAGCGCGGCGCCGGCCAGCCCGCACTCCAGCCGGTCGACGGCGACATGTGGCTTGCCGGTGAACTCGTCGTGTCCGATAAGGAACAGCGCATCCGCAAGCCGGTAAGTGGCCTGCGCCCCGGGGTAGGTCATGGTCCATCCTCGAACGGTGGCCGTGATCGTCGACACGGGACGGTACGGCATGACCACGCACAGCTCAATTCCGGCCGATCACGCGCACCCCAATCGATATCGAAGCGGGGTTGTCACGATCAGTGATCACCAATACCCTGCTTCAGGTTGTTCCGAAGTAGACACCTCAATCCCCTCACCCCCTCCCCTGGAGAAGCCTTGTCCTCCGATCCGTTCTTCTCCGACGGTGGGCTGCGCCGCGGTCGTCTCGGCACCGCCCACCTCGTTTTTTTCACCGTCGCCGCGTCCGCCCCGCTGACCGTTCTCGGCGGTGGTGTCACCACCATGTACGCGGTCAGCGGCAACATCGGCGCCGCGCTCGGATACGTGCTCCTCGCCGCCGTGCTGGCCGTCTTCGCCACCGGCTACGCCGCGATGAGCCGGTACGTCGCCAACGCCGGCGCGTTCTACGCGTACATCGCCAACGGTCTCGGCCGGGCCGGCGGGGTGGCCGGCTCGGCTGTCGCACTGGCGGCGTACAACGCGATCCAGATCGGTCTCTACGGCCTGCTCGGCGCGATCCTGGGCGACTTCATGGACGCCAAGACCGGCATCAGTCTCGACTGGTGGGTCTGGGCGCTGCTGGCCTGGGTGTTCATCGGCGCGCTCGGCGTCCTGCGCATCGACCTCAACGCCACGGTCCTCGCGGTGCTGCTCATCCTCGAGTGCGTGGCCGTGCTGATCTTCGACCTGGTCGCCTTCGCCAACCCCGACGGCGGCACCGTCACCACCGCCGGCATCAGCCCCGGCCATTTGTTCGGCGCCGGCTTCGGCGCGGTGCTCGCGTTCACCATCGCCTCCTTCACCGGCTTCGAGAGCGGCGCCATCTACAGCGAGGAGGTCAAGGACCCGCGGCGCACGGTCGCCCGGGCCACCTACATCGCGGTCGCGTTCACCGGCCTGTTCTACGCCTTCTCCGCCTGGGCGCTGACCGTGCTCACCGGTCCGGAGAACGCCCCGGCGGCCAGTGCCGAGGCGGGGCCGGGCATCATCTTCGGCGCACTCGACCAGTACACCGGCGCGGTCGTCGCGGACATCGCCAACGTCCTGTTCATCACCAGCGTGCTGGCCGCCCTGCTGTCGTTCCACAACGGCGTGGCGCGTTACCTGTTCGCCCTGGGCCGGGAGCGGGTGCTGCCGGGCTTCCTCGGCGCCACCTCCAGCCGCAGCGGCGCGCCCGTCGCGGGCTCGCTCGTGCAGAGCGTCCTCGCAGTGGTGGTGTTCCTGGCGTTCGCGATGACCGGCCGTGACCCGGTCATCGACCTGTTCACCTGGCTGTCCGGCGCCGCGGCGGTCGGCGTCGTGCTGCTGATGACGCTCACCTCGGCCTCCGTGGTGGGCTTCTTCCGGGGCCGCCCCGGCCCGGAGAGCGCCTGGCAGCGGGCGATCGCCCCGGCGCTCGGCACGGTCCTGCTCACCGCCGTGCTGCTGGTGCTGCTGTTCAACTTCGACGCGCTGCTCGCCCCCGACACGGCGAGCTACCTGAAGTGGCTGCTGCCGGCGATCCCGGTGGCGGCGGGCGTGGTCGGCCTGATCTGGGGCGCGATCCTGCGCACCAGCCGGCCGGACACGTACCGCCGGATCGGCCAGGTCACCGAGGAGGGCCTGCACGAGCCCGGCCTGCACCCGGCCCCCGAGGCCGACCGCTGGGCCGGCGCCCACCACCGCTGACGTCAGTCGGTGCGGCGGCCGGCCCGCGTGGCCGGCCGCCGCACCACCACGATCAGGCGGTACGGATGACGGTGCAGATCACCGGGCCGTCCTCGGTGGTTCGCAGCAGATAGCGGTAGCGCTCGCCGGGCACCGTGCCGCCCTGGCTGTCCAGGAACTCCCAGCGCACCGCCACCTCGGTGAGCAGCGCCGAGATCTGCTGCACGTCCTCGATCTGCGCGTTCGCGGCGACGAGTTCCCGCTCCTGGTAGTCCGGGGCGGCGCCGACGAAGCTGAGCGCCACCGCCGCTGGCGAGGTGAACGAGAAGCTGTAGGTGTCGGCGACCACCAGCCCGGGCAGGGCGTAGCAGCCGGCGATGGCCGGCACGTCGGCGGTGGTCAGCGCCACGCCGTACCGGTCGAAGAAGTCGGTGAGCGTGTCGAGGTCGGTGGAAGCCGTCACGACGCTCCTCATTACCGGCACGCCCCGGCGGCAAACCTGGTCAGCGCGGCGGGATCCGCACCTCGATCTCGGCACCGAGGTGCGCGCCGCCGTTGAGGGCCAGGTCGTCGCCGCTCCAGAACCGCCCCGGGTCGTACCAGTTGGGCCGTCGCCCGGCGGGCAGCAGGCCCATCGCCTCGTAGGTAACAGCGACCACCTCGGCGCAGTACGCCGTCTCCAGTGCTGCGGCGTTCTCCCTGCTGGTGTCGCCGATCCTGCTGGTGTCGGCGGCCCTGCTGGTGTCGGCGGTCCTGCTGGTGTCGGCGGTCCTGCTGGTGTCGGCGGTCCTGCTGGTGTCGGCGGCCCTGCTGGTGTCGGCGGCCCTGCTGGTGTCGGCGGCCCTGCTGGTGTCGGCGGCCCTGCCCCGGAGGCCGCCGAGGCTCAGGCGGGGCGGGTGCGGCAGCCGCCCCCGGGCCCACCGCCAGGCGAGCTGCGCGGTGGACGGGAACGGTGTCCCGTCCAGACGAGCCACGGTACGCAGCACCGCCTCCTCCATCGCCGTGTCGGCCGGCGGTTCGAGCTGGCGCAGCCAGCCCCGCTGGCCGTACCGGTTGCCCCAGACGCAGACCGCGTCCCGGAGGTCGTGCAGCTGCACGCCGCGCTGGTGGGTGCCGGTCCACATGTCCGGCAGCGAACGGCCCAGCTCGGCGTGCCACATCAGCGGCGGCATGTCGTCGAGCACCACGGCCATGCCCACGTGGTTCACCGGGCTGTTCGTGGTGAGCTGGATGGCCCGGTCGGGCACGCTGCGTCCGCGGAACACCCACAGATCGCCGGTGCGGGTCAGCTCCACGGCCTCGTCCAGGCTGATGCTCATGAAGGACTACCCTATGCGGATGCGGCAACGGATGCGGTGGTGGAAGGTACTCGGGCTCGCGGGTCTCGCCGGCGTCGCGGCGACCGGAGTGGTCGTGGCGCGGGCCGAGCGGCGGCGCCGGGCGTACACCCCGGAGGAGATCCGGGACCGGCTGCGCGAACGGCACGCCAAGGCGTCCTCGTCGTCCTGACCGGACAGTCGCGGGCGGCGGATTCTCCTACCATCGCCATGATGGGAACCGTTTTCTGGGAGAGCCCGTTCGTGCTCGATCCCCCGCCCGCCGCCGTGGAACGGCACGGCGACGTCGACCTGCACGTGCCCGCCGGCGACGGCCGGCATCCCGCTGTCGTCGTCGTGCACGGCGTACCGGGGCCGCCCGAAGCACCCGACGCGCGGGACTGGCCGCTCTACCGCGGCTACGGCGCGCTGCTCGCCGAGGCAGGCGTGCTGACCGCGATCCCCCGGCTCACCGTCGCGAGCCCGGACGACCTGTACACGGTCGCCGCGCGGGTCGCCGCCGCCGCCGAAATGCTCCGCGCCGACCCGCGCGTCGACGCCGACCGGCTCGGTCTGTGGTTCTTCTCCGGCGCCGGCCTGCTGCTCGGCGACTGGCTCCGCGACCCGCCCGCCTGGCTGCGGGGCGTGGCCGCCACCTATCCCCTGCTGGCGCCGCTGCCCGGATGGCCGCCGGTGGACCCGCGCTTCCGCCCGATCGACGCCCTCGACCTGCCCGCCGGCGCAGGTGTCGGAGCCGCGCAGACGGAGGACGCGGCACGGCCGACGCTCGTGCTGACCCGGGCCGGGCGGGAGCGGCCCGAGGTCGCCCCGACGATCGAGGCGTTCACGGCTGTCGCGCGGCGTCGCGGCATCCCGCTGTGCGTGGTGGACGTGCCGAACGGGCAGCACGGGTTCGACGCGCTGGACCACACCGAGGAGTCCCGCGACGCAGTCCGCACCGCCCGCGACACCCTGCTCACCCTGCTCACCGCCCCCTGACCACCGGCACGCGCCCCGCCCCGCCCCGCCCCGCCCCGTCGATCATGAAGTTGACGGCGTTTCCTGTCCGTTCTGTCGCCGCCAACTTCATGATCGACGCTCTGGAGTGGTCGGGTCGGGTGCGGCCGGTCCACCGTGACCCCGCACTGCTCGCCGCCCCACCCACCCACATCGGTGATCAAGGAGTTTGTGTCACTGCGGGAGCCGCTGCAGGACACAAACTCCTTGATCAACCGGGTGGGGGCGGGCAGCGCAAGGGTGAGGCGGGGCCTGGCGAGGGCAGGCAGCGCAAGGGCGAGTGCCGGGCCGGGCGAGAGCGGGACCAGGCGAGGGCGGCGGCGCAGAGGCGAGGGCACGCCGGGGCAGAGGCAGAGGCGAGGGAAGGCGCTGGGGCGGGGGTCAGCGGTCGGCGGCGGGGACCGGGGTGGGCTGGTCGGAAGGCTCGGACACGTGCAGGCGCTTGGCTCGGCGGCGCAGCCAGGTGGTGCTGACCACGCCGGCCAGCACGGCCAGCACCAGCCCGGCCCAGGAGATGTCCTTGAGCCAGTGCTCGGCGGCCTGCCCGAGGTAGAACAGCAGGTAGGTGGTGCCGAACGCCCACACCAGCCCGCCTGCGGCGTTCGCGACGAGGAACCGGCGGTACGGCACGCGCAGCGCCCCGGCGAGCGGCCCGGCGAGGATGCGCAGCAGCGCGACGAACCGTCCGAAGAACACGGCCCAGACGCCGTGCCGGGCGAAGCTCAGCTCGGCGCGGGCCAGGTGTGCCGGGCCGAGGTGTTTCGGGAAGCGCCGGCCGAGCCGTTCCAGCAGGGGGCGGCCACCACGGCGGCCGACGGCGTACCCGACGGAGTCGCCGATGATGGCGCCTGTCGCCGCGGCGGCGGCCACCCACTCGGGCCCGACGGCGCCTGTGGCGGCGAGCAGGGCGGCGCTGACCAGCACGATCTCGCCGGGCAGCGGGATGCCCATGCTCTCCACGCCGATCACCCCGCCCACGAGCAGGCAGATCAGGGCCGGTGGGAGCGCGGCGAGCCAGTGCTGTACGTCGACCACCCGCCCGACCCTACCCGCGCCGGGTCAGCCTGCGGGGGCCAGAAACTCCAGCCGGTTGCCGTGCGGGTCGTACGTGTGGAACCGACGCATGCCGGGAATCTCGTCGTCGCCCCAGGTCACTGTGTGTCCGGCGGCGTCGAGGCGGGCGGCCAGCTCGTCCAGGTCGGTGCGCAGCAGCGCGGGGTGCGCCTTGCGGGCCGGGCGGAAGTCGTCCTCGACGCCCAGGTGCAGTTCGGCGTCGTACCCGGTGAACCAGCAGCCACCGCGGGCGGCGAGGGCCGGGGGTTTGGGCTTCTCGGTGAGGCCGAGCAGGCCCGCGTAGAAGGAGCGGGACGCGTCCTCGGAGCCGCGGGGGCAGGCGAGCAGGACGTGATGGATCATGGTGGCACCTCCTCGTCCCGCAGCGTGGCACGAGGTTGCACGAATAGCAAGACGGACGTACGGTTTTGTAGAGACCGACGCAGGTAAGTGTTGCCTAAGCACGGCAGCGCCCCGGCCGGTGCGACAAACTGCTCAGGACTACTCACGGTCGCTGGTGTGAAGGAGTACGACGTGGCGAGCCTCGACACCTTCGGTGCGAAGACCCAGCTACGCGTCGGAGACGCGAGCTACGAGATTTTCAGGATCGACAAGGTGGAGGGCCACGAGCGACTGCCCTACAGCTTGAAGATCCTGCTGGAGAACCTGCTGCGGACCGAGGACGGCGCGAACATCACCGCCGACCACATCCAGCAGCTCGGCGCGTGGGACGCCACCGCCGACCCGAGCGTGGAGATCCAGTTCACCCCGGCCCGGGTGCTGATGCAGGACTTCACCGGCGTGCCCTGCGTGGTCGACTTGGCCACCATGCGCGAGGCGGTCCGTGACCTGGGTGGCGACGCCACCAAGGTCAACCCCCTCGCTCCGGCCGAGCTGGTCATCGACCACTCGGTCATCGCCGACCTGTTCGGCCGCGAGGACGCCTTCGAGCGCAACGTCGAGCTGGAGTACGAGCGCAACAAGGAGCGCTACCAGTTCCTGCGCTGGGGTCAGACCGCGTTCAACGAGTTCAAGGTCGTCCCGCCGGGCACCGGCATCGTGCACCAGGTCAACATCGAGTACCTGGCCCGTACGATCATGGAGCGCAACGGCCAGGCGTACCCGGACACGGTCGTCGGCACCGACTCGCACACCACCATGGTCAACGGCCTGGGCGTGCTGGGCTGGGGCGTCGGCGGCATCGAGGCCGAGGCCGCGATGCTCGGCCAGCCGGTCAGCATGCTGATCCCCCGTGTCGTCGGCTTCAAGCTCTCCGGTGAGATGCCGGCCGGCACCACCGCCACCGACCTGGTGCTGACCATCACCGAGATGCTGCGCAAGCACGGTGTGGTCGGCAAGTTCGTCGAGTTCTACGGCCCGGGCGTGAGCGCGGTGCCGCTGGCGAACCGCGCCACCATCGGCAACATGTCGCCGGAGTACGGCTCGACCGTGGCGATCTTCCCGATCGACGCCGAGACCGTCCGCTACCTGGAGCTGACCGGCCGCGACGCGTCTCAGGTGGCGCTGGTCGAGGCGTACGCCAAGGAGCAGGGCCTCTGGCACGACCCGGAGCGCGAGCCGGAGTACTCCGAGCGCCTGGAGCTGGACCTCGGCACCATCGAGCCGTCGCTGGCCGGCCCGAAGCGCCCGCAGGACCGGGTGCCGCTGGGCAGCGCCAAGACGCTGTTCCGCGCCGCGCTCAGCGACTACGTGGCAGCCGACGAGACCGGTGGCGACCCGGGCCGCAAGCCGGGCGTGCCGCAGCAGGAGAAGCCGTTCGGCGCCGACGGCCCGGCCGACGAGGCGTCGGCCGAGTCGTTCCCGGCAAGCGACTCCCCCGCCAACGGCGTGAACGACCCGGCGGACGCGCCGCGCGACCTGGAGACCGCCGCGGTGGGCGCGGGCGGCCGGGCCAGCAATCCGGTACGCGTGACCGGCGCCGACGGCGTCGAGTACGAGCTGGACCACGGCGCCGTGGTGATCGCCGCGATCACCTCCTGCACCAACACCTCGAACCCGCAGGTCATGATCGGCGCCGCGCTGCTGGCCCGCAACGCGGTGGACAAGGGCCTGGCCCGCAAGCCGTGGGTGAAGACCACCCTGGCGCCGGGTTCGAAGGTCGTCATGGACTACTACGACCGCGCCGGCCTCACGCCGTACCTGGAGAAGCTCGGCTTCAACCTGGTCGGCTACGGCTGCACCACCTGCATCGGCAACTCCGGCCCGCTGCCGGAGGAGGTCTCCGCCGCCGTCAACGACGGTGACCTCGCAGTCGTGTCGGTGCTGTCCGGCAACCGCAACTTCGAGGGCCGGATCAACCCGGACGTCAAGATGAACTACCTGGCGTCCCCGCCGCTGGTGGTCGCGTACGCGCTCGCCGGCACCATGGACATCGACCTGGCGAACGAGCCGATCGGCGAGGACGCCCAGGGCAACCCGGTGTTCCTGCGGGAGATCTGGCCGAACAGCGCCGAGATCCAGGACGTCATCGCCTCGGCGATCGGCGCGACCGGCTTCAGCGCCGCGTACGCCGACGTGTTCGCCGGTGACGAGCGCTGGCAGTCGCTGCCGACCCCGACCGGTGACACGTTCTCCTGGGACGGCGAGTCGACGTACGTGCGCAAGCCCCCGTACTTCGAGGGCATGCAGCAGGAGCCGGCCCCGGTCCAGGACATCGCCGACGCGCGGGTGCTGGCGAAGCTGGGCGACTCGGTGACCACCGACCACATCTCCCCGGCCGGTTCGATCAAGGCGGACTCCCCGGCCGGCAAGTACCTGGCCGAGCACGGCGTGGCCCGGCACGAGTTCAACTCGTACGGCTCCCGCCGCGGCAACCACGAGGTGATGATCCGGGGCACGTTCGCCAACATCCGGCTGCGCAACCAGCTCGTCCCGGGTGTCGAGGGCGGCTTCACGGTCAACCACCTGACCGGCGAGCAGACCTCGATCTACGACGCCTCGATGGCCTACCAGGAGGCGGGCGTCCCGCTGGTCATCCTGGCCGGCAAGGAGTACGGCTCGGGCTCGTCGCGTGACTGGGCGGCGAAGGGCACCATGCTGCTGGGCGTGAAGGCGGTCATCGCCGAGTCGTACGAGCGGATCCACCGCTCGAACCTGATCGGCATGGGCGTGCTGCCGCTGCAGTTCCCGGGCGGCGAGACCGCCGAGTCGCTGGGCCTGACCGGCACGGAGACGTTCTCGATCAGCGGCGTCACCGCGCTGAACGACGGCGACACCCCGCGCACGGTGAAGGTCACCACCGACACCGGCGTGGAGTTCGACGCCGTGGTCCGCATCGACACCCCGGGTGAGGCGGACTACTACCGGCACGGCGGCATCCTGCAGTACGTGCTGCGCCGCATGATCGCCAGCTGAGTTCTTCATGTAAGGAAGGGCCCCTTCTTAACAGACGTCTGTTAAGAAGGGGCCCTTCCTTACATCTCAGCGGAGGCGGAGCGCGACGGCGCGTGCCTCGGCGTCGGTGAGCGGCAGGAACCACAGGAAGCGCCGCACGATCGCGATCGGGTCCGGGCCGTCGGGGCGGCCGCGCAGGTCGCGGATGGCCTGCCGGGTGAGCCGGGAGAACTCGGGGATCATCGTGGCGCGGCGGGCCGCGTCGGTGGGCGCGGCCCGCAGGGTCGGGCACGGCCAGGGCTCGCCGCAGCGGTCGCAGCGCCAGGCCGGACCGCACGCGCGGTGGCCGGTCAGCGGCAGCACCACCCGGGGGTACGCCGATGTGGGTGTCGGTTCGGTCATGCCTCCACCGTGCCGAGGGTGCCCGAACAATCACACAGCGTTGTGTAATCTCCTTCGGACGGTTCTTTTGCTCCGGGGAGGAATGGGCATGAACCATGCCTTCGTCACCGCGCTGGCCGGCGCCGGCCACACCGCCGAGAGCCTGGCGGAGCGGCTCGGCCTGCACCCGAAGACGGTGGCCCGGTGGGCGAACCCCGGGCACATCCCGCAGAGCCGGCACCGCGCGACTGTGGCGAACCTGCTGGGCCAGCCGATCGAGGCGCTCTGGCCCGACGCGGTCCGCCGCCGCGAGCCCGTCTGGTTCCGCCCGTGGGTGGACATCGAACGCGAGGCGGTCGCGCTGCGAGCCTTCCAACTGGCGTGGGTGCCGGGCCTGTTGCAGACCGAGGCGTACGCCCGGGCCACGTTCATCGGCCAGCCGCTGACCGCCGACGAGATCACCGACCTGGTCACCGCCCGGCTGGACCGGCAGGGCATCCTCACCCGGCCGCGCGGACCGCTGTACGTCGTGGTGCTCGACGAGCAGGTGCTGCGCCGCGCCGCCGCCGGCGACCGGGCGCTGATGGCCGCACAGGTGGCCCACCTGCTCGCCTGCGCCGAGCTGCCGAACGTGCAGCTCCACGTGGTGCCGGCCGACACGCCGACCTATCCCGGGCTGGACGGGCCGTTCGTCATCGCGGAGCTGCGCGACGGCAACCGGGTGGCGCATGTGGACAGCCAGGCCCGCGCGCAGATCATCGAGCAGCCCTCGGAGATTGCTACCCTGGAGCGTCGGTGGGAACGCATCCGGGGCGAGGCGCTGCCCCGCGCGCGGACCCTGGAACTGCTGAGGGAAGTGGCGGCGGCATGGACCTGAGCGGCGCCCGGTGGCGCAAGAGCACCCGCAGCGGCGGCAACGGCGGCGACTGCGTCGAGGTCGCCGGCAACCTGCCCGGTGTGGTCGGCGTCCGCGACTCGAAGGACCCGGCCGGGCCGGTGCTCACCTTCACCCCGGCCGCGTGGACCCGGTTCGTGACGTCGGCCCGCCGCTGAGCCCGGTCAGGCCAGGCGCGCGGCGTACACATGCACCGGATCCCCCGATTCGGACGTCGTCGCACGCTCGAAGCTCAGCCCGATCCGCTCCGCGACCCGCTGTGAGGGCGTGTTGTCCGGGTGGATGATCGCGACGAGACGGTCGACGCCCAGCCGGTCGCGCGCGTGGTCGCGACACGCGGCCGCCGCCTCCGTGGCGAATCCGCGGCCCTGCATCCCGGTCCGCAGGTGGTAACCGACTTCGACCTCCATCACCCCGCCCACCGGCTGCGGAGTGAGACCGCAGTCGCCGACGAACTCGCCTGTCGCCCGTGACCTGAGCACCCACAGTCCGAAGCCGTGGCCGCGGTAGAGGCCCTCGTTCCAGCGGATCCAGTCCAGTGCCTCCGCCCGGATCTTCGGTCGCCGGTAGTAGCGCATCACAATCGGGTCGCCGAGAAGGGCGGCCATGTCGTCGAGGTCGTCGACGGTCATCTCGGCGAAGGTCAGTCGTCCGGTGGCGGGCGGCGGATCAGCAGTCATCGTGGCCCGGCCCCTTCGTCACGGCTTCGAGGCTACCGAGGCCGAGCGCCGCTCACGAACCGGCGGCAACGAACGACCGCTGAAGCCGGCATCCCACTCATCGCGAAATTGCAATTCGGTGATGTCCCTCGCCCCCCGATCGCACATCCGACACCGCAAACAATCGACGTCCATGATTCGTTGACACGCTCCGAAGCCCGTCGATACGTTGCCGATATCGCGATGCACAACGGGGGCGCTCCAGTTTCGATCCGGGAATCGAACACTGGGAAGGATTTCATGAAGACGACGATCAGACTTCTGGCCCTGCCGGCCCTGATCCTGCCGGCGATCCTCGCCGGCACTCCGGCACTGGCCGGCACCGGCACCGCCGCAGGCACGGCCGCTCCGGCTGCTGTCACGTCGATCGAGCGCAAGGCGGGGTCGTCCTCGCAGGCCAGGGCCTACTGGACGGCCGAGCGCATGGCGGCGGCCACTCCCGCCGACGAGGTGGAGAAGGCCGCCGGCCCGGTCACCCAGAGCCCCACCGCGGAGCGGGTGCGGCGCTTCGCGGAGGCGGTGGCACCGAAGGACGGCAGCGGCTTCGGCACCCAACTGAACGAGTCGATCACGGTCGGGAAGATCTTCTACACCAGTTCCACCGACGGTCTCGGCCACTACTGCTCGGCGAGCGTGGTGAACAGTCCGGCGCGCAACATGGTCTTCACCGCCGCGCACTGCGTGCACGACGGGCCGGGCCGGGACTGGCACACCGCGAACTGGATGTTCGTGCCGTCGTACCGCAACGGCGCGCAGCCGTACGGCACCTGGGACTGGTCCACGCTCGCGGTGCCGAGCGGCTGGATCAGCACCCGTGAGCGGCAGTACGACGTGGCCGTCGCGCTCGTCTACGGCAGCCGGTCGATCGTGGACGCGGTCGGCGCCAACGGGCTGCTCACCGGCGGTGGCCGGGCATACCACTACGACATCTTCGGCTACCCGAGCAACAAGGACAGCGGCGAGATCCAGTGGGTCTGCTCGGGCACGTCGAGGGACGCGGGCAGCAACCGGATCGAGATGAACTGCGGCTTCGGGGGCGGTTCGAGCGGCGGCCCGTGGTACTACAGCTACGACAACACCACCAGGCGTGGTGACGTGCACGGGGTGATGAGCTACTCGAGCGGCTCGAACACGAACGGCTCGCCGTACTTCTCCGCCGCGGTGGTGGGGACGCTCTACAACACGTACGCGAACGACACCTGGTGAACGACGGTCCGCCTGGTGTGCCACCCGGCGCACCAGGCGGGCCGGCACCAGGCGGACCGGCACCCGGCCCGGAGGAGGCGACATGTCACATCGTGTGCTGCTCGGCGCGGCCGCCGTCGCGGCACTCGCCGTCGCCGCGGCCGTCGTGGTCCTCGCGGCGCGCGAGGGCGACGCGGGGCGACCGGCGCCGCCCGGCCCGGTGGTCGCGACGCACAATCCGAGCCCCTGCGCCACCGACCCGTCCGAATACTGGACGAGGGAACGAATGCGGGACGCCATCGGCGACTGAATCACCGAATTGCATTCGCCGGACTGCGTGAGCCGGACTGCGTGAGCCGGATTGCGTGAGCCGGATTCGAACGCCGGCGCACCGGTGCGCCGAATTCCCTCCCGCTCACGATCTCCGGCCGAGCCCGGCCGCAATTCCCATTTCAGCGAACATGCGTGCCGGCGAGCCGTTCACGGACCGGTGTCGGAGTAGACCTCGACGTCGTAGAGCAGTTGCACGTTGCGGCGCCCGTTGGTGATGCCGACGAAGACCGGGTCACCGGCCGGGGTGCGGCCCTGGCGCCACACCTGTTCCCGGGCCGCTTCCCGCGACTCGTGATGGACGCCGCCCTCGCGATGCAGGTGCAGGACTCGGCGGGCCGTGGCCGGGTCGCTGTCGAGGTGGACTCGCAGCAGAGGCATGGCGTGCCCTCCTTGCCCACTGTCGAGGCCGGACTTTCGTCTGTTCAATGAGCTTACCGTTGTTAAGCTGCCTGTCCAGCGAACTAGAGTGGCTCCATGACCGCGACAGATCCCGTTGCGCCGACGACACCGGTGTGGCTGCGGGCAGGGCCGCCGCGGGCGCGGCGCAAGCCGCCACTGACCCTCGAACGCATCGTGGAACTCGCGGTGACGGTGCTGGACGAGCACGGCGTCGAGGGCCTGACGATGCGCCTGCTCGCCCAGCGGCTCGACGTGACCGCCACCGCCCTGTACTGGCACGTGAAGACGAAGGACGACGTCCTGGACCTGGCCGTCGACCGTGTCTTCGGCGACGTGCCGGTTCCGGATGCCGGCGACGACTGGATGGAGGACATCCGCGTCCTGGTCCGGGCCTGGCGCGGCGTCATGCTGCGCCATCCCTGGGCACCGGAGCTGGTCGGACGTCCGATGCTCGGGCCCAACGTCCTGGCCCGTACCGAGTTCCTGCAGTCGGCGCTCGTGCGGGGTGGCTGTCACGGACTTCGGCTCGCGGTGGCCACGCGACTGCTCGCCAACTACGTCATCGGCGCCTCGCTCACGGAAGCCACGTGGCACCGGAGCGCGGACCCGGACGCGAGAGCCGCAGCCCGCGACCACATCGCCGCGAACGCCGACGCCTATCCGACCCTCGACGCCTCCGGCCATCTCGACGACACCCGATGGGACGACGACCTGCTGTTCGACGAGGGCCTCGACGGCATCCTCCGGACGGCGGCACGGACAGGCACGCCGGAATGACCACGGGCGCCGGTCAGCCGGTGGCGCTCTCCAGTACGGCCTTGAGCCGGGCCAGGTCCGCCTCCACGAGCGCGGTGTCCCGGTCGAAGTCCGCGTCGCTCATGCCGGGCATCCGCCGCAGGCTGAACACCACCTCGGTGGCGTCGCCGTCGGCGATGGCGCGCAACGGCACGTACACCGTCTCGCCCGACGGCGTCCGCACCTCGTGGTCGAGCACGCCGTACTCGTTGGCAGGGGCGAACGTGAGCCGCGCCCGCCCTTCGGGTGTGTCCACGAACCAGTGGCCGTCGACGGACACGACCGAACCGCCGAGGCCCGGCGCCCAGCGGGTCAGGTTCGCCGGGTCGGCGGCGAAGGCGTAGACCTCCGCCACCGGACGATCGATGTGGACGCTGAGGTGCCGGGTGTCAGTGGCCATACGCCGATGATCACACGGCTGTCGGACGCCTGCGTTACGCTGCCGCCGATTTCCACAGACACCCCCCCGGGGAGACGACCACATGGGCATGGTGTTCACCGCACGCCGGCTGTCCGGCGCGGAACTGGCGACGGTGCTGGCCGATCCGGACACGGTCGGCACGCTGTTCCAGGGCGGTCCGGACGAACTCGACCTCGACAAGGCGTGGCACGGGCTGCACTACCTGCTGACCGGCACCACGTACGAGATCCGGGGCGACGCCGGGCCGGCGATCGTCGGCGGCGAACCGATCGGGCCGGATCTCGGCATGGGCCCGGCCCGGCTGCTCATGCCGGACGCGGTCCGCACCGTGGCCGCCGGGCTCGACGCGGTGGACGACGCGACGCTGCGGGCCCGCTTCGACCCGGAGGCCATGTCGGAGGCCGAGATCTACCCGCACATCTGGGACGACGGCGACGACGAGTTCGACGGCTACCTGCTGCCGTACTTCACCGCGCTGCGCGACTTCTACCGCGACGCGGCGGCGAGCGGCGACGCCGTGCTGCTCGCCGTCACCTGAGCCGCCGCGAATCGGCGCGCGGGCACCCGAGCGGTCGCGAGCCGGTGCGCGGGCACCTGAGCCGCCGAAACCGGCGCGCGGCGCCGGGGCGGGCGCCGGTAGCGTGCCGGCGTGGGACTCGACGCGTTCGTGTACTGCCGGTGCTGGCAGGACGGCCTCGCCACGCCGTGCCCGATCGGGCCGGTCGGCTACGACGAGGACGGGTGGCTCGCGCTGGTGCAGGCCGGCGAGTACGACGGGGCCGCCGACAACGCCTTCTACGCGTGGATGACCGGGGACGCCTGCCCGCACCGGCACATGGAGCTGGTCAGCGAGCGCGTGTCCAACTGGGCCGGCGTACGCCTGTTCCAGCAGGCGTTGCGCGCGGCCGGCGAGCACCGTTTCCCGACGCTCGCCGCCGCGCTGCCGGACGCCAACGGCGGCTCGCTGCCCGCCGACCGGGCAGCGGTCGCACTCGCCGAGCTGGACGCGATCGCAGGCACCGACCGGATCACCGACGAGGTGGAGCTGATCGACGAGGCGACCGGCGCGGTCGTGATGCAGTACGTCGAGGCCTACCGCGGGTTGTTCATGTTCGGCCCGGGCTTTCAAGCGGGCGTCGACCCGGACGGCTTCTTCGTCCTCGACCGCGCCGACCCGCCGGTGACGCTGTTCCGGGCCGTCCGGTTCGGCCAGCGGCCGCTGCCCGGCGACCGGGTGGAGTTCACCGCCGGCGGGACGCGGACGGTGGTGGCGATGCGGCCGGTGGGCGAGCACGGCGAGCCGCCGCCCGAACGGCTCGCGGTGCGGACCCGAAGCCGGTCGGGCGACGACTTCGCCTACATCGTGGAGCCGCTGCGCCGGCTGTGCGCGGCGTCGGTGGCCACCGGCAACCCGGTCATGTGGTGCTGACGGGCGGCGCTCACCACGGGATCGTGCCCGCGTCCTCGACGTAGCCGCCGGTCGGCCCGTCGTCGGGCAGCGTCGCCAGCTTGATCGCGACCGCCGCGCCCTGCTGTGGGGTCCGCACGCCCCGGAAGTTGTTCAGGTCGGTCGCGGTGAAGCCGGGGCAGCCGGCGTTGACCAGGATGCCCGTGCCGGCGAGCGCCCGCGCGTACTGGATCGTCACCGCGTTGAGCATGCTCTTGGACGGCGCGTACGCGACCGACAGCGGACCGGTCTGGTCCTCGCCGGTGGAGGCGCTCTGCCTGGTCAGCGAGCCGACGCCGCTGGACATGTTGACGATCCGCGGCGAGGCCGAGCGCCGCAGCAGCGGCAGCATCGCCTCGGTCACCCGGACCACCCCGATCACGTTCACCTCGACGGCGGCCCTGATGGTCGCGACGTCCACGTCACCGGGGTGCTGGGGCACGCCACCTGTCACGCCGGCGTTGTTGACGAGCACGTCCAGGCCACCGGCCTCCGTCTCCAGCAGCCGGGCGGCGGCGGTCACGCTCGCGTCGTCGGTCACGTCCAGCGGTACGCCGAACGCGTCCACGCCGCCCGCGCGCAGCTTCGCCACCGCCTCGGCGAGCCGCTGCCCGTCCCGGGCGCCGACGCCCACCCGCCAGCCGAGCGCGCCCAGGCCGGCCGCGATCTCGTACCCGATTCCCTTGTTCGCGCCGGTCACCAGCACGATCGTCCGTTCACTCATGGTGTCGATCCTGTCCGCGCGGCGGGCGGGCCTCCAACACCACCTCGGTAGCGGGCGATACCCGACGGGTATCGATCCGGCGGTACGGTGACGGGATGGAGACGCGGGAGCTTCGCTACTTCGTCGCGGTCGCCGAGGAACTGCACTTCGGCCGCGCCGCGCGACGCCTCGGCATCGCCCAGCCGCCGCTGTCGCGGGCGATCCGCCAGCTCGAACGGCGCCTCGGCGTGACGCTGCTGGAACGGGACAGCCGCCGCGTCGCGCTCACCGGGGCCGGATCGGTGCTGCTCCGTGAGGGCCGGGCGGCCCTGGAAGCCGTGGACGCCGCGGACCGCCGTACCCGCCGCGCCGGTGAGGCCGCGAACGGCGGCGCCGGACTCGTGCTGGCGACGAAGGCGGGTGCGTCGAGCGAGCTGCTGCCGAAACTGCTCGACGCGTACGCCGCCGAGCCGGACGCGGTCCGGGTGGAGGTGCTGCTGTCCGGCATCGGTGAGCAGGAACGGCTGCTGCGCGACGGTCGGGCCGACGTGGCGCTGCTGCACCTGCCGTTCGACTCGACGACCGGACTGGACACCGAGGAACTGGTGACGGAACAGCAGGTGGTGGTCCTGCCGGCGGGGCATCCGCTGGCCGGGCGGGCGCAGCTGCGGATGGCCGACGTCGAGACGCTGCCCGGCCTGCCGCTGCCGCGCTGGCCGCTGCGCGACGGCACCTACCCGGACGGGCCGGGCCCCGAGGTGCGGGACCACTCCCAGTTGCTCCAGCTGGTCGCGCTCGGGCGTACCGCGGTGCTGCTGCCGGAGTCGTGCCGGTCGCTGCTGTGGCCGGACATGGCCGCCGTGCCGGTGCCGGACGCGCCGACGGTGACCACCGTGATCGCCTGGCCGCCGCACAGCCGGTCCCGGGCCCTGGCCGGGCTGGTCCGCACCGCCACCCGCCTGTGAGGACCGGCGTTAGGACAGGTCCTTGCGCATCTGCTGGGTGACCACCCTGTAGCCGGACGTCTCGTACAGCTTGCGGGCCGTCTCGTTGGCGCCGAAGACGTTCAGCTCCAGCGCCTGGGCGCCGTGCTCCCGGGCCGCCCGCTCCCCGGCCGCGAGCAGCGCCCGCCCGAGGCCCCGGCCCCGGTGCCCGGCGGCCACCTCGATGTCGTAGAGGAACGCGCAGTCGGCGAGACCGCGCGGGTGGGTCAGGCCGATCCACAGCCGGCCGACCGGTGAGCCGTCTGCCAGCTCGCCGACCAGGAACAGCATGCCGGGCGTGGCCATGCCCTGCGGCAGAAAACCGGCGGTGGCCTCCCGGGCCCGGTCGAGCGCCTCCTCGGGCGTCCAGTTGCCGGCCGTGACGTGCTCCCGCGCGTACCCGGCGGCCAGCTCGTCCTGCCATCTGTCGAACTCGTCCGGGTTCATCGCCCGGACCGTCACCTCGGTCATCGCCACTCCCCCGTCGATGTTGTGACCGCTCAGTCCTCGGCGGCGCGGCGGCGCGCCTCCCGCAGCTTCATGGCGTGCTCCAGCAGCGTGATCAGCACCTCCTTGGCCGACTCCCGCTTGCGCGCGTCGCACAGCACAACCGGCACACCCGGGTCCAGGTCGAGCGCGGCCTGCACCTCGTCCAGACGGAACGTCTTGGCGCCCTCGAAGCAGTTCACCGCCACCACGAAGGGCGTACCGCGCCCCTCGAAGTAGTCGATCGACGGGAAGCAGTCGGCCAGCCGGCGGGTGTCGGCGAGCACCACCGCGCCGAGCGCGCCGAGCGCCAGCTCGTCCCAGACGAACCAGAACCGGTCCTGCCCGGGCGTGCCGAACAGGTAGAGCACCAGGTCGTCGCTGATGGTGATGCGGCCGAAGTCCATCGCCACGGTGGTGGTCGACTTCTCCTCGATACCGGACAGGTCGTCGATGCCGATCCCGGTCTCGGTCAGCACCTCCTCGGTCCGCAGCGGGCGGGTCTCGCTGACCGCGCCGACCATTGTGGTCTTGCCGACGCCGAACCCGCCCGCGATCAGGATCTTGATCGCGGTGGGCAGCGGCGCGGCGCCCGCCGGCCGCTCAGAGCGCCCGTAGTCCATTGATAACCGCCTCGAAAACGTGCTCGTCGGGAAGGCCGGCGGTGGTCGCGCGCGGCTCGCGTACCTGTACCAGGCTGCGGGCGGCCAGGTCTCCGAGGAGGACCCGGACCGTGCCCACCGGCAGGTCGAGATGGGCGGCGATCTCGGCCACGGAGAGGATCCGCTGGCAGAGGCCGACGATCGCCACGTGCTCCGGGCCCAGCCCGGACTCCGACCCGACATCGGTGCGGGTCGAGGTGACCAGCGAGATCAGGTCGAACGTGCCGGTGACCGGGCGGGCCCGGCCTCCGGTCACCGCGTACGGGCGCACCACCGGGCCGGCGTGGTCGTCCACCCACTCCTGCTCCGCGGAGTCCCCCCGGCCGGTCATCGTGCCGCGTTCTCGCCGAGGGGCTGTTCCCGGGTCGGTGACGCGACGAACCGGCCGACCCGGGTGACGAGCATGGCCATCTCGTACGCGATCAGGCCGACGTCCGCGTCCTCCGAGGCCAGCACCGCCAGGCAGGCGTTGCGCCCGGCCGCCGTGACGAACAGGAAGGAGGACTGCATCTCGATGATGGTCTGCTGTACGTGCCCGCCACCGAACCGCTTGCCCGCGCCACGGGCCAGGCTCTGGATGCCCGCCGCCATCGCGGCCAGGTGCTCGCCGTCGTCCCGGCTCAATCCGCGGGACGAGGCCATCAACAGTCCGTCGGTGGAGAGCGCCACGGCGTGCTCCGCCTGCTTGACCCGGCCGACCAGGTCATCCAGCAGCCACGTCAGATCCGCGCTCGAAGCCGTCTTCTGCGCCACTCGTCGTCCTCATCTTCCCGGCTGGTGTGCCGTCAGCTTCCGGTTTCCGTCGCGTCGACGTCCCGGTCAGGTAACCTGCTCGTCCGCGTCGGCCGGCCCACCGCCGGCCCCCTGCGCTCCGCCGAGCAGGCGCGCGGCATCGGTACGGCCGCGTCGGGTGCCGCTCTGGTAGGAGCTCATCATCCGGCGCACCTGCTCCGGTGCACGCGCCGTGTCGTCGTCGGCGGCGTCGTCGTCCGCCCCGGTCTGGTCGTGCCGCAGCTCCGGCACGAGGCTGGCCTGGCGTACCCGGACCGGCAGCCCCGCGTCGGTGACCGGCGCGGTCTCCGGCTCGGTGTCCGGCTCCGTCGCAGGCGACGCCTCTGCCGCGTCGGTCGTGGCGGCGGGCCGACGCTCCACCACCGCGAGCTCCGTGGTGGGCCCCGCCACCGCGGGCTGCCGCTTACGGGTACGGGCGGGCAGCCCGGAGGGGGTCAGCCGAGGTGCCTGGGTCACCGGCTCCGGCGCCTGCGGGGCGGGCTCGGCCGGCTGGTCCGGTTCGGCGCCGCCGTCCGGGCCGGACGGGATCGCCGGCCCGTCGCCGTCGCCGGCCGGCGTGCTCCGTGCCGGATCCGGCGCGGGCGCCGCGGGCAGGGCCGTCCCGGGGGCGGGAAGGGCGTCGGCCTCGTCGGCGCCCTCGGCGGTGATCAGTTCACGCGGGATCAGCACCACTGCGGTGGTGCCGCCGTACGCGGACTCCTTGAGCTGCACCTTGACGCCGTGCCGCTCGGTGAGCCGGCTGACCACGAACAGGCCGAGCCGGGCGGCGTCGGCGAGGTTCAGCTCGGACCGGTCGACGATGCGCGCGTTGGCGGCGGCCAGCTCGTCGGCGCTCATGCCGAGGCCGCGGTCCTCGATCTCGATGGCGAAGCCGTTGACCACGAGCTGACCGCGGACCTCCACAGTGGTCTGCGGCGGCGAGAAGGAGAGTCCGTTCTCGATCAGCTCGGCCAGCAGGTGGATCACGTCACCGACGGCGCGGCCGGTGAGCGACACCTCGCCGAGCGGGAACACGGTGACCCGGGTGTAGTCCTCGACCTCGGCGACCGCGCCGCGGACCACGTCGACCATGGGGACGTTGCGCCGCCAGGCCCGGCCCGGCGTCGAGCCGGAGAGCACGATCAGGTTCTCCGCGTTGCGCCGCATCCGGGTGGCCAGGTGGTCGACCCGGAACAGATCCTCCAGCTCCTCGGCGTCGTGTTCCCGGCGTTCCATCGCGTCCAGCAGCGTCAGCTGCCGGTGCACGAGCGCCTGGGTGCGCCGGGCCAGGCTGAGGAACACGTCGCGGACGCTGCGGCGCAGTTCGGCCTGCTCGACGGCGGTCCGGACGGCGGTCTCCTGCACGACGTTGAACGCCTTGCCCACCTGGCCGATCTCGTCGTCGCCGAACTGCAGGGGTGGCGCCTCGCGGGCGACGTCCACCTCCTCGCCGCGGCCCAGGCGCTCCACGACGCTCGGCAGCCGTTCGTGCGCCAGCTTGAAGGCGGCCTCGCGGAGCCGTTCGAGCTGGCGGACGAGCGCCCGCGCCGTGGTGATCGACACGACCACGGAGGCGATGACGGCGATCAGGCCGAGACCGGCGGCGAGCACCAGCCGCACGATGACGCCCACCGCGACCGGCGTGGCCCGGGAGACGATGTCCTCACCGCCGGCGAGGATCACCTCGCGCAGGTCGGCCATCGCCTTCTCGGCGGCGGCCTGCCAGGCCGCGGCGGTCACCGGCGGGCGCACCTCGGCGCCCTTGGCCGCGAGCACCTGGTCCTGGAGCGTGCGGAGCTGCTGGAACGCGTCGCCCTCGACCATCCGCTCGAAGCGGGCACGGTCGCCGGGGGCGAGTTCGCGGGCGGTGCGGTCGGCGAGGAACCACTGCGCGCCGACCAGGCGGGCGAACGCGGTCTGCTCGCCGACGGTGATCCGGTTGGCCGCGATCGCGCCGGTGAGCAGCGCGTCCTGTTGGGACAGCAGCTCCCGGGACCGGTTGAGGTCGATCAGCGCGGCGGTGTCCTCGGCGATCTCGTCGTCGTCGAGGCCGCCGAGGGCGTCGAAGACCGCGAAGATCCCGTCGACCGCGTCGTCGTACGCGATGAGCGTGGTGGTCCGGTCGATGGTCTTGCGGCTGACGTCGGCGCGTACCTGGCCGAGCTGGTCCAGCTCGGCCTTCAGCTCGTCGAGCCGCTGCATCAGCTCCTCGCTGGCCGGGATCTCGGTGCGCCAGTCCCGCACCGAGCGCCACAGCGCGCCGGCGGTCTCGTCGGTACGCGCGCGCTGGGCCTCCAGCTCCTGCAACCGGCTCGGGTCGGACTCGCCGAGGTAGCGCAGCGACAGCCGCCGCTCGGCCTGCAGCTCCAGAAGCAGCGGGTCGCTCGGTTCGAAGACGCGCGCGTTGAGCGTCTGCACGCCGAGCAGGTTGAATCCGTCCCGTACGGTCACCCATGCGGCGAACGCCCAGAGCGCGGTCAGCGACGCCAGCAGCGCGATGATCTTCGTACGGAGATTCGTACCGCGGGAACCCATCACACCGTCCTGGCCCGGTCTTCGGTCGGTCCGAAATCCGATCGACTCCGGCGCACGCTAGCAGCCGTCGGGAACCTCATTCAAGCGATCCTGATCATGGTAGGTGCGGCCCCGTGCCGGGTCGCCCCGGCACGGCCGGAGGCCGCCAGCACCGCGGCGCGCACGATCCGCGTCGGGCGGTAGAGGTCCTTGTCGTGCCATAGTGCCGGTTCACCGTCGCATCCGTCCAGCTCGGACAGTCGACGGCGCCCCCGCGCCAGCGCCGACGTGATCCGGGAGTCGCCGGACCGGCCCGCGTCGGCCAGGGCGAGCACCGCGTACGCGGTCTCCTCGGCGGTGCCGTCCCACCGTCCCCAGGAGCCGTCCGGGCGCTGCGTGTCCAGCAGCCAGGCCACCCCCCGCTCGACCGCGGCGCGCGCCGCGCCGTCCGGCGCGTGGTCGGCGAGCGCCAGCAGCACCGCGTAGGTGGCGTAGTACGGCGAGGCGTGCCAGCGGTCCTCCCACCGCCCGTCCGGCTCCTGCCGGCCCAGCAGCCACTCGGTGACCCGGCGCCGGGCGCCGGTGACGCCAGGCGCGCTCGGTTGCTCGCCGAGCGCGTCGAGCACGTGCGCGTTCGTGGTCAGCGACGCCCCGTCCTCCCCCGGCCAGGTGCAGAAGTGCCGTCCGGTGTCGAACCCGGCCAGCGGCGCGACGCCGGGCGCGCGGCCCAGCCGGGCCAGCGCGTAGAGCGTGACCGCCGTGGTGTCGGCGTCGGCGGGCAGGCCGGGCGCGGTGGCCGCACCGGCCGGTCCGACAGCGGCGCGCAGCTCGGTCAGCACCGGCTCGGGCGCGCCGACCGGCACGCCGGCCCGGACCAGGATGCCGAGCACCCAGGCCCGTTCGAAGACGGTGATCGGGCTCGCGCAGGGCACCGGACCGGGCCGGGCGACAGCGTTCAGGTAGTCCAGTGCCGGCCCGGGCTCCGGACCGCCCAGCCAGGCGGCGGTCGCGGCGGGTGAGGCGCCGACCGCGCCGCTGGCCGAGGGACGCACCCCGGGCGCGCGGTACGCCAGCTCGCCCGCCACCTCCAGCGCGTGCGCCAGCTTCTCCGGTACCGGCCTCCCGGTGGCGAGCAGTCCGCGTACCCGGGTCAGCCGGGCCGGGTCGAGACCGGCCGGCAGCGGCAGACGGGGCCGGCCGGTCCACTCGGCCAGCCCGGGTGGCGGACCGGCCGGCCCGTCGAGATGCCGGTCCACAGCGGTCAGCAGCGCCGGCACGATCAGGTCGGTGGCCGGCAGGTCCGGCGGGGCGCCGGCGCGCAGCGCGCCGGTCAGGTACGCCAGCCCTCGGTGCGCGGCGGCGGCGGGCGCGGCGGCCGGGCCGTCGCGGTGCAGCACGGTCAGCAGCGCCTCGACCGCGCTCAGCGTCGGCACCAGCGCGTACCCGCCGGCACCGCCCCAGCCGCCGTCCGGACGCTGCCGGTCCAGCAGCCAGGCCACGCGCCGGTCGTGGCCGTCGAGCCAGGGCGCGAGCGCGACCAGCCGTCCGGTCTCGTAGACCGACGGCGACGTCTGCCCCTCCGGTTCACCGCCGAGCGCCGTGATCAGGTCGTGCGTGGTCCCGGACCGGGTGGCGGGCACCGATCCGGCGGTGAGCGTCACCGCACGCCCCAGAAGTCGGTGTTCCGGTAGAAGCCGGTGGTGAAGCCGAGCTGCCGGGACAGGAAGTCGGCCTCCCGCGGCACCTCGCCGGCCAGCTTCGCCAGCAGGACGCGGCAGTGGTCGACCTGCTCGGCGAAGCGCCGCTCGACCTCGGCCGGGTCGTCGACCAGCAGCAGCGCGTTGAGGTCGCCGGACTCGGCGTCGCGGCGGTGGGTGCCGAGGTCGTTGACCAGCCGCAGGGCCCGCTGGACCTCGTCGCCGACCTGGATCAGCCGCTCCAGCGTGCCGGCGTCGGACACCGATCCGGTGTGGATCCAGTGCGCCACGTTCACCACTGTGGCGGCGAGGTTGTCAGCGTTGGCCAGATAGTCGTCGAGGGTGGGGCGGCCGGTGCGCCGCCAGTCCCACTCGCGGGCCATCGCGTCGAGGGTGCGTGCCATCGTGTCCCGCCAGTGGCCGCGCAGCGCCGGATAGGCGGGCGCGGCGGCGACGTCGTCCCGCAACTCGGCGAGGAACCGGCCCAGCGGGTCGGCGGACTCGCCGCCGTCGAGCACGTCCAGGCAGACGCCGGTGATCCGGTCGACCTCGGCCCGGCTGGTGGCCTGGTGGTCGACCAGCCAGTCGACGGCGAAGCCCCAGAGGACCGCGCGGTTGGTCACCGCGAGTTCGGCGGCGGTGTGCCAGGGGGCGCTGAACGCCATCGCCTGCGCGATGCTGCTGAACAACGTCGCGTCGAACGGGTCGCCGGGGAACAGCTCGGGGTGCGCGGCGGCGGCCCTGCGCAGGCCGCGCTGGCCCTGCGCGGCGAGCGCGCAGACCCGGCCCTGCTCCGCGGCGACCGCAAGCGGATCGGGTGTCGGCCCGTCGGTCATGCCGGCTCCGTCCGCCCGGCGGCGACGAGCGTCAGCTCGACGCGTTCGCGCGGCCGCAGGGCCGCGGCCAGCCGCAGTCCGGGTACGCCGGGGCGGTGCAGCCGGAACCGGTAGCGGCTGAGCATGGTGGCGAGGATGAGCTGGGCCTCCAGGTAGAACAGGTACATGCCGAGGCACTGGTGCGGGCCGCCGCCGAACGGGAAGTGGGCGTACCGGTGCCGGGCCCGGACCCGCTCGGGGCGGAACCGTTCCGGGTCGAACTCGTCCGGACGGTCCCAGAACTGCCGCATCCGCTGGGTGATCAGCGGGCTGACCGCCATCGTGGCGCCGGGCTCGATCGGCACGCCGTCGATGACGTCCTCGGCGACCGCGCGGCGCGGGATGATCCACCCGATCGGGTAGAGCCGCAGCAACTCGTCGAGCACCATCCGGGTGTACGTGAGGCGGCTCAGGTGCTCGCGGCGTACCGGCTCGCCGCCGACCACCTCGTCGATCTCGGCGTAGAGCCGCTCGGCCACCTCGGGGTGCTGGTCCAGGTGCGGCCAGGCCCAGGTCAGCACGTTGATGGTGGTCTCCGTGGTGGCGGCGAACATCGCCACTGTGTCGTTGCGGACCTGCCGCTCGTCGAGCTGCCGCCCGTCGTCGGTACGGGCCTGCCAGAGCGTCGAGATGACGTCGTCGCCCTGGTCGGCGGACTCGCGCGTCTCGCGGACGATCGGCACCAGCACGTCGTCGACGATGCGGACGGCGCGGGCGAACGTGCGGTCCCCCGGCATCGGCAGGGACAGAGGCGCGAACGGCACGATGATCCGGGGGATGACGGCGGTGGCGATCCGGTCCTGCGCCTCGATTACGCGCATCGCGTCCGGCACCGAGATCCGGTCGGCGAAGAGCACCTTCATGATCGCGCGGCTGACGATCCGCGCCTGCTCCACGCCGATGTCGACCGGCTGCCCGGCGCGGGCCGGCTCGTCCAGTTCCCCGACGGCGTCGCGGATCGCGTCGGCCATCCCGTCGACGAGCGCCTCGACCCGCTTGGCGGTGAACATCGGCTGGAGCATCCGGCGGCTGGCCGACCAGATCTGCCCCTCGCCGAGGATCCCCTCGCCGAACAGCCGCTTGACCGGGCGCCAGAACAGCCCGTCACCGGCCCGTTCGTAGTTGTCCGCCCGGTCGCGCAGGACGTGCTGCACGTGCTTGGGGTGGGTGACCAGGTAGGGGCGGAACGAGCCGAGGTTGAGCCGGACCAGGTCGCCTTCGGTACGGTTACCGATGTCGATGAGGGCCCGGGCGGGGTCGCGGAGCACCGCCGGCAGGATCTGCCGCAGCGGCACGGTTCGGGGTCGGCCGGTGGGCCTCGGTGTGTCCGTCGGTTCGGGCACCTGAACGCTCCCTCGGTTGACTCAGGGTCGCGACTCCGTATCGACCCGTGACGTTGCTCGCGAGCATGCCATCCTGAGCCGCAGATCAAAAGGCAGGTCGGAGGATATTTCACGTAGCAACAATCTCTTTGTCGAGAATGGAGCCGGTGGGATATGCGTCACTCGCGTACACAGTGGCCGTTGCGGAGAGCGAGCAACGCTCACCTCCGGCGGACGGCGGCAGAACGCGGGCGCGGGCCCGTCCGCTGTGCCAAGCTTCGGGCATGGACGACAAGACCATCCTCAGCCGGATCTCGGAACTCGTCGACGAGGAGCACCGGCTGCGTGCCGACGCGCAGCAGCACGAGGCCGGCACCGACGACGAGGCGCGGGAGCGGCTGCGCGCGCTGGAGGAGTCCCTGGACCAGTGCTGGGACCTGCTGCGCCGCCGGCGGGCCGCCCGCCAGGCGCACGGCGACCCGGACGCCCAGGGCGAGCGCCCGGTGCCGGAGGTCGAGCGCTACCTCCAGTGACCCGGACCGGCGGGCGTCCCGGGCGGTCTCCCGCCCGGGACGCCCGCCGGGTCAGCGGATGCCCGCCTCCCGCAGCAGCGCCTCGGTCAGCGCCATCGGGTCGGTCACCGTCGCGGGCATCCCGCGGGCGGTGAACCAGGCGGCCACCACCCGCACGTCGCGGGCCAGGAAGTCGGCCCCCTGCGGGTTGGCCACCACGTCGACCACCTGCGGCAGGTCGATCATCACCAGCCGGCCCGCGTGCACCAGCAGGTTGTACGGCGACAGGTCGCCGTGTGCGTACCCGGCCCGGGCGAGCACAGTCAGCGCCTCCACGAGCTGGTCCCACAGGTCGCGCAGCTCGCCGTCGTCGGGCCGGACCTGGGCCAGCCGCGGCGCGGCCTCCCCCGCCTCGGCGTCGCCGACGAACTCCAGCATCAGCTCGGTGCCGAGCAGCTGCACCGGGTAGGGCACGGCGATCCGCCCGGAGGCGGCCCCGATCTCCCAGAGCTGGGACAACGCGGCGAACTCGGCCGCCGCCCACTGCCCGGCGATCATCTGCCGGCCGAACGCGGTGCGCCCGGTCATCGCCCGCATCTCACGGGACCGGCGTACCCGGCGGCCCTCCAGGTAACCGGCGTCCCGGTGGAACAGCCGGTGCTGGGCGTCGCGGTACCGCTTGACCGCCAGCAGGCACGCGCGGTCGGTGCCCGGCACGGCGCGGCGGACCAGGTGGACGTCCGCCTCCTTGCCGGTCTTGAGCACCCCGAGCTCGGTGTCCCGGGCGGCCAGTTCGGTGACCAGCCACTCCGGGTGCGGCTCGGGGCCGTGGACGGCCTGGTCCCAGGAGGACCAGGCGTCCTCCGCCTCGGGCTCGGCGTCCGGGTCGGTGAGGGTCGGCGGGGTGTGCCGCCCCCGCTTCAGGAAGTCGGGTTCGTCGTCGTCGAAGCGGCTCTTGCCGCGGCCACGGCGCTGCGGCGCCGGGATGTCGGGATCGCGCACGGGTGGATCTGTCCTTCGATCGAGGCTGGTGGAGGCAGGTGGTACGACCCTGCGAAAACGGCCATGACCGACCCCCTCTCCTCGACCGGGCACACCCGGCTGCGCACTCGCGCGGCACCATGCTCGTGCCCCGCCCGCGGCGGGTCAACGGATTTTCCGCGTGGTGCGCCGCTGTGCCGCCGCGCTGCCTGCCGGCCGCGCCGCTGCCGCCGTCAGCCGGCCAGTACGGCCGCGACGGCCGCGATCAGACCGTCCTCGATCCGGGTGGGCGCGAACCTCGGGTCGGACCAGCGGCGTCCCCGGTGCAGCCAGACGCTGGGCAGGCCCACGGCGGTCGCGCCGCCGATGTCCGCCTCCGGACTGTCGCCGACCACCCACGCGCCGCGCAGCGGCATCCGGGCCCGCTGGGCGGCGAGCGCGAAGATCCTCGGGTTCGGCTTGCTGACGCCCGCCTCCTCGGAGATCACCCAGTCGGCGACGTACCGGTCCAGGCCGGTCTTGCGGATCTTGGCGTCCTGTTGACGGGACGCGCCGTTGGTGACCACCACCGGCACCCAGCCGGCGTCGGCCGCGATCCGCAGCGCGCAGGCCACCAGCGGATCGAGCCGCATGTGGGCCACCACGCCGTCGTGCAGCTCGTCGACCAGGTCGATCGAGGGGATGCGCAGCGCGTACCGGTCGCGGATCGCATCCGCCACGTCCCACCTGTTGGTCAGCCCGTCCGCGTCCACGGACACCAGCCAGTCGAGGTCGGCCCGGGGCGCGCCGATGCCGTCCAGGAAGCGTTCTCCCCAGGCGCGGAACGGCCCGTCGCGGTCCAGCAGGGTGTTGTCCAGATCGAGCAGGAGCAACGGCACCTGGGCACCCTACGGGAACGGCTGGAGCACCGACAGGGCCGAGGGCCCCGCCACGGCGATCAGGCGACGAGGACGGCGCGATCCGCCCCGGCGTCGAGCGGGCGGTCCAGCAGCATCGTGTGCGCCGCGCGGGTGGCGGCCAGCGCGTCCGGGTCGAGCGTGGCCACCAGCACGTCCTCGCCGGTGTCGGCGCCCCGGGCCAGCGGCCGGCCCTCCGGGTCGTACACCGCCGCACCGCCGTTGAACCGCCACGGATCGGTGCCGCCGACCGAGTTGGCGAACACCACGTACATCGTGTTGTCCAGCGCCCGGGCGGCGTAGTAGAGGTCGCGGCGGTGCGCCGAGCCGGCCAGGTAGCCGCTCGGGCAGAGGTAGCCGTGTGCGCCGTCGCCGGCGGCGGCCCGCGCGTGCTCCGGGAAACAGCCGTCGTAGCAGACGCCCAGACCCAGCCGCCACGTGTCGACCTCGATCGTGGCGCCCCGGCGTCCGGCGTCGAACAGCTCCCGCTCGCCGCTCCAGAGCTGCTGCTTGTCGTACGCGGCGGTGACAGTGCCGGCCGGGTCCACGACGAGCGAGGAGATGGTGCGCCGCCGGTCGGGGTGGCGGACGGCAGCGCCGATCACCACTGCCGCGCCCGCGGCGGCGGCGGCGGAGCGCAGCGGGTCGAGCCGGGCGTCGGTCACCCGGCCGTCGGCGTCGGCAGCCACGTCCGTGGCGTCCGGATCGGCGCCGAGCGTCGGCGGGTGGTACGCCGGCAGGAACAGCTCGGGCAGCACCACGACGCGGGCGCCCTCGGCCCGGGCGACGAGGCGGGCGGCGGCACCGGCGTTGCCGGCGACGTCGCCGGGGACCGGCTGGGCCTGGACGGCGGCGACGGTGAGCGGGCGCGCGGGAGGGGCGGTCACCCGCCGATCGTAACCACCGGACGGCGACAGATGATCAAGCGTCGGAGCATCTCAAGCCGTACGTACGGTTTGCATCGGCCGCTTCCACCTGCGACGATCCGTTCGTGCCCAGAGTAAGTCAGGACCAGCTCGACGCGCGCCGGCAGGAGATCCTCGCGGCGGCGCGGGCGTGTTTCGCCCGGCACGGCTACGAGGGCGCCACCGTGCGGCGGCTGGAGGAGGCCACCGGCCTGTCCCGGGGCGCGATCTTCCACCACTTCCGGGACAAGGACTCCCTCTTCCTCGCCGTGGCCGAGGACGACGCCGCCGCGATGGTGGAGACGGTGGCCCGCAACGGCCTCGTGCAGGTCATGCGCGACCTGCTGGCCCGGGCCGTCTCGCCGGACACCACCGGCTGGCTCGGCAGCCAGCTGGAGGTCTCCCGCCGGCTGCGCACCGACCCCGCCTTCGCCAAGCGCTGGGCGGAGCGTTCCGAGGCCGTCGCCGGGGCCACCCGGGAGCGCCTGCTGCGCCAGCGCGAAGCCGGCGTGCTCCGCGACGACGTGCCGATCGACGTGCTGGCCCAGTTCCTGGAGCTGGCCTACGACGGGCTGGTGCTGCACCTGGCGATGGGCCGTCCGGCCGGCGACCTGGCCCGGGTGCTCGACCTGGTCGAGGAGGCCGTCCGCCGGCACTGAACCGGCGCCGGTCTCGGTCCGGTAACTACCCCGCTCCAGGAGATCGACTCTGGCGCGCCTGCTCCACAATGAGCCGCGACCCCTCCGCGCGACAGGAGCAGACGATGACCCCTTCCGACACCTGGGGCATCCCCGGCCCCGTCTTCCTGCGCTGGTACCTCCTGCTCGCCGTCGTCCTGGTGGTCGGCGCGATCGTCTACCGGCGGCGCATGCTGGCGGGCACGGCGGTGACCGCGTACGGCGACCTGGGTCCGCAGCAGGTCGCGTACCTCAACGGTGGTGACCAGCTCGCCGTCTGGGCCGCGCTCGGCGGGCTGCGCCACTCCGGCGCGGTCGGCGTACGACCGGACCGGCGGCTCACCACGGGCGGCCCGCTGCCGGCCGGGGCCACCCCGCTGGACCAGGCGGTCCACCACGCGGCGAGCCGGGGTCTGCGTACCCGGGAGCTGGCCGCCGACGAGTGGGTCCGGCGCGCGCTCGACGACCTGCGCGACGGCCTGGTACGCCGGGGCCTGGCACTGGACCAGGAGCGGCGCCGGACGCTGCGGCGCGGCGCGCTGCTGGTCGGATTCCTGCTGGCGATCGGCATCGTGCGCGCGGTCTCCGGGCTGCTCAACGACCGGCCCACCGGCTGGCTGCTGCTCAGCCTGTTCCCGCTCGGCCTGGCGTTCGTGCTGCTCAACCGCGTGCCCTGGCGTACCCGGGCGGCCACCGCCGCGCTGAACGACATGCGCCGCCGGCACGCCTGGCTGCGGCCGGCCGCCGGGCCCGCGTACTCCACGTACGGCGCGACCGACGTGGCGCTGGGCGTGGCGCTGTTCGGCACCGCCACGCTCTGGACGATGGACCCGGGCTTCGCGGAGCAGGCCGAGATCCAGCGGCAGGCGATGGGCAACGCGGGTGGCGCCAGCTCCCGCACCTCGTGCGGCGGCGGAGCGACCGCCGGCGGCGGCTCCTGCGGGGGCGGCAGCTCGTGCGGCGGGGGTGGTGGCTGCGGCGGGGGCGGCGGGTGCGGCGGATGAGCGGCCCGTCCGGCGTCGGCATCGGCTGGCGCCCCGAGATCGCCGGTTTCGTCGCCGGGCTGCCGGGGCTGCGCTTCGTCGAGGTGGTCGCGGAGGCGGTCGCCCCGGCCGGGCCGCTCCCGGACGGGCTCGCCGAGCTGCGCGGACGCGGCGTCGACGTCGTACCCCACGGGGTGCGGCTGTCCCTCGGCGGCGCCGAGCCGGTCGACCCGGCGCGGGTGGCGCACCTGGCCGGGGTGGCCGCGGCCCTGGACGCGCCGCTGGTGAGCGAGCACATCGCGTTCGTGCGGGCCGGCGGCCTGGAGGCCGGTCACCTGCTGCCGCTGCCGCGCAGCCGCGAGGCTGTGGCAGCGGTGGTGGCGAACGTCCGGCGGACGCAGGCGGAGCTGCCGGTGCCGCTGGCCCTGGAACCGATCGCGGCGCTGTTCGACTGGCCGGACGACGAACTGGACGAGGCGGACTTCCTCACCGAGATCCTCGACGCCACCGACGCGCTGCTGCTGCTCGACATCGCGAACGTGCACGCCAACGCCCGCAACCGGGGCGGCGACCCGGCCACGCTGCTGGACCGGCTGCCGCTGGAACGCATCGCCTACGTGCACGTCGCGGGCGGCGCCGAGCACGGCGGCTTCTACCACGACACGCACACCGATCCGGTGCCCGCCGCCGTGCTGGACCTGGTCCGCGAGCTGTGCGCCCGGCGCCGGCCGCCCGCGCTGCTGCTGGAACGCGACGGGCACTACCCGCCCGCCGCCGAGCTGCGCGGCGAGCTGGACGCGCTCGCCGCCGCCTCCGGCCACCCGGTGGTCACGTGAGCGGCGACCTGGCGGCCCGGCAGGCCGAGCTGGTCGCCGCGCTCGTCGCCGGTGGACCGCTGCCGCCCGGCTTCGCCCCGGCCCCGGTCGAGGCGGCCCGCCGGGCGCTGCTGCGCAAGCGGGCCGGCGACGTCGCCCGGCACTGGCCGCTGGTCGCCGCCGGCTTCGGGTCCGCCTGGCCGGCCACGTTCACCACGTGGGCCGACGGCCGTCCCACGAACGGATCGCTGCGCGACGGCTGGGACCTGGCCCGCGACCTGCGCGACCGGGACGCGCTGCCGCCACTGGGCACGGAGGAGCTGGCCGTGCGCGAGGCCGCAAGCCGCTACGACGGCCGCCGCCCGCCCCGGCCACGCCGGCTGCCGGCCCTCGCCCGCGTCGGCGGCGCCGTCGCGGTCCAGGTCGCCGGCCGGGTACGCCTGGTGCGGCCCGCCCCGCGCTGACAGGCACCCGCCGGTACGGCAGGATCGGTGCATGGATCTCGGACTCGCCGACCGGGTGTACGTGCTCACCGGCGCCTCCGGCGGCCTCGGCTTCGCCACCGCCGAACAACTCGTCGCCGACGGCGCCCGGGTGGTCGTCTCCGCGCGTACCCCGGAACGGGTGGCCGCCGCGATCGAGGCGCTCGGCGACCCGCAGCGGGCGATCGGGCTGACCGCCGACCTCGCCGACCCCGCCACCCCGGAACGGCTCGTCGCCGCCGCCCGCGAACACTTCGGCCGCCTCGACGGCGCGCTGATCTCGGTCGGCGGCCCGCCGCCCGGCACCGCCGCCACCGTCACCGACGAGCAGTGGCGGGAGTCGTTCGAGACGGTGTTCCTGGGCAGCGTCCGGCTCGCCCGCACGGTGGCCGGAGCGCTCACCGACGGCGGCGCGATCGGGCTGGTGCTGTCCACCTCGGTACGCGGACCGCTACCAGGGCTCGGCATCTCCAACGGCCTGCGGCCGGGTCTGGCAGGCGTGGCCAAGGACATGGCCGACGAGTTCGGCCCGCGCGGCGTACGCGTGGTCAGCCTGCTGCCGGGACGGATCATGACCGACCGCAACCGGGAGCTGCTGGCCGGTTCCGGCGATCCCGAGCGGGCCCGCGCGCAGGCCGAGGCGGCGATCCCGCTCGGGCGCATCGGCGACCCGGCGGAGTTCGGCAGGGTGGCCGCGTTCCTGCTCTCCCCCGCCGCCGGGTACGTCACCGGGATCACCGTTCCGGTCGACGGCGGCGCGCTGCGCGGGCTGTGACGGTGGCTGCGGTGGTCGGGCTTCCCGCGGCGGGCCGGTCACCCGGGACGGTGGGCCGGTGAGCGATCGACGGCGGCCGGCCGGTGGGCGGCCCGAGGCCGCGCCCGGACCGGGCACGCCCGCCCGCCGCCACCCCCGGCCCAGCCGCCAGCAGCTCGCCGCGGCGGCCGACCGGCTGCTGCCCGACGTGATCGCGCCCGGCCTCGACGTGCTGTTCGTCGGCATCAACCCGGGCCTGTGGTCGGCGGCCACCGGCTGGCACTTCGCCCGCCCGGGCAACCGGTTCTGGCCCGCCCTGCACCGGGGCGGCTTCACACCACGCCTGCTGCACCCCAGCGAACAGGACACGCTCCCGGCGCTGGGCCTCGGGATCACCAACATGGTGGCCCGGGCCAGCGCCCGCGCCGACGAGCTGACCGCCGACGAACTCGTCGACGGCGCCGCCACGCTCACCGCGAAGGTCGAGCGCTACCGGCCGCGCTGGGTGGCTGTGGTCGGTGTGACCGCGTACCGGATCGGGTTCGCCCGGCCGAAGGCCGGTTTCGGGCCGCAGCCGGAGACGCTCGCGGCGGCCCGGCTCTGGGTGCTGCCCAACCCGAGCGGCCTGAACGCCCACTTCACGCCGGAGACGCTCGGCGCCGCGTTCGCCGAGCTGCGCGCCGCGGTCGCCGCGGGCTAGTTGGCGGCCGCCGGGGGCATGGCCTCGTGGGCGACGTAGGTGCCCATCGGCACCGTGGTCACCACCGGCTCGGGCTGCTCGGCCTCGGTGTGGGGCGCCGGCGAGTCGGTGACCGCGAACTGGGTGCGGTACAGCTCGGCGTACAGGCCGCCGACCGCCACCAGCTCGTCGTGCCGGCCGCGCTCCACGATCCGGCCCTCGTCGAGCACGAGGATCTGGTCGGCGTCGCGCACTGTGGAGAGCCGGTGCGCGATCACCAGCGCGGTACGCCCGGTCAGCGCCACGGACAACGCCCGCTGCACCGCGGCCTCGCTCTCCGAGTCCAGGTGGGCGGTGGCCTCGTCGAGGATCACGATCGACGGGGCCTTGAGCAGCAGCCGGGCGATGGCGATGCGCTGCTTCTCGCCGCCGGAGAAGCGGTAGCCCCGCTCGCCGACCGTCGTGTCGAGCCCGTCCGGCAGCGCCCGGACCAGGTCGGCGACCTGCGCGCCGGCCAGCGCCGCCCAGATCTCGTCGTCGGTGGCGTCGGGCTTGGCGTAGCGCAGGTTCTCCCGGATCGTCTCGTGGAACAGGTGCGAGTCCTGGGTGACCACGCCGATCTCGTCGCGCAGCGAGGCGAGCGTCGCGTCCCGCACGTCGACGCCACCGACCAGCACCTGGCCGTCGCTGACGTCGTAGATCCGGGAGATCAGCATGGACAGCGTCGACTTGCCCGCCCCGGAGGGGCCGACCAGGGCCACCATCTGCCCCGGCTCGACGGCGAACGAGACGCCCCTGAGCACCGGCTCGTTCACCGTGCGGTCGAGGGTCGAGACCTCCTCCAGGGAGGCGAGCGACACCTCGGCGGCGCTCGGGTAGCGGAAGCGCACGTCGCGGAACTCGACCCGGCCGTTTCCGCGCGGCACCGGCACCGCGTCGGGCTTCTCGGCGATGGACGGGCGCAGGTCGAGCACCTCGAAGACCCGGTCGAAGGAGACGAGCGCGCTCATCACGTCGACCCGGACGTTGGACAGCGCGGTCAGCGGGCCGTAGAGCCGGGTCAGCAGCAGCGCGAGCTTGACGACGGTGCCGGCGCTGACCGCCCCGGTGACCGCCAGCCAGCCGCCCACGCCGTACGTCAGCGCCTGGGCCAGCGACGCGACGAGCAGCATCGCGACGAAGAACGTCCGCGAGTACATCGCGGACTGGATGCCGATGTCGCGTACGCGCTCGGCCCGGCGGGCGAACCGGTCGGCCTCCACCTCCGGCGCGCCGAACAGCTTGACCAGGAGCGCGCCCGCGACGCCGAACCGCTCGGTCATCGTGGCGTTCATCTTGGCGTCGAGGTTGTACGACTCGCGGGTGATCTCGGCCAGCCGCCGGCCGACCCGGCGGGCCGGGATGATGAAGATCGGCAGCAGCACCAGCGCCATCACGGTGATCTGCCAGGACAGCACGAGCATCGCCCCGGCGGTGAGCACGAGCTGGATGACGTTGCTGACCACGCCGGACAGCGTCGAGGTGAACGCGCGCTGGGCGCCGAGCACGTCGTTGTTGAGCCGGCTGACCAGGGCGCCGGTCTGGGTGCGGGTGAAGAACTGCAACGGCATCCGCTGGACGTGGTCGTACACCCGGGTGCGCAGGTCGAGGATGATGCCCTCGCCGATGCGGGCCGAATACCACCGCTGGACCAGGGAGAACAGCGCGTCGGCCACGGCGAGCGCGGCGATGATCAGGGCGAGCCGGACCACTGTCGAGCGGGCGTCCGGGCCGCCCCCGGCGATCGCGTCGATGACGTCGCCGGCGAGCAGCGGCGTGGCCACGCCGATCACAGCGGCGACGATCACGGTGATCAGGAAGACGACGATGTCGCGCCGGTAGGGCCGGGCGAACGCGACGATCCGCCGGGCGGTGCCGCGCTTGAGCTCGTGGGCGGAGACCTCGTCACGGTTGCGCAGCGACCGGAGCATGCTCCAGCCGCCCATGCCGCCGCCGGCCATCGGGTGGGACACTCGTCACCTCCGGGTCGTCGGGGCAGCATGAACCGTCGGAGTCCATTCTCCCGACGCCTGTGACAACCTCGCGAGTAACCCGGATCTTCCCGAACGGTCCTTACGAAATCGCCGTACCGGCTATTCGCCCCGCCCGGCCAGGTCCCGGATCCGCCGGGTCTGCGCCTCGCGCTCGGCGCGCTGCTGCTCGGCGTGCGAGCGCACGGCCGCGCCCGCGAGCAGCGCCTTGATCTCGATGATCGCGTCCCGGTTGTTGGCGAGCAGCCCGGCGGAGAGATCACGCACGGCGCCGTCCAGCTCGTCGTTCGGCACCACGAGCGTGGCCAGGCCGATCCGGTCCGCCTCGGCGGCGTCCATCCGCCGGCCGGTGGCGCAGATCTCCAGCGCCCGGGAGTAGCCGACCAGCTCGACCAGGCGGCGCGTGCCGGCCAGGTCGGGAACCAGGCCGAGGGTCACCTCGGCCATGGAGAGCTTCGCGTCGGCGGCGAGCACCCGCATGTCGCAGGCCAGCGCCAGCTGGAAGCCGGCGCCGATGGCGTGGCCCTGAACCGCGGCGATCGACACCACGTCCGGCCGGTGCAGCCAGGTGAAACCGTCCTGATAGCCGGCGATCCGGTCGGCGCACTCCGCCTCCGGCATCGCGGCCAGCTCGGCGAAGGAGCCCGGCCCGGTCGCACCGGCGACCGCCAGGTCCAGGCCCGCGGAGAAGGCGCGCCCCTCTCCGCGTACGACGACGACGCGCACGTCGCCGGGCAGGTCGCGGGAGAAGTCGCTCATCGCGCGCCACATCGCCGGGGTCTGGGCGTTGAGCACGTCGGGCCGGCACAACGTCACCGTCGCGACCGGCCCGTCGCAGTCGAAGCGCACTCCGGTCGTCTCGGCGGTCACCGGACGCCCCGGAACGCGCTGATGGACGACGCTGGGGGGCGGGTCACGCCTTCTTCCGGCGCCGGGCGCCGCCGCGCTGCCGCAGCTGCACCCCGGACTCGGTGAGCACCCGGTGGATGAACCCGTAGGAACGGCCGGTCGAGGCCGCCAGAGCACGGATGCTCTCTCCGCCGGTGTACCGCTTTACCAGGTCTTTGGCGAGCGTCTGACGCTCGGCCCCGACGATCCGGCGACCCTTCTCAGTGCTGGTGGCTGTGCCGGTGGCTGCCATGCTGATTCCTCACGTCCCAGACTGTGCGGTTCGGATACGGTCCCACCTATTAGACCGCCTCGGACGATCATGCGCCAGATATCAACTATTCGCCAACCGACACGCTACGCAATGTCAGCTTCCCGATAGAGTGATCCTTCCGGCCGGCTGATCCGTACCGGCCCGCCGGACGAACCCGCCGGACGAACCCGTCGGCGCCACTTCGGCGAAGTGGCGGCATCGCCGCGCTCCGGACACCTCCACTTCGGCGAGCTGGTGTGGATCATGCGGATGACGGGTGCGCGGGGGCCGTATCGTGCCCGGGGTGTTCGACGTGATCACGGCCGCGGCGGGTGCGGCCGGCGTGTTCGCCGCCACCAACCTCGACGACATCGTCGTGCTCACCGTGCTGTTCGTGGCGGCCCGGCACAACGGCCGGCCCCGGCCCTGGCAGATCGTCGCCGGGCAGTACGCGGGCATCGGCGCGCTCGTCGCGGTCGCGGTGGTGGCCGCCGCCGGGCTGCTCGTGGTGCCGGATCCGTGGCCCGGCCTGCTCGGGTTGCTGCCGGTCGCGCTCGGCGTCCGCGCGCTGCTGACCCGGCGCGACGACGACGAACCGCCGGCGGTGGTCGGCAGCCTGCTCGGCGTCGCCGGGGTGACGATCGCGAACGGCGCCGACAACATCGCCGTCTACGTGCCGGTGTTCCGCGCCCTCGACCCGGTCACCGGGCTGATCTGGCTGCTGGTGTTCGCCGTGCTGGTGGCCGTGTGGTGCGCGGTCGCCGCCGCGCTCGGCGGGCACCCCCGGGTGGTGGCGCTGGTCGGCCGCGCCGGCCACTGGCTGGTCCCGGCGATCTTCATCGCCATCGGCGCGACCATCCTGCTCACCTCCGGCGTCCTCCCCCACCTGGCCGCCCTCCTGCCCTGACCGCCCGCCCCACCCCGCCGACCCACCCCGTCGCCCACCCCGTCGATCATGAAGTTGACGGCGATCTGGATCTCCAGAAGTGCCGTCAACTTCATGATCGACCGGCAAAAAAAGGGGGGGTGGAGGTCAGGCCAGCTCCACCAGCTCCAGCAGGTCGTCGGACCAGGCGTCCTCGTCGCCGTCGGGCAGCAGGATGGCGCGGTCCGGCTTGAGCGCGGTGACGGCGCCCGGGTCGTGCGTGACCAGCACGATCGCGCCCGGGTAGCGGGCGATCGCGTCGAGCACCTGCTCGCGGCTGACCGGGTCGAGGTTGTTCGTCGGCTCGTCCAGCAGCAGCACGTTGGCGCCGGAGCAGACCAGCGTGGCCAGCGCCAGCCGGGTCTTCTCGCCGCCGGAGAGCACACCGGCCGGCTTGTCCACGTCCTCGCCGGAGAACAGGAACGCGCCGAGGATCTTGCGCAGGTCGGTGTCGGTCTGGTCGGACGCGGCGCTGCGCATGTGCTCCAGGATCGTCCGGTCCACGTCGAGCGTCTCGTGCTCCTGGGCGTAGTAGCCCAGCCGCAGCCCGTGCCCGGGGCGTACCTCGCCGGTGTCCGGCTCCAGCAGCCCGCCGAGCATCCGCAGCAGCGTGGTCTTGCCGGCGCCGTTGAGGCCGAGGATGGCCACCCGGGAACCCCGGTCCACAGCCACGTTCACGTCGGTGAAGATCTCCAGCGACCCGTACGACTTGGACAGGCCGGTCGCGGTCAGCGGCGTCTTGCCGCACGGCGCGGGGCTCGGGAACCGTACCTTCGCGACCTTGTCCGCGACGCGGACCTCGTCCAGGCCGGAGAGCAGGCGCTCGGCGCGCCGGGCCATGTTCTGCGCGGCGACGGTCTTGGTGGCCTTGGCCCGCATCTTGTCCGCCTGCGCCATCAGCGCGCCGGCCTTCTTCTCGGCGTTGGCCCGCTCCCGGCGGCGGCGCCGCTCGTCGGTCTCCCGCGCCTCCAGGTACGCCTTCCAGCCCAGGTTGTACGTGTCGACCACGGACCGGGTGGCGTCCAGGAACCAGACCTTGTTGACCACCGCCTCCAGCAGCGAGGCGTCGTGGGAGATCACGATCAGGCCGCCCTTGTGGTTGGCGAGGAAGCCGCGCAGCCAGGTGATCGAGTCGGCGTCGAGGTGGTTCGTGGGCTCGTCGAGCAGCAGGATGCCGCCGCCGTTCTCGCCGGCGTCGCGGAACAGGATCCGGGCCAGCTCGATGCGGCGGCGCTGACCGCCGGAGAGCGTGCCGATGGTCTGCGCCAGGGCGCGGTCGGGCAGGCCGAGGTTGGCGCAGATCCGGGCCGCCTCGGCCTCGGCCGCGTAGCCGCCGAGCGAGGCGAACTGGTCCTCCAGCGCGCCGTAGCGCCGGACGAGCCGCTCGTCGTCGGCGCCCTCGGCGAGCTTGTCCTCCAGCTCCTTCATCTGCGCCATGAGCACGTCCAGGCCGCGGGCGGAGAGCACCCGGTCCCGGCCGGTGACGTCCAGGTCACCGGTACGCGGGTCCTGCGGCAGATAGCCGATGGCGCTGCGCCGGTCGATCTGGCCGCCGTACGGCTGTCCCTCCCCGGCGAGCACCTTGAGCGTGGTGGTCTTGCCGGCGCCGTTGCGGCCGACCAGGCCGATCCGGTCCCCCGGCTGCACCCGCAGGGTGGTGTCGGACAGCAGGATCCGGGAACCGGCGCGCAGTTCCAGGCCGGTGGCAGTGATCATCTCGGAGTACTCGCTCTCGGGTCCGGAAGGGCTGACTCAGGGCACGCGAAAGCGCCGGCGGGTGGTGATTTCCCGTCGGCGCGGGGCCGTTCAGCCTTCGCAGCGCAGCACGGGGGCAAGTGTACCGGGCTCCGCGGGGCCACTCCCCCGGATTACCGTGCAAGATCATCGGGTACGGAAACCGCCGTCCGGACCCGGTCCGGTACCGCAACCACCACATACGGACACATCGGTGATCGGGGTCAACATGGAGCTGAACGAGAACGCGCGGGTCGACACCAGCCAGGTGGACGACCGGCGAGGGTCCGGCGGAGGCGGCGGGATGGGCATTCCGATCCCGATCGGCGGCGGCCGGGGCGGGATCGTGGGCATCATCATCGCCGTGCTCGTCGCCCTGGTGGGCGGCGGGTTCGGCCTCAACGCCGCCACCAACGGCGGCGGTTCCGAGCAGGGCGACAACACCTCGCTGGAGCAGAAGTGCTCGGCGCAGGACGCGCTGAAGCAGCTCGACTGCCGCAACGCGCTCTACGTCAACTCGATCCAGGCGTACTGGCGTACCGCCATGCCGGAGGTGTTCGGCGAGCAGTACCGGCCGTCGAAGACGGTGTTCTTCAGCCAGAACGTGAGCACCGCCTGCGGCGCTGCCGACTCGGGCGTGGGCCCGTTCTACTGCCCGGCCGACGACCTGGTCTACATCGACCTCAGCTTCTACAAGCTGCTCGCCGACCAGCTCGGCGCGGAGGGCGAGTTCGCCCAGCCGTACGTGCTGGCCCACGAGTACGGCCACCACGTGCAGGACCTGCTCGGCACCGAGGCGCAGATGCGCCGCCAGCAGCAGCGCGACCCGCAGAGCGCGAACGCGCTCTCGGTCAAGCTGGAACTCCAGGCCGACTGCTACGCCGGGGCCTGGGCGAAGAACGCCACCGGCACCGCCGACGACAAGGGGCAGAAGATCTTCACCAGCATCACCGAGCAGGACATCTCGCAGGCCATCGACACCGCCGAGAAGATCGGCGACGACGCGATCCAGCAGCGGTCCGGCCGGCCGGTGAACCCGGACGAGTTCACCCACGGCAGCTCGGAGCAGCGCAAGCAGTGGTTCACCAAGGGCTTCACCACCGGCGACCCGAAGTCCTGCGACACCTTCGGTTCGGGGGCCTGAGCCGCTCCGCGCACCGGCCCGCACCGCTGACCAGGTCAGCGGTGCGGGCCGGTCCCGTTGACCGGGCCGGTCAGGCGGGCAGGGTCACCTGACCCGGGGCGGACCGGTTGACAGTCGTCCCGTCGCCCAGCTGGCCACCGCTGTTGTCACCCCAGCACCACAGGCCGCCGTCGGTGCGGATCCCGCAGCCGTGGTCGGTGACCGCGAGGCCGCCGGTCCAGGTGGTGGCCGTGCCGACCTGGGCGGGCGCGGACCGGTGGGTGGTGCTGCCGTCGCCCACCTGTCCGGCCGAGTTCTTGCCCCAGCACCACACGCTGCCGTCCGTACGCGACGCGCAGGACGTGTCGCTGCTGGCGGCGATCCGGCTCCACGTGGTGACGGTGCCGATCTGCACCGGCGCGGTACGGTACGTGCCGCTCACGCCGAGCTGCCCGTATCCGTTCTCACCCCAGCACCACAGCGCGCCGGAACGGACCCCGCAGGTGTGCGCGTACCCGGCCGCGACGCCGGTCCACCCGGTCGTGGTGCCGACCTGCGCGGGCGCCGTCTGGGGCGCCAGGTTGCCCAGGCCGAGCTGGCCGTCCGAGCTGGACCCCCAGCACCAGAGCGTGCCGCCGGTCCGGATACCGCAGGTGTGCCCGAAGCCGGTCGAGACGCTCACCCAGTCGGTCGCCGTGCCGACCCGCAACGGGGTGTTGGCGACGTACGGCGAGGCGCCGACGCCCAGCTGCGTGGTCCGGTTGAATCCCCAGCACCAGAGCGTGCCGTCGGTGCGGATCCCGCAGGTGTGCGAGGGGCCGGCGTCGACTCTGGCCCAGGTGGTCGCGGTGCCGACCTGCACCGGGGCGCTGCGGCTGGTGGTGGTGCCGTCGCCGAGCTGGCCCCGGAAGTTCGAGCCCCAGCACCACAGCGTCCCGTCCGTGCGGACCGCGCAGGTGTGCCCGGAGCCGGCGTCGACATTCGTCCAGGTGGCGGTGCCGACCCGCGCCGGGGCGCTGCGGTTCGTGGTGGTCCCGTCGCCGAGCTGGCCGCCGTAGTTCGAGCCCCAGCACCACAGTCCCCCGTCGGTGCTGATCGCGCACGTGTGCGCGCCGCCCGCGGTGACGCTGGTGACGGTGGGCGCGGCGAGCGCGGCGCGCTCGACCGGGCCGGCGGCCGCGTTCGCCGTGCCGGCCGTCAGTGTCGCGGTGAGCACGAGGCTTCCGGCGCTCATCGCCGCCGCCGCGACGAGGAGCCTCGTCGCACGGCGCCACCGGGCCCGCAGCCGGCCGTCCTGATATCCGCTCATGAAGTTGTTCTCTCCCAACGATGTCGGCGTGATGGCGGAGGCGAAGCTGGCCCTGCGGGTCGCCCGGAGACCCGCCGCTTCATGACACCGACCTTATGCATCGAGTCGATTCGATGCATCATCGACGAGCGGGATTGCGCCGTCTTGAGGTGATCTTTCCTGTTCAGCGGACCAGGATGTGGACCGCCCGGGCGGCGGCGACTGCCGCCACCAGCACCGCGTGCCGGGGCTCCGGCACGTCGAGCAGGCGCGGCGCGCGCAGTGCCGCGAGCGGGGCCAGCCGCCGGTCGGCCAGGACCGTGTCCACCGCGCGCCGGTCGCCGCCGCACACCAGCGCCGCCAGCGTGCCCGCCTCCGGCAGCAGCAGGCGTACGGCCAGCTCGGCCGCGTCGCCCAGGGCGGCCTTCGCCTGGTTGTCGCGCCGCCTGGCGAACCGCTGCTGGGACCAGCCGCCCGCCGCGGTACGCCCCTGCACGTACCGGGTGTCAACCTTGGAGACCACCAGGTCGGTGCCGTCGGCGACACCGACCGCCACCGCGCCCTTGCGGGCCAGGAGCAGACCGAGCCGGCGGGCCGCCGTGGCGGAGGCGACGAATCCGGGTACGTCCGGCGACGCGCTCGCGCCGGGCGGGGTGTGCAGCTCGGCGGTGGCGTCGTCCGGGGCGGTGAGCAGGAGCCCGTACTCCTGCGCGGTCGTCGTCGGCGGGCCGTGCCGGCCGGTGAAACCCTCGACCCAGCGGGCGACGCGGCCGGGGTCGACCTCGACCCACCGGCCGCCCCCGGCGGCGGGTCGGCTGCTCATGGCCCGACGGTACGCCATCCACGGACCCGGGAACGCAACGCGGGAGGACACCGCTGCCGGTGCCCTCCCGCGTCTACCGCGTGGATCAGTGGACGGTGAGGTTGCCGCCCTTCAGCTTGACCTCGGCGGTCGCGCTGCCCGTCCAGTCGGACGACAGGAGCAGGGAGCCGCCCTTCCACAGCGTGACCCCGACGGTGTCGTTCCTACCGGGGGCGCCCCGGTCGGTCACCGTCACGGCCAGGGTCAGGCCGGAGGCCACCGGCTTGCCCTTGTTGTCGTACAGGGCGGCCTGGTAGCGCACCTGGGCGGTCCGGCCCGCCGAGGTGACGCCGAGCGCGTCGACGGTGCCGGCCTTGATCGTGTACGACTTCCCGCCGGAGCGGAACTCGACCTCGGCCCTGCCCGTGGCGGGCTTGTTCGCCTTGCCCGGCTTCGCGTTCAGCTCCACCTCGACCGTGGAGTTCACGTCGGCCGGGTAGGTCCCCGCCGAGCGGGTGGCGGTGAACTCGCCGCCGCCGGTGAGGAACCCGCCGTCGGAGACGGCGACCGTGACCTGGGCGGTGGTGCCGCCCGTGTAGTTGCCGCCCACCGTCGCGGTGACGGTGTGCGTGCCCTTCGGCAGGGTGGCCGTGCACGCCGCGGACGCGGTGGTGGTGGCCGTGCCGAGCAGAGCCGGCACGGCGGTGCACAGCGTCACGCCGTCCCTGGTGAAGGTGACTGTGGCGGTACGGATGTCACCGGCTGTGGTGTCCGTGGCGCCGGGCAGCACCGAGCCGTCCCGGAGCACGGCCCGCAGCAGCGCCTGGCCGGACGCACCGCCGGTCGCGGTGTTCACGAGCGTGTCACCGGCCCAGCTGACCGCCGCGTCCTCGGCGGCGACGGTGACGGTGAACGAGGTGCCGCCGGTCAGCCCGGAGCCGTCGGACACGGTCACGGTGACCGGGTAGTCACCCGGGGCCGCCGTGGTGGTGCCGGCGACCGTCCAGGTACGCGTACCCGGACGGGCGTCCGTCGCCGAGGTGCTCGTGACGGCCAGGGACAGGCCGGCGGGCAGCCCGGTGGCGGCGGCGGTCAGGTCCGCACCGCGGCCCCGCCGAGCGCCGCCAGCGCCGCGTAGAGACCGTCGGCGCCGGCCACACCGAGTGCCGCCGCCGCACCGACCTGGAACGAGGTACGCGCGCTGAGTCCGAGAATGAGGATCGCGATCGCGCCGACCGGGATGGCGACGCCGTAGCCGGCGACCAGGCCGGCCAGGAACGCCCCGGTCACGACGACGGGTGACGGGTCGAGGCGGCCGAGGGCAGGGTGCGCTGTCGACGCGCGGCGGTGGCCGCACGGACAGGAGCCTGCTTCGGGTACGCCTCGATCACCCGCTCATCCTGCACCCGGCTCCCTCACTCCGCGACCGCTTTTCCCGCGCGCCCGCACGCGCACCCCGCGGCTGGGCTGGGCTGGGCTGGGCTGGGCTGGGCTGGGCTGGAGATCTTGGTACGAATCTGCCTCCTCGGGGGCGATCTCATACCAAGATCTCGCCGTTCCTCGCCCCGCCGCCGGGGGCAGTGCCGTCAGCCCAGCTTGATCGACACCACTACGCCGAGGTGGCGGCATCAAAGCGACTCCGACCACACCACTTCGGCGTAACGGTGTCGATCAAGCCGAAAAGGCGGACGTTTCCCACAACGAGGGGGCCGGATCCCGGCATGAGGGAGGCGAGGAGGTCTCAGGAAGGAAACGGCCACCCAAGGGGCGATTTCGTACCAAGATCTCGCCGTTCCTCGCCCCGCCGCCGGCGGCAGTGCCGTCAGCCCAGCTTGATCGACACCACTACGCCGAGGTGGCGGCATCAAAGCGACTCCGACCACACCACTTCGGCGTAACGGTGTCGATCAATCCCGCAGACACTACGGGCGCGGCAACCCCTTGGCAGGGGTGTGCCGCGCCCGTTGACGGTGACCGGAGAACGGTCAGACGTTGAAGCCGAGCGAGCGGAGCTGGTCGCGCCCCTCGTCGGTGATCTTGTCGGGGCCCCACGGCGGCAGCCAGACCCAGTTGATCCGGATGTCGTTGACCAGGCCGCCGCCGGGACCGGTGGTCAGCGCCTGCCGCGCCTGGTCCTCGATCACGTCGGTCAGCGGGCAGGCCGCCGAGGTCAGCGTCATGTCCAGGGTGGCGACGTTCTCGTCGTCGACGTGGACGCCGTACACCAGGCCGAGGTCGACCACGTTGATGCCCAGCTCGGGGTCGACGACGTCCTTCATCGCCTCCTCGATGTCACCGATCGCGGCCTTGCCGCCGGTCGGCGCCGCCGCACCCGCGGCCGCGCCGTCAGCGACAGCTCCGTTGACGGCCGCGCCACCGGCAACCGTGCCGTCGGTCGCCACCGCGCCGGTCTCCGAGGTCATGTTCTCGTCGCTCATGCCTTCACCTCCGGGCTCACGCCCACCCCGGCGCGTGCCGCGGCGTCCTTGAACGCCATCCACGACAACAGCGCGCACTTCACCCGGGCCGGGTAGCGCGCGACACCCGCGAACGCCACCCCGTCTCCGAGCACGTCCTCGTCCGGCGTGACCTGGCCCCGCCCGGACATCAACTCCACGAACGCCTCGTGCACCACAGCAGCGTCGCTCGCGGCCTTGCCGCGCAGCAGCTCGTGCAGGATGCTCGCCGACGCCTGGCTGATCGAGCAGCCCATCCCGTCGTACGAGATGTCGGTGAACACGCTGCCGTCTGTCGCCACCCGCACGGTGATCTCGTCGCCGCAGGTCGGGTTGACGTGGTGCGCCTCGCCGACCCGGGCGGCCGGATCCGCCGCCTCCCGCAGGCCACGGCCGTGCGGGTGCTTGTAGTGGTCCAGGATGATCTCCTGGTAGAGGGATTCGAGCTGCATCACTGGAACACCTTCCGCACCCGCTCCAGACCCGCCACCAGGGCGTCGATCTCCGCGGTGGTGGTGTAGAGGTAGAACGACGCCCGAGTCGTGGCCGGCACCCCGAAGCGGGTGCACACCGGCTTGGCGCAGTGGTGGCCCACCCGCACCTGCACGCCGAGCGAGTCGAGCACCTGCCCGACGTCGTGCGGATGCACGTCACCGAGCGCGAACGAGATCGTCCCGCCCCGGCCGACAGGCACCGTCGGGCCGAAGATCCGCAGGTCCGGCACTGTGGCGAGGGCATCGAGCGCGTACGCCGTCAGTTCCTTCTCGTGCCACTGAACAGCCGGCATGCCGATCGCGGTGAGGTAGTCCACGGCCGCGCCGAGCGCCACCGCCTCGGCGATCGGCGGGGTGCCCGCCTCGAACCGGGCCGGCGGCGCGGCGAACGTCGAGCCCGCCATCGTCACCGTCTCGATCATCGAGCCGCCACCCATCACCGGTGGCATCGCGGCGAGCAGCTCGCCCCGGCCCCAGAGCACGCCGATGCCGGTCGGCCCGCACATCTTGTGCCCCGTGAAGACGATGAAGTCGGCGTCGTAGCCGACCACGTCCATCGGCAGGTGCGGCACCGACTGCGAGCAGTCGAGCAGCAGCAGCGCGCCGACCTCGCGGACCCGCGCGGTGATCCGCGAGGTGGCGTTGACGGTGCCCAGAATGTTCGACATGTGCACCAGCGAGACGATCTTCGTCCGCTCGGTGACCAGGTCGTCCAGGCCCGACTCGTCGAGCCGGCCCTGGTCGGTGACGGGGAACCAGCGCAGCGTCGCGCCGGTACGCTCCGCCAGCAACTGCCACGGAACGATGTTCGAGTGGTGCTCCATCTCGGAGATCACGATCTCGTCGCCGGGGCCCAGCCGGAACCGCGGGTCACCGTCCGCGCGCAGCGAGGCGTTGGAGAACGCGTACGCCACGAGGTTGATCGCCTCGGTGGAGTTCTTGGTGAACACCACCTCGTCAACGCTCGGCGCGTTGATGAACGCGGCGATCTTCGCCCGCGCGCCCTCGTACGCCTCGGTCGCCTCGGTGCCCAGCGTGTGCACCGAGCGCGACACGTTGGCGTTGTGCAGCGCGTAGTGCTCGGCGAGCACGTCGAGCACCTGCCGCGGCTTGTGCGAGGTGTTCGCGCTGTCCAGGTAGACGAGCGGGTGACCGTTGACCTCCCGGTCGAGGATCGGGAAGTCGGCCCGCACCTTCGCCACGTCGAAGCGCGGCACGTCGTCGTACTGCGGCATGCCCGCCGGGATGGCCATCGAGGTCATGTCGAGTCTCAGGCCCGCGCCGCGCCGGCCCCGGCGACGTACCGCTCGTAGCCCTCTTCCTCGAGCTTGTCGGCCAGCTCCCGGCCGCCCTGCTCGACGATCCGGCCGGCCACGAAGACGTGCACGAAGTCCGGCTTGATGTAGCGCAGGATGCGCGTGTAGTGAGTGATCAGCAGCAGGCCGGTGTCGCCGGTGTCGCGCACCCGGTTCACGCCCTCGCTGACCACGCGCAGCGCGTCCACGTCCAGGCCGGAGTCGGTCTCGTCGAGGATCGCCATCTTCGGCTTGAGCAGCTCCAGCTGCACGATCTCGTGCCGCTTCTTCTCGCCGCCGGAGAAGCCCTCGTTGACGTTGCGCTGGGCGAACGCCGGGTCCATCTGGAGCTTCTCCATGGCGCCGCGCAGCTCGCCGGCCCAGGTGCGCAGCTTCGGCGCCTCGCCGTCGATGGCGGTCTTGGCGGTACGCAGGAAGTTGGCCACCGACACGCCGGGGACCTCGACCGGGTACTGCATGGCCAGGAAGAGGCCGGCGCGGGCCCGCTCGTCGACGGACATGGACAGCACGTCCTCGCCGTCGAGGGTCACCTCGCCGCCGGTGATCTCGTACTTCGGGTGACCGGCGATCGAGTACGCCAGCGTGGACTTGCCAGAGCCGTTCGGGCCCATGATGGCGTGCGTCTCGCCGGAGCGCACGGTCAGGTCGACCCCGTGCAGGATCGGCTTGAGCTCACCCTCGGGCAGCTTGACCGACACCTTCAGGTCGCGGATCTCCAGGGTGCTCATCAGCGGGTCACTCCATTGCTCGGCAGCGGACGGCCGTCGCCGTCCACGGAAAGGTAGATGTCGCCGTCGCGGACTTCGACGGGATAGACGGGTACGGGTTCGGTCGCGGGCAGCCCGGTGGGCTCACCGGTACGCAGGTCGAAACGGGAGCCGTGCAGCCAGCATTCCAGCGTGCAGCCCTCGACCTCGCCCTCGGACAGCGCCACGGCAGCGTGCGAGCACTCGTCGTGCACCGCGTAGAACACGTCGTCCTCGCCGTGCACGATCGCGACCTGCACGCCGTCCACGTCGGCGCTGATCGCGGTGCCCTTCGGCACGTCCTCGGTGGAGCAGATCTTGAGCATCAGGCGCCCGCCTTGGCCAGCCGCGCCTCGATGGCGTCGCCGAGGCGCTCGCGCAGGTCCTCGACCGGGATCTTGTTGATCAGCTCGGCGAAGAAGCCGCGCACCACCAGGCGCCGCGCCTCGGCCTCCGGGATGCCCCGGGCCATCAGGTAGAACAGCTGCTCGTCGTCGAACCGGCCGGTCGCGCTGGCGTGCCCGGCGCCGGCGATCTCGCCGGTCTCGATCTCCAGGTTGGGTACGGAGTCGGCCCGCGCGCCGTCGGTGAGCAGCAGGTTCCGGTTGATCTCGTACGTGTCGGTGCCCGTCGCCTCGGCGCGGATCAGCACGTCGCCGACCCAGACCGTGTGCGCGTCGTCGCCCTGGAGCGCGCCCCGGTAGCCGACGTTGCTGCGGCAGTCCGGCACGGTGTGGTCGACCAGCTGCCGGTGCTCCAGGTGCTGGCCGGAGTCGGCGAAGTAGACGCCGTACAGCTCGGCCTCGCCGCCGCGCTGGGTGTACTCCACCGACGTGTACTGCCGGACCAGGTCGCCGCCGAGGCTGACCTGCACGTGCAGGATCCGGGCGTCGCGGCCCAGCCGCACCTTGAGGTGCTGCGCCTGCACCGCGTCGTCGGCCCAGTCGGCGACGGTGACCAGGGTCAGCTTCGCCCCGTCGCCCACAGTCACCTCGACGTTGTCGGCCAGCGTGGCCGAGCCGACGTGCTCGATCACCACTGTGGCCTCGGCGAACCGGTCCACCTCGACGAACGTGTGACCGAAGGCGAGCGCCTCGGCGTTCTCGCCGACCACCCGCAGGCGCACCGGCCGCTCCACCACCGCGTCGCGGTCGACGCGCACCAGCAGCGCGCCGTCGGCCCCGCCGTACGCGAGCGCGCTGACCCGGTCGAACGGGGTGAGCACGCTGCCCACCCGGGGGTCGTCCCGGCCGATCCGGTCGACGGTGACGCCCTCGGGCAGGTCACCGTACTCGTGCCTGACCGCGCCGGTCGCGCCCTGCGCCGACGCGGTCAGGCCGCGCAGGCGCTTGAGCGGGGTGAAGCGCCACTCCTCCTCCAGGCCGGTCAGGGCCGGGAAGTCGGCGACGTCGTACGAGCGGAGCGCCTGCGACTTGGTCGTGGGCGGCGCGGAAGCCTGGGTAGTCATCTCTTCCTTGGTCTGTTCTGCGACGAGGTGTCAGTGAGTCGGAGGGCGGGTGGCCGGCGTCAGCCGACCGCGCCCTCCATCTGCAGCTCGATCAGGCGGTTGAGCTCCAGCGCGTACTCCATCGGAAGCTCCTTGGCGATCGGCTCGATGAAGCCGCGCACGATCATCGCCATCGCCTCGTCCTCGCTCAGGCCCCGGCTCATCAGGTAGAAGAGCTGGTCCTCGCTGACCTTGGAGACGGTCGCCTCGTGCCCCATCGACACGTCGTCCTCGCGGATGTCGACGTACGGGTAGGTGTCGGAGCGGGAGATCGTGTCGACCAGGAGCGCGTCGCACTTGACGGTGCTCTTGCTGCTGGTCGAGCCCTCCAGCACCTGCACCAGACCGCGGTACGAGGTGCGGCCGCCGCCCCGGGCGATCGACTTCGACACGATGGTCGAGGAGGTGTGCGGCGCGGCGTGCACCATCTTGGCGCCGGCGTCCTGGTGCTGGCCCTCGCCGGCCATGGCCACCGAGAGCACCTCGCCCTTGGCGTGCTCGCCGGTCATGTAGACCGCCGGGTACTTCATGGTGACCTTGGAGCCGATGTTGCCGTCGACCCACTCCATGGTCGCGCCCTCGTGGCACACGGCGCGCTTGGTGACCAGGTTGTAGACGTTGTTCGACCAGTTCTGGATGGTCGTGTACCGGCACCGGGCGTTCTTCTTGACGATGATCTCCACGACGGCGCTGTGCAGCGAGTCGGAGGAGTAGATGGGCGCGGTGCAACCCTCGACGTAGTGCACGTACGCGCCCTCGTCGACGATGATCAGCGTCCGCTCGAACTGGCCCATGTTCTCCGTGTTGATCCGGAAGTAGGCCTGCAGCGGGATGTCCACGTGCACGCCCTTCGGCACGTAGATGAACGAGCCACCGGACCAGACGGAGGTGTTCAGCGCGGCGAACTTGTTGTCGCCGACCGGGATCACCGTGCCGAAGTACTCCTTGAACAGGTCCTCGTGCTCCTTGAGCGCGGTGTCCGTGTCCAGGAAGACGACACCCTGCTCCTCCAGGTCCTCACGGATCTGGTGGTAGACCACCTCGGACTCGTACTGCGCCGCGACACCGGCGACCAGGCGCTGCTTCTCCGCCTCCGGGATGCCGAGCTTGTCGTAGGTGTTCTTGATGTCCTCGGGCAGGTCCTCCCAGGAGGTGGCCTGCTTCTCGGTGGACCGCACGAAGTACTTGATGTTGTCGAAGTCGATCCCGGTGAGGTCGGCGCCCCAGTTCGGCATCGGCTTGCGGCCGAACAGCCGCAGGCCCTTGAGCCGCAGGTCGAGCATCCAGGCCGGCTCGTTCTTCTTGGCCGAGATGTCCCGCACCACCGCCTCGCTGAGGCCGCGCTGGGCGGACGCCCCGGCGACGTCGGGGTCGGCCCAGCCGTACTCGTAACGGCCGAGGGCCGCGAGCTGCTCCTCCTGGGTCAGGGGCTGGACGATCTGCTCGGTCATCTATCTGTCCTCACAGTGGTGACGGTGGAACCGGACTGGGCGGGAATGTGCGTGGTGCACACGCCGTCGCCGTGCGCGATGGTGGCCAGGCGCTGTACGTGAGTGCCGACCAGACGGGAGATCACTTCGGTCTCGGCCTCGCACAGCTGAGGGAACTCGGCGGCCACGTGCGCCACCGGGCAGTGGTGCTGGCAGAGCTGGCCGCCGGAGGCGATCGTGGACGCGTTGGCAGCGTAACCCTCGGCGGTCAGCGCGCCGGCGAGCGCCTCCGCCCGCGCGAGCGGGGCGTCTCCGGCGTCCTCCATGGCCGCCCGGCAGCGGGTCTCCAGCGCGGAGACCTGCTCGGCCGCGAACGCCGCGACCGCCTCGGTGCCGCCGGTGCGGGCGATCCACCGCAGCGCGGCGGTGGCCATGTTGTCGTAGTGGTGGGTGCCGCAGCGACCGCGGCCCGCCTCGGTGAGCGCGAAGACCTTGGCCGGGCGGCCGCGCCCGCGGCTGCCGCGGACGGTCTGGTCGCGGGCGACCACGTCACCGTCGGCGAGCATCGCGTCGAGGTGGCGGCGGATCGCGGCCGGGCTCAGGCCGAGCGCCGAGCCGAGCTGCGCGGCGGTGGTGGGGCCGCGCTCCAGCAGCAGCTGGGTGACCCGGTCGCGGGTCGACAGGTCGGCCGGAGCGGTCTCCCGCTCGCCGGGCCGCACGCCGCGACGTGCACGCGAGCCACCGGCGACCGGACCGGTCACCGGCGTTCGGGAGAGCGCCGCCGCGTTTTTCACAACGGCAACGTTACGTAATTCGCCGAGGGCCTGCAAACCCGGGGTCCGGTGATTCCGACCACCGGGGTGCCGGAGTCACCCGATCGGGATCAACTACGGTGCGTAGGATTCGCTTCGTGAAGCGATCCGTCCGGTTTCCGGTCTCCGCCACGCTGCTGCGCCGCCTCGCGCTCGCCTCGATCATCGCGAACGTCGCGATCGTGGTCACCGGCGGGGCCGTCCGGCTCACCGCCTCCGGCCTCGGCTGCCCCACCTGGCCCCGGTGCACCGAGGACTCCTACACCACGACACCCGAGATGGGCGTGTACGGGGTGATCGAGTTCGGCAACCGGCTGCTCACCTTCGCGGTCGGGATCATCGCGCTCGCCGTGGTGCTGGCCGTGCTGGCGCACCGCCCCCGCCGCCGCGGGACGCTGCCGCTGGCCGTGGGCGTGCTGTTCGGCATCCCGGCCCAGGCGATCATCGGTGGCATCACAGTGCTCACCAACCTCAACCCGTGGGTGGTCGGGCTGCACTTCCTCGCCTCGATGGCGGTGATCGCGGTCGCGTACGCGCTCTGGCGGCGCATCAAGGACCCGGACGGGCCGGTGGCGCCGACCGTGCCGGCGCCGCTGCGTACGCTCGCCTGGATCACCACGGCGGTGAGCGCGTCGGTGCTCGTCGTGGGCACCTGGGTGACCGGCAGCGGACCGCACGCCGGTGACCACGGCGCGGCCCGCAACGGCCTGGACCCGGCGGCGATCTCCCAGGTGCACGCCGACGGCGTCTTCCTGCTGATCGGCCTGTCGGTGGCGCTGTACTTCGCGTTCCGGGCGGTCGGCGCGGCGCGGGCGGCCCGGGCCGCCGCGGTGCTGATCGCGGTCGAGCTGGGCCAGGGCGTGATCGGCTTCGTCCAGTACTTCACCCACCTGCCCGCCGTGCTGGTCGGCGCGCACATGCTCGGCTCCTGCCTGGTGCTGCTGGCCACCCTCGGCGTGCTCTGGGCCACCCGGGAGCGGCTGCCGGCCGCCCCGGAGGCCCCGGCCGCGCCCTCCGCGCAACGGGTGGGCGCCGCCGCCTGAGCGCGGGCGTTACCGCGCGGCGGGAGCGGGAAAGCGGCACGGGCCACCGACAGTCGCCCGAGGGGAGCTCCCCGTGTCGCGCAAGAGCCTCTCCACCACCACCCCGCAACGGCTGACCCCGGTCGCCGGCGCGCCGCTGTGGTGCGACGCCCGCGAGCACGGCCTCACCGGCGACGGGGTCACCAACGACCAGCCCGCCCTGGCGGCGCTGGTGGACCGCCTCGGCTCCGGGTACGACGCCGACGGCCGGGCCCGGGTGATCTACTGCCCGCCCGGCCTGTACTCGATCCGCGACGCCGGCACCGTCTGGCGCAGCGGCGTCTCGCTGATCGGCGCCGGACCGGCAGCGACCCGCTTCCTGCTCAGCAACGAGGGCAACCGCAGCGCACCGGTCCCGCTCGCCTTCTGGACCACCGTGCAGCACGGCGCGGACCGGGACCGGCACATCGCCGACTGCTCGTTCGCCGACTTCGAGATCGACGGCTCCGGCGTGGCCCAGACGTCCTACGACTACCTGGCCAAAGGGCTGGGCCTGCAGTACGTGGTGCGCGGCGTGTTCCGCAACCTCTACATCCACCACACCGGGGCGACCGGCCTGGGCTGTGACTTCCTCCAGGACAGCCTGATCGACGGCGTGGTCGTGGTGGGATGCGGCCGGCTGGACAACGGCGACCAGATGGGCGGCGCGGGGATCGGCGTCGGCATCGGCGGCTGGGGCGACGTGGAGCGCCTCACCATCGCCAACTGCACCACCATCGGCAACGGCACCAACGGCATCTTCCTGGAGCTGCAGAAGGACTACTGGACCCCGCCGCGCGGCATCCGGATCGTCGGCTGCCACAGCCAGGCCAACCGGTTCGGCATCTCCGACTGGGGAGCGGACGGGCTGATCGTCTCCGCCTGCACCATGACCAACAACCTGGAGGCCGGCTTCGACGTGTCGGGCAACGGCACCGCCGGGGTCGCCGGGCGCGGCGGCCTGGTCACCGGCTGCGTGATCGACTACAACGTCGGCGACGGCATCAGCATGGGCAACACCCCCGGCCCGTACGCGGTGCAGGCTAACCGGATCAGCCGCAACGGTGGCTTCGGCTACCACGAGCACGACCTGGGCCACGGCTACCGGGGCGCGGCGGCCGACGTGGTGATCCAGGACAACGACATCCGGGAGAACGCGCTGGACGGCATCCGGATCGACCGGCCGATGCTCGACACGTCGATCGTCGGGAACCGGATCCGGGACAACGGCCGCCGCTCCGCCCCGGCCTGCTCCGGCTCCGGCGAGGCGGTGCGGTACGGCCCGCGCGAGGTCGCCGACGGCAACGCCGACTGGCCGGCCGGCGGGCACCGGGGCAAGGTGGTCCGGGTCGGCTCGCGGGACGCGGTGGTGTCCGACAACAGCGCCACCGGGCTCTCCCTGGCCGAGGTACGCCCGGACGGCTCCACCGGCTGGAGCGCGGACACACCGGGGCCCGGCACGGCGTACGAGCTGCCCGACTCGCCACCGGCGTGCGGCGGCATCACGATCGCCGCGCCGTTCGACTCGGCCACCGTGCGCGGCAACCGGATCTGGCACCGGGACGCCGACACCCAGGCGTACGGGATCTGGGTCACCGAGGCGGGCAGCTGCGTGTCCTGCGCGTTCGAGGACAACGACCTGGCCGGCACCGAGGCCGCGCTGCGGCTGGACACCCCGCCGATCGGTGGTCGCTGGGCACGTAACCACAGCGACCGCGACTGAGCGGGCTGTCGCCGCCTCCGGGCGGTCAGGCGGACGCCTCGGCGGCGAACGCCAGGGCGACGAGCGTTCCGTTGCTGACGGCATGGGCGAGGATCGGCACCCAGAGGTTGCGGTGGCGGTGCAGCAGCCAGGCGAACAGCAGCCCGGCGAAGAGCGCGCTGACGGTGTTGAAGACCCGGGGCAGGTGTACGACGGCGAAGAAGGCCGCCGACAGCACCACGGCGGCCACGGCGGGCAGCCGCGCGGCCAGTCCCTGGTAGAAGACACCCCGGTAGAGGATCTCCTCGTAGAGCGGGGAGACGACGGCGCCGAAGGCGAACGCGAAGGCGAACTGCGCGAGCAGGCTTCCGGCGGGGTAGCCGCCCTCACCACCGCCGCCCTCGACGAGCGCCGCGGGCAGCGCCACCACGAGCACGAGGGTGAGCGCGGCCTTGGCCAGGCCCCAGCCCACCGCGGCGCCCACCTGGCGGCCCGCCGGGCGGACGAGCCGCAGCGGCCGGGCGATCTCGCCGAAGCGGTGGCGCACCACCGCGAGGCCGACAGCGAGCTGGGTGCCGTTGATCAGGGCCCAGGCGATGGTGGACGCCGCCGTCTCCGGCATGCCCAGCCGCGCCGGTCCCCGGGCCAGCAGGTCCGCGACCGCCGAGTTGGCCAGGCCGACGCCGACGGCGAGCACGAGCGCCATGTCGAGGTAGCTGAACCGGCGGGTGTCGCGTGCGGTGTCGGTGAGGGGTGCGGTCATGCCGGGCAACGTTAGGCGGCCGACCTATATCGGTCAAATGACCGACCATCTATGATCAGCTCGTGCCCAAGGTTGTGGACCACGAGGAGCGGCGGCGTCATCTCGGCGCGGCGGCCTGCGTCGTACTGGCGCGGGCGGGGTCGGCCGGGATGACGGTGCGGGCCGTCGCCGCCGAGGCCGGCATGCCGCTGGCGACCGCGCAGCACTACCTGCCGGCTCGGGAACTGATGGTCCGGGCGGCAATGGACCACCTGGCCGGACGCGTGGTGGCGCGGGCCCGGACGATCCCCGCCGACCCGGTCACGCCGGAGGTGATCCGGCAGGCGGTGCGCCAACTCGTCCCGCTGGACGCCGAACGCGCCTTCGAGGCCCGCGTCTGGCTGGTCCTCACCGCCGAGGCGCTCGTCGACGAGCAGGTCGCGGCGATCCTGGCGGAGAGCGAGGCGCAGATGCGGGCCAACGTCGAGCGGCTGCTCACGCTCGGCCGGGCCGCGGGTGGCATCGCCGGGCACGTGGACGCGCGGGCCGAGGCCGCCGCGCTGGCGACGCTGCTGGACGGCGTCACGGTACGGATCCTGACCACCGGCCTGGATCCCGCGGACGCACGCGCGGAGATCGACGCCCACCTGGCCCGGCTCACGACGGCCGGCACCTGATCGGCCGGCATCCGCGACCCGGCTCGGCCGGGCCCCGGGGTCAGCGGCGGCGGGCCAGGTGGGTGAGCACCGCGTCGGCGAGCCGGTCCGGGGCACCGTCGGCGTACCCGACGAACAGGCTCGGCTCGGTCAGCTCCAGCTCGACCAGCACGGGCTCGCCGTCCGGGCCGGGGATCAGGTCGACCCGGGCGTAGAGCAGGCGGTCCGGGCCGCCGGGCACCACCGCGAGCACCTTGTCGGCCACCGCGCGCTGCTCCGCCGTGGCGACGCGGGCGTCGATCCGCTCCTCCTTGTAGAGCGCGGCCTCGCCCAGGTCCGGCCCGGTCAGCATCGGGCCCTTGCGGATCGCGTGGCTGAACGCCAGGCCGCCGGGCCCGGCCAGGAACAGCAGCGCGGTCTCCCCGGCGGTGTCCACCGCGTCCAGGTACGGCTGGACCATGGTGGCCCGCGCGGCGTCGGAGAGCCGCCGGACGTGGGCCACCGCAAGCTCACGGTGCTCCCTGTCGGTCAGGTCGTAGCGGCCGGTGTCCTGGCTGCCCGCGCTGACGGCCGGCTTGATCACGTACTCGCCCCCGGACGGCGGCGTCCACGCCTGCCCCGGCTCGACCCACTCGGTCGGCACGGTGGGCACTCCGGCGGCGGCCAGCTCGGACAGGTAGCGCTTGTCGGTGTTCCAGGCGACCACGTCGGCCGGGTTGACCAGGGCCGGCACGGTACGCGCCCAGGTCACGAACTCGTCCCGCCGCAGGGCGTAGTCCCACGGGGAGCGGAGCACGACCAGGTCGTACCCGGACCAGTCGACTGCCGGGTCGTCCCAGACGGCGATCTCGGCGGTGACGCCGCGGGCGGTGAGCGGGCCGAGCGCGAGCCGGTCGTCCGGGTCGAGGTCGGGCAGCTCGGCGCAGGTGACGAAAGCGACCCGGGGTCTCCCCCGGGTCGACTGGTGGTGGTTGGTCATTCGGTATATGTCAACGGGCCATCGTGCGCCGGGCCATCGACCGCCACAGGTCGTTGCTCGGACGCATCTGGTCCATCAGTTCACGCTCCCAGGCGTTCTCGACGTCGACCCCGGCCTTGGCGCAGGCCCGGCGTGCGACGTCCGTGCCGTCGGCGAACTGGTCCGCCCATACCCCGTCGGAACCCACGAGGACGATCCGTGCGCCGCGCTTGCCGACGTACTCGATGACCGCCTTCGCGCCGCCGTGTCCGGCGGCGAACGACTTGATGCCCGCGACCAGGCCGTTGGGGGCCTGCTCGGCGGTCTTGTCAGCCGTCAGCGTCGTATCGGAACCATCTGCCATGACGCGAAGCCTAAGCAGAGTTCCACCCGGATGTGCGAGAACCATGAACTGAATGTGATGCCAATTACCCATCGGTTTAAGAAGAACCACAGGTAATTTGCCTGCATATGTCGCTTATATCTGGGCGAAGCGGACGGGCGGGATCGTCACAATCTGTCCGGGTTGAACACGTCCGGGGAAGCCCGAAAAAAATTTCTGATGAACCGCCGGACGGGCGGGTCAGAGCAGCGCGTCGAGCGCGACGGCCGCGAAGAGGATCGTGAGGTACGTGGTGGACCAGTGGAACAGCCGCATCGGCTTGACCGCCTCGCCGCGCGTCGCGCGCCGGCACAGCTTGTGCGCCTCGACGAGGAAGATCCCGCCGACCACGAGCGCGGTGACGCCGTAGATCGGGCTCATCCCGAGCGGCCACACCGCCAGCGAGGAGAGCACCGTCAGCCAGGAGAAGCCGATGATCTCCGCGTTCACCCGCCGGACCGAGGCCACCACCGGCAGCATCGGCACACCGGCGCGGGCGTAGTCGGCCTTGTACTTGATGGCCAGCGCGTAGAAGTGCGGCATCTGCCAGAAGAAGACGACAGCGAACAGGCCCCACGCGGCCGGTGCCAGCGTGCCGGTGACAGCGGCCCAGCCGATCAGCACCGGAGCGGCGCCGCAGATGCCGCCCCAGAACGTGTTGGCGGCGGTGGTCCGCTTCAGCCACAGCGTGTAGACCAGGTCGTAGTAGGCGATCGCGGCGACCGTCAGCACCGTCGCCAGCCAGTTCGTCGCCACCGCCATCAGCGCCACCGACACGGCCGCCAGCACCAGGCCGAAGACCAGCGCGCTGCGCGGCGACACGGTGTGCGCGGGCAGCGGGCGGCGTTTGGTGCGCCGCATGAGCTGGTCGATGTCGCGGTCGATGTAGCAGTTGATGACGCTCGCCGCGCCGGCCGCGAGCGACCCGCCGACCAGCACCACGGCGACCAGCCACAGCGACGGCATCCCGCCGTGGGCCAGCATCATCGCCGGCACTGTGGTGACCAGAAGCAGCTCGACGATCCGCGGCTTGGTCAGCGTCACGTACGCCGCCACCACGGCGCGTACGTCCCGCCGGCCGCTCGCCGGCGCCTCCGCCACCGCGCCCACCGGCGACTGCCCGGCAGGGTTGCTGACGGGGCGCTCGGTGATCATGCTCACGGATTGCCACCTTCCGGCATCGGCGGGGGAGGTCGTTCGGCCCGGACCGCTGCGGGTCCACACACCGCCCCACACACTACGCGGCGTCGTTTTCGCTGCCCCGTGGACCCGGCAACGGTGCGAGCCGTCACACCTGGGGTTGAACGACCGGACGTACGCGATCCGTACAGAACAGCATGCTGAGATCCCCGGGCGGACGTTTAGCACCGCTCGATAGGGTCATCAGTGAGGGTTCCGCCCATCTGCCGAGGAGCACAACCATCGTGGCTGCCAACCGACCCGAGCTTCCCGCTCTCAACTGGTCCGACCTCGACCGCAGGGCCGTCGACACGGTCCGCGTGCTGGCCATGGACGCCGTGGAGAAATCCGGCAACGGCCACCCGGGGACGGCGATGAGCCTCGCCCCGGTGGCGTACCTGCTCTTCAACCGGGTCATGCGGCACAACCCCGCCGACCCGAACTGGGCCGGACGCGACCGGTTCGTGCTGTCGGCCGGGCACTCCAGCCTGACTCTCTACATCCAGCTCTTCCTCTCCGGCTACCCGCTGGCGCTGGACGACCTCAAGGCGCTGCGCCAGTGGGGCTCGCTCACCCCGGGCCACCCGGAGCACGGCCACACCCCGGGCGTGGAGACCACCACCGGTCCGCTCGGCCAGGGCCTCGGCAACGCGGTCGGCATGGCGATGGCGGCCCGCCGCGAGCGCGGCCTGTTCGACCCCGAGCCGGACCGCGCCGACTCGCCGTTCCGGCACGACATCTGGTGCATCGCCTCCGACGGTGACATCGAGGAGGGCATCACCCACGAGGCCAGCGCGCTCGCCGGTCACCAGCAGCTCGGCAACCTCTGCGTGATCTACGACGACAACGAGATCTCGATCGAGGACGACACCCGAATCGCCAAGAGCGAGGACGTGGCGGCCCGCTACGAGGCGTACGGCTGGCACGTCCAGACCGTCGACTGGCGCCGCGGCGACGCCGACCAGGGCGACTACCACGAGGACGTGGAGGCGCTGTACGAGGCGCTACTGGCCGCCAAGGCGGAGACCGGCCGGCCGTCGTTCATCGCGCTGCGCACGATCATCGGCTGGCCCGCGCCGAACAAGAAGAACACCGGCAAGATCCACGGCTCGGCGCTCGGCGCGGACGAGGTGAAGGCCACCAAGGAGATCCTCGGCTTCGACCCGCAGCGCACCTTCGAGGTCGACGAGGAGGTGCTCAAGCACGCCCGTCAGGTGCTGGAGCGCGGCGCGCAGGAGCAGGCCGAGTGGACCACCGGGTTCGACGCCTGGGCGCAGGCCAACCCGGAGCGCAAGGCGCTGTGGGACCGGATGGCCACCCGTACGCTGCCGACCGGCTGGACCGACGCGCTGCCGACCTTCCCGGCGGACGCCAAGGGCGTCGCCACCCGGGCCGCCTCCGGCAAGATCCTGGAGGCCCTGGCGCCGGTGCTGCCCGAGCTGTGGGGCGGCTCGGCCGACCTGGCCGAGAGCAACAACACCACGATGAAGGGCGAGCCGTCGTTCGTCCCGGCCGCGCACGCCACCAAGGACTTCCCGGGTGACGAGTACGGCCGCACGCTGCACTTCGGCATCCGCGAGCACGCCATGGGCGCGATCCTCAACGGCATCGCCCTGCACGGCGGCACCCGCCCGTACGGCGGCACGTTCCTGGTGTTCAGCGACTACATGCGCCCGGCGGTGCGGCTGGCCGCGCTGATGAAGCTGCCGGTGACGTACGTCTGGACGCACGACTCGATCGGCCTCGGCGAGGACGGCCCGACGCACCAGCCGATCGAGCACCTGACCGCGCTGCGGGCCATCCCCGGCCTGGACGTGGTCCGCCCGGCCGACGCCAACGAGACGGTCTGGGCGTGGCGGCAGGCGCTGGAGCACACCGACCGGCCGACCGCGCTGGCGCTCAGCCGCCAGGCGCTGCCGACGTTCGACCGCACCGACCTGGCCGGCGCCGAGGGCGTCGCCAAGGGCGGGTACGTGCTGGCCGAGGCGTCGAACGGCAAGCCGCAGGTGATCCTCGTCGGCACCGGCTCCGAGGTGCAGCTCTGCCTCACCGCGCGGGAGCGGCTGGAGGCCGACGGCACCCCCACCCGGGTCGTCTCCATGCCCTGCCAGGAGTGGTTCTTCGCCCAGGACGAGGCGTACCGGGAGTCGGTGCTGCCTCGCGGGGTAAAGGCACGGGTGAGCGTGGAGGCGGGTATCGCCATGTCGTGGCGCGCGATCGTCGGCGACAGCGGCGAGTGCGTGAGCATCGAGCACTACGGCGCCAGCGCGCCGCACACCGTGCTCTTCGAGCAGTTCGGGTTCACCCCCGACCGGATCGTGGCCGCCGCGCACGCGGCGCTGACCCGGGTGGGCGACATCACCGGTTTCACGACCGGCAACTGAGGGGAGCGTGGACGGCATGACGGACAGGCTGAAGGAGCTCCAGGGCGCCGGTGTGGCGATCTGGCTCGACGATCTCTCCCGGGTACGGCTGACCTCCGGCGGGCTGGACAAGCTGCGCCGGGAGAGCCACGTAGCCGGGGTGACCACCAACCCGACGATCTTCGCGAAGGCGCTGAGCGACGCCGACGAGTACGACTGGCAGCTTCGTGACCTCGCCGTACGCGGCGTGGACGTCGAGGAGGCGGTCCGCATGCTCACCACGTACGACGTGCGGTGGGCCTGCGACGTGATGCGCCCGTCGTACGACGTCAGCGGCGGCGTGGACGGCCGGGTGTCGATCGAGGTGGACCCGCGCTCGGCGCACGACGCGGCGAAGACCGTCGCCGAGGCCAAGGCGCTGTGGTGGCTGGTGGACCGGCCGAACCTGTTCATCAAAATCCCGGCCACCGAGGAGGGCCTGCCCGCGATCACCGCGACCCTGGCCGAGGGGATCAGCGTCAACGTCACGCTGATCTTCGGTCTGGACCGGTACTCGCAGGTGATGGACGCCTTCCTGGCCGGCCTGGAGCAGGCGCAGGCCAACGGGCACGACCTGTCGAAGATCGGCTCGGTCGCCTCGTTCTTCGTCTCCCGGGTCGACACCGAGGTGGACAAGCGGCTGGAGAAGATCGGCTCGGACCAGGCCAAGGCGCTGCGCGGCAAGGCCGCGGTCGCCAACGCCCGGCTGGCGTACGAGCGCTACGGCGAGGTGTTCTCCTCGGCGCGCTGGCAGAAGCTGGCCGACGCGGGCGCCCACCCGCAGCGTCCGCTGTGGGCCTCCACCTCGACGAAGAACCCGGACTACCGGGACGTCATCTACGTCGAGGAGCTGATCGCGCCCGGCACCGTCAACACCATGCCGGAGCCGGTCGTCCACGCCTACGCCGAGCACGGCGAGACGAAGCCGGACACCGTCACCGTCGCGTACGACGACGCCCGCAAGGTCTTCGACGACCTGCTGGCGGTGGGCGTGGACCTGTCCGACGTGATCGCCACGCTGGAGCGCGAGGGCGTGGAGAAGTTCGAGGCGAGCTGGGTGGAGCTGCTGGAGGGGGTCAAGAAGTCCCTCGCCGAGGCGGCCAAGGGCTCGGGCAGCCCGCACCGGGCCGCCGGGAAGAACGCGCAGGCGGCGCAGCAGGCCGGCGGCAACGCGTGACCGACGGCGTCCGACGCGTCCCGGGGCCCGGCCCCGGGACGCGTCGCGCCGTACCGTGGACCGGGTGAGGTGGTCTGCCTTGAGCGAGCCGAGGTGGCGCGGTGAGTGACCTGCTGGCCGGGCGGGCGGACATGGCCGCCGGCCTGGCCGTGCGCGGCGCGGACGCTCTCGGCGCGTCCACGCGCGCCACGCTCGTCTCCCACGACGTCCCGGCCCGGCTCGCCGCCGCGGACCCGGCCCTCTGGGGGCCCGCCGCCGAGCCGGCGGCCCTCGACCGGCTGGGCTGGCTGCACGCTCACCGGCGCAGCCGGGACATGCTCCCCCAGCTCGCCGAACTGGCCGCCGAGCTGGGCGACCTGGACCACGTGGTGCTGGCCGGCGCACACGACGACACGCTCGCCGCGGAGGTGCTGGCCGAGTGCCTGGGCCGGCCGCTGACGGTGCTCGACACCGCCGACCCGGGACCGATCCGGGCCGCGCTCGCCGACCGTCCGGCGCGTACCCTCCTGGTGCTCGCCGCCCGGCACGGCCTCGACCCGGCCACCGACGCCCACCTGCGCGCCTACCGGCAGGCGTGGGCGGACGAGGGCCCCGACGCCGCCCGGCACGTCGTGGTGGTCACCGAACCCGGCTCGGAACTCGCGGCGCGCGCCGACGAGCTGGGCGCGATGGTGATCCCGGCCGAGCCCGGCGTGTCCGGGCCGTGGGCCGCGCTCACCGCGTCCGGCCTGGTCCCGGCGGCGCTGGCCGGCGCCCCGGTGGCCGAGGTGCTGGACGAGGCCGAGGCGCTCACCGGCGCGCTCGACCGGGACCGGGACAATCCGGCCCTGGCGCTCGGCGCGGCACTGGGCGCGGCGCCCGGCTCCGGCCGGCACACGATCGCGCTGGTTCCCGACGGCACCGGCCTCGACGGTCTGGGCCGCTGGGCCGGCGCGATGCTCGCCGACGCCACAGGTGGACGGCTGCTGCCCGTGGTCGCGGAGTCCCCCGACTCCCCCGGCGCCACCGGGCCGGGCGTGCTGACGGTCGGTCTCGGCGGCGCCCTCGGCGCCGGTGTCGGACCGGGCGTATCCGCCGACGTCGCGGTCAACGGACCACTCGGCGCGCACCTGCTCACCTGGGCCTACGCGGCGGCGACCGCCGCGGTGACGCTGCGGACCGACCCGTTCGCGGCGCCCGCCGCCGCAGTGGCCGGCGACGCGCCGGAGAGCGGGCCGCCGTCGTCGGTCGAGGGCGCGATCGAGGTGTACGCCCCGAGCGGCGCCCCGGCCGACCTGACCGGCGCGCTGCGCTGGCTGCTCGACGGGCTGGGTGAACGGGAGCACCTCGTGGTGACCGCGTACCTCGACCGGCACGCCGACGCGGCGGTCGCCGGGCTGCGCCCGCTGCTGGCGCGGGCCGCCGGACGGCCGGTCACCTTCGGCTGGGGACCGCGCCGGCCGCAACACACCGACATCCACGGCCGGCACCTCCAGATCACCGGTGCGGTCACCGATGATCTGGAGGTGCCCGGTCGTCCGTACACCTTCGCGCAGCTCCAGGCGGCCCAGGCCGCCGGCGACCGGCGGGCCCTGGCCGGCCGGGAGCGACCGGTGCTGCGACTGCACCTGACCGAGCGGGCGACGGGCGTCGCCCAGCTCCTGGAAACGGCCGGACGGACACGCACGTGACGATCAACGACCTGGAATCAGCGGACCGAGACGCAGGAGGAGGTGGCCCGGTGAACCCGCTGCGCGATCCGCAGGACCGGCGGCTGCCCCGGATCCCCGAGCCGTGTGCCCTGGTGATCTTCGGGGTGACGGGTGACCTGGCCCGCAAGAAGCTGCTGCCGGCGGTCTACGACCTGGCCAACCGAGGGCTCCTGCCGCCCGGCTTCGTGGTCCTGGGCTTCGCCCGCCGCGACTGGGGCGACGGCGACTTCGAGTCGGTGGCGCACGACGCGGCCAAGAAGCACGCCCGCACACCGTGGCGGGAGGAGGTGTGGGCCCGGCTCGCCGGCAACATCAAGTTCGTCGGCGGCTCGTTCGACGACGACGCCGCGTTCGACCATCTCGCCGCCACGCTCGACGAGCTGCGCGGCTCGCACGGCATCCCCGGCAACGCGGCCTTCTACTTCTCCATCCCCCCGGCGGCCTTCCCGGTGGTGCTCAAGCAGCTCGCCCGCACCGGCATGGCGGACAACGCCAAGTCCGGCGGCTGGCGGCGGGTCGTGGTGGAGAAGCCGTTCGGCAACGACCTGCCCTCGGCCAAGGCGCTCAACGACCTGGTCGACGACGTCTTCACCCGCCAGGACGTGTTCCGGATCGACCACTACCTGGGCAAGGAGACGGTCCAGAACATCCTGGCGCTGCGCTTCGCGAACAACCTGTTCGAGCCGCTGTGGAACTCCAAGTACGTCGACTCGGTGCAGATCACCATGGCCGAGGACGTCGGCATCGGCACCCGCGCGGCCTTCTACGACTCGGTCGGCACCGCCCGCGACGTGCTCCAGAACCACCTGCTCCAGTTGCTCGCCCTGGTCGCGATGGAGGAACCGACGAGCTTCGACGCCGACGAGATCCGGACCGAGAAGCTCAAGGTGCTCAAGGCGATCACCGTGCCGCGGGACGTCTCCGAGGACACCGTGCGCGGCCAGTACCTGCCCGGCTGGGTGGGCGGCGAGCGCGCCAAGGGCTACCTGGAGGAGGAGGGCGTCCCGGAGGGCTCCACCACCGAGACGTACGTGGCGGTGAAGCTGGGCATCCAGAACCGCCGCTGGGCCGGGGTGCCGTTCTACATCCGGGCCGGCAAGCGGCTGCCCCGGCGGGTCACCGAGGTGGCCATCATGTTCAAGAAGGCGCCGCACCTGCCGTTCAACGCCGCCGACATGGAGTCCCTCGGCCCCAACCAGCTCGTCATCCGGGTACAGCCGGACGAGGGCGTGGTGCTGAAGTTCGGCTCCAAGGTACCGGGCACCACGATGGAGGTCCGCGACATCGCGATGGACTTCCAGTACGGCGAGGCGTTCACCGAGTCCAGCCCCGAGGCGTACGAGCGGCTGGTGCTGGACGTGCTGATCGGCGACCGGACGCTGTTCCCGGACGCCGCCGAGGTGGAGCAGAGCTGGCAGGTCGTCGACCCGCTGGAGCACGCCTGGGAGGGCACGACCCCGGAGCCGTACCGGGCCGGTGAGTGGGGGCCCCGGGCCGCCGACGAGATGCTGGCCCGCGAGGGCCGGGCTTGGAGAAGAGCATGATCGGGCTGTGGGACACCACCGGCAACGAGGTGGTCAAGGCGCTGGCCGCGGAACGGCGCAGCGCGGGCGGGGTGGCCAGTGGCATGGCGCTCACGCTGATCGTGGTGGTGGACGAGAAGCGGGTACGCGAGGCCGAGGCGGCGGCCACCATCGCCGCGGCGGCGCACCCGTGCCGGCTGCTCGTGGTGGTCCGCTCCGACGTGGAACGCGACCGCAACCGGCTGGACGCGGAGATCGTCGTGGGTGGCCGGCTCGGGCCGTGCGAGGCGGTGGTGACCCGGATGTACGGGCGGCTCGCGCTGCACGCCGAGTCGGTGGTGATGCCGCTGCTGGTGCCGGACGTACCGGTGGTGACGTGGTGGCACGGCGAGCCGCCGGAGGAGATCTCCACCGACTTCCTCGGCGTGGTCGCGGACCGGCGGATCACCGACGCGGCGCAGGCGGCTGACCCGATCGCCGAGCTGCGGCAGCGGGCCCACGACTACGCCCCGGGCGACACCGACCTGGCGTGGACCCGGATCACCCCGTGGCGCACGCTCGTGGCGGGCGCGTTCGACACCACCCAGGCCCGGGTCACCGAGGCGAGCGTGGTGGCGCCCCCGTCGGACCCGACGGCGGCGCTGATGCGCGGCTGGCTCAAGGCCCGGCTCGGCATCGACCCGGTCCTGACCGCCGCCGAGGAGTTCCCGCGGATGCGCCAGGTGCAGCTGCGCTGCGCCAACGGCGACGAGCTGACGCTCACCCGGGACGACAGCGTCGCGGTGTTCCGGCGTACCGGGCAGGAGGACCGCACGCTGCCGCTGGTGCGCCGGCCGCTCGGCGACGAGCTGGCCGAGGAGCTGCGCCGCCTCGACGCCGACCAGGTGTACGCGGAGGCGCTCGGCGCTGCGGCCGGGATCACCGGCCTCGACCAGCGTCCGGCCCAGCGGGTGCACGTGTGGAAGGATCCGGCGACCGCCCAGCGGGCCGAGGCCGGCGTGACCGCGCACGCGGGCGCGACCGCGAACGAGTGACCGCCCGGACCGGGTGGTCGGAGGCACAGGTGACCGCCGGTGGGCGGTCGGAACACGAGGGCTCGACGGATGACTGAGGCGAGTGTCGCCGTACACGCCGACCCCGACCTGCTGGCGCAGGCGGTGGCGGCCCGGTTGGTGGTGAAGCTGCTCGACGCGCAGGCCGAGCGCGGCCAGGCGTCGGTGGTGCTGACCGGCGGGCGGATCGCCGCGGCGGTGTACCGGGCGGTCGGGCAGCTGCCCGCCCGGGACGCCGTCGACTGGTCCCGGGTCGACGTGTGGTGGGGCGACGAGCGGTTCCTGCCCGGCGGCGACCCGGAGCGTAACGAGACGCAGGCACGGGCGGCGCTGCTGGACACGGTGCCGCTCGACCCGGCCCGGGTGCACCCGATGCCGGCGTCGGACGGCCCGGCCGGTGACGACCCGGAGGCGGCTGCCGCCGGGTACGCGCGGGAGCTGGCCGCCGCGGCCCGGCCCGGGAACGCGGTGGTGCCGCACTTCGACGTGCTGATGCTCGGCGTCGGCGAGGACGGGCACGTCGCGTCGGTGTTCCCGGAGCACCCGGTGCACCACGACAACCGGCCGGTCAGCGCCGTGCGGGGCAGCCCGAAGCCGCCGCCGGTGCGGACCACGCTGACGCTCCCGACCATCAACACGGCCGAGGAGGTCTGGCTGATCGCCGCCGGAGCGGACAAGGCCCGGGCGGTGGGCATGGCGCTGGCCGGGGCCGGGCCGGTGCAGCTGCCTGCCGCCGGGGTGCGGGGCGTCTCCCGTACCCTCTGGCTCCTCGACCGGGCCGCGGCGGCCAGCGTGCCGCCCCGGCTGCGCAGCCTGCGCTGAGCATTGTAAGGAAGGGCCCCTTCTTAACGTCTCCGGTAGAGAAGGGGCCCCTCCTTAACACCTCGGGTCAGGCGCGGCCGCGGCGACGCCGCAGCGCGTCGAGGGCCTCGGCGAGCAGCGCCTCCCCCTCCTCCGGCGTACGCCGCTCCTGCACGTACGCCAGGTGGGTCTTGTACGGCTCGGCGCGCTGGCGGCCCGGCGGGTCGCCCGGGTCGGGGCCGGCCGGCTCGCCGCAGCGGGGGCACTCCCAGGCGGCGGGCGTCTCCGCCTCGGCGGCGATCAGGAACTCGACGCGGTGCCCGTGGCGGCACCAGTAGACGACCGGCCGGCGCGGCGCGGGCTCGACCCGCTGGTCGAACCGCTCGGGGGCGGACCCGATCCGGGTGCCGCGGATGACGTTGTTGCTGGGCACGGTTGCTCGCTCCCTGTCGTCGGAGGGGACCGCCGCCGGAGGGGGTGGGCGACGGGCGACGTGCGGAGAAACAAAACTGCGCGCGGTCCGTGACGGACCGCGCGCAGATTGTACGCTTCTCAGCGTCGGCTCAGGTGCCGCTGGCCATCTGCAGCCGCAGCCAGAGCCCGAGCCCGACGATGCACGCGAACCAGACGATTCCCACCAGAACGGTGTAGCGGTCGAGGTTCTTCTCGGCCACCGACGAACCGGCCAGGCTGGAGCTGACGCCGCCGCCGAACATGCTCGACAACCCGCCGCCCTTGCCGCGGTGCAGGAGGATCAGCAGGGTGAGCAGGACGCTCGTGATGACCAGCAACACGATCATCGTGTAGGCGAACCAGATCGGCATGGCGGGGGTCAGTCCTCTCGTTGCGATCACTGCCCGGACCTGTCGGGCACGGCGGCACCGACCGGTGGACGGGCAGCGTCAAGGATAGCGAGCGATCAGCGGGTGATGTGCTCCGGGAACCGGCAGATCTGCGCGAACTCCTCCGCGTCCAGGCTGGCGCCCCCGACCAGAGCCCCGTCCACGTCCGGCTGCGCCATGATCGCGGCGACGTTCGACGCCTTGACCGACCCGCCGTACAGGATCCGGACCTGCTCGGCGGTGCCCTCGTCGTAGGTCTCGGCGATGCGCTTGCGCACCGCGCCGCAGACCTCCTGGGCGTCGTCCGGGGTCGCCGTCTTGCCGGTGCCGATCGCCCAGACCGGCTCGTACGCCACGACGACCTTGGTGACCTGCTCGGCGGTGAGCCCCTTCAGCGCGCCGTCGAGCTGGTCGCAGCAGTGCCGCACCTGACCCGACTGCTCCCGGACCTCCAGGCCCTCACCGATGCAGAGGATCGGGGTGAGCCCGTTCGCCAGCGCCGCCGACACCTTCGCGTTGACGAGCGCGTCGTCCTCGTTGTGGTACTGCCGCCGCTCGGAGTGCCCGACCACCACGTAGCCGCAGCCCAGCTTGGCGAGCATCGGCCCGGCGATGTCACCGGTGTACGCGCCGGACGGGTGCGGCGACAGGTCCTGCGCGCCGTAGCCGATCAGCAGCTTGTCGCCGTCCACGGCGGTCTGCACGGTACGCAGGTCGGTGAAGGGCGGCAGCACCACGCACTCGACGTCGGTGAGCTGCTTCTCGTTCAGGCTCGCGGCCAGCTTCTGCACCAGCAGGTTGGCCTCGAGGTGGTTCAGGTTCATCTTCCAGTTGCCGGCCATCAGCGGCCGGCGGGTCGTGCTCGCCATTCAGTTCTCCAGGGCCGCGATGCCGGGGAGGGTCTTGCCCTCCAGGTATTCCAGGGAGGCGCCACCACCGGTGGAGATGTGCCCGAACGAGGACTCGTCCAGGCCCAGCGCGCGCACCGCCGCGGCCGAGTCGCCGCCGCCGACCACGCTGAACGCGTCGGCCTTGGTGATCGCCTCGGCCACGCCGCGGGTGCCGTTGGCGAACGCCGCCATCTCGAACACGCCCATCGGGCCGTTCCAGAAGACGGTCTTCGCCTGCGACAGCGCGGCGGCGAAACCGGCCACCGTCTCCGGGCCGATGTCCAGGCCCAGCCGGTGACTCGGGATGCCGTCGGCGGGCACGGTGTCGTGCGCGGCGTCCGGCGCGAACGCGTCGGCGACCACCACGTCGACCGGGAGCATGATCTTGCCCGGCGCGCGCTCCATCAGGTTGCGGCAGGTCTCGACCATGTCCTTCTCCAGCAGCGACGTGCCCACCTCGTGGCCCTGGGCCTTGAGGAAGGTGAAGCACATTCCGCCGCCGATGAGCAGCCGGTCCACGGTCGGCAGCAGCGCCTCGATCACTGCGAGCTTGTCCGAGACCTTCGAGCCGCCCAGCACCACCACGTACGGCCGCTCCGGCTCGCCGGTGAGGCGGCTGAGCACCTCGACCTCGCGCAGCACCAGCCGGCCCGCGTAGTGCGGCAGCCGGGCCGGTACGTCGTGCACGCTGGCGTGCTTGCGGTGCACCGCGCCGAACGCGTCGTCGACGTAGGCGTCGCCGAGCGCGGCGAGCTGGTCGGCGAACGCGCCCCGCTCCGCGTCGTCCTTGCTGGTCTCGCCGGCGTTGAAGCGCAGGTTCTCCAGCAGCGCGACCTGGCCGTCGGCCAGGTCGGCCACGGTGGACCGCGCCGAGTCGCCGACGGTGTCCTCGGCGAAGTGCACCGGGGCACCGAGCAGCTCACCGAGCCGCCCGGCGACCGGGCGGAGGCTGAACTGCGGGTCCGGCGCGCCCTTCGGGCGGCCCAGGTGCGAGCAGACGACCACCTTCGCGCCGGCCTGCACCAGCGCGCTCAGCGTCGGCAGGACGGCCCGGATCCGGCCGTCGTCGGTGATGTCCCCGGTCTGCTTGTCGAGCGGGACGTTCAGGTCGGCGCGCACCAGCACGCGCCGACCCGACACCCCCTCGGCGAGCAGGTCGTCGAGGTTACGGATCGTCACAGAGCTAGCCCTCCGTTCGTGACTGCGGGGCTCGCAAGCTCGCTCCTCGCACTCACAGGGACTGACCGACCAGCTTGACCAGGTCGACCAGGCGGTTCGAGTAGCCCCACTCGTTGTCGTACCAGCCGACGACCTTGACCTGGTTGCCGATCACCTTGGTCAGCGGCGCGTCGAAGATGCACGACGCCGGGTCGGTCACGATGTCGGCGGAGACGATCGGGTCCTCGTTGTAGGTGAGGATGCCCCGCAGCGGGCCCTCGGCGGCGGCCTTGAGCGCGGCGTTCACCTCGTCCACAGTGGTCTCCCGGCCGACCTCGACGGTCAGGTCGGTGGCCGAGCCGGTCGGGATCGGCACGCGCAGCGCGTAGCCGTCCAGCTTGCCCTTGAGCTCCGGCAGCACCAGGCCGATGGCCTTCGCGGCACCGGTCGAGGTCGGCACGATGTTGAGCGCGGCGGCGCGGGCCCGGCGCAGGTCCTTGTGCGGCGCGTCCTGCAGGTTCTGGTCCTGCGTGTACGCGTGGATGGTGGTCATCAGACCCTGCTTGATGCCGAACGTGTCCTGCAGGACCTTCGCCATCGGCGCGAGGCAGTTGGTGGTGCAGGAGGCGTTCGAGATGATGTTGTGCTTGGCCGGGTCGTACTGGTCCTGGTTGACGCCCATGACCACTGTGACGTCCTCGTTCTTCGCCGGAGCGGAGATGATGACCTTCTTGGCCCCACCGTCGAGGTGCGCCTTCGCCTTGGTGCCGTCGGTGAAGAAGCCGGTGGACTCGATGACCACGTCGGCGCCGACCTCGCCCCACGGCAGCTTCGCCGGGTCCTTCTCGGCGTACGCCTTGATGGTCTTGCCGCCCACGGTGATCTCGTCGGCGGTGGCCTTCACCTCGTGCGGGAGGCGGCCCAGGATGCTGTCGTACTTGACAAGGTGGGCGAGCGTCGCGTTGTCGGTCAGGTCGTTGACCGCCACGACCTCGATGTCAGCGCCGGACGCCAGCACTGCCCGGAAGAAGTTGCGGCCGATCCGGCCGAAGCCGTTGATGCCAACCCGGATGGTCACAGGTCCCATCTCCTCGCGTTCTGGTCCGCCGGCGCCAGACCGCTGCCGGCGGAGGTGTGTGCGCCGACCGTTGGAGCCGGCCGTCGACATGTCATCTCGGCCACCCCGCCGCGGTCACGGAGACCTGACCGCCCGAGGCGGTGAGCACGGCGAGGAGCGCCTGTTCCGGCCCCCTTGCCGTACGCAGCGACCATATCCGAGCGCGCGGCGTCGCGCTGCGGCGGGTGGTGATCCCGCTCGCGGTGCACTGCCGCCCGAGTCCTATCAGACCACGAGCATGTCCGGCGTGACTGCCGCTTCCGTATCCGGGATGCCCAGGTCACGGGCACGCTTGTCGGCCAGCGCGAGCAGCCGGCGGATCCGGCCGGCGATGGCGTCCTTGGTCAACGGCGGCTCGGCGAGCGCGCCCAGTTCCTCCAGCGAGGCCTGACGGTGCTCCAGGCGCAGCCGTCCGGCCGAGGTCAGGTGGTTCGGCGCGTCGTCGGCGAGGATCTCCAGCGCGCGGGTCACCCGGGCGGCGGCGGCCACCGCGGCACGGGCGGAACGGCGCAGGTTGGCGTCGTCGAAGTTGGCCAGCCGGTTCGCTGTGGCGCGCACCTCCCGGCGTACCCTCCGCTCCTCCCAGGCCAGCACGCTGGAGTGCGCGCCTATGCGGGTGAGCAGCGCGGCGATCGCGTCACCGTCCTTGACCACCACCCGGTCCACGCCGCGCACCTCGCGGTTCTTGGCGGTGATGCCGATCCGGCGGGCGGCGCCGACGAGCGCCAGCGCCGACTCGGGACCGGGGCAGGTGATCTCCAGCGCGCTGGAGCGGCCCGGCTCGGTGAGCGAGCCGTGCGCCATGAACGCGCCCCGCCACGCCGACACGGCACAGCAGACGTTCGCGGCCACCACGTGCGGCGGCAGGCCGCGCACCGGGCGGCCCCGCACGTCGAGCAGGCCGGTCTGCCGGGCGAGCGCCTCGCCGTCCTTGACCACCCGCACGATGAAGTGGCTGCCCTTGCGCAGCCCGCCGGAGGCGAGCACGTGGATCTCGCTGGAGTAGCCGTACACCTCGGCGATCTCCCGCCGCAGCCGGCGCGCGACCGCGCCGGTGTCCAGCTCCGCCTCGACCACCACGCGGCCCGACACGATGTGCAGGCCGCCGGCGAAACGCAGCAGGGCGGCCATCTCCGCCCGCCGACAGCAGGGCTTGGGCACGTCGACCCGACTCAGCTCGTCCTTGACCGCAGCCGTCATCGCCATAGTGCGCCCCCTCACGGACCGGTTCCGGCGTGTCGCCGGTGATTACGTACGTGTCTAACGATCGGCGCGCAGGACAGGCACCAGCGCGGCGCCCAGGGCGGCTGGATCATGACGGGGCGTGCCGTCCAGGACGGCGACGGGAGCGAGGACCAGCCGGGCACCCAGCGATTCTGCCGCACGTTCGACCGCCGCGGGATCACCCACCGCCGTGGAGTCGGCGAGCACCCGGTCCACCTTCAACTCGGGCAGATAGCGCCGCAGTGTGTCCAGATGGTCGGGCAGGGAGAGCCCCGAGGTCTCCTTCTCGGCCACCAGGTTGAGCGTCACCAGCCGCCGCGCCGGGCTGGACACGATCGCGTCGGCCAGCCCCGGCACCAGCAGGTGCGGCAGCACGCTCGTGTACCAGCTGCCCGGCCCGAAGATCAGCCAGTCCGCGGCGCGTACCGCTGTCACCGCCTCGGCGCACGCGGCCGGCGCCGACGGGTTGAGCCGCAGCGACTCGACGGTGCCCGGGGTGACCGCGACCTGGTGCTGGCCGCGCACCGTGGACACCTCGTCCGGGTGCTCCGGGTCGGCGCCGCGGACCCGGGCCTCGATGCCCACCGGCTGGCGGGACATCGGCAGCACCCGCCCCACCGCGCCGAGCATCGCCCCGGCGTGGTCGAGCGCGGCCACCGGGTCGCCGAGCAGCTCGGTGAGCCCGTGCAGCAGCAGGTTGCCGACCGCGTGGCCGGCGAGCGAGTCGCCGACCGCGACCGGCACCGGCGCGGCCGGCGTCGGCGCCTGCGGCACGGCGGCGGCGAAGCGGTGCTGGAACAACGCCGCGCTGCGCCGGGTGGCCGGATGGTCACCGGCCAGCGCGACGAGCGCCTGCCGCAGGTCGCCCGGCGGCAGGCCGCCGCGCTCGGCGCGCAACCGGCCGCTGGAGCCGCCGTCGTCACCGACGGTGACCACCGCGGTGATGTCCAGGTCCAGTTCGGGTACGCAGTGACGCAGCGCCCGCAGCGACGCCGAGAGCCCGTGCCCGCCGCCGAAGGCGACCACCCTGGTCAGGGTCACTCCCGCCCCAGGTCCCGGTGCTGGGCGTTGGCGGCGATGCCGGAGTGGCGCAGCCGGGAGGCCAGCTCCTCGGCGATGGCCACGCTGCGGTGCTTGCCGCCGGTGCAGCCGACCGCCACGGTCAGGTAGCGCTTGCCCTCCCGCTCGAACCCGGCGGTGGTGGCGTTGACCAGGTCGGCGTACCCGGCCACGAACGCGTCGGCGCCCTCCTGGCCCAGCACGTACGCGCTGACCGCCTCCTCGCGGCCGGTGTGCTCGCGCAGCTCCGGCACCCAGTACGGGTTCGGCAGGAACCGGGCGTCCATCACGAAGTCGGCGTCCGGCGGCAGGCCGTACTTGAAGCCGAACGAGATCACGGTGATCCGCAGCCGGCGGGCGTCCTCGCCGCCGAACAGCTCCTCGACCCGGCGGCGCAACTGGTTCACGTTCAGGTGGCTGGTGTCGATGATCACGTCGGCCTGCTCGCGGGCCTCCTCCAGCAGCGCCCGCTCGACAGCGATGCCGTCGGCCAGCCGCCCGTCGCCCTGCAACGGGTGCGAGCGGCGCACGCTCTCGAACCGCCGGATCAGCACCTCGTCGTCGGCGTCGACGAAGACCACCCGGGGCTGGAAGCCGCGCTCACGCAGCTCGCGGATCGCCCCGGCCAGGTCGGTGGAGAACGCGCGCGAGCGCACGTCCAGCACCATCGCCGTACGCCGGGCCGCGCCACCGGCCTTGAACGCCAGCTCGGCCATGTCCAGCAGCAGCGCCTGCGGCAGGTTGTCGACCACGTAGTAGCCGACGTTCTCCAGCGCCCGCGCCACGGTGCTGCGCCCGCCGCCGGACAGGCCGGTCACCACCACCAGGGAGGTGTCCGACTCGGCCGGCGCCGGTCGCACCGGCGTCGTCTCCGCCTCGGTCGGCCCCAGGTCACCCGCTGTACGCGCCTCGCTCACCCGCTACCCCCAGCCGTGGCGCCGCGGCCCGGTCGGCCGCGCATGGTCAATCAGCGACTCTAACGGCTGCGACCCGGCCCGGGATTCCACGGGGTGACGACCGGAACAAGTCGCCGCGCTCGTGACGGCTCGCCGGGACGGTCGGTGTCGGGGGACGCTCGTAGACTGCGCGGATGGTCTCCCCCACCGACGAGCGGACCACCTCCCCACCGGCCGGCGACGCGCTCGACGTGTTGCGCCGGGTCTTCGGGTACGACGCCTTCCGCGGCTTCCAGCAGGAGGTCGTCGAGCACGTGGTGACAGGCGGCGACGCGCTGGTGCTCATGCCCACCGGTGGCGGCAAGTCGCTGTGCTACCAGATCCCCGCGCTGGTCCGCGACGGTGTGGCGGTGGTCGTCTCGCCGCTGATCGCGCTCATGCAGGACCAGGTCGACGCCCTGACGGCGGTCGGTGTCCGGGCCGGGTTCCTCAACTCGACCCAGGATCCCGCGCAGCGGCGCCGGGTCGAGGCGGCCTACCTCGCCGGCGAGCTGGACCTGCTCTACCTCGCCCCGGAAGGGCTCGCGGTGCGGTCCACGCTCGGCCTGCTGGAACGCGGCCGGGTCGCGTTGTTCGCGATCGACGAGGCGCACTGCGTCTCGCAGTGGGGGCACGACTTCCGCCCCGACTACCTCAACCTGTCGATGCTGCACGAACGCTGGCCGGACGTGCCGCGGATCGCGCTGACCGCCACCGCGACGCAGGCGACCCGCACCGAGATCGCCACCCGGCTGCGGCTCACCGAGGCCCGGCACTTCGTGGCCAGCTTCGACCGGCCCAACATCCAGTACCGCATCGTGCCCAAGCGGGAGCCGCGCCGCCAGCTGCTCAGCCTGCTGCGCGACGAGCACTCCGGCGACGCCGGCATCGTCTACTGCCTGTCCCGCGCCTCGGTGGAGAAGACCGCCGAGTTCCTGGTCGCCAACGGCATCCCCGCGCTGCTGTACCACGCCGGGCTGGACGCCTCGACCCGCGCCGCCAACCAGCAGCGTTTCCTGCGCGAGGACGGTCTGGTCATGGTCGCCACCATCGCCTTCGGCATGGGCATCGACAAGCCCGACGTGCGCTTCGTCGCCCACCTGGACCTGCCGAAGTCGGTGGAGGGCTACTACCAGGAGACCGGCCGCGCCGGGCGCGACGGGCTGCCGTCCACGGCCTGGCTGGCGTACGGACTCCAGGACGTCGTGCAGCAGCGCAAGATGATCGAGACGTCGGAGGGCGACCTGGCGCACCGGCGCAACCTCGCCGCCCACCTGGACGCCATGCTGGCGCTCTGCGAGACGGTCCGCTGCCGCCGCTCCCAACTGCTCGAATACTTCGGCGAGACCGGCGTGGCCGACTGCGGCAACTGCGACACCTGCCTCGAACCACCGGAGTCCTGGGACGGCACCGTCGCCGCGCAGAAGCTGCTGTCCACCGTCTTCCGGCTCGACCGCGAGCGCAACCAGCGGTTCGGCGCCGGGCACAGCATCGACATCCTGCTCGGCAAGCACACCGACAAGATCGACCAGTACGGCCACGACGCGCTCAGCACGTTCGGCATCGGCACCGAGCTGCGCGAGGCCGAGTGGCGTGGGGTGGTGCGGCAACTGCTGGCCGAGGGTCTGCTCGCGGTCGAGGGCGACTACGGCACGCTGGCGCTGACCGAGGCGAGCGCGGACGTGCTCGGCCGCCGCCGTACCGTCACGCTGCGCAAGGAGCCGGAGCGCCCGGCCAGCCGGTCCGCCAAGCCGCGGGGCGCGGCCACTGTGGTCGCCGACCTCTCCCCCGCCGCCGCGCCCGTCTTCGAGCGGCTCCGCGCGTGGCGCGCGGCCACCGCCAAGGAGCAGGGCGTCCCGGCGTACGTCATCTTCCACGACGCGACCCTGCGGCAGATCGCCGCCGAGCCGCCCACCTCCCTCGCCGAGTTGTCCCGGTTCAACGGGGTCGGCGAGAACAAGCTCGCCAAGTACGGCGAGGCGATCCTGGCCGTCCTCGCCGAGTCCTGACGACGCACGCGAAAGGGCCCGACCCCGTGGTGGGGGTCGGGCCCTTCCGGTGTGCTGTGGCCTCGCTGGGGTTCACGCGGTGGTGCTCTGGTCCGTGAGGTCGTGCTGGCCGCGTTGGCTGCGTTTTCTTGCTCTGCAGCCATCGGCGCGGCGGTGTTGTCTTAGCTGGTGCTGTAGCCGCGGGTGGCGATCCAGTCGGCGAGGTTGTCGATGTTCATGCGGTAGGTGGCGGTGGTGGGGTCGGCGCTGTCGGCGATGGTGACGGTGTTGCCGTTGTCGCGGTAGCCGATGACGCTGATGTAGTGGCCGCCTTCGAAGGAGTGGGTGGTGCCGTCGGTGTCGGTGGCGGTGCCGGCGATGTTGGCGACCACGGCCCGTCCGGCGTCGACGGTCTTGACGACGTCGGCGCGCAGGGTGTCGGTCTGCTTGTCGTCGGCCTTGGGGGTGCTGATCTCGACCGACTTGTAGGCGTCCTTGCTGCCGGTCTCCTTGTTCAGTACGGGGGTGATGTCGTTGATGCTGTTGGTGCCGGCCTCGGTGGTGCCCATCTCCTTGGCCATGGTGTGTACGTCGATGTTCTTGCCCTGCACGCTCAGGGCGTTGCGGGCGGCGGCGGGGCCGCAGAAGTAGAAGTTGGGCTGGGCTTCGTAGCGGACGTCGAGTTCCCGCTCGCCGTGGCCCTTGCGGTCCGCCACCACGCTGGTGGTGGTGGGGGCGGCGTGGGCGGCGATCGCGGGGCCGGCGATGCCTCCGGCGGTGGCGGTGATACCGGCAGCGGTCAGAACGGTCTTACGCAGCAGAGTGGTAGCCATGATGGTTGCCTCCCTGAAGTGGGGGATGACGCGGCGGGGGATGCCGCGAAGGGGGGAAAGTCTTGGGGGTGCCCGTCGAAACCGGGCTGGCGCGCGGGCGGCCCTGGGGGTCTGCTCCGCGGCTCGGGGATGTAACGACGACCGGGCCGGGCCGATTCCCTGACCTGGCGATCCGCTCCCGGGTGCCGGGCGGGCCGGTGTCCGGCGCTCGACCCGGTTCCTCGGCGGTCAGCCATGTACAACGCCCCGCGCCCGCCACCGATTCCGCGCTGACGATGGCACCGACCACAGCCAGGCTCCCGCCCATCGCAGCGAACCGGACACTGCCTACCAAACCCACCAGTCGGGGAGGGGATCCGCGAGATCACGGGCCCCAGTAACAAGATCCACCCCTGCCGCGCGTGATCTTGCACTTTGATGCCGGACATGCCTCGCGAAACGGGCATCCCACGGGCCCAAAGTGCAAGATCGCGGAGGAGGGCGGGGCCGGGGCGGGGACGAGGGCGGGGGGCGGGGGCGGAGGGCGAGGGCGGGGGGCGGGGACGACGGGTCACCCGCCCTCGCGTGGCGACACAACCCGCATCGAACCACCCGCGGAACCCTCCCAGGGGGCGGGATAACGCTTCCGCCCATCGGGACCAGCGCCGTCGGTGGAACGTCATGGGTGTCAAATGCGGGCGGAGACACCCATGGTGTTCCACTCGGGCGTTGCCGGCGGGCCGGACAACGGGCGCGAGCAGGAACGGGCAGGAGCGGGGAACGGGTCAGGGGCGGGGGGCGGCTTCGGTGGTGGTGGTGGAGCCGTCCAGCGCGGCCAGGATCGCCTCGGCCGTACGCCTGCCCACCCCGGGCACCTCGGTGATCTCCTCCACTGTGGCGGACGACAGCCGCTTCAGTGAGCCGAAGTGCCGCAGCAGCGCCTTGCGGCGTACCTCGCCGAGGCCGGGGACGTTGTCCAGCGCCGACTCGGTCATCCGCTTGGAGCGCCGCTGCCTGTGGAACGTGATGGCGAAGCGGTGCGCCTCGTCGCGGACCCGTTGCAGCAGGTAGAGCGCCTCGGAGGTACGCGGCAGGATCACCGGGAACTCGTCGTCGGGCAGCCAGACCTCCTCCAGCCGCTTCGCCAGCCCGCACAGCGCCACGTCGTCGATGCCCAGCTCGGCGAGCGCCTTCGCGGCGGCGGCGACCTGGGGCGGACCACCATCGACCACGACGAGCTGCGGTGGGTACGCGAACTTGCGCGGCCGCCCGGTGGTCGGGTCGATGCCGGGCCGGTCGGGGTCGGAGGCGGTCTCCTCGCCCAGCTCACCGGTCTCGGCGCGGGCGTCGAGGTAGCGGGCGAAGCGCCGCCGCAGCACCTCGGACATGGCCGACAGGTCGTCGGTGGCGCCGCGCACGATGAACCGGCGGTATTCGCTCTTGCGGGGCAGCCCGTCCTCGAACACGACCATGCTGGCGACCACGTCGGTGCCCTGGATCTGGGACACGTCGAAGCACTCGATGCGCAGCGGTGAGGTGTTCATGGCGAGCGCGTCGGCGATCTCGTCGAGCGCCTGGCTGCGGGTCGTCAGGTCACCGGCCCGCTTGAGCTTGTGCCGGGCCAGCGCGTCCCTGGCGTTGCGCTCGACGGTCTCCAGCAGCGACCGCTTGTCGCCGCGCTGCGGCACCCGCAGCGACACCCGGCTGCCCCGGCGGGCGGTGAGCCAGTCGGCGAGCGCGTCGGCGTCGCCCGGTAGCTCGGGGACGAGCAGCTCGCGGGGCACGTCGGCCTCGCCCTGCTCGCCGCCGTACACCTGGGTGCAGAAGTGGTGCACGAGGTCGCCGGTGGTCAGCTCCTCGGTCTTCTCCACCACCCAGCCGCGCTGGCCGCGCACCCGGCCGCCGCGGACGTGGAAGACCTGCACGGCCGCTTCGAGCGGGTCGTCGGCGAACGCGACCACGTCGGCGTCGGTGCCGTCGCCGAGCACCACCGTCTGCTTCTCCATCGCCCGGCGCAGCGCCGCGACGTCGTCGCGCAGCCGGGCGGCCCGCTCGAACTCCAGCTGCTCGCTGGCGTCGAGCATCTCCTTCTCCAGCCGCCGGACCATGCTGTCGGTGCGGCCGGCCATGAAGTCGCAGAAGCCGTCGACGATCTCCCGGTGCTGTTCTGCGGTGACGCTGCCGACGCACGGCGCCGAGCACTTGCCGATGTAGCCGAGCAGGCAGGGCCGGCCGACCTGGCCGGCCCGCTTGAACACCCCGGACGAGCAGGTCCGCGCCGGGAAGACCCGCAGCAGCAGGTCGAGCGTCTCGCGGATGGCCCAGGCGTGGGAGTACGGCCCGAAGTAGCGCACACCCTTGCGCTTCACGCCGCGCATCACCTGCAACCGGGGGTATTCCTCGTCGAGCGTGACCGCGAGATAGGGGTACGACTTGTCGTCGCGGTAGCGGACGTTGAACCGGGGGTCGTACTGCTTGATCCAGGTGTATTCCTGCTGGAGCGCCTCGACCTCGGTGGCGACGGTGATCCAGTCGACCGACTCGGCGGTGAACACCATCTGCCGGGTGCGCTGGTGCAGGCCGACCGGGTCGGCGAAGTAGGAGTTGAGCCGGCTGCGCAGGTTGCGCGCCTTGCCGACGTAGATCACCCGGCCGGTGCCGTCGCGGAAGCGGTAGACCCCTGGCGACTCCGGGATGGTGCCGGGCGCGGGACGGTAGGTCGAGGGGTCAGCCACGGCGTCAAGCCTAGTCCGCACCCCTGACACGCGACCGTCACCGCGCCCCCGCCGACGACCGGCCGGCGGGGGCGCGGAACGGGTCAGGCCAGCGTGATCTGGTCGCCGTCGACCTTGATCTCCTTCGCCGCGAGCGGCTTGGTGGCCGGGCCGCCCTTCACCGAGCCGTCGACGATCGAGAACCGGCTGTTGTGGCAAGTGCAGTTGATCGTGCCGCCGTCGACGTTCGACACCGGGCAGCGCTGGTGCGTGCAGATCGGGTCGAACGCCTTGAACTGGCCGGCCTCGGGCTGGGTGATCACCACGCCCTGGCTGGCGAAGACGGCGCCGCCGCCCACCGGGATGTCCGAGGTGCGCGCCAGCGCGCTGCCGCCGTCACGGTCGCCGCCGCCGGCGTCGCCGGTCGCGGTCGCGCCGGGCGGGCCGCCGCTGGTCGGGGCGAGCCCGGGGGACGCGTCGTCGTCGCTGCCGCAGCCCGCGAGCACCACGGCCGCGCCGATCGCTCCGGCTCCGGTGAGCAGGGTACGGCGGCTCTGGGTGACCGGTCGGGTCAGCGCCTGATCATCACTCATATCCGGCCTTTCTCTCGGCTTACTGCGGAAACACGCACCAGCGTGGGGCACGGTTCATACTGGCGCGTCACAGACCGGGCACCGACGGCCCGGCCTGCGAAAACGCGTACCGGATGGGTCAGCGCGCCCCGGCGGGGACCTTGCGGGTCCGCGACTTGGCGCTGCCGTTGGCCTTGGCCGCCCGGGTGGTGGCCGCCTTGGCGCCCTTGGCCTCGCCGTCGAGCTTGAGGATCGGCCGCAGGAACTGCCCGGTGTGGCTCTCCGGCACCTCGGCGACCTCCTCCGGCGTGCCGGTGGCGAGCACGGTGCCGCCCCGGTGGCCGCCCTCGGGGCCCATGTCGATGAGCCAGTCGGCCGTCTTGATCACGTCGAGGTTGTGCTCGATGGTGATGACCGTGTTGCCCTTGTCGACCAGGCCCTCCAGCACCATCAGCAGCTTGCGGATGTCCTCGAAGTGCAGGCCGGTGGTGGGCTCGTCGAGCACGTAGACGGTGCGGCCGGTGGAGCGCTTCTGGAGTTCGGAGGCGAGCTTGACGCGCTGCGCCTCGCCGCCGGACAGCGTCGGAGCGGGCTGGCCGAGGCGGACGTAGCCGAGGCCGACGTCGACGAGCGTCCTGAGGTGCCGGTGGATGGCCGGGATGGCGGAGAAGAACTCGGCCGCCTCCTCGATCGGCATGTCCAGCACCTCGGCGACCGTCTTGCCCTTGTAGTGCACCTCGAGCGTCTCGCGGTTGTAGCGCGCGCCCTTGCACACCTCGCAGGGGACGTAGACGTCCGGCAGGAAGTTCATCTCGATCTTGATCGTGCCGTCACCGGAGCACGCCTCGCAGCGCCCGCCCTTGACGTTGAACGAGAACCGGCCCGGGCCGTACCCCCGGACCTTGGCCTCGGTGGTCTCGGCGAAGAGCTTGCGGATGTGGTCCCAGACACCGGTGTACGTGGCGGGGTTGGAGCGCGGCGTCCGCCCGATCGGCGACTGGTCCACGCCGACGACCTTGTCCACGTTCTCCAGGCCGGTGATCCGCGTGTGCCGGCCGGGCACCAGCCGGGCGCCGTTGATCTGGTTGGCGAGCACTGTGTAGAGGATGTCGTTCACCAGCGTCGACTTGCCCGAGCCGCTCACGCCGGTGACCGCGATGAGCTGGCCGAGCGGGAAGCTCACGGTGAGGTTGCGCAGGTTGTGCTCGCGCGCGCCGTGCACCACCAGCTCGCGCCCCGGCGTCTGCGGCCGGCGGGCGGCCGGCGTCGGGATGGACTTCCGCCCGGCCAGGTACGCCCCGGTGACCGACTCGGTGTTGTCCAGCAGCGCCGGCACCGACCCGCTGTGCACGATCTTGCCGCCGTGCTCGCCCGCGCCCGGGCCGATGTCGACGATCCAGTCCGCCACCCGGATGGTGTCCTCGTCGTGCTCGACCACGATCAGCGTGTTGCCCAGGCCGCGCAGCCGCAGCAGCGTCTCGATGAGCCGGTGGTTGTCGCGCTGGTGCAGGCCGATCGACGGCTCGTCGAGCACGTAGAGCACGCCGACCAGGCCGGAGCCGATCTGGGTGGCCAGCCGGATGCGCTGGGCCTCACCGCCGGAGAGCGTGCCGGCCGGGCGGTCCAGCGAGAGGTAGTCCAGACCGACGTCGAGCAGGAACTTCAGCCGGGCGTTGATCTCCTTGAGGACCCGCTCGGCGATCATCTTCTGCCGGTCGGTCAGCTCGATGCCGGCGAGCAGGTCGGCCGCCTCGCCGACGGAGAGGTTGCAGACCTCGGCGATGCTCTTGCCCGCCAGGGTGACCGCGAGCACCTCCGGCTTGAGCCGGGTGCCGCCGCAGGCCGCGCAGGGCACGTCCCGCATGTAGCCCTCGTACTTGTCCCGGGACCACTCCGACTCGGTGTCGGTGTGCCGGCGCTCGATCCACTGCACCACGCCCTCGAAGCCGGTGTAGTAGGAGCGCTCACGGCCGTACTTGTTGCGATAGCGCACGTGCACCTGGTCGTCGGAGCCGTGCAGGATCGTCTTCTGCGCCCGCGACGGCAGCGCCCGCCACGGCGTGTCGATGTCGAAGTGCTCGGCCTCGCCGAGCGCCTCCAGCAGCCGCAGGAAGTATTCGAGGTTGTGGCCGGTGGCCCAGGGCTGGATCGCGCCCTCGCGCAGCGTGCGCTCCGGGTCGGGGATGACCAGCTCGGGGTCCACCTCCTTCTTCGTGCCGAGTCCGGTGCACTCCGGGCAGGCGCCGTACGGGGCGTTGAAGGAGAAGACGCGGGGTTCCAGATCCTCGATCGCGAGGGGGTGGTCGTTCGGGCAGGCCAGGTGCTCGGAGTAGCGGCGCTCCCGGGCCGGGTCGTCCTCCGGCAGGTCGACGAAGTCGAGCAGCACCAGGCCGCCGGACAGGCCGAGCGCGGCCTCGACCGAGTCGGTGAGCCGCTGCTTGGCACTCGGCTTGACGCTGAGCCGGTCGATCACCACCTCGATGGTGTGCTTCTCCTGCTTCTTGAGCTTCGGCGGCTCGGTCAGCGGGTGCACCACGCCGTCGACCCGGGCGCGGGCGTAGCCCTTGGCCTGGAGTTCGGCGAACAGGTCGACGTACTCGCCCTTGCGGCCGCGCACCACCGGCGCGAGCACCATGAACCGGGTGCCCTCGGCCATGGCCAGGACGCGGTCGACGATCTGCTGCGGGCTCTGCTTGGAGATCCGCTCGCCGCAGATCGGGCAGTGCGGCTCGCCGATGCGGGCGAACAGCAGGCGGAGGTAGTCGTAGACCTCGGTGATCGTGCCGACGGTGGAGCGCGGGTTGCGCGAGGTGGACTTCTGGTCGATGGAGACGGCGGGACTGAGGCCCTCGATGAAGTCGACGTCGGGCTTGTCCATCTGGCCGAGGAACTGCCGGGCGTACGACGACAGCGACTCGACGTAGCGGCGCTGGCCCTCGGCGAAGATGGTGTCGAACGCCAGGCTCGACTTGCCCGAACCGGAGAGCCCGGTGAAGACGATCAGGGCGTCCCGGGGCAGGTCGAGACTGACGTCACGCAGGTTGTGCTCGCGCGCGCCACGGATGATCAGTCGGTCGGCCACGGTGCGTGTGCTCCCGGAAGAAGAATATGAGGCGGATCTGTGCACCAGACGCCGGGTCTGGGTGGTTTTCACAGGTTGTCGGGCGCAGAAAAGACGCCTCGGCAACTCTAGCCCCGACGTATGACAACTTCCGTCGCGCGAACATTCCCCCAGCTCAGGCCGGTCGGGCGGGAACCACGCAGGTCCACCCGACCGGCCCGGGCCGGCTCAGAATGCCCCTGGTGCGGGCGGGGTCGCCGGACGTCCGGTGCGTCGCCGCCCGGCCCGCCATCCGCCCCGCCGTTCGGCCGCCAGCCGGGCCGCGCGGCGACCGCCCTCGTGCTCGATCTCCCGCTGCAACCGGCGCCAGCTCTCCCAGCGGCGCACCGGCAGCTCGCCGTCGTCCATCGCGGCCCGCACCGCGCAGCCCGGCTCGGCGTCGTGGGCGCAGTCGGCGTACCGGCAGCCGGCCGCCAGCTCGGTGATGTCGGCGAACGCCCGGTCCAGGCCGGCCGCGCCGTCGAGCAGGCCGACCGCCCGTACGCCCGGGGTGTCCAGCACCGCTCCCCCACCCGGCAGCGGCACCAGCGACCGCCAGGTGGTGGTGTGCCGGCCCTTGCCGTCGACCCGGCGGATCGCCTGGGTGCGCATCACGTCCGCCCCGGCCAGCGCGTTGACCAGGCTCGACTTGCCGGCGCCGGAAGGGCCGAGCAGGCCGAGCGTGCGCCCCGGGGCGACGTGCCTGCGCAGCGGCGCCAGGCCGGTGCCCCGCTCCGCGCTGACCGGCAGCACCGGCACCCCCGGCGCGAGGTCGGCCAGTTGCCGGGCCACCGCCGCCGGGTCGGCGGCCAGGTCGGCCTTGGTGAGCACGACGAGCGGCTCCGCCCCGGATTCGTGCACCAGGGAGAGCAGCCGTTCGATCCGCGCGGCGTCCGGTTCCGGGTGCACCGGCTCGACCACCGCGGCGGCGTCGAGGTTGGCGGCCAGCACCTGGCCGCTGGCGTCCTTGCCCGCGGTACGCCGCACCAGCGCGGTACGCCGCGGCAGCACCGCCTCCACCGTGACCGGGCCGTCCGGCCAGGTGGACAGCAGCACCCAGTCACCCGCGCAGGGCAGCGCGGTCAGATCGCGGGCGGCGGCGGACAGCACGCCGCCGCCGAGGCTGGCCCGCACCGGCCCCTGCGGGCACAGCACGGTGCAGACGCCCCGGTCCACCCGGGCGACCCGCCCGGGACGGTGGCCGGCGCGCCGGTCGAGATGGGCCGCCCAGCCGGCGTCCCAGCCGAGGGCGGTCAGATCGAGAGTCATGGTGTCCTCATCGGTGTCGAGGGGAGGTACGGCGGAACACACGCGCTGCGACCGGCATGCGCACCACCTCCCCTCCGACTCCCGGTGCCGCGTACTCGACGACGTGGAGCCCGGCGCGTCCGGCGCCGGCCCTATGTCGTCGGCCCCGACGGTAGGTGGCACGCCGACGCGCCGAAAGCGATTTCCCCCCGGGCACGGCCCGGTCCGGCCCGCTAGGGTCGGACGGGTGAGAACGCGATGACCGCCGACCCCCTGCTGCTGACCGGCCCGCTGGCCGAGGCGAACGACCGGCTGCTGCGTACCGTGTCCGGTCTGACCGCCGCGGACGTCGCGGCGCCCTCGCTGCTGCCGGGCTGGACCCGCGCGCACGTGCTCACCCACCTGGCCCGCAACGCCGACGGGTTCGTCAACCTGCTCACCTCGGCGCGCACCGGCGAGGAGATCCCGATGTACGCCTCGGCGCAGGCCCGCGCCGACGCCATCGACGCCGGCGCCGACCGCGGCCCGGCCGACCTGCTGGACGACGTACGCCGCAGCGGCCAGCGCTTCGACGCGGCGGTCGCGGCGATGCCCGTGGACGCCTGGGGCGCCACGGTGCAGACCCGGCGCGGCCCGTGGCCGGCGGCGATGCTGGTCTGGGGGCGGCTGCGCGAGGTCGAGGTGCACCACGTCGACCTGGCGGCCGGTTACCGGCCCGCGGACTGGCCGGAGGCGTTCGCCCAGCGGCTGCTGCACGAGGTGGTGACCGGGCTGGCCGGCAACCCGGCCGCACCGGCCATGGTGCTGCGTTTCGACGGCGCGGCGTCCGAACTCGTCGTGGGTGACCCGGAGGGGGCGCCCACGGTCACCGGCCCCGCGCCGGAACTCGCCGCCTGGCTGACCGGCCGGGGCGCGGGCGAGCTGCTCACCGTCGAACCCGACGGCCCCCTGCCGAACCCACCGGAATGGATCTGAACATCGTCATGACCTACACCGGAGACGTCACGCCCGGCGGTCCGCCGGCCGTGCGCGAGCTCGACCGGCTCACCGTCACCAAGCTGTCGGTGGGCCCGATGGACAACAACGCCTATCTGCTGCGCTGCAACGCCACCGGCGAGCAGGTGCTGATCGACGCCGCGAACGAGGCGCCGCGCCTGCTGGAGCTGGTCGGCGACGGCGGGCTGGCCGCCGTGGTGACCACCCACCAGCACATGGACCACTGGGTCGCGCTGGAGGAGGTGGTGGCCAAGACCGGGGCGCGCGCGCTGGTGCACGCCGACGACGCCGAGGGCCTGCCCATCGAGGCCGAGCGGCTCGCCGACGGCGACACGGTGCCGGTCGGTGACTGCGGGCTGGAGGTCATCCACCTGCGCGGGCACACACCGGGCTCGATCGCGCTGCTCTACCGCGACCCGGCCGGCACCCCGCATCTCTTCACCGGGGACTCCCTCTTCCCGGGTGGCGTGGGAAACACGGACCAGGATCCGGAGCGCTTCGGCCGGCTCATCGACGACGTCGAGGCCAAGCTGTTCGACCGGCTGCCGGACGACACCTGGTTCTACCCGGGCCACGGCAAGGACAGCACCATCGGCGCCGAGCGGCCCGCGTTGCCGCAGTGGCGCGCCCGCGGCTGGTGAGGACGCCCGGCCCGGCCTCCCCCGTGACGGCCGGGCCGGGCGCGGTCAGGCAGTGAGCGCCCGCAGCCGGCGCCGGGTGGCGAGCAGCACCGGGCCGGCCAGCAGCAGCCCGACCGCCATGGTCAGCACCGTGGGGTTGAGCGCCCCGGGGAGCAGGCCGGTCAGCGCCCGCGCGGCGAGCCCCAGCGCCACGTAGAGCCCGGCCCACGCGGTCGCCCCGGCCGCCGCGCAGACCAGGAACCGCCGGTACGACATCCGCAGCCCGCCCGCGGCCAGCGGCAGCAACGCGTTGAACACCGGCAGGAACGGCGCCACCAGCACGATCCGTCCTCCGCCGCGGTGCAGCAGCGTCTCGGCTGCGGCCCAGCGGGACTCGCCGATCCAGCCGCCCACCCGGCTGTCCCGCAGCCGCCCGCCCCAGCGCCGGCCGGCGAAGAAACTCAGCGACCAGCCGGCCAGGCAGCCCGCGACCACCGCCGCGACGGTGAGCGCCCCACCGGCCGGACGACCCGCGCCGACCGCGGCCAGGACCGCGGCGTCGCCGGGCACCAGCACCCCGATCAGGGGTACGGCGTCGGCGAGCATGACCACGCCGAGCAGCCCCATCAACAGGGTGGTGGGCAGCTCACCGGCGGCGGCCACGAGTTCGTTCATGAGCTGCACGCTATGCGGCGGCGGCACGCCGGCGCATCGGGCATGATCCCCCAGTGGTCCCCGACACCCGGCCGGGGAGACCCCTAGGGTCAGCCGGCTCATCGGGGCCGGAGCACCTGCACCCGGCGTACCGGGGAGTCGACCGAGGGTTCGGTGGTCGGCACCGGGTAGCTCGCCACCAGTTCCAGCCCGTCCGGCGGCAGGTGGCCCCGGTCCGGGTCACCGACCAGCACCTGCACGCCGTGTGCGGCGCAGCGCCGCAGGTAGGGCAGGACCCGGGCGGCCAGGCCCGCGTCGTAGAGCGCGTCCCCTGCTACCAGCAGGTCGGCGCCGGTCACCCCGTCGAGCAGGTCGGCGCCGTCGGCTGTCACCCGGACCCGGTTGGCCCGGGCGTTGACGGTGACCGCCGCCACCGCGTACGGGTCGATGTCGTTGGCGATGACCTGGTCGGCACCGGCGAGCGCGGCGGCGATGGCGACCAGCCCCGAGCCGGCGCCCAGGTCGAGCACCCGCCGCCCGGCGGCCAGCTCCGGGTGGTCCAGCAGGTGCCGGGCGAGCGCCTGGCCACCGGCCCAGACCGACGCCCAGTACGGCGGCGGCAGCGACCGCCCGGCGGCGGCCTCCATCCGGGCCCACCACAGGATGGCGTCCTCGGCCAGGTACAGGCGCACCTCCGGCACGAACGGCGTACCGACCAGGCGCAGGCGGTCCGGGCCCCCGCCGGGCGCCGCGATCTCCTGCTCCAGGTCGGCCAGAGCCGTCTGCCTGCTCATCGGGGCAAGCATGCCGTGCCCGGCCCGACGGCGGGGTCTTTTTCCGGTCGCGCACGTATTCACGGGCGCGCCGCGCGCTTCCGGCAGCGGATTCCGGTCCGGACGGTTACTGTCAGGGTGGTACAGGGCGATCACCGGCCGCGGAGCCGGTGCTCGCTCGCATTGAACAGGGAGAGACGCATGGCAACCGGCACGGTCAAGTGGTTCAACTCGGAAAAGGGCTTCGGCTTCATCGAGCAGGACGGCGGAGGCCCGGACGTGTTCGTCCACTACTCGGCCATCCAGAGCAGTGGCTACCGCGAGCTGAACGAGGGCCAGAAGGTCGAGTTCGAGGTGACCCAGGGGCAGAAGGGCCCGCAGGCGGACAACGTTCGTCCGATGTAACGCGTGCCGGTGGCGGCGGTCGGGCTCCGACCGCCGCCGCAGTGCATCCTCAAAACGGCGCGGCCGGCAGGTCGCGCCGTTTCCGTAGTGGCCCGGCCAGCAGGATCAGCGGGGTCAGCGCCAGCCAGGCGGTCATCACCCGGATCGCGCCGCCCGGCCCCCACGCCGCGCCCAGCGCCCCGGCGAGCAGTGCGGCCAGCGGAATCGTCCCGTAGTTGAGCAAGTGCATGCTCACCGTGACGCGGCCGAGCAGCCGGTGCGGCGTGTACGTCTGCCGGAAGCTGCCCTTGACCACGTTGCCGACGGCGACGCCGAGGCTCACCAGGATCCCGCCGAGCACCAGCCAGCCGGTGCGCGCGCCGGGCCCGGCGAGCGGGATCAGCAGCGCGGGCGGGCCGGTGAGGGCACCGGCGACCAGCAGCGTCCGGGCGCTGCCGAGCCGCCGGGACAGGCGCGCGGCCAGCGCGGCGCCGATCACGCCGCCGAGGCTGGCGAGTCCGATCAGGAGGCCGACCAGCCCGGCGGGCAGCTCGGCCGAGCGGACCAGGAACACCACGAGCACGGCCTGGTAGCCGGTGAGCCCGATGTTGCTGGCCGCCCCGAAGACCGTCAGCACCCGCAGGTACGGGTCGCGGACGACGAACCGCAGCCCGGCGGCGACCTCGCGGCGCAGCGACGTCGTCCCGGCGGGACGGTGCGGCCGGGGTTCGGCCGCGCGGATGCGGCGCAGGCACAGCGCGGAGAGCAGGAAGCTCAGCGCGTCCAGCGCCACCGCGGCCACCGCGCCGACGAGCTGGGCGACCAGCCCGGCCAGCCCGGGCCCGACCAGGTAGCTCGCGGTCTGGGTGGCGTGCAGGCGGGCGTTGGCCTCGGGCACCTGCCCGGGACGCAGCAGCGTGGGCAGGTGGACCTGGTCGGCGGTCTCGAAGAAGACCCGGGCCAGTCCGGCGCCCAGCGCCACGACCAGCAGGTGGCCGACGGTGAGCAGGCCGAGCAGGGCGGCCACCGGCACGCTCGCGAACAGCGCGGCGGCGACCAGGTCGGCGGCGATCATCACGGGCCGGCGGCGGACGCGGTCGACCCACGCGCCGACCGGCAGCCCGGCGAGCAGCCACGGCAGCCACGCCGCCGCGGTGAGCACCGCCACCTGGAACGTGGTCGCGTCGAGCACCGCGACCGCGACCAGCGGCAGCGCCACGACGGTCATGTTGTTGCCCACGGCGCTGACCGTGTGGGCGGTCCAGAGCAGCCGGAAGTCGCGGTGCCGGAACAAACCGCCGGGCGGCGCGTCGACCGGGCCGGACGTCCGCGCGGTGGCGGTCACGGCCGGCCCGGGACGCCGTGGGCGAACACGAAGACCGGTTCGCGGCGCTTCCCGTCGTCGGGCACCGTCCGGTCGGCCCACCGGGCCAGCAGCTCGATCACCTCGCGGCTGAGTTCGGCCAGCTCGTCCGGGGTCAGGTGCAGCCACTTGTCGGTGCTGAACGGCCCTTCGCCCCACGCGGCGTGCGCCTCGTCGGGCGCCGCCTGCCAGGCGCGGACCAGCTCGGCGTGCCGCTCCAGGTTGAGTGAGCTGGCCGCGTCGGCCACCACCCGGGCCGCCGGGTCGTCGTCGAAGTCGCTGTTGGACCAGCGCACCCCCCGGTCGCGCAGCCGCCACCAGCGTTCCCGGCGGTCGCGGGCCAGCTCGGGCGCCTCGACCAGCAGGTCCGCGGCGGCGAGCACCTTGAGGTGGTGGCTCACGTTCGCCGGCGCCTGGCCGGTGTGCTCGGCGAGCATGCCGACTGTGCACGGGCCGTACACCTTGAGCACGTCCATGAGCCGGCGGCGCAGTGGGTGGGCGAGCGCGGCGAGCACCCGCGAGTCGGTGACCTGCCGGACGGTGGGCTGTTCCATCCGGCGAGTCTGACATTCGCAAGAGTTGTTGCGCAATATCTCTTGCCGAATGAGCCGGACCGGGGCGCCGCGACACGACGGTCGCGGCGCCGGACGGTCAGGCGGTCAGCCGGCGGGACAGTTCGTCGGCCACGTCCCGGGCGATCTGCGGCGGGATGGCCTCGGCGATCTTCTCCGGCGGCAGCCCGGCCAGCACCCCGGAGACGATCTGCTGCTCGTCGGTGAAGTCCTTGCCGGACAATTCGTTCACCTGCGCCACGAGTGCCGGCCAGGCGCGCAGCATCGCCAGCATCTGCTGCAACGGCGAGTTCGCCATGGGCGGGTTGACCAGCCCGGTGGTGTTCGCCGGCGAGATGAGCCAGTTGCGCAGGTTCTGCAGGTCGGCCAGGACGTCGCCGACCGTACGGCTCTTCGAGCCGGTGTTCCCGATGAGCTTGTCGGTCTGTTCCATGTCGTCCTCCGGTTTCACGACGGCGATCATCCCGATCGCGGTGAGGTAGCGGCGGAACAGCGGGGTCTGGTCCCGCCCCGCCTTTGTGGAGTCGCGGAAGAAGCTGAAGTGGGTGTGGAACAGGTGGCTGCTGTCGCCGCCGGTCCGCCGTCCCAGCCGGTCCCAGCGGCGCACCGTCCGCCCGTCCGGGGAGTAGATGATCTCCCGGATGTCCCGGGTGTCGGCCGCGTTCGCGGCGCACTGCGCCACCATCCAGGCGGAGAAGGTCCGCAGGTTGTGCGTGCCGCCGCCGGAGCGGACCGAGAACGTGCCGACGTCCAGCGCTGACGCGTACAACGTGAGCCCGGACCGGTCCCGGCTGGACTCCACCACCGAGTAGTCGTTCGTGACGACCCGGTCGGAGCCGCAGTGGTAGCCGCCACGGTGGTTCACGTCGCCGACGATGCCGACCTCCGCCGGTTCCAGGTCGTCGGCGCGTACGGCGTTCTTGTCGACGTTGAGATAGGTGAGTAACAGGTTCCGGACGGCCAGCAGGTTCGCCGGGGCCGACGTCATGGCAGCTCCCCTTCCGATCGATGACCGGCGAGGGCACGACAATCACACCGCGTGATGACATGCGATCCGCGGACGCGCCCCGCCGGATAACTGCACGGCACCGGGCACTTGCTCCGAGCTTAACCACGGTTAGGCAGAAGTGCCCAGCTCAGGGGCGCTTTTTTGAACTATCAGCCCGCTGTGGACGGTGTCGGCACGAGCGGCAGCACCAACGCCGAGGGATGCTCACGATCGTGGAGGATCTCCCGCCAGCCAGCACGGAGGGTCACAGCGGTGCCGAGCGGCTCACCGGTGCCGGGGTTGCGCGCGTAGCGGGGGTGGGCGCCACCGGAGACCTGCACCCGCAGCCGGTGCCCGGACGCGAAGCGGTACGCCGTCGGCCAGAGCGTCACCGGCACGGTGACCACTCCGGACGGATCGCGCGGGAACCGCCCGGGCTCGACGCGGACCAGGCCGTCGCAGACGTTCCAGGAGCGCCCGCGCCGGTCCACGTCGCACAGACGCACGAACACGTCCAGGTACGACAGTTCGCTGCGCAGGTGGATCTCGGCGCGTACCGGCCCGGCCACCTCGACCGGGTCGCGCAGCGCCTCGCTGGTGTAGGTGAGCACGTCCGGGCGCGCCTCGACCGGCCGGTTGTCCACCGCGCCGGCCCGCTGGGCCACCAGCAGCGGGCCACCGAGCGACGGGGTGGGGTCGGCCGGGTCGTACCAGATCCGGTCCGGTGCGCCGTGCTCCTGCGGTTCCGGGGCCAGCCCGCCGGCGGATCGCAGGTGCCATCGCGCGGGTGTGGCCGGTGGCGGCCAGTCCGGCAGGTCGCGCCAGCCGCCGCCGTCGCCGCCGACGTGCACCCGTACCGGCGCGCGTTCCGGCCCGGGTCGCCCGGCCAGGTGGGTGTCGAGCCAGTCCAGGCCCTCCCGCAGCGACGCCAGGAGCAGCCCCGGGCTGCCGTGCGTCCACGGCCCGACGACCAGGCGGGTCCGCGTCCCGGCGGCCCGCAGACGGGCGTAGTCGTCGAGCTGGGCCGGCAGGAAGATGTCCTGCCAGCCGCTGACCATCGCCACCGGGGCCCGGACCTCGGTGATCCGGTCGCCGAAGACCCGGGTACGCCAGTAGTCGGCGTCAGGCGTGTGGTGACGCAGCCACTCCTGGAAGAACGGCACCGTCACGCCGGTGGCGACCCGGTCCGCCTCGGCCAGCGGCAGGTGCGCCAGGGCGCGGGCGAGCCGGGGCTGGCCGCGCTTGAGCTCCCACTGCCGGGCCAGCCAGGGCACCGTCTGCGCCTGGAGCAGCTCGGCCCAGGTGAGCACCGTGTCCAGCGCGAACGACTCCCCCGCGTACGTGGAGTCGCGGGTGGCCGACGCGGTCACCACGGCGACCATCGCGCGCAGTTCGTCGCCCGCCTCGGCGGCGAGCGCCCACTGCACGAAGCCCTGGTAGCTGGCGCCGAACATGCCGAACGCGCCGGTCCACCACCGCTGGCGGCGCAGCCAGTCCAGCGTGTCCAGGCCGTCGTCGCGCTCGTGCACGAGCGGTGCGAACTCGCCGCCGGAGCCGAACGTGCCGCGGCACGACTGGATCACCACGTGGAAACCCCGCTCGGCGATCAGGCGACCCAGCAGCCGGATCGGCCCGCCCCGCCCGTACGGGGTGCGGATCAGCACGCACGGCGCGGCGGGCAGACCGGGCGCGTAGTGGTCGGTGCGCAGCGTCACCCCGTCGCGTACTCGGACCGGGATGTCCCGGGTGACGGCGACCCGCCCGGTGCGGGCGGCGGGCAGTCGCAGCGCCGCGGTGGCGGCCCGGGTGACCAGCCGCATGATCAGTCGGCCGGGCCGGAGGCGTCGCCGCGACGGGGAGCCGCGCGGATCTCGTCCCGGTGGGTACGCATGGAGTGCACCATCTCGGCCATGAACCGGTGCACCACGGCCAGCTCGTCGTCACTGAAGCGGTCCATCACCTCGTCGGTACGGCGACCCAGCGGCCCGAAGAAGCTCTGCGCCAGCGTCGCGCCGCGGTCGGCGTAGTGCAGGAGGATCTTGCGACGGTCGGCGGTGTCCCGGTCGCGCCGGATGTGGCCGCCGCGTTCCAGCCGGTCGACCAGCGCGGTCACCGAGCCGGAGGAGAGGTTGAGCGCCTCGCCGAGCCGGCCGGGGGTGATCGGGTCGCCCACCAGCTCGGCCTCCATGACCGCGATCAGGGCGTACAGGTCGGTGGCGTTGAGCCCGTGCAGCCCGGCGAACGCGTGCCCGATGTGCTGCGCGTCGACCGAGTAACGACGCAGGTCGTTGGTGATGTCGGCCACCATGCGCCCGCGTGGGTCGTCACGTCGCCGGTACATCCTGTGCGCCGCCACCGCTTGCCGCCACCCCCTGTCGAACAGTTCCGGTTGCAGCATAGAACCACCGCGGATAATCTCGCTCATCAAGATACTCGTTAAGAGAGAATCCCCCGCGACCAATATGTGAGGGCATCAGATGTCTCTGTTCACCCGCGTCGTCCGGGGCCGGCTGGCCGCCTGGCTCACGCTGGCCGCCGCACTCGTCGTCGGCGTGGTCGCCTTCGGGCTACCGAAGCCGGACAATCCGGCGCCCGTCTCCGACACCGGCCTGTCCGTGGAGTGGCAGTCGACGCAGGTCGAGCGGCTCCAGGAGCAGTTGCCCTCCAAGGACGCCCAGACCGCCCTGGTGGTGGTCAGCCGCGCCGACCGGGCCCCGTTGAGCGGGGCCGACCGCAGCGTGCTCGACGGCCTCGGCGGCGAGTTGAGCTCGCTCGCCGCCAGCGGGCGGGTCTCCCCCGCCCAGGTCTCCCCGGACGGCACTGTGGCGCTGGTCGCGGTGCCGCTGTCCACCGAGGGCGGCCCGTCGGCGGTGGTCGACGAGGTGGAGAAGCTCCGCGAGGCCGTCGGTGACCTGCCCGGCGAGCTGACCGTCGAGGTCACCGGCGGGCCCGCGTTCACCGCCGACCTGGGCAAGGTGTTCCAGGGCGCGGACACCACCCTGCTGCTGGTCACCGCCGCCGTGGTGGCGGTGCTGCTGCTCGTCACCTACCGCAGCCCGTTCCTGTGGCTGGTGCCGCTGCTGGTGGTGGGCGCCACCGAGCAGATCACGCTGCGCGTGGTGGAGTCCCTCGTCCCCGCCTTCGGCATCTACCTGCCCAGCGGGCAGGTGACGGGCATCGCCAGCGTGCTGGTGTTCGGCGCCGCCACCAACTACGCGCTGCTGCTCATCGCCCGCTACCGGGAGGAACTGCGCCGCGAGGAGGACCGGTTCGCCGCCATGCGGTCGGCGCTGCGCCGCACCGCCGAGCCGATCCTGGCCAGCGGCAGCACCGTCGTCCTCGGCGTGCTCACGCTGCTGCTGTCCGAGCAGGAGACCAACCGGGCGCTCGCCCTGGCCTGCGCCACCGGTGTGATCCTCGCCATGCTCTCCGCCCTGTTCGTGCTCCCCGCCGCGCTGCTGCTGTTCGGCCGGGGCCTGTTCTGGCCGTTCGTCCCCCGCGTCGGCAGCGCCGCCCGCGAGGGCCGGATCTGGGGCCGCCTCGGCGAGCTGGTGGTCCGCCGGCCGCTGCCGGTCGCCGCGCTCGCAGTCCTGCTGCTCGCCGGCCTCGCCCTCGGCGGCCTGGGCATCCGCACCGGGCTGTCCGAGACCGAGCAGTTCAGCGAGAAGCCCGAGGCGGTCGCCGGAGCCGAGACGCTCGCCCGGGCGTTCCCGGCCGGCAGCACCCAGCCGGTCGCGGTGCTCACCACCCCGCAGGCCGCCCAGGCGGTCCTCGCCGCGGCGAGCGGCGTCGACGAGGTCGCCTCGGCGCGGCCCGGCGCCGCCGGGGACCGGGTCGCCCAGATCGACGTGGTGCTCACCGCCGAGCCGGGCAGCGCCGCCTCCGACCGGGCCGTGGTGGCGCTGCGCGACGCCGTGTCCGCCGTACCGGACTCGGCACCGCCCGCCGTGGAGGGCGCGGACGCCCCCGACGGTGCCCTGGTCGGTGGCTCGGTCGCCGCCACCTACGACTCGAACGAGGCCAACACCAAGGACCTCCAGCTGATCCTGCCGCTCATCCTGCTGCTGGTCGGCGCGGTGCTGGTGCTGCTGCTGCGCGGGCTCCTGGCGCCGCTGCTGCTGGTGCTCACAGTCATCGGCTCGTTCTTCGCCAGCCTCGGCGCGGCCTGGTTGCTCTTCGACCACGTGCTGGACTTCCCGGCGCTGGACAGCGGGGTACTGCTGCTCGCGTTCGTGTTCCTGGTGGCGCTCGGCGTCGACTACAACATCTTCCTGGTCACCCGGGCCCGGGAGGACGCGCGCCGCACCGGCACCCGCGACGGCATGCTGTCGGCGCTGCGGGTCACCGGCGGCGTGATCACCAGCGCCGGCATCCTGCTGGCCGCGGTGTTCGCGGTGCTCGGCGTGCTGCCGCTGATCACGCTCACCCAGATCGGCATCATCGTCTGCATCGGCGTGCTGCTGGACACGCTGCTGGTCCGTACCGTCCTGGTGCCGGCGCTGGCGTTCCTGCTCGGCGACCGGTTCTGGTGGCCCGGGCGGATCACCCGGGACGCCGACGCGCCCGCCGCGACGCCGGCCGAGCCGGTCACCGCACGGGACTGACGACACGGGCGGGGGCCGGCGCGTACGCCGGCCCCCGCCCGTTCGTCCGGTCGCTCAGAAGCTCAGGCACTCGCACTCGGTCATCAGCGCCCGCACGTTGCGCACGTACTGCGGGTTGGGGATGGTCAGCGGCTGATCCTCCCGCGCGACCGCGCCGTGCCCGTAGTTGTAGGCCGCGATCACGGCGTTGAGCAGGCAGGAGTTCAGCTCGGCGGTGCACAGCGAGGCGTCGAGCCGGTAGTCGGACTCGAAGTACATGTCGCCGATGTACTTGGTCAGCCAGGCCAGGTAGGTGCCGCCCAGATAGGCGTTGTCCCGGTAGGCGTCGATGTCGTACGACTGGCCGAAGCGCTGGTTCATCCACTCCGCCGTGGCCGGCATGACCTGCATCAGCCCGACCCCGCCGTCACAGGCGATGATGTTGGACTGCCACCCGCTCTCCTGCCAGGCGGTGGCCTTCAGCAGCGCCGACGGGATGCGGATGTCCGGCGCCGACGTCGGCCAGTACGTCCGCGCCGCCGCGTCGGCGAGCGCCGCCTTCACCTGACTCTGGCTGGCCTTGGTGCCCCGATAGCTCGGCTTGCAGCCGTCGTCCACCGGCTTCGGCGGCGCCGGTGGCACCTGGGTCTCGGTCGGCGGCTTCGGCCGGGCCAGCGGCGCCGTGGTCGTGCGCGACGGCTTCGCCCGCGGCTTCGGTTTCGCCGACGCGCTCGGGCTGGGCCGGCCGCCCATCGCCGCGACCGCCGGCGGCTCCTCGCTCGGCGCGTCGGCGGGCGCCTCCTGCGGTTGCTCCGCCGGGGCCGCCGTGGGCAGGTCCGCAGCGACCTCCCGGACCGGCCGTTCCTCCTCGCCGCACGCCGTCAGCGTGGCCGCCGCGAGCAGCGCCACCACTGTCACGGCCCACCGGCCGAGTCCTCGCCGCATCGGACCTCCCCGTAGTCCCCCGTCGGCGCACCCTAGCAAGGATCGACGGGTCCGGGGGGTACCCGCGACGCGGACCGGCGGCGCCGGGGCCGGGGCGGCGACTCCCCCGCCACCGCGTCGGCCGGCCGTTCGCCGCGGTCCGCGCCGGCCGGTCGCTCGTCCCGGTCGGCCAGCCGGTCCCGGGTCGCCCACGCCACCACGAAGACGGTCGTCCACGCGAGGCCCAGCAGCACCGCCGTGACGGTGCCGCTCGCCGTACTGAAGCCCAGGTAGAGCCGCGCGCCGGTGACAGTGACCACCCCCGCCGACGCGGCCGTCCACACCGCCGCGCCCACCGGCCAGCGGGCCCCCCGCGACAGCAGCCAGGCGAGCGTGCCGAAGCTCGCGGTCACCACCGCGTTCTGGGTCGGGAACAGGTCACCGGGGCGGTCCGGGCCACCCGGGCCGGTCAGGTCCGCGACGACGACGAGCAGGACCAGCGGCACGGCGGCGCCGACAGTACCCAGCACCCCGAGCGGGTCGGCCCGCCACGACCGGCCCCGCCGCGCCACCACCGCGGCGACCAGGGCGACCGCGGCGATCAGCACCCAGCCGCGCAGTACCGACACCGCCAGCAGCGCCGTGTCGACCACCCCGGGGGTACGCCGGGCGGCGAACCAGTCGGCGACCAGCCCGTCGAGGACACCCAGCCCGCTGTGCGCGACCACCGCCTCCAGCAGGACCGCCACGGCCAGCCCGGCGACGAACAGCAGCGCCAGCCCCAGCGCCAGGTTGATCAGCAGCGTCCACGCCGGGCCGACCCGCATGGCGACCAGGAAGAACAGCACCCCGTACCGGGCCCGCACCCAGCGCAGCGGCGGCAACGCGGCGGCCCGCGCCGTGAGCGCGCGTACCGGGTCCGGGTTGCGCCCCAGCCAGCGGCCAGCGAGGACCACGGCGAGCAGGCACAGCAGCAGGGCCAGCACCGCGCCGGTGGCCCGGCCGAGCAGCTTCGACACCCGCTCGTACGACTCACCGGCCAGGTAGCCGGCCAGCACCGAGGCGCCGACCCAGCTCGCGACCCCGGCGAGGTTCCACGGCGCGAACCGCCGGTACGGCATCCCGGCCGACCCGGCCAGCCGGGGCGCCAGGGTGCGGGCGAACGCGATCCAGCGGGCCGCGAGGACGCCCCGGCCGCCGAGGCGCTCCAGCAGCGAGTCGGCGCGCCGCCACCGGTGCGCGCCGATCCGGGCACCCACGCCCGAGGCGCGCAGACGGGGGCCGTACCGGCGGCCCGCCCGCCACGCGAGTGTGTCTCCGATCACGGCGGCGGCGGTCATGGCCACCAGCACGGGCGCGAGGCGCAGCGTCCCCGCGTACGCTAGGAAGCCGACCAGAAGCAGGGTCGCCTCGCCGGGCATCAGCAGCCCGACGATCACCGCGGTCTCCGCCGCGACGATCGCCGCGGCGGCCACGTAGATCAGCAGGGGCGGCAGCTCCTGCAGCCAGCTCAGCAGGTCAGGCATCGGACACCCCGCACGGGTGTCAGCATGCCAGTCGCTGGAACGGTCGGCACAGCACTTTCGACGCAGATCCGGGTTGTCTCGGGGTGACCCCGAGGCGTGCCCCGGCAACCGCAGACAGGAGTATGGAGGGTATGCAGCTACGCACCGACCTCCGCAACGTCGCCATCATCGCCCACGTCGACCACGGCAAGACGACCCTGGTCGACGCCATGTTGCGGCAGGCCGGCGCCTACGGCGCCCGTGGTGAGACCACCGAGCGGGTCATGGACTCGATGGACCTCGAGCGCGAGAAGGGCATCACCATCCTCGCCAAGAACACCGGCGTGCGGTACCTGCCGGCGGACGGCTCGGAGGCCGTCACCATCAACATCATCGACACCCCCGGTCACGCCGACTTCGGCGGCGAGGTCGAGCGCGGCCTGACCATGGTCGACGGTGTCGTGCTGCTCGTCGACGCCAGCGAGGGTCCGCTCCCGCAGACCCGGTTCGTGCTCCGCAAGGCGCTGCGCGCCCGGCTGCCGATCATCCTGGTGATCAACAAGGTGGACCGTCCGGACGCCCGGATCAAGGAGGTCGTGGACGACACCTACGAGCTGTTCCTCGACCTGGACGCCGACGAGGAGCAGATCGACTTCCCGATCGTCTACGCCTGCGCCCGCGACGGCATCGCCTCGCTGACCCAGCCCGCCGACGGCGCGGTCCCGGACGACAGCAGCAGCCTGGAGCCGCTGTTCCGCACCCTGCTGGACACCATCCCCGCGCCCGCGTACGACGAGGGCGCGCCGCTGCAGGCGCACGTCACCAACCTCGACGCCTCGCCGTTCCTGGGCCGGCTCGCGCTGTGCCGGGTCCGCCAGGGCACGATCAGCAAGGGCCAGACCGTGGCCTGGTGCCGCACCGACGGCAGCACCCAGCGGGTACGCATCTCCGAGCTGCTGATGACCGAGGGCCTGGAGCGCAAGCCGGCCGAGTCCGCCGGGCCGGGCGACATCATCGCCGTCGCCGGCATCCCGGAGATCATGATCGGTGAGACGCTCGCCGACGCCGAGAACCCGGTGCCGCTGCCGCTGATCACCGTGGACGAGCCGGCCATCTCGATGACCATCGGCACCAACACCTCGCCGCTCGTCGGCCGGGTCAAGGGCGCCAAGGTCACCGCCCGGATGGTCAAGGACCGGCTCGACAAGGAGCTGATCGGCAACGTGTCGCTGCGGGTGCTGCCCACCGAGCGGCCGGACGCCTGGGAGGTGCAGGGCCGCGGCGAGCTGGCCCTGGCGATCCTGGTCGAGCAGATGCGCCGCGAGTCCTTCGAGCTGACCGTCGGCAAGCCGCAGGTCGTCACCAAGGAGATCGACGGCAAGACCTGCGAGCCGGTCGAGCGGCTGACCATCGACTCCCCGGAGGAGTACCTGGGTGCGATCACCCAGCTCCTGGCCACCCGCAAGGGCCGGATGGAGCAGCTGGTCAACCACGGCACCGGCTGGATCCGGATGGAGTGGCTGGTCCCGGCGCGCGGCCTGATCGGCTTCCGGACCGAGTTCCTCACCGAGACCCGCGGCACCGGCATCCTGCACCACGTCTTCGAGTCGTACGAGCCGTGGTTCGGCGAGCTGCGCACCCGCAACAACGGGTCGCTGGTCGCCGACCGGGCCGGGGCGGTCACCGCGTTCGCGATGACCAACCTCCAGGAGCGCGGCCAGCTCTTCGTCGAGCCGGGCACCGAGGTGTACGAGGGCATGATCGTCGGCGAGAACTCCCGCTCCGACGACATGGACGTCAACATCACCAAGGAGAAGAAGCTCACCAACATGCGCTCGTCGACGGCCGACGAGACCGAGAAGCTGATCCCGCCGCGCAAGCTGTCCCTGGAGCAGGCGCTGGAGTTCTGCCGCGAGGACGAGTGCGTCGAGGTCACCCCGGCCGCGGTGCGCATCCGCAAGGTGGTGCTGGACCAGACCCAGCGCGGCCGGATGGCCGCCCGCCGCAAGCACGCCGGCTGACCCACCAGCTCACCAGCCCCACCCGGAGCCCGGCCCGCCCTAGGCGGACCGGGCTCCCCCCCCGTCCCCACCGTCCCCATCGACGGGGTGGGCGCGAGGCGGCGGTGCGGCGGGGGGGTGGGGTCAGTGGGGTTTGGTGGCCTCCAGGGCCAGGACGTCGGGGATCGGGCCGGAGCCGGACTCGACCACCCGGGTCAGCCGCAGGCCGGCGGCCGCCACGGCGTCCAGCAGGCCGGCCAGGGGCAGGTGCCACGCGCCCACCCGCGCCCGGACGCCGGTCGCGTTCCACGAGCGGACCGTGCGGTCCCGCGAGGCGTACCCGCCGTCGATCACGATCCGCTCCGGCTCGGACCGGTCGGCGAACGCGCCCACGAAGCACGGGTGCACCCCGACGTGCAGCAGCCGGCCGCCGGGCGCCAGCACCCGCGCCGCCTCGGCGACCGCCGCCGGATAGTCCGGCATGTCGGTGTGCGCGAGCACGCAGACCACCGCCGGTACGGCGCCGGTGGCGAGCGGCAACGCGGTCGCGTCGGCGCGGGCCACCGGCAGCCGGGCGCGGGCGTGGCGTAGCTGCCCGCCGGACAGGTCCACTCCCACCGGTGTCCACCCGAGACGCCGCAGCTCGGCCGCGTGCGCCCCGGTGCCGCAGCACAGGTCCACGCACCGGCCCGGGCCGTCACCGAGCAGGTCGGCCAGCACCGACCGGACCCGGTCCATGTAGACCGACGAGGTCTCGCTGGCGTACTCCTCGTACCAGTCGGCGATGTCGTCGTACAGCGGGGTCGTCATCTCCGCACGCTAGCCCCGCCCCCGTGGTCGCCGCTGCCCCGCGTACGCCCCGAAGATCGGCTACGGTGCGCACATGATCTGGGAGGACCTCGACGCGCACCTGGACCGGGTGCCCGGCACCGTCTCCGCGTACGTGGGCCGCCCCGGCGCGCGGCCCACGTGGACGCGGCGGGCCGACGCCACCCACTACGCGGCGAGCACGATGAAGCTCGCCGTGCTGGTGGCGCTGTTCCGCGCCGCCGAGGCCGGCCGGCTCGACCTGGACGCGCCGGTGCCGGTGCGCAACTCGTTCGACTCCGCGCTGCCGGGCGTGCCCCGGTTCGCCAACGACCGCGACTACGACAACGACGAGGCGGTCTGGGACCGCGTCGGCGGCGCGGCGCCGCTGCGCTGGCTCGCCGAACGGATGATCATCCGGTCCAGCAACCTCGCCACGAACATCTGCATCGGCCAGGTGGGGCTGCCCGCGGTGGCGCAGGCGTGGGCGCTCGCCGGGGCGCGGCACAGCGTCACCGGTCGCGGCATCGAGGACTTCGCCGCCCGCGACTCCGGCATCGACAACCTGGTCACCGCCGCCGACCTGGCCGCCGTGCTCGGTGAGCTGGCGCTCGGCGCGACCCGGCCCGGCCGGCTCGCCTCGCCGGCCGGCTGCGCCGCCATGCTCGACGTGCTCGTCGCGCAGGAACACCGCGAGGACCTGGCCGCCGGGCTGCCCGACGGCACCCGGATCGCGCACAAGAACGGCTGGGTACGCGGCGTACGCCACGGCGCGGGAGTGGTGTTCCCGGACGACGCGCCGCCGTACACGATCGTCGTCTGCACCACCACCGACCTGGCCGACGGCGGCGCGGACGGCGACGAGGTCTCCGACGACGCGTGCCGGCTGATCGCGCACGTCTCCGAGCGGGTCTGGGCCGCCCGGCACGACCTGGCCGGCTGACCCGGCTACTCCAGCAGCCGCTCGCGCAGCGCGGCGCGGTCCGCGTCGGTCACCCCCAGACCGTCCCGCAGGTACGCGTCGAACGAGCCGTGCGCGCGGCGCACCTCGTCGTAGGCGGCGTCCAGGTATTCCGGGCGCACCTCCAGCAGCGGCCGGGCCACCGCCGGGTCCAGGTCCGGCCGGCGCTGGATCATCGCTGACAGCAGCACCTCGCGCAGGCTCTCGGTCAGCTCGTTGTGCACCAGGTAGTCGGCGCGGATCGCCTCATCCTCCACGCCCAGCGCGGTCAGCAGCACCACCGACAGCCAGCCGGTGCGGTCCTTGCCGGCCGAGCAGTGGAACAGCAGCGGCAGGTTCGCGCCTTCGGCGGCCAGCCGCACCGCCGCACCGAACCCGGCCCGCGCCGACTCCCCGGTGACGAACCAGCGGTAGATCGCCGTCATCGCCCCCGGCATGCCCTCGCGGGCCAGCGCCGCGTACGCGTCCAGGTCGTGGCCCTGCAACACCGCCGAGACGTACGTGAACACCGGGTGCGCCGCGTCGTAGACCGGCAGGTGCACGGTGCGGGGCTCCCCGACCAGCCGGTCCGGCGGGGCCACCGCCTGCTCGTGGACGTCACGCAGGTCCACCACGCACGCCGGTCCCAGCTTGCCCAGCACCGGCAGGTCCTCGTCGGTGAGCCGGCCCAGCGCGGGCGTGCGGATGAGCCGCCCCGCCCGTACCCGCCGCCCGTCGGTCGTCGGCAGTCCACCCAGGTCACGCGCGTTCGGCGCGCCCACCAGCTCCCATTCCCGCCCGGCCATCGGCCCTCCCCTGCTCGCCGCCAGTTGGCTATAGGGTGCCCCACATGACGATCGCCGCGGTACGCACCCACCGTCTGTCGGCCCCCTTACACACCCCGTTCGTCACCGCGCTGCGCCGCACCACCACCGTGGACACCCTGGTCGTGGAGGTGGTCGACGGCGACGGCCGGTCCGGCTTCGGGGAGGCGCCGCAGGTCTGGCAGGTCACCGGCGCGTCGGTGGCGGGCGCCGAGGCGTGCGTACGCGAACTGCTCGCGCCGCTGCTGATCGGCCGCGACGCCGACGACCTCCAGGCCGCCTGTGCCCTGGTGCACCGCGCCGTGGTGGGCAACGAGTCGGCGAAGGCGGCGCTCGACGTGGCGCTGCACGACCTGGCCGCGCGGCGGCTCGGCGTACCCCTGGTGCGTCTGCTCGGTGGCACGGCGCTGCGCGTGCCGACCGACGTCACGCTGGCCGCCGGTGACGCGGTCGACCTGGCCGCGACGGCGGCGCGGCGCGGCGCCGAGGGGTTCACGGTGCTCAAGCTCAAGGTCGGCACGGACGCCCGCGGCGACCTGGACCGGGTCCGCGCGGTGCGCGCCGCGGTCGGCCCGGACGTACGGATCCGGCTGGACGCCAACCAGGGCTGGACGCCCCGGGAGGCGGTGCGGGTGATCCGCGCGATCGAGGACGCGGGGCTCGACGTGGAGCTGGTCGAGCAGCCGGTGCACCGCCGCGACCTGGACGGGCTGGCCTGGGTCAGCGACCGGGTGGACCTGCCGATCCTGGCCGACGAGTCGGTCTTCGACGTGCGCGACCTGGTCGAGGTGATCCGGCGGCGGGCCGCCGACATGGTCAACGTGAAGCTGGCCAAGTGCGGCGGCCTGCAACCGGCCCGCACGCTGCTCGACCTGGCCGCCGCGCACGGCATGGGCACCATCGTCGGCTCGATGATGGAGGGCCCGGTGGGGGTCGGCGCCGCGGCCAGCCTGGTCGCCGCCTACGGCACCACTGCCGTGTCGGACCTCGACGCCGCCTGGTGGCTGGCCTGGTCGCCGGTCAGCGGCGGCATCCGGTACGAGGGCGCGAGCGTGCTGCTGCCGGACGCGCCGGGCCTGGGAGTCACCGGACTGCGTGAAGCTAAAATTCAGACACATGCTTGAGCAACGTCAGAATTTTTCATATGGTCGCCCCGACGACCACCGCAGAGAGGGGTACGCGTGGCGCCTCAGCCCGGCCGCCGGGCCGTCGTACGGGTACCGGTGGCGACCCTCTGGACCGCGCCCGAGGCGGTACGTCCGATCGACTGCCCCGCCCTCGCCGGCTCCCCCGACGTGGCCGCCTGGATCGCGGGCATGGACCGCGACCAGCTCGTCGGCGACTGCGTCCTGACCCAGCTGCTGCTCGGCGAGCCGGTGCGCGTCACCGAGACCCGGCCGGACGGCTGGGTGCGGGTGGTGGCGCTGGGCCAGCCCGCGGCGAAGCTCGGCGCCGACGGCTACCCGGGGTGGCTGCGGGCCGCCCACCTGGCCGATCCGGCCGACGCCGACCCGCCCTCCCCTGATCCGACCGACCTCGACCCGGCCGGCCCCGCTCTGTCCGGACCCGCTTCGCCCGCACCGGCACCGGTCGGTGCTGGTCCGGCCGGTTCTGGTCCGGCCGGTTCCGGCTCGGCCGCCGACGCCCCGCTGACTGTCGACGTCGCCCACACCGCGTTGCGCGCCGAGCCGGACGGCGACGCGGCGCTCACCGGCGTGGTCCTCGGCACCCGGCTCACCCCGGCCGGCCCGCCGGTGGACGGCAGACGCCCGGTCCGCGTACCCGGGCGGGCCGACCCGCTCTGGGCCACGGAGGACGACCTGGTGCCGCTGCCCGCCGAGCGTCCCGAGGCCGAGAAGGTGCTCGCGGTCGCCGAACGGCTGCGCGACCTGGTCTACGTCTGGGGCGGCATGTCCACCGACGGCATCGACTGCTCCGGGCTGGTGCACCTGGCCTGGCGGCGGTACGGGATCACGCTGCCGCGCGACGCCGACGACCAGGCGGCGGCGACCTCGCGGGTGCCGCTGGACGCCGAACGCCCCGGCGACCTCTACTTCTTCGCCCGGCCCGGCCGGCGCATCCACCACGTCGGGATCGTGTCGGCCGAGCCGCGCGGCGGCCGGCGCCGGATGCTGCACGCCTGCTATCTGACCCGCCGGGTGGTCGAGGAGGAACTGCCGGCCGACCGGACCGCCACCCTCGTCGGCGCCTACCGCGTCTGACCCCTGACACGCCGCGGGGCGCCCCCCGGGGATGGGAGCGCCCCTACGGTACGGGTGGGTCAGCGGCGGGCCTGGGCCAGTTCCCGGCGCCGGTCCCGGGACGACTTCGCCAGGCTGGCAGCGGTGGCCACGGCCAGGGTGCCGAGGATGACAGTGAGCGAGAGCCAGATCGGGATGTGCGGGGCCCACGCCACGTGCTCGCCGCCGTTGATGAACGGCAGGTTGTTCTCGGCCAGCGCCTCCAGCACCAGCTTCACGCCGATGAAGCCGAGCACCACCGCCAGGCCGTAGCTGAGGTAGATGAGCCGGTCCAGCAGGCCGCCGAGCAGGAAGTAGAGCTGCCGCAGTCCCATCAGCGCGAACACGTTGGCGGTGAAGACCAGGTACGGCTCCTGGGTGATGCCGAAGATCGCCGGGATCGAGTCCAGCGCGAAGATCAGGTCGGTGGTGCCGATCGCGATCATCACGATCAGCATCGGGGTGAACAGGCGCCGCCCGTGCTCGTGGGTGGTCATCCGCGCCCCGTCGTAGTCCCGGGACAGCGGGAGCGCCTTGCGGCTCCACCGGATCAGCAGGTTCTCGCTGAACTCGTCCTCGTCCGGCTCGCCCTGCCGGGCCAGGTTCACCGCGGTGTAGATGAGGAACGCGCCGAAGATGTAGAACACCCAGGAGAACTGGGAGATCAGCGCCGCGCCGGCCGCGATGAAACCACCACGCATGATCAGCGCCAGGATGATGCCGACGAGCAGCACCTTCTGCTGGTACTGCCGGGGCACCCCGAACCGGGCCATGATGATCACGAAGACGAAGAGGTTGTCCACCGAGAGGCTGTACTCGGTGAGCCAGCCCGTGTAGAACTCGCCTGCGACGCGGCCCCCCGCGGTCAGCCAGAGCACCACGCCGAAGAGCAGCGCCAGGCCGACGTAGAAGCCCACCCACAGGCTGGACTCGCGGACGCTCGGCTCGTGCGGCCGCCGGCCGATGATGAACAGGTCGGCGAGCAGGACCGCGATCATCGCGATCAGCGTTACCGCCCACACCAATGCGGACACGTTCAAATCCATCCTCCGGCAGACACGCTGCGTCGGGCACACCGTACGCCGGTGTTGGTGCCGGGGTGCGTCGACGCTGACAGGGGTGACTGTCGGAGGTCTCTTCCGCCGGAGCCCGGGTGCCGGGTTCCGACCGGCGGAGCCGGGTCGGGCCACCGGGGGTGCCGGCGCTCTTCCGTGCTGACGACTCCGTCGCGGGGGAATACTCCCCTCCTCGGCCGCCATTGTTCACCATCGCACCCAGGTGGCGCATCTCCGGGCCGCCCGTCGATCTCTCGACGTGCTGCGGCTCACGTCGCGCGGCGCGTCCTAGGAGGCTAGCCATCCCTCGTGGGCGGCGCGCCGGGACGTCACCCGGGACGTACCGGCGGCGGGCCGGCATGGCAGGCTGCCTGCATGGTTCTTGAGGTCGCGCTGATCGATGTCATGCCCGGACACGAGGACGAGTTCGCCGCCGCCTACGCGCAGGCGCGGCCGATCCTCGCCGGCGCCGAAGGCTGCCGCTCCGTGCGGATGACCCGGGGCGTGGAGTCGCCCACCCGGTTCGTGCTGCTCGTCGAGTGGGACTCGGTCGAGGCGCACGACGTGAACTTCCGCCAGACCGAGCGGTTCGCGCAGTGGCGCGGGCTGATCGGCCCGCACTTCGCCGGCCCGCCGCTGGTCGAGCACTTCATCGACGTTCCGGCCTGAACTGTCGTACCCCTGCCGTAGCCTGCGCGCTGCGCGGCCACCGGTCCCGACGGGCATCGGGGGCGCCGGGCCCGGTGGTCGCGCCTCGCCGGCGGCGGGCCGTGCGGCTCACTCCAGCTCGTGCGGATCGCGCGGCCGGGGCACCGGCGCCGCGCCGAGCCGCCGGGCCACCAGCTCGGCGGAGGCGTCCGCCGGCAGCGCCGCCGCCAGCAGCCGCTCGATGACCCGCTCGTAGTGGGCCACATCCGCCTCGGCGACCAGCCGTAGGTCGGTGGTGAGCGTCTCCACCAGCACCGTGCGCGGGTCCTCCGGATCCGGGTAGGCGTAGTACGAGAACGGCGCCAGCGGGTGCGGCCCGCCGCCGCTCGACGCCGCGGAACGCAGCACCCGGACGGTGACGCGTGGCCGTTCGGCGAGCGCGAGCAGATGCCGCATCTGGTCGCGCCACACGTCCGCGGGCAGGCCGTCCGGGTCGCAGACACGCTCGTCCAACAGTGCGGTGTAGTGCGGCGGGTCCGGCCGGATCAGCAGTTCCTGGCGTGCCACCCGGGCGCGCACGTCGGCCTCCACGTCCACCTCCCCGCCGAGTGCCGCACCGGCCGACACGCGCAGGCGGGCGTACGCCGGGGTCTGGAGCAGGCCGGGCACCAGCACGCACTGGTACTCCACGATGCGCTCCGCGCCCGCCTCCAGCTCGGCGTACGCCCGCTGGCGCTCCCCCATCTCGCCGAGCGCCTTCGACCAGCCCCGGCCGGTGGCGGCGTCGCGGGCGATGACGATCAGCTCGTCGCGCTGCGGTGACGGCACCTCGTAGACGTCGAGCAGGTCGAGCACGTCGGCCAGGTCGGGCCGGCTCTGCCCCAGCTCGATGCGGGACAGCTTCGACGTGGACGCCCAGCCCAGCCGGGCGCAGACCTGTTCGAGCGTGAGCGACTCGCGACGACGCAGCCGGCGCAGCTCCACGCCGAGCCTCGCCCTCCGGACCACAGGACTTGCTGACAACGGCATGCACGCCTCCCGGGAGGGAGCGTACGCATCACCGTCACGCTCGGCAATACCTCGCCCACACAGCGCTACCGTGCGGGCGGCGCGCTCAGGGGCGGTACGTGCCGAACGACCAGACCAGCCCGGCCAGGTCGCGGGCCGCGTAGTCGCGGGAGCCGTAGTCGGTGTGGAACGGCGCCCGGACGATCTCCGCCCCGGCCGACCGGGCGCGCTCGTGGTGCGCGTCGACGTCGTCGAGCGCCACGTAGACGCGGTAGTCGTCGTCGGCGGGCCGGGACCGCGGCGCCGGCCCCGGGCCGAGCATCACCAGGTCGTCGCCGTACGCCAGCTCGGCGTGGCCGATCGTGCCGTCGGGGAGTTCGTGGGCCTCGCGCACCGTGAAGCCGAACGCGGAACAGAGGAAGTCGGCGGCGGCTCGCACGTCGGGATACCGCAGGACCGGATAGATGCTTCGCATGACCGTCAGTCTGCCGCCGGGGCGGTCAGGCCGGATTGGACGAATGCGATCCGGGCGCGGTCAGCGCGGCCGGAGTGGCGCCGGCGAACTCGCGGAACTCCCGGATCAGGTGCGACTGGTCGTAGTAGCCCCACCGGGCGGCCCGCTCCGCCCACCCGGAGTCGTCCGGCACGGCGGCCTCCGCGGTGAGCAGCGTCCGGCCCAGGCTCGCGTACGCCCGCTCGAAGCGCAGCAGGCGGGCGACGGTCTTCGGCGGCAGGCCGAACTCCCGCCGGAACCGGACCGACAGGTGACGGCGGGACCAGCCCAGTTCCCCGGCGAGCGTGGTCACGCCGACCGCTCCCCCGCTGCCGTCCAGACGCCGCCAGGCCGCCAGCAGGTGCGGGTCCAGCGGCGCGGTCGCCGCCAGCCGTGCGGCCAGGGCGGCGTCGAGCCGGGCGAAGCGCTCCGGCCAGCCCGGCTCGCCGGCCAGCTCGTCGCGCAGCCGGGCCAGCCAGCCCGCCACCGCGTCGAGAGGCACCGCCCGGTTGGTCAGCTCGGCCAGGGGCAGCCCGAGCAGGCGGCGTGCCGCCGGGGCGGTGAGCAGCACCTGCACCCCGGTGCCGGTTCCGGCCGTCCGGGTGGCGCACCAGCCGTCGAACGGGCCGGCCAGGAAGGCGTTGGCGGCATACGCGCCCTCACCGGGGGCACGCGGGTCGGTCACGTCGAGGGGGTCGCCCCAGCCGAGGATCAGCACCACGAACGCGCCCGCCACCTCCCGGCGTACGAGCGGGACGGGCGCGTCCTCGCGGTAGCCGAGGTAGCGGTCCACCCACTGGCGCAGCCGCGGGTCGGGCCGCCCGATGACGGCCTCGGTCAGCATCGCGCCGCCTCGGCCGTCACGCCGGTCACCGGACCCCTGCGGCGTCCATCCCGCGCAGCTCCTTCTTGAGGTCGGCCACCTCGTCGCGGATCCGCGCGGCCAGCTCGAACTGCAGCTCGCGCGCGGCGGCGAGCATCTGGTCGTTGAGCTCCTGGATGAGGTTGGCCAGGTCGGCCCGGGCCATCCCCTCCCGCGACGGGGTGGCCGCCGCGCCCCGGCGGCTGCGGGTCTCCTTGACCGGCGCCTTGCCCCGCGACAACTGCCGCACCGCCCCGCCGACGTTGCTGTTCTCGGTGTCCTCCGCCTCGCGGTAGATGTCGTCGAGGATGTCGTGGATCTTCTTGCGCAGCGGCTCCGGCTTGATGCCGTTCGCCTCGTTGTGCGCGATCTGCTTGGCCCGGCGCCGGTTGGTCTCGTCGATCGCGTCCGCCATCGACGGCGTGATCTTGTCGGCGTACATGTGGACCTGGCCGGAGACGTTACGGGCCGCGCGACCGATGGTCTGGATCAGCGACCGGCCGCTGCGCAGGAAGCCCTCCTTGTCGGCGTCGAGGATCGCCACGAGCGAGACCTCGGGCAGGTCGAGACCCTCCCGGAGCAGGTTGATGCCGACCAGCACGTCGTAGTCGCCCTTGCGCAGCTCGCGCAGCAGCTCGACACGGCGCAGGGTGTCGACCTCGGAGTGCAGGTAGCGCACCCGGATGCCGTTCTCCAGCAGGTAGTCGGAGAGGTCCTCGGCCATCTTCTTGGTGAGCGTGGTGACGAGCACCCGCTCGTCCCGCTCGGTACGCAGCTTGATCTCGTGCATGAGGTCGTCGATCTGCCCCTTGGTCGGCTTGACCACCACCTCGGGGTCGATCAGGCCGGTGGGCCGGATCACCTGCTCGACGAACTCGCCCTGCGCCTGCTCCAGCTCCCACGGGCCGGGGGTGGCGGAGAGGAAGACCATCTGGCCCACCCGCTCCAGGAACTCGTCGAAGCGCAGCGGCCGGTTGTCGGCGGCGCTGGGGAGCCGGAAGCCGTGGTCGATGAGCATCCGCTTGCGGGAGGCGTCACCCTCGTACATGCCGCCGATCTGCGGGATGGTCACGTGCGACTCGTCGACCACCGTGAGGAAGTCGTCGGGGAAGTAGTCGAGCAGGCAGTGCGGCGGGCTGCCCGGCAGCCGGCCGTCGATGTGCATGGAGTAGTTCTCGATGCCGGAGCAGAAGCCCACCTGGCGCATCATCTCGATGTCGTAGGTGGTGCGCATGCGCAGCCGCTGGGCCTCCAGCAGCTTGCCCTGCCGTTCCAGCTCGGCCAGCCGCTCGCCCAGCTCGGCCTCGATGTCGCGGATCGCCCGTTCCATCCGCTCCGGACCGGCGGCGTAGTGCGTGGCCGGGAAGATCATCAGGCTGTCGACCTCACGGACCACGTCACCGGTCAGCGGGTTGAGGTAGTAGAGCTTCTCGATCTCGTCACCGAACAGCTCGATCCGGACCGCCAGCTCCTCGTACGCCGGGATGATCTCCAGCGTGTCGCCGCGGACCCGGAAGGTGCCGCGCTGGAAGGCCATGTCGTTGCGCGCGTATTGAATGTCGACCAGCCGGCGCAGCAGCTGGTCACGGTCCAGCTCCTGCCCGACCTTGACCCGCACGGCCCGGTCGAGGTACTCCTCCGGCGTGCCCAGGCCGTAGATCGCCGAGACGGTGGCGACCACGATGACGTCCCGCCGGGTGAGCAGCGACATCGTGGCCGAGTGCCGCAGCCGCTCCACCTCCTCGTTGATCGAGGAGTCCTTCTCGATGTAGGTGTCGGTCTGCGGGATGTAGGCCTCGGGCTGGTAGTAGTCGTAGTAGGAGACGAAGTATTCGACCGCGTTGTGCGGCATCAGCTCGCCGAACTCCTTCGCGAGCTGGGCGGCGAGGGTCTTGTTGGGGGCGAGCACCAGGGTCGGCCGCTGGAGCCGCTCGACCAGCCACGCCGTGGTGGCGCTCTTGCCCGTGCCGGTCGCGCCGAGCAGCACCGTGTTGCGGTCGCCGCGCCGCACGCGACGCTCAAGCTCGTCGATGGCAGCCGGCTGGTCACCGGCCGGCTGGAACTCACTGACGACCTGGAAGCGGCCGTCGAGCCGGGGAATGTCGAGCGCCATGACACCAACCGTACGCCCGGGGTCCGACACTTCCGGCCACGACCACGGACCGTCCCTGATCGGCTTCGATATTCCCATTGTGTGGCTCATCTCACCGGTCTACCCTCGTACCGTAGGCCGCTCGCGGCGGCCGACCGGGCCGGTGATCGCCCCACGCGGGGCCGGTCGCCCCCGGCGCCAGGGCCGCAGCACCCGGGACGACCGGCGTGCGCGCCGACGGTGGTCGCGCGCAGCGCTGACCGGCCGCCGCGAGCGCCCCTGCTCGTCACCGAAACCCCGCTCTCGCGTTCTCCACTCGTGGGGACCTCTCCCGAGCGCCGGCCGCGACGCGAGCCCGACACCGGCACGCCCCCGCCCGCCGACGAGCCGGGCCGCCAGCGCGGCGTGAGCCGCCCCCATCGGCTCTCCGCGCGGGGCGACGGCGACCAGGCCGTACCCCGGGAACCGGGTCGCGGCCACCGGCGCGGCCGCACCAGCACACCGACCCGGCCCGCCACCGTGGCCGGCCGGCGCCGACGGGCCGGCCTGTTCGACGGCCGCCGTCCCCCGCTCACCACCCGGCCGGACGGCGACCCGGAACTGGACGGCGCCGACGACCCGCCGGACGGTCCGGACCGGCGCCGGATCGCGCTCGCCGCGCTCGTAGCGGCCGCCGCGCTCTCCGCCGCGACGCTCGTCGCCGGGCTGCTGACCTGGGTGCCCGGCCGCGGCGACGACGCCGGGACGGCACGCCCGCTCACCGCCGCCGAGGCCGACCGGGTGGCCGCGCTGCGGGTCACCAACCTGCGCGACGTACGCGCCGGCGTCCGGGTCACGGTCGGCGCCGGCGGCGCCCGTACCGAACTGGTCGGCTGGGTCGACTGGGCCCGCCCCCTGGTCTATCTGGACGTCGGCGGCCCGGGCGCGGGCGACGACAGGGGCCTGGTCCAGGCCACCGCGTCCGCGCTGCTGGTGCGGCCCGACCCCGGCGCGCTGCCCACCCCGGCCCGGCCCCCGCTGGTGCCGCCGGCGGACCGGTGGCGGATGCGGTCCCCGGCCGGCGGGCACAGCCTCGGCGCGGTACGCGACCTGCTGATCGGGCTCGGCGCCGACCGGGTCGACAGGCCCGCCGCGGACGGCCGGTGGCTACGCGCCGACCGGGTCGGCGGCATCCCGGTGGACGTGCTCCAGGCATCCCTCGCACCGCCTGGTGACCCGCGGCCGACGCTGTGGGTGGACGCCGACGCCCGGCTGCACCGGCTCACCGGCCGGCTGGCCGACGGCACACCCGTCACCGTCGACCTGACCCGCGCCGACCGGCCCACACTGCATCCGGTGGACGCCCTCGGCGGCCGGCCCGGGCAGCCCCGGGCGCTCACCGATGACGAAGTCGCCCGGCTGGCCGCGCTGCCCGCCCGGCTCCGGGCACTGCGCGGCGCGGCGGTGACGGTGGCCGCTCCGCTCGCCCCGTCGGCGAACCTGCGGGCCACCGGCACGGTGGACTGGACGAGCCCGTCGGCGTACCTCGCGGTGACCGAGGAGGGCAGCGGCAGGCGTACCCTCCGGTGGGTCCGGCCGGGACGGGTGGCCGAGGTGCAGCGGTCCCCCGACGGGCCCGCCACTCCCCCGGCACCGGTGCCGGCCGCGCTGCTCGCGGCCCCCGCGCGCCCGCCCGGCGACGACCTGGACCGGCTGTTCGACGCGGCGCTGCGGGCGGCCCGGCGCGCGCCCGCCGGTGACACCGTCCGGGTCCGGGAGGACCGGCTGGGCGACCGGACGGTCGACGTGTTCGAGGTGCCGGGCGGCAGACGCCTGTGGCTGGACCGGGGCGGTGTGCCGCACCGGATGGAGCTGCGGACCGGGCCGGGCGTGTGGATCCGGCTGGACCTCACGCCGGGTCGTGCGGCGGGCAGCGGCGGATCGTCGGCCTCGACGTCGCGCTGAACCGGCGCGGCCTCCGCGGTCCGCCGAACCGGCGCCGCCGGGACGGCCCGGTCAGGGCCGCCAGCCGGTCTGCGCGGCCCACTCCTCGGCGCGCAGGTGCTCCTCGTCGAACCAGGGATCGGTCACCGTGCCCCAGGCGGCGTGCTCCGGCGCGGCGGCCGCCAGCTCCCGCTTCACCTGGAGGTAGTCGGCCCGCCGCGCCGGGTCGGCGCGCAGGTGGTCGCGCATCAGCAGCGCGTACCGCCAGCCGGGCGAACCGGCCTCCCGCAGGTGCAGGCGCACCGGGCGCGCCGGGTCCGCGCCGCCGTGCAGCCGCTTGGCCCAGCGCACCGGCTCCGGCTGTCGCGGGGCGTCCCACCACTCGCCCGGCAGCCGCGGGAAACCCGCCTCGGCCAGCCGCTGCGCGAGCGGCCCGTCCGCCTCGTTCAGCGAGGACACAGTCACCTGGATGTCGATCACGTCCGGCGCGGCGAGTCCCGGCACGGCGGTGGAGCCGACGTGGTCGACCCGGATCTCACCGCCGGCCGCGTGGCGGATCCGGGCGGCCAGCCGGGCGTACTGCTCGGGCCAGGTCGGGTCCGGTCCGGCGAGCGCCGCCGGGTCGGGCGGGACGGCGCGGCGTTCGCGGACGTTGCGCTCGTAGGGCGACAGGCGGTCCCGCCAGAGGGCGTCCACGGCGGCGTGCAGGTCGGTGAGCGTGCCGTCGTTGGTCAGGAGCACGTCGGCGATCGCACGGCGGGTGGCGTCGTCGGCCTGCGCGGCGATGCGCCGCTGCGCCTCCGCCGGGGCCATCCCCCGGTCGCGGGTCAGCCGGGCCATCCGGGTCGGCACGGCCGTCTGCACCACGACCACCAGGTGGTACGTGGGCGCGAGCCCCACCTCGGCCAGCAGAGGTACGTCGTTGACGACGATCGCGTCGGCGGGGGCGGCGGCGACCAGCTCGGCGCTGCGCGCGCGTACCCGGGGGTGGGTGATCCCTTCGAGCGTGCGGCGGGCCGCCTCGTCGCCGAAGACCAGCGCGCCGAGGGCGGCCCGGTCCAGCGCCCCGTCGGCGTCCAGGACCTTCTCGGAGAAGGCGGCGACGACCTCGGCCAGCCCGTCGGTGCCGGGCGCGACGATCTCGCGGGCGATGCGGTCCGAGTCGACGATCACCGCGCCGAGCGTGGCGAGCCGGCTCGCCACCGCGCTCTTGCCCGATCCGATTCCGCCGGTCAGCCCCACCTTCAGCACCCGGACAGTCAACCGGATCCGGCGTCCGCATGCCAAACCCGCCGGCGTACGACGCGGGCCCCGCCCCCGGCGCTCCGCTGGTGCGGAACGCGGGGACGGGGCCCGTCGTCAGAGGCAGTCGCCGGTCCGTCCGGTGGGACGGACAGGCGTCAGCGTCCGGTCACTTGCCGCCGGCGAGCTTCTCCCGCAGCGCGGCGAGAGCCTCGTCGGTCGCGAGCGTGCCGGCCGGCTCCTCGGCCTGACGGCTCGGGGCCGAGGTCGAGGTGGTGGTGCCGGTGGTGGCCGGAGCCGGGTTGGCGGCGGCCTCGGCGTCGGCGGCGCGGGAGGTCTGCACCTGCTTGGTGTGGGCCTCCCAGCGCTGACGCGCCTCGGCGTACTGCTGCTCCCAGGTCTCGCGCTGCTTGTCGTAGCCCTCGAGCCACTCGCCCGTCTCCGGGTCGAAGCCCTCCGGGTAGATGTAGTTGCCCTGGTCGTCGTACGTCGCGGCCATGCCGTAGAGGGTCGGGTCGAAGTGCTCCTCGCCCTCGACGAAGCCCTCGTTGGCCTGCTTGAGCGACAGCGAGATCCGGCGGCGCTCCAGGTCGATGTCGATGACCTTGACCATGACCTCGGAGCCGACCTGCACGACCTGCTCCGGGATCTCCACGTGGCGCTCGGCCAGCTCGGAGATGTGGACCAGGCCCTCGATGCCGTCGTCCACGCGGACGAACGCACCGAACGGCACCAGCTTGGTGACCTTACCCGGCACGATCTGCTGGATCGCGTGGGTGCGGGCGAACTGACGCCACGGGTCCTCCTGCGTCGCCTTCAGCGACAGCGAAACCCGCTCGCGGTCCAGGTCGACGTCCAGGACCTCGACCTCGACCTCCTGGCCCACCTCGACGACCTCGGACGGGTGGTCGATGTGCTTCCAGGACAGCTCGGAGACGTGCACGAGGCCGTCCACGCCGCCCAGGTCGACGAACGCGCCGAAGTTGACGATCGAGGAGACGACGCCCTTGCGGACCTGCCCCTTCTGGAGCTTGTTGAGGAACTCGGTGCGCACCTCGGACTGCGTCTGCTCCAGCCAGGCACGGCGGGACAGGACCACGTTGTTGCGGTTCTTGTCCAGCTCGATGATCTTGGCTTCGAGCTCGCGGCCGACGTACGGCTGCAGGTCACGCACACGCCGCATCTCGACGAGCGACGCGGGCAGGAAGCCACGCAGGCCGATGTCGAGGATGAGACCACCCTTGACGACCTCGATGACCGAACCGCGGACGACGCCGTCCTCGTCCTTGATCTTCTCGATCGTGCCCCAGGCCCGCTCGTACTGCGCCCGCTTCTTGGAGAGGATCAGCCGACCCTCCTTGTCCTCCTTCTGGAGGACGAGGGCCTCGATGTGGTCACCCACCGAAACGACCTCGGCCGGGTCCACGTCGTGCTTGATCGACAACTCCCGAGAGGGGATGACACCCTCGGTCTTGTAGCCGATGTCGAGCAGGACCTCGTCCCGATCGACCTTGACGACGGTGCCTTCGACAATGTCGCCGTCGTTGAAGTACTTGATGGTCTCGTCGATCGCGGCGAGGAAAGCTTCCTCAGAGCCGAGGTCGTCGTGGGTGACCTTGTTGGCGCTCGAGGTGGCCTCGATGCTGCTCGTCATGTGGGCGGTTGCTCCGGTCGGATGGGTTGTCACAGCGGGCATGGGTGTCGCGGTGACTCTGCCGCGCCAACGGATCCGTCGCCGGGCACACCGAACGATCGACGCGAGAAGATCATTAGTGGCTCCGGTGACCGCGCACCTGCTCCCTGCCGAGGCACACGATCCGCGAGCGCATCATCTAGCCTACCCGCTGCATTACCACAGCGTGCAAGCCCTCCCGGGTCCGTGCGAACTCATCCGCTGCGAAAGCGGAGATTTGCCGCGGTAAGGTGCCACAGCTGTCTCGTCCGTCACATCCGCCCCAGCCACCACCCCACCGCACCGGGTCCGGTCCGCCGGACCTAGCGTGAACCCGTGGACGACGACAGGGTGACCCGCCGACGAGTCGACGCCGGGGAGATCCGCCGCGCGAACCGCGGATGGTGGGACACCGACGCCGACGCGTACCAGGCCGAGCACGGCGCGTTCCTCGGCGACGCCGACTTCGTCTGGTGCCCGGAGGGGCTGCGCGAGGCCGACGCCCGGCTGCTCGGCGACGTGACCGGGCAGCGGATCCTCGAACTCGGCGCCGGGGCGGCCGCCGCCGCCCGCTGGCTCGCCGCCCAGGACGCCCGGCCGGTCGCACTGGACCTGTCCGCCGGCATGTTGCGGCACGCCGCCGAGGCCGCCGGGCGCACCGGGGTACGCGTGCCGCTGGTGCAGGCCGACGCGCTCGCCCTGCCGTTCGCCGACGCCGCGTTCGACACCGTCTGCACCGCGTTCGGCGCGATCCCGTTCGTGGACGACTCGGCGGCGGCGATGCGCGAGGTGGCCCGGGTGCTGCGGCCCGGCGGCCGGTGGGTCTTCTCGGTCACCCACCCGATGCGCTGGATCTTCCTGGACGACCCGGGCGAGGGCGGGCTGACCGCCGTGCACTCGTACTTCGACCGCTCCCCGTACGTCGAGCAGGACGAGCACGGGGTGGCCACGTACGTCGAGCAGCACCGCACCCTGGGCGACCGGATCCGGGAACTGGTCGGCGCCGGGTTCCGCCTGCTGGACCTGGTGGAGCCGGAGTGGCCGGCCGGGCACGAGGGGATCTGGGGCCAGTGGAGCCCGCTGCGCGGACGGCTGTTCCCCGGCACGGCGATCTTCGTCGCGGAGAAGCCGACGGACTGAGCGCGTCGCACGTCCGGTGCGACACGGGCTCCGGCGCCCGGCGGTACGCTCGCCGCATGAGCGCCGAGCCCATCCCGACATCACCTGGCCCCTGGTGTCCGGACCCGATGCGGCAGCAGCGTGCGGACTACACGCTGGAGGATCTGCTCACCCTGCCGGACGACGCCCCCCGCGTCGAACTCGTCGACGGAGTCTTCCAGGTGACACCCTCCCCCACCCTGGGCCACCAGACAATCTCCAGCCTGCTGTGGCTCTGGCTTCGATCGCACGCACCGGTTCACCTGCGGGCGTCCCAAGCCGTCGGGGTCGGGCTCAGCCCCAACACCAGCCGCCAACCGGACGTCCTGCTCCACCACGCCGGGCTGCCGAGCGACAGGTCCCTCCTGCGACCGGCGGACGTCGTCCTGGCCGTCGAGATCGTCTCCCCCGGCACCCGGCGGGTCGACCGGTTCGCCAAGCCGGGCGAGTACGCCGCCGCGGGGATCCCGTTCTACTGGCGGATCGAGCAGGATCCGGTGCACCTCTACGCGTACCGCCTCGGTGACCGGATCGGCCCGGGCGGCGAACGGCAGTACGAACTGGTGGACGACAGCAGCGAGGTGATCGAGCTGTCCGAGCCCTTCGCGATCAAGCTGCCGATCGCGGAGATCCGGCCCTGACGACGCCGTTACTCGGTATCCACTCCGGGTAACCGGGCGGCATGGCCGAGAAGGAGTTCCGCACCGGCGACCACGTCTCCTGGGCCAGCCACAGCGGCCGGGCGTACGGCGTCGTCAAGGAGAAGCTGACCGAGCGCACCCACGTACGCGGGCACGCGGTGAACGCCTCTCCGGAGCAGCCGCAGTACCGGATCACCAACGACGACTCGGGCCGCGACGTCGCCCACCGCCCGGAGGTGCTGCGCCATGAGTCGCGCTGACGATCCGCAGCAGACGTACCGGGAGTTCACCGACGCGGTGAACATGAAGCCGGGCGAGCTGACCCGCTGGCTGGAGACCGAGGAGTCCAAGCACGTCGGCTGGCACAAGAAGGGCACCAAGGGCGGCGAGTCGGTCGGGCACGACTCCGGCCGGCGCATCGTCGACCTGCTGCGCCGCAAGCGCGCCGACCTCACCGCCGCCGACTACAAGCACATGCGCAAGGTGATCGGGTACGTCCACCGCCACCTGGCCCAGCGCCCGTCCGGTGACGTGCGGGACACCAGGTGGCGCTGGTCGCTGATGAACTGGGGGCACGACCCGCTCAAGGGCTGAGCCACCCGGTCCGTTCGCCGCGCGTTGGTACCGTGCCGGCGATGACGACAGACGTCTCGACCGCCGGCCGTCATCCCCGCGCCGGACGGGTCGTCCTCCTGGTGGGCCTCGGCCTGATCGCCGTCGCGGCCCTCCTGCTGGTGCTGACCGGGAACACCGGCATCCGGTACAGCGCCGACCACGACGGCACCGTACCGATGTGGAGCCGGTGGATACCGGCGCTGGCCGGGATCGCGCTGATCCGGCTGATCCCGCCCGCACCCGACCCGAGGTGGCCGGACCCGGTCGCGCCCTACCGCGAGGCGGCGCCGCTGCTGCTGGCCGGGATCGCGTTCGCCGCCGTCATGCCGCTGCTGGGCGGCGAACCCGCGTACACCGTGGTGAAGCTGGCGCTGCTGCTCGGCGTACCCACAATGGTGTTCCTGGCCGCGCGCCGGCGGCCGCCGCGGTGGCAGCCGGGGCCGGCCCCGGCGGACGCCGCCCACCGGTGGGGTCCGGCGCTGCCGGTGGCGGTGTGGCTGGTGCTCAGCTACGCGACGCCGCTGGCCGTGCCCGCGAGCGACTGGGGGCGGACCGTCACGCGGGTCGAGCTGGCCGCCACGCTGCTGGTGGCCTTCGCGGTGAACGCGCTGCTGGAGGAGGTCTTCTACCGGCGGTGGCTGCAGACCCGGTGGGAGTCGCTGCTGGGGCGCTGGCCGGCGATCGTGCTCGCGTCGCTGGTGTGGGCGGCCTGGCACGTGGCCATCCAGGGCAGCGGCCGACCGGCCGTCGACCTGGCGTCGGTGATCGTGAACCAGGGGGTCGCCGGGCTGTTCCTCGGCTACCTGTGGTCCCGGTACCGCCGCATGTGGCCGCTGCTCGTGGTGCACGGCGCGGTCAACGCGATGCCCGTCCTGCTCGGCCTCTGACTTGACCCTGCCGCCGGCGGCACTGTCGGACGATGCCGGCATGGAACGCCGCACGCCACGCGTCGCCGTGGTCACCGGTGCGGGCACCGGCATCGGCCGGGCCACCGCACATGCCTTCGCCACCGCCGGGTACGCCGTCGTCGCGGTCGGACGGCGCGCCGCGCCGCTGTCGGACACCGCCGCCGGCTGGCCGGACATCACCCCGCTGACCGCCGACGTCACCGCGCCCGACGGTCCCGGCCGGATCGTCGGCGCCGCGCTCGACCGGTACGGCCGCCTGGACGTCCTGGTCAACAACGCCGGAGTGGCCGGCGGCGGGCCGCTGGCGGACCTGGACGAGGACGCCGCCCGGCGGCAACTGGAGACGAACCTCCTCGCACCCGTTCGGCTGGCGCACGCCGCCGTCGAGGCGCTCGCCGCGACACGCGGCGTGCTGGTCAACGTCACCACGTCCGTCGGCCTGCGCGCCTGGCCGGGCAGTTCGGTGTACGCGGCCGGCAAGGCCGCGCTGGACTCGCTGACCCGCAGCTGGGCGGTGGAACTCGCGCCGCGCGGCGTCCGGGTGGTGGCCGTGGCGCCCGGCGCGATCGACACCCCGATCGGCGTGCACAGTGGCCTGTCCCCCGAACGGCGGGCGGCGGTGCGGGACTGGCAACTCGCGCACACCCCGGCGGGCCGGATCGGCCGCCCGGAGGACGTAGCCTGGGCGATCCGGCGGCTCTGCGAGCCGGAGGCGGGCTTCGTCACCGGCGTGGTGCTGCCGGTGGACGGGGGCGCGGTGGTCGCGTGAGAGGACGGTGACGGCGGTGCGGATCGGCGCGGTGGCGAAGGCGACGGGCTGCACGCCGCGTGCCCTGCGGCACTACGAGGAACACGGTCTCATCGCCTCGGCCCGGGCGGCGAACGGCTACCGCGAGTACGACGACGCGGTGGTCACCCGGGTCCGCAACATCCGTCACCTGCTCGACGCCGGGCTGACGCTCGACGACGTGCGGGTCTTCCTGCCCTGCCTGGACGGGGACGTGGCGTCCGCGCCGCCGTCTCCGGCCGGGCTGCGGGTCGGCCGGGAGCGGCTGGCCGTGCTGGACGCCCGGATCGCCGCCCAGGTGGCCGTCCGCGACCGCCTGGCCGCCGCCCTCCAGGCTGCCGCCCCTGCGCCCCCGCCCCTCCTCTCGCCGCCGCCTCCTCGTGTGCGGGACGGGTGAGCGGGCGGGTGGTGGCCGGCGCGGGTGGGGCGGCGGTGGGGTCAGTGGTCGGCGCTGTTCCAGTCGTGGCCCTCGCCCACCGACACCTCCAGCGGCACCGACAGCGGGTACGCCTCACCCATCTGCTTGCGCACCAACGCCTCCAGCGTCTCGCGCTCGCCCGGGGCGACCTCGAAGACCAGCTCGTCGTGCACCTGCAGCAGCATCCGGGACCGCAGCCCGGCGTCGCGCAGCGCGCTGTCGACGTGCAGCATCGCGACCTTGATGATGTCGGCCGCCGAACCCTGGATCGGGGCGTTCAGTGCCATCCGCTCGGCCATCTCCCGGCGCTGCCGGTTGTCGCTGACCAGGTCGGGCAGGTAGCGGCGGCGGCCCAGGATGGTGGAGGTGTAGCCGTCCTGGCGGGCGCGGGCCACCACCTCCTGGAGGTAGTCACGCACCCCGCCGAAGCCGGCGAAGTAGTTCTCCATCAGCCCGCGCGCCTCCTCGGCGCTGATGCCGAGCTGCTGGGACAGGCCGAACGCGCTGAGCCCGTACGCCAGGCCGTAGTTCATCGCCTTGATCTTGCGACGCTGGTCGGCGGTCACGTCGCCGACCTCGACCGTGAAGACCGACGACGCGGTGGCGGCGTGGAAGTCGTGCCCGGAGTTGAACGCCTCGATCAGCGCGTCGTCCGACGACAGGTGCGCCATGATCCGCATCTCGATCTGGCTGTAGTCGGCGGTGAGCAGGCACTCGTAGCCCTCGCCGACCACGAACGCGCGCCGGATCCGCCGCCCCTCCTCGGTGCGGATCGGGATGTTCTGCAGGTTCGGCTCGGTCGAGGACAGCCGCCCGGTAGCCGCCACCGTCTGGTTGAACGTGGTGTGGATCCGGCCGTCGTCGGAGACCGACTTGAGCAGCCCGTCGACTGTCGACTTGAGCTTCGCGACGTCGCGGTGACGCAGCAGGTGGTGCAGCAGCGGGTGCTCGGTCTGCGCGAACAGCCACTGGAGCGCGTCGGCGTCGGTGGTGTAGCCGGTCTTGATCCGCTTGGTCTTGGGCAGGCCCAGCTCGGTGAAGAGGATCTCCTGCAACTGCTTCGGCGACCCGAGGTTGAACTCGCGGCCGACCACCTCGTACGCGCCCTGGGCGGCGGCCTTCACCTCGGCGGCGAAGTGCGCCTCCAGCTCGGAGAGGTAGTCGGTGTCGGCGGCGATGCCGGTGCGCTCCATGGTGGCGAGCACCCGCATCAGCGGCAGCTCCACGCCGGCCATCAGCCGGGCCGACTGCTCGCCGTCGCGGGACAGCTCGGCGTCGATCGCGTCGGCCAGGTCGAGCGTGGCGCGGGCCTGGAGCATGAGGTTCTGCTCGGCCACGCCCTCGTCGCCGAGCCCGTCGAGAGTGAGCTGACCGGTCTCCGGCGCGTCGACGCGCAGCTCCCGGTGCAGGTAGCGCAGCGCCAGGTCGGTCAGGTCGTAGGAGCGCTGGTCGGGGCGGGCCAGGTAGGCGGCGATCTGCGTGTCGCGGGCGATGCCCTGAAGCTCCCAGCCGTGCGCGGCGAACGCCAGCACCGCCGGCTTGCTGTCGTGCAGCACCTTCGGGCGCTCCGCGTCGGCCAGCCAACCGGCCAGCGCGGCCTCGTCGTCGGCGTCCAGCCGGCTCGGGTCGAACCAGGCGCCCGCGCCGGCGGCGGTGGCCAGCGCCATCGCGGTCACGGTGGCGGTGTGCCGGCGGTTGGGGCCGGTGTCGAGCGTCACCGCCAGGCCGACCGGTGCGCCCGCCGGGGCGTGCGTGCCGAGCCAGCCCGCGAGCGCGCCCGGCTCGGTGAGCACCTCGCCTGCGAGATCGAAGCCCGCCTCGGCCTCCGGCTCGACCGCTTCCAGGTATTGGTAGAGCCGGTCACGCAGGATGCGGAACTGGAGCGTGTCGAAGACCTGGTGCACCGCTTCGCGGTCCCAGCCCTGCCAGCGGGCGTCCTCGGGACGGACCGGCAGCTCCAGGTCGGAGACCAGGCAGTTGATCTCGTAGTTGCGGATCACGTCGGCCAGCCGCTCGCGCAGGCTGTCGCCGGCCTTGCCCTTGATCTCGTCGGCGCGGGCCACCACGCCCTCGACGCCGCCGTACAGGTTGATCCACTTGGCGGCGGTCTTCGGGCCGACGCCGGGCACGCCCGGCAGGTTGTCGCTGGTCTCGCCGACCAGCGCGGCCAGGTCGCGGTAGCGGTCCGGGGTGACGCCGTACTTCGCCTCGACCGCGGCCGGGTCCATCCGGGCCAGGTCGGAGACGCCCTTGCGCGGGTAGAGCACCGTCACCCGCTCGCCGACGAGCTGGAACGCGTCCCGGTCGCCGGTGGTGATCAGCACGTCCATGCCCTGGTCGCGGGCCTGGCAGGCGAGCGTGGCGATGACGTCGTCGGCCTCGTAGCCCTCCTTCTCGACCACCGGCACGCGCAGTGCGGCGAGGACCTCCTTGACCAGGCTGACCTGGCCCTTGAAGTCGGTCGGGGTCTCACTGCGGCCGGCCTTGTACTCCGCGTACCTGTCGGTGCGGAAGGAGCGGCGGGAGACGTCGAACGCCACGACGATGTGCGTCGGCTGCTCGTCGCGCAGCACGTTGATCAGCATCGAGGTGAAGCCGTAGACGGCGTTGGTCGGCTGCCCCGTGGTGGTGGAGAAGTTCTCCACAGGCAGGGCGAAGAACGCCCGGTATGCCAGGGAGTGTCCGTCGACGAGGAGCAGGCGCGGCGTCGTAGCTGTCACGGCTGCGACTCTAGTCCGTACGCCCGACAACTCCGGCCTCCGGTGCGGCGCGCGCCGCACCGGAGGCCGAGGTCAGAGAACCTTGGCCAGGAACGCCTTGGTCCGCTCGTGCTTCGGCGCCGAGATCACCTTGCGCGGGTCGCCCTGCTCGACCACCACGCCGCCGTCCATGAACACGAGGTGGTCGCCCACCTCGCGGGCGAAGCCGATCTCGTGGGTCACCACGATCATCGTCATGCCGTCGCGGGCCAGGTCCTTCATCGTGTCCAGCACCTCGCCCACCAGTTCCGGGTCGAGCGCGCTGGTCGGCTCGTCGAACAGCATCAGCTTCGGCCGCATCGCCAGCGCCCGGGCGATCGCCACCCGCTGCTGCTGGCCGCCGGAGAGCTGACCGGGGTACGCGCCGAGCTTGTCGCCCAGCCCCACCCGGTCCAGCAGTTGCGCGGCGTGCTCGCGGGCCTCCGTCTTCTTGGCCTGGCGCAGCAGCACCGGGGCCTCCATGACGTTCTGCAGCACGGTCATGTGCGGGAACAGGTTGAACCGCTGGAACACCATGCCGATGGCACGGCGCTGCGCGGCGACCTCCCGGTCCCGCATCTCGAACAGCTTGCCGCCGCGCTCCCGATAGCCGATCAGGTCGCCGTCCACCCGGATCCGGCCGGCGTCGATCTTCTCCAGGTGGTTGATGCAGCGCAGGAACGTCGACTTGCCGGAGCCCGACGGCCCGAGCAGGCAGCACACCTCGCCGGAGCGGACCTCCAGGTCGATGCCCTTGAGCACCTCCAGCGGCCCGAACGACTTGTGCACCTGCTCGGCCCGCACCATCAGCCCGGACTCCGCGGTCGGCGAGGTGGCCTGCGCGGGCACGATCAGCTCGGTCACTTCACCACCCCCGCGCCGCCGCCGGCCTCAGCCGTCATCCCCCGCAGCTTCAGCCGGGCCCGCCCGGTGACGCCGTAGCCCTTGCCGAAGTGGCGTTCCAGGTAGTACTGGCCGACCAGCAGGATGCTGGTCAGGAACAGGTACCACAGACACGCCGCGACGTACATCGGGAAGATCTGGAACGTCCGTTTGCCGACCGCGTCGAGCTGGAAGAACAGCTCCACGCTCACCGGCACGTAGAGCAACAGCGACGTGTCCTTGAGCATGGCGATGGTCTCGTTGCCGGTCGGCGGGATGATCACCCGCATCGCCTGCGGCAGCACCACCCGGCGCAGCAACTGGGCGCGGCTCAGGCCGAGTGCCTGGGCGGCCTCGGTCTGGCCGGGATCGACCGACTGGATGCCGGCCCGGACGATCTCCGCCATGTACGCGGCCTCGGAGAGCGCGAGGCCGAGCAGACCGGCCATGAAGCCGGTCAGGATGTCGCGGGAGGAGAACCCGAACAGCCGCAGTTGCAGGTTGTCGATGCCGAACAGCTGACCGATCTGGGTGTCGAACGGCACCCCGAACTCGACCCGGCTCCACAGGATGCCGATGTTGCCGAAGACGGCCAGCAGCACCAGCCGGGGCACGGCCCGGAAGAACCAGGTGTAGAGCCAGGCCACGCCGCGCAGGATCGGGTTGTCCGACAGCCGCATCACGGCGATCACCACGCCGAGCGTGACGCCGATCAGCATCGCGCTGACGGTCATCAGGACAGTGCCGCGCAGCAGGCCCTCGATGATCGGCGGCCGGAACATCTTGTCGACCATGAAGGACCAGTTGAAGGCCTCATTGGTCACCAGCAGGTGGACGAACATCGCCGCCAGGACGGAGAGCACCGCCACCGCGACCCATCGTCCGGGGTGCCGCACGGGCACGGCCTTGATCGGTTCCGGCCGTGCCCGCGCGGTTGTCGCTTCCTCGGTGGTCATGTCGTCACGGGTTGATCGCGGGGTCCGTGATCGCGCCGTCTCCCACCTTCCACTTGTCGAGCACCTGCTTGTACGAGCCGTCGGCGATCACGGCCTTGGTGGCGTCCCGCACCGCCTCGGCCAGCTGCGTCTGCTCCTTGGCCAGCACGTAGCCGTACGGCGCCGCCTCGTACTGCTTGTCCAGCAGCTCCAGGGCGTCGTTGGACTGCGTCACCGCGTACACGCCGACCGGGTAGTCGGCGAGCATCGCGTCGTCCTTGCCGGAAACGACGGCGGCGGTGGCGGCGTCCTGACCCGGGAACTGGTCGATCGTGATAGCCGGCTTGCCGGCGTCGGTGCACGCCTTGGACCGCTTCTGGATGTCCTCGACCTGGACCGTGTCCTTCTGCACAGCGATCTTCTTGCCGCAGGCGTTGTCCAGCGCGACCCCGGCCGGGTTGCCCTTCTTGGTCACCCACTGGGTGCCGACCTGGAAGTAACTGACCATGTTCGCCTGGCCCTTGCGGTCGTCGTTGATGGTGAACGACGAGACGCCCGCCTCGTACTTGCCCGAGTTGACGCCGTTGATGATGTCGCCGAACGGCGCCGAGACGAACTCCGCCTTGAGGCCCAGCTTGGCCGCCACGGCGGTGAACAGCTCGACGTCGAAGCCGATCACGGTCTTGCCGTCGGTGTCCAGGAACTCCGCCGGGGCGTAGGTGGAGTCGGTGCCCACCACGATCTTGCCGTCCGACTTGATCGCGTCCGGGACCTTCGCGGCCAGCGCGGCGTCGACCGACGACGAGACGCTGGGCCCGCCACCGGGCTGGTCGGTGCTCTCCTCCTCGCCGCACGCGGCGAGGGAGAGCAGCAGGACGGCCGCACCGGCGACGCCGAGCGCCGCCCGCCGTCCGGGGTTGGGGTGGAACATGGCTGTACTCCTTTTGCGAGGGGTCGGTCAGGCCACGCCGAGGTAGGCCTCTTTGACCGAGGGGTCGTGCAGCAGGTCCGCGCCGGAACCGCTCTTGACGATCCGGCCGGTCTCCAGCACGTACGCCCGGTGGGCGCGCGCCAGCGCCTGCTGGGCGTTCTGCTCCACCAGCAGGATCGTGGTGCCCTGCTGGTTGATCTCCGTGATGATCGTGAAGATCTGCTGGATCAGCATCGGCGCGAGACCCATCGACGGCTCGTCGAGCAGCAGCAGCTTCGGCCGGCTCATCAGCGCCCGGCCGACCGCGAGCATCTGCTGCTCGCCGCCGGAGAGCGTGCCGCCGGGCTGCTTGCGCCGCTCGGCCAGCCGCGGGAACAGGTCCAGCACCCGGGCCAGGTCCTGGGCGATACCGGCCTTGTCCCGCCGGGTGTACGCGCCCATGTCCAGGTTCTCCAGCACCGACATGCCGGGGAAGATGCCCCGGCCCTCGGGCGCCTGGCACAGCCCGCGCCGCACCCGAAGGTCGGCCCGGAGCTTGGTGATGTCCTCACCGGCGAACTTGATCCGGCCGGATGCGACCGGCCGGATGCCGGAGATCGCCCGCATGGTGGTGGACTTGCCGGCGCCGTTCGCGCCGATCAGCGCGACGATCTCCCCCTCGTCCACGGTCAGGCTGATGCCGTGCAGCGCCTGGATCCGCCCGTAGAGCAGGCTCACGTCCTCGATCTCAAGCAGCATCGTCCGGCACCCCCAGGTACGCCGCGACCACCTTCGGGTTGTCCCGCACCTCGGCGGGCAGCCCTTCGGCGATCTTCTTTCCGAACTCCAGGACCACGATCCGGTCGGTCACGCCCATCACCAGGCGCATGTCGTGCTCGATCAGCAGCACCGTCACGCCCTGGTCCCGGATCTGCCGGATGAGCTGGAGCAGCTCCTCCTTCTCCGCCGGGTTGAAGCCGGCGGCCGGCTCGTCCAGGCAGAGCAGCTTCGGGTCGGTGGCCAGCGCGCGGGCGATCTCCAGCCGGCGCTGCTCGCCGTAGGACAGGTTGCGGGCGAACTCGTGCATCCGGTTGCTGATGCCGACGAACTCCAGCAGGCGCTCGGCCTTCTCCCGGCCCTCGCGCTCCTCCTTCCAGTGCCGCGGCAGGCGCAGCAGGGCGGAGATCACGCTGGTCTTGTGGTGTGCGTCCGCACCCACCTGGACGTTCTCCAGCGCGGTCATCTCCGGGAAGAGACGGATGTTCTGGAACGTACGGGCCATGCCCATCCGGGTGATCTGGTGGCGCTTCTTGCCACTGATCTTCTGGCCCAGGAACCGGATCTGCCCCTCGGTGGGCTGGTAGATGCCGGTCATCGCGTTGAAGCAGGTGGTCTTGCCGGCGCCGTTCGGGCCGATCAGGCCGAGGATCTCACCCTTGTAGAGGGTGAAGTCCACGTCGTTGAGGGCCACCACGCCGCCGAAGCGCAGCGTGACGTGGTCGACCTCCAGCAACGGCTCCCGCTCGGCGACCGTCTCGACGGCGGGGGCCGCCGCCTGGGCCGGAACGGCCGGGGTCTGCTCGGTGTCACTCACCGACGATCACCTCCTTGCGGCGGTCCTTGAACTCCGCCGCCCGTCGCCGGTTCGGGATCAGGCCCTGCGGCCGGAAGATCATCATCACCACGAGCACCAGGCCGAAGAAGAGGAACCGGTACTCGTACAGCTCCACGCCGAACAGCTCGATGCCGCGGAACCGCTCGATCATGTACGCCACCAGGCCGCCGCCGACGATCGCGCCGACGATGTTGCCCGAGCCGCCGAAGATGACAGCGGCCAGGATGATGATCGAGTTGAGCAGCTCGAAGTTCTGCGAGTTGACGAAGTTCTGCTTACCGGCGAACAACGCGCCGGCCAGGCCGGCGATGGCCGCGCCGGAGGCGAACGCCCACAGCTTGAACTTGAACGTCGGCACGCCCATCAGCTGGGCGGCGTCCTCGTCCTCGCGGATCGAGATCCAGGCCCGGCCGACCCGGCTGTGGGTCAGGTTCCGCACCCCGATCACCACCAGGATGATCAGCGTGAGCACCAGCCAGTAGTACGGGCGGGCGTCGAGCACGCCGAACCACGGCCGGCCGTCGGCGTACTGGCCGGGCGGGTGCGGGATCTGGTTGAAGCCGCGCTGTCCCTTGAGGAACTCGGAGCTGACCGCCGCGATCCGGATCATCTCGGCGAAGCCGAGCGTCACCAGCGCCAGGTAGTCGCCGCGCAGGCGCAGCGTCGGCGTGCCGAGCATGACGCCGGAGACCATGGTCAGGGCGATCGCGATCGGCACCACCAGCAGCCACGGCCACAGCGTCTTGATGTCGCTGCTCGGCGAGGTCAGCACCGCTACCGTGTACGCGCCGACGGCGAAGAAGCCGAAGTAGCCGAGGTCGAGCAGGCCGGCGAAGCCGACCACGATGTTGAGCCCGACCGCCAGCAGCACGTAGATCGAAACCGTGAACATCACCTGGGTGAAGTTCGCTCCCGGGGTCGGGATCGGCCCGAGGTACTGGTAGAACTCCTTGTTCGGCAGCGCGTAGAAGAACGCGATGACCGCGACCAGCAGCACCCAGCGCACCCAGCGCGGCGCGTGGTGCCAGCGCTCCGAGATCGCGTGCCGGCCCTGCCGCAGCTTGTCCGCCGCCGTCTCCCGCCGCTCCGGCGGGTCGATGGTGGTCGTCATGCGCGTGCCCTCCCCAGTGATTCGCCGAGCAGACCGGTCGGCCGGAACATCAGCAGGACGACCAGCACCGCGAACGCGGCGAAGTCCTTCCACTGGCTGCCGAACAGGCCCGCGGCGTAGTTCTCCACGACGCCGAGCAGCAACCCGCCGACGAGCGCGCCGCGCAGGTTGCCGATACCGCCGAGCACCGCCGCGGTGAACGCCTTGAGGCCCAGCAGGAAGCCGACGCTGTAGGTGAGCGTCTGGATCCGCACGTCGTAGAGCAGGCCCGCGACGCCGGCCATGGTGCCACCGGCGATGAAGACCATCAGGATGATGCGGTCCTTGTTGACGCCCATCAGCGCCGCCGTGTTGGCGTCCTGAGCCACCGCCCGGATGCCGCGGCCGGTACGGCTGCGGTTGATGAACTGGTCCAGCGCGAACATCATCACCAGCGCGGAACCGATCGTGAGCAACTGCACCGCGTCGATCGGCACCCCGGCGACGTGGAACAGCGGCTCCGAGCTGACCAGGATCGGCGCACCCTCCGGCCGCCGCCGGGTGTAGACGCCGAACGCCTCCGAGATGGCGATCGAGGCACCGATGGCGGTGATGAGGAACGCCAGCGGCGGCGCGTTGCGCTTCCGCAGCGGCCGGTACGCGACCCGTTCGATCACAGTGGCGGTGCCCGCCGAGGCGATCGCAGCCACGATCATCGCCACCAGCAGGTAGAACATGATCGAGCCGATGCCGCTGACCTGCGAGTTCTGGTCGAGTCCGAAGCCGTTCCAGGTCCAGATCGCGGCGAACGCGCCGGCGATGAAGACCTCGGAGTGGGCGAAGTTGATGAGCCTGAGCACGCCGTACACAAGCGTGTAGCCGAGCGCGACCAGGGCGTAGATGGCGCCCTGCGTCAAGCCGGTCGTGGTGAGTTCCCCGAAGTTGGAGAACAATCCGTCGAAGTCCAAGGGAGGGACGCTCCGTCGCTCAAGAGAAAAAGAGGGTGCGGCCGGGAGCCAGCTCCCGGCCGCACCCGCGATCACTACTCAATCGCCAGTCCAGCGATCGAACGATCAGGACTTGGGGATCTCCTGGTCCGGGACGACCTTGCCGCCCTGCACCTTGAACGCCCAGACCTTGACCTGCGCCGGGTCCAGCTCGCCGCCCTCGACGAACTTGTAGCTGGCGGCAACGCCCTCGCCGCTGTAGCCCTTCACGAACTCCAGCAGGTCGGCACGGGTGCTCTTGCCGGCCTTGATGCCCGCCAGCAGGATGTTCGCCGCGTCGTAGGCGGTGTCGCTGTAGGTGCCCGGCTCGGTGCCGTTGAGCGCCTTGAAGTCGGCGGCGAAGGTGCCGCGGGCCTCGGTGGACGGAGCGCAGGGGCAGGTGAGGATGGTGCCCTCGGCGGCGGCCGCACCGGCGGAGGTGATGTACGCGCCGTCGTTCACGCCGTCACCGGCGACCAGCGGAGCGGTGACCCCGGCAGCGGTGAGCTGCTTGCGGATCAGGCCGGCCTCCTGGTAGTAGCCGCCGTAGAAGACCGCCTTGACGTTGGCGGCCTTGACCTTGGTGACCACACCGGAGAACTCGACCTGCTTGCCCTCGCCCTGGACCTTGTCGCTGCCCACGACCGAGGCGCCGAGAACCTTCTTGACCTCGTCGGCCAGGCCGGCGCCGTACGCGGACTGGTCGTCGATGACGTAGACCCGGTCGGCCTTCATCACGTTCTTGATGTAGTTACCGGCGGCGGGGCCCTGGCTCAGGTCGTTGCCGACCGCCCGGAAGAAGGTCTTCCAGCCCTGCTCGGCGAGGCTGGGACGGGTCGCGGAGGGGGTGATGGTGACCAGACCGGCCTCGCTGAACAGCGGGCCGGCGGCCTCGGACTCGCCCGAGTAGGCCGGACCCACGACACCCAGGATCTTGGTGTCGTCGATCGCCTTCTGGGCCAGACCCGGCGCCTGGTCCGGGCTGCCCTGCGAGTCGAGCTCGGCGAGCTCGACCTTGCAGTCCGCGTTCTCCTTGTTGTACTTGTCGACGGCCAGCTTGACGCCGTTCTTCTCGTTGATGCCCAGCGCGGCCGAGCTACCGGTCAGCGCGCCGAAGAAAGCGATCTTGCTCCCGCAGGCGCTGCCCCCGGAACCCTCATCGTCGCTGCCGCTGGAACAAGCGGTGCCACCGGCGACGAGCGCCAGCATGGCGACCCCGCCGATCACGCGTGCGAGCTTCTGCCTCAAGGCCCGAACCCTCCTCCGTCCATGATCCGAACCACCCGCCGCTGATTGGCCCTTGCGGGGTGGACGAACCAAGACCGTCGTCGCCGGTCTGGGGCGGGACGTTATCCCACCGTGAGCGGTGGCGTAAGACCTGGAAAGCGGGGTTGACCGAACCGTTACACGCCGTGGCGGATTCAAGCCCATCGGCGTAAGAACCGAAGGCCGGGAAAGGCATTCGCCGACTATTCCTCGGTAACGAGCCATGCCCTCTCCACCCGCTACCGATCGACGGTTGGCAACGCCCCCCACCAGGCACGGGACGTCCTCCCGTCATCGGCGATCACGAGCAGCCGGTCGTCGCCGACCGCCACCGCCAGCGCCGCGTCGCCCCCGTCCGGCACCGGCACCGGCGTGATCACCGGAAGCCACGACGCGCCGCCGTCACGCGACATCCAGAGCCGTCGCTGAGCCCCGTCCCCGGTCACCGCGACGAGCCGCCCATCCGACGCCGCGAGCGCGTCCACCGACGACACCCCGGGGCCCGCCGAGCCGAACCCGCCGACCCGCCGCCACCCCTGCGCCGCACCCGCCGAACCGGCGGACGGCGAGCCACACTCGTCGCACCCGCGCCACACCGCGAAGCGGTCACCCACCGGACCGACTGCCACCGGGCCGCCGTCGGGCGACACCACCCGCTCGGCCGCCCCGGCGACGCCCGCCGGCACCGGCAGGACCACCCGCCGCCACACCCGGCCGTCGGACGAGAACCACGCGAGCGGCGTCCGGGCCGTCCCGCCGGGCGGCAGCAACGACCCCACCACCAGCCAGCCCGGTCCCACCGACGCCACGTCGTACGCCGCCGTCCGGCCCCGGCCGTCGCCGGCCAGCTCCGCGACCCCCTCGCGCAGGACGAACCCCTCCGCGTCGGGCGACGACCACACCGCCGCGCCGTCCGCGCGCGCCCCCGCCACCAGCCAGCCGTCCGGCCCGGCCGCCAGCCGCGACGCGCTCACCGCGCGCGGGCCGCCGAACAACTCGAACGCCGCCGGCACCTCCCGCAACGGCCCGCCCGGACGCCACACCCACGTTCCGGTACGCGGATTGCCGTGCACGCCACCGGTCTTCGCACCCAGCGCCGCCATCCCGTCGTCGCGGCAGGCCACCGCGTAGAGCACGTGCTGACGGCCGTAGAACGTCTGCGCGCGCACCGGAATCGGCGACCAGGTCACGCCGTCCGATGAGGACCAGGCAGCCGGGCGGGTCTCCCCCGCCGGATCGACCAGCCCGCCCACCACGTACCACCGGCCGGCGCACCGCGCGACGTCGCGCAGCACCGGACGTCCGGCGGCGCCGGCGGGAAGGGCCAGATCGACGGACTGCCACTGCGGTCGTACGGGGGCGGGCTCGGGCAGCGGTCGCGGAGTCGCGTGGCAGGCCACCAGGAGCAGCGCGGCGACGACGGCGACGAGGACCGGCCGGGCGCGCGCGGAAGGCATGGATCCGATCCTATCGATCGGACGCCTCCGCGGGAGGTCAGGACGCGGGCTGCTCCACCTCGCCGCCGGCGGTCTCCGCGAGGATCCGCTCGGCGACCTCCTTCATGGTCATCCGGTGGTCCATCGCGGTGCGCTGGATCCACTTGAACGCCTGCGGCTCGGTCATCCCGTACGTGGTCATCAGCGCACCCTTGGCGCGCTCGACGGTCTTGCGGATCTCCAACCGGTCGGTGAGACCGGCGACCTCCGACTCCAGCGCGGCGATCTCGGAGTAGCGGGACAGCGCGATCTCCACCGCCGGCACCAGGTCGCTCTTCTGGAACGGCTTGACCAGGTACGCCATCGCGCCGGCCGCCCGCGCCCGCTCCACCAGGTCACGCTGGCTGAACGCGGTCAGGATGATCACCGGGGCGATGCGCGCGCCGGCGATCCGCTCGGCGGCGGCGAGCCCGTCCATGATCGGCATCTTGATGTCGAGGATGACCAGATCCGGCTTGAGCTCCTCGGCGAGCTTGACGGCGGTCTCGCCGTCACCGGCCTCGCCGACCACCTCGTAGCCCTCTTCGACAAGCATCTCGGCCAGGTCCAGCCGGATGAGCGCCTCGTCCTCGGCGATCAGAACGCGCTTGCGCTCGGCGTCCGCCTGCATCTCGCCCACGAGCCACTCCCACCGGTTCGAGCCCGACACCCGCCGTGCCGGGTGTCGCCGCCCCTAGCGTAGTAGGTAACCTATGGCACGACGCGAGAGCGTCGCGCGAGCCTGTCCCCGTATTCCAATCGGCAGAGAAACGGAGCTCAAACCTCCGACAGTGTGGGTTCGAGTCCCACCGGGGACACCGAAGTTGTCGTACGGGCGTTCGAAGATGCTCTCGTGCACCCACCCGAGATCCGCGCCCGAGCACGTCAGGCCTTTTTGTCCGGGGCGACCGTCGCGGAGGCGGCCCGCGCCGTCGGCCTCAACTACCGCACCGTCTGGCACTGGTGCAGAGACCGCCCGACCGCCGCGGTTCTAGGCACCGCACTGCGGTGTTTCCGTTGCCGCGACGATGTCAGCGTTCCGACAGATCCGGCGGCCTACGCCTATCTTCTCGGGCTCTACCTTGGCGACGGGCATCTCGTGACCAGGGCGCGGGTGCCGGTGCTCCGGATCTCCTGCAGCAACAGCTGGCCCGGACTGATCGAGGCGTGCGACGACGCCATGCGCGCGGTGCTGGCGGAGAAGGTGCAGCGCGTCCGGCATCCGGGGTGCGTCAGCGTGCAGAGCTACGGCAAGCACTGGCCGTGCCTGTTCCCCCAGCACGGCCCTGGCAAGAAGCACCAACGCCCGATCGTCCTGGCCGACTGGCAGCGCCCCATCGTCGAGGCCCACGCGGGCGACTTCCTCCGCGGCCTCTTCCATTCCGACGGCTGCCGCTTCGCCAACCGGGTCGTCGTCCGGGGCAAGGAGTACGTCTATCCCCGTTACATGTTCCACAACGAGTCGGGCGACATCATGGGTCTGTGCCAGCAGGCCCTCGACCGGCTCGGCATCGCCTGGCGGATGAACCGCCGCAACTCCCTGTCGGTGGCCCGCCGGGAAGCCGTCGCCGCCCTCGACCGGCACGTCGGCCCGAAGTCGTGACCCGGCGACGCCGCGCACGCGGCCTGCCGACGGGCGTCAGATCCGCGCCAACGCCCGCGCGAGATCCGCCCGCAGGTCCTCCGGGTCCTCCAGGCCGACCGAAACCCGCAACAGCCCGCCGCACGGCTTGGCGTCGCCCTCGACCGGCCGGTGGGTGAGCGAGGCCGGGTGCTGGATCAGCGTGTCGACGCCGCCGAGCGACACGGCGTGCGTGATCAGCTCGCAGGCGCCGGCGACCTCGGCCGCGGCGGGCGCGCCGCCGCGTACCTCGAAGGCGAGCAGGCTGCCGGTGCCGGACATCTGGCGGCCGACCAGTCCGGCCGGGTCGTGCAGCGACGGGTGGTGGACGCGCTCGACGGCGGGGTGCCCGGCGAGCCAGGCGGCGAGCTTCTCCGCGCCGGCCTGCTGGGCGCGGACGCGCAGCGGGAGGGTCTGGATGCCGCGGTGCAGCAGGTACGCGCCGAGCGGGTGCAGGATGGCGCCGGTGACCGCGCGGACCTGGCGCAGCCGGGCGGCCCACTCGGGTCCGCAGGCGACGACGCCGGCGAGGACGTCGCCGTGGCCGCCGATGCTCTTGGTGGCGCTGTGCAGCACGAGCGCGGCGCCGTGGCGGGCGGGCTGCTGGAGCACCGGGGTGGCGACGGTGTTGTCGACGAGCAGCGGGACGTCACCGGCGGCGTCGGCGAGCGCGGCGATGTCGACCAGGTCGAGGCTGGGGTTGGCAGGCGTCTCGACCACGACCAGGGCGGTGTCGGGGCGGATCGCGGCGGCCACGTCGGCGGTGGTGGCCCAGGTGACAGCGGTGCCGAGCAGGCCGGTGGCGAGGACGTGGTCGGTGCCGCCGTAGAGGGGGCGGACGGCGACGACGTGACGCTTGCCGTCGCGGGTGGCGGCGAGCAGGGTGGCGGTGAGCGCGGCCATGCCGCTGGCGAACGCGACGGCCTCGGCGGTGCCTTCGAGCTCAGCGAGGGCGGTCTCGAACCGGGCCACAGTGGGGTTCCAGAGGCGCTGGTAGACGGCGCTGCCGCCGGCCGGGAGGGTGCCGCCGGTGGCGAGTGTCTCGTAGTCGTCACCGCCGCCGGCCACCGAGGGCAGCGGGTTGGTGGTGGACAGGTCGATCGGCGGGACGTGGACGCCGAGCCCGGCGAGGTCGGCGCGCCCGGCGTGTACGGCTGCGGTGTCCACGGAAGTCATGCCGGAAGCGTCGAACATGACGACGGCTAGAGGCAATAGCAGCGAACAAGATTCTGACGATCACGCTTTCGCCCGGCTGTGATTCGGTGAAAGATGGTCGCATGCCTGCCGCACCGAATGATGTACGGCCGTTCGCCGGCCTGGACGACATCGACCGCGCGATCCTCACCGAGCTGGCGGCCGACGGCCGGCTGCCGAACAACGCGCTGGCCGAGCGGGTCGGGGTGGCGCCGTCGACGTGCCTGACGCGTACCCGGGCGCTGCGGGAGTGCGGGGCGATCCGCGGGTTCCACGCCGAGGTGGACCCGGCGGCGGTGGGCCTGCCGTTGCAGGCGCTGGTGTCGGTGCGGCTGACCGCGCACGAGCGGGCCGCTGTTGACGCGTTCCGCGCCCGGTCGGTACGGCTGCCCGGCGTGGTGTCGGTGTTCCACGTGGCGGGCGCGGAGGACTACGTGCTGCACGTGCGCGCCGCCTCCGGCGACGCGCTGCGGGACTTCGTCCTGGATCATCTGGCTGTCGATCCGGCGGTGCAGCACACGCAGACCAGCCTGATCTTCGAGCAGGCCCGCGGTATGGGGTAGCGCACCCGGCGGAACAATTCCGGCACGTCGCGGGTTGCACCTGCCTGTGATCGACGTACCCATGTCTGTTCTTGATCTTGCCCCGGTGGCGGCGACCGGCAACGCCGGTGAGGCGCTGCGGTACACCACGGAGCTGGCCCGCCGCACCGAGGAGCTGGGCTACCGCCGGTTCTGGGTGGCCGAGCACCACAACATGCCCGCCATCGCGAGTTCCGCCCCGGCGGTGCTGCTCGCGCACCTGGCGGCGAACACCAGCACGATCCGGCTCGGCTCGGGCGGGGTGATGCTGCCCAACCACGCGCCGCTGGTGGTGGCCGAGCAGTTCGGCACGCTGGAGGCGCTGCACCCGGGCCGGATCGACCTGGGCATCGGCCGGGCGCCGGGCACCGACCAGGTGACCGCGCTGGCGCTGCGCCGCACCATGGAGGGCCTGTCCGCGGAGCACTTCCCGCGCGAGCTGGCCGACCTGATGAACTACTTCTCCGGCGCCGAGCCGGGCCCGATCACCGCGACGCCGGGCCGCGGCCAGTCGCCGCAGGTGTGGCTGCTCGGGTCCAGCGGGTTCAGCGCGCAGCTGGCCGGTCTGCTCGGGCTGCCGTTCTCGTTCGCGCACCACTTCAGCTCGCAGAACACGATCCCGGCGTTGCAGCTCTACCGGCAGAACTTCCGGCCGTCGCAGTGGCTGGACCGGCCGTACGCGATGGTGGCTGTCAACGCGGTCTGCGCGGAGACCGACGAGCGGGCCGAGTGGCTGGCCGGGCCGTCCGGGCTGTCGTTCCTGAAGCTGCGGTCGGGGCGGCCGGAGCCGCTCGTCACGCCGGAGGAGGCGGCGGCGTACCCGTACTCGGAGTTCGAGCGGGAGTTCGTCGCCCAGCGCCGCGACGGCCAGGCGACCGGTTCGCCGGAGACGGTGGCCCGGCAGCTCGGTGAGTTGCTGGAGCGCACCGGTGCGGACGAGCTGATGCTCACCACGATGGTGTACGACGTGGCGGACCGGGTCCGCTCGTTCGAGCTGATCGCCGAGAAGGTGGCGGGCGGGCTGCGCCGGGAGGGCTGAAACACGCTCTTCATAGCGACGTCACCGCACCGTCGCGTGGGACGCATAACTTTGTCCCCGGTGGTGGTACGGCATTCCCGGTCGGGACGGGTCGGGAATGCTGCGGTGTGGTGCACCGGGTCGCCGGCGGAGCGGATTCCGCGGCCGGCGACCCGGTGCCTGCCGTTTCAGCGCAGGTAGATGTTCGGCGCGGGCGGGGTGCTCATGCCGTCGCCCAGGAAGTAGCCGGGGTGCGGCGGCTGGTTGTAGGCGGTGTTCTGCCAGGCCACCGCCACCCGGTACTGCGGGTCGTGCATCAGCGTCGGCAGGCGCAGCCCGGTGGTCACAGGCGTGCTGTAGATCCGTAGCGCCGTGCTGTCGGAGGTGCGCCAGACGACCTCCTCGCGCCAGTCGCCGAGCAGGTCCGCGGAGAGCGCCGGGGTGGACTTGGTGCCGTTGTTCGAGGCGACGCCGCTGCCGGTGAGCAGCCGGGTGTCGCCGCCGGTGCCGTACTTGTCGATCTTCGTGGCGTCGAGCAGCTCCCGGACCGGGTCGCCGTCCCACCAGATCAGGAAGTTCGCCGACGACGGTTTCCGCCCGACGTTCTGGCCCCGGGTGTTCCGCAGCCCGTCGACAGCCGACGACCAGGACTCGGCACCCGGGCTGCCCGCCCAGACGTCGCCGGAGACGCCGCGGCCGTTGTCGCCGCTCGGCGCGGTCTGCCAGATGATCTGCCCGGTGCGCGCGTCGGCCATCCAGGAGCTGGGCTTGCTGCCGTCCTCGTCGACCTTGAACACCTCCAGGCCGGAGCGGGACGGGTCGAGGTCGCCGACGTGCAGCGCGTCGCCGTGGCCGTTGCCGGTGGAGTACAGCAGCCGGCCGTTGTCGTCGATCGTGGCGGCGCCGTACACGATCTCCTGGCGGCCGTCGTTGTCCACGTCGGCCACCGAGAGCTGGTGGTTGCCCTGGCCGGCGGCGGCACCGTTGCCGGAGGCGTTCGAGTCGAACGTCCAGCGCTTGCGCAGCGTGCCGTCGCGGAAGTCCCACGCCGCGACGACGGCCCGGGTGTAGTAGCCGCGCGCCATGATCAGCGAGGGGCGCTGCCCGTCCAGGTACGCGGTGCCGGCGAGGAACCGGTCGACCCGGTTGCCGTACGAGTCACCCCAGGACGAGACGGTGCCGCGCGGCGGGTCGTAGTCGACAGTGGACAGCGCCGCGCCGGTGCGGCCGTCGAACATGGTCAGGTACTCCGGTCCGGCGAGCACGTAGCCGCTGGAGTTGCGGTGGTCGGCCGAGCCGTTGCCGATCACCTGGCCGGTGCCGGAGCGGGTGCCGTCGGCGGTCTTCACGGCCACCTCGGCGTCCCCGTCGCCGTCGTAGTCGTACACCTGGAACTGGGTGTAGTGGGCGCCGGCGCGGATGTTACGGCCGAGGTCGATGCGCCACAGCCGGGTGCCGGTGAGCGTGTACGCGTCGATGTAGACGTTGCCGGTGTAGCCGGACTGCGAGTTGTCCTTGGCGTTCGCCGGATCCCACTTGAGCACGAACTCGTAGCGGCCGTCGCCGTCGAGGTCACCGACGCTCGCGTCGTTCGCCGCGTAGCTGTACCCCTCCCCGGACGGGGTGGTGCCGCCGGGCGGCGACTGGATCGGCACGTCCAGGTAACCGTTGGCGAACTGGAGCGCCGGGGCGGACGCCGCCTGCTCGGCGCCGTTCACCACGGCCCGCACGGTGTACGCCGATCCGGCCGCCGCGCCGCTGTCCAGGTACGTGGTGGCGCCGGTGATCGGACTGCCGTTGACCTTGGTGCCACCCCGGTAGAGGTTGAACGAGACCCCCGTCGTCTCGGTGCCGAGCAGCCGCCAGGAGACCAGGTTCCCGCTGCCGGAGCGGACGCTGATCAGGCCTCGGTCGAGGTCCTCCATCTGCTTCGCGCCGGCCGGCGGGGTGGTCGGTGGCGGGGTGGTGGGCGGGGGTGTGGACGGCGGAGGCGTGGTGGGCGCGGGCGTGCTCGGTGGTGGCGTCGACGGTGGCGCGCTGGTGGACGGCGCGCCGGTGCAGGCGGTGCCGTTGAGCGTGAACGCGGCCGGGACCGGGTTCGACGCGTTGTTCCACGAGCCGTTGAAGCCGAAGTTCGCGGTGCCGCCGGTGCCGATGGCCGCGTTGTAGCCGGCGTCGCGGGCGCTGACCTGCGCGCCGGACTGGCTGACAGTCGCGTTCCACGCCTGGACGACCTGCTGGCCGGCGGCGAAGCTCCAGCCGAGGGTCCAGCCGTTGACCGGATCGCCGAGGTTCGTCACTGTCACGTCGGCGCCGAAGCCGCCGCTCCACTGGTTGGTGATCCGGTAGTCGACCCGGCAGGCGGCGGCAGCCGCCGCGGCGGTCATCGTGGTGAGCGCGCCGGCCGACAGGGTGACCGCCGAAGCCGCGGCGAGCAGCGCGATCCGACGGCGTGGGGTGGTGAGGTGCACGGGGAATGCCTTTCGCGGAGGTCAGGCACGGGGCGAGCGCCGGCCTGCCCGGACCGGCGAATTCGTGCCCTGACGCGACGAGCGACGTCAACACATCGACGTCCATGATTCGGCTCCGCGCTCCGTCAGCCTAGGTCACCGCTGGACACGCCCACAAGCGCCGGACTCACCGAGCATGTCGCACGCGCCCTTCACCCCGTCCCGTCGCGGTGGCGGCCGGCGCGGCGGCACGGCGGGTCGGCGGCACGGCGGGTCGGCGGCACGGCGGGTCGGCGGCACGGCGGGTCGGCGGCACGGCGGGTCGGCGGCACGGCGGGTCGGCGGCACGGCGGGTCGGCGGCACGGCAGAGTCGCGGCGGGCGGCGAGAAGGGACAGCCGACAACCGATATGCCTCTCGGTCATAAATATGACCGAGAGGCATATCGGTTGGAGGGCTTGTGTCTCCGGAGGGCGACACGCCGAGGAACACCCATCGCGGGTGCGGGCGCGCCCCGGGAAGGCCCAGAGGCTCAGCCTTCGACGGCGGCGGCGAGCTTCCGCGACTCCGCGGCCTCGGCGGACTCCCCCGACGCCGCGGACTCCCCCGACGCCGCGGGCTCCGCCGGCGCGGCGGACTCACCCGGCTTGGCGAACTCCGCCGGCTCCGCCGACGCGGCAGGCTCTCCCGCCGGAGCAGGGCCGTCGGCGAGGGCCGCCTCGACTGTGGCGCGTGCCCGGCGGGTACGGCGCAGGGCGCGCACCGCCAGCCCGACGGCGACCAGCCACGCGACGCCGAGCAGCACGTACACCACCACCGGCACCGAGCCGCCCACGCCGCCGGCGCTCAGCAGCGTGCGGGCGTTCGTCAGCACGATCACGCCGCCGATCACGGCGCCGAGCAGCTGGGCGGGGACGATGCGGACCAGCCAGGCCGCGATCGGCGCGGCGATCAGGCCGCCGACCAGGAGAGCGGCCACAGTGGGCAGCAGGAAACCCTCGGAGCCCAGGCCGATGAGGAAGCCGATGCTGGCCGCGCCGGCCACCACGAACTCGGAGGTGTCCACCGAGCCGATGACCTTGCGGGGTTCCATCCGGCCGGAGACGAGCAGCGCCGGGGTGGCGACCGGCCCCCAGCCACCGCCGCCGGTGGCGTCGACGAAGCCGGCGACCAGGCCGAGCGGGGCGAGGAAGCGGCTGCGCAGCCGGCCGGCCGCGCGGTTGGCGCGCAGCGGCCGGGAGAACCGCACCAGCAGGTACGCGCCGAGCGTGAACAGGATGGCGGCCATCCACGGTGCCGCGGCCTCGGTGGAGATGGAGCTGAGGAACGTCGCCCCGGCGAACGCGCCGATCGCGCCGGGCAGCGCGATGCGGCCGACCACCCGCCAGTCGACGTTACCGAATCGCCAGTGCGAGACGCCCGCGGCGAGCGTGGTGCCGATCTCGGCCAGGTGCACCGAGGCGGACGCCGCGGCCGGTGCCACACCGGCGAACAGGAGAAGCGTCGAGGAGGTCAGCCCGTACGCCATGCCGAGCGCGCCGTCGACGAGTTGCGCGGCGAGCCCGACGAGGGCGAGGACCAGCAGCTTGCGCACGAGCGCCCCCTGACTTTTCGGTATCTCCTATCAACTTGGTCGACAATGCGGCACGGAGGCGCCCCGGGTCAAGTCCCCCATCCGGTTGGTAGGAGACGCCGGACGGTGTGCCGGGGTGTGCGGAAGCCGGCGTCAGCTCCAGGCGCGCGGGTCGGCGGCCAGCTCGTTGACCCGGCCGGGCAGCGCGCCGGCGGCCACGTCGGCGATGGTGACCAGCTCGAGGATCTCCCGCTCGCTGGCCCGAAGCGCGATCCAGACGTCCTGCAACGCGCGGGCCGCACCCTGGTAGCCGAGCTGTTCCGGGCGCTGCCCGCGTACGTGCGCGAGTGGACCGTCGATGACGCGGATCACCTCGGCCAGGGAGATCTCCCCGGCCGGCCGGGCCAGCCAGTAGCCGCCCTCGGGGCCACGCTGGGCGTGCACGATGCCGCCCCGGCGCAGTTGCAGCAGGATGCTCTCCAGGAACTTCGGCGGGATGTCCTGCGCGCGGGCGATCTGCTCGGCGGTCACCGGCCGGCTCCGCCCAGTGGTCCCCCCGACCGCGACCGAGGCCAGCTCAGCGGCCGCGCGGAGGGCATAGTCGACCCGGGCGGAGAGACGCATACGGCCAGGTTAGTCCGCTGCGGTGCGGGCCGGCCCCCCGACCCGCACCCGGACGATCACCGATCGGGCTCTCAGCCGCCGACGCGCCGCAGCAGCCCCTCCTGGACGGCGCTGGCGATGTGCCGGCCGTCGGTGGTGAACATCCGGCCCGTGGCCAGGCCGCGGGCGCCCGATGCGGACGGGCTCCAGCAGTCGTACAGGAACCACTCGTCGGCGCGGAACGACCTGTGGAACCACAGCGCGTGGTCGAGGCTCGCGCCGACCACACCGCCCGGGCCCCACACCTCGCCGTGCACCGACAGCACCGAGTCCAGCAGGGTCAGGTCGGAGGCGTACGTGAGGGCGCACGCGTGCAGCAGCGGATCGTCCGGCAGCTTGCCGTCCAGACGCATCCACACCCGCTGGTGCGGTTCGGCCGGGCGGTCGCCGGGGCGGACCCAGCCGGGCTCGCCGACGTAGCGCACGTCGATCGGGCGCGGGATCATCCCCCAGATGCCGAGGCGCTCCGGGTAGCGGGAGAGCCGGTCGGTCATGGTCGGCACGTCGTCCGGGCCGGGTACGTCCGGCGGGAGCGGGGCGTGGTGGTCCAGCCCTTCCTCCTGCCGCTGGAACGACGCCGACATGAAGAAGATCGGCTTGTCGTGCTGCAACGCCACCGAGCGACGCACCGAGAAGGAGCGGCCGTCACGGACGTTCTCCACCTGGTACTCGATCGGCTCGGCCGGGTCGCCGGGGCGCACGAAGTAGCCGTGCAGGGAGTGCACGGCCCGCTCCGCGTCGACTGTGCGGCCTGCTGCGACCAGGGCCTGGCCGGCGACCTGCCCGCCGTAGACCCGCTGCGGGCCCACCTGCGGGCTCATCCCCCGGAAGGTCATCTCCCCGGTACGGGCGAGGTCGAGCACCTCCAGCAGCTGGTCGACCGCCGCCTGCCCGGTCGCCACTGCGCCACCACTCACTGGAGCGCCCGGGCCGAGGCCGCGTCGACCAGCGAACCGAGCTGGTGCACGCGCAGCGTGTTGGTGGAGCCGGGGGTGCCGGGCGGGCTGCCCGCCACGATCACCACGTAGTCACCCGGGTTGGCCCGGTTGAGGCCGAGCAGCGCCTGGTCGACCTGGCGGAACATGTCGTCGGTGTGCTCGACGAACGGCATCAGGAACGTCTCCACGCCCCAGGAGAGCGCGAGCTGGTTGCGCACCTCCGGCACCGGCGTGAACGCCAGCAGCGGCAGGTCGCAGTGCAGCCGGGCCAGCCGCTTGACGGTGTCACCGGTCTGCGAGAACGCGACCATGGCCTTGGCGCCGATGGCCCGGGCGATCGACGAGGCGGCGACCGTGAGCGCGCCGCCGTGCGTACGCGGGTCGTGCTGCAACCGGGGGACGGCGATCGAGCCGGCCTCGGTGGTGGTGATGATCTTCGCCATGGTGCTGACGGTGAGCACCGGGTACTTGCCGACGCTCGTCTCGCCGGAGAGCATCACCGCGTCCGCGCCGTCGAGCACCGCGTTGGCCACGTCGGAGGCCTCGGCGCGGGTCGGGCGGGAGTTCTCGATCATCGAGTCGAGCATCTGGGTGGCCACGATGACCGGCTTGGCGTTCTCCCGGCACAGCTGCACGGCACGCTTCTGCACCAGCGGCACCTGGTCCAGCGGCAGTTCGACGCCGAGGTCGCCGCGGGCGACCATGACCCCGTCGAAGGAGAGCACGATCGCCTCCAGGTGGTCGACCGCCTCCGGCTTCTCGACCTTGGCCAGGACCGGGCGGCGCACGCCCTCCTCGTCCATGATCGAGTGGACGAGCTTGATGTCCTCCGGCGAGCGGACGAAGGAGAGCGCGACCAGGTCGACGCCGAGGCCGAGGGCGAAGCGCAGGTCCTCGGCGTCCTTGTCGGACAGGGCCGGGACGCTCACCGCGACGTTCGGCAGCGAGACGCCCTTGTTGTTGGAGACCGGGCCGCCCTCGGTGACCAGGCACCGGATGTCGTTGCCGGTGACGTCGCTGACCTCGACCGCGACCCGGCCGTCGTCGATCAGCAGCCGGTCGCCCGGCTTCACCTCCTGCGGCAGCTTGCGGTAGGTGCAGGAGACCCGCTCCTTGGTGCCCACCACCTCGTCGCCGGTGATCACGACGGAGTCGCCGGTGCGCCACTCGTGCGGGCCGTCGGCGAACCGGCCCAGCCGGATCTTGGGCCCCTGGAGGTCGGCGAGCACGGCGACCGGGCGCCCGGACGCCTCGGCGGCCTCCCGGACCAACCGGTAGACCGATTCGTGGTCGGCGTGACTGCCGTGGCTGAAGTTGAGCCTCGCCACGTTCATGCCGGCTTCTACGAGCCCGCGGATACGCTCCGGGGAGGCGGTTGCGGGGCCGAGAGTGCAGACGATCTTCGCGCGGCGTGTCACGCCCATCAGGCTAGTCTCTCCTCCGGATCGGCCTCCCGGCCGACCCCTTGCGGACTGCGGAACATTTGTCCAACGACGCGCGTCAACCGCGTGGGCGGGCGGTAGGCGTACCGCACCGGAACGTCGTGTGGCGGGCATCGGCGACCGCGCGGTGAGAAATCGTACCGCTCCCCGTCACGGGCCGGCCGGGGGCACTGTGGGGCCGCCGCGCCCGGCCGTCCGGCCGTGGGCGGGCACTGGGTACGCGGCAGCGGGCGGTGCCGTCGGAGGGGCTCGCGCGGAGCCTCAGCTCTCCGTCTTGACCAGCGGGAACTCCAGTGAGCCGGCCGGGCAGAGGAAGGTGAGCACCTCGACCCGGTAGAGCCCGGCCTGCACCGCCGGGTCGGCCTCCATGACGCTGCGGACGTCGTCCACCGAGCCGGTCCGGGCCAGGCCGAAACCGATCGGCGGGTCGGGTTCCCGGGCCGGGCCGTCGACCGACCCGTCCACGAGCACGATGCCGCGCCGTTGCAGCGCCCGCATGTGCTGGAGGTGCTCGGCCTGCAACCGCTGCACTGTCTCGTCCGGCAGGGCCCGTCCCGAGGGCCCCGGGTAGAGCACGATGCACTCGTACGTGTCCAGCGCGAAGTCGAGCCGTGGCGTCGCGGCCATGCGCACCTCCTGACCACCGTCCCGCCCAGCCTCCCACGGCGGCCCGGTGCGCCGGGGCCGCTCGCCGCAACTGCCAGTGCTTCGCCGCCACGATTCGGGGAATGTCCAGGGGTCGGGGCGCAGCACCGCCCCGCGAGGTACGTACGAGCACAGGAGGACCGCGAATGGCCACCAGCACCCAGCCCGCCAAGGCGTCGGGCAGCTACCGGATCGGTGGCGACCTGCCGGTCGACCGCCTCGGCTACGGGGCGATGCAGCTCACCGGCCCCGGCGTGTGGGGCGACCCGAAGGACCCGGCCGAGGCGGTGCGGGTGCTGCGCCGCGCGTACGAGCTGGGCGTCACGTTCATCGACACCGCTGACTCGTACGGGCCGTTCGTCAGCGAGCTGCTGATCCGCGAGGCGCTGCACCCGTACGCCGACGACCTGGTCATCGCGACGAAGGCCGGGCTGACCCGCTCCGGCCCGGACGACTGGCGGCCGGTGGGCCGCCCGGAGTACCTGCGCCAGCAGTGCGAGCTGAGCCTGCGCCACCTGGGCCTGGACTGCATCCCGCTCTACCAGCTGCACCGCATCGACGCGAAGGTGCCACTGGCCGACCAGCTCGGCGAGCTGGCGCTGCTGCGCCAGGAGGGCAAGATCCGGCACATCGGGCTGTCCCAGGTCAGCGTCGAGGAGATCGAGGCGGCCCGGGCGATCGCGCCGATCGTGTCCGTGCAGAACCTCTACAACCTGGCCGACCGCAGCGCGGAGGACGTGCTGGAGCACTGCGAGCGCCACGACCTGGCGTTCATCCCGTGGTTCCCGATCGCCACCGGCAACCTGGCCCGGCCCGGCGGCCCGCTCGACGCGATCTCGACCTCGCACGGCGCCACCCCGGCGCAGCTCGCGCTGGCCTGGCTGCTGCGCCGCTCGCCGGTGATGCTGCCGATCCCCGGTACCTCGTCGGTGGCGCACCTGGAGGAGAACGTGGCGGCGGCCGGGGTGGAGCTGACCGACGACGAGTTCGAGGCGCTGGCCAAGGCAACCTGAGCCGGCCGCCGCACCTCCGCCGACCGACCCTTTCGCGGACTGTGATCGAGCAACTACTGTCAGAGGGATTCTCGCGAGTGGGGGTCCGCTGTGGAGGAGTTCGACTACGTCATCGTGGGGGCCGGTGCGGCGGGGTGCGTGCTGGCGAACCGCCTCACCGAGGATCCGGGGACGCGGGTGCTGCTGCTGGAGGCGGGCGGCTGGGACCGCAGCCCGTACGTGCGGGTGCCGAAGGCGTTCTCCCGGCTGATGGACGACCAGCGCACCGCCTGGCACTACCCGGCCACCACCGGGCCGGGCCGCCAGGAGATCTGGCAGCGCGGACGGATGATCGGCGGCTCCACGTCGGTGAACGGCATGATCTGGAGCCGCGGCGCGGCCCGGGACTGGGACGCCCTCGAACCGCTGGGCTGGGGCTGGTCGGCGATGCGGCGGGTGTTCCCGCAGTTGGAGGACCACCCGCTCGGGCCCGCGCCGCACCGGGGCACCGGCGGCCCGGTGCGGCTGTCCGTCACCACCGGCACCGACCCGCTCGCCGAGGAGATGGTGGCCACCGGCGCCGAGCTGGGCTGGCGCCGCGCCGACGACCTGGACGCCCACGACGACGAGCGGATCGGCTACCCCACCGCCACGATCCGCGCCGGACGCCGGGTCAGCGCCGCGGACGCGTTCCTGCACCCGGTGCGGCGCCGGCCCAACCTGACCGTCGAGGTCGGCGCCGTCGTCCTGCGGGTGCTCGTCGAGGGCGGCCGCGCCACAGGTGTACGGGTGGCGCGCGGCGGCGGGGAGACCACGTACCGGGCGGCGGGTGAGGTCATCCTCGCCGCGGGCGCCCTCGCCACCCCGCACCTGTTGCAGGTCTCCGGCATCGGCCCGGCGGACACGCTGCGCGCGGCCGGGGTGCCGGTGCTGCTCGACCGGCCCCGGGTCGGCGCAGGGCTGCGCGAGCACCGGTCGATCGTGCTCCAGTACCGCCTCGCCGAACCCGGCGGCCACAACATGACCATCGGCAGCCCGCTCGGGCAGGCCCGGGCGACGCTGCGCTGGCTGCTCACCCGGGGCGGACCGCTCGCCCTGCCGGTGCTGGACGTGGCGGCCCACCTCAAGTCCCGGCCGGAGCTGGATCGCCCGGACGCGCACCTGCTGATGGCGCCGTTCTCGGCCGCCCCGCCGCGCCCTGGCAAGGCGCTGGAGCTGGAGCGGGAGCCGGGCCTGATGTGCCTGGGCACCGTCACCCGGCCGGACAGCGAGGGCAGCCTGACGATCACCGACGCGGACCCGCGTACGCCGCCGGCCATCGTGGCGAACTACCTCACCACGGAGCACGACCGGCGGGTGGCGGTGGACCTGTTCCGCCGGATGCGGGAGTTCTTCGGCACCGGCCCGATCGCGAAGCGCATCCAGGCCGAGACGGTGCCCGGAACGGCGACCACCACCGACGCGGAGATCGTCGAGGCGGCTGTGGCACGCGGCTACTGCGGCTACCACGCGATCGGCACCTGCGCGATGGGCACCGGCGACGAGCACGTGGTCGACCAGCGGTTGCGGGTACGCGGCGTGGACGGGCTGCGGGTGGTCGACGCGTCGGTGCTGCCGGTGATGGTGGCCGGCTGGACCAGCGCCCCGGTGACCGCGCTGGCCTGGCGGGCCGCCGACGTGATCAGGGGACGGGACGCGGACTGACCGCCCGGACCCGGCCGGCGCCCGCACCGGGGCCCGGCCGGACGTGCCCGGACCCGCGCGACGGCGGGTCCGGGCACGTGGCTCAGACCGCGAAGCAGTTCGGCTGGACCGGGGCGCCGGCGAGCACCTGGCGCACCGCCGTGTACGTGGTGCCGTCCAGCACCAGCCCGAGGTGGCCGACGACCCGCAGCGGGCACCAGGCCTGCACCAGGATGTTCGTCGCGCCGTCGGCGAGCACGGCGTTGTCGACCGGCCGGACCAGCTCGTCCTGCCAGGTGCGCACGGTGGCCCAGCGGACCGGGCCGGGCGTGTCGTCCCCGGCGTTGAGGTCGGCGAGGAAGCTCGACCCGATGGTCATCTGCTGGCAGGCGATCACACCGGCGCAGCTGCCCAGCCCGAGGACGGCGACCAGATTCGCGACGTAGGTGCCGTACTGCGGGCTGCCCAGGCTGACGTACTGGTCGACGGTGGCCGCGCCGCCGAGGTACTTGACGTACCAGCGGCTGACCAGCCCGCCCTCGGAGTGGCCGACCAGGTCGACGCGGGCCGCGCCGGTGGTGGCACGCACCCGGTCCACGTAGGACGACAACGCCCGGGCGGACTCGCGGATGTCGCCGAGACCGAGGTTCGGCAACTGGAAGATCGAGACCCGGTAGCCGTCGGCGCGCAGCCGGGCGGCGATCGGCTCGTACGCGATGGAGATTCCACTCAGGCCACCGACCACGATCACCGGGTCGGCGGCCGCGGCGGCGGCCCGTTGCGCGGCGGTGGCGACGGCGGCCGTGTTCGACGGGGTGGCGGGTTCGGCGGTGGCGGCCTGGGCGGCGGCCGGGACGAGCAGGACGGTGGCGGCGGTGGTGGCGGCCAGGATCGTTCGGAGCAGCATGGGCTGCACCTCCGGGGGGAGGCACCCGGGCGGACCCGGGGGGACGGGTGGGATCCGATCGATCGTGGTCACGATGATGCGTGTCCGATTTCACACACGTCAATGAAAAGTTACGCGGCGGTAACCCTTGTCGCGCCCTCAGCACAAACCGGCATGCCGGACCGGGCTCAGTTGCCCAGCGCCTGCACCTTCGCGATGGTCTCCTGCACGTGCTGCCGGGCCGGTTCCCCGCCCTGCGCGGCCTGCGCCAGCGCCTGCCGGTAGGAGTCGATGACCCCGATCAGCGGGCCCGCCGTGGCCCCCTCCAGCGCGCCCGCCACCAGCGCCCGCGCCTCGGCCGCGTCCTGCGCGGCAGCGGCGGTGCGCGCCTTGGCCTCGTCCAGCTTCTGTGCCGCCGCCGCCAGCCTGGCGATGATCTCCGCCGCGCTCACACGCCCTCCCCCAGCTCACCGACCCCGGAAGCCTACCGCCCCGCCCCACCGCCTTCGCGATCTTGCACTTTCCGCCCGCCCGAAAGCCACAATTAGCGCGCCCTTGGGTCCAAAACTCCATGATCGACGGAGCGGTGGAGCGGTGGGGCAGGGCCGGGTCAGCGGAGGAGGCGGAACAGGAGGAGGTAGAGGCAGAAGAAGGACGGGGAGACCAGCGCGCAGATCACGAAACCCAGCGGCACGTACCGTCCGGCCGGGGGCGCGTCGCCCTCCACCGCCGGGCGGCCCCAGCGGGCGAGCACCACCTGACCGGCCACGAAGGACATCAACGGCACGCCCGCGCAGCTCAGCGCCGCCACCAGGTCCAGCCCGCTCACCGGCAGCGACGAACCCACTATCGCGATCAGCATCAGCAGCGAACCGGCGAGCGCGCAGCCCGCGTACACCACCACCGCCCGCGCCGGCGCGGACCAGGTGGGCAGCAGCACCGGCGTGCGGGCCAGCGCGTCGGCCTGCTGCCCGAACACGTCGGCCTCCTCGGCGAGCCGCCCCGCCGCCGCCAGCTCCCCCGCCGGGTCGCCGGCCCGCGGCGCCGGAACACCACCCGATGGGTACGCCCCGACCTCCGGCCGCCCCGGCGCGTCGGCTACGCCGCCGGTCACCCCGTCCCCCGGTCCGGGCGCGGGACCTGGTGCTCCCCCACCGGCCACCATCGCCGGTGCCGGCTCCTCCGCCGGGACCGAGGTCATCGGCACACCGATCGCCTGCCCGAGCCGGTCGAGGTGCTGCCCCTGGGCGGCGAGCCGCTGCCCGACCGAGTCGACGGCGGCCTGGAGGCCGCGGCGGCGCTCCGCCTCGGCGGCGATCTCCCGCTCCCCGCCCCGCTGCCGGGTGGACAACTCCCGCAGCAGCGCCGCGTACTCGTCGAACCCGCTCATGGAACATCACTCCCGGCGGCGAACGGCACGATCAGCGCGGTGCGGTGCTCGTGCCGGTCGACGAGCAGGGCGCGTCCCTCGCGCGGGACGTACGCGAGGTCGTGCACGCCGAGGTGCAGGCCCAGGTCGGCGGCGGGGACGTTCAGCGCGACCAGGCCGGTCACATCGTCGCGGTGCCCACTGCCGCCCAGGTCGTCGGCGAGCCGGCGCAGCCCGCGCCACCAGCCGAGCACGTGCACCCCGCGCGACGGTCCCTGGCGCAGGACGGCGCGCAGGTCGTCGTACCCGGATCGGAACGTCGCCGGGTCGGAGGCGGCGAGCGTCGTGGCGGCGGCGTCCATCCCGAACACCACCAGGTAGGTGCGCCCGGCCGCCGGGGCGTCCCCGGCTGCGGCCTCGGCGAGCTGGGCGCGCAGCGCGCCGGCGTCGAGGCGCCGGACCGGATGCCCGGCGGCGGCCAGTGTCATGGCCAGGTCGTCGGCGGCGTCGGTGGTGCCCGGTGCCAGCGGCGCGAACAGGAACCGGGCGGTGCCGGGGGCGTGCTGGCGGGCCAGGGACAGGGTCGCCGACCGGAGCACGTCCGCGCCGGCCGCGGCGGTGCCGACCACCGCCAGGTGCCGGCCCGGGCTGGCGTCGAGCGCGAACCCGGCCGGGCTGCCGGGGACGTCGACCACGCGGCCGACGAGCGCGTACGGCGGGTCGGCGCCCGGCGTCAGCGCCGCCCAGGCGGGGTCGTCGGTGAGCCGAGGCGTCTCGTGTCCCCGGAAGACGGCAGGCGGGCGTGACCCGGCCGGGCGGGCCGCGTGCAGCTCGTGGCGCAGCGCCGCGAGGTCGGCCGAGGCGGCGTGCGCGTCCGGGAACCGCACCTCGGCGTCCGAGCCGGGCGCGCCCGCGCCGGTGTTCACCACTGCGGTGCCGACGGTGAGCCCGCGTGCGGCGTCGTTGCGCGGATCCAGCACGGCGTCGCCGCCGGGCAGCGCGATCCGCAGCGGGAACTGCCCGAAGATCGCCTCGGCCCGGCCGTAGAGCGCCTCGATGCCGGTGGTGCTCTGGCTCGCCAGCACCAGGTGCAGGCCGTACGAGCGGCCCTTGCGGGCCAGTTCCTCGATCAGGTCGACGGCCTGCCGGGCCAGCGCGTCGTTGCCGGCGAACAGCACGTGGAACTCGTCGACCACTGTGACGATCCGGGGCGGCCGGGCGTTGGGCGGCAGGTCGGCCAGGCGGCTGACGCCGTGCCGCTTCAGCAGGTCGGCGCGGCGGCCCAGTTCGGCGCGCAGCTCGCGCAGCACCGCCACGCCGTACTCGCGGTCGGACTCGATGCCCACCGCGTCGGCGTGCGGCAGCCAGGACGGGTCACGGTCGGTGGGCACGAACTCGGTGAAGCTGACGCCCTCCTTGAAGTCGAGCAGCATCAGCCGCAGCTCGGCCGGGGAGTAGCGGGCGGCCAGCCCGTACAGCACGTCGAGCAGCAGCACCGTCTTGCCGGCGCCGGTCCGCCCGCCGATCAGCCAGTGCGGGGTGGCGTCGTCGAACGCCACGCTCAGCGGACGGCGGCCGGCCCGGCCGAGCACGGTACGCAGCCCGGAGGCGGCGGACCCGGCCCAGCGCTGCGCGGGCAGCAGGTCGGTGAACGTGACGCCGTCCTGATCGGCGGCCTCGGCGTACCGGCGGGCCAGCGCGGTGACAGTGGCGTGCGACGGGTCGCCGTCGAGCACCACCGGAGCGGCCAGCCCGCTGCCGTCGGTGCTGAACGGACGCCCCGGCGGATCACCGACGAGCGTGTACCGCTCGGTGACGCGCAGCTGGGTGGTGGCGCCCAGCGGCGGAGCCGCGCTCGGCCCGGCCGGTGGGTGGCCGGCCAGCAGCACGCAGACGGCCGCGGCCGGGCCGGCGTGGGTGAGCGCGGCCAGCCGGGCCAGTTCCCGGGGCGGTGGCGCGGACGCGGCGACCACCACCAGCAGCTCGCGGTCCTCCGGCGCGGACCGCTGGGCGGTACGGGCGTGCCGCTCGGCCAGGTCGAGCAGGGCCGTCGTCTCCGCCTCGGTGGTCGCCGCCGCGGCGAGCACCCCGGCGTCCTGGAGCGGGCGCAACGGCAGGAACGCCGCGCCGAAGGCGGCCTGGTCGATGCCGGCCACCCGGATCGCGCCGGCCGGAGCGGCGGTCAGCAGCCGCACCACCACCGCCCGCAGCAGCTCGCCGACGCGCGGGTCACGGGCGTCCGCGTCGACGGCCAGGTGCGCGCCCGCGCCCACCGGCACGAGCACCGGGAACGCGCCGTCGACAGTGGTCGCGGCGCCGAGGCGTACCGGAACGGGGTGGGTCGCGACGCGGGCGGTGCCGGGCACCGCGGCGGCCAGCTCACCGCCGAGGCGGGCCAGCCGCGCCACCAGCTCCGGGCTGCCCACCGGCGCCGGGCCCGCGGCGCCCAGCAGCCGCCGGGCCGCCTCCCAGTGCCGCACCGCCTGCCGATGCCGATCGACCGCCTGCCGGTACGCCGCCGCGAGTCTGCCCACCGTCCGCCCTCCGACGTTTGCGATCGAAGGGAACCCTAACGGACGCGCGCCGCACCGGCACGGGGCGCTCCGCACCGGGGATTCGTCCACTGTTCACCCGGCTACGGACGGGCGCGCCGCACGCCGTTCCCCCGGCCCGGTTTGCCTTCCCCCAGGCAATCGTGCGCACAGGAAGGCGACGACGTGACCACCTCACCTCTCTCCCGGCGGTCCCTGCTGCGCGGCGGCGTGGCCGGCGGACTCGGCATCATGGTGGCCGGCAGCCTGGAGGCGATCGCCGGACCGGCAGCGGCCCGGCCCGCGTGCCGCCCCGCCGTCGGCTACGGCGACCTGGTGCCGGACCCGGCCGGCCTGCTGGCGCTGCCGCCGGGCTTCTCGTACACGGTCGTCGCGCAGGCGGGCGCGACGCTGCTGGAGTCCGGGCAGCCCACCCCGAGCGACGCGGACGGCACCGGCTGCTTCCGCGGCCCGCACGGCTCGGTGCTGGTGAACAACCACGAGATCGGCGGCGACGAGCCGTACCCGGTGCCGGCACTGCCCGGCCTCACCTACGACCCGGGCGCCCGCGGCGGCACCACCACCATCGAGGTGGACCGGCACGGGCGGCGGCTGCGCGAGTACGTGAGCGTGGCCGGCACGCACAACAACTGCGCCGGTGGCATCACCCCGTGGGGCACGTGGCTGACCTGCGAGGAGACCGAGCAGCGGGCCGGTGGGCGGTTCCTGAAGGACCACGGGTACGTCTTCGAGGTCGACCCGCACGACCGGTCCGCCAACACCGACCCGGTGCCGCTGACGTTCCTCGGGCGGTACTCCCACGAGGCGGTGGCCGTCGACCCGTACACCCATTCGATCTACCTGACCGAGGACGCGAGCGGGCCCAACGGCCTGTACTTCCGGTGGACGCCGCCGCCCGGCTTCCGGGCCGGCAAGGGCGCGCTGCGGGCGCTGGCCCAGCGACCCGACGGCGGCACCGCCGGCAGCCTCGCGGCGATGCGCTGCCTGCGCGGCGACGACCACGTGGCCGACCTGTCCGAGGCCACCACGCCCGGCACCCGCTACCGGGTGGAGTGGGTCGAGGTGCCGGACCGCGACGCCCGGACCGTGTCGGTACGCAAGCAGTTCACCGACGCCGAGGTGACCCGCAGCCGCAAGCTGGAGGGCGCCTGGTGGGGCGACGGCGGCGCGTACTTCGTGGCCAGCTACGCCCGACACGACGACGGCAGCGCCAACGAGCACGACGGGCAGGTGTGGTTCTACGACCCGCGCCGCCAGACCGTGACGCTGAAGACCATCTTCGGGGTGAACACCGACCCGGAGGCCGACACCGGCAACTACGACGGGCCGGACAACATCACCGTGTCGCCGTACGGCGGGGTGATCCTGGCCGAGGACGGCGAGGGCGTGTCGCACCTGGTCGGCGTCACCGAGCAGGGCAAGGCGTACCCGCTGGCCCGCAACGAACTCAACGACAGCGAGTTCACCGGGCCGACGTTCAGCGCGGACGGAAAGACGTTGTTCGCCAACATCCAGTCACCGGGGTACGTGTTCGCGATCACCGGACCGTGGGGGCGGCCTGGTAACGGGCACCGCTGAGCGGGTGGCCGGCGGTTCCCGGGCGGGAGCCGCCGGCCGATCCGCCTCTCCTCGGCGATCTTGCACCTGCGGCCCCGAAGAATGGGTGCATGAGCCGCATTTCGCCGCCCGAAAGTGCAAGATCGGCGCACTGGACCGCGCCGACGGTTGTCCGCGCGACGCTCTCGGCGATCGCGGAGTACGGCGGGGTCGGCTGAACCCGGCCGCACCCGCCCCTTCCTCCCGCACAGAGCAGCCCTTGATGCGTCACGTCAACAAACGGCCGGACGTATCAATTCATGCCCGCCGGCGGGCGCAGGCCGTCCAGCGCGATGGCCAGGACGCGGTCCCGCTGGGCCGGGTCCGGGAACTGGTACGCGGCGAGGCCGCTGATCAGCCGGATCACGTCGTCGAAGCCGGCGTCCGGCCGAGCTTCCCCGGCGGCCTGGGCGCGGCGCAGCAGCGGCTCGCCGGTCGCGTAGATCTCGGTGCGGCAGCTGCGGAACACCTCGGAGTCGTGCACCAGCTCCTCGGCCAGCGCCCGCTTGGTGGCCACGTAGGCGACGAACCGGTGCAGCCAGCCGACCAGGGCGTCCCACGGGGGCTCGTCGGCCAGGTCGGCGGCGGAGGCGCTGAGCGCGCGCACCTCCTCGACGTAGACCGCCTCGAAGAGGTCCCGCCGCTGCGGGAAGTTGCGGTAGAGCGTGCCGATGCCCACGCCCGCCCGGCGGGCGATCTCCTCCAGCGACGCGCCCGCGCCGTGCTCGCCGAAGACCTCGCGAGCGGCGGCGATCAGCGCGTCGTAGTTGCGGCGGGCGTCGGCCCGCTTGGGGCGGCGCGCGAAGACCTCGCCGGACACGTCGGCGTCAGCCATGAGGCGCGTCACCCCTCCCGCCTTGCAACCGGAGGCACCCCTCCGCTAGGTTAATGGAGGCAAGCCTCCGGTTACTGACCGGAGCCACCCCTCCGGATAGCTTACTCCGGACTTCCGGCCGCCCTCCGGCCACGCGATCCTCGCGCCACGACACGGACCCGGGAGGTCCCACCATGCCCGCCGACCGCTGAGCGCCCGCACGACCCGGCCGCCACCGCCGCACGACTGCGCGAGCGGCCACCAGTCTCGTACCGACAACGGGGAGTTCTCCCACATGATCCACTCATCAGGGCGCGGCTCGCGCCGACTCACCTTCCTCGTGCTGGCCGCCGGCACCGGATTCTTCGCGATGCTCCAGTCGCTGATCACGCCGGTGCTGCCCACCATCCAGCACGACCTGCACACCTCGCCCAACACGGTGACCTGGGTGCTCACCGCGTACCTGCTCTCCGCGTCCGTCTTCACGCCGATCGTCGGCCGCATCGGCGACATGGTCGGCAAGGAGAAGACGCTCGTCTTCTCGCTCGCCGCGCTCGCGCTGGGCTGCCTGCTGGCAGCCGTCGCCCCCAGCATCGGCGTGCTGATCGCCGCCCGCGTGGTGCAGGGCATCGGCGGCGCCGTCTTCCCGCTCTCGTTCGGCATCATCCGCGACGAGTTCCCGGCCGCCCGGGTCAGCTCGGCGGTGGCCTCGATCTCCGCGGTCGTGGCAGTCGGCGGCGGGCTGGGCGTGGTGCTGGCCGGGCCGATCGTGGCCACCCTGGGCTACCGGTGGCTGTTCTGGATCCCGCTGGTGGTGGTCGGGCTGACCGCGCTCGCCGCGCACCGGTTCGTGCCGCGCTCGCCGGTACGCACCCCGGGCCGGATCAACTGGCTCAGCGCCGTACTCCTGTCCGGCTGGCTGGTGGCGCTGCTGCTGCCGGTCAGCAAGGGCGCCGCGTGGGGTTGGGGCTCCGGCCGGGTGGTCGGGCTGCTGGCGCTGGCCGCGGCGCTCGCGGCCGCCTGGCTGGCGACCGAGGCCCGGGCCGCGAACCCGCTGATCGACCTGCGGATGATGCGCCTGCCCGCGGTCTGGACCACGAACCTCGTCGGGCTGCTCTACGGCGCCTCGATGTTCGCCGTCTACGCGTTCCTGCCGCAGTTCGCGCAGATCCCGACCAGCGCCGGCTACGGCTTCGGCGCCAGCGTCACCCAGGCCGGACTGCTGATGCTGCCGATGCTCGTCGGCATGTTCGTGGCCGGCCTGCTGGCCGGACGGCTGCAGTCCCGGTTCAGCGCCAAGGCGCAGCTGAGCACCGGCGCGGTGTTCAACGTGGCGGCCGCCGCCATGCTGACCGTCGCGCACGACACCCGCTGGCAGGTCGGGATCGCCGGCGGTCTGGTGGGCGTCGGCATCGGGCTGGCGTTCGCCTCGATGGCCAACCTGATCGTGGCGAACGTGCCGGCCGGGCAGACCGGCGCGGCAACCGGCATGAACGCCAACATCCGTACCATCGGCGGCGCGATCGGCGCGGCGCTCGCCAGTGCCGTGATCACCGCGAATCCGCAGCCGAGCGGGCTGCCCCGGGAGGCCGGTTTCACGGCGGGCTTCCTGCTGCTCACCGGCATCTCGGTGGCCGCGGCGCTGGCCGCGCTCGCCGTACCCTCCGGTCGCCGCCGGTGGCCCCGGCGGCGGATCGGGCCGGCGGTGCCGGACCTGGCGCCGGTGCCGGCCGCGGAGCTGGTCCCGGCCCGCTGACCTCAAGGGGTACGAGCAGACGAGAGCCCCGCCCGGCGCGTGCCGGGCGGGGCTCCGCGGTGCCGGCCGCCTTCGCGGCTACGGTCCGAGCGGCGCGAGAAATGATCCTTGCCTGCCTGGCTGCCCAGCACGGCGACCTCGAACCCCAACCATGATCACGAATGGCGGCTGCGCACTAGCGTGGTGCGACGCGGCAGCCGGGGTCGGGGCCGGTGTCGGCCACGCCGCAGTGGAACACCTCGACCGGGGCGGCGTCCACGTCGGGCACCTTCGCCACGGTGAGCAGCGCCAGCCGCTTCGCCACCGGTTCGCCTGAGTCCGGGGCGTACCGGATGAGGCCGCTGACCCCCGGGTAGCCGCCGGCGGCGTTCTGCCGCAGCACCTCGGCGTGCACCCCGACCGGGTTGACCGAGCGGGGTTCCCAGCGGCGGCCGGTGTCGGCGTGGCGCAGCCGGGCGGCGAGGCTCTCCAGCGCGCGTACCGTCATCATGGTGGCGTCGTAGGCCAGGCTGACCCGCTCGCCGACCGGCGGGCCGGTCCCGGCGCGGCATCGGGGCGGGTCGAGCAGGCCGTCCGCGCCGATCCAGGTGAGGAAACTGCCCCGGGCGTCGTCGCGCCCGGCCTGCGCGGCCCGCAGCGACGCGCAGGTGGCCAGCGCGGCCTTCGACACGTACGTGACCGGCAGGTTGCCCGGCGCGCTGGCGCGCAGCCCCGGGTTGGCCATGTAGCGGTTCACCGAGTCGTCGGCGACCAGGTGCCGGGGCGGATTCGCGCCGCACTCCTTGAGCGCGCGCATGAACCCGTCGAACTCCGACCAGCGGCCGGCGAAGAAGAGCATCCCCGGGTAGCCGCACTCCTGGGTGAGCCGCCGCCCGCTGCGCCACTCGTCGAGCCGGGTGATCCGGTCGCCGAAGCGTTCCCGCAGGCCGTCGACGAGGGTGGCGACGTACAGGTCGTCGGTGAGCGAGCTGCCCTCGCCGGTGGTCCAGTAGACGTGCGCCTCCCCCGCCCGCAGCACCTGCCGGGCGTACGCCTCGACCATCCGGGCCTGGTCCCGGTTCGGCGCCGACATGGCCAGGTAGAGGCTGGAGTTGGCGTCCATCCGGTCGGCCGACAGCGTGGGGGCGAGCACCGGCAGGCCGACCCGGTTGAGTTCGCGCAGCGCCGCCGCCGTGCTGGTGCGGCTGTCCACCAGCCCGACCACGCCGAGCACTGTGGGGTCGTCGCGGGCCAGCCCCTCCAGCATCCGCACCGCGTCGTCGGCGTGCCGCATCTGCCGCCCGGCGTTCGCCACCACGATGTGCAGCAGCGCCGCGTCGTCCGCTGCCGCCGACTCCTGGAGCAGGGCGTACTGGGCGGTGGCCATGCCCTCCAGCTCCTCCCGCTCGGAGACGTAGGACTCCTCGTCCGCGCGGGTCCGGTTGCCGGTGAGGCTGCCCAGGTAGACAAGCGTCAGGTAGGGGCGGCGGTGCTCGCTGCGCCGCCACACCTCCTCGGCGGCCCGGTTCTGGGCGAAGATGCGCCGCTGCACGGCGCGCAGCCGGTCCTGCCCGGGTTCGCTGTTGAAGACCTGCCCGGCGGTGTCGCTGTAGCCGACGCACTCGCCGCCGACGAGCCGGACGGTGACCCGGTCGGTGGGCCAGGGGCGGCAGTCAGGCGCCCACCGCCCGTGCGCCCACACGCCCAGCCCGGCGACGAGCGCCAGGGCCACCGCGGCGGGCAGGAACCGCCGCGCCCACCAGGGCGGGTCGGGTGCGACAAGGGCCGGCGGGACGCCTCCCACCGGGGCGTCGACGTCCCGGTCGTCCGCCTCCAGCAGCATCAGCCAGGCGCCGGAGCGACGCAGCCGGCGGTTCTCCGGCAGCGCCTCGGCCCACTCCTCGTACGCCTCCTCGGCCTCGGTCAGCGGCCGGGAAGCGGCCGGTTCCGGCGGCGGGTCGGCGGCGACCGCGACGACGAGCAGCGGGTCGTTGCGGCCGGTCTCGTTGCGGACCTCGTCGACGAGCCGGACCAGCGTGTGCCCGACGTTGTCCGGCCGCGCGCCGTCGAGCACCAGCAACGGATAGGCGGTGCGGCGCCAGTCCCCGGGCCGCCAGAACCGCCGCCGGTACGCCAGGCGCAGGTCCTCCAGGAACGCGTGCAGCAGCAGCTTCTCCACCTGGGCCGGGTGTTCGCCGTCGCGCCAGCCGGCGGTGAGCCGCTCGGCGAAGCCGAGGAACGTCACCGACTGCCGGGGCGCCAGGTACTGCTGGCGCATGAACCAGCGGTACTGCCGTCCGACGAGCGGCACCCGGCCGGAGACGGCGATCCGGAACACGACGCCGGGCACGGCCCGCCACAGCAGCCAGAGCAGCAGGTGCAGCGCGGCGCCGAGGCCGGAGTCGCCGCCGACCTGGGGGTCGTCACCGGTCCGCCGTCCCCGCCAGTCCCGCAGCCGGCGGACCAGCGCGGCCCGGCCGCTGTCGGCGGCGTCCAGGTCCACGGCGAGCGTCTGGTGCATCAGCCAGTCGGCCAGCGGGTAGTGCCGGAACCGCAGCCGGGGCGCGCCGAACGCCTCCACTGAGAGTTGCCGGTGCAGTTCGCGCAGCACGGCTGCGACGTCGTCGCCGGCCGAGCGGCCGGTCAGGTCCAGCACTACGTGCGGCACCCGGCCCGGCGCGCCGCGAAACGCCGTAGCAGGGCCGCGACCGCGCCGTCCCCGGTGGGCCGGACCAGCCAGAGCAGCGGGAGCCGGCGGTCGCCGCGGCGTGGACGCCGCAGCAGCCGGGCCAGCAGGGTGAGCAGTTCCGGGCCACCGGCCGGGAGTTGCTCGCGGACCGGCCGCGGCCGGGTCGCCGGTTCACGCATGGTCACCTCCGGGTCGCATGCGGTGTCGCACCATTGTCGACGTTCGATGCAACCCGGCACGGCGGGGCCCCGCTCGACGGACGGGTGTCGAGCGGGGCCCTCCTCGCGTGCGGATCAGCCGATGGCGGCGGTCAGCGCGGCCAGGTAGCCGTAGCGGTAGCCGTTGGCGTTCGGGTGGTACGCCTCGATGACGCCGCTGACGTCGCGGATCCACGGCTCGGCGGCGCACACGCCGTGCCCGGCGAAGAACGGCCGCGCGTCGACGAAGGTGCCCCCGGCGGCGGCGGCCCGGCCGGAGATGACGCCGTTGAGCGTGTCGGCGGCCTGGTTGAGGATGGTGCGCTTGTAGCTGCTCATGGCGAGCAGTCCACAGGAGCCGGTCTCGAACAGCCGCGGGTAGCCGAGCACCACCAGCCGGGCGTTCGGGGCCCGGTTGCGGATCGCGGTGTACGTGGCGTCGAGCCGGGCGGGCAGCGTGGCGGTGGCGAACGCCTTCGACTCGTTCACCGCGCTCTCGCAGCTGGACGTGCTGCCGAAGCGGCAACTGGTCATCACGTCGGCGAAGCCGGCGTCGTTGCCGCCGATGGTGATGGTGACCAGCGTGGTGCTGCTGCTGAGCTGGCCGACCTGGTTGGCCAGCACGTCGGCGGTGACCGCGCCGCCGCAGGCCGGGAACTTGAAGCTGGTGACCGAATGGGCGGCCGCCCAGAGCGGGGCGTACGACTTCTGGCTGCGCAGGCAGGTCGACAGGTCGTACGGGCCGGCGCCGACCCCGGAGGAGTAGGAGTCGCCGAGGGCGACGTAGTTGACGGTGGCCGCCCGGGCGGCGCCGGGCAGGAGCACGGCGCCGAGTACGGCCGCCAGGAGGGCGGCGAACACGGTACGGACGCGACGGGGCATGGCAGAGCCTCCACGGGGCAGGGGTGGTGGAGCCCGTTGACCGCGCGCGTGGCCGAGGGATCGGTGCTGTTACTGGTCGGTAATGCTATCGAAACATTCGTCGAAATTGAATAGCCCCGATCGGCCGGACAGGACAGATACGTTCACATGTGTCGATTAGTTTGACGGTGACGACACCCGACGGAGGGAGTCCCACCGTGCGACGCGCACTCACGGCGGCCATCGCCGCCCTGACCCTCACCGCAGCCGGCACCACAGTGACCGGTGCCCCCGGCCAGGCTGCCCCCACCGGCTGGGGCCGGCCGCAACCCGCGGCGGCCACCCCGACGCCGGGCAGTCCCGGGCTGGGCGACAGCTACTTCCCCGACTACGGCAACGGCGGCTACGACGTCGGCCACTACGACATACGGCTGCGCTACGAGCCGGCCACCGACCGGCTCAGCGGCACCACCACGATCCTCGCCACCGCCACGAAGGACCTGTCCCGGTTCAACCTGGACTTCGCCCTCGACGTCGAGTCGGTGCGGGTGAACGGGTGGGTCGCCGGGTTCGCCCGGGCCGGCGACCACGAGCTGGTGATCACTCCGGCCCGGCCGCTGACGAAGGGCCAGCAGCTCACCGTCGTGGTGAGGTACGCCGGCGTGCCGTCGCAGACCACCGTCTACGGCTACACGGCGTGGACGCGTACCGCCGACGGGGCGCTCGCCGTCAACGAGCCCGAGTCGGCCTGGTGGTGGTACCCGAGCAACGACCACCCGAAGGACAAGGCCACCTGGGACGTCTCGGTGTCGGTGCCGACCGGCGTCGAGGCGATCAGCAACGGCGTGCAGCCGCGCGACCCGCTGCCCGAGGCCGGCAACCGCACCCGGTGGAGCTGGCGCAGCGTCAAGCCCGGCGCCACATACCAGGCGTTCCTGGCCATCGGGCAGTACGACATCGTCACCGGCACCGCGCCGAACGGGCAGCCGGTGGTCAACGCGTACAGCACCACGCTGGGCGAGCGCCTGCCCGCCGCCCGGGCCAGCATCGAACGCACCGCCGAGATCGTCGACTGGGAGAGCGGGCTGTTCGGCCCGTACCCGTTCGAGGCGCAGGGCGGCGTGGCCGGGCCGGTCGACGGCATCGGGTTCGCGCTGGAGACGCAGACCCGCCCGGTCTACGGCCCCGGCTTCTGGCGGCGCGGCGCCAACACGTACGTGGTGGTGCACGAGAACGCCCACCAGTGGTTCGGCGACTCGGTGTCGGTGGCGGACTGGCGGCACATCTGGCTCAACGAGGGCTTCGCCTCGTACGCCGAGTGGCTCTGGTCGGAGGAGGAGGGCGAGGGCACCGCGCAGGAGCTGTTCGACTTCACCTACGACAGCTACCCGGCCGACTCCGAGTTCTGGCAGGTGCGCCCCGGCGACCCGGGGCCGAGCGGGATCTTCGACGCCGCCGTCTACGACCGCGGCGCGATGGCGCTGCACCAGATCCGGCTCGCCGTGGGCGACGCCGCGTTCTTCCGCATCCTGCGCACCTGGACCGCCAAGCGGCAGTACGGCAACGGCACCGTCGCGCAGTTCCAGGCGCTCGCCGAGCGGATCTCCGGACGGGATCTCGACGCGGTGTTCACCACCTGGCTGTTCACGCCCGGCCGGCCCGACGTGGCGACCGCCGCGCGGACGACAGCCGCACCGGCGCAGCCGGCCTCGTGGGCGAAGATCCGGGCCGCGCACGACCTGCTCGGCCGCTGACATCCGCCGCCGCGCTGCGCGTCGTCCGCGGACAGCGCGCCGCGCGGCGGCGGATGTTAAGAAGGGCCCCCTCCTCTACCTGAGGCGTTAAGAGGGGGCCCTTCCTTTCACCTGGCGGCGAGCGGCTGGCGGGCCGGGTCGACAGGGGCGGGCAGCTCGCCCACCCCACCCAGGTACGCGTGGATCGCCGCCGCCGCGGCGCGTCCCTCGGCGATCGCCCAGACGATCAGCGAGGCCCCCCGGTGCATGTCACCGGCGACGAAAACGCCGTCGGCGGCCTGCCAGTCAGGGCCGGAGTCGATCGCGCCCCGGCGATTGCGGGTCACCCCGAACTGGGCCAGCAGCGGCTGTTCCTCGGTGCCCTCGAAACCGATGGCGAGCAGCACCAGGTCGGCCGGGATCTCCCGCTCGGAGCCGGGCAGCGGGGTGACGATGCGGCGACCGTCCACCTTCTCCACGGTCACCTCGGCGATCCGGACCGCGCGCACCCGGCCGGTGCCGTCGTCCACGAACTCCTGCACCGCGACGGCGAAGACCCGCTCGCCGCCCTCCTCGTGCGCCGGGTAGTTGCGCAGCACCCACGGCCAGGTCGGCCACGGGTCGCGCTCCGCGTCCCGCTCCGACGGCGGCTCCGGGTAGAGGTCGAGCTGGTGGACGCCGGCCGCGCCCTGCCGGTGCGCCACACCGAGGCAGTCCGCGGCGGTGTCGCCACCACCGATGATCACCACGTGCTTGCCGGCGGCGTCGATCGGCGTACCGTCGGGCAACGTGGCGAGCGCGGGCCGCCCGTCCCCGGCGGCGGCCACCACCCGGTTAGCGGCGACCAGGTGCGCCATCGCCTGGTGCACGCCGCGCAGCTCCCGGCCGGGCGTCTCCGGGGTGTCCCGGCCCTGCAACGCGCCGCAGGCCAGCAGCACCGCGTCGTGCTCGGCGCGCAACTGCTCGGCGGTCACGTCGACGCCGACCTCGACACCGGTCCGGAACCGCACACCCTCGGCGGTGAGCTGGGCCAGCCGCTTGTCGATGTGCTGCTTCTCCAGCTTGAAGTCGGGGATGCCGTAGCGGAGCAGGCCGCCGATCGCGTCGTCGCGCTCGTACACGGTGACCGTGTGACCGGCGCGGGCGAGCTGCTGCGCGGCGGCCAGCCCGGCCGGGCCGGAGCCGACCACCGCCACCGACCGGCCGGTCGGGGCGGACGCGGGCCGGGGCCGCAGGCCGTCGCGGGCCACCGCCGCGTCGGCGATCTCCACCTCGACCTGCTTGATGGTGACCGGCTGCTGGCCGCCGAGGCCGAGCACGCAGGCCGCCTCGCACGGCGCCGGGCAGAGCCGGCCGGTGAACTCGGGGAAGTTGTTCGTGGCGTGCAGCGACTCCACCGCGGCGTCCCAGTTGCCGGTGCGGACCAGGTCGTTCCAGTCCGGGATGCGGTTGCCCAACGGGCAGCCGTCGTGGCAGAACGGGATGCCGCAGTCCATGCACCGGGTGGCCTGCTCGCGGATCAGCTCCTCACCGGCCGGCGGGTAGACCTCGCGCCAGTCGGAGATGCGCACCGGCACCGGACGGCGGGCCGGCAGCCGCCGGTCGTAGCGCAGGAAACCGTTCGGGTCAGGCACGAGCCACCTCCTGGGCGACCGCCCGGGGCGCGGGCGGTACCGGCGCGGCCGACGGCACGCTGAGCGCGCTCATCACCGCGTCGTCGACGTCTCGGCCGGCGGCTTCGGCGGCCCGCATGATCTCCATGACCCGGCGGTAGTCGCGGGGCACCACCGCGGTGAACTCCTCCACCGCCTGCGGCCAGCGCTTGAGCAGGTCCTCGGCGACGGCCGAGTCCGTCTCGGCGAAGTGCCGCTGGACCAGCTCGTGCAGCCGGTCGCGTTCCTCGTCGCGCAGCGGCGACAGGTCGACCAGCTCGGCGTTCACCAGCCGCTGGTCGAGCCGGTGCACGAACGCGGTGCCACCGGACATGCCGGCGGCGAAGTTGCGCCCGGTCGGCCCGAGCACCACGACGGTGCCGCCGGTCATGTACTCGCAGCCGTGGTCGCCGAGGCCCTCGACCACCGCGACCGCGCCGGAGTTGCGCACCGCGAACCGCTCCCCCACCCGGCCGCGCAGGAACACCTCGCCGCCGGTGGCGCCGTACAGGATGGTGTTGCCGGCGATGATCTGGTCCTCGGCGCGGCGGCCCGGCGTGGCGTCCACGCCGACGAACGGCGCGTCGGCGTCCGGCCGGACCACGATCCGGCCGCCGGACAGTCCCTTGCCGACGTAGTCGTTGGCGTCGCCGTACAGGCGCAGCGTGACCCCGCGCGGCAGGAACGCGCCGAACGACTGGCCGGCGGTGCCGCGCAGCCGGAACTCGATCGTGTCGTCGGGCAGCCCGTCGCCGCCGAAGCGGCGGGTCACCTCGCCGCCGAGCATGGCGCCGACGCTGCGGTGCTCGTTGCGGACCTCGACCTCGACCCGCACCGGGGTACTGTCGCGCAGCGCCGGCCCGGCCAGCTCGATGAGCCGGTTGTCCAGCGCCGCGTCGAGGCCGTGGTCCTGGGCGCGTACGCCCCGGCGGGCCGCGCCCTCGGGCAGCTCCGGCAGGTGCAGCACACGGCTCAGGTCGAGCCCGTGGCCCTTCCAGTGGTCGATCGCGCCGGCCACGTCGAGCAGCTCGGTGTGGCCGATCGCCTCGTCGATGCTGCGGAAGCCCAGCTCGGCCAGGTAGCCGCGGACCTCCTCGGCGAGGAACAGGAAGAAGTTCTCCACGAACTCCGGCTTGCCGGTGAAGCGCTCACGCAGCACCGGGTTCTGGGTGGCGATGCCGACCGGACAGGTGTCCAGGTGGCACACCCGCATCATCACGCAGCCCTCGACGATCAGCGGCGCGGTGGCGAAGCCGAACTCCTCGGCGCCGAGCAGCGCCGCGATGAGCACGTCCCGGCCGGTCTTGAGCTGGCCGTCGACCTGCACCGTCACCCGGTCGCGCAGCTTGTTGAGCAGCAGCGTCTGCTGCGCCTCGGCCAGGCCCAGCTCCCACGGGGTGCCGGCGTGCTTGAGCGAGTTGAGCGGGGACGCGCCGGTGCCGCCGTCGTGCCCGGAGATCAGGATGACGTCGGCCTTGAGCTTGGCCACGCCCGCCGCGACGGTGCCCACGCCCACCTCGCTGACCAGCTTGACGTGCACCCGGGCGGCCGGGTTGACGCACTTCAGGTCGTGGACGAGCTGGGCCAGGTCCTCGATGGAGTAGATGTCGTGGTGCGGCGGCGGGGAGATCAGGCCGACGCCGGGGGTGGCGTGCCGGGTCCGGGCGATCCACGGCCAGACCTTGTTGCCTGGTAGCTGCCCGCCCTCGCCGGGCTTGGCGCCCTGCGCCATCTTGATCTGGAGGTCGTCGGCGTTGACGAGGTATTCGCTTGTCACGCCGAACCGGCCGCTGGCGATCTGCTTGACCGCGGAGCGCCGCGCCGGGTCGTGCAGCCGCTCGACGTCCTCGCCGCCCTCGCCGGTGTTGGACTTGCCGCCGAGCCGGTTCATCGCGATGGCGAGCGTCTCGTGCGCCTCCGCCGAGATCGACCCGTACGACATGGCGCCGGTGGCGAAGCGCTTGACGATCTCGGAGGCCGGCTCGACCTCGTCCAGCGGCACCGCCGGGCGTACGCCGGTGCGCAGCGTGAACAGCCCACGCAGCGAGCCCGCCTGCGCGGCCAGCTCGTCGACCTTGGCGGTGTACTGCCGGAACACGTCGTACTGGCGGCTGCGGGTGGCGTGCTGGAGCAGGAAGACCGTCTCCGGGTTGAACAGGTGCAGTTCGCCCTCGCGGCGCCACTGGTACTCGCCGCCGACCTCCAGCCGGTCGGTGGCCTGCGCGCCCGGTGCCGGCCAGGCCCGCGCGTGCCGGGCCGCCACCTCGGCGTGGATCTCGTTCAGGCCGATGCCGCCGATGGTGCTCGGGGTGCCCCGGAAGTACCTGTGGACCAGGCGGGTGTCCAGGCCGACCGCCTCGAAGACCTGCGCGCCGCAGTACGACGACACGGTCGAGATGCCCATCTTGGACATGATCTTCAGGACGCCCTTGCCGAGCGCCTTGACGTAGTTGCGGACGGCCTTGACCCGGTCCACGCCGGCCAGCACGCCGGTGGAGATCATGTCCTCCACCGACTCGAAGGCCAGGTACGGGTTGACCGCCGCCGCGCCGTACCCGATCAGCACCGCCGCGTGGTGCACCTCGCGGCAGTCGCCGGACTCGACGATCAGCGCCACCTGGGTACGGGTCTGCTCGCGGACCAGGTGCTGGTGCACCGCGGCGGTGAGCAGCAGCGACGGGATCGGCGCCAGGTCGGCGTTGGAGTCCCGGTCGGAGAGCACCAGGATGCGGACGCCGTCCTCGATCGCCTCGGACACGTGCCGGCAGATCTCGGTCAGCCGCGCCTTGATGCCGGCGCCGCCGTCGCGCAGGCGGTAGAGCCCGGAGACCCGGACCGCCTTGAAGCCGGGCAGGTCGCCGTCCTCGTCGATGGACAGGATCTTGGCCAGCTCATCGTTGTCGATCACCGGGTACGGCAGCACGATCTGCCGGCAGCTCGCCGGGCCCGGGTCGAGCAGGTTGCCCTCCGGCCCGATGGTGGACGCCAGGCTGGTCACCAGCTCCTCCCGGATGGCGTCCAGCGGCGGGTTGGTGACCTGCGCGAAGAGCTGATGGAAGTAGTCGTAGAGCAGACGCGGCCGGGTGGACAGCGGGGCGATCGGCGTGTCCGTGCCCATCGAGCCGATCGGCTCGGCGCCGCTGCGGGCCATCGGGCCGAGCAGGATCTTCAGCTCCTCCTCGGTGTAGCCGAACGTCTGCTGGCGGCGGCGTACCGAGTCGTGGGTGTAGACGGTGTGCTCGCGCGGCGGCAGGTCGTCCAGCTCGATCAGGCCGGCGTGCAGCCACTCCTGGTACGGCTGCTCGGCGGCCAGCTCGGTCTTGATCTCGTCGTCGGAGACGATCCGGCCGTTGACGGTGTCGACAAGGAACATCTTGCCCGGCTGGAGGCGGCCCTTGGCGACCACGGTGGCCGGGTCGAGGTCGAGCACGCCCGCCTCGCTACCGAGCACCACCAGGCCGTCGGCGGTGTGCCACCAGCGGCCCGGCCGCAGGCCGTTGCGGTCCAGCACCGCGCCGACGATCTCGCCGTCGGTGAACGCGACCGACGCCGGGCCGTCCCACGGCTCCATCAGGCTGGCGTGGAAGCGGTAGAACGCGCGCTTGTCGGCGCGCATGTCCGGGTCGTTCTCCCACGCCTCGGGGATCATCATGAGCACCGCGTGCGGGAGGCTCCGCCCGGCCAGGTGCAGCAGTTCGAGCACCTCGTCGAAGTTGGCCGAGTCGGACGCCGCGGGTGTGCACACCGGGAAGACCCGGCGGATGTTGCCCGGAATGCTCGGGCTCCGGAGCAAGGCCTCGCGGGCCTGCATCCAGTTCCGGTTGCCGCGGATCGTGTTGATCTCGCCGTTGTGCGCGATGAAGCGGTACGGGTGCGCCAGCGGCCAGGACGGGAACGTGTTCGTGGAGAAGCGCGAGTGCACCAGCGCGATGGCGCTGACCACCCGCTCGTCGGTCAGCTCCGGGTAGAACGCCGGGAGCTGGTCCGGGGTGAGCATGCCCTTCCACACCATGGTGCGGCCGGACAGCGACGGGAAGTACGCCGGCACGCCCCGCTCGGCGGTCTCCCGCTCGACCTGCTTGCGCAGGCAGAACGCCACCCGGTCCAGGTCGAGCCCGGTCAGCGGGGAGCCGGCCGGGCCGTCCGGCGAGCCGGTCAGCCGGTGCGCGGCCACGAACAGCTGCCGGACCCGGGGCATCGCCGCGAGCGCGGTCGCGCCCAGGCCGGACGGGTCGGTCGGCACCTCGCGCCAGCCGAGCACGTCGGCGCCCTCGACCAGCGCGTACTTGTCGACCACCTGGCGGGCGCGGGCCTCGGCCGCGTCGTCGTCGGGCAGGAACACCAGGCCGGTGGCGTACTGGCCGGCCGGGGGCAGCGGGAAGTCGACGGTGCCGCGCAGGAACGCGTCCGGCACCTGGATCATGATGCCGGCGCCGTCCCCGGTGTTGTGCTCCGCGCCCCGGGCGCCCCGGTGGTCCAGCCGGCACAGCGCCCCGAGGCCGTTCGCGACGACCTGGTGCGAGCGCCGCCCGTGCAGGTCGGCCACGAAGGCCACACCGCAGGCGTCGTGCTCGTACGCGGGGTCGTAGAGCCCGGTCGCCTGTGGGGCCGACTGCGGGCTGTGAGGGTACGGAAAGGCCACCGGGCCTCCTGTCGTCACTCAGGATGGATCATGATGGGGACGACGTCGGCCCTCTGCGGTTTATTGAGTCTACGTTAGGGCTTCCGGCGCAAGGCCAGTTCAGATTGATCACACTTCCAGATGCTGGGACGTGTAGTCTCGCGCGGTGGATCTCGCACGCGCTGACGTACTCGACCGGTTGGAGCGGTTCTACGACGCGGTGCCCCGCGACGGGGCCCGGACCGAGGATTACGGCACCCTGGTGCTGTTCGTCCGCGACGGGGACGGCTGGCCGTTCTACGCCCGGCCCCGGATCGACGCCACCGAGCATCCCACGCTCGCCGACGTGACAGCGGTCCGCGCCCGGCAGCGGGAGCTGGGCCTGCCGGAGGCGTTCGAGTGGGTGCACGAGCACCAGCCCGACCTGCTGGCGGTGGCCCGCTCGGCCGGGCTCAGCGTGCTGGAGGCGCCGCTGATGCTGCTGGAGCCGGAGCGGCTGCCCGAGCCGGGGACGTTCAGCGACGTACCGGTGCGGGTGCTGGACCCCGGCGACGCCGGCTTCGCGGGGGACATCGCGCTGCGACGGGCCGTCGCGGCGGTCGGCTTCGCCAACGGCGGCACCGCGCGCGGCGACGCCGGACCGGCCGAACGGGACGCCGCCCTCGCCCAGCTGGACGTGGCGGCGCTGGAGGAGGAGGCGACCCGGGTCGCCGACGGCCGGCGCATCTCGGTGCTCGCCGAGACGCTCGACGAGGGCGCGCTCGCCAGCGGGATGGCGATGCGGGTCGACGACGTGGCGGAGATCGCCGGGGTGGCCACGCTGCCGTCCGCCCGGCAGCGCGGACTGGGCGCGGCGGTGACCGCCACGCTCGCGCGGGAACTGCGCGCCGCCGGCACCGACCTGATCTTCCTGAGCGCCGGCAGCGAGGACATCGCCCGCGTCTACCTGCGGGTCGGATTCCGCCGGATCGGCACCGCCTGCATCGCCGAGCCCGCCGCCGTCATCTGACTACCTACCCGGCTGTCGGGCCGGGCCGATCGCCCGGGGATCGCGCCGACTGAGGGCCGGGCCGCCGGGGAGCCGGGCCGCCCGAGGGACGTCCGCACGCGGACAGGCCGCGCGCGGACGGTCAGGACGGCGGCTGCCAGGCGGCGGCCGCCGCGGCGGCGGTGTTGCGCAGGCGCGGGCTGATCGTGCCCAGAGCCGCGTCCCGCGCGCGCAGCGCCAGCCGGCCCCGGGCCTGCAGGACCGCCGACATCCGCCGGGTCTGCCGGACCATCGTGGCCGCGCGGGGGCGGCGCAACCTGTCGTACGCGGTCACCGCGTCAGGCAGCCGCGACTCCCGTAGCAGCCCGGCCAGCGTCGCGGCGTCCTCGAACGCCAGGCAGGCGCCCTGGCCGAGGTGCGGCGGCATGGCGTGCGCGGCGTCGCCCAGCAGCACCACGCCGCCCGGACCGGCCGGAAAGCCGTACGCCTTCGGTAGCGGGCGCAGCTCGCGGATCTCCTGCTGGACGACGTCCTCCGGGTCGGTCGCCTCCAGCAGCGTGCCGATCGGGGCGGGCCAGCCCGCGAACCAGCGCTTCAGCAGCGCGAGCTGGATCTCCGGCGGCTCGGGGCGGGGCGCGCCCGCGGCGGTGGCGACCCAGTAGACGCCGCCCCGGCGGGACGCGCCCGCGGTGCCCCGCTCGCCGAGCGAGGCGGCCAGGAAGCGGTATCCGGCGCCGAGCGTCTCGCCGTGCACCGGCTGGTCGTCGGGCAACTGCGGGGCCCGGTACCAGGGGATGACCGCCCGCCAGGCCGCGCACCCGGAGCTGACCACGGCGGTCTCCGGGGCGAGGTGCCGCCGGATCTCGCTGTCGGTGCCGTCGGCGGCCACCACCAGGTCCGCCTCGTAGGTGTGCCGGCCGTCGCCCACCGCCGGACGCTCGCCCGACGCCGCGCGTACGGTCCGCACTGTCACCCCGGTACGCAGCTCGACCCGGTCACCCAGGCCGGCGATCAGCGCGTCGTGCAGGTCCTCCCGGTGCACCACCACCGGCATCCGCTCGGCCGGCGTGGACCGGGCCTGCACCAGCCAGTGCCCGTCCGGGCGGCGCACGCCACCGTCGGGCAGCGGGGTGGCGATCGCGTCGAGCCCGTCGCCCAGACCGAGGGCGCGCAGCGCGCGTACCCCGTTGGGCCAGAGCACCACGGCGGTCGCCTCCGGGCGGACCCGGTCGGCGCGTTCCAGCAGCGTGACCTGCCAGCCCGACCGGGCCAGCACACCGGCCGCCGCCATTCCGCCGAGGCCGGCGCCGACCACCACCGCGCTGCGCATGACTCCCCCGCTCAGCTGTCCCGGTCCGCCGGGCGCCCGCCGCTGTCGGCCCGGCCGGCGTTCGTGCGCTCCGCGTCGGCCCGCTCCGGGTCCGTGTCGTCGCCGTCCGCGTCCGCGCGGCCGGTGGCGTCCGCACCCTCAGTGGCGGCGGAGCCGGTGCTCGCGCGTCCGGCCTCGTCCGCGTCGTCCGTGGCGGCGTCGGCCCCGGTGGTGACCTCCGGCCGTTCGTCGTCGACCGGGGGCAGCACACCGGTCTGCCGGTACGCGTCGAACTGTTCCTCGGTCACCACCCGGTAGCCCTCGGGCGCGGCCGGCCGTTCGGCGGCCTCCCGGGCGGAGAGGTCCACCTGGGACACGTCCCCGGCCGGGCCGGTCGCGGGGGCCGGCTCGCCCACCGGCACCAGGTATTCGCGGGGACCGCGGACCCGGATGAAGTAGGCGAGCGCGCCGAGGAAGACCAGCGCGGCGGTCCAGACGTTGAGGCGTACGCCGAGGATCAGGTTCGCCTCGTCGGTGCGCATCAGCTCGATCCAGAACCGGCCCGCCGTGTAGCCCATCACGTAGAGCGCGAACGCCCGGCCGCGGCCGAGCCGCAGACGACGGTCGAGGAACAGCACCAACGCGGCGACGCCGACGTTCCAGAGCGCCTCGTAGAGGAACGTCGGGTGGTAGAGCCCGGGCTGGAGCACCGGGTTGCCGGCGTCGTCACGCAACGCGTGACCCGGGTTGTCCGGGTCCATCACGTGCACTTCCAGGCCCCACGGCAGCGTGGTCCGCCCGCCGTACAGCTCGTTGTTGAACCAGTTGCCCAGGCGGCCGACAGCCTGCGCCAAAGGCAGCCCCGGCGCCAGCGCGTCGGCGATGACGGTGAACGGGATGCCGAGCTGCCGCGCGGCGAGCCACGCGCCGACCGCGCCGCCGGCCACCGCACCCCAGATGCCGAGACCGCCCTCCCAGATGTAGAGCGCCTTGATCGGCTCACCGCCGGCGCCGAAGTATTTCTCCGGCGAGGTGATCACGTGGTAGATCCGCGCGCCGATGATGCCCGCGGGCACGGCCCAGACGGCGATGTCGAGCACCGCGCCCGGCGCCACACCGCGGCGGCGCAGCCGGTACTCGGTGACCACGCAGGCCACCACGATGCCGAGGATGATGCAGAGCGCGTACGCCCGGATCGGAACCGGACCGAGCTGCCAGACGGCGGTGCTGGGGCTGGGCATGGCCGCCAGTGGGGTCATCGGGGCGAGGGTCACGGGTGCACACGGTACCGGTGCGGACTGTGTGTGCGGCACCCCGGGCCGCCCGCCGCGCGGGTCGGATGACTTCTGTTTTGCACGGTCGTAGGCTGTTTGTCCATGAGCCCGCTCACCTGGGCGGTCGCCGCTGTCGTCACCGACGGGTCCGGCCGGCTGCTGCTCTGCCGCCGGTCCGAGGGGGCCCGCCGCTGGGCGTTGCCGGGCGGGCGGCTGCGTCACGACGAGAGCCCGGCGGACGCCGTCGTCCGGGCGGTCCGTGCGGAGACCGGCTGGGCGGTGACGCCGGTCGACCTGGTCGGCCTCTACCGGGTGATCGGCCCGCAGGCGCCTCCGCCGCCGGCCGGGCGCTGCGGCGGGCGGCCGGACGTGCTGGTGCACGTGTTCCGCGCCGCGCCGGTTGATGCCGGGCCCGCGGGCGATCCGGTGGCCGGGTGCCTGCCGCGGTGGTGGCCGCCGCAGGAACTGCCCGACGTGCTGACCCCCGCCACGCGCGCGGCGATCGCGGACGCGCTCGCCGGCCGCGCCGGCGTGCTGCGGCACACGACCGCCGCCGACGCGCTCACGCCACCCGGCGACGGACAGCCCGGCGACGGGCCGCCCGCCCCGCCCGGCCAGCGCGCTTCCGAGCAGGCCGACAGCAGTAGCCGCTGACCACCCTCCCGCTCACGCGGAACGCCTTCAAGATCTTGGTAGGTTTCGGCCCCTGTGAGGGCCGTTTCGTACCAGGATCTCGGGCGGCCGGGTCGCGCTCGCGCATGATCGACACCAGTTCGGCGAAGTGGCGGGGTCCTGGCGTCTATGACCACGCCATCTCGGCGTAATGGAGTCGATCAAGGGCATGGCGAGCCGGCGGTCAGCGAGCGGGGTTGCGGACGCCCTCGGCGAGTTCGGCGCTGAGCTTGCGCAGCGCGGTCAGGCCTGCAGCCTGGTCCGGAGCGTCCAGCACGCAGCGGACCAGCGCGCTGCCCACGATCACCGCGTCGGCGTACCCGGCCACTGTGGCGGCCTGCGCGCCGGTGCCGACGCCCAGCCCGACGCCGACCGGGATGTCGGTGACCTCGCGCAGCCGGGAGACCAGGATCGGCGCCGCCTCGGAGGTCTGCGCGCGGGCGCCGGTGACGCCCATGATCGCGGTGGCGTAGACGAAGCCGCGGCAGTGCTCGACTGTCATCCGCAGCCGCGCGTCGGTCGAGGACGGCGAGACCAGGAACGTGCGGTCCAGGCCGTGCGCGTCGGAGGCGGCCAGCCACTCGGCGGCCTCGTCCGGGATCAGGTCCGGCGTGATCAGGCCGGTGCCACCGGCGGCGGCCATGTCGCGGGCGAACGCGTCCACGCCGTACTGCTCGATCGGGTTCCAGTAGGTCATGGTGACCACGCTCGCCCCGGTCGCCGCGACCGCCTCGACGACGCGCAGCGCGTCGGCGACGCGGACACCGCCGGCGAGCGCGATGTCGCTCGCCTTCTGGATGACCGGGCCGTCCATCACCGGGTCGGAGTACGGGATCTCCACCTCGATGACGTCCACGCCCGCCTCGACCATGGCCTTCATGGCGGCGATGCTGCCCTCGACGGTCGGGAAGCCCGCCGGCATGCAGCCGACCAGCACCGCCCGCCCGTCCGCCCGCGCCTTGTCGAAGGCGACCCCGATGCGGCTCACGCTGTCACTCCTTGTCGAGGATGCCGAAGTACGCGCCGGCGGTGTGCACGTCCTTGTCGCCCCGCCCGGACAGGTTGACCACGATCACCGGCTCCCGGCCCAGCTCCTCGGCGAGCCGGGGGGCGATCGCGCGGGCGCCGGCGAGCGCGTGCGCGCTCTCGATCGCCGGGATCACGCCCTCGGTGCGGCAGAGCAGCTCGAACGCGGCCATCGCGTCGGCGTCGTCGACCGGCAGGTAGGTGGCCCGGCCGGTGTCGTGCAGCCAGGCGTGCTCCGGCCCGACGCCCGGGTAGTCCAGGCCGGCCGAGATCGAGTGCGACTCGATGGTCTGGCCGTCGGCGTCCTGGAGGACGTACGTGCGGGTGCCGTGCAGCACGCCGGACGAGCCGCCGGTGATGCTGGCGGCGTGCCGGCCGGTGTCGACGCCCTCGCCGCCGGCCTCGAAGCCGTAGAGCCGGACCCCGGCGTCCGGCACGAACGCGTGGAAGATGCCCAGCGCGTTGGAGCCGCCGCCGACGCAGGCCGCCACCGCGTCCGGCAGCGCGCCGGTCAGGTCCAGGCACTGCCGGCGCGCCTCCTCGCCGATGCCGCGCACGAAGTCGCGGACCATCTCCGGGAACGGGTGCGGCCCGGCGGCGGTGCCGATCAGGTAGTGGGTGCTGTCGACGTTGGCGACCCAGTCCCGCATCGCCTCGTTCATCGCGTCCTTGAGCGTGCGCGAGCCGGTGGTCACCGGGACGACGGTGGCGCCGAGCATCCGCATCCGCGCCACGTTCAGCGCCTGCCGCTCGGTGTCCACCTGGCCCATGTAGACGACGCATTCCAGGTCGAACAGCGCGGCGGCGGTGGCGGTGGCGACGCCGTGCTGGCCGGCGCCGGTCTCCGCGATGACCCGCCGCTTGCCCATCCGCTTGGTGAGCAGCGCCTGGCCCAGCACGTTACGGACCTTGTGCGCGCCGGTGTGGTTGAGGTCCTCCCGCTTGAGCAGGACCCGCGCGCCGATCTGCGCGGAGAACCGCCGGGCCTCGTAGAGCATCGAGGGCGTGCCGGCGTAGTCGCGCAGCAGCGCGTCGAACTCGGCGAGGAAGTCCTCGTCGCCCATCGCCTTCCGGTACGCCGCGTCCAGCTCGTCGAGCGCGGCGACGAGCGCCTCGGGGACGAACCGGCCGCCGAACCGGCCGAAGTGACCGGCGGCGTCGGGGACCTGGCCGGTTGCGGGTGCGGCGCTCATCGCGGGCGTCCTCTCGGATCGGGTGCCCGGCGGCTCAGCGCACCGGGCGGGGCGTGGCCGGGTGGTTACCGGCGTTGACCAGCTCGGCGACGGCTTCGCGCGGGCTCTTCTGGGTGACCAGGCCCTCGCCCACCAGCACGGCGTCGGCGCCGGCGGAGGCGTACCGGATCAGGTCGTGCGGACCGCGCACCCCGGACTCAGCGATCTTGACGACGCTGCTGGGCAGGCCGGGCGCGATCCGCTCGAACACGGAGCGGTCGACCTCCAGGGTACGCAGGTCGCGGGCGTTCACGCCGATGACCTGCGCGCCGGCCTCCAGGGCGCGGTCCGCCTCCTCCTCGGTGTGCACCTCGACCAGCGCGGTCATGCCGAGCGGCTCGATCCGCTCCAGCAGCCCGACCAGCACGTTCTGCTCCAGCGCGGCCACGATCAGCAGCACCAGGTCGGCGCCGTGCGCGCGGGCCTCGTGCACCTGGTAGCTGGAGACCACGAAGTCCTTGCGCAGCACCGGCACGTTCACCGCGGCCCGCACCGCGGCGAGGTCGTCGAGCGACCCGCCGAACCAGCGGCCCTCGGTCAGCACGCTGATCGCCCGCGCGCCACCGGCCGCGTAGTCACCGGCCAGGTCGGCCGGGTCGGCGATCTCGGCCAGCCGCCCCTTGGACGGCGACGAGCGCTTCACCTCGGCGATCACGGCCACGCCGGGGCGGCGCAGGGCCGCGTACGCGTCGAGCGGTGGCGGCGCGGCGGCGGCCAGTTCACGGATCCGCTCCAGCGGAACCTGCTCCTGGCGCCGGGCCACGTCCTCGCGCACGCCGGCCAGGATCTCGTCGAGCACCCCTGCGGACGGCGCCGCTCCGGCGTCGTCCCCCTCCGCGTGCGCATGCTCAGCAGTCACCAACGGACTCCCCTCTCCGGGCGTCATGGGCCGATGCTAGGGGGCGCCACCTGGCGACGAGTGCCGGGGGGTATGGCGCACCTCACGACATGGGCTGTGGCATGATGGCCGACTTCCGGTGAACGCCATGTCACGCAGCGCCACCGCTGGCATCGACCGTCACCCATCCCCTATCTCACCACGATCGTTCCGGCCCCGCAGGACGGGTTCCGGCCGTGGGCTGTGACCAAGCTCAAGGACCTCCGGCCCTGCCCAGGTCGTCCCCGGTGCGACAGCGTTGACCTGTGCTTCACGGCGGCGAAACGTCCGCCCGGAAGCATCGTCGTCGGGCACACTCGACGGCGGCGGCTGCCGACCGTCGCCAACGATCTCGTATGGGGTGACCATGAGCGCCAACGGGCCGACCCAGACCATCGGCTTGACCACCATCTCCCGTACCGTCGCCTCCCTCGCCGTCGGCGTGGTGGACACGCTCGAACGCGCGGTCGCCGGCGACGGCCGGACGCGTACCGCCCGCGGCAACGCCTGGGAGGCGGTCTGCGCCGACCGGGCCCGCGCCGCCCAGCGCCGCGAGCTGGAGCGGCTGGTGGCCGAGCTGGCCGCCGCGCGGGCCGCGGCCCGGCAGCGGCGCGACGCCCGCGAGGCGCAGCCGGTCAGCTGACCGTCGGGTCCTCGCCCCGGTCCAGCGCGTCCCACGCGTCCCGGGTGCCACGCTCGACGGCCGGCCGGCCGGGCTCGTCCGCCGGGGCGGACCGCCGCTCGTACCGGGCGCCCATCGCCGGCCAGCCGTCGCCGCGCAGCGCGGTGAACGCGCCGCCGGCCGCCAGCGCCAGGCCGCCGGCCAGCACCAGCGCAGGCCACTGCCGGCTCACCCCGGCCTCGGTCAGGCCGATCCCGCCGCCGACCGTCACGGCCACGCCGACACCGGCCAGCAGCACACCCAGCAGCCGGCGCAGCCAGCCCCGGGTGGCGAGCACCGCGCCACCGCCGGCGAGTCCCACGTAGGTCAGCGCCAGCACCCAGGGCAGCAGGTCCGTGCCGGTGCGCTCGGCCCGCCCGGACGGCAGCGACCCCCGGGCGGTCACCTCCACCGCCCAGGTCCGGGTCACCGCCCAGCAGGCCAGGCCCGCGCCGGCCAGGCAGAGCAGCACCGCGTACGCGAGTTCGCGCCGGCCGCGGGCCGCCGGCGCGGTGGTGCCGGGCGCGCTCACCGGGCCGCCCGCAGCGTCTCGGCGGCCGCGATGGCGGCGAGGACGGCGGCGGCCTTGCTCCGCGTCTCCTGGTCCTCGGCGGCGGGGTCGGAATCGGCCACGATCCCGGCGCCGGCCTGCACGTACGCGCGGCCGTCGCGAATCAGCGCGGTCCGGATCGCGATGGCCATGTCCAGGTCGCCGCCGAAGGCGAAGTAGCCGACGGTGCCGCCGTAGACGCCGCGCCGCACCGGCTCCAGCTCCTCGATGATCTCCATGGCGCGCACCTTGGGCGCGCCGCTGAGCGTCCCGGCCGGGAACGTCGCGGCCAGCGCGTCGAACGCGGTGCGGTCGTCGCGCAGCTCGCCGACGACAGTGGAGACGATGTGCATGACGTGGCTGTACCGCTCGATGGTGGCGAACTCGGGCACCTCGACGGTGCCCGGCCGGCACACCCGGCCCAGGTCGTTGCGGCCCAGGTCGACGAGCATCACGTGCTCGGCGCGTTCCTTGGGGTCGGCGAGCAGCTCGGCGGCGAGCTTCGCGTCGCCGTCCGGGGATCCGCCGCGCGGCCGGGTGCCGGCGATGGGGTGCAGCAGCGCCCGCCGCCGCCCGTCCGGTCCGGCGCTGACCTTGAGGTGCGCCTCGGGGGACGAGCCGACGATGTCGAAGCCGTCGAAGCGCAGCAGGTACATGTACGGGCTGGGGTTCGTGGTGCGCAGCACCCGGTAGACGTCGAGCGGGTCGGCGTCGGTGGGGCGCTCGAAGCGCTGGCTGAGCACGATCTGGAAGCACTCGCCGGCCCGGATCGCCTCCTTGGCCGCCTCCACCGCCTCCGGGTAGCCGCCCTCCGGGGTGCGGCTGACCACCTCGCCGACGCCGGGCCGGCCGACTGTCGAGACCATGGGCGGAATCGGTCGGGACAACGCTGTGGTCATCGCGTCGAGGCGGCCGACGGCGTGGTGGTACGCGGCCTCGACCCGCTCCGCCCGGTCGGGGTCGTCCAGCGGCGGCAGCACCGCGTTGGCGACCAGGATCGCGGACCCCTCGTAGTGGTCGAGGACCACCAGGTCGGTCGCGAGCATCATGCCCAGCTCGGGCACGTCCAGCTCGTCCTCGGTCAGCTCGGGCAGGCGCTCGAAGCGGCGGACCAGGTCGTACCCGAGGTAGCCGACCAGGCCGCCGGTCAGCGGCGGCATGTCACCGGCCGGATCCCAGCCCGGCCCGGCGAGCGCGGCGACTGTCTCGCGCAGCACGGTGACCGGGTCGCCGCCGGTGGGCACGCCCGCCGGTGGCGTGCCGGTCCAGCTCGCCGCGCCGTCGCGCTCGGTGAGCGTGGCGCTGCTGCGGACGCCGATGAACGAGTAGCGCGACCAGGCCGTGCCGGCCGAGCCGACGCCCTGCTCGGCGGACTCCAGCAGGAACGTGCCGGGGCCGCCGGCCAGCTTGCGGTAGACCCCGACCGGCGTCTCCGCGTCGGCGAGCAGCCGCCGGGTCACCGGCACGACCCGCCAGCGGGCGGCCAGGTCGGCGAAGGTGGTCCGGTCCGGGCTGACCGTGCCGTCGGTCACGGGGTCGCCTCCGGGGAGCTGACCGGCAGTTCGGTGAAGAAGCAGGTGCGCTGCCCGGTGTGGCAGGCCGCCCCGACCTGCTCCACGCTGACCAGCAGCGCGTCGCCGTCGCAGTCGAGCGCCACCGAGCGGACGTACTGGTGGTTGCCCGAGGTGGCGCCCTTGACCCAGTACTCGCCGCGGCTGCGCGACCAGTAGGTGGCCCGGCCGGTGGTGAGCGTCCGGTGCAGCGCCTCGTCGTCCATCCAGGCGACCATCAGCACCTCGCCCGAGTCGTGGGCGCGGACCACGGCGGCGACCAGGCCGTCCGGGGTGCGGCGGAGCTTGGCCGCGACGGCCGGGTCGAGCCGGGACGGACGGGCCGGTCCGGGAGCGGGGGCGCCGGTCAGCGGCGCGTCAGGGGCGGGCACGGTTGACCATTCTCCCGCACGCGGCCCGGGCACCGCCGACGTGTCCCGGGAGGCGGGCGTCACCGTCCCCAGCGCCCGGCCCAACCGGCCGAGGTAGCGGTCCACCCGGCCGTCGACCAGCGCCTCGGCCAGGTCCGCCCCGTGGGTGGCGGCGATCTCGTCGGCGTACGGGCGGATCAGCGGCAGGATGCCGGTGACCAGCCGTCCGGCGGCGGCGCCGACCTCGGCCGGGTCACCGGCGCGCAGCCCGAGGCAGAGCAGCATGTCGTGGCGGTAGCCGGGCGGGGCGACCGGCAGGTCCAGCGCGGCGGTCAGGGCGGCCCGGCGGGACACCACGCGCACGCTCGGGTTGGCCGGCCGCAGCACCGAGGGGCAGAGCCGGGCCAGGTCGGCCGCGGCGAGCCGGACCCCGACCGGGTCGTCGGCCACACGGGCCGCGGCGACCTTGCCCAGCGTCGCGATCAGCTCCTCCAGGCGCGGCTCGTCGGCGGGCTGGCAGAGCACCGGCAGGTCGATCCGGCGGCGCCATTCCGGTACGGCCCACAGCAGCCGGGCGGGCGCGGTGACCGGGAGGCCGAACGCCCAGTCGGCGGGCTGGCCCAGCCGGCGCACCCACGAGCGGACGTCACGGGCGGCCACCGACACGTGCACGAGGCGACCGGCGAACTCGGTCAGGTACGCCCGCCGGGCCGCGTACGGCGTGCCGCGGCGGGACGCTGCCTGCCGGGCGCCCGTGCCGGCGGTCCGTCCGTCGTCGGCGACCACGAGCACGTCCACGTCCACGTCGCTGTGCTCGGTGGCGGCCCGCCGGGCATGGCTGCCGCGCAGCATGATCCCGACGACCGGCCGGTCGGCGGCCTGCCGCAGGCGGGCGGCCCAGTCGTCGAGGAACGCGGTGTCGGGCAACTGCGCTGGACCCACGGCGCCATGGTGCCGAAATCCGATCTTCACCGCAATGACCGTTGCCGGACCCACTGTCCGCCACTGGGGCGTTCAGCCTGATTCCTCCTCGGCCCGGCGGTACGCGTCGATCTTGTGTTCGAGGACCTTCAGGTCCTCCTCCAGCTCGGCCATCCGGGCCAGCACGCGGGCCCGGTGCGCCTCGAACAGCGCCCGCCGCGCGCCGAGCGTGCTGTCCCCGTGCCGGGCCAGTTCGGCGTAGCGGCGCATGTCGCGAACCGGCATCCCGGTGCGCCGCAGCCGGGTGAGCAGGAACAGCCAGTTGACGTCGGACTCGGTGTAGCGCCGGCGGCCCGACGAGTCCCGCCCGACGCGGCCCACCAGGCCCTCCTGCTCGTACCAGCGCAGCGTGTAGGTGGTCAGGCCGACCCGTTCCGCCGCCTCACCCACGGTGAGGCTCATCTCCCGCGTGCTGATGTCCACGCCCTCCAGGCTTCCAGTTCGAGCGCACTCGAAGTCAAGTCCCTCATTGCCAGGCGCACGCAATTCACCTACCGTTGAGTTCAACGGGTGATGAATTGATGGAGGCGAGCATGGACGACGCGGTGTCGGTCCGCGAGCTGGTGGTCGACCGGGGCGGGCGGCGGGTGCTGCACGGCATCAGCTGCGAGGTGCCCCGGGGCACGGTGACCGGGCTGCTCGGGCCCAGCGGCAGCGGCAAGACCACGCTGATGCGCGCGGTGGTCGGCGTGCAGACGGTCGGCTCCGGCACCGTCGACGTGCTCGGCCGCCCGGCCGGCTCGGCCGACCTGCGCCGCCGGGTGGGCTACCTGACCCAGGCCCCGAGCGTCTACGCCGACCTGACGGTGCGGGAGAACGCCCGCTACTTCGCGGTGCTCCAGGGCCGGGGCCGCGCCGAGGCCGACCGCGCGGTGGCCGACGTAGGCCTCGCCGAGGCGGCCGACCAGCTCGTCGGCACGCTCTCCGGCGGCCAGCGCAGCCGCGCCTCGCTCGCCTGCGCGCTCGTCGGCGAACCCGAGCTGGTGATCCTCGACGAACCGACAGTCGGCCAGGACCCGGTGCTGCGGGCCGACCTGTGGGCCCGGTTCCACGCCATGGCCGCGAACGGCACCACGCTGCTGGTCTCCAGCCACGTGATGGACGAGGCCGCCCGCTGCGACCGGCTGCTGCTGATCCGCGAGGGACGGCTGGTCGCCGACGACACCCCGGCCGCGGTCCGCGCCGCCACCGGGACCGACGACCTGGAGGAGGCGTTCCTGCGCCTGATCCGCGACGCCGAGGGAGAGGCGCGATGAACGGACGGATCCTGGCCGCCACCACCGGGCGCATCCTGCGCCAGCTCCGGCACGACCGGCGGACCGTGGCGCTGCTCGTGGTGGTGCCGTCGGTGCTGCTCACGCTCGTCTACTTCATGTACGTCGACCAGCCCGCCCCGCCCGGCGGGCCCAGCACGTTCGACCGGGTGGCCCTGATCATGCTGGGCTTCTTCCCGTTCATCATCATGTTCCTGGTGACCAGCATCGCCATGCTCCGCGAGCGCACCACGGGCACGCTGGAGCGCCTGCTCACCACGCCGCTGGGCAAGCTCGACCTGCTGTTCGGCTACGGCATCGCGTTCGGCCTGGCCGGGGTGCTCCAGTCCACAGTCGCCTCGGTCGTCGCGTACCGGGTGTTCGGGCTGGAGACCGCGGGCAGCGCGTGGCTGGTCGTGCTGATCGCCGGGGTGAACGCGGTGCTCGCGGTGGCGCTCGGGCTGTTCTGCTCGGCGTTCGCCCGCACCGAGTTCCAGGCGGTCCAGTTCATGCCGGTGGTGGTGGCGCCGCAACTGCTGCTGTGCGGCCTGTTCGTGCCGCGCGGCGAGATGGCCGGCTGGCTCCAGGCGGTCAGCGACGTGCTGCCGCTGTCGTACGCGGTCGAGGCGTTGCAGGAGGTCGGCGCGCACGCCGAACCGACCGGGACGATGTGGCGGGACCTGGCGATCGTGGCCGGGGCGGCGGTGGCGGCGCTGGTGCTGGCCGCCGCGACGCTGCGCCGGCGCAGCGGGTGAACGCGCGGCGCACCGGGCGGCGGCCCGGCACTCCGGACACCCGCGAGGCCATCCTCGCCGCGGCGCGGGAGGCGTTCGCCGAACGCGGCTTCGACGCCGCGTCGATCCGGGCCATCGCCGCCGCGGCCGGCGTGGACCCGGCGCTCGTGCACCACTACTTCGGCGGCAAGGAGGAGCTGTTCCGGGCCGCGACGGCGTTCCCGGCCGACCCGGGACGGCTGCTGCCGGCGGTGCTCGCCGGCGGCCCGGACGCGCTCGGCGAGCGGATGGTCCGGGTGTTCCTGGAGGTCTGGGACTCCCCCACCGGCACGGCGGCGGTGGCGCTGCTGCGGTCGGCGGTGAGCAACGACTGGACCGCGCGCCTGCTGCGCGAGTTCCTGGTCACGCAGGTGCTGCGCCGGGTGCTCGACCAGCTCGACGTCGACCCGGCGCAGCGCGCGCTGCGCGGCGGGCTGGTCGCCACGCAGCTCGCCGGGCTGGCCATGATGCGGTACGTGCTCCGCCTCGACGCGGTCGCCACCGCCGAGCCGGCGACGCTGGTGGCAGCCATCGGCCCGACGGTCCAGCGGTACCTCACCGGCGACATCACCTGAGCCGGCCCGGCCGACGGCTCCGACGGCCGGGACCGAACTGCTCGGGCAGCCGGGCCGGCGCTGCTCAGGCGGCGGCCCGGGGGCAGAGCATCGGGTGCAGCAGGCGGGACAGCTCCGCCACGTCGGCGACGGGCCGGGGGAAGGCCAGCCGGGCCCGCCGGGTCGCGCCGGGCCGCCCGTGCGCGACCAGCAGCCCGTACCTGTCGATCCGGACCACCTGCGGCGTCTGGTCGCCGGGCAGGTCCAGCCGCCGCCGCAGGTAGTCGCCGACCTGATCGGCGTGGTGGTCGGCCAGGTCGGCGAGGAGGTCGGCCTCGACCGGGTGCAGCGGGTCCGGCTCGGCCTCCGCGTACGCCTCCGGGTCGACCCGGCGCACGCGCCCGGCGCGTTCCCAGCGGGCCTCGGCCACCTCGAAGCGGTGCAGGTGGAAGCGGCTGCCCACGTCGAGCAGGTCGCCGACAGGGTCGGTGGCGGCGAAGTCGACTGCCGCGTCGCGCGCCTCGTCCCCGTCCAGCCGCTCGGCCCAGCCGGACACCCAGGCCCGGCCGAGCGAGGGCGCCCCGGCCGCCGGCGGCAGGTCGAGCACGTCGAGCACGGTGGCCACGTCGGTGTCGCCCGCCGGCGGCACGAGCGCCGCGGCGAGGTCACTGACCACGGGTACGAGCAGCAGCACCCGCCCGTCGGGGTCGACGGCGTGCCGGACCTGGTGCGGGCCGGGGTGCCGGGCCAGGTGGACGAGGGCGGGCAACCGGCCCGCGACAAGGGTTCGCACGATCTCCGCCGGGCTGGGCCGCATGATCCCGATCTCCTCAACATAGGTTAGGCTTACCTAAGAAGCAGGCTAGACGATCGGAGACGTCGACGTGAACCACCCCCGGCCCAAGGCCCGGCTCTCCCGCGCCCTCGGTATCCCGCTGACCCGCAAGTGCGTGCGGTACTTCGAGCGGCGCCCCTATCCCCCGGGTGTGCACGGCCGGTCCCGCCGCACCACCTCCGACTACCAGGTGCGGCTGCTGGAGAAGCAGCGGCTGCGCCACCAGTACAACGTCAGCGAGGCCCAGCTGCGCCGCCTGTTCGACGAGGCCGCCCGGGGCGCCGGCAAGACCGGCGAGACGCTCGTCGCGCTGCTGGAGCGACGCCTCGACGCGGTCGTGCTGCGGGCCGGGCTGGCACGCAGCATCTACCAGGCCCGCCAGCTCGTCGCACACGGCCACATCACCGTCGACGGGCGCAAGGTCGACCGGCCGTCGCACCGGCTGCGGCCCGGCCAGGTGGTCGGCGTACGCGAGCGCAGCCGCGCGCTGCCGCCGTTCCAGCTCGCCGCCGCCGGCGCGCACGCCGACGCGCAGCCCCGGCCGTACCTGTCGGCGCAGCCGGCCGAGCTGCGCGCCACGCTGGTGCGCGAACCGGCCCGGCACGAGGTGCCGGTGGTGTGCGACGAGCAGCTGGTGGTGGAGTTCTACTCCCGCTGACCGCCGCTCCCGAGCAGACCCGCCAAGATCAGCGGGTCTGCTCCAGCCAGGACGCGTACAGCAGGGCGTACACCGAGTCGGCGTCGCGGACCAGTTCCTCGTGCGGGCCACGCTGCACGATCCGGCCCCGGTCCACCACGATCACCTCGTCCGCCGCCTGCGCGGTGGACAGCCGGTGCGCGATGGCGAGCGTGGTCCGGCCCCGGGTCACCGCGTCGAGCGTCCGTTGCAGGCGGACCTCGGTGGCCGGGTCGACAGCGCTCGTCGCCTCGTCCAGCACCAGCAGGTCCGGGTCCGCGACGTACGCCCGGGCCAGCGCCACGAGCTGCCGCTCGCCGACGCTCAGCGCCTCCCCGCGCTCACCGACCGGTGTGTCCAGCCCGGACGGCAGGCCGTCCAGCCAGTCGGAGAGGCCCAGCTCGGCGAAGGCGGCGGTGAGTCGCTCGTCGGTCAGGTCGGGGCGGGCGAAGCGGACGTTCTCCCCGACCGTGGCGTCGAACAGGAAGCCGTCCTGCGGCACCATCACCACCCGGGAGCGCAGCGAGTCGAAGCGCACCTGCCGCAGGTCGACCCCGGAGAGCAGGACCTGCCCCTCGGTGGGGTCCATCAGCCGGGTGAGCAGCTTGGCGAAGGTGGTCTTGCCGCTTCCGGTCTCGCCCACCACCGCCACCCGGCTCTTGGCCGGGATGTCCAGCGTCACGTCGTGCAGCACCGGGGGCCCGCCCGGATAGGCGAACGTGACACCGGCGAAGCGGGCGTCCAGCGGCCCGGGTGGCAGCTCCCGCCCCTGCTCGCCCGGGTCGGCGACGTCCGGGGAGACGTCCAGCACGTCCAGCACCCGGCGCCAGCCGGCGATCGCGTTCTGCGCCTCGTTGAGCACCTCGGTGGCGATCTGCACCGGCTGGATGAACAGCGTGACCAGGAACAGGAACGCGGTGAGCTGGCCGACCGTCAGCGTGCCGTCGACGCCCAGGCTGACCCCGACCACCACCACGCCCGCCAGCGCCAGGCCGGCGGCCAGCTCCCCCACCGAGCTGCCCATGATGCTGATCCGGATCGCCCGCTGCTGGGCCACCCGCTGCCCGTCGATGGCCGTGTCCAGCCGCCGCGCGGTGCGCCCGGCGATGCCGTACGCCCGGATCACCGGCGCGCCCACCACGCTTTCGCCGATCGCGCCGAGCAGCGTGCCGGTGCGCTGCCGCACCAGCCCGTACGCACCGGCGAGGCGGCGCTGCAACTGCCGGATCACCAGCACCGCGGGCGCGAACGCGACGAGCACCACGAGCGTCAGCTGCCAGGAGTACGCGAGCATCACGGCGGTGGTCACCAGCAACTGGCCCAGGTTGACGATGAGGATCACGCCGCCCCACTGGAGGAACTGGGTGATCTGGTCGACGTCGCTGGTGACCCGGGAGACGAGCGACCCGCGCCGCTCGGACTGCTGGTGCAGCATGGACAGGTCGTGCACGTGCCGGAACGCCCGGGTGCGCACCCCGGCCAGCGCGGTCTCGCTCACCGTGAACAACCGGCGCATCATCAGGTACCCGCAGGCGGTGGTGACCACCAGCACGCCGGCGGTGATCGCCACGGTCAGCGAGATGACGTTCAGGTCGAGGCCGCCGACGATGCCGTGGTCGATGCCGCGCTGCACCGCCACCGGCACGGCCACCCGGCCGACCATGTAGACCAGCGCCAGCGCCAGCGTGCCGGCGAGGCCGGTGCGCAGCTCCGGGGAGAGCGCCAGCCCGCGCCGCAGCGTCCGCCAGGTCGACTCGGTGGCCTCGGTGGTCTCGGTGGTCTCGGCCGTGGTCGTACTCACCGGGCCCGCCGTTCGTTCGCGACTGCGGGGCTCCGCTCCGCTGCACTCCTCGCGCTCACCGGTCCACCTCCAGGCCCGAGGTCAACGGCGTGACCTCGTCGTACGTCCGATTCTGCTCGCGTTCCTGCTCGGCCTGCTCGTACGCGGTGACGAGGTCGGCGTAGCCGGGCACGGTGGACAGCAGCTCGGTGTGGGTGCCGCGGGCGACCACCCGGCCCTGCTCCACGTAGATCACCTCGTCGGCGAGCGCGATGGTGGCACGGCGGTACGCCACCACCAGGATCGACGCCGGGGCGCCGCCGTCGGCGGGCGCGCGCAGCCCGGCCAGGATGGCCGCCTCGACCCGCGGGTCGACAGCGCTCGTGGCGTCGTCGAGCACCAGCAGCCGGGGTCGCCCGGCGAGCGCCCGGGCCAGCGTCAGCCGCTGGCGCTGGCCGCCGGACAGCGACGTGCCCCGCTCGCCGACCATGGTGTCCAGCCCGTCCGGCAGCGCGGCCACGAAGCCGTCCGCCTCGGCCAGCCGCAGCGCCGCCCAGACCTCGTCGTCGCCGATGCCGGCCCGGTCGAGAGCGATGTTGGCCCGGACCGTGTCGTCGAAGACGAACGGCACCTGCGCCACGAGCGCCGCCGTGGCCGCCAGCGAGGCGGCGGTCAGCTCCCGCACGTCCACGCCGTCCAGCGTGATCCGGCCGGCGCCCGGGTCCACCAGGCGCACGGCGAGCGACGCGATCGTCGACTTGCCCGCGCCGGTGGGGCCGACCAGGGCGACCGTCTTCCCGGCCGGGACTGTGAACGTCACCTCGCCGAGCACCTGCGCGCCGGGCAGGTGCGCCTCGGCCGGCTCGTACGCGAAGTGCACGTCGTCGAAGGCGAGCGTGGCCGGCTCGCGGGTGGCCGGGTCGAGCGTCGTCGTGCCGTACGGCATCTCGCCGGTCGCGTCGAGCACCCGGCGGACCCGGTCCCACCCGGCGACGCTGCGCGGCAGCTCGGCCAGCACCCAGCCGATGGCGCGTACCGGGAAGGCCAGCACGGTGAACAGGAACGCGACGCTGACCAGCTCGGTCACGGTGATCGCGCCCTCCCGCAGCCGCAGCGCGCCGACCACCAGCACGGCGAGCGTGCCGAGGCTGGGCAGCGTCTCCAGCATCGGGTCGAACACGCCACGCAGCCGGCCGACCGAGATCAGCGCGTCGCGCAGCTCACCGGCGCGGGAGGCGAAGCGGGCCGTCTCCTGGGCCTCGCGGCCCATCGTCTTGACCACCAGCGCGCCGTCGAAGCTCTCGTGCGCGATGCCGCTGACCTCGGCCCGCAGCCGCTGCGCCCGGGCCTGCCGGGGCGCCATCCGGCGGGAGTAGACCACGTTGAGCGCGAACAGCGCCGGGAACACGGCGAGGCCGACCAGGGCCAGCGCCCAGTCGGTGAAGAACAGTGAGGCCACCGCGCCGACGAGCATCACCAGCGTGCCGACCGCGAACGGCAGCGGTGCGATCGGGTACCAGGCCGCCTCCACGTCGGAGTTGGCGTTCGACAGCAGCGTGCCGGTGGAGTTGCGGTGGTGCCAGGCCAGCGGCAGTTCCAGGTAGCGGCGGGTGACCCGGCGGCGGTAGGCGGCCTGGAGCCGGTACTGCATGTAACCGGCGCCGAGCCGGCGGCCGAAGATGCCGACGACACGCAGCACGCTGATGCCGAACAGCGCCGTCGCGGCGAGCGCCAGCGCCCCGCGGGCCACCTCGCCGCGCTCCACGGCCGGCACGACGACGTCGCCGACCACCCCGCCGACCACGTACGCGCTGGCGATCACCAGGAGGCCGAACAGCACGCTGCCGCTGACCGCGACCGCGAAGATCCGTGGCTGTTCCCGGATGGCCCGGCCGAGCACCCGTAGCCCTCTGCCGAGCACGTCCCGACTTGTCCCGCTCGCCACGCTCTCCCCCGCCGTAAGCCGCAGTTTTCTCCCCCATCCTTACCGCTCGCCGCCCGTCCCGCCGACCCGGCCGGGATATGTCCGCCGTCACGTTCCCGCCGGAGCTGGGCCGACGGCGACCGGAGGCGGTCCGGCGGCGTGGTCGCGCCGGGCGTGGCGCGCCGATCGGCCGGGACCGGCCTACGATCGGGCCATGCCGCGGTACGCCCGAGCGGAGCGCGAGGCGCTCGCCGATCTGATGCTGGAAGTGGGACCGGACGCACCGACTGTGAACGAGGGGTGGACCACTCGTGACCTGGCGGCGCACCTGCTGGTGCGGGAGCGCCGGCCGGACGCGGCGGGCGGGATCCTGCTGCCGCCGCTGCGCGGCTACGGCGAGTCGGTCCGTCGGCGGATCGCCGCCGGGCCGTACGCAGGCCTGATCGCCCGGGTACGCCGTCCCCCGGTGTGGAGCCCGGTGAGCAACCCGCTCACCGACGAGCTGGCGAACGGGATGGAGTTCTTCATCCACCACGAGGACGTGCGGCGCGCCCGTCCGGGCTGGCATCCGCGCGACCTGCCGGCCGGGCAGCAGGCGGTGCTGTGGAAGCGGGTCGCGCTGCTGGCCCGGATGGCGCTGCGGCGGTTCCCGGCCGAGGTGCTGGTGCAGGCGCCGGGCTACGGCGAGCTGCGGGCCGGCGGCGGCGGCGAACGGCTGCGCCTGGTCGGTGCGCCGGGCGAGCTCGTCCTGTTCCTCACCGGACGGCAGCGGGTGGCCCGGGTCCAGGTGGACGGTCCGGCCGACCGCGCCGAGCGCCTGCGCACCGCCGAGCTGGGACTCTGACCGAGGGTGTGTAGCCGGTCGCTCGCTCACTGTGGAAAGTGGACGGACCGGCTTCGATAACGGTTACGTCCTCCCGTACGCTCCTGCGCACCGGCCCGACCCCGCGGGGCGGCGGACAGGGGACGACGACGATGCGCGACTTCGCCCTCTCGGCACTGCACGAGCCACCCTTTCCCTCCCGGCGCCACCCCGCCGTCGACCAGACGGCCGCGGAGAGCGCGGCCTGGGTACGCGACTTCGGCCTGGTGGAGGACCAGGCCGGGCGCCGGCGGCTGGCCGGGGCGCACGCCGCGGAGCTGGCCGCTCGCGCCTGCCCCGAGGCGTCGCCGTCCGGGCTGCGCCTGCTCACCGACCTGGTCAACTGGCTGTTCGTGGTGGACGACGCCTGCGACGACGACGGGCTCGGCGCGACGCCCACGCTGCTGGCGCCCACGCTGGCCGCGCTGCTGGCGGTGCTCGACCGGCACGGCGACCCGGAGGCGCCCGCACCGGCCGACGGCGGGCCGATCGCCCTGGCGCTGCACGACCTGTGCCGGCGGGCCCGCGACCGGGGCCGGCCGGCCCACCTGCTGCGCCTGGTCAGCCAGTTGCGGGAGTACCTGCTGGCGCTGCTCTGGGAGGCCGCCAACCGGGAACGCCGGCGGGTGCCGGGGGTGGCCGAGTACACGCAGATGCGCCGCCATACCGGCGGGGTGCGCCCCAGTTTCACTGTGACCGACCTGGCCCGCCCGTCCGCGCCCCGCGCCGACCAGCGGGTCGCGCCGGCGCTCACCGTGCTGGACGCCCTCGCCACCGACCTGATCTGCTGGTGCAACGACCTGTTCTCCTACGGCAAGGAGCGGGGCGCCACCCCGGAGGCGCACAACCTGGTCACCACGATCGCGGGCGAGACCGGGCAGGACGAGTCGGCGGCGCTGTACGCGGCGGCGGACCGGTTCAACAAGACCCTCGCCACGTACGCGGAGCGGGACGCGGCGCTGAGCGCCGTGGCCGATAAGGGGATGCGGGCGTTCCTGGACACCCGCCGGGACTGGATCCGGGCCACCTACGACTGGTCCCGCGCGGCCAGCCGGTACGCCTGAGCGGTTCCAGCAGGCGGGACCGCTGACGACTCGGCCGATCGGGGCTAGCCGCTGGCCGGGTGCACGCAATACCCTTCGGTAACCGCAGACCGGCGTGACCCCCGTCACGTCCCTCCACCCCTGAAGGCGGCTACAGCGATGGCTCTCGATGTACCGTACCGTTCCGTACCGGACATGTTCCTCAAGCGTGTGGCGGACTCCCCCGACCGGCACGCCTTCGCCCACCCCGCCCCCGACGACTCGGGCCCGGTCTGGCTGACGTGGGAGCAGGTCGGGCAGCGCGCCAAGGCGATCGCCGCCGGGTTGCACGGGCTCGGTGTCGGCCTGGAGAACCCGGTCGCGATCCTGGCCAACACGCGCCTGGACTGGGTGCTCGCCGACTTCGGCATCATGTGCGCCGGTGGTGCCACCACCACCGTCTACCCCACCACCGAGCCCGAGGACGCGGTCTACATCATCGCCGACTCCGGCTCGAAGGTGCTGTTCGCGGAGAACCAGGCCCAGGCGGCGAAGATCGCCGGGGCGGACCTGCCCGCGCTGACCCACGTGGTGCTCTTCGACGGCACGCCCGACCCGGCGGCGGCCGTCCCGCAGCTCACCCTGGCCGAGCTGGAGGAGCGGGGCGCCGCCGCGCTGAGCGCCGAGCCGGACCTGATCGACATGCTCGTCGCCGGCATCGGCCCGGACCACCTGGCAACGCTGATCTACACCTCGGGCACCACCGGCCGCCCGAAGGGCGTGGAGCTGCTGCACGGCGGCTGGTGCTGGGAGGGCGTGGCGCAGGCCGAGCTGGGCCTGCTGCGCGTCGACGACCTGCAATACCTGTGGCTGCCGCTGTCGCACTCGTTCGGCAAGACTCTGCTCTGCGGCGCCACCCACGTCGGCCTGCCCACGTACGTCGACGGCCGGGTGGACAAGCTCGTCGAACTGCTCGGCGTGGTGCAGCCGACGCTCATGTGCGGCGCGCCCCGGGTCTTCGAGAAGGTCTACAACAAGGCCGTCACCACCGCTCAGGGCGCCGGCGGCGCCAAGGCCAAGATCTTCGCCTGGGGCGTCGGGGTCGGCAAGGAGAAGGTCGCGCTGGAGCAGGCCGGCAAGCCGGTCCCGGCCGGGCTGCGGATGAAGTACGCGCTGGCCGAGAAGCTCGTGTTCAGCAAGCTCCAGGCCCGGCTCGGCGGCCGGATGCGGGTGCTGGTCTCCGGCGCGGCGCCGCTGAGCAAGGAGATCGCCACCTTCTTCGCCGCCGCCAACCTGCCCATCTCCGAGGGCTACGGCCTGACCGAGACCAGCGCGGGCGCGTTCGTGAACCCGCCCGACGGGCTGAAGATCGGCAGCGTGGGCCGGGCCATGGGCGACCTGGAGTGCCGGATCGACACCGACGGCGAGGTTCTGCTGCGCGGCAAGCCGGTCATGCGCGGCTACCACAACCTGCCCGAGGAGACCGCCGCCGCGTTCACCGAGGACGGCTTCTTCCGCACCGGTGACATCGGCACGCTCGACGCCGACGGCTACCTGCGCATCACCGACCGGAAGAAGGACCTGGTCAAGACGTCCGGCGGCAAGTACGTCGCGCCGTCGCACATCGAGGGCATGTTCAAGGCGGTGTGCCCGTACACCTCACAGGCCGTGGTGATCGGGCAGGCGCGCAACTACTGCACCATGCTCGTCACGCTGGACCCGGACGCGATCAAGGGCTGGGCCGCCGGCACCCCGCTGGAGGGCAGCGACTACACCACGATCGTCACCTCCCCGCAGGCACGGGAGATGGTCGAGGGGTACGTGGCCGAGCTGAACGCCAAGCTCAACCGCTGGGAGACGATCAAGAAGGTGACGATCCTCCCCCGCGACCTGACCATCGAGGACGGCGAGGTCACGCCGTCGCTGAAGATCAAGCGCCGCAGCGTGGAGACGAACTTCGCCTCCGAGATCGACAAGATGTACGAGGGCACGCTCGCCGAGCTGTAGCCCGTACCGCCACACGGTCGCGCCGGCCGTGCCCCACCGTCCCGGGGCACGGCCGCACGCCGTTCACAGGTGCCCCCGCCGCCACCGGCTCTGTTCGGCCTCGGCGGCGATCTGCTCCTCCAGCGCGAGCCGGCGTACCCGGCGCCGGAGGCCGTCCTCGCGGCGCGTCTCCCAGGTGACACCGACGCCGGTGATCACCGCGAGCACACCGAGCGCGATCAGCTCCGGGATACGGAAGACGAACGGGCCGACCACCACCAGCGCCACCACCGTGAGCAGCAGCGGCCGGTGCACCTCGCGCAGCGCGAGCCACCAGCACCCGGCGAGGCTGAGCAGGTGCAACGCCACCCCGCCGAACAGGATCGCGCCCCAGAAGTCGCCCAGCGGCAGCCCCCAGGTGGGCGTGGCCGGGTCGGCGGCCTCGGCCAGCAGATCCTTGAGGCCGAGCGCGTAGAGGATGATCCCGGCGACCATCGGCAGGTGCATGAACGTGTAGACGTCCCTGGCCAACCGGAGCCGGGTGGCCTCGTCCCGGGCGTGGTGCAGCGCCTGTTCCAGCGCGAACGCGAGCGTGTCGAAGTACGCCCACCACAGCGCCGCGACGACCACGATGCCGAGCAGCGCCGACACCGCCACCGGCCCGGTCAGCGGCAGCCCGTGCTTCGGGCCGAAGCCGAGGGCGATGATCGACTCACCGAGCGCGACCAGCACGATCAGCGCGTGCCGTTCGGCCCAGTGCCCGGCCGAGACCACCACCCACCACTGACGGGCGAGCGTCACCCCGCCGACGTACTCGACGAGCAGCGCCAGCGTCCAGAGCGCCAGTTGCAGCGGGATCGCGAACCGCTCCTGCGGCAGCCGCGTCGGCACGGTTCCGGCGATGACCAGCAGCACCGTGGCGGCGGCCGGGAACGCGGCGCGCAGCAGCAGCCGGCGGCGCCGGACCGGGTCGGCGCGGTCCACCCAGCCGAAGACGGTGAGCTGGGCCATCCGGATCACGAAGTAGCAGCCGGCGAAGACCAGCGGGCCGGGCAGCCCGCCGGGGAGGTCCTCGAACGCGCTGGGCTCGCTGAGCACCAGCAGGAACGTCGCCGCCACCGTGACGAAGCCGACCAGCGGCAGCACACCCTGGTCGGCGCGGAAGAAGTTGCCCATCCGGGCGAAGCCGGTCCACGACCACCAGAGCAGCGCCAGCACCAGCAGGAAGCGGTAGAGGTTGGCCGGCGTGAGCTCCGAGGCGGTGAGCGTGGTGACGTTCAGGAACGCGAAGACGAAGACCAGGTCGTAGAAGAGTTCCAGCCGGGTGGTGCGGGAACCCGGGGCGGCGGACCGCACGGTCCACGACCGCCGGACACCGCTCCCGTTCCCCACTGGGGCAGTGTGCGGGCACCGTCCGTCCCGCAGCCGTCGTTCGACGCATTCACCACCGGAACGGGCACCGCGCGCTCAGGCGATGACGCTCGGCTCCCGCCACTGCGTGCGGCTGGTGCGGTCCAGGTCGTAGCGGACCGCCGCGAGGCGCCCGACCGCCTCCACCAGCTCGTCAGCGGGCAGGGTGAAGGGCAGCCGCAGGAAACGCTCCAGCGTCCCGTCCAGGCCGAACCGCGGTCCGGGCGCCAGCCGTACGCCGACCTCCTCGGCCGCGCGGGCCAGCGCGCTGGAGATCGGGCCGTCCAGCTCGGCCCAGAGCGTGACACCGCCGCTCGGCACGCGTACGCGCCAGTCGGGCAGCCGGTCGGCGAGCGCCGCGACCAGGGCGTCCCGCTGGGCGACGAGCTGGGCCCGGCGGGCCGCCACGATGGCCGGCGCCTCGGTGAGCAGGTGCACGGCGACGAGCTGGTCGAGCACCGGGCTGGCCATGTCCACCCCGACCCGGGCCGCGGCCAGCCGCTGCACCTGGGGCGCGGAGGCGCGGACCCAGCCGATCCGCAGCCCGCCCCAGTAGGGCTTGCTCATGCCGCCGATGCTGATCACCCGGGAGTGCCTGTCGAAGACGGCCACCGGCGGCGGCAGCGTGGTGTCGTCCAGCGGCAGGTCGACGAAGGACTCGTCGACCACCAGGTCGGTGCCGGCCGCGTGGGCCGTGCCGACCAGCCGCTCGCGCAGGTCGGCGGCCATGAGGTGGCCCGTCGGGTTCTGGAACTCGGGGATCACGTACGCCAGCTTCGGCCGGGTCTGCCGGAGGCTGCCGAGCAGAAGTTCGGCGTCCCAGCCCTCGTCGGACAGGCCGTGCGTGGCGATCCGGGCCCGCCGGGCGGACAGCGCGGCCAGCGCGTTGGGGTAGGTGGGCGACTCGACGAGCACGGCGCCGCCGGGCGACAGGGCCAGCCGCAGCACCAGGTCCAGCGCGTGCTGGGTGCCGCTGGTGACCATGATCTGCTCCGGGCTGGTGGGCAGACCGCGTTCGGTGTAGGCGCGGGCCACCGCCTCGCGCAGCTCGATGATGCCGGTCGGGTGGTAGCCGGCGCCGCCGAGGTAGCGGGGCAGGTCCTCGGCCGCGGCCCGGGCGGCGGGGACGAGCTGCGGGGGCGCGGACAGCGCGGCCACGCCGAGGTCGATCATGTCGCGGTCGTCGAGCGGCGTCCACAGGCCGGTGCTGGCCACCCGGTGCCCGCCGGGCAGCATGGTCCAGCTCCCCGCGCCACGGCGGCTGGCCAGGTGGCCGCTCTCCCGCAGTTCCCGGTACGCGGCGGTGACAGTGGTCCGGCTGATCCGCAGCGCCTCGGCCAGCTCCCGCTCGGCCGGCAGGCGTACCCCGAGAGGCAGCCGCCCGTCGGCGAGCAACCCGCGGACGGCGCCGGCGAGCGCGGCGTAGTCGGGGCTGCGCCGGCGGCCCGGCAGGGCATGCCACTGGCCGAGGAGTCGCGCCAATTGGACGCCGCGCACCTGGCTGGTCATGGCCACACCTCCGAAATTGGCACCCTTGATAGCCGCGATTGGCCCCTAGGGTGGCATGCATGGCACAGCTTGGCAATCTCCGGCACCGACCGGTGCGGCGGCTCACCCAGCTCTACGCCGGGCTGGTCCTCTACGGCGTGAGCATGGCGCTGATGATCCGGTCGGAGCTGGGGCTGGACCCGTGGGACGTGTTCCACCAGGGGCTCGCCCGGCAGACCGGCCTGTCCTTCGGCACCGTCACCATCGCCGTCGGCGCCCTCGTGCTGCTGCTCTGGATCCCGCTGCGGCAGCGGCCCGGCCTCGGCACGGTCAGCAACGTCGTGGTGATCGGACTGGTCGTCGACGCCACCCTGACCGTGCTGCCGCCCGGAGAGGGCATGCCGGCACGCGTCGCGCTGCTCGTCGCCGGGATCGTCGCCAACGGCGCCGCCACCGGCCTCTACCTCGGCGCCGGGCTCGGCCCCGGCCCGCGCGACGGGCTGATGACCGGCTTCGTCGCCCGCCACCCCCGCTTCTCGGTCCGGCTCGTCCGCACCGTCATCGAGATCACCGTGCTGGCGCTCGGCTGGCTGCTCGGCGGCACCGTCGGCCTCGGCACGGTGGCGTACGCGCTCACCATCGGCCCGCTGGCCCAGTTCTTCATCCCGGTCTTCGCGCTGCCCGCACGGCCGGCGGCCGGTGCGTACGCTACGTGACCGCAGCCGGGCCGACCGCCACGGCCCGGTACCGACCGCAGCGCGCTGAGCTGCGACGACGCACAACCGGGAAACCAGGTGTTTCCTCCGCCGTCGCGGCCGGGCATCATTCCTGCATGGGGGAGAACGGATGGCGTTGGAGCGACGCCTGGATCTTCGTCGCGCTTGTCATCGCCAGTGGCGCCGGCCGGCACCGGCGGGCCGCCGCGACACGCCGCCCCGAAGGCGTACGGCTGGCCGACGTCCTCTCCACAGCCGACCACCTCAACCAGGCCATCCCGGAGCGGCACGAGGTGGAGGGCGCGGTCCGGCGGCTCGTCGGCGCGGGCCTGGTCAGCGTGGCCGACGGCTGGTTCCGGGTCACCCCGGACGGTGAGCGGCTCTGGCGCACCCGGCCCAGCGCCGGTCTCGGCACCACAGTGGACACCGTGCAGGGCGTGCTGACCCGGCGGCACCCGCCCGCCGAGTCCGAGTGGCACCTCGACCAGGACGACCACGCCGCCGCCGTGCAGGAGTACGTGGTCCGGTCGATCCCGATGCCGCGCCGCTCCCCCGAGGGGCACTCCGGCCGGCAGTGACCGCCGCCTCAGCGCACCGGGTGGCCCGCGCCGCGCAGCGCGTCCTTGACCTCGCCGACTGTGAGTTCGCCGAAGTGGAAGACGCTCGCCGCGAGCACCGCGTCCGCCCCGGCGCCGACGGCCGGTGGGAAGTGGGCCACCTCGCCCGCGCCGCCGCTGGCGATCACCGGCACGTCGACCACCTCGCGGACCGCCTGGATCAGCGGCAGGTCGAACCCGGCCTTGGTGCCGTCGGCGTCCATCGAGTTGAGCAGGATCTCGCCCGCGCCCAGCTCGGCGCCGCGCGCCGCCCACTCGACCGCGTCCAGCCCGGTGCCCCGCCGGCCGCCGTGCGTGGTCACCTCGAAACCGCTCGGCGTCGTGCCGTCCGGTGCGCGGCGCACGTCCAGCGAGAGCACCAGGACCTGCCGGCCGAACCGGTCGGCGATCTCGGCGATCAGCTCCGGCCGGGCGATGGCCGCGGTGTTCACGCCGACCTTGTCCGCACCGGCGCGCAGCAACGTGTCGACGTCGGCGACCCGGCGGACACCGCCGCCCACTGTCAGCGGGATGAAGACCGACTCGGCGGTGCGCCGCACCACGTCGAGCATGGTGCCCCGGTCGCTGGACGAGGCGGTGACGTCGAGGAAGGTCAGCTCGTCCGCGCCGGCCCGGTCGTACGCCGCCGCCAGCTCCACCGGGTCGCCGGCGTCACGCAGGTCGAGGAAGTTGACCCCCTTGACCACGCGCCCGGCGTCCACGTCCAGACACGGGATGACCCGTACCGCCACCGTCATGCCCCGAGCCTAACGAACGCGCGGGCGGTGGTGACCCGCCGGTGAGGCCGGTCACCGCCGCCCGCGGTGGAGTGCGTTCGCACCGGTCAGAGACGGACCAGCATCTTGCCGAGGTTCTCGCCGCGCAGCAGGCCGAGGAACGCCTCGGGGGCCTGCTCGATGCCGTCGACGATCGTCTCGTCGTACGACAGCCGACCCTCCCGCAGCCAGCCCGCCACCTCCTGCACGAACTGCTCCCGCAGGTGACCGTGGTCACCGACGAGGAAGCCACGCAGCGTCAGCCGCTTGCCGATCACCAGCGCCAGGTTGCGTGGCGCGGCGGGCGGCTCGGTGGCGTTGTACTGCGCGATCATGCCGCAGATGGCGGCCCGGCCGTGCAGGTTCATCGCCCCGATCGCGGCCTCCAGGTGATCGCCGCCGACGTTGTCGAAGTACACGTCGACGCCGTCCGGGGCGGCCGCTTTGAGCTGCTTGTACACCGGGCCGTCGTGGTAGTCGAAGGCGGCGTCGAAGCCGAGCGCGGTGAGTCGTTCCACCTTCGCCGCGGAACCAGCGCTGCCGATCACCCGGCCGGCGCCGCGCAGCTTCGCGATCTGGCCCACCATGCTGCCCACCGCGCCGGCCGCGCCGGAGACGAACACGGTCTCCCCCGGCTTCATCGCCGCCACGTCGAGCAGCCCGGCGTACGCGGTCAGCCCGGTCATGCCGAGCACGCCCAGGTACGCGGTGACCGGCGCCAGGCCGGGATCGACCTTGCGGACGCCCTTGGCGTCCACCAGCGCGTACTCGCGCCAGCCGAGCCCGTGCAGCACCGTGTCGCCGGGCTTGACGCCACCGGCCTCGCCGGCCACCACCTCACCGATCGCGCCGCCGTCCAGCGGGGCGTCGAGCGCGAACGGCGGCACGTACGACTTGACGTCGTTCATCCGCCCGCGCATGTACGGGTCGACGGACATGAACCGGTTGCGGACCACTACCTGTCCCGGGCCCGGCGTCGGCACCTCGGTGGTGACCAGCCGGAAGTTCTCCGGCGTCGGCCAGCCGTCCGGCCGGGACGCCAGGTGGATCTCCCGGTTGACGCGCGCCTCACTCATCGGGCCTCCTCGGTTCGCACTGCGGGGCTCCGCTGCGCTGCACTCCTCGTGCTCACAGGGCCTCGCGGACCGTGCGGGTCACCTCGACGTTCCCACGGGTCGCGTTGGAGTAGGGGCAGACCTGGTGGGCCGCGTCGACGAGCTGCTCGGCGGCCGCGCGCTCGACAGCGGGCAGGTCCACCACGAGCGTCACGGCCAGGCCGTAACCGCCGCTGCCGTTCGGGCCGATGCCCACCTCGGCCTCGACGACGGAGCCGGAGACGTCCGCCTTGGCCTGGCGGGCCACCACGCGCAGCGCGGAGTGGAAGCAGGCCGCGTAGCCGGCCGCGAAGAGCTGCTCCGGGTTGGCCGCGCCGCCGGCGCCGCCCATCTCCTTCGGTACGGCGAGGTCCAGCTCGACCGTGCCGTCGGAGGTCCGGACGTGACCGTCGCGGCCGTCGCCGGTGGCGCGGGCGGAGGCGGTGTAGAGCACCTGCATGTCACTGCTCCTTCTGTCGGTGGATCGTCTCGGTGACCCGGGTGAGGATGCCGTGGAGGAAGACCAGCTCGGCCTCGGTGAGCCCGGTGGCGGATGCCACCTGCCGCGGCACGTCACCCATCCGCTCCCGCAGCGCCCGGCCCCGGTCGGTGAGGCCCACCTCGACCCGGCGCTCATCCGCCGCCGAGCGGGTACGCACCACCAGACCGGCCGCCTCCAGCCGCTTGAGCAGCGGGGAGAGCGTGCCGGAGTCGAGCCGGAGCGCAGCGCCGAGCTCGGAGACCGTGGGGGCGTCGTCGTCGTGCTCCCAGAGCACCAGCAGCACCAGGTACTGCGGGTAGGTCAGCCCGTGCTCGTCGAGGATGGGCCGGTAGACGTCGGTCAGGGCGCGCGACGCCGCGTAGAGCGCGAAGCACACCTGCCGGCGCAGTACCAGATCATCGGTCACGCCCTGAACCGTAGCGTGCAATCAAGTTGTGCACAACTTATCGGGGCGTGGGGCGGTGCGGCGCCGGTCACCCGGCACCGCTCAGCGGTCCGGCAGGTACGCCTCCAGCTCGACCTCGACCAGGAGATCCGGGTCGATCAGCCCGGCCACCACCACCATCGTGGCGACCGGGCGCACCGGGCCGAACACCGCGTTGTGCGCCCGGCCCACCTCGTCGGCGTAGATCCGGTCCGTCACGTACATCCGGGTCCGCACCACGTCCCCCGGCCCGGCGCCGACCTCGGCCAGCGCGTCCAGGCCGATCCGGATCGCCTGCGCGGTCTGCGCCGCCGCGTCACCGGCGTGCGCGACCCGGCCGTCGACTGTGGACGTGCAGCCGGCCGTGATCGCCAGTGTGCCGGCCCGGACCACCCGCGAGTAGCCGTAGAGCGCCTCCCACGGGCCGCCCGAGCCGAGCCGGGTCACCACCCCGGCGTCCACCGGCCTCTCGGCCGGCTCGGCCGTCACGCGCCGGCCCGCAGGGCCGCCAGCGCCTCGGCGACGGTGAACGCGCCCGCGTAGAGCGCCTTGCCGGCGATCACGCCCTCCACCCCCACCGGCTCCAGCGTGGCCAGCGCCCGCAGGTCGTCCAGCGTGGACACACCACCGGAGGCGATCACCGGGGCGTCGGTGCGGGCGCACACCTCGCGCAGCAGGTCCAGGTTCGGCCCGCGCATGGTGCCGTCCTTGGTGATGTCGGTGACCACGTACCGCGCCGCGCCCGCGGCGTCCAGCCGGGCCAGCACCTCGTAGAGGTCACCGCCGTCGCGGGTCCAGCCGCGCGCCGACAGGGTACGGCCGCGCACGTCCAGCCCGATCGCCACCCGGTCGCCGTACTCGCCGCAGATCCGGTCGCACCACTGCGGATCCTCCAGCGCGGCGGTGCCGATGTTGACCCGGGCCGCCCCGGTGCCGAGCGCCGCCCGCAGCGACTCGTCGTCACGGATGCCGCCGGACAGCTCCACCTTCACGTCCAGCTTGCCGACCACCTCGGCGAGCAGCGCGGCGTTGGAGCCCCGCCCGAACGCCGCGTCCAGGTCGACCAGGTGGATCCACTCCGCGCCGTCGGACTGCCAGGCCAGAGCCGCGTCCAGCGGGTCGCCGTACGCGGTCTCGCTACCGGCGGCGCCCTGCACGAGCCGGACGGCCTGGCCGTCGGCGACGTCCACGGCGGGCAACAGGGTGAGGCTCAACGCTTCTCTCCTCGGATCCTCAACGACGGTCCAGCGCGATCACCACAACCGCGGGCAGGACCAGCAACAACAACACGACCAGCACCAGCCGCAGCGCGAGGTCGTCCACCAGATTCCAGATGGCGACCACCGCCACCACGGTGAGCACCAGGATCGTCGCCCGCTCGCGGCGGGTGTGCCGGCGCAGCCGGCCGGTACGGCCGCGCCGCAGCGACGGCGTCAGCCGGCGTACCAGGGAACGACGCCGCTCCCGGCGCGCCACCCGGCGGGCGCGGACGGCGCGCGCCCGCTCCTGCTCGGCCTCGCGCGCCGCGCGGCGGCGGGCCCGCTCCTTGCTCACGCGGACGCCCGCGTGCCCGCCAGCGGGCCGGTCACAGCGTGCCGAGCCAGTTGCGCAGCAGCGCGGCACCGGCGTCGGCCGACTTCTCCGGGTGGAACTGCGCGGCCGACAGCGGCCCCCGCTCCACCGCCGCGACGAAGTCCGCGCCGTGGTGCGAGGTGGTCACCGCGGCACCCGCCTCGGCCAGCGCCGCCGGGTCGGTCACGCCGTAGGAGTGGACGAAGTAGAACCGGGTGTCGTCCGGCAGCCCGGCGAACAGCGTCGAGCCGGCCGGTGGCCGCACGGTGTTCCAGCCCATGTGCGGCAGCCGCCGCGCGGGCAGCCGGGTCACGCCGCCCGGCAGCAGCCCGAGCCCCTTGGTGACCACGCCGTGCTCCTCGCCGTGCCCGAACAGGATCTGCATGCCGACGCAGATGCCCAGCACCGGCCGCCCGGCGGCGACCCGGTCGGCGATGACCGGCCCGGCGCCCAGCGCCTCGATCCCGGCCATGCACGCGGCGAACGCGCCCACGCCCGGCACCACCAGACCGTCGGCCGACGCGGCGGCGTCCAGGTCGTCGGTGACAGTCACCTCGGCGCCGGCGCGCGCCACCGCGCGCTCGGCCGACCGCAGGTTGCCCGAGCCGTAGTCGAGCACCACCACCCGTGCCATCAGCTCTCCCCCGGCAGCAGCCAGAGCACCCCGGCAGCGGTCGCCAGCAGGGCCAGCAGGCCGGTGATCACCACGGCGGCGCGGGGCGCGCCCTGCTTGAGCAGCGACCACGTCCCGCCGACCAGCAGGCCGGCCAGGATCAACAGAAGCGTGGGCAGCACCTTCATCAGAGCCACCTTCCATTCGCGACTGCGGGACTCCGCTGCGCTGCGTTCCTCGCGCTCATCAGAGAGCGCCCTTCGTCGACGGCACCACACCAGCGTTACGCGGATCCAGCGCGGTGGCCTCGCGCAGCGCGCGGGAGACGGCCTTGAACTGCGCCTCGACCACGTGGTGCGCGTCCGGGTGGCCGCCGGGACGAGCCGCGCGCAGCACGTCCACGTGCAGCGTGATCCGGGCCGACTGGCCGAACGACTCCCAGATGTGCCGGGTCATGCTCGTCGGGTAGACCGGCCCGATGTACGGGGCCAGCGCCGGCTCGTCGTGCACCACGTACGGGCGGCCGGACAGGTCCACCGCGGCCCGGACCAGCACCTCGTCCATCGGGACGGTCGCCGAGCCGTACCGCCGGATGCCGGCCTTGTCGCCCAGCGCCCGGTCGAACGCCGCGCCCAGCGCGAGCGCGGTGTCCTCCATCGTGTGGTGCGCGTCGATCTCCAGGTCACCGACGGTGTGCACGGTCAGGTCGAAGCCGCCGTGCCGGGCAATCTGGTTGAGCATGTGGTCGTAGAAGCCGACGCCGGTCTCGATTTCGGCCTTGCCGGTGCCGTCGAGGTCGATCTCGACGAGCACCTTCGTCTCGTTTGTGACCCGCTCGATCCGGGCGATCCGGCTCATGAAACTGTCTCCATCGCGGTGAGGAAGGCGTCGGTCTCGGTCGGGGTTCCGGCGGTGACGCGCAGCCAGCCGGGCAGGCCGACGTCGCGCACCAGCACGCCGGCATCGAGCAGGGTACGCCAGGCCACCGCCTGGTCCCCCTCGACGGCGAACAGCACGAAGTTGGCGTCGCTGTCGGCCACCCGGTGGCCCCGGGCGCGCAGCTCGGCGACGATCCGGTCCCGCTGCTCCTTGATCGCGGCCACGGTGCCGAGCAGAGCGTCCCGGTGCGCCAGCGCCGCGCGGGCGGCGGCCTGGGTGAGTGCGGACAGGTGGTACGGCAGCCGGACCAGCTGCACCGCGTCCACCACCGCCGGGTCGGCCGCCAGGTAGCCGAGCCGGCCGCCGGCGAACCCGAACGCCTTGCTCATGGTGCGGGTCACCACCAGCCGCGGGTGACCGGGCAGCACGGCGAGCGCGCTCACCGTGCCGGGACGGGCGAACTCGGCGTACGCCTCGTCCACGATCACCATGCCTGGTGCCTCGTCCAGCACGGCGGCGACCACCGCCGGGTCGAGCGCGGTGCCGGTCGGGTTGTTCGGCGAGCAGAGGAACACCACGTCCGGCCGGTGCTCGCGGACCTGGGCCACCGCCTCGCCGGCGGTGAGCCCGAAGTCCTCGCCGCGCCGGGCGGGCACCCACCGGGTGCCGGTGCCGAGCGTCAGCAGCGGGTGCATCGAGTACGCCGGGGTGAACCCGAGCGCGGTGCGCCCCGGACCGCCGAACGCCTGGAGCAGCTGCTGCTGGATCTCGTTGGAGCCGTTCGCCGCCCACACGTGGTCGGCGGTGAGCCCGTGGCCGAGGTAGGCGGCCAGGTCGGCGCGCAGCGCCACCGCGTCCCGGTCCGGGTAGCGGTTGAGGTCGCGCAGCTCGGCGGCGACCGCCTTGCCGATCGCCTCCACCACCGGCTCGGGCACCGGGTAGGAGTTCTCGTTGGTGTTCAGCCGCACCGGCACGTCGAGCTGCGGCGCCCCGTACGGCGTCCGTCCGCGCAGGTCGTCGCGGATCGGCAGGTCGTCGAGCGTGGTCACGACGGGCCGCCCCCGGGGAACCGGACGCTGACCGCCTGGCCGTGCGCGGGCAGGTCCTCCACGGTCGCCAGCGTGACCACGTGCGGCGCCACGTCGCGCAGCGCGTCCTGGGTGTATTCGACCAGGTGCACGCCGCGCAGGAACGACTGCACGGACAGCCCGGAGGAGTGCCGGGCGCAGCCGCCGGTGGGCAGCACGTGGTTGGAGCCCGCGCAGTAGTCGCCGAGCGACACCGGCGACCAGGCGCCGACGAACACCGCCCCGGCGTTGCGGACCCGCAGCGCCCAGTCGCGGGCGTTCTCGGTCTGGATCTCCAGGTGCTCGGCCGCGTACGCGTCGACCACCCGCAGCCCTGCCTCCAGGTCGTCGACCAGGACCACGCCGCTCTGCTCGCCGCGCAGCGCGGTGCCGATCCGCTCGGCGTGCTTGGCCGCCGGCGCCTGCCGGGCCAGCTCCGCGTCGACCGCGTCGGCCAGCGCCGTGGACGGGGTGACCAGCACGCTCGCGGCGAGGGGGTCGTGCTCGGCCTGGCTGATCAGGTCGGCCGCGACGTGCGCCGGGTCGGCGGTGTCGTCGGCCAGGATCGCGATCTCGGTCGGGCCGGCCTCGGCGTCGATGCCGACCACGCCGCGCAGCAGCCGCTTCGCGGCGGTGACCCAGATGTTGCCCGGACCGGTGATCATGTCGACCGGCTCGCAGCGCTCGTCCCCGGCCGGGTCGACGCCCGCGCCGTACGCGAGCATGGCGACCGCCTGGGCGCCGCCGACCGCGTACACCTCGTCCACGCCGAGCAGCGCGCACGCCGCGAGGACCCGGCGGTCCGGCAGCCCGTCGTTGTCCTTCTGCGGCGGGCTCACCACCACCAGGGAGCGCACCCCAGCCGCCTGGGCCGGGACCACGTTCATCACCACCGTCGACGGGTACATGGCCAGGCCGCCGGGCACGTAGAGACCGACCCGGTCGACCGGCACCCACCGCTCGGTCACAGTGCCGCCGGGCACCACAGTCGTGGTGTGGTCGGTGCGGCGCTGGTCGGCGTGGACCTTGCGGGCCCGGGTGATCGACTCCAGCAGCGCGGCGCGTACCTGCGGGTCCAGCTCGTCCTCGGCGGCGCGGATCGTCTCGACCGGCACCCGCAGCCGCTCCGGCGAGACGCCGTCGAACCGTTCGCTCGCCTCCCGGATCGCCGGGTACCCATGGTCCCGGACCGCCTCCACGAGCGGGCGGATCCGCTCGACCGCCACGGAGACGTCGAGCTGGGCACGGGGCAGCAGGCGGCGCGGGTCACGGGCCCCGCCGCGCAGGTCGATCCGATTCAGCACGCCTGCGAGTCTAGGCCGCCGCCGGTGTCACCGGCCGGGGCCGCCCGCACGCCGGGACGGTGAGCCGGGACACGCGCGGGCGGGCGGGTTGGCGATACGCTCGATCACGTGAGCGCACGGCTGCCGGTGTTCCCGCTCGGGACCGTCCTCTTCCCCGGGCTGGTCCTTCCGCTGCACATCTTCGAGGAGCGCTACAAGGCGCTGGTGCGCCACCTCGTGGGCCTGCCCGAGGGCGCGCCGCGCGAGTTCGGCGTGGTGGCGATCCAGGCCGGCTGGGAGGTCGCGCCGGCCGGGCCGCCGGGGCGTTCCGGGCCGCCCGGCGGCGACGTCACGCTGCACGAGGTCGGCTGCACCGCCGAGCTGCGGCAGGTCACCGAGCTGGCCGACGGCGGCTTCGACATCGTCACCGTCGGGCGGCGGCGGTTCCGGGTCGCCGAGGTGGACGCCTCCGCCGAGCCGTACCTGACCGCCGAGGTGGAGTGGCTGCCGGAGCCGGACGGCCCGGACGAGGTCTCCGACCTGCTGGCGGCCCGGGTGATCTCGGTGTTCCGGCAATACCTGGGCCTGATCCGGCCGGACCAGCAGGAGATCACCGAGCAGCTGCCGGAGGATCCGACGGTCCTGTCGCACCTGGTCGCCGCGACCGCCGCGCTGACCGTCGCCGACCGGCAGCGGCTGCTCGCCGTCGACGACACCGCCGGGCGGCTGCGCGCCGAGCTGCGCCTGCTCAACCGGGAGACGGCGTTGCTGCGGCAGGTGCGCGCGGTGCCGGTGCCGCTCAGCGAGCTGGCTGGTCCCCCGGCGCCGAACTGAACCCGGGCGGGGGCGGCGGCCAGGCCGCGTCGGGCTCCGGCTCCGGCCGCAGCGACGGCCACCGTGACCAGCCCGCCAGCAGCGTGTACGTGACGGCGGCGCCGAACGCGGCGAGCAGCAGGTTCCCGTGCGGCACCGGCAGCGGGCCGTACCAGTCGACGCCGCCTGCGCGCAGGTCGACGGGCTTGGTGAAGGCGGTGCCCGGCGGCGCGGTCTCCACCAGCCGCTGGAACGTCGACAGCCCGATCCGGCGGCCGACCTGCCAGGCCACCACCGCCGCGCCGAGACCGCCGAGCGTCACCGCGAGCAGGCCGGCCGGGCCGCGCCGGCGGCGCAGCAGCACCCACAGGGCGATCGCGGCGAGCACGCCGAAGCCGAGCGTCAGGAGGCTGAACCAGCCGTCCGCGGCGATCGGCTGCTCCGGCTGCGTGGTCGCGTAGACCGTGCCGGCGGGGGTCTGCCGGACCGGGGTGGCGGGCGCCGCCCATGCCCACAGCAGGCCCAGCGGCGCGCCGAGCGCGGTGAGCAGCGCGACCACGCCGAGCGTGGTGAGCAGCGGGCGGCCGGATCGGGTGGCGTCGGCGCCGGGTAGCTCCGCCACCACGCCCGGGTATCCGGCGAGCGGGTCGGCGCCGGGCGCGGTGACCGGCGTGCCGGCGGGTACCGGCAGACCGCCGGGCCAGCCGGGCGGCTGCTCGCGCTCGGGCCACGCGTCGCCGGGACGCGGGGCCGCGTCGCCGGTACGCGCGTCGGTGCCGTCGGTGCGCTCGCGCGCCCGCTCGGGCTCAGGGGTGTCCGGACTCACCCGTTGATCCTCTCAGGCCCGGGCACGGCGCGGGGCGGTGGTCGGCGCTCAGCGCGCGAACGGTTCCAGCATCACCGCTGCCGCCTTGAGCCAGGCGTTGCGGGTCTCGGCCTGGAGCTGGTGGTACTCGATCGAGGAGCCGGTCTCCAGCGCCGGGTCGTAGGGCACCACGGCGACCGCCCGGGTCCGGGTGGCGAAGTGCCGTTCCAGGTCGTCCTGCAACGAGGTACGCCCCGGCGTGGGGCAGGAGATCAGCGTGACCGCGTTGTCGGCCAGCTCGCCCATGCCCACCTCGTGCAGCAGGTCGAGCATCCAGTCCGCGCTGAACGCCGCGTCCTCGCGCGGCACGGTGGTCACCACGAGCTGGTCGGCGGCCTGCATGACGGTGCGCCAGTTCGGGCTCTCCACGTTGTTGCCGGTGTCCACGCAGACCACCTCGTGGGTGCGGCGCAGCAGCTCCAGCACCCGCTTGACGGTGAACTGGTCGAGCCGCTGGGCGAAGCGCGGGCTCTCCTCGCCGGCCAGCACGTCGTACGAGCCGTCGGAGGCGTGCCGCAGGTAGTCGTCGAGGTGCGACAGCAGCGTGTTGCCTTCGAGGATCTCGATCTGCGCCAGGTCGTGGATCAGGTGGCGGATGGTGCGGGCGTGCCGGGCGCTGCCGGCCCGCAGACCGAGCGTGCCGCGCAGCTCGTTGTCGTCCCAGGCGAGCACGCCGCGCCCGCGGACGCTGCCCACCGTCGCGGCGGCGAGCACGGTGGCTGTGGTCTTGTGCACCCCGCCCTTGGGGTTGGCGAAGGCGAGCACCCGCGGGGTGCCCAGCTCGCGGCGCAGCACGCTGGTGGCCCGTTCCAGTTCCGGGTCCGGCTCCGGGGCGCGCCACTGCACCTGGGCCGCGTCGACCCGGCCGGAGCGGCCCTCCAGCGGGCGGCGGGGCGCGGGCACCACCGGCTCCGGGGCGGGCGGCGTGTCCGGCCGGTAGCGGCCCCGGTCGAGCAGCGCGTAGCGGGACTCGGGCGGGGGCGGCGCGGGCCGGTAGCCGCCGTCGAGAAGGGAGTACCGGGACTCGGCCGGCGCCTCGGCCCGGCCGCGCGGCTCCGGACGGGCCGGGTCGGGCCGCCAGGACGGTTCCGGGCGCGGCTCGGCGGTGAACGGCTGCTCGGGGCGCGGGTCGGGCGCGAACGACGGGTCGGCGCGCCAGGACGGGTCGGGCGGATAGGGCTGCCCGGCGCGCCAGGACGGCTCGGGGTCGCTGCGGTAGGCCGGTTCGGCCTGGTAGGCCGGCTCGCCGTCGTGCCGGGGATCGGCGCGGAAGGCCGGGTCGACCCGGAACGTGGCCTCGGCCCGGTAAGCGGGCTCCGCGCCGTACGACCCGTCGGGGGCCCGGCCGACGGCGGTGGCGCGGCCGGTCCACCCGGTGCCCGCGCCACGGCGGGGCAGCGGGTCGGGCGGCGGCGCCGGTTGCTCCTCGACGTGCCGGTCGGCGTCGGCGTGCTCCGCGCCGCGACCGCCGAGCCGGGCCCGGTCGAGCAGCGCCCGCCACCGCGGTGCCGGCTCGCCCTGCCGACCCCAGCCGGTCTCGCTGCCGTCCAAGGATTCGCCCTCCCCCAGCCCATCGATCTCCGCCTGACAGGCTACGAACGAAACCCTATTCGGACCACTCCCCGCGCCGCACATCGCCCGGTGGCCCGCCGCACCATGGGATCGGCCCGGTCGCCGCGTGCCCCGATGTCTCAGGAGGTGGGAGCGGGATTGGGCGCCCCGGAGCCGGTGACGGACCCGGGGGCGGTGGGTGAAGGTCCGCTCACCGTCCGTGCGGCTTCCGACGAATCGCCCATTCCGCCTGCCTCGGCCGGCCCGGTGTCGGCCGGCGGCCGGACCACGTCACGCTGCTCGGGAAGCGGCGGGGTGAACACGGTCCGGTCCAGACGTGTCACCTCCGGCGCCGGGTCCACCACCCGCACGCCCGGACGACCGGCCAGCCCGCGCAGGGCGTCCGGCGGGGCACTGACGACCGCGGCGTAGACGCAGGCGCAGCCGGTCCGGTACGCCTCCGCCTCGCGGGCGGCGACCTCGGCGCCGCTGTCGTACACCCGGCGCAGTTCCGGATCGGCGGTGGCGGCGGCGCGGGACCGGTAGTCCGCGGTCTCCCGGTCCTTGCGTGTCGCGACGCCGGCCATCCCGGCCACCACGTCCCGGGGCAGGGTCAGCGCCGCGATCCGGACGATCTCGGTCTGCCGGCCGGGCAGCGGCACCCGTGCCACCACCGCCGAGACCCGCGTGCCGTCCAGCGTGGCGGCCGCCCGCGCCGGGGTCAGGTAGCCGTCGAACGAGACCAGCGCGTAGCCGTCGGGCGCGTCGAGGCGGGCCAGTTCGTCCCCGGCGGCGCGCAGGTACGCCGGGATGCTCGCGCCGTCGGTCACACCGACCCGGGTCACCTCGCCCACAGTGCGGTCGCTCACCGGGCGGTCCCGCCGCTGTGCCACCGCCACCACGAGCACCACCAGCGCGCAGGCCAGCGCGAGCCAGGTCAGCGCGGCGGACCGGGACCGGCGGGGCCGCGCGGCGTCGTCACTCACGTCAGTCGCGCAGGATCTCCAGCGCCCGGGCCAGGTCGTCCGGGTACTCGCTGACGAACGTCACCTCGTCGCCGGTGCCCGGGTGCGCGAAGCTCAGCGAGCGGGCGTGCAGCCACTGCCGGGACAGCCCGAGCCGGGCCGACAGCGTCGGGTCCGCGCCGTAGGTCAGGTCGCCCACGCAGGGGTGCCGCATGCTGGAGAAGTGCACCCTGATCTGGTGCGTACGCCCGGTCTCCAGCCGCACGTCGAGCAGGCTGGCGGCGGGGAACGCCTCGAGCGTGTCGTAGTGCGTGATGCTCGGCTTGCCGCCGGAGACCACGGCCCAGCGGTAGTCGTGGTGCGGGTGCCTGTCGATCGGCGCGTCGATGGTGCCGCGCAGCGGATCCGGGTGACCCTGCACCACGGCGTGGTAGCGCTTCTCCACCTCGCGGTACTTGAACGCCCGCTTCAGCGCGGTGTACGCGCGCTCGCTCTTGGCCACCGCCATGATCCCGGTGGTGCCCACGTCGAGCCGGTGCACCACACCCTGCCGCTCCGCGGCGCCGCTCGTGGAGATCCGGTGGCCGATGCCGGCCAGCCCGCCGATCACTGTGGGGCCGGTCCAGCCCGGGCTCGGGTGCGCCGCCACCCCGACCGGCTTGTCGACCACCACGATGTCGTCGTCGGCGTACACCACTGTCAGGCCGGGCACGGCCTGCGGCACCACGGCGGGCGGCGCGGCCGGCGCGGGCAGCGTGACCTCCAGCCACGAACCCGCCTTGACCTTGTACGAGTTGGGCCGGGCCACGCCGTCGACGAGCGCGTCGCCCGCGTCGATCAGGCCGGCGGCGGCGGTACGGGAGAGCCCGAGCAGGCGGGACACGGCCTGGTCCAGGCGCATGCCGTCGAGGCCGTCCGGCACGGGCAGGGAACGGGTGTCGCCGTCGGCGGCGAACGCGGAGGTCACGCGCTCTCCCGCTGCTCGGCCGGGGCGGCGTCGTCGCGCTTCTCGTCGCGCAGCCGGGAGCCGTCGCGCTGCCGGCCGGTCAGCTCCAGGAAGACCGCGAGCACCACGCCGCACACCAGTGAGCTGTCGGCCAGGTTGAACACCGGCCAGACCTGGCCGTACGGGTCGAAGAGGCTGATCATGTCGACCACGTGGCCGACGAAGTGCCCTGGAGCGCGGAAGATCCGGTCGATCAGGTTGCCGAGCGCGCCGCCCAGCACCAGGCCCAGCGACACCGCCCACGGCAGCGAGCGCAGCCGCAGCGCCATCCAGGCGATCCACCCGATCACCACGAACGTGATGATCGGGAAGATCCAGGTGTGGTCGGAGCCGATGCTCCAGGCCGCGCCGCTGTTGCGGGTCAGGCTGAGGTAGACCGCGCCGCCGAGCAGCGACACCGGCTCCCGGCCGGTCAGCTCGGCCAGCGCGAGCTGCTTCGTGCCGAGGTCCGCCAGCAGCGAGAACAGGGACACGCCGAGCAGCAGGCCGACGGCCTTACGGCGGGGCGCGCCGGCGCCCGTCTCGGTGGTGCCGGACCCGGCGGGCGGTGCTGCGGTCATCTGCTCCCCATCGACGCTTGCGACGGCGTGGTCACCGTCTGCCGTACGGCCGCCGGGGAGCGGTGATCAGCGCCGCTCCGCCAGCTGCTTGCACGTCACGCAGAGGGTGGCCGACGGGAACGCGGCGAGCCGCTCCACCGGGATCGGGTTGCCGCACCGCTCGCACCAGCCGTAGCCACCCTCGTCGAGGCGCTCCAGCGCGCGCTCGACCTGCGTGATCCGTTCCTTGATGCTGTTGGCGAGAGAGATCTCCTGCTCCCGCTCGAACGTCTTGGTGCCGGTGTCGGCCTGGTCGTCCCCGGCCGAGTCGGTCAGCCGGTCGCGCTGCAGCTCGGTGATCTCGCTCAGCGTCTGATCGTACTCGGCGTTGAGCTCGTCCCGCCGTGCCGCCAGGGCGGCCCGGATCTTCTCGGTCTCCGCCGCGCTGCGGGTGGCCTTCGCCACCGGCTTGCGACCGGCGGTCCTGGTGTCGGCTGGCTTCGCCATCGTCAGCTCCCTCAGCCGCGTGGCGCGGCGGTCAGCGGTGCGTGGGCGGGACGCCGTCGTCGGCGTCGTCCGCGTACGGAAGGGTGCACGGCGAGCGGGCCCGCCGTGCACTCCGGAGGTTGGCAAGAATACGGAACGTACAGGCGTCCGACAACGTGCCGCACCGTCGTCCCACGTATCCGCCCCGGACTACCTTCAATCGGGGCAAAAGGAACGGTAGCAGATCAGCGGGCCGGCTCCTCGCCGTACTCCCCGAACCACCTCGCCAGCCGGCCCCGGCGGCTCACCGCCCGCAGCCGCCGCTCGGTCTCGTCCCGTACGCCCGCGGTGGCGACGATGAGCAGGCTATCCCCGACCTTGAGCCGGGTGTCGGCGCCCGGCACGAAACCGGCACCGTCGCGCAGCACGAGCGTCACCGCCGCGCCGACCGGCAGCCGCAGCTCGTCCACGTGCACCCCGGCCAGCCGCGACCCGGCCGGCACCTCCATCTGGAGCAGGTCGGCGCGCATCCGTTCCAGCGGGGCGGTCTCCAGCAGGATCTCGCTCGCCTCGGCCGGCGCGGTCACCCCCAGCCGGCGGGCCGCCGGCGCCAGTGTCCCGGCCTGGAGCAACGTGAAGATCACCACCAGGACGAAGACGGCGTCGAACAGGCGGGCCGCGCCCGGCACGTGCAGCGACAGCGGGATGGTCGCCAGCACGACCGGCACCGCGCCGCGCAGCCCGGCCCAGGACAGGAACAGCTGCTCGCGCAGGTTCACCCGGAACGGCAGCGCGGAGACCGCCACCGACAGCGGACGGGCGAGCAGCAGCAGGGCCAGCCCGGTGATCACGGCCGGCAGCACCGCCGCGTCCAGCCGGCTCGGCGAGACCAGCAGGCCGAGCAGCACGAACAGGCCGATCTGGGCCAGCCAGGCCAGCCCGTCGGCGAAACCGAGGATGGCCTGGCGGTGCGGCAGCCGCGAGTTGCCGAGCAGCACGCCCGCGACGTACACGGCGAGGAAGCCCGAGGCGTGCAGCACCGAGCCGGCCGCGTACGCCAGCACGGTGAAGCCGACCACCGCGATCGGGTACAGGCCGGCCGACGGCAGCGCGGCCCGGCGCAGCGCGTACCGGCCGGCCAGGCCCGCGCCGACACCGACCGCCGCGCCGGCGCTCAGCTCGTAGCCGAGCAGCAGCACCTCGTACCACCAGGGGTGGGCGGCCTCGACCCCGGCGCGGGACAGCAGCAGCACCAGCAGCACGACCGGGGCGTCGTTCACCCCCGACTCGGCCTCCAGCGCGGCCACCAGCCGGGGCGGCAGGCGCAACCGGCGCAGCGTGGCGAACACGGCCGCCGCGTCGGTGGAGGAGAGCACCGCGCCGTAGAGCAGCGACAGCCGCCAGTCCAGGCCGAGCAGCAGGTGCACCACCACGCCGACGACCACGATGCTGACCACGACGCCGACCGTGGACAGCGCCGCGGCCAGGCCCAGCACCGGCCGCAGCGTGCTCCACCGCGCGGTCAGCCCGCCCTCCGCGATGATCACGATGAGCGCGCAGAAGCCGAGCACCCGGGTCAGTTCGACGTCGTCGAACCGGATGCCCAGGCCGGCCTCGCCGAGCAGCACGCCCAGCGCCAGGTAGACCAGCAGGCTCGGTACGCCGAGCCGGGTGGAGAACCGCACCGCGCCCACCGCGACCAGCAGCACGGCAGCGCCCACTAGCAGCGCGACGTCGAGCCCCGGGGTCATCGCCGGCCGGCCGGACCGGACCTCACGCCGTGCTGCCGTCGCGCAGCCGGCGCAGCACCTCGGGCAGCCCGTCGTGCGGGCGCTCGACGAGGAACAGCTTGTCCCGGCTGGCCGCGCCGGACCGCAGCGACACGGTCGCCGGCCGGATGCCGAGCGCGTCGGCGAGCGCGCGCCGGGCCGCCTCGGTGGCGCGGCCGTCCACCGCGGGCGCGTGCACCGCGACGACGAGCGCCGGACCGTACGGCCCGTCGAACCGCCCGCCTACCCGGGCGCGGGCCGCCCCGGGCTTCACCCGCACCGCGACGGTGAGTGTGTCCGCGATCGTCATGGTCAGCGCGGCCGTGCCTCGGTGAGCAGGGTGGTGGCGGCGGCGCAGTGCGCGCACGGGGTGAAGCCCAGCGCGACCGCCTCGGCGACCGGCAGCGGTTCGTCCTCCCGGCCCACCAGGTGCGGGCAGCCGGGCAGGTGGAAGCGGGGATGGCCGTCGACCACCAGGACCTCGTCGGGCAGCCGGACCAGCCGGGCGACCTCACCCGTGGAGAGGAACTCGGCCGGCGGGTCGCCGTCGAACGCCTCGCCCGGTGCGGGGGAGGTGGGCCGTGCGGTCTCCGGCACGCGCGGGCCGGGCGGCGAGTAGGGCGCCGCGTCCGCGACCACCGGATCCGGCGCCGCGTACGGCCCGGCGGCGGGCTCGCCGTCGAACGCCGTCGCGTACGGCCCGGCAGCGGGCTCGGTGCCGGACGCCGTCGTGTACGGCTCGGCGGCGGGCTCGGTGCCGGACGCCGGCGTGTGCGGCCCGGCGTCGAACGGCTCGGCCGGCGGCGAGTACGCGGCCGGCGGCGGGGCGTCGTCCGGCTCGGTCACCGGCGACCCGGGCGGTTGCCGCCACCCGGATCCGCCGGCGCCGAACGTGGACGTGTGGTGCGGGACCGGGCTCACCGGCTCGTCCGGGGACGGGACGGTGTGCGCGGTCCGCAGTCGCGGCCCGGTCTCCCGGCCGGCCGTGGCCCGCGCCGCGGCGGCCTGGCGGGCGAACGCGACGAAGGCGACGGCGGACAGCAGGCTGGCCGCGATCGAGACGATGAGCAGGAGGCTGGATCCGCCGGCGAGGCCGGCGATCAGCAGCACGACCGCGACGAGGATGAGCAGGATGCTGGCGGCTACCACGGCTCACCCCCGGCCGCGTCGTGTCGGTCTGGGCGGTCGGTGGCCGTCACGGGGACGGCCACCGACGCGGGATCAGCGGCCGGACTCGAGCGAGCCCGCGCGGCCACCGCCGTAGGAGCCGGCGAGACCGGCCGCGGCGAGACCGTTGCTGCCGGCGGCACGGGTGCCCTCGGCGCGGTTCATCTCCACCTCGAGGCCCTGGCCGCGACCGTCGAGGTCACGCAGCTGGCTCTCCAGGTACGCCTTGAGGCGGGTGCGGTACTCGCGCTCGAACTGCTTGAGCTCCTCGATGTGCTTCTGCAGCGCGGTGCGCTTGGCGTCCAGGCCGCCCATGGCCTCCTGGTGCCGCTGGCGGGCGTCCCGCTCCAGGGCGTCGGCCTTGGCGCGCGCCTCCCGGGTGACCTCCTCGGCCTTCGAGCGGGCCTCGGAGAGCAGCTGGTCGGCCTCGCGACGGGCGTCGGAGACGTGGTCGTCGGCGGTGCGCTGGGCCATCATGAGCACCCGCAGCGCCTGCTGCTCGCCGTCACCGGTCACGCCGGCCGGGCCGCCCTGCGTGCGGACCTGCTCCAGCTCGGCCTGCATCGCGCGGGCCGCCTGCTCAGCGGCGGCCTTGTCGCGCTGCACCCGGTCGAGCTGGGCCTTGACGTCGTTGAGCTCCGCCGCGAGGCGGGCGTCACCGCCGGGGCCGGCGGGAGCGCCACCCCGACCGCCGCGCTCCACCTGGGCGCGCAGCTCGTTGTTCTCCTCGATCAGACGGGCCAGCTCGCGCTCGACCTCGTCCAGGAAGGCGTCGACCTCCTCCTCGTCATACCCCCGCTTGCCGATCGGCGGCTTTTTGAAGGCGACGTTGTGAACGTCGGCCGGGGTCAGCGGCATCGAAACTCCTCGGGTCAGTTGCGGCCGCGAAAGCGCTCTGGTCAGGCAAACGCGAAGATCAGGCGCCTAAACACGAACTCCATCAGCACGAACAGGATAACCAGGAGCACAAGGGAGGCCAGGTCGATGCTCACGGTACCAATTCGCAGTGGCGGGATCACACGCCTCAACGCTCGCAGGGGCGGATCAGTGACGCTCCACACGACTTCCAGTCCCGCCGACGCTCCCCGCCCCGGTTGCCAGCGGCGACCATAGGCCAGCACCGCCCCGAGAACAAATCGCGCCAAAAGGACAATTAGGAAGATGTACAGCAGCAGGTAGAGCACCTGGAACAGGATCGACAACACGGCAGGCGACGTCCCTCGGTCGTGCGGCTCAGCTCAGGCTGAAGAAGCCGCCCTCAGCGATCTTGGCCTTGTCCTCCGCGGTGACCTGGACGTTGGCCGGTGAGAGCAGGAACACCCGGTTGGTCACGCGCTCGATCGTACCGCGCAGACCGAACGCGAGCCCGGCGGCGAAGTCGACGAGCCGGCGGGCGTCCGCCTCGTCCATCTCGGTGAGATTGATGATCACCGGTACGCCGTCGCGGAAGTGCTCGCCGATCGTCCGCGCCTCGCGGTACGTGGTCGGGTGCAGCGTGGTGATCTGGTAGCGCTGCTCGTCCTCCGGCGCCACGCGCTCCCGCTCCCGCGGCTGGGCCTGCGGCGCGAGCGCGAGGTTGTCCCGGGTGTGGTAGGTCAGCGCGCCCGAGGTGTCACCGGCGGAGGACCGGGTGATCGACCGGACGCTGGACCGCTCGGCCCGCTCCGGGCGCTCGGCCTCGGCCCGGTCGGCGTCGACCGCGCGGCTGGAGGCGCGCTCGGACAGCCGGCCCCGGTCGCCGAGCCGGCTCCGCGTCGTCGGCGGCTCCTCGGCCTCGTCGTCGTCCTCGTCGGCGAACTCCTCGGCGTACCGGCTCGACCGGTAGCGCGACGATTCCCGGTAGCCACCCTTGTCGTAGCCACCGTCCTCGTACGCCCGCTCGTCGTCCTCCTCGACGAGACCGAGCCAGACCCCCGCCTTGCGCAGTGCACCCATCCCCGCGCCCTTCCGTCCGCCGTGCGGCACGCGCCCCCGTGCCGTGTCGCTTGATCACGAGTGGACGATCATGCCCACCGGACCGGATCGGCAATCCCCTGACGCGCGGTTCGCGGTCCGCCCGTCACGGCCCCCGGCTACGGGAACGCCGTCCTGAACAACACTGATGTAATTTGCTTCCGTCGTGGTGAGGCTACCGCAGCGCAGGGCGCATTCCGAGCAACGCGCTGCCGACACGGACATGTGTCGCGCCGTGCCCGATCGCGCTCTCCAGGTCTCCGCTCATGCCCGCCGACAGCACCGTCGCGTCCGGATGATCGGCCCGCAGTGCCGCTGCCACCTCGGCCAGCCGGGCGAACGCCCGGTCCGGCTCCCAGCCCAGCGGCGCCACCGCCATCAGGCCCGCCAGCCGCAGACCGTCGGCGCCGGCCACCGCCGCGGCCACCGGGTCGAGCCCTCGCTGCGGATCGGCTGCGCCCGGCAGCGCCCCGCCCCGGGCCGGGTCGCCGTCGATGCTCACCTGCACCAGCACGTCCAGCGGCCGGTCCCGGACCGCGCCGGCGGCGGCGTCCAGCGCGGCGGCCAGCCGGACGCTGTCCACCGACTGGACCACGTCGGCGTACCGGACCACCGAGCGGGCCTTGTTGCGCTGCAACTGGCCGATGAAGTGCCAGCGCGGCGCGGCCCCGGCGGCGGCGACCGCCTCCGCCTTCGGCGCCGCCTCCTGGTCGCGGTTCTCCCCGACGTCGCTCACGCCGAGCCCGGCCAGCGCGACCACGTCCGCCGCCGGGTACGTCTTGGTCACCGCGACCAGTGTGACCTCGTCGCGCTGCCGCCCGGCCGCCGCGCAGGCGTCGGCGATGCGGGCCCGGACCCGGGCCAGGCCGACCGCGAGTTCGGCACGCCGCTCGGGCCGCACCGCCGTCTGTGACTCCGTCATCGGCGCGGCTCAGGACCCGTTCTTCAGGAAGTCGGGCACGTCGACGTCGTCGAAGAGCACCCGGCGCGACGGCTGCTGCGGAGCCGGCATGGTGGCCGGCGGGCTCACCGGCGCGTTCGGCTGGGCCGGCGGGTTCTGGTTGCTCTTGCGCGGCGCTTCCACCGCCTTGTACGCCGGCGTGCCCCCGTCGAAGCCCGCCGCGATCACGGTGACCCGCACCTCGTCGCCGAGCGCGTCGTCGATGACCGCACCGAAGATGATGTTCGCGTCCGGGTGGGCCGCGTCGGTGACGAGCTGCGCCGCGTCGTTGATCTCGAACAGGCCGAGGTCCGATCCGCCGGCGATGGACAGCAGCACGCCGCGCGCGCCGTCCATGCTCTGCTCCAGCAGCGGGCTGGAGATGGCCGCCTCGGCCGCCTCGACGGCGCGGTTCTCGCCCCGGGCGCTGCCGATGCCCATGAGGGCACTGCCGGCGCCGCTCATCACGCTCTTCACGTCGGCGAAGTCCAGGTTGATCAGACCCGGCGTGGTGATCAGGTCGGTGATGCCCTGGACACCGGAGAGGAGCACCTGGTCCGCGGTGCGGAACGCGTCCATCATGGAGATGTTGCGGTCGCCGAGCGCGAGCAGCCGGTCGTTCGGGATCACGATGAGCGTGTCGCACTGGTTGCGCAGCTCCTCGATGCCCGCCTCGGCCTGGACCTGCCGGCGCTTGCCCTCGAACGAGAACGGCCGGGTGACCACGCCGATGGTGAGCGCGCCGAGCTTGCGGGCGATGTTCGCCACGACCGGCGCGCCGCCGGTGCCGGTGCCGCCACCCTCGCCGCAGGTCACGAACACCATGTCGGCGCCCTTGAGGACCTCTTCGATCTCGTCGCGGTGGTCCTCGGCGGCGTTCTTGCCGACGTCCGGGTTGGCGCCCGCGCCCAGTCCCCGGGTCAGCTCCCGGCCCACGTCGAGCTTGACGTCGGCGTCGCTCATCAGCAGCGCCTGCGCGTCGGTGTTGATCGCGATGAACTCGACGCCCTTGAGCCCAACCTCGATCATCCGGTTGACGGCGTTGACGCCGCCGCCCCCGATGCCGACGACCTTGATGACCGCCAGGTAGTTGTGCGGAGGTGTCATCTCCGGTCCTTTCCCTTCGAGATTGGCATGGGCCGACCCCACACGGCTTGGCCGGATCAGCGGCCTCCGACGGCTGAACCCTCACCCTCTACTAGAGGCTTAGAGTTATGTCAACCACTGATCTCTTCGGGGCAACGTATGCGCCGCCGCGCCAGGAGCCAAGGACCTGTTCCGGCGTGTCGCCGACCGAGCGACAGGGGACACATCACCCGCTCGCTGAGCCACGGGTCACTCGAACGTGACCACGTCCGGCGCGCTGACGTCGATCCGGTCCGCCTTGCGGCTCAGCAACGCGGTGGCCACTGTCGACTTGTCGGTGCCGCGGGAGGCGTCGCCCCAGAAGACCTCACGCTCCCCGCGCAGCACCAGCGTGATCCGGGCCAGCCCGGCCACGTCCACCGCGACCAGCTCCGCGCGCAGCTTCTCCCCCAGCGCGGCGAGCACCGCCAGCCCGGCCCGCGTACCCGGGTCGTCGGGGCCCGGCCGGGCCACCCTGACCAGCGGCAACCCGTCCGGCACCCGGTCCAGGCGCTGGAACACCACGCCCGAGCCGTCGACGACCACGAAGCCCTCGCCCTGCGGCACCGCCGCCACCGGGGTGCGCTCCTGCACCCGGATCACGAGCGTGTCCGGCCACTCGCGCTCCACCGTGGCGCGGGCCACCGGCGGCAGCGTGCCGACCTTGCGCGCGGTCGCGTCCAGGTCCACCCGGGCCAGCGGCGCGTTGTCCGGCACCGCGGCGGCGTCGCGGATCTGCACCGGGGTGACCAGCCGCGCGCCGACCACCCGTACCTCGCGCACGCCGAACAGGCCGGTGCCCAGCACCGTCCACGCGACCAGGCCCACGACGGCGAGCACCGCGGCGGCGACCGCCCAGGGCAGCGCCGCCCGCATCCGCCGCTGCCGGGCCCGGGCCATGAACCGGCGGGTCGACGGCGGCACGGCGTCCGCGTTCGCCCGCACGAGCTGCCAGCGCCGGGCCGGGCTGCGCCGCCCCGCCCCGCCGTCCGGTCCGGGGGTACGGCCGCGGGCCGGACCGGGACTCATCCGGCGGGGGTCGCCGCGCCGTCCGGGTCGACGCCGGCGCCGAGCCCCGTGCCCCCGGCGGAGCGGGCGAGCAGGGCGTCGAGCAACTGGTCACCCATCAGCGAGATCGGCGGCGCGCCCATCGTCACCACCACGTCGCCGGTCCGCGCCCGCCGGGCCACCTCGCCCGGCACGTCGTCCCACGCCTCGACGAACACCTTGCGCTCGGCCGGCAGCGGCACCTCCTGGATCAGCGCGGCCGAACCCTCGCCGGGACGGCGCGTCTCGCCGGGGCCGAAGACCTCCAGCAGCACCACCTCGTCGGCGATGCCGAGCGCGGCGGCGATCTCCGCCTGGTTGTCGCGGGTGCGGTAGAGCCGGTACGGCTGGAACACCACGATCAGCCGGCCGTCGCCGGCCACCTCGCGCAGCGTCTGCAACGCCAGCGTCATCGAGGTCGGGTGGTAGGCGTACTCGTCGTAGACCAGCACACCGTCCGCCGCGCCCTTGCGCTCGAAGCGGCGCCGCACGCCGGGGAACGCGCCGAGCGCGGCCTCCGCCGCGGCCACCGGCAGGTCCAGCAGGTACGCGGCGAGCACCGCGGCGGCGCTGTTGAGCGCCATGTGCCGGCCCGGTACGGGCAGCCGAATCTCACCCAGCGGCCGGCCCTCGACCTCGGCCTGGTAGCGCACCCCGTGCGCGGACGAGACGACCTCGCTCATCCGCAGGTCCGCGTCGGCGGACTCGCCGTACGTCCAGACCCGGCGGCCCTCGGCGCGCAGCGTCTCGGCCAGCCGGCACCCGCCCGCGTCGTCGGCGCAGGTGATCACGAAGCCGGCCGGGTCGGTGAGCCGGGCGAACTCGGCGAACGCCGCCTCCAGCGTGGCCAGGTCGCCGTAGGTGTTGAGGTGGTCCGCCTCGATGTTCGTGATGATCGACACGAACGGGCGGTAGATGAGGAAGGAGCGGTCGCTCTCGTCCGCCTCGACCACGAAGTGCTCGCCGGTGCCGTGGTGCGCGCCGGAACCCACCTCGGAGATCTCGCCGCCGATCACGAACGACGGGTCGGTGCCGGCCTGCTGGAGCACCATGGTGACCATCGACGTGGTGGACGTCTTGCCGTGGGTGCCGGCCACCGCCACCGTGCGGCGCCCGGTCATCGCGGCGGCGAGCGCCTCGGAGCGGTGCAGCACCCGCAGGCCCCGGCGACGCGCCTCGACCATCTCCAGGTGGTCCTGCGGGATGGCGGAGGAGTAGACCACCGTGTCCACCCCGTCGAGGTTCGACGCCTCGTGGCTGGAGTGAATGGTGCCGCCGAGCGCCCGCAGGCCGGCCAGCGACGGCCACTCCCGCAGCTCGCTGCCGGAGACCGGCAGACCCCGGGTGAGGAAGAGCCGGGCCAGCCCGGCCATCCCGACCCCGCCCACCCCGATCAGGTGGATCCGGCCCAGGTCCTCCGCCGTCATGGTGCCGGCGGGCGTGAACTGCGCGGTGTTCATCAGACGTACCTTCCCGTCGCGGTTCCGCACATCAGCGGGCCACCGCCTCGTAGACGAAGTTCAGCAACGCCACGTCGCCGTCGCGGCGGCCGTACCCGGCGGCGGCGGCGCCCATCGCGTACAGCCGCTGCGGGTCGCGGATCAGCGGGATCACCGTCCGCTCCAGCCACGCCGGGGTCATCTCGGCGTCGTCGACCAGCAGACCGCCGCCCGCCTCCACCACCGGCAGCGCGTTGCGCTTCTGCTCCTGGTTGCTGTGCGGGTAGGGCACGTAGATGGTGGGCAGGCCGATCGCGGCCACCTCGGCGCAGGTCATCGCGCCGCCCCGGGCCAGCATCAGATCGGCCGCGGCGTAACCCAGCTCCATCTCGGACAGGTACGGCAGCGTGACGTACGGCACCGGCAGGTCGGTCGGCACGGAGACCGGCTCGTTGCGGGCGCCGATGACGTGCAGCACCTGCACACCGTTGCGGGCCAGCTCCTTCGCCGCGCCGGACACGGCCAGGTTGATCGAGCGGGCGCCCTGCGAGCCGCCGGCGACGAACAGCACCGGCAGGTCGGGACGGAGTCCGAAGTGGGCGCGGGCGGCGTCGCGCAGCGCGGCCCGGTCCAACCCGGCGATGCCCCGGCGCAGCGGCACGCCGACCACGCGGGCGTCGCGCAGCGCCTCGGCCTGGGCCGGCTGGTGCGGGAAGCCCACCGCGACGTTCTTGGTGAACTTCATCCCGAGCCGGTTCGCCACGCCCGGCGGCACGTTCACCTCGTGGATGACGATGGGCAGCTCCCGCCGCCACGCGGCCAGGTAACCGGGCACCGAGACGTACCCGCCGAAGCCGACCACGGCGTCGGCCTGGACCTCGTCGATCACCTTGCCCGCGGCGCGCGCCGCCTTCCACATCCGGTCCGGGGTACGCACCAGGCTCATGTTGACCGACCGGGGAAGCTGGTAGGCCGGGATCTGCCGCAGGTCGTAGCCGGCCGGCGGGATCAGCTCGTTCTCCAGCCCCTTGGGTGTGCCCAGACAGGTGATCCGGACGCTCGGGTCGTGTCGGCGCAGGCAGTCGGCGAAGGCGAGCAGCGGGTAGATGTGCCCGCCCGTACCCCCTCCGCAGAGCACCACCGAACGCAGCGGACCCATCAGCGTCTCCTCTCGCTCGCCGCGCCGGTGCGCGCCCGGTCGGACCGGGCGCCGCGGGGCGCGGCCTGATCGTCCTGCCGCCGCTGCCGGGACCGGGGCACGGACCCTCGGTCGGCCGGGGGCGGCGCCGGTCTGCGGCGCCGGCCGGGAAGCGGCGGCAACGGGGCCCACACTAGTCGGACCCATCGGGCGGGCGGACGGGCATGCAGCGCTCGCGCCGCGTCCGGCTCGGCGCGGGCGAACGAGGCGAGCATGCCGATCGCGGCGAGCGTCACCACCAGGGCGCTGCCGCCGTCGGAGATGAACGGCAGCGGTACGCCGGTCAGCGGCAGCAGCCCGGTGACGCCACCGATGTTGATGACGGCCTGGCCGACCAGCCAGGCGGTCACGCCGGCGGCGGCGAGCCGGCGGAACGGGTCCTCGACCCGGCGGGCGATCCGCATCCCGGTGTACGCGAGCACGGCGAACAGCGTCAGGACCACTGTGCAGCCGACCACGCCCAGTTCCTCGGCGACGATGGCGAAGATGAAGTCGTTGTGCGCCTCGGGCAGGTAGTTCCACTTCAGCGAGCTCTGGCCCAGGCCGACGCCGAACCAGCCGCCGTTGCCGATCGCGTAGCGGGCCTGCACGAGCTGGTAGCAGTAGTCCAGCTTCTGCTCGAAGCAGGTCTTCGGATCCGGCGGGTCGAGCCACATGGTGAGACGGCCGAGCCGGTAGTTGTCCGCGTCCCGGGAGCCGGAGCCGGCGCCGAGCGAGGCGGCGGCCACCAGCAGGCCGATGCCGGCCAGGCCGATCGCGGAGAGCGCGGCGAAGACCCGGCCCCGCACGCCGGCCGCCCAGAGCAGCCCGACCACGAGCGCCAGCAGGCAGAGCATGCTGCCCAGGTCGTTGAAGCCGACCAGCACGAACAGCAGGCCCACCACCGGGAACAGCGGTGTCGCCAGTTCCTTCCACCAGCCCAGCGCGGCGCCCTTGCGGGCCAGCACGTGCGCCGCCCACAGCACCAGCGCGAACTTCGCCACCTCGACCGGTTGCAGCGAGATCGGTCCCAGGGAGAGCGAGAGGAGTTCGGCCCGCAGCGGCCCGATCGACGTCACCCCGAACAGCGAGTTCAGCGCGACGAACAGGTTGAGCGTGAGCAGCAGCGCCACCGCCACGCCGAGCGCCGGGCGGCTCACCGCCCGGAACGTGCGCGCGGGCAGCCGCTGGCAGGCCCAGAACGCGCCGATGCCGATCACCGCGAACACGGCCTGTTTGGTCAGCGACGCGGACGCGTCACCGCCCTCGGCGAAGTCCTTCACGCTCGTGGCGGAGAAGACCATGGTGAGGCCGATCAGCAGCAGCAGGCCGGCGCTGGACAGCAGCAGGTAGTAGGAGGCCAGCGGCCGGGCCAGCAGGCCGCGCAGCGCGGCCAGGCCACCGGCCGGATCCCAGCGCGCCGCGGGCGGGTCGGCCGGTGGCGTCGCCGCCGGGGCACGGCGGGCCGGCGGGTCGCTGGTCACCTGGATGTCTCGTCCCTCCCCCACAGGCCCATCATGGCCGCTCGACCCGCCCGCCCGTGGCGCAACCGCCCGGTCGGCGTGTCGGATCTGAAGGAAGGGCCCCTTATTAACAGACGTCTGTTAATAAGGGGCCCTTCCTTACACCCGAGGCGTCAGCTGACCGCGGCGAGGAACTCGCTGTAGAACAGGCCCAGCGCGATGGCCACGCCGATACCGGCGATGATCCAGAACCGGACCACGATGTTGACCTCGCTCCAGCCCGCCAGCTCGAAGTGGTGCTGCAACGGCGACATCCGGAACACGCGCTTGCCGGTGGTACGGAAGGAGATGATCTGGATGACCACGGACATCGTGATGATCACGAAGAGGCCGCCCAGGATCGGCAGCAGCAGGATGGTGCGGGTGGACATCGCCATGCCGGCGATCAGGCCGCCCAGCCCGAGCGCGCCGGTGTCGCCCATGAAGATCCGCGCCGGTGACGTGTTCCACCACAGGAAGCCCACGCAGGCGCCGGCCGCCGCGCCGGCGATCAACGCGATCTCCAGCGGGTCGCGCACGGTGTAGCAGTACGACTCGGTGTAGTTCGGGTCGGCGCACCAGTGCCGGTACTGCCAGAACGCGATCAGCGCGTACGCCGCCAGCACCATCACCGAGGCGCCGGTGGCCAGGCCGTCCAGGCCGTCGGTGAGGTTGACGCCGTTGGTGGCCGCCATGACCACCATGATGATGACGATCACCGCGCCGATCTTGCCGATCTCCAGCGCCGGGATGTCCCGGATGAAGCTCAGCGTGGTGCTGCCCACGGTCTCGGTGTTCGTCGCGTTGCCGCCGGCGTCGGTCATGCTGGACGGGAAGTAGACCGCCACCGCGCCGAAGACCGCGCCGACCAGGATCTGCCCGGCCAGCTTGCCCCGCTTGTTGAGACCGCCGCTGTGGCGCTTGCGCACCTTCAGGAAGTCGTCGATGAAGCCGACCGCGCCGGAGAACACCATCAGCCCCAGCAGCACCAGCGCCGTGATGGTCGGCTCGACCTGGGCGATCTGCGCGTCCGGCAGCGTGGTCAGAGCCAGGTGCCCGGCCACGTACGCGATGACTGTGGCCAGGATGAAGACCACGCCGCCCATGGTCGGCGTGCCCTTCTTGCCCTCGTTGCTGGCGAGCCCGAGGTTCGATCGGATCGGCTGGCCGGCCTTGAGCCGGGCGAACACCTTGATCGCGATCGGGGTGCCGAACAGCGAGATCAGGAACGCGACCCCGATGGCGACGATGACCGCCCTCATGCGGCGCCGCCCTCCGTCGCACCCTCCCGGGCGTCCGCGCGCAGCGCGTCGGCCACCTCCCAGGTCCGGTACCGGGAGCCCTTCACCAGCACCACGTCTCCCGGACGCAGCTCGCTCCGCAGCACCTCGACGGCCGCCGCCTGATCGGTGAGCAGCACCGACTCTCCTCCCCAATTACCTACCGCTGTCGCGCCCTCGTGGATCGGCGCCGCCGGCTCGCCCACCACGAGCAGCCGGTCCACTCCCAGTTCGGCCGCGAGCCGGCCGACCTGCTGATGCCCCTGAAGTTCGAAGTCACCCAGCTCGGCCATGTAGCCGAGCACCGCGACGGTACGCCCCTCGCCACGCATGCTGGCCAACGCCCGCAGCGCCACGCCGGTGGAGGCGGGGTTGGCGTTGTACGAGTCGTCGATCACGGTCACCCCGTCGGGACGCTCGAAGACGTCCATCCGCCGGGTCGAGACGAGGCCCAGCTCGTTCAGCGCCGCCGCCAGGTCCGGCAGCGGCAGGCCCAGCTCCCGGCCGACCGCCGCGGCGGCGAGCGAGTTGGACACCTGGTGCCGGCCGGTCAGCCCGAGCCGCACGGGCGCGCTGCCCTCCGGGGTGACGAGGGTGTACGAGGGCCGTCCCCGGCCGTCGAGTGTCACGTCCACGGCGCGTACGTCGGCGTGCTCCGACTCGCCGTAGCGGACCACCCGGGCCCGGGTACGCGACGCCATCGCGTCGACCCGCGGGTCGTCGGCGTTGAGCACCGCCAGCCCATCGTCGGGCAGCGCCTCGACCAGTTCGCCCTTGGCCAGCGCGATGGTCTCCACCGAGCCGAACTCGCCCAGGTGCGCCACGCCCACGTTCAGCACCACAGAGATCCGCGGCGGCACCACGTCGCACAGGTAGCGGACGTGCCCGACCCCGCGGGCGCCCTTCTCCATCACCAGGTAGCGGGTCTCCGGCGTGGCCTGCAACGCCGTGTACGGGTGCCCCAGCTCGTTGTTGAACGAGCCGGGCGGCGCCACCGTCGGGCCGAGCCGCACCGCGAGCTGGGCGATCAGGTCCTTGGTGGTGGTCTTGCCGGACGAGCCGGTCAGCCCGATCACGGTCAGCCCGGGCAGCCGGTCCACCACCGCGCGGGCGAGCCGGCCCATCGCGTCGAGCGCGTCACCGACGAGCACCATCGGCACGCCCGGCACCTCCCGGGTGCCGAGCACCGCGACAGCGCCGGCCGAGATCGCACCGGCCGCGTAGTCGTGGCCGTCCACCCGTTCGCCGGGGAAGGCGACGAACAGCCCGCCCCGGTTGACCTTGCGGGAGTCGAACTCCACGGTGCCGGTGACCCGGGCGTCCGGGTCGGCGCCGACGAGCCGGCCGTCGACAGCGGCGGCCACCTCGGCCAGCGTCAGCGGGATCACCGCTGACCCACCAGGTCACCGAAGCGGGCGCGCAGCGCCGCCGCCAGCTCCACCCGGTCGTCGAACGGCAGCACCTCGCCGCCGATCTCCTGGCCGCGTTCCTGGCCCTTGCCCAGCACCGCCACCACGTCACCCGGTTCGGCCATCCGGACCGCCTCCTCGATCGCCGCCCGCCGCCCGGGCACCTCGATGACGCGGGCCGGGGTCGCGGCGGCGTACGCGCCGGCGAGCACCTCGGCCCGGATCGCGGCCGGGTCCTCCGTCCGCGGGTTGTCGTCGGTCACGAGCACCACGTCGGCGCCGCGCGCGGCCACGCCGCCCATCACCGGCCGCTTGCCCCGGTCCCGGTCGCCGCCGGCGCCCAGCACGCAGATCAGCCGGCCTTCGGTCAGGTCGCGCAGCGCGATGAGCACCGCCTCGATCGCGTTGGCCTTGTGCGCGTAGTCGACCACGCCGCGCACCGGGGCGTCGCCGCTGACCAGTTCCAGCCGGCCGGGCACGCCACCGCAGGCGGCTACGCCGCGCGCCGCGGTCTCCGGGTCCACCCCGACGGCGACCAGCAGGGCGACCGCCAGCAGCGCGTTCGCCACGTTGTGCCGGCCGGGCAGCGCCACGCCGGTGGGCAGCGCCAGACCGTCCGGCCCGTGCAGCGTGAAGCGCTGCGCGTAGCCCTCGCCGTCGATCCCGTCGGCCCACCAGGTCGCGTCCGGGTCGCCGGCCGCCGAGTAGGTGACGGTGCCCGGCTTGTGCAGCGGACGCAGCGCCGGGTCGTCGTGGTTGAGCACCTCGACCCGGCAGCGGCCGTCGAACAGCTTGGCCTTGGCCGCGAAGTAGTCCGCCTCGTCGGCGTGGAAGTCCAGGTGGTCGGAGCCGAAGTTGGTGTAGCCGCCGACGTCGAACCGGACGCCGCCGACCCGGCCCATGGCGAGGGCGTGGCTGGACACCTCCATGACCACGGTGTCCACCCCGTGCTCGCGGGCCACCGCGAGCATGGCGTGCAGGTCGGTGGCCTCCGGGGTGGTCCGGACGCTGTCGATCACCAGGTCGCCGAGGCGGGTCTCCACGGTGCCGATCAGCCCGGTGACGTGCCCGGCGGCCCGCAGCCCCGACTCGACCAGGTAACTGGTGGAGGTCTTGCCGGCGGTGCCGGTCACCCCGATCACGGTCAGGCCGGCGGTCGGGTCGCCGTAGACGGTCGCGGCCACCTCGCCGAGCGCGTCGCGCGGGTCGGCGACGACGAGCACGGGCAGGCCGGTCCCGGCGGCCAGCGCCACACCGGCCGGGTCGGTCAGCAGGGCCACCGCGCCCGCCTCCGCCGCCGCTGCGGCGAACTCCGCGCCGTGGCGCCGGGCACCGGGCAGGGCGGCGTACAGGTCGCCGGGGCGCACCTCCTGGCTGGCGTGGGTCACGCCGGTGACGGCCAGGTCGGCGGCCTCCTCCGGCGGGGTCGCCGCCACGCGGTCGGCGAGGTCGCCGAGCCGTACGGGACGCACGGTTGTGGGACGTGGATTGCCGGGCACGGCGTCAGACCCTACCCGGTCGTCCGGTTCCGACCGCACAGCCGCCCCGGTGGTTCGTCGCCACTCACCGATGATGTCCCGCCGTCCCCGCTCAGCGCGGAAAGACCTCGAACTTCGGGGACTTGTTGGTGAGCGACGGCGGCACCCGGTAGTGGCGGAGAGTGAAGCCCATCATCTCCCGGAAAGCCGGCGCGGCGACCGCGCCGCCCCCGCCGCCGGGGCTCCACACGAACACCGCGACCACGTACCGGGGGTTCTCCGCCGGGGCCATGCCGATGAACGAGCCGACCTCGCCGGGCTGCTGCTTGCCGCCGTCGTAGCGCAGACCGGTGCCGGTCTTGCCGGCCACCCGGTATCCGGGTACGGCGGCGGCCAGACCGGTCGCCCGGCCGTCCGGGCCGTCGACCGTGGTGACCGCCTCCATCATCCGGCGCAGCGCCGCCGCGTTGGCCGGGCTGAGCACCGAGCGGGTGGTGGGCGCCGCGGCGGGGCTGCGCTCGCCGTCCGCGCCGATGGTCTCCTTGACCAGGTGCGGCTGCACGTACGTGCCGTTGTTGGCGATGGTGGCGTACGCGGCGGCCATCTGCAGCGGCGTGGCGTCCACGCTGTGCCCGATCGGCACCGACCCGTACGCCGAGCCGCTCCACTGGTCCGGCGGCAGCAGCCGGCCGGCCGCCTCGCCGGGCATGCCCTCACCGGTGGCCTGGCCCAGCCCGAACCGCTTCTGGTAGTCGAACAGCCGGTCCTTGCCCAGCTTCTCGGCGATCTCGATGGTGCCGACGTTCGACGAGAAGGCGAGCATGCCGGGGATGCTCATGGTGCGGCCACCGACCGGGTGGGTGTCGCGGAAGGTGACGCCGCCCCGGACGATCGTGTCGGCGACCGGGAACGCGGTGTCCGGCGTGATCACGCCCTCCTGGAGAGCCGCGCCGTACGTGATCGCCTTGTGGATCGAGCCGGGGTCGACCACGAACGTGGTGGCCGCGTCGTCCCGGTCGGCCGGGGAACCGACCTTGGTGGGGTTGGCCGCGTCGTACGTCGGCTGGCTGGCCTGCGCCAGCACCTCACCGCTCGGCACCTCGATGATCACCGCGGCGCCGACGCTGCCCTTCACCTTGGCCGTCTGCTTCGCCAGGATCCGCTGCGTCATGAACTGGAGGTCCCGGTCGACGGTGAGCTTCAGCGAGCTGCCCGGCTGCGGCTGGGTGGTGCGGCTGTAGCCGCCGGGGATGGGCGCGGCCAGGTCTCCGAGGCCCACCTCGTAGGTCCGCTTGCCGGCCTGTCCGCGCAGCACGTCGTCGTACTTGGCCTCCAGCCCCTCCAGGCCGTTCATGTCCTGGCTGACGAAGCCGATCAGGTTCGCCGCCAGGTCGCCGCCGGGCACCTCGCGCCGCTCGTCGCGGTGCACGTTGATGCCGGCCAGGTCGAGTTCCATGATCCGCTTGGCGGTGCCGATCTCCACACCGCGGGCCAGGTAGACGAACTGCAACGGGGTGTCGGTCCCGGGCAGGGTGCGCTTGCGCATCTTCTCGGCCAGGTCGGACACGGGCACGCCGAGCAGCGGGGAGAGCAGGCGCGCGGTGGCGAACCGGTCCTTGACCCGGGTGGGGTCGGCGAACACGTACCGGGCCTCGACGCTGTGCGCCAGCGGCTCGCCGCCGCGGTCGAGGATCGCCCCGCGCGGGGCCGGCAGCTCGACCACGGCGAGCCGGTTGGGCAGGCCGCCGTCGGCGTACGCCGGGGTGTCCACGGTCTGGAGGTAGACCAGCCGCACGCCGATGCTGGCGAACAACGCCAGCGCCAGCACCGTGCCGAGCCGCAGCCGCCGGCGCGGGTCGCCGAGTCGCGGCGGCCGGCGCGGCTTACGTACCGGGCGGCGGGGCTGGGCGGCGGGGCGGCGCGGCTGGGACCGGCGGCGCGGCGGCGGCGCGTCCTCGTCGTCGTCGAACGGTTCCCGCACCGGCCGGGACGAGACGGTCCGCACCACGCCGGCCCGGCCGCCCGCGGCGGTGGACCGGCGGCCGGACCGGGCGCCGTCGGTCGCGGGCTCGCGCGTGCCGGTCCGCCCGGCCCGGCCGCCGTCGAGCACCTGCAACGCGGGCCGGAACGGGTCGCCGGACCGGTTGCTGCGAGGGGTACGCCGTTGCTCGGCGCCGCCGCCCTCGCGCACGGTCCGCCCGCGCGGGGTGTACGCGCGGGCGTCGGAGATCCCGCCGAGGCCCGCCTCGCGCGGCTCCGACCCCCGCGACGATCCGCGCCGGGAGCCCGTGGCGTCCCGGCGCGGATCATCCGATCTCGGCGGCATGACTCAGCCTCCGTTGCCCTGCTGGCTGGTGACCGACGGGGCGCCCTGCGCGGGGTGCGGCACCCCGATGGTCTGCCCGTCCGGCAGCCGGATGTAGGCCGGGTCCTCGGACTCGACCAGGCCGAGCCGCCGGGCGTTGGCGGTCAGGTTGCCGGGCGCCTTCTGCTCGGCGATCTCCTTCTTCAGCTCCTGCTCGTCCACGTCCAGCTTGGCCTGCTGCTGGTGGAGCTTCTCCAGCTTGAACGCGTTCTCGTTGATCTTGGTGTTGACCGCCAGGATGCCCAGGACCCCACCGACCACCAGCACCAGGATCAGCGCGACGAACGGAGCCCGGGGCACCCGGATCGGCGCCGGCGGGGCGACCCGCAGGCGCGGCGCCGGCGCACCGGTGACCCGGGTGCGCTCGGCCGGCCGCAGGGCGGCGCTGCCCTGCGTCGGGAACTCGCGCGTCCCCCGGGCGCGAGTCGCCTCCCGACGGTCGGTCGCTGTCGTGTCCCGCGTGGTGCGCTGCGCCGCGGTCCGGCCCCCCGACCGCGGTGCGCGCTGCCCGACGGCTCCCCGGCCGTCGCGCTTCTCGACGTTCATGTCCCCTCCCCCTCCTCGTCCGTCCCGTTCGCGTCCCCCGGGGCCGACGCGGGATCCTTGCCGGACCCCGGTGACCCCGTCCCCGGTTGGTGCATCGCCTTCACCCGGCGGCGGTACCGTTCGCGGTCGGTACGCCCCCGCCGGGCCGCCTCCGGGTCGAGCCGTTCCGCGGCCCGCAGCCGCACCGAGGCGGCACGCGGGTTCGCGGCCACCTCCGCCTCCCCGGGCAGCTCGGCGCCCCGGCTCAACAGCCGGAACGTCGGGCCCGACCCGGGCAGTTCGACCGGGAGGTCGACCGGGCCCTTACTTCGGACCCGGTCGGCGAGCGCCTGCTTGGTGAGCCGGTCCTCCAGCGAGTGGTAGGACAGGACCACCATGCGGCCGCCCACTGTGAGCTTGTCCAGAGCAGCCGGCAGCGCCGTCTCCAGCGCTGCCAGTTCTCTGTTTACCTCGATCCGCAAAGCCTGAAACGTTCTCTTTGCCGGGTGTCCACCGGTTCGTCGGGCCGGTGCCGGAATGGCGTCCCGGACCAGCTCGGCCAGCCGGGCCGAGGACGTGATCCGGTTGCGCTCCCGTTCCCGGATGATCGCCGAGGCGATCTTCCCGGCGAACTTCTCCTCGCCGTACACCCGCAGCAGGCGGGCCAGGTCCGGGTGGGAGTACGTGTTGACCACCTCTTCGGCGGTCACCCCCCGGGTCTGGTCCATCCGCATGTCCAGCGGCGCGTCCTGCGCGTACGCGAACCCGCGGTCGGGCGCGTCGAGTTGCAGGGACGAGACGCCGAGGTCGAACAGCACCCCGTCGATCGCCGGGTAACCGAGCCGGTCGAGCACCTCGGGCAGCTCGTCGTAGACGGCGTGCTCCAGGTGAATCCGGTCGGCGAACCGGGCCAGGCGGACCCGCGCGTGGGCGAGCGCCTCGGTGTCCCGGTCCAGGCCGATCAGCACCGTGTCCGGATGCGCCGAGAGCACTGCCTCGGCGTGCCCGGCCAGGCCGAGCGTGGCGTCGACGTGGACGGTGCGACCGGGCCGGCCCAGTGCGGGGGCCAGCAGCTCGAGACACCGCTCGAGCAGCACCGGCACGTGCGTGCCGCGTAGCTCCCCCATCTCGACCCCCACCCCGTTCGCCAACCGTTCCGTCACGTGTCCGTCGTCGCCACGACGCCTCGCCATACCGCCAGATCCCCATCCGCTCCCGCCCGCCGGAGGCCGCGGCCCTCCGTGTCGGATCGTGCGCCTGGCACCGGGGAAGGGGTGCCAGGAACTCGAAAGCGGCTGGAGATCTCGCAGTACGTCGGGCGCCGTCACGCCCTACAGACCGCCGGGCAGCACCCCCTCCTCGATGTCGGCGAAGTCGTCTTCGCTCTCCGCGAGGTAGGCCTCCCAGGCCGCCTTGTCCCAGATCTCCACCCGGGTGCTCGCTCCGATCACGACCAGATCCCGGTCCAGTGCCGCGTACGACCGCAGGTGGCCGGGTATGGTGACCCGCCCCTGCTTGTCCGGCACCTCGTCGTGCGCGCTGGCGAAGAAGACCCGGCTGTAGGCCCGGGCCGCCTTGCTCGTCATCGGCTGCGCGCGCAACTGGTCCGCGATCCGCTGGAACTCGGGCATCGGGAAGACGTAGAGGCAGCGCTCCTGCCCTTTGGTGATCACGACACCCCCCGCCAGTTCGTCCCGGAACTTCGCCGGCAGGATCAACCGGCCTTTGTCGTCCAGGCGCGGAGTGTGGGTGCCGAGGAACATCGGCCCAACCCCCTCGCCCTGAGCGGCGTTCGCGGCGCCGCTGACCCCCCGGGCCGGTGTGGCCCTCCCGGCCTCACCATCGCGCCCCACTCTACTCCACTTCCCTCCACCTGCAACCAGAATCGCCCGCGCGGCGTGGCGTTTCCGCGCGCAAAACCGCACGTCAACGCGGGTGGGGCGGAGTGGAGGGGGTGGGGCGCGCCCCACACCGTCCGCTACCCGACATCGACCGCCGCCGTCCGGCCCCGCGCGCTCCGGCCGTCCGCCGGGTCCTCCCCGGCCGAACGGTTCGCCGTCGGCGGCGATCTGGCGGAGGTGGTGGTCCGGTAACCTCGCTCGGGTGACGGACGCGAAGATGCCCTTGCGGGCAAAGGTGGCCAGCTCCGTGTCGCGCACCGCCGCGGCGCTGTCGCGGGCCGCGGGTCGTGGCGACGGCTCGGTGATCGGCGGCTGGATCGGCCTCAAGATCGACCCGGACCTGCTCGCCCATCTCTCGGCCGGGCGCGCCATCGCCCTGGTGTCCGGCACCAACGGCAAGACCACCACCACCCGGCTCACCACCGCCGCGGTCGGCGTGCTGGGCCGGGTCGCCACCAACTCCTTCGGCGCGAACATGCCCACCGGCCACACCTCGGCGCTCGCCAAGGCCGGCAGCACGCCGTACGCGGTGCTGGAGGTGGACGAGCACTACCTCGCCCAGGTGCTGGAGGCGACCGAGCCGCACGTGGTGGCGCTGCTCAACCTCTCCCGCGACCAGCTCGACCGCGCCAAGGAGGTCGCCATGATGGCGCAGCTCTGGCGCGCCGCCCTGGTCCGGCACCCGCGGATCCGGGTGGTCGCCAACGCCGACGACCCGATGGTGGTGTGGGCCGCCTGCCCGCCGGCCGACCCGGCGCAGGGTCACGTGCCGCCGCACGTCACCTGGTTCAGCGCCGGGCAGCGCTGGCACGACGACTCCTGGGTCTGCCCCGAGTGCGGCTCCACCATCCAGCGCTCCGGCGAGCAGTGGTGGTGCACCGGCTGCCCGCTGCGCCGCCCCGAGCCGAACTGGACGGTCGAGGACGACGGCGTGCTCGACCCCACCGGCGCCTGGCACAAGATCCGGCTCCAGCTCCCCGGCAAGGTCAACCTCGGCAACGCGGCCACCGCCCTGGCCGTCGCCGCCGAGTTCGGCGTACGCCCGGTGGACGCGGTGTCCCGGCTCGGCACCGTCACCTCGGTGGCCGGCCGCTACGCCCAGGTTGACCGCGACGGGCGCAACATCCGGCTGCTGCTGGCGAAGAACCCGGCGAGCTGGCTGGAGGCGTTCGACATGGCCGACGTCGCGCCGACACTGCTGTCCATCAACGCCCGCGACCCCGACGGGCTGGACACCTCCTGGCTGTTCGACGTGGACTTCTCCCCGCTGACCGGCCGGCAGGTGCTGATCACCGGCGACCGGGCGTACGACCTGGCGGTGCGGTTGGAGGTCAACGGCGTGCCGTTCCGGCACGTCCGCAGCTTCGACGAGGCCGTCCGCGCCGTGCCGCCGGGCCGGCTGGAGGTCATCGCCAACTACACCGCCTTCCAGGACATCCGAGCGGAGCTGGACCGTGTCAACTGAGAGCCTGCGCATCGTCTGGATCTATCCCGACCTGCTGTCCACTTACGGCGACCGGGGCAACGCGCTGATCCTGGCCCGCCGGGCCCAGCTGCGCGGCATGCCGGTCGAGGTGCTGGAGGTCCGCTCCGACCAGCGGCTGCCCGCCACCGCCGACATCTACCTGATCGGCGGCGGCGAGGACGGCCCGCAGGCGCTCGGCGCCCAGCGCCTGATCGCCGACGGCGGCCTGCACCGGGCGGTGGCCCAGGGTTCGGTGGTGTTCGGCGTCTGCGCCGGCTACCAGCTTCTCGGCACCTCCTTCTTCGCCAAGGGCACCCGCTGCGCCGGCCTGGAGCTGCTCGACCTCTCCTCCGACCGCGGCCCCACCCGGGCGGTGGGCGAGCTGGCCGGTGAGGTCGACCCGCGGCTGGGCATCCCGCACCTGTCCGGGTTCGAGAACCACGGCGGCCGCACCCACCTCGGCCCGGGCGTGTCCCCGCTGGCCCGGGTCACCACCGGCGTCGGCAACGACGGGGCCACCGAGGGCGCGTGGCGGGGCAAGCTGCTCGGCACCTACTCGCACGGGCCGGCGCTGGCCCGCAACCCGGACCTGGCCGACCTGCTGCTGCGCTGGGCGACCGGCATCCACCAGCTCCCCCCGCTCGACGACACCTGGGCCGACCGCCTCCGCTCCGAGCGCCGCGCCGCGGTGGCCGCCGCACCGAGGCCGTGACCGACGCCGCCCGGCCGGGGCGGCGACCGGTGGCCCGCCGGCTCGCCGGGTTGCTGCGGCAGCCCTCGGCGCGCCGGTTCGGGCTGCTCCTGCTGCTGCTCGCCGGGTTCGGCGTGACGCTGCTGCTGGTGCCCCGGCCGGACCCGGCCGACCTGCCCCGGCTCGCCGACTCGCTCGGCGGCTACGGTCCGCCCGCGGCGGTGGTCGGCGGCGCGCTGCTGCTGGTGGCGCTGGTGCCGCGGACGTTCGTCACGCTGGCCGCGGGCGCGATCTTCGGCCCGGTGCAGGGCGCCGCGTACGCGCTCGGCGCGGCACTGCTCGCGGCGGCCATCGGCTTCACGGTCGGCCGGGTGCTCGGCCGCGACTTCGTCGCCGAGCGGGTACGCGGACGGCTGGCCCGCCTCGACGGCTGGTTCGCCCGGCAGAGCGTCTTCGGCGTGGTGACCGTACGGCTGCTGCCGATCGCCGGGTTCGGTCTGGTCAGCTACGGCTACGGCACCACCGCCGCCCGGGTGCTGCCGTTCCTGGCCGGCAGCGTGATCGCCTCCGCCCCGACCGCCATCGGCTACGCGGCGCTCGGCGCGGCCGTGACCACGCCCGGTTCGATCAACTGGTACGCGGCCGCGCCGGCCAGCCTCGGCCTGATCGCCAGCGTGCTGATCATCCACCGCTGGTGGCGGGCGGAACGGCGGCGCCGGTCCGAGCCGGCATGACCGGCGGTGGGCGCGTCCCCGATGTGGACACGCCCACCGGCCGGGTCAGGCGACGACCGAGACCATCCGGCCCTTCACCACGATCACCTTGCGCGGCTCCTTGCCGGCCAGCGTGCCCGCGACCGCCTCCAGCGCCGTCGCGCGGACGGTCTCCTCGGTCGCGTCGGCCGGCACCTCGATCCGGCCGCGGACCTTGCCGTTGACCTGCACCGGGTACGTGACCGACTCGGCCACCAGCAGGGCCGGGTCGGCGACCGGGAAGTCGGCGTACGCCAGCGAGGTGCCGTGGCCCAGCTTGCGCCACAGCTCCTCGGCCATGTGCGGGGCGAACGGGGCGACCATCAGCACCAGCGGCTCGGCCACCTCGCGCGGGGTACGCGCCAGCCGGGTCAGGCCGTTGGTCAGCTCGATCAGCTTGGCGATGGCGGTGTTGAACCGGATCCCGTCCATGTCGGCGCGGACCCCGTCGATCGCCTTGTGCAGCAGCCGCCGGGTCACCTCGTCGGCCGGCTCGTCGGTGACCCGCAGCTCACCGGTCTGCTCGTCGACGACGCTGCGCCAGACCCGCTGCAGGAACCGGTACGAGCCGACGACCGCCCGGGTCTCCCACGGGCGGGACACCTCCAGCGGGCCCATCGACATCTCGTACACCCGGAACGTGTCCGCGCCGTACGCCGCGCACATGTCGTCCGGGGTGACCACGTTCTTCAGCGACTTGCCCATCTTGCCGTACTCGCGCCGGACCTCGGTCTCGCCGTGGAACCAGCGGCCGTCGACCTCGACGACCTCCTCGGCGGGCACGTACGCGCCGCGCGCGTCGACGAACGCGTACGCCTGGATCATGCCCTGGTTGAACAGGCGGCGGAACGGCTCGAACGACGAGACGTGGCCCAGGTCGTACAGCACCTTGTGCCAGAAGCGCGCGTACAGCAGGTGCAGCACGGCGTGCTCGGCGCCGCCGACGTACAGGTCGGTGCCCCCGCAGTCGCCGTCGCGGCGCGGACCCATCCAGTACGCCTCGTTCTCCGGGTCGGCGAAGCGCTGCGAGTCGGTCGGGTCCAGGTAGCGCAGCTCGTACCAGCAGGAGCCGGCCCACTGCGGCATCACGTTGGTCTCGCGGGTGTAGCGCTTGGGCCCGTCGCCCAGGTCCAGCTCGACCTCGACCCAGTCGCGCCGCCGTGACAGCGGCGTCTCCGGGTTGCTGTCGGCGTCCTCCGGGTCGAACGTCTTCGGCGAGAAGTCCTCCACCTCGGGCAGCTCGACCGGCAGCATCGACTCGGGCAGCGCGATCGGCGCGCCGGTGGAGTCATAGACGATCGGGAACGGCTCGCCCCAGTAACGCTGCCGGGAGAACAGCCAGTCGCGCAGCCGCCAGGTGACCGCGCCGGTGCCGTGCCCGTTGGCCTCCAGCCACTCGATGATCCGCGCCTTGGCGTCGGTCACGCCCAGGCCGTCCAGGTCGATGCCGCGCTCCGGCGCGGCGCTGTTGATCGCCGGGCCGTCACCGGTGTACGCCTTGCCGTCGAAGCCCTCCGGCGGCTGCACGGTCCGCACGATCGGCAGCTCGAAGACCTCGGCGAAGTCCCAGTCCCGCTCGTCCTGCGCGGGCACCGCCATGATCGCGCCGGTGCCGTACCCGGCCAGCACGTAGTCGGCGATGAAGATCGGGATCTGCCCGCCGGTCACCGGGTTGGTGGCGTAGGCGCCGACGAAGACGCCGGTCTTCTCCTTGCTGTCCGCCTGCCGCTCCACGTCCGTCTTGGCCGCGGCGGCCTTCCGGTACGCCTCGACGGCCTCGCGCGGGCCGGCGTGCCCGCCGGTCCAGGCGTCCCGGGTGCCCTCCGGCCAGGTGGCCGGCGTCAGCACGTCGACCAGCTCGTGCTCGGGCGCCAGCACCATGTAGGTGGCGCCGAAGACGGTGTCCGGCCGGGTGGTGAACACCCGCACCGGGGCCGCCTCGGTCGGGAAGTCGATGTGCGCGCCGGTCGACCGGCCGATCCAGTTGCGCTGCTGCAGCTTGATCGGCTCCGGCCAGTCCAGCGTGTCCAGATCCTCCAGCAGCCGGTCCCCGTACGCGGTGATCCGCATCATCCACTGCTTCAGGTTGCGCTTGAAGACCGGGAAGTTGCCGCGCTCGGAACGGCCGTCGGCGGTGACCTCCTCGTTGGCCAGCACGGTGCCCAGCCCCGGGCACCAGTTCACCGGCGCCTCCGAGACGTACGCCAGGCGGTGGTCGTCGACGACGCGCCGCCGCTCCCCCACTGACAGCTCGGCCCACGGGCGTCCGTCCGGGGTGGCGCGGGTGCCGCCCTCGAACTCGGCGATCAGCTCGGCGATCGGCCGGGCCTTGCGCGCGTCCGCGTCGTACCAGGAGTTGAAGACCTGCAGGAAGATCCACTGCGTCCAGCGGTAGAAGTCGGTGTCGATGGTCGCCACCGAACGCCGCTCGTCGTGGCCCAGCCCCAGCCGGCGCAGCTGCTCCCGGTACCGCTCGATGTTGGCCTCGGTGGTGGTCCGGGGGTGGGTGCCGGTCTGCACCGCGTACTGCTCGGCGGGCAGGCCGAACGCGTCGAAGCCCATCGCGTGCAGCACGTTGCGCCCGGCCATCCGCTGGTAGCGGGCGTAGCAGTCGGTGCCGATGTAGCCCAGCGGGTGCCCGACGTGCAGGCCGGCGCCGGACGGGTACGGGAACATGTCCAGCACGTACAGCTTCTCGGCGCCCGCCCGCGGGTGGCCCGGGTCGGCCAGCGGACCGACCGGGTTCGGCGCGTGGAAGGTGCCCTCCCGCGCCCAGGTGTCCTGCCAGCGGTGCTCGATCTCGTCGGCCAGGGCGGCGGTGTACCGGAACGGGGGGATGTCGGTCGCCGGTGCGGCTGCCTCACTCATGGCGTCTCCTCGGCGCGGATCGATTCGAAAAAATTGTGGGCGGTCTGCTGCGGGCACAAAAAAGCCCCTCGCGCAGGAGGGGCGGCCGTGCTGTCGCGCGTTCAGCGCATCAACACGGCTCGGTAAGAAGCAGGAAGAACCCGGCCATGCAGGCAGTGTACCTCGCACCCCTCGGCGGCGGCGCGCCCGTTCCACCCGCGGCGGCCGGTCCCCCGGTCCGGCGAATATTCCGGGCGTAACCGACCGACCACCTGCGGGAGTCGGCAGTAACGACAAACATGGTTAGCCTGAGATACCAATGAGATTTCTGCGGCAGACGAGGCTCGGCGTCGCGAACCCAACGGCGGGTCCAGGTGCTCTATAAAGAGCTGCCGTCCAGGCGACGAGGAGGAGGCCCGTGACACAACAGACCTGGGACGAGGTGGGCGGTCTGCTGCCGCACGACGAGTTCCGCGCCGCCAGCGAGGCCATCGTGGCCAACATCGAGCAGGTCATCGAGGGCAAGACCGCCACCGTCCGGCTCGCCCTGGCGGTGCTGCTGGCCGAGGGTCACCTGCTCATCGAGGACGTGCCCGGCGTCGGCAAGACCAAGCTCGCCAAGGCGATGGCCCGGTCCATCGACTGCTCGGTCCGGCGGATCCAGTTCACCCCCGACCTGCTTCCCAGCGACGTCACCGGCGTCAGCGTCTACAACCAGGAGACGCACGACTTCGAGTTCCGCCCCGGCGCGGTCTTCGCCAACCTGGTGGTCGGCGACGAGATCAACCGGGCCTCGCCGAAGACCCAGTCGGCGCTGCTGGAGTGCATGGAGGAGCGGCAGGTCACGGTCGACGGGGTCACCTACCAGTTGCAGACGCCGTTCATGGTGATCGCGACGCAGAACCCGATCGAGATGGAGGGCACCTACCCGCTGCCCGAGGCGCAGCGCGACCGGTTCACCGCCCGCATCGCCATGGGCTACCCGGACCCGCGCGCCGAGCTGGCCATGCTCGACGGGCACGGCGCCACCGACCCGCTGCCGGGGCTGCGGCCGGTCTCCGACGCGGCCACCGTCCGCCGGCTGATCGGCCACGTCCGGCAGGTGCACGTCGCCGACGCCGTCAAGCAGTACGCGATCGACCTGGTCACCGCCACCCGGGAGGCGCCCGACCTGCGCCTCGGCGCGTCCCCCCGGGCCACGCTCCAGTTGCTGCGCACCGCCCGCGCGGTGGCCGCCCTGGAGGGCCGCGACTACGTCCTGCCGGACGACCTCCAGGTCCTCGCGGTGCCGGTGCTGGCGCACCGGATCATCCCGACCGCCGACGCGCAGCTGGCCCGGCGTACCACCGACGCGATCGTCTCCGAGCTGGTGCACCGCCTGCCGCTGCCGCACGACCGGCAGCGGTCGCCGTACGACACCCGCCCCGGCGGCGGCAACAACGGCCGCGGGCCGTACGAGCCGCGGAGGCCGTGACGTGCGCGACGGCCTGCGTGGGCTGACCACCCGCGGCCGCTCCTTCCTGGCGGCCGCGGTGGCCGCCGCGATCTCCGCCGGCATCCTCGGCGAGAAGGACCTGCTCCGGGTGGCGGTCCTGCTCGCCGTGCTGCCGCTGCTGGCCGCCGCGTACGTCGGGCGCAGCCGGTACAAGCTGGCCTGCAACAGGTCGCTGGAGCCGCACCGGGTGCCGGTCGGCGCCAGCTCCCGGGTGGTGCTGCGGCTGCAGAACCTGTCCCGGCTGCCCACCGGCACGCTGCTGCTGGAGGACCGCCTGCCGTACGCGCTGGGCAGCCGGCCCCGGGTCGTGCTGGAGCGGCTCGGCGCGCACCAGGCCAGCTCGGTGGCGTACACGGTCCGCGCGGACGTGCGCGGCCGCTACGAGGTGGGGCCGCTGGTGATCCGGCTGACCGACCCGTTCGGCCTGTGCGAGCTGACCCGGTCGTTCCCCAGCACGGACCACCTCACGGTGATCCCGCAGGTCACCCCGCTGCCGTCGGTCCGGTTGCCCGGTGAGTACGCCGGCAGCGGCGACAGCCGGGCCCGCTCGGTGGCGGTGCACGGCGAGGACGACGCCGCCACCCGGGAGTACCGGATGGGCGACGACCTGCGCCGGGTGCACTGGAAGTCCACCGCCCGCACCGGTGAGCTGATGGTGCGCCGCGAGGAGCAGCCGTGGGAGAGCCGGGCGACGGTGGTGCTGGACACCCGCGCCGCCGGGCACCGGGGCGAGGGCCCGACGGCCAGCTTCGAGTGGGCGGTCTCGGCCGCCGCCAGCATCGCCGTGCACCTGCGCGAGGCCGGCTACAAGCTCCGGCTGGTCACCGGCAACGGCGCCGACGTCGGCGCCGCCGAGGCAGGCGGCGAGGGACTGCTGCTCGACCACCTCGCCGACGTGCACCTGGACCGGCGCGGCGAGATCACCACGCTGGTGCAGCAGGTCCGGCAGCGGGCCGACGGCGGTCTGATCATCGCGCTGATCGGCACGCTCGGCACCGCCGAGGCGGAACTGCTGGCCGGGCTGCGCGGCAACGGGGCCACCTGCGTGGCGTTCCTGCTCGACAGCAACACCTGGCTCAACCTGCCCCCGAACGCCCGGACCGAGGCGGAGCGGGCGCACGGCGCCGCCGCGCTCGCGCTGCTGCAGAGCGGCTGGCGGGTCATCGGGGTGGAGCACGGCACCCGCCTGCCGATGCTGTGGCCGCAGGCCGGGCGGGGCTCGCAGGGCTTCGCGCTGCGGGCGGCCATGGCCGAGACGGTGGCCGGCGGACGACGATGACCGGAGGGATGGTCCTGTGACCCCGCACCGCAACATCGGGTTCGTCGCCGCGGCGGCGACGCTGCTGGCGGCGGCCCCGCTGTCGGCGATCTTCGAACGCTGGACCTGGCTGATCCAGGCCGCCGTCGTGGTCGCCGTGGTGGCCGGCTCGGCCGCGTTGAGCCGGCTGGGCCGGATGCCGCTGTGGGGGCAGGTGCTGGCCATGCTGGCCGGGCTCACCCTGGGCCTGACGTGGGTCTTCCCCGGCGGCACCGAACTGCTCGCGTTCGTACCGACCCCGGCCACGTTCGCCCACTTCGGCGACCTGCTCCAGACGTCGTTGCAGGACATGCGCTCGTACGGCGTGAAGGTGCCGGACGTCGACTCGCTGCTGTTCCTCGCGGTGCTCGGCATCGGCGCGGTCGCTGTGGTGGTGGACGTGCTCGCGGTCGGGTTGCGCCGGCCGGCGCTGGCCGGCCTGCCGATGCTCGCCATCTACTCGGTGCCGGTCGCGGTCTACGTGGACAGCGTCCCGGCCACCCCGTTCGTGGTGGGTGCCGCCGGTTACCTCTGGCTGCTGGTCACCGACAACGTCGACCGGGTACGCCGGTTCGGCCGCCGGTTCACCGGCGAGGGTCGCGACGTGGACGTCTGGGAGGCGTCCCCGCTGGCCGCGGCCGGACGGCGGCTCGCAGTGGTCGGCGTGATCGTGGCGGTGGCGCTGCCGCTCGCAGTGCCCGGGATGACCGGCGGGCTGCTGAACAACGTCGGCGCCGGGCCCGGCGACGGCAGCGGGCGGCCGGGCCAGGGCGGCAGCTCCGGCCGGGTCGACCTGTTCGCGGCGCTCAGCGGCCAGCTCAACCAGAGCGAGGAACTCGATCTGGTCAAGGTCAGCACCAACGAGACGACGCCGTTCTACCTGCGCCTGGGTGTCGTCGACGATCTGCGCCCCAGTGGCTTCCAGGCACGCGTGCCGACCGGGCGGCCGATCACCCGCCCGCTGCCCGACCCCGGGGAACGCGCCCCGCGCGGCGTCGACCAGCAGCGCTACCGCGCCACGGTCGAGGTGACGAAGAACCTGAACATGCCGTTGATGCCGGTCTACGCCGAGCCGGTCAAGACCGACGACCTCAACGGCAACTGGCTGTACGACCCGAACCAGCAGGTCGTCTTCTCCAACCGGGACAACGCCCGCGGCAAGAGCTACTCGTTCGACTACGTACGGTCCACATTCAGCCCGGCGGCGCTGCGCGCGGCCCCGTCGCTGCCCTCGGACAGCCCGGTGATGCGGCAGCAGACCGAGCGGCCGTCCGTCCCGGCCGTCGAGGAACTGGTCGCGCAGCTGGTCAAGGGCAAGTCGAACGACTACGACAAGGTCCGGGCGATCTACGACTACTTCTCCGTGGAGAACGGCTTCACCTACGCGCTGTCCACCCGCAACGGCAGCAGCGGCGAGGACATCACCGACTTCCTCGCCACCAAGGTCGGCTACTGCCAGCAGTACGCCGCGGCGATGGCCTGGCTGGTCCGGGCCGCCGGCATCCCGGCCCGGGTCGCCGTCGGGTTCACCAACGGCAGCAAGGCCGACAGTGGCACGTACGTGCTGACCAACCGCAACCTGCACGCCTGGACCGAGGTCAACTTCAGCGGGATCGGCTGGGTGCCGTTCGACGCCACCCCGGCGGCGGCCGTGACGGGCTCGGTCCGCTCGGCCTGGGCGCCGGACATCGACGCCCCCGAGGAGGTCACCCCCTCGACCGGCAGCACCAGCGCTCCCGACGCGGCCGGCCCGTCGGCCGGGCCGAACGAGGCGGACCGGCTCGACAAGGACACCGACCAGGGCCTGACGCTGAACCAGGGCGGCCCGGCCGAGGAGAGCCCGGTCTGGCCGTGGTGGCTGGCCGGTGCGCTGGCGCTGCTGGCGCTGCTCGCCGTACCGGCCCTGCGCCGCTCCGCCCTGCGCCGCCGCCGGCGCGTCCGGGCGGTCACGCCCGCGGCCACCGCGCTGCCGGTGCCGGGCCAGCGCGGCGAAACACGGCAGGTCGTCGTCGGTGTGGACGCCGAGGCGGCCCGCGCCGACGCGCACGCCGCCTGGGACGAGCTGCTCGACACGCTCGTCGACTTCCACGTCCGGGTGGACCGCACGGAGACCCCACGGGCCACCGCCGAGCGGCTGGCCCGGGAGGCGCTCGCCGAGAGGGGGGACGCCGCAACGGGGGTACGCCTGCTCGGCCGCGCCGAGGAACGAGCCCGTTACGCCCGTGACCCGCTGACCGACACGGAGTTGCAGCCGGCGCTGCGTACGGTCCGGGGCGCGCTGGCGGCGGGCGCGGACCGCCGTACCCGGCTGCTGGCCGCGCTGCTGCCCCCGTCGGTGCTGCAGCGTTGGCGTACCGGCCTGGCCGAGCGGTCGGCGAGGGTGGTCACCACGAGCGGCCAGGTCCGGCAGCGCATGTCGCGCTGGAGCCCGCGCCGCCTCCTGGCCCACCGCCCCGCCCGCTGACCCCCGCCCGCCCCTCCCTCCCCTCCCCGCCCCGCCCCTCCCACCCCCACGGCGTTGATCAAGGAGTTTGTGTCCAAATCCAGCCCTGCTGAAGACACAAACTCCTTGATCACCGCTTCTGGGCCGGATGCGCCCGAGATCTTGGTACGAAACGGCCCCCATAGGGGCGCTTTCCTTCCAAGATCTACGGCGGCTCCCGGGATACGGGAAGCGCATCCCGCCTGCCGAGCGAGCATGGCTGATCAGGCGAGCTGGGCACCCGCCCCGCCTCGGCGATCTTGCAGTTTGTGCCCAGGTGAACGGGACATCCCGGGCACCGCTCTGGCCGAAAGTGCAAGATCGCGGGTGAGGGCGGGTGTGCGCCTGCTGGTGAGCGGCGGGGAGGTGCTCGCCGTGCGCTGAGGCGGGGAGGCTTGGGCACGAGGGGGTGAGCTGCCCCGCCGCGACCCGGGGCGCGGTGCACATGCTGACGTGGCGGGGCGACCCAGGCCCGGTGCACGCGCTCATGTGCGGGGCGACCCGGGCGCGGTGCACACGCTCACGTGCGGGGCGACCCGGGCACCACGTGCTGACGGAGGCGCCGGCGGTGTGCAGAGGAGGCGGACCGCCGGGGGCGCGCCGAGCGGCGGTCCGGACGGTGAATGGCGGGACGGTGGGATCGATCGCGGGCATGGCTGAGCGCGGGCTCTCGCCCGCGTTGCCACGGCGACCGGCAGCAGGTCACCCCGGCGGCGCTTGCCGGCCTGTTACGGAGGCGCCGCCGGTTTCCCGCCCCGGTCAGGGGCGGGACGCGGTCAGCGGTGGCCCTCCGGGCGCTGCCGCCAGCGGTCCTCCATCCGGTCGAGGAAGGAGCCCCGGCGACCACCACCACTGCGGCCACGGGGACGACGCCGGCTCGTTGTGCCGCCGACCACGTGCAGGTCGGGCGACTGGGATCGGCGGTGCGACTGCACCGCGTAGCCCAACGAGCCCAGCATGACGACGAAACCCGCCACGGCCACCGCGGGAATCTTGATCACGGCACCGTAGATCAACAGGGCCAGACCAGCGACGACCACGCCGGCAGCGACGAGCACGCGACGCCGCGCGTGGAAACGCGGGTCGCTGGCGCGCACGGCCGAGGCGAACTTGGGGTCCTCGGCAAGCGACCGCTCGATCTGCTCGAACAGCCGCTGCTCGTGCTCCGAGAGCGGCACGGCACTCCTCCCCGGTCACGTTGGTCGGCCCGGGCGGGCCGACAGACCGTGGCAGCCAACCGGCTGCTTACCCGCAAGTCTACGAGGGCCCCCGCGCGTCGGAAAGCGGGACGACCTACGGCCGGGTCGGTTTTTCGACTTGTCGTGTATCACGACGGCCGAGAAGACTGGCCGGACCTATGACGGACCGCCCGAATCGGGCAGCCGCCGCATCGGCCGCCGCCTCCGCCTCGCGCCAGCCTCGCTCGGGCGCACCCAGGGTGAGCTGCTGCGGGGTCTCCCCTGCGGGGGCGAGACCTTCCATCCGGACCCCGACCAGCCGAACCGGCTCGCCGGGGGCCAGCGCGCCCCACAGCGCCCAGGCCGTGTCGAACATCTCCCGGGCGGTGTCGGTGGGCACGGCGAGCGTGCGGGAGCGGCTGATCGTCCGGAAGTCGGCGAAACGGACCTTGAGCGACACGGTACGGCCCACCTGCCCGGCCGCCCGCAGCCGAGCGCCGGCCTTGTCGGCGAGCGCGAGCAGGGACCGCCGGATCTCGTCCGGGTCGCTCACGTCGGTGTCGAACGTGACCTCCGCGCCGATCGACTTCTCCACCTGCTCGGGCGTGACCCCGCGCGGGTCACGCCCCCAGGCCAGCTCGTGCAGGTGGGCGGCGGACGCCTCGCCCACCGCCCGGCGCAGCAGGCCGGCCGGTGCCTCGGCGAGGTCGCGCACGGTGCGCAGACCGAGGCGGCGCAGCGCGTCCGCGGACCGCTCCCCCACGCCCCACAGCGCGGACACCGGCAGCGGGTGCAGGAACTCCAGCACCCGGGCGGCCGGGACCACGAGCAGGCCGTCGGGCTTGGCCCGGGTGGAGCCGAGCTTCGCCACGAACTTGCTCGGCCCCACGCCCACCGAACAGGTCAGCCGCTGTTCCTCGGCGACCCGGCGGCGGATCAGCGCGGCGATGTCGGCGGGCCGGCCGAACAGCCGTCGGGCGCCCGCCACGTCGAGGAACGCCTCGTCCAGAGACAGCGGCTCGACCAGCGGCGTGACGTCCCGGAAGATCCGCATGACCGCCCGGGACGCCTCGGTGTAGGCGGTGAAGTCGGGCGGGAGGTAGACCGCGCCGGGGCAGAGCGCCCGGGCGCGGGCGGTGGGCATCGCGCTGCGGACGCCGTACCGCCGGGCCTCGTAGCTGGCGGAGCTGACCACGCCGCGCGGGCCGACGCCGCCCACCACCACCGGCCGGCCGCCCAGCTCGGGGCGGCGGCGCACCTCCACGGAGGCGTAGAACGCGTCCATGTCGACGTGCAGGATGGTGCAGCCGGTGTCGTCGGCGTCCGGCCCGAAGCGGGGGTCACCGCCTCGGGGCAACGACTGGCTGCGGCCCATGCCAGCAGGCTAGCCCGCCGGTCCGACAACCCCACCGCCCGCCGACCCCGCACGAGGCGGGGCCGACCCGGACCCGCGGCCACCAGCGCACCAGCACGGACGAACCGGTATCAGCCCCGGACCACCAGCAGCGGGACCGTCATCTCGGCGGCGGTGTCCGCGCCGTGGTACGCCACCAGCCGCGACGCCATCGGCGGTTCGGACCGGGTGGCGACCACCGCGTACGTGTCCCGGCAGACCACCACCACGTCGCCGATCCGGGTCAGGTGTGCCTCGGGCACCGGCCCGAACCAGCCGGTCGCCACCGCCTCGGCCCGGGTCAGCACCTGCGCGGCCGGGCCCAGCACCTCGGTCCAGGCTGCCACCACGTCGGCCTCGGCGCCCGGCTCGACGTGCAGGTAGCGGACCCGGGGCTCACCGGCGACCACCCGTACCCCGGCGCGCAGCCGGGGGTCGGTGTCCAGGTCGATCCGGTGCCCGGCGGGCACGTCGAGCTGGCCGTGGTCGGCGGTGACCAGCAGCGCGGCGTCCGGCGGCAGCCCGTCGACGAGCCGGGCCAGTAGTACGTCCACCTCGGCGGCGGCGGTCCGCCAGGGCGCGGAGTCGACGCCGCTGAGGTGCCCGTGCCGGTCCAGGTCGGGGTGGTAGCCGGAGACGAGTGCGGGCCCGTCCCCGGCGGCCAGCGCCGCCAGCATCCGGGCGGCGAGCGCGTCGACGCCTGCCGCACCCCGGTAGTCGCCGCCCCGGTTGGCGGCGAGCGTGAGGCCGCTGCCAGCGAACTCGGGTCGGCTGACCACCGTCACCGCGACCCCGGCGGCGCGCGCCCGCTGGTACCAGGTGGGCACCGGCTGCCAGCTCGCCGGATCGGGGTCGCCGGTCCAGTCGACGTGGTTGAGCACCCGATCGGTGCCGGGCACCCGGACCGTGAAGCCGAGCACGCCGTGCGCGCCCGACGGGGTGCCGGTGCCGAGGCTGACCAGGCTGGTCGGGGTGGTGGACGGGAAGCCGGTGGTGAGCGGCCGGCCGACGGTGGCGGCGAGGCCGGCGAGCGTCGGGGCGTACGGGGCGGCGGTGGGGATCTGGTACCAGCCGAGGCCGTCGACGAGCAGCACCGCGATCCGGCGTACCCCAGCCAGGCGCGGGGCCAGGCCGAGCCGGTCGGTCGCGCCCGGTACGCCGAGCAGCGCCAGCGCGCTGGGCAGCACGTCGATCAGGCTGCCGCCGTCGTAGCGCGGCGCCACCCGGTCGAGCGGACCGGGCGTCGGACCGGGAGCCGGGCCGGGCATCGGATCGGGCGCCGGGCCGAGCATCGGATCGGGAGCCGGGCCGGTCATGCCGGGCGGCGGGCGAACAGGTGCAACTGGGCGGCGAGATCGCGGTACGGGGACCGGGCGGCGAGGGCACGCTCCAGCTCCACCAGTGCGGCCTGCTGGCCGTCGGCCACCGCGGCCGGGAGCAGGTCGGCGAGCACCCGTACCCCGTGGATCTCCTCCACGACGAGGCCGGCGGCGGTGAGCAGCGCGCTCGCGTCGGCGGCGTCGTAGCGGCGGCGCAGCGTGTCCCGGCCGCCGGTGGTGCCGTGCGGGTCGGCGGCGAGCGCGGCGGCGGCGTCCAGTTGCCCGTTCATCGCCCGGCCGAACACGGCGGCGGCCCGGCCGGCGACCAGCACACTCGCCGCACCATCCGGGCGCAACGCGGTGACCAGCGCGGACATCACCGGTTCCGGGTCGTCGACCACCTCGAGGACGGAGTGGCAGAGCACCAGGTCCACGGTGGCCGGCTCGACCAGGCCGGTGAGCGCGTCGGCGTCGCCCTGCGTCGCGCGTACCCGATCGGCGACCCCGGCCTCGGCGGCCCGGCGGGTCAGCGCGGCGAGCGCGTCGGGGCTGGCGTCGACGACTGTGACCCGGTGACCCGCCTCGGCGAGCGGGACGGCGAAGCCGCCGGTCCCGCCGCCGACGTCGAGCACGGAGAGTCGTTCGCCGGCCCGCCGGTCCAGCTCGGCCCGGAGCACCGACCAGATGACGGCGGTGCGGGGGGTGAGGGTTCGGATCTGCTCCACGCGCCGAGCCTAGTCACCCCCCGGCCCGGGTTCAGGACTCGCCGCCGCCGGCGGGGTCGTCCTCGGCGCGGGAACGCTGGTGGTTGGCCACCGGGCCGTCGGTCACCTGGTATTCCCGCGGCTCGGCCTCGTGGGTGGGCGCCCAGTCGGCGCCGAGGCGGGTCCGTCGGGCGTTCGCCACGCCACCGGCGTTCGTGCGGTGAAAGGTCATCGGTTCATCCCCCATACCCCGGGTGGGCCACTCTGCCCACCCGCGTCGGGAGTCTCCCGCCTCCGGCTCGGAGAAACCGTAATGTGGATCACTCCATCAACGGAAATCCCTGGATGCCGGTGTGACGGGGGGCTCGATCGCGTCCAGCCGGTCCGCGGTGAGGTTCGTGACGCCCTCGTGCCGCTGCAGCCGGCCCCGCACCACAAGTGCTCCGCTGGTGCGGGCGACTCGACGGTATCTCTGCCACAACCCCGGGGAGCAAGTGACATTGAGCATCCCGGTCTCGTCCTCCAGGTTGAGGAACGTGACGCCGCCGGCGGTCGCCGGGCGCTGCCGGTGGGTGACGATCCCGCCGACCCGGATCCGCTGCCCGGGTGGCACCTGGCCGAGGCGGGCGATCGGCACCGCGCCCAGTTCGTCGAGGCGGTCCCGGATGAACCGGGCCGGGTGGCTCTCCGGGGACAGGCCGGTGGCCCAGACGTCGGCGACCAGGCGGTCCACCGCGGCCATGCCGGGCAGGGTGGGCGGGTCCGCGCCGGTCACCGTGCCGGGCAGCCGGCCGGGCCGGTCCTGAGCCGCCGCGCCGGCGGCCCAGAGGGCCTGCCGCCGGGTCAGCCCGAAACAGGCGAACGCGTCGGCGGTGGCCAGCGCCTCCAGCTGCGCGGCGGTGAGACCGACGCGGCGGGCCAGGTCCGGCATGTCCCGGTACGGCCCGTGCGCGGCGCGTTCCGCCTCGATCCGCTCGGCCACGTCCTCGCCGAGGGTACGGACGCTGCCCAGCCCGAGCCGTACCGCCGGGCCGCCCAGTCCCCAGGCGTGCGGCGGCTCGCCCGGCACGCTTCCCCACCGGGTCTCCGGGGTGGACTCCAGCACCGCCTTGGCGCCGCTGGCGTTGATGTCCGGCCGGCGTACCTCGACGCCGTGCCGGCGGGCGTCGTCGGCGAGCGTCTGCGGCGAGTAGAAGCCCATCGGCTGGGCGTTCAGCAGCGCGGCCAGGAACGGGCCGGGGTGGTAGCGCTTGAGCCACGAGCTGGCATACACCAGGTAGGCGAAGCTCATCGCGTGGCTCTCCGGGAAGCCGTAGCTGGCGAATGCGGTGAGCTTGCGGTAGACGTCGTCGGCCAGTTCGCCGGTGATGCCCCGCTCGGCCATCCCGGCGTAGAGCCGGTCGGCGATCTGCGCCATCCGCTCCACCGACCGCTTCGCCCCCATGGCCCGGCGCAGCTGGTCGGCCCCGGCCGCGTCGAACCCGGCCAGGTCGATGGCGAGCTGCATGAGCTGCTCCTGGAACAGCGGTACGCCGAGCGTCTTCTCCAGCGCGTTGCGCATCAGCGGGTGCGCGTACGTGACCGGTTCCTGGCCGTTCTTGCGCCTGATGTACGGGTGCACCGACCCGCCCTGGATCGGGCCGGGCCGGATCAGCGCCACCTCCACCACCAGGTCGTAGAACTCGCGCGGCTTGAGCCGGGGCAGCGTGGCCATCTGGGCGCGGCTCTCCACCTGGAACACGCCCACCGAGTCGGCCCGGCAGAGCATGTCGTAGACCTCGGGGTCGTCCAGCGTCATGTCGCCCAGGTCGAGGCGGGAACCGATCAGGTCGTAGCCGTAGTGCAGCGCCGAGAGCATGCCGAGACCGAGCAGGTCGAACTTGACCAGGCCCACGGCGGCACAGTCGTCCTTGTCCCACTGGAGCACGCTGCGGCCGGGCATCCGGCCCCACTCCACCGGGCACACCTCGATCACCGGCCGGTCGCAGATCACCATGCCGCCGGAGTGGATGCCCAGGTGCCGGGGGAACGTCTGCAGCTCGTTGGCGTACGCGACCACCTGCTCGGGGATGTCCGCCACGTCGACCGCGGCGACCGAACCCCACCTGTCGATCTGCTTGCTCCAGGCGTCCTGCTGGCCGGGTGAGAAGCCGAACGCCTTCGCCACGTCCCGCACCGCCGACCGGGGCCGGTACGAGATGACGTTGGCGACCTGGGCGGTGTGTTCCCGGCCGTAGCGGGCGTAGACGTGCTGGATCACCTCCTCCCGGCGGTCGGACTCGATGTCCACGTCGATGTCGGGCGGGCCGTCGCGTTCCGGGGCGAGGAAGCGTTCGAACAGCAGCCGGTGCCGGACCGCGTCCACGTTGGTGATGCGCAGCGCGTAGCAGACCGCCGAGTTGGCCGCCGATCCCCGGCCCTGGCAGTAGATGTCCTGCGCCCGGCAGAAGGCGACGATGTCGTAGACCACCAGGAAGTAGCCGGGGAAACCGAGGTCTTCGATCATCCGCAGCTCGTGTTCGAGCTGCGCGTACGCCTCCGGGTGCGCCTCGGGCGGGCCGTAGCGCTCGCGGGCGCCGTCCATGGTCAGCCGGCGCAGCCAGCTCATCTCGGTGTGCCCGGGCGGCACCGGGTACGCCGGCAGCCTCGGCGCCACGAGCTGAAGGTCGAAGGCGAGTTCCGCGCCGTACTCGGCGGCCCGCGCCACAGCACCCGGGTACGCGGCGAACCGCGCCGCCATCTCCGCGCCGCTGCGCAGGTGGGCGGTGGCCGCGGCGGGCAGCCAGCCGTCGATCTCGTCGAGGCTGCGCCGGGCCCGGACCGCCGCCACGGTGGTGGCCAGCCGGCGCCGTCCCGGGGTGGCGTAGTGCACGTTGTTCGTGGCGACGGTGGGCAGCCCGGCCGCGGCGGCCAGGTCGGCGAGCGCGTCGTTGCGGTCGGCGTCGACCGGATGGCCGTGGTCGGTCAGCTCCACCGCCACCGTCTCCGCGCCGAACAGCGCGGTGAGCCGGTCCAGTTCCCGGGCCGCCGCGTCGACGCCCTCGGTGAGCAGCGCCGCGGGCACGTGCCCCTTGCGGCAGCCGGTGAGCACCAGCACGTGGTCGCGCAGCTCGGCGGCGAGTTCCTCCAGCTCGCCGTAGACCGGGCGGCCCTTCTCCCCGCCGCGCAGCTGGGCCCGGGAGATGGTGGCGGCCAGGCGCGCGTACCCCTCGTGGCCGTGCGCGAGCACCAGCAGGTGCCGGCCGAGCGGGTCGGGTTCGCCGTTCTGCGGGCCGGGCAGCCCGAGGGACAGCTCCGCGCCGAAGATCGTCGGCAGCCGCAGCGCGCGGGCCGCCTCGGCGAAGCGCACCACGCCGTAGAAGCCGTCGTGGTCGGTGACGGCGAGGGCGGTGAGCCCGAGCCGGGCCGCCTCCTCGGCCAGTTCCTCCGGGTGGCTGGCCCCGTCGAGGAAGCTGAAGTTGGAGTGCGCGTGCAGCTCCGCGTAGGGCACCACGCCGTCCGGGCGGGCCAGTTCCGGCGGCCGGTATTCCTGGCGCTTGCGGCTCCAGGCCGGTGAGTCGCCGCCGTCGGCGTCGACCGCGAGCGGGTCGACCACGTGCAGGTGCCGCTCGCCCCCGGCCCGGCCGGAGAGCACCTGCTCCAGCTTCGACCAGGGCATCTTCGGGTTGTGGAAGCTCACCCCGCGCTCGCCCGGCGCTCAGTCATAGATCGCCTCCACCAGCCACTGCCCGCCCTCGACCGCGAGCAGCAGGGCGGCGCCGTCGGCCAGGCTCACCTGGAACCGGGCCCGGCGGCGCGCCTCGGCCGGCGCCCACCAGCGTTCGTCCACCGGCCACGGGCCGGCCCACCCGGTGATCTCGGCCGGGCGGCCGTCGCCGACTGTGAGCCGGGCCGGCGCCGCGCTGACCGCCAGCCGGGCGCTCACCACGACCGGCTCCCCGGCGGCGTCGCGCACGTCGGCCGGCAACGGGGTGGGCAGCACCACGGCCGGCGCGGGCGGCGGGATCCGGCCCGGCCACGGCGGCTCGGCCACCGCCCGGCCCCGGCCGGCCCGTCGCCCCGCACCACCCCCGGCGGGTACGACGACAGGGGCGGACGCGGCACCCGGAGCGGCCCCGGCGGGCGGCAGGGGTGGCGGGCCGGGACGTGCGGGCGCCCGCTCGTCGCCCCACGGGACCAGGCGCACCTGGTCGGCCGGGGACCGCCCGCCGCCGAGCACGGCGGTGACCACCGCCTCGGGGCCGAGGATGCCCTGCACCCGGCTGAGCGCCCGGTGCGCCCGCTCCCGCTCCTCACCGGTCTCCCCCCACAGCCCGGGTTGCAGGCCCGCCTGGGCGAGCACCCCGTCCGGCACCAGTCGCAACCGGACGATCCCGGCGGTGGGCCGGGCCGGACGCGTCCCGCCCCGGCCGTTGCTGCCGGAGAGCCAGCCGTCGAGCTGCCAGCGGACCCGGTCGGCGATGGCCGCGGCGGTGAGCAGGCCGTCGTGCCGCCAGACCCGGTGCAGCTCCTGGCCGTGGGCGGTGACCGCCTCGATGCCGAGGCGGGTGCAGGCCAGCCCGTACCCGGCCAGCCGTTCGTGCAGCCGCTCGGCGAGCATGCGGGCGGCGAACGCGGCGGCGTCGACCCGGTCGACCGGCTCGTCGTAGTCGGCGGTGACGGTCAGGTCGGCGGGCGGCTGCCGGACCGCCAGCGGGCGGTCGTCCCGGCCACCGGCGAGCCGGTGCGCCAGCGCCCCGTCGAAACCGAACCGGGCCAGCACGTCCCCGGCCGGCAGCGCCGCGAACTCGCCGAGGGTACGGACGCCGAGCCGGCGCAGCAGGTCGGCCAGCGCGGGCCGGCCGAGCGCCTCGACCGGCCGGGCGGCCAGGAACTCGCGGGTGCCGCCGGGGGCCACGATCCGGCCCTCCCGGGCGGCCAGCCCGGCCGCGAACACCCCGTCGGCGATGCCGGCCTGGCTCTCCACCGCGCAACTCTGCGCGACGTGCTCCACGATCCGCTCGGCCGCCGCCTCCTCGCCGCCGAGGTAGCGGCTCGGCCCCCGGGCCGCCGTGGCGCAGGCGCCGGGCCGGATCACCTCGACGCCGGCGACCACCTCCTCCACGGCGGCCACCACCGGCTCGAACGCCCGCACGTCCCGGCCGGGGTCGTGGTCGACCACGGTGAGGTGCGGGCAGCGCCCCTGCGCCTCGCGGCGGCGCAGCCCGCGCCGGATCCCCTCGGCGCGGGCCCGCTCGGAGCAGGCGATCACCCGGTTGGCGTGCAGCACCACGACCGGGTCGGTGGCGGGCACCCCGTCGACGATCTCGGCGGCGAGGACCGGCCAGTCCGGGCACCAGAGCAGCAGCGTCCGCTGCGGTTCGCCGCTCATGCCGGACCGGCCGCGGCGAGCGTACGGGCGGGTGGGGCGACCACGCGCAGCCGGCGCGACGGCGCGGCGGACGGGGCGCCGAGCCCGGCCGAGCGGGGGATCGCCCGGGTCAGCTCGTCGCCGGGCAGCCACACCTTGATCTCCTTGGGACGGGCGGCGGCGCCCCGGCCCCGGGCCGAGACGGTCACCTCGCGGCGGCGCAGCCGCCCGCGACCGGCGCCGAGCCCCTGCCAGACGCCCCGGACCACCTGGAGTGTGACGTCCGCGCCGTCCCACCGCCCGTACGGGACGAGCACGCTTCCGCGCTGCCGGGCGCGGGCGGCCAGCCGGGTGGCGACCGAGGCGGAGACGGTGGCCGGCACGGCGGTGACCACCACGTCGACCCCGTCGATGAGCGCGGCGACCACCGTGGGCCACTCCGGGCCGGGGTCGGGCACCAGGGCCAGCCGGTCCAGGGCGATGCCCGCCTCGGCTGCGGCGCCCGCCCCGAATGTGGGTACGCCGACCACCGCGCACCACGAGCCGGCCCGGGACGCCTCGGCGAGCAGCGCGAGGATCAGCGAGGTGGCGCCGCTGCGCCGGGGCTGGCCGGCGCCGACCGCCACGGTGCTGCCACGCCGCAGACCGCGGTTGGGCAGCAGCCCGGTCAGCTCGGCTCGGACGGGCAGCACCCGGTGACCGCCGGCCGGGTCGGGCGCGCTCGCCGGACGGACCAGATCGGCCAGGGCGGCGGAACCGACCACCATGCGGCCCGCCATCGGACCAACCCCCCGTCGTGTTTCGCCACGGGCCTCGCCCGTGGATGGTGCTGTGGATCGTGTCGTGCGCGGCACGCGTGTGCCGTGGGTGCGGCGCCCGGCCACCCGGGGTCCCGCCGGTGGTGGCCGGGCGCCACGAATCAGGCGGCGGCTGCTCCGGGGCGGGGCGGTGAGTCGGAGGCGCCGAGCCGCAGCGGGCGGGGCAGGCCGTCGAGTGCCGGCTGGTGGGCCAGGCCGAGGGCGGTCTCCACCACCGTCACGAACTCCTCGGCGGCGCGCAGCAGGTCGTCGGCCTCGCGGGCGGTGACCACGCGGGGGATGCCGGCCTCGGCGGCGGCTCGCTTGCTCGCGCCGGCGGCGAAGTAGGCGGCCCACTCGTCCAGTTCGGGGGCGACGGTGGCGAGCAGCACCCAGACGCTGGTGATCCGGTGCCGGCGGGTGGGCGCGGGACGGGCCCGGGCGGCGAGCACGGCGGCGGCGGCGCGCAGCGCCGCCAGGTGGGCGGCGGCGTACCGGAGTCCGTCGGGGCGGGTGCGGGCGGCCTCTGCCAGCCCGTCGCGGGCCACCGCGAGCAACTGGGCGGGGGTGCGGTGCGGCAGCACGTGCGCGGGCACCGTGGGCGCCTGGGCCGGACTGGTCGGCATGGGTCTCTCCTCCGCGTGTGGCCGGGGCGGGCGGTCGCGCGACGGGGAACGTCGCCCGGTCGCCCGGAGCGGTCGGTGCGGAGGAAGACGCACCTTTCAGGTGGCGGCCGGCCGGATGTGGACGCTTCCCCACACCCACACCCGGCCGGCGTGCCGGCGGGTCCGTCGCCCGCCGCCCGGGGGTCGTGGGCGGCGGGCGACGACCTGCCTGACGGGCCCGGACTCGCGACTGTCCGAGACCCGGTGCGGCCCGCGGTGCCGCACCTCCCGGAAGCCGGTGCCGCGAAACACCGCTTCCGGAGCGTTCGACGAGTGCGCGACCGGCTCGGATCAGGCCGGGCCAGCCGGGGAGCTGAGCCGCTTGCCGTTCGGGTCGAACCGAACGTCGAGCCGAACCTGACTTCGAGCCGAACCTGACTTCGAGCCGGAATCGAACACTCGTTCTAACTACCCTGACAGTACACCTCCCCACCGACGAAAACGCAACGTGTGACGCGCCGGGGACGCACGGGAGGGCGACGGCCCCCGGCGGGGCCGTCCCGGGGTGGGGGAAGAATGGGTACATGCAGCCACACCCGAACGTGCAGGCGGTGCAGCGCGCGCTCGACGACGCGGGCGCGCGGAACGGATCGGGCGAGGCCAGCCTCGTCCGACTGCTGCCCGACGCGGTGCACACCGCCGCCGCGGCGGCCGAGGCGCTCGGTGTCGCCGTCGGTGCCATCGCCAACTCGCTGATCTTCGACGCGGACGACGCGCCGCTGCTGGTGCTCACCTCCGGCGCGCACCGGGTGGACACCGCCGGGCTGGCCGCCACGCTGGGCGTGACCCACCTGCGCCGGGCCACCCCGGAGTTCGTCAAGCAGCACACCGGGCAGGTGATCGGCGGCGTCGCACCGGTCGGCCACCCCGCTCCGCTGCGCACCGTCGTGGACACCGCACTGGCCGGGTACGACGAGGTGTGGGCCGCAGGCGGCGTACCCCGGGCGGTGTTCCCCACCACGTACGCGGAACTGCTGCGGATCACCGCCGGCACCCCGGCCGAGGTGGCGTGAACCCCGGACTCGTCACGCTGCACGTGTGGCGTGTGCCCCGCCGGGCCGTACCCGGTGTGCTGGGCCGGATGGCCACCCACCCGGCACGGCTGCGCCGGCTGCCGGGCGTCCGCTTCGCCAAACTGCTCGGCACCGGGACCGGCACCGGCTTCGGCCCCGGCGACGCCGACCTGACCCGGTGGGCCGCACTCGTGGTCTGGGACTCCCCCGCCGACGCGGCCGGCTTCGACGCCTCCCCGGTCGCCCGCTCCTGGGCCCGGATCGCCCGCGCCGCGGTACGGGTGGACCTGCGCCCGCTGACCAGCCGCGGCCGGTGGTCCGGCCGCGAGCCGTTCGGCACGCCGTCCGGCGGACGGGTCACCGGGCCGGTGCTGGCGCTGACCCGGGCCCGGCTGCGGGCCCGCCGCGCGGCCACGTTCTGGCGGGCGATCCCGCCGGTCGCCGGCGCCCTGCACGCCGCGCCCGGCCTGCTCGCCCGGTTCGGCGTCGGCGAGGCACCGCTGGGCTGGCAGGGCACTGTGAGCGTGTGGCGCGACCCGGCGGACCTGGTCGCGTTCGCGTACCGTTCCCCGGAGCACCGCGCCGCGATCACCCGTACCCCCACCGAGGGCTGGTACGCGGAGGAACTGTTCGCGCGGTTCGCGGTGGGCGACGTGGTCGGCGACCGTACGGTGCTGGGCTGGGCCGCCGAGGGCGCCCCGGAGACGGCGAGAGGGCACGCATGAGGCTGGTGCGGTGGACACCGGACGACCTGGTCCGGCGGCTGGACGACGTGGTGGCCGTCTACGGCGAGGCGATGGGCTACCGGCCCGACCTGCTGGAGGCCCGCCGCGGCTACATCGCCACCCACGTCCGCCGGCCCGGCTTCCGCGCCGTCGCCAGCCTGACCAACGAGGGACACCTGGCCGGTTTCGGGTACGGCTACCGGGGCGCCACCGGGCAGTGGTGGCACGACCAGGTGCACCGGGCGCTGAACGCGCAGGCCCGGCAGCGCTGGCTGGCCCACCCGTTCGAGGTGGTGGAGCTGCACGTCCGCCCGCCCGCGCAGGGGCACGGCCTGGGCGCCCGCCAGTTGCGCGCGCTGCTCGCCGTGGCCGAGGGCGACACCACGCTGCTGTCCACGCCGGAGGCCGACGAGGAGAAGTCCCGGGCCTGGCGGCTGTACCGCCGGTTCGGCTTCGTCGACGTCCTGCGCCACTTCCACTTCCCCGGCGACGAGCGGCCGTTCGGCGTGCTCGGCCGGGACCTGCCGCTGCCCCCGCCGGGCGCCCCGTGAGCGCGAGGAGTGAGCCGGGTTTGCGAGCCCCGCAGTCGCGAACGAAAGGCGGCACAGTGAAAGCCGCCCGGCTGCCCTGGGCGCTGCTGGCCGTGCTGGTGCTCGCCCAGATCTGCTACCCGCTCACCGGCGGCGCGACCCGGGCCGGGCTCACGGTGGCCACCGTGGTGCTCGGCTGGCTGCTCTCGGTCGGCCACGCGCTGCTCACCCGCGGCGTCCGTACCGCCGTCGCGCTGGTCGCGGTCGTCACCGGCGGCGGGTTCGCGGTCGAGGCGATCGGCGTGGCCACCGGGTTCCCGTTCGGCAGCTACGACTACTCCGGGGAGCTGGGCCCGAAGCTGGCCGGGGTGCCGCTGATCATCCCGCTCGCCTGGACCTGGATGGCCTGGCCGGCCTGGCTCACCGCGGTCCGGCTGGTCCGTTCCCGCATCGCGCGGATCGCGCTCTCGGCGGTCGGACTGGCCGCCTGGGACCTGTTCCTCGACCCGCAGATGGTGGCCGAGGGCTACTGGACCTGGCTCGACGCCACCCCGGCGCTGCCCGGGCTACCCGGCATCCCGGTCAGCAACTACCTCGGCTGGCTGGGCTTCGCGGTGCTGCTCGCAGTCGCGCTGCGCCCGCTCGCCGGGCCGTCGGCGGACCGGGTCGACGGCCGGGACGCCCCGATGTTCGCGCTCTACCTCTGGACGTACGCCTCCAGCGTGCTGGCGCACGCGGTGTTCCTGCGGCTGCCCGCGTCGGCCCTGTGGGGCGCGGCCGGGATGGCGGTGGCGGCGGTGCCGCTGGCGGTGACGCTGTGGCGGGCCCGTCAGGACCGGACCGGCACGCCGGAGCCGGCGCCGCGCGTCGACGCCCCGGCATGATCGCCGCCCTCGCGCTGGCCGTGGCGGTCGCCGCGCTCACCGGGCACACGCTCGTCAACGCGCTCGCCTGGCTGCGCCGCCCGGCCACCGGCCCGGCCGAGGTGGACGAGCCGGTGGCGGTGCTGCTGCCGCTGCGCGACGAGGCCGAACGGGTCACCCCGTGCCTGCGCGCGCTGCTGGCCCAGCGCGGCGTACCGGACCTGCGGATCGTGGTGCTCGACGACGGATCGACCGACGGCACCGCCGACGTGGTCCGCGCGGTGGCCGGTGACGATCCCCGGGTCACGCTGCTCACCGGCGTCGCCCCGCCGCCGGGCTGGCTGGGCAAGCCGCACGCCTGCTGGCAGCTCGCCACCCGTACCGGCCCGGAACCGGCAGTGCTGGCCTTCGTCGACGCCGACGTGGTGCTCACCCCGTACGCGGTGGCGGCGGCCGTGACCGAGTTGCGCGCGGCTGACGCGGCGCTGCTGTCGCCGTACCCCCGGATCGTGGTGCGGACGGTGGGCGACCGGCTGGTGCAGCCGCTGTTGCAGTGGTTGTGGCTCACGTTCCTGCCGCTGCGCGCGATGGAGCGCTCGCGGCGGCCCTCCCTCGCGGCGGCGGGCGGGCAGTTCCTGGTCGTGGACCGGGCCGGCTACCTGCGGGCCGGCGGGCACGCGGCGGTGACCGACAAGGTGCTGGAGGACATCGAGCTGGCCCGGGCGGTGAAGCGGGCCGGCGGGCGGATCGCGCTGGCTGACGGATCCCGGCTGGCGTCCTGCCGGATGTACGACACCTGGCCGCAGCTGCGCGACGGCTACACCAAGTCGCTGTGGGCGACGTTCGGGCACCCCACGGCGGCGGCGGCCGTGCTGGCGCTGCTGGTCGCGCTCTACGTCGCGCCGCCGCTGCTGGCCGCCGGGGCGCTGCTCGCCGGCACGCCGGCGGTGGCCGCCGTGGCGTTCCTGGCCTACCTGGCCGGCGTCGCCGGGCGGGTGGTCAGCGCCCGCGCCACCGGCGGGCGGGCGTGGCCCGACGCGCTGGGCCACCCCGTGTCGGTCGTGGTCCTCGGTTGGCTGACCGTCCGGTCGTACCATCTGCGGAAGCGACGCCGGCTCACCTGGCGGGGTCGCCCGGTCACCTAGGAGGGGCACGCCATGGCGCGCATCGTGGTCATCGGCGCCGGGGTGGGCGGGCTCGCCACCGCCGCCCGGCTCGCGGTCACCGGGCACGAGGTCACCGTCCTCGAACGGGCCGGCACGGTCGGGGGCAAGCTCGGCCGGTACGCCCACCACACCCCGGAGGGGGTGTGGCACTTCGACACCGGGCCGAGCCTGTTCACCCTGCCGCAGGTCTTCCACGACCTGTTCGAGGCGACCGGGGCGAAGCTCGACGAATACCTCGACCTGGTCCCGCTGGACCCGATCGTGCGGCACGTCTTCCCCGGCGGCGGGCAGGCGCTCGACTCCTGCGCCGACCCGGACGAGTTCGCCGCCCGGATCGGCGCCGCGTTCGGGGACCGGTCCGCCGCCGACTGGCGCGGGCTGTGGCGGCGCGCCGACCGGGTGTGGGCGGCCTCGCACCGGGACATCCTGCGCCGTACCGTCGACTCGCCCCGCGACCTGGCGGCGCTGGCCTGGCGGCTGGGCGACCTGGCCGCCATCGGCCCCGGCCGCAGCCTGCGCGGGCTGGGCCGCCGGCACCTGTCCGACCCGCGGATGCGGATGCTGCTGGACCGGTACGCCACGTACACCGGCGCCGACCCGCGCCGCGCCCCGGCCGCGCTCGTCGCCGTCCCCTACGCCGAGCTGGCGTACGGCGGCTGGTACCTGCGCGGCGGGCTGGGCACGCTCGCCGACGCGCTGCTGTCGCGCTGCCTGGACCTGGGCGTGGTGGTGCGCACCGACGCCACCGTCACCCGGATCGACGCCGCGGGCGGGCGGGTGCACGGGGTACGCGTGGCCGGGGCGGCCGCACCGATCCCGGCCGACGTGGTGGTGGCAAACGTGGACGCGCTCACCGTCTACCGGGACCTGCTGCCCGACCCGCGTCGCCTGGCCGCGCTCACCGACCGCAGCCTGGCCGGGTTCGTGCTGCTGCTGGGCGTACGCGGCGACTCCGGGCTGGCCCACCACACCGTCTTCTTCCCCCGCGACTACGACGCCGAGTTCGACGCCGTGTTCGGTGACCCGGGTCGCGGGGTGCGGGCCCGCCCGGCGCCCGACCCGACCGTGTTCGTCACCGCCGCCGACGACCCGGCGGTCCGCCCGGACGGCCACGAGGCGTGGTTCGTGCTGGTCAACGCGCCCCGGCACGGCACCGCCGCGAGCGCCGTGAACTGGCGGCGGCCCGGCCTGGCCGAGGCGTACGCGGACCGGATCCTCGACGTGCTGGCCGAACGCGGTGCCGACGTGCGGGACCGGCTGGTGTTCCGAGAGATCCGCACCCCGGCCGACCTGGACGCGGCCACCGGCGCGCCGGGCGGGGCGATCTACGGCACCGCGGGCGGGCTGCTGCGCCCGGCCAACCGGGGTCCGGCGGCCGGGCTCTGGCTGGTCGGCGGCTCCAGCCACCCGGGCGGCGGGCTGCCCATGGTCACGTTGTCCGCGGAGATCGTCGCCGAGGCGGTCGGCCCGGCCTGGTGAGGGTGTAAGGAGGGGGCCCTTCTTAACGCCTCCGGTAGAGGAAGGGCCCCTTCTTAACACGGGCTGACCGCCGCGCCCGCTCCCCGGCTACGCGGGCGCGGGCGTGGCGGTCAGCCGGCGTCGACCAGGGCGCGGCGGACGGCGGAGAGCAACTGCCCCAGGCCGAACCCGGCGAGCAGCACCCAGACCGTGGTGGCCATGGTGATGGTGCCGGCGGTCAGGTCGGCGTCGATCAGCCCGGTGAGCCCGGCGACCAGCAGCCCGACCAGCGCGACGCAGACCCGGGTCGGCCGCTCCCCCACAGTCACCGCGCCGATCTCCCGCATCCCGGCCGAGACCGCGCGCGCCCGCACGTACTCGTGCAGCCAGGACAGCCCACCGGCCGCCGCGACCAGCGCGCCCGGCGCGCCGAGCAGCCAGAACGCGACCAGCCAGGCCACCTCGCCGAGCCGGTCGGCGACCGAGTCGTACACGTAGCCCAGCCGGGTGGTGCGGCCGGTCGCCACCGCCACCGCGCCGTCGACGCTGTCGGCCACGGCCGCCAGCAGCACGAACAACGCGCCCAGGAACGGCCCGTTGCCGGGCCGCTCCACGAACAGGGGTACGCAGAAGCAGAGCAGCACCCCGAACACGGTCACCGGGGTCGGGCCGACGCGCAGCCGGCCCAGCACGTAGCCCACGTGGTAGGCGAAGCGCAGCCAGGCGCGTACCACCGGCGCGGCGGTACGCGGATCGAAGCCGCCGTGCAGCCGCGCCCACGCGGTCGCGTACTGGTCCCAGTTCAGCTGTGTGCCCACCACGGATCAACCGTAGAAGCACGGCGCGGGTGTCGTGTGGCGGGTGGTCACACCCGTGCGGCGGCGCGCAGCCGCTGCCACACCTCCCGGGTCGCAGTGGACCGGTTGAGCGTGATGAAGTGGATCCCCGGCACGCCCTCGTCGAGCAGCTTCTCGCACATCTCGCTCGCCTGCTCGACGCCGAGGCGGCGGACCGCCTCCGGGTCGTCGGCCACCTGCTCGAACCGCTCGGCCAGCGCCGGCGGGAACGGCGCGCCGGACAGCTGCACCGAGCGTTCGATGGTGCCGATCTGGGTCACCGGCATCACCCCGGCCAGGATCGGCGTGTCGCAGCCGGCGGCTGCGACACGGTCGCGCAGACGCAGGTAGTCGTCGGCGTCGAAGAACATCTGGGTGATCGCGAACTCCGCGCCGGCCCGGCACTTGCGGACGAAGTGCGCGGTGTCGCTGTCCACGTCCGGCGAGCGCGGGTGCTTGTACGGGAACGCGGCCACGCCGACGCTGAAGTCGCCGCTGTCGCGGACCAGCCGGACCAGGCCCTCGGCGTACCGGACGCCCTCGGGGTGGGCGATCCACTCGCCGCCCGGGTCGCCCGGCGGGTCACCCCGCACGGCCAGCACGTTGCGCACCCCGACCGAGGCCAGCCGGCCGATCACGTGCCGCAGCTCGGCCACCGAGTGGTTCACCGCGGTCAGGTGCGCCATCGGCAGCAGCGTCGTCTCGGTGGCGATCCGCTCGGTCACCGCGACAGTGGTGTCGCGGGTCGAGCCGCCCGCGCCGTAGGTGATCGACACGAACGAGGGCCGCAGCGACTCCAGCTCGCGGATGGCCTGCCAGAGCAGTTTCTCCCCGGCCGGGGTCTTCGGCGGGAAGAACTCGAAGGAGAACGTGGGGCGGCCGTCACGGATCAGCTCCCCGATGGCCGGCTGGGGATTGGGAAGGACCGAGGGAAGACCGAGCGCCACAGACCGACTGTAACCGGGACGGCACGCCGCATCGGGAATCTTCCCAGCCCGCGAACACCTGTCCCGGCGCGACGTCGTACCCCGGGGGTAGAAATGCGGCAGCGCGGTGGGGCGGCCGACGGCCGTTCCGGGGGCCCGCGCGGGGGTCGCCACGACGGCGACGCGCCGGCGCCACCACTGGCCGGGCGTCCGCGTCGCCATCCGCGCCGTCGCCCCGGAGGTTCCGATGATCCCGTCCCCGCCGCCGGGCCCGCGCCTGCTCGGGCCGCTGCTGGCCGAGTTGCGGGCCGCCCGTGGCTGGAGCCAGCAGCGGCTGGCCGCCGAGCTGTGCGCCGCCTCCGGCGTGCCCACGCTGACCCGCAACGAGGTGTCCCGCTGGGAGCGCCAGCTGCGGCTTCCCGGCGACTTCTGGTCCGCCTGGCTGGCGACGGTCCTGGGGGTGCCGGGCGAGGTGCTGGCCGGGGCCGCCGCGCGCAGCCGCCGGCTGGGCGTGGCGCCTGCGGTGGTCGACCCGGCCGGGTCCAGGGCCCGGCTGGCCCTGCTCACGCTCGCGTACCGCTGGGCGGCCGACCCGGGCGGCCGCACGCCGGCCGGCCCGTTCGCCGCCGCGCCAACGCCGCTGCCCGGCCGTCCCGGACGGGACGACGAGCACCGGACCGGCCGTCCCGCCCCGCGCATGTCCGTCGCGGACGAGTCCGGGCCGCTCGGCGTCCACGTCCTGCGCGGGCCGGACGACGAGCCCACCGGTTCCGGTCGTGGTCACCCGGCGGACGGGGTGACGCTCGCCACGCTGCGGCGCTGGGACGACCTGCTCGGCGGCGGCGACCTCGCCGGGCACGGCGCCCGCCGGCTGCGGCAGGCGGTCCGCGGCTACCGGCGCGCCGGGCCCGCCGGCCGTCGCGCGATGCTGCCCGCGCTCGCCGAGTCGGCGCAGTTCGCCGGGTGGCTGGCCGCCGACGCGGGCGACCTCGGCGGGGGCCTGGTCGCGTACCGGCTGGCGCTGCGGGCGGCGGTGGCCGCCGGGCAGGCGCCGCTGGCCGGGCACGTGCTCGCGTCGGCCAGTCACCTGCTGGCCGACGCCGGCGACCCGGCCGGCGCGCTGGTCCTGGCCCGGATCGGGTACGCCGCCGGCCGTGCCACCGCCTCGCCCGGCCTGCGGGCGCTGCTGCTGCACCGGGTGGCGCTCGCCGCCGCGCTCGCCGGGCGTCCCCGCGCGGCCGGGCAGGCGCTGGCCGGTGCCGATCGGGCCGGCACGCCGGAGCCCGGCCGGGAGCCGCCCTGGCTCTACTGGCTCGACGCGGCCGAACTGGCGGCGATGACCGGGCGCACGCTCGTCGCGCTGGGCCGTCACGCCGCCGCAGTGCCGCTGCTGACGCCGGCGGTGGGCGCGCGGGGCCGCCCGCGCCGGTCGGCCGTGTACGGCGGCTGGCTGGCCCGCGGGCACCTGGGCCTGGGCGCGGTGCCCGAGGCGTGCGCGGTGGCCGGCGAGGCGCTGCTCGACGCGGTCCGGTCCGGATCCCCGCGGGCCGTCGGCCAGCTCACCGCGTTCCGTCGCGGCCTGGCGCACGCGCCGCCCGGTCCTGCGACCCGGGGGTACGCGCGACTGGTCACCGCGGCCCGCCCCTACCTGCCGTCCGGCGTGCCGCGCCACCTGCGCGACAGTCCGCGCCGGTGAGCCACGAGGCACGCCGGGGCGGGGGCGCGGCGGGAACGGGTGCGAACCGCTAGCGTCGTGGCGTGACCCACGCTGCTCCCGTATCCCCCGTCGACCGTGCCGGCCTGCGCCAGCGGATCGACAAGGCGCTCACCGAGTTCCTCGCCGGCCAGCGCGGCTGGCTGACCGCCGTCGACGACGGCCTGCTGCCCGTCGCCGAGGCGATCGAGGCGTTCGTGCTGGGCGGCGGCAAGCGGCTGCGTCCGGCGTTCGGCTACTGGGGTTACCGGGGCGCCGGCGGGGTCGACTCCGACCAGGTCGTCGCCACCCTTGCCGCACTGGAGTTCGTGCAGGCCAGCGCGCTGATCCACGACGACCTGATGGACCGGTCGGACACCCGGCGCGGCGAGCCGGCGATGCACAGGCGGTTCGCCGCCCGGCACCGCACGGCCGGCTGGGGCGGCGACGCGGACTCCTTCGGCGACGCCGCGGCGATCCTGCTGGGCGACCTGTGCCTGGTCTGGTCCGACGAGCTGCTGCACTCCTCCGGCCTGCCGCCGGCCACCGTGGCCCGGGCCCGGCCGGTCTTCGACGAGATGCGTACCGAGGTGACCGTCGGGCAGTACCTGGACGTGCTGACCCAGGCCACCGGGGACACCTCGCTGGACCGGGCCGCCAAGGTGGCCCGGTACAAGTCGGCGAAGTACACGGTCGAGCGTCCGCTGCTGCTCGGTGCCGCGCTGGCCGGCGCGCCGCCCGAGGTGCACGCCGCGTACTCGGCGTACGGGCTGCCGCTGGGTGAGGCGTTCCAGCTCCGCGACGACGTGCTGGGGGTGTTCGGCGACCCGGAGCGCACCGGCAAGCCGGCCGGCGACGACCTGCGCGAGGGCAAGCGGACGTACCTGGTGGCGGCCGCACTGGAGGCGCTCGACCCGGCCGGCCGGGAGGCACTGCTGGCCGGTCTCGGCGTACCGGACCTGGACGCGGCCGGGGTGGACCGGCTGCGTGAGCTGATCACGACGAGCGGCGCGCTGGATCGGGCCGAGCGGCACATCACCGCGCTCACCAAGAGCGCCCTGGCCGCGCTCACCGCTGTCGACCTGGACACCGAGGCCCGCCAGGCCCTGGTCGACCTGGCCATCGCCGCCACCCGCCGCCCCGCCTGACCGCCCCCTCGCCCCCTCGCCCCCTCGCCCCCTCGCCCACCTGCCCCACCCGCCCCGCCCCCGCCCCCGAAGCGGTCGATCATGAAGTTGGCGGCATTTTCGGAGATCGACTCCGCCGCCAACTTCATGATCAACGAGAACGGGTGGGGCGGTCCTCGGGGTTAGAAGGCGACTGCCTGGGCTCGGCGTTTCACCTCTCGGGCCAGGTCGCCGCCGAGGGCTACGGCGGGGGTGCCGGGAAGAGTAGGGTCCTCCCGGTAGAGCCAGCGCAGCGCCTCCTCGTCGTCGTAACCGGCGTCGGCGAGCAGGTTGAGCACTCCGGGCAGGTGCTTGAGCACGGTGCGGTTGGCCACCAGGTCGGCCGGGATCCGGCGGACGCCGTCGCGGCGCACCGCGATCAGCTCACGGTCGCGGATCATCTGGTGCACCTTGCTGATCGACAGGTCCAGGCGCTCGGCCACGTCGGGCAGCGTCAGCCATCCGGCCGGGTCGGCCGGTCCGGCCAGCTCGGGGCCGGTCTCGGCGGGTACGGAATCGGTCACCCGACCACCCTGCCACGTGCCCGCCGGACCCGGTGCACGGCACCCCGCACCGCCGCCGGGAGCGCGGCGGTCCCCCCTTGTCGCAACCCGGCGGTAGCATCCTGTTCTACCTTCATCCCTCCGACACATAGACTGCCTGCCGATGGACACACAGGTCGCCGACACGTTGCTGGGCTCGCTGATCGAGGGGCGCTACCGCATTCGCGGGCGCGTCGCCCGTGGCGGCATGGCGACCGTGTACACCGCCACCGACGAGCGCCTGGAGCGCACCGTGGCGGTCAAGATCATTCACCCGACCCAGGCGCCGCAGGCCAAGGCCCGGATGGCCGGCTTCGTCGAACGCTTCACCGACGAGGCGAAGACGATCGCCCGGCTCACCCACCCGAACGTGGTGGCGGTCTACGACCAGGGCATCCACGCCGGCCTGCCGTACCTGGTGATGGAGTACGTCCGCGGCCGCACGCTGCGCGACGTGCTCGCCGAGCGCCGCCGGCTGAACCCGGACGAGGCGCTCGCGATCACCGAGCAGATGCTCGCCGCGCTCGCCGCCGCGCACCGGGCCGGCCTGGTGCACCGCGACGTCAAGCCGGAGAACGTGCTCGTCGCCGAGGTGCCCACCGGCGGGAGCCGCAACCTCGTCGACAGCGTGGTCAAGGTGGCCGACTTCGGGCTGGCCCGGGCCGTCGAGGCCAGCGCCGAGGACGAGAACGGCAACCAGCTCATGGCGACGGTGGCGTATGTGGCGCCGGAACTGGTCACCCAGGGCCACGCGGACCCTCGCACCGACGTCTACTCGGCCGGCATCGTGCTGTTCGAGATGCTCACCGGCCGGGTGCCCTACGACGGCGACCGTCCGGTGGAGGTCGCGTGGCAGCACGTCGACCGGGACGTACCGGCGCCGTCGACGCTGGTGCCGACGCTGCCGCCGGCTCTCGACGCGCTCGTCGCCCGGGCCACCCGGCGCGATCCGGCCGGCCGGCCGGCCGACGCCGCGGCGCTGCTGAGCGAGGTGCAGGCGGCCCGCGAGGAGTTGGGCAACCCGCACGCGCACACCACTGTGCTGCGGCAGCTCAGCGACGACACGGCGGTCCTGAGCCAGCCGACCCAGGTGGTGGCCGCGCTCCAGCCGGTCGAGCGCCCGGCGTGGGCACGGCTGCCCGAGAGCGGCGCCGCGCAGCGCCCGCACCGGCGCCGCGCCGTCGAGGAGGACGGCCCGGGGACCGGGTTCGCCGCCCTGCGTACCCGGATCATGGGCTCGCCGCGCGGACGGCTGGCCGTCGCCGCGGCGGTCGTGGTGCTCGGCCTGGTCGCCGCGGTGGGTGGCTGGTGGTTCGGCGTGGGCCGCTACACGGTGGCGCCGCAGATGGTCAGCTTGACCAAGGCCGACGCGGAGGCGCAGGCCCAGCGCGGCGGCTTCACGCTGAAGTACGCCACTCCGCGCCACGACGAGAACGTCCCCAAGGACACGGTGCTCGGGCAGTCCCCGGGCTCGGCCGCGCGGATCGTCAAGGGCGGCACGATCACGCTGACCCTGTCGCTCGGTCCGGAGCGGCTGCCGGTGCCGGACGTGGTGGGCAAGGACTACGCGCTGGCCCAGGCCGAGCTGGAGGGCGCCAACCTGGTTGTGGCCAAGGGCTCCTCCCGGTACGACGACACGCTGCCCGCGGGTGTGGTGCTGGCCACCGACCCGAAGGTGGGCACAGTGGTCAAGCCCGGGGCGAAGGTGACGGTGATCCTCAGCAAGGGCCGCGCCCCGGTGACGGTGCCCAACCTGGTCGGCAAGAGCCTCACCGAGGCGCGCACCATCCTCGCGCAGCTCGGGCTGAAGCCGGTGGAGAACGTCAAGGACTCCGACAAGCCGAAGGACGAGATCCTCGGCCAGAGCCCGGCCGACGGCACCGGCGTGGAGAAGGGCGCCCAGGTCAAGCTGGAGATCAGCAAGGGCCCGCCGCAGGTGGCCGTCCCCCGGGTGGTCGACATGCCCTGCCAGCAGGCCAAGCAGACGCTGGAGAGCCAGGGCTTCCCGGTCAACGTCCAGCTCAACCCGAACGGCATCGTCCGGATCCAGAACCCGGTCGAGAACACGCCGGTGCCGCCGGGTACGACGATCACTGTGACGTGCCTGTGAGCGGATGTGACGGACGCCGGCGGGTGGGGTCGCACACCCCCACCTCCGGCGGTCTGGCCCGGGCGGCCCTGCCGTACGCAGACGCGGCCGAGTCCGAGGTGGTGCAGGTCTACGTCTCGAACTCGCGCGGCTGGGCGCTGCCGGCCGGCGACCCGGCGCAGGACGCGTTGTTCCGCGACGGGTGCCGCGAGCGCGGGCTGCCCGTGTTCATCCACGCCTCGCTGCTGGTCAACCTCGGCTCCCCCACCCCGGCGACCGTGACCCGGTCGGCGGAGACGCTGGCGCACGCGCTGCGGCGGGGCCGGGCGATCGGTGCCGAGGGCGTGGTGTTCCACGCCGGCAGCGCTGTCGACGCCGGTCACGCCGAGGCGGCCCTGCGGCAGGTCCGCGCGGCGCTGCTCCCGCTGCTCGACGAGATCGCCGCCACCGGCGGGCCGATGCTGCTGGTCGAGCCGAGCGCCGGGGGCGGCCGGTCACTGGCGTCCCGGGTCGAGCACCTCGGCCCCTACCTGGACGCGGTCGACCGGCACCCGATGCTCGGGGTCTGCTTCGACACCTGTCACGCCTGGGCGGCCGGTCACGACCTGGCCGCCGAGGGCGGCATGACCGCCACGCTCGACACGCTGGTCGCCACGGTGGGCGCGGACCGGCTGCGGCTGGTGCACGCGAACGACTCGAAGGACCTGTGCGGCTCCACCCGGGACCGGCACGAGAACATCGGCAAGGGCACCATCGGCGAGCCGGCGTTCGCCGAGCTGATGCACCACCCGGCGACCGCCGGGGTGCCCGTGCTGGTGGAGACCCCCACGGAGAAGCACATCGGCCACGCCGCCGACATAGCCGCCCTCAAGCGCCTCCACCCCTGACGGGTCCGCCCGCTCTCTCCCCCCTCGCGGGGAGCGCGGGGCGCAGTGGGGCCCGCGGGTCAGGCGCGCAGGGCGGTGTTCAGGATGGTGGCGGCGCGGTCGATCTGCGCGTCGGTGACGTCCAGGTGAGTGACCAGCCGGGCGGTACGCGGGCCGAGCACCGAGATCAGCAACCCCTCCGCCCGCGCGGCAGCCGCCAGCGCGTGCGCGTCCAACGGGTGCTTGGTCAGGTCCAGCGGCACGATGTTGGTCCGCACCACCGACGCGAGCACGCCGTGCGGGGCGACCGCCTCGGCCAGCCGGGCCGCCTTCACGTGGTCGTCGGCGAGCCGCTCGACGTGGTGCGCCAGCGCGTACCGGCCGGCGGCGGCGAGGATGCCGACCTGCCGCATGCCTCCGCCCATCCGCTTGCGCAGGAACCGCGCCCGGGCGATCTTCTCGGCACTGCCCACCACGAGCGAGCCGACCGGCGCGCCGAGGCCCTTGGAGAGGCACACCGAGAGCGTGTCGAACAGCACGCCGTACTCGGCCAGCGGCACCCCGTCGGCGATGTGCGCGTGCCAGATCCGCGCGCCGTCGCAGTGCAGGGCCACCCCGTGCTCGTCGGCGACCTCACGCATCCGGCGCAGCGTCGGCAGCGGGATCACCCCACCGCCGCCCCGGTTGTGGGTCTGCTCCACGGCGATCGCGCGCGTGGGCACCGCGAAGTAGCCGTCCGGCCGGATCATCCCGGCGACCACGTCGGGGTCCAGCTCCGCGCCCACCGCGGGCCAGGTCCGCGAGGAGATCCCGCCGTACGCGGCGGCGGCGCCGACCTCGTACGTGACGACGTGCGCGTCGGCGTCGCAGAGCAGCTCGTCGCCGGGTGGTACGTGCAGCTGGAGCGCGATCTGGTTGGCCATCGAGCCGCTCGGGGCGAACAGCGCCGCCTCGTGGCCGAACAGCGCGGCCACCTCGGCCTCCAGCGCGGTGACCGTCGGGTCCTCGCCGTAGACGTCGTCGCCCACCTCGGCGGCGGCCATCGCCTCCCGCATCCCCGGCGTCGGCCGGGTCACGGTGTCCGTCCGCAGATCGATCAGTTCGGGGCTCGCAAGCTCACTCCTCGCGTCAGCCACGGAGCATCTCCGCCACCAGGAACGCCAACTCCAGCGACTGCTGGGTGTTCAGCCGGGGGTCGCAGGCGGTCTCGTACCGGTCGGGCAGGTCGAGATCCTCGATGCCCTGGGCACCGCCGAGGCACTCGGTGACGTCCTCGCCGGTCAGCTCGACGTGCAGGCCGCCCGGGTGGGTGTCCAGGCCCCGGTGCACCTCGAAGTAGCCGAGCACCTCGTCGACGATCCGGTCGAAGTGCCGGGTCTTGTAGCCGTTCGAGGACTCGTGCGTGTTGCCGTGCATCGGGTCGCACTGCCAGACGACCTTCGCCCCGGCGGCGGTGACCTTGGCGACGATCGGCGGCAGCGCGTCGCGGACCCGGTGGTTGCCCATCCGGCTGATCAGCGTGAGCCGGCCGGGGATGTTGTCCGGGTTGAGCTTCTCGCAGAGCTCGATCGCCTCGTCCGGGGTGGTCGTCGGGCCGAGCTTGACGCCGATCGGGTTGGCGATGCGGGAGATGAAGTCGATGTGCGCCCCGTCGATCTGCCGGGTCCGCTCACCGATCCAGAGGAAGTGCCCGGACAGCCCGTACGCCTTGCCGTTGGAGATCCGGGTCAGCGCCCTGTCGTACTCCAGCGCCAGCGCCTCGTGCGAGCAGTGCAGCGTGACGGTGCGCAGCGCCTCGTCGTCGGTCATGCCGCAGGCGCGGATGAAGGCCAGCGCCCTGTCGATCTCGCGGGCGATCGCGTCGTAGCGCTCGCCGGCCGGGGACCGCCGGACGAAGTCCTTGTTCCAGTCGTGCACGGCGTGCAGGTCGGCCAGCCCACCGGCCAGGTACGCCCGGAGCATGTTCATCGCGGCGGCCGAGTTCGCGTACGCCCGGATCATGCGCTGCGGGTCGGCGACCCGCGCCTCCGGCGTGGCCTCCAGGGAATTGATCATGTCGCCGCGGTAGGCCGGCAGGCCCCGGGCGTCGGTCGGCAGCGACCGGGGCTTGGTGTACTGGCCGGCGACCCGGGCGACCTTGACCACCGGCAGCGACGCGCCGTAGGTGAGCACGATGGCCATCTGGAGCAGCGTGCGGGCGTTGGCGAGCAGGTGACTCTCGGTGTTGTCGGCGAAGGTCTCCGCGCAGTCACCGCCCTGGAGCAGGAACGCCTTGCCCTCGCAGACCAGCGCGAGCCGCTGCCGCAACTGGTCGACCTCGTAGGGCGCGACCACCGAGGGCACCGTGTCCAGCACCCGGCAGACCTCGGCGACCTGGGCCGGGTCGTCCCAGGGCGGGGTCTGCGCGCGCGGCAGCTCCCGCCATCGGTCGAGGCCGAGGGCCGCGTCCTCGGCGGAGTCGGCGGTCGGGCGGCTGGTCTGCAGACCAGGGCTGCCCACGGCGGGGTGACTCAGCTGATGCCACTCATGGCGCATGAAGGAAAGCGTACGGCGACCGTCGCGATCACTCACCGCCGAGGGGGATGGTTCCGGTCACTGGGAGGACACCGGTGAGGGCGCCATCGCCGGCGGCGGCCCCGCCGGATCGGCGGTCGGCTCGACCGCGCGCTCGCCGGGCGCCTCACCGGAGATGCACCAGTCCGCCCCGTTACGGGTGACGGTGAACAGCAGCGACCGGGCGGCCTTGCGCGAGCCGGCGGCAACAGTGATCGAGGCGCTGACCTCCTGACCGTTCGGGCCGGAGCGGACCTCGGTGATCGTCGCCTCGGGCACCGTGAAGTGGTCGGCGAAGTCGCCGTTCGGGCCGGTGGCGGCGGAGTCGAAGGCGGCGTGCATGGGCGCACAGAGCTGGCTGCGGCCGGCGGCGGCGTCGCGGGCGGTGAGCGCGTCCAGGTACGCCTGCACCCGTTCCCGGCTCTTGACCGCCGCCTCCTCGGCCGGAGCCTTCCCGGTGGGCGGGGTGTCGCCGCTCTGGCTCCCGGATCCGCAGGCGGTCAGGGCGGCCGGCAGGAGCGCGAGGAGGGCGAGCCCGGTGAACTGGCCCCGGTTGCTGCGACCCATCTGTCCTCCCGTCGCGTGGACTCGTCGAGCGGCGAGTGTGCCACATCCGGCCAGATCGGTCGGATGACTCCCCATCCTGACCCGGATCGGCGCGCTCGGCCAGGACGGCACGCGGGCGGGGAGGGGCCGGTGCGGCCCCTCCCCGCCGGGTGGGTGGTGCGTCGGCCCTCGGCTCAGCCGAGACCGCCCTTGATGGCGCCGATCAGCTCACCGTTGCTGGTGTCACCGGAGAGCTCCCAGAAGAACGCGCCACCGAGGCCCTGGCTGTTGGCGTAGCTCATCTTCCCGCCGATGGTCGACGGGGTGTCGTAGCTCCACCAGTTGCTGCCGCACTTGGCGTACGCCGTGCCGCCGACGGTGCCGGTGGCCGGGCAGCTGTTCTTGAGCACCTTGTAGTCCTCGATGCCGGCCTCGTAGGTGCCCGGGGCCGCGCCGGTGGCGCTGCCGCCGGGTGCGGCCTGGGTCACACCGGTCCAGCCGCGTCCGTAGAACCCGACGCCGAGCAGCAGCTTGCTGGACGGTACGCCCTTGGACTTGAGCTTCTGGATCGCCGCGTCCGACCAGAAGCCCTGCTGCGGGATGCCCGCGTAGGAGTAGAGCGGCGAGTGCGGCGCGGTCGGCCCCTGGGCGCTGAAGGCGCCGAAGTAGTCGTACGTCATCGGCATCAGCCAGTTGAGGTTGTTCGCGGCGCCGGCGTAGTCGGTGGCGTCGATCTTGCCGCCGTTGCTGCCGTCGGCGGTGATCGCCGCGGTGACCAGGAAGCTGGAGCCGAACTTGCCCCGCAGCGCCGAGATCACGTTCTTGAACGCGTTCGGGCCGCTGCTGTCGCACTGGAGGCCGCAGGCGTTCGGGTACTCCCAGTCGATGTCGATGCCGTCGAAGACGTCCGCCCAGCGCGGGTCCTTGACCAGGGAGTAGCAGGAGTCGGCGAACGCGGCCGGGTTCTGCGCGGCCTGGGTGAAGCCGCCGGACCAGGTCCAGCCGCCGAAGGACCAGAGCACCTTCAGGTTCGGGTACATCTTCTTCAGCTTGCGCAGCTGGTTGAAGCTGCCGCGCAGCGGCTGGTCCCAGGTGTCGGCGACGCCGTCGACGCTGTCCGCCGCGGTGTACGCCTTCTCGTAGTCGGCGTAGCTGTCCCCGATGCTGCACCGGCCGCCGGTGGTGTTGCCGAAGGCGTACAGGATGTGGGTCAGCTTCGCCGCCGAGCCGCTCGTGTGGATGTTCTTGACGTGGTAGTTGCGGGCGTAGACGCCCCACTCGGCGAAGTAGCCGACGATCTTCTTGCCGCCGGGCGGCGGCGTGGTCGGCGGCTGCGTGGTCGGCGGGGTGGTCGTCGGCGGCGTGGTGGTGGGTGGCGTGGTGGTCGGCGGCGCCGTGGTCGGCGCGGTGGTCGTCGGCGTGCCGCCGCCGGTGCAGGAGCCGCCGTTGATCGTGCAGCTCACCGGCGCCTTGTACGCGCCGGTGCCGTTGTAGCCCCAGCTGAAGCTGGCGCCGGGGGCGAGCGTCGACGCCCAGCTCTTGTTGACCGCCACGTAGCGGTCACCGCTGCGGGTGATGTCGGCGTCCCAGGAGCTGCTGATCGAGGTGCCGGAGGGCAGCGTGAACTCGATGCGCCAGCCGTTGAGGGTGGAGCTGGTGCCGTTGGTGACTGTCACCCGCCCCTCGTGGCCGGTCCCCCAGTCCTGCACCTTGGCGAACGTGGCGGTGACGCTGCCGGCGGCCGACGCGGTGGTCATGGGCACCGCGGCGACCGCGAGCGCGACCACGGCGCCGGTGGCCCACAGGGCCCGGCGGAGCGATCTCTTCATACGGCGTCCCTCCAATAGTTAGGAAACTTTCCAAATTGATTGCTGAGACGCTACTCACGCCGTCACCACTTCGTCAAGATGTAGATGCATCGATTTCACGGGTGACGCGGGACGGTGGGCGCGAGGGGTCGTAGCCTCGTCCCATGACCGTTTTCGACGTCCAGATCGACGCCCTCACCGGCGGCCCGGCTGACCTCGGCCGCTACCGCGGCCGCGCCCTGCTCGTGGTCAATGTGGCCTCCCGCTGCGGCCTCACCCCGCAGTACGCGGGCCTTCAGGAACTCGCCGACACGTACGCCGGACGCGGGCTGACGGTGCTCGGGGTGCCGTGCAACCAGTTCGCCGGCCAGGAGCCGGGCAGCGCCGCCGAGATCGAGGAGTTCTGCCAGGTCAACTACGGCGTGACGTTCCCGCTGACGGAAAAGGTCGATGTCAACGGGCCGGACCGGCACCCGCTCTACGCGGAGCTGGTGTCCACGCCGGACGCCGAGGGGCACACCGGCGACGTGCGCTGGAACTTCGAGAAGTTCCTCGTCGCGCCGGACGGCACGGTGGCCGCCCGGTTCGGCCCGCAGGTCACACCCGAGGATCCCGAGCTGCGCGCGGCGATCGAGAAGGCCCTGCCGGCCTGACCGGCGCACCCGCCGCCGGGCACGGCGAAGCGGCACGCCCCCGGGGGGAGGCGTGCCGCTGCCGCGGATCGGGTCAGCCGGCGGCGGCCCGGAAGACCGGGTAGTAGCCGCCGGACTGCCCAGCGGCCGTCGGGTGGTACGACTTGCTCAGGCTCAGCACGTTGAGCGCGTGCAGCCACTTCGTCCCGTAGCTGCACAGCTGGTGGCCGACGAAGATGGAGCGCACGTCGGCGAAGGTGAAGCCGGCCGAGACGGCGGCCGTGCGGGTGATGTCGTCGAGCAGGTTGATGCCCTCGTTGATCTTCGCCCGGGACGTCGCGCTGAGCCCGACGCAGGGAGTGCCGAGCTGGTAGAAGACCGGGTAGCCAACCACCACGACGCGGGCCGAGGGCGAGCGGCTCTTGATGCCGTTGTAGACGTTGGCGAGCCGGCCCGGCATCGAGGTACGGGCCACGTTCATGGCGGACTGCACGGCCGCCACGCACTGGGTCTCCCCCTGGAGCACGCAGGTGCTCATGATGTTGGCGAAGCCGACGTCGTTGCCGCCCACAGTGACGCTGACCAGCGTGGTGGTCGACGAGAGCGCGGAGAGCTGACTGTTGATGACGTCCGCCGTGGTGGCGCCGGAGCAGGCGACCGAACGGTACGACGCGGGCTTGATGTTGGTGTTGTAGAGCGCCGGGTAGGCGTTCGTGCTGCGTAGACAGTTACCGCTCTCGGAGGTGTAGCTGTCGGCGCCGACGCCGGAGGCGTACGAGTCGCCGAGCGCGACGTAGCGGTCGGACGGGGCCGCCTGGGCGGGGGCGGCCAGAGACAGAGTGACCCCGACCGAGGCGGCCAGAGTCAGGGCGAGGGTGGCAAGACGGGATCTCCGCACGTCGCACTCCTGGAGGCGTGAAGTGGTGGTGAGAGATAGATATCAATAAGATCACGGGGGATGGAAGATCACCGATTTGCGGGCCGGCGCGCATAGCGACTTACGCCTACAAATCGTTGCCGGTTTCGCGGAGCGGGCTGAAGGATTCCGCCAGTGGGGGCAGATCGACGCAGATCAGGCGCGGACGGGTCGACTCAGACCGGACGGCGGCCGGCGAAACCGCACTCGACCCGGTGATACCACCGGATGTCGGTGTCGCCCTCCAGCCAGCACCAGAGCACCGCCCGGCCGTCGCGCTCACCGGGGAAGTCGAGCAGCACCGGGGCGATCCCCTTGACCGCGATCTCATGCTGGTGGAACTCGTCCACCACCACGTGCAGCCGCGCCTCCAGCGCCTTCACCTCGGCGAGCCCGCCGAGCGCGCTGACGCCGTGGTCGGCCAGGTCGACCCGCAACTCGGCCAGGTCGGCCCGCAGCCGGATCAGCTCGTCGACGCGCGGCCGCAGCGTGGCCACCAGGTGACGCGCCTGGGCGAGAGTGAACACCGGGCCAGTATGCGGCACGACCGTCCAGAGGGAAGCTTCCACACGGCACACGCCGCACCTCGATGCACGTCGTCAAACGCCGGGGCCTGGGCGTCACCGCCGCAAACCGGCGCCGGGTATCGGGCATGGTCGCGCTCGGGTATACAGATGGTTCCTCCCGGATCGGCCATCGGCTTGCCCGGACCCCCCTCGCCCGTCGTCGGAGGCTCACTGGCATGAGCGATCGTTCGCCCAGCTCCAGCACCCCGGACCCGCGGTACCTGTTCCGGTACCGGGACCTGGTCGCCGACACCCTGCCCGAGCATCGCGCCGTCCTGCGGGAGCGTGGTTGGTGCTGGTGGGGCTGGTGGAAACGACCCAACGAACCCGGCCGGCTGGAGGTGTGGAAGGCGCTCGAACGCGAGACGCTGGAGGGACGTCGGGTGCCGATCGGGCTGTTCCACTCCGGGACGGGCCTCGTTCATCCCGCCATCGTCGAACGCGTGATCCTGCCGCAGCCGGACGAACTCGGGGCCTTCACCTCGCTCAGTCCGCCCGACGCCGAACGGGACGGCGTTCCACCCTATTATCGGGCGAGTCGGCACAGCCGGGGCTGGCTACGGCTGGTGGCCCTGGCCGAGGAGCCGATGGAATTCTTCGGGAGGTTCTCCTTCGCCTCCGCACCGCCGTTGCCCCATCATCCACGGAGCCAACTGGAGCGGCTGGTGGGTAAGCGGATCCTGGACGCTGACGAGCTGCGCGCGATGGACACCACCATCTGGGAGATCCGGCCGGCCCAGCCGGCTGACTCCAGCGAGCGGTTCCTGACCGCGTCGCCACGCCAGGACGGCGCGCTGTCTCCCGAGCCGATCGCCTGCCCGGGGCCGTGGCTGCTGCACCTCACCGATCCGCACTATGCGACGGGGCGGTTTCGGTCGGAGCATCAGTGGCGGCTGGAGACCGAGGACGGCGCTACCCGCCCGACCATGGTCGACGCGATCTCCGATGCCCTGGCTCGTGACCAGCGGCCGGTCGGAGCGGTCCTCGTCACAGGCGATCTCACCTATGTCGCCCACCGCGACGAGTTCGCGGCGGCGCGGGCTGGCCTCTTCAAGCTCACCAATGGGCTGCTCGGGCTGGGCATGGAGCACCTCGTCGTCATACCCGGCAATCACGACATCGCCTGGACCCGCGGTGACTCGTACGAATATGGAGCACCGGTCGAGGTGGCTCCGGCGGCGGCAACGGCCAACTACCGGGAGTTCTTTCGAGCGCTCTACGGATACCCGGCCTCGCCCCACCTCTCGATGGCTCGCCGTTTCATCTTCCCTGGCGGCAACCTTGTCGACATCGCCGCGGTCAACTCCAGCTCACTGGAACAGGGGCAGTCGTTCCTGGCGGGCATGGGCCGGGTGCAGGAGTCCGCGTACCGCGAGGTGACCAGCGCGCTCGCCTGGTCGAACCCTGGATCAGCCCTGCGCGTGCTCGCGCTGCATCATCATCTCGCGCTGACCGAGGACCTCGAATCGCCCGACGAGTACGCGACCGGTTTCGGGATCGCCATCGACGCACCCAGGATCCAGCGCCTGGCCGCCCGTGACGGGGTGCACCTCGCGGTGCACGGGCACAAACACCGCGCGTTCGTCTGGCGTACCGAGGCGTACCATCTCCCCGAATACAGCAACGAACGCTGGGACCTGGGACGCTTCAACATCGTCGGTGGTGGGAGCAGCGGCTCGAGATCGTCAGACGGGCGGCGTAACTTCTTCAACCTGATCCGGATGGCGGGTCCCGTCGTGGAGTTGGAAATGTACCGGAGTCAACAGCAGGGCTCATTCGAGCGCTTCATGACCTGGCGGGCCCCGCTGGTAACCGGGGCAGACGGCCGACTCGAGATTGCTCCCTGGAAGGTCGTTTCCCCATGACCACCAGGCGCCCGGTCGTGCACGCCCTCATCCTCGACATGGACAACACGCTGTACGACTGGGTGGCGTACTTTGTGCCCGCAGTGCGGGCGATGGTGGCCGTGGCCGCCGAGATCCTCGACGTGTCCGAGGACGAGTTGCGGAGCGACCTCCAGGCCGTGCACCGCAACCACGGCAATACCGAGCACCCCTTCGCGCTGCTCGAGACCTCGGCCGTCGAGCGACGCCTGCCCGGGATGAGCCAACGAGCACGACACGAGCACCTGCTTCCGGCCTTCGCCGCCTTCAACGAGGTCCGGCGACGCCACCTCCACCTCTACCCGGACGTGGAGAGCACGCTCCAGACCATCAAGGCCACAGGTTGTCACGTTGTGGGGCACACCGAGGCCAAGGACGTGAACATCAGCAGTCGAGCGAGGTCGCTCGGGTTGGACGCGATGTTGGAGGCGATCTACGCGCCCCGGTTCGTCGGGCCGCCTCACCCTTTGGGCGCCGATCGACGGTCTGTTCCGGCCGCAATCGAGGTTCGGGTACTGCCACCGACGGCACGCAAGCCCAATCCGGAGATCGCCCGTCAGATCGCCGAGCAGCTAGGCGTTCCAGCCGCCCGCTGTCTGTACGTGGGCGACAGCTTGAGCAAGGACGTGGCAATGGCCAAGCGAGCGGGGATGCTCGCCGCCTGGGCCCGCTACGGCACCCACCACGATTCCGACCTCTGGCGCGGCTTGGTCGCGCTGTCCCATTGGGACCCCGCGGCCGTCACCGCAGCAGAAGCCAAGAGCGATGATCCGCCGCAATACGAGCCGGACGTAACGCTTGACGCATTTCACGAGTTACGCGAGCACTACACCTTCCGTGCAGCATCGCAACCGAGGCGGCCTCAAGTGATATCGGCCTGCTTGCCGTCAGGGCCGGCCGATTGACCCGCTCCGACAGAGGGGTGACCCGTTGCGGGCGACCATCCGTTCCGCCGGTTCAGGTCGCCGATGTTGCTCCGGAACTCACTCAGCCACTCCCCGGTCTCCGCCTCGACCAACTCGGCCGTCCGCAGCACGAGCACGCGGATCAGTTCCTCGCGCCGCCGTAGCACCGCTTCCTCAGTGGCTGAGGTGCGCAGTTCCGTGGTCGCCCAGTCCAGCCGGAACTCGGTGAGCGCCCGCTGAAGCGCCTGCGCGGTAGCGATGTCGCGCATCCAGGCCGAGGACAGGCCGAAGAAGTGATCGAAGGCCAGACAGCCACCGGCCATGGCGAGCAGGACATATCCCCAGCTGGCGCCGCTCCCAGCGCTCGCCGCGCTAACCAGGGGTACGACTCCGCCGGCGATCCCCAGCAGGATGGCGCAGCCGCGCAGCAGGCGAGAAATCCTGCGGCGCACCGCCTTGTCGCGCAGGTACCAGGCAACCGCGTCCTCGGCCTGCCCCTCCGCCCACCCACGCAAGCGATCCAGGACGGCCTCAGGCTGTTGGTCCGCCGCCAAGACGGGGAATGGGCGGATGATCATGTCCCGCCGCGGGACTCGACGGCTTGACCTGTCGACGTGGCCATTGCTCGTTACCACGAGCCGTCCGATCCCAGCGCACGGCGAGGGCCGTATCCGGGTGGCGGGTCGAGGTTCGGCAGATGCTGTCGCCCCATACGCACAGCCTGCGTCATCCCGTCCCAACACTCAAGGATCAGACGTCTCGATGTGCTTGCCGAGTGAGGGGACGGGTTACCAGACTCGAATCGATGGCAGGCACCCGCCTGTCAGGGTTGGACGCGTTCCGCCTCCTGCACGAACGTGTCGCTCCGGCGCGCCCCCATCCGGTCCAGCTCATCCAGCACCGCCCCCACCCCGTCCGCGCCCACCAGCACTGTGACGCGCAGCCGGGCCGACAACGGCTGGTCCTGCCAGTAGCCACGCGGCAGCAGGCTCGCCTGCGGCGTCGTGGTCGCCACGGCGGCGTCGCTGACGATGACCGAGATCGCGCCCGCGCGCAGCAGCGCGTCGCGCAGGTCGGCGCTGTTCGCGGCCGGGTCCGGTTCCAGCAGCGCGGTGACCACCCGTACCCGCTGTCCGGGTGGCACGGACGGTTCGCCGGCCGGCGCCGCGGCGGTACGACGCCGGGGCGCGCCCGGCGCGGTCAGGCTGGTCACGCCACCAAGGTGGTACGCGTCGGCGCCCTGCTGCGCCTGGTCCAGGCGTTCCTGATCGGCCGGCGGCACACGCAGGCCGATGAGCGCCTGCACCCCGGCGGCGATCAGCCAGGTCAGGACGAAGGAGAACGCGACCACGCTCACCACGCCGACGAGCTGGCGCCACAGCAGGCCGCCTCCGCCGCCGAGGAACAGCCCGTCGGCGCCGAGCGGGTTGACCCCGCGGTTGCCGAACAGGCCGAGCAGGAGCGTGCCGAGCATGCCGCCGACGAAGTGCACGGCGAGCACGTCGAGCGCGTCGTCGAGGCGCAGCAGGTACTTCAGCTTCAGCGCGAAGTGGCAGACCAGGCCGGCCAGCGCGCCGATCGCGACGGCCGATGCCGCGTTGACGTACCCGGCGGTCGGGGTGACCGTGGCGAGGCCCGCGACCGCGCCGGAGACCGCGCCCACGACTGTGCTGTGTCCGTCGGTGACGCGTTCCAGCGCCAGCCAGACGAGCATCGCCGCGGCGGCGGCGAGGTGCGTGTTGAGGACGGCCTGGGCGGCGAGACCGTTGGCCTGGAGGCCGTCGCCGCCGTTGAAGCCGAACCAGCCGAACCAGAGGATGCCGGCGCCGACGATGGTCAGCGGGATCGAGTTCGGTGGCGCGGCGGTGTGCGGCCAGTCCCGGCGTCGGCCGACGACGAGCAGGACGGCGAGGACGGCGGCGCCGGCGCTGGCGTGCACGACCAGCCCGCCGGCCCAGTCCTGGGTGCCGAACTTCGCCAGCCACCCGCCGGGGTACCAGAGCCAGTGCGCGATCGGCGCGTAGACCACTATCGACCAGACCGCGAGGAACAGCACCCAGCCGCCGAACTTCAACCGGCCCGCGGTGGCGCCGGTGACGAGCGCGGGTGTGATCACCGCGAACATCATCTGGAACAGCACGAACGCCAGCGTCGGGATGGTGATCCGGCCGTCGACCACGTGCAGGTTGGGTGCGGGCGGCACCTTCAGGTCGGTGAGCCCGAACAGTTCCAGGTTGCCGAACAGCCCGCTGCCGGCGTCGTCGCCGAAGGCGATCGTGTAGCCGACGAGCACCCAGGTCAGGCTGACCACGCCGAGCGCGATCATGTTCTGCTGCAGCATCGCCAGCACGTTGCGGGTGCGGACCATGCCGCCGTAGAACGCGGCGAGCCCCGGCGTCATGAACAGGACGAGGCCGGCGCAGACGAGCACCCAGGCGGTGTCACCCGCGTTCGGAGCGGACACGGTTTCCCTCCTTCTATCGCAGGTTGACGGAGTCGCGGACGGTGTGCAGCACGGTGTCCTTCACCCGTTCGTGGTTCGGTACCGGCGCGAAGTGCCGGTCCGGCAGCAGCAACAGCCAGGTCGCGATGTTGAACGGCCCGGTCAGCACCGGGATGCCGAGCGGCGTGAGCATGGTGGTCAGCGCCATCTGCACGAACAGCGTCAGCGCGATGCCGAACAGCGTGTAGACGGTCACCAGCGCGCCGGGGCGGTTCGCCACAGCGCCCACCACGATCGCGGTCAGCACCGCGTTGAAGGCGAACAGCCCCTTGTCCAGGGACGCGCCGTCGGCGCCGAACCAGAGCGCCAGCAGTGTCGCGCCGACGGCGCCGATCACCGCGAACAGCGCCGACCACCGGGAGTTGATCAGCAGGGCGACGAGGATGAGCAGGCCGGTGACCCAGCTCTCGATCAGGTAGACCTGGGACACGCCCTTGAAGAAGACGGGGATGAGGCCCCAGTCGAACGTGCCGCCGGTCAGCGATCCCTCACCGGGGAACTTCGGCGTCAGCTTGGTGAGCACTGTGAACCTGTCGAACTGGTACGCCGCCATCAGCAGGAACCAGGTCGTGAGCACGAACGGGAACGTGTAGGCGGTCAGGTTCCAGCGTTTGAAGACGGCGTTGAGGGCGAGCGTGACCACCACCGTGCCGATCGCGCCGAGCACGAGGTAGAGCCACATCAGCGGGCGCTGATCGAGGAACGTGGGCACCGCGAGCCCGGTCAGCAGCGGGCTGAAGCCGAACAGGCCCTTGCGCCAGCTGGACATGTCGACCCGCAGCGCCAGCGCGGTCGCGGTGCCCACGACCAGGCCGAGCACGCCGCCGCCGAACACGCGGGGCGTCCCGTTCTCGAACGCGCCCCAGGCGAGCGCGATCAGGATGAGCAGGCCGCTGAGCGGGTTGTTCTGGAGCACCACCTGCGCGGCGCCGCGCAGGCCGGCGTCGACGAACCGGACCAGCGGGTTCCGGTCGGCCAGCTGGCGCCAGCCTCGTCCGATGTCGGCCATGTCGCTGCCCTCCTCGCCTCAACGCCAGCTGAAGACCGGCGGGAAGGTGCAGCCGGTCACCTCTTCGCGGGCGGCAGTGCAGAACGCGCGTACCGCGGCGCGGACCGGTTCGGTCTCCTGACCGAGCACCTTGAACACCAGGCCGGCGTCGTTCGGCAGCCGGCTGACCGCGGTGGCCAGCGGTGTCTGCTCGTCCCACACCGGTGTCGCGGTCCGCTCGAAGACCCGGGCCGCCCGGTCCGGGTCGGTGAGCAGCACGACGTTGCCGAAGACGTGGAAGCGGTCCATCATCCCGATCCGCGACACCGGGAACCGGCCGGGCGTGATGACGAACTTCTCGACGAACAGCGGCCGTCCGTCGGGCCGCTGCGCCCGCAGGGTGGTGGAGAACAGGTCGTACGCGAAGATCTCGCCGTCGCGGTAGTACTTGCGGCCGGGCTGGAGCACCTCGGCGTACAGCATGGTGGCGGTCTCCGGCAGCCGGACCACGGTGTCGGAGACGAACCGGCTGCGCCGGAACGGGATCACCGGCTCGGGCAGGAACTCCAGGTAGGCGTCGTCGGCCAGGGTGAAGCTCTGGGCCTGGGTGCCGTAGTTGGCGTCCATCTCCTGGATCTTGGTGGCGGCCTGGGTGACCAGGTGCGCCTGCGCGCCCGGCCCCAGGTCGACGTCCATCCGCAGCCGGTCGCCCTGGAGCACGCCGCCGGAGGTGGTGAGGATCATGACACAGGGCAGGCCCGGCATCTCCTCGTCCCAGTACAGCGCGCGCTGCACCAGCAGCGGGGACTGCCGGAAGACGTCGCGCATGATGGTCCGGTCCTCGCGCCGCTCGAACCCCAGCCGGAGGATGCCCACCTTGCCGTTCGCGGCAGCCGGCAGCTGCGCCGGCTGGTCCTGGTACGGCGCGAGTTCCCGGACGGAGTCCAGAGTGGTCATGCGAGGACTTCGGCGTCGAAGAGCGCGTTGCGGCGGACCAGGTCCACCAGGTCGTCGATGCCCTCGCCGGTCTTGCAGTTGGTGAAGACGAACGGCTTGCCGCCGCGCATCAGCTCGGCGTCGCGGGCCATCACGTCCAGGTCGGCGTCGACGTACGGGGCCAGGTCGGTCTTGTTGATCACGAGGATGTCGGACTTGGAGATACCCGGGCCGTTCTTGCGCGGGATCTTGTCGCCGGCCGCCACGTCGATCACGTAGATGAAGTAGTCGACCAGCGCGGGGCTGAAGGTGAGCGTGAGGTTGTCGCCGCCGCTCTCGATGAGCACGACGTCGCTGTCCGGGAACCGCGCCTCCATGTCCTCGACCGCGGCGAGGTTCATGCTGGGGTCCTCGCGAACGGCGGTGTGCGGGCAGGCGCCGGTCTCCACGCCGACGATGCGTTCCTCCACCAGCACGCCGGTCAGGGCGCGGCGGACGTGCTTGGCGTCCTCGGTGGTGACCACGTCGTTGGTGATGACCAGGATGCGCAGGCCCTGCTCGACCAGGCGGGGCACGACGGCCTCGATGATGGCCGTCTTGCCGCTGCCCACCGGGCCGCCGACGCCGATCCGACTCGCTGATTTCATTTCCGAAAGCCCTTCAGGTGGGTGAGCGCTCAGCTCATGAACATCCGTACGTGTGCGTGCTGGTGCGCGCCGGCCAGCACGTCGAGGTGCGGCGCGAAGCTCTGCATGTCGTCGAGCCCGGCGGTGCGCACCTCCTCGTAGTCCTCGCCGACCCGCTCGTTGACCGCGAAGAGGATCGACTGGGTGTCGAGGTGGTCCACCCGCATGAGCCGGACCGCCGCGCCGAGCACCATGGAGGCCGCGCCGTACTGGTGGGCGGCGAACGCGTCCGCCTCGCCCACGCCGAGTTCGGCGAAGAGCACGCCGAGCGCGACCGGGTAGGTGACCGGGACGCCGCCGCCGCTCTCCGCGACGCGCTTGCGCAGCAGGGACTCCCCCACCACCCGTTCGGCGGCCTCGGCCAGCTTGCGCCCCATGCGGACGGTCATCGTCCGCGTCTCCTCGTTGATCTTGCGCAGGTGTACGGCCTCGTCGGCCGCCCGGATCCGGTCGAGGTCACCGGCGCGGGCGGCGCGGTGCGCCACGAGCAGCGCCACCCCGTCGCCGGTGGCGGCGGCGCGCGTGACGGTACGCACGAACTCCTGCAACGTGGTCCGGTCGTGCACCGCGCCCTGCTCGACCGCCGTCTCCAGCCCGTTGGAGAAGGAGAAGGCGCCGACCGGGAAGACCGAGTCGCCGAACTGGAGCAGTTTCAGTGCCTCGGTCACCGTGGACACCCCGGCCCCTCAGTTCAGGTCGGCGGGCAGGTGTGTGTGCGGGGTCGAGTCGGCCCCGCCGAACAGGCGCCGCGACTCGTGCGGGGCCAGGTACGCGATGATCTCGGTGCCGGGGATGAACTCGTGGGTGAGACCGGTGAACGCGTGGGTCCGCATCACCGAGTCCATGACCTTGCGGTCCACAGTCAGCGGGACGTACATCTTGGTGCCCTTCACCACCGCCGGCCAGTGCTGGTTGCCGATCGCGTGGCCCAGTTCGACGGCCGAGCGGATCACCATGTCCAGGGACTCCCCGTGCAGCGTGTCGAGGTGCACGACCATGACCTCGCCGAGCGCGATCCGGGCCACCACCGCGGTCGCGGTGGCGTCGTCCCAGGCCAGCACGTCGCCGTCGCGCAGCCGTACGCCGCGGGCCAGGGACAGCGCCAGTTCGGTGCCGAGGCTTGTGGTCCGGCGCAGCCGGCTCTTCTGGGCGTCCCACTGGTCGAGGACCAGGTCGTCGACCTTGGCCTCCCGGAGCCGCTCGGTCCAGGCCGGCTCGTTCACGTTGCCGAGTACCGTTTCGACGAGCATGTGTTCTCCTTTCACGCGACCCCGCCACCGGCCCGGCCGGGAGCGGGCGCCGCGCCGGGTCAGCTGAAGAAGTAGAGCTGGCTGAGGGGGAGGTTCTTGGCCGCCGGCACTGTCGCGTGCACGCCGTCCATCTTCACGGCGAAGGTCTCCGGGTCGACTTCGAGCTTCGGCGTACGGTCGTTGCGCACCATGTCGCGCTTGGTCAGGTTGCGGCAGCCGTAGACCGGCATGACCTGCCGTTGCAGACCCAGCTGTTCGGCCACGCCCGCCTCGTGCGCGGCCCGGGACACGAACGTCACGCAGTTCTTGGCGACCTGGGAGCCGGTGGCGCCGAACATGGGCCGGTAGTAGACCGGCTGCGGGGTGGGCAGCGACGCGTTCGGGTCGCCCATGATCGACCAGGCGATCATGCCGCCCTTGAGCACCATCTTCGGCTTCGTGCCGAAGAACGCGGGCTCCCAGAGCACCAGGTCGGCGAGCTTGCCCGGGCTGACCGAGCCGATGACGTGCGAGACGCCCTGGGTGATCGCCGGGTTGATGGTCATCTTGGCGACGTAGCGCAGGACGCGGAAGTTGTCGTTGGCGTCGGAGTCCTCGGCCAGCTTGCCGCGGACGTTCTTCATCTGCCCGGCGAGCTGGACGGTGCGCAGCCAGGTCTCCCCCACCCGGCCCATGGCCTGCGAGTCGCTCTGCATCATCGAGATGACGCCCTCGTCGAGGAGCACGTCCTCGGCGGCGATGGTCTCGGTGCGGATCCGGCTCTCCACGAAGGCGACGTCCGAGGGCACCTTCGGGTTGAAGTTGTGGCAGACCATGATCATGTCGTACAGCTCGGACTGGCTGTTGATGCCGTACGGCACCGTCGGCGTGGTCGAGGCGGGCAGCACGTTCATCTGGCCGGCGACCTTGATGATGTCCGGCGCGTGCCCGCCGCCGGCACCCTCGGTGTGGAAGGTGTGGATGGTCCGGCCCTCGAAGGCGGCGATGCTGTCCTCGATGTAGCCGCTCTCGTTGAGCGTGTCGGTGTGGATGCTGATCTGGACGTCGTACTCGTCGGCGACGGCCAGGCAGGACCGGATCACCGCGGGCGGCGCACCCCAGTCCTCGTGGATCTTGAAGCTGGGCACCCCGGCCATGATCTGCTCGACGAGCGGCGCCCGGCCACTGCTGTTGCCCTTGCCCAGCAGGCCGATGTTGATCGGCAGGTTCTCGAACGACCGCATCATGTTGTGGATGTTCCAGGGACCGGGCGTGATGGTGACGCCGTTGGTGCTGTCGGTCGGTCCGGTGCCGCCGCCCCAGAGGGTGGTGACGCCGTTGCTGAGCGCGGCGTACACCTGCTGCGGGGTGACCAGGTGGACGTGCGCGTCGATGCCGCCGGCGGTCAGGATCAGGTGCTCACCGGAGATCGCGTCGGTGCCCGGACCGGTCACCAGGCCCGGGGTCACCCCGTCCATGATGTTGGGGTTGCCGGCCTTGCCGATCCCGGCGATCCTGCCGTCCTTGATCCCCACGTCCGCCTTGACCACGCCGAGCAGCGCGTCCACGACGGTCACGTTGGTGATCACCAGGTCCACCACGCCCTCGGCGCTCGTGGCCTGGCTGGCACTGCCCATGCCGTCGCGCAGGGTCTTGCCACCGCCGTACATGACCTCGTCGCCGAGGACCCGCAGGTCCTTCTCGATCTCGATGTAGAGGTCGGTGTCACCCAGACGGATCTGGTCGCCCGTGGTCGGGCCGTACATTCCGGCATATTCCTGCCGTGAGATCTGACTCATGCGTTGTCGCTCCAGCTCTGGCACGTCGAAGGATTGCCGGGCTACCTGTCGCCCTTGCCGCTCTTGTCCTGGCCCTTGCCCTGACCCTTGCTCTGGCCCTTGCTCTGGCCCTTGCCCTGGTCCTGCTGCTGCGACGTGGTCTTGAAGCCACGCGTCTGGGCCTGGTGGAGCGCCTCGGCCCGGTCCGGCCGGTAGCCGGGGATCGGCCCGTCGCCGGTCCAGCCCTGGACCAGGCCGTTGAAGCCGTACACCCGCTGGGAGCCGCCGTACGGGACGAGCTGGACGGTCTTGCGGTCGCCTGGCTCGAACCGGATCGAGGTCGTGGCCGGGATGTTCAACCGCTTGCCGAACGCCGACGGACGGTCGAACTCCAGGAAGCGGTTGGCCTCGAAGAAGTGGAAGTGGGAGCCGACCTGGATGGGCCGGTCACCGGTGTTGTGCACGACCACCTCGGTCACCGGCCGCCCGGCGTTGAGTTCCAGAGGTTGGTCGCTGAGCTTGTAGCCGCCGATGGGCCGAAGGTGCTTGGAGTTCGGTCCCGGGTGTTGCTTCGCCATGTCGCCCCCGCTCTGCCGGAGACCGTGGCCTCCGGTCGCTGCTCTACTGGATGGGTGAGTGGACGGTGATCAACCGTGACCCGTCGGTGAAGACCGCCTCGACCTGGAGCATCGGGATCATGTCCGCCACGCCGGGGATCACGTCGTCGGCCGTGAGCACGTGGCTCGCGTCGTTCATGACCTCCTCGACGGTCTTGCCCTCGCGCGCGCCTTCGAGCGCCGCGGCGCAGATGACCGCCACCGCCTCGGGGTGGTTGAGCTTGACCCCGCGCGCCTTGCGGGCGTTTGCCACCATCGCCAACGAGTGGATCGTCAGCTTGTCGAATTCCTTCGGCGTGAGATGCACTTCGCGATCCCTTCGTCCGCACCTTATGTACGGTTTCAGCTATTTCGTCACGGTAAGAGCGGTTTGGTCCGCCCGCAGCCCGTTCAGGGAGATTTCAGGAACCGGTGTGGGCCCGCTCGCGCCGGTGGTAGTCGGCGACCCACATCTGCTGGATCTGCTCCAGCGTCCGGCCCTTGGTCTCCGGCAGGTAGCGCCGGACGAACAGGAAGCCGAGCACGCACAGCCCGGCGAAGAGCGCGAACACGCCCGACCGGCCCAGCGCGTCGAGCAGGCTCAGGAAGAACTGCGTGATCAGGTACTCGGTGCCCCAGTGGGTCGCGGACGCGATCGCCACGCACCGGCCGCGGATCGGACCGGGATAGATCTCGTTGATCACGGTCCACGCGCCCGGCCCGATCGACACCGCGTAGAACGCGACGAAGAAGACCACTCCGACCAGCAGGAAAAGGCCCGAGGTGGTGATCCGGCCGTCGCCGCGCCCGGTGCCCGCGCCCAGGAAGCTGACGCTCACCACGGCGAGCGAGACCGCCATCCCGGCCAGGCCGACCAGCAGCAGCGGCCGGCGGCCGACGCGGTCGAGCAGGCCCACCGCGACGAGCGCGAACGCCGCGTCCACCGCGCCGATCGCCCAGGTGGTCGCGGAGAGCTGTGCCTCCGGGGTACGGAATCCGGCCGCCGAGAAGATCGAGTCGGCGTAGTAGATGATGCCGTTGATCCCTGTCGTCTGCTGGAACAGCGCCAGCCCGACGCCGAGCGCGAGCGGACGCCGCCACTGCGGCGACAGCAGCTCCCGCCAGCTCGCCGTGCGGCCGTGCAGACTCTTCTCGATCTCGCCGAGGCGCTGCTCCACCCGCTGCTCGGGAACGGTGCGGCGCAGCGACTCCCGGGCGCGGCGCCGGTCGCCCCGCTTGAGGTACCAGACCGCCGAGTCCGGCACCACCACTGTCACCAGGATCAGCGCCACGCCCAGCACGACCGCCGCGCCGAGCAGGTAGCGCCACGACTCGCCGCCGGTGAACAGCTCGTCCGCCAGGTAGCCGATGAAGATCGCGAAGGTGGTCGAGAACTGGTAGACCGCGAGCAGGCCGCCGCGGATCCGTTCCGGCGCCGCCTCGGCCGCGAACATCGGCCCGGCGACCGAGGCCACGCCGATGCCCACGCCGAGCAGCAGCCGCGCGCCGAGCAGGGCGCCGATGGTCGGCGCCGCGGCCTGCACGATCGTGCCGACGACGTACGCCCCGGCGGCGACCCACAGCGCGCCCCGCCGGCCGATCCGGTCGGCGAGGTGACCACCGGCGAGCGCGCCCGCCAGCGCGCCGAGTGTCACCCAGCTCGCCGCCACCTCCACCTCGAAGGTGTCCACGTCGAACGTGTGCCGGATGTCGTGCAGCGCGCCGCTGATGACGCCCTGGTTGTAGCCGAAGAACGCGCCGGACAGGACGACGATCGACACGATCGCCACGAGGTTGTGGCGGGGCGGCCGGCCGGCCGCGCGTCCGCTCGCCGCCATGTCACCCCGTCCGCCGGCGACCGCCCACCGAAACGGCCGAAAACCTACATATGCGACATATAGTAGGTTCGCCGCAGCGGTCCGACAGCGAAACGATGACGCTGCCGGGGTCGCTCCTGCACACGGACGGGGGAAGGGTGAACCGGTCGGCGCCGTACGGCCCCGCGGACTCCTACCGCGAGTTCCGGCACCCGCTCGCAGCGCTCGTGCTCGCCGTCGTCACCGCCGGCGCGCTGGACGCCTTCGCGTTCCTGCGGTACGGCGCGTTCGTCGCCAACCAGTCCGGCAACGCCATCTTCCTCGGCATGGGGCCGGCCGGCGGGCATCCCACGTGGCCGGTCTCGGCGGCCTCGATCGTCGCGTTCGCCACCGCCGCCGGGCTGGTGAATCTGCTCCGCCGCCGAACCCGGCCGACGGTGGCGCCGCTCGTCGACATCGCGGTCACCGAGGCCGCCATGATCGTCTGGGCGGTGCTCAACCTGGTGCTCGCGTACGGCCGGCACGGCACGGCGTCCCGGGTGCTGCTCGCCGCCGCGGGCGCGGTAGCCATGGGCAGCCTCACCACCCTGGCGAGCCGGACCGCGGGCATCGCGACGCCGATCACGTACCAGTCGGACACCACGACGAAGACCGGTGAGCGGGCCGCCCGCTGGCTGCTCGGCCCCACCGCGGGCCGGGGCCGGGCCCGGCGGGGCACCCTGCTCGGACTGCTCGCCCTGGTCAGCTACAGCGTCGGCGGCGCGGTCGGCACACTCGCCCAGCACCGGCCCCGCTGGGTGCCGCTGTGGGGGACGCTCGCGCTGGCCGTGCTGATCCTGCTGCTGCGCCGGCACCGGCGACCAGGACCGGCGTCGCGGCCCGGCTGAGCGTCAGTCCGCCTGGGCGTCAGTCGGCCTGGGCGGCGAGTTCCCGCGCCCGGTCCCGGGCCGCCTCCAGCGCCGCCAGCATGGCCGCGCGTACGCCGTGGTTCTCCAGCTCGCGGATCGCCGAGATGGTGGTGCCCGCGGGCGAGGTGACCGCCTCGCGCAGCTTCACCGGGTGCTCGCCGGAATCGCGCAGCATCACCGCCGAGCCGATCGCGGTCTGCACGATCAGCTCGTGCGCCACCTGGCGCGGCAGGCCGAGCAGGATGCCCGCGTCGATCATCGCCTCGACCAGGAGGTAGAAGTAGGCCGGGCCGGAGCCGGACAGCGCGGTGACCGCGTCCTGCTGCGACTCGGGCACCCGGACGGTGGCGCCGAGCGGGGAGAACATCTCCTCGGCCAGGGCCAGGTGCTCGCCGGTGGCGTACGCGCCCGCCGAGATCGCGCTCATCGCCTCGTCGACGAGCGCCGGGGTGTTCGTCATGACCCGGACCACAGGGGTGCCCTCGGGCAGCCGGCGGTTGAAGAAGGCGGTCGGCAGGCCGGCGCAGAGAGAGATGACCAGCTTGTCGGCCGGCACCTTCGGGCCGATCTCGTCCAGCAGCGCGGCGGCGTCCTGCGGCTTGACCGACACGGCCAGCACCTCGGCCTCGGTCACGGCGGCGAGGTTGTCCACCACCCGTACGCCGTAACGGTCGGCCAGTTCCCGCGCCCGCGCCGGCCGCCGCGCGGTGGCGAGCAGCCGCTCCACCGGCCAGCCGGAACGCAGCAGCCCGGAGAGCATCAGCTCACCGATCTTGCCGGCGCCGATCACCGCGACCGTGTGCCCGCCCACCCGTGCCCCCTTCTCCGACTGTTAAAAGGGGGCCCCTGCTATGCACGAGGCGTTAAGCGGGGGCCCCTCCTTACACATCAGCTGCCGAAGAAGACCTCGGCCTCGGCGTACCGCTCCAGCGGCACGGTCTTCAGCTCGCGGGTGGCGTCGGCGAGCGGGACGCGGACGATGTCCGTGCTCTGCATCGCGACCATCTTGCCCCAGTCGCCCTCGTGCGCGGCGTCGATCGCGTGCAGGCCGAGCCGGGTGGCCAGCACCCGGTCGAACGCGGTCGGCGTGCCGCCGCGCTGGATGTGGCCGAGCACCACGGTGCGGGCCTCCTTGCCGGTCTTCGCCTCCAGCTGCTCGGCCAGCCACTGGCCGATGCCGCCGAGACGGACGTGACCGAACGCGTCCAGCTCCTGGTTGTGCAGCACCGTCTGGCCGTCCAGCGGCTGGGCGCCCTCGGCGACCACGACGATCGGGGCGTACTGGTGCTGGAAGCGCTTCTCGACGTAGCCGGCGACCTGCTCGACGTCGAACTGCCGCTCCGGCAGCAGGATCACGTTGGCGCCACCGGCGAGACCGGCGTGCAGGGCGATCCAGCCGGCGTGCCGGCCCATGACCTCGACCACGAGCGTGCGGTGGTGGCTCTCCGCCGTGGTGTGCAGCCGGTCGATCGCCTCCATGGCGATGTTGACGGCGGTGTCGAAGCCGAACGTGTAGTCGGTCGCACCGAGGTCGTTGTCGATCGTCTTCGGCACGCCGATGACGTTGACGCCCAGCTCGTGCAGCTTGGTCGCGACGCCGAGCGTGTCCTCGCCGCCGATCGCGATCAGCGCGTCCACGCCCTGGGCGGCGAGGTTGTCCTTGATCCGCTCCACGCCGTTCTCGATCTTGAACGGGTTGGTGCGGGACGAGCCGAGGATGGTGCCGCCGCGGGGCAGGATGCCGCGCACCTCGGCGATGCCGAGCGGCTTGGTCAGGCCCTCGAGCGGGCCCTTCCAGCCGTCGCGGAAGCCCACGAACTCGTGACCGTAGGTGGCGACGCCCTTGCGGACCACCGCCCGAATCACCGCGTTGAGACCTGGGCAGTCGCCGCCGCCGGTGAGCACGCCGATACGCATGATCTGCTCATCCTCCTGGAGCATCAGGTGAAGCCCGGATAAGCCCCAGGATATGTGTCAGATCAGACCATCGGCGCCGTTGCCGGCCCGGGGCGGGCCGTCACTGCGCACTGTAGTCGGCGCAGGTGTACGCCGGCACCGCACCCCGGGCCGTTCCGGACGGCGGACGGGCTACCCGTCAGTAGCCGACCTCGTGGTTCTCCCCCGCCTTCGGCGGCTTGCCGGTCACCGCCGCCTTGGCGAAGCCGAGCAGGTTGACCACGGTGCTGCCGGGCGAGTCCCAGTACTCCGCCGACCCGGCGTGCACCTTGATCAAGGTGATCCCGGGCGTGTCCAGCCCGTCCGGGAACCACGCCTTGAGCAGCGGGCTCCACAGCTCCTTCGCCCGGCCGGCGTCCCACTCCTCGGTGGCGGTGCCGGCCACCGACACCCAGGCGTGGTGACGCTGGTCGGAGAAACCGACGTTCACCTGCGGGTTCACCCGGATCTGCCGGACCTTCGCCGAGTCGGCGTACGCGAAGAACCACAGGTCGCCCTCGAAGTCCGCCTCCTGCAACCCCATCGGACGGCTGACCAGACGCCCGTCCACGCCGGTGGTGGTGAGCAGGCAGATCCGGGCGTCCCGGATCAGCTCGGTGACCCGGCGGCGGGCGTCCGCGGCGTTGGTCGGCTCATTGCTCATGGGGCACTCCTGTCTCGGATCGGCGCAGATGCCGCTCCCGTGCCCTGGGCGGAACCGGTCAAACCTCCCGCGCCGTCATCGCCCGCCACCGCGCCAGGTTGTGCCGGGCGTCGACCAGCGCGTCGTGCCGGTCGGCCTCGGCGTCCGGCAGCCGGGGGCGCCCCAGGTCGTCCCAGAGCTGACGCAGCTCCTTGGTGAAGCGGGGGATCTCCCGCGGCAGCGCCGGCATCGCGCCCCAGAGCTGGGCCAGCACGACGTGGTCGTAGGCGGCGTACCAGGCCCACAGCTCCAGCTGCTCGCCCGGCCGGTCCCGCACCGGCTCCAGCAGGAACTCGTGCAGGTCGTCGCGGATGCGCGCGCGGGAGCGCCAGGCCCGGTCGGCCGGCGACGGGAGCTTGTCCAGCACGTTGCGCCGCACCCAGGGCACCGCCCGGGAGTCGTCGAACTCGGTGGAGACCGCGTAGAACTCGCGGCCGTACTCGTCGACGACGCCGATCGACACCAGGTCGACGATGCGGCCGTCCTCGATGAATTCGCAGTCGTAGAAATAGCGGTAGACCATCGCCCCCATCCTCACCCATCACCGGCACGCGCCGGTCGCCGGGGCGTCCGCCGAGGTCGGCGGGCGTGCCGTCGGCGGCCGGGCATGGTCACGGAAGTGTTTCCGGGGGTGTACAGCACGCGACGAGAGCGTCATGATCTGATGTGTACCGCCGTCGGGCGCCGAACCGGTTGAGCTGCCTCGTACCGGGACTGACAGCTTCACCCGGTGTGCGAGTCGTGACTTCTGACCGGGGAGGGGTTGAGCCGTGGAGTCTCGCCTGCCGGAGCCGGGTGACGCGCTCACGGGTGTGGAGATGTTCGCCGGGCTTGAGCCGGGGGTGCGGCAGCGTGTCATCGCCGCGGCCGTACCGCGCACCTACCGCAAGGGCCAGCTGCTCTTCGTCGAGAACGACCCCGGCGAGTCGCTGATCGTGCTGCGCCGCGGCGCGGTGGCGGTGTTCCGCACCGCCCCGACCGGCGAGCGCGCGGTGCTGTCGGTGATCCGACCCCCGGACGTGCTCGGCGAGGTGTCCCTGTTGGACGCCTCCACCCGCTCGGCGTCGGCCGAGGCGATCGAGGACTGCGCCGCGCTCGCGCTGTCGCGGCCCGCGTTCATGGAGCTGGTGCACTCCAACCCGCGCATCCTGGACGCGGTGATGCGCTCGTTGGGCCAGCTGATCCGCCGGCTCACCGAGCAGAACGCCGACCACGTCTTCCTCGACCTGCCCGGCCGGGTGGCCAAGACGCTGGTCCGGCTGGCCGGCGAGAGCCAGGCCCCGATGATCACGATCGAGCTGAACCAGAGCCAGCTCGCCGAGATGGCCGGCGGTTCCCGGCAGAGCATCAACCAGGCCATCGGCTCGTTCGCCAGCCGGGGCTGGCTGCGGACCGAGGGACGCCGCATCGTGGTCACCGACGTGGCGGCGCTGCGCCGCCGGGCCGGCATGAACGACCGCTGACACGACGACGGCGGGGGCCGGCGGTCGTCCCGCCGGCCCCCGCCGCGTTCGTCGTACGCCCGTTAGTCGTACGCCCGGTCAGTCGTTCGTGGTGTCGGCCGGGGGCGAGCTCGGCCCCGGGCCGATCTTCGACGGGTCGGTCTTCTTCGGCGGGGTCGTCGTGGTGGTCGTGGTCTCGGTCGATCCGCTACCCGCGGGCTGCTCCACCATGCCTTTTTCCTCCAGTTCGGCGAGGGTGACAGCGTCCACGTCGACCGTGTCACCGACGGCCCACACCGTCCCCCGTGGATCGGTCCATGAGGCGGACAGCCGGACGTGCACGGCAATCTCCCTGTCGACGGGACTTCCTGCTAGGGGAGACTAGACCCGGCCGAACAGCCGTGACGTCCCGCCGACCCGTCGGGTACCCGACTGCGCGGCCGCGCGGGACACTGGGGACCTCACGCGTACGGAGCCGGACATCGACCTCACCTGTGGACACTGCGCCCGGACCGCCGGGCCGGACGACCGTTTCTGCGGTGGGTGCGGCCGTCCGCTGGCCGCGGCCTGCCCAGGCTGCGGCCACGCCAACGACACCGGCGCCAACTTCTGCACCAACTGCGGTCAGCCGCTGCGCGACCACGCGGTCACTGTGCAGGAGGACCGCCGCCAGGTCAGCGTGCTCTTCATCGACATCGTCGACTTCACGACATACGCCGAGCGGGCCGACCCGGAACAGGCCCGCAGCCTGCAACAGGTCTACTTCGCCACGGTGCGCCGGCTGGTGCACCAGTACGGCGGCGTGGTGGAGAAGTACATCGGCGACGCGGTCATGGCGTTGTTCGGCGCGCCGGTGGCCACCGACAACGACGCGCTGCGCTGCGTACGCGCCGGGCTGGAGCTGCAACGCAGCCTGGCCCGGCAGCCGGCCGGACCGCATCCGCCGCTCGGGTTCCGGGTCGGCATCGCCACCGGCGAGGCCCTGGTCGACCTGGCCGCGGCGCGCGACGGCGGCCAGGCGTTCGTCACCGGCGACGTGGTGAACACCGCCAGCCGGTTGCAGGGGCTCGCCCCGGTCGGCGGCGTGGTGGTCGACGAGAGCACCTGGGCGGCCACCCGGCGCGAGATGGAGTACGACGACCAGCCACCGGTGACGTTGCGCGGCCGGTCGTCGGTGAGCCGGATCTGGCTGGCCGTACGGGCGCGGCCCCGGCGCGACGGGCAGACCGCCGAGCTGACCCCGATGGTCGACCGGGACCACGAGCGGGGCCTGCTGGTCAGCGCGTTGCACCGCACGCTGACCGAGCGCACCTCGCAGCTGCTCACCGTCTTCGGCCCGGCCGGGGTGGGCAAGAGCCGGCTGCTGCGCGAGCTGGCCCGGCACGCCGCCAGCCTGCCCGGCACCCGGGTCACCTGGCTGACCGGCCAGTGCCCTCCGTTCGGCGAGAACGTCACCTACGCGGCGCTGGCCGACATCGTCCGGAGCTGGGCCGGGCTGACCGGCGCCGACGACCCGGCCACCATCCGGGACCGGTTGCGCGAGCGACTGGGCCACCTCGCCGACCCGCACGCGGTACGGCTGGCCGAGGCGCTGGGCCCGCTCGTCGGCGTCTCCGGCGAACGGCTCACCTCGGCCGAGACCGAGGCGGCGTGGCGGCGCTTCCTGCTCACCCTGGCCGCGACCGGTCCCACGGTGCTCGTCTTCGAGGACATGCACTGGGCCGACGAGGCGATGCTGTCCTTCGTCGAGCAGCTCGGCGCGGCGGCCCGCAACGTGCCGCTGCTGGTCGTCGCGACCGCCCGGCCGGAACTGCGCGAGCGCCACCCGGCCTGGACCGGCACGATCAGCGGGGCGATGTCCATCTCGGTGCCGCCGATGCACGACGGGGACATCGACACGCTCTACTCGCTGCTGCTCGGCCAGGCCACGCTGCCGCAGGACGCACGGGCGCCGCTGATCGAGTTCGCCGACGGCAACCCGCTCTACGCCCAGGAGTACGCGCGGATGCTGCTCGACGGCGGGCTGGCCGAGCGGACCGCCGGGCTGGCGCTCGTCGACCCGGCCGGGGGCGCCGAAATGCCGCGTACCGTGCAGGCGGTCATCGCCAACCGGCTGGACCTGCTCGACCCGGCCGACCGCGCGGTGCTCCAGGCCGCCTCCGTCGTCGGCGTGCAGTTCTGGGCCGCGCCGGTGGCGCTGGCGCTCGGCCGCCCGGCGGAGTGGGTCGAACGCGCGCTGCACCACCTCCAGCGCCGTGACCTCGTCTACGAGCTGCCCGTGTCGACAATGCCCGGACAGGCGGAGTACCGGTTCCGGCACGTGCTGGTCCGGGACGTCTGCTATCAGCGGCTGCCCCGGGCCGAGCGGGTCGCCCGGCACCAGCGCACCGCCGACTGGCTGGAGCAGCTCGCCGACGGCCGGCAGCACGACCTGGCCGAGGTGCTGGCCAACCACAGGTGGGCGGCGCACGAGATCGCCCGTACGGTCGGGCTGGACCAGACACCGCACGCCGCCGCGACCCGGTCCGCGCTGCACCGGGCCGCACGCCGGGCGTACGACCTGCACGCGCTGGAGACCGCGGCCACGCTGGTGGACCGCGCGTTGAGCGTGGAGTGCGGTCCGGACCCGGCGCTCGAGCTGTTCCAGGCCGAGCTGGCGTTCTACCGGGACCGGGACGGCTTCCTCGACGGCGGCGGGACGGCGCTGCTCACCACCCTGGCCGGCCGGCTGGCCGGCGCGGGTGACCGGCCCGGTGCGGCGAAGGCGTGGCGGCTGCTGGCCACTGCCGCCTTCGCGCGGGCCGACCGCTCGGAGTTGATGCGCTGCCTGGACCGGGCGATCGGGCTGCACGCCACGCTGCCGGACAGCGAGGACAAGGTGGGCGTGCTGCTGGAGCTGGCGCGGGCGCACATGCTCGACGCGGAGACCGAGCCGGCGTGCGTGGCCGCGCGCACCGCCGCCGAGCTGGCCGAGCGGCTGGAGCTGCGCGAGGCGCGGGCGAACGCGCGCATCACGCTGGCGGTGGTCCGTTACCAGGCCGGCGCCGAGGAGGCGTACGCCGAGCTGGCCGACGTGACCGAGGAGTGCCGGGTGGAGCGGCTGACCAGCCGCCGCCGCGCGGTGCACAACCTGGCCTGGGTGCTCCAGGAGGAGGGCGACCTGACCGGCTCGGCCCGGCTGGTCGACGAGCAGCGCTCGCTGGACCTGGCCGGCGAGCACGCCCTCACGGTGAGCTTCAGCGACCAGTGGGCCCGGTCGTACTACAGCGGGGACTGGACGTCGGCGCTGCGGATGGCCGAGGGGTCGACGCGGCGCCCGACCGACGAGTGGGACCTGCACATCGTGGCCGTGTCCGGCTGGATCCGAGCGCTCGGCGACGACCCGGCCGGGCCGGGCACCGGCGAGGACCTGGTGGACCAGGCGCTCGTCGCGGCCCGGCGCAGCGGCTTCCAGCGCGTGCTGCGCTCCACGCTGGCGCACGCCGCGCTCTGCCGCGCGGTGCAGGGCCGCCGGGACGAGGCGATGGCGCTGCTGACCGAGCTGGACGAGGACTGGCGGCAGACCAAGATGATCCCGTTCGCCGAGTGGGTGCCGGCGGTCGGTCACGTCGCCGCGCTGCTCGGCGGCGACGCCGCGGTGCTGGTGCGCGACCTGCTGGCCCACGCGCCACGGGTGACCCGCTGGGCACGGGAGGCCGGGCGGTCGGCCGAGGCGGCGCTGGCCCGGGGCGACGGGGACGCCGCGCGGGCGGGCCGGCTGCTCACCTCCGCCGCCGAGGGGTACGCGGAGATGACCGACGTCACCGACCAGATGATCGCGTCCGCGCTGGCGGTCGGGCCGCTGACCGAGGCGGACCCGCCGGCCGCGGCGGCGACGCTGGCCCGGGTACGCGCGTTCGCCGGCCGGCACGCCGCCACCGGGCTGCTCCGGATCGCCGGGGCGGGCTGAGGTCAGGCCGGGACCGGCTGCCCCACCGCGGCGCTCTTGGCCTTCTGGGCGTACGTGTCGACGTACTCGCGGCCGGACAGCTCCATCAGCTCGTACATGATCTCGTCGGTGACCGCCCGCTCGACGAACCGGTCGCCGGCCATCCCGGCGTAGCGGGAGAAGTCCAGTGGCGGGCCGAAGCGGATCCGCACCCGGCCCAGGTTCGGGACGATCTGGCCGGTGGGCTGGATCGCGTCGGAGTTGAGCATGGCCATCGGGACGACCGGGGCGCCGCTCTCCAGCGCCAGCCGCGCCACGCCGGTCTTGCCCCGGTAGAGCCGGCCGTCGGGCGAGCGGGTGCCCTCCGGGTAGATCCCGGCGATGCCACCGGCGCGCAGCACGGAGAGCTGGGTGTCGAGGGCGGCCCGGGCGGCCCGTCCGCCGGAGCGGTCGACCGGGATGGTGCCGGAGCCGACGAAGAACATCTTGGTGAGCCGGCCCTTGAGGCCCTTACCGGTGAAGTATTCGGCTTTCGCGATGAATGTGACTTTTCGCTTGACGATCAGCGGTGTGAAGATCGAATCCGAGAAGGAGAGGTGGTTGCTGGCCAGGATCACCGGCCCGGTCTCCGGAACGTGCTCCAGCCCTTCGACCTGCGGGCGGAAGATCAACCTCAGCAGTGGGCCGAGAACGACGTACTTCAGCAGCCAGTACAGCACCGGCGTCCTTCCCGTGTCGGTGGCGGCGGACGGGTCGCCGCGTGGCCCCGGAGGCGCCGGCGGCGCCCACGGGAGTCCGGGAAGAGGGTACGAACGACGAGCGGCACGCCACAACGCACTCCCGGAACCGGGTGCCGACGTGTCACGATTCAGGGCACGGGCAGGGATCGGCGAAGGGGGTGTCCGGTGTCAGGGGGCGGGCCCCGTCGGGGACGACGGGACAACGGGCTCGACGCGGCCGAGTACGCGATCGCGGGCGACGTCGATCCACGCGTCGGCGAGCACCTGCTCGACGTGCTCGCCGCCGGTGGCATCGCGGCCTACCTCCAGCCCTCGGCCGACCTGAACCCCGTGACCCGCACCACCACCGTCCCGGCCCGCCCGGTCGACCGGCTCTACGTCGACAGGTCGCACCTGACCACCGCCCGCGACTACCTGACCCAGCTCGCCGACGAGGGCGGGGGCGACCCGCCGCGCGCCGACGAGCCGGACATCGAGGCCGAGTGGGCGAAGATCGTCGCCGGTTTCCACACCGCGCCGAGCGCCGGCAGCCACCCCTGGCCCGCCGCCGAGGACGTGGACGACCCGCCCGCGCCGGGCACCGCCGCCGGCGGCCGGGCCGAGGAGCCCGCCGGCCCGACCGCCACCGACGTGCGCCGGCTGCCGTACGCCGCCGACGTCTCCGGTGTCTCGCTCAGCCGGGACCGGCACGACGAGCCCTCGCTGCTCGACGGCCTGGACACGTTCGGCGCAAACCTGCCCGACGAGGCGTCGGACGAGGAGCACTACACCCCGCCCCCGCCGCCCCCGCTGCCCCGCTTCTCCAAGTACGCGGTGCTCGGCGTGGCCTGCATCGTGCTCGGCTTCCTGCTGTTCCTGTCCCCCACCGTGGTGTCGCTGGTCGACCCGTCGGTGGTCACCCTGCTCGGCTTCACCGGCATCCTGGCCGGCTTCGTCATGCTGATCTGGCGGCTGCGCCCGGGCGACCGGGACGACCACGACCCGGACGACGGCGCGGTCGTCTGACGCCGCGCCGGGCGCTGCCCGGATGGCGGGACGCCGCCCGCCCTGGGCGGGGGCGTAACAAGCGTGTAACTTACAGTCAGTAGGAATAGGCCGAACGTCACGTCCCGCACCGGCTGTCCGGCTTGCGACTCCTCCGGGTTGCCGGTCCCCTGCTGAGCGGAATGCCCGAGATGCGACAGAGCCCCCTCGTGGTGGTGGCCAACCGCCTCCCCATCGACGACAGCGTGGCGCCCGACGGCGCCTTCGAGTGGCGCCGCAGCCCCGGCGGCCTGGTGAGCGCCCTGCACCCGCTGCTGCGGCACACACCCGCCACCTGGGTGGGCTGGGCCGGCGGTACCGGCCCCGCGCCCGACCTGCCGGACGTGGACGGCGTCCGGATGCACACCGTGCCGCTGAGCGCCGAGGACTTCCGCGACCACTACGAGGGCTTCGCCAACGCCACCCTCTGGCCGCTCTACCACGACGCCGTCGAGCAGCCGGAGTACCACCGGCGCTGGTGGGAGGCGTACCAGCGGGTCAACCAGCGGTTCGCCGAGGCCGCGGCCCGGGTGGCCGAGCCGGGCGGTCTGGTCTGGGTGCAGGACTACCACCTCCAGCTGGTGCCGGGTCTGCTCCGCGAGCTGCGCCCCGACCTGCGGATCGGGTTCTTCCTGCACGTGCCGTTCCCGCCGCCGGAACTGTTCATGCAGCTGCCCCGCCGGGCCGAACTGCTGCGCGGCATGCTCGGCGCCGACCTGGTCGGCTTCCAGCGGGCCCAGGCCGCGCACAACTTCGCCCAGCTCGCCGCCAAGGTGCTCGGCCTGCCCGCCACCGACCGGCGGATCGGTGTGGACGGCCGGGTGGTGCGCATCGGCGCCTTCCCGGTCGCCATCGACACCGCCGAGATGTCCGCGCTCGCCGCCCGCCCCGAGGTCGCCGAGCGGGCCCGCCGGCTGCGGCAGGACCTCGGCCGGCCCGAGCAGGTGATCCTCAGCGTCGACCGGATGGACTACACGAAGGGCATCGAGCAACGCCTCAAGGCGTACCGGGAGCTGCTCGCCAACGGCGACATCAAGGTCCGCGACACGGTGCTGGTCCAGGTGGCGGTGCCCAGCCGCGACCGGGTGGCGCAGTACCAGATCCTCCGCGACCGGGTGGAGCACCAGGTCGGCCGGATCAACGGTGAGTTCGGCCGGGTCGGCGAGCCGGCGATCCACTACCTCACCCAGCCGTTCGACCGCGCCGAGCTGGTGGCGCTCTACCGGGTCGCGGACGTGATGGCGGTGACGCCGCTGCGCGACGGCATGAACCTGGTCGCGAAGGAGTACGTGGCGGCCCGGGTCGACGGCACCGGCGCGCTGCTGCTGAGCGAGTTCGCCGGCGCCGCCTCCGAACTGGAGCAGGCGTACCTGGTCAACCCGCACGACCTCGACGGCCTGAAGCAGGGGCTGCTGGCCGCGCTGCGCGCCGGCCCGGAGGACGTCGCGACCCGGATGCGCGCGATGCGCGAACACCTGGCCCACAACGACATCCACGCCTGGGCGGCGTCCTACCTCAGCGCGCTGGAGGAGAGCGGAACGCTCGTCGGCCGCCGCCCCGCCACCCGGTGACCCGAGCCCCGGCGCTCACCCCTGGGCGGGCGCCGGGTCCTTGTCCAGCCAGTCCAGGATCGCGTCGATCGGCTCGCGCCAGCGGGCGTCGAGCATCAGGTCGTGCCCCATGCCGGGGAACAGCAGCGGCGCCGAGGCGTACCGCCGGGCGGCCCTGGTCAGCGCCGCGGCCGGCAGCACCCGGTCGTCCGGGCTGCCGAGCACCAGCACCGGCGGGCGGCCCACCGCAGGCTCCGGCGACCGGCCGGTCAGCAGCTGCCACTGCGCCCGCCGCCCGGCCCGGCCCAGCCGGGCCAGGTGCCGCCGCGCGTCGGCGTCCGGCAGCTCCCGGCTGAACAACTGCCGCCGGTTGAGTCGCAGTCCGGCGCCGAAGACCGCAGGCACCGTGCCGACCGGGTTGCGCCGCAACGCCGTCCCGAACGTGCCCCAGCCGCCGAGCACCGGCGCCACCAGCACCGCGGCCCGCGCCGGGTAGCGGGCCATCGCGTGCGCCACGACCCGGGCGCCGGCGCCGTGCCCCACCAGCACCGCCTGCCGCGGCAGGCTCGCCGCCACCTGCGTCACGTCATGGGTGTACGACCGCAGCGTCGCCTCCGGCGCCGGCTCGCTGCCGCCGTGCCCGCGCAGGCTCAGCGCGTACGCCGGGAAGCCGCGACCGGCGGCGTGCCCCAGCCAGTGCTCGGCGAACGCCCACGCCCCGTGCCCGAACCCGGGCACGAACAGCAGCGGCGGCTTCGCCTCCTCCCGCTCCGGCAGGGCGGCGAGCACCTCGCGGCGGGCGGGCCGCTCCGGCCGGGCCCACTCCCAGGACCGGACCACCCGCACCCGCTCGGCCGCCGTCATTTACCCTCCTCCAGCTCGTGCAGCGCCCGCTGGAGCGCGCGCAGGTAGTCGGCGTGCCCGACCTCGAACCAGTGCCGGGTGCTGTCCTTGACCTTCGCCGAGTACCGCTCGCCCAGGCCGGCCCGGACCTTGCGGTCGAACGCGGCGGCCCGCTCCGGCCGGGTGGCGCGCAGCGTGAGCAGCCGGGCGAACAGCACGCTCTGCCAGTGCGAGATCGGGAAGATGCCGGAGTCCGGCTGCACCAGGCCGACCACCGCGAGCGTGGGATGACCGGCGGTGAACGCGTTGAGCCACAGCCGGGGCCGTCCGGAGCCGTCCTCGTCGCCGAGCACCCGGCCCTTGAGGAACTCGAAGCGCGGCAGGTAGCCGGTGGCGAAGACGACCAGTTCCGGGTCGATCCGGCGGCCGTCGGTCAGCTCCACCGCGCGGTCGTCGAACCGGGCCACGTCCGGCACCGGCGTGACCTCGCCGTGGCCGACGTAGTAGACGAGCTGGCTGTTGGCGATCGGGTGCGTCTCGTAGACCCGGTGGTCGGGCTTGGGCATGCCGAACCGGGTCAGGTCGCCGACGGTCAGCCGCAGCGTCCAGTGGTAGAGCCACTGCCGTACGCGCAACGGCACCCGCAGCGCCAGCAGCGTGTCGTTCACCTGGTCGGCGGGGCGGCCGAGGACGTACTTGGGGGCGTACCAGTAGCCGCGGCGGGTGGAGTGCCAGCAGTGCGACGCCTGCTGGGCCGCCTCCACCGCGATGTCGCAGCCGGTGTTGCCCGCGCCGACCACGAGCACCCGCTTGCCGCGCAACTGCGCCGGGTCCTTGTAGGACGAGGCGTGCATGACTTCGCCGCGGAACTCCTCCAGCCCCTCGTAGCGGGGCAGCTTCGGCGACCAGTTGTGGCCGTTGGCGAGCACCACGGCGGCGTACCGGGAGGTGCGCTCGGGGCCGTAGCCGCCGGTGCTGCGCGTGGTCACGTCCCAGCGGTCCCCCTCGACCGGCTCGACGCGGACCACCTCGGTGCCGAACCAGACGTGCTGGCGCAGGTCGAAGTGGTCGGCGTACCGCTCGAAGTAGGACAGCAGCTGGCTGTGGTGCGGGTAGTCCGGCCAGTCGTCGGGCATCGGGAAGTCGGGGAACTGGGTGAACGGCCGGGACGAGATCAGGTGGGTGCTGGCGTACACCGGGCTGCGGTCGTGCCGCCAGTTCCAGGCGCCGCCGACGCCGGTCTCCCGCTCGTAGCAGTCCACGCCGAAGCCGGCCTCGCGCAGGTTCTTCACGGCGGTCAGGCCGCTGGCGCCGGCGCCGATCACGCAGACCGTGTCGCCCCGGTCGGAGACCGGGCGGTCGTCGCGGACCGGGACGTCCGTCCGGTCCGGATCGGGGCGGCCGGGGTCGGTGGAGGAGGACACCGCGAATTCTCCTTTGTGCGGCACGCGTGCCGGGTCGGAGCGAAATCCTGCCGAGAATGCCCGCCGTTGTCCAGCCATCGGATCCGGCACCCGGCGCCCGCTCGGCTCCCCTGACTCAGCGTCACCGCAGAGCCGGTCACCGAGCGTGAGTGGACCGGCGGCGCGGGAGGCGTACCCTCTTTGGCCCTTTGCTCTGCAGCCACGGACGCAGCACCGCCGGGAGCTGCGCCGATGTCTCGCGGCCGTCCGGCCGGGACACGGCCCGCCGGTCACGGCGGGTAGCTGGTGCGCATATGGCGGCAGAGCAAAGGCGGCGAAGCGGTTGTCCTACCGGCCGCCGGGCACCTGACCGTGCGTCACGGCCCGGCGGTCCGGCCGCTGCGCAAGCGCGGGCGGCCCGCCGGGCACGGTGCGGCCCGGCGGTCCTCGCCGGTCAGGCGGTGGGCAGCAGCAGGTCGACCAGGACCGGGAAGTGGTCGCTGGCCCGGCGGGCCGCCGGCGTGTCCACCACGTCGTAGTCGACCACCGTGATCCGGGGGTCGACGAACAGCGCGTCGATGCGGCGGCGCGGGTCGGCGCAGGAGAACGTGTGCCGGTCGGCCCGGTCGGCGGCGAGCGCCGTGTCGGTGAGCCCTTCGGCGAGCGTCTGCCAGGCCGGCCCGTCCGGGCCCTCGTTGATGTCCGCGCCGGCCACCACGGGCAGCGTGGACGCGGCCAGCTCACGCTTGAACGCCGCCGCCTGGGCGGGCCGCTCGGCCGGGTCGGTGGACAGGTGCGAGCCGGCCAGCAGCACGTCGACGCCGCCCACACGGCAGTGCGCATACGCGGCGCCGCGCATGTGCCGTCCCGGCGTCAGCGGGTACCGCTGGCAGCTGGTGTCGACGACCCGCAGCCGCAGGCTGGTCAGCAGCACGTTGCCCAGCGACGGCAGGCCACCGGCCGCCACCACCATGCCGAACGACTCGGCCAGCGCGGCGGTCTTCTGCCGCCACCGGAACCGGCGCGGTCCCTCCTGGACGATCACCACGTCCGGGGCTGCCGTCCGGACCACCTCGGCCAGCGCGGCCGTGTCGTCGCGCTGGCTGTGGATGTTGTACGACACGACCCGCAGCGGCACACCCGCATCAGTCATGTCAGATCCGCCGGGCCAGGTCGGCGGCGCCGATCACACCGGCGGTGTTGCCCAGCTCGGCCGGGCGCACCTCGGCGACGGGCAGGCGGCTGCGCTGGGCCAGCGCGTCGGCGAACGACCGCCGGGTCGGGCCGAGCAGCAGGTCACCGGCGTCGATCACGCCACCGCCCACCACCAGCACCTGCGGGTCGAGGATCTGCGCCATGTCGGCGAGGCTGGTGCCGAGCCAGCGGCCGACCTGGGCGAACGCCTCGGTGGAGACCGGGTCGCCGCCCTTCGCGGCGGCGGTCACCATCGGACCGGTGATCGTCTCGGCCTCGCCCCCGGCCAGCTCCAGCAACGCGGCCGCCCGATGCGGCTCCTGCCGGGCGGCGGCGCGGGCGAAGCGGACCAGCGCGCTGCCGCTCGCGTACTGCTCGATGCAGCCCAGCCGGCCGCAGCCGCACTGGTGGCCGTCCGGCACGGTGAGCATGTGGCCCAGCTCGGCGGCGATGCCGTTGGCGCCGCGGACCAGGCCACCGCCGAGCACGATGCCGCCGCCGACACCGGTGCCGATGGTGAACATGACCATCGAGTCGTCGGCGTCGCGGGCCGCGCCGTAGCGGAACTCCGCCCAGGCGGCCACGTTCCCGTCGTTCTCCACGATCACCGGCAGGCCGGTGGCGTCGCCGACGTACGTGCGCAGCGGCTCGTCCCGCCAGGCCAGGTTCGGAGCGAACAGCACGGTGGAGCGGGAGGCGTCGATCCAGCCCGCGGCGCCGATGCCGACCGCCTCCACGGCGTGACCGGCGGCCAGTTCGGTGACCACCTCGATGATGACGTCGCGGGTCTTGGCCACGTCATCGGCGGGGGTGTCCCGTCGCGTCTGCACGAGTACCGTGCCGGCGTCGTCCACGACACCGCCGGCCACCTTCGTGCCACCGACGTCGACTCCGATGGTCAGCGTCACCGCTGCCACTCCCCTCTGCTGTGCTGCCCGGGGACCGGCCGAACCGGCCGTACGGTCCCGGGATGTCCGGTGGTCAGGCCCCGTCGCCTGGTGCGTCCGCGCCCACCTCTCCGGACGCCCGCGAGGCGGGCACCACGGGACGGCCGGCCGGTGTCCGGCTCGTGTCCGGCTCCGGCGGCCCGGCGGCGTCGGCGGTGGCACCCGAATCGGCCGCGCCCTCCCCCCGGGTGGCGGCGGACCACACGTCCTGCTCGGGTGCCGGCTGAGAATCATGCCCGGTACGGGTCGCCTCGCGCCACACGTGGTCCCCGGATCCGGCCGGTGCGGCGGTGCCGGCGTCGGCGGTTCGCTCCGGCTCGGCCGGGGTGAACGCGCGCAGCAGGCTGGCCACCCCGGCTGCCAGGTCCCCGGCGCCGGTGGCAAGCCGCTCGGCGAACTCGGGACTTGGATCCCGCAACGCGGCGATACCGCGACAGACAGGGCAGACACAGCATTCCGGCGAGCCGGTGGCGAAACCGGCGGGCGCGGGCGTCTCCGGAGCGGGGCCGGCGCCGGGCGGGGTGTGACCGAGGACACCGGAGAGGATCCCACCGAGCGGACCCCAGGCGCCGGAGCCGGGTGCGGCGGCGGCCATCTTCGCGCCGGCGAGCAGTGTGGCGACGAGGCGCTCGGCCTCTTCCCGGGCCGAACCCGGATCAGTGGTGCCCATGGTTCGGCTCCTCCAGCGTGACTACCGGGACGACGGTCGGGTCATTGCGCCGCACCGGGTGCTTCTACCCGGCGCTTGAGCTGCTTCAACGCCGCGTCCATGATCATTTTCTCGGCCTTGCGGCGGAACATGCCGAGCATCGCCACGGACAGCTCCACCTCAAGGGTGTACGTCACCGTGGTCGTCCCGTCCGGGTTGCCCACCAGGTCGTACGACCCGCGCTGGGAGCGCTGCATCTTCGACGGGGCGACCAGGTGCCACTCGATCCGGGAGATGTCCTCGGCGTACTCGTAGGCCAGCACGTACTCGTCGGCCATCACGCCCGCGTCGAGGGTGAACCGGACCTGGCTGGCGTAGCCGTCCTCGTACTCCTCGATCACCTCGGCCCGGCGTACCGCCTCGGCCCACTCGGGATAACTCGGGAAGTCGCAGATGACGGCCGCCACCCGGTCCGGTGACGCGCCGACGATGATCGACTGGGTGGAGGAGTCCGCCATGTGGGGAGGCTACCCGGCCGCCTCCCGCCCGGTCCCGCTCCACCCGCCGGACGGCGTCCCACCAGCCGGGCGGGCAACCTCCCTGGCAGACCCCCCGGGGTGTGCGGGTAGGTTTCGACAGAGCCGACCAGGCCGGCCCCCGCCGGTAGAGCACGAGGGAGTGCAGGTGCGCGAGTTCTCCGTCCCGCCGATCGTCACCGTCGGCGACGCGGCCAACCTGACCGACCCGGTCTGGGAAAACGCCGAGGTCGCCCCGGACACCGTGCAGTTCGTCCGCCCCGGCGCGGGAACGGACGCGCGCGAGGATGTCACCTGCCGCCAGTTCCGCGACGAGGTGGTTGCGGTGGCGCAGGGCCTGATCGCCGCAGGCGTCTCCCCCGGCGACCGGGTCGGCCTGATGAGCCGCACCCGCTACGAGTGGACCCTGTTCGACTACGCGATCTGGGCGGCCGGCGCGGTGACCGTGCCGATCTACGAGACCTCCAGCGCCGAGCAGGCCGCCTGGATCCTCGGCGACTCCGGCGCCGTGGCGGTGGTGGTGGAGAGCACCGCGCACGCCACCATGGTCGCCGGCGTCCGGGACCGGCTGCCCGAGCTGCGCGAGGTGTGGCAGATCGACCTGGGCGCCGTCGACGACCTGGTCGCCGCCGGTGCGTCGGTGGACCGGGCCGAGGTGGAGACCCGCCGCTCGCTGCTCAAGGCCGACGACGTCGCCACGATCATCTACACCAGCGGCACCACCGGCCGGCCCAAGGGCTGCGTGCTGACCCACCGCAACATCTACTCCGACATCGCCAACGCGGTGCCGGTGCTGCCGAACCTGTTCCGCCAGGGCGCCTCCACCCTGCTGTTCCTGCCGCTCGCGCACGCCTTCGCCCGGCTCATCCAGGTCGGCGTCGTGCACGCGCGGGCCACCATGGCGCACTGCGCGGACACCAAGAACCTGGTCGCCGAGCTGCAGGACTTCAAGCCGACGTTCGTGCTCTCCGTACCCCGGGTCTTCGAGAAGGTCTACAACGGCGCGCGGCAGAAGGCCGAGTCCGAGGGGAAGGGCAAGATCTTCGACCGCGCGGAGAAGGTCGCCATCGCGTGGAGCGAGGCCCAGGAGCTGCCGGGCGGTCCCGGCCTTGGGCTGCGCGCGCAGCACGCCCTCTTCGACAAGCTGGTCTACCGCAAGCTGCGGGCGGCGATGGGCGGCCGGTGCCGCGACGCCATCTCCGGCGGCGCGCCGCTGGGCGCGCGGCTCGGGCACTTCTTCCGCGGCGTCGGGGTGACCATCTGCGAGGGGTACGGCCTCACCGAGACCTCGCCGGCCGCCGCCGCCAACCTGCCCACCGGCACCCGGATCGGCACCGTCGGCCGCCCGCTGCCCGGCGTGACCATCCGGATCGACGACGACGGCGAGGTCCTGATCGCCGGCGACATCGTCTTCCAGGGCTACTGGCACAACGACGCGGCCACCGCCGAGGCGATCAGCACCGACGGCTGGTTCCGCACCGGCGACCTCGGGCACCTGGACGACGACGGCTACCTGAGCATCACCGGCCGCAAGAAGGAGATCATCGTGACCGCCGGCGGCAAGAACGTCGCCCCGGCGGTGCTGGAGGACCAGGTGCGGGCGCACCCGCTGATCAGCCAGTGTGTGGTGGTCGGCGACCGGCAGCCGTTCATCGCCGCGCTGGTCACCATCGACGAGGAGGCGCTGCCGAAGTGGCTGGCCGGGCAGGGGCGTCCGGAGACCACGAGCATGGCCGAGCTGCGCGACGACGCGGCGCTGCGCGCCGAGGTGCAGTCCGCGATCGACCAGGCCAACCAGGCGGTCTCCAAGGCCGAGGCGATCAAGGTGTTCCGGATCCTGCCGCATGACTTCACCGAGACCACCGGCGAGCTGACCCCGTCGCTGAAGGTCAAGCGTCAGGTCGTGCACAAGACGTACGCCTCGGAGATCGCCGAGATCTACCGGGGCTGACTACCATCCGTCACGTGCCCGCCTCCACATCCCGCCAGCCGTCGACGCAGCCCCTCGCGGCGGCGGCTCGCGCGGTCCTCCTCGCGCTGGTCGCCGCCCTGACCCTGTTCGCCACCCGCGACGCCACCCAGCTCTGGTGGATCGCGCTGCTGGGCGTCGCCGGCCTGCCGGCCGTGCTCGCCCCCCAACACCGGCTGCTCGCCCCGATCAGCCGCTTCGCCGAGGTGGTGGTGCTCGGGCTGGCCGCCAGCCAGGTCGCCGCCGACACCCATCTGTCCGGCGTGACCGGCGGGGTCGGCGCCTCGGCGGTGCTGCCGTACCTCGCCGTGCCGGTCACCGTGACCGCGCTGAGCCGCCGGTTCCGCGAGGGCGCCGCGCTGCTCGCCGTGGCGGCGGCGACGCTGCTGGCCAGCGCCGCGTTCACGCAGGTCGACGGCGGGCCGCAGCTCGGCCAGGTCGGCTACCTCGCGGTCTGCGCCCAGTGGCTGATCCTCGCCGGGCTCGGCCTCTACACCGCCGGCACGCTCCAGCGCGTCATGCGGGTGCGCGGCGAGGGCAAACCCCAGCCGTACGCCGAGGCGACCCGCCTGCTCACCCAGCTCCGTACGGTCGCCCGCCAGCTGCCCGGCGCCACCCTCGACCCGGGCGGCATCTCCGAGCACCTGCTGGAGGAGCTGCGGGTGGTGGCCAAGACCGACCGGGGCGCGGTGCTGTCCGCCAGCGGCGGCGGCCGGCTCGTGGTGCTCGCGCAGATCGGCGCGGACCGGGTCGACTGGGAGACCACGCTCGACGCCGACTCCGCCATCGCCGACGCCTGGGCCAGCCAGCAGCCGACCGTCTCGGCCCGCTCGCAGGCCCGGTCCCGGCGCTCCGGCGAGGTCTCCGCGCTGATCGTCCCGCTGGTGGCGGGCGTACGCACTGTCGGCCTGGTGGTGATCGAGGCGGACACCGCCGCCGCGTACCCGCCGCCCGTGGTGTCCCGGGTGACGGCGCTGACCGGCCCGGCGGCGCTGCGGCTCGAAGCCGCGCTGCTCTTCGACGAGGTGCGCTCGCTGGCGACCAACGAGGAGCGGCAGCGGCTGGCCCGGGAGATCCACGACGGGGTCGCCCAGGAGCTGGTCATGGTCGGGTACGGCATCGACAACGCGCTCGCCACCGTGCACGAGGACGCGGAGGAGACCGCCGACTCGCTGCGCACGCTGCGCCAGGAGGTCACCCGGGTGATCACCGAGCTGCGGCTGAGCCTGTTCGAGCTGCGCAGCGAGGTGGACCGGCACGGTGGCCTGGCCGCCGCCATCGCCGAGTACGCCCGCACCGTCGGCGCGTCCGGCGGCCTGCGGGTGCACCTGTCGCTGGACGAGTCCACCGCCCGGCTGCCGGCCGCCACCGAGGCCGAGTTGCTGCGCATCGCGCAGGAGGCGGTGACGAACGCGCGCAAGCACGCCGGCGCGTCGAACCTGTGGGTCACGTGCGAGGTGGATCCCCCGTACACCCGAATCGAAGTGTCGGATGACGGTCACGGCATCGGTGACCAGCGCCCGGACGGGCACTATGGCCTTGCGATCATGGCCGAGAGGGCGGAACGTATCCGAGGCCGGTTGGAGATCAGGCCGCGGCAGCCGAGTGGGACGACTGTGGCGGTGGTGCTCGGTTCGTCGCCCCGGCGCGATAAGGTGCGCGGCAGCGCCGCAGCAGCAGAAGGGGAGTAACCCGAGGATGACCAGCAGTCCGACACCGGCCACCCGTACCAAGGTTCTCCTGGTCGACGACCACGACCTCATCCGCAAGGGGCTGCGTCACGCGTTCGAGCGCGACCGTCAGTTCGAGGTCGTGGGCGAGGCGGCCACCGCTGCGGAGGGCGTGCGCCAGGCCGGCGCGCTCCAGCCCGACGTGGTGATCATGGACCTCCGCCTGCCCGACGGCAGCGGCCTGGAGGCCACCCGCGCCCTGCGCAAGTCCAGTGCGTCCATGGGCATCGTCGTGCTCACCATGTACGCCGGTGACGACCAGCTCTTCGGCGCCCTGGAGGCGGGTGCGAGCGCGTTCGTGCCGAAGACCGCCCCGGCCGACGAGGTGGTGGCCGCCGCCCGGCACGCCGCCTCCTCCCCCAGCGCGTTCACCGCCGCCGACCTGGCCGAGGCGATGAAGCGCCGGCTGGCGCCGTCCGGCCCGCAGCTGTCCCCCCGTGAGGGCCAGGTGCTGCGGCTGCTCGCCGACGGCATGAGCGTGGCCGGCATCGCCAAGCAGCTGTTCGTCAGCGAGTCGACCGCCAAGACCCACATCTCCAAGCTCTACGAGAAGCTGGGTGCCGCCAACCGGGCGCAGGCGCTGATGACCGCGCTGCGGCTGGGGCTGCTGGAGGCCCCGGACGCGCCGAAGTTCTGAGGCGTACCGCCGGAAGAGGCCCCGTCCACCACGGACGCGGGCCTCTCGGCGTTCCCGGCCACGTGTGGTCGCGTACGGTGAGCAGCCGGACGCGTAGCGACGGCGGTCTTTGCACCGCGACGGCGGAGGGGCAGAATACCCGGGTGATCCGCGCGGCGGTGACGACCGCGTGTCGCCGACACCCGAGGGGCAGGACATGCAGCGGCCGGACTGGGCACCCGAGACGATCGACATCGAGCGCCCCAGCGTCGCCCGCATGTACGACTACTACCTCGGCGGCTCGCACAACTTCGCCGCCGACCGGGCGGCCGCCCGCGCGATGGTGGAGGCGGTGCCGGAGGCGCCGCTGATGGCGCAGGCCAACCGCGCGTTCCTGCGCCGGGCGGTGCAGTACCTCGCCCAGGCCGGCATCCGGCAGTTCCTCGACATCGGCTCCGGCATCCCGACCGTCGGCAACGTGCACGAGATCGCCCAGCGGATCGACCCGGAGTCGCGCGTGGTCTACGTCGACGTGGACCCGGTGGCGGTGGCGCACAGCCAGGAGATCCTGGCCGGCAACGCGCACGCCGCGGTGCTCGAGGAGGACCTGCGCAACCCGGAGGCGATCCTCGCTCACCCGGAGGTCACCCGGCTGCTGGACTTCACCCGGCCGGTCGCCGTGATGGTCGTGGCGGTGCTGCACTTCATCCCGGACGCCGACCGCCCGGAGGAGATCCTGCGGACGCTGCGCGGGGCGCTGGCGCCCGGCAGTCACCTGGTGCTCTCCCAGGCCAGCGAGGACGGCCGCGCCGGCACCGGCGAACGGGCCGAGGCGGAGCGGGTCTACCGGCGTACCGACAGCCAGCTCTGGATCCGCAGCCGGGCCGAGATGACCGCGCTGTTCGACGGCTTCGAGCTGGTCGACCCGGGCGTGGTGTGGGTGCCGCAGTGGCGGCCGGACTCCCCCGACCAGGCGGAGAACGCCGAGCGGGCCGTCTTCATGGGCGGGGTCGGGCGGCTCGGTGGGTGACGACGCGGCCCGCAGCAGGCCCGGCGTCTTCGCCCGGGCCTGGGCCAAGGCGGTGTCCGGCACCAGCTACCTGCCGATGACCCAGTCGCAGCTGGAGGAGATGCTGCAACGGCTCACCGACCGGCTGGCCCAGGCGCTGCGCGCCGAACCGTTCGACCTGCGGATCGGCCAGCAGGTCGGCGCGGAGCTGGTGCAGGCGCACATCGCCTCCGCGGAAGGGCTGGGCCGCACCGTCGAGGTGATCCAGCTGCGCCTGGTCCGCGACCTCGACCTGGTCGTCGACGACGTCGAGGATCGGATGGCCCGGCTGCTCGCCACGGTCGCCACCGGGTACGCCCGCGCCCTGCGCGACCGCACGCTGGACGAGCAGGAGTCCATCCGCCGGGCCGCCATGATGGCCCGTGCGCAGGCGGAACGGGCGCTGCGCGACAGCGAGGCCCGGTTCCGGCACCAGGCCACCCACGACCCGCTCACCGGCCTGCCGAACCGCACGCTGTTCACCGAACGGCTGACCGCCGCGATCACCGCGCCGGGGCGGGGCGCCGACCGGGTCGGTGTCTGCTTCCTCGACCTGGACCGGTTCAAGGTCGTCAACGACTCCCTCGGCCACCAGATCGGCGACTCGCTGCTGGTGACGGTGGCGCAGCGCCTGCACCGGGCGCTCGGCGAGCACCTGGTGGCCCGGCTCGGCGGCGACGAGTTCGTGATCCTGGTCGAACGCACCGCCGGCACCGACGACGCGGTGAAGGTCGCCGAGGCGGCCCTCGCCGCGGTACGCGAACCGGCGCTCGTCGACGGCCACGAGCTGACCGTCTCCGCGAGCATCGGCATCGTGGAACGCCCGGTCGCGGGCACCTCGCCGATGGACCTGATGCGCGCGGCCGACAGCACGCTGCACTGGGCCAAGGCCGCCGGCGGGGCCCGCTGGTCGCTGTTCGACGCCGACCGCAACCGCCGCGACCTGGCCCGGTACGCGCTGTCCGCGGCGATCCCCGCCGCGCTGGACCGGGGCGAGTTCTACCTCGACTACCAGCCGCTGACGTCGTTGCGCGACGGGCGGGTGCTCGGCATGGAGGCGCTGGTGCGCTGGCGTCACCCGGAGCTGGGTGTGCTGCGGCCGGACAGCTTCATCCCGCTGGCCGAGGAGACCGGGTTGATCGTCCGGCTCGGCAGCTGGGTGCTGGCCGAGGCGTGCCGCGAGGCGGGCACCTGGCCGGACGCGGAGGGCGACGCGCCGTTCGTCAGCGTCAACCTCGCCGTCCGGCAGTTGCACCGCACCGACCTGGTGACCGAGGTACGCGGCGTGCTCGGGCGCACCGGCCTGCCGCCGCACCGGCTGCAACTGGAGATCACCGAGAGCACCATGATGAGCACAGTGGTCGAGCCGGTGCGGGCCCTGCGGGTGCTCGGTGACCTCGGGGTCCGGGTCGCCATCGACGACTTCGGCACCGGCTACTGCAACCTCGCGTACCTGCGGGACCTGCCGGTCGACGAGCTGAAGGTGGCGGGCGAGTTCGTGACCGGCCTGCGCGCGCCGGGCAGCGGCACCGACGAGCGGATCCTCGCCTCGCTCGTGTCGCTGGCGCACGCGCTGGACCTCACAGTCACCGCCGAGGGCGTGGAGACGGCCGACCAGGCCGACCGGCTGCGCGCGATCGGCTGCGACGCCGGGCAGGGCTGGCACTTCGGCCGTCCCGGCCCGGCCGCGCCGCACCTGGGCCGGGTGCCCGCCCACGTCGACGCGGCCTCCTGACGCGGCCGCCGCCCTGACCCGGCCGCCGCCTGACCCGGCCGGCCCGCAGTTGCCCTGATCCGGCCCGCACGCGGCCTCCCGGCCCGGCCCGCGCGGGGTTCCGTGGCCCGATCGTGGTGGTCCGCTTCGCCTGACCTACCCTCAGCCGGCCAGCAGGGCGGCCATCCGCTGTGCCTGCGTCTCCCAGCGCCACTCCCGCTCCACCCAGGCGCGGCCGGCGGCGCCGAACTGCCGGGCCAGATCCCGGTCGGCGAGCAGCGTGGCCACCCGGTCGGCGAGCTGGGCCACGTCCCGGCCCCCGACCACGTACCCGGTCTCCCCCTCGCGGACCGCGTCCGGCGCGCCGCCGGAGTCTCCGGCCACCACCGGCAGCCCGGTCGCGCTCGCCTCCAGGTAGACGATCCCGAGGCCCTCCACGTCCAGTCCGCGGTTGCGGGTGCGGCACGGCATCGCGTACACGTCGCCGGCCGCGTAGTGGGCGGGCAACTCGGCCGAGGGCACCGAGCCGGTGAAGACCACGTCGCGTTCCAGCCCGGCCTGCCGGGCCAGCTTCTCCAGCGTCGAGCGGTACGGGCCGCCGCCGACCACGAGCAGCGCGGCGTCCGGCACCCGGCGGCGGATCTCCGGCAGCGCGCGGATCAGCATGTCCTGGCCCTTGCGGGGCACCAGCCGCGACACGCACACCACCACCGGCCGGTCGGCCAGCCCGAGCCGTGACCGGACCCGCCCGCCGTCGACGTCCGGGTGGTAGGTGTCCACGTCCACGCCGGGCGCGAGCCACCGCAGCTCGGTGAACCCGTCCAGCACGCGGGCCAGCCGCGCCCGGGTGTACTCGCCGAGGTAGGTGGTCACGTCCACGCCCCGCCCGATCCGGCGCAACGCCGACCGGGCGCCTGGGAGCGCCGCCCAGCCGACCTCGTGGCCGTGGGTCAGCGCCACCGCCCGGCGGATCCCGGCCCGCCGCCGCAGGCCCGCGGCGAGCAGCCCCAGCGGGGCCGCCGCGCCGAACCACACGGTGTCGCAGTCGTACGCGCGCGCCAGCCGCGCCGCCCGCCGGGCGATCAGTGGGGTGGGCAGCAGCACCCGGGTCCGCTCCCGGACCACCTCGAACGGCTGGTCGGCGTCGAACTTCTCCGCCCCGCGCCAGCTCGACGCGTACACCACCACCGAGCCGGGCTGCTGGCGTACCGCGAGGTTGTGCACGAACGACTGGATGCCGCCGGGGCGCGGCGGGAAGTCGTTGGTGATCAGCAAGGTACGGCTCATCGGCCGGACTCCCTGGCGTAGGCGCGGGCGGCGGCCATCCGCTCCACGGTGGACGGGTGGGTCGCCGACCAGAGGCGCTCCCAGCGCGGCGGGTCGGGGTCGGCCAGGTTGACCCCGGCCAGTCGCCGCTGCATCGCCTCGAACGTCGCCGGGTCGCCGGTGAGGGCCAGCGCGTGGGCGTCGGCGCGGGCCTCGATCCGGCGGGAGACGAGCGCCTGCACCGGGGTGGAGAGCAGGCCGGCGACCGTGACCAGCACGATCAGCAGCGGGAACGCCCGCGGCTGGGCGATCGAGTCGACGCCGGCGAGCCGCAGCAGCGGCGTCCACGAGCCGATCAGGTAGAGCGCCACCACCGCGGCGGCGGCACCGAGCGCGCCGAGCACCGTGCCGGTCCACACGTCCCGGTCCTTCGCGTGCCCCAGCTCGTGGGCGACCACGCTTGTCACCTCGGCCGGTTCCGCCTCGCGCAGCAGCGTGTCGTAGACGACCACCCGCCGGGTCGGGCCGAGCCCGGAGACGTACGCGTTCACCGCATTGGTGCGCCGGGACGCGTCGGCGACGAGCACGTCGCGCACCGGTACGCCGTCCCGGGCGGCCATCGCGGTCAGCTCGCTGCGCAGCGGGCCCGGCTCCATCGGGGTGAACCGGTTGAACACCGGCTCGACCAGCACCGGCAGCACGAACGACAGCACCACCACCAGGACCGCCGCGCCGGCCGCGCCGAACGCCCACCACCAGCGCGGGGCGAGCCGTACCACTGTGTAGAAGCCGAGCAGGACCAGCGCGCCGATCACCGCGCTGACCGCGTACGACTTGAGCAGGTCGACCGCCCAGCCGCCCCAGGTCTGGGTGCTCAGCCCGTAGCGGACCAGCACGGTCCGGCGCCAGGCCGCGAACGGCAGCGTGAGCAGGTCGGCGAGGAACATGACGGCGAGCCCGCCGAGCACGGCCTGCGCGATCCAGTGCCCGCCGAAGGGCCGGCCGGCCAGTTCGACAAGGCGCCCGCCCAGCGGGGTCAGCCCGAGCAGCAGCGCCACCACCAGCCCTACTGCGAGCGCCGACCAGGCCGCCGGGCGCAGCGCGCCGTGGAACGCCCGGCCCCGGGTCACCTGCTCGGCCGGGAGGTCTCGCAGTGCCGCGAGCTGGTCGGCGCGGGGCGCCGGCGGGCGGCTCCACGGCACCAGCAGCGCCACCGCCACGAGCAGCGCGACCACCAGGCCGCCCAGGGTCAGCAGCGCCCAGGCGCGCGGGGTCACCGACCCACCCCGCCGTCGTGCCCCGTCCGCGTCATGCCGCTCCCCTCCCGCCGTGACCGCCCATCCTATTGCCCGGCCCTCGACCGGGACCGCCGTGCCCGACGCGCGACCCGACAGCGTGGCCCGGCATCAGTCGGGCAGGGCTCAGGCACGGCACCGGGGCCGGGGCCGAGGGCCGGGGCCGAGGACCGGGGCCGAGGGCCGAGGGCCGCGAACGGCCGACAGAGCCCGGGCAGGCAGGCGGTGTCAGGCGATTCGGCGACGGCCACCACGGCGGGGCGCCGGTGCCCGTGTCTCAGCCGGTGGGGACGGCAGCACCTCCACGTCGAATCCGGCCCGCGCGAACACCTCGATCGCCCGGTGCTCGGCCGGGCCGAGATCGGCCGGGCCGGAGTCGAACAGGGCGGTCACCAGGCAGCCGGAGCAGCCGGCACCACGGTTGCCGCAGGTGTCGCAGTCGATCAGCATCAACGCCTCCTGACGGGTCGCCGGCGGCGGCCGGGGAAGGAGCCACCACCGTCGGTCACCACGACGCTAACGCTCGGGTACGACAGAACCGGACATCGAGGCAGCAGCCGTCGCGAACCCGAACCAGTACGCCGAAGTGGCGCGATCAGCACGCGCGCGACCCCGCCACGTCCCCGAACTGGAGTCGATCAAGCGGCAGAAAGGACGGGCTCAGGAACGCGCCAGGCGCCGCAGCAGCGAGTCCGCACCCAGCGGGTACGCGCCGTGCCGGCGTACCCCGTCGGCGACCTCGCGGTCCGAGGAGACCACGACCACCGGCCGCCCGGCCGGCTCGGCCCGGACCAGCCGGCGGATCAACTCGTCGGCGGTCTCCCCCTTGCGGGAGAACAGCACCCGCACGCCGCGCGGCGCCGGTGGCAGGCCGTGGATCCGCTCGGCGCCGTCGAAGACGACTGTGACCTCGTCCCCGGTCTGCGCGGCGATCCCGCCCAGCCCGGTGATGAGCCGCTTGCGCTGCTGCTCCAGCGACATCTCGCCGAAGCCGCGCTTGGTCACGTTGTAGCCGTCCACCACCAGGTGCGCCCGCGGCAGCGCGAGCAACTGGTCGAGGCGGGCCGGGTCGTCGGTGTCGCGGGCCCGCGTCGACGGGCCGGCCGGTGCGGCGCCCGGCTGCTCGGCGAACGCGTCGGCGACGAAGTCGGCCGGGAGCTTGTCGACCGGGTCGAGCGCCAGCTCGCGGCGCAGCCCCACGGCGGCCTGGCCGATCGTCTCCAGCAGCAGCCACAGCCGCGCGTCGTCGACCGAGCGGGCCTCCTTGGCGCTGGCCCGGGCCACCCCGGCGGCGGCCTCCGCCTCGGCCAGCCGGGCCCGGGCGCGGCGCAGCTCGGCGTCCGCGTCGGCGGCGGCGCGGGCTGCCCGCCCCCGCTCGGTGGCGAGCATCTCGGTGGCCTTGCGCTCGCGGGCCTGGGTCTCCCGCAGGGTACGGGTCAGCTGGCGGGCCTCCTCGCGGAGCTGCCCCAGCTCCTCCCGGACCCGGGCCAGCTCGTCGCGCAGCTTCTCCGCCTCGACCCGGGCCACCGCGCGGTCGTGCTCGGCGCGGGCGGCCCGCTGCTCGGCCTCGCGGACCAGTTCGGCCACTACCGCGCTGTCTGCTTCGGCGCGTACCGCCTCGCCGCTGGCGTCGATGAGTTCCCGCCAGCCGCGGGGCCGGGCCAGGTAGGCCAGGGCGGCCACCTCGACCGGGTCGGCGGCGGCCGGCGCGGTGCCCTCGACCACAGCCGCGCCCAGGTCACCGGCGTCGGCGAGGACCCGGGCGGTGATCCGCTGCCGGAACAGCGGGTCGGCGGTGAGCTGCGCGGCGATCGCGGGCGCGCCGAGGCGGGCGCGGCGGTTGGGGGCGAACTTGGCGACCCGCCGCAGCGGCACCGGCACCTCGTCGGCGGGCAGGCCGGGCAGCACGGCGGCGGTCAGCGTGACGATCCGCTGCCGGACCGGCTCGGGCAGCACGGGCTCGGGCTCGATCGCGGGTGGCGCGTCCTCATCGGCGGGCACGCCGACCACCGGCTCCTCCACGGAGGAGTGGTCGTCGTACGGCTCGGTGAGGGGCATGAGGCAAGTCTCCCACCCCGAACGGGCCCACCGCCCGGTGAGTGAGCCGATCTCTCATCGTACCCCCGTGGTATCTCCTGGGGCGGCAGTGACAGGAGTGTCGGACCGTGCCGCTAGCGTCCCGCGGGTGACACGAGCGGAGTACGTCCAGGAGTCGCTGGCCGGCCTGGACCCGGCGGGCAGCGGTGTCGACCCGGCGCTGCCGCTCTACGCAACCACCTTCGTGGTGGTCGACCTGGAGACCACCGGCGGCGCGCCCGACGGCGGCGGGATCACCGAGATCGGCGCGGTGAAGGTCCGTGGCGGCGAGGAGCTGGGCGTGCTCGCCACGCTCGTCAACCCGGGCGTGCCGATCCCGCCGTTCATCACCGTGCTCACCGGCATCACCCAGGCCATGCTGCTGCCCGCCCCGCCGATCGAGCAGGTGCTGCCGAGTTTCCTGGAGTTCATCAGCGACGCCGTGCTCGTCGCCCACAACGCGCCGTACGACGTGGGTTTCCTCAAGGCGGCCTGCGCGAAGCACGGCTACCGCTGGCCCAACCCCCGGGTGCTGGACACGGCCGCGCTGGCCCGGCGGGTGCTCACCCGCGACGAGGTGCCCAACCGCAAGCTGGGCACGCTCGCCGCCTACTTCCGCACCGCGACCCAGCCCACCCACCGCGCGCTCGACGACGCCAAGGCCACAGTCGACGTGCTGCACGGGCTGATCGGCCGCCTCGGCGGGCACCGGGTCGGCACGGTCGGCGAGGCGATCGAGTTCGCCCGCGCGGTCACCCCCACCCAGCGCCGCAAGCGGCACCTCGCCGACGGGCTGCCGAAGGTGCCGGGCGTCTACATCTTCCGGGCCGCCGACGACCGGCCGCTCTACGTCGGCACGTCCGGCGACATCGCCACCCGGGTCCGCAGCTACTTCACCGCCGCGGAGAAGCGCGCCCGGATCTCCGAGATGCTCGCCGCCGCCGAGCGCGTCGAGGCGGTCGAGTGCGCCCACTCGCTGGAGGCGGAGGTCCGTGAACTGCGGCTGATCGCGGCGCACGCGCCGCCGTACAACCGCAGGTCGAAGTATCCGGAGCGCCAGGTGTGGCTGAAGCTCACCGACGAGGCGTACCCCCGGTTGTCGATCGTGCGTGCCCTCGCGCCCACCGACACGGCCTACCTGGGGCCGTTCCGGTCCCGGCAGGCGGCGGAGCTGGCCGCCGCCGGTTTCCACGACGCGGTGCCGCTGCGGCAGTGCACGCACCGGCTCTCCCGGCGCACCACCATGCCGGCCTGCGCGCTGGCCGAGCTGGGTCGATGCCCGGCGCCCTGCGAGCACAAGATCACCCCCGAGGAGTACGACGACGCAGCGGCGACGCCGTTCCGCACCGCCACCAGCGACGACCCCGGAGTGGTGGTGGACGCGCTGCTCGCCCGCATCGAGGTGCTGTCGGCCGCCCGGCGGTACGAGGAGGCGGCTGTGGTCCGCGGCCGGCTGGTGGCGGTGCTGCGCGCGGCGGTCCGGATGCAACGGCTGGCCGCGTTGACCGGCATCGCCGAGCTGGCCGCCGCCCGTCCGGCCGCCCGGGGCGGCTGGGAGCTGGCGCTGGTGCGGCACGGCCGGCTCGCCGGGGCCGGGGTGTCCCCGCCGGGTGTCCACCCGCGACCCACGATCGCGGCGATCCGCGCCACCGCCGAGACGGTGCTGCCCGGGCACGGTCCGGTGCCGGCCGCGACCGCCGAGGAGACCGAGCGGATCCTGTCCTGGTTGGAACGACCGGAGACCCGGCTGGTCGAGACGACAGACGGGTGGGCCTCGCCGGTGGCCGGTGCGGGGCGTTTCCGCGACCTGCTGACGAAGGCGGAGAACGGCGGATCCGCCAAACTCTCGACCGAACGCTCATGACCAACTGACCGATCGGACTACCTCGACTCCCTTAGTCTGTTAAAGGAGTGCAGACCTGCCCGATTCGCGGGCTCTGCTCCCGGTCGCCGGTTCCCGGTGGCCGAGGGCCGGGGTGAGGAGGTGTCCCAGGTGGACGTCGACGCCGGACACGGCGCCGCCCTGGGTGGCGCGCTCCCGACCCAGGGCGAACTACCGCTCACCCGCCGCCTGCGTTCCCTGCTCACCTGGCCGACGGCCGACGGCGACCCGGTCACCACACTGGTCCGCGCCCACCGTGGCATCCACGCGAGCGCCGACACCTCGGTGCTGCGCCGGGCCTACACGATCGCCGAGAACATGCACCGCGGCCAGTTCCGCAAGAGCGGCGAGCCGTACATCACCCACCCGCTGGCGGTGGCGCAGATCTGCGCCGACCTCGGCATGGACACCATCACCCTGGTCGCCGCGCTGCTGCACGACACGGTGGAGGACACCCGCTACACGCTCCAGGCGCTCCAGGAGGACTTCGGCCGCGAGGTCGCCCACCTGGTCGACGGCGTGACCAAGTTCGACAAGGCGTTCTACGGCAAGGCCGCCGAGGCGGAGACCGTCCGCAAGATGATCGTGGCGGCCGGCAAGGACGTCCGGGTGCTGGTGATCAAGCTGGCGGACCGGCTGCACAACATGCGTACGCTCGGCGTCCGCTCGGCCGCCTCCCGGGAGCGGATCGCCCGCAAGACCCAGGAGGTGCTGGTCCCGCTCTGCGACCGGCTGGGCATCCAGACGCTCAAACGCGAGCTGGACGACGTGGTGCTGCTGCACCTGCGGCCGGAGGAGCACGCGCGGATCGCCCGGTTCGTGCACGACCGGCCCGGCTGGGACGCCTACCTGGCCGACGTGGTGGCCCGCACCCGGGCGGCGTTGCGCCGCAACCGGGTCGACGCCGACGTCTCCCCCCGCCCCCGGCACCTCTACTCGATCTGGAAGGACACGGTCGCCGGCGACCACGCCGCCCCGTTCGACCTGCCCCGCATCGCGATCGTGGTGGACGGTCCGGCGACCGACTGTTACGCCGCGCTGGGCGCCGTGCACGGGCTCTGGCGGCCGGTGCCGGGCCGGTTCAAGGACTTCATCGCCTCCCCGAAGAACAACCTCTACCGGTCGTTGCACACGAGCGTCTGCGGCCCGCAGGACCGCACGGTCGAGGTGCTGATCCGCACCACCGAGATGCACCGCTCCGCGGAGTACGGCGTGGCCGCCCACTACCGCTTCCCCCGGGCCGCGGGCCGGGGCGCCGACCGGGCGGACGAGCTGGCCTGGCTGCGCCGGGTGCTCGACTGGGAGCAGGAGACGGTCGACCCGACCCAGTTCATGGAGTCGCTGCGCTGTGACCTGTCCGAGGCGCAGATCCAGGTGGTGGCCGACGGCCGGCAGGTCGTGCTGCCGGCCGGGGCGACACCTGTCGACCTCGCGTACGAGCTGGGCACCGAGCGCGGCGACCACTGCCTGGCCGCCCGGATCAACGGCCGGCTCGCGCCGCTGTCCTCCGAACTGGAAGAGGGCGACGTGGTGGAGATCTTCACCGAGAACGACGCGGAGAGCGGCTTCGAGGCGGACGTGGCCCCGCGCGGCCCGCGCCGGGAGTGGCTGGGCTTCGTGAAGTCCCCGCACGCCCAGATGCAGATCAACCGCTGGTTCGCCGAGCACACCGAGCCGGGCATCTCGCTCGCCGACAAGGTCCGGCTCGGCCGGGCCTCGATCGGCCTGGCGTTGCGCAAGCACAACCGGGGCCTGGCCAGCGACCTGCCGCTGCTGCGGCTGTCCGAGGAACTGGGCTACCCCGACCTGGAGACGCTGCTGGTGGCGGTCTTCGACCGCACCGTCGAGCCGGACACCGTGGTCCAGCAGTTGATCGATCTGGTCGACCACAGGCAGTAGACGGAGCCGGTCCGCGCCGGGACCACTAGCCTGGACGGCATGATCCCCCGCGCGCGTGCCACCGGACGGGCCCTCGGCTACCAGATCTTCTACCGGCTTCCGGTCCCGCTGCGACGGCGGCTGGTCCGGCTGGCCGTACCGAAGTACATCGTCGGCGCGGTCACGCTGGTCAAGGACACGGAGGCCACCGGCGCGGGCCGGATCCTGCTGCTGCGCCAGCCGCCCGGGTACAGCTGGACGCTGCCGGCCGGGCTGCTGCAACGCGGCGAGGCCCCGGTGGTCGGCGCCGCCCGCGAGCTGTACGAGGAATCAGGCGTCCGTCTGTCCCCCGACGCGCTGCGCCCGGCGGTGCCCAACGCGGTGGTGCACGCCAAGGGCTGGGTCGACGTGGTCTTCGAGGCGGAGGTGCCGGCGTCGACCACCGAGCTGAAGGTGGACGGCGCCGAGGTGTTCGAGGCCGCCTTCCATCCGCTCGACGACCTGCCCCGGCTCAGCCGCGCCACCGCCAATCTGCTCGGCTACTACGGCATCGGCCCGCGCGCCGGCGAGCACCCACCGGCCGCGTGAGCACCCCGTACGCGGTCACTGCGGCACCCGGGGTCGAGGTGTGCGCGGTGGTGCTGGCCGCGGGCGAGGGCACCCGGCTGCGCCCGCTCACCGAGCGGGTGCCGAAGGCGCTCTGCCCGGTGGGAAACGTCCCGCTGCTGGACCGGGCGCTGGCCCGGCTGGCCGGGCTCGGCCTGACCGGCCCGGAGCGGGTCGCGGTGAACGCCTGCTACCTGGGCGACCAGGTGGTCACGCGGGTGGGCGACCGGGCCCACCTGTCGGTCGAGCCGGGCGCTCCGCTCGGCACCGCCGGGGGTGTGGGCCGGCTGCGGGACTGGATCGACGGCCGGGGCGTGCTGGTCGGCAACGCCGACGCGTACCTGGCCGACCCGCAGGCCCCGCCCGGGCCGGACATCGCCGCGCTGCTGGACGGGTGGGACGGGCACGGCGTACGCCTGCTCGGCCGTCCCGCCGACGACCCGCACGCCCCCGGGACCTTCGACGGCCACGAGTTCGTGGGTTTCTCGCTGCTGCCCTGGCGGCTGGTCCGCGACCTGCCACCCACGTTCGGCGACCTGGTCCGGGCGGTGTGGCGGCCCGCGGAGGCCGCCGGGGCGCTCACAGTCGTGCCCTACCGGGGGACGTTCTACGACACCGGCACCCCGGCCGACTACCTGGCCGCCAACCTGCACGCGGCGGGACCGGACGGACTGGTGGACCCGGCCGCGACGGTGGACGGCCGGGTCACCGGCTCGGTGATCGGCGGGGGCGCGCGGGTGCACGGCGACGTGGACCGGTCGGTGGTGTGGCCTGGTGCGACAGTCGCGGCCGGGGAACGCCTGCGCGAGGTGATCCGGGCCGGGGACGACCTGACCGTCCCGGCGGCGCGGTGAGGGGCGCGGGCTCTAGCATGGGCCTCGTCGCCGACGAACGGAGAACCGTCCCGTGATCACCGCGATCGTGCTGATCGACTGCGCCACCGACTCCATCCCCGAGGTGGCCGAGACCCTGGCCAACCTGCCCGGCGTCAGCGAGGTCTACTCGGTGGCCGGGCACGTCGACCTGATCGCCATGGTCCGGGTCCGGGAGTTCGAGCAGATCGCCCAGGTCATCGCCGGCAGCATCTCGAAGGTGCCGGGCGTGCTCAACACCGAGTCGCACATCGCGTTCCGCGCCTACTCCCAGCATGACCTGGAGGAGGCGTTCGCGATCGGGCTGGCGAACGCCGACTGACACGAGCCGGTGACCGGCCTGCCCTCGCGGGCGGACCGGCCACCGTCGACCGTGCGGTACGTCAGCTCTGGCTGGGCACCGGGGTCTCCGTGGTGCCCGGAGCGGGCTCCTCGGTCTCGGTGCCGCCCGGAGCCGGCGACTCGGTGCCACCCGGGGACGTGGTGCCGCCCGGGCTGGGCGTGCCGCTGGCGCTGGTCTGCGGAACCGGGACGCCCAGGGTCTGGGCCAGGGCCACGAGCGCGTCGTAGTGCGCCTGGAGGACCGGCAGCGCGTCCTGCGCGATCTGCACCACCGACTGCTCCGAGCCCTGCGAGATCTCGGTCTGGGTGGCCTGGATCGCCTGGACGTGGCCGGCGAGCTGCGCGGTCACCCACGCCTTGTCGAACTCGGCCCCGCTGAGGTTGTTCAGCTTGTCCAGGACCTTCTGCTGGTCGGCGGTCGGGTCGGCCGGCAACTGCACGTTGAGCTGCTGCGCGGTCGACTGCACCGTCTGGTCCAGCTGGGTGTGGTCCGTCACGAACATCTTGCCCAGGTCCTTGACCTGCTGGTTCTGACCCTTCTGCTGGGCCAGGTTACCGGCGGTGATCTCGAACAGGTTGACCTGGTGAACCGCCTGCAGGTACTGCGTGTCCTGCGTCGACGGCTGTGCCGCCGCCTGCGCCGCGGCGGCGGGCGCCAGCCCCACGACCACCAGCGCGGCCAGCAGGCCCAGGCGTTTGATTCCCAACATTCGTTCCTCCCCCATGAGACGTCGGACCGCACGGATACCCGGCTGACCGGGGTTATTCCTGCGATTCCACCCGTCCGTGTCGGGGGCGACGGCCGTCGGCGCACCGGCCTCCCGCCGTACGCGGGAGGGAACGGGACGACCGGTGCGGAAACGGCAGTGGCGCCCGCCGGAAGATCCGGCGGGCGCCACTGTCAGTCGTACCGGGGAGGGTCAGCGACGGCTCTCGCCGCTGCCGATCTCCTCCCGCTCCGGCCGGGCCTCGACCGGCGGGTGCCCCGGCGAGACCGGCGCCTCGGCCGGCTTCTCGATCGGGTAGAAGAAGCCCCGGATCGCCGGGCCGAGGGCACCGAGCCGGTTCATCTTCTTCGGCACCACCCAGCCGACGTAGTCCAGCGCCGGCGGGTGACCGTCGTGGCCGTCGGCCGAGGTGAGCGGCTGGTGGACCTCGACGAACCGGCCGTCGGGCAGCCGCTTGATGATGCCGGTCTCCACGCCGTGGGCCAGCACCTCCCGGTCGTGCTGCTGCAGACCCAGGCAGATCCGGTACGTGATGTAGTACGCGATCGGCGGCAGGATCAGCAGGCCGATCCGGCCACCCCAGGTCATCGCGTTCAGGCTGATGTGGAACTTGTCCGCGATGACGTCGTTGGCGCCGGAGAGGGTCAGCACGACGTAGAAGGCGAGCGCCATGGCGCCCACGGCGGTCCGGGCCGGAACGTCCCGGGGCCGCTGGAGCAGGTTGTGGTGCTTGTAGTCCTTGAGGCGGCGCGCCTCCAGGAACGGATACATCGTCGACAGGCCGACCAGGATTCCGGGCAGCACCACAGTCGGCCAGAACAACGGTGGGATGACGTACCCGTTGCCGATCGGGATGTGGATCTCCCAGCCCGGCATGAGGCGGGTCGAGCCGTCGAGGAACATGACGTACCAGTCGGGCTGGCTGGCCGCCGAGACAACCCACGCCTCGTACGGGCCGAACAGCCAGATCGGGTTGATCTGGAACATGCCGCCCATCAGCGCGATCACGCCGAAGACGACCATGAAGAAGCCGCCCTGCTTGAGCGCGTAGCGCGGGAACATCCGCTCGCCGACCACGTTGGAGTTGGTCCGGCCGGGGCCGGGCCACTGGGTGTGCTTCTGCTTGAACACCAGGCCGAGGTGCACGCTGATCAGCGCCACCAGCAGACCCGGGACGAGCAGCACGTGGGCGATGAAGAAGCGGCTGATGATGATGGTGCCGGGGAACTCCCCGCCGAAGATCGACGAGCTGACCCAGGAGCCGATCACCGGGATCGACAGGATGATCGCGGAGGCGATCCGCAGACCGGTGCCGGACAGGCCGTCGTCCGGCAGCGAGTAGCCGGTGAAGCCGGCCAGGAAGCCGACCCAGAACAGCAGCGAGCCGATGATCCAGTTGGTCTCACGGGGCTTGCGGAACGCGCCGGTGAAGAAGACCCGCAGCATGTGGACCACGATGGCGGCCATGAACAGCAGGGCCGACCAGTGGTGCATCTGCCGCATGATCAGACCACCGCGGACATCGAACGAGATGTCCAGGCTGGAGGCGTAGGCGGCCGACATCGGGGTGCCCCGCAGCGGCGCGTAGCTGCCGTTGTAGATGACCTCGGTCATCGCCGGCTCGAAGAAGAACGTCAGGAAGACGCCGGTGAGCAGCAGGACGATGAACGAGAACAGCGCGATCTCGCCGAGCAGGAACGACCAGTGGTCGGGGAAGACCTTGTTCAGCAGCTTGCGCAGGGGCGTGGCCACCTGGAAGCGGTCGTCCACCGCCCGCGCGCTCTTGGCCGGCAGCGCTGCTGCATCAAACTTTCGGCGCTTCATGGCCGCTCCCAGAAGTCGGGACCGATGGTCTCGGTGTAGTCGGACTTCGCCACGAAGAAGCCCTCCTCGTCCACCTCGATCGGCAGCTGCGGCAGCGGCCGGTTCGCCGGGCCGAAGATCGGCTTGGCGTTGTCGGTGATGAGGAACTGCGACTGGTGGCAGGGGCAGAGCAGGCGGTTGGTCTGCTGCTCGTAGAGGCTGGCCGGGCAGCCGGCGTGCGTGCAGATCTTGGAGAACGCGACGTAGTTGCCCCACATGTAGTCGCCGTGGCCCTTGCGCTCGTTCGCGGCGCGCGACTTCTGCGCGTCGTCCTCCCGCAGGTGGATGAGCAGGGTCGGCGAGTCGGCGTGCAGGTTGCTCACGCCGCCGTCGATGCCCGGGAACACGGTGAGCTGGCCGCCGACGCTGACGTCGGCCGGGCGGATCGGGCGGCCGTCCTCACGGATCAGCCGGATCTTCTTGCCGCCCTCGCCCGGCTGGAAGCCGGTGGTGAACATCTGGTTGTTCTTGTGCGGCTGCTCGATCAGGCCACCGATCAGCGGGGCCGCGGCCACCGCGCCCACCGGCGCCAGGCCGGCGAGCAACGAGATGCCGAGCAGCGGCCGGCGACGGACGCCCATCTCGTCGGCCAGGTAGAGCATGGTCTCGCCGGTGATCTTGCGACCCTCCGGGTCGTCGGCCTGGTCGTGCCGGTCCTGGATCGAGACCTCCTTGGGCAGCAGCTTCTTGCCCCAGGTCAGGATGCCGAAACCGATGCCCAGCAGCGCCAGGCCCAGCGTCACGCCGAGCAGCGGCGTGTAGAGCTTGTCGCCGCCGGTACCCGGCTCCCACTGCCACGGCCACCAGATGTAGACCACCAGGAAGGCGGTCGCGAAGACGCCGGTCAGCAGGAACATCAGGGCGACCGTGCGGGTCAGCCGGCGCTCGGCCTTGCTGCCCGGGACCACCTGCGGCTCGTAGTGGACGATCTCGATGTCGTCCCGCCGCGCGCCCTCCTGGACGATGTCGAACCGGGAGAGCCGGGGGTCGTTCACGTCGAGCGGCTCCGGGCCCTGCTGGGCCTGGTGCTCGGTGTGGGTGCTCATGCCGTCACCTCGCTACGGGTGACGCCGGGGGTCGGCGCCACAGCACTGGAAGCATTGATCCGTCCGGTCACGACTTGCCCGCGATCCACAGGCTCGCGAAGACCAGCGCGACGATGCCGACCAGGAAGATCGCGAGACCCTCGGTCGACGGGCCGTAGCGGCCCAGGTTGAAGCCGCCCGGATCGCCGTCGTGCTTCAGCGTCTCCTGGATGTAGGCGATGATGTCCGCCTTCTCCTCGGGCGTGATCTGGTTGTCGCCGAACACCGGCATGTTCTGCGGGCCGCTCAGCATCGCGGCGTAGATCTGCCGGTCGCTGGCCGGCGCCAGGCTCGGCGCGTACTTGCCGGAGGACAGCGCGCCGCCGCCGCCGCTGAAGGCGTGGCACTGCGAGCAGTTGATCCGGAACAGCTCACCACCGGTGGACAGGTTGGCGCCCTCACGCAGGTCGCCGTTGGGGACCTCCGGGCCGCCGCCGAGCTCCTGGATGTACTGCCCGAGCTGGCGCACCTGCTCGTCGGTGAACTGCGGCGGCTTGCGCATGGCCTGGGCCTCCTGCCGGGCCATCGGCATGCGACCGCTGCTGACCTGGAACTCGACCGAGGCCGCTCCGACGCCGATCAGGCTCGGACCGCGGCCCTCGACGCCCTGGGCGTTGCGACCGTGACAGGTCACACAGCTCACGTCGAACAGCGCCTTGCCCTCGTTGCCTGCGGCGGTCAACGGAGGGTTGTCCTGCGCCTGCACGCCGGGGGCGAAGACGGTGTAGGCACCGCCGGCCAGCATCAGCGCGGCGAACAGCCGGACCGCGGCACCCAGCCGGCGGCGGCCCCTGCTGCGCGCTACGGGCCGCCCGCGCAGCCGCGCGAGCAGACCGCGTCGGCGGTCGTTGTCAGAAGTCATGACCTGTGTCCTTAACCGGTTGGACCTTGTCTCAGGGGACGGAGCAGCGGCGCGGTTCGTGACGCGCCAAGATCACTGGAGCCAGTAGATCATGGCGTAGAGCCCGATCCACACGACGTCCACGAAGTGCCAGTAGTAGGACACGACGATCGCCGAGGTCGCCTGGGCGGGGGTGAACCGGCCCATCGTGGTACGGATCATGAAGATCACGAAGGCGATGAGGCCGCCGGTCACGTGCAGACCGTGGAAGCCGGTGGTGAGGTAGAACATCGACCCGTAACCGTCTTCGTTGATCTTCACACCCTCGTGCACCAGGGTCCGGTACTCGTTCAGCTGACCGAGCACGAAGATCAGACCCATCACGAAGGTGATCGTGAACCACCGGCGCAGAGCGTGGACGTCACCGCGCTCGGCCGCGAACACGCCGATCTGGCAGGTGATCGAGGAGAGCACCAGGATCACCGTGAACGTGGTCGCGTACGGGATGTTCAGCACCTCGGTGTGCTTCTCCCACTGCTCCGGCGCCGCCGCGCGGATGGAGAAGTACATCGCGAACAGCGCCGCGAAGAACATGAGTTCGCTGGAGAGCCACACGATCGTCCCGACGCTGACCATGTTGGGTCGGGTCAGGGAGTGGATCCGGCTCTTGTCAATGGCTGGGGCCGCAGTCACGCGGTCATTATTGCCCCTGACCGGGACCGACGATCAGCGGGGTGCCAAACCGGTCCCTTCCGTGGCCCGATCGTGGTGGTCCGCTTCGCCTGACCTACCCTGAAAAGCGTGCTGCACGTCGATCAGATCCGCGCCGTCACCTCGGCTGTTCCGGCGACACTGGCGGCGGGAGGCGAGGGCGCCCCGCCGCCGTTCACCGTGACCCGGGTCCTCACCGAGACCCGGCTGGACAGCTGGCTCACGCTGGGCATCGTCCTGGCCGCCGGCCTCTACCTCTACGGGGTGCACCGGCTGCGGCTGCGCGGCGACCGCTGGCCGGTCGTCCGTACCGTGTCGTTCCTCGGCCCCGGCCTCGGCGGCATCGCCCTGGTCACGCTCACCGGCCTCGGCGCGTACGACACCGCCCTGCTCTCGGTGCACATGGTGCAGCACATGGTGCTGTCCATGATCGCGCCGATCTTCCTGGCGCTCGGCGCCCCGGTGACGCTGGCGCTGCGCACGCTGCCGGTGCGGCCCCGCAAGCGGCTGCTCGCGATCGTGCACAGCAAGGTGATCCGGATCTACAGCTTCCCGCTCGTGGCGTTCGCCATCTTCGTGGTGAACCCGTTCGCGCTGTACTTCACCGACCTCTACGAGTTCACCCTGCGCCACGAGTGGGCGCACGAACTGGTCCACGCGCACTTCATCGCCACCGGCTGCGTCTTCTTCTGGCCGCTGCTCGGCCTGGACCCGCTGCCCGGCCGCTGGCCGTACCCGGGGCGCGCGCTGCTCATGCTGCTCTCGGTGCCGTTCCACACCGTCCTCGGCCTGACCATCATGCAGAGCACCACGCTGTTCGGCGGCGACTGGTACCCGTCGCTCAACCTGTCCTGGTCCGACCCCTGGAACGACCAGGTGGTCGCCGGCGGCATCCTGTGGGCCGGCGGCGAGTTCGTCAGCGTCACCATGCTCGCCGTCCTGGTCGTCCAGTGGGTCAAGCAGTCCGAGCGCGAGGCCCGCCGGCTCGACCGCGAGCTGGACCGCCAGGAGGCCCGCCAGCGCGCCGCGGAGGCGAGCACCTGACGGCACGTTCCGGGGTACGCCCCGAGCCCGCCGGGCGGGGCGACGGCCCGGATGTGACGACCGCTACGATCAGCGGGCAGCTACGAGGTGGGAGCCACGTCACGATGAGCGATCGTCTTTGCACCGTCCTGCTCTACAGCGACGACCCGAAGGTCCGCGACCGGATGCGGCTCGCCGTGGGCACCCGGCCGGCGCCCGGGATCGAGATCGAGTTCGTCGAGGCCGACGACTACAACGCCTGCATCCGGCTGGTCGACGACTACGAGATCGACCTGCTCCTGCTCGACGGCGAGGCGACCCCGGGCGGCGGCATCGGCATCGCCCGCCAGATCAAGGACGACCGGGACGACGCGCCGCCGACCTGCGTGGTGCTGGCTCGCGCCGCCGACCGCTGGCTGGCCGCGTACGCCGAGGTCGACGCCACGCTGACCCACCCGCTGGACCCGGTGGTCGCCGGCAGCACCGTGGCGGAGCTGCTGCGCCGCACCCACGCCGCGGCCTGACCCCTCCGGTCCTCGCGCGCCACGGCGACGCGGCCGTGGCGCGCCCCAACCGCATTCCTCACGCCGCTCGGGAGGCCCGCCATGGGCGAACGGACCTGGCCGCTTCTGCTCAACGCGCTGCTGCGCGGCGAGGAGCTCTCCACCGCCGACACCGCGTGGGCGATGGGCGAGATCATGGCCGGCTCGGCCACCCCGGCGCAGATCGCCGGGTTCGCCGTGGCGCTGCGCACCAAGGGTGAGACCCCCGCCGAGCTGGGCGGCCTGGTCGAGGCCATGCTGACCCGCGCGGTGCCGGTGCACCTGCCCGAGGACGTACGCGCGACCGCGCTGGACGTGGTCGGCACCGGCGGAGACCTCGCGCACACGGTGAACATCTCCACCATGGCGGCGCTGGTGGTCGCCGGGGCCGGGGTCCGCGTGGTCAAGCACGGCAACCGGGCCGCCTCCTCCTCGTGTGGCACCGCCGACGTGCTGGAGCAGCTCGGCGTACCCCTCGACCTGGCACCGGAGCAGGTGGCCCGCTGCGTCACCGAGGCCGGCATCGGCTTCTGCTTCGCCGCCCGCTTCCACCCCGGCATGCGCCACACCGGCCCGGTCCGGCGCGAGATCGGCGTACCCACCGCGTTCAACTTCCTCGGCCCGCTGACCAACCCGGCGCGGCCCCGCGCGGGCGCGGTGGGCTGCTTCGACAAGCGGATGGCCCCGGTGATGGCCGCCGTCTTCGCGGCCCGTGGCGACTCCGCGATCGTGGTACGCGGCGAGGACGGCCTGGACGAGTTCAGCACCGGCGCCCCCACCCGGGTCTGGGTGGCGCAGCAGGGCAGCGTCACCGAGGCCGTGCTGGACGCGACGGACCTCGGCGTGCCCCGGGCCACCCTGGCCGACCTGCGCGGCGGGGACGCGGTCTACAACGCCGACGTCGTCCGCCGCCTGCTCGCCGGTGAGACCGGCCCGGTGCGGGACGCGGTGCTGGTCAACGCCGCTGTCGCGCTTGCCACCCAGGGTCCGCTCGACGGCGATCTGCACGAGGTGCTGCGGGCCAATCTGGACCGGGCCGCCGAGGCTGTCGACTCGGGCGCCGCCGCGGCCGCGCTGGAGCGCTGGCTCGAGGTGGCGCGCGCCGCCTGACGGCGGCCTGGCGCGGGTGTTGTCGTACCCGCGTGCCAAACTACACGGGAGTTATTTTCCGTTTTCGGTCTTTCGTTTTCGGTCTCTGGTCCGCCGGCCGGCGTCTCACCGCCTGGGCCGGTGCCCGGAGCGAGAGGAGCCTCCCGTGTCTGACCGCGAGCTGCACTGTGACACCTGCGAGGGCGTCGTGCTGTTCGAGGCGCCGCCGTGCGGCGACGGGCACGGCGCCGACTGCCCGGAGCTGATCTGCACCGGTTGCGGCGCGGCAGTGGTGATCGCCACGTTCACGTTCCGCGAGACCCGCCTGGCGAGCCGCCGCACACCCCGCCGGCCGTCCCACCCCCGGGCCGCCTGACCGCCGCTCCCTCCCGCTCCCTCCCGCCCTCCCGCCCGTCCGCGCCCTGTCTGCGCGCCGCGCCTGTCCGCGCCTCTTGGCGCCCCCGCGCCTGTCCGCGCCTCTTGCGCCCTCGCGCCTCTTTGCGCCCCCGCGCCGCGAGCGGCCGCCCACCCTTCTCCACTCCGCCCCGCACCGCCCCACCCCGCCCGACAGCCCAACCGTCCGCCGCTCGTGATCAAGGAGTTTGTGTCCCCCACGGTCGCCCCGGTGGACCCAAACTCCTTGATCACCGCTTGGTGGCCGGGGTGGCGAGGGCTCTCCCCGGCCGAACCGGTGATCAAGGGGTTTGTGTCATCGACGGCGCGCGAAAGTGCCTCAAACTCCTTGATCAACGAGGCCGGGCCGGCGCGGGAGCGCACGGTGGCCGGCGCTCGCCTGGGCGGTCGGCGGTGCGCGTAAGGCGTGAGGGCGGGCGTCGGGCCTTCGGGCGTGAGTGTCGGCCCTGCCCCCGTCACGGCACCCGGCCTTGAACGCGGACGAGCGGTGCGGTGAGCGAGATCTTGGAAGGAAAGGGCCCCTATGAGGGCGCTTTCCTTCCAAGATCTCCTGTGGTCCTGGCAAGTGGAACGGCGCTTCCGGTGAATGGAACGGCCCGGTGAGCGAGAACCCGGGTGGTGCGTGTCGGAGGTGGAGCGGGCACCAGGCCGACCGCACGGGCGGCGATCATGAGGTTGGCGGGGACAAAAAGGACCGCCAGCGCCGTCAACTTCATGATCGACGGGGACGGGCGGAGGGTGGGGGCGGAGGGTGGGGGGAAAGCGGCAGGCCCGCCTCCCCCGGTGGGGGGTGGCGGGCCTGCGGCGGTGGGTCTGTCAGTGCTCGGCGGTACGGCGGGTGCCCGAGTAGTACTCGAACAGCAGCCCGCAGGTGGCGAGGACAACCGCCACCAGGCCCAGTCCCAGCAGCCAGAACTGCCAGAACACCAGGCCGAGACCGGCGATCGCGGCGGCCAGCGCCAGCCCGAACGGCCAGTAGCTGCCAGGGCTGAAGAAGCCGACCTCACCGGCGCCGTCGGCGATCTCGCCGTCCGGCCGGTCCTCGGGGCGCAGGTCGATACGGCGGGAGACGAACCAGAAGAAGCCGCCGCACATCGCGCAGAGCAGGAAGGACAGCAGCAGCGCCACCGTGCCGATCCACTCGACGTGACCGCCGCTGTCGGCGTACGTCCAGGCGCCGTAGAGGATCGTCGCGCCGAGGAGGAACGTGGCGATGGTCAGGAAGATCTTCCACTCGGTCTTCATGCCGGACCCCTCAGCTTCCCGCGCCGGTCGTCGCGTCGGACGGGTTGAAGTTGTTCACGTCGCGCCGGGTGTCGAACGGCTTCGTCTCGGTGGCGTACTCTTCCTCACCGATCGCGCCGAGCGCCTCCTGGGTCGACTTGCCGGCCTTCTTGGCCGCCAGGAACTGGTCGTACTTCTCCGGCGAGACGACCCGCAGCTCGAAGTTCATGAAGGCGTGGTAGCTGCCGCACAGCTCGGCGCAGCGGCCGACGAACGCGCCCTCCTGGTCGATGCTGGAGACCTCGAACGTGTTGCGCACGTTGCCCGGCATGACGTCCCGCTTGAACAGCAGCTCCGGCACCCAGAACGAGTGGATGACGTCGCGGCTGGTCTCCTCGAAGCGGATCGAGCGGCCGCTGGGCAGCACCAGCACCGGGATGACCTCGCTGGTGCCGAGCACCGAGGCGACGGTGTTGGCCTCGGGGCCCTGGCCGTCGCGGTAGTTGAACTGCCAGTTCCACTTGAACGCGACGACCTCGACTGTGACGTCCGGGTTCTTCGACTGCTTGTTCACGTCGGTCTGCACGACCGCCGTGTAGTAGAAGAGCACGGAGACCACGAGGATCGGCGCGATGGTGTAGAGGAACTCCATCGGCAGGTTGTAGCGGGTCTGCACCGGCAGCTCGTTGCCGCGCTTGCGGTAGCGGACCACGCACCAGAAGATCAGGCCCCACACGAACACGCCGACGGCGAGCGCCGCGATGCAGGACGCGATCCACAGGTCGTACATGCGGTGCGACTCGGGCGTGATGCCGCCCTGCGGCCAGCCGAACCCGCCGAACGCCTTGCCGACGTCACAGCCGGTGAGCGAGACCAGCAGCGCCGCCGCGCCGAGACCGAGCCCGGCGATTCGACCAGCACCACGCCGCCGGCGTCCACCGGCCCCCGGGGAAGCGCTGTGCCGTACGGCCGAGCGCCGTACCTCCGAACTCCTTGCGACCACCTGGTCCTGCCTCCCTAGCGCGCCGCGGCGGTTGTTCTCCTTGACACCGACGGCAAAGGCGTCACCGACGGTCGCAGATTACTCGACCATGACCGGCCAGGCCGTCTTGGGGTCGCTGTCCACCCCCATCGGGGGGATCTTGGGCGTAACCGGGCGATAGCGTGGAGCCTCATGAGCGTCTCCCCGGTCTACCTGGACGCCGCCAGCGCGGCGCCGCTGCATCCGGTCGCGCGGCAGGCGATGCTGGCCGCACTGGACGACGGCTGGGCGGACCCGGCCCGGCTCTACTCGGCGGCCCGCCGGGCCCGCCAGCTCCTCGACGCCGCGCGCGAGGCCGCCGCGCAGACGCTCGGCGTCCGCGCCGACGAGCTGTCCTTCACCCCCAGCGGTACGGCGGCAGCGCACGCCGCCGTACTCGGAGGCTTGGCCGGGCGGCGGCGGGCCGGGGCGACGCTGGTGCACTCGGCGATCGAGCACTCGGCGGTGCTGCACGCCGCGGAGCGGCACACGGCAGGTGGCGGCGCGGCGGTGTCCGTACCCGTGGACCGGTCGGGCCGGGTGGACCTGGACGCCTGGGCGGCGGCGGTGGCCGCGCCCGGCGTGGCCCTCGCGGCGTTGATCGGGGCCAGTCACGAGGTGGGCACTGTGCAGCCGGTGCCCGCGGCGGCGGAGCTGTGCGCCGAGGCGGGCGTGCCGCTGTACGTGGACGCGGCGCAGCTGGCCGGCCGGGCGCCGCTGCCGTCGGGCTGGTCGGTGCTGACCGCCAGCGCGCACAAGTGGGGCGGACCACCCGGTGTCGGACTGCTCGTGGTGCGCAAGGGCACCCGGTGGGAGTCGCCGTACCCGGCCGACGAGCGGGAGTCGGGGCGTACCCCCGGGGTGGTGAACCTGCCGGCGGTGGTCGCGGCGGCGGCGAGCCTGCGCGCGGCGGCGGCCGACGCCGCGGCGGAGGCGGCCCGGCTGGGTCCGCTTGTCGACCGGATCCGGGCGCGGGTGCCGGCCGAGGTGCCGGACGTGGAGGTGGTCGGCGACCCGGTGGACCGGTTGCCGCACCTGGTGACGTTCTCCTGCCTGTACGTCGACGGTGAGGCGTTGCTGCACGCGCTGGACCGGCGCGGGTTCGCGGTGTCCTCCGGCTCGTCGTGCACGTCGTCGACGTTGCGCCCGTCACACGTGCTGGAGGCGATGGGGGTGCTGTCGCACGGCAACGTGCGGGTGTCGCTGCACCGGGAGACCACCGAGGCGGACGTGGAGCGGTTCCTGGCCGAGCTACCCGGGATCGTGGCGGACCTGCGGGCGGAGGCGGGGGCGACGGACCTGTGAGCGAGCCGGACGAGGTGCTGGACTGCCGGGGGCAGCGCTGTCCCCTGCCGGTGATCAATCTCGCCCGGCTGGTGCCCGGGCTGCCGGCCGGCGCGGTGGTGCGGGTGCTGGCCGACGACCCGGCGGCGGCGGTGGACATCCCGGCGTGGTGCCGGATGCGGGGCCACGAGTTCCTCGCCGAGCGCCCGGGGCCCGCCTACGACGTCCGGGTGTAAGGAAGGGCCCCTTCTTAACGCCTCAGGTAGAGGAAGGGGCCCTTCTTAACACCGGCCGACCAGCAGTCAGCGCAGGTACGCGAGGATGCCCGGCAGCGGGTCGGCGGCCACGGCGGTGTCGACCACCAGGCGCGGGCCGATCAGCGGCTCGTACTCGGCCCGGCGGCGCAGCGTCTGCTCCCAGGTGCCGTGTTCCTCGGGCGGGCGGGCCTCGACGCGGCGGCGGTGCTCCGCCTCGTCGCCGCAGTGCACCTCGATCACCCGCAGCGGCACGCCGGCCCGTTCGGCCACGTCGTGCCAGAGGCCCCGGGCGCTGGCGACCGGGTTCACCGCGTCGACCACCACGCTGAGCCCGAGGCCGAGCTGCACCTCGGCCAGCCCGGCGACCGCGCCGTAGGCGGCCATGCCGGGTACGTCGCCGGTGAGACCGTAGCGGTGCAGGGCGCGCTCGACCGGGTCGACCGGCAGGACCGGGGCGCGCAGGGCGGCGCCGACCCGGGCGGCGAGCGTGGTCTTGCCCACGCCCGGCAGCCCGGCGAACGCGACGAGCACCGGACCGCCGCCGCCGGGGCGGACCTCCGGGTCCACCCCTCCGGCCGGGGCCGCCGGGCCGGTCACAGCAGGTGCGGCCGGACGTCCTCGGCGGCCGCGTCACCGTACGACTCGGCGAGTCGCTTCACGAACAGGTCGCGGCGGACCTCGTACTCCTGGCCGCCGAAGTTCTCCAGCACGAGCGTGGCCAGCAGGCAGCCGACCTGGGCCGCCCGCTCCAGGCCGACGCCCCAGTCGAGCGCGGCGAAGAAACCGGCCCGGAAGCCGTCGCCGACACCGGTCGGGTCGACCGCCTGCATCTCCCGCGCGATCGGCACCCGGATCGTGCCGATCTCCCGGCCGGCGATCTCCACACCCTGCTTGCCCAGCGTGGTGACCCGCACCTTGACCCGGTCCAGCAGCTGCTCGTCGGTGAGGCCGGCCTTGCTCTGGAGCAGCGACTTCTCGTACTCGTTGGTCATCAGGTAGTCGGCACCGTCGATCAGGCCGAGCACGTCCTCGCCGTCCATCCGGGCCAGCTGCTGCGACGGGTCGGCGACGAAGGAGTAGCCGCGGTCCCGGCACTCGCCGGAGTGCCTGATCATCGCGGCCGGGTCGTTGGCGCTGACCAGCACCAGGTCCAGACCGCCGAGGCGCTGCGCCACCGGGGCCAGCTCGATGTTGCGGGCCTCGCTCATCGCCCCGGCGTAGAAGGAGGCGATCTGGCACATGTCGGTGTCGGTGGTGCAGACGAAGCGTGCCGTGTGCGCGACCTCGCTGACGTGCACCGAGTCGCAGTCGACGCCGTGGCGCTCCAGCCAGGAGCGGTAGTCGGCGAAGTCGGCGCCGACCGCGCCGAGCAGCACCGGGCGCAGCCCGAGCTGGGCCATGCCGAAGGCGATGTTCGCCGCGGTGCCGCCGCGGCGGAGCACCAGCTCGTCGACGAGGAAGGACAGCGAGACCTTGTCGAGCTGGTCGGCGATGAGCTGGTCGGCGAATCGGCCGGGGAAGCTCATCAGGTGGTCGGTCGCGATCGAGCCGGTCACGGCGATCTTCATGTCAACCCTCGGGGTCGGGAGCACGGCGCGGTCAGCCTACCGGCCCCCGGGCCGCACGGACGGCGGTCGGTCACCAACCGGTCGATCAGCGCACATCCGGACGTCACGCGCAGGGGGTACGACGAAACGGCGGGCCGCCCCACCCGGGACGGCCCGCCGTTGTCGGTCGGTCTGTCGACTCAGCTGAAGGAGTCGCCGCAGGCGCAGGAGTTGCCCGCGTTCGGGTTGTCGATGGTGAAGCCCTGGGCGTCGATCCGGTCGGCGAAGTCGATGGTGGCGCCGGCCAGGTAGGGGGCGCTCATCCGGTCGACGACGACCTCGACACCGTCGAAGTCGGTGACGACGTCACCGTCGAGCGAGCGCTCGTCGAAGAACAGCTGGTACCGCAGGCCGGAGCAGCCACCCGGCTGCACGGCGACCCGGAGCCGCAGGTCGTCGCGGCCCTCCTGCTCGATCAGGGCCTTGACCTTCTGCGCCGCGACGTCGGTGAGGACGACGGTGCTGGGGGCCTTGGCCTCGGTCGACTCGGTCTGCGCTGGCGTGGTCACGTGGAAGTCTCCCTGCGCGGTATGAGGTCCGGACGTCCTGGCCAACGCCGCACGTCCGCCAGTGATTCCCGGTGTGGTCCGTCTTTCGATCGTACGCCGCCTCCGGCGTCACCACCCGGCGGCGTGACCAGCGGAACCGGTCAGCGGCTCCACTGCCGCGCCAGGCGGGCGCCGAGCGCGCGCAGCCCCTCGGCCGGGCGGGCCATCGCCGCGTCCACTCCCCCGTGCTCCTCGCCGCCGAAGTGCTCCACGAGGCTGTGCGCCTCGGTGACACCGGCCGCTGCCGCCTCCCGCCGCCCGGTGCTCACCCGTCCCGCCAGCACCACGCAGGGCACGCCCCGGTCCCGGGCCGCCCCGGCCACACCGGCGACCACCTTGCCGCGCAGTGACTGGTGGTCGAACGAGCCCTCGCCGGTGATCACCAGGTCGGCGGCGTCGAGCGCGGCGTCCAGCCCCACCGCGCGGGTGACCAGGCCGATGCCGGATTCGCACCGGCCGCCGAGCGCCAGCACCGCCGCACCGAGGCCGCCTGCGGCGCCGCCGCCGGGCAGCGCGCCCAGCCCGGACGGGCAGCCGGGCAGGCGCTCGGTCAGCACCTCCGCCCAGCGGGTCAGCGCGGCGTCCAGCAGCAGCACGCCGGCCCGGTCGGCGCCCTTCTGCGGGCCGAAGACGCTGCTCGCGCCGTGCAGCCCGAGCAGCGGGTTGTCCACGTCGGTGGCGGCGACGAGCGTCGCGCCGCGTAGCCGGGGCTCCCCGTCGAGCGCGGCCACCTCGGCGAGCGCCGCGCCGCCGTACGGCAGGGCCCGGCCGGCGCCGTCCAGCGGCGTGACGCCCAGCGGGACGAGCATCCCGGCGCCCCCGTCGTTGGTGGCCGAGCCGCCCAGCCCCACCACCACCGTCCGCGCGCCCGCCTCGACCGCGGCGGCGACGAGCAGCCCCAGCCCGTACGAGGTGGTGGCCTTCGGGTCGCGTTCGGCGGCGGTGAGCAGGTGCAGTCCGCACGCCTGCGCGCTCTCCAGGTACGCCGTGCCGTCGTCGGTGAGCAGGATCTCACCGGCGGCCGGGCGGCCCAGCGGGTCGACCGTGGGCACCGGCACCCGGCGTCCGCCGAGCGCCCCGGCGAGCACGTCGACGAACCCCGGCCCGCCGTCGGCGAGCGGCCGGGCCAGCAGGTCGTCGCCGGGCGCGACGTCACGCCAGCCGTCGGCCACCGCGGCGGCCACGTCGGGGGCCGACAGCGTGCCGGCGAACTTGTCCGGACAGAGCAGCACGCGCATGCGCAGCAGTGTGGCAGGCCACATCGGGGACGGCTGCGCGGTGGTCGCACTGTGGGACCATGGGGGCGTGACTTCGACCTGGGTTGAGCCGTCCAACACCGCCACGGCGCTGCTGCTTCTCGGCCGCGGCAGCGACCCCGCCACCGAGCGTGGCGTGGAGTGTCCGGGTGATCTCCCCGCGCCGAGCGACCCCGACCTGGTGGCCCGTGCCGCCGCCGCGAAGGCCGCGCTCGGCACGAAGGTGTTCGTCCTGGGCCACCATTACCAGCGCGACGAGGTGATCCAGTTCGCCGACGTGACCGGCGACTCGTTCAAGCTGGCCCGGGAGGCGGCCGCCCGCCCGGACGCGGAGTACATCGTCTTCTGCGGCGTGCACTTCATGGCCGAGAGCGCGGACATCCTCACCTCGGACGCGCAGAAGGTGATCCTGCCCGACCTCGCCGCCGGCTGCTCGATGGCCGACATGGCGGTGCTGTCGCAGGTCGAGGCCGCGTGGGACACGCTCACCGATCTGGGCATCGCGGCGGAGACCGTGCCGGTGACGTACATGAACTCCTCGGCGGACATCAAGGGCTTCGTCGGCCGCAACGGCGGCGTGGTCTGCACCTCGTCGAACGCCAAGCGGGCCCTGGACTGGGCCTTCGAGCAGGGCCGCAAGGTACTGTTCCTGCCCGACCAGCACCTCGGCCGCAACACCGCGGTGCTGGAGATGGGCTTCTCGCTCGACGACTGCGTGCTCTACGACCCGCACAAGCCGAACGGCGGGCTGACCCCGGAGCAGCTGCGCGACGCGAAGATGATCCTGTGGCGGGGTCACTGCTCGGTGCACGGCCGTTTCACGCTCGACAGCGTCAACGACGTACGCGAGCGGGTGCCGGGCGTGAACGTGCTGGTGCACCCGGAGTGCCGCCACGAGGTGGTGAACGCCGCCGACCTGGTCGGCTCGACCGAGTTCATCATCAGGACCATCGAGGCGGCCCCGGCCGGCTCGGCGTGGGCGGTGGGCACCGAACTGAACCTGGTGCGCCGGCTCGCGCTGGCCCACCCGGACAAGCAGATCATGTTCCTCGACCGGGCGGTCTGCTACTGCTCGACGATGAACCGGATCGACCTGCCGCACCTGGTCTGGGCGCTGGAGGAGCTGGTCGCCGGGCGCGTGGTCAACCAGATCACCGTCGACCCGGAGACCGCCCGACACGCCCGGTCGGCGCTGGACCAGATGCTCGCCCTTCCGGGAGCCTGATCACCGTCGGTGACCCCGCTGGCACGGAAACGCACCGGACACCCCGGTTCGTGCCCTCGCTGGCGATGTGACCGATTCCATTCCCGTCACGGAGGGCTATGCTGCCGGGGCGACGACACACGCGGCCCGTTTTCCCATGACCGCGTTCCGGGTAGCGATGAACTTCGTGCACCCATCACTAGACACGGCAGCACCCAACGCGCTGGAGGTTGCGTTGACCGACGACGTCCTGGTCGTACACGGAGGCACTCCGCTTGAAGGGCGGATCCGCGTGCGCGGCGCGAAGAACCTGGTGTCCAAGGCGATGGTGGCCGCCCTGCTGGGCGACACACCGAGCCGGCTGTTCGACGTGCCGCGTATCCGTGACGTCGAGGTGGTCCGCGGTCTGCTCGGCCTGCACGGCGTGAAGGTCAGCGACGGCGTGGAGGAGGGCGAACTCGTCTTCGACCCCACGAACGTCGAGAGCGCCAGCACCGACCAGATCAACGTGCACGCCGGGTCCAGCCGCATCCCGATCCTGTTCTGCGGCCCGCTGCTGCACCGGCTCGGCCACGCCTTCATCCCCGACCTGGGCGGCTGCCACATCGGCCCGCGCCCGATCGACTTCCACCTCCAGGCGCTGCGCGAGTTCGGGGCCACCGTCGAGAAGACGCCGGAGGGCCTGCACCTGTCCGCGCCCAACGGGCTGCACGGCACGAAGTTCGCGCTGCCGTACCCGAGCGTGGGCGCCACCGAGCAGGTGCTGCTCACCGCGGTGATGGCCGAGGGCGTCACCGAACTGCGCAACGCGGCGGTCGAGCCGGAGATCATCGACCTCATCTGCGTGCTCCAGAAGATGGGCGCGATCATCAAGGTGCACACCGACCGGGTGATCGAGATCCAGGGCGTCAAGAAGCTGCACGGCTACACCCACCGGCCGATCCCGGACCGGATCGAGGCGGCCAGCTGGGCGGCGGCGGCGCTGGCGACCCGCGGTCACGTCGAGGTGCTGGGCGCCCAGCAGGCCGACATGATGACCTTCCTGAACATCTTCCGGTCGGTCGGCGGCGAGTACGAGGTCACCGACCTGCGTCCGCCGCGCGGCGGCAGCCCGGGCCAGGAGGGCGGCATCCGGTTCTGGCACCCGGGCGGTGAGCTGAACGCGGTGGCGCTGGAGACCGACGTGCACCCCGGTTTCATGACCGACTGGCAGCAGCCGCTGGTGGTCGCGCTCACCCAGGCCCGGGGCCTGTCGATCGTCCACGAGACGGTCTACGAGCAGCGGCTCGGCTACACCGAGGCGCTGAACACGATGGGCGCCAACATCCAGGTCTACCGGGACTGCCTCGGCGGCACCCCGTGCCGCTTCGGCCGGCGCAACTTCAAGCACTCCGCGGTGATCGCCGGGCCGAGCAAGCTGCACGCGGCCGACCTGGTCATCCCGGACCTGCGGGCCGGGTTCAGCCACCTGATCGCGGCGCTGGCCGCCGAGGGCACCTCCCGGGTGTACGGCGTGGACCTGATCAACCGCGGCTACGAGGACTTCGAGGCCAAGCTGGCCGACCTCGGCGCCCACGTCGAGCGTCCCTGACCGTCCCGTTCCGCGTCGCGACAGCGCCCCTGTCGCGGCGCCGCGACCGGAAGCGGCCGCGCCCGGTGCACCCGTGATGTGCACCGGACGCGGCCGGTTGGCTACCCTTGCCGCGTGCCGTCGCTGTTTCGCCGCAAGCCCGCCGACCTCGTCGAGGATTCCGTCACCACTGTGACGACCGACGAGGAGTCCGCCGCCCGCCCTCGGGGCTACACGCCCAGCAAGAAGGAACTCGGGCAGGTCACGCCGAAGCGTCCGGTCGCCGGTCGCCGGCCGACCGCGCCGGCGAAGCCGCTGACCAAGGAGGAGGCCCGCGCGCAGCGCCGCGCCGCCCGCGCCGAGGCCGCCGCCGAGTTCCGCCGCGAGGGCGGCCCGCGTGACCGGGGCCCCGAGCGGCTGCTGGCCCGCAACGTGGTCGACTCCCGCCGTACGATCGGCACCTGGTTCTTCGGCGGCGCGCTGATCGTGCTGTTCGGCTCCAACCAGGCCATGCCGCCGATCGTGCGGCTGCTGTCGAACGTGCTCTGGGGTGCGCTGGCGCTCGGCGTGCTGATCGACTCGATCCTGATCTCCCGGAAGATCAAGCGGCTGGTCCGCGAGCGCTTCCCCAAGAGCACCGAGAAGCTCGGCTCGCTCTACTTCTACGCGATCATGCGGTCGATCACGTTCCGCCGGATGCGCGCTCCCGCACCCCGGGTGAACATCGGCGACAAGGTCTGACCGGACCGGCCCCGAATCGGCCCCTCCCCGCCCCGGCGGTGAGGGGCCGTTCTCGTGCGAGGACCGGCCTCAGTCCACCCCGAGCAGGCGCAGCACCGCGGTGGTGGCCGCCGCCGCGACCACGACCAGCACGAACGGCGCCCGGCGCCAGGCGAGCAGCAGGCCGACGAGCACACCGGCGGGCCGGGCGTAGCCGGCGAAGCCGCCGGCCTCGGTGAGCGCCGCGGTGGCGGCGAGCGCGGCCAGCAACGTGGCAGCGCCGATCGGCAGCAGGTGACGGGACCACTCCGGCAGGTCCAGCCGGTCCCGCAGCAGCACCCCGGCGACGCGGAACCCGTAGGTGCCGGCGGCCAGCGCGAGGATCACGGCGATCAGCACGAGACCTCCCCGGCCCGCACACTCCGGCCGTCAGCCGCCTCGTCAGCGGTCCCGTCCGGCGCGGCATCCGGATCGGGCGACGCAGCCGTCACATCGGACGGCGCGGCGGGTAGCCGGCGGCGGGCCAGCAGCGGCAGGGCCAGCGCGGCGAGCGCGAGCAGCACCGGCAGCCCGGCCGGCAGCAGCGGGGTCGCCAGCACGGCGAGGCCGGCGCCGAGGAGCGCCACCCGGCGGGTCTCCCGGTCGCGCAGGCTGGGCAGCAGCAGTGCTGCCAGCCCGGCGGGGAACGCGGCGTCGAGTCCCAGCGTCGCCGGGTCGCCGGCCGCGCCGCCGGCGAGCACGCCGAGCGCGGTGCCGGCGTTCCAGGCCAGGAACAGCAGCACCCCGGCGAGCCAGAACGCCCGGCGCCGCTCCGGCCCGGCCGGGCGGGCCAGCGCGAACGCTGTGGCCTCGTCGGTCATCAGATGGCTGCCGAGCAGCCGATGCGCGCGCCGCGAACCGAGCGCACCACCGAGGGCCAGGCCGAACGGCAGGTGCCGGGCGTTGAGCAGCAGACCGGCGAGGACCGCCGCGAGCGGGCTGCCGGCCGCGACGAGCCCGACGGCCATGAACTGGGCGCCACCGGCGTAGACGACCGCCGACATGGCGAGCGTGGCCCAGACGGGCAGGCCGGCGGCCACCGCCACGGCGCCGAACGACGCGCCCACGGCGAGCATCGCCGCGCCGATGGCGGCGACGTCGCGGAGCACCCGGGCGTCGCCCGTTCGGTATGCCGTACGCATGTCCATTATCCTGAACGGAAGCACGCTGGTTCGTCAAACCGAACAAACCGACCGATGGAGCGAACATATGGCGATCGACCCCGCTCCCCCGCTCGCCACCATCGCCGCCGCGCTGCGCCGCGAGCGCGAACGCGCGGGCCTGTCGCTGACCGAGCTGGCCCGCCGCGCCGGGATCGCCAAGTCCACCCTGTCCCAGCTGGAGTCCGGGTCCGGCAACCCCAGCGTGGAGACGCTCTGGGCGCTCGGCGTGGCGCTGGACGTACCGTTCAGCCGCCTGGTCGAACCACCCACCGCCGCCGTCCGCGTGGTCCGGGCCGGGCAGGGGCCCCGGATCCGGTCCGAGCACGCCGACTTCTCGGCCACCCTGCTCGCGGCCGGGGCGCCGCACGCCCGGCGCGACGTCTACGTGATGGAGCTGGAACCCGGCGCGGTACGGCTCGCCGAGGCGCACACCCCGCGCAGCGTCGAGCACGTCGTGGTAGCCGCCGGGCGGATGCGGGTCGGCCCCGAGACCGACCTGGTCGAGCTGGAGCCGGGCGACTACGCCACCTTCCCCGGTGACACCCCGCACCGGTACGAGGCGCTGGCCCCCGGCACCTTCGCCGTACTCGTCATGGAGCACCCGTGACCGCGGACGGCGCGCGGTAGAGCCGGGTCACCACCTCCTCGATGTCCGGCTCCACGATCGAGATGTCCCGCAGCGTGGTCAGGCCGGCCAGCCCGGCCACCACCTCGGCGACGCTCGCCCGTTCCAGCGCGAAGACCAGCCGCCGCCCGTCCGCCTCCACCCGCTGCACCGGCGCGCCGGGCAGCACCGGCGGCTCGGGCAGCGCCGCGTCCAGCTCGGCGACCACCATGCGGCGCGAGCCGTACCGGCGGTGCAGCTCCGCGATCGACCCGTCGTGCACCACCCGCCCGTGGTCGATCACCACGAGCCGCCGGCACAGCCGCTCGATGTCGGCCAGGTCGTGCGTGGTCAGCACGAGCGTGGTGTCCCCGGCCCGGCCCAGCTCGGCCAGGAAGCCGCGCACCGCCTGCTTGCTCACCACGTCCAGGCCGATCGTCGGCTCGTCCAGGAACAGCACCTCCGGGCCGTGCAGCAGCGCCGCGGTCAGCTCGCCGCGCATCCGCTGACCCAGCGAGAGCTGCCGGACCGGCGTGTCCAGGAACCCGTCCAGGTCGAGCAGCTCCCGGCAGCGGGCCAGCCGGGACGCGTGCTCGCCGGCCGGCACCCGGTAGACGTGCCGCAACAGGTCGAACGAGTCCCGCAACGGCAGGTCCCACCAGAGCTGCGAGCGCTGCCCGAACACCACCCCGATGCGCAGCGCCAGCCGGGTCCGGTCGACCACCGGACGCAGCCCGCACACCCGGGCCCGCCCCGCCGACGGCGTCAGCACGCCGGTGAGCATCTTCAGCGTGGTCGACTTCCCGGCGCCGTTCGGGCCGATGTAGCCGAGCATCTCGCCGCGCTCCACCCGCAGGTCGACCCCGTCGACGGCGGTCACCGTCCGCTTCTCGCGCCGCAGCGGCCCGGCCTTCACCCGTACCGTGAACTCCTTGCGCAGCCCGTCCATCTCGATGACGCTCATGACCCCGTACTCCGGTAGTGACGGACCCCGACGCGCCAGGCCAGGGCAGCCAGCGCCGCGGCGACCACCGCGACGCCCGGCGCGGCCCACCCCGTCCAGGGCGGCAGGCCGAGCGGGTCGGCGCGGCCCAGCAGCGCCAGCGCCGGGTGGTAACTGACGAAGGCGAACCCCATCCCGTACGCGAACAGCGCGCGGAACCAGCCGCCGTACACCGTGATCGGGTACGAGGTGAAGTCGCGCCCGCCGTAGGTGACCGCGTTCGCCAGCTCGCCCGAGTCGACCCAGTAGAACGACACGGTCGCGGTCAGCACGAAGACCGAGCCGAAGAAGACCACGGCGGCCAGCGGGGCGACCACCGCCAGCGCGACCCGCCCCGGCGTCCAGTCGATGCCGGCCGAGACGAGCGCGAACAGCAGCACGGCGAGCCCGAACACGGCCCGGGACAGCTTGCGCAGCGGCAGGTCCATCAGCAGCAGCTGCGGCAGCGCACCGAGCGGGCGTACCAGCACCGCGTCGAAGAGGCCGGTGCGCACGTACCGGGGAAGCCGTTCGATGTTGCCGACCAGCAGGTCGGCGGTGGCGAAGCCGCACGACGACAGGCCGACCACGACGAGCGTCTCGCGCAGCGTGAAGCCGCCCAGCTCCCGCGTCACGCCGAAGATCACCAGGACGGTGACCACGTCGAACACGGTGGCGCCCACGTTGCCGACCAGGTCCACCACGAACGACGTGCGGTACGCCGCCTGCGAGCGCGCCTGCGCACCGAGCAGCGCCCGGTACGCGCGTAGTTCACCCACCTCAGCCACCCTGGGGGCGCTCGCGCGCTCAGCCACCCTGGACCACCAGGCGGCGCTCGGCGCGACGCTGCACCAGCCGGCACAGCGCCAGCAGCAGCACCGCCCAGCCGGCCTGCACCGCGACCAGGGTGAGACCGGTGGCCATCGGCTCCCGCTCGACGAGCACGTCCAGCGGCACCTGGAGGATGCTGGGGAACGGGGTGGCGTACCGCAGGACGGTCTCCAGCGGGCCGGGCAGGAAACCGAGCGGGAAGTAGAGCCCGGCCAGCACGCCGGAGCCGAGCGTCCACAGGATCATCGGGCCCCGCACGTCCTGCAACCAGTACGCGGTGGCGTTGACCAGGTAGCGGCAGCCGAAGCAGACCACCACCGCGAGCAGCGCGGAGAGCAGGAACAGCGGCACCGTGGCCCAGTGCCGGGGCACGTACACCGCGAAGAAGAACGGCCCGACCACCAGCGGCGGCACCAGCCGGGCCAGCGACGCGAACCCGGCCCGGCCCAGGTCGGTGGCGAGGTAGCTGGTCACCGGATGCACCGGCCGCAGCAGGTCGGCGGCCACCTCGCCGGTACGGATCCGGTCGGCCAGATCGGTCCAGCCCCAGATGGCGATGACCGCCAGCAGCCCCTGGCCGGCCCAGACGAACGTGGCGAGCTGCGCCCTGTCGTAGCCGGCCACGGTGCCCGCCGCACCCGTCGCCGCGAGGAAGATGTAGCAGCGCAGGAAGCCGAACACGGTGTTGGTGCACAACCCCGCCACGGCGGCCTGCCGGTAGGTCGCGTGCCGCCGGAACCCGGCCGCCGCGATCGCGCCGAATGTCCGAAACCATGGGGTAACGTGTGCGCCGGTGGGTGGTGCCACAGTGGCGGTGACCGAGCCCACGCCGTTACCCTCCTTCCGCAGCCACGACGTGCTGGACCGGGCGACTGTACCGGCACGTCCGGCGCCCCAGCGCGAGAATTTCCAATGAGGTGACACCGCCGTGAGCGAGCGACGCGAGCCGGCCCCGGGGCCGTCCCGCGCGAGCGGCCGGAGGGGTTGCCGATGAGTGGCTGGGGCAGCTGGCGCGAGCCGGCCGAACCGGCCTGGGCCGCCGAGCCAACCCACGAGTGGCAGCCGCAGTTCCCCGGGCAGCGCTACCCGGGTGACATCGGCATCGAGAACCTGACGCCGCGTCCGCGCCCCGTTGTCGGCCGCGCCGAGGTACGGCCGGTCAGCCCCGCGCCGGACGAGGACACGTACCCGGTGAGCCCCGCCGGTTTCCGGCCCCCCGGGCACGAGGGCGGATGCCCGGCGGGTCCGGCCGGCCCACGCGACGCCTACCCGGTCAGCCCGGCCGGCGGTCATCCGGTCAGCCCGGCCGGCCCGCGCGGCGGTGAGACCGTCAGTCCGGCCGGCCCGCACGGCACATACCCGGTCAGCCCGGCCGGTCCGCACGGCGCATACCCGGTCAGCCCGGCGGTCCCGCGCGTTGGGTACCCGATCAGTCCCGCGGCCCCGCCCGGGGTGCACCCGACCAGCCCCGCCGGGCCACGCGGCGGGCACTCGAACACGCCAGCGCCACGCGGCGTGCATCCGGGCGGACCGGCAGGGCCGCGCGGCGGGCACTCCGACGGGCCGGCAGGACCACGCGGCACGTACCTGGACGGGCCGGCCGCCTCGCGCGGGGCGTACCCGATCGGTTCCGCCAGTTCCGGCGGACAGCGCCCCGCGGGGCCGGACGAGCGGCGCGGGCATCCCGACGGCCCCGGCGCGGACGGCCGTCGGCCCCACCGCCCCGGTCCGCCTCCGGAGCGGCTCGACCAACGCTGGGTACGCCCCGACGGCCCACCGCGCCAGGCCGTCCAACCGGGCTGGATGCCGGAGCCGAACGAGACCCCGCACCCCGCTCCGCGCAGGCACGCCCCGGCCGACGGTCGTCCGGCGGCTTCCGGTGAACGATGGGGCACGCCACCCGACGCTCGCCAGGACCACTCCCCCGGCGGACGCCGCGAACCCCTGCCCGATGGTCGTCGCGGCCCCTTCGTGGAGCCGTCACCGGACGATCCGGCCCGTGGTCGGCGCGGTCCCGGCGTCGACGGGCGTGACCAGGCCGTGCCGCCGTCGGAGCGGAGCACTGCCGGCCGGGGCGAGCCGGGCCGACGTGAGCCAGGCCGGGCCGAGCCCGGCCGCGACGGTCGGCGCGAACCAGGCTGGAGCGAGCCGGGCCACGACGGCCGGCGTGAACCCGGTCGGGCCGGTTCGGGCCACGACGGCCGGCGTGAGCCCGGGCGTGACAGCTGGCGCGAGCCCGGCCCACGTCCCCCGGCGGACCGGCGCGACCCGGCCGGTGGCCGGTGGGACGATCGTGCGCCGGGCCGCGAGGCCGCCGCGTACCCCGAGACCCAGCGCCGGGCACCCGAGAACGGGCGGCCCGCGCAGCAGGGCGAACCCGGCCGGTACGGCGCGCAGGGGCACCGTCCGGCTGACCCGCAAGCCTCCGCCCCCGTGCGGCCGGGCGCCGACCAGCGTTGGCAGCGCCCGCCGGCCGATCGTCCCCGCCCGCACCAGGGCGAGTGGCCCGTCATCGAGCCCCGCCCCCGGCCGGAACCCGACGCGTACCGGCCGGACGACCGGCACCGCCCACCCGTGGACCGGCCGATGCCGCCCCGGCACCCGATGCCGCCCCCCGACGGTCCACGCCCCGACGCGCGCCGTCCCGAGCAGGACGGTCCCGTCCGTCCGGACCCACGCGACGCTCGGCCCGCCGGTCCGGGCGCGCAGCCCGACGGCACCGGTCCGCGTCCCCACGCCACCCGGCCGCCCATCGCCCCGACGCGCCCCGACGCCGCCCCGTCGCGCCCGGAAGCCGCCCCGACGCGCCCCGACGCCGCCCTGTCGCGCCCGGAAGCCGGTCGAGCGCAGCCGGAGCAGGACCGTCGCCGGCCGGACGAGGTCGCCGCGCGTTCCGACGATTCCCGGACGGCGCGGCCGGACGAGCGCCGGACGCCGCCGGACGCACCGGGGACGACGCGGCCTGGGCGATGGCCCGATGCTCATCCGGTCCGAGGCGCCGAGGGCAGGAGCACGGCCGGGTCGGCCGGGCACCCGCGCCCCGACGACCGTCCCCGCCCTGCCCCGGCGGTGCCGGATCCGCTGTCGACACCGCGCACGCCCGCGCACTCCGGTGACGGCTCGCCGTCGACCGGCCAGGCCCCGCTGCGGCCCGTGCCACCAGCTGGTACGGACGAGCAGCACCGGATGCCGGCGCCGGGTCGGTACGAGGCGACCCGTCCGCCGGTGACCGAGCCCGGCCGACGCGTCGCCGACGGCGGTTCCGCACCGGCCGTTCCCGTCCGAGACGAGCCCGGTGCGCCCGCCTCGGGTGCGCCCGCCTCGGGTGCGCCCGTTTCCGGCGCACCGGTCTCCGGCGGGGTCACTCCCCCTGCGCCGGCTGTCGGCACGCCCAGAGGCGATGCGCAGGCTCCGACCGGCACGGGACGAGCGGAGCCCGTCCACCCCACGCCGCCGCATGGGCGGACCGAGGAACGTCAAGAGCCTCCTTCGGCCGGTCCCGTCCAGCCGACCGAGGCCGCGCCGGCTCGTCCCGCACCGCCCACCTATCCGGGCCCTGCCCCGGCCCGGCCGACCACGCCACCACCGGTCGTCCCGGCGATGGGCCCTGCCGCCCCGGAAGCACAGGCGGCTCGGCCCACGACAGGCACGGGCAGCCGACCCGCTCCGCACACGGACGCCAACCGTCTCGAAGCCGACGCCGGAGCGACCTCCGGAGTAGGCATCCGACCCGCGCCGGGCACGGATACGGGCACGAGCACGGGCACGGGCACGGGCACGGGCACGGGCACGGGCACGGGCACCAACGGTCCCGGATCCGGCGCGTACTCCGGAGCGACGCCCGGCACGAGCACCCGTGCGGTCTCGGGCGCGGACGCCGATCGCCCCGTAGCCGACCCGCGTCCCCGGACCACGCCCGGCACCCCGATCACGCCGAGCACGGACGCCGACCGTCCGGTGGTCGACGCGCACGCCGGGACGACGTCCCGGACCGCCGCCCACGCCACGCCGACCACCGGCCGGCAGGCCGATGCGGACGTCCCAGCAGAGGAGGGCGGCCGGGGAGCCGACGCAGGCATACGGCCCGAGTCCCGCTCGGACGGAAGCCGGCCCGATGCCGGAGTGGACGTCCAAGCTGTGTCCGGGGCGAACATCGTCCGTCCGGAAGCCGACACGGACACCCGGCCCACACAGGGCACGGAACGCCTCGGAGCCGGCACTCCCTCTGACCGGAGCGACAAGCCGTCGGAGAACGGCCGACCGGCGGAGACGACGCCTCCACCGTCCCCCGGCGCCGAGGCGTGGTTCCGCCCGAACCAGCCCGCGGAAGCCCCGAAACCGCCGGAGATCTTGGACGATTTCGGCCCCTCTGGGGGCCCTTTCGTACCAAGATCTCTACTCGGCCAGGACTCGATCGCACCGTCGGGTGGCGAGCGCAGTGGGGTGCCGTCCGTCGAGACGTCGACGGCATCCCTCGGCGCGCCAACGCTGGGCACGCACCCGACCGTTGACGACGGGTCTCCAGCGGCGGCGGAGGCTCCGGAAGCGGCGGCGAAGGGGCCGGAAGCCGCAACGACCGCAGTGGAGACGAACGCAGCGGACGCGAGGAAGGCGCCGGAACTCGATGCCGCGGTGCCGCCAGGCGCTGCCGTGCTCGCCGTGCCCGGTGCGAGCGGCGGTCCAGCACCGGCGTCCACTGCCGATGCGAACGCACCCGCATCCACCAGCACCAGCGAACCCGCGGGCACCCTCGACGCACCGCCGGCACCCGAACTGACGCAGGCACCCGCACCTGAACCGGCGCCGGCACCTGCACCCGCACCGGCACCGGCACCGGCACCGGCACCGGCACCTATCGTCACCGCCTCCGCCGTGGACGCGTCGACCGTCGGCGCATCGGTCGATGCCGCAACGACCACCGGCGCACCGGCCGTACCCGTGCACGCGCCGATCACCCCGCCGCCGGCCGAGCCGACGACGGCGGACACCAGCGTTCCCGTACCCGACGGTCCGCGCGCCGAGCCCGAGCCGCACGGCGCGATGGCTGCCGCACCCGAGCGGCTCAGCCCTGCGCCGGAGCGCACTCCGAACGATGTCGCCGCCTCCGGCACCACCGAGACCCGGCAGGACGACGCGGCACCGGAGAGCACTGCCGACGAGACGACGCGCGAGACCATCGCCGACGGCTCAGCCCAGGGACCAGCGGCGGCCGACGGCACCGGCCACTCCGCGCCCACACCGTCCACCTCGGAGCCGGTCGACACGGCCGCTGATACGGACGCCACCGTTGCCGCACCCGCGCAACAGGCGCAGGCCGACGACGCCGAACCGACCCCGACAAGCACCGAGCACGACGCCGACCACGCCGGCGGTGCCGAGCACACCGAGCACGCCGACGCCGACGACGCGCAGGATCGGCGTACCCCCGAAGAAGCCGGAACCGACGACGGCGCCGGACCTGCGGCTGACGCCGAGCCGCCGCCTCCTGTCGACCCGGAGCAGGCCCTCGCCGCGGTCGGCTGGGAGCTGGATCCGCTGACGCTGCGCGAGCAGGCCCCCGACCCGGCCCAGTTGCGGGTCATCCGGGACGGGCTCACCGGCAAGCTCGACACCACGCTCGACAACCGCAGCCGGGCCCGGCTGCTCAGCCTGCGCGCGGTGGCGTCCCGGGTCCTCGGTGACCTGGACGACGCGCTCGGGGACGCGCGGCTGGCCGTCACGTACGCGGAGGCCACCGGCGAGTTCCGGCGGACCGCGCTGGCCCGCGCGCGTCTCGCCGAGGCGCTGCGGTGGCGGGGTGAACACGCGGAGGCGGACCGGCTCTTCGCGGAGGCGAACTCGCCGGAGCTGCCGGACCGGCTGCGTGCGCTGCTGCACGAGCACGCCGGGCGGTGCTGCTACGACCAGGGCCGGCTGACCGAGGCGTGCCTGCACTTCGAGCGGGCGCTGGACCTGCGTCACGGCGAGGACGCGCAGCTCAACGCCCGGGTCGAGGTCGCGCTGGACGCGGTCGCGGAGCGGGCCGCCGCCGACGGCTTCGGGCCCGCGCCGCGCCGGTCCGAGGAGGTGCTCGGCACGCCGCGTCCGCCGGTGGCGACGTTCGACGAGGAGCAAGAGCTCTGGGGGTACGCGGACGCCGACGGCGAGATGGTCATCGCGCACCGGTACGCCGAGGCGCAGCCGTTCCACGAGGGAATGGCCTGGGTACGCCGGCCGGAGGCGTCCCGGTGGGCGCTCATCGACACGTCCGGCGCGGCGCTGATCGAGGCGAACAACGGCTACCGGGCGGTGGTGCCCTTCTCGGAAGGGCTGTCCTGGGTGTCGATGGACGGCAAGGGCCGGTGGATGGCCGTCGACCGGATGAACATCGTGAAGATCCCGCCCGGGTACGAGGAGGCCAGGCCGTTCCGCAGCGGCCTGGCGGCGGTACGGCAGAACGGCGGCTGGGGTGCGGTGGACCTGACCGGCGAGGTGGTGGTGCCGACCCGCTACCACCGTCTCGGCACGCCGCTCGCGGACGGTCGCGAGGTCGACGGGTTCACCGCCGACGGACTGGCGGTGGTCGAGCTGGCCGGCCGCCGGGGCGTGGTGGACCGGGCCGGCCGGGTGGTGGTGCCACCGGCGTACCCGACGGTGGTGGTGCATCCGGTGGCGTTCCTGGTCGCCACCGAGTCGGGCCGGTGGGGCGCGCTGGACCGGCGCGGCGAGCCGCTCATCGACCCGGTGCATCCGGGGCGCGCGGCGGTGGTCGCGGAGATCGACCGGCTGCTCGCCGACGCCAGCCCGGTGCTCTGACCCGCGCCCGGCACGCCACCTTGCGCGGCGGCGACCCGGCCCGTCAGCGTCTGGCCGCCCCGGCGACCCGGCTCGGCCGCTCACGCCGTCGGCGGAGGGCCCAGCAGTTCGATGCCGTTGCGGGCTGCGGCGTGCCCGAGCGCTGCCGGGTCGATCGGCGCCGGGTCGGGCAGCCGGCGGTGCGGAGCCGGTACGCCTGCTTCCGCGGCGAACCGCTCGAACCCGGCCGGGGTGGTGATCTGGAGCGCGCGCAACGGCTCGTCCGGGCCGACCACGAACGTGTGCGCCAGGCCCACCGGCAGCAGGACGAAGTCACCGGGACCGGCGGTGAGCGTCTCGCCGTCGCAGTGGAACCGGGCGGTGCCGGAGAGCAGGTAGAACATCTCGTCCTCGACCTGATGGCGGTGCAGGGGCGGGGCGAAGCCCGGCGGGTTCACGAACTCGGCGACGGTGAGGCGGTCCCGGGTGTGCCGGCCACCGGCCTTCAACGTGCACAGGTTGCCGAGGAACCAGTACGCCTCGCCGTCGTCGGGGCCGAGCAGGTAGGGGCGGACGGACATGGGTGGCCTCCGATTTCAGTGAACGCGGGAACATTCGATAGCCGGGAGTCTAGTGAATAGATTGTTAGTATCGCGAGGTCATGGCTGGAGTCAAGGACGGCAAGTCGACGCGCCCCTACCGCTCGGCGGTGCGCGAGGAGAGCGCCCGGCGTACCCGTCAGGCGGTCGTGCGGGCGGCGACCGACCTGTTCGTGACGCGCGGCTACGCGGCGACGTCACTGGCCGACGTGGCCGCCGAGGCGGGCGTCGCCCGGCCCACCGTGTTCGCCGCATTCGGCTCCAAGGCCGCCCTGCTGCGCCAGGTGCTCGACGAGGCGCTCGCCGGCGACGACGAGCCGGTGCCGGTGGCGCGCCGCCCCTGGTTCCAGCCGGTCTGGGAGGCGTCCGACCAGGGCGCGGTGCTCGACGCGTACGCCGGGGTCTGCACGCTGATCGGCCACCGCGCGGCCGGCGCCTTCGAGACGGTCCGCCGCGCGGCGGACGAGGCGCCCGAGGTGGCCGAACTGTGGGAGACGCTGCTGCGCAACCGCCGCGCGGGCGCCGCCATGGTGGTCGACCGGCTGCTCACCCTGGACGGCCCGCTCCGGCCGGACGCGGGCACCGACCGCGCGGTCGACGCGCTGTGGTTCTACAACGACCCGGCGCACTACGCGGCGCTGGTGCAGCGGTGCGGGTGGACGGAGGAGAGTTTCCGGCAGTGGCTCGCCGTCCGGATGCGCGACGCGCTGCTGGGGGCGTGAACGCCGGACGGCGTCCGCGACCGGGCGGGTCTAGGGTCGGGAGCATGGAATTCCGTCACCTGGGCCGCTCCGGCCTGATGGTCAGCGAGATCTCGTACGGCAACTGGATCACCCACGGCTCGCAGGTCGAGGAGGACGCGGCGGTCGCGTGCGTCCGGGCCGCGATCGACAGCGGCATCACCACCTTCGACACCGCCGACGTGTACGCGGGCACCCGCGCCGAGTCGGTGCTCGGCCGCGCGCTCAAGGGCGAGCGTCGCGAAGGGCTGGAGATCTTCACCAAGGTCTACTGGCCGACCGGCCCCGGTCGCAACGACAGGGGTCTGTCCCGCAAGCACATCATGGAGTCGATCGACGGCTCGCTGCGCCGCCTCCAGACCGACCACGTGGACCTGTACCAGGCCCACCGCTACGACTACAGCACTCCGCTGGAGGAGACGATGGAGGCCTTCGCCGACGTCGTACGCTCCGGCAAGGCGCACTACATCGGCGTCTCCGAGTGGAAGGCGTCCCAGCTGCGCGAGGCGCACGCGCTCGCCCGTGAGCTGCGCATCCCGCTGATCTCGAACCAGCCGCAGTACTCGATGCTGTGGCGGGTCATCGAGACCGAGGTGATCCCCACCAGCGAGGAGCTGGGCATCGGCCAGATCGTCTGGTCGCCGATGGCCCAGGGCGTGCTGTCCGGCAAGTACCTGCCGGGCCAGCCGCCGCCCGCGGGCTCCCGCGCCACCGACGAGAAGTCCGGCGCCGGGTTCATCGCCCGGTTCATGACCGACGACGTGCTCACCCGGGTGCAGCGGCTCAAGCCGCTGGCCGAGCAGGCCGGGCTGACCATGCCGCAGCTCGCCGTCGCCTGGGTGCTCCAGAACCCGAACGTCTCCTCGGCGATCGTCGGCGCGTCCCGGCCGGAGCAGGTGCACGACAACGTGAAGGCGGCGGGCGTGAAGCTCGACGCCGACCTGCTCAAGGCGATCGACGAGATCGTCGAGCCGGTCACCGAGCGGGATCCGGCGAAGACCGAGAGCCCGGCTCAGCGCCCGTGACGTCGCGTCGTTCCCGGGCCGGCTCGGACCGGCCCGGGAACGACCGGGCCGGCTACTCCCAGAAGCGGATCAGGGCGTAGCCGATCTGGTACAGCTCGCGCGGCAGGCCGAGCGCGTCGCCGACGGCGAAGACCGCGCCGAAGAACACCCGGTTGATCTGCGGGCTCCACAGCAGCGCGAAGAGCAGAATGAAGCCGTACGGGGCGAACAGGTCGTACATCCGCCGGTAGGCGGGGCTGAGCCAGGGCTGGAGCATGTTGCCGCCGTCCAGGCCCGGCACCGGCAGCAGGTTGAGCACGCTGGCGGTGAGCTGGAGGAACGCGAGCAGCCCGACGCCGGCCCAGAACTCCAGCGGCCCGCCCAGTTCCGGCCCCCATGCCACCGCCGCGACCAGCACCAGCGTGAACAGCACGTTGGTGGCCGGACCGGCCAGGCTGACCAGCGTGTGCCGCAGCCGGCCGGGGATCGCGTGCCGGTCCACCCAGACCGCGCCGCCGGGCAGGCCGATGCCGCCGAGCAGCACCACGACCACCGGCAGCACGATCGACAGCAGCGGGCTGGTGTACTTCAGCGGGTTGAGCGTGAGGTAACCCCGATGTGCGATGTCCCGGTCACCGGACCGGTACGCGACCACGGCGTGCGCGTACTCGTGCAGGCACAGCGAGACCAGCCAGCCCGAGACGACGAAGAGGAACACGTCGAAGCCGACGTTGCCGTACCGGTTCCAGGTCATCACCCCGGAGGCGACGAAGAGTGCCACCAGGGCCAGGAAGATCGGGCTGGGCCGGAACGCCGCCCGGGGCACGCCGAGGATCAGCGGCTCGCCCGGGCGGTCGTAGCCCGTCATTCGGCCGGGGGTTGCAGGCTCATCCGGTAGTCCACCCGGTCGTCCTCGACCAGCACGACTGTGGTGACGCCGGATGCCGCGAGCTCCCGCCAGGCCTGGCCGATCCACGACTCGGCGTCCGCCTGGCTCGGGAACGACTCGGCCGGCCCGTCGGCCGCGTCGCCGTTCGTGCCCTCGTACCGCCAGCTCCACGCCATGCCGCGTCTCCCCTCGCCGCCGTCGTCCCGTGGGACGCCAAACCTCCGCAAGCCTAGTCGGCCCCGCCGACGACGGCCCGCCACCACATGGATCATGCCCACCCCCACCGCCGGGCCGCACCCGCGATCTTGCGGTTAGTGCCCCGACAGAGCGGTCCTTCCCGGCATCCCGGGGGCCACAAGTGCAAGATCAGCGCCGCGAGAGGGCGGGGCGAGGGCGGGGAGGGGCGAGCTGCCCGGAACGCGGGCGGGCGAACTAAGGTACGGGCATGTCCGTTGACGGGTGGCACACCCTCCTGGTGCTCGGCGGTATCCGCTCCGGCAAGTCCGAGTTCGCCGAGTCTCTGGTCGCCGACGCGCCCACGGTCCGGTACGTGGCCACCGCCCCGGCCGGGGATCCGGAGGACACCGAGTGGGCGACCCGCCTCGCGGCGCACCGCGCCCGCCGCCCGGGGAGCTGGAGCACCGAGGAGACCGCGGCGGATCCGGGCCGGCTGGTCGAGGTGATCGCCGCCGCCGGGCCGAACGAGACGCTTCTCGTGGACGACCTGGGCGGCTGGGTGACGGTGCTGCTCGACCCGGCCCACCAGCCGGCCGACGACACCGCGACGATCGCCGAGCTGGCAGCGGCGGTGCGCTCCAGCACGGCCCGGCTGGTGCTGGTGAGCCCCGAGGTGGGCCTGTCCCTGGTGCCCACCACGCCCCTGGGCCGGGCGTTCACCGACGCGCTCGGCGCGACCAACCGCGCGGTCGCCGACGCCTGCGACGCGGTCGCGCTCGTGGTGGCCGGTCAGACGGCGTGGCTGAAGCCGGCCACTTCGGCCCCCGCGCACGCCGTGCCGCCCGCGACCACGTCGCCCGAGACCGAGCCCGGCCGCGCCGCCGCGCCCTATCACGCGGCACCCCAGACCGCGCCGACCCAGGCCGTACCGGCCGACCTCGGCGCCGGGGACGTGACGCTGCCCGAGGTGCTCACCCCGGCCGCCGCCCCGGTGCCCGCCCCGGCCACATCCGACGAGCCCGGTACGGGCGACTGGGCCGCCCCCACCATGGCTCTGCCGATGATCGCCACCGGCCTGGTCATCCAGCCGGGCATGGAACTGCCGATGCCCGACGACTACACCGGACCGCAGGCGGTCGACCGGCTCGCCACCCTCGACATCCCCGGTGCCGGTCTCGGCGTGCTGGAACAGGTGGTCGGCTTCGCGGCCGCCACCCAGGGCACCTCGACGCCGCGTCCGTGGGACTCGGTGCGCGTCCTGCTGATCCAGGGCGACCACGAGGGCGGCGCGTCGGCCGGCGCGACGCCCGGTGAGTCGGGTCGTCGCGCCCGGCAGGCGCGGGCCGGCCGGGGCGCGCTGGCCCGGCTCGCCGCCGAGAACCGGGCCGGCCTGCAGATCGTCGAGGCGCCCGTCGCGGCGCCGATGGAGGACGGCCCGGCCCTGTCCGCCGACGAGGTCGAGGCGGCGCTGCGCTACGGCTGGCGGCTCGCCGAGCAGGCCGCCGATGCGGGGGTGCAGCTGCTGGTGCTCGCCGCGTGCGGTGCGGGGGCCGAGGCCGCCGCCGCAGCGGTGCTCGCGGCCACCGCTGGCGCGGAGCCGCCGATGGTGCTCGGCCGGGTGGTCACCGAGCAGGGCGAGATCGACGACACCGCCTGGATGGTCCGCTGCGCGGCGGTGCGGGACGCGCTGCACCGCACCCGGCGCTCCGCCCGGGAGGCCAAGGACGTCCTGGCCGAGCTGGGCGGTGGCGACATCGCGCTGGCCACCGGCGTACTGCTGGGCGCCACCGCCCGCAAGGTGCCGGTGCTGCTGGACGGGCCGGTCGGCACCGCCGCCGCCATGGTCAGCCGCGACCTGGCCGGGCAGGCCCGGCACTGGTGCCTGCTGCCCGACCACGGCGGCCGTCCGGGTGTACGGCTCGCCGCCGACGTGCTCGGTCTGACCCCGCTGGTGGACCTGCGGCTCGACCTGGGCGAGGGGGCGACCGCGCTGGCCGCGCTGCCGCTGCTGCGCTCCGCGTTGACGCTCGCCGCCACGCTGCCGGTGCACCCATCGCTGGGCGGCCCCGACCACAGCAGCACCGACGACGACAGCGGCACCGACGACACCGCCGGCGACCGCACCGGCACCGGCACCGGCGAGCCCACCGGCGACGACGAACCGGACTTCGCCGAGCCGGAGCCGGCCGGGCCGGGACCGACCACGATCGGGTCGGACGAGCCGGTCTCCCCCGGCCGACGTGCCGACTGAGGCGCGGCTCGCCGACGGCATCCGGCTGGCGCTCACCACGTTCACCACCCTCCCGGTACGCGCCGGACGGGTCGACCGGGCCGCCGCGGGCATCGCGATGGCGCTCGCGCCGCTGGTCGGGGCGCTGCTCGGCGCCGTACTCGGTGGGGTGCTGCTGCTCACCGGCGCGCTCGCGCCACCGCTCGTCGCCGCGGTGGTCACAGTGGGGCTGGGCGCGCTGCTCACCCGGGGCCTGCACCTGGACGGGCTGGCCGACACCGTCGACGCGCTCGGCTCGTACCGGCGTGGTCCGGCCGCGCTGGAGATCATGAAGCAGCCGGACGTCGGCCCGTTCGGGGTGGTCGCGCTGGTGGTCGTACTCCTGCTCCAGAGCGCGGTGCTCGCGGAGCTGGCCGGCCGGGGCGCGCTCGCCGCGTTCGCCGCCGTGGTCGCGGCCACCGCGGCCGGGCGGCTGGCCGTCGGCCTGGCCTGCCGGCGCGGCGTGCCGGCGGCCCGGCCCGAGGGCCTGGGCGCGCTCGTCGCCGGCACTGTCGGGTGGACCGCGCTGACGCTCGGCGCGGTCGCCGTCGCGCTGGCGGCGGTGCCCGCCGTCGCGGACCGTCCGTGGCAGGGGCCGCTCGCCGTCCTCGCCGCGCTCGCCGTCGCGGCCGGGCTGCTGCGGCACCTGGTACGCCGCTTCGGCGGCATCACCGGCGACGTGCTCGGAGCGCTCGTGGAGATCGTCACCACGCTGTCCTACCTGGGACTGGTGCTGACCGGCTGAGCGTCACCGGTCCGGGCGGGTAGCGTTCGGGGCGAGTGCACCGGCGCGGTCGAGGGGGACGGCATGCTCATCACGGACGACTTCCTGCCGGTACCGGTGCCCGAGTCGCTCGACGCGACGTACCTGGTACCGATCACCGGGCTGCCCAAGGTGAGCCCGAAGACAGCCGTGGAAGGGCTGGCCGGCCGGCTCGCCGAACCGGTCCACGGGCTGGCCAAGCAGATGCTCGACAGCCCGCTGATGACCGTGGACACCCGCACCGTCGACGAGTTCCCCGAACTGCCGCCGGACCTGCTCACCGCGTTCGGCGCCACCGAGGAGCAGCTGGCCCGGCTGGCCGCCGCCACCCACCTCGTGGTGGTGCAGGCCGAGTACCGGCCGGGCTGGCCGCCCGCGCACGAGTGGGCCGCCCGCGCCGTGGCCGCGGCGGTGGCCGAGACGGTCGGCGGGGACGTGGTGGACGTCTTCGGGCTCCAGTTCCTCGACCCGGCGGCGGCGCTGCGCTCGCTGCCCGACGAGCAGGGCCGGATCCGGCTCGTCGACTGGGTGCTGGTGCCCTACTCCTCGGACTCCGACGGGCTGTGGTTCACCACCAAGGGACTGCGCCGGTTCGGGCTGCTGGAGTTGCAGGCGCAGGGCGTACCGGACCACCTGACCCGGGCGTGGGGCGCGGTGATGACCGGCGCGGCCCGGCGGCTGCTGCGGGACTGGACCGACGGGCTGGCAGGCGAGGAGGTGCCGGCGTTCGTGCAGCTTCCGGTGCTGGCCACGGTGACCGGGCACGACATCGCCGTGGCGTACGGCAATCCGGAGCAGCACGGCGCGACCGCGCCGGTGCTGCTGCGGCTGGAGCTGGACCCGGCCACCGACCCGGACGCCGACTCGTTCCTGAGCCTCAACCCGCCGCCCGGGCATCCGGGTCCGCCCGGCCGCTACTTCGCCGCCGCCTGCGCGACGCTGTTCAACGGCATTCAGCCGGACGTGCGCTACACCCGCACCGGGGACGCGATGAGCCGCGCGGTGGAGACCGCCCGAGAGGCGCTCGGCGACATCCGGGCCCGGTTCCTGGCCGGGCGGCTGCCCGAGGAGAGCCAGCTCGTGGTCAAGTACGGCCTGCCCGGCGACGACGGCCCCGAGTACGTCTGGGCCGGGGTGACCTCGTGGGACACCCCGGAACGGATCGTCGGCGCCAGCGCCAGCGACGCCAACACCGACCCGGGCGTGCGGATCGGCTCGCCGGTGGTGGTGGAGGCGTCGGACGTGGTCGACTGGGCCGTGCTGGACGGCACCGGCGTGCTGGAGGGCGGCTGGACGCAGGCAGTCCTCGACGCCGGGGAGCGCGGCGAGGACTGACCCGCGCGGCTCAGCGCACCGAGGGCTTGACGAACGGCGGCCTGGTCAGGCGCATCCGGGCACGGCGGCCCCGGATGTCCACCTCCAGCTCGTCGCCGTCGGCCAGCTTCGGGTCGGTGTCGACCAGCGCCAGCGCGACGCCGTGCTTGAGCGTCGGGCTGAACGTGCCGCTGGTGACGGTGCCGACCTGCCGGTCGCCCGCGTACACGGCCATGCCGGGGCGCGGGATGGCCCGGTCGACGGCGGTGAGGCCGCGCAGCGTACGGGCCGGGCCGGCGGCCTTCTCGGCGCGCAGCGCGTCGCGGCCCCAGAACGCCGGCTTGTCCCAGCCGACCGCCCAGCCGGAGCGGCCCTGCACCGGGGTGATCTCCGGGGACAGGTCCTGCCCGTGCAGCGGGTAGCCCATCTCGGTGCGCAGCGTGTCCCGGGCGGCCAGGCCGCAGGCGCGTACGTCGTCTGCGGCGGCGAAAAGCGCGTCCCAGACGGCGACCGCGTGCTCGGACGCCACGACCAGCTCGTAGCCCAGCTCGCCGGTGTAGCCGGTGCGGCACACGGTCAGCTCCACCCCGTCGAGCGTGGCGGTGGAGAAGCTCATGTAGTCGTGCCCGGTGGGCAGGCCGAGCGCGCCCAGCAGCTCAGCCGAGCGCGGTCCCTGCACGGCGAGCACCGCGTACGCCTCGTGTTCGTCGGTGACTGCGACGCCGGCGGGCGCGGCGGCGCGCAGGCGGCGGGCCACCTCGGCGGTGTTGGCCGCGTTGGGCACCAGGAAGACGTGGTCGTCGGCGTGCAGGTAGGCGATGATGTCGTCCACCACGCCGCCGGTGGCGTCGTCGCAGCAGAGCGTGTACTGCGCCTGGCCGGGGGTGATCCGGCCGAGGTCGTTGGTGAGGCAGGCGTTGACGAAGTCCGCCGCGCCCGGCCCGGTGACCCGGATCTTGCCCAGGTGCGAGACGTCGAACACGCCGACGCCCTCGCGGACTGCCGCGTGCTCCTTGAGCACGCCGCCACCGGCGTACTCCAGGGGCATCTGCCAGCCCCCGAAGGGGGCGAACTTCGCGCCGAGCGCGGTGTGCCGCTCGTGCAGCGGGGATCGGCGCAGCCGGGTCTCGGCGGCGTCGGAGGTCACCTCGGTCATGGGTGGCAACTTACCGGCCCGGACCGCTGTGGTTAGCATCGGCGGGATCCCGTCGGCACGCATCGGCGGGACAGCCACGCCTCCCGGCGGGTAGGTTGCCGCCGGAGAGACCTTCATCGCCGGTACGCGACGACGCGGCCGGCCCGGCCCGCCCGGAGTAGCTTTCGTGACATCGCCCCGCACCACCCTCAGCCTGGTCGACACCGACCCCGCCGAACTCGCCGTCGACGCGATCGTGATCGGCGTGCACAGCCAGACCACCGAGCCGGGCAACGGCGCACCCGCCCACGCCCTGCTGCTGGCCACCGGCGGGGAGAGCATCGCCGCCGCGTTCGACGGAAAGCTGACCGAGACGCTGGCCCTGCTCGGCGCGACCGGTGGCCCGGGCGAGGTGATCAAGCTGGCCACGCTGGGTACCGTGACCGCGCCGCTGGTCGTGGCGGTCGGCCTCGGCCCGGAGCCCTCGGGCGCCGCTCCGGCCCCGGAGTCGCTGCGCCGGGCCGCCGGTGCCGCGGTGCGGGCGCTGGCCGGTGCCCCGCGCGTCGCCCTGGCCCTTCCTCTGCCCGACGACGCCGACGCCCCGGCCGCGCTGCGCGCGGTCGCCGAGGGCGCGCTGCTGGGCGGCTACCGGTTCGCCGGCTACAAGACCAAGCCGCAGCCGGCCCGGCGCGAGCCGGTGGCCGAGGTGCTGGTGGCGGTGCCGGACGCGGCCGACGCGACCGCCCAGGCCGAGATCGCGCGGGCACAGGCGGTGGCCGGTGCGGTGCGGACCAGCCGGGACTGGATCAACACCGCCCCGAACGAGCTGCGTCCCCCGGCGTTCGCCGACGTCGTCTCCGCCGCCGCCCGCGAGGCGGGGCTGGAGGTCGAGGTGCTGGACGAGGCGGCGCTGAAGGCCGGCGGCTACGGCGGCATCCTCGCCGTCGGTCAGGGCTCCGAGGCCCCGCCGCGGCTGGTGAAGCTCACCTACACGCCCGCCGGTGGCGGCAACGGCAAGCGGGTCGCGCTGGTCGGCAAGGGCATCACGTTCGACACCGGCGGCATCTCGATCAAGCCGGCGCAGGGCATGTGGGAGATGAAGTCGGACATGGCCGGCGCGGCGGCGGTCGGCGCGGCCATGCTGGCGGTCGCGGCGCTCAAGCCGTCGGTCACCGTCACCGGCTACCTGCCGATGGCGGAGAACATGCCGTCGGGCACCAGCTACCGGCCGGGTGACGTGATCAGCATGTTCAACGGCAAGAACGTGGAGGTGCTCAACACCGACGCCGAGGGCCGGATGGTGCTGGCCGACGCGATGGCGCGGGCCTGCGCGGACGGCGCGGACTACCTGTTCGAGACCTCCACGCTGACCGGCGGCCAGGTGATCGCGCTGGGCAAGCGGATCGCCGGTGTGATGGGCACCCCGGAGCTGTGCGAGCGGGTGCGGGTGGCCGGTGACGCGACCGGCGAGCCGGCCTGGCCGATGCCGCTGCCCGACGACGTGCGCAAGGGCATGGAGTCGGACGTCGCGGACATCTCGCAGGTCAACGCCGGGATGGACCGGGCCGGGCACATGCTCCAGGGCGGCGTGTTCCTGCGCGAGTTCGTGACCGACGACGTGGCGTGGGCGCACATCGACATCGCCGGTCCGGGCTACCACTCGGGCGAGGCGACCGGTTACTGGACCAAGGGCGGCACCGGCGTGCCGGTGCGCACGCTCGTGCACCTGGTCGAGGACGTCGCCACCAACGGCTGACGGGTAAGGAAGGGCCCCTTCTTAACGCCTCGCGTTGTAGAAGGGGCCCTTTTTAACACCCGCGCGCAGCCGGCTCAGAACAGCTCGGGGCGGCGCTTGCGGCGCTCGTTGTAGTCGCGCATGCGCTGGGGATAGCCCATCAGCCGCACGTCGTAGATCGGGATGGCGATCCGGTGCGCCCAGCGGCGTGCTTCGTCCGGCCCGCCGACACGCCGCCGGGTCCACTCGCCGTCGTCGGCGATCAGCATGATCGTGGTCTCGGTGACCGTCGTACGGGGCTCGATGTACGCCTCGACGCCCTTGCGGGTCCGGACGAAGTTCTCCAGATGGTCCAGATCGGCGCGGTCGGCGGCGCGGTCGCGGCTCGCCGGGGCCGCCCGCTTACGTCGTCGGAACAGCCCCACCGAATCCACTCCTCCCCCAGCGCCGTCATCGAAGACGGTGCCAAGGGTACGTGTCACCGACGTGTCGTTGGGCACCTCGGTACGCGCTCGGTCCGTGGTGGTGACAAGATGACCGAGGTGGGGTGTGCCTGTTACTCCGCCGTAACCCCCGATGCAGTGACGCGACCTGGGAGTTGGATGTGAGCGAGCCGAACGACACGACCTTCGACATCGTCATCCTCGGAGGTGGTAGCGGCGGCTACGCGGCGGCGCTGCGTGCCGCCCAGCTGGACCTCTCCGTCGCCCTCATCGAGAAGAGCAAGCTGGGCGGGACCTGCCTGCACAACGGGTGCATCCCGACCAAGGCGCTGCTGCACGCCGCCGAGATCGCCGACCAGACCCGCGAGTCCGAGCAGTTCGGCGTGAAGGCCGAGCTGGTCGGCATCGACATGAAGGCGGTCAACTCGTACAAGGACGGCGTGATCTCCCGCCTGTACAAGGGCCTCCAGGGCCTGGTGGGCGGCAACAAGAAGATCACCTTCGTGGCGGGCGCCGGCAAGCTGGTCGGCAAGAACGTCGTCGAGGTCGACGGCAAGCGCTACACCGGCCGCAACGTCGTGCTGGCCTCCGGCTCGTACGCCAAGAGCCTGCCCGGCCTGGACGTCGACGGCGAGCGGATCATCACCAGCGACCACGCGCTGACGCTGGACCGGATCCCGTCGTCGGCGATCGTGCTCGGTGGCGGCGTGATCGGCGTCGAGTTCGCCAGCGTCTGGAAGTCCTTCGGCGTGGACGTGACCATCGTCGAGGCGCTGCCCCGCCTGGTCGCCGCCGAGGACGAGGAGTCGTCGAAGGCGCTGGAGCGGGCGTTCCGCAAGCGGAAGATCAACTTCAAGGTCGGCAAGCCGTTCGAGAAGGTCGAGAAGACCGACAAGGGCGTGAAGCTGACCATTCAGGGCGGCGACACGGTCGAGGCCGAGCTGCTGCTGGTCGCCGTGGGCCGCGGCCCGAACACCGCCGGCCTCGGCTACGAGGAGCAGGGCGTCAAGATGGACCGCGGCTACGTGCTGACCGACGAGCGGCTGCGCACCAGCGTGCCGAACGTCTACGCGGTCGGCGACATCGTGCCCGGCCTGCAGCTCGCGCACCGCGGCTTCCAGCAGGGCATCTTCGTCGCCGAGGAGATCGCCGGGAAGAACCCGGCCGTGATCGACGAGGCCGGCATCCCGCGCGTCACCTACTGCGACCCGGAGCTGGCGTCGGTCGGCCTGACCGAGGCGAAGGCCAAGGAGCAGTACGGCGCCGACAAGATCAAGACCTACAACTACAACCTGGGCGGCAACGGCAAGAGCCAGATCCTCAAGACCGCCGGCCACGTGAAGCTGGTCCGGGTGGACGACGGCCCGGTGGTCGGCGTGCACATGGTCGGCGCCCGGGTCGGTGAGCTGATCGGCGAGGCGCAGCTCATCTACAACTGGGAGGCGTACCCGGCCGAGGTGGCGCAGCTCGTGCACGCCCACCCGACGCAGAACGAGGCTCTGGGCGAGGCGCACCTGGCCCTGGCCGGCAAGCCGCTGCACGCGCACGCCTGACACGACAACCGCGGCGTCCGGCGACGGGCGATGATCCCACCAGGGGAATGAAGGAGTCTGGAGAACATGCCGGTATCGGTCACCATGCCCCGGCTCGGCGAGAGCGTCACCGAGGGCACCGTCACGCGCTGGCTCAAGCAGGAGGGTGACACCGTCGAGGTCGACGAGCCCCTGCTCGAGGTGTCGACCGACAAGGTCGACACCGAGATCCCGTCCCCCGCGGCGGGCGTGCTGAGCCGGATCGTGGTCGGCGAGGACGAGACCGCCGAGGTCGGCAGCGAGCTGGCGGTCATCGCCGGCGAGGGCGAGGACGCGGGCGCGGCTCCCACGGAGAAGGCCGAGCCGGCCACCGAGCCGACGGCCGCCGCCGAGGGCACCGGCCCCGAGCCGGAGCAGGCCCAGGAGGCCGAGGAGGCCGCCGCCGAGCCGGGCGCCGAGGCCGAGCAGCCGGCCGTCGAGGAGCCGGCCGAGCCCGCCGCGCCGTCGGGCGAGGGCACGCCGGTGACCATGCCGGCCCTGGGCGAGAGCGTCACCGAGGGTACTGTCACCCGCTGGCTCAAGCAGGTCGGCGAGACCGTCGAGGTGGACGAGCCGCTGCTGGAGGTCTCCACCGACAAGGTCGACACCGAGATCCCGTCGCCGGTCGCCGGCACGCTGCAGGAGATCAAGGTCGCCGAGGACGAGACCGCCGACGTCGGCGCCGTGCTGGCGATCGTCGGGGTGGCCGGCGCCGCGCCCGCGAAGGCGGAGCCGAAGCCCGAGCCCAAGCCGGAGCCCAAGGCCGAGGCGAAGCCCGAGCCGAAGCCGGAGCCGAAGGTCGAGGAGCCCACGCCGGGCGCGTCCTACAACGAGCCGGCCGCCGAGGCGGAGCAGGCCGCGCAGCCGGCCAAGGCCGAGCAGGCGGCCCAGCCGGCCGCGCCGGCCGCCGCGCAGCGCCCGAGCGTTCCGTCCGAGTACGGCGAGGACGCCGCCGGGTACGTGACGCCGCTGGTGCGCAAGCTCGCCGCCGAGCACGGCGTGGACCTGGGCTCGATCAAGGGCACCGGCGTGGGTGGCCGCATCCGCAAGCAGGACGTGCTGGAGGCGGCCGAGAAGGCGAAGGCCGCCAAGCCCGCACCGGCCGCCGCCGCTGCCCCGTCCGCACCCGCCCCGGCCAAGCCGGCCGCCAAGCCGGAGCCGAGCGCCAAGCGGGGCACCACGGAGAAGCTGCCGCGGATCCGTTCGATCATCGCCAAGCGTCTCCAGCAGTCGCTGCACGAGACGGCGCAGCTGACCACCGTCGTCGAGGTCGACGTCACCAAGGTCGCCAAGCTGCGGGCGCGGGCCAAGGACTCGTTCCAGGCCAAGCACGGCGTGAAGCTGTCCTTCCTGCCGTTCTTCGCGGTGGCCGCGATCGAGGCGCTCCAGACGTACCCGATCATCCAGGCCAGCATGGACCTGGACGGCGGGACGATCACCTACCCGGGCGCCGAGCACCTGGGCATCGCGGTGGACACCGAGCGCGGGCTGCTCACGCCGGTCATCCACAACGCCGGCGACCTGAACATGGGTGGCCTGGCCAAGCGGATCGCCGACCTGGCCGAGCGCACCCGGGCCAACAAGATCACCCCGGACGAGATGGCCGGGGCGACGTTCACGCTCACCAACACCGGCAGCCGGGGCGCGCTGTTCGACACCCCGATCGTGCCGTCGCCGCAGTCGGCGATGCTCGGCACGGGTGCCGTGGTGAAGCGTCCGGTCGTGGTGAACGACGCGGAGCTGGGCGAGGTCGTGGCGATCCGGTCGATGGTCTACCTGGCTCTGTCGTACGACCACCGGCTGATCGACGGCGCCGACGCGGCCCGCTTCCTCACCGCGGTGAAGGAGCGGCTGGAGGGCGGCAACTTCGAGGCCGAGCTGGGTCTGTAGATCCGAGACGGCGAGGGGGCGCGCGGCGACATGCCGCGCGCCCCCTTCCTCGTTTCCGCGGGTCAGCCGCGCAGGTGCGCCTCGGAGACGGTCCAGAGCTGCTCGGCGGCCTCCGGGTCCCGGGCGTACTCGGCCCAGCCGGTGCGGGTGCCCGGCTGGTTCGGCCCGGCCTCCTGGCAGTCCTCGAAGTACCGGCCGCCGACGCCGTCGAGCAGCGGCGAGGTGGCAACCAGCACCGAGGTCGCCGCGCCCTGCTCCGGGGTCTTGAAGGCGGCCGCGTTGCCGCTGCGCATCCGCGCCAGCTCCTCCTCGCTGATGTAGCGCTGGAGGTTGGTCCGGATCGCGCCCGGCATCAGCGCGTTGGTGTAGATACCGTCGTCGGCCCAGCGGCGGGTCGCCTCCACCGCGAACAGCACGTTCGCGGTCTTGGACTGCCCGTACGCCAGCCACGGGTCGTACGGCCGCTGCCGGAAGTGGATGTCGGAGAACACCACCGGTGAGCGCAGGTGCGCCGCCGAGCTGACCGAGACGATCCGCGCGCCGTCGGCCGCGGCGAGCGCCGGGCGCAGCCCGGTGGCGAGCGCGAAGTGCCCGAGGTGGTTGGTCGCGAACTGCATCTCCCAGCCCTGCTCGGTGCGCATCTCGGGCGAGGCCATGATCCCGGCGTTGTCGACGAGCATGTGCAGCGGCCCGTCCCAGGTGCGGACGAACGAGGCCACCGAGGCGAGGTCGGCGAGGTCGAGCGGGGCGACCAGGATCCGGTCGTTGCCGGTGGTGCCGATGATGTCGTCGGCGGCGCGCTGTCCGGCCTCGGTGTTGCGGACGGCGAGTGTGACGTCGGCTCCGGCGGCGGCGAGCGCGCGGGCGGTCTCCACGCCGATCCCGGAGGCGCCGCCGGTGACGACGGCCCGCCGGTCGGTCAGGTCCAGGTCGCGGACCACCTCCAGGGCTGTTGTCTCGGCGGAGAACGGGGTGGTGACTGGTGTCGAGCTGGTCATGGTCCATCCTTGTCGACGGCGACGCGGACCGATGTCCGCCCGCTACGATGAGAAGCGGAGGATCCTCCGTTACTCCGCCAGCATAATCGGAGGGGGCTCCGGTTACCATCGTGCCGGGCCGGCGACCCGGTCGAGGGAGGAGTGCCCGTGCCCGACCGACAGCTGCGCGCGGACGCGCTGCGCAACCGGCAGCGGCTGCTGGACGCCGCGGTCCAGGCGTTTTCCCAGGACGGCCCGGAGGTAACGCTGGACCGGGTCGCCAAGGACGCCGGCGTCGGCATCGGCACGCTCTACCGCCACTTCCCGAGCCGGGAGGCACTGATCGAGGCGGCGTACCGCAACGAGCTGGAGAAGCTCTGCGACGCCGCTCCGGCGCTGCTCGCGGCCCAGCCCGCCGACGCGGCGCTACGCGCCTGGATGGACCGGTTCGTCGACTACCTCGCCACCAAGCGGGGCATGGCCGACGCGCTGCGGCTGGTGATCGCCTCCGGCGCCAACCCGTACGCGCAGAGCCGCGACCTGCTGCTCGCCGCGCTCGGGGCGCTGCTCGCGGCGGGCGCCGCAGCGGGCGTCGTACGCGCCGACGTGGCCGCCGCCGACGTGCTCGCCAGCCTCAGCGGGGTCTCCCTGGTGGCGGGCGAGCCGGACCAGCGTGCCCAGGCCGGACGCCTGCTCGACCTGCTGATGGACGGGTTGCGCCACCGGCCGGGCTGACCGGAATCGGCCCGCGGCCCGGACCGCGCTGACAGACTCGGCCGGTGGGCTCGTACGGGTGGCGGGGACGCCTGGGGCCGGCCGTGCCGGTGGCCCCGGGCGCCCGGGTCGACCGGTTCGAGATCTTCTTCGACCTGGTCTTCGTCTTCTCGTTCTTCATCATCACCCGGGCCACCGCGCTCGAGGTGACCGGCGGGGCGCTGCTGCACGCGCTGCTGGTCCTCGCCGTGCTCTGGTGGTCGTGGGTGGTGCACAGCGTCGTCGCCACCCGGGTACGCCTCGGCGAGGGCTTCGTCCCGGTGCTCATGACAGTCGGCATGGCCGCGCTGTTCACGTTCGCGCTGTCGCTGCCGCACGCGTTCCGCGACCCGCGCGGCAACGAGGCCGGGCCGATGGTCGCGGCGCTCAGCTACACCGTCCTGCGGCTGGTGCACCTGCTGCTCTACCGGCACGCCGTCCGGGACAGCCCGAACGAGCGCCGGCAACTGATCCGGTTCGCCCCCGAGGTGGTCGGCAGCACCGCGCTGCTGCTGGTCGCCGCGCTGCTGCCGCCGAGGATCGACGACCTGTTCTCGGCGGCGGTGCTGCGGGACGTGCTGTGGGCCGGCGTCATCCTGCTCCAGTACGGCACCGGCATCCTCGCCGGCACGTGGGGCTGGGGCGTCGCGTCCGCCGAACACTGGACCGAGCGGTACGACCTCATCCTGATCATCGCGCTCGGCGAGTCGGTCATCTCCGTCGGCGTGGGCAGCAACCTGCTCGGCCAGCCGCCCACCTGGCCGGCCGTGGCGGCGGCGGTGCTCGGCATCTTCTTCACCGCCGCGCTCTGGTGGGCGCACTACGACATGGTCGGGCCGGCCGCCCGGATCGCCCTGCACGTCGCGCAGGACGGTCCCCGGGTGGCGATGGCCCGGGACGCGTACGCGTACCTGTTCCTGCCGATGATCGCGGGCATCATCCTGTTCGCGCTCGGCGCCGAGACGATCGTGCACGGGATCGCCGACCCGAACGTGCCGCCGAGCGAGCCGGCACACGGTCCGGGCGTGCCGCTGCTGTACGGCGGCGTGATCTGCTACCTGTGCGGCAACATGCTGTTCCAGCTGCGCACCCTGCGCACGGTGAGCTGGACCCGGGTCGGGACGGTGCTGCTGCTCGGCGTGGCCATCCCGGTCGCGGAGCGGGTGCCGGGGCTGGCCGCGCTGGGCATCCTGACCGCCCTCACAGTGGGCATGGTGGCCGTCGAGGTGATCGTCTTCGCCGAGGGCCGGCAGGCGCTGCGCAAGCTGGTCTTCGAGGAGCGCGCCAGCCACGAGGCGCACGAGGCGGCCTGGCGGGCCCGGTGGCACGAGCAACCCGAGGACCGCGACACGAACGGATGAACGCCGCCGTGTGACGTTCGGCCGTCGGCAGAATCGGCGCGTGCGGGGTGGCCGGCGGCGCGGCGTGCGCCGATGCTGAGGCGATGGCGACCTTCTCCGTACAGGCGCAGCCCACCGACGCGGCGAGCTGGACCGAGCTGGCCCGTACCGTCGAGGCGGCCGGCTTCGACGCGCTGTTCGCGGCCGACCACCCCGGCTCCTGCGCGTCGCCGTTCGTCGCGCTGGCCGCCGCGGCGGCCGTGACCAGCAGGCTGGGCCTCGGCTCGTACGTCTCCAACGCCGGCGTCCGCGAGCCGATCCTGCTCGCCGCCGACGTGGCCACCCTGGACGTGGTCTCCGGCGGGCGGGCCCGGCTCGGCCTCGGCGCCGGCCACACGCCGGCCGAGTGGCGGGCCGTCGGGCGCGAGCGCCCGGACGTCGCCGGCCGGGTACGCCGCTGCGTCGAGGTGGCCGAGGCGGTCCGGGCGCTGCTGGCCGGCGACGAGGTCACCGTGGACACCGGGGACCTGACGACGTACGCGGCACGGCTCGACCGGCCCCGCCCGGTCCAGGACCGGATCCCGCTGACCGTCGGCGCTTCCAACTCGACGCTGCTGCGCTGGGCCGGAAGGCACGCCGACGTGGTCGGCCTGGCCGGCTTCGGCCGTACGCTGCCCGACGGCCACCAGCACACCGTCCGGTGGCGGGCCGACCAGATCGAGGCGCAGCTCGCGCACGTGGCGGCCGGAGCGGCCGGCCGGGAAACGCCGCCGGTCCTGGAGGCGCTGGTCCAGCACGTCGCCGTCACCGACGACGCGGAGGCGGCCGCCGCCGGGACGGCCGCCGAGACCGGGCTCACCCCGGCGGAGGTGCTGGCCACCCCGTTCGTGCTGGCCGGGACGCCCGACGAGATCGTCTCGGCCGTGGCCGGGCACCGGCGCCGCTGGGGCGTCACCCGCTTCGTGGTACGCGCCGGGGCCGTCGACGCGCTCGCCCCGCTCCTGCCCCGGCTGGCGGGAAAAGAGCTGGACTTCGAGCACACTCGAAAGTGAACACTGGGCGCATGACGACGACACGACGGCTGGGCCGCAGCGGCATCGAGGTCAGCGCGATCGGCATGGGCTGCTGGGCGATCGGCGGCCCGCTCTGGGACGGCACCCAACCGCTCGGCTGGGGCGAGGTGGACGACGACGAGTCGGTGCGTACCGTCCACCGGGCGCTCGACCTGGGCGCGACGCTGTTCGACACCTCCAGCAACTACGGCGCGGGGCACAGCGAGCGGGTGCTCGGGCGCGCGCTCGCCGGCCGCCGGGACCGCGCGGTCATCGCCACCAAGTTCGGCTATCCCACCGACGAGGAGACCCGCCAGGCGCTCGGCGAGGACGCCAGCCCTGAGTACGCACGGCGCAGCCTGGAGGGTTCGCTGCGCCGGCTCGGCACCGACCACGTCGACCTCTACCAGCTCCACCTGGGCGGCCTGCCGGTGCCGCGGGCACTGGACCTCGTCGGCACCCTGGAGGACCTGGTCGCCGAGGGAAAGATCCGGGCGTACGGCTGGAGCACCGACGACCCCGCCTCGGCGCGCGCCTTCGCCGAGGCCGGACCGCACTGCGCGGCGATCCAGCACGACCAGTCGGTGCTGCGGGACAACGCCGCCATGCTCGCGGTCTGCGCTGAGTTCGACCTGGCCGCCCTGAACCGGGGGCCGCTGGCGATGGGCCTGCTCACCGCGAAGTACCAGGATGCTCCCACCGCACGGGGCGACGACGACGTGCGCGGCGTGGCCCCGGAGTGGCTGGACTGGTTCACCGGCGGCGTACCGCGCGCCGAGTGGGCCGAGCGGGTGGCCCGGGTCCGTGAGGCGCTGACCACCGACGGCCGCACGCTCGCCCAGGGCGCGCTGGGCTGGCTGCTCGCCCGCAGCCCGCACACCCTGCCGATCCCCGGCTGCCGGACCGTCGGGCAGGCCGAGGAGAATCTCGGCGCGCTGGCGTACGGGCCGCTGCCGCAGGACGCGTTCGCCGAGGTGGAGCGCCTGCTCGCCGACCTGCGCACCGCCCCCGCCGACGCCTGACCGCCCGGGTCTCGCCGCGGGGGACGCCTCAGAGGTGTCGGCGGACCTCCGCGGCGAACCGGGGCAGGCCGGTGCGTCCCAGCAGTACGAGCAGACCCGGTACGGTCGTCGGCTCCCTGCGGTAGGCCGCTGCCTGCCGGTGCAGGACGTCGAGTGTCTGCCCCGGATAGAGGTCCAGCTGATCGAGCAGGAAGTCGTCCGGATGCACCGCCACGATGTCGAAGGACTTGAGCGACGGCTCGGGGAAGTCACCGACGTTGTACGTGACCAGCACCTCCGCGTTCGCCCGGACGGCGGCAGCCAGCACGTGCCGGTCCTTGGGATCGTTGGACATGCCGTCGATCAGCGACTCGTACCCGCTGACCATGGCGTCCGGAAAGGCTTCGGCCATCTGGCCGATTCGGCGGTCGACCCGCTCCTCCGCGATGCCTCGTACGATCAGGTTGCGTCGCAGCTCGTCCAGGACGTCCTTGGACCAGAGAGGTCGGTAGGCGGCGACCTCGGCCAGCCGCAGCAGGGTGTCGCAGAGATGCGCCGGGTAGAGGACGCAGGTGTCGAGAAACGCCGGGAACGCCACTCAGGTCACGCTCATCTCGTCCTGCGCGGTGTGGCCGTCGCGTCGTACAGGCCGTCTTCCTCGGCTTCGGCGGTCATCCGGTCGAGTGTCCGGCGGCGCGCCTGCCGGGTCCGCTCCTGGTAGTCGAGAACGTCCCGGAGCATGACTCGCCGGTGACGGCCGCGCATCGTGTACGGCATCTCGCCCTCGGACAGCAACCGGACCAGCGTGGGCCGGGAGATGTTGAGCAGGTCTGCCGCTTCCTGGGTCGTCAGCATCGTGTTGTGCGGCGCGATGGAGATCGCGAGCCCTTCGGACAGTGCCGTCACCACGTCCCGCAGCACGCCGTACAACTCGTCGGGGATCTCGATCTCGGACCCGTCCGGCCCGACCAGCCTGGCCCGCGCACGACCGCCGGCGCTCCGCAGTTCCTGCACGAACCGGGCCAGCTCAGCCGGGTCGTCCGGGGGAAGGACCGTACGTTCACGCAGGGCGTTGCTCATGACGCAAGCGTATCTCTATTCGAAAAAAACGCAACGCGTTTAGCGTGCGTGACCGGCGGGCGTGACGAGTGAGTGATTTCGCTCAACGCATCCGAATCGCGCCGCGTACTCGAAGATGTGAGCATGCGGATCCTCATGGCCGGCGCGTCCGGTTTCCTCGGCACCCGACTGGTCGACTGCCTCACCGCGGACGGCCACCAGGTCACCCGCCTGGTCCGCCGCCCGCCACGCACCCCCGTCGAACGGCAGTGGAACCCGTCCGCCGCACAGCTGGACCCGCAGTGTGTCGCCGACGCCGACGCGGTGGTGAACCTGGCCGGCGCGGGGGTGGGCGACAAGCGCTGGAACGACGAGTACCGGAAGGTGATCCGGACCAGCCGGGTGGACAGCACCACCACGCTCGCCATCACGATCGCCGGTCTGCCCGCCGCCGACCGGCCGACGGTGCTGCTGAACTCCTCCGCCGTCGGCTGGTACGGCAACACCGGCGACCGGACGGTAACCGAGGAGGCACCTGCGGGTGAGGGGTTCCTCGCCGATGTCTGCCGCGTCTGGGAGGCCGCGACCCGCCCGGCCGAGGACGCGGGCGTACGGGTGGTGCGCCTGCGTACCGGACTGCCGCTGCACCGCGACGGCGGCCTGCTCAAGCCGCAGCTGCTGCCGTTCCGGCTCGGCGTCGGCGGCAAGCTGGGCAACGGGCGGCAGTGGCTGCCGTGGATCTCGATGCGGGACTGGCTCGACGCCGCGACGTTCCTGCTGAACCGCGACGGCATCGCCGGCGCGGTGAACGTGGTCGGCCCGGCGCCGGTCACCAACGCCGAGTTCACCAGGGAACTGGCCCGCCAGCTGCACCGCCCGGCGATCATGCCGATCCCGGCGGTGGCGCTGAAGGTGGCGCTCGGCGGTTTCGCGCAGGAGGCGCTGACCAGCGCGCGGGTGCTGCCCGCCGTGCTCGACAAGGCCGGCTTCTCCTGGGCGCACCCGGACCTGGCGGGCGCGCTGCGCGCCGCCCTCTCCGAGTGACCGGCCGAGGGCGGCGCGACGCGGCGGATCAGCAGCCGATCACCCAGTACGCGGGCCCGGTCTGCTTCAGCGTGCTCTTGTAGAAGGTGTTGTAGAGGCCCATCCGCTGCCCGCTGCCGAGCGCGTAGGCGTAGCCACCGGACTGGTAGGCCCGCCCGGCCACCGCGTGCGCGTAGTTGCTGGCGGTGACGCAGACCGGCGCGCTGGTCGGCGTGGGCGAGGCGGTCGGCGTGGGCGAGGCCGTCGGCGTGGGTGACGCGGTGGCCGTCGGGGTCGGGCTCGGCGAGGCGCCGCCACCGCCGAGCCCGAAGAAGACCGCGTCCCGGTACGTCGAACAGATGGTGTCCAGGAAGTACGCCCCGGCGGTGCCGCACTGGTCCGCGCCCGTACCCGGGTCGACGGGGGTGCCGTGGCCCATCCCGGAGACCCGGTAGAGGCGGACCTGGTCGGCGCCGTAGACCTCCAGGCTCGTGCCGGCCGGCAGCGTGGACGTGCTGGTCGGGGTGGTCGACACGCCCAGCACGTTCGTCCACTGGTCCCGCGACTCGGCGGCGTTCGCGGTCGCCACGGTGGTGTCGCTGGTGCCGTGCCAGATCGCCACGCGGGGGCGCTTGCCGGTGTACCCGGGGTACGCGCCGCGGACCAGGTCGCCCCACTGCGCCGGGGTCTTGTCCACGCCCGGGTTCATGCAGCTGAACGCGGTGACGGTGCTGGTGGCGCAGCGGTACGGGATGCCGGCGATGATCGAGCCGCCGGCGAAGACGTCGGGGTAGGCGGCGAGCATGGCCGCGCTCATCGCGCCACCGGCGGAGAGGCCGCTGACGTAGACGCGGGCGCCGTCGGTGCCGTAGGTGGTCTTGGCGTAGTCGACCATCTGCTTGATCGACAGCGCCTCGCCCTGGCCGCGTGCGGTGTCACCGGTCTCGAACCAGTTGAAGCAGGAGTTGGCGTTGTTGCCGCTGGGCTGCTGCGGCGCGATGAGCGTGAACTTCCACTGGTCGGCGTACTTCTGCCAGCCGGAGTTGGTGACGTACGTCGAGGCGTTCTGCACGCACCCGTGCAGCAGCACCACGGCGGGCGCGCCGGTGGGCAGGCCGTCCGGGCGGTACGCGTACATGGCCAGGTTGCCGGGGTTGGAGCCGAACCCGGTGACCTGGGTCAGCGAGGCGGCCTGGGCGGGAAGGGCGGCGACCAGCGCGGTGGCCGCGGCCAGCACGACCCCGGCCGCCGCCCCGGCGACGCGGGCGATGAGGGATGAGGAGCGGGGCACGGGGACCTCCCGATCGTGGAATGTGAACTGAGTCACCTCCGAGTTGCCGAGACGTTACGGCCGCGTTTCGTCACACCGGAATGGCCGCCACTCACACATTCACGGCCACCGAAGTGTGCGGCGAGTTCCGTGTCCGGGCGGTCTGCCCAGGTCCGGTTGGTAACGTCCGCTGCGTGCCCTCCTCCCCGTCCCCGGCCGCCGGCCCGGCGCCGACGCGCGTCCGCGACCGGCGCGCCGACCTGCTGGTCACGCTCGCCGCGCTGGCCCTGGCCCTCTGGGTGACGAGTGGCATGTGGCGGGATCCGAACAGCCGCGCGATCACCGTCAACTCCAGCGACCAGGCGCTGTTCGAGTGGCTGCTGGCGTTCGGCGGGCACGCGCTGACCCACGGGCAGAACCCGCTGTACACCACCTTGATCAACGTCCCGGACGGGGTGAACCTCGCGGTCAACACCTCGATCACCGTGTATGCGGCGGTCTTCGCGCCGCTGACGTACCTGATCGGGCCGCCCGCGACGTTCCTGGTGATCCTCACGCTCAACCTGGCCGCGACGGCGGTGGCCTGGTACTGGCTGCTCAGCCGGCATCTGGTCCGCAGCCGGCTGGCCGCCGGGGTGGGCGCGCTGTTCATCGCCTTCTGCCCCGCGATGGTGTCGCACGCCAACGCGCACCTGAACTGGACCGCGGGCTGGCTGGTGCCGCTGCTGATCTGGGGCGTGTTCCGGCTGCGCCGGCCGGGCCGGGCGGTCACCGGCGGGATCGTGCTCGGCCTGCTGGTGGCTGTCGCGTTCTCGATCGCCGCCGAGGGGCTGTTCTTCACCGCGCTGGCGCTCGGCGTGTTCCTCGCGGTGTGGGCGCTGCACCCGGCGCGCCGGTCCGAGGTACGCGCCGCGCTGCCCCGGATGGCGGCCGGGCTGGGCGTGACAGCGCTCGTCGCCGGGGCACTGCTGGCGTACCCGCTGTGGCTGCACTTCCTCGGACCGCAACGGTTCCACGGCACCGGGTTCGACCCGTTTATCCACTCCGAGGACATCGCCGCGTACGGGTCCTATCCGCGCCGGTCGCTCGCGGGCTGGGCCGGGTGGGGCACCTCGCTCGCGCCCAACCCGACGGAGGAGAACTCGTTCTTCGGCGTACCGCTGCTCCTGCTCGCCGCCGCCTGCTTCGCGCTGCTGTGGCGGCGCGCGGACCGCGCGTTCCGGGCCACCCTCGCGGCGCTCGGGGTGACCGCAGTGGTCTTCGCGGTGCTGTCGTGGGGGCCGACTGTGAAGTGGAACGGCCGTCGCTTCGACCAGACGCTGCCGTTCGGGGTGCTGGACAACCTGCCGGTGATCAACGCGGCGTTGCCGTCCCGGCTGGCGCTCGTGGTCGCGCCGGTCATCGGTCTGCTGCTTGCGTACGCGATCGACTCGCTGCGTGCCCGGCCGCCCCGGCACCCGGTGAGCGGGCTCGCCTGGGCGCTGGGCTTCGCCGCGGCGCTGCTGCCGCTGGTGCCCACGCCGCTGCTGACCAGCGTCCGCGAGCCGATCCCGCAGTTCATCACCAGCGGCGCCTGGCAGCGTTACGTCCCGCCCGACGGGGTGCTGACGCCGCTGCCGCTGACCGTGGACGTCTACCCGGACGGGCAGCGCTGGCAGGCGTACGCGCTCGCCCACCGGCAGGGTGAGTTCCGGATCCCGTCCGGCTTCTTCCTCGGGCCCGGCGGGCCGGAGGGCCGGGGCCGGATCGGCCCGGTGCCGCGCACCTTCGACTCGCTGATGGACCAGGCGGGCCGGACCGGGCTGGTGCCGATCATCACCGACGGCAGCATCCGCGAGTCCCGGGCGGACCTGCGCTACTGGGGGGTCCAGGCGGTGGTGCTGCCGGACCGGGTGCACGGCGCCAAGTTCGACGTCGACGAGGAGGCGCTGCGGCGCACCGCCACCGCGCTGCTCGGCCCGCCCGAGCGGGTGGAGGACGTCTGGCTGTGGCGGGTGCCGGCCTGACCGTCGCCGTGTCCCCCGCGATGGCGACGAGGCTCACGGGTCCGGTTCCCGGAGGGCGGGACTAGGCTGGACGGGTGAGCGTGACGACTTCCGGGCTGACCGCCGTCCGCGCAGGCCTGCTCGACTACCAGGCCGCCTGGGACGAGCAGCGCCGGCTGCACGAGGCGGTGGTGGCCGGCGAGCAGGGCGACACGGTGCTGCTGCTGGAGCACCCCAGCGTCTACACCGCCGGCAAGCGCACCGAGCCGTGGGACCGGCCGATGGACGGCACCCCGGTGGTGGACGTGGACCGCGGCGGGAAGATCACCTGGCACGGTCCGGGGCAGCTCGTCGGCTACCCGATCGTCCGGCTGCCCGACCCGGTCGACGTGGTCGCGTACGTCCGGCGCACCGAGCAGTTGCTGATCGACGTCTGCGCCGAGTTCGGGCTGTCCGCCGGCCGGGTCGAGGGACGCAGCGGCGTGTGGGTGCCGGAGGACGACCGGGGGCCGGCCCGCAAGGTCGCCGCCATCGGCATCCGGGTGGCCCGCGGCGTCACGCTGCACGGCTTCTCCGTCAACTGCGACTGCGACCTGGGCTTCTTCGATCGGATCGTGCCCTGCGGCATCCGCGACGCCGGGGTCACCTCGCTGACCGCCGAGCTGGGCCGGTCGATCACCGTCGCCGACGTGCTGCCGGTGGTCGAGCGGCACCTGCCGACGTTGACGCAGGTCTGAGCCCCGTGCGGCTCGACCTGGTCACGCTCGTCGTGACCGAGTACGACCCCGCGATCGCCTTCTTCACCGAGGTGCTCGGGTTCGAGCTGGCCGAGGACAAGCCGTCGCTGACGAACGACGGCCGGCCCAAGCGCTGGGTGGTCGTACGCCCGCCGGGCGGCGGCACCGGCCTGCTGCTGGCCCGCGCCGACGGCGAGCACCAGGCCGGCGCGGTCGGCGACCAGACCCACGGCCGGGTGGGCTTCTTCCTCCAGGTCGACGACTTCGAGGCGGTGTACCGGCGGATGGTCGACGCGGGCGTCGAGTTCGTCCGGCCGCCCCGCACCGAGCCGTACGGCCGGGTCGCGGTCTTCCGCGACATCGCCGGCAACTCCTGGGACCTGCTCGGCCCGGCCTGACCGCTCGGCGGCGCGGTGGCCGACCGGTCCGGATCGCCGCCCGCCCAGGGCCACCGCCCGCCCAGACCCGCCGCCCACCCAGACCCCGCCTCGCCGTCGGTCACGGTGAGTCACAAGGCTGCGCCCGCAGCATGTGGCCTCCCGCCGACTTTGCTCTGCAGCCGGATCCGCAACGGTCACTCCCGGTCAGCCGCTGCGCCCGTGGCTGCAGAGCAAAGGGCGCAGACACCCTTCCCTCCCTCCCGAGGCCCGTCCGCCATAACCCCAGCTCAGCGCAATGCGTCGGCGTCGAGGGCATCCCGACTACCCCGAACCACCCTCACTTAGCGTGATCACAGGACTGAGCGACCTCTCGTCACGCTCAGTGGCAGATCCGAGCCGATTCGGGAGGGCGGCTGCGGCGGCAAGACCGACGGTCCCGATGGCGAGCCCGCGCCCCGCCGTCAGGGCGTGAGGCGGTGCAGGTCGCGCGGGAAGGCGGTCACCTCCCGGACGTTCGCCGCCCCGGTCAGCCGGGCGACGAACCGCTCCAGCCCGATCGCGAAACCGCCGTGCGGCGGCATGCCGTGCCGGAACGCGTCCACGTACCCGGCGTACGGCTCCACCGGCTCGCCCCGCGCCGCCAGGGCGGCCAGGTAGTCGGCGTGCCGGTGCAGCCGCTGCCCGCCGGTCACCAGCTCCACGCCCCGGAACAGCAGGTCGAAACCGTTGGAGTACGCGGGCCGGGCCGGGTCCGGATGGGTGTAGAAGGGGCGCTTCGCCATCGGGTACCCGGTGACGAAGAGGAAGTCGCAGCCGTGCTCGCGGAGCGCCCACTCCCCCAGCGCCCGCTCGTGCGCCGGCGCAAGGTCGGGTTCGTCCGCCGGCGCTCCGGCGATCTTCAGCGCGTCGGTGAAGTGCACCGCCGGGATCTCGGCCGGCACCTCCGGCACCGTCACGCCGAGCGTCGCCAGCGCGCCACCGGCCCGCTCGCCGACCGTCGCCACCATCCCGGCCAGCGTCTCCCGCAGCACCGCCATGACGTCCCGGTGGTCGGCCACGAAGCCCAGCTCCACGTCGAGCGACGTGTACTGGGCCAGGTGGCGCACCGTGTCGTGCGGCTCGGCGCGGAACACCGGCCCCACCTCGTACACCCGCTCGAAGACGCCGACCATGAGCTGCTTGTAGAACTGCGGCGACTGCGCCAGGTAGGCCGGCCGCCCGAACCAGTCCAGCGCGAACACGTTAGCTCCGCTCTCGGTGGACGAGGCGACCACCTTCGGCGTGTGCACCTCGACGAAGCCCCGCCCGTCGAGCGTGGCCCGGAAGCCGGACACGGCCGCCGCCGAGATCCGCAGCGCGGCGGAGCGGACCGGGTGCCGCAGCGCGACCGGCGCGTGGTCGAGCTGGGTGGGCAGGGTGGCGGTGAGCACCGGCCGGTACAGGTCGAACGGGGGCGGGACGGCGGGCGGCCCGAGCGGACGTACCGTCGGCTCGACGACCTCGACCCCGGCGGGTGCGGTGGGGTTCGCGACCACCGTGCCGACGACCTCGACGACAGTCTCCTCGGTGAGCGCCTCGACCTGCTCCCGCACGGCGGGCGCGGCGACCACCACCTGGGCGAGCCCGGCGGCGTCCCGGACGATCAGGAAGGCCACCGACTTGAGCAGCCGGCGGCGGTGGACCCAGCCGGCGAGCCGCACTGTGGCGCCCACACGGGCGGGGAGTTCTGTGGACAGGATGCGTTGCACGACGACTACCTCCTTGACCAATCGCAACGCGATCCCCAGGGAGGTGTGGGCGAGCGGGAACCTCGCGGTGCCACCACACCTTCGCCCCCGCCAGGGCGGGAGCCTCGTTCGTCGCCTTTTCACCGGGGCCGGCCGGGCGGGCTCTACTGGGCGCGAAACGCCGTTCTTCCCGCAGCTCGGGAGGGTCTTCACGGACCGGCGCCAGACCGCCTCACAGCAACCGGCGGCTCTCTCGACTGGCGGATCGGCCCGTTACTCGGCTCCGTCACAGCTCTGCCCGGCACGCTAGCACCGCACGCGCCGCGCTGTGACCGGGTTTTCTCGCCCCTGGTGTCCGGTGTCACAGCCATTCCGGCGTGACGGCCGTCGCCCTCGTTCATCGACCGGCACCGACCGGCGTACGCTCGGTTTTGTGACGATCGAGCAATCCGCGCCGACGACTGAGCAGCCAGCGCGCACCGCGACTGTCGCCCCGGAGGGGCGGCGGATGCTGCGGATCGAGGCGCGCAACGCCGAGACGCCGATCGAGCGCAAGCCGCCGTGGATCAAGGTCAAGGCCAAGATGGGCCCGGAGTACACCCAGTTGCGCGGGCTCGTCTCGCGCGAAGGGCTGCACACCGTGTGCCAGGAAGCCGGCTGCCCCAACATCTACGAGTGCTGGGAGGACCGGGAGGCCACCTTCCTCATCGGTGGTGACCAGTGCACCCGGCGCTGCGACTTCTGCCAGATCGACACCGGCAAGCCGGCCGAGTTCGACGCCGACGAGCCGCGGCGCGTCGCCGAGTCGGTCGCCGCGATGGGCCTGCGCTACGCGACCATCACCGGTGTCGCCCGCGACGACCTGCCCGACGGCGGGGCCTGGCTCTACGCCGAGACGGTCCGGCAGATCCACGCGCTTCAGTCCGGCTGCGGTGTCGAGCTGCTGATCCCCGACTTCAACGCCGTGCCCGAGCAGCTCGCCGAGGTCTTCGGCTCGCGGCCCGAGGTGCTGGCGCACAACGTGGAGACCGTGCCGCGCATCTTCAAGCGGATCCGCCCGGCGTTCCGCTACGAGCGTTCGCTGGACGTGATCCGCCAGGCGCGGGCCGACGGCCTGGTCACCAAGAGCAACCTGATCCTCGGCATGGGCGAGGAGCGCGCCGAGGTGTCCCAGGCGCTGCGCGACCTGCACGAGGCGGGCTGCGAACTGATCACCATCACGCAGTACCTGCGCCCCTCCCCCCGGCACCACCCGGTGACCCGCTGGGTCAAGCCGGAGGAGTTCGTCGAGCTGCGCGAGGAGGCCGAGGAGATCGGCTTCGCGGGCGTGATGAGCGGTCCCCTGGTCCGCTCGTCGTACCGCGCGGGCCGCCTCTACCAGCAGGCGCTCGACGCCCGCCGGGAGGTCACCGTCGCCGGCTGAGGCCGGCCGACCACCGCGTCACCCGCCGCCGGCCGCCTGCCGGATGCCATGATCACAGGCATGACCGCCGGGGTACGCGAGGAGCCACGCGAAGCCGTGCGCCCTCGTACGCCCCGGCGGCTGCCGTTGCCGACGCTGCTCGCCCTGCTCGTCGGGTTCGCCGGTGTGGGCTACCGGCTGGCGCTGCTGTTCGCCGACGCGCCGCCCACCAACAGCGACGAGGCGACGATGGGGCTGGCCGCCCTGCACATCGCCCGCGGTGACGGCTTCCCGGTGTGGTTCTACGGCCAGGCGTACATGGGCACGCTGGAGGCGTACCTGGCCGCGCCGCTGGTCGCGCTGGCCGGGCCGTCGGTGCTCGTGCTGCGGGTGCCCACGCTGACGCTGTACGCGTTGTTCCTGCTGCTGTCCTGGCGGCTGACCCGGCGGCTCGGCGGTGACCGCTGGTACGCCCTGCTGGTGGTCGCCGTGCTGGCGCTCGGCGCGGACCGGGTGGTGAAGAACCAGCTGATCGCCGGTGGCGGCTACCCGGAGCTGAACCCGGCCGGTGCCGCGCTGGCGCTGCTGACCGTCGGGCTCTGCGTGACCGGGGCGGGCGCGCGGCTGCCCCGCTGGGCGGCCTGGGGACTGATCTCCGGGGTGCTGCTCTGGGTGGACCCGCTGATCCTGCCGTACGTGCTGACGCTCGGCGCGCTGCTCGTGGCCCGCCGGTGGCGGGAGCTGGCCGGCCGGGCCGGGGTGGTGCTGGCCGGCGCGCTGCTGCTGGGCGCGGCGCCGATGCTCGTGGACAGCATCCGGCACGGCCGCAACCCGGTGACCGCGGTACTGGCGGCCGGTGGCACGGGCACACCTGCCGACTGGGCGGACCGGCTGCACGGCGCGCTGGTCCTCGGGCCGCCGCTGGCGATGGGTTTCTGCTCCCCCGGCCGGTGTGCCACCTGGCAGCTCTGGTGGGCCGTCGTCTTCCCGGTGCTGCTGGTGCTCGCCGCGTTCACCGCGTGGCACACGCTCCGCCGTACCTCGGGCGGGCAGGGCTCGCCGGAGCGGGTGCCGGCCGGGGTGCGGCTGGCGCTGCTCGGCGGCGCGGCGGGTGTGCTCGGCGCGTACGCGGTGAGCAACGCGGCCGGGCAGACGCCGATCGAGAGCAGCCGCTACCTGTCGTGCCTAGCGGTCGCCGTGCCGGCCCTGCTCTGGCCACTGTGGCAGGCCGCCCGCCCGCTGGTCGCCCACCCGTTCGCCGCCCGCCGGCTGACGGCGCGGCGCCAGCTCGCCGAAGTGGCGGTATCAGACCGGCCCGCCGAGGGCCAGCTCGCCGAAGTGGCGCCATCAGACCGGCCCGCCGAACGCCAGCTCGCCGAGGTGGCGCCATCAGACCGGCCCGCCGAACGCCAGTTCGCCGAGGTGGCGGCATCGGAGGAGGGTGGATACCGCCATCTCCCCGAAGTGGAGTCGATCAAGGCGGCGGGCGGGCGGAGGGCCCGGATGGCGGGGGTCGGGGCGCTGGCGGTTATCGCGGGGGTGCTCGGCACCGGCGTGGCGGCCACTGTGGACGTGGCGCGGACCGTGCCCGGCGTGCACGCCGAGGCCGACCGGCACCGGTCGCTCGTGGACACGCTCGGCGCGCTCGACGTGCGGAACGTCCGCGGCGGCTACTGGACGTGCAACCGGCTCACCTACGCGACAGGCGAGAACGTGCTCTGCGCCGTGGTCGACGACGACCTGACCCCCGGGTTCGACAGGCTGCCCGCGTACCGGCGGGAGGTGTCGGCCGACCCGGGCACGGCGTGGGTGGCACCGGCCGGCTCGCCGCTGGCCGCGCGGCTGGACGAGCGCCTCGGCGCCGAATCGGACGCGCTCGACGTGGTCGCGGTGGCCGGCTGGCGGATCTACCTGCCCCGCCGCTGACGCAAGCCCGGCCGGCTACCGGCCCGGCCCGGCGCTCGGCTGTGGCGCTCGGCTGTGGCGCTCGGCTGTGGCGCTCGCTGGCCCGGCGCCCGGCCGGCCCGACGCCCGACCGGCCCGACGCCCGACCGGCCTGACGCGTCCTGACGCGAAGCGGGATGGTCCGGCGCGCTACCTGGCGCGGCGCTGTGCCGGGACGGGCGGCGGAGGGTCGAGCAGGCCGAGGCGGTGAGCCAGCGCGGCGGCCTCCACCCGGTTGGTCACGTCGAGCTTGGCGATGATCCGGGACACGTGCACGCTCGCCGTCTTCGGTGAGATGAACAGGCGCTCGGCGATCCGGCTGTTGCTGTGCCCCTCGGCGACCAGCCGCAGCACCTCCTGCTCCCGGCTGGTCAGCAGGTCCGGCCCGGGTCGCCCGGTGCCGCGCAGCCCGACCCGGCGGGCAAGCGTCGCCGCCTGCTCGCCCAGCGGGGTGGCACCCAGCCGGGCGGCCAGCTCGGCCGTCTCCCGTACCGCGGCGGCCACCTCGTCCCGCTCGCACGCTGCCGCGGCCGCCTCGGCCAGCCCGAGCAGCGCCCGGCCCAGCGGGTACGGCTGCCCGGCCGTCCGCCACGCCGCCACCGTCGCCCGCCACGCGGCGAGCGCGTCGGCGGGACCGGTGGGCGCCGTCCCGCCGAGGATCGCGGTGACGTGGGCGGCGTGGGCGTGCTCGGCCGGGTGCCGGGCCGGCAGCGCGGCGGCCACCGCCGACACGTCGGCGGCGAGCGTCGCGTCACCGGTCAGCGCGGCGGTACGCGCCAGCGCGTTCAGCACCGGCCAGCCCTCGCGGGGCAGGTCGGCCAGGTGCGCGTCGGCCAGGGCGGCGCGCGCCGCGCGTACCGCCTCGGGCTTGTCGTCGGCGGCGAGCGCGGCCTCCACGCGCAGCTCGTGCAGCGGCAGCCGGTGGTTCGGCCAGAGGTACGGGCGGCCGAGGAACGCCAGCGCCCGCCCGACGACCTCGTCCGCGCCCGGATGGGCGCGGGCCAGGTGGAGCCCGGCGCGCAGTTGCAGCCAGTGCAGCCCGGACACGCCGGGCGGGTCGATGCGGGCGGCCTCGGCGCAGGTGGCGTCCGCCTCGTCCCAGCGGCCCAGCGCGATCAGTGCCTCGGCCCGGTTCGACAGCAGGTACGCCCCGATCGAGCGGCTGATGCCGACCCGGCGCGCCTCGCTCACCCCGGCCGCGGCTGCCTGTTCGGACTCGTCGTATCGGCCCAGCTCGTAGAGCACGTCGGAGAGGAAGACCAGTGCGCTGACCAGGGCCCACGAGTCGTCGGCCGCACGGGCCCGCGCCTCCACCCGGCGCAGCTCGGCCAGCCCCAGCTCCGGCGTGCCGTCGATGCGGTGCAGCAGGGCGATCCGGGTGGGCAGCAGCACCAGGTCGGTGCCGACCTCGGACGCGCCGGCCGCGGCCTCGGTGGCGACCGAGGCGGCCTCCCGAGGGTCGACCTTCATCAGGTGCGACGCGATGTCGGCGAGCACGCCGAGCCGTTCCGGGCCGTGCGGCGCACCCGCCGCCAGCCGGTACGCCTCGCGCAGCTCGGCCGCGCCGTCGCTCTTGCCGAGCAGCGCGAACAACCGGCCCCGGTGGTCGAGCAGGCGCGCGGCGCGCAGCGGTTCGGCGTCGGCGTCGACCTCGGCCAGCGCGGCCCGGGTGAGCGTGAGCGCCCGGCTGAGGTCTCCGGCGGTCACCGCCGCGGTGAGCGTGTCCTCCAGCACCCGCAGATGGTCCATGCCGAGCCGGTCGGCGGCGTCGGGCACCTGCTCCCAGAGTTCGAGGACGCGCTCCAGCAGCCGGCTCTGCTCGGCGTACGCGTACCGCTCGGCCGCCGCCTCGGCGGCGACCCGGGCCGAGGTGAGCGCGCGCGGGTGGTCGTGTGCCGCGTACCAGTGGTGGGCGATCTCGGCCGGCGCGCGACCGGCGGCGACCAGGTGCGGGTTGGCCTCGATCGCCGCGGCGTACCGGGCGTGCAGCCGCGCGTGCTCGCCGGGCAGCAGGTCGTCGTGCACGGCCTCGCGGACCAGCGCGTGCCGGAACTCGTAGTCGCCGTCCGGGTCGGCCACCACGAGCTGACCGGCGACGGCGGCGCGCAGCGCGTCCTCCAGTTCGGCCTCGGGCAGGCCGGCCACCTCGGCGAGGAGCTGGTGGGCGAACCGGGTGCCCCCGGCGGCGGCGATCCGCAGCACCCGCTGGGCCGGCTCGGGCAGCCGGTCGACGCGGGCCAGCAGCAGGTCGCGCAGCGTCTCCGGGATGGCCGCGCAGCCGACCGGGCCACCGGCGGCGGCCAGCTCCTCGATGAAGAACGGGTTGCCCTGGGTGCGTTCGTGCACGTCGTCGACGGTCCGGGCGACCTGCTCGGTGCCGAGCAGGTCGGCCAGCACGGCGGCGGTGCCGTCGCGGTCGAGGCGGCCCAGCTCGATCCGGTCCACGCCGCGGACCCGGTCCAGCTCGGCGAGGAACGGCCGCAGCGGGTGCCCCCGGTGCAGCTCGTCGGTGCGGTACGTGCAGACCACCAGCAGGCGGGTGGCGCGGGCGGCCCGCACCAGGAAGCCGATCAGATCCCGGGTGGACCGGTCGGCCCAGTGCAGGTCCTCGATCACCAGCACCAGCGGGCGTTCCTCGGCGATCCGCCGGAACAGCTCGGCGACCAGGTCGAACAGGTAGCCGCGCGGGGTGTCGGCGAGGGCCGGCCCGGCGGGCGCGGCGACGCCTGCGGGCATCCGGGCCAGCTCCGGCAGCAGCCGGGCGAACTCCGCCTCGTAGCCGGCGAAGGCGGCCGGCCCGTCGTGGCGCAGCACGTCGCGCAGCGCGGCGGCGAACGGGGCGAACGGGAGGCCCGCCTCGCCCAGCTCCAGGCACTGGCCGACGAGCAGGCGCGCGCCGGCGGCGTCCACCTGCGTGCCGAACTCCTCCAGCAGCCGGGTCTTGCCGACGCCCGCTTCGCCGCCGACGAGCACCGTCGCCGGCTCGCCGGTCCGGGACCGGGCCAGCGCGTCGCCGAGCGCGGCCAGCTCGGGCCGGCGGCCGACGAGGACGGTGCTGGCGGCGCGTACGGTCACGCCGTCGAGCATGCCACGGCCCTCCGACGGCCCTACCGGGCCGATCGGACGGCGGATGGCCGCCGGTCCGGCCGCCCCCGTGACGGCCGGACCGGCGAACTCCCCCACGGCACCGGCCGCGCCCACATTCCCGGGGACGGCCGGACCGGTGAACTCCCCACGACCCACAGCACCGGCCGCACCGGCGAGCCCGGCGACGGCCGCCGGTGCGGTCACCGGCGGGCGTCGGCGGGGTGGGCGTTGTGCTGGCGGCGGCTGAGCCAGCCGCGCGGGTGCCGACGGGGCAGCGACCGGGCGAGCCGGTCCTGGGCCGCGTCGGCCTGCAGCTCGGCGGCGTGGCTGCGGTGGATGCTGAGGATGAGGTCTGCGTCGTTGCCGAACATCTCGGATCTCCCTGTCGTGCGGTGTGTCCCTGTCGAGATCGACTCTCCGCGCGAAGGTGCCCCCGGGGCATGGGTACGCCGCCTGATCTTCGGCCGTCCGGCCTCCTTACCGGCGGGCCGATTCGGGACGGCGCGGCGGTAAGGTACTCAGCCCTCGGCGCAGGGGGCGGCCACGGATCAACGGGGTGCGCGCCGACCACTAGACTCTGCGGTATGGCAAAGCCCCAGGAGAAGGTCTCGTTCGGCCAGCGGCTGAAGCAGATCGGGATGGTGTTCCGGTTCACCGCCAAGCAGGACAAGTGGTTCGCGCCGCTGACCGCGGCGGCGGTGCTGATCCCGCTCGCGCTCACCGTGGTCGCGGTGATCGCCTGGGGCTGGATCTGGTTGCCGATCGGCATCCTGCTCGCCCTGCTCGCCGTGCTGATCGTGCTCAACCTGCGGTCCAACAAGGCGATGATGAACGCCGCCGAGGGGCAGCCGGGCGCGGCGGCGCAGATCATGGAGAGCATGCGCGGCGACTGGCGGGTCACCCCGGCGGTCAGCTCCACCACCCAGATGGACATGGTGCACCTGGTGGTGGGCCGGCAGGGCGTGATCCTGCTGGCCGAGGGCAACCCGCAGCGCGTACGCGGCCTGCTCGGCCAGGAGAAGCGCCGCCTGGCGAAGGTGATCGGCACCGCTCCGCTGCACGACTACGTGATCGGGCAGGGCGAGGGTGAGCTGCCGGTCCGCAAGCTGCGGATGACGCTGATGCGGCTGCCCCGCGCCCTGTCCCCCAAGGACGTCAACGCGCTCGACAAGCGGCTCAAGGCGCTCACCGCGCGGCCGCAGATGCCCAAGGGCGCGATCCCGAAGAACATGCGGCCGGCGCGTGGCGCGTTCCGGCAGACCCGGGGTCGCTGACTTCCGGCGTACGCGAGAAAGGAGCCGGTCCCGTGCGGGGCCGGCTCCTTTCTCGTGCGGGTCAGCGGCGCGGGGCGTCGGTGACGACGGACCCGGCCAGCCGGTCGTGCAGGCCGCGCCGGTGCTCGTCCATCAGCAGCGCCGGCACCACGAGGGCCAGCAGGAAGCCGCGCAGCAGTCCGCGGAGCGGCCCGATCCGGCCGCCGTCGGCCCAGGACACGCAGCGCAGCCGGGTCAGGTACATGCCGGGGGTCTGGGCGAACAGGCCGATGAAGAAGCCGTACTCCAGGATCAGCACCAGGACCGGCGGCCAGCCGTCGCGGACCGGGTCGGAGAAGGCCCGGGCGACCATCAGGCACAGCACCCAGTCGATGATCAGGGCGCCGAAGCGGCGGCCGAGGCTGGGCGGGGTGAACGCGGGGTCGGTGGCGGGCGGCACCGGTGTGGCGGCGGTATCGGTCACAGCGGCCAGGGTAGCGCCGCCGCGACCCTTGACGAAAAATACGACATTCGGCATCAGAGGGTGCCGGGATGACGCTCCGCAAGCGACGTAACACGGCGGAAACAGACGAGACACGGCCGGGCAACCCCCCGGCCATAGCGTCGCCAGTAGCCAGCTAACGGAGTGGACCTGCCAGGAGGACGTGTGTTCGCCAATTCCGAGGAACTCCTGCGATACCTCGCCAACGAGGACGTGAAGTTCGTCGACGTACGTTTCTGTGACCTGCCCGGCGTGATGCAGCACTTCAACCTGCCGGTCGAGTCGTTCGACGACAGCGTCTTCACCGACGGCCTCGCCTTCGACGGATCCTCGATCCGCGGCTTCCAGGCCATCCACGAGTCCGACATGCTCCTGCTGCCGGACGTCGCCACCGCCTTCATCGACCCGTTCCGGGCCCAGAAGACGCTCGCGCTCAACTTCTTCATCCACGACCCGTTCACCCGCGAGGCGTACTCCCGCGACCCGCGCAACGTGGCGAAGAAGGCCGAGGCGTACCTGGCGGCCAGCGGCATCGCCGACACCGCCTACTTCGGCGCCGAGGCGGAGTTCTACATCTTCGACTCGATCCGCCACGAGACCTCGGCGCACCAGTCGTTCTACTACATCGACTCGATCGAGGGCGCCTGGAACAGCGGCCGGATCGAGGAGGGCGGCAACCGCGGCTACAAGACCGCCTACAAGGGCGGCTACTTCCCGGTGCCCCCGGTCGACCACTACGCCGACCTGCGCGACCGGATCGTGCGGCGTCTCGTCGACGGCGGCTTCACGGTCGAGCGGTCGCACCACGAGGTCGGCACCGCCGGCCAGTCGGAGATCAACTACAAGTTCTCCACCCTGCTGCACGCCGCCGACCAGCTCCAGCTGTTCAAGTACATCGTCAAGAACGAGACCTGGGCCGCCGGCAAGACCGCCACGTTCATGCCGAAGCCGCTGTTCGGTGACAACGGCTCCGGCATGCACACCCACCAGAGCCTGTGGCGTGGGGGCGAGCCGCTGTTCTACGACGAGACCGGCTACGCCGGGCTGTCCGACACCGCGCGCTGGTACATCGGCGGCCTGCTGCACCACGCCCCGTCGCTGCTGGCCTTCACCAACCCGACGGTGAACTCCTACCGTCGTCTGGTGCCGGGCTTCGAGGCGCCGGTCAACCTGGTCTACTCGCAGCGCAACCGCTCCGCGTGCACCCGCATCCCGGTGACCGGCAGCAACCCGAAGGCCAAGCGCGTGGAGTTCCGGGTGCCGGACCCGTCGAGCAACCCGTACCTGGCATTCTCGGCGATGATGATGGCCGGCCTGGACGGCATCAAGAACAAGATCGAGCCGCCGGCGCCGATCGACAAGGACCTGTACGACCTGCCGCCGGAGGAGTGGGGCGACGTCAAGCAGGTCCCGGGTTCGCTGCCCGAGGTGCTCAACGCGCTCGAGGCCGACCACGACTACCTGCTCGACGGCGGCGTGTTCACGCCGGACCTGATCTCCACCTGGGTCGACTGGAAGCAGGCCAACGAGGTCGACCCGGTGCGTCTGCGCCCGACCCCGCACGAGTTCGCGATGTACTTCGACTGCTGAGGTAGATCAAGGCGCCGACCCGCACGAATCGGGTCCGACCTGACGGACGGCGGTCATGCCGGCTCACAGCCGGCGTGGCCGCCGTTTCGTGTCGAGCGGTTGCGTGTTGATCGTGGCATGGCCGGATGTCAGCGATGATGAGGCGACCGCTCGTAGGGGTAGTGATGACAACACGACCGACGCTGTTCCTGACCGTAGGACTGCCGGGCACCGGGAAGACCACGGAGGCGCGGCGCATAGAGGTCGAGGAGAAGGCCCTTCGTCTGACGAAGGACGAGTGGGTGAAGGCCCTCTACGGGCTGGCGAACCCGCCGTCGGCTTCGGACGTCATCGAGGGACGGCTCATCGAGATCGCGCTGCGGGCGCTCGAACTCGGCGTCAACGTCGTCATCGACTTCGGCCTCTGGGGCCGAGATGAGCGCTCGGCTCTACGACAGGCAGCAGCCGACCTCGGAGCGTCGGTGACGATGCGCTACTTCCAGCTCACACCGGCCGAGCAGCGGCAACGGCTTGACCGGCGGCAGGCCGAGGAGCCGCACACGACCTGGCACATGTCCGACGAGGAACTCGCCACGTGGGCTGCCGTCATGAGCATCCCGACGCCGGGGGAACTGGACGGCAGTGAACCTGTCGACGATCCACCGGCCGGGTTCGCCACCTGGGACGAGTGGCGCAGGCACCGCTGGCCCGCCTTCATCTCCTAGAGCCGCGTGGGAACGTCCACGCGACCGCCACGACCACCACCAGCGCCGTCATCAGCACCGCGCCCGGCGCCTTGCTGAACCGGGCCAGGTTGGATCCGTCCGGCAGGGTGAGCGCCGAGGCGACCGCGCAGGGCGCCACGAACCAGACCTGCCGGGCCAGCGGCACCGCCGCGACCGCGAGCACTGTCAGCGGCCAGATCGCGTACCAGGGGTGGAAGACCGGGGCGAGCAGCACCGTGGCGGCAAGCGCCAGCCCCGCGCCGAGCAGCGCCACCCGGGGGCGGGCCAGCGTCAGCCGGGCCACCCGCTGCCGGGCGTCGTTGAGCCGCCGCAGCGCCGTCCACGCCTGCCACCAGAGCGCGACGAGCGTCCCGGCGAGCAGCACCAGCGCGACCGCCCGGGCCACCGGCACCGCCGCGGGCCGCTGCCCGGCCAGTTCACCGGCGTAGTCGATCACGAAGCCGATCGCTGTGGGCGGGGAGGTCCACTGCTGCGAGTCGCCGCTGTGGCCGAGCCCTTCCACCCAGCCCAGCCCGAGCCCGGTGGCGAGCGAGACGACCAGCAGCGTGCCGAGCACCGAGGCGGCCAGCTGCCCGCCGTCGCGCAGCAGCGCCCGCCAGGTGTAGCGGCCGAGCACGGCGGCGAGCGCCGCGAACGGCAGCGCCACGACGGCGACCGCCTTCACCGCCACGGCCAGGCCGAGCAGCACCCCGGCCACCAGCAGCGCACGCGGCTTGCCCGGCAGGCGGACCAGCACCAGCAGGCCGAGCAGGAGCAGCCCGAGCGCGAGCGCGTCGTTGTGCGCGCCCGCCACGAGGTGGATCCCGACCAGCGGGCACGCGAGCACCAGCCAGGCGGCGCGGCGGGTGGGCACCCCGGCGGCGCGGGCCAGGCCGGGCAGGCAGAGCGCGGCCAGCAGTACCCCGGCCACCGCGACCAGCCGCAGCGCCACGATCGTCCCGATCAGGCCGCCACCGGCGAGGACTGCGAGCCCGGCCAGCAGCACGAAGAACGGCCCGTACGGCGCCGGGGTGTCCCGCCAGATCGGCGACACCGAGTCGGTCCACGGGCAGCCGGCCGCGGCGACCCCAATCCGGTACGGGCTGAGCCCCTGCGTCCACGTCCAGCCCTGGCAGGCGTACGAGTAGACGTCGCGGCTGCCGATCGGCGGCGCGGCGAGCAGCGGCAGCGACCAGAGCCCGGCGGTCACGTACGCCCACCGGCCGGACGGGGCGCCCCACCGCAGCGACCACCAGGCGCCCAGGAGCAGCAGCGTCCCGGCCAGCCAGCAGCCGAGCGTCACCGGCCCGTGCGGTGCGGCCCAGATCGCGGCGAGCGTGCCGCGCGGTGGTGTGCCCGGTAGCGCGCCGCCGAGCCATCCGGCGACGGTGAGCAGTACGGCACCGGCGAGGCCGGCGTAGCGGGCGAGACCGGCGGCGATCGGCCGGACGGGTCCGTCGGGCTCGCTCACCGGCACACTCCTCAGTCCACGGGAACCGGCTGCCGGCCCTTGCGAGCCGACCGTACCAACCACACGACCACCCCGATCACGAACAGGGTCATCAAGGGCGCACCGGGCATCTTGGTGTACCGGGGTAAACCGGTGCCGTCGGCCAGCACCAGGAACGACGACACCACTGTGACGATCGAGAACCAGAGCGTGCGGTGCGCGGTGGCGGCGAGCACGGCCAGCGGCCACAGCCAGTACCAAGGGTGGAACAGCGGGGAGAGCGCGACGGTGGCGGTCAGCGCCAGCCCGGCGTGCCAGAACGGCTCACCGCGACGGAACGACCGGAACCAGAGCCAGATCAGCACGGCGACCAGCACGACCATGCCGATCGCCCGGGTCACCGGCAGCGCGTCGACGTGCACGCCGAACGGCGCGAGCAGGTAGCCGACGGTCTGCCCCACCGCCGTCGGCGGCGACGTCCAGGCCACCACCAGCCCGCCCTGTTCCAGCCCGCCGACGAACCCCAGCCCCAGCCCGGAGGCGAGGGTCACGGCGGCGAGCGCGGCGAGCGAGCCGCCGACCACCCACCCGCCGTCGCGCACCAGCGTCCTGATCCGGTACGCCCCGACGATCGCGGCCAGCGCGGCGAACGGCATCACGACCAGCGCGGTGACCTTGACGGCGGCGGCGAGTCCGAGCAGCACCCCACCGGCGAGCAGCGGTCCGGGCCGGCCCGGACGGGCCGCCACCACCGCCAGCCCGGCGACCAGTAAGCCGATCATCAGCGCGTCGTTGTGCGCGCCGGAGACCAGGTGCACGGGCACCAGCGGGCTCGCCAGCGCCAGCCAGAGCGCCCGCCGTGGCGGCACCCCGCAGCGGCGGGCCAGCACCGGCAGCGCCCAGGCGGTGAGCGCCACCCCGGCCACGGCCAGTACCCGGAACAGCGCGACGGCGGCGAGCAGCGAGCCGGTGGCCTCCACCACCGCGCCGGCGAGCAGCACGAACAGCGGCCCGTACGGCGCCGGGGTGTCCCGCCAGATGTAGGAGATGGTGTCCAGCCAGGGGCAGGGCAGCGCCGACACGCCCTGCTCGTAGGGGTTGATCCCGGCGGAGAAGCTGGCGCCCTGGCAGGCGTACGCGTACACGTCGCGGCTGCCCAGCGGCGGCGCGACCAGCATCGGCAGCAGCCACAGCGCGACTGTGACAAGCACCCAGCGGGACGACGGCACCCGGTCCCGCAGCGACCACCAGGCCCACGCCAGCAGCGCGGTGCCGACCAGCCACAACCCGATGATCAGCGGCCCGTTCGGGCCCTGCCAGATGCTGACCGGCGTGGGACGCAACTCGCCGTCGGGCAGGGCGCCGCCGAGGAACGCGGCCACGGCGAGCAGCACCGAACCCGCCAGGCCGATCCAGCGCGAGAGGTGGTGAGGCACGTCCGACATGCTGCCAGTACGGTGGTTCGCGATCAGGAGGTGGGCATGCGGGGCGGTCGGGTGGTGGCGGTCTCCGCCGTGTCGGCGCTCGTCCTCGCCGTGCTCTACCTCACGCTGCCGGCCACCGGCTCGGACCTGTCCGCGCAGGTCGCCCGCGCCGGGTTCTTCGCCGAGCACGGGGCCGCCCTGGTCGACCTGCGCTGGTACGGCGGCGTGCACCCGTGGGGCTACAGCCTCGTCTCGCCGCCGCTGATGGCACTGCTCGGGGTACGCGTCACCGGCGCGCTCGCCCTGCTCGCCTCCGCCACCGCGTTCGCCGCCCTGCTGGTACGGACCCGGGTGCCCCGCCCGCTGCTCGGCAGCCTGGTCGGCGTGGTCACGATCGCCGGCAACCTGGTGTCCGGCCGGGTCACGTACGCCCTCGGCGTCGCGTTCGGCCTGGCCGCGCTGCTCGCGCTCACGCTGCCCGCCCGCCGCACCCGATTCGCCGCCGCCGCTGCCGATGGTGTCGCTGCCGGGCCGGCCGGTCCCGGCGCTGCCGGTGGCGGCCGGAACGTCTGGGCGGCCGTCGCCGCCGGTGCCGCCGCGCTGCTCGCATCGGCGGCCAGCCCGGTGGCCGGGCTGTTCGTCGGGCTCGCCGGCGTCGCGCTGCTGCTGTCCCGCCGGTACGCCGACGGCCTGCTGCTCGCCGTACCGGCCGCGGTGCCGCTGGCGGTGACCGGGCTGCTGTTCGGCGAGGGCGGCTGGATGAACATCAGCACGGCCGACACAGTGCACGCCGTGGTGACGAGCCTGGTGGTGGCGGCTCTCGTGGCGTACCGGCCGGTGCGGGTGGGCGCGCTGCTGTCCGCGGCCGGGGTGCTGGCGTCGGCGCTGCTGCACACACCGGTCGGGCTGAACGCCACCCGCCTGGTGGTGATGTTCGCGCTGCCGCTGCTGGCCGCCGCGGCGACGCCCCCCGCATGGTTCACCGCGAGCCGCCTCGGCGGCCGACTCGGCGGTCGACTCGGCGGCCGACTCGGCGCGGGCCGTCTCGGCGCGGGCCGACTCGGTGCGGGCCGTCCCGACAGCGACGCGCATGGCATTGGCCGGCTCGGCCAGGGTCGGTCCCGCCGGGCTGTCGGAGCGGCCGGGCTTGCCGCCCTGCTCGCCGTCGTCTGCTGGTGGCAGCCGCCGGTGGTCACCGCCGACCTGCGCAGCGCCGACGATCCGACGGCCGACCCGGCGTACTTCGCTCCGCTGCGCGCGGAACTGGCCCGGCGCGGGCTCACCGGACGGGTGGAGGTGCCGCCGACCCGCAACTACTGGGAGGCGGCCCGGATGGGTGAGGTGCCGCTGGCCCGGGGCTGGCTACGCCAGGCCGACATCGACCGCAACCCGCTGTTCTTCACCACGGTGCCCGGCGCGGACGGCACCGGCATTCCGCTGACCTCCGTTACCTACCGGGACTGGCTGGCCGACAACGCGGTGCAGTACGTGGCAGTGCCCGATGCCGAGTTCTCCTGGGTGGGGCGATCCGAGGCGAAGCTGGTCGAGCTGGGCCAGCCGTACCTGACCGAGGTCTGGTCGAACCGGCACTGGAAGCTGTACGCGGTGGCCGAACCCACCCCGATCGTCGGCGCGCCGGGTGAGCTGATCAGCCAGGACGGCGCCTCGATCACGTTCCGCGCCCTCGCCCCCGGCCCGATCCCGATCCGGGTACGCCACGACCGCTGGCTCACCGTCTCCAACGGCGCCACGGTCACCCGAGCCGGCAAGTGGACCACCGTGACGGTCCCCCAACCCGGCACCTACACCCTCACGAGCTGACCCGGCTAGAGATCTTGGTACGAATAGGCCGCCATAAAGGCCGTTTGCTACCAAGATCTCTCGGCGCTCCCGAGATGCGGAACGCATGGCTCGCGTGTCGGGACAAGCCTCGGTAGAGGAGCAGCGAAGGCGGTCAGCGAGGCCCCGGCACGCCGCGGCACCCGGGCCGGCATCCGGGCTCGGGTCTAGAGGGGGGACTCCAGGATGCGCTGGACGACTGTGCGGGAGTGGCGGCCGGTGCGCAGGTACTCGTCGAGGAACTCGCCCTGGTCCTCGCGCCCCAGCAGCCGCACCACACCTGCCAGCTCCACCCCGTGCCGGGGCAACTGGTCACCGGCCCGGCCGCGTACCAGCATCAGCGCGTCGCGCACCTCGGCGGCGAGCGTCCAGCCGGCCGCCAGCTCGGCGGCGTCGGAGGCGTCGAGCAGCCCGGCGTCGCGGGCGGCGGCGAGGGCGTCGAGCGTACGGGTGCCGCGCAGGGCGGGCACCTGACCGGCGTACCGGAGCTGCAGCAACTGCACCGCCCACTCGACGTCGGCCAGCCCGCCCCGGCCCAGCTTGGTGTGGGTGGCCGGGTCGGCGCCCCGGGGCAGCCGCTCGGTCTCCACCCGCGCCTTGATCCGGCGGATCTCGACCACCTGCTCGCGGCTCAGCCCTTCGGCCGGATAGCGCACCGGCTCGATCATGGCCTCGAACTCGGCGCCCAGGTCGGCGTCGCCGCAGACGAACCGGGCGCGCAGCAGTGCCTGCGCCTCCCACACCCGGGACCAGCGCGCGTAGTACTGCGCGTACGCGGCCAGGCTGCGGACCAGCGGGCCCTGCCGGCCCTCGGGGCGCAGGTCGGCGTCGACGCCCAGCGGCGGGTCGGGGGCGGGCGCGGACAGCAGCCGGCGCAACTCCTCGGCGACGGCGTGCGCTGCTGCGCTCGCCGAGCTCTCCTCCACCCCGGGCGGCGGGTCGTAGACGAACAGCACGTCGGCGTCGGAGAGGTAGTTCGACTCGTACCCGCCGAGCCGGCCCATGCCGATCACCGCGAAGCGCAGGCCGGACGGTCCGGGGTGGACGGTACGGGCGGCGCGCAGCGCGGCGGCGAGCGTGGCGTCGGCGACGTGCGACAGCGCGGTGCCGACAGCCGTCACGTCCACCACTGTGGGCCGGCGTTCCCCGCCGCCGACCGGGCGCGGGGTGAGCGGGGCGAGCGAACCGGCGCGGCTGAGCACGTCGGCGGCGGCGATCCGGACCAGTTCCCGGCGGCGCAGCGCGCGGACCGCCCGGATCGCCTCGACCGGGTCGTCGTGGCGGGCGGCAGCGGCGGCGAAGCCGTCGACGAGCGTCTCCCGTGGACGCGGGGTCAGTTCGCTGTCCTCGGCGAGCAGCCGCAGCGCCTCCGGTTCGCGGGCCAGCATGTCGGCCGCGTACCGGGACGAGGACAGCACCCGGGCCAGCCGGCGCGCCACCGGGCCGGAGTCGCGCAGCAGGCGCAGGTACCAGGGGGTGCTGCCGAGCTTGTCGGAGACCTGCCGGTAGTTGAGCAGTCCGCGGTCCGGTTCGGGGGCGTCGGCGAACTCGTCGAGCAGCACCGGCAGCAGCGTGCGCTGGATGGCGGCGGTCCGGCTGACCCCGCCGGTGAGCGCCTGGAGGTGCCGCAGCGCGCCGGCCGGGTCGGCGAAGCCGAGCACCTCCAGCCGGTGCCGGGCCGCCTCGGGCGTGAGGCGCAGCCCTTCGGCCGGTACGCGGGCCACGGATTCGAGCAGCGGCCGGTAGAGCAGTTTGGCGTGCAGCCGGCGTACCTCGGTGGCGTGGGTGACCCACTCGGCGCGGAACTCCTCGACGGCGCTGCGGCCCGGCGTGGCCGCGTAGCCGAGCGCGGCGGCGAGCCAGCGCAGCGCGGCCGGTTCGGTCGGCACGGTGTGGGTGCGGCGCAGGGCCTGGAGCTGGAGCCGGTGCTCGACGGCGCGCAGGAAGCGGTAGCCGCGCAGGAGCGCCTCCCCGTCGGCGCGGCCCACGTAGCCGCCGGCGACGAGCGCGCGCAGCGCCGGCACGGTGCCCGGCACCCGCAGCGACTCGTCGCCCCGGCCGTGCACGAGCTGGAGCAGCTGGACGGCGAACTCGATGTCGCGCAGCCCGCCCGGGCCGCGCTTGATCTCGCGTTCCAGCTCCTTCGGCGGCACGTTGTCGAGGATCTTGCGGCGCATGGACCGGACGTCCTCGACCGCCTCGGGGCGTTCGGCGGCGGTCCACACGAGCGGGGCCAGCGCGTCGATCCACTCCTTTGCGAGTTCCAGGTCCCCGGCGGCCGGGCGGGCCTTGAGCAGCGCCTGGAACTCCCAGGTGCGCGCCCAGCGCTTGTAGTAGGCGAGGTGGCTGGCGAGCGTGCGCACCAGCGGCCCCCGGTTGCCCTCGGGACGCAGCGCCGCGTCGACCGGCCAGGCCACCAGCCCGCAGATCTGGATCAGCCGGGTGGCGATCTGGGTCGCGGCGGGCAGGTCGTCGTCGGTGGCGGAGACGAAGATGACGTCGACGTCGGAGACGTAGTTCAGCTCGTCGCCGCCGCACTTGCCCATCGCCACCACTGCCAGCCGGGGGCGCGGTGTGCCCTCCGGCAGCTCGTCGGCGGCGATGTCGTAGGCGGCAGCCAGCGTGGCGTCGGCCAGCCCGGACAGCGCCGCCATGGTCTGCTCCAGGCCGCGCCCGCCGGTCAGGTCGGCCGCCGCGATCCGCAGCAGCGCGAGCCGGTACGCCTGCCGCAGCAGCGGGACCGCGCCGGTGACGGTGGTGAGCCGGGCGGCGACGCCGAGGTCGAGCCGCCCTTCCGCGGTGGGGGCGAGCCCGTCCGGCTCGGTCGCCAGCACCGCCCACTGCCCGGGGTTGGCGACCAGATGGTCGCCGAGCGCGGACGAGGCGCCGAGCACCGCGATCAGCCGGCGGCGCAGCCCGGGGTCGGCGGCCAGGGCGTCGCGTACGGCCACCTCGTCGCCGGAGCGCCGCTCGGACTCGACCAGCCGGTGCAGCTGACGCAGGGCCAGGTCCGGGTCGGCGGCGCGGGACAGCGCGGCGAGCAGTTCGGCGGCGCGTTCGTCGGCGGGTTCCTGGGTGTCGGGCCGCCACAGGGCTAGCCCGTCCGGGCCGAGCAGGTCCGCGGCGCGGGTGGCGCCGTCACCCTCGGCGAATCCGTAGCGGGCCAGGCGCCCGCGGGCCGGCCGGGTCACAGTCAGGCCCCGAGCAGCGGCAGGCTGCGGCGCGGGTTGTCGTCGCCGAGTTCGCCGAGCGCGAGCGCGGCGAACCGGATCGCGAACGGCTGCCACGCCTCCTCGACGTCGGCCATCACCCGGTCGCAGGCCGCCACCACCAGCTCCGGGTCGTAGCCCAGCTCGGCCAGCACGGCCGAGTCGCGGGACCACCCGGCGATCATCGCGGTGTCGCACTCGATGTGGAACTGCAGGCCCCAGGCCCGGTCGCCGAGCCGGAACGCCTGGTGCGGGTAGCGGGTGGACGCGGCGAGCAGCGTCGCGCCGTGCGGCAGCTCGGTGATCTCGTCGGCGTGCCACTGGAGGACGTCGGGCATCAGCGGCACGTACCGGAACAGGGGGTCGTCCTCGGCGGCGTCGCGCCGCCCGACGAGCGCCGGACCGACCTCCGGACCGGACGGGCTGCGTTCGACCCGGCCCGCGTGCGCGGTGGCCAGCAGTTGCGCGCCGAGGCAGACGGCCAGCGTGGGCACGCGCCCGCGAACCGCCTTGCGCAGCAGCCCCTCCAGCGCCGGGAACCAGGGCGCGCCGGGGCCGCCGTCGGGCCCCGGGTATGCCTGCTGGTCGCCGCCGAGCACCACGAGCGCGGCGTACCCCTCCAGGTCGCCGGGGAGCGGGTCACCGGCGTGCGGACGCAGCACGCGCAGCTCAAGGCCCCCTTCGGTGAGCCACTCCCCCAGGCGGCGGAGGTCGTCGGTCGGGTCGTTCTCGATCACCAGCGCGGTCGCCACGACGTCGAGGCTAACCGGTACGCCCGACAGGGCACGGTCCGGCAGGCCCTAGGCTCCGATCGTGCCTGACGACCGCCTGCGCCCACCGGCCCTGCGTCCCGGCGACGCGGTGATGCTGGTGTCCCCGTCCGGGCCGACCCGTCCCGAACGGGTGGCCCGCGGCATCGAGCTGCTCACCGGCTGGGGGCTGCGGCCGGTGCCCGCGCCGAACGCGTACGCCAGGCGGGGTTACCTGGCCGGCGACGACGCGCTGCGGGCCGCGGACCTGAACGCGGCGTTCGCCGACCCGGAGATCCGCGGGGTGATCTGCACCCGGGGCGGCTACGGCGCGCAGCGGGTGGTCGACCTGATCGACATGGCGGCGGTACGCCGGGATCCGAAGGTGGTGGCCGGGTTCTCCGACATCACCGCGTTGCAGTTCGCGCTCTGGCGGGGCGCCCGCCTGGCCGGGGTGCACGGGCCGGGCGCCGCGTGGCGGGACGAGCGCACGCCGATCCGCTCGGCGGAGTCGCTGCACGCCGCGCTGACCAGCGCCGAGCCGGTGACGGTGACGGCGGTCGAGGCGGAGGAGACGTTCCCGGTGCGGGTGCCCGGCCGGGCCGAGGGCCGGCTGCTCGGCGGCAACCTGTGCCTGATCACCGCGTCCATCGGCACCCCGGACATGCCCGACCTGACCGGGGCGATCCTGCTGGTCGAGGAGGTGCAGGAGCCGCCGTACAAGATCGACCGGATGCTCACCCACCTGCGCCGCTGCGGTGCGCTGGACGGGATCGCCGGGGTGGCTGTCGGCCAGTTCACCGAGTGCGCGGACGGCTGGGACACCACGGTCGTGGACGTGCTCACCGACCGCCTGGGCGACCTGGGCGTGCCGGTCCTCGGTGGCCTGCCCATCGGCCACGGCCCCAACCAGCTCACCGTCCCGGTGGGTACCCCCGCCACCCTGGACGCCACCACAGGCACCCTGACGGCGACCGCCGCCGTCCGCCACCCGGGCTGATCATGAAGTTGACGGCAGTTCAGAGATCCACAACTGCCGCCAACCTCATGATCAACGCGGCGAGGGCGTGAGGTGGGCCACGGCGCCGATCTCCAAGGCGGCCCAGACCGCGCCGTCGGGGGTGACCGTGAGGCCGTGGGGTTCCGAGGCCGGGGTGGGCAGGGTGTGGGCGGTGATGTGGCCGTCCGGGTCGACGTGGCCGATGCGGTTGGCGCCCCACTCGGTGAACCAGCAACCACCGGCCGGATCGGCGACGATCGCGTGCGGGCGCGCCGCCCGGTCCGGCAGCGGGAACTCGTCGATCCGCCCGTCCGGCGTGATCCGGCCGATCTGCCCGGCGACGATCTCGACGAACCAGAGCGCGCCGTCACCGCCCCGGGTGATGCCGACCGGCCCGGCCGCCTCGGTGGGCAGCGGATGCACAGTCACCGACCCGTCCAGGCCGACCCGGGCGATCGCGTTCGCCTGGTTGAGCGTGAGCCAGAGCGCGTCGTCCGGCCCGGCCGCCAGCATCGACGGGAAACCCCTGGTCACCGGCAGCGGGAAGGACGTCACCTCCCCGTCGACGCTCACCCGGCCGATCGTGTCGTCGCTCATGCCGGCGTACCAGAGCGCGCCGTCCGCACCGACCACCAGCCCGCAGGGGCCGCAGCCGGGCGGCAGCGCCACCGAGCCGGTCTCGCCGTCGACTGTGATCCGGCCGAGCCGGTCGTCGCCCGAGCGGGTGTACCAGAGCGCGCCGTCGGGGCCGCCGACGATGATCAGCGGGCGGCTGCCGGGCGGGTCGTCGCGGTAGGTCCGTACCTCACCGTCGAGGCCGAGCCGGGCGACGCCGCCGGAGCCGGCCAGCGCCAGCCAGAGCGCGCCGTCGGGCCCGACCGTGATCGAGTACGGCCCGGAGCCCGGCCCGGTGAGCGGGATCTCGCGGATGGCGGACTGTGTCATCGAGTGGCCTTTCGTCGGGTTTCGCCCAGCCTCGCGGGCGCTCCGGCACCCCGGCAACACGAATAATTCGGGCTTTCCGGACGGGATTGCCAGCTCGCTGACAGGTTCGCCACGGGTGGCCCTCAGTTCCGGCGACCACTGTCGGTGACGTCATCGCACCACCACCGAACAGGAGAATCGCATGATCCGCACGATGTCGAAGAAGCACCTGCTGGCCGGCCTGGCCGCCGCCGGCGTGCTCGGCGTCGGGATCGCCGCCCCGACGGTGGCGCTCGCCGACGACAAGAGCCCGAACCCGTCTTCGAGCGCCAGCAGCACCACCGACCAGGGTGACGACCGCCGCCAGAAGCACGCCGACCGGCAGGCCGAGTTCGCCGAGGCGCTCGCCAAGGAGCTGGGCGTCTCGACCGACAAGGTCACCGCGGCGCTGGAGAAGCTGCACGAGCAGCGCCAGGGCGATCGCCCGGAGCGGCCGGAGCGGCCGTCGACCGAGGACCGGCAGGCCGCGCTGAAGGAGCGGCTTGACCAGGCCGTCACCGACGGCAAGCTCACCCAGGAGCAGGCCGACGCGGTGCTCAAGGCCGCCGAGGCGGGCGTGTTCCCGGGCCCGGGCAAGGGCGGCCCGGACGGCAGGCCCGGCCACCACGGCAAGGGTGGCGACAAGGGCGGCCCGGAGGGCAAGGCCGACCAGGGCGCCGAGGCCGAGCAGGAGGGCCAGGGCGGCAAGTGACGCGGTGGCCCCGCCGCCCCTCACCGGCCGTTCCCTCCTCCTGGCCGGCGCCCGGCGGGGCCACCCACGCCTGATCCCCTCGGAGGGCGGCGGGGTGGTGCACTCGCACCGCCACCCCGCCGCGCCCGTGTCAGCGCAGGTACGGCCCGTCCGCGCCGATCTTGCCCGGCGCCGGGTTGCCGGGCAGGTCGAGCACGTAGACCCGGAGATTGCCCTTGCCGCCGGCCGCGGCGGTGAGCGTGCCGTCGGTGACCGTCTTCACGTCGCCGGTGACCGCGTCCACGTACCGGCCGTTCGGCACCCCGCGGAACGTGGCGCCGCCGGACACGGTGACCAGCGCGAAGCTGTCCACCGCGCCCTGGGTGAAGCGCCGCTTGTACGCCATCGCGCCGCTCACGCCCTCGGTCGAGTACTGCCCCTTCTGCAGGGCCGGCACTGCCCGCCGGATCAGGTTGAGACGCTGCACGTGCTTGACCAGCGGCTGGGCGAGCGTGGTGGCCACCGCCCCGCCGGCCGAGCCGACCACCCCGAAGTCGGCGGCGGTGACGCTGCCGGCCAGGTGGTCGCCGTAGTAGGCCCGCCCGGTGGTGGCGAGCGGGCAGGTCGGCCCGCAGTCGATCCGGGCGCCCTTGCGGAACTCGATCTCCGAACCGTAGTAGAGCGTCGGGATGCCGCGGAACGTCCACATCAGGCTCATGTTCTCCGCCCAGGCGTCGGTGCCGCCGGTGTACCGGGTGGAGGACTTGTTCGGCCCGTAGTCGTGGCTGTCGACGTAGACCACGTTGTACGTGGCGTCGTTGTAGCTGTCGTCGGAGTCCTTCCCGTTGCCGAACGCGTTGCCGGCGTCGGAGAAGTTCATGTGCATCCGCATGTCGATGACGTTCATGCCGGAGAACTGCGAGCGGTCCGGCGCGTGGTACGTGTTGCCGCGCAGGAACGCGTTGTCGGTGGTCGGCTGCCCGTTCGGGCCGAGCAGCTGCTCGTGGTCGTACTGCTCGATCGCGGCGCGTACGTCGTCCGGGCTGTACTCCTTGCGCTCCTTCCAGGTGAAGAACTGCGCGGAGTGGTTGACCGAGCCGCGGTTCCACTTGTCGTTGACGAACGCGGCCACCTCGCCGAAGACGTAGAAGTCCTTGCCCTTCTCGCCGAACCGGGCGACCGCGTGCTGCTGGATGGCGGGCAGGAAACGCCGGTTCCAGGTGACCCGGGGGATGTGCACGGCGGTGTCGATCCGGAAGCCGTCCACGCCCATGTCGATGAACCGGTTGTACGCGTCGATCAGGTACTGCTGCACGGCGGCGTTCTCGGTGTTGAAGTCGGCCAGGTCCTCGTGCAGCCAGCAACTGCGTGAGTCCTCACCCTCCCAGTTGCCGATCCAGCACTGGTGGTACTTGTCGGCGGGGAAGAGCTTGCTGGTCGGGACCGGCCACTGGCACTGGTAGAGCGTGTAGCCCTCGGGGCTGCGCCCGCCGGTCGGCGTACCCCAGTTCAGGCACTGGTTTCCGGCCGGCGCGGCGGACGACCACACGTCGCCGTTGTAGGGCCGGCCCTTGGCCTTGGCGTTCTGCGCCGGGGTGAGCGCCGGGTCGTTCCCGGTCGCCTCGACCATCGGGTCGTACTCCCGGCCGGCCTGCGGCTGGTCGTAGTACCACTTCCACTGGTCGTCGCGGGTGCCGTAGACGGTGGGCGTGAACAGGCCCTTGGCGCCCCACCGGGAGCTGTGGTTGTAGACCACGTCCTGGAAGATCTTGATGCCCTTGGCGTGCGCGGCGTTGATCAGGTCCTGGTAGGAGGCGCCCGCGCTCTCCAGCCGCGGGTCCACCCGGTAGAAGTCCCAGCCGTGGTAGCCGTGGAAGTCGTAGTCGGACCGGTTGAGCACGACCGGGGTGATCCAGAGCGCTGAGAAGCCGAGCGCCTTGATGTAGTCGAGCTTGTCGACCAGCCCCTTGAAGTCGCCCCGGAACATCGGGTCGTCGTTGGCCGCGTTGCCGGAGGCGACGTGCTGGCTGCCGCCGCGGTTGTTCGTGGGATCGCCGTCGGCGAACCGGGCGGTCATCACGAAGTAGATGGTGTCCTCGCGCGGGTCGCCGCCCAGCGGGGTGCCGCCGGTCTGCGGGGTGCCGGTGGTCGCGGAGGCGGGCGCACTCGCCGCCGACCGGTTGCCGGCCGCGTCCAGGGCCCGCACGGTCCAGGTGTACGCGGTGCCGGGCCGCAGGTCGTACGCGACGTGCCGGGTGGTGGCGCTGGTGACCGTGGTGCCGCCGGCTCCCCCGGTGCGGGTCAGCTCGTACCCGGTGACGCCCCGGTCGTCGGTGGCGGCGGTCCAGGTCAGGGTGACCGCCAGACCGTCGGCGACGGCGGTGAGGCCGCCCGGCGTGGACGGCGGGGTGGTGTCCGGGGTGACCGGCGCGCACGGGTCCGCGGCGGCGGCGGTGACCCGGCCGTTGTCGACGACGCTGCGCCCCGCGCCCAGGGTGTAGTCCGCGCCGCCGTTGTTGTCCCAGGCGCCGGCGGTGTTGTTGAACGCGGCGGTCAGGCCGGTGGCCGTGCCGAGGTCGACGATCCGGCGGGCCCAGCCGGCGCAGCGCGTCTCCATGGCCACGCCCGGCGCGGTGGTCCAGGTGCCGCCGGTGGGCCGGTAGTGCAGGTTCGCCGCAGTCCAGCCGCGCGGGGTGAGGTGGTACCAGACCTCGGCGGTGTTCCCCGGCGTCGGGCTCGGCGCGACAGTGGCGGACGGGCTCGGAGTCGGGGTGCCGGACGGCGACGGGGTGGCACACGGGTCGCCCGTGCCGATCCGGCCGGCGGCGACGGTCACGGTGCCGGCACCGAGGCGGTAGTTGGCGCCGTTGTTGTTGTCCCAGACGCCGCTGCCGTTGGTGAAGACGACCTGGGCGCCGGTGGCAGCGCCCAGGTCGACGGTCTTGCGACGCCAGCCGGCGCAGGCGGTGTCCATCGACACGCCGGGCACGGCCGTCCAGGCCTGCCCGTCCACGCCGTAGTGGATGTTGACGGACGCGCCCCAGGCGGCCGGTGGCTGGTAGTAGACGGTGACGGTGTTCGCCGCCGCGGCGGCGGTGAACGGCAGCAGCGCGGCGAGCACGCCGGCGGCGAGCGCGAGCGCTCCCCACCGGCGGCGGTTGGTGGTGGTGCCCCTCATGGCGCTCTCCTGACACCCACGCCCGCACGACGGGCGCAAGGGGATGAAGGCGTTGCAAGAACTTGCGACGCGTGGTGCCAGGAAGTTACCAGCTTCGATTCCACGAAACCAGTGGTTCACAGTAGACACGGGCGTAACGGATTGCACGGCCCGCAACGACTTGCTCCCGGCCGGCGACCGGCCGGGCCGGGAGCAGGGGCGCGGCGCTCAGCCCTCGGCGGGCGGGGTGAACACGCCGAGCAGGTTGCCCGACGGGTCGCGCAGCAGGGCACGCACCAGACCGGTCGGCGTGGTCACCGGCGCCGTCAGAACGGTGCCGCCGGTCGCCTCCGCCCGGCGGCAGGTCTCCGGCACGTCCGTCACCTCGGCGTAGAAGATCGCGTAATTGCCGGTGTCGGTGTCCCGGATCGCGCCGCCGATCCCCCGCTCACCGCCGGCCGTCGTCTGCCGGTACGGCAGGCCCGGGCCGCCCTGCTCGTCGAAACTCCAGCCGAACAGCTCGGAGTAGAACCGCTGCGCCTCGTCCGGGCGGTCGGAGCCGATCTCGAACCAGGTCACGGGCGTGCTGGACATGCATCCTCCTGAGGTTCGCGCCGGCGGTCGGCCGGCGTCGTCAGGATTCAGCCTCGTATCGGGCCACGACAGCGTCCTGTCGGTGTTTCCACCCGGATCAGACCAGGGTGAGCGGGCGCACCCGATCGACCGGCACGTCGAGGTCGCCGGGACGCAACTCCCGGGTCACCGGCTCGGCCAGCGGATGCACCGACAGGATCCGGTCGGTGCGGAAACAGCGCAGACCGTCGCGCAGCCGGCACCAGGCGACCAGGTACCAGTGCACCGAGTTGCCCAGGTAGGCCAGCGGCTCCACGTCGCGCGCCGAATCGGCGCCGCCGCGGTCGGCGTACCGCAGGCGCAGCACCCGCCCGGCGGCGACCGCGTCGGCGACGGCGGCCGGGACGGGTGTGCCCGGCCCGTCGCCGACCAGGTGCACCCGGCCGGCGAGCCGGTGCGCCTCGGCCACCGCGGCCGGCGGCATCACCGCGACCAGCTTGCGCAGCGCGGCGCCGGCCGCCGGGGCGAACGGTGAGCCGCCGAGCCGGTGCAGCGCGACGGCCATCGCCACCGCCTCGGCCGGTGTCAGGTTGACCGGCGGCAACGTGCGCGCCCGGTCGACCACGTAGCCGCCGGTGCGGCCCGGCTCGGCCCAGATCGGCACCCCGGCGCCCTGCAACGCGGAGATGTCGCGCTCGACGGTGCGGGTGCTCACCTCGAAGCGGCGGGCCAGCCAGGTCGCGCTGCGCGGGCGCGGCGAGACCGCCCGCAGCTCCTCGACCAGGGCGTAGAGACGGTCGGTGCGGTTCACCCCCGGACGCTAACCCGGGGGTACGACACCCCTCAGGCGATGCAGGCGCAGACGATCAGCGCGGCGCCGAAGTGGGTGGCGGCGCTGACCCGGGCCGCCGGGTGCGGCTCGTCGGCGGCGATGACGTCGCCCAGCTTGCCCGGGGTGAGCAGGTCCAGCACCAGGAACGCCAGCGCCATCACCAGCAGGCCGACCAGCCCGAACACCACAGTGGACGCGAGCCCCTTGGTGAACGAGCTGTAGCTGGTCAGCACGGCGGTGAAGACGATGCCGGCGATGCCGAGCTGGTTGGCGGCGAGCAGCAGCGCGGCGTTGCCGTTGCGGCGCACCCAGATCAGCTCCCGCAGCTTGCCCGGGGTGAGCAGGTCGACGAGCAGGAATCCGGCGGCCATCAGGGCGACCCCGACCATCCCGAACACGATGCTCTGCCACGCCCCGTCGAGCAGATCTCCCAGCACCAACGCCTCCCCGGCTCACGCCGCCCGGCGGTGGTGCCGGGGCGGTGCCGCAGACGATAGCGGCACCGCGCCAGCGTGATCTAGAGCGAGAGGTAGCGCTGCCGCTCGTACGGGGTGACCTCGCGGCGGTACTGCTCCCACTCGGAGCGCTTGTTGCGCAGGAAGAAGTCGAAGACGTGCTCGCCGAGCACCTCGGCCACCAGCTCGGAACCGGCCATCACGTCGATCGCCTCGGCCAGGTTCTCCGGCAGCGCCTCGTACCCCATGGCGCGGCGCTCGGCGCTGCTCAGCGACCAGACGTCGTCCTCGGCGCCCGGGGGCAGCTCGTAGCCCTCCTCGATGCCCTTGAGGCCGGCGCCGAGCATCACCGCGAACGCGAGGTAGGGGTTGGTCGCGGAGTCCAGCGAGCGGACCTCGACCCGGGCCGAGTTCGGCTTGCCGTACGCGGGCACCCGCACCAGCGCGGACCGGTTCAGGTGACCCCAGCAGACGTACGCGGGGCTCTCGGTGATCCGGTCCGGCAGCGCCTGCGGGAACAGGCGCTTGTACGAGTTGACCCACTGGTTGGTGACGGCGGTGTACTCCCGGGCGTGGGTGAGCAGCCCGGCGATGAACGACTTCGCGACCTTGGAGAGCTTCATCGGGTCGCCGGCGTCGTGGAACGCGTTGCGCTCCCCCTCGAACAGCGACAGGTGCGTGTGCATGCCGCTGCCCGGCTGGTCGGTGAACGGCTTCGGCATGAAGCTGGCCTGCACGCCGGTGGAGAGCGCGACCTCCTTCACCACGTGCCGGAACGTCATGATGTTGTCGGCGGTGGTGAGCGCGTCGGCGTAGCGCAGGTCGATCTCCTGCTGGCCCGGGGCGACCTCGTGGTGGCTGTACTCCACCGAGATGCCGATCCGCTCCAGCGCCAGCACGGCCTGGCGGCGGAAGTCCCGCGCGACGGCGTGCGTGGTGTGCTCGAAGTAGCCGCCGGTGTCCACCGGGGTGGGCACCGAGCCGTCCTGCGGACCGTTCTCCAGCAGGAAGAACTCGATCTCCGGGTGGGTGTAGAAGGTGAAGCCCTTGTCGGCCGCCCGGGAGAGCATCCGGCGCAGCACGTGCCGCGGGTCGGCCCAGGACGGGCTGCCGTCGGGCAGCATGATGTCGCAGAACATCCGGGCGCTCTCGCCGCTGACCCCGCCCTCGAACGGGAAGACCTGGAACGTGGTCGGGTCCGGCATGGCCACCATGTCCGACTCGAACACCCGGGCGAAGCCCTCGATCGCTGAGCCGTCGAAGCCGATGCCCTCCTCGAAGGCCGCCTCCAGCTCCGCCGGGGCCACCGAGACGCTCTTGAGCGTGCCGAGCACATCGGTGAACCACAGCCGGACGAAACGGATGTCCCGCTCTTCCAGCGTGCGGAGGACGAACTCCTGCTGACGGTCCACTTCCACCCCTCGTGACACGTACGTCCGCACCGGTCGGGCCGGCCCGGCCTGACCGCCCAGTCTCCACCGGGCTCGTTACGCCGACGTTACGCCTTCCCCGGCCGGCCGTCCCGCCGTGTCCGGACGGGCGGGACGCGCGCTGCGCCGCCCCGGTCTCCCGCGACCTGTCGGATTCGGCCCGGACGGCTGGGGGAAGATAAACGCATGCCCACCCTGCGTCTCGCCCTGTGCCAGGTCAACCCGACGGTAGGCGACCTCGCCGGAAACGCCGGCCTGGTCCGCTCGTGGACCCGTCAGGCCGCCGACGCCGGCGCCCAGCTCGTCCTGTTCCCCGAGCTGATGCTCACCGGTTATCCCGTCGAGGACCTGGTGTTCCGCCGCTCGTTCGTGGCCGCGTCCCGCGCCGCGTTGCACCGGCTCGCCGCCGACCTGGCCGCCGACGGCCTCGGTGACCTGCCGGTCCTGGTCGGCTACCTGGACGCGGACGGCCCGCCGCAGGTCAGCTCGGACGCGGAACCGGGCCGGGGCGCCCGCAACGCGGCGGCGGTGCTGCACCGGGGCGAGGTGGTGGCCACCTACTTCAAGCACCATCTGCCCAACTACGGCGTCTTCGACGAGGACCGCTACTTCGTCTCCGGTGACACGCTGACAGTGGTGCGCGTCGGCGGGGTGGACGTGGCGCTGACCATCTGCGAGGACCTGTGGCAGGCCGGCGGGCCGTTCGCGGTGGCCCGGGAGGCGGGCGTCGGGCTGGTGCTGAGCATCAACGGCTCGCCGTACGAGCTGAACAAGGACGACGTGCGGCTGCCGCTGGTGCGCCGGCGCGCCGCCGAGGCCGGGGCCGCCATCGCGTACGTGAACATGGTCGGCGGCCAGGACGAGCTGGTCTACGACGGCGACTCGATGGTCGTCGCCGCGGACGGCACGCTGCTGACCCGGGCGCCGCAGTTCGTCGAGCACCTGCTGGTGCACGACCTGGAACTGCCGGCGGCGACCGGGGCGCCCGGCGGGACCGTCGCGCCGGCCGACGGGATGCGGGTGGCCCGCCACGAGATCCCGGCGATCCCGGCCGCGCCGTCCGGTCCGGCTGCGGACGGCGGGATCATCGAGCCGGTCGCCGACGAGGCCGAGGTGTGGCACGCGCTGGTGCTGGGCCTGCGCGACTACATCGACAAGAACCGCTTCCCCTCGGTGGTGCTGGGCCTGTCCGGTGGCATCGACTCGGCGGTGGCGGCGGCCATCGCGGTGGACGCGGTGGGCCCGGAGCGGGTCGTCGGCGTCTCGATGCCCAGCCAGCACTCGTCCGAGCACTCCCGCACCGACGCCGAGGACCTGGCGAAGCGCACCGGCCTGGACTACCGGGTCGAGCCGATCCAGCCGATGGTGGACACGTTCCTGGCGAACATGTCGCTGTCCGGGGTGGCGGTGGAGAACCTCCAGGCCCGGGTACGCGGCGTGATCCTGATGGCGCTGTCGAACCAGGAGGGCCACCTGGTGCTCACCACCGGCAACAAGAGCGAGCTGGCGGTGGGCTACTCGACGCTCTACGGCGACTCGGTGGGCGGATACAACCCGGTCAAGGACGTCTGGAAGACGCTCGTGTGGCGGCTGGCGAAGTGGCGCAACACGGACGCGGTGCGGCGCGGGCAGACGCCGCCGATCCCGGAGAACTCGATCGGCAAGCCGCCGTCGGCCGAGCTGAGCCCCGGCCAGCTCGACAGCGACACGCTGCCCGACTACGACGTGCTCGACCCGATCCTGATCGGCTACGTCGACGGCGACCTGGGCCGTGACGGCCTGGTCGAGTCCGGCCACGACCCGGCCGTGGTGGACAAGGTGCTGCGGATGGTGGATACCGCCGAGTACAAGCGACGGCAGTCCGCGCCCGGCACCAAGATCTCCATGAAGGCGTTCGGGCGGGACCGGCGGCTGCCGATCACCAACCGGTGGCGCGAGGACGGCTGACCGCTCCCCCGGCCGGGGAGTGACATCCTCCACTCCGACCTGCCCGCGGCCCGCCGCCCGGTGCGACGATCGCGGGGAACCCGGGGACCGCGTGCGCGGCCTCGAGGAAGGAGATTGTCATGGTGGAGTCCACCCCGGCCGAGGTGGCCGCCCTCTACGGCGGGCCGGCCACCCGGCGGGTACGCACCCGCGACCTGATCGCCGCCAAGGAGCGCGGCGAGCGGTGGGCGATGCTGACCTCGTACGACCAGTACACGGCCTCGATCTTCGACCAGGCGGGGATCCCGGTGCTGCTGGTCGGCGACTCGGCGGCGAACAACGTCTTCGGCTACGAGACCACGCTGCCGGTGACCGCCGAGGAGCTGCTGCCGCTGGTGCGTGCCGTGGTACGGGCCACGAAGCACTCGCTGATCGTCGGTGACCTGCCGTTCGGCTCGTACGAGGAGGGGCCGGCGCAGGCGCTGCGCACCGCTGTGCGGTTCATGAAGGAGGGCGGCTGCCACGCGGTGAAGCTGGAGGGCGGGCGACGCTGCGCCGCCCAGATCGAGGCGATCACCGGTGCCGGCATCCCGGTGATGGCGCACATCGGCTTCACCCCGCAGAGCGAGCACACGCTCGGCGGCTACCGGGTGCAGGGCCGGGGCGAGGCCGCCGAGGAGGTGCTCGCCGACGCGCGGGCGGTGGCCGAGGCGGGCGCGTTCGCGGTGGTGCTGGAGATGGTGCCGGGTGAGGTGGCCAAGCGGGTCACCGCCGAGCTGCCCATCCCCACCGTCGGCATCGGGGCCGGCCCGGACACCGACGGGCAGGTGCTGGTCTGGCAGGACATGGCCGGGTTGCGGACCGGCCGGGCGCCGCGCTTCGTGAAGCGGTACGCCGACCTGGCGGGCGCGCTGACCGACGCCACCCGCCGGTTCGCCGACGAGGTACGCGGCGGCGAGTTCCCCGCGGCCGAGCACACCTTCTGAGGTGTAAGGAAGGGCCCCTTCTTAACGCCTGGCGTAGAGAAGGGGCCCCTTTTTAACACGCGCCGCCGCGACGGCGGCGCGACGCGTCAGAGGTCGGTGACCCGGATGCCGGCGTGCGCCTTGTAGCGCTTGTTGATCGCGATCAGGTTCGCGGTGAACGCCTCGATCTGGTGGGCGTTGCGCAGCCGCCCGGCGTAGATGCCCCGCATGCCGGGAATCCGCGCGGCCAGCGCGCCGACCACGCCCACCAGTTCCCGGTCCTCGGTGCAGATCAGCACGTCCAGGTCGATCCGGTCGATCTCCGGGTCGGCCAGCAGCGGCGCGCTGACGTGGTTGAACGCGGCGCAGACCCGGGACTCGGGCAGCAGTGCGGCGGCCTGCTGAACGGCGCTGCCCTCGGCGACGGTGAGCGCGTACGGGCCCTGCTTGTCGAAGCCGAGCGGGTTGACGCAGTCCACCACGATCTTGCCGGCCAGCGGTCCGGCGAGCGCGGCGACTGTGGCCGCGTGCCCGTCCCACGGCACCGCCACGATCACCACGTCGCTGCGCCGGGCGACGTCCTCGTTGTCGCCGCCGGAGACGACGGCACCCTCCGGTACGTAGGGCAGGGCGGCGATCTCGGCGGCGGCCTGGGTGGCCCGCTCGGCGGTGCGGGAGCCGATCAGCACGGTCTGCCCGGCCCGGGCGAACCGGTAGGCGAGACCCCGTCCCTGGTCGCCGGTGCCACCGATGATGCCGACGGTCAGCCCGGAGACGTCGGGCAGCGTGGTCGCGTCGTAAGCCATGCGCTCATCCTCGCAAAGCGGGGCCGCGAGCGGTGCATCCCGATGCTGTGACAATCGCCGCGCTGGTCACGCCCGTTCGAAGGCGACCCGGCGCTGGGCCGGGTCGGCGGCGGTGAGGCGTACCCGGACGCGTTCGCCCAGCGGCAGCTCACCGGTACAGCGGGCGCGCACCGGCGGCTCGTCGAGCGCGATCGTGCCGCCGGGCGGACGGCCGGGACGGCCGTTACCCGCCGGACGCGGTTCGTCCACGTCGAGCACCGCCGCCTCGAACGTCTCCCCCACCCGGTGCGCGAGCAGCACCGCCTCGGCCAGTTCCACAGCGCCGCGGGTGGCGGCGCCCGCGGTGCGATCGGTCGCGGCCATCACCTCGGGCAGCTTCGGCAGCGCGGCCCGGACCTGCTCGGGCACCTCGCGGCCCTCGTGCAGCGCCAGGCAGACCTCGGTGGCGTAGCGGTCGGCGAGCCGTCGCAGCGGCGCCGTGACGTGCGCGTACGCGGACGCCACCCCGCCGTGCTCGGGCTGCTCGGGCAGGTCACCGTCGAACGAGGTGTACGCGGCGCCGCGCATCAGCTCGGCGGCCTGGTCGACGAAGGCGGCCACCCGGGGGTGGGAGGTGTCCAGCCCGTCGAGCACCTGACCCACGGGTGTGCCGTCCGGCCAGGGCACGCCGAGCGGGCCGGCGGCGAGCCGCAGCCGTTCGACCGCCTCCGGGCGGGGGCGCGGCATGGTGCGCAGCAGCCCGATCCGGCCGGCCAGCATGATGTCGGCCGCGGCCATCCCGGTCAGCAGCGAGATCTGCGCGTTGTGCTCCTCCATCGGGCCGGGGCCGCGCAGCACCAGCCGCCACCCGTCGCCGTCGGGCTCGACGTCCTGCTCGGGCAGCGGCAGGTTGATCGCGCCCCGGCTCAGGCCCCGCGCGGTGAGCAGCGCCCCGATCTCGGGCAGCAGGGCGATCGGCTCGGGCAGCCGGCCGGCGTCGGCGTCGCGCTGCACGCCGCCGTAGTCGAGCTTGGCCCGGCTGCGCACCAGCGCCCGCTCCAGCGTGACCGCGGCGGTGCTGCCGTCGGCGTCCAGGTCGACGGTCCAGAGCACGGCGGCCCGGTCGACGTCGGGCAGCAGGCTGGCCGCCCCCTCGCTGAGCGTGTGCGGGTGCAGCGGCACGTTACCGTCGGGCAGGTAGACCGTCTGCCCGCGGCGCCACGTCTCGGCCTCCAGGTCACCGCCGAGGCGTACGTGGGTCAGGACGTCAGCGATCGCGTACCGGACGCGGTAGCCGCCGCCGGGACGGCGGGTGAGGTGCATGGCCTGGTCGAGGTCGCGTGAGGTCGCCGGGTCGACGGTGACGAACGGGATGTCGGTCCGGTCGGCGACTGCGGGCGGCGGCGCGGCGGCCGCCAGGTCGGCCTCGCGCTGCGCCGCGGCCGGGAAGCCCTCGGGCAGTCCCAGCTCGCGGCGCAGCGCGCCGAAGTCGATACGGGGCGCCAGTACGCGTCGGATCACCACGCGGTCAATCCTGACAGCGCCCCGCACGTTCCGCTCCCCGGGAGGGAGCGGTGTCCGCGGCGTCAGGCGCGGCGGGCCGGCGCCTTACGTGCGGTGGTGCTCTTGGCTGCGGTGCTCTTGCGGGCCGGCGCCTTCTTCGCGGCGGTGGTCTTCTTCGCCGTCGTGGTGGTCTTGCGCGCGGTGGTGGTCTTGCGGGCGGGCGCCTTCTTCGCCGCCGCCTTGCGCGCCGTGGGACGCGTCGAGGCTGTGGTCTTCTTCGCCGCTGTGGTCTTCTTGGCGGCGGTCGTCTTCTTCGCCGCCGAGGTGACCTTCCGCGCGCCGGTGGTCTTCTTGGCCGCCGTCGTCGTCTTCTTCGCCGCCGTCGTCTTGCGGGCCGGCGCCTTCTTCGCGGTCGCGGTGGTCCGGGGCGTCGCGGTGGTCCGGGGCGTCGTGGTCTTCCGGGCCGCTGTGGTCTTCTTCGCCGCCGTCTTCTTGGCCGCTGTGGTCTTCGTCGCGGTCGCCTTCTTCGCCGTGGTCTTCTTCGCCGGCGCGGTCTTGGCGGTGGCCCGGCCGGCCGGCGCCGTACGAGCGGCGGTCTTCTTCGCCGTCGTCCTGCTGGTGGTGGACTTGGTGGCCGGCGCCTTACGAGCCGCCGACACGACCTTCCTGGCGGCCGCCTTCTTGGCCGCCGCCTTCTTCGCCGGTGTCCGTCCGGCGCCGGCGCCCGAGGCGTTCGGCGACGCCTTGGTGACCGTCGTCGTCCTGCCCGCGGCGGTCCTCTTCGCGGTCGTCCGTTTCGCGGCCGGGCGGGTGGCCTGCTGTGCTTCGGCCATCTCGGTTCCCTTTCCTGGGGACGTGCTCTCGCCCTCGCGGAGCACGGATCACCTCGACGCGGGCCCTCCCGCGCCGTCTAGCGGCCCTCCCCGGCCCAACGGGCGTCCTCGGCGTCCCACGCGTCGTTACGCTCCCGCACTGTCTGCAGGGCGTTGTCCGCGTCGGCGGCTGAGGCGTACGGTCCGAGAACGTGCTTGGCGGGGCACACGTCGGCATCGGTCTCGACCCGGTGGTGTCGCGTGCACCAGTAGTAGTGCCCACCACTTCCGTCGTCGCTCATGCGATCACTGTGCACCGGGAACCGCCCGGCCGCCACCGGAACGGCACAAATAGTCACGTCCTTCTCCACATTAGACCTGGTCGGGGCGGTTGCGGCGGGGAACGGCGGAAGACCCCGGACATGCCCGCCCTCGTCCGAACGGGGTGTGGCTGCGGATCGCGTACCCCTTCCCGAACCTCGCGGTGGTCGGTCGGCGTGGCGCTCATCGCGCTCGCGGTGGCGCTGCGGCCGCGTTTCGGCCGGCTCGACCGCGACCTGGACGTGCTCACCGAACGCGAGGCGCCGGAGCTGCACGCCCTGGTCCGGGGAATGGCCACGGCGGTGGGCGCGCCGATGCCGCACGTGATCGGCGTCGACGGCGGCATCAACGCGTACGCAACGTCGGTGGGGCTGCGCCGGCGGCGTGTGCTCGGCCTCGGGCTGCCGCTGTGGGGCGCCCTGGACGGGCCGGCGCGGGTCGCGCTGCTCGGCCACGAGCTGGGCCACTTCGTCAACGGCGACGTCCGCCGTGGGCCGGTGACCCAGCCGGCGCTGACCATGCTCGGCAACGCCGCCGACCTGTTCCGGCCCCGGGGCGGGTCCGACGGCGGCGGGCTGCTGGTGATGGTCGGCGAGTGGCTGGGGCACCTGGCGTCCTGGGCGCTGTCGCGGCTGCTGGACACGCTGCTGCGGACCGGCTCGGTGGCCACGGCGGTACGCAACGCGGTACGCGGCGGCCACGGGCCGGGCACCTGGCGGGTGGAGACGGGACGCGCGCCGCGCGGCTCGACGCCGAACTGGCCGGGCACTACGAGCGGGCCGGCCGGGCGCTGAGCTGGAACGCCTGACGCTCAGGCGGGTGCCGGGACGGGCTCCGGACCGGGTACGGCGGCGGGCGCCGGGCGGGCCGCCGCGATCGCGTACGCGAGGGCGTAGGGCGTGCAGGCCAGATGGAACATCGGCTCGACGAGCACCCGGTCGGTGATGAGGAACCGTTCCCACCCGGTCGGCCGGGGCAGCCCGAACGACGAGTCGGTCCAGCAGGTGAACAGCCAGATCGGCGCGGAGATCCGGTCCACCGCGTCTCGCGGCAGGCCGTCCGCCACCGGCGCGGTGGCCGGGATCGAGGTGACCACCGCGAGCACCACCGCCGCGTCGGCCGCCACCAGCGCGCCGAGCAGCCCGGCCGACCACGCGAGCCGGACGCGGCCCCGGCGGGCCAGCGCCCCGGCGGTCCAGAGCGCCGCCGTCAGCAGCGCCAGCCAGAGCAGCAGCCCGGGCACCGTCTCCCACACCCGGCTCTCACCTCGCGCGGCGAGCAGCGCGAGCGTCGCGGTCACCGTCGCGGCGATCGGCAGCACCACGCCGAGCGCGGTGGGCAGCGCCCCCACGCGTACGGTCCGGCGTGCGGCCCGGGTGACTCCGAGCGCGAGCGCCGTACCGAGCAGCGCGGTGAGCGCCGACCAGGTCGGCAGCTGCGCGGCGGCGGCCCACGGCACGCGCATCTCCAGCCACCCGTGGGTCAGGGCCATCACCGCGCCGGCGAGCACGAGCACCGCGACGCAGGCCGGCGGCGCGAGCAGCAACACCCCTGCGGTACGCCCCAGCTGCCGCGACCCGGCCCGGCCGGTCAGTGGTGTGGCCGCCCGGCGCGCCGCCAGGCTCGCGGCGAACCGGAGCATCCCCCAGCGGCGGCCGGTGCGGGCCAGCTCGTGCAGTTCGGCGGCCCACTCCCGGGCCAGGTCGGCACGCAGCTCCGCCGGCCACCGGCGTACCGCGACCCGCAGCAGCAGCGCCGCCACCCGCCGGGTCACCACGCCGGCGCCCCGGCCGGGTCCGCGCCGCCGGCACGTTCGGAGGGTACGAGGGCACGCAGCTCGGCCAGCGCCAGCCGGGCCGACCGGATGCCCTCGCCGGTGAGGCGGTAGTAGCGGCGGGCCGGGCGGCCAGCGATCACCGGGTCGACGTCCTCCCAGTCGGCGGCGAGCCAGCCCGCCGCCTGGAGACGGTGCAGCACCGGGTAGAGCGTCCCGCTGGGCAGGCCGGTGAGCCGCATCAGGTCGAGGCCGTAACGCGGCGCCTCGGGCTCGGCGAGCAGCGCCGAGAGCACCTTCGCCACCGGGATGGTCAGTCGCACAGCGGCACTCTATCGGAACTCTACATAGGGCGGGTGCACCCGAGGTAGCAGGACGAACGGTGATCGACAATGGGACGGTGTGTCCCCTTCGGCGGAACCGGTGGCCGGTCCGGCAGGGCCCGCTCAGGTGGATCACCGGTGGCCCGGGTGCATCGCGCGACTCCATATGCGAGCCTCGACGGACGAATCCGCTGTCGCGCTTCCAGCGGACAGCGACCCGAGCTGGGGAGAGAAAATCGTGGGCAACCTTGACATCGCGCTGAAGAACGCGATGAACATCGACGGCGCGATCGGGGCCGCGCTCGTCGACTACACGAGTGGCATGACCCTCGGCGTCGCCGGCGGCACCGGCGAGATCGACCTGACGGTCGCCGCCGCCGGCAACACCGACGTCGTACGCGCCAAGCTGCGCACCATCGAGATGCTCAAGCTCGACGACGAGATCGAGGACATCCTGATCACGCTCGGCAGCCAGTACCACCTGATCCGCCCGCTGAGCAACCGCACCGGCAAGGGCCTGTTCCTCTACCTGATGGTCAGCAAGAGCCGGGCCAACCTCGCGATGGCGCGGCACCAACTGCGCACGATCGAGGAGAGCCTGGAACTGTGAGCCGGGTGGACGACCTCCCCCGCCGTACGCGCGCCCAAGCCGGCACCCTGCCGCCACCACGGGCGCTTCCACAGTCGCTGGCCGGCAACCCGGCGCTGCCGTACCCGGCCATCGCCCAGGAACTCTCCGCGCTGCGGTTGCAGATCCCCGGCGTGCACGGCTGCGTCCTCGGCGGCGTCGACGGCCTGCTCGTCACGCACAACCTGCAGAACGGCGCCGACCCGGACGACCTGGCCGCGCTCGCCGCCACCACGTACGGACTCGGCCGCCAGGTCGGGTTCCGGCTCGGACAGGGCGACTTCCAGCAGTCCACGGTGCGCAACGCCGGCGGCTACCTCAGCGTGTACGCGATCAACGGAGAGGCGCTGCTCGCCGTGGTCGGCACGGACAGCATCAACGTGGCGCGGCTGCACCTGCACGCCCCGACCACCGCGGCCCGGCTCGCCGAACTGCTCGACGGCGTCAGCCCGGCCACGTCCTGACGTACGCCGGTCGTCCCGGTCCCACCCGTCCGGACCGGAGGCGGCCGGCGTACCCCCGGGTTCTGTCGTTCGTGTGGCGCGGCGGTCGCGCGGCGCGGTCGCGCGCTTGCCGCGGCGGTCGCGGTGCGGCGGTCGTGGCGCGGCGGTCGCGGCGCGGCGGTCGCGGCGCGGCGGCCGCGGCGCGGCGGGTCAGAGGCCGAAGCGGCCGGCCCACGCGGTCACGTCGGCCACCGTGGCGTTGCCGCCGCAGACCACCAGGCCGATCCGGGCGTCGGCGCCCACCCGCTCGACCACCCGGCGGGCGGCAGGCAGCAGGCACCCGGCGGCGGGCTCGGCCCACACCTTGGCGTGCTCGGCCAGCTCCAGCGTGCCCCGCACCGCCTCGGCGTCGGACACCACGAGGACGTCGCTGACCAGCGCGGTCACATGGTCATAGGTGAGCTGCGAGACGCTCGGCGCGCTGAGCGTGGTGACGATCGACGACAGCGGCACCTCGACCGGGCCGCCCTTCGCCAGCGCCTGCGACATCGCCTGCGCGCCCTCGGTCTCGACGCCCCAGATCCGTACCCCCGGCCGCCGCGCCCGCAGCGCCGCCGCCACGCCCGAGATCAGCGCGCCACCGCCGATGCTGACCAGCACGTCGGTCAGCTCACCGGCGTCGTCGGCGAACTCCAGCCCGACAGTGCCCTGCCCGGCCAGCACAATCGGGTCGTCGAACGGGTGCAGCAGCGTGACGCCCTCATCCCGCAGCCGGTTCATCAGCGCGAACGCGCCGGCCATGTCCTCGGTCAGGCGCACGTCCGCCCCCGCGGCGCGGGCCACCTCGACCGCGCGGGCGGGCGCCGTCCGGGGCATGACCACTGTCGCCGCCACCCCGAGCGCGCCGGCCATCACCGCGACCGCGATGCCGTGGTTGCCACCGCTGACCGCTACCACCCCGGCCGCCCGCTCCGCGTCGTCGAGCGCGAGCAGCTTGGCCGCCGCACCACGGGCCTTGAACGAGCCGGTACGTTGCAGCAGCTCCAGCTTGGCGGTGACCGGTACGCCGAGCAGCTCGGTCAGTCCCGGGCTGGGCACGGTCGGGGTGTGTACGACGACGTCGGCGATCCGGTCGGCGGCCGCCTGGATGTCCGCAAGCTCGATCACCCCCGCAGCGTCCCACACCGGCCCCCGTGCCCCGCGCCGTGCCACCGCGCGGCGCCCCGCCGCTCCGCCGTCCCACGCTCCGGCACTCGTCGATCTTGGAGTTGTGGCACCTCGCAAACTGCGCGGAAGGGCCGTTCCGGGCGCCACAACTCCAAGATCGCTGGAGTGGGACGGACCTGTCACGGTCGGCTGGCGGCCACCTCGGCGTCGCTGCGGAGGATGCAGAACTCGTTGCCCTCCGGGTCGGCGAGCACCACCCAGCCGGTGCCGTCGCTCTCTCGCCGGTCGGCCACCACTGCCGCGCCCAGCCCGGTCAGCCGGGCCAACTCCTCGTCGCGCGTGCAATCGACCGGGCGCAGGTCGAGGTGGATGCGGTTCTTGACCTGCTTGGCGTCCGGTACCTCGATGAAGAGCAGGCGGTGCCGCCCGTCCCGCGAGTAGATCATGCACTCCTCGTGGCCCGGCTCGTTCGGATCGTCCGGGTCCTCCCGGTAGTCGAGGACGGCTTCCCACCAGCGGGACAGGGCGTAGGCGTCGGCACAGTCCACGGTGGTGTGGGACACGTAGGAGGTCATCACCGGATCATCGCAAGTCCTGATGGCCCCCGGGCTACCCAGCCGTTCCCGGACCGGCCACCGGGCTCCCTAGGTGTCAGCACCGCTCACGGACGCATCCCCGGCAGCCAGTCCGGCGTCGAGCGCGGCCAGGAAGTCCAGCAACTCACGCCGCGCGGCCTCGTCATGCGTGCGGTGGTTCAGGACGTCCGACGCGACGCAACGGGAGCGGTCCTCGACCACCTCGATCAGCTCGATGAGTTGAAGCCGAGCCTCGATCACCGCGGCCGAGCCCACCTGGCGACACCATTCCTCGATCAGGTCGGGGTCCGTGGAGACGGCATCGATCCCGCAGCATCCGACAACGCACTCGACCTCGCAGAAGGCGATGCACTTGCGCAGGGGCGACGGCACATCGACCGATACGTCCGCCATCGCCTCTCCTCCCCTGAGCCCGCCGCGACAGTGACGGGTGGCCGATGCTAGCGCCACGACCGCCTGGCACTCCTACGAATTCGGCGGCCACTCCGGAGCCAGAGTCTCGCGATCGTCGAGGAGGTTGCCGGGGTGGACACCGCGTGGAGCGCTACGTCTCCCTCGTCAACCGCCCGCTTCCGCTGTCAGTCGTCGAACTCGAACCCGCGCGCTTCGGCGTCGTTGACCAGCCGCCGCATACGTTCGCCGCCGGTGGCTACCACCTTCATCAAGGCCTCCAGCTCTTGCAGCGCGCCTCGATCGGTGCCGTAGGCGCAGAACATGCCGGCCTCAGGGTCATAGGCGAATCGACCTTCGAGCGTCGGGGCCTCGGTGCTGACAAGAACCTCCGCGACGCCTGCCCAGAAGTACCCGTTGGGCTCGTGACCAAGCTCCCCGATCACACTGTCGACTGGAGTGGTCCCGGCATCCAGCAGCAGCGAATACTGTCCGGGAGTGGTCTCGATCAGTCTGAGCAAGGTCATCTTCGAAGCCTGACAGTGGTCGGTGCTCGTGGCAAGATCCGAAGTCTCCGTCACGCGCTCAGTTCCGCTCCTCCATTCGATCCGGCGAGACTGTCCGGTATGACGACCGACCACGGCAGCGGGGGGCGACGTGAGCAGCGACGTAACCACAGTGCTGTGGCGTCCCCTGGGACAGCAGGAGCTCGACCTCGTCCGCGAGGCAGAGGGGCGCAGGTGGCCGCCACTCTCGCCGGAGCAAACTCACTTCTTCCCGATGCTCGACGAGGACTTCGCGGTCAGGGCTGCGCAGAACTGGAACCTGTTCGGACCCGTGCGCTACGTGGCCCGCTTCCACGTCGAAACGGGTTTCCTGGGCCGCTACTCGACACGGTCCTTCGGTGGATCCGCCGCTCCGATGCTGTGGGTTGCAGCCGACGAACTCGACGAGTTCAACGCGCACATCGTCGGTTCGATCGAGGTCATCCACGAGTTCCGATAGCGGGTGACCGGTACAGACGGCGGCCATCGGAGGATCCCGACGACGTGCGGCCGGTTTGGCTGGACGACGCCGCGGGGAGGCAGCACCGCCGGGACGACGGGCGACGTCGGCACCGCGAGAGCTTGCTGACCAACGACAACCATCGACGCTACTAGAACCAGTTCAGAACCTTGATCAAAGCTCTGAGCTGGGTGGGCGACGGACGAGTCGACCTCTACGCCGGATTCTGAACGAGGCACATACCTTGAGCAGCGCTTTAACTCATACCGCGCCCCGCCAGGGCGCCGCTAGGGCGCCGCGCGTTTGGGTCGAGGTCGAGCAGGAGAGCGACCCTTGCCCTCTTCTTGACGCGCCCATATGGCTCCGCAAGCCTGAGCTGTTCGTTGATCACCGCGTCTCAGCCGCTTCGTACAAGCTTCTCAATTGATTGTCGGAGCCCACCTGTACGGCATGCGCATCGTTGACAACAACATTGTATTCCGGTTTCTGGGCCAGGAAACGGCCCAACACACGCACCACAGCAGGTGCCTTGCTTGAGACATGCGCCCCGACCAGAAGAACCATTCCGGCAGTCAGAAAATTTAGAATCGGCGGCGCCACAACAGTTAGAGAGAGGAAAGTTATCAACATCGCTGAAGATCTCAAGAACGGCACCACCTCCTCCTCATCCTCTCTCGCGCGCACGACGTCTCGCCGCTGAAATTCAACCCCACCTTCTTCGTTGAAGGGGTGCACACCCGCCCAACTCCGCCACTTTCCACCATCGGAGACGATGCGATACCTAACGCTTTGCCCAACCTCAAGGTGCGCGATTAGATATCGTCGGTCAAGATCGGAGGCCTTTTCGTTTCCCACTTCAGCGACGCCCAACTCCGGCTCAGGTTCGGGATCTAGCGCGACCTCCAAGATTTTAGATTCGTCGGGGAAGCGAAAGCGCAGGTACTGGTTCTTGATTACAGAGTTTCCCGTATTCTCGAACGAAGCGAGCACCTGGGTCAGGTTTTTAACTTCCACGTCTCCATAAGAGACGGTAATTCTCTCAGCACTACTTCCTTCACCCACCTGAAGCAATCGGTCATCGACCCGAACATCCCACGACAATTGCTTACGCGATGCCTTGCGGGACTTGATCCGCTCGGCGATGAGAGCAAAAAAGAAGCCGCATGCTGCAGTGAATACCGCCAGCAAGAGCTTGTTTTCCGTCAGATCGCTCCAGGTCACATTCTCTCCTACGATGGCATCAGGCTCGATCGATAACTTGCTAACCGTACGACACCACTACAGAAGTCGCAGTCCTCCAGTTGGAGGGCGCGGGGAGGGATGCTTGGCTACCTAGACGGACCACCTGGGTTGTGGTGATGATCGGCCCCTCTGATGAGCTGCAGGCCAGGCGTGACTGGGGGCGCTCGACGTCTTCTTAACGACGAATATTTCGTCGATGGCCTGCCGGGTGCGCTCCTCACTGGCCGGCATCAGGTGTGTGTAGACCCGGAGCGTGAAGCCGGGCTCGGCGTGACCGAGGTACAACGCGAGGGCCTTGATGCTCTCCCCTGCGTCGAGCAGGGACGAGGCGTAGAAGTGGCGTAGCGCGTGCATTCCGGTGGCCCGGGTCGGCGTGATGCCGGCCGCCCGTACGGCGGGGCGCCAACTCTTGTCGTCGAAGGTGTGCCGGTTGATCGCACCCCGGCGGGTGGTGGTGAACAGCAGCGGCACCGTCACCCGCTCCTCATCGGCCGGCGGCAAGCCCGGCCGGCGGCAAGCCGCCCGGCCGCCTACGGCGCCGGGGCGGTGAGCCACCGACAGCCGCCGAGAGACCGCCCCACAGTCGGACTCAGCTCAGCGCGAGTTCGTCCGGGAAGCGCTCGTGAAGCGCGGCGACAGCCTGCTTCAGGCAGTAGTCGAGGCTGTGGCCGTCGACCCTGATCGACGCACCATCGAGCCGCTGACCAGAGATCACCACGGTCCAGGGCTTGCGCTCCCGCTCCCCGTCAATCTTGACCAGCCCGACCAGGCCCATCTCCCCCAGGTGCGCCAGCAGCTCCGGCACGCACTCATCCCACCTCATCCACGAATGGGATCACCGAGGCCGCTACGGAAGCCAGCGGGTCGGCCTGGTCGTGCGTCAGGGCTTCCGGCTGCCGCGCCAGTCCAACCCCGGGACTGGCTTGCCACCGTGCCGCAGAGTCACGGCACCAGCTCCACCGCCAGGACGTGCCCGACCCCTTCCCACAGCCGTCGGCTCCGCTCCGAAACGATCGAGCAAAGGCCCCTCAGACGGCCCACAGCGGCACAGCAGCCCGACCCGAGAAGAGGTCACTGAGCTGGCGCTCAGGGCGTCTCCAGGGCGTCAGGGCGTCGTCAGGGCGTCGAACGCCGGCCAAAGTTGACCAACGACGACCATCGACACCCGGACATAGAAGCAGCTCAGAGCCTTGATCAGGTCTCTGAGCTGGTGGGCGACGGACGAGTCGACCTGTACGCCGGATTCTGTGCCCGGCACGCCCATAGGCGCACCGGCGGCGGCCATCCATCTCGACCTGCCGTTGCCGGCAGGCTCCAGCGGCCTACCCGCAGACATCGGGCGGGCAGCCCTCAAGCGTCTGCGCGGGTCGTCATCTTGCGGTGACGGCCCTTTCTTGGCCTTGCTCCGGGTGGGGTTTACCGAGCCACCCCGGTCACCCGGGGTGCTGGTGGGCTCTTACCCCACCGTTTCACCCTTACCGTCCCGTTACGGGCCGGCGGTCTGTTTTCTGTGGCACTGTCCCGCGGGTCACCCCGGGTTGCCGTTAGCAACCACCCTGCCCTGTGGAGTCCGGACGTTCCTCGGCGACGGGCCGGAGCCCGTCGACGCGACCGCCCGGTCGACTCGTCCGTCGCGCCCTCATCCTAACGACGGACCCGCCGCGCCCATTTCCACCCCGCCCACCATCTCGTCCACCACTTCGGGGAGGTGGCGGCATCAACCGGCCCGGGATACCGCCACTTCCCCGAACTGGCGCGATGCGCGCCCGAACTGGCGCGATGCGCGCCCGAACTGGCGCGGTGCGCGCCCGAACTGGCGCGATGCGCGCTCGCCGCCCGACCGACTAGCCTCGGGGGACCATGGATCTCTCCGACGCCGCGCTCCTGCTCGCCGCCGGTCTCGCCGCGGGCACTGTGAACGCGGTGGCCGGTGGTGGCTCACTGATCACGTTCCCGGCGATGATCGCCACCGGCCTGCCGCCGGTGGCGGCCAACGTCTCGAACTCGGTGTCGGTCTTCCCGGGGTACGTGGCGAGCGTGGCGGGCAGCCGGGTGGACCTGCCGCGCGGGCGGGAGCTGTGGTCGCTGATGCCCACCGCGGTCCTCGGCACGATCGCCGGGTGCGCGCTGCTGCTGGCGACTCCGGCGCGCGCGTTCGAGCTGGTGGTGCCGTTCCTCGTGCTGGGCGCTACCGCCGTACTCGCGTTCCAGGGTCCGCTGCGCCGGCTGGTCGGCCATCCGGAACGGTTGGGCGCGCGCCGCCGTACCGTCACGGTCCAGACCATGGTCGCGCTCGGCACGGTGTACGGAGGCTACTTCGGCGCGGCCCTCGGGGTGATGCTGGTGGCCGGGTTGGCGCTGGTGCTCGACGCGACGCTGGCCCGGGTGTCGGCGATGAAGAACCTGCTCTCGGCAGTGGTGGGGCTGACCACGCTCGTGGTGTTCGCCCTGTTCGGCCCGGTGAACTGGGCGGCCGTCGCGGTGGTCGCGCCGGCCACCCTGTTCGGCGGGTACGCGGGCGCGCGGCTGGCCCGCCGGCTTCCGCAGGTGGTGTTGAAGACGGTGATCGTGGTGTTCGGCACCGCCATCGGGTTCTACCTGCTGTGGCGCGCGCTGACCTGACGCCACCCGGCAAGACCGGACCCGTCAGTAGGCCTCCCCCACCGGCTCCTCCGGTGCGTACTCGGCGCGGCGGGCGGCCCGGTTCCAGATGACCCGTTCGCCGTAGCCGGCCGCCATCAGGTGCCCGAACGCGAGGTACGCGAGCACGCCGGCGGCGAGCACCCCGAAGCCGACCCAGAACGGCAGCGCGAGGCTGTGTTCGGCCAGTTTGCCGGAGATGATCGGCGCGGGCGCGGCGGCGCCCCAGCGGACCAGGTTGAACGCGCCGGTGGCGACGCGCCGGTCGGCGGAGCCGAGCCCGAGCGCCAGGTCGGTCAGGTTGGCGTTGGCGAGGCCCATGAACAGGCCGGCGACGACGAGGACGACGAGCGACATGGCGGTGCCGGTGGAGGTGGCGAACAGGACCATGCAGACCAGCAGGCCGAGCATTGCGACGCCGACTGTCTGCACCGCGCCGATGCGGTGGGCCAGCCGGTGCCCGATCAGCAGGATGCCGGCGGCCAGGCCGAGGCCCCAGCCGGTGAACGCCAGGCCCAGCGGGATGACGTCGAGGCGCAGGAACAGCGGCGTGTAGCCGAGCACGACGAAGAAGACGAAGTTGTACGCGGCGGTGACCACGCACAGCGCCACGAACGCGGGTCTGCGGTAGGTGGCGAAGATCTGGCCGAGGCGTACCGGCTGTTGCTTGTTCACCGGTTCGCGCAGCTTGCGGGCGGCGACGCCGAGCGCCAGCACCATGAACACGCCGCAGACGAAGAACGGCAGCCGCCAGCTCACCTCGCCGAGCAGGCCGCCGATCAGCGGGCCGACCGCGAAGCCGAGCCCGAGGGCGGTCTCGAACAGGCCGACCACCCATTCCCTGTCGTTCGCGAGGTTGACCAGCACGACCATGGCGGTGGCGAAGAACATCGCGTTGCCCAGGCCCCAGACGCCGCGCAGCACGGAGAGTTGCACGATGTCGTTGCTGAACGAGGCTCCGATGGCGGCCAGGCCGACGACCGAGACTCCGGTGACGAGCACCGGCTTGAAACCGAACCGCCCGCTGGCGAGCGTCGCCGGGATCATGCCGACGGCCATGACCGCGATGTACGCGGTGAAGAGCAGCTCGACCTGCCAGGCGGTGACGCCGATCGCCTCGCCGATGGCGGGCAGGATCGGGTCGACCACGGCGATGCCGGCGATCGCGAGGAACGCCACGAGCGTGGTGGCGTAGATGGCACTGCGGTTGGGCTCGGATCGGCGATCCACTCCGCAACCTCCCAGATAGCTGTATCGTACAGGTATTTTTCTTGTATCATACAGCTATGAGTGACGACGTCCACGCTCCCGAGGTCACCCTCGGCCGGATCGAAACCGAGGTCGCGTTGCTGATGCGCCTGGGTGAGGCCACCCGCCGGGGCACCGGCACGATGGAGCACCGGCTGCTGGACCGCGCCGCGTACGTGATCCTGCGGCACCTGGACGCGGCAGGCCCGCAGAACGTCTCGGCGCTCGCCGCGCGGCTGAACCTGGACGGCTCCACCGTCACCCGGCAGGTCTCCGCGCTCCAGCGCGACGGGCTGATCTCGCGTACCCCCGACCCGGCCGACGGGCGCGGCACGGTGATCTCCGCGACGGCGGCCGGGCTCCAGCGGATGGCCGCCGTCCGGGCGGCCCGCACCCGGTTGTACGGCGACATCCTCGCCGCCTGGCCCGAGGCGGACCGGGAGACACTGGCGGACATGTTGCACCGCCTCAACGAGGCGCTCGACACGCGCAACCGCCGCCGCTGAGGTGTTAGGAAGGGCCCCTTATTATGCAGAATGCGTTAATAAGGGGCCCTTCCTTTCACGCCACCGGCTCCCGCGCGGAGTCTCCGCGGTCGGCGGTCGCCGTCACGCGCGGGTCGCCCTCGTCGGCGAAGTAGTCGTCCGGCGTGGTGCCGTCCGGCCCGTCGGCCACCCTGGCGGCGCGCAGCACCAGCGTGAGCAGCGCGGCCACCACCAGGTTCACCAGCACCGCAACGATGCCCACGTAGATGGTCTTCGGCGTGTCGAGACCGAACTTCTCCAGCGGGAACGCCGATCCGGCGAAGTGCTTCTTTCCGGTCGCCGGGTTGCCGATCTGGTAGAGCATCCACATGCCCAGGCCCATGCCGGCCGCCCAGCCCGCGATCAGCGCGCCCCTGTGGAACCAGCGGGTGTAGAGGCCCAGCGCCACCGCGGGCAGCGTCTGGAGGATGATCACGCCGCCGATGAGCTGGAGGTCGATGGAGAACTGCGGGTCGAGGAAGACGATGCAGGCCACCGCCCCGACCTTCACCACCAGCGAGGTGATCTTCGAGACGTTCGCCTCCTGCGCCGGGGTGGCGTCCCGCTTCAGGTACTCCTTGTAGATGTTGCGGGTGAACAGGTTCGCCGCCGCGATCGACATGATCGCCGCCGGCACCAGCGCGCCGATGCCGATTGCGGCGTACGCGACCCCGGCGAACCAGTCCGGGAACTGCTGGTCGAACAGCAGCGGCACCACAGTGTTGCCGTCGGTCGTGCCCTCCTTCGCACCGGGCAGCGGCTTCACGTTCGCCGCGATGGCCATGTACCCGAGCAGCGCGATCAGACCCAGCAGCAGGCTGTACGCGGGCAGCGCGGACATGTTCCGCTTGATCACGTCGCGGTTCCGGCTGGCCAGCACGCCGGTGATGCTGTGCGGGTAGAGGAACAGCGCCAGCGCCGAGCCGAACGCCAGCGTCACGTACTGGATCTGGTTGTTCTGGTTGAGCAGGATGCCGTCGCCGGGCGCGGGTGACGCCTGGAACTTCGCGTCGGCGGCGTCGAAGATGGCGCCCCAGCCGCCGAGCTTGTACGGCAGCCAGATCACCGCGACCAGGATCACGATGTAGATCAGTGAGTCCTTGACGAACGCGATCAGCGCCGGGGCGCGCAGCCCGGACTGGTACGTGTACGCGGCCAGGATCGCGAACGCGATGATGATCGGCAGGTGCCGGGCCAGCGCGCTGTCCCCTGTGACGCCCATGGTCTTGAGCACCGCCTCGATGCCGACCAGTTGCAGCGCGATGTACGGCATCGTGGCGACGATGCCGGTGATCGCGACCAGCAGCGCCAGGATCGGCGAACCGAACCGGTTGCGGACGAAGTCGGCGGGGGTGACGAATCCGTGCCGGTGCGAGACCGACCAGAGCCGGCACAGCACCAGGAACACCAGCGGGTAGATGACGATCGTGTACGGCACCGCGAAGAAGCCCGCCGCGCCGGCCCCGAAGATCAGCGCCGGGACCGCCACGAACGTGTACGCGGTGTAGAGGTCACCGCCGACCAGGAACCAGGTGATCCAGCCGCCGAAGCTGCGCCCGCCCAGTCCCCACTCGTCCAGGTGGGCCATGTCCGTCGGTCTGCGCCACCGTGCAGCCACGAAACCCATGGCGCTGACCAGCAGGAACAGCAGCGTGAAGACGATGATCTCGGTGAGGTGGTCCCGCCACATCAGTGGTCACCCCGCTTCTTGGTCATCTGGTAGACCAGCGTGGTGGTGCCGACGCCGAGCAGGATCCAGGCCAGTTGCAGCCAGTAGAAACGCGGGAAGCCGAACAGCCGGGGCGAGTCGGCGTTGAACAGTGCCGGGATCAGCGGCACCACGATCGGGATGAAGAGCAACCAGTTCCAGGGACTCTTGTCCTTCGCCCTGGATCGCGCCGTGTCGAGCGCCTCCGGTTCCGGTGCGGACATGTGACACCCCTCCGGGCATTCGTAGCGGGCCATGTGACGGCCGGAGGCTACGACCCTGTGACGGGGGTCACGTCCGATCGGGTGATGTCGATGCGCCGAACGGCCGCCGGCATGCGCCGAGCGGCCGTCAGACGTCCGCGAGGTGCGAGGTGTCGTTGACCGAGCGGACCGCGACGCCGCCGTCCGGGTACAGGTCCAGCACCGAGATGCCGGCCGTGTCCAGGTAGAGCCGGTGCAGGAACGCGTCGCCGGCGGCGAGCGCGTCGCGCAGCACCAGCTTGATCGGCGAGACGTGGGAGACCACCACGACCGTCTCCCCCGGGTACGCCGACCGCAGCCGGTCGACCGCCCGCCCGGTCCGCTCGGCGACTGTCACGAACGACTCGCCCCGCGGCGGCGCGACCCGGGTGGAGGCGAGCCAGGCGTCCAGCTCGGCCGCCCAGCCCTCGCGTACCTCGGCGAACGTGTGCCCCTCCCAGACGCCGAAGTCGCACTCGATCAGGTCGTCGTCGGTGCGTACCGGCGGGTTGCCGACCTGCGCGGCGACCGCCTCGGCGGTGGCCGTACACCTCGACAGCGGGGAACTGACCACTGCGGCGACGGACGGCGCCAGCGCGGCCACCCGGGCGGCGGTGGCCCGGGCCTGGGCTCGGCCGCGCCCGGTGAGCGGCACGTCGCCCCGGCCGGAGTAGCGCTTCTGCACGGTGCGCTCGGTCTCGCCGTGCCGCACCAGGATCAGCCGGGTGGCCTCCTCGGTCGGGCGCGGCTCCCAGGAGGCGGGCGTGGTGGCCGGGTCGGTGCCGGTGGCGCGCACGACAGTCGCCTCCCGCGCCTCGGCCGCCGCCGCTGCCGGTGCGGCGCCGGACGCGGCGGCGTCCATCGCCGCGTTGGCGAGCGCGTCGGCGTGCCGGTTGCGCTCCCGGGGCACCCAGGTGAATCGTACGGCGGCGAACCGGCTGACCAGCCCGGCCGCCTGGGCGGCGAGCGGACGCAGCCCGGGGTGCTTGATCTGCCAGCGGCCGCACATCTGCTCGACCACCAGCTTGGAGTCCATCCGCGCCTCGACCTCGGCCGCGCCCAGCTCGGCGGCGGCCTCCAGCCCGGCGATCAGGCCCCGGTACTCGGCCACGTTGTTCGTCGCCGTACCGATCGACTCGGACCGTTCGGCCAGCACCTCACCGGTCTCCGGGTCGCGGACCACGGCGCCGTAGCCGGCCGGGCCGGGATTGCCCCGGGAGCCGCCGTCGGCCTCGATCACGACCGCGCGCGCCGCCACGACGGCTACAGTCCCGACTCGTTGGTCCGGACCATGATCCGCCGGCACTCCTCGCAACGGACCACGTCGTCCGGGTCGGCCTTGCGGATACGGGCCAGGTCGGCGCCGGACAGCTCCAGCCGGCAGCCGCCGCAGCGGCCACCGGTGAGCAGCGCGGCGCCCATGCCGGTGTCCTCGCGGATCTTGTCGTAGAGGCCGATCAGGTCCGCCGGGAGGTCACCGGCGAGCGGCTGGCGGGAGGTGCGCTTGAACTCCTCCTCCTTGGCGATCTCCGCCAGGGTCTCGTCGCGGCGCTGCTCGGTCGCGGCGCGGCGCTCACGGGCCTCGGCGAGCCGGCTCTCGATGCCGTCGAGCACACCCTGCGCGGTCTCCCGCTGCTCCATCAGCTCCAGCTCGGCGTCCTCCAGGTCGCTCTGCCGGCGGTTCAGCGAGACCAGCTCGTGCTGGATCGCCTCCAGCTCGCGGGCCGGGCCGCTGCCCGAGGCCAGCCGGGCCTCGTCCTTGCTCTTGCGCGCCCGCACCTGGTCGACGTCCTTCTCGATCCGGGCGATGTCCCGGTCCAGGTCGTCGACTGCCACCTGGGCGCGGACCCGCTCGTCCTCCAGCGCGGACAGCTCACGCGCGAGGGCCTCCAGCTCGGCGCGCTCCGGCAGGGTGCGGCGGCGGTGCGCGAGCTGGGCCAGCGCGGTGTCGATCGCCTGGAGGTCGAGCAGGCGGCGCTGCACCTTCGGGTCAGCCTTCACGTCGGGGCTCCTTGTCGTCCGGCCGGGGCGCGGCGGCGTGCACGGTCCACGGGTCGGTGTCCAGGTCGGACACCACGGTCTCGACGTCCAGCTCGGCGGCCAGGTAGGCGGCCAGGTCGTCCAGCCAGGGTCGCTCCGTCGCCCAGTGGGCGGCGTCCAGCAGCGCCGGGCCACCGGCGGCGAGGTGTTCCCCGGCCGGGTGGTGGCGCAGGTCCGCGGTGAGGAACGCGTCCACCCCGGCCGCGGTCGCCTCGGCGAGGAAGCCGTCCCCCGAGCCGCCGCTGACGGCGAGGGTACGAACCATACGCCCGGGATCCCCGGCGGCGCGAACTCCCCAGGCGGTGACCGGGAGCACGGCGGCGGCCAGCCGGGTCAGCTCGGCGAGCGTCATCGGGGTGGGCAGCTCGCCGATGCGGCCGATGCCCCGGCCGGGCCCGGCGGCGGGCGAGCCGGGGCGGGGCGGGTGCAGCGGACGCAGCCCGGTGAGCCCGAACCGGGCGGCGAGCGCGTCGGAGACCCCCGGGTCGGCCACGTCGGCGTTGGTGTGCGCCACGTGCAGCGCGACGTCCGCCTTGATCAACCGGTGCACGATCCGGCCCTTGTACGTGGTGGCGGCCACCGAGGAGACGCCACGCAGCAGCAGCGGGTGGTGCGCGACGATCATGTCCGCGCCGGCGTCGAGCGCCTCGTCCACGGTCTCCGGGACCACGTCCACCACGCAGGCGACCCGGCGTACCGGGTGGTCGGGCTCGCCCAGCACCAGGCCGACCCGGTCCCACTCCTCGGCCCACGCGGGCGGGTAACGGCGGTCCAGGGCGGCCACCACGTCGGCGACGGTGTGCGGCGATCCGGTTGTGCTCACGGGCGGCCAGCTTACCGGCGTCCGGGCCGGTACACGCCGACCGTCGCCGGGCGCGGCCCCCGGCGTCTGCCGAGGGCCGTGCCCACCGCGCCTCTCAGCCGACCGGGGCGACCGGCCGGGCCGCGCCGCGCAGGGCGGCCAGGCCGGCGTCCCAGGGGAAGGCGTCCGCGCGCCGGTCCCCCGTGCCGGGCGGGTGCAGGCGTACGACGTGGTCGCCGAAGACCATCCGGACGCCCCACTGCACGAGCCGGTCCAGGCTGGCCCGGAACGCCGGGTGCGCGGCCATCGCCTCGTTCGTGTACGGGACGGCAGCGATCGGCACCCCCATCCCCTGCGCCTCGATCAGCAGGCCCAGCGCCAGGGTGTCCGTGATGCCGACCGCCCACTTGTTGATCGTGTTGACGGTGGCCGGGCACACCAGCATGGCGTCGGCGGGGGGCAGCACGTCCGGGTCACCCGGGTTCTTGTAGTGCGTACGGACCGGGTGGCCGGTTTGCCGGGCCAGCTCCGTCCGGTCGACGAACTTCGCGCCGTCCGGCGTGGTGACCACGCAGACCGTCCAGTCCTCCCGCTGGGCGAGGTCGACCAGCCGGCCGACGTGACGGGCCAGCGGCGAACCGCAGGCGATGACGTAGAGCACCCGCCGGTGCCCGTTGGCGGTCTTCGGACCGCTCATACTCCGACTCCCATGTGTTCAGCCAACTCCGCGATCGGCGGAGGCGGCGCACCACGTGTGCGACGGAGAATCTCGGACATCAATTCGTGCGCTATCGGCCGGCACCGGATCTCGGAGGGCGCGAGCCGGTCACCGCGCAGCAGCATGTCCCCGGCGTTGGCGACGTCACCGATCTGGGAGTAGCCGCGGGCCAGGTCGAGCAGGTGGTGCGCGCGCCGCTCCGGCAGCAGCGCGTTGAACGCCGGCTCGGACAGCCGCATGTGGGTCTCCACCGCCCGGCCGCCGTCGCCCAGCTCGACCGCCGCCGCCGCGCGGTGCAGCTCCAGGTTGGTCGGGCCGAAGGAGGTCCAGTAGTGGTTGTGGTCGCCGCCGAGCATGGTGGCCGCCTCACCCGCGCCGGCGAGCAGGTCGTCCACTGTCGCCGAGTCACCGATCCGGGCGGCGGCCATCGCGCCCTGGAGCAGCAGCATCCCGTACACGGAGAGCCGTTCCGGCCGGACGTCGTTGTCGCCGCCGGGCGCGAGCCGCCCCGCGATGCGGACGTTCAGCTCCAGCGCCGGGCGGGGGCGGCCCATCGCGACGAGCGCGTTGCAGACGCGCGTGGTGGCGATGCCGGCCAGCAGCGGGTCGTCGGCCCGCTGGGCCACCGCCATCGACCGGTCGGCGGCGAGCCAGGCGAGGTCGCACTCGCCGAGCTTGCGCAGCACCGAGGAGGCGATCTGGTAGACCTGCCCGAGCAGGTGGGCGGCCTCGCGTACCTGGTCACCGGCGGCGTAGCCGGCGTCCGCCGCCTGGGCGTCGCGCAGCAGCTTGGGCAGCGCGCGGGTGAGCATGCCGTAGCGGCCGTACTGGTAGGTGAGCCAGGCGTGGTTCACCGCCTTGCGCATGTCGGCCAGCGGCGGAGGGTAGGGCGCCGCGTCGAAGTAGGCGCTCATCGAGTCGTACCGCTCCAGGGCGGTGCGGATCTCCTCCACCTCGACCTGGTCGATGCAGTTGAGCGCGTCGGTACGCCGCTCCGGGTCCTTGCCGTGCAGCAACTGCACGTCGATCTGGAGGATGTCGGCGATCTCGTAGAGCACGGAGAACTTGTCCAGCCGGCGGACGCCGCGCTCCACCTTGTCCACCCAGCTCTTGGACTTGCCGAGCCGGTCGGCGAAGACCTGCTGGGACATCTTGCGGCGGCTCCGCCAGTACGCCACCCGCCGGCCTATGGGCAGTTCGTCCATTCCCGCTCCCTCCCCCTCACGGCGCCGGCCGGTCCCCCCACGTCCCTCAGGCTCGCGCCGATCGCACAGGTTGTGCGTCCACCGTCCAGCCAGTTCTCGTAGTTTTCGTGCAAGTTGCACCGACCGTTAGTCACCTCAACGAGCGTGGGTTACGGCAGTGACGGCTTTCGACGTGTGGCTTGTGGACGGTTCGGCGGGACCAGAGGGGACGACAGACATGTGGAGGAACGTCCGACCGCGCGTCGCTCACCTCTCGCCGCTGGAGCGGGTCCGGCTGCGCCGCGTCGCGGTGCGGTACGCGCTGCACGGCTGGCCGGTCACCCCCGGCGCCTGCCTGGCGAACAGCCGCTTCGTCTGCGGGCGGGCCGGCTGTCCCACAGTGGGCTGCCACCCGGCGCTTGAGGACTGGGAACACGCCGCCAGCGCCGACCCGGCCCGGGTGGCCACCTGGTGGCGTAACCGCCCGCACGGCATCCTGCTGCCCACCGGCCGCGCCTTCGACGTCCTGGAGGTCGCCACCCACCTGGGCCGGCAGGTCCTGGAAGCGGTCGCCACCCACCCCGCCGGGTTCGGCGTACGCGGCCCTGCGCTGGTCACCCCGACCGGCCGTTGGATGTTCCTGGTACGCCCCGGCGACCCGCTGCGGCCCGAGCTGGAGCACTGCTTCCACGTGGTACGCCACGGACCCGGCTCGTGGATCCCCGCGCCACCGACCCGGCTGCCCGAGGGGACGGTGCGCTGGGTGGTCGCGCCCGAGCAGGCCCGGTGGCAGCTACCCGACTCGTACCTGGTGCAGAACGCGCTGATCGCCGCGTTACGGGCGGCCGGGGTGACGCTCGGCGCCGACCTGTTCCCCGGTCATCTCCCGCTGCCCCGCCGCGGCCGCTGACCTCCCAGCACCCGGCCGGTGCTTCCGCAACGCGTGCTCCGACGCCGAGCGTTCTCCCTGGTCACAGCGGGTCCGGTGACCCGGACGGGTGGCCGACAGCGACCTCCCCGGCACCGGGCTCGTTGTTCCTGGCGAGGGCGCGTCCGCGCCAGAGCGGGGGTTTGACCATGTCCAGGGACGACGCTGCCCGCCACACCGGCGGTACCGAGCCGGCGCGGCCCCGCCGCCGCCTGCACCCGTGGGCCTTCACCCGACCGCTGGGCGTGCGCCCCGGCCGTCCTCGCCCCACCGGCTCCCGCCCCGCCATCCTCCACCGCCCCCTCCGCTGACCCCGCCTGCACCCTTCCCTCCCCCCCTCTCCCTTCCTCCCCCACCAGCCCACCGCCGGTTGATCAAGGAGTTTGCGTCCGCCCAGGACGCTCTGGAGGACACAAACTCCTTGGTCACCGCACCAAGGGCGGGCGGAGGGAAGGGCAGCACGCAAACGCACCGGCGGGGGCGGGAGGCGGCGGTCAGGGCAGGGTGGGGAGGGTTCGGGAGTGGTGTTGGTGGGCCTCGTCCGTGACCACGGCGTGCTGCCACGGGGACGCTAGGCGGTCCAGCCAGGCCAGGCCCGATGCGCCCATCGCCACCGCCGCTGTCGCATACGCGTCGGCCACGCCCAGGTCCGGCCCCACCACAGTCACCGAGCGCAAACCCGTCGCCGGTACGCCCCGGCGCGGGTCGAGCACGTGGTGGCCGCGCTCGTACACGCCGGAGGTGGCGACCGCCATGTCGGTGCCGGTCAGCACCAGACAGGTCGCCGCCGCGTCCCACGGATGCCGCACCCCGATCCGCCACGGCTCGCCGGCCGCGTCGCGGCCGCGTACGCGCACGTCGCCGCCCGCGTTCACGCAGTGGTTCGGCGCGCCCGCGGCCACCAGCCGGTCCGAGGCGACCTGCGCCGCCCAGCCCTTCACGTAGCCGGACGGGTCGAGGCGACCGGTCGCGTACGCGTCGAAGAACCCGTCGGTGACGGTCCACAGGTCGGCGCAGGCGGCCAGCACGGCCCGCAGGTCGGCGGAGGCGTCGGCGACCCGCAGGTCGCCCCGGTCGATCCGGCACACCTCGCTGTCGTCGCGGTACGTGCTGAACCGCGCGTCCACCTCGCGCAGCCAGCCGAACGTGTCCTCGGCCAGCTCGTGCAGGGCCTCCCCCGGCAGGTCGTCGGCCAGGTCGAGGCTGATCGCCGTACCCATGATGTGTTCGACCCGGCGAAGGCCGCGCCGGGCGGACGGACCGGGACCGACGGCACCGGCACCGGCACCGGCATGAGCCGGCACGGTCACGCCTTGTCCAGCGCGGCCTGCAACGACCGCTTGTACGCGGTGCTGGTGTAGGTGGCTCCGGACACGGTGCTCAGGTTGGCGCTCTGCCGGGCCACGACCTCGCCGGAGGTGCCGCTGTAGCGGGCCTGCACGTCGTCGCTGCGCTGCCCGGACTGCCCGCCCAGCGGCAGCCCGATCGCCGTGGCGTCGACGATCCGGCTTCCACTGAGCGTGATCCGGACCTGGAGCGAGCCGTACTCATAGGTGACCGACGGCCCGGTCACCGTGCGGGTGGTGGCCTTGGGCGCGCTGGTGGTGGTCCGCGGTGCGGCCGGTGTGGTGCGCGTGCGGGTGCCACCGCGGCTGGCCGCGCTGCGGTCGGCGGACGGCTTCGGGGTGGGCTTCGACGAGGCACGCGGCGACGGGGTGACGCCGGGCGCGGAGCCGGTGGGCGACGGCGGCTCGGGCGCGGCGGAGCCGCCCGGGGCGACCGGGGCCAGCGCGGCCGGTACATCCGCTCCGGCCTGCCCGGCGCCCGGCGCGCCCTTGAGCACCACCAGTGCGGTGGTGCCGGCGGCCAGGCCGGTGATCGCGAGCAGCGCGCGACGCATGGGCGGTGCCTCTCCTACAGCTCGAACGCGGTCAGGTGGATCTGGCGACGGGGCACGCCTGCCGCACGCAGCGCGGCGACTGCCTCGTCGACCAGACCGCCGGGGCCGCACAGGTAGACGTCGCGGCGGGTCAGGTCGGGCACGAGCCGGCGCAGGCCCTCGGGGTTCATCACCTGGCGGGGGCCGGGGTCGTCGCGGCGGCCGACGACGTACCAGACGGAGGTCTGCCGGGCCTGCGCGAGCCAGTCCAGCTCCTGGTGCAGCAGCACGTCGGCGGGGGTACGCGCCCGGTAGATCAGCGCCGCGCCGGGCGGCAGCTCCTCCAGCATCGCCCGCAGCGGCGCGATGCCGCTGCCCCCGGCGATGAGCAGCGCCCGTTCCCGGGTGCGGTGCGCGGCGGTGAACGTACCGGAGGGGCCCTGCGCCCAGACCCGGGTGCCGGGCGTGAGGTCGCGCAGCTCGGCGGTGTACCCGCCGACGACCTTGACGGTGATCCGCAGCCACCTGTCGTTGGCGGCGGCGGAGACGGAGAACGGGTGCGACTGCCACCAGCAGCCGGGGTTGAGGAAGCGCCAGCGGAAGAACTGGCCGCCGAGCAGGTCGATCTGGTTGAGCCGTTGCCCGGTCAGGTAGACCGAGACGGTGTCCGGGCTCTCCGCCACCACGTCGGCGACGCGCAGCCGGTGCCGCAGGTTGAACACCAGCGGCGCGAGCATCCGGCCCCACACCAGCGCGGCCACCACCAGCAGGTACGCGGCGATCCAGCCGGTACGCACCGGACCTGGTTCGTAGAGCTGCGCGCCGTTGCTGAACTGGTGCGCGTACCCGAGCAGCAGCGTGAGGTAGCTGGCGGCGTGCAGCAGGTGCCACAGCTCGTACGGCAGGCGGCGGCGCACCGCGCGTACCGCGGTGAACGCGACAGCGACCAGGATGCCCGCGGCGACGAACGCGGAGACCATGTCCTCGTAGTCGGTCAGCAGCGCGCCGACCTCGCCGAGCACCGTCTTGCGTTCCTGGCGGGAGTAGCCGACCACCAGCAGCGACATGTGCGCGAGCACCGCCACCAGCAGCGTCGCGCCGAGGTCCCGGTGCAGCCGGGAGATCCGCTCGCCGCCGAGCGCGCGTTCCAGCACGCCGAGCCGGCTCATCATCAGCACCTGGACCAGCAACAGGTAGCCGGCGAGCAGCCCGGTGATCCGGCCACCGGCGGTGAGCAGGTCGGCGGTGTCGGCGAGCGATCCGGCCGGGGTGTCCAGCCACCACGGCAGGACCGCGGCGACCAGGCCCAGCCAGAAGAGCGCGGCCAGCGCACGCCGGCCGCCGGGTCCGCGGCGCGGACGACCCGGGGGTACGGGGGCAGCCGGACGGCCGCCGTACGGGGCGGGATGCCCGGTACGGCGGCCGGCGGCGCGGGTGTCCTGGTACGTCACGCGTAGATCTTGACCGGGGTGAACTTCTGCCGGGGGAAGACCTTGTCCACCTGGGCGGTGGTCAGGCCGAAGCGTCCCTGCGCGACCGATCCGTAGACGTTGAACATGTTGTTGTACTCCGGCACGTCGCCGCTGTCCAGCTTGTCCAGTCCGTTCCAGGTGCCGAGCAGCGAACCGGCCAGCTTGCGGCCGGACAGCACGGTGACCACACCGCCGTGCCCGTGGTCGGTGCCGCCGCCGTTCGAGCCGACCCGCCGGCCGAACTCGCTGGACACCATGATGGTCACGTCCGCCGACCGGTCGCCCAGGTCGGTGAAGAACGCGGCCATCGCGTTCGCCAGTTCGTTGAGCCGCCGCCAGAGCTGGCCGCCCTCGCGGGTGCCCTGGTTCTCGTGGGTGTCGTAGCCGCCCATGCCGACCGTCGCCACCCGCACGTTCGCGCCGCCCTTGATGAGCTGGGCGAGCTGCTTGAACGCGTTCCCGACGCCCTGGTACTCGACGCCCTCGGCGGCGGCGTACGGCTTGGCGGCGAGCTTCTGCGCGGTGGCCAGCGCGCCCATCCCCTCCTGCACCGCCTCCTCGACCGGGTGGTTGATGCCGGTGAACAGGCCGCGGATCGCCTTCTCGGTGGCCGCCCGGAACTTGTCGTCGCCGTTGAGCCGCAGGTCGCCGACGCTGTTGAGGGAGATCGCGCCGTTCACGCCGACGAGCGAGCGGGGCAGCGTGCTGCCGATGCCGACGCTGCGGAACGCGGTGCCCTTGCCGAGCGAGTCGACCAGGCTGTCCAGCCAGCCTCGGCCGCCGGTCTCGCCGGGCAGGCCGCCCAGGTTGCAGGCGTCGGCGGCCTGGAAGTGGCTGCGGGACAGCCGCGGGTCCGACACGGCCGGCACGAAGCCGAGCTGCCCGGCCTTGAGCCACTTCTCCAGCGGCGCGAACGCGCTCGTCAGCTTGAAGCCGCGGGCCAGCGCCAGCGAGTCGTCACCGAGCAGCAGGTCGGGGCGCGCCTTGGCGAGCACCGGGTCGTCGGCCGGTGCGACAAGGCTCAGCCCGTCCAGCCCGCCGTAGAGGAAGACGTGGATCAGCGTGCCGGTCTTGGTCGCGGCGAACGACGCCGAGGTGGTGACGAACTGCGCCGTCGCGAGCGCGGTCGCGGTCGCGGCGGCGCCGGCGACGAAGGTACGCCGGGTGACACCCCGGCCGTCCTGCTGCGCCTCCTCGATCTCCTCCAGCCGGCGGTACCGGTCGGTCTCGGCCGCGTTCTCGGCCGCGACGATGTCCGCCTCCGCGCGCAGCAGCGCCTCGGCCGGGTTGTCGGCCAGCCGCCGCAGGTCGGGGCACTCGGGGTGCAGGGGGTACGGGTTCACGGTCATCTCCATCGAATGCCTCACCGGAGGTGGTGCTGGGGGGACGCGAGGATCGTCCGCGCGACAGCGGCGATGGCCCCGTTGAAGGTGGCGTCGACCTTGGCGCTCTCGGCCACACCGGCCACGGCGAGCACGAGCTTCTTCTCCTTGGCGCTGAGCTTCTGCTGCACCAGCCGCTGAGCCAGCGCGTCCACGTACGCCCCGGCGGTGGCCGGCGGCTTCGCGACCAGCTTCTCCGGCTTGATGAAAGTGAACTGCTTGCGCCAGCCGCCGATCAGGTCACCGGCCTCGTTCCAGCCGTCGATCATCGTCCCGGCCGAGGTCCAGGCCAGGTAGACGTCGGCGTAGCCGTCCGGGGTGGGCTTGCCCATCGGGTACTGGCCGAGTTCGCGCATCTTGTCCTGGATCTGCCGCAGGCCCTGCGCGAACGGGGTGCGCCGGTTGTCGCCGGTGAAGCCGGGGGCCGCGTCCGGCGAGACACCGAGCACCCGGTACGTGGCGACCAGGTACTCCATCGGGCGGCGTACCTTCTGGCCGATCGCCGCCCAGAACTCCGAGGAGCTGAACAGCGTCGCCAGCACCGGCCGGATCTGCCCCTTGTTCGTGGTGTACGCCTTCGCGAGCCGGTCCACCACGGACTTCGGCGGGGTGTCGGAGACGAACCGGGTGGCGAGGTTCTGTGCCACGTACCGGGCGGTCGACGGGTGCATCGCGATGTAGCGGATGTACGAGTCGATGACCTTGTCGGCGGCCACCGGGTCGTCGGAGTTGTTGGCGTGGCTGAACCCGAGGATCTTCACCTTGCCGAGGTAGTGCCGCTCGGCGAAGAACTTGTACTTGCCGTCGGCGACACCGCGTCCGGTCTGGAGCAGCGCGGCCTGGCGGACGTCCTTCTCGGTGTAGCCGCCGTCGACGCCGACCGAGTACAGCTCCAGGTTCTCCCGGGCCAGGTTCTCGTTGACCGCGTCCTTACGCGAGTCGACCTGGTTCAGGTAGAGCAGCAGCGCCGGGTGCTTGTTCGCGGCGACGAGCATCTCCGGGTAGCTGCCCAACGCGTGCTTGCGGATGACGTCCCGGTCGAACGCGTTGCGGTAGTTCTCCCCGCCGTCGAAGTCGGCGGCGACGTGCAGGAAGTCGTTCCAGAAGTCGACCATCACCTCGAAGAGCTGCCGGTCCGACCAGATCTGCCGGGCGATGGTGGCGTCCACCGTCTCCCGGGCCGGGTCGACGCCCTTCTCGTTGAGCTGCTCGCGCTGGTCGCGCAGCTGCGTCGGGCTGAGCTTGAGCGACTGCAGCTCGGCCAGCTTCAGCTCGGCCTTCGTCGGGGCGATCTTCTCCGGTTCGAGCTGCTGGCGCAGCCAGTCGTCGATGCCGAGCCGCTTGATGTCGGCCATCACCTTCGGGGTGGCGGCGAACGTGGTGCGGGTGGCGAGGTGCCGGATCGGGTCCTTGGCGAGGACCGTCTTCACAGTCACCTTGGTCGCCTCGGCGGCGGCGGCCGGGCTGCCGTAGAGCCGGCCACCGGACGGCGCGTTGCGCTTGAGCGCCTCGCCGGCCCGGGAGCCCATGTAGCTCTCGTTCTGCTCGGTGTAGGTCCGTACCGTGCTGGGCTGCTGGCCGCTGGGCCGGGCCGCGTTGCCGTCGGTGGTCACCGTACCGGTGGCGTCACCGGCCGGCGCGTCACTGAACAGGCCGCGCACCTGCGGGGACATGGCCAGGGCGGCGCCACCGGCGACCACCACGGCACCGCCGAGGGTGGCCAGCGCCCGGCGCCGGCCCCGCTTCGGGGCCTCGTCGCCGTCGTCGTCCAGGTCGGGCAGTCCGCCACCGGGCGGCGGGCCGTACCCGCCGGCGGGCTGGGCGTAACCGCCGGACTGGGGGTAGCCGGCGGGGGCCGGCGCGGCGGGGGCGAAGCCGTTCGGCCCGACCCACTGCGGGCCCTGGGCGGGGTGGGCGCCGGGGTGCGGCGCGTGCGGGTCGCGGTACCCGTCCGGATGGGGGTGCTGGTATCCGTCCCAGCCGCTGTCGTCCCGGGGTCGACGCGGTGGCACGTTCAGGTCGGCCATGTACCTATCCCGTTTTCTTCGAGCGCCGGCACGCCTGCCACCCGATGGGGGTCGGGGTGGCGCAGGGGCGGCGACGGTTGCCGGAGAAGTTGCCTACGGGAAAGTAGCCATGCCGTCCCGGCCGCTCAAGGCGCGCCGAACGCGCTCGTGAGCGCACTTAAGACGGTGCTCAGGCCCGCCGCGGAGGGCCCGTCGCGGCGGCGGGGGCGCGGCGGCGTCCGGAGCAGGGCCGACCCGGACGCGCACTGCCCGGATGCGAGGTTTCGCACAGCGGCGACGCCGCCGGGGGCGTTCATCGCCTCACCGAAAATTAAGGTACGGATAAGCCTGCGCTGAGAACCTCGTTCCGCCTGTCCGGTCCGGCGAAACAGCAGCAGCGGCGGCGCGTGACCGGCCTCCGATCCGGGTATGCCGCCGAACCGCTGAAGCCGTGAGGGGAAGGGCACCGCCATGCTCAGCCAAGAGGATCAGCGCAGGTTCGAACAGATCACCCGTCATCTGCGGGAGAGTGATCCACGCTTCTTCGCCCGGTTGGACAACCGGATCAAGGGCCGCCGGGGCCGGTACATGATGCTGTTGACGATCGTGCTGTGGGCGTCGCTGCCGGCGATGACAGTGCTCGTCGGACGGCTCGCCGGGGCGATCTGCGCGGTGGTGCTCGTCGCCAACGCCGCAGTGATGTGGCGCTTCCGCCGCCGCCTCCTTTAGGTGCAAGGAAGGGCCCCTTATTAACGCTTCCGGTAGAGGAAGGGCCCCTTATTAACGCTTCCGGTAGAGGAAGGGCCCCTTATTAACGCTCGCCTGCGGCCTCGCCGCGGCTGAACTCCCTGGGGGACGCGGCTTCGCCGCGACCGAACTCCCGGTACGCCCGGCGCAGCCGCTCGGCCAGGCCCGGCCCACCGATCATGGCACCGGGTGAACCGAGCTGGCGCAACAGCAGCTCCGAGCCGGTGGCGAGCGTGGGCGGCCGGTCCGGCAGCGGCACCGGTGACAGCCAGAACCGGTCCGGTTCGGCTTCCGCCTCGACCGGCGGCAACCCGGCCAGGGCCCGCGCCGCGCCGACCACCGGCACACCGGTCGTCCCGGCCGGCTCCGGCCCGGCGCCCGACTCCGGCCCGGCACCCGGGCCCGGCTCCGCGCCCGCACCGCCGTTTCCGCCCGCGCCACCGGCTCCGCCCGCACCACCGGCCCCGCTCGCACCACCGGCTCCGCCGGCACCGCCGGTTCCACCTGAGCTGCCGGCGTCGGCGCCGCGCAGCGTACGCAGCCGGTCGAGCAGTTCGGCGCGGGACCGGCCGCGCCAGTGCAGCAGGTGGAACGGGTCGGCGTCGAACGCCTCGGCGAGCAAGTAGAACGTGGCCGCCAGATGTTTGCACGGCACCGCGAAGTCAGGGCAGCCGCAGCGCTGGTCCAGCTCGCCGATCGCGGCCGGGAACAGCGGCGCGCCCGCCTCGGCGAACAGTTCCTCCAGTTCGGCCGGCAGGTCACCGGCGAGCAGCCGGGCGCTGAAGAACGCCTGCCCGGCCAGTTCGGCCTCGATCCGCCGCCACGTCTCCTCCGGGTACGCGGCCAGCCCGATCCGCACCGGGTAGGGCCGCGGCCGGGATCCCTGCACCTCGGCGGTGACAGTCCCCGGCGACACGTCCAGCCGGAGCACCTGCCCCCGCCGCGCGTACGCCCGGCCGCGGGTGAGCCGGGAGCCGAGCGCGAACGACTCCAGCACCTCGACGAACCGCCGGGACCACCAGGACTGCCCGATCGCGCCCCGGGTGCTGCGCGCCCGCAGGCCACCCTCGACGCGCACCGGCGGACCGTAGTCGTCAAACCCGGGGCTCACTCGACCACCGACCCGGACTCCAGCCGGAACAGGTCGCGCAGCGTGTCCGTGGACAGCTCGGTGACCCACTGCTCGCCGCTGCCCACCACCGACCGGGCCAGGCTGCGCTTGTCGGCGATCATCGCGGCCACCTTCTCCTCGACCGTGCCGGCGCAGACGAACTTGCGTACCTGCACGCGGCGGCGCTGTCCGATCCGGAACGCCCGGTCGGTGGCCTGGTCCTCGACGGCGGGGTTCCACCACCGGTCCACGTGCACCACGTGGTTGGCGGCGGTCAGGGTGAGCCCGGTGCCGCCGGCCTTGAGCGACAGGACGAACAGCGGCGGACCCTGCGGCGTCTGGAACCGGGTCACCATGGCGTCCCGTTCGGCCTTGCCGACGCCGCCGTGCAACAGCAGCACCTCCCGGCCGGTACGCGCCGACAGGTGCCCGCGCAGCATGCCGCCGAACTCGGCGTACTGGGTGAACAGCAGCGCCTTCTCCTCCGCCGCGAGCACCTCGTCGACGATCTCGTCGAGGCGTTCCAGCTTGCCGGATCGGCCGTCCAGCGCGGAGCCGTCGTGCAGCAGCTGGGCGGGATGGTTGCAGACCTGCTTGAGCCGGGTCATGGTGGCGAGCACCAGTCCGCGCCGCTCGATCCCGTCGCTGGACTCGATCTTCGCCATCATGTCGTCGACCACTGCGCGGTAGAGCGCGGCCTGCTCGGCGGTGAGGTTGCAGACCACCTCCATCTCCAGCTTCTCCGGCAGGTCGGTGATGATCGACGGGTCGGTCTTGAGGCGGCGCAGCACGAACGGGCCGGTGATCCGGCGCAGCCGCTCGGCCACCTCGGCGTCGCCGTGCCGCTCGATCGGCTCGGCGAAGCGCTTGCGGAACGTCGCGGCCGGTCCGAGCAGCCCCGGATTCGCGAACTGCATGATCGACCAGAGGTCGGCGAGCCGGTTCTCCACGGGCGTACCGGTGACCGCGACCCGGTGCCGCGCGGGCAGCGACCGGACCGCCTCGGCCTGGCGGGTCGCGGCGTTCTTGATCGCCTGCGCCTCGTCCACCACCACCCGGTGCCAGTCGACGCCTGCCAGCTCGAACGCGTCCCGGGCGGCCACCGAGTACGTGGTGAGCACCAGGTCCGCCTCGCCCACCGCGGCGGCGAAGCCCTCGCCCCGGGTGCGCTCGGCGCCGTGGTGCACGTGCACGCGCAGCGCCGGCGCGAACTTCGCGGCCTCCCGCTGCCAGTTGCCGACGAGCGACATCGGACAGACCAGCAGTGTGGGCCCGGCCTCCGGCGGGTCACCGGCGAGCAGCGCGAGCAGCTGCACGGTCTTACCGAGGCCCATGTCGTCGGCGAGGATCCCGCCGAGTCCGAGCGACTGGAGGAACGCCAGCCAGGCCAGCCCGCGCCGCTGGTACGGCCGCAGCGTCCCGCTGAAGCCCGGCGGCGGGTCGGCCGGGGTGAGACGCCGTTCCGCCTCACCTGCCAGCAGTTCGCCGAGTGCGCCGTCGGCGACCACGTCCAGCACCGGCAGCTCACCGGCCCGGTCGTCACCGGACAGTCCCATCCGCAGCAGGTCGGCCACTGTCAGCTCACCGGAGGAGCGCAGCAGCTTCAGCCCGGCCTCCAGCCGCTGCGGGTCCAGCTCGACCCACCGGCCGCGCAGCCGGACCAGCGGCGACTTCAGGTCGGCCAGCGACGCCAGTTCCTCGGCGGTCAGCGGCTCGTCGCCGAGCGCCAGCTCCCAGCGGTAGTCGACGAGCGCGTCCAGCCCCAGCTTCCCGGCGGTGGTGGCGACAGCGCCCGGGGCGGTACGGCTGCGTGCCCGCAACCGCGCCCCCAGCCGCGACGAGGAACGCCGCCACCACGACGGCAGCAGCACCCCGAACCCGGCCGCGTGCAGCACCGGCGCGCCCTCGCGCAGGAACCGGTGCGCGCCCTCGGCGTCCAGCTCCATGCCCTCGGGCGCGGCGGTACGCAGCGCGGCGTCCACCTCGGGCCACAGCCGGCTGGCCCGGCCCAGCTCGGCGAGAAGCGTCTCCTGCGGTTCCACGCCCCGGGCGGCGAGCGCCGGCGCCGGCCGCTGCCAGATGTGTGCGGCGTCCACCACGAGCCCCGGCTCGTCGGCCGGGTGCAGGCCGAACTCGACCCGCCAGGCGGCGTCCTCGACCAGTTCGGCGACCGGGTCGACGGCCGGCTCGACGAGGCGGAACGTGGCCCGTACCGCGCCGCCCGCGGCGTCGCGCTGCCAGGCGTCCAGCTCGTCGCGCAGCGTCGCCAGCGCGTCCGGCTCGGCCGGGAAGGCGCGCTCCGGGCCGGTCAGCGCGGCCAGCCAGCGCGGCACCGCGCCGACCGGACGCATCCCCCGGTGCAGCCGGGTGTCGGTCAGCGCCACCCGGGCGGCGGCGTCGACGAGCGCGTCCAGCGCCTCCGCGACCAGCTCACCGGCCCCGATGTCGTCGGCCCGCCCGGCCCACGCGCCGCCCGTCGGACCGCCCGCACCGGCCCACGCGCCGCCCGTCGGACCGCCCGCACCGGCCCACGCGCCGCCCGTCGGACCGCCCGCACCGGCCCACGCGCCGCCCGTCGGACCGCCCGCACCGGCCCACGCGCCGCCCGTCGGACCGCCCGCACCGGCCCACGCGCCGCCCGTCGGACCGCCCGCACCGGCCGACGCCGCCGCGACGGCGGCAGGTGCATCCCCGGGCTCGGGCCGCCACTCCCGGGCGGCGCGGGCCGCCGGTGGCAACGCCGTCGCCAGGTCACGCGCCCAGCCCGCATCGGTGCCGGTGAGCAGCGGCCGCCAGAGCGCCCACCCGGTCGCCACGTCGTCCACCCCAACGGCCCGCAGCCGCCGCCCGGCCCCCGCGACACCCGCGCCCGAGGCCGCCGGTGACCGCCGCGCCGAGGTCCGCCCGCCGGTCGCGGCCGATCCGCTGTCGGGTCCACCACCACCGGGGTACGCCTCGAGCACGACCGGCAGCAGCCGGCCGCGTACGACCAGGTCGGCGGCGAAGCCGGCCAGCTCGCACAGGTGACGCAGGCTCGCCCCGACCGGGCCCGGCATCGGGGCGCGCAGCAGCGCGTACGCGTCGTCCGGGGCGTACCCCAGGGCGGGAGCGCGCCATCCGGCGCGGGTGACCGGGCCGCGGACCGGTTCCCCGACGGTGGCCCGGACCAGTTCCGGCGAGTCCAGCGGCGAGCCGGCCCGGGTCGGCAGGTCCAGCAGGACGGAGATCGGCTCGCCCGGCATGCCGTCGAGCGCGGCGGCGAGCGCGGCGTGGCCGGCGGCGAACGGGTGCGGGCGCTCGCGCGGGACGCGGCCGGGACGGCGGGGCGCGCGGGCCGGAAGCGTGCTGTCCTCGGCCCACAGGGCGAGCCCGGCGCCGGGCAGCCACAACCCGTGGATGACCAGCACTGTTCCCCCTCGACGACGTCCCCGGGGCCGGAAGACGGCGCCCGGGGAGCCAGGATAGGCCGCCGGACGCCGCTATCGTCGGCGCCATGGTCGACCTTCTCGTGATCGGCGGGCTCGGCGTGGACATCCGCGCCCGGGTGCCCGCCCTGCCGCCGCCCGTCGCCGACTCGCTGCTGGTGCCGCCGATCGACCTGCGGATCGGCAACACCGGCGCCGGGGTCGCGCTGGCCGCGCACGCGCTCGGCCTGCGGGTGGCGCTCGTCGACGTGCTGGGCGCCGACCCGGCCGGCGACGTGGTGCGGGCGGCGCTGGCGCGTACCTCGATCCGGACCACGCTCGCCGACGCGCCGGCCGGCACCCGCCGCTCGGTGAACCTGGTCGACCCGGCGGGCCGGCGGATGTCGCTGCACGACCCGCGTCCCTGGTCGGGTGCGGCGCCGTTCGGCGAGGCGGAGCTTGCCGCGCTCGTCGCCGAGGCCACCCACGTCCACCTGTCGATCATGGATTGGGCACGGGACTCGCTGGCGGTGCTGCGCGCCGCCACGTCGATCTCCACCGACCTGCACGACTGGGACGGCGAGAACGACTACCACCGCCCGTTCGCCCGGATCGCGGACCTGGTCTTCGTCAGCGACACGCGGCTCGGCGAGCGGGCCGCGAAGGAGACGGCCGAGCTGGCGCCGCGCACGGTGCTGGTCACCGGCGGGGCGGCCGGCGCGACGGTGCACACCCCCGGCGTGCCGCCGACGCACGTGCCCGCCGCCACCCCGCCAGGGCCGGTGGTGGACACCAACGGCGCCGGGGACGCCTTCGCGGCCGGGGTGATCGCCGCCCGGCTGCGCGGCGCGGGCATCCTCGACGCGGCCCGGTACGCGGCCCGGGTGGCGGCTGCCGCGTGCACCCACGACGGGATGGAGTACCCGGACGGGCTGCTGCCCCGCGAGTGACCCGTCAGATCGAGCCGGTCTCGCCGTCGGTCAGCTCGCGCAGGATGTCGGCGTGCCCGGCGTGCCGGGCGGTCTCCTCGATCAGGTGCACCAGCACCCAGCGCAGCGACACCTCGCCGAGCTGCGGGTGCGGCACCACGTGGTCGAGGTCGAACCGCTCGGCGACCCGGCGGGACCGGTCGCAGGCCGCCTCGTACGCGGCGGCGAGTGTCTCGACCGTCTCGCCGGCGCCCAGCGTGAAGCTGGCGTCGGCGTCGGCCTGGGAGGTGACGTAGACGTCGCCCGGCTCGGGGGCGAACAGGCAGCGGAACCAGTTCCCCTCGACCAGGGTCAGGTGCTTGAGCAGCCCGGCCAGTGTGGTCAGCGAGGGCACCAGGCGCCGGGCGGCGTCGGCGTCGGTCAGGCCGCGCGCCTTGCGCAGCACGTTGGCACGGTGGAAGTCGAGGAACGCGTCGAGGATCGCCCGTTCGTCGCCCGTGCGGGCGAGGACCGGACCGAGTGCCGGATCGATCGTCGGGTGCGCCATCCCCGGACCCTAGTACGCGGTGTGTACGGTCCGCTGCCCCGCGTGATCCCCTGCGCGAGCGGGCCGGCCGGGGCAGGATGGGCGCATGGCTTCCTCGGTGCAGATCCCTCTGGTGGGCGGCGCGGCCGACGGCGAGACCGTCACCGTCGAGCTGGACGTCAACGGCCGTCCGCCGCTGACCCACCACCACCTCGGGTCGAACGGCCTCGCGGAGGCGCAGATCTACGAGCTGGAGTCGGACGACCAGCCGGGCCGGGAGTGGGTCTACGCCTGGCGCGGCCCGGCGGTCTGACGGCCCGGCTCACACCGCCGGCGTCAGCGTGCGGGCCCGGATGCTGTCCAGCACGCTGCGGGTCACCTGCGAGGTGCCGCGCGCCTGCTCGCAGACCTCAGCGACCCGGCGTGCGGTCTCGTCGGCCCGGGCCGCCCGCTCGTCCCACAGCCGGTCCACCTCGGCCAGCAACGGGCCCTCCACCTCCCGCTCCACGCCGCGCAGCGCCGGCACACCGAGCCGCTGGGCCAGGTCGAAGACCTTTCCGGCGTACGGCAGCGGCAGGAACGGCGTGCCCATCATGGCCGCGAAGATCAGGAAGTGCAGGCGCATGCCGACCGCGAGGTCGAAGTGGCGCATCAGGCCGAGGATCTGCGCCGGACGGTAGTCGCCGTGCAGGATCCGGCCCCGATCGGCGGCGGTCATGTGCGACAGCACGCCGTGGGAGTGCCGGATGTCGTCGCGTTCCATCGGCACGAACAGCACGTACGCGTCGATCCGGTGCACCAGGAAGTCACCGATCTGGGCGAGCAGGCGGTGGTAGCCGTCCACGTCGAGCCGTTCGGCGGCCCGGCCCGGCTCGCGCACGCTCAGCCCGACCAGCCGGGAGCCGGCCGGTACGCCCTCCTCACGCAGCCACTGCTGGGGGAACTCCTCCGGTTCGAGCAGGAACGCCGGGTCGGCGGTGACGGTGATCGGGTTGACCAGGCCGGCCTCCTCCAGCACCATCCGGGACTCCTGGTCGCGGACTGTCACCTCGACGGCCTGCGCCAGCGTCTCGCGCACCATGCCGCTGTCCAGCGTGTCGGTGAGCGGGCCGACCCCTACCGCGTACGTGATCAGCGGCAGCCCGCGCTCCTGGGCGACCCGGACCACCCGCAGGTAGCGCCGGGCCTCCTTGTCGTAGAGGATCCCGCCGCCGCCGAGGATGAGCAGGTCGAGCTGGTTGAGCACCGGGGACGAGTCGACCCGGCTGACGCCCTCCCACGGCACCGCCTCGACCTCGGGGTGGGCCAGCGCGGTGTGCGCCGGGTTGCGGGAGAAGACGATGATCCGGGCATGGGGCTCGTGGCGGCGCAGATCGTCCAGCAGACCCGTGAGGATCGCCTCGTCGCCGAGGTTGCGACCGCCGTAGGAGCCGAGCACGCCGATGGTCAGTCCGGTGCGTTCCCTCATCCGTTGCTCCTTCCCAGGGGCGTCCGCGCCAGCGTTCCCGCTGGCCGCCCCGGGTTAACGCACGGCGAGGAGGCTCAACCGGTGGCTTCGCCGACCAGACGGGAGACGAGGTCCGAGACCACCTGATCGGTGTCGAACCCGGCGTCGATCGAGGTGGTGAGCAGGTCGAGCAGGAGCCCGTCGACCGCGAAGTGCAGCAGCGCCACCTCGTACGCCCCGCCCGGCAGTCCGGCGGCGGTGTGGTGGGCGACGTCGTCGGCGTACCCCTGGCGCAGCACGCCGCCGAGCGCGGCCCGCAGCTCCGGGCGGCGGGCGGCCTCCAGCCGCAGCTCGAACAGCGCCCGGGTGAGGCCCGGTTCGCGGGTGGTGCGGGCGACGATGTCGCGCAGGTAGTCGGTCATCAGCGCGAGCGACGGCTCGCGGCGGCCGAGGTCGGCCAGCACGGCCGGGTCGGGCGCGATCCGGTCGAAGATGCGTTCGGCCAGTCCGGCGAGCAGCGCCGCGCGGGACGGGAAGTAGTTCGAGGTGGTGCCGGTGGGCACGCCCGCCTCGGCGTCGACCGCCCGGTGGGTCAGCCCGCGCGCGCCCGCCTCGGCGAGCACCCGCAGGCCGGCGTCGGCGAGCAGGGTACGGCGTTCCGGATTCCTGGCCACGCGAACACACTAGCAATAACCACGACAGGTGTTGTACATTCATCGCCGAACCACGACAGCCGTCGTGGATCACCTCGGACATCGGAGCCGGTTTGCGCAAGCTCGTCTACTTCGTCGCCAGCACCCTCGACGGCTTCATCGCCGCACCCGACGGGTCGTTCGACTTCCTCCCGCTCACACCCGACCTGGCGCCCCACCTGGTGGCCGAGTGGCCCCAGACGCTGCCCACGTTCGCCCACGCCCAGCTCGGCATCGACTCCCCGCCGAACGGCCGCTTCGACACCGTGCTGATGGGCCGCGGCAGCTACGAGCCGGGTCTGCAGCTCGGCGTGACAAGCCCGTACGCCCACCTCGAGCAGTACGTGTTCAGCCGCTCCCTGCCCCCTGCCGACTACCCGGACGTGCACGTCGTCGACGGCGACCCGGCCGCCCTCGTCCGGGAGCTGAAGACCCGGCCCGGACGCGACATCTGGCTCTGCGGCGGCGGGCAGCTCGCCGGTCAGCTCCTCGACGAGATCGACGAGCTGGTGGTCAAGCTCAACCCGGTGGTCGTCGGCAGCGGCATCAAGCTCGTCGACAGCGGCTTCGATCCGCGCCGGCTCACGCTCACCTCGGCGCGGCCGTTCGACGCCGGCGTGGTCGTCCTGCACTACACGCGCAACGGTTAACCCGGTTGCCCCGGACGGCGGGCGGCACGCACCGTGGAGCGGTGACGAAGACCCGGCTGCACTGGCACGAACTGCCCGCACACGTCCGCGACGGCGTCGAGGCCGTCCTCGGCGACCGGGTGGTGGCGGCGCGGTCCCAGTCGGGCGGCTTCTCCCCCGGCACCGCCGACCGGGTCCGTACCGCAGGTGGTGGCCGGGCCTTCGTCAAGGCGGTCAGCCCGGCGCAGAACGACCGCAGTCCCGACCTGCACCGCGCCGAGGCCCGGATCGCCACGGCCCTGCCGCCGGACACGCCCGCGCCCCGGCTGCTCGGCAGCTACGACGACGGCGACTGGATCGCGCTGGTCTTCACCGACGTGGAGGGCCGGCACCCGGTCACCCCGTGGCGGGCCGACGAGCTGGCCGCCGTGCTGTCCACGCTGGAGACGATGGCCGGCGCGCTCACCCCGGCGCCGGCCGCCGCGCCCACCCCCACCGCCGCCGAGCGGCTCGCACACGACTTCGGCGGCTGGCGGCGCCTCGCGTCCGACCCGCCGGCCGACCTCGACCCGTGGGCCCGGTCCCACCTGCCCGAACTGTGCGCCGCCGCCGACCGGGGACTGGCCGCACTCGACGGCGACACGCTCTGCCACGTCGACGTGCGCGCCGACAACCTGCTGCTCGGCCCGGACGGATCGGTCACAGTGGTCGACTGGCCCTGGGCCTGCCGGGGACCGGCCTGGTTGGACACGCTGCTCACCGTCGTCAACGTGCAGGTGTACGGCGGCCACGACCCCGACGCGCTGCTGGCCGCCCGGCCACTGACCGCGAATGTCGACCCGGCCGACCTGACCGGTGTGCTGGCCGGCCTCACCGGGTTCTTCCTCGACGGCGCCCGCCAGCCCCCGCCACCCGGCATCCCGACCGTGCGCGCGTTCCAGCGCCTCCAGGGCACTTCCCTGCTCCCTTGGCTGACCCACCGCCTCAAGACCTGACCCGCCGCCGCCCCGCCCGGCCCCGGCCCGGCCCGCCCCGGCGATCTTGCAGTTTCGGCCCCTGGGATGCCCCTTTGGCGCGCTTTGTCAGGGCCGGAAGTGCAAGACGCTTCTATGTCTGTGGTGATCGGTTCGGCTGATTGCCGTTAGGGTTCGGCGTTGGTGATCACTTGGGTGGCTCTTCGTTGATCCGGCCGCCTGTGGTGTGGGTGTGCCTTGTGCAAGACCTGTCCCCGGGTGATCGTCGGCGCCGGCCCGGCCCACCCTGCTGGCCTGATCAGAAGCCTGCCCGTGCGAGCACACGTGGCCCATCACAGATTTGCCGCCGAGGTGATGTCTTCCCGAGCCGACGCCGACTGTCCCGGTCGTCGCTGGCAAAGGAGCAACAATCCGAGATGAGAAGGATCGTAGAACGGGTCGCGGATCGCTATGACGTGGTGGTGGGGGTCGATACTCACACCGATACGCATACCGCCGCCGTGGTGGACCGACTCGGTGGGGTGTTGGCGCAGGTCACGGTGTCCACTGACCCGGACGGGTTGAGCCGGTTGTTGGCCTTCGCCGTCGCGCACACCCCACCGCAGGGGCGCCGGTTGTGGGCGGTGGAGGGCACCCGGTCACACGGGCAAGGGCTGTGCCGGCTGCTGACCGCTGCTGACGAACCCGTCTGCGAGGCACCCAAGCCCCCCGCTGCGGCCCGTCGTCGGGGCGGCAAGTCCGACCAGCTGGACGCGGTCGCCGCCGCCCATACGGTGCTGGCGCTGCCCGCTGAGCGCATCGCCGTGCCCCGCAGCGACGGCCCACGCGAGGCCCTGCGTCTGCTGCTGATCTGCCGCCGGCACCACACCGATGCCCGCACCGCCGCGGTCAACCTGGTCAAAGCGTTGATCCTGACCGCTGACGACACTCTGCGCGAGGCGCTACGCGGGCTGTCCACCACCATCCAGATCGCCCGCCTGGCCGCCCTCGAACTGCCCGAAACCACCGCCCTGCCCTGCGAGGAACACACCCGCCGCCGCGAACTGGTCACCCTCGCCCGGCACATCCACATCCTCGACGCCACACTGGCCGACAACCACCAGCGCCTACGAGCCCTCGTCACCGAACTGTGCCCGCCCCTGCTCGACCAACCCGGAGTCGGACCCGTCACCGCCGCGATCGCCCTCACCGCCTGGTCCCACCCCGGCCGCGTCCGCTCAGAAGCCGCCTACGCCACCCTCGCCGGCGCCGCCCCCATCCCCGTGGCCAGCGGCCGCACCGACCGACACCGCCTCAACCGCGGCGGCGACAGAACCCTCAACAGCGCCCTGCACACCATCGCCCTGACCCGCCGACGCATCCACCCCGAAACACGCGACTACATCACCCGACGCCACGCCGAAGGCCGCACCACCAGAGAAATCACCCGCTGCCTCAAGCGCTACATCGCCCGACAGCTCTACCGCACCATCACCACCCACCACCAAACCCCTTGACAACCCCACTCACAGATCAACGCGCTCAAGGGGGCTGGACGCGCGGCCTCAGCTGGGAGCGGGGACTCCGAGGGGGTCGGCGAACAAGGGTGAGAAGCCCAGTTCGGCGGCGCCGATCAGGGTCGCGTCGTAGCCGAGCGCGGACACGCGCAGGCGGGCCTTGTCGCGGGAGATGGGCAGCACGTTGGCGGCGATCCGGCTGCGGACGTGACCGGCGCAGCCCGGGAAGACCTCGCTGAGCGTGCCCCCGAAGATCACCACGCCCGGGTTGAACAGGTTGACCACGTTCGCCACGCCGATGCCCAGCCAGTCACCGATGTGCTGCAGCGCCTCCTGCGCTGCCGGCTCCCCATGAGCGCCGGCGGCGACCACCGCGCGGACCGCCTCGCGCCCCTTCTCGTGCGCCGGGCGGCCCGCGACGTCGAGCAGCGCCCGCTCACCGACCTCGGCCTCCAGACAGCCGCGCGAGCCGCAGCCGCAGGCCCGCCCCTGGTACGGGTTCACGAGCATGTGCCCGACCTCGGAGGCGTACCCGCCGTCACCGTCGAGCAGTTCCCCGCCCACGATGATCCCGCCGCCGACACCCACGTCACCGTGCAGGTAGACGAGGTTCTGCACGCCGACTCCGGCGCCGCGCTGATGCTCGGCCAGCGCCCCGAGGTGCGCCTCGTTGCCGACCAGGACAGGGAGGCCCAGGTCCAGCCGCCCGGCCAGCTCGGTGCCGAACGCCTGGTCCACCCAGCCCATGTCCGGTCCGAACCGGACCATCCCGTCCCCCGGCCGGATCATGCCGCAGTAGGAGGCGCCGACGCCCACGCACGCCGACCCGGGTGGCGCGGCGTGGTGCAGCGCCCGCCCGAAGTCGGCGAGCACCGAGACCACCGAGTCGAGGTCGGCGCCGGCCCGCGGCCGCTCCGCCTCCAGCCGTGCCGAGATCACCCCGCCGAGCCCGACGCGGGCGGCCACGAGCCGGTCCACCGCGATGTCGAACGCGAGGACGTAGACGGTGTCGGACGCGGGACGCACCACACGCGACGGACGCCCGGCCCGCCCGCTGCCGCCGGCCGCCACCTCCCGGACCAGGCCGGCCGCCGCCAGTTCCGCGGTGAGCGCCATGACCGTGCTGCGGTTGATGCCCATCCACTCGGCCAGCTCGACGCGCGTGACCGGGCCGGTCAGGTGGACGCGGCGCAGCAACGCGCCGAGGTTGAGCCGGCGGCTGTCCCCCTGCGCGTGCCGGTCCGCTGCCAGACCTTTCAGCATCGACCACTCCGTCGGATGGCGACTGGCTCGTGGCCCCAGGGTAGTGGCCATACATCGACCGCTGCCAGCGCCGACATCGCGAAGGGTAACGCCTTGGCCCGCACTTCCCGCCACCGGATCGAGCGCACGGGCTGCACCTGAGCTCATTGCGGCTTGGCGCCGTTTGCGGTCGGGCGATAGGTGGTCGACAGGAAGTCGGGCATGTCGGTCAGGACATCGTTGAGCATTTTGATGACCTCGTCAGCTTCGTGCGCCTCCAACGGCTGCCCGACCCTCCCGCTACGTCGGAGAACCTCGTCCAGGCGGCTGGCGAGGAGGTCGAGCTTTGACTTCTCATCTGCCGCGATGTACTGCTCGATGACGTCGGCAAGGGACTTGTCGGTCAGATGAGCTGCGGCATGCGCATGAGGACTGCGGCGCAGCCGATCTATTATCGCGATCCAACGTTGAGTCAGCTGGTGAGTCCGCTGGGCTCGGCGGAGATGTAGCTCGTGTTCGCCTTCCTCCTGTATCCGCTGCAAGTGGACCGCGCGGAGTTGTTGGCGTACCTCCGGGTCCAGACGGACCCTGACCTCCGGTCGACAGTGGAGCACGATGCCGCGCCTTTCATAGGTGCGGTGGCGTCGCGAAAGTTCACGGTTCAGGCGGTACTCGAACTCGCTGGCCTGCTGGGGGTAAAAATTCCGCGCAAGCTCTACGCAGCACCGCTCTACATCCCTTCGCGCAATATCCGCGAATTGCAGTGACCAGGCGCCCAGCAGTTCCTCGCTGAGCTCTCTTGCCCGCCAAGTCAGCAGCACATCGATCTCGAACGTGAAAACAGAACCACGAGCCGACACGACGATGGGTTGGGACAGCCGGCGTCGCTGGCTGACGCTCTCCCGAACGGGCTCTTGGGCTGACGGCGCCGGTCCGACGAAAGCGCGGCGCACTGCTGTCCAGAGCCGGATGAGCCACGCCTGAAATATCCTCCAGCCGCGGGCCGGGGTCTTCGTTAGAGCAGCCGCGTTATGTGCGTTCATGAGCACTCCTGATCTCAAGCAGCCGACGTAGAAGGGGATGACGCACCAGCTCGCGACAGCCAGTAGGTGAATCGCGGCCGCACCGTCGGATCCAGGACGAGCTTCCGGAGCATGGTCTGAAAGGCCTCGGCGGTCGGCGCGTAGGCCCGGAAGGACCGGAGCCAGTGGCCCAGTTGGCGCCAGCCGTTCTCGGCATGGTCAGGATCCAACAGGACCAAGCGCCAGAGGGTCACAACGTCTTCCAAGGCTTGCGGCGATACGCCAGCCAGGGAGAGCAGGGGAAACTGACCCGGGAGGGGGAGCTCCGACATGATCAATCGACTGAACGCGCGGCTGGCTGCGACCTCCAGGGTGAGATCCTCACTCAGTGCCCACCTCTTGAGCAGCACCAATATCGGAGCATGACCGAGATCCCCGGCAAGCCCTGCAACAGCACCGGTGATCTCATAGCCGAGGTAGCCATGGGCGTTTCGTGCCACGTGGGTCAGTTCTTGTAACAAGCGGTTGTGGTTCGCAGGCCGGAAGCCCATCGACCAGGCCTTGGCGGCTGTGTCGCGCTCAAATGCAGCGCCGGACCGGGCGAGGGAGGAAATTTCCGCGCTCACGCGGCTGCTGATCCGATGGCTAGCCAACCGATCAGGAGGCCCCGAGTCGGCAAGGTTGGCCACGGCTACCAATGCAGCCGCAGCAGCTCGACGAAGTGGCGGCCTCCGGTCCTTCGCCCAGTTGCCGATCACGCTGTCGTAGACCTGTTCGAAGTCGTGACGGGCGAATCCGGCGGCAGCAACCGCCGCGCAGTGCTTGAAATCCTCAGCCGGATGAGCGGCCAGCGCGTTCAACCAGCCGATGAGCGCACCTCGACTGTTGTCGAATTCGTTCCAGGCGACGTCCAGAAGCGCCCGGACCATGTCCGGCTCGACCTGCGCCTTGCGGGTCGCCAGGCCAGATTTGAAACTATCTATTTTCTCTTCTTCGCTGTCCCAGTGCCGGGCAAGATCGTCGCCGAGCAGCTCGGGGAAGCTGTACACCAGCGCCGGTCGACCAATACTGGAATGAGCGAAGAGCCCGTCGAGCCCTTCCAACAGAAGCCCGGCGGCGTCCGTCACGTGAGCGATCGGATGGCCGGAGAACACCGCATAGGTCACTCGCAGGGCACGGCGGTGCTGGAGCTGGCGGTGTTGATAGCTGCCATCGACAGGTGCCGTCTCCAAGATGGCGCGGGCCCGCACACGTCGCCGAATTTCTCCGGATGGAAGCAGCGCAGCTATTTCCTCATCGCTTTGCGGCAGTCGGGTCGCTATCATCTCCGCCTGCTGAGCGCACTCACGAGGACGATGTAGAAGCGTCACTCCACGGCGAACAAAATCCTTGCTTAGCAGGCGAAGGGCATAGCGGCTCCCGCACCTTCTGTCACCGCATCTGACGCTGTGGACGCAGCGACCGTGGAGGTTGTAGAAGAGGTGCCGGCGGAACACGGCAATCGGGTCGATACTGAGGTGGTGAAACACCTCCGCGTGATGGAGCGCGCCGCCAGGCGTGTCCAGATCGCGGACCATGATGGCACTTGATTCGCGTTGCTCGAATGTTCGCTCCAAGGCGCGGATGAGCCCGGCAGTGGCGTTAGGACCGAGCCGGATGACATACCCGTGCCCTTTCTGCAGCAGATCGGGATGATTTCGAATCTGCAAGGGGTCACTGGACTCGGTGAGCATGATCTCCCGAACGTTTTCTCCGCCGTAGCGAGCCGCGAGCACAGCGCAGGCTGTCGTTAATCGCCCGGTGCCGGACGGGCCTGCGAGACCAGCTACCGGGCTCCGATGCAGGCGTTGTGTCAGATCCCTGAAGCACGCGGGCTTGACCAAGGTCGCTACCTTGAGCTTAATCCGGCTCACGGGGTCGATGCTGAGCCGGACGCGGTCGTCCTGCGCCACGTTGATGATGCTTCCGATGACGTGCGCATAATCGCCATATACGGCTGGCCCATCGTTCCGAACGTCGTCAAAACGTATATGGTTACCCTGCCCTGGCAGCCAAGCTCGAAGCGTTGGGTTGGCTTGGACGAAGTCGGCCGAGTCGCCGGACTCATCGCCCTCCGCTTGGGCGTCCGACTGCCTTTCATCCTCCTTGTTCTCTTCACGGCTCTTGGTGTCTTGCACGCCTGCGCCCGCATCGCCCTCGTTACTCTCCGGTTCCGCCACCTCAACCGGCTTCTTCGAGTCCTCTGCCTTGTGCGCTGCGCCTTCCGGTGGCGTGCCAGGCCCTCCGTCAGCGGGTGCCGGCTCGCCTACGGGGGGAGGCTGGGGAATCACGACTCCCCCTCCTCGTCCTCGCACCACGCCGCATGCAAGCCGTAGGCGCGGCCGTTGTCGCCGTACACCGTGGGCCCGTTGTTGGTCACGGTGCCGAAATCGAACCTGCTACCTGTGGCCCGACCTCCCGGCGGCTGCTTGACCTTCCCGACACGTCGGCGAGTGCCGCTGTGACGATCGACAGCGGGGACCATGGGCGAGCAGTTGACGTTCTCATCCGGCACGAATATCCAGGCCTCGCTCACGAAGGACTTCACCTCGACGAGAACTCGACGGAAGCGGTCCGGCCGGATACCGCTGTAGGACTGGGAGACGACGTCGCGATAGATTGCATCCGATACGATCAACGCCACTGCGGCGTCAGGGAACGAGCCCAGCGCATCGCGCAACGGCTCGGCGTTAACAAGCCTGGCGGCCGTTACGACTGCCTTGCCGGCGAAGCCGTTCTCGGCCGGAGCCACCAACCCTTGATGCATGGCGACGCGCATGCGGATACGCGCGTGATCTGCGGCTTGACGATTGTGGTCACGCAAGACCCGGTCCATGGCCGGGACGAGTTCGGCAACGATCCTCGGCTCCGAGGTCCCGGGCGGAAAGATGGCGAATTCACCGTCTCCTGTCGCCTGAACCGTCCAGCCTCTCCGATCAAGTCCACAGAGATCTGCAGCTTCGCGCATGACCTTTTGGAAGTTTTTTTGCGCATGGAACTGCCCGACGTCGTCATTCCTGCTGTAGCTCTCCATATCCACGAACATGATCAGTCGCCGCTGAGACTGGACTACCGGTGCCATCTCACCCTCCTCGCGCCCCGCCCTGCCTACGAGACAATGTCACTTATAGCGACGCGCGACCTTGGGAATGCCATCAAAGTACGGGTTTCGGTTATGAGCTTGTCGTCGTATTCGCGTCAATCCCTACTTCGAAGGCGCAGCACGGAGAAGCTCCGACTTGACTTGGGCCATGAGCACCCCTCAGACTCCGGCGCCGTTCAGCACCTCAGAAGTGGAACGCGCGTTGGCGACCGCCCGGATGCATCAGGACTCGATCCAGCACGCCGATGCCAAGATCGCCCGGCTCGCCGGCTTGTATGGAGCGCTGGCAAGCCTCATCGCCAGTAGTCTGCCTACGCGATCCGGCATAGCAGCCAATCCCGGTCTCGGCCTGGCCCTCGGCCTGCTCTGCGCCGTCTTCCTCTGCTGCTCGGCCGTGGGTACTCGACACCTGGCACTCGGCTTCCGGCCGGTGGTGACCGGACCCACGGAAGCGAACCGGTTCGGCTTCACGGAGCCTCGATCAGCACCACTTGCAACGGACGCCGGGCAGGAGACCACCGAGGCGTGGCAGCTCGTGATGCTGCTCGGCCAGATCGCACGTGACAAGCATCGTCGAGTGCGCTCCGCACTTCCGTGGACCTTAGCTACGATCGCCTCTGCAACGGCTTGGCTGATCCTTGCCTCCTTCGTGTAGCCGCGCACCCTTGCCGCTTGGACATCTTCTGCATGCCGACCGCATCGACCACAATGGTTCCTGGGCTGATGCAGCCTCAACCAGGGCGCATCGTCATGTCTCACGGCGAACGGGGTGCTGACATGCGACAACACCAGGAACATCCGCAGACCTCGTCACAGTGGCCTCCGGGGTCACTCCTCAACTGCTTGGCCCCGCCCGTGCGCGCCGCTCTCCTCTCCATCGGTACAGCCATCGAGGTGGAAGCCGGGGACCGCATTCTTCGCGAAGGTGATGAGGGCAGCCATATGGTGCTGCTCCGACGAGCATTGACCAAGGTAACCGTCAACCTGGCTGATGGTCGTCAAGCCCTGCTGGCGATCAGGGTTTCGGGCGACGTCGTCGGTGAGATATCAGCGCTGGCCGGTACGTCCCGCACCGCCACCGTCACGAGCTGCAGCAACGGCATGATCAATGTCATCCATCGACGTGATTGGTACCCCTTCTTGCAGAATCACCCGGAGGCGGCGCTTGCGCTGGCGGGGACCACTGCAGCCCGTTTTCGCTGGGCCAATCAGCGGAGGGTCGATTTCGCCTCCTACCCGGCGAAGGTTCGACTGGCTCGGGTTCTGGCCGAACTTTCAGCCACCCATGGCGAGCCGGTGCCGGGCGGCAGAACCCTTGGAGTGATGCTCACTCAGACCGAGTTGGCGACGCTGAGTGGTGCGGCGGAGCCGACCGTAGAGAAGGCACTCCGCGAGCTTCGACAGGCCGGAACCCTTGAGACGGGGTACCGCCAAATCACCATCCGGGATCTTGCAGCCCTGCGGCGGATCGGGCGCTTGCCAAACGCACGCCAAGAGTGGCGCGTAGGGAGGAGCGAGCGGTAAGCGTACGGCTGGGTGGAACGCCACGGGTGTCTCCCCGGCCGGGGAGACACCCGTGAGGTCGGCGCGGAGGACTACTCGGCTTCGCGGACCGGGCTCTGCGGCACCACCATCACCGGCCGGTGGGCGCGGTGCAGCGTGGCCATGGCGACGCTGCCGAGCAGGATCTTGCGGACCGCCGTGCGGCCGCGCGAACCGACGACGACCACGCTCGCCTTGCGCTCGGTGGCGACGACGGAGAGCGCGTCGGCCACCGCGCGGCCCGGGGCGCCGCCTCCGGCGCGGACGCGCACCGTGGTCACCGGCTGCCCATCGACAGTCTCCGGCGCATCCCCCTCGTCGCCGTCGACGGCGACCAGGACGACCTCACGCTCCGGGAAGAGGCGACGGGCGGCGGCGAGCGCGGCCTCGGATCCGGCCGAGGCGTCCCAGCCGACCACCACCGGCCCGGCGGCGAGCGCGTCGTACTCGTCGGTCAGCAGCGGGTGCGGCACGACCAGCACGGGACGCGGGCTGTAGTGCACGGCCATGTCGGAGACGCTGCCGAGCACCGCGCGGGCGCCGCCGAGGCCCCGCGAGCCGAGCAGCAGCACGTCGGCCTGCTTCTCGTCGGCAAGCTCGGCGAGCCGGAGCCCTTCGCCGCCGTAGCTGCGGCACACGAGCGGCTCGGCGTCCCAGCCGGCGGCCCGGCCCAGCATCACGCCGACCGCCGTCATCCGGTCGGCCTCCCGGCCGCCCTCGCGCTCGATCGCCTCCACGAACACGTTGATGTTGCGGGTGCCGGTCCAGAGCCGCTTGCGCAGTTCCTCGCTGGCGAACGGGGGCGTCCACAGATGCCCGATCCACGCGTGCGCGCCGGGGAACAGCAACGCGCCCACCTCGATGGCGGCGCTAGCGGCCGGAGACCCGTCGTAACCCACCACCACTTGCCTGCCGTGCTCGTCGCTCACCGCACCCAACCTCTCTCACCGACGACATCTCACAAGATCGTATCCGGGCCCGGACCGGATCCGAGCCGGATCATCCGCCACGGAATCATCGGTACGCTGGGCGGATGAGCACCCCGGACCTGTCGTACCTCCTCGACCACACCAGCCACGTGTTGCGTACCCGGGTGGCGGCGGCGCTCGCCGAGATCGGGCTGACCGCACGGATGCACTGCGTGCTCGCGCACGCGCTGCCCGAGGAGCGTACGCAGATCCAGCTCGCCGAGATGGGCGACATGGACAAGACGACGATGGTGGTGACGGTGGACGCGCTGGAGCAGGCCGGGCTGGCCGAGCGGCGTCCGTCGCGTACGGACCGGCGGGCGCGGATCATCGCGGTCACCGAGGAGGGCGCCCGGGTGGCCGCGCGCAGCCAGGAGATCGTCGACCGGGTGCACGCCGAGGCGCTGGCGAGCCTGCCCGACGACGAGCGGAAGGTCTTCCTGCGCGCGCTGGAACGCCTGGCCGCAGGCCACCTGGCCACGCCTGTGCAGAGTCCGAAGCCGGCCCGCCGGGCCCGCCAATAGTCCCTCAATAGATTGTCTGTAACGGAACTATCCGCTACGGTCTCTCCTGTCGCACCTCTCGACAGGAGGACTCCATGTCCGCTCCCCGCTCCCGGCGGCTCGCCCTCGGCGTACTCGCCACCGGCGCCCTGATGACCATCCTCGACGGCAGCATCGTCACCGTGGCGATGCCGGCCATCCAGCGCGACCTGCGCTTCTCCCCGGCCGGCCTGAGCTGGGTGGTGAACGCGTACCTGATCGCGTTCGGCAGCCTGCTCCTGCTCGCCGGCCGGCTCGGCGACCTGATCGGGCGCCGGACGATGTTCCTCGGCGGCACCGCGCTGTTCACCGCCGCCTCCGTGCTGGCCGGGGTGGCGGCGAACAGCGCCACGCTCGTCGCGGCCCGCTTCCTCCAGGGCGTCGGCAGCGCGGCAGCCACGGCGGTGAGCCTCGGCATCCTGGTCACGCTCTTCCCCGACGCCGCCGGGCGGGCGCGGGCGTTCGCCGTGTTCGCGTTCACCGGCGCCGCCGGCGCGGCGATCGGCCAGGTCGCCGGCGGCCTGCTCACCGACGCGCTGGGCTGGCACTGGATCTTCCTGATCAACCTGCCGATCGGCCTGGCCACGATCGCGCTCGCGGTCCGTACGCTGCCCGCCGACCGGGGCCTGGGCCTGGCCGCCGGCGCCGACGTGGCGGGCGCGCTGCTGGTCACCGCCGGGCTCGTGCTGGGCATCTACACGGTGGTCACGATCGAGCGGTACGGCGCGACGTCGGCCCACACGCTCGGCCTGGGCGCGCTCGCCGCCGCACTGGTCGCCGGGTTCGTGCTCCGGCAGGCCACCGCGCGCCGCCCGCTCATGCCGCTGCGGCTGCTGCGCTCGCGCGGCGTCGCCGTGGCGAACGTGGTGCAGATCCTCACCGTGGCCGCGACGTTCGCGTTCCAGGTCCTCGTCACGCTCTACCTCCAGCAGGTGCTCGGCTACGACGCCACCCGCACCGGGCTGGCGCTGCTCCCGGCGGCTGTCGTCATCGGCGCGGTGTCGCTCGGCGTCTCGGCCCGGCTCAACGCCCGCTTCGGCGAGCGGGCCGTGCTGATCGCCGGGCTCGTGCTGCTCGCCGCCATGTTCGCGCTGCTGGCCCGGGTGCCGGTGGACGGCCGCTACCTGCCCGACGTGCTCCCGGTGATGCTGCTCGCCGGCGGGTTCGGGCTGGTGCTGCCGGCGCTCACCGCGCTCGGCATGTCCGCCGCCCGCGCTCGGCATGTCCGCCGCCCGCGCCGAGGACGCCGGTCTCGCCTCCGGGCTGTTCAACACCACCCAGCAGCTCGGCATGGCGTTCGGCGTCGCGGTGCTGTCCACGCTGGCCGCAGCCCGTACCGCCGACCGGGTCGCGCTCGGCGACGACAGAGCAACGGCCCTGACCAGCGGCTTCCACGCGGCGTTCGCGGTCGGCGCGGGGCTCGTGGTGGTCGCCGTCGTGCTCGCGTACGCGCTGCTGCGCCCCCGCACGGCCGAGCGCGCCGAGGCTCCGGCGCTCGTGGGGTGAGTCAGCCGGGGGCGCGCGCCGGATGGGTGAGGAAGGGCAGCACCGCCGCCGGCAGCGCGGGCGAGGCCACCACGTCGTAGTGGGTGAGCCCGGGCAGCACCGCGAGCCGGGACGCGGGCCGGGCGGCACCGTCGCCGCCCGCGTCCCGGTGGCCGCCGCCGAGCAGGCCGAAGAACTCCGCCGCGTGACCGACCGGGATCTCGTCCGCGTCGGCGAAGACCAGCAGCACCGGCATCGGCAGCGCGGCCACCTCGGCGGACCAGTCGTAGTCGCGCCGCAGCAGGTCCCCGCTGCGGGCCCAGAGCAGGGGCCAGTCCTGCGGGCGGGGCGCGACCCGCGCGTACCGCTCGTAGGGCGGGGTGCCGCGCATGCGTTCGGCGGCGCGCTCGTCGTGGGCGGACATCGCGGCCAGCGTCTCCGGGTACCAGCCCTGCCGCCGGAACGGCGTGGAGACGAGCACCAGGCGGCGGACCAGCGCGGGGTGCTGGATCGCGGTACGCAGGGCCACCCCGCCGCCGAGCGAGTAGCCGAGTACGTCGGCGCGCGGCAGGCCGAGGTGACGCAGCAGCCCGGCGACGTCGTCGGCCATCGACTCGTACCGCAGCGGCCGGTCCAGACCGCCGGTGCGGCCGTGGCCCCGCAGGTCCACGGCGATCAGCCGGCGGCGCGCGGCGAGCGCCTGCCGTACCGGCGCGAACGTCTCCGTCGAGCCGTATCCGCCGTGCAGCAGGACCAGCGGCTTGCCGGTGCCGTGCTCCTCGTACCAGATCCGCAGCCCGCCGACGTCCGCATAGGTCACCCGCCGATCGTCGCGCCCCCGGCGCCGCGGCGGGCGCGTTCGCGGACGCCGCTCAGCGGGACGCGCGGGGGCGGGCGCGCAGGTGGGCGCGTTCGCCCTGGCTGCCGAAGAGGCTGAGGAACTCCACCCCCTCGCTGTCGGCGCGGCCGAACCAGTGCGGTACGCGGGTGTCGAACTCGGCCGCCTCACCGGGTTCGAGCACCAGGTCGTGTTCGCCGAGCACGAGCCGCAGCCGCCCGTTGAGCACGTAGACCCACTCGTACCCCTCGTGCGTCTTCGGCTCGGGCTCGGACCGCCCGCCGGCCGGAATGATCAGCTTGTACGCCTGGATGCCGCCCGCGCGGCGGGTGAGCGGCAGCATGGTCATCCCGTACGCGGCGACCGGCCGCAGGTGGACGCGCGGGTCGCCGGTGGGTGGGGCGCCGACCAGCTCGTCGAGCGTGACGCCGTGCGCGCGGGCCAGCGGAAGCAGCAGTTCCAGCGTGGGCTTGCGACCGCCGGACTCCAGCCGGGACAGCGTGCTCACCGAGATGCCGGTGGCGGCGGAGAGGTCGGTGAGGGTGGTCTCGCGCTCGCGGCGGAGCGCGCGCAGCCGGGGGCCGACCGCGTCGAGGGCCTGGTCGAGGTCGTCGTCCATGCCAGCCAGTTTGCCACATCAGCAACGGAGTTTGCAGTTCTGCCGGGTCCGGCCGCAGTCTGGTCGCGGAGGTGGTCACGATGACCGAGAACTACGAGGTACTGGTGATCGGCGGCGGCGCGGCCGGGCTCAACGGCGGGCTGATGCTGGCCCGGGCACGCCGCTCGGTGCTGGTGGTGGACGGGGGCGAGCCCCGCAACGCGCCCGCCGACGGCGTGCACGCGCTGCTGGGGCACGACGGCGTGCCGCCGGCCGAGCTGCTGGCGCGCGGCCGGGACGAGGTGCGCCGCTACGGCGGGCACCTGACCGAGGGCCGGGTCGAGACGGTGGACCGCGACGGCGACGGGTTCGCGGTGGCGCTCGCGGACGGCCGCCGGGTGCGCGCCGGGCACGTGCTGGTCGCCACTGGCCTGGTCGACGAGCTGCCGGACGTACCCGGCCTGCGCGAGCGCTGGGGGCGGGACGTGGTGCACTGCCCGTACTGCCACGGCTGGGAGGTGCGCGAGCGGCCGATCGGGGTGATCGGCAGCGGCTCGATGTCGGTGCACCAGACGCTGCTGTTCCGGCAGTGGAGCGACGACGTGGTCTACCTGCGGCACACCGCGCCACCGCTCACCGAGGAGCAGGCCGAGCAGCTCGCCGCGCGCGGCGTGCCTGTGGTCGAGGGCGAGATCGCGGCCGTCGAGACGGCCGGGGACCGGCTGACCGGGGTACGCCTGCGCGACGGCCGCACCGTCGACCGCGAGGTGCTCACAGTCGCGCCCCGGATGGTGGCGCGCGCCGGGTTCCTGGCCGGGCTGGGCCTGCGTCCGCAACCGCACCCCAGCGGGATGGGCGAGTACCTGCCGGCCGACGAGTCGGGGCGTACCGATGTGCCTGGGGTGTGGGTCGCGGGCAACGTGACGAACCTGTCGGCGCAGGTCGGCGCCGCCGCGGCGGCGGGCGCCCGGACCGCGGCGATGATCAACGCGGACCTGGTGCAGGCGGAGACCCAGCGGGCGGTCGAGGCGCACCGTGGCGCGCGGGCGGGTGGGTGACCACGAATCACCCCTAACCTGACAATTCTTCCCCTAGGTTGAGTCGGAGAGGGCAGTCGGAACCTGGGGGGCGATGTGAAGGGCTATCCGGCGATCGAGGATCACGGGCTCATCGGCGACCTCCAGACCGCCGCGCTGGTGACCTGTGACGGCACGATCGACTGGTTCTGCGCTCCGCGCTTCGACTCGCCGAGCATCTTCGCCGCGCTGCTGGACAAGGAGAAGGGCGGCTTCTTCCAGATCGCCCCGCACGAGGTCCGGTACGTCACCAAGCAGCTCTACCTGCCCGGCACGCCGATCCTGATCACCCGGTTCATCAGCGCGGACGGCGTCGCCGAGGTGATGGACTTCATGCCGGTCACCGGCGAACGGGTCACCGACTCGCACCGCATCGTGCGCATGGTCAACATGGTGCGCGGCAGCATGCGCTTCCGGGTGGAGTGCCGGCCCCGGTTCGACTACGCACGCGAGCGCCACGACCTGGAGCGGCACCGCAACGGCTACCTGTTCCGCAGCCCGTCGGCGACGCTCACCTTCAACCCGATCGACCCGGTGCGGCAGCTCTGGGCCCAGACCGGCGAGATCCGCATGGAGGGCGGCGACCTGATCGCCTACGGCACCCTGAAGGAGGGCGACACCGGCGGGGTGATCCTGGAGACCGGCAGTGAGGAACCCCGGATCATCCCGCCGGAAGAGGTCCAGGGCATGTTCGAGTGGACCCGGGACTACTGGCGGCGCTGGGTCGAACGCTCCCGCTACACCGGGCGCTGGCGGGAGATGGTCGAGCGCTCCGCCATCACGCTCAAGCTCATGACGTACGCGCCGACCGGCGCGATGATCGCCGCACCGACCGCCGCGCTGCCCGAGCTGGTCGGCGGCTCCCGCAACTGGGACTACCGCTACACCTGGGTACGCGACACCTCGTTCTCGGTGCACGCGCTGCTCGGTCTCGGGTTCACCGAGGAGGTCAGCCGGTACATGGACTGGCTGGACGAGCGCATCCGCGAAGCAGGCGACCACCAGGACCCACTGAAGATCATGTACCGGGTGGACGGGTCCTCGGACCTGCACGAGGAGGTGCTCGACCACCTGGAGGGATACCGGGGCTCCCGCCCGGTTCGGATCGGCAACGGCGCGGCCGACCAGCTCCAGCTCGACATCCACGGCGAGGCGCTCTACGCCATGCACCTCGCCGACGAGCAGGGCATCCGGGTGTCGCACCAGGTGTGGAAGAGCACCGTGCGCCTGGTCGACTGGCTCTGCCACAACTGGGACAAGCGCGACGCCGGCATCTGGGAGAGCCGGCACCACCCCCGCAACTACACGTTCGGCCGGGTGATGTCCTGGGTGGCGCTGGACCGGGCCATCCGGCTGGCCACCCGGACCGGCCGGCCCGGAGACATGAGCTGCTGGACCGAGCAACGCAACCGGATCTACAACCAGGTCATGGCCCGCGGTTTCCACCGGGAACGCGGCAGCTTCGTGCAGGCGTACGACGAGAACGTGCTCGACGCCGCCCTGCTCTACATGCCGGCGGTCGGCTTCGTCACGCCCAGCGACCCGCTGTGGCTGTCCACCCTGGAGTCGATCGAGCGGGATCTGGTCTCGGACAGCCTGGTTCACCGGTACGACCCGCTGCACTCCCCCGACGGGCTGCCCGGCCACGAGGGCACGTTCAACATGTGCACCTTCTGGTACGTCGAGGCGCTGGCCCGCTCCGGCCGGCTGGACGACGCCCGGCTCACCCTGGAGAAGATGTTCACCTTCAGCAACCACCTCGGCCTCTACGCCGAGGAGATCGCCTCCACCGGTGAGCAGATCGGCAACTACCCGCAGGCGTTCAGCCACCTCGCGCTGATCAACTCGGCGCTGGCGGTGAACGACCTGCTCGACGCCGAGGCCGACGCCCGCCTCCGCCGGTAACTCCGGTGATCTCCGGCCCGGTCCCGGGTAGCCTTGACCGCATGAGGTTCCACGCCGCCGTCATGAAGCCCTGGTCCCTCCGCTGACGGCGGCAGGGTGACCGGCTTCTTCTGACGTACCAGCTCTGCTCCGCCGTCCTGGCGTTCCCGCCGGGCGGTGTCCTCGCGCTGCCCGGCTCCACGACGAGCCGAGAGCGGACTGTGAACAACCTCGACCACGTACCTTCATCCCCATCCACCTCAGGCGGTTCGCTGCCCGCCGGGCACCGGGCGCACGTCCGGGCCGACGGCGTCCGCGTCGTACGCGGCGGCCGGGTCGTGCTGTCCGACGTCGGCGTGACCGTCTCCGCCGGATCCCGCCTGGCGGTCGTCGGCGAGAACGGCCGCGGCAAGACCACCCTGCTCCACGTGCTGTCCGGCATCCTCGTGCCCGACCAGGGCACCGTGGAACGGCTGGGCACGATCGGCGTCGCCCGGCAGAACCTGGAGGCGCGCAACGGCGAGACGGTGGGCACGCTCGTCCACGGGGCGATCCGGGAGTCCGAACGCGCACTGCGGGCGCTGGACGACGCCGCCGACGCGCTGGCCGAGGGCCGGGCGGGCGCGGACGACGCGTACGCCACAGCGCTCGACGCGGCGACCCGGCTGGACGCCTGGGACGCGCAGCGTCGCGTCGACGTGGCGCTGGCCGGTCTCGACGCCTGCCCGGACCGGGACCGCCCGCTGGCGACGCTGTCGGTCGGCCAGCGCTACCGGGTCCGGCTGGCGTGCCTGCTCGGGGCCCGGGTCGACCTGCTGATGCTGGACGAGCCGACCAACCACCTCGACGCGGCCAGCCTGGCCTTCCTCACCGCGCGGCTGCGCGAGCACCCGGGCGGCGTGGTGCTGGTGACCCACGACCGCGCCCTGCTGCGGGACGTGGCCACGGAGTTCCTCGACCTCGACCCCAGCGCGGACGGGCGCCCGCGCCGTTACGCCGGGGACTACACCGCCTGGCAGGACGGGCGCCGCCGCGACTTCGCGCACTGGGTACGCGACCACGAGGCGCAGCAGGCCGAGCACCAGCGGCTGGCCGACGCGGTCCGGGAGGCGCAGGGCCGGCTCAGCACCGGCTGGCGTCCGGAGAAGGGCCACGGCAAGCACCAGCGCCAGTCCCGCGCCCCCGGCCTGGTGCAGGCGCTGCGACGCCGGCAGGAGGCGCTCGACGAGCACCGGATCACCGTCCCGGAGCCACCGCAGCCGCTGCGCTGGCCGCCGCTGGACACCCGGGCCGGACTGCCGATCCTGCGGTGCCACGACGTGACGGTGACCGGGCGTCTGCGTACCCGGGTCACGCTCACGCTCGACGGCGGGGACCGCCTGCTGGTGACCGGGCCCAACGGCGCGGGCAAGTCGACGCTGCTCTCCGTGCTGGCCGGCGACCTCGTGCCGTCGACCGGGGAGGTCCGTCACCCGTCCGGGGCGCGCGTCGCGTACCTCGGCCAGGAGGTGCCCGACTGGCCGCCCCTGATGCTCGCCCACGACCTGTACGAGCAGCACGTGGGCCGGCTGCGCTCCACCGGGCGCCTCGGCTCCGGCACGGCCCTGCCGCTGGGCGCGACGAACCTGCTCGACGCCGAGGCCCGGCGTACCCCGGTCGGCCGGATGTCGCACGGACAGCAACGGCGGCTGAACCTGGCGCTGCGCCTGGCAGAGCGTCCCGACCTGCTGATCCTCGACGAACCCACGAACCACCTGTCCGCGCCGCTCGTCGACGACCTCACCGCCGCCCTGCTGACGACCAGGGCCGCGGTGGTCGTCGCCACCCACGACCGGCAGATGCTCCAGGACCTGGCGGCCTGGCCCACGCTGCCCCTCACCGCCGACGACGCCGGGCCGTCCGGTCACACAGGGTCATGCCTGCCTGAAGGTTGATGACTTCGAGCGATATGACTGAGAGGCATATTTATGCCTCTCAGTCATATCGCTCGTGCGGACGGGGCCTCCCGGGTCCACCCGACGAAGCGGCGGTGCAGTGCGCCGGCCGGCGCAAGGCCAGACCCGGCATGACCGGGCCGTGGGTGGTCACCGCGCGTCCTCCAGGAACCGCGCGGTGACCGCCCGCGCCTGCCGGCTGGTCGCCCATTCCACCTGCCAGCAGGGGTACGGAGTCAGCCGCGCCCACCACGCGCATCCGCTGACCCCGCGCTACGCCGCACCGCGACGGCCGACGCCCCCGTACATCGCCTAGCCTCTCGGGCGTGGAGCACCTGCGCGACCTCGCCGTCCGGTTGGCGATGGACGAACCGGTCGGCGACGACCTGCCGATGGCGGCTGCTCACGCTCTGACCCGAGGCGTCGACTCGCCGGGCCTGCGTGAGCTTGCCGGCCTGTCGAAGGGCCAGTCGCGGGAGGCAGTCGATCTGTTCCGGCAGGCGATGGACGAACTCGGCTCGCCGGTGCCGGACGAGCGCGGCGCTCGGCTGCACCTCATGCGTCAGGCAGCGGCGGACATCGTTGCGGGAGACGGTGACGCCGAGGACCTGGCGTACGAGATCTACTGGCACGCGGCCTATTCCCAGTTGCCGGAACTGCGACCCGTGGCCGATCGTTTCCTGGAGCTGTACGTCGGATGGGGCCCGGCCTTCGACCAGACGGAGGAGGCGATTGCGGCCGCTAAGGTGGCGGCCCAGTCGTTCCTGCGCGACCATCCAGCCTGAGCGGCTCCCGCGTGTCTCGTCTACCGCAGCGACCGCGCACGGGCAAACGCCAGACGTGATGAGCCATATGCTGCACCCCGAGTGGAAGCGGGGATTCGTGAGGATCGTTGATCGGGTTCGCGGCGGATCATTTGTCGCCGGCGTACTGGTGGTGCTGGGCCTTGCCGGCTGCGTCACACGAGGCGACCCGCCACCGCCTCCGGCGCCCTCCGTGAATCCCGCGCCGTCGGCATCGCCCACCGAGCAAGAGGCGCTGATGGCGACGATTCGCCAGCTGGTCGAGCGGGCCGACGTCGGCGACGACATCCGGGAGCGCACGATCGAGGTCGGCGAGCCCTATGAACCCTGCGACCTGCTCATTGCCGACCCCGACCGGTCGAACGGGGGCGGGTTGGAGTTCGATCAGGTGTGGGGCGCGGGTCTGGAGGTCAACCCCGTAGGGACCTTCGTCGACGTCCAGCCCCCGACAACCCTTCTGAACGTCACAGTGATCGGTTTGCGCGATGCCTCCGCGGCATCCGCGGCCGCACGTACGGCGCGCACCGCACGTTGCTCGAGGAACGATTTCCGCCTCAACATCGGCATGGCCACCGCCCGGTGGGCCGCACGCACGATGACCATCGGATCGACGAGCGCGCGGCTGACCACGGCGACGGTGAGCCGGGTGAACCTGGAAAGCGCGGAAGGAATGCCGTTCCTGCCCGGCGACGCGCGGCTGATCTTCGCGCACGGCTCGCTGCTCATCAGTGTCGAGGCGCTCACCTTCTGGCCGCCCAAACGGAGCACCGCCGCCGACGTCACCGCAATCGCTCAGGAGAAGGCGACGTCCCTGGCAACGGCGATCGTCGAGACCGTCTCCACGCCAGGTTAGAACCGAGCCGCCCCGCCGCCGTCGACACACGCCGGCCGGGCGACTGGCATCAGCGACTGTCATCTATGTTCGCTCAAAAGACCGCAACCCCGAACCACAAGGTGCATTCTCAGCCCACGGCAGAAGACGAGATGGACAACCGTACCGACCCGATCGAAATCATCGCCCGGGTATCAGAGAACCAGGGCATGCAACGGGCCTTAGAGGTCTGGCTCTACAAGACCCACCAGGAAGGCTGGCCTGTGACAGTGGAGTCGTCCTCCGTCGACCAGCCGCGCAACGACTGCGGAGTGGTGGCCGTCGAGGGCCTGGAGTACCGGATCCGTCACACGAAGCGAGTCCGGCGACGGGTCGCCATCGTGCCCGCAGGGCAGCATCTGATCGCCGCTGCCGTCGACTCGGCCACGGGCAGGTCCGACGGCATCACCTGGACCTGGGAGTTCGACCACGCCGCGTGGGCCGAGCCGATGATCGACGATCACTAGCGCGGGCGACGCACGAACAGGCATGAGGATGAGCCGGGAGCGATGGAGATTCCGCATGAAGATCCTTTTCTATCCAGCGTCCGGTGAAGTCGACATCTCCGGAACCGCCGGTGAATACCACGCCTTGGCCGCGCTGATCGTGGCCGGAAGCGGAGGCCATGCTGCGGAGCCTGACGCCACGGACGACTTCGGCGGCACCGCACTCTCCGGTCTCCAGGTCTCGACCGCAGCCCACCGCATGGCCCTCATCTCGATAGACGACGCACGCGGTCTTCTCCAGATTTCCGGCGCCTCCGCCCCGCTGGCCGTCCTCGCGTCGAATGTCGAGGCAATGGCGGCCGACCAGGGCGGCGGCCACCTGCACATCGACTACTTCCCGGATCACCCCTACCTAGCCCCGACATCGGTCAGCTTGATCGTCAACAGCCCTCACGGTGGCATGCCGACGCGGTAGCCCCACAGCCTGGGCCAAATAGGAGCATCGGGGATTCTGGTGAGGTGTTCCCCGCTGCCCGGGCCTGACCCGAGTTCGAACCGGCTCCGTGCCTTGAAGTCGACCCGTCGACCCAGCAGGCGGGGCACCGTTCTCGGCACACCGCCGGCGACCGATGCCACCAGCACTTGGTCGTCGACTGAGCCCTTCTTACGCCTGCCCGTGCTGTAGCGACTCCCAGGGCGGGGACTCAGATCCGGCGACGAGGTTCTCTGCCGCTGACACCACCGTACGGAAGCGGGACGCCCAAGGCTCGCCAGAGGTCACGGAGCACCCGTCCGAGCCGCTCGCTGTCGTCCATCGACAGCTCAGCGATGGCCATGCCGGCGGCCTGGTGCTCCCCGACGTTGTAGATCAGGTCGGCAAGCGCCGTCGCTGACGGTCGGTCGAGACGAAGAACGACTTCCTCTTCCTCAGGCATGTCCGGCACCCTACGGCTCCAGCAGCATTCGACGCTCGTCCGTCGTCCCACCAGAGGTGTCTCGTGCGGCCAAGGTCCCCACGTGATGTGGAACCATGACCGCATGGACCAGGAGGCTGCGCCACAGGGGTGGATGCAGCAGCACATGGCCTCCTGGCTCCGCCTCGCCACCACCTTGCAAAGCGAGGGCTGGGAGGCGCAGATGACGTGTGAGGCAGCTCCGGTGCAGATGGAAGGTCACTTGCCGAGTGGCGAGCGGTTCTACTTCCGTGCCCGTCACAGCGAGGTATCGCTCGGCATCGGAGGCGAAGACCCTTCCGACATCCCTGAGTGGGAAGAGAGCGAATCACACGAGGAAGCAAGCTGGCTACCAGCTACCGACGGGGAGGCCATCATCCGACGACTCGCGCTCCGATATGCGGGGCGGAAGAGTTGAGGTGTGGCCGGGATTCGCCTCGCGTGGTGGCACCCTTCCCTTGATGGTGGGCGCGGCAGGTTTCGAACCTGCGACCCCTCGCTTGTAAGGCGAGTGCTCTCCCACTGAGCTACGCGCCCGGAACGCCCGTACGGCGGGCCGGAGCGGCCAGCTTACCTGCCCGCCTCCGGCCCCGCGCAACGACGTGCCTGGGGTGTGGGACTCAGGCGGCGACGGCCTCGGCCAGTGCCTTGCGCCAGCCCTGCTGGTCGCGCGCCTCGCCGGGCATGTTCATCTCGGCGAACCGGACCACGCCGGCCTTGTCGATGACGAAGGTGCCCCGGTTGGCGATGCCCGCGACGTCGTTGAAGACGCCGTACGCCTGCGCCACCGCGCCGTGCGGCCAGAAGTCGGACAGCAGCGGGAACTGGTAGCCCTCCCGGTCGGCCCAGATCTTGTGGGCGTACACGGAGTCGACGCTGACGGTCAGCACCTGGACGTCGTCGTTGACGTACTCGTTGAGGTTGTCCCGCACCTCGCACAGCTCGCCCTGGCAGATGCCGGTGAAGGCGAGCGGGTAGAAGACCAGCAGCACGGTCTTGCTACCGCGGAGGTCGGAGAGCCGGACCTCCTGGTTGTTCTGGTCCTTGAGCAGGAAGTCGGGCGCCTCGGCGCCAACCTCGATGGGCATGCATGCTCCCTCGGGATCGGGTCTGGAGATGATCAGCCTGCCACACCCGGCGACCGTGGTCGCCGGGTGTGCGGCGCCGCCCTACTTCTTGCTCTTGGACCCGCGACGCATGACGAGGCGGGCCCCGCTCCAGTCGCGGCCGGCGTTGATGGTGGAGGTCTGCTGGAGCCCGGCGGTCTGCGCGCTCTCCGCGACCTCGCTCGGCTCGACGTGACCGTCGCGGCCGGCCTTCGGGGTCAGGAGCCAGACCACGCCGTTGTCCGCGAGCGGCCCGAGGGCGTCGACGAGGAGCTCGAACAGGTCACCGTCGCCGTCGCGGTGCCAGACCAGAACCGCGTCGACCACCTCGTCGGTGTCCTCGTCGACGAGTTCCCCACAGCGGTCGGTCAGGGCGTCCCGGAGATCGGTGTCGACGTCGTCGTCGTAGCCCATCTCCATGACGACCATGCCCGGCTCGATACCGAACCGGTCCGCCAGGCTGCGTACCCCGTCGGCCTGGCCAGCGGTCGCGCTCACTGTCGAGTGCCTCCTCATCTATCCCTGCTCGTGGCGTCGGGTGACACCGTCGGGCTCAGTCCACACAGTTGCGGCTCGCCGCGCAAGTGGCGCACCGGGTGGAACGGAATTTACCGTGCCAGCAGCGTACGGGCACCCTGGGTGATGGCTTCCGCGGAGACCAGAACCTGACGGGCAGCCGGACCTAATGGTACAAACGAGTCAAGTGCGGCTACGCGGCGTGCAGCGCCCACGTACCCGGTGTCGACGAGCGCGGACAGGACGCCCTCGCCCACCCCGCCGGTTCGCCGCGTCTCGTCCACCACCAGCACCCGGCCGGTCGCCGAGGACTCCCTGATGATGTCGGCCACCGGCAGCGGGGCCAGCCAGCGCAGGTCCACCACCCGGCTGCCCACGCCCTCCTCGGCCAGCGTGGCCGCGGCGCGCAGCGACATCCGCACCCCGTTACCGAACGTGATGATGGTGAGGTCCTCGGCGGAGCCGATCCCGTAGACGCGGGCCCGCCCGATCGGCACCTGCCGGTCCGCCCAGGCGCCCGGCTCGGCGTACTCGGCAGTCCACTCGTCGTCACCGTCCGTGTACAGGTCACGCACGTGGTAGAGCGCGACCGGCTCCACGAACACGCAGACGCTGCCGTCCACCCGTGCCGCCGCCAGGCAGGTCCGCAGCATCGGCGCGGCGTCGTCCGGCCGGGCCGGCACGGCCACCACCAGCCCCGGTACGTCCCGCAGCGCCCCCAGCGAGTCGTCGTTACGGTCGTGGCCGCCGAGTCCTTCCGGGCTCGCCAGGCCGGGCACCCGCACCACCATCGGGTTGCGGAACGCGCCCCGCGACAGGAACCGCATGGTAGCCGCCTCGCCGCGGAGCTGGTCCTCGGCACCGTGCAGCAGCGTCAGGTGGCGGATCTCGGGCACCGGCAGCAGGCCGGCCAGCCCGGCACCCAGCCCGAGCCCGAGGATCGAGGTCGCGTCCGGCAGCGTGTCGAACACGCGCGCCGCCCCGAACCGGTCCCGCAGCCCCTCGGTCACGCCGTACAACCCACCCTGTGCGGCCACGTCGTGGCCGAACACCGCCGTCCCGGGGTGGTCGAGCATGCCGTCGGCGAGCGCGGCGTTGATGCTCTGCGCCAGCGTGAGCGGGCCGGTCAGCTCCGGCGGCTTGCCGCCGAACGCCTCCGCCCGCGCTCCGGCGCCCGGCCCGGCCGCGTGCGCCGCCGCCTCGGCGACCGCGCGGGACACCCGCACCGGCCGGCGCGGCGCCAGCTCCCGCACGATCTCGACCGGGGAGGCGAGCTTCGGCTCGTCCAGCACCTCCTCGGCGACGCGGCGCAGTTGCCAGCCCCGCTCGTCGTAGCGGGCCAGCAGTTCCTCGCCACTGGCGTACCCGGAGGTCACCAGCAGCCGCGCGGTGGCCAGCAGCGGGTCGCGGGCCGCGTCGCCGTCACCCTGCTCCATCAGGCGGACCGCGCTCAGGTGCAGCACGGCGGGCCGGCGCTGGCGGCGTACCCAGTCCGCCGCCTCCGCCGCGACCCGGTAGGTCGCGGCCACGTCCGTGCCGTCGGCGGCGAAGTACCTGATGCCGGGCCGGGCCCGCAGCGTGGCGGCCACCCAGCCCTCGGCGGAGGCGCCGCCGTCGGCGCAGACGAACAGCACCGGGATGCGCAGGCCGGTGTGGTCGTACCAGCCGGTCGTGTTCAGCGCGGCCGTGGCCGCGGCGTGGTCGGCCGCGCCGTCGTCGAAGGCGCAGACCACCACGGCGTCGGCCGGCCAGGGCGCCGCCTCGGCCTCGCCGTCGGCGGGCCGCGCGCCGCGGCGCAGCCGCTCCAGCGCGAGCCCCAGGCCGACGGCGCGCGGCAGGTGCGAACCGGCGGCCGACGTGGTCGGCACGACCGCCAGGTCGGCGCGGCCGAAGACCTTCGCCCGCCCGCCGGCCGCGGGCTCCTCGGCGGAGGCGACGATGCCGCGCAGCACGTCGCGCGCCGCCGCCGCGAACGCGTCGTCGGGCGCGGGCTGCGGCAGATCGGGTACGACGACAGTCGCGTCCCCGTCCGCGTCCACGACGATCCCGGCGCCCACGGGGAGGCTGGCCGCCTCCGGCTCCCCCGGGTCAACGTCGAGATCTTGGTGGGAAACGGCCCCCGGAGGGGCGCTTTCGCTCCAAGATCTTCCCGGTTCCGGGGTGGTGGGTGGGGCGTCGGCGCCGGTCGCGGGCGGCAGGTCCGGCGGGGCTGCGGGGAAGGCGCCGGCGGCCTGGGCGGCGCGCAGGCAGTAGAACGCGCCGGAGCGGGCGTGCAGCAGCGCGGGATCGGTCGGCCGCAGCGCGGCTGCCACCGCGGCGTCGCCCTCGTGACCGGCCGACTCGACAGTGAAGTACCCCTCACCGAAGCCCGACAGCCACCGCCCGGCCAGGTCGAGCAGCCGGCTGGTCAGCTGCGCGTCGAACAGGGCCAGCGCCTGCGCCCCGGTCAACGCACCGCCGTCGGGCAGCGGTTCGCCCAGGTCGCGCCGCTGGTCGGGCGCCCCGAGCGCGGCCAGTTCGGCTCGGAGCCGGTCGTCGAGATCGTGCGGGGTGGTCACGCGGACAGCATTACCGACTCGGGCCCGCCTCGCCCAGTCGGACACGTTCCGCCCGGCGTGGCTCAGACCTGGCCACACTCCTGCGGGCAGCCTCCGTCGGAGACCTTGAGCACCAGGTCCCGCAGTGTGGCCAGTTCGTCGGTGCTCAGGGCGTCGAGGAGTCGGGAGTCCGACATCACCTGGCGGACCCGGTCGCGTACCTGCCGCCCCCGCCCGGTGACCACGAGCGCCTTCTGCCGCCGGTCGGCCGGGTCGGTACGCCGTTCCACCAGCCCGGCCTGCTCCAGCTTGTCGGCCAGGCCGGTGACGTTGGACCTGTCGCAGCCGAGCTGCTCGGCGAGGTCACGGGCCGGGAGCGGGCGGTCCGGGTCCAGCTCGTGCAGCGCCCGGGCGACCGCCGGGGTGAGGCCCAGTGCCGCGATCCCCTCGTCCTGGTGGTGCCGCAACGCGGCGGCGACGTGCAGGATCCGGCGCACGGTCTCCCCGGCCAGGTCCGCCCGGTCACGGACGGTGGGAACGGTGGATTGCGCCATCCGATCATCGTATGGGCGAGTCGATCTTCGATCAGCCGAACGGTCAGGCACCTCCTGCAACCGATTGCCGATCATGAAGCGCTGTTCGGCGGAAATTCCCGGCCGGTCGTCCGCCCTTCACCTGACGGCCATCGACGTCCGTGAGGCTGCCGGGAGTCGACGAACCGGACTCCGGGGAGGAAAACCGTGGCTCTGTCCCGACGTACCATCCTGCTCAGCGGCGCGGCGCTCGGCGCCGCCGGCGCGGCAGCCGGCCTGCCGGTCGCGGCCGCCGCGTCGCCCGGCCCGCTGCGCCGCGACCCGTTCACGCTCGGCGTGGCCTCCGGCGACCCGGACCACGAGGGCTTCGTGCTCTGGACCCGGCTGGCGCCGGAGCCGCTGGCCGAGGACGGCCTGGGCGGCATGCCGTCGCGGGTCGTGCCGGTGTCCTGGGAGGTGGCCGTCGACGAGCGCTTCCGGCACGTGGTGCGCCGCGGCGTACGGCTGGCCCGGCCGGAGTCCGCGCACAGCGTGCACGTCGAACTGGACGGCCTGCTGCCCGGACGGGAGTACTTCTACCGGTTCCGGGCCGAGCGCTGGGCGTCCCCGGCCGGGCGCACCCGCACCGCCCCGGCGCCGTGGTCGATGCCCTCCGCGCTCGCCATGGGCTTCGCCTCCTGCTCGCAGTACGAGCACGGCTACTTCACCGCGTACCGGCGGCTGGCCGAGACCGAGCCGGAGCTGATCCTGCACCTCGGCGACTACCAGTACGAGTACGCCAAGGACACGTACAACGTCCCCGGCGGCAACCCGCGTGACCACGAGGGCCCGGAGACCCGGACGCTGGCGAACTACCGGCAGCGGCACGCCCAGTACAAGACCGACACCGACCTCCAGGCGGCGCACGCGGTCGCGCCCTGGGTGGTGGTCTTCGACGACCACGAGGTGGAGAACAACTGGGCCGACGAGGTGCCCGAGGCGCCCGACCCGGACTTCCCCGCCCGGCGGGCGGCGGCGTTCCAGGCGTACTACGAGAACATGCCGCTGCGCCGCACCTCGATCCCGCGCGGCATCGACATGCAGCTCTACCGGCGGGTGCGCTGGGGCCGGCTGGCCACCTTCCACATGCTCGACACCCGGCAGTACCGGGACGACCAGGCGTGCGGCGACGGCTACAAGAGCTGCGCGGAGGCGTCCGACCCGGCCCGCTCGATCACCGGCGCCGCGCAGGAGGCGTGGCTGCTGGACGGCTTCCGCCGTTCCGAGGCCCGCTGGGACCTGCTCGGCCAGCAGGTGTTCTTCGCCCAGCGGGACAACAACTCCGGTCCGCTGACGGTGACGAGCATGGACGCCTGGGACGGGTACGTCGCATCCCGGGACCGGATCACCCGGGGCTGGACGGCCGCCGGGGTGCGCAACCCGGTGGTGCTCACCGGCGACGTGCACGCGCACTGGGCCAGCGACCTGAAGCTGGACTACGCCGACCCGACCTCGCGCACCGTCGGCAGCGAGCTGGTCTGCTCGTCGATCACCTCGACCGGGGACGGCGCCGACTCGCCGACCGGCTCGCACCCGTGGCTGGCGTTCAACCCGCACCTGCGCTTCCAGAACAACCTTCGGGGGTACGTCCGCACCACGATCACCCCGACCGAGCTGACCGCCGACTTCGACGTGCTGCCGTACGTGAGCCGGCCGGACGCGCCCGCGTACACCCGGGCCACGTTCGTGATCGAGGACCGCGTACCCGGGCTGAACCTGACCCACGACCGGCCGCCGGCCGCGGCGCGCACCGCCGCCCCCGGCGTCGACCAGGGCCGGCAGACGGTGGAGGCGGAGACGGTCCGACCGTGACGGCGCGGCCGGGCCGGGCGTCGCACGCCCGGTCCGGCCGGTCAGCCGGCCAGGAACGAGAAGCGCACCTGACGGTCGGGGTTGTCGCCGTTGGTGTCGACCAGGCAGATCGACTGCCAGGTGCCGAGCTGGAGCCGCCCGCCGAGCACCGGCAGCGTCGCGTACGGCGGCACGAACGCCGGCAGCACGTGGTCGCGGCCGTGCCCGGGTGAGCCGTGCCGGTGCCGCCACCTGTCGTCGGTGGGGAGCAGGTCGTCGAGCGCCCGCAGCAGGTCGTCGTCGGAGCCGGCACCGGTCTCGATGATCGCCAGCCCGGCGGTGGCGTGCGGGACGAAGACGTGCAGCAGGCCGTCGCCGGCCCCGGACACGAACCGCTCGGCCTCGCTCGTGATGTCCCGGACGGTCGGCCGGGAGCCGGTCCGGACGGTGATCACCTCACTCCGCATACGGCGCATTCTGCCGCAGTGCCCGGTTCACCGCCCCGCCCGCCGATAGCGCATCCGGTGATAGCGCAAAGTTACTGATGGGTACCTGTGTTCAGCGTCGCGTCTGGGGGTGGGAGAGGTGACGGCACACGCCACCAGGGGGCAGGATGGCGCTAGAGACCTATCCCACACGAAACCGAGGGAACGCCTGTGGCTACGGAACGCAAGCGCCCGGTGATCACCGCTGGTCTGCCGAGCCAGCTTCCGGACATCGACCCTGAAGAGACCAGCGAATGGGTCGAGTCACTCGACGGTGTCATCGACGAGCGCGGGACAAAGCGAGCCCGGTACGTCATGCTGCGCCTGCTGGAGCGGGCCCGCGAGCGGCAGGTCGGGGTGCCGTCACTGACCACCACCGACTACATCAACACGATCCCGCCGGAGCGCGAACCGTGGTTCCCGGGTGACGAGCACGTCGAGCGGCGGCTGCGGGCGTACATCAGGTGGAACGCCGCGATGCTGGTGCACCGGGCGCAGCGCCCGGAGATCGGCGTCGGTGGGCACATCTCCACGTTCGCCAGCTCGGCGTCCCTCTACGAGGTGGGCTTCAACCACTTCTTCCGGGGCAAGAACCACCCGGGCGGCGGCGACCAGATCTTCTACCAGGGTCACGCCTCCCCCGGCATGTACGCGCGGGCGTTCCTGGAGGGCCGGCTCAGCGAGAGCCAGCTCGACGGCTTCCGGCAGGAGCTGTCGCACCCCGGCGGCGGGCTGCCGTCGTACCCGCACCCGCGGCTGATGCCGGACTTCTGGGAGTTCCCGACCGTCTCGATGGGCCTCGGCCCGCTGAACGCGATCTACCAGGCGCGGTTCAACCGCTACCTGCACCACCGCGGCATCAAGGACACCTCCCAGCAGCACGTCTGGGCGTTCCTCGGCGACGGCGAGATGGACGAGGTCGAGTCGCTCGGCGCGATCGGCGTGGCTGCCCGCGAGGAGCTGGACAACCTCACCTTCGTGATCAACTGCAACCTCCAGCGCCTGGACGGACCGGTCCGCGGCAACGGCAAGGTCATGCAGGAGCTGGAGGCGTTCTTCCGGGGCGCCGGCTGGAACGTCATCAAGGTGGTCTGGGGCCGCGAGTGGGATCCGCTGCTCGCCGCGGACACCGACGGCGCGCTGGTCAACCTGATGAACACCACGCCCGACGGTGACTACCAGACCTACAAGGCGGAGTCCGGTTCGTACGTGCGGGAGCACTTCTTCGGCCGCGACCCGCGGACCCGCAAGATGGTCGAGCACCTGTCCGACGACGAGATCTGGAACCTCAAGCGGGGTGGCCACGACTACCGCAAGCTCTACGCGGCCTACAAGGCGGCGATGGAGCACACCGGCCAGCCGACGGTGATCCTCGCCAAGACGATCAAGGGCTGGACGCTCGGCTCGCACTTCGAGGGCCGCAACGCCACCCACCAGATGAAGAAGCTGACGCTGGAGGACCTGAAGCTCTTCCGCGACCGCCTCTACCTGGACATCCCGGACAAGCAGCTGGAGGAGAACCCGTACCTCCCGCCGTACTACACCCCGGGCGAGAAGTCCGACGAGATCGCGTACCTGAAGGACCGGCGTCAGCAGCTCGGCGGCTACCTGCCCACGCGCAGCACCGCGCGCAAGGCGCTGGCCATCCCGGGCACCGAGCGGTTCTCCGACGTCAAGCGCGGGTCGGGCAAGCAGAAGGTCGCCACCACGATGGCGTTCGTCCGCCTGCTCAAGGACATCATGAAGGACAAGGAGTTCGGCAAGCGCTGGGTGCCGATCATCCCGGACGAGGCCCGTACCTTCGGTATGGACTCGCTGTTCCCGACCCAGAAGATCTACTCGCCGCACGGCCAGCGCTACACCTCGGTGGACCGGGAGCTGTTCCTGTCCTACAAGGAGTCGACCACCGGCCAGATCCTGCACGAGGGGATCAACGAGGCCGGTTCGGTGGCCTCGTTCACGGCCGCGGGCACGGCGTACGCCACCCACGGCGAGCCGATGATCCCGCTGTACATCTTCTACTCGATGTTCGGCTTCCAGCGCACGGGCGACGGGTTCTGGGCGGCGGCGGACCAGATGGCGCGGGGCTTCGTGCTCGGCGCGACCGCCGGCCGGACCACGCTCAACGGTGAGGGCCTCCAGCACGAGGACGGCCACTCGCTGCTGCTCGCCGCCACCAACCCGGCGGTGGTCTCCTACGACGCGGCGTTCGCCTTCGAGCTGGCGCACATCGTGGAGAACGGCCTGCACCGGATGTACGGCGAGGCGCCGGAGAACATCTTCTACTACCTCACCATCTACAACGAGCCGATCTTCCAGCCGGCCGAGCCGGAGGGTGTGGACGTCGAGGGCATCCTCAAGGGCATCCACCGCTACTCCCCCGCGCCGCAGGTCGGTGACGACGCGCCGAAGGCGAACATCCTCGCGTCCGGCACCGGTATGCAGTGGGCGCTCAAGGCCCAGCAGCTGCTCGCCGAGGACTGGGGCGTGTCCGCCGACGTGTGGTCGGTGACGTCCTGGACCGAGCTGCGCCGCGACGCGGTGGAGTGCGAGGAGCACAACCTGCTCAACCCGGGCGAGGAGCCGCGCGTGCCGTACATCGCGCGGAAGCTGGCCGACGCCGACGGGCCGAAGGTCGCTGTGAGCGACTGGATGCGCGCGGTGCCGGACCTGATCGCGCGCTGGGTACCCGGGGACTACACCTCGCTCGGCACCGACGGCTTCGGCATGTCGGACACCCGGCACGCGCTGCGCCGCCACTTCCACGTGGACGCCGAGTCGGTGGCGGTCGCGACGCTGCGCCAGCTCGCGCTGCGCGGCGTGGTGCCGGCGCACGTGCCGGCCGACGCGGCCCGCAAGTACGCGCTGGACGACGTCAACGCCGCCCCGGTCGGCGAGACCGGCGGCGACAGCTGAAAGGAAGGGCCCCTTCTTGACGCCTCCGGTAGAGGAGGGGCCCCTTTTTAACACCTCGGGCACAGACGATGACGGCCCGGCGTCCCTGGCGGGAACGCCGGGCCGTCACCATCGCGGGCGACGCCGGGACGGGCTCGGTCAGCCGACGGCGGCCAGGTCGGTCAGCCGGGCCAGCGAGTCCTCCAGGTCGGCGCCGACCCGGCGCAGGCCGAGCCGGAGCAGGGCCGCCTTGACGGGTCCGGCGGGCCACCGCACGACGATCAGGCGTACGACGGTGCCGCCGCCCTCCTCGTCCGGGGTGAGCTGGACGTAGATCTCGGTGCGCGCCTCGGCCCGGGCGCCGGCGCCCTTCGCGCGTTCGCGCCAGCCGATCAGGGTCGGCTCCTGGAAGGCGATCACCTCGGCCTCGTGCGCGGCGCCGCGTCCGGCCTGGACCAGCTGCCGCCGCCCGAATCCCTCCCCGGACAGGACCTCGGCCGCGCGGACTCCCGCCAGCCAGGCCGGCAGCTGCTCGGCGCGCTGCACGACGTCCCAGACCACATCCACCGGCGCCGCCACGTGCGCGCTTCGTTCCACGAGGATCATGAGTATCTTTCCCCCACTTAAATCACATCCGCGATATTTGGCACTCTATGTGTAAATCGGACTTAAGCGGACGGGTTCGGAAAAGACACGCCGAACTCCCTTGCGTCATCCACCCATGACGGCCTATGGCGCGTCGGTCCGCAGAGCCCTAGAGTCGCGAGCACGCTTCACGTTCCTGGAGGGTGACTTGACGACCGCGCCGATGCCCGAGTTCCCCGCCGGCTTCCGCTGGGGGGTCTCCACCTCCGCGTACCAGATCGAGGGTGCGACCACAGTCGACGGGCGTGGTCCGTCCATCTGGGACACGTTCGCCCACGACCCGGGCCGGATCGCCGACGGCAGCACCGGCGACCAGGCGTGCGACCACTACCACAGGTACGCCGAGGACACCGCGCTGCTGGCCGGGCTGGGGGTGTCCGCGTACCGGTTCTCGATCGCCTGGCCCCGGATCCAGCCGGCGGGCACCGGCCCGGCGAACGCCGCCGGGCTGGACTTCTACGACCGGCTGGTGGACGGACTACTCGCCGCCGGTGTGGACCCGGTCGCCACGCTGTTCCACTGGGACCTGCCGCAGGCACTGGAGGACGCCGGCGGCTGGCTCAACCGGGACACCGCCGCCCGCTTCGCCGAGTACGCCGACCTGACCGCGGCCCGCCTCGGCGACCGGGTGAAGCTCTGGATCACGCTCAACGAGCCGTTCATCCACATGAGCCTCGGCCACGGCATGGGCGAGCACGCGCCGGGCCGCACGCTGCTGTTCGACGCGTTCCCGGTGGCCCACCACCAGCTCCTCGGGCACGGCCTCGCGGTCGCCGCGCTGCGCGCCCGCAGCACGTCCCCGGTGGCGATCGCCAACAACTACTCCCCGGTGCGCCTGGCCGGCGACACCGACGCGGACCGGGCCGCCGCCGCGGCGTACGACGCGCTGCACAACCGCCTGTTCACCGATCCGCTGCTCGGACGCGGCTACCCGGACGCGCTCGGCCCCGACCTCGCAGTGGTGCGCGACGGCGACCTGGACGTCATCGCCGCCCCGATCGACGTCCTCGGCGTCAACTACTACAACCCGACCGGCATCCGGGCGCCGGAGGCGGACTCGCCGCTGCCGTTCGAGATCGTGCCGCTGGAGGGCTACCCGCGCACCGCGTTCGACTGGCCGGTGGCCCCGGACGGGCTGCGCGAGCTGCTGCTCCTCCTGCACGAGCGGTACGGCGACGCGCTGCCGCCGATCCAGGTCACCGAGAGCGGCTGCGCGTACGACGACGCGCCGGACGCCGACGGCCGGGTGCACGACCCGGAGCGGATCGCGTACCTGGACGGGCACATCCGCGCGGTGCGCGAGGCGATGGCCGGGGGCGTGCCGGTGACCGGGTACTTCGTCTGGTCGCTGCTGGACAACTGGGAGTGGGCCGAGGGCTTCACCAAGCGGTTCGGCCTGGTGCACGTCGACTTCGACACCCAGCGGCGGACGCCGAAGTCGTCGTACACCTGGTTCCGGGATCTGGTCCGGCGGTGACCACTGTGAACCCGACGCCGGCCTCGCTGCCGGCGGCGCTCGCCGAGCCGACCGTCCCGGTACGGCGGAGCTGGATCGCGCTGATCTTCGCGGCCAACCTGGGCGTCTGGATGGCGTTCTTCACCCCGATCCAGGTGCTGCTGCCGCAGCAGGTGGAACGGATCGCCCCGGCCGACAAGGAGGCCATGCTGGCGGTGGTCACCGGCATCGGCGCGCTCGCCGCGGTGCTGGCGAACCCGCTCGCCGGGGCGCTGTCCGACCGCACCTCGCTGCGGCTGGCCAACCGGCACTTCGGCCGCCGCCACGTCTGGACCGCGCTCGGCGCGGTGATCGGCGCGCTCGCCCTGGTGCTGCTGGCCCGGCAGAACACCATCGCCGGGGTGGCGGTGGCCTGGGTCGCAGCGCAGGTCTGCTTCAACGCGATGCTGGCCAGCCTCACCGCCGCGATCCCGGACCGGGTGCCGGTGGCGCAGCGCGGCGGCGTGTCCGGCTGGGTGGGCATCCCGCAGGCGCTGGGTCTGGTGCTCGGCGCGGTGCTGGTCACCGCCGTGGTCACCGGAAACGCCGCCGGGTACGCGGCGATCGCGCTCGCCGTGCTGCTGCTGTCGCTGCCGTTCGCGCTGCTGACCCAGGACGACCACCTGCCCCGGGAGCACCGCTCACCGCTGCGGCTGCGCTCGCTGTTCGCCTCGATGTGGATCAGCCCGCGCCGCCACCCCGACTTCGCCTGGGCCTGGTTCACCCGGTTCCTGGTGCAGACCGGCAACGCGCTGGGCACGCTCTACCTGCTCTACTTCCTCACCGACGGGGTACGGGTGGCCGACCCCGAGGGCTCCCTGCTGGTGCTGATCCTGCTCTACACGCTGGGCATGATGCTCACCGCGGTGGTCGCCGGGCGCATGTCCGACCGCTCCGGCCGGCGCAAGGTCTTCGTGATCACCTCCGGGCTGATCATGGCGGTGGCGGCGGTGCTGCTGGCGGCGGCGCCCACCTGGCCGATGGCGATCGTCGCGGCGCTGCTGCTCGGCGCGGGCTACGGCGTCTACCTGTCGGTGGACGCGGCCCTGATCACCCAGGTACTGCCCGCCGCGACCGACCGGGCCAAGGACCTCGGCGTGATCAACATCGCCAACTCGGCGCCGCAGGTGCTCGGGCCGGCGCTGTCCGCGCCGATCGTCGTGCACCTCGGCGGCTACCCGACGCTTTACGCGGTCACCGCGGCGGTCACCCTGCTCGGCAGCGCCCTGGTCGTGAAGATCAAGTCGGTGCCCTGACCCGGCCCCCTGCCGGAAACCCCTCGCGGCCCGCCGTAGGCTGGGGGGCGTGACGGTACGTGTACGCTTCGCCCCTTCCCCGACCGGTATGTTCCACGTCGGCGGCGCCCGTTCGGCGCTGCAGAACTGGATCTTCGCCAAGCAGCAGGGCGGGGTGTTCGTGCTGCGCATCGAGGACACCGACGCGGCACGCAATCGGCCCGAGTGGACCGAGGGCATCCTGTCCGCGCTCGACTGGATCGGCATCGCCCGGGGCAGCTACGAGGGCCCGTACTTCCAGTCCTCGTACGCGGGCGAGCACCGGGCCGCCGCGCAGCGGCTGTACGAGGGCGGCCGGGCCTACTACTGCGACTGCACCCGCGAGGACGTGCAGGCGCGTACCGGCCCGCAGCAGCGCGGCTACGACGGCTTCTGCCGGGACCGCGGCCTGGAGCCGGGCGAGGGACGGGCACTGCGTTTCCGGACGCCGGACGAGGGCGAGACAGTGGTGGTCGACCTGGTCCGCGGCGAGCCGACGTTCGAGAACAAGCTGATCGAGGACTTCGTCATCGCCCGTGGCGACGGCTCCCCGGTGTTCCTGCTGGCGAACGTGGTCGACGACATGAGCATGGGCATCACCCACGTGATCCGGGCCGAGGAGCACCTGCCGAACACCCCGAAGCAGCAGCTGCTGTGGGACGCGCTCGGCGTCAAGCCGCCGATCTGGGCGCACGTGCCGGTGGTGGTGAACGAGAAGCGGCAGAAGCTGTCCAAGCGGCGGGACAAGGTCGCGCTGGAGGCGTACCGGGACGAGGGCTACCTCGCCGACGCGATGCGCAACTACCTGATGCTGCTGGGCTGGGCGCCGTCGGGCGACCGGGAGATCGTGCCCTGGTCGGTGATCGAGGAGGAGTTCCGGCTGGACGAGGTGAACCCGTCCCCGGCGTTCTTCGACGAGAAGAAGCTGCGCGCGTTCAACGGCGACTACATCCGGGCGCTGCCGGTGGAGGACTTCGTCGAGGCGTGCCGGCCGTGGCTCACCGGCACCGAGACCATCGCCCCGCCGCCGTGGCAGCCCGACGAGTTCGACCCGGCCGCGTTCGCGGCGGTGGCCCCGCTGGCGCAGACCCGGATCGCGGTGCTCAGCGAGATCGTGCCGAACGTCGACTTCCTGTTCCTGGCCGACCCGCTGATCGACGAGGCGGCATGGGCCAAGGCCATGAAGGAGGGCGCCGCCGACCTGCTGGACGCGGCGATCGTGGCGTTCGAGGCGCTGGAGTCCTGGGACGCCGAGTCGCTGAAGGCCACGCTGGAGGCGGTCGGCGCGGAGCGCGGGCTGAAGCTCGGCAAGGCGCAGGCGCCGGTACGCGTCGCGGTCACCGGACGCACCGTGGGCCTGCCGCTGTTCGAGTCGCTGGAGGTGCTCGGCCGCGACCGTACGCTGACCCGGCTGCGCGCCGCACGCGTACGCCTGGTCTGAGCCGCGGCACGGCGCCCGTTCCCGACGCTCGGGCGTGTCGTGGCCAGAAAGCGGTTCCTCTATTGGCCGGTATGCCTCTGAGTCATAATTATGACTCAGAGGCATACATGTTTTCGGCGATCATTGCGCCGGCAGTGTCACGCAGAGTGGTCCCGCGCACTGGCCACGATCACCGGCGGGTGGCCCGGCGGCGCAGCAGCAGCCCGCCGCCCAGCGCCGCGAGCACCACCACCGTGCCGGCCGCCCACAGCCAGCCCGTACCCCCGTCATCGTCCGCCCCGGCGGCGGCCGGGGTGGGGCTCGGCACCGCGCTGGTGGGCAGAGCGGCGGAAGTGGCGGGGGCGGCGCTGGCGGGCGGCACCGTCGCCGACGGCGACTCGGCCGGGGTGCCGGTGGTCAGGGTGAACCGGACCTCCCCCTTGATCGGGTGGCCGTCGTCGGAGGCCAGCCGGTAGGTCACGATGTAGAGGCCGGCCGCGCCCGGCCGGAACGGCACGATCACGCGCTTGCCGGAGAACGTCGGCGCGCCGCCGGTAGCGGCCACGTTGTCCGGGCCGGTGACTGTGACCTCGGTCGTCGCCTCCTTCGGCGTGGCGAGGAACCGCAGCTCGATCCGCTCCGGCGCGGCGGCCAGCCGGGCCCCGTCGCGCGGATCACTGCCGGTCAGCGAGTTGTGCGCGGCGGCGGGCGCGGCCGACAGCAGCGCGAACGCCGCGACCACCCCGAGCACCACCGCCCAGGTACGCGCCACACGGGCGACCCTGCCCCCCATGGTTCCCTCCGTCCGGGTAGGATCCGGCCGATGATCATCGACCGCTCATTGGTCGGTCTCAGCTCGCAGATAGTTCCAAATACTCTTCCACCAGCTGCAACCGAGCGCCGTTCTGCGGAGTCTTTGTGGTGGACACCGGTCCAGTGTGACCTGCAGCGGAAGCCAGCCATCGAACGGGGCGAGGAGGCGGCGATGATCCGAAGGGTGAAACGGCTGCTGGTCGCCGTGACCGGGAGCGTGGCGGCCCTGGCGTGCGCGCTGGCCCTGACCGGCACCGCGGCGGCGCAGGCGGCGCCCAAGCCGAAGCCGGCCCCGACCGGTGTCGACATCAGCGGCGAGCGGCTCGACGCGCCGCTGAAACTGCGCGCCGACACCAGCCCGAACGAGGTCAACCTGGTGATCGACCAGGTCAAGTGGCTGGGCACGACCGGCCAGCTGCGCGGCCCGGCCGCGAAGGATCTCGGTCCGAAGTACACGGTGGTGGTGCTCGCCGCCGCCGGCCCGCAGCGCACCTACGACCTGTTCCCGCTGGCCAAGGGCGGTCCCCGGATCTACCGGCCGGGCAAGCAGCCGGACCTGAGCAGCACCCGGGCCGGCTGGTTCTTCGGGCGGCTCAACATGCCCGAGACGCTGCGCTCGGTCGGCGTGCCGATGCCGGCGCAGTTCGACACGCTCGCTGGAGGCGTCGGCGGCGGCGAGCGGGTGCTTCCGGAGGAGGCGCTCGACCCGGTGCAGAACATCGACACCGCGCTCGGCGAGCTCCAGCGGCTGCTGCTGCTCAACGTGGGCATCGTGCTCGTCATCACCGCCGGGCTGGCCGGCATCGCGCTGCTGGTCCGCCGCCGCACCCGCTGAGCCCGGCCGCACCCGCTGAGCCCGGCCGCACCCGGTCAGCCCGGCAGGCGGCGCGTCAGCACCAGCGGCGCGGCGGGCGCTCCCGGCGTGTGGTGCGGTTGCGCGGGCGTACCGCGCCGTGACGGTGGGCTCCCGCCCAGCCCGACAGGTCGCTGCGGCAGCTCCGGTCGGCCGGCTCGTCGTCGGCCAGGTGCGCCGGCTCCGCCGCCCGCTGCCGGGGCACGCCCGGCTCGTCCTCGGCACGCTCCGGCACCCGGCCGGCCGGCTGCTCCCCCTGGTGGTTCAGGCACGGCCGGCGCGGATGCGTGGCAGTCGCCGGCTGATCGTGGCCCCGCCGGCAGGCCTCACCCTGGGCGCAACCGTGCTCGGCCTCCCCCTGCGCCATCCCCGGCCCCCCTCACGCGTCGCCCTCGCCCGCCCGGCCGGAGTCTGGCCCGGCGTGCCCTGACACCGTACTGGCCCGGCCGGACGAGATCGTCAGCGCGTACCGGTGGAGATCGTCACGCCGCGGCGAGGGCGTCACCTCGAAGTGGATCCGCTGGTCACGCCGTGTCAGGCTGGTGCGGTGAGCGAACCGGGCGGAACGGAGACGTCGGCGACGCTGCGTCGCATCGAGCGGGCGGCGGGCGGCCTGGCCACCGCCAGCGTGGCGCGGATGGACGAGACGCTGCCGTGGTTCCGTGAGCTGCCCGCCGACCAGCGCTCCTGGGTCATGCTCGTCGCCCAGGCCGGCGTGCGCTCGCTGGTGCTGTGGCTGCGCCAGGGCGGCGGCGCGACCGACCGCACCCAGGAGGTGTCGGACGAGGTCTTCGCCGCCGCACCGCAGGCGCTGGCCCGCTCGATCAGCCTCCAGCAGACCGTGGCGCTGATCAAGGTGACCATCGACGTGGTCGAGGAGCAGGTGTCGGAGCTGGCCGTACCGGGCGAGGAGCAGTCGCTGCGGGAGGCGGTGCTGCGCTTCTCCCGGGAGATCGCGTTCGCCGCCGCGCGGGTCTACGCCCGGGCCGCCGAGAGCCGCGGCTCCTGGGACGCCCGGTTGCAGGCGCTGCTGGTCGACGCGCTGCTGCGGGGCGACTCCCCGGACGTGCTGGCCAGCCGCGCCGCCGCGCTGGGCTGGACGGACGCGCCGCCGGTGGCGGTGGCGGTGGGCCGCTCCCCCGGCGGCGAGGTGGCAGCCGTGCTGCACACCGTCTACCGGCAGGCCCGGCGGATCGGCGTCGAGGTGATCGGCGGCGTGCACGGCGACCGCCTGGTCATCGTGCTGGGCGGGGCTGCCGATCCGGTGGCGGCCACGGAGAAGCTGCGTACCGCCTTCGGTGAGGGGCCGGTGGTGGTCGGGCCGGCGGTGCCCAGCCTGGACGAGGCCACCGAGTCGGCGCGGGCCGCGCTGGCCGGGTTCCGGGCCGCGCCGGCTTGGCCGACCGCGCCGTGCCCGGTCGCCGCCGACGAGCTGCTTCCGGAACGCGCGCTGGCCGGTGACACCGAGGCCCGCCGCCGGTTGCGCCACGACGTGTACGCGGCACTGGCCCGCTCCGGCGGCGAGCTGCTGGAGACGCTCGACGCGTTCTTCGCCGCCGGCGGCACGCTGGAGAGCGCGGCCCGGGCGCTGTTCGTGCACCCGAACACCGTGCGCTACCGGCTGAAGCGGATCGCCGAGGTGACCGGATTCTCGCCGCTGGCCCCGCGCGACGCGTTCGCGTTGCAGGTCGCGCTGACAGTGGGACGCCTCGACCCGGTGGTGCCGACGGTCTCCGACCGGCGATGATCGCCGACAATCTTTGTAGGATTCCTCTAAAGGTTCTAGTGCGGTTTGGTGCCGTACGTTACAGCGCGGCACGCCGGTATCCGTCAGAGTCGTACACGTGCTCGCCGTACTCTCTCCCGGACAGGGTTCGCAGAAGCCCGGCTTCCTCGCGCCGTGGCTCGACCTCCCCGGCGCCGAGGCGCGTCTGCGCTGGTGGTCGGCGCTGGCCGGGGTGGACCTGATCCACCTGGGCACCCGGGCGGACGCGGACGAGATCAAGGACACCGCCCGTACCCAGCCGCTGCTGGTCGCCGCCGCGCTGCTCGCCGCCGAGCACCTGCCGATGCACGACGTCGGGCTGGTCGCCGGGCACAGCGTCGGCGAGCTGGGCGCCGCCGCGCTGGCCGGGGTGCTGCCGGCCGAGGCCGCCGTGACGCTCGCCGGCGTACGCGGGCGGGAGATGGCCGCCGCCTGCGCGCTGGAGCCGACCGGGATGGCCGCCGTGCTCGGCGGCGACCCGGACGAGGTGCTCGCCGCGCTGACGGCGCACGGGCTGCACCCGGCCAACCGCAACGGCGCCGGTCAGATCGTGGCCGCCGGCGCTGTCGACGCGCTGGACAGGCTCGCCGCCGAGCCGCCGACCCGCACCCGGGTCATCCGGCTCCAGGTGGCGGGCGCGTTCCACACGCCGTACATGGCTCCGGCCGAGACCGCGCTCGCCGCGGTCGCCGCCGGTGTCCCGGCCTCCGCCCCGGCCCGGATCCTGCTGTCCAACCTCGACGGCGCACCGGTCGGGCACGGCCCCGAGACGGTACGCCGGCTGGTCCGGCAGGTGACCGCTCCGGTCCGCTGGGACCTGTGCACGCGTACGCTGGCCGACCTCGGCGTCACCGGCGTGATCGAGCTGCCACCGGCCGGCACCCTGGCCGGGCTGGTCAAGCGGGAGCTCAAGGGCGAGGGCGCGCCCGAGATCGTCACCCTGAACACGCCGGCCGACCTGCCCGCCGCGCGCCGCCTGATCGCCCGGCACGCCGGTCCCGCCGCGCGGCCGACCGCGCCGTCGTTCCGGGTGGTCGTCTCCCCCGCCGCCGGCCGCCTCGACCGGTCGGCCGGACCGGCCGAGGGCGCCGGGGTACGCGCCGGACAGGTCCTCGGCCACGTCACCACGGGCCGGGGGCCGGTCGAGGTGACCGCGCACGACAACGGGCCGCTCGTCGAGTGGCTCGCACACCACGACGACCCGGTCGCACCGGGCCAGCCCCTCGTCCGTATCGGAGGAACGCACTAAATGGCCGGCAGCCGGATCGTCGCGATGGGGCACTACCAGCCCTCCCGCGTCGTCACGAACGACGAGATCGCCCAGATGGTCGACACCAACGACGAGTGGATCCGGGACCGGGTCGGCATCGTCACCCGCCGGATCGCGGGCGACGAGACGGTGGCCGACATGGCCACCGCCGCCGCCGGCAAGGCGCTCGCCAACGCCGGGCTGACCGCCGCCGACATCGACCTGGTCGTGGTGGCGACCTGCACGTCCGTGGACCGCAGCCCCAACGTGGCCTGCCGGGTCGCGGCCAAGCTGGGCATCAACGCGCCCGGGGCGTACGACCTCAACACCGCCTGCTCCGGTTTCGCGTACGCGCTGGGCACCGTGGACCACGCGATCCGGGCCGGCGCGGCGCGCAACGCGATCGTCATCGGCGCGGAGAAGCTCTCCGACTTCACCGACTGGACCGACCGCTCGACCTGCATCATCTTCGCCGACGGCGCCGGGGCGGCGGTGGTCAGCGCGACCGCCGACGACGAGCCGGCCGGGATCGGGCCGGTGGTCTGGGGCTCCGCGCCGGAGAAGAGCGACGCGGTCCGGATCGAGGGCTGGCAGCCGTACATCACCCAGGAGGGGCAGTCGGTGTTCCGGTGGGCCACCACCGCGCTGGCCCCGCTCGCGCTCCAGGCGTGCGAGCGCGCCGGGGTGGACCCGTCGGAGCTGGCCGCGTTCGTGCCGCACCAGGCCAACGCCCGGATCATCGACGGCATCGCCAAGCGGCTGAACATCCCGGACGCGATCATCGCCAAGGACATCGTCGAGTCCGGCAACACGTCGGCGGCGAGCATCCCGCTGGCCCTGTCGAAGCTGGTCGAGCGGCGGGAGGTGCCCTCGGGCGCCCCGGTGCTGCTGTTCGGTTTCGGCGGCGGCCTGACCTACGCCGGTCAGGTCGTGCGCTGCCCCTGAGACCCCCTCGGGCGCGAACGCGCCGAGGTGTGTGACCGGCGACGCCGGTCACCGGTAACCCCCGATGAGAGGAACCAACCGCAATGACCCGTGACGAGATCACCGCCGGCCTCGCCGAGATCCTCGAAGAGGTTGCCGGGGTGAACCCGGACGACGTGGCCGAGGGGAAGTCCTTCACCGACGACCTCGACGTCGACTCGCTCTCCATGGTCGAGGTCGTGGTGGCGGCCGAGGAGAAGTTCGGCGTCAAGATCCCGGACAACGAGGTGCAGAACCTCAAGACCGTCGGGGACGCGGTCAGCTACATCGAGGCGCAGTCCTGATCATGAGTCGTCCCGACGTCGTCGTCACCGGGCTCGGCGCGACGACCCCGCTCGGCGGGGACGTCGCGTCGACCTGGGACGCCATGCTCGCCGGCCGCTCCGGGGTGGGTGCGCTCACCCAGGAGTGGGCCGCGCAACTGCCCGTCCGGATCGCCGCCGAACTGGCGGTCGACCCGTCCGAGGTGCTGGACCGGGTGAAGCTGCGCCGGCTGGACCGCTCGGAGGCGATCGCCATCATCGCCGCCAAGCAGGCGTGGGCAGACGCCGGTCTGGACGAGGCCGGGCCGGACCCGGAGCGCCTGGCGGTGAGCGTCGGCTCGGGCATCGGCGGCGCCACCACCCTGCTCGCCCAGGACGACATCCTGGAGGCGTCCGGACCGCGGCGGGTCTCCCCGCACACCATCCCGATGCTGATGCCGAACGGCCCGGCCGCCTGGGTCGGTCTGGAGCTGGGCGCCAAGGCCGGGGTGCACACCGTGGCCAGCGCCTGCGCGACCGGCGCGGAGGCGATCGCGCTGGGGCTGGACATCATCCGCGCCGGCCGGGCCGACGTGGTGGTGGCCGGCGGCACCGAGGCGGTCATCCACCCGCTGCCGATCGCCGGCTTCAGCTCGATGCGGGCCATGTCGACCCGCAACGACGAGCCGGAGCGGGCCTCCCGGCCGTGGGACTCGGGTCGCGACGGCTTCGTGCTCGGTGAGGGCGCGGGCGTGGTGATCCTGGAGCGCGCCGACCACGCCGCCGCCCGGGGCGCCCGGGTGTACGCGCGCCTGGCCGGCGCGGGGATCACCTCGGACGCGTACGACATCGTGCAGCCGCACGCCGAGGGTGAGGGCGCCATCCGGGCCATCGCCCGGGCGGTCGCCGACGCGGACGTGGCCCGTACCGACATCGTGCACGTCAACGCGCACGCCACCTCCACCCCGGTCGGGGACATGCTGGAGATCGGCGCGCTGCGTCAGGCGGTCGGCGATCACCCGGTGCTCACCGCCACGAAGTCGATGACCGGGCACCTGCTCGGTGCGGCCGGCGCGCTGGAGTCGATCGCCACCATCCTGGCCATCCGGGACGGCGTGATCCCGCCGACGATCAACCTGGACGACCCGGACGAGGGCCTGACCCTGGACGTCGCGGCGCACAAGGCACGTCACATGGAGATCCCGGCGGCGCTGAACAACGCGTTCGGCTTCGGCGGGCACAACGTGGCGCTGGTCTTCACCCGCCCCTGAGGTTCCGCCCTGAGGTAAGGAAGGGCCCCTTCTTAACAGTAACTGTTAAGAAGGGGCCCTTCCTCTACCGCTGGCGTTAAGAGGGGGCCCTTCCTTACACCTCAGCCGCGGTTGCGGGGGTGCTGCCGGGCGGTCCGCTCGTTGCCGCGCCGGTAGTTGCCGGTCCACCGGGCCATGGCCAGCTGCGGGTCGTCGCCGACCTCGGCCAGGAACTGCGCGGCCCGGCCGCCGCGCAGCGTGCCGGCGACCCGGCCGTGATGCGTGATGACCACCGTGCCGTCGGCGCGCTCGACGTAGCGGAAACCCTGTGCTGCCTCTCCCATGGGCGCCACCCTGCCAGCCGGGGCCGCCCGGACGCATCCGGGTTTCGGCGCGATCCGGGCGGGCGGCCGGGTCAGGTGCGGCAGGTGGTGGCCGGCAGGCCGGAGACCGGCACCGGGGAGCGGCCGGCCGGGCGGGCCTTGCCGGCGAGCACCGCGGCGAGCCCGGTCATCGAGGCCCGGGTGGAGGAGTAGGTCGCCATCAGCGTCGGGGACTTCGCCCCGGACAGCACGTACGGCGTGTCCATCGCCACCGTCACGGCGGCGCCGGCGCTCAGGTCCTTCGCGCCGTCGCCGTAACCGACCAGGTGCACCACCGTGCCGCCGGAGGGCACCACCTTGACCCCGGCCGCGGTGAGCGCCTCGGTCAGCAGCTTGCGGGTGCGCTCCCGGCCGCCGGAGGAGGTCACGCTCACCGGGCCGGTCACCGCCCCGCCGCACTTGCCGCGCAGCACAGTCACGGCGGCGGTAGCCAGGTCGTCGGCGGCCTTGCGGTGGGCTGCGCCGTCGAGCGTGGACAGCGCCGGGGTGTCCCGCCCGGCCAGCCGGAACTTCATGGTCAGCACCCGGGTGACCGCCTCGACCAGGCGGGCGCGGGGCAGCGAGCCGTCCTTGAGCGCGGCGCGCAACCCGTCGTACGCCTGGGTGACGTTCGGGGTCATCAGGATGAGGTCGTTGCCGGCGTTGAGCGCGCGTACGGCGGCCTCGCCCGGCGACCACTTCTTCGCCGGGGCCATGTTCATCCCGTCGGTGATCACCACGCCCTGGAAGCCGAGCTGGCCGCGCAGCACGTCGGTGAGCAGCTTGCGGGAGAACGTGGCAGGGGTGCCCGGGTCGACTGCCTTGACGTCCAGGTGGGCCGACATCACCGCCATGGCCCCGGCGCCGATGCCGGCCCGGAACGGCGGGAACGCGAGGCGGTCCAGCTCGGCGCGGGACTGCTTGATCACGGGCAGTTCGGTGTGCGAGTCCTCGGCGCTCAGGCCGTGCCCGGGGAAGTGCTTGACCGCGGCGCCGACGCCCTCGGCCTGCAGGCCGCGTACCGCGCCCGCCACCTGGGGGGACGCGGTCGCCGGGTCGGCGCCGAAGGACCGGGAGCCGATCACCGCGCTGCGGGTCGCCAGCACGTCGGCGACCGGCGCGAAGTCGAGGTTGACGCCCATGGCGGCCAGCTCTGCCCCGGCGGCCCGCCAGGCGGCCTCGGTCAGCGCCGGGTTCCCGGCGGCGCCGGCGGCGAGCGGGCTGGGCAGCAGCGTCACCCCGTCGGTGATCCGGGTGACCACGCCGTACTCCTGGTCGGTGCCGATCAGGAACGGCGCGGCACCCGCGGGCAGCTTGCCGGCGGCGGCGCGCAGTCCGTCGGTGAGCGCACGGACCTGCTCGGGGTTGTCCACGTTCGTGGTGGCCTGGTTGCCCGAGGTCGGGTCGTCGGCGCTGAAGCCGACCAGGATCAGCCCGCCGAGCCGGTACTTCGCCACCATCTCGGCGGGGGTGTCGACCCCTGCCAGCGCCCGGTTCCCGGCCGCCGACCCGGCCGACACCTCGGTGGCCGAGCTGCCGTACGCGTACGGCATCAGCACCTGCCCGACCAGGTCCTCGTCGCTCAGCGTGCCGACGAGCGCGGCCGCGCGGTCGGCTCGATCGGCGGCCGGCGGGTCACTCGGCGCGGGCGCTGCGGACGACGGCGCCGGGCTCGTCGGGGCAGGTCGGGGCCGGTCCGGCCCGTCCGAGCACCCGGAGACGAGCAGCGCGGTCAGTGCGGCGAGCGCGACGGCGGAGCGCCGCGGGGAAATCGACACGCGGCCCACCGTATCGGGGCAACTCGGCCGCCGTCACCCGACCCGGGTGAGCAGCGTCACCGGCGCACCGTCCCCGGCGTACCGGTAGGGCTCCAGTTCGGCGTCCCAGGCGGTGCCGAGCGCCTTGTCCAGGGCGTGGGCCAGCGCCTCCGGGCTGCGTGCGGCGGCCATCAGGCTGCGGAGCCGGTCCTCGCCGAGCTGGATGTCGCCGGCCGCGCCGACAGTGGCGCGGAACAGGCCGCGGCCCGGTACGTACATGAAGCGCTCGCCGTCGACGCCGGGACTGGGTTCCTCGGTGACCTCGAAACGGATCATGGGCCACTGCCGGAGGGCAGCGGCCAGCTCCGCGCCGGTCCCCGGGCTGCCGGTCCAGCCGCACTCGGCGCGGCGGGCGCCCGGGTCGGCGGGCTGCGCCGTCCAGTGCAGGTTGACCGGCGCGGCGAGGACGCGCGCGATCGCCCACTCGACGTGCGAGCACACGGCGAGCGGGGTCGAGTGGACGTATACGACGCCACGCGTTGGCACGGTGACCTCCCGATGAGCCGAGGTGCGTCTTCCCCTACGACCTCGTCCTACCGAGTGGTACCTGGCACACATGATGACCCGTGTGACTGGTGGTGCGCCAGCGAATCGGAAAATTCGCCGGGCCCCGGAGCGGGAAATACCCGGGTGGTGGACCTGGTTGTGCCCTCTGACGCCGCGACGACCAGCCAGGTGTCGTGGTCGTGTACAGTTCTCTGGGCGGTTCTGTGCCGCCGTACATCTTCGCGGGCCGGCGCCCACCCGGGCGTCATCCGCATACAGCCCCCGGACGGCTTCCGTCCCCACCGTACGTCTGCAAGGAGTACCTCCGTGGCGAGCAACACCTCTAAGACCGCGCGCGCGTCCGTCCGGGCCGGCCAGGCTGGCCAGGGTGGCGCCCTCAGCGTGCTGGGCGAGTTCAAGTACCTGATCCCGCTCAACGGCGGCAAGCACGCCTACGTGCGCAACCTGACCAACGGCAAGACCGCGCACCTGCGCACCGACTCCGACGCCTTCGTCGAGGAGATCCGCGTGCTGGCCGCCGCCGGCCACGCCGCCAAGATCCGCGCCGAGATCAACGGCCTGGCCGCGTCCTACCCGGACCACGGCTGGGACGCCACCGAGAAGCGCCTCGTCGAGGCCGGCGTCTTCGAGGGCTGAGCGCTCTCACCCGCACCACCGCGACCGCCCGCCGGGATCACCCCGGCGGGCGGTTTCGCGTCTGCTCCTGCGGCAACAGCGTCACCTCGCCCGTGGCCAGGTCGTAGAGCGCGCCCTCCACTGCCAGCTCACCTGCGTCCACCGGCCCGGCCAGCCGGTCGTCGCGGCGCAACGCCGCCACCGTGCGCCGGACGTGGCGGCGGATCGCCAGCGGATGCGCGTCCGGGTCGTCCACCCCGACGTCGGTGACCGCCGGGGCGATCCGGTCCACCACGTACGCCAGGTCCCCGCCGGGCCGCCGTCCGGTGCGCAGCGCCTCGACGGTCGAGCCGACCGCGCCGCAGCGCTCGTGGCCCAGCACCATCACCAGGCGTACGCCCAGCTGCTCCACCACGTACTCGATCGAACCCCGGACGGCCCGGTCCAGCACGTGCCCGCCGGTGCGGATCACGCAGATCGAACCGAACGTCTGGTCGAAGATCGCCTCCAACGGCACCCGGGAGTCGATACAGCCCAGCACGACCGCGTACGGCTGCTGGTCGCCGGAGGCCACCGCCGCGGCGGCGGTGACGTCGTGCCCGTGCACCGGCTGCCCGCTGACGAAACGGCGGTTGCCGGAGAGCAGCTCGGCCAGCGCGGCGCGCGGGCTGGTGGACGGCATGCCTCCCAGCCTGGTCACCGATCCGACCTCGTGGGGCCGGACGGGAATCTTCTCTCCGGGCCGGTTGCCGTGGTCTCATGGCGGGTAACGCCGGTGTCACCGCCGGGTCATCCGGTGGACATACATCGGCGGGCCCGGGAGGTGGACGATGCCGGACCTGGAACTGCGGCTCCCCGACGACGTACGCCTGCACGTCAGCGTCACCGGGCCGGTCGACGCCGAGGTGACCGCCGTCCTGCTGCACGGCTGGACGCTGGACGGGCGCAGCTGGCACCGTCAGGTCGCCGAGCTGCGGGAACGCTTCGGCGGCCGGGTCCGCCTGGTCACGTACGACGCGCGCGGCCACGGCCGGTCGAGCTGCCTGGCGCTGCGCGACGCCACCCTCGCGCAGCTCGGTGACGACCTGGCGGCGGTGATCGACGAGATCGTCCCGTCCGGTCCGATCGTCCTGGTCGGGCACTCGATGGGCGGGATGACGGTGATGGAGTACGCCCACCGGCACCCCGACCGGTTCGCCGCGCGTACCGCCGGGCTGGTCTTCGTCTCCACCACCGCCGAGGGGCACACGCACACCGCGTACGGCCTCTCCCCCCGGATCACCCGGCTGATCCGCCTGGCCGAGACGACAGGCGCCGGGGTGCTGGCCCGCTGCGGCGGCTGGCGGCCCCCGCACGCGCTGCTGCGCGCGCTGCGCCCGAGCATCCGCTGGATGCTGTTCGGCGACCGCTGCGACCCGGCCGACATCCGGCTTGTCACCTCAGCGGTGGCCCGGGCCACGCTGCGCTCGATCGGCGGTTTCCGCGCCTCGATCGGCGCCCAGCACCGGCTGGAGACGCTCGCCGCGCTCGGCGGGCTGCCGGCCGCCGCGCTGGTCGGGGACCGGGACCGGCTCACCCCGCCGCCCTGCGCCGAGTCGATCGCGGCGGCGCTGCCCACCACGGAGCTGACCGTCTGCCCGGGTGCCGGGCACATGCTCATGATGGAGCGCCCCGACGAGGTGAACGCCGCCCTCGCCGGCGTGCTGGACCGGGTGCTGGCCGGCCGGCCGGCGACCCGCCTCTGAGCGTCTCCCGCTCGCGAGCGGCACTGACGTACGCCACGTGCGCGGCATGCCCCGGCGTGGCGGTTGCCGGCGGCCCGTACCCTCATTCAGCCCGTCGTGCCCTCCGAACACAGGAGCATCCGCGTTGACCGACCAGACCACGCTGGACCGGGAGATCGCCGCCGAGCAGCGCCACCTCGACCGGGTGTACGCCCGGCTGGCCGAACTGCGCCGGTCGGCGGCCGACGCCGAGCGGGAGGGCTACCGGCTGGCCCGGGTCGGCAACTTCGGCGCGCTGGTCGAGCGGGACGCGATGGTCTTCCACGCCGCCCAGCGCCGGCACGTGCTGGACGCCGAGCACGAGGGGCTGGTGTTCGGCCGGCTGGACCTGCGTACCGGGCAGGTGCTGCACGTCGGCCGTCTCGGCGTGCGGGGCGTGGACGCGGAGACGCTGGTGGTGGACTGGCGGGCCCCCGCCGCCGCCGCGTTCTACCAGGCCACGCCCGCCGAGCCGCGCGGTGTGGTGCGCCGGCGCACGATCCAGTCCGCGTCCGAGAAGGTCACCCGGATCGAGGACGACCTGCTGGACCCGGAGGCCGCGCCGCCGGACATGGCGGTGGTCGGTGACGGGGCGCTGCTGGCCACGCTGTCCCGGGCCACCGGCCGGGGCATGCGCGACATCGTCGCCACCATCCAGCGCGAGCAGGACGAGGCGATCCGTTCCCCCGGCAACGGCGTCACGATCGTCTCCGGCGGCCCCGGTACCGGGAAGACGGCGGTGGCGCTGCACCGGGCCGCGTACCTGCTCTACTCCGACCGGGCCCGGTACGCCGGCGGCGGCATCCTGGTGGTCGGCCCGTCCGGCGTGTTCGTCGAGTACATCGCCTCGGTGCTGCCGTCGCTGGGCGAGGAGACCGCCACGCTGCACTCGCTGGGCTCGCTGTTCCCCGGCCTGTCCGCGTCCCGGACCGATCCGCCGGACGTGGCGGCGGTGAAGGGTTCGCTGCGGATGCGCCGGGTGCTGGAACGCGCGGTACGCGACGCGGTGCCGGACTCCCCCGCCGAGCTGCGCCTGCTCTACCGGGGCGAGCTGCTGCGCCTGGAACGCCCCGCGCTGGACGCGATCCGGGACCGGACGCTGGCCCGTGGGGCACGCCGCAACGAGGTACGCCGGGCAGCGTTCGACGCGGTGCTCGCCGCGCTCTACGCGCAGGCCCGCACGCTGCGGGTGGGCCGGCTGCCGGAGCAGCCCGCGTTCGAGGACGAGATCATCGAACGGCCGGAGTTCCGCGAGTTCCTCAAGGCGTGGTGGCCCCGGCTGCACCCGCGGCACGTGCTGGACTGGCTGGCCCGCCCGGACCGGCTGCGCCGCTACGCCGGTGGGATCCTCTCCTCTGCGGAGATCCGGCTGCTCGGCGACGCGTACCGGAGCCTCGCGACCGAAGGGCTGACGGTGGCCGACATCGCGCTGCTGGACGAGCTGGACGCGCTGCTCGGCAAGCCGGTGCGGCGGGCCCGCCCCAAGCGCGACCCGTACCAGCTCGCCGGTGGCGTGCGCGAGCTGAGCACGTACGCCGATCGGCAGCGCGCCGCCCGCGCGGCGGCGCGGGAGCGTCCGGACGACTACCGCGACTACGCGCACGTGGTGGTGGACGAGTCGCAGGACGTCTCGCCGATGCAGTGGCGGATGGTCGGCCGGCGCGGGCGGCTGGCGTCCTGGACGGTGGTCGGTGACCCGGCGCAGACCGCCTGGACCGGCGACCCGCAGGAGCTGGACCGGGCCCGGGACCAGGCGCTGGGCCGGCGCAAGCGGCACCGCTACGAGCTGACCACCAACTACCGCAACTCGGCGGAGATCTTCGCGGTGGCGGCGGCGGAGATCCGCCGTCTCTACCCGGATCTGCCGCTGCCCGACGCGGTGCGGTCCACGGGCGTGCCGCCGGTCGAGCGCACGGTGCCCGCCGCCGACCTGCCGGCGGCCACCGTCGAGGCGGCCGAGGCGCTGCTCGCGCAGGTGGAGGGCACCGTCGGCGTGATCACGCCGGTGCCGCGCCGGGACGAGGTGGCCGGCTGGCTGGGCGGGCTCGGCGCGGGCCGCCTCCAGGTGGTGACCAGCCTCCAGGCCAAGGGCATGGAGTACGACGGCGTGGTGCTGGTGGCGCCGAGCGAGATCCGGGCCGACCCCGGCTCGGGTGTCCGCACGCTCTACGTGGCGCTGTCCCGGGCCACCCAGCGTCTCACCACGCTCGACCCCTCCTGACGGACACCCGACCGTGACCCGGCTGTCACCCATCGTTCAGTTGCATACATAGCGATGTGAACATACATTGGGCCTGGCCGGTACGGGGCAGGAAGGGTGTTGGCGTGGGCGCAGGTCATGACCACAGCGGCGCGGTGACCAACGCGGCGCACCGCCACCGGGGCCGCCTCTGGGCCGCCTTCGCGCTGCTCGCCGCCCTGATGGTGGTCGAGGCGGTGGCCGCCTTCACGACCGGCTCGCTGGCGCTGCTCTCCGACGCCGGGCACATGTTCACCGACGTCCTCGGCATCGGCATGGCCCTCGCGGCGATCACCGCGACCCGCCGCGCCGGCACCGACCCGCAGCGCACGTTCGGGCTCTACCGGCTGGAGGTGCTCGCCGCCCTCGCCAACGCCGTTCTGCTCGGCGCCGTCGCCATCTACGTCCTGGTCGAGGCGGTACGCCGGTTCGGCGAGCCGCCGGAGGTGCTGGCCGGCCCGATGCTCGTGGTGGCGGTGCTCGGCCTGCTCGCCAACATCGTCGCGTTCGCGCTGCTGCGCGCCGGGTCGAAGGAGAGCATCAACCTGCGCGGGGCGTACCTGGAGGTGCTCGGCGACCTGCTCGGCTCGCTCGGCGTGATCGCCGCCGCGCTGGTCATCGCGGCGACCGACTGGTGGTGGGCGGACCCGCTGGTCGCCGTCGGCATCGGCGTGTTCATCCTGCCGCGCACCTGGCGGCTCGGCCGGGCCGCGCTGCGCATCCTGGTGCAGGCCGCGCCGGAGCACCTGCAGGTCACCGCCGTGCACGACCGGCTGGCCGCCGTACCGGGCGTGGCCGAGGTGCACGACCTGCACGTCTGGACGCTCACCTCGGGCATGGAGGTGGCCTCGGCGCACCTGACCACCGATCCGGGCGTGGACCCGGGCGTGGTGCTGGCCGCCGCGCGGGCCGCCCTGCACGAGGACTTCTCCATCGATCACGCCACGTTGCAGGTCGAACCCGGAGCGTCGGCCGGAGTGTGCGGACAGACCGAGTGGTGATTAGGACACACTTAAATCACTGTGGCTAATGTAGTCTTATGCCGGTTTTGCCCCGCCTAGTGGCACTGCTCCACGGAGCCGTGCCCGGGCAGCGCCGGTAGTCTCGGTCGCGGCCGCACCCGCGGGCGCCACCCGGCCCCGGTGGGGCGGCCGTCGCCTAATCGTCCGCAGGGACGAGCCGGGGAACCACGTACGTGGGGTGCATCCGCGTCAGCGGTAGGGATCTTCCGTCCCGAACCCGTCAGCTAACCCGGTCGGCGTTGACGGAAGGACGTGTGAATGCCCCCAGTGGCACCTGTACGACGGACGGCCGCCCGGTTGGCGGCCCTGCTCGTCGCGACGCTGACCCTCGGCGTCGCGACCGTTCCGGTCTCCCCCGCCTCGGCGGCGCCGGCGACCGGCCTGCTCGCCGCAGCGCCCGGCGACGACGAGGGTGGCACTCCCGAACTGCGTGCCCAGCTCGACGCGGCCAGCAAGGGCTGGCTGGAGGCGAAAGCCGCGCTGAACCGGTCGGTGAGCCGCCAGAAGCAGCTGAACGAACAACTCAAGACGGTCGGCGCCGAGCTGGCCGTACGCGACGCCAAGGTCGGCGAGATCGCCGCCGTGGCGTACCGCAACGGCCGTCTGGGGACCGCCGGGGCGCTGCTCGGCAGCAGCAGCCCGGAGGGCTTCATGGACCGGGCCGCCGCGCTGGAGCAGGTCGCCGCGCACGAGGACCGTACGCTGCGCGACCTGATCACCACCCGGGACGAGGCCACCCGCACCCGCGCCCAGCTCGACGGAGAGATCCGCGAGCAGCGCAAGCAGGTGACGGTGATGGCCAAGCGCAAGGAGCAGGCCGAGCGCGCCCTGGAGGTGGCGAACGACCGGGCCTCGCGCAGCAGCAGCGGCGGTGGCAGCGTCCAGGGCACCTCCAGCAAGAACGCGAAGCCGGCACCGCGCAACTCGGACGGCTCCTGGCCGTCGGAGTCGTGCAGCGTCAACGACCCGACCCCGGCGAACGGCTGCATCACCCCGCGCACGCTGCACGCGCTGCAACAGGCCAAGGCGGCGGGCTTCACCCGGTACGTCTCGTGCCACCGGCCCAGCGGCTCTGGTGAGCACCCGAAGGGGCGGGCCTGCGACTTCGCCGCGCAGAAGAACGGCTTCGGCGGCGTGGCCACCGGCGGTGACCGGACGTACGGCAACAACCTGGCCGCGTACTTCGTGCGCAACGCCGACCCGCTCGCCGTGCTCTACGTGATCTGGTTCAAGCAGATCTGGCTGCCCAGCAGCGGGTGGAAGTCGTACAGCGGCGGCAACGGCGACCCGTCCAGCGACCACACCAACCACGTGCACCTGTCGGTGTACTGAGCGCGCCCCGAGAGGGCCGGCCGGATCAGGCCGGCCGGCCCTCCAGGGTCGCTCCGAGACGAGCCGCCAGGCCCAGGTGAGCCGCCCGGGCCTGGCGGAACGCGTACCCGAACAGTGGCGCCGGAGCGGTGAGCGTGATCTCCACGTCGATGCGTACCGTGCCGTCCGGCTCGTCGCGCAGCCGGGTGTGGTTGCGGACGGTCGTCGCGGGCTGCTGACGCGCCACTGTGACGACCTCGTCCTCGCCGGCGATCAGCACGTCCGCCTGGTACGTGACCGGGAAGTGCAGCGGGCCGAGTTGCAGCCGGTCGGTGATCGCGTAGCTGGCCAGCGCGCCCGGCCGGGCCGGCAGCTTCCGGACCCGGACGATCAGCGGATGCAGCTCGCCCTGGCGACTCAGGTCACCCAGTAGCGCCACCGCTTCGGCCCGGGTGCACCGGGCCTGCACGGTGTAGCTGAAGCTGTCGCTGCTCTGCAAGCGGGCCCCCTCGCCGTCGTGCGTCGCGACGATCGTCCCGTACCGACGCCGGACTGGCAACGGGTAGAAAGTCCCCTGGCTGCAGGGGGTGTGGACGGCGCGCTCAGGCGCCGGGCAGCACCTCGGGGGTGTCGTCGGCGAACCACGGCTCGGGCGCGCCGAACAGGCCGAGCAGGCCGGTCACCCAGAGCTGCCGGTGCACGAACCGGCTCGGCTCGGTGACCACGAGCTTGACGCCGCTGACCTCGCAGGTCTGGAAGCCGGCGACCATGGCGCTGATGCCGACCGAGTCGATGAACGTGACGAGCCGCATGTTCAGCTCGATCCGCGCGGGGCGGCCCTTGGCGAGCACTTCGGCGATCGCTTCCCGCACCTCGTACGCGGTGTCGACGTCGATCTCCCCACGGGGCGCGATCTGGACGACACCACCCGGCCGCACCGACTTCACGATCGACAGGCTCACGCGAGCACCTCCACTCGCCCATGACGGGCGCCTCATCAGTACGCGGGCCGCGACCGAGAGTATTCCTCCAACGGCCCGGTCGCCACCCCCCGGGATGAGCAATTCGCGAACTGGGCACACCTGGGCGTACCCAATCCGGACCTCCGGGTTCCAGTTTCCCCTGTATGGCGGGTCGCGGCCAACCGTGCGACCGGGCGGGCCCGCCGATCCGCCGACCAGGGTAGCGGGCGCACGCACGTCCCGTCGGCACCGGTCCCGGCGCGTTCGGGTGGTTCGTCCCGTTCGCTGCTCACGGCCGGGAACCACGGCGTGGTTTGCCACGCGCCCCGGTTGGGCACTGCCCGAGACAGTGAACCCGCCGGATGGACACCGGAGTCCGAAGTGGCCGCCGGCCTTCGGCACCCGAGGAGGTAGAACGATGTTCGGATCCAACCTGCTGGACCGCCGGGGCAAGGCCGAGCGGGTCGCCGACCAGGCGTGGCAGAACCTGCTCTCCGCCGCCGGTTCCGCCGGTGACAGCGTGCGCGACGCCACCCGGACCGCCCGCCGCAGCTCCTCCGGCCTGGCCGACGACGCCACCGACCTGGTCGGCTCCGCCGCCGACGAGGCACGCCGCCGGGCGTCCCTCGCCTTCGACGCGCTCGCCGGCCGCCGGCCCGCCCTGCCCTGGACGCTGCTGATCGCGGCGGCGCTGGCGGGCGCGGCGATCGGCTGGGCCGCCGGCACCGCGGCGCGCGCCGCCGGCAGCCGGGACCGCGCCGCGGACGAGATCGAGTTCGTGGACGTGGACCGGCCGAACTCGCCGGCCGGCCTGGACGGCTGACCCGCCCGTACGACACGACGACGGCCGCCCCCGGGACTCCCGGGAGCGGCCGTCGTGCTGCCTCACCCGCCCCGGGTGAGGCCCGCTCACCCGGGGCGCGCGCAGGATCGCGGGTGCGGGACCACGTGCCCGCGCCGCGATCGACGGGAGGGGGAGCCGGATGGCCACCGACACGATCACGCGTACCGACCGGGACATCCAGTCCGCCGTGCTCGACGAGCTGACCTGGGAGCCGCGGGTCGGCCCGGACGAGATCGGGGTGACCGTCACCGAGGGCGTGGTGACGCTCACCGGACGGGTGGACAGCTACGCCAAGAAGTGGGCCGCCGAGCGGGCCGCGCACCGGGTCGCCCGCGTCCGCGCGGTCGCCAACGACATCGCCGTCCGGATCGACACCGCGGCCGGGCGGGAGGACCCGGAGATCGCGGTCGCGGCCGTACGGGCGCTGGAATGGGACGCGTTCGTGCCGATCGAGGCGTTGCAGGTGACGGTGGCCGACGGCTGGGTCACGCTGCACGGCGAGGTCGAGTGGGAGTACCAGCGGCGGGCCGCCGAACGCTCGGTCGCCCGGCTCACCGGCGTGTGCGGGGTGAGCAACGGCATCGCGGTACGCCCCGCCGTGCGCGCCGACGGCGGTGACCTGGCCGAGCGGATCGTGGATGCGCTGGCCCGCAACGCCGCCACCGAGGCCGAGGAGGTCGACGTGCGGGTGCACGGCGACACGGTGCTGCTGGACGGGCAGGTCCACTCCGCAGGCGAGCGCGAGGAGATCGAGCGGGTGGTGTGGAACGCCCCGGGCATCCGGAAGGTGCGCAACCACCTCGCCGTGCGCTGACGGAACCACCCCGCCCGGGTGAGCCCGCCTCACCCGGGCCGCGGCCATGGTGGGAGGCATGAGTGATCCGAACGGGCTGATCACACCCGGGCGGGCCGCGCCCGGGTTCACGCTCCCGGCGGCGCCGGACGGACGGGAGGTGGGCCCCGGGCAGTTCCGGGGCCGTCCCGTGGTGCTGGCCTTCTACCCGGCAGACTGGTCACCTGTGTGCGGCGAGCAGATGACCCTGTACCAGGCCGCCCTGCCCGAGCTGGAGCGGTACGACGCGGTGCTGCTGGGCATCTCGGTGGACAGCGTCGACTCGCACCGGGCGTTCGCCGAGAGCCGAGGTATCCGGTTCCCGCTGCTCGCCGACTTCGAGCCCAAGGGCGAGGTGTCGCGCCGGTACGGCGCGTACGCGCCGCACGGGCAGTCGGACCGGGCACTCGTGGTCCTCGACCCGGACGGCCGGGTGGCCTGGAGCCATCTGTCCCCGCCCGAGGTGAACCCGGGCGTGGACGGGATCCTCGACGCACTGGAACAGCTGGACGCGGATCGGCGGGTGAGTACCGGATGACCACGCCCCTTCAGGTCACCACCGCGCGGCTGCGGATCCCGGTGACCGAACGCGACCATGTCCGCGGGCCGGTGGACGCGCCGGTCACCGTCGTCGAGTACGGCGATTTCCAGTGCCGGTTCTGCGGCGCCGCCTACCCGAACCTGGCAGAGGTGCTGCGCCAGCGGGCCGACATGGTGCGTCTGGTGTACCGGCACTTCCCGATCACCAACGTCCACCCGTACGCGGAGACCGCCGCGGAGACCGCCGAGGCCGCCGCCGCCCGGGGCCGGTTCTGGGAGATGTACGACTGGCTCTACCAGCACCAGGACCAGCTCGACCAGGTGCACCTGTCGCTCGGCGTCGAGCAGATCGGCCTGTCGCCGGAGGAGATCGCCGCGGAGGTCGGCCGGCAGGAGTACGCCGACCGGGTCCGGCAGGACTTCGTCGGCGGCATCCGCAGCGGCGTCAACGGCACCCCGACGTTGTTCGTCAACGACGTCCGGCACGACGGCGGCTACGACCTGGCCGAGCTGCTGGCAGTGGTGGACGCCGCCACCGACGACGGGTGACTGTCAGATCAGCCGCAGCTCGCGCGCCCGCCGGACGGCGTCCCGCCGGCGGGTCGCGTCGAGCTTGCGGTAGATGTTGCGCACGTGCGTCTTGACCGTGTTGACCGACAGTGACAGCTCGGCGGCGATCTCCACGTTGGACAGGATGCTCTGGAGATAGCGCAGGATGGTCAGTTCCCGCTCGGTGAGCGGCTCGTCGAGCGACCGGGCCGGACCGTCGGCCGGTGCCGCTGCCGGTTGCGCGTCCACGCCCCGGACCAGCTCGCTCACCGTGGCCCAGTACGCGGTGCCCGAGTCCAGACGCGCGGCGAGCAGGTCCCGTACCCCCGGGTCGGCCCGGGTGAAGACGCGCCGGAAGCCGTCCGGCTCGGCGAGTGCCAGCACCTCCTCCAGCAGCCGCCCGGCGCGCCGAGCGTCACCGGAGGCGTCGGCGAGCGCCGCGTCGAGCAGCCCGGCGCCCAGCCGCACCGGCAGCGGCCAGTCCGCCGCGCCGGACGCGGTCCAGTCGGGCAGCGCACGCTCGGCCGCGCGGGCGTCACCGGCGCGCAGCCGCAGCCGCGCGGCCACCAGCGCCGGCGCCGGCCCGTCACCCGCCGCGTCGAGCAGCGTCCGGGTACCGTCGACGTCGCCGACGGCGGCGCGTACCTGGGCCTCGTCGGCGGCGAGCCATTCGCCCAGCTCCGCGCCGGGCGCGACGGCGCGCGCCCCGGTGAGCGTGCGCAGCGCGCCGCCCGGGTCGCCGCCGTCGGCCAGCAGCCCGGCCCGGCACAGCGCGGTGAGCGCCGCGCCGCCCGGCTCCGCACCGGCCGGCCCGGCGAGCGCCAGGTGGGCCGTGGCCTCCGCCGGCCGGTCCCGCTGCCAGTCCACGAACGCCAGCGCCAGGTACGCGTAGCCGCAGTCGGACCGCGACGACCAGCCCTGACACGGCGGCATCGCCAGCGCCTCCCGGGCCAGTTGCTCGGCGGCCCGCAGCGCGCCCCGGGCCGCCTCCAGCAGCGCCGAGCGGCTGACGCAGAGCAGTTCGGTACGCGGCCGCCCGGCCCGCCGCGCCGCCTCCCGCGCGGCGGCGAACCGGGCCCGGGCGGTGGACAGCTCCCCCTCGGCCAGCGCGACCAGCCCGTGCGCGGCGCCGGCCACCGCGCGCACGTCGTCCCGCTCGGCCGTCCCGGCGCGCGGATCGCCGGCATCACCGGCAACGGCACTGTCGGCGTCCGGGCCGCCCGGGGACTCGTCAGCGGCGATGGTGGCCAGCAGGCGGTCGGCGGCCCGGCGTACCTCCTCGTGGTCGCCGCCGAGCCGGGCGAGGCTCAGCTCCACGGCGGCGGCCAGCCGGCCGAACCGGTCACGGCGGGGCGCGGGCAGGCCGGCGGCCTCGGCCAGCGCCCGCCGCAGCTGCGCGTCGGCGGCGGCCCGATCCCCGGCGTACGCCCGTTCGGCGGCGGCGGCCAGCGCCAGCTCCGGATCCCGGCGGACCGCCTCGGCGGGCGGCTCGGGCGGAGCGGGTACGGCGGCCGGTTCGTCCGGCGCCAGCTCGGGCCAGCGGGTGACGAGCAGTTCGGTGGCGTCGGCCCACTCACCGGCGAGAAGCGCGTGCCGCAGCGCCTCGGCCGGACGGTCGTGGGTGCCGTACCAGCCGGCGGCCCGCCGGTGCAGTTCCCGCACCTCGTCGGCGGGCAGCCGGTCCAGCTCGTCGCGCAGCACGTCGGCCAGCAGCGGGTGCGGCCGGTACCAGGGTGGGCTGCCGCCGTCCTGGTGGAGGAAGCCGCCCTCCCGGGCCGCCTCGGCGAGCAGCTGCCCGGCGTCGGGCCGCCCGGTCAGCGCGGCCGCCAGGTCGGCGTGGACCGCGACGGCCACCGCCACCCGGCGCAGGACGTCGCGGGTCGCCGGTTCCAGCGGGGCGAGCACCTCGTCCCGCAGGTACGCGGCGACGTCCGGCTGGTCACCGGCGAACCGTTCCACGGTGCGCGCCGGGTCGGCGCCGTCGCCGAGCGCGAGCGCGGCGAAGCGCAGCCCGGCCGGCCAGCCGGTGGTCCGTTCGACGAGCCGGGTCACGGCCGGGGCGGGTACGGCCACGCCGTGCGCGACGAGCAGGTCGGCCACCTCGTCGGCGGTGAACGCCAGGTCGTCGGCGCCGATCACGGTCAGCTCGCCGGCCAGCCGCCAGCGGTGCAGCGCCAGCGGTGGTTCGCCCCGCGCGCCGGCCACCAGCCGCAAGCGGCCGTCGGAGTGCCGGAGCAGGAACTCCAGCCCGGTCAGGGCGGCCGGGTCGGTGACCCGGTGCAGGTCGTCCAGGACCAGCAACACGGGTCGTTCACGGGTGGCGAGCGCGGCGGCGAGCGTTTCGAGCTGCTCGGGCCGGGGCGGCCCGTCCGGCATCGGTGGCGGCCCGTCGTCCGGATCGTCGGCGGCGGCGGTACGCAGGGCCGCCGCGAGGTAGCCCCAGAGCCGCCGGGTGGTCTCCCCCTCGGCCACCGTGACCCAGGCCGGCGCCGGCCCGTCCCGCTCCCCCTGCGCCCAGGTCGACAGCAGCGTCGTCTTGCCCCAGCCGGCCGGCGCGCAGACGAGCGTCACCGGCCCGGACGCGCCCTGTTCCAGCCGGTCGAGCAGCCGGGGACGCAGCAGGACCGGCTCGGGCGGCACGGGCGGCGTCAACCGGGACGCCAGCAGCGGCGGGCCACCCGGCAGCGCACCACCGGCGACATCGGGCGAATCGAGGCCGGTGGTGAGCAGATCGGGCGTACCGGTGATGTCGCTTGTGCCGCTCGGTGCGGTGACGACCTGGTCTGCCTCCTCCGGCATGCGTCCCTCCCCCCGTCGGTGCGGGCAGCGGTTACCCGCAGCGCGCCGGTTCACCCCTTCGGGGCGAACCCCGCTCACCCGGGCGGCGCGCACCCTGTAGGCACGCGGGGTGGCCGGCCGGGTTGGCCGGCCACCCGGGGACGGCGGGAGGTCAGGTGGCGCGGAGCGGGCGGCTGGCGGCGGGCGTGCTGGTGCTGGCGGGGGTACGGGTGCTGGCTCCGGCGGGCGCGCGGGTGCTGTCCCGCCGCCGGGCGCGGCGGTCCGGCGCCGACCCGCGGCCGGGCCGGTGGCAGGTGGTGACGATCGCCGGGGCGCCCGAGCAGGTGCTCCCGGCCGGGCGGTGGCCCGAGCCGCTGCGCCGCCTCGACGGCGCGGTCGAGCTGTGGGCCCGTCCGGCCCCCGGCGGTCGCGGTACCGAGCTGGCGGTCCGCCCGCTGGGCGGGGAGTGCACGCTCCCGGGGTTCGCCGCACACCTGGTCGGCGACGACCCGGGCCGGTTCCTGCGCCACGTGCTGCGGCAGACCAAGCAGCTCCTGGAGACCGGCGAGGTGCTGCGGGCGGACCGTTCGCCGCTGGACCGGCCGGGGACCGTGACGTGAGGGCGCTGTGCTGGGCGGGAGCCGGTCTCGTGGAGGTGCGCCGCGTCCCGGACCCGGAGCTGCGCAACGCCCAGGACATGATCGTCCGGGTCCGGCGGAGCACGACCTGCGGCGCGGACCTGCCGCTTCTGGCCGGGCAGGTGCCCGAGGCGTCCGCCGGGGAGGTGCTCGGACGCGAGTTCCTCGGCGACGTGGTCGAGGTCGGTCCGGAGGTACGCCGGCACCGGGTCGCCGACCGGGTGGTGGTGGGCGCGGCGGTGGCCTGCGGGGCGTGCTGGTTCTGCCGCCAAGGGCTGCCGGCGTGCTGTGACAACGGCACGAGCGGCGTGGTGGCCGAGCCGGAGTGGGGGCAGCCGCCCGCCGGCGGGTACGGCCGCCCGGCCCGGCTGGGCGGCTTCGCCGGTGGTCACGCCGAGTACGTGCGGGTGCCGTACGCCGATGTGGGCGCGTTCGCCGTGCCGGAGTCGGTGAGCGACGAGCGGGCGGTGTTCGCCGCCGACGCCGCACCGGCCGGCTGGTACGGCGCCGAGCTGGGCGAGGTCGCCCCCGGCGACGTGGTGGCGGTCTGGGGCGCGGGCGCGGTCGGCCAGCTCACCGCCGACGCGGCGGTGGCCCGGGGCGCGGACCGGGTGGTGGTGGTCGACGACCGGGACGACCGGCTGCGGATGGTCACCGGGCACGACGGCGTGGAGGCGCTCAACCACAGGTACGTGGACGTGCTCGCCGAGCTGCGCGAACGCAGCGGCGGCCGGGGCCCGGACGTGTGCGTCGACGCCTCCGGGGCGCCGGCCGCGCCGGGCCGGTGGCCGGTGGCCGAGCCGGACAGCGGGGCGGCGCTGCGCGAGGCGGTGCACGCCTGCCGCAAGGGCGGCGTGGTGGTGGTGCTCGGCGCCCGGCCCGGATTCGTGGACCGGTTCCCGCTCGGCGCGTTCGCCGACAAGGGGCTCGCCGTCCGCGCCGCCCGGCGCCGGGGCAGTGCCGCGATCCCGGCGCTGCTGGAACGGATGGCCCGCGACGAGCTGGTCACCGAGCACCTGGCCACCCATCGGATGCCGCTGGAGCGCGGCGCCGAGGGGTACGCGTTGTTCCGGGACCGGGCCGACGGCTGCGTCCGGGTGCTCTTCACCCCGTGAAGGTGAGCGCTGTGGATGGCACACTCGGCGGATGCGCGCAGACCGTCCGTACGACCTCGTCCTGTTCGGCGCCACCGGCTTCACCGGCGGACTGACCGCCGAGTACCTGGCCCGGCACGCGCCGGACCGGCTGCGCTGGGCACTCGCCGGGCGCAACCCGGACAAGCTGGCCGCGGTGCGGGACCGGCTGGCCGCGATCGACCCGGCCCTGGCCGACCTGCCGCTGCTCACCGCCGACGTGACCGACCCGGCGTCGCTGCGGGCGGTGGCGGAGAGCGCCCGGGTGGTGGCCACGACAGTCGGCCCGTACGTGCACCACGGCGAGCCGCTGGTGGCCGCCTGTGCCGCAGTCGGCACCGACTATCTCGACATCACCGGCGAGCCGGAGTTCGTCGACCGGATGTACGTGCGGCACCACGCCGAGGCGGTGCGCACCGGGGCACGCCTGGTGCACGCGTGCGGCTTCGACTCGATCCCGCACGACCTGGGCGTCTGGTACACGGTCAAGCAACTGCCGGCCGACGGGCCGATCGCCGTGGACGGCTACGTGCGGGCCGGTGGCCGGTTCTCCGCCGGGACGTACCACTCGGCGCTCACCGCGTTCTCCCGTACCGGTGAGATGAGCCGGGCGGCGCGGGCCCGCCGGGCGATGGAGCCCGGCCCGGACGGACGCCGGGTCCGCGCGGTGCCGGGCAAGGTCGGCCGGGTACGCGAGTTCGGCCAGTGGGCGGTGCCGCTGCCCACCATCGACCCGCAGGTGGTCCGCCGGTCCGCGGCGGCCCGCCCGGAGTACGGCCCGGACTTCCGCTACCGGCACTTCGCGGCGATGAAGCGGCTGCCCACTGTGCTGGTCGCCGGCGTCGGACTGGCCGGTGTGGTGGGGTTGGTGAAGGTGGCGCCGACGCGGCGCTGGCTGCTCGGGCGGCTCGCCTCCGGGCAGGGCCCGACCGCCGAGCAGCGGGCCAAGTCGTGGTTCCGGGTGCGGTTCGTGGGCACCGCCGGCGACCGGCGGGTGGTGACCGAGGTGGCCGGCGGCGACCCGGGTTACGACGAGACGGCCAAGATGCTCGCCGAGTCGGCGCTGTGCCTGGCCTTCGACGACCTGCCGGAGACCGCCGGGCAGGTCACGCCGGTCGCGGCGATGGGTGACGCGCTGCTGGACCGGCTGGTACGCGCGGGCATCACGTTCCGCACCCTGCCGGCGTGAGGTTGACCCTCGACCCGCTTGAGGTCACAGGATGACGGCCGTGGAGAGCGAGCTTCGCAGCATCGGCGAACTGGCCCGGGCCAGCGGGTTGACGGTCAGTGCGCTGCGGTTCTACGACCGTTCCGGCGTGCTGGCCCCGGCCCGGGTGGACCCGGTGACCGGCTACCGCTGGTACACCGAGGAGCAGGTGGACCCGGCCCGCCTGGTAGCAGGGCTGCGCCGGGTCGGAATGCCGCTGGCCGGCATCGCCGAGGCGCTGCGGAACCGGCACCGGCCGGCCGAGGTGCACCGGCTGCTGGACGCGCACCTGCGCCGCCTGGAGGACGGCCTGGCCGACGCGCGTCGCGAACTCTCCCGGATCCGTAGCCTGATCGACCCGGAGGAGACCATCGTGACCACCCGCCTCGTGCTGTCCCGCACCGACCTCGCCGCCGCCGTGGACGCCGTACGCTTCGCCGTCGGCGCCGACCCCGGCCTGCCGGTCCTGTCCGGCGTGCTGGTGGAGGTCGAGCCGGACGGCGTCCGGCTGGTCGCCACCGACCGGCACCGGCTCGCCGTGGCCCGGGTCGGCGGCACCGTCGACGGCCCGCCGGTGAGCGCGCTGCTACCGGTGGTCGCCGTCGACGAACTCCGCGCGCTGCTGGATCTCGACGGCGCCGACTCCGCCGAGGTCGTCGTCGCCACCGACCGGGTGACTGTCACGGTGGCGGGCCGGCCGCTGACCGCCGTCCCGTTGCCGTACGACTTCCCCGACTACCGGCGGCTGCTGCGGGCGCAGCTCGGCGACGTGCCCACGTACCGGATCCCGTTCGACGGCGCGGCGCTGCGCGCGGCGCTCACCGCCGACGGCGTCCCGGTCTGCCACCGCGCGCACGAGGGAGTCGAGCACGAGGTGGTGGCGCTCGGCCTGGACGGCCGGGGTGAGCTGCGCCTGGTCGACCCGAACGGCGTGGTCGCCGCCGGGGGCGTGGCGGGCGTGGAGGGCGTGGAGGGCGGGGCGGGCGCGGCGGGCGCGGGCGGGCCGGATGCGCTTCGGGTGGCGGTGAACCGCGAGTACCTGCTGGACGCGCTGGGGTCCGGCGACGGCCAGCTCGTGCTGGAACTGGACGGCCCGATCGCCCCGCTGGCCGTACGGCGGGCCGACGACGCGCACGCCTTCTCGGTCCTGATGCCGGTACGCCTCTGACGTTCCGCGCTCGCCGGCGTCGGTACCGCCCTGCGGCAGGCATCCGTGACTGTACGTGACGCCGCCGCCCTCCTGGGTGCGTCACCCCTCGCGCACTTTGCTCTGCAGCCATCCGCGCGACGCTGACGCTCCGTCGAACGCCGCGTCGGTGGCTGCAGAGCAAAGTCGCCGGAGGGGCATGTCCGCCGGAGAGCGGATCCGCGAGATTGACCAGGTCAGCGAGCTAGCGAGCCGCAGTGGGGCGGCACGAGCACCGGAGCACCATCACGGAAAGTAAGAACGGCGCACCGACGGCGGCACCACCACGCACCGTCACCGGAAAGGGCCTCGCGGCGGCGGGCTGCGCGGGCCGGGCCGGGGCGGCGGGGGCGCGACGGTAGCATCTGGAGGTCCCACCTGACTGCCTGGACGGAGGCGTACGAGCAGCATGCTCGACATGGAGTTGATCCGGAAGGATCGCGAGGCGGTGGCGACCGCGCTGGCGAAGCGTCTGGATCCCGCCGAGGTCACCCGGGCGCTGGACGACATCCAGCGGCTCGACCAGGAACGACGCGCCCTGATCACGGAGATCGACGCCGAGCGGCAGCGCCGCAAGGCCGAGGCGCGCGCGTACGCGGAGGCGAAACGGTCCGGCGGCACGCCGCAGCCGGTCGCCCCGGAGGCCGAGCGCAAGCAGCTCGCGGAGCTGGAGTCCCAGCTCGACGAGGTGCAGTCCCGGCTCCGCTCGGCGATGAGCGAGCTGCCGAACCTGCCCGCCGAGGACGTGGTCCCCGGCGGCAAGGAGGCCAACCGGGTGGTGCGGACGTTCGGCGAGGCGCCGGCCATCGAGAAGGTACGCGACCACGTGGAGCTGAGCCGCGCGCTCGGCCTGGTCGACCACGAGCGGGGCGTGAAGCTCGGCGGCTCGGGCTTCTGGATGTACACCGGTCTGGGCGCCCGGCTGGAGTGGGCGCTGGTGAACTGGCTGATCGAGCAGAACATCCAGGCCGGCTACGAGTTCCTGCTCCCGCCGCACCTGCTGCTGGACAGCGCCGGTTTCGCCGCCGGGCAGTTCCCAAAGTTCCACGACGACGTCTACCACATCGACAAGCAGTCGTCCTCGCGCGGCCAGTTCCTGCTGCCCACCGCGGAGACGGCGATCCTCGGCGCGTACCAGGACGAGATCCTGGAGACGCCGAAGCTGCCGTTGAAGGCGTTCGCGTACACGCCGTGCTACCGGCGCGAGGCGGCCGGCTCGCACTCCGACGAGCGCGGCACCGTACGCGGCCACCAGTTCAACAAGGTGGAGATCTTCCAGTTCACGCTGCCGGAGCAGGCGGGCGAGGCGCTGGAGGCGATGGTCGGGCACGTCGAGGGCCTGGTCGGCAAGCTCGGTCTGCACTTCCAGACCAGCCTGCTCGCCGCCGGTGACGCGAGCGCCTCGATGAAGAAGACGCTCGACGTCGAGGTGTGGATGCCGAGCACCGGCAAGTACAAGGAGGTGTCGTCGGTCTCCTGGGCCGGTGACTACCAGGCCCGCCGGGCGGCGATCCGCTACCGCGAGCCGGGCGCGAAGCAGACCCGTTTCGTGCACACGCTCAACGGCTCGGCGCTCGCCACCAGCCGCCTGTTCCCGGCCATCCTGGAGCAGTGCCAGCAGCCCGACGGCTCGGTGGTGGTCCCGGAGGTCCTCCGCGACAAGCTCGGCACCGACCGCCTCACCCCGCGCTGACCCGCGTCCCCGCCCCCGTCCCCGCCTCTCCCCCGCGATCTTGCACTTCCGGCCCGCGAGAAGTCCGCTTCACCCCTTCCGCCCGGGCACCAACTGCAAGATCGCGGGAGAGGGAGCGGGGGCGGGAGCGGGAGAGGGGGCGGGGGCGGGGGCGGCGGGTGAGGGCGGCGAGGAGCAGCGCGGCTAGGAGCAGCGCCGTGAGGACGGCGGGGCCTAGCGTGTCGACTGTGCTCACCACTGACTGCTGGATGCGGGCGGCGGTGCGGATGACCGGGTCGGTGAAGGCGTCGTAGCGGCCCTGGGCGAGGCGTACCTCGTACCAGCCGTACCAGGCGACGTAGCCGCCCGCTACCAGCAGCACCAGGCCGCTCAGCCGCGGCACCCACGCGCCCGCGCCGCGCAGCCGCGCCACGACCCGGCCGCGCAGCAGCGCCACGGCGAGCGCGGCCACGCCGACCACGAGCGCCATCCCCAGCGCGTACGCCCCGAACAGCGCCAGGCCGCGCAGCGGCGACCCGGCCCGCAGGCTGGTCACCACGATCGCCAGGAACGGCGCAATCGCGCAGGTCAGCGACGTGAGCGCGTACGCCGCGCCGAACAGCGCCATGGACGGCCAGGTACGGGTGAGCCGGGGCGCGACACGCAGCGGGCGCGGCGTTGGCAGCCGCCGGCCGGCGAGCAGCCAGCACCCGGCCAGCGCCAGCAGCACGCCGAGCGTCACCGTCAGCCACGGCAGCCGGGGCCGCAGCCAGTCCGCCGCCGGTGCCAGGGCGAGCCCGAACGCGCCGAACACCAGCACGTACCCGAGGGTGAGACCGGCCGTCGCGGTGAGCGCGCGGCCGACCGCGCCGCGCCCGCCGTCGGGGCCGGCGACGAGCAGCGAGAGGTACGCGGGCAGCATCGCGAAGCCGCACGGGTTGACCGCGCCGAGCATGCCCGCGGTGAGCGCGAGCAGCAGCGCGCCGGTCATCCCCGGGCCAGCGTCTCGACCTGCCGGGTCAGTGCCTCGCCGTCCAGGAATCCCTGGTGGACGACCCGGCCGGTGCGGTCCAGGACGACGAACGTGCTCTGCTCGGCCACCTTGAACCGGCGCCACAGCGCGCCCGCCCGGTCGTCGATCTGTGTCGTGCCGCCCAGGTCGAACTCGGTGACGAACGACTTCATCGCCTTCTGCTCGCCGAGTCCGGCGACGCCGACGATGGGGACCGTGTCGCGGTAGGTGGGCGCGATCTCGGCCACCGTCCACGCCTGGCTGGCGCAGGTGGCGCACCAGGGCGCCCAGAACCAGAGCACGACCGGCCGCCCGGCCAGGGCGGCGGCGTCGAACGCCGTACCGTCGAGGGTCTTGCCGGTGAACGACAGCGCGGCCGGCACCACGGCCGGTGACGCGGACGCCGGCGCGGATGCCGGCCCGGACGGGGACGCGGCGGCCGAGGGTGCCGGTGCGACCGCTCCGGCCCGGTCCCCGGGCTCGGGCCCGGCGGCGCAGGCGGTCGCGGCGGCGAGCGTGGCGGCCAGTACGGCGGCGGCTGTCACACGAGCGGCGGTACGCATCGGCGGCTCCTGGTTCTACTCGGCCCGGACCAGGCGGAGCGCGAGTTCGGGACAGACCTTGACCGCCTTGAGCGCGCCTTCGCGCAGCCACGTCGGCACCGGGGTGGGCGGGAACGCCGGGTAGCCGTTGCCGTCGAGCCGGATGAAGTCCGGTACGACGTGCGCGCACAGCCCGTGGCCGTCGCAGCGCGACCAGTCCAGGGTGAGCTTCTGCGGGTTGGCGTCCGGCGCGCCGGGCAGGCCCATCATGCCCTTGACGCGTTTGCCGCAGCCCTCGCCGGTGGCGTGCAGCCGCAGGTCGTCGGCGAACACCTCCATGGCGGACAGCGCGAACCGGGCGGTGCCGTCCGGGTGGCTGCACGCGCCGCGTCCCTTGACGTCACCGGCGGCGGCCCGGACCAGCTCGACGGGTGCGCTGCCGGAGACCGCGAGGTCGACCGAGCGGGCCAGGTCGGGCAGGCCCATCTTGCACGGGCCGCACTGCCCGGCGGACTCGCCCGCCAGGTAGCGCACCACCTGCGCGGCCTCGCCGAGCGGGCAGGTGTCGGCACCGAGCGGCACGATGATGCCGGCACCGAGCGTGCCGCCCACGGCGGTGAGCCCTTTGCGGGACACCTCGGCCCGCTCGGCGGCCGCCGCGGTGATCCACTTGCCGTGGTAGCCGCCCATCAGGATGCCCGGGCCGGGCGGCACCTCGCACAGGTCGAGGATCTCCCGCAGCGGGGTGCCGGCCGCGCACTCCACCACGGCGGGGCGCTTCGCCGACCCGGTGACTGTGAGCAGCACGGTGCCCGGCTCGTCGTCGGTGCCGAGCGCGGCGTACTCGTACGGGCCGATCCGGGCGGCGACGGCGAGCTGGGAGTACGTCTCGGCGTTCGACAGCAGCGTGGGCAGACCGCCGACGCCGGAGTCGCTGGAGCGCTTCTTCGTGCCGGGCGGGATGTGCGGCAGGCCGTTGATGCCGTTGACCAGCGCGCCGCCCTCACCGGAGATGAACCGGTGCGGCACCGTGACAATGGTGGTCGGCACCGGCATCCGCCGTTCCTGCAACGCCTCGGTCAGCGAGGGCCGGCCCACGTCGTCGTCGGCCACCCCGATCACGATCTCCTCGGCGTCGAGCGCGAACGCGGCGAGCGCGGCGCCGTCCAGGATCAGGTGCGGGGCGCGGGTGAGCAGCACCTTGTCCTTCCAGCTCGCCGGCTCCCCCTCGGTGGCGTTGACCACCACCACGGCGCCGAGGTCCTGCCGCTCGCAGGACTCCAGCACGGCGCGCAGCTTGCGGGCGAACGGGAAGCCCGCGCCGCCCTTGCCCTTGAGGTCGATCGCCTCGGCGAGTCGCAGCAGCGCCGCCGGTTCCATCGGGCCGATCGGGCCGTGCACCTCCTCGTGGGCCAGCAGGTCGAGCCGGCCGAACTCGGCGAACCCGGCGGTCAGGCGGGGCTCGCCGACACAGGCGACCGGCGGGACCGTCGTGCGCGTCACCGGGCCTCACCTCGCAGCCCGGCCCAGTACGCGCCGTCGACCGCGTCCGCGTCGGCCCGCTTGCGACGGCCGGACCGGCTCTCCTTGCCCGCGCGCATCGCCCGGCGGGAGGCGAGGTCGACGAGCGTCGGGGTGTCGTCCACGAACGCCTCGTCGGCGGCGTAGCGGGCCGGCGGGCGCCAGTAGTCCGGCTCCTCCGGCACGTCCTCCTCGTCGCGGTAGCGGCGGCCGGACCCGCTGAGTGGTTCGGCCGAGAGCGGGGTGCCGGAGATCGGGCCGGCCGAGATCGGCTCACCGGAGACCGGGCGGCTCTCCCAGCGGCGCGGGCTGTCCCACGGCTCCTCCGGCTCGTCGGTCGCGCGCGGTGGCGCGGAGTAGCGGGCGACCTCGGCCGCGGTGGCGTACCGGCTGCTGTCCGGGGGTGCGGAGTGGCGACCGCCGGTGTCCGGCGGCGCCGAGTGCCGGCCGCCGCTCTCCGGCGGAGCCGAGTACCTGGCGACCAGATCCTCGTCGTCGCGGGACCGGCGGCTCACCCGCTCCTCGTTCCGGGACCGGCGGGTCACGCGCTCCTCGTCGTCGCGGCGACGGCGGCGGGGCCGCTCGCCGTCGGTCCGGCGGGCCGGCGCCGCCTCCTCGTCGCGGGCGCGGACGACGGGCTCGCGCTCCTCGTCGCGGCGGCGGGCGGGCGCCTCCTGGGTGCGGGCGCGCCGGGCAGGCGCGTCCGGTTCGGCGTCGCGCCGCCGGGCGGCTGCCGCGCGGACCGGCTCGCGCAGCGACCCGGGTTCCGGCACCACGGGTACGGCGAACCGCTCCGGGTCGCGCCGCCGGGCGGTGCCCGCCGGTGCGGTCCAGGTGGCTGTCGCCTCGGCCCAGCGGCCCCGGCCGGCGCCGCTGTCCTCCTTGTCCGCGGCCTTCTTCCGGGTGAGCGCGGCGAACACGCCGGTACGCTCCTCGCCCTTGCCGGCCATCGCCTTGTTGAGCGCGACGGCCTGGTGCTGCTCGCGGCTGCGCTTGCCGAGGTGGACCGAGACGCGGACCAGCAGCGCCATCACCACCAGCACCACGCAGGCGAGGTAGCTCAGCACCACCCAGCCGGCGGCGGGCCGGCCGGCGTTGAGGCCGTGCACGAGCGCGAACGGCCAGGACACGTACGCCATCGAGTGCAGTCCGCGCCAGAACCACTTCGGGCCGACGCCGGCGAACCGGACCCGGATCAGGCCGGTCCAGAGCACGCCCACCATGAGCAGCGCGGCGACGGTGCCGAGCCCGATGTAGAGGCCGCTGCCGCTGATGAACGGCACCACCGCGTCGGTCGGCCCGGCCCGGCCGATCGCGACCTTGGTGATGACGTGGAAGACCAGCCCGGCCACGCCGAGCACGCCGGTGGCGCGGTGCGCCGACTGGAGCAGCACGCGGTGCCGGATGAGCAGCACCAGGCGGTCGGTGGCGAGCAGGCCCAGCATCACGGTGATGCTGAGCGAGACCAGGGCGACCACCCCGGCGAAGAACTCGGTGAAGAAGAATCCGTACGAGTACATGACGCCGCCGGCGCCGGCCAGCTCCACCCCGGCCCACGCGAGGCCGAGCGCGGAGGCGGTCAGCGCCACCATCGCGGACTTCGACATCGTCCGGGCACCACGACTGGTGGTGGTGGTCCGGACGGTCGTCGCCTTCTCGTTCTGCTGTGCCCGGGCCATCTGCTCCTCGATCGTCTCGCGGCGGCGCCCCCACCGGCCGACCCTGCTCCCACCTCAGGTACGGAGGGACGGCGCGGACGGATCACCTCCGGTGGCGAATTTCTCGGCCGGATTCTCGAACCGTCCGGACCGGACGCGCGTGTAGCGCCTGACGCAACGACGGATGCCCATGCGTTGACAGACTTTGCAACAGGCTCGTAACCTTGCCGCAAAATTTCAGGCTGGTTGCAAGAAGCCGGCACTGATACAGGCTCCACTCCCCCGCATCCCCGCACCCCGCAGGAGTCCTGATGCATCGACGCCGATGCCGCGCCGCCGCGCTCGCCCTGGGTCTGGCCGCGAGTCTGCTCGTCCCCCTCACCGCGGCGGCACCCCCGGCCGCCGCCGCCACCCCCGGCGCCAAGAAGGTCATCGTCCAGCTCTTCGAGTGGAACTGGACCTCGGTTGCCGCCGAGTGCACCAGCACGCTGGGCCCGAAGGGCTACGGCTACGTGCAGGTGTCCCCGCCCCAGGAGCACGTCAACAGCAGCCCGTGGTGGGTGTCGTACCAGCCGGTCAGCTACCGGATCGAGTCCCGCAAGGGCACCCGCGCGCAGTTCCAGTCCATGGTGAACACCTGTCACGCCGCGGGCGTCAAGGTGATCGTCGACGCCGTGGTCAACCACATGTCCGGCCAGGAGAACGGCGGCACCGGCTGGGCCGGCTCGTCGTACGGCCACTACAACTACCCGGGCGTCTACTCGGCGCAGGACTTCCACTACTGCGGCCGCAACGGCAACAACGACATCGCCAACTACAACGACCGGTACGAGGTGCAGAACTGCGAGCTGGTGAACCTCGCCGACCTCAAGACCGAGTCGGAGTACGTGCGCGGCCGGCTGGCCGCGTACCTCAACGACCTGCTCTCGCTCGGCGTCGACGGTTTCCGCCTGGACGGCAGCAAGCACATGCCGGCCGCCGACATCGCCGCGATCAAGGCCAAGCTGAACCGCAGCGCGTACCTGGTGCAGGAGGTCATCTACGGCGCCGGTGAGCCGATCCAGCCGACCGAGTACACCGGCAACGGCGACGTGCACGAGTTCCGGTACGGCAAGGACCTGGCCCGGATGTTCAACAACGAGCGCCTCGCGTATCTGCGGAACTTCGGCGAGTCCTGGGGCTACCTGTCGAGCGCGAAGGCGGTGGTCTTCACCGACAACCACGACACCCAGCGCGAGGGCGGCGTTCTCACCTACCGCAACCGCGGCACGTACGCGCTCGCCAACGCGTTCATGCTGGCCTGGCCGTACGGCACCCCGGCGGTGATGTCGAGCTTCACGTACAGCGGCCGGGACCAGGGCCCGCCCGCCGACGGCAGCAACCGGATCACCAACGTCACCTGCTACTCGGGCTGGGAGTGCGAGCACCGCTGGCCGGTCATCGCCAACATGGTCGGCTTCCGCAACGCCACCGAGGGCGCCGGGGTCTCCAACTGGTACGACAACGGCTACCAGCACATCGCGTTCAGCCGTACCGGCAAGGGCTACCTGACGATCAACGACGAGGACGGCGCGGTGAACGGCCGGTCGTACTACACCGGGCTGCCGGCGGGCCGCTACTGCGACGTCATCCACGGCACGTTCAGCAACGGCTCGTGCAGCGGCCCGGTGATCACCGTGGACTCGTCCGGCTGGTTCGCCGCGAACATCGCCGCGCACGACGGGATCGCCATCCACATCGGCGCGAAGCTCAGCTGAGCCACCCGGGCCGCGAAGCCCCCGTACCCGCAGTACCGGGTACGGGGGCTTCCGGTCGGTTACAGTCGGTTTCGTGCTTTTCGACCGGTTCGCCACGCGCCGGCCTCCCGGCTGGCTGATCGCCGCGCTCGCCGTACCGCTGCTGCTCGTCACCGCGCTGCTGGTCGGCCGCGCGCTCACCGCCGCGCCCGCGCGCCAGGCGGCGCCGCCCGCCGCCGCGCCCCCGGCCACGACCGCCGCGCCGAGTCCGTCGCCGGTGGAGTCGGTGCCGCCCGCCGCGCCGGCACCGGACGACCTGCCGGTGGTCACCTACGACCCGGCGCCCCGCGGCTTCCCGCCCGACCCGGACCCGGCCGACACCCGCCCGCTGAGCGAGGGGCTGCGCCCGAACCGGAACGTGGCCGCCTACGACGCACCGGGCGGCCGTCCGCTGGCGTTCCTCGCGCCGACCATCAGCGGCGTACGGCTCACCGTGCCGATCGTCGACCGCCGCTCCGGCTGGACGGCGGTGCTGCTGCCGTCGGCGAACCGCACCATCGCCTGGCTGCCGTCCGGCGGCTGGACCACTGTGGTGCTGCGCGACCAGATCGTGGTGGAGCGGCGCACCCACCGCCTCACCTGGAACCGGGACGGGCGCGCGATGCGCACCTGGCCGGTCAGCCTCGGCATGTCCGGGCAGCTCACCCCGCTGGGCCGCACGTTCGTGCTGGGCCGCACCCCGCCCCCGGAGGCCGTCTACGGCGGCGTCGACATCTTCGCCCTCGGCGCGATCCCCGACGACCCGGGCGCGGTGCCGACCGGGCTGCGCGGGGCCCACATCGGCCTGCACAGCTGGTACAACGACGACACGCTCGGCAAGAACGTCACGAACGGCTGCATCCGGCTCACCCGCAGCGCCCAGCGCCTGCTGCTGACCGAGGTCGAGCCGGGCACCGCCTTCGTGGTGGTCGACCGCCTGCCCTGACCGGGCTCGGCCCAGCAGCCGGCCGTCGGCCCGGATCCGCTCAGGCCGTCGCGCCGCCGTCGACCGCGATCGACGCGCCGGTGATGTGCCGTCCGCCGGCGCCCACCAGGTGACTGACAGTCGCCGCCACGTCGTCCGGATCCGCGTACCGGCCGAGGGCGATGTGCGACCGCTGCCCGTCCGCGCCCGCGCTGTCCGCCGGGTTCATGTCGGTGTCGGTCGAGCCGGGCAGGATCAGGTTGACGGTGATCCCACGCGGACCGAGCTCGCGGGCGAGCGCCCGGGTCAGCCCGTTCACGGCGCTCTTGGTCATCGCGTACGCGCTCACCCCGGGTGCCGGGACACGGCTGGCGAAGCTGCTGCCGATGTTGACGATCCGCCCACCCGCACCCATGTGGCGTACCGCCGCCTGGGTGACGAGGTAGACCCCGCGCACGTTCACCGCGATCGCCCGGTCCAGGGCCTCTAGGCTGACCGACTCGATCGGCCCACCCGCGAACACCCCGGCGTTGTTGACCAGGATGTCCAACCGCCCCAACTCGGCGACGGTCCGCTCCACGGCGCCGACCACGGCCGTCGCGTCGGTACTGTCCGCATTGATCGCCAGCCCGGTCCGGCCGTACGCCTCGATCTGGCTCACCACGGACTTCGCGCTGTCCTCCGCGGTGCGGTAGGTGAACGCGACGTGGATGCCGTCCTCGGCCAGCCGGCGCGCGACGGCGGCGCCGATACCCCGGCTCCCGCCCGTCACCAGGGCAACCCTGTCGGCAAGTCTGACCGTCATGCCGTCATCCTGACAGTCGACTCAGGACGCTGATCATCCGGGCCACCCGTCCGTTCCCTGTCCGTTCGATCAGACAGGATTGCCGGCACCCAGTCCGGGTACGCGCGGGCCGTCCAGCGGCGAAACGGGGAGACTAGACATGAGCGTACCGACGGGACGGGTCGACACGATCGTGCTCATCCACGGGCTCTGGATGACCTCGCGGAGCTGGGAGCACTGGGCGCAGCGGTACGCCGCGCGCGGCTTCCAGGTGCTCACGCCCGCCTGGCCCGGCATGGACCGCGAGGTGGAGGAGCTGCGGGCCGACCCGGCGCCGATCGCCGCGCAGCGCATCGCCGACATCGCCGACCACTACGAGGCGATCATCAGGGACCTGCCGCGCCCGCCGATCATCATGGGCCACTCGTTCGGCGGCCTGATCGCCCAGTTGCTGGCGGACCGCCGCCTCGGCGCCGCGGTGGTCGCCGTGCACCCCGCGCCGGTACGGGGCGTGCTCAAGCTGCCGCCCAGCACGCTGCGCTCCGGGTACTCCATCCTGCACAACCCGGCGAACCGGCACCGCGCCGTGCCGTTCACCCCGGAGGACTTCCGGTACGCCTTCGGCAACACCATCAGCCAGGAGCAGTCCGACGCGGCCTGGGAGCGGTACGCCGTACCGGGCGCCGGACACGTGCTGTTCGAGGCGGCGTTCGCCAACCTGGATCCGAACTCGGCCACCGAGATCGACAAGAAGCGCAGCGACCGCGCCCCGCTGCTGATCACCTCGGGCGGCGAGGACCACGTGGTGCCCGCGTCGCTGGCCACCAGCATCTCCAACCTCTACCGGAGTTCGACGGCGCTCACCGGCTACCGGGAGTTCCCCGGCCGGTCGCACTTCGTCGGCGGCGAACCGGGCTGGGAGGAGGAGGCGGACTTCGCGCTGGAGTGGGCGGTGGAGGCGGCGAACGAGTTCTCCCCGACAGTGGTCGCCGAGGCCCCTCGACGACGCTGACCACGCCCGACACCGCCGCAGACGTATATCAAGAAGCCGAGAAATTGATATCATCGCCTCGTTCGCCTGCTGGACGAGGAGGCACGCCATGTCCCGCACCATTCTCGATGTCGACGACGACCTCCTGGCCGAGGCCGCCGAGATCCTCGGCACGGGCACCAAGAAGGCCACTGTCAACGCCGCGCTGCAGGAAGTGGTCAACCGGGAGAAGCGCCGGGAGTTCGCCGACTGGCTCAAGAGCGGCGGCCTGCCGGACCTCACCGACCCGGGGCAGGCGTCGAAGCCCGAAGCGGCATGACGCGGGAGCGCTACCTCCTCGACAAGTCGGCGCTGGCCCGGTGGCCGAAGCCCGCCGTGGCGCCGGTCCTGGACGAGTTGTCCGATCGCGGTCTGCTGGCGGTCTGCGGCGCCATCGAGATCGAGGTCGTACACAGCGCCCGCTCGGCCAAGGACGCGAAGCGCGCTCGATGGCTGCTCCGCGGTTTCGACTGGCTCGCCATGCCCGACGACATCTGGGATCGTGCGATCGACATCCAGGTGCAGGCGCTGCACAAGGGCAACCACCGCGCGCTCTCGATGGCCGATCTGCTGATCGCCGCGACGGCCGAACGGCATGGCGTGACCGTTCTGCACTACGACGGTGACTTCGACCTGATCACCGCGATCACCGGCCAGCCGACGACGTGGGTCGTCCCGGCCGGGAAGGCCGACTGACCGACTCCGGCCCTCGATGCCGGGTGGGCCGCCGGGAGCAGCGCCGAGGTGTCCAGGACGAGCCCGTTCACGCGCCGGCCGCCCCGTCGCCCCCGAACTGGCGCAGCCACTCACGTTCTCGACCACGGCTCGTGCATATTCCGCTTCCGGTTGCGGGCGTCCGACGCTGCTCCGGCGCATGCTCATCGCGGCCGGAACCGCCGGGAGCACTCACCGTCGTGTCCGGGCCGGAGCAGACACCGCTGCCCACCGGGCAGCAACCGGTCGCAGAACACCCAGTGGCGGACGTTCTGGTCGTCCTCCGCCGAGACAGTGGTGCCGCCGGGCTCGGTCTGTGGCAGGACGTGGGTCCAGTGCGCCACCACCCGGGCCAGCCGCTGAGCGGAGAGCAGGTCGTTGACGACGACCGGCAGGTGGATCACCCAGCGCTCGGTCACCTGTCGTATCCCCGTTCGTTGCGCGCCCGGGCCTGCTCCGACTGCCAGCGGCGCAGCGCGTTCTTGATTCGGTCCGTCTCCCGGCGGCTCTGCGCCAGCGCGTCGTAGACGGCGGCCAGGTCACCGGCGACGCGGTCGAGGAACTCCCGGACCTCCTGCGGGTCGAGCCCGCGCCGTCCCAGCGGGGTCGGCCGGAAGCTCCGCTCACGCACCTGCCAGGGACGCAGCGGGTGGTACGCCGACGAGCGGTAGCAGGTCGATCCGAGGACCGACCGCCGGCGACGCCGGACACGCCGGAGGAAGACGCGCATGACAGGACCTGCCTCTCACCATCGAGATCGAACCGTGGAAGGGCGGGTCCGCCGGCCCGCCCCGCACCGGCGGACCCACCCCGGCACCTGCCACCGCAGCCTTCGACCAGCAGTACGTCAGCAGGGCTCACATGGCCACTGAGCAGCAATAACTCCACAGTGGCCGCAGAGGCAGTGAAGCACCGCATCGGATCGAATGCAACGTCTAACAAGAGGTGTACTAGCAGCGCTGGACATCATTCATAGAACTCAGCGTGACGTGTCTATTGTTTCTGATACATGGGGGGCGCTAAATTGAGCGAACGCGCGTCAACCGCTACCTGACCATCGGAGGCAGGGGTGTCACAGGCCGTAACGGGATCCACGATGCTTCGACGGCAGCTCGGCAGGAAGCTCGAATCACTTCGCAAGGCTGCCGGGCTGACGATGGAGAAGGCGGCCGAAGAACTGGACCGGGCGCGGGCAACCCTTTACCGCATTGAGAGCGGTGCCGAGAACGTCCGCTTCCGCGCAGCGGACGTCAAGGAGATGCTCAAGCTCTACGGAGCTTCCGAGGAAGACACCGAACTGGTCCTCGCGATGGCATCGGCCACGCGAGAGAACAAGAACTGGTGGCACGACTACATCGGCTCGGGCCTTCCGCGCTGGTTCCAGCTCTACATCGGCCTTGAAGCAGCGGCGTCCAGCATCCGGCAGTACCAAGCCGAGTTGGTTCCCGGCCTACTCCAGACCCGCGCCTACGCAGAGCAGCTCTTCCGGATGCCCGGCGGCGCCATCGAGGCAGGTGACCGCGAGGGCCAAGAGCGAGCCATCCAGCTCCGCGTGGAGCGGCAGGCACTTCTCACCCGCTTCTCCGCCCCACAACTCAGCGTGATAATCAACGAGGCGGTGTTGCGGCGTCCGGTTGGTGGAGCGACCATCATGACCGAGCAGCTACACCAGATCCTGAAGGCCGCAGAGCTACCCAACGTAACCGTGCAGGTTCTAGCTTTTTCTTCCGGGCTGCACGCCGGAGCGATGGCCGGGGCTTTCTCGATCCTGGAATTTCCGCGAGACAGCAGCGGCAAGGAGGTGGAACCGCCGGTGACATACCTGGAAGCCGCTACCGGTGCCATCTACCTCGACAAGCCACACGAGACCGACGCCTACAACACCATCTGGACTGACATAGCGAGCCGCGCGCTGAGCGAGTCCAAGTCGAAGAGCCTGATCCAGCATGTCGCAGAGGAGTACTCCCGTGCCTGACCTGACCGGCGCCGCCTGGCGCAAGTCGACCCGCAGCAACAACGGCGGGGAGTGCGTGGAGGTGGCCGACAATCTCCCCGACGTGGTCGGCCTGCGCGACAGCAAGAACCCCGCTGGCCCGGCCCTCGCTTTCCCGCCGGGCACTTGGGCCGCCTTCATCCGGGCCGTCAAGAGCGAGACGCTGAGCCGCTGACCGTTGCCCGCGCCTACACCGGAGCGGCGGCATCATGATCTCACCGGACTCAGGCTCAGAGCGTGTCATAGACATCGCCACGATGGCCGAGGTGAACCACGAGGACGATCAGTTCACGATCGCGGACGGTGTAGATAATGCGGTAGTCACCGACCCGTACGCGCAGTAGACCGGGATGCCCGGCTAGCGCCTTCACCCCGGCCGGACGGGGCTCGATGGCCAGCGAGGCGAGGGCGTCGACAAGGCGGGCCTGCACGGGTCTATCGAGTTTGCGCAGCAGCTTGGCAGCGGCTCGATCGACCCGGACGGCGAAGACCGGCTCCGGTGGCAGCGTCACAGGCCGAGCTCGTCGCGCAGGTCGGCCAGCGGGACGGGGGTGTCGCCGGCGTCGATACGGGCCAGGGCATCGCGGGCCGCCGAGACATCTGCGGCGTCCTCGGCTCGCTCGATCGCTTCGGCAAGCTCGGCGGGGACGATGGCCGCCAAGCGCTGCCCCCGGCGGGTCACGTAAGTGATCCGCCCGGCGTAGTGGGCACGCGACACGACATCCGCGAGGCTGTCTCGGGCATCGGAGATCGGCAGTTCGGCGGCGGGCTCACTCATATCCCGATCGTACAGCTCGTACGACTCGTACAAGTGCAAAAGTGCCGCCTGCCGGCCCTGGTGTGCGGGTGGGTGCGCCGGGTATGACGGGAACATGAGGGCGAGTTTCCGTCTGGGTCGAATCGCCGGCGTACCGGTCGGCGTCAACTGGAGTGTCCTGGTCATCTTCGTGCTGATCGCGTGGGCGCTGTCGGCGAGCCTGTTCCCTTCCTCGTACCCCGGTCACTCCCCCGTCGCCTACATCGCGGCCGGCCTGGCCGCCGCTGTGGTCTTCTTCCTCGGCCTGCTGGCCCACGAGGTGGCGCACGCGGTGGTCGCCAAGCGCAACGGCATCGAGGTCGAGGGCATCACGCTGTGGCTGTTCGGCGGCGTCGCCGAGCTGAAGGGCGAGGCGAAGGACCCGGGCGCCGAGCTGCGGATCGCCGGGGTCGGGCCGCTGGTCAGCCTGATCATCGGCGTGGTCTTCGCGGCTATCGCGGTGGCGGTCGCCGCCGCGGGCGGGCACGGGCTGCTGCTCGGCGCGCTGGCCTGGCTCGCGGGCATCAACGTGCTGCTGGCGATCTTCAACGTGCTGCCCGCCGCCCCGCTCGACGGCGGGCGGCTGTTGCGCGCGGCGGTCTGGAAGTTCACCGGCGACCGGACCAAGGCGTCTGTGGTGGCGGCCCGCGCGGGCTGGGTGCTCGGTGTCGTGCTGATCGGGCTGGGGCTGTGGCGGTTCTTCACCGGCGCCGGGTTCGGCGGGCTCTGGCTGGCGCTGATCGGCTGGTTCCTGCTCGGCGCCGCCGGCCAGGAGGAACGCGCCGCCCGGATGGGCGACGCGCTGCGCGGCATCCGGGTGGGCGACGTGATGACGCCGCAGCCGCAGACCGCGTCCGGCGACCTCACAGTGGCCGACTTCGTCGACCACTACCTCTTCGCGTACCGGCACTCGGCGCTGCCGCTCACAGTCGACGGCAGGCCGGTCGGTCTGGTCACGCTCGATCGGGTACGCGGCATCGCGGCGGACCGCCGCGCCTCGACCACGCTGGCCGAGGTGTCCTGCCGGGCCGACGAACTGGTGCTCGCCCGCCCGGACGAACAGCTCACCGACCTGCTCCCCCGGCTCAACGAGTGCTCCGACGGCCGGGCGCTCGTGGTGGTCGACGACCAGCTCGTCGGCATCGTCTCGCCCAGCGACATCAGCCGGGCGGTCCAGCGTGGCAGCCTCCGCCAGCAGGTGCCGGTCGGGCGGTAACTCAGTCCCGGGGGAAGTAGCGGTCCATCTCGGCGGTGCGGAACTTCCCCTTCGGGTCGAACTCGCGCAGCAGCGCGGCGAAGTCGGCGTGCCGGGGGTACGCGGCGGCGGGATCGCGCTCGAACAGCTTGCCCCAGTGCGGGCGCGGCGCGAACGGGGCGAGCCGCTCCTCCACCTCGGCCAGCACCGGCGCGACAGCCATCGGGTCACCGATCCAGGTGAAGTGCAGCGCCAGCGAGTCGCGCCGGAAGTTCGGGCTAAGCCACAGCTCGTCGGCGGCGATCGTCCGCAGCTCGCAGATCTGGAGCACGGCGGCGATCCGGTCGGCGACCGGGTCGAGCGCGGCGAGCGCCGCCGACGCGTCGGACCGGGCCACGTGCCACTCCGACTGCAACTCGTCGCCGCTGCTCGGGGTGAAGCCGAGCCGGAAGTGCGGCAGCCGCTCGTGCCACGGCCCCGGCTCACCGAGCTGCGCGGTGCAGTGCTCCGGCGACATGCCGGGCACCGGGTGCCGGGGCGAGTCGGCGGCCACCGTGTCCAGCCAGTCGGCGGGCGGCGGGGCCTGGTCGGCGTACTGCTTGACCCACACCTGGTCGAAGCGCTCCGAGCGCCACGAGGTGAAGACGCTGACGCTGTACGCGGCGTCCAGCGCCTCGTCCAGCGCCGCGCGGGGCAGGCCGAGACGGACGTGCTGGCGCACCGCGTACGTGGGCACCACGTCGAGCGTGAGCCGGGTGACCACGCCCAGCGCGCCCAGGTTGACCACCAGCCCGGCGAACCGCGGGTCACCGCGGTCCACGGTGATCAGGTCGCCGTCGGCGGTGACCAGTTCCAGCGCGGCGACGGCGGCGGCGAGGTTGCGGTTCCGCGCTCCGGACCCGTGGGTGGCGGTGGCGACCGAGCCGGCCACCGAGATGTGCGGCAGCGAGGCGAGATTCGCCAGCGCGTACCCCTGAGCCTGGAGCGCGGTGGCCAGGTCGCCGTAGCGCAGGCCGGCCGCGACGGTGACCGCGCCGCGGTCGGGGTCGAGCGCGACGGTGGGCGGCAGGCCGTCCAGCGCGACCTGGGTGCCGGTGGTGTCGCCGAGCCGGTTGAACGAGTGGCCGGTGCCGACGGCCCGGACCAGGTCGGCCTCCGCGACCAGCCGGCGCAGCTCGTCGGTCGAGGTCGGCCGCGATCGGGTACGCGCCGACCAGCTGACGTTTCCGGCCCAGTTGGTGTCCGTCATGCGCTGCATCATCCGCCATCATGCGGCGGCAGGGTTGCCCCGGCCACTCGGCGGGAATCCTGGCGGGATGAGCAGCTACCGCGACCCGAGCCTCCGCGGCGACGTGTACCCGTCGGAGGAGGAGATCGACCCGACCGGCGTGGACCCCGACGCTGCGGAGATGCCGCCCGCCGCTGTGGGGATGGCGCCCGCCGCTGCGGGGATGCCGCCCGCCGCCGTGGGGGTGACGCCTGCCGCTGTGGGGATGGGGCCTGCCGCGACCGCGCCGGTGCCGGGGCCCACGCCGGAGCCCGAGCCGGACCCGGTGCCTCATCCGGGGCCGCCGCCACGCCAGGCTTCGGGCCGGTCGATCGTGACCCGGCACCTGGACGGTTCCGTCGAGGTGGTGACCGACCTGGACGGCGACGGCGTGGCCGACGTGGTGCAGGTCGACCTGGACGGCGACGGTGTGCCCGACGTGACGTACCTGGACAGCGACCGCGACGGCCGCCTCGACACCGTCCGCCGCGCCACAGCGAGCTGACCCGTCCGCCGCCCGCCCTCACGCCCCGCCCCGCCCCGCCCGGCTCGGCCCGCCCCGGCTCGTCGATCTTGGAGTTGTGGCGCCCGGATTGTCGCTCAGGCGAGGCTTGTCAGGTGCCACAACTCCAAGATCGATGGGGACGGCCGGGCGGCGGGGCCGGGCCGCAAAGGGGCGGGCGAGCCCGGGTCAGAGCTGGGGCATCACCTCGGCGGCTACCAGCTCCAGGTGGTCCAGGTCGGTCAGGTCCAGCACCTGGAGGTAGGCGCGCGAGCTGCCCGCCTCGGCGTACCGGCCGAGCGTGTCGACCACCTCGGCGGGCGTGCCGGCGGCGCCGTTGGCGCGCAGCTCGGCCGGGTCGCGCCCGATCGCCTCGGCGCGGCGCTTCACCTCGGCCTCGTTGCGGCCGCAGCAGAGCACGAGCGCGTTGGACCAGGTCATCGTGGACGGGTCGCGGTCGATCTGGGCGCACGCGTCGCGTACCCGCCCGAACTGCGCGACGGTGTCCTCGACCGAGGCGAACGGCAGGTTGAACTCGTCGGCGTACCGGGCGGCCAGGCGGGGTGTGCGCTTCGGTCCCATGCCGCCGAGCAGGATCGGCGGGCGGGGGCGCTGCACCGGCTTGGGCAGCGCGGGCGAGTCGCTGACCGGGTAGTACGTGCCGGGGAAGTCGAACGTGGAGCCCGCCGGGGTGGACCAGAGCCCGGTGATGACGGCGAGCTGTTCCTCCAGCCGGTCGAACCGCTCCCCCAGCGACGGGAACGGGATGCCGTACGCGGTGTGCTCCTCGGCGTACCAGCCGGTGCCGATGCCCAGCTCGACCCGGCCGCCGCTCATCTGGTCGACCTGCGCCACGGTGATCGCCAGCGGGCCCGGCAGCCGGAACGTGGCGGCTGTCATGAGCGTGCCGAGCCGGATCCGGGTGGTGTCGCGGGCCAGCCCGGCGAGCGTGGTCCACGCGTCGGTCGGGCCGGGATCACCGCTCACCGAACCCATCTTGAGGTAGTGGTCGGAGCGGAAGAACGCGGCGAAGCCGGTCTCCTCCGCGCGGCGGGCCACGGCGAGGAGCTGGTCGTATGTGGCCCCCTGCTGGGGCTCGGTGAAGATCCGCAGTTCCATCCCCCGAGCATATGGAGCCCGCCGGGCCGGGGCAGCGCGACCTGTCATTCCTTGCCAGGCATATAACCGGTGAGGCATATTGCGAGGGTGACCGTCGACGCCTTCACCGTGCTGGCCGAGCCCTCCCGGCGCCGCATCCTCGACCGGCTGCGCCGCGCGGAGAGCAGTGTCGGCGAGCTGGTGGACGCGCTGGGCATGAGCCAGCCGGCGGTCTCCAAGCACCTGCGGGTGCTCCGCGACGCCGGCCTGGTCACCTGCCGTACGGCGGCGCAGCGGCGGATCTACCGGGTCGACGTGGCGCCGCTACGCGCAGTCGACGACTGGCTCGGGCCGTACCGGTCGATGTGGACCGCGCATCTCGACGCCCTGGAACGCCATCTCGACAGTCAGGAGTGACAGATGGACCGCGACACGTTCCGTCCCGGCCCGCTCGCCCGGGTGAATCTGGAACCCGCGAACGACAGGTGGGACCTGGTCTTCGTCCGCGCCCTGCGGCACCCGCCGGAGACGGTGTGGGCCGCGCTCACCGACCCGGATCAGCTCGCCGCGTGGGCGCCGTTCCTGGCCGACCGCGACCTGGGCCGCACCGGTGACGCCGTGCTCAGCACCGTCGACGGCGAGCAGGCCCACCCGGCGCCGGCCCAGGTGCTGCGCGCGGACCGGCCGCACCTGCTGGAGTACACCTGGGGCGACGACCTGCTCCGCTGGGAGCTGGCCCCGACCGGCGACGGCACCACGCTCACGCTGCGGCACCGGGTCGACCGGCCCGACCTCGCCCCGATGACTGCTGCCGGCTGGCACCTCTGCCTGGACGTCGCCGCCCATCTGCTCGACGGCGACCCGGTCGGCCCGATCCGGGGCGCGGAGGCGAAGGACTTCGGCTGGGCGGAGCTGCGCGACGCGTACGCCGAACGCCTGAACCGCGGCTGACGACGGTCGTCACGCGGTCCGGCGGCGCAGCCACCCGGCGGCGCCGCCGACCAGCGTCGTCCCGATGGTCGTGCCGATGGCCACCAGCGCCGCCCCGACCGCCCACAGGCCGGTGTCGTCGGTCGAGGCGGCGTGCACCGCCCACGGGACGGTGAACGCCACTGTCATCACCGTTGCCACCAGCCAGATGTTCAGCCACCAGCCGCCTACCGCGGCCAGCGCGCCCAGGGTCAGCACCGCGGCGGCGACCTGCCAGACCGCGTACGGCCCGCTCATGTCGCCGGTCTGCGGGTCCACGGTCCAGCCGGACTCCCAGCTCAGCCACGCCACCCAGGCACCGGCCGTGGCCAGTGCCAGGAGCAGACCGCCGAGCAGCGTACGTCTCGTTGTCACGCATTCGATCCTGCCCGGCCGGCGGGCAGGGCGAATGAGCACGCGTACTCGGTTCGCCACCTCGGGACGCATCGAGCGGGCTACGCGTCGGGGATGCGGACCGTGAGCACCCGGGTGAGGACGCGGAAGCCGGCCGCGTCGTACATGCGGCGGGCCGGGTTGCCGTCGACCACCGACAGGCCGACTGACGGCAGCCCGACCTCCCGCGCGCCGCGCAACGCGTGCACGAGCAGCGCCCGGCCGAACCCGCGCCGCTGTGCGCGGGGCGCCACACCCAGGTTGAGGATCCAGACGCAGTCGTCGTCGGTCCACGGCACCGGCCCGGCGCACAGCACGTGCCCGGCGCTGCGGCCGTCCGGGTCGATCAGCCGGGCCGAGGCGGGCACCAGGGGTGGCACCGGCTCGCCGGTGTCGAACATCGCCCGTACCTCGTCGGTGTCGCTCGGCTGCCAGCGGCCGTCCGGGTGGTCCGGGCCGTACGCCGCGTCCAGCCCCGCGGCGAGGTCGTCGTCCCAGCCGGGGGCACCGAGCGACCAGCCGTCCGGCAGCGCCACCGGTTCGGGTACGCCGGTCAGGTCGTGTCGCATGTCGGTGGCGGCCCGGTCCAGCTTCAGCCCGTCGGCCACCAGTGCCGCCGCCAGCGCCTCGTCCGGCGTCTCCAGCCGGTGCCCGGCCAGGTCGCGCCGCACCTGCGCGACGAGCCGGGTGAGCGGCGCCTCGGGCAGCGGCCGGACGTCGGCCGCGACCGCCGTGCCGTCGTCGTCCCGCAGCCGCATCCGGGCCAGCGGGGTGTCGTCGTCACCCAGCAGCAGCGAGTCGTGGAGGTGTTGTCGTACCGGCATTCGCGGCAGCGTACCGGGCGCGCCCCGCTCCCGCTCCCCGCCGATCTTGGACTTGTGGCGCCTGAATCGCCCTTCTCAGCCGCATTCGTTCACGACCACAACTCCAAGATCGACGAGGAGCACCCGCGGGCGGGAGGGCGCGGGCCTAGGGTTGGGGGGGGTGAGCAGGATCGATCGGGGCAGCAGGACGATCGCCGCGCCACCGGCGGCGGTGTACGACGCGCTCGTCGACCGGGCCGCCCTGGAGGCGTGGTTGCCGCCGGACGGGATGCGCGGGCGGATCGAGCGCTGGGATCCACGGCCGGGCGGCGGGTTCCGGATGGTGCTCACCTACCTCGACCCGGCCGGCAGCCCCGGTAAGACGTCGGACGCGACGGACGTGGTCGACGTCGGGTTCGCCGAACTCGTACCGGCGCTCCGGGTGGTGCAGACGGCCGTGTTCCAGGCCGACGATCCGGCGTACGCGGGCACCATGACCATGACCTGGCACCTCGCGGCGGCCGGCGACGGCACCGCTGTGACGGTCACCGCCACCGGCGTGCCGCCGGGCATCGACCAGAGGGTGCACGAGGAGGGCATCGCGTCGTCGCTGGCGCACCTGGCCGCGTACCTCGAACCGGGTGCCTGACCTCGACGGAGGCCGGGAATGGCGGCGGCTTTTGCGGGTAGCCGCCGGCGGTGACCGGGCAGCGTGCGGGTCGCGGCGGCCGGCGGGGGTCGTCGCGGCGCGCCGGCCTGGACGCGGAACGGTTCGACGAGGCGTGGGAACGCGTGAACGAGCGCGGCCGCGCGGCCGGGCGGGACCGGATGCAGCAGTTGCGGATCAAGTCCGTACTCGCCGTGCAGGCCGGACTTGCGGCGGCGCTGGCCTGGGCCGCCGCGCGCTGGCTCACCGGCATGCCGAGCCCGATCTTCGCCCGCGGACGCGGGCGTGCAGGTGCATGTCGTGCCGTCCGCCGTCGTGCACTGCAGCGCTGCGCTCGGCTAGGGTGCGCCTGTGGCAGTGACGGCAGCGGGCGTCTTCCGGCGTACACCGCAGGAACGGGCCGACCAGCGACTCGCCTGGGATCGCGCCGACCAGCCGTTCTTCGCCGCCGGGGCCTGCCACATCCTGGCCTGGGTGTGCCGGGACACCTACCCGGATCGGCCGATCGGTCTCGCGGGGTTGCGGTTCGCGGGTCAGAGCCAGGTCTTCCACGTGTACGCGACCTGGGCGGACCGGGCGTTCGACCACGCCGGCTGGAACCCGGAGGCGGACCTGCTCGCGGCCAACCGGGAGTTCGAACGGCGTCCCCTGGAGCGGATCGCGATCGTCGACGATCTCGCCACCTTCTGCCGGGAGCACTTCTCCCGCATGCCACACCAGTACTGGGGTGATCCGCTCCCCCGCGCCCGCGACTACGTGAACCGGCACGCCCCGCCGTGGGACTGACGCCGAACGTCGGTAGGGCCGTCTCCACCCGGCTCGGATCGGTCGGGCGTACCCACATGGACTGACCGCGCCGAGGGCCGGGCCCGCCACGGTCGGGGCAGGCCCGGCTCTCGCACCGGCCCGGAGGGTGCCGGCGTACGACGGTCAGCGCCTGATGGGGCTGGGCGACGGCATCGCACCGCCCGGCGGGCTCGTGCCCTCCGGACCCAGCGGGACGGGTGACGGGACCGCGCTGTCAGGCGGGCTCGTGCCCTCCGGGCCTACCGGGACGGGCGACGGTGCGCCCGGGCGAGTCGGGTCCGCGCCGTCCGGCATCCGCCGGCCGTCCGGGCCGACCGGGACGGGCGACGCCAGGCCCGGCGGGGCCGGAACGGGCTCGGTCCGGTCCGGCTGCGGGGCGCTCGTGCCCGGCTGCGGCGAGATCACCGGGTCGTCGCCGCGGCCGGCGTAGGCAAACGGCGCCCCGATCACCAGCACCGCCAGGATGCCCGCCGCACCTGCCGCCACCGTGTTGCGTCGACGGTTACGCACGCGCCGTTCCGCCCTGGTCAATGAGTCCTGCACAGTCGGTGCCTCCTCGGCGATGTCGGTGAGGGTGGAGCGGAGCAGACCTTCGAACGGATCACTCATCGCCGCATCTCCAGAAGCTCGCTGTCCGGCAGGATCTGACGCAGTCGGGTGACCGCCCGGTGGGTCCGGCTGCGCACCGTCCCGACCGAGCAGCCCAGCAGTTCGGCGACCTGGGCCTCCGGCAGGTCCTCGTAGTAGCGCAGGACCACGACGGTGCGCTGCGCGGGCGGCAACTCCCACAGCGCCGCCCGCAACGCCAGCCGGAGATCCGTACCGCCGGCCGGGTCGGCCACCACCGGCTCCCGCACACCGGCCGGGGACTCCCGGCGACGACGCAACCGCCGCCACCAGCTCACCTGCTCCCGGTACATGACGGCACGGAGGTAGCCCTCCGGGTCGGCGTGCCGGATGCTCCGCCACTTCGGAATGATCTTCGACAGCGCCGACTGGAACAGATCCTCGGCACTGCTGCGGTCACCGGTGAGCAGGTAGGCGACCCGTATCAGCGCCGGGGCACGGCTCGCCACGAACTCGGCCAGCACCGCCCGCTCGTCCTCGTCCACCGCACCACCCTCGTCTCCTCGTTCACCAGTGACAGACGCCGGAAGGCACCGCCGCTATCCCGGGATCGGCGAAACGGTTTCCGCGGGCGTCGGCACCGTCCCCGGTCCAGGCTCGGCCCCGCCTACACTGCGGCGGGTGGACCAGGCCGCACCGCACACCGTCAGCTCGATCGCGTACGACCTGCGCGCGCTCGGCATCGTCCCGGGTGACGTTCTGCTGCTGCACTCGTCGTACCGGAGTCTCGGGTTCGTCGCCGGTCGCACCGAGGCGGTGGTGCGGGCGCTGCTGGCGGCGCTCGGGCCGGAGGGCACCCTCGTCGTGCCGACGCACACCCCGGAGAACACCGACCCGGCCGAGTGGCGGCATCCGCCCGTACCCGAGGCGTGGTGGCCGGTCATCCGCGCGCAGACGCCCGGCTTCGACCCGGCGTGCACGCCGAGCCGGTGGATGGGCGCGGTCGCCGAGACGGTACGCACCTGGCCGGGCGCCCGCCGCAGCGACCACCCGCAGGTGTCCTTCGCCGCGCTCGGCGCGCACGCCGCCGACGTCGTGGAGGGACACCGCCTCGACGACGCGCTGGGCGAGCACTCACCGCTCGGCGCGGTGTACCGGCTCGACGGCAAGGTGCTGCTGCTCGGCTGCGACCACAGCTCCAACACCTCGCTGCACCTCGCGGAGTGGCGGCAGGCGTCGCCGCCGCGGGCGGTGACGGGCTCGGCGGTACGGCTGCCGGACGGCACGAGCCGGTGGACCACGTGGACCGACGTCGTCACCGACGAGGAGGACTTCGACCGGCTGGGCACCGACTTCGAGGCGACAGGCGGCGCGACGACCGGCCAGGTCGCCAGCGCGACGGCACGGCTGATGCGCCAGCGCACCCTGGTCGACTTCGCCACCGCCTGGATGGCCACGAACCGCGCGCACTGACCGCGCCTGCGGCGCGCTGGGCGTTCAGTCCGGCGGCTTGGGGGCGAAGGGGTTACGGCGGGGCTGGCGTAGTTCCCACTCCGCCGGGCAGAGGTGGGTCCACGCGGCTCCCGTCACCGATCGCCGGTCGGGCAGCTCGTCGCCCCAGGCCGGCAGGCGGTTCTCGACCTGCCGGACGTAGCGCTCGTAGACGACAAGCTCCCGGTACTCCGGATCGTGCCGCCAGAGCGCGTACGGCTGCTCGCGCAACCAGTCGCATGCCGCGTCGCCCTCGGCGACCAGATCCGCGGTCGGCGGCAACACCGCCAGCGGCCGACCGTTCTGCCGGTCGCCGTACTGCTTCAGGTACGCCAGGTATCCGTCCTCGTCCCGAGGGTGGGTCACGTGGACGCCGACGACGGTCACCGGCAAGGCGAGCAGCGCGGTCACGGCCAGTGCCGACACCACCCACAGGCGTCTGTTCACGCCGCAACCATAGACTGCGGTGCATCTGCCCGCCGCCCCCTGGCAGCGGCGCGCCACGCCTACGATCTCGCGCATGAACTCGCCGCGCCTGCGCCTTCTCAGCTGCCTCGCCGTTCCGTTGCTGGCAGCCTGCGCCGCCGAACCGTCCGAGATGGTGGCGGAGGTGCCGCCGCCGTACACCTGCTGCGAGGACCTAAACGTCGACAGGCCGTACCAACCGGGCCAGACCCTGACCGTCCACTGGACGGTCGAGTCCCCGGACGAGCCGGGCTCCACCTCCCCGCAGGTCGAGTTGACCGCACGACTGACGGGCCCGTACGGCACTGTGGACGACCTCAAGGCCGCTTCGGCGGTCCCGGGGCTCGTCACCTTCACGGCGACACCGGTCCGGCCGACCGGCACTCCGGGCGAGCGTCCCGCCAGCACGATCGTGATCGGCCCCGACGCCGAGCCGGGCTTCTACGACCTGGTCACCTCAGTGATCGACGGAGGCAACGCCACGTCCAGTGGCAGCAGCATCGTCCGGGTCGTGCCCGAGCAATGAGCGCCGGCTTCCAGGAGCGGGCATCTCCCGAGGCGGCCCCGGCTCGGCGCGGCACCAACCGCAGGCGTGAGTTGGGTAGAGCGCTCCCGACGGGCCCGGCCCTCGCCGTGGTAGAGGTCCGCCCGGTCCTGGAAGCCCATGACCCGGGCGAGTTCATCAGTGGAATGCGCGGGGCCACCCCACTCGGCCAACCCGCGCCGTAGCAGGAACCGCTGATCCGAAGTGAGATCAACCGTTACGACGTCAGCAGCGCTCATGCGCGCGATTGTCACCCGGGCGGTCCATCTGGTTGATGGCCGCCACTGCGTGCGACATGTATCGTCACGCTCCCGCAAGATCGCGAGATGGGATACGACGTGACGGTACGACGGTTCGGGCTCTGCGTGGCGGTCGCTGCGATGCTGCTCACCGCCTCGGCGTGTGGCCGCGCCGACGAGACGCCGGGCACGCCCACCGCCGTGGCGGCGAGCACCGATACGGAGTCACCCACTCCCATGCCCTCGGCGCCGACGGCCACACCGAGCCTCGCGCCCGAGCCCTCGCCGACCCCCCGCCCCTCGCAGACCTCACGGTCCTCGGGGACTCCCCGGTCCTCGACGGCCCCCGCGGCCGCGCCCACGACCAGGAAGGCCACGCAAGTGGCCACCACCAGCAGCAAGGCGGCCTGCACCACCGTCAGAGGTCCGTTGGAGAAGGCCATCGCCGGCCTGATCATCCTGGTCGGGGTCGCCTCCACTTCGACAGTGGAGGCCGAGCTCGTCAACGCCCGGGCGGAGGCGTCCACCCGATTGGTCAACCTCGAGGCGGTGGCGAACAGGGTGGCCGGCGAGCAGACCGACCGCACGCTGCGGAAGAAGTTCCAGGTGCTCACCATGGCCGCAGGCCGGAAGGACGTCGAGGTCCGCTCGATCAAGCCCAAGCTCGAATATGCGGAAGCGATCGTGAAGGTGGCGAGCGACACGGGCGACCTGGAGAGCGCGGTCGACAAGCTCGAGCCGACCTGCGGCAGGTACTGGTAGCTCGGCTGCGCAGGGCGTCTCGCGTGGCAGGGCGGGCGGCATCGAACGCATCCCGCCTTTCGGTACGGTGACGCTTCACGGGTCGCGCCCCAACCGTCGAAGGCCTCGCCGTTCAGGAGGTGACGCGCGTGCGATGGACCAGCCGCATGTTGTGGTGGCCGCTCAGCGTCTGCCTGATGGTGACGCCAGCAGCCTGTACGTCCTCAAGCGGTTCCGGCCAGGGTGAGGCCCGACCACCCGCACCAACTGCATCTCTGGGTACTGACCCGAGCGCGTCCCCGTCAACTGACGGGAGCGCCAGGCAGGAGTCATGCACTGTATCGGTCGATGCGATGCAGGAACCGCCGGCGGGTTATCGGCTCGTGGGAGAGGACGTCGCGGTACCTGACCGGCCGGTGCTCCAAGCAGAGGAATCGGGGCAACCGGACCCGGCAGCCCGGCTGTTCGCCAAATGGGGATTGGTCGTACGCGGCGGCGCAGTGGTCGATCTTCGGGTGGCACCCGGCTGGGAGGACAGGGCGCGTCTCGGATGGGGCTCGTCAGTGGTGCCGGCCGTGCGCGCCCGTGTGCGCGCCTGCGCACCTGTCGACGACCAATCTCAGTGGCTGGCCTTCGTCGGCGGCACGTGGGTTGCGCGGGCGACCTGCCTACCGCTCACAATTCGGTCGCGGGGGCAGACGGCGCAAGTACAGCTAGGTATCGGTGTCCCGTGCGACGGAACCGACCCGCCAAGTTCCTAGGAAGGCTCGCCAGGAACTTCGCTGTCTCCTCGTCGCAGTCGTAGACCGGCCTCAGTGCGGACTGAGAGCGTCGAACCGGACCTCGACGCGGTGCGTGCGGGTCGCCACCAGCATGGCCGACCAGGGAAAACGGGTGGTGGGGCGGGCGGGGTTCGAACCCGCGACCGAGGGATTATGAGTCCCCTGCTCTAACCGGCTGAGCTACCGCCCCGTGACCGCGCCGGATCGTAACCCGCCGATCGCTGCGCGGACCACCACCTACCGGGCGGAAACACGGCCGCGACAGCACGATGGGCAACGCGAGGATAACAACGCGCTACCCGCCGATGGCTCACCCGCGCCGCAACTCCGCGAGGACCGCGCCGACCGTACGCCACCCGCTGGCGAGCGCGCCCTGGATGGACGGGCTGTCCCGGTGGTCCCCGGCCACGTACAGGCCGTCGCCGAGCGCCACCGGCTTGCGCAGCCGGCCCTGTGGTGGCGGTGTCGCCGGGAGCGCGTCCGGCACGGCGACTGTGGTGAGGTGGGTCCAGTCGGCGGCGGAGCGGCCGTAGAGGCGGTCCAGTTCGCGCCGGATCACCGGTTCGGGCGGCGCCTGCGGGCCGACCACCGAGGTGGCGACGAGGTGCTGGCCGTCCGGCGCGTACGTGGGCGCGGCCCGGCTCACCACCACCGTGTTGGCGATCAGTTCCCGCCGGTCGCCGTCGAGCAGCAGGATCGGCTCGTCCAGCGGCGCCGTGTCGGTGCGGTGGTAGTAGGTGGTGTACGCGTGCATGCGTACCTTCGACAGCCCTGGCAGCAGCGTGGCCGCCGCGGGCGGGTCCACCGCGACCACGACGGCGCGGCAGGTGATCTCGCCGGACGGGGTGCGGACCCGGCCGGGCGCGACGTCGGTGACCGGGGTGTTCAGTTCGATCAGCTCGGCGGGCAGCGGCGCGGCGAGCGCCTTCGGCAGCGCCTGCATCCCGTCCGCGGGCAGGCCGATCCGGCCGCGGGCGAAGGAGCGCATGACGACCGCGAGGACGTGGCTGGAGGTGGCCAGCTCGCGGTCGAGCAGCACGCCGGACAGGAACGGCCGGAGCAGTTCCTCGATGATCGCGTCGGAGAGCCCGGCCCGGCGTAGCGCCTTCTCGGCGCTGGTCTCGGGTGTGTCGAGGAGCCGCCCGACCGGCACCGTGGCGTAGCCGGCGGCGAGCGTGGCGAACCGCAACCGATCGGTCAGCGATCCGATGCCCGCGGTGAGCGTGCCGGGTGCGCCGGTGGGTTCGCGCAGCGGGTTGACCAGGCGTTCCAGCCGGTCGCCGCGGCGCACCAGCACGCCGGAGGTGAACCAGCCCATCGTGAGAGTGCCGACGTCGACCAGTCCGGTGAGCCGCGGGTAGGCGGTGTTGAGCACCTGGAAGCCCCGGTCGAGCAGGAACCCGTCGACGCGGTCGGTGGCGACCCGCCCGCCGAGCCGGTCGCCCGCCTCCAGCAGCCGCCACGGCACGCCGGCGCGGTGCAGCCGCCGGGCGGCGGCGAGACCGGCCAGGCCGCCGCCGACGATCACCACGTCCGTGTCAGGCACGGTCCACCCCCGCCCCGGCCCGGTCGCCCTCGCGGTGCGACCGCGACAAGCGGCCCGGCCACCAGACCTTCGGCCCGATGTCGTACGCGAGCGCGGGCACCAGCAGCGAGCGGACCACGATGGTGTCCAGCAGTACGCCGACAGCGACCGCCACGCCCAGCTCGACGAGCACCACGAGCGGCAGGACGGCGAGCGCGGAGAACGTGGCGGCGAGCACGATGCCGGCGGAGGTGATCACGCCGCCGGTGACGGCCAGCCCGGCGAGCACACCGGCGCGGGTGCCGCGGCGCACCGACTCCTCACGGACCCGGCTCATCAGGAAGATGTTGTAGTCGATGCCGAGCGCGACCAGGAACACGAACGCGAACAGCGGGAACGACTGGTCGACGCCGGGGAAGTCGAAGACGTACCGGAACAGCAGCGCGCACAGGCCCAGCGTGGCCAGGAACGACAGCACCACGGTGGCGATCAGCAGCACCGGGGCGACCAGGGCGCGCAGCAGCAGCGCCAGGATGACCGCGATGACCAGCAGCACCACCGGGATGATCACGTCGCGGTCGCGTACCGAGGCGTCGGCGGTGTCCACGTTGATCGCGGTGAAGCCGCCGACCACGGCGTCGGCGCCGGGTACCCGGTGCACCGCCTCGCGCAGGTCGCGGATGGTGCGTTCGGCGCCGTTGCTGTCCGGCGGGTCGGCGAGCGTGACGTTGAGCTGCACCCGCCCGTCGACCACCTTGGGGGGCGCGTTCGGGTCGGGCGGCGCGTTCTCGCCCCGCTCGCCGAGCGGCAGCACCGAGGCGACTCCCGGTACGCCCTGCGCCACCTGGGCGACCTGCCGGGCGGTGCCCTGGGTGGTGAAGATGGTGGCGGGGCTGCCGGTGCCGGCCGGGAAGTGCCTGTCGATGACCTCCTGCCCGGCCACCGAGTCGGTGCGCTGGGTGAACAGCTGGGACTGGCCGAGCGTGGTGGCGCCGAGCTGGGTCACCCCGATCGCGAGGGCGGCGAGCACCACGGCGGTGACGCCCCAGACGGTACGCGCACGGCGCGCCACGAAGCCGGCGATCCGCCCCCAGATGCCGTGCTCGGTGCGCGGGTCGGCCTGGTCGTAGCGGGGTCGCCGGGGCCAGAACGCCCACCGGCCGCCGAGGACCAGCAGCGCGGGCAGGAAGGTGAGCATGACCAGCAGCGTGGCGGCGATGCCGACGGCACTGACCGGGCCGAGCGCGCGGTTGGAGTTGAGGCTGGACAGCAGCAGGCAGAGCAGGCTCACGATGACTGTGGCGCCGGAGGCGATGATGGCCGGGGCGGCGCCCTTCCAGGCGGTCCGCATGGCGTCCCACGGGCGCTCGTGCCGGTGCAGTTCCTCCCGGTAGCGGGCGATGAGCAGCAGCGCGTAGTCGGTGCCGGCGCCGAAGACGAGCACGGTGAGGATGCCCTGTGCCTGCCCGTTGAGCTTGACGATGTCGTGGTCGGCGAGCAGGTAGACGAAGACGGCGGCGAGCGAGTACGACATCCCGGCGGCCAGCAGCGGGAAGATCCAGAGGACCGGGCTGCGGTAGACGACGAGCAGGATGACCAGCACCACTGTCAGCGTGACCAGGAGCAGCGGCCCGTCGATCGCGCCGAACACCTCGATCAGGTCGCCGAGCAGCCCTGCGGGTCCGGCCACGTCGACGGTGAGCCCGTCGCGGTCCGGGCCGGCGATGTCGCGCAGGCGTTCCACAACGGACCGGATCTGTTCGCCCTCGGAGCTGTCGATCGGCACGATCACCTGGGCGGCCTGCTCGTCCTGGCTGACGACCGGTGGCGGCAGCGGACCGACCACGCCCGGCACCTCGGCGAAGCGGGCCGCGTCGGCCCGGATGCGCTGCTGGTCGGCGGGGGTGAGGCCGCCGGGTCGTTCGTAGACCACGAGTGCCGGGGTGGTCTCCCGGTCGACGAATCCGGCGGCCAGGTCCTGCGCCCGGGTGGCCTCGGCGTCGGCCGGGAGGAAGGAGGCGTTGTCGTTGGTGGAGACCTCGCCGAGCTTGCCGGAGTAGGGGCCGGCGATGCCGCCGACGATCAGCCAGCCGAGCACCACCGCCACCGCGATCAGCGTCGCGGTCCAGCGGCTGCGTCCTGCGGCCATCTCCACCGTCCTCGAATCGACGCATCAATCGACGCAGCGGGAGTCTAAGTCGACGCCGACCATCCTGCCGGGCGAACGAGGACTCGGGGGCGGAAACCGGGCAGCCAGGCACGCGAAGGGGGCCAGCGACGACTAACGCCCGCCGGCGATGCCGACGGGCGTGACGTGGAGCGAAGCTCCCCCGATTGGACTCGAACCAATAACCTGCCGGTTAACAGCCGGCTGCTCTGCCAATTGAGCTACAGGGGACCGTGCACCGCTCGGTTCGGATCTCTCCGCTCCGTGCGACGGGGACAAGAGTACAGGACATCGGGGGGTGGTGCGCCAGGGGGTTACCGGAGGAGGACCGGACCGGCTGACGCGCCAGGATTACGGACAAATCGTCATCTCGGCACAGGGAGGCATGAGCGGAGAGCAGGATGGGTAGTTAGCCGTCGACAGAGAAGCAGGCGCGAGACGGTCATTCCGCCGAGCTGGCGGAAACCGGCGAGAGCGTCAGGTACGGAAGGAGCCGCCATGCGCGGAAAGATCATGTTTCTTGGCGGGCTGGCTGCGGGATTCGTCCTGGGCGCCCGTGCCGGCCGGGAGAAGTACGAGGAGCTGGTGGTCCGCGGGCGCAAGGTGCTCGACCACCCGACCGTCCAGGAGGCGGCCGGGGTCGCGCAGGCCCAGGCGACCCGGCTCTACTCGGAGGGCAAGGACAAGCTGGGGCACACCAAGCTCGGTGAGAAGCTCGCCACCAACGGCGGCAAGCCGGGCATGACCGACGCCGACAAGCCGTTCGCCGGCACGCCGGCCGCGGTCGGCAGCCGCAGCGCCAACGGGACGGGCTCGACCAGCGCGTCCGGCTCGACCACCACCGGCACGAGCACCAAGCCGTCCAGCACCGGCAACACGCTCTGACACCAGCGGACAGCGGGCCGGTCACCTCCGGGTGACCGGCCCGCTCCCGTGTGCGCGGGCGGCGATGTGGCACATTCTCCGTGGGGAGGTGACCAGATGCCGATGGTCGGACCGGAGACGGCGGATCAGGCACGACTGCTGCGCCTGCTGCGCGACGACGGCCCACGCTCCCGGGTCGAGCTGGCCGACCTCCTCGGCCTGCCCCGGGCCCGGTTCGCCGCCGAGGTCGACCGGCTGACCACGCTCGGCCTGGTGGAGACCGCCGGACCGGCCGCGTCCCGGGGCGGACGCCGCTCGTCGCTGCTGCGCATCGGCGCGCAGGTCCGGTTCGGCGCGGTGCTCGTCGGCGACGGCCTCCTGCGGGTCGCGCTCACCGACGGCGAACTGAACCCGCTCGCCCGGCACGACGAGCCGGTGGACGTCCGGCTCGGCCCGGACGTGGTGGTCGGGCGCATCGTCGAACTGCTCGGCAAACTGCGTGTCGAGGCGGGACTGTCGTCGCTCACCGGCGTCGGCGTCGCGCTGCCCGCGCCGGTCGAGGTCCGCGACGGCACGCCGGTGTCCGCGCCGGCCCTGGCCGGCTGGCACCGCTTCCCGGTACGCGACACGCTCGCCGCCGAGCTGGGCTGCCCGGTGCAGGTCGACAACGACGCCAACGCGATGGCCCTCGGCGAACGGCACGCCGGCACCGGCCGCCCGTTCGACGACTTCCTCTACGTCAAGCTGGGCGAGGCGATCGGCTGCGGGCTGGTGCTCGCCGGCGCGCTCTACCGGGGTGCGGCCAGCGGGGCCGGCGACATCGGCCACTTCCAGCTCACCGAGGACGGGCCGCTCTGCGGCTGCGGCAACAACGGGTGCGTCGAGGCGTACTGCGGGGATGTCGCACTGGTGCGCGAGGCGGTGAGCGCCGCGCGGGCCGGGCGCTCGACGGCGCTGGCGGACCGGCTGGCCGCGGCCGGGACGCTGTCGGTGGCCGACGTGGCGGCGGCGGCCACCGAGGGCGACCCGGCGGCGCAGACGCTGGTGCGCGACGCCGCCCGCCGGCTCGGGCGGGTGCTGGTCGGGCTGGTCAGCTTCGTCAACCCGGCCATCGTGATCATCGGCGGCGCACCCGGCGGGATCGGGCCGGTGCTGCTCGCGGAGATCCGGGGCGTGGTCTACCGGCGGTCCACGCCGCTGGCCACCGGCAGCATGCCGATCGTCCTGTCCGACCTCGGCGACACCGCCGGCCTGGTCGGGGCGGCGCGCCTGGTCAGCGACCAGGTCTACGCCGCCCGCTGACCGGTCAGTCGCGGCTGCTGCTGAAGGCGGCGTCGAATGCGGCGCTCGGGGCGTCGAACGCCAGGCGGCGGACGAACTGGAGCGCCTCCGGCGCGCCGACCAGGCGGTCCATGCCGGCGTCCTCCCACTCGATCGAGATCGGGCCGTCGTAGCCGATCGCGTTGAGCGCCCGGAAGCAGTCCTCCCACGGCACGTCGCCGTGGCCGGTGGAGACGAAGTCCCAGCCGCGCCGCAGGTCGGCCCAGGGCAGGTGGGAGGAGAGCCGGCCGCGCCGCCCGTCGCCGGTACGGACCTTCGCGTCCTTGCAGTCGACGTGGTAGATCCGGTCGGCGAAGTCGAAGATGAAGTTCACCGGGTCCAGGTCCTGCCAGACGAAGTGCGACGGATCCCAGTTGAGCCCGAACGCCTCCCGGTGCCCGATCGCCTCCAGCGTGCGCTTCGTCGTCCAGTAGTCGTAGGCGATCTCGCTGGGGTGCACCTCGTGCGCGAACCGCACCCCCACCTCGTCGAACACGTCGAGGATCGGGTTCCATCTGTCGGCGAAGTCCTGGTAGCCGCGCTCGATCATGGCCGGCGGCACCGGCGGGAACATCGCCACCGTGTGCCAGATGGACGAGCCGGTGAAGCCGACGACGGTGTTCACGCCGAGCTTCGCCGCCGCCCGCGCGGTGTCCTTGATCTCCTCGGCGGCCCGCTGCCGCACCCCCTCCGGCTCGCCGTCGCCCCAGATCCGGGCCGGCAGGATGTCCTGGTGCCGCTCGTCGATCGGGTGGTCGCAGACGGCCTGCCCGACCAGGTGGTTGGAGACGGCGAACACCTGGAGGTTGTGCTTGGCGAGGGTGGCCCGCTTGCGCTCCACGTACGAGTCGTCGGCGAGCGCCTTGTCCACCTCGAAGTGGTCGCCCCAGCAGGCGATCTCCAGCCCGTCGTAGCCCCACTCGGCGGCGAGCCGGCAGACCTCGTCGAACGGCAGATCGGCCCACTGGCCGGTGAAGAGCGTGATGGGTCGCGCCATTGTCCTTCTCCCCTGTGGTGATGGGGGATTCCGTCGCGGACCGGGGCGAGGACGACCGGAGGCGGCGGCGCGTGGGAACCGGTGGACGCCGGAGCGTCTGCTCCCGGGCGGGTTGCGCCTCCCGCCGGGTCACCGGCCACCTCGCGGTCGCCGCCTCCACTCTATGGCCTCCGTCAGGGCAGGGTCCAGCGCTGGTTCGCCGCGCCGGTGCAGGTCCACAGATGCACCGCCGTGCCGTCGGCCGAGTTGTTGCCGGACACGTCCAGGCACTTGCCCGACTGCGGGTTACGCACCGTGCCGTCCGCCTGCGCGGACCAGTTCTGCGCGCCCGTGCCGTTGCACGTGTAGAGCTGGATCTTCGTGCCGTCCGCACTGCCGCCGCCCGACACGTCCAGGCACTTGCCGAGCGCCTTCACCGGCCCGTTCGGCGTCACGGTCCACGACTGCGCCGACGAGCCGTTGCAGGTGTAGAGCTGGATCTGGGTGCCGTCGGCCGACGATCCGCTCCGCACGTCCAGGCACTTGCCGGCGAGGCCCTTGATCGGGCCGGCGCCGCCGGTGCCGGTCGAGCGGACCAGCGTGAAGTCGTCGACGTCGAACAGCCCGGAGCCGCTGCCGGTGAACGTCAGGTGGACCGTCTGCGTACCGGACGGCACGCCTGTGAGCGCGGTGCTCACGTCGGCGAACGTGGTCCAGCTACCGGTGTTCGGCACCGCCACCTGGCCGAGCACCGGGCCGGTCGGCGAGCCGGTCCGCACCTGGAGTGTGCCGCCCGGGCCGCCGGAGACCACCCGGGCGCGCAGCGACGTCACACCGGTCAGGTCCAGACCCGGGTACGCGGCCCAGTCGCCCGGGTCCACGTACCCCAGGGTCTGGCCGCCGTTGGCGCCGGCCTTGGGGTACGCGCTGACGCCGCTCGCCGAACCGAACGCCTCGGCCTGGACGGTGGTGTTGCCGGTCGGCGGCGGCGTGCCGCCGAGTTCCTTGATCCGGATGTTGCGGAACGACACGTCGTCGCCGGTGCCGTGGTTCTGGATGCCGACGTGCCCGGCGAGCGACCGCACCGGGTCGGTGTTCGTGAAGTCGTTGATCCGCACGCCGTTGAGGAAGACCTGGAGCCGCTCGGACTCGACCAGGATCTCGTAGGTGTTCCACTCCCCCGCCGGGTTGAGCGCCGCGTCCCGGGCCGCCAGGTCGGCGGACTTGAAGCCGTAGACCGCGCCGGTGGTCCGGTCGGCCGCGTCGGTGGGGTCGATCTGGATCTCGTAGCCGTTGTTCACCGCCGAGTTCGGGTCGCTCGACGGCGGGAAGCCGACGAACACGCCCGAGTTGTCGTCACCGGCCAGCCGCCAGTCCAGCTTCAGCGAGTAGTTGGTGAACTGCTTCGCGCTGTACCAGTACAGGCCCATGCCGCCGACCGAGGTGAGCGTGGCGTCGGCGTTGGTGAAGCTGCCCGGCCCGGCCTGCGACCAGCCGGTGGTGCCGCCGTTGTAGAGCGCGGTGTAGCCGGTCTCCGGCCGGCAGTCGGCCTTCGTGCGCCCGGCGGCGTAGCGGATGCCGCCGAGCAGGTGCGCCCGGAACGCCGCGTCGGCGTAGGACGCCTGGGTGTGGCCGCCGCCGGTGTAGAAGGACCGGCCGCCGCTGTACGTCTTGCACCAGGCGTGCGGGTGGTCGCCGCCCATCGAGCCACCGGAGTACGTGGACTCGTCCAGGCTGGCCAGCACGTGCGCGGTGGAGCGGGCGTTGGTGCGGTAGTCGTACCACTCGTCGGTGCGGTTCCACCGCTGCGGCAGGTGCGCGGTGGCGGCGTGCGCCCGGTCCTCCACCTTCACCGTGGCCGGCTGGATGGCCGGGTGGGACGCGAACCAGGCGCCGACGAGGTTGCCGTAGAACGGCCAGTCGTACTCGGTGTCGGCGGCGGAGTGCACGCCGACGTACCCGCCGCCGGCGCCGATGTACGCCTCGAACGCCGACTGCTGGGTGGCGTTGAGGACGTCCCCCGTGGTGTTGAGGAAGATCACCGCCTCGAAGCGGGCCAGGTTGGCGGTGGTGAACTGGGCGGCGTCCTCGGTCGCGGTGACGGTGAAGTTGTTCGCCGCGCCCAGCTCCCGTACGGCCTGCGTGCCGACCGCGATGGAGTCGTGGCGGAAGCCGGCGGTCTTGGAGAAGACGAGCACGTCGTAGGGGGCGTCGGCGGCGGCTGCCGGGCCCGCGGGGACGGTGCAGGCGATGGTGGCGAGGACGGCGGTCACCGCCCCCAGTGCGGTACGCACGAGTTTCATCTGGTTCTCCTTCATCCTCACGGCAGGGTCCAGCGCTGGTTCGCCGCGCCGGTGCAGGTCCACAGGTGCACCGCCGTGCCGTCGGCCGAGTTGTTGCCGGACACGTCCAGGCACTTGCCCGACTGCGGGTTGCGCACGGTCCCGTCGGCCTGCGCGGACCAGTTCTGCGCGCCGGTGCCGTTGCACGTGTAGAGCTGGATCTTCGTGCCGTCCGCGCTGGCCCCGCCGGATACGTCCAGGCACTTGCCCAGCGCCTTCACGGTGCCGTTCGGCGTCACGGTCCACGACTGCGCCGTCGTGCCGTTGCAGGTGTAGAGCTGGATCTGGGTGCCGTCGGCGGTGGCGGCGTTGCGCACGTCCAGGCACTTCCCGGCCAGGCCCTTCACCGGGCCGGTACGGACCGCCGACGTGGTGAGCGTGAACGCGTCCAGGTCGTAGAGCGCCCCGGTGCCACCGGCGAACGTCAGGTAGAGCGTGGTGGTGCCGGCCGGCGGATTGGCGATCGTGCCGGTGACTGTGGTGAACGTGTCCCAGGCGCCGGTGACCGGGACGGTGGCCGAGCCGAGCACGGTGCCGGTGGCCGAGCCGGACCGCACCTGGAGCGTGCCGCCGGCTCCGGCGGACGACACCCGGGCGGTGAACCCGGTGGCGTCGGCGAGCAGGTACGGCTGGAACGCGATCCAGTCCCCGTTGTGGATGTCGCCGACGGTCTTGCCGCCCTCGGCGGTGGCCTTGTCGAACGTGTTGATCCCGGACGAGGTCTTGAAGTGCTCGGCCTGCCGGTGCCGGGGCTGGAGCGTGTGCTGGGTGTGCGTGGTGAGGCCGCCGGAGTCGGTGTACTCGGCGTCGAAGACGGCGAAGATGTTCGCCGCGTCGTCGTGCTCACCGTCGACGGGTACGGCGATCGAGCCGGTGCAGCCGGTCGCCGAGGTGATCTGGTGGCCGTGCTGGTCGTGGCCGAGCACGTAGGTCATCTTGACCTTCGTGCAGTCGATCGTGGCGTCCTCCGGGTCGGTGACGGTGATCCGGAACGGCACGGTGTCGCCGAAGGAGAACAGCTTGCCGTTGCCGGGCGTCTCGATGACGACTGTCGGCGCGGTGTTGCCCACTGTGATCGTCACGCTCGCGGTGCCGGTGGCGCCCTGCGGGTCGCGCACGGTGAGGGTGGCGGTGTACCTGCCGTTGGTGGTGTAGGTGTGCGAGGGGTTCGCGGCGGTCGAGGTGCCGCCGTCGCCGAACGTCCAGGCGTACGTCAGCGCGCCGCCCTCCGGGTCGGACGAGCCGGCCGAGGAGAAGGCCACAGTCAGCGGCGCGGCGCCGGAGGTCCGGTCGGCCGCGGCGCGGGCCACCGGGGCGCGGTTGGCGCCGCCCAGGTAGTCGAAGCGGTACAGCGCCGAGTTGGCGTCGCCGTTGAAGTAGCCGGTGCCGTAGTCGAGCACGTAGTACGCGCCGTCCGGGCCGAACGCCGAGTCCATCACCTGCTTGCCGGTCCACGGGAAGCTGTCGATGGTGCCGGGTGAGCCGTCCGCGCCGACGTGGATCGGCTTGATCCAGCCCCGGCCGAACTCGGTGGCGAAGAACTGCCCGTCGAAGGACTGCGGGAACTTCGTGGTGGACGGGTTCGCCGCGTCGTACCGGTAGACCGGGCCGCCCATCGGCGACTCGGAGCCGCCGCCGAACTCGGGCGGGCTGCCGGCGTCACCGGCGTAGCGGATCCAGGACGGCTTCGCCGCCGGCAGCGTGGCCAGGCCGGTGTTGCGGAACGAGTTGTTCGTCGGCCCGCCGGTGCAGTTGAACTTCGGGCCGGCGGTGCCGGCGGCGAAGTCCCACTCGGCGTACGTCTCGGTGGCGGTGTTGGTGCCGGTGCAGTACGGCCAGCCGTAGTTGCCGGGCGCTGTCACCCGGTTGAACTCGACCTGCCCGGACGGGCCGCGGGCCGTGGTGGTGCCGGCGTCCGGCCCGTAGTCGCCCACGTAGACGACGCCGGTGGCCTTGTCGACGCTGATTCGGAACGGGTTGCGGAAGCCCATCGCGTAGATCTCCGGGCGGGTCCGCGCGGTGCCGGGCGCGAAGAGGTTGCCGGCCGGGATCGAGTACGTGCCGTTGGTGTTCACCTTGATCCGCAGGATCTTGCCCCGCAGGTCGTTGGTGTTGCCGGCGCTGCGCTGCGCGTCGTACCCGGGGTTGCGGTTGGTGCGCTCGTCGATCGGCGCATAGCCGGCCGAGTCGAACGGGTTGGTGTCGTCGCCGGTGGACAGGTAGAGGTTGCCCGCGGCGTCGAAGTCGATGTCGCCGCCGACGTGGCAGCACAGCCCCCGGTCGGCCGGTACGTCGAGCACGTCGACCTTGCTGGCCTGGTTGAGCGTGAAGTCGGCGTTGAGGGTGAACCGGGAGAGCCGGTTGACGCCCTGCCAGGCGGAGAAGTCGGTGCCGGTGGCGGGCGCGTCGCCGGCCGGGGTGGACAGCGGCGGCGCGTAGTAGAGGTAGATGTGCCGGTTGGAGGCGAAGCCGGGGTCGACGCCGACGCCCTGGAGCCCCTCCTCGTCGTGGGTGTAGACAGGCAGCGTGCCGATGACCGTGGTGGCGCCGGCCGCGTCGGTGCGGCGCAGCGTGCCGTTGCGGGCGGTGTGCAGGACCGACCGGTCGGGCAGCACCGCGAGCGACATCGGTTCGCCGGTCTCGGCGACACCGCGGGCGAGTTCGACCTGCTGGAAGTCGCTCGCCGGGATCGGGTGGGCGGACGCCGGGACGGACGCCGCGGCCACTGTGACGGTGCCGGCGGTGGCCGCGAGCAGCAGCGCTGCGGCAGCGGCGAACGGTCGTCGGGCACGGGGGTGGTGGTGGCTGGACATGCTGTGCTGTCCCTTCCTGACGCGCGCAGCCAGGAACGGGCGCGCGTCGCGCCGGATGCCGAGCAGGGGGATGCTGCGCCGGCCTGCCGGGGAGGTCGGCGGGCCGCGACCTCCGGTCGGGACCGGAGGTCACCTCGCCGAGGCGGGCGGTGCGGGGCGGTCGCCTCGGCGAAACAGCGTTGTGCTGTGCACGACATTAAGACCTTTCGATCAGCCTGTCCATAGCTTCTGATCGATTGGCTTTGACTTTCGGCGCTCAGCGACAAAAGTAGGTGTCACTCGTGGCGGTCGACCGCCCGCTCCGCGAGCGCCGCCAGCACCCGCCGCGCCGGTTCCGCCAGCGGCAACGCGTCCAGCGCGACAAGTGCCGCGTCGGCCCGGGTACGGATCATCCGCTCCACCGCCTCCCGGGCACCGGACTCCTCGACGATGCCCCGCACCTCGGCCGCGGCCGACTGGTCGAGGCCGGGATCGCCGACCAGCTCCCCCAGCCGGGCCGCACCGGCCGGCGAGGCGGACGCCCGGGCCAGCGCCAGCAGCACCGTCGGCTTGCCCTCACGCAGGTCGTCCAGGTTGGACTTGCCGGTCACCGACGGGTCACCGAAGACGCCGAGCAGGTCGTCGCGCAGCTGGAACGCGTCACCGAGCGGGTCGCCGAACCCGGCCAGCGCGGCCACCTCCTCCGGCGCCGCACCGGCGAGCGCGGCACCGATCTGCACCGGACGGGTCACCGTGTAGCGGGCCGTCTTCAGCCGTACCACTGTGAGCGCGTTCGCCACCGAACCGTCCCCGGCCGCCCCGACCACGTCCAGGTACTCCCCCGCGATCACCTCCGAGCGCATCCGGGCCAGCAGCACGTGCCCCCGGCGCAGCCGCTCGGGCGGCAACCCGCACCCGTGGAACATCTGCGCCGACCAGGTGGCGCAGAGGTCGCCGCAGAGCACCGCGGCCTGCCGCCCGTACGCCGCCGGGTCGCCCGGCCAGCCGGACGCGGCGTGCAGCTCGGCGAAGAACCGGTGCAGCGTCGGCGCGCCCCGGCGGCGGTCGCTGCGGTCCACGATGTCGTCGTGGATCAGCGCGAACGCGTGGAACAGCTCCAGCGAGGCGGCGGCGACCACGATCGGCGAGGCGTCCGGGCCACCGAACCCCCGCCAGCCCCAGTAGCAGAACAGCGGCCGCATCCGCTTACCGCCGGCCAGGACGAACCAGCGCACAGCGGTGTGGACGGCCCCCGTACCGTCGTCCGGCCGATCCGGCTCTCTCGCGTCCAGGAACGCGGCTAGCGCGGCGTCGAAGCGGCCCCGCAGCAGGGCCGGATCGGTCGGTGCGACGGTTACGGTCATGGTGCCTCCCTGGCCAGTCCGGCGAGTTCGAGCAGCAACGCCTTCACATCGGTGGCCTCCACCCGGGGCCGGATCGCGGCCCGGTCGGAGCAGAGCAGCACCGGGCCGTCCGCCGGGTCGGCGGGCAGGCGCCCGTGTGAACCACGCACCGCACGCGCGCCCGCGTCCAGCCCCACCACTGACATCAGGTAGCGCAGCCCGAGCTTCTTGCGGGCCAGCGCCACCGCGGCGCGGCGCTTCGCCGCACCCGGCGCGGCCGGGTCGAAGAACAGCTCGGCCGGGTCGTAGCCGGGCTTGCGGTGGATCTCCACCAGCCGGGCGAAGTCGGGCGCCCGCGCGTCGTCGAGCCAGTAGTAGTACGTGAACCAGGCGTCCGGCTCGGCCACCAGCACCAGCTCACCCGAGCGGGGGTGATCCAGCCCGTACCCGGCCTGCCCGGCGGCGTCGAGCACCTCGGCCACGCCCGGCAGCGACGCGCAGAGCTTCGCCACCGCCGGCACGTCCGCCGGATCCTTGACGTAGACGTGCGCCACCTGGTGGTCGGCCACCGCGAACGCCCGCGACGTCCACGGGTCGAGATATTCCATCCCGGCCTGGGTGTAGACCCGCAACAGCCCCTCGGCGCGCAGCATCCGGTTCACGTCCACCGGGCGGGACACGTCGGTGATGCCGTACTCGGACAACGCCACCACTGTGGCGTCCCGCTCCCGCGCGGCGTCGAGCAGCGGGCCGAGCACGGTGTCCAGCTCCGCCGCCGCGGCGGCTGCCTGCGGGCCGGACGGGCCGAAGCGTTGCAGGTCGTAGTCCAGGTGCGGCAGGTAGACCAGCGTCAGGTCGGGAGCGTGATCGGCGAGGATGCGCTGCGCGGCCCGGCTGATCCACGCCGAGGACGACAGCCCGGCACCCGGCCCCCAGTAGCTGAACAGCGGGAACGTGCCGAGCGCGTCGGTGAGGGTGTCCCGCAGCTCGGGCGGGTCGGTCCAGCAGTCGGGCTCCTTGCGCCCGTCGGCGTGGTAGACCGGGCGCGGCGTGACCGTCCAGTCCACGTCCGCGCCCATCGCGTACCACCAGCAGACGTTCGCCACCCGGTAGCCCGGCTCGACGCGGCGGGCCGCCTGCCACACCTTCTCGCCGCCGACGAGCCCGTTGTGCTGCCGCCAGAGCAGCACCTCGCCCAGGTCGCGGAAGTACCAGCCGTTGCCCACCACGCCGTGCCCGGCGGGCAGCTCGCCGGTGAGGAACGTGGACTGCGCCGAGCAGGTCACCGCCGGCAGCACGGTGCCCAGCTCGGCGGCGAACCCGGCGTCGGCCACCGCGCGCAGCCGGGGCATGTGCGCCAGCAGCCGCGGCGTCAGCCCGACCACGTCGAGCACCACGAGCCGCCGGCTCATGAGGGCGCCCCCACCGTCGTGGCCAGGCCGAGCGCGGTCAGCTCGTCGCGGGCGAACGCCAGCTCGGCGGCGATGCCGGCGGCCAGCTCCGCGTCGCCGCGCGGCCGCCGCGCCTCCGGCAGCACCCCCCAGGTGTACGTCTCGACGTCGAGGTGGTCGCAGCCGGCGACGGGACCGGCGTACAACGCGGCCAGCGCCTCGCGCAGCACCGGCGCTGTGGAGCGCAGCGGCGGCTCGGGCGGTGCGTGCAACGGCACGTGGTAGTGCACCCGCCACGCCCCGGGCAGCCGCGCGTCGAGCGCGGCGTCGAGGTCGTCGGCCGCGTACGCCGGATCGGCCGGATCGGCGGCGCCGGCGCAACCGGCAGCCCGCGTCTGGTGCAGGAAGCGCGGTTCGACGAACCGGCGCAGCGCCGCGTTCGCGGCGGGCGGGTCAGGGGCCTCGACCGCTGCGGACACCTGGACCTTCACCACGGGGAGACCGGCGGCACGCAGCCCGGCCAGGGCATCCGCCGGCTGCTCCCAGGCACACGCCAGGTGCGCGAGATCCACGCAGATCCCGAGCCGGTCGGTATCCATGTCTGAGAATACCTCGCGTGCTTGTCCCGTCGACTCCACCAGACAGCCCGGTTCCGGTTCGAAGCCGACCCGGATCACCCGGCCCGTCTCCCGCTGCACGGCGGCCAGGCCCTCGGCCAGCGCGTCCAGGCGACGCCGGGCGGTGGCGGCCCGCCCGGAATCCCACGGGGTGCGCCAGGCGATCGGCAGCGTCGAGATCGAACCCCGGACGGCGTCGTCCGGCAGCAGGTCGGCGAGAACCCGGGCCAGGTCCAGCGTGTACGCCGACCGTTGCGGCGTGGTCCAGTCCGGGTGGTACACCGCGCCCTTGACCACAGGGGCCTGGAACGCGGCGTACGGGAAGCCGTTGAGCGTGACCACCTCCAGCCCGCGTACCGCCAGCTCGTGGCGCAGCCGGCGCCGGGCCGGCGGGTCGGCGGCGAGCGCGGCGGCGACCGGCGCGGCCAGCCAGAGTCCGAGCCCGAGCCGGTCGGTGTCGAGCGCCCGGCGGACCGCCACCGCGTACGTGTCGAGCTGGGCGACGATGCCCGGCAGGTCCTCGGCCGGGTGCACGTTCGTGCAGTAGCCGAGATGGACGGTCGTGCCGTCGGCGTGGCGCAGCCGCATCACTGCCCCCCACGGGCGATCGAGTTGCCGGCGAAGGTGGGGTCGCTCGCCTCCAGGTCGGTCAGGTCGAGCCGGCCGGACTGGCCGTAGAACTCGACCGGGTTGCGCCACAGCACCCGGTCCACGTCGTCGGCGTCGAACCCGGCCAGCAGCATCGCCTCCCCGGTGGCCCGGGTCAGCAGCGGATCCGACCGGCCCCAGTCGGCCGCCGAGTTCACCAGCATCCGCTCGGTGCCGTACCGCTTCAGCAGCCCCACCATCCGCGGCGGCGACATCTTCGTCTCCGGATAGATCGAGAAGCCCAGCCAGCAGCCGGTGTCCCGGACCAGCTCGACGGTCACCTCGTTGAGGTGGTCGACGAGCACCCGTCCCGGCGGGATGCCCGACTCGGCGACCACCGCAAGCGTCCGCTCGACGCCGCGCGCCTTGTCCCGGTGCGGCGTGTGCACCAGCGCCGGCAGGTCGTGCGCGACGGCCAGGGCGAGCTGACCGGCCAGCGCGGCGTCCTCGGCCGGCGTCATCGCGTCGTAGCCGATCTCGCCGACCGCCACCACGCCGTCCTTGTCCAGGTAGCGGGGCAGCAGGTCGAGCACCGGGCGGCAGCGCGGGTCGTTCGCCTCCTTCGGGTTCAGCGCCACAGTGGCGTGGTGCCGGATGCCGAACTGGCCGGCCCGGAACGGCTCCCACCCGATCAGCGAGTCGAAGTAGTCCACGAAGCTGTCCACGCTCGTACGCGGCTGGCCCAGCCAGAACGCCGGCTCGACCACCGCGCGGACGCCCGCGGCGGCCATCCGCTCGTAGTCGTCGGTGGTGCGGGACGTCATGTGGATGTGCGGGTCGAAGATGCGCATGTCACGCCTCCGTGGTGGGGATGGTCAGCCGGCGCAGCACGTCGGTCGCGTCGGCGGGCATGTCGCGGCCGGCGGCGTGCCGTTCGGCGGCGAACGCGGCGAGCATCCGGGCCAGCTCGCCGTCGGCCCGCTCCGGCAGGCCGTCGACAACCGCCAGCGGCACGCCGGTGAACACGCACTTGAGCACCGCCTGCCGCCAGGTCGCCTGCTCCAGGTGCCGGGCGTACGGGCCGAGCGCCGCGGCCACCAGCCGGGTGTCGTTGGTGCGGATCGCGTCGTGCAGCAGCGGCACGCACTCCGCGCCGATCGGCAGCAGCGGCAGCGCGCGCAGCACGCCGCGTTTCTCGGCGGCGTCGCCCTGCCGGTACAGCGTCTCCGCGGCGGCGGCGTGGCCGTGCGGCAGCGCGGTCAGCAGCAGCGCCCGGGCCGCCTCGTCCGCCGTCCAGCCGGGCGGGTCGGGCACCGGCAGGCGACCGCACCGCCGGGCGGCGGCGGCGAAGAACCGCCCGATGGCCGTGGGTTCGGTCGCGACGCGGCGCAGCGCCGCGTCCAGCCACTGCGGATCGGGTACGCCCCGAAGCGCGGCGCGCAGTCGGTCGGGTGTCATGCCGTCTCCCCTCTGCCGGGTGGAAGGTGGTGGGTCACCGCCCCTCGCCGCGCGAGGCGGCGGCGCACAGGAAGTCCAGTGAGCGGGCGGCGACGGCCGGTGCGGCGTGCGAGTGGCGGGGCAGTTCCACGGCCACCAGCCCGCGGTAGCCGGCGTCGGCCAGGGCGCGCAGCACCGGCGGGAAGTCGATCTCGCCGGTGCCGAACTCCAGGTGCTCGTGCACGCCCCGGCGCATGTCGTCGATCTGCACGTTGACCAGGTGCGCGGCGACCGCCGACACGCACTGCGGCACCGGCATCGGCTCCAGGCAGCGACAGTGCCCGATGTCGAGCGTGATGCCGAAGCCGGGCGGCGCGCCCAGCGCCTCGCGCAGCCGCCACCACCCGGCGATGTCCTCGACGAACATGCCCGGCTCCGGTTCGAAGCCCAGCGGCACGCCCGCCTCCGCCGCCGCGGCGCACACCGTCGCGCAGCCCGCCACCAGGCGGTCGGCGGCGACGCCGGGTGGTACGCCGGGTGGGCGTACCCCGGCCCAGAAGGAGACCGCCTCCGCGCCCAGGTCGGCGCCGATCCGGACGGCCCGGCGCAGGAACTCCACCCGCCGGGCCGGGTCGTCGTGCAGCAGCGTCGGCGCGTGCTTGTGCCGCGGGTCGAGCAGGTACCGGGCGCCGGTCTCGACCACCACGGCCAGCCCCAGCGCGTCCAGCCGTCGACTGACGGCGGCGACCCGGCGGGCCAGGCCGGGGGCGAACGGGTCCAGGTGGTCGTGGTCGAGGGTGAGCGCGACGCCCACGTAGCCGAGGTCGGCGAGGACCGCGAGCGCGTCCCCGAGCCGGTGGTTGGCGAAGCCGTTGGTGCCGTACCCGAAGCGCAGCGCGCCCGGCCCGGACAGCGGGCCGGCGGTGGGCCGGGTGGCCGGCGCGGCGGTCATGTCGGTGAGATCAGTCGGGCCAGGCGGCGGCCGAGCGGCGCGGCGCCGGCCACGGCGAGGCCGAGCAGCCGGGCCCCGGCGCGGGCGGTCAGCGCGCCCTGCAACGCGGGCAGCCCGGTGATCCCGGCGCCCACTGCGGCCCGGACCCGGGCCGGTGACGGGTCGGCGAGCACGCGGGCCTGCGCCCGGCCGTACCGGGCGGCGTACCCGGCGGCGAGCACCGCCGGAACCAGCTCCCCGAGCCGAAGGAAGGGCCCCCTCTTAACGCATCCGGTAGAGGAGGGGGCCCCGCTTAACACGGTCGGCCGGGCCGGGGTGGTGAGCACGATCAGCGCGGTGCCGGCGAGCGTGAGGCCCGGCAGACGCCGGTCCGCGCCGGTCACCTCGCGGCGGGACAGCGCGGTCACGGTCCAGGTGTGCGCGGCGACTGTGAGCGCGGCCGGGAGCGCCCGGACCACCCGCCCGCCGGACGCGCCGAGCAGCACGTCCAGCCCTCGGCACGCGGCCATCACCGCCGGCCCGGCGGCGGTGTTCTTCGCGCGCAGGTCGTACCCCCAGATCGTGGCCGCGAGCGGCAGCGCGACTGCCGCCGCCCGGCGGCCCCCGGCGGCGGTGGCGACCGCGAGCCCGGCGGCGGTCAGGCCGGACGCGACGCCGAGCGCGACCGACGGGCGCACCCGGCCGGACGGGATCGGCCGCTCCGGCCGCTCGACCGCGTCCAGCCGCCGGTCAGCCCAGTCGTTGGCGGCCATCCCGGCCCAGTACAGCAGCACCGACGCGCCGGCCAGGGCCGGTGTACGCGGACCGAGCGCACCGGCGGCCGCCGCGCCGGAGAGCACGTCCCCGGGTACGGAGAGCGCGGCGGGCGCCCGGACCAGCTCGGCCAGGTCGGCCAGGCGGGTCACGGCGTCACCCGGGCGTGCAGGCCGGCGGCGAACTCCCGCAGCACCGTCCACTGTTCACCGAGCGCGTGGCCGGTCGCGCCGAGCGGGTCCTTGAAGAAGAACGCCAGCTCGGTCAGCGGGCCGTGGCGGCCGGCGGCGTGCGCGGCGGCGGTGAGCCGGGCCAGGTCCAGCACGAGCGGCGCGGCGAGCGCCGAGTCGCAGCCGTGCCAGGTGAACTCCATCCGCATTCCGGTGCCCAGGAAACCGGCGAACGTGACCAGGTCCCACGCGGTCTTGAAGTCGCCGAGTTCCTCGACGTACTCGATCCGGGTGTGGCCCTGCGGCAGGTAGCCGAGCGTCTCGGCGAGCACCCGCTGTTTGCTGCCCACCTTCGCGGCGTTGGCGGCCGGGTCGGCGAGCGTGGCGCCGTCGCCGCCGCCGAGCAGGTTCGTGCCGGACCAGGAGCGCACGGCCAGGTGCCGCATCGCGAACATCGGCGCGAGCACCGACTTGAGCAGCGTCTCGCCGGTCTTGCCGTCGTGCCCGGCGTACGGCAGCTTTCGTTCGGCGGCGAGCGCGGCCAGGGCCGGCAGGCGGGCGCCCGTCGACGGGGTGAAGTCCACGTACGGGCAGCCCGCGGTGAACGCCGCGTACGCGTATCCGGAGCTGGGCGGCAGCACGTCGGCCGGGCCGGTCAGCGCGTCGCGCAGCGCGGCCAGGTCGCTGTGGGCCGGGTGCGGGGCGGGCGCCGGTTCGGTGGCGGCGACGTTGACCACCACCACCCGGTCCAGCCCGTGCCGGGTGCGGAACTCGGTCAGGTCGCGCACCACGGCGGCGATCCGCTCACCCTGGCCGCCCTCGGTGGGCGCGGGCCGCAGCGACGCCTCGACGGCGGCCAGGTCGGGCGCCACGGCGTCGGCCAGCCGGGCGGGCAGCACGCCTGCGGCGGCGAGCGCCTCGGCGCGTTTGGTGAGCGGGGTGGCGACCACGTCGTGGCCGCCGAAGACGAGATCGGCGAAGCCCGGCAGGGCGGGCCCGCGCAGGTCGGGCAGCTCGGTCACGCAGCCGGTCGGCGCGGTGAGCCCGGCCCGCAGGGCCAGTCCCCCGACCACGCTCGTGGTGGCGACCGAGCCGCGCGCACCCACCAGCCAGACACCCGTACGCATTCGCGCTACCTCCCCAGGTAAGGCCGGTCCACCGGTGCGGCCGGGGAATCCCGGTCCGGCCGCACCGGAGGGCCGTGCTGGTCGTGCCGGCGGACACCGGCGGCACGCTCCCCGGAGCCGGCCTCGTCCCCGCCGCGGGGCGCAACCGCGGCGGGCCCTCGCCGGCCGGCGCCGGTGAGTGTCGACGGACCCCGTAGGGGCCGTCTCGGGTCAGGCGGAAGCTTCGGCCAGAGCGGGCTCCACCTCCGTCCAGGCGGCCCGCTCGGCCGAGCGGGTCACCGCGTCGAGCACGAGCTGGACCTGCAACGCGTCGGCGAACGACGGGGCCGGGTCGGCGCCGGTGGCGACCGCCTCGACGAAGTCGCGCGCCTGGTGGGTGAAGGAGTGCTCGTAGCCGATGATGTGGCCGGGCGGCCACCACGCACCCAGGTACGGGTGGTCCGGCTCGGTCACCAGGATCCGGCTGAAGCCCTGCTCGGCGGCCGGCCGGGTGGCGTCCAGGAACTCCAGCTCGTTGAGGCGTTCCAGGTCGAACACGACACTGCCGCGCGAGCCGTTGATCTCGACCCGCAGGGCGTTCTTGCGGCCGGTGGCGAACCGGGTCGCCTCGTACGTGGCCAGCGCTCCCCCGTCGAGCCTGGCCACGAACACCGCCGCGTCGTCAACTGTCACCTGGCCCGTCGCGCTGCCGTTGCCGTCGGCCTGCGCGGCCAGGCCGCTCGACCCGGCGACGAGCGGCCGCTGACGCACGAACGTCTCGGTGAGCGCGCTGACCCCGGTGACGAGCTGGCCGGTGACGTACTGGGTCAGGTCGATGATGTGCGCGCCGATGTCACCGAGCGCGCCGGAGCCCGCCCTGTCCTTCTGCAACCGCCACACCAGCGGGAACTGCGGGTCGACGATCCAGTCCTGGAGGTAGGTCGCCCGGACGTGCCGGATCTCGCCGATCCGCCCGTCGGCCACCAGCTGCCGCATCAGGGCGACAGCGGGCACCCGCCGGTAGTTGAAGCCGCACATCGCGCGTACCCCGGACTCGCGTGCCCGGGCCGCGGCCTCGGTCATCTCGCGGGCCTCGGCGACGCTGTTCGCGAGCGGCTTCTCGCACAGCACGTGCTTGCCCGCGGCGAGCGCGGCGAGTGCGATCTCGCGGTGGCTGTCCCCCGGCGTGCAGATGTCGACCACGTCGATCTCGTCGGACTCGACGAGCCGCCGCCAGTCGGTGGTGTAGCCGTCCCAGCCGAGCCGGTCGGCGGCCTCGGCCACCTTCGGCTCGTCGCGGCCGCAGACGAGCGCCATCCGCACCCGCGCCGGCAGGTCGAACACCCGGTTCACGGTGCGCCACGCCTGGGAGTGCGCGGCGCCCATGAACGCGTAGCCGACCATGCCGACCCGCAGGATGCTGTCGTGACTGGACAAGGTGGGTCTCCCCCCGTGTGTCAGAACCCGAGCTTCAGGTAGTCGCTCGCGTTCTCCTTGGTGATCGTCTCGGAGGCGAGCACGATCTCCTTCGGTACCTGGAGTTCGACCAGGTCGGACATGCCCTTGCCCTGGCCGATCAGGCGGGCCAGGGAGATGGCCGAGGAGGCCATCGACGGGCTGTAGGTGACTGTGGCCTTGAGGACCGTGTTGTCGGCGGCGATGTCCTCCATGGCCTTCTTGGAGCCGGCGCCGCCGACCATGACGAATTCCTTGCGGTTGGCCTGGTTGACCGCCGCGAGCACGCCGATGCCCTGGTCGTCGTCGTGGTTCCAGACGGCGTCGATCTTCGGCAGCGCCTGGAACAGGCCGGTGGCGGCCTGCTGCCCCGAGTCCACAGTGAACTCCGCGGGCCGCCGGTTGGCGACCTTGAACCCGTACGAGGCGAGCGTGTCGGCGAACCCCTTCGAGCGTTCCTGGGTCAGCTCCAGCGACTCGATGCCGGGGATCTCGCCGATCACCGGGTTGCTGACGCCCTTGGCCTTGAGCTGCTCGGCGATGTAGGTGGCGGCGGCGACCCCCATGCCGTAGTTGTCGCCCTTGATCTGCAGCCGGTAGGCCCGCGCGTCCGGGAAGGCCCGGTCCAGGTTGACCACCGGGATGCCGGCCTTCATCGCCTCCAGGCCGAACGCGTTGAGTTCCTTGCCGTCGTGCGGCAGCAGCACGATCACGTCGGGCTTCTGCGAGATCAGCGTGGACAGCGCCGCCCGCTGGGCCGCCGCGTCCGCGCCGGCCTCGACCGACTTCAGCTCCACGTCCTGGTACGCCCCGGCCTGCGCCTTGGCGTTGTTGGTGATGGCGGCGATCCAGCCGTGGTCGGCGGCCGGGGCGGAGAAGCCGATGCTCACCTTCTTGCCCGTCTCGGTGTTGGCGCCGGAACCGGCCGCCTTGGTCTGCGCCTCGGTCGGGTTCTGCTCGTTGCTGGTGCAGCCGGCGAGCAGCACCCCGGCGGAGACGGCGGCCCCGCCGAAGAGCAGCCGGCGGCGGGACAGGTCATGGCGCGGTGTTCTCATGACGCCTCCTGGGATGAGGTGGTGGGGTGGTTTCGGGTGTGGCGGGCCGGACCACAGTCGGTACGACGGCAGCCGGGGTGTGCGCGGGTGGGGTCAGGTGGTGGTGGCCCGGTTGCGGGCGAGGAACTGGGTGAGACTGCCGAACTGCACCTGCTGGACCAGGACGGCGGCGACGATGATGCCGCCCTTGACCATGTTCTGGGCCTCGGCGGAGAGGTTGTTGATGGCGAACAGGTTGGTGATGGTGGAGAAGATGATCACCCCGAGCAGGGAGCCGATGATCGTTCCCCGCCCGCCGCTGAGCAGCGTGCCGCCGATGATCGCGGCGGCGATCGCGTCCAGCTCGTAGAGGTTGGCCATCGCCGCCTGCGCGGAGGTGGCCTGTGCGGTCAGCATGACCGCGGCGATGCCGCAGCACAGGCCGGACAGCGCGTAGAGGAGCACTGTGTGCCGGCGGACGTTGATGCCTGCCAGCCGGGCCGCCTCCGGGTTGCCGCCGACCGCCACCGTACGGCGGCCGAACGTGGTCCGGTTCAGCAGCACCCAGCCGGCCGCCACCACCGCCACCAGGATGTAGACCAGCAGCGGGATGCCGAGCACGTTCGTGCTGGCGATGCCGTTGATGAACGTGTTGCCCGACACCTGGGTCTGCTTGTCGGAGATCTCCGCCGCCAGCCCCCGGGCGGCCACGAGCATGGCGAGCGTGGCGATGAACGGCACCAGCCGCCCGTACGAGACGAGCAGCCCGTTCACCACGCCGACGGCGAGCCCGACGGTGAGCGCGGTGAAGATCATGCCGCCCGCGCCGTAGCTCTGCGTGGCCACTGTGGTGCACCAGACCCCGGCGAGGGCGACGATCGCGCCGACCGACAGGTCGATGCCCCCGCCGATGATCACGAAGGTCATGCCGACTGTGACCACGCCGACCACCGAGGCGAGCTTGAGGATGGTGAGCGTGTTGCCCCACACCCAATTCGGGTCGCCGTAGAGGTCGGGGCGGGTCAGGACGCCGATGACCACCAGCACGACGAGCGTGGCGAGCAGGCCGAGGTTGCGCTTGACGCCCTCCCCGCCGTCACCGCGCCACCAGGAGAGCTTCGCCGGCGCGCCGACCTTCGCGGTCTCCGTCCGCTCCACCGGCGGCGACTGCGCGGGCAGCGAGGATTCTCTGACATCGCTCATGCCGGTGCGCCTTCCATGAGAGACCCCGCCATGACGAGGTCGAGCACTGTGTTCTCGTCCAGTTCGCCGGCCGGGGCCTCGCGGACCACCCGGCCCTCCCGCATCACCAGCACCCGGTCGGCCAGGCCCAGCACCTCGGGCACCTCGCTGGAGACCAGCAGCACCCCGACGCCACGGGCGGCCAGATCGCGGATCACCTGGTACAGCTCGGCGCGGGCGCCCACGTCCACGCCCCGGGTCGGCTCGTCGAGCAGCAGCAGCCGGGTGTCACCGAGCAGCCACCGCCCGACCACCACCTTCTGCTGGTTGCCGCCCGACAGCGTGCGCACCGGCCGGCGTACGTCCCGGGGCCGCAGCTCCAGCGACGCGGCGATCCGGTCCGCCTCGGCGCGTTCCCGTCCGGTGTCGGTGAAGCCGAGGCGGGCGTACCTGCTGAACGTGGCGAGCGTGACGTTGCGGTAGATCGGTTCGCCGAGCAGCAGCGCCTGACTCTTGCGCTCCTCCGGCGCCATGCCCATCCCGGCCCGTACCGCCGCGCCCACACTGCCGGGACGCAGCGCACGGCCGTCCACCCGGACCGTCCCGGCGTGCGCCCGGCGCGCGCCGAAGATGGTCTCCAGCAGCTCCGACCGGCCGGAACCGACCAGCCCGGCGATGCCGACGATCTCTCCCGCCCGGACCCCGAGCGAGACGTCGGCGAACTCGCCGTGCCGGGTCAGCCCGTCCACCCGCAGCAGCTCCGCGCCGCCCCCGTGGTCGGCCGGGCGCTGCGGGAAGACGTACTCGATGGTCCGCCCGGTCATCCGGGCGACCAGGTCGCGGGTCGGCGTCTCGCGGGCCGGCAGGCTCGCCGCCGTGGTCCGGCCGTCCTTGAGTACGGTGACCCGGTCGCCGATCTCGCGGATCTCCTCCAGCCGGTGCGAGATGTAGATGACCGCGATGCCCTGCGCGGTGAGTTCCCGGATGATCCGGAACAGGTTCGCCACCTCGTCGTGGGCCAGCACCGCGCTCGGCTCGTCCATGATGATCAGCCGCGCCTCGTGGGACAGCGCCCGGGCCATGCTGACGATCTGCTTCCCGGCGGCGGGCAGGTGCCGCACCAGCCGTCCCGGCGGGATCTCCGGGTGGCCGAGCCGTGCCAGGATCTGCCGGGTACGCCGGGCCATGTGCCCCCGCCGGACGAAGCCGAACCGGCGCGGCTCGTGGCCGAGGAACGCGTTCTCCGCCACCGACAGGTCGTCGACCAGGTCGAGTTCCTGGTAGATCGTGGCGATGCCGGCACGCATGGCGGCCTGCGGGTTGGCGAACGAGGCCGGCTCGCCCCGCCAGAGCACCTCGCCGGAGTCCGGCCGGTGCACCCCGGCCAGCACCTTGATGAGTGTGGACTTACCGGCGCCGTTCTGCCCCAGCAGGCAGTGGACCTCTCCGGCCCGCACCTCCAGTTGCACGCCGTCGAGCGCGCGTACCCCCGGGAACGTCTTGACCACGTCGGTGAGGCGCAGGACCACCTCGCCCGCGACGGCGTCCGCGGGCGCCTCGACGAGCGGCTTGCCGGTGTCGTTCACGCTGCCTCCCCGAATGCGAGGTCACTGGCCAGCACCGCCGCGCCGGCGACGCCGGCGCGCGGGCCCAGCTCGGACAGGACGACGGGCAGGTTGCCGGTGGCGAGCGGCAGCGAGCGGCGGTAGACCACGCTGCGGATCTCGGCCAGCAGGATGTGCCCGAGCTGGGCGAGCCCGCCGCCGATCACGATCATCGACGGGTTGGTGAAGCTGACCAGCCCGGCCAGTACGCTCCCGACCCGCCGGCCGCCGTCGCGGATGAGCTGGATGCAGGTGACGTCCCCCTCGATCGCCCCCTGCGCCACGTCCAGCGCGGTCACCACCCCCCGGGCCGCGAGCCGCTCGGCCAGTGCCGGGGACACCTCGGTGCGGGCCGCGACTGTCGCCTCCCGGGCCAGCGCGGCGCCGCTGAACACGGCCTCCAGGCAGCCGACGTTGCCGCAGCTGCACATCGGGCCGTTCGGGTCGACCTGGATGTGGCCGATGTCCCCGGCGCAGCCGTCGGTGCCCCGGTAGACCTCGCCGTGCAGGTAGATGCCGCAGCCGATACCGGTGCCGATCTTGATGAACAGGAAGTCGTCGACCGAGTGGGCCACGCCGCCGTGCCGCTCGCCGATCGCCATGATGTTGACGTCGTTGTCGACCACGGCCGGGCAGCCGTGCTCACGGGTGAGCAGCTCGCGGACCGGGAACCGGTCCCAGCCGGGCATGATCGGCGGGGAGACCGGCACGCCGTCGCGGAAGCTGACCGGCCCCGGTACGCCGATGCCCACCGCGTCGAGCCGCTCGTACGCGCCGTCCACCTTGGCCTTGTGCAGCAGCTCGTTGACCCGCTGGAGCGTCACCTTCGGGCCGGAGCGGATGTCGGCGGTCTCGGTGTAGGCGGCCACCGTCTCCAGCCGGCCGTTCACCACCTCCACGTCGATCGAACTGGCGCCCAGGTCGACGGCGGCGAACCGCAGGTGCGGGCTCAGTTCGACGAGGGTGGAGCGCCGCCCGCCCCGGGAGGCGGCCAGCCCCGCCTCGGCCACGTAGCCGAGGGAGACCAAACGTTCCAGCTCGGCGAGCAGGCGCGGGCGGGGCATCTGGAGCCGGTCGCCGAGTTCGGCGCGGGACACCGCGCCCTCGTCCCGGAGCAGTCGCAGAAGCCGTACGTGCAGGGGGTCGACCGTCCGCACCGGCAGTCACCTCCGCATCGGAAGTCCGTCACATCGACGACAGCGATGTGTGTTGTGTCCGACACAGTAGGAGCCTTCCGGGCCGCATGTCCATAGCTTCGGCACGTCTGATGCAAACTTTTGTCCATACGAACAAAAGCGAGTTCCGGATCATGAAAACGCATCGCCCCGCCGGGGATTCTTCCGGGCGGGGCGATGCGTTCTGGGGGTCAGCGGGAGTGCGCGCGGCCCTTCTTGCGCAGCTTGCGGTCGTCGCGCAGCTCGACGTAGGGCTCCTCGTCGGCCGGGTGCCCGGCCGCGATGGCGCGGCTGCGCTCCAGCTCGGCGTCGAACTCGGCGCCGAGCAGGATGGCGACGTTGCTCAGCCAGAGCCACACCAGGAAGATGATCACGCCGGCCACCGCGCCGTACGTCTTGTTGTACGAGCCGAAGTTGCTGACGTAGAGCGCGAACAGGCCGGAGACCACCAGCCAGAGCACCACCGCGAGCACGCCGCCGGGGCTGACCCAGCGGAAGCCGCCGTGCCGGGCGTTCGGCGAGGCCCAGTAGAGGATCGCGAACATCAGGCTCACCAGCACCAGCAACACCGGCCACTTGGCGATGTTCCACACCGTCACGGCGGTCTCGCCCAGCCCGATCGCGTTCCCGGCCTGCTCGGCAAGCCCGCCGGTGAACACCACGATCACGGCGCTGATCAGCAGCATCACGCCGATCACCGCGGTCACGCCGAGGCGCACCGGCAGCGTCTTCCAGATCGGCCGCCCCTCCGGCACGTCGTAGATGCTGTTCGAGGCGCGCATGAACGCGGCGACGTAACCGGACGCCGACCAGAACGCCGCCACCAGACCGACGATCGCCGCGATGCTCGCCAGCCCGCCGGACTGGCCCGCCTGGTCGATAGCGCTCTCGATGATGCGGCGGATGTTCTCCTCCGGCACCGCCTGCCCGACGGTGTCCCGTACCCCCTCGGTGGCCCGGTCCCCGAGCAGGCCGAGCACCGAGATCAGCACGAGGACGCCCGGGAAGATGGAGAGCACGCCGTAGTAGGTGAGCGCGGCGGCCCAGTCGGTCAGGCTGTCGTCCTGGAACTCCCGCACGGTCCGCTTGAGGGTCGCCATCCAGCCCGTCGCCGACAGGTCGGCCGGGCTGTCCGGCCCGTCGTCCGGCCCCACCGGTCCGGCGTGCTTCCGCCCGTCGGGCCGGTCGTGCCCGGCGCGGGCGTCGCCGCGCGTGGTGGGGGCGTCCTCACGCCCGTCGCGGGTGTCCTCGTGGACGTCGTGGGCGTCGTCGCGGGCGGCCATGGCACCTCCTCGTCGTCGTGTCGTCCCGCACGACATGCCCTGACGAGGGCAGCGATAACCACCGCACCCGCAAACCGGCCACTCGACCGCCGGCGACCGTCCCCACCCACCTCCCTGCCGGCCCCTTCCACGGCCGCGCCCTGCCCTCAACCCCCACCCGCTCCACTGCCCGCGCCCTGTCGCCGCCTCCCCCGTCGGCAGCTTCCGCCCGCTCGCCACCTCGGCTCTGCAGCCACGCGCGCGACAGACACGCTCCGTAACCATGTGCGCCGATGGATGCAGAGCAAAGGCGGCGGGGGCAGCGCTCCCACCGCCGCCCCGCCACTCCCCACCCGAAATCCCGGCGAGCCGTCGCTCCGCCGCGACCACCGATCGCCACCATCACGACGACCGTCACGACGAGTGGAACGTCATGGGTGTCAAACGGGGCCGGAAGCACCCATGACGTTCCACTCACCGAGGGTCGGCCACCGGTCGACCGGCCACCGCGTGCGGAAGCGAGAGCGCGGGGTACGGGCGGCGAAGGCCAGGGCGCTGAGGTAACGCGTGATCCGTCTTCCGATGCCACCACCTCGGCGAAGTGGAGTCGATCGTGGAAACGCGAGACGGCGAACACGCTTTCCAGCCATTTCCCAACCGGGTGAGCGTGGCGGGCGCGAGCGCACACAGCACGGCGCGAGCGGGGCGCTACGGGCGCCGTCCGCGCGAGCCGCCACGAAAGACGCACCCACCTCAGTGGACACGTTGCGTGACGACAAGCATCCCGGGCACGTTCATTCTTCATCGTTGTAAGCGATATCGGGAGAGAGCCGAGAGAGCCCTTCTCCCGCCATTGCGAAACAGTTTCAAGAAATAAGTGACGCGAGTGAGCGAAGCTCCATTCCGTCACTCATTGCAATCACGATCGGCAATGTTCCCAACATGCGCGCTATTCGCGTATCGTGCCCCCTCGTGCCGCCCGTTCGCCCCTCCGACGCGACTCCCCCCAAACCCCGGCCGCCGTCCGGCGGACGACCGGGGTCCGACGTGGACGCCGAGGTGGTGTCGCTGCCGCCGGACGACGGAAGCGTCGCCGGACCCGAGTGGGCCGACGACGGGCCGGGCGAGACCCACCACCACAGCCGAGCAGCGCACCACACCGCAGGCGAGCACCACACCGCGGACGAGCACCACACCGCAGGCGAGCACGACACCACGGGCGAGAACGAGACCCGCGACAAGAGCGAGAGCCCGGAACAGACCCAGGACGCCCGCGAACTGGCCGCCCGGTTCGAGGAGGAGAAGCCGGGACGCGTACTCGCCGGACCGGTCGGTGTCCTCTTCACCGGCATCACCGTCGCGGTCGGGCTGCTGACGCTCTGGCAGGTGTTCTTCCCGCTGGCCCAGGGCAGCAAGTACTACCTGATCTTCTTCCTGGCCGGCGTCCTGCCGATCGTGTTCCTCGCGTACCCCTCGGGGGTGCGGCTGCGACGCGCCAAGGCTGACGCGGCCGACGCGGACGACCGGCGCGGACCGACGCCCGTGGACTGGCTGCTGGCCCTCGCGGCGCTCGTCGTCTGCCTCTACCCGGTGCTGCCGGTCACCATCGGCGCCGGTGGCGGCGGGTACGACGCCTTCCTCGACCGGCAGGGCCTGCTCGATCCGCTGGACGTGGCGTTCGGCACCGGGCTGCTGCTCCTGCTGCTGGAGGCGTGCCGGCGCACGACCGGATGGATCCTGCCGGCGGTCTGCGTGCTGTTCCTCGGGTACGGCTACTACGGCGGGCTGCTGCCGCAGTCGTGGCCGGTGGCGCACGCGGGGCTCGACTTCGGGCAACTCGTCGACGCGTTCTACAACTCCGACAGCGGCTTCTACGGCACCCCGCTGGACGTGGCCGCCTCCTACATCGTGCTGTTCACCATCTACGGCGCGGTGCTCAACCTGTCCGGCGCGGGCCGGTTCTTCGTGGAGCTGTCCGCCGCCGCGTTCCGCCGCTCCCGGACGGCCGCCGGGCGCACCGCCGTCGCCTCGGGTTTCCTGCTCGGCACGGTCTCCGGCTCCGGCGCCGCCACCACGGTCAGCATCGGCGCGGTGACCTGGCCGATCCTGCGCCGCGCCGGCTACCCGGCCGAGCGGGCGGGCGGCATGCTCGCCGCCGCCGGTGTGGGGGCGATCCTGTCGCCGCCGACGCTGGGCGCCGCGGCGTTCATCATCGCCGAGTACCTGGGCGTCTCCTACCTCCAGGTGCTCGGCTGGGCGACGGTGCCGACGATCCTCTACTACCTGGGCATCCTGCTCTCCGTCGAGATCGACGCCCGGCGCTCCGGGGTCCGCCCGGTGGTCATCGACACCGGCTCGGCCTGGCGGCTGCTGGCCCGCTTTGGCTACCACTTCCTCTCGCTCTTCGTGATCATTGTGGTGCTCGCACTCGGCGCGTCGGCGATGCGCGCGGTCGTCATCGCCACCGTGCTCGCCGCCGTGCTGTCCTTCCTGGACCGGCGGCACCGCCTCACGCCGGCCCGGCTGGTGGAGGCGCTGCGCGACGGCGTACGCGGGGTGCTCGCGGTGAGCGCCGTCTGCGCCGCGGCCGGCATCATCACCGCCACCACCACGAAGACCGGCCTCGGGCCGCAGGCCGCAGCGCTGCTGATCGACGGGGCGCAGGCGGTCAGCTCCGAGCCGGCAGTGGTGCTGGCGCTGACCGCGGTGCTCGCCGCCGTCGCGCTCAGCCTGCTCGGCCTCGCCGTGCCGGTCACCGCCTCGTTCGTCATCGGCTGGGTGATCATCGGTCCGGCGCTGCTCAACCTGGGCGTCGAAGCGCCCGCCGCGGCCATGTTCGTATTCTACTTCGCGGTGCTGTCCGAGGTCTCGCCGCCGACCGCGCTCGCAGCTGTCGCCGCCGCCGCGGTCACCGGCGGCCGGCTGGTGCCGACCATGTGGCAGACCCTGCGGTACGCGCTGCCGGCGTACCTGATTCCGCTGGCCTTCGTGATCACACCGACCGGTCTCGGCCTGCTCGGCATCGGCGGGGCCGGGCGGATCGTGACGGCCGGCCTGGTGTCGGCACTGGGTGTCGCGGTGCTGGCGGTCGCGGCCGGCGGCTGGCTACCCGGTGTGGGCCCGGCCGGCGTGCCGGAGCGGATCGTCGGCGCGATCGCCGGGCTGGTGCTGCTCTGGCTGGAACCACTGCCCATGGCGATCGGCGCGGCGCTCGCCGCGCTCGCGGTCGCGGGCGTGTACGTCCGACGTGGCGCCGCCGGGCACGCCGGCCGCCCGGCGGTCGAAGAATCCGTGGACCTTGGGGAGGAGAGAGAGTGGGACGGATCGACGCGAGGATAGTGGCGGGTGTCGGGGCACTGGTCCTGGTCGCCGCCGGTGCCGCCGGCTGCGGGGGCCGTCAGGACGGCGCGGCGAAGGACGACGCCGCCCGCGAGGTCAGCTGCAAGGTCACCAAGGATACCCGGGTCGGCATCGCCACCGGCAACGCCACGGGCGTCTACTACGTGGTCGGCAACGCGCTCGCCGGTGAGCTGAGCAAGTCCACCGACGGCAAGCTCACCGGGACGGCCGCCGAGACCGGCGCCTCGGTGCAGAACGTCGAACAGCTCGTCGCCGGCCAGTACGACGTGGCGTTCTCGCTGTTCGACACCGCCGTCAACGCGGTGCAGGGCAAGGGGAGCTTCAGCTCGCCGCAGCCGGTGAAGGCGCTGGCCCGGATCTACGACAACTACACGCAGGTGGTGGTCCGCGCCGACGCGGGGATCACGTCGGTGGCCGACATGAAGGGCAAGAAGATCTCCACCGGCTCGCCCAAGTCCGGCACCGAGGTCATCGCCAACCGGCTGCTCACCGCCGCCGGACTGGACCCGGCCAAGGACATCCAGGCTCAGCGGCTGGACCTCACCAAGACCGTCGACGGCATGAAGGACGGCAGCATCGACGGCTTCTTCTGGTCCGGCGGCGTGCCGACCGGCGGGGTCACCGACCTGTTCACCACGTCGGGCGACAAGGTGAAGTTCGTCGACATCAGCCCGCTGCTGCCGAAGATGGCCGAGCTGAACCCGGCGTACCAGGCGGGCACCATCGGCAAGGACATCTACCGGACCCCGGCCGACGTGCCCACCATCGTGGTGCCGAACGTGCTGCTGGTGCGGGACAACCTGGACGCCGACGTGGCCTGCGCGATCACCCGGACGGTGTTCGACTCCAAGGACGCCCTGGCCCAGGCGAACCCGGCGGCGAAGGGCATCGAGCTGGGCAACGCCCGCAAGACCGACCCGGTGCCGCTGCACCGCGGCGCGGAGCGGGCGCTGAGCGACCTCGGCGCGAGCTGACCCGAACGGGCCGGGCCCGGACGCGCGTCCGGGCCCGGCCCACCGACCCGACCCGGAGACCCCCGTGCCGCTGCCCCACCCGGCCCGCGTACGCCGGCATCACCGCTCCGCGGACCGCACCGGACGCCTCCGCTCGGTCCGCGTCCAACTGCTGGCCCCGATCCTGGTGGCCACCGCCGGTCTGGTCGTGCTGGGGGCGGCGCAGACCGGCGCCGCGCTCGACGCGTCCGCCGACGCCGACCGGGCCCGCGTGCTGGCCGGCACCGCCACCGCGACCGTACGGCTGGTGCACGAGCTGGAACGCGAACTGGCCGAGACGGCCGCGTTGCGCCAGCGCGGCGGTACGTCCGGCCGCCCGCTCGTGGACGCGCAGCGCCGGCGGGTGGACACGGCGGTGGAGCGCTACCGCTCGGCGCAGGGTGACGCGCGCCGGGCCGCCCCGGATCTGGCCGGGGTGCTCGACGACGTGGGCGGGCGCCTGGCGCAGCTCGCACCCACCCGGGACCTGGCGTTGGCCGGTGAGCGCGGCGACCCGGCGTACGTGTCGCTCGTGGAGTCGCTGCTCGCGGTCGCGGACGCGCTGCCGAGTCAGCTCCGCGACGCCGACCTGGCCAACCAGGCGCGCGAGGTGGCAGCGGTGGCCGCCCAGGAGCACCTGTCCGCGCTGGAGCGCGACCTGCTGCGGGCGGTGTTCGTCAGGGGTGGACTGCAGAGTGGCGAGCTGGCCCGGCTGGGCCGGCTGCGGGGTGCCCGGGAGCAGCGGCAGGCCGAGTTCCTGCGGATCGCCTCCGCCCCGGCGAACAGGGCCTGGTACCGGCTGGTCGACGGCACCGACGTGACCACTGCCCGCCGGATACGTGACGCCGTGCTCGACTCCGACGGCGCGCCGGGCACGGTGAAGACCGACGGTGACGCCTGGTACGTGGCGCAGAGCGGCGCGATCCGCCGGTACAACCTGCTCGGCCGGGACCTGACCGACGGACTGGACCGGGACGCGGCGGACCTGGCCGGGACGGCCCGGTTGCGTGCGGTGCTGACCGCCGGCGCGACGAGCACCGTCGCACTCGGCTCGCTCGTCACCGCAGTGCTGCTGGCGGTACGCACCAGCCGCCGGTTGCGCCGGCTGCGGGTGGCCGCGCTCACCATGGCGAACCGGGAGCTGCCGGAACGGATCACCGCGATCGCGGCGGGCGAGCGGACCCCGGCGGAGGGTCCGGCGACCCGGATGACCGACGGGATCAGGCGCGGCAAGGACGAGGTGGCGCAGGTCGCCGAGGCGTTCGACACGGTGAACCGGGCCGCGTTGCGGCTGGCCGGGCAGCAGGCCGAGTTGCGGCTGGACGTGACCCGGATGGCGGAGGCGCTGGCCCGGCGCATCCGTACGCTCATCACCCGGCAGCTGCGGCTGCTCGACGACTTCGAGCGCGAGGAGACCGACCCGGACGCGCTGGCCCGCCTGTTCGCGCTGGACCACCTCGCCGCCCGGTTGCGCCGCAACGGCGAGAACCTGCTGGTGCTCGCCGGTGGCGAGCCCGGCCGGGGGCACGAGGGCGCGTTGCTGCTGGACGACGTGGTGCGGGCGGCGGCCTCCGAGATCGAGGACTACCCGCGGGTCGAGATCGACGTGCCGACCGCTGCGGTGCACGGCGCGGCGGCCGGCAACCTGGTGCACCTGCTGGCCGAGCTGCTGGAGAACGCCACCGTCTACTCGCCACCGGAGGCCCGGGTGCTCGTCGACGGGCGGCGCACCGTCGACGGGCTGGTGCTGCGCGTACACGACCAGGGCATCGGTGTCAGCGAGAGCCGGCTGACCGAGATCAACGATCGGCTGGCCGCGCCGGCCACGCTGTCCAGCGCGGCGGCGGGCAGCATGGGCCTGCACGTGGTGGCCCACCTGGCCGCCCGGCACGGGATCCGGGTGCAGTTGCACAACCCGGGCACCGGCACTGTGGCGCAGGTCGACGTACCGGAATCGGTGCTGACCCGGGTCGAGTCGGTGGCGTCCCGGCCGACGGCCGAGCGGCGACAGCGCGCCGCGGCCTGGTTCAAGTCCGGGCCGGCCGGTGGCCGCAGTCTCGTCACCAGCGCCACGACCGTCGGCCCGGTACGCGGCGTCGCCGCCGTCCGCACGCCCGGTGGCGCGCTGCTGGCGCCGAGCGCGGCGCGGATCCGGCCGGTGAGCGTGCCGCCGACGCCCGTCCCGACCACCGCCGCCGGGCTGCCACGGCGGCAGGTGGGCGGCCACCTGCCCGAGCCGATGCCGGACACCACCGCGCCGCCGCCGGCGATCGACCTGCTCGACCCCGAAGTGGTACGCGCCCGGCTGTCCGCCCTCGCCGAGGGGGTGGCCAGCGCGACCCGCCGTGCCCCGAACACCACACCCAACGGGAGAAGACCATGACCTCACCGTCCTCCGCCGGCCTGGACTGGCTGCTGGCGAACTTCGCCGAGCAGGTGCCGGACGTCTCGCACGCGCTCGCGGTCTCCGAGGACGGGCTGCGGCTGGCGTCCTCACCCGACCTCGCCCCCGACCAGGTCGACCAGCTCGCGGCGGTGATCAGCGGGCTGGCGAGCCTGACAGTGGGCGCGGCCCGGCTGATGTCCGCCGGCCGGGTACGTCAGCAGATCGTGGACATGGACGGCGGGGTGATGCTGGTGATGGCCGTGGGTGAGCGGGCGCTGCTCGGCGTGCTGGCCGCGCCCGGCTGCGACCTGGGGCAGATCGGCTACGAGACGGCGACGCTCGTGCAGCGGGTGGCGGAGGCGCTGGAACCGGCGGTGCGACGGTGACCGGCCGCCCGCTGCGGCTGCTGGCCGCGCTGATGACGGCGGTGCTGGTGGTCGGCTGCGCGGCCGAGGACTCCGCCCCGGAGGCGTGGCACGGCGGGCGGATCTTCCTGGCCACCGGCAACACCACAGGCGTGTACTACCAGCTCGGCGGCGGGTACGCCGACCTGATCACCCGCCACCTGCCCGGGTACGAGGCGCGGGCGGAGCCGACCGGCGCGTCGGTGGAGAACATCACCCGGGTGGCGAGCGGGGACATGGAGATCGCGTTCAGCCTGGCCGACACGGCGGCGGACGCGGTCGACGGGCGAGGGGCGTTCGACAAGCAGCCGCAGCCGGTACGGGCGCTGGCCCGGGTCTACAGCAACTACACGCACGTGATCGTCCGCGCCGACGGAAAGATCGGCAGCTTCGCCGACCTGCGCGGCAAGCGCATCTCCACCGGTTCGCCGAAGTCCGGCACCGACATCATCGCCGGGCGCCTGCTCACCGCCGGTGGCATCGACCCGAACCGGGACATCCAGCGGTTCAACCTGTCGCTGCCGGAGACCGTCAAGCGGATGCGCGCCAAGGGCCTGGACGCCATGTTCTTCTCCGGCGGCCTGCCCACTCCCGGTGTCAAGGATCTGCTCTCGTCCGCACCGGGCACGTTCCGGCTGCTGCCGATCGACGAGCTGATCGAGCCGCTGAGCGCCCGCTTCGGCGCTGTCTACACCACCGCGACGCTGCCGAAGGAGGTCTACGGCACGCCCGAGCCGACGCCGACCATCACCGTGTCGAACGTGATCCTGGTGGCGGCGGACATGCCGGAGCAGCTCGCGTACGACCTGACCCGTGTGCTGTTCACCTGGCAGGGCGAGTTGATCCAGGTGCACCCGGAGGCGGCGAACTTCAACCGGTCCAGTGCTGCGGCGACCCGCCCGATCCCGTTGCATCCGGGCGCGCAGCGGTTCTACCGCACCGGCTGAGCGCGGGACCGCCTGCTACGGCGTCCAGTCGCGCCGCAGCAGGCCGTAGATCACCAGGTCGGTGAAGCCGTCGCCGTCGTACTCGCGGTCCCGCTGGGTGCCCTCGTGGACGAAGCCGCACCGCTCGGCGGTACGCCGCATGGCCGTGTTGCCGGCGAGCGTCTCGATCTCCAGCCGGCGCAGGTTGCGGTTGCGGAAGCCGTACCGGCAGAGCAGCCGGATCACCTCGGTGCCGTAGCCCTGGCCGCGCGCCTCCGGCAGCAGCGTGATGCCGAGGTGGGCGTACCCGTTGAAGGCGTTGATGCCCCAGAGCACGCCGGTGCCGAGGAACGTGCCGTCGGCGACGGTCTCGGCCAGCAGCGACACCGGAGCGGCGGCCTCCGGCTGCTCGGCGGCACGCTTCTCCAGCCGGGCCCGGACCTGCCCGACGTGGTGCGGCAGGAACGGCTCGTCGTCGGTGACCAGGTGCAGCTCCGGGTCGCTGTGCAGCCGGAACATGTCCGGCGCGTCGTCGGGGGTGGGCGTACGCAGGCGGACCCGGTCGGTGGCGAACATGCCGCGACGCTAACGGCGGACGGGTGGGCCGACAACCGGATTTGGCCTCCCTACCGACCGGTCGGTAGGGTGGTGCGTATGACCCCGCTCGTGCTCGCCACCGCCCTGACCAAGACCTACGGGACGCGCGACGCCCTGCGCGCGCTCGACCTGACAGTCGCGCCGGGCAGCCGGTTCGTCGCGCTCGGCCACAACGGCGCCGGCAAGTCCACGCTGCTGGAGATCATCGCGACGCTGCGCACCCCGACATCCGGCTCGGTACGCGTCGGCGGCTTCGACACCGTCACGCAGGCGCGGGACGCCCGGCGCCTGATCGGCCTCGCGCCGCAGTCGAACGCCCTGGACCCGCTGGCCACCCCGACGGAGGTGCTCGACTTCCATGGTGTCGCGCTCGGGCTCGGCCGCCGTGAGCGGACCCGCCGTACGCGGGAACTGGTCGACCTGTTCGGCCTGGGCGAGCACCGCGCGGCCCGGGTCGCCACGCTCTCCGGCGGCACCCGCCGCAAGCTCGACCTGGCCGTGGCGCTCGTCGCCGAGCCCGCCGTGGTGATCCTGGACGAGCCGACCACCGGCCTGGACCCGCTCGCGCGCATCGACTTCTGGACCGAGCTGACCCGCCTCAACCAGGCCGGCACGTCGCTGCTCATCTCGACCCAGGACCTGCACGAGGCGGACGTGCTCGCCACCGAGATCGCGGTGCTCCGGGAGGGCAGGGTGGTCGCCCAGGGTTCACCGGCGTCGCTCAAGCAGCGCGTCGGCGCCCGTACGCTCACGCTCGACCTGTCCGGCGCCGCCGCCGCTGCCGCGTTCGCCGCCGCGTCCGAGGCCGGGTTCCGCGCCGACCCCGACCGCCCGGACCGGGTACGCCTCAGCGTCCCCGACGATCCGCGCGCCCTGGCGAAGGCCCTGACCGAGGCCGGAGACGCCGCCGCCGACATCACCCGGCTGCACCTCGCCGAGCCCTCCCTCGACGACGTCTTCGTCGCCCTCGCCGCCCGCTGAGGCGTGATCCCACCGCACCCCGAAAGGCCCGAACCCGTGCTCCCGCTCGCCGTCGCCCCGCCCCGCCGCTCCCCGGCCCCTGTCGTCCTCGCGGCGATCAGACGCTCCACGCGCGCCGTGCTCCGTACGCCCGCACTGCTTGTCGCCCCGGTCGCCCAGTCCCTGTTCTTCCTGCTCGTCTACGCCGGGCAGCTCGACGCCGTCGGCAGCACCTACCTGGACGGGACGAGCTTCATCGCGTTCCTGCTGCCGCTGATCCTGCTCACCGGCGTCGCCACCGGCGCGGGCGCCGCCGGCACGCTGGTGCTGGGCGACCTCAGCAGCGGATACCTCGACCGCCTGCGGCTCGCCCACGGCACCACGACACCGTTCCTCGTCGGCCCGGTCGTCGCCGCGCTGATCGCCGTCGTCCTCCAGATGGCGGTGACAGTGGCCGGGGCCGCGGCGATCGGCTACCGGCCGGCGAGCTGGTCCGGCGTCGCCGGGATGCTGCTGCTGATGCTGGCCCTGGGCGTCGGTGTCGCGCTGCTGAGCACGGCGCTCGCGATCCGGTCGGCCTCGGCGTCGGCCACCAACCTGGTCACGCTCGCCGTGTTCGGCCTGTCGTTCTTCACCGGCGTGTTCGCGCCGGTCGACGAACTCGCCGGCTGGATGCGGGTGATCGCCGTGGCCAACCCGCTCACCTATATCGTCGACACCGCCCGCCAGCTCGGCGGCGACGCGGCGCTCACCGCGGCCCCGATCGGCGTGGCGGCGATCGTCACCCTCGCCGTCGCCGGGACCGCGGCCTGCGCCCTCGCCCTCCACCACGCGAGGAAGAACCGATGAGCCCAGCCGACACCCGCACCCAGATCATGGACGCCTTCGCCGAGCAGCTCGCGGCGACCGGCTACCGGGGCATCTCCCTGGTCGGCGTGGGCCGCAACGTCGGCATCCAGAAGCCGTCCATCTACCACCACTTCCCCGGCGGCAAGGAGGATCTCTACATCGCGGTGGCGGAGCGGTACATCCGGGACGTCGGCGCCCGGATCTCGGCGGCGCTGGCCGGCCCCGGCGACGTGCCGCACCGGCTGCACGCGCTCGCCACCGTCGCCGCCGGTCAGCACGGCGACGCCGTCACGTTCGAGCAGCGCATCTACGACACGCTGCCGCTCGTCTCCGCCGCGACCAGCGAGCGCGTCTCGGGACTCTACGTCGCCCTGATGCTGGCGCCGGTGACCCGGTTCTTCGCCGACGCCCGGGCCGAGGGCGTCGTCACCGGCGAACCGGAGTTCCTGATGAACGCGTTCCTGCACCTGGCCCGCGCCGCCGACCTCACCGACGAGACCGGACCCGCCCGGATCGTCGCGCTCTTCCTCGACGGCGCCCGCCCACGTGCCTAAACTAAGGACTTAGCTAACCGAGGAGGTCGCGCAATGTCGGCTGAGGCTGCGCACTACAACATGCATGACGCCAAGACCCACCTGTCGCGCATCATCGAGCGGGTGGAACGCGGCGAAGAGATCATCATCGACCGGGCGGGCACCCCCGTGGCGAAGGTCGTGCCGCTCGTGCGCCGCGCCAACCGCACGGCGGTCGGCTCCCTCGCCGGGCAGGTGGACCTCTCCGGTGACTGGGACTCGCCACAGACCAACGCCGAGATCGCCGCCGACTTCGGAATCGGCGCATGACCCTGCTGCTGGACACCCACGTCGCGCTCTGGGCCATCACCGGCGACGCCACCCTCGGTGTCGAGTTCCTCGACCGGCTACGCCACGACCCAGATGTCTTCCTCTCCCCGGTCAGCCTCTGGGAGATCACCATCAAGCAGCAGGCGGGGAAGCTCTCCGGCCCGCCCGATCTGGCCGAACGGGTACGCGACATGGGTTTCCGTGAACTACCGGTGACCCACGACCACGCCATCACCGCGGGCCGCCTGCCGCCGCATCACCGTGACCCCTTCGACCGCATGCTGGTGGCTCAGGCGATCACGGAGAATCTGACCCTGGCCACGCGCGACGCTTCCATCCCGCTCTACGAGGTCGACGTCCTCAAGGTGTAGGTGTCAGGCGTCGGCGGGGGTGGTGGCGGCCCGCGCCGCCGCGACCAGCCGGGCGGTCTCGTCGGTCACCGCCTGGTCGTCGGTCGGCGTCCCCGGGTCGTAGCGGACCGTCCAGGTCAGGCCGTCGACCCCGGGCACCCGCCGGGCCGCGATCCGCCCGGAGCCGCCGGGCACCTCGTGGTGCGAGGTGTACGCCACCGAGCCGGTGACCCGGGCCCGGACCTGGTGCGGCAGGTCGCCCGGGTCGACGAGCAGGTACGTCTCGGGGAGGCCGTCCGCGACCACCAGGTAGCCGTCGCGCTCGGCGACCGGCTCGGCCGGGGTGACTGTCAGCTCGCGGCCGGACCAGACCGCCTTGAGGATGTCGTGCCAGCCGAGGCGATCCACGCGGCCGGGCAGCCAGAGCCCGCGGTTGCTGGCGACCAGCACGCCGTCGTTGCCGCCCTCGCCGGTGCCGGCGGCGGCCCAGGCGAGCACCCGCTCGTCGGCGGCCAGCGGCGGCCGGTCGGCCGAGGGCAGTTTCGGCCGGCGGTTGAACAGACCCATCACAAACCTCCGGCGGCCTGCTCGCGCAGTGCCCGTGCGTGCTGTTCCAGCGAGAGCAGTTCTCCGAACAGGGCGAAGTACTCGTCCTTGTTGCTCACCGGGTTGACTCGCTGGATCTTCGACTTCAGGTCGCGGATGCGGCCCGTGACCGAACTCCACTGGAGCCGGGCCATGGTGATCGAGACGTACCGCGGGTCGGGCTCGCCGTCGATGCGCAGCGGCTCCACCGCCAGCTCACCGATCAGCGCCTGCCCGGCCAGGTCGTCGCAGGCGTCGCGGACCCGCTCGATCCAGACGGCGCCGCCGGTGGCGCCGGACGCGCCGCCGGCCGCTGCGACTGCGGCGCGTACCGCGACGTGCACCGGGTGCTGGTAGTCGGTCGCCTCGACCGCGTCGAACATCGGGCCGGCCAGGACCGGCTCCTGCAACGCCAGCTTCAGCGCCTCCCGCTCCACCATGGACCGGGGACTGTCCACGCTGGGCGCCCCCTGACGAGGGCGCGCGGGTGCGGCGGGCGTACCGGGCGCCGGTTGCCCGTTCGCGGCGGTGAGCACCGCGCGCTGCACCGGCTCGATCTCCATGCCGAGGTCACCGGCGAGCTTGCGCACGTACTCCGGGCGCTTCTCCCGGTCCTTGATCTTCGCCACCAGCGGCGCGGCGCGGCGCATGGCCTCGACCCGGCCGTCGACGGTGTCGAGGTCGAACCGGCTGATCACGTGCCGGAGGGCGAAGTCGACGAGCGGCTCACGGCGGGCCACCAGGTCACGCACGGCCAGGTCGCCCTTTGCCAGGCGCAGCTCGCACGGGTCCATGTTGTCGGGGCTGACCGCGATGAAGGTACGCCCGACGAAGCGCTGGTCGTCCTCGAAGGCGCGCAGCGCCGCCTTCTGCCCGGCCGCGTCGCCGTCGAACGTGAAGATGATCTCCCCCGCCCGTTCGTCGCTGTCGAACAGCACCCGGCGCAGCACCGAGATGTGGTCGCCGCCGAACGCCGTGCCGCAGGTCGCGACCGCTGTCGGCACGTCGGCGAGGTGGCAGGCCATCACGTCGGTGTAGCCCTCGACCACCACCACCTTGCCCTGCTTGGCGATCTCCCGCTTGGCCTGGTCGATGCCGTAGAGCACGTGCGACTTCTTGTAGATCGGCGTCTCGGGGGTGTTGAGGTATTTCGGGCCGTCGTCGTCGTCGAAGAGCTTGCGGGCGCCGAAGCCGATCACGTCGCCGGTGATGTCCCGGATGGGCCACATCAGGCGGCGGCGGAACCGGTCGATCAGCGAGCCGGAGCGGGCCGGGCGGGACAGGCCGCCGGTGACCAGCTCGTCGTGGGTGAAGCCCTGCTGGCGCAGGTGCTTGGTGAGCAGGTCCCACCCGTCGGGGGCGAAGCCGCAGCCGTACCGCTCGGCGGCGGCCCGGTCGAAGCCGCGCCCGGCGAGGAACTCGCGGGCCGGGCGCGCGCCGGCGGTGGTGAGCTGGGCCCGGTAGAACTCGACGGCGGCGGCGTGCGCGGCCACCAGACGCTGCCGCTGCCCCTGCTGCGGGCGGGTACGCGGCGTGGACCGGTCGTCCTCGACGTAGCGCAACTGGATGCCGGCGCGGGCGGCGAGCCGCTCGACGGACTCGACGAAGCTGAGGTGCTCGGCGTCCATCAGGAACTTGATCGCGTCGCCGCCGACCCCGCAGCCGAAGCAGTAGAACACGTTGCGGGCGGGCGAGACGTTGAACGACGGGCTCTTCTCGTCGTGGAACGGGCAGAGCCCCTTGAGGTTGCCGCCGCCGGCCGACTTGAGCGTCACCACCTCGGAGATGACGTCCGCGATGGCGGTGCGCTCGCGGACGAGCGCGATGTCCTCGTCCCGGATCCGCCCCGCCATGACCGCCACCCCCTCGGCGTACATCCTGCCCTGCCGGACCGACGTTGCGGCGGCCGGGGGGACGGGCGTGCGGCCGGCCACGCCCGTCCCCGCCGGCTCAGGCCGAGCGGGCCGCCGCGGGATCGCCGATGCGCGGGAACGGCTCGATGGAGAAGACCACCTCGACCGGCACCTCGAAGTACGCGGCGATGCGCAGCGCCAGGTGCAGGCTGGGCCGGAACTCGCCGCGCTCCAGGTAACCGACGGTCTGGTAGTGCACACCGAGCGCGTCGGCCAGTTGCCGGCGGGAGATGCCCCGTTCGGCGCGCAGCACCGCGATCCGGTTGTGCACGGTCTCGCTCATCGACGCCCTCTCATCCGACCCGCTGCATGGCCCGTTCCCGCCGGGCCGCGACCCGCGAGCCGGACTCCCGGCGGGCCATCCGGCGCAGCACCACCGGGGCCAGCACGAGCCCGAGCACCGCCCAGGCTCCGAGCACGCCGACCGTCTCCAGGTGCCGCCAGGAGCCGCCGAGTTCGACAGCCGCCAGGTCGCCCGGGAGCAGCGCCGAGCGCATGCCCAAGCCTAGCCAGTAGAGCGGGAAGACCTGGGCGACGCCCTGGAGCCAGCCGGGCAGGCCGTTGATCGGGTAGAAGATGCCGGACAACGCGATGAGACCGAAGATCGGCATCACCACCAGGCCCATGTTGCGCGGGTTCTCGACCAGCGAGCCGATCACCGCGCCCAGCGGCAGCGTCGCCACCAGCCCGAGCGGCACCACCCAGGCCAGCGTGAGCCAGGCGCCGGGGTCGCCGAGCCGCAGCCCGTCGAGGAAGAACAGGCCGGGCGTGAGCTGGATGACGACGCCGATCAGCGCGACCGCCGACACCAGCACGATCTTGCCGACCAGGTAGCCGAGCATGCCGTCCGGGATGGCCTTGGCGCGCAGCAGCGTGCCGTCCTCCCGGTCGATGACGAGCTGGTTGGCCAGCCCGAGCAGGCCGCCGAAGAGCAGGCCCATGCCGAGCGCGCTGGGCAGCGTACGGGCGCCGAGGGAGAAGTCGGTGCCGGGCACCGTCGAGCCGCGCATCCAGAACACGGCGACCAGCAGCACCACTGTGGGGAAGAAGTAGGTCCAGAGATCCTGGCCGTTGGTGAACGTGGCGCGCAGCTCGATCACGCCGCGCCGCAGCCCGGCCCGCAGCGCGTTGGTGGTCGGGTTCATCGGTTCGCCTCCTGCTGCCACACCCGCTCGGCCCGGCCGGTACGGATGCCGGTCTCCTCCTCGTGCACCAGCGCCAGGTACGCGTCCTCCAGGCTGGCCCGGCGCACCTCCAGCTCGCGTATCCGGTCGCCGTGCTCGCGGAGCAGGTCGCGCAGGAACGCGGTGGCGTCGCCGGTGGCGTGCACGTACCGCTCGCCGTCGCGGGTCCAGCGCACCTCGGCGTCCCCCGCGACGCGCCGGGCGAGCTGGTCGGGCGACCCCTCGGCGATGATCCGGCCGCCGGCCAGGATGAGGATGCGGTCGGCCAGCTTCTCCGCCTCGGCCAGGTCGTGCGTGGTCAGCACGATGGTGGTCTCGTCCAGGTCGGCCAGGCGGTGCACCAGCTCGTGGAACTCGCGCCGGGCGGCCGGGTCGAACCCGACTGTGGGCTCGTCCAGGAACAGCAGTTCGGGGCGGCCGACGATGCCGACAGCGACGTCGAGCCGGCGGCGCTGACCACCGGAGAGCCGGGCCACCCGGCTGCCGGCGTGCGCGCTCAGGCCCACGGTCTCCAGCAGCTCGTCGACCGGCCACGGGCGCGGGATCCGGTCGGTGGCGTACGGCGCGTAGAAGTCGCCGAGGTGTGCGAGCAGCTCCCGCACCCGCCACTTGCCGTGGTCGCGCCAGGACTGGAGCACCACGCCGAGCCGCGCGCGCCACCGTTCGTCGCCGCGGGCCGGGTCGGTGCCGAGCACGCGCACCGTGCCGGCCGAGGGCAGCCGGAAGCCTTCGAGGATCTCGATGGTGGTGGTCTTGCCCGCGCCGTTGGGCCCGAGCAGCGCCACCACCTCGCCCCGCCGGGCGGTCAGGTCGACGCCGTGCAGCACGTCGACGGCGCCGTAGCGCATACGCAGATCCCGCACGTCGAGGACGAGATCCTCGTCGGGAGGTCGGGGGGACGCGACGGCCCCCGGGAGTTCGACCGCAGTCATGCCCCGGAATGTAGCATCCCTACTACAAGACGAGGTACCCCCACTCAGGGGCGGGGGCGATGGAACCAGCGCGTGACGGGAGCCGGATCCTCCTCCTCGTACGACCGGGCCGCGTTCACCGCGGCGGCCAGGCCGGAACGGCGGGGCCGGGGCCCGGCGCGCAGCATCGGATCGGCGGCCATCTCCCGGAGCACCGCGACGGCCAGGCCCAGCATCACCACGACGAACGGCAACGCGACCAGGATGGTCGCCTGCTGCAGCGCGGCCAGGCCACCGGCCAGCAGCAACGCCGCCGCGACCGCGCCGATCAGCACGCCCCAGAGCACCACCACCCCGCGATGTGGCCGCAGCGCGCCGCGCGAGCTGAGCGAGCCGAGCACCAGCGACGCGGAGTCCGCGCTGGTGACGAAGTAGAGCGCGATCAGCACCATGGCGAGCACGCTCGTCAGCGTGGCCAGGGGCAGCGCGTCGAGCAGCCCAAACAGCGCCTGCTCGGAACCGGCGCCCACGTCCGCCACCAGGTCCCGGGTGCCAGTGGTCTGCGTACGCAGGGCGGTCCCGCCCATCACCGCGAACCAGACGGTGCTCGCGCCGCTGGGTATCAGCAGCACCCCGATCAGGAACTGACGGACCGTACGGCCGCGCGAGATGCGGGCGATGAACGTGCCCACGAACGGCGCCCAGGAGATCCACCACGCCCAGTAGAAGACGGTCCACGAGCCCAGCCAGGCCGGGTCGGAGAACGCCCCGGTACGCGTCGACATGCGCACCAGGCCGCTCAGATAGTCACCGACCGAGGCCGGCAGCACCTCCAGCGTGTAGACGGTCGGACCGACCACGAACACGAACAGCATCAGCGCGACGGCGATCAGCACGTTCGTGGTGGACAGCCACTTGACGCCCCGGTGCAGTCCGGAGAAGGCGGACACGACGAAGGCGAGCGTGAGCGCTCCGATGATCGTCAACTCGACGGCCCGGCTGTCCGGCACCCCGGCCACCAGGTCGAGGCCGGCCGCCACCTGGAGCGCACCCAGCCCGAGACTGGTCGCGGAGCCGAACACGGTGGCGAAGACGGCGAGCAGGTCGATCCCGCGGCCGAGCGGGCCGTCGGTCCGGTCCCCGAGCAGCGGCGCGAACGCGGACGAGATCCGGTTGCCCCGCCCCTTGCGGAACGTCGAGTACGCCAGGGCCAGCGCCGCGATCGCGTAGATGCCCCACGGGTGCAGCGTCCAGTGGAAGAGCGTGTACTGCATGGCCGCCGAGGCGGCGGCGCCGGTCTGCGGCTCGACTCCGGAGGCCGGCGGCGGCGTGGCGTAGTGCTGCATCGGTTCGGCGACGGCGAAGAACACCAGGCCGATGCCCATGCCGGCGCTGAACATCATGGCGACCCAGGCCAGGGTGTTGAACTCCGGCTCGTCGTCGTCGGCGCCCAGCCGGATCCGGCCGAACCGGGAGGCGGCCACGACGACCGCCAGCACCAGAAAGGCGTCGGCCGCGACCACGAAGAACCAGCCGAACGTGCTCACGGCCCAGGCCAGGCCGGACTCACCGAACCGGGCCAGTGAACCCCGGGCGAACACGCCCCACAGCACCACCGCGAGCACACCGGCTACCCCGGCGCCGAGCACCACCCGGTCTACCCGCTGGGCAACGGCCCGCCGCCCCGATTGTCCCGTCATGCCTCCATCGTCGGCGGGCCGGGCGCACCGCCGCGCCGGAATGCCGCAGGAACCACGTCAGGACACGACGGCGGCTGCCTCCTCGGCCTCCACTGCGGCGTTCCAGGCCGGCTTGGTGGACCGCCAGCCCTCGTCGTCCATGCCACGCCGCCAGTAGCCGGAGATGGACAGGTCGCCCCGGGGCACGCCGCGCTCGACGCGCAGCAGCCGCCGCAGCTCCTTCATCGCCCCGGCCTCACCGTGCACGAACGCGTGCACCCGGCCGGGCGGGAACGCCAGCGCCCGGACCGCCTCGACCAGCGGCTCGCCGTACGGACGCCCGTCGCGGTGCAACCAGCACACCTCGACCTCACCCGCGCTGGTCAGGGGCAGCTCGTCGGCCGGGCCGCCGACCTCGACGTACACCTTCGCGGGCGCGCCCACCGGCAGCCGTTCCAGGGCGGCGGCGATGGCCGGCAGCGCGCTCTCGTCGCCCGCCAGCAGGTGCCAGTCGGCAGCCGGGTCCGGCGCGTACGCGCCGCCCGGCCCGGTGAACAACACCCGGTCGCCGGGACGCAGCGCCGCCGCCCACGGCCCGGCCAGACCCTCGTCGCCGTGGTGCACCACGTCGACAGTCATCTCACCGGCCGCGGCGTCCCAGGCCCGGACCGTGTACGCGCGCAGGCGCGGCCACTGCTCCGCCGGGAACTCCCGCTTGATCGTGGCCAGGTCGACCGGGTCCGGGTAGGTCACCCCGGCCGGCGGGAAGACGAACTTCACGTAGTGGTCGGTGTACGCGCCCACCGGCAGCCCGGCCAGCTCGGCGCCGCCCAGGACCAGGCGGATCAGGTGTGGGGTGGGCCGCGTGGTCCGGACGACCGTGGCGGCGGTGAGCTTCTTCGGGCGATCCGTCATGCGCTTAGGCTAGCCTAAGTTCGATGGCTCGCCCCGGGCACGATGCGGTCAGCTCGGCGACACCAGGCGGGCGTGCCAGGCCAGCGCGGCCGGATCGGTGAGCGAGGCGACCTGGTCGATCACCACGCGCAGCCGCGCGGCGTCGTCCGCCGCGTCACGCCACAGCGGCGCGAACACCGGGTCGAGCGCATCCGGCGCCCGGTCCAGCAGCGCCGCGACCAGCCCGGTCAGGACGTCGCGCTGCCGCGCGTAGCGGTCCCCGGCGCCGGGGCGGCGCATCACGTACCGCAGCGCGATGCCCTTGAGCAGCGCGCACTGCGCCCGGATCCGGCGCGGCACCTCCAGGTCGGCGTCGTAGCGGCGGTGCGGGCCGGGACCGTGGCGCTGCTCGGTCGCGGCCACCACGCCGGCGACGAACCGGCCGGTGAGCACGCTCGTGGTGGCCTTCAACGCGGCGAGCGCGCGGTGGCTGCCGTCGTACGCGGCAAGCGGGGCGAGCACCGGATCGGCCAGCAGGCCGGCGAGCACCTCGCCCAGATCCTCCGGCGCCTCACCCGAGTAGGCGGCGGCCACGTCGGCGCAGAGCGCCCGCCGCTCGTCCGCGTCGGCCAGCAGCGGGCGCAGGTCGACGTACCCGCCGTGGATGCCGTCCTCGACGTCGTGCACCGAGTACGCCACGTCGTCGGCCCAGTCCATCACCTGGGCCTCCAGACAGCGCCGGTCGCCCGGCGGGGCGCCTTCGCGCAGCCAGTCGAAGACCGGGCGGTCGTCGGCGTACACGCCGAACTTGCGCTCGCCGGGGCGGCGCGGCCACGGGTACTTGCTCACCGCGTCCAGCGCGGCCCGGGTCAGGTTCAGCCCGGCCGAGCGCCCGTCCGGGGCGAGCACCTTCGCCTCCAGCCGGGTGAGCACCCGCAGCGTCTGCGCGTTGCCCTCGAAGCCGCCGCAGTCGGCGGCCAGCTCGTCCAGGGCGTACTCGCCGTTGTGCCCGAACGGCGGGTGGCCCAGGTCGTGCGCCAGCCCGGCGGTGTCCACCACGTCCGGGTCGCAGCCCAGCCGGGCGCCCATCTCGCGGGCGATCTGCGCGACCTCCAGCGAGTGGGTCAGCCGGGTACGCAGGAAGTCGTTCGTCCCGGCGGTGTGCACCTGGGTCTTCGCGGCGAGCCGGCGGAACGCCGCCGAGTGCAGCACGCGGGCGCGGTCCCGCTCGAACGGCGACCGGCCGTACCCGGTGTCCTTGGGCGCCTCGTCGACCAGCCGCGCCGCGTCGCTCATTTCTCCCGGACTGGCAGAGGGTCGCGACTGCGGGGCTCGCAAGACCGGCTCACTCCTCGCGCTCCCGGAGCACGCAGAACTCGTTGCCCTCCGGGTCGGCGAGCACCGTCCACTCCACGTCCCCCTGGCCGATGTCGACGTGCCGGGCGCCCATGTCGACGAGGCGCTCCACCTCGGCCTCCATGTCGGCCGGGCGCAGGTCGATGTGCAGCCGGTTCTTCCCCTCCTTCGGCCCGGAGACCGGGACGAAGACGAGACCGGGCGTCGTGTCGGGGGTCCGGCGGATCTCCACTTCGTCCGGCTTGTCGGTGATCACCTGATAGCCGAGGGCCTCCGCCCACCAACTGGCGAGCCGGGACGGATCCCGGGCGTCGATGGTCAGGTTCTCCCAGACGGCGGTCATGCGGCCACCCCTCCTGATCGACACGTGGCGGAAGCTCAGGCTACGCCGAGGAGGCCGGAAAGGCGCGCCGGGCGTACGCGGGGCCGCCGGCGAGCACCGGCGGCCCCGCGCCGCGTCAGCGGGAGTCCGAACCGGTGGTGGTGATCGACGCGCGGCCTGCCTCCAGCCGGGCCACCGGCACCCGGAACGGCGAGCAGGAGACGTAGTCCAGGCCGACCTCGTGGAAGAAGTGCACCGAGTCCGGGTCGCCGCCGTGCTCGCCGCAGACGCCGAGCTTCAGGCCCGGACGGGCCGCCCGGCCCTCCTCGGCGGCGATGCGCACCAGCCGGCCGACGCCGTCGGTGTCGATCGACTCGAACGGCGAGATACCGAAGATGCCCAGCTCCAGGTAGCGCCAGAAGAACGCGCCCTCCACGTCGTCGCGGGAGAAGCCCCAGCCCATCTGGGTCAGGTCGTTGGTGCCGAAGGAGAAGAACTCGGCCGCCTCGGCGATCTGCCCGGCGGTCAGCGCCGCCCGGGGCACCTCGATCATCGTGCCGATCAGCACCTCGACGCCGCTGTCCCCGACCACCTCGGCGATGATCCGCTCGGCCTCGGCGCGTACCGTCTCCAGCTCCTGCACGGCCCCGACCAGCGGCACCATGATCTCCGGACAGGCCTTGCCGCCGTCGCGGACGACCGCGACGGCGGCCTCCGCGATCGCGCGGACCTGCATGGCGAACAGGCCGGGGATGACCAGGCCGAGCCGGACGCCGCGCAGGCCCAGCATCGGGTTCTCCTCGTGCATCCGCCGCACGGCGGCGAGCAGCGCCTCCTCCTTGGCCACGTCCTCGCCGCGCTCCTGTGCCACCGCGACGTTGACCGCGAGCTGTTCCAGCGGGGGCAGGAACTCGTGCAGCGGCGGGTCGATCAGCCGCACGGTGACCGGCAGGCCGTCCATCTCGCGGAAGATCTCGATGAAGTCGGCCCGCTGCAGCGGCAGCAGCGCGGCGAGCGCGTCCTCCCGCTCCTGCTCGCCGGAGGCCAGGATGAGCCGCTCGACCAGCTCGCGCCGGTCGCCGAGGAACATGTGCTCGGTGCGGCACAGGCCGATGCCCTCGGCGCCGAAGCGCCGCGCCCGGGCCGCGTCCGCGCCGGTGTCGGCGTTCGTGCGCACCCGCAGCCGCCGCGCGGCGTCGGCGTGCGTCATGATCCGGTGTACGGAGCGGACCAGCGCGTCGTCGGTGTTCTCCGGGTCGAGTTCGCCCTCGAAGTACTGCACCACCTCGGACGGCATGACCGGCACCTCGCCGAGGTAGACCTTGCCGGTGGTGCCGTCGATCGAGACCACGTCGCCCTCGTTCACCACGTGGTCGCCCACAGTGAACTTCTTCGCCGGTACGTTCACTTCCAGCTCGTCGGCGCCGGAGACGCAGGTCTTGCCCATGCCGCGGGCCACCACGGCGGCGTGGCTGGTCTTGCCGCCCCGGGAGGTGAGGATCCCCTTGGCGGCGATCATGCCGTTGAGGTCGTCCGGGTTGGTCTCCCGGCGGACCAGGATCACCGACTCCCCCTCGGCGGCCAGCTCGACCGCCCGGGCCGAGGTGAAGACGACCTTGCCGGACGCGGCACCCGGGGAGGCGCCGATGCCCTTGGCCACCGGCTCGAACTCGTGGTCGAGCTGGAAGCGCGGGAACATCAACTGGGCGAGCTGCGCGCCGTTGACCCGGTGCAGCGCCTCGTCCAGGTCGATCAGACCCTCGTCGACGAGCTGCCCGGCGATGACGAACGCGGCGGCGGCGGTGCGCTTGCCGACGCGGGTCTGGAGCATCCAGAGCTTGCCGCGCTCGATGGTGAACTCGATGTCGCAGAGGTCCTTGTAGTGCTCCTCCAGCCGGGCCATGATGCCGAGCAGTTGGTCGTAGGAGGTCTTGTCGAGCTGCTCCAGCTCCTGCAACGGCACCGTGTTGCGGATGCCGGCGACCACGTCCTCACCCTGGGCGTTGGCGAGGTAGTCGCCGTAGATGCCCTGCGCGCCGCTGCCCGGGTCGCGGGTGAACGCGACGCCGGTACCGGAGTCGGGACCGAGGTTGCCGAAGACCATCGTCACCACGTTGACGGCGGTGCCCAGGTCGGCCGGGATGCGCTCCTGGCGGCGGTAGAGGATCGCCCGTTCCGCGTTCCACGAGTCGAAGACCGCGCGGATGGCGAGGTCGAGCTGCTCGCGCGGCTCCTGCGGGAACTCGCGGCCGGTGTGCTTCGCGAAGATCTGCTTGTACGCGTCGACAAGCCCGCGCAGGTCATCGGCGTCCAGGTCGAGGTCGTTGTGCGTGCCCTTGGCGCGCTTGATCTCGTCGAGCGCGTGCTCGAACTCCTCGCCCGGCACCTCGCAGACGGTCTTGCCGAACATCTGGATCAGCCGCCGGTACGAGTCCCAGGCGAACCGGTCGTTCCCGCCCGCCTGGTTGCTCAGGCCGACCACGCTGCGGTCGTTGAGGCCGACGTTGAGGACGGTCTCCATCATGCCCGGCATGGAGAACTTGGCGCCGGAACGTACCGAGACCAGCAGCGGGTCGTCCGGGTCGCCGAGGCGCCGGCCCATCTCGCGCTCCAGGGACTCCAGGTGCGCCTCGATCTGGGCGGCCAGGCCGTCCGGCTCGCGCCCGGTCGTCAGGTACGCCTTGCAGGCCTCGGTGGTGATCGTGAAGCCGGGCGGAACCGGCAGGCCGAGATTCGTCATCTCGGCCAGGTTGGCCCCCTTGCCGCCGAGCAGATCCTTGAGATCCTTGTTGCCCTCGGCGAAGTCGTAGACGTACTTCTGCTCGACCGGATCGTGCGCTGCCACCGGAGCCTCCCACGCGCGCCATTGACACTTAACGAAGGTTCAGTTCGGACATACCCCGGTAGTGACCACCGGTAATCCCGGCTCGTCAGCGTCGGTGGGGCGAAGGCTAGGCGAGTTTCGAGAAACCTGGGAGCGTTCGGTGACTTTCGGCACAACGGTCACCACAATCCGCGTTCGTACGGGTTTTTGGGAACGCTTCCACGAGCACGATCACGCAATTCCGATTCCCCTCGTACTCTTGACGTCACTGCATCTCGCGGAACCTGACCTTTGCCATATCCCGCGCGAATACACCCTCGGAGCCGTCGCCGTGCCGACCAACCCCGCCGCCCCGGAGACCGGGCCGGAGCCGACCGACACCCGTCCCACCAGCCCTTCCAGCGACGTACCCGCTGTGCCGCTGCCCGGTGTGCCGGCACCCGCGGCCGAGCTGGCCCGCGACGCCGCGGGCCGGGCCGCCGAGGCGCTCGCCGGACCGGCGCCGGTCCGGCTCGGCGACGTGGTGCCGGCGCCCGAGCACGTGCGCCCGGACCCGGCCGACGACTTCACGCTGAGCGCGGACGCGGTGCTGCGGGTCAGCCCCGCCGGGCGGGACGTGGCCGAGCAGCTCGCCGGCTGGCTGCGCCCGGCCACCGGCTTCCCGCTCCCGGTCGCCGACACCGGCGAGGACGGCCCGCTGACGCTCACGCTGTCCGCGGCGGTTCCCGCCCGGCCCGGCGAGCCGGACGACGCGCGGCTCGGGGACGAGGGCTACCGCCTCGACGTGACCACCGGCGGCGTCCGGATCACCGCCGCCACCCCGGCCGGGCTGTTCCACGGCGCGCAGACGCTGCGGCAGCTGCTACCCGCGCCGATCGAGAGCCCGACCGCCGTCGCCGCGCGCTGGGCGGTACCCGGCGGCACGATCGTCGACCGGCCGCGCTTCCCCTACCGGGGCGCGATGCTCGACGTCGCCCGCCACTTCTTCGCGGTCGAGGACGTGCTGCGGGTGGTCGACCACCTGGCCCGCTACAAGCTCAACCACCTGCACCTGCACCTCACCGACGACCAGGGCTGGCGGATCGCCGTCGACTCCTGGCCACGGCTCGCCGAGGTCGGCGGCACGACAGCGGTCGGCGGCGGCCCCGGCGGCTGGTACACACGTGACGACTACCGCCGCATCGTCGCGTACGCCGCCCGCCGCCACGTCACAGTGGTGCCCGAGATCGACCTGCCGGGCCACACCAACGCGGCGCTGGTCGCGTACCCCGAACTGGCGCCCGGCAAGATCGCGCCACCGCCGTACACCGGCACCGAGGTCGGCTTCAGCTTCGTCGACCCCGCCGACGAGCGGACGTACGCCTTCGTCGCGGACGTGGTCGGCGAGGTGGCCGCGTCGACGCCCGGGCCGTGGCTGCACCTCGGCGGCGACGAGGCGTTCAAGGTGCCGGCCGACAGCTACCGCTCCTTCGTGGAGCGGGCGCAGCGGCTGGTGGCCGCCACCGGCAAGACCGTCGTCGGCTGGCACCAGCTCGCCCCGGCCGCACACGTCGACGGGCGCGTCCTGCAGTGGTGGGGCACGAACGGTGACGACCCGGAGACCGCCGACGCGGTACGCCGTGGCGCCCGGCTGATCCTCTCCCCCGGCAACCACGCGTACCTGGACATGAAGTACGCCCCGGACACCCCGATCGGACACGACTGGGCCGGTCTGATCGACGTGCGCCGGGCGTACGAGTGGGATCCGGGCAGCCACGTGCGGGGCGTACCGGCCGAGGCGGTGCTGGGTGTGGAGGCGCCGCTGTGGACCGAGTCGATCACGACGCCGGCCGAGGTCGAGTTCATGCTCTTCCCGCGCCTGCCCGCCGTCGCCGAACTCGGCTGGTCACCGCGCGAGACGCACGACTGGTCCCGGTTCCGCAGCCGGCTGGCCGCACACGGCCCGCGCTGGTCCACAGCCGGCATCGCCTTCCACCCCTCCCCCGAGATCCCCTGGCCCACCACCCCAGCCCAGATCCCCACCCAGCCCACCCCCACCCCCACCACCACCCCCTGACCGCACACCGGGGCGCCGAACCCCGTCGATCATGAAGTTGACGGCGACAAACCGGACACAAAACGCCGTCAACTTCATGATCGACGCCCTCATCCCCGGGCCGGCGACATCCAGCCGCCCCTCGCCGTCGCGCACTCCATCCCGAGCGCCCCGAGCGCCCCGAGCGCCCCGAGCGCCCCGAAGATCTTGGTACGGAACGGCCCTCGGAGGGGCGCCGATCTACCAAGATCTCGAAGCTCACCCGCCCAGAGCCCGACATCGGGCACCAAGGCGACTCACTCCCCTCCCATCGGACCGGTGATCAAGGAGTTTGTGCCCGGTGCGCGGCCTCAGACGGACACAAACTCCTTGATCAACGGGGTGGGGGGTTGGGGGGAGCCCTTGAGGTGGCCGGGGCGGGGTGACTGCGGCGAGGGCGGGCGGGGTTCGGTGTCGGCGGCAGCCCTGATGAGCTCGGTGTCCGGATTCGGGGTGGTCGGGGTCACCCGTGGGGTGGAATCGGGGGTGGGTGCGGGGCGTTGTACATGGCAGACCGCGCCGCACCCGCCGACCGCCCGCCCCCTCGGGCCGGGAATCAGGCCGGGACGCCGGTCGTTACATCCCCGGAGCCGCCGAGCAGGCCGACAGCGCCTGTCGAGCCGGCCCCACCGCCGGGCAGCACTCCCCGGGAATCACCCCGGGGCCCCCGGTCGTTACATCCCCGAGCCGCCGGAGCAGGCCACCCCCCCTGGTCGCCCGAGCGAGCCACCGGCCCGACGCACATACCGGGCCACCTGATCTTTATTCGCGGCATCCCCCATCGCCGCGTACCCCCGACAGAGAGGCAACTGATCATGGCTACCACTCTGCTGCGCAAGACCGCTCTGACCGTCGCCGGTATCGCCGCCACCGCCGGTGGCATCGCCGGCCCCGCCATCGCCGCCCAGGCCACCCCGGCCGAGCGCGCCGCCCAGGTCGTCACCACCGACCGCAAGCACGGCGAGCGTGAGCTGGACGTGCGCTACGAGGCGCAGCCCAACTTCTACTTCTGTGGCCCGGCCGCGGCCCGTAACGCGCTGAGCGTGCAGGGCAAGAACATCGACGTGGACGCCATGGCCAAGGAGATGGGCACCACCGAGGCCGGCACCAACTCCATCAACGACATCACGCCGGTGCTCAACAAGGAGACCGGTAAGGACGTCTACAAGTCGACCGAGATCCCGGTGGACAAGGTCGGTGACAAGGTGGAGAAGCTGCGTGCCGACGTGGTGCGCACTGTGGACGACGGCCGGGCCGTGGTGGCGAACATCGCCGGCACCGCGACCGACACCGACGGCACCACCCACTCGTTCGAGGGTGGCCACTACATCAGCGTGGTCGGCTACCGCGACGGCGGCAAGGTCGTGACGATCGCCGACTCGGCGAACCCGGACCAGGCCTCCTACCGGATCGACGTGGACGAGCTCGCCCGCTGGATCGCCAGCCGCGGCTACAGCTCCTGACCGAGTGACAATGACGAAGGGCCCGACCCCGGAACGGGGGTCGGGCCCTTCGGCGTGTCCCGGGGTCAGCGGTCAGCCGCCCGAGTCGTCCAGCTCCGCGCCGTCGGGCGGGGTGTCGTCGTCGCGGCTGGCCAGCCAGCCGTCGGGCAGGAAGACCTTGCCCGGGGAGTTGGTGCGGCCGCGCGGCTGGCCGAGGTTCTCCACCGGGAACGGTACGGCCGGGTCGAGCTTGCCGAGCAGGTCGTCGAGCTGCGCCAGGCTCTCGATCATGGCGAGCGAGCGGCGCAGTTCGCTGCCGATCGGGAAGCCCTTCAGGTACCAGGCGACGTGCTTGCGGAAGTCGGTGCAGCCGTCCCGCTCGCCACGGGCCGGGTTGCGCGCGCCCGCCACGAACTGCTCCACCAGCAGCTCGGCGTGCCGCCGCATGGTCACCGCCACCTCGCCGAGGCTCGGTAGCCGCCGCTCGGCGCTCCCGTTGAACGCGGCCTCCAGGTCGGCGAACAGCCACGGCCGGCCCAGGCAGCCGCGCCCGATCACCACGCCGTCGACGCCGGTGTGCGCGACCATCCGCAGCGCGTCGTCGGCCTCCCAGATGTCGCCGTTGCCGAGCACCGGCACGTCGAGCGCCGCCTTGAGCGTGGCGATCGCGTCCCAGTCGGCGGTGCCGGAGTAGCGCTGCGCGGCCGTACGCCCGTGCAGGGCGACCGCCGCGACGCCCGCGTCCTGGGCCGCCAGCCCTGCCTCGACGTACGTCAGGTGATCGTCGTCGATGCCCTTGCGCATCTTGACGGTGACCGGCACCCCGGCGGGTGACGCGGCGTCCACCGCGGCCCTGACCAGCCGGGCGAACAGCCGGCGGCGCCACGGCAGGGCCGAGCCGCCGCCCCGGCGGGTCACCTTGGGCACCGGGCAGCCGAAGTTCAGGTCGATGTGGTCGGCCAGGTCGCGCTCGACCACGATCCGCACGGCGGCGGCGGTGATCTCCGGGTCGGTGCCGTAGAGCTGGAGGCTGCGGGGCTTCTCCTCGGCGCCGAAGGCGATCATGCGCAGCGTCTTCGGGTTCCGCTCGACGAGCGCACGGGTGGTGATCATCTCGCAGACGTAGATGCCGCCGCCCTGCTCACGGCAGAGCCGGCGGAAGCCGACGTTGGTGATCCCGGCCATCGGCGCGAGCACCACCGGCGGCCACACCCGGTGCGGGCCGATGGTCAACGCGGGCAGGGTCGGGGCAGTCACCGCACAAGTGTAAGGAAGGGCCCCTTCTTAACGTCTCCGGTAGAGCAGGGGCCCCTTGTTAACAGGGCACATATCACAGCCGGCCAGCCCGGCGGGCGTTCTCCACAACCGGGGCGGCTGTCCACAGGACGGGCGGACGGGCAGGAGGAGCAGCGGTCGAGCCCGCACGCTGCCGGGCATGCGCGAACAGCCACCCGAACTCAGCGACCTGGCCGAGCGCCAGCAGCAGATCGTCACCCGGACGCAGCTACTCGGCGTCGGATACGACGACATGTACCTGTACCGGCAGACCCGGCGCGGCCTGTGGCAGCGCGTGCTGCCGGCCACGTACGCGCTCGTCACCGGCACCCTCACCGACGAGCAACGACGAATCTCGGCGGCGCTCTACGCGGGCGCCGACGCCCAGCTCACCGGCCTGGCCGCCCTGATCTGGTACGGCTTCCGGCACAGTCCGCGCACCGCTGACGTACACCTGATCCTGCCGCACCACGTGCGGCGCCGCTCGGCCGGTCACGCGGTGATCGCGCGGGCCCTGGAGCTTGATCCGCGGGCCCGGCGGACCGCGCTGTACCCGGTGTGCTCGCCGGCCAGGGCGGTCGTGGACGCGGCCCGCGACCTGCGCCGGCTGCGGCCGGTACGGGCGACGGTGGCCGAGGCCGTGCAGCGCGGTTTCACCGACCTGGACAGCCTGGACGCGGAGATCCGCCGGGCCCGGCGGAGCCGCACCGCCCTGATCCGGAAGGCGTTCGCGGAGATCACCGATGGGGTCCGCTCGGCGCCGGAGACGGAGCTGCGGGAGTGCCTGGGCGCCAGCGGCGTGCTCGGCGGGATCCTGTGGAACCCGCGGCTGTCGGCGGCCGACGGCACCCGGCTGCCGACGCCGGACGGCTACCTCGCCGAGTGCGCGGTGGCGCTGGAGGTCGACTCGCGGGAGTACCACCTCAGCCCGAACGACTGGGCGCGGACGCTGGACCGGCACAACGAGCTGAGCCGGTACGGGGTGCTCATCCTGCACTTCACGCCGGCGCAGATCCGCAGGGAGCCGGGCCGTGTGCGGCGCATGGTGGAGGACGCGTACGCGGCCCGGCGCGGGCTGGGCGCCGGGACCGGCGTACGGGCGGAGCCGATCTCCCCCGGATGAGGGGTGTTAAGAAGGGGCCCCTTCTCTACGCGAGGCGTTAAGAAGGGGCCCTTCCTTACATCAGGTCAGCAGCCGGGCAGGCGCTCGATCAGGTAGCGCTCGACCTGGTCCAGCGAGACGCGCTCCTGGGCCATCGTGTCCCGGTTCCGGACCGTGACCGCGTTGTCGTCGAGCGTGTCGAAGTCGACTGTGACGCAGAACGGCGTGCCGATCTCGTCCTGCCGGCGGTAGCGGCGGCCGATCGCCTGCGAGTCGTCGAACTCGACCACCCAGCGCTTGCGCAGGTCGGTGGCGAGCTGCTTGGCCTTCGGCGACAGCGCCTCGTTGCGCGACAGCGGCAGCACGGCGACCTTGACCGGGGCCAGGCGCGGGTCGAACCGCATGACGGTGCGCTTGTCCACGCCGCCCTTGGTGTTCGGCGCCTCGTCCTCGTCGTACGCCTCGAGCAGGAACGCCAGCACCGCGCGGGTGAGGCCGGCGGCCGGCTCGATCACGTACGGCATCCAGCGCTCGCCCTTGCCCTGGTCGAAGTACGACAGGTCGACGCCGGAGTGCTTGCTGTGCGTGGACAGGTCGAAGTCGGTGCGGTTGGCGATGCCCTCCAGCTCGGCGAACTCGCTGCCGCCGAACCGGAACCGGTACTCGATGTCGACGGTGCGCTTCGAGTAGTGGGAGAGCTTCTCCTTGGGGTGCTCGTAGAAGCGCAGGTTCTCCTCGGACAGGCCCAGGTCGAGGTACCAGTTCCAGCGCTCGGAGAGCCAGTACTCGTGCCACTGCTCGTCGGTGCCCGGCTCGACGAAGAACTCCATCTCCATCTGCTCAAACTCGCGGGTCCGGAAGATGAAGTTGCCGGGGGTGATCTCGTTGCGGAACGACTTGCCGGTCTGCGCGATGCCGAACGGCGGCTTCTTGCGGGCGACCGTCTCCACGTTCTTGTAGTTGACGAAGATGCCCTGGGCGGTCTCCGGGCGCAGGTAGTGCATGCCCTCGTCGCTCTCCACCGGGCCCAGGTAGGTCTTCATCAGGCCGTTGAACATCTTCGGCTCGGTGAAGGTGCCCTTGTTGCCGCAGTTGGGGCAGTTCAGCTCCGTCAGCGAGGTCAGCGGCTTGCCGTGCTTGGCCTCGTACGCCTCTTCCAGGTGGTCGGCCCGGAACCGCTTGTGGCAGGACTGGCACTCGGTCAGCGGGTCGACGAACTCGGCGATGTGGCCGCTGGCCTCCCAGACCTTGCGGGCCAGGATGACCGCCGAGTCGAGGCCGACGACGTCGTCGCGCTGCTGCACCATGGTCCGCCACCACTGCCGGCGGACGTTCTCCTTCAGCTCGACGCCGAGCGGACCGTAGTCCCACGCCGACCGGGTGCCCCCGTAGATCTCGCTGGAGGGAAAGACGAAGCCCCGGCGCTTGGCGAGGCTGGTGACGGCGTCGATACGGTCGGCTGGCATGTTTCCTCCTACGCCGGCTGGCGGTCGGCGCGGTTGAGATGGATGGAACCGGGCTGTTCGGGACAACGGTACGACCGTGTCCGTCCCGAGCCCAGCAGAATACCGGGGGCCGGTCAGCTCACCCCGCAGACCTCCACGCCGCCCGTCTGCTGGTCCGGCGCGAGCGTCACGGTCTGCGCCTCCCGCCGGCCGCCGGCGAGCGTGACGTCCACCGGCACGGTGAGCGTGGTGAGGTCGACCTCGCCCACCCGGTAGCCGGAGATCTGCGGCTCGGTCGCCACCCGGCGCTCGAACTCGCGTCGGGGCTCGCGTCGCCGGATGTCGTCGCAGAGCGTGTCGTACGCCTTGGACCACTCCCGGGCCACGAGCGCCTGGTAGTAGTCGTTCGTGACCGCCCGGCCCTGCTCACCGATCGCCTGGGCGTTGCTCACCGCCAGGCCGACCACTGCCGCCCCGCCCCCACCGCAGCAGATCAGCACTGCGAGCGCGCCCGCGCCGAGGCCGAGCCAGAGCCGTGTCCGCCCGCCCTCGGTGGGCGGGGCGGCGAACGGCGGCGCGGCGCCGGGCCCCTGCGGCGGCGCGGGCACCCCGTGTTCCGCCGGCAGCGCGGGCGGAACGGATGACGGGGGTGGCGCGGCCGGTCCGGGAGCGGTCATACGCGCCAGGGTAGTGCCCCGGCACTCAGCGATACGGACCTGCGGCGCGATCGCTGGCGACGACGACGATCTCACCCTCGGGGGCGGCGCTGGCGAGCGTCTCGTACGCCGACGGCTCGTCCACCGATCGGGCGAGCAGCGGCACGGCGGTGACCTTGACGTCGAATCCGCCGAGCGCCCGCCGGTACGCACCGACCGACTCCCACTCGGTGATCAGGACCCAGTGGTCCGGGTCGTCGAGCGCCCGCAGCAGTTCACCGCGCAGGTAGCCGGGGCGGGCGGCGAGCGCGGCCAGCGCGGCGTGCGCCGCACGGGTGAACTCGTCCACCGTTTCGGCTTCCACCACGAAGCGGTTGGTGACCAGCACGGGGTTCCTCCTCGTAGAGTTTGTGGCATGCAGCGTACGCAGAGTCCTGTGCTGTCCCGGTTGGCACGGCTCAACCCGACGGCGGTGTTCCTGGCCGCGCTGGCCCTGGTGCTTGTCGGCCTCTTCGCGCCCGGCCCGGCGGGCGGCGTCCTGCTGCTCGTGCTGGCCGGCGTGCTGGTCTGGCTGATGTCGGTCACCTGGCCGGTGCAGGCCCCGGCGACCCGGATGCTCCGGCTGGTGATGCTCACCTTGTTGATCGCGGTGGCGCTGGCGAAGCTCATGGTCGGCTGACTCGGGCAAGCAGAACCGAGCTGACCTGCGCTGACATGCAATCATGCGTTTTTGACAATAGTTTTCGTTGTCGCGGACAGTTGAGCCCATGACCGTTCGTACACCTCGCCGTATCCTGACCGCCGCAGCCGCCGCCCTGCTCGCCGCCGCCGGCCTGACCGCCTGCGCGGACGGCACAGGCGGCGCGAGCGAGCCGGGCAGGGTCGACGTGGTGGCCGCGTTCTACCCGCTCCAGTTCCTGGCCGAGCGGATCGGCGGCGACACGGTCGCGGTCAGCAACCTGACCAAGCCCGGCGCCGAGCCGCACGACCTGGAACTCAACCCGCGGCAGGTCGGCCAGGTCGTCGACGCCGACGTGGTCGTCTACCTCAGCGGCTTCCAGCCGGCGGTGGACGAGGCGGTGGAGCAGAACGGCGGCGACCGCGCGTTCGACGTGGCGGGCGTGACGCCGCTGCGGGACGCGGCCGCCGGTGGCCACGACCACGATCACGAGGGCGAGGCCGGGCACGCCGAGGAGGGCGGCGGCAAGGACCCGCACGTCTGGCTCGACCCGACCCGGCTGGCCACCATCGGCGACAAGCTCGCCGAGCGCCTCGGCAAGGCCGACCCGGACCACGCCGCCGACTACACCGCCCGCGCCGGCGCGCTGCGCACCGAGCTGACGAAGCTGGACACCGAGTACGCCGACGGCCTGCGCACCTGCCAGCGCCGGGAGATCGTCACCAGCCACACCGCGTTCGGCTACCTGACCGAGCGCTACCAGCTGGAACAGATCGGCATCAGCGGGCTCACCCCGGAGTCCGAGCCGTCCCCGAAGCGCCTCGCCGAGGTCGCCGAGGAGGCCCGGGAGCACCAGGCCGGCACGATCTTCTTCGAGACCCTGGTCAGCCCGAAGGTCGCCGAGACGATCGCGCGTGAGGTCGGGGCGAAGACGGCCGTCCTGGACCCGCTGGAGGGCCCGCCCGCCGACGGCGACTACCTCTCCGCGATGCGCACCAACCTGCAGACCCTGCGAACCGCTCTGGACTGTTCATGACCTCACCCGTGATCGAGATCGCGCACGCCACAGTCGGCTACGACGGCCGCCCGGTGCTGCGGGACGTCTCGTTGACAGTGACCGCCGGCGAGGTGGTCGCCGTGCTCGGCGCCAACGGCTCCGGCAAGTCGACGCTCGTGCGCGCCGCGCTCGGCCTGGTGCCGGTCGGCGCCGGGTCGGTCGCCCTGTTCGGCACGCCGCAGCGCCGCTTCCGGCAGTGGCACCGCATCGGGTACGTGCCGCAGCGGCTCGGCGCGGGCAGCGGAGTACCAGCCACCGTGCGCGAGGTGGTGGCGTCCGGGCGGCTGGCCCGCCGGGGCGTGCTGCGTCCCTCCGGGCGGGCGGACCGGGAGGCGGTGGCGGCGGCACTGGACGCGGTCGGGCTCGCCGACCGGGCCGGTGAGCCGGTGTCCACGCTCTCCGGCGGCCAGCAGCAGCGCACCCTGATCGCCCGCGCGCTGGCCGGCGGGCCGGAGCTGCTGGTGCTGGACGAGCCGACCGCCGGGGTGGACGCTGCGAGCCAGGAGGCGTTCGCCGGGGCGCTGCGCGCGTTCCGCGACGGCGGCGGCACGGTCCTGCTCGTCGCGCACGAGCTGGGCCCGCTGCGCCCGCTGATCAGCCGGGCCGTGGTGGTGCACCAGGGCGGGATCGCCCACGACGGCGCGGTGCCCGAACCGGCCGGCCACCACGCCGACCCGGACCACGAGCACGTGCACCCGCACTGCGACGAGGAGCCCGCCCGGCTCTGGACAGGCATCTGAGATGGATCTCTTTCAGTACGACTTCATGCTCCGCGCCCTGGTCGGCGCGCTGATCATCGGGCTGGCCGCCCCGGCGCTCGGCATCTACCTGGTGCAGCGCCGGCTGGCGTTGATCGGTGACGGGCTCGGGCACGTGGCGCTCACCGGCGTCGGCGCGGGACTGCTGCTCAACCGCTCCCCCGTGCTGGTGGCGGTGATCGCCGCGACGCTCGGCGCGGTCGTGATCGAGCTGGTCCGCGCGTACGGGCGCACCTCCGGCGACCTGGCGCTGGCGTTGCTGTTCTACGGCGGCATCGCCGGTGGCGTGATGCTGGTCGGGCTGTCCGACGCCAGCAGCGGGTCGCTCAACGCGTACCTGTTCGGGTCGCTGACCACCACCTCCCGCACCGACCTGATCACCATCGGGGTGCTCGGCGCGGTGCTGCTGGTGACCATGCTGGTGCTGCGCCAGGCGCTGTTCGCGGTCTGCCACGACGAGGAGTACGCCCGGGTGTCCGGCCTGCCGGTGCGGGCGCTGAACCTGCTCATCGCGGTCGGCACCGCGGTCACGGTGACCATCGCCATGCGGGCGGTCGGGGTGCTGCTGATCAGCGCGCTGATGGTGGTGCCGGTGGCGACCGCGCAGCAGGTGACCCGGGGCTTCCGCTCCACCATGACGGCGGCCATGGCGCTGGGCCTGTTCGCCGCCGGCACCGGGGTCTGGGTGGCCGCGACCGCCGACACCGCGCCCGGCGCATCGGTGGTGCTCGTGGCGATCGGCTCGTTCCTGCTGGTCGCGCTGGCGGCGGCCGGTCTGCGGGCGCTGCGGCGGCGGGTGCGGGCCGACCGGGCCACGCCCCCGTCCGAGCCGGTCGAGCACGAGGTGCTGCTGCGGTGAGGCCCTACCCGCCGGCGCAGCTGGGATTGGTTACCGTTACAGGGTGACCGGCACGAACGGGTACGACGCCTTCGAGGGTGCGGGTGACCTGCTGCGCGCGCTCTCGGCCCCGATCCGGCTCGCGATCGTCAGCGAGCTGGCCGAGGGCGAACGCTGCGTGCACGAGCTGGTCGAGAAGCTCGGCGCGCCGCAGCCGCTGGTCTCCCAGCACCTGCGGGTGCTGCGGGGCGCCGGGGTGGTGCGCGGGTCGCGGCGCGGCCGGGAGATCGCGTACGCGCTGGTCGACGACCACGTCGCGCACATCGTGGCGGACGCGGTCAGTCACGCCGGTGAAGGGTCGCACTGAGCGGGAAATCGGCCACGTGCCGACGCGCCCCTGCCGTGGGACGCTGTCCGGCGTGAAGATCTACGCCGACCGTTTTCCCACCGCCGTCCGCCAGTTCCTCACCGACCTGCTCGTGGTCGTCTGGGTGTACGCGGCGATCCGCTTCGCGCTGTGGCTGCACGACGTGGTCGAGAAGCTCGCCGTACCGGGGCAGAAGCTGGAGGGGGCCGGCGGCGGACTCGCCGACAACCTGGCCGACGCCGGCGGCAAGGTCGGCCGGGTGCCGATCGTCGGCGACGAGCTGACCGCGCCGTTCACCCGGGCCGCCGACGCCGCCCGCTCGGTCGCCGAGGCGGGCCGCGACCAGCAGGAGCTGGTCGGGCAGCTCGCGCTCGGGCTGACCGTCGCGGTGCTGGTGTTCCCGCTCGGCCTGGTGCTGTTCGGCTGGCTGCCGCTGCGCCTGCGCTGGATGCGCCGGGCCGGCGCGGCGAAGGCACTGGCGGGCGTCCCGGCCGGCCGGGACCTGCTGGCGCTGCGCGCGCTGGCCGGTCAGCCGCTGTCGAAGCTGACCCGGATCGCGCCCGACGTCGCCGAGGCGTGGCGGCGCGGCGACGACGCGACTGTCGACGCGCTCGCCGCGCTGGAGCTGCGCGAACTGGGGCTGCGTGGCGGCCGGTAAGGTGTGCCGGTGCTGTACTTCCTGATCGTCGTCGCCGTGCTGCTGCTGGGGTACGCCGGCGTGCTGGTGAGTTTCGTCCGCAAGGGCCGCAAGATCTCGCCGTCGGCGTACCTGGTGCTGGCCGGCCTCAACGGCCTGATCCTGGCCGGCATCCTGGCCTGGGCGATCGCGCGCTGACCGCCCGGCGGCCGCGCTCGGCGGCCGTCCGGGCGGCACGGCCGCCTGGTGGTCCGGTCAGCCGGCGGGCGGGATGCGACGGCGTACGTCCTGCTCGGTGGACGGCCCCGGCTCCCAGCGGGCCACCCAGGGCAGGTCGGCGGGCGGGGTGACGACACCCTCCTCCACCGAGGCGTACCGGCCGGCGACGATCCGCTTGGCGGCGGCCACGTCGACCGAGTCGGTGTTCGACCACAGGCCGGTGAACAGCTCGTCGACGCGCAGCCGCGCCTGACGGCAGAACAGGTCGGCCAGCTCGACGTTCTCCGGGTGCGCGTCCCGCTCGGCGTAGGCCCGGACGCAGACCGCGCTCATCGCGAACAGCTCCGCGCCGATGTCCACCACCCGGCCGAGGAACGCCTGCTTGCGCTCCATCTTCCCCTGCCAGCGGGACATCGCGTAGAACGTCGACCGGGCCAGCTTGCGGGAGGACCGCTCGACGTGGCGCAGGTGCCCGGCCAGCGGCCCGAACTCCTGGTACGCCCCGGGCGTCTGCCCCTTGCCGACGGCGAGCGTGGGCAGCCACCTCGCGTAGAAGGCGCCGGCCCGCGCGCCCGCCTTCGCCTTGCGGCCCAGCCCGGCGTCGGGGTCGATGATGTCGCCCGCGACGGACAGGTGCGCGTCGACCGCCTCGCGGGCGATCAGCAGGTGCATGATCTCGGTGGAGCCCTCGAAGATCCGGTTGATCCGCAGGTCGCGCAGGAGCTGCTCGACAGCGGCCGGCCGTTCCCCCCGGGCTGCGAGCGAGTCGGCCGTCTCGTAGCCGCGGCCACCGCGGATCTGGATCAGCTCGTCGGCGATCCGCCAGGCCATCTCGCTGGCATAGAGCTTGACCAGCGCCGCCTCGATCCGGATGTCGTTGCGGTCGTCGTCGGCGAGCATGCAGGACAGGTCGAGCATGGACTCCATGCCGTACGTGGTGGCGGCGATGAAGGCCAGCTTCTTTGCCACCGCCTCGTGCTCGCCCACCGGGCGGCCCCACTGGACCCGGTCCGCCGCCCACTCGCGGGCCACGTTGAGCGCCCACTTCCCGGCTCCGACGCACATGGCAGGCAGCGAGAGCCGGCCGGTGTTCAACGTGGTCAGCGCGATCTTGAGGCCCTTGCCCTCACCGCCGATCACGTTCTCCTTCGGCACGAACACGTCGTGGAACCGGGTGAGGCTGTTCTCCAGGCCGCGCAACCCGACGAAGGAGTTGCGCCGCTCCACGGTGATGCCGTCGCTGTCGCCCTCCACCACGAACGCGGTGATGCCGCCGCGCCGCCCCTCGCCGGCCGGCACCCGGGCCATCACCACCAGCAGCGTGGCGAGCGTGCCGTTGGTGGCCCAGAGCTTCACCCCGTTGAGCCGGTAGCCGGTGCCGTCCGCGGTCGGCTCGGCGGTGGTGGCGAGCCGGGCCGGGTCGGAGCCGACGTCCGGCTCGGTGAGCAGGAACGCGGAGACCTCACCGGCGGCGAGCCGGGGCAGGAACCGTTCCTTCTGCTCGGGCGTGCCGAACATCTTCAGCGGCTGCGGCACGCCGATCGACTGGTGCGCGGAGAGCAGCGCGCTGACCGCCGGGTTCACCGAGCCGACGAGCATCAGCGCCCGGCAGTAGTGCAGGTTGCTCAGACCCAGCCCGCCGTACTTACGGTCGATCTTCATGCCGAACGTGCCGAGCCCGGCCAGGCCGTGGAACACCTCGTCGGGGATGCGCGCGTCCCGCTCGATCGCCTCGCCGTCCACCTCGGACGTCAGGTACGCGCGCAGCGAGCCGAGGAACTCGTCGGCGCGGGCCACCTCGGCCGGATCGGGGCGGGGCCACGGGTCGATCAGGTCGAGCCGGAAGCGGCCGAGGAACAGTTCCTTGCCGAAGCTGGGCCGGTCCCAGGCCGACTCGCGGGCGGCCTCGGCGACCTGCCGGGCCTCCTTCTCGGAGACCTGGCCCGCCTCGGCGGGCAGCGGCCCCGCGCCGTCTGGTGACTCGGGCCGGCTGTTCTGTGTCGTGGTCACGGCTGCCTCCTCGTCGGTCCGGCTGCGTCGACGCGTTCGACGAAAACGACGCTACCCCCGGGTGTTACCCAGGGGTAGCGCTGCGTGCACGTCCGATTTGGCGGACGGTCAGTCGGTGAGCGTCTGCGGGTTGTCGTCCTCGTCGTCGATGTCGTCCTCACCCCAGTTGCGCCGGCTGAACGGCAGGATGGCCCAGAAGATCAGGAACCAGAGGCCGGTGAGCGCGCTGAGCAGGAACGCGATCGGCCGGTCCAGCACGAAGTCGGTGACCAGCAGGACCGAGCTGACCATCGCGATCAGCATGAAGAACAGGCCGCCGGTGGCCATCCGGTGGGCGAACCGGACCAGCTCCGGCTTACGCCCCTGCCGGAACAGCGCCCGGTGGAACGCGACCGGAGAAATGATCATCGCGGCGGACGCGGCGGCGGTCAGCAGCGCCACGATGTAGACGTCGCGCTGGAACTCCGTGGTCCGGCCGAACCCGTTGCTGAACGGCAGCGTCAGCAGGAAGGCGAAGAGAATCTGCACGCCGGTCTGCGCGACCCGCAGCTCCTGCAACAGATCGGCGAAGTTGCGCTGCCAGCGCTGCTTCTCGGATTCCTTGGACACTCGCGGACCTCCCCGGGAGACGGCACGGCCGGCGGGTGAACGCCCACCGGCAGGACCGCCTGTGCCCCGTACGGATGATCACGAAACCGGTTCAGGAACCGCGGCGGATCCGGCCCGCGTACCGTGCCTCCAGCTCGGCGTTGTGCTCGTCGCCGCCGGTGATGTTCGCGGACAGGTAGACCGGCGGGCGCTGCCCCGCCGCGACCAGCCGGGCCACCACCTCGGCGACGATCTGCTGGGCGAGCAGCGCCGCGGTGATCGAGGAGACCGCGCCGACCGCGCCGCCGCCCGGCAGCGGCAGCGTGGCGTCGCCGTACGGGGCGCCGTTGTCCAGCACCACGTCGGCGAAGTCGGCCAGCTTGCGGCCGGACGGGTGCCGCGAGGTCATCCGCGCCGAGTGCTGTGCCGACGTGATCGCCACCAGGCCGTGCCCGCGTTCCTTCACGATGGACGCGAACTCGACCATCGCCCCGTTCACGCCCGAGTTCGAGGCCAGCACGAACACGTCCTGCGGCCGGATCGGCGCCAGCTCGTAGAGGCGGTGCGCCACCGCCGGGTCGCGTTCCAGCTTCGGGCCGAGCACGTCGGCCGGGTCGCCGCCGATCAGCACCAGGTCACGCAACGCGATCCGGTTGGTGGGCACCAGCCCGCCGGCCCGGCCGGCGATCTCCATGGCCAGCGCCTCGGAGTGCCCGGTGCCGAACGCGTGCACCACACCGTCGGCGCGCAGCGCCGCCGCGATCAGGTCGGCCGCGTCGGCCACGTTCTGCCGCTGCTCGGCGGCGACCCGGCCGATCGTCTCGGTCACCACCGCCAGGTACGCCTCGGCGCTCACCGTCATGCCTCCTCCGTTCCCGCGCATCGGGCGAGGATCGCCTCGGCCAGCGGGCCGGGCGCCTCGTCCGGGATCCAGTGGCTGACGCCGGACAGCGTCACGAACCGGTAGTCACCGGTGACGTGCGCGGCGCACGCCTGCGCGGCCGTCCGGCCGATCGCCACGTCCTTGTCGCTCCACACGAACGTGGTCGGCACCCCGACCGGGGCGACCGCCTTCATGTCCGCACCGGTCATCGCGCGGTACCAGTTCAGCGCCGCCGTCAGCGCGCCCGGCTCGCGCATCGGCTCGGCGTACCGGGCCACCACGTCGGCGTCGCCCACTCCGCTCAGCAGCTTGCGCAGCGTGGCGCCGTTCCACGCCAGCAGCACCTTCTCCGCCGTACCGGGCTTGCGGAACAACGCGATGTAGGCGGACTTGGCCTTCTGCCGCGGGTCGGTGGCGAGCGCGTGGCCCATCGCGGCCGGGTGCGGCACCGACACCGCGGTCAGCGTCCGCACCCGCTCCGGGTGCGCCGCCGCCAGCCCCCACGCCACGATCGCGCCCCAGTCGTGGCCGACCACGTGCGCGCCGGTCACCCCGAGTGCGTCGAGCACCGCGGCCGCGTCGGCCACCAGCTCCGGAATCCGGTACGCCCCGACGTCGGCCGGACGCGCGCCGGGCGAGTAGCCGCGCTGGTCGAGCGCGTACGTGCGCAGCCCGGCGGCGTGCAGCGCGGGCGTGACCGCGTCCCACTCACCGGAGTGCTGCGGGAAGCCGTGCAGCAACAGGACCGGGTCACCGTCCTCGGGGCCGCCGGCGCGTACCTCGAACGTCAGTCCCCGCGCATCCACCAGCATGATCGCCACCATACCGACACTCGCCCTGCTGGGCCGGGGCCCGTGGTCGGTGCTAGCGTCTGCGACGAGACAACTTCACATCCGACAGGGGAGCGCACAGCGCTGAGAGTGCGGGCCGGTGCCCGCAGACCCTCGAACCTGATCTGGGTAATGCCAGCGCAGGGAGTTCGGTCGACCTCCAGCCGCGTCGCCGTCCGGTGACCACCGGGCGCGGCGTGCGTCTTCTCCTGGTTCACCTCGACGAACTGGGAGCCAACCGTGAACCACACCGACAGCAACCGCTGGCGTACCGTCGACATCGTCGTCGCCTCGGTCATCGCCGTCGCCTTCGGCGTCGTCTTCTGGGCCTGGGGCCTGCTCTGGAGCGCCACCGACGCGGCGTTCGCGTTCTTCCCGCCGGCCCAGGCCGTGCTCTACGGCGTGTGGCTGATCCCGGCGGTGCTCGCCGGCCTGATCATCCGCAAGCCGGGCGCCGCGCTGTACTGCGAGACGGTGGCCGCGATCATCTCCGCCCTGCTGGGCAGCCAGTGGGCGAGCATCGTGATCCTCCAAGGGCTGATGCAGGGCATCGGCGCCGAGCTGGCCTTCGCCGCGTTCCGGTACCGCTCGTTCCGCCTGCCGGTGGCGGTGCTGGCCGGCGCGCTGACCGGCCTCGGCGCGGCGATCTTCGACTTCGTCTACTGGAACAAGGCGTTCGACTTCGCCTCCTACCGCCTCCCGTACGCGCTGATCACGATCGTCAGCGCCACGATCGTCGCCGGTCTCGGCGCGCACGTCCTCACCCGCGCGCTGGCGAACACCGGCGTCCTGGACCGCTTCCCCGCCGGCCGCGACCGAGCCCTGGTCTGACGCCTCCATCGTGTCGATCATGAAGTTGGCGGCCGTTTCGGCACCCGTCATCGCCGTCAACCTCATGATCGACGGAGAAGAGGGGGTGGGTGGGCGGTGAGCGGGGTGGTGCTGCGGGGGTTCGGGTGGCGGCACGGGGGACGGAAACGCTGGGCTCTGCGCGGGGTGGATCTGCGCGTGGAGAGCGGCGAGCGGGTGCTGCTGCTCGGACCCTCCGGCGCCGGTAAGAGCACGCTGCTGGCCGCGCTGGCCGGGCTGCTGCCGGAGGACTCCGGCGAACAGGAGGGCACCGTCGAGATCGACGGGCTGGACCCGCGCAAGGCCCGCGAGCGCGTCGGCATCGTCTTCCAGGACCCGGAGACCCAGCTCGTGATGGCCCGCTCCGGCGACGACGTGGCGTTCGGGCTGGAGAACCGTGGCGTACCCGCCGGGGAGATCTGGCCCCGCGTCGACGAGGCGCTGCACCGGGTCGGCTTCCCGTACGACAGGGACCGCCCCACCGCAGCGCTCAGCGGCGGCGAGCAGCAGCGGCTGGCGCTGGCCGGCACGCTCGCGCTGCGCCCCGGGCTGCTGCTGCTCGACGAGCCCACCGCCAACCTCGACCCGGCCGGCGCCACCCTGATCCGCCGCGCCGTCGCGAACGCGCTCGACCCGGACACCACGATGGTCCTGGTCGAGCACCGGGTCACCGAGGCACTGCCGCTGGTCGACCGCGTCGTCGTGCTGGAACCCGGCGGCGGGGTGCGCGCCGACGGGCCGCCCGAGGCGGTCTTCGCCGCGCACGGCGACGCGCTGGCCGCCGCCGGGGTCTGGGTACCCGGCCACGTCGCGCCACCCCGGCACGCCACCACGCCGCCCGGCGACGTGCTGCTCACCGCGAAGCGGCTCGGCCTGCCGCCCCGGCTCGACCCCACCGATCTCCGGGTACGCGCCGGCGAGGCGCTCGCCGTCCTCGGCCCCAACGGCGCCGGCAAGTCCACACTGGCGCTGCTCCTGGGTGGCCTGCTGAAGCCCGGCACGGGCGCCGTCACCGCGTCGGCGGAACTCGCCGGGCGGGACGCGCGTACTCCCCCGCACCGCTGGCGGGCACCCGCGCTGGTACGCCGGATCGGTTCGGTGTTCCAGGACCCGGAACACCAGTTCGTCACCGCCACGGTCCGCGACGAGCTGGCGCTCGGCCCGCGCCGCACCGGCCGGCCCGAGTCGGCGGTGACCGCCACCGTCGACGAGCTGCTGCACCGGTTGCGGCTGGACCGGCTGGCCGGCGCCAACCCGTACACCCTCTCCGGTGGGGAGGCGCGGCGGCTGAGTGTGGCGACGGCCCTGGCCACCGCGCCCCGCCTGCTCATCTGCGACGAGCCCACGTTCGGCCAGGACCGGCGGACCTGGCTGGAGCTGGTCGACCTGCTCGCCGAGCTGCGCGACGCCGGGCACGGCGTGGTCGCGGTGACCCACGACGAGGACTTCGTCGCCGCGCTGGCCGACACGACGCTCACCCTGCACCGCTCCCCCGACGGGGTGGCCACGTGATCGGCCTCGAACCGGTCGCCGCACCCGGCGCCCCGCTGGCCCGGCGCAACCCGGTGGCGAAGCTGGCCGCCGCTGTGGTCTTCACGCTGATCCTGGTGGCGACGCTCGACCCGGTCGCACCGGCCATCGCCATCGCCGTCGAACTCGCGGTGCTGCCGCTGTTCGGGGTCCGCTACCGGGTGCTGGCCCGCCGGGCCTGGCCGCTGCTCGCCGGTGCCGCCGGCATCCTGATCACGCTGGTGCTCTTCGCGGCCGACCGCTCCGGCCGGGTGCTGGTCGAGGCCGGTCCGGTCCTGGTCACCGAGGGCGTTCTCGTCACCGCGCTGGGCCTGGTGCTGCGGATGCTCGCCGTGGCGCTGCCCGGCATCGTCGTGTTCGCCACCACCGACCCGACGGACCTGGCCGACGCGTTGATCCAGAACGCGAAGACGCCCGCCCGGTTCGCCATCGGGGCGCTCGCCGCGTTCCGGATGGTGCCGCTGCTGGAACAGGAGTGGCGGATGATCAGCATGGCCCGCCGGGCCCGCGGCGTGGACGCCGGCCGCAACCCGGTGGCGAAGCTGCGGCTGTTCGCGTCCACCGCGTTCACGCTGCTGGTGGGCGCGATCCGGCGGGGTACCCGGCTGGCCGTGGCGATGGACGCCCGGGGCTTCGACGCGGGTCCGCCGCGCACCGTGGCCCGCCCGCAGCGCTTCACCCGCGCCGACGCCCTGCTCGTGGCGGGCGCCGCGCTGCTGGCCGGCGGTGCCCTGGCCACAAGCATCGCCCTGGGCACCTTCCGCCCCTTGATCGGCTGACCCCGGGCCCGCCCCGCCTCCCCGTCCCCGCCGCCCTCCCCCGCCCGCCCTCGCCCCGCCCACCCTCGCCCCGTTGATCATGAAGTTGACGGCACCGGTTGCCCGTTTTGTCGCCGCCAACTTCATGATCGACGGGGCTGGGGGAGATCTTGGTACGGGATGGCGCCTCTAGGGGCCGGAATCGTCCAAGATCTCCGGGGGACGCCCGGGCAGGCCCCCGATGAGGGGCCTGCCCGGTGAGCGGCTGACCGGGAAAGGGCTGTCGGTCAGCTGCGGCGGAAGGCGTAGAACCGGGTCTGGCCGGCGCGCTGACTACGCCCGGTGATCCGGGCCTGCCGCCCTGCCGGTGGGCCGGACCGGGGCGGCGTCGCGGATGCGCCCGGCAGGACCGGGGTCTCCAGGGACTCCGAGGGCGGCACCGTGTCCGGGGGCACGGCGGACGCCACCGGCTCCGTGGGGAGCACCACCGCGGGTGGCGTCACCGTGAGCGCGTCGAGCTTCGGCGGGGTCACCTGCGGCGACGACTGCTTGCGGGACTTCTTCGGATTGCGCTTCGCGGGCATTCGCGGGCCTCCTGTCGTGCGGGCGCGCCGACCGGGACGCGCCGAGCGGGGGCTCCGGTGCGTTCCGATCACGACAGACACCGCGACCGACGGTGGCGGGGAAGGAATGCGGACGCCCGGAGCAGGACGGGTCCACGGCACTGGCGGCGGTGGACCGGGCTCGGAGGTGGGGCGTCACTTACGCATGCGGCAACGCTATCCCGCCGCCCGGAGACCCGCACCCGATTTACCGGGAGAGAACGCGAACGCGCCCGCGCGAGACGCACGGCCACCCGGCGATCACGCCCTGTCGACGTCCCGGCCCGCTCCCCCGGCGACCGCGATACGGTCGCAGAACGGCAGCACGAACGAGAGGTGGCGGTACGCATGGCAGAGCAGGCGACGGCGCAGATCGGGGTCACCGGTCTGGCGGTGATGGGCCGCAACCTGGCCCGGAACCTGGCCCGCAACGGCTTCGCCGTGGCGGTGCACAACCGGTCGCCGGAACGTACCCGGAGCCTGGTCGCCGAGCACGGCGACGAGGGCACGTTCGTGCCGTCGGAGTCGCTCGCGGACTTCGTCGGCTCGCTGGAGCGGCCCCGCGCGGTGATCGTGATGGTGAAGGCCGGCGCGCCCACCGACGCGGTGATCGACGAACTGGTCCCGCTGCTGGAGGAGGGCGACATCGTCGTCGACTGCGGCAACGCGCACTTCGCCGACACCCGCCGCCGGGAGGAGGCGCTGCGCGCGCACGGGCTGCACTTCGTCGGCACCGGAGTGTCCGGCGGCGAGGAGGGCGCGCTGCTCGGTCCGAGCATCATGCCCGGCGGGTCGGCCGAGTCGTACCGCAAGCTCGGGCCGATCTTCGAGAAGATCGCCGCGCAGGTGGACGGTGAGCCCTGCTGCCGGCACATCGGGCCGGACGGCGCGGGCCACTTCGTGAAGATGGTCCACAACGGCATCGAGTACGCCGACATGCAGCTCATCGCCGAGGCGTACGACCTGTTGCGGGCCGGTCTGTCGGCGAGCCCGGCGGAGATCGCGGAGATCTTCCGGGAGTGGAACGGCGGCGAGCTGGGGTCGTTCCTCATCGAGATCACCGCCGACGTGCTCGGCCACACCGACGCGGCCACCGGCCAGGCGTTCGTGGACATCGTGCTCGACCAGGCCGAGCAGAAGGGCACCGGCCGCTGGACCGTGCAGAGCGCGCTCGACCTCGGCATCCCGATCACCGGCATCGCCGAGGCCACATTCGCGCGGTCGCTGTCCGGGCACGCCGACCAGCGCGAGGCAGCCCGCCGGGTGTTCGCCGACGCGGGTGAGAAGTGGCAGGTGGACGACCGGGACGCGTTCGTCGAGGACGTGCGCCGCGCACTGCTCGCCAGCAAGATCGTCGCGTACGCGCAGGGGTTCGACCACATCCGGGCCGGCAGCCGGGAGTACGACTGGGACATCGACCTGGGCGGTACGGCCACCATCTGGCGGGGCGGCTGCATCATCCGGGCCGGTTTCCTGGACCGGATCCGGGAGGCGTACGACGCGGAGCCGGACCTGTCGACGCTGCTCGTCGCGCCGTGGTTCGCCGAGCGGGTCAGCGACGGCGTACCGGCCTGGCGACGGGTGGTGGCCGACGCGGCCCGGGCGGGCGTGCCGGCCCCGGCCTTCGGGTCGTCGCTGGCCTACTTCGACGCGCTGCGGGCGCAGCGGCTGCCGGCCGCGCTGATCCAGGGCCTGCGGGACGACTTCGGAGCGCACACCTACCACCGGGTGGACCGGGCCGGCTCGTTCCACACGCTCTGGGCGGGCGACCGCTCCGAAGTGGAGGCGTGAGCCGCGCAGACAGCCCCGCCGGACGGTTCACCAGGCCCGCTGACCGTCCGGGTCGGGCGCCCAGCCGGCGGCCGGCTCACCCGACGCCAGTTCGCCGATCTCACCGGAGCGGACCGCCGGGGTGTGCCCGAGGTCGGCGCACCACCGCTGGGCGACGTCGGCGCACAGTGCGGCCACCGCGTCCCGGCGGGCCGGCTCCACCAGGTCGGCGGCGGCCAGGGCAGCAGTCATCTCGTACCGGAGATCGCGCATCCTCCACCCCCGTGGTGGGCGCGCACCCGGCGGCGCGCCCTGCGCCGATCGTAGAGCGGAACGCCCCGCGCCCGGCGGGAAAGCCGGATGCGGGGCGTCACGGTCGGGCCGGACGGCGCGGTCAGAAGAACCGGCGACGCCTGGCCTTCTGCGGCCGGATCAGGTCGGCGCCCTTGGTCAGCAGACGGCTCACCCCGGACGGGCCACGACGGGCCTCCAGGGTGTGGCTGAGCCGGCGCGCGCCGGCCGCCGCCAGCGGCACGGCGACCGCCATGACCGCCCACTGCGCGATCCGCTTCTGAATCATGTGGTTCACCTCCGCGTTTGCTGTCTGGAGGTATCGGTACCCAGCGCGGCCCGTCGGTAAGCGTGACCTCAGGCGCCCGGGGCGACCGGGTTGGGCAGGGCGCCGCCGAAGCGGCGGTCGCGCTGGGCGTACAGCTCGCAGGCGTACCAGAGGTGACGGCGGTCGAAGTCGGGCCAGAGCGTGTCCAGGTAGACCAGCTCGGCGTACGCGGTCTGCCAGAGCAGGAAGTTGGAGATGCGCTGCTCGCCGGAGGGGCGCAGGAACAGGTCGACCTCGGGCACCTCGGGGTGGTAGAGGTAGCGCGCCACCGTCTTCTCGTTCACCTTGGCCGGGTCGAGCCTGCCGGCCGCGACGTCGCGGGCGATCCCGGCGGCGGCGTCGGCGATCTCCGCCTGGCCGCCGTAGTTGACGCAGAACTGCAGCGTCAGCGTCGAGTTGCCGCGCGACATCTCCTCGGCGGTCTGCAACTCGGAGATGACGCTCTTCCACAGCCGGCCGGCACGGCCCGACCAGACCACCCGGACGCCCAGGTCGACGAGCTGGTCGCGGCGGCGGCGGATGACGTCCCTGTTGAAGCCCATCAGGAAGCGGACCTCGTCCGGCGAGCGCCGCCAGTTCTCGGTGGAGAACGCGTACGCCGACAGGTAGGGGATCCCCATCTCGATCGCGCCCTCGACGGCGTCGAACAGGCTGTGCTCGCCCTGCTCGTGCCCCTTGGTGCGGGGCAGCCCGCGCTCCTTGGCCCAGCGGCCGTTGCCGTCCATCACGATGGCGACGTGCCGGGGCACCGCGGCGGGCGGCAGCGCCGGCGGACGGGCGCCGGAGGGGTGCGGGGTCGGCGGCACCGGCTCGCGGCGGGTCGCCCTCGTCGATCGGATCACTCGGTCATCTCCCTGTTCACTCCGGCGACGGGCCCGGCGCCGGAGCGCGGCGGGACCACATCCGGCCCCGCGCCGCCGGGCGACGGGACCGCGCCGGCCGCCGGGGCACCCCGGTCGACCAGCGGCAGCGAGCGTAGCGCGCGCTCCAGATGCCACTGGAGGTGCGCCGCGACCAGTCCGCTGCACTCCCGGCGTACGCCGGTCTCTGCGGCGTCGGCGTACCCCCAGTCGCCGGAGGTCAGCGCGGACATCAGCTCCAGCGTGGCGGGCGCGGGGTGGGCGGCGCCGGGGGGCCGGCAGTCCGGGCAGACGGCGCCGCCGGCCGGTACGGAGAACGCGCGGTGCCGGCCCGGCTCGCCGCACACCGCGCAGGCGGCGAGCGCCGGCGCCCAGCCGGCGAACGCCATGCCGCGCAGCAGGTACGCGTCGAGCACGAGCGTGGTGGCGTGTTCGCCCCGGGCCAGCGACTTCATCGCGCCGAGGGTGAGCTGGAACAGCCGCAGCGACGGCTCGCGCTCGACCGGGGTGAGTCGCTCGGCGGTCTCGGCGATCGCACTGGCCGCCGTGTAGCGGGGGTAGTCGCCGAGGAACCGCTTGCCGTACAGCTCGATCGCCTCGACCTGGCTGACGGTGTGCAGCGAGCTGCCCTGGTTGCCCTTGGGATCACCGGCGAGCTGGAGGTCGACGTGCCCGAACGGCTCCAGCCGCGCGCCGAACCGGCTCGTGGTGCGCCGCACGCCCCGGGCGACCGCGCGCAGCCGCCCGTGCCGGCGGGTGAACAGCGTGATGATGCGGTCGGACTCGCCCAGCTTCTGCACACGCAGCACCACCGCGTCGTCGCGGTAGAGCTGTCGGCGGTACCCGGCCATCAGGCCATTCTCCCTCCGGGTGCGATCTCAGGGTCGGCTCGGGGTGGACGGTCGGGCGATCCCCGATGTGCCGGGCGTCGGGCCGGACCTAGTGTGCTGGCCATGGCTTCGCTCCGCACCGCTCCCCGGCTACGCAGCGCTTTCCGGCTACGTGGCGCTTTCCGGCTACGTGGCGTGGTGGCCGCCACCGCGGCCACCACCCTCATCGTCCTCGCCGGGTGTGACACCCTCTCGTTCCGCCGCCTCGACTTCGACCAGACCGAGCGGACGAAGATCACGAAGATCACGGTGGACGACGACGGCGCCGGCGACGTCGTGGTCCGGGCGAACGGCCCCGCCGACCAGGTACGCATCAAGCGCGTGGTCCGCTACCAGGGCGACGAGCCGACCAGCCGGTACGAGATCAAGGGCGACGAACTCGTCCTGCCCACCGACTGCGGGCACCGGTGCAGCATCTCCTGGGAGGTGACCGCGCCGCCCGGCGTGGTGGTGCGCGGCGGCACCGGCTCGGGCAACGTCGACCTCAGCGACGTCGGCGCGGTGGAGTTCACGCTCAGCTCCGGCGACCTGACCATCAGGGGCGCCACCGGCGAGGTCCGCGCCTCCACCACGTCGGGCAACATCCGGGTCGTCGAGGCGGCCGGCCCGGTGCGGCTGCGTGCCCGCTCCGGTGACATCGAGGCCCGCCGGCTCGCCTCCGCGATCGACGCCGAGACCACGTCCGGCAACATCGTCGTCGAGCTGGACCAGCCGGCACCGGCCCGGGTGCACGCCACGAGCGGAGACGTGGACCTGGCCGTGCCGGCGGGCCGCTACCGGGTGCGCGCCACCGCGACGTCCGGCGACACCGACGTGCGCGTCACCGACGACCCGACCGCGTCGGTGCAGCTCGAAGCGTCCGCCACCAGCGGCAACGTCACGGTCAGCACCCGCTGAGCGGACGGCGCACCTGGGCGGGCCGCGCCCGGTGGCCGCTCAGTCGCCGCCGGGCGTGTCCCGCCGGGCCGCCCGGACGCCGTCGCCCCGGCCGGGGTCCTCGGCCGGGCGGCGCGGCGCCGGCACCCGCGCCCCGACGCTCACCAACGCGTCCTCCGCCCCGGCGGGCGCCGGGCTGGCCGGGGCGGCCGCCGCCCGGTCGGCCACGGTCCGCCGCGGCCTGCCGGGGACCAGTTCGGGGGTACGCCGGGCTGCGACGTCCTCGGCCCAGCCGACCAGAAGCGTCACCAAGCCGACGAGCGCGAAGACCAGCCCCACCCGCAGCCACAGGCCCACCGGGTCGCGCGGCGACCAGCCGACCAGGCCGACGAGCGGGGTGAGGAGCACCACGAACGGCATGTGCCAGAGGTAGATCGTCAGCGCACGCCGGTTCACCACCGTCACCGCCCGGCCGAGCGCCGGCACGCGGTCGACCCAGGTCACCCCGGCCGGGGCCCGGCCGATCGCCACCAGGATGAACGCGGCCGACCAGAGCGCGTTGCCCAGCGGGATGTCGTTGATGTCGAATCCGCGCGGGCCCGGATGGGTGACGATCCAGGCCAGCCCGGCGGCGCCGACCGCGGCGGCCACCGGCAGCAGCACCCGGTTGCGCATCCGGCGCAGCAGCCCGTCGTGGTGGGCGAAGCCGAGCAGCCAGGCGCCGAAGTAGAGGCCGAACTCGCGCAGCACCGTCGGCGGGTTCGCCAGGACGCCGATCTCGATCGCGACCAGCAGCAGGTACGGGGCGGCGAGCGTGGGCAGCGGCGCCCGGCGGAACAGCCAGAGCACGAACGGCGAGGCGAGCACGAACCACAGGTAGTCCCGCAGGTACCAGATGGGGCTGAGCGCCAGCCCACCCCAGTAGTTGGCCGGCGGGTCGCTGATCGGGAAGAGCCAGAGCAGCACCTTCGGGCTGAACGTCAGCCCGGTGAGCAGCATGGCCGGCACGAAGACCGCGGCCACCACCCACAGCGACGGCAGGAGGCGGCGCAGCCGGCGCCCGACCGCGCGTACCCCGCTGCGGTCGAGTGACGCCGCCATCAGCGACCCGGCCAGGGCGAACATCACCGACATCGCCGGAAACACCAGCGTGAGCGTGGCGTAGCCGGTGACGTGGTAGGTGACGACTCGCAGGATGGCCAGGAAGCGGAGCAGGTCCAGATAGCGGTTTCGCATCAGCTCACGGCGGGTCCGGGGGCAGAGACAATGGTCCCTACCCTGCTCCGGGACGCTGTGAAACAGCCAAGAACACCTATGGAAAGTGAGATGTCCCATAGGTCTGGCTGATCCTGATCACCGACCCCCGGGGCCCGCCCCGGCCGCCTGTCAGAAGCCCAGCTTGCGCAACTGCTTCGGGTCGCGCTGCCAGTCCTTCGCCACCCGTACGTGCAGGTCGAGGTAGACCCGGGTGCCGAGCAGCTCCTCGATCTGCCGCCGGGCGGTGGTGCCCACGTGCTTGAGGCGGCTGCCCCGATGGCCGATGACGATGGCCTTCTGGCTCGAACGCTCCACGTACACGTCGGCGTAGATCTTGGTGAGGTTGCCCTCCGGGATCATCTCCTCGACCACCACGGCGATGGAGTGCGGCAGCTCGTCGCGTACGCCCTCCAGCGCCGCCTCGCGGACCAGCTCCGCCACGAGCACCTGCTCCGGGTCGTCGGTGAGCATGTCGTCCGGATAGAGCTGCGGCGAGGGCGGCAGGTAGCCGGTCATCACGTCGACGAGCGTGTCGACCTGATGGCCGGAGACCGCGCTGACCGGCACCACGTCGGCGAACTCGCCCAGCTCGCTCACCGCGAGCAACTGCTCGGCCAGCCGCTTCTTGTCGACCAGGTCGGTCTTGGTGACCACAGCCAGCACTGTTGCCTTGAGGCTGGCCAGCTCGCCGGTGATGAAGCGGTCACCCCGGCCGACCGGCTCGTTCGCCGGTACGCACAGGCCGATCACGTCGACCTCGCTCCAGGTCTCCCGGACCAGGTCGTTGAGGCGCTCGCCGAGCAGCGTGCGGGGCCGGTGCAGACCCGGGGTGTCGACGAGTACGAGCTGCGAGTCCGGCCGGTGCAGCACCGCCCGGATGATGTGCCGGGTGGTCTGCGGCTTGTTCGAGGTGATCGCGATCTTGGTGCCGACGATCGCGTTGGTGAGCGTCGACTTGCCGGCGTTCGGCCGCCCGACGAAACAGGCGAAACCGGCCCGGTAGGGGCGCGCCTCGGGGGTGGTCACTCGACCACCGTGCCGAGGACGGTGCCGTCCGGCGCGGCCACGTGGACCGGCGCGTCGGCGGAGAGGTCACGCACCGCGGCGTGCCCGGCCCCGTCCAGCGTCGACGCCTCGGTCACCACCACAGCGGCCTCCAGCCGGCTCGCGCCCGCCGCCACCGCCGAGGCGACAGCGAGCTGGAGCGCGGTCAGGGTCAGCGACGGCAGCGCCACGCTCGCCGCCGCGTACGTCCGGCCGTCCTGGTCGCGGACCGCGGCGCCCTCCACGGCCGCCACCCGGCTCCGCGCCCCCCGGGCCAGGACGACCAGCTTGGCGTCCTCGGCGCTCAGCTCGGCCGGGTCGGCGGGGGTGGGCATGGCGGCCGGTACGGCGGGTGACTCAGGCATCGGCGGGTTGCCTCTCCTCGGAACGGTTGTTGTCGCCACGGGAATCGGGCGGATCGCTTCGGTTGGTGCCCTCCGGCGCGTCACCCCGGTCGACCCGGCTCACCAGAACCGTGTCTATCCGGTTGCGCCGGCCGGTCGTGCCCTCGGCCACCAGCCGCAGGCCGGCCACCTCGGCCTCGGCGCCCGGGATGGGCACCCGGCCGAGCGCCTGGGCGAGCAGGCCACCGACCGTCTCCACCTCGTCGGTGGGCAGCTCGGTGTCGAACAGCTCGCCCAGATTCTCCACCGGCAGCCGCGCGGTCACCCGCACGGCCCCGTCCGGCAGGTGCTCGACCGGCGGGCGCTCGACATCGTACTCGTCGGTGATCTCCCCGACGATCTCCTCCAGGATGTCCTCGATGGTGACCAGCCCGCCGGTGCCGCCGTACTCGTCGACCACGATGACCAGGTGGTTGCGGGCCGCCTGCATCTCGGAGAGCAGGTCGTCCACCGGCTTGGACTCCGGCACGAACGTGGCCGGGCGCATCAGCTCGGCCACCGGCATCTGCCGGGCGGCCTGGTCGCCCTGCACCCGCCGGATCAGGTCCTTGAGGTAGAGCACACCGAGCACGTCGTCGACGTTCTCGCCGATCACCGGGATGCGGGAGAACCCGGAGCGCAGGAACAACGCCAGCGCCTGCGCGAGCGTCTTGCGTTCCTCGATCCACACCATCTCGGTACGCGGAACCATCACCTCGCGGGCGATGGTGTCGCCGAGCGCGAAGACCGAGTGGATCATCTGACGCTCGCCGTGCTCCACCACGCCGCGCTGCTCGGCCAGGTCGACCAGCTCCCGCAGCTCCACCTGGGTCGCGAACGGCCCCTCACGGAAGCCCTTGCCGGGGGTGACCGCGTTGCCGATCAGGATCAGCAGCGAGGCCAGCGGGTTGAGCGCGCGGCCCAGCCAGCGCACCAGCGGCGCGACCGCGCGGCCGACCGCGTACGCGTGCTGGCGGCCGATCGTCCGCGGGCCGACACCGACCACGACGAAGCTCACCACTGTCATCGCGCCGGCGGTCACCAGCGCCGCCCGCCAGCCCGCGCCGAACGTGTCGACAGCCACCAGCGCGACGAGCGTGGTGGCGGTCAGCTCGGCCAGCAGACGCAGCAGGAGCAGCAGGTTCAGATGGCGGACCACGTCACCGGCGACCGCCTGGAGAGCACGCCCGCCGCGGGCACCGTCCCGGGTCAGCTCCGCGGCACGGGCCGGCGAGACCGCTGCGAGCGCCGCCTCGGTCATCGCGATCAGGCCGGCGAGCACCACCAGCCCGGCGGCGAAGACCAGGAGTTGAAGATCAGGCAGACCGGCGGGGGTGCGGACCGCCGCCAAGGTGTCCATCACCGCGACCGGGTCGACCGCCAGCTGGCCAGCAGCCGGGCCTGGAGACCGAACATCTCCCGCTCCTCCTCGGGCTCGGCGTGGTCGTAGCCCAGCAGGTGCAGCACGCCGTGCACGGTGAGCAGGTGCAGCTCGTCGGCGGCCGAGTGCCCGGCCACGGCGGCCTGCTTGGCCGCCACCTCCGGGCAGAGCACGATATCGCCGAGCAGGGCGGGCTCGCCGCCGGCCGGGTTGCTCTCCCCCGGGCCGTGGTCGACGCTGCCCTCGTCCATGGGGAAGGCGAGCACGTCGGTCGGGCCGTCGCCACCCATCCAGCGGTGGTTCAGCTCCGACATGTATTCGATGTCGACGAGCAGCACGGACAGCTCGGCGAGGGGGTTGACCCCCATCTCGTCGAGGGCGTGCCGCGCGACGGCGAGCACGGCGTCGGTGTCGACGTCGACACCCGACTCGTTGGCGATCTCGATGGACAACTGTCTTCCTCTGATGATGTGACGGCTTCCGCCGGTGGGTCAGCGGCGCCGGCCGGCCCGGCCGCCCTGGGCGGTCCGCCCCGGTACGGCGTGCACGCTCTGCGCCTGCTGGGTCTCCCGCTCGGCGTCCCAGCGGGCGTACGCGTCGACGATGTCGCCCACCAGCTTGTGACGCACCACGTCGGAGCTGGAGAGCTGGGCGAAGTGCACGTCCTCGACGTTGTTCAGGATCTCCCGGACCACCCGCAGGCCGCTGGTCGTCCCGCCGGGAAGGTCCACCTGGGTGACGTCACCGGTGACGACGATCTTGGAGCCGAAGCCGAGCCGGGTGAGGAACATCTTCATCTGCTCGGGCGTGGTGTTCTGCGCCTCGTCCAGGATGATGAACGCGTCGTTAAGGGTGCGGCCCCTCATGTATGCCAGCGGCGCGACCTCGATCGTGCCGGCGGCCATCAGCTTGGGGATGGTCTCCGGGTCGAGCATGTCGTGCAGCGCGTCGTAGAGCGGGCGCAGGTAAGGGTCGATCTTCTCGTTCAGGGTGCCGGGCAGGAAGCCCAGCCGCTCCCCCGCCTCGACCGCCGGCCGGGTCAGGATGATCCGGTTGACCTGCTTGGCCTGGAGCGCCTGCACGGCCTTCGCCATGGCCAGGTACGTCTTGCCGGTACCCGCCGGGCCGATGCCGAAGACGATGGTGTGGGCGTCGATCGCGTCGACGTACTTCTTCTGCCCCAGCGTCTTGGGACGGATGGTGCGGCCGCGCCGGGAGAGGATGTTGAGTGTCAGGACCTCGGCGGGCCGCTCGGCGCCGCCCTGTTCGAGCATGCCGACGGTACGCCGTACCGCGTCTGTGGTCAGGGTCTCGCCTTTCTCGATCAGTTCGAGCAGCTCACTGAAGAGACGCTCGGCGAGGGCGTTCTCGGCGGGGGCGCCGGTGATGGTGATCTCGTTGCCGCGGACGTGGACGTCGCTGTCGATCGAGCGCTCGACGAGCCGCAGGATCTCGTCGCCCGCGCCGAGCAGGTTCACCATGATCTTCTGGTCGGGGACCGTGATCCTGGTCTGCACACGCGGCGTGCCGGGAGGTGGGGTGCCGGTCATAGGTCGGGCCGTCGGGCCCTGCGCCACCTGCTCTCCGCTTCTCGGGCGCCGGGCCCTGCCGGCGCGGCGTTCGGTTACCTCCATCGTATCGGGTCGGCACCGTACGCACCGCGCCCATTTCCGGTGGCCGGCGGTCAGTCGCCGGCGCGGAAGTCGTACCCGTCGAAGGTCTCCTGGGTGCGGGTGAAACGGTAGGTCGCCCAGTGCATCCGGACCACCACGCCCCGTTCGTCGCGGGTCAGCCGCAGCAGCTCCCCCACCTCGCGGCCGGAGACCGTGCGGAACACGTCCGGCCGGTCCGGCAGCGGCGCGAACACCGCCGGCGGCTTCCCGGCCGGATCGTCCGCGCCACGCGCCCGCAGCGTCCCGTCGTGCCAGGAGAAGACGTACTCGAAGCCCTCACCCCACCAGCGGCCCGGCACGCCACGCAGGTGGTCCGGCGCGGGCGGGCCGGGACGCCACGGCTCGATCTCCGCCGGGTCGTGCTCGGCGGCGGCGGCGAGCAGCCGGTGTGACAGGTCGAACACCTCCACGCCGGTGCCGGACGAGCCGAGCACCGCGACGCCCATCGCCCCGGCGGTGCCCTGCCCGCCGCGCCGCCCGTAGACAGCGGCGAGGAATCCGGGCATCGCGCCGTCGTGGCCCACGTGGATCACCCGCTCCGGCTGCGGGATCAGGATCAGCCCCAGCCCGAAGCCGGCCGACCAGACCGACTCGTCGGTGGGCGTGAGCGGCCAGCGCATCTCCTCGACAGTCGTCGCGGCGAGCACCGCGCCGTCCGGGTCCACCGCCGCCGGGTCGGCCAGGAACGCGGCCCACCGGGCCATGTCCGTCGCGGTGCTCCAGAGCTGCGCGGCGGGGGCCACCGCGCCGAAGTCGGCGGGTGGTTCCGGGTGGGCCTCGTCGGAGTACGCGTCGACCAGGAACCCGGTCGCGGCCCGCTCGGTCGGGTACGGGCCGGTGGCGGTCAGCCCGAGTGGGGTGAGCACCCGGTCGGCCAGCACCTCGGCCCAGGTGCCGCCACGCAGCCGGGCGACCGCCTCGCCGAGCAGCGCCAGGCCGAGGTTGGAGTAGTGGAAGCGCCGGCCGGTGGGCAGCACCCGCTCGACCCGGGCCAGGTCGGCCAGCAGTTCGTCGACGGCCGGGGCGCGCAGGCTGTCCCACACGTCGCCGTGCGGCTCGCGTTGCAGGCCGGCGGTGTGCGACAGCAGCCGGCGTACTGTCGCGTCGCCGTGCGCGGGCAGGTCGAGGTGCCGCCCGATCGGGTCGTCCAGGTCGAGCAGGCCCTCGTCGCGGCACTGCATGACGAGCACCGCGGTGAAGGTCTTGGTGACCGAGCCGATCCGGAACACCGTCTCCGGCCCCAGCGGGGTGTCGTTGCCGGTGTCGCCCACGGCGCAGGTCCATAGCGGCCGGTCGGCCCGGTGCAGGGCGGCCGACACCGCCGGGATCCGCCCGGTGGCCTGCGCCTGGCGCACCATCCGGCCGAGCCGGTCGGAGACGTCGGTCATCGGCAGAGCATCGGGCCGAGCGGCGCGCCGCCGAGCAGGTGGGCGTGCACGTGGAAGACCTCCTGGCCGCCGTACGGGCCGGTGTTGAACATCAGCCGGAACCCGTCCACGGTCAGGCCCTCCTCCTCGGCGACCACGGCGGCGGTCTGGAGCACCTCGCCGGCCAGCTCGGGCGCACCCTGGGCCAGCGTGGCCACGTCCGCGTAGTGCTCCTTCGGGATCACCAGCACGTGGGTGGGCGCCTTCGGGTCGATGTCCCGGAAGGCCAGGGTGGTGGCGGTCTCGCGGACGATGGTGGCCGGAATCTCCCCGGCGACGATCCGGCAGAAGAGGCAGTCCATCGCAGCAGTGTAAGGAGGGGCCCCTGCTTAACGCCTCCGGTATGGGACGGGGCCCTTTTTAACAGTCTGGCCCGGTGCGGCAGGATGGCCGCCATGTCGGGACGGGCGGTGCTGGTGACGGGGGCCTCGCGGGGCATCGGGCGGGCGGTGGCGCGGGCGTTCGCCGCAGGTGGAGACCGGGTGGCGATCCACCACCGGGACTCGGCCGAGCTGGCCGAGCGGCTGCGCGCCGAGTTGCCGGGCGACGGGCACGTGGTGGTCCGCGCCGACCTGGCCGACGCCGACGCGGTACGGACCATGGTGGACGAGGCGGCCCAGCGGCTCGGCGGCCTCGACGTACTCGTGAACAACGCCGGGGTGTTCGGGCCGGCCGATCCCCCGCACCCGGTCTTCGAGAGCAGCTACGAGCAGTGGCGGGCGCGCTGGCGGGAGGTGCTCGACACCAACCTGGTCGGCGCCGCGAACGCCGCCTGGTGCGCCGCGCAGCACATGCGCGAACGCGGGGGCCGGATCGTGAACGTCTCGTCCCGGGGCGCGTTCCGGGGCGAGCCGGCCAACCCGGCGTACGGGGCCAGCAAGGCCGGGATGAACGCGATGGCCCAGTCGCTGGCGGTGGCCCTGGCGCCGTACGGCATCGCTGTGGCGTGCGTGGCGCCCGGCTTCGTCGAGACCGACATGACGAACGAGCACCTGAAGAGCGAGCGGGGCGAGGCGGTACGCGCCCAGTCCCCGTTCCACCGGGTGGCCCGGCCGGAGGAGATCGCGGCGGCGGTGCACTGGCTGGCGAGCCCCGAGGCCGAGTGGGCCGCAGGCACCATCATCGACATGAACGGCGCCTCCTACCTCCGCTCCTGACCCCACGCCCTCCGTGATCTTGCAGTTTCGGCCCCGACAAAGCGTCGCAAAAGGGGCGCGACACGGGCCGAAACTGCAAGATCAACACGGAAGGGGGGCGCGGAAGGGGCGCGGGTTCACCAGTGGGTCAGGCGGGTGGCCAGGACTGTCAGGGCTGCCACGCCTGCCGTGGACGTGCGCAGGACCGACGGGCCCAGGCGGACCGTACGGGCGCCCGCGTCGGCGAACGCGGCCAGCTCGTGGTCGGCGATGCCGCCCTCCGGGCCCACCACCAGCACGATCTCGCCGGTGGCCGGCAGGTCGACTGTGGTCAGCCGGTCGTGGGCACCCTCGTGCAGCACGAACGCGCCGGCCGCACCGGCGATCCGGCGGGCCACCGAGGCGGTGGACTCGTCCGGCGCGCCGGCCACCACCGGCAGCCACGGGCGGCGGGCCTGCTTGGCCGCCTCCCGGGCGGTCGCGACCCACTTCTGCCGGGCCCGTCCGCCCCGGTCGCCGCGCCACTGCGCCACCGAGCGGGACGCCGCCCACGGCACGATCTCGTCCACGCCGACCTCGGTCATCGCCTGCACGGCGAGTTCACCCCGGTCGCCCTTGGCGATGCCCTGCACCACGACGAGCCGGGGTACCGGCGCGTCCGCGTACCCCCGGCTGGTGACCCGCAGGTCGAGCGTGCCGCGGCCGACGGCGGTGACCACCGCGGCGGCGGTGCCGCCCCGGCCGTCGGCGAGCACCAGTTCCTCGCCGGTGCGCAGCCGCTGCACGGTGGCCGCGTGGTGGCCCTCCGGGCCGTCCAGCGTCAGCGTGTCACCGGTGGGCAGCGCCTCGACCAGGAACAGCGGGGCGGACACCTCAGGCGTGCCCGTTGAAGGCGTCGCGCATCCGGGAGAAGAAGCCGCCCTGCTTGGTCAGCTCGGCGACCTCCTCGCCGCGGGTCTTGGCGAAGTCGCGCAGCATCCGCTCCTGGTCGGCGTCGAGCTTGGTCGGGGTACGCACGTCCAGGTGCACGTAGAGGTCACCCCGGCCGGTGCCGCGCAGGTGCGGTACGCCCCGGGCGCGCAGCCGCATCGTGCTTCCGGGCTGGGTGCCGGGCTTGACGTCGACCGTCTCCTCGCTGTCCAGCGTCTTGATGGTCAGCCGGGTGCCCAGCGCGGCCGCGGTCATCGGCACGGTGACCCGGCAGTGCAGGTCGTCGCCCTTGCGGGAGTAGACGTCGTGCGGCCGCTCGTGGATCTCGACGTAGAGGTCACCGGCGGTGCCGCCACCCGGGCCGACCTCACCCTGCTGGGCCAGGCGGATCCGCATGCCGTCCTCGACCCCGGCCGGGATCTTCACGGTGAGCGAGCGGCGGGTGCGCACCCGGCCGTCACCGGCGCAGGTCGGGCAGGGGTGCGGGATGGTGGTGCCGTAGCCCTGGCAGACGGTGCACGGCCGGGCGGAGACCACCTGACCGAGGAAGGTCCGCTGCACCGACTGCACCTCGCCCCGGCCGCCGCACGCCTCGCAGGTGGCCAGGTGGGTGCCGGCGGCGGTGCCGGCGCCGGAGCAGGTGGTGCAGAGCACGGCGGTGTCGACGGTGATCGGCGCCTCGACGCCGAACGCGGTCTCGTTGAGGTCCAGCTCCAGGCGCAGGATCGCGTCCGCACCGGGGCGGGTGCGCGGACGCGGCCCCCGGCTGCCGCCCGCGGCGCCGCCGAAGAACGCGTCCATGATGTCCTGGAAGCCGACGAACGGACCGGCGCCGCCCGGGCCGCCGGGACCGCCCATGCCGCCGCCGCCCGGGGCGAGCGGGTCGCCACCCAGGTCGACGATCTGCCGCTTCCGGTCGTCCGAGAGGACCTCGTACGCGGCGTTGATGTCCTTGAACTTCTCCTGGGCCTCCGGGTCCGGATTGACGTCCGGGTGGAACTGCCGCGCCAGCTTGCGGTAGGCGCGCTTGATCTCGTCGTCGGAGGCGTCCCGGCTCACGCCGAGAATGCCGTAGTAGTCCCTGGCCACTGCGTTAGGTGTCCTCATGTTCGTCTCGCGTCGCTCCGGTCGTCGGCCGGAACCGGCCGTCGGCCCTGACTGGTCAGTTCTGGGCCAGCAGTTCGCCCACGTAGCGTGCCACGGCCCTCACCATGGCGATATTGCCGGGGTAGTCCATCCGGGTCGGCCCGAGCACGCCGAGTCCACCGACGATCGTGCTGCCCGGTCCGTAGCCGGTGCTGACCACCGAGGCGGCCCGCAGGTTGTCGAATTCGTTCTCGTCGCCGATGAGCACCCGGGTGGTGCTCGGCTCCGTCTCGCCGATCAGCTTGAGCAGCACGACCTCTTCTTCGAGCGCTTCCAGGATGGGCCGCAGCGAGCCCTGGAAGTCGAGCAGGCCACCCCGGGTGAGGTTGGCCTGTCCGGCCAGCGCGAGGCGCTCCTCGTGCCGTTCCACGAGCGTCTCCAGCAGCACGGTGGAGAGCGTGGTCATGGCCGGGCGCAGATGCGGCGCGGACTCCTCGACGAGCGCCTGCACCAGCGGCGGCGTCTCGGCGAGCTGGCTGCCGACGAGTTTCTCGTTCACCAGCCGGCGCAGGTCGGTCACGTCGTCGGCGGGCACCGGGGCGGGCAGCTCGACCAGCCGCTGCTCGACCCGGCCGGTGTCGGCGATCATGACGACCATGAGCCGGGTGGTGGAGATCGGCACCAGCTCCAGGTGGCGCACCTTGGAGCGGGCCAGGCTCGGGTACTGCACCACTGCCACCTGCCGGGTGAGCTGGGCGAGCAGCCGGACCGTGCGGTGCACCACGTCGTCCAGGTCGACGGCGCCGACCAGGAAGCGCTCGATCGCCCGGCGCTCGGCCGGGCTGAGCGGCTTGACCCGGGACAGCCGGTCGACGAAGAGGCGGTAGCCGCGGTCGGTGGGCACCCGGCCGGCACTGGTGTGCGGCTGCCGGATGTAGCCCTCCTCCTCCAGCACCGCCATGTCGTTGCGCACGGTGGCCGGCGAGACGCCGAGCTGGTGCCGCTCGACCAGGGCCTTGCTGCCGACCGGTTCCTGCGTGGCGACGTAGTCCTCGACGATCGCGCGCAGCACGGCGAGTTTGCGGTCGTCGAGACCCATTCCCCACCTCCTGACGCACCTCGGCCGGGCCGGCACGCGGCATCCGCCGGGCGGCTGGCACTCGACTGTAGCGAGTGCCAGTCTATGTCGGCACCCCCGCCGGCGCGATGATCGCCTGACGGACCTGCGGTGCGGCCCACCACACAGCGCCGCCCACCAGGGCCGAACAGCCGGTCATCGTCGGTCTGTGTCGCTCTGGTGCGAGTTGACCGGTGCCCCTACCGTGGCGACCATGACAGAACCTCCTCGCCCTCCAGGGGCAGGGGACTCCGGCCCCCAGCCCGACCCGTCGGCGCCCTACGGCTCGTCGCCGGGCAGCGAACCGCCCACCGCTCCACTGTCCGGGGCGCCGGGCGCCGGCGGGTATCCCCCGCCCGGTGACTATCCGCCTCCGGGCGGCTACCCGCCCCCCGGTGGTTACCCTCCGCCGGGCGGCACGCCCGGCTACGGCGCCGGCTACCCCGCCGGTGGCGGGTACGGCCCCGCCGCGTACGCCAACAACGACGAGAAGACGTGGGCCCTGGTGGCGCACTTCGGTGGCGCCGCGGGTGTCATCGTCGGCGGCGGTCTGCTCGGCTGGGTCGCCCCGCTGATCGCGATGATGACCCGCGGTCAGCAGTCGCCGACGGTCCGCGCCCACGCGGTCGCGGCGCTGAACTTCCAGATCACCTGGACCATCGCCAGCGTGCTCGCCTGGGTGATCACGGTCATCACCTGCGGGATCCTGTTCTTCGTCCCGATGCTGGTCTGGCTGGTGCCGCTGATCTTCGGAATCATCGGCGGGGTCAAGGCCAACGAGGGTGTGCTCTACCGCTACCCGATGACCTACAACTTCATCAAGTGACACCGCCGGCCGGCCGAGGGGGCGGCCGGCCGGTGCCGGTCACGGCAGCAGGTCGCGTACCACCGCGTCGGCCAGCAGCCGGCCGCGCAGCGTCAGCACCACAAGCCCTCGCGCGTACGCCCCGGCGTCGAGCAGCCCGGCGTCCCGGGCCCGCTCGGCGCCCGCCCGGCCGGGCTCGTCCAGCACGTCCAGCGGCAGCCCGGAGGCGAGCCGCACCCGCAGCATCACGTCCTCCATGTGCTGCTCGTCCGGGGTGAGCTGCTCCCGGGCCAGCGCGGGCGAGGCGCCCTCGGCCAGCCGGGCCGCGTACGCGCTCGGGTGCTTGACGTTCCACCACCGCACGCCGCCGACGTGGCTGTGCGCCCCCGGGCCCAGGCCCCACCAGTCGGCGCCGGTCCAGTAGAGCAGGTTGTGCCGGCACGCCGCCGCCGCCGACCGGGCCCAGTTCGACACCTCGTACCAGGAGAATCCGGCCTCGCCGAGCGCGGCCTCCGCAGCCAGGTAGCGGTCCGCCGCCACGTCGTCGGAGGGGTACGGCAGCTCGCCGCGGCGCATCCGCCCGGCCAGCCGGGTGCCGTCCTCCACGATCAGGGCGTACGCGCTGACGTGGTCCACGCCCGCGTCGACCACCTGGGCCAGCGAGGCGGCGAAGTCGTCTGCGGTCTCGCCCGGCGTGCCGTAGATCAGGTCCAGGTTCACGTGCTCGAACCCGGCGTCGCGCGCCTCCAGCGCGGCGGCGGTGGCCCGGCCCGCGCTGTGCCGCCGGTCCAGCACCGCGAGCACCCCCGGCGCGGCGGACTGCATGCCGAGCGAGATCCGGGTGTACCCGGCGGCCCGCAGCGTCTTGAGCGACTCCGGGCTCACCGACTCGGGGTTGGCCTCGGTGGTCACCTCGGCGTCGGCGGCCAGCCCCCAGACGCGGTCGATGCCGTCGAGGATCCGGGCCAGGTCGTCGGCGGGCAGCAGGGTGGGCGTGCCGCCGCCGACGAAGACCGTGTCGACCCGGGGTGGCGGCGAGTCGCCCAGCACCCGGGCGGCCAGCGCCAGTTCGGCCAGCACCGAGTCGGCGTACGTCTCCCGGCTCGCCCCGCCGCCCAGCTCCGAGGCGGTGTACGTGTTGAAGTCGCAGTAACCGCACCGGCTGGCGCAGAACGGGACGTGGACGTACACGCCGAAGCCGCGCGCGCCGACGGCGCGACGGGCGGTGGCGGGCAGCGATCCGTCGCGCGGGACGGGTTCGCCTTCTGGAAGGACGCCGGGCATGGCCACTAGTGTGCCCGGCATGACCTCTCCGGACGCTCTCGTGCGAGTCGCCACGGCCCGTGGGGTGACCACCCTCACCCTGGACAGTCCGCACAATCGCAACGCGCTCTCCACGCCCCTGATGACCCAGCTGCTGGCCGGGCTGGCCGACGCGGTCGCCGACGACGCGGTACGCGCGATCGTGCTCGACCACACCGGCCCGGTCTTCTGCTCCGGCGCCGACCTGAAGGAGACCGCCGCCGCGTACGCCAGCGGCACGGTGCCCGCCGGGATGCTCGGCGACGTGCTGGTGGCGGTGCGGGAGTGCCCGAAGCCGGTGGTGGCGAAGGTCGCCGGGCCGGCCCGGGCCGGCGGGCTGGGCCTGATCGCCGCCGCCGACCTGGCGGTCTGCGCGCAGGAGGCGACGTTCGCGTTCACCGAGGTGCGGATCGGCGTGATCCCGGCGGTGATCTCGGCGACCGTGCTGCCCCGGCTGGGCCAGCGGGCCGCCGCCGAGCTGTACCTGACCGGCGACACGTTCGACGGCCGCCGCGCCGCCGAGATCGGCCTGGTCACCGCGGCGGTGCCGGCCGACGAGCTGGACGCCGCCGTCGAGCGCTACTGCGCCTCGCTGGTGAAGGGCGCCCCGGGGGCGCTGGCCGGGGCGAAGGAGCTGCTGCGCCGGCCCGCCGGTCCCGACCTGCGGGCCGAGATCGCCGAGTTGGCCGCCCTGTCGACCGGGTACTTCCTCTCCGACGAGGGACGCGAGGGCGTCATGGCGTTCCGGGAGAAGCGTCCCGCCGCCTGGGTGCCCGCCGGAGACTGAGGTTCGCGGCGGGCCCCGCGGGAGCCATTGCGGCCGAGGTGGGGCCCGCCGGTCGGCCGAGACCCGCCGTGGCGGGTGGGACGTACGCTTGTCGGACTGTCGGGACAGGGGGTGCGGGTGCGGACGCGAGCGGCGATCGTGGCATCTGGGGTGGCGGTGTGCGTGCTGGCACTGCTCGCGGTCTACGTCGTGACCAAGCAGTTCGGCGAGCACCTGCGGCTCCCCCTGGCCAGCCGGACCTGCACCGTGAAGGCCGACGGCGAGGTGGTGCTCGGCGCCGACCAGATGGCGAACGCGGCCACCATCGCAGCCATCGGGATGCAGCGCCGGATGCCCGAGCGGGCGGTGGTGGTGGCGCTGGCGACCGCCTACCAGGAGTCGCACCTGCGCAACATCGCCCACGGCGACCGCGACTCGCTCGGCCTGTTCCAGCAGCGCCCGAGCCAGGGCTGGGGCAGCCCGGAGGAGATCCAGGACCCGCGGTACGCGGCGAACAAGTTCTACGCCGCGCTGAAGAAGGTCAAGGGCTGGGAGCGGATGCGGATCACCGACGCCGCCCAGCGGGTGCAGCGGTCGGCGTTCCCCGAGGCGTACCAGAAGTGGGCGGACGAGTCGGAGGTCCTCACCCGCGCGTTGCTCGGCCACGCGACCGGCGCGGTGGCCTGCACGGTCAGCTCGCCGCCGACGATGCGCGGGCCGGCTGCCGCCAGCGCCGTGCTGGAGAGCCTGTCGCTGGACTGGGGGCTGCCCCGGCTGGCCACTGCGACGGACCTGACCGCGCTCACCGTGCCGGCGGGCGACGACCGCAACGGCTGGCGGTACGCGCACTGGCTGGTCTCGCACGCCGACGATCACGGCGTGAAGAAGGTCCGCTTCGGCAACCTGGAGTGGACCGCCGCGCAGGGCTCCTGGGCCCGGGTGAAGGGCGACCCGGCCACCGAGGTGCGGGCCGAGGTGTTCGCCGCGGCCTGACCGGCCCGCCGGGTCAGCCCTTCACGGCTCCCGCGACGAGGCCGGAGACCATCCGGCGCTGCACCAGCAGGAAGAAGACGATCACCGGCAGGGTGAACAAGGTGGACGCCGCCATCACCGAGCCCCAGGCGGTGTCGTCCCGGCCGAAGAAGAACGTCATGGCCACCGGCAGCGTGTACTTCTGCTGGTCGTTGATGAAGGTCAGCGCGAAGATCAGCTCGTTCCACGCGGTGATGAACGAGAAGATGCTGGTGGCGACCAGGCCGGGCGCGACGAGCGGGAACAGCACCTTGCGGAACGTCTGTGCCCGGCTGGCGCCGTCGATGGCGGCGGCCTCCTCCAGTTCCTTCGGCACCGCGGCGACGAAGCCGCGCAGCATCCAGACCGCGAACGGCAGCGAGAAGCCGAGGTACGTGAGGATCAGGCTGGGCAGCGTGTTGTAGAGGCCGAGCCGCTGGATCATCAGGAACAGCGGGATGACCAGCGCCTCCAGCGGGATCATCTGCACCACCAGCAGCATGATCAGGAACGTGGTGCGCAGCTTGAACCGGAACCGGGCCACAGCGGTCGCGGCGAGCAGCGCGACCAGCCCGCTCAGCAGCACCGTCGCCAGCGCGACGAGGGCGCTGTTGAGGAAGAAGTCGGCGAACGTGACGCCCGGGATCAGATTGCCGGTGAGGATCTCCCGGTAGTGCTCCAGCGTCGGCTCCGCCGGCACCGGCCGGGGCGTGGACGAGAAGATCTCCCGGTTGGGCTTCAGCGAGGTCGCCACCATCCAGTAGACCGGGAACGCGGCGAAGAGCGCGACCAGCAGGCCCGCGCCGTTGAGGGCGATCTTCTTCATCATTCGTCCTCCTGCCGCAGCACCATGCGGACGTACAGGGCGGTCACCACGAGCAGGATCACGGTGAGGATGACCGCGATGGCCGAGCCGAGGCCGTACTTGGGCGGTGGTGAGAACGCCTCCGCGTACGAGTAGATCGACAGCATGAACGTGGACCGGTCCTGGGTGCCGCCGGCCAGCACGAACTGCTGGGTGAAGACCTTGAAGTCCCAGATCGTGGAGAGCACCACGAGGATGCCGAAGACCGGCCGCAGGACCGGGAACGTCACCGACCAGAAGACCTTCCACGGCCCGGCGCCGTCGACCCGGGCCGCCTCCTGCAACTCCGTCGGCACGCTCTTGAGCCCGGCCAGGACGCTCACCGCGATGAACGGGAACGAGTGCCAGACCACCACGAGCGTCAGGATGGCGAAGAACAGCAGCGGGTCGTTGAACCAGCCGTACCCGGTCCAGTCGCTGCGCCCGAACAGCGCCGTCGAGAGCCCGTCCGGGAGCTTGTTGAACAGCCAGGTGACCAGGCCGCTCGTGTCGTCGAAGATCCACTTCCAGACGATGGTGCCGGTCAGCGCCGGGGTGGCCCAGGCGAGCATCACGCAGCTCGCCACGAACGTGGCCATCTTCTTGCCCAGGCGGTTGAGCAGCAGCCCGACCAGCGTGCCGAGGATCATCGTGAGCGCCACGTTGGCGAGCGCGAACAGCACCGTGTTGCGCAGCACCGTACGGAAGAACGGGTCGCCGAGGATCTGCGCGTAGTTGGCCAGGCCGACCCACGGCCACTCGCGGTCGCCGCGCAGCTGCCGGACGCTGTCCAGCTTGTGGAAGGACATCCACACGACCTGGCCGAGCGGCCAGAGCAGCAACACGGCGATGATCGCCAGGCAGGGCAGGAGGAGCAGGTACGGAAGGTGGTCCACCCGGCGACGGCGCCGCCGCGCGGGGGTCTCCCGCGCGGCGGCCTCGCCGGTGGCCTCGGTCAGCGTGGTCACTTGGCGTTGAGGATGCTTTCCATCTCGGTGGCCGCGTCGGCGGTGGCCTTCTCGACCGTCTTCTGGCCCTTGATGACCGAGCTGTTCATCGCCTGGGTCACCGTCTTGGTCCGGCTGACCTCGACCCACTTCGGGGTGAGCGGGGTCAGCTTGGTGTTCTGGATGGCGGTGGCGAACGCGGCCATCACCTTGTCACTGGCGTAGTCGCCGCTGCTCACCAGATCCTGGTAGACCGGGAAGAAGCCGAGGCTGCTGGCGAACTCCTTGTCCTTCTGCTTGCTCAGCAGCACGGTCATGTAGTCCCAGGCCAGCGCCTGCCGCTCGCTGTCCTTCCAGATGGCGATGTCGGAGCCGCCGGCGAACGCCGGGGCGGGCTTGCCGTCCGGGCCGGGGATCGGGAACGTGCCCCACACCTTCTCGATGTCGGGGTTGTCCTTCTTCATCGCGCCGCCCTGCCAGCTACCGGCGAACGCCATGGCGGCCTTGCCGGTGGCGAACTGGGTACGGGCGTCGACCTCGTTCCACCCGGCGGCGGCCGGCGGGGCGACCTTGTGCACTGTCACCAGGTCGGTCCAGAACTTGACCGCCTTCTGCGCCTCGGGGGTGTTGTAGCCGGACTTCCAGCTGTCGCCCTCCTTGGTCGCGATCTCCCCGCCGGCACCCCAGAGGAAGGAGTAGAACGGCAGCTCGGAGTTGCCGGGCAGGGCGATGCCGTAGGTGCCCGGCTTCTTGGCCTGCACGGCCTTCGCGGCGGCGACCATCTCGTCCCAGTTCGTCGGCGTCTTCACGCCCGCCTCGGCGAACCAGTCGGTGCGGTAGTAGACGGCGCGGACGCCGGCGTACCACGGCACGCCGTACTGCTTGCCGTCGAGCTGGGCGTTCTTGACCAGGTCGGGCAGGATGTCCTTGCCCTCGGACCAGCCGTTGAACTTGTCCGAGACGTCGGCCAGGGCCTCCTGCGCGGCCCAGCCCTGGGTCTCGGTGTTGCCCAGCTCGGTGACGTCCGGGCCCTCCCCGCCGGCGAGCGCGGCCTGGAACTTCTTCGGCGCCTCGAGCCAGGGGATGTACTGCACCACGACGTCGGTCTCGGGGTGCTTCTTCTTGAACTCCGCCTCGACGCTGTCGAGGAACTTGGTCTGGGCGTCGCCGCCCTCACCCATCATCCACACAGTGAGCTTGCTGTTGTCGGCGGCCTTGTCGTCGTCGCCGGAGCCACCGCATGCGGTCAGCACCAACGCGGCCGACGCCACGATGGCGGTGACCGGAGCCAGCCGCTTCCACCTGTTCACGCCATATCTCCCTCAGGGCCGTTTGGCACTAACCTTCTCCGCCGCACCTTAGTAGGAAAATTTCCTTTACAACAGGGGGTGTTCGTGACGGAGGGCACAGGCGACCGTATCGCAGCCGGAGGCCCGGCCGACATCGATGCCGTCCGGGCAGTTCAGGGCTCACATACGCCGACGGGCGCCCGGCCGGTGAGGCCGGGCGCCCGTCGAGGCGCGTGGTGCGGGGTCAGTAGCGCGAGACGCCGCGGCGACGGCCGACGCCGGCCACCAGGGCCACGCCGATCGCGGCGAAGAGCACCTGCAGCATCAGCTCGCGCCAGTCGATACCGGCGGTCTCGGCGAAGCCGGAGGCCCGGGCCACGATCGTGCCCAGAAGCGCGGCGCCGACACCGATCAGCATGTGCAGCCAGATCGGCATGTTCTGACGGCCCGGCACGACCAGCCGGCCCAGCGCGCCGACGATCAGACCAACGACCAGCGCGGTGATGATGCCCCAAACGGTGAGCTCCATGGTCGCCCTCCTCCTTAAGATCCGGTCACACGTTTTTGTGTGTTCACTGTCGTGATCGCTAAGTTCCCGACCGCCCGGAAATCCAAACCGACTCCGATGACGAATTGTGCAGACGTACCCTGACCTGCTGCTTCTCCCCGAAACCCGGCGCGGCGGGCAGCCCCGGCACACCGACGGGGTTCAATGCCCCGAATACGCCGACGGGCGCCCGGCCGGTGAGGCCGGGCGCCCGTCGAGAGCGCGTGGTGCGTCGATCAGTAACGCGAGACGCTGCGGCGGCGGCCGACGCCGGCCACCAGGGCCACAGCGATGGCGGCGAGCACGACCTGCACGGCCAGCTCGGCCCAGTCGATGCCGGCGGTCTGCGTGGCGATGCCGAGCGCGCGGGCCAGGACGGTGCCCAGCAGCGCCGCGCCGACACCGATCACCATGTGCAGCCACATCGGCATGTTCTGCCGGCCCGGCACGACCAGCCGGCCCAGCGCGCCGACGATCAGACCCACGACGAGCGCGGTGATGATGCCCCAGACGGTGAACTCCACGGTCGGTCCTCCTAAAGCGATTTCGCACGTTCTGTGCGTTTGCTGTCGTGCCCGCTAAGTGCCCGACGCATCGAAAACCGAAACCGGCGGCATCGGCCGCCGCTCCCCCGGCCGGGACGAACCCGCAGGTGGGAGCGCTGCCAGCAGCTGAAAATTTCCTGGGTACGCGAACGGCCGGCGCCCTGAAGAGGAGGACGCCGGCCGGTTCGTGGGCTCTGGCGGCTACTTCTTGCCGGCGGGCTTGCCGTCGCCGGAGTCGGACGAGAGCGCCGCGATGAACGCCTCCTGAGGGACCTCCACCCGGCCCACCATCTTCATCCGCTTCTTGCCCTCCTTCTGCTTCTCCAGCAGCTTGCGCTTCCGGCTGATGTCACCGCCGTAGCACTTGGCGAGCACGTCCTTGCGGATCGCGCGGATGGTCTCCCGGGCGATCACCCGGCTGCCGATGGCCGCCTGGATCGGCACCTCGAACTGCTGGCGCGGGATCAGCGTGCGCAGCTTCGCCGCGATCGTCGTGCCGTACGTGTACGCCTTGTCCTTGTGCACGATCGCGCTGAACGCGTCGACCGGCTCGCCGTGCAGCAGGATGTCGACCTTCACCAGGTCGGACGCCTGCTCGCCGGAGGGCTCGTAGTCGAGCGAGGCGTAGCCCTTGGTGCGGCTCTTGAGCTGGTCGAAGAAGTCGAAGATGATCTCGGCCAGCGGCAGCGTGTAGCGCAGCTCCACCCGGTCGGCGGAGAGGTAGTCCATGCCGAGCAGGCTGCCCCGGCGACCCTGGCACAGCTCCATCACGGCGCCGACGTAGTCGTTCGGGGTCAGCACCGTGGCCCGCACCGTCGGCTCGTACACCTCGGCGATCTTGCCGGTCGGGTACTCGCTCGGGTTGGTGACCACGATCTCCTCGCCGTCCTCCTGGATGGCACGGTAGACCACGTTCGGCGCGGTGGAGATCAGGTCGAGGTTGAACTCCCGCTCCAGCCGCTCCCGGATGATCTCCAGGTGCAGCAGGCCGAGGAAGCCGCAGCGGAAGCCGAAGCCCAGCGCGCCGGAGGTCTCCGGCTCGTAGACCAGCGCGGCGTCGTTGAGCTTGAGCTTGTCCAGCGCCTCACGCAGGTTCGGGTAGTCCGAGCCGTCGATCGGGTAGAGCCCCGAGTAGACCATCGGCTTCGGGTCCTTGTAACCGCCGAGGGCCTCCTTGGCCGGGTTGTTGTTGATGGTGACCGTGTCACCGACCCGGGACTGGCGCACGTCCTTCACGCCGGTGATCAGGTAGCCCACCTCGCCGACACCGAGCGCGTCGGCCTTGACCATCTCGGGCGAGATGACGCCGATCTCCAGCAGCTCGTGGACGGCGCCGGTGGACATCATCTTGATCCGGTCCCGGGCGGAGATCCGGCCGTCGATCACCCGGACGTACGTGACCACGCCCCGGTAGACGTCGTACACCGAGTCGAAGATCATCGCGCGGGCCGGCGACTCGGCCTCGCCCACCGGCGGCACGAACTGCCTGACGATCTCGTCCAGGAGGTAGGGCACGCCCTCGCCGGTCTTGCCGGAGACCCTGATGCAGTCCGCCGGGTCGCCGCCGATCAGGTGGGCCAGCTCCTCGGCGTACTTCTCCGGCTGGGCGGCCGGCAGGTCGATCTTGTTGAGCACCGGGATGATGTGCAGGTCGTTCTCGAGCGCCAGATAGAGGTTTGCGAGCGTCTGCGCCTCGATGCCCTGCGCGGCGTCGACCAGCAGGATCGCGCCCTCGCAGGCGGCGAGCGAACGGGACACCTCGTAGGTGAAGTCCACGTGGCCCGGGGTGTCGATCATGTTGAGCACGGCGGTCTCACCGGCCCGGTCGCCCTCGCGGATCGTCCACGGCATCCGCACGGCCTGGCTCTTGATGGTGATGCCGCGCTCGCGCTCGATGTCCATCCGGTCCAGGTACTGGGCGCGCATCTGCCGCGGGTCGACCACACCGGTGAGCTGCAACATCCGGTCGGCCAGGGTCGACTTCCCGTGGTCGATGTGGGCGATGATGCAGAAGTTCCGGATGCGCGCCGGGTCGGTGGCACCAGGAGCGTTCGCGCCGGGATCGAGCGTCGGTGGCACAGCGGTCCGTTCTGGTCGGCTGACGTGAGCGGGCCGGCGCGTCGCCGGCCCCCTCCATGGTCCCACGTCGCCCGGGGCGCGCCCGGGCTCCCCCTTCACTCCACCGCTATTCCAGGGGTGGCCCGACTATTCCGCGGGTGGCTCGACAAACAGCGCGGCCAGCCTCGGCAGGCGGCGGCGGGCCTCCTCCTCGTCGTCGAAGTCCCAGAAGTCGTTCAGATCGGGCACCGGGACCGGGTCACGCTCGGCCGGCAGGTCGGACGCGGTGGCCTTCCGGTACGCGTCCCACGGCACCGCCAGCATCTGCTCGCACTCGAACTCCTCGCCGCTGAGCGCGGCGGCCCGGACCTGCGGCAGCTCGGCCAGCGCGTCCGGGTCGCCGACCGCCCGCGCGAACACCGCCCGCCCCTGGGTCATCAGCCAGCCCCGGAAGTACTCGAAGCCGTCGTCCGAGGCGCCCCCGTTGATCAGGTAGGCCGCGCCCCAGAGGTCGACCTTGTAGGAGGCGGCGAGCACCCGCCGCTGGTGGTGGGCGTATCCGACGATCTCCTCCGGGTCGCACTCGGCCAGCAGCGCGACCGCCCGGGCGGCGACCGCGTCGGGCTCTCCCCCGGCGCCGGCGCGGGCCTCGTCGATCAACTGCCAGAACTCGTCGGTCCTCATGGTGGGCAGTCTGGCAGAGCCCACCGACGTGCCGGTGCGACGTGCGGCGGTGCGGCGGTGCGGCAGCATGGTGCGGTGCGCGCGATCTCCCTACCGCCCGTTCCGTACGGGTCGACAGCCGTACGGCCCGGCTGGGCCGACCTGCCGGCCGGGCTGCGGGACGCGCTGGCCGCCCGGATCGGCGGCCCGCCGGCGGCGGTCCGGGTGGCAGGCGGCGGGTTCACCAGCGGCTTCGCCGCCGTGCTGACCGGCCCTGCCGGGGAGAGCGTGTTCGTCAAGGCGGCGGCACTCGACGGGCAGCGGCACCTGGTCGACTGGTACGCCCACGAGGCGGCGATCCTGGCCCGGCTCCCGGCCGGCCTGCCGGTGCCCCGGCCGCGCTGGGCGCTCACCGAGTCCGGCTGGTACGCACTCGCGCTCGACGCGATCGACGGTCACACCCCCCGGCTGCCCTGGGCGCCGGCCGAGCTGGACGCCGCCCTCGCCACGTACGCCCAGGTGGCCGCCGCGCTCGCCGAACCGCCCGCGGAGCTGGCCGCGCTCCGGCTCCCCCGCCTCGCGGACCTGGCCCGCGACGACATCCTCTGGTGGGGCGAGGTGGCCGCCCGGCGCGAGCCGCTGCCCGAGCAGGCCGCCGGCACCCCGCTCGCCGAGCTGGTCGCGCTGGAGTCGCGCCTGCCCGGGTACGCCGACGCCGCCCCCGGACTGGCCCACGGCGACCTGCGGGTGGACAACCTCCTGATCGACTCCGACGGGCGGGCGTGGCTGTGCGACTGGCCCTGGCTCTGCCACGGGCCGGCCTGGTTCGACCTGGCCGGGCTGCTGCTCACCGCGTACGCCGGCGGCCTGGACGCGGACGCCGCGTTCGCCGGCCACCCGGCGGCGGCAGGTGCGCCCGCTGATGCGCTGGACGTGACGCTCGCCGCGCTGGCCGGCTACTTCCTCACCGGCGCCGCCGCCGGACCGTCCACCGCCTCCCCGCACCTGCGCGCCCACCAGCGCTGGAGCGGGGAGCAGGCGCTCGGCTGGCTGGCCGAGCGCCGGGGCTGGTCCTGGACACGCCCCACCGCTACCCCTTGATCCACACCAGTTCGGCGAGGTGGCGGCATCCCACGGGCCCTGACCCCACCACCTCCCCGACGTGGCGCGCCGCTCGACCAGGCTGGGCGGAGGCGTTTTGGCTCGTCCGGGGCCGACCTGGTAGCGTGGCTTTTCGCGCGGCGATGACGCATGCTCGTCGTGCGCGTAAGCAGACCAACCCGAGCTATCAAGACGAGGCTGTCGCGTGGCGAACATCAAGTCCCAGATCAAGCGCAACCGGCAGAACGAGAAGCGCCGGCTGCGTAACAAGTCGGTCAAGTCGTCGCTGAAGACCGCCATCCGGAAGTTCCACGAGGCTGCCGAGGCGGGCGACACCGAGAAGGCCACCGTGCTCATGCGTGAGGCCACCCGCAAGCTGGACAAGGCTGCCAGCAAGGGTGTCATCCACTCGAACCAGGCGGCCAACCGGAAGTCGGCGATCGCCAAGCGCGTCGCCTCGTTCTCTGCCTGACCAGCGCTACAGATTTCACCGGAAGCCCCGGGGCCACGAGCCCACGGGGCTTCCGCCTGTCCGCACTCTCCCGCAGCGCGCGGTGCTGCGGCACCGCGCGGTGCGCGGTGCGCGGTGCGCGGTGCGCGGTGCGCGGTGCGCGGTGCGCGGTGCGCGGTGCGCGGTGCGCGGTGCGCGGTGCGCGGTGCGCGGTGCGCGGTGCGCGGTGCGCGGTGCGCGGTGCGCGGTGCGCGGAGATCTTGGACGATTTCGGCCCCTCTGGGGGCCGTTTCGTACCAAGATCTCGGGGTGATCCGGCCCCGGCGGTGTCTTCGGCGGTCGGTCGCTCCGGCGGGACAGCACGGGGCGTCCGGAGGGCGCGGTGCGCGGTGTCGGGCGACGAGGTGCGAAAGCTGCACCCTGCGGGGCAAGGCGCGACGCGAGGCATCCGGGAGAGCGCGGGGCGCGGTGTCGGGAGACCCAGCGCGGGGCGCGGTGCCGGGAGGCGCAGCGCCGGGCGTCCTCCGGAGGGCGCAACGCGGGGCGTCGGGAGCGCGGGGCGTCGGGAGCGCGGGGCGTCGGGAGCGCGGGGCGTCGGGAGCGCGCAGCGCGGGGGGCCGCTACTGCTCGTTCGGGTGGTCGAATGTCGCGCGTTGCGGGTGGTGGTAGCGGACGCCCCGGGAGTCTGTGGTCGCGCCGCCCGGCCACGCGCGGGCGCTCGGCGGCACCGCGCCGCGCGGCAGCGACCCGACGCTCGTCGCGCCGCCCGGGAGTGCGCGGGCGCTCGTGGGCACCCGGGCTCGCCCGACCACCGGCTCCATCTGGCGGCGGAAGCGGTCCCGTTCCTGCTCGGGCACCTGCGCGGCGGTGCGGACGACCATCTCGGCCACCACGTCGTTGAGCTTGACCATCGCCGCCACCGCGATCGGCAGCACCAGCACCGCCCACCAGCTCACCAGTTCGGCGAGCGCGAGCAGCACGGCCAGCGCCACCGCGCCCTCGAAGAAGAGGAAGCAGAGCACCCCACCCGGGTTGACGAAGCGCAGTCCCAGCACCCGGGCGTAGAGCGGACGGTATCGCTCCTCGTCCGTGGCCACCGTCGACCACGCTCGGGTCACCGGGCGCCGCCCTGCCGGGCCGCGGCCACCGAGAACACGGCCCGCTCCAGCGCGTACGCCCGGTCGTCGGCGCCACCCTTGACCGCCGCGTTGCACTCGGCTGCCACCCGCATCGCCTCGACCAGGCCCTCCGGCGTCCAGCCCCGGGCGCGCACCTGGGCCTTCTCGATCTTCCAGGCCGGCATGCCGAGCGTCTTGGCCAGCTGGAACGCGCTGCTTCGGCCGGCGGCGGCGACCCGGGCGACGGTCCGTACGCCGTCGGCCAGCGCATCGGCGATCGGCACCGGGTCCACGCCGACGTGCAGCGCCCACCGCAGCGCCTCCAGCGCGCCCGGCACGTCACCGACCATCGTCGCGTCGGCGACGGTGAAGCCTGTCACCTCGGCCCGTCCCCGGTAGTAGCGGGCGACAGTGTCAGCGCCGATCCGCCCGTCGGTGTCGGCGACCAGCTGCGAGCAGGCGGCGGCCAGCTCACGCATGTCGTTCCCGACGGCCGCGACCAGGGCGTCGGCCGCGTCGGGCGTGCACTTGCCGCCGATGCGGCGGATCTCGTCCCGCACGAAGGCGGCCCGCTCGCGGTCACCCTTGAGCTTCACCGCCGGCACCACAGTGGCGCCCGCCGCCCGCAGACCGTCGGCGAACGCCTTGCCCTTGGCCCCGCCCAGGTGCAGCACCACGAGCTGGACGTCCGGGTCGGGATTCTTCGCGTACGCCAGCAGCGCGGTGGACAGGTCCTTGCGGGCGTCCTGGCCGGAGCGGAGCACGAGCACCCGGCGACCGCCGAACAGCGACGGGCTGAGCATCTCGGCGATCTCGCCGACGGTGAGCGTCCCGGCCTGGTATTCCCGCACGTCCACGTCGGGGTCGACCTCGCGGGCCCGGGCGACGGCTTCGGTGACCGCTCGCGTGGCGAGCAGCTCCTCGTCGCCGAGGACGAGCACAATAGGAGGCAGGTCGGCGGGGGTCACGTCGCCCATACTCGCACGCCCTCCGACCCGGCCGGGCCTGCTCATCGGGGACTGTGACGGCGCAGCCCGCACACAGCGCAAATCCAGACATTTGACTCGATTCCTCATCTACCGCAACAAGATCCCCTGGTTCAGCGTGGCGCTCCCGACTCGGCGCCGCGCCTCACCACCGCGAGGCGGGTGCCCGTCCGGACCGCCGCCACGTCCCCGTCGGTGTCGGTACGCAGCACCCGCGCACCGCCCCGGGTCAGCCGGTCCAGCAGCCCGGCGTTGGGGTGCCCGTAGTCGTTGTCGACGCCCACGCACACGAGAGCCACCGCCGGGCGTACCGCGGCCAGGAACTCCGGCGCTTGGTACGCCGACCCGTGGTGGGCGACCTTCAGCACGTCGGCGCGGATCGCGGCGGCCTGTGTGGTCTCCAGCATCGCCCGCTGCTCCTCCGTCTCGGCGTCACCGGTGAGCAGGATCCGTACCCCGCCCACAGTGGCGGCCAGCACCAGCGAGTTGTTGTTCGGATCCGACCGGCTGCCCCGCAGCGGGTACGGCGGCCCGACCGCGACCAGGTCCACCGCGCCCGCCCGCCACCGCCAGCCCGCCTGCACCGCAGCGAGCGACGTACCGGCCCGGCGGGCTGCCTCGCGTACCTGGGCGGCGCCGTAGGGGGGCTCGGACCAGGACGGACCCACCACCGCGCCCACCCGCCGGCCCCGGAACACCCCGGCCACGCCGCCGACGTGGTCGACGTGGAAGTGGCTGACCACCAGCAACGGCACCTCGCGTACGCGCAGGCGGCGCAGGCAGGCGTCCACGCCGGACGGCTCCGGGCCGGCGTCCACCACCACGGCCCGGCCGGCGGCGACCGGCAGCACCACCGCGTCCCCCTGCCCCACCGCGCACGCCACCACCACCCAGCCGCGCGGCGGCCAGCCCGAGGCGAGCAGCCGCACCGGTACCGCGCCAAGCACCACCGCCACCACGACGACAGCGATCAGCCGCCGCGCCCGGCGTCGCCGGAAGGCGAGCAGCAGCGCCACGCTCACCGCCGCCAGCAGCAGGGCCCCTGCCACCCCACCCGCCCACGGTAGGTTCCCGGCCGGCAGGTCCGCGCCGTACGCGGCCACCGCCACCAGCCAGCGCGCCGGCCAGCTCGCCAGCCAGGCGAGGAACTCCGCGCCGCCCGGCCACAGCGGCGACAGCACCGCCGCCAGCACGCCGAGTACGGTGGCCGGCGCGACGGCCGGCACCGCGAGCAGGTTCGCCGGTACCGCCACCAGGCTCACCGTCGCGGACAGTCCAGCGATCACCGGGCCGCAGGCCAGTTGCGCGGCGGCAGGCACCGCGAGCGCCTCGGCGAGCCCGGCCGGTACGCCCCGGCGCCGCAACGCGTCCCGCCATCCCGGCGCGAACAGCAGCAGTCCCCCGGTGGCGCAGACCGACAACGCGAAACCCGGGTCGCCCGCGAGGTCGGGGTCGTACAGGACCAGCCCGGTGACAGCGGTGGCGAGCGCAGGCAGCGCCGACCGGGACCGCCCGGCGGCGAGCGCGGCGAGCCCGATCGCGCCCATCGCGGCGGCACGCACCACGCTCGGCGAGGGCCGCACCAGGATGACGAACCCGACGAGCGCGAGGACGCAGAGCACGGCGGCGGTACGCGGACCGGCGCGCGCCCAGCGGGCCAGCAGCAGCACCGCCCCGACGACGATCGCCACGTTGGAGCCGGACACCGCGTTGAGATGCGTCATCCCGGTGGCCCGGAAGTCCTCCTCCACCTCCGGCAGCAGCCGGCTGGTGTCGCCCACCACCAGACCCGGCAGCAGCCCGCCCGGCGCATCGGGCAGCGGCTCGCAGGCCCGTTGCAGCCCGGCCCGCAGTACCCCTGCCGCTCGTTGCGGCCACGATGCGTCGCCGCGCAGCGTGGGCGGGTCGGCGGTGGAGAGCACGGCGGCAGTCAGGTCGCCGCCGCGCGGGGCGGCCAGCCTCCCCCGGCTGGTGACCCGCTGCCCGGGAAGCAGTGGACGCCAGGCCGGGTCGGTGGCGAGCACCAGCGCGCGTACGGGGCCGGTGACGCGGACGCCGTCGGGTCCGGTGAGCCGGATCAGATCCACACGGACCAGCAGCATCGGTTGCCGGCCGGGCGCGCCGCGTACCGGGCGGGGATCGTCGCGCAGCACCAGCTCGGCGGTGACCGGGGCACTGTCGGTGACGAGCGCGCGGATCGGGGCGGCGTCGCGGACCGCGACCCGCGCGCCGGTGGCCGCCGCGCCGCAGAGCACACCGAGCAGTACGGCGACCGCGATCCAGCCGTAGCGGCGGGCAGTCGCGCTCGGCCGGCCCAGCACGCCGCCCAGGTGCAGGCCCGTGAGCAGAGCCAGCGCGGCGGCGACAGCGGCCACCCCCACGGTCGACCGGACACTCAGGTGCAGCCCGGCCAACGCGGCGAGCCACGCAGCCACCGCCAGTCCGGCCAGCCGCAGGTCGGGCACGTCGCGGTCCGGCGCATTACCGTCGGTGGTGCCGGAGGCTGCGGAAACGACCCGGCCACGCTCACCGCCCGCCGCAGCGCCGGGCAACACCCGCTCCGCCCCGATCGCCGCAGCACCCACTCGATCCGGGACGCTCTCACCGGCGAGGCCGGGGCGATCCGGCGCCCGGCGCGGTCCGCGACGGGCGGTCACACCGTCACCAGTTCCTTGAGCTGCTCGTACCGGGCGTCGCCGATGCCGTCGACCTGCCGCAGGTCGGACACGGACCGGAACCCGCCGTTGCGGTCGCGGTGGTCGAGGATCCGCTGGGCGAGCACCGGGCCGACGCCCGGTAGCGCGTCGAGCTGGGCCAGCGTCGCGGTGTTGAGGTTGACCGGGCCGGCGGGTGCCGCCGAGCCGCCCGGCGCACCGCCGCCGGCCGCCGGGCCGGGTGCGGCCTGCCCGGGTGGGGCGGTGACGCCGACCAGGATCAGCTCCCCGTCCGTGACCTTGCGGGCGGGATTGAGCAGCGCCACGTCGACGCCGGGCAGCGCACCGCCCGCCGCCTCGATCGCGTCGGCCACCCGCGCGCCGGCCGGGAGGCGGACGAGGCCGGGGCGCCGGACCTTGCCAGCGAGCGCGACGACCACCTGACCGGGTGAGCCCGCCGACATCGGCGCTCCGGGAACCGCGCCGGTCGTGGCACTCACCGGCGCCTCGGAGGACGCCGCGACCGGCTGGACGGGCTCGGTGCTGGGACGCGCGCGCCACGCCCAGACGGCAGCCGCCACGACCACCACTGCGGCCACCGCCGCGAGCGCGCGTACGCCCCGGCGGCCGGGATCGAACGCCCCGGGGCCGGGCAGCCGCGACGCGAGCCCACGCTCGGTCGCCGGAGCGTCGCCTATGCCGTCGGCGTCCGGATCGGCGGGGGCCGGCTCCGTCCCGAACGAATGCTCCCGCCCGCTGTCGTGCTCTGGAAATCCGGGGCGCAGGCCGGGAACCGGCTCGATCTCGTCCGTAGCAGGCCCGGGCCGAGCTCGGAGATCGGGCCAGGGGGCGCCGAGGGCGGGCCCGGCGCCGGCACCGGCCCCGAAGACCGGCCCGGCTTCCCCGAGACCGGACACGCGACCGGGCCCGGAGACGCGGCCGAGACCGGACACGCTGCCGGACCCGGACAGGGACGGCCCCGGCCGCCGCGAGGACCGCTCCGCCCTGCCCGACTCGCCCAAGCTGTCGGCGGGGATCGGCGGAACAGCAGCGGCATCCGTGAACCCGAACAGCCGGGCGAGCCGCCGCCGTACCGTCGTCTCCTCGTCGTCTGGCACGGCTCGGGACGCTACGGCGACGGCTCGACCCGCATCGGCCGGTGAGTCCTCGCCTGTGGACAGCACGGGCACTGTGGACAGCCACCCGATCAAGCCCCGACTCTGCTAAGTGTGCCCGGGTGACGGATCGCCGGCAGAGGGCATGGTCACGTCAGCGTGCCTCCGGGTCCAGCCCGAGCACCGCCCGTCCCCCGTCGACCGGCACCGTCGCGCCGTTGACGAACGAGGCGCGGTCGGAGAGCAGGAACGCGACCACCTCGGCCACCTCGTCGGTACGCCCGATCCGGCCGGCCGGGTGCAGCCGGGCCATCTCCGCGTCGACGTGCGCCGCCTCCTCCGGGTCGAGCCCGGCGAGGTAGGCCGCGTGCCGTTCGGTGTGGATGGAGCCCAGCGCGACCGCGTTGGCGCGGATTCCGCGGGGACCGTAGTCGACGGCGAGCGCCCGGGTCAGCCCCTCCAGCGCGGCCTTGGCGGTGGCGTACGGCAGGGCGCCCGGCACCGCCCGGCGGGCCTGGTGGGACGAGACGTTGACGATCGCGCCGCCGGACCCGGCGGCCAGGAAGCGGCGTACGGCGGTGCCGGCCCCGGCCACGGCGGGGCGCAGGTTGAGCGTGATCAGGTCGACGACCTCGGCCGCGGGCGCGCGGTGCAGGTCGGCGTCGCGGAAGACGGCGGCGTTGTTGACCCAGCCGGCCAGCGGCGCGGACGCCTCGGCGCGGTCGGCGGCCCGGCCGGTGACCGTCTCGTCGCCGGCGTCCCCGGTCACGGCGTGCAGCCGGTCGGCCAGCGGATGCCGGGCCAGCCAGTCCAGCGCGCCGGTGTCCCGCTCGACCACGACCACTGTGCCCCCGTCGGCGGCCAGCCGTTCGACGACGGCCCGTCCGACGCCGCGTCCGCCGCCGGTGACGACGTACGACAGTGGGCTCATCCGGCCACCCTAGGCCGTGCGGCGGTGGACCACCACGCACGCCAGCCCCGGTCCGGCGTGGGCGGCGACCACGGCTCCGGCCTCGGTGACGTACGTGTCGCGCAGGCGGTCGCCCAGCCGCTCGGTCAGCGCCGCCAGCAACTGCTCGGCCCGCTGCGGCGCGGCGAGGTGGTGCACCGCGATGTCCACAGGGGCGTCGCCTGCCGCCTCGACTGCGAGGTCGACCAGGCGTGCCACGCCCCGGCTGGCGGTACGGACCTTGTCCTTGACCACGATCGCGCCGTCCGGCATGTGCATGATCGGCTTGACCGAGAGGGCGGTGCCGAGCAGTGCCTCGGCCGCATTGATCCGGCCGCCCCGGCGCAGGAACTCCAGGGTGTCGACGTAGAAGTAGATGGTGGTCCGGGCGACCGCGTCCAGCGCCGCGTCGCGTACCCCGGTCAGGTCGGCGCCCCGCGCGGCGGCCGCGGCGGCGGCGAGCGCCGGGAAGCCGAGGCCCATGCCTGTGGATCGGCTGTCCACGACTGCGACGCGGTCGTCGCCGACCTCGGCGGCGGCCAGCCGGGCGGCTTCGACGGTGCCGGACAGTTCGGCGGACAGGTGCACCGACACCACGCCGTCGGCGCCCTCGGCGAGCAGCGCGCGGTAGACCTGCGCGAACTGTTCGGGCGCGGGCCGGGACGTGCTCACCGAGACCCGCCGGTCGCTCAGCGCGCGGGTGGCGTCGGCCGGGGAGGTCTCGACGCCCTCCAGCCCTTCCGCGCCGTTGAGGACGACTGTGAGCGGGACGACTGTGAGCCCGCGTGCGCGGACCAGGTCGGGGGGCAGGTAGGCGGTGGAGTCGGTGACGACCGCGACGGGCATGACCGGCACGCTAGCCGATGGCGCTGTGACGTGCCGGGGCCGGAGGTGTCAGACCGCGTCGGTGAGCGCCGGCTGGGTGATCAGCCCGACGTTGTGGGCACGCAGGTGCCAGCCCGGGCGGGTGCGCCGCTCCACGCCGTCGTTGTGGCGCAGCTCGGTCCAGTGGCAGTTCGCCAGCGAGCCGAGGCTGCGCAGCACCGTGTGGTCCCAGCCGAGCAGGTGCCCGACGCCCTGCCGCGCGCCGCCGCCGTGGGTGGTCACCACGACGGTGCCGCCGGTGGCGAGGTCGGCCGCGTCCTGGAACCCGGCGCCGAGCCGGGCGCCCAGGTCACCCAGGGGCTCGATGCCGGCGCCGGGGTCGGGGTCGCCGGCCCGCCAGCGGGCGTACTCGTCGGGGAACCGCTCGGCCACCTCGGTCAGGGTGAGGCCCTGCCACTGGCCGAAGTGCCGTTCGCGCAGCCGGGCGTCGGAGCGGACCGGCAGCCCGGTCAGCGCCGCGAGCGCGGCGGCGGTGTCGGCGGCCCGGCGCAGGTCGCTGGCGACGATCGCGTCCGGGCGCAGCGCGGCCAGCACCGGCGCCGCGGCGCGGGCCTGCTCCCGGCCGAGGTCGTTGAGCGGCACGTCGGTCTGACCCTGGACCCGGCTCGCGGCGTTCCAGTCGGTGTTGCCGTGCCGCCAGATGATCAGGCGGGTCATTCCGCGGTGGCGGTGCCGGCGGCCGAGTCGGCCAGGTCGCGATCGGTGAACGGGATCTGCGGGCAGTCCTTCCAGAGCCGGTCGAGCGCGTAGAACTCGCGCTCCTCGGTGTGCTGGACGTGGACCACGATGTCGACGTAGTCGAGCAGCACCCAGCGGCCACCCCGCTCGCCCTCGCGGCGCACCGGCTTGGCCTTCTCCGGCAGCTCCAGCAGGCGCTCCTCGATGGCGTCGACGATGGCGAGCACCTGACGCTCGTTCGGAGCGGCGGCCAGCAGGAACGCGTCGGTGATCGCGAGCTGGTCGCCCACGTCGATGATGACGATGTCCTGTGCCTTCTTGTCGGCCGCGGCCTGGGCGGCGGCCATCGCCAGCTCGTGCGCGCGTTCGGAAACTGTCACCGTTCTCCTTCGATCAACCGTGCGACCCACCAAGCCTCTCACACCCGGCGGTGTGCCGACTTGTCAGTTCTGGTCGATTTCAGGCATGAACCGGGACGTACGGGCGCGAATCACCGCTGGTAGAGGCGCCGTTTCGCGATGTACTGCACCACACCGTCGGGCACCAGGTACCACACCGGCTCCCCCCGGGCGACCCGCGCGCGGCAGTCGGTCGAGGAGATGGCCATCGCGGGCACCTGCACCAGGCTCACCGAGTCGGCCGGGAGGTGCTTGTCGGTGAGTTCGAAGCCGGGCCGGGTCACGCCGATGAAGTGGGCCAGTTCGAGCGCCTCGTCCAGGTCCTTCCAGGAGAGGATGCGCTCCAGGGCGTCCGCGCCGGTGATGAAGAACAGCTGCGCCTTCGGGCCGTACTCGGCGTGCAGGTCGCGCAGCGTGTCGACGGTGTAGGTGGGACCGCCCCGGTCGATGTCGACCCGGCTCACCTGGAAACGCGGGTTGGAGGCGGTGGCGATCACCGTCATGAGGTAGCGGTCCTCGGCCGGGGTGACCGCTTCCTCCGCCTTCTGCCACGGTTGCCCGGTCGGCACGAAGACGACCTCGTCCAGGCCGAACCGGTCGGCCACCTCGCTCGCCGCCACCAGGTGCCCGTGGTGGATCGGGTCGAACGTGCCGCCCATGATGCCGACCCGCCGGATGTCTTCCTCCACCCAGCGATCGTAGGCCGCGCGCCGGACGGGCCTGGGCGGGGTCGGCCACGCCGGGCGGATCAGCCCGCCCGGCGTGCCCCGGTCAGGCCGACGCGGCGGCCACAGCCGTCCGGGCCACGAGCGCCCGGCGCATGTCGTCGTCCAGGTCGGTCACCCATCGCCGCAGGCCGGGCGTGAGGTCGTCGCGGACCAGCAGCGCCGCGGCCATCTCCCGGGTGGGTTGCGACACGGCGTAGCGGGGGTACGCGGCCACCGTGACCGCGTCGGCCACCCACGCGGTACGCAGACGCGCCGCCGCCGGCATGTCGGTGAAGTAGCGCTCCACGTACCCGGCGGTCAGCTCGGCCTGCTCGGGCTGCCAGAAGCCCTCGGCGGTCGCCTCGACGATCCGGTTGGACAGCTCGGTGCTGCGGGTGACGATCTCCCAGGCGGCCCGTTTCGCGTCGGCGTCGGGCAGCGCGGCCCGGCACGCGGCGGCCTGCTCGGCGCCGGTGGCGCTGCGGTCGCCGTCCGCCTCGGCGTCGATCTCCGGCGCACCGGCGGCACCGAGCACCACGAGACGGCGCAGCACCGCCCAGCGCAGGTCGGCGTCGACCGCGAGCCCCGGCGGCACGTCCTTGCCGGCGAGCCAGCCGGTCAGCATGGCCGTGTCGGTGGTGGCGCCGATCAGACCCCGCACCGCCGCCAGTTGCAGGGAGCCGCCAGCGGGCGCCGAGTCGAGCAGCGCCCCGCAGGCGGTCGCCACCCGCAGCAGCGCCGCGTCCCGGGCGAGCGGGCCGAGGTAGCGGTCGATCAGCCGGCGGCTGAGCAGCAGCACGTCCTCGACGATCGTCACCTCGGTCTCGGCGGGCAGCGCCGCCGCGATCAGCCCGGCGAGCGCGCCGGCCGGCCGTTCCCCGTCGGTGACCGCGTCCAGCGTCTCGGCCCAGAGCAGCGCCCGGGCCAGCGGGTCGGCGAGCCCGGGTAGCAGCAGCGGCACCGCGGCCGCCGAGGCCGGGTCGAGCCGGATCTTGGCGAACGTCAGGTCACCGGCGTTCGGCAGCACGAGCCCGGTGGCGGGCCGCCCGACCAGCTCCGGCAGCGGCGTGCGACCGCCGTCGGCGTCGGGGTCGAGGTCGACCTCGAACCGGTACGCCGGGCCGTCGGCGGTGTGGTGGGCCACCCCGATGCGGTGCGGCCGCTGCACCGGGTGGCTCGCCGGGGCGGTCTGCACGATCGCCACCTCGGTCCACCGCCCGTCGGCGTCCACAGCGGTGTCGACCCGCAGCGTGTTCACCTGCGCGCGGCGCAGCCAGCGTTCCGCCCAGCCGTCCAGGTCGCGGCCGCTCGCCGTACCCAGGGCGGCCAGCAGGTCGGCGAGCGTGGCGTTGCCGAACCGGTGCGCCGCGAAGTGTGCGTTCAGCCCGGCCAGGAACGCCTCGTCACCGAGCCAGGCGACGAGCTGGCGCAGCACGCTGGCGCCCTTGGCGTACGAGATGCCGTCGAAGTTGAGCAGCGCCTGCGCGGCGTCGGCCACCTCCTCCGGTGCCACCGGGTGGGTGGAGGGACGCTGGTCGGCGGTGTAGCCCCACGCCTTGCGGCGGCTCGCGAACGTGGTCCACGCCCGGTCGAACCGGGTCGCCTCGGCGGTGATCCGGGTGCCCAGGTATTCGGCGAAGGACTCGTTGAGCCAGAGGTCGTCCCACCAGCTCATGGTGACCAGGTCGCCGAACCACATGTGCGCCATCTCGTGGGCGATGGTGGTGGCGCGCAGCTCCCGCTGGGTGTCCGTGACGGCGGAGCGGAAGACGTAGTCGTCGCGGATCGTGACCAGGCCCGGGTTCTCCATCGCGCCGGCGTTGAACTCGGGCACGAACGCCTGGTCGTACTTGCCGAACGGGTAGCGCTCGGCGAACAGCTCGTGGAAGCGGTCGAAGCACTGCCGGGTGACGGTGAAGATCTCCTCGGCGTCGGCGTCCAGGTGGGCCGCGAGCGAACGCCGGCAGTAGAGGCCGAGCGGGATGCCGTCGTGCTCGGCGCGCAGCACGTGCCAGGGCCCGGCGATCAGCGAGACGAAGTAGGTGGCCAGCGGCTCGGTGGTGGCGAACTCCCAGCGCCCAGGCGCGGGGCGGTCGGCGAGCGGCCCGTTGGCGGCGACAGTCCACTCCGGCGGCGCGGTGACCGTCAGCGTCACCGGCGCCTTCAGGTCGGGCTGGTCGAACGCGGCGAAGATGCGCGGCCCGTCGTCCAGGAAGGACATCGCGTAGAGGTAGGTCTCGCCGTCGGCCGGGTCGACGAAACGGTGCAGCCCTTCGCCCGTGTTGGAGTAGGCCATCTCGGCCTCGACTGTGAGCGTGTTCGTCGCGGCCAGGCCGGTCAGCGGCAGCCGGTCGCCGGCCAGCAGGGCCGGGTCGAGGGCGCGACCGTTGAGGCGGGCGGCGAGGAGTCGGCGCGGCTTGACGTCGACGAAGGTCTCGGCGCCGGGGGTGGCCCGGAACCGGATGGTGACGGCGGAGCGGAACCGCTCGGCGTCGCCGGTCAGATCGAGGTCCACATCGTAGGACTCGACGGTGATCGACGCGCGGCGCGCGGTCGCCTCTGCACGGGTGAGGCTCGGCATCCGCTTATCCTGCCCGATGAGGTCCGCTCGGGCCGTCTCGTTACGCATGGCGATGGAGGAACAGCGATGGGTCAGCACCCCAAGGGCGATTTCGACCTCTCCCGGGCGGTTTGGCAGCGGGCTGAGGGCGACACCTCCGAGGGAGCGGTCGAAGTGGCCTTCGTCGACGACCTGATCGGTATGCGCAACTCCGCCGAGCCGGACGGGCCGGTGCTGGTCTTCACGCAGGCCGAGTGGGACGCGTTCGTCGCGGGCGCCCAGGACGGCGAGTTCGACCTGGACTGAGCGCGCCTCAGTCACCGTCGCCCCAGCCGAGGCCGCCCGGACCGGGCGCGTGGTGGAAGCCGGGGTGACCGGCCACGTCGGCGCAGCGCTCGCCGTCGGGCCCGGCGGCGTCGCAGAACAGCCGCTCGGCGCGGTGCCAGGCGTCCGCCGGGGACAGCGCCGCCGCGCCGAGCGCCAACTCCGGGCGGAGCAGGCCGAGTGCTTCGGCGTACGCCACGGCGTGCTCCCGCGCGACGGCGGGATCGGTGGCGGCGAAGCCCAGGTGCACGGTGAAGTAACGCGGCGGGCGGCCGGCGGCGCGCCGGGGCGTGCCGATCAGCGGCCCGTCGCGGCCGTCGCCGCGCAGCCGGGCCGGTGCCTCGCGGTGCCGTCGTGCCGCCCTGTCGTCACGCATCGGTGCCCTCCCCCGTGGTCGGTGACGCCCGCCGTACGTCGCGGCGGCGGGCGGCGGGCCGATCGCCGCCGGTCCGCGAACCCGAGCCAACCAGCTTTTCCGTGCCCGGGGAGGGGCCAGCACCGGCTCGCGTGGCCGGCCCCTCCCCCACGGGGCCGGAGCTGCTGGAATGGAGGGTTCGGCCGCGCCGACCCGGGTAGGTAGGCAGCGCCGCCGAACCGCGTCAGGAGCAGCCGAGATGAGTACCATGCCGAGCGACCGGAGCCCGGACAGCACGCTGGCGTTCCTCCGGGAGGGCTACCGCTTCGTCGGCGACCGCTGCGACCGCCTCGGCACCGACGTCTTCCAGACCCGGCTGCTGCTGGAGCCGACGATCTGCCTGCGCGGCCGGGAGGCCGCCGAGCTGTTCTACGACGAGGAGCGGTTCGTCCGGCGCGGCGCCATGCCGATGCGCGGGCAGCGCACGCTCACCGGCGTCGGCGGCGTGCAGGGCCTCGACGGGCAGGCCCACCTGGTCCGCAAGGCGATGTTCATGTCGATCATGACGCCGGCCGCGATCCGCCGCCTCGGGGAGATCTTCGACGAGCAGTGGCGGGCCCGGATCCCGGTCTGGGCCGAGGGCGGCCCGGTGGCGCTCTACGACGAGGTGGGAAAGATCCTGACCCGTACGGTCTGGGCCTGGGCCGGGGTGCCGCTGGCCGAGGCCGACGTGCCGCGCCGCACCGCCGAGATGCACGCGATGATCGAGGCGCCGGCCGCGCTTGGCCCCCGGCACTGGCGCGGACGGCTCGGCCGCCGGCACGCGCAACGCTGGGCCGGCGAGCTGATCGAGCGGGTGCGCGCGGGCGCGGTGCCCGCACCGGAGGGCACCGCGCTGGCGGTGGTGGCCGGGCACCGGGACGAACGGGGCCTCCCGCTCCCCCGCCGGATCGCCGCCGTGGAGCTGCTGAACGTGCTGCGCCCCACCGTCGCGGTCGACCGGTACGTGGTCTTCGCCGCGCTGGCGCTGCACGACCACCCGCACTGGCGGGACCGGCTACCCGGCGACGACGCCGCGACCGAGCAGTTCGTGCAGGAGGTACGCCGCTACTACCCGTTCTTCCCGGTCGCTGCGGCCCGGGTACGCCGCTCGTTCCAGTGGCGGGGGTACTCGTTCCCGCAGGGCCGGCGGGTGCTGCTCGACCTGTACGGCACGAACCACCACCCCGACGTGTGGCCCGAGCCGGAACGGTTCCGCCCGGAGCGTTTCGCCGGCTGGCGCGACGACCCGTTCGGCCTGGTCCCGCAGGGCGGCGGCGACCACTACACCGGCCACCGCTGCGCCGGTGAGTGGATCACGATCGAGCTGATGAAGCGGGCGGTGACGAACCTGACCGGCGCGATGAGCTACCGCGTACCGCCGCAGGACCTGGCGCTCGACCTCGGCTCCATGCCGGCGTTGCCGCCCGCCGGGCTGGTGCTCGACGGGGTACGCCCGGCCGACGGCGCACGCCCGGCCGGTGGGGTACGCCCGCCGCGCTGAACCGGGCCGAGCCGGGGTCGATCTCGCCGGCCGCGATATCCGGCTGCGCTACCCGACACAGCCCGCCCGAAACGGTTTCAGCAGCCGCATTCCGGGCAAGTCGCGTCACCCGGCACGAGGGGAGACGACATGACCCGACCGACCGCGGCGCCGCCACGCGACGAGGGCGCCGCGTCCGCGCCGGTCCGGCTGCCGATGGCGTACGTCCTGCCGTTGCGCGCCCACGACGACGGCGGCCTGGACGAGCTGACCGGGTACCTGCGCGAGCTGAGCCGCTGGGTCGACGTGGTGGTGGTCGACGGATCGGCGCCGGAGCTGTTCGCCCGGCACGCCGAAGCCTGGCGCGGACTGGTCCGGCACGTACCGCCGGACCCGGCGCTGCGCGGGCGCAACGGCAAGGTGCTCGGCGTGCTCACCGGCGTCGCGCTGGCCCGGCACGAGCACGTGGTGATCGCCGACGACGACGTCCGGTACGACCGGGCGGCCCTGTGCGCGGTGCACCAGCTGCTGGACGGGGTGGACCTGGTCCGGCCGCAGAACCACTTCGACCCGCTGCCCTGGCACGCCTGGTGGGACACCGGCCGGACGCTACTGGCCCGCGTGTTCGGCGGGGACTGGCCGGGCACGCTCGGGGTGCGGCGGAGCACGTTCCTGGCGATGGGCGGCTACGACCCCGACGTGCTCTTCGAGAACCTGGAGCTGGTCCGGACCGTGCGCGCGTACGGCGGCAGCACCGCCACCCCGGCGTGGCTGTACGTGCGGCGGCTGCCGCCGACCGCCGCGCACTTCCTCGGGCAGCGCGTCCGCCAGGCGTACGACGAGACGGCCCGGCCGGTGTGGCTGCTCGCCGCGCTGGCGGTGCTGCCGGGGACGGCTGTCGCGCTCGCCACCCGCCGGCCCGGGCTGCTGCTGCGCGCCGGGCTGGCGACGGTGGCCGTGGCGGAGCTGGGCCGGCGACGGGCCGGCGGCGCCCGGGTCTTCCCGGCGCACACGAGCCTGGCGGCTCCCGCCTGGGTGCTGGAACGCGGCCTGTGCGCGTGGCTGGCGGTGGGCCGGCGGCTGCGCGGCGGCGTGCCCTACGCGGGCGCCCGGCTGCGGACGGCGGCCCACCCCACACGTGTCCTGCGCCGGCGGATGACGCGGCGCCGCCCCGACGATCTGGTGCTCTGGGTGGAGACCGGGGCGCTGCCCCCACCGTTGCGCGCCGAGGTGTAAGGAAGGGCCCCTTCTTATCGCCTGGCGATAAGAAGGGGCCCTTCCCAACCGAGAGCGCGGACCTTCAGGACCGCACCTGCTCGGCGCTGTGCCGGACGTCGTGGGCGGCGGCGCGGCCGTCGTCCTTGACGGTGTGCGCGGCGTCCTGCGCGGTGGCCTTCACCGACTCGGCGGCGTGCTGCGCCGGCTCGCGCAGCTCCTCCTTCAGCTCACCGGCGACCTCGCCCAGCTTCTCCTTCACCACCCCGCCGTGCTCGGCGGCCTTCTCCTTGACCTGCGCGGCGACCTGCTGCTCACGGCGGGTGGCCGGGATCAGCGAGGAGACCAGCATGCCGACGCCGAAGGCGATCACGCCGGCGGCGATCGGGTTGCCCTCGGACTTGCGCCGCACCACCTGCGGCGCCCGGTGGGCGGCGTCACTCACCGTGGCGGCGGCGGACTGCGCCTTGTCGCCCACGGAGGAGGCCATCGAGGAGGCGTGGTCGCCCACCGAGTGGGCGGCGTGGCCGGTGCTGTGGCCGAGGTCCGAAGCGGTTCCCATCACCTTGTCCTTCACGTTCGTCAGCGCGCTGCGCACACGCTGCTTGCGGTCGTCGACGATGCGGCTCGGGCTGACCTTGTACGCCAGGGCGTCCACGTCCGAGCTGAGGTTGTTGCGGGTGGCTTCGATCTCGCGGCGGATCTGCTCGGGATCGGTGCTCATCGGATGACTCCCTCCGGGTGCGGCTTGAGCGCGTCGGGGATGCGCTGCACGCTGTCGTTTGTCTGCTTCAGGCCGCGGATCCGCTCGGCGTTCTTCTTGCCCATCGAGTACAGGACCGCCGCGACAGCGGCCCAGATGACGGCCACGATCAGCGCGGCCAGCCCGGAGTCCATGACGTTGTCGAGGAACTGCCAGATCGCGATCGAGACGAAGAGCGCCACCATGTAGCCGCCGAAGCCGGCGCCGCCGAACAGTCCGGCGGCCTTGCCCGCCTTCTTGCCCTCCTGGCGGATCTCCGCCTTGGCCAGCTCGACCTCCTGGCGCATCAGCGTGGACAGGTCGGTGGTGACCTGGCGCATCAGATCGCCGAGCGAGCTGCCGCGCACCTCGTCGGCGTGGGGCGGGGCACCAGCCGCCTGATAGCCGGGGTCCTGCGTGGGTGCGGTCATGCCGTCGCCTCCCTTCTGCCGGTGCGGCCGGTCACGGGCGGGGAGCGCCGGTCGACGGGACACCCGGCAGCGGGTCGGTGCGCTCCGGCGGCGGCAGCGGCTGACCGGTGCCACCCGCCGGGTCGGCCCAGGTGTTCGGGGCGCCGCCGGCCGGGTAGGTCGCGCCCGGCGCGGAGTAGCCCGGGTCCGGCTCGGCGTAGCTGCCCGGCGTCGGGTCGAGGTAGCCGCCCGGCGGGACCTGGTCCGGCACCTCACGCGCGGTCGGGATGACGGCGGTGCGGTCCGGGTCGTACGCCGGCCGCGCCGTGCTGTCGTCGCCGATCGCGGCGATGTTGCGGGTGAGCCGCCCGGCGACCACGCCGAGCAGCGCCGCCCCGACGAGGAACGTGCCGGGGTTGCGGCGGGCGTAGGTCTTCACCTCGTTGAGCAGGTCGCCCGGCTCGCGCTGCTCCAGCCAGCCGGCCACGCCGTGCACGCGCTCGGCCGCCTGGTGGGCCAGCTCGGTGACCGGTCCGGAGCCGCCACCCTGCTGCGCCATGGTGCGCATCTCGTCGGCGAGCGACCGCAGTCCGCTGGCGGCGCGCTGCTGCTGCTGACCGGCCTGCGCGGTGACCTGGCTGCGGGTCTCGCCGTAGAGGTCGCGGGCCTGCCGCTTGGCCTCGCCCACCACCTCCCGGCCCTGCTCCTTGGCGGTCTGCGCGACGGCGCCGCCCGCGTTCGCGGCGTCGGAGCCGACCTGGCGGGCCTGGTCACGCACACCGCCACCACCGTTCGTCGACTGGTACGTGGCCGAACTGGGGGAAAGATCCTGAGTCATGGTGTCCCTTCCGCTCGTACTTCCCAGCGGGTGTCTTCGGGGGGTACGCGGATTTGTTTCCGCGTGACAAGTGCCCTACCCCAGGTCGGCGGCTCCATGCCTGATTCGTGAATTCTCTGCGGGACCGGCCCGCCCCGGTCAGACAATGAGGTGCCCGCCCGCCCGGGCGGCGGCGAGTTCCACGGGGGTGACAGGGATGGCACGTGACGTGCGCGAACACGCGTCCGCCCGGCCTGCGGTGCAGAAGGTAGCCCTCGCGGCGGCGGCTCTCTTCGCGCTGATCGGCGTGCTCGGCTTCGTGCCCGGCATCACCACGCACTACGGCGAGATGACGTTCGCCGGGCACCACTCCGAGGCGAAACTGCTCGGGGTGTTCCAGGTCTCGGTGCTGCACAACCTGGTGCACCTGCTGTTCGGGCTGGTCGGTCTGGTGATGGCCCGGCGGCTGGCCGGGGCACGGGTGTTCCTGGCCGTCGGCGGCGCGCTCTACCTGGTGCTGTGGCTGTACGGCTTCGCCATCGACCGGGACACCTCGGTCAACTTCGTACCGGTGAACGACGCCGACAACTGGCTCCACCTGGCCCTCGGTTTCGGCATGCTCGCCGCCGGCCTGCTGCTGAACAACAACCTCGGCACCGGCACCCGGGTGGAGGCCCCCTTCGACCGCCCCTGACCAGGCGCGACACGCCGGTGCGGCGTTTGCCCCGGCCCGACGCCGGGCAGGAGGGCAACCGCGAGCGGGTCGAGGAGGTCCGGCGATGCCACGGTGGTTGCGCGACAACATGCTCTCGGTCGCCATGCTCGGCGTGTTCCTGGTCTTCCTGCTGCTCCAGAGCGTGTTCGGCTGGCAGGTGCACAACGAGGAGCTGAGCCGGTACGGCGCCGAGCCGCTGAGCTGGTGGGCCTATCTCGGCACCGGGCACTTCGCCGAGGCGGTGTTCGAGAACTGGGAGTCGGAGTTCCTCCAGATGGGCGGCTACGTGCTGCTCACCGCGTACCTGGTGCAGAAGGGCTCGGCCGAGTCGAAGCCGGAGGACCAGACGGACCGCCCGGAGGACGACCGCGACCACGCCCGCCCCGATTCACCGTGGCCGGTACGCGTCGGCGGGCTGCCGCTCGTGGTCTACCGCAACAGCCTCGCCGTCGCGCTTCTGATGATCTTCGGGGGCGCGTTCCTGGGGCACCTGTTCGGCGGCGTGGCCGCCTACAACCAGGAGCAGGCGCTGGAGAGCGGCGCCGCCCCGATCAGCGCGTGGCAGTTCCTCGGCACCAGCGACTTCTGGTTCCAGTCGATGCAGAACTGGCAGAGCGAGTTCCTCGCCGTGGGCGTGCTGATCCTGCTCAGCATCGTGCTGCGCCAGCACGCCAGCCCCGAGTCGAAGCCGGTCACCGCGCCGCACGCCCAGACCAGCGCCTGAGCGTCAGGCCGCCACCGGCAGCCGCTTCGCGAAGCAGACGCTGTACGGGTTGTCCACGTACTCGCCGTAGACCGGGATCGGCTCGTAACCGCTGGACCGGTAGAGCCCGATCGCGGCCGGCAGGTAGGTGCCCGTCTCCAGGCACACAGTGCGGTGCCCCTGCTGGAACGCCAGCTCCTCCAGCGCCACGAGCAACTGCCGGGCGATGCCCCGCCCCCGGTACGCCGGCCGTACGTACATCCGCTTCAGCTCGCCGGTGTCGGCGTCGAGCGCCTGGAGGCCGCCGCAGCCGACCGCCCGGCCGCCCACCACGGCGGCCAGGTAGTGGATGTCGGTGTGCACGACTGTGACCTGTCCGTCCAGCCCGCCGTCCGCGTCCCGCAGCTCACGCTGCTGGGCGACGACGAGCGCGGCGATCTCCGGATCGGTGGCGGGACGGGACTCGATCAACATGCCCGTACGCTAGATCGGCCGGATTTCGCGCAGGTTTCCCGCCACCGACCCGCAAACGGCTACTCGGCGTCCGCTTCCGCCGCGGGCGCGGCCTCGACCTCGTCCTCCGGCCGGACCCGGCGGGCCTTGCGGGCCGCCAGCCGGTCGGACGCCGACGGACGGTTCGACTTCTCCTCCAGCCGTACGTCGGTGCCCCGGTTACCGGGCACGAAGTCGACACCGGCGTAGAGCGTCGGCTGCCAGTCGAACTCCCGGTCGCCGATGCGCACCAGGTCACCGGCCTGCGCGCCGGCCTTCGCGAGCTTCTCCTCGACGCCGAGGCGGGCCAGCCGGTCGGCCAGGTAACCCACTGCCTCGTCGTTGTCGAAGTTGGTCTGCTTCACCCAGCGCTCCGGCCGGCTGCCGCGCACCGTGTACGAGCCGTCCGGCTCGGCCTCGATGGTGAAGCCGGCGTCGTCGACCGCCTTCGGGCGGATCACGATCCGGGTCGGCTCGGCCGGTGGGGCGGCCCGGCGGCCCTGGTCGACCAGCTCCGCCATCGCGTACGTCAGCTCCCGCAGGCCCTCCCGGGTGGCGGCCGAGACGTCGAACACGCGCAGGCCGCGCGCCTCCAGGTCGGGGCGGACGATGTCGGCGAGGTCCTTGCCGTCCGGCACGTCGACCTTGTTGAGCGCGACCAGCCGGGGCCGGTCGGCCAGGCCGCCGTACTGGGACAGCTCCGACTCGATGGCGTCGATGTCGGCGAGCGGGTCGCGGCCGGGCTCCAGCGTCGCGGTGTCGATCACGTGCACCAGCACGGCGCAGCGCTCGACGTGGCGGAGGAACTCCAGGCCCAGGCCCTTGCCGCTGGCCGCGCCCGGGATCAGGCCCGGCACGTCGGCGACGGTGAAGGTGTGGTTGTCCACCCGCACCACGCCCAGGTTGGGCACCAGCGTGGTGAAGGGGTAGTCGGCGATCTTCGGCTTGGCCGCGGAGATCACCGAGATCAGCGACGACTTGCCCGCCGACGGGAAGCCGACCAGGCCCACGTCGGCGACGCTCTTGAGCTCCAGCACGACGTCCAGCCGGTCGCCGGGCTCACCCAGCTCGGCGAAGCCCGGCGCCTTGCGGCGGGCGTTCGCCAGCGAGGCGTTGCCGCGCCCGCCCCGGCCGCCCCGGGCCGCCTCGAACGTGGTGCCGACGCCGACCAGGTCGGCCAGCACCTCTCCGTCGAGGCTCTGCACGACGGTGCCGTTCGGCACCTTGATGACCAGGTCACGGCCGTTGGCGCCGTCCCGGTTCGAGCCGGCGCCGCCCTTGCCGTTCTCGGCCTTCAGGTGCGGCCGGAAGTGGAAGTCGAGCAGCGTGGTGACCTGCGGGTCGACCACCAGCGACACGCTGCCGCCGTGGCCGCCGTTGCCGCCGTCCGGCCCGCCGAACGGCTTGAACTTCTCCCGGTGGATCGAGACACAGCCGTGCCCGCCGTCGCCGGCCTGCATGTGCAGGACGACCCGGTCAACGAACGTCGTCACGACGCCAATCCTTCCAGCGGGGTCCGCCCCGCACGGGGAAAAGCGAAGCGGGCCGGGACTCGAGGTCCGCGGCCCGCAACGCTTACAGAACTACTGCTGAGGCACGATGCTGACGGTCTTGCGACCGCGCTTGGTGCCGAACTGCACCGAGCCGGCGGCCAGCGCGAACAGCGTGTCGTCGCCGCCACGGCCGACCAGGTCACCGGGGTGGAACTTGGTGCCACGCTGACGGATGAGGATCTCACCCGCGCTGACGACCTGACCACCGAAGCGCTTCACGCCGAGCCGCTGGGCCGCGGAGTCACGGCCGTTACGCGAGCTGGACGCACCCTTTTTGTGAGCCATTGGAGGACGACCTACTTCCCGCTGGAGATGCCGGTCACCTTGACCTGGGTCAGCGGCTGGCGGTGACCCTGGCGCTTGTGGTAGCCGGTCTTGTTCTTGAACTTGTGGATCCGGATCTTCGGGCCCTTGGTGTGCGCGGCGATCTCGCCGGACACCGCGACCTTGGCGAGCTTCGCCGCTTCGGTCACCAGGTCGTCACCGTCGACGAGGAGCACCGCGGTGAGCTTCACCGCGTCGCCGGGGGCACCGGCGAGCTTCTCGACCTCGATCACGTCGCCCTCGGCGACCTTGTACTGCTTGCCGCCGGTCTTGACGATCGCGTACATCGGAGGCGGACTCCCTGTCGTTGAGGCTGCTGGCGTCTATTGCACCGTTGCCGGCTGTCACACCGTCGACGGTCGTTCCCACGGCGTCTCGCCGGGAGCCGTGACACCGGCGGCGCGGGCACGCGGGAACTCGGCACACCAAAGTGCGCCGCAGGCAAGCGTACGCCATACCCGGCCCGCCCCCCAAACCGGGCTGCCGGTCGGTGCCTCTCCGCCCTGCTCGGCGGACACGACAGGGCCCCCGCCCCGCCTCTTCCCGGCGGATCGGGGGCCCTGTTCGCGCAGGTCAGCGCGCTAAAGCCTCACGGCCGCGTACGCCGCCGGGCACCACCACGGCGCGCCCGCCGGCGCGGGGCGCCGCTGTCGTCGTCGTTGTCTCCGTCACCGATCGCGTCCGGGTCGTCGGCGGCGGCCAGCCGGGCCGAGTCGCCCTCCTGGCTGTCCGCGATCGCCGGGGCGGCGGGCGTGTCCGTCTCGAACCGGGACAGGTCGTAGCCCTGGGTGTCGTAGTAGTCGTCGTCGGTCTCGACCACCTCGGCGACGGTCCGCTCCGGGGCGGCCGGCGCCTCGGTGACTGCCTGCGGCTGCGCGGAGGGCTGCTCCGGCGCGGCCTCCACCGCGGGCTTCTCCGCGGCGGCCTTGCGGCCCCGGCGGCGGCCCTTCTCCTCGGCCGGCGCGGCGACCGCCGAGGCGACCGCCTTGACCTTCTCCCCCGCCCCGCCGCGCGGCTTCTCCGGCACCGGCTCGGTGTGGATGATCACGCCCCGGCCCTTGCAGCACTCGCAGGTCTCGCTGAACGCCTCCAGCAGGCCCGCGCCGATGCGCTTACGGGTCATCTGCACCAGGCCGAGCGAGGTGATCTCGGTGACCTGGTGCTTCGTACGGTCCCGGCCGAGGCACTCGGTGAGCCGGCGCAGCACCAGCTCCCGGTTCGACTCCAGCACCATGTCGATGAAGTCGATCACCACGATGCCGCCGAGGTCGCGCAGCCGCAGCTGGCGCACGATCTCCTCGGCCGCCTCCAGGTTGTTGCGGGTGACCGTCTCCTCCAGGTTGCCCCCGGAGCCGGTGTACTTGCCGGTGTTGACGTCGACGACAGTCATCGCCTCGGTGCGGTCGATCACCAGCGAGCCGCCCGAGGGGAGGAAGACCTTGCGGTCCAGCCCCTTGAGGATCTGCTCGTCGATCCGGTACTCGGCGAACACGTCCGCCACCCCGGCGTGCCGGCGCAGCCGCGCCACCAGGTCCGGCGACACGTGCGACAGGTACGACTCGACCAGGTCGTACGCGGGCTCGCCCTCGATGACCAACTCGCGGAAGTCCTCGTTGAAGAGGTCCCGGACCACGCGGATGACCAGGTCCGGCTCCTCGTAGAGCAGCACCGGAGCGCCGCCCTCGGTCGCCTTGGCCTGGATGTCCTCCCACTGCGCCTGGAGCCGCTTGACGTCGCGCGCCAGCTCGTCCTCGCTGGCGCCCTCGGCCGCGGTCCGGACGATCACCCCGGCGCCGTCCGGCACCAGCTTCTTCAGCACGTCCCGCAGCCGCTTGCGCTCGGTGTCGGGCAGCTTGCGGCTGATCCCGGAGGCGTTGCCGTTGGGCACGTAGACCAGGTGCCGGCCGGAGAGCGCGATGTGGCTGGTCAGCCGCGCGCCCTTGTGCCCGATCGGGTCCTTGGTCACCTGCACCAGCACCGAGTCGCCGGAGCGCAGCGCCTGCTCGATCGAGCGGGCCCGGCCCTCCAGGCCGGTGGCGTCCCAGTTGACCTCACCGGCGTACAGGACCGCGTTGCGCCCGCGCCCGATGTCGACGAAGGCCGCCTCCATGCTCGGCAGGACGTTCTGGACCTTGCCCAGGTAGACGTTTCCGGCCATCGTGCCGGACGAGTTCCGCGTGACGTAGTGCTCCACGAGCACGCCGTCCTCGAGCACCGCAATCTGGGTGCGGTCGCCGCGCTGGCGGACCACCATCACCCGGTCCACCGCCTCGCGGCGGGCCAGGAACTCCGACTCGCTCAGGATCGGCGGGCGCGTACGCCGCTGCTCGCGGCCGTCCCGCCGACGTTGCCGCTTGGCCTCCAGCCGGGTCGAGCCGGAGACACCCTGCACCTCGTCGACCGGCTTGCGCGGCTCACGGATCTTGACGACGGTCGGCACGCCGTCCTCGGCGGCGGTGTCCGCCTCGCCGGCGCCCCGGCGGCGACGACGGCGACGGCGACGGGTCATCCCCTCGCCCTCGGCCTCCTCGTCCTCCGCCGGCTCCTCGGCCTCACCCTCGGCCTCGGCCGCGGCGGGCTCCTCGACGTCCTCGTCGTCGGCCTCGTCCGCGCCGCCCTTGCCCCGGCCACGACCCCGGCGGCCCCGGCGGCGGCGACGCCGGCCCGCGGCCGTCTCGTCGTCCTCGTCCCCCTCGGCGGTCTCCTCGGCCTCGGCGGCGAGCTCCTCCTCGGCGACCTCCGGCTCGACCTCGGCCTCGACCGGCTCGACCTCACGGCGGCCGCGACGGCGGCGCCGGCCGGTCTCGACCGCTTCCTCGATCGGCTCCTCGGCGGCCGGGTACGTCACCTGGACGGCCGGCGCCTCGTCGGGCTGCGGCGCCATGAACAGGACGGTCGGCGCGGAGAGCGCGGCACGACGCCGGCGGCTGGTGGCCGGCGGCGTCTCGGCCGGCTCCTCGGCCGCGCGCGGCACGGCGGCACCCGTCGACACGACGCCCGTCGCGTCGGCCGGGCCGCCGCTGCGGGCCAGGTTCACCTCTTCGGTACGCGCAGCCGCGGCGCTCGCGTCTGCCACGGCCTCGGCCTCGGCGTCCTCGACGTCCTCGCCAGTGGTCTCACCGATGCCGCCGGTGCTCGCCTTGCCGGCGCCGGCGGCCTTGGTCCTGCTGGTGGTGGCCCTGCGCCGGCCGGTGGGGGCCTGCGGTGCAGTCTCGGCGGCGGTACCCGCGGTGACGGCCTCGCCCGGTGCGGCGGTCTCGCCGCCGTCGATGTCGGCGCGTCCCTCGGCGATCAGGTCGCCACCGGGCGCGGAGACCGGTCCGTCGATCACGCCGTCCGCGGGCGCCTGCCCCGCGGCGGCGGTCTCGTCCGGCGCGACGGTCTCGGCAGCCGGCGTGGCCTTGCGACGGCGGGTCCGGGTCACCTTGACCGGCGGCACGACCTCCTCCGAGGCGGCCTCCACACCGGCCGCGGCCACCGGCTCCTCGACCGCCTTCGCCGGCGTCGCCTTACGACGCCGCCGGGTGGTCTTCGGCGCGGTGTCCAACTCACCGGCCACCGGCGCGAGCACCTCGGCCTGCGGCGACTCGCCGCTGCCGGTCACCGTGGTGGACGCCTCGACCGGCGCGTCGGTCTGCTCCGGCTGGTTCAGCGGAGCGGCCTTGCGGCGGCTGGCCCGCTTACGGGCGGGCGGCTTGGTCTCCGCGACGCCCTCCACGGTGCCTTCCGTGGTGGCTCCCCCGGCGCCGGCAGAGGTCGCGCTCGCGGCGCTGCCGGAGGCGGTGGTGGCGCTGTCGGCGGTCGTCCCGGCCGGCTCTGCGCCGGTCCGTTCGCCGCCCTCGGGCTCGTTCTCGAGCATGGACGTTCTCCAGTTCTGGCCGCCCCGGGCGCGGGTGAGCGCTGCCACGCAGGGTTGCCGCAAAGGTGTTTCCGCCGGGCGCGCAAACGCGCGACCGCCGAAGTCTGCCTGCCAGAGCGTTGACCGACGGTCAGCGCTCTCCGATGGTTGCCCCGTCGCGATCCGCTTCCAACGGATCGACGATCTCGCCCTGCGCGGTCAGCGTGCCCTGCGCCAGCCGGATCACCTTCGGGGTGACCGGCGGCTCCAGGGCGGCCACCGCACGGAGGCCGGACAGGACGTCATCGGGCCGAACGGACGGGGTGACCTGCCGCACGACCAGTTCGAGTATCGCACACGGTACGGCCGCCGCCCCGGAAGGCGTCTCAGCCGGAGCCATGGCATCGATCGACACCACTGCCGCACGGGCGTCGAAGGTACGCCGCCCCTGCTTGGTCATCCGCTCGACCTGGATCTCCTCGGCAGCCGTGAAGGCCGCCACGGCCTCCGCGAGCACCTTCGGGTCGACCTCGGGCAGTTCGATCCGCCAGTACGACGCCTCGATCCGGTCCGCCAGGCTGCCGCCGACGGCCTCCACCGCGTCGATCACGTCGAGCCCGGGCGAGAGAGCGGCGTCGAGCGCCTCACGCAGCCGTGCCGGGTCGACCGGCTCACGGAGCCCGATCTCCAGGTACTCGGCCTCGCTCGCCACTCCCGTCGGGGCGGCCGAGGCGTACGAGATCTTCGGGTGCGGGGTGAACCCCTGAGAGAAGGCGATCGGCACGCCGGCCCGGCGCAGCGCGCGCTCGAAGGCCCGGGCGAAGTCCCGGTGCGAGGTGAACCGCAGCGGCCCACGCTTGGCGTACCGGATACGGACCCGCTGGACGACGGGGGCCTGGCCGCCCTCGGGTTGAGGCTTTCTGGCGATCGTGAGCTCCTCGGCTGTGCCTGCGTATCGGTCTCATCCTGACGCAGCGCCCACCGCGCCCCACACCCGGGGCCACCCCACCCACCCCAAACCCCCACAAACCCCGCCCCCCGCCCCCACCCACCCCATCTCCACCCGGTCGATCATGAGGTTAACGGCGAAATCGGAGATCAACTTCGGCGTCAACTTCATGATCGTCGGGTTGGGCGGTGCTGGGGTGGGGGTGGGGGTGGGCGCGAGGGCTTGTGGGGCGGGTCGGGGTGCGGGGTCGGTCGGTCAGGGGCGGGGGTCGCCGGGTGGGGCGTACGGGCTCTGGCCGGGTGGGGTGTGGGCCTGGCCCTGGGGCGGGTAGGCGCCCGCGCCGGGCTGGGGGTACCCACCCGGCTGCGGGTATCCGCCCTGCTGGGGGTATCCGGCCGGCTGGGAGTGCGCGCCGGGTGGCGGGTAGCCGCCGGGTGGGCCGTAGCCGGGCGGCGGGGCGGCGTGACCGGCGGGCACCGGCGGGCCCTGCCCACCGGCGTCCATCCGGTCCAGCGCCTCGTCCGGGATCGAGCCGACCTTCGCCAGCTCACGCCGGTGACGGCGGCGGTTCCAGATCAGGAACACCACGAGCGCCAGCAGCACCACGAGCGCCACGGCGATGCCGATGCCGATCACCATCACCTGCTGGTCGGTGGGGCCGCCCCGGTCGCCGTACTTCGTCACGTCGAAGTTGTCGTCCTCGGCGGCGGCCGGTGGCGCGGACGCGCTCGGCGCGGCGGCCCCGAGCAGCGGGTTCGCCGACACCGACGGCACGTCTGCGGTGAGCGCCGCCACCGGGTCGATCCGGCCGAAGCCGAACCGCGGGTCGCGGCCGGGCGGCCCGGCGTCCCGGGCGGTACGGATCATCCGGTTGATCACGTCGGGCGCGGAGAGCTTCGGGTGCTTCGACCGGATCAGCGCCGCGACGCCGGAGACGACGGCGGCGGCGTCGGATGTGCCGTCCCCCCAGCCATAGCCCCGGTCCGGGCCGATGTTGTAGACCTCGTCGCCGGGCGCGGCGATCACCGCTTCCGGGCCCTGGGCCGATCCGGACCAGAAACCCCCGCCCCGGACCGTGCCGGTCACCGCGATCACGCCGGGGATCTTGGCGGGTGAGACGACGTCCGGGCCGGCCTGCCGGACGTTGCCGGCGGCGGCCACCACGACCACGTCGCGCTCCAGCGCGTACCGGATCGCGGCCTCCTCGACCTCCTCCACGGGCCCGGCGCCGCCGTACGACAGGTTGAGCACCTTCGCACCGCCGTCGACGGCCATCCGGATGCCGGTCGCGGAGTCGTCCTTGGTGGCCGCCGCGCCGACGGGCTTCCGGATGGGCAGGATCCGGGCGTCGGGCGCGATGCCGACCACCCCGGTCCCGTTGGCCGCGATGATCCCGGCCATGTGGGTGCCGTGGCCGTCCGGGTCGCGCCGGCCGTCGCCGGAGTCACGGGTGCTGCCCCCGGCCAGGACCCGGCCCCGCATGTCGGGGTGCCCGGCGTCCACACCGGTGTCCAGCACGCCGACGACGACGCCCCGCCCGGTGGAGATCTGATGCGCCCGGTCGATCCGCAGCTCGTCCAGATACCACTGCTCGGCGCGGCGCGGCGCGGCGACCGCCGGCTGGGCGGCACCCAGCAGCATCAGTCCGGCAAGCAGACCGGCCGTCACCGGCCGGAGCGCGCCGACGTGCACCTTCATCCGTCCGTCCTCATCGCAGGATGCCCGGGGACGCACCGTCACCGGCGCCCCACGGATCGTCGTCCTCAGTCAACCATGACGAGTGCCCCGCCGCGTCGCCGCCGTGACCGGCGCCGCCGTGACCGCCCATCATTCCGCCGCCCATCATCCCGGCGCCGGCCATCCCGCCACGCGCGCCGCCCGCGCCGCCCGGTCCCGCCGCGGCCGCGGCCTTCAACGCGCTGGCCGCGCTGGTCAGTGGCGGAACCTTGCCGTTGCCGCCGCCGACCATGCCGGGCAGGCCGCCCATGGCCATGCCGCCGGCCGCGCCGATCCCACCGCCGCCGATCCCGCCGGCCGAGCCCAGGCCGGCGCCACCACCGCCGAAGCCGCCGCCACCGGCGCTCAGTCCACCCGCGCCACCGCCGCCCAGACCGAGCGTGCCCGGCCCGCCTGCGGTGATCGTGCCGGGCCCGCCCGCGCCGGCCAGACCACTGCCGTACTCCGGGGTGCCCGAGCCGGGGGCGCCACCGAGCTCGGGGATCCCCCCGGTGGTCGGCGGGGTGTAGGAGCCGCCGCCGGGGATGCCGCTGCCGGGCCCACCCGGGGGCGGCGTGAACGAACCGCCGCCGGGCGTGCCACCACCGATGCCGGTGCTGCCGATGGACGGCATGGGGCCGCCACCGCCGGGCATGCCGCCGCCGGGCGCACCGCCACCCGGCAGGCCGCCGCCGGGCACACCCGTCGGGGGAACGCGCGGGTCGCCGCGGTAGCCGTCGCCCAGTTCGCTGTCCGTGGGACGGGGTACGGCCAGCTTGGGGCGCTCGGCCTCGACCGCTGCCGGCAGCGGCGACATCGCCTTGTTGGCCGCCTGCTGGTTGTCGCGGTACCAGTTGTCGAGGTGCGACTTGGTGTCCCACCAGCCGCCCCGCTTCTGGTCGCTGGCGTTGCCGTCGATCTTCATGGTGGCTTCGAGGTCGTCGGCCTTGTCGCGGAACGCGCCGTCGGCGTACAACGCCTGGTTGCCCTGGTAGTCGCTGCGCAGCGCGGCGAGGAAGCCGGACTGGCTCTCACCGTCGCGCGCGTCGTCCAGCTCGGTGCCGCCGGGCAGGCTCCACTCGTTCCAGCCGAAGTTGTCCATCAGCGGGATCGGGATGCTCGCCACCGCCGTACGGATGTCGCCCTCGATCCGCGACAGCGCGCCGCTGACGTTGCTGGCGTGCGTGATGAGTTCCTCGATGTCCTTGCCGATCTCGGACAGGTGCTCGCGGTACGCGTCGCCGCCGCTGCCCTTCCAGCCGGCGAGCATCCCGGGCAGGCCGCCGGTGTGCGGGCGCTCCTGGCCGGCCGCGATCGGGCCGACGAACGAACGGCCCACCAGCGAGTCGCGTAGGTGGCCGAGCGCCGTGGAGAGGTTCTTCCAGCCCGCGCCGACCGATCCGACGGTTTCCGGGTCCGCCGAGAGCGTCACCTCACGGACGCAACGCTCCCAGGTGCCTCCTGCCATGACCGTCTCCCCCTCAGGCCGTGTACGGGTAGGTGGGCTGCTGCCCGGCGTCCGGCGGCGGGGCCGCGGACTCCAGCAGACGCTCGATGTCCTTGCCGTTGGCCGCGTTGCGGGCCTCGGCGTCGCGGAACGCCTTGGCGATGTCCTGTGTGCCCTGCTTCAGGCCGGCCAGCTTCATGGAGATGGCCTTGAGGTGGGCCTCCATGCTCGCGGTGGACGTGGTCAGCGCCTGCCACTGCATCCGGGCGTCCTCGTACGCGCCGAACGGGGTGCCGTTGGGCACCGTCTGCGCGTTGCCGCTGTCGCCCTTCATCCGCTCCTTGATGCGCTCCATCTCCCAGGAGATGGTGTCCTCGACGTACTGCTTGAGGCGCTCGATGTACTCGGCCGCCGCATCCAGGTCCTCGACGCTGACGTGCAGATCGCCGGTGTCCGGCGGATTGATGCCCATGCTGCCTGTCCTCCCCGCTGCCGGCCCCGGCCGGTCCATTACGGACGCAGCGTATCGAGGAAGGACCAGTCGGGGCACCCCCACCCCGCGTACCGCGACGGTCACCGGGAAGGACGACGGAGCGCGGGAACCCGGTCGGGTTCCCGCGCTCCGGTGAGTGCGGGCGGCGTCAGCCCTGGGCGGCTGCGGGCAGCTTCAGCCCGTTGACCGGGGTGAGCGGCAGCAGCTTGCGGCCGGTCGGGCCGATCTGGATCTCGGTGTCCATGGACGGGCAGACGCCGCAGTCGAAGCAGGGCGTCCAGCGGCAGTCGTCCTGCTCGTACTCCGACAGCGAGTCCTGCCAGTCCTGCCAGAGCCAGTCCTTGTCCAGGCCGGAGTCGAGGTGGTCCCAGGGCAGGACCTCCAGCTCCTCGCGCTGCCGGGTGGTGTACCAGTCGAGGTCCACGCCGTACGCCGGCAGTACCTCGGTGGCGGCGTCCACCCACCGCTGGTAGGAGAAGTGCTCGCTCCAGCCGTCGAACCGGCCGCCGTTCTCCCAGACCTTGCGGATCACCGCGCCGACCCGGCGGTCGCCCCGGGAGAGCAGGCCCTCGATCAGCGACGGCTCGCCGTCGTGGTAGCGGAAGCCGATCGCCCGGCCCAGCGACCGGTCGCTGTTGATCGCCTGCTTGAGCAGCTTGAGCCGGCCGTCGATGACCTCCGGCCGCTCCATCGAGGCCCACTGGAACGGGGTGTGCGGCTTCGGCACGAACCCGCCGATGGAGACCGTGCAGCGGATGTCCTTCGACCCGGTGGCCGCGCGGCCGGCCCGGATCACCTCGTGCGCCATGTCGGCGATCTCGAGGACGTCCTCGTCGGTCTCGGTGGGCAGGCCGCACATGAAGTAGAGCTTCACCTGCCGCCAGCCGTTGGAGTACGCGGTGACCACCGTACGGATGAGGTCTTCCTTCGACACCATCTTGTTGATCACCTTGCGGATCCGCTCCGACCCGCCCTCGGGCGCGAAGGTCAGACCGGTCCGCCGCCCGTTGCGGGACAGCTCCTGGGCCAGGTCGATGTTGAACGCGTCCACCCGGGTCGACGGCAGCGACAGCGAGACGTTCGTGCCCGCGTACTGCTCGGCCAGGCCGGAGCACATGTCGCCGATCTCGGAGTGGTCGGCCGACGACAGCGACAGCAGGCCCACCTCGTGGAAGCCGGAGAACTCCAGCCCTTCCTTGACCATCTGGCCGACGGTGGTGATCGACCGCTCCCGCACCGGGCGGGTGATCATGCCGGCCTGGCAGAAGCGGCAGCCGCGGGTGCAGCCCCGGAAGATCTCCACCGCGTACCGCTCGTGGACCGTCTCGGCGAGCGGCACCAGGGGCTTCTTCGGGTACGGCCAGGCGTCCAGGTCCATGGTGGTGCGCTTGTGCACCCGGAACGGCACGTCCGGCCGGTTCGGCACGACCCGCTGGATCCGGCCGTCGGGCAGGTAGTCGACGTCGTAGAAGCGCGGCACGTACACGCTCTCGGTGCGGGCCAGCCGCAGCAGCAGCTCGTCGCGGCCGCCCGGGGAGCCCTCCGTCTTCCACTCCCGGACGATGGCGGTGATCTCCAGCACCGCCTCCTCGCCGTCGCCGAGCACCGCGGCGTCGACGAAGTCGGCGATCGGCTCCGGGTTGAACGCGGCGTGCCCGCCGGCCACGATCACCGGGTCGGCGTCGGTGCGGTCGGCGGCGAGCAGCGGGATGCCGGCCAGGTCGATCGCGGTGAGCAGGTTGGTGTAGCCCAGCTCGGTGGAGAACGAGACGCCGAACACGTCGAAGTCACGCACCGGGCGGTGGGCGTCGACGGTGAACTGCGGCACGCCGTGGGCGCGCATCAGCTTCTCCAGGTCGGGCCAGACCGCGTACGTCCGCTCGGCCAGCACGTCGGGCAGCTCGTTGAGCACCTCGTACAGGATCTGCACGCCCTGGTTGGGCAGGCCCACCTCGTACGCGTCCGGGTACATCAGCGCCCACCGGACGGTCGCGGCGTCCCAGTCCTTGACCACCGCTCCCAGCTCTCCACCCACGTACTGGATGGGCTTGGTCACCTGCGGCAGCAACGGCTCCAGCCGGGGCCAGACCGAGTTGGCGGCGGCGGGACGCGGGGTCGTGGACGGGGCACTCATGATGCCCAAGCGTACGCGGTGCCCCCGCCTTCTCCCGCGCCCGCGCCCGTGTCCGCCGCGTTGATCAAGGAGTTTGTGTGCTGTCCGGCGCTTCCACGGGCACGAACTCCTTGATCACCGGAGTGGGGCCGGGGACCGGGGCGGAATTCGTCCCGGGTGGCGGGGCGGTACTAACCTCGCAACGGGCCGAGAGGAGATTGCCGCGATGCCGCAGCCGCAGCCGGGGGCGGACCGGCCGGCCGACGGGGCCGAGATGCCGTCCGTCACCGAGCCGGCGACCGCCGCCGACACCGAGGACGCCACGGGCGCCTCGGCTCCGGCGTCCCCACCCGGCACACCGGAGGCCGCCGACGACCGGACATCCGGCGCGACGGCGGCCGACCAGCCGTCCGGCGCCGCTGACAGCGAGCCCAGCGAGCAGCCGGAGCAGGCCGGACCCGCGCGGCCGGACGAGCCGGCCGAGCAGGCGCTGCGGGACGACCGCCCGGAACCGTCCGAGCAGGCTGAACCGGCACGGCGGGACCAAGCAGCCGAACCGGCGGACCCGGCCAGCACCGCCCCGCTCGACAGCGCGAGCCCGCACCCACCGGCCGACGACGCCGCCGCCCCCACCGGCAGGGCCGGCCCCCAGGCGAGCGCGACGATCGCCGACGCCCTCTCCGGCAACGCCGGAATGCCGGCCGACGCGCCTACCGGCGACGAGGCTCCGACTGCCGACGCCGGAGCGCCGGGCGGCACTCCGCCCGTACCGGTCACCCGGGCTCGGGGATCCGCGGCGGTTCCGGGCCGCACCACACCCGTACCCACTCCCCGGACCGGGCGGCAGCCGGATCCGACCCGGATCGACGTCGCGCCGCAGCCGCCCCGGGCCGCGGCCACGCCTGACCCCACCAAGGTCGAGAACGCCCAAGACCGCATGCCATCGGCGAACACGCCGGACCCGACCCGCGTGGAGAACACCCCCGATCCGACCCGGGTCGACGCGCCTGCGCCCCGCTGGAGCGGTTCCGCCGCGGTCCCGCCACCGCCGCCGCGACGGCCCGCCTGGGGCGAGTCCGCCGAGCCCACGCCGGTGCCGCCGCTGGCATCGCCGGAGCACGCCACGCCGGTCGACCCGTGGGCCGGGGTGGACACCACCGGCTGGGAGCTGCACGCCCCCGAACTGCCGCCGCCGACGCCGACGCTGCCCTACACCGCGCCCTGGGCCGCGCCGGACAACCCCCACCCGGCCCATCCGGCGCCACCGGCGGCCCACCCCGCCCCGCAACCGGCGCCACCGGCCCGTCCCGCGCCGCCCGCAGCCCGGCCGGTCTCACCACCGCCGCACAGCCCGCCGTACCCCGGACCGGCCCGGCCGGTCTCGCCGCCGCACCACCCCGGTCCGCCCGCCGCCCGGCCGCTGCCGCCCGCGGCGCCCGTCGCTCCGCCGGCGAAGCCCGGACGGCCGCCGAAGCAGCGCCGGGGCAAGGCCGGGCCGCCTGTCGCACCGCCGCCGGGCTGGCAGCAGCCGCCGAAGCGGACCCGCCGTCGGCGCCGCTGGCCCTGGGTGCTGCTGCTCTCCGTCGCCTGCTGCTGCGGCCTCCCGCTCTGGTGGTTCCAGCCGATCTCCAGCCAGTACCCGGCCAGCGCCACCCTCCCGGACCAGATCGACTCGATGCGGCTGCGCCAGGACGAGAGCAGCCGGACCGCCGCCGAGGAGCTGAAATCCCAGGTACGCGAGGCGAACCTGCTCGCCGAGGACACGTTCGCCGGCATCTACAGCACGAGCGACGGCAAGCGCGTGACGTTGTTCGGCAGCACCGGGCTGCGGTTCAGCCCGGAGTCGGACGCCAAGGCGGAACTCGACCGCCTCGCCGGGGACTACGCCCTGAAGGAATCGGTGGCCGTGGACACCGGCGTACGGGGGCGCCACGAGCGCTGCGCCGTGGGCCGGGCGGACGGCGACTCGGTGGTGGTCTGCGTCTCGGCCGACCACGGCAGCCTCACCACGGGTGTGTTCACCCGGCTGTCGGTGGACGACAGCGGGCGGCTGCTGAACGACCTGCGCCAGCGCGTGGTGGTGCCGAAGTCCTGACCGCTCAGGCGGTCTGCTCGCCGCCGGCCTGGTCGCCTGCGGTCTGGTCGGCGCGCTTCGGGGCGTAGCGCGGGACGTACTCCTGGCCGCTGAGCTTCTGGATCTCGGCCATCATCTCGTCGGTCATCGCGCGCAGCGAGGTGCGGTCGTCGGGGCGGCCGGTGAAGTCCAGCGGCTTGCCGAACTTGATGGTGATCTTGGCGCGGCCCGGTCGCGGGATCCGCGTACCGATCGGCTGGGCCTTGTCGGTGCCGGTCACGCCGACCGGGATGATCGGCACGCCGGCGGCGATCGCCAGCCGGACGGTGCCGGTGCGCCCGCGGTAGAGACGCCCGTCCGGGGAGCGGGTGCCCTCCGGGTAGACGGCGACCAGGTCACCGGCCTTGAGCACCGGGATCGCCGCGTCGAACGCGGTCAGCGCGGCCCGGCCGCCGGCCCGCTCGACCGGGATCGCGCCCAGCCCGGTGAGCACGAACTTGGAGAAGCCGCCCTTGAGCCCGGTGCCCTTGAAGTACTCCGACTTGGCCCAGAACGCCAGGTGGCGGGGCACCACGGTGCCGAGGAGCAGTTCGTCGGCGACGGAGAGGTGGTTGCTGGCGAAGATCGCGCCGCCGGTCGCCGGGATGTGCTCCAAACCCTCCACGTGCGGACGGAAGGCCAACCGGAGCGCGGGCGCCACGGTGAGCTTGCCGATGGTGTAGAGCAGGGGCACGGGTCCTCCGGCGGTCGTACGTGAAACAGGCGCTGTCACGGTAGCCGACGCGGCCGTCCGCCACCGAGCGGGTGGTCCGCAGTCCACTCGCTGGGTGCGGGTGTTAAGCAGGGGCCCCTCCTCTACCTGAGGCGTTAAGAAGGGCCCCCGCCTTACATCACACCTTGCGGACCGTCACTGTCACGCGCTCGCCCTCGCCGGCCTCGCCGTCGAAGCCGTCGAGGCCCTCGGCGAAGTCGATGCTGTCGGCGAGCACCTCCCGGGCCACGAACCCGGTGTACGCGGCGACGGCCGCGCGCACCTCCTCCGAGGCGGAGACGGCCACCGTGATCCGGTCGGACACGTCGAGGTCGGCCTCCCGGCGGGCCTGCTGAACGACCCGGACCACGTCCCGGGCCAGCCCTTCGGCTGCGAGTTCCGGCGTGACGTCGGTGTCCAGCACGACCACTCCCTCACCGCCGGGCAGCGGCGCGGAGTGCTCGGCGTCGGCGGCGACCAGGCGCAGCTCGTACTCGCCCTCGGCGAGCGTGACACCGGCGGCGACCGGGGCGCCGTCGCGCAGCTCCCACTCCCCCGCCTTGACCGCCTTGATGACCTGCTGGACGGCCTTGCCGACGCGCGGGCCGAGCGCCCGCGGCACCACGGTGAGCACCTGCTGGCAGTACGCGGACACCTCGTCGGTGAGCACGACCTCCTTGACGTTCACCTCGTCGGCGACCAGGTCGGCGAAGGGCCGCAGCTGGGCGGCGACGGGCGACGCCACTGTGAGCTTCGCCAGCGGCAGCCGTACCCGCAGGCCCTTGGCCTTGCGCAGCGACAGCGCCGCCGAGGCGACCGCCCGGACGTTGTCCATCGCGGAGACCAGCTCGTGGTCGGCCGGGAACTCCTCCGCCTGCGGCCAGTCGGTCAGGTGCACCGACCGTTCGCCGGTCAGCCCGCGCCAGATCTCCTCGGCGGTCAGCGGCGCCAGCGGCGCCACCACCCGGCAGAGCGTCTCCAGCACGGTCCAGAGCGTGTCGAACGCGTCCGCGTCGCCGGCCCAGAACCGGTCCCGGGACCGGCGCACGTACCAGTTCGTCAGCGCGTCCAGGTAGGACCGCACGGTGGCGCACGCGCCGGAGATGTCGTACGCGTCCATCTGCGCGCCGACGGTCGCGACCAGCTCGTTCGTCTTCGCCAGCACGTACCGGTCGAGCACGTTCGTGGAGTCGGTACGACGACGCGCGGTGTGGCCGTCGGCGTTGGCGTACAGCGAGAAGAAGTACCAGACGTTCCACAGCGGCAGCAGCACCTGGCGCACCGCGTCCCGGATGCCCGACTCGGTGACCGCCATGTCGCCGCCGCGCAGCACCGGCGAGGACATCAGCATCCACCGCATCGCGTCCGACCCGTAGGAGTCGAACACGTGGTAGACGTCCGGGTAGTTGCGCAGGCTCTTGGACATCTTGCGCCCGTCCGAGCCGAGCAGGATGCCGTGGCTCAGGCAGTTGCGGAACGCCGGCCTGTCGAACAGCGCGGTGGCCAGCACGTGCATGGTGTAGAACCAGCCGCGGGTCTGCCCGATGTACTCGACGATGAAGTCACCCGGGTAGTGGTGCTCGAACCACTCGCGGTTCTCGAACGGGTAGTGCACCTGGGCGAACGGCATCGAGCCGGACTCGAACCAGCAGTCCAGCACCTCCGGCACCCGGCGCATCATCGACTTGCCCGTCGGGTCGTCCGGGTTGGGGCGGACCAGGTCGTCCACCGCCGGCCGGTGCAGGTCGGTCAGGCGTACGCCGAAGTCCCGCTCGATCTGCTCCAGCGAGCCGTACACGTCCACCCGCGGGTGGTTCGGGTCGTCGGACTTCCACACCGGGATCGGCGAGCCCCAGAACCGGTTCCGGCTGATCGACCAGTCCCGGGCGTTCGCCAGCCACTTGCCGAACGAGCCGTCCTTGATGTGCCCGGGGGTCCAGTTGATCTGCTGGTTCAGCTCGACCATCCGGTCCTTGAACGTCGACACGGCGACGAACCACGACGACACCGCCTTGTAGACCAGCGGGGTGTCGCAGCGCCAGCAGTGCGGGTAGGAGTGGGTGTAGGTGTCCTGCCGCAGCACCACCCCCCGCTCCTTCAGCTCCCGGATCACCGGCTTGTTCACGTCGAAGACCTGCTCGCCCTGGTACGGCGGCACCAGCGCGGTGAACCGGGTGTGGTCGTCCACCGTCACGACGGTGGGGATGCCGGCGGCGTTGCAGGTGTTCTGGTCGTCCTCACCGAAGGCGGGCGCCAGGTGGACGATCCCGGTGCCGTCCTCGGTGGTCACGAAGTCCGCGCCGAGCACCTGGTACGCGTTCGGGCCGGCCGGCTCGACGAGGAAGTCGTACAGCGGCGTGTAGCGGCGTCCGACCAGGTCGCGGCCGTACACGGTGCCGACCTGCTCGTACCCCTCCAGCTCCTTGGCGTACGCGCCGAGGCGCGCGGCACCGACGACGTAGCGCTCACCGTCGCGTTCCAGCAACGCGTACTCGATGTCGGGGCCGACGGCGAGCGCCAGGTTCGACGGCAGCGTCCACGGCGTGGTCGTCCAGACGCCCAGCTTGACCGGCCCGCGCAGCGGCTCCGGCGCGTTCTCGTCGGCGGTCAGTTCGAACCAGACGGTGAGCGTCGGGTCGTGCCGGTCCCGGTAGACGTCGTCCATCCGGGTCTCGGTGTTCGACAGCGGCGTCTCGCACCGCCAGCAGTACGCGAGCACCCGGAAGCCCTCGTAGACCAGACCCTTGTCGTGCAGGGTCTTGAAGGCCCACATGACGCTTTCCATGTAGTCCAGGTCGAGCGTCTTGTAGTCGTTGGCGAAGTCGACCCAGCGGGCCTGCCGGGTGACGTACCGCTCCCAGTCGTGGGTGAACTCCAGCACCGACGTGCGGCAGGCGTCGTTGAACCGGGCCACGCCGAGGTCGAGGATCTCCGCCTTGGTGGTGATGCCGAGCTGCTTCTCGGCCACCACCTCGGCGGGCAGGCCGTGGCAGTCCCAGCCGAACCGGCGCTCGACGTGCCTGCCACGCATGGTCTGGTAGCGCGGCACCACGTCCTTGACGTAGCCGGTGAACAGGTGGCCGTAGTGCGGCAGGCCGTTGGCGAACGGCGGGCCGTCGTAGAAGACGTACTCGTTCTCGCCGTCCCGGCCGGCGTCGCGGGCCTCGACTGACGCCTCGAAGGTCTTGTCGGCCGTCCAGTGCTCCAGCACCCGGCGCTCGACCGCGGGCAGGTCCGGGCTCGCCGGTACACCGGCGCCGGTCGGGTCGTGCAACGGATAGGCCATCGCCTGTCGCTCTCCCTCAGCAGCTCACTCGTCCGTGGTCTGCGAGGACGAGCCGAATCCGGTACGCCGTGACCGGCGCCCGGGTGTGGCCCGCGGTACCACCCCGCTTGGCGGCCGAGGTGCGACCGCCCGCTCGTTGGCCGGCTGTGACGGGCCGGTCCCGTCCGGTTCTACTGAGCCGGTGACCCGGCCGTTCTTCCGGAGGCTCGCCGGTGATGGCCGGGTCGTCGCCTGTGCCCGTCAAGCGTACTCGACCCCCCACCCACCGCGCCGCCGAGTATCACCCGCCCCGCCTCTCCCCGCCCCGCCCCTGCCCCGTCGATCATGAAGTTGACGGCCAGATCCGAGATCCACATCGCCGCCAACTTCATGATCAACGCATCCAGGGCGGGGTGGGGTCAGCGGGAGGTGGGGGCGGGGAGGGTGGTGGTCCAGAGGGAGGCGCCGGTGCGGTCGCGGAGGTGGACCGTGAGGGCCCGCGACGGGCCGTCGATGGTCACCTCGCCGAAGTGCTGGAAGCCCTCGGCCGGGGAGGTGTTCGCGCGCGGCGGGGCGTGCACGAACACCGCCTTCGGGCCGAACGTGCCGTCCAGCGCGTTCGGGCCGAACGCGCCGGCGTGCGCCGGGCCGGAGACGAACTCCCAGAACGGGCTGAAGTCCCGCACCGCGGCGCGCGCCGGGTCGTAGTGGTGGGCGGCGGTGTAGTGCACGTCGGCGGTGAGGAACACCAGCCCGGTCACCCCGGCCCGGTGCGAGGCGCGCAGCACCTCGGCGAACTCCAACTCCCGGCCGGCCGGCGCGCCGTGGTCGCCCTGCGCGACGCCCTCCTGCGCGGCGGAACCGTCCGGCACCACCAGGCCGATCGGCAGGTCGTTGGCGATCACCTTCCAGGTGGCCCGGGACGCGCGCAGCTCCCGGATCAGCCACTCCCGCTGCGCCTTGCCGAGCAGGCCCCGGTTGCGGTCGGCGTACGTGTTGCCGTCGTTGGGGTCCTTGTAGGTGCGCATGTCCAGCACGAACACGTCCAGCAGCGGCCCGTACGACAGCTTGCGGTACATCGGCCCGCCCGACGGCACCGGCAGCCACTCGTGGAACGCCTGCCGGGCCCGGGCGGCGAGCACGTCCACGCGCTTCTCGCCGTACCGCTCGTCGGTCAGGATCTCCCCCGGGTACCAGTTGTTCACCACCTCGTGGTCGTCCCACTGGTTGATCTGCGGCACCTGGGCGGCGAACGCCCGCAGGTGCTCGTCGAGCAGGTTGTACGCGAACTGCCCCCGGTACTCGGCGAGCGTCTCGGCCACCTTGCTCTTCTCCGGCGTCACCAGGTTGCGCCAGGTCCGGCCGTCGGGCAGGACCACGCTCTCGGTCAGCGGCCCGTCGGCGTACACGGTGTCGCCGCTGCACAGGAAGAAGTCCGGGCGGCGCTCCCGCATGGCCCGGAAGATCGCCAGGCCGTCGAAGTCAGGGCTGATCCCCCAGCCCTGCCCGACGATGTCGCCGGTCCACACGAACCGCACGTCACGCCGCTGGTGCCGCCCGGGGGCGGTGGCGAACGAACCGGTCAGCGGCTCGCTGCACAGGCCGTGCCGGTCCAGGCTCTCCACCCGTACCCGGTAGTGCAGCCGCTCCCCCGCGGGCAGGCCGCGCAGGCGGACCTTGCCGGTGAGGTCGCCGGTGGGGTCGACCACCGGGCCGCGCACCAGGCGGGCGCCGCGCAGGTCCGGCCGGCGGCTGACCTCGACCAGCATCCGGCCGGGCCGGTCCGCGCGGGTCCAGACCAGCGCCGAGTCGGCGGTCACGTCGCCGCTCTGCACGCCGTGGGTGAGCAGCGGCCGGCCGCTGCGCCGCAGGCCGGGTGCGGCGGGCGCGCCGGGCGCGCCGAGCAGCGCGCCGCCGGCGACTCCGGCACCGGCGACCAGGCCGGCGCGGAGCAGGGTACGTCGATCGAAGTGCGTCATGGGTTCTCCCGGTCTCGGCAGTGTCGCCAGCCGGTCTACCGGCCGCAGGTGGCCGGGAACTCCGGTCGAGGTGACCGGCACGTCAACGACTGCTGTCCAGCGCCCCGGCATGACCACCGTCACACCGCCGGGCCGTCACACCGCGCCCGCCGTGCCCCGTCCTGTGCGCGTACCCGAACCCTCAAGGAGGCGGCGATGAGCCGGATGGACATGGCGGCAGTGGCGCCCGAGGCGTACCAGGCCGTGCTGGGCCTGGAGAAGTACGTCCGGGCGAACGTGGACCACACCGTGCTGGAGCTGGTGAAGCTGCGGGCGTCGATGCGCAACGGCTGCGCGTTCTGCGTCGACATGCACAGCCGCGAGGCGCTGGCGGCCGGGGAGGACAGCCGCCGGCTGTTCGCTGTCGCGGCGTGGCGCGAGGCGCCGTTCTTCGACGAGCGGGAGCGGGCCGCACTGGCCCTCACCGACGCGGTGACCCGGCTCGGCGAGCACGGCGTGCCGGACGACGTCTGGGACGCCGCGGCGAAGGTGTGGTCGGAGAAGGAGCTGGCGGACCTGGTGATGGCGATCGCCACCATCAACGTGTGGAACCGCGTCGCGGTGACCTGCCGGACGCAGCCGCCGGCGCAGGTCTGATCGCTGACACACGACGGCCCCGGTCCCGCCAGGAGCGGGCCGGGGCCGTCGGCGCGTCGGTCAGGCCAGCTCGGGGAACCAGAGCGCGATCTCGCGCTTGGCGCTGTCCGCCGAGTCGGAGGCGTGCACCAGGTTCTCCCGGTTCGACAGCGACAGGTCACCGCGGATGGTGCCGGCGGCGGCCTTGCGGCCGTCGGTGCTGCCGATCATCGCGCGTACCACCTCGACCACCTGGTCGCCGGAGAGCACCAGCGCCACCAGCGGGCCGCTGGTCATGAACGTCTTCAGCGGCGGGTAGAACGGCTTGTCGACGTGCTCGGCGTAGTGCTGGTCGGCGAAGCCGCCGTCCATGGTCCGGCTCACCATCGCGTCGATCCGCAGGCCCTTGCGCTCGAAACGGGACAGGATCTCGCCCACCAGACCGCGGCGCACCGCGTCGGGCTTGATCAGTACGAGCGACCGCTCGTCCGGGCTGCTGCTGGACACGCTGGGTTCCTCCTGCGCACTCAAACGGGGTTCGGCTGGGTACGGTCAGCGTAGCGACCCGGTCCCGGCGCCGGCGCGGCGGCTGCGTCTTCCCTGGCCCGCCGCGGCGGCCTAGCCTGGCCCTGGAACCCCTGGGAGGTCCACTGTGGCGAATGGCGGGAACCGCACGATCGCGCCGGTACGCAAACTGATCGGCGCGGTGCTGGGCACCGTCGCCACCTTCGTGACCGTGTTCGGGCTCGGCATGACCAGCTGGGCCATCGTGGCCCTCGGCGTCGCGCTGCTGGTGCTGGCGATCGCCCTGGCCACGGTACGCGGCGGCGGCCGCACCTGGGTGATCGGCCTCGGGCACGTGCACAGCGCCTCCGAGCCGCCCACCCAGTACGCGTTCGGCCGGTGCGAGCTGCAACTGGTCATCGACGCGCCGGGGCTGCCGCCCCGCTCCAAGAAGATCATCGAGCCTCGGGTTCCGGTCGCCAAGTGGCCCTCGCTGGGCCAGGCGCTGCCGGTCCGGGTGGCGCTGGACGACCAGCGGCACGTACGCGTGCTCTGGGACGAGGTGCCCACGCACGCGGAGAGCGCCGCCGCGGTGGCCGACCTGCCGCCCGAGTACGCCGCCGAGCCGGACCCGCTGGACGAGCCGCTGATCGCGCAGGAGGCGCCGCCGTGGGCCGGGCGCGCGCCGGAGGACGACTTCCGCGACGACTACCCGCCGGCGCCGGACCCGTACCTGGACGACGTCCCGCCCCGGGCCGAGGAACGCGAGCCGGTGGTGCTGCACCAGAGCCCCGGCGGCCCGGTGGTGCTGGAGGGGCAGCTCGTCGAGCGTGCCGAGCGCGCGGCCGGCCCCGGCCCGCTCCCCCGCCGCGCCCCGGCCCCCCGCACGCCGGCCGAGGAGCCGGTCGACACCGTGCCGGTCGAGACCGTGTTCGTCGACTCCGGACCGGCCGACTCCGGACGGTCCGACTCCGGACCGGCCGACCCCGGACGGTCCGACACCGGACCGGCCGGCCCCGGACCGGCCGGCCCCGGACCGGCCGACACCGGACCGGCCGACACCGGACCCGACCCGATCGACGTGGCGCTGGACGACCCCGCGGACGCGCCGCGGCGCTCCGACGCGCCGCCGACCGCCGAGGAACTGGACGAGGCGATCTTCGGCCCGTCCGGCGCGGCCGAGCCGGACGAGCTGGCCAGCCCGATCAGCGGCGTCGGCATCACGCTGCTCGTCACCGACCTGGACCGGTCCCTCGACTTCTACCGGGAACTCGGCTTCGACGAGCTGGACCGGGGCGAGGGCAACGCCGTGCTCTCCTCCGGGCCGACCCGGCTGGTGCTGCGCCGGGTGACCGGCGCCGCCCCGATCAGCCGTCGCCTGGTGCACGTGAACCTGGAGGTGGACGACATCCAGGGGGCGTACGAGCGGTTGCGCGACTCCGGCGTCCGGTTCACGTACGCCCCGCGCGTCGTCAACCGCGGCACCAAGCTGGAGGTGTGGGCGGCTGCCTTCCGCGACCCCGACGGCCACGGCGTCGCGCTGACGCAGTGGCGCACGCTCGCCCAGGTGTAAGGAAGGGCCCCTTCTTAACGCCTCAGGTAGAGGAAGGGGCCCTTCTTAACACGCGCAACCGCGCGACGGCGCTCAGCCGAGGATGACCCGCCGCACGTGCAGCGCGTACGCCCACACCAGCGCGAACATCACACCCAGCGCGAACAGCGACCAGTGCAGCAGCCCGGAGAGCAGCAGCAGTCCCTGGATCACGGTGCCGGCGTGCCACGCCCACGGGCGGCGCATCATGCCGGCGAGCACCACACACGCGACCGCCAGCGCCACGATCGCGCCGATCGCCGCGCCGCTCAGGTCACCGCCGACCACCCGGATCGGCTGGATGGCCAGCAGCAGCACCAGCGCCTCCAGCGACATCGTGCCGGCGCCGAGTCCGCGCACTGCCTTGTCCGGGTTCCGCAGCCCGGACCGCCGCACGCCGCCCAGCGGCTCCGAGCCGCCCACCGGCTCCGAGCCGCCCACCGGCTCCGAGCCGCCCACCGGCTCCGAGCCGCCTGCCTGCTCCGAGCCGCCTGCCTGCTCCGAACCGGCCGCCTGTTCCGGACCGACCGGCCGCTCAACGCCGCCCGCCTGCTCCGGACCGGACAGCTGCTCCGGCCCCGTCGCCTGCTCAGCGCCGGTCGGCCGCTCAGCGCCGGTCGGCCGCTCAGCCCCGGTCGGGCGCTGCTGCGGGCCGGTCATCGCTTGAGCAGCCGGCGGGCGTCGGCCACTGTCACCACCGATCCGGTGATCAGCACGCCCACCCCGGACAGTTCGCCCGGCACGTCCGACTCGGTCTCCGCCACTGCCGCCTCGATGGCGTCCGGCATGTCCCGGGCAACCTGCACCCGCTCCGGCCCGAAGATCTCCCGCGCCAGCGCGGCCAGCTCGTCCACCGGCATCGCCCGGGCCGAGCTGTTCTCCGCCACCACGATCGAGTCGAGCACCGGTTCGAGCAGTTCCAGCAGGCTCGCCGCGTCCTTGTCGCCGAGCACCGCCAGCACGCCGACGAGCTTGCTGAACGCGAACTCCTCCTGCACGGCGGCGACCGTCGCGGCCATCCCGTGCGGGTTGTGCGCGCCGTCGAGCAGCACCGTCGGGGCGCTACGCACCCGCTCCAGCCGGCCCGGCGAACTGGTCGCGGCGAATCCCTCACGGACCGCCTCGATGTCGAGCTGCCGCCGGGCGCCGGCACCGAGGAACGCCTCCACGGCTGCCAGCGCGACCGCCGCGTTCTGCGCCTGGTGCGCGCCGTGCAGCGGGATGAAGATCTCCTCGTACACCCCGCCCAGGCCCTGGATGGTCAGCACCTGGCCGCCGACCGCGACCGCGCGGCGCAGCACGCCGAACTCGGCGCCCTCGCGCGCGACGGTGGCGTTGACCTCGGCGCAGCGTTCCAGGATCGGTCGGGCCGCCTCCTCCTCCTGCGCCGCCGCGATCACGGTGGCGCCGGGGTGGATGATGCCCGCCTTGTGCAGCGCGATGTCCTCGATCGTGTCGCCGAGCCACTCGGTGTGGTCCAGCCCGATCGGGGTGATCACGGCGACGCCGGCCTGGATCACGTTCGTCGCGTCCTCCGCGCCGCCGAGCCCGACCTCCACCACCGCCACGTCGACCGGGGCGTCGGCGAACGTGGCGAACGCCAGCGCCGTGGTCATGTCGAAGTACGTCAGCGGCTCGGCGAACCGCTGGTCGACCAGCTCGGCCAGCGGCGCGATCTCACGGTACGTGGACACGAACCGCTCCTCGCCCACCGGCTCGCCGTCCAGGCTGATCCGCTCCCGGACGGTCTCCAGGTGCGGGCTGGTGTAGCGGCCGGTGTGCAGCCCGAACGCCCGCAGCAGCGAGTCGATCATCCGGGCCGTCGAGGTCTTGCCGTTGGTGCCGGTCAGGTGGATCGACGGGTACGCCCGCTGCGGGCTGCCCAGCAGGTCGAGCAGAGTCTCGATCTTCTCCAGCTCGAAGTGCATCCGGGTGAAGCCGCGCGCGTTGAGCGCGGCCTCCACCTCGGCGAACTCGGTGCGGTCGGTGCGGTCACTCACGAGGGCAACGCCTCCAGGGCGGCGTCGATCCGGACCAGATCCGCCTCGGCCACCGCCAGCCGTTCGCGGATCTTCGCCACCACCGGCTCGGGCGCCTTGCCGACGAACGCCGGGTTGTCCAGCTTCGCCCGCGCCTGGGTGGCCTCCTTCTCGGCCGCCGCCCGGTCCTTGGTGAGCCGGGCGCGCTCGGCGGCCACGTCGATCGAGCCGCGGGTGTCGAGCGCGACGCTCACCGCGCCGGGCATGGCCAGCGTGGCGCCGGCCTGGAAGTCGTCGCCGGGCGCGTCGAGCCGGGCCAGCGAGCGCACCAGCGGCTCGTGCGCCGCGATGCCCGCGCCGGCCAGGCCGTCGAGGCGCGCGGCGACCCGCTGGGTCGGCCGCAGCCCCTGGTCCGACCGGAACCGCCGGACCTCGGTCACCACCCGCTGGAGGGTGCCGACTTCGCCCTCCGCGGCGTCGTCGATCAGGGTACGGTCGGCGACCGGCCAGGACGCCGTCAGTACGGTCTCGCCGCCGCTCAGCGCGGCCCACAGCTCGTCGGTGACGAACGGGATGACCGGGTGGAGCAGCCGCAGGAGCTGGTCCAGCACGTGGCCCAGCACGCGGCGGGTGGCGTCGGCGGCGGGGCCACCCTCGGCCAGCACCGGCTTGCTCAGCTCCACGTACCAGTCGCAGACGTCGTCCCACGCGAAGTGGTAGAGCAGGTCGCAGACCTTCGCGAACTCGTACGCCTCGAACTGCTCGTCGACCTCGGCGGTGACGTGCGCCAGCCGGGACAGGATCCACCTGTCGACGGTGGAGAGGTCACCGGCGGCCGGCAGCGGTCCGTCGGTGTGCGCGCCGTTGAGCAGCGCGAACCGGGTGGCGTTCCAGAGCTTGTTGCAGAAGTTGCGGGAGCCCTGGCACCACTCCTCGCTGACCGGCACGTCCTGGCCGGGGTTGGCGCCCCGGGCCAGCGTGAACCGGGTGGCGTCGGCGCCGAACCGGTCGATCCAGTCCAGCGGGTCGACCACGTTGCCGAACGACTTCGACATCTTCTTGCCGTGCTCGTCGCGGACCATGCCGTGCAGCGCCACCACGTCGAACGGCTGCACGCCGTCCATCGCGTACAGGCCGAACATCATCATCCGGGCGACCCAGAAGAACAGGATGTCGTAGCCGGTGACCAGCACGCTGGTCGGGTAGAACTTCGCCAGGTCCGGGGTGCGCTCGGGCCAGCCGAGCGTGGAGAACGGCCACAGCCCGCTGGAGAACCAGGTGTCCAGTACGTCCTCGTCCTGCCGCCAGCCCTCGCCGGACGGCGGCTCCTCGTCCGGGCCGACGCAGACGATCTCGCCGTCCGGGCCGTACCAGACGGGGATGCGGTGGCCCCACCACAGCTGGCGGGAGATGCACCAGTCGTGCATGTTGTCGACCCAGGCGAAGTAACGCTTGGCCAGCTCGGCCGGCTCGATCTTCACCCGGCCGTCGCGCACCGCGTCACCGGCGGCCTTCGCGAGCGGGGCGGTGTTGACGAACCACTGCAACGACAGCCGCGGCTCGACAGTCGTCTTGCACCGCGAGCAGTGCCCCACCGCGTGCAGGTACGGCCGCTTCTCGGCCACGATCCGGCCCTGCTCGCGCAGCGCCGCGACGATCGCCGGGCGGGCCTCGTACCGGTCCAGGCCCTGGAACGGGCCGGGCGCGGTGATGACGCCGCGCTCGTCCATGATCGTCAGCGACGGCAGGTCGTGCCGCTGGCCGATCTCGAAGTCGTTCGGGTCGTGCGCCGGGGTCACCTTGACCATGCCGGTGCCGAAGCTCGGGTCGACGTGCTCGTCGGCGACGATCGGGATCCGCCGGTCGGTGAGCGGCAGCTCCACCTCGGTGCCGATCAGGTGCCGGTAGCGCTCGTCGTCCGGGTGCACCGCCACCGCGGTGTCGCCGAGCATGGTCTCCGCCCGGGTGGTCGCCACCACGACCTCGTCGCCGTAGCGGATCGAGACCAGCTCGCCCTCGTCGTCGGTGTGCTCCACCTCGATGTCGGACAGCGCGGTGAGGCAGCGCGGGCACCAGTTGATGATCCGGTTGGCCCGGTAGATCAGCCCGTCGTCGAAGAGCTTCTTGAACATGGTCTGCACGGCCCGGGACAGGCCCTCGTCCATGGTGAACCGCTCGCGGTCCCAGTCGACCGCGTCGCCCAGCCGGCGCATCTGGCCGAGGATCGCGCCGCCGGACTCGGCCTTCCACTGCCAGACCCGCTCGACGAACTTCTCCCGCCCGAGGTCGTGCCGGGACAGCCCTTCACCGGCGAGCTGCCGCTCGACCAGGTTCTGGGTGGCGATGCCGGCGTGGTCCATGCCCGGGAGCCAGAGCGCCTCGTAGCCCTGCATCTTCTTGCGCCGGGTGAGCGCGTCCATGAGGGTGTGCTCGAACGCGTGACCCATGTGCAGCGAGCCGGTGACGTTCGGCGGCGGGATGACGATGGTGAACGGCGGCTTCTCGCTGTCCGCCGACGCCCGGAAGTGCCCGCCGGCTACCCACTGCTCGTACCGTCGCTGCTCTACCTCGCCGGGCTGGTACTGGCCGGCGAGGGTCGGGGCGTCGGGGCGTCGGGCATCCAGTCTCTCGGTCACCCTGAAAGTCTACGGAGCGCTTTCGGGGACCCGGCGTGCACCACCTGTGATTCGCGTACGGTGGCGGTCATGTCCGACGCGCATCTCACCGAGCGCCCGGTCGACGGGGGTTCCGATCCGTTCGAGCTGACCGAAGAGCCGATCGAGCTGAGCCGCCGCGATCCCGCGCAGGAGCCCGAACGCCGTCCCGTCTCCCGACGCCGGAAGATCGTCATGGCCGCTCTCCTCGCGGCCGGGCTCGCCGGCGCGGGCGCGCTCGGGCTGGGCGGCTGGCGGGTGCTCCAGCAGAAGGACACGACTCTCGGCCAGCCGGCCGAGGTGGCCGGGCTGGTACGCGACGACAGCGAGCGGGCCCGCAGCACCGCCGACTACCTGCGCGACGGACTGGCCGCCGACATCGAGCTGGACCGCGGCTACGGCGCCGTCTACTCCGACGGCGGGGACGCCAAGCGTTCGGTGCTGCTGTTCGGCGGCACCACGCTGCTCTGGCAGCCCGAGCGTGACCTGGACACCCTGTTCGGCCTGATGGCCGACGAGACAGGCCGGGTGGCAGGGCTGCGCGAGGTGGACGCGGGCCGCCTGGGCGGCGTGATGAAGTGCGGTACGACGAGCGGCGACGGTGGCGACTTCGCGGTGTGCGGGTGGGCCGACCACGGCAGCGTCGTGATGGGCATGTTCCCGGGCCGCCGGGTCGACGACGCCGCGGCCCTGTTCCGCGACATCCGCGAGTCCGTCCAGAGCCGCTGACCCGCGACCTCGGCGCTCACTCGTCCACGCCGGTACGACGAGGTGCCCACTCACGCCTTGCCCCGCCCCCGCCACGTCGCGGTGTCGGCGACCCCCTGTCCCCTCCCATGCCACCAGTTCCGGGGTAACGGCTCCCAGCCCTCCTGTTCGCGGGAGGTGGCTGGATGCCGGGCAGTCCGTCCCGCCACTTCGGGGAAGTGGTGGGCCGGTTCGCCAGTTCGGGGTAGTGGCTGGATCCGGGGTATTCCGTTGCCGCCACTTCGGCGTAATGCTGACCGGCACACCAGTTCGGCGAAGTGGCTAGGTCCGGGGTACTCCGTTGACGCCAGCTGGGGGAACCTGCTGCTGGTTCACCATCTCGGCGAGGTAGCCGGATGCCGGGCAGTCCGTCGCCGCCACTTCGGGGAAGTGGTGGGCCGGTTCGCCAGCTCGGGGAAGTGGCTGGATCCGGGGCACCTCACCACCGCTACTTCGGGGAAGTGGCGGCCTGGTTCGGCGTTTCCGGAAAGTAGCGGGCGGTATGGCTAGCCGGTGCAGTGCCGGCAATGGGGTGGGCGGTCCATCGCTCACGCGCGTCCGGGGCCGGCTTTGCGGCCGGTCTGGTGGTGTTTTCCGGGGGGTAACGCAATTCAGGGCCACCCCGGTTGGGGGTGGCCCTGAATTGGAAGATTGTCCGGCGGTGTCCTACTCTCCCACACCCTCCCGAGTGCAGTACCATCGGCGCTGGAGGGCTTAGCTTCCGGGTTCGGAATGTGACCGGGCGTTTCCCCTCCGCCATGACCGCCGTAACTCTATGAACATGTCAACCAACCCTGATGGGTGGTGGTTTGTTCAGAGTTGCACAGTGGACGCGTAGCAGCTTAGTAGTCAAGTCCTCGGCCTAACCTGACCACCTGTGTCGGTTTGGGGTACGGGCCGCTAAGAACTCGCTAGAGGCTTTTCTCGGCAGCATAGGATCACTGACTTCACCTGAATCGGCTCGGCATCACGTCTCAGCCTACATGCGCCGCGGATTTGCCTACGGCACGGCCTACACGCTTACCCCGGCACAACCACCGGCCGGGCTCAGCTACCTTCCTGCGTCACCCCATCGCTTGACTACTACCCGCCAGGTTCCCACGCTCCCCACCATTGGTCCGAAGACCGCCGGCAGTTCGGGTGGTTAGCACAACGAGGTTCGTCAGGGTCGCTCTTTCGCGGGTACGGGAATATCAACCCGTTGTCCATCGACTACGCCTCTCGGCCTCGCCTTAGGTCCCGACTCACCCAGGGCGGATTAGCCTGGCCCTGGAACCCTTGGTCATCCGGCGGAAGGGTTTCTCACCCTTCTTTCGCTACTCATGCCTGCATTCTCACTCGTGCCGCGTCCACAACTGGGTCACCCCGCTGCTTCACCCCCGGCACGACGCTCCCCTACCCATCCACACACCTGCATACCCCATCAAGGAGGCACGAAGTTAAAATGTGAATGCCACAGCTTCGGCGGTGTGCTTGAGCCCCGCTACATTGTCGGCGCGGAACCACTTGACCAGTGAGCTATTACGCACTCTTTAAAGGGTGGCTGCTTCTAAGCCAACCTCCTGGTTGTCTATGCGACCCCACATCCTTTTCCACTTAGCACACGCTTAGGGGCCTTAGCTGGTGATCTGGGCTGTTTCCCTCTCGACTACGAAGCTTATCCCCCGCAGTCTCACTGCCGCGCTCTCACTTACCGGCATTCGGAGTTTGGCTGATTTCGGTAAGCTTGTGGGCCCCCTAGACCATCCAGTGCTCTACCTCCGGCAAGAAACACGCGACGCTGCACCTAAATGCATTTCGGGGAGAACCAGCTATCACGGAGTTTGATTGGCCTTTCACCCCTAACCACAGGTCATCCCCCAACTTTTCAACGTTGGTGGGTTCGGCCCTCCACGCGGTCTTACCCGCGCTTCAGCCTGCCCATGGCTAGATCACTCCGCTTCGGGTCTAGAGCATGCGACTAAAAACGCCCTATTCAGACTCGCTTTCGCTACGGCTCCCCCACACGGGTTAACCTCGCCACATGCCACTAACTCGCAGGCTCATTCTTCAAAAGGCACGCCGTCACCCCGCAAGGCTCCGACGGATTGTAGGCGAACGGTTTCAGGTACTATTTCACTCCCCTCCCGGGGTACTTTTCACCATTCCCTCACGGTACTTGTCCGCTATCGGTCACCAGGAAGTATTTAGGCTTACCAGGTGGTCCTGGCAGATTCACGGCAGATTTCAGGAGTCCGCCGCTACTCGGGAACACCCACAGAAGACCAGCAGCTTTCACCTACCGGACTATCACCGTCTACGGTCAGCCATTCCAGACTGTTCGACTAGCCACTGGCTTTGTAACTTCTCCAACAGATGTCAGTCTGTTGAGCAGGGTCCCACAACCCCGACCACGCAACCCCTGACAGGTATCACACGCCGCCGGTTTAGCCTCAATCCGCTTTCGCTCGCCACTACTCACGGAATCACTATTTGTTTTCTCTTCCTACGGGTACTGAGATGTTTCACTTCCCCGCGTTCCCCCCACACACCCTATGTGTTCAGGTGCGGGTGACATCACATGACTGATGCCGGGTTTCCCCATTCGGACACCCTGGGATCACAGCTTGGTTGACAGCTCCCCCAGGCCTATCGCGGCCTCCCACGTCCTTCATCGGCTCCTGGTGCCAAGGCATCCACCGTTCGCCCTTGACAACTTGACCACAAAGATGCTCGCGTCCACTGTGCAATTCTCAACAAACAACCAACCCACAACCCACAGCCCCACACCTGCAACCACCACATGGTCACGGTTTGCGAGACCAGGCCATGCCTGGCGCCTGACAGACCCTTCGGTCCGTCTCAAGGCTCTGAAAGACAACCACTCGGGTTGTTCTTTCAGGACCCAACAGGGTGCTTACATCCTTCACCAGCCGCACCACAGTCTCGTTCCCACCACCCCGAAGAGCAGCTGTACTAGAGGAACCACGGCCGTTGCCGGCGCCGAACTTGCCAGTGTCTCCGCCATCTGAGCACCCCACCACCACGTTCGGGCGGTGTGGGCTCCATGCCACCTTTCGGTGGATGGTGCTCCTTAGAAAGGAGGTGATCCAGCCGCACCTTCCGGTACGGCTACCTTGTTACGACTTCGTCCCAATCGCCAGCCCCACCTTCGACGGCTCCCTCCACAAGGGTTGGGCCACCGGCTTCGGGTGTTGCCGACTTTCGTGACGTGACGGGCGGTGTGTACAAGGCCCGGGAACGTATTCACCGCAGCGTTGCTGATCTGCGATTACTAGCGACTCCGACTTCACGGGGTCGAGTTGCAGACCCCGATCCGAACTGAGACCGGCTTTTTGGGATTCGCTCCACCTCACGGTATCGCAGCCCATTGTACCGGCCATTGTAGCATGCGTGAAGCCCTGGACATAAGGGGCATGATGACTTGACGTCATCCCCACCTTCCTCCGAGTTGACCCCGGCAGTCTTCGATGAGTCCCCGCCATAACGCGCTGGCAACATCGAACGAGGGTTGCGCTCGTTGCGGGACTTAACCCAACATCTCACGACACGAGCTGACGACAGCCATGCACCACCTGTGACCGCCCCCGAAGGACCTGCCATCTCTGACAGTTTTGCGGCCATGTCAAACCCAGGTAAGGTTCTTCGCGTTGCATCGAATTAATCCGCATGCTCCGCCGCTTGTGCGGGCCCCCGTCAATTCCTTTGAGTTTTAGCCTTGCGGCCGTACTCCCCAGGCGGGGCGCTTAATGCGTTAGCTGCGGCACAGGGAACCGGAGAGGCCCCCCCACACCTAGCGCCCAACGTTTACAGCGTGGACTACCAGGGTATCTAATCCTGTTCGCTCCCCACGCTTTCGCTCCTCAGCGTCAGTATCGGCCCAGAGACCCGCCTTCGCCACCGGTGTTCCTCCTGATATCTGCGCATTTCACCGCTACACCAGGAATTCCAGTCTCCCCTACCGAACTCTAGCCTGCCCGTATCGACCGCAGGCTTGGGGTTGAGCCCCAAGTTTTCACGGTCGACGCGACAAGCCGCCTACGAGCTCTTTACGCCCAATAAATCCGGACAACGCTCGCGCCCTACGTCTTACCGCGGCTGCTGGCACGTAGTTGGCCGGCGCTTCTTCTGCAGGTACCGTCACTTACGCTTCGTCCCTGCTGAAAGAGGTTTACAACCCGAAGGCCGTCATCCCTCACGCGGCGTCGCTGCATCAGGCTTCCGCCCATTGTGCAATATTCCCCACTGCTGCCTCCCGTAGGAGTCTGGGCCGTGTCTCAGTCCCAGTGTGGCCGGTCGCCCTCTCAGGCCGGCTACCCGTCGTCGCCTTGGTAGGCCATCACCCCACCAACAAGCTGATAGGCCGCGAGCCCATCCCAAGCCGAAAAACTTTCCACCACCAACCATGCGGTCAGAGGTCATATTCGGTATTAGCCCCGGTTTCCCGGGGTTATCCCAAAGCCTGGGGCAGGTTGCTCACGTGTTACTCACCCGTTCGCCGCTCGAGTACCCCGAAGGGCCTTTCCGCTCGACTTGCATGTGTTAAGCACGCCGCCAGCGTTCGTCCTGAGCCAGGATCAAACTCTCCAACAAAAACTTGTCGAACAGCATCCTGACAACAAAAGTGTTGCCAAAGGAATCCCAACCAGCCAAACCAAAAGGCCTGACCAGTACGGGGTATAAAACAATTGGCACTGGCTTTACAAGCACCCTGTTGAGTTCTCAAAGAACAACCACACACCAACCAGAAGCACCGCTACCAGCGGAACCCCTGTTTGGGGCAACCTCTCCAACCTACTCGGCCTTGCTTCCGTCGTCAACCTCGCGTTCGAGGTCATCAACTTGGCTCGACCAGACCCACGCTGACGCTCACCGTTTCCGGTGGTCGTTGCTTTCGTGGGTTTCGGCGGACCGGCCGGCGTCGCTCTCGCGACCACCCGCCCGGCTCCCTGCCGGCTTTCGAACTCTACCCGGTCGGCTTCGCGTTCGCAACTCCGTGTCCCGGAGTGTCGAGCACCGCCCGAATCTCAGTCTGGCTCGGCGTCACCGCCACCAGCCTGGCGCCCGTTCTCGGCCGGTTTGCCCGGCCTCCCGCGTGCAGAGAGAAAGTTACGCGGACCCGCCCCGGAAGGCAAATCAATGATCGTCATTGGGCGAGCGTGACGGGTCCACAGGAATGCCGGCGTCGAAGAGAGCGTTCCTGAGCGGTCCCGTGCCAGAGTGGTCGGCATGGATGATCCGTCCCCGGTCCCGGCCGTCGCCGAGGACGCTCTGCTCGGCCTCCTGCTGCCGTTCTGGCAGTTGGTGATCGGGGCCGTCGTGCTCGCCGTACTGGTGCTGTCGATCAGGCGCCTGGCCCGACGCGGCCCCTCCCGGATGACCACCGCTCTCCTGGTCACCGCGGCGGCGATCGCCGGTATCGCCGCCCTGGGCCTGCTCTTCGGAGGCTGACCGCGATCAGAGCCGGCGGTTGGCCAGGCTGGGCAGCTCGGCGCGGATCGTCCGCAGCCGCTCCAGGTCGATCTCGGTGACCGCCAGTCCCGGACCGTCGGCGACCTGGTTCAGCACGGTCCCCCACGGGTCGACCACCATGCTGCGCCCGAAGCAGGTCCGGCCCGGGTCGTGGTCACCTGTCTGTCCGGCCGCCGCCACGAAGCACTGGTTCTCGATCGCCCGGGCCCGTAGCAGCACCTCCCAGTGGTCCCGCCCGGTGTGCATCATGAACGCCGCGGGCACCACGAGCAGTTCGGCGCCGCCGTCGGTCGCGAGCTGCCGGTACAACTCCGGGAACCGCAGGTCGTAACAGATGGACAGGCCGACCCGCAGACCCTCGACGTCGACCACCACTGGCTTTTCGCCCGGCGCGACGGTTGCCGACTCGAGGTAGGAGACGCGGCCGGGGATCTCCACGTCGTACAGATGGATCTTGCGGTAGGCGGCGGCGAGCGCGCCCTCGCGGTCGAAGACCAGGGAGGTGTTCCAGGTGTGCGCCGGGTCCGGACCCGCCTCGTGGAACGAGCCGGCGATCACCCACATGCCCAGCCGGCGGGCGGTCTCCGCGAAGAACCGCCCCACAGTGCCGTCGACCGGCTCGGCCGGCGGCATCCGGTCGGCGTGACCGAGGTAGTCGACGTACTCCGGAAGGAGGGCGAGGTCCGCGCCGGCCGCCGCGGCCCTGACCAGCAGGGCCTCGGCGGCGGCGAGGTTCGCCGCCCGGTCGTCGCGGGCGTTGAGCTGGCAGACGGCGACGCGCATGACCCGAGGGTACGGGCGGAAGCAGGCGCGCGACAGGGCTCAGACGCTGGACAGGACGAGCGCCGCCGCGGCGAAGCCGAGCCCCGCGACCTGTGCCGGCCGGAGTCGTTCCCGGTCGACGGCGAGCGCGAGCAGGACGGTGCTCGCCGGGTAGAGCGAGGCGATCGCGGCCACCACGCTCAGGTGCCCCCGCCCCGCCGCGGCGAGGAAGAGCGCGTTCGCGGCGGAGTCGAGCAGGCCGGCCGTCGCAGCCCAGCCGAGGACGCGCCGCCCCAGTCGCAGGCGTGCGCCGGTACGGACGGCGAGCGCGAGGCCGAACGCGATCGAGCTGACGCGTACCGCCAGAACCGGCCACATGCCGGCGGCCTCGTCGGCCTGGCCGAGCAGCGCGAAGAAGACGCCGAAGAGCAGTCCGGCGGCCAGTGCCATGCCGATCACGCGGCCGGAGACGCGGCGTGCCGCGCCGCGCTCCCCCAGGCTGACCAGCCCGATGGCGACCACGGCGAGCCCGGCGCCGCCGAGCGCAACAGCACCCGGCGAGTGCGCGAGGACCAGGCCGGCGACGATCGGCACGATCGCCGCGGTGATCGCGGTGACGGGCGCGACGACAGCCATCACGCCGGTGGCGAGCGAGCGGTAGAGCAGCATGACGCCGCCCGCGCCCGCCACGCTGGCGAGCAGTCCCCACCCCAGGTCGAGCGGGCTCGGCGTGCCGGGCACCACGAGGACGAGGACGAGCAGCAGCGGAACGCTGAGGATCTGCGACACGACAGTCACGGCGATCGGGTCGGCGCGTCGGGACGCCTTGCCGCCGGCGAAGTCGGCCGTGCCGAAGGCCAGCGCGGACACGGCGGCGAGGACAATGGGGAGCATCCCGCAGTCGTACCATAATAGTGACCGTGAAGGACAGTGTGATGACCGATACCGGTGGACGGGTCGGCGCGGTGACCTCAGCGGTCGCCCGCCAGGTACGTGACCTGCGAGCAGCACGCGGCTGGTCGTTCGAGGAACTGGCCGGCCGGTCCGGAGTCAGCAAGGGCATGCTGGTGCAGATCGAGGGGGCGCGCACCAACCCGAGCATCGGCACGCTCTGCCGGGTCGCCGACGCGTTCGGCGTCAGCATCGCCCGGCTGCTGGAGCCGGCCGAACAGAGCACGGTGCGGGTCAGCGCGGCCGACGAGGCGCCGGTGCTGTGGCGCGGCCCGAACGGCGGCCTGGCGCGTCTGCTCAGCGGCCTCGGCGAACCCGACCTGGTCGAGCTGTGGGACTGGCGGATGGAACCCGGGGAGGCGTTGCGGTCCCCCGACCACGCCCACGGCACCCGGGAGATCCTGCACGTGCTCGACGGCGTCGCCACTGTCACAGTGGACGGCGTCGACCACGACGTACGCGCCGGCGAGACGGTCGAGTTCCACGCCGACCGGGAGCACGGCTATCGCACGGCCGGTGACGGGCCGGTGCGCCTGATGATGGTGGTGGTCACCCCGTCGGGCGAGTGGGACCGGCGGACCCGCTCACGCGGACCGCGCCCGAGCTGACCCGGGCGCGGTCGCGAACGGCGGTATCAGGCCGACTTCTCCTCGCGGTCCCGCCGGCGCCGGCCGGTGAACTCGCGGGGCACGATCGTCGGGTTGACGTTCTCCAGGACGACCTCGCGGGTGATCAGCACCCGGGCGGCGTCGGGGTTGCTCGGCACCTCGTACATCACGGAGAGGAGCACCTCTTCCATGATCGCCCGCAGGCCGCGGGCGCCGGTGCCGCGGAGCATGGCCTGGTCGGCGATGGCCTCCAGCGCGGGCTGCTCGAACTCCAGCTCGACGCCGTCCAGCTCGAACAGGCGCTGGTACTGCCGGACCAGCGCGTTGCGCGGCTCGGTCAGGATCCGCACCAGGGCGCTGCGGTCGAGGCTGCGCACGTTGGTGATCACCGGAAGCCGGCCGATGAACTCGGGGATGAGCCCGAACTTCAGCATGTCCTCCGGCATGACCTGGCTGAAGATGTCGTCGGTCGACCGCTCGGACACCGACCGGAGCCGGGCGCCGAAGCCGGTGCCGCCGGAGCCGGTGCGGGCCTCGATGATCTGGTCGAGCCCGGCGAACGCGCCACCGCAGATGAACAGCACGTTCGTGGTGTCGATCTGGATGAACTCCTGGTGCGGGTGCTTGCGCCCGCCCTGCGGCGGCACGTTGGCGACGGTGCCTTCGAGCATCTTCAGCAGCGCCTGCTGCACGCCCTCGCCGGAGACGTCACGGGTGATCGACGGGTTCTCCGACTTGCGGGCGATCTTGTCGACCTCGTCGATGTAGATGATGCCCGTCTCGGCGCGCTTGATGTCGTAGTCGGCGGCCTGGATCAGCTTCAGCAGGATGTTCTCGACGTCCTCACCGACGTAGCCCGCCTCGGTGAGCGCGGTGGCGTCGGCGATGGCGAACGGGACGTTGAGCATCCGCGCGAGCGTCTGCGCCAGGTGCGTCTTGCCGCAACCCGTCGGGCCGAGCAGCAGGATGTTGGACTTGGCCAGCTCGACGCCGTCGGTGCCGGAGCCCGGCGCGCCTGCGGCCTCGGCCTGGATCCGCTTGTAGTGGTTGTAGACCGCGACGGCGAGCGCCTTCTTGGCCTGCTCCTGACCGACGACGTAGTTGTCGAGGAACTGGCAGATCTCCATCGGCTTGGGAAGCTCTTCCCACTTCACCTCGCCGGACTCGGCCAGCTCCTCTTCGATGATCTCGTTGCAGAGGTCGATGCACTCGTCGCAGATGTAGACACCAGGGCCCGCGATGAGCTTCTTGACCTGCTTCTGCGACTTGCCGCAGAACGAGCATTTCAGTAGGTCGCCGCCGTCACCGATCCGTGCCACCTACGTTCTCCCTGCACTCGTCGGCCGGAACGCCGGCCCTGACCTGCGAGCGCCGGAGCGCCCGTCCGTCCTGTCGTCCCACCATGCTGTCGGCTCCACCTGATCCGACCGGCGGAGCGGTACAGACCCGACGTTACCCGGTGGCCGGGTTTTCTCCGACCCCCAAAACGGGTGTGTCAGAGGTCGACCGGGAACGATACCCCGACCGACCTCCGACCACACGTTGCTCAGCCCGCGGCGTGCGACGCCAGCAGACCCTTCTTGCGGCTGGTCAGGATCGTGTCGACCAGCCCGTACTCCTTGGACTCCTCGGCCGTCATGATCTTGTCACGGTCGATGTCCTTGCGAACCTGCTCGATCGGGCGGTTGCAGTGCCGGGAGAGCATGTCCTCCAGCTGCGTCCGCATCCGCAGGATCTCCCGCGCCTGGATCTCGATGTCCGAGCCCTGGCCGTAGCCGCCCTCGGTGGCCGGCTGGTGGATGATGATCCGGGAGTTGGGCAGCGCCATCCGCTTACCCGGCGTGCCCGCGGAGAGCAGCACCGCCGCCGCGCTCGCCGCCTGCCCGAGGCAGACGGTCTGGATGTCCGGGCGGACGTACTGCATGGTGTCGTAGATCGCCGTCATGGCGGTGAAGGAGCCACCGGGCGAGTTGATGTACATGATGATGTCGCGGTCCGGGTCGGTGCCCTCCAGCGTCAGCAGCTGGGCCATCACGTCGTTGGCCGACGCGTCGTCCACCTGGACGCCGAGGAAGATGATCCGGTCCTCGAAGAGCTTGTTGTACGGGTTGGACTCCTTCATCCCGTACGACGTGCGCTCGACGAACGACGGCAGAACGTAGCGGTTGTGCACGGCCGCGAACTGGGGCGGCAGGCTCAGGTCGGTCATCGTCAGCTCCTCGGTCAGCTCAGGGTCCCGGCGCCATCCGGAACCTGCGCGGCCCCGATGATCACCTTGTCGATGAAGCCGTAGTCCATGGCCTCCTGGGCGGTGAACCAGCGGTCACGGTCCGAGTCCGCCTCGATCTGTGCCTGGGACTGGCCGGTGTGGAACGCGACCCGCTCCTGGAACATCCGCTTGGTGTAGAGCATCTGCTCGGCCTGGATCGCGATGTCCGACGCGGTGCCGCCGAGGCCACCCGAGGGCTGGTGCATCATGATCCGCGCGTGCGGCAGGGCGTAGCGCTTGCCCTTGGTGCCCGCGCAGAGCAGCAGCTGGCCCATGGAGGCGGCCATGCCCATCGCCACGGTCGAGACGTCGTTGTCGATGTACTGCATGGTGTCGTAGATCGCCATGCCGGAGTAGACCGAGCCACCCGGCGAGTTGATCCAGAGGAAGATGTCGCGGTCCGGGTCCTCCGCCGCGAGCAGCAGGAGCTGCGCGCAGATGCGGTTGGCCACCTGGTCGTTCACCTCACTGCCCAGGAAGATGATCCGTTCCTTGAGCAACCGGTTGTAGACCGAGTCGTCGAGGTTGCCAATGGAGTCGCCACCGCGGGCCTCGTTCACCCGGAGCGACTTCTTGGGGATGTGCATGTCGGTCATGGCAGCCCTTCGCTCTCCGTACCGTCCTACCCGACACTAACCGCTCAGCCGGGAGGCGTACTCCCGGTCGGGGCACTGTTCGCTCTCAGCGCAGTCACCCGCACGGCGTACCCCGGAAAGGGTTTCGGCCGCCGCCCGGCGCGCAGCGCGGGACGGCGGCCGACACCCCCGATGGTCAGTGCTGGTGGTCGTGCTCGGCCTCGTTCTGGGCCCGCAGCGCGTCGAGGGAGACCTCGTTGCCCGCCGAGTCCTTGATCTTGATCTTCTCCATCACCGCGGCGAGCGCCTTGCCCCGGCGGACGTCGCCGAAGACGGCCGCGGCGGCGCCGGAGCGGACCAGCTGGTCGTAGTACTGCTGCGGGGCCATGCCGGCGCGCTGCGCACGGTGCACGATCTCGTGACCGAACTCGTCGTCGGAGACCTGCACGTCCTCGGCGTCGGCCAGGGTGTCCAGCAGGAGCTGGATCTTGACGCCGTCGGTCGCCGCCTCGGTCAGCTCGGTGTCGATCTGCTCCTCGGTCTTCTCCTCCGCCGCGAGGTATTCCTCCAGGGAGGCGCCGATGCGCTCGAGCTGGTCGACCATCGCGGCCTTGCGGCTCTCGACCTCCTCCTTGACGACGCCCTCGGGCGCCGGCACCTCGGCGGCGGCCACCATCTGCTCCAGGGCCTTGTCACGGGCGGCGTAGATCTGCTCGACCTGCTTGCCCCGGGTGACCCGCTCCCGCAGGTCGGCGCGCAGCTCGTCGATGGTGTCGAACTCGCTGGCCATCTGCGCGAAGTCGTCGTTGAGCTCGGGGAGCTCCTTCTCCTTGACCGTGCGGACGGTCACCGCCACGTCGGCGTCACGGCCGGCGTAGTCGCCGCCGACGAGCTGCGTGGTGAAGGTGGTGCTGTCGCCGGCGGCCAGGCCGACCAGCGCCTCGTCCAGACCCGGCAGGAGCTGCTTGCTGCCCACCTCGTGCGAGATGTTGCTCGCCGAACCGCCCGGGACCTCCTCGCCGTCAACAGTGGCGTTCAGGTCGATCTGCACGAAGTCGCCCTCCTGGGCGGCCCGCTCGACGGTCTTCAGCGTGGCGAACCGCTCGCGCAGGCTGTTGATCTGCTCGTCGATCTCGCTGTCGGCGATCTGGATCTCGTCGACGGTCACCTCGATGGTGGCCGGGTCCGGCAGGGTGATCTCCGGCCGGACGTCCACCTCGGCGGTGAAGTTGAGCGAGTCGCCGTCGTTGAACTCCGTGATGTCGACCTCGGGACGGCCGAGCGTCTTCAGGTCGTGCTCCCGGACCGCGGCGAGGATGTTCTGCGGGATGGCCTCCTGGATCGCCTCGTTGAGGACGGTCCCCCGGCCCACCCGCTGGTCGATCACCGCGCTGGGGACCTTGCCCCGGCGGAAGCCGGGAACCTGGACCTGCTGGCCGATCTCCCGGTACGCCTTCTTGAGGCTCGGCTCGAGCTCGACGAACGGCACCTCGATGGCGAGCCGCACGCGCGTCGGGCTCAGAGTCTCGACGGTGCTCTTCACAGGCGTACTCCTTGACGGATCTGGGTGTTGAGTCTGGGGCGTGATTGCGCGCATCGAGTGTAGGCGAGCCGGCCGACGGCATCGGCAGGGCCCGGGTACCGCGCGGAAAAAACCGGCGGTTCCCGGGACGATCCGGTCGCGAACGACAGTCGGGGTGGCGGGATTTGAACCCACGGCCCCTCGCTCCCAAAGCGAGTGCGCTACCAAGCTGCGCCACACCCCGGTGGCGACGAAGAGTGTATGCCGTCCGGCCCCTCGCGCGGGTGACCGGGGCACGGCGCGCGGTGTGGCGGGTGGCGTCGGGTGGCGTCGGGCGCCAGTTCGGGGAAGTGGCTGGGTCCGGGGGCGCAGGAAGGCGCCACCTCGCCGAAATTGTGTGGATCTTGACGGTCGGCGGCGTGCGCGGGGTACGCGCTGCACGGCGGCGGGGGTGATTCGGTACGCTGTCGGCGCGCCCTGCTGTGGTGGGGCGCTCGCGGGCGTAGCTCAATGGCAGAGCTTCAGTCTTCCAAACTGACGGTGCGGGTTCGATTCCCGTCGCCCGCTCCACGGCCTCCGGCCCCGGTCAGACGCATCCCCCGAGCCTGGGCCGGTCGGCGACTCCCTCGCTCGGGCCAGCCGTGGCCATCAGCTGCTCCGGCCGCCTGCGAGGATCCGCCTCACGAACTCAACGGCCGTGCCCCTGGAGCGCCGAAGCCAGCAGTTCGTACGTGGCCTGGTCGAAGGCGACCAGGCGGACGTACTCGACGTTCGTCGGTGTCGCTCTGATGGTCGAGATCGCGATCTTCGCTGCCTGGTCGGTCGGGAACCCGTACACACCAGTAGCGATGGCGGGGAAGGCGACGCGGCGAGCGGCGATCTCATCGGCAACCTCGAGGCTGCGCCGGTAGCACGACGCCAGGACATCGGCCTCACCGTAGCCGCCGCCTTCCCACACCGGGCCGACGGTGTGAATGACATGGCGTACCGGTGGGTCAAGATCGAACGCCGGCGTGGCGACCGCGTCGCCCGGATCGCACGGTGCCAGGGCAGCACCCGCCTGGGCCAGCCGCGGTCCGGCTGCACGATGAATCGCCCCGTCCACACCGCCGCCACCCAACAGCGACTCATTCGCCGCGGTGACGACGGCATCGACGTCCTCTCGGGTGATGTCACCGAGGACAACTTCGATCACAGGCACGGATCGATGATGCCACCAGAGCACCTCGCCGGCAGATGACCCCCGCCGCTCTCATCGACCGAGGAACCCCACGACGGCGTCGCGCAGATGCCGGTCCGGCTCGCGAGGTTCAAGGTCCGGGTCGGAGAACGGGCGATCGGCGACGAGTTCGGCCAGAACAGATCGCAGCCGCTCCCGTTCGGGTCGCAGGCCCGACCACGCCGGCTCGGGGAGCCGCAGCACGTTGGCGAGCAGGTCACCCGGGTAGTAGTCGCCCTCCGCCAACGGATCGCGAAGCAGGACCTGCAACGCGAGAGGTAGCAGAGCCGGCACGCCGATTTCTTGCCCGAGCATGATGCGCAGGTCTTCGACCGTGAACTCAGCCAGCGGTTTGCGTCGTAGCTCCACGCAGCGCCTCACGAGAGACGTGGCCTCCGGGCCGGGGTCCGGCCAGACGTCCCGTTCACGCTGCTCGATCGACGTCACAGCGGTCAGGCTAGCCCGCACCCTGGGATCGCGTTCTAGTTCCCGGGCCGCTCCCGGTCTTCGCCGGGAACGTAGCCGCGCGGCGAATGGACGAACAAGCGGAAACCCATCGGCACCCGCTGGTGGCGAGGCAGGCCGAGCACCTCGTAGCCGATCGCGAGGTCGTCGAAGACGAGTCCTCCCCCGGGCGCCTGCTCGACGTCCGGAATCGTGATCGTCACGAAGACCGGCAGCTCCCTTCCCGGTCCTACTTCGGTCGACCGGAGGGGTGACGCCGTAGCCGGATCGAACACGAGAGCAGCGGGCTCGCCGGCAGGACTGCCCGCTGCCAGTCGAGCGACCTTGAACACGTGCCGGTCGGCAGGACCGTCGTCGACCGCGACCCCCGTGATCGTGACGGGCCACGGCCCGGGATTGCGGATGGACACACCGAAGGTGATCTGCCCGCCAGGGCTGAAGGCGAAGCGCACTTCGGTCGTCGACCCTTCCGTGCGAGACGCCGCGTCGGCGCCGTGCCACCACGAGCTGCCGTGGTCAAGGCGGTGACCCAGGGTGCTCACCAGATAGCCGGTGCACAGCATGACGGCCAGCGCGGCGGCCAGGAACCGACGACGGCGCTTCATAGGAGCTCCATGCGCGTGCAGCGGGTGGGCGATGTCGTGCTGTCCCGGCCGGTGTTCGCGGTCGTCCGCGGGCGTGCGAACACCCTCCGGGACTGCGTGCCGTACGACGAGTCGGGCGTCCACTGATCAGCCCGCACGACCAGTAGCGACCGGATCGGTGACGGGCACGGCCGGATCCCGTCGCTTCGCGAGGACGATCACGCCGATCAGAAGGAGCACGAGCCAGAGCGGCACCAGCACGGGAGCGAGCCCGCGCCAAACGGGCCACACCGGCTCGGCGAGCCGATGCGCGGCCAGATCCGTCCAGGTGAGGGCGGCCCCAGGGAACAGGGCGACGGTCACCAGGGTGCCGACCAGCAGGGGTACGGGCCGACGACTCCGCGCCACCACCCAGAACAGCACCGCACCGGCGACGGCGCCGAGCAGGGTGCCGGTGATCGTGGCGGCGCGGAACCCTCCGGGGGCGGACTGCGTGATGCTCAGCCTCGACCCGTGCGCCGGGTGGGTGAGCGTGACCGTCATCCCGTCTCGCTCGGCCCGCCAGCCGTCGCACGAGGCGCCCGGCACCCGACGGAGTTCCCGCCATCCGCGCGTCTCGGCGGCCCGCCGCATCTGCTCGGACAGCGCGCAGGCGGCGCCGTCGCCGTACTGGAACTCGATCCGGCTCCCGCCGACCTCGTCGGCGGTCAGAGAGACGCCGTACCGGTAGCCCTGCACTGTCGTCGAGCCGCTCGGCTCGACACCGGGCAGCAGTTCGCCGGCCGCGCTCCGAGTTGCCTCGGCGCTCAGCGGCTCGGCGCCCCGGCCGCCGTACCAGGAGCCGAGGGCCAGGCCGGCCGTGCCGAACAGCAGCGCGCCGAGCAGCGCCATCGCGACGTGCCCCAGCCAACGCCCCACCGGCCCACCCCCTGTCGCCGTGCGGCACAGCGTAGGCGTCGCACGCCGTCCGCGGTGCCCCGCAGCGGAGGCGATCTCGGCGCTCAGGCGGAGAAGCGCCGACGTGCCTAGTAGTGGTCCTCGATCGGCCGGCGTGCCTCGTCGAACAGCGCCGGCCCGTCGTACCGCACCGGGCGCGGCGCGGGCGTCGCAGGCTTGACCTGCTCGAACTGCTCGGTGGACAGCGCGTACACGACCCGGCCGAGGCCTGATGCGTTGATCGCGACTGTGCACATCGGGCAGGGCTGGCAACTGGTGTACATGGTGGTGGCGACGGCCGCCTCGGGGGCGAGCTGCCGGGCGGCCCAGCGGGCCAGCTTCAGCTCCGGGTGGGCGGTGACGTCCTTGTCGGAGACCACAGTGTTGTGGTCCTCGATCAGGACGGTGCCGTCCGCGCCGACGAGCAGCGACGCGAACGGCCGCTCGCCGGACGCGCCGGCCCGGTCGGCGAGTTCCACGGCGCGGCGCAGGAACGCCTCGTCGTCGGGTGTCATCAGCCCTCCACGTGTTCAGTCTGCGGCGATCTGCTCGACGGATCGGGCGGCCACGGCGAGCAGGGCCGGGTCGCCGCTGCGGGCGTACGCGTCGCTCAGGGTGTCGATGAATTTGATCGCGTGCGCGTCCCCGGTGTCCAGCGCCCGCGCCATGACACCGTCGAGTTCCGGCCCGGCGGCCGGCGGGAGGGCACGGGCCCCGGCCGGGGCGTAGGCGGCGGTGACGGCGGCGGTCGCCGCCCAGGCGGCGGCCAGGCTCGGCTGCCACAGCGCCGGCGGCAGGGCCGGCAGCGTACGCAGGACGGCGTTCGGCGCGGTGGCGGCGTGCACGAGCATCACCGGACCGGCGTACCCGTGTGTGCCGTGCCGGACCACGGCGGCGTCGACGACAGCGGCGAGCCGGGCAGGCACGTCGCGCCACGGGTCGCCGGCCAGCTCACGGTCGAAGAGGTCGAGCCAGTCACCGGCACGTGGTTGGACAGCCACCCGTCGCGCTCGGGACCGGTGTGGCGTACGCGCTCGTACGCCTCGTCGAGTACGGAGTTCAGCACACCGGGAGCGTCCGACCTGAAGTGCGGTTCAGGTCAAGCGGCGGCGGATCCGCGCCATGTCCTCCTCGGGGAGCGCGTCGGCGACCAGCAGCCGGGGCAGCAGCTCCGTCTCCAGCGTCGTGGCCCGGAACACCAGCGCCACAGTCACGTCGTGGTCGGGCCGGTGCACGACCTCGACCGGGTCTCCGGCGCCGACGCTGCCCGGCGTGACCACCCGCAGGTACGCCCCGGGCCGTACCTCCTCGGTGAACCGCTTGATCCAGCCGCGTTCGCCCAGCCACCCCTGGAACGTGCCGCAGGGGATGCGCGGGCAGGAGACCTCCAGCACCAGGTCCGGCCCGATCCGCCACCGCTCGCCGATCAGCGCGCCGTTGACGTCCAGCCCGGTGGTGGTCAGGTTCTCGCCGAAGCTGCCATCGGCGAGCGGGCGGCCCAGCTCGGCCTCCCAGTGGTCGAGATCCTCCCGGGCGTACGCGTAGACCGCCTGGTCGGTGCCGCCGTGGTGGGCCACGTCGTAGACCCGGTCACCGGCGAGCCCGACGTCGCCGTTGCCCTTGGGGCCGGGCGCGGTGACGGCGACCCGGCCGTCCACGGGCCGCTTGTCGATGCCGGTGGCGCCGATCCCCTTCCACGGGTTCGGTTGCGGTCGGCCCACGTTGACGGAGATCACCCTCATGACGGCGACGGTATGCGACCGGGCGCCGGACCGGCCAGTCCATTCCCCCGGGCCGGGTGCGCGGCGAGGCGGCGCGGCCTGCGTACGATGCGGGCCGGACATCCTCGTCGGGTGGTGGAGGTAGCCGCGGATGGCAGGCCAGCAGGACGGTTTCGCCCTCGGCGTGGACCTCGGCACCTCGAACACGGTGGCGGTGCTGCGCTGGCCGGACGGGCGGACCCGGCCGGTGCTCGTCGACGGCCACCCGATCCTGCCGTCCGGCGTGTACGCCGACGCGGACGGTCACCTGCACGTCGGGCGGGACGCGCAGCGCCTGGCCCAGGCCGACCCGGCCGGCTACGAGCCGAACCCGAAGCGCCGGGTCGACGAGGAGACGGTGGAGCTGGGCGGGCGGGCGTACCGGCCGGCGGAGCTGCTGGCCGCGACGCTGCGCGCGGTTGCGGACGCAGCGGTGGCGGCGGTCGGGATGCTGCCCCCGGCGGTGGTCACCCACCCGGCGGCCTGGACGCCGGCCCGCCGTCAGGTGCTGCACGACGCGCTGGAACTCGCCGGCTGGCCGGCGGCGGCCGAGCACACGCTGGCCGGGCCGATCGCGCCCGGCACCCGCCTGCTGCGGGAGCCGGTGGCCGCGGCGCGCTACTTCACGCAGGTGCTGCGCCGGCCGGTGCCGGTGGGCGGCGCGGTGGCGGTGTTCGACTTCGGCGGCGGCACGCTCGACGTCGCGGTGCTGCGCAACGAGGGCGCCGATCCGTGGGGAGACTCCGGCTTCCAGCTGGTCGCCACCGGCGGGATCCCCGACCTCGGCGGTCTCGACCTGGACGCGGCCCTGCTCGGGCGGCTCGGCGAGCTGGTCGGCCCGGCCCATCCGGGCGAGTGGGCCCGGCTTACCGACCCGGCGACCACCGCGGAGCGGCGGGACCGCCAGCAGCTGTGGGACAACGTGCGCGGCGCGAAGGAGATGCTGTCCCGGGCCATGGTCGCGCCGGTCGCCGTACCGGGGGTCGAGGCGGCGGTGCCGCTGTCCCGGGAGGACTTCGAACGCCTGGCCGCGCCGCTGCTGGCCCGGGCCGTGACGGAGACCCGCGAGGTGACCGCCGCCGCCGGGCTGCGTCCGGAGCAGCTCTCCGGTCTGTTCCTGGTCGGCGGGTCGACCCGGGTGCCGCTGGTGGCCCGGCTGCTGCACGCCGAGCTGGGCATCGCGCCGACGGTGCTGGAGCAGCCGGAGATGCCTGTCGCCGAGGGCGCGCTCACCGACCTGCCGCTGCCCCGGCGGTCCGGCCGTCCCGGCGTGCCGGTCCAGGCCGCGCCGGCACCACCCGCGCCGGCCCAGCCCGAATCGACACGGCCCGCGCCGCCCGCGGGCGGGACCGACGCCGGCACGGCGAGCGCCGCCACGGTCCCGGCCGGTGCGACGAGGCCGAACCCGACCGCGCCGCTCGGCGGTCCGGACGCGGCGTCCGCCGGACCGCACGGCACGCTGGTAGCCGACGGCCCCGTCCCGCAGACCCCCGCCACGAGGTACGACGGCACGCCGGGCCCGGTTCCGCCACAGCCGACGAGGTACGACGGCATGCCGGCCGCCCACGGTCCGGTTCCGCCGCACCCGGCCGCGGGCTACGGCGTACCCGGACCGTCCGCTCCCCCGCCCGGCGGCTGGCAGCCCGGCGTACCCGGAGCGCCCTTCTCCCCCGCGCCGGGCGGTGTCCGGCCCGGCGGCGGCCGGCCACGGCGCGGCCGGTGGATCGCGCTCGGCGCCGGCCTCGTGGTCGTCGCCGTGGCGGCGTCGGTGCTGCTCTGGGTGTTCCGGGACCGGCACCCGGCGCTGGACTTCCACACCGCGGAGCTGGTGAAGACTGTCTCCGCCGGTGACACGCGGCCGGACCAGATGTTCACCGCGACGCTCGGGGAACGCGCCTACCTGGCCCGTTCGCTGCCCGACGACCACCTCCACGTGACTGCCGTCGAGGCGGCCACCGGCAAGACGGTATGGGAGAAGCGGACCGACGCGACAGCACAGCGGTGGGCGGGGATCCGGGCGCTGCCCGACGGGCTGCTCGTCCTCGGCGACGCCACCGGAAGCGACACCCCCCGCGTGCTCGCGGTGCTCGACGGCGATTCCGGCAAGCAGCGCTGGCGGACCGACGTCGGCCGCGACGACACCCTGTACCTCGGGCCCGACACGATCGTCCGGCTGGACCGCACCGGCGAACGCCTGGTCGGGCTGCGGCTTGACGACGGCCGGCAGCGGTGGGAGCGGCCCAACCCGCGCACCGAGTACGGCGACGCGCGCACGAAGGTGGTACCGGTCGGCACCGGCGCGGCGCTGGACGGGCCCGGCAACGCCGAGGGCTCGCCGCTCGCCCCGTGGGCGGGGAAGGCGGACCGGCTCGTGCAGGTCGGCGCGGACCGGTCGCTCCGGGTCGTCGACATGCGCAGCGGGAAGATCCTCAAGGACCGGGGCAACGTCGCCGGGCTCGACGATCCGGTGGCCGCCCGCGACGACCGGCTGTACGTGGCGGAGAACGAGCGCGGCCTGCGGCTGCTCGCCTACGACCTGGGCGGTCTCGGCACGCCGAGCGTGCTGTACGAGGCGCCGGAACAGGGCGGCCGGGTGAAGGATCTCGTCACCTGCGGGGAGCGCCGCGTGTGCCTGCTGGAGACGCCCGGCAGCGGCGCCGACGACACCCGGGTGGTGGCGGCGACCGAGGGTGAGGGCACCCGGCAGTGGCCGGCGCCGCGCGCCGAGTCGCTGGTGCCGGTCGGTGAGCACGTGCTGGCCGGGCGGGACTCGCCGGACGCGGTGACGCTGTTCGCGCCGGACGGCACGGCGATGCTGCGTGACCGGGACGGGACGGCGGTCCGGTTGGACGCCGGCAACCTGCTGATCTTCTCCGAGGCGCCGAGCGCGTACGAGGACGACCGCGTCCTCGCCGGGACGGCGGTGGACGGCAAGCCGGTCGAAATGGGGCAGCTCAAGCAGATCCGCAGCGAGTCCTGCTCGTGGAACACCGAGATGCTGGTGTGCGGCGCGGCGAAGGAGTTCCGGTTGTACCGGTTCGCCGGCTGACCGGAAGTGAGCTTGACAGCGATCGATGCCTCGGCTGGTGTGAACGGCAGAGAGATCGACGTTCGTCAGGAGGCCCCGTGTTCGTCCGACGACGGTGGACCGCACTCGCCACCACCAGCATCCTGATCGCCGCGGCGCTGGCCCATCCCGGGCCGGGCGCCGCCGCACCGCCCTCCCCCGCGATCACGCTCGCCCCCACCGAGACCGCGCTGGTCCGCGTGCGGCTCGCCGACCGGGCGCAGCTCGACCGCCTGGTCGCCGGCGGCGCCGACCTGGCCAACCGTCCCCGCTCGCGCGACGGCGAATGGACCGCCGACCTGGTCCTCACCGGACGGCAGCTCGCCGACCTCACCCGGCAGGGGGCCACCGCCGTGCAGGTGGTGCAGCGCGCCGACGACGGGGCCCGGCACCTGGCCGAGAGCCGCCGCGCCGCGCAGGAGCGCACCCGCGCCGGGCTGCGTACGAGCGGCGCCGCCGCTGTCGACACGCTCCAGTTCCTCCAGGCGTACTGGTGGACCACCGGCGGCCGGACGTTCCTCCAGGCCCAGGTCGCCACCACCGCCACCGACGACCCGGACGTGGAGATCACTGTGAGCTGGCGGACGGCCGACGGTGCCACCGGCTCGTTCCCGCTGTACCGCTTCGAGGACTCGGGCGAGTACCAGTACCACTACGCGCTGCCGCAGCCCGTGCCGAGCCGTCCGGTGCAGCTCACTGCCACCTCCACGCTGGGCGGCACGAGCCGGCCGGTGACGCCGTCGCTCTGGCCGAACGCGACCCCGCCGCCGCAGCCGGCCGGCTATCAGAAGGACTTCATCGACGCCTACCTGACGCCCGTCGACATCAAGGCGCGCATCGCCCGGCTCGGCCGCCAGTACCGCGACCTGGTGGACGTCATCGACCTGCCGAACAAGACCCAGGGATACCGCCGGACCGCCGCCGCCTACCTGGGCGACCCGGCGGCCGCCGCCGTGGTGGTGGAGTCGGTCCGCTTCGGCGACCAGGGCATGAACGGCGTGCAGGTACGCACCGTCGACCCGGGCCGGCCGAACCGGCCGCTGAACATGCGCTACCGGGACCGGGTGCTGACCATCTCGCTGGCCACCGACGGCGCGGGCAAGGTCACGAGCACCACCGACGACGTCGCCGCCCTGATCAACGCCCCGCGGGGCGCCCGCTTCCGGGCCAGCGTGGAGGACGGCTCGGCGGGGCTGCCGATGCCGGTGGCCGGGCCGGTACGCCTCGACGACGGCTTGCAGGGCACCGAGGTGCCGGCCCGGCCGTGGACGGTGCAGGCGCTGCGGATCGGCAAGCACCGCGACGGCTCCCGGATCGGTGTGCTGGCGTACTCGCAGGAGCACGCCCGCGAGTGGGCGACCCCGCTCGTCACGCTGGAGTTCGCCGAGCGGCTGCTGGCGAACGCGCGTACCGACGCGGCGACCCGCAAGCTGCTGGAGCAGGTGGACGTGTTCGTCATCCCGACTGTGAACCCGGACGGCGCGAACTACTCGTTCCACGACTACAACTTCCAGCGCAAGAACCTGGTCAACCACTGCACCGGCGCCTCCCGTGACCCGAAGAACCGCACCATGTGGGGCGTCGACGTCAACCGCAACTACACGGTCGGATCCCTGTTCGACGGGTACGTGGGCGCGAGCGCCAACTGCCTGTCCGGCAACTACGCGGGCACGGCGGAGCTGTCCGAGCCGGAGAGCCGCAACGTGATCGACCTGGCCAAGGCCCACCCGAACATCAAGTTCGCGATGAACGTGCACTCGTACGGCGGCTACTTCATGTGGCCGCCCGGGGCGTACAAGGCCGACGGGCGGGTGACGCTGCCGCGCCCGTCGATCGACGAGTCGACACTCTTCCTGGGCAGCGCCCGGCGCATCGTGGGCGCGATCGCGGCCGAGCGCGGCACCGTCACCTGGCCGTCGCAGACCGGCCCGGTCGCCGACGTGCTCTACTCGGCGGCCGGCAACTCGGCCGACCAGCTCTACTACGAGCTGGGCATCTTCGCCTGGGACTTCGAGGTCGGGAACGACAGGTGGAACGAGACCACCGGTCAGTGGGACGGCGTCGGCTTCCAGCCGCCGTTCGACGAGGCGCACGCCGAGGCGCAGGAGTACGCCGGCGGCCTGGTGGAACTGGTCCGCGTCGCCCGCGACTACGCCGCCGGCAACCCGGTCCGGCGCTGACCGCAAGCGGTCCCCGGCCGGTGGAGTCCGGCCGGGGACCGCTTCAGCTCGTCCGGGGCGGGTCGGCCCTGCCTGGCTCAGTCCGCGGTGCCGAGGTCGCGGAACACGGCGAGCGCGCCCGGGTCGTCGATGGTCGCCGGGACCGGCTCGTCGCGCCCCTCCACCAGGCCCCGCATGGTGCGGCGGAGGATCTTCCCGGACCGGGTCTTCGGCAGTGCCGGGACCACTGTCACCCGGCGGAACGCGGCCACCGGGCCGATCCGCTGCCGGACCAGCGCGACCAGCTCGGCGGCGAGCGCGTCCGGGTCCACGTCGGCGCCGGCCTTGAGCACCACGTACCCGCTGGGCACCTGCCCCTTGAGCGCATCGGCCACGCCGATCACCGCGCACTCGGCCACCGCCGGGTGCGTCGCCAGGACCTCCTCCATCGCGCCTGTGGACAGGCGGTGCCCGGCCACGTTGATGACGTCGTCGGTGCGGCCCATCACGTACAGGTAGCCGTCCTCGTCGAACCGGCCGCCGTCGCCGGTCAGGTAGTGACCCGGGAACGTGGACAGGTAGGAGCGGACGAACCGCTCGTCGTCACCCCAGAGCGTGGGCAGGCAGCCGGGCGGCAGCGGCAGCCGGATCACGATCGAGCCGTCCGTGCCGGGGGGCACGTCCCGGCCCGCACCGTCGACCACGCGCACGTCGTAGCCCGGCACCGGCACCGACGGCGACCCCGGCTTGATCGGCAGCGGCTCCAGGCCGCGCGGGTTGGCCGCCACCGGCCAGCCGGTCTCCGTCTGCCACCAGTTGTCGACCACCGGTACGCCGAGCCGCTCCCCCGCCCAGGCCCAGGTGTCCGGGTCCAGCCGCTCACCGGCGAGGAAGAGGGTACGCAGCGCACTCAGGTCGTACCGGGAGATGTGGCTGCCGTCCGGGTCCTGCCGGCGGATCGCCCGGATCGCGGTGGGCGCGGTGAACAGGGCGGCCACCCGGTGCTCGGCGGCGACCCGCCAGAACGCCCCGGCGTCGGGGGTGCCGACCGGCTTGCCCTCGTAGAGCACGGTGGTCGCGCCGGTGAGCAGCGGCGCGTACACGATGTAGGAGTGGCCGACCACCCAGCCCACGTCGGAGGCGGCCCAGAAGACCTCGCCCGGCTCGATGCCGTAGACGTTGCGCATCGACCACCGCAGCGCCACCGCGTGCCCGCCGTTGTCCCGCACCACGCCCTTGGGCCGGCCCGTGGTGCCGGAGGTGTAGAGGACGTAGAGCGGGTCGGTGGCGGCCACCGGCTCGCACGGCGCCGGTTCCGCGTCCGCCATCACCTCGGCCCAGGTCAGGTCGCGGCCGGGCACCAGCGGGGCCGGCTCCTGCGGGCGCTGCACCACCACGCAGCGCTCCGGCGCGTGCGCGGCCTCGTCGAGCGCAGCGGCGAGGATCGGATGGTACGGCACCACCCGGTCGGCCTCGATGCCGCAGGAGGTCGCCACCACCACCTTCGGCCGCGCGTCGTCGATCCGGACGGCCAGCTCGTGCGCGGCGAAGCCGCCGAAGACCACCGAGTGCACCGCGCCGATCCGGGCGCAGGCCAGCATGGCGATCACGGCCTCCGGGACCATCGCCAGGTAGAGCAGCACCCGGTCGCCCCGGCCGACGCCGAGACGCCGCAGCGCCCCGGCGAACCGGGCGGTCTCGGCGAGCAGTTCGGCGTAGGTGAGGGTACGTACCGCGCCGGTCACCGGGCTGTCGTGGATCAACGCGGGCTGGTCGCCACGCCCGGCGGCGACGTGCCGGTCCAGCGCGTTGTGGCAGGTGTTCAGCACCCCGTCGGGGAACCAGCGGTACAGCGGCGCCGCCGAGTCGTCGAGGATGCGCTCCGGCGGGATGACCCAGTCGATGTCGGCCGCCGCGTCCCGCCAGAAGCCGGCCGGGTCGGCGATGCTCCGCTCGTACGCTGATCGATACGCGCCCATGCCGTCATGCTGCTCCGCGGCGACGCGCAGGCACGACGGCCGGACGGGTCCGGTGCGCCGGAAGCACACCCCGGCTCGCTGAACGGCCGCTCACGGCGGTGGGCGGTACCCGTCGCCTGTCGTTCCGGCGGCCCGGGCGTCGAGGACCCGGCGGCCCGGGTCGCGTCGCCGAAGGCCGACGAGCAGCGGCGACGGCTCAGCCCAACGGGCGACGGATGAAGCCCGCGGGGCGGGGTAAGGCAGCACGGTCCTGGTGGAGCGACGACCGGTGTCGCGGCGTACCGCGGCCGGGCACGCGGGCGGGCGGCGCGAATGCCGCCCGCCCGCGCATCCCGGGGCCGACCGGGGCAAACCGAGTTTGATCAATGACGGGCATCGACTAGCGTGCCCAGACGTGAAAACGAACCGGATCTTCCCGATCCTCCTGACCTGTGCCGTGCTGGGCCTCGCCGCGTGCGGCGACGAGAAGCCCTCGACCACGGCCGGGCCGGCAGCCACCTCGGCCTCCGCCGCACCCTCCTCGGCGGCCCCCTCGCCGTCGGCGGCCGCGATGAGCGACAAGGAACTCTGCACCGCCGCAGAGAAGATCAACAAGGACATGCGGGCGAAGCTCATGACCGTCGTGCAGGCGGGCGGCGACCTGACGAAGAAGACCGGCGCGATCCTGACCGAACTCGGTGACCGGGTGACCGAGCTCGCCGCGACCGCCGGCGACGGCAAGGCGGCCACGGCCCTGAAGGAGTTCGGCGCGGAGGCCGGCAAGGCGGGCGCGGCCGCCGACCCGGGCACCGCCGCCGACAACCCCGCCATGGAGAAGGCCAGCAAGGACATCAACGCCGCCTGCCAGACGGCTGGCGCGCCGACCACCTTCTGACACCGACGCCCCGGGTCGTCCGTCCGGCGCGTACCGGACGGACGACCTGTCGGCTCAGTTGCCGGTCACCCAGTTCCAGGCGGAGACCACCCACTCGGTCTGCTGGAGATACGCCACACCGACGCCGACCAGGAACAACGCGGTGACCAGGTGGGCGCCCCGGGCGCTGCGGCGCACCCGGCCGAACTGCCGCTCCAGGATCAGCCGGCCGAGCAGCCGGGCCAGCGCGAACAGGCCGACCGCGGTGAGCAGGCTGAGCACGAACGTCAGCAGCGGGGCGACCAGGTTGCCCCGGCCGGAGATCGCCCAGATGCCCCAGCACACGAACGCGAACAGCGCACCGGCGGCGCTCAGCTCCCCGCCCTTGCGCGCCTGGGCCAGGTGCCAGCTCATCGGCCGGCGGGGCGCCGGCTCCGCCGCCCAGTCGCCGTGCTCGACGGTGGGGAACTGCTCGGTACGGGGCGTACGCGACGGGCGCGGCTGACCGACCGCCGCCACCCCGCGCTGGAACGCGTCCCGCTGCGGGGGCACCACCCCCGGCTGGGGCGGCACCTCCACGGTGCGCTCGGCCCACGGCTGTGTCTGGTCCGCCATCTTCGTCCTCCCCCTCGACCGATTCCGGCCTCGGTTCCGAGGGTAGCCAGCCCGCAAATAGGGTGCCGACCCCCATCGCGGTGCGATACACACGTGCCGTGACTGACGTGGTGGTATCCCGGGCCGAGGACTTCGACGACATCGCGGCGCTGCTGGCGCTGGCCTTCCACGGCGATCTCGACCCCGAGGTGCAGGCGCTCGAACGCCCGATCTTCGAGCCGGACCGGTCGCTGCTGGTCCGCGACGGCGGCACGGCGGTGGCGCACGCCGCCGCGTTCAGCCGCGACCTCGCGGTGCCCGGCGCGGACCTGCCGGCCGCGCACGTGACGATGGTCGCGGTCGCGCCGACGCACCGGCGGCGCGGCCTGCTCACCACACTGATGCGGCGCCAGCTGCGGGACGTCCGCGACGCCGGCCGCGAGCCGATCGCGGTGCTCTGGGCCAGCGAGGGCCGCATCTACCCCCGCTTCGGCTACGGGTCCGCGGCCCCGCGCTACGTGCTGTCGGTGGACACCACCGGCCTGCGGCTGCCCGCACCGGCGCCCGCCGAGGGCAGGCTGCGACTGGGCCGTCCGGACGCGCACCGGGACGAGCTGGCCCGGCTGTACGAGCGGGTCCGCACCGAGCGTCCCGGCTGGTCCCGGCGCGACGAGCGCTGGTGGTCGTACGTGCTGGCGGACCTCAAGGCGCACCGGGGCGGTGCCACCGAGCGCCGGGTGCTGCTGCACGAAGGCGCCGAGGGCCTCGACGGGTACGCGCTCTACCGGACGAAGGACAGCTCGTCGGCCACCGGGCCGCAGGCCGAGGTGCAGGTCGGCGAGGTGGTGGCGGCGACGCCCGAGGCGTACACGGCGCTGTGGCGGCTGCTGCTCTCGGTCGACCTGACCCGCCGGCTGTCGTTCCCGATCGCGGCCCTGGACGAGCCGTTGCTGCGGCTGGTGGACGAGCCCCGCCAGCTCTCCCCGCAGCTCGCCGACGCGCTCTGGGTACGGGTGGTGGACGTGCCGGCCGCGCTCGCCGCCCGGCGCTACGCCACGGACGTCGACGTGGTGATCGAGGTCACCGACGAGCTGCTGAAGGAGAACACCGGCCGCTGGCGGCTGGTCGGCGGACGCGACGGCGCGCAGTGCACGCCCACCACCGCCCCGGCCGGGCTGGCGTGTGACGTACGCGCTCTCGGCGAGCTGTACCTCGGCGGCGCGAACCCGTACGCGCTGGCCGCCGCCGGCCGCGTCCGGGAGCTGATCCCGCACACGCTGGCCGCGCTCACCCCCGCCTTCACCTGGCACCGCACCCCCTCCCCCATGGAGGTCTTCTAGCCCTCACCCCCGCCCCGCCCGCCCGGCCGCCCCGCCCGCCCGGCCGCCCGGCCGCCCCGGCGATCATGAAGTTGGCGGCATGAACCGTCCGGTTTGTCCCGGCCAACTTCATGATCGCGCGGGTGGGGGCACGGGTGCGCCCGGAGGGGGTGCGGGTGGGTGTGGGGGCGGTACGGTCGGGGGATGGGTGAGGCGGAGCGACGGCGACGGCGGCTGCGGCATCACGGCGAGGCCGCCCCGCCGACGGAGACCGCCGGAACCGGTGCCGGTACCGGTGCCGACGGCACGGGCACCGGCGGCACCACTGCCAGTACGACACCGGTACACGACGACGTGGCGCCCCGGTCACCGCGCGGCGGCCGGCCGGGCGAGCCGGAGCCCCGGGGACGCCGCGCCGCCGCGCCCGCCGAGGAGGGCGAGCGCGGGCTGCGCGGGCTGGTCGGCTCCGGTTCGTCGCAGGTGAGCGTGACGGCCGCGCTGCGGGCACGGGACGCCGCCCGCCCCACCGAGGACGACCTCGCCGAGGCCGAGCAGCGCGTGGTGCTCATCCGCCGCAACTGGGTGCCGCGCGAGGAGCTGCCCCGCAACGGGCGGTGAGCCGGAGGCGTCCGCTCAGGCGGGCAGCTCGGGCAGGCGGCGGCTCTGCTCGTAGGCGGCCACCTGCTCGATGCGCCGGCTGTGCCGGGGGTTGCCGGAGAACGGCGTGGTGAGGAACGCCTCGACGAGCGCTGTGGCCTCGTCCAGCGTGTGCTGCCGGGCGCCGATGGCGACGACGTTCGCGTCGTTGTGCTCGCGGGCCAGCTGGGCGGTGTCGACGTTCCAGGCGAGCGCCGCCCGGACGCCCGCGACCTTGTTCGAGGCGATCTGCTCGCCGTTGCCGGAGCCACCGATCACCACGCCGAGGCTGCCCGGGTCGCCGACCACCCGGTCACCGGTGTGCAGGCAGAACGCCGGGTAGTCGTCGTCCGGGTCGAAGACGTGCGGTCCCACGTCGACCACCTCGTAGCCCTGCTTGGCCAGGTGGTTGGCGAGGTGCACCTTCAACTCGAAACCGGCGTGGTCGGATCCCAGGTAGACGCGCATACCGCGCAGTCTGACAGGCCCGCCTCCGGGCCGGCGCGCGGGCGGCGACCCGGAGGCGGATTCGTCACACGGTCAGTGCGGCAGCTCGGCCACGACCAGGCCGGCCCGCGCCTTCGGGGTGAACCAGGTGCTCTTGCGCGGCATCTTCTCCCGGGCCAGGTTCACCGCGACGAAGTCGTCGACAGTCACCGGCGCGACGAGCACCGCCAGCTCGGCCCGGCCGGCGTCCACCTCACCGACGAGCCAGCTCGCCGGGTAGTCGCCGCCCACGTACGTGATCCGCTTGTCGCCCGGGTCGAGGCCCAGCGCGTCGCGCAGCAGCAGGCGCTCGACGAGCGCGTGGTCGAGGTTCTCCAGCCGGGCGGCGCCGACGTGCGGCAGCGTCACCGCGTACCCCCGGCCGCCGAGGTAGAGGTGCACGACGCCGCCGGTGGCCGGCACGTCGACCGGCCCGTCCACCGGGGTGACCTCCGCGCCCGCCGCGCGCAGCCGGTCGAGCAGCTCGTCCGGCGTGGTGGTCAGCTCGCTGACCAGCCGGTTGTAGGGCTGGATGGCGACCGACGCGGGCGTGGTGATCACCGCCAGGAAGCGCGGAAAACCGCCGGTCTGCGCGGCCAGGCTGCGGTGGTTGCCGTCCGCGACCACCAGCTCCCCGCCGCCGGCCAGCGCGGTCAGCTCGTCCTGCGCCGGGCCCGGCCCGAGCAGCCAGATCGCGTGCGTCCGGCCGGACTGGTCGACGTCCGTCGCGGCGGGCGCGCCGGCCGCGTCGGTCGCCGCCGCGAGCGCGGCGTGCAGCTCGTCGCCCCTACCGGTCTGGAGCAGGAGTACGGGCGAGAGCAGGTGACCGAGCGCCTCGGCCAGGGCGACGCGCTCGCGCACCTTGGCGATGAACACGTCCTCGTTGCGGATCACCAGGCCCGGCTCGTCGGCGCGGGTGGAGATCTGGTCGGTGTCGACCATGGCCCACAGCCCGTACGCGCTCTCCTCGCCCGGCGCGCTGATCCGGTAGAGCACCACCACCTGCTCGGCGGGCGTGTAGCTGCCGTCCGCCTTCGCCTCGGCCAGGCGCGCCACCGCGTCCGGCAGCGCGTCGAGGAAGGACTTCCCGAGGCTGCCGGGCGCCCGGTGGGGCATCTCGATGCCCAGGGCGCTGTGCGGATTCGCCTCGACGATGGAGGTGATCTCCGCGTCGTCGGCGAACTCGTCGTAGTTCTGCGCGCCGGTGCCGCCAGTGGTGATCCAGGCCCGGGTGATCGGATGCACGACCGTCATGTCCGCTGACGCTACCCGGGCCCCGATCGGCGCCGCCGCCGGACTCACCCGCTTACCACCAGGTGAAAGGAAGGGCCCCCTCTTAACGCCTCCGGTAGAGGAAGGGCCCCTTCTTAACGCCGGGAAGGGCAGCTCAGGCGGTGGAGTTGCGGTGCCGGCCCGGGGTCGGGCGGCGGGTCGCCGGGGCGGGGCGGGAGCCGGCGTTGAGGCGTACCGTCGTCGCCCCCGCGGCGGCCGGGTGGGCGGCGGCGCCGGGCCGCGACGGCGCGCGGCCGGGGCGGCCGGTCTCGCCCGGCGGTGTCATCCGCGAGGTGGCCACCACCCGGGCCACGCCGACCACGATCGGCGGGGCCAGCAGGTCGGCCACCTCGGCCGGGCCGGCCGGCCAGTGGCTCTCGGTCACCGACCAGTACGTCGCACCGGAGTCCTCGGTCGCCTGCCGCGGCGCGTCGTCGGACATGTGGCGGTGCTTGGCCATGGGAACGCCTCCAGGAGCTGCCGTGTTGCGGCCCCGCGGGCCGTCGGCTGGGACACCCGGTGAAACGAGCCCCGCACCGGCCCGGTGACGGGCGGGTGCGGGGCTCGGGGCGTGCTGCCGGTGTTAAGAAGGGGCCCTTCCTCTACCGGAGGCGTTAAGAAGGGGCCCTTCCTTACCCCTCAGTCGAAGATGGGGCCCTGCTCCCGGGTGCGCTTCAGCTCGTAGAAGCCGGGGGTGCCGGCGACGAGCAGCACGCCGTCCCAGAGGCGGCCGGCCGCCTCGCCCTTCGGCGCCGGGGTGATCACCGGGCCGAAGAAGGCGACCTGCCCGCCGTCCGGACCCGGGGCGTGGATCACCGGGGTGCCCACGTCGGTGCCGACCGGCCGCATGCCCGCCTCGTGGCTGGCCCGCAGCGCCTCGTCGTACTGGGTGGACTCGGCCGCGTCGGCGAGCGCCGGGTCCAGGCCCACCTCGGTGAGCGCACCCACCAGCATGTCCCGGCCCAGGCCCTCCTTGCCGAGGTGGATCCGGGTGCCCATCGCGGTGTAGAGCTTCGCCAGCGCCTCGGCGCCGTGCGCCTGCTCGACGGCGATGCACACCCGCACCGGGCCCCAGCCGTCGCGCATCAGGTCCCGGTACTCCTCCGGCAGCTCCCGGCCGTCGTTGAGCACGGACAGGCTCATCACGTGGAACCGGATGTCCACATCCCGGACCTGCTCGACCTCCAGCAGCCAACGGGAGGTGATCCACGCCCACGGGCACAGCGGGTCGAACCACATGTCCGCGGTGACACGTTCGGTCACGGTGTTTTCCCTTCACGGCATCGTCGCGCCGGGGACCCGGCGCGGTCACCTCCGATCCTCACCCCGTACCCCGTCGACCGGTACCGGAATGAGAGCGTGACCTCGACCACCGGGAGCGGTCCGTGCATGGAAGACTCGGTTCTCGACGGGCCGTCACGAGCGGCCGGGCAGAACCGGCGCCGCGGGGCGCGGCGAGACGAGTGGGATGGAGACGAACAGTGCCGGGAGTGCGCAACCTGACCCAGGTCGAGGCGACGGAGCGGGCCCGCCTGCTCGAGGTGACCGGGTACGACATCAGCCTTGACCTGTCGACCGCGGTGCAGCCCACCGGTCGCACGTTCCGCTCGGTGACCGAGGTCCGGTTCCGCTGCGCCGAACCGGGGGCGACCACGTTCATCGAGACAGCCGCCGAATCGGTGCGGTCGGCCACACTCAACGGCGAGCCGGTGGACCTGTCCGGCTGGTCCGCCGAGAAGGGACTCACGCTCAGCGGCCTGGCCGCCGAGAACGTGCTGGTGGTCGACGCCGACTTCGGCTACTCCAACAGCGGGCAGGGTCTGCACCGGACCGTCGACCCGGTGGACGGCGAGACCTACCTCTACAGCCAGTTCGAGACCGCCGACGCGCAGAAGGTCTACGCCTGCTTCGACCAGCCCGACCTGAAGAGCGTCTACACCTGGCACGCCACCGTCCCGGACCACTGGCGGGTCGTGTCGAACATGCCGGTGGCCCGCGAGGAGGCCGCCGGTGAGGGCCTGAAGACGGTGCACTTCACCGTGTCGGAGCGGATGAGCACCTACATCACCGCGCTCTGCGCCGGGCCGTACCACGAGGTGCGGCGCACCCACGACGGCATCGACATGGGCTACTTCTGCCGGGCCAGCATGGCCCCGCACATGGACGCCGACGACCTGCACCTGATCACCACGCAGGGCTTCGACTTCTTCCAGGAGAAGTTCGGGGTGCGCTACCCGCTGCCCAAGTACGACCAGCTCTGGGTGCCGGACTTCAACGCCGGCGCGATGGAGAACTTCGGCTGCGTCACGCACGCCGAGTCGCACTACATCTTCCGCTCGCAGGTCACCGACTTCGAGTACGAGCAGCGCGCCAACACGATCCTGCACGAGCTGGCGCACATGTGGTTCGGTGACCTGGTCACCATGCGCTGGTGGAACGACCTGTGGCTCAACGAGTCGTTCGCTGAGTGGGCCAGCCACTGGTGCAACACGCACGCCACCCGCTTCACCGACGCCTGGACCACGTTCCTGTCGATCCGCAAGAACTGGGGTTACCGGCAGGACCAGCTCTCCTCCACCCACCCGGTCTACTGCGAGATGCCGGACCTGGAGGCCGTCGAGGTCAACTTCGACGGCATCACGTACGCCAAGGGCGCGAGCGTGCTCAAGCAGCTCGTCGCGTACGTGGGCGAGGAGCCGTTCCTGGCCGGCCTGCGCGCCTACTTCGGCAAGTACGCCTGGGGCAACGCCACCTTCGACGACCTGCTGTCCGAACTGGAGGCGGCCTCCGGCCGGGAGCTGCGCAAGTTCGCCGCCCAGTGGCTGGAGACCGCGCAGGTCAACACGTTGCGCCCGGAGGTGACCATCGGCGCCGACGGCACGTACGAGCGGGTGGTGGTCCGGCAGGAGGCGCCGTCGGCCTACCCGACGCTGCGTACCCACCGCATCGGCGTCGGCCTGTACGACCTGACCGACGGCCGGCTGGTGCGCCGCGAGCTGATCGAGACGGACGTGACCGGCGAGCTGACCGAGCTGTCCGAGCTGCACGGCAAGCCGGCCGCCGACGTGCTGCTGCTCAACGACGAGGACCTCACGTACGCCAAGCTGCGGCTGGACGAGCGGTCGATGGCCACTGTGGTGCAGCACATCGCCGGCTTCGACTCGTCGCTGGCCCGGGCGCTGTGCTGGACCGCGGCCTGGGACATGACCCGCGACGCCGAGCTGTCGGCCCGCGACTACGTGGCGCTGGTGCTGGCCGGGCTGACCGCCGAGACCGACATCAACCTGGTGACGGCCACGCTGCGGCAGGCGACCACGGCGCTCACCTTCTACGCCGACCCGGCGTGGGCGCCGACCGGCTGGGCCGACCTGGCCCGTACCGCGCGGACCGCGCTTGCGGCGGCCGAGCCGGGGAGCGGCTTCCAGCTCGCCTGGGCCCGGTCGTACGCCTCGTCGGCCCGCTCCGGTGAGGACCTGGCCACGCTGCGCGGCTGGCTGGACGGCAACGGGGTGCCGGAGGGGCTGACCGTCGACACGGAGCTGCGCTGGACGGTGCTCCAGTCGCTGGTCGCCAACGGCGCAGCCGGTGCCGCCGACGTGGACGCGGAGCTGGCCGGCGACCGTACCGCCAGCGGCGAGCGGGAGGCCGCGTACGCGCACGCGCTGGTGCCGACCGTCGAGAACAAGGCCGCGGTGTGGGCGCTGCTCACCGGCCCGGACGCGCTGCCCAACTGGCGCAACCGGGCGCTGTTGCAGGGCTTCACCCACGCGGCGCAGGTCGAGCTGACCGCGCCCTACCGGGAGCGGTACTTCGCCACGGTGGACCAGGTGTGGGCGCAGCGCGACAGCGAGCCGGCGCAGGAGTTCGTGCAGCTCGCCTACCCGGCGCACCTGGTCGAGGAGGACACCGTCGCGGCCACCGACGCGTGGCTGGCCCAGGACGGCCGGCCGGCGTCGCTGCGGCGGCTGGTCGCCGAGGGCCGCGACGGCGTGGTCCGCGCGCTGAAGGCCCGGGAGCGGGACGCGCGCAGCGCCTGAGTGAGGCACGTCGGCCGGGGCCGGCGCGGGTGGCATTCCGCGCCGGCCCCGGCCGTCGTCGTGGGCCAGCCCCGCTGACACGAGAAAGCCCGGCCCACGCGTACGCGGGGCCGGGCTTCGTCGTGTGTGCGGGCGGGGATCAGCCCTTGCCGGCGTGGCTGGCGAGCTGGTCGAGGCCCTGGATGATGCCGCCGGCCAGGTCGCCGCCGCCGAAGGAGGCCACCATGGAGAGCGCGGCCAGCTTGGCGTACGTGTCCGGGATGCGCTTGCGCGCGTACTTGCCGGTGACGATCTCCAGCTGCCGCTGGTTGGGCGACACCGCGATCAGCACCGAGCGGTCCGGGTCGGCGAGCTGGCGGTGCAGCCGCTCGGCGTGCTCCCGGATCGGCTCGTCGAGGCCGCCGACGTAGACCGAGAAGACCAGACCGGTGCCCTGGTCGGCGAGGCGCAGGGCCTCGTCGATGCGGAGCAGCTGACGGGTCGAGAACGGTCCGTCCAGCACCTCGGGCGGGGTGCCCGTCCCCGTCGTGGGCCGCGCTTCACCAACGGTCACTTGCGCCTCCGGTTCCACCGGCCGGCGCCTCCCGGCCGGCCTGCTCCTGCTTGCGGCTGGTCAACGCCGGCGCCTGCGCCCCGGCGGCCAGCGCCGTGCCGGCCGAGTCGGCCAGCTGCTCCGGACGGCCCAGGAACCAGACCGGAGTGAAGTCGAAGGGCCGGCCCGGCCGGTAGCGCTTGGCGCCGCCACCGTTGCCGCGGCTGCCGACGGCCGCCAGGGCGGCGATCAGCAGCACCGCGGCGGCCGGGATGCCGACGAAGACCACCAACGTCTCGGTAACAGACAATCCCAACGCCCCCAGGCGGAAAGAGAGACCAGGAATGGTGCGGGTCGGCCGGTCAGGACCGGTCGCGCCCCACGTCACTTGTGATGTTCACGTTAGCGGAGTCGGCGGCCCGCCAGATTGCGGGGTGCTGATCCCATCCGTCACTCCGGTACTCCAGTTGCGCGGCAGTGGCGAGCAGTGTCGCGTCGTCGCCGTACCGGCCGGTGAGGAGCACACCGACCGGAAGCCCGTCGGTGGTCCGTCCGAGAGGTAACGAAACGGACGGATCACCCGTGACGTTGAAGACCGCGCAGTACGGCGAGAAGCGCCGCTGCCGGTCGAAGTCCTCTGCCGGTTCGAGGGCGGCGAACGCGCCCACCGGCGCCTGCGGGGCCGCGAGCGTCGGGCAGAGCAGCAGGTCACACCCGGCGGTACGGCGTACGCCACGGCGTACCTGCGCCTGGAGTTCGCCGAGCGCGGCCATCAGCTGGGCCGCGCCGAGCGCCTCGCCACGCTCGCGCAGGTAACGGGTCAGTGGCAGCAGGTCGCCCTCCCGCCCGGCCGGGACCGGGGTGACAGCCAGCGCGTACCAGACGGTCTCGAACAGCGGCCACACCTCGGGGCCGAGCGGCGCGGGGACGTCGACCACCTCGTGGCCGGCGTCGGTGAGCAGCGCGGCGGCCCGGTCGACGGCGGCCACGCAGTCCGGGTGGACCGGTTCGTCGGCGAGCATCGGCGTGGTGAAGCGGCCGACGCGCAGCCGGCCGGGGCCGGTGACGCGGGCGGCGCGGGTGACGCCGAGGTAGCCGCCGGCAGGCGCGGCCGGCGGCAGGTACGGCTCGCCGGGCACCGGGCGGGCGAGCACGTCGAGCAGCGCGGCCACGTCGGCGACGGTGCGGCCGATCGGCCCGTTCACCGGCAGCCCGAAGCCGCCGAAGCCGAGCGGCCCGCCGGAGACCATGCCCCGGCTGGGTTTGTAGCCGACCAGGCCGCAGAGCGCGGCCGGGATGCGCAGCGAGCCGCCGCCGTCGGAGCCCTGCGCCACCGGCACCAGCCCGGCGGCGACCGCTGCTGCCGCGCCGCCGCTGGACCCGCCCGCGGTGTACGCGAGGTCCCACGGGTTTCGGGCCGGCGGCGCCACCAGCCCTTCCGAGTAGAGCGAGCAGCCGAGTTCGGAGGTGGTGGTCTTGCCGAGGCTGACCAGGCCGGCGTCGGCCAGGAGGCGGACCACGTCGGCGTCGACGGGTGGGACGAAGTCGGCGAAGGCCGCGGAGCCGAAGGTGGTGCGGACCCCGGCGGTGAGCGTGAGGTCCTTGATCGCGGTCGGCACCCCGTGCAGCGGGCCGCGTCCCTCGGCCGCGAGCGCGTCGGCGGCACGGGCGGCGCTCCGGGCCTGCTCGGCGGTGACTGTGACGAACGCGCCGACGGTGTCGCCGAGCCCTTCGACCCGGCGCAGGTGGTGCTCGACCAGTTCCAGGCTGGACAGCTCGCCCCGGCGGATCGCGGCGGCCTGCTCCAGCGCGGTCAGGTCGTGCGGCTCGGCCATGCCGTCCATCCTGCCGGTCCGGCGGCCGGGAGGCCGGGCGACACGTCCGGCGGCAGGTCCACATCCGGGTGATCCGGCCCGCGGCGGCCGGTCCATATGCGGGTGACATGACCGGTTCGGGATGGTCCGCCGGGCGGGCGTGACGCGCAGGATGTGGAGATCGACGCAAGTCGATTGAAGGCCGCCCCCACCACCCCGAGGAGCACGCTGTGCACCACGCACCCGGCACACCGGACCGCCCGTCCCGGCTTCCGCGCGCCCTGCGCCCCCTGCTCGCCCTCGCCCTGACCGCCGCCGGCCTCGCCGCCCTGCCGGTGACCCCGGCCGGCGCCGGTGACGGCGGGCCGGCGGCAGCGCTGGCCGCGAACCCCTACGAGCGCGGCCCCGCGCCCACCACCGCCTCCATCGAGGCCACCCGGGGCCCGTTCGCGACCGCCCAGACCACCGTCTCCGCATCGAGCGTCAGCGGCTTCCGCGGTGGCACGATCTACTACCCGACCAGCACCGCCGAGGGCACGTTCGGCGCGGTCGCGATCTCCCCCGGCTTCACCGCCGGCCAGTCGGCAGTCTCCTGGCTCGGGCCGCGGCTGGCCTCGCAGGGCTTCGTGGTCATCACCATCGACACCCTCTCCGTCTACGACCAGCCGGCCAGCCGCGGCACCCAGCTCCTGGCCGCCCTGGACTACCTGACCAACACCAGCGCGGTACGTACCCGGATCGACCGCAACCGGCTCGCCGTGATGGGGCACTCGATGGGCGGCGGCGGCAGCCTGTCGGCGGCGAACGCCCGGCCCGCGCTCCAGGCGGCGATCCCGCTGACCGGCTGGCACACGACGAAGAACTGGTCGTCGGTACGCGTGCCGACGCTCGTCATCGGCGCCGAGAACGACTCGGTGGCACCGGTGTCGTCGCACTCGGAGCCGTTCTACACCAGCCTGCCGGCCACACTGGACAAGGCGTACCTGGAGTTGAACGCGGCCAGCCACTCGGCGCCGACCTCGCCGAACGTGACAGTCGCGAAATACAGCATCTCGTGGCTCAAGCGGTTCGTCGACGACGACACCCGCTACGAGCAGTTCCTCTGCCCGGCGCCTCGCGGCACCGCGATCGAGGAGTACCGGGACACCTGCCCGCACTCCTGAGCCGTTCCGGGTGCGTCTGCCCTCGGCAGACGCACCCGGAGTTCGTCAGCGGCCGAGGAACCGCAGCGCGTTGCCGCCGAGCAACGCGTCCCGCTGCGCGTCGGTGAGGAAGTCCGCCCGGTGCACCACCTGGCCGACCGGCCGCTCCCCCAGCGGGTACGGGTAGTCGCTGCCGAGCAGCACCCGCTCGGCGCCCATGGTGTCCACGAGCAGCCGCAGCGCGGCCGGCTCGAAGACCACCGAGTCGACGTGGAACCTGTCGACGTACGAGCTGGGCGGCGCGCTGGACGCGCCGCGCACCAGGTCTCCGCGGCGGTGCCAGGCGTTGTCGGCGCGGCCCAGCCAGAACGGGAAGCTGCCGCCGCCGTGCGCGAAGCAGATCCGCAGCGTGTCCGGCACCCGGTCGAACACGCCGCCGAGGATCAGCGCGAGCACCGACAGGTGCGTCTCGGCCGACATCCCGGTCAGCCAGCGGGCCATCCACCGGTCCAGCCGGGGGCCGCCGGGCATGTCCCACGGGTGCACGAACACCGGCGCGCCGACCTCGGCGCAGTGGGTCAGGAACTGCACGATGCCCTCGTCGTCCAGGTCCCGGTCGCCGACGTGGTTGCCGATCTCCACGCCGGCGTGCCCCGCCGACAGGCAGCGGTCCAGCTCGGCGCAGGCCGCGTCCGGGTCCTGCAACGGCACCTGGCAGAACGGCACCAGCCGGCCGTTGCCGGCCGCTGTGACCTCCAGCGTGAGGTCGTTGAAGATCCGGGCCACCTTGACCGCCTGGTCGGCCGGTCGGTCGTAGCTGAAGAACACCGGGGTGGGCGAGACGACCTGCACGTCCACGCCGTCGGCCTCCATGTCGGCCAGCCGGGTCGGCGCGTCCCAGCACTGCGCGCCGATCGGGCGGAACTCCGTCTCCCCCACCATGACCATGGCGGCGCGCTCGGAGTCCACCCGCAGCCAGGGCCAGCCGGACCCGCCGCACGCCGCGGCGAGGTCCGGCCACCCCTTCGGTACGACGTGCGTGTGCACGTCCACGACCGGCACGCGTCAGCCCTTGCCCGGGTGCAGCGCGCCGCAGTTGTCGCAGGTACGGGCCTTCTCGTCGGCGTAGAAGGCGGCGAAGACCGGGGGCAGGTCGGCGGCGATGTCGCGGACCTGCAACTCCACCTCGTGCACCTCGTGGTGGCACTCGCCGCAGTACCACTGGAACTTCTCCAGCGTGCCCTCCTCGCGGACCCGCTCGATCACCATGCCGATCGAGCCGGCCTCGGGACGCTGCGGCGAGTGCGGCGTGTTGCGCGGCAGCATCCACATCTGCCCCTCGCGCACGTGCACCGTACGCGGGCCCTCGGGCAGCATCAGGTTGATGTGCATGTTGCCCTTGACCTGGTAGAAGAACTCCTCGTACGGGTCGACGTGGAAGTCCGTGCGCTGGTTCGGGCCGCCCACCACCATGACGATGAAGTCGTCGCTGCCGGGCAGCATCTCCTTGTTGCCCACCGGGGGCTTGAGCAGGTGCTGGTTCTCGCCGATCCAGCCGGAGAAGCTGAACGGCTCGGCGATCTCACTCATGGGAACCTCCCGACGGAAGTAGGGCGACGGCCTGCATCTCGATCAGCAGATGCGGATGCGGAAGCTGGTGCACGGCGACTGTGGTCCGGGTCGGCCCGGTGACGTCGAAGAACTCCGCCCACACCTCGTTGTAGCCGCCGAAGTCGTTCATGTTGACCAGGTAGCTGGTGACCTGCACCAGGTCGTTCAGGTCGGCGCCGACCGAGCGGAGCAGGTCGCGGATGTTCTCGACCACGGCCCGGGTCTGCTCCCGGATGTCCAGGTCGGTGGTGCCGAACTCGTCCACCGACACCCCGGCGAACGTGTTGTCCGTCCGGCGCGACGACGTACCGGAGACGTAGACGAACCCGCCGGCCACCTTGACGTGCGGGAACGCGCCCCGCGGCACGGCCTTCCCAGCCACCACCCGGGCGGTCACGGCAGAACCGCCTTCCGTTCGCGACTGCGGGGCTCGCAGACCCGGCTCACTCCTCGCGCTCACCGGGCCGCTTTCCGTTCGCGACTGCGGGGCTCGCAGACCCGGCTCACTCCTCGCGCTCACGAGAGAGCCTTCAGAGAGGCGGATCCCAGCTTCTCCACAGTGGCGCGGACGTGCGCACCGGGGCGCAGCGGCACCGCGGCGGTGGCCGCGCCGGCCAGGAACACCCAGCCCTTGCGCAGTCGTACGCCGTGCCGGCCGGCCAGCCGCAGCCCCTCGTCCAGCGCGCGGCGCGGGTCGCCGAGGATGGCAGCGGTCGAGCCGACCTGCGCCACCCGCCCGTCGATCTCCAGCAGCACGCCGAGGTTGTCCAGCCCGTCCGGCACCGGCGACCACGGCCCCACCACGAACGCGGCGGCCGAGGTGTTGTCGGCGATCACGTCCGGCAGCGAGAAGGTGAAGTTCGCGTACCGGGAGTCGATCAGCTCGATCGCCGGGGCGACCGCGCGGACGGCACGGGTGAACGAGCCGACCGGTTCGCCCGGGTCGGGCAGCCGGTCCAGCAGGAACGCCACCTCCGGCTCGACCCGGGGGTGGATGAAGTCGCCGACGTCGACGCCGCCGCCGTCGGGCACCCGCATCACGTCGGTCAGCCGGCCCCAGATCACCTCGTCCACGCCGACCTGCGCCATCTTGGCCTTGCTGGTGAGCCCCATCTTGAGGCCGACCAGCCGCTCACCCCGGTCGAGGCGGCGCTTGACCAGCGCGGTCTGCACCGCGTACGCGGCGTCGACGTCGAGGCCGGTCTCGGCGGCCAGCTGCGGGATCGCGGTGGCGTCGTCGGCCGCCGCGCCCAGCTTCTCCGCGATGCCGGCGATGTCCGGCCCGATCATGAGTTCTCCCTACCCGCCAGGTCCAATGCCACGTCCACGATCATGTCCTCCTGGCCGCCGACCATCCGGCGACGGCCCAGCTCGACCAGGATCGAGCGGACGTCCACGCCGTACTTGGCCGAGGCCCGCTCGGCGTGGCGCAGGAAGCTGGAGTAGACACCCGCGTACCCCAGGGAGAGCGTCTCCCGATCCACCTGGACCGGCCGGTCCTGCAACGGGCGGACCAGGTCGTCGGCGGCGTCCATCAGCGCGAACACGTCGCAGCCGTGCTTCCAGCCGTGCAGCTCGGCGACCGCCACGAACACCTCCAGCGGCGCGTTGCCCGCGCCGGCGCCCATACCGGCCAGCGACGCGTCCACCCGGACGGTCCGTCCGGACGGCGAGCCGAGCGGGCCGTCGCCGAGGATCCGGCCGTGCTCGACCGCGAGCACGCTGTTCGCCACACCCAGCGACAGGTTGTGGTGCGCGTGGATGCCGATCTGCGTCTGGGGTTCCAGCACCTGCCGGTACGCGTCGACGCGCTGCGCCACGTCCGACATCAGCAGCCGCCCGCCGGAGTCGGTGACGTAGACGCAGTGCGCGCCGTACGACTCCATCAGCTTGGCCTGCGCGGCCAGCCCGGCCGGGTCGTTGAGGTGCGACATCATGAGGAACCCGGAGACGTCCATGTCGTTCTCCCGGGCCCAGGCGATGTGCTGGGCGGAGATGTCCGCCTCGGTGCAGTGGGTGGCGATCCGGACGCTGGTCACGCCGAGCGCCTTCGCCGCCTTCAGGTCGGCGATGGTGCCGATGCCCGGCAGCAGCAGCGTGGTGAGCCGCGCGGTGGTCAGCACCTCGGCGGCGGCGGCGATCCAGTCCGCGTCGGCGGCGGCGCCGTGCCCGTAGTTGACGCTGGAACCGGCCAGGCCGTCGCCGTGCGCCACCTCGACCGCCGCCACACCGGCCGCGTCGAGCGCGGCGGCGATGGTACGCACCTGATCGACCGTGTAGCGGTGGGCGACGGCGTGCATGCCGTCGCGCAGCGTCACGTCCTGGATGTAGAGGTCGGTCATCGGGCACTCACCTCCGGGGAACGCAGCGCCACCAGCCGCTCCGCGGTACGCAGCGCGGCCGACGTCATGATGTCCAGGTTCCCGGCGTACGCGGGCAGGTAGTGCCCGGCGCCGGAGACCTCCAGGAACACCGACACCTGGAGGCCGGTGAAGTGCCGGCCCAGCACCGGCGCGTACGTGTCCACGGCGTCGAACTGCACGTCCTGCTTGAGCCGGTAGCCGGGCACGTACTCCTGCACGGCCTTCACCATGTCGGCCACCGAGGCGGCGATCGCGCCCCGGTCGGCGTCGGCGTCCGGGCACAGGCAGTAGACCGTGTCACGCATGAGCAGCGGCGGGTCGGCCGGGTTCAGCACGATGATGGCCTTGCCGCGCTCGGCGCCGCCGACCACCTCGATGGCGCGGGCGGTGGTCTCGGTGAACTCGTCGATGTTGGCCCGGGTGCCGGGCCCGGCCGACTTCGAGGCGATCGAGGCGACGATCTCGCCGTACGCGACGGGGGTGACCCGGCCGACCGCGTGCACGATCGGCACCGTGGCCTGGCCGCCGCAGGTCACCATGTTGACGTTCGGCTCGCCCAGGTGCTCGTCGAGGTTCACCGGCGGCACCACGTACGGGCCGATCGCCGCGGGCGTCAGGTCGACGACGGTACGGCCGTGCGCCCGCAGCACCTCGTCGTGACGCTTGTGCGCGCCGGCCGAGGTGGCGTCGAAGACGAGCTGGACGTCCGCGAACTCGGGCAGCGCCACGAGGCCGTCGACGCCCTCGGCGGTGGTGGTCACGCCGAGCCGGCGGGCCCGGGCCAGACCGTCCGAGGCCGGGTCGATGCCGGCCATCGCCACCATGCGCAGGCTCTCACTGAGCCGCAACACCTTGATCATCAGGTCGGTGCCGATGTTGCCCGACCCGAGCACCGCCACTCCGACAGTCATGACGTTCCCTCCGAGGAGAAACAGGTACGCACCGAGCCGAGCCCGGAGATGCGCGCCTCGTACGCGGCGCCGGGCGTGACCGGCACCATCGGGCCGAGCGCGCCGGAGAGCACCACGTCACCCGCCTTGAGCGGGTCGCCCGCCCGGGCCATGGTCGCGGCCAGCCACTGCAACGCGTGCAGCGGATTGCCGAGGCAGGCCGCGCCCGCGCCGACCGAGACCGGCTCACCGGCGTGCTCCAGCACCATGCCGCACAGCCGCAGGTCCACGTCGGCGAGCCGCCGGGGCGCGGTGCCGAGCACGAACAGCCCACTGGAGGCGTTGTCAGCCACCGTGTCCACGATGGAGATGTCCCAGTCGGCGATCCGCGAGTCGACGATCTCGATGGCCGGCAGCACGTGGTCCACCGCCCGGATCAGGTCGACTGTGGTGACCCGCTCGTCCGGCAGGTCCGCGCCGAGCACGAAGGCGATCTCCGCCTCCACCCGCGGCTGGAGCAGCCGGCCGATCGGCACCTCGACGCCGTCGCCGACGGCCATGTCGTCGAACAGCACCCCGAAGTCGGGCTGGAAGACGCCGAAGCTCTCCTGCACGGTCCGCGACGTCAGGCCGATCTTCGCGCCGACGCGGCGGTGTCCCTTGCCCAGCCGTTGCCGGGTGTAGACCTGCTGCACCTGGTACGCGGCCTCGATGTCGCCCTCGGGCAGCAGCCGGCCGCGCAGCGGCGGGCAGGGTTTCCCGTCCTGCCGGGCCACTGCGAGTTCCCGGTTGGCGGCCTCGATGTCCACGGTCATGGCGGCTCCTCGCTTACGTCGCTGGGGATTCCGGCCATTCTGCCCACCGCGCGCGCCCGCGCCAGTCCGCGCGCTCATGTGAGGTCCACGCAGACGTTGGTGAGTTCGGAGTAGAAGTCGAGCGAGTGCACGCCGCCCTCGCGGCCCACACCCGACGCCTTCACCCCGCCGAACGGGGTGCGCAGGTCGCGCAGGAACCAGGTGTTGACCCAGACGATGCCGGCGTCGAGCCGGGCGCCGGCCCGGTGCGCCCGGCCCACGTCCCGCGTCCACACCGTCGCCGCCAGGCCGTAGGCGGTGCCGTTGGCCAGCGCGAACGCCTCGTCCTCGTCGTCGAACGGCGCGACGTGCACCACCGGGCCGAAGATCTCCTCCTGGTTGGTGCGGGCGTCCGGGCCGAGTCCGGTGAGCACCGTCGGCTGCACGTACGCCCCGCCGTCGCGGGCGTCCCCGAAGCGCGGCGTGCCCCCACCGGCGCGCACCTCGGCGCCCTCGGTGCGGGCCAGCGCGTAGTGGCCGAGCACCTTGTCCCGGTGCCCGTGCGAGATGAGCGGCATGTTCGCCGTGGCCTCGTCGTCCGGCCAGCCGTACGCCAGCTCGTCGGCGCGCTTGGCCAGCCGCGCGGTGAACTCCTCGAACACCGGCCGCTGCACGTAGATGCGCTCGGTGCACAGGCACACCTGGCCGCCGTTGGTGAAGCTGGACCGCACCGAACCGGCGACCGCCGCGTCCAGGTCGGCGTCGGCGAACACCAGGCCGGCGTTCTTGCCGCCCAGCTCGAAGCTGACCGCCTTCACCCCGTCGGCGGCGGCGCGCATGATCGCGCTGCCGGTCGCCGACTCGCCGGTGAACGTGATCGCGTCCACGCCCGGGTGCCGGGTCAGGTGCTCGCCGGCCGAGCCGGGGCCGAAGCCGTGCACCAGGTTGAACACGCCGTCGGGCACGCCCGCCGCGGCCATCACCTCGGCCAGCAGCGTGGCCGACGCGGGGGTCTCCTCGCTGGGCTTGACCACCACGGCGTTGCCGCAGGCCAGCGCCGGGGCGACCTTCCAGGTGAGCAGCAGCAGCGGCAGGTTCCACGGCACGATCACCGCGACCACGCCGACCGGCTTGCGGACCGCGTAGTTCAGCGCCCGGCCACCGGCCGGGGTGACAGTGGTGAACGACTCGGTGGGCGCGGTGGCCACGATCTCGGCGAACGCCCGGAAGTTCGCAGCGCCGCGCGGGATGTCGAGCGTACGGGCCTGCGAGATGGCCTTGCCGGTGTCGGCGACCTCGGCGGCGACCAGGTCGTCGAAGCGCCGCTCCAGCTCGTCGGCGACCCGGCGCAGCACCTCGGCGCGTTCCCGCTCCCCCATCCGGCCCCACGGGCCGCGCAGCGCCGACCGGGCCGCGGCGACCGCGTCGTCCACTGTCGACTGGGACGCCTCGACCACCTCGAACACCGGCTCGCCGGTGACCGGGCTGCGCTTGGTGAACCGGCTGCCGACGTCGACGAACTCGCCGCCGACGAAGTTGCGCAGCAGGCCGGGACCGTCCGGCGCGTGGCCGGTCATCAGGCGGGGATCCCAGAGCGTCATCGCCGCCTCCCCAGCGCCGCGCGGACACCGCCGGCCAGCAGCGCGACCGCGCCGGCCGCTACCGCGCCGACCACCGCGTACTGCGCGCGCACCCGGCGGCGCACCTGCGCGTACGGGGTGGTGGAGAACGAGACCAGCTCGTACTGGGAGACGTAGCGGCCGGGCAGCGCGCGCTCCAGCGCGTGCTCGACCTGCTTGCGGGTCCGGAACACCGGCGAGGCGACCTTGTCCCGCATCTCCACGAAGTTCGCCAGCGCCATCCGGGCGATCGCCTCGGCGTTGTCCTGGCGGCGGTGCTGGAACAGCGGCAGCGCGGCGGCCCACTCGTCGTCGCACTCGTCGAGGCAGCGGTCCAGCTCGACCACGTCCTCGAACGCGCAGTTCGCGCCCTGGCCGTAGAACGGCACGATGGCGTGCGCGGCGTCGCCGATCAGGCCGACCCTGCCTGCCACCTGCCACGGCGTGCAGCGCACGGTGCCGAGCACACCGACCGGGTTGTGCTGGTAGTCGTCGACCAGGTTCGGCGCGAGCGGGACCAGGTCCGGGTAGTGGGTGGCGAAGAACTGCTCGATCGCCGCCGGGCTGCTCAGCGAGGCGAAGCTGCGGGTGCCGTGGGTGGGCCAGAACAGCGTGCAGGTGAAGGAGCGGTCCGGGTTCGGCAGCGCGATCATCATCGAGGTGCCGCGCGGCCAGATGTGCAGCGCGCCCGGGTCGAGCGCGAACTCCCCGCCCAGCGGCGGGATGGTCAGCTCCTTGTAGCCGTAGTCGAGGAAGTCCAGGCTCTCGGTCAGGCCGCCGTACGCGAGCAGTTGCCCACGCACCGCGGAGCCGGCGCCGTCGGCGCCGAGGACGACCGAGGCGGTGGCGGTGACCTTGCCCTGCGGGGTCTCGAACGTCATCTCGCCGCCGAGCGGGTCGAGCCCGACCAGCCGGTGGTCGAACGCGACGCGCACGTTCGGCAGCGCGGCGGCGGCGTCGAGCAGCGCGTTGTTCAGCGCGCCCCGGCTGATCGAGTTGATCGCCCGGTCCCCGGATCCGCTGTAGGACTGGAACTCCGGCTCGCCCTCGACCGGGTGGATCATGCGGCCGCGCATCGGCAGCGCGTCCGCCATGACCTCGTCCTCCAGGCCGATGCGGCGCAGCGCGTCCAGGCCACGCTCGGACAGCGCCAGGTTGATCGACCGGCCCCGCTCGGCGGTGCCGGTACGCGGGTCGGGCCGCCGCTCGTAGAGGGCCACCGGGTAGCCGCGCCGGGCCAGGTAGCAGGCCAGCAGACAGCCGGCCAGCCCGGCGCCGACCACGGCGATCTCGTCGCGCTCGCTCACGAGCCCTCCTTCTCAAACGTTGCCGCCAGCGCCTCGGCGACCCGCCAGCAGTCGTGGTACGAGGAGTACAGCGGCACCGGCGCGAACCGGACGATGTCCGGCTCCCGGGCGTCGGCGACCACGCCGTGCTCGTGCCGCAGCCGCTTGGTCAGCTCGTTCGCGCTGCCCACCCCGATCCGCACCGAGAGCTGACAACCGCGGCGGGCCGGGTCGCGCGGGGTGACCACTGTCAGCGGGCGGCCCGGCGTCACCTCGTCGAGCAGCTGCTCCAGCCAGGCGGTGAGCCGCAGGCTGCGCTCGCGCAGCGCGGGCATGCCGACGGAGTCGAACAGCTCCAGCGAGGTACGCACCGGGCCCATCGCGAAGATCGGCGGGTTGGAGATCTGCCACGCCTCCACTGTGGCGGGCGGCCGGGACACCGGGGTCATCTCGAACCGGGTGGCCGCCTCGGTGCTCCACCAGCCCTCGAACCGCGGGATCGACGGGTCGCCGAGGTGCCGCTCGTGGACGAAGACGCCGCCCAGCGCGCCAGGGCCGGAGTTGAGGTACTTGTACGAGCACCAGGCGGCGAAGTCCACGTCCCAGTCGTGCAGCGCCAGCGGCACGTTGCCGGCGGCGTGCGCCAGGTCCCAGCCGACCACCGCGCCCGCGGCCCGGCCGGCAGCGGTGATGGCGGGGATGTCCATCAGCTCGCCGGTCAGGTAGTTCACGCCGCCGAGCATCAGCAGCGCCACCGTGTGGCCCTCGCGGGCCAGGAAGTCCAGCACGTCCTCGGTGCCGAGCGTGTCCGAGCCGGGGCGCGGCTTGAGGCGTACCACAGTGGTGTCCGGGTCCAGGCCGTGGAAGCGGGCCTGGCTGCGCACGGCGTAGCTGTCCGAGGGGAACGCGCTGTCCTCGATGACGATGCGGGTGCGCTCGCCCGCCGGCCGGTAGAAGCTGACCATCAGCAGGTGCAGGTTCACCGTGAGGGAGTTCATCACCACGGTCTCCGCGGGCAGCGCGCCGACCAGGCGGGCGGCCGGTGCGGTCAGCAGCTCGTGGTACGGCAGCCAGGGCCGCTCCGACTCCAGGTGTCCCTCGACGCCCAGGCGACTCCAGGCGTCCAGGTCGGCGAGGAGTTCGTCCCGGGTGGCCCGGGGCTGCAGGCCGAGCGAGTTGCCCGCCAGGTACGCCGTGTCGGGGTAGCGCCCGCCGTCGGCGGGTGGGATGTGGAACAGGTGCCGGTGGCCGGGGTCTGCGGCGTCGCGGCGGAGGGCTTCGTTCTCGGGGGTGTGCATGCTGTTCTCTCTCGTCACATCGCGGTGCGGGCCGACCACAGCTCCGGGAAGACCACCCGGGCCATGCTGCGCTGCAACCATGCCAGTCCGGCGGAACCACCGCTGCCGACCTTGGCGCCCATCGTGCGCTGGACGGCCTTGACGTGGTTCCAGCGCCAGTCGCCGAACTCCTCGGCGATCTCGGTCAGCGCGTCGCCGAGCAGGCGCAGGTGGTTGTCCGGGCCGTTGTCGCCGTAGATCCGGACCCAGGCCGCCTCGATCGCCGGGTGCGCCTCGTGCTCACGGTTCACGTCCCGCGACAGCAGCTCGGCCGGCACGTCGAAGCCCTTGCGGGCCAGCAGCGCCACCACCTCGTCCCAGAGGCTCGGCGTGGCCAGCGCGGCGGTCAGCTCGTCGTACACCTCGGTCTGCCGGCGGAACGGGCGGATCAGCGCCCGGTCGCGCAGGCCGAGCAGGAACTCCAGCTGCCGGTACATGGCGGACTGGAAGCCGGAGCCCTCGCCGAGCCGGTCGCGGAAGCGGTTGAAGTCGGCCGGGCTCATCCAGCGCAGGCCGTGCCAGGCGGCGTTGAGGCCCTCCAGGTGCAGGGCGGCGCGGCGCAGCGGAGGCAGGGCCTCCCAGATCCGGTCCTCGCGCAGCTCGCGCTTGGCGTGCCGCAGCTCGTGGCAGGTCAGGCCGAAGTACAGCTCCATGATCTGGCTGACCATCAGGAAGGACATCTCGCCCGGGTCGTCGCTGAGCGGCTCCTGGAGCCGGTGCAGTGTGCTGGCCCGTACGTACGCGTCGTACGGCACGCGGTCGGCGAACTCCAGCGTCGGCTCGCCGCCGTTGCGCGCCGCCCGAGCCGCCCGTTCCTGGGGGGTTACCGGGCGCACCGCCGTCGTCTGTTCCACAGTCATTCTCCGTCCGTGCGCGGGGTAGAAGTCATGATCCCGCTGGTGGACGGCCGAATGGAATGCCTGTTCAACGGCGGTATGGTGGTCTCACTTCGCGAACCGAAACCATCTCGCGTCGCTGTCTTTACGGAAGGAAGGTCCGCGCGTGGACGACATGGACTGGGCGCTGCTGCGCGAGCTCCAGGCCGACGCCCGGCTCTCGTACAGCGAGTTGTCCCGCCGGGTCCACCTGTCGCCGCCCGCTGTGGCCGAGCGGGTACGGCGGCTGGAGGAAGCCGGCGTGATCACCGGCTACCACGCCCACGTCGACCTCACCCGGGCCGGACGCACAGTGCTCGCGCTGATCCGGATGTCCTGCTACGGCGCGCGCTGCATCCTCAACGACCCCGACGTCGCGGGCTGGCCCGAGATCATGGAGATCCACCGGATCACCGGGGACGCGTGCAGCATGCTCAAGGTCGCCGCCACGAACATGGGCGAGTTCGAGGAGGTCATCGACCGTCTCGCGCCGTACGGGCAGCCGTCCAGCACGATGGTGCTGTCCACCCCGCTGGCCTGGCACCCCGTGGTCAAGGCGCCCCGTTAGCTACCCCCGCCCTCCGGGAAAGCAGGCGCCGCTGCCCGTCAGTGGTCCGGCGCATCGTCGCGCCGGGAGGGGGGAACCATGCGAGGGCTCGTGTCACATCGTGCGTTGTCGTCCCTGTTGGGCCTGCTCGGCCTGGTCGCGGCGTTCGTCCTGACCACCGCGCCGCCGGCCCGGGCCGGGGAGAGCGTGTTCATCGAGGTGACGCCGAACAGCGTCCAGGCCGGTTCCCGGGTCAACCTGCGGGCCGGCTGCGACAACAGCAACAACCGCCAGGCGCAGGTCACCTCGGACGCCTTCGGGCGGGTGACGCTGCGGTCCGACAACGGCTTCCTCACCGGCTCGGTCACCGTGCCCGGCAACAAGGCGCCCGGCGACTACCCGGTGAACCTGGACTGCTCCAACGGCAACACCGCCTCGACCATGCTCACAGTGCTCAACATGGCGCAGCCGAGCAAGGGGCCGGCGACCGGCGGCGGTGGCACCGCGGGTAGCCGGGGCACGGGCTCGCTGCTGCTGGTCGGCGGCCTGGTCGCGGTGGCAGTGGTGGCCGGTGTGAGCGCCCGCCGCAAGCCCGGCGGCCGCGTCTGACGAGAGGTGCCGCAATGGCCCGCTCATCGCGCCGCCGGGACCGTACCGGCCCGGCGGCGGACCGCACCCGCCGCGCCGCCGCCCGTCCCGGTCGCCGGTCGCCGGAGCGCGCCGGCCGGCTCCGGGCCGCGCTGCGGCTGACGTCCCGGGCCGCGCGCCGGTTCGCCCACGTCGCCGGGCACGCGTTCTCGGCCAGCGTCGCCACCGCCGACCCGCAGTCCCGGCCGGTCGAGACCCGCGCCGGACGGACCACCACCCGCCGGTACGCCCCGAGCCGCAGCCCCGGCGTCCCGGTGCTCGTGGTGGCGAGCGTGATGGCGCTGATCGTGGCCATGCTCGGCGTGGAACGGGTGACCGGGGTCAGCGTGCTGCCGGACCGGATCGTCGCCGGCCTGCGCCCGCCGCCGAAGAAGTTCCCGGTGCTGCCGGCCAGCCCGCCGACGGACCTGAGCATCGGCAAGCTGAACCTGCGCGCGCCGGTGCACCGGGTCGGCATCGCGCCGGACGGCAGCATCGCGGTGCCGGACGTGGAGCGCGCAGGCGAGGTCGGCTGGTACGACCAGGGCCCCACCCCCGGCCAGTACGGACCGGCCGTGCTCGTCGGGCACGTCGACACCACCACCGGTCCGGCCGTCTTCCACGGGCTGAAGGAGCTGGACGACGGCGACCGGATCGAGGTGACCCGCGAGGACCGGTCGGTGGCGGTGTTCGAGGTGACCTCGATCGAGCGGTACGGCAAGGAGAAGCTGCCTGTGGAGGACGTCTACGGCGACTTCAGCCGGCCCAACCTGCGGCTGATCACGTGCGGCGGGCGCTGGGTGGGCGGCGAGACCGGGTACGCGGACAACCTGGTCGTCTACGCCGCGCTGGTCAAGGCGCGCTGAGCGGGCCGGTCAGGCCGCCTCGGGCTCGGGTTCGCGCAGGTCGAGCCAGTCCGCCCAGCGCGGGTCGGGGGCGCGGTGCCCGAGCACCCGCCACGCGGCTCCTTTGGGCGCGGCCGGCAGGTGGTGCAGCCGCCAGCCCAGCTCGGCGGGCGTCTTGTCGCCTTTGGTGTGGTTGCACCGCGCGCACGCGGCGACCACGTTCTCCCAGGCGTGCCGGCCGCCCCGGCTGCGCGGGAAGACGTGGTCGATGGTCTCGGCCGGCCCCCGGCAGTACGCGCACCGCCACCCGTCGCGGGCGAACACGGCCCGCCGGGACAACCCGACGTGGGTGCGGTACGGCACCCGGACGTAGCGGGTCAGGCGCACCACCGAGGGCACCGGTAACGCGTTGCGCGCGCTGTGCAGGATGCCCTCGCCGTCGGCGACGCAGACCGCCTTGGCGGAGAGGACGAGGATCGCGGCACGACGCACCGACACGACGCACAGGGGCTCGTAGGTGGCGTTGAGAACGAGTGCACCGGAGCCCGCCGTGGGTCGTATGTCAGGCATCGCGCTCACCCTCCCGGTCCAGTCGCTCCCGCCTCGTCTGCGCCGGAACCGCCCCGCGGACAGCGCGGGACGGCTCCGACGCCGGCCGGATCACCGACGTCCGTTGCGCCAATAGTCCCTGATCGCGCCCCGGATTGCACGTACTAATCCGGGGCTACCCCCCGGGTAGCGACACTTCGCCGAGGTGGCGGTGTCCGCCGCCCGCCAGGCGTGCGGTACGAAAGCAGAGTGAACGTCTCCGACCTGATCTCCGCCGTGCTGGCCGCCGTCTCCGACCGGAAGCCGGACTGCCAGGGCAGCAGCTCATGCGAGTGGGTGTACCGAGTGACGAACTCCGCCTGGTTCGCCGAGAGCAGCTACTGGATCCTGTTCAAGCCGCTGCGGGTGGCGCTGATCCTGCTGCTCGCGGTGGCCGCCCGGTGGGCGCTGCACCGGACCATCAACCGGCTGGTGCGGACCACCACCGACGGCGCGGTGCCGACCATGCTCCGCCCGCTGCGCGAGCGGATCCCCAGCGCCTCGCTCGACCCGGACCAGTTCGTGCCGGAGCGGCGGCGGCAGCGGGCCGAGGCGATCGGGTCGGTGCTGCGCAGCATGGTCACCGCGTTCGTCTTCGGCATCGCGCTGCTGATGGTGCTCAAGGAGTTCAGCTTCGACCTGGCCCCGCTGCTGGCGAGCGCGGGCATCGCCGGCGTGGCGCTCGGCTTCGGCGCGCAGAGCCTGGTCAAGGACCTGATCGCCGGCCTGTTCATGCTGATCGAGGACCAGTACGGCGTCGGCGACACGGTCGACCTGGGCGAGGCCACAGGCGTGGTCGAGGCGGTGGGGCTGCGGGTCACCACGGTCCGGGACGGCCGCGGCGTGCTCTGGTACATCCGCAACGGCGAGATCGTCCGCGTCGGGAACAAGAGCCAGGGCTGGGCGCTCGTCGTGGTCGACCTGCCGATCGGGTTCGCCGGCACCGAGGAGGCCACCGCCGTGCTGCGTACCGCGGCGGCGTCGGTGGCGCTGGACCCGGAGCTGGCGCCGAGCATCGTGGAGGAGCCGGAGGTCCTCGGCGTCGAGCAGATGACAGTCGACGGCGCGGTGATCCGTACCGTCGTCAAGACCACCGCGGACGGGCAGTTCGCGGTCGGCCGCGAGCTGCGCCGCCGCCTCGCGGAGGCGCTGGAGAACTCCGGCATCGTCGCGCAGATCGCGGCCGCACGGCTGTTCCCGGGCCTGCCGGTCCAGCCACCGGCGCCGCCCGCTGCCGAGGGTACGGGCACCGGCGGACCCACCTGAGTCGCCGGACGAGCCGGACGATTTCCGGGGTTCCGCACCGCGCGGCCCCTCGGGTATCGTCCGTTCGTTCAGTCGGAGATGCGACGATCAATCCGTTCGCCCTAGCCAGTTGTCAGACGATCGGGCAGAATCCGGTGCACACGCTCCACCGGGGGGCGTGCTCGTGTCCTCGCTGATCGGTTGATCTGACGACGGTTCCCGGTCGGGCCATCACAAGTGGTCGACCAGGAACGATGGAGGCGACGGTGTCCGACGCGCGACCCGCCCGGGAGGCCCCGGCCACCTTCCGGGACGTCTTCGGTCAGTCGGAGTTCCGCGCCATCTTCGCCGCCAACACCCTCTCCTGGGTGGGCGACTACCTGGCCCGCGCCGCGGTCACGGTGCTCGTGCTGCGCGAGACCGATTCGGTCGCGCTCTCCGCCGCCGCGTTCGCCGCCAGCTACCTTCCCTGGCTGGTCGGCGGCCCGCTGCTCTCCGCGCTCGCCGAGCGGCACAACTACCGCCGGGTCATGGTCGTCTGCGACCTCCTCCGGATGGCGCTGATGGCGCTGGTCGCGATGCCCTGGATGCCGACCTGGTCGATCTTCGCGCTGATCTTCCTGGCCACGCTCGCGAACCCGCCGAGCCAGGCGGCGCGGTCGGCGCTGATGCCGCATCTCCTGACCGGCGACCGGCTGGTCGTGGGCCTGGCCGCGTTCACCAGCGCCGGCCAGGCAGCCCAGGTCGTCGGTTACCTGATCGGCGCCACGGTGGCGGCGCTCAACCCGAACACCGCGCTGCTCGTCAACGCCGTGACCTTCGCCGTCTCGGCCGCGCTGGTCCGCTTCGGCGTCCGCGAGCGGCCACCGGCGATGGCCGAGGTGCACCGCAGCCACCTGCTGCGGGAGACCGTCCAGGGCTTCCGGATCGTCTTCGAGCGGCCGGTGCTGCGCGCCATCGCGGTGCTGGTGTTCAGCGCGATGCTCTTCTCGATCGTCCCCGAGGGACTGGCAGCGGGCTGGGCCGCCGACCGGACCGACGGCCGGATGGACGCCGGCACCGCGCAGGGGCTGATCATGGCCGCCGTCCCGGTCGGCTACATCCTCGGCGGGCTGACCATCAGCCGGCTCGTCGGCCCGGAGCGGCGGCTGACGCTGATGCGACCGTTGATGATCATCGCGCCGGCGACACTCGTACCCGCGTTGTTCAACCCGCCGCCGACGGTGGTGGCGCTGCTGGCCGGGGGGTGCGGTTTCGCCGTCGCCGGGCTCGTCCCGGTCGCCAACGGCCTGTTCGTGCAGGCGCTGCCGGACGGCTTCCGGGCCCGGGCGTTCGGCGTCATGGCCAGCGGCACGCAGATCATCCAGGGTGCCGCGGTGCTGGTCACGGGCGCGCTCGCGGAGCGGTTCTCGGTCCCGTCGGTGGTCGGCGTCTGGAGCGCCGCCGGTGTGCTGATCATGACGGTCGCGGCGCTCGCCTGGCCCCGGCCACAGGTGATCCACGAGGCCGTCGCGGCCGCCCGCGCCGAGTCGGCGGCCGGTGGCGGGCCGGCGCACGCGCACGCGCCCGGCCCCGCGTCCGGTGACCGGAACCGCGAGCACGGGCGACACCGGCACGCGGTGACGTGATCCGCGCCGCCCGGCGGGCGGGCGCGGGTGCCGGGCCGCACCTGGCAGGATGGAAGCGTGACTTCCCCAGGCGAGTCGATGACCCTCTTCGAGGCGATCGGCGGTGAACCGGCCTTCCGCAAGCTGGTGGACGAGTTCTACGCCGGTGTGGCCGACGACCCGCTGCTGCGGCCGATGTACCCGGAGGAGGACCTGGGCCCGGCGGCGGACCGGCTGACCCTGTTCCTCATCCAGTACTGGGGCGGACCGCACACCTACTCCGAGCAGCGCGGCCACCCGCGGCTGCGGATGCGGCACGCCCCGTTCCGGATCGGCGCGGCCGAGCGGGACGCCTGGCTGCACCACATGCGCCGGGCGGTGGACACGCTCGACCTGCCGCCGCAGCTCGCCGCCGCGCTCTGGGACTACCTGGAGCGGGCCGCGTACTTCATGGTGAACGTGATGGAGGACCCGGCCGCGGGCTGAGCCCGGCTCAGAGCAGGGCGCCCTCGTCGTGCAGCCAGTCGACGAACGTGACGGCGACCGCGGCGCCGCAGTCGAGCATCTCGACGAGCAGCGCGTCGTGGGCGCCGGCGCCGAGCGGGACCTGCAACTCGGCGTAGATCGGAAGCTGACCGCGCTCGGTCGGGTCGCCGATGTACGCCTTGCAGAAGCGCCGGGTGTGGTTCCACTCGTTCACGACGCGGTAGGCCCGGTCGGCCCAGTCCGGCGGGACCGTCGCGTGCGGGCGGGCCCGCATCACCAGGATCTCGTCGTCCGGGCCCTCCAGCGCGACGAGCACGGCGTGCCGCTCCCACATGGCCAGCAGGTTGCCGTCGCCGTCGGCCAGATAGCGGACGTCGAGCAGGTCGAGCGCGTCGCAGACCCGGCTCAGGGTGACCGGCGCGACGGTGGCCGGCATGTCCGCGAGGACCGGCCGCTCAGGTGGCGCCGGTCGTCCCCCGGCTGGCGAGGGGTCGGTGGGCCGACCCGGATGGTGTCATCCACTGTGGTCCCGCTTCGAGTCTCCGGCTCCCCGCCAGCGGCGGGACCAGGGCGCCATGACCACCACGGCATCGCTCGCGCACCTCACTCCCCAGCGGATCCGGACGCCTACGGTGCGTTGGATCCGAGGATGGACGGTACCCGGACAGACGGCGTGAGGCATCCCCCCAACGACCGCCCCAAACCGGAAGGACGAAGCGGGGTCATCCGTTCGGATGACCTACCGTCGGCCTGAGTGCAAGATCGGCGACGGTACGCGACCAGGCCGCCCCGAACGGTCCGACGAGTCCGACCCATCGACCAGCCGTACGCACCTGAACGTCGTCCGCGCCCGCGCCGAGGAAACCCATCCGGACCAGGGCCTGCACCAGCCGCTGCGACACCTCCACGGGTGTGCGAGGCGCCTCGTCCGGGGTCACCACCACGGCGACGTGGTCCAGCAGCGCGTCCCGCAGCACCCGCTGCCCGACCGCGCGGCCCGCCACGCCGTGCGTGGCCGCCTCGCGCAGCGTCCCGGCCGCCGCCTCCGCGATCCGGAGCAGTTCGGCGCCGGGCAGCGCCTCCACCGCCCGGCTCGCGGCCGGTGGGAGCTGCCACCGCCAGCCGTCGTCCCGGCGTACCGGAAGCGCGGCGCCCCCGGCGGAGAGTTCGGCCAGCAGTTCCCCCGCGGCGACCGTGACGTCCCCGGGAGCGGCGCCCGGCACGGTTCGGACCACGAGCACCCCCCACGGCAGACGCGCCCAGAGGGCGGTACGGCCCGCCCCGGGCACCGGCCGCAGCCGGACCAGCGTGGCCGGGTCGAACCGGACCAGCCGGGCCAGGAAGGCCCCGGCGTCGGCCGTCCCGGTCAACCCGTGCCCGGTCATCCGCTCAGCCCCGGCGCGTAGCGGAGCAGGAACGCCCGCTCCTCCGGCGAGATCCGGCGCGGGCGCTGCGCCGTCAGGTCGAACGGCACCAGCAGCGACCGGGCGGTGCCGGCCAGCGTGTCGCCGTCGTACAGCTCGTACGCGACCGAGAAGGAGGCGGCCCTGATCTGGTCCACCCACAGCTCGATCCGTACCGTCGGGGCGGCCTCCGCGCTGGCCCGGCCGAGCGCGTAGTCGACCGGGCGCAGGTAGTCGACCTCGTGCCGGCGGATGACCACACCGTCGGCGAACGAGCCCACTCCCCACGCCCGGCCGCCGGCGAACATCATCGCCACCCGGGCCTCCTCGTAGAGCGTGAGGAAGCGGGCGTTGTTGACGTGGCCGTACGCGTCCAGGTCGGACCAGCGCAGCGCGCAGTGGTAGACGAACCGGTCAGACAAGGGTCGGCCCCGGTCAGTCGCGGGTGAGCTTGCGGTAGGTCACCCGGTGCGGACGGGCCGCCTCGGCGCCGAGCCGGTCGACCTTGTTCTTCTCGTACGCCTCGAAGTTGCCCTCGAACCAGAACCACTTGGCCGGGTTCTGGTCGTCGCCCTCCCAGGCCAGGATGTGCGTGGCGACCCGGTCCAGGAACATCCGGTCGTGGGAGATGACCACGGCGCAGCCGGGGAACTCCAGCAGCGCGTTCTCCAGGCTGGACAGCGTCTCCACGTCCAGGTCGTTCGTCGGCTCGTCGAGCAGGATCACGTTGCCGCCGATCTTGAGCGTCAGCGCCAGGTTGAGCCGGTTGCGCTCGCCGCCGGAGAGCACCTTGGTCGGCTTCTGCTGGTCCGGCCCCTTGAAGCCGAACGCGGCGATGTACGCCCGGGACGGCATCTCGACCTTGCCCACCATGAGGTGGTCCAGCCCGTCGGAGACGACCTCCCAGACGGTCTTGTCGCCGTCCAGACCCTGCCGGTTCTGGTCGACGTACGACAGCGAGACGGTCTCGCCGACCCGGACCGAGCCGCCGGTCGGCTGCTCCAGCCCGACGATGGTCTTGAACAGCGTGGTCTTGCCGACGCCGTTCGGGCCGATGATGCCGACGATGCCGTTGCGGGGCAGCGAGAACGACAGGTCGTCGATCAGCACCCGGTCACCGAACGCCTTGGTGAGGTTCTGCGCCTCGATGACCGTGTTGCCCAGACGCGGGCCCGGCGGGATCTGGATCTCCTCGAAGTCCAGCTTCCGGGTCTTCTCCGCCTCGGCGGCCATCTCGTCGTAGCGGTCCAGGCGGGCCTTGGACTTGGTCTGCCGCGCCTTGGCGTTCGAGCGGACCCACTCCAGTTCCTCGGACAGCCGCTTCTTCATCTTGGCGTCGCGGCGTCCCTCGACGGAGAGCCGGGCGGCCTTCTTCTCCAGGTAGGTGGAGTAGTTGCCCTCGTACGGGTAGGCCCGGCCGCGGTCCAGCTCCAGGATCCAGTTGGCCACGTTGTCCAGGAAGTACCGGTCGTGGGTGATCGCCAGGACGGTACCGGCGTACTTGGCCAGGTGCTGCTCCAGCCACTGCACGCTCTCCGCGTCCAGGTGGTTGGTGGGCTCGTCGAGCAGCAGCAGGTCCGGCGCCTCCAGCAGCAGCTTGCACAGCGCCACCCGGCGGCGCTCACCACCGGAGAGCTGGGTGACGTCGGCGTCCGGCGGCGGGCAGCGCAGCGCGTCCATTGCCAGTTCGAGCTTGGAGTCGATGTCCCACGCGTCGGCGGCGTCCAGCTCCTCCTGGAGCTTGCCCATCTCCTCCATCAGCTCGTCGGAGTAGTCGGTGGCCATCTGCTCGGCGATGGCGTTGAACCGCTCCAGCTTGGCCTTGGTCTCGGCGACCGCCTCCTCGACGTTGCCGAGGACCGTCTTCTCCTCGTTGAGCGGCGGCTCCTGCGCGAGCATGCCGACGGAGTAGCCGGGCATGAGCCGGGCCTCGCCGTTGCTCGGCCGGTCGAGCCCTGCCATGATCTTGAGGAGGCTGGACTTACCGGCGCCGTTCGGACCGACCACCCCGATCTTGACACCCGGCAGGAAGTTCAGCGTCACGTTGTCGAGCACGACCTTGTCGCCGTGCGCCTTGCGCGCCTTGTCCAGGACGTAGATGAACTGGGCCACGGTGCGGGCTACCTCCGTCGGTTGCGATCGCGGGCTTGTCGGGTGCGGGGCGCGGGCGTCGATCTCCGCCTGCCGCCGCCGGCCGGGAGCCGGCCGCGCGCACGCCGCCGTCAATCCTGACAGGTACGGACCGCCACGCCCACATCACCCCACCCCAGGGGTACGGCGGCGAGCCTCGTCGCCGACACCGGTAGCACTCGTGGACGTCTCCGGTACGACCGGGAAGAGCAGAACTGCGGCCCCGGGTGTCGACAAGATCACGCGTTGGGTTCGGCGGTTCTGGGACGGGTAGGTAACTCCGGCACGGGGGATCAGACGCCGCAGCTACGCTCAGTACGCTCATCGCGGTGGACCCGTCAGTACCCGGAGGTGGCCGATCGTGACCGTCCGTAGCTCCTTTGTCGTAGTGGCCAACCGTCTGCCGGTCGACGAGGTGAGCACACCCGAGGGGCGGCAGTGGCGGCGCAGCCCCGGCGGGCTGGTGACCGCGCTGCACCCGGTGCTGGCCGAGCACCAGGGCACCTGGGTGGGGTGGGCCGGCGGCACCGGCGCCGCGCCCGAGCCGTTCGACCTGGAGGGCATCCGGCTGCACCCGGTGCCGTTGAGCGCCGAGGAGCTGGAGCGCTACTACGAGGGCCAGTCGAACGCGACGATCTGGCCGCTCTACCACGACGCGGTGGAGACGCCCGCCTACAAGCGGCGCTGGCGCGAGGCGTACCGGCTGGTGAACGCCCGGTTCGCGGAGGCCGCGGCGGACGTGGCCGCCGAGGGCGCGACGGTCTGGGTCCAGGACTACCAGCTCCAGCTCGTGCCGGCGATGCTCCGCGAGCTGCGGCCGGACCTGCGGATCGGCTTCTTCCTGCACATCCCGTTCCCGCCGATCGAGCTGTTCATGCAGATGCCGTTCCGCACCGAGATCCTCCGTGGACTGCTCGGCGCGGACCTGGTCGGCTTCCAGCAGCGCCTGGCGGCGCAGAACTTCGTCCGGCTGGCCCGGCACCTGCTCGGCCTGCGCTACGAGGGCCAGATGATCCAGGTCGACGGCCGGCAGGTGAAGGCCGGCGCGTTCCCCATCTCGATCGACACCAAGGAGATGGAGCGGCTGGCCGAGGACCCGGCGATCCAGGCCCGGGCCAAGCAGATCCGCGAGGAGCTGGGCAACCCGAAGACGATCATCCTGGGCGTCGACCGGCTCGACTACACCAAGGGCATCGAACTCCGGCTGAAGGCCTTCCGAGAACTCCTCGCTGACGGAAAGTTGACAGTTCCGGACGCGGTTATGGTGCAGGTCGCCACGCCCAGCCGCGAGCGCGTGGAGCACTACCAGGCACTTCGGGTGAAGGTGGAACGCGAGGTTGGCCGGATCAATGGTGAATTCGGCCGGGTCGGCGTGCCTGCAGTGCATTATCTGCATCAGTCGTACAGTCGCTCCGAACTGGCCGCGATGTACGTCGCGGCCGACGTGATGATGGTGACCCCGCTGCGAGACGGAATGAATCTGGTGGCCAAGGAGTACGTCGCATCGCGCGCCGACCAGGGCGGCGCGCTCGTGCTCAGTGAGTTCGCCGGCGCCGCGACAGAGCTGCGCCAGGCGTTCCTGTGTAATCCGCACGACCCGGACGCGGTGAAGGACGCGTTGCTGCGGGCCGTGCATGTCGAAAAGCCCGAAGCCCGCCGCCGGATGCGCGTCATGCAGCGCCATCTGCGCAGCCACGACGTGGGCCACTGGGCCAAGTCGTTCCTCAGCGAGCTCGGCGTCCCCGATACGGAGGCTGCGTGACCTCGCCCGCCCCCGCCGCCGCCCACGGCGGCGTGCTGGATCCCGAACTGCGTGCCGCCATCGGCCGTATCGCCCGGGTTCCGCAACTCCTGGTCGCCTGCGACTACGACGGCACGCTGGCGCCGATCGTCGAGGACCCCAGCAAGGCAGTGCCGCTGCCCGAGTCGGTGGCGGCCGTACGCGCGCTCGCCGCGCTGCCGCAGACGAGCGTCGCCGTCGTCTCCGGCCGGGCGCTGCGCGACCTGGCCACGCTCTCGCGGCTGCCCAGCGAGGTGCACCTCGTCGGCAGCCACGGCTCGGAGTTCGACATCGGCTTCGTCGAGCGGCTCACCCCCGAGCTGATCGCGGTCCGGCACCGGCTCCGCGAGGCGCTGCGCGAGATCGCCGCCGAGCACCCGGGCATCCGCCTGGAACGCAAGCCGGCCAGCGTCGCAGTGCACACCCGCGGTGTGGACCCGCACGTCGCCGCCCGGGCCGTCGAGGCGGTCCGCAACGGCCCCGCGACCTGGGAGGGCGTGACAGTCACCCAGGGCAAGGAGGTCATCGAGCTGTCGGTGGTCGTCACCAACAAGGGCACCGCCGTCGACCAGCTCCGCACCCAGCTCGCCGCGAGCGCGGTGCTGTTCATCGGCGACGACGTCACCGACGAGAACGCCTTCGGCAACCTGACCGGGCCGGACGTCGGCATCAAGATCGGTCCCGGGGAGACCCGGGCCGACTACCGGGTGGCCGAGCCGATCGAGGCGGCCCGGGCGCTCGGGCTGCTGCTGGAGACGCGGCGGCACTGGCTGTTCGGCGAGCGGGCGGTGCCGATCGAGCGGCACTCGATGCTCGCCAACGGCCGTACCGTCGCGCTCGTCACACCGGAAGCCAAGATCACCTGGCTGTGCCACCCGAAGCCGGACTCGGCGGCGATCTTCGCCGACCTGGTCGGCGGCAGCCCGGCCGGGCATTTCACGGTCGGCCCGGAGCGGGGCGGCATCCCGCTGGGCCAGCGCTACCGCAGCAACACGATGACGGTCGAGACCCGCTGGTCCGGCCTGACCGTGACCGACTGGCTCGACCTGCCGGTACGGGAGACCACGCCGGACGACCCCGCAGTGGTCAGCGGCGACTCGACACTGGTCCGGGTGCTCAGCGGCACCGGGCGGGCCCGGGTCGAGTTCGCGCCGCGCCCCGAGTTCGGTCAGGTGGCGGTGCAGCTCCAGCCGCTCGACGACGGCCTGCTGGTGCTCGGCTCCAACGAGCCGGTCGCGCTGCACTCCCCCGGCGTCGAGTGGGAGGTCACCAACGACGCCGGCTACGAGACCGCGAAGGCGGTGGTCGACCTGTCCGCCGCCGGTGGCCAGGTGGTGCTGGAGCTGCGCTTCGGCACGCAGAGCCTGGAACCGCACCGGCTGCCGCTGCACGAGCGGCAGGCCGCCGCGGAGCAGCCCTGGAAGGACTGGGTGTCCTCGCTGCGGCTGCCCGCGACCGCCCGGGACCTGGTCGCCCGCAGCGCGCTGACGCTGCGCGGCCTCTGCCACGAACCGACCGGCTCGATCCTCGCCGCGGCCACCACGTCGCTGCCGGAGGAACTGGGCGGTGTCCGCAACTGGGACTACCGCTACTGCTGGCTGCGGGACGCCGCGATGACCGCCCGCGCGCTTGTCGACCTCGGCTCGACCGAGGAGGCCGAAGGGCTGCTGCGCTGGATCGACGGCGTGGTCGAGCGCACCGGCGGGCACCCGGAGCGGCTGCACCCGCTCTACACGGTGGACGGCTTCGAACTGGGCGCCGAGGCGGTCATCGACACGCTGCCCGGCTACGCCGGCTCCCGGCCGGTACGCGTCGGCAACCTCGCCAACCACCAGCTCCAGCTCGACGTCTTCGGCCCGGTCGCGGACCTGATCGCGGCGGTGGCCGACGCCCGGGGCTCGATCCGCGACGACGAGTGGCGGGTGCTGGAGAACATGGTCGAGGCGGTACGCCGCCGCTGGCACGAGCCCGACCACGGCATCTGGGAGGCCCGCCTCCCCCCGCGGCACCACGTCTTCTCCAAGGTCATGCTCTGGATGACGGTGGACCGCGCGCTGCACGTCGTACGCCGCCACGGCGGCGAGGACCGGCCCGAGTGGGTCGAGCTGCGCGACCGGATCGCCTCAAACGTGCTGGAGCACGGCTGGCACCCGGAGGCCGAGGCGTACAGCGTCGCCTACGGGTACGAGGAGATGGACGCCTCGTCACTGTGGATCGGCATCTCCGGGCTGCTCGCCGGCGACGACCCGCGTTTCCTCTCCACCGTGCTCAAGATCGAGGCGGAGTTGCGCAGCGGTCCGGTCGTCTACCGGTACCACTGGGACGACGGCCTGCCCGGCCGGGAGGGCGGCTTCCACATCTGCACGTCGTGGCTGATCGAGGCGTACCTGCGCACCGGCCGCCGCAGCGATGCCGAGGAGCTGTTCACCCAGATGGTCGACACGGCCGGGCCGACCGGGCTGCTGCCGGAGCAGTACGACCCGCTGGCCGAGCGCGGGCTGGGCAACCACCCGCAGGCGTACAGCCACCTCGGCCTGATCCGCTGCGCCCTGCTGCTGGACAACATGCTCAAGCAGTGACCTGACCGAAGCACCAGACGGCGGCGAGGACCCAAGGTCCCCGCCGCCGTCCCCGTCCCACCCCAGCCCCAGCCCCGCCCCCAGCCCGGCGATCTTGCACTTGCTGCCCCGGCGAAGGGGCCATAACGGGCACCGGGCGGGCACCAAGTGCAAGATCGGCGCTATCAGGGGGCGGCGGGCGGGGTCAGGGCGTGGACCACGTCGCCGAGCACCACGATCGCGGGTGGGCGCAGCGCGGCGGCCTCGACGTCGGCGGCGACCCTGCCCAGCGTGGAGCGCAGCATCCGCTGGGCGGCTGTGGTGCCCTCCTGGATCACCGCGGCGGGAGTGTCAGCCGGCTTGCCGTGCGCGATCAGGGTGGCACCGATCGCGGCGAGGTTCTTCAGGCCCATCAGGATCACGAGCGTGCCCCGCAGCCCGGCCAGGGCGTCCCAGCGCACCAGCGACGCGGGCGCGTCGGGCGCGAGGTGCCCGGAGACCACTGTGAACTCGTGCGCCACGCCCCGGTGGGTCACCGGCACCCCGGCCACCTCGGGCACCGCGATCGCGCTCGTCACGCCGGGCACCACAGTCACCGGCACGCCCGCCTCGGCGCAGGCCAGCAACTCCTCGCCGCCACGGCCGAAGACGTACGGGTCGCCGCCCTTGAGCCGTACCACCACCTTGCCGGCCCGCGCCCGGTCCACCAGGATCCGGTTGATCTCCTCCTGGGCACGGGACGGCCCGTACGGGATCTTGGAGGCGTCGACCAGTTCGACGTCCGGGCGCAGTTCGTCCAGGAGCAGGCCGGGCACGAGCCGGTCGGCGACGACCACCTCGGCCTCGGTGAGCAGCCGCCACCCCTTCACGGTGATCAGCTCCGGGTCGCCCGGTCCGGATCCGACGAGTGCGACGCGCCCTCCGGTGTTAAGAGGGGGCCCTTCCTCTACCGCAGGCGTTAAGAGGGGGCCCTTCCTTCCGAGCAGGGCGCGGATGGCGTCGCGGGTCGCCATCGCTCGGCGGGGGTCGCCGCCGCCGAGGACCGCCACTGTGACCGGGCCGTGCCGGGTCACCGCCGGGGTCCACGCGCTCGCCGCCGTCCGGTCGTCGGCGCGTACGCAGAAGATCCGCCGCTCGGCCGCGGCGGCACTGACCGCAGCGGCGGCGGCCCGGTCGTCGACCGCCACCTGGACCAGCCACGCACCGTCCAGGTCGCCGGGGACGAACCGGCGCGGCTCCCAGTGCAGCCGCCCGGCGTCGACGTGCGCGCGCAGCGCCGGGGTCAGCTCGGGCGACACCAGCAGCACGTCCGCGCCGGCGTCGAGCAGCGCGGGCACCCGCCGGGTCGCGACCGCTCCCCCGCCGACGACGACCACGCGCCGCCCGCCCAGCCGCAACCCCAGGGGGTACGGGCTCGGCGGCGTCGGCCCGGTCACTTCTCCGCCACCCCGGCGGAGTCGAACGTCGCCACCTCGTGCAGCACCCGGACCGCGCCGGTGACCACCGGCAGGGCGAGCAGCGCTCCGGTGCCCTCGCCGAGCCGCAGCCCCAGGTCGATCAGCGGTTCCAGGCCGAGGTGCCGCAGCGCCGCCGTGGCGCCCGGCTCGGCGCTGCGGTGCCCGGCGACCATGGCGCCCACGGCGTCCGGCGCGAACGCGGCAGCGGCGAGCGCGGCGCTCACCGCGATCACGCCGTCGAGCAGCACCGGCACCCGGCGCGCGGCGGCGCCGAGGATCAGGCCGGTCAGCGCGGCGTGCTCCAGCCCGCCGACGGTCGCCAGCACGCCCAGCGGGTCGGCCGGGCCGGGCTCGTGCCGGGCCAGCGCGGCCCGCACCACAGCCACCTTGCGGGCGTACGTCTCGTCGTCGACCCCGGTGCCCCGGCCGGTGGCCGCCTCGGCGTCCACGCCGGAGAACGCGGCGATGAGCGTGGCGGACGGGGTGGTGTTGCCGATGCCCATGTCGCCGGTGAGCAGGATGCCCGCCCCGGCGTCGATCAGCTCGCCGGCGACCCGGATGCCGGTCTCGACGGCCGAGCGGGCCTCGTCCCGGGTCAGCGCCGCGGTGACCGTCATGTCGCGGGTACCGGGCCGTACGTTCGCGGCCACCAGGCGCGGCCCGGCCGGGTCACCGGGCTCGTCGGCACCGGGGATCGGGGTGGCCACGCCGACGTCCACCACTGTGACCGAGGCACCGGCCTGGCGGGCGAACGCGTTGACCACCGCGCCGCCGGCCAGGAAGTTCGCGATCATCTGGGCGGTGACCTCCTGCGGCCACGGGGTCACGCCCTGGGCGTGCACGCCGTGGTCACCGGCGAAGATCGCCACCGCGGCCGGTTCGGGCAGTGGCGGTGGGCAGGCGCCGGCCAGCCCGGCGAGGCGTACCGAGAGCGGCTCCAGGGCGCCGAGCGAGCCGGCGGGCTTGGTCAGCCGCCCCTGCAACTCGCGGGCCGCCGCCATGGCGGCCTCGTCCAGCGGCCGGATCGCCGCGACTGTGGACTCCAGCATCATGCCTCCAGGATCCGTGCCAGCGTCTCGATGAACGCGTCGGTGGTGCGCCGGTCGCGTACGGCGATCCGGAGCCAGTCCGGGCCGAGCCCGGGGAACGTGTCGCCCCGGCGTACCGCCCAGCCGTGGGCGCGCAGCCGCTCGCGTACGTCGGCGGCGCCGGCCACGTGGATCAGGACGAAGGCGGCGGCCGGGCGGCCCGCCACGCGTACCCCCGGCAGGCCGGACAGGCGGGCCACCAGGTGGTCGCGGTCGGCGGCGAGTTCGGCGGCGATGGCGCGTTCGGCGGCGACGGCGGCCGGCGCGGCGCAGGCGGTGGCGGCGGCGAGCGCCGGGGTGGAGACCGCCCAGAGCGGCTGCGCGGCGGCGAACCGGGCCAGCAGCGCGGCGTCGCCGAGCAGGTAGCCGATCCGCAGCCCGGCCAGGCCCCAGGTCTTGGTGAGGCTGCGGACCACCACGAGGCCGGGGAGGTCGCGGCGGGCGGCGAGCGACTCGGGCTCGCCGTCGACGCCGGGCGCGGCTGTGGTGTCGGCGAAGGCCTCGTCGACCACGAGCACCCGGCCGGGACGGGCCAGCGCGGCGATGGTGTCCGCCGGGTGCAGGACCGAGGTCGGGTTCGTGGGGTTGCCGATCATGACCAGGTCGGCGTCGCCGGGGACGCGGGCCGGGTCCAGGCGGAAGCCGTCGGCCGGGTCGAGCAGCACCCGGTCGACCCGGTGCCCGGCGGCCCGCAGCGCGGCCTCCGGCTCGGTGAACTGCGGGTGCACCACAACGGGGTGGCGGACGCCGGACAGCGCGCGGGCGATCAGGACGAAACCCTCGGCGGCGCCGGCGGTGAGGAGTACCTCCTCCGGGGGTCGCCCGTGCCGGTGAGCGACGGCGGCGCGGGCCGGGGCCGGGTCCGGATACGCGGCCAGGTCGCCCAGCGCCGCGGTGATCGGGTCGGCCAGCCAGTCCGGCATCGGGGCGCGGCGCACGTTCACCGCCAGGTCCACCAGGCCGGGAGTGGCCTCGGCGTCCCCGTGGTGGCCCAGGTCGGGCTCGTCGAGCGCGGCGGCGCTCCCGGTCGGTGCTGCGGGCATGTCCGCGATCCTGCCGGGTAGCCGCCGCCCGGGACAGCGCATCCCGGCGTGGGTCGCGTCACGGTCCGCTGGTTTATGAGTTCTTCTCATTTTTGAATCGGAAATGTCATAGCTTGACCCCGTGAGCAGTCGTCCCCTTGCTTCCGCTGGCCGTCTCGTTCCCCTTCTCCGCGCCGGGCTGATCGCCGGCATCGTGGTCGCCGCCGCCCTGTATCCACTGGTCGCCGTCACCGGCATCGGGGCCAAGGCCACCGCGCACGCGATCGAACAGAAGACGAGCATCCTCAAGACCGCGCTGCCGGCCGAGACCTCGTACGTCTACGCGCCGGACGGCAAGACCGTGCTGACGATGTTCTACGAGGAGTACCGGCAGTACACCAAGATCGAGAACATGTCGCCGAACATCCAGCAGGCGATCGTCGCCGCCGAGGACAACCGCTTCTACCAGCACCACGGCGTCGACCCGAAGGGCGTGGCGCGTGCTTTCGTGTCCAACGCCCGATCCGGCGGCGTCTCCCAGGGCGCCTCGACGATCACCATGCAGTACGTGCGGATGGCGCTGCGGGACAGCGCGACCACGCCCAAGGAGGTCCAGGAGGCGACCCAGCAGACCAGCCTGCGCAAGGTCAAGGAGATGCGCATGGCGCTGGACATCGAGAAGCACCTGAGCAAGGAGCAGATCCTGGAGCGCTACCTCAACTCGGCCTACTTCGGTCACCGCGCGTACGGGATCTACGCCGCCTCGCAGATCTTCTTCTCCAAGACCCCGGCCACGCTCACCCCGGTCGAGGCGGCCACGCTGGCCGGGCTGGTGAAGTCGCCGTCGGAGTACGACCCGATCACCTCGGACCAGAAGGACGCCACCGGCCGGCGCAACTACGTGCTGGACAACATGGCCCGCCTCGGCTACCTGTCGCCCGATGCCGCCGCCGCGGCCAAGGGCCAGCCGATCAAGCTGAAGCTGACCACCCCGCCGAACGACTGCGCCGCGATCGACGGCGGCCACCGCAGCTGGGGCTTCTACTGCGACTACCTGAAGAACTGGTGGAGCTCGCAGCCCGCGTTCGGCGAGAACCGGCTGGAACGGATGGACAAGCTGCGCCGCGGCGGCTACCGGATCGTGCTCGCCGTCGACCCGAAGACACAGGCGGCGGCGGAGAAGAACGTCGGCGCCAAGGACAACACCGGCAGCCCGTTCGCCAACGGCATCGTGGTCGCCGAACCCGGCACCGGACGGATCAAGGCGATGGCGGTGAACCGGAACTACTCGCTCGACCTGGCCGAGAACCCGAACAGCTCGAACCCGGAGGCCGGCCCGAAGGTCAAGGCGAACTACCCGAACACCGTGGCGCCGCTGCTCGGCGGCGGGACGCTACCGGGCTACCAGGCCGGTTCGACGTTCAAGATGTTCCCGATGCTCGCCGCGCTCAACGCCGGGATGCCGCTGTCCACCGCGTACGACTCGCCGCACACGTACAAGTCGGCCGTCTACGACGGGTGGGCCCCGTCCAACGCCAGCGGCGCGATGACCGGCCGGCAGACCATGTGGTCCGGGTTCGGCAAGTCGGTGAACACGTACTTCGTCCAACTGGAGGAGAAGATCGGCGCGGACGCCGGGGTGCGCCTGGCCGAGCAGCTGGGGCTGCGCTGGCGTACCGACGTGGACAAGGAGCAGGCGTCGCCGGGCAAGGCGAAGAAGTGGGGCGCGTTCACGCTCGGCGTCTCCGACGCCACCCCGCTGGAGATGGCGAACGCGTACGCCGCCATCGCCGCCGACGGGCGCTACTGCGAGGCCATCCCGGTCAACGCGATCATGAACCGGGACGGCACGCCGGCCACGTACACGACGGCGGGCGGGGTGCAGCGGGAGGTCGCCAAGCCGCGGTGCCGGCAGGTGGTGAACGCCGACGCGGCCCGCGCCGCCACGGACGCGGCGCGCTGCCCGACCGGCGACACCCCGGCCAGGGGGAGCTGCGGCGGCTGGTCGACAGCCGACAGCGTGCGGGGCACCGTGGGCCGCCCGGTCGCCGGCAAGACGGGTACGACGGACAGCACCCGGTCGGCGTGGTTCGTCGGCTACACGCCGGAGCTGGCGGCGGCGAGCTTCATCGCCGACCCGGACAATCCGTTCAACGCGGTGGGTGACGGCCAGTCGCAGATCCCGGTGAACGCGGTGGCGCAGACCCTGCGGGACTCCCTGAAGGGCCAGCCCACCCGCCAGTTCACCCCACCCTCCGACCAGATGGTCGGCTGACCCACCTGATCCGCCCGGGGGTGCGCCCGGGTAGTTGATCAAGGAGTTTGCGTTCCGGATCGGCCGATCCGCCGACGCGAACTCCTTGATCGACGTTGTGGGGCGGGAGCGGTCAGCGGAGGTCGGCGGCGACGAAGGACCACAGCTCCAGGTCGACCCGGGCGCCGCGGACGATACCGGCGTTGCGCAGCAGGCCCTCGTAGCTGAAGCCGGCCTTCTCGGCGACCCGCCGGGACGCCACGTTGCCGGCTGCCACCCGCAGCTCCACCCGCTGGAACCCGTGCTCCAGGATCAACGCGATGGCCACCGCGTCCACCGCCTCGACCGCCAGGCCGTAACCCCGGGCGTGCGGCGCGATCGCGTACGACAGCTCGGTGAGCCGGGCGCCCCAGTCGGTACGGCGGGCCCAGAGCGAGCCGACCACCCGCTGGTCCTCCCGGCGGACCACCGCCCAGTGGTCGCCGTCGCCGCTGTCACGCCGCTGCCGGGCCAGCTCGGTGCACCACGCCCGCCCGTCGATCTGCCCGGACGCCTCGGCCAGCGGCAGCCAGCGCTGCGTCTGCCGGTCGGCGAACACCTCGTCCACCGCCTCCGCGTCGGCGACGACGAGGTGCCGCACCTCGATGCGCGGGGTCGAGACGGTGAGCGCCGGGAACCGGCGTACCGCCACCTGCCCGATCACGCCGGCGCCCCCACCGGCGCCAGCGCGGCGGCCACCAGCCGGGCCGCGATGTCCGGATGCGCGGCCCAGTGCGGCACGAGCTGCGAGGCGTGCACCGCCTGCCGGACGAAGCCCTCCGGGTTGCCACCCTCCCAGCGCCAGGCCGGACGGTCACCGGCCCGCGGAGTGAGCACTGCGGCGTGCTGCTTGTGCCCGGTCACCGTCGTGCCGGCCGCGGCCACCACGCTGTCGGTGACAGCGGTGGCCGTGCGGTAGCCGACCACCAGGCCGTCCCGGATCGTGCCGACCGCGTCGAGCACCCCGCACATGGGCAGGCCGTCCAGCTCCCGTGCCAGCCAGAGCAGGCCGGCCCCCTCGGCGATCACCGGGCGGCCCGAACGGGCCAGCTCGGCCACCGCGATGCAGAGGCGGCGGTTGGCGGAGAGCTGCTCCGCGTACGTCTCGGGCAGCCCGCCGCCGACGACGAGCGCGCGCGCCCCGGCGGGCAGCGCCTCGTCGCGCAGCGGGTCGAGCGTGACCACCTCGGCGCCCGCGGCGCGCAGCAGCTCGGCGGTCTCGGGGTGGCTGTAGGCGCCGGCCGGTCCGCCGGCGAGCGCCACCACCGGCCGCTCCCCCGACGGCTGCGGCGCGTCGGCCGGCTCCGGCGACCACGGCTCCACGGTGAGCGCGGGGGCGGAGCGGGCCAGCGCCAGCAGCCGGTCGAGGTCGACGGTGGCGGCCACCGCCTCACCGAGCCGGCGTACGCCGCGTTCGGCGTCCGCGTCGGCACGCACCACGGGACCGGTGCCGTACCGGCGGGCGGGCAGCACCGGGGGCAGCTCGTGCCGGCGCAACGCCCCGTAGACCGGCACGCCCACGTCGTCGAGCGCCTCGCGCAACAGCGCCTCGTGCCGGGGCGAGGCCACCCGGTTGAGGATCACGCCGCCCAGCCACAGCTCGTCGTCGTACGCCCGGAAGCCGTGCACCAGCGCGGCCACCGACTGGCCCATCGCGGCCACGTCCACCACGAGCACCACCGGGCTGCGCAGCGCGGTGGCGACTGCTGCCGTGGACTCGCTCTCCGGTCGTCCGCCGACCGAGTCGTAGAGGCCCATCGTGCCCTGCACCAGCGCGAACCCGGCGCCGGCCGCGCCGTACGCGAAAAGGGGGGCGATCCGCTCCGGGCCGACGAGTCTCGGGTCCAGCGTGCGCCCGGCGCGCCCGGCGGCGAGCCCCAGATACGCCGCGTCCACCTGGTCCGGCCCGACCTTGAACCCGGCCACCGGGATTCCCCGGTCGGTGAACGCCGCGAGCAGGCCGAGGGAGACGGCGCCGGTGCCGTGCCCCGAGGAGGGCGCACTCAGCACGACGCGCGGCACGTCGGTCATCATCGACTCCTGATGTGGGTGGTTTCCGCCCGCGTGACCATACCCGTCCGGCCCGGCGCGCGAGAGCCGCGCACACCGCCGTTTCTGCCTGGCAGCGGCGAGTGGCATCGCTCATACGGGTAGCCTTGGCCAACGTGTACCGGTTCCTGCTGACCCCGCGCTGGCTCGGCTACCTCGCGCTCACGCTCGTCGCCGCCACGGTGATGGTGTTCCTGGGCAACTGGCAGCTGGACCGCTACCGGGGCCGGACGGCCGTCAACGAGCGCATCGACGCCGGGGCCACCATGACGCCCGCGCCGCTGCGCGACGCGCTCCCCGCGCCCAGCGGCGGCGACGTCGGTCCCGCGCCGTCCGAGGAGCTCACCTGGAGCCGGGTCACCGCCACCGGCCGGTACGACAGCGCGAACACCGTCCTGATCCGCGGCCGCACCGTCGACCGGACCGTCGGCTTCGAGGTGCTCACCCCGCTGGTGCTGGCCGACGGCACCGCGGTGCTCGTCGACCGGGGCTGGATCCCGCCCGTGCCGGGCGCCGGTGCGACAGTCCAGCCGGAGGTCCCGGCGGCGCCGGCCGGCGAGGTGACGGTGACCGGCCGGGTGGTCGGCAGCGAGAGCGGCGGCGGCGCGGTCAGCCGGCGCGACGGCAAGCTGGAGGCCCGGCGCATCGACATCCCCCGCCTGGCCGAGCAACTCCCCTACCCGGTGACCGGCGGCTACGTGCTGCTCGACGGCCAGACGCCGGCCGCCGACCCGGCCTTCCAGGCGGTCCAGATCGGGCACACCAACAACTGGCAGAACTTCGGCTACGTGTGGCAGTGGTGGATCTTCGCGGTGATGAGCCTGTTCGGCTACGGCTGGGTGGCGCGCCGGGAGGCCCGCCGCCGGGCCGGGCTGGACACCCCGGGTGAGCCGGTGGACCGCGCCGCCGAGCCCGCCGCCCCCACCTCCGCCTGAGTACGTCGCCCTCCCGGTGGGCACACCTGGGGGCGGGGACGTTGTAGGGTCCGCGGATGATCGTCAATCGTGGGGGTCGCGGTGACCTCTGACGCCACGACGCCCCCGGCCGCCGAGCCACCCGCGTACGACCCGTGGTCGGCCATGCCGCCTGCGGTCGCGCCGCCCACCGAGCAGTTCCCGGTGATCGCCGCGCCGGAGGCACCCGTCACCCCCGCCCCCACCGCGCAGCTCCCCGCCCCGCCGGTGGCCCCGCCTTACTCCGCGCCGCCGTTCTCGGCCCCACCGGCGCCGCTCTCCGCGCCGCCGGCCACCGCGCAGTTCCCGGCCGCGCCGCAGTTCCCGGCCGCGCCGCAGTTCTCCGCGCCGCCCGCGCAGTTCTCCGCGCCGCCCGTACCGCCGGCCGGGGTGGTCGCGCCGTACTACGGGCCCGCACCCGGGGCGTATCCACCGCCCGGGCCGGTGCCGCCCACGCAGTCGGCGGTAGCCGTGCAGATCGCCGAGATCATGGTGACGCCGCCTGTCATCCGCACCCCGGCCGGCGTCCTGCCGCTCGCCGGCGCCTCCTGGTACGTGACCGACTACTGGCAGAAGGAGGAGAAGATCGCCCAGTGGGCCATCGTCGCCGCGATCCTCGGCTTCTTCTGCCTGACCGTGTTCAGCCTCCTCTTCCTGCTGGTCAAGGAGACGCGGCACTACGGCACCGTGCAGGTGACGGTGAACAGTGGCGGGCACCAGTACGTCGCGCGGATCCCGGTGACCGACCAGTTCCAGGTGCAGCAGCTCAACAACCAGGTCAACTACGCCCGGTCGTTGTCGGCCGGCTGAGCCGTCAGCCGGTGACCCGGCCGGCGTGGATGGCGCGGACCGCGTCGATGGTGTCCGCCTCGGCGGCGGTCTTGTCGTCGCGGTAGCGCAGCACGCGGGCGAAGCGCAACGCCATGCCGCCCGGGTACCGGCTGCTCGTCTGCACCCCGTCGAACGCGATCTCGACCACCTGCTCCGGCCGGACCCGCACCACCCAGTCGCCCTTCTCCACGGCGAGCGACAGGAACCGTTCGGTCTGCCAGCGCAGCAGCTCGTCGGTGAGCCCCTTGAACGTCTTGCCGAGCATGACGAACTCGCCGGTGCGCGGATCGCGGGCGCCGAGGTGCAGGTTGGACAGCCAGCCCTCCCGCCGGCCGCTGCCCCACTCGACCGCGAGGACCACCAGGTCGAGCGTGTGCCGCGGCTTGACCTTGACCCAGGCCGAGCCGCGCCGGCCGGCGTCGTAGGGCGCGGCCGGGTCCTTGACCACCACGCCCTCCTGACCGGCGTCGACAGCCGCGGCGAACGCCGTGGCCGCCTGCTCCACGTCGTCCACCTCGATTCGGTCGACGAGCAGCGAGGCGTCGACCGCGCCGGCCAGGGCCGCCCACCGCTCCCGTCCGGGCGCGTCGATCAGGTCGGTGCCGTCGAGGTGCAGCAGGTCGAAGAAGTACGGCGTGAGCACCGGTTCGCCGGTGCGCTCGGCGGCGGCCAGCACGGCGGGCGCGACCGGTGCCTGCCCGGTGGTGCTGGGCGTGGTGCGCCGGGCCGCCCGGCTGGACGTCTCCTGGAACGGCAGCGGCCGGCCGGCGGCGTCCAGCCCGATCGCCTCGCCGTCGAGCACCAGCTCGCGGGCGGGCAGCGCGCGGACGGCGGCCACCACCTGGGGCAGCCGGCCGGTGATCTCGTCCAGGCTGCGGGTGAAGACCGCGATGTCCGGGCCGGAGCGGTGCACCTGGATGCGGATGCCGTCGAGCTTTACGTCGACCACCGCCGGCACGCCGGTGGCGGTGAGCGCCTCGTCGACCGAGGGCGCGCTCTGCGCCAGCATCGGCGCGAGCGGCCGGCCCACCTGGAGCCCGAACCCGGCCAGCGCGGCGGCGCCGCCGGTGAGCGCCGCGACCGCCACCGCCCGCAGGTCACCGGCGAGCAGCAGGGCCCGCCGGACGGCCGTGACCGGGACGTCGGCGGCGCGCGCGACCGCGTCGGCCAGCAGCCCGGCCTGCGCGCCCTGGCGCAGCTCGCCCCGGAACAGGCCGGTCAGCAGGCGCTGCTCGTCGGCGGTGGCGGCGGCGAAGAGACGGCCGACCAGTTCCCGGCGCCGGGCCTGCGAACCGGCCCCGGCGACGCGGGAGATCTCCTCGATCGCCGCGTCGACGGCGGCGACGGTGAGCGTCGGCTCGGCGGCCGGCGGGGGCAGGTCACGCAGGCCCGCCCAGCCGACACCGGTCTGACGCTGACGCAGCTCACCGGCGAGATAGCCGGCACCGGCCGGGATCTCGCCCGGCTCCAGCCCGCGCAGCGCGGCGGCCAGCAGCTCCACCTTGGCCCGTCGGCCGCTGGTGGCCCCGACCGCGGCCGAGGTGGCCGCCAGCTCCGCGAAACGCACGCCCACATCCTGCCAGTCGCGTGTGACATCGGGGTGGATCCGGCGGCCCGGCACACCGCACGGGTGCGCCGGGCCGACGGGCCGACGGTCAGGCCGAGACCGGTTCCTCGATGCGCAGGCCGCGCCCGCGCACGCCCTCGGCGACCCGGGTGAGCAGCGCGTCGAGCGTGACCAGGGCGGCGGAGAGCTCGCCGATCTGTTCGTTGAGCGTGTCCTCGGACCACGCGGAGACGTCGACGTCCCCCAGAGCACGGACGGCGGCCTGGAGCCGCTCCATCTCGTCGTTCGTACGCATGTTCGAAAGGCTATAACACCCCGCCCGCCGACACACCACAAACTCCGACATCCGCCCCGAAGTTACGGTTTCGACACCTCAGGCGCGGTTTCCGGCCTCGGCCACCCGGGCCAGCAGCAGCGCCTCGGCCAGGCACACCCGCGCGAACTCGCCCAGGTGCAGGCTCTCGTTCGGCCCGTGCGCCCGCGCGTGCGGGTCCTCCACACCGGTCACCAGGATCGCGGCCCGCGGGAACATCTCCTGGAACGTGGCGATGAACGGGATCGACCCGCCCACCCCGATGTCGACCGGGTCGGTGCCGTCCCAGGCCGTCCGGAACGCCGACCGGGCCGCGTCGAACATCGGCCCCGAGGCGTCGATGACGCAGGGCGCGCCGTCGTGCTCGAACGTCACCGACACCTGAGCGCCCCACGGCGCGTGCCGCTCCAGGTGCGCGGTCAGCGCCGCGTACGCCTTCTTCGGGTCGTCGCCCGGCGCCAGCCGTACGCTCAGCTTCGCCTTCGCGGACGGCACCAGCGCGTTCGGGGCCTCGCCGGTGGACGGCGCGTCCACGCCCAGGATCGCCAGCGCCGGCTTCGTCCAGAGCCGGTCGGTGATCCGGCCGGTGCCGAACAGCCGCGCGCCGTCGACCAGGCCGGCCTCGGCGCGGAACCGGTCCTCCGGGTAGTCGACGCTGGCGCCCTCGCGGGCGGCCAGCCCGTCCACCGCTACGTCACCCGCCTCGTCGTGCAGCGTGCCGAGCAGCTTCACCAGCGCGGTGAGCGCGTCCGGCACGGCGCCGCCGAACATGCCGCTGTGCACCGCGTGGTCGAGCGTGCGCACCTCCACGAAGCAGTTCACGATGCCGCGCAGCGAGGTGGTCAGCGCCGGCACGCCGACGTCCCAGTTGGTGGAGTCGGCGATCACGATGACGTCCGAGGCCAGGTCGTCACGGTGCTCGGCGAGCAGCCGCTCCAGCGAGTCCGAGCCGTACTCCTCCTCGCCCTCGATGAACAGCACCACGCCGACCGGCAGCCGGTCGCCGAACGCGCGCAGCGCGGCGACGTGCGCCATGATGCCCGCCTTGTCGTCGGCGGCGCCCCGGCCGTAGAGGCGGCCGTCGCGCTCCACCGGCTCGAACGGGTCCGACTCCCACAGCGACAGGTCGCCGACCGGCTGCACGTCGTGGTGCGCGTACATGAGCACTGTGGGCGCGCCGGCCGGGGCCGCCTTCGTGCCGATCACCGCGGGCTGGCCGCCGGACCGGACGATCCGCGTGTCGAGGCCGCAGCCGCGCAGCAGCTCCGCCACCGCCTCGGCGGAACGCTCCACGTGCGAGTGGTCGAAGCCCTCGAAGGCGATGCCCGGGATGCGGACGAGTCGCTCGAGGTCGGCACGGACGCCGGGGAGTTCCCGCTCGACGGCGGCCCGCACCTCGGACTCGGAGAGGATCGGAGTGGTCATGACCGGAATCGTATGCTGGCCTTACCCCGCCACGTCGCCCGAGCCCGGTCGCCGCCCCACGCGCACGTAGTAGCGGTCCGCGTCGTGCGGCAGGTCCGGGGCGCCGTCGACGACCAGGTCCACAGCGGCCTCGGTGCCGTCGGCGGCGAAGTGCGACCGCTCCCCCGCGTGCCAGCAGCGCAGCTCCGGCAGGATCTGCTCGCCGTCGCGGGCCAGCGCCCGGCGCAACCGCAGCTCGGCCGGCGCGGTGACGAGCACCGACAGCGTCAGCTCGGGGCGTACCGCGGCGCGGGCGGCGCTCACCCCCTCGACGATCAGCACCGGACCGGCCGGCACCGGCACCACCCGGTCCAGGAAACGACGGCGCACCCAGCTGTAGCGGCGGTAACCGCCCGTCCGGCCGGCCCGCAGCGGGCCGAGGACCTGCTCCTCCAGCCGGGTCCAGAACGTGAGCTGGTCGTCCCAGCCGTCGAGCAGGTCGTCGGTGTGCACGAGCGGCGGGCGGACGCCGCCCGCCCCCGCCGCCAGGGCGTCCGCGAGGCGCGTCGCGAACCGGCTCTTGCCCGCGCCGCTGGGCCCGTCGACGGCGACCAGCCGGGTACGCCCCAACCGCGCCGGCCCGGCCAGCACCCGACGGGCCAACCCGGCGTACGCCTCGATCAGGGCAACGTTCACCCGACCGACGCTAACGTTCCCCCGTCCGCTGGAAACTGCGACCCGGGCGGACCGTTTCGCCGAGCGGCGGCGCGGCGCGCTGGGCATCATCGGGGGGTGCTCCATGACGTGATGTGTCCGGGCGTCGACGCCCTCCTGGAACAGGCCCGCGCCGGTCTCCGCCGGCTCACCCCGCACGAGACCGTCGAGGCGGTCCGTGGCGGCGCGCTGCTGATCGACACGCGTACCGAGGCGCAGCGCCGCGAGGAGGGTGAGCTGCCCGGCGCGATCGTCATCGACCGCACGGTGCTGGAGTGGCGACTCGACCCGGCCAGCGCGTGGCGCATACCCGAGGCCACCGGGTACGACCGCGAGATCGTCGTGGTGTGCCGGGAGGGGTACAGCTCCAGCCTGGCCGCCGCCAGCCTCCAGACGCTGGGGCTGCGGCAGGCCACCGACATGATCGGCGGCGTGCAGGGCTGGCGGGAGGCCGGACTGCCGATGTCCGACCGCCCGGCCGACGTGCGCTACTGAACCGGTGGCGCGCCGGGTGGCACGAACGGCAGTCCCGGCGGTGGGCCGGACTCGATCAGCCGCCACAGCGCGTCGGTGTCGAGGTGCTCCTCCACCAGGTCGCCCAGCAGGTCCAGCGTCCGTTCCCCGGCCGCCGCGAAGGACGTGTCCGGCGCGACCTTGAACCCGGTCCGTCCGGCCGCCTCCGCGACCTCGGTCAGGAACCGGCGGCGGAACGCGTCCGAGGAGAAGGCGCCGTGCCAGTGCGTGCCGTACACGGTGCCGAGGCGCGCGCCCTCGCCGGTGCCGTCGGCGTAGCGCAGCAGCGGCGCGAGGCCCGGGTCGGCGGCCGTGACCCGGCCGTGGTGGATCTCGTACCCGTGGACCGGCACGTCGCCGGCGGCGGTGCCCTCGGCCCGGCGGACCGTCTTGCGGGGCTCGAAGGTGATCTCGACGGGCAGCAGCCCGAGGCCGGGTACGGTGCCCCGGCGGCTCTCCACCGCATCGTGGATCGCCCGGCCCAGCATCTGGAAGCCGCCGCAGATGCCGAGCAGCGGCCGTCCGGCGGCGGCGTGCGCCCGGACCGCGTCGGCCAGGCCGGTCTCCCGCAGCCAGGCCAGGTCGGCGACTGTCGACTTGGTGCCGGGGAGCACCACCAGATCGGCGGCGGCGAGTTCGGCCGGCTCGACGGTGAGGCGGACCCGCACACCCGGCTCGGTCGCCAGCGCCTCCACGTCGGTGGCGTTGCTGATCCGGGGCAGCCGGACCACTGCGACGTCGAGCCAGTCGGTGCCCCGGGGCGCGGGCGGCCGGCCGAGCACCCGCCCGTACGCGAGCGAGTCCTCCGCGTCGAGCCACAGGTCCAGTGCCCAGGGCACCACCCCGTACGTCGGGCGGCCGGTGACCCGGCGCAGCATGTCCAGCCCCGGCTGGAGCAGGCCGCGGTCACCCCGGAACTTGTTCACCACGAACCCGGCCAGCAGCGCCTGGTCGGCCGCGTCGAGCAGGGCGACGGTGCCGAACATCGAGGCGAACACGCCGCCCCGGTCGATGTCGCCGACCACGATCGTGGGCAGCCCGGCCTGCCGCGCCAGCCCCATGTTGACGTAGTCGCCGTCGCGCAGGTTGATCTCGGCGGGGCTGCCCGCGCCCTCGCAGATCACCACGTCGTACTCGGATCGCAGCTCGGCCAGCGCCGCGTACGCCGTGGTGGCGAGCCGGGACCGTACCTCGTGGTAGTTGCCGGCGGTGACCGTGTCGACGGCTTCGCCGAGCAGCACCACCTGGCTGGCGTGGTCACTGCCAGGCTTGAGCAGCACCGGGTTGAAGCGCAGGTCGGCGTCGAGCCCGCAGGCGGCGGCCTGCATCGCCTGGGCCCGGCCCAGTTCGCCGCCGCGACCGTCCGGGCCGACCACCACGGCGGAGTTGTTCGACATGTTCTGCGCCTTGAACGGGGCGACCCGGACACCCCGGCGGCGCAGCCAGCGGCAGATGCCTGCGGTGAGCACGCTCTTGCCGGCGTCGGAGGTGGTGCCGGCGACCAGCAGCCCGCCGCTCACCGCCCGCTCCCCCGGCCTGAGCCACGGGCCGCTCGGGTGACGGCGCCCAGGGCGGCCCGGCCGGCAGCGCCGACCAGGCGACCGACTGTCACCGGGTAGAGCGCGGCCAGGCCGAGCGCGGCCACACCCACCGCGCCCGAGATCCGGGCGGCCCGCTTCAGGTGCCGCGCCTCGGGGCGGGGCCCGTCACCGAGGAAGGGCCGGGTCTCGGCGCGGCCGAAGTAGACGTTGCGCCCGCCGAGCCGGACGCCGAGCGCGCCCGCCATGGCCGCCTCGCACTGACCGGCGTTCGGGCTCGGGTGGTCGGCCCGGTCCCGTCGCCACACGTGCCAGGCGGCGGCGCGGTCCCCGTGTGCCACCGGCGCGACGGCCACCGTGAGCAGCCCGGTGAGCCGGGACGGCACGAGGTTCAGCGCGTCGTCCAGCCGGGCCGCCGGGGTGCCGAAGCGGGCGTACCGGAGCGAGCGGTGGCCGACCATCGCGTCGAGCGTGTTCGCCGCCCGGTAACCGAGCAGGCCGGGCAGGCCCGCGACCGCGCCCCAGACCAGCGGGGCGACCACGGCGTCCGAGGTGTTCTCGGCGACCGACTCGACCGTGGCGCGGGCGAGTTCGGGCTCGTCGAGGGCCGACGGGTCGCGTCCGCAGAGGTTGCCCAGGCGGGACCGGGCGGCGGGCAGGTCGGCCCGGCCCAGTGCCCGTGCCATCACCCGGGACTCGTGCCGCAGCGTGCGCCCGCCCAGCACCGTCCAGGTGCCGGCGGCCACCAGCGCGGCCCGGGCCACCGGACGGCGGCGGGTCGCCAGCGCGGCGGCGGCGCCGAGCAGGACCGGCGCGCCGACGGCGAGCGCCGTGAAGGCGGTGCCGGCCGTCCGGTCGGGGCGGTAGACCCGCCGTTCCAGCGCGCCGGCCGCCGTGCCGAAGCCGGCCACCGGATGCCACCGGCGGGGGTCGCCGAGCAGGGCGTCGAGCGCGTAGCCCGCCACCAACCCGGTCGCGTTCGCCATGGCGGTCGCCTGCCGCACCCGTCACCACCTCCGGCCGGCCAGCCTAGTCGTACCGCGGGGTGGTGACGCCGACGTCACCACCCCGCGCCCCCGTCGGACGAAGGGTCAGGCGGGCACCGGGGTACGCCGCCGGCCACGACGCCCCGACGCGGTCCCGCCGGTGCCATCGGTCCCGCCCGGGCTCGCGCCGCCCGGCTCGCCCTCACCCGGCCCGGAGCCACCCGGCCCGGAAGCACCCGATCCGTCGACCTCCGAGGGCGGGACCTCGCCCAGCTCGTCGTCCTCGGACGTGACCGGCCCGTCGTCCTCCGTGTCGCCCAGCTCGTCCTCCTCCGGACCGCCCGGCCCGCGGTCGTAGTCGGTGGCCCGTGCACCGGGCCGGGTGTCGAACGGGTCGGGCTCGCCCACCCGCTCGACGGTGCCGACCAGCCCGACCCGGCTGCCCCCGTACTCCGACGGCGGGAAGTCGTCGTCGAAGGGCCGGTCGTCGAACGTCGTCGGCGCCTGGGCATCAGGCACCGGCTCGGTCGCCTCGCCGTGCACCCGCTGCTCGGCCTCCGCGTCCTCGACCGTGCTGGTGGCCGCGCGGGGCTGGTTGCGCAGGAAGCGGGCGCGGCCCCGGGACAGGTCGTGCCCGACGGCGACCGCCTCCAGCTCGTAGAGCGTGCGGTGGGTGCCCGCCTCGTCGGTCCAGTCCCGGGTGTAGAGGCGCCCGGCGACGATCACCGGATCACCGACCGCCACCGAGGCGGCCACCCCCTCGGCGAGGCGGCGCCAGCAGTTGACGCGCACCCGAAGGCTGTTGCCGTCGACCCAGCGGCCGCTGTCGCGGTCGAGCCGGCGGGCGGTCGAGGCGACCTTGAAGTTGGCCACCAGCGTTCCGCTCTGCGTGGTCCGACGCCACTCCGGCGCGGTCAGCACGTTGCCGACGATCGTCACGTACGTATCGAACATCGCCCCTCCCAGGGATCGACTTGTCCCGGTGAGCGTCGGCCGGTCGCCCGGCCCGGACCACCCGCCGGCTCGGACCTGTGGACGACGGGCCGCCCTGTGGACAACCACCTGATCAAGGTCCCGATCTGCTAGGCCGACCGGCCCTACGTGCCTGACCTGCGGCGACGCATGATCGAAAGGAACCGGCAAGCAGGCGTTCCGGAATCCCGCCGGTTGGGTAAGTACTTGATCAACCGAGAGAAAGGGAGCTCCCATGCTTCTCCGAGACGTCCGCGAGGCAGCGCGATGAGCGCCGTGGCGAACCCCGCGACCGTGGCCGAGTGCCTGCGGGTCGGCGCCGGGTTCTCCCAGGGCGACCGCAACTGGATCGCCGAGCAGTTCGCGACCCTGGACGCCCGGCTCGCCGGCTTCCACGCCGACGCCACCGAGCTGGAGGTGTCCGTCAAGGACCGCGAGGCCCGGGGCCAGAAGGTGACCCTGGAGTGCTGGGTCGCCGGGCGGCAGAAGATCGTCACCACCTCGACCGAGGAGGATCTGCACGCCGCGCTCAACGACGTCCGGGACGACCTGCGCCGCAAGCTCAACGACGCGAAGACCCGGCAGGAGCCGCGCCACAACAAGCACCTGCGCGCCGTCGACCAGCCCGAGGGCACCCCGTTGCAGGACGCCGAGCGCGAGGACGCCGAGACCGCCTGAAGTCCGGCACGGCCCGCCCGCACGGTGCCGGCGGGCGGGCCGTGCCGTTTGTTAACAAGGGGCCCTTCCTCTACCGGATGCGTTAACAAGGGCCCCCTCCTTACAACCCAGCACCCCTACCGCCGGGTAGCAAGGCGGCGTACCGTCGCGGTCGTGGAACCGGACGTGCTGGGCGCCCCCTACGAGCGGCGGACGATCGAGCTGGGCACCGACGACGAGGGGCCGGTGGTCGCGACCCTGGTGCGGCGGCGCGCCGACCGCCCGACCGGCCGCGCCGTGCTCTACGTGCACGGCTTCGTCGACTACTTCTTCCAGACCCACGTGGCCGACTTCTTCGCCGAGCGTGGCTGGGACTTCTACGCGCTCGACCTGCGCAAGTACGGCCGCAGCCTGCTCCCGCACCAGACCCCGAACTTCTGCCGCGACCTGAGCGACTACTTCCCCGAGCTGGACGCCGCCGCGGAGATCATCCGCGCCGAGGAGGGCCACGACACCCTGCTCGCCATGGGCCACTCGACCGGCGGCCTGATCATCTCGCTGTGGGCGCACGACCGCCGCGACACCGGCCTGGTCGACGGCATCGTGCTCAACAGCCCCTTCTTCGACATCAACGCGCCCTGGATGGTCCGTCGACCCCTCGCGGCCGCCGTCTCCCGCCTGGGCCGCAGGGCGCCGCAGCGTGTGCTGCCGTTCGGCCTGGGCACCGTGTACGGCGAGAGCCTGCACGCCGACCACCGGGGCGAGTGGCGGTACGACCTGGCCTGGAAGCCGCTCGCCGGGTTCCCGGTGCGGGCCGGCTGGATCAACGCGATCCGCGCCGGTCAGCGTCGCCTGCGGGCCGGGCTGGACATCCCGGTGCCGGTGCTGCTCGCCTGCTCGACGCGCAGCTTCCGGGGCACGAAGTGGCACGACAGCGCCACCGGCGCCGACGCCGTGCTCGACGTCGAGCACATGGTGCGCTGGGCACCGCGCCTCGGCCGGCACGTCACGCTCGCCCGCTTCGACGGCGGGCTGCACGACCTCACACTGTCCAGTCCCGGCGTACGCGAGAAGGTCTTCGCGGAGGTCGGACGGTGGGCGGAGGGATTCCTCCGCGCCGGGCCGACCGAGCCGGAGCCCACGACGCCGCCGGCCCCCCGGCGGCCGGCCGACGCGACCGCCGAGGGCTGAGGCCGGTCCGCCCCCGCCGGCGGGACGCCCGGCTCGGTCGGCCGTCCCGCCGCCGGGGCGGCCGGTTCAGTCGGCGACGACCGCCGTGAGCGCGGCGCGGATCCGGTCGAACGTGGCGATCGGATGGCCACCGGCCTGCGGCGGCAGCACCACGCCGAGACAACGCAGCGCGGGCCCGCCGTCCGGCCCGGCCTCGACCGCGAACACCGGCGCGCCCACGTAGCCCGCGGGCAGCTCTGTCGTGACCCGCACCTCGCCGCCGTCCCGGGCGACCCGCTCGACGACCGCCTCCAACGGCCGCGCCCCGCCGTCGCCGACGCCCAGGGCCAGCACGAACGCCGACGCGGGCGCCGCGCCGATCCGGGCGACCGAGTCGGCCGGCGCGGCCACCGCCTCGGTGACATGCTGGGTACGCCAGCGCCAGCCCCGGTCGTCGGCCCAGCCGTGCAGACCGCCGGTCGGCATCGCGGCGAGCCCCAGTTCCGGCAGGTGCAGCCAGTGGTCGGAGAAACCGGGCAGGTCGATCGGCTCGTCCGCCCCTTCGGCCGGGTCGGTGACACTCGGCCGCAACCCGATCTCGCCGTACGCGCGGTCGGTGAGCGCGTCGGCGGTGAGCAGCCACTCGTGCGCGACCTCGCCGTCGTCGGTGGCGCCGACCAGCTCGCTGTAGAAGAAGGCGGTGCCGAGGACGTCGGGCGGTGTGCCCGGGCCGTCCGAGCCGGTGAGGGGCAGGATGGCCCGTCCGAGGAGCTGACACAGCTCGAAGACGATCTCGTTCTCGGTTTCCTGGTCGAGCTGCATCCGACGAGGGTACGGATCGCGTCCCGCCCGGCCCGCGCCGGACCCGCCGCAACTGTGGTGCCGGTCCGGGCCCCGGCGTGGGACGCTGAGGGGCGGAACGGACGCGCCGACCCGTACCCCCGGGCACGCGGGGAGCGGCGGTACCCTCTTGGCGCGACGACCGTCGGCGCGCGCCCGTAGCTCAGCGGATAGAGCAGGGGACTTCTAATCCCAAGGCCGCAGGTTCGAATCCTGCCGGGCGCACCCTCACCACCCAGGTCAACGGGTTGTGGCTTCCGGTCGAGACGATCACCACGGCCCGTACAGCGGTGGCCGCAGCAACGACCGTCAGTAGCAGTCGTCAGGTCTTGCCACGACAGTTCCTGAACCGCGGCCGGTAGCTCGAAGGACGATCTGCCGGGCTGCTTGGGCGGGCGTGAGGTGCGTGGTGTCGACGACCTCGGCCTCGGCATGCAGCCACGTGCGGGCCGCCTCGGCGTAGGGCTCGAGGTACTTGAGGCGGAACGGGGAGGGGACGGGATGTTCCCTCTCGATACGCCTGCGGAGGGTGTCCTGGTCGGCGTGGAGGACGAAATGCCTTACCGGTATGGCGTGTCGGGCAAGGCCCCCGCTGATCTCGCGCCAGTACTGCTCCACCAGGACGGTCATGGGCATCACCAGCGTGCCGCCGGTGTAGTCGAGCACGCGGCGGGCGGTTTCGACGACGAGATGCCGCCACGGCGGCCAGTGCTGGAAGTTGTCCGTCGCGGGCAACCCCGGCGTGATGTCCATGAGTGCCTCGCCGACCTTCTCGGCGTCGAACACCCGTGAATCCGGGATCAGTTGTTGCACGAGCACACTGGTCGTCGTCTTGCCCGCGCCGTGGGTGCCGTTGAGCCATACGATCACGGGGCACGTTAACGCGGGCGAGCAACCGGGCGGCGCTGACGTGGCCCCGGCTGAACGTCGGGTAGGTGGGCGCTCGGCGCAGGCCACTACGCTCCACACCAGAAGTGTGGGACTCGACTCTCCACCTCCCGGGCTCTGGAGGTAGTGGTGCCGGTCGTGCTTGGGCCATACCCGCTGTGTCCGACGTGCCAGAAGACGAACGGCGGCCTCATCGCCGCCAAGCACCGCCAGATTCACCTCCGGGCGCACGGCAGGGAGGCGTGTGTCGATGCGGGCCTTGCCGGACTCATGGCCAGCCTCTGGGCTGTCTGCGACACGCGTAGCTGTTGCGAGAACGACCGCGGGCGGGCGTACGTCGTACCGACCGCGGATACGTGCGACGCAGCGGAACACCTGCTGACCAGGCTCGGACTGCGCCCGACGAATCTCGACGGGATCCTCTGTTTCCACAAGCCCAGCTCATTTCGACTGGACGACGCCGGCCAGGTGCGACGCGTGCTGGAACAACCAGGCGGTGCCCACTCGCGCTGGCGGGTGAACGAGAACGGGGTGTTCGAACCCGTCCGCCCGGCAGACGAATCCGCCGGCTCTGACGCCGGTCCATGACGAGCGTCCCCTCAGCGACTACCGTGCCCTGATGGCCGTCTCGTCGTACGTGGCCCGGCTGCGGGCGGTGATCGGCCACGAGTTGATCCAGATGCCGTCGGTGTCGGTCGTCGTCGTCGACGAACGCGCACGGATCCTGCTGGTACGTCATGCCGAGGACGGGAACGGGTGGGCGGTGCCCGGCGGCGCGGTCGACATCGGAGAGTCGCCGGCCCAGGCGGCCGTGCGTGAGATCCGCGAGGAGATCGGCGTTCGGATCAACCGGCCGCGGCTGCTGGACGTGCTCGGCGGCCCCGACTACGAGGTGACCTACCCGAACGGCGACCGCGTCGCCTACGTCACGGCGGTCTACCAGGCGACCATCGCCGACGGAGAGCCGGTCCCCGACCACGACGAGATCGGTGAGCTGGACTGGTTCACCCCACCGCAGCTAGCCGGTGCCGATCTCAACCGCTTCTCCCGGGCGCTGCTGCGGGCCACCGGTCACCTCGCCGGTTGACGGCGACCGCTTCTCGCAGGCCGCTCCGCCACCGACGGTCGAAAGGAAGCTTCCCGGTCAGGCCGGTCGGCGGTTGGCGTCCGCCCACTCCGCGTCGTTCCAGAGCGCGGGGACCGCGCCGACCGGCTGGAACCGGATCTGCGGATCGTTGCTCTGCACGAGACACATGAGACGGCGGCCGATCAGGCTTGCGCTTCGGGAGTGGCGCGCCATCGTGTCCAGCACGATCTGGGCGGACCGCGGGCAGTGCGTGGCGAACGTGTCGTAGCCGGTGAACACGAGGACGAGGCCGGCCGCCTGGGGCGTCCACCCGTACTCCTGGCTCACCACGTCGCGCATGCAGTCGTTGAGGGCGTCGAGGTTGTGCCCGTAGTAGCCGGGGAACCCGAGCACGGCGGCCGTGTCCCGGTGCATGGCCTCCTCGGTCGTCCAGCCGGAGGCGTCCAGGTGGGTGACCTGGTAGCCGTGATCGCGTAGCCATCCGGTCGTCCGATCGAGGATCGGCGAACGCCAGAACAGAGTCACCGGCGTATTGCTCATGAGGCGGAAAGCCCAGTCCCCGCTGAGATCGGCTTCCGCGTCGAAGGCGGTCACGACCGGGAGAGTACAGCCGCGACCGGTACGCGAGCGCCATCGCTCCTCGACGGCGACGGACGGGCCGACCGTCCACCGCGGGCCGTGCAGGCGCACCCCGTCCAGATCTAGCCCTCTGCCGACTGGCGACCTGCGGATCGGCTCCACAGCCGGGCCTCGGCCGACAACTGCGCAAACACCTTCTCCTTTGCTGCGCCGTACTGGGCCCGACTGTGGGGATGCAGCGCGGCTGCACGCCTCTTTGCCGCCTCGTAGCGACGGGCAGCGTCCGGGGTGGCCGCGAGGTAGGCGCGAAAGACTCGGTTCGCCTCCGGCACCTGCGACGTGACTCCGAAAACGTGCAGGTGGTGGCTTCGCTTTCCGGCCGTGTCCTTCGCGAAGAACAAGTGCTCATCGTCGTCCGGGAAGGCCAACGGACGATAGGCGTACCCGAGTTGCTCAAGTGGCCGGACGTCGGCGACCACCGCACCTACCTCAGGCACCACCACCAGGATGTCGATGACGGGTTTGGCAGCCAGGCCGGGGACGCTGGTGGAGCCGAAATGCTCGACGCTCAGCGCCGCGGGAAGCGCCTCCGACAACAGCCGTTCTTCGATCCTGAATCGCTCGGGCCAGGCCGGGTCGTAGGGCACCACCTCGACTACAGGCACGTCGTCGCTCACGTCGGCCACCGTAGCGGCTGGCACCTTCTTCCGACCGAGGCTACAACCCGGCTGGGGGCAGAACACGAGGCACATCAGGCGCCCACCGAACAGGGCGGGCTGAACCTCGCTCAGGCCGCCGTCAGCGCCGCCAGGGCCCGGTCCATCGCGGCGTTGAACTCCTCCGGCGTCAGCGTCAGCCGGGACTTGACGTCGCGGCTCCACTGGTCGGCGAGGACTTCGGCGGCACCCGCCTCGACGCCGTCGAGCGCCGCGTCGGCCAGGTCGGACGGCGCGATCTTGTCCACCGGCCAGCCGGCGGACATGTCGGTGTCGGCCAGGCCGAGGTGCACCGCCGTCACGAGCGTGCCCTGGTCGGCGAGTTCCAGGCGTACGCCGTTCGTCATCGCCCACGCGGCGGCCTTGGTCAGGTGGTACGCGCCGGCGCCTCTGGTTCCGAACCACGACATGGCGGAGAGCACGTTGACGATCGCGCCCCCGCCGTTGCGGCCGAGCGCCGGCGCGAACGCCCGGATCATCTCCAGGTGGCCGAGCACGTTGGTGTCCACCTCGTGCCGCAGCGCGTCCAGCGAACCGGCCACCAGGTCGGTGCCGGTCTGGATCCCGGCGTTGTTGACGAGCAGCGTGACGTCCGGGGCGGCAGCGGCGACGGCACGCACCGATGCGGGACTGGTGATGTCGAGCGCCAGCACCTCGACCCCTGGCAGGTCGACGGTTTCCGGCCGGCGTGCGGTCGCGTAGACCTTGCGGGCGCCGCGTTCGAGCAGGCGCTGGGCGAAGGCGCGGCCCAGGCCGCGGTTGGCGCCGGTGACGAGGGCTACCGAGTTGGTGATGTCCATGCCCGGTACGCTAAAACCTGACGTTGACGTCAGAGGCAAGTGTTGATCGCCGAGACCGGGGTGAGAGGAGTCACCGTGCCCGAGCCGCTGATCCGCATCGGGGAGGTGGCTCGCGGCGCCGGTGTCTCGGTGCGCGCGGTGCGCTACTACGAGGAACAGGGTCTTCTCTTCCCCAGGCGCAGCCCGTCCGGCCAGCGCCTCTACCGGCCGGACACGGTCACGCTGGTCCGCTTCATCCAGCAGATGTACGCGGCGGGCCTGACCAGCAGCCGGATCGCGGAACTCCTGCCGTGCTGGGACTCCGGGCACACCGACCCGGCGCAGCGGGCCATGCTGCGCGCCGAGCGCGAGCGCATCCAGGCCAGGGTCGACGAGCTGCGGGCCGCGCTGGACCGCCTCGACGAGGTCATCGCGATCACCGACACCCACCCGTAGGCGCGGCCCGCCGGACGCCGCAGGTCTCAGCGGCCCTCGGTCTCGCGGTGGGCACGCAGTGCGCCGGCGACGGCCAGCCCCGCGCCGCCCAGAGCGACAGCCATCTCCACGGCCGAGGAGACCTCGATGGCACTGGCCGCCGGAGCACCCACGCTGATCATGAGCCCCGGTTGCAGGAAGGCGTCCTCGGCGGGCTCGACCAGGGTCCACCAGGTCGCCCACGCGGAGGCGAGAGCCGAGCAGGCCCTCACGGCGACCAGCGCCAGCAGGATCATCCCGGTCGGGAGGAGTCCGTGCCGGTCGCTCCGCCACCCGGACGACGCGAGCAACCCGGCGGTGACGAGCACGGCGAGCAACCCCGGCCACACGGCGGCGAACAGGTCGAGCAGCGGCGGTTCGCCGGGCTTCGACGCCACGCTCAGCCCGCACCAGACGACCACTGCCACCGCCAGGACCGTCGTCGCCACACCCAGCCGCCCGCCGCGTGCCGGCAGCGCCGACACGGCGACCGCGAGCAGGAGTACGCCGAGAACGAGGCCCCACGCGATGAGCCGCTGCCGGTCCATGCCGTCCTGCCAGTGCTCCAGCAGGTACGCCCTCGCCGCCGCCTGGCCCCGGGCCAGGTCGCCCGCGTCCGTCCCCCATCCCCGATGCCGGAGCAGGTTCGCCGCCACCAGGGCGAACACCCCGGCACCGGCCGCGACGCCCCGCCGCACCCGGGGCGTACCGGAGGTGGTGAGCGCGTGGCCGCACAGGGCCGCCAGGGTGACCGCTGCCCACAGCAGCGACGCGTCCGGCATGGCGAGCAGCGCCGCCCCGACCGACAGCAGGCCGGCCACGACCGCGGCGGCTCCCAGGCTCGACGACAGACGCATGGCGCAGAGAGTGGCACAGGAATCCCGACCGCGGTGACCCGCCGGTTTCGTCGGTGGTCTCGGGCATGATCGCGTGCGTCGCTGGACTACGAGGCGGGTGCCCGGAACGAGATCTCCTACTGGGGGTTCTCCGGGGACTAGCGTGCCGTTCCGGCGAGCAGCCACCGCCGGACGGGCACCTCCAGCAGCACCCGCTCACCGTCCGGCGTGACCGGCTGCCGGATGTCCCATCCGCCGTACTTCTTCGCGAACGCCGCGACGACCTCGGGCGGGAAGCCGGTGCGGTGTACACGGGCCTCGCCCTCCGCTACGACCGGGTGGACGCCGTCCTCCAGGGCGAGCGAGACGCGGGGGTCGGCCGTCACGTTGCGGGCCTTGACGCTGCGCCCCTCGCAGCCGATCCACCAGACGCCGTCCGCGTAGACGAACCACACCGGCGTGACGTGCGGGGAGCCGTCACGGCGCAGCGTGCAGAGCCAGACGTTGCGCTCGCGGGCGAGCCGGTCCTCGACGGCCGGCGGGAGCGGTGTGGCGGGAGATGAGGCCATGCGACAAGTGGATCAGGTGTCACGCGGCGGCACGCGACCGGCTCACTCGCAGATCCGCCACTCGCCGTCTTCCTTGACCATCGGGAACGACTGGGTCACGTTCGTGCCGACCGAAGGCGTGAAGCGGATGGTCGTCGACCCGCTCACCCGCCCGTTGTTGTTCGACACGTTCAGCCCGGTGATCTCGTAGCCGGTGAACTCCGGCTGGGAGGACTGCTGCCGGGTGAAGTCCGCCTCGCTGACCCGGTCGCGCACCGAGGAGCAGAACTGCCGGTATGCGGCGGGATAGTCGCGGTCGACGATCGCCTCGGCGTAGGTCTCCGCTGTGGACCGGGCCGGGCCGGTGGCTTCCTGCACGGCCCGGAAGAGGAAGAAGCCGGCGAGCACCCCGCCGGAGCAACAGATCGCCAGCACCACGCCGAGCACGATGAACAAGGTTCGCTTGGACTTCTTCGGCGGCACCATGGCCGGCTGGTATGCCATACCCCGCAGGGTAGGAAACACCGGCAACCGTAAACCGGATGCTGCGGCTCCGCTTCTCGGCGACCATCGATCGATGCCCGCACACCGCCCAGCCGAACCGGACATCAGTCGCTACTACACCGAGGTCTACGCCGAGGCCGACCGGCTGGACGGGTCGCCGCAGGGCCGGCTGGAGGCACGGCGTACCCGGGATCTGCTCGCCCGGCTGCTGCCCGCCGCACCGGCGGACGTGCTGGACGTCGGCGGCGGTCCCGGGGCGTACGCGGGTCCGCTCGCGGCGGCCGGCTACCGCGTGCACCTGGTCGACCTGGTGCCCGCGCACGTGGCGGCGGCACGGTCGGCGTACCCGCTGGTCACGGCGTCGGTGGGTGACGCCCGCGCGGTGCCGTCGCCCGACGCGGCGGCGGACGCGACGCTGCTGCTCGGCCCGCTCTACCACCTTCCCCGGCAGGCCGACCGGGTGGCGGCGCTGCGCGAGGCGGCGCGGGTGACCCGGCCGGGCGGGACGATCGTGGCGGCGGCGATCAGCCGCCACGCCGCGCTGATCGACCTGAGCGTGCAGGGCCGCCTCGACGAGGACAACCGGCGGTCGTTGCGCGCCCAGTACGAGACCGGGGTGAACGACCCGGCCACCGGCTTCACCACCGCGTTCTTCCACCGGCCGGAGGAACTGGTCGCCGACTTCGTCGCGGCCGGACTGCCCAACCCGGAGGTGTACGGGGTGGAGGGTCCGCTGTGGCCGCTGCTGAACGCGCTCGGCACCGGGCCGCACGAGCGGTTGTTCGCCGACGCGGTGGCCTGCGCCGAGACGTTCGAGCGGGACGCCGCGATCCTCGGTGCCAGCGCCCACCTGCTCGCCGCCGCGCGCCGCTGACCGACGGGCCGGAGAGCCGGCTGCTTTACGCCGGAGCGAAACTCGTCAAGCACCAAGGGTGACCAGTTGCGACAAACCATGTTATTCTCCAGCGTCAATCTATGCCGCGCGGACCCGGCCGGGTCGCTGCCGGAAGGACATCCCCCCGATGCCGGTCGCTGCCGCCATGCCTCTGTCACGGGCCCCGCTGGCCCGCCCGGCGGGTGACGCGTTCAGCCTGATCTTCACCACCCTGCCGGCGCTGCTGCGGCTCACCTGCGGCCTGGTCGGCGCGGTGGTCGCGCTGGCGGTGCGTACGCCGCCGGTGCGGGTGGCGCTGCTGATCCCCGCGGTCGTCGTGCTGACCGCCTGGTCGGTCTGGTACGCGTTCCGCGCGTTCCGGCACGGCATCGGCGGCGCGCTGGTCGCCGGTGACGTGGCGCTGACCACCGCCGCCGCGCTCGCCGTCCCGTGGCTCGTCGCGCCGGAGGTGCTGCCGGGCGAGGCCAGCTGGGTCGCGGTGCTGGCCAGCTCGACAGTCATCAACGCGCAGGCCACCGCCCCGGCCCGCTGGTCCGTGCCGGCCGGCCTGCTGGTCACCGCCGCGTACGTCACCGGCACCACGCTGGCCGGCAACCCGGTCGAGGCGCGGGCGCACGCCGGGACGCTGCTGGTGCAGACCGGCAGCGCGGCGGTGATGACAGCGGTGATGCGCCGCCGGATCGCCCGCGCCGACGCCGCGTTCGCCGACTACCAGCGGCTGTCCCACGAGGCGGTGGTGGCACGCGCCGCCCGCGAGGACGAACGGCGGCAGAACCGCGACCTGCACGACACCGTCCTGGGCACGCTCACCATGGTCGGCCTCGGCGCCGTACCCGACTCGGCGACGTTGCGCGAGCGGTGCGCGGACGATCTGCGTACCCTCACCGCCCTGGCGGGCGCGCGGACCGCGACCGCGCCCGGCGAGACCGACCTGGACGAACGGCTGCGCGAGGTGCTGGCCGGGACGCCCGGGCTCGCGGTGACCGCGACGCTCGCGCCGTGCCGGCTGCCGGCGGAGGTCGCCACGGCGCTCGCCGACAGCGCCGCCGCCGCGCTGGCGAACGTGGCCCGCCACGCGCCGGGCGCGGCCACGTCGCTGCGCCTGGCCCGCGAGGGCGGCACAGTCGTGGTCGAGGTGGTCGACGACGGTCCCGGTTTCGACCCGTCCACGGTCCCGGCCCACCGGTACGGGCTGCGCGAGTCGATCCACGGGAGGATGAGCACTGTGGGCGGTCGGGCGGTGGTGACTTCCGCCCCTGGCACCGGCACCCGGATTCGGCTGGAGTGGTCCGATGGCGAGTGAGTCGGGTACGGCCGTGACGGCCGGCTCCGCGCTGCGCCCGCTGCCCCGGCCGCGGACGGCGACGCGCTCCGCGGCGGCCACGGCCCCGCCGGAGGCGCACGCGGTGGCCGACGCGTCCGACGGCGGCGCGCGGATCGCCGCGATCGTCATCGCGGCGGCCTGGCACCTGGCGGTGGCGCTGCCGGCCGTGTTGCGGGCCGGGCCGGGGATGGCCTTTCCGGCCGTGGTGGCGACGGGCTGGCTGGTGACCGCGATGGTCGGGGTCGGGGCCGGCGTACGGCTGCTGCGCGGCGGGCTGCCGGCGGCCGGGCCGCTGGCCGCGGTGCTGCTGGTGGTCGACGCGGCGGTGGTCGCGGGTGCCGGCGACCGGTTCCTGTTCAGCACCGCCAACTGGGTGTGGGGCGGTCTGGCCTGGTTCTTCCTGCTGGTGCTCTGGCAGCGGCCGGTGCGCTGGCTGCTGCTCATGCTCGCCGCGCACGGCACGATCGCGCTGGTCGCGGTGGTGCTGTACGGGGCGACCGCCCCGGCCGACCTGAGCCGGGCCGCGATGTACGTCTACGGCACCTCCACCCTGCCGGTGGCGGTCTTCGTCGGCGCGGCCGCGCTCACCGCGCAGGCCCGGAACCGGGCGGCCACCGCCGCGGCGACGCTCGCCGTGGCGGCGGAGCAGGAGGCGGCCGAGCGGGCCCGCACCGAACGGCAGGCACGGCTGGCGCTGGTCAGCGGCACCGCCGAGGAGGTGCTGGCCGAGCTGGCGGCGGGCGACGCCGACCCGGCCGACCCGGCGGTACGGCGGCGCGCGGTGCTGGCGGCGGCCCGGCTGCGCCGGCTCATCGCCGAGTCGGACGACGTGCCGGACGCGCTGCTGCACGAACTGCGCGCGGCGGCCGACCTGGCCGAACGCAACGGACTGCCGATCGACCTGGTGTCGGTCGGCACGCCGCCGGAGTTGCCGGTGGAGATCCGGCGCGGGCTGGCCGACCCGCTCACCGCGGCGCTCGCCGCCGCCGAGGGTTGGGCCCGGCTCACAGTGGTAGCAGGCCAGGACGAGGTGGTGGTCAGCCTGGTGACACCGGATCACGACGGCCCGGACGAGCCGGCGACCGGCGGGGACGGGCCGGTGGAACACCTGCACGAGCGGGACGGGGAGATCAGATGGACGCAGACCCGCTGGCGGCGGACGTGAACGCCGGAACCCCGATCGGGGTGGCGATCGTGGACGACCATCCGGTGGTGATCGACGGGGTGCGCGCCTGGCTGGCCCGCGAGCCCCGGTTGCGGGTGCTGGCCACCGGCGACGACCCGGACGAGGTGCTGCGGGCCGCGCCGGACGCCGAGGTGGTGCTGCTCGACCTGCGCCTGCACGGCCGGATGGTGCTGGACAAGCTGGCCGAGCTGAGCGCGGCCGGGCGCCGGGTGGTGGTCTACTCCGAGCACAGCGACCCGCAGACCATGCTCGCCGCGCTCGACGCCGGGGCGGTCGCGTTCCTGGCCAAGCACGAGGGCCGCGAGCACTGCGTGGCCACCGTGCTGGCGGCGGCGAGCGACCGGCCGTACGTGCCGCCGGCGCTGGCCGGTGCGATGGTCGGTGACGCCCGCCCGGATCGTCCGTCCCTGTCGGACAAGGAGCGTGAGGCGCTGCTGCTGTGGTTCCAGTCGATGTCGAAGGCGTCGGTGGCGCGCCGGATGCAGATCAGTGAGCACACCGTGAAGCAGTACGTCGACCGTGCGCGGATCAAGTACACCCGAGCGGGGCGTCCGGCCGCCACGAAGGCGGCACTGCTCGCCCGGGCGATCGAGGACGGACTCGTCCGACCGGAAGATATCGGCATCTACCGGTCGCAGGCGTCGGCCGACCGGCCGACCCCCTAACAGGCGTCATGACAGTCACCCCAGGAATCGGGCAGGCTCGCCGTTACCGCCAACCGTCATCGGGAGGTCGTACCGTGCCGGAGGACGCCACACCCTTCTTCGTCGGACCGCACCGGTTCGACGCCGACGACGACCCCACCCGTCCCGTGCTCGACCGGCGCTACGAGCTGGTGCCCGAGCCGGGCGAACGTCTGCTCGGTCAGCACTGCCTGCGCGTCGCCGGGCACCTGCTCGGCCCGAGCGAGGACGTCCGCTGCTGGTCGCTGCCCGCCCCGGCGACGATCACCGTGACCGACCGCCGCCTGGCGTACGTCTGCACCGGCTCCGAACTGTCGGTGGTGTCCGGGCGGGACAGCCGGGCAGGTGCCCGGCACCGGCGTCCGGCCCGGCTGTCCCGCCTGGTCAGCGGCCAGATCCGCTGGCAGTGGCCGTCCCGGCTGGAGCTGGCCGAGGTGGGCGACGGCATCGCCGAGCTGCGCATCGTCTGCGACGCGCTGCGCACCATCCGGCAGCCGGCGCTGGCGCTGACCGGGCCGGTCGGTCTGGTCGCCGCGCTGGCCCGGCAGGTACGCCGCTCGGTGGCCGGTTTCCGGCTCGCCAACGCCGAACTGGTGGACCTGTCCCCGCCGGAACGGGACGTCCTCGCCGTCCGGGCGGCCGCCTCCCCCGGCCCGACGCTGGGCACCGTGACGCTGCCGGGCTCGCTGCCGGTGGAGTTCCTGTCCCGCGACGACTACTACCGTCCGCCGGAGGACGAGGCGTCGCCGTGGGCGTGGTCCGGCTTCCCGGCCCACGGCCAGCCCGGCTCCGCCTGCTGACGGCCCCCCGTCACGAGCGGCCGGCCGGGCGCGCGGGCGCGGTCAGGAGGCGCTGCGGGTGCGGCGCTCGGACCGGTCCAGCTCGACCGCCTCCTCCGGGGTCGGCGCGCTGCCGCCCAGGTGGGCCGGCTGCCACCAGGTGTCGTCCGGGCCGGACGGCTTGTCCGGGTACTCCCGCTGGGCCCGGTCGACGAGCGCCGACAGGCGGGTACGCAGGTCGGCGGTCATGGCCGTGGCGTCCGGGTAGGCGGACGGGTCCATCGGCTCGCCGACGATGATGGTGATCGGCGTGTGCCGGCGGGTCAGCGTGCGCGGGCGGCCCTTGGTCCACAGCCGCTGGGTGCCCCAGAGCGCGACCGGCAGCAACGGCACGTCCGCCTCCTGCGACATCCGGGCCGCGCCGTTCTTCAGGTCCTTGACGGTGAAGGAGCGGCTGATCGTCGCCTCCGGGAAGACGCCGACCACCTCGCCCCGGCGCAGCGCGCCGACAGCGGCGGCGTACGACCCGGCGCCGGCGGCCCGGTTGACCGGGATGTGCTTCATGCCGCGCATCAGCGGACCGGAGACGCGGTGCCGGAAGACGCTGTCCTTGGCCATGAACCGGACCAGCCGCTTGGCCGGGTGCGCGCCGTAGCCGCAGAAGATGAAGTCGAGGTAGCTCACGTGGTTGGACGCGAGCACCGCGCCGCCGGTGTGCGGCACGTGCTCGCTGCCGGACACGTCCAGGCGCAGGTCGAGGAGCCGGAACATCGTCTTCGCGGCGGTGATCACAGGGGGGTACACGAGTTCCGACATGTCGAAACTTTACCCCGAGTAGGTTACGCGACCGTAGGGCCGATCTGCCCTCGGCAGACCCGGGTCGCGCACCGGCCCGGGCCCGGCGACGATGGCCTCATGACCGAACGCGCGGTGCTGCTCTGGATCCACGGCGGAGGCTGGCGGGCCCGCGCCGAGGAGGACGGGGCCGCGCTCGCGTCCCTCGGGCTGCGCGTGGTCGAGGCCACGTACCGGTTCTCCCACCAGGCGCGCTGGCCCGCTCAGCTCGACGACGTCCGCGCCGCGGCCCGGGCCGCCCGGGCCGCGGCGGGCGGCCTGCCGCTGCTGGTGGCCGGTGACTCGGCCGGCGGGATGCTGGCCCTCCAGCTCGGCCTGCGCGGGGTGGACCGGCCCGGCGACGTGGCGGGCGTGCTCGCGTACTGGGCCCCCGTCGACCCGCTCGACCCGGAGCAGCGGCGCCGGCGCGCCCCCGGCGACGACCCGTGGACGGACCTGCTGGGCCATCCGCCGGCCGCCGGTGACCCGGCCACCGTCGACGCGACGGTCGCCACCCACCTCGGCTCCGGCGTGCCGGTGCTGCTGGTCCAGGGCCGCGACGACGTGGCGGTGCCGGCCGCCCAGCCGGTCGAGCTGGCCGGCCGGCTGCTCGCCGCCGGGCACCCGGCGCACCTGTGGCTCACCCACGGCGGGCACGCGCTCGACCTGGCCCGGCCCGACCTGCGCGCGGCTGCCGCCGCGTTCCTGGACAGCGTCCTGCCCGCCGTCGCGGGCGACTAGGTTCGAGGCATGCCCGATCTCGCCGCGATCGTCATCCACTGCCGCGACCCCTACCTGCTGGCCCCGTTCTGGAGCGCGGTCACCGGGCTCCCGGTGGTCGAGGCGGACCGGGTGAAGCTCGCCGAGGGCACGCTCGCGCCGACCGAGGCGGTGCTGCTGCGCGATCCGCACGGGCGGCGTCCGGACCTGTGGATCAGCCCCGCCGACGTGCTGCCGGAGCCCGGCCGGATCCACCTCGACCTGGTCGGCGACGCCGAGGAGCGGGCCGCGGTGCTGGAGGCGGGCGCGACAGTCGTCCGCGAGCTGCCGCGCTGGACCGTGCTGGCCGACCCGGAGGGCAACGAGTTCTGCCTGCTCCCGCCGAACGAGGCGCACACGGCGTCGCCGCCCGGGCACTGAGCCGGCTCAGTCGGCCAGCTCCTCGATGTTGAGCCGGCCCCGGGCGAACGCGTCCACCCGGCCCCAGCGACCAGGGATGTCCAGCACCTCGATCCGCCCCATGCCCACCGGCAGCCGCGGGTCGACAGCCAGGTGCTGCTCGTGCGGCTCCAGACCGAGCATGGTGCGCAACAGCAGCAGCGGCGCCCCTGTGGACCAGGCCTGCGGGCTGCACGCGGTCGGATACTCCACCGGGAACTTGGTCAGCTCGCGCGGGTAGCCGCCGAACGCCTCCGGCAGCCGGCCGTCGAAGTAGGTGGCCGCGTCGAGGATGCCGTTGGCCACCGTGGCGGCCTCCTCGGCGAAGCCGTACCGGCGCAGACCCCAGGCGACGAACGAGTTGTCGAACGGCCAGATCGTGCCGTTGTGGTAGCCGATCGGGTTGTAGCGGACCTCGCCCTCGGCCAGCGTCCGCACCCCCCAGCCCGACCAGAGCCGGGGACCGACCAGATGCTCGGCGACCTTCGCCGCCCGCTCGTCGTCCACGATCCCGCTCCACAGCAGATGGCCCATGTTGGAGCTGAGCACGTCGCACTGACGCCCGTCCGGGTCCAGCGCGAGCGCGTAGAAGCCTCGGTCGGCGACCCACCAGTCGTTGTTGAAGCGCCGCTTCAGCTCCGCCGCCTCGCGTTCCAGCTGATCGGCGTACGCGGGGTCGTCCCAGAACAACCGGGCCATCCGGGCGGCCCGCATCTTCGCGTCGTACGCGTACCCCTGCACCTCGCAGGTGGCCCGCGGGAACGGCGGCAACGTGCCGTCGGCGTACGAGATGGAGTCCCACGAGTCCTTCCAGCACTGGTTCTCCAGGCCGGTGTCGGTGTTGCGCCGCTCGTACCAGATGTAGCCGTTGCCGAGCAGGTCGGCGTAGTCGTCGACCCACTTCAACGCCGCCCGGCACTCCCGTTCCAGCTCCTTGACCAGCGCGCCGTCGCCGCTCCACCGCTCGTACTCGTCGAGCAGCACCACGAACAGCGGCGTCGCGTCCACCGAGCCGTAGTACGGCGAGTGCGGCTGCTCCTCGAACGCGGCGGTCTCGCCGTACCGCATCTCGTGCAGGATCCGGCCCGGATCCTCGTCCCGGAAGTCGTCGAACCGGGTGCCCTGGAGCGCGCCGAGGATCCGCAGCGTGGTCTTCGACATCTCCGGCGCGAACGGCAGCACCTGGAGGCAGGTGAGAATGCTGTCCCGGCCGAACATGGTCATGAACCAGGGCAGGCCGGCCGCGGGCACCGTCTGCCCGCCGAGCGACAGCGGCGAGAAGCGCAGCGCCGCGAGGTCGACGAGGCTCCGCCGGTACGTCGCGGCGAGTTCCTCGTGCTCGCTGTTCAGCTTCGGTGCCCGGCTGATCCACTCCTCCAGGTCGTGCTGGAGCGCGAGCCGCTCGGTGCCGTGCGCGCGCAGCCCCATCCGCAGGTCCCGGCCGCCGGGGCCGATCGCGAACGTCTGCACGTCGATGACCGCTTCCCACTGCTCGTTGGGTTCCAGCCGGATGCTCCAGGCGAAACCGCGCTGGTCGTAGCGGGCCGGCTGGTTGGCGGAGACGAGCGTCTCGCGCCGGAAGTTGCCCCGCCGGTAGCCCAGGCGCAGCCGGTCCGACTCGGCCTCGGCGTAGTGTTCGCCCTTCTTGTTCAGGATCTCGTCCTTGACCTGGAACAGGTCGGCGAAGTCCGATCCGGCGTCCATCCGGATCTCCAGGTCGACCGGCTTCTCGTCGTGGTTGAGGATGGTCAGCGTCTCGCGGAAGCTGCCGCCGACCGCCCGCTCCCGGATGACCGACAGCTTCGCGTCGATGTAGTGCGTGGCCATGCCGGGCACCAGGAAGAACCGGGCCTCGTAGTACTGGAGGTCGTCGTAGGACAGCGCGTTGAGCCGCTCGCCGTTGATCGTGAGCACCCATTTCGACAGGTACCGCGTGTCGAGCGAGAACAATCCGGTCGGCTCGCTCGGTGTGGCCTCGATGTCGCCGGTGTCCTCGCACACCACGAACGTGTTGCCGTCCAGGATCCGGACGGAGTTGCTGCCGGGCATCAGGCACCCCTCCCGCTGAACGTGTGATGCGGTCCGCGGGAGTCCGGCGGGCCGGGGAAGACCCGCTCGACCTGAAGCACGAGCCGCAGGTCGCCGACGACTGTCATGTCGCCGCGCAGCAGCGCCGCGATGGCGTTCTCCTCGCCGCCGACCAGCTCGGCGAACAGGCGCGGCTCGGTGCCGACCACCGTGTCCGCCCCGCCGTCCTCCTGCCGGACCCGCAGGTTGCCCCGATCGATCTCCAGCAGCCAGTGCGTGGTGTGCGGGCCCTCGTGCAGGTCGAAGCGGAGCGTTCCGGATGTCTTGACCAGCAACGGCTCGAACCCCCGCCGGTCCAGGTCCTCGAAGAATCTCGTGGTCATGTCCACCATCCGGGCCACTCCTCCCGCGATCCGCGGTCCACCTGTCGAAGCTCCGTGTCCCCACCCGGTCCGGGGCCAACCTCGCCCGAACCGGGTGAGGGCGGCACCGTCGCGACGCGCGACGCCGGCCCCCGAACCGGGGGCCGGCGTCACCGCGGCGGACAGGTCTAGTTGTTGGGGTCGTCGGCGCTGATGTCCGCGAGCACCGACTGGGGTTCCCGCTCCACCGCCAGGTCACCCATGGAGATGAGGCCGACCAGCCGGCCGTCGTCGACCACCGGGAGGCGGCGGACCGCGTACGTGCGCATCAGGTCGGCGGCGGCCACGGCGTCGTCGTTCTGGCTGACGGTCACCACGTCCTTGCTGGTGATCTGGTTGAGCCGGGTGGCGGTGGGGTCCATGTTCTCGGCCACGCCCCGTACCGCGATGTCCCGGTCCGTCACGATGCCGACCACGTTGTCGCCGTCGGTCACCACCACGTCGCCGATGGCGCTGTCGCGCATCTCCTGCGCCGCGGCGATCAGCGTGTCGTTGCCGTCCATCGTCACCAACCGGGTCGTCATGAACTCTCCGACCGTTGTCATGGTGCTCCCCTCTCGGTGTCGGCACCGCCGTCTACCCGCCGCCACAGGCGGGGTAACGCGGGCGTCACCGCCGGTGGCGCAGGCGCCGGCGCAGGTCGTAGAAGCCGTTGCTGGACAACCCGTAGAAGAGCGGCAGCAGCAGGAGCACCACCAGCGCCGCCGGCACGCTCAGCAGCGCGCCCACCAGACCGGCGATGGCGTACGCGAGGACGCCGAGCAGCGCCCGGACGCGTTCGGCCTCGAAGAACCGGGCGGGGACGTGCGGCTCCAGCAGCTCCCGGTGCCGGCTCAGGTAGTGGTAGAGCCACAACCAGGTGATCGACAGGATCACGCCGACCAGCGCGTACGCGGACACCGCGACCCGCTCGTCGAAGACGTCGCCCTCCTCCACGGCCCGGGAGACGAGCGCGGTGACGAACGGAAGCAGCGCCACGCTGAACAGCACGCCGAGGTTCGCCCAGTGCAGTCCCCGGTCGGCGCAGCGCACCCGGTGGAACGTCCCCTTGTGGTTCAGCCAGTTGACCGCCACGTACAGGTAGGACGTGACGTAGGCGAGGTAGACCGGCCACTGGTCGAGCAGCGCGCGCAGCATCCCGCCCGGCGCCGTCTCGGGCACCCGCAGGTCCAGCACCAGCAGCGTGATGACGATGGCGAAGACCGCGTCGCTGAACCCGATCGCCCGGCCGGTGTCCGGGAGGATCCCGGCGTCACCGGTGTCTCCTTCGGCCGTCATCGGCACCCCCCGCCCTGCCGGCGCGGGGCGGCCGGCGACGCGGGTGCATACCCGCTGCGGGGGCGTCCGTGCCGGGTGGTCCGGCACGGACGCCCGCGGGGTCAGCGCTCGGCGGCGACCAGCTCGGCGAGCTGCACGGCGTTCAGCGCCGCGCCCTTGCGCAGGTTGTCGTTGGCGCAGAACAGCGCGAGCCCGTGCTCGACTGTCTCGTCGGCCCGGATCCGGCCGACGTACGTCGGGTCCTGGCCGGCCGCCTCCAGCGGCGTCGGCACGTCGCGCAGCGCCACGCCGGGCGCGCCGTCGAGCAGCTCGCGGGCCCGGGCCGGGTCGATCGGCCGGGCGAACCGGGCGTTGATCTGCAACGAGTGGCCGGTGAAGACCGGCACCCGCACGCACGTGCCGGAGACCTTCAGGCCGGGGATCTCCAGGATCTTGCGGCTCTCGTTGCGCAGCTTCTGCTCCTCGTCGGTCTCGTCGGAGCCGTCGTCGACGATCGAGCCGGCGAGCGGGAGCACGTTGAAGGCGATCGGGCGGGCGAACGAGCGCGGCGCCGGGAACTCCACCGCCGCGCCGTCGAAGGCGAGCCCGGCGGCGTCCTCGGCCACCTTGCGGACCTGCTCGTCCAGTTCCGCCACACCGGCCAGGCCGGCGCCGGACACCGCCTGGTAGGTGGCGACGACGAGGCTGACCAGCCCGGCCTCGTCGTGCAGCGGGCGCAGCACCGGCATGGCGGCCATCGTGGTGCAGTTCGGGTTGGCCACGATGCCCTTCGGGCGGTCCGCGATCGCGTGCGGGTTGACCTCGGCCACCACCAGCGGCACCTGCGGGTCCATCCGGAACGCCGAGGAGTTGTCGATCACCACGGCGCCGGCCTCGGCGACCCGGGGAGCCAGCTCCTTCGCGGTGCCCTTGCCCGCCGAGAAGAGCACGATGTCCAGACCGCGGTAGTCCGCGGTGGCAGCGTCCTCCACGGTGACCTCGCCGTCGCGCCAGGGCAGCGTGCGCCCGGCCGACCGGGCCGAGGCGAACAGGCGCACCTGCTCCGCCGGGAACTCGCGCTCCGCCAGCACCTGCCGCATGACGCCACCGACCTGGCCGGTGGCTCCCACAATGCCGATCCTCATGCCCGCGAGGCTACCCAGCCGGGCGGCACGGGTGGGAAACGTTTCCCACCGCGCGGATGCGGGGCGACGGGAATCACAGGCCCGCCGCCCCGTCCGGTCACGTGTGGTCGACCACCTCGCCGAGACCGCTGGCGACCAGCTCGTCCCGGATGACCGCCGCGTCCCCCTCGATCACCATCGTCAGCGACTCGGGGTGCAGGTAGGTCGCGGCCGCGGCGGAGACGTCCTCGACTGTCGCCGCGAGCAGTTGCTCCCGCAGCCGGGCGTGGTAGTCGTCGGGCAGGTCGTGCACCACCAGCGTGCTCAGGGCCGCGGCGATGGCCCGGGGGCTCTGCAACTCGACCGAGAGCTGCCCGGCCCGCCAGGAACGCGCCACCTCCAGCTCGTCCTCGCTGACGCCGGTGAGCTGGGTACGCGAGATCTCGCCCACCGACTCGACGAGCGCCGGCGCGGTCACCGCGGTCTGCACGCCGGAGCTGACCGCGAACCGGCCGAACCGCCGGGACGAGGCGAAGTCGCCCCGGATCCCGTACGTGTAGCCGCGCACCTCGCGGATCAGGTGGTTGAGCCGGGACGTGAACGCGCCGCCGAGCACGGTGCCGGCGAGCGTCATCGGCACGTGGTCGGGGTGGGCGCGGTGCGGGGACGGATGGCCGAGCCGCAGCGTGGACTGCACCGAGCCGGGCCGGTCGACCAGGATGATCCGCCGCTGCCCGGCCAGCGGCACGTCGATCGGGCCGCCGCGTTCCACCGGGCCGCCGCCGGCGCCGGCGAACGCCGTCGCGGCGAGCGCGTCCAGGTCGATCCGCTCCAGGTCACCGGCGACGACGAGCGTGCCGGGGCGGATGAACCACTCGGAGTGGAAGACGGTGACGTCGTCCACCTCCAGCGCGGCCACGCTGTCCGGGTCGCCGTAGAGCGGGCGGCCCCACCGGTGCTGCGCGCCGAACAGCTCGGCCCGCAGCACGGCGTCGGCACGCGGGCCGGGGTTGGCCCAGTCCATCCGCAGCGCGGTGGCCTCGTCGTCGCGTACGCGCAGCACGTCGGCCGGGTCGAGCCGGGGCGTACGGACCGCCTCGGCCAGCAGCTCCACGGCGGCGGTCAGCCGGTCCACCGGCACCTGCACGCTCACCTGGAACGAGTCCCAGTCGAGCCCGGTCGCCAGCTCGGTGCCGAGCGCCTCGATGGCCAGCGCGTACGCGGTGGCGTCCCGCTGCGCGGTGCCCTCCTCCAGCGCCTTGGCCAGCACCGCGCCGAGCCCCTCCTTGCCGACCGGCTCCCGGCCCGCGCCGCCGTCGAGCAGCAGCAGCGCGACGGCGAGGTTCTGCCCGGGCAGGTGCGCGGCGACCACCTGGCCGCCGGCCGCCGTACGCCGGACCACCTGCGGGAACCGGTAGGCGCGGGCGGCGCCGGGGCCGGGACGGGTGGCGATCAGCGACATCAGTTCTCCTCGGGCAGGTAGGTCAGGATCACCCGGTCGGCGGCGCCGAGCAGCTCGGCGGCCTGCTCGGCGATCTGCTCCGCGGTCACCGCGAGCCAGGCCGGCAACCGGTCGGCCGCGCGGGCCGGGTCGCCGAACTGGGTGGCGTACCGGCCGAGCGTGTCGGCCCGCCCGTCGACAGTGGACATCTGCCGCCACCACATGGTGCTCAGCAGCGCCTTGGCGCGGTCCAGCTCGGCGGCGGTCACCGGCACTGTGGCCAGCTCGTCGACCACCTCGGCCAGCCCGTCGCGCAGCCGCTCGGCGCTCACCCCGGGGCGGGCCGTGGCGGTGGCGATCAGCGGGGCGGGCGCGTGCGCCAGGTCCACCCCGTACGCGCCGACCAGGTCCGGCTGGGCGATCCGCTCACCGTCGGCGAGCCGCTGGTAGAGGCGGCTGCCCCGCCCGCTGCCGAGCACGGTGCCCAGCACCGTCGTCACGTCGTACCCCTGGGTGCCGAACGGGTGGGTGCGGTGCGCGACGTAGACGCGGGGGGCGGGCACGTCGGCGGTGACCGTCTCCACCGCCGGGCGGCCGGTGGCCGGCACCGTGCGGCCGTCCGGCGCGGCCGGGATCTCGGCGCGCGCGGCGAGGCCGCCGAAGTACTTGTCGGCGAGCGCGAACACCTCCGCCGCCTCTGTGTCGCCGACCACCGTGAGGACCGCGTTGTTCGGCGCGTAGTACGTGCTGTGGAACTCCTGGAAGGTGGCCAGGTCGGCGGCGTTCAGGTCGGCCATCGACCCGATCGTCGCGTGGTGGTACGGGTGGCCCGGCGGGTAGAGCAGCGGCAGCAGCCGCAGCCACGCGTCGCCGTACGGCACGTTCTCGTAGCGCTGACGGCGCTCGTTCTTCACCACGTCACGCTGGTTGTCCAGCGTCTCCTGGGTCAGCGCCGGCACCAGCCCGCCCATCCGGTCGGCCTCCAGCCAGAGCGCCAGTTCCAGGTGCTCGGCCGGGACCGTCTCGAAGTAGTTGGTCCGGTCCGGGTTGGTGGTCGCGTTGAGCGAGCCGCCCGCGCCCTGGATCAGCTTCATGTGCTCGGTCTTCGCCACGTTCACCGAGCCCTCGAACATGAGGTGCTCGAAGAGGTGGGCGAAGCCGGTCTGTCCCGCCGGTTCGTGGCGTGAGCCCACGTCGTACCAGAGGTTGACCGCCACGGCCGGGGCGGTGCGGTCCTCGCTCACCACCACACGCAGGCCGTTGTCCAGTCGGGTCGTCTCGATCGGCCAGGGGAAACCGCTGTCGGGCATGAGACGACGCTATCCGATCTCGGAGGCGGAAAGGTGACACGCGCGCCGGAGCATCGTCGGTGCGCGCCGGGGTACCCGTGCGGGCATGGCCGCCACCACACCCTCCGTCGTCGAGCGCGCCGCCGCCGCGCTGGCCCGGCTCCGGCACGCCCGGCTGCTGCACCCGGCCGGGCGCACGTTCGCCGGCGAGACCCGGATCTGGGGTACGCCGGGACCGCCGACCGGGGTGCCGCTGCTCGACCTGCCGGGCCGGTGGCCGGCCACGATCCGCCTGTCCAAGGGCGTGCCGACGCCGGGTGGCTGGCCGGACGTGCTGGGCGTGGCGGTACGGCTGCACCGCGATCCGGAGCCGCCGGTGGACCTGCTGTGGAGTTCCAGCGCCGCCGCGCCGGTGCTGCGGAACCTGCCGCTGCCCCGGCGGCGCTTCACCGGGACGTACACGTCGATCATGCCGTTCCGGGCCGGCGGGCGGCGGCTGTTCCTGGCCGTGCTGGCCGACCCGGAGTCACCCGACCTGGGTCGCGGCCTGGCCGAGGCCGGCGCGGCGGTGGCCGGCGACGAGCCCCGGCTGGTGCTGGCGGTCGCCTCGGCGGTGGGCCGGTGGCGGCCGTTCGGCGAGGTACGCCTCGACGACGAGCGCGGCGCCGCCGAGGACGCCGCGCTCGCGTTCGATCCGATCGGCAACGTGCCGCCGGGGTTGCGTCTGGCCGGCCCGCTGGCCCGGCTGCGGGACGACAGTTACCGGGGTTCCCGCCGGGCCCGGGGTGCCGGGCTCAGTCGGGCGGCTCGACGGGGGTGACGGTCTGCTCGGAGGTTCGGTGCTCCAGCACCGTGTCGGGGGCGGCGTTCTGGTCCGCCTCGCGGATGTCGGACTCGGTGAGGATCGCGTCGGCCTGCGCCTCCGCGTCGTCGCTGCCGGCCGCCGCCTCCTCCGGCAGCAGATGCGCTCGGGACTCGATCCGTTCCTGGTCGCTCGGGTCGTGGCTCGTGGTCATGCCGATCACATACCCCGCGTTCCGCACTTCGGAACGACAGCGGGCTTTCCGCCGCGCGTCGGGTACGCTGGCCGACGTGACGCGGTCGTATCGATGGTTTAGGCAGCCGGCTGGAGGAGCCGGTGACTCGACCATGAGCTGACGTCACCACCTCTTCGAGCCGGCGGGCAGGGATCGATTTCCCTGCCCTTTCGTATGCGAGCAGCCGGCTCGATCCCCCGGACCCGGCACGGGGGCACGGTCGGCGGAAGGAATCCCCACCGTGACCACGTCCCAGGACGCCCATCGGGTCATCGACCAGCGCATCGACCGTGTGGTGCCGCTGACCACCCCGGCCCTGCTGCACCACCACCTGCCGCTCGAGACCCCGCTGGCCGAGGCCGTCGTGGCGGGCCGCCGTGCCGTCGGCCGGGTGCTGGACCGCGACGACGACCGGCTGCTCGTCGTCGTCGGCCCCTGCTCCGTGCACGACCCGGCCGCCGCCCTGGAGTACGCGGGCCGGCTGCGCGAGGCCGCCGCCCGGGTCGCCGACGACCTGCTCGTGGTGATGCGTGTCTACTTCGAGAAGCCGCGCTCGACGGTGGGCTGGAAGGGCCTGATCAACGACCCGGCGCTGGACGGCTCCGGCGACGTGAACACGGGTCTGCGTACCGCGCGGGCGCTCCTGCTCGACGTGCTGCGCCTGGGCCTGCCGGTGGGCTGCGAGTTCCTCGACCCGATCACCCCGCAGTACATCGCGGACACGGTGGCCTGGGGCGCGATCGGCGCGCGGACGGTGGAGAGCCAGGTGCACCGGCAGCTCGCCTCCGGGCTGTCCATGCCGATCGGCATGAAGAACCGCCCGGACGGCAGCATCGCCACCGCCGTGGACGCGATCCGGGCCGCCGGGGTGCCGCACGTCTTCCCCGGCATCGACGTCTCCGGCACCCCGGCGATCATGCACACCCGGGGCAACGCGGACGGGCACCTCGTGCTGCGCGGCGGGGGCGGCCGGCCGAACTACGACGCGGAGTCGGTGGCCGGGGCGCTGGAACTGCTGCGGGCCGCGGGCCTGCCGGAGCGGGTGGTGGTCGACGCCAGCCACGCCAACAGCGGCAAGGACCACCGCAACCAGCCGCTCGTCGCCGCCGACGTGGCCGCGCAGCTCGCCGCCGGCCAGCGCGGGATCGCCGGCATCATGCTGGAGAGCTTCCTGGTGCCGGGCCGGCAGGACCTGGACCCGACCCGGGAGCTGGCGTACGGCCAGTCGGTCACCGACGCCTGCATCGGCTGGGACGCCACCGCCGAGGTCCTCGACCACCTCGCCCAGGCCGTGCGGGCCCGCCGGGCCACGCTCCCGGCACCGGCCTGAGCGGGGTTGGGGCGAGTTTGACCGGTTCGGTGCCGGGTAGGTGGTCGGCGTGACCGATGACGCGCCCGTGACCGAGCAGCCCGACACCAGGCCGCTCGACGACCTGCTCGACGACATCTACCACGGCCAGGAGCGGATCACCCAGGCGGACATCTACCGCCGGGCGGTGGCCGCCGAACTCCCCGCGGAGCTGCTCACCCGGATCGCCGCACTCCCCCAGGGCGAGTACGCGGCGGACGAGGCGGCGGATCTGCTGGGCGGCACGGTCGCCTGAGCCCCCGGAAGACCGAGAGGACGCGAGATGACCGATCGCAACCCCGACCACGAGCACCTGGCGGCGCTCGGCCAGCCCCCGGAGGGCGTCGACACGCTGCCGGAGCCGGACTTCGCCAACGAGCACGAGCGCACCGCTGTGGACCGGGACGTCGTCACCGGGGAGGACGAGGACGAGCGGGAGCCGGAGGCGTCGCGCGGCTGGGCCGGCGAGGACCACGGCACCACCCCCACCTGACCGTGGGAGACACGGAAAAGGGGGCCGGCGCGCGCCGGCCCCCTTTCGTGTCCTCGGGTCACGCCTCGTGGCGACCGCCCTCGGCCGCCTGCTGGGCGACCGCGTACCCCATCTGGAGGAAGTCGGAGGCGGCCACCGCGGTCAGCGCGGTGGCGACCAGCCGGGTCAGCCGGGGCGCCAGCACCAAGCCGCCGGTGAGCCCGGTGGCCACCCAGACCGCCAGGCAGAACGGGCAGCTCACCAGCTCGCCGAGCGCGTGCCGGGTCGGGCTGCCCTCGTCGCGGACCTGCTCCATCACCTCGCCGCTGCCGATCGGGTGGTCGTAGCGGGTGAACGGCGCCCGCAGCGGGCTGGTGATCGCGTCCTTGGACAGCAGCCGGCTGAGCTTGTGCGTGGCGATCGAGAGCAGCACCACGTCCGCGGGCGTGGGCCGCTCGGGCACCGGCCGGCCGGTCGCGCGGACCAGGCCGACGAGCGCGGCTGTGACACCGGCGTACGTGCCCATCGCCTTCAGGTAGCCCTCCAGCGGCCGGTGCTCGTGCGGTGCGTACGCCTGGCGCAGGCGCGCCACCTTCTGCTTCAGGCCACTCCCGGTCAACCCGGCCTCCTCGTGCTCGTCGTGCGGGCCGGGCTCAACCGGCGGTCAGGTTGTCGGCCACCTCGCGGTCGAGGTTGGCCAGGATCTCGTCGGCCAGGTCGTGGTCCGGCCCGGCCAGGTCCAGCCGCACCCGGGCGCCGCCCGCGCCGGCCGGCTCCACGTCGATCTCGGCGGACCAGTCCGCGGCACTCCACCGGGCCCGCATGTCGTCGGCGTCGACGACCTCGACCCGGCATGTGCCGGAGCTGCGCAGCCGCTCGGGCAGCCAGGCCGAGGAGCGGTCGGGATCGGTGGCCGTGTTGAACACCACCTCCGGCGGCGCGGACATGCCGCGCTCGGCGTGGCTGGCCATCAGGCGTCCCGCAGCCGGCTCGGGTCGACCTCCCGGCCGGGGTGCCGGGCCAGGTACTCCGTCTCCAGTTCGGCGGTGCGCCGCAGGTGGTTGGCGAGCGCCGAGTCGGTGGCGTGCCGCAGCGTGTCCAGCCGGGTGCGGTGCAGGCTCTGCATCTCCCGGACCAGGTCGTCGTCACCCAGCTCCACCGGGTCCACCCCGAGCTGCTCGCCGTCCGCGTCGACGGTACGGGCGTGGTCGCCGTCCCACTCCGCGACCCGCTGTTCCGGGCTCGCGTCCCGGCGTACCGATTCGGTCATCGTCGCCCCCTCGTCTCGTTCGGGTTGGCACCTGTTCGGATGCCCAGCGGGCGTGTCACCAAACCCCGCCCGGACTACGACGCCGTGTCGGAGACGACCGGCGGCCCCGGTACTCTCGTTGGCATGAATCGGCTCTGGACACCGGCGTGGATCGTCCGCCACGTGGCCATGGTCGTGCTCGTGGCGGGTTGCCTCGGCATGGGCTGGTGGCAGGTCACCCGCGCCGCCGGGGGGAACGCGATCAGCTTCGGTTACGCGATCGAGTGGCCGGTCTTCGCCGGTTTCGTGATCTTCGTCTGGTGGCGTGAGGTCCGCCAGACGCTGCGCGCCGCCGACCCGGCGTCGTCGGCGGACCCGGCGGCGTCGGCCGGTCCCGCGCCGTCGGACCGACCCGCGCCGTCGGACGCTCTCGCGCCGTCGGTGACCGCCGGCACCCCGGCGGTACGCCGGCCGGTGCGCGTCGTGCGGGCGCCGTCCGCCCCGGCCGACGGGGCGGACGACGCCGAGCTGGCCGCGTACAACAGCTACCTATCCTGGTTGAACGCCAATCCGGGCGCCCGGCCCGGCGACTATCCCGGCTGAGGCCGGTGCGGAAGGACGGACGACGGTGGGCGGAGCCTTTACCCGGTACCGCGTGATCGCCTGGATCGTGGGCGTGGCGCTCGTGGTGCTGGTCCTGATCGGCATGCCGCTGAAGTACGGCTTCGACAACCCGAGCGTGGTGGCCGTGGTCGGCGTGGCGCACGGCTGGCTGTACATGCTCTATCTGGCGCTCACGTTCGACCTGTCGCGCCGGGCGAACTGGCCGCTGAAGCGGATGCTGCTGGTGATGCTCGCCGGCACCGTGCCGTTCGTCTCGTTCTACGCCGAGCGGCGGGTGAGCCACTGGGTGGCCGCCGAGGCCCGGCCGCGGACGCCGGAGCCGGTCGCGGGCTGACCGCGTCTCACCGGGCCGGCCGCCACGGCTCGGCCGCCGGCGGGTCGGCCCAGCCGCCCAGCCGCGCCGCCTCCCGGGCCCGCCCCAGCGCGCGGGCGACCTGGCCGAACTGCCGCTCGTCGTCGCTGCTGAACAGCAGCACCTCGGTGCCGCGCACCCGTCCCCACAGCTCGTGCGAAGGGGGCCGCACGCGGTCGCCGATCAGCACGAGCAGCAGCGGCACCAGCCCGACCGCGCCGAGCATGAGGTACGCCCCGGCGGTGAGCCGGTGCAGGCCGCCGGTGAAGCCGAGCAGCAGGCCGACCGCGGCGATCATCGCGGCGGACACGGCGACCGCCCGGATCGCGAGCCGGTCGTGCGGCCCGCGGTCGGTCCGGAGCTGGGTGATCTCAGCCACCGGCCAGCTGTTGCGGCCGACGGTGAAACGCTCGGCGGTGACGACGATGCCGGGCCGGGCGTAGAGCAGCCTGGGCGCGGCCGGTCGCGGCGAGCGGGGCGGCTGGGCGGCGGAGCGGTCGGTCTGCACGGCGGCCTCCCGGGAGCAGGGATCCCGTGGTGGGATTTCCCGTCCGGGCTTCATTGTGTTGGCCTCGCGCCACCTGACCTCGGGGTTTCGGCGGTCGCGGGGGGCATCGGCCCGGCCCTGCCCGCCGGAAACAGAGAACGATTTCCGTCTTTGTCATGACTTTGCCTGGCGCTGCCTGGCGACATCCGCCCAGAACGACGAATCGGGCGAGTCGCCTCATCCACCCACCGGTTCCCCCTCATCACTTTCCGCCACTTTGCCAACTTTCGCCCCTGCTTGAACTCCCGACTACTGCGATCACGGGTTAGGTTGTCCAGGTCGGCCCGGTCGACAGCCGTCCACCCGGACGGCCCCGGGCCGGTGTCGCCGGGTCGCGAACGCGCCCGGCGACCGGTGGGAGAGGAGCTTTCCGCTCTTGTCGTCCTTACGGATGCTGCTCCGCTCGCTGGCGGTGGCCGGCCTCTCGGCCGCGTTGCTCGCCCCGGCGCAGGTGGCCCGGGCCGAGCCGACCCCCGCCGAGCTGACGAAGCAGATCGAGAAGTCCTCGACTGAGCTGGAGCGAATCGTCGAGTCCTACAACAAGCTCAACGAGGACATCAAGACCAACAAGGCCACCGCGGCCAAGTTGGAGGCCCGGATCGGGCCGCTGCAGGAACAGGCCGAACGCAGCCGCGCCGACGTGGGCGTGCTGGCCGCGACGGCGTACAAGACCGGTGGCATGCGCACCGCGGCGGCCCTGCTGGACCCGGGCGGCCAGGCCACCCTGCCGGAGCGGCTGGGCACGCTCGACCAGCTCACCCGCCAGCGGCAGCGCACCATCAACAGCTTCACCGCCGACCAGAAGCGGCTGATCGACCAGAAGACCGCGCTGGACGTCACGCTCGCCCGGGAGGCGGCGCAGGCCAAGCAGCTCAAGTCCGCGAAGACGCGGATCGAGGCGGACCTGTCCGACCTCTACGAGATGCGGCGCAAGGCGTACGGGCGGGCCACCGAGGCACCCGGCAACCCCAGCTCGGCGGGCAAGCCGCCGGCCGTCTCCGGCGACGCCGGCACGGCGGTGCGGTACGCCTACGGCGCGGTCGGCAAGCCCTACGGCTACGCCCAGGACGGCCCCGGCAGCTACGACTGCTCCGGCCTGACGCTCGCCGCCTGGCGGGCGGCCGGGAAGTCGCTGCCGCACAGCGCGGCGCAGCAGTGGGGGGCCACCACGCGGATCAGCCGCAGCCAGCTGCAACCGGGTGACCTGGTGTTCTACTCCGGGCTCGGGCACGTGGCGCTCTACGTCGGCAACGGCCAGATCATCGACGCGCCCAGCGCCGGACGCAACGTCAGCAAGCGCGGCATGAACATCATGACGATCGCCGGCTACGGCCGGGTCTGAGCACCGCGAAGACGGCGAACGGCCGGCGTCCCCCTGTCGGACGCCGGCCGTTCGCCGTTCATTGTTACCAGGTCAGGCCGCCTGGAGCCCCTCCGCGCGAGCCAGCTCACGCAGCCGGCCGAGAGCCTGGATCTCCAGCTGGCGGATGCGCTCGCGGGACAGCGAGAACCGCGACGCGACCTCGGTCAGCGAGTGCTCCCGCCCGTCCTCAAGGCCGTACCGCGCCCGCATGATGCCGGCGGAACGGTCGTCGAGGTGGTTGAGCAGGCCCTCGATCCGCTGCCGCTCCAGGCCGGTCAGCACGATCTCCTCGGGCGACGGCGCGTCGCTGTCGGCGACCAGGTCACCGAGGTTGGTGTCACCGTCGTCACCCACCGGGGTGTCCAGCGAGACGGTGTCCTGCGACCAGCGGACCAGCTCGTTGACCCGCTCGACGGTCACGCCGAGCGCGGTCGCGATCTGCTCCGGCTCCGGGTCGCTGCCCAGCTCACGGGTGAGCTGCCGGGCCACGTTGCGCATCCGGTTGACGTCCTCGACCAGGTGCACGGGCAGCCGTACGGTCCGCTCCTGCTGGGCGATCGCCCGGCTGATGGCCTGACGGATCCACCAGGTCGCGTAGGTGGAGAACTTGAAGCCCCGCTCGTAGTCGAACTTCTCGACCGCCCGGACCAGGCCGGTGTTGCCCTCCTGGATCAGGTCCAGCATGGGCATCCCGGAGCGCACGTAGCGCCGGGCGATCGACACGACCAGTCGCAGGTTCGCGCGGATGAACAGGTCCTTCGCGCGCTCACCCTCGGCGACCAGCCGCTCCAGGTCCTCCCGGTCGACGCCGTCGGGGATCCGATCCTCGTCGAGCAGGTGCTCGGCGTAGAGGCCCGCCTCGATCGCCTTGGAGAGGTCGACCTCCCGGGCGGCGTCGAGCAGCGGCGTCCGGGAGATCTCGTGCAGGTAGACGCCGACCAGGTCCCGCTCCTCGGCGACCTCGTCGGTACGCATGCCGATGTTCTTGTCCACGATTGCCACGGTCCCCTCGCTCGCGCCGGTTGCCCGGTTCCTTGCCATCCCCACGTTCATCAGCCCTCCCCGTAACCTCCGCTGTGCCCGTAGGTGCTGACACCTACACAACAGATGTGACGCGTCGGGGATTCCATGTCGTGAGTCGAAACTGTCACGAATGCCTGAGTAGTAGCTGAGAGCCCGGTCCATGTTTCCTGTTACCGGCCCGGTTCGGGCGGCTCGCGGGCGCCGTTTTCGGCGCACACCGGAGCTGCGAAATCGCCGTTCGCCCATGGAATGGCACCATTGCCTGTTCCATGAACACAGCGAGCCGCGTCACCGAGTCGTTGCGATCCTGGTCACTGCGAGATACGCGCCTGCGGACCGGTCGGTTCAGCCGTGCTCAAGGATTACCCTCCGCCTCGTTGAACAATCCGTGCGGGAGGAGTCGTCCCCTCCCTGCACGTGATACGCGTCGCACCCGCCTGGCGGATGCGCCGGGCGGGTGGATCGGCGGTACGGGGCCGGCCCGCGGGCGGGCCGGACGGTCAGGAGGCGAGCAGTTCGAGCGCGCCGCGTACCTGGTGGGCGGAGCGGGCCAGCGCGGCCCGGGCGGCCGGCACCTCGGCGCCGGAGACGAGCGCGACGAGCGCGGTCTTGAGGTCGCCGTCGGCCTCCCGCAGGGCGACCCGGCACACCTCCTCGGCGCAGCCGGTGGCCTCCATGAGAATCGAGATCATGCGGCCGCGCAGTTTGGCGTTGGTCGCCACCATGTCGATCATGAGGTTCGAGTAGACCCGGCCCAGACGCACCATCACGGCCGTGGAGAACGTGTTGAGCACCAGCTTCTGCGCCGTGCCGGCCTTCATCCGGGTCGACCCGGTGACCACCTCCGGCCCGGTGTCCACCCCGATGAAGACGTCCACCGACGCGGCGGCCTCGGCCTCCGGATTCGCGCAGAGCAGCACCGTACCGGCCCCCTGCGCCCGGGACGCGGCGAGCGCCCCGAGGACGTACGGGGTGCGCCCGCTGGCCGCCAGGCCCACCACGAGGTCGCCGTGGCGTACGCACTCGGCGGCGTCGGCGGCGCCACCGCGCTCGTCGTCCTCGGCGTCCTCGACGGCCCGCCACATCGCGTCCGGGCCGCCGGCGAGGTGCGAGCAGAACCAGTGCCGCGGCGAGTTGAACGTCGGCGCCAGTTCGGCCGCGTCCAGCACGCCGAGGCGACCGGAGGTGCCGGCCCCGAAGTAGTGCACACGGTGCCCGTCGCGCAGCGCGGCCACGGCCAGGTCGACCGTCTCGGCGATCTCGTCCAGCACCGCGGCGACCGCGGCCGGCACCCGCCGGTCCGCCTCGTTGATCACGGTGAGCACGTCCCGGGTGGACATCAGGTCGAGGTCGACGCTGTGCGGGTTGCGCCGCTCGGTCGGCGCGCCGACGCGCACCACCGGTCGCACCGCCGCCACGCCGTCCCGCTCCACCCGACCCGCCGTCATCCCCGCCTCCGCCCGGGGCCGACCCGGTGCGACTGGACCGCCTCGGCGGTGGCCTCCAGGGCCTTCTTCGTCCGGGCCCGGCTGCGGGCGGCCACACCGACGAAGAGGCAGTCGACCACCGTGAGCTGGGCCAGTCGGCTGGCGGTCGCGCCGGAGCGGTATGTCGTCTCCCGGGCGGCAGTGGTGAGCACGTGGTCCGCGACCTCGGTGATCGGCGAGCGCGGGAAGTTGGTCAGCGCCACTGTCGTGGCACCGCGCGCCCGGGCCTGCTCCAGCACCTCGATGACGTCGGACGTGGTGCCGGTGTGCGAGATGCCGACCGCCACGTCGCCGCGGCCCAGCAGGGCGGCGGAGGTGAGCGCGGTGTGCACGTCCGGGAAGTAGAACGCGATGCGGCCGATGCGGTGCAGCTTCTGCTGGAAGTCGGAGGCGACGAAGCCGCTGGCGCCCGCGCCGTAGACGTCGATCCGGCCGGCCGCGCCGATCGCCTCGACCACTCGCTCGCAGACCGCCGGGTCGAGCTGCTCGGCGGTCTCCTCCACGGCCCGGGCGTCGTTGAACGCGATCGTGGCGATGATCTGGGCGAGGTCGGCACCCGGCGGGATGTCGCCGCCGACCACCCGCGCGTCCGGCGGCTCGATCCGGCGGGCGGCCTCGGCGGCGAGCCGGATCCGCAGCTGGGGGTAGCCGTCCATGCCGACCGAGCGGCAGAAGCGGATCACTGTCGCCTCGGACGTCTCGGCGGCGGTGGCGAGGTCGGTGATCGTACGCCGGGCCGCGTCCGCCGGATCGGCGACGACCAGCCGGGCCACCCGCTGTTCGGCCGGGGACAGCGAGGGCAGCAGGCCGCTGATGTGGACGATCAGTCCACCGGGCTCGTGACTCGCAGAAATCTTCGAGCTCTTCGCCACGGATGAAACTTACTTTCACACGGCGTGAGCGTCAACCATGACACCGCGTATCGGGAAATTTACCGTCTTCCGTGCCCGCCCCCGGGCCAAGGATCCCATTGTCGCAGCCCCGCCGCCTCATCCGCTCCGGTCGAGTCACTCCTGCCGCCCGACGTGCCGGTCCGCCGTCGCGCGGCGGGGCCTGCCTGGTCGGCCTCGACCGGACGGGCCGGACGGCCCACCGGTCCGTCGGCAGGGCGGTTGGCTAGCGTGTGTCCATGACGGAACGCACGGTGCTGGTGACCGGAGGCACGGGTGGGCTCGGCGGCGCGGTCACCGCCGCCTTCCTCGACGCGGGCTGGCGGGTGGTCGTACCCCAGCGGGAGCCCGGGACGGACGACGGCCCGGTCCGGGTCGTGGCCGACCTGCTGACGCCCGAGGGGGCCGCGCGGGCGGTCGAGGCCGCGACCGCCGAACCGGCCGCGCCGCTGCGCGCGGTGGTCAACCTCGTCGGCGGGTACGCCGCCGGCGCCCTGGTGCACGAGACCCCGGTCGAGGACTTCGAGCGGATGCTGCGGCTCAACCTGCGCCCGACGTACCTGGTCACCCACGCGGCGCTGCCGCACCTCATGGCGTCCGGCGACGGCGCGGTGGTCTGCGTCTCGGCCCGGGCGGCGGTCACGCCGTTCCCCGGCGCCTCCGGCTACGCCACCGCGAAGGCCGCGGTGCGGGCGTTCGCCGAGACGGTCGCGGTCGAGTACCGGCAGCGCGGCGTGCGGTGCAACACCGTGCTGCCGAGCGTCATCGACACCCCGGCCAACCGCGCCGCCCAGCCCGACGCCGACCACGGGCGCTGGGTGCCGCCGGCCGAGATCGCCGAGGTGATCCGCTTCCTGGCCTCCCCCGAGTCCGCGCCCACCAGCGGCGCGAGCGTCCCGGTCTACGGGCGGGCCTGAACCGGCACCGGCCCGTCCCGCCCGGCGCCACCGACCGGGCGGCGCGGGCCGGCCGGAGCCGGGCCGGCCGGAGCCGGGCCGGGACCGGCTGACGGGTCGTCGGGCAGCCACTCGCTCAGGTGCGCCCGGATCCGGCGGGCCACCTCCTCCGGCGGGCCGTTGCCGTCCACCACCACGAAGCTGCCGTACTCCGGCAGGTCCCGGTACGCGGCGGCCGCGGCGGTCAGCCACTCCATGGTCTCGTGGTCGGTGCCGCGCCGCTCGATCCGCCGGTACGCCTCGGCGGGGTCGACGGTGAGCAGGAACGTCACCCGGGGCGCCGGGAAGATCCGGTACCCGGCCCGGGCCAGCCGCTCCCACCGCTGCCCGCCGTGTGCCCGGATGCTGGCGTACTGGCAGGCGGACCACCTGTCCATCACCGCGGTACGCCCGGTCACCAGACAGCTGAGCAGCGCGAGCGCGATGGCCAACCATCGCAGCACCGACTCGACCACGAGCAGGCCGTCGCGCCCGACGAGCCGCTGCGCGTCCGGACGGCCGACCCGCTGGGCGATACGGCCGAGCCAGCGTCGGCCACCGGCGTTGCGGTGGTACGTGGCGGGACGGCCGGCCGCGGTGAGCGCCTGGGCGAGCCGGTGGGCCTGGGTGGTCTTACCTGAGCCGTCGATGCCGATCAGGGCGACGGTGCGCAGTCGGGCCCTGCCCCGCCGCGTCCGCAGTGAGCTGGCCACCCTCCCGAGGTTATCCGACCGATGCTCACACCGGCCCGTATGTCGCTTTCCTGCCCTGGCGGGCCGATCGCGCCGCAACAGGTGTGACCGGAGCGTCCGCCGGGTACGCATCGTGGTCCCACCGCCCACATGACGACGAGGGAGCCGCAGATGGCCGAGCGCGGGGACGAGACCCTGGTGCACACGCTGAAGAAGGTCGCCGCCGTGCTCAAACAGTCCGAGATCCCGTTCGCGCTCGGTGGCAGCTTCGCGGTGTACGCGCACGGCGGTCACTCCAGCGACCACGACGTGGACTTCCTGCTCCGCGAGGTGGACGTCGACCGGGCGCTGGAGGCGCTGGTCGAGGCCGGCTTCACCGCCGAGCGCCCGCCGGAGGACTGGCTGGTCAAGGTCTACGACGAGGACCGGATGGTGGACCTGATCCACCGGCCGGTGGAGACGCCGGTGACCGAGGAGACGTTCGCCGACACGATCGTGCGCCCGGTCGACGCGATCCACATGCCGGTGCTCTCGGCCAGCCAGCTCATGGTGCACAAGCTGCTCAGCTTCTCCCAGCACTACTGCGACTTCGCCCGCGCCCTGCCGCTGGCCCGCTCGCTGCGGGAACAGATCGACTGGGAACGGGTACGGAAGGAGACGCAGCACTCGCCGTACGCGGAGGCGTTCCTGGTGCTGCTCGACCGGCTGGACGTGCTGCCCGGCGGCGCGTCCGGAGGAAGGGAGACCCTGTGACCGGACTGTCCGGCGACGTTCCCCCCGACGAGTACGTCGAGGCGGAGATCCAGAGCATGCTGGCCGAGGACCCGACCGTGGCCGAGCAGGGCATCACGGTGGTGCGGCGGGAGAACGGGCTGGTGCTCTACGGCGAGGTGGAGAGCCCGCACCGGCGGGAGGAGATCCTGCGGCGGGTGGCCGAGCGCTTCCCGGGCACCCACGTGACGAGCGACATCGGGGTGATCCGCACGCAGGCGCCCACCCAGGTCGAGGAGTTGCCGTGAGGGAGGTTCGATGGTGATCCGGATCGCCGCCGTGGGCGACGTGCATCTGGACGAGGACGTGGTGGGCCGGTTCCGCCCCGCGCTGGAGGAGTTGCCCGGCTGCGCCGACGTGCTCCTGCTCGCCGGTGACCTGACCCGGCACGGCACCGAGGCCGAGGCGCGGTGCGTGGCCCGGGAGTTCGGCGACCTCGGCGTACCGGTGATCACCGTGCTCGGCAACCACGACCACCAGTGCGACGAGGTGCCGCAGGTGGTGAAGGTGCTGGAGGACGCCGGGATCACGGTGCTGGAGGGCACCGGCGTCGTGGTGGACACCCCCGGCGGACGGCTCGGGGTCGCGGGCGTGAAGGGGTTCGGCGGCGGGTTCGCCGGGCGGTGCGCCAGCGACTTCGGGGAGCCGGAGATGAAGGCGTTCGTGCGGACCACCAGGGAGAGCGCCGACGCGCTGACCGACGCGCTGCTCTCGCTGGACTGCGACGCGCTCGTCGCGCTCACCCACTACTCCCCCGTACCGGACACGCTCGCCGGCGAGCCGCTGGAGATCTACCCGTTCCTCGGCTGCTACCAGCTCGGTCAGGCGATCGACTCCGCACCTACCGCGCTGGCGCTGCACGGGCACGCCCACCACGGCACCGAGCGCGGTACCACACCGGGCGGGGTCCGGGTCCGCAACGTGGCCCACCCGGTGATCAAACAGGCGTACAGCGTCTTCCACCTGGGCGGTGATCAGCTCGACTGAGCGGGAGGTTTCCGGTATCGGGCGCACGGGTATCCAGCCGACATGGAGCTGATTCTCTGGATTCTCGCAGTCGTACTGGTGGTCGCCGGAATTCTCGCCCTGTTCCGCCGGCAGATCCTCTGGGGCATCGTCCTCATCGTCGTCGGCCTGCTGGTCGGCCCGGGTGGCGTCAGCATCTTCAACACGTAACAGCGGTTCTCGTACCCGCCGGGGTCGCCGGGCCCGGGTGTTCCGTCCTGCCGGACCGGAACGTCCGGGCCGGGTGACTCCGGCTTTTCCGCGTCCGGGTCCGGCGGCGCCCGGGCGTTTGCCGGGCCGGTCGAGCGGAAACATCTCGGCCATGGAGATGTCGCAGAGTGTCACCCGGCGCACCGCCGGAGCCCGCCAGTGGTTGGCGTTGCTCGGCTTCGGCGCCGCCACCTTCGCCGCCGCCGCGATCGGCGGGCTGGGTGTCCAGGGCACCTCCGCCGAGTACCAGGGCCTGGAGCAGCCCGCCTGGGCGCCGCCGTCGTGGCTGTTCGGCCCGGTCTGGACCGTGCTCTACGTGCTCATCGCGATCGCCGGCTGGCTGATCTGGCGGCGGGTCGGTTTCGGCCCCGCACTCTGGGCCTGGGTCGTGCAGCTCGTGCTGAACGCGATCTGGACCCCGCTGTTCTTCGGCGCCGGGGCGTACGGGCTGGCGTTCGCCGAGATCGTGCTGATGTGGCTGGCGATCGGGGTGACGGTGGCCCTGTTCCGGCGCGTCTCCCGGCCGGCCACGCTGCTGATGCTGCCGTACTGGGCCTGGGTGACGTTCGCGTCCGCGCTGAACTTCGCGGTGTGGCGGCTGAACTCCTGACCGGTACGGGCGCGGGAGCCGCTCGCCCCCGCGCCCGCCGGGTTCAGCAGCGGGGTACGCCCGGGATGTAGCCGTCGTACCCGGTGTAGACGTACGCGTCGGAGATGAACCGGCCGGAGCCGATCCGGTCCCAGATCGAGCTGGTGCCGTAGGTGCCGGTGACGCTGGTGCCGCTGGTCTGGCACTGGATGGTCACCTTCGCCCCGTCGGCCACCGTGCCGACCGAGCTGTAGCCGGTGCCGGGGCCGGAGCGGACCGTCAGCGGGGAGCCGGCCGTGTTGACGGTGCCCTCGCCGGTGTTCGTCCCGCCGCAGCCGTTGTCACTGGTGTAGGTCTTGGTGCCCCAGTAGAGCGCCTGGACGCCGTTGAACTTGATCTTCACAGAGCTGCCGTTGAGACGCTGCTCGTAGTGCAGGTGCGGGCCGGTGGAGCCGCCGGTCGTGCCGACGTACCCGATCACCCGGCCGTAGCCGACGGTCTGCCCGACGGAGACGTTGAAGGCGTTCAGGTGGGCGTAGTAGGTGGTGTGACCGCCGCCGTGGTTGATCCGGACGTACTTGCCGTAGCTGGTGTCGCCGAGATTGGTCACCACGTCGACAGTGCCGGGTGCGCTGGCGACCACCGGGTCGCCCAGGTCGTCGGTGCGGTTGAAGTCGATCGCGTTGGCCGGGCTGTGGTTGGTCCGGGTCTGACCGGACCAGGACTGGTTGCACGGGAACGGGACCTTGAACGTCGGGGCGGCCATCGCCGGCGCGGCCGGTACGAGGGTCGCCGCCAGGACCGCGGCGCTCGCCCCGAGGGCGAGCCATCGCTTACGCATCCACTGCCTCCAATGTTGAAAGTCTTCAATGCGATGCGGACATCCTGACAGAAAGTTCCGTTCCCGGGAAGATTCGTGGGAGCGCACCCATCACCGGTGGTCAGGGTTTCGGGATTGTTACCGGGCCGTGTCCGGCCAGGGGTGGACCCGGCACGATGCAAGCGCTTACATGTGAGGACGACCATCGGACCGGCGCGGGTTCGATCCCCCCACGCGCCGGCAAGGAAGGAGATCGGCATGGCGTTTGCCAGATCGCGCCAGGCGCTCGCGGTCGCCAGCGTCCTGGGGCTGGCGCTCGGCGTCGCCGCCTGCGGCACCGGCAACGACAAGAAGAGCAGCAACGCGGGCTCGGCCGAGTGCGGCGCATATGAGAAGTACGACGGTCACGACGGCAAGAAGGTGACCATCTACTCCTCGATCCGTGACATCGAGGACGAGCGCCTCCAGCAGTCCTGGAAGGAGTTCGAGGACTGCACCGGCATCGAGATCGACCACGAGGGCTCCGGCGAGTTCGAGGCGCAGCTGCCGGTGCGGGTGGACGGCGGCAACGCCCCCGACCTCGCCTTCATCCCGCAGCCGGGTCTGCTGAAGCGGTTCTCGACTCGGGCAAGCTCAAGCCGGTCGGCGCCGACACCAAGGCGATGGCCGAGCAGAACTACTCCGCCGACTGGCTGAAGTACAGCACCGTCAACGGCCAGCTCTACGGTGCCCCGCTCGGCTCGAACGTGAAGTCCTTCGTGTGGTACTCGCCGAAGACCTTCAAGGAGAAGGGCTGGACGGTCCCCACCACGTGGGACGACATGATCAAGCTCTCCGACCAGATCGCGGCCAGCGGCACCAAGCCGTGGTGCGCCGGCATCGAGTCCGGTGACGCCACCGGCTGGCCGGCCACCGACTGGATCGAGGACGTGCTGCTGCGTACCGGCGGCCCGGACGTCTACGACAAGTGGACCACCCACGAGATCCCGTTCAACGACCCGCAGGTGGCTGACGCCCTCAACCGGGCCGGCAGCATCCTGAAGAACGAGAAGTACGTCAACGGCGGCTTCGGCGGCGTGAAGAGCATCGCCACCACCTCCTTCCAGGAGGGCGGCACGCCCATCACCGCCGGCAAGTGCGCGCTGCACCGCCAGGCGTCCTTCTACGCCAACCAGTGGCCCGAGGGCACCAAGGTGGCCGAGGACGGCGACGTCTTCGCGTTCTACTTCCCGGCCATCGACCCGTCGAAGGGCAAGCCGGTGCTGGGCGGCGGCGAGTTCGTCGCGGCCTTCGCCGACCGTCCCGAGGTCCAGGCGGTGCAGACCTACCTGGCCTCCGGCGAGTACGCCAACAGCCGCGCCAAGATCGGTGACTGGGTCTCCGCGAACAAGAAGCTGGACCTGAACAACGTCCCGAACCCGGTGGACAAGCTCTCCGTGGGCATCCTCCAGGACGAGAAGACGGTCTTCCGCTTCGACGGTTCGGACCTGATGCCGGCCGCGGTCGGCGCCGGCACCTTCTGGAAGGGCATGGTGGCCTGGATCAACGGCAAGGACACCACCGCCGTCCTGAACGACATCGAGGGCAGCTGGAAGTGATCTAGCAGGTGGCCCGGTCCGCGGACGCGGACCGGGCCACCTCTGCTAGCCGAACCCTTGAGGGAGGGTCGATGGAGTTCGACTTCGCGGCGGAGCAGCCGAAGTTCCTCATGCTCATGTACGGGCTGATCGCCTTCGTCGCGGTGGTGGGCGGGCTGCTCCTGCTTCTCGACGTGGTGCCGTCGTTCTTCGCCCGGCGCCGGGAGGCGCAGCTGGTCGCGGCCTCCGCGAGCGGCGCGCCGCTGCCCCGCCGGCGCAAGCAGCGCGAGGGCACGTTCGCGTTCTTCTTCCTGTTGCCGACGCTGCTGCTGCTCGCCGTCGGGCTGGTGGTCCCCGCCATCCGCACCACGCTGCTCTCCTTCATGGACTCCGGCAGCAACAACTGGGTGGGCCTGGACAACTACCGCTGGATGTTCGCCGAGGACTCGATCGTCCGGGTCCTGATCAACACGCTGATCTGGGTGCTCCTGGTGCCGCTGGTGGCCACCGGGTTCGGCCTGATCTACGCGGTCCTGGTGGACAAGGCCCGGTTCGAGGCCGTGGCCAAGTCCCTGATCTTCCTGCCGATGGCGATCTCGTTCGTCGGCGCCTCCATCATCTGGAAGTTCGTCTACGCCTACCGGGGCGAGGGCGACCAGATCGGCCTGCTCAACCAGATCGTGGTGAGCCTGGGCGGCGAGCCGAAGCAGTGGCTGCTGGACTCGCCGCTGAACACGTTCCTGCTCATCGTGATCATGGTGTGGATCCAGGCCGGTTTCGCGATGGTGGTGCTCTCCGCCGCGATCAAGGCCATCCCGGCCGACATCGTCGAGGCGGCCCGGCTGGACGGCACCACCCCGTGGCAGATGTTCTGGCGGATCACCATGCCGAGCATCCGGCCGGCGCTGATCGTCGTGGTGGTGACGCTGTCCATCGCGACGCTCAAGGTCTTCGACATCGTCCGGACCGCCACGAACGGCAACTACGACACGAACGTGATCGCGACCGAGATGTACAACCAGGCGTTCCGCTACCAGGAGAACGGTCAGGGCTCGGCGCTGGCGGTGTTCCTGTTCGTCCTGGTGATCCCGATCGTGATCTACCAGATCCGCAACCTGCGCAAGCAGCGGGAGGGCTGAGATGACCACCGCCACGCCCACCGTCGGAGTCGGCGCCCAGGCCACCGCGCCGACCACCCGGGGCGCCCGGGTGCGCAAGCGCCTGAACAGCCGTACCGCCACGCTCGTGTCGATCGTGATCGCGGTGCTCTGGACGATCCCGACCTTCGGCCTGTTCATCTCCTCGATCCGGCCGGAGAACGAGATCAAGACCACCGGGTGGTGGACGTTCTTCAGCAACCCGCAGATCACGCTGGAGAACTACCAGGAGGTGCTGTTCAGCCGCGGCTCGTCCGGGCAGCTGGCCAGCTACTTCATCAACTCGCTGGCGATCACCATCCCCTCGGTGCTCTTCCCGCTGGCCTTCGCGTCGCTCGCCGCGTACGCGCTGGCGTGGATGAACTTCAAGGGGCGGGACTGGGTCTACATCGGGATCTTCGCGCTGCAGATCGTGCCGTTGCAGATGGCCCTTGTGCCGCTGCTGCGGTTCTTCTCCACCGGCGTCACCATCGCCGGGGTGCAGATCCTCCCCGCGTGGGACCTGGTCGACGAGCAGAAGTTCGCCCAGGTGTGGTTCGCGCACACCTGCTTCGCGCTTCCGTTCGCCGTGTTCCTGCTGCACAACTTCATCTCGCAGCTCCCCGGCGACCTGATGGAGGCGGCCCGGGTCGACGGGGCCACCCACCCGAAAATCTTCCGCACCATCGTGCTGCCGCTGATCACGCCCGCGCTGGCGGCGTTCGGCATCTTCCAGTTCCTCTGGGTCTGGAACGACCTGCTGGTCGCGCTGATCTTCGCCGGCGGCGGCGACGAGACCGCCCCGATGACAGTCCGGCTCGCGGAGCTGGCCGGCACCCGCGGCAACGAGTGGCAGCGGCTGACGGCCGGCGCGTTCGTGTCGATCGTCGTACCGCTGATCGTGTTCCTGTCCCTCCAGCGCTTCTTCGTGCGAGGTCTGCTCGCCGGCAGCGTCAAGGGTTGATCCGGCGCCCCGCCGCCGGCACGGCCGGCGGCGGGGTCCGGGTCACAGCGGGGAGCTCACGATGACCAGGATTGACGACGTCGCCCGTCTGGCCGGGGTCTCCACGGCCACCGTCTCCCGGGCGCTGCGGGGCCTGCCGACGGTCTCGGCCGCGACCCGCCGCCGGGTGCTCGCCGCCGCCGAACAGCTCCAGTACGCGGTGTCTCCCAGCGCGAGCCGCCTGGCCGGCGGCCGGACCGGCACCGTGGCGGTGGTGGTGCCCCGGATCACCAGATGGTTCTTCGGCACCGTGGTCGAGGCGGTCGAGGAATTCCTCCAGGACAGCGGCTACGACCTGCTGCTCTACAACCTCGGCGGCCGGGAGCAGACCCGGCAGCGGGTGCTGCGCACGGCGAGCCTGCACAAGCGGGTGGACGCGATCATCCTGGTCGCGACCCCGCTGCGCGCGGCCGACGTGCACGCGCTGACGAAGCTGGACCTGCCGGGCGTGACGATCAGCTCCGGCAGCGAGGTGCCCGGGTGGCCCTGCGTCCGGATCGACGACGTGGCCGCTGCCCGGACCGCCACCCGCCATCTGCTCGACCTCGGCCACACCCGGATCGCGCACATCTCCGGCGACCCGGACGACGAACTGGCCTTCACCACCCACCTGGACCGGCGGCGCGGCTACCAGGAGGCGTTGCGGGCCGCCGGGCTGCGGCCCGACCCGAGCCTCGACGTCGAGTCGCGCTTCACCATCGACGGGGGCACCCGGGCCACCACCGAGCTGCTGGCCCGGGGCGAGCCGCCGACGGCCATCTTCGCCGCCTGCGACGAGATGGCGATGGGTGCGATCACCGCGCTGCGCGACGCCGGGCTGCGGGTGCCGGAGGACGTGAGCGTGATGGGCATCGACGACCACGACCTGGCCGGCGTGCTCGGGCTCTCGACGATCGCCCAGCCGGCCGCCGAGCAGGGGCTGCTCGCCGCCCGCATCCTGCTCGACCCGCTCGGCGTACGAGCCGCCGAGCCGTACCCGGGCCTGGTGCCCGCCCCGCGCGGCGCCGACACCGACGACGGGACACCGCCCCCGGTGATCCTGCCCACTCGCCTGGTGGTGCGCGAATCGACAGCGCCGCCCCGGGCACACTGAAGAACTCGCTCGTCCCGCACCACCCAGACAGGAGTAAGGCGCTGAACACCGACGCGACGCAGCAGGCCCCGGGCACCGGCTGGTGGACCGAGGCGGTCATCTACCAGGTCTACCCGCGCTCGTTCGCCGACTCCGACGGCGACGGGATCGGCGACCTGCCGGGCATCACGTCCCGGCTCGACCACCTCGCCGAGCTGGGAGTCGACGCGCTCTGGCTGTCCCCGTTCTACCCGTCCCCGCAGGCCGACGCCGGGTACGACGTGTCCGACTACCGCGACGTCGACCCGCTGTTCGGCACGCTCGCCGACGCCGACAAGCTGATCGCCGAGGCGAAGGCCCGCGGGCTGCGGGTGATCGTCGACCTGGTGCCCAACCACACGTCGTCCGCGCACCGCTGGTTCGAAGCGGCAGTCGCCGCCGCGCCGGGCAGCCCGGAACGGCAGCGCTACGTCATCCGCGACGGCAGGGGCCCGGACGGCGCCGAGGCGCCGAACGACTGGGTGAGCGTGTTCGGCGGCCCCGCCTGGACCCGGCTGCCCGACGGGCAGTGGTACCTGCACCTGTTCGACTCCGGCCAGCCCGACCTGAACTGGGACAACCCGGAGGTGCGCGAGGAGTTCCTCGACGTGCTGCGCTTCTGGCTGGACCGGGGCGTGGACGGCTTCCGGGTGGACGTGGCGCACGGCCTGATCAAGCAGGCCGACCTGGCCGACTGGCAGGAGCCGCAGGAGATCCTCTCCGGCAGCGAGGTGGACAAGCCGCGCCCGCCGATGTGGGACCAGGACGGCGTGCACGAGATCTACCGGGAGTGGCGGCGGGTGCTCGACTCGTACCCCGGTGAGCGGATCCTGGTCGCCGAGGCGTGGGTGGAGCCGGCCGAGCGCCTGGCCCGGTACGTGCGCCCGGACGAGATGCACCAGGCCTTCAACTTCGAGTACCTGCTGGCCGCGTGGACCGCGCCGGCCCAGTACGCGGTGATCACCCGCTCGCTGGAGGCCACCGACTCCGTCGGCGCGCCCACCACCTGGGTGCTGTCCAACCACGACGTGGTCCGGCACGCCTCCCGGCTCGGGCTCGGCACCGCCGGCGGCCGGGCCAACGGCGTCGGCGTGGACGACCCGCAGCCGGACGCCGCGCTGGGCCTGCGCCGGGCCCGGGCGGCCAGCCTGCTGATGCTCGCGCTGCCCGGCTCCGCCTACCTCTACCAGGGTGAGGAACTGGGGCTGCCGGAGCACACCACGCTGCCCGATGAGGCACGCCAGGACCCGACCTGGAAGCGCAGCGGGCACACCGAGCGCGGCCGGGACGGCTGCCGGGTGCCGATCCCGTGGGAGGCCGACGCCCCGTCGTACGGCTTCGGGCCGACGGACGCGAGCTGGCTGCCCCAGCCGCCGGTGTGGGCCGAGTACGCGCTGGACCGGCAGCGCGGCGTGCCCGGCTCGACGTACGAGCTGTACCGGACCGCGCTGCGGCTGCGCCGCGAGCACGCGCTGGCCCGGGGCCCGCTGCGGTTCCTGACCTCCGGCGACGAGGTGCTCACGTTCACCAACGGCGACCTCACCGTGCTGACCAACTTCGGTGCCGACCCGGCGCCGTTGCCGGCCGGCGCGCAGGTGCTGGTGTCGAGCGCGCCGCTGGACACCGCCGCGGTCCCCACGGACGTCACGGTCTGGTTCCGGGTGTAAGGAAGGGCCCCTTCTTAACGCCTCCGGTAGAGCAGGGGCCCCTTCTTAACACTCACCGTTAAGAAGGGGCCCTTCCTTCCTCCAGGCGGTCGGCGCGGGCGTGCAGCAGGTCGTGCACCTGCGCGATGTCCCGCGGCGACGTACGCGCGGCCAGCCAGTACATGATCCCGGTCGGGATGAAGAAGAGCTGGAACGCGGCCAGCCCGACCGCGTAGTTCAGCGGCGGCGGGAAGGCCGCCCGCAGCCCGGCGAACGCCACGCCGACCAGCCCGTTGCCCGCCGCCCGGCCGACGCCGTTGACCAGGTTGCCCAGGCTGTAGACGGTGCCCCGGTGCTCGGGCGGGTTGACGTCGGCGATCAGGGCGAACCAGTTCGGCGAGTTCGCCGACGTCAGCGCCAGCGCCACCACGGCGGTGAGCAGGCTCAGCCCCACCGACGGCTCGGTCAGCACGCTGGACAGCACGGCCGTCACCACCGCGCCGGAACCGGCGCCGTCGGGCACGTCGATGCGGATCGGCACGAAGAACAGGACCAGGTAGAACGGCAGCGCCGCGAGGATGCCGACGGCCGCGACCATGGCCCGGCCGCTCGGCGTACGCCGTTGCAGCGCGTCACCCACCAGACCGCCCACGATGGACAGCACGCCGCCGAGCTGGAACAGGGTGGCGAAGACGCTGCCCACCACCACGGCCGTGGCCGGTGAGTAGCCCTGCGCCTCGGCCCGCTGGCTGAACAGCACCGGCAGCCATACCAGCGAGCCGAACGCGGCCTGGGCGGTCAGCCCCTGCATGATCAGCCAGCGGTTGGTCCGGCGGGCCAGGATCCGGGGCAGGTCGGCACGGCTGATCCGGTAGTCGTACTCGTTCCCGGCGTCGATCGCCCCCGCCAGCTCCGGTTCGCTCTGCCCGCGCCGGATGTCGTAGGTGAACAGGTACGCCACAGTGGCGGCCAGGCCCACGCCGGTCAGCAGCAGGAACGGCCGCCGCCAGTCGGTCGCGCCGAGCACGCCGCCGAGCAGCGTCCCGGCCAGCGTGCCGACGCCCTGGGACAGCCCCCAGAAGCTCATCACCAGGCCCCGGCGGCGCGGTGAGATCAGGTCCGTGACCACCGAGAAACCGACCGAGCCCACCGCGCCGAGCCCGACCGCGCCGACGAACTGCGCGACCAGGAACGTCGCGTACCCCCCGGCCAGCGCGCTGCCCCCGGTGCCGGCCGCCCAGAGCAGCGTGCCGACCATGAGCAGCGGCTTGCGGTTGGTGCGGTCCCCCACGTAGGCCCAGGCCACCGCCGCCACCGCGCTGACCAGGAAGCTGACGGCGGTGACCAGGCCGAGCATCCGCTGGGGTACGTCGAGGGCGGTGGAGATCGGCCCGTACAGCGGGGGCACCAGGCCGATCGCCACATTGTCCAGCGAGGCGAGCACCACGAAGACCACGACGCTGTAGAACCGGTGTGCCGTGTTCCCGCGCCGGGAGATCCTCGTGCCCTTCATGCAGGGCAGCCAATCAGGTGCGGGCCGGATCCGGGACACCGCCCCCGGCCGGCGCGCGTGTTAAGAAGGGGCCCCTCCTCTACCGCAGGCGTTAAGAAGGGGCCCTTCCTTACCCCCGGGCGTGGGCGTAGCGCTCGCGGATGGCGGGGACCGCCTCGCCGGTGTACTCCTCGGTGTCGCCGATCGACCAGGCGGGCGGGGTGTCGCCGCCGAGCGCCACCCAGGCGGCCTGCCGGGCCGCGCCGTCGGCCACGTACTCGCCCGGCGGCGGCACCACCACCGGGCGGCCGAAGACCTGCGGCGCGATCCGGCGCACCGCCGCGGACCGGGCGCCGCCGCCGACCAGGATGATCCGGTCGGCGCGGGCACCCTGTGCGATGAGCGCGTCCAGCCCGTCGGCCAGCCCGCAGAGCATGCCCTCCACCGCGGCCCGGGCCAGGTGCGCCGGGGTCGAGGTGCGCAGCGTCAGGCCCCTCAGCTCGCCGGTGGCATGTGGCCGGTCCGGCGTCCGCTCCCCTTCCAGGTACGGCACGAGCACCAGCCCGTCCGCGCCGGGCGGGGCGGACAGGGCCAGCTCGCCGAGCCGGTCGAGGTCGACGCCGAGCAGCGTCGCGGCGGCGTCCAGCACCCGGGCGGCGTTGAGCGTGCACACGAGCGGCAGGTACCGGCCGGTGGCGTCGGCGAACCCGGCCACCGCGCCGGTGGAGTCGGCGGCCGGCGTGTCCGCCACCGCGAAGACGGTGCCGGAGGTGCCGATCGAGACGACCACGTCGCCGGGACCGGCCCCGGCGCCGAGCGCCGCGGCGGCGTTGTCCCCGGTGCCCGGCCCGAGGAGCACCGGGCCTCCGGACGGACCGGCCGCGCCGGACGCCGCGCCGCCGCCGAGCACGGCCGGGTCGAGGTGCCCGGCCACCTCGGCGGGGCCGAGCACGACCGGCACCTTCGGGCGCCGGCCGAAGGCCCGCTCCAGCAGGTCCAGCCGGTACTCGCCGGTGCGCGGCGACCAGTAGCCGGTGCCGCTGGCGTCGCCCCGGTCGGTACGCAGCGCGTCCAGCCCGGGCGCGCCTGCGAGCCGCCAGGTGAGCCAGTCGTGCGGCAGGCAGACGGCGGCGACCCGGTCGGCGTTGTCCGGCTCGTGCCGGGCCAGCCAGCGCAGCTTCGTCGCGGTGAAGCTGGCCACCGGCACCGCGCCGGTCGCCTCGGCCCAGAACCGGCGGCCGGTCTCCCCGCCGCCGGCCTCCTCGACCAGTTCCCGGGCCGCGTCGGCGGAGCGGGTGTCGTTCCACAGCAGCGCCGGGCGGACCACCTCACCGGAGGTGTCCAGGCAGACCATGCCGTGCTGCTGGCCGCCGACCGAGACGGCGGCCACGTCGCCCAGGCCACCGGCCTCGGCGACCGCCGCCTGCAGGGCCTCCCACCAGGCGTACGGGTCGACCTCGGTGCCGGGCGGGTGCGGCGCGCGGCCCTGCCGGACCAGCGCGCCGGTCTCCGCGTCCCGGACGACCACCTTGCAGGACTGGGTCGACGAGTCGACCCCCGCGACGAGCGGCATGGCGGGCCGCCTCAGCGCGCGCCGAGCACGTGCTCGACGGCGAGCTGGTTGAGCCGGACGAAGCCGAAGCCCTTCGCCCCGGCGGCCTCCGGGTCGAACTCCTCGAACGCGGTCCGGTCGGCCAGCAGCTCGCGGTAGCCCTCACCGGGGTTGAGCGTCGGGGTGGCCAGCTCGGCCACCCGGGCGGCGGCGAGCGCCTCGACCACCTCCGGGTCGGCGCGGAACGCCGCGGCCCGCTCCTTGAGCAGCAGGTACGTCCGCATGTTCGCCTCGGCGGAGGCCCACACGCCGGTCATGTCCTCGGTGCGGGACGGCTTGTAGTCGAAGTGGCGCGGGCCGTCGTAGGCCGGGCCGCCGTTCGGGCCGCCGTGCTCCAGCAGGTCGACCAGGGCGAACGCGTTGAGCAGGTCGCCGTGGCCGAAGACCAGGTCCTGGTCGTACTTGATGCCGCGCTGGCCGTTGAGGTCGATGTGGAACAGCTTGCCCTGCCAGAGCGCCTGGGCGATGCCGTGGGCGAAGTTCAGCCCGGCCATCTGCTCGTGCCCGACCTCCGGGTTGAGCCCGACCATCTCCGGGCGGGCCAGCGTGGAGATGAACCCGAGCGCGTGGCCGACCGTGGGCAGCAGGATGTCGCCGCGCGGCTCGTTCGGCTTGGGCTCCAGTGCGAAGCGCAGGTCGTAGCCGTTGTCGACGACGTACTCGCAGAGCAGGTCGACGGCTTCGCGGTAGCGGTCCAGCGCGGCCTGGACGTCCTTCGCCACGTCGTACTCGGCGCCCTCCCGGCCGCCCCACATGACGAACGTCTTCGCGCCCATCTCGGCGGCCAGGTCGATGTTGCGCAGCACCTTGCGCAGCGCGTACCGGCGCACGTCGCGGTCGTTGCTGGTGAAGCCGCCGTCCTTGAACACCGGGTGGTTGAACAGGTTGGTGGTGACCATCGGCACGACCAGGCCGGTCTCGTCGAGGGCCTTGCGGAAGCGGCTCAGCCGGGCGTCGCGGGTGGCGGCGTCCGCGCCGAACGGGACCAGGTCGTCGTCGTGGAAGGTGATGCCGTACACGCCCAGCTCGGCGAGCCGGTGCACCGCCTCGACGGCGTCCAGCTCGGGCCGGGTGGCGTCACCGAACGGGTCACGGGCCGGCCAGCCCACCGTCCAGAGACCGAAGGAGAACTTGTCCGCGGGGGTGGGGCGGGGTGCCATGGCAGACCTCCAGGTGGTGGTGTCGTCCGCGATTTGTTCAGCGGTTGAATTAAATGGCGGCGATGTGGCAGTGTCAAGAGGTGACAAGCGCCAGCACCGCCGGGGCGGTCCGGCAGGGCAGCCTGCGCGAGTTGAACCTCGCGGTGGTGCTGCGGCGGATCGCCGCCGCCGACCGGCCGCCCTCGCGCGCCGGGATCGCCGCCGACACCGGCCTGACCCGGGCCACCGTCTCCGCCGTCGTGGACGACCTGATCGCCGGCCGGCTGGTCGCCGAGGCGGAGCCGGAGCCGCGTACCGGTGCGGGCCGTCCCGCCCGGGGCCTGGTGCTCGCCTCCGACGGCCCGGCCGGGCTCGGCCTGGAGGTGAACGTCGACTACCTGGCGGCCTGCGTCGTCGACCTGACCGGCACGGTCCGGCACCACCTGGTCCGCCGCGCCGACCTGCGCCCGGTCTCCCCCGCCGACGCGCTCGCCCGGCTCGCCGCGCTCGCCGCCGAGGCGCGCGCTGCCGCCGTACGCGACGGGCTGACACTGGCCGGCGCGGCGCTCGCCGTGCCGGGCCTGGTGGGCGACGGCGGCCTGGTCCGGCTCGCGCCGAACCTGGGCTGGCGTGACGTGGACGTGCCGGCGCTGCTGGCCGGGCACCCGCTGGCCGAGCCGGTCGACGGGGTGCCGCCGCTGGTGGTCGACAACGAGGCGAACCTGGCCGCGCTCGGCGAGCTGTACGCCGGCCCGCCCGGCCCGCGCAGCTTCCTGCACGTCACCGGCGAGATCGGCATCGGCGCCGGGATCGTGCTCGACGGCGCGCTCTACCGGGGCGCGCGCGGCTGGAGCGGAGAGATCGGTCACTTCCCGGTGCAGCCGCAGGGGCGGCCGTGCCGCTGCGGCGGCCAGGGCTGCCTGGAGCGGTACGCGGGCCAGGAGGCGATCCTGGCCGCCGCCGGGCTGCCCGGCGCGGAACTGCCGGCTGATACCGCCGCCACCCGGCTCGCCGACCTGGCCGAGGCCGGTGACCCGGCCACGCTGACCGCCCTGACCGACGCCGGCACCGCCCTCGGGGTGGCGGTGGCGGGCGTGGTGAACCTGCTGGACCTGGACACGGTGGTGCTCGGGGGCGGATACGCCCGGCTCGCGCCCTGGCTGCGGCCGACTGTGGAGGCGGAGGTCTCCCGCCGGGTGCTCACCGCCGGGTGGGCGCCGGTCACTGTGCGGCCGGCCGTGCTCGGCGCGCAGTCCGCGGCGGTCGGCGGCGCCGGGTCGGTGGTCCGCCGGATCGTCGACCGGCCGGTGGGCTGGCTGGCCCGGACCACCTGACCCGGGATGATCCTCGACGGGCATTCCGTGCCTGCGCTCGGTACGCTTGCCGCCGGGCAACAAGTCCGCCGAGCGAGGGGTGCACCGACAGCATGCGCAGGGGTCGACCGACCGAAGCGCCCGGCCACCGGAGGTGACCGCCGCGCGCCGGGGCGGTGTCGCGGGGCCGGTCAGCGGCGGTGGACACGCCTCGCGGAGACGGCCCCGGCGGGTTGCCGAGGCCGCGCTACCGGCTGACGACCGTCTGGCCCGGGAGCTGCTGGACGGGCTCGCCGAGGCCGTCGTGACGGTCGACCACGCAGGCGTGGTGACGCTCGTCAACGCGATGGCCGCCGACCTGCTCCCCGAGGTGGCGCCCGGCGTCGACCTGGCCGCGTGCCGGGTACCGGTGCTGGCCGACGCGGCCGCCGCCGGATCGGACGCGTTCGAGACCGAACACCACGGCCGGCGGCTGCGCGGCCTGCGGCGTCCCCTGGCCGACGACCGCAGCGCCTGGTACGTCCGGGACGTCACCGAGGAACACGCGCGCACCGACGCGCTGCTGGCCGAACGGTCGCGCACCGCGTTCCTCGCCGAGGCGGGCAGCCGGCTCGGGCTGTCCCTGCACCGCGAGCAGACGCTGCGTACCGCCGTGACGCTGCCGGTGCCCTACCTGGCCGACGCGGCAGTCGTGGTGCACCGCCCGCCTCCGCCCGCCGAGGACCAGCCGCACTGGATCCGGTACGCCACCGGCGATCCCGGCCCGGTCACCGGCCAGGCCGGCTGGCACACGGTGGAGTCCGTCCCCGGCCTGGTCGAGGCGCTCGAAGGCGACCTCACCGAACCGAGTCCCTGGCTGGACGCCGAGCTGGCCGACCTGGCCGAGGTGCTGCCCGCCGGGTTCGGCCGCCCGGGCACCGTGTTGATCAGCCCGATGCCCAGCGCGGGCGGCCCGGCCGGCGCGCTGGTGCTGGCCCGCCGCCGGGAGCGGCCCGGTTTCGACAAGCGGGAGATCGGCCTGGCCCGGGAGTTCGCCGGCCGGGCCGGCGCCGCGCTGGCCGCAGCCGAGCTGTACGGCGAGCAGGCGCACCTGGCCCGGGTGCTCCAGAACAGCCTGCTCCCGCCGGCGCTGCCCCGCCTGCCAGGGATGACGCTCGCCGGCGGTTACCGCGCCGCCGGGGACAGCCTGCGCATCGGCGGCGACTTCTACGACCTGTTCCCCACCGGCGACGGCGGCCTGTTCGCGCTCGGCGACGTCTGCGGCAAGGGCGTCGGTGCGGCCGTGCTGACCGGCCGGGTCCGCCAGTCGCTGCAGACCCTGCGCCTGGTCGAGCAGCGTCCCCGGGAACTGCTGGAGCTGCTCAACCGGGCGCTGCTGGACGCTCCCGACGCGGCCCGCCGGGCCCAGTTCACCACGCTCCTGCTCGGCGCGCTGCGCCGTGAGCCGGACGGCGGGCTGCTGATCCGGGTGGCGGGTGGCGGGCACCCCGCTCCGCTCGTCGTCCGTGCCGGCGGCGGCGTCGAGACGATCCGGGTGGGCGGCATGCCGGTGGGCGCGCTCACCGACGCCCGGTTCGCCGACGCCGAGGTCCGGCTGGCCCCGGGTGACCTGCTGCTGGCGTACACCGACGGGGTGACCGAGGCCCGGGGCGGCCCGACCGAGCCGGCCATGTTCGGCGACGCCCGGTTGCGTCAGGCGCTCGCCACCGGCACCGGGCTTCCGCCCGCCGCGCTCGTGGACCGGGTACTCCAGCTCGTCGACGAGTGGCTGGACGGGCAACCCCACGACGACATCGCCATGCTCGCCGTGGCGGCCGGGTGACACCACCGCCGCCTGACCGCCCCACCCCCGCGGCCGGGCGCCGGATCGGGCCGGAGACGCTCGCCGCGTACCTCGACCACCTGGACGCCGCCGACCGGTCCGGCGCTGTGGCGCTGGCGCGCGGCCTGCTGGCGGACGGCTTCTCGGTCGCGGACGTCCTGGTCGACCTGGTCGCGGTGGCGCAGCGGGAGGTCGGCCGGCGCTGGCTCACCGGCTCGTGGAGCGTCGCCCAGGAGCACGCCGCCACTCACGTCAGCGAGCAGGTGGTGGACGCGCTGGGCGCGACGGTCGGCCCACCGCGACGCGGGCACGTGGTGATGGCCTGCGTGGAGGGCGAGTGGCACGCGCTGGCCGCCCGCATCGTCACCGAGGTGGTCCGGGCGGCCGGCTGGCGGGTGACGTTCCTCGGTGCCAGCGTGCCGGCCCGGCATCTGGTCTCGTACCTGCACCAGACCGGCCCGGACGCGGTGCTGCTGAGCTGCGTGCAGCCGAACCGGCTGGTCCGGGCGGCGCGGATGGTGGAGGCCAGCCGCGCGGCCGGTGTGCCGGTGCTCGCCGGTGGTCCCGGCTTCGGCCCGGACGGCCGGTGGGCCACCGCGATCGGCGCGGCGGGCTGGGGCGCCAGCGCCCGGGACGCGGTGGCGCTGCTGGAACGGCCGTTGTCGGCCGCGCACACCGGGTCGCCGCCGCCCCCGCCCGACGACGCGTACGTGGCGGTACTGCACCGGCGGCGTGAGCTGGTCGGGCTCGCGCTCGCCGCGGTGGACCCGCCGCAGGAGAGCGCCGAGGAGGTCGCCGCCGGCATCGCGCACCTGGTGGACGCGCTGATCGCGGCCGTGCGGGTGGACGACGACCGGCTGCTGCGCGACTTCGTCGGGTGGCAGGAGGAGGCGCTGACCTCCCGGGGCGGCCGGGCGCTGCTGGACGAGGTGCTCGGCACGCTGGAACGGGCGCTCACCGAGCATCCCCGGGTGGTGGCCCGGCTGCGGGCCGCCCGCGAAGCCGCGCCGGACGGCCGTTCAGGCTGAGTCAGGCGGTACGGGCCACCGGCGGCTCACCGGACGGCCGGGCGGGGTCGCCGATCCGTTCCCCGGACGGTTGCAGCATCGGCCAGCCCTCCGCCACCGGGGCCTCGCCTCGCCGGCCCACCTCGTCGAACTCGCGCATGCCGCGTACCAGCGCGGCCCGGCCCTCCGGGCTCATCCCGGCCAGGATCCGCTCCAGCCGGTGCCGCCGGTCGGCACGCAGCTCGGCGAGGAGCCGGAGGGCGGCGGGCGTGAGGTGCAGCGAGATCTCCCGCCGGTCGTAGCGGCCCGGCTCGCGTTCCAGCATCCCGGCCGCGACGAGCCGGTCGCACAGCCGGCTGGCGGAGGAGAGCAACATGTCGGTGAGGGTGGCGAGCCGGCGGAGGTTGATGCCGTCATACTGCTCGACGACCATGATCGCGCGTAGCTGGGCACTCGACAGCCGGCTGGTGGTGCGCTCCCGGGCCGCCTCCCAGACGGCGAGCAAGGTGCCTGCCGCCTCGTCCAGTGCGGCGGACATACTCGTTTCAGGTTCCCGGGGACTGCGCTCTTCGGTCATGGTGGCCCGAGACTACTCCCCGGATCTGCCCGGCGACCTGTGCAAAGGAGCAAAGATGAGCGGAGCGGAGGGCCGCGCGCGCCAGGTCCTGACCGAGGCGCCGACGGATCTCATCGTGGACCGGCTCGCCGCCGAGCTGGCGCGCACGTACGGCGTCGCCCGCACCGAGCTGTACCAGGTCGACTACCGGCTCGCCGAGCTGCTGCCGCTGGATGACGGCCCGTCGGTCACCGGCCCCGGCCACCCGGCCTGGCGCGCCTTCGATCACCAGGAGCCGGTGATCGCCGACGGCGTCGGCTGGTTCCCGGTGGGCATGCGCGGCGAACGCCGGGGCGTGCTGAAGGTCTCGCCGGTACCCGCCGACCCGCACGCCCGCCGGGAGCTGGACACCATCGCCACTGTGCTCGGGCACGAGCTGAGCGCGGTCACGGCGACCACCGACATCTACCGCACCGCCCGGCGCAGCCGGCGGCTCACGCTGGCCGCCGAGATGCAGTGGGAGCTGCTGCCCGGGCGCAGCCGGATCCGGCCGTCGTTCAGCCTGGCCGGACAGTTGGAGCCGGCGTACGCGGTGCGCGGGGACAGCTTCGACTGGTCCGACGACGGTCACCGGCTCTGGCTGGCGGTGCTGAACGGCTACGGCGAGGGGGTTGCGGCGGCGCTGCTCGCCTCGCTGGCCACGTACGCGCTGCGCAACGCGCGCCGGGCCGGGCTCGACCTGGCCGACCAGGCGGCGCTGGCCGACCAGGCGATCTACGCCCAGCACCGGGGCGAACAGCACGTCTCCGTGCTCCTGATCGAGCTGGATCTGGCCACCGGCGAGATGACTGTGGTCGACGCCGGTTCGCCGCGGCTGCTGCGGCTGCGGGCCGGTGAGGTGACCGAGCAGGAGCTGGACAAGCAGTTCCCGCTCGGCATGTTCGAGGGCACCGACTACCGCCCGCAGCGGTTCCGGCTGGAGCGCGAGGACCGGCTCTTCGTGGTCAGCGACGGCGTGATCGACGCCACCACCGAGCAGGTGCGCTACGGCGAGGTGGCGCTGGACCGGTTCCTGCGCCGGACCGGCCCGATGGAGCCGCTGGACGCGGTCCGGTCGCTGATCGGCGACCTGCGGGCCTTCGTCGCCGGTGACCTGGTGGACGACGCGGTGGTGGTCTGCCTGGACTGGCTCGGGCCGCAGCCCTGACCCGCCCCCCTCAGTACGCGCCGCGGCTGTTGAGCACCGCGCCGAACGTCTTCCAGAGGATGGTCAGGTCCGCGGCCAGCGACCAGTTCTCCACGTAGTAGAGGTCCAGCCGGATGCCGTCCTCCCAGCTCAGGTCCGACCGGCCGCTGACCTGCCAGAGGCCGGTCATGCCGGGCTTGACCAGCAGCCGGCGTGCCACGTCGCCGTCGTAGCGGGCAACCTCGGACGGCAGCGGCGGGCGCGGACCGACCAGGCTCATCTGGCCGAGCAGCACGTTGGCGAGCTGGGGCAGCTCGTCCAGCGACCACTTGCGCAGCAGCCGGCCGACCCGGGTGACGCGCGGGTCGTCGCGCATCTTGAACATCAGGCCGTCGGTCTCGTTGCGCGCGGCCAGCTCGGCGAGCAGGGCGTCGGCGTTGACCACCATGGTGCGGAACTTGAAGACGCCGAACTCCTCGCCGCCCTGGCCGACCCGGGTCTGCCGGAACAGCACCGGGCCGCGGCTGTCGATCTTGATAGCCAGCGCGATCACGATCAGCAGCGGCGCCAGGACGAGCAGGGCGATCAGCGAGAGGGACCGGTCGACGAAGCCCTTGACCAGCTTGCGGGCGCCGCGGAACTCGGGCGCCTCGACGTGGATCAGCGGCAGGCCGGCGACCGGACGGGTGTGGATGCGGGGGCCGGCCACGTCGGTGAGCGCCGGCGCCACCACAAGGTCGACGCCGGTGCCCTCCAGCTGCCAGCCGAGGCGGCGCAACCGGGTCGCGGTCAGCTCGCCCGAGGCGGTGACCGCCACCGTGTCGGCGCCGATCGCGGTGGCGGCCTCCGGGATGCCCCGGAAGCTGCCGACCACCGGCACGTCGCCCAGCCGCTGCGGCACCGGGGCGAGCAGCGCGTCCGGGATGCACGCGCCGACCACCTGGTAGCCGGCGTACGGCTCCCGGCGCAGCGTGTGCACCAGCTCCAGCACGTGCGCGGTGTCGCCCACCACGAGCACCTTGCGGGACCAGCCGGCGCCCCGGTCGCGGGCCCGGTGCAGCCGCTTGCGGGCCGCGAACCGCGCCACCTCCAGGCCGATCGTGCCGACCGCGAAGGAGATGGCCAGGAAACCCCGGGAGACGCCGACGTCGGCGATGTACCCGGCGATGGCGATGCCGCCGGCGAGTCGCATGCTGGCCGCGCTGACCCGGCGGTACTCGTCGGCGCCGTAGCCGAGCACCTGGTCGTCGTAGCAGCGCATCGCCTTGAGCGAGACGAGCCAGACCAGCAGGAGCGCCGGGGCGACCACCACGTACGGGATCTCGGACCCGGTCGGTTCCTCGTCGCCGAACCGGGCCAGGTAACCGACCAGGATGGCCACGGCGAGCACGGCGGTGTCCAGCACCACCAGGACCCGGATGTAGGCCCGCTCCGCGGCTCGTGTCGTCTTGCCGGGGCGTTCACCACCGGGTCGCGACGACGTGGCAGGGGTCAACAGCGTCGCCGAGGTCACCGGCCCTCCCCACTTCGCTCAGGACCGCCCCGTCGCCGCCCGGCTCCGGTGTGGAGCCCGCGGTCGAGGCACCCGGTCATCATGCCTGGACAATTATGGTTACCGATTGATTCGGACGCATTACCGTCAGTTCTCATCCCGTGTCTTGACCCGGGAAGCCTTCCGCCGTACCGGATTTCCGGTACGGCGGAAGAGTAGCGCTGAGCTTCAGGTCAGCGGGGGGCGGGCGGCCGCAGCGCGATCGCCCGGAGGAAGATCTCGCCGATCTTGCTGGGGTCGGTGGTGACGAAGGCGCCACCGCCGGTGACCTTGGTGATCGACTCCAGCTCGGCCCGGTTCACCTCGGTGCCGATGCCGATGATGATGACCTGGACCGGCTGCTCGTCGTCCTTCAGCTTGTTCAGCTGGTCCAGCAGCGCCTTCTGCGAGATGCCGTCGTCGTCCTCGTTCTTGCCGTCGGTGAACAGCACGATCGAGTTGACCTTGCCCGGCTCCCAGTCCTGCTGCACCTTCTTGTACGCCGCGAGCATGGTGTCGTACAGGCCGGTGTTGCCGCTGGAGGGCTTGATCGAGGCCAGGCCGCGCTGGAGCGAGCCCCGGTTGCTGGACAGAGGCTTTATTCCGACCAGCTCGCTCCAGTCCTGCGAGCCCTGGAGGTTGGTGGAGAACGTCCAGAGGCCGATCGACCAGGAGTCGTCGAACAGCCCGAGGCCCTGGCTCGCGGCGGCGACTGTGACCTGCTCCCGGCTCGCGCCGTTGGCGGTCGCGACCGGCTTCTTCATCGAGCCGGACACGTCGATGACGCAGAGCATCCGGCCCGACTGCGTGGCCACCGACCAGGTCGTGGTCGCGGTCGAGATGGCACCCGGGTCGAGGTCGGCCGCGCCGCCCTGGCCCGACGGCGGCACCTGGCTCGCGCCGCCGTTGGCCGGGCTCGGTGCGCCGGTCGGCGCCTGGAAACCCCGGCCCCAGTTGCCGTCCGGCGCGCGAAGCGCCTGCGAGGCGAGCCGGTCCTTGAAGCCCGGCGTACGCAGCACCTCGAAGAGGACCCGGGCGGCGGACGCCTTGGTCGGCTCGATGCCGGGCAGCACCGCGAACGGGTAGTCCAGCGGGATCGGCGCCGGCTCCAGGTAGAGCGCGGCGAGCCGGATCGGCGGCTTGGTGCTGTTGTAGGCGATCACGTCCTCCTCGGACAGCGCCGCCGCCCCCAGCCCGTTGGCGATCGCCGTCGGGTCGGACGAGCGCGGGAACCGCGCGAGGAGGTCCTGCCGCAGCGAGGAACGGTTGGTCGCCAGCGCCCGCAGTGCGCCGACCATCGCCTCCTGCGCCTTCGGCGAGCCGGACTCGCCGGTGGAGCTGGCCGCGGCGGTCAGCGACAGCAGGCCGGACAGGCCGGCCGCGTCCTGGGTCGGCTCGACGATCCCGGCCCGCAGCGGCTTGCTGGCGGTGACCTGGGTCAGCAGGTCGGACCAGCGGAGCTTCTTGTCCGGCCACCCTATGCGCGAGGCCACCGGCTCGGGCAGCGCCACCACGACCGGGCTACGGGCGATCGAGGCGCCGTTGGTCGGCGCGAACGCGCTGGCCCCGCCGCTCTTGAGCCGGACCAGCCAGGTCGACGAGTCCGGCACCCAGACGTCGGGGGTGACAGCGGTGCCGCTGGCCTGCCCGACGCCGGCGAGCGTGGCGCCGTGCTTGCTCGCCACCGCGGCGGCCACCTCGACCGACTCGGACGAGGAGACGTTCACCGCGATGCAGGTCCCGCCCACCGCCGCACCGTCGGCGACCCACTGGTCGGCGGCGGCGCGCACCGCGGGGGCGATCTCCGGGGCGGTCGCCACCGACAGCTCGATCCGGCCCGAACAGTTCGGGCCGGCCAGCTGCTGGTAGCCGAACCACGAGCCGGCTACGACGGCGACCAGGGCGGCCGCCACGGCGGCGGCACCTGCTCCGCGGAGGTGAGAACGCATGCGATGGCGGCCAGACACGGTGACCATCTTGCGTACCTCGTGGGGTTACCACCACAACCGTTCGGACGAAAGTTACGCAGCAGAAACAGTTGATCAGCTAACTCATACGCTAAGTTACTGGTCAGTCATTTATGGTGATGTCAATCCACTTCGGACCGCCAATTGGTAACCGTCCGGTCACGGTAGGACGCACGTCGGGCTCGCCACCGGCACCGGCTCCCCCACCGGCTCGGGCACCCCGCCGTCCGGATCGACCCGGAAGATCCTGATCATGTCGGCCCGCTCGTCGGCCACGTACAGGTGCTCACCGGCGAACGCGAAGTGCCGCGGCCACTCACCGCCGGTGTCGACCTCGGCCACCAGCTCCGGCGCGGCGCCGTCCAGCGCGAAGACAGCGATCGTGCCCACGCCGCGGTTGCCCACGTAGAGGAAACGCCCGCCCGGCCCGACGGCCACCTCGGAGGGCTGGACGTGGCCGGTCCGGCCGCTGGCGTCGACACGCGTCGACTGACGCGGCCCGTCCGGCGTCAGCTCGTACGCGGTGACAGTGGCGTCCAGCTCACCGACGAGCCAGCAACGCCGCCCGTCCGGGTGCCGGGCGAGGTGCCGGGGACCGGTCCCGGGCGCCGTCCGCAGCCGGGGCTCCCGCTCGGCCAGCCGGCCGGTGGACGCGTCGACGTCGTACCGGTAGACGGAGTCGGTACCCAGGTCGACCGCGAGCAGCCCACCCCCGGCCGGGTCGGGCGAGACCATGTGGCAGTGCGCGTGCTCCTGCCGCTGCGGGTCGGCGCCGTGGCCGGAGTGCCGGACCAGGTCGGTGCGCTCTCCCGGCGCGCCGTCGGCGTCCAGGCCGAACACCGCCACGCTGCCGCCGCCGTAGTTCGCCACGAACAGGTGCCGCCCGTCCGGGGCGACCGCCAGGTGGCACGGCTCCGCGCCACCTGTCTCGCGGACGGCCAGCGGCGTGAGGTCGCCGTCCGGGGCGAGCCGGAACGCGCTCACCAGCCCGTCGGGCAGCTCGTTGCACCCGTACAGCACCGGCAGCGCCGGATGCCGCACCAGGAACGACGGCGACGGGGTGACCGCCACGACGCCCAGCGGGGTCAGTTCCCCGGTCGCCCGGTCCCGCCGGGCCGCCACGACGCCCTCGGCCCGCCCACCCGTCTCCGCCGTGTAGCCGCCGATGTGGACGATCTCGTCCTGCCCGGTCACCGCTCCCACCTCTCGTCGGTCCTGACTGCGATCCAACCAGAGGCTTCCCGGTGACGCGCCCGGTCAGTCCTGCCAGACCCGACGGATCGGGCGTCGAGGGCTCAGCCCACCGGCACCGGCTCGCCGCGCTGCCGCGCCACGTGCTCGACGAGCGAGATCAGCACCAGCTTGCCCGACTGCCGGTCCCGGGCGTCGCAGAGCACGAGCGGGACGTCCGGGTCGAGGTCCAGGGCGTCGCGGACCGCCTCCAGGCCGAACCGGCGGGAGCCCTCGAAGCAGTTGACGCCCACCACGAACGGGATGCCCCGCTGCTCGAAGTAGTCGATCGAGGGGAAGCAGTCGGCCAGCCGCCGGGTGTCGGCGAGCACCACCGCGCCGAGCGCGCCGAACGCCAGCTCGTCCCAGAGGAACCAGAACCGGTCCTGGCCCGGGGTGCCGAACAGGTAGACCTGGAGGTCGTCGTTGATGGTGATCCGGCCGAAGTCCATCGCCACCGTCGTCGTCGACTTCTGCTCGACCCCGGAGACGTCGTCGGTGCCGAGCCCGGCCCCGGTCAGGACCTCCTCGGTCTGCAACGGCCGGACCTCACTCAACGCGCTGACCAGCGTCGTCTTTCCGGCGCCGAAGCCACCGGCGATGAGGATCTTCAAAGCCAGCGGCACTCGCGGCGCCCCCGGCTCCCGGTCATAGCGCACGGAGTCCACTGACCACCGCCTTGAGGATGTTGTCGTCGGGCAGGTACGCGGTGGCCGGTGGCCGGTGCACCGCGACGAGCCCATGGGCGAGAAGGTCGCCGAGCAGCACCCGGACCACGCCCACGGCGAGGTCCAGGTCGGCGGCGAGGTCGGCCACGGCCTTCGGCCGCCGGGCCAGCTCGATCAGGCGGCGGTGCTCCGGCTGCAGACCGGGCGTGCCGGCCGGGTCCGCGTCAGGGGTGGCGAGCACGAACGCCAGCAGGTCGAAGCCGTCGACGGGTGGGCGCACCCGGCCGCCGGTGAGCGTGTACGGACGCACCACCGGCCCGGCGTCGGCGTCCAGCCACTCGTGCTGCGGCCCCGGCGACTCAGCGCGCATCGGTCCGCTCCCCCGCCACCCGGCTCGGCGCGGCCAGGTTCTCCCCGACCCGGATGACGAGCATCGCCATCTCGTACGCCACCAGGCCGATGTCGGCGTCGGCGTCGCTGGCCACCGCCAGGCAGGCGCCCTGCCCGGCGGCGGTCACGAACAGGTAGGCCGACTCCATCTCCACCACCGTCTGGCGGACCGCGCCGCCGCCCAGGTGCCGGGTGGCGCCCTTGGCCAGCCCGGAGAAGCCGGACGCCAGCGCGCAGAGGTGTTCCGCGTCGGTGCGGTCCTGGTCGGTGGAGGCGCCGAGCAGGAGCCCGTCCGCCGAGAGCACCACCGCCTGGCGGGCGGCGGGGACACGCTCCACCAGGTCGTCGAGCAGCCAGTCGAGATCGGCGTTCTGCCGCGTCGTGTGCACCACTAGGCGTCCCTCTCAGTCGCGGTTCGTTGGTCCGGCGCCGGCGGGGCGGGCTGAACGGCCGGCCCCGCGGTGGTGGACGGCGTACCGGTGTCGCGCGGTTCGGTGGTGGGGGTGGTCGGATCGGTTCCGGCGGCGCGCGAGCCGTCCCGGCGTCCCCGCGCGGTGCCGACCTGCAACGCGGACATGGCCCGGCGGGCCTCCTCCGGGGTGCGGTGGGCCGGGGTGTCGGCGACCGCCGCGCGGGGTCGCGCGGTCGCGCCGCGGCGCCGGATCCGGCGAGGCAGGCCGTCGCCGTCGGCGGGTGGCTCCACAGTCGAGGCGCGGGCCGACTGCAACGGGACGACTGTGTTCTCCGACCGGTCCCGGCCCGGCCGGGCCGGCCGCCCCGGCCGGGGCACAGTGGTCAGCCGGGTCACCTTGGCCAGGCGCCGCCGTTCCGGCCCGGCGGAGGCGTCCGCGCCCACCGGCGGCTCGTCGGTGATCAGTTCCGACGGTACGAACACCGCGGCGACGATCCCGGCCGGGCGGGACGGCCGCAGCTCCACCCGTACGCCGTGCCGGGCGGCCAGGCGGGCCACCACGAACAGCCCGAGCCGGGCACTGCCGGCCGGGTCGAACTCCGGCGGCTCGGCCAGCTTGCGGTTGGCCTCGGCCAGGGCCGGCGCGGACATGCCCAGCCCCCGGTCGGTGATCTCGATGGTGTAGCCGCCCGGGACGCTCCGGCCGCTGACGTCCACCCGGGTGCCGGGCGGGGAGAACGTGGTCGCGTTCTCGATCAGCTCGGCGAGCAGGTGGATCACGTCGCCGACGGCCCGGCCCAGCACCCCGGCCGGCGCCACCTCGCCCACGTCGACCCGGTCGTACGCCTCGACCTCGGAGATCGCGCCGCGCATCACGTCGACAGCCGCGACCGGGCGGCGCCAGCCCCGTCCGGGCGCGGCACCGGCGAGGATGACCAGGTCCTCGGCGTGCCGCCGCAGCCGTGTCGCCAGATGGTCGACCTGGAACAGCCCGGCCAGCTCGTCCGGGTCCTCGGTCCGCCGTTCCAGCCGGTCCAGCAGCGCCAGCTGCCGGTGCACCAGCCCCTGGCTGCGCCGGGCGAGGTTGAGGATCACCTCGTTGAAGCCCCGGCGCAACGTGACCTCGTCGACGGCGGCGCGGACAGCGGTCCGGCGCACCTCGTTGAAGGCGCGCGCCACCTGGCCGATCTCGTCGCCGCCGTGGTCCAGCTCGGGCGCCTCCCGGGCGACGTCGACCTCCTCGCCCCGGCGCAGCCGCGCGACCACGTCGGGCAGCCGGCGTTCGGCCACCTCGGTCGCGGCGGCGCGTACGCCGGTCAGCCGCTGCGCCAGCGACCGGCCGACCCGCAGCGCCACCAGCACGCACACCACGATCGCGATCAGGCCCAGGACACCGGCGGCGGCGAGCTGCACGAGGATCCGGGTGGCCATCGGCACCGACCGCTCGGCCAGGGCGTCCGCGCCGCGCAGCTCGAAGTCGCGCAGGCTCTGCCAGACCTCGGCGTGACCGGTGTCCCACGCCCGCATGTCGAACCGAGCGGGCAGCGCGGACGAGCGGATCAGGCTGTCCTGGAGCGCGCGCAGCTTGAGGAACCCGGCACCCTCGGTCATCCGCTGGTACGCGGTCCGCTCTCCCGGCGGCAGGTCGGCGACCGCGATCTCGGCCAGGAAACGCTGGTTCTCGACTGTGCGTACCAGTTGCTCGTGCTCGCCCTCGGCGTACCGGCCCGCGGTGACGGCGCCGGCCAGCAGCGCGTCGGCCTGGCCGAGCAGCTCCCGGGAGCGACCCAGCGCGGTCAGCGCCGTCGCCTCCCGGTTGAGCTGCGCGTCGGGCAGCGCGGCCATCGCGCCGAACGCCTGGAACGCCGAGCCGATCATGCCGCTGTAGAGCCCGACGGCGCCGGCCCGGTCGACCTTCCGGTCGTCGATGAAGGCGCGCCCGGCGGGCAGCGCGTCGAGCGCCGAGACCAGTTGGTCGAGCCGGTTGTCGAGCTGGGCGTCGGCGACGTCGCGCAGGTCCCCGCCGTCGACCTTGCGGCGCAGCTCGACGATCGCGTCGTCGGTGCGTACCCGCTGCTCGGTCAGCTCGGGGAGGGCGCGGTCACCGGCGAGCTGGACCACCGACAGCCGCCGCTCCCGTTGCAGCTCGGCCACCACGGCCTCGCCGGGACGGCCCAGATCGTAGAGGAGGGTACGCGCGGAGAGCAGGTCGAGCGCGGGCCCGAAGGTGAGCGTGGTGGCGAAGATCCACAACGCCAGCAGCCCGGTCACCGGGCCGATGACCAGCGCGGTCAGCTTGGCGCGGATCGGCCAGTCACGGGTGTTCAATCAGACCTCGCCCGGGAAGGTGTCGCTCGGTGGCGCCGGCAGCGGCCGTCACGTTCGGCGGCCACGACGCCGGGCCCCGGCCCGGACGCCTTGGGCAGGATACGTAATCCGGGGCGGATGCACTACCGGCCGTCTCGGCTCTCGCTACGGTCCGAGACGGGCAGGAGGGCCTCAGTCGGACATCGGCCCGGCACCGGACGGCGGTCGCGACATCGCGCCTTTTCCCGGCCGGGGCGGAAAGTACGGCACAACGGGATTGGCGATCACCCGCGCGAGGGAATACCAGCGTGCGAAGGAGGAGCCATGTCGTCCACCCAGGTAGTCGTCATAGTCATCGTCGTCGCCGTCATCGCCGCGCTCGTCGCGGTCGCCGTGGTCGCCAGCCGCCGCCGGGCGCTGCGCGAGCGCTTCGGCCCCGAGTACGACCGGGTCGTCGCCGAACAGGACAGCCGCAGCGCCGCCGAGCGTGAGCTGCGGGAACGCGAGCGCCGGCACGCCGAGCTGGAGCTGACCCCGCTGAGCCCGGAGTCCCGGGCCCGCTACGCCGCCGCCTGGGAGGAACTCCAGGTGCGCTTCGTCGACTCCCCCGCGGAGACCGTCGGCGAGGCCGACGAGCTGGTGAGCCGCCTGATCGCCGAGCGCGGATACCCCACCGGGGACTTCTCGGACCAGATCGCCCACCTCTCCGTCGAGCACGCCCGCACCCTCACCCACTACCGCGACGCCCACGAGATCCGGCAGCGCAACGAGCGCGGTGAGGCCGGCACCGAGGACCTCCGGCAGGCGCTCGTGCACTACCGGGCCCTCTTCGCCGACCTGCTCGGCGAGGAGCCGGTGCCCACGTCCACGCAGCAGCCGGAGCAGCGCCACCCCGACCACGACCACGACCACGACGTCCCGAGCCGCTGAGGAGGCCGCCGCCATGCGCCAGGAGGAACAGCAGGTCACGCAGGACCACCCCGAGGCCGTCCGGTCCGCACCGGTGCCGGTGCCGCAGCCGGGTGAGCACACCGACGCCGGCCGGCGCGACGCCGACCGGGCCGACGTACCCGAGGACGCACTGGACGACCGGGGCACCTTCGACGACCCGGCGGTCGCCGACGAGCGGCGCGACGCCGAGGTCGACGAGACCCGCGCCTACGACGCCGGGGAGCTGCGCGACGCGGCCGACCGGACCGACGACGACGGGCGGGCCCCGTACCACGAGCCGGCGCCGCTGCCGACGGCGTTCGGGGCGGCCACGGTGGGCGACGCGGTCGCCGCCTCGGCCCTGGCGGGCGGTCGCCCGCAGGACGAGCGCGACGCGCGCGACGAGGACACCGCGGCGCCGGGCGACGGCGCGCCGGGACGTACCGACCCGCTGGACGACGAGCGGGCCGACCCGACGGCCGGGGACCGCCTGCACGACCGCGACCGCTGGGACGCCGAGCACACCGACGGCGCCGACCGCGACGGCGTCGTCCGGGACGACCGCACGGTCGACGGCATGGTCCGGGACGACGCGGCGGCCGACGGCGCGGTCGGGTACGGCAGCGCCGAGCCCGGCCTGGTCGACCCGGACGCCGAGGCCGTCCCCGCGGCCGACGGCGCCGACCGGCGGCACGACCGGGTGGACACCGACACCGCCACCGCCGCGGCGGGCGCGGCAGCCGCCGGCGCGGCGCTGTCCGGCGCGGAGCGGCCCACGCCCGGCGCGGTACCGGCCGACGCGGCGACGCTGTTCGCGCCGGAGGCCGCGCAGGGTTTCCGGGACCGCTGGCGCGACGTGCAGCTCCGCTTCGTGGACGACCCGCGCGCCGCGGTCGGCGAGGCGGAGTCGCTGGTCGAGGAGGCGATCGAGGCGCTCTCCACCGCCCTGCGGGAGCAGCGCACCCGGCTCGGCGCCTGGCAGGAGTCCGGCTCCACCGACACCGAGCAGCTCCGGGTGGCCGTACGCGGCTACCGCGACTTCCTGGACCGCGTGCTGGGCCGCTGAGAAACCGCCACGAAGCCCCGGCCGGTGACCGGCCGGGGCTTCCGCGTACCCGGACCGAACAGCAGGTATGAAACCTCGCAATCCGGGTAGGTGCGGGCAGCGGTGCACACGAGGGGAGCACGGGCATGGGCGGCGGCGGCCTGCGGTTGAACATGAACGCCCTGGACTATCTGATCCTGGCGCTCTACTTCGTCACGGTGCTCGGCGTCGGTTTCGCCGCCCGGCGCGCGATCCGTACCAGCGTGGACTTCTTCCTCTCCGGCCGCTCGCTCCCCGCCTGGGTCACCGGCCTGGCGTTCGTCTCGGCCAACCTGGGCGCGCTGGAGATCATCGGCATGGCCGCCAACGGCGCCCAGTACGGCATCATGACGGTGCACTACTACTGGATCGGCGCCGTGCCGGCGATGGTCTTCCTCGGCATCGTGATGATGCCGTTCTACTACGGCTCCAAGGTCCGCAGCGTCCCCGAGTACCTGCGGCTGCGCTTCAACCGCCCCACCCACCTGCTCAACGCGATCAGCTTCGCTGTCGCGCAGGTGCTCATCGCGGGCGTGAACCTCTACGCGCTGGCCCTGATCATGCAGGCGCTGCTGGGCTGGCCGCTCTGGTTCGCGATCGTCGTCGGTGCGGTGATCGTGCTGGCGTACATCACCGTCGGCGGGCTCTCCGGCGCGATCTACAACGAGGTGCTCCAGTTCTTCGTGATCATCGCCGGTCTGGTGCCGATCACGGTGATCGGGCTGGTCAAGGTCGGCGGCGTCGGCGGCCTGATGGACGCGGTCCGCGACTCCAGACTCGGCGAGGCCGGACTGCACGCCTGGGAGGGCACCGGCAGCACCGGCAACCCGCTCGGCGCGCACTGGCTGGGCATCGTGTTCGGCCTGGGCTTCGTGCTCTCCTTCGGCTACTGGACCACCAACTTCGCCGAGGTGCAGCGCGCCCTGTCCGCACGGAACATGAGCGCCGCCCGGCGTACGCCGATCATCGCCGCGTACCCGAAGCTGCTCATCCCGGCGGTCACCGTGATCCCCGGCCTGATCGCCCTGGTCACCGTGAAAGGGCTGGGCGCCGACGAGGGCGACCTGGTCTACAACAACGCGATCCCGCTGCTCATGCGCGACCTGCTGCCCAACGGCGTGCTCGGTATCGCGGTCACCGGCCTGGTGGCCTCGTTCATGGCCGGCATGGCGGCGAACGTCAGCGGGTTCAACACCGTCTTCACGTACGACATCTGGCAGGCGTACTTCCGGCGGGACCTGCCGGACGAGCACTACGTGAAGGTGGGCCGGATCGCCACCGTCGGCGCGGTGGTCATCGGCATCGGCACCGCGTTCATCGCGGCCGGGTTCAGCAACATCATGAACTACATCCAGGCGCTGTTCTCGGTCTTCAACGCGCCGCTGTTCGGCACGTTCATCATCGGCATGTTCTGGCGGCGGATGACGCCGCTGGCCGGGTTCTGGTCGCTGCTGTCCGGCACTGTCGTCGCCACCGCCACGTACCTGCTCTACAAGGGTGGCGTGATCAGCTTCAACTCGGACCTGGAGGAGAGCTTCTGGGGCGCGGGCCTGGCCTTCGCCACGGTCGCTGTGGTGGCCGCGATCGTCACGCCGCTGACCCGGCCGAAGACCGACGACCAGCTGACCGGGCTGGTGTACGGCCTCAGCGACACCACGCTCGCCGACGACTCGCTGGCCGGCGACACCGCCTGGTACCGCTCCCCGGTGCTGCTCGGCGTCGTCGCCGTGATCCTCGCCGCCCTGTTCTACATCCCGGTCTTCTGAAGGAGGGGACGCACGCCATGGCAGACAACGCGGACCGCCACTACCAGGGCGGCGAGGCGCACGACCCGCTGGTCGACGAGACCGAGGACGCCCGGGAGGAACGCTCCGCCGCGGCCCGGCTGTTCGACATCCGCCGGGTCATCGGCGGCCTGTTCGTGGTGTACGGGCTGATCATCGGCCTGATGGGGCTGTTCGACACGTCCGCCGAAATCGACAAGGCGCAGGGCGTCCGGATCAACCTGTGGGCCGGCGCGGCGATGCTGGTGTTCGGCCTGCTGATGCTGCTGTGGCAGCGGCTGCGCCCGACCGAGACGCCGGAGCCGCACCGCGACGAGTCCTGACCCCTCCGCCCGCATGGCGCGGCCCGCACCGGGTAGGCCACGGGGATCACGCGAAGGGACAGGAGGGCAGCAGCATGACCGATCGTGACCGCGGTGGCGAGCGGCCGCTGGAGGAGACCCCCGAGGTGGCCGCGGCGGTGGACGACGACAGCACGGTGCCCCAGTTGCGCAACGACGGCACCGACCCGGACAACCCGACCTTCACCAAGCCCGACGGCGCGGTGCCGGACACCGGGTCGCCGAACCTCATCGGTGACCCGTACGCGGCCGGGACCGGCGCGACCGGCACCGGTACCGGCGCCGCCCCGGACGACATCCGCACCGGCGCCGAGCAGCCCTGGGATCCGGAGGACCTGGTGCAGGCCCGGGGTCAGGACGTGACGCCGGAGAACCTGGAGCGGGCCCGCCGCGACCTGGCCGAGCTGGGCCGGGCGGCGATCGAGCGCACCGTTCCCTGACACCGGAACGGCCGAGGGCCCCTGGCCGACGTGGGCGTCGACCAGGGGCCCGGGGAACCCGCGCGGCGGTGCCTCACTCCCGCCGCCGCGGGTGGTCCTCACCGCGGCTCAGGAGAGCGGCGGGTACGCGTTCTGCATGAGCTGCTGGAACTGGGCCGGGAACCACGCGCCGGAGATCGGCGCGTCCGGCAGGGCGCCGGACATGCTGTTGCCGTTGCGGGCGTTACCGGTGTAGGTCGGGTCGCACATCCGGTCGAAGCCCTTGCCCTCGTTGTTCGGGATCTCCTTGCTGGAGCCGTCCGACTCACCCGGGGGCTTCACCCAGACGTAGGCGTCGATCCCGGTCTCCGGGTTGGCCCGCGGCCGCTCGCCGAGACCCGCGCCGGCCTGGTTGCACCAGTTGCCGGCGTGAATGCGCCGGTCGACCCGGCCACCGTCGACGTACGCGTCCACGCTGGTCATGGGGCCCGGGCCGGTCGGCCGGGCGGAGCCGCCCCAACCGTTACGGGAGGTGTCGATCAGCATGCCGATGTTGCTGTCGAAGCCGACCGAGACCAGCTTCTGCCGGAACGCCTGGGCGAACGACAGCTCGTCGACGTACTGGTTCCAGTCGATCCACTTGGACTGCCGGACCGTCTGGCCGTTCACCGAGTCGGTGACCTTGACGTACGGCTCCTTCAGGGCGGAGTAGTTCGCCGTGTTGACGATGAAGCCCTGCACGTTGGCGACGGTGCTGCCGGACGCGACGGCGGCGGCCTTGAGCTGGTCGGCGACCGGGCCGAAGTTGCTGTCCCAGCCGATCCAGCCGTGGTGGGCGGCGTCGATGTAGTTGTAGACGTTGCCGATCGCGCCCAGCTTCGCCAGGGCGTAGCCGACACCGTTCACGTACGCGCCGTTGGCCTTCACCGTGTCGCACATGACCGTGCCGCCCGGGTTGCCCGAGGTGTTGGTCACCAGGTTGGGCAGCGAGTCGATCTCGATGATGTTGACGATGCGCAGGTTCCGGTACTTCGAGTCACCCTGGATCGCGGCGATCGGGTCGATGTACTCGGCCTTGTAGCGGGGCAGCTCGTCCGGGCCCAGCTCGCCGTTGGAGGCCAGCGCTGCGCAGTCCCGGCCGGGCAGGTTGTAGATGACGAACTGGATGTAGCCGGCGCCCTGGGCGAGCGCGGCGTCCAGGTGGTCACGGACGCCCATCGCGCCGTTGGAGCTGCTGTCCGGCGTGCCGTTGATGGCGGCGATCCGGTCGATCCAGACCGCGGTCGGGTTGTTCGACACCCGGCTGCCGCCGGACACCGACTCGGCCTTGGCCTTCCACTCGGGGTTCACGTACCCCTTCACACCGACGTACGGGTTGTCGACCCGCTGCCCGGGCGGCGGGGTGCTCGTCGGCGGCGTCGAGGTCGGCGGGGTCGACGTCGGCGGCGTGCTCGTGGGCGGCGTGCTGGTCGGCGGCGTGCTCGTCGGCGGCGTGCTGGTGGACGGCGTGCCGCCGTTGCACACAGTGCCGTTGAGCGTGAACTGGGTCGGCTTCGGGTTGCTGCCGCTCCAGGAGCCGTTGAAGCCGATGGTGGTGCTGGCGCCGCTGGCGAGCGACCCGTTGTACGACTCGTTCTGCGCGGTGACGTTCTGGCCGCTCTGGGACCACCTCGCGGACCAGCCGTTCACCACCCGCTGCGAGCTGTTCGGGAAGGTGAAGCCGAGGTTCCACGAGCTGAGCGCGTCACCGATGTTCTTGATGGTCACGGTGCCGGTGAATCCACCGGGCCAGTCGCTGGTCGTGTACGTCACGCTGCACTGGGTGGCGGCCTGCGCCGCGGTGACCGGGAGGGTCACCAGTCCACCGGCTACCAGGACGCCGGCGCCGGTGAGCGCGAGCGTCCGGTTCCGGCCGGACAGCCTTCTCCACAGATTCATGCCACTGATCTCCTTGGGCGAGACCGGATCCGCGTACGGCCCGGCGCAAATGGCGGCGGCGGTCGTCCTGCGGGAACGACCGTGCGCGCCACGGGTTTCTTCGGGGGACGCCCGACCCGGACGGGCGTTGTGGGGGTGGTGGTGCCGACCGGTCCGCAGACCGGCCGATGGAGCCGGACGTCGGCCGGTGGTGCCGGCTGCCCTCGACGTCTGAGCTCGCGGTGTGGCTCCCCGAACCGCGTGCAGCGATTCTTGCATGGGAGCGCTTCCATGGCAATGGCTCGATACGCCTGCCGCCCACCCTACCGGCGCCCGGCGCCACCACACCCCCACTCCCCGCCGCCCACCGGTGCCCTCAGCTCGGGTGGAACGTCATGGGTGTCAAAACGACCCGGAGACACCCATGACGTTCCACTCGGTACGCGGACCGCACGGAGGGGCGCCGACAGCACGAGTGGGACCGGCGTCGCGGGACCGCCGTGGAGAGCCTGATCGGCGCTACCGGTCGGGCAGCACGCGCCGGGGCCACATCACTGGCAAATCCCTAAAAGCGAATCTTTCCCCGGATAAGTCGCGAAAAGGTCTAACGTCAGCCTTAGCTCGACTGACGTCGGGCTCAGGACGAACAGGGATGGAGACGCTGGTCATGGCTAAGAAGATGCTCGGGAAGGTGGTCGCGGGCGCCGCCCTCGGCGGAGCCGGCCTTCTCGCGTTCACCCCGGGAATGGCCTACGCGGGCGGGCACGACGAGGGCAAGGTCATCGCCAAGCCCCACGTGGTGAAGGCGGGGGACACCGTCGAGCTGCTCGCGATCTGCTCCGAGCCGCAGAAGCACGCCACCGTCTGGTCGAAGGTGACCGGCAAGGTCGACCTGCACCCGGCCCGCGACGGCGAGCACGGCGACTGGGCCGACCGCGGCGGCGACTGGGGCGGCGACCAGGACTGGGGCTGGGACGACAAGGGCCCGGACGGCAAGGACGACCACGGCAAGGGCCCCGACGGCAAGGACGAGCACGGCAAGGGCCCGGACGGCCGCGGCGAGCCGGGCGGGGAGGGGCACGGCCCGGACGGCAACGGCCCCGGTGGCAACGGTCCGGGTGGGAACGGCCCCGGTGGCAACGGCCCCGGTGGCGACGGGCCGGGCGGGAACGGGCCGGGTGGCGACGGCATGCCGCAGCCTCCGGCGAACCAGCCCCAGCCGCCCGCCGGCCAGCCGGAAGGGCAGCCGCAGCCGGGTGGCGCGGGCGCCGGCGCGGCCGTCGACCCGGGCGACTGGCAGGGGCACGACGAGTACGGCCAGGACGCCGAGCCGGGCTGGGAGAAGGAGAAGGCGGGCGCGCCGGACTGGACCAAGGACGAGCACGGCCCCGACGGCAAGGACCGGTACGGCAAGGACGCCAAGGACGAGCACGGCAAGGACGACCGTGGCGGCCGGCCGGACGACAAGGGCAAGGACGGCAAGGACGAGCACGGCTCCTGGCAGGACGGCAAGGACGACTGGCAGGGCGGCAAGGACGACTGGCAGGCGAGCGGAGGCGCCTGGCAGGAGGACAAGGGCGACTACGGCAAGGACGCCGAGCGCGACTACGGCAAGGACGAGTGGGAGCACGGGAAGGACTTCGTCTACTACGGCGAGGCCACCGTGTCGCACGACGCCCGGCCGGGCCGGTACGAGCTGCGGGGCACCTGCGGTGAGGGCGAGCTGGTGGTACTGCCGCGCGGTGGGGTCGACGGCGGCGACGGTGGCATGACGACCACCGGCGTGGACCGCAACCTCGCCACCGGCGGCGCGGGCATGGTCGGCGCCGCGGCGCTGGGCGGCCTGGTGCTGCTGCGTCGGCGGCGGGCCGGTGGCCTGGTCTGACCGGACGACGACCCGGGCCGGCGGCCGTCACGGAAGTCCGTGGCGTGCCGCCGGCGCGGCCGTCGTCGTCCTGCTCGCCATGGCCGGGGCCGGTCTGATCGGCGCGTCCGTCCGGACCGCCCCGCCACCGTCCCCACCGCAGCCGATCTCGCAGGCGGCTCCCGTCACCACCGACCCGCTGAGCGATCCCCCCGGCGCCTACGCCGACCCGGACGCCGAGGGCCGACCCGCACCGGGCACCGAGGGCCAACCGGCACCGGGCACCACCGGCCAGTCCACACCGGGCGGCACCGGCCAGCCGGCAGCGGACGCCGCCGGGGGCGGCCCGGCGACGCCGGGCCCACTGACCGGCGCACCCGGCGCCACCCCGGGCGCCGCAGCCGTCCCGGGCACCCCGGACACGACGGGCGCCGCCCCGGCTCCACTTCCCCGGTCGGCGCCGGTCACCATCTCGATCCCCCGCATCGGGGTGCAGGCGCCGATCATGTCGCTCGGCACGAACCCGGACGGCACGGTCCAGGTGCCCCCGCTGGACCAGGCCATGAACGCCGGCTGGTACTCCCCCGGCGCCAGCCCGGGCGAGGCCGGCAACGCGGTGATCGTCGGTCACGTCGACTCCGCCCAGCTCGGCCCGGCGGTGTTCTTCAACCTCGGCGCGCTGGTGGCGGGCGACACGATAGTGGTCGCCCGGCAGGACGGCTCGTCCGCCACGTTCACCGTGCGGGAGGTCGCGTCGTACCCGAAGACCGCCTTTCCCGCCGCGCAGGTCTACGGTCCGTCGGACGTCCCGGCCCTGCGCGTGGTGACCTGCGGCGGGGTGTTCGACAAGACGGCCGGGAGCTACCTGAACAACATCGTCGTCTACGCCCCGATGACCAGCTGAGGGCGCCAACGGCAGTGGCCCGGTGGTCGGGGAACCGACCACCGGGCCACTCGTGCGTCAGCGGTCAGGCCGCCGCCGAGGTCCGGACCAGGGTACGGATCTGGCGCAGCAGCACCGACAGCGCGGACAGGTCGGCGCGGGACTCGTCGAACTCCCCCATCGCCCGGTGCGCCCGGTGGATCGAGGTGGCGTTCGCCTGCTCCCACTCCTGCACCCGCTCCACCGGTGGCACGTCCTCCGGCGTGGACCCGAGCACCTCGGCGGTGAGCGCGGCCAGCGCGGCGTACAGGTCGTAGCGCAGCGCCATCCGGGCCAGCGTCTGCCACCGGTCCTCGCGGGGCAGCAGGGAGATCTTCGACAGCAGCGCGTCGACCCGGAACCGGTCGGAGAGCACGAAGTAGACCGAGGCCACCTCGCTCACGTCCCGCCCGGTGCCCTGCGCCGTCTCCACGATGTCCAGCAGGCCGAAGCTGTACATCAGGCGGGTCGCCTGCTCGGCCAGGTCACGCGGCAGCCCGCGCTCGACCAGCGACTCGATGTGCGCCGCGATGGCCTCCCGCTCGGTGCCCCAGAACCGGTTCTCCAGGTCCGGCAGGAGCCGGGCCACACCGTCGCGCAGCCGGGCGATCTCCGCCGGCACGTCGATCGGTGACCTCCGGTTGGTGACCAGCCAGCGCACCGCGCGGTCGAGCAGCCGCCGGGTGTCCAGGTAGACGGCCGTCTGCAACTCGGGCGAGACCTTGTTGTCCAGCGCCTCGACCGCGTCCCACAGGTCGCGCAGGCCGAACACCTCGCGGACCACCACGTACGCCCGGAGCACGTCCGCAGCGGACGCCGCCGTCTCCTCGACCACCCGGAAGACGAACGAGATGCCGCCCCGGTTGATCGCCTCGTTGACGAGGACGGTGGTGACGATGTCCCGGCGCAGCCGGTGCCGGCCCATCCGCTCGGCGAAGCGCTGCCGCAGCGGCGTCGGGAAGTAGTTGACCAGGACGTCGGTCGTCCACTCCTCGTCCGCCAGGCCCTCGCCGACGATCTCGCGCTCCAGCACGATCTTGACGTACGCGAGCAGCACCGCGAACTCCGGCGCGGTCAGGCCGCTCTCGGTGCGGACCGCCAGTTCCTCGTCCGACGGCAACGCCTCCAGCGACCGGTTCAGCGCGCCGGACCGCTCCAGCTCGTTGATCATCCGCCGGTGCACCGGGAGCAGCGAGGCGGCCTGGGCCTGGGCGTTGTTGAGCGCCCGCGCCTGGTCGTAGTTGTCCCGCAGCACCAGCTCGGCGACCTCGTCGGTCATCTGGGCCAGCAGCTCGTCGCGCTCCGGCCGGTCCAGCTCGCCGTCGGCGACGGCCGTGTTGAGCAGGATCTTGATGTTGACCTCGTGGTCGGAGCAGTCCACACCGGCCGCGTTGTCGATGAAGTCGGTGTAGATGCGGCCGCCGGTCGAGGCGTACTCGATCCGGCCCTGCTGGGTGAAGCCCAGGTTGCCGCCCTCGCCGACCACCCGGCAGCGCAGGCCCTTGCCGTCCACCCGGATGGCGTCGTTGGACTTGTCCCCCACCTCGGCGTTGGTCTGGCTGGACGCCTTGACGTAGGTGCCGATGCCGCCGTTCCAGAACAGGTCGACCGGCGCGGTGAGGATCGCCTTCATCAGCTCCTGCGGGCTGATCTGCGTGACGTCCTCGTCGAGGCCGAGCACCGCGCGGACCTGCGGCGAAACCGGCACCGACTTCGCCGTACGCGGGTAGACGCCGCCGCCGGCGGAGATCAGCTCGCGGTCGTAGTCCTCCCACGACGAGCGCGGCATGTCGAACAGCCGCTTGCGCTCCTCCCACGACCGGGCCGAGTCCGGGTCCGGGTCGAGGAAGATGTGCCTGTGGTCGAACGCGGCCACCAGCCGGATGTGCCGCGACAGCAGCATCCCGTTGCCGAACACGTCACCGGACATGTCGCCGACGCCGACCACAGTGAAGTCCTGCGTCTGGGTGTCGTGCCCCAGCTCCCGGAAGTGCCGCTTGACCGACTCCCAGGCACCCCGGGCGGTGATGCCCATCTTCTTGTGGTCGTAGCCGGCCGAGCCGCCGGAGGCGAACGCGTCGCCCAGCCAGAAGCTGTGCGCCTCGGAGATCTCGTTGGCGATGTCGGAGAACGTCGCCGTGCCCTTGTCGGCGGCCACCACCAGGTACGGGTCGTCGCCGTCGTGCCGGACCACGTCCTCGGGCGGCACGATCTCGCCGCTGACGATGTTGTCCGTGACGTCGAGCAGCGCGGAGATGAACTCCTTGTAGCAGATCACCGCCTCGTCCCGGTCACCCGGCTTCTGCTTGAGCACGAAGCCACCCTTGGCGCCGACCGGCACGATCACGGCGTTCTTCACCATCTGCGCCTTGACCAGGCCGAGCACCTCGGTCCGGAAGTCCTCACGCCGGTCGGACCAGCGCAGGCCGCCGCGGGCCACCGGCCCGTAGCGCAGGTGCACGCCCTCGAACCGGGGCGAGTAGACGAAGATCTCGAACTTGGGTCGCGGCGCCGGCAGGTCCGGGATGGCCTGCGGGTCCAGCTTGAACGCCACGTACGCCTTGGGCCGCCCGCCCACCGGCTTCTGGTAGAAGCTGGTACGCAGCGTGGCCTGGATCAACGTCAGGTACGACCGCAGGATGCGGTCCTGGTCGAGGCTGGCCACCTCGTCCAGCGCCTCGCCGATCGCGTCGACCAGCTCGCCGCTGCGCTGCCGGCGCTCGTCGAGCGTGGTGGCGCCCGGCGCGAACCGGGTCTCGAACAGCTTCACCAGCAGTTCCGCGATCTGCGGGTACGCGATGAACGTCTGCTCCATGTACTCCTGGGAGAACACGGTGCCGGCCTGCCGCAGGTACTTCGCGTACGCGCGCAGCACGACGACCTGCCGCCAGGTGAGCCCGGCCCGGAGCACCAGCTCGTTGAAGCCGTCCACCTCGGCCTCGCCCCGCCAGGCGGCGGCGAAGGCGTTCTCCACGTGCGGGCGCACCTCGGCCAGGTCCTGGTGCCGCTCGGGCAGCTCCAGACCGAAGTCGTAGAGCCAGATCCGGCCGTCGACACGCTCCACCTCGTACGGGTGCTCGTCGACCACCTTCACGCCGAGCGAGTGCAGCACCGGCAGCACGGCGGAGAGCATCATCGGCTCGCCGTACCGGTAGACCTTGAACCGCACGTCCATCGCCTCGTCGGCGTCGGCGGCGCGGGCCGCGTACGGACGCGGCGGCGCCTGCTTGCGGAACAGGTGCATCTCCAGCTGGCCGGGCTCCTCCAGCAGCTCCAGCTTCGCCAGGTCCTTCATCGCCTCGTACGGCGTGTGCCCGTCCTTGTAGCCCTCCGGGAACGCGTCGGCGTACCGGGCGAACAGGTGCTTGGCCTGCTCGTCGCCGAGCTTGCGTTCCAGCACCAGCCGGTAGTCGTCGTCCCAGAGGCGGGTCGCGTCGGCCAGCTCCTCGGCGAGCAGGTCGGCGTCGATGTCGCCGGGCGGGTTGTTCGGGTCGGTACGCACGATGAAGTGCACCCGGGCCAGCATCGACTCGGTCACCCGCGTGGTGTAGTCGACGCCGACGCCGTTCAGCTCACGCAGCAGGATGTCCTGCATGCGCAGCCGGTTCTGCGTGGTGAACCGGTCCCGCGGCAGGTAGATCAGGCAGGAGATGAACCGCCCGTACGCGTCGCGGCGCAGGAACACCCGCAGCTGCCGGCGACCCGCCATCCGCAGCACGCCGATCACCGCGTGGTAGAGGTCGTCGGTCTTGATCTGGAACAGCTCGTCGCGCGGGTAGGTCTCCAGGATCTGCAACAGGTCCTTGCCGGAGTGGCTGCGCAGGCTCAGGCCCGAGCGGTCGAGCACCTCGGCGACCTTACGCCGGACCACGGGCAGCTCCTGCACGCTGGTCCGGTACGCGGCGGTGGAGAACAGGCCCAGGAAGCGCCGCTCCCCGACCACCTCACCGGCCTCGTTGAAGATCTTGAAGCCGATGTAGTCGAGGTACGCCGAGCGGTGCACTGTGGCACGCGAGTTGGCCTTGGTGATGATGAGCAGGCGCTTCTCCAGCACCTTCTCGTGCGCCTCGGGCGTCATCGAGTTCAGCGACCGGGCCTCCGGCGAGTCGGAGCGCAGGATGCCCAGCCCGGTGCCGAGCACCGCCTCCAGGGCCTGCCCGCCGCGCGCGCCGTCGGTGTCGACCAGCCGGTACTCCCGGTAGCCGAGGAACGTGAAGTGGTCGTGCGCCAGCCAGCGCAGCAGCTCCACCGAGTCGGTGATGTCCTTCTCCGGCACCGGCGGGCGGTTGTCCGACGTCCGGGCGGCGGCCAGCTCGTCGGCGAGCGCGAGGGCCCGCTGCCGCATCTTCGGCCAGTCCTCGACCGCCTCGCGCACGTCGGTGAGCACCCGCTGCAACTCGCGCCGCAACGTCTCCCGCTCGGCCGGGTCGCGGACCGGGTCGATCTCGATCCGCATCCAGCTCTCGACCAGGTCACCGGCGATCGCGTCGTCCGGTTCCACGTCCGCCGACACCTCGGTGAGCCGGCCCAGCGGCTCGCGCCGCACCACGACCAGCGGGTGCACGAGCAGGTGCACGTCCAGGTGGCGGGAGTTCAGCAGGGCGGTCACCGAGTCGACCAGGAACGGCATGTCGTCGGTGACGATCTCCACGACCGTGTGGTGCTGCTCGGCGTCCGGCTCGTGGATGCGGAGCTTCAGCTCGCCCGGCACCCGCTGCTGGGCCAGGTCCCGGTGGGCCCGGGCCGCCTCCAGCATCTCCTCGGCGGTGAAGCCGATCAGCTCCTCGTCCGGCGCGAACCGCCAGAAGCGGTCCACGAGTGTGGCCGCGTCGTGGTCGTCGCCTGCCAGCGCGACCGCCTGGGCGACCAGCCGCTCCGCGTTGGGAACGGGCTCGTCCAGCTCGGCGTCCTCCGACTCGTCGGCCAGTGCCTGCGCAGGCAGGCCCAGGTCGTAGAGGGTGTCGATGCTGGAACCGGTCATCCCGGTCACTCCTGTGTCGAGACGGCTGAAACCGTCTCCGTCGGTCGCCGAATCGAAGCTGTCGTCGTCCCGGCCGGTGTCAGCCTGCCGGAGGTCGGGTCCCGGTTTGATCGCCGGACGCCGGTCCATCGGTGCCACTCCCCTCGACCCACCGCGTTGTGGGTCACTCTGCCGCCCAGCCTAGGCCCTACCGCGCGGTACCTCCCGCGGCGGACCACTGGCCGGACGTCCGGATCGGGACTCTGTCCTTTCACCCGTTGCGGGTCCGTGGTCGGCCGCTCGCGGAGTACCCCGACTGGCGATGTTCATCACACTGCCACACGCCGCTTCTGGCGCTGCCGGAGGCCGTGGCGGGGCGGTGGGGAACGCCGGGCCGTACTAGCGTGCAGGGCAGTTGAGCACCGGAGGGACTGCTTCATGCCCGTGTCGTACCCCGTCCGCCCCCGCCGTCACACCCGTCACCGCGCCCTCGCGGCGCTGACCGCCGTCCTGGTCACGGCCGGCGCGCTGACCGGATGCTCCGGGGACGACGGCCCGGAGACAGCCGTCGAGGCGTTCCTCGGCGGCTGGCGCTCCGGTGACCTCCAGGCGGTCGGCTTCGTCGAGCCGACCGGCGGGCGGCTGCCCGCCGGTGAGGTGACCAAGCAGATCCAGGCACTCGCCGGCGCGCTCGCGGCCGACCCGCCGGAGCTGGCCCGCACCGGCGACATCACCACCAAGGGTGACGTCGCCACCGCCCGGGTCAAGGTGAGCTGGGCGCTGCCCGGCGGCGGCACCTGGGCCTACGAGAATCCGGTACGCCTCAAGCGCGGCGGCGACGACCGGTGGCAGGTGATCTGGGAGCCGTCGGTGGTGCACGAGAAGCTGGAGAGCGGTGACAAGATCGCGCTGCGGCGGGAGCCGGCGCAGCGCGCCGGTGTGCTGGACGCGGCCGGTCAGCCGATCGTCGCGCCACGCCCGGTGGTCCGGGTGCAGCTCGTTCCCGGCGAGGTCGACGACGTCCCCGGCATGGTCCGGAAGCTGGACGCCGCGTTCAAGGCGATCCGGCCCGCGCTCACCCCGCCGGTCGACCTGGGCGACCTGCCGAAGCGGCTCAAGGAGGCCAAGCCGGACGGCCTGGTCGAGGTGGTGACGTTGCGCGACGAGGCGTACCGGCAGATCAAGCCGCGCATCTACGACCTGCCCGGCACCCGGTTCGTCTCGGAGCAGCTCATGCTGGCGCCGACCCGCGAGTTCGCCCGGGCGCTGCTCGGCTCGGTCGACCAGGCCACCGCCGACGACCTCCAGGCCCACCCCGACCGGTACGCGCGCGGCGACCTGGTCGGCCACGGCGGTCTCCAGGGCCGGTACGACGAGCGGCTGCGCGGCGTCCCCGGCGTCACCGTGATCACCCAGCGGACCACCCCGGACGGCAAGGTGGAGCCGACCGGCACGGAGCTGTTCCGCGCCGACCCGAAGCCCGGTCAGCCGGTGAAGACGACAATCGACGCGGCCACCCAGAACGCCGCCGACGCCGCGTTGCGCGGGCAGACCCGCCGCTCCGCCCTGGTCGCCGTACGGATCAGCGACGGCGCGGTGCTGGCCGCCGCGAACGGCCCGGGTGCGGCGGGCGACAACCTCGCCTTCACCGCCCAGGTGCCGCCCGGCTCGACGTTCAAGATGGTCAGCGCGCTCGGCCTGCTCGACCGGGGCGCGGTGACGCCGCAGACGACAGTGGACTGCCCGAAGACGTCGACAGTCGAGGGCCGGGTCTTCAAGAACTCGGACAACTTCGAGCTGGGCCCGGTGCCGTTCGCCACCGACTTCGCCAAGTCGTGCAACACCGCGTTCACCGCGCTGGCGCCGAAGCTCGGTCCGGACGGGCTGGCCCAGGCCGGCCGTACGCTCGGCCTGGAGGCCGCGTGGGATCTGGGCACCGACGCGTTCACCGGCAAGATCTCCGCCAACGGCTCGGCCACCGAGCAGGCCGCCGCCGCGATCGGCCAGGGCACCACGCTGGTGAGCCCGCTGGCCATGGCGAGCGCCACGGCGGCGGTGGCCCGGGGCAAATTCGAGCAGCCGAAGCTGCTGCTCGACCCGGCGCCGGCCAAGCCCGCGCCGGCCGGCGAGGCGCTCAAGCCGGAGTCGGTGACGGCGCTGAAGTCGATGATGCGCGGGGTGGTGACAGCGGGCAGCGGCAGCGCGCTGGCGGACGTGCCGGGCGAGCCGGTGCACGGCAAGACCGGCACCGCGGAGTACGACAACAATCCGGCGCACACGCACGCCTGGTTCGTCGGCTGGCAGGGCGACGTGGCCTTCGCCGTCTTCGTCGAGCAGGGCGGGGCGGGCTCGAAGGTGGCGGCGCCGATCGCCGAGAAGTTCCTGCGCGGCCTGGCCGCGAGCTGAGGCGTACCGGTCAGGCGATGTCGATGCCGGAGCGGGCCGGGTCCGGCTCGTCTCCGGTGGGGGCGCGGCGCAGCAGGCCGGGCCCCAGCGGGTCGTCGCCGAGATCGTCGTCGGCCGTCGGGTCGGGGCCGATCGGCTCCACCGCGACCGCCGGCGCCGGTACGGCCGCCGGGGCGGGCAGCGGCTCGGGCTCCGGCCGGCTGTCGGCGGCGCGGGGCGCCGGTGCGACAGGCCCGGCCGGCAGCAACCGGGGCGGCACGGCGCCCGGCGCGACCACAGGGGCGAGCCCGGCCACCACTGTGTTCACGATCTCGGCCGCGTACGCCCCGTCCGGGTCGTAGTCGGGGTCGAACACGGTCAGCTCGACGCCGAGGCAGTGCGGGGTGTCGACCAGCCCGGCGAGCAGGATCTCCAGCTCGGCGAAGGCGATGCCGCCCGGGTCGGGCGCGTCCACGGCGGGCATCACCGCCGGGTCGAGCACGTCCACGTCGATGTGCACCCAGTAGCCGGCGCAGTCGACGAGCTGCTCGTGCGCCCACTGAGCGGTACGGGCGGCGCCCTCGGCGCGCAGCGCCGGCACCGGCCGGGTGGTGATGCCGGCGGCCTGGAGGTCGAGCCGGTACTCGTCCTGCGCGCGGATGCCGAGCACCACCACGTCGATGTCCCGGAAGTACGGCCTGCGGCCCTCGATCGCGGCCAGGTCGGGCTGTCCCCGGCCGGTCACCAGGGCCAGGTCCTCCCCGGCGGCAGCGCCGACGTAGGAGGCGTTGCCGGGGTGCCGGAAGTCGGAGTGGCCGTCGACGAACACCAGCCCGATCCGCCCGCCGACCGCCTCGCCGAGGCGGTGCATGGCCAGCGCCGAGCCGAGCAGCACCGAGCAGTCACCGCCGAGCACCAGCGGGAACTCGCCCCGGTCGATGATCGCGCCGATCCGGTCGGCGAGCGCCACCGAGTACGCGGAGATCTCCGGCGCGTGGCAGACGCCGTCGCCGGGCCGCCAGTCGCCCGGGTCGTACCGGGGCGGGGTGAGGCAGCCGGCGTCGCGGGCCCGCAGCCGCGCGAGCAGGCCGTGGTCGCGCAGCGCACCAGGCGCCTTGCCGCACCCGGGGACGGAGCTCGCGGTGGGCGGGCGCAGTCCGAGGTTCGTCGGCGCGTCGAGGACGGCGATCCGGCGCATCATGGGCTCCCGTCCTCGGCGGTCGGGCGGGCCGGCGGTGCGCCGGCCCGCGCGGGTTGACTCAGAACAGCGCGCCGGCCAGGGCGCGTCGGGCGGAGGCCACGGCGGGGTCGTCCGGGCCGGCGATGGTGAACAGGCCGAGCAGGTGCTGGCGTACCCGGTCCCGGTCGTCACCGGCGGTGCGCCGGACCAGGCCGACCAGCCGCTTGTACGCCTCGTCGGCGAGGCCGCTGAGCACCTCGATGTCGGCGGCCAGCAGCTGGGCGTCCACGTCGTCGGGGGCGGCCGCAGCGGCGTCCAGCGCGCCCTGCGGGTCGGCGCCCGCCACCCGGCGGGCCAGCCCGACCTGCGCCAGGCCCGCCTCCGCAGCCGCGTCCGCCGGCGACTCGGCCAGGATCTTCCGGTACGCCGCCTCGGCCGCGTCGAGGTCACCGCTCATCAGCGCGTCGTCGGCGGCGTCGAGGCGCGGGTCCTCCGGCTCGGCGACTGTGACGCCACCGGCCTTGAGGACCGCCTGGAGCCACTGTCGCAACTGCGACTCCGGCACCGGGCCGGGGAAGGCGTCGATCGGACGGCCGCCGACGATGGCGTACGTGGTGGGCAGCGTCTGGAGCTGGAACATCTGCGCGAGCCGCGGCTGCTGCTGCACGTCGACCCGGGCCAGCAGCCACGCTCCGCCGCCCTCGGCGGCCAGCCGCTCCAGCACCGGGGCGAACTGGTCGCTCTCCGGGTAGCCGGCGGCGCCGAAGAAGACCACCACCGGTGTGGTGAGCGAGCGTTCGAGCACCTCGGACTGGATGTTCGCCTCGGTCACGTCGATCACTGCGGCGGAGCCGGCGGGGCTGCCCGGCAGCCCGGTCGGCCCAGCGCCCTGGGACGGTGTGGCGGAGGAGGTGTCGGCCGGTGCGGGGGTGCGCAGCGCGCTGAGGTCGACCGCGCCGCGGGTGAAGATCGACGAGGTGATCCGTGGGTCGCTCATGGTTGTCTAGTCTCGCACGTACGCGACGGATCTCCGACCAGCCGCGACGGCGACAGTCACCACTCTCCCCCAGCTCAGCCCGCCCGCAAGGAAGGGCCCCCTGTTAACGCCTCCGGTAGAGGAAGGGCCCCTTCTTAACAGCAGCTGTTAAGAAGGGGCCCTTCCTTGCAGAGCGGCGGGTCAGAAGCGGGCGGGCTCGCGGTAGACGCCCCACTCGGCGCGGAGGGCGTCGCAGATCTCGCCGAGGGTGGCCTCGGCGCGGACCGCGTCGAGCATGGCGGGGATCATGTTCTCGCCGGTCCTCGCCACCTCGACCATCCGCGCGACGGCGGCGGTGACCGCGGCGTCGTCGCGGGCCGACTTGCGCTCGGTCAGCACCCGGCGCTGCTCCAACTCCACCTCGTGCGAGATGCGCAGGATCTCCAGGTCCTTGGCGACGGTGCCGGTGTGGCAGTTGACGCCGACGATCCGCTTGTCGCCCTTCTCCAGCGCCTGCTGGTAGACGAACGCCGACTCGGCGATGTGCCCGGTGAACCAGCCGTCCTCGATGCCGCGCAGGATGCCGGAGGTCATCGGGCCGATGGTGTGCGGACCCTCGCCGCCGAGCTGCTTGATCCGGGCGAAGATCTCCTCCGCCTCGGCCTCGATCCGGTCGGTGAGCGCCTCGACGTACCAGGAGCCGCCGAGCGGGTCGGCCACGTTCGTCACCCCGGTCTCCTCCATCAGCACCTGCTGGGTACGCAGGGCGATCTCGGCCGACTCGTCGGTGGGCAGGGCGAGTGTCTCGTCGAGGGCGTTGGTGTGCAGCGAGTTGGTGCCGCCGAGCACCGCGGCCAGGGCCTCCACGGCGGTGCGTACCACGTTGTTCACCGGCTGCTGGGCGGTCAGCGACACCCCGGCGGTCTGCGTGTGGAACCGCAGCCACTGGGCCTTCTCGCTGGTGGCGCCGTACACGTCGCGCAGCCAGCGGGCCCAGATCCGGCGCGCGGCGCGGAACTTGGCGATCTCCTCGAAGAAGTCCACGTGGGAGTCGAAGAAGAAGCTCAGGCCGGGGGCGAACGTGTTCACGTCCAGGCCGCGCGACAGGCCCAGCTCGACGTACCCGAATCCGTCGGCCAGCGTGTACGCCAGCTCCTGCGCGGCGGTCGAGCCGGCCTCGCGGATGTGGTAGCCGGAGACGGACAGCGGCTTGTACCGCGGGATCTCCCGGGCGCAGTACTCCATCAGGTCGCCGATGAGGCGCAGGTGCGGCTCGGGGTCGAACAGCCACTCCTTCTGCGCGATGTACTCCTTGAAGATGTCCGTCTGGAGTGTTCCGTCCAGCGTGGACAGGTCGGCGCCCTGCCGTTCGGCGGCGACCAGGTACATGCAGAAGACCGGCACGGCCGGGCCGGAGATGGTCATCGAGGTGGTCACGCCGGCCAGGTCGATGCCGTCGAACAGCACCTCCATGTCGGCGGCCGAGTCCACAGCGACACCACAGTGGCCGACCTCGCCGAGGGACTGCGGGTCGTCGGAGTCGCGGCCCATCAGCGTCGGCATGTCGAAGGCCACGGAGAGACCGCCGCCGCCCGCGCCGAGGATCATCTTGTAGCGCTCGTTGGTCTGCCGGGCGTTGCCGAAGCCGGCGAACTGCCTGATGGTCCAGGTCCGCCCGCGGTAGCCGGTCGGATACAGACCCCTGGTGTACGGGAACTCGCCCGGCCAGCCGATCCGCTCGAACCCGGGGTACGCGGTGTCCTCCGGCGGGCCGTACACCGGCTCGACCGGCATTCCGGACAGCGTGGTGAAGTCCGCGTCGCGCTTGCGGGCGGCGTCGTAGCGGGCCTGCCAGCGGGCCCGACCGGCGGCGATCTCGTCAGCGTCCATGCGCGGAGCTCCTTCTCAAGTCGTCGTCCCGAGTCCGAGTGTAGAGCGAGATCCTGAACGATCCTTAAGGGCTCGCGTACCGGCCGGTAACCCGGCGACCGGCCCCGCCGGGGCGACCCATCACCGTCGATCCGCAGGTCAGGGCGCTGTCTCACGTGGCGGACGACTGCCCGGCGCAGCCTCCCGGCAGCCGGGTTCCCGTGCCACACTCCCGCCGTGGGCAATCGAATCGCGACCCGGCTGATTACCTAGGCGGCGTACGCCTCCGCGTGCGTCGCCGGCCAAGCGATCCTGTCCGCTCGTCCTAGTGAGGCCCCGTGAGCGTGTCCGCATCCACCCCCGCAACCGTCGACCATCCCCGGCCCGCCCCCGGCCGCCCGTACGACGAGCCCGCCGCCGAGCACGGCACGCCGAGCACGATGGTGATCCACCTCGGCGTGGGCCACTCCACGACCGGCCTGCTCAAGGTGCTGTCCGTGCTGCACTCCCGCCGGGTCGCCGTCTCACACGTCCAGTACGTGCAGTGCCCCGACCGGTCCGCGGTGATGATCGTCGAGTGCACCCCCGGCACGGCGCCGCTGGAGACGGTCCGCAAGAGCGTCGCGAACGCCGTACCTGTCGTCAGCGTCAGCGTGCACAGCGCGCCGGCCCGCGACGGCGTCCGGCGCCTGCGGTCGGGCCGCGGCACCCACAGGTGACGGGTCAGCCGGTGGCCTCCGGGCCACCGGCGCGCATGACGTCCCGGGCGGTGAGCGCCACGTGCAGCGACAGGCGCCGCTCGCTCGAATCCAGGTCGACGCCGAGCACCCGCTCGATCAGCTCCAGCCGCTGGTAGAGCGCCGACCGCGACAGCGACATCGCATCCGCCGCGCGCCGCTTGTTGCGCCCCTCCACCAGGTACGTCTCCAGCAGCGCGACGTGGTTCGTGCCGTGGCGCTGGTCGTAGGAGAGCAGCGGGCCCAGCTCGCGCTCGACGAACGTCTGGAGGCGCACGTCGTCGCGCAGCAGGTACAGCAGGCCCCGGAGGCGGACGTCGTGCAGCCGGTAGAACGGGCGCGGCTCGGCGGTGTGCACTGTCGCATCGGCCACCTGCGCCGCCTCGACCAGCGAGCGCCGGGCCAGGTCGAGCGTCCGGACCACCGACCCGGCGGCGACCACGACGTCCGCGCCGGCCCGGTGGCCCGCCCGGGTGAGCGCGGCGGACAGGCTCCCCAGCGCCGCCTCGTCGGAGCCGGTCTCGTCGAGCGCGACGAGGAGGGTGACGCCGGTGCCGCCGGCCGCCTCGTCCACGTCGCCGGCGAGCGCGGCGAGCCCGCACTCGCGTACCGCCGTCTCCACCGCGTCGAGCAGTGCCCGCCGGTTCGCGTTCCCGTCGGCGCCGGTGCCCGGGGCCGGCCGGCGCCGCCGGACCACGACGCCGAGCAGCAGTCGCTGCTCCAGGACGACACCGAGCCCGCGCGCCCGCAGCGCCACGTCCCGGGTGGGCGCGGAGTGGTTGACGATGCTCAGCAGCAGACTGCTGCGGGCCTGCCGCTCGACCGACGACGAGTCCCGGGCGACGAGCTGGTTCAGCGCGATGGTGGACGCGGCGCGTTCCAGCAGCACCCGGGTCCGGGCCGGTGGCTCCTGGTCGCACAGCAGCACGAGCCGCCCCCACCGGTTGCCCCGCGCCTCGACGCTCGTCACCAGCCAGCCCGAGCGCGGCTCGTAGCCGGTGCCGGACGGGACCTCGACCGCGCGCGAGCGGGTCTCCCAGCGGTCGAGCAGCTCCTCGGCGGTCAGCGGGCCGGTCTCGTACGCCAGCACCTGGTGGGCGAGGTTCTCCAGCACCGCGGGACGCCGGGACAGGCGGGTGACCTCGCGGAGCACCTGCCGGGGCTCGGCGCCCTCCACCGACAGCTCGGTGAAGATGCGGTGGATCTCGTCCTTCGCGAGCAGGTCCGCCGTCTGTTCCTCGACGATCACCGAGTGGACGACCTCGGTCACCGCGACGAACCGCATCTCGCGCCGCAGCGCGATCAGGGGCAGGTTCCGGCTGCGGGCGTGCTCGACCAGCCCGGCCGGCAGCGTGCCGCCGAACCGGCGGCCCAGCTCGACCACCACACCCGCCACCCCGACGGCCGCGAGGCCGTCGATCCACCGGCGCAGGCCATCGTCGTCGGGGGGCAGGCCGATGCCTGTGGTCAGGACCAGCTCGCCACCGCGGAGCAGGTCGGCGATCTCGGGGATCTCGGCGACGTGCACCCAGCGCACCGGCGCGTCCAGCCGGTCCCGGCCCGCCAGGACGCGCGGCCCGGCCTGCTGCAGAGCCGGCAGTTCGAGCACGTCACGGACGGTCATCGGCATCGGAGCGCCTCCCCCTCTCCTCCGGCGCACAGTATGTGCGCTTCCCGCGGACGGGAACGACACAGTGCCCATTGCCCGGACCTGGGGAAGCACAGATGATCCCGGGCATGACCCAGACAGCACCCGGCACCGCGCCCGCTCCCGTCCCGCTGGAGCGGGTGACCCACTGGATCGACGGCAAGCCGTTCGCCGGCGTCACCGAGCGTACGGCCCCAGTTTACGATCCGGCGCTGGGCGCGGTCCGGACGGAGGTGCCGCTGGCCTCGGTCGACGAGGTGGACCAGGCGGTCGCCTCCGCCGCCGCCGCGTTCGCCTCCTGGCGGACCTCGTCGCTGACCAAGCGCACCCAGGTGCTGTTCGCGTTCCGGGAGCTGGTCAACCGGCACAAGCAGGAGCTGGCCGAGCTGATCACGGCCGAGCACGGCAAGGTCGTCTCGGACGCCCTCGGCGAGGTCACCCGCGGTCTGGAGGTCGTCGAGTTCGCCTGCGGCATCCCGCACCTGCTCAAGGGCGGCTACTCCGAGGGCGTCTCCACGAACGTGGACGTCTACTCGATCCGGCAGCCGGTCGGCGTCTGCGCCGTCATCTCGCCGTTCAACTTCCCGGTGATGGTCCCGATGTGGTTCGTGCCCATCGCCATCGCGGCGGGCAACACCGTCGTGCTCAAGCCCAGCGAGAAGGACCCGTCCGCGTCGCTGCTCGTGGCCCGGCTGTGGGAGCAGGCCGGCCTGCCCGCGGGCGTCTTCAACGTCGTGCACGGCGACAAGGTCGCGGTCGACCGGCTGCTGGAGCACCCCGAGGTCAAGGCGGTGTCGTTCGTCGGCTCCACGCCGATCGCCCGGTACGTGTACGAGACCGGCACCCGCAACGGCAAGCGCGTCCAGGCCCTCGGCGGCGCGAAGAACCACATGGTGGTGCTGCCGGACGCCGACCTCGACCTGGCCGCCGACGCGGCGGTCAACGCCGGGTTCGGCTCGGCCGGCGAGCGGTGCATGGCCATCTCGGCCCTGGTGGTCGTCGAGCCCGTCGCCGACGATCTGGTGGCCCGGATCCGGGAGCGCATCGCCACCCTGAAGGTCGGTGACGGGCGGCGCTCCTGCGACATGGGTCCGCTGGTCACCAAGGAGCACCGCGACCGCGTCGCGTCGTACCTCGACGCGGGTGTCGAGGCCGGCGCCGAGCTGGTGGTGGACGGCCGCGACGTGCGGGCCGACGGCGACGAGTCCGGGTTCTGGCTCGGGCCGAGCCTGCTGGACCGGGTGTCGCCGGAGATGAGCGTGTACACCGACGAGATCTTCGGGCCGGTGCTCTCAGTGGTGCGCGTCGGCAGCTACGACGAGGCGCTCGCGCTGGTGAACGCCAACCGGTACGGCAACGGGACGGCCATCTTCACCAACGACGGCGGCGCGGCCCGCCGCTTCCAGAACGAGGTCGAGGTCGGCATGGTCGGCGTCAACGTGCCGATCCCGGTGCCGATGGCCTACTACTCCTTCGGCGGCTGGAAGGACAGCCTCTTCGGCGACTCGCACGCCCACGGCGCCGAGGGCGTGCACTTCTTCACCCGCGGCAAGGTCGTCACCTCCCGGTGGCTCGACCCCAGCCACGGCGGCATCAACCTCGGCTTCCCCGAGAACGTCTGAGCAGCGGAGAGAGAACGCCGATGAGCAGCAGCGCACAACGCACCTACGAACTCGACCGGGCGCACGTCTTCCACTCCTGGTCCGCCCAGTCGCTGCTCGACCCGATGGTGGTCGAGCGCGCCGAGGGCTCGTACTTCTGGGACGGCGACGGGAACCGCTACCTGGACTTCTCGTCGCAGCTCGTCAACACCAACATCGGCCACCAGCACCCGGTGGTGGTCGCGGCGATCCAGGAGCAGGCGGCCCGCCTGTGCACGATCGCGCCGTCGTACGCCAACGACGCCCGCGGCGAGGCGGCCCGGCTGATCACGGAGCTGACCCCGGCCGGCCTTTCCAAGGTGTTCTTCACCAACGGCGGCGCGGACGCGATCGAGCACGCCGTCCGGATGGCCCGGCTGCACACCGGCCGGCCGAAGGTGCTGTCGCAGTACCGCAGCTACCACGGCGGCACCCAGACCGCGGTGAACCTCACCGGCGACCCGCGCCGCTGGCCCAGCGACAACGGCACCGCCGGGGTGGTGCACTTCTTCGGCCCGTTCCTGTACCGGTCGGAGTTCGGCGCCACGACCGAGGAGGAGGAGTGCGCGCTCGCGCTGCGCCACCTCGAACGCGTCGTGGAGATGGAGGGCCCGTCCACCATCGCGGCGATCGTGCTGGAGACGGTGCCGGGCACCGCCGGCATCATGCCGCCGCCGCCGGGCTTCCTCGCGGGCGTACGGGAGCTGTGCGACAGGCACGGCATCCTCTACATCGCCGACGAGGTGATGGCGGGCTTCGGGCGTACCGGTGCCTGGTTCGCGCTGGACCACTACGGCGTGACGCCCGACCTGATCACCTTCGCCAAGGGCGTCAACTCCGGTTACGTCCCGCTCGGCGGTGTGGTGATCGCCGAGCACGTCGCGGAGACGTTCGCCACCCGTGCCTACCCCGGCGGCCTGACCTACTCCGGTCACCCGCTGGCCACCGCCGCCGCCGTCGCGACCATCAACGTGATGCGGAACGAGCGGATCGTCGAGAACGCCGCCACGATCGGCGCCGACGTGCTGGGCCCGGGGCTGCGCGAACTCGCCGAACGGCACCCGAGCGTCGGTGACGTCCGCGGACTCGGCGTGTTCTGGGCGCTGGAACTGGTACGCGACCGCGGGACGAAGGAGCCGCTGGCGCCGTACGGGTCGTCGTCGCCGGAGATGAACGAGGTGCTGGCCGCGTGCAAGCGCGGCGGCCTGGTCGCGTTCGCGAACTTCAACCGGATCCACGTGGTGCCGCCGTGCACCGTGTCGGAGACGGAGGCCAAGGCGGGCCTGGCGATCCTCGACGAGGCGCTGACACTCGCCGACCGCCACACGGTCTGAGGCACTGCCCACCACCGCCCGCCGGGTCCACCCCGGCGGGCGGTCCCGTATCCGAGAGATCCGCGAGACGGCCGGCGACCCCGGTGACGCGGAGACCGACGCACCCAGAAGGTGACGAATGACTACCGTAGATCTCGCCGACCCACCGGTCACCAACCCCTTCACCGGCACCACCGACCTTCCGCGTACGTCCGAGGGCTGGACCCAGCTCGTCACCCCGGACGGGCGCCTGCACCCGGACGTCGACGCCGACCGCGACGCCCTCGGCCGCCTCACCCGTGACCTGTACCGGGGGATGCGGCTCGCACGCCGCCTCGACGACGAGGCGTTCGCGTTGCAGCGGCAGGGCGAGCTGGGCCTGTGGCTGCAGTGCCGCGGCCAGGAGGCCGCCCAGGTCGGCTCGGTCGCGGCGGTACGCGCCGACGACTACGTCTTCCCGAGCTACCGGGAGCACGCCGCGGCGCTGTGGCGCGGCATCGGCCCGGCCGACCTGCTGCGTCAGTGGCGCGGCGTCGCGCACAGCGGCTGGGATCCGGAGCCGTACTCGTTCCACATCTACACGCTGGTCCTGGCCGCCCAGCTGCTGCACGCCACCGGGTACGCCCTCGGGGTGCAGCGCGACGGCAGCGACACGGTGGTCGTGACGTACTTCGGTGACGGCGCCGCGAGCGAGGGCGACGCGAGCGAGGCCATGAACATCGCCGCCGTCAACGCCGCCCCGATGGTGTTCTTCTGTCAGAACAACCAGTGGGCCATCTCGACGCCGACGGCGTCGCAGACGCGTACCCCGATCCACCGGCGCGGCGCCGGGTTCGGCCTGCGCAGCGAGTGGGTCGACGGCAACGACGTGCTGGCGGTGTACGCGGTGACGTCCGCGGTGACCGAACACGCCCGGTCCGGCCACGGCCCCGCGATCGTCGAGGCCACCACGTACCGGATGGGTGGGCACAGCACGTCGGACGACCCGACCCGGTACCGCACCGACGACGAGCTGGCGGCGTGGCGGGCGCGGGATCCGCTGGCCCGGGTCGAGGCGCTCATGCGCGCCGAGGGCTGGAGCGACGAGGCGTTCCTCGGCGGGATCCAGGCCGAGGCGGACGAACTGGCCGACCGTACCCGCCGGGAGTGCCTGGCGCTGGAGGCGCCGGACCTCGCCGACGCCTTCGCCACAGTGCTGGCCGACGTGCCCCCGCTTCTGCGGGAGGAGCGCGACGCGTTCGTCGCCTACCGCACCTCCTTCCTCGACTGACGCCCGCCCCGATCGGAGAACTCGTTCATGCTCACTCTCTGTCAGGCACTGAACTCCGGCCTGCGCCGCGCCATGGAGGACGACGACAAGGTCCTCCTGATGGGCGAGGACGTCGGCCGGCTCGGCGGCGTCTTCCGGGTCACCGACGGTCTCCAGAAGGACTTCGGCGAGGCCCGGGTGGTGGACACCACCCTCGCCGAGTCCGGGATCGTCGGCACCGCCATCGGGCTGGCGCTACGCGGGTACCGCCCGGTCTGCGAGATCCAGTTCGACGGCTTCGTCTACCCCGCGTTCAACCAGATCGTCTCCCAGCTCGCCAAGATGCGGGCCCGCACCGGCGGCCGTACCGCCCTTCCGGTGGTGGTGCGCATTCCGGTCGGTGGCGGCATCGGCGCGGTGGAGCACCACAGCGAGTCGAACGAGGCGTACTTCGCGCACACCGCCGGGCTCCGGGTCGTCTACTGCGCCAGCCCGGACGACGCGCACTGGATGATCCGGCAGGCCGTCGCCGGTGACGACCCGGTGATCTTCTACGAGCCGAAGCGCCGCTACTGGGTCAAGGGCGAGGTGACAACCGCCGGGCCGCCGCTGCCGCTGGACCGCGCCCGGACCGTGCGGCCGGGCACCGACGTGACGCTGCTGACGTACGGCGGCACGGTCGCCACCTGCGTCGCCGCCGCCGAAGCCGCCGCTCAGGAGGGCCGCGACATCGAGGTGATCGACCTGCGGTCCATCTCCCCGCTGGACGTGGCGACCATCGAGGAGTCCGTGCGCCGTACCGGCCGGGCGGTGGTGGTCCACGAGGCCCCCACGTTCGCCGGGTTCGGCGCCGAGGTCGTCGCGCAGGTCACGAGCCGGTGCTTCTACTCGCTGGAGGCGCCGGTCGAGCGGGTCGGCGGCTTCAACCTGCCGTACCCGCCGGCCAAGGTCGAGGAGGAGTACCTGCCCGACCTGGACCGGATCCTCGACGCCGTCGACCGCGTCCTGGCCGCGTGAAGGGAGAGGTACCCGTGAGCGTTCAGCAGTTCCGTCTGCCCGACGTCGGCGAGGGCCTCACCGAGGCCGAGATCGTCACCTGGCGGGTCGCACCGGGCGATCCGGTCGGCCTCAACGACGTCATCGTGGACATCGAGACCGCCAAGGCCGTGGTCGAGCTGCCCAGCCCGTACGCCGGTGTGGTGGACCGCCTCCTGGCCGGGGAGGGACAGACAGTCGAGGTCGGCGCGCCGATCATCGCGATCCGGACCGGGGACGACGCGGACGCCCCGGATGCCGCGCCGGCCGCCGCGCCGCCGCCCGCCGACGAGCCGGCCGTGGAACGTACCGCGGTGCTCGTCGGCTACGGGGTGTCCGCGCAGGCGCGGACACGCCGGCTACGCCGCGCGACGCCGTCCGTCCGCCCGGCCGAACCCGCCCGCCCGGCGCACACGTCCCGGCCGCCGGTGCTCACCAAGCCGCCGCTGCGCAAGCTCGCCAAGGACCTCGGCGTGGAGCTGGCCGACGTCCGCGGCAGCGGCCCCGACGGCCGGATCACGCGCCAGGACCTGCTCGACCACACCACCGGCCCGGCGCCGGTGGCCGACCACCGGCGGGACGAGCGCCTGCCCGTGCGCGGGGTGCGCAAGGCGACAGCCGCCGCGATGGTCGCCAGCGCGTTCACCGCGCCGCACGTCACCGAGTTCCTCACCGTCGACATGACAGGCACCGTCGAGTTCGTGGACCGGCTGAAGCAGGACCCGGCGTTCCAGGGGGTGAAGGTCAGCCCGCTGCTCGTGGCGTCGCTCGCGGTGCTGGACGCGGTCCGCCGGTATCCGGACGTCAATACCCGGTGGGACGAGGAGAACCAGGAGATCGTCCGGTTCGCCGACGTCAACCTGGGCATCGCCGCCGCGACGCCGCGCGGCCTGCTGGTGCCGAACGTCAAGGCCGCGCAGAACCTTCCGGTACGCGATCTCGCGGTCGCCCTGAACGAGCTGGCGAGCACCGCGCGGGAGGGCCGCACCCGTCCCGCCGACCTGTCCGGCGGGACCATCACCATCACCAACATCGGGGTGTTCGGGGTGGATGCCGGCACCCCGATCCTCAACCCGGGTGAGGCGGCGATCCTCTGCCTCGGCGCGCTGCGCCGGATGCCGTGGGTGGTCGACGAGCAGGTCGTTCCCCGGTGGACGGCGCAGTTGTCGCTGTCGTTCGACCACCGGCTGGTGGACGGGGAGCTGGGCAGCCGGGTGCTCGCCCACGTCGGGCGGTTCCTGGAGGACCCGCTCTGGGGCCTGGCCCTGCGCTGAGGCCCGACAGACGGACGGCGCGTGGACAGACGAGGAGGTCCGTCCACGCGCCGTCGTCGTACGCGCGGGCGCGCGTCAGTCCACCACCTCGAACCCGACGCCGGCCGACGGACGCGGCGCGACGCCGCCCGCCGGTGCGATCGGCTCGCCGACCTCCTCGGACGCGGCGAGCCGGAACCGCACGTACTCCAGTTCGCCGGAGAACTCGTGCCGGGCCGGGTAGCTCTGTGACACCGGCGAGTGGATGCTGCGACCGACGTCCATGCCGGCGAACCCGTGGAAGAACGGCAGCAGTCGCGGGAACAGCGCCTCCCCCGCCGCCTCGCCGTCCACGTACAGGCGGCCGGTGCCCTGGCAGTCGGCGGTCTTCGTCAGCTCGAAGGTCAGCTCCACCGGGCCCAGCGGCAACTCGCCCTCGGACCGCAGCACGTAGTGGGTGCCGAGGTGGTTGTACTCGTACACCAGGTGGTTGTCCTTGATGTGCAGCACGTACCCGCCGCTGACGTTGCCGAGCACCACGATCACGCCGCCCTGCGCCGCGTCGGTGCGGTGCACGCGCGCGGTGATGGCGTGCGAGCGGTTCATCGTCGGCGGCACCGCCGCGCCGGAGATCGTCGGCACGCCGGCCAGGTAGGTGAAGTCCAGCCGGTCCCGCACCGATCCGGGGCGCGGCACCCGGGCCCGGATCGCGAATCCCCTGTCGTCCAGCGGCAGCACGTCGTAGCGGGCCGCCTCGATCCAGAACTCCTCGATGAGACGCCGCAGCACCTCCGGATGCTCGGCGGCCAGGTCCCGGCTCTCGGTCGGGTCCTCGTCGATCCGGTACAGCTCCCAGCGGTCCTCGTCCCAGGAGGTGCCCCGCTCGTGGAACGCGACAGCCTTCCAGCCCTGGTGGTAGATGCCGCGGTGGCCGAACATCTCGAAGTACTGGCGGTCCCGCGACGGCGGCGCCGCCGGGTCGCGCAGCCCGTCGCGGAAGCTGCGGCCGTGCAGCGGCATCTGCGGGACGCCCCGGCGCACCGCGGGCGGCTGCACCCCGACCAGGTCCAGCACCGTCGCGGTGACGTCGATGCTGTGCTGGAACTGCGTCCGCACCTGCCCGCCGGGTACGTCACCGGCCGGCCAGCTCAGCACGAACGGCACCCGCACCCCGCCCTCGTGGGTGTGCTGCTTGTAGCGGCGGAACGGGGTGTTGCTGACCTGCGCCCAGCCCAGCGGGTAGTTGCTCTGCGCCCGCGGGCCGCCGATCTCGTCGATCCGGTCCAGGCTGTCCTGGAGGTTCTCCGGCACCCGGTTCTGGAACGCGGTGGGGTTGAGCGTGCCGAGCGGCGTGCCCTCGGGGCTCGCGCCGTTGTCCGACATGACCACGAAGATCGTGTCGTCCAGCCGGCCGATCCGCTCCAGGAAGTCGACCAGGCGCCCGAGCTGGGCGTCGGTGTGGTCGACCATCGCCGCGTACGCCTCCTGCATGCGGGCGAACAGGCGCCGCTGCTCCGGCGGCACGTCGTCCCACGGCACGACGCCCGGGTTGTGCGGCGGCAGCGGCGCGTCCGGCGGGATGATGCCCAGCCCGATCTGCCGCCGGTGCCGGTCCGCGCGGATGACGTCCCAGCCGGCGTCGTAGCGGCCGCGGTACTTCGCCAGGTACTCCGGCGGGGCCTGGTGCGGCGCGTGCGCCGCGGCGTACGCCAGATAGAGGAAGAACGGCTTCTCCGGGGTGAACGACGTCTGGTCCCGGACGAACCCGATGGCCCGGTCGGTCAGGTCCTCGGTGAGGTGGTAGCCCTCCTCCGGGGTGGCCGGCGGGTCCACCTGATGGTTGTCGTACACCAGCTCCGGATAGAAGTTGTCGGTCTCGGCCTCCAGGAAGCCGTAGTACCGCTCGAAACCGCGCCCCAGCGGCCACTGGTCGTACGGCCCGGACGGCGTGGTCTGCTCCAGCGGCGCGACGTGCCACTTGCCGACCGCCATGGTGTTGAACCCGGCGTCGGCGAGCATCTCCGCGACGGTGGCGGCGGCGTGGGTGATCCGCCCCCGGCCGCTCGGGAAGCCGCTGTCGAAGTTGGACAGCATGCGCATGCCGACGCTGTGGTGGTTGCGGCCGGTGAGCACGCTGGCCCGGGTCGGCGAGCACAACGGCGAGGTGTGGAAGTTGGTGTACCGCAGCCCGGAGGCGGCCAGCCGGTCGATCGTCGGGGTGTCGATCTCGGCGCCGAAGCAGCCGAAGTCGGCGAACCCGACGTCGTCCAGCAGCACGTACACCACGTTCGGCGTACCCGCGGCGGCCGACGGCGGCGTGCTCCAGTGCTCCGTCGACTCGCCGTAGGTGCGTCCGATGGTCCCCTCGTACGGAGGGTCCGCCAGAGGTCCGGTCACGGTACGCCTCAGCCGGCCGTCGTGCCGCCGTCGAGGACGAGCGTGTGGCCCGTGACCATGCGCGCCTCGTCGCTGGCGAGGAACACCACCGCGTCGGCGGAGTCGCGCGGCGTCGCCATGCGGCCCAGCGGGATCGACGCCCGGAAGTTCTCCCGCGCGCTGTCCGGCACGTCACCCATCCCGCCCAGGAACGCCGAGAGCATCGGCGTCTCGGTCGCCGCCGGGGCGATCGCGTTGACCCGGACGCCGTGCGGCGCGAGTTCCAGCGCCAGCGCCTTCATCAGGCCGATGACGCCGTGCTTGGCGGCGGTGTACGGCGCGTACCGGGGGCGGGCGATGACGGCCTGGAGGGAAGCGGTGAACACGATCGCGCCGCCACCGGCCTCGATCAGCGCGGGCGCGGCGGCCTGCGCGGTCCAGAACGCCCCCTTGAGGTTCACGTCGACCACGCGGTCCAGCGTCGCCTGGTCCACCTCGTCCAGCGGGCCGGTGAACGGCGTACCGGCGTTTGCGTGCATGAGGTCGAGCCGGCCGAACCGTTCGACGGCGGTCTCGACGGCGGCGCGGCAGTCAGCGGCCCGGGTGACGTCGCAGGCCACGCCCACGACGGCGGACCCGAAGCCGGCGGCCGCCTCGGCGGCGCGGTCGCCGTCGAGGTCGGCGATGACGACGCGCGCGCCCTCCTCGACGAGCCGGCCGACTGTGGCCAGTCCGATGCCGCTGGCGCCTCCGGTGACGACGGCGACGCGGTCAACCAACCTCATGTGCTGCTCCTGTTGAATCGGTCCAGGAGGTCGCCGCTCAGGGTGGGCACCGCGGACAGCAGCCTCTGGGTGTAGGGGTGCCGGGGGTCGGAGTAGATCGATTCGGTGTCACCCGTCTCGACGATCCGGCCCTGGTTCATCACCGCGATCCGGTCGCAGAGGTACCGGACGACGGACAGGTCGTGGGAGACCAGGATCATGGTCAGCTTGAACTGTTCGGCCAGGTCGGTGAGCAGGTTGAGGATCTGCGCGCGCACCGAGACGTCGAGCGCGCTGACCGGCTCGTCCCCCACGATGACCTTCGGCCCGGCCGCGAGGGCGCGGGCGATGGCGATGCGCTGCCGCTGGCCGCCGGAGAACTGGTGCGGGTAGCGGGTCACCGCCTCCTCGGGCAGACCCACGGAGTGCATCAGCTCGGCGACGCGGGCCCGGTGGTCGCCGGGCAGGCGCAGCGCGCGCATCGGCTCCGCGATGATGTCCGCGACGCGCATGCGCGGATTCAGCGACGACATCGGGTCCTGGAGCACCATCTGCACGTCGCGGCGCAGGAACCCGAGCCGCCGCTCCGGTACGCCGCTGATCCGCTGCCCCTGGTAGAACGCGGTGCCGGAGGTCGGCTGGTCGAGGGCCATGAGGATGCGCGACAGCGTGGACTTGCCGGAGCCGCTCTCCCCCACGATGCCGAACGCCTCGCCCTCGTGGACCTGCACGCTCACGCCGTCGAGCGCGCGGATCGGCCGGCCCGGCGTACGCAGCGACCGCCGCGGGGCGCGGTACTCGCGCACCACGTCGACGGCTTCCAGCAACGGGGTGGTGGTCATGCGCTGGCCTTCCCGCTTCCTAGGGGCTGGTCGCTCTCGATCGGGTGGTGGCAGGCCGCCCGCTGGGTGCTGCCGGGCGGCGCCGTCAGCAGCGGCACCGTGCCGCAGACGTCGTCGGCGCGCGGGCAGCGGTTGCGGTACACGCAGCCGGTGGGGAACGACCCGAGCGACGGGACGCGGCCCGGGATGGTGGACAGCCGGCCGCTCCCGTCGGTGCTCTCCAGCACCGTGGACGCCCGCAGGCCCGCCGTGTACGGGTGCCGGGGCGAGTCGAACACCGTCGCCACGTCGCCGTACTCGACGATCGAGCCGCCGTACATGACGAGCAGTTCCTCGCAGATGCTCGCGACCACCGGCAGGTCGTGGGTGATGAGCAGCAGCGACGCGCCCTCCTCACGCACCAGCGTGTCCATCAACCGCAGCATCTCCGCCTGCACCGTGACGTCCAGCGCCGTGGTGGGCTCGTCCGCGATCAGCACGGCGGGGTCGCACGCCAGCGCGATGGCCAGGACGACGCGCTGGCGCTGGCCGCCGGAGAGCTGGTGCGGGTACTTGCGCGCGGTGCGGTCGGGCTCGGGCAGCTGGACCCGTTCGAGCAGTTCGACGGCCCGGGCCGAGGCCGCCGCGCGGCTCATCCCCTTGTGCAGCCGCAGCGACTCGGCGACCTGGTTGCCGACCCGCATCAGCGGGTTGAGCGCCGTCATCGGCTCCTGGAACACCATGGCGATGTCGTTGCCGCGGACCGCGCACATCTGCTTGTCGGACAGGTCGAGCAGGTTACGGCCGTTCAGCAGCACCCGGCCGGACGCTGTCACGCCGTGGGGCAGCAGGCCCATCAGCGCGAGCGCGGTCAGGGACTTGCCGCAGCCGGACTCGCCGATGAGTCCCATCCGGCGGCCCGGCCCGATCTCGAACGAGACGCCCTTGACGGCCTGGATGTCGTGGACCTCGACGACGAGGTCCTCCACCACGAGCCCGCTCACGCCGCTCACCGTCCTCTCAGCCGCGGGTCGAGGGCGTCGCGCAACCCGTCGCCCATGAGGTTGAAGCCGAGCACCGACAGGGCGATGGCCAGACCGGGCCAGACGGCGAGCATCGGCTGCACGACGAAGTAGTTCTGGGCCTCCTGGAGCATCCGGCCCCAGGTGGGGGTCGGCGGCGGGGTGCCGTACCCGAGGTAGGACAGCGCCGCCTCGGCGAGCACCGCGTGCGCGAACGACACCGACGCCTGCACGATGAGCAGGGCCGCGATGTTGGGCAGCACGTACCGGACCATGAGCACCACGCCCCGGCGGCCGTAGCTGCGCGCGGCCAGCACGAAGTCGCTCTGCAGCACCTGCATCGCGCCGGCCCGGGTGAGACGGCCGAACACGGGGACGTTCGCGACGCCGATCGCGATCATGCCGGTGAGCGTGGAGGCGCCGAAGCCTGCGGCCAGGATGATCGCCAGCAGGATGGCCGGGAAGGCGAACACGATGTCCAGCGCCCGCATCACCGGCTCGCTGAGCCAGCGGTGCCCGGTGGCGGCGAGCAGACCCAGGGGTACGCCGACGGCGGCGGCGATCGCGACGGCGACCACACCGACGAACAGTGTGGTCCGCGCGCCGACGAGGAGCTGGCTGACGATGTCCCGGCCGAAGTGGTCGGTGCCGAGCCAGTGGTCCCCGCCCGGGGACAGCAGCGTCTGCGACGGGTCGACCCGGGTGGGGTCGTACGGCGTCCAGAGGAACGACACCAGCGCGGTGAGGACGACCAGGCCCACCAGGCCGGCGCCGATCACCAGCGTGAGGTTCCAGCGGCGGCGCGGCTTGACGGGGCCGGCCGCGACGACGTCGGCGGTGGCGTCCGGTGGGGCGTCGGCGACTGATGTCATGCCTTGCTCCTCAGCCTGGGGTCGACCGCGTGGTACACCACGTCGACGACGAAGTTGATCAGAAGCACCGCGGCGGTCAGCACCATCACGGTGCCCTGCACCTTCAGCAGGTCGCGGTTGCCCACGTCCTGGAGCAGCATCCGGCCGAGACCGGGCAGGCCGAAGACGTTCTCGATCACGACGGTGCCGATGAGCAGCGTCGCGAGTTGCAGACCGAGGACCGTGATGACCGGGATGGCCGCGTTGCGCAGCGCGTGCCGGGTCAGCGCCTGCGAGCGGCTCAGCCCCTTGGCCCGCGCGGTCTGGATGAAGTCCTCCTGCATGACCTCGACCACAGCGGACCGGACGTAGCGCATCAGGATCGCGCCCTGGGCCACGCCGAGGACCAGCGCCGGCATCAGCAGGGCCTGCACGGCGCCGCCGACGTCGTCCCATCCGGTGAACCCGCCGGCGGGCAGCCACTGCAACTTCACCGCGAACACGGTGATGAGCAGGATGCCCAGCCAGAACGACGGCACGGCGATGCCGACCTGGCTCAGCGCCGACAGCGCCGTTCCGATCGCGGTACGGCTCTTCACCGCGGCGAGGATGCCCAGCGGTACGGCGATGAGCAGCGCCAGCGTCATCCCGGCCAGGATGAGCGGCACCGTCACGCCGAGCTTGTCGGCGATCTCCGAGCCGACCGACACCCCGCTGAGCGGCGAGATGCCGAAGTCACCGCGGATCAGGCCGCCGGCCCATTCGAGGTACCGCTCGGTGAACGGCCGGTTCGTCCCGAACTGCTCCCGCAGCGCCTCCAGCGCCTCCGGGGTGGCGTTGACGCCGAGCATCGCCTGCGCCTGGTCGCCCGGCAGCAGCGCCAGCATCGTGAAGACGAGGATCGACGCGGCGAACAGCGATACCGCGAGGATGGCCAGCCGCCGGACGAAGTAGATCACCATGCGTGTGTGCTCCCACTCCGAGTCATGGCCTGATCATCACCATCTTGGTCACGGTCAGCTCCTCCATGGCGAAGCGCGGTCCCTCCCGGCCGATGCCGGAGTCCTTGACGCCGCCGTACGGCATGTTGTCGGCGCGGAAGCCGGGCACCTCGTTGACGAGCACGCCGCCGACGTCGAGGCGGCGTACGACGTCCAGGGCGACAGCCAGGTCGCGGGTGAAGACGGCGGCCTGGAGCCCGTAGCGGGACCGGTTGACCAGCTCGACTGCCGCGTCCATGTCGGGCACCGACCGGACGCAGACCACCGGACCGAAGATCTCCTCCGCCCAGCACTCGGCGTCCTCGGGGACGTCGACGAGCACGGTCGGTTGCAGCACCCGGCCCTGCGCCGTACCGCCGGCCAGGCAGCGCGCCCCGGCGGCGACCGCGCGGTCCACCCACGAGTGGACCCGCTCGGTGGACGCCTCGTCCACCAGGGCGGACACCCGGGTGTCGGCGGACCGGGGGTCGCCGGTGGTGACCGAGGCCAGCAGCGGCCGGAGGCGGTCCAGCAGCGCCTCCCGGACCGGCTCCTCGACGATCACCCGCTGCACGCTGATGCACGCCTGGCCGGAGGCGTAGAACCCGCCGCGTACGACGGCTTCGGCGGCCCGGTCGAGGTCGGCGTCGCGGCCGACGACGAGCGCCGCGTTGGACCCGAGTTCGAGCAGCACCTTGCGCGGGGCCGCGGCGCGGGCGATCTGGTGGCCGACGTGCGCCGACCCGGTGAAGGACACGGCCGCGACGCCGGGGTGCGTGGTCAGGAGCTTGCCGACCTCGACGCCGCCGGTGACGAGCTGGACCCCGGCGGCCGGGCAGCCCGCCCGGCGGAACAGGTCGACCAGCACCAGCGTGGCCAGCGGCGTGTTCGGCGCCGGCTTGACGATCACCGGGCAGCCCGCCGCGACCGACGGCGCGACCTTGTGGGCGGCCAGGAGCAGCGGGTAGTTGAACCCGGTGATGCCGACGACGACACCGACCGGGCGGCGTACCCAGAAACCGAGCATGCCCTCGCCGGCCGGCTGCATGTCCAGGGCCACCGTCTCGCCGGTCAGGTGCCCGACCTCCTCGGCGGCCGTCTCCAGCGTGACCAGCGTGCGGGCGACCTCGACCCGGCAGTCCACGAGCGGCTTGCCGGTCTCCAGGACCAGCAGCTCGGCCAGCGAGCCGGCGCGGGCGCGCACCTCGGCGGCGACTGCCGTCAGGATCGCGCGCCGCCGGTGGCCGGGCAGCCCGGCCATCTCCGCGGCGATCTCCTGCGCGGCTTCGACAGCCGCTTCCGCGTCGCCGGGGTCGCCCCACGGCGCCTGGGTGACGGTGCTGCCGTCGTACGGGAAGCGCACCGGCGCGGTCTGCGCGGTGCTGGTCCAGCCCGCGCCGATCGGCAGGCCGGTGGGCAGCGCGGTCAGCAGCTCCTGCGCGGTCACGACGCCGCACCCGTCAGGGCGCCGGTGGCCCCGGTGAGGAAGGCCAGGGCCGCCTCGGCGTATACCTTCGTCTTGCGGACGACGTCGTCGACCTCGACGTACTCGTCGGGCTGGTGGGCGATCCACTTCGGGCCGGGTCCGTACACCACGTTCGGGATGCCGCTGTCGCGCCACAGGATGGTGCCGTCGGTCGCGCCGGGCACGCCGCCGAAGACGGGCTCGGCGCCGGTGACGGCGCGGTGCGCCTCGGCCACGGCGAGCGAGACGGGGTGGTCCTCCGGGGTGACCGCGCACGGCCGGTCGTCGACGACCTCGACGGCGAAGGTGACGCCGTGCCTGGTGCCGATGGCGTCGGCGTCGGAGCGGACGCGCGCGGCGAGCGCGGCGTGGTCGACACCGGGTACGGTCCGGCAGTCCACGCCGAGGACGGCGCGGCCGGGGATGACGTTGAGCTGGTCGGCGGAGCCGGCGTCCAGGACCGTGGGGGTCAGGTACGTCAGGCCGAGGTGCTCGTGCTCACCCGGGTCGGCCTGCAGCTCCTTCTGGTACCGGCCGAGCGCGGCGACCAGCTCGGCCACCGCCGGCACGGGGTTGCGGCCGTGCTGCGGCATCGCGCCGTGCGCCATCTTGCCGGTGCAGGTGACAAGCAGCCGGACGGCGCCCTTGGCGACCGCGCAGATCTCCTCCGCCTCCGGCTCACAGATGATCGCGGCGTCCACCTCGCGGGCGAGCGCGGTGGTGGTGAAGTGCTTCGCCCCGAGCATCTGGCCCTCCTCGTCCACCAGGGCCGCCACCACGATCCGGCCCGGGAACGGCCCGGCCAGCTCGACGGCCCGGGTCGCGTGGATCATCGCGGCGACACCGGCCTTCATGTCGGCGGAGCCGCGACCGTACAGCCGCCCGTCGACGATGTCGCCGCCGAACGGGTCGACGGTCCACTCCTCGGGAGCGCCCTCGGTGACGACGTCGGTGTGCCCCTCGAACATCAGCGTCGGGCCGGGCAGGCCGCCGTCCACCACCGCGACGACGTTGGGGCGCCCGGGGACGACCTCGGTGACCTCCGGCCGCCAGCCGAATCCCCGCATGACCTGCGCGACGAGTTCCGCCACTGGCTGCTCGCTACGCCCTCGGCCCGCGTCCCAGGTCGAGGGGATGCGGACCAGGTCCTGGGTGAGCGACACGACGGCTTGTTCGTCCACGAGATGGCCGGCGCGGAGGGAGGCGTGGGTGTCCGACGTCATGGCGTCGGAGGTTACGAACTCCGCCCTCGGAGGGGAACGTCCAGTTTCCGGGTCGGTGGGGGTACCAGCCGTGGCCGGACCTGGTCTTCTACGGCCGCGGCGACCCGCCGCACCCCCTCCTCGATGCGGTCCAGCGGCATCACCTGGTACCCCAGGCGCAGGTGGTGACGCGGGGCGGGCCGGGTCGCCCAGTACGGCGCGCCGGGGTCCAGCAGGACGCCCTGCCGGCGCAACTCCCGGGCCAGTTCTCCGGCGTCCAGCCCCGGCGGGCCGGTGATCCAGCGGGCCAGCCCGCCGCGCGGCACCGGCTGCGGTCCCCAGCGCACGTGCCGCTCGACCGCCCGCACCATCTCCTCGTACAGCCCCTGGTAGTGGGCGCGGACGCGTCGCACGTGACGGGCCAGGTCCCGGCTGGCGATCATCTGCGCGAGCGCGCGTTGCATCGGGCCGGGCGGGTGACGCAGCACGTAGCGGGAGCGGGCCCGCATGGCGTCCACGAGCGCCGGGGACGCCACCACGTAGCCGAGCCGCAGCCCGGGTGCCAGCAGCTTGCTGAAGCTGCCGAGGTAGACCACGCGGTCCTCGTCGTCGAGCGCCCGCACCGCCACCGCGGGCATCCCCCGGAACGTCATCTCCGGGTCGTAGTCGTCCTCGATCACGACCGCGTCCGCCGCGCCGGCCCGGCGCAGCAGCTCCTCACGCCGGGACGCCGACATGGTCGCGCCGGTCGGGTACTGGTGGCTCGGCGTGACGTACACGAGCTGGGCGCCGTGCAGGTCCGCCGGCAGGTCCTCGACGACCAGGCCGTCCTCGTCGACCCGGCCGGGCACCACGTCGGCGCCGGCCATCTGCATGATCGTCCGGGCGTCCGGGTAGCCCGGGTCCTCGACGAGCACCACGCTGCCCGGCCGGACGAGGACGCTCGCCAGCAGGTGCAGCGCGTGCGTCGAACCCAGCGTGATCATCACCTGATCCGGGTGGGCGGAGATGCCGCGCGCGGGCAGCACGTGCTCGCAGAGCTGACGCACCAGCTCCGGGTCGTCGGCCTGGCCGGCGTCCCCGATGACCCGGGACAGCCCGTCCTGCCGCAGCGCCTCACGCTGCGCCCGCTCCCACGCGCCGATCGGGAACATGGACGGGTCGGGCTGGCCGACCACGAACGGGAACGGCGCCCGCGCCCAGGCCGGATCCCGGTGCACCGGAGTGGGCGGCGGTTCCGGCAGCCGCGCCTCCCAGTCGATCGGCTGCATCGGCGAGCGGGCGGTCCGCCGCGCGGCCCGCATCCGCACCACCGCGTCGGAGGAGACGTAGAGACCGCGCCGCGGGACGGTCACGATCAGACCCTGCTCCATGAGCCGGTCGTACGCGGTCAGCACGGTGTTCCGGGAGACGCCGAGCGCCTCGGCCAGGCGGCGCGTGCTCGGCAGCGGGCCGTCGTCGTACTGCCCCGCGAGGATGGCGTCCTCGAGCCCGGTGATGATCTGCTCGTAGAGCGGAACCGTGCTCTGCGGGTTGACCGGCAGCAGGAAATCCGCCACCTCGACCTCCCACTCCCGCGGGGGTCTCGCCTCGTCCCGTCGTCGTACGCCCTGCACACGCCCTGTGCGTCCCGCTGGTACTAGCCTAGCCGGAGACCTGGACCTGTTGCGGAGGGCCCGTTCCCGCCACGCTTGGCCGGGCGATGGCAGGTGACGGTCTCCTGCACGCGGACAGGGGTGGACTCATGAGCGCCCAGCGAATCGCGCTGGTGCCCGGCGACGGCATCGGACCGGAGGTCACCGCGCAGGCGGTCAAGGCGTGCGACGCCGCCGCCCGACGGTTCGGGATCGACCTGGTCTGGGAGGACTACGAACTCGGCGCGGACTACTGGCGGATAACCGGCCAGGTCGTGCCGCCGGACGTGGAACAGGAACTGGCGAAGGCGGACGCCATTCTCTTCGGCGCCGTCGGTGACCCGTCGGTGCCGCCCGGCGTGCTGGAACGCGGCCTGGTCATCCACCTGCGGACCGCGTTCGACCAGTACGTGAACCTGCGGCCGGTCAAGCTGCTGCCAGGCGTGCCCACGCCCATCGGCGGGCTGCGCCCCGAGCAGTGCGACCTGGTGATCCTGCGGGAGAACACCGAGGGCGCGTACGTCGGCGCCGGAGGCTTCATCCACCGCGGCGGGCCGGACGAGATCGCCACCCAGGAGTCGGTGAACACCCGCAAGGGCGTCGAGCGCCTCATCCGGCACGGTTTCCGGCTGGCCCTGGGCCGCCGTAAGCACGTCACGCTGGTGCACAAGGCGAACATCCTCACCTATGCCGGCGACCTGTGGCAGCGGACCTTCGAGGAGGTCTCGGCGGAGTATCCGGACATCGCTGTGGACTACGTACACGTCGACGCGATGTGCCTCTACCTGGTGACGCAGCCGGAGCGGTTCGACGTGGTGGTCACCGACAACCTGTTCGGCGACATCATCACCGACCTGGGCGCCGCCGTGCAGGGCGGTCTCGGCCTGGCCGCCAGCGGCAACCTCAACCCGACCGGGTCGGCGCCGAGCATGTTCGAGCCGGTGCACGGTTCCGCGCCGGACATCGCGGGCCGCGGCTGGGCGAACCCCGCCGGGTCGATCCTCAGCGCCGCGCTGATGCTGGAGCACCTGGGTCACCCGGAGGCGGCCCGCAGCCTGGAGGACGGGGTGAAGGCGGTGCTGCCGCGCCTGGGCGCCATGCGCGGGCCGGAGATGGGCATGTCGACCGAGGACTTCGGCGACGCCGTCGCCGCCGTCATCGGCGAGGGCGCGTACCAGGCGGACGCCCTGCCGGCGTGACACGGATGTGAGCACCGAACCGGTCGATCCGGACGACGGCGGGGGCACTCCCCCGCCGTCGCCGTGTTGCGCGCCGAGACGCCCGCCCGCCGCCGGCACCGGCGCCGCGGCGGGGGCGAGCGCCGTCCGCTCACCACGAGGGGGTACGGACGACCTGATCGCGCTGCCCGGCGGCACCTTCCTCATGGGCACCGACGACCCGGAGGGCTTCCCGGAGGATCTGGAGGGACCGGTCCGCCCGGTGGCTGTGGCCCCGTTCGAGATCGCCGCGACGCCGGTGACGAACCGGCAGTTCGCCCGCTTCGTCGACGCCACCGGCTACCGCACGGACGCGGAACGGTACGGCTGGTCGTTCGTCTTCCACCTGCTCCTGGTGCCGTCCGCGCACCCGTACGTGCTCGACGCGTCGGTGCCGCAGGCGCCGTGGTGGCTGGCCGTCGAGGGGGCGTACTGGGCCGCTCCGGACGGACCCGGGTCGGACGTACGCGGGCGCGAGCAGCATCCCGTCGTGCACGTCTCGCACCGGGACGCCGAGGCGTACTGCCGCTGGTCCGGCACCCGGCTGGCGACCGAGGCCGAGTGGGAGTACGCGGCGCGCGGCGGCCTGTCCCAGGCCCGCTACGCCTGGGGCGACGAACTGACCCCGGACGGGCGGCACCGCTGCAACATCTGGCAGGGCGCCTTCCCCGCTGTCAACACCGCTGAGGACGGGTTCGCCGGCACCTCTCCGGTGACCACGTTTCCGCCGAACGGCTACGGCCTCTACGACGTCGCGGGCAACGTTTGGGAACTCACGGCCGAACCCTGGCGCGACCACCGCGGCCGTATCTCACCAGGTGAGAGCGTCATCAGGGGTGGTTCGTACCTGTGCCACGACTCTTATTGCAACCGTTACCGCGTGGCAGCACGGAGTCGGACCACCGTTGACTCCTCAAGTGGCAACACCGGGTTCCGCGTGGCGCGGTAGTCCGGCGCTGATTGGTACCTGCCGACCCCGCTGAACTGGCCCTTTTGCATCGGGTAGCACGCTCATAGTGTCCCGCCTCACAGGCTACGAGCGCCCTTGGCGTTCTTCGCGATGGGACACACGAATGAATCGGCTGAAGATAACGCTGCCCGCCGTGCTGCTCGCCACGGCGCTGGCTCTGACCGCGTGCAGTAGCGATGGTGACTCGGAGACCACCACCGGCGGTGGTTCCGGCAACGGTACGGTCACCCTCGGCGCCTACCTGGAGCCGGTGAGCCTCGACCTGACCGCCGAGGCCGGCGCCGCGATCCCGCAGGTCCTGCTCTACAACGTGTACGAGGGCCTGGTGCGCCAGAACGCCGGCACCGGCGAGGTGGAGCCGCTGCTGGCCAGCGAGTGGAAGGTGTCCGACGACGGCACCAAGTACTCGTTCAAGCTGCGCGACGGCGTGACCTTCCACGACGGCCAGAAGCTCACCGCGCAGGACGTGGTGTGGAGCTTCAAGCGGGTCACCGCCGAGGGCTCGACGAACCCGTTCAAGTCGCAGATGACAGTCGTGAAGACCGTCGAGGCGCCTGATGCCTCCACCGTGGACGTGACGCTGTCCCGGCCCAGCCAGAGCTGGCTGTTCGACGTCGCCGGCCGCGTCGGCGTGGTGCTCAAGGAGAACGCCACCGACCTGGGGACGAAGCCGAACGGCACCGGCCCGTTCAAGTTCGACAAGTGGAACCGCGGCGACAGCATCACGCTGGTGCGCAACGACGGCTACTGGGGTGAGAAGGCCAAGGTCGGCACCGCCGTCTTCCGGTACATCACCGACGCCAACGCGCTGAACAACGCGATGCTCTCCGGGCAGCTCGACATCGTGGCCAACATCCAGGCGCCGCAGCTGCTCGAGGTGTTCAAGGGCAACAAGCAGTTCGAGGTGGTCGAGGGCAAGACGACCGGTGAGGTCGTCCTGGCGATGAACAACGCCAAGGGCCCGCTGGCCGACGCCCGCGTGCGCCAGGCCATCCGCCACGCGATCGACCACGACGCGCTCATCAAGACCGTCTGGTCCGGGTACGGCACGAAGATCGGCAGCATGGTGCCGCCGAGCGACCCGTGGTACGAGGACCGCACCGGAGACTTCCCGCACGACCCCGCCAAGGCCAAGCAGCTGCTCGCCGAGGCCGGCCACGCCAACGGACTCACCCTGACCATGGACGTCCCGCCGCCCGGCTACGCCCGCGCCTCCGCGCAGTTCGTCGCCTCGCAGCTCGCCGAGGTCGGCATCAAGGTGACCCAGAACAACGTCGAGATGCCGCAGTGGCTCGACAAGGTGCTCGGCAAGGCCAACTACGACCTGTCGATCATCGCCCACGTCGAGCCGCGTGACCTGGTCCGCTACAGCCAGCCGGAGTACTACTACCGCTACAAGAACCCGGCCGTCACGCAGCTCATGAACGAGGCCGACACGGCTCTGGACGCGGCGACCCGGGACAAGAAGTTCGCCGAGGCCGCGAAGGTCATCTCGCAGGAGGCCGCCAGCGACTGGCTGTTCCTGCTGCCGAACCTCGCGGTGATCCGCGACGGCGTCGAGGGTTACCCGAAGGACGCGGTGACCCAGTCCTTCGACGTCACCAAGGTGTCCAAGAAGTAGCCCAGCACCACGCACAGAAGGACCTGGTGGGCTCCCGCCCACCAGGTCCTTCCGTCATTCCCCCGCTCCCCCTCCCCGCTCCCCCTCCCCGCGATCTTGCACTTGCTGCCCCTGGTGCGGGGGATTTGACCCCGTTCGTCGGGACACCAAGTGCAAGATCGACGGTCCAGGAGGGCCGGGGTTGTCCGGGAGCCGTATTCGGTGCGCAGTGGACTGACGCAGTCGAGGTGTTTTGCCTCCGTGAAACCCTGCGTGCCCGGGGGCTCGGGGCGTCGACACAACGCACTGCCGAGTGAGGGCTGAACCGCGGGTGTACGCGTTCCGCCCCGTCGACGACCACGCCCGGCCCTACGGTGTGGCCTCTGTGCTCTGCGCCAGCGCGACGCAACGAGCTGCCGAGGGCAGCTCGTTCCCGCTCCCTCGGCACACCGAAGGGCTGACGTGCTGCCAAGTGGCTCGGCTTTGAACGCCCTCCTCCGTCGATCTTGGAGTTGTGGCGCCTGGGATGCGCTGTATGCGAGCTGTGCGAGGTGCCACAACTCCAAGATCGACGGTCATACCGGGCGCGGACGATCCACCGGCCGGCGACCTGGGAACGACGCGAGGCGGGCCCCGTCCGGGTGGACGGAACCCGCCTCGATCGTCACGCGCCTACTGTGCCGGCGCGAGGTGAGACAGCGTGTGTGTCAGCTGAGCCGGGCGGACGGCGCCCGGCGACGACCCCGCAGGTGCATGCCCAGCAGGCCGACGCCGAGGACGGCGGCGGCCAGCAGGCCCGTGGTCACGCCCGTCGAGAGCGTGGGGCCACCGGTGTTGCCGGAGGCGAGAACCATGCCGTTCTGCGACTCCTGACCGGCGTCGTTCGTGGTGTTGCCCGCCGGAGCGGCGTTCGGCTTGCCCTTGTCCTTGCCCTTGTCGGCACCGGCCGGCGCGGGGACCGGGGTCTGCGCCAGCGCCTGGGTCGCCTGGGCAAAGGTCTCCGGCGTCACGTCCGGGGCGTTGCCCTGCGTACGCCACTGCTTGAGCTGCTTCATGCCCTTGCAGGCCGAGGGGTAGCGGTCGCAGTAGCTGGTGGTGTTGCCGATGCTCTCGGACGAGAGGACCGCCTTGGCGATGGCACGGGCGAGCGTGCTGGCGCCGGCGTTGAAGATGGCGTTGAGCTGGCGGCTGTCGGCCGGGTCGTTGATCTGGAGCGCCTCGCCCTTGCCGGTGGACACCGCGAACACGGTGTCGCCGTCGCCGAGCGTGTGGATCGGGCTGATCGCGCGGGCCATGCCGTCGTGCGCGTTGCCGGACATGCGCTGCGCGGCGGCCTTCTCCAGCGGGGCATTGGTGGCCACCACGGCGATCGTGGTGTTGGCCGGCTGCTCGGCGGCGGCGGCCGGCGGGGTCGGCGGGTTGCACTCCTTCTTCTTGGGAGCCTTGTACCCGGCGAACTCGTTGCCGATGCCGTACTTGACGCCGTACAGGGTGCAGTCGGCCGGGTCGACCGGGGAGCCGGCCGGGTTCACGATCACCATCGCGCCGACGTAGATGCCGTCGCCGAGGTGGACGCTCGCGGTGCCGACGCCGCCGCGCATGCCGCCGCCACGGGCACCGGTGCCGCCGCCGACGCCGCCCTGGCGGACGGGACCGTCCGAGGTGGCCTGTGCCGCGAGGTAACCCCACTCGGCGGAGGTGCGGGCCTTCGGGTCGCCGCCGCGGCCGAGGTCGAAGATGTCCGCGGCCGGCACGATCGGGGCCACGCCGCCGGCGCCGACGCGTACGCCCTCGCCCCGGTCCTCCAGCCAGCGGATGATGCCGTTGGTGGCCGACAGCCCGTACATGCTGCTGCCGCCGAGCTGGATCGCGTTGACGCCCGGGTTGGAGTTGAGCGGGCTGAGCAGGTCGGTCTCCTTGGTGGCGGGGGCGCCACCACGCTGGTCCACACTCGCCACGGACATCTGCGGCATGTAGACGACCGAGGTGCCGGTCAGGTACGGAGCGGTGTCGGACTGGACCTGGCCGACCTGGATGCCGGGAACGTCGGTGATGGCGTTGTGGGCACCCGGTGCGCCGGCGGCGGGGTTGGCCGACGCGGGCGACGCGACGAGCACGAGTCCCGGACAGACCAGGGCTGCCGCGGCGAGCGCGGCGAATCTGGACGACTTCATGCAGCTTCTCCCATGCGAAGCGGTGCGACCTCCGCCCCGATCCGGGGCGGTCGATGCATTGGGCAACTGGTGGTCCCCCGTGGTACACGACGAGATGTGGGGGAGGCTACTGGTCAGACCAGTTGAAGGGAAGAGCCTGCTCAGCTGATGGCCGCCTCGGATAATCCGAGGTCAGGCCACATCAGGCGGATTCAGAGCAATACGTCCACCATCGAGCGCCGCGCCTCCGGCACGTACTCGGCGTAGTAGTGGTGCAGCTCCTGGCGGGTCAGCCGGGCCACCTCGTCGGCCTCGCCCGCGCGCATCGCGTCGATGACCCGGCGGTGGTGCGCGAGCGTGCGCTCCATCAGCGCCTCACGATCCGGGGCCTCCGCGAGCTTCGTGGAGATCAGATCGAGCACCATGCTGCGGACCGCGTCGAGGCAGAGCACCAGAAGTTCGTTCCCGGACAGGCGGGCGACGTGCTCGTGGAAGCGGACGTCCGCCGCGCTGAACGCCTCGTAGCCGTCGGCCACCGCGTCCCGCATGCCCGCCAGCGCCTGCTCCAGTTCGTCCAATTCGGACGGTGACGCCTGCCGGGCCGCGACCGATCCCGCCGCCGATTCGATGATCATGCGGAACTGGAGCAGCTCCGCCACGCCGAGCCGCCGGCTGTCCACGACCCGCGCGAACAGCTTGCGCATCGCCGAGGCGGTCGAGGCGATCACCTGGGGCCCGAGCGGGTCACCGGGGCGCGAGCGGACCAGGCCGCTGCTCTCCAGCACGCGCAGCGCCTCACGCACGGTCGACCGGCTGACGTCGAACTGGGTCGTCAGCTCGCGCTCGCTGGGCAGCCGGTCCCCCGGCCGCAGATCGCCGGCGGCGATCCGCTCCTCGACCTGCCGGACGATCCCCTCGTACGCCCTCACGGTTCGCACTGGAGCGAACGAGACAGCCTTCGGCATGGCGAACCTCCCGACGCACGGCGGCCTCGCGCCGCTGGGAACAACGGTACGGGTCGTCTGCCCGCCGGAGGGGCAGGGTCAGGCGGCAGGAGGCGGCGAGCCCATCGCCACGTCGTCGACCTTGATGTTGATCTCGTCGACCCGCAGCCCGTACGCCTCGACGGCGGACGCGACAGCGGCCCGCACCTCGTCGGTGACCTGCGGAACCGGGTGACCGGCCGCGATCACGAGGACCAGGTTGATCACCGCCGCGCCGTTCGTGACGTGGGCCGAGCAGCCCCGGCGGGCGTCGCCGACCTGATCGAGCCCGACCCGGTCGAGCACCGCGTTGAAGAACCGGGCCACGTCACCGCCCAGCTCGGCCACCCCGGGCACCCCGCGGGTGGCGGCCACCGCGATCTTCTCCACCACCTCGTCGGAGACGTGCGTGGTCCCGCCCGCCACCGCGTCCGGCGTGATCGACAGTTCCTGGGTCGCCTCGTCAGCCATGCTCTCCCACCCGTCGCACCGCCCCGCGCCGACGGCGTGGGGCGGTGCGAGCGTACTAGGCGCGGGCGCTCCGCAGTGGACGGAGCCCGGTTCAGCGCGCCCCGGCCGGCGCCGGCTCGCCGACGATCCCGTCCAGCCCGCCGGAGGTGTCCGGCGCCGGGTGCGGCCCGGTTCCGCCGGCCGCCCGCTCCCGGCGCCGGAGCCACCAGTCGACGCCGAGGTTGAGCAGCAGGCCGACCGCTGCCCAGATCGCCACGACGGCGAGGTTCCGCCCGACGCCGACGCCGTCGAAGTAGGTGAGCGACCGGGCCGTGTCCACGGCGGCGGGCAGCGGCAGGACGCCCTGGAGCGTCCGGAAGAACTCCGGCACCATGTAGATCGACAGGCCGCCGCCGGAGGCCGGTACGCCGGCCATCATCAGCACCACCATCATCGGGACGATCGCGGCGAGGCCGAAGGTGCGGGTGAAGACCCCGGTCACCGACGACACGGCGAAGATGGTGAGGGCCCCGAAACCGATCATCTCCAGGGCGCTCCCGTCGACCGCGCCGATGATCACGTCGAACAGCAGCCACAGCCAGGTGGCCATGCCGATCGCCCAGCCGCCGAGGATCGGCAGGAACTGGCGCAGCCGCCGCAGGTGCGGTGCCCCGCCCCGGAGCACTGCGAGCATCAGGAACCCGGACATGATCCAGGACATGCCGACGTACAGGCTGTTGCTGCCCATCGTGTCGGTCCCGCTGAGCGGCGCCACGTCGGTGACCGCCAGCGGCGTCTGCTGCCCGGCGGCGACCTGGCGGAACATGGTCTGCACCATCATGTGCTGGCTGGAACCGGCGGCCGACGACGAGTACAGGGTCGCCTCGCCGCCCGGTGTCGCGGGCAGCACGTACGCGGCGACCAGGTCCTGGGCGAGGATGCGCTCCCTCGCCTCGTCCACCGACGCGGCCACGGAGATGTCGGCGACCCCGCCGAGACCGGCCCGCAGGCCGGCGGCGACCTGCTCCGCCTGCTCGGGGACGGCGGCGACCACGGCTACCGGGATGTCGTGCGGCTCGGGCTTGTGCATGGAGAAGCTCATCAGGCCCACCACGGCGACCAGGATGCTCAGCGGGAACGCCGCCACCGTCACGTACCGGAACCGCTTGGACCGCGGCGGGCCGCCGGCGAGTGCGGGCAGCGGCGTGTCCGGGCCGTCGACCTGCGGCGCCTGCGGGATCGGCGCCCCGCCGCGCTCCTTGAGCAGGCAGAGCAGCACGGCGGCGACGATCCAGGCGGCGAGCGTCAGCAGGTGGACGCCGATGCCCCGGCCGTCGAAGTAGAGCGCCGACCGCAGCGCCTCACCGGCCGCCGGCAGGGGCAGCACCCCGTGCAGGAACTGGAAGAAGCCGGGCATCGTGTCGACCGGCAGCGCCAGGTTCGACGCGGGCATGCCGAGCACGACGAAGAACAGCATCCCGAGCAGGACCGCCAGCGGCCCCATCACCTTGGTGAAGAGCAGCTGGGCGAGACCGACGGCACCGGTCGTGAGCATGCCGACGCCGAGGAACGTGAGGTAGTGGCCGTCGACCGCGCCCACACCGGGTCCGAGGATCAGCCAGATGATCGTGCTGGTCAGCGCCGACCAGCCGGCCGCCAACGGAACGAACCGCCGCAGGCGCAGCAGGTGCGGGGTGGCCATCAGGAGCATGCTCAGCGGTACGTAGCCGGCGAGCATCATGCCCATCGCGGCGAACAGCACCGAGATGCCGGCCCGGTCGTCGTCGGGCAGCGGCGCGACGTCCTCGGTCGTGGACGCCCACTGCTGCTGCACGGCGACCGGGGCGAGGAGCTGTTGCGCGGTGCCGGCGCGGGAGGCGCCGGCCGCCGACGCGGTGATGATCGTCGCCTGGTCCGAACCCGCCGCCGGGAGCTGCAACGCGCCGCTGATCTCCCGGTCCCGCAGGAGTTCCACGGCGGCGTCCCGGGACGCGACCAGCCGGGCCTCGACCGGCTCGCCGGCTGTGGCGTTCAACGCGTCGACGACGCCCTGGGCCTCGGCGCCGCTGCCGATCACCGCCACCGGCATCTGGCGGGGGTGCGGCGAGTGCATCGTTCCCACGTAGGTCGCGAACATCATCGTGACCATGAGGAACGGCATGACGAAGAGGGCGACCGAGCGGATGATCCGCTCCTTGCGGTCGGCGGCGGTCGGCTCGGCGGGCGCCGGGTCGGTGGAGGGCGGCACAGGCAGGCTCCGGAGGGGTTCACGGCTGCGTCGGCAGCCAAACGTAAGTCAAGTGACTTACGAAGTGTAGGTGACGCGTCCCCCGGAAGACGAAACGACTAGGTTTGGCCTGCGCCACAGCTGGGCGCCGGTCCAGGGGAAGAGAGGGTTCATGGCACGGTCGGAGGCGGCCCGTACCGCGCTGCTCGACGCCGCCGAACGCCTGTTCGCCGAGACCGGGATCGCGCAGGTCTCCGACCGCAGGATCGCCGAGGTCGCGGGCAACACGAACCACTCCGCGGTGCGGTACTACTTCGGCGGCCGGGAGGGCCTGCTCCGGGCACTGGTCGCCCGGCACATGGACGCCCTGGCCGAACCCCGCCGGGCCATGCCCGCGCAACCCGACTCGGTGCTCGGCGACGTCCGCAGCCTCGTACAGCCGTCCATGGCGGTGCTCGCCGGCCTGCCCCGGCCGAGCTGGCGGGCACGTTTCCTCGCCCAGGCCCTGCACGACCCGACGCTGCGGGTGCTGATGCGCGAGGCGTTCGAGTCGGCCTTCGTCGACCTGCCGGTCCGCGCCTCACTGGCGTCCCGCCTGGCGCACCTCGATCCGGGGGTGGTGGCCGGCCGGGCGGCGCTGATCGCCCGCATCGTCATGACCGCCACCGCCGAGGTCGAGGCCCGCGCCGAACAGGACGGGCAGGACCCGCGCTGGCTGGACGTCGGGGACTTCCTCGCCGACGCCATCGCCGGCATGCTGACGGCCCCGGTCAGCCGGGCCGCCGGAACCGCCAACCCGCTCACCGACGCGGAGATCTGAGAGGCCGGCCGGGGTGACCCCGGCCGGCCCGCGTCTCAGGAGCCGAGCTGGGAGAGCAGTTCCTCCGCCGCGGCGTACGGATCGATGGCGCCCTCGGCCACCTTGGCCGCGAGCGTCGGGAGCTGCGTACCGTCGCGCAGTGAGCCGATCCGGGCGCGCAGCACGCCCAGCGCGATGGCCTCGATCTCGGCGGCGGCCCGCGCCTCCCGGCGGCGGCGCAGCTCGCCGTGGCGCTCCAGCCAGTCGCGGTGCTTGTCGATCGCGGCGGCGATGTCGTCGATGCCCTCGGCGCGGGCGGCGATCGAGCGCACCACCTGCGGCCGCCACTCCCCCGGCCCGCGCTCGCCGAGCGCGATCATGCCCTGGATGTCGCGGACGGTGGCGTCCGCGCCGTCCCGGTCGGCCTTGTTCACCACGAAGACGTCGGCGATCTCCAGGATGCCGGCCTTGACCGCCTGGATCGCGTCGCCCATGCCCGGCGCGAGCAGCACGAGCGTGGTGTCGGCCAGCGAGGCCACCTCCACCTCGGCCTGCCCGACGCCGACGGTCTCGACGAGCACCACGTCGCAGCCGGCACCCTCCAGCACCCGCACCGCCTGCGGCGTCGCCGCGGAGAGCCCGCCCAGGTGGCCCCGGCTGGACATCGAGCGGATGTAGACGCCCGGGTCGGTCGCGTGGTCCTGCATCCGGACCCGGTCACCGAGGATCGCGCCGCCGGTGAACGGGCTGGACGGGTCGATGGCCAGCACGCCTACCCGGTGACCGCGCGCCCGCAGCGCCCGGACCAGCTCGTTCGTGGTCGTCGACTTGCCCACGCCGGGCGAGCCGGTCAGGCCGACCACCTGGGCGTGCCCGGCGTACGGCGCGAGCGCCGCCGCCACCTGCGGCAACACCTCGTCGCCGGACTCGACCAGGGTGATCAGGCGGGCCACCGCGCGGGGGTCGCCCGCGCGGGCCCGTTCCACCAGCATGGGTACGTCCCGGCTGCGGCGCACCGGGCCGGTGGCCGCCGCCGGGGCGTTACTCGCGTCGTTCAAGACAATCAGCTCTCGGCGCCGTTCGGTACGTGGATGATCAGCGCGTCGCCCTGCCCGCCACCGCCGCAGAGCGCGGCCGCGCCGGTGCCGCCGCCGCGCCGCTTCAGCTCCATCGCGAGCGTGAGGACGAGGCGGGCGCCGGACATGCCGATCGGGTGGCCGAGCGCGATCGCGCCGCCGTTGACGTTGACCTTGTCGGGGCTGATGCCGAGGTCACGGGTGGACTGGATGCCCACCGCCGCGAACGCCTCGTTGATCTCGATGAGGTCGAGGTCCTCGATGCTCAGGCCGCCCTTCTTCAGGGCGTGGTTGATAGCGTTCGAGGGCTGCGAGTGCAGGGAGTTGTCCGGGCCGGCCACGTTGCCGTGGGCGCCGATCTCGGCCAGCCAGGTCAGGCCCAGCTCCTTGGCCTTGGCCTTGCTCATCACGACCACGGCGGCGGCACCGTCGGAGATCGGCGAGGAGCTGCCGGCGGTGATGGTGCCGTCCTTGGCGAAGGCGGGACGCAGCTTGCCGAGCGACTCGGCGGTGGTGTCCGGGCGGATGCCCTCGTCCTCGCTGATCACCAGCGGGTCACCCTTGCGCTGCGGGATGACCACCGGGGTGATCTCGTCGCCGAAGTGGCCATTCTTCTGCGCGGCGGCGGCGCGCTGGTGGCTGGCCGCGGAGAACGCGTCCTGCTCCTCGCGGGTGATGCCGTGCTTCGCGCCGTGACGCTCGGTGGACTCGCCCATCGAGCAGCAGTCCCAGGCGTCGGTGAGGCCGTCGAGGGCCATGTGGTCCTTGACGGTCACGTCGCCGTACTTGTAGCCGGAGCGCTGTCCGAGCAGCAGGTGCGGGGCGTTGGTCATCGACTCCATGCCGCCGGCCACCACGACGTCGAACTCACCGGCCCGGATGAGCTGGTCGGCGAGCGCGATCGCGTCCAGCCCGGAGAGGCAGACCTTGTTGATGGTCAGCGCCGGGGTGGACATCGGGATGCCGGCCTCGACGGCCGCCTGCCGGGCCGGGATCTGCCCGGCGCCGGCCTGGAGCACCTGGCCCATGATCACATACTGGACCTGCTCGGGCGCGACGCCGGCGCGCTCCAGGGCCGCCTTGATCGCGATGCCACCCAGCTTGGTCGCGGGGAGGTCCTTGAGGTTGCCCAGCAGGCGCCCCATGGGGGTCCGCGCGCCGCTGACGATCACCGAAGCCATTGCCTGCCTCCGAGGGGGTGCCGACCTGTACGCCTTAACGATTGTTCGGTCAGACTAGCGTCATGGCTGAGAACTCCCCCGTCGAGCCCGCTGCCGAGTTTGTCACAGACATCGGCCTGCGCCGCATCGACCACGTCGGGATCGCCGTCGGCGACCTGGACGCCGCGATCGACTTCTACCAGCGCACGTTCGGGATGCGCTGCGTGCACACAGAGACCAACACCGAGCAGGGCGTACGCGAGGCGATGCTCGCGGTCGGCCCGGACGCCTCCGGCGGCATGGTGCAGCTGCTCGCCCCGCTCTCGCCGGACACCACGATCGGCAAGTTCCTGGACAAGCGTGGTCCCGGCATCCAGCAGGTCGCGTACACGGTGGCGGACATCGACGTGGCCTGCGCGGCGCTGCGCGAGCGCGGCGTACGACTGCTCTACGACGCGCCCCGGCGCGGCACGTCGGACTCCCGGGTCAACTTCGTGCACCCCAAGGACGCCGGCGGCGTGCTGATCGAGCTGGTCCAGCCCGCCTGAGCCGCAAGGAAGGGCCCCTTCTTAACAGACGTCTGTTAAGAAGGGGCCCTTCCTAACACGTGGGAACACGCGCGGCAGTGCGCGCTTGCACGTTCCCACGGACACCTCCACGCATCGGTGGATGCAGTTTTTCACAGAGGGGTTCCCGCTTTAGCTACCGTTCAGTAACGTCCGCCCGAACAGCAGCGGCGACCGGTGCCGGAAGTGTCGATTGCCGACATGGCGGTCCCGTCGCACCGGCGCCGACGATGGCAGCACCCCTGCCCGCGTCGTGCGGGTGCGGACTAACGGGAGGTCACCGTGCAGGACATCCTCGAAGCGATCATGGCGGCGGAGGGTTCGTCGCAGCCGGAGCGGGAGCTCGCCGGCCTCGCCGGACTGCCCGTGCCGGAGAGCTACCGGGGCGTGGTGGTGCGCGCCGAGGACACCCGCATGTTCGAGGGCATGGCCACCCGCGACAAGGACCCGCGCAAGGCGCTGCACGTGCAGGAGGTGCCCACCCCCGAGCTGGGCCCGGGTGAGGCGCTCGTCGCGGTGATGGCCAGCGCGATCAACTACAACACGGTGTGGACGAGCATCTTCGAGCCGCTGCCGACCTTCAAGTTCCTCCAGCGCTACGGCCGGCTCTCCGAGCTGACCCGCCGCCACGACCTGCCGTACCACGTGGTCGGCTCGGACGCCGCGGGCGTGGTGCTGCGTACCGGGCCGGGCGTGACCAAGTGGAAGGCCGGCGACGAGGTGGTCGCGCACTGCCTCTCGGTCGAGCTGGAGGACTCCGCCGGCCACGACGACACGATGCTCGACCCGCAGCAGCGGATCTGGGGCTTCGAGACCAACTTCGGCGGCCTGGCCGAGCTGGCGATCGTCAAGGCCAACCAGCTGATGCCGAAGCCGCGCCACCTGAGCTGGGAGGAGGCGGCCAGCCCGGGGCTGGTCAACTCCACCGCGTACCGGCAGCTCGTCTCGCACCACGGCGCGAACATGAAGCAGGGCGACGTGGTGCTGATCTGGGGCGCCTCCGGCGGCCTCGGCGGGTACGCCACCCAGATGGCCCTCAACGGCGGCGCGATCCCGGTCTGCGTGGTCTCCTCCCCGGAGAAGGCCGAGCTGTGCCGGAAGATGGGCGCCGAACTGGTCATCGACCGTACCGCCGAGGGATTCAAGTTCTGGTCCGACGAGCAGACCCAGGACCAGGACGAGTGGCGGCGCTTCGGTGAGCGCATCCGCGAGCTGACCGGCGGCGAGGACCCGGACATCGTCTTCGAGCACCCGGGCCGGGAGACGTTCGGCGCCAGCGTCTACGTCGCCAAGAAGGGCGGCACGATCGTCACCTGCGCCTCCACCAGCGGCTTCAACCACCAGTACGACAACCGCTACCTGTGGATGCACCTCAAGCGGATCGTCGGCAGCCACTTCGCCAACTACCACGAGGCGTGGCAGGCCAACCGGCTGGTCGCGCTCGGCAAGGTGCACCCGACCGTGTCGAAGACATACGCGCTGGAGCAGACCGGCCAGGCCGCGTACGAGGTGCACCGCAACGCGCACCAGGGCAAGGTCGGCGTGCGGTGCCTCGCCCCCACCGACGGGCTCGGCGTCCGCGACATCGAGATGCGTTCGCGCCACGAAAGCGCCATCAACCGGTTCCGCGGTCACTGACCGTACGGTCGCCCCGGATTGCCTTTCCGGCCGACCCGGTCACCATTCGACTGACGTACGCAACAAAGGGCCGCGGGTTCCGACCCGCGGCCCTTTCGCGCCACCTTCCCCGGTGACGTCCCACTCGACCGACCCGCGCGGGAGCTGCCAAGATCGCCGATTGGTCCGGTCCGCACGGCCGACGGAGTTGACCATGTAAACCGGACGCGAAAGCTGCCGACCACTCTTGCGAACCACCCTGGGGGGTCTGCGAGTATGTCCCAATGCCCCAGCAGCAGTCCTCCCCTCTTGCGTTCTTCGATAACGCGAACTCACAGCCCGATTTCACCGTTGGCCTGCGTGGTTACAACACCAACCAGGTCGACGACTTCATCGGCCGCCTCAGCGCCGCCCTGAGCCAGTCCGAGCAGGCCCGTGCCGAGGCCGAGCAGCGGATGAACGACGCGCAGCGCCGCCTGCGGCAGGCCGAGCAGCGCCAGAGCGCGCTGGAGCAGAAGCTCACCGAGACCAACAAGCAGCTCGAGGAGAACAGCCGGCCGACGCTCTCCGGCCTGGGCACTCGCGTCGAGCAGATCCTGCGGCTGGCCGAGGAGCAGGCCAACGACCACCGCAACGAGGCCAAGCGCGAGTCGGAGGGCATCCTCTCCGCCGCCCGCCTCGAGGCGCGTGAGATCACCGACAAGGCGCGCGCCGAGGCCGCCGCCATGAAGGCGACCGCCGAGCGTGAGGCCGGCAGCGTCCGCACCGCCGCCGAGCGCGAGGCCGCCGAGGTCCGCGTGCAGGCCCGCCGTGAGGCCGACACGCTGCGCGCCGACGCCGACCGCGAGACCAAGCAGCTGCGTACGGTCACCGCGCACGAGGTGGCCGAGCTGAAGTCGACTGTCGAGCGCGAGGTCGCCACGCTGCGCGCCACCGCCGAGCGGGAGATCACCCAGCAGCGGGCCAAGGCCGCCCGGGAGGCCGAGGAGAAGCGCGCCGAGGCGACCAAGCTGCTCACCGACGCGCGCGACAAGCGCGACAAGGACCTCCAGGCCCTGGAACTCCAGCTCGCCGAGCGGCGGGAGAAGGCCGAGCGCGAGGAGTCGGAGCGGCACGCCGCCCAGGTCGCGCAGACCCAGAAGCTGGTGAACGAGGCCGAGCAGCGGGCCCGTGCCGCGCAGGAGCGCGCCAAGGAGATCGAGCAGCGGGCCGAGGCCCGGCGGGTCGAGTCCGAGCGCACCGCCAACGAGACCGTCGACAAGGCCAAGGCGCTGGCCGACAAGACGCTCAACGAGGCCCGCGCCGAGGCGCAGCGGGTGCTCAACGAGGCCCGCACCGAGGCCGAGCTGACCACGCAGGCGGCCCGCCGCGAGGTCGAGGACCTGACCCGCCAGAAGGACGCGGTCACCTCGCAGCTCGGCCAGATGCTGTCCGGCCTGGCCGGCATCGTGCCGGGCGTGCCGGCCGGCGGCAAGGCCGAGACGCCGAAGGCGGACGCCTCCGGGCAGAAGGTGACGGCCGAGTCGGCCGGCTGATCGGAACACCCGCTGTCGGGGGCATGAGCCACGGCGCGGGGTGACACCGGGTGACCGGTGTCGCCCCGCGCCGTCATGCTTGTGCGGCCCGTTTCGCCAGGAGGGTGAAGTAGCTCCCAGAAGGGGCGTCCGTATCGCCCCAGCAGAGCCGGATGCGTGTGAGGATGGGGGCATGTCGCACGGCGAGGAACTGTTCGCGCTCGGCGGGGACGTGACGACGGAGCCCAGCTTCGAGTCCGCCCTGCGGGGATACGAGAAACGACAGGTCGACCGCTACGTCGCTCGCGCGGAGCACGAGATCGCGGCGTTGACCACCGAGCGGGAACAGGCGTACACCCAGATCCACAAGCTGGCCGGTCAGGTCGAGGTGCTCCAGCGCGACCTGGCCCAGGTGCGCAAGCAGGCGGCGGTCGTTGACCGGGCGTCGTTCCGGCACCTGGGTCCGCGCGTCGAGCAGATCCTCACGATGGCCGAGGAGCAGGCCGACGAGATCCTGGCCGCCGCGAACGAGGAGATCGAGGCCCGTCGCGCCGCCGCCGAGCACATCGTCGAGGAGGCCCGGGAGCAGGCCGCCCAGGCGCTCAAGGACTTCGAGATCGCGCTGGCGGCCCGCCGGACCGAGGAGGAGCGGCACACCGCCGCCCGCAAGGCCGAGGCCGAAGCCACGCTGAAGGCCGCCAAGGACGAGTCGGCGAAGCTGCGCAAGGACGCGCAGGACGAGTCGACGAGGCTGCGGACGGCGGCCCAGGACGAGGCCGAGAAGCTGCGCCGGACCGCCCAGGACGCGCTGGCGAAGGCCCAGCAGGAGGCCACCCAGCTCCGCGACACCGCCAAGGAGATCCACTCCCGGGCACAGCAGGAGGCCGCGCGGCTGCGCGAGGCGGCCAAGGAGGCGCTGGCCAAGGCCCAGCAGGAGGCGAGCCAGCTCCGCGAGGCGGCCAAGGAGGTGCACGCCAAGGGCCAGCAGGAGGCCAAGCGGCTCACCGACGCCGCCGCCGAGGCCGGCCGGGCCACGCACGCCAAGGCGCTGGCCGAGGCCAAGAAGATCGTGGACGACGCGGAGGAGGCCGCCAAGGCCACCCGCGGCCGGGCCCGCAGCGAGGCCAACCGGCTCACCACCGAGGCCGCCGACGCCGGCAAGCGCAACCGCGCCGAGGTCGAGGCGTACGTGCAGCGCATGCGCACCGAGACCGAGGCGTACGTGCAGCAGGCCCGCGCGCAGACCCAGCAGGAGCTGGGCGCGTGGCGGGCCGGGGTGGAGAAGGAGGTCGCCGAGCGGCGGGACGGCGCGGAGAAGGAGCTGGCCCAGCGCCGGGCCGCCGCCGAGCAGGAGTTCGCCAAGCGCCGCGACGAGCTGGACAAGCAGCACGCCAAGCGGCAGGAGGAGTTGGAGCAGGCGTACACCACGCGGCGCGACGAGATCGAGCGCACCGCCGCCGACGTCCGGCAGGCCGCCGAGGCCGACGCGCTGAGCATGCGGCAGCAGGCCGAGCTGGAGGCCGCCGAGCTGCTGCGCCGCGCCGAGGCGGACGCCGGCGCGCAGCGCCGCAAGGCCGACGAGCACGTCGCGGCCTCGCGCCGCCAGTTCGAGGAGTACGCGGCCACGACCCAGCAGCACCTCGCCACCACGCAGCAGCACCTGGCCGCCACCCAGCAGGAGGTGGCCGCCGGCCGGCAGCAGCTCGCCGGCGTGATGCTGGAGATCGCCAAGGCCCAGCAGGAGCTGGCCGACCTGCGTACCGAGACGTGGAAGTCGCGGCAGGAGTCCGACGACCTGCAACGCCGCCTCACCGACCTGCGGCGCGACGCCGACTCGGCCGGCATCGCGGCCACCCCGGTCGACCCGGACGATCTCGCCGCCGCCTCCACCGGCCGGTCCACCGGCGACGGCACGCCGGCGGGCGAGGGCACGCCGGTCACCAGCGGCGCGGAGAGCCCCGGCGACACCCCGGCCGGCGGCGGTGCGCCGGTGGCCGCGAAGGGCACCGCCACCGCGGTCCCCAACGGCGCCGGGCCGGCCAAGGGTGACGGTGAGCCCGCCGACGCGGGCAAGGCGAAGCCGGTCGGCGAACCGGTGACCACGATGGACTCCCCCGGCGGAGCAGGCGTCGACGGCGAGCCCACAGTGGCTGCCGTGCCGGGTGAGGGCGGCCGGGGCGCCACCCCCACGAAGATCACCAGCACCGGTGAGAACGGCAAGCGCCCGACCAAGCCGACCACCGACGAGCGCAGCGCCAAGCCCAGCACGGTGACGGTCGACAAGGACTGATCCACCCCGAACTGGCGGGCCCAGCGCCACGTCGGCGAAGTGGCGGCATCCCACCCACCCGGACCACACCACCTCCCCGAACTGGCGGGCGACCCGGCGGGCCGGCCCGCCGGGGCGGCCCGGCGGGACGGCCCGGCGGGACGGCCCGGCGGGTGGTGGTGGGATGGTCGGGGCGGACGGCGGCGACTACCCTGCGGGCATAGGGCCGCGCGTCGGCCGTGGACGGCACCGGCGGGCGAGCCGGGCAGCGGGGAGGCACGGGTGTCACAGGAGGGTTCCGCCGCCCGGGACGACGAGGCCGCGGACGTGAACACCTCCGGCTCCCCCACCGGCGACGCGAGGCCCGCAAGCGACACCACGGGCACCGCGAGTGAGACCACGCGCACCGCGGAGCACGCGCGGACCGGCACCGGTATGAGCGGCGAGCGGCCCGTCGACGTCGAGCCGGGTGAGTTCGAGCCGAGCGGGCGCTTCGGCGTACCGGGGCGGCCGCTGCGGCGCAGCGCCTTCCTGGTCGGGTTCACCGGCGCGCTCGGCGTGCTGCTCGCGTACGCGTTGTTCCTGGGCATCCGCAACGCCGCCGGCATCCTGGTGCTCGTGGTGATCGCGCTGTTCCTCGCGGTCGGCCTGCACCCGGCGGTGGTCCGGCTGCGCAAGTGGGGCCTGCCGCGCGGGCTGGCGGTGGCGGTGGTGACGCTCACCGTGGTGCTGCTGATCGTCGCCGGCCTGCTGGCGCTGGTGCCGCCGGTGGTGACCCAGTCCGGCCAGTTCCTCCAGCAGCTACCCGGCTACGTCGAGGAGCTGCGCCGCAATCCCACTGTCAACGACCTGGTGATCCGGTACGACGTGATGGAGCGGGTCCAGGCGGCGGCGAACGCGGACACGATCGGGCGGGCGCTCGGCGGCGTGCTCGGCGGGGCCCAACTGATCTTCGGGACGATCTTCCGCCTGCTCACGGTGCTGGTGCTGACGATCTACTTCCTGGCGTACTTCGACAAGCTGCGCGAACTCGGGTACGCGATGGTGCCGCGCTCGCGCCGGCAGCGGGTCCGGCTGATCGGCGACGAGATCCTCACCCGGGTCGGCGCGTACATGGTCGGCGCGCTCGCCATCGCGGTGCTGGCCGGGGTGACGACGTTCGTGTTCGCGCTGGCGGTCGGCCTGCCGTACCCGTTCGCCCTCGCCGTGGTGGTCGCGGTGACCGACCTGATCCCGCAGATCGGCGCGACGCTCGGCGCGGTGGTGGTGACGCTCGTCGGGCTCGCCACGGACCTGCCGGTGGGCATCGCCTGCCTGGTGTTCTTCGTGCTCTACCAGCAGGTGGAGAACTACCTGATCTACCCGAAGATCATGCGCCGGGCGGTGTCGGTCAACGAGGTGGCGGCGTTGCTCGCCGCGCTGCTCGGGGTGGCGCTGCTGGGCGTGGTGGGCGCGCTCATCGCGATCCCCACCGTGGCCGCGTTGCAGCTGATCCTGCGCGAGGTGGTGCTACCCCGCCAGGACGCCCGCTGAGCGGTTACTCGGCGCGCCGCTGGGCCGGGCCGGGAACCGGGGTGTCCGCGAACGCGGCGACGGTGCGGTCGGCGTACGCGCTGACGTCGCCGGTCTCCATCGGGCCGTCCCAGGTGGTCGGCAGCGGCAGCGGTACGCCGGGGGCGACCCGCCGGACGATCTCGTCCAGCACCTTCTCCGCGTCGCCGACCCACAGGTGCTTGGCGCCGTCCACGCCCACCACCTCGGCCTGCGGCACGGCGGCGAACCGCTCCCGGGCCTCCTCCGGGCGCAGGTAGTCGTCGAACTCGGGGACCAGCGCGGTGAGCGGCTTACCCGTCTCGGCCCAGACCCCCAGGTCCTCCGGCGCGGAGTAGCGCAGCGGCGGGGAGAGCAGGATCGCGCCGGCCACCGCCGGGTCGCAGCCGTACTTCAGCGCCAGGTCGGTGCCGAACGACCACCCGACCAGCCAGATGTTCGGCAGCTCGTGGAACTCGGCGTACTCGATCGCGGCGGCCACGTCGAACTTCTCGCCGACCGCGCCGTCGAACGTTCCCTCGCTGGTGCCGCGGACGCTGCTGGTCCCCCGGGTGTTGAACCGGAGCACGGCCAGGCCGGCCAGCGCGGGCAGCCGCCAGGCCGCCTTGCGGAACACGTGGCTGTCCATCATCCCGCCGTGGGTGGGCAGCGGGTGCAGGCAGACGAGCGTGGCGGCCGGTTCGCGGTCCAGCGGCCGGGCCAGCTCGCCGACGAGCGTCAGCCCGTCGGCGGTGTGCAGCTCGATGTCCTCCCGGCGACCGGGCAGGATCGACGACGCGCGAATCGGAGTGCTCACGCCTGCCAGTCTCCCGCGTCGGCGGCCCCGCCGCCCAGCGGGACGGGAACCGGGTGATCCAGATCGCTCAGCCGTAGCGTGGGGCGCCCCGGCCGCGCTGGAGGTTCGGCCCGCGCCGGTCCCGGGCCCGCCAGCAGCCGGAGTGCCAGTGCCGGCGGTCGGTCAGGTCACCCCGGTCGTCGGCCGGCCAGGCCACCAGATGTGCCACGCCGGGACGGATCTCCTGGTCACAGCCGGGACAGCGGTACGTCTTGACTGATGCCCCGCCGCTGATCGCGCGTACCTGCCAGTCGCCGTCGCGCCACTGCTGCACGGTCGGCACGCCGTGGCGGGCACGCTCGGCGTCCAGGCCGGGGTTCTCCTCCCGGCGAGGGCGGTTGCGACGAGGGCTCACGGTCACCAAGCGTACGGTCCGCCGGCCGGACCGGCCCGGGTCGGGCGGTCCGGCCGACGGGCGGCCGCTCAGTCCCAGGTCTCCGGACGGGTCGGGTCCGGCGCCACCTGCACGCCACCCAGCACGAGCGCCGCGTCGAGTTTGTCGAACCCCTGCTCCGGCCAGCCGTAATCGGCGAGCAGGCGCGACTTCGGCACGCCCAGCAGCTCGACCCGGCCCTGTTCCGGGTAGAGGTGGGCGGGCCGCCCGGCGATCGTCATGTTGCCGTCCACCGTGCGGGGCGAGATCTCGGCCGCGTACTGGTAGGAGACGCTCATCGTCCGGGTGGAGGTGCCGACGATGCCGAACCGGGCGGTCACCAGCCGCGGGAAGCCGGTCACGTCGACCCGGCAGCCGGCAACCCGGGCGCCGTCCGGCACGGTCGTGAGGCGGACGGGCGCACCGCAGCGGCGCGCCTCGGTCAGCCGCAACGCCTCCACCGCGACGGTCAGCGCCGTGTCCTGCGGCGCCCACACGCTGGCCCGCGCGTACAGGCCGGGGGCCGGCTTCCACTGCCGGACCTGGATCGGTAGCCCGTCGACGGTCGTGCTGCTGGTCCGGCCGTCGAACGCCGCTTCCTCGGCGAACATACTGATCTTGAAGGGCACCCCCTCGGCGCCGGACTCCCGTAGCGTCCGCGACGAGCGCGCCAGCTCGACGGTGACCTTTCGCCCGCCGCCGACGTCCAGCTGGGCGCTCTCCAGGCCCTGCGCCACCTCCCAGCGCAGGTAGCGGACCTTGGTGGTGTCGACGCCGAAGTGCAGCACTCCGGCATCGGTGCCGACGACCTCCGGCGCGGCCGCCGCTCCCGGCGCGGCCGGCATCAGCGGTGGCGCCGCCTCGGCCGGGATGGCCGGGGCAGCCGGGCCGGTGAACGGCCGATCCAGGCCCGGCAGGGCCGGGACGACGGCGAGGCCGCCGAGCAGCGCGACCAGGGCGAGACCGCCACCGAGCACGGCCCGGCGACGGCGTAGCCGACGACGGCCACCCGTCACGGCCCCGGCGGTCAGCCGGTCGATGTCCACGTCTCCTTCGGCCTGCTCCCGCAGCACCGAGGCGATCCGCTGGTCGAGGTCGGTCACGGCCGGCTCCCCTTGGTCATCGGGACGCCGCAGCGCTCCCGGAGGTGGGCGAGCGCCCGCATCGCGTGGGTGCGGACGGTGACCGGGGAGCAGTCGAGGATCTGGGCGATCGTGGCGTCGTCGAGATCCTCGTAGTAGCGCAGCACCAGCACGGCGCGCTGGCGGTCCGGGAGGGCGCGGATCAGCCCCCACATCTCGTCCCGGTCCGCCGCCTCGCCACCGAGGTCGCCGCGCTGGGGCCGGTCGGCGAACGTGTCCACCGCCAGCTCGCGGTTGGACCGCCGCCGCCACCAGGACGTGTTCGCGTTGACGAGCATCCGGCGCACGTACACGTCGGGCCGGTCGGCCCGGGCGATCCTCCGCCAGTGCACGTACGCGCGGGCCAGCACGTCCTGCGTCAGGTCCTCGGCCCGGTGTGTGTCGCCGGTGAGCAGCCGGGCCAGGCGCAACAGCGCCGGGCCGCGGCTGCCGACGTACTCCTCGAATGTCACACCAGGAAGACGCCGTCACCGCCGCCGGGCGTTGACCGGGATCAGCGCCGGGTGTGGTCGCGGAAGCCCCGGCCGGACTTGCGGCCCAGGTAGCCGGCCGTGACCAGGTGCTCCAGCAGCGGGGCCGGGGCGAAGCCGGGCTCGCGCAGCTCCAGGTACAGCTCCCGCTGGATGGCCAGCGAGACGTCCAGGCCGACCACGTCGAGCAGCTCGAACGGACCCATCGGGTAGCCGCAGCCCAGCTTCATCGCGTAGTCGATGTCGTCGGCGGTCGAGTAGCTGGCCTCCAGCATCTTCACCGCGTCGTTCAGGTACGGGAACAGCAGCGCGTTGACGATGAAGCCGGACCGGTCGCCGCAGACCACGCCGGTCTTGCCGAGCTTCGCGCAGACCGCGCGGGCGGTGGCCGACGTCTCGGCGGAGGTGCGGATGGTCTGCACGATCTCCACCAGCGGCATGATCGGCGCCGGGTTGAAGAAGTGCAGGCCGACCACGTCGGCCGGGCGCTGGGTCGCCATCGCCACGTCGATCACCGGCAGCGACGAGGTGGTGGTGGCGAGCACGACGCCCGGCTTGCAGATCTCGTCGAGGCTGGCGAACAGCGCCTTCTTGACGCTCAGCTCCTCGATCACGGCCTCGACCACCAGGTCGACGTCGGCCAGGTGCTCCAGCGTCGCGGACCAGGTGATCCGGCCCAGCGCGTCGTCCCGGTCGGTCTCGCTGAGCTTGCCCCGCACCACGCCCTTGTTCAGCGAGGTCTTTACCGCCTCGCAGACCTTCGCGGACTTCTCCGCGCCCCGGGTCACCGAGATGACCTCGTACCCGGCCTTCGCGAACACCTCGATGATGCCGGTGGCCATGGTGCCGGAGCCGACCACGCCGACCTTCGCGATGGCGCGGGCGCCGTCGGCGAGCGCGGCGTCCGCGGCGAGCGGCGTGTACTCGTCGGGTACGACCTTCGGCGAGCCGGGCCGCTCGTAGGTGTAGAAGCCGCGGCCGGACTTGCGGCCCAGCAGCCCGGCGGTGACCATCTGCTTGAGCAGCGGGGCCGGGGCGTGCCGCCGGTCCCGGCCGCCGCGCCGGTACATGGTGTCGAGGATCTCGTACGCGGTGTCCAGGCCGATCAGGTCCATCAGCGCCAGCGGGCCCATCGGCAGGCCGCAGCCGAGCTTCATGGCGGCGTCGATGTCCTCGCGGGTGGCGTAGCGGGCCTCGAACATGCCGACCGCGTGGTTCAGGTAGCCGAACAGCAGCGCGTTGGCGATGAAGCCGGCCCGGTCGCTGATCGTCACGTCGACCTTGCCGAGCCGCTCGCAGAGCGCCTCCACGTCGGCGACCACGTCGGCGGAGGTGACCACCGTGCGGACCACCTCGACCAGCTTCATCACCGGGGCCGGGTTGAAGAAGTGGATACCGATGACCTGGTTGGGCCGGGTGGTGGCGACGGAGATCTCGGTGACGCTCAGCGAGGACGTGTTGGTGGCCAGGATCGCCTCGGGCTTGCAGACCCGGTCCAGCTCGGCGAAGATCCGCTGCTTGAGGTCCAGGTGCTCGGGCACCGCCTCGATCACCAGGTCCACGTCGTGCAGCGCGTCCAGCCCGACCCGGAAGTCGACCCGCGCGAGCAGGGCGTCCCGCTCGGCCTCGGCGAGCTTGCCCTTGGCGACCGCCCGGTCGGTGGAGCCGGTGAGCGTGGCCCGGCCGCGTTCCAGCGCCGCGTCGGAGATCTCGACGGCTGTGACGTCGACGCCGTTGCGGGCGAACACCTCCACGATGCCGGCACCCATGGTGCCCAGACCCACCACGCCCACCCTGGTGAACTCCCGCGCCACGACCGGCCTCCCCTGGCTCGACTCCGCCGTCCGCGACATGAACGGCCGCTAAGGTTATGCGCCGGAGTCTGCCACGTGACGCTGTGTTGTCGAGACGCCGTGGGATATTTCACGCACCGCGCCTCACCCGGTGGCGTTCTCCCCGGCCAGCGCCAGCAGTTCGGCGACGAACTCCGCCGGCCGCTCCAGGTGCGGGCTGTGCCCGCAGCCGGGCAGCACCACCTCGCGGTACGTCCCGCCGGCCGCCGCGTACCGGTCCAGCACCGCGCGGGTCTGCCCCACCATCGGCTGCGGCGGGCACTCCGCCTCACCCGGCCAGCCGGGCACCACACCGAGCCGGCCGAGGTACGCCAGGTCGAACAGCGAGGTGTCCGAGACGATCACGTCGGCGTCCCCGCGTACCCAGGTCACCGGCGGCTTGACCGGCACGGCGACCAACTCGTCGGCGAGCCGGAAGTGGGCCGGGGCCAGCGCGTTGAGGACGCCGCGCGGCCCGGCGGCGGTCCCCGGCCAGTGCGCCGAGGCGACGGCCGTGCCCGGGTAGTTGTCGTCGCCGGTGGCGGTGGTCAGCATGCTCTCCAGCAGCAGGTCCTCGTCGTCGCCGAGTGACGCCGGGTCGGCCACGTACGCGGCGCGCAGCACCGCGCGCGGGCTGGTCGGGCCGTCCGCGCTCCGGTCACCGGCGGCGAGCCGGGCCACGAAGTCGGGGTTCGCGCCGCCGGCGCCGGTGCCGGCGAAGTCGGGCGTGGTGGGGGTGCCGTCGAGGTCCCGGGTGCCGCCGAAGCCGTACGGGGACACCGGCGCCTCCAGCAGCAGCGCGGCCACCCGCTCGGGGTGGCCGACGAGCAGCCGCATCGCCACGCCGCCGCCCAGCGAGTGCCCGGCCACCACCGGCCGGGCGCCCGGCGCGAACAGCCCCGGGGCGTCCAGCAGCGCGGCCACGTCGTCGGCGAAGTCGTCGAGCCCTCGGGTGGCGTCGACCGGCGCGGTGTCGGTCTCGCCGTAGCCGCGCAGGTCGGGCGCCACCACCCGCAGCGTCTCCGGCAGCCGGGCGAGCAGCGGTTCCCAGAAGGCGGAGGAGGAGACGTTGCCGTGCACCAGCAGGACCGGTACGCCGTCCGGTGGACCGGCCACGCGGACCGCCTGGGTGATGCCGTTGGCCTGGACGGTGAGCCGTGCGCTGCGCATCCGCGCATGCTGGCACGGGCACCGACCACCGGTCCATGTGCCCCACCGACACACCGGCCCGCCGAGAGGTGGGCGCCGGACCACCCCGCCCCCTCACCGCGTCGATCATGAGGTTGACGGCGACATATCGGACGCAGAACACCGCCAACTTCATGATCGACCGGGCCTGGGAGCCCAACCCATCAGCGGCCCCGAGGGCCCGGCGGATGCCCGGAGGTCTAGCTGACGTCGGCCGGCTGCGCCTCGCGCGCCTCGATCGGCTGGCGCGGCCCGGGGACGGGCAGCGGCAGGGTGGGACGCTGGTCGCGGCGCAGCGCGCCGAAGCTCATCCCGACCGGGTCGGTCCGGGCCACGCCCGGGTCGTAGAGGCGCAGGTCGGTGCGGCCCAGCCGGACCACGTCGCCGTCGGCGATCGCCACGCTGCCGGTGACCCGGGTGTCGTTGAGCCAGGTGCCGTTGGTCGAGCCGAGGTCGGTGAGCATCACCCCCTCCGGGGTGGCCCGGACGGTGGCGTGCCGCCGGCTCAGGTGCGGGTCGGCGAGCACGATGTCGGCGGTCGGCGCACGGCCGATCACCTGCGCGTCCTGGCCGACCCGGAACGTGAGCCCCCGCATCGCCCCGCCCGACACCGTCAGCAACGGCATCAGCTCAGGATGCTCCTCCATGGACAGTCGACCTCCACCCCACATCGCCCCGCGGCGTCAGCCTGCCACCTCACCGTAGTGGCTTGCACCACCGCGCGGTCACCCCCGCGACCCCGGCCGGTCATCTCCCGTTCGCCGTTTCGGACGGCACTTCCGTCGATGCGACGGCTGATCGTCGGCGCAGCGTACGGAGCGTTCGACACCTACCGGCGAGTAATCCTCGGGTCTAGACTTCGGCCATGACCGCTGTACACGTGCCGGGCGCCCCGCTCATCTCCGAGGGTCTATTGGTCTCGACCAGCCCGGCCACCGGCGCCGAGGCAGGCAGATTCCCGCTGGCCGACGAGGCGGACGTGCGTGCCGCTGTCGACCGCGCCCGGGCGGCCGGCGACTGGTGGGCCGGGCTCGGCTTCGCCGGCCGGCGGGACCGCCTCCAGCGCTGGCGCGGCGTGCTCGCCCGGCGGATCGAGGAGCTGGCCGACCTGATGCACACCGAAGGCGGCAAGCCGGTCGGTGACGCCGTGGTGGAGATCCTCACCGCGCTGGAGCACATCGACTGGGCGGCCCGCAACGCCCGGCGGGTGCTCGGGCCGCGCCGGGTCCGCTCCCGCCTGATCCTCGCCGAGTTCACCGGTCACCTCGAATACCAGCCGTACGGCGTGGTCGGCGTCATCGGCCCGTGGAACTACCCGGTCTTCACGCCGATCGGCTCCGCCGCGTACGCGCTCGCGGCCGGCAACGCCGTGGTGTTCAAGCCGAGCGAGTACACCCCGGCGGTCGGTCAGTGGCTGGTCGACCGGTTCGCCGAGGTGGTGCCGGAGCAGCCGGTGTTCCAGGCGGTGCACGGTTTCGGCGCGGTCGGTGCCGCGCTGTGCCGCGCCGGGGTCGGCAAGGTCGCGTTCACCGGCTCGACCGCCACCGCGAAGCGGGTGATGGCCGCCTGCGCCGAGTCGCTCACGCCGGTGCTGCTGGAGGCCGGCGGCAAGGACGCGATGATCGTGGACACGGACGCCGACCTGGACGCCGCGGCGGAGGCGTGCGTGTGGGGCGGGCTCACCAACGCCGGCCAGACGTGCATCGGCATCGAGCGGGTCTACGCGGTCGACCAGGTCTTCGACACCTTCGTGGAGAAGGTGGTGGCGAAGGCCGGGCGGCTCACTGTGGGCGCCGACGGGTCCGACCTCGGCCCGATCACCATGCCGTCGCAGATCGACATCATCCGCCGGCACATCGACGACGCGCTCAGCCGGGGCGGCCGGGCCGTGCTCGGCGGCCCGGAGGCGGTCCAGCCGCCGTACGTGCACCCGACGGTCCTCGTCGACGTGCCGGAGGACTCGGCCGCCGTGAAGGAGGAGACGTTCGGCCCGACGCTCGTGGTCAACCGCGTCCGCGACGTGGACGAGGCGGTCGAGCGGGCCAACGCGCTGCCGTACGGGCTCGGGGGTTCGGTCTTCGGCCGGGCGCGGGCGGTGGCGGTGGCGCGGCGGCTGCGTTCCGGGATGGCCTCGGTCAACTCGGCACTGACGTTCGCCGGGATGTCGACGCTGCCGTTCGGCGGCACCGGCGAGTCCGGCTTCGGCCGCATCCACGGCGAGGAGGGGCTGCGCGAGTTCGGCCGGCCCAAGTCGGTCACCCGCCGCCGGGCCCGGTCGCTGCTGCCGGCGATGACGTTCGAGCGCACCCCGGCCGACGTCGCCCGCCTGGTCAAGATCGCCAAGCTGATGTACGGCCGGGGCCGCTGAGGCGGCGCCTCAGAACAGCGTCAGCTCGTCGCGCTCGATGCCGCGCAGCTTGTCGTAGTCGACCACCACGCACCGGATCCCCCGGTCGGTGGCGAGCACCCGCGCCTGCGGCTTGATCTCCTGCGCGGCGAACACGCCGGCCACCGGCGCGAGCAGCGGATCGCGGTTCATCAGCTCCAGGTAGCGGGTGAGCTGCTCCACGCCGTCGATCTCGCCGCGCCGCTTCACCTCCACCGCCACCGCGCCGCCGACCGCGTCCCGGCAGAGCAGGTCGACCGGCCCGATCGCGGTCATGTACTCGCGCCGGACCAGCGTGTACCCCTCCCCCAGCGTCGCCGGGTTCGCGGCGAGCAGCTCCTGGAGGTGCGCCTCGACGCCGTCCTTGCGCAGGCCCGGGTCCACGCCCAGCTCGTACGAGGTGTCCTGGAAGATCTCCTCCAGGGTGATGCGCAGCTCCTCGCCGGCCTTGTTCACCACCCGCCAGACGCCGGGCGCCTCCTCCAGCCGGCAGGGCGGGCTCATCCAGTTCAACGGCTTGTAGGCCCGGTCGTCCGCATGGATCGACACCGACCCGTCCGCCTTCACCATGAGCAACCGGGTAGCCGGGGGCAGGTGGGCCGAGAGCCGTCCGACATAGTCCACCGAGCACTTCGCAATCACCAACCGCACCCGCCGAGGGTAGCCGAGGCCCCCGCGGACGCCGACGAGCGCCACTGGCGTACCGGTGCCATATTGAGATCGTGCTCGAAGTCCTCACCGGTTCCGGCCTGGCCGCCTCGGCGGGCCTGAACGCCTACATCCCGCTGCTGCTGATGGGGCTGCTGTCCCGCTACACCGATCTGGTCGAGCTGCCGAGCGGCTGGCAGTGGCTCGGCAACGGCTGGGTGGTGCTGATCCTCGCCGTGCTGCTCGCGGTCGAGGTGGTGGCCGACAAGGTGCCAGTGGTCGACCACGTCAACGACGTGGTGCAGACGGTGGTCCGGCCGACCGCGGGCGGGCTCGCGTTCGGCGCGGGCGCCGGCTCGGAGACGGTCACCGTGAGCGACCCGGACACGTTCTTCTCCACCCATCAGTGGGTGCCGGTGGTGGTCGGCGTGCTGATCGCACTCGGCGTACACCTGCTCAAGGCCGCCGCCCGGCCGGTCATCAACGCGACCACGGCCGGGGTGGGCGCGCCGGTGGCCAGCACCGCCGAGGACGCGACGAGCGTCGTCATGTCGGTGGTGGCGCTGCTGCTGCCGGTGCTGGTGCTGGTGTTCCTGGTCGCCCTGGTGTTCTTCGTACCGTGGCTGTTCCGCCGCCGCCGGGAGCGGCGCCGCGAGCGCGCCGCGGCCCGCGCGGCCGGCTTCCGCGTCTGACCCGCACCGACTCCCGAAACCCCTAAAATCGGGGCAAGAAACCCAAGGAGGTACGGGAGATGACCGCGTCGTTGGAGATGCCCCGGGTCCAGGAGTGCGCCGTCCGGTCCTGCGCCTACAACCACACGAACGACTGCCACGCGTTCGCCATCACGATCGGCAGCAGCGACCACGCGCACTGCCACACGTTCGTGGAGATGCCGGTGCGCGGCGGCCTCGACCAGTTGGTCGCGCAGGTGGGCGCGTGCTCGCGCGCCGACTGCCGGCACAACGCCGACCTGGAGTGTCACGCCCCGGCCATCACCGTCGGCCCCGACATGGACATGGCCGACTGCATGACCTACGAGAGCCGCTGACCCACCAGCGCGGACGCGGCGCCTGCTTGCGGGCGCCGCTTTCGCGCGCGGTTGTTAAGAAGGGGCCCCTTGCCTACCGGAGGCGTTAATAAGGGGCCCTTCCTTTCACGACAGGGTGTTCGCCTCGCGGATCACTGTGACCAGATCGTCGATGATGCCGGTGAGCGCGAAGTCCTTCGGCGTGAACACCCGGGCCACCCCGGCGGCCCGCAGCGCCTCGGCGTCGGCCGCCGGGATGATCCCGCCCACCACCACCGGCAGGTCGCCCCGCCCGGCCGCGCGCAGCCCGTCCAGCACCGCCGGCACGGCGGCCAGGTGCGAGCCGGAGAGCACGGAGAGGCCGACCAGGTCGACGTCCTCCTCCACCGCCGCCGCCACGATCTGCCCGGCGGTCAGGCGGATGCCCTGGTAGACCACCTCGAAGCCGGCGTCGCGGGCGCGTACCGCGATCTGCTCCGCGCCGTTGGAGTGCCCGTCCAGCCCCGGCTTGCCGACCAGCAGCCGCAGCCGCCCGCTGCCCAGCTCCCGGGCGGTCGCAACGACCCGCTCCCGCACCCCGGCGAGGGTCGCGTCACCGGCTGTCCCGACCGCCCCGGCCAGTCCGGTCGGCGCGCGGTACTCGCCGTACACCTGGCGCAGCGCGCCCGCCCACTCGCCGGTGGTGACACCGGCCCTGACACATCCGAGCGTCGCCGGCATCAGGTTCGCCGTGGTGGCGGCATCGGCGCGCAGCCGGTCCAGCGCCGCCTCGACCGCCGCCGCGTCCCGGTCGGCCCGCCACCGGCGTACGCCGTCGGTGGCCGCCTCCTCGACGGCCGGGTCCACCTGCTCGATCGCCTCCGCGCCGGCCGCTGTGAGCGGCGACGGCTCGGTCTCGGTGAACCGGTTGACGCCGACCACCACGTCCGAGCCGGACTCCATCCGGCGGCGCCGGTCGGCGAGCGAGGCCACCAGCGCGCTCTTGAGGTAGCCGGACTCGACGGCGGTGACCACGCCGCCCATCTCCAGCACCTTCTCCAGCTCGACCCGGGCACCGGAGACGATCTCGTCGACCAGCGCGGTCATCACGTGTGAGCCGGCGAACAGGTCCGGATACTCCAGCAGGTCCGACTCGTACGCCAGCACCTGCTGCATGCGCAGCGACCACTGCTGGTCCCACGGGCGGGGCAGGCCCAGCGCCTCGTTCCAGGCGGGCAGCTGCACCGCGCGGGCACGGGCGTCGCGGGACAGCGTGACGCCGAGCATCTCCAGCACGATCCGCTGGATGTTGTTCTCCGGCTGCGCCTCGGTCAGGCCCAGCGAGTTGACCTGGACGCCGTAGCGGAACCGGCGCTGCTTCGGGTTCTCCACGCCGTAGCGGTCGCGGGTGATCTCGTCCCAGAGCGCGCCGAACGCGCGCATCTTGGCGATCTCCTCGACGAAGCGCACCCCGGCGTTGACGAAGAACGAGATCCGCTGGACGACGTCGCCCATCCGCTCGGGCGGCACCTGACCGGAGTCGCGCACGGTGTCCAGCACGGCGACGGCGGTGGCCAGCGCGAAGCCGACCTCCTGCACCGGCGTCGCGCCGGCCTCCTGGAGGTGGTACGAGCAGATGTTCACCGGGTTCCACCGGGGCATCTCGCGCAGCGTGTACGCGATCACGTCGGCGGTCAGCCGCAGCGAGGCCGCCGGCGGGAAGATGTACGTCCCCCGGGACAGGTACTCCTTGATGATGTCGTTCTGCGTGGTGCCGGCGCAGCGGCTCAGCTCCGCGCCCTGCTCGGCGGCGACGGTGCCGTAGAGGCCGAGCAGCCACATCGCCGGGGCGTTGATGGTCATCGAGGTGTTCATCTCGGCCAGCGGGATGCCCTCGAACAGCGCCCGCATGTCACCCAGGTGCGCCACCGGCACGCCGACCCGGCCCACCTCGCCGGCGGCCAGCTCGTGGTCCGGGTCGTACCCGGTCTGGGTGGGCAGGTCGAAGGCGACCGACAGGCCGGTCTGCCCCTTCGCCAGGTTGCGGCGGAAGAGCGCGTTGGTGGCCGCGGCGGAGGAGTGCCCGGCGTACGTGCGCATCACCCACGGGCGGTCCCGCTCGGGCAGCCGTCCCGGCATCGCGTCGTCCATGGCCGGAGTTTAAGTTACCGTTCAGTAAAAGGGAGTGTGGAAAACCACACAACCCGATGCCCGCACCGGTGGGCCGGCGGGCGGCCGGCCCACCGTACGGGTCATTCGCTGCGGGCGGTCTCCGGGCCGGTGATCCGTTCCAGCAGCGGCAGGGTGGCGGCGACGACCGCGAGGCAGCCCAGGACGCCGAGGGCCGTCACCGCGGCGAACCCGATCCCCGGCAGGCGCAGGTCGTACTGCATCTGCGCGCGCAGGAACAACTGCGCGGCGACCAGTCCCATCCCGACCGCGACCACGGCGACGGTCAGCAGCGGCACCACGCTCTCCACTGCCACCACCCGGCGCAGCAGCCGTACCGGGGCGCCGCTGAGCCGGAGCAGGCTGAACGGCCGCTTCCGTTCACTGAGGCCGGCCGCCACTGCGACGGCCAGGCTGCATCCGGCGAGCACGAGACCGGCCACCACGACGATGTCGGCCAGCCGCTGCCAGCCCCGCATGGTGTCGGCGAAGTCGGCCTCGAAGTCGCCTGGCACGTTCGGCGCCACGAAGAAGGCGGGGAACGCCGCTTCGAGGACCGTCCGGGCCCGCTCCACAGCGACCGGGTCCGCCGCCTCGACCGCCACCGAGCCCGCCGGGAGCCCCGCGAGGGCCGCCGGGTCCACCGGGGACGACGGCCAGATCCGGTCGGCCGAGGCGGACCCCCGCCAGGGGATCAGGTCCGGCGGCACCTCGGCGACGCTCGCCCCCGGAGCGCACCGTCCGTAGGCGGGCGGGATGTCCGCGCAGGCGATCACGCCGAAGTCGCGGCCGTTCTCGCGTACCGGGTTCTCCCGCACGAGCACCGGGTTGCGGACGCCGGGAATCGCCGCCAGGTCGGCCGGCAGCGTGCCGGGTACCGGCGGGTCGTCCGTCAGCACCATCGACAGCCGGCCGGCCTCCAGGGAACCCCGGGGTGCGGGACCGCGCTCGTACGTGATCGTCCCCATCACCCCGACCGCCACCGTCGTGACGAACAGCGCGAGCATCACCCCGCCCACCGCGCGGAACCCGGCGGCCGGATTGTCGGCGAGCCGGCGCGCGGCGATGAGCGCGGCGGGCCGGCCGGCGCGAGCGGCCATCGCCCGGGCGCCGACCATGGTCAGCCACGGCCCGGCCGCGATCAGCCCGACCATGACCAGCAACAGCGCGGGCAGGAACAGCGCGGTCTGACCGTCCGAGGTGGGCGGCCGGTACACCAGGGCGAAGCCCAGCCCGGCCAGGCCGAGCGCGAGCGGGATCAGCCGGTACACACGGGGCGGCCGGGGCGTGACCCGGCGGGTGACGCCGAGCGGGGAGATCCGGACCCGGCGCAGCGCGATCCAGGCCGCGGCCGCCGCGCCCGCCGGCACGCCCACCGCCACCACGAGGGCCTCCGGCGCCCCGACGGCCATGTCCTCCGGGAAGAACGGCATGCCGGTGAACGGGATGCCGGCGAGCTGCCCGCGGAGCGCGAAGAACATCGCGAAGCCGACCGCCGCCCCGGCCGCCGCCGCGAGCGCGGCCTCGACGGCCGCGATGGCCGAGATCTGCCGGGGCGTGGCACCGACCAGCCGCATGGCGGCGAACCGCTGCTCCCGGCGGGCGGCGCCGAGCCGGGTCGCCGTGCCGATGAAGACGAGTACGGGGAACAGCAGGCCGCCCGCCACCACGCCGAGGATGAGGTCGACCGCGGCCCCGGGCAGCGGAGCGCTGTTTCCGTCGAGCCGGGTGACCTTCCGGACCTGGTCGAGCCCGCCCACCTGCTCCGGAGTGCCGCCGACCAGGACGAGCAGGGTGTCCGGCGAGGTGAGCGCCGCCGGCCCGACGGCACCGAGGTCCCGGCCCGGATAGCGGTCGGCGAGCTGGTCGGCGGGGACGGTCGCCAGCAGCTTCCGCAACGCCGGGGAGGCGTAGAACTCGCCGGGCCCCGGGGCTCGGGGAACACCGACCGGCGTGGGCGCGTCCGGGCCGGTCGCGGCGACGTCGACGCGGATGATCTGGTCGCCCCGGAAGTAGTCGGTCCGGGTGGACCACAGCAGCGGGTCGGCGGCCCCGTCGGCCGTCTCCTGCGGGTACATCGACGCGTACCGGGTGAGCTGGGCGTCGGTGGCGTGCACACCGGCGAGCGTGGTGAGCAGCAGCCCGGTGCCCACAGCGACGGCGGCGGCGATGGCGACCAGCCGGACCAGCGCCTCCCGCCCGCCGGCGACGGCGAGCCGGAGCGCGAGCCCGATCACGAGGCGACCCCGGCAGGGGCGTTGACCCGGCCGTCGCGCACCATGACCTCGCGGTCGGCGTACGCGGCGATGCGCGCCTCGTGCGTCACCAGGACGACAGTGGTGCCACGCTCGCGGGCGGCGTCCACGAGCAGCGTCATCACCTCCTCGCCGGTGAGCGAGTCGAGCGCGCCGGTGGGCTCGTCGGCGAACAGCACACGGGGCTCGGCGACCAGACCGCGGGCCAGCGCGACCCGCTGGGCCTGCCCGCCGGACAGTTCGCCGGACCGGCGGTGCTCCAGGCCGGCCAGGCCGAGCCGCTCGAACCAGCCCCGGGCGGCGCGCAGCGCCGGAGTGCGGCGGACGCCGCGCAGCAGCAGTGGCAACGCCACGTTCTCCGCCGCGGTGAGTTCCGGCACGAGCTGCCCGAACTGGAAGACGAAGCCGAAGCTGTCGCGGCGCAGCGTGCTGCGGTCGGCCTCGCCGAGGGTGTCGATCCGGGTGCCGTCGAACCGGACCTCGCCGGAGTCGGGGCGCAGGATGCCGGCCAGGCAGTGCAGCAGCGTCGACTTGCCGGAGCCGCTCGGTCCCATCACGGCGACGACCTCACCGGCCGACACGGCGAGGCTCGCGCCGCGCAGGGCGGGTGTCTCGCCGAACGCGTACGTGACGTCCCGGGCCTCGATCATCGGGCTCATGGCCGAACCGCCTTCCTCAGGGCGTCCAGCCGGGCGCCTGTCGTCTCGATCCACCGCAGGTCCGCCTCCAGGTGGTAGAGGCCGTGGTCGGCGAGCATCACGTCGACGAGTTCGCCGCTGCGTTTGATCTCGGTGAGTTCGCGCATCCGGCGCAGGTGGGCGGCGCGCTGGGTGTCCAGGTACTCCTCGGCCGGGCGGTCGAGCATCAGCGCGAGCACGACCTTGGTGAACAACAGGGTCTGGAGGTGCGGTTCCGGCTCGACCGGCTCGGTCAGCCAGTGCTCGACCTCGGTGGCGCCCCGGTCGGTGATGACGTAGCGCTTGCGGTCCGGCCCGGCGCCGGGAGCGACGTCCCCGACCACCACCTTGCCGTCGCGGGCCAGCCGGCTCAGCGTCGAGTAGACCTGCCCGTACGGCAGCGGCTTGCCGCGCCCGAAGAAGGTGTCGTAGTCGCGCTTGAGGTCGTAGCCGTGGCTCGGTTCGCGTTCGAGCAGCCCGAGCAGGGTCAGGGGAACCGTCATGACCGGAGACTACACCGAGTGTATACCCCGCGTATATAGCTGACCCGGCAGTGGAACGGGCGACCGCACGACGCACACTTGACGTCATGGAGAACGAGCTCGCGATTTCCGTGCGAGGGCTGCGCAAGGCGTACGGCGACAACGTCGCGGTCGCGTCGGTGGACCTGGACGTCCGCCGGGGCGAGGTGTTCGCTCTGCTCGGTCCCAACGGCGCCGGCAAGACCACCACGGTCGAGATCCTGGAGGGCTACCGGCAGCGCGACGCCGGCGAGGTACGCGTCCTCGGCGCCGACCCCGCCCACCCCGACGCCGGCTGGCGCTCCCGCGTCGGCATCGTGCTCCAGGGCACCGGCGAGTTCGACGAGCTCACAGTCGGCGAGGTGGTCCGCCACTTCTCCGGCTTCTACCCCGACGCCGACGACCCGGACAAGGTGGTCGAGCGGGTCGGGCTGGGGGCCAAGGCCAAGGCGCGTACGCACACGCTCTCCGGCGGGCAGAAGCGCCGCCTCGACGTGGCGCTGGGCATCATCGGCCGCCCCGAGCTGCTCTTCCTCGACGAGCCGACCACCGGCTTCGACCCGGAGGCCCGGCGCGAGTTCTGGGAGCTGATCCGGGACCTGTCCGCCGCCGGCACCACGATCGTGCTCACCACCCACTACCTGGACGAGGCCGAGGCGCTCGCCGACCGGGTCGGCGTGATCGCCGCCGGTCGGGTGATCGAGGTCGCCCCGCCGAACGCGCTGGGCAACCGGCAGGAGTCGCTCGCGACGGTCTCCTGGCGTACCCCCGACGGGACGCCGGCCTCGGCGGAGACCGCGACGCCGACGGCGCTGGTGGCCGACCTGGCCGCGCGCTTCGGCGGCGAGGTGCCCGGCCTGACGGTGACCCGGCCGACCCTGGAAGACGTCTACCTGCGGATGATCGGACACTCATGACCACCACGACGAAGCCGGCGGCCCCGGTCGCCGCCACCTCCGCCCGGCGGTCCGGGGCGGGCGCGCTGGCGCTGCGTCAGGGGCGGCTGGAGATCACCCAGTTCCTGCGCAGCCGGGAGTCCGTCGTGTTCACGATGGGCTTCCCGATCATCATGATCCTGATCTTCGCGGCGATCTTCAGCGACGAGATCGCCCCCGGGGTCAGCTACACCCAGTACTTCATCACCGGCATGATCGCGACCGGCCTGATGACCGTGAGCTTCCAGAACCTCGGCATCTGGATCCCGATCGAGCGGGACCGGGGCGTGCTCAAGCGCTACCGCGGCACGCCGATGCCGAAGTGGGTCTGGTTCGCCGGCAAGGTGATCATGGTGGTGGTCATCGGCATCGCCGAGACCGCGCTGCTGCTCGCCGTCTCGGTGGCGATGTTCGACCTGCAACTGCCGCAGACCACCGGCAAGTGGCTGACGTTCGCCTGGGTCGCCGTCCTCGGCGTCACCGCCTGCACGCTGTGCGGCATCGCCATCTCGTCGCTGGCCCGCACCGCCCGCAGCGGCTCGGCCGTGGTCACCCCGGTCGCGCTGGTGCTCCAGTTCATCTCCGGCGTGTTCTTCGTCTTCACCAGCCTGCCCACCTGGATGCAGCAGGTCGCGGCGATCTTCCCGCTCAAGTGGATGTGCCAGGGGCTGCGCTCGGTCTTCCTGCCGGACAGCTTCGGCGCCCGGGAGCCGGGCGGCTCATTCGAGCTGGGCACCGTCGCGCTGGTGCTGGGCGCCTGGTGCGTCATCGGCCTGGTGCTCTGCCTGACCACGTTCCGCTGGACCACCAAGCGCGACGGCTGAGGTGTAAGGAAGGGCCCCCTCTTAACGCCTGCGGTAGAGGAAGGGCCCCTTCTTAACGCGCGCCTCGCGGTGGCACACTCGCCGGCATGGCATCGACGCTGACCCGGCGTACCCTGCTCGGCGCCGCCGCCGGCGTGGCCGGCGCCGCGGTGGTCGGCGGCCTCGCCGCCCGGCAGCTCTCCGGCCCTCGCCCGGGACCGGCACCGGCCCTGCCGGACGCGCCGGCCGGCGACGAACGGCTCATCCGCATCGCGTCCGGCGCGCGCGGCCGCGAGGTGGACTTCTGGACGGCCGTCCCCGAGGGGTACGGCGACGGCCGCGGCCTGCCCGTCTGCCTGGTGCTGCACGGCGCATCGGCCACCCCGCGCGACTACGGCCGGTTCGGGCTGGCCCGCTTCCTCACCGACGCGGTACGCCGGGGCGCCCCGCCGTTCGCGCTCGCGGGCGCCACCGGCGGGCGGCTGTCCTGGCGCGCCGCCGGTGACGACGACCCGCAGCGGATGGTGCGCGAGGAGGTGCCCACCTGGTGCGCCCGGCGCGGGTTCGACAGCAGCCGGCTGGCCGTGTGGGGCTGGTCGATGGGCGGCTTCGGCGCGTTGCTGCTCGCCGAGACGTACCCGAAGTGGCTGCGGATGGCCGCGGCCTTCTCCCCCGCGGTCAGCGCCGGCGACGCGGTCTTCACCGGCGTGGAGAGGCTGCGCGGCACCCCGGTCGGGCTCTGGTGCGGGCGGCAGGACAATTTCCTGAAGGACGTGCGCGCGCTGGCCCGGGCGCTGCCCGAGGAGCCGGTACGCGCCGCCTGGGCCGACGGGCGGCACAACTTCGGCTACTGGGGCACAGTCATCCCGGACGCGTTCGCGCTGATCGGCGCCGCGCTCAACCCGCCCCGGACGTGAACCGGCACCGCACGTGAACCGCCCCCGGCCGCGCGGGCCGGGGGCGGAACGACGGGCCGGTCAGTACGAGTAGAAGCCCTGGCCAGTCTTGCGGCCCAGGTCGCCGGCGGTCGCCATGCGCTGGAGCAGCTCCGGCGGGAAGAACTTCTCGTCGGCGGTGTCGGTGTAGATGTTGCGGGTGGCGTTGAGCAGCACGTCCACGCCGGTCAGGTCGACCGTCGCGAGCGGGCCCATCGCGTGGCCGAAGCCCAGCTTGCAGGCGGTGTCCAGGTCCTCGGCGGAGATCACGCCGGACTCGACGAGCTTGACCGCCTCCATCGCCAGCGCGCAGATCAGCCGGGTGGTGACGAAGCCGGCGATGTCCCGGTTGACCACCACGACGGTCTTGCCGATCTCCTCGGCGAACGACTTGACCGTGTCCATGGTCGCGTCGCTGGTCTTGTAGCCGCGTACCAGCTCGCAGAGCTTCATCATCGGCACCGGCGAGAAGAAGTGCGTGCCGACGACCGACTCCGGGCGCTCGGTGGCGGTGGCGATCTGGGTCACCGGGATGGCCGACGTGTTGGTGGCGAGCACCGCGTCCGCCTTGCAGATCTTGTCGAGCGCGCGGAACACCTCGTGCTTGATCTCGATCTTCTCGAAGACCGCCTCGACCACGATGTCCGCGTCGGCGGCGGCCTCCAGGTCGGTGGTCGGGGTGATCCGGCCCAGCGTCGCCTCGACGTCGGACGCCTCGATCTTGCCCTTCTCGGCGAACTTCGTCAGCGACTTCCGGATGCCGTCCACACCGCGCTTCGTGGCCGCGTCGTCGATGTCGCGCAGCGTCACCTGCCAGCCCGCCTGCGCCGCCACCTGGGCGATGCCCGAGCCCATCAGCCCGGCACCGACGACCGCGAGTCGACCCGCCATCTGCTTCTCCCTCGCCGTGTTCTGCAACGTCTGGGAGAACCCTACTTAACGAGGGATAAGCCCCGGCCGTCAGATGGCCAGGTCCGGCTCCTCCGGCGCGGTGCCGCGCTCCACCTCGACGCCGAGCGCCCGCAGGTCGGCCACGAAGTCCGGATAGCCCCTGTCGACGTGGTGCACGTGCGAGACCTCGGTGAGGCCGTCGGCGCAGAGCCCGGCGATGATCAGGCCGGCACCGGCCCGGATGTCGGTCGCGCGTACCGGGGCGCCGGACAGCCGCTCCCGGCCGCACACCAGGGCGTGGTGACCGTCGGTACGGATCTCCGCGCCCAGCCGCATCATCTCGTTGGCGAACATGAACCGGCCGTCGAAGATGTTCTCGGTGATCAGCGAGCCGCCCTCGCTGACCGCCGCCAGCCCGATCGCCATCGGCAGCAGGTCGGTGGCGAAGCCCGGGTAGGGCAGCGTGACCACGTCGACCGCCCTCGGGCGGTCGTCCATGCGTACCCGGAAGGCGTCGCCTCGCGTCTCCACCAGGCCGCCGGCCGCGACCAGCTTGTCCAGCGCGACCTCCAGGTACGCCGGGTCCAGGCCGGTCACCGTCACGTCGCCGCGGGTCATCGCGGCGGCGAACGCCCACGTGCCGGCCACGATCCGGTCCCCCACCGTGGCGTGCCGGACCGGCCGCAGCTCGGGTACGCCGACGATGTGCAGCGTCGACGTGCCAGCCCCCTCGATCCGCGCGCCCATCCGGTTCAGCATCGTGCAGATGTCGACGATCTCCGGCTCCCGGGCCGCGTTGTCGATCGTCGTGGCGCCCCGGGCCAGCACCGCCGCCATGACCAGGTTCTCGGTCGCGCCCACGCTCGGGAAGTCCAGCACGATGTCGGCACCGTGCAGCCCGCCCGGCGCCTCGGCGATGACGAAGCCGTGCTCACCGGAAATCTCCGCGCCCATCCGGGCCAGCCCGGCGATGTGCATGTCCAGACCGCGCGAGCCGATGGCGTCGCCGCCCGGGTGGGCCACCCGGACGTACCCCCGGCGGGCCAGCAGCGGGCCGAGTACGCAGATCGACGCGCGCAGCCGCCGCACCAGGTCGTAGTCGGCTTCCGCACCCGGCCGTTCCGGCACGTCGATGAGCACCGAGCGGGACCGCTCCACACCGCCGTGCGCCACCATCGGGTCGACCGGGTCGTCCGGCCCGAAACGTACGCCGCAACCGAGCCGCCGCAGCACCTCGCCCATGATCGCGATGTCGGTGATCCGGGGCACGTTGGTGATCAGGCTGCGGCCGGGCGCGAGCAGCGCGGCGGCCATCAGCTTCAGCGCGGAGTTCTTCGCACCCACCACGTGCACGGTGCCGGCGAGCCGGGCGTCACCGCGTACCCGGATGACGTCGACGTCGTTGACCGCCGGATCTCCCGCGTCCCCCGGCCCCACCGGGCTCGGCCGGGCCGGGATGGTCAGGTCCGGTATCCGTAGGCTGTGCGTCATGGCCGTCCACCTCACGCGCATCTACACCAAGGCCGGCGACGCCGGCATGACCAGGCTGAGCAACAACGAGCAGGTGCCGAAGACCGATCCGCGCATCGCCGCGTACGCGGACGTGGACGAGTGCAACGCCTCGATCGGCGTCGCGCTCGCCCTGGGGCAGCTCTCGGACGAGCTGCGGGCCGTGCTGGAATCCGTGCAGAACGACATGTTCGACGTCGGCGCGGACCTGGCGACGCCTGTGGAGCCGGATCCGAAGTACCCGCCGCTGCGGGTGACCGAGGAGTACGTCGAGCGCCTCGAGGGCTGGTGCGACGAGTACAACGCGCGCCTGAGCAAGCTCGACTCCTTCATCCTCCCCGGCGGCACCGCGGGCGCGGCACTGCTGCACGTGGCACGGACGACCGCCCGGCGCGCCGAGCGTGCGGCATGGGCGCTGGTCGCACACGACCCCGATCGGACCAGTCCCCTCCCGGCAAAGTATCTCAACCGGCTCTCCGATTTGCTCTTTATCCTGTCAAGAACGGCAAATCCGGACGGCGACGTGCTATGGGTGCCGGGCGGGAAGCGCTGACCATCGGCGGCCTCCATCACGTGGAGGTGTGGGTACCCGACCTGGCCGCGGCCAGTCGTTCCTGGGGCTGGCTTCTCGGCGAACTGGGCTGGACGCCGTACCAGGACTGGCCCGCCGGCCGCTCCTGGCGGCTCGGCGCCACATACGTCGTGCTGGAGGAGTCACCCGCGCTCACCGGCCGCACCCACGACAGGCGTGCGCCCGGCCTGAACCACCTGGCCTTCCACGCCGGCCCGCCGGCCGCCGTCGAACGCCTGGTCGCTGCCGCTGGAGAGTACGGCTGGACGCTGCTGTTCCCGGACCGGCACCCACACGCGGGCGGCCCGGACAGCTACGCCGCCTACCTCACCGACGGGCAGGGGTACGAGGTCGAGTTGGTCGCGGAGACGTGAGAAAGGCCGGCACCCCGTTGGTTCGGGGTGCCGGCCTTCAGCTTGGTCTGACTTGTTGGTCTCAACTGTTCCAGTGCTGGGCGACGAGGTCGGCGGCCTGCTGCTCCCACTGGGCGTAGTGGTCCGGGTAGGCCGACACCTGGACGGTCTGGGCGGCCTTGGTCAGCGGCATGTCCTGCCAGCCGTCGACCTGCTTCAGACCCTTCAGGAACGCCGTGGTGGAGTATTCGGGGTCGGTGATCTGCTCCACCGTGCCCCACCCGCTGGACGGGCGCTGCTGGAACAGGCCCTGCGAGTCGTGGTCGTTACGGTCGCCGAGGTGGCCGAGGTTCTCCAGCTTCGACTCCTGCAACGCCGTCGCGATCGACACGACAGCGGCACGCTCGTCCATACCGGCCTTCTTCGTCGCCGCAATGATCGCCTTCACATTGGCGGTCTGCTCGTCGTTCAGGTCGATACGCGACTGCTCACCCTGCACACCGTGCGGGATCAGCTTGTCACCCTGCACGCTCACACTGACCGGCTTCGCCACATGCGTGGTCTCCGCCGCATGAGCGGCCACCGGACCGGCGAACACGCCACCGGTGAAAGCCAGACCAGCAACACCCAGAATGCTCTTACGCAGAATCGTGTTCATGGAGGGCTCCATTCGGGGGATCGACGCCCACACCGACAGGGGGGCCGGCGCGGGTGCGAGCACCGTCAGGCGCTCAAAAAAGTCTTCGGGGGATCCGGCTGCTCGCGAGGGCAGGGGGCCTCGTCGCGGCGCCGGAACACTGTTCAACGACCCGCCACCCGCCACCATTCCCGGAGGCACCACACGCCACCAGAAAGCGGCGGGGGTTCACGTCGTCGGAACCGTGTTCAACGACCAGCCGGCCAGGATGATTCCCTGGCCTGCGGACACCACCCCGCTCGCAGGGCGCGCCGCCGACGCTCGGTCGTTCACCCGGTTACAACGCCACCCACCCGCCCGCGATTCCACCCCCAGAGTGCCACCCACCACCCCCGAACCAGACACCCCGGCCCACACGGTCACAACACTCCCGCGCCCCGCACCTCGCGCCGTCGATCATGAAGTTGACGCCGACAAACCGGACACCAAACACCGCCAACTTCATGATCGACCCCGAGCCGGGCCGGGCTGCCCCGGGGCGGGCTGACCCAGGCAGGACTGACCCGGGGCGGGCTGGCCCGAGCGGGGCTGGCTCGGTGCGGGAGCGCGACGCCAATCGGGTCGCCCGCACGACCACCCGCGCGATCTTGCAGTTCGAGCCCTCTGGGCGTCTCATTTTGCGAGGTTTGCCGGGCACCAAAGTGCAAGATCGCGGGAGGTGCCGGGAAGGGTGCGGCGATCTTGGAGTTGTGGTGCCTCACTAATGGCGCGAACCGGGCATTTCCTGGCGCCACAACTCCAAGATCGGCGTCAGCGGCGGCGACCCGGCACGACCCCCGTGACCCGTTGACGGGGTGTTGGGGTGAGGGTCAGGCGGCGGGCCAGTCCTGGGAGGCCAGACGCGGCGAGGCCGCCCCGGGTGGGGCGGCCTCGAGCCAGGACAGGAATCCGGTGACCGTGGATCGCGCCATGGCGATCTCGATCGGCGCGTGGTGGCTGGTACAGCGCAGGATCACCCACTCGGCGGGCATCGACATGCGCTCCTGCCCCTCGGGCAGCCGGCGGCGCTCGACCGCCAGCCCCTTGCGGGAGAGCACCCGCTTGGGGCGCAGCGCGAAGCTGAACATGCGGTACCAGCGGAGTTCGTCGCCCACGAAGCGACCGAACCCGGGTGACCAGCCACGACCGTCGAGGATCGTGTTGACCCGGACGCTCAGCCGGATGATGCCACCGCTACGCGTGAACAGGGCCCGCCGGATGAAGAGGATCAGAAGCGCGACGACGACGATCGCGAAGCCGATTCCGATCCCTTCGACGATCTCCATCGGCGGGTCGGCTCAGCGGGCCGGGGTGGCGGGGGTTGCGCTCTCGGCGAGGACTGTGACGCCCTCACCGGTCACCGACAGGAAGCCGCCGGCCACGTCGTACGCGATCTGCTGGCCACCGGCCTGCTTGATGCGTACCTGGCTGGGTTCGGCGAGCTGGCCGAGCAGCGGTGCGTGCCCAGGCAGCACACCGAGCTCACCCTCGGTCGTCCGGGCGACGACCATCTCGGCCTCGCCGGTCCAGACCTTCTCCTCGACGGCTACGAGCTCGACGTGAAGCTGCTGTGCCACGCTGTCTCCTTGCTGCGGCGGCGGATTGCCGAAAGTCTAGTCGCGACCCCGCAGCCCACCCAACGCGGGTGGTGAGAGCCGGACCACCACGGTCCCGCACCCGCTCAGGCTACTTGGTCTTCTGCTTGAAGTCGGGGTGCTCCAGCAGGAATGCGTCGAGCTGTTCGGTACGCAGGGCGGTGAAGAAGTCCTCCGCCGGTTCGAGCAGTTGCTCACCCCGGTAGTTGCTGCCGGTACCGATCGGGCCGCCCGGCAGCTTGATCGTCTCGATCGCCTCGGGCCGGATGTCCTTCAGGGCCAGCCCGAAGTCGACCACGCTGTTGCCGCGGCCGTTGAACACCAGCGACTTCCCGGCCGCGCGCAGCACCCGGTCCAGCTTGACCGGGTTGGCCACCACGTCGGCGCTGAACGCCTGGCTCACCATCGCCTTGACGAACTGCTGCTGGTGCCGCTGCCGGCCGTAGTCGGCGTCCGGCACGCCGTTCTTCGGGTAGCGCTGCCGGACGTAGTCCAGCGCCTGCCAGCCCTTGAGGTGGGCGTTGCCCTTCTTGTACACGGCCTGCGGCCCGAGGTAGCCACCACCGCCGGGCTTGAGCTGGCGCGGCGTGCCGTCCGGCTGGAGGTGCTCCGAGCGCACCTCCCGCTCGATGTACATGTCGACGCCGCCCATGGCGTCGACGATCTTCTTGAAACCGCTGAAGTTGATGATCGCACCGGCGTCGAAGCGCTTGATGCCGGTGACCTCCTGCACGGTGTTGGCGAGCAGCTCGAAGCCCTGCGCGGTGCTGGGGTTCTGCCCCGGCACGTTGCTGCCGTGCGACATGGCCGCGTTGAGCCGGTCGTTGGCGCCCGAGTAGTCGGCCTTGGGGAACTCCGGGATGTCCACCCGCAGGTCACGCGGCAGCGAGAAGAGGTAGCCGCGGTCCATGGTGGCGGGCACGTGCAGGACCATGATCGAGTCGGCGAGCGGGCGGGCGGTCGCGGTCCGGGGGTCCACGCCGACGAGCAGGATGTTGAGCGGGCCCTTGATGTCGCTCTTCTTCTCGTTGGCGCCGGCGGCCTGGTCACCGAAGAGGTCGGCCTTGCCCACCGATCCCTCGTAGCGGGCGACGAGGGCGCGCGAGCCGATCAGCACGGAGCCGCTGAGCACCACCATGACGATGCCCAGGATCGTGCAGACGCGGGCCCACCGGGGCACGCCGCGCCACATGGACCGCTTCCCGCGATCCGCGCCGCCCTTACCGCCCACGAGCATCTCCAATCGTCGCGCCCACGGGTAGGAAGACGGGCGCGGGGGTCCGTTTGGTTGCAGAGATCAACGGCCGAATGTGAAGTCGTGTCAGGAACGGTACCGCGCGATCCGGCGAACTGCTTGCCGGAGAACCGGGCATCTGGTAGTGCAGTGCCCGGAAAAGGCGAAGGCCGCCCCGGCTTTCGCCGGGACGGCCCTCGTGGGTGTGAGCGGGCTCTCAGCCCTCCTCGCCCATCAGCTCCTTGGCCTTGGCCCGCAGGTCGTCCAGGCCGCCGCACATGAAGAACGCCTGCTCCGGGAAGTGGTCGAACTCCCCCTCGCTGATCCGGCGGAAGGCGTCGATGGTCTCGGCGATCGGGACCGTCGAGCCGGGCACGCCGGTGAACTGCTCCGCCGCGTACGTGTTCTGCGAGAGGAACCGCTCGATCCGGCGGGCGCGGCCGACGGTGAGCTTGTCCTCCTCGGAGAGCTCCTCGATACCGAGGATGGCGATGATGTCCTGCAGGTCCTTGTAGCGCTGCAGGATCCGCTTCACCTCGGTGGCGACGGCGAAGTGCTCCTCGCCGACGAACTCCGGGGCGAGGATCCGGGACGAGGACGCCAGCGGGTCCACGGCCGGGTAGATGCCCTTGTCGGAGATCGACCGCTCCAGGTTGGTGGTCGCGTCGAGGTGGGCGAACGTGGTGGCCGGCGCCGGGTCGGTGTAGTCGTCGGCGGGCACGTAGATCGCCTGCATCGAGGTGATGGCCTGGCCCCGGACGGAGGTGATCCGCTCCTGGAGCTCGCCCATCTCGTCGGCCAGGGTCGGCTGGTAACCCACGGCGCTCGGCATGCGGCCGAGCAGCGTGGAGACCTCGGAACCGGCCTGGGTGAAGCGGAAGATGTTGTCGATGAAGAGCAGCACCTCCTGCTTCTTCACGTCACGGAAGTACTCCGCCATGGTCAGCGCGGACAGCGCGACCCGCAGGCGGGTGCCCGGCGGCTCGTCCATCTGGCCGTAGACCAGCGCGGTCTTGTCGATGACGCCCGACTCGGTCATCTCGGCGATGAGGTCGTTGCCCTCGCGGGTGCGCTCACCCACGCCGGCGAAGACCGAGGTACCACCGAAGTTGCGGGCGACACGGGTGATCATCTCCTGGATGAGCACCGTCTTGCCCACGCCCGCGCCGCCGAACAGGCCGATCTTGCCGCCCTTGACGTACGGGGCGAGCAGGTCGATGACCTTGATGCCGGTCTCCAGCATCTCGGTCTTCGGCTCCAGGTCGGCGAAGGCCGGGGCCTTGCGGTGGATGCCCCACCGGTCGTCGGCCTGGATGGTCTCGCCCTCGGTGAGGTTGAGGCACTCGCCGATCGCGTTGAACACGTGGCCCTTGACCGCGTCGCCCACCGGCACGCTGATCGGCGCGCCGGTGTCGCGCACCTCGGTGCCGCGGACCAGGCCGTCGGTCGGCTGCATCGAGATGGCGCGGATCAGGTTGTCACCCAGGTGCTGGGCGACCTCCAGGGTCAGCGTCTTCTCACCGCCGGAGAGGGTCACGTCGACGTGCAGGGCGTTGAACAGCCCCGGCATGGCGTCGCGCGGGAACTCGGCGTCGACGACCGGGCCGATGACCCGGACCACGCGACCCGTGGCCGTCTTGGTCTCAACTGCGGATACAGTCATCACACTTCACTTCCCGACGCGGCCAGCGCGTTCGCGCCGCCGACGATCTCACTGATCTCCTGGGTGATGCCGGCCTGACGAGCCGAGTTCATCTCACGCGTGTACTTCTCGATCATCTCTTCGGCGTTGTCGGTGGCGCTCTTCATCGCCCGCCGACGGGCGGCCGACTCACTGGCCGCCGACTCCAGCAACGCCGCGAAGATCCGCGTGTTGATGTACTTCGGCAGCAGGGCGTCGAGCAGCGACTCCGGCTCCGGCTCGAACTCGTACGCCGGCAGCAGGCCCTCGGACCGGGGCCGGTCCTCGACCTGCATCGGACCGACGATCCGGGTCACCGGGTTCTGCGTCATCAGGGACTTGAACTCGGTGTAGACGATGTGCAGCTCGTCCACGCCGAGGATCCCGTCGGCGCCGGCCTCGTTGTCGGTGTCGTCCGCGCCGGCGGTGAACGCCTTGATCAGCGTCTCACCGACCTCGCGGGCGTCCTCGAACGACGGCTGCTCGGAGAAACCCGTCCAGCTGGCGGCGATCTGCCGGTTGCGGAACCGGTAGAACGCCACGCCCTTGCGGCCGATGACGTAGAGCACGGGCTCCTTGCCGTCGGCACGCAGGCGGGCGATCAGCGACTCGGCGGTCCGGATCGCGTTCGAGCTGTAGCCACCGGCCAGGCCCCGGTCGGCGGTGACCAGCAGGACGCCCGCCCGCCGCACCCGCTCGCGCGGGGTGAGCAGCGGGTGGTCGATCCGCGCGTTCGAGGCCAGCGCCGTCAGCACGCCGGTGATCGCCTCGGCGTACGGCAGCGAGGCCGCCACCTTGGCCTGGGCCTTGGCGATGCGGCTCGTCGCGACGAGCTCCATCGCCTTGGTGATCTTCTTCATCCCCTTGGCGGAACGGATCCGCTGCCGGAGAACGCGTACCTGGGCGGCCATCGGATCAGCTCTCGGCCGGGCGGTCGGTGGTGCCGTCGCGGAAGCGGGTCACCGTCTCGCGGGTCTCCTCGCCCTCCAGCGGCTTGGCCGGCGCGTCGTTGACCCGGACCTCGTCCTCCTTGCCCAGGAAGACCTGCTTGAACTCGCTGATCGCGGAGTCGAGCGAGGAGATGATCTCGTCGTCCCACTTGTTGTCGGCGATTCCGGCCAGGACGCCCTCGTGCTTGTGGCGGAGGTACTGGAGGAACTCGGACTCGAAGCGGCGGACCTCGCCGACCGGGACGTCGTCCAGCTTGCCCTCGGTGCCGGCCCAGACGGAGACGACCTGCTCCTGCACCGGGTACGGCGAGTAGTTCGGCTGCTTGAGCAGCTCGACCAGGCGGGAACCCCGGTCCAGCTGGGCGCGGGAGGCCCGGTCCAGGTCGGAGGCGAAGGCGGCGAACGCCTCCAGCTCGCGGTACTGGGCCAGGTTCAGCCGCAGCGAGCCGGCGACCTTCTTCATCGGCTTCACCTGCGCGGCGCCACCGACCCGGGAGACCGAGGTGCCGACGTTGATGGCCGGCCGGACGCCCTGGTTGAACAGGTCGGTCTCGAGGAAGATCTGGCCGTCGGTGATGGAGATGACGTTGGTCGGGATGAACGCCGAGATGTCGTTCGCCTTGGTCTCGATGATCGGCAGACCGGTCATCGAGCCGCCGCCCAGCTCGTCGGAGAGCTTGGCGCAGCGCTCCAGCAGACGCGAGTGCAGGTAGAAGACGTCACCCGGGTAGGCCTCGCGGCCCGGCGGGCGGCGCAGCAGCAGCGACACGGCGCGGTACGCCTCGGCCTGCTTGCTCAGGTCGTCGAAGACGATCAGGACGTGCTTGCCGCCGTACATCCAGTGCTGCCCGATGGACGAGCCGGTGTAGGGGGCGAGGTACTTGAAGCCGGCCGGGTCGGAGGCCGGGGAGGCGACGATGGTGGTGTACTCCATCGCGCCCGCCTCCTCCAGCGTCCCCTTGATGGAGGCGATGGTGGAGGCCTTCTGGCCGATCGCGACGTAGATGCAGCGGACCTGCTTCTTCGGGTCGCCGGAGCGCCAGTTCTCGCGCTGGTTGAGGATGGTGTCCAGGGCGACAGTGGTCTTGCCGGTCTTGCGGTCACCGATGATCAGCTGGCGCTGGCCACGGCCGATCGGGGTCATCGCGTCGACGGCCTTGATGCCCGTCTGCAGCGGCTCGTCGACCGACTTGCGGGACATCACGTTCGGGGCCTGGAGCTCCAGCTCGCGGAAGCCCTCGTTGGCGATGTCGCCGAGGCCGTCGATCGGCTCGCCGAGCGCGTTCACCACGCGGCCGAGGAACGCGTCGCCGACGGGCACGGAGAGCACCCGGCCGGTGCGCTTGACGCGCTGACCCTCTTCGATCCCGCCGAAGTCACCGAGGACGACGACACCGATCTCCCGGACGTCGAGGTTCAGCGCCACGCCGAGCGTGCCGTCCTCGAACTCCAGGAGCTCGTTGGTCATGGTCGAGGGGAGACCCTCGACGTGGGCGATGCCGTCACCGGCGTCGGCGACGGTGCCGACCTCCTCGCGGGAGACGTCGGCCGTGTAGGAGGAGACGTAGCGCTCCAGGGCGCCGCGGATCTCCTCCGTCGAGATGGTCAGCTCGGCCATCCTCTGCTTCCTTAAGTATCAGGGGCCCGGGATACCTAGTACCGACCGGTCCGATGGCGTCGAATCAGGGCTGCTAAGACGCTGGTCAGCGCTTCGCGAGCGCGTTGCGGGTCTCGTTGAGGCGGCGCAGGACGGTCCCGTCGTACAGGTCGGATCCGACCCGCACGCGCACTCCGCCGAGCACGTCGGGGTCGACCGTCTGCTTGACGGAGACCTCCCGACCGTACATCTGGGAGAGGCGGGCGCCGAGGCGTCGCTCCTCCTCGTCGTTCAGCGGAGCCGCCACGGTCACGTACGCGACCTGACGGTCCCGCCGGTCGGCGGCCAGCTCGACCAGCCGGGTGAGCGCACCGGTGAAGGAGCGTCCCCCGAAGCCGGCGAGCGCGGCCTCGACGAGGCGGACGGTGACCGGCCGGGCCTTGCCGGCCAGCAGCTGCTGGGCCAGTTCGGCCCGCCGCTGCACCGGGGCCATCGGGTCGGAGAGCGCGTTGGACAGCTCGCCGGAACCGGAGACGACCTTCCCGAAGCGGAACAGCTCGTCCTCGACCTCGCCCAGATCGCCGGTCGAGTCGGCGCTCGCGAGGAGCGCCTCCACGCCGATCCGCTCGACGCCGTCGAGCAGCTCCGACGGGGCCGACCAGCGACCGGAGACCAGCGTGGTGAGCAGGTCGAGCGCGTCCGCGCCGACCTTCCCGCCCAGGATCCCGGTGAGCAGAGCCGCGCGGTCCTCACCCGAGCGCGCCGGGTCGGCCAGCGCCCGGCGCAGCCGCGGCTCGCGCCGCAGCAGGTCGGCGACGGAGAGGATGTCGTCGGCGGTGGAGGCCACCGCCGACGGCTCCGCGCCGCGGGCGTACGCGTCGAGGCGCTCGGCCCCGGCGGAGTACGACTCCCGGCTGGCGGCCTGCATCAGCGGGCCCCCGTGCTCTCGAGACCGCTCAGGAACCGGTCGACGGTGCCCTTGCGACGCGCCTCGTCGGCCAGCGACTCACCGACGATCTTGCTGGCCAGGTCCACCGCGATGGTGCCGACCTCGGTGCGCAGCTCGCGCACGATGGTGGCCCGCTCCGCGGCGAGCTGCTCCTTGCCGGCGGCGATGATCCGGTCGGACTCCTCGCGCGCCTTGGCGAGGATGTCCTGGCGGATGCCCTCGGCGTCGGCCCGGGCGTCGTCCCGGATCTTGGCGGCGTCGGTACGCGCCTCCGCGAGCTGGGCCCGGTACTGCTCGAGCAGCTGGTTCGCCTCGGCCTGCGCGGCCTCGGCGCGCTTGATGCCGCCCTCGATCGCGTCGACCCGGGCCTGGAACGTCTGCTCCATGCGCGGGAAGACGAACTTCATCAGCACGAAGCAGAGCACGATGAAGGCGATCCCACCGACCACGATCTCCTGCCAGACAGGGATGATCGGGTTGTGGGTCGTCTCACCACCCTCAGCGGCGAGGAAGTACATCGGAAACCTCCCGGTCTCAGGGCCGAATTAGAGGTTGCCCTGCCAGATGAAGCCGAAGGCGATACCCAGCAGCGCGAGGGCCTCGATGACGGCGAAGCCGATCCAGACGTACGGCAGGGTCATCCGGGACGACTCCGGCTGGCGGGCGGTCGACTGGATGTAGGCCGAGAAGACCAGGCCCACGCCGATGCCCGGGCCGATGGCCGCGAGACCGTAGCCGATGGCGGCGGTGCTGCCCTCTACCGCGGCGTAGATGTCCATTGGTTGGTTCCTCCTGGTTATCACGCGTGACGGTCACGCGGGACGACAACGGTTGGTGCGAAAGATCGGATCAGTGCTCGTCGGCGAGGGCGCCCTGCACGTAGCTGGCGGTCAGCACCGTGAAGACGTACGCCTGCAGACAGATCACCAGGAACTCGAGGAAGGTCAGCGCCACAGTCATCGTCCAGGACAGCACCGAGACCGGTGCCAGCCAGGCGTTGGCGCTGATCATGGCGAACCCGCCGAGCGTGAAGACCAGCAGGAGCATGTGGCCGGCGAACATGTTCGCGAAGAGACGGACGGCCAGCGAGAACGGCCGGACGATGAAGGTCGAGAACAGCTCGATCGGGATCAGCAGCGGCAGGATGAACCAGGGCGCCGGCGGGACCAGAGCGTTCTTGAAGTACTTCACGAAGCCGTGGTGCCGGATGCCGACGTAGTTGAACATCACGTAGCTGATCACGGCGAGGAAGGCCGGGAAGGCGATGTGCGAGTTCGGCGAGATCTGGAAGAACGGCACGATCGCGAAGAAGTTCGTCAGCAGGATGAAGCAGAAGAGCGTGGTGAAGTACGGCGCGAACCGCACTCCCGCGTGACCGATCATGTCCACGGCGATGTTGTTGCGCACGAAGCCGTAGATCGACTCGGCCAGCCACTGCTTCTTGGTGGGGACCAGCTGCGGCTTCCGGTACGTGGCCAGGAAGAAGATGATCAGCACGCCGACGGCGATCCACACCATCGCCGTGATCTTGGTGAACCAGTACGAGTTCTCCGCACCCCAGGGCAGGATGCTGGGCAGGTAGAAGTCCCCCACGCTCGGTGGGAATTCCGCCTGGCCCTGAGCCAGGACGTTCGCCTGTCCGAACACCGCGTCCCTTCCTAAGTAGGCGTGCCAAGTCGGCGGACGACCAGGATGATCCCCCCGGCCATGCCGAGCACGACCCCGATACCGGTGGCGATGCCGCCGGTGTCGAGCCAACGGTCGACCAGCCAGCCGATGAAACCCCAGACGAGCATGCCCCCGATGAGGTATGAGAGCGCGGTCCAACCCTGACCGGCACCGGACGGAACGTCGCCCGAGCCGCCAGTGTTGGGGGGTTTCTGGTCACCGGCCATGACGGGGCGAACGATATCAGTCGAGCAGAAGAGGTTGTGCCTCACCCCCCGCACAACCTGGTTGTGTGGGACACGGGCGGGCGAAGTCGTCTGGAGGAACGGTACTCCTCCCCCGCCACTGAGAGAATGACCGATCGCGGACAGAACCACGCGTCGCCCGAAGGGTGGGACGGCTCAGCGCAGCATCCGTCGGGCATGGACGGTCGTGAGCCACCAGACGTGCACACCGGTCCAGACCACCACGCCCGCGGCGATGCCGAAACAGAACGGGATCAGTCCCGGCCAGCCGGTCGAGGCCACCAGCACCATCACCCCGCCGAGCGCGGTGATCTTGGCGACGTAGAGGCCCAGCCCGAACGGCAGCACGAGCTGCGGATCCTTCGAGTCCGCCCAGGCAAGCACCACTGTGGTGAGCGTGTAGCTCGCAGCCGTGACGGCCACCCCGGCCGCCGCGCCGAGCGCGCCGTCCGCGCCGCGCCACACCCCGCCGACCACCGCCGCGACAGCGGCCAGCACCGCCACCGCGGCCAGCAGCACCGGCAGATGGCGCAGTCGCCAGCCGCGGTCCGCCGTCGCCTCCGCCGCGCGCGTCCCGGGCTCAGCCACGGGGGTACGCCGGGAACTCGGTGACCAGCTCGGTCACGTCGGCGGCGATCCGGGTCAGCTCGTCGCCGCCCCCGGGGGACTCCGGATCGGTCCGCACCGCCCGACCGATCAACGTGGCGATCCGGCGCATCTCCCCTTCCCGCATGCCCTGGGTGGTGACGCTCGGCGAGCCCACCCGGATGCCGGAGGCCACCGCCGGCGGCTGCGGGTCGTACGGGACGGCGTTCTTGTTCAGCGTGATGCCGGCGGCGTCGCAGCGGGCCTCGGCCTGGGCGCCGGTCACACCGGTCTCGCGCAGGTCGAGCAGGGCCAGGTGGGTGTCGGTGCCGCCGGACACCGCCGGCAGTCCCTCCGCGGCCAGCCCGTCGGCGAGCGCGCGGGCGTTGGTGACCACCTGGGCGGCGTACGTGCGGAACTCGGGCTGCGCGGCCTCGCGCAGCGCGACCGCCTTGGCGGCGACGGCGTGCATCAGCGGGCCGCCCTGGGTGAACGGGAAGACCGCCTTGTCGATCCGGGCCGCCAGCGGCTCCCGGCAGAGGATCATGCCGCCGCGCGGGCCGCGCAGCACCTTGTGGGTGGTCGCGGTGACCACGTCGGCGTACGGCACGGGCGACGGGATCGCGCCGCCGGCCACCAGGCCGATGAAGTGCGCGGCGTCCACCATCAGGTACGCGTCGACCTCGTCGGCGATCTCCCGGAAGCGGGCGAAGTCGATCAGCCTCGGGTAAGCCGTCGCGCCGCAGATGATCATCTTCGGCCGGTGCGCGCGGGCCAGGTCGCGTACCTCGTCGTAGTCGATCGTCCCGGTGTCCCGCCGGACGGTGTAGCCGACCGGGTGGAACCACTTGCCGGAGAAGTTCACCCGGCTGCCGTGTGTCAGGTGCCCGCCGTGCGGCAGGTCCATGGCCAGCACCGTGTCACCCGGCTGCACCAGGGCGGCGTACGCGGCCAGGTTGGCGCTCGCCCCGGAGTGCGGCTGGACGTTCGCGTGCTCGGCGCCGAACAGCTCCTTCGCCCGGGAGATCGCCAGTTCCTCGGCCCGGTCCACCTCGGCGCAGCCGCCGTAGTAGCGCCGCCCCGGGTAGCCCTCGGCGTACTTGTTGGTGAGCGTGGAGCCCAGCGCGGCCAGCACCGCGGGCGAGGTGAGGTTCTCGCTGGCGATCAGTTGCAGGCCGCCGCGCAGCCGGTCCAGCTCACCCAGCACCACCTCGGCGATCTCCGGGTCGACGGTACTGAGCTGCTGAAAGTCCGGCCCCCAGAAGGTGTCCCTCGCGTTCTCCACAGCGAAGGAGTCTACGGAGCCGCACACTGGATGCCGTGAGATGCCTCGTCACCGGTGCGACCGGCTACATCGGCGGACGCCTCGCGCCCCGGCTGCTGGCCGAGGGGCACACCGTACGCTGCCTGGCCCGGACCGCCGGACGGCTGCGGGACGTGCCGTGGGCGGCCGAGGCGGAGGTCGTCGAGGGCGACCTCCGCCGGCCGGAGACGCTGCCGGCCGTGTTCGCAGGCGTGGAGGTGGCGTACTACCTGGTCCACTCGCTGGGCCAGCGTGGTTTCGAGGCGGCCGACCGGGAGGCGGCGACGAACTTCGCCGAGGCGGCGCGCGCCGCGGGCGTACGCCGGATCGTGTATCTCGGCGGGCCGGAGCCGGCGGAGCGCGACGGCCTGCCCTCGGCGCACCTGCGCTCCCGGGCGGAGGTCGCGCGGATCCTGCTGGACAGCGGCGTGCCCACTGCGGTGCTGCGCGCCGCCGTGATCATCGGATCCGGTTCGGCCTCGTTCGAGATGCTGCGCCACCTGACCGAGCGGCTCCCGGCGATGGTCACCCCGCGCTGGGTGCGCAACCGGATCCAGCCGATCGCGGTCCGGGACGTGCTGCGCTACCTGGCCGGCTGCGCGCACCTGCCGGCCGACGTCAACCGGGCCTTCGACATCGGCGGCCCGGACGTGCTGACGTTCTCCGAGATGATGCAGCGGTACGCCCGGGTGGCCGGGCTGCGGCGCCGGGTCATCCTGCCGGTACGCCCGCTCACCCCGTCGCTCTCCTCGCACTGGGTCGGCCTGATCACGCCGGTGCCGAACGCGATCGCCCGGCCGCTCGTGGAGAGCCTGGTGCACGAGGCGGTGGCGCACGAGCACGACATCGCCCGGTACGTGCCGGACCCGCCGGACGGGCTGATCGGCTTCGACCAGGCGGTCGCGCTGGCGCTGACGAAGGTGCGCGACGCGGAGGTGGAGACGCGCTGGTCGAACGCGAGCGGACCGGACGCGCCCGCCGAGCCGCTGCCGTCGGATCCGCACTGGTCCGGCGGCACCGCGTACACCGATCTGCGGGAGCGGACGGTGGACGCGCCACCGGCGGCGTTGTGGCGGGTCATCGAGGGCGTCGGCGGCGAGAACGGCTGGTACTCGTTCCCGCTCGCCTGGTCGGTGCGCGGCTGGATGGACCGCCTGATCGGCGGCGTCGGGCTGCGCCGGGGCCGGCGCGACCCGCACCGGCTCCAGGTCGGCGAGGCGCTGGACTTCTGGCGGGTCGAGGAGATCGTCCCGGGTGAGCTGCTGCGGCTGCGCGCCGAGATGCGGCTGCCCGGGCGGGCCTGGCTGGAGATGCGCGCCGAGCCGGACGGGGACGGCCGCAGCAGGTACGTCCAGCGGGCCGTGTTCCTCCCGCGCGGCCTGCCCGGCCACCTCTACTGGGCCTCGGTGGCCCCCTTCCACGCCGTCGTCTTCGGCGGCATGGCCCGCAACATCGCCCGGGGCGCCGAACACCCCGCCGGTTAGGACGGAGAGCCGTTCTTCAGTGCGGGGCCGAGGAGCAGCCCTCCGTCGATGACGTACTCGGCGCCGGTGATGAAGGCCGCGTCCGGCGACGTGAGGAACAACAGCAGCGCGGTGATGTCGGCGGGCTGCCCGAGTCGCGGGACGGCGAACGGCTCGGGCGAGTAGAAGTCGGCGATCGGGGCGTCGCTGCCGGCCGCCGGCTCGGTGATGAACGGGGTGGCGACCACGCCGGGGTGGATCGCGTTGACGCGGATGTTGTCGCGGCCCAGTTCGAGGGCGGCGGTCCGGGTGAGCCCTCGAACCGCCCACTTGCCGGCGACGTAGGGCGCGTAGAGGGCGGTACCGCCGAGGCCCGTGGTGGAGCCGATGTTGACGATCGTTCCTCCCCCCGCGCGCCGCAGCGCCGGGGCGGCTGCCCTGATGCCGAGGAACGTGCCGGTGAGGTTGACGTCGAGGATGCGGGCCCACGTGGCCAGGTCGGTGGACTCGATGACGGCCGGCGGGTTCTGCACCCCGGCGTTGTTGACGAGGATCGTGAGCGCACCGAATGTCTTCTCGGTCTCCGCGACGGCGGCGGCCCACGACTCCTCCCGGGTGACGTCCAGGCGGACGGAGAGGGCCCGGTGTCCCAGCTCGGCGGCGAGGCCGGCGCCACGGTCGGCGTCGATGCCACCGATGACGACGTTGGCGCCTTCGGCGTGCAGGGCGCGGACGTGGCTGGCCCCCTGCCCGCCGCTGCCTCCGGTGACGAGAACTGTCTGATCGGCGAAACGGGACATCGGATCCTCCGGTACGTACGGGACGACCACCCGGGACGGGTGGTGAGTCGAGCGACTCACCACTCGAAGCTACGCCCCTGCGGATGGTGAGTCAACCCACTCACCTCGCTATGATGGGCGCATGACCCCAGCGCCGTCGGCCTATCACCAGCGCGTGGCGGAGGAGAAGCGCGCGCTGATCCTGCAGGCCGCCACCGAGCTCTTCCTGGAGTCGGGCTACGACCGGGCGTCACTGGCGCGTATCGCCGAGAGCGCCGGCGTGTCGAAGGCGACGCTGTTCAAGCAGTTCCCGACGAAGGCGGCACTGTTCGATGCCATAGTCATCGACTCGTGGGCCCGCAACGACGTCGCCGACGTGCCGCCCGCCGGTGACCTGACGGCCGGCCTCACGGTTCTCGGGCGGCACTACGCGACGCTGTTGAGCCGGCCGGAGATGACCGATCTGTTCCGCATCGTGATCGCCGAACTGCCACGCTTTCCCGAACTGGCCCGAGCGCACTTCTCCCAGGGCAAACTGCCGTACTTCGAGTCCGTCCGGACCTACCTCGTGGCCGAGCACGAGGCGGGAGCCGCGGACGTCGACGACCCGGAGATGGCCGCTACGCAGTTCCTCGGGATGATCTCCAATTACCTGTTCTGGCCGCGCCTGGTCCTCCCGGACTGGACGGTCACCCCTGACCGCACGACAGCGGTGGTGGACGAAGCCGTCCGGACCACTGTCGCGCGGTACGGCAGGTCGACGAGCTGACGGAAGTCTCTCAGTTGCCGGTGCGCGGGCTGGTGTGCTGGAAGGCCACCGCCTGGCCGGGCGGGACGAAGTCGCGTACCGGCTCGTCGCGCAGCGACCACGCGAGGATGCGGCCCACGGCGGCGATCTGCCGCTTCTGCACGCCGCCGCCGACCGCGTCCCGGGGGTCGTCCGGGTTCGCGGCGATCGTCGCCACCGACAGCTGCGGGGTGAACGCGACGACCGTCTCGGTGGCGTTCCGCTCCGAGCTGCCGGTCTTGCCCGCCACCGGCCGGCGCAGACCAGGGGCCAGTTCCTCGGCGGTGCCGCCGTCGCAGCGCCGGTACATCGACTGGTCGCCGACCGGGCAGCGACTGGCGTCGGCCGCCGCGCGGGCCACCTCGGTGTCGAGCACCTGCCGGCAGTCGGTGTTCCCGGCCGGCACCGTCCGGCCGCCCGGATCGGTGATCGAGGTGACCGGCGTGGGCCGGCACCAGGTGCCCTCGGCGGCCACCGCGGCGTACGCGCCGGCCAGGTCCAGCGGCGTGGTGGCGGAGACGCCGAGCGTGAACGGTCCCCAGCTCTTGGCGCCCTCGCGGGCCATCCGGGCGTCCGCCGGGGCACGGAAGACGATGCCCAGCCGCTGGGCCATCTCGACCACCCGGTCCGCGCCGACGCGCTCGGTCAGCCACGCGAAGTACGTGTTCACCGACCGGCCGAACGCGTCCCACATGTCCCGGTCGCCGTCCATCCAGTAGGTGTTGGCGTTCGCCGGGCACCACCGGCCGCCGCAGCTCGCCGGGCCGGCGCCGACCGGGTACTGCGTCACGTAGACGCGCGGCGCGTCGAACTCGGTGTCCAGCGGCAGCCCGGACTCCAGCGCGGCCAGCAGGGCGAACAGCTTGAACGTGGAGCCCGCCTGATAGCCGGTGATGCCGCCACCACCGGCCACCAGCTGGTTGACCGTGTTCGGGTAGTTCTGCTGCCCGTCCGGGTTGGCGGTCGTGCCGTAGGTGCGGTTCACCGCCATGGCCAGCACCCGGCCGGTGCCCGGCTGCACCACGGCGGTCGGTGCCGCCCGCGCGATCGTCTCCGGGTAGATCTCCCGCACCTGCTCGCTCGCCTTGGCCTGCACGTCCGGGTCGAGCGAGGACACGATCTTCCAACCGCCGCGGCGCAGCGTCCGCTGCCGCTCGTCGACGTTCTCGCCGAACGCCGGCTGGGCGTTCCACCACTGGGTGAACCAGTCGCAGAAGAAGCCCCAGTCGTTGTGGTCGGCGGGCACCGCGGCGCAGTCGTTCGGTGTGGTGTTGGGCTTAAGGGCCAGCTCCGTTGCCTTCGCCGCCTCGGCGTCGGCCGCGCTCACCCGGCCGGTCTCCACCATCCGGTCCAGCACGTACGCCCGCCGCTGCCGGGCCGCGTCGGCGTCGCCGTTGATCGGGTCGTCGGCCGGGGACCGGACCAGCCCGGCGAGCAGCGCGGCCTGGGCCAGCGTGAGCCGCTCCGGGGTGGTGGAGAAGTAGCGCTTGCTGGCGGCGGCGATGCCGTACGCCCCGGCGCCGAAGTACGCGATGTTCAGGTAGCGCCCGAGGATCTCGTCCTTGCCGATCTGCCGTTCCAGCGTCAGCGCGTACCGCATCTCGCGGATCTTGCGCCCGACGGTGATCTCGGTGGCGGCGGCGCGCTGCTCCTCGGTCAGCCGGGGGTCACCGGCGAGCGCGTTGCGCACGTACTGCATGGTCAGCGTGGAGGCGCCCTGGCGGGTGCCCTCGCGGCGGTTGGCCGTGAACGCCCGCGCCACGCCGCGCACGTCGACGCCGTGGTGCTCGTAGAAGCGCACGTCCTCGGCGGCCACGATGGCGTCGCGCATCACCGGCGCCACCTCGCCGACCGGCACGTCCACCCGGTCCTCGACGTAGAACGAGGTGATGAGCGTCCGCCCGTCGTTGGCGTACAGGTTGGACCGCTGCGCCGGCTGCGGCGTCTTGAGCGCCTCCGGCAGCACCGTGTACGGCATCAGGTTCTTCACGCCCAGCCCGAAGACCAGCGCGGCCGGCAGCGCGGCTGCGGCCAGGGCCAGTCCGGCGAGCACGCCGGCGAGCACAACGGTGAACAGCTTGTCGAGATAGGCCCGGTTCATCAGCTCTCCCCGCAGGAGCCGGCCGTACGGACCCGTTCAGAATGACCGGAATGGCCGCTTTCGCCGCCGTCTTCCGCGAAATGCGCAGGAAGTTCGCGAGGAAGGATGAACCGCGATCAGGGGAGCAGCACGGCAGCCAGCGGCTGCACCGTCTCCTCGATCTCGTCGGCGACCCGGCTGAAGCACTGGTCGCCCCGCCCCCACGGGTCGTCCAGGTCGTCGGTGGGCAGCGCGGAGGCGTTCTGCCGCGCCGCGTCGACTGCCGCGACGAGGGCGACGCCGCGCGCGTACACGGCGTCCGGCGTCGGCTCGGCCGGCGGCAGGGCGGACCGGTCCAGCGCGCCGAGCAGGCGGCCGAACTCCCCGAGCACGAACGTGCGCGCGGCGGCGTCCGGTCGCAGCGCCACCACGTACTCCTGCTGGTCGGCGGTGGCGGTGAGCACCAGGTCGGCGGCGTCGATCAGGTCGGAGCGCAGCCGCCGGGCGGCGAAGCCGTCGGTGTCACCGCCGCGCGAGATCACCTGCCGGGCGGCGGGCGGGTTCATCTCCTCCCCCGCGTGCCAGCCGCCGGTGCCGGCGCTGTGGCTGTGCACGAGCGCGTCCGACCCGGCCGGATCGACGTCGAGGCGGGCCAGCCGCTCCCGGACCGCGAGCAGCAGCAGCCGCTCGGCCATCGGCGACCGGCAGATGTTGCCCATGCAGACGTGCAGGACGGTGAAGGGCGGCACTCAGACCCCCCGCTCGTCGAGGATGTCCGGCACGACCTCGCGCAGCTTCGCCAGCGTCACCGCGCCCTCGCGCAGCACCCGCGGCACGTCGCCGGTCAGGTCGACGATGGTGCTCGGCACCGGGTCCACCGCCGGCCCGGCCTCCAGGTACGCCCGGACGCCGTAGCCGAGCTGGTCACGCGCCTCCTCGGCGGTGAGCGCGGCGGGCTGGCCGATCTTGTTGGCCGACGCGACGGCCATCGGCCCGGTCTCCCGCAGCACCTCCAGCGCGACCGGGTGCAGCGGCATCCGCACCGCCACCGTGCCGCTGGAGTCGCCCAGGTCCCAGGCCAGGCTCGGCGAGTGCTCCACCACGATGGTCAACGCGCCGGGCCAGAACGCCTCGACCAGGTCGCGGGCCGCGCCGGGCAGCGAGAAGACCAGGCCGTCGAGCGTGTGCCGGGAACCGATGAGCACCGGGGGCGCCTGCCGGGCGCCACCCTTCGTGTCCGCCAGGGCCTTCACCGCGTACGGGGTGAAGGCGTCCGCCCCGATGCCGTAGACCGTGTCGGTCGGCAGGACGACGAGTTCCCCGTTCTTGACCGCCTCGATGGCAGCGGCGATGCCGCGGTCCCGGTCGGCGGGCGACCGACAGTCGTAGAGCATCACGAGGAGTCAGTCTGCCACGCCCGGGCGGGGTCGGCGTGGGTGCCGTCCGCCCGCCGGGACGCGCTCGCCCAGCGGGGCCGCCCGGCCAGGTCCCGGTGCTCTTCCACGCGGTCGTAGCGGCCGTCGCCGCGCAGCAGCGCGGGCACCGCCGCCGCGTGCGTGTCGTCGTGCTCGATGCCGATCGCCCCGCCCGGACGCAGCAACGCGGCGGCCCGGCCGACCACCGGACGGATCACGTCCAGCCCGTCCGCGCCGCCGAACACCGCCTCGTCCGGGTCGTGCCCGGCCACCTCCGGCGGCACCGCCACCGACCTCGGCACGTACGGCGGGTTGCACAGCAGCACGTCGACCCGCCCGGCCAGGTCGGCCAGCAGGTCCGGATCGGTCACGTCGGCGGCCACCACCTCGACCGGCCGGTCCCCGGCGGCGGCGCGCCCGGCCACGTTGCGCCGCAGCCACGCCAGCGCGGCCGGGGACCGCTCCACCGCCACCACCCGGGCTGCGGGCACCTCCTGCGCGACAGCGAGGGCGATCGCGCCGGAACCGCTGCACAGGTCGACCACGAGCGGCGCGGCGTGCTCCCGGGCACGCTCGATCCCCCACCCGGCCAGCAGCTCGGTCTCCGGCCGGGGCACGAAGACGCCCGGCCCGACGGCCAGCTCCAGGTGCCGGAAACCGGCCGAGCCGAGCAGGTGCTGCAACGGCTCGCGGGTCACCCGCCGCCCGACGAGCGCGTCCAGGCGGTCGCGTTGCGCCGGGGTGAAGCCGTCGGCGAGCGCCAGCCGGCCACGCGGCACGTCCAGGACGTACGCGGCGAGCTGCTCGGCCTCGGCGCGGGGTGCCTCGACGCCCGCCGCGGCGAGCGCGCGCGCCACCCGGATGATCACCAGCGAGGGGCGTTCGCGTTCTGTCCCTTCGGACGGGTGTTGCGGGAGTGCGGTCACGCAATAATCATGAGGCGTCGCGGCCCACCTCACGAGCGGGTGCGTCCGGGCGCACACCGCAGGGAGGTCGCGAGTGGGCTGGCTCGACCAGGTCGAGGACCAGGTTGACGCTCTCCGACGCGCTCGGTCACTCCAGGAGGCCAGCCGGTCCGCGGAGGCGTGTGCCCTGCTCGACCGCGTCATCCGCACCACCGACGACCCGTACGCCCGCGCCGACGCGCTCGTGCAACGCCTGTCCGCGCTGATCAATCTCGGCCGGACCGCCGAGTTCACCCGGGCCGTCGAGGACGCCTCCGCCGCCGTACGCGACCTGACCGAGCCCTACCTGCACGGGCACCTCAACGCGCTGGCCGCGCTCGCCGCACACCACCAGGGCGCGCTGGACCGATGCGTGATGCACCTGGTCCGGGCCGCCCGCGCGCTCAGCGCCGACGACACGCCCGACCGGGACACCGCCTGGGGCTGGCACGACCTGGCGATGGCGTACTCGTACCTGAGCTTCCACGGCCACGCGCTCGGCGCGATCGAGCGGGCCCGGGAGGTCGGGCTCAGCGTCGGCATCCCCGAGGAGACGTTCGCCGCCCCCGGGATCCGGCTGCGCAACGCGGTCGCGCTCGACCACAACGGCGACAGCGACGGCTGCCTGCGGGTGCTGCGCGACGTCGCCGGTGACCTCGCCCGGTTCCTGCGCGGCGGGGGTGCCGGCAACCTGCGCCCGAGCAGCCTGGCCGCGTACGGCTACGCCGCCGCCCGGCGGGCCGCGCTCGGCGACCGGGTGGAGTCCGCCGGGGACGCCGACCCGAACCGGCTGCTCGGCCACGGCGGTGACAGTGCCCGCGCCCGCGACCTGCGCCAGCTCGGTCAGGTCTGCCTCGCGGTGGCCGCCGGCCGCCCGATCGAGGCGGTCACCCGCCTGGACTCGCTGCGGGTATCCGACGAGACGCTCGGCGCGGCCGAGGCACCCCGGCTGCGCAGCGTGGCGCTGGCCCGGGCCGGTGACCATGCGGGCGCGCACCGGGCCGACCGGCACGCGTTCCGGCTGGCGGCGCGGCGCAGCGACCGGCTGCGGGACGTCTACATCGACGGCATCGCCGCCCGGATCGACCACGAGGAGATGCGCCGCGAGGCGGCCCGGTACGAGGGCGAGGCGCTCACCGACCCGCTCACCGGCCTGCCCAACCGGCGCCGGCTGGAGCGCTACCTGGGCGCCGTGGTGTCCCGGGGCGAGCGGGTGGTGATCGGCGTCTGCGACCTCGACGGGTTCAAGGCGGTGAACACCCGGCACGGCCACCACTCCGGGGACCTGGTGCTGCAACGGGTCGCCGGGGTGATCAACCGGGTGATGCGGCGGGGAGACTTCGTGGCGCGCTACGGCGGCGACGAGTTCGTCGTGGTGCTGCCCGACACCGGCATGCCGGAGGCGGTCGAGGTGGCCCGCCGGATCGAGGCGGCCGTCCGCACCGAGGACTGGGAGTCCCTGGTCCCGGGCACGCCGGTCGGGGTGACGATCGGCTTCGCCGAGGTCGACGGCAGCACCACCGTGAGCGTCCGGGAGGCGCTGGGCGCCGCGTTCGAGCTGGCCGACCGGGAGATGCTGCGCGCCAAGGCGCGCTTGCGGGCGAGCTGAGCCGTAAGGAGGGGGCCCTTGTTAACGCCTCCGGTAGAGGAGGGGGCCCCGCTTAACACCCCCGGCGGTCAGCGGCGGGACAGCTCGGTCTCGCCGGCCAGCCGGGCCGCGCGGTCCGCCTCGGCCAGCGCGTCGAGCACCCCGTCCAGTTCGCCGGCCAGCGCCAGGTCCAGGTTGTACGCGGTGTAGCCGATGCGGTGGTCGGTGATCCGGTTCTGCGGGAAGTTGTAGGTGCGGATCCGCTCGGACCGGTCCACGGTCCGGACCTGCGCCTTGCGGGCGTCCGACGCCGCCGCGTCCGCCTGCTCCTGGGCGGCGGCCAGCAGCCGGGCGCGCAGGATGCGCATGGCCTGCTCCCGGTTCTGCAACTGCGACTTCTCGTTCTGGCAGGAGACCACGATGCCGGTCGGCACGTGGGTGATCCGTACCGCCGAGTCGGTGGTGTTCACCGACTGTCCACCGGGGCCGGACGAGCGGAACACGTCGATGCGCAGCTCGTTCGGGTCGATGGTGACGTCCACGTCCTCCGCCTCGGGCAGCACCAGCACGCCGGCGGCGCTGGTGTGGATCCGCCCCTGCGACTCGGTGACCGGGACGCGCTGCACCCGGTGCACACCGCCCTCCCACTTGAGCCGGGACCAGACGCCGTTGCCGCCCTCCGGGACGCCCTTGCTCTTGATCGCCAGGGAGACGTCCTTGACGCCGCCGAGGTCGGAGTCCTGCGCGTCGATCACCTCGGTGACCCAGCCGTGCCGCTCGGCGTACCGGGTGTACATCCGCAGCAGGTCACCGGCGAACAGCGCGGACTCCTCGCCACCCTCGCCGGCCTTGATCTCGACGATCACGTCCTTGGCGTCGTGCGGGTCGCGCGGGATGAGCAGTTCCGCGAGCCGTTCCTCAAGGGCCGGCAGGGAGGCGGCGATGGTGTCCGCCTCGACGGCGAACGTCGCGTCCTCGGCGGCCAGTTCCCGGGCGGCGGCCAGGTCGGCGCGGGCCTGCTCCAGCTCACCGGCCGCCTTGTGCAGCGGGACCAGTTCGGCGTACCGACGGCCGACCCGCCGGGCGGTGCCCTGGTCGGCGTGGATGGCCGGGTCGGCCAGCCGCCGCTCCAGCTCGGCGTACTCGTCGAGGAGGGCGGCCAGGCGCTCACTGCTCATGCTGCGGATGCTCCTTGGGGGAGATGAAACCGGCGCAAACGGACGAACGCCCGTGCCCGGCAGGAGCCGGACACGGGCGTCGTCGACGGAGCTACTTGGCCTTCTTGGCCTGAACCTTGGCGTACTTCTGCTGGAACTTCGCGACCCGGCCGGCGGTGTCCAGCACGCGCTGCTTACCGGTGTAGAACGGGTGGCAGGCGCTGCAGGTCTCGACGCTGATGGCGCCGCCCTTGGCGGTGCTGCGGGTCGTGAACGTGTTGCCGCAGGAGCAGCGGACCTCGGTGGTCACGTACTCCGGGTGGATGTTGGGCTTCATGTCGCCTCGGTCCTTTCGTCGGTGGTCGCCGGGTCGCCGTCGGTGCGCCCCGTCGTCACGACGGGCTCGGGCGTGAACCGGAACCGGTGGCCGATTGACCAGTCTGCCACGGGCATCTTCCACCCGGCACAGGAGGTCCGCCACCCCCAACGCCGGCCCACCCGTCAGCATTCCCACCCCCACCCCACCCACTCCCCCACCTGCCCGGGGCCGGGCCGGTCCCCGGGCCGGCCCCGGGCCCGGCGATCATGAAGTTAGCGGCATTTCCTGTCGCTTTTGTCCAGGTCAACTTCATGATCACCGGGGCGAGAGCCAGGGCAGGACCGGGGGTTACGGGGTGGTGGTCACCTGGGCCTCGGCCTTCACTCCGTTCACCGTCACAGTCAGCTGGACCTGGGCGCCGGGGCGCAGGGCGGTCAGTTTGCCGGTCAGCGGGTCGAATCGGGCGGCGTGCCAGGGACGTACGCCCGCGGCGCCGCCGATGTGCAGGTTCGGCGACCCGGACCAGTCGGCGCTGACCGGCGCGGCGACCGGCACCACACGCCCGCTGGGCTGGGTGAGCGTGGCCGTGACGTCGGCCGGCGTACGCCGGGACACCTGCGCGGGTGCGGTCAGCGCGAGCCGGTCGACGTGCGCGTGCATCTCCGCGCTCACCCACCGCGGTCCCTCGGCCAGCGGGTCACGGCGGGCCCGCTCGGCCTCCCCCGGCGTCACCGGGTCCACCCCGAACTCGGTCCACCCGGTGAACCCGCCGAGCGCCGCAGGGGTGGACGGGTCCTTGCCCGAGTTGCCGTTGATCACGTACGGCACGCCGTCCACCCGGTCGGCGTGGAACGTGCCGACGTGGCCGTTGACCATCAGCGCGCCCTTGCCGGTGCGGTGCTGGAAGTCGGCCAGCCACTGCTCGACCAGTGCCGCCTCCTTGCGGTCGCCGAGCTGGCTGGCCTTGGCCGGGCTCGGGTCGCGCGGTGGGTGGTGGAAGAACACCGCTACCGAACCGACCGAGCGGTCGGCGGCGGCCTGATCGAGCGTCCGGCGCAGCAACTCCACCTGGTCGAACCCGCCGCCGCGCAGCGACCCGGTGGCGGTGCTCAGCGTCAGGAATCTGGTGCCCCGGTGGTCGAAGACGCGCGAGGTGTCCCCGAAGACGCTGCGGAAGTTGTCGATCGGCGCGCCCATGATCTCGTGGTTGCCGGGCACGTAGTGGTACGGCACCTCGCCGCCCAGTTCCTCGTCCAGGATGCGCTTGGCCAGGGCGAAGTCCGCCGGGTAGGCGGTGTCCACGAAGTCACCGTTGATGATCAGGAAGTCCGGCCGGGCGGCGCGGACCTCGCGCAGCGTACGGCGGGCCTGGGCGACCAGGTCGCTGTCCGGGTTCGCGGCGACGAACTGGGCGTCGGAGAGCACCGCGAAGCGCCAGGGCGCGCCGTCCACAGTGCCGTCACGCACCACCACCCGGTCGGTGCGGTTCGGCTCCGGCGGCGCCTGCACGTCCGGCGGCACCCGCGCCACCAGGTCGTCGATCACGACCTCGCTGCGGTACTGCTCGGCCGGGTCGGTCTCGGCCACGTAGAACCGGCGCACCCGCACCGGGTACTGCACGCCCGGCGGTACGGCGAACTCGACGTACTTCCAGCCGGTCCAGTCCAGGTACGGGCCGCGCAGCACGAACTGGGTGTCCTGCGCGTCGTGCAGGTGCAGGCTGGGCCACTCGCCGGTGCCGTTCGCCTTGATCCACATGCCGAACGCCTGCGGCTGGCCGGGTACGTCGATCCAGGCGGGCGGGTCGGCGTACGCGGCCCGCGTTCCGGTGGACTGGCTGAAGTCGTACGACATCCGCAGCCCGCCCCCGGTGTGCCCGTCGGCCGGTGCGACCGACCCGGAGGCGCGGGCCTGGCTGAACTTCCAGGACGCCGCGTCGTCGAACCCGGCCACCGGCACGTCGGTCAGCCCGACGGTCACCGGCAGGACCGTGGTGCGGTTGCCGACCCGCGCGGTGACCAGCGCCGAGCCGGTCGCGGCGAGCGCCGTGACGGACAGGTTGCCGTCGGCGGTGGGGGTGACGGAGAGCAGGTCGCTGTCGTACTCCAGCCTCAGGTCGGCCGGCTCGATCGGCGCGGTGTTGCCCTCGGCGTCGTAGCCGACGACGCCGAACAGGCCGCTGTCGCCAGCCCGGTCCAGGCCGACCCGGTCGACGGTGCCGTCGATGCGCGCGAGCGGGCCGAGCACCGTCAGCTCGATCGCGCCCCGGGCGCGGCCGCGGGCGGCGGTGACGGTGCTGCGGCCGGGGACGGCGGCCCGAAACACGCCGTCGCCGTCGACCCGTCCGTGGGTGGCGTGCCAGCGCGGCTCGCCGGCGGCCGGGCCGTACGTCTCGTCGTATCCGGCGGCGGTGAGCCGACGGGTGAGGCCGGGGAAGACCCGGTCCGGCCGGCCGCCGCGCACCGGCGCGACACCGGGTGCGGCGGTCGGGTCGCTGGCGGTCTCCAGCCAGTAGCCGGTGAGCCGGCCGCTGCCCTTCGGCGCGTAGACGGCGAGCCCGTTGGGCACCGGCCGCTCGCTGCCGTCGGACGGACTGTTCTCCACCTGGACCGTGGCCGCGCCCGGCTCCCGGGCGAGCAGCGTGGAGGAGCCGCCGCCGTCGAGGTTGAGCGCGTTCGCGGCGCCCAGCTCGGCCATCATGCGGCCCATCTCGGTCTGGGTGACGCCCCGGCTGTCCACCTGCCGGCCGTCCACGGTCAGCATGATCATCTTGCGGCCGTCGGCGGAGAAGCCGACAGCGGTCCGCGGGGCCAGCGACGCGTCGGCGATGCTCTGCACCACGCCGTCGCGGACCAGCACGTTGCCGCCGCCCACGGCGGCGCGCAGGTCACCGCCGTCGGAGGCACGCGGCCGCCAGGTCAGGTCCACCGCGTCGCCGGGACGCAGCGCGGCGAGCGCGTCGGCGCCGGCCTCGCGGCCGAGCAGCACGGTGCTGCCAGCCGGGATCGGCCCCTCGCCCGCCGTGGTGGCGACGCTCGCCACCCGGCCGCCGGTCAGCGTCACCTCGACCGTCCGGGCCGCGCCCTCCACGGCCCGCTTGCGGGTGTACGAGCCCCAGAGCGGCGTGAACACTCCGACGCCGTCGCGCTGCACCATGTTGTTGAACTGGGTGAGCGGCACCGGCCCGGCGGGCAGCGTCGCGGTGCCCTCGAAGCCGACCTGGACGACCCGGCCGATGCCCTGGGCGCTGATCCCGACGGCGTTGGGGTGCCCGGCGACTGGCGACTGCACCAGTTCGCCGGAGCGGACGCCGACGCCCTGGGCGGCTCCGGAGTTGTTGATGTCGAAGAAGTCGCCGTTCACCGCCGCGACGGCACGGGACCGGTCCACCGCGGCGCGCAGCGGCTCGTCCTTGGTGACCTCGCCGGAGTTCACGTAGTCGACTGTCAGCCCGCCGGCCAGGTCGGCGGTGAGGGCGTCGGCGCGCAGCCAGCCGGCCGCGTCGTACCTGTCGAAGGAGGTCAGGTCGAGGCCGGGCGCGACCGGCCGGGTGGTCTTGGCGGTCTCCAGGCCGCCGGCCGGTTCCACACCGGCCAGCGCGACGGCGGAGTCGGGGCGGGACGAGGCGCGTGGCGCGTCCTCGGCGGCGGTGCCCGGCGGCGCGACGGCCGACGGCGCTGCAGTGGCGGCGGACGGTGCCGGCGCGGTGAGGGTCAGCAACGGCGTCAGCAGCAGGACGCCGGCGAGGCGGGCGGGTCGACTGCGGGTTCGCATGGACGACAGTCAACCCGACGATGAACAGAAGTTTCAATACCTAGCGGCTTAACCGTAGAAAAACTTCACGACCTCCGACCCGGTACGCGACGAGGGGCACGGCCGATGCGGCCGTGCCCCTCGTTCGTCGGATCCGTCAGCTCACTCGCCCGGAGTGGACTTCGCGATCTGCATCAGGAACTCGATGTTGGTGCGGGACTGCTTGAGCCGGTCCAGCAGGAGGTCGAGCGCCGCCTGCGAGTCCAGCGAGTGCAGCACCTTGCGGAGCTTGTGGATGATCGCCAGCTCCTCCGGCGCGAGCAGGACCTCCTCCTTGCGGGTGCCGGAGGGGTTGATGTCGATCGCCGGGAAGACCCGCTTGTCGGCGATCTTCCGGTCCAGCTTCAGCTCGGCGTTACCCGTGCCCTTGAACTCCTCGAAGATGACCGTGTCCGCCATGGACCCGGTCTCCACCAGCGCGGTGGCGAGAATGGTCAGCGAACCGCCGTTCTCGATGTTGCGCGCCGCGCCGAGGAAGCGCTTGGGCGGGTAGAGCGCGGTGGAGTCGATACCACCCGACATGATCCGGCCGCTGGCCGGTGCCGCCAGGTTGTACGACCGCCCGAGCCGGGTCACCGAGTCGAGCAGCACGACCACGTCGTGGCCCAGCTCGACCAGGCGCTTCGCCCGCTCGATCGCCAGCTCCGCCACCGTGGTGTGGTCCTGCGGCGGACGGTCGAACGTGGCCGCGATGACCTCGCCCTTCACCGACCGCTGCATGTCGGTGACCTCTTCCGGCCGCTCGTCGACCAGCACCACCATCAGGTGGCACTCCGGGTTGTTGCGGGTGATCGCGTTCGCGATCGCCTGCAGCACCATCGTCTTACCGGCCTTCGGCGGCGACACGATGAGCGCCCGCTGGCCCTTGCCGATCGGCATGACCAGGTCGATCACCCGGGTGGTGAGGATGTGCGGCTCGGTCTCCAGCCGCAGGCGCTCCTGCGGGTAGAGCGGCGTGAGCTTGTAGAACTCCGGCCGGCGCTTCGCCTCGTCCGGCTCCATCCCGTTGATGGTGTCCAGCCGGACCAGCGGGTTGTACTTGTCGCGCCGCTGCTCGCCGTCCCGTGCGGCCCGCACGGCGCCGGTGATCGCGTCACCGCGGCGCAGGCCGTACTTCTTGATCTGGGACATCGAGACGTACACGTCGTTCGGGCCGGCCAGGTAGCCGGTGGTCCGGACGAAGGCGTAGTTGTCGAGCACGTCGATGATGCCGGCGACCGGGACGAGCACGTCGTCCTCGCCGACCTGCGGCTCGCGACCGCCACCGCTCTCGCCTTCGCCCCGCTCGCCGCGGCCGCGACGACGGTCCCGGAACCGGCTGCGCCGGCCCCGCCGGCCGCCGCCCTCGCCGTCGTCGTCGCCGTCGTTGTCCCGCTCGGCGCGCTGACCACGGTCGTTGCGGTCACCCCGGTCGTTGCGGTCGCCGCCCCGGTCACCGCGCTCGTTCCGGTCGTTGCGCTCGGCGCGCTCGCCCCGCTCGTTGCGGTCGCCACGCTCGGCCCGGTCGCCACGCTCGGCACGGTCACCACGCTCGGCACGGTCACCACGGTCGTTGCGCTCACCGCGCTCGGCCCGATCACCGCCGCGCTCGCCACGGTCGGCCCGCTCGCCGCCACGCTCGGCCCGGTCACCGCCGCGCTCGCCGCGCTCACGGCCCCGGCCCTCGTTGCGCTCACCGCGCTCGGCCCGGTCACCGCCACGCTCGGCGCGCTCACCGGTCTCGGCGGGCGCCTCCTCGGCGCGCGTCGTCTCGGCCGGACGCGCCTCGGTCGCCGGCGCCTCGGCCGGTCGCGCCTCGGTGGTCGCGGCGGCGGCCCGGCTGCGGCGACCACGGGTACGACCCTCGGTCACCTCGGCGGCCGGCGCCTGCTCGGCGGGGCGTGCCTCGGCCCGCTCCTCACGGACCTCCGCGTGCACCTCCTCACGGGCGGGAGCGGACGCAGCCGCCACCTCGGCTCGCGGTCGAGGGGTTCCGGCCGCGCCGCCCTGCTGCCGCTCGGTGATGGCACTGATCAGCTCGCCCTTGCGCATGCGAGCGGTACCAGAGATGCCGAGCGACGCGGCCAGGCTCTGCAGCTCCGGCAGCAGCATCGCCGACAGACCGGTGCCGCTCCGCCGGCGGCGCGTGGGGGCGGCGGTGGTGGCATCGCCAGCGACGTTGGAAACATCCGACGTCACGTCGGTGGTGTCGCTCAATGGATTCCTTCCCTCGATAGGCCGGGGCTGCCCGGAGTCGTGGAACCAGGTGGCCGGGCGGCCTCGGTGCACCCGCCTCGCATGGACGCGTCGCGGGAGTCTGTGACACAGCAGCCGGTGGTTTCCCAACTCACCACCATCGGTGAGCAGGTCTCGCCGTCTGCGGCGACCTGTGGAAACTGCGGTGCGGCGTGGGCCTTGAGCAGGGGTGACGGGCTACCGCCGAGAGCTTCGGGGGTGCGCCGAACCGCAGGAAGATCGCATGCTTCGCGGCTGTGCTAGGTCTAGAGCGTAATCGCCTCGTCCGACCTGCGGCAACAGGGCCCCGCTCGGCGTGTCAAAGTCTACCCCGGATGACCCGGGCACCGCTGACGTCTATCGGCAACTCCCACCGGCGCCAATCTGTTCCCGCCTGGAATCCCGCCGGGACCTCGGAGAGCGCCAGCACCGTCGGCCCCGCCCCACTGACCACAGCCGCCACACCCGCCGCACGCAGCTCACCGACGAGCGCCGCCGTGGCGGGCATCCCTGGCGCCCGCTGCTCCTGGTGCAGCCGGTCGACGGTGGCCGGCAGCAGCAGCGCGGGATCAGCGGTCAGCGCGTGCACCAGCAGGGCCGCCCGGCCCGCGTTCGACGCCGCGTCGGCGTGCGGCACGGTGGCGGGCAGCGCCGCCCGGGCCACCGAGGTCAGGCCGCGCTCGGCGGGCACGAACACGGTCGGGCGCACGGCCGGCGCCACCGGCAGCGAGACCGCCCGCGCACCGCCCGGTTCGGTCCAGGCGATCGTGAAGCCGCCGAGCAGACAGGGAGCGACGTTGTCCGGGTGCCCCTCCAGCTCGGCCGCCAGTCGCAGCGCGGCGTCGTCGTCCATCCGCCGGTCGCCGTCGGCCACCAGCGCGCGGGCCGCCAGCACCCCGGCCACGATCGCCGCCGACGACGAGCCGAGCCCTCGGGCCTGCGGGATGCGGTTGACGCACTCCAGCGCCAGGCCGGCCGGCTGCGCACCGAGCGCGTCGAAGGTGGCCCGCATGGCGGTGACGATCAGGTGCCGCTCGTCCGACGGCAGCTCGCCGGCGCCCTCCCCGGTGACCGACACCCGTACGCCGCCGTCTGTCACCTCGGCCGTGACGTCGTCGTGGCGGCCGAGGGCCAGCCCGAGCGCGTCGAAGCCGGGGCCCAGGTTGGCGCTGGTCGCGGGCACCCGGACCCGCACCGGGCCGGGGGTGAATGTGGTCGGCACCGGCTCATGCTAGGACGTCACCCCGACAGCCCGGCCGGACCGCCCGGAGCGTGGGACCGGCGTGTCAGGCGGCGCGCTCGGGGGCCGGCGCGTCGACCGGGTCGGTGAGCGAGAGCCGTCGGGTGGCGAACCGCCAGCCGATCGCGTACACGACGGTGACCAGGCCGCAGCCCGCCAGCACGGTGCGCTCGTCCACCCGGTCCACCACGAGCGCCACCACGAGCTGGCTCACCGCGATGGCGAGCGTCGCCAGCATCATGTCGGTGGCGAAGACCCGCCCGCGCAGCCGGTCCGGCACCTCGCCCTGCAACGCGTAGTTGGACAGCACCCAGTTGCTGCCGCCGCCCAGGTGGGCCAGGAACACCAGGACCAGCACCAGCGGGAACCAGGTCACCACCGAGGCGCCCAGGTAGGCCAGGCCGTACAACGACATGGACAGTGCCAGTCCGGTGAGCAGCCAGGCCCTGTTGCTCAGCACCCGGCGCATCATGATCGGGCCGACCAGGGCTCCGGCGCCGCGGGCGGCGAAGAGCAGCCCGGCGCCGACCGCGCCCACCCCGTACACCCCGGCGAGCAGCGGGAAGACGGTGAGCACGCCGTTGCCCAGGCCGACCGCCGACTTGACCGTGACCAGCGCCAGCACGCGCGGGCGGTGGGCGATGTAGCGCAGCGCCTCGCGGATCGCCGCCCAGGTGCGCGGCACCGTCGCCGCCGGGTCGCGCGGCGCCTGCAACGGCCGGCGGATCAGCGCGGCCAGGCCCGCGGCGGCGACCAGGCCGACTGCCGCCACCCAGAAGCTGGCGTACGGGCCCGCGACGGCGCTCAGGATGCCGCCGAGCGAGGCCCCGACCACAGTCATCGTGCCCCACGCCGAGCCGGCGACCGCGTTGCCCGCAGCCAGGTCCTCCGGGTCGACCACGTTCGGCAGCGCGGCCTGGGCAGCGGGCGAGTAGAACGCCTTCGCCACCGCCACCAGCGCGATCGCCGCCAGCGCCAGCCAGGCCGTGCCGGCGCTGCGCACGCCGAGCAGCAGCAGCACACCGGCCAGCGCGCCCACGTTCGCCACCATCATCACCTTGCGGCGGTCGAACCGGTCGGCGATCGTTCCGGCGTACGGGAGCAGCAACGCGGTCGTGCCGGTGTCCACCGCCAGCACCAGCGCGCCCCAGACACCGCTGCCGGTCAGGTCGGGCAGCAGCACCAGCAACGGCACCATGACGAACCAGTCCGCACCGAAGACCACCAGCTCGGCGAGGAACAGATGGCGGAAGTCGCGGTTGCGGACGAGGACCGAGAGGGTGGGTGACACGCGGGCACCCTACCGGGCCGCCCCGGGCGCGGCAGCGCGGCGCAGCAGGTCGGAGACCGTGACGAAGGTGTATCCCCGGGCCCGCAGACCGCCGATCATGTCGGGCAGGCCGCGGAGCGCGACGAGCCGGCCGTCGTTGCCGACGTCGTGGCCGAGCACTATCGTGCCGGGGCGCACGTCGGCGACGATGCGCCGGGCGTGCCCGGCCGGGTCGTGCGGGAACTCGCTCTCGACCATCTGGAGCGTCCAGAGCACCAGGCGGTAGCCCAGCCGGGCCGACGCGTACAGCACCGACCCGCCGAGGTGCCCCCAGGGCGGGCGGAGCAGCCGGGGCGCCGAGCCGGTGGCCGCCGTGATCGCGTCGTGGCTGCGGCGCAGGTCGTCGTAGACCGTCGCGGCGTCCATCCGGGCCAGGTCGCGGTGCGCCCAGCTGTGGTTGCCGACCTCGTGGGCGTCCATCCGGCCGCGGACCAGCGCGGCGTGCTCGCGGGCCCGCTCACCGACCAGGAAGAAGGTGGCCGGCACCCGGTGCTCGGCGAGCGTGTCGAGCACCATCGGGGTCCACTGTGGGCGGGGACCGTCGTCGAAGGTGAGCGCCACCAGGGGCTCTTCGGTGCGTACCCCCCAGACGACCTGCACCCCGCCGGTGCCGACGTCCTGATGGCGGTTGCCGAGCGTGGCGCTCGCCGGGCCGCCCGCGATCGGGAGCCTCCGGTCGGCCACCCAGGTGCTCTCGGCGGTCGCGACGGCGCCGACCACGGCCCCGCCGAGCAGCAGCGCGGAGCGGCGCAGCACGGTACGCCGATCCCACCGGCCCGCTCCCCCCGCCATCGCACCCCCGAACCGAAAGTAGGCAGCAGCTCACTGAGCGTACCGCCCGGCGCGGTTCGGGTGTGTCCCGCACGCCGAGGTGCCGGGAGGGGCCCGCGCGGGGCCCTTCCCGGTCCGTCACTCGGTCGGCGGGAGCGGCGACTGGCGGCTCTTGGGCAGGCGGAGCACCTCGAACTGGTCGGTGCCGTCGACCAGCGCGCCCGACGGGCGGGCCGGCGGCGGCGCCACCACGCCCCGCTCCTCGGCGCGCTCCCCGCCACCGACCGCCACCGGCACCGGGTCCGGCTCCGGCTGCGGCTCGACCGGCTCGGAAGCGCCGCCCCGCCGCCGGTTCCGGAACGAGCCCTTGGTGTGCTCGACCATCGTGTAGAGCGTCGGCACCAGCACCAGCGTCAGCAGCGTCGAGCTGAGCAGGCCGCCGATCACCACGATCGCCAGCGGCTTGGAGATGAAGCCGCCCTCGCCGGTCAGGCCGAGCGCCATCGGCAGCAACGCGAAGATGGTGGCGACGGCGGTCATCAGGATGGGCCGCAGGCGGCGCCGGCCGCCCTCCACCACAGCCTCGGTCACGTCCATGCCCTGGGCCCGGTACTGGTTGATCAGGTCGAGCAGCACGATCGCGTTCGTCACCACGATGCCGACGAGCATGAGCACGCCGATCAGCGCCGGCACACCCAGCGGCGTACCGGTGACCAGCAGCAGCCCGATCGCGCCGGTCGCGGCGAACGGCACCGAGATCAGCAGGATCAGCGCCTGGGTCAGGCTGCGGAACGTCGCCACCATGATCAGGAAGACGATCGCGATGGCGGCCAGCACCGCGAGGCCGAGGTCCGCGAACGCGTCGGCCTGGTCGGCGCTGACGCCGCCGATCACGTACGTGGCGCCCGGCACGTCCAGCGCGTCCAGCCGCTTCTGCAGCTCCTGCGTGGTGGCGCCGAGGTTCGAGCCGGTCGCCGTACCGGTGACCGAGACGCTGCGCTCCCCGTCGATCCGGGTCACCTGCTGCGGGCCGTCGACCTGCTCGACGTCCGCGATCGCGTCCAGCGGCACCGCGCCGACCCGCAGCGCCCGCAGCTCGTCGACTGTCAGCGGCGGCCGGGCACCGCTGCTCAGCACCACGCTCTGCGCCGTACCGTCGAGCGTCACCTGCCCGAGCGGCGCTCCCCGGTACGTCTGCGCGACGAGCTGCCCGACGGCCGCCTCGGTGAGACCCGCACGGGCCGCGGCCACCCGGTCCACAGTCACCTCGACGCGCGGCACCTGGGTGGCCAGGCTGCTGGTGACGTCCTCCACGCCCGGCGTGCCGGCCATCGCGCCCCGTACCGCCTCGGCCGCCCGGGTCAGCGTCTCCTGGTCGGCGGCCTGCACGACCACCTCGACCTGGTTGGCGGAGGCGTTCTGCCCGCCGCCGAACGTCAACTCGCCGACCTCCGGGCCGAGCGCGTCGAACTCCTTGCGCAGGCCCTGCCGTACCGCCGCGGCGTCGGTGTCGTCGGAGAGCGACAGCGACCAGGTGGCCTGGTCACTGCCGCCGCCGGCGAACGGGTTGTCCCCACCGCCGGCGCTGACCTGGTAGGTCTCCACCCCCGGGGTACGCCGCAGCACCTCCTCGACCCGGGCGGCGGCCCGGTCGGTGCCGGCGAGCGAGGTGCCGGCCGGCATCTCCTGCCGGATGGCGAGCGTGTCCTGGCCGGAGTCGTCCAGGAAGTTCGTCTCCAGCTTCTGCGCCAGGCCGAACGTGCCCAGGAGCACCAGCAGGCCCAGACCCACAGTGGCCCAGCGGGTCTTCCGCGAGCGGGTGGCGAAGTCGATCACCGGCAGGTACGCCCGCTGCAACGGGTTGCGCAGCTCCTTCTCCTCGGCGGCGCGCCGGGCGGCGGCGTCGTCCGCACCGCCCCGCGGCCGCAGGAACCAGTACGCCAGCACCGGGATGACGGTCAGCGACACCAGCAGCGAGGCGAGCAGCGCCACCGTCACGGTGATCGCGAACGGGGCGAACAGCTGCCCGACGAAGCCGCCCACCAGGGCGATCGGCGCGAACACGGCGACAGTGGTGAGCGTGGACGCGGTCACCGCGCCGGCCACCTCGCGTACCGCGGTGAGGATCGCGTCCCGCTTCGGTTCGCCGTACTCCAGATGGCGTTTGATGTTCTCCAGCACCACGATGGAGTCGTCCACCACCCGCCCGACCGCGATGGTCAACGCGCCGAGGGTGAGCAGGTTCAGCGAGTAGTCGCCGGACCAGAGCACGATCAGCGCGACCAGCACCGACAGCGGGATGGACACCGCGGTGACCACCGTGGAACGCACCGACAGCAGGAACACCAGGATCACCACGACCGCCATGACCAGGCCGAGCAGGCCCTCGGTGGTCAGGCTCTCGATGGACTTCTCGACGAACGGCGCCTGGTCGAAGACCACAGTCAGCTCGGCGCCCGCGGCGTCACCCAGCTCGTCCAGCCGGTCCCGGATGTCGTGCGAGATGTCGACCGCGTTGCCGTCCGGCGCGGCGGTCACCGCGATGCCGAGGCTGGGCTTGCCGTTGGTCCGGGTCAGCGAGGTGGCGGGGGCGAGCTGCTGCTCCACGGCGGCCACGTCGCCGAGGCGTACCGGGGCGGCGGGAGCCGTGGTCAGCACGATGCCGCGCAGGTCGTCGATGGTCCGGATCGGCGTGCCCACCTGCACCGGCAGCGACCTGTCGCCGTCGGCGAGCGCACCGGCCGGCACGGCCACGCCGTTGCTCTTGAGTGCCGACGCGATGGCGGTCGGCGCCACCTTGGCGGCGGCCAGCTTCGCCGGGTCCGGCGTGATCGTCACGACCTGGTTGCGGGCGCCGGTGACGTCCACCGAGCGGACGCCGTCCAGCGCCTCCAGCTCCGGTACGACGGCGTTGCGCAGCTTCTCCGCCAGCGCACGCTCGTCGCCGTCACCGGTCGCGGCGACCACCACTGCGGGCAGGTCGTCGGTGCTACCGGCGATCACCTGCGGGTCGACGCCCTCGGGGAGCTGGGAGTCGATCCGGTTGAGCGCGGTCTCCATCTTGTTGACCACGTCGTCCAGGTCGGTGCCGAACTCGTACTGCACCTGGACCGTGGCCGCGCCCTCGCGCGAGGTCGAGGTGACCTTGTCGAGGCCCGGGATGCCCTGGAGGCTGTTCTCGATCGGCTCGGCGACCTGGGATTCCACGATCTCCGGCGCGGCGCCCGGGTACGTCGCCACGATGAACGCGGCGGGGAACTCCAGCGACGGCAGGAGCTGCTGCTTCAGCGACGGCACGGCGAACAGGCCGAAGGCCGTGGTCACCAACGCGACGAGGGCGATCAGCCCCCGGTTGGCGAGGCTGAATCTGGCGAGCAGCGACATCGGCGTTACTCACTCCTGAAGAGGTGTCCGGCGGGGGTGTCTGAGTCTGCCGCACGCCCCGACACTCCCGGCATCCGCCCCAGCCGATGACACTTCCGCGCTCGGGGGTCGCCCGTGCCCGCCTTGATCGACTCCACCTCGCCGAAGTGGCGGCATTCCACCCACCCCGATCCCGCCACCACCCCGAACTGGAGTGGATCAAGACGGGGGATGCCACCACCTCCCCGAGCTGGTGCAGATCGGGGGATGCCGCCACCTCCCCCAAGTGAGGTCCGGCAGAGGAAGCGCGGAGGCCCGCGAGGTCCAGCGGAGTGCGTCGCCCGAGGCACCCCGGACGGAGGTGTGAATCGGGGCCGGGCAAGGCCCGGGGAAGCCGCGGGGACGGAGCGATCAGACCAGGTCGAGCGAGCGGGCGGCGGCCAGCGCGTCGTTGGCGATGGTCACCGGGGCCGGCGCGGTGGAGATGGCCCACTCCGGGTCCTTCAGGCCGTGCCCGGTGACCGTGCAGACCACCCGCGACCCGGCCGGCACCCGCCCGGCTTCGGCCTGCTGGAGCAGACCGGCGACGCTGGCCGCGCTGCCCAGCTCGACGAAGGCGCCCACCTCGCGGGCCAGCAGCCGGTACGCCGACAGGATCTCCCGGTCGGTGACCGCCGAGATCAGGCCGTCGGAGGCGTCCCGCGCGTCGATGGCCTTCGTCCAGCTCGCCGGGTTGCCGATCCGGATGGCGGTGGCGATCGTCGACGGCTCCGGCACCACCTGACCGGTGACGATGGGAGCGGCGCCGGCCGCCTGGAAGCCGTACATCCGGGGGGCCTTCGTGGCGTTGCCGTCGCGCAGGTCCTCGGAGTAGCCCATCCAGTACGCGGTGATGTTGCCGGCGTTGCCGACCGGCAGGCAGTGGATGTCGGGCGCGTCGCCGAGCGCCTCGACGATCTCGAAGGCGGCGGTCTTCTGGCCGTGCAGCCGGTCGATGTTGACGGAGTTGACCAGCGCGACCGGGTAGTCCTGGGCGAGCTTGCCGGCGAGCCCGAGGCAGTCGTCGAAGTTCCCCTGCACCTGGAGCAGCTTCGCGCCGTGCACGAGCGCCTGGGCCAGCTTGCCCAGCGCGATCTTGCCCTGCGGCACCAGAACCGCGCAGGTGATCCCGGCACGGGCCGCGTACGCGGCGGCGGATGCGCTGGTGTTGCCGGTGGAGGCGCAGATGATCGCCTTGTCACCGGCCTCGACGGCCTTGGAGACCGCGACAGTCATGCCGCGGTCCTTGAACGAGCCGGTCGGGTTGGCGCCCTCGACCTTGAGCCACACGTCCGCGCCGACCCGGGCGGAGAGCACCGGTGCCGGCAGCAGCGGCGTGTTGCCCTCGTGCAGGGTGACGACGGGAGTCGCCCCGGTGACCGGCAGCCGATCCCGGTACGCCTCGATCAGTCCCCGCCACATGTCGTGCTCCTCGCCTCCGTCGCCCCGCTCCGGGGCCTGTCACCAGCGTGGACCAGCCTGCTCGGCCGGCCACCGGCACACCCTGCTCTAACCATCAGGCGGGACGCGCGGGTTACGCGCCACCCTCCACCCGCAGCACACTCGTCACCGAACGGACGATGTCGAGTCCGCGCAGCTCACCGACGGTGGCCGCGAGCGCGGCGTCCGGCGCGACGTGAGTGACGATGACCAGTTCGGCGTCCCCGCCTGCCGGACCCTGCCGGACGGTGGCGATGGACACCTCGTGCCGGGCGAAGACGCCTGCCACCCCGGCCAGCACGCCCGGCCGGTCGGCCACGTCGAGGCTGATGTGGTAGCGGGTGAGCGCCTCGCCCATCGGGCGCACCGGCAGGTCCGCGTACGCCGACTCGCTCGCCGCGTGCACCCCGGCGAGGCGGTTGCGGGCCACCGCCACCACGTCGCCGAGCACCGCACTGGCGGTGGGCGCGCCACCGGCGCCCCGGCCGTAGAACATGAGCTGCCCGGCGGCGTCGGCCTCGACGAAGACCGCGTTGAACGCGTCGCCGACGCTCGCGAGCGGATGCGTCAGCGGGATCATCGCCGGGTGCACCCGGACGTTGACGGTCTCCCGGCCCTCCGCGTCGACGCCCCGGGCCGCGATGCAGAGCAGTTTGATCGTGCAGCCCATGGCCTTGGCGCTGGCCACGTCGGCGGCGGTCACCTCGGTGATGCCCTCGCGGTGCACGTCGGCGGCGGTCACCCGGGTGTGGAACGCCAGCGAGGCGAGGATGGCGGCCTTGGCGGCGGCGTCGAAGCCCTCCACGTCGGCCGTCGGGTCGGCCTCGGCGTACCCCAGCTCGGTGGCCTCCTCCAGCGCCTCGGCGAACCCGGCGCCGGTGGCGTCCATGGCGGAGAGGATGAAGTTCGTGGTGCCGTTCACGATGCCGGTGACCCGGGTGATCCGGTCGCCGTGCAGCGACTCGCGCAGCGGGCGCAGCAGCGGGATGGCCCCGGCGACGCTCGCCTCGTAGTAGAGGTCGGCGCCACCCTCGGCGGCGGCGTCGTGCAGGGCCGCGCCGTCCTCGGCGAGCAGCGCCTTGTTGGCGGTGACCACGCTCTTGCCGGCGCGCAGCGCCTCGACCAGCCAGCCGCGGGCCGGCTCGATGCCGCCGACCACCTCGACCACCACGTCCACGTCGTCGCGCTTGATCAGCCCGAGCGCGTCGGTGGTGAACAGCGCCGGGTCGACCGGCAGGTCGCCGCGGTCACGGCCGATCCGGCGTACGGCGATCCCGGCGATCTCCAGCGGGGCGCCGATCCGGGCGGCGAGGTCTTCCGACTGCTCGTGCAGCAGCCGGACCACGTCGCTGCCGACAGTGCCGCAGCCGAGCAGCGCCAAGCGAACCGGTGAGGTCATCCCACATCCAATGCCAGCAGGTCGTCTTCGGTCTCCCGGCGGACGATCAGCCGCGCCCGACCTTCGCGGACGGCGACGACCGGGGGCCGCGGGACATGGTTGTAGTTGCTCGCCATGCTCCGGCAGTAGGCCCCGGTGCCGGGCACCGCGACAAGATCTCCGGGCTGCACGTCAGCGGGCAGGAATTCATCCTTCACCACGATGTCCCCGGACTCACAGTGCTTTCCCACCACGCGGGCGAGCATCGGCGGCGCGGTTGACGTGCGGTTCGCCAGCGTGGCCGAGTACGAGGCGTCGTAGAGCGCGGTACGGATGTTGTCACTCATCCCCCCGTCCACGCTCACGTAGGTCCGCAGGCCGTCCACATCTTTCACGGTCCCGGCCTGATAGAGCGTGAACACCGCCGGGCCGACGATCGCGCGGCCCGGCTCGACGGACAGATGCGGCACGGCCAGGTTCTCCGCCGCGCACTCCCCGTCCACGATCTTGCGCAGCCGCTTCGCCAGGTCGTGCGGCGACGCCGGGTCGTCCTGCGTGGTGTACGCGATGCCGAAGCCGCCGCCCAGGTCCAGCTCGGGCAGCTCAACGCCGCGGGCGTCGCGGATCTGCGACTGGAGGGCGAGCACCCGGCGGGCGGACACCTCGAAGCCGCTGGCGTCGAAGATCTGCGAGCCGATGTGCGAGTGCAGGCCGCGCAGCTCCAGCACGTCCTCGTCGAGGATCTTGAACGCGGCCGCCGCGGCGGCCCCGCCCGCGAGGGAGAAGCCGAACTTCTGGTCCTCGTGGGCGGTGGCGATGAACTCGTGGGTGTGCGCCTCCACGCCGACGGTGACCCGGACCAGCACCTTGGGGCGTACCCCGCGCTCGCGGGCCAGCTCGGAGAGCCGGTCGATCTCGGTGAACGAGTCGACGATGATCCGGCCCACGCCGGCGTCGACCGCCCGGGTCAGCTCCGCCACCGACTTGTTGTTGCCGTGGAAGCCGATCCGCTCGGGCGGCATCCCGGCCGACAGCGCGGTGGCCAGCTCGCCGCCGGTGCAGACGTCGAGGAACATGCCCTCCTCGGCGATCATCCGGACCACGGCGCGGCACAGGAACGCCTTGCCGGCGTAGTAGACGTCCGCGTCCGGGAAGGCCGCCCGGAACTCGCGGCAGCGCTCGCGCAGGTCGTCCTCGTCCAGCACGTACGCCGGGGTGCCGTACTCCGCGGCCAGGTCGCGGACGTCCAGGCCCGCGACTGTGAGCGCGCCGCCGGAGCCGCGCGCCACGTTGCGCGGCCACAGTTGCGGCACCAGGGCGTTGACGTCGACCGGGGTACGCAACCAGGCCGGTCCCCGGGTGCCGATCTCGCCGTGCAGCGCGCCTGCCTCGTGAGCCCGCATGTCGCTACATCCGCTCCGGCGCGGACACCCCGAGCAGGTGCAGGCCGTTGGCGATGACCACCCGGGTGGCGTCGTTGAGCCAGAGCCGCGCCCGGTGGGTGTCGGTGATCTCCTCGTCGCCCTGCGGGGCGATCCGGCAGTTGTCGTAGAACCGGTGGTACGCCTGCGCGACGCTCTCCTCCAGGTAGCGGGCCACCCGGTGCGGCTCGCGCAGCTCGGCGGCGGTGGCCACCACCGCGGGGAACTCCGCGAGCGCCTTGAGCAGCTCGTTCTCCTTGTCGTGGCCGAGCAGCTCCGGCTGGAACGCGGCGGCGTCACCCCGGGTCAGCCCGATCTCGGCCGCGTTGCGGGCCACCCCGGCGGTACGGGCCGCGACGTACTGCACGTAGTAGACCGGGTTGTCGTTCTTGGCCCGGGTCCACAGCTCCACGTCGATGTCGATGGGCGAGTCGGCCGAGTAGCGGGCCAGCGCGTACCGGGCCGCGTCCACACCGATCGCGTCGACCAGGTCCTCCAGCGTGACCACGGTGCCGGCCCGCTTGCTCATCCGCACCGGGGCGCCGTCGCGGACCAGGTTGACCAGCTGGCCGATGAGGATCTCCAGGTTGCGCGCCGGGTCGTCGCCGAAGCACGCGGACATCGCCTTCATCCGGCCGATGTAGCCGTGGTGGTCGGCGCCCAGCATGATCACGACCCGGTCGAAGCCGCGCTCCCGCTTGTTCAGGTAGTAGGCGCAGTCGGCGGCGAAGTACGTCCACTCGCCGTTGGACTTGCGCAGCACCCGGTCCTTGTCGTCGCCGAACTCGGTGGTGCGCAGCCAGGTCGCGCCCTCGGACTCGAAGACGTGCCCCTGCTCCCGCAGCCGGTCCAGCGCCGCGTCCAGCGCACCCCCGTCGTGCAGGTCCTTCTCGTTGAAGTAGGTGTCGAACTCCACACCGAAGTCGCGCAGCGAGGACTTGATCTCGGCGAACATCAACTGGACGCCCTCGTTCCGGAACACCTCCTGGGCGGCGTCCTCGGGGAGGTCGAGCACGTCCGGCCGCAGCCGGACCACCTCGGCGGCGATCTCCGCGATGTACGCGCCGCCGTAGCCGTCCTCCGGCGCGGGCTCACCCTTGGCGGCGGCCAGCAGCGAGCGGGCGAACCGGTCGATCTGCGAGCCGGCGTCGTTGAAGTAGTACTCCGTGCCCACGTCGGCGCCGGTGGCGCGGAGCAGGCGGCTGAGCGCGTCGCCGACGGCCGCCCAGCGGACCCCGCCGATGTGCACCGGGCCGGTCGGGTTCGCCGAGACGAACTCCAGGTTGATCCGCTGGCCGGCGAGCGTGTCGCTGCGCCCGTACGCCGGACCGGCCTCAACGATGACCTTGGCGAGCTGACCGGCGGCGGCCGCGTCGAGGCGGACGTTCAGGAAGCCGGGCCCGGCGATCTCCACCGACTTGATCCCCGGCGCCTTGGCCAGTTCGTCGGCCAGCGCTGTCGCCAGCTCCCGCGGGGGTACGCCCACCTTCTTGCTGAGCTGGAGCGCCAGCGTCGAGGCGTAGTCACCGTGATCGGGATTACGGGGTCGCTCGACGGTGGTCTGCGCGGGCAGCGCGGCGCGGTCCAGTCCCCGCTCGTCGAAGACGGCGTGGGCTGCGGCGAGGACGACCTCGGCGAGTTCTGCGGGAGTCACCGAACCATGTTATCGGGGGTAGACTCGGGCACCGCGGAGGCGACCCAGCATGTGAACCGGCCCCGCGCTCCCCTGACCGACCGACCTGACGAGGCACGATGAGCATCAGCACCCCGGGCGGCCCGGAGCGCCGTCCCACCGTGGTCAGCACCGGCAAGAAGCCGGCCGCCGGCCGGCCCGCGGCTGCCGACAAGCCCGCCGCGAAGGCCGGCTCGGGCAAGGCCGGGGGCGGCAAGGGCACGCCACGGCAGGGCGCCGGGGGCAAGGGCCGCAAGCCGGTCACCCCGGTGAAGGTGAGCCAGGGCCGCTCCTGGGGCCCGATCGCCCTCTTCGTCGCGGTCGGCGTTCTGGCCGTGGGCATCATCGGCGTCGGCGCCTGGGCGGTCTACCAGGGCGGCCAGCCGTGGCAGAAGCGCGCCGAGGCGATCGACGGCATCGTCGACTACCGCGCGAAGGACAAGGACCTGGTCAAGGGCGGCAACCACCAGCCCGGCGCGATCAAGTACGACATCACCCCGCCGGTCGGCGGCCCGCACAACCAGGCGTGGCAGAACTGCATGGGTGACGTCTACGACGCCCCGATCGCCAACGAGCACGCGGTGCACAGCCTGGAGCACGGCACGGTCTGGATCACCTACCGCCCGGACCTGCCCGCCGACCAGGTGGAGAAGCTCCGCAGCAAGGTGCAGGGCAAGGAGAAGCTGATGCTCAGCCCGTTCGAGGGGCTGGACAAGCCGATCTCCCTCCAGGCCTGGGGCTACCAGCTCAAGGTCGACAACGCCGACGACGGCCGGATCGACGACTTCATCAAGACCCTGCGGGTGAACGCCTCCATCGAGGGCCCGAACGCGCTCTGCGACCAGGGCGTCACCGCCACCGGCACCACCCCGCGCGACAACCTCCAGAACACCATGCCCCAGCAGCCCACCCAGTAAGGACGCCGCGATGACCGCTCCGGTGACCACCGACAGCGAGACCGACGAGGCTCCGGCCGCCGACCAGGGCGGCCGGGGCGCGGTGCGCCGTTACGGCCTGCTGGCCGTGGCCGCCGCCCTCGTGGTCGGGCTGGTCCTCGGGTACGCGGGCGGCCTGCTCACCCCGACGCTCACCCGTCCGGGTGAGAACTCGGCGGAGGCCGGGTTCGCCCGGGACATGACCGCCCACCACAACCAGGCCGTCGCGATGGGTCTGCTGGCGTTCAGCCAGGGCCAGGACCCGGAGGTACGCCAGGTCGGCGTGGACATCGCCACCGGCCAGCAGGGCGAGATCGGCACCATGCAGACCTGGCTGCGTTCCTGGAAGCTGGACCCGACCGGTGACCAGGCCCCGATGGCGTGGATGAAGGACGGCGGCGGGTTGGTCAAGAACGGCCTGATGCCGGGCATGGCGACGCCGGAGGAGATGGCGAAGCTGCGCGCGGCGAGCGGCCGCGAGTTCGACGTGCTCTTCCTCCAGATGATGATCCGCCACCACATCGGTGGGGTGCACATGATCGACGGCATCCTCGACGAGGGGCACGACGACGACGTGCTGGCGGTCGCCCAGACGATGAAGAACACCCAGCAGAACGACCTGACCAACCTGGGCGCGGCGCTGAAGCGCCTGGGCGGCACCCCGTAACCACCCGCCCCACCCGATCCACCGAGGCCCGGTCCCCCTCCCAGGGGCACCGGGCCTCACCGTCCCCGCGCTCCCTCGCCCCCGCCCCGCGCCGCGCCGCGCCGCGCCGGCGATCTTGCAGTTGCTGCCCCGGTGATGCCGGATTCACCCCGTTATCGGAGGGCGGCAAGTGCAAGATCGCGGGGACGGGGGCGGCGGGGTCGCGCCAGGAGATCTTGGTACGGAGGGGCCCTCAGGAGGGCCGTTTCGTACCAAGATCTCGAACTCGGGAGCCTCAGGGCTGCCCGGAATGTTCTGTATGGGTGTTTGTAACGGTTTGGGGTTAACGGGTCATTGTGGAGGTTGGAGAGTTTTCTACCCACATATCGTGACCAGTTGCGATTCGGGCTCGTTGCCCAAGACGTGGGGGTTGCACTCAGAGACGCAGGGCGGTCGGTGACCAGCTGGTGCCGACGCCACACCATCGGCGGTGACGGAGCGGTGGCAGCCGTCCGTCGCGGACTGCGGCAGGGCGAGCCGGGAACGCTCAGCCGCGAACAGGAACTCGAACTCATCGACGTGCTCCGGGGGGTCCACCCCGACGAGTTCGGCCTCGACGAGGAGCTCTGGACACGACAGAGCCTGACCGCCCTCATCGAGCGCCGGTTCGGGCTGGCGATGGACGCCGGCACCGTCGGGGCGTACCTCCGGGCCTGGGGTCTGGGGCCGCGCGAGCCGCGCGAGCGGGCCTGCGGCCTGTGCGTCGGCGCGGTCGAGCGCTGGGTACGCAGCGAGTACCCGGCGATCACGCGGGCGGCCCAGGAGCACGCCGCGGAGGTCTACTGGATCGGCCGGGTACGCCTGCGCGGCACCATGCCCGCCGCCGACGTGGTGTCGGCGGTCTCCTCGCGGGGACGGGTGCGGTTCATGGTCACGACGCCGTCGGTGGATCCGCCACTGCCCCGGGACTTCGTGCTGCGGCTCAGCGGCACCGAGGAACGCACCGTGCACCTGATCGTGGACGGCTCGTGGCCGCGCAACGAGTGGCCCCGCCGGCTGCCCCGCCGGGTCGTGCTGCACCCGCTGCCGAGCTGCGGTCGCGCCGTCGCCGCGGCCTGATCCGACGAAGATCGACTCGCGGGGGTACCGATTCGGTGATCCGGGAGGGGGTTTGCTACTCTTCTCGGGTCGCTGAGCCCCCGTAGCTCAGGGGATAGAGCACCGCCCTCCGGAGGCGGGAGCGCAGGTTCGAATCCTGCCGGGGGCACCTTCCATGAACAGCACAAAAAGGCCCCTGACCAGGCGAAACCCGGTCAGGGGCCTTCATCATCTGTCCGGCCATGTCCGGCCGTCACCGGCCCATGGCGGGCATCTGTGCCAAATGCGTGCCACGGAACGCGGGCACCCTCAGCCGTGCCCGAGCGCTCTTTCGATGCGCTGCCGGAGAGCCGCGTCACCGCCGTCAAGGCACTTGGCATAGATCCTGAGCAACACCTCCACCGACTGCCCTGCCCACTCGGCGACCTGCGTTGGCGGCACTCCCCCGTTGAGCCACGTCGACACGGCAGCGTGCCGCAGGTCGTACGGGGTACGGGCCAGCGGCGAGGCATGCACCTCGGGCGTGAACACAGCGGCCCGCGCCCACCGCCACACGCGGTTGATCGTGCCCTTGGGAAGTTCCTCCTTGTTGCGCTCCCCCACGAACAGGCGACCGTTCGGTCCGTAGCCGAACAACCCGACGTGCGCGTGAATGATCGCGGTCAGCTCGGGCGGACAGGGAACCGTTCGCGTCTCCCCTCGCGCTCGCTGCTTGAGTTGTCGACTGTCACGGTTCTTTCCGCTGTCGGTCCATTCACGACCGGCGTGAGGATCGGCTCCATCAAGGATGAATTCCCCCCAACCTTTATCGGGCAGGTGGAGGTTCGGTTTGGCGAGGCGTACGGCTTCCTCCGGCCGGAGTGCGGCGTAGTACAGGCAGGCGTAGAAAGCCACCATTCGCGGACCGATACGGCCCTGCTCTCGCACCCCTTCCAGCAGGGTTCGCACCTGCACCGGGTTGGCGACCGAACGCCGGTCGATGGTGGAGACGGTTTTCGGTGGCTTCCACTTCAGCTTCGGGAGCGGGTTTGCCGGTAAGAGTCGCCTCTCCACCGCGTATTCGATCGCGGTATTGAATATCTTCCGGCGTCGGCTGATGACGCTCGGGGCGGCCGGCGCTCCGTCGAGTCGAACGGTGAGGCCGTCCAACACCGGGCGCAGCACCTCGGCGCGGCTGAGGCTTGCCACGTCACGGGTGTTCCGCCGCACCCAATCGAGCGTCTTCCGCACCTGTTCGGGCACGTTGTCGGCCGTGCGGCGCGGGGTGTTGAAGGCCCAGCGGCTGAGGGCGTGGCGGAGCACTTTGCCGTCTGGGCGACCCCTCGCGTTGCTCAGCATGAGCACGGTCAGCGCCGTCAGGGCTTCCGCATGTGTACGCCTGGTCGTGGCGGCCACGTGCGGCCATTTCATGTCGGCGAAAGCGCAAGCCAGGTCGTACCAGGACATGACGGCGGTGTCGCGGCGCATCGAGATCGGATAGCCCGTCTCGATATCGAATGCCTCACCCTTGCGGGACGCGGTGACCAGCTCCGAGCGGAAGCCTTCCGCGAGAGCCTTTGTCTTGAAGACCTGCTTCTGTCGTCGCTCGGCCACGCGCCAGCGGACGCGATAGGTGCGGCCCCTCTGCCCTTCGTACGTTTCGATTGACCAGATACGCACTTCGTAGGTGGTGTTCAAGCGGCCTCCTCATAGAGCGATTCAAGCCAGGATTCGTAGTCGCGGCGTTCGATCCGAATCTCGCCGTTCGGCAGCTTGCGGGCCGGTGGCCCCTTTCGCTTTGCTCGCCAGTCGTAGAAGGTTGACCGGCTGATTCCGAGGTCGTCGCAAACGTCGGCGATGGTGAGGTGACGAGCGGTGCGAGTCGTCCCCCGCTCCGGGCGCTTCGGGACAGTCATGGGCGGGTGTCCTCCCTCGGGGTGGCGTGGAGGTAGATGCGCTGGAACATCTGGGATCGGTGGTCGGGGTAGGGCTGGGAGACGTGGCGGATGTGCAGCACTTGGGCGATGGCGGTGAGCGCTGCGGCTGTTTCAGCGGGTGTGCCGTGCAGCCTGATTCGCACGGTGAGCGCCTTTCGGTCGGTGCGGGTCGGGTGTGGAGGGTGTGGGTGGCGGTGCGGCAGAACGGCGCAGAGCGGCCCGCTGAGAGCGACGGAGACGCGAGATCCGAGCAGGGTTGGTGTACGGCATAGGGCCGATCCGTCTCTGCGGCTCTCAGCGGGCCGTTTCCGGGCGGTGGCGAGGTCGGACCGGAGCGCGGCGGTCCGGGAAGCGTTGACACGTTGACAATCGGCCGACAGCAGCGCGTTTCCGCAGCTAGAGGCCAGTTTCGGAGTGTCAACGGCGGGCGTTGACAGGCGTTGACACCCGTTGACAGCTGAAGTGACCCCTATCGGCCGGACACCTCGATGTCTGTCAGGGACTCTTGGTGGAGCTTCTCGTAGGTGTCGGGGCTGACGTTACCCAGACGGCTGTGCCGACGGCGAGGGTTGTAGAAGCCCTCGATGTAGGAGAACACCTCCATCTCCAGTTCATGCCGCGATGGCCAGGCCCGGGTGTAGACCAACTCGGTCTTGAGGGTGGCGAAGAACGACTCGGCCATGGCGTTGTCGTAGCAGTCGGCGACCGAACCCATTGAGGCCAGGACGCCGCAGGAGCGCAGGGTGCGGCCGAACTCGAACGAGGTGTACTGGGTTCCGCGGTCGGAGTGGTGAACCAGCTGCTCGCGGGCGGGTCGGCGGTGCTGGATGGCCATGCCGACGGCGTCGAGGATCAGCTCGGTGCGCAGGTGATCGGCCATTGCCCACCCGACGACGCGGCGGGAGTAGGCGTCGACCACGACCGCGAGGTAGAGGAAGCCTTCCCAGGTGCGTAGGTAAGAGATGTCGGCGACCCAGAGCCGGTTCGGTGCGGTCGTGCTGAACTGCCGCTGGACCAGGTCCGGGGCGGTCGCGGTCGAGGCGGCTTTGCGGCGGGGCTTGCCGCGTCGGCGCCGGTGGGCGCCCTCGATGCCGGCCAGGCGCATCAGCCTCGCTACCGCTTTGCGGTTCCAGCGGTGGCCGCGCTCGTGCAGCTCTGCGGTCAGCCGGCGGGCGCCGTAGACGCCGCGGTGCTCCGACCAGGCCTGCCGGGTCAGCTCGACCCGGGCGTGGTCGTGGCGTTCTCTGTCGGTGGCGCGTTGCCGGCCGGCGCGTAACCACTGGTAGAAGGCGCTGTGGCCGACGCCGAGGAGCCGGCAGAGCAGACGGACCGGGTAGGTGGTCTTCTCCGCGTCGATGAACCGGTACACGTCGGCACGGTTCACCGCTCCGTCTCGCGTGCGAAGAAGACCGCGGCTTTTTTCAGGATCTCCTTCTCCAGTTCCAGCTGGGCGACCTGGCGCCGCAACCGGATCAGCTCGGCCCGCTCGTCAGCGGCCAGGTCGCTGGGCCGGCCGCCGTCGCGCTCCTGCCGCAGCCGGTCGACCCAGTTGCGCAGCGTCTCGTGGTTGACGCCCAACTCCCGACCGACGTCACGGATCGGGCGACCGGAGTCGAGCACCAATGCCGCGGCCTGGCGCCGGAACTCCTCGGGGTACTTGCTCTGTCGAGCCACAGCGTTTCCTCCTCCTCGGCAGAATGCCAAGTCAGGAGGTGTCCGGCTTCAGGGGGTCACTTCAAGCGGCCGAGGTGTCAACGCCTGTCAACGGCTGTCAACGCGACCCGTTGACAGCATCGCGGGCGTCCTGAGCTGCGGAAACGTCGTCGTTCGGGGCGGGTGTCAACGTGTCAACGCTTCCGGGGTTCTCCGCCACGGCGCGGGGGTGCAGTTCGTAGCGGCCGTCCGGCCCGTGGCGGACCCATCCGAGGGCGGCCAGTTCGGCGAGCACCGCCGACACCTCATCCGACTTGGGCAGTCGCCGGGAAACGCGGCGGTGCAGTTCCCGGCGGGTGAAGGTGGTCATGCCCTTGGTGGTGAGCACGCCGAGCACGTAGCGGGCGTTCTCTACCGCGCTGTCGGTGCCGATGGTGGTGAGCGCGGCCCGGTAGTGCGCGGCGAAGAACTCGGCGAGGCGTACGGCGTCGGCCATGCGGTCGGCGTCGATGGGGCATCGCCAGGCGTCGGCGGGGTGGTGGGCGACGTGCAGCAGTCCGGCCAGGCGCAGCGTCGCGCCGGAGAGCTTGTTGCCCCACTCCCGCATGTCGTACAGGCTCCCGCCGGGCCGTAGCTCTGTCTCCACCGCCTCGGCGGCGGCCCGCCGCACGGTGCCAGCCTCGGGGGTGAGGGCGACGACGGCCGGGTCTTCCCATTCCGCGAGGGTGGCGGCCAGATCGTGCACCCGCCGGGCGTAGCCGGTGGTGACCTGTTCGGGCACCGGATCACTGTCGACCGCCCGGTACCCGGCCAGAGAGCGCGGGAGCGCGAACAGGAACCGGGCCGGTAGGCCGCGTCCGGCGAGGTCGGCGTTACCGCCGAACTTGCGCAGCACGGTCGGTTGCGCCATCACGCACACGGTCAGCGCGGGCTTGTCGACCGAGGCACCCTCGCGGGTCTGCCGTTCGTTGCTCATCGGCTGCCCCGCGTGGCCCTTCAAGTAGGGGTCAAGGTTCGGGGCACCGGAGTAGCGGCCGGCGAGGGTGTCGAAGATGCCGCCCTCGTCGCTGATGATGGCCATGCGTCCGCCGTTGGCGGCCATCAGCCCGATGAGGGCTTCGGGGGTGGCGTCGTCCACGATCAGCCTCGGGAGGCCGGGCACGGTGATGGCCTCGGCGGCGATCGCGGCGGCTACCGCTTCGGCGGCGGCGTCGTCGCGCTTGTGCGGGTCGGTGGCCTTGGCCGCTTGGGCTTTGGCCTGTTCGGCTTGCCGGTCGGCGATGTCGCGCAGCGCGGCAGCCTCGGCGATGCGTGGCCGCATGGCGTCGGCCAGGGTGGATTGCGCGGCGAACAGCGGCGCGGTCATCGCCCGGTGAACGGGTGACTTGCGTTCGCCGGGACCGGCGATGACGGCGGCGAACACGTTGACCGGCTCGCGCCACCCGGCCACCGGCTCCACTTCCAACCGCCCGCCCGCGCACGCCGAGAGGACGGCGACCGCGAGGGTGCCGGCCATCGCGGGATCGGTCTGGGTGAACCGGGCGACGCCGGTCACCATGTCGCCGAGCCAGCGGGGGAACACGTCGACCGGGAACGGCGGCGGCGCGGTGTTCGCGCTGTTCAGGGGCACTGGAACATCCCACAACGGGGCGCCCGCGGCTTCCTCGCCGGTGGCGTCCGGGTGGTCGGTGACGAGGTGGAGGCGGGCGGTGCTCATGCGGCCACCTTTCGGGGTCGGCGGGAGCCAGCGGCTAGCCCGGATCGGATGGTGCGTGCGGTCTCGACGCGGCCGAGCCCGGCGGATGCTGCGGCTTGTTCCAGCACGCTTTGCGCGTCGGCCTCGGTGAGCGCGCCTCCGGCGGTGAGCTGGCCGAGGGCCACGGCGGCGATGTATAGCGACCGGTTGCGCTCCCCGGCGGGCGCGGCGGTGACCCGTGCCGTCTCCCGGTCGATCGCGGCTCGCACGTACGCGCCTGTGCGGTCGGCGGGCAGGTCGACCACCACCGGGCGTTGCGGCGGCAGCGGGGCCGGGGCGAGCAGCGCGGCGAGCCACCCGGGCAGCGGCGCGAGGTCGGTGTCCAGGTCGACGGTGTACGGGCGACCGGCCACGGTGGAGCCGGGGGCGACGACGTAGCCGCCGTGGGCGCGGGTGTCGACCATCGGGCCGAGCGTCCCGGCGGTGTTGCGCAGCGCCGGACCGGTGTCGGGGTGCCGGTAGTACAGGTGGGTGCCGCCTCGGCCGGTGGTCACGGTGTAGGTCGGGTCGATCGTGGCGGCGTGCGCGGCGGCCAGCTCGGCGAGCACGGTCAGGCCGTCACGCCCACCCGCCCCGCCGGTCTTCGGGGTGTCCAGGTCGACCACCACCAAGCGGGACGGCCCGCAGGCGAGGCCGATGCCGTACGGGCGGGCCGACCACGCGCGGCGGATGCGGTCGGGGTCGGTGGTCGCGCGGGCCTCCCACCCGACGTGACCGGCCCGGCAGCGCGGGTCACGGCCGGTGCAGTCGTCGGCCGCATGGTCGGGGAACGCGGGCCGCTTGTCGTCCGGGCGCAGCGGGAAGACGCGCCACCCCCTGGCGGCGTGGCCGAGGGCGGCGGTGAGCAGGTCATGCATTAGGGCGTCTCCTAGGCGGGTCGGCGGTGAGCGCGGGCGGCGTCAAGGTCGATCAGCGCGCCGCCCTGCTCCGGGCCGCGTGCGGGCCGCTTGGCGGCGGCGGTGACGGCCACCCGCAGATAGAGCCGGTGGCGACCGGTGTCCGCGCCGGTCAGCGCCCGGCGGGTGCCGCGCTGTGTGAGGTGCCCGGCGGCGATCAGGGCGGCGGTGAGGGCGTCCAGCTCGGCCGGGGTGCCGGTGAGCCACACCTCCGCACCGGACAGACGCGGATCGCGCGGTGACGCGCCGTCGCGGCGCGGGCCGCTCACCGCGCGGCCCGCCTCGGCCGAGGCCGCGCGGCGATCGCGGCACGGGTGACGGCCTCGCGCAGGTCGCCGAGCAGCCCGACCAACTGGCGGCGGGCGGACAGCTCCCCGGCGGCGAGCGCCACGCGGACGCGCACCTCGGCGTGCTCCCGCCCGGCAGCGGTCCGGACGCGCACCAGCACGGCGCGGGCGTGACCGGGAATGTCGACCACGATCTCTGGCGAGCGGTGCTCGCCGAGGCCGCAGCGGTGGTCCCGCCCGCACCAGTCGGTGTGAGCGTTGCGGCGGTTCATCGGTGGGCCTCGGCGCGCAGGCGGTGGAGGACGTTGTAGATGCGCCGTCCGGTGCGTAGCCGCATGCCTCGGTCGCAGCGGCGGCAGGTGCGCGGTCGGTGGAGGATGCGGGTGGTGGTGTGGCCGGTGCCGGCGCATCGCTGGCAGGTTTTGAAGGGGATGACCCAGCACAGCCCGGCGTAACCGAGCGTGATCAGGGCGAGGATGGTGGCGGTGACGCTAGCGAGGGTGAGCAGGGGGTCCACAAGTGCCTCCCGGGCCGGTTTTTGGGTGTGAGCGGCCGTGAGCTGCTAGCTACTAGCGGGCAGCTCATGATTCGGATGGGGTGCTAGCGGGGGTGCTAGCGCTAGCAGAGCGGGCCGCTAGCGCTAGCACCCTCAGACCGGGTTATCCGGCGGACCGTTTGCGGTCACGCTCCGCGATCGCGGTCAGGAGGTCGGCGTGCTTGATGCCGCGCCGGGTGACGGGCTTGCCGTCGATGCGGCGGCCGACGTCGGCGACCTTCACGGCCGGGTGGGGCTTGAGCGCGGTGGTGAGCTGCGCCGCCTCCCACCCGCCATAGACGTCGGGTCGCAGCTCTGCGAGGAGGCCGCACAGGGTCTCGTTCCAGGCGGCCTTGTCGTCGCCCGGCCACACGCGGGCCAGGTCGCCGAGCACGTCCGCGACCGGGGCAACCTCGCGGGTCTGCTCGTCCGGCTTGGGCAGCGTGCCGGCGGTCTGGCGCAGGGCGACGGCGCGGGTGACGATGCGGGCGGCGGCGGTGGTGTCGACGTAGAACGAGCGCACCGCCGACGCCTTCGGCCCGAAGCCGCGCAGGATGCCCCACCCGGCCTCAATGACCGGCTGGAAGACGGTGGCGCGGTAGCCGTTCTTGTAGGCCGAGGTGCCCAGGATCATGTCGTTCGCGGTCTGGTCGGCCACGCTCAGGCAGAAGCGGCTGTTGACGTTGCGGGTGATGCCGGTGGGCAGGCTGTCCTTGTCGGGGATCTGCGTGCCGATCATGATGATCACGCCGAGCGCCCGGCCGAGCTTGATGACCTTTTCCAGCAGTTCCCCGGCGTCTTTGCCGTACTTGCTGGTCATCAGCTCTTGCAGCTCATCGAACCACGCGACGAGGGGGTGAAGTCCGGAGCCCTTGAGCGACGCCAGCTCGGGCGTGACCTTGTTCTCGGGTGCCTTGCCCAACCTGGCGTAGTGCTCGATGCGCTTCGAGCGGCGGCGGCATTCCTCGTAGAGCCATTCGATGAAGCCGAAGCAGCGGGCGAGGGTGTCGTCATCGAAGCCGTTGCCGTACTCGGCCATCACCGGCTCAAGCACGGCGAAGTCCCCGACCCCCTTGAGTTCGTAGCCTCGGATCTCGGCGCGGGGGTCGAGGGCGGCGGCGAGGATCAGATCCCGCAACGCGAACGTCTTCCCGGAGCCGGGCTGCCCGCCGAACAGGAAGTTGCGGAACATCAGATCCACGCTCACGGCGTCCAGACGCGGGGTGGTGGCGAACGGGAACGCCTTGAACACGTCCACCTTCGCGGCGCTGCTCAGCAGCGGCCACGGCGGTTGCTTCATCTGCGACGCAGGCTCGTAGCCGACCCACAGCGCCAGGCGGCCGGTGTGACCCGGGGCGGGCTCGGGCCACACCTGATCCAGCGGCAGCCGCATCGCCGAGGCCAGCTTGCCTCGGCGGGCGACCACCTCGGCGGCCTCCACCCCGTACGGGAGGTCGACCACGGCGAGGTGGCCGGGGCCGTCCCGGTGGATGTCCACCGGGAAGCTGATCGCCTTCGGATCCTTGGCGACCGCACTGTTGATGCCGCTCATTTGCAGCGACGTGAGCGCCCGGCGCACCAGGTCGGCGGTGAGCTTGCGGTACCGGTTGCCCTCGGTCACCCGGTCGGTGAGCGGCTTGTCGGCCGGGCGGCCGAGGGTGGCCAGCAGCGGCACCACCAGGACGAGGGCGGCGTAACGCCACCAGACGGGACCGAGCGCCAACACCACCCCGCCGACCACGGTGGCGGCGGCCGAGGCGGCGAGTACCCACCACCGCCAGACGGTCTGGCGTTGGCGGCGGGCGTCGAGCTTCATCCACGTGTCCGCGTCACCCCGACTCGCGGCGGCTTGCCGTAGGTGCCAGTTGCCTTCCTCGGCGCTGGCCCAGTGCAGCGCCCGCCCGGCACCCCGGAACAGGCCCAGCGGCGCGTAGAGCGCGGTCTTCGCCGCGTACTTCGGCAGCCTGACTGCGTGGTAGGCGGTGACGTATCCGGCGTCCTTGACCTGATGCCGGGCAGCGGCGCGGAAGGCGCGCCAGGAGCGCGCCCAGTCGGCCAGGATCGGCCGGCGGTCTCGCTGCCGGGCCAGCACTTCACGGGGGATGTCGTCGGCGGTGTCGACCGGGCCGCCGTCGCGGTCCGGGCCGTCGTCCACACTCTCCGCATCGTCGGCGTCGGCGTCCGGGGCGTCGTTGTCGGCCGGGGGCCGCGGCCGGGGCGTGCGGCGGGCGCGGGCGTCGTCCAGGTCGACCACCTCGGCACCCTCACCGCCCGTGGGGTCGGTCAGGTCGGCTTCGGCGGCCTGCCAGTCGAAACGGTCGTCATCAGGGGCAGTCATGATGGGGGTTCCTCCGGTCATGGATCGGTGGGGTCCGGCGGCACGGCGCGGTTTGCGAGGCCAGGGCCGTGCCGCCGGGCGCGGGGGTCAGTTCTTGACGGAGACGCGGTTGCCGCAGTCGCCGCAGGTGGCGTAGGTGCGCCGGTCGTCGGCGGTGATGTCGCGCCAGTTGCTGTCGTTGCCGCAGGGCGGGCACCACAGCGTTGAGGTGCCGGTGGTGATGCGGCCGGTGGATCGGCCGATCGAGATGCGTGCCATCAGGGGTGTCTCCTTCGCGGGGTGACTGCCGGCGGGGGCGGGGTTAGGCGGCGCAGAACAGGGCGGCGATGAACAGGAAGCCGTAGTGCCAGGACTGGTCGAGGGCGTAGAGGCCGCCGCCTCGGGTCAGCCAGTGCGGGTCTTTGCCGAGCACCTCGGCCAGGCGGCGCAGCGGGGTACGCCGGTCGGCGATGTAGTGCGACACCGCCGACACCGCCAGCCCGATCCCGACGCCCCACAGGTCCAGGCGCAGCCCGGTCGCCAGAACGACGGTGGTCAGGGTGACGGCGGCGGTGAGGGTGTAGGTGGCCACGTGCGCGGCGCAGGCCAGGCGGCCGAGCCACCCCGGCTCGCTCTTGCAGTCGGCCTGCCACTGGGTCTGCACCCAGTGATCGGCGACCTGATGCGCGACGTAGAGCGCGGCGAACACGGCGGCGAACACGGCAGCACGCGCGCCGGTCGGATCTGCGAACATGAGGGGTATCTCCCGAGGTCGGTAGGTACGGCTGAAGGGGGGTGGACCGGCGGCACGGCACGGTTCCTAGGCCGAGGGGCCGTGCCGCCGGGCGTAGTCAGTCGGTGATGGTGATGCCGTCTGCGCGGCGCTGCCGCTCGTCGGCGGCCCACCCGTGGATCTGGCCTTGCACCTCGGGCGACAGGCTGCGGAACGCCTTGCGGGTGTTGTCGTTCCGGTGGATCTCCCGGACGGCCCATTCCGCGACGATGTTGGCCAGATCCTGCTCAGTGGCCTTGCGCTTCTTGGGCATGTCAGTGGCCCTCTCGGACGAGGTGCGCGAGCGCGGCGCCCATGCCGAGCACGGCGACCGGGAGGCAGGACACGAGGGTGGTGATCCACCATGGGGCGGCGGTGACGTCGTAGGCGGTGAGCAGGTGGTAGGCGACCTGGCCGAGCGCGCCGACCGCGAGGGACGCCAGCGCCGACCACTTGGCGAACGTGCGCGCCCGGGTCGGCACCCTGCCGGACAGCCACACGTACAGCGCGTACGCGGCGTACGCCTCTACCCCGATCGGCAGGGTGATCGCGGAGTCGATGGTGGCCCACGAACCCGGCTCCACGATCCCGGGCAGCAGGTCCACCTTCCCGAAACCGGTGAGCTTCCCGAGCCCGACCCAGCCGGACCACACGGCCACGAACGCGCCGAGGGCCATCAGCACCACCGGCCACACCACCGGACGGCGGCCCGGCTCGTCGGCGGTGGGCGTGTCCGGGCGACTGACCGGCGTGGCCTCGTCGTCCGGCTCGGTCGTCGCGCTCTCCGGGGCGGGCGTCGGGTCCACCGTGACCGGCGCGGCGGGTGCGGCGGGCTCGGGTGCGTCCGGCGCGGCGGCCGGGTCCGGGGCGGTGGTGTCGGCCGGAGGGGCGGTGGGCTCGGCCTTGAGCAGGGCCAGGAGTTCCCCGGCCTTGGGTGCGCCGATGCGGAACTCGCGCATGAGGCGGTTGCGCGACGGGAACGTCTCACCCTCGGGCAGGTCCAGCGCGCGGGCGGCGGGCAACAGGTCTTCGATCGGCTGTGGGTAGCGGGTGCCGTTGATCGTGGGGGCAGTCATGGCGAATGGCCTCCGGTCAGTGGGTGAGGGCGTGGGCGATGAGGTCGCGGTGGGCGGGGAACACGACGCCGCTGTAGGTGTCGGCCAGGTGCCGCACCACGGCGTAGAGGTCGTCGGCGGGGATCCAGGCGGCGCGGCGGGCGTCGTCGTGGCCGGTCACCTCGGGCAGGCCGCGGCAGCCGTCGCCGAGGTGGATGCGAACCGGGGTGGTGACCATCCACGCCTCATCCGAGGCGCGCGGGTCGGGCACGTAGCGGGCCGGCAGGGTGGTGTCGGCGTGGTTGCGGACGATCAGGCCGGTTTCCTCGGCCAGTTCCCGGTACGCGGCGGTGGTCGGGTCTTCGCCGGGGTCGACGTAGCCGCCGGGCAGCGCCCATCCGTGCCCGTCGGAGCGTTCGACCATGAGCAGCCAGCGGCAGCCGTAGCGGTCGGTGGCGGTGACGATCGCGTCGGCGCACTGCTGCTCCCCCCAGTGGCCCAGCTCGTTGCGGCCGTAGCGGATGCCGGTCGGGGCGTACGGGTTGACCGGCCGCCCGTCCACGAGCGGGAACGGGATGGCGGCGGCGGTCCGGCGGGGCGTCCAGTCGATGGCGGTGGGATCCATGGTCGGGTCGGCCCACGACGCCCCGGCGGCGATGCCGTCCAGGACGCTCGGGTGGGTGTAGGTGCGGGGGGTCACGCGGCAACCTCCAACGGGTATACGCAGCTCAGGCATTCGCCGAGCGAGCGCGGGATGTAGTAGCCGCGTACCTGCCGGCAGGTCGGGCAGGTACGGCGGGCGAGCAGCGCGGCGCGGACCGCGCGGAGTTGGGCGGGGGTGGCGGTGCGCTTCGGGGCGGCCAGGTCCAGCCGGTACAGGTAGGCGGCGCGGATGCCGCCGACCCCGGCCCAGAGGATCTGAGCGGCGACCGGCTGACCACCGGGACGCAGCCCGGCAGCGCGGAGTTGGCGGCGGGTGGCGTAGCCGGGCGGGGCACCGCGCCACCAGTAGGTGGGGATGCCGTACCGCGCTCCGTCCGGATCGTGGAAGGCGGCGCGGATGCGGGACATCAGGCCGCGCGGTGCGGGTCGGTGCGGGTGCTCAGGTCGGCGGCGGCGCGGGTGACCCGGGCCTCGGCCCGGCGCAACCGCCGCCAGTCCAGAACGGTCGGGCCGCCGTGGTCCTCGGCGTAGAGCATCGTGATCTCGGCGTCGAGCACGTCCAGCTCGGCGGCGATCAGCGGCCACTCCGTGTCGATCGCGGCCAGGTCGGCGGCGGTCGGCTCGGCGGCCACGGGGGCAAGGTGCTTCCTCACGGGAAACCTCCGGGAGAGTCGCTGAAGTCGGGAAAGCCCCGGGGCGCGACCAGACCGGCCGCGCCCGGGACGAACAGAAATCAAGAGGCAGAAGTCCATGCCGCGCGCCGGATCCGGCCCGCTCGCCCCGCTCGCCCGGGAAGACACCGGGGTCGGCCACCGTGTGGCTCAAGGCGGGGATGCCGCAGACGGATCTACGCGGCGCTTCTGCTGTTCAGTTCTCAATGACCAAGTGCGCGGGTGGCTCGTGGGCGCGCAGCGCTGCGAAGCGCTGCCTTCCCCGGGACCAACCGGCGGCGTAGCTGATTTCAGCGCTAAAATTAGCGCTGATGTTGTGCGGTGTCAACGAGGGTGGAGGAACTAGGATCAGCGGATCAGGCAGTCAGACAGGGAGGCAGTCGGTGGAGGATTGGCAGGCGGTAGCCAGTGCCATGAACAGCCGGATGACCGAGTTGCCGATGACCCAGCAGGAGTTGGCCGAGCGATCGAAGGTGTCGGTTGCGACCCTGCGTGAGCTGCAATACGCGACCGCGACTCGCAAGCGGTCCGCTCGCACGCTCGCTGCAATCTCTCAGGCTCTCGGCTGGCCGGACGACTACCTCCGAGCCGTGCTGACGGGGTCCGCACCGCCGAGCGGCAGCGGGAAGGCGGGACAGACGGACGGTTCCTCGTTGGTGCTCGCGCGGCTGGATCAGCTCCACGCCGAGGTACGGCGGCTCGCGGATGCCGTCGAGCGGATCGCGGTCGATGTCGGTCATGGCGACAAGGACACCAGTTCCGGACGCACATCCAAACGCCGTTCAACAGGCGAGTAAGCGCCGTTCACTAGGCATCAACTAGGCACGGGTGGTGCGCGTCCCGGTGCCTACGCCAGCAAAGGAGGGCGGCTATGCCTGCTCGCGCCAGAGATGCCACCCCGAATTTCGCGCTCTACAACCTCCGCGACGCTGCGGGTGAGACTCAGCAGGACGTGGCGGACGGGCTCAATCACCTTGGGGCGGGGCGCGGGAAGCGGTTGGCCGTCACCGCCAACCAGGTGAGCAGGTGGGAGCGGGGAATCACGTTCCCGTCGGCGCTCTACCGACAGCTCCTCGCCGAGCACTTCGGTGTATCGGTGCAGGATCTTGGCCTGACGCGGCAGCGCGTCACGCCGCAGCAACGCGATAGTCCCGAGAACGACTCTGGAGGTTTCGCGATCCACCAGGAATCCGAGTCTCACCCGCACGCCGAGGAAAGCCAGGAAGAGTGGCGGGCTGTCCGCCGGAAGCTGAACGTCCACCGGGTGCAGCTCGCGCGGGAGGCAGCGCGGCTCTACGACGCGAAGGACCGGGTAGGCGACACTGGCCTGATCGCGCCACCGGAATGGCTGCCGTCGACCCCCATCGAGTTGACGCAGTTCGGCATCGACCTCGCGCCGGAAGAGACCACCCCTGCCGTCACCGGTACCGAAGACGCGTCGGCCTGCGTACGGCCGTTGGCGTCGGACGGACGGCGCCACCAGCGCTACAGCCTCGCCCTGCGGGACGTCGAACAGCCCCGGCTCTTTGAGAACCGGCTCGCCTGGCATCTCGCGGGAGTCGACTGGAGCCAGCCCGACCAAGCACTCACCTTCACCACCGGCACGTACTTCGGTGGTGTCGACGTCTCAGAGGCGCTCGCGCACGAGATGGCGATGTACCACGTTGCCGGCGACGGAAGCGGCGTCCTGCCGGCGTCCTGGCGGAACCTGGGCTTTCGGCGGCTTGTCGGTGACCCGTTCACGCCGAGCCGTCGGCCGACGGCACCGTCAACCGACACGCTCACCCTACGGGTGGACGAAGACGGGGTGTCCTTCGTGCTGCACAACCGGGCGGCCGGCAACGTAGCCGTGGCTGGGGGAATGCTGCACATCATGCCGGCGGGGGTTTTCCAGCCGTCGAGCGTCCTACCTGCGGCCTTAGCGGCCGACTTCGACCTGTGGCGCAACATGATGCGGGAGTACAGCGAGGAATTTCTCGGCACGGCCGAGCACGGTGGTGACGGTGAGCCGGCGGATTACACCGCCGAGCCGCTGGCAAGCTTCCAACGCGACTACGCGGCGGGTGGGATACGAGTCTTCTGCCTCGGCGTCGCTCTCGACGCCCTCACTCTCTGGGGCGAAATCTTGACCGTAGCGGTGTTCGATGGCCCCACCTATGACCGCCTATTCGCCGACATGGTCAGCGCCAACGACGAGGGGACCGTGGTGAAGACCGGGCGGGTGCGGCCCACGTCGGCACTGCCATTCACCCGCCACACCATCGACGAACTGACCGCCAGCGGGCGGCTAGCTCCGGCGGCGGCCGGCTGCATCCAGCTCGCGTGGGAGCACCGCCGTACGATCCTGGGGAGAGGCTGACGTGCACGTACTGGTAACCGGTGGCCTCGGATTTCTCGGCCGCGCCGTCGCCCGTGACCTGCTCGCCGCCGGACACCGGGTCACCGTCATGAGCCGGGGCCACGGGAACCGCAAGCCATCGGCTGATGTCGCGATCGTGACGGGAGACATCCGAGACCGCGCCCGGGTCGCCCAGATCGTCAAGGAAGGCGGGTACGAGGGAGTTGTTCATCTGGCTGCCTTGACCAGCGGCCGGGACTCGTTCGCCGACCCGCTGAGCTACTTCGACGTCAACGAGACCGGCACCCTGAACCTGCTTATGGCTCTCGACACCGTGCGGACGACCACCGACCCCGTCGCCCTGGTTTTCACCTCCACCAACATCGTCTACGGATCGCAGCACCAAGGCGCGCTCTCCGAAGACCTCCCCCCGCACCCCGAGAGCCCATACGCGGCTTCGAAAGTCGCCGCAGAGCACATGGTCGCTGCCTACGCGGCGACCGGGGCAATCGGGGCGATCACCGTTCGGCCCTTCAACATCGCCGGAGCCGTCGACGGGGTCACCGACACCGACCGCGCACGGATCATCCCGAACGTCTTCCGTGCGATCAGCGGCCAGCTCGACCACGTCACCCTCAATGGCGACGGATCAGCAGTCAGGGACTTCGTCCACGTCGCCGACGTCGCTACTGCCATCCGGCAGGGCCTGGCCGCCTGCTCCCCCGGCGTCTGCCCGACCATCAACCTCGGCTCCGGGACCGGAACGAGCATGGCCGCGGTGGTAGCCACCGCCGAGCAGATCACCGGCCACTCGGTGACCGTCCACCGCCAGCAACCCAAGCCCGAGCCGCCAAACCTGATCGCTGACATCAGCCGCGCCCAAGCCCTTCTCGGCTGGACCCCTGCCAGGTCCAAACTCAGCGACATCCTCTCGGACGTGTGGAAAGCATGGCCTGGCAGCTAGGGTCTGCGTCTAGGTTGGTGCTGCGCGGGCGGCTGGAGTGCGGGTGATGGGCTACGCGAGTGGTCGAAGATTCCGGGCCGCCGGGGCGGTCGGAGTGATTATGAGCACCGGCGAGTTGGGCTATGCAGGCAACTGCAACGGATAATCAAGTCGGATAGTTGCCGATGGCCTCGAATCCCCCAGAACAGAAATCGTGGTGTGCGGCGAGTGACCAGTAGAGGGCCGTCTTCCAGTCGTTCAACCCACGGGCCTGAGCGATGCTGGCATACCGCGCACTCAGCCACCGTTGGACCTCGAATGAGTTCTCATCAGGGCCGTACACGTCGCATAGCTGCCCGTGCATCTCAGTCAGCTCTGCTGCGGCATCCAGGATGTAGGTATCGCCTAGACTAAGAGTCCTGAAGTGATAGCGCGCATTTCGGATCAGTTCGGGCGAGACCGCAGGGTGATCGACGATGCTAAATATTGCTGAAACTTCTGATCCGACATCGACATGGGCCGCGAGTATCGGCTGACTTGGCAGCTTATCAAAATAAGGGTGCAGGAACCTGGCATCGCCAGGACTATGCATCCTGTCCAACTTCTTGTTGTTGCAGCGATAGCAGGCCGGTACGAGATTTTTGGAAAGTATGCTGAACTCTGGGTAGTTGCCTTTCGGTAGGTAATGGTCAAGCGTATACACTCGTCCGCGGCCGCACAGCGGGCATTGCCCTTTGCGAGTGATGGACTGGAGGAGTTCCTGCCTGAGTTCGTTCAGGACGCGACCCTCGTTCAAGGCGTCATAGTTGGCCAGGAGCTCCTTCTTCAGGTCATCCGAGACAGTGATCGGATCAATGTGTGCACCATGCTTCATCGCCCCTTCGTACGACTTGTAAGCGTCCGCCACAGAAGGAATAGCCATACGCAGGGTTTGACGGGCCTCGGTTGACCGGCGGCCATCAGCGACACGCACATAGTCAGCCATATCGTCACGATCAGGAGGGGTGAGGTTGTACACTAATCCAGCTCCCGAGATCGCTGAACACCCCTGACGTATGCACGAGCCTGGGCGCTCATTCCCTCGCCACCAAACATCTCATCTATCTCTTGAATGGTATGATTTTTGCTCAACTGTTCAAGAATCGAGTGATAATCAGTGCTTGAGCTATCGAGGTCGAATACATGGCGAGTTAGTGTTCCAACATTCTCACCGAAAGTCTCGATCTCGGGTTCATGCACGAACGTTTGTTGGACATTTCTTCGAAGCACGCGCACATAGCGGCGTGGAACTTCCTGAAGCACCACAGGCGAATGGGTCGCTATCACTGCATAGCTATCCCTCCGCTCCAGCAGGACATTTATGCTCTTGAGCAATGCAGCCAACAGTGGTGGGTGAAGGTGACTTTCCGGCTCGTCAATAAGAACCAGCGATTTACGCTCCAAGTGCGCTGCAAGGTGAACGACGATATTCAGAACGATTTTGTGACCAGTACTTAGCGATGGAAATATCTGACTGCGGAAGGTCTTCTCGTGAAGAAGTCGGGGCGACACGCCCAGCCTTCCAAAGGAAGGCTCCTCCTCGATCGGCTCCAAAGCTGCGTCGAGTAAGCTCCTCCTCGGCTCATCCTCCGTTCGGCGCAACGCCTCGAAGAAGTCGTGAGAAATCTCGCCAATGCTCTTAAGAGTATGAGCGTCTGAACCCGAGAGCGGACGGTCGGTCTGGCGCTTTTGTTCATTAGAGAACTTCCGAAGACCGCAGTAGACGTATCCCCAAAGATCTCCCGATCGCGCGATCCTCTCTCTCTCCAACGCATCTCGACCAGGGACCTCGAATGTATCGAAAGCACTATAGGAGATGGCCAGAACTGCACCGAAGCGCAACTTCTGAGGGGTGACTATTCTACCGAACTCCATTGCGAACCTATGGTGTTCACGTTCATCCAAGTTCGCGTTGGCAACCCATGCCAGGTTGGCGAGAAGGCGGGTTTTCCCCGTGCCGTTGTAGCCGATAATCGCGTTTATCCGGGAAGGGATTTCCTTGAGGTCGTTATACGCAAACTTCGTAGTAAATTCTGATCCGCCGACGCTCGAAAGAAAGGAGAATCTGAGCGGCGGAGAATCTTTTGGTGACGGGAGTTGGAATGCATTACGAAAGAGGGGCGCGGCATCCTCGATGGCGCGGGCCGAACTACTGAAGCGTTCGAGGGAAACCTCAAATCCCTCCTCTTCAATGAACTCCTCACGGATTGATGGCTGGAACACCACATCCCGGAGTCCCCGCAGGACCTCCCGCGTAATTTCCGACCCCAAAGCATGGAGCGTTTCGTAGTAGGACAGTGACTGACCCAGCGAACAATAATTGTTATCAAGTTGATTAAACGTGCGCTGGATGGGCGTAAATCCGCCTTCTTGGCCCTTGGTCAGGATTTTTACCGGACCGAGATCGACAACTCGCCCATCCTCAAGGAATATCTCGACGGTGAAGGTGGTCTTGTACCCCCAATCGTCCCAATTGTCTCGGCGAAGCAGGACGAACCCGCGCCTTGGCGGTCCAGCCAGAGGCTCGCCCTTCTCCTGCACCCGGAACAACATGGGCTCCACCTCCACCAAGCCGTGAGGCTCCATCATGGCAGGCGCTGGGCGCCGTCGGGGGCTGCTGTCTATCAGATAGACGTCGGACAAGACCATGTGAACGAAAAGCTAGCCGGCATGACAACGCGAAAGGGCTTAGGCGGACCGAGCGCTTCCTCGCCGCTGACCGCTGCTCTGGCGCGGCAAGCCGTGTCCGTGTTCGACTGACACGGCAAAATCCCAGAGGAGTCTCGTGCCACATGCGTGCCAAAGCTGCCCGCCCTGCCCCACGACTGCCAGCCCTCTCGCAGCTCAGCCGTATGGCGCGGCCATGACTCTCACCGCCCTCCGGAGGCGGGAGCGCAGGTTCGAATCCTGCCGGGGGCACACTTGCTAAGAAATCGCACCAAGAGACCTTCACGAGCCCGACAGCCGCCCTGGCTGCCGGGCTCGTTCCGTTTCCGGGCGCGCCGGCTCCCTTGACCACCGATCCACTGCTTTACTACGTTACTAGTAAAGCAGTGAGGAGCACCGTGTTCGTCTTCCGGCTCGACACCCACTCCGGCGTGCCGCCGTACCTGCAACTCGTCCAGCAGGTCCGGCAGGCGGTGCTGCTGGGCTTCCTCCAACCCGGTGACCGCCTCCCGCTCATCCGCGAGGTGGTCGAGGACCTGGCGATCAATCCGAACACCGTCGCCAAGGCGTACCGGCAGATGGAGCAGGAGAACCTGGTCACCGGCCGGCCCGGCCAGGGCACGTTCGTCAACGCACAGCAGTCGGCCGTGATGTCGGCGTCGACGTACACGTCGCTGCGCCGCGGCCTGGAGACCTGGTTGCGCCGCGCCTACGCGGCCGGCCTCGACGAACAGGCGGTCGACGCGCTCTTCACCTCCGTCCACCAGCAGACGAGGAACGAGGACGTGGCGTGACAGCGACCGGGTTCGCGCTGCGCACCGACGGTGCGGGCAAGCGGTACCGGAAGGGCTGGGCGCTGCGTGACTGCACCCTGGCGCTGCCGGCGGGCGGCGTGATCGCCCTGGTCGGGCCGAACGGCGCGGGCAAGACCACGCTGCTGCGCCTGGTCGTCGGGTTGCTGGCACCGAGCACCGGCACGGTGGAGGTCCTCGGCCGGGACGTCACTGCGAGCACCCCGCAGACGCTGTCCCGGATCGGGTTCCTGGCCCAGGACCACCCGCTGTACAAGCGCTTCACAGTCGCCGAGATGCTCCGCTTCGGCCGGGCCTGCAACCTCCGCTTCGACCAGGGGTTGGCCGAGCGCCGGCTGGCGAAGCTGGGCATACCGCTCGACCGCAGGGCCGGCACGCTCTCCGGCGGGCAGCAGGCCCAGGTCGCGTTGGCCCTGGCGCTGGCGAAGCGGCCGGACCTGCTCGTCCTCGACGAGCCGGTGGCCAGCCTCGACCCGCTGGCCCGGCACGAGTTCCTCCAGGTCCTCATGGGCGCGGTGGCCGAGGGCGGGGTGACCGTCCTGTTCTCCTCCCACGTCGTGCACGAGCTGGAGCGCGTCTGCGACCACCTGGTCGTGCTCAACCAGGGCCGGGTCACGCTCACCGGTGACATCGACACCCTTCTCGCCGAGCACCGGCTGCTCGTCGGCCCGCGCACGGCCGACGACCTCGACCGGGCCGGCACCGTCGTGGAGGCCGTCCACAGCGACAGGCACACGACCCTGCTGGTACGTGACGGCGGGCTCCCGGCCGCGCCCGGGTGGCAGGCCCAGCCGGTCGCGCTTGAGGATCTGGTGCTGGCGTACCTGCGCCGGCCGTCCGAGCCGGGCGCCGCGGTCACCTCGGGGGTGCCGGCGTGACGTGGTTGATCTGGCGCCAGCACCGGACCGAGGTCTGCGTCCTGGGTCTGCTCGTCGGCGTGTTCGGCGTCGCCCTGCTCGTTCTCGGGACGCAGGCCCACGACCTGTTCCCCGGCGGTCCCGCCCGGTGCGCGGGACAGGCCGGCGTCGACACGGCCTGCACGGCCTCCTTCCGCCGGCTCGACGAGAGGTACGGGTACGTCGAGAACCTCCTGGCGGCCTTCTACCTGGTCCCCGTCGTCATCGGCGCGTTCCTCGGCGCACCGCTGCTGGCGCGCGAACTGGAGGACGGCACCTGGCAGCTCGCCTGGACGCAGGCCGTGCCGCGGATGCGCTGGCTGGCGGCAAAGCTCGCGGCACTGGCCGGCGTCACCGTCGCGCTCACCGGGGTGTTCACAGCGGTGCTCACCTGGTTCCGTCAGCCGTTCGACGCGTGGGAGGGGCGGTTCCAGTACGACGCCTTCGACCTGGAAGGACTCGTCCCGGTGGCGTACGCGTTGTTCGCGTTCGGTGTCGCCACCGCCGCGGGGGCGATCCTGCGGCGCAGCCTGCCCGCGTTCGGCGTCGCGTTCGGGGCGTTCCTCGCCGCCCGGATGTCGGTGGGGCTGTTGGCCCGTCCCGCGTACGCCACGCCGCTCACCACCATGGAGCCGGTCCCCGCCGGCGGTTCGACGGACCGGGCGGGGCACCTGCCGGGCGTCGCCGACTGGGTGATCGAGCGCGGCTACGCCGACGCCACCGGGCGGCGGCTGAGCGGGGCCGAGTACGCCGAGCTGGCGGACGCCGCCGACCGGGCCGGCACCAACCTCAACCAGTTCCTGCACGCGCGCGGCGTCCAGCAGTTCGGGGTCTACCACCCGGCGGACCGGTTCTGGACGTTCCAGCTCATCGAGGCGGCAGTGTTCGTCACCGTCGCGGCGATCCTGGTCGGTGTGGTGGTGTGGCGGGTCCGGCGCCGCGTCATCTAGCGGCCCGCACCGGAGATCCGGAGCCGCCCTCACCTTTGTCCCCCGATTCGGGGATGAGCAGGTCGTGAGCTGGCTAACCTCGCGGTGAACGGGTCGAAACCCAGCACCTGCGAAGGTGAGCCAGTTGCCCGAGACGCCGTTGACCAACCGTCCCAAGATGCACACCGGCGTACCCTCGTCGCTCACCACTGCGCAGCGGTGGGTCCTGCGCGGCGTCGCCGTCGCGGACGCCCCCTGCGGCCTGTGGTTCCTCGAAGCGGTGGCCGTTCGCACCGGCACCACGCCGGACGAGCCGGTCGACGCGACGGTGGAGGAGCTGATCGCGCGCGGGTTCCTCGTCGACACCGCGGCCGGGCTGCGACTGGCCTCGATCGCGCTGCGCGACGACGTCCTGCGGGACACGCCGGCCTCGGTGCGCCAGGCGCTGCGCGAGGCGGCCGCCGAGGTGCTCGCCGACGCCGGACGCCCGGCCCAGGCCGCCCGGCAGCTCCTGCGGGTCCTGCCGGCGGTGAGCCGGTCCGCCCGGGCGCTCGCCACGCGGCTGGCGGCCGACCCGGCGGTCGGACCCAGCCTCGCCGCGGACCTGCTGCTGGCCGCCCCGGCACCGGGCCCGGCCGACGAGCGCCTGGCCTGGCTGGTCGACGTCGCCGACAACCTCTACCTGGCCGGCCGGTTGGACGAGACGCTGCGCATGCTGCACCGGGAGGTCGCCGCCGACAGGTACGGGCCACGGCAGCGGGCGATGCTGCTCGGGTGGCTCGGGGCCTACTACGCGACGCAGCGCCCCTCGCTGTCCCTGACGTACCTCGGGCGGGCGCTGAACCAGGAGCTGGACGCCGCCGGGCGGAGCTGGACGCTCACCATGCTGGCGCCGCTGGCGGCCCGGTTCGGGCATCCCGACGCCGCCGAGCTGGTGGCGGCGGCGGAGCGGGCGCACGAGCGCAGCCCCTCCCCCGGCGGCGGTATCCGGCTGGCCCTGGCGAACGCGTCCCGGGCCACCGCCACCGGCGACCTGCCCCGCGCCGCGCGGATCCTGCGGGAGGTGGACGCGGGCGAGCCGGCTGCCCGTACCCAGGCGATCTTCCTGCGCGTCGACCGGGTGGCGAACCAGATCGCGCTCGGCCGGTACGTCGACGCGGCGACCGCGCTCGACGGCGTCGCCGGGGAGATCGACACGCTGGGCGCGGTGGCGCAGCCGCTGGTGACCGCGCTGGACTGCGTCCTGCGGCTGAGCACCGGCGAGCTGGCCGAGGCCGAGGCGCGGGCCCGCCTCGCGTTGGCCGAACGCGGTGTCGCCCTGCCGGCGCAGGCCCGGGTGGACCTGCTCGCCACGGTCGTGGAGGTGCTGCTGCGCCGGGGTGAGGTGGCCGCGGCCCGGAAGCTGCTGGCGGACGAACGCCCCACGGTGGGCTGGCCCGACGACATGCAGTGGTTCCGTCTGGGCTGTGCCGCCGCGGGCGACCCGGAACCGGGCCGGCACGCCGCGCTCCTGGGGGCCGCGTTGGCCATGCCGGACCGCTCGATGGCTCCCCTGCTGCTGGTGCCGCACCACGGCCCGCGGCTGGTCCGCGCGGCACTGGCGCTGGGTGACCGGCAGCGGGCCGAGATCCTCGCCGACCACCTGAAGCGGGCCGCCGGGATGGCGAACAACGCGCTCTGGCGCGGGGTGGCGCACCAGGTCGACGGGCTGCTGACCGATGATCCGGCGGCGCTGCGCGCGGCGGTACGGCTGCTCCGCACCACCTCCGCCCGGCCGGCCCTGGCCGGCGCGCTGCACGACCTGGCGCGGTCGCCCGGGCTGCCGCCGGCGGAGGCGCCCGGCCTGCTCGCCGAGTGCGCCGCGATGTACACCCGGATGGGTGCCGGCGTCGCCGGGGACGGGACGCCGGAGCCCGACGGCACGACGGGAGACGACGCCTGCCGCCCGGCCGTGGCCGCGCTGACCCCCGCCGAGGTGCGGGTGGCCGAACTGCTCGCGGTCGGCATGACGAAGCAGGAGGCGGCCCGGGACCTGTTCGTCTCGTTCCACACCGTCGACACCCACCTGCGGTCGATCTACGCGAAGCTCGGCGTCCACAACCGGGTGGAGCTGGCGCTGGTCTGGGAGTCGCGGGACGAAGGTTGAGGAATGCGGCGCGGAGCGCGGACACCACAGGGTCGCGGCGTCCGCGCTCGGCATCGCGTTCTCAGTGCCGTTGCAGCGGGCTCTTCGTCTTCGGAAGGGCCTCGATCAGCTCGCGTGGCACGTTGATCGTGTCCGCGACCACCTCCGGCGGGACGTTGGCCAGCCACTGGGCGAGCGACACGTCCTCGAACTTCGCGGTCCGGAACAGCTCCAGGTAGACGAAGGGTTTGTCACCGATGTTCTCGATGTAGTGGCCCATCGAGATCGGCACGTAGCCGACGTCGCCGGTCTCCATGTTGAAGGTGCGCGCGGTGCCGTGGTTGGCGAAGACGCCCATGCGTCCCTTGCCCGAGATCACGTACTGCATCTCCGCGCCGTTCGGGTGCCAGTGCAGTTCCCGCATCGCGCCGGGTTCGATCTCCACCATGGCGACCGTGGTGGTGATCGCCGCGGCGAAGTTGCTCGAGTCGGCGATGCGTACGCTGCCGCCCTCGAACTTCTCCGGCGTCTGGGCGAGCAGGCTGTGCTTGAACGTCCGGGGCACGTCGCCGGTGGGGCTGAAGACCCGGTCCTCGGCCAGCGGCGGCGGGCTCTGCCCCGGGAAGATGTACCGCTCGGACTCCGGCGGGAAGTTGGCCATCTGCTGCATCGTCCAGCCGAAGTTCTTGGCGATGACCTCCTTCGGCACGTGCGAGAAGAAGTCCGTGAGCTGGAACGTGGCGTCCTCGGAGTAGCAGCCGTCGTCGAAGACGAGCAGGAACTCCACGCCCTCGTCGTAAGCCTGGATGTGGTGCGGGATGCCGGCCGGGAAGTACCAGAGGTCGCCGGCCTTGACGTCCTCCAGGAAGTTGCGGCCCTCCTGGTCCACGGCGGCGATCCGGCAGCTGCCGGTGAGGACGAAGGCCCACTCGGACTGGATGTGCCAGTGCAGTTCCCGGTACGCCCCGGGGTTGAGCTTCATGTTCACGATCGCCAGGTCGTGGGCGATCGGCAGGAGTCGGTTGGTGACCTCCCGGGTCCAGCCGCCGCTCTCCTGCCGGGTGTGCGCCAGCGAGAACGGGAACACCAGGTTCGGCATGAGCCCGTTGTCTGTCGACGGCGGATGCACCAGGTCGGGGTGTGACTGGTCGATCGCCGGATTCCGCGGGACCGTGCCGACCATCTGGTGGTCCTTGGGCGATGATCCCATTCCGGCACGGTCATTGGATCGGGGCATGACGGATTTCCTTCCGGGTGTGGACCGCCGATTCGGCGGCCCGGGACGGGACGAACAACGCCCGCAGGTGTTCCGGGCTCTGAAAGGCCACTGCGAGCGGAATCGCGACACAGAGGAACAGCGACGCCGCGATGCTCCAGACCGGAGCATCCGTGGCGACCCCGGCGACGGCCAGCGCCGCGATCGAATAGAACGTGACGCGGATTCTGGCGACGGGGAGCACGAACATGCGCTCGGCCTCCTTCGGCTTCGAGTCTCGCCGTCGAGACGCAATTGCGATGCTGCCGAACCGGATGCCATTGGTGAATAACGCGATCGCGCCATTCACCGGAAACGACAGGAAACACTTTTCCCGGCACTTCTGCGCATCGCGGGCCGCAACGGTTTAACGGGCGGAACGAGGGGTAGGGAGGGCGATGTCCAATAACGCGGAGGATCGCTGGCGGGTGGGGGAATACGACTTCCACATACCGTTTCTGGCACTTGCGCTCTCCACCGGCCTCGCCGGTGTGGTAGACGCCTTCTCGTTCCTCAAGTACAAGGTGTTCGTGGGTATTCAGACCGGCAACGTGGCGTTCGTCGGAATGGGTGCCGCCGATCACCTGCCGGCGTGGCCGTCCGCGCTGGCGTCACTTGTCGCGTTCGGCCTGGGCGGCCTGCTCGGCGCCGGGATCCGCCGCGTGCGCCCGGCCGGACCGCTCACCCCGCCGGGCATGGAACTGCTCGCCATGCTGGCGCTGCTCGTGCTCTGGGGGCTGGTGGACCGGTCCCTCGACTCGGGGCGGGACTCGCTGACCGAGCGCACGATCCTGACCGCGCTGCTGGCGTTCCCGGTCGGCATCCTCGGCGGGCTCGTCGTCCGCACGTTCGGCGTGCAGACCGCCACGTCGTACCAGACCGGCACAGTGCTGCGCACCACGAAGGGCATCGCCGACTGGGTGTTCGAGCCGGAGGGCCGCAGCGCGGCCGGGCGGCTCGCCGCGACCGGCCTGCTCTGCCTGGTCAGCTACGCGATCGGCGGGTTCGTCGGCGCGGCCACCGAGACCCGCCCGATCTGGACGATGATCGTCACCTGGGCGCTGGCAGTGGTGCTCATCGCGTTCACCTGGGGCAAGCGGCCACCGGCGACGGCGACCCGGCGCCACTGACGCGGACCGGCGTCACCCGGCCTCGCGGCGGGCCTTGGCGCGGCGCTTGCCCTCGTGCATCGCCTGCACCCGGGCAACCGGGATGGTCCGCCCCTGCTCGACCAGGTCCGCCGGCAGGCGCTGCGGCGCGGGCAGCGCCTCCGCCCAGGGATCCCGGTCCCCCAGCAGGCCCGGCACGGTCCGCACGGTGAAGTCGGCCGGGGTCGCGCTCTCCAGATCGGTCCAGCCCACCGGGTACGACACCGGGGCGCCGGGCCGGATCCGGGGGCTGTAGGCGGCCACCACAGTCGCGCCGTACGCCCGGGTGGAGTCGACGAAGACGCGGCCGCCGCGGTCGGCGACGATGAACGCGGTGGTCGCGGCCGCCGGGTCGAGCCGTTCGGTACGGACGGCGAGAGCGCGGGTCGCGGCGGCGGCCTCCTCCGCGGTGGTGGCCGGGTCCACCGGCACGACCACGTGCAGCCCCTTGGCGCCGCTCGTCTTCACCGCGCCGGCGAGCCCGGCGTCGGCGAGCGCCTGCTGGACCAGCAGGGCGACCCGCACCACGGCGCCGAACGCGTCCCCCTCCGGCGGGTCCAGGTCGAGCACCAGGTGGGACGGGTGCTCGGGCGCACCGGCGCGGGCCAGCGTCGGGTGGTACTCCACCGCCCGCTGGTTGGCGAACCAGAGCAGCGTCCGCCGGTCGTCGCAGAGCGCGTACGAGATCCGCCGGTGCGACGCCTCCGCCCACACCTCGGTGCGGCGCACCCAGCCGGGCGTGTACTTCGGCAGGTTCTTCTGCATGAACGGCTCCTGGCCGGGCCGCACCCGCAGCACCGACAGCGGCCGGTCCCGCAGTTCCGGCAGGATCCGGTCAGCCATCGCGTCGAGGTAGTCGACCAGGTCGCGTTTGGTCGCCCCGGCGCCGTCGAACAGCGGCTGGTCGAGGTTGGTCAGCGACACTCCGGCCCGGGTCTCGTCGGCGGCGCCCATCGGACCACCATCCCGGGCCGGGCCCGGCTCGGCAACCCCGACACGGTGCCCGGCGCGCCGCACCGGCCGGCACCTGCGACGATCGGGGGCGTGGGTGAGGCGGAGTCGGAGCGGTGCGGACCGGACGCGGCGGTGCAGGCGAGCGCCTGCACCGTGCGGGAGGCGCTGGACCGGGTCGGCGGCAAGTGGGCCATCGGCATCCTGATCGCCGCCTCGGCCGGTCCGGTCCGCTTCACCGAGCTGGAGCGCCGGGTGGAGGGGATCAGCCGCCGGATGCTCACGCTGACGCTGCGCAATCTGGAGCGGGACGGGCTGCTTCACCGGCACGTGCATCCCACCGTGCCGCCGAAGGTGGAGTACACCGCCACGCCGATGGCCCGGGAGCTGTACGAGTCGCTGGTGGCGCTGACGAGCTGGGCGGAGCGGCACCGGGAGGCGATCAGCGCGGCCCGGGCCGAGTACGACCGCACACACGGCCGCCCACCGGCCTGACCTGCGAAAACGGTTCGCTGTGGCGAACGCCACGCGTGCGATCTGACCGATCGGTCAGCACCTGACCGATCGGTCAGGCATGCTGGAGGACATGGCGCGACCCACCACCGCCACCCACGACGAGCTGCTGGCCGCGGCCGCTCGCCGGTTCGCCGTCACCGGGTACAAGGGCACCTCGCTGCAGGACATCGCCCGCGATGTCGGCTGCTCCAAGGCGACGGTGCTCTACCACTTCGCCAGCAAGGACGCCCTGCTCTGCGAGCTGATGGCCCCGGCCATCACGATGCTGGAGGAGCTGGACGTCCGCATCGCCGCGCACACCGGCGCCGAGGCCCAACGCGTCGCCGCGGACGGCTTCGTCGACCTGGCGGTCCGCTTCCGCCGGGAGATCGCGCTGCTCCGGGGAGAGTTCCCCGACCTGCTCCAGCAGCCCGCGTTCGCCCACATCCAGCAGATCTCCGAACAACTCATCGCCGCCTTCTCCGGCTTCTCCGACCGTCCGGAGGCACGCGTCGCGGCGCTCGTCGTGCTCGCCGGCATCGCCGAGACCTGCGGTGAGTTCCTGGACATCCCCGACGACCAGCTGCGACCCGCGCTGCTCGCCGTGGCGTACCGCGCGCTCGAAGTCACCACCTGATCCGAACCCCGAGGACAAGGAAGGTCCATGGCGACCCTGCTGTACCGGCTCGGCCGGGCATCCCTGCGCCGGCGGCGACTCGTCGCCGTCGTCTGGCTCGTCGTACTCGTCGGACTCGGCCTGGCCGCGGCCACGCTGAGGGGCCCGACGGCGAGCAACTTCACCATGCCGGGCACCGAGTCGCAGAAGGCGATCGACCTGCTCGCCGACCGCTTCCCGGCGGCCAGCGGCGCCACCGGCACGATCGCGATCAAGGCGCCGCAGGACGGCGCGCTGACCTCACCCGCCGGACAGGCGGTGGTCAAGCAGGTCACGCAGGAGGCGGCCACGCTCCCGGGCGTGGTCGGCGCGGTCGACCCGTACCAGGCGCAGGCGCTCACCCCGGACGGCCGGTACGCGCTGATCCAGGTGCAGTTCGCCGGCGGCGCGGACGAGGTGACTGACGAGCAGCGCGACGCGTACGAGAAGGTCGGCGCGCAGGCCGAGGCGCAGGGCTGGCAGATCGCCCCCGGCGGCGAGGTGCTCAACGGTGAGCCGGAGGTCGGCTCGACCGAGGCGATCGGCGTGCTGGTCGCGGCGATCGTTCTGGTGATCACGTTCGGCTCGCTCGTGGCGGCCGGGATGACCATGCTGAACGCGCTCATCGGCGTCGGCGTCGGCATGGCCGGTCTGTTCGCGCTCAGCGGCGCGGTCGAGCTGACCAGCACCGCGCCGATCCTGGCGCTGATGCTCGGCCTCGCGGTCGGCATCGACTACTCGCTGTTCATCACCTCCCGGCACCGGCAGAACCTGCTCGACGGACTCTCCCCGGAGGAGGCGGTCGGCCGTGCGGTCGGCACCGCCGGCTCGGCTGTGGTCTTCGCCGGCGCGACGGTCGTGGTGGCGCTCGCCGGCCTGGCCGTGGTGGGCATCCCGTTCCTCACCGTGATGGGCCTGGCCGCCGCCGGCACCGTCACAGTGGCCGTGCTGGTGGCGATCACGCTGGCTCCGGCGCTGCTCGGCTTCGCCGGACACAAGGTGCTGCCGCGCAAGCTGCGTGACCGCAAGGCGGTCGAGGACCCGACCACCGGCTCGGAGGACCGCTCCGGCTTCGGCTTCCGCTGGGCGCGGTGGGTGACCAGACTGCGCATCCCGGTGATCCTGGTCGGGCTGCTCGGCCTCGGCCTGCTCGCGATCCCGGCCCAGGACATGCGCCTGGCGCTGCCGGACGCCTCCGCCGCCGCCGAGGGCACCCCGGCCCGGGTCAGCAGCGATCTGATCCGCGAGGGCTTCGGCCCCGGCTTCACCGGCCGGCTCGCGGTCGTGGTGACGGCCGACTCGCCGCAGGCCACCCAGGCCGCCATTCCGCAGGTGACCGCGCTGGTCCAGAAGACCGACGGGGTGCTGGCGGTGGCCCCGCCGCAGGTCGACCCGTCGGGGCGTACCGCGCTGATCGGGGTGATCCCGAAGACCGGGCCGACCGAGGAGGCCACCGAGACGGTGGTGCACGACATCCGCAAGCAGGTGTCGGGCATCCAGAACGCCGACGTGCTGCTCACCGGCGTCACCGCTGTCGGCATCGACGTGTCGGAGAAGCTCTCCGACGCGCTGCCGGTCTACCTGCTGCTGGTGGTGGGCCTGTCGATCCTGCTGCTGATGCTGGTGTTCCGGTCGATCCTGGTGCCGGTCAAGGCGGCGCTGGGCTTCCTGCTCACCGTGGCGGCCACGTTCGGCATCACTGTGGCGGTGTTCCAGCAGGGCCACCTGGCCGACCTGGTCGGCCTGGACACCCCGGCCCCGCTGGTCAGCTTCCTGCCGATCCTGCTCATCGGCATCCTGTTCGGCCTGGCCATGGACTACGAGGTCTTCCTGGTCTCCCGGATGCGCGAGGACTTCGTGCACGGCGACACCGCCCAGCAGGCCACCATCAACGGCATGGGGCACGGCGCCCGGGTGGTCACCGCCGCCGCGCTCATCATGATCTCGGTGTTCGGCGGCTTCGTCTTCCTGGAGGACCCGATCATCAAGTCGATGGGCTTCGCGCTCGCGATCGGTGTCGCCATCGACGCGTTCGTGGTCCGGATGACGATCGTGCCGGCGGTGATGTCGCTGCTGAACAACGCCGCATGGTGGCTGCCGCGCTGGCTGAACAAGATCCTGCCCAACGTGGACGTCGAGGGTGAGGGCCTGCGCGCCCACCTCGCCGAGAAGCAGCACGCGAACGTGTGATCCGCACGGGTGGGGCCCCCGCGGGGCCCCACCCGTCACACACCCGCCGGATACGTCTCCATCTCACCGGGCGTGACGCACGTCGGCAGCGGGTGCAGCGCTGTGGCCTCGTCGCACCAGATGAACGCGTCGTAGCGTTCACCCAGCCGGGTCGGCACGTAGTTGCCCCAGGACTCGAAGCTCGGGTCGTACACCACCCCGATGGCCCGGTGGTCCGCCTCGCCGGTCACCCATTCCGGCTGGTCGTCGCCGCCGAAGACCAGCACCGCCCGGTCCGGCATCAGCTCGTGCAGCCGATGCTCCACCGAGCCCTCCCGCGCCGGTGGGACCACCATCGTCTCGGCCGGTGAGCCCCAGCGCGGCGCGGCCACCACGCTGCCGCGCCAGCTGCCGAAGCCGATCAGCGCCACCGCGTCCCGGCCGTGCCGTTCCCGGCCGAGCTGCCCGATGTTGACCATGCCGTCCGCCGCCATGTCGGTGGCCCGGGCATCGCCGACGTGCGTGTTGTGCGCCCACACGATGCCCCGCGAGCCCGGCCCGTACCGGTCGAGCAGCCGGTCGAGCGTGTCGGCCATGTGGACGTCACGGACGTTCCACGACTCGGGGCCGCCGCCGACCATGGCCCGGTAGTACCGCTCCGCGCCGGCCACCACCTCCGCGTTCTGCCAGGCCGAGAAGCGGTCCGGGCCGTCCGCGGCGGCCTGTTCCCGGGTACGCGCCAGCAGCCGGACCACCTCCTCCTCGCACCGGGCGGAGACGAACCGGCTGGCCGTCCCGTACTCCTCGGCCCGTTTGCCGTACGGCTCGAAGCAGCGGTACGCCTCCTGGGCCGCCTCCAGCGAGGCCGGATCCTCCTCACCGAGGTAGTCGAAGATGGCCTGCATCGACTCCCAGAGGGAATACACGTCCAGCCCGTGGAAGCCGGCCCGCTCCCCCTCGGGGCGTTCCAGGTTCCACGCTCGCAGCCAGCGGCAGAAGCGGGCCACCTCGGCGTTCGCCCACATCCAGGTGGGCCAGCGTTCGAACCGTTCCAGCGCGGCGAGCGGATCGGCCGGCCCGTCCGGCGCGCCCACCACCGACCGGTGCACCCGGTCGCAGTCCGGCCAGTCCCCCTCCACCGCCACGAAGTCGAACCCCTGTTCGGCGATGAGCCGCCGGGTCAACTGCTCCCGCAGCCGGTAGTAGTCGTAGCTGCCGTGCGTCGCCTCACCGATCATCACCACCCGGGCGTCCCGCACGCGGTCCAGCAAGGGGTCGAAGTCGCTCGGCGCGCCGAGCCGCTGTACCAGCATGTCAGCGGCTACCCGGGGCCCGCCGGGACAAACCGCCGCCGCTGGGTCCGGCGGCGGGCGTACGGCGGACCCGGGCCGCACCCGCCGGCGGGCATGGTGCCGGGCTCAGTGGGTAGCCGGGCGGCATGACCGTCACCGGTGCGCAGTTGCGGGAGTTCCTGGCCGGGCTCGACTACCCGGTCTCGCGGGAGGACCTGGTCCGCTGGGGCCAGGAGAACGGCGCCGACACCGAGGCGCTGCAGGCGCTGCGGTCCCTGCCGGCCGAGGAGTTCCACACCCCCACCGAGCTGGGCGAGGCGCTGGTCACGCTGGCCGACGCCTGACCGGTGGGTGTTAAGCGGGGGCCCCTCCTCTACCGGAGGCGTTAAGAAGGGGCCCTTCCTTACATCTCGACGGTGCGGCCCTGGGCGCGGGCGGTCTGCGCGGCGTCCAGCACCGCCACCACCTCGCGGCCGAACCGCACGTCGCAGCGGTGGTCGCGGGTGCCCGCGTCGACCTCCTCCAGCAGCTGGTCGAGCGCGGCGCCGAACGCCTGGAGCGCGCTGCCGTCGCCGGGCGGGACGGTCTCGGTGCCGTTCTCGCCGAAGAAGACGAAATCCCGGGTGACCGCCTCGGACGGCGCGTCCAGGGTGAGCGAGAGCGAACTGGTCGCGCCGCCGTCGTGGGTGAGCAGCAGGTGCACCAGGCCGCTCGGGCCGTCCATCGCGGCGACCCGGGTGACCCGGCCGAGCACCGGCAGGATCAGCGACAACGCGTGCGGGCCGATGTCCCAGAGCGCGCCGCGCTTTCGCCGCCAGGTCGAGTCGCCGTACGGGTTCCCGGGCTGGAAGATCGACGCGAACATGGTGGCGCGGGCGTGCTGCCAGCCGCCGGCCGCCGCGGTCGAGGCGAGGAAACCGGTGACGTTCGGGTGGAAGCGCTGGGTGAAGAAGACCACCGAGGCCACCCCGGACGCCTGCGCCGCGTCGACCACCCGGTCGGCGTCGGCGAGGTCGAGCGCCAGCGGCTTGTCCAGCAGCAGGTGCCGGCCGGCGGTGGCCGCCCGCACGGCGATGTCGGCCTGCACGTCCGGCGGGAGCGCCACGGCGACCGCGTCGCAGGCGTCGATGAGCGCGTCGACGTCGGTGAAGGCCGGTACGCCGTGCCGGGTGGCCAGTTCCTCCGCCTTCGCGGGGTTGCGCCCCCAGACGCCGGCGAGCCGGGCCCGCGGGTGCGCCTCGATGGCCGCGGCGTGCGTCTCCGCCGCCCAGTAACCCGTGCCGAACAACCCGAACCGCACCCCGGCCCCCTGCCGTCGACGTCCGCCACCGGCGTACGCCGGGACCGTGATCCACGCTAGTCCCCCGGCCCGTCCGGCGCGCCCCGACCCGGCGGGCGAGCCGCTACTACACGGATTAGTAGGCTGTGCCGGTGAACGACACCGTGTCGACGACCAGCGCGGCGGCCGCCTCCGCCTCCCCGGTGGAAGGGCCGCTCGCCACGGTCGCGATCGTGATCTCGCTGGCGCTCGCCGTCTGGGCCCTGGTGGCGGCGGTACGCCACCGGCCGCCGGACCGGATCCAGTTCGTCGGCCTGGCCGTGCTGGAGGTGGCGCTGCTCGCGCTCACCGTGACGGCAATCGTCGCGCTCGGCGGCGGCGAGCGGCCGGGCGAGCCGGGCGCGTTCTTCGGCTACCTGGCGACGCTCGTCTGCCTGCCGCCGCTGGCCTGGGTGCTGGCCCGGATGGAGCCGACCCGCTGGGGCTCGGGCATCGTCTGCGCGATCTGCCTGGTCACGCCCGTGGTGGCGGTACGGCTCCAGCAGACCTGGGAGGTCCTCGGTGGCTGACACCACGACCGCGCACGAGCAGCGCGCCACCAACCGCGGCCCGGGACGGCTGCTGATCGCCGTCTACATCGTCTTCGCCATCGCCGCGACCTCGCGGGCCGGCTTGCAGATCGCCACGAAGTTCGACGAGGCGCCGGTGGCGTACCTGCTCTCCGCGCTCGCCGCGCTGATCTACATCGTGGCGGCGGTCGGGCTGGCCCGCGCCGGGCACACCGGCCGCCGGATCGCGCTCGCCTGCTGCACAGTCGAACTGGTCGGCGTGCTCGGCGTGGGCGTGCTGAGCATCGCCGACAAGGAGCTGTTCCCGGACGAGACGGTGTGGTCCGACTTCGGCAGCGGCTACGGCTACGTGCCGCTGGTGCTGCCGGTGCTCGGCCTGTTCTGGCTCTGGCGCACCCGGCGCGACCCCGCCTGAGCGGGCCCGCGCCGGGTCGGGCCGGTCAGTCCTTCGGACCGCCGGCGACGTAGATGACCTGACCGGAGACGAACGACGCGCCCTCGCTGGCAAGGAACGAGATGGTGTGCGCGACGTCCTCCGGACGGCCGGGACGGCGTACCGGGATCTCGGCGGCGGCGTGCTTCTGGAGATCGTCGAAGTCGACCTTCATCCGCGCCGCGGTCGCCGCGGTCATGTCGGTGACGATGAAGCCCGGCGCGACCGCGTTGACGGTCACCCCGAACGGGCCCAGCTCGATCGCCAGCGTCTTGGTGAAGCCCTGGAGGCCGGCCTTGGCGGCCGAGTAGTTCGCCTGGCCCCGGTTGCCGAGCGCGGAGGTGCTGGACAGGTTGACGATCCGGCCCCACTTCGCCTCGACCATGTGCTTCTGCGCGGCCTGGCTGAACAGGAACGCCCCGCGCAGGTGCACGCCCATGACCGTGTCCCAGTCGCCCTCGGTCATCTTGAACAGCAGGTTGTCGCGCAGCACACCGGCGTTGTTGACGAGCACTGTCGGCGCGCCCAGTTCGGCGGCGATCCATTCCACGGCGGCCTCGACCTGGGCCCGGTCGGACACGTCGGCGCCGACGCCGAGAGCCCGGCCGCCGGCCGAGCCGATGGCGTCCACCGTCTCCTTGGTGGCGGACTCGTCGATGTCGACCACGGCGACGGCCATGCCGTCGGCCGCCAGCCGGCGGGCGGTCGCCGCGCCGATGCCGCGCGCGGCTCCGGTGACGATGGCGACGCGGGGCTCCTCCGACATGCTTACCTCCCGGTAACTTGTGGCTCGATCGAAGGAGCTTAACCCGCCGGTACGCCGCCCCCTACCGCTCGTGGCCCCGGCAGAGCCGGATCCACCGGTAGCCGTACCCGCCGAGCTTGAGCCGGTCGAGCTTGCCCACGTCCTCGTAGTTGCGGTCGCTGAGCACGTCGATCGGCAGGTCCGCCTCCGGCGCCAGCGTGCTCAGGTCGACCTCGACGTCTTCGGTGCCGAGGTTGTGCAGGAAGACCATGGTCCCGGTACGACCGTCGGCGCGGTGCGCGAGCACGCCCGGCGGCATCGGCACGTCGATGTGGGTGGTGCTGCCCGAGCCGGTCTCCGGCGCCTCGCGCAGCGTCCGGATCATCCGCTCGAACCAGCCGAGCAGCGACCGCGGATCCTTGCGCTGGGCGGTGACGTTGACCTTCTGGTAGCCGTACTCGCCCTTGTCGATCACCGGGCGGACCAGCTTCTCCGGCTCGGCCGTGGAGAACCCGGCGTTGTCCGCGTACGACCACTGCATCGGGGTACGGATCGCGTCGCGCCCGTCCAGCGACAGGTTCTCCCCCATGCCGATCTCCTCGCCGTAGCGCAGCACCGGCGTGCCGCGCAGCGAGAACTGGAGCGAGTACGCCAGCTCCATGTGCCGGCGGTCGTTGCCGAGCATGGGCGCGAGACGACGGCGGATGCCCCGGCCGTAGAGCTGCATGTTCTCGTCCGGCCCGAACTTCGCCAGCACGTCGTTGCGCTGGTCGGCGGTGAGCCGGGACAGGTCGATCTCGTCGTGGTTGCGCAGGAACGTCGCCCACTGGCCGCCGGTGGGCAGCTTCGGGGTGTCGCGCAACGCCTCGATGATCACCTCCGGGTCCTCCCGGGCCAGGGCGAGCATCAGCCGGCCGTTGAGCATGAAGTCGAAGAGCATGTGGATCCGGTTGCCCGAGCCGCTGCCGTCGCCGAAGTAGACGGGCAGCTCGTCCGGCTCGACGTTCGCCTCGGCCAGCAGGACCGCGTCGCCGCGCCGCCACTGCACGTGCTGGCGCAGGTCGGTGAGGAAGTCGAAGTCCTTCGGCGAGTTCGGGTTGCCCGGCTCGGTGCGCTCGATGATGAACGGCACCGCGTCCATCCGGAAACCGGAGACGCCGAGCTGGAGCCAGAACGAGGTGATCTTCTTGATCTCCGCGCGGACCTTCGGGTTCTCGATGTTCAGGTCCGGCTGGAACTTGTAGAAGCGGTGGTAGTACCACGCCTTGGCGGTCCGGTCGTAGGTCCACGTCTCGTGCTGCTCGCCGGGGAAGACCATGCCCTGGTGGCGGTCGTCCGGCTCGTGGTCGGCCCAGACGTACCAGTCCCGGTACGGCGAGTCGGGCGAGGACCGGGCGGACTGGAACCACGGGTGCTGGTCCGAGGTGTGGTTGACCACCAGGTCGATGATCACCCGGATGCCCCTGTTGCTCGCCTGGTGCAGCAGCTCGGCGAAGTCGCCGAGCGTGCCCAGGCGCGGGTCGACGTTGTAGAAGTCCGTGGCGTCGTACCCGTCGTCCTCGTTCGGCGAGGGGTGGATCGGGTTCAGCCACAGGCAGGTCACGCCGAGCCGGGCCAGGTAGTCCAGCCGGCCGATCAGCCCCTGGAAGTCACCCACCCCGTCGCCGTCGGAGTCCGCGTACGTGTCGACGTCGAGGCAGTAGACGACCGCCTCCTGATACCACCTGTCACCCATGCGAGGACTACTTCTCCGAACGCGCGCGACGGCAAACCCGGTACGGTGCTCCGATGAGCGAGGAGGCGTACGACTGGTCCGCCGGCACCTGGCTGAACCCGCCGGAGCGGGCCGAGCCGGTCGGTCGCGGCCTGCTCGTCGAGCCGCGCGGCGGCAGCGACTTCTGGCGGCGCACCAGCTACGGCTTCGTGCACGACGACGGCTCGGCGCTACTCGCTCCGTTCGGCGTGGACAGCGCCGTGGAGGTGTCGTTCCTGCTCGACTACTCGGAGCAGTTCGACCAGGCCGGCGTGCTGGTGCGGGTGGACGAGCGGCGGTGGACCAAGGCCGGGGTCGAGGTGAGCGACGGTTCGCCGCAGGTGGGCGCCGTGGTCACCGACGAATTCTCCGACTGGTCGGTGGCGCCGGTGCCGCAGTGGTCGGGCCGGGGGGTGACGGTCCGGGTGAGCCGGGCCGGCGACGCGCTCACCGTGCGGGCCCGGTGCGAGGACGAGCCGTGGCGGCTGGTCCGCGTCGCCCCGCTCGATCCGGCGGCGCAGGCGTCGGCCGGGCCGTACTGCTGCTCGCCCAGCCGGGGCGGCCTGCTGGTCCGCTTCACCGGCTGGCGGCGGGGTCCGGCGGACGCCGCGCTGCACCCGGAGGGCTGAGTCACAGGTGTGACAGCCGCCGGTCCGGGTAACACCTTCGGATCTCCGGCTCTCGCGTGGAAGGACCCCCCATGGCCCTGGCCCAGGACGTCGACCCGAACCAGTTCACCGGGCTGACCGGCTGGGTGGCGAGCGTGATCGACTCGCTCGGCGCGGTCGGCGTGGCACTGCTGGTGGCGCTGGAGAGCATCATCCCGCCGATCCCGAGCGAGATCGTGCTGGCGATGGCCGGTTACCTGTCCGCCGAGGGCCGGTTCAACGTGGTGTTCATCGTGGTCGCCGCGACGGTCGGCTCGCTGCTCGGCGCGCTGGTGCTCTACTGGCTCGGCGCGGCGCTCGGCGAGGAGCGGCTCAAGCGCTGGCTGGACCACATCCCGCTGGTCGACCTGCAGGATCTGGAGAAGGCCGACCGCTGGTTCGAGCGGCACGGCCGGTGGGCGGTGCTGATCGGCCGGGTGGTGCCGGTGGTCCGCAGCCTGGTCTCCATCCCGGCCGGCGCGAACCGGATGCCGCTCGGTGAGTTCATCCTGCTCACCACGCTCGGCAGCGGGGTGTGGAACGCCCTGATCGTCGGCGCCGGGTTCACCCTGGGCTCGCGGTGGGAGGACGTCGACAAGTACAGCCAGTGGTTCAACTACGCGATCTTCGCCGTCTTCGGTTTCATGATCGTGAGCTGGGCGGTGAAGAAGGTGCGCCGGCGGCGCGCCCGGCAGTCGGTGACCACCGGGCGCTGACCGCCGCGCGGGTCAGAAGCCCGCGGTGATGCCGGTGAACTCCCAGGTGTTCTGCGCGATGCCGGAGCAGTTGGCGACCACGCCGCCGCCGGGGCAGGGCCGGTCCCGGTTGACCGACCAGAACGTGAACCGGGCCAGGCCGCGCGCCTTCGCCCAGTCGCGGATCTGCGTCCAGGTGGCCGGCGAGGTCAGCTCCTGCTGGTCGGAGAGGCCGTTCATGCCGGACAGGCCCATGTGCGCGTACGCGGTGGCGTCCGACCAGCCGAACGCGTTGCGCAGCGCGGTCTTCAGGCCCTCGGCCGCGTTCACGGTGTTCTGGTACATGTTCGCGCCGCCGCCGAAGTCGAACGGCATGATGGTGAACACGTCGATCCCGGCGCCCTTGGCCGCCGCCTGGTTGATCAGCCGGGTGCCGTAGTACGACGGCCCGGTGGTCGAGGTGCCGAACGTGATGATCGTCTTGATCCCCGGGTTGTTCTGCTTGACGATCTTCAGGGCGTCCAGGATGCGGTCCTGCACCACCTCGTTCTCGAACTCGTCGCTGTTCTCGATGTCGATGTCGATCGCCTTCAGCCCGTACGCGTTGATGACCTGCTGGTACGCGCCGGCCAGGGCAGCGGCGGACGAGCAGTTCGGGCCGAGCTTGTTGCCGCTCCAGCCGCCGAAGGACGGGATGACGTCGCCGCCGGCCGCCTTGATCGCGGCGATGGTGGTGGCGTGCGTGCCGCCGGTCAGCGGGCCGCTGCCGTCCCAGGCCGGGGTGCAGCCGCCGCCGGAGAGCACGAACGCGATGGTGAACCACTTGACGCCGGTCGCGCCCATCACGGTGGCGGGCGCGGGCGGGTCGCCCCAGCCCGGGTAGAGGTACGGCGCGGCGGCCATCGCGCCTCCGCCGCCACCGGTGCACCCGCTCGTGGTGGCCGCGACCGCCGCCGACTTCGCCGACTCGCCGGTGCCGTTGTACGCGGTCACGGTGTAGCTGTGCCCGCTGCACGCGGCCAGCCCGGAGACGGTGGCCGAGGTGCCGGTGACTGTGGCCTTGACCGTGCCGCCCTCGTACACCCGGTAGCCGGTGACGGTGCCGGAGACCGCGTTCCAGGCGAGCGAGACGGCGGACGCGGTGGTGCCGGTGACCCGCAGCCCGCCCGGCGTGGCCGGTGCGCCCGGGTTGCCAGGGTTGCCGCCGCCGGTGCAGGAGGCGCCGTTGACTGTGCAGTTCACCGGGTCGCCGGTGCCGCTGACGACGAAGCCGAAGCTGGTGCTGGCGCCCGGGGCGAGCGCGCCGTTCCAGGACTGGTTGACGGCTGTGACGTGCTGGCCGGAGGTGGTCAGCCGGGCGTCCCAGAACGAGCCGAGCGTGCTGCCGGACGGCAGGTCGAACTGGACGTTCCACGAGGAGATCGCGGCGGAGCTGTCGTTGGTGACTGTGAACCGGGCCTCGTACCCGCTGCTCCAGCTGGAGGTGCGGACGAACGCGGCGGTGGCGGCGGAGGCGGGTGGCGCGGCGAGCAGGGCACCGGCGACCACGGCGGTGGTCAGCGCGGCGGCGAGCGTCGCCAGGCGGGGGCGGAGTCTCACGGCGTCCTCCAGGGGACGGGCGGGGGTGGAGAGGGATTCACAACCGTCGACGTGCGCCTATTATTAAGAGTGTTAACTGTTTCTGTCCAGCACCGGCGCGGCCCGAACCCCGGAGGGGGTCCGGGCCGCGTCCCGGCCGCACTCAGCGGCGGAAGGTGAACCAGTTGACGTTGACGAAGTCGGACGGCTGGCCGCTGCTGAACGTCAGGTAGACCGTGTGCCGCCCGGTCACCGCGCCGACGTTGCCGGGCACCGAGCGCCAGGTCTGCCAGCCGCCGGTGTTGCCTACTGCGAAACTGCCGATCGGCGGCGCGGTCGGGCTGTCCACCCGGACCTCCACCAGCCCGCTCACGCCGGACGCCGCGCCGGAGGCGACCCGGGCCACGAAGTCGCGCGGCGGCGTCGAGCCGAAGTCGACGTTGTCGTAGCGGGCCCAGTCGCCGTTGGCGAGCCAGCCGATGTCCTGGCCGCCTTCGGCGCACGCCTCCACCTGCACGCCGTTCTGCGCGTTGAACGACTCGGCCTGGATCGTCGCGTACGCGTCGCGCACCCCGCCCGGCGGCGGCGTGGTCGGCGTGGGCGACGGGTTGCTCCCGCCGCCCCGGGTGTAGACGGCCACGTAGTCGACGAGCATCGACCGGCCGGGCACCGTCGCCGCGGTGGGCGTCGCGGAGCCGGCCACGCCGTCCGGGAAGCCGCCACCCATCGCCACGTTGAGCAGCAGGAAGTAGCCGGCGTGGTTGGTCATCTGACTCCAGTACGGCTCACCGATCTGGTTCTGCCCGACGGTGTGGAAGAGCTGGCCGTCGACGTACCAGCGCAGTTGCTGCGGGCTGGTCGAGGCGTCCCACTCGAACCGGTAGGTGTGGAACGCCGACTGGCAGGTGCTGCCCGGGCAGGCCCGGGAGGCGCCGATGCCGTTGAACTCCCCGCACGGGCCGCCCGGCGCGACGCCGCAGTGCAGCACGCCCCAGACCGAGTTGATCCCGTTGACGTTCTCCATCACGTCGAACTCACCGATGCCCGGCCAGTTCTGGTAGTTGCCCCGGTACGGCGAGCCGAGCGCCCAGAACGCCGGCCAGTACCCGGACGCCGCCGCGCCCGTCACGTTCGGCATCTGGATCCGGCCCTCCAGGGCCAGCACACCACCCGACGGCGGCTTGAAGTTCGCCCGTACCGTCTCGATCCGGGCCGAGGTCCAGCGGCCGGCCGAGTCCCGCAGTGGCGTGATGCGCAGGTTGCCCGAGCCGTCGTGGGCCAGGTTCGCGGTGCTGGACGTGTAGGTCTGGATCTCGCCGGTGCCCCAGTTGGCCGGGCCGCCCGGGTAGCCGGTGCCGGTGTCGATGATCCAGTTGGCGGACGAGGGCAGCGTGCCGGCGGAGCCGGTGAAGTCGTCGCTCCACACCAGGCTCCACCCGGGCGGTGTCGGGGGCACCGCGGCCTGGGCGGTCATCGAGACGCCCGCGAGCGCTGTGGTGAGCGCGAGGACACCGGCGGCCAGGGCGAGCCGGCGGCGTGTTCGGGGCACGGTGGCGGAGGCGGCCGGGGCCGCCGGGATCGGATTCATTCGGGGTGCCTCTCTGCGGGGACGGGTCCGGGAGAGCGCTCTCTGAGAGCGATTTCTACGCGCCCGCCCCCGCACTTGTCAACGCTTGTCGATGGCCGCCGCCGGCTGCGGCCGGCGCAGCACCACCTGCTCCAGCGCCGTCCACGCCGTGGTGGTGACCAGATAGAGCACCGCCGCCAGCGGCACCACGAGCGCCACCAGCACCGTGCCGTACGGCAGCAGCGGCAGCACCCGCCCGAGCACCGCCGCGCCCGGACCCTCGGCCGGCGTCCCGGCCACGGTGCCGGTGGCGGCCGACGCCCGGCGCATCCGCCGCGACGACCACCAGGCCAGCGCGAGCAGCGCGGCCAGCAGCACGCCGAACACCAGCGGCACCGGGCCGGCCAGGCCGTCGCCGAGGTGCCACCCCAGCGGTACGCCGGCGAGCCGCTCCCCCAGCAGCTCCGGCGCGCCGTCACCGGTGGCGAACAGGCGGTACATGACCAGGAAGAACGGTGCCTGCAACAGCGCCGGCAGGCAGCCCGCGACCGGGCTGGCACCGGCGTTGCGGTAGAGCGCGAACAGCTCGCTCTGGAGGCGGGCCGGGTCGTCGGCGTACCGGCGCTGGAGTTCCCGTACCTCGGGGGCGAGCGCGGTGCGACGCCGCTCCCCGCGGACCTGGGCCACTGTCAGCGGGGAGATCAGCAGCCGGACGGCGACTGTGAACAGGACGATGGCGGCCGCAGTCGCGGCGCCGCCGGTGAGCGGGGCGAGCACGTCGGCGAGCCAGGTGACGACTGTGGCCGCGGCCGAGGCCGCGGAGTGCAACGGTGCGAAGGCGAGCATGGGTGGACCCCTCGATGGCGATTCCGGGTGTCCCGGGCAGCGACGTGCCGCACGGCGGGACGGATGACGACGGAATCGGCCGCGGAAGCCGGGATGGAGGGATCTACCGGCCCGCCGACGCGGGCCGGAAGAAGGTGGCTACGCGGCCGAGGGGTGCAGACCGGGAGCGCGGGGGCGCGGACGCCCCGGTGCGTCCGGGTCGACCTGCCGGGGCACCCCGCGACGGCGGGCGCGGGCTCGCAGCGCGGCGGCGAACCGGGTGCCGGGCGGCGTGGGCAGCGCGCGGACCCGCAGCGCGAGCAGGGTGGCGAGCAGCAGCGCGGCGACGACGGCCGCACCGGCGATCAGCCCGGCCGGCCGGTCGGCGAACAGGGCGAGGGCGTACGCCCACGCTCCCGTCAGCACCGCCAGCATCCCCGTCACACGGCCACCCTAGCCCGCCGTGTCACGCCCCGCGGGCCCGTGCACGCCCACCGGCGGCACGACCCGTTCGGGCGAACCGGCGCCGACACGCCCAGCGGCACGTTTCCCCAAACGGACACGGTGGGTAACAGGTCCTCGACCACGCGGCACGGTGCCGCGAGCGGTCCGGAGGAGACGGTGGTGACGATGAGTGGCTCAGTGGCGGAGCGGGAGCGGAGCGCCGCATCGGGCGGAACCGACCTGCTGACAGTCGGCGTCGAGGAGGAGTTCCTGCTCGCCGACCCGCACACCGGGACCGCCGTACCCGCCGTCGACCTGGTCATGGAGCAGGTGCCGGCCGAGCTGCGCGGTCAGGTGGAACGCGAGTTCCAGACCAGCCAGATCGAGATCGGCAGCCCGCCCGGGCTGGACCTGTCCTCGATCCGGCACTCGCTGTCGATGCTGCGCGCCGAACTGGCCGACGCGGCCGAGCGGGCCGGCGTACGGCTGCTCGCGATCGGCACCGGGCCGGTCGACGGGCCGGTGCCGCCGGTGGTGGACAAGCCGCGCTTCGACCGGATGATCGAACGGTTCCGGCTGCTGGTGCCCGGTCCCGGCAACAACGGCATGCACATCCACGTCGGCATCCCCGATCCGGACACCGGTGTGCAGGTGCTCAACCACGTCCGGCCCTGGCTGCCGATCCTGCACGCGGTCACCGCCAACTCCCCGTTCTCCCGGGGCGAGGACACCGGGTACGCGAGCTGGCGCTCGGTGGAGTGGGAACGCTGGCCGTCGGTCGCGCCCACCCCGTACCTGGAGTCGCACGAGCACTACGAGCGGCTGATCCGGCAGCTCATCGCCAGCGGCGTGATGCTGGACGAGGGGATGCTCTACTGGTACGCCCGGCTGTCCGCGAAGTACCCCACGGTGGAGATCCGCATCGGCGACGTCTGCCCGTCGGTGGACGACGCGGTGCTGGTGGCGGCGCTGGTCCGCGCGCTCGTCGCCACCGCGCTCACCGACATCGCCGCCGGCCGCCCGGCCGTCAACACCGACCACCACCTGCTGGTGGCGGCGCACTGGCGGGCCGCCCACGACGGGCTGGAGGGCGAGGGCGTCGACCTCACCGACGGTGAGCTGCGCCCGGCCTGGGAGCTGCTGGACCGGCTCGTCGACCGGCTGCGCCCCGAACTGGAACGGCACGGCGACCTGGACCGGGTGACCGACCTGCTGGGCGGGCTGCGGCGGCACGGCAGCGGCGCGGCACGACAGCGGGCGGTGTTCGCGCGTACCGGCAGCCTCGTCGACGTGGTCGCGGACGTGGCGCGGCAGACCCGTGGCTGAGCGGCCACGCGGCCGTGGCCCGGCGTGACAGGATGGGCGACGTGGCCGAGCGCATGATCGTCATCGGCGGCGACGCCGCCGGGATGTCGGCGGCGTCGCAGGCGCGTCGCCGCCGCGACCGGTCCGAGCTGGAGATCGTCGCGTTCGAACGCGGGCACTTCACCTCCTACTCGGCCTGCGGCATCCCCTACTGGGTCAGCGGCCTGGTCGAGGAGCGGGACGAGTTGATCGCCCGCGACCCGAAGACCTTCCGCGACGACTTCGGCATCGAGGTCCGCACCCGGCACGAGGTCACCGCCATCGACCTGGACCGCCGCGAGATCCTCGCGCGTGACCTGGACGGCGGCGGCGAGGTCCGCGCCGGTTTCGACACCCTGGTGTACGCCACCGGCGCGTCCCCGGTGCAGCCGGACTGGGCACGCGACGACGTGTCAGGGGTGTTCGGCGTGCAGACGCTCGACGACGGCGCGGCGCTCATCGGCTGGCTCGAACGCGAGCCCCGGCCCCGGCGCGCGGTGGTCGTCGGTGGCGGCTACGTCGGCGTCGAGATGGCCGAGGCGCTCGTGCAGCGCGGGCTCTCCGTCCAGCTCGTGGAGCAGGCCGACCAACCGATGTCGACAGTCGACCCGGACATGGGCGAGCTGGTGGCCGACGCGATGCGCGCGACCGGCATCGGCGTCCGCACCGGCCTCCAGGTCACCGGTCTCCAGGAGCGGGACGGCCGGATCTCCGCGGTGGTCACGAACGAGGGGCCGATCCCGGCCGACGTCGTGGTGCTGGGTCTCGGCGTACGCCCCAACACCGCGCTCGCCGAGGCCGCCGGCCTGCCGATCGGCCCCTCCGGGGCGGTCCGTACCGACCGCCGGATGCGGGTGCCGGGCGTACCCGGCGTGTGGGCGGCGGGCGACTGCGTCGAGTCGCTGCACCGGGTCAGCGGCATGCCGGTGCACATTCCGCTCGGCACGCACGCCAACAAGCAGGGCCGGATCGCGGGCATCAACATCGGCGGCGGGTACGCCACCTTCCCCGGCGTCATCGGCACCGCCGTCACCAAGGTCTGCGAGCTGGAGGTGGGCCGCACCGGGCTGCGCGAGCGGGACGCGCGGGAGGCCGGCTTCGAGTTCGTCACAGTGCTGGCCCAGTCGACGAACCGGGCCGGCTACTACCCGGGGTCGCGGCCGATGACGGTCAAGCTGATCGCCGAGCGGCTCAGCGGGCGGTTGCTCGGGGCGCAGATCGTCGGCTGGTCCGAGGCGGCCAAACGGATCGACGCGCTCGCGGTGGCACTGTGGAACGGCATGACAGTGGACGAGATGACGGCGCTCGACCTGGGGTACGCGCCGCCGTACGCCCCGGTGTGGGATCCGGTGCTGATCGCCGCCCGCAAGGCCGTCGACGCCCTCGCCGCCGTGTAAGGAAGGGCCCCCTATTAACGCCTCCGGTAGAGGAAGGGCCCCTTCTTAACATCGACACCCGGGTTTGTCGGTGCCCGGCGTTAGCGTGTGCGCGTTGCCGGTTCGGCACTTCCCCTCGGAGGTATACCCCCATGTCCCAGGAGACGACCTACCTCGAACTGTCCGAAGTGGATGGTGGAGCGCACAAGTTCTACGAGGTGGTGGTCGACGACACCGCGATGACAGTGCGCTACGGGCGGATCGGCGACCAGGGCCAGGTGAAGACCAGCACCTTCCCGGACAACGCCCGCGCCCGCGCCGCCGCCGCGAAGAAGATCGGCGAGAAGGTCCGCAAGGGGTACGCCCCGGCGGTGCCCGGCGTACGCCAGAAGCGGACGGTGTCGCGCCGGCAGATCGTCAGCACCCGCTCGACCGCCCGCACCGCCCCGGTCCTCTGGCGGTACGCCTCGGGCGCGCCCGCCTTCGGCATCTTCGTCGACGACCGGCACTGCATGGTCGGCAACGAGCACGGCGTGATCACCACGCTCGACCACGACGCCCGGCTGGTCAACCAGGTCCGGCTCCCCGACGGGGTGAAGTGCATCGTCGCCGACGACGCCTGGGTCTACGCCGGCTGCGACGACGGCAACGTCTACGACCTGTCCGGCAAGGTGCCGCGCGCGGCGTACGCGATCGCGCCCGAGATCGACATCTACTGGCTCGACATCCACGACGGCGTGCTGGGCGTGTCCGACCGCGACGGCGGCATCTCCGCGATCGACCACGAGGACGAGTTCCTCTGGCGCCGGCCGGGGCGGGGCCGGTCGGCGTGGATGGTGCGCTGCGACGCCGACGCGCTCTACCACGGCCACTCGCAGGGGGTCACCGGTTACGACTGGCGCACCGGGCGCGAGCTGTGGCACACCGGCACCGGGGCCGTCCTGTTCGGCTGGCAGGAGCGGGACGCCGTCTTCGCCGGCACCGGCACCCGCGAGGTGGTGCGCCTGCGCAAGGACGGCCGGGCCGAGCAGGTCTACCGCTGCGACGCCGCGGTCTTCTCCTGCGCCACCGCCGAGGGCGGCCGGTACGTGTTCGCCGGTGACAGCGCCTCCTCGATCTACTGCTTCGACCAGGCCGGCAACCGGCTGTGGAAGCTCGGCACCGGCTGCGGCTCGGCGTACTCGATGCAGTACCACGACAACCGGCTCTACGTGGTCACCACGAGCGGCTACCTGGCCTGCATCGACGCGAGCGAGGCGGCGATCCGGGCGGCCGAGGCGGGCAGCGTCCCCGACGTGGTCGACGTCAAGGCGCCGGCGCGGATGCCCGAGACGGCCGCCTGGACGTCGGTCGAGGTGACCACCGACGACCGCGACGGCGTGCTGGTGCAGTGCGTCGAGCAGGGCGGCCGACTGCGGGTGCACGTCCTCGCCGACGGTTACCGGCGGGACTGGTCGGTGCAGTTCCCCAAGGGCATCCGGGAGCCGGGCGCGCGCTACCTGGTCACCGAGGTCCGCGAGTCCGGCCGGGGCGGCTTCTACCGGGCGTACGGGGACATCCGCCGGCTGCGCTGACCGCAGACCGGCGAGCCCCGGCCCGGGACAGCGGATCGTCGCCGCACCGGTCAGGATGTCTGGATGCGGTGCGACATTCCTGACGGGCTGCGCTGGGTCGAGCAGACCGAGGCCGGCCGGGCGTGGCTCGCGGAGCTGCCCGGCCGGCTGGCCCACTGCGTCGCGCGGTGGGAGCTGACGGTCGGCCCGCCGTTCGCGTACGCGTTCGCCTCGCTGGCGCTGCCCGCGACACTCCCCGACGGCACCCGGGCGGTGCTGAAGCTCCAGTACCCGGACGACGACAGCGTCCACGAGGCAACGGCGCTGGCGCACTGGGACGGGCGCGGCGCGATCCGGCTGCTCGCCCACGACGCCGATCGGCGCGCACTGCTGGTCGAGCGGTGCGACCCCGGCACGCCGCTGCATTCGCTGGCCGCCGACGCGGCGCTCGACGTCGCGGTCGGCCTGCTACCAGGGCTCGCGGTGCCGGCCGGTGAACCGTTCACGCCGCTGGCCGAGGAGGCGGCCGGCTGGGCGGAGCGGATGCCTGGTAACTGGCGACGGGCCGGCTGCCCGTACGAGCGGCGCCTGCTCGACACCGCGCTCGGGCTGCTCGCGGAGCTGGCGCCGAGCCAGGGTGAGCAGGTGCTCGTCAACCAGGACCTGCATGCCGGCAACATCCTGGCCGCCGGGCGCGAACCGTGGCTGGTGATCGACCCGAAGCCGCTGGTCGGCGAGCGGGAGTTCACGGTGGTGCCACTCGTGCGCGGCGCGGAGCTGGGTCACTCCCCCTCGGCGGTGCGGCACCGGCTCGACCGGCTCAGCGCCGAGCTGGGCCTCGACCGGGAGCGGGTACGCGGCTGGGCGATCGGCCAGACGGTGGCCTGGAGCATCGGCGGCGACCAGGTCTTCCCCGGCAACGTCGAGGCGGCCCGCTGGCTGCTCGACGAGATGTGACTCAGCCCGCCTGGCAGGTGGGGCACCAGTAGAGGTTGCGTCCCGCGAGCGCGCCCCGGCTGACCGGGGTGCCGCAGACGTGGCAGGGCGCGCCGGGGCGGCGGTAGACGTACACCTCGCCGCCGTGCCTGTCGACGCGCGGCGCACGGCCGGTCGCCTCCGGCAGGTCGGCGTCGCGCACGGTGTCGATGCGGCCCCGCTCGACCGCGCGGGTCATCAGCGTCACCAGGTCCGCCCAAAGCTCGGCCCAGCCGGCCGGCGTCAGCTCCCGGCCGGGCAGCAGCGGCGGCAGGCCGGCCCGGAACAGCGCCTCGGTCACGAAGATCAGGCCGGTGCCGGCCACCACCGACTGGTCGAGCAGCAGCGCGGCCAGCGGGGTGGGACTGCGGCGGATCCGGGCGTACGCCCGGTCCGGGTCGGCGTCGGCGCGCAGCGGGTCCGGCCCGAGCCGGTCGCGCAGCGCCGCCACCTCGGGCGGGGTCAGCAGCTCGCAGGCGGTCGGGCCGCGCAGCTCCAGCCAGTGCCGGTCGCTGTGCAGGCGCAGCCGCAGCTGCCCGACCGGGGCCGGCGGCTCCCCCGGCCCGTCGGCGAACTTCCCGTACAGACCCAGGTGTACGTGCAGCGTCAACTCGCCCGCGTAGTGGTGCAGCAGGTGCTTGCCGTACGCCTCGGTGCCGTCCAGAACGGTGCCGCTCAGGCGGGCCGCGCCCTCGGCGAAGCGCCCCTGCGGGCTGTCGGCGTGCACCTTGTCGCCCGCGAACAGCTCGGCGTGCCGGGCGGCGAGGCGGTGGATGGTGTGTCCCTCTGGCACAACGACCAAGCGTAGCCAGCGGATCGGACCGCCGGCGACGTCGGGTCCTGGGACGACATTGAATCGATGTTCGTCGACTGAAAGACTGGCGGCGGCAGCGCTCGGGAGCCAGTGCGAGCCGCTCGATCTCGCCGGAGGGACAAGCGCGGGGTGATGCGCCACCCCGGTGCCGGGCAGTCGTCTCCGGCGCTCCGCCGTGTCGTCACGGCGGCGACATCGCGGTCCACCACCACTCCGGCGCCGACCGCCCCCGGCGCCCCCAGCTCGGGAGAGACAGATGCTCCGTACGCTCGGCGCGGCACTGGCCGCCGCCCTCGCCCTCACCGGCCTGGCCGCCTCGGCCGGCGCCGACCGGTCGCCCGCCACCACGACGACGCTCGCCACGGCGGCGACGCCGACCCCGACGCCCACGTTCGCGTGCCCGCCGGCGTTGCCGGTCAGCGGCCAGGTGACCGGGGCCACCACGACCAGCATCACCATCACCTACTGGATGGTGCTCAGCCCGCCCTGCGGATACGACCCGCCGCTGGTCGTCAGCCTCTTCGCCAGCCGCGAGGACGCCACCGGGTGGCGCGATCCGGTGGCCGAGGCCGTCACCGGGCCGGAACGATCCGGGACGGTGACCATCGGCGGCCTGGCCCCTGGTACCGAGTACTGGTTCCGGTTCGGCGACACCAAGGGCACGCGGGATCCGTACGTGATCGGCGGGCCGGCGCGCACGCTGTCGCTCTGCTCCGCGACGGCCACGATCGACAGCAGGTGGGGCGGTGGCTTCGTCGCCACTGTGACGGTGCGCAACGACGGCACCGATCCGGTCCCGGGCTGGCTGGTCTCGTGGCGGTGGTCCGGTGACGAGCGCATCCAGTCGGTCTGGGGCGGGGTGGCCGAGGGCTCCGGCCAGGACGCCGAGGTCCGCAACGCCTCCTGGAACGGGACGCTGGCGCCGGGTGCTTCGACGACGTTCGGCCTGCTCGTGGCGACGAGCGCGACGCCCGCCGCCATCACGCCGGTCTGCGGGCGGTGACCGGCATGCGGTGGACGGCACGGCACGGCGGCGCCGGCCGCCTCCTCGCGGCGGGGCTGGCGCTGGCAGTGGCCGTCGCGGCGACGGTGGTGGGACCGGCAGCGGGTGCGCTGGCGGCCCCGGTGACAGTCACCAACGGCACCCAGTTCACCGACACCACCGGCGCCGTGGTGCACGCCCACGGCGGCGGTGTCCTCAAGGTCGGCGACTACTACTACTGGTTCGGCGAGAACCGCAACCCGGACAACACGTTCCGGGCGGTCTCCGTCTACCGCTCCACGGACCTGCGCACCTGGGAGTTCCGCAACAACGTGCTCACCCAGTCGTCGGCCGCGGAGCTGCGGGTCGCCAACATCGAGCGGCCGAAGGTCGTCTACAACGCGGGCACCGGCCGGTTCGTGATGTGGATGCACAAGGAGAACGGGTCCGACTACAACGAGGCGCGGGCCGCTGTCGCCTCCTCGGCAACCGTGGACGGGAACTACACGTACCACGGCAGCTTCCGGCCGCTCGGGCAGCACATGTCCCGCGACATCACGCTCTACAACGACAACGGCACCGCGTACATGATCTCGGCGGCCGACGACAACTACGACCTGAAGATCTACCGGCTCACCTCGGACTACCTCAACGTGGCCGCCCTGGTGGGCAACTTCTGGGACGGCGCGCACCGCGAGGCGCCCGCGATGTTCAAGCGGGGCTCCACGTACTTCCTGCTGACCTCGGGGGCGACGGGATGGAGCCCGAACCAGGCCCGGTACGCCACCGCCCCGAGCATCTCGGGACCGTGGAGCGGCTGGACCGACGTGGGCAACGGCACCACCTTCAACTCCCAGCCGGCCTTCGTGCTGCCGATCCAGGGCACGTCCGGCACCAGCTACCTCTATCTGGGTGACAGGTGGGCGGGCGCCTGGGGCGGACCGGCCAACGACTCCCAGTACGTGTGGCTGCCGATCGCCTTCCCGACCGCCACCAGCATGAGCCTGACCTGGTATCCGTCAGTCACCGTCGACACGGCGGCGGGCACGGTCACCGGCAACTCGCCCACGTACTACCGCGTCACCGCCCAGCACAGCGGCCGGGTGCTCGACGTGATCAACGGCTCCACGGCGAACAACGCCGAGGTCAAGCAGTGGGGCTGGAACGGCGGCGGCAACCAGAGGTGGGAGTTCCAGGACGCCGGTGGCGGCTGGTTCCGCCTCGTCAACGCGGCGAGCGGCAAGTGTCTCGACGTCGCGAACGCGTCCACCGCCGACGGCGCCAACATCATCCAGTACACCTGCGGCAGCGGCGCCAACCAGCAGTGGCAGTGGGCCGCGCTCGGCGGCTGGTTCCAGTTGCGGGCCCGGCACAGCGGCAAGTGCCTGGACGTGGTGAACGCGGGCACCGGCGACGGCGCGGACGTCCAGCAGTACGCCTGCGGTGCGGGCACCAACCAGCAGTGGTCACGCACGGTGTCGTGACCGGACGGCACGCCTGAGCGTGCGGAGCGAACCCAGGGGTGTCGATTTCGGCACACCTGGGTACTTCCTGCTTGTCATGCGCGGCCTCCGCGCCTGGATCAGGAGGTGCCATCGTGAAGATCTTGTCCCGCCGGAACTCTCCGGCGACCAGTACCGATACCAACGGCGACGGCGTGGTCGACGAGCGCGACCGGACCGCCGAGCAGCCGGCCGACCGGCCCGTGGTCACCGACCGCGACGAGGAGCGGACCACGTACCGCAGCGCCGCCACAGCGACCGACGACGAGCGCGCCCGGGACGCGGCGACCGACCGGGACGCGCGCGACCTCGGCGCGACGACGACCGACGGCCGGACGGCGGCCACGACGACCGACGCCCGGATCGCGGCCGACGACGAGCGGGACGCGGAGGCCCGGCGACGGGCGGCGGACCGGGGCGCGGCGGCGCGCGCGGTCACCGGCCGGCGGGTCGACGCCGACACGCGGACCGCTCCGGTGACCGACGCCCGGACCGTCGGCGCGGCGCCCGCCGCCGAGCGCACCGTGGACCTGGACCGCGACGGCCGTCCGGACCGCACCGACCTCGACCGGGACGGCCGCCCCGACGGTACGGACACCGACCGCGACGGCCGGGTGGACCGGCCGGAGCCGTACACCACCAAGCGTCCCCGGGCCAGCCTGCTCGCCACGCTCGGCCTGGTCGTCTCGGTCGTCGGGGCGCTGTTCGTGCTCTCCGGCACGCTCGCCGGGTACGGCATCGGCGTCGGCGCGGTCGGCGCCGTGCTGGCGGTGCTGGGCCTGATCGCCACCCGTCGCCGGCACGTGGCGGGCAAGACCGACGCGCTGATCGGCATCGCTGTCGGCCTGGCCGCCGTGGTGCTCGGCATCGTGGCGATGACCGGCCAGTTCGACTGGCCGACCACCGACGGCGACTGGGTGGGCCGCTTCCGCGAGTGGCTCGACTCACAGTTTGGCAACTGGTTCTGACGGGCACTGTCCCGATCGCCGGCAGGTCCGGCCAGCCCGATCAGTTCCGGTGGTTCACCGGCCGGGCAACACCTCTTTCGGGGGCGGCGGTTCGCCGCCCCCGAAGTGTGTCCGGGGTCGGCGCAACGATCACTCGCTGCTGACCGATTCAACGCAACGATTCGCTGCTCAACGCAACTTCCCGCGGTGGATGTCGTCTACCCGGGCCGCATAACGTTGGACCACGGCGCCAGCCCGTGGGCCGACGGTGGCCGGGCGCGCCCGACTCTGGGAGCACGACATGACGATGGACGCCATCCGCCAGCGCTTTCTGATGTGCCGGCCGACGTACTTCGCCGTCGACTACGCGATCAACCCGTGGATGGACCCCACCGCCCCGGTCGACGCCGACCTGGCGATCCGGCAGTGGGAGCAGCTTCGGCGCACGTACCTGGACCTGGGCCACGAGGTCGACCTGATCGAGCCGGTCGCCGGCCTGCCGGACATGGTCTTCGCCGCGAACGGCGGCACCGTGATCGACGGCAAGGCCATGGCGGTGCAGTTCCGCGACCCGCAGCGCGCCGACGAGGCGCCCGCGTACCGGGCCTGGTTCGAGGGCGCCGGCTTCGAGATGTACGACCCGAAGCACGTCAACGAGGGCGAGGGCGACGTCCTGCTGGCCGGTGACCACCTGCTCGCCGGCACCGGGTTCCGCACCGCGCACGCCTCGCACGCGCAGCTCCAGGAGGTCTTCGGCTACCCGGTGATCACCATGCAGCTCGTGGACCCCCGCTTCTACCACCTGGACACCGCGCTGACAGTGCTCGACGAGCGCACCGTGGCGTACCTGCCGGAGGCGTTCTCCCCCGGCAGCCGGGCGGTGCTGCGCCGGTTGTTCCCGGACGCGATCCACGCCACCATGGCCGACGCCGAGGTGCTGGGCCTGAACGCAGTCAGCGACGGCCGGCACGTGGTGCTGCCCGCGCAGGCCACCGACCTGGCCGCGAAGCTGCGCGACCGGGGCTACGAGACCATCGGGATCGACCTGTCCGAGCTGCGCAAGGCCGGCGGCGGACCGAAGTGCTGCACGTTGCGACTCCGTCAGGGAAAGGCGAGCAAGTGATCATCGACGACATGCTGCGGACTCCGTCCGCGGTCCGGGACGCGGAGCGTCACACGGCGCACAACTACCACCCGCTGCCCGTGGTGATCTCGTCGGCCGAGGGCGCCTGGCTGACCGACGTGGACGGCCGCCGCTACCTGGACTGCCTGGCGGGATACTCGGCGCTGAACTTCGGCCACCGGCACCCGAAGCTGATCGAGGCCGCGCACGCGCAGCTCGACCGGCTCACGCTGACCAGCCGCGCGTTCATCCACGACCAGTTCGCCGACTTCTGCCGCGAGCTGGCCGCGCTGTGCGGCAAGGACCTCGTGCTGCCGATGAACACCGGCGCCGAGGCGGTGGAGACCGGCATCAAGGTGGCCCGCAAGTGGGGCTACCAGGTCAAGGGCGTCACGCCGGGCCAGGCCAACATCGTGGTGGCGGAGGGCAACTTCCACGGCCGTACGACCACGATCGTCAGCTTCTCCACCGACGAGGACGCGCGCGCCGACTTCGGGCCGTACACCCCGGGTTTCACAGTGGTGCCCTACGGCGACCTGGACGCGCTGACCGCGGCGATCGACGAGAACACGGTGGCCGTGCTGCTGGAGCCGATCCAGGGTGAGCAGGGCGTCGTGGTGCCGCCGGAGGGCTACCTGCCGGGTGTGCGCCGGGTCTGCACCGAACGCAACGTGCTGTTCGTCGCCGACGAGATCCAGTCGGGTCTGGGGCGTACCGGCGCGACGTTCGCCTGCGAGCACGAGGGCGTCGAGCCGGACATGTACCTGCTGGGCAAGGCGCTCGGCGGCGGCATCGTGCCGGTGTCGGCGGTGGCGGCGAACCGCGACGTGCTGGGTGTGCTCCAGCCGGGCCAGCACGGCTCGACGTTCGGCGGCAACCCGCTGGCCTGCGCGGTCGCGACCGAGGTGGTCCGGCTGCTCGCCACCGGCGAGTTCCAGCGCCGCTCGGCCGAGCTGGGCGAGCGGCTGCACGCCGGGCTGCGCGGCCTGATCGGCAAGGGCCTGGTGGCGGTACGCGGGCGCGGGCTGTGGGCCGGGCTGGACATCGACCCGGAGCTGATGACCGGCCGGCAGGCGTGCGAGCGGCTGATGGAGCGGGGCGTGCTGGCCAAGGACACGCACGGCTCGACCATCCGGCTCGCCCCGCCGCTGGTGATCACCGCCGACGAGATCGACCACGCGGTGGCGCAGCTCGCCGCAGTCCTGGCCGGCTGAGGCCGTACGCGGCCGACTCCGTACGCGAGAAGGCGCCGGGACCGCGACGGTCCCGGCGCCTTCGCACGTGCCCGTCAGGGACGCGGCAGCCGCATCGCCATGGTCGGCGCCTCGGCCATCACCGAGTTCGGGGTGTACTTCGCGTCGCTGCTCATGTCGTCCGCGCGGCCCACCTGCACGCCCGGGTACAGCTCGATCAGGTCGCTCTCGGCGAGCACCCGTGACTGCTGCGGCGCCAGCGCGATCCGCTCGTGCTCGGCCATCGAACCACCGGGGCGTACGCCGGAGCCGTTGGTGCTGGTGTCGGTGACCACCACCTCGCCCACCCGCAGCTCCAGCCGGATGTGGCTGCGGCTGATCCAGCGCCGGGCCTCGTCGTTGAGCCACTGGCCGAGCGTCACCCCACCCGGGCCGTCCGGCGCCCGGCCGATCGCCACCGGCTCGGTCTCGGTGAGCACGAACCGCTTGCGGACCAGACCGCCGATGCGCACGGCGAGCACAGCGGTACGCGGGCGCGGGCCGGCGTCGGAGAGCCGTGCGCCGTGCCGGGGGCAGGTCGGCGCGCCGGTACGCAGCGTGGGCGGCGGCTGCTCGGCCGGCACCCGGTCCACGGCGGCCAGGTCGGCGAAGGCGCCACCGCCCCCACCGCCCCCGAACAGCGCGCAGCCCGGCTCGGGACAGCGCCACTTCCGGGAGAGCACCTTGACGCCCGCGGGTGAGCGACTGCCGGTGGCCGGATCCTGGCCGCCGCCGACGTGCGCGATGAACACCGGCCCGCCGGCGCCGGGCACCGGGGCGAGCACGCGGCCCGCCTGCCCGACCCACGGGTACCGCCCGACGAGCCCGTCCAGCCGCGCCCGGGTGAGCACCGGCAGGCCGAGCAGGTCGGCCACCTCCAGCATCCGGTCACCGGGCTGGTCGAGCACCTCCACCAGGCCGTCGTCGGCCCACCGGCGCACCACCATCCGCTCGTTGGAGGTCAGGTCGGCGTCGGACAGCAGCGCCCGGTGCACGATCGCGTAGACCGGGACGCTGTCCTCGCCGATCTGCCGGGACAGCGCGTCGATCACCATGCCGAGTCGCAGCAGGCTGGCCGGACGGCCGCCGTCCAGGTTCTGCCAGCGGATCACCTCGGCCAGGTCGACCACGGCCCGGGCCAGCGACGGATCGGTGCAGACCCGACCCTCGATGGCGTCGAGCACCTTGCTGATCTCGAATCTCATGCCGCAGCTCCGCACGATGTCGTCCCGTGACGCGGCCGGGGCCGGTCGGCCCGCCGCGCCGCGCGCCACCACCGCGGCGCGTCCTCCACCATGCGACGACCCTACCGGCCGCCCCCGTCGGCGGCGTGGCGGCGCACTCCCGAAAGGGGCGCACGCCACCGGGCGGGCGCCGCTCGCCCCCGCCCGGCCCGCCGCGCTCAGGCCGCGCGCAGCGGGCGGCCCACGTCGTGCAGGTGCACCAGGGCCTGCCGGTACGACTCGAACAGCCCGGTCTCCGCATACGGGACGCCCTGCTCGGCGCAGTACGCCATGACCAGCGGCCGGGCCCGGCGCAGGTTGGCGCGCGGCATGTTCGGGAACAGGTGGTGCTCGATCTGGTAGTTGAGCCCGCCCAGCGCCAGGTCGACGAACCGGCCGCCGCGTACGTTGCGTGAGGTCAGCACCTGCTTGCGCAGGTAGTCCAGCTCGTCGTCGGCGGTGGGCATCGGCATGCCCTTGTGGTTCGGAGCGAACGAGCAGCCCATGTAGAGGCCCCACAGCCCCTGGTGCACGGCGACGAACAGCAGCGCCTTCGCCGGTGACATGACCGCGAACAGCAGCCCGAGGTAGCCGGCGGCGTGCGCGGCGAGCAGCAGCGCCTCCACGGCCCGGTGCCGCATCGGCACCCGCCACCGCCCGTCCGGTTCCCGGCCGATGAGCGCCTGCACGCTCGCCACGTGCAGCGCCAGCCCTTCCAGCAGCAGCAGCGGGAAGAACAGCCACGCCTGGCGGCGGGCCATCCACCGGCTCAGGCCGCGCGTCGCCATCGCCTGCTCGTACGTCCAGACCAGCGCGCCCGCGCCGACGTCCGGGTCCTCGTCGGTGTGGTTCGGGTTGGCGTGGTGCCGGTTGTGCTTGTCCACCCACCAGCCGTAGCTGAGCCCGACCGCGAGGTTGCCGGCGACCAGTCCGGCCGCCTCGCTCGGCCCGCGCCGGCGGAACATCTGCCGGTGCCCGGCGTCGTGGCCGAGGAACGCCACCTGCGTGGTGGCCACCGCCATCACCACCGCCAGCGGCACCTGCCACCACGAGTCACCGACGAGCGCCACCACGATCCAGCCGGCCAGGAACGCGCCGAGCGTGAGCGCGATCCGCAGCGCGTACCGGCCGGGCCGCCGCTCGAGCAGTCCCGCCTCGGCGATCCGGCGGGACAGCCGCGCGTAGTCGCTGCCCCGCCGTGCTGCGGGTTCCGTCGACGTGGAAGTGGTCATGTCGCCCCCGATGCCGCGAGCCACGCTCCGTACGCGACTCTCCGTCACCGATTCTGGCGATGACCGTCGCCGTGGGTAATCCCGCAGACCCCCGGCTCGGAGGTGGTGCTGGCCCTACCTCTCTGGGCCGGCGCGGCGCAAACGATCTTCGTCACACCGCAGCGAGCCCGTACGACGGTGGGCGCACCCGCTCTGACCAGCTAATCTGTACGTAAAGATGAGTACCACTCAGCTGAACGGCCGATAGGCAGGCTGCACGGTCATCGACAGACGGGAGACAGCGCGGTGCGTGGATTGACGGACAAGGTGGTGTTGGTGACGGGCGGCGGCTTCAGCCCCGACCAGGTGGGCTCCGGACTCGGCATGTCCATGTGCGTCGAGCTGGCCGCCGAGGGCGCGAAGGTGGTCGTCTCCGACCTCTCCCTGGAACGCGCCGAGGCGACAGTCACGCGCGTCAAGGAAGCCGGCGGCGACGCGGTGGCGGTGGCGGCCGACGTCACCGACGAGGACTCGGTGCGCGCCATGGTGAGCGCCGCCCTCGACGCGTACGGGCGCATCGACGTGCTGGTGAACAACGCCGGCGTGTTCGGCGCGTACGTGCCGCTGCTGGAGATCGAGAACAGCCAGTGGGACCGCGTCATGGAGGTCGACCTGAAGGGCGTCTTCCTCGCCACCAAGGCCACGCTGCCGCACATGCTGGAGCGCGGCAAGGGCGTCGTGATCAACGTGTCGTCGGCGTCCGGCGTGGTCGCCAGCGAGGTCGGCGCGGAGTACACCACCGCCAAACACGGCGTCATCGGGCTGACCAAGCAGATCGCCTACGACTACGGCCACCAGGGCATCCGTGCGGTCGGCATCGGCCCCGGCGTGATCAAGACCGCCGCCTTCGAGGGCGCGGAGATCACCAGCGACTTCCCGTTCTACGACCTGACCATGCAGGCGCCCGCCGGCCGGTACGGCGAGCCGCACGAGATCGCCCGCGCGGTCTGCTTCCTCGCCAGCGACGACGCGTCCTTCATCCACGGCCACACCATCCCGGTCGACGGTGGTTCGCCGATCAGGTGAGGCGAACGGATCGGCCCGGGCGGGATCGTCTCCCGCCCGGGCCGCGTCCCCGCCGGGTCAGCCGAGCCGGGCGACGGCGTCGCGCAGCCGGACCAGGTCGCGCCGGCGCCGCTCGTAGGTGGCGGCCAGCCCGATCAGCAGCAGCCCGCCGAGGCCCAGGAAGATCCAGCGGGGCAGCAGGTCCCAGCCCCGGGCCAGCTCGTGCAGCGCCAGCGGCACCAGCGTGGCCGCGCCCAGCACCACTGGCGCCTGCCAGCGCCGGGCCGCCCCGCCGAGCACGACGGCGAGCGCCGCCGCGCCGAGCGCCAGCCGCCGCCACGGCTGCGGCTCACCTGACACCAGCACCGACACGAGGCTCGGCAGGAACGCCGCACCGAGTCCCGGGCCGAGCGCCAGCCAGCTGGTCAGCCCGGGCCGGCGCCGCAGCGCCAGTAGCCCGGCGCCCAGGGCGAGCGCCGCCGCCGGCAGCGTGTACGCCTCCAGCACGACCACCCCGCCCGCGGCGAGCAGCAACCACCCGCCGACCAGCTCGCTGCCGGCGGCCACCGCCGCCAGCACGCGACGCCCGGCCGGCGACTCGCCCCGGCGCGGCACCCGGACCGCGACGGCCACACCCCACAGCACGCAGACCGCCGCCGCGTACCGCAGCGAGCCGCCGGTGAGCAGCAGCGCGAGCAGCGCCACGGCCTGCGCCGCCGCCTCCAGCGCCCACGCACCGGCCCGCCCCGCGCCGACGCCGCCCGGCCCTCGGACCACGCGCAGCAGCGGCGCCGTGTGCAGCGTCACCGCCGCGACGGCCAGGGCGGCGAACGCCGCGGTACGCAGCGGCAGCCCCGCCGCCAGCGACGCGGTGACCGCGAACCCGGTGGCAGTCGCGACCGCGCCCAGCCACCCCGCGATCCGGACCACCGCCGGCCGCCCGGCCGCCCCGGTCACGGCACCGGCCACCACCAGCGCCCCGAGTGCGGCGAGCGTTCCCGCCCGGGTGGCGAGCAGGCCACCGAACCCGGGTACGGCCAGCACCGCCCCGAGCGGCACGAGCACCACCGGGCGCGCGCCGGTGAGCGCGACGACCAGCAGCGCTGCCAGCCCGACGCCGAACGCGACCGCCGGCACCACCGGCCAGGGCGCACCGGCCGCCTCCGCCAGCACCGGCAGCGCGACAGCGCCGAACGGCAGCGCGGCGAGCCACCAGGCGGCGCGGCGATCCGTGGCGGCGTACGCCCCGGCGGCGACGCCCAGGAGCAGCAGCACCAGCCCGGCGCGGGCGGTCCCGGCCGAGGCAGCCGCGGCGGCGGGCACCCCGGACCAGGGTTGCACCGGCAGGTCAACGAGCAACGTCAGCACCACCGGGGACACGGCCAGCAACGCCATGGCGGCCAGCACGGCGCCGACCGCGCGCAGCGCGACCGCCGGCCGGGAGCCGGCCCCGGCGGCGAGCGCCAGCAGCACCCCCACCGCTGCGTACGGCGCCACCGGTTCCCCGCCCGGCGCGACGAGCGGCCCGAGGCCGACCCCGGCGAGCGCGACGGCGAGCCCCGTCGAGGCGTACCCGCTCAGGTCGGTCCACAGGCGACGGACGGCGAGGACGACGACGACCGGCACCACGACGGCGGCGGTCGCGCCGCGCAGCTGCCACCAGGCCGGCGCGCCGAGGCCGAGCAGCGCGACCGCCACGCCCGCCGGTACGGCGAGCAGCGAAACGGCCAGCGCGACGCCGCCGACGACCGGCTGCGCGCCCTGTCCACGCCGGCCCAGCGTCGCGAGCGCCGCGCCGAGCACCGCCGTGACGGCGAGCACGGCCACGGCCCCGCCCGGGGCGGCGCAGCCGACGAGCAGCGCGTGCCCGAGCAGTACCGCCCCGGCCGACGCGGTGACCGGCACGACGACCCGCCCTCCACGCGGCCGGGCCACCGCCGCCAGCAGCAGCGCGGCGGCCGTCGCGAGGTCCACGACCAGCACCAGCGGCCACGGCGTCGCCGTCACGGCCGGCGCGGCGAGGGCGACCAGACCGGCGGCGGCCACGCCGGCGAGCGGCCGGACGGCCCGGGGCGTCAGCAGCGCGACCGCCCCGGCGGTCAGCAGCAGGGCCACCGGAAGCTGCCAGCCCCAGGACGGGACCGGCACGTCCCGGCCGCCCTGCCAGGCCGGGAAGCCGACGCTCGCGGTGGACGCGCCGACCAGGCCGGTGAGCACGACCACCACCTGGCCCAGCGCGGCGGCCACGGCGAGCGCGCCCACGAGCGGACCGGTCCGGACCGGCGCCGGCAACGCCCGGACCGCACCGGCGAGCGCCGCCACCACGAGGCCGGCGGCGAGCAGCAGCAGCCCGGACCGCCACTCGCCGACCGGCCGGATCAGCGCGACCGCGAGCACCGGCACCAGCAGCCCGGTGGCCGTCGCGCGCCAGAGGCGGCCACCCGCGGCGAACCCGCCGGCGACCAGCGCCAGCGCCACCACCAGCAGCGGACCGCCGGCCAGCAGCGGCGTGCCCGCCGCGTGGCCGACCGCCAGCGGCACCAGCGCGCAGCCGGCCGCCAGGACCAGCGCCGTGCCGTGCCCGGTCCAGCCCAGCACCCGCCCGGCCACCAGCGCCGTGCGATTGCCGGAGGTACGGCGGCGCAGCACGACCACGACCGCGAGGTCACCGAGCGCCACGGCGGTCAGCACCAGCGCCCAGCCGGCAGCGGTGGGCCGGAACGCGGCAGCGGCCAGCGGCAGCACCGGCTGCGCGAGCAGCCACGCCGCGAACCAGGGTGCGGTGAGGCGGCTGACCAGCGCGTAACCGGCGGCCACCGCGGCGCTGCCCGCCGCCACCAGCGCCGCGTACCGGCTGCCGGGCAGGCCGGTCACCCCGAACAGGTCCACCGACCAGGCGGCGGATCCGTCCAGGACCACCAGGAGCAGCGCCACCGAGGCGAGCGTCTCGGCGGTGCCGCGCAGACCGCGGGCCCGGGCGACGAGCGGCGCGACCAGGGCCAGCGCGGTGACGGCGAGCAGGATCAGCGCCCGGCCAGCCACCCCGAACGTGCTCCAGGCGACGGCGGTGAACACCACGGCGGCGGTGCCGAGCAGCAGGCCACCGAGGACGAACAGCAGGCCCTGGACCGCGCGGGTGGAGGTCTCCGCGCCGCCGGGGCGTACCGCGACGGGGGTGGGCGGAAGCTGACGCGGCGGCGCCGGCGCCGGGAACGGCGCGGGACCGGCGGCGCGCGGCGCGGGGATCTCCTGCCGGATCCGGGCCGCCAGCACCGCCCGCCGCTGCCGGGCCGTGACCAGCCGGCCGGACAGATCCTGGTACGTCAGCCGGGCCGCCTCGACGCGCGGCACCAGCTCGGTGATCTCCCGGTCCAGCCGGACAACCTTGGCGGCGGGCGGGTAGGGCGGGCGGCCGCAGGCGCGGCATCCGGCGACGAGGTCGGCCGGGGCGCCGCAACCGGGGCAGGGGTAGCCGGTGTTCTCCACCCCGCCAGCTTCGTCAACGGCGGAGCGGACCGACAGAGTAGGAGTACCTAGGGCCGGGTCTGCTCGTGTACCCAGGCGGTGTAGCCGGGGTTGCCGCTGTCCTCCCGGCTGACCAGGATCTCCGGCACCTCGTACGGGTGGTTGGCGCGGAGCTGGTCGACCAGGGCGTCCACCCGGTCCGGCGCGGTCTTGAACCGCACCTGCCACTCGGCGGTGGTCTGGATCGCCGACTGCCACCAGTAGGTGCTGTCCACCGGGCCGCCGACCTGGGCGCAGGCCGCCAGCCGGCCGGCGACGGCCGCGGCCGCCAGCACGTCCGCGACCCCGCGGGCGTCCACCACAGTCGTCACCACGCAGATCTGATCCACCAGCGCACCCTACGTGGCGTACCGCCGCCACGCCGAGCAGGCGCGGGGGAATCGGTCAGGTGTCGGCCGCGCCGTTGCGGTTGGCGGCGATCCACGTGTCGATGCGGGCCCACCAGTCGAACAGCCAGTCGATGCGTTCCTGCTTGCCGGCCGGGATCTCCTCCGGCGGCACCGACCAGAACCGCATCACGATCCGCTTGTCCATCGGCAGCTCGCGCCACACGTCGGCGACGGTGAGCATCTGGTCCAGGCCGGTGTGCGCCACGAAGATCACGCCGGCGTCCGGCGCGGCGTCGAGCGCGGCGAGCAGCCCGCCCGGCTGCGGGGCGAGCACGTGCCGCAGCCGCTCGGCGCGCCGCGCCATCCGTTCCAGGCCGAGCGACCGCAGCCGGTCGATCGCGCGCAGCCGCCGCGACGGGGTGAAGTTGCCGCCCTCCGGGAAGATCACGAAGGCGTCGTCGTCGTCCAGGCCGGTGGCCAGGTGCCCGATCTGCCGCACCACCGACTCCCGCCCGTCCGGCCCGGCCGCGATGAACCGGTTGGGCAACCGGTTGAGCAGCACGTCGATGGCCGGATCCCACTGGAGGGTCTCCTTGAGCACGATCCGGGGTTCCCGCCTGAACCAGTTCACCAGCGCGTGGATCAGGATGAACGAGTCGCCCGGCCCGGCGTGCCGGCAGACCACGAGTTCGGGACGGCCCGGCAGGGCAGTGTCCGGGTCGGTGCCGACCACGTCGATGCTCAGCCGCAGCGTCCACCGGGCCTGCCAGAACATGATCCGCAGGAACCACCCGGCCAGGACGTAGTGGGCCCGCTGGAAGGCCGGCGCGCGTTTGTACGCGCCGAAGCCCGAGGCGAGCCAGAGCAGGAACAGGGCGAGCAGCGCGGCGGCGTCCCAGACCAGGTAGACGGTGCCGATCCAGAGCAGCCGCAGCGGGCGCAGCCGTCCCGGCACCAGCGGGGACGCGGCGAGCGCCAGCAGCGCCCAGGCCGGCAGCGTGGTCACCACGAGGAAGGCCAGCAGCACCACACCAGGGGCGAGCACCAGCCGGCGTAGCCAGCGGGGTGGCAGCGGCATTCAGCGCTCCAGCGCGGTGTCCAGGTATCGGCGGGAGGCAGTGTACGCGCGACTGATCCGCCGTCCCACCGCCGCCGTGTCCCGGTACGCCCACGGGCTGTCGTCGCGCGGCTCCAGCCCGCCGGTGGGCAGCACGTGCACCTCGACGTCCTCGGGCAGCGCCGCCATCTCCCGCGCGAACCGGTGCCGGCGGGCGATCTCGAACGCCACCTGGGCGATCTCCCAGGGGCGGCGCGGCGGCGTCAGCTCGCGTTCGATCCGGCCCACCTGGAGCACGAAGATCTGCTTCGCGCCGAGCAGCACCGCCTCGCCGACCGGGATCGAGTTGACCACCCCGCCGTCGATGTAGTGCTGGCCGTCGAGCTGGGTCGGGGGCAGCAGCCCGGGCACCGAGGCGGAGGCGAGCACCGCCGGCACCAGCGGTCCGGTGTGGAACCAGTGCTCGGCCGCGCGCTCGATGTTCGCAGCGCAGCAGCGGAACGGCACGGCCAGGTCGGCGAACGTGGTGTCCTCGCCCAGCGCGCTCTCCAGCAGGCGGTACAGCGGCCGGGGCGAGTGCAGGTGGGTACGTGCCGCGAACCGGCGCAGCTGCCGGGCGACCGAGTCGCCGTACACCTCGCTGGCCTCGGGCGACGCCCAGAGCCGGACCAGCCGGTCGGTGACCGCCTCGGTCGGGTCGGCGGCGACCAGGGCGCCGTTGACCGCGCCGATCGACGTACCCAGCACGAGGTCGGGTCTGATCCGGGCGCGGAACAGGGCACGCAGCATGCCCACCTCGACCGCGCCGAGCACTCCCCCGCCGCCGAGCACGAACGCCACCGGACCTGCTGCCATGCCGTTCATCCTGGCACGCGGCCCACACCCGGCCGGGTGGCCGCCCCGACCGAGGTGGGAGCGTCACGCGACGCCGCCCGGGTTATGACACAGCGCGATCGTCAACGGGACGACTGTTGACAGGTCAGACACATTCCCGCAACCTGATAGCGCTCCCGAGCCCAGGCAGGTGCGAGCTGATGGCGACACTCCAGGCCGGCCGTCTGCTGGCCCGGCGGTACCGGCTCATCGACCGGATCGGTGCCGGTGGCATGTCGGTGATCTGGCGTGCCCGCGACGAGGTGCTCGACCGGGTGGTGGCGGTGAAGGTGCTCGCCCCCTCGCTCGCCGCCGACGCGCGGTTCCGCGACATGGTGCGCGAGGAGGCCCGCTCGGCCGCCCAGCTCGACCATCCGCACGTCACAGCCGTGCACGACTACGGCGAGACGGTTGCCCCGGACGGCTCCATCACCTCGTTCGTGGTGATGGAATTGCTCAGCGGCGAGGAGCTGGAACACCTGCTGACCCAGGGGCCGCTGCCCTGGCCGGCGGCGGTGGAGACGGGCGCGCAGGTGGCCGAGGCGCTGGCCGCGGCGCACCGGCTCGGCATCGTGCACCGCGACGTGACCCCGGCCAACGTGATGATGACCGGCACCGGCGCGAAGGTGCTCGACTTCGGCATCGCCACCCGGATCGGCACGCCGGACGACGACGAGGACGGCGGCACGTTCGGCACCCCGGCGTACGTGGCCCCGGAACGGCTCGACGGCGCGCCCGCCCAGCCGGCCACCGACGTGTACTCGCTCGGCGTGCTGCTGTTCGAGACGCTGACCGGGCACCCCCCGTACCCGGCGGAGACCTGGGAACAACTGAGCGCGGCGCTCGCGGACTGTCCGGAGCCCACACTGGACGACGTACCGGGCCTGCCCGGGCCGGTCGCTGACATCTGCCTGCGCTGCCTGGCCCGCGACCCGCGTCACCGGCCCACCGCGCACCGGGTGGCCGCCGTGCTGCGCGACCAGATGCTGCCCGCCGACCCGCAGGCGGCCACCATGCTGGCGCCGACCATGACGCTGCCCGCGCTGACCTCCCCGCCGCCGGCCGGCCCGGAACCGGCGGGGCCGCCGGCCCCGGGCCAGGCCCCCGCGGCGCAGCCGATCCCGGAGCCGGGGCAGGATCCCGCCGCGCAGCCGGTTCCGGGCCGGCGGCGGACCCTCACGCTGGCCGCAGTCGGCGTGACTGTGGTCGCCGCGGCGGCGCTGCTGGCGTCCGCGCTGACGCCGGACCGGCCCGCCGGCCCCCGGGTGCTGCCGACCGCCGGGCCGGTGCAGCCGTCGCCCGCCGAACCGCCGGTGACCGAGGAGCCGGCCACCACGCCGCCGGCCGGGCCGACCACTCTGCCGTCGACCGGCGGCGTGCGCCCGCCGGCCGCCGGTCAGGCCGACGCCGCCGAACGGGTGGACGGGCTGATCGAGGCCGGGCTGACCGAGGGCCAGATCCGCGAGGACGTCGGGGTGGACCTGCGCAACCTGCTGCGCAACGCGGTCGCCGCGAACGGCGAGGGCGAGGTGACAGCCGCCGTGGACCGGCTCCGTGGCAAGATCGACGAGCGTCGCCGCGAGGGCAGCATCAGCCCCGGGTACGCGCGGCGACTCGACGCCGCCGCGGCGGAACTCGTGGCCGGGCAGACCTGACGGGTCAGCCGGCCACGACCGGCGTGACCGCCCGCTGTGCCCGTGCGGGCGCCCGCGCGGCCAGGAAGCCCCGGTAGACCGCCTCGTAGTCGGCGGCCATCCGCTCCACCGAGAAGTTCTCCGCCACGTGCGCCACGCAGTCCGCCGGGTCCAGGTCCGCCGCCGCCCGCAACGCCGCCGGCAGCTCGCCCGGGTGGTCGCAGACGAAACCGGTCACCCCGTCGCGGACCAGTTCCGGCACCGCGCCCCGGCCCAGCGCCACCACCGGCGTACCCGTCGCCATCGCCTCCACCATCACCATGCCGAACGGCTCCGCCCACTGGATCGGCATGATCAGGCAGCGGGCGTCCAGCAGCAGCCGCAGCGCGGTCACCCGATCCGCGTTCACCACGGGCGTCACGTCGTCGCCGAGCAGCGGCCGGACCACCTGCTCCAGGTAGCGGCGCTCAGCGGGCTCGTTGCACTTGCCCGCGAGCGTGAGCGGCAGCCCGGCCGCCCGGCAGGCCGCGATCGCCACGTCCGGGCCCTTGTCCGGGCTGAACCGGGCCAGCCAGAGCACCGGGCCCGCGCCCGGGCTGCGCTTGCGGGGGATGTCCCGCAGCGGCATCGCGTTGTGCACGGTGCCCGCCCAGGGCAACCCCGGGTTGGCCCGGCGCTGGGCGTGCGAGATCGCGATCAGGCCCACACCCCGGTCGGTGTTGCCGAGCACAGTGCCGTACTCGCCGACCGGGTTGCCGTGCACGGTGGCCACAGTGGGCACGCGGCGGCGGCCCGCCACCATCGGGCCGATCGTGGTGTGGTCGTGGATCAGGTCGAAGTCGGCCGGGTCGACCAGGCGGTCCACGTGGGCCAGGTGCGCCAGTTCGGGCAGCGACTCGCCCATCCGCTCGTACTGGAGGTCGTCGCAGGTGGAGACGAAGTCGGCGGCGGTGCCGTGCTCGGTCCCGGCGCCGAACAGCGTGACGCGGTGCCCCCTGTCGACGAGCGCGTCGACGAGCCCCGCCACCACTGTCTCCAGCCCGCCGTAGCCGGGCGGCGGCACCGACAGCCACGGCGGCACCACCATGGCGATCCGCAACGGCCCGGCCCACGCGCGCTCCGAGGACTGCTGGTTCACGGCCACGAGTCCTCCCCGTCGGTCCCCGGCGTACCCCGCTGCGCGCGGGTTCCCGGCCCGGCCCGCGGTAAACGACGGGCGGTCAGCCGGACACCACGATCGCGACGTGCACCTCCCGTACGCCGGGCAGCGCCCAGGCGGCCCGTTCCGCGTCCTCCCGCTGCCACCAGGCGCTCACCACTCCGTCGAGCACCACCGTGTCGCCGTCGACCCGGGCGTCGATCCGCTCGGTCCCGGTACGCCGCAGCAGCAGGCGGCGCAGGTCGATCCGCTTCTGCTCGTCACTCGGCGGGGTCGGCGGCCGCACCTCGACCAGGTTCGTCACCCCGCGTACGCCGCGCAGCCGGCGCAGTTCCCGTTCGGCGGTACGGCGCTGGAAGCCGAACTCGACCTCGCCGCGCAGCATGATCCAGCCGTCGGCGACGGTCACGTCCAGCCGCTCGGCGGGCACGAAGCTGTCCCACTCCAGCGCCCGGCTCGCAGCGATCGCGATGTCGGCGTCGGTACGCCGGTCCGTGGCGGGCAGGTCGACCGCCAGATCACTGGCGACCGCCCGTACGCCGCGTACCCGGTGGGCGCAGCGCTCGACGGCCCACCGCCGGGCGTAGCTGTCCACCTGGCCGGTGAGCGTCACGACGCCCCGCGCGACTGTCACGCCGACCTCGGTGGCCCGGGTCTGCGCGTCCCAGTCCAGTTCGGCGAGGACGTCGCGCTGGATCTGCTGGTCGGTACGCACGGCGGACGTGGTGGTCATGCCCCGACCCTCCCGCCGGTACGGGTGAGGCGCGCTCACCCGTACCGGGTGAGAAGCGAGGAGGGGCGGCGGGTGACGGAGCCAACCCCCTTGGCTCCGTCACCCGCCGCCCGGGAGGGAGGCAGGTCCTCGGGACTATGACGTCTCGGCGAGCGTCACGGTTGCGTTCTCGGTGGATCCGTTTCGCTTGTACTGCACCTCGACCCGGTCGCCGACCTTGCCGGCCTGCACGGCGCCGACCAGGTCGTTCGAGTCGTTGATCACCTTGTCGCCGAACTTGGTGATCACGTCGCCGCGCTGGATCCCGGCCTTCTCGGCGGGGCTGCCGGGCGTGACCGCGGCGACCAGCGCGCCGCCGTCCTCGGCGCCGTTCACGCTCACCCCGAGCGAGGGGTGGCTGATCTTCTCGCCGCGCTGGAGCTTCTCGGCCACGTTCTTGGCCTTGTTGCTCGGGATGGCGAAGCCCACGCCGATGTTTCCGGTGCTGCCCTGCCCGGCGGTGGCGATGGCGGTGTTGATGCCGATCACCTCGCCCCGGGTGTTGACGAGCGCGCCGCCGGAGTTGCCCGGGTTGATCGGGGCGTCGGTCTGGAGCAGGCCGGAGATCGAGCTGGCGCCCTGCTGCGGGTTCTGCTGGCCGCCCTCCCCCGCCTGGATGGTGCGGTCGCGGGCGCTGAGGATGCCGGCGGTGACCGAGCCCTGGAGGCCGAGCGGGCTGCCCAGGGCGAGCACCTGGTCACCGACCTGCATGGCGTCGCTGTCGCCGAACTTGGCCGCCTTCAGGTTGCTGACGCCACTGGCCTGGACCACAGCGAGGTCGGTCTTCGGGTCGGTGCCGACGATCTTCGCGGAGGCGCTCTTGCCGTCGGCGAAGACCACCCGCACGGTGTCGCCGCCGGCGCCGGCGACGACGTGGTTGTTGGTGAGCACGAACCCGTCGGCGCTGAGGATCACCCCGGAGCCCTCACCGCTGTTCGTCATGATCGTGACGATGCTGTCCTGGACGGAGGCCGCGATCTTGGGCAGGTCGGCGCTGTTGATCACCGGCGCGGCGGAGTAGGTGCGGGTGGGGCCGTCCCCGTCGAGCGCGAGGGCGAGCGCGCCACCGGCCGCGCCGGAGCCGAGCATCAGGACCAGCGCCAGCGCGCCCGCGCCGACGAACTTCCCGGCCCGGCTGGGGCGTGCCGGCTGCTGCGGGCCCCACTGCGGCATCGGCTGCCCGGGCTGGTACGACTGGTATCCCTGCTGCGTCTGGTACGGCTGTGCCTGGTACGACGGCACCGGCCCACCGTGCTGCGTGGACGGGTAGCCCGCGGCGGTCTGCTGGTTCCAGCCGCCCTGCTGGTGCTGCTGCCCGTACCAGGGGTGCGGCTGCCCCGAGGCCGGGTACGGCGGCGCGGACGGCGTCGCCGGCTGCGGCGGGTACGGCCCGGCGGGCGCGGTGTTTCCGGCGCTCTCCGCCGGGTTCGTGTGCCCGGCGGGCGTGCTGGTTCCGGCGGCCGGGGAGTCGGCCGGAACCGACGCCGCGGCCGGGGTGCTGGAGGAGTCCGACGTCCCGCTCTCGAGGCGGGGCAGCTCGGCGGTGTGGTGCGACGGCTCGGCGTCGGCGGGGGCCGGCGACCGCTGCGGATCGGTCTCGTGGTCGGTCATGCCATCAGCTTTCCCCGTAGCACTGTCACCAGCCTGTAATCCGCCTGGAAGTTTTCTGAATGTCACTCGCCGGGCTCGGGCTCCTCGGGCAGCAGCGGCAGCTTCACCCGGAAGGTCGCCCCTCCGCCCGGTGTCTCCGCCACCTCGACGGTGCCGTGGTGCGCGGCGACGAGCGCGGCCACGATGGCCAGGCCGAGGCCGGTGCTGATCGGCCCGCCGGCCCGGCGGGTACGGGCGGCGTCCACCCGGTAGAACCGCTCGAAGACCCGTTCGGCCTGCTCCGGGGTGAGGCCGGGACCGGTGTCCGCCACCTCCACCACGGCGAGGTTGCCCGCCTCGGCCCGCAGCCGCAGCGTCACCGAGGTGTCCGGCGGCGTGTGGGTGAGCGCGTTCGTCATCAGGTTGCCGATCACCTGGCGCAGGCGCGCGTCGTCGCCGAGCACCACCAGCGGCCCGGCGCCCGGTTCCCGCTCCAGCTCGATCCGCCGGTCCGGGGCGACCACCCGGGCCGCCTCGACCGCGTCGGAAGCCAGCACCGGCAGCTCGACCGGGGCCAGCGCGATCGGCCGTTCCCGGTCCATCCGCGCCAGCAGCAGCAGGTCCTCCACCAGCAGACCCATCCGGGACGCCTCGTCCTCGATGCGGCGCAGCAGGTCGGCGGTCTGCTCCGGCGCCCGCGCCGCGCCCTGGCGGTACAGCTCGGCGAAGCCCCGGATGGTGGTCAGCGGCGTGCGCAGCTCGTGCGAGGCGTCGGCGATGAACTGCCGCATCCGCTCCTCGGACCGGCGGGCCCGCGCCTCCGACGCCTGCGCGTACGCGGCGGCGTCCCGCGCGCCCATCTCGGCGCTGCGCGCCGCCGCCTCGGAGGCGGCCCGCGCGGTGAACGCGGCCTCGATCTGCGCGAGCATGGCGTTCAGTGCCCGGGACAGGCGGCCCAGCTCCGAGGTGGGGCACGGCCGCCCCATCTCCGGGTCGGGCACCCGCCGGGTCAGGTCGCCGCCGGCGATGGCAGCCGCCGTACGCTCTATCTCCACCAGCGGCTTCAGGCTGGTACGGACGATCCCGGCGCCCACCGACGCCAGCGAGATCAGCACCGCGCCGCCGACCAGGAGGTCTATCCAGACCAGCCGGCCGACCGCGGAGTCTACGCCGGTGAGGTGCTGCCCGAGCGCGATGATCCGCCCGTCGGGCAGGGCGGTGTAGAGCATCCGCCACCGGCTGCGGCCGTCCTCGGAGCGCACGGTGAACGGGTCGCCCACCCGCTCCTGGTAGCCCGCGTAGTCGGCGGGGAACCGGGGCAGTTCCTCTTCGCGCAGGCCCTCGTAGCGCGTCGGCTCCTCCGGCAGCTCACCGGGCGCCATGACGGACGCCACGTAGTCCGACGGAATGGTGATCTTGATCCCGCCGCCGCCGGCCTTGTCGAGCGTGTTGGCCACCGTGTACGCGCCGCCGCGGAGCTGGTCGTCCGCCTGCCCGATCAGATAGTTCCGCAGCAGGAACGCCGTCAGGCCGCTGATCACCACCAGCGCCACAGCCACGAGCGCGAGGACCGCGGCGACGAGCTTCAGCCGGAGCGGGACGCTGCGCAGCCTGCCCTTCGCGTCGTGGACGACGTTCACGCCGCCGGCTTGCGGAGCACGTATCCCACTCCCCTGAGCGTGTGGATCAGCCGGGGCTGGGTGTTGTCGACCTTGCGCCGCAGGTACGAGATGTAGGACTCGACGATGTTGTCGTCACCGCGGAAGTCGTAGTTCCAGACGTGGTCGAGGATCTGCGCCTTGCTGAGCACCCGGTTGGCGTTGAGCATCAGGTAGCGCAGCAGCTTGAACTCGGTCGGCGACAGCTGCACCCGCTGGCCGGCCCGGTGCACCTCGTGGGTCTCCTCGTCCAGCTCCAGGTCGGCGAAGGTGAGGCGGGACGGAGCCTGCTCACCGGTCGCGGTACGCCGCAGCACGGCCCGGATACGGGCGGTCAGCTCCTCCAGGCTGAACGGCTTGGTGACGTAGTCGTCGCCGCCCAGGGTGAGCCCGCGGATCTTGTCGTCGGTGGCGTCACGCGCGGTCAGGAACACCACAGGGGTACGCGTACCGCCCTCGCGCAGCATCCGGATGACCTCGAAGCCGTCCAGGTCGGGCAGCATCACGTCGAGCACCACCAGGTCGGGCCGGTGGTCCTTGGCGGCGTTGAGTGCGGCGCTGCCGCTGGTCGCGGTGGCCACGTCGAAGCCCGCGAAGCGCAGGCTCGCGGAGAGCAGTTCGAGGATGTTGGGATCGTCCTCGACGACGAGAAGCCGGGCCTCGGTCTGGGTAGCCGCCATGGCACCCATCATCCGTGCTCCGGCTGCGGCCGCGCTGGGTGCTCCCTGGAAACAACCTGTGAGATCAGCGGAGCAGCCGCCGCAGCCCTTCCAGCGCACCGTCGAGCAGCCGGATCGCGGTACGGAGCTGGTTGTCGCTGAGCCGCCGGGCCCGGACCAGCGCCCCGACCTCGACGGTGAACGCGGCGAGCCGCTGGTCGAAGTCGGCGAGCAGCGGCGACTCCTCCGGGCGGGCCGATCCCCCGTCGCCCGCCGGCCGGGTGGTCGCGGACGCCGTCCAGCCGCCCTGCCGGGTCTGCCGGGTCTGCCGGGCCACCTCGCGCAGCTCCCGCTTCAGGTCGCGCACCGATCCGCGTACCTCGGTGCGGATCTCACCGGCCAGCGCGGAGAGGTCCTCGACGGCGGCGCCGATGTCGCTCTCCAGCGTCGACAGCTCGTCGGCGCGCTGCCGCAGTTCGGCGCGGCCCGCCTCGGTGATCTCGTAGACCTTGCGACCGCCCGCGGCGGTGTGCGTGACCAGCCCTTCCGCCTCCAGCCGTTGCAGGCGCGGGTAGATGGTGCCGGCGCTGGGCGCGTACAGGCCGAGGAAGCGCTCCTCCAGCAGACGGATCAGCTCGTAGCCGTGCTTCGGGCCGTCGTCGAGCAGCTTCAGCAGGTAGAGCCGGAGCCGGCCGTGGCTGAACACGGCGGTCACGGCACGTCCTCCACATGGTCGGCGGGCGCGACCGGGCGGGCGAGCAGCGCGATGCTGCCGGAGGTCGCGGAGGCCCAGAGCCTACCCGCACCCCCACCGAGCACACCGTGGCTGTCCTTGATCGAGCCCAGCCCGCGCCCACCGCCGTCCACCTGGGGGAAGCCGCTGGTGATCTTGCCGGAGGTGGTGTGCAGGTGCACTGTGAGGTCGCTGTCCTCGCGGACCCGCACGGTGATGCTGCCGGAGATGGCGCTGAGCCGGATCTCGCTGCCGCGCGGGTTGTCCAGGTCGCAGGTGATCGAGCCGGAGACGGCGTGCGCGCGGACCCGCTCGGGCGCGCTGTCGGCGAGGATCAGCTCACCGGAGACCGTCTCCAGGTCCAGGTCGCCGCCGATGCCGAGCGCCTCGACCGGCCCGGAGATGACCTTCGCGCTGGTGCGTCCCCGCAGCCCCCGCAGCGTGACCTGCCCGGAGGTGACGTCGACCCGGGTCTCCCGGCGCAGCCCGGAGGCGACGAGCGCGCCGCTGACCACCGACAGGGTGGCGAGCACGTCCGGCGGAACGGCGACCGACACCTCGGCCCGGATCCGGTTGCCGAACCAGGAGAAGATGCCGAGCAGGCCGGGCTTGCGCTTGTGCCGGATCGTCAGCCGCCCGTCGCGTACCTCGACGAGAAGCGGCCGGCTGCTGATCCGGGTCACGTCGACCCGGGCCGGACCGTCGGCGCCGACCACGTTCAGCCGGCCGCTGATCAGCTCGGCGTCGAGCCGGGTGATCGGCTCGTCCAGCGTGATGCGCTGCGGGTTGTCGACCGTCCAACTGGCCATGACACGCTCCCCTCGTCGGCGTACCGGCCCACGGCACGCCAGGTGTTGCGAGGAGCGTAACGCGATACATCGCGACTGAACAAGACACTATCGCGACTATGTCGCGTCTCCGACGGCTGAGCGGTCAGGCCGCCAGGTCGAGCTGGGTCGCGAGCACGGGACGCGGGGCCGGGCGGACCGCGGCCTCGGCGATCCGGGCCAGCGCCCGGCGGTCCGCGCCCTCGGCCGGGTGCAGCGCGGCGCTCACCGTCACCGACACGGTCAGGTCCCGGGCGGCGAGCACCCGGCGCATCGACGCCCAGAGCGTCTCCTCGCCGAGGAAGGCGGGCAGCGTGCTCGGGTCGCCCGCGTACCGGTAGCCGAGGCTCAACGGCACCACCGGCGCACCCGCCGCCACGGCGGCCTCGAACATCGCCGGACGGAAGCCGCGGCTCGGGCGGCAGTCCGTCGCGGCGCCGCACCAGGTCGTACCCTCCGGGAACACCGCCACCGACCGCCCGGACCGCAGCGCGCCGGCCACCCGCGCGACGGTGGCCGGCAGGTCACGCGGCCGGGACCGGTCCACGAAGACGGTGCCCGCCGCGGCGGCCAGGGCACCCACCAGCGGCCAGCTCCGGACCTCGCGCTTCGCCAGCATCCGGGCCGGCGACACGGCGAGCACCGCCAGGACGTCCAGCCAGGACACGTGGTTGGCGACCAGCAGCGCGCGCCCGCGCGGCGCCCGGCCGCGGACCAGCAGACGCACCCCGAGGGTACGCAGCGTCCACCGCGCCCAGCCCCGCGACGCGGCCCGGCCCCGGGCGGCGGGCAGCACCGGCAGCAGCGCGGCCAGACCCGTCCCGGCCAGGAGCATTCCGAGTACGCCGAGCAGCCGCCCGGCACGGCGCAGCCACGACACGTCCGGGGCGGCGTGCGGCGGCAGACAGTCCGGCCCGCAGCCCGAGGCGGGCCGCCACAGGCCCTCCGCGTCGGCGCCCGCGCACGGGTCCGCGCCGAGCCCGGGGACAGCGGCGGTCACGACCCGGCCTCGCCGAGGAAGTGCCGCAGGTAGCGCGGGTTCATCCGGTCCAGCGAGAACAGCACGTAGAAGTCGGCGCAGCCGAAGTCCCTGTCGTACGCGGGCTCGCCGGCCACCCAGGCGCCCAGCCGCAGGTAGCCGCGCAGCAGCGGCGGCACGAGCGCCCGGCGTCGCGCCGGGGTGAGCGCGGCGAGGTCGGCGGCGGGCGCCTCGGCGAACCAGGGCCGGCGCGGGGTGACCCGCAGCAGCGGCGGGGCGAGGTGCCGGGCGGTGACCTCGGCCCACACCTGCGCGGCGGCGGTCCCGCCGTCGGCGACCGGCACCGAGGCGCAGCCACCGAGCCAGCGGGCGCCGCGCAGGTGCAGGTAGCGGCAGATCCCGGCCCACATGAGGTTGATCACGGCGCCGGTGCGGTGGTCCGGGTGGACGCAGGAGCGGCCCGCCTCGACCAGGTCGTCGCGGAGCGGGGCGAGCGGGCCCAGGTCGAACTCGGCGTCGGCGTACCGGCGGTCGGTGCGGCCGGGCGGCAGCAGCCGGTACGTGCCGACGACCTCCCCGGTCCCCTCGTGCAGCACCACCAGGTGGTCGCAGTACGCGTCGAACCCGTCGGTGTCGAGCCCGGTGGCGGCGGTCGGCAGGGTGGCGCCGAGTTCGCCGGCGAACACCTCGTGGCGCAGGCGTTGCGCGGCCGCGACCAGTGTCGGGTCGTCGGCGATCAGCAGGGTGTAACCGCTGGTCGTGAGCGGTGCGCCAGCGGCGTGCAGAACGGCCATGACTCCTGTGTAGGTGCCCCGGGTTGCCACCGGGCGGGATGAGGGGTGTCGATCCGGTGAACGCCGGTCGGCGGCGGCGTGCGAACCGGGACGGCCGGGACGGGACCGGCGTGTGCGAGGCTTCCGGGCGGACCGCCCGCGACGGCGCCGGCGGAGGGGAACCGGAGGTGCACATGCTGGTCGAGGCCCGCTTCCAGGGGCCGGACGGCTCCGGCAACGGCGGCTGGAGCGCCGGGATCTTCGCCGCGCTGATCGACGATCGGGGCCCGGTGGAGGTCACGTTGCGCCGGCCGCCGCCGCTGGACACGCCGCTGACCGCCGCCGACGGCGAGGTACGCGATCCGGACGGACACCTGATCGCCCAGGTACGCCGGGTCGAACCGGTCGACGCGGTGGTGCCGCCGGTGGACCGGGCGACGGCGGCCGACGCCGCGCGGGCGTACCCCGGTCTGGTCGACCACCCCTTCCCCCGCTGCTACGTCTGCGGTCCGGCGAACCCGGACGGGCTGCGGATCTTCCCCGGGCGGCTGCCGGACGGGCGGACCGCCGCGCCGTTCCGAGCGCCGGCCGACGTGGTGCCCGCGACTGTGTGGGCGGCGCTGGACTGCCCGGGTGGCTGGGCGGTGCTCGCGCCCGGCCGGCCGTACGTGCTGGGGCGGATCGCCGCGCAGGTCACGGCGCTGCCACGGCCCGGCGACGAGTGCGTGGTGACCGGCCTCGCGGTCGGCGGTGAGGGACGCAAGGCCGAGGTGCACACCAGCCTGTACGGTTCGGACGGCGCGCTGCTCGGCCGCGCCCGGGCCACCTGGGTGGCGCTGCCGACCCGGTGATCTCCTCCCTGAGGAGGACGGCGCGTACGCGTCCCGCCTGATTGACCCCCTTGCGCCGGGTTGGAAGGCTGTTGCCGGGTGCCCCCGCAACGGCGCCCCCACCGGCGCGCGACGAGCCCGCCGGGGCAGGAGAGGAGAATGATGTCCGACGGGCAGCCACGCCCCAGTGCCGGGACCGGCCAGATCATCGTGTCCGGCCTGACCAAGCAATACAAGACCGTCCGCGCGGTGGACAACCTGTCGTTCACGGTCGAGCCGGGCCGGGTCACCGGCTTCCTCGGCCCCAACGGCGCCGGTAAGACGACCACGCTGCGCATGCTGCTCAACCTGGTGACGCCGAGCGCCGGCACGGCCACCATCGGCGGCAGCAGGTACGCCGACCTGCCCGATCCGCTGCGTACGGTCGGCGCGGTGCTGGAGGCGTCCAGCGCGCACAAGGGCCGCACCGGCATCAACCACCTGCGGGTGATCTGCGCTGCGGCGGGCCTGCCGAAGGAGCGCGCCGACGAGGCGCTCGCCCTGGTCGGGCTCTCGCCCGCCGCCAAGCGCAAGTTCAAGGGCTACTCGCTCGGCATGAAGCAGCGGCTCGGCATCGCCGCCGCGATGCTCGGCAACCCGCAGGTGCTGATCCTGGACGAGCCGGCCAACGGCCTGGACCCGGAGGGCATCCGCTGGATGCGCGGCTTCCTCAAGGGGCTGGCCGCCGAGGGACGGACGGTGCTGGTCTCCAGCCACCTGCTCTCCGAGATGCAGCTGCTCGCCGACGACGTGGTGATCATCGCGGCCGGCAAGCTGGTCCGGCAGGGCCCGGTCGACCAGGTGATGGCGTCGATGACGCACGACGTGCGGGTGCGGGTGCGCACCCCGCAGGCCGACGAACTGACCGCGGCGCTGCGCGAGCAGTCGGCCGTCGTCGACACCGACCCGCACGGCGCGCTGCTGGTGACCGGCGTGGACGCGCCGGCTGTGGGCCGCGCCGCGCTGGCCGCCAAGGTCGAGCTGCACGAGCTGACCACCGAGCGCCCCGACCTCGAAGGGGTCTTCCTGGAGCTGACGGCCGGAAAGGCGGAGATCCGATGACGCTTGTCCGATCCGAACTGCTCAAGATCCGTACCACCAGCACCTGGTGGATCTTCGGGCTGATCAGCCTGGCGCTGTGGGCGCTCACGCTGTTCTTCAACTGGTTGCAGACCGAGGCGCTGGCAGGCGGGGACTTCGGCGAGGTGCCGGCCGACCAGTCCGACCAGTTGCAGGCCATCTCGGCCGCCGACAACCTGGCGGCCAACCTCTACACGAACGGCCAGTTCTTCGGGCTGCTCATCGTGCTGCTGCTGGGCATCGTGGTGGTGACCAGCGAGTTCTTCCACCAGACGGTGACCACCACGTTCCTCACCGCGCCGCACCGCACCGCTGTGATGCTGGCCAAGCTGGCCGCGGCCGGCGTGCTGGCGCTGCTGTTCTGGCTCGTCACCACGGTGCTGAACCTGGTCACCGCGCCGCTGATCCTCAGCTCGGTGGACGTCGGCTCGCAGCTCGGCAGCGGCGCCGTGTGGCGGGCGATCGCGCTCAACGGCCTGGCGTACCTGCTGTGGTCGGTGCTCGGCGTCGGGCTCGGCGTGCTGATCCGCAGCCAGATCGGCGCCACCGTGACCGGCATCCTGTTCTACCTGGGCGGCGCGATCGGCGCGGTCATCGTCCTCAGCCTTCTCGCGGCGCGGTACGGCGACTGGATCAACAAGCTCCAGCTGCTGGTCCCGTCGCTGGCCTCCGGGCTCATGGTCGGCGGTGACACGGACATCCCGGGCAACCCGCCGCAGTGGGCCGGCGCCCTGGTGCTGATCGGGTACGCGGTGGTGGCCGGCGCGATCGGCGTGGCCACGATCCGCAAGCGCGACATCTCCTGACCTCGCGTCGGGGACGGACCCCGGTCGGTGACGGACGTCATCGGCCGGGGTCTCGCTCGTCTAGCAGGAGTCGGCGGATCACGCAGCGTTTGCCGAACTTCTGGCATCTTCTGTGAAACGGACCACCAGCCGGAGGCGAGAATGCCTGCGCGCAGCGCACGGCGTAGCCTTGGCATCGGTTTACCCAGCGTCGGCAACCGGGGGTCACCGGGGGCCACCGTGACATTCACAACCGCGTGAAAGAGGCGATTAGCGGCCGTGTCGACCCAGCAGACTTCGCAGGAGAACCCACTGGCGGGTTTCGGCCCGAACGAGTGGATCGTCGAGGAGATGTACCAGCGCTACCTCGCCGACCCCTCGAGCGTCGATTCGGCCTGGCACGACTTCTTCGCCGACTACCGGCCGGCCCCGGGCGCCGCCACACCGCGCCCGGACGGGCAGGCCAAGCCGGCCGCGAAGCCGGAGCCGGCCGAGCAGCAGGAGGCGGTGGCGACCGTCACCGCGCAGCCCGCCAAGGCCGAGCCGAAGGCCGCCCCCAAGGCCGCGCCCGCTCCGGCCAAGCCCGCCGCCAAGCCGGCGGCGAAGGCGCCCGAGCCGGCCAAGAAGTCCGCCCCGGCCAAGCCGGCCGCCAAGGCGCCGACCGCGAGCGCCGCGGGCACCACGCCGCTGCGCGGCGTCGCCGCCAAGATCGTGCAGAACATGGACGCGTCGCTCGCCGTCCCGACCGCCACGAGCGTGCGCGCCGTCCCGGCCAAGCTGCTCGTCGACAACCGCATCGTGATCAACAACCACCTGACCCGCGGTCGCGGTGGCAAGGTCAGCTTCACCCACCTGATCGGGTACGCGCTCGTCCGCGCGGTCGTCGAGCACCCGGAGATGAACAACTCCTTCGCCGAGGTCGACGGCAAGCCGGCGATGGTCCGCCCGGAGCACGTCAACCTGGGCATCGCGATCGACCTGGTCAAGCCGGACGGCTCGCGCAACCTGGTGGTGCCGTCCATCAAGGGCTGCGAGCAGATGGACTTCCGGCAGTTCTGGCAGGCGTACGAGGACGTGGTCCGGCGCGCCCGCCGCAACGAGCTGACCATGGAGGACTACTCCGGCACCACGATCTCGCTGACCAACCCGGGCGGCATCGGCACGGTGCACTCGATCCCGCGCCTGATGCAGGGGCAGAGCGCCATCATCGGCGTCGGGGCGATGGAATACCCGGCCCCCTACCAGGGCATGAGCGAGGCCACCCTGGCCCAGCTCGCGGTCAGCAAGGTCATCACGCTGACCAGCACGTACGACCACCGGATCATCCAGGGCGCGCAGTCCGGCGAGTTCCTGAAGGTCATGCACGGGCTGCTGCTCGGCGAGCGCGGCTTCTACGACGACATCTTCACCTCGCTGCGCATCCCGTACGAGCCGGTGCGCTGGATGCGCGACGTGGCCGTCGACAGCGAAGGCCAGATCAACAAGACCGCTCGGGTGCACGAGCTGATCCACGCGTACCGGGTGCGCGGCCACCTGATGGCCGACACCGACCCGCTGGAGTTCAAGATCCGGAAGCACCCGGACCTGGACGTGCTCCAGCACGGGCTCACGCTCTGGGACCTCGACCGCGTCTTCCCGGTCAACGGCTTCGCCGGCCAGCAGCGGATGAAGCTGCGGTCGATCCTCGGCGTGCTGCGCGACTCGTACTGCCGCCGGGTCGGCATCGAGTACATGCACATCCAGGACCCGGAGGAGCGGCGCTGGATCCAGGAGCGGGTCGAGCGCAAGTACGAGAAGCCCAGCTCCGACGAGCAGAAGCACGTGCTGAACCGGCTCAACGCCGCCGAGGCGTTCGAGACGTTCCTCCAGACCAAGTACGTCGGCCAGAAGCGCTTCTCGCTGGAGGGCGGCGAGTCGCTGATCCCGCTGCTCGGCGAGGTGCTGGAGTGCTCCGCCGAGGCCGGGCTGGACGAGGTCGTCATCGGCATGGCCCACCGCGGCCGGCTCAACGTGCTGGCGAACATCGTCGGCAAGCCGTACGAGAAGATCTTCTCCGAGTTCGAGGGGCACCTCGACCCGCGGTCCACGCAGGGCTCGGGCGACGTGAAGTACCACCTCGGCCAGAACGGCAAGTTCACCACCCCGGACGGCGAGCACGCGGTCAAGGTGTCGGTGGTGGCGAACCCGTCGCACCTGGAGGCCGTGGACCCGGTGCTGGAGGGCATCGTCCGGGCCAAGCAGGACCGCATCGACCTCAAGCTGGAGGGCTACACCGTGCTGCCGCTGGCGGTGCACGGTGACGCCGCCTTCGCCGGCCAGGGCGTTGTGGCCGAGACGCTCAACCTGTCCCAGCTGCGCGGCTACCGCACCGGCGGCACCGTGCACGTGGTCGTCAACAACCAGGTCGGCTTCACCACCGCTCCGGAGTACAGCCGGTCCAGCCTCTACAGCACCGACGTGGCCCGGATGATCCAGGCGCCGATCTTCCACGTGAACGGCGACGACCCGGAGGCCGTGGTCCGGGTGGCCCGGCTCGCGTTCGAGTACCGGCAGGCGTTCAACAAGGACGTCGTGATCGACATGGTCTGCTACCGCCGGCGCGGGCACAACGAGGGCGACGACCCGTCGATGTCCAACCCGGAGATGTACAAGATCATCGACTCGAAGCGGTCCGTCCGGAAGCTCTACACCGAGGAGCTGATCGGGCGCGGCGACATCACCGTGGAGGACGCGGAGGAGCTGCTGCGCGACTACCAGGGGCAGCTTGAGCGGGTCTTCAAGGCCACCCGGGACGCCGCGACCACCCCGCGTCAGCTCAGCCGCCCGGCGCGGGAGGAGGAGCCGGAGCCGCAGGTCGACACCGCCACCGACGCCGCAGTGGTCAAGGCGATCGGCGAGGCGCACGTCAACCTGCCGGAGGGCTTCACCCCGCACAAGCGGATCCAGCAGCTGCTGGAGCGGCGCCGCAAGATGTCCGTCGAGGGCGGCATCGACTGGGGCTTCGCCGAGATCATCGCGTTCGGCACGCTGCTGCACGACGGGGTCACCGTCCGGCTCGCCGGGCAGGACTCGCGCCGCGGCACGTTCGTCCAGCGGCACGCCTCGGTGGTCGACGCCAAGACCGGCGAGGACTACCTGCCGCTGAAGTCGCTCACCGCCGACGGCGAGCGGTCGCGCTTCTTCGTCCACGACTCGCTGCTCTCCGAGTACGCGGCCATGGGCTTCGAGTACGGCTACTCGGTGGAGAACATCAACGCGCTGGTGGCCTGGGAGGCCCAGTTCGGTGACTTCGTCAACGGCGCCCAGTCGGTGATCGACGAGTTCATCTCCTCCGGCGAGGTGAAGTGGGGCCAGCGCTCCGCGGTGACCCTGCTGCTGCCGCACGGCCACGAGGGCCAGGGCCCGGACCACACCTCCGGCCGCCCGGAGCGGTTCCTCCAGCTCTGCGCCGAGGACAACATGCGGGTGGCCATCCCGACCACCCCGGCGAACTACTTCCACCTGCTGCGCCGCCAGGCCCTGTCGCCCAAGCGCAAGCCGCTGGTGGTGTTCACGCCGAAGTCGCTGCTGCGGCACAAGCTCTGCGTGTCGCCGGTGGAGGACTTCACCACCGGGACGTTCCAGCCGGTGCTGGCCGACACCGCGGCTCCGGCGCCGGAGCAGGTCAAGCGGGTGCTGCTCTGCTCGGGCAAGGTCTACTACGACCTGTTCCAGGCCCGGCAGGAGCGGGGCGTCACCGACACCGCGATCCTCCGGATGGAGCAGCTCTACCCGCTGCCCGTCGAGGAGGTCCGAGCCGCGCTGGCGCAGTACCCGAACGCCGAGGACTTCGCCTGGGTCCAGGAGGAGCCGGCCAACCAGGGCGCCTGGTCGTTCGTCGCGCTCAACCTGCTGGAGCACCTGCCCGAGGTCCGGCTGCGCCGCATCTCCCGCCCGGCCGCCGCCGCCCCGGCGGTCGGCTCGGCGAAGATGCACGAGGTCGAGCAGAACGCGCTGATCGAGGCGGCTCTCCCCCGCCCGTGACATCACCGGCAGCGGCCCGTCCCGACCCGGGGCGGGCCGCTGCCGTACGACGACGAGAGGAACACCGTGTACTTCACCGACCGTGGCATCGAGGAGCTGGTCGAGCGCCGTGGCGACGAGCAGGTCAGCATGGAGTGGCTGGGCGAGCGGCTGCGTGACTTCATCGATCTGAACCCGGAGTTCGAGACCCCGATCGAGCGGTTCGCCACCTGGCTGGCCCGCCTCGACGACCCGGACGACGACTGACCCGGGCGACGGACCGACGCGCCGCGCGGCCGGGTCTCAGCCGGTCGCGCCCCGCCCGGCGACCCGGAGGTCTCCGGTACGCCGCAGCTTCTGCCAGCCGAGCCGGCCGCCCGTCAGCGCGGTGCCGACGGCCTGGAGCAGCACCAGGTACATCACCTGCCGGTAGACGAACTGCTGCAACGGCAGCACCCAGAGCACGCCGAGCTTCTCCCGGTCCAGCCGGAAGGCGAGCACCGCGGTGAGGAGCTGGAGCGCGAGCATCGCCAGCCAGGCCACCACTGTGTCGCTGCGATCCAGGAAGATCAGCCCGTAGATCGCGAGCAGGTCGATCACCGGGGCGGCCAGCGGCAGCAGCACACCGAACAGCGTCAGGAACGACAGGCACCGGCGGCCGAACCGGCCCGACCGGCCGCTGTCGATCACCGAGCGCCGGTGCTTCCACATCGCCTGGAGGGTGCCGTAGCTCCACCGGTACCGCTGTTTCCACAGCTGGCCGACGGTGGTCGGGGCCTCGGTCCAGGCGCGGGCGCTCTCCTCGTACACGATGTGCCAGCCGGCCCGGCCGAGGGCGATGGTGACGTCGGTGTCCTCGGCCAGCGTGTCGTCGGTCATGCCGCCCACCTGCTCCAGCGCCTGGCGCCGGAACGCGCCGATCGCACCCGGGACGGTGGGCATGCAGCGCAGCGTCTCGTAGAGGCGGCGGTCGAGGTTGAAGCCGATGACGTACTCGATGTGCTGCCACTTGGCGATCAGGCCGCGGCGGTTGCCGACCTTGACGTTGCCGGCGACCACGCCGACCCGGGGGTCGGCGAACGGCTGGACCAGCCGGCGCACCGAGTCCGGCTCGAAGATCGTGTCGCCGTCGACCATGACGATCAGGTCGTGCCGGGCCAGCGCGACACCCGTGTTCAGCGCACTCGGCTTGCCGCCGTTGGGCTTGCGCACGACCCGGACGTTCGGCAGGCGCAGCGCCGCGACGATGTCGGCGGTGCCGTCGGTCGAGCCGTCGTCGACCACCACCACCTCGATGCCGCCGGGGTGGTCGCCCAGGGCCAGCGAGCGGACCGCCGCGGCGATGCCCTCCCGCTCGTTGTACGCGGGCACGATCACCGAGACCGGTTCGGTGACCGGCGGCCCCCAGGACCAGTCGCGGCGACGGCGGCGGGCCGCGTGCCGTGGTGCCATGACGAACAGCAGCAGGGTCCGGCCGACGGTGAGCACCCCGACGAGCACGAAGAAGACGCCGAGCATCCCGAACATGCCGTCTGCCACGCGTACCGCGCCGACCAGCACGTGTCCCCGCCACCGCTCGTCGAGCGGGGCCGCCGTCTGCCCGCCGACCGGGCCTGATACACCTGCCGCAGCGAACGTCTGGTTGAGCCCTTCGCTGACCGTGGTGAAGCGGTAGCCGCGCTCCAGCATCATCGGGATGTACCGGTCCAGCGCGGCCACGGTGCCGGACCGGTCGCCGCCCGCGTCGTGCCAGAGCGCGATCGTGCCCGCCGTCCCGTCCGGCGTGGCGTTGGCGACCATCTCCTCGACCGACGGAAGCTCCCAGTCCCGGCTGTCGACGTCGTTGACCACCGTGAGGTAGCCCAGTTCGCCGGCCTGCCGCAGCATCGGCCAGTCCCGGTCGGTGTAGGCGTCCGCGCGGGACGAGTACGGGAACCGCAGCAGCGACGGCCGGACGCCTGTGGTGCTGGCGACGGCGAGCTGCGTCTGCGCGTACTCCAGTTCCCGCCGCCAGTCCGGCAGCGCGGCGAGGTCGGGATGGGTGAACGTGTGCACGCCCAGCTCGTGTCCCTCGGCCACCAGCCGGCGGGTCACCTCCGGGTTGCGGACGACCTGTGAGCCGATGACGAAGAAGGTGCCCTTCACCTGGTACTTGTCCAGGACGCGCAGCACCTCCGGCGTCCACCGCGGGTCGGGCCCGTCGTCGAAGGTGAGCGCGACGGTACGCGGCGGCAGCCGGTGCGACTGGGTCCGGCCCTCCGCGCCGACGTTGACGATCGGGCCGCCCCCGATGACCGAGCTGGGGACCTCCCGCTGGCTGCCGGGCGTCACCCGGTTGTCGGGCACGAACGCGGCGTTCGTGTACGCCTCGACGACCAGCAGACCGGCCAGGACGACCACGACCATGGTGACCAGGGCCCAGCTCGGCCGGGGCAGCAGACGCCGCCCACGGGACCGGCGCGCGCCGGGGATCTGCCGCGCGCCGGGGATCTGCCGGACGTCCAGCACGACTGTCGGCGCGTCGTCCGGCCGCCGCCCGGCCCGGTGCCGGCGGGCGGCGTGCACGCGGCGGGGGTCCAGTGGGGCGGTGGGCTGGTCACCTGTCGACGGGCGGGCGGGCGCCTCGTCACTCATCGGCGGGATCGGCCGGCGCGACGGGGTCGGCGGGCGGGTCGACGACCGGCGGTGGATCGACAGCGGGTGGCGGCGGCACCTCGGCGGTGGGGGCGGTGGGCGGCGCGGTGGTGGCCGCCGGGGTGGTCCGCGGCACGGTCGGGGCGGTCCGGGTCGGCCGTGGGTACCGAGGGCTCGGCGAGGCCGTGGCGGCGGGGGCGACGGAGGTGGCCGGCACCCGCACCGGAGCGGTCCGGACGTCGGCGGGCGCGTCCGGCGTGGGACGGGTCACAGCGGGCGCGGGCGACGCCGGCGGGTTCGGCGAGGGCAGCCGCTGCTCGCTGGTCGGCTCGACGAACGGGATGACGCTGTCCGGGGTGATCGGCCCGCCGGCGAAGCTGACCCCGACCATGACCGTGTAGACCACACCCGCCGCGCCGGCGCAGTAGGCGAGACGGCGCAGCCGCCGGCGTCGCCGCCCGCTCGGGTCGACGAAGACGGGGGGCGATTCCGGTACGACGGGAATCAGTGCGGTCGGGCCATCCACGCGGCAAGTGTAGATGCGAAAAAATCCCGCCTTCTCCCCTGGCTAGCCGGTGTGACCAGGCAGAACGGGCAGCAGTGACCTCGATCTTGTAGGTTGGGTGCCGTGGCGCGCAGCGTGTACCTGACCGGCGTTGGTTCGGGCGGGGGAAAATCGACAGTGGCGCTCGGCCTGGCCGAGTTGTTGTCCCGCCAGGTGGAACGGATAGGTGCGTTCCGGCCGCTCGTCGCCGGTGACGGCACCGACCCGATCCTCGCCCTGCTCACCGAGCGCTACCGGATGGAACTGCCGGTCGACGAGCTGTACGGCGCCACGTACGCCGAGGCGAGCGCGCTCGTCGCGGACGGCCGCCGGGAGGAGCTGATCTCCCGGATCGTCACCCGCTACCGGGAGGTCGAGCGGCGCTGCCCGGCGATAGTGGTGGTCGGCAGCGACTTCGCCTACGGCGACGGCACCGGCCCCCGTGAACTGGCCTTCAACGCCCGGCTGGCGACCGAGTTCGGCAGCGTCGTGGTGCCCGTCGTGGACGGGTTCGGGCAGACGCCCGACACGATCGCGGCGGCGCTGCGCGGCGCGTACCACGATCTGGCCGACCTCGGCGCGACGGTGATCGCAGCGCTGGCCAACCGCGTGCCGGAGCCGATGACGCTGCCCGAGCTGCCGGTGCCCGCGTACGCGATCCCCGAGGTGCCGACCGTGTCGGCGCCGACGGTGGCCGAGGTGGCGGCGGCGCTGCGCGGCACCGTGCTCACCGGTGACGAGACCGCGCTCGACCGCGACGTGCTCGACTACGTGGTGGGCGCGGCGCACGTGCCGACGCTGCTGGACCACCTCACCGACGGGGCGCTGGTGATCACCCCGGGCGACCGCGCGGACCTGCTGGTGGCCGCCGGCGCCGCACACGTGGCCGGGCAGGTGTCGCTGGCCGGGCTGGTGCTCACGCTCGGCGAGCAGCCCGACCCGCGCGCGATGCGCCTGGTCGAGCGGATGAACACCGGGCTCCCAGTGCTGTCGGTACCGAGCGACAGCTATGACACGGTGGCCGCGTCCAGCCGGATCGAGGGCCGCCCCAGCACCGCCAACCCGCGCAAGGTCGAGGCCGCGCTCGGCGCGTTCGAGCGCTGCGTGGACACCGACGACCTGGCCCGCCGGCTGCGGGTCAGCCGGTCCGCGCGGGTGACCCCGCTGATGTTCGAGAACGACCTGATCGACAGGGCCCGCGCCCGGCGCCGCCGGCTGGTGCTGCCCGAGGGCGCGGACGAGCGCATCCTGCGCGCGACCGAGGTGCTGCTGCGCCGGGGCGTCGCCGAGATCACCCTGCTCGGCCGCCCGGACGAGATCGCCCGGCGGACCCGGGAACTGGGCGTCGACCTCGGTGACGCCCAGGTCGTCGACCCGGTGACCAGCCCGTGGCGGGACGAGTTCGCGCAGGCGTACGCGCAGTTGCGCGCCCACCGCGGCGTCACCGTCGAGCTGGCGCACGACATCGTGGCGCAGCCCAACTACTTCGGCACGATGATGGTGCAGACCGGCCACGCCGACGGCATGGTCTCCGGCGCCACCCACACCACAGCCGCCACCATCCGGCCCGCCTTCGAGATCATCCGGACCGTGCCGGGCGTCTCGGTCGCCTCCAGCGTCTTCTTCATGCTGCTCGCCGACCGGGTACTGGTGTACGGCGACTGCGCCGTCAACCCCGACCCGGACGCCGACCAGCTCGCCGACATCGCCATCTCGTCGGCCGACACGGCGGCCCGGTTCGGCATCGAGCCGCGGGTGGCGATGCTGTCGTACTCCACCGGCAGCTCCGGCGCCGGCGCCGACGTGGAGAAGGTCGCGGCGGCCACCAAGCTGGTCCGGGAACGCCGGCCGGACCTGCTGGTCGAGGGCCCGATCCAGTACGACGCGGCGATCGACCCGCAGGTCGCGGCCACCAAGCTGCCGGACAGCCCGGTCGCCGGGCGGGCGACGGTCTTCATCTTCCCGGACCTGAACACGGGCAACAACACGTACAAGGCGGTGCAGCGCTCGGCCGGGGCGGTGGCGGTCGGGCCGGTCATGCAGGGCCTGAACCGGCCGGTGAACGACCTCTCCCGCGGCGCCACAGTGCCGGACATCGTCAACACGGTGGCGATCACCGCCATCCAGGCCGCCGCGGAGGCGTCGGAATGAGCCGCATCCTGGTCCTCAACAGCGGATCCTCGTCGGTCAAGTACCGGCTGTACGACGGCGACGACGTCCTGGACAAGGGCACCGTCGAGCGGATCGGCGAGCCCGGCGGCGGGCCGGCCGACCACGAGAGCGCGGTCCGGGAGATCATCGGCCGGCTCGACCTGAGCGGCCTCGCCGGAGTCGGCCACCGGGTGGTGCACGGCGGGCGGAAGTTCAGCGCGCCGGTACGCATCGACGACGCGGTCGTCGCCGCGATCGAGGATCTGGTGCCGCTGGCGCCGCTGCACAACCCGGCCAACCTGGCCGGCATCCGGGTGGCCCGGGAGGCGCTGCCGGACACGCCGCAGGTGGCGGTCTTCGACACCGCGTTCCACCACACGCTGCCCGAGGCCGCCGCCACGTACGCGATCGACAAGGCCACCGCCGAGCGCTACGGCGTCCGCCGCTACGGCTTCCACGGCACCTCGCACGCGTACGTCTCGCGTCGCGTCGCCGACCTGCTCGACCGCCCGTACGACGAGCTGAACACCATCACCCTGCACCTGGGCAACGGGGCGAGCGCGTGTGCCGTCCAGGGCGGGCGCAGCGTGGCCACCTCGATGGGCATGTCCCCGCTGGAGGGCCTGGTGATGGGCACCCGCAGCGGCGACCTCGACCCGACAGTCATCTTCCACCTGCGCCGCGAGGGCGGCATGGTCGTGGACGACATCGACGACCTGCTCAACCACCGCAGCGGCCTGCTCGGGCTGACCGGGGTCAACGACATGCGGGAGGTGCTGGCCCGCCGCGACGCCGGTGACCCGGACGCGACGCTGGCGTTCGACGTCTACTGCCGCCGGATCACCGGCTACGTGGGCGCGTACTACGCGCTGCTCGGCCGGGTCGACGCGATCGCGTTCACCGCCGGGGTCGGCGAGCACGCCGCTCCGGTGCGGGCGGCGTCGCTGGCCGGGCTGGAGCGGCTGGGCGTCACTGTCGACCCGACGCGCAACGACGGCCACGGCGACCGGGTCGTCTCCCCGGACGGCGCGGAGGTGGCGGTGCTGGTGGTCGGCACCGACGAGGAGCGGGAGATCGCCCGCGAGACCCGCGAGGTGCTCGGCGTCTGACCGCCCGACCCTCCGCGCGGCCGGGCCGGATCAGCCCGGGTCAGCCCGGGTCAGCCGGGTCAGCTCGGGTCAGCCCAGGGCGATCCAGGCGACCAGGGCGACCACCACGACGGCGGCGACGGCCACGCCGGCGATCAGCGGCAGGCGGGACGGCGCCGACGCCGACGCGGCCGGCTCGGGAGAATCGACGAAAGCGCGGAACTGCGCGGTGTTGCCACTCGGGTCGGTGTAGTTCTCAGCCATGCGGCTGACCCTAGCGAAGCCGACCGGACCGGAATGTCCCGCCGGGCCGCCACCTGCGGATCCGGGTGGCGGGATCGGGCAAACCCGGCCACCCGGTGGAGGCGGGAGCCGCCCGGGTGGCGGCACCGACCGGCCCGGACGGCGGGCGCGGGCCGACCGCTCGGCTGCCTACCGTGCAGGTGTGAGGGGGCAGCGGCTGGTCGCCGCGCTGATGACGGCGCTGCTGGCCGGTTGCGGCCCGGCCGTGGCCACGCCCGACCCGGTCCCGGCCGCCGTCGGGCCCGCGCCGGAGCGCCCGTACTCGGTCGGGATGCGACAGTTCACGCTCGACCCGGACGGCAGGCGGCCGCTGCCGGTCACCGTCTGGTACCCGGCGCAACCGTCCCCCGCACCCCCTGACGTCGTCGACCCGCCGGTCGCTCCCGCCGCCGGGTCCGACGTGTCCGGGCCGCGCGCTGCGGCGGCCCTGCCGTCTCGCCCATCGGTCTTCGCGGCCCCCTCCGGCTCCGGCCACGCCACACCGGCGAGCCCCGGCCCGGAGCGCGGACCGCGTGTGCGGCCGGGTGCGCCGTTCGCGGCCGGACGCTTCCCGGTGGTCCTCTACAGCCACGGGCTGCGCAGCCTGCCCACCCTGCACGCCGCGCTGACCACCCGCTGGGCCGCCGCCGGGTTCGTGGTGGTCGCACCCACCTATCCGCGTACGAACCAGCGCGCCCGCGCCTACACCCGCGACGACGTCCGCAACCAGCCCGCCGACGCCTGGCGACTGATCCGCCATCTGGTCCGGCTGGGCGCCCGCCACGGGGATCCGCTCGGCGCGCACATGGCCGTGGACCGGTTCGCCGCCGCCGGGCACTCGGCCGGCGGGCACACCACGCTCGGCATGTTCGCCTCCGGGCAGCCGTCCCCGCTACGGGCCGGAATCGTGATCGCCGGTGGCCGGATGGTCGCCGGGCTCTCCCGCCCACTCGCACCGATGCTGTTCGTGCACGGGAGCGCCGACCGGATCGTGCCGGAGTCGATCGGCCGGGCCGCGTACGCCCGCTGCCTCGGGCCGGCCGCCTTCCTGAGCCTCACCGGCCAGGGCCACGGCGAGTACCTGACGCCGGGACGGCCCGGCTTCGCCCAGGTGCTCGCCACCACCACCGACTTCCTGCGCTGGACGCTCTACGCCGACCGCGCCGCCCTGCACCGCCTCCCCACCGACGCGACAGCGCCCGGCACCACCCTCACCACCCGCGCCCTCCCCACCTGAAGCGTCCGCCTCCCACCTCCCACCTCCCGCCTCCCACCCTCCCCCTTGTCCCGTCGATCATGAAGTTGACGGCGTTCACTGTCCGGTTTGTCGCCGCCAACTTCATGATCGACCGGGTCTGGGCCCCGGGGGGGGTGAGGGTCTGGGCGGGCAGCGGGGTCCGGGCGGGGTGGGTAGCGTGCGCGGGGTGGACGGGGTGGCGGGCCGGCAGTTGGGGGCGATCCGGGAGGTCGTCGACGTCGCCGGCGCGTGCGGGATCGACGTGTGGCTGCGCGGGGGCTGGGCGATGGACTTCCACCTCGGCGAGGTGACCCGTCCGCATGTCGACGTCGACTGGTACTGCTGGCGGCGCGACGCCGAGACGCTGGCCGACCGGCTCGGTGCGCTCGGCTGGCGCCCCGACCCCCGGATGCCCGCCACGACGCAACTCGACCTGCTGCGCGACGACGTCGAGCTGAGCTTCGCGTACCTCGACCGGGACGCGGACGGCCGGGTCGTCGTCGGCGCCGGACCGTGGGCGGGCACCGCCCTGCCGGAAGGCATGCTGGCCGGGCCGCCCGGCCGGATCGGCACGCTCGCGGCACCGGTGATCAGCGTCGCGGCGCAGATCGAGTTCAAGGAGATGTTCCCGGTCTGGATGCCGGAACGCCAGCGCCGGGCCAAGGACGCCGCCGACCTGGCTCGTCTCCGGGCGTCAGCGGGCGGTCACCCGCCGCGCTGACCGGGCCTGGTAGCCGCGATCGCGAGGCACAATCGAGTTCATGCGCCGTCGTCCCGCCGCCCTGATCACCGCCGCCGTGCTCGGCGCCGCCCTCACCGGCTGCTCGGAGCAGCCCACCGCCCCGGCCGGGCGGCCCGCCCCCGACGCCCCACCGACCAGTGCCACGCCGGCGCCGCGCGTACCCGCCGGCAAGGCGCCCACGGAGAGCTTCGCGGTCGGCGTACGCCAGGTGAAGCTGAACCGCGACGGCGACCGGCCGTTGCCGGTGACGCTCTGGTACCCGGCGGCGGGCGCGGCCGGTGGCGCGGTCGAGCGTTCCGCCCCGGCGGCGGACGGGCGGTTCCCGGTGGTGCTGTTCAGCCACGGGCTCAGCGCCCGGCCGGAGGACTACCAGGCGCTGCTGACCCGCTGGGCGGCGGCCGGGTTCGTGGTCGCCGCGCCGCGTTTCCCGCACACCTCCCGGGGCACCGACGGCAACCCGCTGGACGTGCTCAACCAGCCGGCCGACGTGTCGTACGTGCTGACGCGCGTGCTCGCGCTCGGCGAGAAGGCGGGCGATCCGCTGCGCGGCCGGCTGGACCCGGAGCGGGTGGCCGCGACCGGGCACAGCGCCGGTGGCGTGACCACGATCGGGCTGTTCACCGCGGGCCGGGACGAGCGGCTGGACGCGGGCATCGTCTTCGCCGGCACCGCGCTCGGTGTGGGCACCGCGTTCGCCGGTGCCGCCGCGCCGCAGCTGTTCGTGCACGGCGAGGCCGACGAGGTGGTGTCGTACGCCGCCGGCAAGGCCGTGTACGACGTGGTGCCGTGGCCGAAGGCGATGCTCAGCCTGCCGAAGGGTGACCACGGCCGGGCGCTGCTCGGCGACGGCAAGGCGCTGGGCGTGGTCGCCGACACCACTGTCGAGTTCCTCCGCTGGACGCTCTACGGCGACCCGGCGGCGAAGAAGCGCCTCCCCGCCGACGCCGCCCGGGGCGGCCTGGCCACCCTCGACGACCGCCTGTAAGGAAGGGCCCCTTCTTAACGTCTCCGGTAGAGAAGGGGCCCCTTCTTAACACGCCGCCCGCGCCGCGCGCCGTCCGCGTCAGGCGGTGTGGTCGACGACCACCTTGCCGAAGACGTCGCCGGAGTGCAGCCGGGCGAACGCCTCGGAGATCTCGCTGAACGGCACCACCCGGTCGACCACCGGGCGCACCTCGTGCTCGGCGCAGAACGCGAGCAGCTCGGTCAGCTCGTCCGGGGTGCCCATCGAGGTGCCGAGGATCTCCAGCTGCATGGCGAAGACCCGCCGCAGGTTGATCTTGGGCTCGTGCCCGGAGGTGGCGCCGGAGACCACGATCCGGGCCGTCGGGGCGGCCGACTTGAGCGAGTGGTCGAAGGTGGCCGCGCCGACCGTCTCGATCACCACGTCGACCCGTTCCGGCAACCGCGCGCCGGGTTCCAGCGCGGTCGCGCCCAGCTCGGCGATCCGTTCCCGCTTGGCGGCGTCGCGGCTGGTCGCGTACACCCGCTTGCCGAGCGCGACGCCGAGCGCGACGGCCGCGGTGGCCACGCCACCGCCGGCGCCCTGGACCAGCACCGACTCGCCGTCGGCGACCCGGCCCTTGGTGGTCAGCATCCGCCACGCGGTGAGCCAGGCCGTGGGCAGGCACGCCGCGTCGGTGGCCGACAGGCCGTCGGGCAGCGGCAGCAGGTTCATCCGGGGTACGGCGACACGCTCGGCGAACGTGCCCTGGTAGTGCTCGGAGAGGATGGAGACCCCGCGCGGGTCACCGGGGGTGGGCACCACCGGGTAGATGACCACCTCGTTGCCGTCCGGGTCGGTGCCGACCGCGTCGCAGCCCAGGATCATCGGGAGCTGGCCGGCGGTCAGGCCCACGCCGCGCAGCGACCATAGGTCGTGGTGGTTGAGCGAGCTGGCCCGGACCTGCACGGTGACCCAGTCGTCCTGCGGATGGGTCGGCTCGGGACGGTCGCCGACGGCGAGCGCGGCGAGCGGGTTGTCGGCGTCGAAGGCCGAGGCATAGGCAGCACGCATGATCGGCACGGTAACAAGCTGAGCAGCAGTTAAGAAGGGGCCCTTCCTCTACCGGAGGCGTTAGGAAGGGCCCCTTCCTTACATCTCAGCGGCGGGCGACCCCGTCGCGGCGGGCGGCCTCCGCGACGGCCTCGGCCACCGCCGGGGCGACGCGCGGGTCCAGCGGCGACGGCACGATCGCGTCGGCGGTCAGCGACTCGGCCACCACGCCCGCGATGGCGTCGGCGGCGGCCACCTTCATCGAGTCGGTGATCCGGGTGGCCCCGGCGTCCAGCGCGCCCCGGAACACACCCGGGAACGCGAGCACGTTGTTGATCTGGTTCGGGTAGTCGCTGCGCCCGGTGGCGACCACCGCCACGTGCCGGGCGGCCACCTCGGGGTGCACCTCAGGGGTGGGGTTGGCCAGCGCGAACACGATCCCGCCGGGGGCCATGCCGGCCACCGCCGCCTCCGGGATCTGGCCGCCGGAGACGCCGACGAGCACGTCCGCGTCGCGCAGCGCCTCGGTGATGTCGCCCTGGCGGCCCTCGGCGTTGGTGAGCTCGGCCAGTTCGGCCTTGGTGCCGGTCAGCTCGCGGTGCCGGCCGATGATGCCGCGCGAGTCGCACACCACCACCCGGTCCGGGTCGACGCCGCCGGCGATCAGCATCTTGGTGACCGCCACCCCGGCCGCGCCCGCGCCGCTGACCGCCACCCGCAGGTCACCGAGCTTGCGGTTGAGCAGCGCCGCGGCGTTGCGCAGCGCGGCGAGCACCACGATCGCGGTGCCGTGCTGGTCGTCGTGGAAGACCGGGATGTCCAGCGCCTCGTCGAGCCGGCGCTCCACCTCGAAGCAGCGCGGGGCGCTGATGTCCTCCAGGTTGATCCCGCCGAACGAGGGCGCGAGCGCCTTGACCGTCGCCACGATCTCGTCCACGTCCTGGGTGTCCAGGCAGACCGGCACCGCGTCCACGCCGGCGAACTGCTTGAACAGCACCGCCTTGCCCTCCATCACGGGCAGCGCGGCGCGCGGGCCGATGTTGCCCAGACCGAGTACGGCGGAACCGTCGGTGACCACGGCGACGGTGTGCGACACCCAGGTGTAGGTGTCGACGAGCGCGGGGTCGGCGGCGATCGCCTCGCACACCCGGGCCACACCCGGGGTGTACGCGAGGGAGAGGTCCTCGCGGCTGGTCAGCGGCACTGTGGAGGCGACTGCCATCTTGCCGCCGACGTGCAGGCGGAAGACGGGATCGGCGGGGTCCGGGGTGGACGAAGACATGGTGACTCCAGGATCTGTCGAGCAGACGGACCGGCCGGCGTGGTCAGCGGTGGTCAGCGACCGGCGGCGCGGCGGTGCGGGGGTCACCCGGGCACTTTTCGAGCATAGTCACGCTTCGGCACCCAGTATGTGAGCGGGGTCATATCCGCTCCGGTCGTTACCGTCCCCTGACCCGTCCCGGACGCGGCCACCAGCGGGCCACCACCCGGCCCCGGACGTCGGCCACGCCGTACGCGCGGGAGTCGTCGGCGACGAACTCGTTGTCGCCGCGCAACCACCATCCGCCGTCGCGGGGTTCCACCGCCCGCTTGACGACGAGCAGGTCGGGACGGCTGCGGAACACGGCGACGACCACGTCGCCGGGGCGTACCGGCCGGCCTTTCGTGCGGACCAGCACCGCGTCGCCGTGACGCAGCGTCGGGGCCATGGACGGGCCGGTCACCAGCACCGGCACCAGCGGGCCGCGCAGGGCCGGAGGTTCACCGGTGGGCGCCATGTCACCTCCCAGCCCCGGAGGGCGTCTCCAGGAGTAATGTCGTCTTGGATCATCGCAAACAACCCATGGAGGACCCTGATGCGCCTTCCCCGCATCCTCACGCCCCGGGTGACGGCCAGCGCTCACTGCGACCTGCCCTGCGGCGTATACGACCCGGCCCAGGCCCGGATCGAGGCCGAGTCGGTCAAAATGATCTGCGAGAAGTACCAGGCCAACACCGACCCGGAGTTCCGCACCCGCGCCATCCTGATCAAGGAGCAGCGGGCGGAACTGGTCAAGCACCACCTGTGGGTGCTCTGGACCGACTACTTCAAGGCGCCGCACTTCGAGAAGTACCCGCACCTGCACCAGCTGTTCAACGAGGCCACCAAGCTGGCCGGCGCGGCCGGCGCCAAGGGCGGCACCGACCCGGCCAAGGCCGACGAGCTGCTGGCGAAGATCGACGAGATCTCGAAGATCTTCTGGGAGACCAAGCAGGCGTGACGTCGCCCGACGGCACTCCGACGATCCGGCCGGTACGTCCCGAGGACGTACCGGCCGTCGTCGCCATGGTGCACGAACTCGCCGAGTACGAGCGCGCGCCCGAGCAGTGCCACCTCACCACGGCACAGCTCGACGCGGCGCTGTTCGGCCCGTCCCCGGCGCTGTACGGCCACGTCGCCGTCGACGCCTCGGACCAGCCGGTCGGCTTCGCGCTCTGGTTCCTCAACTTCTCCACCTGGGCCGGCGTGCACGGCATCTACCTGGAGGACCTCTACGTCCGCCCGGACGCCCGGGGCACCGGCGCGGGCCGGATGCTGCTCGCCACGCTGGCCGCGATCTGCGTCGAGCGCGGCTACCAGCGCCTGGAGTGGTGGATGATCCACTGGAACCCGGCGGCCCGCTTCTACGCCGCGATCGGTGCCACGCCGATGGACGAGTGGACGCCGTACCGCCTGGCCGGGCCGGCGTTGCACGAGCTAGCGACGCACGCGACGGCCGCGCCCACGCGCCCCGCCCGCTGACCGGGTAGAGTCCCGCACCGGGGGGAGGAGCCGTGACTCAACTGACCGGGCACCCGACGACCGATGACGACGTCGTCCACCTCACCGTGCCCGCCGACGGTGGTTACCTCGGCGTGCTCCGCACCGCCACGGCCGGCCTCGCGGCCCGGCTCCAGTTCGCCCTCGACGAGATCGAGGATCTGCGCATCGCCGTCGACGAGGCGTGCGCCATGCTGCTCGCCATCGCCACCCGCGACGCCGAGCTGGAGTGCCGGTTCGCGGTCACCGACGACGCGCTCACCGTCGAGGTGACGGTGCCGACGGTCCGGGGCGCCACGCTGCCGTCCGAGTCGTCGTTCGCCTGGAAGGTGCTGACCGCGCTGACCACCGGGGCGAACGCCCACGCATCAGGCGGCCGGGCCACCATCTCGCTGCTGACCCGCCGCGCCGGCGTCTACTGACCGACGCGCGGCTTCTGACCGACGCGCGGCCACGGCCCGGCAGCGGCCACGGCCCGGCAGCGCCCCAGGCCCGGCTGCGGTCCAGAAAGGGCCGCGTCAAGACCGGGCGGCGCTCAGCCGGCCGGCTCGCCGAATCCCAGCGCGCGGTTGGTCGGCCCGCTCACCAGCAGCCCGACCATGCCGATACCGAGCGCCATCAGCGGCACCCCGAGCCAGCCCATGCCGCCCTCGATCATGAACCAGCCGACCGGCAGCAGCATGAGCTGGAGCACGATCGCCGGCGCACGAGCCCCGGCTCGGCGGCGGGACAGCGCGCCGCCGAGCGCCCAGAGCGCCACCGCGCCGCCGACGGCGAAGACGGTCACCAGCAGCGCCGAGGTCAGATCCGTCGTGTCGGCGGTGAGGTCGGACCAGATGAGCCACACCGCGATCAGCCCCAGCGCCACCGCCTGGGCACGTAGCAGGAGCACCGCGGCGCGCAGCGTGCCGGGGAGCGGGTCGGAGTCGATCGTCACGGGCGCCACGATACCGGTGGGTAGTCGCGGTACAGTGCCGCCCATGCGGGCCGTCCTGGTGGTCAATCCGAAGGCCACCACCACCAGCGAGCGCAGCCGGGACGTGCTGGTCCGGGCGTTGCGCAGTGAAGTCGACCTGTCGGTGCGCTACACCCGCCGACGGGGCCACGCCACGGATCTGGCCCGGGAGGCCGCCCAGGAGGGCGTCGACCTGGTCGTCACGCTCGGCGGTGACGGCACAGTCAACGAGGTGGTGAACGGCCTGATGGCGGCGGAGCCGCCGACGTTCCGTACCGGACAGACCTCGGCCGAGCGGCTGCCCGCGCTGGCCACCGTGCCGGGCGGTTCGACGAACGTGTTCGCCCGCGCGCTCGGGCTGCCCCGGGAGTGGCCGGACGGCACCAGCATGATCCTGGAAGGGCTGCGACTGGGCCGGTCCCGCACGATCGGGCTGGGCCGTGCGGACGACCGCTACTTCACGTTCTGCGCCGGCTTCGGGCTGGACGCGGCCGTCATCCGCCGGGTGGAGCAGGCCCGCAAGAAGGGGCGCGTCTCCACTCCGGCGCTCTACTTCCGTTCCACGGCGAGTCAGTACTTCGTCGGCTCGGACCGCCGCCACCCGTCGATCACGCTGGAGCGCCCGGGTGAGGCGCCCGCGACGGAGTTGGCCACGGCGATCATCCAGAACACCGCGCCGTGGACGTACCTGGGCGACCGCGAGATCAACCCGAACCCGGAGGCGTCGTTCGATCTCGGGCTCGACGTGCTCGCGTTGCGGCGGCTCCGGGTCGCCAGCACGGCCCGTACGGCGGTGCAGTTCTTCTCGAAGCAACCGGATCCGCACGGCAAGCAGGTGTTGCGGCTGCACGACGTGGCGGAGTTCACGCTGGTCTCGGACCGGCCGTTGCCGTTCCAGCTGGACGGGGACTACCTCGGCGAGCGGGAGAAAGTCCGATTCACATCCGTACCGGCCGCACTGAGAGTAATCTGCTAGGTCTCGGGTATCTCAGTCGGTTGACGCGGACCGCCCGCCGCGCGGGCGCGGTGGCCGCCACGCCGAGGAAGGGTGCCGGAAATGTCAGCAACGTCACGCAGACCGTACTACATTGATTATCGACTGTGGCACGCCGGGTAACCAGGGCTCTGGCAAACCCGGACAAATGGGTGGTGAGCCCGCTCACTGTTCGGAGTTTTTCCGAGCGTCACCCTTGACATCGCTGTAGTTCGTGAAAGTATTCACAAGCGAACTCGTGTTGCCGGGACATTGCCTGGATATGCTCGTTCGGTTGAGCTGTTCCAGCAGGTCCGGGCACCCCACAGCCTGCTCACGCTGCGCCGAATTGATGGATGCTGACCGTCACCATTCGGCAATGCGGACGCATATAGAAATAGCAACAACGAAGCGTTATCTGGCCACCCACTAAGAATGAGGAGTGTTGCCGCCATGGACTGGCGCCACGATTCGGTCTGCCGCGACGAGGACCCGGAGCTGTTCTTCCCGATCGGGACGTCCGGCCCGGCCCTCCTTCAGGTGGAGCAGGCGAAGGCCGTCTGCCGGCGCTGCCCCGTGACCGACCAGTGCCTGCAGTGGGCGCTGGAGTCCGGTCAGGACGCCGGCGTCTGGGGTGGGATGAGCGAAGAGGAGCGTCGCGCGGTGAAGCGCCGCGGCGGCCTCCGGGTGCTGCGCGCTCACTCCGCCTGACCCGTACACGCTGACCGCCCCGGCCGGAATTCCGGCCGGGGCGTTCTGCTGTCCCGGACCGGGTCAGCCCGTCACCGCCTCCACCCGCCGCCGGACCAGGTCCGCCAGCTCCGGCAGGTCGGTCAGGGGGTCCGCCACCGCCACCGCGCCGGCCGACCGGGCCGACGCGCGTACCCCGTCGTGGAACCGGCCCGGCGCCAGGAAGTAGGCGGCCACCGCGACCCGGCGGGCGCCCGCGGCGCGCAGTCGCGTGACCGCGCCGCCGACCTCCGGGGGCGCCGCCGAGGCGTACGAGACGCGGCAGGGCACTCCGAGCCCGGCGCCGAACGCCGCGGCGACCCGGCCAACCGAGGCGCGCGCCGCCGGATCCCGGGTACCGGCCGCCGCCAGCACCACCGCGTCCAGACCACCCGGCCCGTCACCGGTCGCCTCCGCCAGACGGCGGCGCAGCCCGTCCAGCAGCCCGCCGTCCACCCCGCCACCGGTCGGCCCCAGCACATCCGTCACCCGTACCTCGATGTCCGCGCCGGCCGCCGCGACCGCCGCCGGGATGTCCACCTTCCGGTGGTACGCGGCGGTCAGCAGCAGCGGCACCAGGACCGCCCGGGAGTGACCGGCGTCGGCCAGCCCGCGCAGCACCTCGGCCGGCCCGGGATCGGTGTGATCGAGCCAGCTCGGCAGCACCGGACGGCCGGGGCAGGTGTCCGCCACGGCCCGGGCCAGCGCCCGGGTCGCCTCCGCCGCACGCGGGTCACGGCTGCCGTGCGCCACCAGCACCACCGGCGGCCCGGCGCTCAGGTGTGCAGGCCGCACTCGGTCTTCTCGAACATCGCCCAGCGCCCGGCGCGCGGGTCCTCCCCCGCCTTCGTCCGCCGGGTGCACGGCCAGCAGCCGATCGAGCCGTAGCCGCGGGCGAACAGCTCGTTGACCGGGATGTCGTACCGGGCCACGTAGGCGTCCACCTCCCGCTGCGTCCAGGCCGCTATCGGGTTCACCTTGACCTTGCCGCGCCGCGCGTCGAAGCCCACCACCGGCGTGTTCGCCCGGGTCGGCGACTCGTCCCGGCGCAGCCCGGCGGCCCAGGCGTCGTACCCGGACAGCGCCCGCTCCAGCGGCTCCACCTTGCGCAGCTGGCAGCAGTCGTCCGGGGACCTGTTGAACAGGCGCGGACCGTACTGGCCGTCCTGCTGCCCCACAGTCATCCGCGGCCGGATCGAGCGCACCCGCACCGGCATCCGCCGGGCCACCTCGTCGCGGACGCGCAGCGTCTCCGGGAAGTGCAGGCCGGTGTCCAGGAACACCACGTCGACGCCGGGCGCGACCCGGGAGACCAGGTGCGCTACCACGCCGTCGGCCATCGAGCTGGTCACGCAGAACCGCTCGCCGAACGTCTCCGCCGCCCACCGGGCGATCTCGATCGCGGGCGCGTCGGCCAGCTCCCGGCCGGCCTCCTCGGCCAGCGCGCGCAGCTCCTCCGGGTCGCGGCGCGTCGGCTCGGCCGCGCCGATCAGGCCGAGGCCGGCGGCGGAGACGAGGCCGCTCACCGGGTCACCGCCCGGCTCAGCAGGCCGGTGAACTTCACCGCGAAGACCCGTGCGCAGGCGTGGCACTCCCAGGCGCCGTGCCCGGCCTCGTGCGGTCGCAGGTCCTCCTCGCCGCAGTACGGGCAGTAGAGAGGCGCAGATCGGGCATCGCTCATCGGAGCTCCTCCTCGTCGACTCTGATCACCCAGTTGGCGAACGTCTCACCCTCGGTCCGGCCGGCCAGGTAGCGGCGGGCGAGCCGTTCCACGTACTCCGGAAGCTCCTCGGCGGTGGTCTTCAGACCGCGCAGCTTGCGGCCGAAGCCGGCGGTCTGCCCCTGCGCCATGCCGAGGCCGCCGCCGAGGTGCACCTGGAAGCCCTCGACCTGCCGGCCGTCCGGGCCGACCACGAGCTGGCCCTTGAGCCCGATGTCGGCGACCTGGGTGCGGGCGCAGGCGTTCGGGCAGCCGTTGAGGTGGATGGAGATGTCCGCGTCGAAGTCGCGCAGCCGCTCCTCCAGGCGGGCGACCAGCTCCTCACCGCGCCGCTTGGTCTCGACGATGGCGAGCTTGCAGAACTCGATGCCGGTGCAGGCCATCGTGCCGCGCCGCCAGGCCGACGGCCGGGCCTCCAGGCCGATCCCGCGCAGCGCCGTGACCAGCGAGTCGGTCCGCTCCGGCGCCACGTCCAGCACGAGCAGCTTCTGGTACGGCGTGAGCCGCACCCGGTCGCTGCCGTGCGCCTCGACCACGTCGGCGAGCTGCGCCAGCTGGGTGCCGGACACCCGGCCCACCACCGGGGCCGCGCCCACGTAGTTCGCGCCGTCACTCTGCCGGTGCACGCCGATGTGGTCGACCGGCTTCGCCGGCAGGTCGGCGGCCGGACCGTCGAGCAGCGTGCGGCCCAGGTACTCCTTCTCCAGCACCTCCCGGAAGCGCTCCACGCCCCAGTCGGCGACCAGGAACTTCAGCCGGGCCCGGTTGCGCAGCCGACGGTAGCCGTAGTCGCGGAAGATGCCGACCACACCGGCCCACACGTCCGGTACCTCGTTCAGCGGCACCCAGACGCCGAGCCGCTTGGCGAGCATCGGGTTGGTGGAGAGCCCGCCGCCGACCCACACGTCGAACCCGGGCCCGTGCTCCGGGTGCTCCACGCCGAGGAACGCGATGTCGTTCGCCTCGTACGGCGTGTCGACCAGCCAGGAGATCGAGGTCTTGAACTTGCGGGGCAGGTTGGAGTACGCCTTGTCGCCGACGTACCGGCGGACGATCTCGTCGATCGCCGGCGTCGGGTCGAGCACCTCGTCCCGGGCCACCCCGGCGACCGGGCTGCCCAGCACGATCCGGGGGCAGTCGCCGCACGCCTCGGTGGTCTGCAGGCCGACCGCCTCCAGCCGGCGCCAGATCTCCGGCATGTCCTCGACCCGGATCCAGTGGTACTGGATGTTCTGCCGGTCGGTGATGTCGGCGGTGTCCCGGGCGAACTCGCGGGAGATGTCCGCGATCACGCGGAGCTGGGCCAGGTTGAGCTGGCCGCCGTCCACCCGGACCCGGAGCATGAAGAACTCGTCCTCCAGCTCGTGCGGCTCCAGCACCGCGGTACGCCCGCCGTCGATGCCGGCCTTGCGCTGGGTGTAGAGGCCCCACCAGCGGAACCGGCCGCGCAGGTCCTGCGGGTCGATCGAGGCGAAACCGTTGTGGGCGTAGATGTTCTCGATCCGGTCCCGCACGTTCAGCGGGTCGTCGTCCTTCTTGATCCGCTCGTTGGGGTTGAGCGGCTCACGGTGTCCGAGCGCCCACTGCCCCTCGCCGCGTGGCCGGCGGGGCGCACGGGCGGCAGGCGCCGGGGTGTCGGGACGGGTCGGGGTGCTGCTGACCGCCATCGCGGCGTCCTCCATGGTCTGCTGCGGTGCCTGGAGCGCGGACACGGCGGCCGGCCCTGGAGAGGGCCGTGGACGGCGATGTCGATGACGGCCGGCGCGAGTACGCGCCCGAGACGGAAAGGTCGGGCGTCGTCAGTGGGCCGGACAGATCGCGCTGCGCACGCGGCCGTAATCGACGTGGCGACGAGCCACGAAGCGGCGGACGACAGCGGCGGTCATGTGCCTCATGCTGCCACACCACGCCCCGCACGACCACAGCTCCGCACTGTGATCCCACATCACGGGCCCACCACCCCCACATCGACCCCCATCCCCCTCCCCGCCCTCTCCCCCTCCCCGCCCTCTCCCCGGTGATCAAGGAGTTAACGTCCCCCAACCCACCACCCCGGGCCGCAATCTCCTTGGTCAACAAGCTCAACCCCACCCACCCGCTCCATTGATCATGAAGTTGGCGGGGACAAAAGGGACGGTGCGTGCCGTCAACTTCATGATCGACCGGGTCCGGGCGTGGGGCCGGGGCGAAGGCCGGGTCGGGGGGCCGGGTGGGTGGGAATCGGTGGAGCGGACGGGCGGGAAGGGCTGGGCGTGTGAGGCTGCGGGGGTGAGGAGGTTCGCGCCCGCGTCCGTCCGCAGCCGGCCGGGTCCGGTGGTGTGGGTGATACCCGGACTGCTCACGCTTGCTGTGACACTGACCGGCATCGGGCACGCCCAGCCGTGGCGGGACGAGCTGGCGACCTGGAGCGCCGCCGTTCGCCCGGTACCGGACCTGGTCCGGATGACCCGCACGATCGACGCCGCTACCGGGCCGTACTACCTGCTCATGCACGGCTGGACCGCCCTGGCCGGCGCGTCGCCGACCGCGCTGCGGCTACCCTCCGCGCTCGCGATGGCAGTGGCTGCCGCGCTCACCGCCCGCCTCGGCGCGATGCTCGTCGGCAGTCGCGCCGGGCTGCTGGCCGGACTGCTGTTCGCGGTGCTGCCGGTCACCTCGCGGTACGGCCAGGAGGCCCGCCCGTATGCCCTCGCCACGCTGTTCGCCGTGCTGGCCACGCTGTTGCTGGTCGAGGCGCTGCGCCGGCCGACCTGGCGACGCTGGGCCGGGTACGCCCTCGCCGTCGCCGCGCTCGCCCTGCTCCACCTGATCGCGCTCACCCTGCTCGCCGCCCACGCCGTGGTGGTACTGCTGACCGCCGCACGTGGCCCCGCGGCGGTCGTCGATCCGCCCGGCCGGTCCCGAGCCGAGATGCCCGACGCGAGCCGGCCATGCCGCAGACACCCGTGGCGTTTCACCCAGCCACGAGATCGAGCGCCGGTGGAACGCCACGGGTGTCACGGCGCCCCGCAGACACCCGCGGCGCTCCACCCAGCCACGAGATCGAGCGCCGGTGGAACGCCACGGGTGTCACCGCATCCCGGGAGCAGGGAGCACGGCACGGACGCGCCGGAAGCGGAACGGCAGGACGTGACCGGCGAGGCTCGGGAGGGGTCGGCGCCCGGCCGACGGGTGCTGGCCGGGTGGCTGCTGGCGCTGGTGCCGGTCGTCGTGTTCGTCACCCCACTGGCGCTGGTGGCGCGGGGGCAGCGTGGACGGCAACTCGACTGGGTGGACCCGGCGCGCCTGCCCGACCTGGCGGCGTTGCCGGGCGCGCTGGCGCAGAGCGGTGTCGTCGGCGGGTTCGTGCTCGCGCTCGCGGCGCTCGGCGCGGCCCGGCTGGGTCGCCGGGCGCTGCTGCCGGTCGCCGCCGTGCTGCTGCCGGTGGTGCTGGTCTTCGCCGCCGGAACGATTGTGCCGCTGTGGGTGACCCGCTACCTCGTCTTCACCGTGCCGTTCGCCTGTGTACTTGCCGGCGCCGCGCTGGCTGCCGCGCGGGTCACTCCCGCGCCGGCCCGAACGCCGGGAACAGCGACGCCCGCCGAACCCGAGTGCACGGCGACACCCGCCGCAGCCGGCCGCACTGCCGCGTCCGCGGAAGCAGAGCAAGGACCGACGTCGCCGCGCGGACGGATCGCGGCGGGAATCGCGGTGGTGGTCCTGGCCGGGCTGCTCGGGCTGCCCGACCAGGTGGCCCTGCGCCGTACCCACGAGTGGCCGCGCAGCGCACCGGTCGACTACGCGGGCGCGGCCGGGATCATCCGCGCCGAGCAGCGGCCGGGCGATGCGATCGTCTACTCGCCCCGGGACGGGTGGCTGTTCCCGGATCTCGGCATGGCGTACCACATAGGGCCGAGGCTGCCGCGCGACGTGCTCGTGGTCCGCGACCAGCGGCAGGACGCGAGCCTCTGGGCCGTGGAGTGCGACGACCCGGCGCGGTGCCTGGCCGGGGTGGACCGGGTGTGGCTGGTGGTCACCGGCCGCCGCGCCGACCCGCCGGCGGCGGTGCCTGGCGCGAAGGGCGACGCGCTGCGCGCGGGCTACACGGTGCGGCAGGTGTGGCCGCGGCCGGGGATCACGGTGGCCCTGCTCGTCCGGTGAGGCGGTCGGTGGTGCCGCGGGCCAGCGGTACGACGATGGCCGCCTCGGTGCCGCCGTCGGCGCCGTTGCGCAGGTCGATGGTGCCGCGCAGCTCGCCGGTGACGAGCGCCCGGACGATCTGGAGGCCCAGGTTGCCGCCGCGTTCGGCGTCGAACTGCTCGGGCAGCCCTCGGCCGTTGTCGGTGACAGTGACGTGCAGTTGCTTGCGGGCCCGGTGCGCGGAGACCACCACTTCGGGCCGGGGCGCGGAGACCACGGCCTCGGGCCGGGCCGCGTCCGCGGGCGAGGGCGAGGGCGAGGGGGCACCGGCCTCCTCGTCGGCCGGCGGGAAGCCGTGTTCGACGGCGTTGAGCAGCAGCTCGTTGAGCACCATCACCAGCGAGGTGGCGATCTCGGCGGGCAGTACGCCGAAGGTGCCGCGGCGGCGCATGCCGACGCTCACCTCGGTGGCGGCGACCTCGGTGGCGGCGCTGGCGACCCGGTCCACGATGCCGTCGAACTCGACCGCCTCGTCGCTGGACATGGAGAGCGTCTCGTGGACGAGAGCGATCGAGGCGACCCGGCGTACCGACTCTTCGAGCGCCACCCGCGCCTCGGGCATGGCGACCCTCCGGGCCTGGAGGCGCAGCAGCGCGGCGACGGTCTGGAGGTTGTTCTTCACCCGGTGGTGGATCTCCCGGATGGTGGCGTCCTTGGTGATCAGGGCGCGGTCGCGGCGGCGTACCTCGGTGATGTCGCGGACCAGCACCAGCGCGCCGATCGGCACTCCGGCGGGCATCAGCGGCAGCGCCCGGGTCAGCATGGTGGCGCCCCGCGCGTCGATCTCCCGGCGGGGTGGCGCCTCGCCGCGCAGCGCGGCGAGCACGGCGTTGCCCGCGTCGGTGCCTTCGAGTGGGTCGCCGGCGAGCCGACGGTGCAGCTTGGCCAGGTCCTCCCCGACGAGGTGGGAGGCGTAGCCGAGGCGGCGGTACGCGGACTGCGCGTTCGGGCTGGCGTAGGTGACCTTGCCGTTGGCGTCGAGCCGCACCAGGCCGTCGCCGACCCGGGGCGCCGAGGTGGTCTCGCCGGGGTGCCGGGGCGGCGGGAACGTGCCGTCGGCGATCATCTGGGCGAGGTCGTCGGCCGTGGTCAGGTAGTTCAGTTCGAGCTGGCTCGGGGTGCGCGCGGTGGACAGGTTGGTGTCCCGGCCCACCACGGCGATCACCTCGCCGGCTTCACCGTCGCCGGTGCGCAGCCGGACCGGGATCGCCTCGTGGCGGGCCGGGACGTCGCCGTACCAGACCGGGTCGCCCTCGCGCCAGATCCGTCCCTGCCGGTGGGCCACCTCCAGGTGGGCCACCTCGGCCCCGCCGACGATGCGCCCGACCTGGTCGTCCAGGTAGGCGGTCGGCGCGGTGGTGGGACGGACCTGGGCCACGCAGAGGAACGTGCCGTCACCGTCCACCGGCACCCAGAGCAGCAGGTCGGCGAAGGACAGGTCGGACAGCAGCTGCCAGTCGCCGGCGATCCGGTGCAGATGGTCGATGTCGGCCGGGCGGAGCGCGGTGTGCTCCTCGGCGAGGTCACGGAGGGTGGACACGCCACACAGCGTGCCACGCCGGACCTCACATCGTCGCCGTGACCTTCTTCAAGCCGCGCGGCGCGTCCGGGTCCTCGCCCCGGGCCAGGGCCAGGGCCAGCGCGAGCCGTTGCAGCGGCAGGATGTCGAGCAGCGGCGCGTACCGCTCGTCGACCTCGGGAACCGCCATCCGGGTCTCGCCGACCTCGGCGGAGCCGACCACGACCACGTCGGCGCGGCGTTCGCCGAGGCGGGGCAGCACCTCGCGCATCGACGTGCCGCCGGGGCCGGAGCCGACCACGGCGAGCACCGGGACGTCCGGGTCGGTCATGGCGAGCGGGCCGTGCAGCAGGTCGGCGCCGGAGAAGGCGAGCGCCGGGAGGTACGACGTCTCCATCAGCTTCAGCGCCGCCTCCCGGGCGGTCGGGTACGCGTACCCCCGGCCGGTGGTGACGAGCTGGGCGGCGAACCGGTAGCGCGGGGCGAGCCGGGCCGGGGTGTCGTCGGCGAGCGTCTGCGCGGCCAGCTCGGGCAGGCGGCTCAGGGCGGCGTGCTCCTCGGCGGGCAGCACGCCGTCGCCGGCGCGTACGCCCTCGATCAGCATGAGCAGCGCGAGCAGCTCGGCGGTGTAGGTCTTGGTGGCGGCGACCGCGCGTTCGTGGCCGGCGGCGATGTCGACGCTCAGCTCGGCGGTCTCCACCAGCGGCGAGCCGGGGTTGTTGGTGACCGCGAGGGTGAGCGCGCCGGACGCGCGGGCGACCCGCAGCACCTCGGCCAGGTCGGGCGAGCCGCCGCTCTGGCTGACGCCGACGACGAGCGCGTCGGAGAGGTCGGGCCGGGCGCCGAAGACGGTGATCGCGCTCGGGGAGGCCAGCCCGGCGGGCAGTCCGAGGCGGATCTCGGTCAGGTAGGCCGCGTAGAGCGCGGCGTGGTCGGAGGTGCCCCGGGCGGTGAAGACGACGTGCCGGGGGCGGCGTTCGGCGACGACGGCCGCCACCTCGGCGATGGCCGCCGCGTGCTCGGTGGAGAGCAGACGCTCGTAACCGGCCGGCTGCTCGTCGATGTCGGCGGCCATACCGGCCCCTGCTTGCGTCACTCCGGAACCTCCTTCTGCGCGTTTCCCGCGCGTTCGATGCTCAGTCTTGCACGTTTCAGTAGCCTCAATCAACGCAACGAGCAGGAGTGCGCAGTGGATCACTAACTGACGGAAGATCCCCTAGGCTTGCCCGGCTGACCGACCCGACCGGCGAGAGGACGACGTGCCCGAGGACGACGCCGCGCTGTCGGCGGAGGAGGAACTCGCGCTGGCCCGCCTGGCGCTGGGCGAGGGCGACCTGCGGCACGCCGCCGACCACGTGGCCGCCGCGCTGGTCCGCTCCCCCACGCTGCCCGAGGCGCACGAGACGCTCGCCCGGCTGAACGCGGCCAGCGGCGGCGACCTGGACCTCTTCCCGCTCGGTCAGCAGGCGTTCGTCGGCGCCGTGGTGGCCCGCGCGCACCTGCTCGCCGCCGCCGGCCGCCCCGCCGAAGGGCTCGACCTGCTCGCCGCCGCCACCGGCTACGCGCCGGCCGCGCCCTGGGCCGCCGTACCCTGGGTGACCGCCGCCGACCTGCCGGAACGCCTCGATCCCGAGCGCACCGCCCGGATCCTCATGCAGGTCTGCGCGGCGGCGCCGGACCCCGCGCCGCGCCGGCTGCGCGAGCCGCTCGCGCCGTACCTCACGCTGGCCCGCAACGCGATCACCGTCCATCCGGCCCATCCGCTGCTGCTGGGCGCGGCGTCCGCGCTGGCCCGGCGCCTCGGCGAGGTCACCCTCGCCGTCACCTGGGCCACCCGGGGGGTACGCGCACAGCCCACCAAACTCGGCGAGGTGTGGCTCGGGTACGCGTACCGCGGCGCCGGCCGGACCGCCGAGGCGCTCGCCGCACTGGAACGCGCTGTCGCGCTCGACCCCGACGACCTCGCTGTCTACGCGGACATCGCCGGCACGCTGGCCGACAACGGCCGGCTCGACGCGGCGCTGGGCTGGATCGACCGGGCGCTGGCGAAGGACCCCACCTTCGACTGCGCGGTGCACACCGCGCACCGGCTGCGCTACCTGCGCGACGGCGACGTGGACCACCTGGTGGCGCTCGCCGACTTCGTCCGCGACCACCCCGACGACACGCACGAGCACGGTGACCTCGCCGAGTGCTGCCGGGGCCGCCCTTGGCTCGGGCAGGTGACCCCGGCCGGCGACGACACCCCGGCCCTCGACGGTCCCGCCCCCTCGGCGGCAGCGGTACGGCGGCTCCAGCAGCTCGCGCACCCGGCGTGGGCGCATCCGCCGGCCGCGTACGACGCCGCGGTCGGGCTCGCCACACTGGACCTCGCCGACCTGCTCGCCCTGCTGGCACACCCGCCGGAGGCACCGGCGACAGCGCTGGGCCGGGTGCTCGGCGGGCAGGATCCGGCACTGTGGACGCGCTGCGCGCAGGTCTGGGCCTGCCTCGGCCTGCTGCACCACCGCACCGACGAGCCGTGGGAGCTGTCGACCCGGCGTCGGGTGCTGGGGGAACTGGCCGCCGGTGATCTCGGCCCGGCCGCCGAGGCGGCACTGTTCGCCCTGGTCACCGCCGCCTGGGTGCACCCGGACACCCGCGCCGACGTAGCAACGCTGGTGTCCGGGCGGATCGCCGAGGTGGCGGCCGGGCCGATGCGGCGCACCCCGGTGGCGGTGTCGCTGGCGTACCTGGCGCGGGCCACCCCGGCCCTCGACCCGGCCGCACGTGCCACCGCCGACTCGCTCATCGCCGGCGCCGCCGGCGGTCCGCTGCGCCGTCTCTGGCGACGGTTCACCGCCCTGTTCCGCCGGAACTGACCGCCGCCACTTCGCCGAAGTGGCGCGATCAACTCGCCCTCGAACCCGCCACTACCCGAGCTGGCGAGCAGCGGGCGCGAGGCACGTCAGGCGACGGGGGCCTTGCCGAGCGCGGCCTCGGCCTCGTCCTCCGGTGTGGCGCCGGCCGGCGGTACGTCGTTCGTCGCGCGCAGCGGCACCTCCTTGATGAACCAGGCGAGCACCGGTACGGCCACCGTGAAGAGGACCGCCCAGAAGAAGACGTGCGAGATGGCGTCGGAGAGGCCGCCGAGCACCGCCTCGCGCATCGGGCCGGTGAGCTTCTTGAGTGCCTCCAGGTCCATCGCGCCGCCCTCGCCGCCCGAGCCCGCGAACGCGGAACCGGCGGCCGAGTCGGCGAGGCGGTTGGCGAAGATCGCGCCGAAGAGGGAGACGCCGAACGAGCCGCCGATGGACCGGAAGAAGGTCGCAGCGCCGCTGGCCGCGCCGAGGTCCTTCTGTTCCACGCTGTTCTGCGCGATCAGCATCGAGGTCTGCATGAGGAAGCCCATGCCGACACCGAGCACGATCATGTAGATCGAGGACTGCGCCTTGCTGGTGTCCACGTCCAGCAGGCTGAGCAGGCCCATCCCGGCGACCATCACCACGCCGCCGACGATCGGGAAGAGGCGGTAGCGGCCGGTCCTGGTGATGGTCCGGCCGACCACGAGCGACACCACGAGCATGCCGAACATGAGCGGGAGCAGCAGCAGGCCGCTGTTCGTGGCCGACGCCCCCTGCACGGTCTGCTGGTAGAGCGGCAGGAAGTTCATCGCGCCGAACATGGCGAAGCCGAGCAGGAACCCGATCACCGAGATCAGCGCGAAGTTGCGGTTGGCGAACAGGCTCAGCGGCAGGATCGGCTCCGGCACGCGCCGCTCCACCACCGCGAACGCGCCGAGGGCGAGCACCGCCAGCACGGCGAGGCCGAGGATCTGTGGCGATACCCAGTCGTACTCGTTGCCGCCCCACGTGGTCACCAGCACGATCGCGGTGATGCCGACGGACAGCAGCGCCGCGCCCAACCAGTCGATCTTGTGCTCGGTGCGGTACTTGGGCAGGTGCATGGTGGTGGCGAGGATCAGCAGCGCCGCGCCGCCCAGCGGCAGGTTGACGTAGAACGCCCAGCGCCAGGAGAGGTTGTCGGTGATGAAGCCGCCGACCAGCGGGCCGGCGACCATGGCGATGGCCATGATCCCGGCGATCATGCCCTGGTAGCGGCCCCGCTCGCGCGGCGGGACCAGGTCACCGATGATCGCCATGACGCCGACCATCAGGCCACCGGCGCCGAGGCCCTGGACGGCACGGAACGCGATCAGCTCGGTCATGCCGGTGTCGGCGCCGCCGAAGACGCCGGAGCCGGACATGCCGCAGAGCGCGGAGCCGACCAGGAACACCACCACAGCGGTGAGGAAGACCGTCTTGCGGCCGTAGAGGTCGCCGAGCTTGCCCCAGATCGGCGTGGAGACCGTCGTGCCCAGCACGTACGCGGTGACCACCCAGGTGAAGTGGTCGGCGCCGCCGAACTCGAAGACGATCCGCGGCAGCGCGGTGCTGACGATCATGTTGTCGAGCATCGCGAGCATCATCGCGATCATCAGACCGAACAGGACGACCCGGACATTGGGTCTCGTGGTCACCTGGGCTGGTTGACTCATCGGTAGGCTCCCCCGCAGATCGGATGATCGACTTACTTGCCGCCCGGCTAGTTTGCTTACTAGCCGGACGGTAAGCTGATGGCGGGCGCACGTCAAGCGGATTGGAAGGATGTCGGCCGGTGAGGGAGACCACAGGTGGCACGCGCGAGCGGATCCAGGCCGTCGCCTTGGAACTCTTCACCGAGCAGGGCTACGAGAAGACGTCGCTGCGGGAGATCGCCGAGCGGCTCGGCGTGACCAAGGCGGCGCTCTACTACCACTTCAAGAGCAAGGACGAGATCGTCACCAGCCTGGTCGACGACCGGCTGCGCCGGATGGACGAGCTGATCGCCTGGGCCGCCGACCAGCCGCCCACCCTGGCCACCCGGCGCGCCCTGATCGGCAGGTACGCCGACAGCATGTTCGCCGGCGACCTGCCCCAGGTGATGCGCTTCTTCGAGCAGAACCAGACCGTGCTCAAGAGCCTGGTCGCCGGCCAGCAGATGCGGGACCGGATGATGCGGCTGGCGCACGAGCTGTGCCGGGGCGACGACTCGCCCGCCGCCCAGCTCCGCGCCGCGCTCACGCTGTTCGCGGTGCACAGCAGCTGGTTCGCGGTACGCGTGCCGGGCATCACCGACGACGAGCGCAAGCGGATCGCGCTCCAGGTGGCCGACGAGTTGCTCGCCAAGATCGGCGAGACCGGCCAGGGCTGAGCCGGTTCAGCCCGCCGCGGCCAGATCCAGCCGCAGGCCGCGCAGGTCGATACCGGGCAGCGGCGTCCAGTCCTTCTCCGGGTACCTGACGAAACCGAGCCGCTCGTAGAGGCGGTGTGCGTTCGCCGCCATCCCGGCGCGGACGCAGATCACCACGGCGGTGCAGCCCAACTCCGTGGCGCGCGCCACGCACGAGGCCGCGAGCGCGGCGCCCGCGCCCCGGCCCTGCGCGGCCGGATCCACAGCGAGCATCCGGAACTCGGCCTCGCCCGGGCCGGCCAGTTCGGCGTACGGGGTGCCGGGCAGCACGAACGTCACCGCGCCGAGCACCTGGCCGGTGGCGTCGTCGACGGCCACCAGCACCTCGCCGGTCTCGGCGCGGCCGGCCACGTCGGCGAGCACCGGCGCGTACCCGCTCTCGTCCTTGAGCTGGCCGTCCGCCTCGTACGCGGCGACTGTCAGCCGGGCCACGGCCGGGAAGTCCGCCGGCTCGGCGCGGCGCACCCGGAGGCCGGTCAACCGATCTCCGCGATCAGGTCGCCGTCCTGCACCACGTCGCCCTCGTTGACCGCCAGCTTCTGCACCACGCCGTCGGACTCGGCGACCACCGGGATCTCCATCTTCATCGACTCCAGGATGACGAGGGTGTCGCCCTCGGACACCGTGTCACCGGCCGACACGACGACCTTCCAGACGTTCGCCACCATCTCGGCGCGGATCTCCTCGGCCATCTCGGCCCTCCCTCTCCCCGACAGCTCCCCGACAATCCTGCGAACGGTATCCAATCATGACGCCGGTCACGCCGGGCCGCGCACCACCGCCGCGCGCGATCCGCCCCGCCGCGCCCCGACCGCCGGCGACGGCACTAGCATCGTGCAGGTCGGCCACCGGCGAGCCCGGAGGGCCGCACCGCGACCTCCGCCGCGCCCAGCCGCGGACGGAACCGTGACCAGCACAAGGAGGCAGAGCATGGCGAAGAAGGCCCGCAAGAAGAAGGCCCGCAAGAAGAGCAGCGCCAACCACGGCAAGCGCCCCAACTCCTGATCATCCGATCAGGCGGCGCAGTCGCCGGACAGCGCAACGGCCCGGGTCCGTGTCGGACCCGGGCCGTTGCGTCGCTTGTCAGTCGGCCAGTTCGCGGGACTCGGTGCTCTCGAAGACCACCAGCTCGGTCAGCCGCAGGCGCAACCGCTCACGCAGCTTCTCCGGGGCCGCCTCGTTGCCGCAGCACCGGGCCACGAGCGCCTTGACCTCCTGCTCGATGCCGTACTCGCGCAGGCACGGCCCGCACTCGTCCAGGTGGTGCCGGATCAGCACCCGGCGCTCCTCGGCGCACTCCAGGTCGAGGTAGAGGTAGACCTCGGCGAGCACCTCGCGGCAGTCCGTCTCGTGCGGTTGTCCACAGCTCACGGTCACACCTCCCGGCCGGCGGCGGCGGTCGAACCCTTCTTCGACGAGGCGGCGCTGAAACCCCGCTCCGCCGCGTACTGCTCCAGCAGCTTCCGCAGATTACGTCGGCCACGGTGCAGACGGGACATCACGGTGCCGATCGGCGTGCCCATGATGTCGGCGACCTCCTTGTAGGAGAAGCCCTCGACGTCGGTCAGGTAGACGGCCAGGCGGAACTCCTCCGGCAACTGCTGGAGGGCCTCCTTGACGTCGCTGTCCGGCAGCCGGTCGAGCGCCTCCGTCTCGGCCGAGCGCAGGCCGCTGGACGTGTGCGACTCCGCCTCGGCGAGCTGCCAGTCGGTGATCTCCTCGGTCGGCGCCTGGATGGGCTGGCGCTGCCGCTTGCGGTAGGTGTTGATGTAGGTGTTAGTCAGGATCCGGTAGAGCCAGGCCTTCAGGTTCGTGCCCTGCTCGAACTGGTGGAAGGCGGCGTACGCCTTCAGGTACGTCTCCTGAACCAGGTCCTCCGCGTCCGCCGGGTTGCGGGTCATCCGCAGTCCGGCAGCGTAGAGCTGATCGACGAAGGGCATCGCGTCCCGCTCGAAGCGGGCCCTGCGCTCGTCCGTCTTCTCGGTGGTCAACCGCACATCCCCTCGCGTCGGATGCTTTCCCGCCGAGGATACGCGTACCCACCTACCGGCAGATTCACTTCCGGAGTGTGTGCCGGTGCTCACGACCGACGCCGCCGCGGGCCACTCCGGCGCGTCGAGCAGCCGCCGGAGCTGACGCTCGTCCCGTTCGTCCCGTTCCCGGCTCCGTGTCTCGATCGGCACCGGTCACCCCCCTCGCGCTGGCTCTGTCGTCGTCCAACGGGGATAACGCGAGTTGTGGGGCATGGCATTCCTCCGGCCCCACCCGATCCTGGTCCCGGCCTCGGCCGCGACCGACGCTGGGACCAGGAAGGGCCTGGGAGGGTGGCCCCGGCGCGCCCGAACCGGGCGGCCGGCACCAACCGGTGCAACGACCCGCCGCGGCGGACGGTCACGGCGCGCGCCGCCCGGTCAGGACGACCACCCGTGTACGCGCAGCCAGTCCCGCACCACGGCGGCCGTGCCGGCCGGGTCGCCGCGCAGGTCGTGGCGCTCCCCCGGCCGGACCACCACCTCGATGCCGGGGCCGGACTCGGGCACGCCGAACGGATCCCGGTCGCCGTTGACGACGAGCGTGGGCAGGCCGGTGAGCAGTTCCCCGGCCCGGGATCGCTCCGGTCGTCCCGGCGGGTGCAGCGGGAACGCCAGTGCGACGACTCCGGCCGCCCCGACGGCGGCGGCGGTACGGCAGGCCACCCGGGCGCCGCTGGACCGACCCCCGACCACCCAGTGGCGCACCCGCGGGGCGCGCCGGCGCAGGTCGGCCAGCACCGCCGTCCACGCCTCGTCGAGGTGCCCGGCGGGAGCGGGCGCGCGTCGCCCGGCAACCCGGTACGGCTGGGTCACCAGGGCCACCCCGGCCCCGGCGGCGAGCACCGCGTCCCGGACGGCGGTCAGGTCGGGCGCGTCCACGTCACCGCCGGCGCCGTGACCGAGCACCAGCATCGTGGTGCCGTCGGCGGGTGGGTCGAACCGGAGCCGGGCGGGCCCCCGTGGTGTGTCGATCTCGTCGTCGTGCCGCACCGGCTCATTCTGCGCGGCCGGCCGGCCCGCCGGTGATCGGGCGCGGAAACGGACGTCGCCCGCGGCCTGCCGGAGCGGGCCACGGGCGACGTCGGGATCAGCTCAGCGGGACCAGCGTGAGCAGGCGGTCGCGCACCGGCGGACCGGCGTCGTCGAGCGCGTCCGGATCCGGCTGCACCTCGCTGCGCCAGGCCACCAGCATGGCGCGCCGCTCACGCGGCGTGGTGCCGCCCCAGACGCCGTGACAGTCGCCCACCTCCAGCGCCCAGGCCAGGCAGGAGCCCTGGACGTCGCAGGTGCGGCAGAGCGCCACCGCCGCGTCGGCCGGTTCGTTCGGTGCCGGAAAGAACGTCTCCGGATCGACGTTCTGACAGGTGCCTCTGGTGCGCCACGCGTCGTCCTGGCGTCGTTCGCTCAGCGCCCGCAGCAGTCGCGGATCGCGCCGCGCGGCGGCTACCTCGTGCGGACGCGGCATACGTGCCCGTGTCAATACACCCACCTCCCCCGTGGGAACCGGCGTAGATCTTTACAAGATCGATGGGTGTCATCCGCCCCGTGCGAACAGACGCCCATCACCGGCGCTGTGTTCTATCGCATTCGAATACGTAAGGACAAGAGTCTTCAATGAAACTGACTGAACGTCCGGGCGACTTTTCCGGCCCAACCCCGGCAAACGGGGCACGCAAATGTGGCGGAGCGTGATCAGAAGAGCGTCGGTCCGGCGGCCGTCCCGACACCCGCCGGAGCCACCGCGGCGATCAGCTCCGGGCCGTCGTTGCGGACGTCGCCGACGGCCCGGGACACGGGCCGGATCTCCAGCCCGGCGAGCAGGCCGGCGTCCGGCGGCGCGAGCAGTTCCGCCGGCTCCTCGGCCGGGCCGAGCCATTCCGCCCAGCGCTCCGGCGACAGCAGCAGCGGCATCCGGTCGTGCACCTCGGCCAGCTCGCCGACCGCAGCGGTGGTGAGCACGCTGAACGTGAGCCGGGCCGCGCCCGCCGACTCCCACACGGACCAGATGCCGGCGAAGGCCAGGACCGAGCCGTCCCGCGGGGTCATGAAGTAGGGCTGGCGTCCGCCGTCGGCGAGGCGGACCCACTCGTACCACCCGTCGGCGGGGACCAGGCAGCGGCGGCGGGCGAAGGACGGCGCGTACGCCCGGCTGGTGGCGACCGTCTCGGCCCGCGCGTTGATCATGCGGGCGGCCCCGGCGGCGCTGCGCGACCACTGCGGGAGCAGGCCCCAGCGGCCGAGGGAGAGCAGCCTGTGCCCCTCCGGGGCGAGCCGGACCAGCGGCACCGGGTCGGTCGGCGCGACGTTGTAGTCCGGCGCCACCCCACCGGTCTCGTCGGCCGACTCGAACAGCGCGCTCAGATCGGCGGCGCTCCGGGTCGTGGCGTACCTCCCGCACATGGCGCCCACGCTAGCCGCATCCGGACGTTCCGGCTGTCCCGCCCAACGGGAGCAGCGGCGACGGGCGGTTCCACCGGCCCGTGAGCTTGGCAGAATGTAACGGTGAGCAATCCGACCGCGACGAGTCCGCCGCAGCCGTGGACCGCGCCGACCGCGAGCGACCCGGTCGCCGCGACGCTGCGCCTGCCCGGTTCCAAGTCGATGACCGCCCGGGCCCTGGTGCTCGGCGCACTCGCCGGCGGGCCGTCGACACTCGCCCGTCCACTGCGCGCCCGGGACACCGAACTGATGGCCGGTGGCCTGCGCGCACTCGGCGCCCACATGTCGATCTCGGACGACGACCGCTGGCTGGTCCGTCCCTATCCGCTGGCCGGCCCGGCGCACGTCGACGTCGGCCTGGCCGGCACCGTGATGCGCTTCCTGCCCCCGGTGGCCGGGCTGGCCGCCGGGCGGGTCACGTTCGACGGCGACCCGCACGCCCGGACCCGCCCGCTCGGGCCGCTGATCGGCGCGCTGCGCACGCTCGGCGTCCGCATCGACGCGCCCCCGGCCGGCAGCCTGCCGCTCGTCGTGCTCGGCGCGGGGCGGGTGACCGGCGGCGACGTGGTGATCGACGCCTCCGCGTCCAGCCAGCTCGTCTCCGGTCTGCTGCTCGCCGCGCCGCGTTTCGACAGGGGCGTCGTGGTCCGGCACGAGGGGCCGCCGGTGCCGTCCGCGCCGCACCTGCGGATGACGGTGCAGATGCTCCGCGCCGCCGGCGCCGCCGTCGACGACACCACGCCCGACGTCTGGACGGTCGAGCCGGGCCCGCTGTCCGGGCGCGGGTGGGAGATCGAACCGGACCTGTCCGGCGCCGCGCCGTTCTTCGCCGCCGCGCTGGTCACCGGCGGCGAGGTGACGCTCCAGGGCTGGCCGCGCAGCAGCCTCCAGCCGGTCGAGCAGCTCCGCGAGCTGCTGCACCGGATGGGCGGCGAGGTGAGCCTCGGCACCGACGGCCTGACGGTGCGGGGCACCGGCACCGTGCGCGGGCTGGACGCCGACCTCTCCGACGTGGGCGAGCTGACCCCGGTGCTGACCGCGCTCACGCTGCTCGCCGACGGCCCGTCCCGGCTCACCGGCATCGGCCACATCCGCGGTCATGAGACCGACCGGGTCACCGCCCTGGCCAAGGAGTTCACAGCGCTCGGCGCGGACATCACCGAGACCCGCGACGGCCTGGACATCCGGCCCCGGCCGCTGCGCGGCGGGACGTTCCGCACGTACGCCGACCACCGGATGGCGCACGCGGCGGCGGTGGCCGGGCTCGCCGTCCCCGGCATCGAGGTCGACGACGTGGCGTGCACCTCCAAGACCATGCCGGAGTTCCCGGCACTATGGTCGGGGATGGTGACAGGCAAGAACTGACAGCGGGGGGACGTCCTGACGACGAAGCGGCGCGAGTACGACGAGGACGACGTCCGGGTACGACCGGGCCGGTCCTCGCGCCCGCGTACACGCACCCGGCCCCTGCACGCAGACGCCGTCGACGGTTTCGTCATCGCCGTCGACCGGGGCCGCTACACCTGTGTGATCCCCGGCGCCGGACCGGACGCGCCGCTCGTGACCGCCATGCGGGCCCGCGAGCTGGGACGCAAGTCGGTGGTGGTGGGCGACCGGGTGGGGCTGGTCGGGGACACCTCCGGTGCGCCGGGCGCGCTGGCCCGCATCGTGCGCATCGCCGAGCGGACCTCGGTGCTGCGGCGTACCGCCGACGACGACGAGACCACCGCCGAGGGGCGGCTGGAACGGGTGGTGGTGGCGAACGCCGACCAGCTGGTGATCGTCAGCGCGCTCGCCGACCCCCCGCCGCGTACCGGGTTCATCGACCGCTGCCTGGTGGCCGCGTACGACGCCGGCATCGAGCCGCTGCTCTGCCTCACCAAGGCCGACCTCGCCGGCCCGGAGGCGGTGCTCGGCTACTACACCGAGCTGGAGCTGCCGTACGTGCTGATCCGCCCGGACTCCGACCTGGCCGCGCTGCGGGCGCTGCTCGCCGGCCGGGTCTCGGTGATGGTGGGCCACTCCGGGGTGGGCAAGTCGACGCTTGTCAACCGCCTCGTCCCGGACGCCGAACGGGCGGTGGGCACGGTCAGCGCGATCGGCCGGGGCCGGCACACGTCGACCAGCGCGGTCGCGCTGCGCCTGCCCGCCGAGCCCGGCGCCGACGGCGACACCGGCTGGATCGTCGACACCCCAGGGGTACGCAGCTTCGGGCTGGCCCACGTGTCCGCCGAGAGCCTGCTGCACGGCTTCCCCGACCTGGTCGAGGCGACAGTCGACTGCCCGGCCAACTGCCCGCACACCGCCGACGAGGCGGACTGCGCGCTCGACGCCTGGGTGGCCGCCGGGAAGGCCGACGCGCGCCGGCTCGCCTCGTACCGCCGGTTGCTGGCCTCCCGCAGCGGCGAGGGCGACCCGCGCGAGCCGGAGCGCAACCCCGGCGACCCGCTCGCCGGGTCCTGAGCGGCAGACCGGCGGCGACCCGCCGTCGAAGGCCGGGCCGCCGCCACTAGCGTGTCAGTCATGACCGGGTACGCCGACGACCTCGCCCTCGCCCACCTGCTCGCCGACGCCGCGGACGCCGTCTCCTCGGCCCGGTTCCGCGCGCTCGACCTGCGCGTCGAGTCGAAGCCGGACCTGACGCCGGTCTCCGACGCGGACACCGCCGTCGAACGGGAGATCCGGGCGCTGCTGGCCGCCCACCGTCCCGGTGACGGCCTGCTCGGCGAGGAGTACGGCGAGCAGCCGCCGGCCGGCCCCGACGGGCGGCGCTGGGTGATCGACCCGATCGACGGCACGAAGAACTTCGTCCGGGGCGTACCGGTCTGGGCCACCCTGATCGCGCTGCTGGAGCACGACCGGCCGGTGCTCGGCCTGGTCTCCGCCCCGGCGCTGGGCCGCCGCTGGTGGGGCGCGCTCGGCGCGGGCGCGTTCGCCGGCACCGGTCCGGCGGACGGCACGCCGATCCGGGTCTCCGGCGTGACAGCGCTCGGCGACGCGAGCTTCTGCTACTCGTCGCTGACCGGGTGGGAGCAGGCCGGGCGGCTGGACGCGGTGCTCCAGCTCATGCGCGACACCTGGCGCAGCCGGGCGTACGGCGACTTCTACGGCTACATGCTGCTGGCCGAGGGGGCACTGGACGTGATGGTGGAGCCCGAGCTGTCGCTGTGGGACATCGCCGCGCTGGTCCCGATCGTCACCGAGGCGGGCGGAATCGTCACCGATCTGGCCGGGCGGCCCGCCCCGGCCGGCGCCGACTCCGCAGACATCAGCGCCGTGGCCAGCAACGGGGCGCTGCACGACGACATCCTGGCCCGGCTCGGCCGTCCAGCCGAGCGCTGACCCGGGGGAAGCCTCTATCCTCGCCAGGTGGTTTCCTCCGGTTGGTGCTTCCTGGCGGCGATGATCATCGCGTACGGCTTCGCCAACCTTCTCCAGTCGGTCGCCGCCGCGCGGACCACAGTGCACCACACGTTCGATCCCGGGCTGCTGCTGCGCCTCGCCGGGCACCGGACGTACCTGATCGGCCTGGCCTGCCAGGTCGTCGGCTTCGTGCTGGCCTTCCTGGCCCGCCGTGACCTGCCGTTGTTCCTGGTCCAGGCCAGCGTGGCGGCCGGGCTCGGGGTGACCGCCGTCCTCGGCGTGCTGGTGCTCAAGTGGCGGCTGCCGGCAGCCGAGGTGGTGCTGCTGGTGCTGCTGTTCGCCGGCATCACCGCGCTCGTCCTCTCCGCCCAGCCCGCGCCGTCGCGGCAGCTCGGCACCGCCGGGCTGGTCGGCCTGGCGGTGGCGGTGGTCGCGATCGCCGCTTCCGGCTTCTTCGCCGCCCGGCTGCACGGCGCGCTCGGGTCGGTGGTGCTCGGCTCACTGGCCGGGATGGCGTTCTCCGCCGCCGCGGTGGCGGCCCGCCCGCTCGCCTCGGCCGGGTCGGTGGAGGCGTTCGTCCGTGACCCGCTGCTCTACCTGCTGATCGTCCACTCGGTGATCGGCCAGCTGCTGCTCGGGCTGGCCATGCAGCGTGGGTCGACCACGGCGGCGGTGGCCGCGATGGACGCCGCCGGCGCGGTACCAGCGGCGATCGTCGGCCTGCTGCTGCTCAACGACAAGATCTGGCCCGGCCGGGAGTGGCTGGCCGGGCTCGGCTTCCTGGTGACGCTCGCGGCGGTGGTCGGCCTGACCCGGTACGCCGAACCGCAGCACCACCACGCCGGCGCCCGCCAGAAGGCAATGGTGGGCGCCGGGATGGTGCCGGTTCAGGCCGCCTCGACCGGCCCGCGTTCGGAGACGACCACCTCGACCGGCGGCGTCACCTCGACCGGCGTCGGCTCGATCGGCGTAGCCGGGCGGCGCCGCCCGATCACCCGCTCGTAGAGACGCTCCAGCGCGGCGGCGGTCCGTTCCCAGGTGTAGCTGCACCGGACCCGGTCCACCGCGGCGTGTCCGTACGCGAACCGGCCGGCGTTGTCCGACAGCAGCCGGCGCAGCGTGACTCCGAGCATGCGCACGTCACCCGGCGGCACCAGCTTGCCGGTCACCTCGTCCACCACCGCGTCCGCGATGCCCCCCATGGCGTAGCCGACCACCGGCACGCCGCAGGCCATCGCCTCCAGCGACACCCGCCCGGCCGACGCGTAGTGCGGCGTGCAGGCCACCAGGTCGGCGGAGCGGTACCAGGTGGCCATCTGGTCGTGCGGCACCGCGCCGACCAGCTTCACCTGCTCCGCCACGCCCGCCCGCTCGGCCAGCTCGCGCAGCCGGCGCGCCTCGGTGTGCCCGTCCAGCCGCTCGGCCGGCGGGCCGCCCGCGATCACCAGCTCCGCGTCACCGACCAGCCGCATCGCCCGGATCAGGTCGTCCTGGCCGTGCCCGGGCGCGAGCCCGCCGACGGAGAGGATCCGCGGCCGCTGGTCCCGCGGCGCCGCCTCGCCGTCCGGGTGGAACTGGCCGGTGTCCACCCCGGTCGGCACCATCGCCACCGACGTCCGTTGCAGGCCCATCCGGGTCAGCTCGTCGACCTCGTCGTTGCACTGGGCCACCGCCACGTCCACGGCCCGGGTCAGCGCCCGTTCCAGCGGGATGCGCTCCCCCGGCCCGCTGTACTCCCGGCCGAGGTGACGCAACTGCTCCACGCCGAGCGAGTGGAACGTCTGCACCACCGGGATGTCGGTCGCGCGTACCGCGTGGGCGGCCGCCAGCCCGCCGACCCAGTAGTGCCCGTGCACCACGTCGGGCGTCCAGTCCCCGGCCCACTGCCCGGCCAGCCAGCGGCCGTACTCGGCGACGAACGGGACCAGCTCGGCGGTGGAGAGCATGTCGGGCGGGCCGACCGGGACACGTTCCACCCGGTAGCCGTCGAGTTCGGTCAGGGCGGGCTGGGCGGACGCGGCACGACGCTCGTAGACGCGGACGTCATGGCCCCGGGCGGCGAGCTCCGCCGCCACGCGCGCAATGTGCTCCTGCGTCCCGACAGTGGGACCGTCGGTGGACGAGCCGGCGTGCGCGCATACAAGGCCGACGCGCATGGTGCACCTCCATGCGTTTCTCGCGAGCGGGGTCTCCGGTCAGAGCGTCCCATTAACCCAGGTCCGGTGCGTCCAAACCTGACAGATCGAGGTCACCCGGCCAGTGCGTCCCGTGGGCGGGACAGCCGACCGATGCCGATCACCGGCGAAAACGATCGGCATGACCGCCCCGGCCCGGGGTACCGACGGGGAATGCCGCTGACCCGCAGCCTCTCCGACGCCACAGTCGTCATCACCGGCGCCTCCAGCGGGATCGGCGCGGCCACCGCGTACGCGCTGGCCCGCCGGGGCGCCGACGTGGTGCTGGCCGCCCGGACCGAGTCCGCGCTGCGCCGGGTCGCGTCGTTCTGCCGGGAACTGGGCGGGCGCGCCCTGGTGGTGCCCACCGACGTGACCGACCCGGAGGCGGTGGAGCGGCTGGCGGGGCGGGCGGTGGCCGAGTTCGGCCGGATCGACGCGTGGATCAACAACGCGGCAGTGGGCACCGTGGGGCTGTTCGACGAGATCCCGGTGGCCGAGTTCCGCCGGGTGGTGGACGTGAACCTGCTCGGCGCCGTGTACGGGACGCGGGCCGCGCTGCCCTGGCTGGGCGCGGCCGGCGGCGGGGTGCTCGTCAACAACGCCTCGGTGCTGGCCGAGGTGGCGATGCCGTACCAGTCGGCGTACAACGCGACGAAGCACGCGATCCGCGGGCTGGCCGACACGGTGCGGCAGGAACTACGGGTGACCGGCCGGGGGAACATCTCGATCTGCACCGTGCTGCCCGCCACCATCGACACGCCGTTCTTCCGGCACGCGGCCAATCACTCCGGCCGGGAGCTGACCCCGCCGCCGCCGGTGTACCCGCCCGAGATGGTCGCCGAGACGATCGTCCGGCTGCTGCGCCGGCCCCGGCGCGAGGCGTACGCGGGCGGCGCGGCCCGGCTGATCGGGCTCCAGTGGCGGCTCGCCCCGGCGCTGGCCGAGCGCGTGCTGGGCTGGTATACCGCGCGCACCCAGTTCGGCCCCGGCGTACGCGACGACTCGACAGGCGCCGTGTTCACGCCGGACTCGGCGGCGGAGCGGACCGACGGATGGTCCGGCCGGCGCGGGCAGGTGCTGCGGCTGACCGCGGCGGTCGGGCTGGCCGCCGGCACGGCTGTCGGCACGGTGGCGGCGCTCAGCCGCCGGTCCCGGGCCGGCCGGCCGTGAGTCCCGTCGACCGGACCGGTGCGCGGGCACGGACCGACGTGCACAATGGGGCGATCATGCCGACGGATGCGCGTTGCCTGGTGGAGACCGACGAGTCCTCCCCGACGGTCCGGCTGACCGGGGTCCTCGACAGCTCCGAGGTGGAGGCCGTACGGGACGCGCTGCTCGCCCGGCTGTGGCGGCACCCCGGGGTGCTGCTCGTGGACCTGTCCGGGGTGCGGATCCCCGACCCGGTGGCACGCGACGCGCTGGACGAGGTCTGCCGGGCGGTCGACGACTGGCCCGCCGCGCGGCTGCTGCTCGACCCGCACGGGCCGCCACCGGACGCCCCGCCCGAGCCGCTCGACGCCGAGCTGCCCCCGGTGGCCGAGGCCGCCCGGGAGGCGCGGGTTCTGGTGACCGGCGGCTGCGCCAGGTGGGGACTGCCGGAGCTGACCGAGCCGGCCTGCATCGCGGTCACCGAGATGGTCAACAACGTGGTGGCGCACGCGGTCACGCCGATGACGCTCCGGCTGGCCCCGCGCGGCGGCGCGCTGCACGTGGCCGTCCGGGACCACTCGACCGGGCGGCCCGCGTACGGCGGGCCCGCGCCGGTGGACTCGGTGGGCGGGCGGGGGCTGCTGCTCATCGACACGGTGGCCCGGCGCTGGGGCAGCACGGCGCTGCCCGACGGCAAGGTGGTGTGGTGCGTGCTGTACGCCGAGGACGAGGCGGCGTACCGCAACTGAGGTGCTTTTCGCACTGTTTCTCCCGATCCACCCGGCCGGAGGCGGTTAGGCCGGGGAGCGCAGTGGGTAGTTCCCGGGCATGCGCGACGACGAGTACCCCACCCCCGTGTCCGATCCCGAGGCGGCGGGCCTGCCCGACACCGCCGACGACGACTCCACCGCGAACGACGACGTGCTGACCGGGCGCGAGGCGGACGGCCCCGAGCCGGCCCAGCTCCCCGGTGACCGCACGCCGGTCGCAGTGGACCAGTTCGGCACCACGGCGGAGGAGCAGCTCGACGGCGAGTCGCTGGACTACAAGCTCCAGCGCGAGCAGTACGAGCGTCCCGCCGACGACCCGCTCGCCGGCCCGGTCGACCCGGACATCGCCGCCGAGGCGGACAGCGAGGAGGCCGCCGCGCAGGCCCAGCTCGACGCCGACGTGATCGACCCGGGCCCGGTCTCGGACCCGCACTCCCCGGTGTCGGTGTACGACCACGGCCAGCTCGGTACCGTCGCCGACCACCAGGTGGGCCGGCTGGTCGAGCCGGACGAGGGCGCACACACCGACCAGGAGACCGACAACGTCGCGTACGACGCAGGCGCGGCCGGTGGCGGGGCCAGCGCGGAGGAGCTGGCGGTGCACGAGACCCGGCCGCCGGAGGCGCGCTGACCGCTCAGTCGTCCAGGCCCCGCTCGATGGCGTACCGGGTCAGCTCGACCCGGTTGTGCAACTGGAGCTTGCCCAGGGTGTTCTGCACGTGGTTCTGCACGGTCCGGTGGGACAGGCTCAGCCGGTCGGCGATCTGCTTGTAGGACAGCCCCTTGGCGACCAGACGCAGCACCTCGGTCTCCCGTTCGGTGAGCCGGGGTGCGTCGTCGTGCGGGGCGGGCGGCTCCGCGGCCAGCCGCCGGTACTCCCCCAGCACCAGCCCGGCCAGGCCGGGCGTGAACACCGGCTCACCGGCCGCCGTGCGGCGCACCGCGTCCAGGAACTCCGCCGGTGCGGCCGACTTGATCAGGTAGCCGGTGGCGCCGGCCTTGACCGCGTCCAGCACGCCCTGCGGCTCGCCGCTGGCCGAGAGCATGAGCACCCGCACGTCGGGCAGCGCGGCGCGCAGGCCCCGGATCACCTCGACGCCGGAGATGTCCGGCAGCTGGAGGTCGAGCACGACCAGGTCGGGACGGGCCGCGGCGGCCACCCGTACCGCCTGCCGCCCCTCACCGCTGGTCGCCACCACCTGGTGGCCCGCCTCGGTGAGGTCACGTGCCACACCCTCGCGCCACATCGGGTGGTCGTCGACCACCATCACCCGGATGCTCACCCGCGGCTCCTCGGCACGACCAGCTCGATCTCGGTGCCGGCGCCGGGCGCGGAGACGATCCGCACCTCGCCGCCCAGGTCGGCCACCCGGCCCCGGATGGACTGCGCCACCCCGAGCCGCCCCTGCGCGGCGGCCTCCGCCAGCCGCCCCTCCGGGATGCCCGGTCCCTCGTCGCGTACCGAGACGGTCACCGTCTCCTCCTCGTCCTCGATCAGCACCCAGGCCCGCCCGCCGGCGTGCCGGGCCACGTTGTCGAGCGCCGCGCCGACCGCGGCGCCCAGCTCACCGGCGGCCCGCGCCGGCAACGGCACCGGTGTGGCGGGCGCGGACACCACGACGGTGGCCGAGGCGTACCTGTCGATCAGGTCGCGCAGATCCTGCTCGTCCCCGCCCGGGTCCGGCGGCGCGCCCGCCCGGCCGATCAGCGCCCGCAGCGCCGCCTCCTGCTCGCCGGCCAGCCGGGCCAGCTCGGCCGCCTCGCCGTCCAGGTCCGCGCCGCGCCGCCGGACCAGCGCGAGCACCTGGAGCACCGAGTCGTGGATGTCGCGGGCCAGCCGTTCCCGCTCGCGGGTGGCCGCCTCCAGCTCCACCGCCCGCTGCAACCGCTCCTCCGCCTGCACCGCCAGCCGGGCCACGTGCCCGACCACCACGCCGGCGAGCAGCATGAGGATCGCCCCGGTCAGCGCGGACGGGCTGATCCGGTCGCGGGTGGCGAGGTCGGCGCCGCCGAGCACGATCGCGGCCACCGCGCCGCGCCGCCGCCCGCCGGAGACCGCCCAGGCGAGCACCGGCCCGGCCAGCCAGGCGGCGGTCAGCATCGGCACCCCGGCGGCGAGCGCCGCGCGGCCCACCACCCAGGGCGTGACCAGGATGATCGCCAGCACCACGCCGAGGTCGGCCAGGAGCAGCGGCCAGCGCCGCCCGGCCGGACGGCCGTAACCGGCCGCCGTCACGCCGCTCCACGCCAGCATCGCCAGCAGGACGCCACCCGCGGCGACCGGGTGCGCGTAGCGGTCCGCGTCGCGCAGCACGACCAGTCCGACGTACGCGAGCGCGGCGAAGCGGAACACCGCTATCGATCGCCAGAAGGGGCCCTCGAGGCCGGAGGACGACGGCATGTGCGACACCCTGTCACAGCCGGTCCAGGGCACCCCGGGCGGTGCGGCCTGAGAAACCCTGACGTACGGTGGAAATGCCGCGAAAGTCGTCGAGAACCATCGTCGGGACGGGGTCATGACAGACGCAGAACTCCCCGCACCGCGTACGGTTGTGCCCATCGAACCTTCCCTGCTTCTCGCCACGGCCTTCGACCAGGCGCAGGTGACCGGGCTGCGGCACTCGGTCACCTCCTGTGCGCACGGCTCGGGCCTGTCCGGCCAGCGGCTGGACGACTTCGTGCTGGCGGTCAACGAGCTGATCACCAACGCGGTCCGGCACGGCGGCGGGCAGGGCTGGCTGCGGCTCTGGGAGCGGAACGGCGAACTGGTCTGCGAGGTCGCCGACCACGGGCCCGGGATCAGCGAACGGCGGCTGCGCGACCGCGAGCGGCCCGCGCCGGACACCGCCGGCGGCTGGGGCCTCTGGCTGGCCCGGGAGCTGAGCGACGCGATGGAGGTGGAGACCGGCGACGCCGGCACCGTCGTCCGGATCACCGCCGCGCTCGCCACCCGCCAGCCCGCCACCGGCCCGCTGGACGGCTGACCCCGCCGCCGGCGTCAGGCGAACAGGGCGCTCACCGACTCCCCGTTGTGGATCCGCCGCATCGCCTCGGCCAGCGCCGGCGCCACCGACAGCACCTCCAGCTTCGGCACCCGCTTCTCGGCCGGGATCGGCACCGTGTTGGTGCAGACGATCTCCAGGACGCCCTCCTGCCCGCCCAGCCGCTCCAGCGCCCCGCTGGAGAACAGGCCGTGCGTACAGGCCAGCCGGATCGAGCGGACCCGCCGCTCCCGCAGATGCGAGATCAGCTCGATCACCGTGCTGCCCTTGGCGATCTCGTCGTCCAGCACGATCACGTCCCGGTCCGCCACGTCACCGATGATCGTGCTGATCTGCACCCGGTCGTCGCTGAAACGCTGCTTCGCGCCGGCCGCCACGGGCGTACCCAGCATCCGGGCGAACGCCGCGGCCTCCTTGGCGTTGCCCAGGTCCGGCGAGACCACCACCGCGTTGCTCAGGTCGTACCCCTTGAAGTGGGCGGCCAGTTCGCGCAGCGCGTGCAGGTGGTCCACCGGGACGCTGAAGAAGCCGTGCACCTGCGGCGAGTGCAGCGTCATGGCCAGCACCCGGTCCGCGCCCGCGGAGGTGAGCAGGTCGGCGACGAGCCGGCCACCGATGGAGATGCGCGGCGCGTCCTTCTTGTCCGAACGCGCGTACGCGTAGTGCGGCAGCACCACTGTGATCCGCGCGGCCGACGCGCCGCGGGCCGCGTCGATCATGAGCAGCAGCTCGACCAGGTGCTCCTGCACCGGCGGCACCAGCGGCTGGATGAGGAAGACGTCGCGCTCCCGGCAGTTCGCCTGCAACTGCACCTCCAGGCAGTCGTTGGCGAACCGGGACACCCGTACCGGGTGCAGCGGGACGTGGAGGTGGGCGCAGATCTCGGCGGCGAGGTCGGGATGGGCTGATCCGCTGAACACGGCAATGTCACGCACGTCTGATGATCGTACGGGCCGCCGGAGGGAGACGGTGGACGCTCGCGGCGGGTACGGTGCTGCCGTGACCGCAGAGTTCGTCGCCGCCATCGACCAGGGCACCACGTCCTCGCGCTGCATCGTCTTCGACCGGGCCGGCGAGATCGTCGCCGTGGCCCAGCGCGAGCACCGGCAGATCTTCCCCCGGCCCGGCTGGGTGGAGCACGACGCCGAGGAGATCTGGACGAACGTCGAGCACGTGGTGCGCGAGGCGCTGGCCAGCGCCGACATCGGCACCGAGTCGCTGGCCGCGGTGGGCATCACCAACCAGCGCGAGACCACTGTGGTGTGGGACCGGGAGACCGGCCGTCCGGTGGCGAACGCCATCGTCTGGCAGGACACCCGCACCGGCCCGCTGCTGCGGGAGCTGACCGAGGCGTACGACGAGGAGCGGCTGCGGGCCCGCACCGGCCTGACCCCGGCCACCTACTTCGCCGGCCCGAAGCTGCGCTGGCTGCTCGACAACGTCGACGGGCTGCGCGAGCGGGCCGAGCGCGGCGAGGTGCTGTTCGGCACCATGGACAGCTGGCTGATCTGGAAGCTGACCGGCCGGCACGTCACCGACGTGACGAACGCCAGCCGCACCATGCTGATGGACCTGGAGACGCTCGACTGGGCCCCGGAGCTGCTCGACGCGCTGCGCGTCCCGGCCGCCGTGCTGCCGGAGATCCGCAGCTCGGCCGAGGTGTACGGCACCGCCCAGGGGGTGCTGGCCGGGGTGCCGGTGGCGAGCGCGCTCGGCGACCAGCAGGCGGCCCTGTTCGGGCAGACCTGTTTCCAGCCCGGCGAGGCCAAGTGCACCTACGGCACCGGCAGCTTCTTGCTGCTCAACACCGGCGCCAGCCCGGTGCCGTCGCGGCACGGCCTGCTCACCACCGTGGCGTACCGGATCGAGGGCCAGCCCGCCGTGTACGCGCTGGAGGGTGCCATCGCGGTCACCGGCTCGCTCGTGCAGTGGCTGCGCGACAACCTCGGCCTGATCTCCTCCGCCCCGCAGGTCGAGGAGCTGGCCCGCACCGTCGACGACAATGGCGGCTGCTACGTGGTGCCGGCCTTCTCCGGCCTGTTCGCCCCGCACTGGCGCAGCGACGCCCGGGGCGTGATCGCCGGGCTGACCGGCTACATCACCAAGGGGCACCTGGCCCGCGCGGTGCTGGAGGCGTCGGCCTTCCAGACCCGGGAGGTGGTGGACGCGATGAACGCCGACTCCGACGTGGCGCTGCGCCGGCTGCGGGTCGACGGCGGGATGACCGGCAACGAGCTGCTGATGCAGTTCCTCGCCGATGTGCTCGACGTGCCGGTCGTGCGGTCCCGGATCACCGAGACGACCTGCCTCGGCGCCGCGTACGCCGCCGGCCTGGCCGTCGGGTTCTGGCCGGACCTGGCCACGCTGCGCGAGAAGTGGCGATCGGACGCGCAGTGGGAGTCGACCATGGACCCGGCGCACCGGGAGCAGGAGATGCGCCAGTGGCGCAAGGCGGTGCGGCGCACGCTCGACTGGGTCGACTGAGCGTCAGTCCCAGCGGTTGCCGGTCAGCTTCTCGTACACCTCGACGTAGCGGGTCCGGGTCGCCTCGATGACCTCGGCCGGCACCTCGGGGGCGGGCGGCTGCTTGTCCCAGCCGCTCGACGTGGCCCAGTCCCGCACGTACTGCTTGTCGTAGGAGAACTGGGCGCGGCCCGGCTGGTACGACTCGGCGGGCCAGAACCGGGACGAGTCGGAGGTGAGCACCTCGTCGCCGAGAACCAGCGTGCCGTCCGGCGCCCAGCCCAGCTCCAGCTTCGTATCGGCGATCAGGATGCCCCGCTCGGCGGCGATCTCCGCGCCGCGCCGGTAGACGTCGACGGTGATCTGCCGCAGCCGCTCGGCGACCTCCGGCCCGACCTTGTCCACCACCTGCTCGTACGTGATCGGCTCGTCGTGCTCGCCCTTCGGCGCCTTGGTCGACGGCGTGAAGATCGGCTCGGGCAGGATCGACGCCTCGACCAGGCCGCGGGGCAGCGGCACCCCGGAGACCGAGCCGGTGCGCTGGTATTCGGCGAAGCCGCCGCCGGTCAGGTAGCCCCGGGCCACGCACTCGACCGGCACCATGTCCAGCCGCCGGCAGCGGATCGCCCGGCCGGCGAACTCCGCCGGCACGTCCGTCGCGGAGATCACATGGTTCGGCACCAGGTCGGACAGCTGCTCGAACCACCACAGCGACAGCGCGGTGAGCAGGCGGCCCTTGTCCGGGATCGGCGTCGGCAGCACCACGTCGTAGATGGAGACGCGGTCCGTGGCGACCAGGATCAGGTCCTCGCCGTCGGCGTAGACGTCCCTGACCTTGCCCGAGTGCAGAAGTTCCACGGCGCTAGTACACCATGCCGCCGGGGCCCGCCCGGCGCGCCCACCGGGCCCGCCCGGCGTTGACACCCCGCCGGGGGGCCGGTGAAATGATCCGTCCACCCCACCTTCGGAGAGACCTTTGCGCGCTCCGCAGTCCGTACCCCGTCCCGGGCTCGACCGGCGACGGTTCCTCGGCGCGCTCACCGGGCTGCCGATCGCCGGCGGGCTGCCGCTGCTCACCGGGTGCAGCCCGGAGGAGGTGGCCGCCGACGACGGTCCGATCGAGCTGTCCGTGTTCTGGTGGGGCGGCGCCCGCCGGGCCGCGGCCACGGAACAGGCGCTGCGGCTGTACTCGCAGCAGAACCCGCGGGTCAGCTTCCGGGTGACCTGGCAGGGGCTGGGCGGCTACTACGACCGGCTCGCCACCCAGGCCACCGGCGGGAACGCGCCGGACCTGTTCCAGATCGACGACACGTTGCTCGCCGAGTACGCGGGCCGGGACATCCTGCTCGACCTGACCCGGTACGTCGCCGACGATCGGCTCGACCTGCGCGAGGTGCCGGAGCAGCTGGCCCGCTACGGCCGGGTGGACGAGCGCACGGTGGGCGTACCGGCCGCGCAGACGAGCGCGGCGCTGGTGTTCAACCGCCGGCTGCTGCGCCGGCTGGGCCAGCCCGAGCCGCGTACCGGCATGTCCTGGAAGGAGTACGTGAGCTGGGCCGCGCGCGTCACGCGCGCCTCCGGCAACCGGGTGGCCGGCACCATGGACGCCTCCGGCGACTACCGGGCGTTCTGGCTCTGGCTGCGCGGCCAGGGCAGCGAGCTGTACCAGGGGCGGCAGCTCGGCTTCAGCTCCGCCGAACTGCTCGCCTGGTTCGAGTTCTGGGAGGTGGCGCGGTTCGACCGGGCCACACCGAGCGCCGCGCTGGTCGAGCAGGCCGACAGCGGCGAGCTGGCCCGCCAGCTCGTGGTCACCGGGCACACCGCGGCCTCCTTCGCCTGGTCGCACCAGCTGCCCGAGTTGCAGAGCCTGACCGACGACGAGCTGGGCGCTGTCGCCTTCCCGGGTACGCCCGCCGCCCAGTGGCCGCGCGCATCGATGTACTGGGCCGGTTTCCGGGGCACCCGCCACCCGGAGGCGGTGGTCGACGTGCTCGACTTCCTGACCACGAACGTGGCCGCCGGCCGGCTCCTCGGCGTCGAGCGCGGCCTGAACACCAGCAAGCAGGTGCGCTCGTTCGTCGCCGCGGAGGTGACCGGCCGGGCCGAGAAGCGCATGGCCGCGCTCGGCGCCGAGCTGGACGACCTGGCCGGCCCGTCACCCGCGCCGCCGCCGAAGGGGCACGCCGAGGTGCGCGAGCTGCTGATCGACGCGGCCGAGAGCATCCGCGGCAAGCGGGCCGGCGCCCGCACCGCCACCTCCCGCTTCATGGCCCAGGCGAACGCCGCCCTCGCCGAGTGACCCGCCCTGCCCCGCCCGGCGTGGGCGGGGCGGGCAGGGGTGTCAGCGCGGGGGGCGGTTGCGGCGGCCGCGGGTGAGCAGCACCACCAGCAGCACGATGCCGCCGACCACCACGAGGCAGCAGAGCAGGCCGATGATGCCGAACCCGCCACGGGACCGCCGGCGCGCCGCCTCCACCACGATCTCGCCGGTGCCGGACGACGCCCAGGCCGCGACCGGTACGAAGACCGAGAGCACGACCGTACCGAGGACCGCGCCCAGGCGGCCCCACCACTTGTTCCATGCAGACATGTCCCCATCCTCGCCGAGGCCTGCAACCGGGGCACGGCGGACAGGGCGGATGTCTCCGGACACGTCGCGTCGTCGCCGCAGGCCGGGTGGCTTTACTCACGATTAGCCGTCCATTTGGACTGTTACGGTTTCCTGGTGACCTCCTCCCCGCCCTCGGTCCCCGCACCGGCCCTCGCCGGGAAGCGGGAATGGGCTGCCCTCGTGGTACTCGTCCTCGTGGTCCTTCTCCTGGCCGTCGACGGAACGGTCCTCTACCTCGCGGTCCCGTCACTGACCGAGGACATCGGGCCCACCGCCACGCAGATCCTGTGGATCGGGGACATCTACGCCTTCGTGCTCGCCGGGCTCCTGATCACGATGGGCAACCTGGCCGACCGGATCGGCCGCAAGCGCCTGCTGATGATCGGCACTGTGGGGTTCGGCTCGGCGTCCGTGCTGGCGGCCTTCGCCTCCACCCCGGAGGTGCTGATCGCGGCCCGTGCGCTTCTCGGCCTGGCCGGCGCCACGTTGATGCCGTCGACGCTCTCCATCGTCCGGTCGATGTTCGCCGATCGCGCTCAGCGGGCCCGGGCCATCGCGCTCTGGTCGGCCGGGGCGACCGCCGGGGCCGCGCTCGGCCCGCTGGTGGGCGGCGCGCTGCTGGAGCGCTTCTGGTGGGGATCGGTCTTCCTGATCAACGTGCCGGTCATGGTGCTGGCGCTGGTGGCGGGACGGCTGCTGCTGCCGGAGTCGAAGGGCGAGGCGCCGGCGCGGATCGACGTGGGTTCCTCGGCGCTGTCCATCGTCACGATCGTCCCGCTGGTCTTCGCCCTCAAGCGGCTGTTCAGTGACGGCGTCGACGCCCTCACCGTGGCGGCCACCGCTGTCGGGCTGCTGGCCGGATGGTGGTTCGTGCGGCGGCAGAACCGGCTGGCGGTGCCGCTGCTCGACGTCTCGCTGTTCAAGGTGCCGGCGTTCTCGGGCGCGCTTGCAGCCAACGTGCTGGCCATCTTCGGGTTCCTGGGTCTGCTGTTCTTCTTCTCCCAGTACCTCCAGCTGGTTCGCGGCTTCGGCCCCCTGAAGGCAGGCGCCGCCGAGCTGCCCGGGACACTCGCCGCGGTGCTCGTCGTGGCACTGATCGGCGTCCTGCTGTCGCGGCTGGGGGCGGGCCGCGCGATCGGGCTGGGACTGCTGGTCGCCGCCGTCGGGCTCGCCGTCATGGGGACGAGCGTCGACTTCCGGAGCTACTGGGGCCTGGGCATCGGCCTCGCCGTCATCGGGCTCGGCATCGGTGTCGCCATGACGCTCTCGACGGACGCCGTCGTCGGCGCCGTCCCGGAGCGGCGCGCGGGCGCCGCGTCGGCGGTGGCCGAGACGGCGTACGAGCTGGGCGGCGCGCTCGGCATCGCCGTCCTCGGCTCGTTGCACGGGCTGCTCTACCGTTCGTCGCTGACGCTCCCCGCCGGGACCACCGCCGCCGATCGGGCGCTGGCGGAGGACTCCCTGGCCGCGGCCGTGTACGGGTCACCGGCGCCCGGCGTCGTGGCCGCTGCGCAGGACGCCTTCGCCCAGGCGATGCAGTCCGCCACCTTCGTCGCCGCCGTGATCCTGGTCGGCGCCTCGGTGGTGGCCTGGAAGGTCATCCCCTCCGAGCCCGTGTCTGCTGGAGGTGCTCGTGCCGGCCACTGACCGTCGTCCGATCCGCGATCGCGCACGCACCCGGCGGGCCGTGCTGGACGCCGCCGAACGGGTGGTCACCCGGCACGGCGCCAACGTCAGCCTGGCCGCCATCGCCCGGGAGGCGGGTGTCACCAAGAGCGGCCTGATGCACCACTTCCCCTCCCGTGAGGATCTGTTCGCCGCACTGGTCGAGCAGGTGATCACCCGATTCTGGGAGGAGGTGAACGCCCACGTCGACCCCGGCGACGACCGGCCCGGCGCCTTCACCCGTGGTTACGTGCGCGCCCTCACCGGGGACAGCGCGTACCTGGCGGAACTGAACAGCGCCACCGGCCTGCTCGCGCAACTCGGGATCGACAGCATGGAGCACGTGCTCGCGGTGGATCCCGAGGACCCGGCGCGCTGGAACCGCGCCTTCGAGGCCGACGGCCTGCCGCCGGGCCGCGTCTGGGCCGTCCGGTACGCCGCGGAGGGACTCGCCATCGGCATCGGCACCGCCTATGTCACTGACGAGCAGCTCCGGCTGGCCCGCGCGGAACTGCTCGCCCTCACCGAGACGGCCCCGGAATGAGTTCAGGCCCGGAATCCATGGATTCCGGGCCTGAACCTTGGTAGCGGGGACAGGATTTGAACCTGCGACCTCTGGGTTATGAGCCCAGCGAGCTACCGAGCTGCTCCACCCCGCGTCGGCTCACAAAGCTTATCGCACCCCGATCCTGGAGATCAGCCGGGTACCCGGATCCGCTGCCGACCGTTCCCGGGACGCCTCGGGCAGGAACGGCGAAGGGCCCCGGAGAGAACTCCGGGGCCCTTCGTCACGAGTAGCGGGGACAGGATTTGAACCTGCGACCTCTGGGTTATGAGCCCAGCGAGCTACCGAGCTGCTCCACCCCGCGTCGGCTCAACAACCGTAGCGCACCGACCCGGGCAGGCGCAAAACGGGTACTCAGTCCAGCCACCGCCGGATCGCCTCGACCGCCCGGCGGCTGTCCGCGTCGAACTGGGCGCGCTGGGTCGAGGTGCTCTCCCAGCCCTGTTCCCACAGCACCGTCACCACGTCGCCGGAGCGCACCGCGCGTACCAGGTGCACCTCGTCGCCGCCGCTCGGATCGCCGTTGGCGTCCCGGTACGGCGTCCGCGTCTCGAACAGCACCGACTCGTCGCCGTACCCGCTGTCGGGCAGCAGACGCTGCCGCACCGTCACCGGCGGCGTGCCCCGGGCGGGCTGCTCGGGGCACGCCCGTACCGCCCCGCGCAGCTCGGCCAGCGCCGCGCCGGCGCCGCCGGACCGGTAGATCGTGATGCTGTGCCGGTAGTTGCCGGACGGCACCTCGTCGGCCGGTGCGCCGGCCCGCCGGTACGGCAGCGACCGGGCCCGCTGCGCGACCACCCGCTCGTCGCCGGGCGTCGCGCCGCACAGCACCGGCAGGACCGGTCCCGGGCCGAAGTAGTTGCCGGTGCCGGCGTCGTTCGCGGCGGGCAGCACGAAGAACGCCCGGTCCGGGATCGTGGTCGGGGTCGCCGCGGCCGGAGGCGTGGTGGTCACGATCGGACTGCGCGAGCCGGAGGTACGGCCGACGGCCGGCGGCGGCGTGGTGGGCGACGGCGCGACCGAGGGCGCGGCGGCCGACGGCCGCGGGGTGGGCGTACCCGCGGGGGGTGGAACCGGGACGGGCCCCGGCCCGGCGGCGAGCACCAGCCGGCTTCCGGCCACCGTGCCGGCGACCAGCCCGGCGGCGGCCAGGACGGTGATCGCGGCGCGGCGCCGGGCCCAGCGGTCGGCGCTGCGGCGCAGCCGGTCCGGTGCCGGCAGCACCCGCTCGTCGGTGTCGGCGGCGAGGGACCGGTAGTAGCGGTGCAGTTCACGCGACATCGTTGACCTCCAGCTCCTCGGCGGCGACGCCGGGCAACAGCTCGGCCAGCCGGGCCCGTCCCCGGGACAGCCAGGACTTCACCGTGCCGGTGGGCACGCCGGCCTCCCGGGCGATCTCCTCCACCGGCAGGTCGAACAGGTAGTGCAGGGCGAGCGCCTGCCGGTGCCGGGGCGGGAGCTGCCGCAGCGCCGCGACCAGCAGCACGGTGTCCTCGCCGGGCGGTCCGACATCGGGTGGCGGGCCGGTGCGGCTGGCCGCGAGGCGCCACCCGCGCAGCCGCCGGAACCGGTCGGTCGCCAGCCGGCTGATCACCAGCCGCAGCCACGCCTCCGGCGCGGGATGGCCGGCGAGCTTCGCCCACTGCCGCCAGGCCCGGGCGTACGCCTCCTGCACGAGATCCTGGGCCTCGGCCGGGTCGCCGGCCACCGCGTAGCCGTACCGTACGGCCCGTCCCGACGTGCTGCGGTAGAAGTCGTCGAAGCTGTCCGCGTCACGCATGTGCCCTCCCGCCCCCACACGTTCACCTGCACTGTTGACGGCACGGCGGGGTGCGGGGTTGCGGCCGGGGAGTCCGCTTCACGACACGAGCCCGTGGCCCGGGTGACCGTTGCGGTCCCGGACCACGGGCTCGTGGTGTCAGCTCGGCGTCAGCCGCCCGGTGTCGGCGCGGGGGACGTCGGCGCCGGTGGCGAGACACTGCCCGACGGCGCCGGGTTGCCCGAGCCGTTCGCCGCGGCCTGGGCCTGCTGGAACGCGCTCATCGCCTCGTCCAGCGCCTTCAGCGCACGCCCGTACCGCTCGAAGTCGCCGGACGTCTGCGCGGCCTTGACCTCGGCGATCGCGGTCTGCACCCGGGCGGCCGCCTGGGCCAGCTCCCCGCTCATCGGCGGCGGCGTGTTGTTGTTGTCGCCCCCGGTGGGCGGCGGCGTGGGGTTGTCGTCGGTGCTGGGCGGCGGGTTGTTGTTCGGCGCCCGCTTGCCCTGCTCGACGAGCTGTTTGATGCCGTCGCTGAGGTTGTTGGCGAGCACCACGTACGAGCCGCCGTCACCGTAGGAGAGCAGCACCTTCTGCAACAGCGGGTACGCGTCCTGGCTGCTGCTCTTCACGTACACCGGCTCGACGTAGAGCATGCCGTCGGCGAACGGCAGCGAGAGCAGGTTGCCGTACTGCACCTGCGCCTGGTTGGACGAGAGCAGGTTGAGCTGCTGCCGGATGTCGCCGTTGTTGGTCATCTGCTGGTGCACCTGCGTCGGCCCGGAGATCCGGGTCTGGTCCGGCAGCTCCAGCACCTCCAGCTTCGGCTGCCCGTCGACGTACGACCCGGAGACCAGCGCGGCGAGGTTCTGCCGCCCGTTCGGGGTGACCGCCGAGGTCAGCTGGAAGCGTGGACCGTCCTGCCCGGGGAACTGGGTGAACAGGTAGTACGGCGGCTGCTTCTGCCCGCTGTCCGGCGCGTCCGGCACGTTCGGCACCTGCCAGAAGTCCTGGCCGGAGTAGAAGTCGCCGGGGTCGGTGACGTGGAACTTGGTCAGCAGGTTGCGCTGCACCTTGAACAGGTCGGCCGGGTAGCGGAAGTGCTCGGCCAGCTCGGCCGGGATGTCGCCCTTGGGCAGCACCAGGTCGCCGCCGAACGCCTTGTTCCACGCCTTGAGCACCGGGTCGGTGTCGTCGTACGAGTAGAGCTTGACCGTGCCGTCGTACGCGTCGACAGTCGCCTTCACCGAGTTGCGGATGTAGTTGACGTTCTCCCGGGCGAGCTGGAACGTGCCCCGGCCGGTCAGCTCGTCGGCGGTCTCGGCCTGGAGGTTGACCCGCTCGGCGTACGGGTAGGTCGCGGCCGTGGTGTAGCCGTCGATGATCCACAGGACGCGCCCGTCGACCACCGCCGGGTACGGGTCGCCGTCGAGCGTGAGGAACGGCGCGACCTTCTCCACCCGGTCGCGCGGGTTACGCACGTACAGCAGCTTCGAGTTCTCGTTGACCGCCTCGGAGAGCAGGAAGTTCGACTCCTGCTCCTTGATCGCGTAGAGCAGCCGGCGCGGGAACGAGCCGATCTTGACGCCGCCCTCACCGGTGTAGGTGTAGTACTGCTCGCCGCCGGTGGAGGTGGGCCGGTCGAACTCGACGTTGCGCTCGCCGGTCTGCCCGACGATCGCGTAGTCGTCCGGCTCCATCCGCTCGCCGTAGTAGATCCGCGGCTGCTGGGCCGGGATCTCCTCGGCCGGCGCGGAGCACGCCTCCTGTGCCTTGTCGCCGAGGAAGCCGGAGACGAAGTACGGCTGGCCGCCGCAGACCACCTGGTTCGCCGGGGCGGCCACCAGGCCGTACCCGTGGGTGTAGACGGTGTGGCGGTTGATCCAGTTGCTCTGCTGGTCGGTCAGCTCGCCGTAGTTGATCTCACGGACGCCGACCACGTAGTCGGAGGTCTTGTCCTTGACCGAGTACCTGTCGATGTCCAGCTTCGAGCCGAAGTCGTAGAAGCCGCGGACCTGCTGGAGCTGCGTGTACGTCTCGGAGACCAGCTGCGGGTCGAGCAGCCGGATGTTCGACACCACTGACGTGTCGGTGGCCAGGCTGGCGGGTGGAACGAGGTTGCTGGCCGCGTACGGTGTGGTCTTCGTGCCGTCGAGGCTGAACGCGGTGCGGGTGGCCTTGATGCTGCGTTCGATGTACGGCGCCTCCTTGTCCCGGGCGCTCGGCTTGACCTCGAACGTCTGCACGGCCCACGGGTAGATGCCGCCGATCGCCACCGCGGAGACGCCCAGCAGGGCCAGCGAGATGCCCGGCCAGACCAGGTTCCGCATGACGGCGTTGGAGAACACGATGATCGCCAGCGCCACCAGGACGGAGATCCAGGCGAGGATCTCCTTCGCCGGGAGCAGCGCGTTCACGTCGGCGTAGCCGGCGCCGTAGAGCTTGGCGCCCTCGTTGTACTCCAGCAGCATGGCCCGCCGGTCCAGCACGTAGGCGACGGCCTTGAGCAGCACGAACACGGCTACCAGCGTGCTGAGGTGGGCGCGGGCGGCGTTCGTCATCCGGTCGCCGACGCCCTGGAGGCGCACGCCGCCGAAGATGTAGTGCACCGCCAGCGCGCCGAGCAGCGACAGCACCACGACTGTGAAGCCGACGCCGAGCAGGTAGCGCCAGAACGGGAGCTGGAAGACGTAGAAGCCGACGTCGACGCCGAACTCCGGGTCCTTCACGCCGAAGTCGCCGCCGTTGCGGAACAGCAGCCACTGACCCCAGCGGCTCTGCGCGGAGAGGCCGGCGAACAGCCCGACGACGGCGGCGGCGAGCGCGATCCAGGTGCCGAGCCGCGGGCTCAGCAGCATCCGGTAGCGCTCCAGCGTGGCCTGCTCGGCCGAGTGCGGGCGCATCTTGGGCCGCAGCCGGTGGGCCAGCCAGAGGTTGCCGCCGACGAGCAGCGCCATGCCGACGCCGACAACGAGGAACAGCAGCAGGCGGGTGGCGAGCACGCCGGTGAAGACCTGGGTGTAGCGGACCTCGTCGAACCAGAGCCAGTCGGTCCAGGCGTTGACGCCCCACCCGAGGAGGGTGAACAAGATGAACACCCCGATCAGGACACCGATGGTGACGCGTCCGCGCCGGCTCATCCTCGGTAAGGGACTGCTACGCATGACCACTGTTGGCTCCGCACGCTCGATGTGATCGGCTCCGACCAGGCACCAAGAGTACGGGGTGTTCCTGAGCACGTCGGGTCAAGGTCACGTCACGATCCGCCCGCCGGCCGCCGCCCGGCCCGCCTCAGCAGCGCGTCGGCTGTCCCCCGGCGCGCAGCGTCTCGAGTGCCTTCAATGCCTCACCCAGCGTGGCGACCCTCAGCAGCGGCAGTCCCGGCTGCGGGTTGCGGACCGCCTCGGCGCAGTTGTCGGCGGGCACCAGGAACGCCTTCGCGCCCGCGTCCTTGGCGCCGACCAGCTTCTGCGCGATGCCGCCGATCGGACCGACGCGACCCTCGTCGTCGATGGTGCCGGTACCGGCGATGATCTTCCCGCCGGTGAGGTCGGCCGGCTCCAGCTTGTCGATGATGCCGAGCGAGAACATCAGCCCGGCGCTCGGCCCGCCGATGTCACCCAGGTCGATCTTCAGGGTGAACGGGTGCGGCTGCTGCTGGTCGATCTCCACACCGATGCGCGGCCGGCCGTCCTGCTCCCGGCTGGTCACCGTCGCCGTACCCGGGGTGTCACCCCGGGTGTAGCCGATCGTCAGCGCGGTGCCCGCGGGCTTCGCCCGGATCAGCTCGGTGAGCTTGGCCGCGCTCGTCACCGGCACCCCGTCGACCGACGTGACCACGTCGTCGGGGCGCAGCACGTCGACCGACGGGCCGCCCGGCGTGACCGCCTTGACCAGCACCTTGATCGGGTAACCCAGCTCGCGCAGCGCCGCCGTCTCGGCGCTGGTCTGCGAGTTCTGGAAGTCCTCCGCGTTGCGCTTCTCGACCTCTTCCTGCGACTCCCCCGGCGGGTAGACCAGCTCCCGCGGCACCACCGCCTCGTCCGAGGAGAACCATCCGGCCAGCGCCGACCGCAGCCGCACGGTCGGCTGCACACCGACAGTGGTGAGCCGGAGCTGACCGGCGGAGGTGGACGTCGCGCGGCCGGTCACCTGGATGACCTCCTTGCCGTCCTCACTGCCCAGCGTGTTCACCGTCGGACCGGGGCCGAGCACCACGTACGGCAGCGGCACGCTCAGCACGCCGACGCTGAGCAGGGCGGTGAGCAGGGCACCGAGGAGGACGGTCACGCCGCGACGTCTCATGGGCCAGAGCGTACCGATCCGTACCGTGCCATCCGGCGCGGTGACCGGCGGACTTCGCCCTCAGCGCAACGCCGAGTGGCACGACCTGCGGCGGGCCCCGCGTACCGTAGACGTCGTGCCTGATATTCCGTTCGGCTTCGCGCTCCCGGGTGGTCAACCACCGGACCCCAACGATCCCGCGGCGATGCAGCAGTTCATGTCGCAGTTGCAGCACCTGCTCTCGGCGCCGGGCAGCGGGCCGGTCAACTGGGACCTCGCCCGGCAGGTAGCCGCCAGCCAGCTCGCCGCCGCCGGCGACCCGGCGGTGTCGCCGTTCGAACGCAACGCGGTCGAGGAGGCGCTGCGCATCGCCGACCTCTGGCTGGAGCCGGCGACCTCGTGGCCCTCCGGCATCCGCACCTCGGTCGCCTGGAACCGCAACGAGTGGATCTTCAAGACGCTCGACGTGTGGCGCAAGCTCTGCGACCCGGTGGCCAGCCGGATGGTCGGCGCGATGGGCGACCTGGTGCCGCCGGAGGCCCGCGCCCAGCTCGGCCCGATGCAGTCGATGGTCGCCACGCTCGGCGGCGCCCTCTTCGGCGGCCAGCTCGGCCAGGCGCTCGGCTCGCTCGCCGCCGAGGTGCTCTCCGCCGGTGACATCGGCCTGCCGCTCGGCCCCGCCGGCACCGCCGCGCTCGTCCCCGCCAACATCAAGGTGTACGGCGAGGGCCTGGAGCTGCCCGAGGACGAGGTACGCCTCTACGTGGCCCTGCGCGAGGCCGCCCACCAGCGGCTGTTCCAGCACGTGCCGTGGCTGCGCGGGCACGTGCTGACCGCGGTGGAGAACTACGCCGCGGGCATCCGGGTCAACCGGGAGGCGATCGAGGAGGCGATGGGCCGGGTCGACCCGACCGACCCGGAGTCGATGCAGGCGATCGCCCTGGAGGGCATCTTCACGCCGGAGGACACGCCCGCGCAGAAGGCGTCGCTGGCCCGGCTGGAGACCGTGCTCGCCCTGGTCGAGGGCTGGGTCTGCCACGTCGTCGACAGCGCCGCCGGTGACCGCCTCCCCAACGTCGTACGCCTCGGCGAGGCGTTCCGCCGCCGCCGCGCCGCGGGTGGCCCGGCCGAGCAGACGTTCGCCGCGCTGGTCGGTCTCGAACTGCGGCCCCGCCGCCTGCGTGAGGCGACGGTGCTGTGGGCGGCGCTGACCGAGCACCGCGGCATCGCCGGCCGGGACGCGGTCTGGGGCCACCCGGACCTGCTGCCCTCCGACGACGACTTCGCCGCCCCGGAGGCGTTCGCCACGACGAGCACCGATCTCGACGACGAGCTGGCGAACTTCGACTTCTCCGCCCCCGGCGCCCCGGAGGAGAAGTCCCCCGGCGAGGACGACGACAAGCACTGACACCGCCCACCCCGTCGATCTTGCAGTTGTGGCCCTCGGAATGTCCTGAAAGCGGCTTCTGTCGGGTACCAAACTGCAAGATCGGCGGGCCGGGAACGGAGGGTGGGGGTCAGACGGGGCGGCCGGACAGCAGGGCGCGCGTCGCCTCCCAGCCCTCGACGGCCGGATCGAGTGCGGCCAGGTCAGCCGGGCCGCGCATCCGGTGCCAGCCGGCGGTGACCGCCACGTCGCCCGGGCTCGGTGCCGCCCGTCGCACCTCGGCCGGCGCGGTGGTGTCCAGGTCCAGCGCCGGCAGCCACGCCGGTACGGGCAGTCGCGCCGCCACTCCCAGCAGCCCGGTTCCGCTCCCCTCGACCGGGGCCACCGCCACCGGCCGGGTGGTGAGCGGCCGGAGCAGCTTGCCGAGCGTCAGACCGGGCACGTCCGGCGCGTCCGCCGCCACCACCGCCACCTGGTCGTATCCGCCCGCCCCGCCATCGCGGGCCGCCCGGTCACCGGCCAGCGCCGCGAACACCGCGTTCGGCGTGGGCTCGGGCACCTCGTACACCTGGGTGCCGGGCCAGACCACGGCGTCGGCCAGCCATCGGTCCCGGCTGGTGACCGCGACGGCGGTCTCCACCTCGTTCAGCGTGGCGAGCAGGTCCACCACGTCCTCGGCGAGCGCGGTAAGCCATCGCGCCGGATCGATTCCGGGCGGCGTCCAGGTCACCGGGCCGAGCAGCGCCACCACCACACGTCGCGACATTCGCCGACCTTAACCCCCGCCCCACCCGCGTCCGTTCACGATCATGAGGTTGGCGGTGACGAAGCGGACGAAACGCCAGGCCAACTTCATGATCGACCGCGATGGGCGGCGGTCAGGGGATGGCGGCGGTGGCGGCCACGCCCTCCAGGTAGCCGCGGGCGCGCTCCGACCTCGGGTAGCGGGCGACCAGCGCCCAGAAGTCGGCGTTGTGGCTGGGCACGATGAGATGCGCCAGCTCGTGCAGCAGCACGTAGTCGATCACCCAGTCGGGCATGTCCTGGACCCGGTGCGAGATCCGGATGGTGCGGTCGGCGGGCGTACAGGAGCCCCAGCGGCCGTTCTGGTTCGTCACCCAGCGGACGCTGGCCGGCGCGGCAGCCGACCCGTGTTCGGGCAGGTAGAGGTCGATCAGGCGGGTGGCGCGGGCGAGCAGTTCAGCATCCGAGCGGGCCAGCCGGCCCTCGCGGGCGGCGAGCCGGGCGAGCATCCGGTCGACCCACTCGCTCTCCTCGGCCCGGGAGAACTGGTCGGGGATCAGCACGACGACGCGCTCACCGTCCCGGTACGCGGACACCGTGCGCCGCCGACGCTGGCTGCGCCGCACCTCGACGACGGGCTTCCGCGTCACGGCCATTACCGGTCCGCGCAGCCTCGGTTGACTGTCACGATGGAAAGCTAATGCGTACTGACCAGGACTCCGCAAGAGTCAACACGACGACACGCGCCCGGAAAGTGGCGGTTGATTGTCAGGAGTCCGGAAAAAATTCTTTGCGACGGTAGCTGACCATCACCTGACCGACCCTGTTCACGTTAAGTGATCTACGACGGGTGACTGTCGGGGGGCCTCGCGAAGCGGATCTGGGTGCATTCATCCGGCGTGTCCGCGCGAAACTGACTTATCCGACGTTACTCGGCATGCACACTCTCGACGTCGACTTGCTCACAGAGTCGGCGTACAGCTGACATGGAACCGCCCAGACCTGGGTAGGGTCCGCCAACCACGGTCAGGTGACTGACCGCGGAGAACCCCCGGCGCCGGTGCCACGCGTGGGCCGCCGCAGGGAGACCCGCCGGGACACCTCCGGCGGACGAGACGAGGAGGCTACCGTGGCCGACCAGGCCCAGACCTACAACGGTTACTGCGTGAAGTGCAAGGAGAAGCGGGACTTCGAGGGGCACGTGGAGGTCTCGAAGACCGGCATGAACATGGCCAAGGGCAGGTGCCCGGTGTGCGGCACAACAGTGAACCGCATCCTGGGCAAGGCCAAGGTCTGACCCGTACGGCAGAAACGGAGGAGGACGGCCGTCGGCCGTCCTCCTCCGTCGTGTAGCCGACACAGTTACCGGCTGGTTGTGGAAAACCGGCGAGATCCTGTGGACAACGCTGGCCACGGCTCGCCGCACCTGTGGACAACGAGCGACGGAGCGCGTGGAGACGGTCACGATCAGTGGCGTGACCGATCCGACACCGCTCGTCCGTCCCGTCCTGCTGCCCGGCCTGACCCGGCTCTGGCGCGACCGGCACACGCTCCAGCTGGGCGAGCCGCCCGGCCGCGCGGTGCTGCTGGAGATGTCCTCGCCGGGAACGGCCCGCCTGCTCGACCTGCTCGACGGCACCCGCAGCGAACGCGCCGTGCTGGCCGGGGCGGGCGCCGCGCGAGTCCCGCCCGAGGAGGCACGCGCCCTGCTCGACACGCTCCGGGACGCCGGGCTGGTGGTGCCGGCACAGGCACTGCTCCCCCGCGAGCTGGCCGGAGCGGCCCGGGACCGGCTGGCCGCCGAGGCTGCCGCACTGGCGCTCGCGTCGCCCGACCTGCCCGGCACACCGGCCCGGCTGCTGCGCCGCCGCCGTGCCGCCCGGGTGCTGGTCACCGGTACGGGACGCCTCGGCGCAGCGGTCGCCGTCGCGCTGGCCCAGGCCGGGGTCGGGCACGTCGTACCCGATCTGGCCGGCCCGGTCGGCGCGGGTGACCTGGTCGGGACCGGCCTGACCGCCACGGAGCTGGGCCGTCCGCTGGCCCCGGCGGTACGCGCGGCGCTGGAACGGTGCGCGCCCGGAACTGTCACCGGCCCGTCCCGGGCGGCCCGGCCGGACCTGGTGGTGCAGCTCGGCGTCGACCGTCCGGCCGAGCTGCTGGCCACCGGGTACGCCCGCCGGCGTCAGCCCCATCTGCTGCTCGACCTGCGCGGCGGCGTACCGGTGGTCGGTCCGCTGGTCCGCCCGCCCGCCGGTCCCTGCCTGCGCTGCCTCGACCTGCACCGCGGCGACCGGGATCCGGACTGGCCCGCGCTCGCCGCCCAGCTCGCCGCCGACCGGGGCGCGCGCGCCTGCGCCGCCGCCACCGGGCTCGCCGCGGCGGCCTTCGCCACGGCCGAGGTGCTGGCCCAGCTCGACGGCGCCCAGCCGGAGACGCTCGGCGGCGCGGTGGAGGTCCGGGGTCCGGGTCGCGTCCGCTACCGACGGTGGCCCCCACACCCCTCCTGCGGTTGCTGCCGGCGTCGCCCGATCCGGTCGGCCCCGGCCACTACCCGCCGCACGGCAGCAGCGGAGGCCCCGCGTCGGTAACAATGGCCGGGTGACCGACATCCCGCGCCGGGCCGTGTCCCGCACCGCCAAACTCGCCGCCCTGCCGCTCGGGTTCGCCGGTCGAACCGTCCTCGGCATGGGCAAGCGGGTGACCGGCCTCGCGTCCGACGTCATCTCCGCCGAGATCCAGCAGCGCACCGCCGAGCAGTTGTTCAGCGTGCTCGGGCAGCTCAAGGGCGGGGCGATGAAGTTCGGCCAGGCCCTGTCGGTGTTCGAGGCGGCGCTGCCCGAGGAGGTCGCCGCGCCCTACCGGCAGGCGCTGACCAAGCTCCAGGAGGCTGCGCCGCCGCTGCCTGCGGCGACAGTGCACAAGGTGCTCGCCGAGCAGCTCGGCCCGGACTGGCGCGACCGGTTCGTCGAGTTCGACGACACCCCGGCCGCCGCGGCGAGCATCGGCCAGGTGCACCGCGCGGTCTGGCGCGACCCGGGGTACGGGCCGAACGGCGGCCCCCAGCACCGGGACGTGGCCGTGAAGATCCAGTACCCGGGGGCGGGTGACGCCCTGCTCGCCGACCTCAAGCAGCTCTCCCGGCTCGGCGGCATGTTCCGGGCCATCCAGCCGGGGCTGGACGTGAAGCCGCTCCTGGCCGAGCTGCGCGAGCGCATCACCGAGGAGCTGGACTACGAACTGGAGGCGGAGTCGCAGCGGGCGTTCGCCGCCGCGTACGCCGACGACCCGGACATCTTCATCCCGGAGGTGCTCGACGCCGCGCCGCGGGTGCTGATCACCGAGTGGGTGGAAGGCATTCCGCTGTCCCAGATCATCCGGGAGGGCACCGAGGAGCAGCGGAACGAGGCCGGCCGGCTGATGGCCGAGCTGCACCTGTCCGCGCCGGAGCGGGCCGGGCTGCTGCACGCCGACCCGCACCCGGGCAACTTCCGTCTGCTCCCGGACGGCCGGCTCGGCGTGATCGACTTCGGAGCGGTGGCCCGGATGCCGCAGGGCACGCCCGAGCCGATCGGCCGGATCGCAGCACTGGCGCTGCGCGGGGACGCCGACGCGGTGGTGGAAGGGCTGCGCGCCGAGGGCTTCGTCAGCCGCACCGAGTCGATCGACGCCCCGGCGGTGCTCGACTTCCTGCGTCCGATGCTGGAGCCGATCGCCGCGGAGGAGTTCCGCTTCACCCGGGCCTGGCTGCGCGGCGAGGCGACCCGGCTGGCCAGCCCTCGCTCCCCCGCCTACCAGCTCAGCCGGCAGCTCAACCTGCCCCCGTCGTACCTGATGATCCACCGGGTCACGCTGGGTTCGATCGGGGTGCTCTGCCAGTTGGAGGCGAAGGCGTCCTACCGGTCGATCCTGGAACGCTGGCTACCAGGCTTCGCGCCGGTGGTCTGAGCAAGCCGACCAGAGGCGGGCCAGCGAGCGCGCGGTCGGCGAGCGGGCACGGCGAAGGGGCGGTGACCTGTCGGTCACCGCCCCTTCCTCACGCGATCGTTCTACAGAACGCCCAGGTCGCGGGCCGACTGGCTGCGACCCCGCATGGCGACGGTACGGGCGGAACGGGTTGCCTCAGTGCTCGTGGTGGTGCGACCGGCCTGAGGCCGGCGCATTCGGGCCCTGGACAACGCTTCGTGGAGTAGTTGCATCTCGAATCCGTTCGGCAGGTTCATCATCAGGGTTTCTCTCTCAGGTCGGCCGGTGGAGGGACACCGGCATCGGTCGGTTTCGGAACGTAGGTTTGTCAGGCTGCCAGCCGGACGGAGCTACGCGACTCGGACAGCCCGCTGGCCGCCAGTCGCGCCTCCGCCTCGACCCGGAGCTGCGCGTCACGGGCGAGGTCCTCCTTGCGCGGACGGCCACGGGGCCGCTTGCGCGGGACGACCGCGCCACGCTCGAAGATCTCGCCGCCCCAGACGCCCCAGGGCTCGGCTCGCTCCACCGCCCCGGCCAGGCACTCGACGCGCAGCGGGCAGTCCCCGCAGAGCGACTTGGCCAGCTCGAGCTCGGCGGGCGAGTCGGAGAACCACAGGTCGGGGTCGAACTTCCGGCAGGGCAGGTTCGCCTCCACGTCGACGCTCACGTCGAGGGGGGCCAACGCCAGACTCATCCTCCGGTCACCTCTCTCTCACTTCGATCTCGTGGATCGCATTCCGACGTACTTCGGCGGGACAAAAAACTGAGGCCGCGGATCCCGGTATGCGGGTTCCGCGGCCTCGAGGTGAGCCGGTGGTCTGATGGATCAGACCGGTCTACCTCGAGGTGGAACACCGCGGACATCCGTGCGCTTCTTGGCGCCATCGATGCCCTTGCCCGCGAAGCCACTGGTCCCCTCGACTCCGGCGATCGGCGCAACGGTCAGGTTCAGCTCGGCCTGAACCGGGACCTGGTGCACCTGCGGAGCCGACGGTCGAGCGGCGAGGGCCACCCGGACAGCCGACAGCGGAGCGACGGCAGACGGCATCGCCGCAAGACGCTCATAGGTGAAGATCTTCATTGGTGCCACCTCCCTACTCTCCTCGTGCCGACCGTGGACTCATCCCCTTTGAGCAGCCAGAACGGCGCCGCTCGCGAGGTGTGTCATGAGGCTATTCCTAGCCCTCGGGGGAGGGCAAACGATTTACGGCTAGTTTTCAGAAGTTTTCTGTGGGCAGACCTCGTCCACCGTGGCGCCCGCCACCAGGGCGAGCACCGTATCCCCGTAAAGCCCGACTTTTCGGGGCCCGATCCCGGCGATCGCCACCAGTTCCTCGGTGCGGCCGGGCTTCCGCTCGGCCAGCGCGGTGAGCGTGGCGTCGGTGAAGACCACGTACGCCGGCACCTTCTGCGCGCCCGCCACCCGCTGCCGCCACTCGCGCAGCCGCTCGTACAGCTCCTCGTCGATGTCCGACGGGCAGGTCGGGCAGCGGCCCAGTTTGCGGTCCGCGCCGGCGAGCAGCGTGGCGCCGCAGATCCGGCACGAGACCACCTGCGGCCGGCGCCGCTCGGCCCGCCGCGCCGGCCCGCCGCCGCCGGCCCGCTCCCCGCCGCCGGACCGGTCGAGCTGCGGCAGGAACCGCGAGGGCCGCCGGGCCCGCCCACCCGGCGAGCGCGCGGTGGCGTACGACAGCCAGAGCCACTCCCGGGCCCGGGTGATCCCGACGTAGAGCAGCCGCCGTTCCTCCTCGACCTGCTCCATGGTCTTCGCGTACGTGGTGGGCAGCGTTCCCTCGGCCAGCCCGACCAGGAACACCGCGTCCCACTCCAGCCCTTTCGCCGAGTGCAGCGACGCGAGCGTCAGCCCCTCGACTGTGGGCACGTGCTGCTGGGCGGCCCGCCGGGCGAGTTCCTCGGTGAACCCGGTCAGGCCCGGTTCCTCCTCGGCCTGCGCCGCGTACTCCTCGGCGAGCTGGACCAGCGCGGCGAGCGCCTCCCACCGCTCCCGCGCGGCGCCGCCGGGCGGGGGCGCGTCGGGCGCCCAGCCGACGGCGGTGAGCGCCTCGACCACGGCGGCCGGCAGCGGGGTTCCCGCGTCGGCCGACCGGGTGGCGGCGCGCAACGCGATCATCGCCTGGCGCACCTCGGGCCGCTCGAAGAACCGCTCCGCACCCTGGAGCACGTACGGCACCCCGGCCTCGGAGAGCGCCTTCTCGTACGCCTCGGACTGCGCGTTGGTGCGGAACAGCACCGCGATCTCCCGCGCCGGGGTGCCGCCCGCCACGAGCGCCCGGCAGCGGGCCGCGACCGCGTTCGCCTCGGCCGGCTCGTCGGTGAAAATCCGCAGTTCCGGTTCCGGGCCGGGCCGGCGCTGGCCGTGCAGCTCCAGCCGTAGCCGCGCCTCGGTGCCCCGGGCCTGCGAGATCACCGCGTTGGCGAGCCCGACCACCTGCGGTGTGGAGCGGTAGTCGCGGACCAGCCGGACGACTGTCGCGCCGCGGTGCAGGCGGGGGAAGTCGACCAGGTACGACGAGGTGGCGCCGGTGAACGAGTAGATCGTCTGGCTGGCGTCGCCGACCACCGTGAGGTCGTCCCGGCCGCCCAGCCACGCCTCCAGCAGCCGCTGCTGGAGCGGGTTGACGTCCTGGTACTCGTCGACCACGAAGTGCCGGTACTGGTTGCGCACCTGCTCGGCCACGTCCGGGTGCTCCTCGATGCCCCAGACCGCGGCGCGCAGCATGTCCTCGAAGTCGATCACCCCGTTGCCGCGCTTGAGCCGCTCGTACGCGTCGAACACGTCGGCCACCCGGGCCGGCTCGTACGGCGTCTCGCGCAGCGCCTTGGCCGCGGCGACGACGTACTCCCCGGGCTCGACCAGCGACGACTTGGCCCACTCGATCTCGGCGGACAGGTCCCGCGCGGCGGCCCGGTCGGCGCGCAGGCCGACCTTGGCGGCGGCGAGCGTGACCACCCGCACCTTGCTGTCCAGCAGCTCCGGCATGGCCCGCCCGGCCAGCAGCCGGGGCGCGAAGTAGCGGACCTGCCGCAGCGCCGCGGCGTGGAACGTGCGCGCCTGCACACCCTGCACCCCGAGCACTGTGAGACGGCTGCGCATCTCGGCGGCGGCGCGGGCGGTGAACGTGACCGCCAGCACATGCCGGCCGGCGATGTCGCCGGTCAGCGCCCGGTACGCGATTCGCGAGGTCACCGCCCGGGTCTTGCCGGTGCCGGCGCCGGCCAGGATGCAGACCGGACCGGCCGGAGCGGTCACCGCGGACCGCTGCTCCGGATCCAGCCCGGCCAGCACCCGTTCCGCCGCTGAGTGAACGCCCACAGCAGGGAATCATCCCAGCATCGTGTGACGTTGCAGCGGTTAGCCTGGCCTGATCGGACCGGGCGCGAGCCACCCCTTGGAGGACCAGACCATGCTGACGATGTATTCCACCCCGTGGTGCGGCTACTGCCACCGGCTGAAGTCGCAGCTCGACCGGGAGGGCATCGCGTACGAGGTGGTCGACATCGAGCAGGACCCGACGGCCGCGGACTTCGTGATGGGCGTCAACGGCGGTAACCAGACCGTCCCGACGCTGCGCTTCGCCGACGGCAGCGCCCTGACCAACCCTTCGATCACCCAGGTCAAGCAGCACCTGGCCGCGCTGCCCGGCTGATCCGCCCGCGACGCCACGAGCGGCCGCACCCGATCCGGGTGCGGCCGCTCGCCGTCGTTCAGGAACCACCGCGGCTGAGCACCCCGTCGTCGGCCGGCTTCCGGGGCGCCGGGATCCGCACCGGTCCGGCGACCGGCATGGTCAGCCCGCGCCCCCGCCACAGGTAGAGGCCGGCCGCCGTGGTGACCGCACCGACGAGGGCGAACAGCAGCCGGTAGTCGAACACGCCGACGAGCAGCGCGCCGGTGCCGATGGAGAGCGCCTGCGGGCCGCTGACCAGCGCCTCGGACGCGGCGGTGACCCGGCCCAGCAGCCGCGGCGGCGTCCGCCGCTGGATCAGCGTGTTCAACCCCACCATGGTCAGCGGCAGCGAGAGGCCGGCCAGCAGCAGCGCCACCACCCCGAGCCACAACCGGGGGTACGCGAGCGCCAGCGCGGCCGGCCCGAAGAACGTCACGCCCGCGGCGAGCGTGCCGACCTCGCCGAACCGGCGGACCACGGCGGCCGAGAACAGGCCGCCGACCAGCCCGCCGACGCCCTGCACCATGACCAGCACGCCGACGAACGCGGCGTCGCGGTGCAGGCCCAGATCGACGTACGCGAAGATCAGCGACTCGGTGAAGCCCATCACCAGCGAGCCGAGCCCGTACCCGAGCAGCGCCCGGCGCAGCGCCGGCTCGCCGGTCAGGTGCCGCAGCCCCGCGCCCAGCTCGGACGGCCCGCGCCGACCCGGCCGTGACGGCGTGCTCTCCTCCACGCGCAGCCGCCCGACCACCGCCGCCGCGACGAGGAAGCCGGTCATGGCCAGCAGGACCAGCAGCCAGCCGCCGACTGCGGCGTAGACACCGGCCCCGGCCAGCGGCCCGATCAGCCGCAGACCCTGCCGGACGGTCTGGAGCAGTCCGTTCGCGTCGGCGAGCAGATCGGGCGGAACCAGATGCCGGATCAGTCCGTTGAGCACGGCGGTGAGCGTGATGTACGAGAGTCCGTAGAGCGCGGCGACCACGTAGATCACCCAGACGTCGGACCGGTCCCGGACCGTGAGCAGCGGACCGAGCAGCACTGCCGCGACCAGGTTGGCGGCGATGAAGAACTGTCGCCTCCGGTAGCGGTCGACCACCCAGCCGACCAGCGGGGCGAGCGTCATCGGCGCGATGACCGCGAAGATGGTCGCCCCGGCCATGCTGTCCGAACCGGTCAGATCCTTGACCCAGACGGCCAGGGCGAGCAGCAGGACCGACTCCGCCGCCATGCTCGCGACGAGCGCGGCGAACAGGAGACGGAAGTCGGGGCGGCGCAGGACGGTGCGCATCGGTTCCCTCCGGCAGGGGTGCGCCACCAGGGCGCGTCGGGGGCGGGCGCTGGTGAAGACACCCTCCACGGTCCTCTTTTTGTCTCGTGACACGCCCTTGCCGGAACCTCCGACGCCGGTCGCGCCGTCCATACTGACCGTGGGGGGCGAATTTCATACAGTTACCGTCGCGTCAAGCGACGGTCGACGGGAAAGAGGACGCCGTGCCTCCTGCCGTACCAGGCCCGATTCTGCGCCGTCGTCGACTCGGCATCGAGCTGCGTCGGCTCCGCGAACAGGCCGGTCTGACCGGTGACCAGGTCATCGAGCGGATCGGCTGGGCCTCCGCATCCAAGTTGTCCCGTCTGGAGAACGGCCGCAGCCGTCCCGACCCGGACGACGTGGACGTGTTGCTGACGCTCTACGGCGCCGACGAGGAGCAGCGCGCGGAACTGACCGGGATCACCCACGAGGCCGGTGACATGCGCGGCTGGCTGCGCAACTTCCCGGTGATGACCCAGCAGCAGCGCGCCTTCGCCGAGCTGGAGGCCGGTTGCGCGGAGATCTCCGAGTACAACCCGGTGCTGGTGCCGGGGCTGCTGCAGACGCCCGGGTACGCCCGGCACCGGATCATGTCCGCCGCGCAGGTCGCCGCCGAGGCCGGCGACCCGGAGACCGAGGATCCCGAGACCGAGGTACGCGCGCGGCAGGCCCGCCAGTCGCTGCTGACCCGCTCCCCCGACGTGCCCCGCTACACGGCGGTGCTGGAGGAGGCGGCGCTCGGCCGCCGTGCCGGGCCACCGGAGGTGCTGCACGAGCAGCTCGTCCACCTGTGCGAGATGGCGCTGCTGCCGAACGTGACGCTGCGCCTGCTGCTGCGGGACACCCGGGTCGGTGACTGGTACCTTCCGCCGACCGCGTTCTCGGTCTACCGGTTCGCCGACCCCCTCGATCCGGAGACACTCGCCATCGAAGGTGGGTTCACCGACGTCATGTCGACCGAGGTAAACACCCTAAATCGCTATAAAGTGGTGTTCGAGTGGCTATGCTCGTCGGCGCTCTCCGCATCGGACACCCTCTCCTGGTTGATCGAGGCGACGGGACGGCTGACCGGCACGGCAGTCGAGTCCACGGTGGCGTACGGGCCGGCAACGGCGCCGGCCCAGCGACGCCGGGACTCGGGGCGCCTCACCACGGAACGGTGATCCGGCACGGACACCGCCCGCGCTCCGGCGTCGCTCGGACCCATCGGAGCACCTCACCAGGAGCAAGCACCATGAACGAGATCCACACCAGCACGACCGCCCGCTCGGGACGGCTCGCCGGCGCCGCCTGGCGCAAGAGCACCCGCAGCCAGACCTCCAACTGCGTGGAGGTCGCGCCGCTTGACTCCGGGCCGGCCACAGTGGCGCTGCGGGACAGCAAGGACCCGAGCGGACCGGTCCTGCTGTTCGACCGGGCCGGATGGCTCGGCTTCCTCGCCGGAACGAAGAGCGGTCAGTTCGATCTGGACTGATCCGGCGATCCCCGGAGGGCCGTCGGCGTGCGCCGGCGGCCCTTCGCGCGTCCACCCCCGACAACGGTGCTGACCTGGGATCCCCCGATCGGTCGAGCTGGCGCGTTCCCCTTGCCGGGCTGTCACATCGGCGTAACATGACGCGGGAGTGACGTGGAAGTTCCAGCGTGTAACCGCCGATTGTCCGGGGGACACCATGCGGTTCCTGATCGTCCGCACCGAGATCCGTACCGCCGCCGACGCCGACATCGCCGCCGCCTGGGCCGGCGGGGGCCGCCTGCGGGACGAGACGAGCACGCCGGAGCCCCGCCGCCAGGTCGTCCACGCCGAGGACCGGGACGCCGCGCTCCTGCTCGCCCGCGCACTGTCCGCCGTCGGTGCGGTACGCACAGGCCGACACCGGGTCAAAGTGCTGCCGATCGAGGAATCTGCTCCCGGGCACCCGTACCGCTGGGACGGTGGATGACCGGACGCTGACGTCCGTCGTGGCCGGACCGGCCTCCCCCGCCGTTTACCCGCCTCACCCGGCCTCGACGGCACGTGTTCCCGGCCCGCGACCGTCGCGGCAACGACGGTCCGGGTCGGGGCCGCGCCCCACCCCCGTTCCACCCGGCCGAGGTCCGCCCGGCCCAGGTCCGCCCGGCCTCGCCAGTTCGGGGAGGTGGCTGTATCCCACCGCCCTCGACCACACCACTTCCCCGAACTGGTGCCACCCACCAGCCCGAAACCCGCCAACCCGACCGCGAGTCCCGCCGCACTCACCCGGCGGTGGCACGACCACCGAAACCCGGCCGACCCACCAGCTCGGCGAAGTGGCGGCATCCCACCCACCCCCACCCCGCCAGCTCGGCGAAGTGGCGGTAATGGACCGGCCTCGACCACGCCACTTCCCCGAACCGGCGCCGCCGCACCGACCGAAACACGGCAACCCGACGAGGGCCGGGCCGGGTCAGCAGTGGCCGTCGAGCCAGCGGTGCACCAGGAACAACGCGATCGACGACGGCGGCGGCAGGACCAGCCGGTCTCCCCCGCCCACCGGCACCGGCTCGCCCGCCAGCGCCGCGCCGATCTCCCGGCGGGTGAACCACCGCGCGTGCGCGATCTCGGCCAGGTCGACCCGGATCGGCGCGTCCGCGTCGGCACGTGCCAGGAAGCCGAGCATCAGCGAGCCGGGGAACGGCCAGGACTGGCTGCCCACGTACGCGATCTCCTCGACCGGGACGCCCACCTCCTCGCGGACCTCGCGCAGCACGGCGGCCTCGGCCGACTCGCCGGGCTCGACGTATCCGGCCAGGCAGGAGTAGCGGCGCTGTCCCGGGGTGCGCGGCCAGGTCGCGTTGTTGCCGAGCAGGCAACGGCCGTCCGGGCCGTCCACACCGTCGTGCACCAGCACGATCATGGCCGGATCGGTACGCGGCCAGACCCGGCCGCCGTCCGGGTCGATCCGCGACCAGCCGGCCTCGTCGGCGCTCGTCGCCTTGCCGGTCGTCGACGAGTAGCCGTGCCGCAGGTGCCAGTTGAGCAGCGCCAGCGCGGTGGTGAACAGGCCCGCGTCCCGGTCGGTCATCAGGTGGCCGACCTCGCGCAGGTGAGCCGGGCGGGTGTCCGGCAGCGCCGGCAGCGGCCCGTCCACCGCGAACACGGGTACGCCGTCCGGCTCGACGCCGAGGAACATCGGCACCGACCGGGGCACCTCGGGCAGCTCACCGGGGCCGACCAGGACCAGCTCCGGCGGGGTAGACGCGCCCCGGACCAGCGCCCGCCCCTCGGCGGTGGAATCCAGCACCAGCACCCGGGCCCGTTCCCACGCCTCGGTCAGCCAGGCGGGATCGGTACGCCGGTGCGCGGCCCGGTCGAGCGTCGACCGGGCCAGCGGCGGGTCGGATTCGCCGCTCATGCCGATTCCGTACGCACCGGTGTCAGCGCGGCGAGCGAGTCGGCCACCCGTTCGGCGTCGCCGAGCACGACTGTGACCGCGCGGGCCGGGGCCAGGTAGCGGGCGGCCACCTCGGCCACGTCGTCCACTGTCGCGGCGGCCAGCCGGGCGGCGTGCTCGGCGAGGAAGTCCAGCCGCAGCCCGTTGCCGGCGTACGCGCTGGTCAGCGACGCGAGACCGGCCTGGGTGGACATGCCGAGCTGGAGCGTGCCGAGCGCGTACTGGCGGGCCTGCTCCAGCTCGTCGGCCTTCGGCGGCACCGTCGCCAGGCGGCCCAGCTCGTAGTTCGTCTCCACCAGGGCCGCCGCTGTCACCTCGGTGGCCACCTCGGCGCCGGCGACGAGCAGCGAGCCGGCCACCGAGTGCTCCACGAGCGAGTGCGGCCCGTACGTGTAGCCCTTGTCCTCGCGGATGTTCTCCACCCAGCGGGAGGAGAAGTAGCCGCCGAAGATCAGGTTGGCGAGCTGCAACGCGGCGTGGTCCGGGTGGGTGCGGGGCACGGCCGGCAGCGCGAGTCGTACCGAGGACTGCACCGATCCGGGCCGGTCGACGAGCAGCAGCGGCCCGGGTTCCAGCGGCGGCGCGGGAGGCAGTTCGGCGACGTGGCCGTCACCGCGCCACCCGGACAACGCCTGCTCGGCCGCGTCCAGCGCCCGGTCCGGCGCCACGTCGCCGACGAGCACCAGCACCGCGCCGGCCGGATGCACCCGCTCGGCGTGCAGCCGCCGCAACGCGGCCGGGCGGACCGCCCGCACCTGGTCCGGGTCGGGCGTCTGCACCGCGTACGGGTGCCGGCCGTACACCCGCTTGAGCAGCGCGGTCCGGGCCAGGTGCGACGGCTGGCTCTGGGCGACCTGGATGCGGTCGACCAGCCGGTCCCGCTCGGTCTCCACCCAGTCCGCGGGGTAGGTCGCATCGGTGAGCACCTCGGCGAGCAGCTCCAGCATCCGGTCCAGGCCGGTGACCAGGCCCGCGCCGGAGAGCATCAGCCGGTCCGGGTCGAGACCGGCGGTCAGCCCGCCGCCGACCTTCTGCAACTCGGCCGCCAGCTCGGTGGCGCTGTGCGCCTCGGTGCCGGAGAGCATGGTCTGCGCCAGCATCGCGCCGCGGGCCAGGTGGGTGCGCCCGAACGGCATCCACAGTCGCAGCTCGACGAGCGGTACGGAGGAGCGGCGTACCGCGATCACGGTGAGGCCGTTGCGGAGCGTGCGCTCGGCCTGCTTGGGCACCTTGAGGCGGCGGTTCGGGCGCAGCGCCGGCAGCGGCCGGACGGTGGTGGTGGTCATCGGGCACCTCCGGGAACGACCTCGACTGCCGCGCGGCGCTCGGGCCGCAGGGTGGCGGCGGCGGCGCGGACCTGTTCCTCGGTCACCTCGCCGACCAGCCGGGGCAGGTCGTTGAGCAGGCCGGGTTCGCCGCGCTGCTGTTCCAGCACCGCCATCCGCAACGCGCGGCCGAGCACCGCATCCGTGTCGCGCAGCAGGTGGGTGGCCATCCGGGCCTGGGTACGCGCCAGCTCCCCGTCGGTCAGCCCGTCGGCCGCCAGCCGGTCCAGTTCCTCGTCGACGGTGCGCAGCACCTTGTCCACGTCGCCGCCGGGCGGCAGGTGGGCCTGGAGCAGCAGCGCGGTGGGGTCGCGCACGTCGAACGGGTCGCCCATGAAGCCGAGGTACCCGCCGAGGCCGGTGACCGACCGGTCGCGCTGCACCAGCCGCTCGACCAGCCGGGAGGCGTCGCCGTCGGTGAGCACCTCGGCCAGCACCACGTAGGGCAGGTAGCCGGCGAAGTCGCTGATCGGGTCGGGCACCCGCCACGCGCCGGCCACCGCCGGGAGCGGGGCCAGCGCGTCGGTGTACGTGCTGCGCCGCTCGGCGGTCAGGTCGGGCTCGGCGAAGTCGGGCCGCTGCGGGGCGGGCCGGGCCGGCACGTCCCCGAAGTGCCGCTCGATGAGCGTGGTCGCCTCGGCCACGTCGATGTCGCCGCTGACCGCGAGTACCGCGTTGCCGCTGGCGTAGTAGCGGCGGAAGAAGTCGGCGGCGTCGGCCACGGTGGCCGACTCCAGGTCGACGAAGGAGCCGTAGCCGTCGTGCGCGTTGGGGAAGGTATCGAACATCACCGGGGGCAGCGTCAGCCAGGGGAACCCGCCGTACGGCCGGTTCAGCACGTTGACCCGGATCTCCTCCTTCACCACGTCCACCTGGTTGCGCAGGTTCTCCTCGGTCAGCCGGGGGCCGCGCATCCGGTCGGCCTCCAGGAACAGCGCCCGTTCCAGTGCGTTGGCGGGCAGCGTCTCGAAGTAGTCGGTGTAGTCCAGGTGGGTGGAGCCGTTGAACGTCCCGCCCGCGCCCTGGACGTGCCGGAAGTGGGCCAGCTTCTCCAGGTTCTCCGAGCCCTGGAACATCAGGTGCTCGAAGAGGTGGGCGAACCCGGTGCGCCCCTCGGGCTCGGAGCGGATGCCGACGTCGTAGACCACAGCCACCCCGATGACCGGGGCGCTGCGGTCCGGCGTGAGCACCACGCGCAGGCCGTTGTCGAGGGTGAACCGTTCGACCGGGTACTTCGTCGCTGGGATCTTCGCTCTCCGCGTCGGCACGAGATCGACACTAGCGCCTCGGTACCGGCTCTACCGCCGGTGTGCCCTGGCCGAACGGTGGACTGTCGCGGGACGGGACTTGACGCCGGCGGCCGCTTGCCCCACTCTTCCTACCAACTAAATAGGAATACTGCGGATTGGACATTCGATGAGAGGGCTTCCCCTGCGCCGCCTGGTCACCCTGGCGACCCTGGCCGCCGTCGGCGCGGCCACGCTCGGCACCACCGCCGCCTGCGGCGAGGACAGCGACGCCGCCGCCGGATCCGGCCCGGTGACGCTGCGCCTCGGCTACTTCCCCAACATCACGCACGCCCCGGCCGTGGTCGGCGTCGAAAAGGGGATCTTCAAGGAGAAGCTCGGCAGCGACGTCGAGCTGGACACCAAGACGTTCAACGCCGGCCCGGCCGCCATCGAGGCCGTCTTCTCCGGCGCGCTCGACGCCACGTACATCGGCCCGAACCCGACAGTGAACGCCTTCTCCAAGTCCAAGGGCGAGGCGGTCCGGGTCATCTCCGGCGCCGCGTCCGGCGGCGTCGCGCTCGTGGTCAAGCCCGGCATCACCTCGGTGGAGCAGCTGCGCGGCAAGAAGATCGCCACCCCGCAGCTCGGCAACACCCAGGACGTGGCGCTGCGCTTCTGGCTCAAGGAGAAGGGCCTGGAGACCACCAAGGAGGGCGGCGGCGACGTCAAGATCGTGCCGCAGGAGAACGCGCAGACGGTCGAGACGTTCGGCAGCGGCGCCATCGACGGCGCCTGGGTGCCCGAGCCGTTCGTCTCCCGGCTGGTGAACGCCGGCGGCAAGGTGCTCGTCGACGAGCGTGACCTCTGGCCGGACAAGAAGTTCGTCATCACCAACCTGCTGGTCAGCACCAAGTTCCTCAAGGCGCACCCGGACGTGGTGAAGAAGCTGGTCGAGGGCCAGGTCGCGGCGAACGAGTTCGTCAACACCAAGCCGGACGAGGCGCAGCAGGCCATCTCCGACCACATCGGCAAGATCACCGGCAAGCCGCTGGACCTCAAGCTGATCAAGCAGGCCTGGCCGACGCTGGAGTTCACCAACGACCCGATCCCGTCGTCGCTGAAGACCGGCCTGGACCACGCGGTCGCGGTCGGGCTCACCCAGCCGGTCGACCTGAACGGCCTCTACGACCTGAAGTACCTCAACGAGGTGCTCAAGACGCAGGGCAAGGCCGAGGTCAGCCAGCCGTGACGTCGACGAGCACGACCCCGCGCAGCGCGACCGGCTCGGTCGCGCTGCGCGGCGTGACCAAGGTGTACGGCCAGGGCGAGCAGGCGGTCCTGGCGCTGGACGGGCTGTCGCTGGACATCGCGCCGGGCGAGTTCGTCTGCATGGTCGGCGCGTCCGGCTGCGGCAAGAGCACGCTGCTCAACCTGGTCGCCGGACTGGACCGGGCCAGCGGCGGCGCGATCGAGCTGGGCGAGGGCGTCAACCCGGGACTGATGTTCCAGGAGCCGGCGCTGTTCCCGTGGCTGACCGTCGAGGGCAACATCGAGGTGCCGCTGAAGCTGCGCGGACTCCCCCGCGACCAGCGCAAGGAGCGGGTGGCCGAGCTGCTGCGCACGGTCCACCTGTCCGAGTTCGGCCGCAAGCGGCCGCACCAGCTCTCCGGCGGCATGCGGCAGCGGGTCGCGCTGGCCCGCACGCTCGCGCTGGAGACGCCGGTGCTGCTGATGGACGAGCCGTTCGGCGCGCTGGACGCGATGACCCGCGACATCCTGCACGACGAGCTGGAGCGGATCTGGACCGAGCGCAAGCTCACCGTCCTGTTCGTCACGCACAACGTGCGCGAGGCGGCCCGGCTCGCCGACCGCATCGTGCTGCTCTCCAGCCGGCCCGGCCGGATCATCTACTCCACCGAGGTCGCCGTGCCGCGCCCCCGGCGGATCGACTCGCCGGAGGTCTCGGCCATCGCCGCCGAGGTCACCGACCGGCTGCGCAAGGAGGTGGGCCGGCATGGCCAGTGACACCCTCACCGGGTCGGCGCGTACGGACGCGGAGATCTCCGGACTCGACGCGCTGGAGATCGCCGGCCGGGAGAAGGGCCCGTCCCGGGTACGCCGCCTGTGGTCGGCCACCTGGCCCAAGTTCGCCGCGCTCGCGCTGGCCGTCGCCATCTGGCAGGCGGTGGTCTGGTCCGGATGGAAGGAGCCGTGGGCGCTGCCCGGCCCGGCGGTGGTCTTCGGCGACCTCGGGGACTACCTGCTCAGCTCGGCGCTCTGGGAGGGCCTCGCCACCACCGCCCGGCGCGCGGCGGTCGGGTTCGCCGCCGCGGTCGCGGTCGGCCTGCTGCTCGGCCTGGGCGTGGCCCGGGTCAAGGTGCTCAGGGCCGCGCTCGGCTCGATGATCACCGCGTTGCAGACCATGCCGTCGATCGCCTGGTTTCCGCTGGCCATCCTGCTGTTCCAGCTCAGCGAGCAGGCGATCTTCTTCGTGGTGGTGCTCGGCGCCGCGCCGTCGGTCGCCAACGGCGTCATCCACGGCGTGGACTACGTGCCGCCGCTGCTGGTCCGGGCCGGCCGCAACCTCGGCGCCCGTGGGCTCAACCTCTACCGGTACGTGATCGCGCCGGCCGCGCTCCCCGCCATCGTGGCCGGGCTCAAGCAGGGCTGGGCGTTCGCCTGGCGCAGCCTGATGGCCGGTGAGCTGCTGGTGGTCATCGCCACCCGCACCTCGATCGGCGCGCAGCTCACGTACGCACGCGAGCTGAGCGAGGCACCCCGCCTGATGGCCATCATGATCGTCATCCTGGTCGTGGGCCTGCTCGTGGACACCGCGTTCGGGGCCGCCGACAAGGCGATCCGCCGCCGCTGGGGCGTGCTGGACCAGGCCGGCAACTGACGTCGTGTACATCTCCGCGCGCGCCGACTACGCGCTCCGGGCCATGCTCGCCGTCGCCGACGCCGCCGTCACCACAGGCGACCCGGCGGCCGGCGGCGGCGAGCTGGTCAAGGCGGCGAGCCTGGCCGAGAGCCAGGGCATCCCGCTCAGCTTCCTCCAGGGGATCCTGCTCGACCTGCGGCGGGCCGGACTGCTGCACAGCCACCGCGGCACCGAGGGCGGGTACGCGCTGACCCGCCCGCCGGACGAGATCAGTGTGGGCGACGTGCTGCGCGCGGTCGGCGGCGCGATCACCAGCGTCCGGGGCATTCCCGCCGACCGGGCCGGCTACCACGGTGTGGCCACCGGCCTGCGGGACGTGTGGCTGGCGGTGGACGGCGCGATCGCCCTGGTCGTGGACCGGACCACGCTCGCCGATCTGCTGAGCGACCGGGCCACGGCGCCCTGACGCGCGTCCGTCACGGGGCCGGCGGCGGGACCGCATGATCGCTGTGCGGAAGCCCAGGGCGACGCGCCCGGCCGGTCGTCGGCCGCAGAGGCATGACTCCCGGCCGATATGACTCTGGGGCATATTTATGCCTGAGGGTCATATCGGTATCTCGGCATCGTCCGCCCTGGGCGGCTACTGAGTGTGCGGGGCGCGCATCCCGGGCGTGAAGCTGCGGGCGGCGCCGCGATCCGGCGAGCCGCCGTCGGACGGCTGCCACGGCCCGAACGCGGCCACCGCGGCGAGCGCCAGGCCGGCCCCCGCCACCGCGAGCACCAGCACCACTTCCCGCGCTCCGCCCGATCCGGCTTCCCCCGCCATGAACCGCTCCCTCCGCGTCCGGCCGACCCCCCGACCGGTCCCCCGCGCAGCAGCATCACCGTCGGGTTCCGGTCGCACAGTCGGGCAGCCGACCGAACATCGACTGATTCCCGACTCAGGAGCGAACTCTCCGCCCGATCGGAAGCGGCCCGCTCGGAAGCGGCCCGCTCGGAAGCGGCCCGCTCGGAAGCGGCCCGCTCGGAAGCGAGCCGGTCAGGCGCAGGCCGCGGTCAGCGGCGGCGCGGGCGCCGGCGAGGACGGGTTCCCGGGGCGGGATGCGCGGCGGCGGGCGCGGTGATGGTCACCGGCACGCCGGACGGCTCCCGGGCGCCGGTGAGCCGGCTCAGCTCGCTGTCGCCGGCGCGTACCCGCGTGGTCTTGGGGTTGATGCCCGCGGTGGTCATCAGCCGGGCGACGTCGCGGCGCTGGTCCGGCAGCACGAGCGTCACCACAGTGCCCGACTCGCCAGCCCGGGCGGTCCGGCCGCCCCGGTGCAGGTAGTCCTTGGCCTCGGTGGGCGGGTCGGCGTTGACGACCAGGTCCAGCCCGTCGACGTGGATGCCCCGGGCCGCCACGTCGGTGGCCACCAGCGCGGTGACCTGGCCGGTGCGGAACTGCTCCAGGATGCGGGTGCGCTGCGGCTGCGACTTGCCACCGTGCAGCGCCGCCGCGCGTACGCCCTTGGCGAGCAACTGGCGGGCCACCCGGTCGGCGCGGTGCTTGGTGGCGATGAAGACGATGGTGCGGCCCTCGCGGGCGGCGATGTGCGCCAGCGCGGCCGGCTTGTCCTCCGCGTCCAGGTGCAGCACGTGGTGCGTCATCGCGGTGACGGTGGCGGTGCCCGGGTCGACGGAGTGCGTCACCGGGTCGGTCAGGAAGCGGCGGACCAGCCGGTCCACGCCGCGGTCCAGCGTGGCCGAGAACAGCATCCGCTGCCCGCCCGGCGCGACCTGCTCCAGCAGCTTCGTCACCTGCGGCAGGAAGCCCATGTCGGCCATCTGGTCCGCCTCGTCCAGCACGGTGATGGCCACCTGGTCCAGCCGGGCGTCCCCGCGGTCGATCAGGTCGTGCAGCCGGCCCGGCGTGGCCACCAGCACCTCGGCGCCGGCACGCAGCGCGGCCGCCTGCCGGGTCAGCGAAAGCCCGCCGACCACTGTGGCGCAGCGCAGGCCGAGCGTGGCGGCGTACGGGGCGAGCGCTTCGGTGACCTGCGCGGCCAGTTCACGGGTGGGTACGAGCACCAGCGCGAGCGGGCGGCCCGGTCGGGCCCGGCGGCCGGCCGTACGGTGCAGCAGCGGCAGCCCGAACGCGAGCGTCTTGCCGGAGCCGGTACGGCCCCGGCCGAGCACGTCGCGGCCGGCCAGCGAGTCCGGGATCGTCGCCGCCTGGATCGGGAACGGCGCGGAGATGCCCTGCGCGGCCAGCTCGGAGACGAGCGCCGGGGCCAGGCCGGTGGCGGCGAACGTGGGCAGGGTCGTGGTCATGCGGAAAGCCTTCCTCGACGCGGCACGTGTCGAGGAAGGGCGCCGGACAGCGGCGCGTCACCGGCGTCGCCGGTGGTCACAAGCACGAACCGAAAGGGACGGGCCGGCCCGGCAGAGGCGGGCCGGCCCGTGCACCACGCCCGAGAGGGCGCGATGGTGGTGCCGGTTGATCCGAAGATCAGAGCGGGCGGATGTTCTCCGCCTGCGGGCCCTTCTGGCCCTGGGTCACCTCGAACTCGACCCGCTGGTTCTCGTCCAGGCTCCGGTAGCCGGAGGTCTGGATCGCCGAGAAGTGGGCGAAGACGTCGGCGCCGCCGTCGTCCGGGGTGATGAAGCCGAAGCCCTTGTCAGCGTTGAACCACTTGACGGTGCCAATTGCCATGTGTTTCGTCTCCTTGACGGAACGGTCGGCCCGCACGTGTTGCGGGCCGGAGAGGAGCACCCCGCGCGTGGAATACGCGGCGTGCCTGTCGCTGCTGGTCGCCCCGCCCGGAGAACTCCGGACACAACAAAGAGCGCCTGGGGCCACAATCCGCCAGGCGCACACAGAGTCTCTGGAAACCAAAACTGCAACCCAGCCAACGTATCACGGATTCGCGCGCTCCGGGAGATCCCCCGGGATTTCCGGCACGGCGGCCACCAAGGCGGCCAGTCCCTCCGCGTCGAGCAGATCGGCCGGGCGGACGGTGGCGGAGTCCCGCACGTAGTGGAACGCGGCGCCGACCCGGTCCACCGGCACCCCGGCCAGTTCCGCCCAGGCCAGCCGGTAGACAGCCAGCTGCACCGCCGCCGCGTCGGCCTCCCGGCCGGCCGGCTGCCGCCCGGTCTTCCAGTCGACCACGTCGTAGCGCCCACCCGGGCGGGCGAACACGGCGTCCATCCGCCCCCTGATCACCACCCCGGCGATGACAGTGGCGAACGGCACCTCCACCTCCACCGGCACCCGGTCGGCCCACTCGCCGGCCAGGAAGCGCTCCTGCAACTCGGCCAGCGCCTCGTCCGGGGCCGCGTCCTCGTCCGCCGCGCCGGGCAGCTCGTCCACGTCGAGCAGCCGGTCGGTGCCGAAGCGCTGCTCCAGCCAGGCGTGGAACGCGGTGCCGCGCCGGGCGTACGGGTTCGGTTCGGTCGGCATCGGGCGGCGCAGCGTACGGGCCAGCGCCTCCGGGTCGCGGCGCAACGCCACGAGCTGGGTCACCGAGAGCTGGCCGGGTAGTTCGACCTCGACCGCCTCGGCCTGCCGGGCCAGCTCCGCCCGCTCGGCGAGCAGGAGATCAGCCTCGCGCCGCCAGCGGGCCACCTCGGCGTCGTCCGCCGCTCCCGTGGTGGCGAGCACTGCCGCCTCGCGACGGGCCGTCTCCGGGTCGGCCAGGTGGCGGCGGACCAGCGCCGCCGCCTCGGTCAGCGCCGGGCGGCGGGTGCCCAGCGGGTCGGCCGGCCACTCGGCCCGCAGCACCGTCTCGGTGGTCGGGTTAACCGCGTCCCCGGCCGGCTCCGGCGTCCACGCGTCCACCACGTGCCCGTCCGCGCCCGCCAGGCAGGCGTCGTGCACCTCCCGCAGGAACACCGACGGGCCGCGGAACCGCTTGGTCCCCTCCCCCCACCAGTAGCCGGAGCAGAGCAGCAGCCGGCGCGGGCGGGTCACCGCCACGTACGCCAGCCGGCGCTCCTCCCGCTCGTCGTGCGCGCGCCAGGCGTCGGTGAAGTCGGTCAGCGCCCGGGCCACGCCGCGCTGGTCCTCCGCCTCCGGCAGGGCCAGCTCGGGCAGCCCGTCCGCGTCGCCGCGCAACGGGAACGGCAACACGCCCAGCCCGCCCAGCCAGTGGTCGGAGTTGCGGACCGGTCCCGGCCAGACGCCCCGGGTCATCCCCGCCACCGCCACCACGTCCCACTCCAGGCCCTTCGCGGCGTGCGCGGTGAGCACCTGCACCGCGCCGGCCACCACCTCGACCTCGCCCGGCGCCAGCCCGCGCTCCTCGTCCTCGGCGGCGGCCAGGTACGCGAGGAAACCGGCCAGCGTGGCGCCGGGCGTCTCGCCGCTGAACCGCGCCGCCACGTCGCCGAGCGCGTCCAGGTGCGCGCGGGCCAGCCCGGCGTCGCCCGCGCCGTCCCGGCCGGCCCGGACCGCCACCTCGACGTCGAGCCCGATGGTCCGCTCGATGTCCGCGATCAGCTCCGGCAGGGACTGGTCCAGCCGGTAGCGCAGCAGCGCCAGCTCCATTCCGTACGAGCGCAGCCGCGCGTAGCCCTCGGCCGAGTACGCCTGCGCCGGCCCCAGGTCCGCCAGCGCCTCCACGAGCGTCGCCTCGTCCAGCGCGTCCACGGTGATCTCCGGGCCCTCGTCACCGGTGAGCTCCCGGCGGCTGCGGGCGATGGCGCGGGCCCGGCGGTGCAGGGCGACCAGATCACGCGGGCCGATCCGCCAGCGCGCGCCGGTGAGCAGCCGCAGCAGCGCCGCCCCGTCGGTCGGGTCGGCGAGCACGCGCAGCGTGCACACCACGTCCCGTACCTCAGGGGTGTCCAGCAGCCCACCCAGGCCGACCACGTCGACCGGCAGTCCGCGGGCACGCAACGCCGCCTCGATCGCCGGGATCTGGCTGCGCAGCCGCACCAGCACCGCAGTGGTCGGGCGGCGGTCGGCGGGGATGTGCTCGGGCAGCGCGCCGGGCATCCCGGCCGCGCCCCGCCAGGCCGCCAGCACGCTGTCCGCGATCCAGTCGGCCTCGTCGGCGTACGTCTCCAGCAGCGCGCAGTGCACGGTGCCGCCGGCCTGCCCGCCCGGCGTGCGGTGCGGGATCGGGTCGCGGACGCTGAGCGCGGCGTGCAGCTCCGGCACCCGCGCGCCGGCCGCCCGCAGCGGCACCGACAGCGTGTTGGCGACGCCGAGGATCTCCGGACGGTTACGCCAGCTCGTGGTCAGGCTGAGCACGTCGGCGGGGCTGCCGTCGGTGCGGGCGAACTCGGCCGGGAACCGGTCGAGCGTGCCGGCGCTGGCCCCGCGCCAGCCGTAGATGGACTGGCAGGGGTCGCCGACCGCGGTGACCGGGTGGCCGCCGCCGAACAGCGCGTTGAGCAGCACCACCTGGGCGTGGCTGGTGTCCTGGTACTCGTCGAGCAGCACCACCCGGAACCGGTCCCGCTCGATCACCCCGACGCCGGGATGGTCGCGGGCCACCCGGGCCGCGCGGGCGAGCTGGTCGGCGAAGTCCATCGCCTCGAAGTCGTCCTTGCGCCGGGCGTACGCGCGCACGAGCGGCAGCAGCTTCAGCCGGGTCCGCTGGAGCTGGAGCGCCTTGCGGACGTCGGCGTAGACCCGGCCCGGCCGGGACTGCACGTCGGCGAAGAACCGGCCGGTCCAGGCGGCCAGCTCGTCCGGGTCGACCAGGTGCTCGTCCAGCTCACCGGCGAGCGCCAGCACGGCGTCGGTGATGGTCGACGGCATCCGGTCCACCTCGGACATGTCGCCGTCGTAGTTGCGCACCAGCAGGTCGACCAACTGCCAGCGGGACGCCTCGGTGAGCAGCCGGGTGGTCGGCTCGTACCCGGCGCGCAACCCGTGCTCGGTGACGATCCGCCCGGCGTACGAGTGGTACGTGGACACGGTCGGCTCGCCCGCCAGCGGGTCGTCGTGCGGATCCCGCCCCTGCCGGCCGAGCCGCCGGATGAGCTGGTCGAGCCGGGTGCGGACCCGGTGCGCCAGCTCACCGGCCGCCTTGCGGGTGAAGGTGAGGCCGAGGATGTGCTCGGGGCGTACGTAGGAGTTGGCGACCAGCCACATCACCCGCGCGGCCATCGTCTCGGTCTTGCCCGAGCCGGCGCCCGCGACCACCAGCAGCGGCTCCACCGGCGCGGCGATGATCGCGGCCTGCTCCCGGGTGGGCGCCGGCAGCCGCAGCAGCCGGGCCAGCTCGACGGGCGTGTAGCGGGGCCCCGCGTCGGCGGTGCGCGGCGCGGGCGTGGCGGAGGCGCCGAACAGCGCCGGCTGAACAGTCATGGTCCAGTCTTTGTTCGCGACTGCGGGGCTCGCAAAACCGGCTCACTCCTCGCGCTCACGGCTGGTTCTCCGGTGGCGGCTCGACCACCTGGCGGCCCTGGCCGGAGACCGGGCAGCTGGTGCGTACCGGGCAGACCCGGCACTTGGAGTTGGCCACTGCGGCGAACGTCGAGGCGGCCATCGTGTCTGCGGTACGGCGCACCAGCGCGGTGGCCCACCCGGCCTCCGGCCCCTCCCCGGCCGCGGCCTGGGTCTGCTCCTTGGCGTCCCGCGCGCCGGTGCCGAGCTGCACCAGCGCGGCCCCGCCCGGTTCCTCGCCGAACTCGGCGAACCCGCCCGCCTCCACCGCTGCCTGGTACGCACCGAGCTGCGGATGCTCGGCCACCTCCCGCTCGGTGACAGCCGTCGACTTGCCGGTCTTCAGGTCGATCACCACGAGCCGCCCCTCGTCGTCGACCTCCAGCCGGTCGACCCGGCCGGTCAGCTCGACCGGGCGGGACGGATCGTCGAGTCGGACCGCGAACTCGTGCTCGATCGCGAGCAGCCGGCGCGGGTTGCCGGCCAGCCAGCGCAGCAGCTTGTCCACCATCGCCTCGGCGCGCTGCCGCTCCGGGCCGGCCATCCACCGGGCGGCCAGCTCGATCGCGTCGAACCGGGCGGCCACGTACTCCAGCAGCGCCTCCCGGTCGACGCTGGCATCCTCGGCCAGCATCGCGGCGGCGTGCACCAGGTTGCCCACGCCCTGCGCGGCGCTGGCCGGGCCGCTGCCGCCGTGCCGTTCCAGCAGCCAGCGCAGGCTGCACCGCAACGCGCTCTCCATCGCCGACGGGGTGACCCGTACCGGCTCGCCCTCGTCGACGAGCGGCCGGTCGTCGGACAGGCCGCGCAGCCCCCACCAGTCGTCCGGGTGCGCGCCGGGCACGCCGGCGGCGGCCAGCCGCGCCAGCTCACCCGCCGCCGCGTGCCGCCGGGTGATCGGCGTCGCCGGGTCGGTGACTGCGGTACGCAGCTCCGCCACCAGCGCGGACAGGGTGAGCCCACGCGGCGGCAGGGTGACCGGGAGCGCCGCGGGCGGCCCGTCCTGCGGATGCTCGTCCCCGTGCGGCACCGGCCCGTCCACGATGCCCCCGCGCGTGGCCGTACGTGTCGGGCCGTTCCCGGTCGGGTTCGGGCCGTTCGGGTTCGGGCCGTTCGGAGCCGGGCCGGTCGGGGCGGTGCCGCCTCCGCCGGTGGCGGGTGGGTCGGCGGCGGCCAGTTCGTGCAGGAAGCGGCTCGGCTGCTCCTCGTGGTCGTCCCCGCCGACCGCGGCGGACGCCACGGCGGTGACCAGCAGCCGCCGCCGCGCCCGGCTGATCGCCACGTGGAACAGCCGCCGCTCCTCGTCCAGCAACGCCGACGTCTGTCCGACCAGGCTGGCCCGCAGCCCGGCGCCGTCGGCGCGACCGGCGAGCACGTCGACGAGCCGCTCCGAGCCGAGCAGGCTGCCGCGCAGGCGCAGGTCCGGCCAGACGCCCTCCTGCACCCCGGCCACCGCGACCAGATCCCACTCCAGACCCTTGGCGGCGTGCGCGGTGAGCAGGCGTACCGCGTCGCCCCGGTCGGCGGCGGCGGCGAGCGTGTCGGCGGGCAGCTCCTGCCCGAGGACGTGGTCGAGGAACACCTCGGTACGCGCGCCGGGCAACCGGTCGGTGAACCGGGCCGCCGCGTCGAAGAGGACGAGTACGGCGTCCAGGTCACGGTCGGCGGCCTCGGCCCGCCAGCGCTGGGCGGTCTCGTGCTCGCCGGTGGCCGCCCGCCCCCGGGTGATCGCCCCGGCCCAGCGTTCGGCCAGCCCGCTCTCCCGCCACACCGCCCAGAGCACGTCCTCGACTGTGGCGCCGGGCCGGCCGGCCGTCTCCCGGGCGGTCGCGAGCAGGTGCGCCACGGCCTGCGCGGGGGCCGCCCAGCGACGCTCGATGGTGGCCAGTTCGGCCGGGTCGCGAAGTGCCTCCACCAGCAGCTCGCCGGAGGGACGGCGGTCGCCGGCGGCCAGCGCCAGCGCCCGCAACCCCTGGCGCAGCCGCCGTTCGGCCAGCGGGTCGGCCCCGCCCAGCGGGGAGTGCAGCAGCGCGACCGCCGCCTCCTCGTCCAGCCGGTCGGGTTCGAGCGCGCAGCGCAGCAGGAGCAGCAGCGGGGCGACCGCCGGCTGGAGGTGCAGCGGCAGGTCCTCGCCGTGCACGACGGTCGGCACACCGGCCGTGTGCAGGGCGCGCCGCAGCGACGGCAGTTGCCGGCCGGTGGAGCGGACCAGCACCGCCATCCGGGACCACGGCACGCCATCGAGCAGGTGCGCCTCGCGCAGGGCGTGCGCCAGCCACGCCGACTCGCTGGTGGCGGACCGGAACGTCAGTACCTCCACCGTTCCGGCGGGCACGCCGGGAAGCGGGTGCAGCCGCCGGTGCCCCGCCGGGCCGCGCAGCCGCCGGGCCAGCCGGGCGGTCGCCGCCAGCAGTTCCGGCCCGGCCCGGTACGAGGTGGTCAGCGTGACCTGCGCCGCCGGAGCACCGGAGGCGGTGCGGAAGCGGTGCGGGAACGTGGTGACGCCCGCCGGGTCGGCGCCGCGGAACGCGTACGTGGACGAGTCCGGGTCGGCGAACGCGACGAGGGACCGGCCGCCTCCGGCCACCACGGCGAGCAGGTCGAGCTGGGCCGGGTCGGTGTCGGCCAGCTCGTCGACGTACACGTGGGTCAGGCGACGACGCTCGGCGGCGAGCAGCTCGGGGTCGTCGAGCAACATGCCGGTGGCGGCGCGCACCAGTTCCGCCGGGTCGTACGCCACCGAGCCCCGGTTGCTCACGTCGCGCAGGGCGAGTACGGCGACGTACTCCCGCAGGAAGCGCGCGGCGGCCGGCCAGTCGGCGCGGCCCAGCTTCTCGCCCAGCCGGGCCAGCTCGACCGGGCCGACGCCGCGCTCCGCGGCACGCATCAGCAGGTCGCGGAGCTGCTGGGCGAACGCCCGGGTACGCAGCGCGGGGCGCAGGTCCTCCGGCCAGCCGACCGGGTCGTCGCCGGGTTCCTCCCCCACCACGTCGAGCAGCTCACGAATGATCAGGTCCTGCTCGGGGCCGGTGAGCAGCCGGGGCGAGGGCTCACCGCGTTCGGCAGCCGCGCGGCGCAGCAGCCCGAAGGCGTACGCCGGGAACGTGCGCACCAGCGGCTCACGGATCACCCGGTGCCCGCCCTCGGCGATGCGCGCCTCGATCCGGTGGCGCAGTTCGGTGGCGCCACGCCGGCCGAAGGTGAGCACGAGGATCCGCTCCGGGTCGACACCCTCGGCCACGCGGGCCGCGACCGCCTCGACGAGCGTCGTCGTCTTGCCGGTGCCAGGGCCGCCCACGACGAGCATCGGCCCGTCGGTGTGCGCGATCACCTCGGCCTGCACCGGGTCCACCGCACGCACACGGCTCAGGCCCTGCCCGGCCCCGGTCTCCCGGGTCTCGTCGCCAGTCCGCGCTTCTTCGCCCCCCGCATCCGGCGTGGTGGCGGGTGAGGCAGCTCCGCGTGTGCCGGTGCCGGGTGTCGCGGGAGTCGTGGCGTCGGCGGGCGGCGTGATGGTCTCCGGGTGTGCGGCATCGCCCGCCGACCCCCCGGATCGCGGCTCCGCATCAGCCGGCCCACCGGGCCGACCCACCCCCTGCCCCGCCCCGGCGTCGTGGGTGACCCCCGCCTCCGCGCCGCCGGGCCGGCGCACCAACCGGTACGCCTGCATCACCGACATCCCACCACGCCGGTACGACACCCGGAAACCGACCGCCGTCCCGTCCGTCACCAGCTCACCTGCCCGCAGCGTGCACCACTGCCCGGCTCTGCCACACACCCCTAGATCAACATCACCTCGGGGAAATGGCCACATCACACACGCCCGGACACCACCACCTCCCCGAAGTGGTGTCGATCAAGCCCGCCGAAACGGTGGTGAACAAGGACGGGCCGACCGGGCGGGCGGGGTCAGGTCAGGCGGGTGTCTATCAGGTCCAGGGCGGCGGGGACGCTGTCTGCGACCAGCAGCAGGTCCAGCGCGGCCGGCTTGAGGAACCGCTGCTCACCGAGCCCGCGGATCCAGTCGAGCAGCGGCCGGTAGAAGCCGTCCACGTCGACGATCACCATCGGCTTGGCGTGCAGGGCCAGGGTGGCTGTGGTCCAGACCTCGAACAGCTCGTCGAGCGTGCCGAGCCCGCCGGGCAGCGCCACGAACGCGTCGGACTTCTCGTCCATCAGCGTCTTGCGGCTGGCCAGGCTGTCGGTGACCAGCAGCTCGTCGGAGTCCAGGTCGGCGACCTCCAGGTCGACCAGGGACTGCGGGATGACGCCGACGGTGCGACCGCCGGCCGCCCGCGCGCCCTGCACCACGGCGCCCATCATCCCGACGCAGCCGCCGCCGCTGACCAGCGTGTGGCCGCGCCGGGCCAGTTCCTCACCGGTCTCGGTGGCGAGCGCCAGCCAGCGGGCGTCGAGGGTACGGGAGGACGCGCAGAAGACACAGACGTTGGCCACGGGTCAGCTCCGTCCCGCCGGGCCCTCGGGGGCGGCCTCGGCGGCCGCGCGCTGGTCGGCGGCCACCCGGGCGACCGCCTCCTCGCGGACGGCTTCCTGCTCGGCGGAGAGCACGGCCTCGGCCTCCACGATGTGCCGGACCGCCTCGTTGACGTCGTCGGTGAGGCGGATCAGGTCGAGGTCGGCCGGGCCGATCTTGCCCTCGGTGGCCATGGTGCCGCGCAGCCAGTCGAGCAGGCCCTGCCAGTAGTCGGTGCCCATCAGCACGACCGGGAAGCGGGTCACCTTGCCGGTCTGCACCAGGGTGAGTGCCTCGAACAGCTCGTCCAGGGTGCCGAAGCCGCCGGGCAGCACCACGAACGCCTGGGCGTACTTGACGAACATGGTCTTGCGGGCGAAGAAGTAGCGGAAGTCGATGGCCAGGTCGACCCAGTCGTTGAGGCCCTGTTCGAACGGCAGCTCGATGCCGAGCCCGACGGAGAGGCCACCGGCCTCACCGGCGCCCCGGTTGGCGGCCTCCATCACGCCGGGACCGCCGCCGGTGATCACCGCGTACCCGGCCCGGGCCAGCGCGCCGCCCAGTTCCTCGGCCATCCGGCACTCGGGGCTGTCCGGCTTGCTGCGGGCGGAGCCGAACACGCTCACCGCCGGGGGCAGGTCGGCGAGGGTGTCGAAGCCCTCGACGAACTCGGACAGGATCCGCAGCGCGCGCCAGGCGTCCTTGGTCTTCCAGTCGCTGCGTCCCCGGGAGTCGAGCAGCCGCTGGTCGGCCGTACTCGTCGGAATCGCCCGGTTGCGCAGCGTCACCGCGCCGCGGTGCCGTTCTCCCCGGTGCCGCTCCCCCCGCTGGCCGCGCCCGGCCGACATTCCGCTGCTCTCGCCCATGGGGTCACCGTAGTAGAGCGGCTCCGGCGGGGCGCGCAGGCCCGGGAGCCGAAGAAATCTTTGGGATCCGGGCAACTAATTCGGTCGCACGTACGTCTTACTATTCACATACCCGGTATACCCCGGGCGACGCGCCTTCGGGGGAGGAGCCAGCGTTGATCAGTAACAGCGAGATGATCCGGATCCGCCGTCAGATGCAGCGGCGGATCCGTGACGTGGTGGCCGAGCGCCGCCGCGCCCGGATGATGGAGACCCACCGGTCCGACCTGACCGGCGAGACCGGCGAGGCGGAAGCACCCCTGGCGACGACCGTCTGACGGTCCCGGGGTCCGCGAGGCGGGCGCGGACCCCGGGATCGCAGCGCGTCAGGCCGGGGCCAGCCAGCGGTGCAGCGTCGCCGCGCCGTCCCGGATCTTGGTCAGTTCGACGTGCTCGTCCTTGTGGTGCGCCAGGTTCGGGTCGCCGGGGCCGAAGTTCAGCGCCGGAATGCCCATGGCCGCGAACCGCGCCACGTCCGTCCAGCCCAGCTTGCCGATCGGCGCCGCACCGACCGCCGCCAGGAACTCCTGCGCCGCCGGGCTCTCCAGTCCGGGCGGCGCACCGGCCGCCGCGTCGGTGACCTCCAGCTCGAAGCCGGCGAAGACCTCGCGCAGGTGCGCCTCGGCGCCCGCCGGGTCGCGGTCCGGGGCGTACCGGTAGTTGATCTCGATCTCGCAGCGGTCCGGGATGACGTTGCCGGCCACCCCGCCGGTGATCCGCACCGCGTTGAGACCCTCGCGGTAGTCGCAGCCCTCGATCGTCACCCGGCGGGCCTCGTACGTGGTCAGCCGCCGCAGCACCTCGCTCGCGCCGTGGATGGCGTTGACGCCGTGCCAGGAGCGCGCCGCGTGGGCCCGCTCGCCGTGCGTGGTGACCACCGCCCGCATGGTGCCCTGGCAGCCCGCCTCGACGATCCCGTACGTCGGCTCCAGCAGCACCGCGAAGTCGGCCTCCAGCCACTCGGGGTGGCTCTGCGCGACCAGGGTGAGGCCGTTGTACTTCGACTCGATCTCCTCCGCCTCGTAGAAGAAGTACGTGACGTCGTAGCGCGGGTCGGGCAGCGTCACCGCCAGGTGCAGCGCGAAGGCGACCCCGGACTTCATGTCGGAGGTGCCGCAGCCGTACATCAGGTCGCCACGCATGGTCGAGGGGAAGTTGCCGTTGAGCGGAACGGTGTCCAGATGGCCGGCGAGCACCACGCGCTGCGCCCGACCCAGGTCGGTCCGGGCCATGACGGTGTTCGAGTGCCGGTAGGTGGTCAGGTGCGGCACACCGCGCAGCACCTCCTCGACGCAGTCGGCGATGGCCTTCTCGTTGAGGGATACCGACTCGATGTCGACCAGGGCGCGGGTCAGCGCCACCGGATCGGCCAGGACCTCGGGGGTCAACGGGTTCTGCATGTCTCGCACGGTACCGTCATCCTCGGTGGGCGCGAGGGACACGTGCCGCGCCCCCGGCCGCGAGCAGCGGCGGACGCCGCCGCCGGAACGAGAGGTGACACAGTGACGTCCGCACCATCCGCCTGGGGCATCGGCCTGGCCACCGTCACCGCGCAGGACCAGGTGCTCGACACCTGGTACCCGACCGGCAAGCTGGGTCTGGGCGAGCTGCCTCTGGTGCCCGGCGAGGACCGGGCCGACGTGCTCGACCTGCCTCCGGGCGCGATCGGGGAGCGGGCGCTGCCCGGGTTGCGCACTGTCGAGGTGACCACTGTGATCGGCTCGCTGGACGACCCGATCAAGGACGCCGCCGACGCGTACCTGCGGTTGCACCTGCTCTCCCACCGCCTGGTGCGGCCAAACGAGCTGAACCTCGACGGCATCTTCGGCAAGCTGGCGAACGTGGCCTGGACGTCGGCCGGGCCGTGCCCGCCGGAGCGGGTGGACGAGCTGCGTGTCATCGAGCGGGCCGCCGGCCGCCACCTGTCCGTGTACGGGGTGGACAAGTTCCCCCGGATGACCGACTACGTGGTGCCGTCGGGGGTGCGGATCGCGGACGCGGACCGGGTCCGGCTGGGCGCGTACCTGTCGTCCGGCACCACCGTGATGCACGAGGGCTTCGTCAACTTCAACGCCGGCACGCTCGGCACCTCGATGGTCGAGGGCCGCATCGTGCAGGGTGTGGTTGTCGGCGACGGTTCCGACATCGGCGGCGGCGCCTCGATCATGGGCACGCTCTCCGGCGGCGGGACCGAGAAGGTGCGCATCGGTGAGCGGAGCCTGGTCGGCGCGAACGCCGGTGTCGGCATCACGCTCGGCGACGACTGCGTGGTGGAGGCGGGCTGCTACATCACCGCCGCCTCGAAGATCACCCTGCCGGACGGCCGGACGGTCAAGGCCCGCGAGCTGTCCGGCGTCGACGGGCTGCTGTTCTGGCGCAACTCGGTGACCGGCGCGCTGGAGGCGAAGCCCCGCACCGGCCAGGGCATCGCGCTCAACGCCGCGCTGCACGCCAACGACTGAGCCGTACCCCCGTCCGGGTCCGCGACGGCGACCGCCGCGCGGACCCGGACGGCCGGCTCACCGCAGGCGGTACGCCTGGATGATCCGCTGGGTCACGGTGTTTCCGGCGTCGTCACGGGCGGTGGCCCGCAGCGACGCGTACCCCGGGCCGGCCGGGTGCCGGACGGTGGCCGTCCACGCCCCGCCCTGCTTCTTCAGCGCCGCCTTCTGCCAGGTCTTGCCACCGTCGTAGGAGACGTCGACGGTGAGCGCCACGACCCGGCCGGACGGCGCGCCGGGCTGACGCTGCACCGTCACCGGCACGGTGAACGTCCGGCCCGCCGGGGCCGAGCTGTCCGCCGCCAGCGGCGGGGTGAACCGGACCGCCATGGCCGGCAGCCGGGCCGGCACGTCGCCCGGTACCCGCTTGGAGCGGAACGTCCAGCTCGCCGTGACCTCGGTGCTCAGGTCGGTGAAGCCGCGCGTCGCACTGGTCTCCAGCCGGTAGTTCGCCGTTCCCGGCGGCACTGTGAACTCGCCGTAACCCGGGTAGGGCGACTCGTCGACCAGCTTGCCGTTGCGGTAGAGCCGGGTGTGCTCGGTGTCGTTGAGCGAGCCGCCCGGGTGCCCGGCCGCGTCGCTGTGCACCGGCAGCGAGACGATGACGGTGTCGCCGGTACGCGTGATGCCCTGCTCCGGCCACTGCGGCTGCGGGAACGACGGGCCGAACGGGGCCTTGTTCCACTCGTCGCGGTAGCTGTGCCCGGCCCGGTAGCGGGTCGGCACTCGTTCCAGCGCCGCCCGCGGCTCCAGCCAGCCCTCCTCGGCCCGCTCACCGAAGGCCAGCTCGGCGCTCCAGCGGGTCCGGGTGACGCTGAGGTGGTCGATCCGCTTGCCCGGCACCTGGACGGACAGGACGATCGCCGAGCCGCCCATGTTGTAGTCGCGCTCCGCGTAGACGACCAGTTCGTTGTCCATCCCGGCGTAGCCGGCGGCGAACCGGTTCGTGACGGTGGCCAGGTCGGCCGGCCGGTAGTGCCGGACGAAGCCGGTCGGGAACCGGCCCGGGAACAGGTCGTTCAGGCCGTAGAAGTACGGGCTGCGCTCGGGCGCTGTCGGCTCGACCCACTGGCTGGCGAGCGCGCCGACGAAGACCTTGTCGGAGACGGTACGGCCGATCTGGGCCGAGTAGAGGCCCTCGAACCTGTCGGTCCACAGCCCGAAGCTGTTGTAGTAGTCGCCGAATCCCCAGGCCGCTGTGAGGTCGATCAGCAGTGGCGCCGCGCCGCGCTGCGGCACCGTGGTGCGGATCGGCTTCGCCCGCCGGGCGTCCAGCGCGAGCCGCTGGTTCCCGGCCACCACCAGTTCCGGCTGGGCGAGGAAGGAGACCTCCGACCAGCCCTGGTCACCGTCGACGAAGATCAGGCTCTGTACGCCGTACCGGCCCTTCGGCACCCGGATCCGGGTCTCGCCGCCGGCGCCGTAGACGTCCCGGTAGGTGCCGTCGTCGAGTCCGAGCAGGACGGTGTAGTAGCCGTCGGTCAGGGCGCCGGAGCGGTTGCGGTGGGTCACGGTCAGGTCGTAGCTCTCCACCTCGCGGTCGACAGCGAGCGGGGTCACCACCGCCGCGTCGCCGGCGCGGGCGAGCAGGCGGCCGGTCCAGTAGCCGTCGGCGCCGCCGAGCCGGGTGTCGATCACCACTGTCACCTGGGCGCTGCCGCCCGCCGGAACGGTGAGCCGCGAGGTGCTGAGGGTGAGCATGCCGGCCGGCGCGGTCCGCCCGCCCGGTCCGGTGAACTCGGTGCTCAGATCGAGCGTGAGCGGGGCGGTCCCGCCGTTGCGGTAGGTGACGGTCCGGCTGACCGGCTGGTCGTCGGTGTGCGGCCAGGCCGCCACGCCGAACGAGACGGACGCCGGTTCGCTCGTCACCTGCTGGGTGATCGCGCGGGCGACGTCGACCCGGCCCGCACCCTGCTGGAACGCGGTCTGCTCCGGGTGCGGCTTCGCCGAGGCCATCAGCGTCGCCTTGTAGCGCTCGGGCGTCCAGCCGGGGTGCTGCTGGGCGAGCAGCGCGACCGCGCCGGCCACGTGCGGGGCGGCCATCGACGTGCCGGACAGCGAGGCGTACCGGTCCCCCACCGGGTCGCCGATCTGGCCGTGCGCGGCCCGCGCGGCCACGATCTCCACACCCGGCGCGGTGATGTCCGGCTTGATCGCCCCGTCGCCGACCCGGGGCCCGCGGCTGGAGAAGTCGGCGAGCACGTCGTCCCGGTCCACAGCGCCGACCGCGAGCGCGGCGTCGGCGGTGGCCGGCGAGCCGACCGAACCGTCGGCGCCGTCGTTGCCGGCGGAGATCACGAACAGCGTCCCGTGCTGCTCGGTGAGCGTACCGACCGCCTCCTCCAGCGGGTCCACCTCCGGGGTGTCACCGCCGCTGAGGCTCATGTTGACCACAGTGGCGTGCTGCTCGGCCGCGGCCCACTGCATGCCGGCCAGGATGGCCGACTCGGTGCAGCCGTAGACCTCACAGACCTTCCCGGACAGCAGCGTGGCGTCCGGCGCCACGCCCCGGTACTTCCCGCCCGAGGCGGCGCCGCTGCCCGCGATGGTGGAGGCCACGTGCGTGCCGTGCCCGACGATGTCGTCCGGGTCCGCCTCCTCGGTGAAGTTGCGCGACTCGGCGACCTTGCCGGCCAGGTCCGGGTGGCTGAGGTCGACGCCGGTGTCGAGCACCGCGACCCGCACGCCCTTACCGGTCCAGCCGGCGGCCCAGGCGGTCGGCGCGCCGATCTGCGGCACGCTGTGGTCGAGAGTCAGCCGCCGCCGGCCGTCGAGCCAGATCCGGTCGACACCCCCCGCCGCGTCGAGCCGGGCGCCGGAGCGGTCGGCGCTCACCGCCTTCCAGAGCGCGCCGGTGTCGCCCTTGTCGGCGACGACGGCCGCGCCGGCGATCGCCGGCAGGTCGCGGGTCACCCGCGCGCCGGCGAGCGGGGCCGCCGTCCGCCGGGCCACCCCCGGCCGGTACGTCACGAGCAGCGGTACGCTGCCGCGCCGCGCGTCGTCGTACCCGGCCTCGATCAGCCCGCTCACGTCGAACAGGCGCCGGTCGAGCTTGCCGGCGCGGACCAGCGGGAGCGCGTCCTGCGGCATCACGGTGAGCCGGTCGCGCTCCCGCCCGACCAGGAACTGGATGCCGGCGCGGCCGGCGCCGGGGCGTACCGCGGCACGGCCGCCCGAGGCGACTGTGACCCGGTCGCCGGTGATCAGGGTGACGGTGACCGGGCCGGCGCCGGGCTGGGCGGACGGGCCGGCAGGGGCGGACGGGCCGGTCGGCGCGGCGGCCAGCGCGGGCACCGGCAGGCCGAGCGCCAGCGCCAGGCCGAGGCCGAGCGCCGTCATCTTTCTGCGGTTCCGGAGCAACCTTCCTCCTTCGTCGGACGTTTCATCGATGAGAGACACATCGACGCGGGTATCAGGATTGCATACCGCGTATGCATCGGGAAGTCGCCGATCCGACGGAACCGCCGACCCGGTCCCGGGCGGGCCGGGACGATCGAGCAATGACCTCCATGAAGGACCGGATGCTGGCCGGCGAGCAGTACATCGCCGACGACCCCGCGATCATCGCCGATCTGGAGCGCGCGGCCCGGCTCGGCGAACGCTTCAACCGCAGCTCCGCCGACGACCCGGCGGGCCGCCTCGCCGCGCTGCGCGAACTGCTCGGCTCACTCGGCGACGACGCCTGGGTCCGGCCGCCGCTGTACTGCGACTACGGCTTCCAGACGCACATCGGCCCGCGCACCTTCGTCAACTTCAACGCGGTCCTCCTCGACGTCGCCCGCATCACCATCGGCGCGGACGTCCAGATCGGACCGAACGTGCAGCTGCTCACCGCCACCCACCCGGTGGAGCCGGAAGCGCGCCGGGCCAAGTGGGAGTCGGCCCAGCCCATCACCATCGGTGACAACGTCTGGCTCGGCGGGGGCGTGATCGTGCTGGCCGGGGTGACCATCGGCGAGAACACGGTGGTCGGCGCCGGCGCGGTGGTCACCCGCGACCTACCGGCCAACGTGGTGGCGGTGGGTAACCCCGCTCGCCCGATCAGGAACCTGGGTCAACCGTCCTGAGCTGCGGGAACAACCGTTCCAGCGGATGCGGATTCCCGTCCGGTCACGCACTCTGGGTAGTAGTGCGTTTACCGGGAGGCACAATGGAACGGGTCCTCGAACTGCGGGTGCACGGGGTCTCCAACACCCCGCCGGATCAGCTGCTCGGCCTGACCGCCGGTGTCAACGGTGACGGTGCGCAACCAACACTGGTCGCCGGCGGTCAGACCACCGGCTTCTACCGGTCCAGCACCGCCGGCCGGGACGACCCGATCACGGTCGAGGCGTACAGCTGGGGGCAGTTGACCTCCGGCGCGCGGACCCGGCGGGACGTGGAACGGGCGCTGTGGACGCTGATGCTCCCTTTCGCGCTGGCGAACGTCGCGCTGCACGCCCGCGCCGGCATCCCGCCCGACCCGGACCAGGAACGCTGGGCCAGCCGGTCCGGCATCACCGCCTGGTTGATCCGCCTGTTCTGCCTGAGCCTGACCTGCACGCTCGTCGTCACAGTGACCGGCGTCGGAGTGGACCTGGTCGGCTGGCAGTGCGTGGACGCGGCCTGCCTCGGCCGGCTCCCCGGCCCGTGGGAGTTCCTCGGCGACTCCTGGTGGCGCGAGGGCACCCGGGCGCTCGCGCTGGGGCTGCTGCTGCCGCTGCTCGTGCTGGCCGCGATCGGGCTCGTCGCCTTCCGCACCTACCAGTACGAGGCGCAGATGCCCGCCGACCCGCACCACCACGCGCCGGCCCGGGAGAATGGTGAGCCGGTCGAACGACCGAACCCGCGCGAGCCCCCGCAGAACCCGCTCCAGGACCCGACGTTCTGGAACGGGGAAGGGCAACTGCGCCGGGCCGCCGTGCTGCACCTGTGCACCGGCGCCGTCAGCGCCGCAGCCGTACCGGTCGCCGCGGTGCTGATCATGGATCCGCCGCGCGGCGTACGGGCCGCCGTCGCCTGGCCCACTGTGGCGCTGCTCGCCGCCGTGGTGGTGATCGCCGTGGTAGCGGTCGCCCGGCCCTGGCTGAGCCGACGGCAGGGCGCCACGCCGCTCGGCCGGTGGAGCGCGGCGGTCGCGACGCTCACCGCGCTCGGACTGGTCGGGGCGTTCGTCCTGCTGCTGCTCCCCGACGGGGCGGCCGGGCAGCCGCTGTCGGCGTACCGGCCGCCGGACGGGTGCGCGGCGCAACCGGACACCGCCGGCTGTCGCGCCGACCGGTCACTGCCCGGGTACGACACCGCGATCGCCTGGCTCGTCGCGTACCAGGTGCTGTTGCTGCTCGCCATCGCCGCGGCGAACCGCTCCGGCCGCCGGGCGCTGATCGGACCCGCCACCGGGATGCTGCTGCTGCCGCTCGGCGCGGCCTGGATCGAACGCGGCCTGCCCGTGCTGCCCGCCGCACCGGACGAGCTGCACACCTGGATGCTCGTCGGCCCGGCCGTCGCGCTGGCCGCCGCCGGACTGTTCCTGCCACGTCTGCGGCCGGCGGTGCCGACCCAGCCGCTCGGCGCGTACACCGATCTCGCCTGGCACGGCTGCGCCCCGGCGGTCATCGCCGGGTTCGGCTGGATGATGGCGGTGGCGTACTGCGCCGGGCTGCTCTACTGGGTCAGCGACCGGCTCGACGCGTCCGCCGAGCCGAGCGGCCCGAGCCGGGTCGTGCCGCCACTGGCCGTCTTCTGGGCCGGGCTGGCCTGCGCAATCGGCCTGGCCGCGCTGATCGCGCTGCTCATCCGGGCCGTCGTCCTGCTGCACCGGCTGCGCCGGGTCGAGTACGCCGGGCTGGCCGCCACGCCCGGGCTGTCCGCACACGACCTGCGGCGCTGCCGCGACGTCAGCACCTACCGGGCACTGCACCGGCTGGTCGGCGAGCACGCCGTGCGGCTCGTGGGCTGCTACGCCGCGTTCTGCGCGATCCTGGTCACCCTCTGCTGCGCCGCCGCGCTGTCCGGCGAACGGCCCAGCCCGCTGTCCCCGTCCGGCTGGCAGACCGCCATCCACTGGACCGCCGAGCGCGGCGACACGCTCCTCGGCTGGCTGCCGGTGGTGATGGCGGCGCTCGGGCTGCTCGTCTACCGCACCGACTCGGTACGCCGCTCGGTCGGCGTGATCTGGGACGTGTGCACGTTCTGGCCCCGGGCCGCGCATCCGCTCGCGCCGCCCAGCTACGCCGAACGCGCCGTACCGGAACTCCAGACCCGGGTGGCGGGGCTGCTGGCGCTGGCGCCGCACCACGGCGACCGGATGGACGGCGTCATCCTCTCCGGGCACAGCCAGGGCACCGTCATCTGCGCCGCGGTGCTGCTGCAACTGCCCCGCCGGTGGCGGCGACGGACCTGGTTCTTCTCCTACGGCTGTCAGCTCACCCGGCTCTACGGGCGGGTCTTCCCGTCCTACTTCGGGCCGGAACGGCTGCGGGCGCTGGCCGGCGCGCTCACCTGGCCCGGCGGGCACGTGGCCTGGACGAACTTCTGGCGGGACACCGACCCGCTGGGCTGGCAGGTCAGCGCCGGTCAGCGGGACGTGCCGGTGGCCGACCCGGAGGCGCTGCACCCGTCCGGGGGCGAGGTGGCCGACCCGCCCATCCGCAGCCACAGCGGCTACCCGGAGGCGGTGGAGTTCACCCGCGAGCGGGCGGTGGTGTCCCGGCTGCTGCGCCGCACCGTGCCGTCACCCCGGCAGCGGACCGGCTGACCTCGCCCGGCCTCCCGCCCGCGACGGACCGGCGCCCCGGCCCGGCGTCACGCCTGCGGCGGGTCGGCCAGGCGTACCACCAGGTCGGCGTGTCCGGCCGTGCCGGTGACCCGCCGGGCGTTCTCCTCGTCGCTGCCCCGCGCCCACGCGCGGGCCTGCTCCGGCGACTTCCCGTACGCCTCGTGGCGCGCGGTGAGCCGGCGCAGCCGCAGCTCCGCGTCCAGGTCCAGGAACCAGATCTGGTGTACGAGCGTGCGCACCTCCTCCCACGGGTCGTCCCGCAGCAGCAGGTAGTTGCCCTCGGTGACCACCAGGCGCACCTCGGGCGGCACCTCGATCGCCCCGGCGACCGGTTCCTCCAGGTCGCGGCGGAACTCCGGCGCCCACACCGACGTCGGTTCCACCCGGCGCAACCGGCGTAGCGTGGAGACGAAGCCGTTGACGTCGAACGTGTCCGGCGCGCCCTTGCGGTCGGCCCGGCCGAGCCGCGCCAGCGCCGACCCGGCCAGGTGGAACCCGTCCATCGGGACCAGCCGGGCGACCGGGCCGAGCGCGGCCACGATCCGTTCCGCCAGCGTGGACTTGCCCGCGCCGGGCGCGCCCGCGATGCCGAGCAGCTGACGCGGGCCGTCCTCGGCCAGGGCCCGCGCCCGGGCGACGAGTTCGTCGAGCCCGAGCACCTCCGCCTGTGGCATCAGCCCAGCACCGGCTCGCTGATGGTGAACCGCGCCTCGACCGCCGCCTGCACCGGCTGCGGGGCCGGGTCCAGCTCCAGCTCGCGCTCCGGCTCGCCGGAGCGCGAGTACGCCGCCCCGACCATCATCATCGGCGGCCCGGCGCTCATCCCGGTGTCGGACAGCTCGCGCAACGCGATCACCTGGGCGCCGAGCGCCTCGGCGTACTCCCGGGCCCGGACCAGCGCGTCGGCGATCGCGGCCTGCCGCGCCTCCCGGTAGGCCGGGCTGTCCGGACGCAGCGACCACACCGGCCCGGCCACCTCGACCTGCTCCTGGTCGGCCAGGCGGAGCATCAGGTCACCGAGCGCGGTGAAGTCGGTGGTCGTCACTATGGTGCTCACGCTGCCCTGGTAGGCCACCACCCGCTCGCCGGCGCGCTTCGTCACCGGCCAGACGTGGACCTGGCCGGTCTCCCGGCGCTCCACCACGGGCCCGGCCGCGTCGAGCAACGCGCGCACCGCGGCGGCCCGTTCGGCCAGCCGGGTCAGTGTGGTCTCCCGGTCCCGGTCGCGCGCCACCGCTGTCACGGTGAACCGGGCCAGCTCGGGAGCCACCTCCCGGTACGCCTCACCGCGTACCGCCACGACCGGTGCGTCAGCCATGCCGCTCAGCCTAACGGCGGGGTGGCCGGCAGGTGCCCCATGTAGGTGACCGCGCCGGCCGCCTCCCGCACCTCGCTCAGGTGGCCGCCCGCCGCGCCCAGCTCCCGCAGGTACGCCAGCTCCCCCGCGTGGTCGGCGGCCGCCGGGAACTCCCGCCGGTGCGCGCTGAACACGCGTGCCCGCAGCGTGGAGCGGACGTCCCGCCCCTCGGCGAACCGGTCGGCCAGCGCACCGGCGTCGCCGGCGCGCAGCGCCTCGGTCAGCTCGGTCAGGAACGCGCCGAGCGCGTCCAGCTCGGCGAGCACGCGGTCCCGGTTGCCGAGCAGCATGTTCGCGGTCCGCTCAGGTGGCCCGCCGGCGACCCGGGTGCCGTCGGAGAAGCTGCCGGCGGCGAGCGTCAGCACCGCGTCCCGCAACGCCGACCGGTGCACGGTGCCGGCCAGCGCGCCCGCCAGCACGTGCGGTACGTGCGAGGCGAGCGCGGCGGCGCCGTCGTGCTCCGGGGCGGACATGGGCACCACCCGGGCGTGGAAGACGTCCACCAGCAGCACTGCCAGCCGCCGGAACGCGCCCAGGCCGGTCGGCCCCGGGCAGAGCACCCAGGCGGCGCCGTCGAGCAGGTCCGGGCCGGCCGCGGCCGCGCCGGCCCGGTCCGCGCCGGCCATCGGATGGCCCGGCACGAAGCGGTGCCCGAGCCCCTGAACGGTGGCGGCGGTGCTCACCTCGGCCTTGACGCTGCCCACGTCGGTGAGCACGCAGTCGTCGTCGGTCACGGCGGCGACCCGGGCCAGTGTCGTCGGCAGCGTGGGCAGCGGGCCGCAGAGGAACACCACGTCCCGGCCGGTGACCGCCTCCTCGACCGTGTCGGGCGCGTCGACGCCCCGGTCGCGTACCTGCCGGCGGGCCGCCGGATCGGGATCCCAGCCGGCGACGTCGAGCCCGGCGTCGCGCAGCCGCAGCAGCACCGAACCGCCGATCAGCCCGGTGCCGACCACCGCTGCCCGCGCCAGCCCGCCCGCCACGTCAGGCCCCGGCGAGCCGCCCGGCCACCGCGTCCACGTGCTCGTCGGACTCGGTGAGGGCCACCCGGACGTGCCGGGCGCCGGCCGGGCCGTAGAAGACACCGGCGGCCACCAGGATGCCCCGGCGGGCCAGCCGGTCCACGGTCTCCCAGCAGTCCTCGTCCCGGGTGAGCCAGAGGTAGAGCCCGGCCTCCGAGTGCTCGACTGTGAAACCCGCGGCGGTGAACGCCTCGCGCAGCTTCTCCCGCCGGACGCGGTAGCGCTCGCGCTGGGCGTCGGCGTGCTCCTGGTCGCCGAGCGCGGCCACCATGGCGGCCTGCACCGGGGCGGGCACGATCAGGCCCGCGTGCTTACGGATCTTGAGCAGCTCGGCCACCAGCGCCGGATCGCCCGCGACGAACCCGGCCCGGTAGCCGGCCAGGTTGGAGCGCTTGGACAGCGAGTGCACCGCCAGCACACTGTCGTACGAGCCACCGCACACCTCGGGCGAGAGCACCGAGACGGGCTCGGCGTCCCAGCCCAGCGGCAGGTAGCACTCGTCGCTGGCGACCACCGCACCGCGCTCACGCGCCCACTCGACCACCTTGCGCAGGTGGGCGGCGGGCAGCACGCGGCCGGTCGGGTTGCCCGGCGAGTTGACCCAGACCAGGCGGACCCGGGGATCCGGGCCCAGCGCGGTCAGCGAGTCGGTGCGTACCGTCGTCGCGCCGGCCAGCCGGGCCCCGTCCTCGTAGGTCGGGTAGGCCACCGACGGCACCACGACCACGTCACCGGGGCCGAGCCCGAGCAGGGTGGGCAGCCCGGCCACCAGCTCCTTGGAGCCGATCGTCGGGAGCACACCCAGGCCGTCGACGCCCGCGCCGCAGGCCCGCGCGACCCAGCCCGCGATCGCGTTCCGCAGGGCGGGCGTACCGGCGGTCAGCGGGTAGCCCGGTGCGTTGGACGCGTCGGCCAGGGCCTGCCGGATCAGGTCTGGCACCGGGTCGACCGGCGTGCCCATCGACAGGTTGATGAGACCGTCCGGGTGCGCCGCGGCCGTGGCGGCCGCGGCGTCCAGGGTGTCCCAGGTGAAGTCGGGCAGCCGTGCCGAGACCGGCGTACGCCGGTTCAGTGGCCCTCGCCGCGCGGCGGCTGCGCGGCGACGAAGGTGGCGTCCTTCTCCACCTTGCCGATCTTCGAGGCGCCACCGGGCGAGCCCAGGTCCTCGAAGAACTCGTAGTTGGCCCCGGTGTAGTCCTTCCACTGCTCCGGGACGTCGTCCTCGTAGAAGATCGCTTCCACCGGGCAGACCGGCTCACAGGCACCACAGTCGACGCACTCGTCGGGGTGGATGTAGAGCATCCGGTTGCCCTCGTAGATGCAGTCGACCGGGCACTCCTCGATGCATGCCTTGTCGAGCACATCCACGCACGGCTCGGCGATGATGTAGGTCACCGGTCTTCTCCTCCGCAAGACTCGTCGCGATCAACCGCAACGGTAAGAGCCTAGTATCTCGCCGGGGAGGGGGTCGATCGTGCTCCGACAGCAGGACGTGGGACACCGGATCGTGGTCCGCCGGATTGTGGGGATTCGCGAGGGCCGCACGCTGTTCTCCGACGCGCTCGGCGAGCTCGTGGAGCTGAGCGAGACCCACATCACTCTGTCCACCGACGCCGGGCCGCTGCGCGTACCGGTGGCCGAGGTGCACCGGGCAAAGCGGGTGCCACCGGCCCGGCGGCCCACCGCCGCCGCCGTGGTCGCGCTGGAGCTGGCCGCCGACGAGGCGTGGCCCGCACCGGTACGCGGACGGCTCGGCGACTGGCGGCTGCGCTGGGCCGACGGCTGGACCGGGCGGGCGAACAGCGCGCTACCCGTCGGCGACCCGGACCGCCCGCTGCCCGCCGCGCTGGACGCGGTGCAGCGCTGGTACGCCGAGCGCGGCGGGTCCGCCCTGGTGAACACCCCGCTGCCGCTGGCCGCCCCGGTCGGCGCGGAGCTGGACGCACGCGGCTGGACGTCCCGGCCCCCGGTGCTGGTCCAGACCGTCCCGCTGCGCACCCTGACCGTGCCGCCCGCTGTTCCGCTGCCGACCTCCACCCCGCTGCCGACCGACGCCCCCGCCGACGCCCCCGCCGATGTGCCGCCGGTGACGCTGACGGACGCGCCCGCCGACGACTGGCTGGTGATCGCCGCCGGCCGCAAGGGCGGGCTGCCGGACGCCGCCCGGCAGGTGCTCACCGGGACGCCCCGGGTCCGCTTCGCCGAACTGCGCGAGGACGGCCGGCTGCTCGCGGTCGGGCGGGGCACGGTGACCGGCGCAGGCCGCTGGCTCGGCGTCAGCCTGCTCGAGACGGTGCCGGAGGCACGCCGTCGAGGGCTCGCCGCCACTGTCGTACGCGCCCTGGCCGGCTGGGGCGCCGCCGAGGGCGCCACCCACGCGTTCCTCCAGGTCGAACAGAGCAACAGCGCCGCTGTGGCGCTCTACCGCGGGCTCGGCTTCACCACCCACCACACCTACCTGACCCGGGTCGCCCCGGCGGCCTGAGCGGCGCTCCGGTCAGCGCCGGACGATCCTGCGGGGCCGGGTGCGCTTCATCTCGGCGTACCGCTTGAGCTGGCGGGACCGGTAGTCCCGGCCCAGCGCGGTCAGGATCAGGTAGCCGACCAGCACGCCCGCCGCGGTGGCCGCGAGATAGAGCCAGATCTGGGCGAAGAACAGGCCCGCGCCGCCGCCGAACGGGTTCTCCCCGACCAGCAGCGGACCGACGAACACGGTGAGCGCCAGCGCGACCGCGACCGCGGCGGCCAGGTCGCCGGCCCAGCGGCCCAGCGGCCGGTCGGCGCCCCACCGGAACGCGGTGCCCGCCAGGATCAGGCCGATGACCAGGAACATGGCGAGCGAGACGCGGCCGGAGGCGGTGTCGTCGTCCGGGAACGCGAGTTTGATGACCAGCCGGGCCACCACGTTCACCCCGAACAACGCGGCCGCCAGCACGCCTACCGCACGCCACCGCTGACCCATCGCACGCCTCCCGCCGTACCGCCCGCTCCCTCGGCGGGCCTCCTGGCAGGAATGTCTACCACCGCGAGCTGTGCGGCGTCAGCACCTCACCGTGCGTCGGGCGGCGTCACCAGGTGCCGGAAGCCCAGCACCGCGAACGTGACCGCGCCGGCCACGATCAACGCGAGGCCGAGCACGTTGTCACCGGCGAGCGCCAGATCGCCCTCGACGGTCCGGAAACCACCCACCACGATCACCAGGAACCACGGCAGCGCGCCGAGCGCCACCGCCCAGCGCGTACCCGTCGACCGGTGGGCGAACCGGCCCAGCAGCACAGTCGTCGCCACCACCGCGACGACGCCGGCAGCCACCAGGCCGACACCGAGAAGCGCCCGCAGCCCGCCGGAGCGGCCCTGCACGGTCTCCCAGGCCCAGGTCGCGAAGATCAGGTCGAGCAGCGCCAGCAGGACGCCGGCCCAGACCGTCACGACGCCGCCGGCCACCCGCAGCGCGCGGTCGAGGACCCGCTCCGCCGGGCTCGGCGTCGCGGCCGTCGGCGGCTGCTCGGGAAGGGTCGACACGGGTACGGCCGGCAGCGTCACCGGAGACCGGCCGCCGCGACCGGGGACCGCTGCGTACCGTCCAGGGCGATGCCGGCGAAGAGGTCGTCCTCCCAGCCGTACGGGCCGGCGCCCGGCCCCTTCTCGCCGACCGCGAGCGTGAAGTACTCGACGCCCATGAACTCGCCGCCGAAGTTGCCGGCGATCGAGTAGAGCCAGGAGTTCGCCGGGATCTGGGTGGCGTGGGCGCGCATCGCCGCCTCCTTCGCGGCGTGCTGGTCGGTGCCGTCGATCCGGGCGGCGATCTCCGCGTCCGGCGTGCCGAACGGCAGCTCGTCGGCGCTCTCGATGCCGGCGAACGGATTGTCCGAGGACTCGGTGAACGTCTCCAGGCCCGCGTCGAGCACGCTGCGCGGCATCGCCGTCCAGTAGACCTTCGCCGGGGCGATCCCCTCGGCCGCGGCCAGCTCCACCGCCCGCATCGCCACCCGGTGCGCCTGGATGTGGTCGGGGTGGCCGTAGAAGCCGTCCGGGTCGTACGTGACGAGAACCTGGGGACGGACCTCGCGGATGACCTCCACCAGGTACCCGGCGGCGGTGTCCAGGTCGGCCTGCCAGAACGCCCGGGGGTGCTCGTTGGTGGCCAGGCCCATCATGCCGGAGTCACGGTAGCGGCCCGCACCGCCGAGGAACCGGTGGTCGGTCACGCCGAGCGCGGCGCAGGCGGCCGCCAGCTCGCCGATCCGGTAGCCGCCGAGCTGGTCCGCCTCGGCCGCGCAGAGCTGCGCCAGGGCCGGGACGTGGATCTCGCCCTCCTCGCCCAGCGTGCAGGTCACGAGCGTGACGTGGGCGCCGGTGGCAGCGTAGTGCGCCATCGTCGCGCCGGTGCCGATCGACTCGTCGTCGGGATGCGCGTGGACCAGCAGAAGGCGTCGGTCGGGCAGGGTCGTCACGCCCGTCACTCTAACCGGCGGTCCTGCCCGCTCGACGGTGATGCGTCCGCCCAGGTCGGCCACATCACCTCCGGCGCCCGCCTACTCTGCAGGCGTGGACTTTCCCGAGCTGGCCGCCCGTACCCGTCGGTTCAGCCACGGGGCGCCGCGCGCCGTCACCGTCGCGGGCGACGGCGCCCGGGTGATCTTCCTGCGTTCCGCGGGACCGGAGGACCCGGCCGACGCGCTCTGGCTGCTCGACGTCGACAGCGGCGAGGAACGACTGGTCGCGGACCCGGCGGTGCTGCTGGGCACGGACGCCGAGCCGGCCCGCCTCGCCCCCGGGGAACGGGCGCTGCGCGAGCGGTTGCGGCTCAGCTCCGGCGGCATCGGCTCGTACGCGCTGGACTCGGCCGGCCGGGTCGCCGCGTTCGCGCTGGCCGGGCGGCTGTTCCGGGCCGACCTGGTGCACGGCGACGTGATCGAGGTGGCAGCGATCGGGCCGGTGATCGACCCGCGGCCCGACCCGGCCGGTGAGCGGCTGGCGTACGTCACCGACGCCGCCGAGGGGGTGCGCCGGGGTCAGTTGCGGGTGGTGGAGCCGGACGGTACGGACAACCTGCTCGCCGGCGAGGACAGCGGCGTCACCTGGGGTCTGGCCGAGCACATCGCGGCCGAGGAGTTCCACCGCTACCGGGGCTACTGGTGGGCGCCGGACGGGCGCAGCGTGCTCGCCGCCCGGGTCGACGAATCACGCCTGGAACGCTGGTACCTGCACGACCCGGCCGACCCGGCGAGCCCGCCGACGTCGCTCGCGTACCCCGTGGCGGGTGGGCCGAACGCGGAGGTGAGCCTGCACCTGCTCGACCTCGACGGCGGCTGGGTCGACGTGCACTGGGACCGCGAGACCTATCCGTACCTGAGTTCGGTGGACTGGACCGAGGGCGGGCCGCTGATCACGGTGCTGCGCCGTTCGCAGCAGCACGGCCTGGTGCTCGCGGTGGACCCGCGTACCGGGGAGACGCAGGTGCACGCCGAGCTGGCCGACCCGCGCTGGGTGGAGCCGATCCCCGGCACCCCGGCGCACCTGCCCGACGGGCGGGTGCTGGTCGGCGGCGAGCTGGCCCACGACGGGTACGACGCGCGTTGCCTGTTCGCCGACGGCACGCTGCTCACCCCGCCGTCGCTGTACGTGCGGCGGGTGGTCGGGCGGCTGCCGAACGGCCCGAACGCGGCGGCCGACCTGCTGGTGGAGGCGAGCGAGGGCGAACCGAGCCAGCGTCACCTCTACCGGGTGCGCACCACGATCGGCGGCGGCATGGACGCCCGCCGGATGGGCAGCGACCCCGGCTGGCACACCGCCTCGATCGGCGGGTCGACGCTGGCGGTGGGCATCGCGTCGCTGGAGCACGCCGGCGTCCGCTGGCGGGTGTGGCACGGCGACCGCGAGGTCGGCGAACTGCGCTCGTTCGCCGCCACCTGCTCGTACGCGCCGCGGCCGACGATGGTCCGGGTGACCGACCGGCGGCTGCCCAGCGCGGTGCTCTACCCGGCCGAGCACGTCAAGGGCACCCGGCTGCCGGTGCTGCTGGACGTGTACGGCGGCCCCGGCCACCAGGAGGTGGTCGCGGCACGCAGCGTCTGGCTGGAACGGCAGTGGTGGGCCGAGCAGGGCTTCGCGGTGGTCACCATCGACAACCGGGGTACGCCGGGCATCGCGCCGTCGTTCGAGAAGGCGATCCACAGGCGGGTCGCCGACGTGATCCTCACCGACCAGGTGGACGCGCTCACCGCGCTCGCCGACAAGCACCCGGATCTGGACCTGGGACGGGTGGCGGTGCGCGGCTGGTCGTTCGGCGGCTGGCTGGCCGGGCTCGCGGTGCTGCGGCACCCGGAGTTGTTCAAGTGCGCGATCGTCGGCGCGCCGGTCACCGACTGGGCGCTGTACGACACGGCGTACAGCGAGCGCTACCTGGGCATGCCGGACGACGGGATGGACGTGTACGCCCACCACTCGCTGGTCGAGCTGGCCGCAGAGCCGCTCGGCGATCCGGCGCAGGCCCGGCCGATGCTGCTGGTGCACGGCCTGGCCGACGACAACGTGCTGGCCGCGCACACGCTGCGGCTGTCCGCGGCGCTGCTGGCGACGGGCCGCCCGCACGCGGTGCTGCCGCTGACCGGCGCGAGCCACCTGGCCGCCGGCGGCGTGTCCGAGCGCCTGCTCCGGCTGGAGCTCGACTTCCTCCGCCGCTACTTGTAAGGAAGGGCCCCCTTTTAACGCCTGCGGTAGAGGAAGGGCCCCTTGTTAACGCGAGGCGTTAACAAGGGGCCCTTCCTTCACCTACGGGCTACTGCTTGACGTACGCGTTGACGAAGTTCGGGTAGCCGAACACGGAGGAGATGAACACCCCGCCCGCCTTGGAGCCGTGCACGTTGTACGCCACGTCCACGTAGAGCGGCACCACAGGAGCGTGCTCCTTCATGATCCGCTCGTCGAGCTTGCCCCACTCCGGGCCCTGCTCGGACGGCGGCAGCGCCAGGATCCGGTCCATCTCGGCGTTGATCGCGTCGTCGTTGAAGTACGACTGGTTGCTGTTGCCCTCGGCCTTGATGGTCCGGCCGTCGTAGAGCACCGGCAGGATCGACGCGCCGCTCGGCCAGTCCGCCGCCCAGTTACCGATGTACAGGTCCCAGGGGTTGTTCTTCTTCTTGACCTCGTCCAGCTTCGCGTCGTCCGGGATGTTCCGGACGGTGATCTTGAAGCCGGCGCGCTCCAGGTTGCCCTTGAGCTGGACCGCCTCCGCCTGCTCGGTCGTGTTGTCGGCGACGCCGAGGACCAGCTCGGGCGTCTGGCCGCCGAGCAGTTCCTTGGCCTTCTCCACGTTGCCGTTTGCGCCGGCCGGGTACGCGTCGTACGCCTTGTAGCCGATGGTCGACGGCGGCATCAGCGTGGTGATCGGCTGCGCGACGGTCTGGCCGCCGAGCGCCTTGACCAGGCCCTCGCGGTCGATCGCGTAGTTGAGCGCCTGGCGGATCTTCAGGTCCTTGACCCGCTGGGTGTTGATCACGAGCTGGTTGGCGCTCGGGGTCGGGGACAGCAGCGTGCGGGACTTCAGCGCCGGGTCACCGGCGACCTTGGCCACGAGCGAGGCAGGCACCGAGTTGAACGCCAGCGCGCTCTGGTCGGCGCCGTTGTCCGCGATCACCCGGTTGTTGGCGGCGTCGGCGGTCGGCCCGAAGCTCCACACGAACTGGTCCGGGTACTGGTGCCGCACCGGGTCGGTCTTCGCGTCCCAGTTCGGGTTGCGGTCGAGCGTGAGCTGGACCCCGACCTGGTTCTTCGCGATCTTGTACGGGCCGGACGAGAACGGCTTCTGGTCCAGGTTGACCCCGGTGTCCTTCTCCGGCTTGAGCGGCGCCGTGGTGGGCAGCGAGACCGCGAACGGCAGGTCGCAGCGCGGCTTGGCGAACTCGAAGCGCAGCGTCTTGTCGTCCGGCGTGGTCAGGCCCGGCGGCAGCGACGTCTTGTTCTTCTTGAAGTCCCACTTGGTGTCGTACTGCGCGGTGTCGGCCAGCCACTCCTGGATGTAGGTGGGGCCGCCGGTGAGGTCCGGGTCGAAGGAGCGGGCGATGCCGTACGCGATCTCCTTCGAGGTGATCGGGCTGCCGTCCTCGAACTTCACCCCGTCCTTGATGGTGAATTCCCAGACCTTGCAGTCGTTGTTGACGTTCTTGCCCGGCGTCTCGGCCAGGTCACCCACGAGGACCAGGCCACCCTTGCCGTCGTCCTTCCAGGTGGTCAGGTAGCGGGCGAAGAGCGGGTTGGCCATCAGACCGGCGAACGAGTACGTCCGCTGCGGGTCCAGGTGGGAGATGGGGGTCTCCCGGATGATGGTGAACGTCCCGCCCTTGGCCGCGCCGTCGATCTCGGCGGCCGGTCCCTGCGAGTCCTTGGGGTCGGTCGCGATGACCCCGGTCTGCTGCCGGTTGCCGTCCACCTTGGTGCCTTCGCCCGTGTTCTCCGAGCAGGCACCGAGTGCCACAACCAGTGCGATGGCGCCGCCAGCGGCGGCCGCTGCGCGTGGTCGCATGTCCTACCTCCTCCACCCGTGCGCCGAGCGCATCCGCCGACGTCCCGAGGATCGTAAAGAAGAAAAGCTACGAGTTGGATAACAGTTGTCGATAAATTTCGTCGCGGTTCAGCCGAGCCGTACCCGCGGGTCGATCACCGCGTAGAGCAGGTCCACCACCACGTTCGCCAGCACCACGAAGACCGCCGCGATCAGCACGGTCGCCATGATCGTCGGCAGGTCGCCCGAGCGGACCGCGTCGACAGCGGTACGCCCCATCCCGTTAAGACCGAATGTCGTCTCGGTGATCACCGTGCCGCCCAGCGCTCCGCCCACGTCCAGACCGGCGATCGTCACCACCGGTGTGATCGCGGCTCGCAGCGCGTGCCGGCCGTACACCTTGCGTTTGGCCAGGCCCTTCGCCCGCGCGGTCCGGACGAAGTCCTCCGAGAGCGTCTCCAGCATCTGCGCCCGGGACAGTCGCGCGTAGATCGCGGAGAAGAGGAACGCCAGCGCCACCCACGCCAGCACCAGCCCGCTCGTCCACTTCAACGGATTGTCGAACAACGAGGTGTAGCTGGGCACCGGCAGCAGGCGCAGGTTGTAGACGAAGACGATGAGCAGCACCGCGCCGACGAAGTAGAGCTGCAACGAGGCGCCGGTGAGCGAGAAGCCGATCGCCGCCCGGTCCAGCCAGCTGCCCCGGCGCAGCGCCGAGAGCATGCCCAGGCCGACGCCGAGCAGCAGCCAGAGGATCGCCGCCGGGATGACGATGCTCAGCGTCACCGGCAGCACCCGGGCGATGGTGTCGGAGACCGCCTCGTTCGACACGTACGACCAGCCGAGGCAGGGGGCGTCGCACCGGCCGCCCTGGGCGCTGCCCAGGTCCCGGCCGGTGAAGATGCCCTTCATGTAGCCGGCGTACTGGCTGATCAGCGGGTCACGCAGGCCCAGCTCCTGGCGGACCCGCTCCAGTCGCTCCGGGTTGCAGTTCTTCGGGCACATGCCGGTGACCGGGTCGCGGGGTAGCGCGAAGAACATCAGGAAGCTGAGCACGCTCACCGCGAACAGCGTGAGCGCGGCGGACAGCAGCCGGCGGATGAGGAATCGCGTCATGGGCCGGCCTCCTACCGGGACGACTTCGGGTCGAGCGCGTCGCGCAGCGCGTCACCGAAGAGGTTGAAGGCGAACACGAGCGCGAAGATGGTGATGCCCGGGAAGAAGACGTACGCCGGGTCGGTCTGCAGGTAGTCGAGGCTGCGGTAGATCATGCGGCCGAAGCTCGGCGTCTCGTCGGTGAGGCCGACGCCGATGAACGACAGCGCGGCCTCGCTGGTGATGTACTGCGGCACCGCCAGCGAGAAGGCGACCAGGATCGGCGCCCAGGCGTTCGGCAGCAACTGGCGGAACAGCATGTGCCCGAGGCCCGCGCCGCTGGCCCGCGCCGCCTCCACGAACTCGCGTTCGCGCAGCGCGATGATCTGACCCCGCACCAGCCGGGCCGTACCGGTCCAGCCGAACAGGGCGAAGATCGCGATGAGCACACCGATCTGGAAGTACGCCGGCACGGCCTCGCGCTGTCCGTAGAAGCGCAGCGCGACGGTCGGCATCAGGGCCAGCGCGATGATCAGGAACGGCATGGCCAGGGTCAGGTCGGTGATCCAGTTGATCACCGTGTCCAGCCAGCCGCCCAGGTAACCGGCGAGCGTCCCGAGCGTCACACCGATCACCGCGGTCAGCACGGCCGCCGCGAACGCGATGAACAGCGACGTCCGCAGCCCGTGCACCATCCGGATGAAGATGTCCCGCCCGAGACCGGGTTCCAGGCCGAACCAGTGCTCACCGGTCACGCCGCCGGCGTAGCCCAACGGCATGCCGTAGCCGTCGAGGCGGCTCTGGAACTGCTCCTTCGGCCCTACCCCGTACAGCGCCTCGATGAGCGGCACGGCGAGCGCGACGAGCACGAAGAACGCCAGCAGGCCGCCGCTGATCAGCGCGGTGCGGTCCCGCTTGAGCCGCGCGAGGGCGAGCTGGCCGGGTGACCGGCCGACGAACTCCTTCTTACCGCTCTCGTCGCCCTCGCCGGGCGACTCGATCTCGGCGAGCGCGACGCCCTCGACCGGCGACAGGCTCATTGGGACACCTCCACGGGTTCGCCGGTCGGCACGCCGACCGGTCCGCTCTCCGGGTAGTGGCAGGCGGCGAGCTGCCGGCCGTCGTCCCGGGTGGTCAGCGCCGGTTCTTCGGTGGCGCACCGGTCGGTGGCTTTCCAGCAGCGGGTGCGGAAGCGGCAGCCCGACGGCGGGTTGAGTGGCGTGGGCACGTCGCCGGTGAGACGGATCCGTCCGGCGGGGCCGAGGGTGGTGACGTCGGGGATCGCGGACAGCAGCGCCCGGGTGTAGGGGTGCTGTGGCCGCGTGTAGATGGTGTCGCGGTCGCCGATCTCGACGATCTTGCCGAGGTACATGACGGCGACGCGGTGGCAGAAGTGCCGCACGACGGCGAGGTCGTGGGCGATGAACACGAACGCCAGGTCGAGGTCGCGTTGCAGGCTGCGTAGCAGGTTGATGACCTGCGCCTGGATCGACACGTCGAGGGCGGAGACGGGTTCGTCGGCGACGATGAGTTTGGGTTTGAGGGCGAGGGCGCGGGCGATGCCGATGCGCTGGCGTTGCCCGCCGGAGAACTCGTGCGGATACCTGTTGTAGTGCTCCGGATTCAACCCGACCAGTTCCAGGAGTTCCTGCACCCGCTTCTTGACGCCGCCGGGTGGGGTGATGCGGTTGACCTGCAACGGCATCGCCACGATCCGCCCCACCGTGTGGCGGGGGTTCAGCGACGCGTACGGGTCCTGGAAGATGATCTGCAGGTCCTGCCGCAACCCGCGCAGCTCACCACGCCCCGCGTGGGTGATGTCCCGCCCCGCGAAGGTGATCGACCCGGCGGTGGGCTCCAACAGCCGGACCAGCATCCGCCCGGTCGTGGTCTTCCCACACCCCGACTCCCCCACCAGCCCGAGGGTCTCGCCCGGCCGCACGTCGAAGTCCAACCCGTCCACCGCCCGCACCGCACCCGTGCTGCGCAGGCCCTGCCGGACGGGGAAGTGTTTGGTCAGGCCCCGCACCGACAGCAGCGGCTCGCCGACCGGCACCGCACGGACGGCCTCACCCCGCCGGCCGTCGACCGCGCCCGTCGTGTCCCGGTCAGCACTCATCGGGCCACCCCCACCTGGGCTACCTCGTCGCGGTAGATCCGCTCCCGATCCCCCGCCGACAGATGGCAGGCGACCAGGTGACCCGGCGCTCCGGCCTCCCGCAGCTCGGGCACCTCGGTGCGGGACCGGTCGCCGTTCACGTCGGCCCACCGGCACCGCGGATGAAACGCACACCCCGACGGCAGGTTGATCAGACTGGGCGGGTTACCCGGAATCGGCAGCAGGTCCGCGTCCGCGTCACCGTGCAACGACGGCACACTCGACAACAACCCCCACGTGTACGGATGCTGCGGCGCCCGCAACACCCGCTCCACACTCCCGTGCTCCACCGCCCGGCCCGCATACATCACCAACACGTCATCAGCCACCTGACTGACCACACCCAGGTCATGCGTGATCAACACGATCGCCGACCGGAACTCCTCCTGCAAATCGGCAAGCAGATCCAGGATCTGCGCCTGCACCGTCACATCCAACGCCGTCGTCGGCTCATCCGCGATCAGCAGATCCGGATCATTCACCAACGCCATCGCGATCATCGCCCGCTGCCGCATCCCACCCGAGAACTCATGCGGATACTGATCGAACCGCCGCGCCGGCTGCGGAATACCCACCCGGCCCAACATGTCCACCGCCCGCGTCCGCGCCTCCCGCCGACCGGCCCTCGGATGATGCACCCGGTACGCCTCAGCGATCTGCCTACCCACCGAGTAGTACGGATGCAACGCCGACAACGGATCCTGGAAAACCATCGCCATGTCCCGGCCCCGCAGCCGCCGCACCTCCTCCTCACCCAACCCCACCAGCTGACGCCCACCCACCGAGATCTCCCCCGAGATGACCGTCCGCTTCGCGTTGTGCAAACCCAGGATCGCCAGCGACGTCACGCTCTTACCGGAACCCGACTCCCCCACGATCCCCAGCGTGCGACCCCGCTCCACAGCGAACGACACACCGTCCACGGCCCGCACCACACCGTCCTCGGTGTCGAACCGCACCCGCAGGTCCCTGACCTGGAGATAGGGCCCGTCGCCGGAGCGCTGCTCCGGCACCTCCGGGCGGTCCGGCTCCCCGGACGGCACCGCCTCCGACCTGCCCATTGACCGCCTCCCCTTCGGTGATGAAGAGAACTTACAGGAAATCCCCAGAGGCGAAAATAAGCTACATCGAGCGGCCTGTCAGCGGCCTGAGCGTAACGACTGGGTTTCCGTCTCGCACCCCCGTCACCTGGGACATCCACGCCCGCGACTGGCCGTCGTCGCCTCGTCGCCGCACTTGTGGTGCGACGATGGTCCCGGCGACGAAGGGACGATTCCCGTCGGCACGAGGTGGAGGCGACGATGACCGCGGCGGTGTTCGGCCACGACGGCCCGTGGACCGAAGAGGAGTACCTCGCCCTCGGCGAGACGCGGCAACGCGTCGAACTCTTCGACGGGAGCCTGCACGTGACACCGGCACCGACCCCGCGGCACCAACGAATCCAGCGGAACCTCGGCAACCTGCTGGAGGCCGCGGCCGGGCACGTCGGCCTGGAACTGCTGGAGACGGTGAACGTCCGGCTCCGGCCAGGCCGCATACCGATTCCCGACCTGGTCGTCACCGAGCCGATCGACTTCGACCAGCCGATGATCGAGGCGCGGGACGTGCGGCTCGTGTGTGAGGTCATCTCACCGGGCAACGCGGCAACCGACAAGGTGCTCAAGATGCACTACTACGCCGCCGCGGGGATCGAGTGGTACCTGCTGGTGGAGCAGGAAACCGGCACGCTGCACCTGCACCGGCGGCAGGGTCGGCACTACCGCGAGGTGTCGGTGACCAAGCCCGGTTCCGCGCTGGAGCTGACCGAGCCCGTCCGGGCCACGATCCGGCCGGCGGATCTCGTCCCCTGACGGATGTCGGTGCGCTCGCCTAGGGTCGGGCGCATGAGCGAGCGTCGAGCGACCCATCAGGACAGCGCATGAGCGAGTTCGACGCGGCGACCGCCGCCGTCCAGGCCGCTCTCGACGCGGGCGCCCGCTACGCCGACGCCCGGGTCATGCACCGCCGCTACGAGTCGATGTCGGCCCGCAACGGCGACATCGAGGAGCTGAGCCAGGACGAGAGCATCGGGCTGGGCGTACGCGCGCTCGTCGGATCGGGGTGGGGCTTCCACGCCGTACCCGATCTGTCCGACGCCGCGGCCCGCGACGCCGGCCGGCGCGCCGCGGCGATCGCCACCGCGAGCGCGCGGGTTCCCGGTCCGCCGATCGACCTGGTGCCGGCCGAGGCGGCGGTGGCGAGCTGGGCCTCGGAGTGCGCCGTCGACCCGCTCGGAGTGCCACTGTCGGACAAGGGCGACCTGCTGGTCCGCGCCACGGCGACGATGCGCGAGCACGGCGCCGACCTGGCCGAGGGGCTCTACCAGATCTGGGACACCTCGAAGTGGTTCGTCTCCAGCGAGGGCCACCGGATCGACCAGCGGATCCGGGAGTGCGGTGGCGGCATCTCGGCCACCTCGATCGGTGACGGCGAGACCCAGCGGCGGTCCTATCCGAGCTACCGCGGGCAGTACGGCACCACCGGCTGGGAGCTGGTCACCTCGCTCGACCTGGCCGCGCACGCCGCGCGGATCGCCGAGGAGTCCCGCGAGCTGCTCACCGCGCCGCTCTGCCCGGCCGGCGAGACCGATCTGATCCTCGGCGGTGAGCAGCTCGCGTTGCAGATCCACGAGTCGGTCGGGCACGCCATCGAGCTGGACCGCATCCTCGGCTGGGAGGCGGCGTTCGCCGGCACGTCCTGGCTCGACCTGGCCCGCCTCGGCTCGCTGCACTACGGCTCCGAGCTGATGAACGTGACCATCGACCCGACCATCCCTGGCGCGCTGGGCAGCTTCGGCTACGACGACGAGGGCTCCCCGGCGGTCGCCCGGGACGCGGTCCGCGAGGGGCGGTGGGTCGGGGTGCTCGCCGGCCGGGACTCGGCCGCCGTCGCGGGCCTTGACTACGGCGGCAGCGTACGGGCCGACGGCTGGGCCCGGCTGCCGATGGTGCGGATGACGAACGTGGGCCTGGAACCCGGCCCGCACACGCTCGACGAGATCATCGCGGCCACCGACGACGGGGTGCTGATGGACATCAACCGGTCCTGGTCGATCGACGACAAGCGGCTCAACTTCCAGTTCGGCTGCGAGGTCGGCTGGGAGGTGAAGAAGGGCCGCCGGGGGCGGATGCTGCGCAACCCCACCTACACCGGCATCGGGCCGGTCTTCTGGCGCTCGATGGACATGCTCTCCTCGGAGACGGTCGCCTGGGGCACGCCCAACTGCGGGAAGGGGCAGCCCGGCCAGGTCGGGCACACCGGCCACCCGGCCGCGCCGGCCCGGTTCCGCGGCGTCCGGGTGGGGGTGCGGGCATGAGCGAGCGCGGCATGAACGCCGAGCTGGAGATCGCGGCCGGGGTGGTGGACCTGGTCCGGCACACGGCCGGTCCGGCCGCCGAGGCCGAGGTGCTGGTGACCCGCTCCGACCTGGCGCTGACCCGGTTCGCCAACTCGTTCATCCACCAGAACGTGTCCGAGACCGGTGTCGCCGTACACCTGCGGTTGCACGTGGACGGGCGGACCGCTACCGGCAGCGGCAGCCGGGTCGACGCCGACGGGCTGGCCGCCCTGGTCGAGCGGACCCGGGCCGCGGCCCGGCTCGCGCCGCCCGACCCGGCCTGGCCGGGACTCACCGCCCCGACGCCTGTGCCGTCCGGCCCGGCCGTCGACGAGGACACCGCATTCGCCTCGCCCGACGAGCGGGCCGAGCGGGTACGCGCGTTCGTGGACGCGGTCGAAGGGCTGGAGGCGGCCGGCTACTGCCGCACCTCGTACCGGTCGGGGGCGTTCGCCAACTCGGCCGGGCACACGGCTGCGGGCCGGGCGGCCGAGGCGGCGATGGACGGCATCGCCCGCGCCGGCGGCGCCGACGGGGTGGCCCGGCTCTGCGCCGACCGGCTGGCCGATCTCGACGGCGCGGCGCTCGGCGCCCGCGCGGCGGCCAAGGCGCGCGCCGCTGCCGACCCGGTCGAGCTGCCGCCCGGGCACTACGAGGTGGTGCTCGAACCGGCTGCCGTCGCCGACCTGCTCCAGAACCTGGCCTGGTACGGCTTCAACGGCAAGCGCTACGCCGAACGGCAGTCCTTCGCCGAGCCGGGCACCGCCCAGTTCGACCCGGCGGTGACGCTCGTGGACGACCCGCTGCACGCCGGCACACTGCCGTTCGACCTGGAGGGCACGCCCCGGCGGGCGTTGCCGCTGGTCGAGGGCGGCACCACAGGGGCGGTGGCGTACGACAGGCGCGGCGGCGCCGAGGCGGGAGCCGGGTCCACCGGGCACGGCATGCCGGGTAGCGCGACGTTCGGCCCGATCCCGCACAACGTCCGCCTGCTGACGGGCACGGCGGGCGTGGCAGGCGCGGCCGTCGCCGCCGGACCGGTGAGCGCGGGCGTGACCGGGGCGGTGGGCGACCCGGACACCGCCGCGCTGGTGGCCGGGATGCGGCGCGGGCTGCTGGTCAGCGACTTCTGGTACACCCGCGTGCTGGACCCGAAGCAGCTCGTGGTCACCGGGTTGACCCGCAACGGGGTGTGGCTGGTCGAGGACGGCGTGCCGACCCGCGCGGTGCGCGACTTCCGGTTCACCGAGTCGTACCCCCGGGCGCTGGGGCCGGGCCGGGTGCTCGGCCTGGGCCGGACGGCGGTCCGCCAGCCTGCCCGCATCGACGGCTCCTGGTACGAGACACCGGCGCTGCGGCTGTCCTCGTGGCACTTCACCGGCGGCGCGTCCGGGTGACCCGGCGCGCCGCCGGGCGCACCACGCCACCGGTCGGCGCACCGTTCGGCCGACCCGCCACATTGATCATGAACTGACTCTTTCCAAGCTGCGGGACACACGGGACACTGCGTTGCGCGGCCGGGCCGTGAAGATCGGCGTAACGTGTGTCACTTAGCCGCACCGGTTCGCCGGTGTGGCCTCGCGCGTGCGCAGGACGTGACAGTGACGTCAGGGAGATGACTCAGATGACAACTACGTCGGCCAGGACGCCGAGACCGCAGCCGCGGGGAGGGCGGGCACGCGCCGCCATCGCGGCGAAGACGTTGCGGACCGACAGATGGTGGATCGCCCCGCTGATCACAGTGGTGGGGCTCAGCGCGTGGGTCATCTACGCGACGGTCCGGGTCTTCATGCACAAGTGGTACTGGGTGGAGCAGTACCACTACCTGACGCCGTTCTACTCCCCCTGCGTCACCGACCGCTGCGTCGAGGGCTCCTCGCACTTCGGCCAGTTCCTGCCCGGCTGGTGGATCATCCCGGACGCGGCGCTCACCCTGCCGTTCCTGCTGCTGTTCCGGCTGACCTGCTACTACTACCGCAAGGCGTACTACCGGTCGTTCTGGCTGTCGCCGCCGGCCTGCGCGGTGCCGGACGGGCACCAGTCGTACAGCGGCGAGACGCGGTTCCCGCTGCTCGGGCAGAACCTGCACCGCTACTTCTTCTACGCCGCCGCGATCATCTCGCTGATCAACACCTGGGACGCGATCCTGGCCTTCCACTCCCCCGAGGGCTTCGGCTTCGGCCTGGGCAACATCATCCTGATCGGCAACGTGGTGATGCTGTGGGCGTACACGATCTCCTGCCACTCCTGCCGGCACATCATCGGCGGGCGGCTCAAGCACTTCTCCAAGCACCCGATGCGCTACAAGGCGTGGACCGGGGTGTCCTGGTTGAACGTCCGGCACATGCAGCTCGCCTGGATCACCCTCGGCACCCTGGCACTCACCGACTTCTACGTGATGGCGGTCGCCGCCGGCTGGATCAACGACCTGCGGTTCATCAACTGAGAGCCTGGACATGACTGAGACGCGAATCGAACGACACCACTACGACGTCGTCGTGATCGGGGCCGGTGGCGCCGGCCTGCGCGCGGCGATCGAGGCCCGGCTGGCCGGCAAGAAGACCGCGATCATCTCGAAGTCGCTGTTCGGCAAGGCGCACACGGTGATGGCCGAGGGCGGCGCCGCCGCCGCGATGGGCAACGTGAACTCGCGCGACAACTGGCAGGTGCACTTCCGGGACACCATGCGCGGCGGCAAGTTCCTCAACAACTTCCGGATGGCCGAGCTGCACGCCAAGGAGGCGCCGCAGCGGATCTGGGAGCTGGAGACGTACGGCGCGCTGTTCGACCGCACCAAGGACGGGAAGATCTCGCAGCGCAACTTCGGCGGCCACGAGTACCCGCGCCTGGCGCACGTCGGCGACCGGACCGGCCTGGAGCTGATCCGTACGCTCCAGCAGAAGATCGTCTCGCTCCAGCAGGAGGACAAGCAGGAGTTCGGCAGCTACGACGCGCGGATCCGGGTCTTCTCCGAGACCACGATCACCGAACTGCTGCTCGACGGCGACCGGGTCGCCGGGGCGTTCGGCTACTACCGCGAGTCCGGCGAGTTCGTCCTGTTCGAGGCGCCCGCGGTGGTCCTGGCCACCGGCGGCGTCGGACGCTCCTACAAGGTCACCTCGAACTCGTGGGAGTACACCGGCGACGGCCACGCGCTGGCGCTGCGCGCCGGGGCCACGCTGATCAACATGGAGTTCCTCCAGTTCCACCCGACCGGCATGGTCTGGCCGCCCTCGGTGAAGGGCATCCTGGTCACCGAGTCGGTACGCGGCGACGGCGGCGTGCTGAAGAACTCCGAGGGCAAGCGGTTCATGTTCGACTACGTGCCCGACGTGTTCCGCAAGCAGTACGCGGAGACCGAGGAGGAGGCGGACCGCTGGTACACCGACCCGGACAACAACCGGCGTCCGCCGGAGCTGCTGCCCCGCGACGAGGTCGCACGCGCGATCAACAGCGAGGTCAAGGAGGGCCGGGGTACGCCGGCCGGCGGCGTCTACCTGGACATCGCCTCCCGTAAGTCGGCCGAGGAGATCCGCCGCCGCCTCCCGTCGATGTACCACCAGTTCAAGGAACTGGCCGACGTCGACATCACCAAGGAGCCGATGGAGGTCGGCCCGACCTGTCACTACGTGATGGGCGGCGTCGAGGTGGACCCGGACTCCGGCGCGGCGTACGGCACCGTGCGCGGGCTCTACGCCGCCGGTGAGGTGTCCGGCGGCATGCACGGCTCCAACCGGCTCGGCGGCAACTCCCTGTCCGACCTGCTGGTCTTCGGCAAGCGCGCGGGCGGGCACGCGGCCACGTACACCGATCAGCTCACCACCCGCCCGGCGGTGTCGGTGGCGGCGGTGGAGGCCGCCGTGGAGACGGCGCTGGCGCCGTTGCAGCGGGACACCGGTGAGAGCCCGTACCAGCTCCAGCAGGACCTCCAGGTGGTGATGGGCGACCTGGTCGGCATCATCCGGCGCGAGGGTGAGCTGGCCGACGCGCTCGCCCGGCTGGCCGAGCTGCGGGAGCGGGTGGCGAAGGTCAGCGCGGTCGGCGGCCGGCGCTACAACCCGGGCTGGCACCTGGCGCTGGACCTGCGCAACATGCTCGTGGTCTCGGAGTGCACCGCGAAGGCGGCGCTGGAGCGGCAGGAGTCGCGCGGCGGGCACACCCGGGAGGACTACCCGGCGATGGACCCGAAGTGGCGGAGCGTCAACCTGGTCTGCTCGCTGGACGGCGACACGGTCCGGCTGACCCACAAGCCGCTGCCGAAGATGCGGCCGGAGCTGATCGGACTGTTCGACCGGGCCGAGCTGGCCAAGTACCTGACCGACGAGGAACTCGCCGAGTTCGACGCCCTCACCGAGGAGGCGAACAACTGATGGGAAGTAAGCGCCAGTTCCGCATCTGGCGGGGCGACGAGACCGGCGGCGACCTGAAGGACTACACCGTCGAGGTGAACGAGGGCGAGGTGGTCCTCGACGTGATCCACCGGCTCCAGGCCACCGAGGCACCGGACCTGGCGTGCCGGTGGAACTGCAAGGCCGGCAAGTGCGGCTCGTGCTCGATGGAGATCAACGGCAAGCCGCGGCTGGGCTGCATGACGCGGATGTCGACGTTCGAGGAGTCCGAGACCGTCACTGTCACCCCGCTGCGCACCTTCCCGGTGATCCGGGACCTGGTCACCGACGTCTCGTTCAACTACGAGAAGGCGCGGGAGACCCCGGCGTTCGCGCCGCCGGCCGACGTGGCGCCCGGCGACTACCGGATGCAGCAGGTCGACGTCGAGCGCTCGCAGGAGTTCCGCAAGTGCATCGAGTGCTTCCTGTGCCAGAACGTCTGCCACGTGATCCGTGACCACGACGAGAACAAGCCGGCGTTCTCCGGTCCCCGGTTCTTCATCCGGGCGGCCGAGCTGGACATGCACCCGCTCGACGCGCGCACCGACCGCCGGGAGTACGCGCAGTCGGACATGGGACTCGGCTTCTGCAACATCACCAAGTGCTGCACCGAGGTCTGCCCCGAGCACATCAAGATCACCGACAACGGGATCATCCCCATGAAGGAACGGGTCGTCGACCGCAGGTACGATCCCCTTGTGTGGCTCGGTAACAAGATCTTCCGGAGGGGTCAGGTGCCTCAGACCAGCGCGACCAGCGGGCATTCGAGCGGTGCCGTCACGTCCGGAGGGGCGCAGGGCGGGGCGCACGCGCACGGCGGCGGTTCGCACGCCGGCGGGGTGCACTCGCACGCGGGCGGCTCGCACGACAGCGCCGCCGAGCGTCAGGCCCAGCAGGGCGTCAACTGGCACCGCGAGGTGCCGCACCCGACCGCCCCGGCGGTGGACGCCAACGGCAGGCTGCCGCTGACCGAACTGACGTTCAACAAGGCCGCCGCGCCGTCGCCGTTCGGCGACGACGTGACGTTCCCGCTGCCGCCGGAGCACCTCAACTTCGCTCACCCGCAGCAGGACGAGCCGAAGCACTGAACAGCAGCGCGACGATGGCGGGGGCCGGCGGCACGAGCCGCGGGCCCTCGTCCCGTTTCCGGCCGGCTGTCCGGTTCACCGGACGGCCCGGCTCGCGCCGCCGTCGTTCAGGGGGCGTCGAGCAGCGGGCGCAGCGCGGCCACGATCGGCACATCGGCCGGCAGCCAGTCGACGCTGTCCAGCTCTGCGGCGGAGAGCCAGCGCAGCTCGGCGTGCTCCAGGGCCTCGGGCTCGTCGCCGTGCAGCAGGCGGGCGGCGTAGACGCGCAGCACGGACCGGCCGTGCGCCATCCGTACGTCCCGGCCGACACGCGCGCCGACGGCCACCCGTACGCCCAGCTCCTCGGCACACTCTCGGGCCAGCGCGTCGGTCTCGGCCTCGCCCGGCTCGACCTTTCCGCCCGGGAACTCCCATCGCCCCGCCACCTCGGGGGGCGCGGAGCGCTCGCATGCCAGCACCCGGCCACCCTCGATGATCGCCGCCCCGACGACCACCCTCGGCTCCCGCCGGTCGGCCTGCCCGCTTCCGCTAACCCGTTCGGTCCGCACGGGCCACCAGCGTGCCAGATCAATCGGCGGTTTGGGTAGCTGCGTCGGCCGTCAGGTCAGCAGAACACGGAAGTGTGGGCGTGGACACACCATCTGAGCGGCGAGAGACTAGAGGGCGTCGACTGGGACACGGGATGGCGACGATTTGGCCACAAGCCGGCAACGACGCCTGGGAGGTGCGGTGATGCGCGTGCTGTTCAGCGGCCGGGCGAAGCACGACTACCTCAGCGACGCGCTAGCCCTGCTGTCCGGATGGACGCGCGAGGGCGAACAGATCCGCCGCACGATCGTCCTCGACGACACCCAGCACGCCGCGCTCACCGAGCGGGTGGCGGTGGTCGCCGACGCGCTGCGGCTGCGCCCCGAGATCAGCCGCCGGGCCGACCGTACGCAGATCAGACTCGGGCACGACGACGGCGAGCCACTTACCGAGGGTGAGGTTCTGCTCGCGGCGCGCATCGAGGACGCGGTCCGCGCGGTCACCGAGCCCTGATCGGCTGGCACGCCCCGCCTACCCTCGGGTGCATGTCTGGCCCCACGTACGACCGCAAGGAACAGTTCCAGCAGATCCAGAGCGGGTTGCTGCCCGGTGAGCAGATCATCGCCGTCTACGACGCGGTCGGCACCGGCACCGGCTTCATCGGCCTGACCGACCGGCGGGTGATCATCCAGGACCGCTCCTTCGTCGGCAAGCGGTACGCGATCACCAGCATCCCGTACTCGAAGATCACCAGCGTGAGCGTGGTGAGCAACAAGTCCTGGGGTGGTTCGTTCTTCTCCACCGGGTCCATCGCGGTGCACGTCGGCACGCACACCTACGAGGTCGAGTTCCGGGGCGCGCAGAAGAGCCACCACGTGCACAACGTGATCCTGCACCACATCTCCTGACCCGCCTGGCACAATCGCCGCCATGCGGGGGCTGAGGGCGCGATGGCGGGCCTGGCGGGGCGAGCATCGGCGGGGCCGTACGCCTGCTCCGCCGCCTCCTGGTGCTCGCCACCGCCGCCGTGATGCTGCTCGGCGCCGCCACGGTCGCCAGCGCGACCTGGGTCCGCGGCGCCGCCGAGGGCCGCCTGTTCGACGCCGCGGACGTGCCGGAGACACCGGTGGCCCTGGTGCTGGGCACCAAGGTGGAGCCGGACGGCACGCCGGCGCCGTTCCTCGCCGCCCGGCTGGAGATCGCCCGCCAGTTGTACGCCGCCGGCAAGGTCCAGGTGCTCCTGCTCTCCGGCGACCACATGGACTGGGACTACGACGAGCCGGACGCGATGCGGCGCTGGCTCGTCGAGCGTGGCGTCCCGGCGGAGAAGACGGTGCTGGACCACGCCGGATTCGACACGTACGACTCGTGCGTCCGCGCGCACCGCGTCTTCGGGGTCCGGCGGGCCACAGTGGTCACCCAGTCGTTCCACCTGCCGCGCGCGGTGGCGCTCTGCCGGGACGCCGGCATCGAGGCCGTCGGCGTCGGCGACGACACCGCCCGCCGGTACGCCGACCAGTGGCGGATCAGCTCCACCCGGGAGTACGGCGCGTGCGTGAAGGCCGCCGTGGACGTGCTCACCGGGCGTGACCCGGTGCACCTCGGCCGCCGGGAGACCGGAGTGGACGACGCGCTGCGGGCTTAATCGGGTTGTCTGCTCGGCACGGCTGCTGATCTGCTGAACCCCTCGAAGCCGACCGGAGGGAGCACCGCCATGCCGAACGCTGCGACGCCCAGCCGACCCGTCGTCACCTCATCCGAATCGAGGCTTCGTCTTGTCGTACCCCATTCCGGCGGAGGTCACTGACCTCTCGCCGCGTCGCGTCCCTTCCGCCCGGCGGGAGGGCGCGTGATGTCCGTCTTCGACGATCCCGGCCTGTTCGGCCGGCTCTGGGCCGCCACCTACGACGGCCCCGGCAATCCCGACCCGGCCCCGGCCGTCGACTTCCTCGCGCCGCTGGCCGAGGGCGGCCCGGTGCTCGAACTGGCTGTGGGCACCGGCCGGGTGGCCCTGCCGCTGGCCGCCCGCGGCCTCGCCGTGGAGGGTGTCGAGGCGTCCCCGGAGATGGTCGCGCACCTGCGCGCCAAGCCGGGCGGCGCGGACATGCCCGTCACCATCGGCGACATGTCGGACGTCCCGGTCGCCGGGCCGTACCGTCTGGTCTTCCTGGTGTTCAACACGCTGTTCAACCTGGTCTCGGAGGAGCACCAGGCGGCGTGCTTCCGCAACGTCGCCCGGGTGCTCGCGCCCGGCGGGGCGTTCGTCATCGAGACCTTCGTGCCCGACCCGGCGGACTTCGACCGGGACGAGCAGGTCCAGGTGCGGGAGGTGACCGAGGACTCGGCCACCATCCGCCTGCACCGGTACGACCGGGCGGCGCAGACGTTCGTGCGGCAGACCGTCACCTTCGACGCCTCCGGCGTGCACCTGAAGCCGTTCGCCATGCGGTACGCCTGGCCGGAACAGATCGACGAACTGGCGGAGCGGGCCGGGCTGCGGCTCACCGAGCGGTACGCCGACTGGGACCGGACGCCGTTCGAGGCGGACAGCCGCGCGCACATCTCCGTCTACCGGCGGCGGTAGCGCTCACGCCGAGGGCCGAGGCATCCCGTCTCGGCCCTCGGCCGGCGCCGATTACGCTGACGCCGCCGGGGTCTGCGCGGTCCCCGGCAGGAGGAACCGATGACAGTCACAGTCGCCGCCATGGACGACTCGCACGCCGGCGCCGTGCTGGAGATCTACCGCCTCGGCATCGCCGAGGGTAACGCCACGTTCGAGACCGAGCCGCCGGACTGGACGCGGTTCACCGCCGCTCGCCTGCCCGGCCACCGCTGGGTGGCGCTCGACGAGAACGGCGACGTGCTCGGCTGGGTGGCCTGCTCGGCGGTCTCCGACCGCTGCGTCTACGCCGGGGTGGTGGAGCACTCCGTCTACGTGCACCCCGGGACGCGCGGCCGCGGCGTCGGGCGGGCCCTGCTGGAGGCGCTGATCGCCTCCACCGAGGCGGCCGGGATCTGGACCATCCAGTCCGGCGTGTTCCCGGAGAACACCGCGAGTCTCGCGCTGCACGCGACGTGCGGATTCCGCGTCGTCGGCACCCGCGAGCGGGTAGGCCGCCACCACGGCACCTGGCGAGACGTGACCTTGATCGAACGCCGCAGCCCTAGGATCTGACCCCCCTTCCCTCCTCCCGCGCCCTCGCCCCGGTGATCAAGGAGTTTGTGTCCGGTCGGCGTGGTCCGGGTGACGTAAACCCCTTGATCACCGGGTTGGTCAGGTGCCGACCAGGTGGCGGCGTACCAGGGCGTCCCGCTCCAGGATCAGGTCGACCATCTGCCAGAACTCGGCGAGCCGGGGATGGGTCAGGCCCTCCTCGCGGCTGAGCTTGCGGCCGAAGATCGGGCTGTCCCCCGCGACCTCACCACCGTTGACGAGCGTCGCGGCCGGCCCCGGCGAGCCGGCCACCGGCCCGACCCGGCAGCCGAAGGTGACGTGGTCGTCGAAGTCGTCGCGGCCCCAGCTGCCCAGGATCGCGTCGATCCAGACCTCGTGCACGCCGTCGTGGTGGTAGCAGCTCGCGAAGTAGACGGACACCGTCGCGTCACCGGTGCGGATGTGGGCCCAGGTCCGCTCCGCGGCGGTGTCGCAACAGCCGCAGACGAACTTCCGTACCTGGCGCGTACTCTCGTCGATCCTCAGTTCCACGGCGCGAACCCTAGCGAGCCCGCGTGCCGCCGCGCGTACCCGAAGGCACTTGACGGTTCCGGCGCCCAGGTGCGACGGTTAGTTACATGAGTAATGAACCGAAGAACCGGGATGGATGACGGGCGGCCGATCTTCGTCCAGATCGCGGAGCTGATCGAAAACTCGATCATCGACGGGACGCTCGCGGAGGAGACCCAGGTGCCGTCGACGAACGAGCTGGCGGCGTTCCACCGGATCAACGCGGCGACCGCCGCCAAGGGGATCAACCGCCTGGTCGATGACGGGATTCTCTACAAACGCAGGGGGATCGGAATGTTCGTGGCAACGGGGGCCGTCGAAACACTCCGGGAACGCCGCCGGCGCGAGTTCTCCGACCAGTACGTGCGGCCCCTCATCGAGGAGGCACGCAAGTTGGGCATCGGCACCGAGGAGCTGAAGAAGCTCATCGAGACAGGGGAGGAACAGCGATGAGCGTCGTGGCGGCAGCCGGCCTCACGAAGCGGTTCGGTGAGGTGACCGCTCTCGACGACGTCACCTTCACGTTGACGGGCAACAAGATCTACGGCCTCCTCGGACGCAACGGCGCCGGCAAGACGACGCTGATGCAGCTGATCACCGGCCAGGACAACGGCATCAGCGGGGACCTCACGCTCTTCGGCGAGCGCCCGTACGAGAACGAGCGGGCACTGTCGCGGGTGGTCTTCATCAAGGAGAGCCAGACGTACCCCACGACCTACCAGGTCCGGCACGTCCTGAGCCTGGCCAGGCGGCTGTTCCCCAACTGGGACGAGGACTTCGCGCAGTCCCTCGTGGATGACTTCGACCTGCCGCGCAAGCGCAACGTGCGCAAGCTGTCCCGCGGCATGCTGTCCGCGCTGGGCGTGACGATCGGACTGGCCGCACGGGCGCCGCTGACCTTCTTCGACGAGCCGTACCTCGGTCTCGACGCGGTCGCCCGGCAGCTCTTCTACGACCGGCTCCTCGCCGACTACGCCGAGAATCCGCGCACTGTCGTGCTCTCCACACACCTCATCGACGAGGTGGCCGACCTGATCGAGCACGTGCTGCTGCTCGACCGCGGCAAGCTGCTGCTCGACGCGCCCAGCGACGAGTTGCGCGGCGAGGTGATGGAGGCGTCCGGCCCGGCCGGGGCGGTGGACGAGTTCGCCGCCGCACACCGGGTGCTGCACCGCGGGCAGCTCGGCGGCGCGGTCCGCGCGTCGCTGCGCGGGTCGTTCGACAACGCCGAACGGATGCGCGCCAGGAAGCTCGGCATCGACCTGGCACCGTTGTCGCTCCAGCAGGCCGTGGTGCGCCTGACGACGGAAAGGACGAACACCCGATGACCCGCATCCTCGACGTCGCCCGGATGCACACCATCGCCCGGGTCGGCCAGCTGGACTGGCCGTGGGGCATCATGGCCATCTCGCTCGGCGTCAACCTGCTGATCTTCGCCTCGGTCGACGAGGCGGCGCCGGGCAAGAACACCACAGGCGGTCTGCTCAGCCTCTACATCGTCTGCGCGATCATCGCCGCCGCCTCGATCAGCCAGGTGTTCCCGTTCGCGCTCGGCATGGGCGTCACCCGGCGCACCTTCTACCTCGCCACAGTGCTCGTCAACGTGGTGCAGGCGGTCGTCTACGGCGTCCTGCTCTACCTGCTCAACCTGATCGAGGGCGCCACCGGCGGCTTCGGGATCGAGCTCCGGTTCTTCCGGATCCCGTACATCGACGTCGACAACGGGCTGTTGCAGATCGCCGTCTACGCGGTGCCGTTCCTGTTCCTGAACTTCCTCTCCGTCTTCGTATCCGTCTGGTACGTCCGGTTCGGCATGAACGGCCTGCTCGGCGCCGGTGCGGCGCTGATCCTGGTGACCGGCCTGCTCGTCGCGTTGATCACCTGGCAGGGCTGGTTCGGCGCCATCTGGCAGTGGCTGAGCAGCCAGCACCAGATCAGCCTGCTGGTGGGATGGCCCGCCCTGGTGGCGGCGGCGGCCGCAGTCGGGGGCATGGCGGCCATCCGCCGGGCCAACGCCTGACGGTTACGCACACAGCGACCGCCGGTCCGCAGGACGCGGGCCGGCGGTCGTTTGCGCATCGGTTGTCGACCTGCCCTGGTGGAGCGTCACCTCAGCGCCTGGTCTCGTACCTCGTCAGGAGCACACCGCCCGGGAACGTCCGGGTCTCCACCAGGGCCAGGTTCACCCAGTTGTCCAGGGCCGTGAAGAACGGCTTGCCGTCACCCACCAGAACCGGGTGGGTGACGAGCACGTACTCGTCGATCAGCCCGCCCCGCATGGCCGCAGCGGCGAGTGTGGCGCCGCCGATGTCCATCGGACCGCCGTCCTCGGCCTTTAGCCGGGTGATCTCGGTGACCGCGTCGCCGGTGACCAGGCGGGTGTTCCAGTCGACCGGCCTGGTCGTCGAGGAGAACACCACCTTCGGCATGTCCCGCCAGCGGCCGGCGAACTCGACCTGGGCCGGTGTGACGCCCGGCTGCTGGTCGGCGGTCGGCCAGTGGGAGCTCATCGCCTCCCACAGTCGCCGCCCGTAGAGCGCCGTGCCTGTCGCCCCCACCCGGTCGGACCACCACTGGAACAACTCGTCGCTCGGCGCACCCCAGCCGAGGTCGTCGCCGGGCGCGGCGACGTAGCCGTCCAGGCTCACGTTCATGCCGAAGGTCAGTTTGCGCATCGTGCCAGCCTCCCGTGGGTCGGTACTCGGCGTACAGACCAGCACGGCGCCGGGAAGACATCGGTCAGGCCACACCGAGGGCCGGCCCACGGGTGTTCCCGCGTCCGGGTGCGGGACCATGACCCCGTGGACGAGGAGACTGCGGGAGCGCCGTCGCGGTGCATCGCCGGCACTGCTGTGGTGGCCGGGTAATTCCGATGACGGCCTTCGGGCGGGCAGCAAGGATGGTGCGTCGAGGGGGTGCGACCACGAATGTCTCTTACGGACGGCAGGGACCAACAGCATCGACCCGTCGCCCTGGTGACCGGTGCCGGCCGCAGCGCCGGCATCGCTGCATCGGTGGTGGTGACGCTGGCTCGGACCGGCTGGGATGTCGGCTTCACCTACTGGACCCCGTACGACGAGCGGATGCCCTGGGGAGCCGATCCCGAGGCCATGACGCAGCTCAGCAGCCAGGCCGCCGAGCATGGGGCAAGAACTGTCGCAGTCGAGGCTAACCTCGCTGATCCTCACACCACGGCTGACATCTTCGAGGCCGTGGAGCGAGAGCTGGGCTCGGTCAGCGCGCTCGTCCTCGCCCACTGCGAGAGCGTGAAATCAGGCCTGCTCGACACCAGCATCGAGAGCTTCGACCGTCACTTCGCGGTCAACACCCGGGCGAGCTGGCTCTTGATTCGCGAGTACGCCCGACGGTTCCGAGGGGCACATGGCACGGGACGCATCGTCAGCCTCACCAGTGACGCTACCGTCGGCAACCTTCCCTACGGAGCCAGCAAAGGCGCTCTCGATCGGATCACCCTGGCCGCTGCTCAAGAACTGGCCCACCTCGGCGTGACCGCCAACGCCATCGATCCGGGTCCAACCGACACCGGCTGGATGACCGCGGAGATCAAGGATGCCGTCCTACGGGCCACGCCGCTCGGTCGCCTCGGACGCCCGCGGGATTGTGCGAACCTCGTCGCGTTCCTGTGCTCACCCGACGGGGGCTGGATCAACGGCCAACTGTTACGCAGCGACGGCGGCATCTCCTGACCTGTGACAACAGACCGAACTCAGACGTTGAAGCGGAACTCCACCACGTCGCCGTCCTGCATGACGTACTCCTTGCCCTCGATCCGGACCTTGCCGGCGGCCTTGGCCGCCGCCATCGATCCGGCCTCGACCAGGTCGTTGTAGGAGACCACCTCGGCCTTGATGAAGCCGCGCTGGAAGTCGCTGTGGATCACCCCGGCGGCCTCCGGCGCGGTCGCGCCGACCGGGACGGTCCAGGCCCGCGCCTCCTTGGGGCCGGCCGTCAGGTACGTCTGGAGCCCGAGCGTCCGGAAGCCCACCCGGACGAGCTGGTTCAGGCCGGGCTCGGACTGCCCGATCGACTCCAGCAGCTCGCGGGCCTCGTCCTCGGGCAGGTCCACCAGCTCGGACTCGATCTTGGCGTCCATGAAGATCGCCTCGGCGGGGGCGACCAGGCCGCGCAGCTCGTCGAGGAACTCGTCGTTGCCCAGCTCGGCCTCGTCGACGTTGAAGACGTAGAGGAACGGCTTGGTGGTGAGCAGGTGCAGCTCACGCAGGTGTTCCAGCTCGACCTTCGCGGCGGCGGCGCCCGCGTACAGCGTCACGCCGTTGTCGAGGACCTCGACCGCCTTCTTCGCTGCCTCGACCGCGGCGGCCCGGTCCTTGCGGAGCTTGGCCTCCTTCTCCAGCCGGGGAAGCGCCTTCTCCAGCGTCTGAATGTCCGCGAGGATCAGCTCGGTGTTGATCGTCTCGATGTCGTCGGCCGGGGAGACCTTGCCGTCGACGTGCACCACGTTCGGGTCGGAGAAGGCGCGCACCACCTGGCAGATCGCCGAGGCGTCCCGGATGTTGGCGAGGAACGCGTTGCCCCGGCCCTGCCCCTTGGAGGCACCCCGGACCAGGCCGGCGATGTCGACGAACGAGACCGGCGCCGGCAGCACCTTCTGCGAGGAGAAGATCTCGGCCAGCTTGGCCAGCCGCTCGTCGGGCAGCCCGACCACGCCGACGTTCGGCTCGATGGTGGCGAACGGGTAGTTCGCGGCGAGCACGTCGTTCTTGGTCAGCGCGTTGAACAGGGTGCTCTTGCCCACGTTGGGCAGGCCGACGATGCCGATGGTGAGACTCACGACGAACCAGCTTACGCGCTTCGCCGGCCGCGCCGGGCAGGCAGGTCCGCGAAGCCTGTCACTCCGGCTCGGCGGACAGCAGGCGCGGCTCGATCCGGGTCTCCCGGGCGGTGCCGTCCTCGGCGCGGACCAGCTCGTACGCGGCCACGCCGGGACGGTCCGCCACCGCCTCGGCCAGCCGGGTGCCCCGGTAGATCAGCCCCACGCCGTCGTCGGTGCAGTGGCTCGCCGGCAGCGTGCCGTCGGCGACCAGCCGGTGCATCAGCGGGCGGCGCTGCTCCTCGCTGTCGTAGTGCACGCCGTTGCCGTACGGGAGCCAGCCCAGCCCTTCGGTGAAGGGCCGCAGCGTCGGACCGTAGCTGTCGGTGGCGCCGCCGGTGTGCCAGCAGATCGAGCCGGCGGAGACCCCGCCGAGCACCACTCCGGCCTGCCAGCACTCGTGCAGGATCTCCGGCAGGCCGTGCACCCGCCACACCGCGCAGAGGTTCGCCACGCTGCCGCCGCCGACCCAGATGACGTCCTGCGCGAGCAGGTGCGCCCGGATGTCCTCGACGTTGGGCATCGGATAGAGCGCCAGGTGGGAGGCGCGGAACCGGGTGCCGGCGAAGGCGCCGTAGAAGACGGTGAACCCGGTCGGCTGGTCGCCGGTGGCCTGGCCGAGGTAGCAGACGCGGGGCGCGTCACCGGCCCCGGCAAGTTCGGCCATCAGGTCGAACAGGGCGCTGGGCCGCGCGTCCCAGGGGCCACGGCGACGGCTGGCGAAACCCATGCTGGTGGCGACGATCGTCGGTTCGGTGGCGGGCATGGGCGTCCTTCCGGGCGGTGACGGTGCCGATCATTGTGCCGGATCCGCGGGCCCGGCCTCGGCCGCCGCGAGCAACGCGCGCAGCAGGTCGGCCAGCCGGTCCTGGTCGGCGGGGGGCAGCGCGTCGAGGATCCGCCGCTGCACCGCGAGCCCGGCCTCGGCCGACTCCTCCACCACCCGGCGGCCAGTGTCGGTGAGCGTGACCCGCAGCGCCCGCCGGTCGGCCGGGTCCGGGGAGCGCCGCACCAGGCCCGCGCGTTCGAGGCGATCGAGCCGCCCGGTCATGCCGCCGGAGGTGAGCATCAGCGAGGCGGCGAGCGCCTTCGGCGCCAGCGTGTACGGCGAGCCGGAGCGCCGCAGCGCGGCCAGCACGTCGAACTCGCCCCGGCCGATGCCCCAGCCCGCGTACACCTTCTCCTGGCCGTCGCCGACCAGCCGGGCCAGCCGGTAGATGCGGCCGAACACGGCCATCGGCTCGGGCCGCATACCTGGTCGTTCCCGCCGCCACTGCTCGACGATCGCGTCCACCTCGTCGCCTGTCACGGCTGCCGATTGTGCCGCACGTCCCACTTCCCCTTTTCGCTCGGGCCTGATTAGCTTAGCGCTAAGATACTTAGAGCCGAGAGAGGCCGACATGAACCGCCGCTGGACCGACGTCGCGCTCACCGCCGCCGCCCCGATCACCTGGGGGACCACCTACCTGGTCACCGCCGAACTCCTTCCCCCGGACCGGCCGCTCTGGGCCGGGGCGATCCGCGCCCTCCCGGCCGGTCTGCTGCTGCTCGCCCTGACCCGCCGACGACCACGCGGTCTCTGGTGGGGGCGAGCCGCAGTGCTCGGCGCGCTGAACATCGGGGTGTTCTTCCCGCTGCTGTTCCTCGCCGCGTACCGGCTGCCCGGCGGCACCGCCGCCGTCCTCGGCGCCGCGCAGCCACTGCTGGTGGCGGTGCTGACAGTCGCGCTGCTCCGTGACCGCCCCACCCGGCCGGCGCTGGTCGCCGCCGCGGTCGCCCCGCTCGGCGTCGCCCTCGTGGTGCTGCGCCCAGGTGCCGGCCTCGACCCGCTCGGCGTCACCGCCGGACTGGCCGGCGCCGTGGCGATGGCCGCCGGACTTGTGCTCACCCGCCGCTGGGGCCGGCCGCCCGAAACGGGCGTCCTCGCCGCGACGAGCTGGCAGCTCGTCGCCGGTGGCCTGATGATCGTGCCGGTCGCCGCCGCCGTCGAGGGCGCGCCGCCCGTGCCCGACGGGCTGGCCCTTCTCGGGTACGCGTGGCTCGGGCTGGCCGGCACCGCGCTGGCGTACGTGCTGTGGTTCCGGGGCGCGGCGCGACTGCCGGTGTCCCGCGTGTCGGTGCTCGGCGCGCTGAGCCCGCTCACCGCCGCGGCACTCGGCTGGGTGATGCTCGGTGAGGCGCTGGACCCGGTCCAGCTCACCGGTTTCGCGGTGGCCGTGGCGGCGATGGTGCTCGCGCAGATGCCGGGTCGATCGCCGCGCCCGCAGCCGGGCGGCGGCGCGGACAGCCCGACAACGACGCCGGCCGACCTTCGGGCAGGCGGCGGGACGGCGGCCCGGTGGCGGCGCGGTCAGCCGGCCCGCAGCCGACGCCAGTCGTCCGGCCACGCCTCGGCGGTGACGCCCTCGGGCAGCACACCGGCCGGCAACTGCGCCGCGGCCGCGAGCGGCAGCGTGAACCGGTGCGCGGCGGCGGGACCGGCCGCGTACGACCGGTCGAGCAGCCACCGCACCTCGTCGGCGGTCCAGCCCAGGCCGGAGCGCGCGGCGATCTCGCGGACCAGCCGCAGGCCGACCCGGGTGTCGTCGTCGTAGAAGCGCATGCACCAGTGGTGGGCCCACATGCCGAGCGCGCGCAGCCCGTCCGGGTCGAGGGAGCCGGCCAGCCGCCCGCAGGCGGTGTTCGCGAAGGGGCGACCGGGGTCACCGGCCCGATCACGCTCGATCGCGCCGTACGCGGCCGGCGCCACCACCCGCATCCGCTCGTAGAAGCCCTCCACCACCGCGGCGTCCAACGGTGCTCGCCCCGATCGCATCAGCGGACACCCCGCCCGGCCACGCTCGCCATGCCCCGCACCTCTTCTTGAGTTGGTGGCGGGACGCTACCGACCACTTACGACACTTTCTCGGGTCCGCCGGTCATGATCCACGCCACCTCGCCGATGTGGCGGTGTCCCGGGGCTCGGGATACCGCCACTTCCCCGGGCGGGCGCGACTGCCGCACGTCATGTCTGAATCCCGCCAGCCGAGCGTCGGAGCTGCGAGGCAGGATCGTGGCATGGAACTGGACTTCGAGCGGTGCTACCGAGCCGTCGACAGCCGCGACCCGCGGTTCGACGGCTGGTTCTACACCGGCGTGACGTCGACCGGGATCTACTGCCGGCCGTCCTGTCCGGCGATGACGCCGAAGCGGCAGAACGTCCGGTTCTTCCCGTCCGCCGCCGCCGCGCAGGGGGCCGGGCTGCGGGCGTGCCGCCGGTGCCGGCCGGACGCGGCACCGGGCTCGCCCCAGTGGGACGTCCGGGCCGACCTGGTCGGTCGCGCCATGCGGCTGATCGCCGACGGCGTGGTGGACCGGGACGGGGTGCCCGGGCTGGCCACCCGGCTGGGCTACACCGAGCGGCACCTGCACCGGATGCTCCGGGCCGAGCTGGGCGCCGGCCCGCTGGCGCTGGCCCGGGCCCAGCGCGCGCAGACCGCCCGGATCCTGATCGAGACCACCGGCCTCGGCCTGGCCGAGGTGGCCTTCGCCGCCGGGTTCGGCAGCGTCCGGCAGTTCAACGACACGGTCCGCGAGGTCTACGGCGGCACGCCGTCCGAGCTGCGGGCCGGCCGACGTGGCCCGGCGGCGACCACCGGGGCGGGCACGCTCTCGCTAAGGCTGGCGTACCGGCCCCCGCTGCACGCGGGCGCGCTGCTGGACTTCCTCGCGCTGCGCGCACTGCCCCGCGTCGAGGTGGTCCGCGACGGCACCTACCACCGGGGGCTGCGCCTGCCGCACGGTCCCGCCACGGTGGCGCTGACCCCCGCCGACGGCCACATCGACGCCACGCTGCGGCTGGCCGACATGCGTGACCTGGCTCCCGCGGTGGCCCGCTGCCGCCGCCTGCTCGACCTGGACGCCGACCCGGTAGCGGTGGACGCCACACTGGCCGCCGACCCGGCGCTGGCCCCGGCCGTCGCGGCCGAGCCCGGCGTCCGGCTGCCGCACGCCGTAGACGGTTTCGAGCTGGCCGTCCGCGCCGTCGCCACCCAGCAGGTCTCGCTGGCCTCGGCACGGACCACGCTCACCCGCCTGCTCTCCGCCACCCGGACGGCGAGCGGGGCGGGTGCCGACGACCCGGCGGACGGCCTGGTGGCGTTCCCCGGTCCGGCGGAGGTGCTCGCGGCGCCGGACACGGCGTTCCGGATGCCGGCGGCCCGCCGGGAGACGCTCCGCGCGCTGGCCCGCGCGGTCGCCGACGGCGAACTCGACCTGGAACCCGGAGGCGACCGGGAGGAGACGGTCCGGCTCCTGGCCGCGGTGCCCGGCATCGGCCCGTGGACCACCGGCTACCTGGCCATGCGCGCACTCGGCGACCCCGATGTCGCGCTCACCACCGACCTGGGCGTACGCCGTGGCGCAGCAGCGCTCGGCCTGTCCGACGACCCGAAGACCCTGTCCGCGTACGCCGACCGCTGGCGCCCCTGGCGGTCGTACGCGACCATCCGACTCTGGAGAGCAGCATGAGCACTGTGGACAGCACCGTCATCGAAACCCCCGCCGGCCCGTTGAGCGTGCTCGCCGGCCCCGACGGGGCGGTACGCGCGGCGGGCTTCACCGCCGACCCGGCGGTCCTGCTGCCGCTGATGCATCCGAGCCTGCGCGGCGAGCTGCGGGAGCGGGCCGACCTCGGTCCGGTGACCGCTGCCGTCCGGGCCTATCTGGACGGTGACCTGGCCGCCATCGACACGGTAGCGGTGGAGCAGCACACCGGCGGCGCGTTCCTGACGCACGCCTGGGAGGTGCTGCGCGACGTGAAGGCCGGCGACCCGGTCACCTACACCGGCTTCGCCGCGCTGGCCGGGCGACCGGCGGCGATCCGGGCCGCCGCGGCGGCCTGCGCGCGCAACGCCGCCGCGCTGTTCGTGCCCTGCCACCGGGTGCTGCGCACCGACGGCTCGCTCGGCGGATACCGCTGGGGCCTGGACGTGAAGAAGTGGCTTCTCGGGCATGAGGGACGGGTGACGGCTAGCTGACAGCCGGACTGTCACCCCCGGCGGCTACCGTCGGGTAGTGCCCGCGTCCAGCGACGGCAACCCCGCGGCGCATTCCGGCGCCCGGTCCCAGCCGCTGCGCAACCTCTGGCGGCTGCGGCCCTACCTGCGCCCGTACGCGACGGAGTTCGCCTGGCTGCTGGTCGCGGCGCTTGCCGCCACCGCGGCGAGCCTGGCCGTTCCGCTCGTGGTGCAGCGGGTGGTCGACGGGCCGGTGGCCCGGCACGACGAGGCGGGGCTGCTCCGGCTCGGCGCCCTCGCGCTGCTGCTCGGCGTGGCCGAGGCGGTCCTCATCTTCATCCGCCGCTGGACGCAGTCGTCGTCCTCGGTGGGCATGGAGGCCGCCATCCGCGCCGACATCTACGCCCACCTGCAACGGCTTCCGGCCGGCTTCCACGACCGCTGGCAGTCCGGCCAGTTGTTGTCCCGGATCACCAGCGACCTCTCGGTGATCCGGCGGTTCCTCTCCTTCGGGCTGCTGTTCCTGGTCCTCAACCTGGTCACCTACGCGGCGGTGGTGGCGCTGCTGATCCGGCTGCACCAGTGGCTGGGGCTGCTGGTCGCGGCGAGCGCCGTACCGCTGTTCCTGATCAGCCGCCGCTTCGCGCGCCACTACCACGCGGCGTCACGGCGCATGCAGGACCAGCAGGGCGACGTCGCCACGCTGGTCGAGGAGACCGCGCTGGGGTTGCGCACCATGCGGGCGTACGGGCGTGGGCCGGAACTGGCGGCCCGGTTCGCCGTCGGCGCGCGCCGGCTGCACGACACCGGGATCGGCAAGGCCCGGCTGCTGGCCCGTACCTCCGCGTTGTTCGACCTGGTGCCCAACCTGACCCTCGGCGCGGTCCTGGTGGCAGGCGCCGCGGCGGTCGCCGACGGCGCGCTGTCCATCGGGGAGCTGGTCGCGTTCGTCAGTCTCCAGCTCATGCTGATCTGGCCGGTGCAGTCGCTGGGCTGGATCATCGCCAACGGCCAGGAGGCCGCGACCGCCGCAGACCGGATCCAGGAGGTCCTGGACACGCCGCCGACCATCGTGGACGCACCGCACGCCCGGCCGCTCGACCGGGGCGAGGTGCGCGGCCGGCTCCGCTTCGAGGGGGTCGGCTTCCGCTACCCCGGCACGTCCGCGCCGGTGCTGCGCGATCTGGACCTGACAGTCGAGCCGGGCGAGACGATGGCGCTCGTCGGCGCCACCGGCTGCGGCAAGAGCACGCTGCTGTCGCTCGTCCCCCGGCTGCACGAGGTCACCCGCGGCCGGATCACGCTCGACGGGTACGACGTGCGTGACCTGCGGCTGGAGTCGTTGCGGCGGCTGGTCACCGTCGCGTTCGAGGAGCCGACGCTGTTCTCCATGTCGGTCTGGGAGAACCTCACACTGGGCCGCCCGGACGCGAGCGAGGACGAGGTCCGGGCCGCGCTGACGCTGGCCCAGGCGGAGTTCGCGTACGAGCTGCCCTGGGGGCTTTCGACCCGGGTCGGTGAGCAGGGGCTGTCGCTGTCCGGCGGGCAGCGGCAGCGTCTCGCGCTGGCGCGTGCGGTGCTCGGCCGGCCCGCGGTGCTGGTGCTCGACGACCCGCTCTCCGCACTCGACGTGCACACCGAGGCGCTCGTCGAGGCGGCCCTGCGCCGCGTGCTGCGGGACACCGCCACCACGACCCTGCTGGTGGCGCACCGCCCCTCGACCGTGGCACTGGCGGACCGGGTGGCGTTGCTCGACGACGGCCGGATCGTCGCCGTCGGCACCCACTCGGAGCTGCTGGCCCGCGTACCCGCCTACCGGGCGGTGCTGTCCGCCGAGCCGGAGCGCCGGAGCGACGGCGTCGGCCTGGTGCGCTCGTGACCGGCCGCGCGCCGCGGGTGCCCCGGCCCCGCGACGCGCCGAACGGTAACGGGACGACCGGCGCGCGCCACGGCGACGGTGAAGACCTGTCCCGCTGGCGAGGGCGGGCCACCGATCCGGACGCCGACCGCAGCCGGGCCGAGGACTCGTCCCCGGAGGCGGTGACCCGGCTGCGTGCCCGCAGCCGGCTGCTGCTGCGCCGGCTGCTGCGCCCGCACCGGCGGGCCCTCGGGCTGGCGGTGGCGTTGCTGCTGGCCCAGAACGCCGCCGCGATGTCCGGGCCGTACCTGGTCATGCTCGGCATCGACAGGGGTATCGAGCCGCTGCGGGGCGGCGATCCCGGCCCGCTGATCGCTGTCGCCGCCGCGTTCGTGGTCGCCACCGCTGTCGAGTACGCGGCCCGGCGCGCGTTCCTCACCCTCGCCGCCCGGATCGGCCAGGCCGTCCTGCTGGACCTGCGCCGCCGGGTGTACGGGCACTTCCTCCGCCTCGACGTCGGGTTCCACGAGCGCTACACGTCCGGGCGGATGGTGTCCCGGCTGACCAGCGACCTGGAGTCGATCGCCGAGCTGGTCGACGGCGGCATCGACAAGCTGGTGATGGCCGGGCTCTCCGTGCTGTCGGTGGCGGGCATCCTGCTCTGGCTGGACCTGCCACTGGCGGCGGTGACGCTGCTCGCGTTCCCGTTCCTGTTCGTGCTGTCGCGCTGGTTCGCCCGCGCCTCGGCCGGTGCGTACCGGCGCACCCGGGAGGCGGTGGCGCTGGTCATCGTGCACTTCGTCGAGTCGCTGCGCGGCATCCGGGCCGTCCAGGCGTACCGGCGGGAGGACCGCAACGACCGCATCTTCGCCACTGTGAACGACGACTACCGGCGCTCCAGCCTGCGCGCGTTCCGGCTGATCGCGGTCTACTCGCCGGGCATCCGGCTGATCGGCAACCTGACCGCTGCGGTGGTGCTCGGGTACGGCGGCTGGCGGGTGCTGGGCGGCGGCGTGGAGGTGGGCGTGCTCGCCGCGTTCCTGCTCTACCTGCGCCGGTTCTTCGAGCCGATGGAGGAGCTGAGCCAGTTCTACAACTCGCTCCAGTCGGCGACCGCCGCGCTGGAGAAGCTGGCCGGGGTGCTGGACGAGCGTCCGGCGGTGGCCGAACCGGCGCGGCCGGTGCCGCTGCCGGCCGGGCCGCCGCGCGGCGCCGTCACCTTCCGCGCCGTCGACTTCGGCTACCGCCGCCGGACGCCGATCCTGTCCGGCCTGGACCTGACCGTGCCGCCCGGGCAGACAGTGGCGTTGATCGGGCCGACCGGCGCCGGGAAGTCCACTGTCGCGAAGCTGGTGGCCCGCTTCCACGACCCGGACGCGGGCGTGATCCGGCTGGACGGGGTGGACCTGCGCGACCTCGCAGACGCCGAGCTGCGCCGGGCGGTGGTGCTGGTGACCCAGGAGACCCACCTGTTCAGCGGTTCCGTGGCCGACAACATCAGGTTCGGCCGCCCCGACGCCGACGACGAGGCGGTGGTCGCGGCCGCGCGGGCGATCGGCGCGCACGACTTCATCGCCGCGCTGCCCGACGGGTACGCCACCGACGTGCACCGGCGCGGCGGTCGGCTCTCCGCCGGGCAGCGGCAGCTCGTCGCGTTCGCCCGGGCGTTCCTCGCCGATCCCCGGGTGCTGATCCTCGACGAGGCGACCTCGTCGCTCGACGTGCCGACCGAGCGGCTGGTGCAGCGGGCCCTGCACAGCGTGCTGCGCGACCGTACCGCCCTGGTGATCGCCCACCGGCTCTCCACGGTGGAGACAGCGGACCGGGTGCTGGTGCTCGACGACGGCCGGATCGTGGAGGACGGCCCGCCGGCCGAGCTGATCGCCGCCGACGGCCGCTACGCCGCCCTGCACCGCCAGTGGCGCGACTCCCTCCTCTAGCCCCTCTCCCCTCCACCCCTCGTCGATCTTGCACTTGCGGCCCGAGGGATGACCGATCAGTGGCTTGTGCCGGGGCGGCAAGTGCAAGACGCTTCTATGTCTGTGGTGATCGGTTCGGCTGATTGCCGTTAGGGTTCGGCGTTGGTGATCACTTGGGTGGCTCTTCGTTGATCCGGCCGCCTGTGGTGTGGGTGTGCCTTGTGCAAGACCTGTCCCCGGGTGATCGTCGGCGCCGGCCCGGCCCACCCTGCTGGCCTGATCAGAAGCCTGCCCGTGCGAGCACACGTGGCCCATCACAGATTTGCCGCCGAGGTGATGTCTTCCCGAGCCGACGCCGACTGTCCCGGTCGTCGCTGGCAAAGGAGCAACAATCCGAGATGAGAAGGATCGTAGAACGGGTCGCGGATCGCTATGACGTGGTGGTGGGGGTCGATACTCACACCGATACGCATACCGCCGCCGTGGTGGACCGACTCGGTGGGGTGTTGGCGCAGGTCACGGTGTCCACTGACCCGGACGGGTTGAGCCGGTTGTTGGCCTTCGCCGTCGCGCACACCCCACCGCAGGGGCGCCGGTTGTGGGCGGTGGAGGGCACCCGGTCACACGGGCAAGGGCTGTGCCGGCTGCTGACCGCTGCTGACGAACCCGTCTGCGAGGCACCCAAGCCCCCCGCTGCGGCCCGTCGTCGGGGCGGCAAGTCCGACCAGCTGGACGCGGTCGCCGCCGCCCATACGGTGCTGGCGCTGCCCGCTGAGCGCATCGCCGTGCCCCGCAGCGACGGCCCACGCGAGGCCCTGCGTCTGCTGCTGATCTGCCGCCGGCACCACACCGATGCCCGCACCGCCGCGGTCAACCTGGTCAAAGCGTTGATCCTGACCGCTGACGACACTCTGCGCGAGGCGCTACGCGGGCTGTCCACCACCATCCAGATCGCCCGCCTGGCCGCCCTCGAACTGCCCGAAACCACCGCCCTGCCCTGCGAGGAACACACCCGCCGCCGCGAACTGGTCACCCTCGCCCGGCACATCCACATCCTCGACGCCACACTGGCCGACAACCACCAGCGCCTACGAGCCCTCGTCACCGAACTGTGCCCGCCCCTGCTCGACCAACCCGGAGTCGGACCCGTCACCGCCGCGATCGCCCTCACCGCCTGGTCCCACCCCGGCCGCGTCCGCTCAGAAGCCGCCTACGCCACCCTCGCCGGCGCCGCCCCCATCCCCGTGGCCAGCGGCCGCACCGACCGACACCGCCTCAACCGCGGCGGCGACAGAACCCTCAACAGCGCCCTGCACACCATCGCCCTGACCCGCCGACGCATCCACCCCGAAACACGCGACTACATCACCCGACGCCACGCCGAAGGCCGCACCACCAGAGAAATCACCCGCTGCCTCAAGCGCTACATCGCCCGACAGCTCTACCGCACCATCACCACCCACCACCAAACCCCTTGACAACCCCACTCACAGATCGACGGGGACAGGGAGGCGGGGAAGGGCGGGGCGGGCTACAGGGCCAGGCGGACTGCGGCGGTCAGGACGAGCTGGGCCAGGGCCAGGGGGACCAGGACCAGCCAGCAGAGGCGCTGGAGCTGGTCCTCGCGCAGCCTCGGGTAGCTCACCCGCAGCCAGATGATCACGAAGGCGACGGCGAAGACCTTCAGCAGCGTCCACAGCCAGCCGAGCTGCGCGTCGGCGAACGGGCCCTGCCAGCCGCCGAGGAACAGCACAGTGGTCAGCGCCGCGATCACCACGATGCCCACGTACTCGGCGAGCAGGAAGAACGCGAACCGCAGGCCGGTATACTCGGTCATGTAGCCGAAGACCAGCTCGGAGTCGGCCACCGGCATGTCGAACGGCGGACGGCGGATCTCCGCCAGCCCCGCCACGAAGAAGATCACCATGGCCGGTGCCTGCCACAGCAGCCACCAAGGCTGCCATGCCTCCACGATGCCGGGCAGGCTGAGCGTGCCCGCCGCCATCGCCACCGAGGCGGCGGCCAGCACCAGCGGCAGCTCGTACCCGAGCAGCTGGGCGGCACCGCGCAGCCCGCCGAGCAGGCTGTACTTGTTCGCCGACGCCCACGCGGACATGAGCACGGCCAGCACGCCGACGCCCACCACGGCGAGCACGAAGAACAGGCCGATGTCCAGCGGCTGGGCGACCAGGTCACCCGGCCCGAGCGGGATCACCAGCAGCACCAGCAGGTACGGCACCAGCGCCACAGCGGGCGCCAGCCGGAACACCGGCCGGTCCGCGTCGCGCGGGGTGACGTCCTCCTTCTGCACGAACTTGATGCCGTCGGCGACCAGTTGCGCCCAGCCGTGGAAGCCGCCCGCGTACATCGGGCCCAGCCGGCCCTGCATGTGCGCCATCACCTTGTGCTCGGCCTGGCCCACGATCAGCGGCAGCGTGAGGAACGCGACGAGCACGCCTGCCACGCGCAGGACCAGCTCCAACCAGTCCGGCATCAGCTCTCCCCCGCCGCGTCGGGCTCCGGCTCCTGGCGGGGCGGCCCGGTCGGCCGTTCCCCCGGCAGCGGCCGCCCGAGCGGACCCGCCTCGTCGGCCGTCGGAGCAGCAGTGGACCCCTCCCCGGGCTCCCCGGAAACAGCCCGCTCCGGAGCATCCCCGGCAGTCGGCCGAGCCGGGCGCTCAGCGGCAGCAGGCCGCGCCGGACGCTCGCCCGGAGCGGGCCGCGCCTGACGCTCGCCCGGAGCCGGCCGAGCCGGCCGTTCGCGGGCCGGGCGCGCCGGCGTACCCCCTCGGGGGCCCTCACCGGCGCCGGCCGCACCCGCCGGCGTGGGCGTCGTGCCCCACTCACCCGGCGCGGGCACGCCCGGCGGCCGGACCGGCCGGCGGCCGCCGCCCGCCTCCGACTCGCCCGGCTCCTTCGCGCCGGGCCACGGCTTGGCGACCCGGGAGGCGAGGACGAACTCCTTGCGCAGCGGGTGCCCCTCGAACTCCGGTGGCAGCAGCAGCGGCCGCAGCTCACCGTGGCCGGCGAAGTCGATGCCGAACATCTCGTGCGTCTCGCGCTCGTGCCACGCGGCGCCGGGGAACAGGTCGACCACCGACGCGACGACAGGCGTGTCCCGGGGCACCCGGGTGCGCAGCAGCAGCCCGTGCCGGTGCCGGACCGACCAGAGGTGCAGCACCACGTCGAAGCCGTCGGCCAGCTCGTCCACCGCCGACAGCCAGTCCAGGAAGTCGAGATCCAGGCCGGCGTCGTCGCGCGCCGCGCGCACCGCGTCCGCCCAGCTCGCCAGGGGTACGTCGACGGTGGCGCGGGCGTACCCCTGACCGCCGGAGACCGATGCGGTGGCCTCGACGGGCGCGAGCAGCGCGACCACTCGCCGGCCGACCTCTTCCGGAGTCATGCGCTGATCCTATGGCCGACGGCTGCGGACCGGGCCGGGCCGCCCGTGCCGGGATCGCCGCTTTGCCGGGCGGGCGGGGCGAGCGCGCGGAAAGATGAGGTCCGTGCGCGCTGTGACTGTGACCCCCGGTGTCCCGGACTCGCTGCGGCTCGTCGAGGACTGGCCCGAGCCACCGCCCGAGGAGGGCGCGATCCTGGTCGAGGCGCTGGCAGTGGGTGTCTGCGGCACCGACCACGAGATCGTCGCGGGCGAGTACGGCGAGGCGCCGCCGGGCCAGGAGCGGCTGGTGCTCGGGCACGAGTCGCTGGGCCGTGTGCTGGATGATCCGACCGGCACGTTGCACACCGGTGACCTGGTCGCCGGTGTGGTCCGCCACCCCGATCCGGTGCCCTGCGCGAACTGCGCGGTGGACGAGTGGGACATGTGCCGCAACGGCCAGTACACCGAGCACGGCATCAAGGCACTGCCCGGTTTCGCCCGGGAGCGCTGGCGGTTGCAGCCCAAGTTCGCCGTCGGGCTGGACCCGGCGCTCGCATCAGTGGGCGTGCTGCTGGAGCCGACGAGCGTGGTGGCGAAGGCGTGGGACCACATCGAGCGGATCGGCCGCCGGGCCGAGTGGAAACCGATGACGGTGCTGGTCACCGGTGCCGGGCCGATCGGGCTGCTGGCCGCGCTGCTCGGCAGCCAGCGTGGGCTGTCGGTGCACGTGCTGGACCGCAACACCACCGGGCCGAAGCCGGAACTGGTCCGCGCGCTCGGGGCGACGTACCACACGGCGACCGTGCCCGAGCTGGACGTGAAGCCGGACGTGGTGATCGAGTGCACCGGCGCGCCCACTGTGGTGCTGGACGCCATGTGCAAGGCCGCGCCGACCGGCATCGTCTGCCTGACCGGCGTCTCCAGCGGCGGGCGGACGATCAACTTCGACGCCGGTGCGCTCAACCGGGAGCTGGTGCTGGAGAACAACGTGGTGTTCGGCTCGGTGAACGCCGGGCGGCGGCACTGGGAGATGGCCGCCGAGGCGCTCGCCCAGGCCGAACAGTCGTGGCTGACGTCGCTGATCACCCGCCGGGTGCCGCTGTCGAACTACCGCGAGGCGTACGCCTCGGTCGGTGAGGACATCAAGGCGGTGCTTGACTTCACGCAGTGAGGCGGGGCGCCGGATCCGGCGCCCCGGCCCTCTCAGATGCCTGGTAGCCGGCCGTTGCGGAACAGGTCCACGAAGAGCTGGTGGTCCTCGCGCGCCCGGATCCCGTACCGGTGGCCGAAGTCGACCAGGTAGCCGACGAACGCCTCCGGGTCGGCGTCGACGACCGCGACGATCGCCTCCTCGGTGGAGTAGTCGACCAGGTCGTGGCTGGACTCGTCGTCGGCGACCGAGTGCATCCGGGCCACCGCCCGGCCCAGGTCGGCGAGCACTCCCGCCAGTGCCTCCGGCTCGTTCACGTCGGCCCAGTCCAGGTCCGCCGCGTATGGGGACACCTCGGCGACGAGCTGCCCGACGCCGTCCAGCTCGGTGAAGCCCAGCCACGGGTCGGCGTGCGCCTGCAACGCGCGCTGCGACTCGGCGGTGCGGTGACCCTGGTGCCGGAAGTACGACCGGACCCGCTCGTCGTCGACGTACCGCGCCACGGCCGGCACCTGCGCCTGCTTCATGTAGATGACGACGTCGTTCTCCAGCGCCTGGGTGTGCCCCTCCAGCAGCAGGTTGTACGACGGCAGCCCGGCCGACCCGATGCCGACGCCCTTGCGCAGCACCACGTCCTTGATGCCGGCGGCGACCGGGCGCATCCGGGTGGTCGAGTCCGGCAGCGTGTGCAGGTAGTCGGCGAACGCGGCGCAGACCTTCTCCCGGGTGGCGTCGTCGATCTCGTGGACGCCGTCGCCGAGGGAGAACCGGCGCTCGTAGTTGTCGATCGTGGTCTGCGCGGCGAGCAGGTCCACCCGGGTGTTCAGCCGCGCCTGCTGGAGCACCCGGCGCAGCACACCGTCGGCGTTGTCGAGCGTGATCGAGCCGATCGCGTCGTCCCCGCCCGCGGCGATGGCCCGCAGTTCGGCCAGGTACGACCGGGCGAAGCCGGTCACCAGTTCGCCGATCACCCGGTCGGAGAGCGCCTTGGCGTAGCCGAGCAGCGCCACGCTGGCGGCGAACCGCTTCAGGTCCCAGGTGAACGGCCCGACGTACGCCTCGTCGAAGTCGTTGACGTTGAACACGAGCTGCCCGGAGGCGTTCATGTAGGTGCCGAAGTTCTCGGCGTGCAGGTCACCGTGGATCCACACCCGGCTGGTCCGCTCGTCGAGGAACCGGTCGCTGCCGAAGTCGCCGCGCTGGTCGGCGTAGAACAGCGCGGCGCTGCCCCGGTAGAAGGCGAACGGTGACGCCGCCATCTTGCGGAACTTGCGACGGAACGCCGCCGGGTCGATCGCCATGGACGCGCCGAACTCCTCGGTCAGCACGTCGATGATGAATGCGGAGCGCTTCTCCGCGAGGTCGGTCATGAGCCGCAGGCTAGCCCTGCGCCGCCACCTGGCGGTTCAGCCGACCGGCGGACGTACCGGTGGTGCGGTGAGCGCCTCGACCGGCCGCGCCACAGCGTCCGCCGGGGAGGTGAGCGCGTCGGGCCGGGGCACGCCGCCGATGCCTGACTGCTCGGCGGCGATCTTCTCCTGGAGGCGCAGGATGCCGTGCAGCAGCGCCTCGGGGCGCGGCGGGCAGCCGGGCACGTACACGTCGACGGGGATGAGCTGGTCGACGCCCTTCGTCACCGAGTAGGAGTCCCAGTACGGGCCGCCGCAGTTGGAGCAGGCGCCGAACGAGATCACGTACTTCGGCTCGGGCATCTGGTCGTAGAGCCGCTTGACCGCCGGGGCCATCTTGTCGGTGACGGTGCCGCTGACCACCATCAGGTCGGCCTGCCGGGGCCCGTGGGCGAACGGGATCACGCCGAGCCGCATGAAGTCGTGCCGGCCCATGCTGGTGGCGATGAACTCGATGGCGCAGCAGGCCAGGCCGAAGTTGAACACCCAGAGCGAGTAGCGGCGGCCCCAGTTCAGCACGAACCGGATCGGCTCGCCGAGCACGGCCGGCACCTGCACCTCGGGCCCTCCCCTGTCTGCGAAATTCCGCTGTCCCTGAACCGACAGTCAACCACAGCGCCCGGATCGGCAACCCCCGCAACCGGTACGGGCGTCAGGGCGTGTGACCGGCGTGACCGCGTCGGCGGTACGCACACGGGGAGGACCAGGTGACGGTGACGAGGGAGCCGATGCTCGACGAGCCACCCGAGGGGACAGCGAGGCGCGCCGAGAGGCGCGAGGCGGTCGACTTCGACGGGCTCTACCACGCACACTTCCGGTCCCTGACGCTTCAGCTCACCGCCTACTGCGGTGACCTGTCCCAGGCGCAGGACATGGTGCAGGAGGCGTTCTGCCGGGCGTTCGCCCGCTGGTCCCGGGTGTCCCGCTACGACGATCCGGTGGCCTGGGTCCGCCGGGTGGCCTGGAACCTGGCCACCAGCCGCTGGCGGCGGCTGCGGACGGCCCAGGCGTGGCTGCACCGCCAGCGGGAGGAGTACGTGCCGGGGCCGGGGCCGGACCGGGTCGCGCTGACCGCCGCGCTGGCCGAGCTGCCGCCGCATCAGCGCCGCGCCGTGGTGCTGCACTACCTGGCCGATCTGAGCGTCGCGCAGATCGCGGCGCAGGAGGACGTGCCGGAGGGCACCGTCAAGTCCTGGCTGTACCGGGGGCGGACCGCGCTGGCGGCGAAGCTCACCACCACGAGCGAGGTGAACCACCATGACTGAGCCCGACGACATCCTGATCGGCGGCGAGTTCGCCGAGTTCCGCACGGCGTACACGCCTGTGGTGCACCCGGCCGGGACGGCTGCGGTCCGGCGCACGGTCCGGCGCCGCCGCCGACGTACAGCGGTGGTCACCGCGGCGGCCGTGGTGCTTGCCGTGGTGATCCCGGTGGGTGCGAACGCCGCCCTGGACCGGCGGCCCGGACCGCCCCCGGCGCCCGCGCAGACAGTCACCCCGACTCCGTCCGAGAGCACGTCGCCGCCACCGTCGACGCCGCCGCCGAGCACGGCCGGCTCGACCCCGGCCGCTCCGGACGGGCGGATCACGCGGTCCCAGCTGCTCGCGGCCCAGCTCGACCTCGTGTCCTGGCCGGACGCACCGAAGACCTGTGTCAGTGACGACGTCCGGCTCCGGTCCGGCCCGCAGGACGAATCGGTCCCGACGCTGCTCGCCGGGCCGGAGTACGCCGACCTCGACGGCGACGGCGCGACCGAGACGGTCGTCCTCGTCGCCTGCCGCTACGGCGAGGCGTCGGGCAAACAGGTGCTCGCCTTCGACCGGGGCGGGGACGGCCGGATCATCACCATGGGCCGGGTGGTCGGCACCCGTGAGGGCATGGATGACATCACCGAGTTCTCGGTGCGGGACGGCGGGGAGGTCCGGGCGCACGTCGCCGACATCCAGCCCTGTTGCGGCACGCCCGAATGGACGCCGCAACGGCAGTGGCGGACGTACGCCTGGAACGGTGAACGGTTCCGGCAGGTCGACGGGCCCACGAAGTTCGGCACCGACCCCCGTCTGACCGACCTCACGATGACCGCCCGCGACGTCGTGGCCGGGCCGCCGGACAAGAAGGGGATCCGGAAGGTAACGGTCACCGTGACAGTGGTGAACCGGGGGCCGGTGAGCGTGCGTCAGCTCGGGTTCACCGGCTGGTACGACTACACGAGACCGAACGGGTCCGCCCTGGACCGGTGCCGGAACGTGCGGCTCGACGGGGGCATCGCCTGCGTGCTGGACACCCTGTCGGTGGGCGCGAGCAGGACGTACACGTTCACGTTCGACCATCCGGCGACCGCCGACGAGCCGCCGACGCTGCGGGCGATCCACATCGACTCGCAGGAGCGGTACTGGAACGACCTGAACTGGAAGGACAACGAGGTCGAGCTGACCTCCGTCGGCTGACCGACAGATCGCAACCGACCGTCCCGTCTGGACGTGTCACCGGCATCGGACGGACGGAGATGCCGCCGTCCGGCAACGGGGAATCACGGGAGGAACAGCATGACCACACGTACGGCACGGATCGCCACCGCACTGCTCGGTGGGACCGCCGCACTGATCACCCTGGCCGCGCCGGCCGCCGCCGCGCCGAGCGCCGCCACCGGCCGCGTCGACGTCACGGCCCAGCGGCTCGTCCTCGACCCGACCGACCGGGGGTACGTCGGGACGCTCACCGCGACGGTGACCAACCGGCGGTCGACCGCGACGTCGGTGAGCCTGGTCGTCACCGAGCCGGCGGGGGCGTCGTTCACCTCCATCGAGCCCGGCGGCGGCTGCTTCTACGACCGCCTGGTGGAAAACCGGCTGGTGATCGGCTGCGGCGGCGAGCAGATCGAGGCCGGCAAGAGCCTCACCTTCCGGCTGGGCTTCCACGTCTGGACCACCGCGCGCAGCTACCCGATGGTCGCGAAGGGCGGGCGGATCGAGGTCGTCCCGGACGGCGCCGCCGCGGCCTCGGACGCCACCGGCTTCACCACCCTCTTCCGCTCCACCACCGGCAGCCTGCGCAAGCCGCGACCGTACGTGCAGGCCGTCGACACCGACCTCAGCATCCGGGGCAGCGCCGTGACGCTGACCCCGCAGCCGGACGGCACCCTGCTCGGCCGGATGCCGGTCACCGTGCGCTACGGCAACGACGCGCCGACCTTCGCTCTCAACGTCGCCGCCGCCCTGCCCGCGGGGGTGCAGGTCGACCACATCGAGCCGCAGGACATGCCGAGCTTCCCGCTCGGGTTCACCGTGCCGGGCGGCCGGTTCATGCCCGGCGAGGAGCGCACCTTCGACGTCTTCCTCAGCGCGCCCGTCGGCACGGCGGCGGGCGAGTTGGGCACCGGCAGCCTCACCGTGACCGGGAGCTACTTCTGGCAGGCCGAGGACCCGCAGGACGTGGACCCGTCGGACAACACCACGTCGTTCACGGTGACCGCGGCCGCCGCGAGCTGACCCGTCGCCCGCCCGGCCGGCGCGTGGGCGCCGGCCGGGCATCGCCGTGTCACCAGGCCGGACGCTGGAGCAACCCGACGAACTCGGCGAGCAGCCGTTCCCGCAGCCGCGCCGGGGCGGCGTCGAGCAGCGTGTTCACCACCGCCATCCGGTCCGGCACACCGGCGCCGCCGGCCAGGCCGAGGCCGCCGGCAAGCCCGGCCACCAGATCCGGGGTGAGCGCCTCCGGCGTGAGGCTGCCGGCCAGCGCCAGCAGCTCCGGCGGCAGCACGACCGGCCCGGCGGCGCGGGCCGCCGCGACCGCCTCGGCCAGCGCCGGGCCGAACTCGGCCACCCGGGGCGCCACCGCCGCAGTCACCGTGAGGTGCACGCTGGCCGGCAGATCGGCGTACATGAGCTGGGGCTGGGTGTGCCAGCCACGCGCGGTCAGCTCGTCGACCAGCACGAACAGGTCGAGCCCCGGATCGTCGCTGGTGAAGCAGACCACTGTGGTCTCCGGTTCGGCCATCAGTCGCAGGCCGCCGGTGGCCCGTACCGCGTCGGCCAGCCCGGTTACCGCGTCCCGGGTGGCGGCGGCCAGCCGCAGGTAGCCGTCCTCGCCGAGGTGGCGAAGTGTCGCGTACGCGGCGGCGATCGGCCCGCCGGACCGGGTGGAGGCGACCACCGGGTTGACCATCGTGTACCCGGGCCAGTCGGCGTACGCGAAGAACTGCGGGGCGCGCAGCGCCGGATCGCGGTGCAGCAGCACCGAGACGCCCTTCGGCGCGTACGCGTACTTGTGCAGGTCGACCGAGATCGAGGTGACCCCGGGTACGGCGAAGTCGAACGGCGGCACCGGCGCGCCGAGCCGGCGCAGCCAGGGCAGCGCCCAGCCGCCGAAGCAGGCGTCCACGTGGCAGCGCACATCCGCGGCCTGCGCGACGGCGGCGATCTCGGTCACCGGGTCGACCACCCCGTGCGCGTACGACGGGGCGGAGGCCACCACCAGCACGGTCTCCGGGCGGATCGCGGCGGCCACCACGGCCGGATCCGGCCGCAGCGTCACCGGGTCGACAGGCACGGTGTCCAGCGTGACCCGCAGGTAGTGCGCCGCCTTGGCGAACGCGGCGTGCGCGCTGGCCGGCGCCACGATCCGCGGCTCGGTCAGGTCGGGGCGGGCGTCCCGGGCCGCCTTGACGGCGAGCAGCAGCGACTCGGTGCCGCCGCTGGTGACGCTGCCGACCACGTCCGGCGCGCCGGTGCCGGGACCGCCGCCGAGCAGACGCGCGGCGGCGCCGACGAGCGCGTTCTCCATCGCCAGCAAGGACGGGAACGCGGTCGGGTCGAGGCCGTTGACGTGCGCGCTCTCCGCGTACGCGGCCTGCGCCAGCTCGTCCAGTCCGGCCACGCCGGGGTCGTAGACGTACGCGAACAGCCGCCCGCCGTGCGTCGGGCGGTCGGCGGCCCGCAGCGCGCGGATCTCGCCTAGTACGTCCGCCGCGGGCATCCCCCGCGCGGGCAGCGCGCCCACGTCTGCCGTGTCGGTCATCGGGTGGTTCCTCTCGTGGACGGGCCGGGCCGGACGGTGCTCACGCCCGCGTGACCGGGGCGTCGGCCTCGGTGGTTCCGGGCGCGGTGGCCTCGGGCACTGTGGCCCCGGACGCGGTGGCCAGCTGGGCCGGGGTCAGGGTGTAGCCGCGCAGCAGCACCAGCGGGATCGCCACCAGCAGGGCGGGCAGCACTGTGAAGCCGAGCAACACGCCGAGCCGGGCCGTGTCGGACTGGACGGCGGCGGTGCCGGTGGACGAGGAGACGTAGCCGGAGAGCTGGAGCACCAGGCCGTAGATGCCCGGCCCCAGCGCCAGCCCGAACGTCTCCCCTGCCGTCCACAGCCCGGTGAACACGCCCGCCTGCCGCCGCCCGGTGCGTGCCGTGTCGTACGCGATGCAGTCCGGCAGCATGGCCAGCGCGAAGACCTGCTGGCCGGCGTACCCGACGCCGATCACCGCGACCACCGCGTAGGCCGCGGCGGCGGGCAGAGCGGGCGCGGCGACCAGGGCCAGCGCGCCCGCGGCGAAGATCAGCGACGCGGCGACGAGCGACGCCCGCTTGCCCAGCCGGGCGCCGGCCCGGGACCAGAGCGGCATGACCAGCAGCGCGGGCGCGACGAAGCAGGCGAACAGCAGCGTCGGGCCGCTGTCCGGCTCGCGCAGCACCTGGTCGGCGAAGTACTTCACCCCGGCCAGCACGGTGGCCACCCCGGCGGACTGGATCACGAAGCAGATCAGCAGCACCCGGAACGGCCGGTTGCCGGTGGCGACAGCTAGCTGCGCGCGCAGACTCGGTTCGCTCTCCCCCACCGTCCCGGTCGGCGCGGATCGGGTGCCGAGGAACACGCCGACGGTGCCGGCGACGATCAGCGCGGCCACGAACAGACCCATCCACCGGTGGCCGGGCACGCCGTCGCCGCCCGCGCTCACCACCGCCGGGGCCACCGCGCCGGAGACCAGGATGGCCAGCGCCAGCACCGCGATCCGCCAGGTCATCAACCGGGTACGCTCCGCCGGGTCGGCGGTCAGCTCGGCCGGCATGGCCACGTAGGGCACCTGGAAGAACGCGAACGCGGTGGCCGTCGCCAGGAACGCCAGCGCCACGTACGCGGCGGCGCCCGGACCGTTGGCGAACGGCGCGGCGAAGATCGAGGCGAACAGGACGGCGAGTGCCAGCCCGCCACCGAGCAGGTACGGACGGCGCGCGCCCCAGCGGGAGCGGGTCCGGTCGGAGATCCGCCCGGCGACCGGGTTGACGAGCACGTCCCACGCCTTCGGCAGCAGCACCAGCAGGGCGGCCAGCCCGGCGGCGACGCCCAGCGTGTCGGTGAGGTACGGCAGCAGGAGCAGCCCGGGCACGGTGCCGAACGCGCCGGTGACCAGGGAACCCAGCGCGTACCCGAGGTGCACCCGGCGGGGCAGGCCCGAAGCTGTCATGGCGCCGAATGCTACTCACGTTATGGCCCGGGTCACATCCCCTCCCGGGTGCTGCTCGTTCGATGCCGACAGGCGCTCGCGAGTCGCGGTGAGGCGCAGGTCGGCACCGCTACCCTGTAGGGCATGGACCCAGCCCGATCCGTCCGCAGCTCGCGGGCACCGTACGAGGCCCGTCCCGGCCGTCGTGCGGTCGTGGTCCCCGACCTGAGCGAGTTGCAGGGCCCGGTCGCCGGCGTGGTCGAGCTGCCCCACCGGCTGTTCTGGCAACCCGACCGGCACGTCGACCTCGACGTCCCGGGTCTGCTCGCGTGGATGTACGAGACGGTGCTCACCGAAGCCGTTCATCCCGACGAGTTGCGCGCCTGGCTGCACGGCCCCACCCTCATCCGCCTGTGGCCCGAGTTGTATGTGCCCCGCGGTGTCCGCCGCGCCTGGGAAGAGAGCCACCCGGTGCTGCGCGCCCGGGACGTCGCCGCCTGATGTCACCGGCGCCGGACCCGTACCAGCACGAGGTCGCCCGTGCCGCCATGGTCACCCGTGCCCAACCCCGCGACTACATCGATGTCGCCGCCGCGCTCGGCCGCTACAGCAGGAACGACCTGGTGGACCTCGCGCGGCGGGCCGACCCGGCGCTCACCGACGAAGAGTTCCAGGACTCGTTACAGCGCCTCGACCGCCTGCCCGACACCGTTTTCACGCTCTACCGCCTCGCCCCGGCCGAGATCCGCAACCTCCGGCACGCGTTCTCAGACTGGCCGCGATGACCCGGACTCGTTGAGGGCAGTCACGATCGGTTGGCCGGCTGCCGCCGACCCGGTCGGGTCACCCCTCGTCCGGTGACCAGGACGCCGCCGCCAGGTCCACCCGGTCGCCACGCAACGGGCAGCCCTCGGCGAGCAGCCGTTCCCGGGCCCTGCGCTCGTGCCCCGGCGGCATCCGGCCGGCCGCGTTCACCACCCGGTGCCACGGCACCCCGCCCCCGTGCCGCGCCATGATCGAGCCGACCAGCCGTGGCGAGGCCCGTCCCGAGCGGTCGGCGAGCGCGTCGGCCACCGCCCCGTACGACATAACCCGCCCCGGCGGGATCCGCTCGACCAGCGCCAGCACCGCCTCGACGTATTCGTCAGGTGTCACGAGCTGCCACGATATGGGAACGCGCCGCGGCGCGGCAGACCGCAGCGCGCAGAATGGTCGGGTGCGCGAAGCAGTCACCTCGGCCCGGCGGATCGTGGTCAAGATCGGTTCGTCCTCGCTGACCACCGCGACGGGCGGCCTCGACGACGCCCGGGTCGACGCGCTCGTCGACACGCTCGGCGGGCTCGCCGCCTCCGGACGCGAGGTGGTGCTGGTCTCCTCCGGCGCGATCGCCGCCGGGCTCGCCCCGCTGCGGCTGCCCCGGCGCCCGCGCGACCTTGCCACCCAGCAGGCCGCCGCCAGCGTCGGCCAGGGCCTGCTGATCGGCCGGTACGCGGCCGCGTTCGCCCGGCACGGCCGCACCGTCGGGCAGGTGCTGCTCACCGTGGACGACGTGACACGGCGGGCCCACTACCGCAACGCGTACCGGACGCTGCGCAAGCTGCTCGACCTGCACGCGGTGCCGATCGTCAACGAGAACGACACGGTGGCCACCGAGGAGATCCGGTTCGGCGACAACGACCGCCTGGCCGCGCTCGTCGCCGCGCTCGTCGACGCCGACCTGCTGGTGCTGCTCTCCGACGTCGACGCGCTCTGGACCGGCGACCCGGCCCGCCCGGGCAGCACCCGCATCACCGAGGTGCACGGCGAGGGCGACCTGGCGGGCGTGGACGTGGGCGGGGCCGGCCGGGCCGGGGTGGGCACCGGCGGCATGGTGACGAAGGTCGAGGCGGCCCGGATCGCCACCGGCTTCGGCATCCCGGTGGTGCTGACCGCCGCGCCGCTGGCCGCGCCGGCGCTGGCCGGGGAGCCGGTCGGCACGTACTTCCACCCGAGCAGCCGCCGCCCCGCCGCCCGTCTGTTCTGGCTGGCGCACGCCACCGCCCCCCGCGGCCGCCTGCACCTCGACCCGGGCGCGGTGCAGGCGGTGGTCGGCCGCCGCAAGTCGCTGCTGCCCGCCGGCATCACCGCCGTCGACGGCGCGTTCACCGCGGGCGACCCGGTGGACCTGGTCGACACCGCCGGCGCGCCGGTGGCCCGAGGGCTGGTCAACTACGACGCGGTGGAGCTGCCGGGGCTGCTCGGCCGTTCCACCTCCGAACTCGCCGCGGCGCTCGGCCCGGCGTACGAACGCGAGGTCGTCCACCGCGACGACCTGGTCCTGCTGTAAGGAAGGGGCCCTTCTTAACAGACGTCTGTTAAGAAGGGGCCCCTCCTTGAACCCCGTCTGAAGGAGTACGCACGATGAGCGTCGTCGAGCAGGCCCGGCGAGCCCGGGACGCGGCGGAAGCCCTGGCCACGGCCACCCGTACCGTCAAGGACGCCGCGCTGCACGCGATGGCCGACGCGCTCGTGACGCGTACCCCGGAGATCCTGACGGCGAACGCGGCGGACCTGGCAGCCGGGCGCGACGCCGGGCTGTCGGCGGCCGTGCTGGACCGGCTCGCGCTCGACGAGGGCCGGGTGGCGGCCATCGCCGACGCGCTGCGCCAGATGGCCGCGCTGCCCGACCCGGTGGGCGAGGTAGTACGCGGCTCGACCCTGCCGAACGGGCTGGAACTGCGGCAGGTGCGGGTGCCGTTCGGGGTGGTCGGCATCGTCTACGAGGGCCGGCCCAACGTGACTGTCGACGCCGCCGGGATCTGCCTGAAGTCCGGCAACGCGGCGCTGCTGCGCGGCTCCTCGTCGGCCGCGCACTCCAACGCGGCGCTGGTCGCGGTGCTGCGCGACGCGGTCTCCGGCGCCGGGCTGCCGGCGGACGCGGTGCAGCTGCTCGACTCAAGCACCCGCGACTCGGTGAAGGAGCTGATGCGCGCCCGCGGCCTGGTCGACGTACTGATCCCGCGCGGCGGTGCGTCGCTGATCCGCGCCGTGGTCGAGGAGTCGACGGTCCCGGTGATCGAGACCGGCGTGGGCAACTGCCACGTGTACGTGGACGCCGCCGCCGACCTCGGCAAGGCCCTGGCGATCACGCTGAACGCCAAGACGCAGCGCCTGTCCACCTGCAACACCGCCGAGTCGCTGCTGGTGCACCGCGACGTCGCGGACGCGTTCCTGCCGGCGGTGCTGGCCGCGTTCGCCGACGCCGGGGTGACTGTGCACGGCACGCCCGAGGTCGCCGCCCACTCCGACGCCGTGGTCGCGGCCACCGAGGAGGACTTCGGCACCGAGTACCTCTCCGCCGACATCTCCGTCGCAGTGGTCGACTCGCTCGACGCGGCGGTCGCGCACATCCGCCGGTACGGCACCGGCCACACCGAGGCGATCGTGACCGACTCGCAGCGGGCGGCCCGGGAGTTCGTGGCCCGGGTGGACTCGGCAGCGGTCATGGTCAACGCGTCCACCCGCTTCACCGACGGCGGCGAGTTCGGCTTCGGCGCGGAGATCGGCATCTCGACGCAGAAGCTGCACGCGCGCGGACCGATGGGCCTGCCGGAGCTGACCAGCACCAAGTACGTGGTCACCGGAGACGGTCACCTGCGCTGATCGGTCCGGTCCCCTGGGCGGCCACCAGTACGGGGTGGTGGGGGCATCATGGTGCCTCCGATGCCACCATCTCGCCGAACTGGTGTTGATCAACTGGCCGGGCTAGGCGATCTGGAGTGGATCCCCGTCCGCCGATGGCGGTGTGACGAGCGGAGGCAGCCCCGGGGGCACCGGAGCAGCGGGCGGCACCGGGCCGGACGGCGGGTCCGGCACTGACGGCGCAGCCGGCACGGTGCTCCCGTCGGGGAGCAGGTCGGGCGCGACGATCCAGGCGGACCACGGCCCCTGCCCGCCGTCCGGACCGGCCGACGAAGCGGGCGCGGTCTCCGGCCCGGCCGACGACACGCCACCCGGCCCCGGCGAAGGGTCGGAGCCGAGGCGGTGCGGCGGCGGCCCGGCATCGGGAGCCGGGGCGGGCGACGCAGGCGCGGGCGCGGTTACCGGCGGGGCGGGCGACGCAGGCGCCGGCGCAGGCGGCGATGTGGGGAGGCGGCGCGGGCGCGGGGCCGGTACGGCCGGCGGCGCGGGCAGGTCCGCGGTCTGCGGCACCACGAACGGCGCTCCGGAGGTCGGGGCCTCGGGCGTGTTCGGGCGGCACGCGCGGATCGCCCGCAGCGTGGTGTGCACGTCGAACTGGTGGCCGTCGTCGCTGTCCCAGCCGCCGTCGCTGCGCTGCGTCTCGGCGAGCCGCCTGCGCGCGGAGACCAGCAGCCACTGCTCCTCGCCCACGTCGACCCGGCGCAGCGTGGCGGCCAGCCAGGCCACGTCGGCCGGGGACATCCGGGGGATCCGGTCGGCCAGCACCGCCTGGATGCGCGCCGACTCGTAGTACATCTGCTGGCGGTGCAGCACCGCGGCGGCGAGCCAGCCGGCGGGCAGGAAGGACGGCCAGCTGCCGTCCGGCGCGAGTTGCGCGGCCAGTGCCTGGGCCGCCGCCTGCACCACACCGGCGTACGCGCCGCCGACCCGGTGGTCCAGCGGACCGGCGGCCCGCGCGTCCAGCCCGGCCACTGTCAGCCAGAACCCGGCGTTGGCTGTCTGGTAGAGCCGTGCCTCGGGATCACCGGGGGTGGCCCACTCGGGGGCGAGCCCGGCCAGCGAGGGGTCCTCGTCCCAGCCGCCGTCGGGCAGTTGCCGGGCGGCCAGCCAGTCCAGCGCGTGCCGGGCGGCCGGGCGGCCCAGCGCGCCGAGGTCGTCCAGCTCGGCCAGGCGGAAGCAGGTCGCGTCGATCGAGGCGACCTCGCCGTCGAGGACCGCGGGCCAGCCGCCGCCCGGCGCCTGCCCGGCCTCGGCGGCGTCGAGCACGTCGGGCGGCACCGGAGCGCCGGAGCGCAACCGGGAGAGACGGGCGCGGTCCACCGCGTCACCGTGAGCGACGACGAATCCGATCGCCGCGTCCAAGTCGACCACGGCACTGACGGTACTGGCGCGGCCGAGGTTACGCCTCGGCAGCTCGGTCAGGGCCGGTACCGCCCACCGGTCGTCGAGGGCATCCGCCGGAGGGTTGCCCGACCCGGCGTTTGCCCACGCCAGGGGGCGCGAAAAGCACGATGGGCCCGCCCGGAGCGCCGGGCGGGCCCATCGACACGACTCAGTACGCGGGCAGCGACGGGTCGACCTGCTTGACCCAGGAGAGCACACCGCCCTGGAGGTGCACCGCGTCGGAGAATCCGGCCGCCTTCAGCGCGGCCAGCGCCTCGGCGGAGCGGACGCCGGACTTGCAGTGCAGCACGATCTGCCGGTCCTGCGGGAACTTCGCCAGCGCCTCGCCGGACAGGATCTCGCCCTTGGGGATGAGCGTCGCGCCGGGGATGCGGACGATCTCGTACTCGGCGGGCTCGCGCACGTCGACCAGGAAGATGTCCTTGCCCGAGTCCTGCCAGTCCTTCAGCTCCAGCGCGGTGATGGTCGAGTCGACCACCGCCTCCTGCGCCTCGTCGGAGACGGCGCCGCAGAAGTCCTCGTAGTCCTCCATCAGGTCGGTGAGCGTCGGGTTCTCGCCGCAGAGCACGCAGTTCGGGTCCTTGCGAACCTTGATCTTGCGGTAGCTCATCTCCAGAGCGTCGTAGACCATCAGCCGGCCGACGAGCGGCTCACCGATGCCGGCGAGCAGCTTGATCGCCTCGTTGACCTGGATCGACCCGATCGACGCGCAGAGCACCCCGAGCACGCCACCCTCGGCGCAGGAGGGGACCATGCCGGGCGGCGGGGGCTCCGGGTAGAGGCAGCGGTAGCAGGGGCCGTGCTCGGCCCAGAACACCGACGCCTGGCCGTCGAAGCGGTAGATCGAACCCCAGACGTACGGCTTGCCGAGCAGCACCGCCGCGTCGTTGACCATGTAGCGGGTGGCGAAGTTGTCGGTGCCGTCGACGATCAGGTCGTACCGGGAGAAGATGTCCCGGACGTTCTCCCGGTCCAGCGCGGTGTTGTGGATCTCCACGTTGACCAGCGGGTTGATCTCGCGGATCGACGCCGCGGCGGACTCGGCCTTGGACCGGCCCACGTCGGAGACGCCGTGGATGACCTGGCGCTGGAGGTTCGACTCGTCGACGGTGTCGAAGTCGATGATGCCGAGCGTGCCGACACCGGCCGCGGCCAGGTAGAGCAGCGCCGGCGAGCCGAGGCCACCGGCGCCCACACAGAGCACCCGGGCGTTCTTCAGCCGCTTCTGCCCCTCCACCCCGACGTCCGGGATGATCAGGTGGCGCGAGTAGCGGCGGATCTCGTCTACGGTCAGCTCGGCGGCGGGTTCGACGAGCGGGGGCAACGACACGGTGGACTCCCCGGGATCGGCGGTGTGACCGCGCCATTGTCGCTCGCCCGGACGGGGATCGGCCATGATGAGGGACACTCGGCCCGAACTGCGGGACCGGGAATAACTCAGACCCCGTCGGTGGGCTCGCCCTCGTACCGCATTCCGCCGATGTACGGCCAGGCGTTCGGCAGGCAGCCGTCCAGCCCGTACGTCTGCTGCTGCATCACCGGGGCGGGCGCGCCGGGCTCGGGGCAGGCCTCGTGCAGCTCGCCGAACTCGTGCCCGACCTCGTGGTTGATCACGTAGGTGCGGTAGACCTCCAGCGGGGCGCCGTAGTCGGGCACCGCCGTCATCCACCGGGCCAGGTTGAGCACGACCCGGCCGGGCAGCCGGCAGGAGGTGTACCGGTCGGTGCGCAGGCCGCCCTCGGCGCACATCCGCTCGGAGGTGATGGGGGTGGCGAGGTAGACGGTGAAGTCTGCGGCAGCCGCCTCGGGCACCCGCTGCACCCGCAGGTCCCCCGACGCGATCCAGCTGCGCGGGTCGCCCAGTACCGCGTCCACGGTGGCGGCGAACTCGTCGGCGTCCTGCCCCGTGTCCTGCTCGACCTCGACCCGGTAGCGGCGCAGCGGGCCCTCCTGTCCGCGTACCGGAGATCGGCCCTGGGCCACCGCGAACGTGCCGGGGCCGGCGGTGGGGTAGCCGGTCGGCGCCGGGGCCGGGACGTCGGCCTCGGCGCCGCGCGCCAGCGACGGTTCGGCGGCGAGCGACGTCCCACCGTGCCCGGGCGACGGCGCGTTCAGCCGGGTGATGCCGACCGCGCCGCCGACGGCCGCGAGCAGCATCGCCAGCAGCAGCACCGAGCGGCGGCGCCGCCGTCGCATCCGGCGCAGGGTGGGACGCTCGGACGGCGGCGCGGCAGGGTTGTCGTAAGGGGACGACGACGTCATGGCCTCAGCGTGCCATGCAATTCGGGCATTTAGCTGCTTTTGCCGCCTATGCCGCGAATGTTCTTCACAAACCGGCGGTCAGAGGGCCGGCCCGGTGTACCGCTTCCCGCCCACGTAGGGCCACGGGTTCGGCCGGCAGCCCTTGAGGAACAGCGTCTGCTGCTGCATCACCGGCGCCGCCCGGCCCGCACCCGGGCACCCCTCGTGCCGGTGCCCGAGCTGGTGCCCCACCTCGTGGTTGACCACGTAGAGCCGGTACGTGTCCAGCGGCATCCCGGCGTCGACCAGGTGCGGCGCCGAGGTCCGCCACCGGTCCAGGTTGATCACCACCTTGCCCGGCACCCGGCACGACGTGTACGGCACCCCGCCCACCCGGATGTCGATCCCGCCCGCCCCGCACAGCCGCCCGGCCGTGTCCCGGGTCGCGAGGTAGATCGTGAAGTCGTACCGGTCGTCCGCGCCGACCCGCTGCAACCGCAGCCTGCCGCCGTCGACCCAGCTACCCGGGCCGGCCAGCGCGCGCTGCACCGCCTCACCGAACGCGCGGACCTCCTCGCCGGAGCCGTTCTCCACCGCCACCCGGTAGCGGCGCAGCGTCCCCGAGCGGCCGAGCACGCCGCTGGTCCGGTCGTCGTACGCGAAGCTGCCCCGGCCCTTCGCCGGGCCGGGGCCGGACAGCGTCAGCACCGGCGCGGCCGGCGAGCTGGGCACCACCGGGGGCGACGGCGCGACGCTCGGCGTGGACGGCTCCCGCGTGGGCGCCGGAGGCTGAGCGACGAACCCGTCGGTGATCCGCGTCCCCGCGCCCGCCGACGGCAGTTGCACCGCCACGCCGACACCGACCGCGGCGGCGGCAGCGAAGGCGCAGACCACGAGCGCGGTACGCCAGTGACGAAGCGAGGAACGGGAGCGGGCGGCACGAGGACGGCGGGAGCTGGGCATCCGGCTCAGCCTGCCATGTCACGCTCCGTTCCGCTCTCCCCCATGCCGGTGGTGAGCGACTGTGTCGCCTCGGCGAGCAGGCCGAGCACCGCCCGCGCCACGGTCCGGGGCACCTCCAACTGGGCCACGTGCCCGACGCCGTCGAGCATCAGCAGCCGGCTGTCCGGGATGACCCGGGCCGCCTGCGGCGCCACCCGCACGTCGACCAGCCGATCCTGCCGCCCGCCCACCACGAGCGTGGGCGCCCGTACCGCCGCCGCCTGCCGCCAGAGCGCGCCCTCCCCCGGCAGGTACGAACGCAGGAAGCTGCCGACCAGGCCCCGGAACGTCCGCACGTACGCGGCGGCGTAGTGGGCCGCCTCGTACCGGACCCGGATCTCGTCGATCGCCTCCTGCCGGCGCTGATCGCTGATCCGGGTCAGGTCCGCCACGCACGCCTCCATCACCTGCTGCGCGGTCACCTCCGGGCTGAACTGGGCCAGCCGCCAGGCGGCCAGCCGTTCGCCCCGGGGGATCGCCAGCAACGGGAGCATCCGCCCCTGCAACGAGCGGCGGAAGTCCAGGAACGGCAGCGCGGGCGAGACCAGTGTGAGCGTGCGGACCAGGTCCGGGCGCAACGCCGCCACCCGCACCGAGATCGCGCCGCCGAGCGAGTTGCCGAACAGGTGCACCGGACCCCGGTCGCTGTGCTCGATCCAGCGGATCACCCGCTCGGCGAAGGACGGGATCGTGTAGCGCGGCCCCGGCTCGCTGCGCCCGAATCCGGGCAGGTCGATCGCCTGGCCGTCGAGCCGGTCCGCGAGCAGCCCGGCCAGGTCGGTCCAGTTCTGCGCCGACCCGCCGAGGCCGTGCACGTACAGCGCGGGCTCCGCGCCGGGACCGGTGGCCGGGGTGTCGCGGACGTGCACGAGCGTGCCGTCGAGGCGTACGTGCCGGCCGGGCCAGGGCGGCGGGACGTGGTGTGCGGGAAGGCTGTGCTCCGGCCACAGTGCGGCGCGCTTCATGCCTCCAGTCTTCCCCGCACACGCCGTACCGCACACCGGCTCAGGAGAGCAGCGCCTCCAGCCGCCGGTTCACCGCCGCGAGCGTGGCCCGCACGACCGCCTGCCGGGGATCCCCGGCCACCAGCGCCGAACCGGCCAGTTGCTCCACCCAGCCGTCGCAGACCAGCAGCACCACCACTGTGGCGACCTCGCAGTTGCCGAACGGCACCACGGCGGCGTGCTCCACGAAGCACCGGCCCCGCTCGCCGGCCGGGACGACCCGGCCGAGCAGCTCGTCCACCGCGGCGGCCGCGGCCACCGCGCAGAGCCGCAGCACGTACCCGTCGACAGCCGGGCCGGTCGCGTGCCCCTCGGCCGTCCGGTCGCCGGCGACCAGGCGCACCTCGGTGGTGGCGTCCAGGCCGAACGTGCTCACCAGGACGTGCTCGATCACCACCCGCGGCCCCGGCACGCCGCCGGTGTCCAGCGGTCGCGACGGCGCGGTCTCCGTCGTGGTCATCTGCCCACCGGAGTACGACGTACCGAGCGTGACCGGGCTGCCGGTGGACATGCCGGTCGGCGCGGAGGCCAGCGACGTCTCGTCGACAGCGGCCCGGCCCCGGTGGGTGGCCTGCCGGCGGCGGCGCGGCGGCTCGTCGCCGTCGCCGGGCGCCTCGGCCGGGCGCGTGGCGCGGTCCGCACCGAACCGCGCGTCGCCGGAACGGTTCGCGGCCGGACGTGCCACACCGGCACGCGCCGGCATCTCGTCGCCGCCCGTCTCCTCACCGTTACGGGCCTCGCCCGGCTCCGCCTGCGGGGCACGGGCCTCGACCGGTGCCGGCTGCGTCCCGGGTGCTCGTGTCTCGCCCGCGCGCGTCTCACCGGAGCGGTCCAGCCGGGCCGACCGGCGGCGCAGCGGGGCCGGGGGCGGTACGGCGGGCGCGCCGGGCAGGTTCTGCGGGGCGGCGGCCAGACCCATCCGCTCCTGGAGCAGCCGGGCCACCATGCGGCTGACCTCGGCCGGGTCCGCGCCGTCGGCCAGGTCGAGCCGGAGGCTGTGCGCGCCGGCCGGGGTACGGCGCAACGCGGCGTCGCGTACGCCCGCCACCTCCCGGACCGCGTCGAGGATCGCGTTGACGTCGAAGCCCTCCGGCCGCTCCCGCAGTGGCGCGGGTTCGTCGTCGCGGCGCAGGTGGGTGGCGATGCGGGCGAGTTCGGGGGTCTCGGCGGACGGTTCCACTGCCGGTGGCTCCGGCACGACGGGCACGTCCGGTTCCGAGGGGACGCGCTGCGGCAGCACGGGGGACGGTTCCTCCGGTCGGGGCTCGGCGACCGCGTCGGCGGCCGGCACCGGTTCCGGTGCGGACCGGCGGGCCGCGTAGGGAGGGGCGCTCGTCGGGTGGGGCGCGGGTGCGGGGTCGAACCGTGGCGTGCCGCTCGTGGCGGGAACGCCTGAGGTCGGCGGGACGGCGGCAGCCGCCTCGGCGGGCGGCGCCGGGGCGTATCCACCGGCCGGGGCGGGCGGGGCGCCGGCTACCGGCGGCGCGCCGGGCGCGGGCGGAGCACTCGTCGGCGGGGGGCCCGGGGGCGTGATCAGCGGCGCGACCGGCACCGGCGGCCCGGCCCAGGAGGGCCGCTCGTAGCCGTGCGGTGGTTCGGCGTCGCCCCGGGGCAGCCGGAACGGGCGGGTCGCCTCGGGCGCCGGCTCGGGCGCGGCCGGCGGCTCGTACCGGCGCGCCGGCTCCGGCCCGGCACCCGGCTCGTACGGCCGGGACACCTCGGACTCGGCGGGCGGCGGGTACTGCCGCGCCGCATCCGGTCCCGGGGCCGGCTCGGCGCGCAGCGGCTCGTACGGCCGTACCGGCTCGGGCCGGGGTGGCTCGTAGGCGGCGGGCGGCTCGACCCGGGCCGGCTCGTACGGCCGCACCGGCTCGGGCGCCCACTCGGCCGCGCGGTCCTCGCGGGCGGTGCGGTGGGCGGCGCTGTCGTCCTCCCACTCCCGCCGCTCGGCGACGGGCTCCTCGGCGCGGCGGGCCGGCGGCTCGTCGGGCCGGGCCCACGGCGGGGCCCAGCCGTCACCCCAGCTCGGGCGGTTCCAGGACGGCCCGGACCAGTCCGGTTCGGCGGCCCTCGGGTCGTCGGCCGCCGGAGTCTCGGCCGCGGCCCGCGGCTCGGCGCCGGCCGCCCGGCCCTCGGGCGGGTGGACCTCGCCCGGTGCGTGCTCCGGCCGGCTCACGGCCGGCGGCGGGGTGACCGGCCGGTCGGCCCAGCCGTGGGACAGCGACGGGGTGGATTCGGTGTTCGGCGCGTGAAAGCCCGGCGGCACCTCGAACCCGGAGGCGGCGGCGCCGACCGGCGGGACCTGGAGCGCCGGGGGCGCGGAGGTCGGCCCGCTCTCGGCCCAGCGCGGAGCCCGGGCGGTCGGGTCGTCCGCGGCGTGCCGGGAACCGGCGGGCTCCCCCGGGTCGGTCGGCTGCTCGATCGTCGGCGCCGGGCGCGGGGCCGGTACGGCCAGCCGTTCGCCGTCGGCAGGCCGGGGCAGCTCGTCCGCGGGCGGGGCACTGACCGGCGCCTGGCGGGTCACTGGCGACTCCTCCCCGGCGTGGTGCACGCCGTTGACGTGGCGGCCGTTGACGCGGCCCGGTTCCGGCGCGGAGTGGCCGGGCAGCGGGGCCGGCAGGTCGCCGTGCCGGGGCGAGGAGGCGGCCCAGCCGCCGAGGTCGCCGTAGGGCCAGCCGCCGGGCGCCGGAGCGCCGCGGGACCAGCCGTTCGGCGGGGGCGCCCAACCGCCGCCGGTACGGGCCGGGTCGTCCTGCTGGCCCGTCCCGTCGCCGTGCTCTCCCGGGGTGGCGGCTCCGGGTTGCCCTGTTTCACTCACCGCGCGCTCCTTGGTCGCCCCCGCTGAGGCTACCGTGTGGTGACAGTGGCGATAAGTTACAGCGGCGGGCCAATTCCGCGACGGGTTCACGAACCCGGACCGGTTCGGGTGATACGTGCCGGCTCGTACGCAGATACTCGGAGGATCCGATGACCGCAGTGGGGAACGGTGCACAGACCGCCGGTCGGCCCACCCGCCTGCCCCGCTCGGCGCGCCGTAAGCAGCTGCTCGCCGCCGCCCAGGAGGTGTTCGTCGCGCAGGGCTACCACGCCGCCGCGATGGACGACATCGCCGAGCGGGCCGGTGTCTCCAAGCCGGTGCTCTACCAACACTTCCCCGGGAAGATGGAGCTGTACCTCGCGCTGCTGGACACGCACTGTGACGCGATAGTGGCCAACGTGCAGGACGCGATGAGCGGCACCAACGACAACAAGGAGCGCGTCGGCGCCGCGGTGCGCGCGTACTTCGACTTCGTCGACCACGAGAGCGAGGCGTTCCGGCTGGTCTTCGAGTCGGACCTGCGCAACGACCCGGCGGTGCGGCAGCGGGTGGAGCGGGTCGAGCAGGGCTGCATCGCGGCCATCACCGACACGATCATCTCGGACACCGGGGTCAGCCGCTCGCACGCCGAACTGCTCGCCTCGGGCCTGGTCGGCGCCGCCGAGACGGCCGCCCAGTTCTGGCTCGCCGGCGGCCGTCAGGTGCCCAAGGCGGAGGCCGAGGCGCTGGTCGCGGCCCTGTCCTGGCGCGGCATCGCCAGCTTCCCGCTGCAAGGTGAGTCAGCCTGAACATCGGGCCGCCGGATCGGATAGCCTTCCCACGGTGGCTTTTTCGCCCCAGTTGAGGAGGCACAGTGGAGGTCAAGATCGGCGTGCAGTACGCGCCGCGGGAGCTGGTCCTGGAGAGCGCGCAGTCGCCGGCCGAGATCGAGCAGATCGTGACCGACGCCTTCGCCAAGAGCGAGGGCACCCTCTCCCTGACCGACGAGAAGGGCCGGCGCGTGATCGTGCCGGTCGGCAAGGTCGCCTACGTCGAGATCGCCGAGGCGTCGCCCCGCGCGGTCGGATTCACCGTTCGCTGATTCCCGCGGCACCGGCCGCCGTGGCGGGCCTCCCCGCCACGGCGGCTCAGTTGTTCAACCCGACCGACGTCATCCGCGCGGAGTGCGCCTCGGTCAGCCGGCGCAGCAGCCCCGGCACGTCCCCGCCGGTCCGCCCGATCAACGCGACGAGCGCGCCCCGGTCGGCGGCGGCCACCCGGCCCGCCTGGGAGAGCGCCTCACCGAGCAGCCGCCGCGCCCACATCGACAGCCGCCCGGCCGCCCGGGGATCGGCCTCGATCGCGGCCCGGATCTCGGCCGCGGCGAACTCGGCGTACCGGGAGTCGTGCAGCACGTCGAGCAGCAGCGTCCGGTTCGGCCCGTCCAGGCCGTCGGCGATCCCGCGCAGGAAGTCGTCGGTGATCGCGTCGCCCACGTACGCCTTCGTCACCGCCTCCGCCCAGTCCCGCGGCTCGGTCGAGTCGTGGTACGCCCGCAGCGCCTCGACGTAGGGGGCCATCGCCTCCTCCGGCGTGACGCCCCACGCGGCGAGCCGGTCGGTGAGCCACCTGTAGTGCGCGATCTCGGCGGCGGCCATCTCGCTGAGCGCGGCCCGGCGGCGCAGGTCGGGCGCGAGGCGCGCGTCGGCGGCGAGGCGGTCGAACGCGAGCAGTTCGCCGTAGGCGACGAGCCCGAACAGGTCGGTCGCGGCGGGATCGGCGGCGGCAGGGTCGGTCGCGGCGGGGTCGGGGGCGGACACGAGCGCAGGCTACCGACGTTGCGCCTGTGACTCAAGTCACAGCGAACCGCCCCGCGTGCACGGCCACCACCTGGGAATCGGGACGACTCAGGGACCGTTCAGGTACGATGAGACAGTTGCCGTGGGCACCGAATCGGTCACTTGCTGATCAACGCCGGTCCCCGACGCGCGTGCGGCCCGGTCCGGCTCGGCGAAATCGCCCCTGACCGCGTGGCCCGCGCCACACCGATCGCGCCCTGAGGACCTGAGGGGCGCACCACGAGAGGGCACCCCCAAATCCATATGAGCGAGCAGATTTCCGGCCAGCCACTGGCCCCCACCGCTCCGGTCCCCCCGGAGGCACCCACGTTCGCCGCGCTCGGTGCGCGGCAGGAAACCGTCGAGGCGCTGGCCGCCGCCGGCATCACCCGCGCCTTCGCCATCCAGGAGTACGCGCTGCCGATCGCGCTGCGCGGCGTCGACCTGATCGGGCAGGCGCCGACCGGCACCGGCAAGACGCTCGGCTTCGGCATCCCGCTGCTGGAGCGCGTGTTCGCCCCGTCCGAGGGCAGCGACGGCGTCCCGCAGGCGCTCGTCGTCGTACCCACCCGTGAGCTGGGCATCCAGGTCGCCAAGGACCTCGACGCCGCCGGCCGTACCCGGGGCGTCCGGGTGCTGCCGATCTACGGCGGCGTGGCGTACGAGCCGCAGATCGAGGCGCTCCGCAAGGGCGTCGAGATCCTGGTCGGCACCCCCGGCCGCCTGCTGGACCTGCAGAAGCAGAAGCACCTGCGGCTCGACCGGGTCCGCGCGCTCGTCCTCGACGAGGCGGACCGCATGCTCGACCTGGGCTTCCTGGACGACGTCGAGAAGATCCTGGCGATGCTGCCGGAGGACCGGCAGACCATGCTGTTCTCGGCCACCATGCCGGACCCGATCGTCGCGCTGTCCCGGCGCTTCCTGCGCCGTCCGGTGACCATCCACGCCGGGCACACGGCCGAGACCGGTCCGTCGCCGCAGACCACGCAGCTCGCGTACCGCACGCACTCGCTGAACAAGGTCGAGATCGTGGCGCGCATCCTCCAGGCCGAGGGCCGCGGGCTGACCATGATCTTCACCCGCACCAAGCGGGCCGCCGACCGGGTCGCCGAGGATCTCGACTTCCGCGGCTTCGCCGTCGCCGCCGTGCACGGTGACCTCGGCCAGGGCGCGCGTGAGCGGGCGCTGCGGGCGTTCCGGGCCGGCAAGATCGACACGTTGGTCGCCACCGACGTGGCGGCCCGGGGCATCGACGTCACGGGCGTCACGCACGTGATCAACTACGACTGCCCGGAGGACCAGGACACCTACACCCACCGCATCGGCCGTACCGGCCGGGCCGGGGCCACGGGTGTCGCTGTGACGTTCGTCGACTGGGACGACATGCCCCGCTGGCGGATCATCGACAAGACGCTCGGGCTGGACATGCCCGAGCCGCCGGAGACGTACCACACCTCCGCGCACCTCTACACGGACCTGGCCATCCCGACGGACGTCAGCGGCACGCTGCCGACCGCCGAGCGCACCCGCGCCGGCCTGTCCGCCGAGGTCGAGGAAGACCTGGGCGGTGGCGGCCGGGCGCGTCGGGGCGCACGGCGCGGCGACAGCCGGGGCCGCGAGCGCGGCGACCGCGACCGCGGTCGTGGCCGGGGCGGCGAGGGCGGTTCGTCCGCCGGTTCGCCCGCCGCACAGGCCGATGCCGGAGACGACGAGACCCCGCGTACGCCGCGTCGTCGGCGTCGCCGCCGGGCCGGCGAGACGGTGGCCGGTGAGCCGACCGCGGTGATCGGCACCGAGGGCGCGGCCGAGACCGCCGCCGCACCGCAGCAGGCCGCGGAGGGTGAGGCGGCGAGCAAGCCGCGTCGCCGTCGCCGTCGCCGCAGCGGCAGCACCGGCGCGCCCGCCGAGGCCACCAACGCCGACTGACGAACACCAACGGATGCGGCCTCCCGGACCCCGGTCCCGGAGGCCGTCCCCATCCCCGGGCCCTCTCGCTCACTCGCCGACTGCGACGATCATGAAGTTGACGGCGTGACACGCCGTGCTCACGGCCGCCAACTTCATGATCGCCGGGGCGAGGGCGAGGGCGGGAAGCAGGAAGGTAGGTACTGATGCCGGAAGCGTTGGACTCGGCGCTGGCCGAGGTGCGGGCGCTGCTGCTCGCGCCGGGGCTGACCCGCGCGGTCGCCGCCGGGCGCCGTCGTGGGCAGCGTCCCTCGGTGGTACGCGCGGAGCTGCGCCCGGTCACGCTGAAGGCCGGTCCGCGGTTGCAGATCGCCGTCTCCGACGGATCACGGCCGCACACCCGCAACGTGGCACCGGGTACGGAGGCCGGCGCGGCTGTCGACGAACTGCTCGCCGAGCCGTTCGGCAACTGGCACGTCGAGACCGCCGACGCCACGCTCCAACTCCGGGTCACCAAGTCCGGCGAGGCGCAGGTGCACCGCGCGGCGGCCAGCCGTCCGGCCCCGGAGCCGGGCGGGCACGACCGGGCGAAGGAGTGGCTGCTCGACCCCGGTGATCCCCTGTTCCGGGAGATCGGCGGCTCGGCGGCCAAGCGCCGCCAGGTCGACGCGTTCCTGCGCGCGCTCGCGGCCACGCTGCCCGACGACCTCACCGGCCCGCTGCGGGTGGTGGACCTGGGCTGCGGCAACGCGTACCTGACCTTCGCCGCCTACCGCTACCTGGTCCAGCGCGGCCTGGACGTGACGCTCGTCGGGGTGGACGTGCGCGAGGACCAGCGCCGCCGCAACGCCGAGCTGGCCGAGCGGCTGGGCTGGGCCGACCGGGTGGGGTTCGTGGCCGGCACCATCGCCGAGGCGCCCGTCGAACCGGCGCCCGACCTGGTGCTGGCGCTGCACGCCTGCGACACCGCGACCGACGAGGCGCTGGCCCGGGCGGTGCGCTGGGGCGCCCGCTGGGTGCTGGCCGCGCCCTGCTGCCACCACGACCTGGCCGCCCAGCTCCGGAGCGGTCAGGCGCCCGCGCCGTACGAGCTGCTGACCCGGCAGGGCATCCTGCGGGAACGGTTCGCCGACGTGCTCACCGACTCGCTGCGGGCCGCGCTGCTGCGGCTGCACGGCTACCGCGCCGAAGTGGTGGAGTTCGTCGACTCCCAGCACACGCCGCGCAACCTGCTGATCCGGGCACGGCGGACGGCAGGCGCGCCGACAGACGGGCAGCGCGCCGAGTATCGCGAGCTGGTCGGCCAGTGGGGTGTCACGCCCCGGCTGGAGACGCTGCTGGCCGAGGCGCGCTGAGCCGAGGCGCGCCGAGCGCGGCGGTCCTACCGCCCCCGGTCGCCCCGGTTGCGGTCGCCCCGGTCCAGCACCGACACCCGCTCACCACGGGTCGGACCTCGCTCGCCGTCGTGTGACGCGCTCCGGAACGACACCACCTTCCCGGCATGCTCGGCGTTGCCGGCGGCGGCGAAGGCGTTCCACGAGATGTCCACGAGCAGCCGCTTCACCTCGGCGTGCCGGACGGCCGCGTTGCGCTGCAACGCCATCCGCGCGCCGAGCACCACAGCGGCCAGTGTGGTGCAGATCGCGCCGGTCGCGGCGATCAGGTGTACGCCGGTCGCCTCGCCTCCGCGTACCGCCAGCACCAGCAGCCAGATCCAGAAGCCGAGCGCGAACACGGCGGCCTTGGCCACGAAGAAGAGGCTCACCGCGCCGGGGCGATGCGGTACGGGGCGGTCCGGCTCGGCCATTCTGTTCCTCCATCGACATCCAGGATTGCCTCAGCTTAGTTGACCGGCGGCAACTTTCCGTAGTCGGGCGGTCCCGCCAATGAGACCTCCGGACCGATCAGTCAGTTACTTCTCCGGCCCGGCGTACTAGGCTCGGTGCGCGAGCCGGGCCACCGGAGGAAGGGGACAGATCCACCAGGGATGGGTTCCGCAGACGTTTCGCCACAGATGGCCTTCGCGCGCTTCGTACGACGGGCCATCGACGCCGCGCGCGAGGAGCGCGGCTGGACGGTGACCGACCTCGCCACCCACACCGGCGTCGGCCGCTCCACTGTGTTCCGCTGGCTGGCCGGCGACTGGCAGGACTACCCCGAACTCGCGAAGGTCCGCGGCTTCTGCGCCGCCCTCGACCTGCCCGTGGCTGCGGCGTTCCGCGCGCTGGGCCTGCCCGACGCCGGGCCGGTGCCCCGCCGCCGGGGTGCCGAGGACGGCCCGGTGGAGGCCGACGTGCGCGTCATCCTGGATCGGCTCGCCGACCCGAACGTGCCCGCCGAGGAGAAGCACCACATCCGCGATCTGCTCCGCTACCTGGCCCGCCGCCCGGTCCGCCGGGCCGGCTGAGCGCCGGGCGGGCGACGAGGGCTCAGGCCACCGTCAGCGTGAACTCGGCGGTCCGCACCACGCCGCCGACCTGGAAGTCCAGGAACATCCGGTAGCTGCCCGGCCCCGGCGCGGTCAGCCAGAACGTCACGTCGTCGCCGTCGCGCACCGGCTCCGGGTGCACGTGCAGGTAGCCGAGGTCGCCCTCGCGCAGCGCCACCAGGTGCCCGTACGCCCCGAGGTACGGCTCCAGCGCCGCCGCCGTGCCGTCCGTCCCGGTGACCCGGAACCGCAGCGGCACCGACTTCCCCACCTCCGGCGTGCCCGCGTACCCGACGGTGAACCCGTCGACGATGGCCGACGTCGCGGCGGCGGGCAGCGGCCGGGGCCGGTACGCGCCGGACGCGGTCAGGTCGGCGCCGAGCACCACGGCGACCTGGCGGCCGTCGTCGGCCACCGCGGTGAAGTCCGCGTACATCCGCCAGGGGCCCGCCTCAGGTGCCGTGATCGGCACCGACCAGGTGCCGTCGGCGGCCATCGTCGGGTGCAGGTGCCGGTAACCGCCGAGGTCACGCCGGACCATGATCACGTGCATCGGTTTGTCGTGCACGACGGCGAACCGGGTGACCGCCCGGCGCTGGTCGTCGCGGATCTGGAAGCGCAGCTCACCGGCGCGGCCCGCGACCAGCTCGGTCGACGGCACCAGCGTGTAGCCGGCCGAGGTGATCGACAGTCCGGTCGCGCCGTCGCCGCCGCCCTGGGTGACTGTTGCGCCGTCGTGCGTGTGCGCGCCGGTGCCGGGTGAGTGGGCGTGCGCGCCGCCGTCGGCGCCGCCCGTGGCGACCCCGCCGGCCGTCGTGCCGGCGGGCCGGGCCGGGTCGGCCGGCGCGTTCATCCGCCCGAGGCCGAAGCCGAGCAGGACGGCGAGCACCAGGCCGCCCACCACCAGGGCCAGCCGCAACGTCTCCCGGTCAACAGCGACGGGCCCGGCCGCCCCGGCCGAACCACTCGCGCCGTCCCCGGCCAGCGCCGCGTCCCCGGGCAGAGCCGCGTCCGCAGACCGTCCCGCGCCCTCGGACGGAACAGCGTCCCCGGCCAGAGCCGCATCCCCGGGCTGCGCCGCGGGAGCGCCGGAACCGGCCTCGGAGTCGTCGGGGACGACGCCGGTGCCGGACGTGACGGACGACGACTCAGGCACCGCCGCCGACCAGCTCGTAACCCGCCTCGTCCACAGCGGCACGCACGGACTCGACGGACAGCGGCGCCACGCTGGTGACAGTGGCGGTGCCGCTCGTCAGATCGATCCGGACCTCGTCGACACCGGGCAGCGCGGACAGCTCCTCGGTCACCGCCTTGACGCAGTGTCCGCAGGTCATCCCGGTCACGGTGTACGTCTGGACGACGGGTCGCTGCTCGGTCATGACCCCACGGTACCGCCGCCCGGGTGCGGGCCCGACGACGGTCCGCCGACGGTGGTGACGCTCGCATTCCGCCCGGCCCGGGAACTTTCCGCGCAGCCCGGGAACTGCCGCGCCGACCGGCGGCACGCGACGCCGGGACTCCCGTCAGGCAGGCCGAGGGACGGGTCAGCCGGCCACCGCGAGCGCCAGCGGCAGCACGTCCGGCGCACCGGCCCGGCGCAGCAGCCGCGCCACCGTGCCCATCGTCCAGCCCGAGTCGACCAGGTCGTCCACCAGCAGCACCGGGCCGTCCAGCCCCGCCAGCGCACCGGCCAGCTCGTCCGGCAGGCGGAAGGCGTCGTGCAGCGCGCGTACCCGCTGGGCGCTGTTGCCGCGCGGCCCGCCGCCGCCAGGCCCGGCCGGGACGACCTGGCCGAGCAGCGGCAGCCGGCCCACGGCGGCGATCCGCTCGGCCAGCGAGCCGACCAGCAGTGGTCGCGTCCGGGAGCCGACCGCGACCACACCCGCCGGCCGCCGGGGCCACGGGTCGTCGCCGTGCGCCCACGCCTTCAGCACCTCGACCACAGCGGCCACCACGTCGTCGGGCACCGGGCCGTCCGGCGACTCCGGCCCGACCAGCCCGCGCAGCCGCCCACCCCACCCCAGGTCGGACAGGCGGCCCACGGCCCGGCCGGGCAGCGCCTGCTCCGCCGGGGGGATGCGGCCCTTCAGGGGTACGCCGACCGACTCCAACCCGGTCGGCCAGAGCTTCTTCGGCGGGATCGGCACGCCGGGCCGCCCGAGGAACGTCTGCGCGGCGGTCAGCGCCTGGTCGGAGACAGCGGCGTCGAACAACGGGCCGGCGCAGTTGTCGCACCGCCCGCAGTCCTGCGCCCCCGTGTCGTCCAGCCCTTCCCGCAGGTAGCGCATCCGGCAGCCGGACGTCGAGGCGTACTCCCGCATGGCCCGCTGCTCGGCGGCGCGCGCGTCGGCGACGCGCCGCAACCGGGCCTCGTCGTAGACCCAGGGTTCGCCGGTGGCGAGCCAGCCACCGCGCACCCGGCGGACCGCGCCGTCCACGTCGAGCACCTTGAGCATCAGCTCCAGCCGGGCCCGGCGCAGGTCGACCACCGGTTCGAGGGCCTGGGTGGAGATCGGCCGTTCGGTGTCCAGCGCGGCGAGCACGGCGCGCACCTGCTCCTCGGGCGGGAAGGCGAGCGAGGCGAAGTACCGCCAGATCGCCGCGTCCTCCACGCCGGGCAGCAGCAGCACCTCGGCGTGCTCGACGGCCCGGCCGGCGCGGCCGACCTGCTGGTAGTAGGCGATCGGCGAGGGCGGCGCGCCCAGGTGCACGACGAAGCCCAGGTCGGGCTTGTCGAAGCCCATGCCGAGCGCGCTGGTGGCGACCAGCGCCTTGATCTTGTTGTCCAGCAGGTCCTGCTCGGCGGCCCGCCGGTCGGCGTCCTCGGCTTGCCCGGTGTAGGAGGCGACCGACCAGCCCCGGCCGCGCAGGAAGTCGGCCGTCTCGGTGGCCGCCGCGACGGTGAGCGTGTAGACGATCCCCGAGCCGGGGAGCCGGTCCAGGTGGTCGGCCAGCCAGGCCAGGCGGTGGGCCGGGCTCGGCAGATCGAGTACGCCGAGGCGCAGCGACTCGCGGTCCAGGGTGCCCCGCAGCACCAGGGCGTCACCGAGCTGCTCGGCCACGTCCTGGGTGACCCGGGCGTTGGCGGTGGCGGTGGTGGCGAGCACCGGCGTGCGCTCGGGCAGGTTGGCCAGGAACGTGCGCAGCCGCCGGTAGTCGGGCCGGAAGTCGTGCCCCCAGTCGGAGACGCAGTGCGCCTCGTCCACCACGAGCAGCCCGGTGGTGGCGGCGAGCTTCGGCAGCACGCCGTCGCGGAAGTCCGGGTTGTTCAGGCGTTCCGGGCTGATCAGCAGTACGTCGACGGCGCCGGCGTGGATCTCGGCGGTGATCTCGTCCCACTCGTCCAGGTTCGCCGAGTTGATGGTGCGTGCCCGGATGCCGGCGCGGGCGGCGGACTCGACCTGGTTGCGCATCAGCGCCAGCAGCGGCGAGACGATCACGGTCGGCCCGTGCTGATTCCCCTCACGCAGCAGCGCGGTCGCCACGAAGTAGACGGCCGACTTGCCCCAGCCGGTGCGCTGAACGCAGAGCACCCGCCGCCGGTCGACCACGAGCGCCTCGATGGCCCGCCACTGGTCCTCGCGCAGCCGGGCGTGGTCACCCGCCAGCCGCCGCAGCACCGCCTCGGCACGCTCCCGGACGGCCATCCGATCCTGGCTCATCCGGCATTTCTACCAGGGGCCACCGACGTCACCGGCGGACCGGGCGGCGACGTGGGCGGCGGTACGGGTGTCGGTACGGGTGTCGGTGCGGGCGGCAGGAAGATCAGCAGCTCGCGCAACGAGTCCGTCGCCGCCGCCGGCAGCAGGCACCGCGAGGCCAGCTCCTCCATCGACGTGTACGGGCCGCGCATCCGCCGGTCGACCACCACATGCTGCGCCTGCGACCGGGTCAGTCCCGGCAGCCCGCTGATCACGTGGTCCGGCACCGAGTTGACGTCCACCAGTCCGCCGTCGTCGTACGCCCGGGGCAGGTCGGGGCGGCCGATGCGCAGGTCCTCCCGCGCCGACGGGTACTGGTAGAGCAGGTAGCGGGCGTACTCCCGGCGCAGCCGGTTGCGGTCGGCGTACGGCCGGCCACGCCAGAGCCCGCGCAGCCAGGCGAGCAGCCGGCCGTTGAGCAGCACCACGTGCGGGACGCCCGAGATCCAGGTGGTCAGCCAGATCAGGATCATGGCGCCCTCGGGTCCGCTGACCTCCTCCGTCTCGCTGCCGCCGACGACCACCACGAACGTCACGGCGACGGTCAGGTAGCAGACCGCGGCGAGGATGCTGCCCCAGCCCCGCCGCCAGATCCCGTAGAGCAGCACCACCAGCCAGGTGAGCATGCCGAACGAGAGCAGGGCGATGAACGCGCCGCCCACAGTCGCGACGACGCTCAACCACCCGGGCACTCCGGCCGGACGCCGGGACGGCGGCACGGCACCGAACAGCGGCGCGACAGGGGGCGCGACCCAGGCCGGCAGGCCGGTCGGCGACTCACCCGGGCCGGCCGGTGGCGGCGGGAACGCACCACCCGGCTGCGCCGAGACGGTGAACTGCACCGGAACGGTGAGTTGAGCCGAGACCGTGGGCTGGGGCGGAGCTGTGGGTTGGGCCGGAGCTGTGGGCTGGGCCGGCGCGGCGGGCTGGCGCGGCGCCGTGAGCGGAAGCGGGCTCTCGGCCGGGCTGGTGGGCAGCGGCCGGGCCGGTGCCTCGGCGGGGGCCGGAGACGGCTCCGGGCCGCCGACCGCCCACCTGTCGCCGGGTCCGGCCGGACGACGCGGCGCCTGCGCGAGGAGATCCGGGTCGGCGCGCAGAATGCGCCGGTGCAGATCCTGGAGCGGCTCCCCCGGCTCGATGCCGTACTCGTCCCGGAGCAGCCCGGCGTAGTCACGGTAGGCGGCCAGCGCCTCGGCCTGCCGTCCGCTGCGGTGCAACGCCAGCATGAGCTGGTGACGCAGCCGTTCCCGGACCGGGAACTCGGCGACCAGCTCGACCAGCCGGCCGACCAGCTCGCCGTGCCGGCCGTCGGCCAGCTCCAGTTCGGCACGCGTCTCCAGCGCGACCGCCCGCATCTCCACGAGGCGGTGCCGGGCCGTCTCGAAGTACGCGCCGCCGAACCCGGTGAACGGCTCCCCCTGCCACAGCTCCAGCGCGGCGCTCACCTCGGTCAGCGCCTCCGCCGTACGCCCGGCCGCCTGTGCCGCCCGCGCACGCCGCACGCCGCGCTCGAAGCGCGCCACGTCCACCGCCTCGGGCGGCACGCGCAGCAGGTAGCCCGCGTCGGTGAGGGTGAGCACCCGGGCCGGCGTACGCGGCGACCGGTCGGGTTCCAGCATCCGGCGCAGACCGGCCACGTGCTTCTGCACCACGTTGAGGCCGTTCACCGGCGCCTCGTCCGGCCAGACCGCCTCGACGATCTGCCCGGTCGGCACGGGACGGCCCGCGGCGAGCAGCAGCACGGCCAGCACGGCCCGCTGCTTGGCCGGGCCGAGATCGAGTGGTCGGCCGGCGTACCAGGCCCGCTGCGGGCCGAGGAGTTCGAAGCGCAGCGCCTCTGACATGCGAGTTTCCGCCCCCGTACCGACTGCCCCCGCCCACCGTGGCCGACGGCAGTCGGACGGCAGCATAACGGCAGCGGGAACGCCGTGACGGCTGGCGATACTTCCCCGGCAACAATCACCTGGGAAAGCGAGTCGAACACCATGACGCAGCGAATCGGTTCCGCCGCGAGCCTCCGGCGGATCGCGGCTCTCGCGACGGCCGTGCTGGCCACCACCGTCCTGTCCGCGGGGTGCGGAACCGGCGACGCCTCCGAGGGCACCGGAGCGGCGCCCAGCCCGTCGGCCGACCCGAAGGCCGCGCTGCTGGCCGCCGTGCCGGACGAGAAGGACCCGGCCTTCCGGTTCTCCACGATCGAGGGCGCGGAGAAGTTCGACGGGGTGGTCGACCCGGCGGCGCAGGGCCTCGAGTTGTCCATGTCGGAGAAGATCAAGGACCCGGAGTTCACCATGGCGATGACCTTCCGGGTGATCGAGGTGGACATCTGGGTCCGGGTCAAGCTCACCGGCATCCCCGGTCTGCACGACATCATGAAGCTGCCGAAGCGCTGGATGCTCCTGGACCGCACCAAGCTCGACGACGCCTCCGACGTGCCGGTCTACCAGAACGCCGACCCGGCCAACACGGCCGCGGTGATCCGGACCGCGGAGACGGTCGAGGACCGGGGCAACGGCACGTACGGCGGGTTCGCCGACCTGACCGCGAACGCCGACATCCGCGAGAACTTCAGCACCGTGGACGTGGACGCGCTCGGTGACGCGGCGAAGAAGGTGCCGTTCACGGCTGTGGTCGGGCCGGACGGGAACCTCACGTCGCTGACCCTGGACGTGCCGGCCGCAGGCAAGAAGAAGGCGATGAAGCTGGTCGCCAAGTACTACGACTTCGGCAAGGCGCCGAAGCTCAGCGCACCGACCGGCGCGCAGGTGCAGAAGGCGCCGGCGTCGGCGTACGAGATGCTCAACGGCTGACCACGACGGACGCGCGAGGGGCGGTGGCCACACGGGGGGCCGCCGCCCCTTCCGCGTGTCAGCGGCCGAGCACGTCGCCCCGGTCGATCATGAAGTTGGCGCGGGCCGGACACGGCGTGTCGTGCCGTCAACTTCATGATCGACCGGGGCGGGGCGGGGGTCAGCGGGAGCGGCGGAGGGCGGTCAGGAGGGGGGTTACGCGGGAGCGCAGGCTGGCCAGGCCGCCGGGGAAGAAGTAGACGGCCAGGATGAACACAGTGCCCAGGACGAACAGGGGCTGGCTCAGCGGGTGGCTGAGGAACGCGGGCAGGCTGTTCACCGCGTCGCTGCTGCCGAACGCGGTGAGCCGGTGGTCGAGGTACATGTAGAGGACGCCGCCCAGCACCGGCCCCCACCGCGTACCGGGGCCGCCGAGCACCACCATGACCAGCAGCGACAGCGTCAGCTCCGACGAGGTGATGTGCGGGCTGGCGCCGCCGACGATCAGCACGTAGACCACCCCGCCGGCCGACGCGAGGCCACCGGCGAGCGTGAACGCGACCAGCTTGAACCGGTACGGGTCGAGCCCGAGCACCCCGATGCGCCGCTCGTCGTCGCGCAGCCCGGCGAGCACCCGCCCGGTCGGCGAGGCGCTGACCCGGTGCACCACGAGGACCACGATGGCCAGGTACGCCAGCGCCAGCCAGTACAGGTTCACCGTGTTGGTGACGCCGACCAGCGCCGCCGGCAGCCCTGACACGTCCAGCGGCAGGCCCTCCTCGCCGCCGGTGAGACCGCCGAAGTCGCGGGCCACCAGGATCGCCCCGACCTGCGCGAACGCCAGCGTCACCATGGCGAACGCGATGCCCACCGTGCGCAGGGCCACCGCGCCGAGCAGCGCGGCGAGCGTGGTCCCGCCGATCACCGTGAGCACGGCGGCCTGCCACAGCGGCAGCCCGGCCTTGGTGACCAGGATGTCGGTGCCGTACACGCCGGCGGCGAAGTAGAGGGCGTGGCCGAAGGAGAGCATGCCGGTACGCCCGAACAGCAGGTCGTACCCGGCCGCGAGCCCGCCGAAGACCAGGCAGATGGCGAGCAGTTGCAGCGTGCCGGGCGAGTTCAGCGGCCCCTCGAAGATCCCCGGCAGGTGCAGTGTGGAGTACGGCAGGACCGCCGCCACCACCAGCGCCACGAGCGGCAGGTACGGGCGCAGTCCGTGCCAGCGGGCGCGGCCCGGGCTCAGCTCGTCCGGTACCGCAGCCGGGGGTGCCGGCGCCTCGGCGCTCTTGACCTCGGTCATGCGTGAGCCACCTTTCCGGCCAGGCCCTGCGGACGCAGCAGCAGCACCACGGCGAGCAGACCGACCACGCACAGGTCGCCCAGCCCGGACGTGCCGTAGTAGTTGACGAACTGTTGCAGCAGCCCCACCGCGACCGCCGCGTACGCGGACCCGACCACCGAGCCCATCCCGCCGATCACCACCACGATGAAGGCGAAGATCAGCAGCGAGCCGCCCTGCCCCGGTGAGACGGTGCCGAAGTAGACGCCGCCGAGCGCGCCGGCAAGCGCGGCGGCGGCCCCGCCGATCGCGAAGACCAGCGTGAACGCCTTGCGCACGTCGATGCCGAGCGCCGTCACCATCTCCCGGTTCTCCACGCCGGCCCGGATGATCAGGCCGTACCGGGTCCAGCGCAGGAACGCCAGCAGCGCCCCGAGCACCACAGCGGCGGCGACGATCAGCAGCAGCCCGGCGTTCGGCACCTGGGCGCCGAGCACCGAGGTGACGCCCCGGCTCCAGTCCGGACGCGGGAACGGCCGCGGATCCGCACCCCAGGTGGCCTGGAGCAGCGCCACCCCGGCCAGCGACAGGCCGACGGTGACGAGCACCTGCTCGATGGTGCGGGAGTACAGCGGCCGGATCAGCACCAGCTCCACGAGCACCGCGACGAGCGAACCGGCCAGCACGCCGAAGACGACAGCCAGCACGAAGCCGAACCCGTCCGGCCCGGCGCCGGGCAGGTTGCCCGCCGCCCACCAGGTCGCGTACGCGCCCACGCCGAGGAACAGCCCGTGCGCGAAGTTGAGCACGTCGGCGAGGCCGAAGACGAGGGACAGGCCGGAGGCCACGAGGAAGTACAGCGCCGCCAGGCCCAGCCCGGTCAGCGTCAGCAGAACCACTGTGTTCACGAGTGCACCTCCGCCGAACCCACACCGAGCAACGACTTCGTCAGCGCGGTCTCCAGCAGCAGTTCCTGGGCGTCGCCGGTCCAGGCGACCTTCCCGGCGGAGAGCACCACCGCGTCGGTCGCCAGCCGCCTTACCACCGCCAGGTTCTGCTCGACCAGCAGCACCGGAACCGATTCCGCCACCCGTTCCAGCACCTCGGCCACCTCGGTCACCACCTTCGGCGCCAGCCCTTTCGTCGGCTCGTCGACCAGCAGCAGCCGGTTGTCGTTCAGCAGCACCCGGCCGATCGCGAGCATCTGCTGCTGCCCGCCGGACAGCGAGCCGGCCCGTTGCCGTCCGCGCCGCTCCAGCTCGGGGAAGAGCGAGAAGACCTTGTCGTACGCGGGCGTGACGCCCCGCCGCTCGGCGAGCCGCAGGTTCTCCGCGACGGTGAGCGCGGCGAAGACGCAACGGTCCTCCGGCACGTAGCCGAGGCCGTCGCGGACCAGCCGGTGGGTGGGGCGTGCGAGCAGGCTGCGCGCCCCCATGCGTACGCTGCCGCGCACCTCGCCGCCGCGCGGCGTCAGCCCGACGATCGCGCGCAACGTGGTGGTCTTGCCGACGCCGTTGCGTCCGAGCAGCACCGTCACGCCGGTCGGCGCGACCTCGAACGACACGCCCTGGAGGATGTGCAGCCCGGCGATCCGCACGGACAGGTCCGCCACGGACAGGACAGGTTCGGTCATTTAGAGCGCCTCCCCCAGGTACGCCTCCTGCACTGTGGCGTTCGCCATCACCGTGTCCGGGGTGTCGCACGCCAGCAGCGCGCCGTGGTGCATCACGGCGATCCGGTCGGCCAGTTCCAGGATCACGTCCATGTGGTGTTCCACCATGAGCACCGCCCGGCCGCTGTCGCCGGTCAACGACTTGATCACGCTGACCAGCTCGGGCACGTCCTCGGCGCTCACCCCGGCCATCGGCTCGTCCAGCAGCATCACCCGGGGTTCACCGGCGAGCAGCAGCGCGATCTCCAGCTTGCGCTTCTCGCCGTGGGCCAGGGTGCCGGCGAGCGCCGTACCCCTGTGGTGCAGGCCGACCCGGTCGAGCGCCGCGTCGGCGGCGGCGGCCACCTCCCGGTCGGCCGCCGCCCGCCGCCACAGCTTCATCGAGCCACCCCGGTGTGCCTGTACGGCGAGCCGGACGTTCTCCCGCACGCTCAGCGAGCCGAAGACCGAGGACGCCTGGAAGGTACGCCCCAGTCCGAGCCGGGCACGCCGGTGCGGCGGAAGCGCGGTGATGTCCGCGCCGTCCAGCAGGACCGTGCCCTCGGTGGGCCGGCGCAGGCCGGTGATCAGGTTGAACAGGGAGGTCTTGCCGGCGCCGTTGGGCCCGATCACGCCGAGGAACTCCCCCGGCGCCAGATCGAGGTAGACGGAGTCGACGATGGCGACCTCACCGATCCGCCAGGTCAGACCGCGGGTGGCGAGCACGGGTCAGCCCTTCATCTGCGCGACGGGCGGCGCGCTCTCGTCACCGGTGAGCGACTTCTGCGCGGTCGCCGTGAAGGTGGTGCCGCTGCCGGAGAGCTTGGCCTGGTACATCGGCTGGAGCAGGGCGTGGTCCTCGGCGCGGATCTTCATGGTGCCCTTGACGCCCTCGAACTCCCAGCCCTCCAGCGCCTTGATCATCTTCTCCACGTCGTCGCCGCCCTCCTGCACGGCCCGGACGACCATCTGCGCGGCGGCGAACCCGTCCGGGTGGAACAGGTCGAGCGTGCCGCCCGGCACCTTCGCCTTCGCGGCCTTGGCGGCCTCGGTGTCGCTGGCGCCGTCGAAGTAGTGCGACAGGAACGAGATCTTGCTCCCGGCCGCGCCGAACGTCGGCCACGAGGCACGGATGTCGAGGCCGGTGACGACAGTGGTCGAGGCGAGGACGCCCTGCTGGTCGAGCGTCTGCCACATGGCGCCGGCGGTGGTGCCCGCCCAGGCGACGAAGAGCAGGTCCGGCTTGGCGGCCTTGATCTGGCTGGCGAACGGCGTGAACTCGGTGGCGCTGGCCGGGGCCCGGACGCTGCTCACGTTCGCACCCGCACCGCCGATGACGGCCTTCACGGCGGCCTCGTTGGCGTCGCCGAACGCGCCGTCCTGCGCGAACACGACAACCTTCTTGCCGCCCGCGTCGCCGATGAACGACCGGGCGGTCACCACGTCCTGCCACGACTGCCGGCCGGAACGGAACGTGTACTTGTTCGCGCCGGTCACCGCGTCGGTGGCGGCCGGGCCGGAGATGAACAGCACCTTGTTCTGCGCGGCGATCGGCGCGACCTGGAGCGCCACCCCGGAGGAGGTGGACCCCGCGATGATCTTCGTACCCTTGCCGATCAGGTCCTTCGCGGCGGACACGGCCTTGGCCGGGTCGCCCGCGTCGTCGGCCTCGGTCACCTCGATCGTGCGGTCACCGACCTTGCCGGTGCCCTTGGTGGCGAAGTCGAGGCCCGCCTTGAAACCCTCGATGTACTGCTTGCCGTAGCTGGCGAGCGGCCCGGACTGGGAGTAGACCAGACCGACCTTGACCGGGGCGGCGTCGCCGCCGCCGGATGCGGTGTCCTGCGGGCTGCCACAGGCCGTGGCGGCCAGAGCGACCGCCACCGAGGTGGCGGCGGTAAGGAACACCCGTCGCGTGTGCCGGATCGTCATTGCGACTCCAGGTGAGGACAGGGGGAATGTCAGTTGTCGGCTCACGCTAGAAGTGACGTCACCCACGGGCTATGTGGTCGGCGCACACAAGTACCTGTGACGGGATGGCCGCACGTTACAACGCCGGACATCGCCACGTAACCGCACCGACCCGGGATGGCCGCCCCCACCACGCGCACCTCGCCGGCAATGTCGTCCCACGCCATCGCGCGCCGGTCACCGCCCGTCGCACTCCCCGTCGTGGTCGGCCGCCCGAGCGCACCGCCGCCCACCGTCGCGCGGGCGGTCACACCAGACCCAGTGGCGTACGGACTGCTCGTCCTCCCGTGACACGGTGGTCCCGGCGCGCTCCACGTCGGCCAGGAACCCGAGCGCCCGGCAGATGGCCCGCGCGAACCCCCGCGCGCCGTCGAGGTCGGCCGCGAGCACCGGCAGGTGTACGACGAACCGCTCCCGGCTCACCGCTGCGTACCCGGTGTGAACCGGGACTGCCAGCTCTTGAGCGCCTGTTTGATGCGCGTGTTCTCCTCGGCGTAGCGGGACGCGTCGCACCGGGCCAGCGCCAGGTCACCCGCCACCCGGTAGAGGAAGGCGTGCACCTCCGCCGGGTCGAGCCCGTGCCGCACGGTGCGGAACCGCCGCTCGCGGATCTGCCCGACACTCAGCGGCCGGCACGACTCCGAGCGATACCAGCCCTGGTTCGGCTGCCGCCCCTTGCCACGTCGCCGGGTCGGCTGAAACAGGTTGAGCACGTTGCGCACGCCGATCCTCCTCACCGAGCCGTGGAGGCGACCCGCCCGCAGACAGGGGACGCGGGCGGGCCGCCGACCCCGAGACCGCAGCCCGTTCGGCGGTACGACCCCGGAGCCCAATCCGGGTCCGACTCCCGAGGTTTGCCGAACCAACCGGAGCCGGACGCGGGTCAGCCTACCCAAAATACCTGTGTAGGTCGAGCGTCCACATCGGGCTTTCTAGTTGTTGCAGTTACTGGTGTAGGCCCGGCATGATCGGAGGTGCCGAACCGACCGGAGTCCTCACCATGCCCACAGCTGAAGCGCCATATCGTCAGATCGCCAACGAACTCGCCGCAAAGATCAAGAGCGGCGAGTTGAAGCCCGGCGACAAGCTGCCCTCGACCCGTGAACTCGCCGAGGCTTACGGCGTCCACATGAACACGGCGTCCCGCGCCCTCTCACTGCTGCACGATCGAGAGTTGATCACCGGCCAGCCGGGCCGCGGCACGTACGTAGCCGAACCCCCGAGCTGATCAACTCCACTACGCCGAAGTGGCGGCATCATCGCGCCCGGAAGCAGCCACTTCCCCGAAGTGGCGCCCGCCCCGCGCGACAAGCCCCGCCCACCACCGCCCACCACCACCGCCACCGCCCTCGCGAGATCTTGGTATGGAATGGCCCTTGGAGGGGCCGTTTCGTACCAAGATCTCGGGGGCGGCCGAGCGCGACCGGAACCGGGGAAAGCGCGGACGGGGTGCCCGCCGGAACGGCGAGCACCCCGTTTTTCAGCGGAGCAGGGTCAGCGGCCGGCTCGGGCGGCCACGGCCGTGTCGGGGTGGTCGCTGAACACGCCGTCCAGGCCCAGGTCGAGGAACAGCTCGTACTCGGACGTGATGTCACCACGCGCGTTCGGGTCGGTGCCGATGCGGAAGTCCGCAGGCAGGAACTGGTTCTCGGCCCGGAACGTCCACGCGTGCACCACCAGCTTCTGCCGGTGCGCGTCGCGGATCACCGAGGTCGGCGCGAGCAGCCGGCCGGCGGAGTCCCGGGGCACGATCAGGTTCTTGTTCAGGCCCACGCCGTCGGCGTACCGGGAGATCCAGGCAAGTCCCGCGGGCGTGGCCAGGTCCGCGTAGGTCCGCTTGTCTCCGCCCGCGACGAAGTCGTAGGGCGCGCCGCTCGCATCCATGAGCTGCACCAGCCGTACGTCGATCATCTTGTCGAGCTTGCGCAGGTTGGCGGTCTCGAAGCTCTGGACGAACACCGGGTCGGCGCGGTGGGTGAGCCGGTTGCGGCGCAGCACCGCCACCAGCGGCTCCTCCAGCGGGCGGCCGATCGAGGCGAAGTAGGTGGGGTGCTTGGTCTCCGGGTAGACGCCGATGGTCCGGCCCCGGGCCTTCGACTCGGCCCGCGCCAGGTCGATGACCTCCTGGAACGTCGGGATCTCGAACCTGCCGTCGAACGCGGTGTTCGCGACCCGCACCTGGGGCAGCCGCTCCTTGGCCCGCAGCGTCTTCAGCTCGGCCAGCGTGAAGTCCTCGGTGAACCAGCCGGTGACGGTGACGCCGTCGATGGTCTTCGTCGCCTTGCGGCCGGCGAATTCGGGGCGGGCGGCCACGTCGGTCGTACCGGAGATCTCGTTCTCGTGCCGCGCGACCAGGACGCCGTCCTTGGTCGAGACCAGGTCCGGCTCGATGAAGTCGGCGCCCTGGCGGATGGCGAGCCGGTAGGCCTCCAGGGTGTGCTCCGGGCGGTAGCCGCTCGCGCCGCGGTGGCCGATCACGATCGGCCGCTGGGCCGCGGGGGCACGCTCGGCGCGGTGGTCCGGGCCGGCCTGGGCGGCCACGGCCGGCACCACCACAGCGGCCGCGAGCAGCGCGCCGGCCACGCCGAGGGTGGAAAGGGTACGTCGCAACGCCGTCTCCTGTCGTCGATGGGTACGCACAGCAGACCGGTCGTGGTTGACCGCCAGTTGGTCGGTTCCTGACCTGCCGGTGAATCTCCGGACGGAAGATGACGGGATGCGCCGCCTGCTCCGGAAGCCCGTACGGCTGGTGCCGTTGGGGTTCCTGGCGGTGATCCTGGTCGGCACCGGTCTGCTCATGCTGCCCTGGGCCACCAACGAGCATCGGTACACCCCGTTCGTCACCGCGCTGTTCACGTCCACGTCGGCGGTGTCGGTGACCGGGATGGCGGTGACCGACACGCCGAACTACTGGAACGGGTTCGGGCTCGTGATGATCACCGTGCTGACGCAGCTCGGCGGTCTGGGCATCCTGACCGGGGCGTCGCTGGTGATCCTGGCGGTCTCCCGCCAGCTCGGCCTGCGCAACCGGCTGCTCGTGCAGGCGGAGACCGCCGAGTTCGGCCTCGGCGACGTACGCCGGCTGCTGTTGCGCATCGCGGCGACCGTCTTCGTGACCGAGGCCCTGATGACGGCGGTGATCGCCACGCGCCTGTTCCTGGCGTACGACTACCGGCCGGGCCGGGCGCTCTGGTCGGCGGTGTTCCACTCGGTCCAGGCGTTCAACAACGGCGGTTTCGCGCTCTACTCCGACGGCCTGATCGCGTTCTCCCGCGACGGCTGGGTGGCGCTGCCGCTCAGCATCGGCGCGATCATCGGCGGGCTGGGCTTCCCGGCGCTGTTCGAGGCGGTACGCGAGTGGCGGCAGCCGGCGCGCTGGGCGGTCGCCACGAAGCTGACCGTGTGGGGCAGCGTGGTGCTGACCGTCTTCGGCGTCGCCTACCTGCTGATGGCCGAGTGGACCAATCCGTTCACGATCGGCACCTTCGACGTGCAGGGCAAGCTGCTGGCGTCGTTCACGCAGATCGCGTTGAGCCGTACCGGCGGCTTCGACGTGATCAACGTCGGGCACCTCACCGACGAGAGCTACCCGATGCTGATCGGCCTGATGTTCATCGGCGGCGGCAGCGCCAGCACCGCCGGCGGCATCAAGGTCTCCACGTTCTTCCTGCTCGGCTTCGCCATCTGGGCCGAGCTGCGGGGCGAGCCGGACACCACTGTCGGGCGCCGCCGGGTGGCGGCGGCGAGCCAGCGGCAGGCGCTGACCGTGGCGCTGCTGAGCGTGGCGCTCGTGGCCGGGGGAACCGTCGGCCTGATCGCGCTGACCTCGCACGTGTCGTTCTCGGCCGCGTTGTTCGAGGTCACCTCCGCGTTCAGCACGACCGGTCTGACCGTCGGGGTGTCCGGGCAGCTCTCCCCGCCGGGTCAGTACGTGCTGACCGCGCTCATGTACATCGGCCGGGTCGGGCCGCTCACCCTCGGCTCGGCCATCGCGTTGAACACCCGTCGACGGCTGTACCGCTACCCGGAGGAGCAACCCATTGTCGGCTAGACATCCGGAGGAGACAGGCATCGCGGTGATCGGCCTGGGCCGGTTCGGCACGCGCCTGGCGGAGTCCCTGTCCCGTCTCGGTTACGAGGTGCTGGCGATCGACCGTGACCCGGCCCGGGTCCAGCACTGGTCGGCCGAACTCGACCGGGTGGTGCAGGCGGACAGCACCGAGGAGGTGGTGCTGCGCCAGCTCGGGCTGGCGGACTTCCGCCGGGTCGTGGTCGCGATCGGGGCGTCGCTGGAGGCGAGCGTGCTCACCGTACTGGCGCTGGCCGAGCTGGGGATCGAGCAGATCTGGGCGCGGGCCACCTCGGAGAAGCACGCGAAGATCCTGCACTCGGTCGGCGCGCACCACGTGGTCTTCCCCGAGGCGGAGACCGGCGAGCGGGTGGCGCACCTGATCGTCAGCCGGATGCTCGACTTCATCGAGTTCGACGACGACTTCGCCATCGCCAAGGTCAAGGTGCCCGCGCCGCTGGTCGGGCGGTCACTGCGCGACATCGCACCGCAGGACCGGTACGGCGTCATGGTGGTGGGCGAGAAGCAGTCCGGGCAGCCGTTCCGTTATGCCGGGCCGGACACGGTGCTGCAGGCGGACAGCGTGCTCATCGTGGAGGGCGCCATCACCCAGGTGCAGCGCTTCTCCGCGCTGACCTGACGACGGCGCCGACCTGACGACAGGTCTCGCCTGTCAGCCCTTCTTCGGACCCTTGCCCTTGCCGTGCCCACCCCCCTTCGGCCGGTCTACTTTGCTTTTCCCTTGCCGTTCTCCTTGCCCTTGGGCTTCGGCGCGGCCTTGGGCTTCGGTTTCGCCGGCGCCGGTTTGGCCTTCGCCGGCCCGCTCTTGGCGGTGGTCTTGGTGGCCGGCTTGACCGGCGTCTTCACCGGCGGCGCGGTGGTCGGCGCCGAGCCGGCGATGCCGGAGACCTGCACGCCGCAGGTGCTGTCGCCGAGCGTGAACTCGACAGGCAGCGTGTTGCTCCCGGTGTAGCGGCCGGCCAGCGTCAGCTTCGTCGACGCGCCGGGGGCCAGCGCCGGGTCCGTCGCCGGTGCGGCGATCGAGACGGTACGCCCCACCTGACGTGCCGTGGGCTGGGCCGTGGTGACCGTCTGCTTGCCGGGGAACGTGAAGTTCATGGTCCAGCCGCGCAGTTCCCGGTCGCTGGTGTTGGTGAGCGTCAGCTCGGCGGAGAAGTCCTTGCCGGTGTCGCGGCGCAGCGAGTAGTCGACAGCGCACGGGATCGTCTCGGGCAGGCTCATCCGCGCCTCGGTCGGCTCCACCCCGCCGCTGGCCGGGCTCCGCGACGTCAGCCCCCACAGGGTGGCGGTCACCGCGACCAGGCCGACGGCGGCGACCCCGGCCTCCACCTTGCGCCGCCGCGCCACCGCCCGCCTGGTACGGGTACGCACCACCGAGAACGGCAGCGCGTCGGTCTCCGCCGACCACGGCAGGATCGTGGTGCCGGCGTTCTCGGCGAGCGCCGGGTCCATCCGGCCGAACGCCGGCGACACCGGCACGATCGCCGCGATACCCGCGGCCTCGGCGAGCGTACGGGCCACCTCGGCGGTCGCCGGGCGGTCCTCGGGACGCTTGGCCAGGCACCGCTGCACGAGCGAGGCGACCGGCTCGGGCAGCCCCGGCACCGCGGGCATCGGGTCCGGGTCGCGGTACATGTGGGCGCGCAGCATCTCGGTGGTGGTGCTGGCCTGCCACGGCAGGCGGCCGGTCAGCATCCGGTAGAGCAGCAGCCCGACCGCGTACACGTCGGTGGCCGGCGAGACGTGGCCGTTGTCCAGCCGCTCCGGCGCCAGGTACGCGGGCGTGCCGAGCAACGCGCCGTCCGGTCCCTTGTCGCTCTCCCCCACCAGCGCCGAGATGCCGAAGTCGACGACCTTCACCCCGGTCGGGGTCAGCATCACGTTGCCCGGGGTCACGTCCCGGTGCACCACACCGCGGGCGTGCGCGGCGGCCAGCGCCGAGGCGACCTCCGCGCCGATGGTCATGGCCTCCCGCCAGGGAAGCTGCCCGTCGCGGCCGAGCCGCCCGCTGAGCGGACCGCCGTCGACCAGCTCCATCACCACGTACGGCACGGTCAGGCCGACCTGCACGGACTCGCCGTAGTCGTACACGTTGGTGATGTTGGGGTGGCACAGCCGCGCGGCGGCCTGCGCCTCCACCCGGATCCGGTGCCGGAACGCCTTGTCGCTGGCCAGCCGCGAGGCCAGCACCTTGACCGCCACCTGGCGGCCCAGCACCTCGTCGTAGCCGCGCCAGACGACCGACATGCCGCCCGCACCCAACTGCTCGACGAGCCGATATCGCTCGCCGAGCAGTTGCACGCCGTTCCTGACCGGTCCACCCATGGTCGGTCCTGTTGCCCGAAGTGGGCCCCGGTACACCTCAGCTGTCGGAATCGGTCAGGAAGTTCACCCGTTCAGGCGGTCGCGAGCAGTTGGTCCACCGGCGCGTAGTCGTCGGTGAGCACCATCGCGTCGCCCACCCACTCGGTCACCGCCGCCTCGTCCATCAGCGCGGCCGGCTCGGGCAGCAGCTTGAGGCCGGGCGGGATCGCGGCGAGCGGCAGCGGCGCGTCGGAGGCGACGATCACGAAGTTGGCGCCCTGCCTCCCGTCGATCGCGCCGGGCGGGGCGATCAGCGCGACGTGCGCGAACTCGGCCTTCACGGTGGCCAGCTCGGCCCGGATGAACCGGCCCGGCGGGTAGTCGATGACGTTCTGCACGTAGATCCCGTCCGGGCGCAGCACCCGGCGGATGTCGGCGGCCATCTCCCGGGTCGCCAGGTGCCACGGCACCACCAGGTGGCCGAACGCGTCGCCGACGATGAAGTCGCGGCTGTCGGCCGGCTCGCCGCGCAGCAGCACCCGCGCGTCACCCACCTCGGCGCGCATCTGCGGGCCGGTACTCAGGCCCAGCTCCCGCCGGTCCAGCTCGACCAGGCCGCCGTCGAGTTCGAACACCAGGTTGTCGCTGCCGGGCCGGGTCGCGGCCAGGTAGTGCGGCACCGTGAAGCCACCGCCGCCCAGGTGCAGCGCGTCCATCGGCTGCTTCGCCGGCCGCGCCACGTCCGCGACCAGGCCGATCCACTGCGTGTACGCGTACTTGAGGTGGGTCGGCTCGCCCAGGTCGACGTACGAGTGCTCGGCCGAGTTGAGGTAGAGCGTGCGTCCCTGCGGCCAGGACGGGTCCACCTCGACGCGGGCGCAGTGGTACGCGGTCTCCACGTCGCACGGGTTCGGTGCCGCGGCGGTGAGCCCGGCGGCGGCGAGCCCGAGCAACGCCAGCGCGGCCTTGACCCGGCCCGGCGCGGACAGTCCGCTCGGGCCGGCCTGCCGTCGCAGCCAGAAGCCGAGCGCCAGCCCGGTCACGCCGAGCACGGCGGCCAGTCCCAGCACGATGACGGTGCTGGACAGCGCCGCCACCAGCACGAAACCGGTGCCGAGCGTGGCGGTGATGCCGCCGAGCGTGCCGATGCCGGACAGCTTGCCCACCACCTGCCCGGTCCGGCGCAGGTCGGCGAGCTGGAGCTTCACCACGAGCGGGGTGATCCCGGCCAGCAGCGCGGCGGGCAGCAGGACGGTCAGCGCGGTCAGCAGGAGCACCGCGCTCGCCGCGCCGCCGCGCAGCGCCTCACCGGCGTACCTGACGATGGGCAGCGTGATTGCGGTGGCGATGCCGGCCAGCACCAGCGCCGGGGCCAGCAGGGTGCGCGGGTCACGCCGGTCGGCGAGCCAGCCGCCGAACCACGCCCCGTACGCGATGGCGGCGAGCGCCATGCCGATCACCGAACTGGTCACCTGGAGGGTCACCCCGACGTACGGGCCGACCAGGCGCAACGACACGGTCTCCAGCACCAGCACGGCCCCGCTGGAGAGGAAGACGAGGAACGCGGCGAGCCCGTTGGGCAGGGCCCGGGGCGGGACCGGGGCGTCGGCCGCCGGTCCCGCGATGACGTCGGACGATGTGCTGCTCACCGTGGCGATGCTACGCAGCGCTCGCGGCGGGCCGGGTCAATACATCGAGATGTGAACATGGTTTGTGTGGTCCGCCGCCGGGCTGCCGCCGCCGCTGTACGCCCGCCAGCCGGTGTTCGGCATCCAGATCTGCCGATACCAGATGACGTACATGATGCCGAGCCGGTTGGCGTTGTTCTTCGCCCAGGCGGCGAGGCTGTCGCCGTACGCCTTGTCGCCACCGGTGGCGGTCTTGTCCTCGAACCCGCCGCTGGCGGCGGAGAAGTCGCAGGCCCGGCCCTTGGGGTGCTCGCCGCCGCCACCGCTGCGGTGACACGAGGCGTAGCGCTTGTAACCGGCCGACTTGGCCTGCTGGAGCATGTGCAGCGTACGCGGGGTGATGCAGCCGGACGCGGGCGTCGGGTCGTCGACCGAGCAGGACTCCGACGGCCACGAGCCGTCCGAGTTGCGCGGCGCGGGCTTCGCCGACGAGGAGGTGCCGTTGAACCCGGACCCGGCGCCGGAGCTGACCTTCGCCAGCGCCACCTCGGCGTCCTTCTTCTTGCGGGCCTGCACCGCGACCTGCTTGGCCTGCTCGCGCACCTCGGCGTCGATGGCGAGCTTCGCCTCGGCCGCCTGCGCCTTCGCGTCGGCCAGTTCCCGCAGCCGCTTGCTGTCGCGCTGGGCCATCACGTCCAGCTCAGCCGCGCGCTTGAGGAAGTCGTTCGGGTCGGCGCTGGCCAGCAGCATCGACGTCGCGGTCAGCCGGCCCATCCGGTACGACTGCGCGGCGACCTCACCGGCCTGCGCGCTGAGCCCGACGAGGCGTCCCTCGATGTCGGTGAGCTGGGCGGCGAGCGCCTTCTGCCGGCGCTTGGAGTTCTCCAGCTTGTTCTGGGCCTCGATGTGGCCCTTCGCCGCCGCCTCCAACGCCGCCCGCAACTGCTTGCTGCCCCCCTCGTTCGGGGCGTTCGGGCTGGGTACGGCGGCGGCCGGGCCGGCGGCCACGCCGGAGCCGAGCAGCACGGCCACCGCGGCGAACGCGGCGAGCAGCGACCGCCGGACGCGCCGGCCGGTAGGGCTGGTCCTGGGCACGTGTTGGTCCTTCCGTCGACCGCCGGCCCCCGTACACCGAGCGGCGTCTCCGCCGGCGCCGGACGGCGGCCTGCTGGCGGAGACCGCCGGTCACGATACCGGACCACGCGCGACACGCCAGGCCGGCGACGGCGTACGGCCTCCGACGTCGACGCAGCGTGCCGTGCCCGTCGCGCAGCGCCGCTCAACCGCCCAGCAGGGCGGCGCTCACCTCGTCCCAGATCTCCGGGCTCGCCGCCACGAGCAGTCCCCGGCCCTCGTCGGCCGGGTGGTAGTCGGCACCGTCGAACCGGCGGGCCACGCCACCGGCCTCGCGCACCAGCAACGTGCCGGGCGTGTGGTCCCACGGCAGGGTGCGCCAGAACAGCACGAACTGCTGCTCGCCGGTGAGCACGTCCAGGTATTCCCGGCCGGCGCAGTGCTGGCCGGGCAGCAGCTCACCGATGCGGCGGCCGCCCTCCTCCACCCGGCGGCGGAAATCCGGGGGCAGGAACTTCGTCGCCGCGGTGCCGCGCAGCGCGCCCACCCTCGGCTCGGCCCGCGGCGCACTCAGCGACGCCCCGTCCAGCGCGGCGCCGGCGCCGAGCCGGCCCGCCGCCATCGTGCCGTCGAGCGGGTCGTACACCCAGGACGCCACCGGTACGCCGTCGGTGAGCAGCGCCGCCATCAGCGCGAACGGCCGGCGGCCGGCGGCGAAGTTGGAGGTGCCGTCGACCGGGTCGACGAGCCAGACGTCGCCGCTGCCGCGCAGGTGCCGCAGCAGGTCGGGATCGTCGGCGACGGCCTCCTCGCCGACCACCACCGAGCCGGGACGCAGCCGCCGCAGTCCCTCGGAGATCAGCGCCTCGGCCTCGCGGTCGGCGACCGTGACCACCTCGCCCGGTGCCTTCTCGGAGATGTCGGACGCGTCGAGCCGGCGGAACAACGGCACGACGACCTTGGCCGCCGCCTCCCGCAGCAGCGCGCCGACGTCGTCCAGCAGCGGGTCAGCCACGCGGCGGCAGCTTGACCACGCTGACGAAGAACTCGTCGATCTGGCGGACCACCGAGATGAAGCGCTCGAAGTCCACCGGCTTGGTCACGTAGGCGTTGGCGTGCAGCTGGTAGCTGCGCAGGATGTCCTCGTCGGCCTGCGAGGTGGTGAGCACCACGACCGGGATGCGGCAGAGCTGCGCGTCCTTCTTGATCTCCTTGAGCACCTCCCGGCCGTCGCGCCGGGGCAGGTTCAGGTCGAGCAGGATCAGGTCGGGCGTCACCGCGTCCGCGTACCGGCCCTCGCGGCGCAGGTAGGCGAGCGCCTCGGCGCCGTCGGAGACGACGGTGAGGCGGTTGCGGAGCTTGTGCTCCTCGAACGCCTCCTGGGTCATCAGCACGTCACCGGGGTCGTCCTCGACGAGCAGGACCTCGATCGGGCTCTTGCCGTCCGCGGGCGCGGTCATCCCACCGTCTCCTTCATGCCACCGTTTGTACCGTGTCGGTCCGCCTGCGCGGGCGGCTCTTCGCGTGCCTCGCCGTCCGGCTGCCGCCCGGCGTCCGCCGGGTCGGTCTCGGCGCCCCCGGCGGCCGGCGTCCCGGCCGGCTCCGCGGCGTCCGCGGCGTCCCCGTCCGCGGCGTCCCCGTCCGCGGCCGCCTCCGCCGCCTTGGCGGCCTCGATGTCGGCCTCCAGCGCGGGCAGCGTGAACCGGATGGTGGTGCCCTCGTCGGCGTCGGTGTCCACCCAGACCCGGCCGCCGTGATACTCCACGATCTTCTTGACGATGGCCAGTCCGATGCCGGTGCCCGGGTACGCGTCCTTCGAGTGCAGCCGCTGGAAGATCACGAAGATCTTGTCGGCGAACTCCGGTTCGATCCCGATGCCGTTGTCCCGGCAGCTGATCTCCCACTCGCCGTCCACCAGCCGCGCCGACACGTGCACCTTCGCCGGCACGTCGGGCCGGCGGAACTTCACCGAGTTGCTGACCAGGTTGACCAGCAGGTTGGTCAGCAGCGGCTCCTCGCCGCGGATGGTCGGCATCTCGCCCCAGGTCAGCTCCGCGTCGGCGTACTGCAACGCCGCCTCGGTCTGCCCCGCCACGTCGCCCATCACCTTGTTCAGGTCGACCTCGGTGAAACCGGTGGTCAACCGGCCGATCCGGGAGAACGCCAGCAGGTCGTTGATCAGCCGCTGCATGCGCTGCGCGCCGTCCACCGCGAACGCGATGTACTGGTCGGCCCGCTCGTCGAGCTGCCCGGCGTACCGCCGCTGGAGGAGCTGGCAGAAGCTCGCCACCTTACGCAGCGGCTCCTGGAGGTCGTGCGAGGCGACGTACGCGAACTGCTCCAGGTCACGGTTGGACCGGGTCAGCTCCTCGGCCTGCTTCTGCAGCTGGCTGTTGACCCACTCGATGCGCTCCCGCGCCTCGCGTACCTCGTCCAGCTCCCGGGCGATCTTCATCCGCATCTGGTCGATGTCCTCGGCGAGCCGCCGGAACTCCGGCGGGCCGGAGCCCTCGATGTGGTGCCGGTAGTCGCCGTCGGCCACCTCGCGCACCTGACTGACCAGGGCGGCCAGCGGGCGGATCAGGATCCGGTCCAGCGAGAGCAGCATGACCACGCCGGCCGCCGTCACCACGAGCGCGGCGATGATCAGCAGCACGACGAGCGTGTTGCTGGTCGAGTTGACCCGGTCGGCGGTCTCCTCCCGGACGGTGAGGATCTCGTCCTGGAGCGTGTTCACCGACGCCCTGATGCCGTCGAACTGCTGCCGGGTCGCGTCCGTGATCAGCGCCTGGCCGGCCTCCGCGCCGTCCCGCTCGACAGTGGTGATGACCGGCTCGGCCACCTGGGCCCGCCACTGTGCGGTCTGCTGCTCGACCACGTCCAGCGACCGCCGCACGTCCGGGTAGTCGGCGGAGAGGTCCCGGATCGAGGTGACCAGGCTCTGCTCGCGCTTCACGCCCTCCTGGTAGGGCTCCAGGTCGCTGCGGTCGCCGTTCACCGCGTACCCGCGCACCGACGTCTCCTGGTCGAGCAGCACGCTCATCAGCTCCTGCGCCTGGACGCGCAGCGGGCCGGTCTTGAGCAGCACCGCGTCGATGTTCTCGCGGTTCTTCGCGGCGACCGCCGCCTCCGCGGCGGCCAGACCGAGCAGCAGCACCAGCACCACGCCGAGGAGCGCGACCACCCGCCGCCGCAGGGTCCACCCCTGCTGGTACGCCTTCACAGGTTCCTCCCCGTCGCCCTTCGCGCTCACTGCGTCATCTTCGTTCGCGACCGCGGAGCCGGCTCGGCGCTCACCGGCCGCTGCCCCGCGTGACCAGCAACATCGCCACGTCGTCGGCGAGCGGGCCGCCGTTTATCTGCTCGGCGCGCCCGACCAGCCAGGCGGGCAGCTCGGCCAGCGGCACCGCCCGGTTCGCCGGGTCGGCGAGCAGCCCGGTCAGGCCCGGCACGTCGAGCCGTTCGTCACCGCCGTCCACCCGGCCCTCGATCAGGCCGTCGGTGTACATCAGCAGTGACCAGTCGTCGGTGTCGAACTCCAGGTCGAAGGCGACCGGACGGCGCGGGCGTACGCCCAGCAGCAGCCCGCCCTTGGCCGGCACCGGCGCGACCTTGCCGCCACTGAGCAGCAGCGGCGGCGGGTGACCGGCGAGGCGTACGGTGGCCCGTGCCGACGCCAGGTCGAGCCGTGTGGTGGCCACCGTCGCGAAGATCTCCTGGAGGCGGCGCTCGCTCATCAGCACCTGCTCCAGCGCGGGCAGCACCTCGTCGTCCGGCACCCCGGCCAGCACCAGGGCCCGCCAGGCGACGCGCAGTTCGACGCCGAGCGCGGCCTCGTCCACGCCGTGCCCGCAGACGTCGCCGACGATCAGGTCGATCCGGTCCGGCTGGGTCTGCACCACGTCGTAGAAGTCGCCGCCGATCAGCGCGGCGTGCCGGCCGGGCCGGTAGAAGGTGTGCACCGACACCTCGTCGGTGGTCATCAGCGGCTGCGGCAGCAGGCCGCGCTCCAGGCGGGCGGACTCGGCCTGGCGCAGCTCCACCTCACGCAGCCGGCGGGCGTTCTCGTCGGCCCGCTTGCGCTCGACCGCGTACCGCAGCGCCCGGGTCAGCAGGACACCGTCGACCTGGCCCTTGACCAGGTAGTCCTGCGCCCCCTCGGCGACCGCGACGATGCCCAGGTGCTCGTCCGAGCGGCCGGTCAGCACGCAGACCGCGGCGCCGCTGGCCATCTCCAGCACCCGGCGCAGCCCGTCCAGGCCCTGCGCGTCCGGCAGACCCAGGTCGAGCAGGACGCAGTCCACGCCCATCACCCGCTGCCGGGCCTCGCTGAGGCTGGTGGCGACCAGCAGGTCGATCATCGAGTTGGTCTCGGCGAGCAGCTCACCGACCAGGAAGGCGTCGCCCTCGTCGTCCTCGACCAGCAGCACCCGCAGCCGCTCGCCCGGCGGTACGCCGCCGTGCAGCCCCGCCCCGGCCGACGGCACGCGGACGGCACCCGACATGCCGGAACCCCGCTGCGGTCGGGTAACCGCCGCGAGTCGCGGGAGTTCGCTGGTGATGTCGGGCTCCTTCCGAATGCCCTGCTGATCCTGACTCAGACAACAGTCGCACACCGCGCGACCGCTGCCGGTGCGGCGGAGCGTGTGACACGTCCATCCGGACAGCGGCACGGTCGACCCACGATGTTACGCCGCAAGCGGTGTCACACCGGCAGCGCACCGACCGGGGACTGCCGCCGCAGGCCCCGGGGGTGCAGGATGATCCCCACCCCGTAGATCCACCCCGAGGAGTCCCCGTGGGCGCACCCCCCACCCGCCCCGCCGACCGCGCGTTCACCAGGCCCCGCCGCCGGCCGATCGCCGCCCTGGCCGCGCTCGCCGCGCTGCTCGCCGTCGGGGCGGGCGTCCTGGTCGGCCTCTCCACCCCGGCACCGCGCCCGGCGGACGCGCCCGCGGGCGAGTTCAGCGCCGCCCGGGCGTTCCGGAACGTCGAGGTGATCGCGGCCGAGCCGCACGTGGCGGGCAGCGCCGCCAACGACCGGGTACGCGAACACCTGGTGGCGACGCTGCGCGGGCTGGGCCTTCAGACCGAGGTGCAGGACGCGGTCGCGCCCGAGGCCGGGCAGCTGTCCGGCGCGGCGGGCGGGGCGACGCTGGCCCGGGTCCGCAACGTGGTGGCCCGGCTCCCCGGCACCGACCCGACCGGGAAGGTGTTCCTGGTCTCGCACTACGACTCGGTGCAGACCGGGCCGGGCGGCAACGACGACGCCGCCGGCACCGCCGCGATCCTGGAGGTGGCCCGGGCGCTGACCACCGGCCCGCGCCCCCGCAACGACATCGTCTTCGTGCTGACCGACGCGGAGGAGGCGTGCCTGTGCGGGGCCGCCGGGTTCGCCGGCGACCATCCGCTCGCCCGTGACGGCGGGGTGGTGCTCAACCTGGAGGCGCGCGGCTCCACCGGTCCGGTGATCATGTTCGAGACGTCCCGGAACAACGCGAAGCTGGTCGAGATCTTCGGCAAGGCCGCCCCGCACCCGGTGGGCACCTCGTTCGCGGTGGAGATCTACCGGGCGCTGCCGAACGACACCGACTTCACCGCGTTCCTCGACCGCGAGTTCGTCGGGCTCAACTCCGCGTACATCGACGGCGGCGCGATCTACCACACCCCGCTGGACGTGCCGGCCCGGATGGACCGGGGCAGCCTCCAGATGCACGGTGACAACGCGCTCGGCCTGGCCCGCGAGTTCGGCCGTACCGACCTGGGTGACCTGCGCGCCGGCCACGACGACACCTACTTCCCCGTGCTCGGCGGCCTGGTCCGCTACCCCGGCTGGCTGACCCTGCCGCTCGCAGTGGCCGCGCTGCTCGCTGTCGGCGCGCTCGGCTGGTTCCTGCGCCGCCGGGGCCGGGCCACCGCCGGCACGCTCGCCGCCGGCGTCGGCCTGACCCTGGTGCCGGTCGTCGCGGCCCCGCTCGGCGCGTGGCTGCTCTGGGCCGCGATCACCACGATCCGCCCCGGGTACGCCGAGCTGCTCGACCCGTACCGCCCGGTCTGGTACCGGCTCGCCGTCGTGGCGCTCGCCGCCGCGGTGCTGTTCTGCTGGTACGCGCTGCTGCGCCGCCGGGTCGGCCCGGCCGCGCTGGCGTTCGGCGGGCTGGCCTGGCTGGCCGTGTTCGGTGTGCTGCTCGCCGTGGCGGTGCCCGGCGGGGCGTACCTGACGACACTGCCGGCGCTGGCCGGCGCGCTCGCCGGTTTCGCCGCGCTCGCCACCCGCCGCGACGGACCGTGGCCGGTGGTCGCGGTGACGCTCGCCGCTGCGGTGGCAGTGGTGATCCTGCTGCCTCCGGTGGTGCTGCTGTTCCCGGCGCTCGGCATGGGCATGGGCGCGGTAGCCGCGCTCGTCGCGGTGCTGCTCGGCCTCGCCGTACTCCCGGTGGTGGACCTGCTGCACCCCCGGGCCGGCGGCCAGCGCGGCCTGCTCGCGCTGCGCGCACGCCGGCTCGGCGCGCTGCCCGCCGCGGCGGCCGCGCTGGCGGCCGTGGTGCTCGCCGGGGTCGGCCTCGCGGTGGACCGCTTCGACGCCGCGCATCCCGTGCCGACCCATCTGATGTACGCGCTGGATGCGGGCACCGGGAAGGCGGCCTGGCTGACTCGCGAGGAGAAGCCGCAGCCCTGGACCGACGGCTACGTCGACCGGAGCATCGCGGTGGCCGACGAGTTCCCCGGGCTGGGCAACGGCGAGATGCGCGCCGGACCGGCCACCGCCGCGCCCCTGCCCGCGCCGAAGGTGGAGACGCTCTCCGACACCCGCAACGGCGGCCAGCGTGTGCTGCGGGTACGGGTGGTGCCGCAGCGGCAGGTACGCCTGCTCACGCTGCACGTGGACACCAGCACCGCGACGGTGCGGTCCGCCACCGTGGCCGGGCGGAACGTGCCGGTCGAGCCGGGCGACGGGAAGTGGGGATTCGGGGTCGTGTTCCACGCCCCGCCGCCGGAGGGCGTCGAGGTGACGCTGACGCTCGTGCCGCGCGGCGCTGCGGTGTCGGTGCGGGCCATGGACGCCAGTGACGGACTGTCCGGGGTGCCCGGGTTCCGGGATCGGCCGGCGGGTGTGGGGGTGGTCGGCTCGCACAGCTCGGAGATGCTGGCGGTGGCGCGCACGTACCCGCTCTGACAGCCGTTTGATCGACACCACCTCGCCGGAGTGGCGGTATCCCGGCTCGCGGATACCGCCACCTCGGCGTACTGGTTGTGGGTCAGCGCCGCCCCAGCACCTCGGCGACCCGCAGGAAACCGTCCGCGCCGTGGCCCAGCCCGACGGCCCGGCGGGCCATGCCCTCGGCCGCGCGCATCACCCCGGCGTCGATGCCGTGCGCCTCGGACGTGTGGACGATGTGGGCCATGGAGGACACGGCGGAGGTGATCGGGTTGCCGTCGCCGGGGAAGATCCCCGTGTCCATCTCCGCCGCACCCTCCTCGAAGATCGGCGGCAGGATCGCGGCGATGCCGGCGGCGAACGGCACGAGTTCCCGCGCCGTCACGCCCTCCGCCTTCGCCACCGCCAGCGCGTGCGCATAACCCGCCATCGCGGTCCAGAAGATGTCGAGCAGCGCGATGTCGTACGCCGCCGCGCGCCCGATCTCCTCGCCGAGGTGGGTGTGGGTGCCGCCCAGCGCGTCGAGCACCGGCTGGTGCTCCCGGTAGAGGCCGGCCGGACCGCTGTAGATGAGCACCGCGTCCGGGGTTCCGATGGTGGTGGTCGGCGTCATGATCGCGCCGTCCAGGTACCGGATGGCGTGTCCGGCCGCCCACCGCGCGGTGTCCCGGGCCCGGTCCGGGGTGTCGGCCGTCAGGCTGACGACCGTTCGGCCCGTGAGTGCGGCGGCCACCGCCTCGCGTCGCAGGATGGCGTCCGACGCGTCGTAGTTCACCACGCAGACCACAGTCAGCTCGCTCGCGGCGACCGCCTCCTCAGCGGTCCGGGCGCTCGTCGCGCCCCGCTCGACCAGCTCACGATCCTTGCCGGGCGTGCGATTCCAGACCGTCGTGGGCACTCCGGCGCTCAGGAAGGCGCCGGCCAGCGCACGACCCATCGGTCCCAGACCGAGCACCGTGACAGACTTGTCGGGATTGGTGTTCACGCAGACTCCTCTTGTCGAACGGACGCAGATGACGCGCAGCCGGGCCCAGGATCTGAACGTCTGTGGAGTGACGGCCGCGATCGCCGTGATCGACGGCAAGTGGAAGACAGCTCTGCTCTGGCTGCTGGAATCCGGCCCGCGCCGCCCCGGAGAGCTGCGCCGGCAGCTTCCGGGCCTCACCGAGAAGGTGCTGACTCAGGCGCTACGGGAGATGGAGGGCGACGGACTGGTGCACCGGGAGGCGTACGAGGTGCTGCCGTTGAAGACCGAGTACTCGCTCACCACTTTCGGCCGCGAACTGGCCGAGGCGCTGGCACCTCTCTCCGACTGGGGCCACCGCCGCCTGGACAAACTCGCCGAAGCCCGCACCGCCTCCTGACCTGTCCTTTTCCGCCTCCACCCACAACCAGGTTCGTCGCGGTCGCGCACGCCGACAAGTACCCACAAAAAAGTGGCTACGCCTGTCGATCGACAGCGAGACTCGGGTCATGGAATTCTTCTGCTACCACCGCGATCGGCTCGACTCGGCAACTCTGCGCCAGGAGCTGATCGAGGAGCACTGGTCCTACATGGACGGGTACGCGGAGCAGATGATCGCTCGCGGGCCGACCCTCGCCGACGACGGTTCACCGACCGGCAGCGTGCACATCCTGGCCCTGCCCGGCCCTGCCGCCGCCCGGGCGTTCGCCTTCGACGAGCCCAACTACCAGGCCGGCGCGTACCGGGACGTGATGCTGCGCCGGTGGCGCAACATGCTGGGCCGCACCATGTGGGGCTTCCCCGGCGGCCGGACCGGCGGCAACCGCTACCTGGTGCTCGGCCTCGGTCCGGAGCAGGGGACCGGCCCGGTGCTGCCGCAGCGGCAGGACGAGCTGATCGCGTACGGGCCGCTGCTGTCCGACGACGGCGCGAGGTGGCTCGGTACGGCGGCGCTGGTGCGAGCGGCCGACCCGGACGAGGCGCGTGATGTTCTGGCCGCTGACCGGTACGCCGAGGTCGAGGTGCACCACTGGGCGTTCGGAGGCCGCCCGGACCCGGGTGCCGCCGCCTCGGCGTAGCGGAGCGGGGTGAACCCCGGTTGTAGGGTCGCGGGAGTGTTCGACGCGATCTTGGCCGCCGTGGTGCGGCACCGACGCCCCATCCTGGTCGCGGGCCTGCTGGTGGCGGGTGGGAACGCCGCCGCCATGGGTTACGCGCCGGACGTGGCGCGGGCGTCGCCCCTCCCGCTCCTCTTCCTCCTCGCTCTGACTTTCCTGCTGCTGGCGATCATCAGCATGGGCACACGGCCCGCCGCTCTGGTGGTGCTGCCGCAGGACGCGGCTTTCGCCTCACCGGTCCCGGCGTGGCGGATTCTCCTCACCCTGGGTCTCCTCGGCCAGACCTCCACGACCGTCGGCGCATACCTGCGTTCCACGGAGGCGGGCATCGCCACCAAGTTCGACGTCGTCGTGGCCCTGCTCTGGCTCGTGCTGATCGCGCTGCTGGTGGCCGCCGCGTGGCGCGGGCACAGCGTGCGGCTCAGCCCGGACGGCGTACGCATGTTGGGCCTCCTCGGGTCGCGCACGATTCCATGGGAGGCCGGGCCGCGCTTCGAGGCACTGAGCAATGACATGCGGCCGCCGATGCGGCTGCCGCTGACGATCGCGAATCCCGCGCTGATGCGGCGTCGTGGCCTGGTGGGCCGCCCCGCGATACCCGTCGACGGCGTCCAGCCCCGATTCCTCGCATCCGTGATCAACCACTACGTGGCCCATCCGGACCGTCGGGCCGCCATCGGCACACCGGACGAATACCGTCGGCTGGTCGCCCACCTGCACGGTACGGCCGGCTGAGATGGTTGCCGGATTCACTCCAAGCTCGAGGTCCGCCGCACCGGTTCGCGGATAAGACTCTCCTACTGCATCGCAGTCTCGCCCTCGACCAACGCGCGAGCACCGGGACGTTCTCACTACCACCATGGTCGCCAGCCAGGACTTCGCCCTGGGCTGCCTACACCGGCGTCCCTGACCGTCTCCGAGACGCCCCTGGCCATTGAATTCACCGACGGCGAGACCAGGTCCGACGCACGACCACCGCGCTAGTCCGAAGCATTAACGGCCAGCGACTGCGGATCGAGGGCGAGCATCTGCACAGCCCGGCCGAGCTGCGGCTACTTCAGTCGGCCGCCTTTGGGCCAGCAGTGCGCAACCCTAGAGTCGGATTCAGGACATGGAGTTGGCCCAATTGGCCACAGTTCGGGCAGGACTAGCTGAACATCCTGGATCTTCCAGTTCCAAAACACTACCGTCTATAGACTCCCCGACCCCAGACGATAGGCACATGATGGACTCGGAATCGGCGTCGCAAGACATTGCCCGGCCAGCGGAGTTTCTCGTCGCCGAAATGTCTGTACGCGGCCTGTTCGGCAGATATAGCTACAGAGTCAGCACCGCAGGCGCCGCATCCTCCCAGTCTGCGCCACCACTGATGCTCCTATACGGCCGGAATGGATCCGGAAAAACAACCGTCCTTCGCCTTCTATTACACCTTCTCTCCCCTGCCGACAACCAGGGCCACCGGACGGCGCTAGCCAGGACGCCCTTTAAGCAATTTGTAGTACGACTGGGCGACGGGACGCAGATCGCAGTGGACAAAGAGCGCAGCGTCCTCGGACCCTATGCCATTACGGTCAAGAGCAAGAACAGGACTCTGGTCAGGCAAGCTTACATGCTGCCCGAGGGCCATCACTCCGTTGTTGCCGTCGATGAGAAGCGCGTCCCACTGAAAGAAGCTCCGGACGCGATCGTTCTGAATATCGCTAAGGCACTCCAAAGCATTGACCAATCCGACGACAACCCATTCATGGTGCGAGAAGGTCAAGACTCGTACATCGAGTACTTGGGCCACTTGGGCGTCAAGCCGATCCTATTGGGGGATGACCGGCGGGTCTACGCTGACGAGCCAGAACGACCGAGACGCAACCGATACGAGCCGGACCGACGACAAGAAGAAGGGGTGCCGATAGTCGCCGAACTTGCATCCTCTCTCAGCCAAACCACGGAGTGGCTAAGGCAACAGCTATTGAGCGGTGCTGCGCTCGGAGCGAGGGGAGCAGATGAAGTCTATCGTGACGTCCTCACCCAGCTTGGCCGCATTTCCGAGCCCGAAGAAATGCCGGATATCCATCACTTAAGGCAACGACTCGTCAGCCTAGATGCTCGCTCTAGGCGCTTCAGCGAATTCGGCCTTGCAACGCCTTTCGAAAGCACATCAATGCTCGAAATGCTTGCCAACATCCCTGATTCTCGACTCCCACTGGTCGCTAGCATTCTTGACCCGTACCTGACTGGACAGGACGCACGCCTCGACTCACTTCAGGAGACCGAAAGGCTTGTCCGGACATTCGTAGACTACCTAAACGACTATTTCGACGATAAGCGGGTCACCTTCACTCCCCGCACAGGTATCAGGATTTACAGCGATGGCGACTATCAAATTCCCGCGTCGCGCCTTTCTTCAGGTGAACGTCAGCTACTTCTCCTGCTCTGCCGGGCCGTACTTTCGAGACAGGCAACAACTCTATTCATGATCGACGAGCCAGAGCTTAGCTTGAACGCCAAGTGGCAACGCCGACTAGTCCAAACATTGCTGGATCTAGTCGAGGGGTCCAACGTGCAATTCATTATGGCCACTCACTCTATCGAGATCATTACAAAGCACCGCCCGTACCTCGCGGAGTTGAGGGACGCCGAATGACCTCCTTCGAGAACGGTACCCGCAGAACGATCGACGAGTTGGTGACTCTGCATCAAGTAGAGCCAGACCTGCACGAAGTGTATACAGAGGGTCGGTCAGACGCTGGCGTGATTGAGTGGTTCATTCAAAGAAGTCAGGCGCAAGCTGTCGTCTACGCAGTATCAGATCGAGTTGAGGTCGATTTTGACGTATGCCAGTACGGCGTTGACTTCGGGGAGAAGGGAAAGGTCGTCGGGGTAGCGCAGCGCTTGTCAGAATTGGGAGTGAACGATGGCTTCACCTGCATCGTGGACGCCGACTACTGGCACGTCCTGGAGGAAGGACCGGTAAACTCTGGAAACCTGCTCGTCACAGATCACACCGACCTGAACATTTACTGCTTCGACGAAAAAGTTGTACAGAAATTCCTACTGGTGTGCCTGCGAGCGCCCGCACAGCTCAAGGCGCGCAGCCTGCTTTCGGCGATCACGCCGCTCCTGCGAGCCCTCTTCGTGCTTCGTTGGCTGCTTCGCCGCGAACTCCCTGGAACCCAGCTGGTCCAGCGCATCGAGCGCCGCATCCGTACCGCCCGAGACTCCACCCTTTCCCTAGATGCGGCAAAACTTCTCAATGATTCCTTAGGAGCATCCCCCGACCCTTCGGCGCGCACCATTGACAAGCAGCGCGTCTTGACGGAGTATGCTGCACTTCTTGGAACTCTTACCTCAGAGGATCCTCGAAAATGCATCAACGGCCACGACTTCGTTCGATTTCTCTGCTTTTATCTCGGCGAGTTCCACGCCGAGCTATTCCGCGGAGACCGGAAAGGACTCAAGGACGCGGCGACCGCAAAGCTTGCCCTCCTTGGATGCCTCGACGTTCACGACCTAGCAGAGGCCAGCCTCTTTAAAGCGCTGTTGACTCGTCTTGACGAGCGGGGCAGCCAGCCGGATCACAGAGTGCGCCAGCGGGTGGGTAGCGACTCGACGGACCGAACAGAGGCGAACATTTAGCAAGGCCAAACTAGGAGCTGCGAAAGCAAATCCAGGCTTCCCCTACCGCTATGGTTGATTCATGTTTGGCGGCGTGTCGCTAGAGGCTCAGCCAATATTGGGACGGATCCAATCCTGAAACCGGGGTCGAAGTCGCGTTGACGGACCGATCGGTATGACGTCGAGGTTCCGTTGAGCGATCGGCCGTACCCAACGACGGCCCGTCGCTTGTGTAGGTACTCCATTAAGGTATCGCACACGGCAGCAGAGAAGGTTTGCGCGGAACGCAGCTTCACCCTCCGGACCTACACGCACCTGCTGCCAACGAGTGAGGACCGCACCCGGCGAGCCATCGACAAGGCGCTGGGTGAGGACCAGGAGGACGACGACCCTCCGGAGCCCGTAGACGGCCTGAAAACGGCATGATCTTGCTTCCGGCTCCGTCTGGACGACCCAAGATGCAGGTCAGGGGGCATGCGGCCTCTACTTCCAGCGGAAGTGCACGAACAGCCGGCCGAAGTTCTTCGAGTCCTTCTCGACCCGGTGGTAGAGCTGCTTCACGTCCTTCTGGTCGAGGAAGCGCAGCACCTTCTTCTTCAGCGCGCCCGACCCCTTGCCCGGGATGATCTCCACGAGCGTGGCCTTCTTCGCCACCGCCTCGTCCATGATCCCGCGCAACGCGCGGTCGATGTCGTGGCCCTTGTTGTAGATGTCGTGGAGGTCGAGCTTGAGCTTCACGGTCCCATCCTAGGTACGCGGAAGGGCAGCCCGCCCGGGCTGCCCTTCCGCGTCATCAGTCAACGACCGACCTTGCCCTCCACCCGCCGCAGCGCGGTGGCGTAGTCGGTGTTCGTCGAGTACATCGCGGCAGCGATGCGCAGGTGCCGCAGCGCGTCCACGGGCCGGTTCATCCGCTCCAGCGTGCGGCCGAGCACGTGGTGCGCGTAGTGGTCGCTCGGGTCGCGGTCGACCAGCGCGCGCAGCTGCTCCTCGGCCCGGTTGAGCTGGGCCGACTGGAAGTACGCGCGGGCCAGCAGCTGCCGGACCGAGGAGTTGTCCGGCTCGGCCTCGATGATCGGTTCGAGCAGCCGGGCCGCTCCGGTCGGGTCACCCGCTTCGAAGAACATGGTCGCCCGCCGGTACTCCGCCAGAAGATCCACTCGACCCACCTCCTCGTGTCGCGCCAGGCCTTGGTCCGACGCTGGCACAACACCGGAGCAAGCGCGAGTGTTCCTGCGGTCGAAGATCAGGTGGTCGGGTCGTACCGGCCGCCGATCAGGTCCCAGGCCCGGACACCACCGACGATTCCGGCAGTGTTCGGGACGATCACCACGTCGTCGCCCATCCGGGCCACCTGCTCGGGCCGGATCAGCCGGGAGTTGCCGCCGCCGAGGTACAGCCGGTCCCAGCGGAACACCGGCCGCAGGCCGTCCACCACCTGCCGGATCCGCCGGGACCAGAACGCGTCGCCGAGCCGCCGTCGTTCCGGCTCCCCCACGTACGTGTCGTACGTGGTGTTCCACCGCACCGGCGCGTGCGACAGCTCCAGGTGCGGTGCCAGCATCCCGCCGTCGAACAACGCGCTGCCCAGCCCGGTGCCGAGCGTCAGCACCAGCTCGCAGCCGGTCCCGGCGACCACGCCCGCGCCGTGCACCTCGGCGTCGTTGAGCACCAGCGCCGGTACGCCGAACGCCTCGGCCAGCGCGGTGCGCGCGTCGTACCCGGACCACTCGGCCAGCAACTCGGGGTCGACGCGGCTGCGCGGCCCGGAACGGGTCACGTAGTGCGGCGTCGCCACCACGACGCCGTGCCGGATCATGCCGGGCATGCCGACGGTGAGCCGGTCCGCCGTGGGCAGGCGGGCGCCGAGATCCAGCAGCGTCTTGACGAACAGGCCGGGCGGCAACGGGTACGGCGTGGGCACGCGCAACGGCCGCGCGCGCATGGTTCCGGCGGCATCCAGTACGGAGGCCTTGATCCCGCCGCCACCACAGTCGATCGCCAGTGTGGTCACCACGGCTGTGAGTCTCCCTCAGACCGGCGCCGCCGCGAGCGCGGGTCACGGTAATCCGGATGCGCCCGCCGGTAGGCTCGATCACCTGATGAGCGCCACGTTGATCGCCAAGGACCTCACCGCCGGCCACGGTGACCGCATCCTCTTCGAAGACCTCGACCTCGTCGTCGCACCCGGCGACGTGGTGGGGCTGGTCGGGGTCAACGGCGCGGGCAAGTCCACGCTGCTGCGTACCCTCGCCGGTCTTGCCCCCCGCGAGCAGGGCTCGGTGGCGCTGAGCCCGCCCACGGCGACTGTCGGCTACCTGCCGCAGGAGCCGGAGCGCCGGCCCGGCGAGACGGTCCGCGGCTTCCTGGCCCGGCGGACCGGGGTGACCGCCGCGCAGGCCGCGCTCGATGCCGCCACCGAGGCGCTCACCGCCGGGTCAGCGGGCGCCGACGACGCGTACGCGAACGCCTTGGAACGCTGGCTCGACCTCGGCGGCGCGGATCTGGACGAGCGGGCCGAGCAGGTCGCGGCGGAGCTGGGTCTCGACGTCGGCCTGGACCACCCGATGACCGGCCTGTCCGGCGGGCAGGCCGCCCGCGCCGGGCTCGCGTCGCTGCTGCTCAGCCGGTACGACGTCTTCCTGCTCGACGAGCCCACGAACGATCTCGACCTGGCCGGGCTGGACCGGCTGGAACGCTTCGTCACCGGCCTGCGCGCCGGGACCGTGCTGGTCAGCCACGACCGGGAGTTCCTCACCCGCACCGTCAACCGGATCGTCGAGCTGGACCTGCACCAGCGGCAGGTCAAGCACTACGGCGGTGGCTACGCGGCCTACCTGGAGGAGCGCGCGGTGGCGCGCCGGCACGCCCGCGAGGAGTACGAGGAGTACGCCGACACGAAGGCCGACCTGGAGGCGCGCGCCCGCACCCAGCGGGCGTGGATGGAGAAGGGCGTCAAGAACGCCCGCCGCAAGGCCACCGACAACGACAAGATCGGCCGCAAGTACCGCGCCGAGTCGACCGAGAAGCAGGCCGCGAAGGCCAAGCAGACCGCCCGGCTGATCGAGCGGCTGGACGTGGTCGAGGAGCCGCGCAAGGAGTGGGAACTGCGGATGGAGATCGCCGCCGCGCCCCGCGCCGGCGCCGTCGTGGCCTCGCTCCGGCAAGCGGTGGTACGCCGTGGCGGCTTCACGCTCGGCCCGGTGGACCTCCAGATCGACTGGGCCGACCGGGTGGCGATCACCGGGGCGAACGGCTCCGGCAAGAGCACCCTGCTCGCCGCGCTGCTCGGCCGGCTGCCGCTGGACGAGGGACACGCCGCGCTCGGCCCCGGTGTGGTGGTCGGTGAGGTCGACCAGGCCCGGGGACTGTTCCTCGGCGACCAGCCGCTGCTGGAGGCGTTCGGCGCCGCCGTACCCGATCTCGCCCCGGCGGACGTGCGGACGCTGCTGGCCAAGTTCGGGCTGCGCGCCGAGCATGTGCTGCGGCCGGCGGCGACGCTGTCACCCGGCGAGCGGACCCGGGCCGCGCTGGCCCTGCTCCAGGGCCGGGGCGTCAACCTGCTGGTGCTCGACGAGCCGACGAACCACCTCGACCTGGCCGCGATCGAGCAGTTGGAGTCGGCGCTGGCGAGCTACCCGGGAACGCTGCTGCTGGTGACCCACGACCGGCGGATGCTCGACGCGGTGAGCGTGAACCGGCGGCTGCGCGTGGCGGACGGACGGATCGCCGAACACTGATCCGTGCCGACCCGCGCGCGCGGGTCCACAATGAGCGCATGCTCAAGTGGGAGTACGCGCTGCTGGTCCGCCGCCGCCAGGCCGCCGCCACCGACGCCGGGTGGGAGGTCGTCTTCATCTGGTACGGCCCGGACGGCTCCATGATCGACGTGACGCCGTACGGCGACACCGCGCTGGCCCACCTGAACCGGGCCGGCGACCAGGGCTGGGAACTGGTCGCGATGAGCGAGGACCCGTCGCTGCCGGGCAACAACGAGCTGCACCGCTACCACCTCAAGCGCCCGAAGGCAGCGGCTGCCCAGCCGCGCCAGCGCATGCGAGGCTCCCGCACAGTCCGCCGAACCCTCTCCCCCTGACCGCCCGCCCCCGCCCTGTTCCCGTCGATCTTGCAACTGCCGCCCTTCAGGTACCCCTTTTGCGAGCTTGGTCCGGGCCGCAAGTGCAAGATCGACGGCGACGGGAGGCACGGGAGCCGGCATCGGCGCGCACACCCCGACCGCAGCCCTGGTGATCAAGGAGTTTGTGTCAACGTCGTGCTCGAAACAGGACACGAACTCCTTGATCACCGAGGTCGGCGGGGCGACTCTGGCAGGACACGAACACCTTGATCAGTTTGTGACGGGGGGCGGGCTCGGTGCCTGGGGGCATATTGGGGTGAATCGGGGGTAACGGGCCGCCGGAGGTGGCGCATGGTGGCGATGGGGCAGACCGCACTCTCGGGTGAGCGACTCCGGCAGACCGACAGCTTCCTCGCCGAGGCGTGGGCCGACATGGTCCGGCACGACGAGCGGCTGCGCGGAACGGCTGTCGAGGTGCGCTTCGACCGTGGGGTGGCGCACCTGACCGGCGAGGTCGCCGACCCGGAACAGCTACGGCTGGTACGGGAGCTGATCGGCCGGCTGTCCGGCGTACTCGGCGTCTGGTGCCGGGTCAGCGTGGCCGGGCGGGCGCCGGTGGTGGTCGACCTGGGCTGCGGTGCGACCAAGCAGTGGCCGGGCAACCTGGGACTGGACATCTATCCGGCGCCGGGGGTGAACGCGGTCGCCAACCTGGCCGGCTCGCTGCCGCTGCGCGACGACTCGGTGGACGTGTTCTTCGCGGTGCACATCGTCGAGCACCTGATCGACTTCCTGCCGCTGTTCGACGAGTGCCACCGGGCGCTGCGGCCGGGCGGGGTGCTGCACGTGATGAGCCCCTGGTGGCGGCACGTCAACGCGGTGGCCGACCCGACGCACGTACGCCTGCTGGACGTGCAGACGTTCAAGGGCATCTGCGGTCAGCGCCCACCGGGCACGCCGCGCTGGTACCCGCTGCACGTCGGCTGCGACGGCGCCTCGATCTTCGCCGACCTCACCCCGCTGCCGCCGGACGCCCCCGCCCCGCCCTCCTCCCACCTGGCCCGCTTCTTCGACTGAAGCCGCGCCGGCCGACCCGAGGGACCACCCCGTCGATCATGAAGTTGACGGCACTCAAGGAGATCGACTTCGCCGTCAACTTCATGATCGACGGGGCCAAGAACAGGGCTAGGCGGATTCGCGGAGGGCCAGGTGGTGGGGGGCCACCAGCTCGCGCGGTGGGGACTCGCGATCGGGGCCCAGGCGGCCCGCCAGCAGCTCGACCGCGAGGCGGGCGATGCGCTCCTTGTCGGGGACGACTGTGGTCAGCGTCGGGATCGAGAAGCGACCGTCCTCGATGTCGTCGAAGCCGGCCACCGCGACGTCCTCGGGCACGCGCAGGCCCGTCTCGTGCAGGGCACGCAGCGCGCCGAGCGCAAGGGTGTCGTTGAAGCAGAAGACGGCGTCGGGGCGTACCCCCGTGGTGAGCAGGTGCCGCATGGCGGCGGCGCCGTCCGCGCGGTGCCAGGCCGGCGCGGGCGCCACCAGGCGGTCGTCGTAGGCGATGCCGGCCTCGGTCAGCGCGGCGGTGTAGCCGGCCAGGCGGAGCCGGGCGCTGGCGCCCTCGGGGGTGCGCTGCGAGCCGATCGCGGCGATCCGGCGGCGGCCGAGCCCGATCAGGTGGGCGGTGATCTCGCGGGCGGCTGCCACGTTGTCGATCATGACGTGGTCGGCGGGGCCGTGGTCGACGCGTTCGCCGAGCAGCACCATGGGCAGACCGGCCAGCGCGGCGAGGTCGTCGGCGGTGAGCGCGAGCGGGCTCAGGATCAGGCCGTCGATCATGTGGTCGCCGATACCGCTGGCGGCCTTGCGCTCCTGCTCGGAGCGGCCACCGGTCTGGTCGATCAGCACCGTCCAGCCGTGGTCGGCGGCGGCGGTGACGACGTGCCGGGCCAGCTCGGCGAAGTAGGGGATGTCCAGTTCGGGTACGGCCAGCGCGATCACACCGGTGCGCCCCTTGCGCAGGTTGCGGGCCGACAGGTTGGGCCGGTAGTTGAGCGCGGCGATGGCCTCCTCGACGCGGGCCCGGGTGTCGGCGCGCACGTGCTGGTAGCCGTTGACGACGTTGGAGACGGTCTTCACCGACACTCCGGCGCGCTCCGCGACGTCCTTGAGCCTGTGCCGCACTGCACTTCCTTCCGGTGAACGCTGGCCGCACTGTACCGCGCCACGACGACGCGACTGCCTCTTTACACGAGCGCTTACAACGTTGTAGAAACCACTGACAGCGGAGTGACCGCGGTCACCCGCACCAGCAGCGAGGGAGAGGTTGGCATCGTGCCGAACGCGCAGCTCACGATCGATCCGGCGTTCCGGGTCGCGCCGGCGGACCGCCGGATCTTCGGTTCCTTCGTCGAGCACATGGGGCGCTGCGTCTACGGCGGGGTGTACGAACCGGGCCACCCCACAGCCGATCGGCGAGGGCTGCGGCGCGACGTGCTGGACCTGACCCGTGAGCTGGGCGTCTCGGTGGTCCGCTACCCGGGCGGCAACTTCGTCTCCAGCTACCGCTGGGAGGACGGCATCGGCCCGGTCGGTGACCGCCCGCGCCGGCTCGACCTGGCCTGGAAGACCATCGAGACCAACGAGTTCGGGCTGGACGAGTTCATGACCTGGGCGGCGGAGGCCGGGGTCGAGCCGATGATGGCTGTCAACCTCGGCACCCGCGGCGTCACCGAGGCGCTCGAACTGCTGGAGTACACCAACCACCCGGGCGGCAGCCAGCTGTCCGACCTGCGCCGCAAGCACGGCGCCGAGAAGCCGTACGGGGTGCGGCTGTGGTGCCTCGGCAACGAGATGGACGGGCCGTGGCAGGTCGGGCACAAGACCGCCGACGAGTACGGCCGCCTCGCCGCCGAGACCGCCCGCGCGATGAAGATGATCGACCCCTCGATCAGCCTGGTCGCCTGCGGAAGCTCCAACCGGGGCATGCCCACGTTCGCCTCGTGGGAGGCGACCGTGCTGGAGCACACCTACGAGCACGTCGACTACATCTCCGCCCACACCTACTACGACCCGTCCGACGGCGACCGGGCCAGCCTGCTCGCCTCCGCCGTCGACATGGACGCCTTCATCACCGAGGTCGTCGCCACCGCCGACCACGTCGGCGCCAAGCTGCGGCAGAAGCGCAAGCTGAAGATCTCGTTCGACGAGTGGAACGTCTGGTACCAGTCCCGCCTCCAGTCCGACCTGGACCGGCGCGGCTGGGTCGAGGCGCCCGCGCTGATCGAGGACGACTACACAGCCGTCGACGCGGTGGTGGTGGGCGACCTGCTGATCACCCTGCTCCGGCACGCCGACCGCATCGGCGTGGCCTGCCAGGCGCAGCTCGCGAACGTGATCGCCCCGATCCGTACCCGCAACGGCGGCCCGGCCTGGCGGCAGAGCATCTTCCACCCGTTCGCGCTGACCGCCCGGTACGCCCGCGGCACCGTGCTGCGGACCGAGCCCACCGGCCCCACCTACGAGACCTCGCGGTACGGCGACGTGCCCGCGCTGGACACCGTCGCCGTGCACGACGAGGAGACCGGCGAGCTGGCCGTCTTCGCGGTCAACCGCGGCCCGCAGGACCTCCCGCTCGACCTGGACCTGCGCGGCCTGCCCGGCCTGCGGGCCGAGGCGCACACCACGGTGGCGGCCGGAACCGACCCGGACGCCACGAACACCGAAGCGGACCCGGAGCGGGTCACGCCCCGGGACCTCACCACACCCACTGTCGACGGCGGCCGGGCCTCCGTGCTGCTGCCGGCCACCTCCTGGAACCTGCTGCGCTTCGTGCCGGCGCTGTGACCAGCACATACTCCATCCCGTCCCCCAAGGAGTACCCATGATCCAGAACGAGATGAGCCGGCGGCGCCTGCTCGGGCTCGGCGTCGGGCTCGGCGCGGCGGCCACGCTGACGCTCAGCGGCTGCGGCGGCGGCAGCAGCTCCGACAGCTCCGGCGCGTCCGGCAACGGCGGCAAGGACTACACCGGCCCGAAAGTCGACCTGAAGCTGTGGAACGGCTTCACCGGCGGCGACGGCGACATCTTCAAGACGCTCGTCCAGCAGTTCAACAGCGAGCACAAGAACATCGCGGTCAGCGTGATCACCTATCAGTGGGAGGACTACTACAGCAAGCTCCCCGGCGCGGTCTCCAGCGGCAACGGCCCGGACATCGCGGTCATGCACATGGACCAGCTCGCCACGTTCGCCGCCCGCGGCGTGATCACCGAACTGGACGACGTGGCGAAGGCGCTGGAGCTGAGCGAGGGAGACTTCGCCCCGACTGTGTGGAAGGGCGGCCTCTACAACGACAAGCGGTACGGCATCCCGCTGGACATGCACCCGCTGGGCTTCTACTACAACAAGGCGGTCATGCAGAAGGCCGGCCTGGACCCGGAGAAGCCGCCGGCCACCAGGGACGAGTACACAGCCGCGCTCACCGAGTTGAAGAAGTCCGGCGTGCAGGGCTTCTGGGTCAGCCCGTTCCAGTTCACCGGCGGCATGACGTACTACAGCCTGCTGCACCAGTGGGGCGGCACCGTCTTCGACGCCGAGGTGTCGAAGGCGACGTTCAACTCCGACCCGGCTGTCGAGGCGTGCACCTGGCTGGTCGACCTGATCAAGCAGGGCCACTCCCCCGCGAACGTCGGCCAGGACGCCGACTACCTGGCGTTCAAGAGCGGCAAGAACGCGTTCACCTGGAACGGCATCTGGCAGATCAACGACCTGAAGAAGAGTCCGAACGTGCAGTGGGGCGTCGCGCCGCTGCCGCAGATCGGCAGCCAGAAGGCCGCCTGGGCGAACTCGCACAACTTCACAATCGTCAAGCAGCGCTCCGCGAACGCCGACAAGACCGCCGGGGCGAAGGTGTTCATCAACTGGCTGAGCCAGCACTCGCTGGACTGGGCCAAGGGCGGCCAGGTGCCGGCCCGCAAGGCGGTCCGCGAGAGCAGCGAGTTCACCGCGCTCACCGAGGTCAACGCGCTCGCCCCGGAACTGGAGTACGCCGCGTTCCCGCCCGCCGCTCCCGGCCTGGGCGAGGTCATCCTGACCTTCTACAGCGCCTTCAACGAGGCGGCGCTGGGCAAGAAGTCGCCGAAGCAGGCGCTCGACGACGGCGTGGCCAAGGCGAACAAGCAGCTGGAGGACAACCGCAAGAAGTACGGGAACTGATCCGCCGTGGCGGACGTGATCGAGGTCGGGGCGGCGCGTGACGGCGCGCCGCCCCCGGCGGCACGCACCCGCCGCCGGGGCGCGACGGAACGCGGCAACCGGACGACGCCGTACCTCTTCCTCGCGCCGTACCTGATCCTGTTCGGCGTCTTCGGCCTGGCGCCGATCGTGTTCGGGGTCTGGATCAGCCTGCACCAGTGGGATCTGCAACTGCCCAACCGGCCGTTCGTCGGGCTCGGCAACTACCGGGACCTGTTCTCCAGCGACTCGGCGATCTACGGGGACTGGTGGTCGAGCGTCCGGGCGACAGGGGTCTTCACGCTGTTCTCCGTACCGCTGCTCGTGGTCGTCCCGCTCGGGCTGGCGCTGCTGCTCAACCGCTCGTTCCCCGGCCGGACGTTCTTCCGGGCCGCGTTCTTCGCGCCGTACGTGCTGGGCGTGGCGGTGATCGGCCTGCTCTGGCGGTTCCTGCTCGACGCCAACCTGGGCCTGGTCAACCGGCTGCTCGGCGTGGTCGGCCTCCCCTCGGACACGCCCTGGGTGACCGACGTGCCGTGGGCGTGGGTGTCACTCGTCGGCGTGACCGTGTGGTGGACGTGCGGCTTCAACGCGGTGATCTACCTGGCCGGTCTCCAGGACATCCCGGCCGAGCTGTACGAGGCGGCCAAGGTGGACGGCGCGGGCGCGTGGGACCGGTTCCGCCACGTCACGATCCCCGGCCTGCGGCCGGTGATGCTGTTCGTCTTCACCACCACGATCCTCGCCTCGGCGAACGTGTTCGGGCAGGCGTTCCTGATCACCCAGGGCGCGCCCGGCGAACAGACCCGCACGGTGGTCTGGCGGATCGTCGACGAAGGGCTGCGGGACTACGACGCCGGGCGGGCCGCCGCGATGAGCGTGTTCTTCGCGCTGATGCTCGCAGTGGTGAGCGTCGTCAACTTCCGGCTGTTCCGCTACCGGGAAGACTGAGGGGACGACATGAGGAACATGCGCGCGGTGGCGCGGTACGGCGTACTGCTGCTGATCACCGCGATCTTCGTGACCCCGCTGGTCTGGATGCTGCTGACCTCGGTGAAGACGTACGACGACGCGCAGCGGGTGCCGCCCGGCTGGCTGCCGAACCCGTTCTCCAGCTACGGCTACCAGCAGATCGTCGACAACGCGGCGAACCCGGTGCTGCGCTGGTTCGTCAACAGCATGCTGGCGGCCACCCTGCACACGCTGCTGGTGCTGGTGACCGCGTCGATGGCCGCGTACGCGCTGGCCCGGATGCGGTTCCGCGGCCGCAAGGTGCTGTTCGCGCTGATCGTGGGCACGCTGTTCCTGCCGCCCACCTCGCTGATCATCCCGAACTTCATCATCGCCGAGCGGCTGAACTGGATCGACACGCTCACAGTGGTGATCGTGCCGGGTGCGGCGAGCGCGTTCGGGGTGTTCTTCCTGCGCCAGTTCTTCCTCTCCATCCCGGCCGAGCTGGAGGAGGCGGCGGTGCTGGACGGCGCGAACCACTGGCAGGTCTTCCGCCGGGTGCTGCTGCCGCTGTCGAAGCCGGCCCTGGCGACGCTGGCGGTGCTGTCGTTCCTGACCAACTGGAACGACTTCCTCTGGCCGGTGTACGTGCTGTTCAGCCCGGAACGGCTGACGCTGCCGGCGGGCCTGGGCCTGCTCCAGGGCGCGTACGTGACCGACTATCCGGTCATCATGGCGGGCGCGGTGCTGGCGAGCGTACCGGTGCTGATCCTGTTCGTGTTCGCCCAGCGGCACGTCATCCAGGGTGTCTCCCGCAGCGGCCTGAAGGGGTGAGCGGGTAAGGAAGGGCCCCTTCTTAACGCCTCCGGTAGCAGAAGGGCCCCTTCTTAACGCCAGGCGTTAAGAAGGGGCCCTTCCTTCGGGGGGCCCGCCTCAGGGGGTGGGGGCGGGCACGGGGGTGTCCGAGTGTTCGCGACGGGCGAGCCGGTTCTTGCGGTGGCCGTACCCGAAGTAGATGACCGCGCCGAGCAGCATCCAGGCGAGGAACCGCAGCCAGGTCTCCACCGACAGGTTCAGGCTCAGGTAGAGACAGGCCACTGCGGTGACGATCGGCAGCACCGGCGAGAACGGCACCTTGAACGGCCGCTCCAGGTCGGGGCGGCGCCTGCGCAGGATCGGCACCGCGATCGCGACCAGCGTGAACGCGCAGAGCGCGCCGATGCTGACCAGGTCGGCCAGCGCGGACAGCGGCAGGAAACCGGCGAGCAGCGCCACCGCGACGGTCATGATCCCGGCGATCCGGTACGGGGTGCCCCAGCGCGGGTGCACCTTGGCGATGGCGGGCGGGATGAGCCCGTCGCGGGCGATGGCGAAGCCGATCCGGCCCATCGCCACCAGGTCGACCAGGATCACGCTGGTGAGCCCGGCGACGGCGGCGATGGAGACGAGCACCGCGGCCCAGCCGGCGCCGACCGCCCGGAACGCGGACGCGATGGGCGCGCCCTCGTCGATCTCGGTGTACTTGACCATGCCGACAACGACGAGCGAGACACCGATGTAGAGCACCGTGGAGATGAGCAGCGTGCCGAGCAGACCCAGCGGCAGGTCCCGCTTGGGCTTGCGGGTCTCCTCACCCAGGTTCGCCACGGCCTCGAACCCGGTGTACGCGAAGAACACCACTGCGGCGGCGGTGAGCACCCCGGCGAAGCCGAAGACGGACGGCTCCAACCCGAAGATCGCCTGGGTGACCGGCTGCTTGACGCCGTCGTCCCCGGCCCCGGCCGGCTCGGCGGACGGGATGAACGGGCTGAGGTTGGCCGCCTTGACGAAGAACAGCCCGGCGATGATGACGAAGGCACAGATCGCCACCTTGACCAGCACGAGCAGGTTGGTGACCCGGGCCGACTCGCGGATGCCGACGATGGCGACCACGCCGAGCACCAGCACGATGCCGATCGCGCCGAGGTTGACGACGCTGCCCTCCTCGGCGAACCAGGCGCTGGGCAGGCCGAACAGGTCGGCGAGGTAGCCGGACCAGCCGCGGGCGACCACCGCCGCGCCGAGCGCGAACTCCAGCAGCAGGTCCCAGCCGATGATCCAGGCGACGATCTCGCCCATCGTCGCGTACGCGTAGGTGTAGGCGCTGCCGGCGGTCGGCACGCTGCTGGCGAGTTCGGCGTAGCAGAGCGCGGCGAGCAGCGCGACCAGGCCGGCGATGCCGAACGAGATCACCACACCCGGCCCGGCGCTGTTGCGCGCCTCGACACCGGTGAGGGTGAAGATGCCGGTGCCGATCACGATGCCGATGCCGAAGCCCATCAGGTCGACCGCGCCGAGCCGGCGCCGCAGGCCCGGTTTGCCGTCCTCGCCGTCGGCGTCGCCCTGGGCGAGCACGTCGCCGATCGGCTTGGTACGCAGGACCGACATCTGATCACCTCCCCCGCCGTGCGGCCGCCACGGTGGCGGTCCGTGACCGGGCAAGCTACCCAGCCGTTTTGCGCTCCAATCCCGCACGGTGTGTCTCGGAATCGTCACGATCCGGCCGATCGGACGACGCCGGACATCGATCGGCCCTCAGGGTCTTGCGCCGGGCACGGATAGATGAAAGTTTTCTACCGGAGGTATGGGTATCGCGGCGAATCTTGCCGTGACGCCCCGCCGCCGACCGTCCCCCCGGACCCGACGAAGGGACCGCACCGCATGAAGGCAACTCGGCTCGGAGCCGCCGCGCTGGCCGCGGCGCTGCTCGGCACGCTGGTCGCCGGCACACCGGCGCAGGCCGCCCCCGGCGACAACACAGGCACCGCCGCTTCCCCCTCCACCGACTGCGTCACCGACCCGGCCACCCCCAAGCGCCAGTTCCGGGCCATGTGGATCGCCTCGGTGACGAACATCGACTGGCCCAGCAAGGGTTCCTGGACCGCGCCGGACCAGGTGGCCAAGCAGAAGGCCGAATACCTGGCCTGGCTCGACCTGGCCCAGAAGCTCAACCACAACGCCGTCGTGGTCCAGGTCCGCCCGACCGCGGACGCGTTCTGGCCCTCGCCGTACGAGCCGTGGTCGGAGTACCTGACCGGCGTACGCGGCAAGAACCCCGGCTGGGATCCGCTGGACTTCCTGGTCGCCGAGTCGCACAAGCGCAACCTGGAGTTCCACGCCTGGTTCAACCCGTACCGCGTCTCCATGCCCGCGCCCGGCGGCGCCGGCGCCGACCTGTCGCAACTGGCCCCGGACAGCCCGGCCCGCCAGCACCCCGACTGGGTCTTCGCCTACCCGCCGTCCGGCGTCGCCGGCAGCCGGCTCTACTACAACCCCGGCGTCCCCGAGGTCCGCGAGTTCGTCCAGACCGCGATGATGGACGCGGTCAAGCGGTACGACATCGACGGCGTGCACTTCGACGACTACTTCTACCCGTACCCGAGCGGCACCCACCAGGTGCCCGACGACGCCACGTTCGCGGCGTACAACAGGGGCTTCACCGACAAGGCCGACTGGCGGCGGGACAACATCAACCTGCTGATCCAGGAGATGAACGCCAAGATCAAGGCGGTCAAGCCGTATGTGAAGTTCGGCGTCAGCCCGTTCGGCATCTGGCGCAACGCGTCGGCCGACCCGAACGGCTCGGACACCACCGGCTCGCAGTCGTACGACATCATCTCCGCCGACTCCCGCAAGTGGGTCAAGGAGGAGTGGATCGACTACATCGTGCCGCAGCTCTACTGGTACATCGGCCAGTACCCGGCCGCCGACTACGCCCGGCTGGTGCCGTGGTGGGCCGAGCAGGTGCGCGGCACGCGGGTGCAGCTCTACATCGGCCAGGCCGACTACAAGAGCGGTGACCCGGCGTACGGGTCGTTCTGGATGAACCCGCAGGAGCTGTCGAACCACCTGACGCTCAACCGGTCGTACCCGGAGGTGCTCGGCAACGTGCACTTCTCCGCGGTGCAGGTGCGGGCGAACCGGCTCGGCGCCACCGACATCTACGCCGCCGAGCACTACTCCCGCCCGGCGCTGGTGCCCACCATGACGCACCTGCCGCGCAAGCCGCTGCTGTTCCCGGTGGTCACCAAGGCCCAGCGGGAGGCGGACGGGGTACGCCTGAGCTGGCGTCAGCCGGCCGACGGCATGGGCCCGCTCGGCACCGCCGCGTCGTACGCGATCTACCGGTTCGACGGGCACGGCCTGGCCGGGCGCTGCGACTTCGCCGACGCCTCCCACCTGGTCGGCACCGTCCGGGCCACGGACGGCGCCGTGCAGTCCTGGGTGGACACCACGGCGGCCGACGGCGCCCGGTACACGTACTACGTGACCGCGCTGGACCGGCTGGCGAACGAGAGCCCGGCGAGCCCGCCGCGCTTCGTGCGCTGACCCCCGTCGAATGCCCCCGGGCCGCCTCGCCGGCCCGGGGGCATTCGTCTGTTTGGGCGGATGTCAGCGAGCCGTTCCCCGGAGCATCGCCCCAGGTCACCCAATTGATCGACACTTGTCGACATCCGGAGATCCCGGCCACCACCCGCGGAGGTTCCCGTGTCCCGTCGCCTCGCCACCATCCTCGCCGCCGGAACACTCGCCCTGCTCACCATGCTCGGCCTGGCCACGCCGGCCGCCGCCGCGGTGAGCACCCAGCAGAAGCTGTCCGTCCTGACCAGCTGGACGCAGACCAGCGCGTCCAGCTACAACGCCTGGAACAGCGCCCGGCAGAACCGGGCACCCTGGACGGAGTACGGCTTCGACTGGTCCACCGACTACTGCTCGTCCAGCCCGGACAACCCGATCGGGTTCAACTTCAAGCTCTCCTGCTACCGGCACGACTTCGGCTACCGCAACCACAAGGCGATGGGCGTCTTCTCGTCCAGCAAGTCCCGCCTGGACAGCGCCTTCTACGCCGACCTGAAGCGGGTCTGCGCCACGTACAACGCGGTGGTCCGGCCCGCCTGCTACAGCCTCGCCTGGACGTACTACCAGGCGGTGAGCGTCTTCGGCTCGGTCGCCGCCGTGTCGCAGGCCGACCTCGACCGCGCCGCCCGGATGAAGGCCGACGCCCAGCGTCGCGCCGCCGCGACCGCCTGACGTACCGCGCGGGGAGTCCGCCACCCGGCGGGCTCCCCGCCCTCGTCGGCCGCCCGGCTCAGCCCGTTGTGCTGCGCGGCTCGAACGCCGGCCACGAACCCGGCGTCTGCTTGCCGAACCGGGGCGAGTCGGCGGCCAGGTCCGGGTGCTCGACGTGCAGCGCCAGCGCCGCCACCTCGTCCAGCCGCAGCCCCGTCCCGGCGCCGTAGGCGGCGTCGAACGCCTCGTCGCCCAGCACCCGCCGCAGCTCCGTCTGCCGTGCCGACCAGTACGGGCCGTATATCCCCGGTGTGGCCCGCAGGTTCGCCCGGGTGGCCTGCGCCGCCCCGAACAGCCGGGCCGCCGCCAGCGCGTCCCCGGCGAGCGCGCAGCGAACCGCTATCGCGTTGATCGTGTCGCAGGCCCGGCCCAGGTAGCCGTGACTCATCCGGGACCGCAACGCCACCAGCAGGTGCTCGTGCGCGGCGACCAGGTCGCCCCGGGCCAGGGCCACCATGCCGAGCAGCATGTCCACCGACCGGCCGCCCCGCTCGGCCGGCCGGGCCGCCTCGACCGGGCGGGCCGCGGCGAGCAGATCGGCCGCCTCGTCCAGCGCGCCCCGGCGCCAGAGCAGCTCGGCGAGGTTGTAGACGGCCAGGAGCGCGTCGCCCACCACGTCCTGCGCGTACGCCCAGTCGATCACCTCACGGCAGACCCGCTCCGCCTCGGCGAACTGCCCCATGTCGACCAGCGGCGCCGCACGACCGGCCAGCACCCGGGCCAGCAGCCCTCGGTCACCGGACTGCCGGGCGGCCGCCTCGGCCCGCTGCGAGTACCGCAGCTCCTCGCCGAACTCGCCGTCCGCGCCCGCGTGCAGCGAGTGCATGTGGTACGCGGCGGCCAGCTCGGCGTCCGGCATCACCTCGCCGGTCTCGGCAAGCCGGCCGTAGAGCCGGAACAGCCAGAGCCGCCCCTCCCGGGCCAGCCCGCGCTCCCGCCACCACTGGTCCAGGTCACCCGCCAGCGACAGTCCCGACCGGGCGCTGCCACCTGTGGCGCACCAGCGCAACGCGGCCCGCAACTCGTTCGCCAGCGGGTCGAGCGCGTACAGGGAGAGCGTCACCGGGCGGCCGTCCGGCCCCAGGTGCGCCCGGTCCAGCGCGTGCCGGCACCAGGCGACGTGCCGGTCCCGGGCGCTCTGCTCCTCGCCCGCCTCGACCAGCCGCCGGGCCGCGTACGCCCGGATCGGGTCGAGCATCCGGTAGGTGCTGCCGGAGGCGTGCGGCTCGGCCAGCACCATCGACTTGTCCACCAGCACCGAGAGCGGGTCGAGCGGGTCCTCGTCGAGCAGCCACTGCACGGTGGGCAGGTCCACCGGGCCGGCGAACACCGCCATCCAGCGCAGCAGCCGGGCCGAGCGCGCGCCGAGCGTCCGGTACGACCAGGTCACTGTGGCCTGGATGGTCAGGTGCCGCTCGCTCGCCGACCGCTGCACCGCCCGGGTCGCCGGGGTGGGCGGTGCGGCGCCGGTCGCGGCGGCCACCAGGTCCACCGTGTCCTGCTGGTTGCCGCTCCAGCCGGCCTCCACCGGCGGCGGCTCCGCCGTCTCCCGCCCGGCGTCGAGCGTGCCCAGCATGTCGTCCAGCCGCTCGGCCAGTTGCCCGGCCGAGAGCACCCGCAGCCGGGCCGCGGCAAGCTCGATGGCCAGCGGCAACCCGTCCAGGCGGCGTACCACCCGGTGCAGGTCGGCCTGCTCGGCCGGCTCCGGCGCCCGGCCGCCGCGGGCCACGGCGGTACGGTCCAGCAGCAGCGCCACCGCGTCGCTCCCCCCGCCGTCGGGGCCCTCGTCCACCGACAGCGGCGGTATCCGCCACACCACCTCGCCGGGTACGCCGAACGACTCCCGGCTGGTCGCCAGCACCCGCACACCCCGGCCACCGGCGAGCAACCGGCCGATCACCTCGGCCGACGCGGCGGTCTGGGCGTCGCAGGTGTCCAGCAGCACGAGCATCCGGCGCGGCGCCGCGTACTCCACGAGGGTGTCGACCATCGGCCGGCCGGGCTCCGGGCGCAGGCCGAGCACGGCGGCGATCTCGAACGCCACCAGCCCCGGGTCGGTCACCGCGGCGATGTCGACGAACCAGACGCCGTCGGGGTAGTCCTCGACGATCCCGGAGGCCAGCTCCACCGCCAGCCGGGTCTTGCCGGCGCCGCCCGCGCCGAGCACCGTCACCAGGCGGTACGCCTCGACCAGCCGCCCCAGCTCGGCGCGCTCGGCCTGCCGGCCGACGAACGAGGTGACCTGGGTGGGCAGGTTGTGTGCTGTCGCGTCGGCGGTACGCGGACGCGGGAACCGCCGCTCCAGCCCGGGTGCGACGAGCTGGAACAGCCGCTCCCGGTCGTCGAAGCCGCGCAGCCGGTGCAGTCCGAGGTCCAGCAGGGACACCCCGTCCGGCAGCGGGTCGGCGTGCCGGGCGGTGGCGGCGGAGCAGAGCACCTGCCCCCCGTGCGCGGCGGCGGCCACCCGGGCGGCCCGGTGCACCTCGGGGCTGGCGTACTCGCCGTCGCGGGGCTCGGCGTACCCGGTGTGCAGTCCCATCCGTACCCGGGGGGTGGCGTCCGGGTTGGGCCACTCGTGGCCGGCGAGCGCGCGCTGCGCGGTCAGGCAGGCGCGGACCGCGGCGGCGGCGTCGGGGAACGCGAGGAAGAACGAGTCCCCCTCGGTCAGCAGCTCCGCGCCGTCGGTGCCGGCCAGGGTGTCGCGCAGCAGCCGCCGGTGCTCGTGCAGGACCGGGCGGTAGACCGGGCCGAGCATCCGGGCCAGCCGCGTCGAGCCCTCGATGTCGGTGAACACGAACGTCACCCACCCGCTGGGGAGGTGGTGTCCTTGCGACATACGTCGAACCTCCGCCCGGTGACGTCGGGTTCATGCTGCCCTATGGTCGTGCCGTCACGCATCGTGAGAACGGCTGGGCAGATTCCGCCCCAAGGTGCCAAAGGATCACACCGGCGGCAAGACCCCGATCGACCCGCGGGACGGACGGCGGAAAGTCAGCAGCCGCAGGAGCCGCCGCAGCAACCGCCGCCACTGGGAATCCCACCGCTCGGAGCGGAGCCGCCCCGGCCGGTGACGGCCACCGTGGACAGCAGTTTCACCGTGTCGGCGTGGCCCTGCGGGCAGGTGGCCGGCCGTCCGGCCTCGGCCATCGGGCGGTTGACCTCGAAGGTGTCGCCGCAGGCGCGGCAACGGAACTCGTACCGGGGCATGTCCCAAGCGTACGGCCGGGCCTGACGTCGTCACCCGGATGGGTGATACTCGACGGGTGGTGGACGGCGAACGGCGAGCGACGGCCCGGCCCCTGCGACCCGCCGCGCCACCCGACGACGGCACCCCGCCCATCCCGCGGCCCCGCAGAGCCGGCTCCGAGCCTGTCGAGAAGCCGCAGCTCGGCCCGGGCGCGAAGGCGGACGCCGAGCCCGGGTCGGGTGGGGACGAGCAGCCGGATTCCGGGCCGGAGACGAAGGCCGAGGCGGCAGCCGAGAGCGGCGGGCGGCGTCGGCGGATGCCGTTCGCGCACGCCGTCCGGACTCGCCCGAGGCAACTCACAGTCGGCGCGGCCCGGGCCACCCGCGCCTGGTCCCGGCGGCCCGGCGGCCGCACCACGCTGCCCGCGCTGTTCCTGCTCGCGCTGGTCGCCGCCGCCGCCACTGCCGGTGCGGTGGTCGTGCCGGCGGCGGTCGGCCGGCCGGAGCCGGTCGCCGAGGCCACGCCGTCGCAGAGCGTGCCGCAGACCGCGGCGGCACCCGCCACGCCGCCGTTGCCGGAGCTGACCGGCCTGCCCGGAACCGCCGCGCCCACCGGCACGCCGCTGCCCGGTGCGACCACCGCTCCGGCGCTGCCCGCCGGGCGTCCCGCCGACGCGCTCACCGGCTGGGCGCAGCGGGTCAGCGCGGTGACCGGCGTCCCCGTGGTGGCGCTTCAGGCGTACGCCTACGCCGAGCTGGTGCTCGCCCAGACCAACCGTGGGTGCCAGCTGAGCTGGACCACGCTGGCCGCGATCGGTTACGTCGAGTCGCGCCACGGCGCGGCCAACGGCGCCACGCTGCAAGTCGACGGGCGGGCCCTGCCGGAGATCAAGGGAGAGCCACTCGACGGGCAGGGCGGCCGGTCCCGGATCCTCGACACCGACCAGGGGCTGCTCGACGGCGACCGGGTCCACGACCGGGCGCTCGGCCCGATGCAGTTCATCCCGACCACCTGGCAGGAGATCGGCGCGGACGCGGACGGCGACGGCGTGAAGAACCCGCACGACATCGACGACGCGGCGCTGGCCGCCGGGCTCTACCTGTGCAAGGGCGGCCGGAACATGACCATCCCGGGTGACTGGTGGGGCGCCATCCTTTCCTACAACGATGTGCGTCGGTACGCCCAGGCCGTCTTCGACAAGGCCGACGAGTACGGCAGGCTCAGCCGCAACGTGAGGTGACGGCTCGCGTACATTCGCGGACTCAACCCTTCCCCCCGGCTGCCGTTGACGGCAAGCTAGACGGGTGATGGTGCGCGAGTGGGATCCCAGGACCGCGTCGTCCGCCGAGATCGCGTCCCTGCTGGACACGCTGAACGCGGTCCTGGCGGCCGATCTGCCGCAGGATCCGCCATGGCGGGAGAGCTCCATGCGGGAGTATCTCTCCGAGGTGATGCCCGGCGAGCGGCGGATCTCGTGGGTCGCGCAGGAGGACGCCGGCCCGGACGGCACGCCCGGGGCGATCCTCGGGCATGTGCACGTGCTGCTGCTCGGCGGGATCGGCGTGCTCGAGGTGCTGGTGCACCCGGCGATCCGGCGCAGCGGCGTCGGCCGCGAGCTGGTGCGGGTGGCCGCCCGCCGGGTCTGGGACGAGGGCTTCCAGTCGATCGGTGTGGAGGTGGTCGGCGACACCCCGGCCGTGGGGTTCTACGAGTCGCTGGGCTTCACCCGCGACTACGTGGAGACCCGCAGCGTGCTCGACCTGCGCTCGGTGGACTGGCCGGCGCTCACCGAGATGGCCGCCGAGGTCGGCGCGGGCTACCGCGTGGAGTTCTGGCCGGGTGGCCCGCCGGACGAGCTGATCGAGGCGTACGCGCGGGCCAAGGCCGAGGTGCGCGACTCCGACGACGTGGAGCTGCGGCCCAGCTCCTACGACCCGGACCGGCTGCGCGACAGCCTCGCCACGCTGCACCGGCGCGGCATGAAGCCGTACATCGTGCTCGCGCTGCACGAGCAGACCGGCGAGGTGGCCGGGTTGACCGAGGTGGTGGTGCCGGCGCAGCACCCGACCCGGGCCGACCAGTACGACACGATCGTCGTCCACGACCACCGCGGCTACGGCATCGACCGGGCCATCAAGGCGCGGATGCTGCTGGAGCTGCGTTCGGCCGAGCCCGAGGTGGCCGAGGTGCAGACCTGGAATGCGCAGGACAACGAGTCGATGCTGAAGGTCAACGCCGAGCTGGGCTACCGCCCCGACCGCGACTGGTGCGAATACGGTGTGGACGTGGCCGAACTGGTGCACCGGCTGGACAGTCACCGCTGACCGTTCACCGTCCGGCCATCGAAGGGCTGGACGGTGTACCCACGAGAGCCTTAACGTTCGTTAGTTCCTGTCCACCCATCGTGGAGGCCCCATGCGCCCGCGCCGCACCCTCGCCGCGCTCGCGACCACCGCCGCCGTCACCCTCACGGCGATCGCTGTCGCACCCACCGCGGCCAGCGCCGCGCCCACCGACCTGTTCATCTCGGAGTACGTCGAGGGGTCGTCCAACAACAAGGCCGTCGAGCTGTACAACGGCACCGGCGCCCCGATCGACCTGGGAGCCGGCGGCTACCAGCTCCAGCTCTTCTTCAACGGCGCCACCACCTCGACGAACGTGGCCCTCACCGGGACCGTCGCCGCCGGTGACGTGTTCGTCTTCGCCGCCGCGGCGGCCGCGCCGGCGATCCTCGCCCAAGCCGACCAGACGTACTCCGGTTCGCTGTTCAACGGCGACGACGCGATCGTGCTGCGCAAGGGCGGCACGGTGGTCGACTCCCTGGGCCAGGTCGGCGTCGACCCGGGCAGCGAGTGGGGCAGCGGCCTCACCAGCACTGCGGACAACACGCTGCGCCGGCTGCCCTCGGTGACCGCCGGCGACACCGACCCGGCGGACGCGTTCGACCCGGCCGCGCAGTGGGCCGGCTTCGCCACCGACACGTTCGACGGCCTGGGCAGCCACACCGTCGGCGACGGTCCGGTCGACCAGCCGCCCACAGTGGCCTGCGGCGGCGCGCTGACGCTGTCGGCGGGCGCCACCGCGACCCGCGAGGTGACCGCGACCGACGCCGACGACACGATCACCGACCTGGCGGTCACCTCGGTCGTGCCGGTGCCGGCGAGCGGCTCGATCAGTCGTACCGCGTTCACCCCGGCGACCGCCGACGGCGGCACGGCCACCGCGACGCTGACCGCCACCGGCCTGCCGGCCGGCAGCTACGCGGTCACCGTGACCTCCACCGACACCGACGGCGACAGCGCCACCTGCACGCTCACCGTGCAGGCCACGAGCGTGCTGTCGGTCGGCGAGGTGCAGGGCCGCACCGCCGACGACGAGGACGGCCGCACCGACCGGTCGCCGCTCGCACCGGCCAGCGGCAACGGCACCAGCTCCACGCTGTACGACGTACGAGGCGTCATCACCGGCATGTCCCTGACCCGCAGTTCGGCCGGGGCCGACCAGTGGGGCTTCTACCTCCAGAGCCGGCTCGGCAGCGAGGACGGCGACCCGCTGACCTCCGACGGCCTGTTCGTCTTCATGGGCTCGTTCACCACGCTGATCGGCGGGTACGCCCCGACCGTCGGTGACGAGGTCGTGCTGCGCGGCCGGGTCTCCGAGTACTTCAGCCAGACCCAGCTGTCCAGCGCCTCGCTGGTCCGCAAGCTCGACTCCGGCCTCGACGTGGACACCGTGGTCCGGGTCGACGACGCGGTCCCGCCGGCCGAGGCGGCCGCCGCCGACCTGTTCTGGGAGCGGCACGAGGGCGAGCGGATGCGGGTACGCGCCGGCAGCGGCGTCTCCGCGCCCCGGCACATCTACTCCTCCACCGCCGACTCCGAGATCTACGTGCTGGACCGCGAGGACCCGGTGATGAAGCGGTCCGACCCGTACGCCCGGCGGGTGTTCCGGGACGCGCACCCGCTCGACGACATCCCCGGCACGCTGTTCGACAACGGCAACAACCAGCGCATCCTGCTGGGTGCGGGCGGTGTGAAGGCGACCGCCGGTGACTCCCGGGCGCTGCTGCCCGAGGCACGCACGTTCGACACGCTCACCGAGGACGCCTACGGCTCCGTCTCGTACGCGTTCAGCAAGTACAGCGTGCAGCCGGAGCAGCTCACGCTGACCGGTGGCGCCGACCCGGCCGCCAACCACCCGCCGCAGCCGGCCGACCGCGGCAGCGAGGTCGCGATCGCCACCTACAACGTGGAGAACCTGTACGACTACCGCGACGACCCGTTCGACGGCTGCGACTTCGCCGGCAACACCGGCTGCCCCGGCGTCAGCCCGCCGTTCGACTACGTGCCGGCGAGCCCGGAGGCGTACGCGGCCAAGCTGGCCGTGCAGGCCCGGCAGATCGTCCAGTCGCTGCACAGCCCGGATCTGATCCTGGTGCAGGAGGCCGAGGACCAGGACATCTGCTCGGTGGTCGACGGCGCTCTGGCCTGCGGCGACACCAACAACGCCGACGGCGCGCCGGACACCGTGCAGGAGCTGGCACTCGCCATCGCGGCCAACGGCGGCCCGGCGTACGCCGCCGCGTACGACCGGACCGGCGCGGACGCCCGGGGCATCGCCTCGGCGTTCCTCTACCGGACCGACCGGCTGACGCTCGCCGAGGCGACCGCCGCGGACCCGCTGCTGGGCTCCGCCCCGACCGTCCAGTACCGCTCGGCGGCGCTGCCGTCCAACGCAGACGTGCAGAACCCCAAGGCGCTCAACGCGGTGCTGCCGGCCGACGTGGACCGGTCGACCGGGGTGGACGGCAGCAACGTCTACACCCGTGCGGCGCAGGTGGCCCGGTTCACAGTGAAGGCCGGCCCCGGATCGACCGAGCGGTTCACGCTCTGGGCGGTCGCCAACCACTTCTCGTCCGGACCGGACAGCCGGGTCGGGCAGCGCCGCGAGCAGGCCGCGTACGGGGCAGCGATCGTCCAGGCGGTCGAGGCGAGCGACCCGAACGCCCGCGTGGTCTACGGCGGGGACCTGAACGTCTTCCCCCGCCCGGACGACCCGATCGCCACCGCCCAGAACCCGACCCCGTCGGACCAGCTCGCCCCGCTGTACGAGGCCGGGCTGCACAACCTCTGGGACGACCTGGTGAAGGACGCGCCGGCGTCGGCGTACTCGTACACATTCAGCGGTCAGGCGCAGACGCTGGACAACCTCTTCGTGAACGACCCGATGCACGACGACCTGGTGCAGGTACGGACGGCGCACATCAACGCCGACTACCCGACCGACGCGCCGGAGTTGGGCGAGCGGGGTGCCAGCGACCACGACCCGCAGGTGGCCCGGTTCCGGTCGCGCGCCTCGCTGCGGGTCGCGGACACCTCGGTCACCGAGGGCGACAAGGGCACCAGCACGATGACGTTCACCGTCACCGTGTCCCGCCCGCTCTCCGAGCCGGCCCTGATCTGCGCGGCCACCTACGGCACCACCGCCCAGGCCGGGTCGGACTACGACCCGTACGTGGGCTGCCGGGTCCTGGCCGCGGGCCGGACCTCGCTGACGTTCCCGGTCACCGTGCGCGGTGACCGCAAGCGCGAGACGGACGAGAAGCTCACGCTGTACGTGGCCGGGGTGCCGGGCCTGCGGCTCGCCGACCCGTCCGGCGTCGGGACGATCCTGAACGACGACTGAGCGGTGTGCCGCGCGGCGGCCCGTCGATCCCCTCATGGGCGGATCGGCGGGCCGCCGCGGTATCCGCACCGCTGCGGATCGGGCGGAGGCGGCACGCTCCGGTACTTGGCCACCCTCACCTCCCACTGGCTGCGGCGGCGCAGCCAGTCCCGGACCTCCCGGTTGCGGTAGAACGTCTCCGGCGGGCGGGCCAGCCCGTACCGGTCGGCCCACCACTCCCCCGGCTCCGGGTCGGTGATGACGTCGAGGTGGGACGGGTACCGCCGCTCCGCGCCGTCCCGCAGGTCGGCCCGGTCACGCATCGGCTTGAGAACCCGGCCGGCCTCGTCGACGACCACGAGCCGGAAGCCGGCCGTGCCGACGATGCGCGACAGCATGGTCAGGCTCGGCGTCAGCGTCCCCGCCTCGACCCGCCCGATCGTGCTCGGATGCACCCGGGCGAACCGGGCCAGCTCACGTTGGCTGGCGTCGGCTCGGCGACGCACCGCCCGGACGATCCCCGGCGCCGGGAACGGCACGTCGAACGGCTCGGTGAGCAGCGCCGGCCCGTCGCCTCCCGCCGCCACGGCGGGCACGCCGGGTGCGGCGCAGGCTCCCGTCCCCGTCCCCGTCCCCGCGCCCGTGGCAGCGGCGGTGGCGGTGCCGCTGTGGGCGCCCGTGGCGGTGCCGGCGGCGGCGCCCGCCTCCGGCTCGGTGTCGGCGATGTCTGTCACGCCGCCCACGGTCCCGTCTCCCGCACCGGCCCGGCAACCCCGCTCCCCGCCCCTGTGGAAAACCCGGGATTCGGCGTCCGAGCCCGTTCGGCACCGGCCGTCAGCACACACAGAGGGTGACGCTCACTCAGCGTCAAGCGCCGCCGCCGAAGCGAGCGACCCGACGCCATCACAAACGCGACTTAAGCGGACACAATCCTCGCGAGCGTCGCAGCAGGGATAACCACCTCAGCAGACTTTGCTCTGCATCCCCCGAGGCAGCACTCACGATTCGTGACAGTTGCGCCCATGGCTGCAGAGCAAAGTCGGCGAAGGGTGAGGTGTCCTGTCGCTCGAAAAGACACGCTGAGTGATCGCCTTGGGCTGTGGACAACCGCGGCGACCACAACGAGGACAGCGAAGCCGGAGAACTCGGCGAGCCGAGCCCGCCGCCGCACGTGCCGGCATCAGAGGGGCGACGTCGGCCGGGCGGCGGTCAGTAACGCTCGCGCAGCAACTGGGCGGCCTCGACGGCCCAGTAGGTGAGGATGATCTGGGCGCCGGCCCGGCGGATCGAGGTGAGCGTCTCCAGCATCACCCGCTCCCGGTCGATCCAGCCGTTCGCGGCGGCCGCCTCGACCATCGCGTACTCGCCGGAGACCTGGTAGGCGGCGACCGGGACGTTCACCACATCACGGACCGCCGACACCACGTCGAGGTAGGGCAGCGCGGGCTTGACCATCACCATGTCGGCGCCCTCGGCCACGTCCAGCTCGACCTCGCGCAGCGACTCGCGCAGGTTCGCCGGGTCCTGCTGGTAGGTGCGCCGGTCCCCCTCCAACGCCGACTCCACGGCGTCGCGGAACGGGCCGTAGAAGGCGGAGGCATACTTCACCGCGTACGCGAGCACCGAGACGTCCTGGTGCCCGGCGGCGTCGAGCGCCTTGCGGACCACGCCGACCTGGCCGTCCATCATCCCGGACGGCCCGACCACGTGGACCCCGGCGGCGGCCTGGGCCACCGCCATGTCGGCGTACGCGGCGAGCGTCGCGTCGTTGTCGACCCCGCCGTCCGGGGTGAGCAGGCCGCAGTGCCCGTGCGAGGTGAACTCGTCCAGGCACAGGTCGCTCATCACCACAGTCGAGTCGCCGACCTCGGCGACCACGTCCCGGATCGCCGTGTTGAGCACGCCGGCCGGGTCGATGCCACCGGAGCCGGTCTCGTCCCGCGTCGCCGGCACCCCGAACAGCATGATCCCGCCGACCCCGGCCTGGACCGCCTCCGCGGCGGCCTTGCGCAGCGAGTCCCGGGAGTGCTGGAGCACCCCCGGGAGCGACGCGATGGCCCGCGGCTCGGTCAGCCCCTCCTTGACGAACATCGGCACGACCAGCTCGGCCGGGTCGACGCGGGTCTCGGAGACCAGCCGCCGCACGGCCGCGTTGCGGCGCAGCCGGCGGGGCCGGATCTCGGGGTACGGCATGACGGGCCTCCTGTCAGCGGAACCGCAGGGCGGTCGGGCCCTGCACCTTCGAGCCCCGGCGCTGCTTCGCCGGCATGGCGGCGAGCTTCTCCCGCAGCTCGACGGCGTAGGCGGCGAGCGCCTCCACCAGGTCGGGCACCGAGGCGTGCGGCGGCTGCACGTCGACGCGCAGGCCGAACTCGGTGGCGGTCTCCGCCGTCTTGGGCCCGATCACTGCAACAACGGTCCGCGCGTGTGGCTTCCCGGCGATACCGACGAGGTTCCGCACTGTGGACGACGAGGTGAACAGCACCGCGTCGAACCCGCCGGACTTGATCGCGTCGCGGATCTCGGCGGGCGGCGGCGCCGCGCGCACGGTCCGGTACGCGGTCACGTCGTCGACCTCCCAGCCGCGCTCGGTCAGGCCGGCGGCCAGGGTCTCGGTGGCGATGTCGGCGCGCGGCAGCAGCACCCGGCCGACCGGGTCGAGGATCTCGTCGTGCGGCGAGAACTCGGCCAGCAGGCCCTCGGAGGACTGCTCCCCGGAGGGGATCAGCTCGGGCTGGATGCCGAAGGCACGGACCGCCTCGGCGGTGGCGTCACCGATGCAGGCGATCTTCACGCCGCCGAAGTGGCGGGCGTCGAGGCCGTGCTCGGCGAACTTCTCCCACACCGCCCGGACCGCGTTCACCGAGGTGAAGATGACCCAGGCGTACCGGCCGTCGACCAGGCCCTTCACGGCCCGCTCCATCTGCGCCGGGGTACGCGGCGGCTCGACCGCGATGGTCGGCACCTCGCACGGGATCGCCCCGTACGCGCGCAGCCGCGCGCTCATCACGCCGGCCTGCTCCTTGGTGCGGGGCACCAGCACCTTCCAGCCGTACAGCGGGCGGTTCTCCCACCAGCTCAGCTTGTCGCGGTCGGTGACGGCCGCGCCGACGGTGAGCACCACCCGGCCGGTGAAGCCGAGCGCCGCCGCGACGAAGGAGTCGACTGTCGACGTGGTGGTGTACTGCGTCTCGCCGGTGCCGTCACCGGTCACCCCGACCGCTGTGGTGCCGTCGACCCCGGCGGCCAGCAGGCCGTCCCGGACGGCGGCCAGGTCACCGGCGTCCACGGCGAGCGCCAGCGAACCCCGCCCGACGGCGGTGGCGAGCGCCTCGAAGTCCAGCGCGGTGACGTCCTCGACGTCGGCGGCGGTGCGTACGCCCGGCAGCGGGACACCCGCGTACGTGGCCACGCCCTCGGCCTGGCCGACGCCCGGGACCACCTCGAAGTGCGCGGCGGTACGCGCGACCGCCTGCACCTCCTTGACCACCGAGTCGTGGCCGAACGGGTCACCGGCGACCAGGTGCACGGCGTTCTGCCCGGACCGGGCCGCGGAGATCAGCACCTTCGCCACGTCCCCCGGCACGCCCTCGGCGGGGCTGAACTCGGCGTCCGGCCGGGCCTGGGCGCGGACGTGCGCCAGGAGCGACTCGGGTACGCCCCGGTCGTAGACCACCTGGTCGGCCTCGACCAGGGCGTCCAGCGCCCGGCGGGTCAGCAGGCCCGGGTCGCCGGGACCGGCCCCGACGAATGCGATCTGGCCTACGGGCTTACGGGTGCGGGTCATTCTGTGCTCCCAAGTTGCTGGGTCCCCGGGCCGGCCTGTGCGTCCTGGCCGAGGATCGAGTCGGCGCCGAGTTCGAGGAGTTCGGCGGCGAGTGCCTTGCCGATCTCCGCCGCGTCGGCGGGCGTTCCGGTGCGGGACAGCCGGAGGTCACGAGTACCGTCCGGGCTGATCACCGCACCGCGCAGGTAGATCTCCTGATTGACGTCGCCCTCGTCGGTGGGCTCGCCTTCGGCGAGAACGGCGTACGCGGCCACGGGCGCGCTGCACCCTGCCTCCAGGGTGGCCAGCAGCGCCCGTTCCGCGGTGATCGCGGCACGGGACGGTGCGTGGTCGAGCAGCGCGAGCAGCTCGATCACGTCCTGGTCGTCGGCCCGGCACTCGACGGCGAGCGCACCCTGGGCGGGTGCGGGCAGCATGAGCATCGGGTCGAGCGTCTCGGTGATGACGTCGGCGCGGCCGATCCGGTTGAGCCCGGCGCGGGCGAGCACGACGGCGTCGAGGTCGGCGTCCGGGCCGAGCACGCGGCCGAGCCGGGTGTCGACGTTGCCCCGGATCGGGCTGACCTCCAACTGCATGCCCAGCGCGTGCAACTGGGCGATCCGGCGCAGCGCGCCGGTGCCGACGCGGGCGCCGGGCGGCAGCTCGGCGAGCGTACGGCCGTTCGTGGCCACCAGCGCGTCACGCGGATCCTGCCGGGGCGGTACGGCCGCGACGTGCAGGCCGGGCGCCGCCGCGGTGGGCAGGTCCTTGTACGAGTGGACGGCGAAGTCGATCTCGCCGGCGGTCAGCGCGTCGCGCAGCGCGGAGACGAACACGCCGACGCCGAGCCGCTGCACCGGGGCGGTGGACCTGTCGCCGGCGGTCACCACCTCGACCAGCTCGACCGGGCGGCCGGTGGCCGCGGTGAGGGCCTCGGCGACGTGGCCGGACTGGGCCATCGCCAGGGCGCTGCCCCGGGTACCGAGGCGAAGGGGGGCGGTCATCGCGCACCTCCGGTGGGCGGGACGTCGGCGGCGTCGAACGACGGCCGGCCGTCGAGGTCGGTGGCGACCACGTCGGGGACGGTGTCGACAGGGGACGTCTGCGGAACGTCCAGGTCGAACAGTTCGCGCAGCAGCGCCGCGTACTGGTCGCCGCCGGGCTCGGCGGCGAGCTGGCGGACCCGTACGGTCGGCTGGTGCAGCAGCCGCTGCACGACCCGGTGCACGGTGCGGGCGACCTCGGCGCGCTGGTCGTCGCTGAGGTCGGGGCGGCGCTGGCCGAGCCGGCGCAGCTCGGTGGTGACGACGTCCTCGGCCCGGCCGCGCAGGGCGGCCACCGTCGGTGCGACGTCGGCACCGCGCAGCCAGCTCAGGAACGCCTCGACCTCGCCGGTCACGATCCGGGCCACCTCGGCGGCGTCGGCCGCGGCCGGTCCGTCGGCGAGGACGGCGGCCATCCGGTCGATGTCGACCACCTCGACGCCGGGCAGCTCGGCGACGCCGGGCTCGACGTCGCGCGGGACGGCCAGGTCGAGCAGGACCAGCGGGCCGCGGTCGGCGTCCCGGCGGGCCAGCGCCCGGGTCACCACGTCGCGGGTGAGCACCGCCTCGGTGGCGGCGGTGGCGGCGACCACGACGTCGACGTCGGCGAGCGCGGTGATCAGCTCGGCCATCGGCACGGCGGACGCGCCGTACGACTCGGCGAGCCGGACGGCACGGGCGGCGCCCCGGTTGGTCACGGTGAGCGGGCCGGCGCCCAGCCGGGACAGCGTGGCCACGCCCAGCGAGCCCATCGCGCCGGCGCCCACCACCATGGCGGGCCGGCCGGCCAGGTCGCCGTCGAGCAGCCCGGCGGCGAGATCGAGGGCGGCGGTGACGACGCTCTGCCCGGCCCGGTCGATGTTGGTCTCGGCGTGCGCGCGCTTGCCGACCCGCAGCGCCTGCTGCATCAGCTCGTGCAGCAGCCGCCCGGCGGAGTCGGCGCCACCGGCGGAGTGGTAGGCGTCGCGAAGCTGGCCGAGGATCTGCGCCTCGCCCACCACCATCGAGTCGAGCCCGGCGGCCACCCGGAAGACGTGGTCCACGGCGGCGGCGTCGTAGTGGACGTAGAGGTGCGGGGCGAGCGCCGCGGGCTGGCAGCCGGCCTGGTCGGCCAGGACCGCGCAGATGTCACCGAGTCCGCCGTGGAACCCGGAGACGGCGGCGTAGACCTCCACCCGGTTGCAGGTGGAGACCAGGACGGCCTCGGCGACGTACGGCTGGGCGATCAGGCGGTCCAGCGTGCGGGTGAGGTCGGCGGGCGGGACGGCCAGCTGTTCCAGGGTGGCGACCGGGGCGGTGCGGTAGGACGCGCCGACGACGAGCAGTTTCACGTGCCGATCGCCTCCTGGGTGTCGGTTGCCGCGAGTCCGCCGGGCAGGGCGGTGAGGGCGGACCCGCCGGTGGCGGGGAGCGCGGTCAGCGATGCCTTGCGGTGCTCGTGGAAGGACAGGATCTGCAGCTCGATGGCGAGGTCGACCTTGCGCACGTCGACCCCGTCCGGAACCGAGAGTACGCAGGGCGCGAAGTTGAGGATGCTCGTCACGCCGACGGCGACCAACTGGTCGGCGACCGCCTGGGCGGCCGGGGCGGGGGTGGCGATGACGCCGATCGAGATCGACTCCTCGGCGACGATCTGGGGCAGCTCGTCGACGTGCCGTACGACCAGGCCGTTGATCACTTCGCCGACGCGGGACCGGTCGGCGTCGACCAGCGCGGCGATGCGGAATCCGCGGTTGGCGAAGCCGTCGTAGCCGGCCAGGGCGTGACCGAGATTACCCACGCCGACGAGCGCGACGGTCCGGCACTGGGTGAGCCCGAGCACCGAGGAGATCTGGTCGACCAGCAGCGCCACGTCGTAGCCGACGCCGCGGGTGCCGTACGAGCCGAGGTGGGACAGGTCCTTGCGGAGCTTCGCGGAGTTGACGCCGGCGGCGTTGGCGAGGCCCTCGCTGGACACCGTCTCGTGCCCGGCGTCGGCGAGCGCGTGCAGCGCACGCAGGTATTCCGGGAGCCGGGACACGGTCGCCTCGGGCAGGTCCGGAAGCGCCGGTACGGCACCGGTGCGACCGGGCGCGCCTGGTTGACGGTGCTGGCTCATGAGACTCCGTGCGGTGCGATCCTCGACCAGCGACGGGGGCCGGTCGTTTCGGGACTCCCGCTGGCGACCGAGATTGCCGGCTGTGCTAGCAGGGCGCGTCGGAACTACAGAGTAGGTGTTTGTGAAGGGGTGCACAAATCGCGATCTTGAAAGCTCGCGACGCGCCTTCACCTGCCCCTCCATTCCCGCAAGATCGATCAACCGCGTCTCTCGGCGGCGCATGCCGATTATTGCTCAATCCAGACTTCCCTGACCAATCGCGCGGGGCCCGTAGCGCTCCGTGACCGGCGTGGCGAGGCGAGTCTCACGTTTCGAGTAGGGAGAACCCCACCCCGAACAGGCCAGCGTGCGGGATGGGTCGGCGGGGCACGCGCCCATAGCCTCGAACCATGACCGCAGCACCACTGGCCACCGCGCCCGCTCCGCTGTCCCCCGTCCACGGGCTCCTGCGCCGCCTCGCCCGCGACACCACCTACGTGCTCGTGGGCCTCCCGCTGGCGATCGTCAGCTTCGTGCTGGCAGTGGTGGGGATCTCACTCAGCGCCGGGCTGCTGGTGACCACGCTCGGCCTGCCGATCCTCGCCGGCTTCCTCTACGCGGCCCGCGGGCTGGCCGACATCGAGCGGCTCCGGCTCGCCGGGGTGCAGGACCGGCCCCGGGTACGCCCGGTCTACCGCAGACCGGAGCCGGGTGCCGGGTTCTGGCGCCGGGTGTTCACCCCGATCCGGGACGCGCAGTCGTGGCTCGACCTGCTGCACGCCTTCGTCCGGCTGCTCGTGGCGGTGCCCACGTTCGTGCTGCTCGTGGTCTGGTGGGTGCTCGCACTGGGCGGCACCCTCTACATCGCGTACGACTGGGCCATCCCGCGCGGCGCGGACGACCAGGACCTGAGCCAGCTCCTCGGGATGGGCGACGGCCCCGGCGCGCGGATCGCCCTGAACACCGCGATCGGGCTGTTCGCCCTGTTCACCCTCCCGCTGGTGGCGCGCGGCTGCGCCCGGCTCCAGGCCGGGCTGGCGTACTCGCTGCTCACCGGCGTGGCCGAGATGCGGCAGCGGATCGTCACGCTGGAGGAGCAGAAGCGGGCCGCCGCCTCGGCCGAGGCGGTCGCGCTGCGCCGGCTGGAGCGCGACATCCACGACGGCCCGCAGCAGCGGCTGGTCCGGCTCGCCATGGACCTCGGCCGGGCCCGCCACCAGCTCGCCGCCGACCCGGAGGCGGCCCGGCAGACGCTCGACGAGGCGGTCGCGCAGACCCGGGAGACGCTGGACGAGCTGCGTGCCCTGTCCCGGGGCATCGCGCCGCCGATCCTGGTCGACCGGGGCCTGCCCAGCGCGCTCGCCGCGCTCGCGGCCCGCGCCCTGGTACCCACCGAGCTGACCGTGGACGACGACCTGGGCATCGCCGCCGGACGGCTCGACCCGGGGCTGGAGAGCACCGCGTACTTCGTGGTGGCCGAGGCCCTGACGAACGTCTCGAAGCACAGCCGGGCGAACATCTGCCGGGTGGAGGTCACCCGGAAGGTGGGCCGGCTGGAGATCACCGTCACCGACGACGGCGCCGGCGGCGCGCACCTGGCCAAGGGGCACGGGCTCAGCGGCATCGCCGACCGGGTCCGGGCGGCGGGCGGCACCCTGGAGGTGGCCAGCCCGGCCGGCGGCCCGACCCGGATCCACGCCGAACTGCCGAGGTGACCCGGTTCGCCCGGGCTCCGGGCCGTCGCGCGGTGGCGCGGCGCGCCCGGCATCCGGGCCGCCGGGCGGCAACCGGGTCCGGGCGTGATAGACACCGGACCCATGCGGGTGGTGATCGCGGACGACGCCGTACTGCTCCGGGAGGGGCTGGTCCGGCTGCTGACCGAGTACGGGCACGAGGTGGTGGCGGCCGTCGGTGACGGTGACGCGCTGGTCGAGGCGGTGGTGGCGCACCGGCCCGACGTCTCGGTGGTGGACGTGCGGATGCCGCCGTCACACACCGACGAGGGACTGCGCGCCGCGGTGGAGGCCCGCCGCCGGGTGCCGGGCACACCGATCCTGGTGCTGTCCCAGTACGTCGAGGTGTCGTACGCCGACGACCTGCTGGACACCGCGGGCGGGGGCGGCGGTGGGATCGGCTACCTGCTCAAGGACCGGGTCGCCGCGATCGACGAGTTCCTCGACGGCCTGGCCCGGGTGGCGGCCGGCGGCACCGTGCTCGACCCGGAGGTGATCAGCCAGTTGCTGGTCCGGCGGCGGCGCGACGACCCGCTGGCGTCGCTGACCCCGCGCGAGCGCGAGGTGCTGGCGCTGATGGCCGAGGGCCGCTCGAACACCGCCATCGCCCGGACGCTCGTGGTCAGCGACGGCGCGGTGGAGAAGCACGTCCGCAACATCTTCACCAAGCTGGACCTGCCCCCTGATGCGACCACCCACCACCGCCGCGTCCTGGCCGTCCTGGCCCACCTGCGCGCCTGACCGGGCCGGTCAGGCGAGCGTGCGGGCCAGCGTCACCGCCTCGGTGAGCGTGTCGGCGGCCGGGTGGCCGCTGCCGCGCAGCCGGTCCGGGTCGGACAGGCCGCCGGTGTAGAGGACGCAGCGGGCGCCGACCGAGGCGGCCGCGTCGGCGTCGTCGAGCGAGTCGCCGATCAGCACCACCTCGTGCCCGCCCAGCCCCAGTTCGGCCAGGTGCTTCTCCAGCCACTCGGCCTTGTGCCCGCCGCCGACCGTGGCGCGCAGCCCGTCCACCCGGCGGAAGTGCGGGGTCAGGCCGTACGTGTGCACGGTCGGCACCAGCTCGTCGTGGAACCACATGGACAGCAGCGACTGGCTGCCCTCCCAGGACTCGATCGCGGTGGTGGCGTCGGCGGCCAGGGCGCAGGTGGTCAGCCCGGCCCGGTAGGCGTCGTGGAAGACCCGGTCGAGCGTCCCGAACGCCTCGGCGTCCACGGCCCGGCCGAGCATCTCGGCGTAGTAGTCGGCGATCGGCCGCCGGAACCGGACCCGGTGCTCGGCCGCGGTGACCGCCGGCCCGCCGGCGCTGGCGAAGGCGACGTTAGTGGCCTGGACCACCAGGTCGAGGTCGTCGAGGAGCGTTCCGTTCCAGTCCCACACGAGGTGGCGTCGCATACCCGTCACCCGAGCACCATAGTGCTAGAGCTGCGGCGTGGTCAGATCACGCAGCAGCCGGTCCTCCTCGACCCGCCAGTAGCCGTGCTCCTTGCCGTCGAGCAGCACCACAGGCAGCCGGTCGCCGTAGTCGCGCTCCATCTCCAGGTCGCCTGTGACGTCCCGCTCCACCCACCGGTCGCCGGTCACCGCCACCACCCGGTCGAGCGCGGCCTTGGCGTCGTCGCACAGGTGGCAGCCGGGCCGGGTGATCAGGATGAGCCTCGGGTCACTGGACATCGGATACCTCCGTGCGGATCTCGGTCGGCGTCGCCGGGGACGGCACCGCGGGCGCCGGGCGCAGCTCGGTCTTGCGTACCTTCCCGATCGCCGAGTACGGCAGGCTGTCGACGAACTCGACGGCGGTCGGGCACTTGAACCGGGCCAGGTTACGCGCGCAGTGGGCGAGCAGGTCCTCCGCCGTCACCGGCGGGCCGGCCGCCCGGACCACGTACGCCCGCACAGTCTCGCCGGTCCGCGGGTGCGGCACGCCCAGGACGGCCGACTCGGCCACCCCGGGGTGCGCCTGGAGCACCAGCTCCACCTCGTGCGGGTAGACGTTGAAGCCGTTGACGAGGATCAGCTCGCCGAGCCGGTCGACCAGGAACAGGTCGCCGTCGCCGTCGGCGTACGCCACGTCGCCGGTGGGCCACCAGCCGTCCGGGTCCGGCCCACCCCGCCCGTCCGGCCAGTAACCGGCGAACAGGTTCGGGCCGCGTACCACGATCTGCCCGGGGTCGGTGCCGGACGGCTCGTCGGAGAGGTCCATCTCGTCCTCGTCGGGGGCGTCGGCGGGCACCCCGTCGCGCCACAGCTCGGTGCCGTCGGACCCGACGAGGCGCAGCCCGACGCCGGGCAGCGGGCGGCCGATCGAACCCGGTTTCGGCTCGCCGCCGACGAGCGTCGAGGTGAGCACCGGCGCGGTCTCGGTGAGCCCGTAGCCGACGTGCACCGGGTGCCCGGTCAGCTCGGTGAAGCGCGCGCCGGCTGCGAGCGGCAGCGGCGCCGCGCCGCACACCGCGACGCGTACCGAGGCGAGCGCCGCGGCCGGGTCACGCTCCGCCTCGGCCCAGGTCAGGAACATCGGCGGTACGCCGACGAGCACTGTGACCCGGTGCCGGGCGATGTCGTCCAGCGCGCCGGCCGGGCCGGGCTCGTCGACGAGCACCCCGGTCGCGCCGTGCCGCACGACGGCGCCGAGTGCGGAGTTCAGCCCGTACGCGTGGAACAGCGGAAGGGCGAGCAGCACGACGTCGTCGGGGCCGACCACAGGTGGTTCGATGCGGTCGACCTGGTCGTGGTTGGCGGCGAGCGCCCGGTGCGACAGCATCGCGCCCTTGGGCCGGCCCTCGGTGCCGGAGGTGTAGAGCAGGACTGCGAGGTCGTCGCCGGAGCGGGCCGGGAACCGGGCCGGCGCGGCGTCGCCGGACACCGGCGGCGCGGTGTGCACGGCACGCAGCGCGGGCAGCTCGGCGGGGTCCACCCGAGCGGTCACCTCGGGCGCGCCGACGAGCACGGTCGCGCCGGAGTCGGCGAGGACGTGCCGCAGCTCGCGGGCGGTCAGCGTCGGGTTGACCGGTACGGCCACCAGCCCGGCCCGGAGCGCGGCGAGGTAGGTGACCACGAAGTCGGGGGTGTTGCCGAACGCGATCGCCACCCGGGGCGGGTGGCCGGTTCCGTCGGCCGGTGGCGCGTCGGCGAGCAGCGCGCGGGCGGTGGCGGTGACCGCGTCGTCCAGCTCGGACCAGAGCAGCGTCCGGTCGCGCCAGTGCAGCGCGGCCCGGTCGCCCCGTTGCGCGGCGGCGTGGCGGAGCCGGTCGGCGAGGTTCGGCGCGGAGCTTTCGGCGGCGTCCTGCACGGTGGCTGAGTCTGGCACAGCGGTGTCCGACAGGCCATGCCCGAACACGGCGCCGGGTCCGCCGCACGGGACTGCAATTGCCGTACGGTGGGATTCCTAGCCACGGGATGAGGATCTCCACCGGTGCCCGGGCGGGAAGCCGGACGTGACCCGGCCGCACCGCTCCCGCGACACGCCGAGCGAAAAGAAAATCGGCTCCGACCAGGACTTTCCACTGCGGACCAGGTTCCGGCGCGAAAGTCAACCACACACGACGGACAACGGGTCCGCCATGTGTGCGACCTGGCGGGAAATACTTCCGCTCTGTGTAACGGACTTGCCACGCGTGGGTGACGTTGGCCCTATCATCACTCGGGTCGGCTCACCCCATTTGCCGTGAGTCGACACCCCTCAGCCCGAGGAGGCCCCCGTGCCCGTGAGCGCATTGGACCAGCACCTCAAGGGGATCTGCCGCCCGCCGGCACGTCCCGACCCGGCCGTGCCCGACCGGGTGTTACCCGGTCCTCCGGCGCGGTCACTGTCCGCTCAGCCTGGGGAGGCGCGGTGACCACCTTCGGTTACGCCGAACGACCGGCCGGTGTCACCGGCCCGGCCCAGCGCAACCCGCTCAACGAGCGCGCGGACCCCGGCCCCCGGGGCACCGACGGCCAGCTCGCGGTACGCGGCGACGGGCGGCGCGTCCGCAGCCGCGCGCACCACACGAACGAGGCGCCGCCCCGCCCCGCGACCCCGGGCGGCAATGCGAAGCCCGCGACCGGCCGCCTGGGCAGTCCGACCCGCCCGACCATGCCGGCCCAGGCGCGACGCGGCGACCGGGGCCGAGCCGTCCGCCGCCGAGACCGCGGTCCTGCCGGCGGTGACCACCGGCGACACCGCCGTCCTGCCCGCCGTGCCGGCCGCCGCGCCCGCCACCGGCTTCCCCAGCCGCCCCGACCCGTCCGACCCGGCCACCGAGGTGTGGACGCTGGTCGAGCGCGCACAGGCGGGCGAGTCCGAGGCGTTCGGGCTGATCTACGACAGGTACGTCGACACCGTCTTCCGGTTCGTCTACTTCCGCGTCGGCAACCGCCAGCTCGCCGAGGACCTCACCTCCGACACGTTCCTGCGGGCGCTCAAGCGGATCGGCAGCTTCACCTGGCAGGGGCGCGACCTCGGTGCCTGGCTGGTCACCATCGCCCGCAACCTGGTCGCCGACCACTTCAAGTCCGGGCGCTACCGGCTGGAGGTCACCACCGGTGACGTCCTGGACGCCGAGCGGGAGGACCGCGGACCCGAGGGCAGCCCCGAGGCGGCGGTGGTGGAGCACATCACGAACGTCGCCCTGCTCACCGCCGTCAAGCAGCTCAACCCGGAGCAGCAGGAATGCATCGTGCTGCGATTCCTCCAGGGCTTCTCGGTGGCCGAGACGGCCCGCTCCATGGGCAAGAACGAGGGCGCCATCAAGGCCCTGCAGTACCGGGCGGTCCGGGCGCTGGCCCGGCTGCTGCCCGACGGCTTCCACTCCTGACGGTCCCGACCCGGCCGGCGCACGACGCCGGGCGGTGTCGCATGCCCGACGTACCCCCCACCCGCCCCTCACTCCCGGTGATTTCGCCGCCGCCCCAGCCGTAACCGGCGACCGGCGCGGTCCGTTTCTCCGGGTGCGACCAGTGGTTGTCCCGGCGTCCCCCGGGCCACCCGGTCCGGCGGGTCAGGTCGGCCGTTCCGGTCGGCCCTGGGCCACACGCTGCCACCGGTCGCTGGTGACGACGACGGCCGCCCGGCCGTGACCAGCGAGAGGGGGTGCCGCGGTGGACAGCGACCTCTTCTCCCGTCGGCGAGCCGAGCGCTTCGCGCAACTCCTCGACGAGGCCAACGGCGGACGCCGGCACCACGTCCGGTCCAAGGCGGACGGTGAGCTCACCGCACTCGTCGAGGTGAGCCGCCGGCTCACCGCAGAGCGGCCCGACGTCGAGGTGGACGCCGAGTTCCGTACCGGCCTGCGGGCGATGCTCGTGGCCACCGCCGAACGCGAGGGCGTCGGCGCTCCGGCCAGGACCGCCACCTCCGGCGTACGCGGTGCGCTGCTCCCCGCCATCACCGGCCGCCGGGCGCGAGCCCGGGGCGCGATCCTGGTCGGCGTGGCCGCCGGGGCGGTCGCCCTCTCCGGTATCTCCGCCGCCAGCGAGAACGCGCTGCCCGGCGACGCCCTGTACGGCATGAAGCGCTCCACCGAGCGCGCCCAGCTCGCGCTCGCCAGCTCGGACATCAGCCGAGGCCAGCTCTTCCTCGACTTCGCCCGCACCCGGCTCGACGAGGCCGCCTCGGTGCGCGACGACCGCATCGGTTTCAGCGCCGTCCTGGACGACATGGACGCGGACACCCGCCAGGGCGTACGCCTGCTGACCACTGTCGCCGCGCAGCGCTCGGACCCGACGGCGCTGGACGCGGTGGACACGTTCCTCGCCGGCCAGCGCCGGGTGGTCAGCGGCCTGCTCGACCGGCCCGACCACGCCGACCGGGACCGCACCCGCCGCTCGCTGTCCCTGCTCGACGCGGCGGGCAAGCGCGCCGACGCGCTCCGCGAGGCGATCGCCTGCGGGCTGCCCGCGCCGCAGGCCAGCGACATGCTCGGGCCCGCTCCGGCCACCTGCCCGGCCGACCGCTGACGCCTACCGCGCCACACTTCTCCCGGCGGACACCCGGCCGTCACATCGTGCCGGATACGCTCGACGAGGAGGGCGTACGCCGTCGTCGAGGCAGGGAGGTCGCCGTGGCCGGGAGCCGGAAGGTGACCGTCAGCACCGACGCGCACGGGCACACCGCGGGCTGGTCGGAGACCCCCTCGGCACCGGCGACCACAGTCACGCCCGACCCCACCGCGGCCGCGTTCTTCGACGTGGACAACACGATGATGCAGGGCGCGTCGATCTACTGGTTCGCCCGCGGGCTGGCCGCCCGGAAGTACTTCACCACCGGGGACCTGGCCCGGTTCGCCTGGCAGCAGGCACGGTTCCGGCTGCTCGCCACCGAGCACGCGGGCGACATGTCGCAGGCCAAGGAGGCCGCGCTCGCCTTCGTCCAGGGCTGGCGGGTCGACGACATGGAACGCCTCACCGACGAGATCTTCGACGAGCTGATGGCGCCGCGCATCTGGGCCGGCACCCGTCGCCTGGCGCAGCGCCACCTCGACGCGGGCGAGCGGGTCTGGCTGGTCAGCGCCGCCCCGGTGGAGATCGGCCGGGTGATCGCGACCCGGCTCGGCCTGACCGGCGCGATCGGCACTGTGGCCGAGGTGGTCGACGGCGCGTACACCGGGCGGCTGGTCGGTGACCTGATGCACGGGCCGGCGAAGGCCGAGGCGGTCACCCAGCTCGCCGCCGTGGAAGGGCTGGACCTGGCCCGGTGCGCGGCCTACAGCGACTCGGCGAACGACCTGCCGATGCTCCGCGCGGTCGGCCGCGCGGTGGCGGTCAACCCCGACCCGGCGCTGCTGCGGCAGGCCCGCGAGCAGGGCTGGGACGTGCGCGACTTCCGCACCGGGCGCCGGGCCGTACGCATCGCCGTGCCCTCCACCGCGGCGGCCGGGCTGCTCGCCGGCGCGGTCACGGCCGGTCTGGCGCTGCACCGGCGCCGCCACCGCGACGCCTGACCGGCGCGGCCCGGCTCAGGGGCCGAACGGGTCCGGCCGGCGTTCGAGCAGCTTGTGCAGCGTCTGCTGGATCGTCTCCCGCACCTGGTCGGCGAGGTTGAACACCACGAGCGGGTCGTCCGCCGCGTCACGCAGGTGCGCGGTCGGGATCGGCGGGCAGAACTCGATCAGCCACTTGCTCGGCAGCGGCACCATGCCCAGCGGCCCCAGCCAGGGGAACGTCGGCGTGACCGGGAAGTACGGCAGTTTGAGCAGCCGGGCCAGCGGCTTGATGTCGGCGAGCATCGGATAGATCTCCTCGCCGCCGACGATCGCCACCGGCACGATCGGCGTACCGGTGCGCAGCGCGGCGGAGACGAACCCGCCCCGGCCGAAGCGCTGGAGCTTGTAGCGGTCGGCGTAGAGCTTGCCGACGCCCTTGAAGCCCTCCGGGAACACGCCCACCAGTTCCCCGTTGCCGAGCAGCCGCTCCGCGTCCGGGTTGCACGCGACGGTGCCGCCGGTCTTGCGGGCTATCTCGGAGACGACGGGCATCCGGAAGACCAGGTCGGCGCCGAGCAGCCGCAGGTAGCGGTGCGCCGGGTGCCGGTCGTGCAGCGCGGTGGAGAGGATCAGCGCGTCGAGCGCCACGGTGCCGGAGTGGTTGCCGACGACGAGACCGGCGCCCTCGTCTGGTACGTGCTCGATGCCGCTGACCTCGGTGCGGAACCAGTCCCGGTAGAGCAGCCGGACCAGCGGGTGGACCACCGCGTCGGTCAGGTCGGGGTCGAAGCCGAACTCGTCGACCTCGTAGTCACCGGCGAGCCGCCGCCGCAGAAACGCCAGCCCCTGGGCCACCTTGCGGTCCCAGTGGTCCCCCGGACGGTCGGCCACGGCCGGACCCGACGGCGCGTTCCCGGTCGGTGCCTCGTCCGCGGGGGCCTGCTGCACGACAGCCTTCTTGGCCACGGCCTTCTTCGCCACGGCCTTCTTCGCGACCGTCTTCTTGGCCACTGTCTTCTTCGCCGGCTGGTGCGGCGTGGCCGGAACGCCCGCGCCGCCGGCGGCGCCCTGCTCGTCGGCGGCGGCGCCCTGCTCGTCGGCGGCGGCGCCCTGCTCGTCGGCGGCGGCGCCCGGCTCGTCGGCGGAGGTGTCCGGCTCGTCCGGCGGCGCCGCCGGGCGGGCGGACGGCGCGGTCACCCGGCGGTGCCCGTTGCGCCGCGCGGGCTCCGCGCCCGGATCCGGCACACCCAGCGGTACGTCGTAACGCGCGTCACGCCGCTCGTCGGGGCTGCTCACGAACGCTCCCGTACGGTCGAGCGGACCTGCCGGATGCTCTCCAGCACCAACTGCTCGGCGGCGGCGAGCTGGTCCCGGGTGACCACGACTCCGCCGTGGTGGGCGCGGATGAAGTCCTCGAACGCGGCGGCTGTCGAGCGGGGCGTGAAGCCGTACTCCCGCTCCAGTCGGCTGGTGTCCACCACCCGACCGTGCACGAAGAGGTCCACCTGGTCCAAGCCGTACCGGCCGAAGCCCAGACTGCGGGCGACCGCGGCGACCCCGGCCAGGCCCGGTTCCAGCACCGGCACCGCCACCCGGCCGGCCCGGCGGATCGCCTGCGACAGCGACAGCACCCCCGGCCCGGCGACGTTGTACGTGCCCGGGTGATCCTCGGCGACGGACCGGTGCAGCACCTCCAGCGCGTCGTCGAAGTGCACGAACTGCAGGCGCGGATCGCGGCCGAAGACGGTGGGCACCACCGGCTGGGAGAAGTAGCGGGTGAGCGTGGTGTCGGCGGCGTACCCGATGAACGGCGCGAAGCGCAGCACCGTCGCGGTGACGTCGGGCCTACGGCGGCGGAACCCGCGGACGTACCCCTCGATGTCGAGGATGTCGCGGCCGAAACCGCCACGCGGCACCTCGCGCGGCTCGGTCTCCTCGGTGAAGACGGCCGGATCGCGGAACGACACCCCGTACGCGGCGGTGGACGAGCGGACCACGAGCTTGCGCAGCCGGGGCGCGCGTTGCGCGGCGGCGAGCAGCTGCATGGTGCCGATGACGTTCTGTTCCTTCATCCCCGCCCGGCCGCCCTGCTGCGGGTCGGGGGCGGTGACGAGCGCCAGGTGCACCACCGTGTCGACGTCGAGGTCGTGCAGGAGGCCGCCGAGCGAGTCGAGGTCCAGGCGGATGCGTTCGACGTCGGAGAGCAGGTCGGTCAGCTCGGGGTTGGGTGGTGCCGGGTCGACCCCGATGACGCGTTCGATCCGCTCGTCGGCGGCGAGCCGGGCGGCCACGTGGGCGCCGAGCCAGCGCCCGACCCCGGTGACGACGACGACCCCCGGGGCACCGGAGGTGTCACCGGGGGTCATGTCGTGCGCCTAGCGCGGCAGGCGGGATCGAGCCGGGACGTCCGCGGCCTGATCACCTGAGCCTCCGAGGGTCGACAGTTGGCAAGTGGTGCCGGTGCCGGGCTGCTGCCCGGCACCGGTCACTTGCCGAGACGGCGACGCTGGACGCGGGTCTTGCGCAGCAGCTTGCGGTGCTTCTTCTTAGCCATGCGCTTGCGGCGCTTCTTGACCACCGAGCCCATACGACAGCCTTTCGATGCAACGTGCGGGGCGGACCGGACGGCACCACCACGGGTGGCGCCGTGACCGCTTGCGGACAACGGACCGGACCAGCGTGGTGGGCAGGGCACACCAGAGAGCGGTCACGGTCGTGGCCCAGCCTAACCGGAGTGCGTCAGCAGGACCAACGCGCCCCCGTCGATGCCCCTTTTCGTCGCACTCGGCGGACGGTGCGCCGAGGGCTCAGGCGGACTCCTGGAAGGCGCCCCGGAGGTATTCGTGCACGGCGTGCTCGGGCACCCGGAACGACCGGCCGACCCGTACCGCGGTCAGCTCACCGCTGTGCACGAGGCGGTAGACGGTCATCTTGGAGACCCGCATGACCGTCGCCACCTCGGCGACGGTCAGGAACCTGACATCCGACAGCCGTGCGTCGGACTGCGACCCGGCCATGGCTCACCGACCCATTCCCGTGCCCGGCGCGTGTCACCGGGCAGGTGTTCCCGCCTCGACGAGCGACGCGCGTGTAACCAGTACGGTAGCGGGACGGCTGTGACCTGCGCGATCCCTTCCACCCTTTGATCATGGCGAGACAGCCGTTCACCCGATGTCCACCAGGGCTTTTTCGCCCGGACGGGTGTCTCGTCCGATCCGGGCGACCGCCGTCTACTCGGCGCGCAGCGCCACCACCGGGTCGAGCCGTCCGGCCCGCTGCGCCGGCACCACTCCGAAGACGATGCCGACCGCCGCGGAGACGCCGAACGCCAGCGCCAGCGACCACCAGGTGATCGCCGCCGGGATCGGGGAGAACGCGTCCACGAGCAGCGCGGTGCCGACGCCCAGCGCCATCCCGGTCAGGCCGCCGACCGAGGTGAGCAGCACCGCCTCCAGCAGGAACTGCACGCCGATGTCCCGGGGGCGGGCGCCGACCGCCTTGCGCAGGCCGATCTCGCGGGTCCGCTCGCGTACCGAGACCAGCATGATGTTGGAGACGCCGACGCCGCCGACGAGCAGCGAGATGCCCGCGATGGCCGCCAGCACGCCGGTCAGGACACCCAGGATGTCGCCGAGCACGCCGAGGATCTGCCGCTGGGTGACGGCGCTGAACTCGGTGTCCGGGTGCCGGCGGGACAGTTCCGCGACGATCCGGTCGCCGAGTTCGTCGATCCGCTCACGGTCCGGCGCCTTCACCGCGATGCCGTCGATGCGCTGGGTGCCCCACAGCCGTTGCGCCGCCGTCACCGGTACGTGCACCTCGTCGTCCCGGTCCACGCCGAGACTCTGCCCGAGCGGGGCGAAGACGCCGATCACCCGGAACCGCACCCCGGCCAGCGTGACCTGCTGACCGAGCGGATCCCGGTCGGGGAAGAGCGCGCGGGCCACCGAGTCGCCGAGCACCGCCACCCGGCGGCTGGTGTCCACGTCCGCCCCGGTGAGGTAGCGGCCCCGCGACAGCGACCTGGTGAACACCGACGGGGTGGTCTCCAGGACGCCCTGCACAGTGGTGAAGTCGGACCGGTTGCCGGCCCGTGCGGTAGCGCCGGAGGCCACCGTGACGGCGACCCGGCCGGGGTCGCCGACCACCCGGGAGACCGCGTCGGCGTCGCTGAGGTCCAGCGGCGAGACCACAGGCGCGTTGCCCACCTCGATCCGGCCCGGCACCACCAGCAGCAGGTTCGAGCCGAGCCCTTCGACCTGCTGCTCGACCTGCTGCTTCGTGCCGGTGCCGATGGCCACCAGGATCACCACCGAGGCCACCCCGATGATCACCCCGAGCATGGTCAGCAGGCTGCGCATCCGGTTGGCCCGCAGCGCGTCCGATGCCACCCGCCACGCCTCGGCCAGCCTCATCCGGCGTCGCCCCGCTGACGGCCGCCTGCGGCGCGCGGAAGGCGCCCGGTGGCCCCGGTGGCGCCACCGGGGCCACCGGGCGGGTGCCCCGGGCCGCTTCCGGACGCGGACCGGGGCTCCGCGCTGGGAGCGGGGTCCAGTGTCGCAGGTACGCCGGAGCCGTCCGACGCCGGTCGATCATGAAGGCTGTCGGACCGGATGAGTCCGTCCCGTACCGCGATGCGCCGGTGTGCCCGGGCGGCCACCTCCTGGTCGTGGGTCACCATCACCAGCGCCACCCCGGACTCGGCGTTCAACTGTTCCAGCAGCTCCAGCACCGCCTCGCCGGTGGCGCTGTCCAGGTTGCCGGTCGGCTCGTCGGCGAGCAGCACCGCCGGTTCGGTGACCAGCGCCCGGGCGATCGCCACCCGCTGCTGCTCACCGCCGGAGAGCTGGTTGGGCCGGTGGTGCAGCCGGTGACCGAGCCCCACCCGGCCCAGCATCGCCGCCGCCCGCTCCCGCCGCTGCCGCGCCCCGACACCCCGGTAGACGAGCGGCAACGCCACGTTGTCCACTGCCGACGTACGGGCCAGCAGATGGAACGCCTGGAACACGAAGCCGATGGTCTCGTTGCGCAGCGTCGCCAGCTCCGGCGCGGTGAGCGTGGTCACGTCCCGCCCGCCGATCACCAGCCGGCCGCCGCTGGGCCGGTCCAGCCCGCCGAGCAGGTGCATGAGCGTCGACTTGCCCGAGCCGGACGGCCCGATCACCGCCACGTACTCGCCCTGGTCGATGGTGAGCGACACCCCGCGCAGCGCGGACACCGAGACACCGTCCAGCTCGTACGTGCGCCAGACGTCGACCGCCTCGACCGCCGGTACGGTCACCGGAGTTCCTGGCCGTCGCGCACCTGGTCGGCGCCGCGCACCACCACCCGGTCACCGGCCCGTACGCCGTCGACGATCTGCACCAGGTCCTGCCCCTGCACGCCCACCGTCACCGGCACCCGGTCGGCCCGGCCGTCCCGCAGCACCCAGACCGCGTCCCGCCCGTCGGTGGAGAACACCGCCGACGCCGGCACCGCCACCGCGTCGGCGGCCTCCCGCACCCGCAGCCGTACCACGGCGTTCATGCCAGGGCGGGGTGCCGGAGCGGCCTCGGCCTCACCGAGGCGGCCGGCGCCCAGGTCGAGGCGGACCCGGTAGGTGACGCCGCCCCGCGCCGAGCTGGTCGGCAGCACGTCCACCGACCGCACAGTCGCCTCGTACGTCGCGCCGGTCACCGCGTCCAGCTCGACCGAGGCGGGCACCCCGGCCCGGACCAGCAGCACGTCGGTCTCGTCCACCTCGGCGAGCAGGCCGAGCCGGCCGATGTCCACCACGGTGAGCACCGGCGTGCCGGCGGTGACCCGGCCACCGGCCGGGATCGCGTCGTCCACCCCCGGCGGCGGGCCGCCCTGCCCGCCACCGCCCAGCGCCGACGGGTCGAGACCGGGCACCCCCGCGCCACCCGCCGCACCGAGCAGCCCGGCCAGGTCGGCCGGAGCCGCCGACCGGGTGCCGCCCGGCTGCACCACACCCGCGATCGGCGCGCGCAACGTCAGCGCGTCCACTGTCGCCTTCGCCAGGTCGTACGCCTGCTGGGCCTGGAGTCGTTGCGCGGACGACAGCGCGCCGACGGCGCTGTTCAGGCCGGCGACCCCGCGCTGCACCTGGGCCACGGCCCGGTCGGCGGCGCGGGCGGCCGACTCGTACTGCCGCTGCGCCGACTGGACCTGGAGCAGGAGCGCGGCGCGTACCTGCGGATCGCCGACCTTGCCGGCGGCGGCGCGGGCGGCGGCGAACGCCTCGTCGGCAGCCCGGTCGGTGCCGCGCCGACTACCGCCCAGGTCGCCGGTGCCGGTGCCCCGCCCGGCCCGCTTCGCCGCACGCAGCGCGTCCCGCGCCTTCGCCAGGCGGTCCCGGGCCGACGGCGAGTCGATCACCGCGAGCACCTGCCCCCGGGTCACCCGCTGCCCCGGCTGCACCCGCAGGCGGGCCAGCGTGCCGTCGGCCGGTGCGGTGAGCGTGGCCGCGGCCCGCGCGGTCACCGTGGCCGGGGCGTCGATCACCTCGCTGACCGGCGCGCGGCCCACCTCGGCGACTGTGACCGCCGGGGCGTCGTCGCCGCAGGACGCGGCGGTCGTGCCGGTCAGCGCGACGACGGCGAGCACCGCTGTGACGAGACGGGGGCGGCGGGCCGCGGGCAGCCGCGGCGAGGGAGTGCGGGCCACCCGGCCCATGCTACGACCCGTCGACAGGCGTCGACGTTCAGCCGACGACGGCCCGCACGTAGGCGACGCAGTCGTCGTGCAGCATCGACCACGGGTCGCCGAACACCTCGTCGGCGGCCTGCTCCGGGGTCCGTCCCTGGTGCACCACGGCCCGGTAGAAGTCCAGCATCCGCTGCTCGCCGTACCTGTCGACCAGATGGCGTACGGCCAGGTAGCCGACGCCGTACGCGCCGCCGACCCGGTCGTCGCTCGCGTCGTCGGCGGGCGCCACCTCCTCCAGCCGCCCGGACCAGCCGCCGCGCAGCAGGTCCCGCACCTCGGTCAGGCCGTCGTAGCGGTGTACGGGCTGGCCGTCGGCACCGGCGTACTCGGCCAGCCCCTCCACCAGCCACCAGTCCGCGCGGTCGGCGTAGCCCCGGTCGGGCAGCGAGGCGGCGTGGGTCAGCTCGTGCCGGAGCAGGTCGTCGAGGCCGGCCGGGGTGACGATCTGGGCGTTGAGCACCACGTCGTGGCGTCCACCGCCGACGCCCACCGCGTAACCGGCTGTCCACTTCGGCCGCCCGCCTCCGTACCAGCGCTGCCACTCGCCCTTCCCGGCGTAGTAGACGAGGTACCGGTCCGGCGGCCGGCCGCCGATCGCGTACCGGTCCGCGGCCCGGGCGGCGGTCTCGGCCTGGGCGAGCAGGCCGGGCAACTTGCGCCGCTGGGCCGGCGTGGTGGCCACCACGACCCGCTTGCCGACCGTCACGGCCAGGTCGTTCATCTGCCACGGCCGTACACCGGCCGGGTCCGCCCCGGACGGTTCCAGCGCGGTCAGCCGGGGTTCCTCCCCGGCCAGCCGCCAGCGCGCACCCAGCTCCAGAGTGCTCGGCTCACAGTCCGGCACCACGAAGCAGTAGCCCACTGTCACCGTCTGCCGCCACTCCCCCGGCCGCCCCTCGACAGCCTCCGGCACCCCGTCGGCCGCCGGCCGCCAGGTGGTGACCCGCAGCGCCCGCAGCGCCGCGTACCGGCGGCTCAGCGCCGGCCGGGCCGCCGGCTCGGCGACCGCGAGGAAGCCGGCGCGGTCCGCGCCGACGAGGGCGGCGGCCTGCCGGTCCAGCAGCGCGAGCATCCGCTCGCCGAGCCGCCGCTGCGCCGCCGTGCCCGGGTCGGCGTTCGCGGCCGACCGCCCGGCCGCATCAGGCGCCGACTCCCGCAGGAGCACGCCGGGCACGGCGCCCGCCACCAGGCCGAGCGCGAGTCCGAGCGCGGTCCAGAGCGGCCACCGCCGCCGTTGCCGCACCGTCCGCGTCGGGTCCGGCTGCGCCAGGGGTACGGGGTACGACGCCGGACCAGCGGCGGGGTGCGGCAACGACGCCGCATCCGGTGCCGGTGCCGGTGCCGGTGCCGGTGCCGGTGCCGGTGCCGGTGCGATGGTGTCGACGGCGGCGTCCACGCCGGCGGGAGTGGCGGCGTTTTCGACGCGGGCGTCGTCAGCGCGGGTGTCATCAGCGCTGGCGTCGGCGGCGGCGCTGAGGTTGGCAGCGCTCGCGTCGGCGTCGCGGTCGGCGTCGACGGTGGGGCGAGGCTCGTCGCCGTCCGTCGTCCGGCCGGGAGGCTGCTCGTCGCCGTCGGTCACCGGCGAAGGGTACGACCAATCGGGCGTTCCGGGAAAGAGTCCCGCCAGGGTTCCGCCCCGCCGAGAGATCTTGGTACGAAAGCGCCCTGATGGGGGCCGTTTCGTACCAAGATCTCTCAGATCGGGGTGCCGGTCAGCGTCAAGGCCGTCTTGTCGGCTGCCCACAGGGCCACCAGGGCGACCGCCGGCACCGTGTGGCCGGCCAGGGTCAGCAGGACGCCGCCGGTCAGGAAGCAGGCGGCCTGGACGGCGAGCTTGGCCGGGTCGGGCAGCGTCACTGTGGCACGCGGCGAGCAGAACAGGCCCCACACCACGGCGATCACCAGCGGCGTGCCGAGCCCGGCCAGCAGGCGTACCGGCCAGCCGGTGCCGAGCGTGAAGCCCCAGTACCCGGCCGAGCCCAGCAGGGCCAGTTCCAGCAGGAAGATCGCGCCGAGCAGCAGCGCCTTCATCGGTTCTCCCAGGAGAGGTAGGCACGGTCCAGACCGGCGACGAGTTCGCCGAAGGAACGGTCGGTGTCGCGGGGCAGCCCGAATCCGCCCGCCGCCTCCAGGGCGACGAAGCCGTGCACGGCGGCCCGGAACATCCGGATGGCGTCGGTGGCGGCGTCGCCGTCGAGGCCGTACCCGAGCAGGATGGCGCGGACCGCGCCGACCGCGCGCTGCCCGGCGGCGAGGTGTTCGGGGTCGGCCGGGTCGGGCGCCCGCTGGGCGGCCGGGTAGCGGCCGGGGTGCTGCCGCGCGTACTCCCGGTAGGCGGCGGCGACGGCGCGCAACGCGTCGCCGCCGGAGCGACCCGCGGCGGCGGCCGTGAGCACGTCGGCGATCTCGGCGGTGGCGAGCACGGCGAGCTTCTGGTGCAGCGCGTCCACGCCCCGGACGTGCTTGTAGAGGCTCGGCAGCGCGACGCCGAGCCGGGCGGCGAGCGCAGCCAGGGTCAGCTTCTCGTAGCCGACCTCGTCGGCGAGCGCGGCGGCCTCCCGCACGACAGTCGCCGGGGTCAGACCGGCCCTAGGCACGTGCGGTCACCGCCAGGAACTCGACCAGGTCGGCGGCGGTGGCGTCGGGCTGGTCGGCGTGCGGGTAGTGCCCGGACTCGGCGACCATGCGCGCCTCGGCGACGGCGAACAGCCGGCGCGCGGCCCGCGCTTCGGCGCCCGGGTCGGGGAAGTCCGGGTCCTTCGTGCCCATCAGGACCAGCACCGGCCGGCGCACCTCGGGCGCGCGGGCGGTCCAGTGCGGGTCGGCCGGCGCGATCACGCCGCGCACCGCGGCCATCCGGCCGCGCAGCTTGGCGACCAGCTCCTTGCGGTACGCGGCGTCGTCGGCCGGCCGCCCGCAGGGGAAAAGCGTGCGGTGGAACAGCCCGAACAGCCGAGGGCTGCGCAGCACTGCCGCCTGCGCCACACGCATCAGCGGGTTCGGCTTCGGCGTGCCGACGAACGGGCTGACCTGCACGATGCCGCTCACCAGGTCCGGTGCCTCGGCAGCGGCGAAGACCACGGCGGCGGCGCTGGAGGAGCTGCCGACCAGGGTGGCGGGCTCGCCGCCGAGCGCCCGCACCACGGCGAGCAGGTCGCCGCCGACCTGCTCGGGGGCGTACGTGGGCCAGTGCGGGCTGGAGTCGCCGTGCCCGCGTACGTCGACCGAGGCGACCCGGTAACCGGCCGCGACCAGCCGGGGCGTCAGGTGGCGGAAGGCCGCCCGGTTCTCCCCCATGCCGTGCGAGAGGACCACGAGCGGTCCCGACCCGTGCACCTCGTACGCGATCGTGCCGCCGTCCCGCGCCACTTGGCTAACCGTCATAGCCTTAAAGCTAATAGCATTAGCCAACCACCGTCAAGCTTGACCTCAACCCGGGATGAGGTCGCACGATCCCGGGCATGCCGATCACCGCCGACACCCACGTACGCCTCGCCCGCCCGAGCCGCGACCTCGCCGCCGCCCAACGGTTCTGGACGCAGGGGCTGGGCCTGGACGTGCTCTACCGGAGCGAGGGCGGCCACGCGGACGAGCACGACCTGGTGATGCTCGGGCTGCCCGGGGCGGGCTGGCACCTGGAGCTGGTCGGCGGCGCGACGCTCGCGGTCGAGCCGCGTCCCACCGGGGAGGACCTGTTAGTGCTCTATCTCGACGGCCCGGCCGACGACGAGCTGGTCCCGAGACTGGAACGGGCCGGCGGGACCAGGGTCTCCGCCGGCCCGTACTGGGACAGGTGGGGTGTCACGTTCGCCGACCCGGACGGCTACCGCCTCGTGCTGTGCACCCGGGCCTGGTCGAACGACTGACTCACTTCTTCGACAGCACCGCGCGGCCGAAGAACGCCAGGTTGGCCGGGCGCTCCGCGAGCCGGCGCATCAGGTAGCCGTACCACTGGTCGCCGTAGGGGACGTACGTCCGCACCGTGTAGCCCTCGCCGACCAGGCGCTGCTGCTCCTCCGGGCGGATGCCGTAGAGCATCTGGAACTCGAACCGGCCCGGGTCGCGGTCGAACCAGCGCGCCCGGTCCTCGCCGATCGCGATCAGGCGCGGGTCGTGCGTGGCCAGCATCGGGTAGCCGTCGCCGGACATCAGCACGTTCATGCAGCGCACGTACGACTTGTCCACCTCGCGGGCGGACTGGTACGCCACCGACTCCGGCTCCTTGTACGCGCCCTTGCACAGCCGCACCCGCGACCCGGCCGAGGCCAGCTCCCGGCAGTCCGACTCGGTCCGCCGCAGGTACGCCTGGAGCACCGCACCCGTCCCCGGGTGGTCCTTGCGGAGCTTCGCCAGGATGTCCAGCGTCGAGTCGGTGGTGGTGTGGTCCTCCATGTCGAGCGTGACAGTGGTGCCCGCCGCGTCGGCCGCCGCGCAGATCGCCCGCGCGTTGTCGTACGCGAGCTGCTCGTCGAACATCTGGCCCAGCGCGGACAGCTTCACGCTGACCTCGGCGGCCGGGGTGAGCCCGGCGGCGGCGAGGCGGCTCAGCAGCGTGAGGTACTCGTCCCGGGTGGCGTTCGCCTGTTCCGGGGTGGTGGTGTCCTCGCCCAGGTAGTCGAGGGTGACCGCTTGGCCGTCGGCGACGAGCTCGCGGGTGGCGCGCAGCGCATCGTCGGTGGCGGCGCCGGCGACGAACCGGCGGACGACGTCCCGGGTGAACGGGGCCGTCGCGACGAGCCGCTCCACCTGGGTAGACCGGGAGGCGGCGAGGATGACGGAACGGAGCATGAGCCGAGCGTAACGCTCACCACCGGGCCCTCGCCGGGTGCGTCCGAGGCCCGTTCCCTCCCGCCCTCCGACCGGCCCGGGCACCCCCGGCTGGCGGGGATCGGCTACAACGTTCACGTGGATCGACGACACCCCCGGCGCCGGCTCCGCTCGGCCTCCGTGCAGCTCGGCGCGCTGACCGCGCTGGCCCTCGCGCTCTCCGGCTGCAACAACGGTTACGACGACGATGATGACGACTGCGCGCTCGGCCCGGCCGGCGGGGGCGGCGACATCGTCGCCGTGGCCCTGCACGTGCCCGCGCCGGTCACCGCCGCTCGCGGCGAGCCGGCCCCGACCGCCGCGCTGCCCGAGCGCGGCGGCTTCGGCACCCACCTCGCCTCCTGCGGCGGCTGACGTGCGCCGCGAGGCGAGCACGCCGCGCCCCGGCTGGGACGAGACCATCCGGGCCCAGGGCCTGGTGTACGTGGACACCGAGCTGCCCGACGGCGAGATCATGTCGTACTGGGACGAGACTGCGGCGTACTCCTTCACGCTCGACGAGGTGCTCCGGCTGGAGGAGGCCACGGAGGAGCTGCACCGGATGTCGGTGGCCGCCGCAGAGCACGTGGTGGCCCGCCGCCGGTACGCCGAGTTCGGCATCCCCGAGTGGGCCGCCGAGGCGGTCGCCCGCTCGCTGCGGGAGTCCCCGCCGACGCTCTACGGCCGGTTCGACCTCTGGTACGACGGCAGCGGACCGCCGAAGATGCTGGAGTACAACGCCGACACCCCGACCGCGCTGGTCGAGGCGAGCATCGTGCAGTGGTACTGGCTGGAGCACACCCGCCCGGACGCGGACCAGTGGAACAGCCTGCACGAACGGCTGGTCGGCGCGTGGGCCAAGATCGGCGCCGGGCTGCACGAGCCGAGGGCACACGTGCTCTGGTCCTCCGAGGAGGAGTCGGGCGAGGACCAGATCACCGCCGGCTACCTGGCCGAGACGGCCCGCCAGGCCGGGCTGGACGTGACGCTCATGCCGATCCAGCGGGTCGGCTGGGACGGGCGGCGTTTCGTCGACGCCGACGACCGGCCGATCACCACCTGCTTCAAGCTCTACCCCTGGGAGTGGATGCTGGCCGAGCCGTACGGGCGGCCGGCGCTCGACCCGGGCACACCCACCACCTGGATCGAGCCGGCCTGGAAGCTGCTGCTGTCGAACAAGGCGCTGCTGGCGGTGCTCTGGGAGATGTACCCGGGGCACGACTACCTGCTGCCCGCGTACCTGGACTCGCCGCGCGGCATGACCGAGTACGTGGCCAAGCCGCTGCTCGGTCGGGAGGGCGGCTCGGTACGCATCGTGACCGGCGACAGGGAGATCACCAACCCGGGGATCTACGGCGACGAGGGCTTCTGCTTCCAGGAGTTCCGCGCGTTGCCCGAGTTCGAGGGCAACCGGACGGTGCTCGGGAGCTGGATCGTGGACGGCGAGTCGGCCGGTGCCGGGGTCCGTGAGAGCGAGAGCCTCATCACTGACGGTTACGCGCGGTTCCTGCCCCACTACATCGACGCACCGCGTGTGCTCTGAGTCGTCTACCGTTGGTGTCGTGAACTTCGACGCGTACGCCCGGACCGGGGTCGAGCTCGTCAACGCCCGGCTGGACGACCTGGACGGCCTGCGGGCCGTCTTCTCGGACGAGCAGGGCTGGATGCGCGACGAGGTCGCGGAACGGGACCTGGCGATCTTCCGGCGGGCGCAGAAGCGCCTCCGGGACGTCTTCGAGTACGGCACCTCGGGCCGGGACGCCGACGCGGTCTCCGAACTGAACGCGATGCTGGAGGCGTTCCCGGTGCAGCCGCGCATCTCCGGGCACGACTCCTCCGACTGGCACATGCACGTGACCAGCCGGGGCGCGTCGGTCTCCTCCGAATACCTGGCCGGCGCGGTCTGGGGCCTGTCGGTGTGGCTGTGCGAGTACGGCAGCGCCCGCTTCGGGGTCTGCGCCGACGACCGCTGCGGCAACGTCTACCTGGACACCTCGTCCAACTGCTGCCGGCGGTTCTGCTCCGAGCGCTGCGCCACCCGCTCCCACGTGGCAGCGCACCGGGCCCGCAAGCGGGCCGCGGTCGGCGAGCAGGCCGTCCCGGCGCAGCCGCTGTCCCCGGTGAGCTGACCTCCGCAGCGCTCCGGCCGCCCTTGCTCGAACGGCGGCCGGGGCGGCGCGTGCCGGTCAGACGTCGACCGGCGACGGCGCGGTCAGGTTGGCCCGGGCGAACTCCAGCGACTCCCGCAGGTCCGCCTCGCGGACCGCGCGGCTCTTCGCGCCCCGGGTGGTCACCTCCACCGCCACCGAGCCGGTGAACCCCCGCCCGGCGAGCGAGCGGAGCATCTCTGCGCAGGGCTGACCGCCGCGACCGGGCACCAGGTGCTCGTCGCGCCCCTCGCCGGTGCCGTCGCCGAGGTGCACGTGCGCCAGCCCGGAACCCATCCGGTCGGCCATCGCCATCGCGTCGGTGTGCGAGGCCGCGCAGTGCGACAGATCCAGCGTGTACGAGGCGTACCCGATCTCGGTCGGATCCCAGCCCGGCGCGTACGGGACGAACTGCCGCCCGGCCATCCGCACCGGATACATGTTCTCCACCCCGAAGTGCAGGCCGCCGAACTGCCCGGCGATCGTGTCGAGCCCGTCGGCGAAGGTGCGCGCGTAGTCACGCTGCCAGGTGAACGGCGGATGCACCACGACAGTGGGCGCCTCCAGCGTCTCGGCCAGCTCGGCGGCCTTGCGCAGCCGCTCCCACGGGTCGGGGCTCCACACCCGCTGGGTGACGAGCAGGCACGGGGCGTGGACCGACAGCACCGGGACGCCGTAGTGCTCGGCGAGGCCGCGCAGCGCGCCCGCGTCCTGGCTGACCGGGTCGGTCCAGACCATCACCTCGATGCCGTCGTAGCCGAGCTCGGCGGCGAGCTGGAACGCCGCCGCGGTCCGTTCGGGAAAGACCGAGGACGTGGACAGGAGCACCGGAACGCGGTAAGTCACACCTCCGAGGGTAGCTCCAACCGCCAGCGAGCATCGGGACGAGCAACCGCAAAGCATCCCAGAGCGCTCGTACTGTCACATCGGCGCGAGCTGATCCAGCCGGCGAAGGATGACGCCCTCCCGCAGCGCCCACGGGCAGATGTCCACGCAGTCCACGTCGAGGCGCCGCATCACCGCCTCCGCCACCACCGCGCCCGCGAGGAGCTGGTGGGCCCGCTGCGCGCTCACCCCCTCCAGCTCGGGCAACTGGGCCGGCGGGATGTGCCTGATGAACCCCAGCACCTGCCGCAGGCCGGTACGGGTCAGGCTGCGGCGCGCCCACAGACCCGCACCCGAAGGCGCGGCGCCGGCCAGCCGGGCCAGCGTGCGGAACGTCTTCGAGGTGGCCACCGGACGCTCCCAGCCCACCGCTGTCAACTGCTCCACCACCGGGTCGAGCTGCGCGTTCACGTACGCCCGCAGTTCCTCCACGGCCTCGGCCGACGGCGGCGCCGTGCCGGCCGGATCGACGGCGAGCCGCTCCCGGCTGAGCCGCCCCGCGCCGAGCGGCAGCGAGATCGCCACGTCCGGGTGCTCGTCGATGCCGGCGGCCAGCTCCAGCGAGCCGCCGCCTATGTCCATCGCCAGCAGCCGCCCCGCGGACCAGCCGAACCACCGCCGCACCGCCAGGAACGTCATCCGCGCCTCGTCCGCGCCGGAGAGCACCTCCAGGCGTACGCCCGTCTCGTCGCGGACGCGCGCCAGCACGTCGGCGGCGTTCGTGGCGTCGCGGACCGCGCTCGTCGCGAACGCCAGCAGATCCTCGGCGCCCAGCCCGTCAGCCGCCGCCCGGGCCATGCCGACCGCCTTGACCAGGCCGTCCGCGCCGCCGTCGGTGAGCGCGCCGTCCGGCCCGATCTGCTCGGCCAGCCGCAGCACCACCTTCTCCGAGTGCGCCGGCCAGGGATGCGCGCCGTGGTGGGCGTCGACCACCAGCAGGTGCACCGTGTTGGAACCGACGTCGAGGACACCCAGTCGCATGGGGAAGACCCTAGGGCCAACACGTTTCGTCGGCTCGGCGGCCGGGCGGGGTCACCGCGCGTACGCTGGTCCGAGTGACAGGGCAGATCGAGCTTCACGTGCTGGTGGACGACCCCGAGGACCCGCGCAGCCGCGAGGTCGGGCTGGATTTCCCACGGGAGTGGATCGAGTTCGTCGACCCGGCCGACGCGAAGCACGTCGTCCGCGCCGACCTGACCTGGTTGCTGTCCCGCTGGACGTGCATCTTCGGTCAGGGCTGCCACGGCATCATCGCCGGGCGCGCCGCCGACGGGTGCTGCTCGCACGGCGCGTTCTTCACCGACTCCGACGACGAGAAGCGGGTCCGGGCAGCGGTGAAGCGGCTGACGCCGCAGACGTGGCAGCACTTCCGGCGCGGCTTCAAGAACTGGACCGAGAACGACACCGTCGACGGCAAGACGCCGGCCCGGCGTACCGCCACCCGCGACGTCGACGCCCCGTGCGTGTTCCTCAACGACGCCGACTTCGCCGGTGGGGGCGGCTGCGCGCTGCACGCCCAGGCGCTGCGCGACGGCGTGCACCCGCTGGAGTACAAGCCGGACGTCTGCTGGCAGTTGCCGGTACGCCGCGACCAGGAGTGGCACAAGCGGCCGGACAACACGAAGGTGCTGATCTCCACGCTGGCCGAGTTCGACAGGCGCGGCTGGGGCGCCGGCGGGCACGACCTCGACTGGTGGTGCACGTCCTCCACCGACGCGCACGTCGGCGCCGAGCCGATGTACGTCTCGTACGGGCCCGAGCTGACCGCGCTGATCGGTGCGCCCGCGTACGCGAAGCTGGCCGAACTCTGCGCCGCCCGGCAGCGCCAGGGTCAGATCGCCCCGCACCCCGCAAGCGAGTGAAGGCCGGCACCCCGTTGGTTCGGGGTGCCGGCCTTCGCTGTGTCGTACTTGTTCGTCTTAGCTGTTCCAGTGCTGGGCGACGAGGTCGGCGGCCTGCTGCTCCCACTGGGCGTAGTGGTCGGGGTAGGCCGACACCTGGACGGTCTGGGCGGCCTTGGTCAGCGGCATGTCCTGCCAGCCGTCGACCTGCTTCAGACCCTTCAGGAACGCCGTCGTGGAGTACTCGGGGTCGGTGATCTGCTCGACCGTGCCCCAACCACTGGACGGGCGCTGCTGGAACAGGCCCTGCGAGTCATGGTCGTTACGGTCACCGAGGTGGCCGAGGTTCTCCAGCTTCGACTCCTGCAACGCCGTAGCGATGGAGACGACAGCGGCACGCTCGTCCATACCGGCCTTCTTCGTCGCCGCAATGATCGCCTTGACGTTGGCGGTCTGCTCGTCGTTCAGGTCGATACGCGACTGCTCACCCTGCACACCGTGCGGGATCAGCTTGTCACCCTGCACGCTCACACTGACCGGCTTCGCCACGTGCGGGGTCTCCGCCGCGTGCGCGGCCACCGGACCGGCGAACACGCCACCGGTGAAAGCCAGACCAGCAACACCCAGAATGCTCTTACGCAGAATCGTGTTCATCAGAAGTGCTCCATTCGGGGGTCGACACACCCCGCAGGGGGACGGGGATGGCGTGGGCACCGTCAGGCGCTCAAGAAAGTCTTCGGGGGGATCGGCTGCTCGCGAGGGCAGGGGGGTGCCTCGTCGCGGCGCCGGAAGCATGTTCAACGACCCGCCACCCGCCACCATTCCCGGGGGCACCACACGCCACCGCAGAGCAGGCGCGGGGGTTCACGTCGTCGGAACCGTGTTCAACGACCAGCCGGCCAGGATGATTCCCCGCGGCTCACGTCGCCGGAACCGTACTCAACGACCAGCCGCCCCGTGGTGATTCCCAAGGCCTTGCAGATACCACCCCACTCGCGGGGCGAGCCTCGCTCGGTCGTTCACCCGGTTACAACGCCACCCACCCGCCCGCGATTCCACTCCCAGAGTGCCACCCACCACCCCCGAACCGGACACCACGGCCCACGCCGGCACGACACTCCCGCGCCCCGCACCTCGCCGCACCCCCGGAGCCCTCCCATCAGCACCACCTGCACCCCCAGCACCGCCAGCACCACTCCACCGGGAGTCGGGATCAGGCGCCGAGCCCAGCGCGATGATCGCCCGGTGGGGGCACCCCGCACGGCAGCCCCCCCTGCCGCCCGACACGACACGAGGTTCACGCGCTCGGCCCACCGTCGATCATGAGGTTAGCGGCGACAAAACGGACACCGACCGTCGCCAAGTTCATGATCGACGCGTCCCCGAGGCCGACTCGGGGACGGGGGTGAAGCGCCGCGCGGCTCGCCCGCGCGATCTTGCAGTTCGAGCCCCTCAGGTGTCCCATTCGCGTGGTTTGCCGGGTACCTAAGTGCAAGATCGGCGGGTGGGGCCGGGGGGCTTGGGCGGGTCCTGCCCGGGGATCGGCGGGAGCTGACCACCGTCCCGCGCCGACCCGGCGATCTTGGAGTTGTGGTGCCTCGCGAAGCGCGCCAAAGCGGGCATGTCGTGGCGCCACAACTCCAAGATCGGCGAGGGGTGGGCGGCGGGATAGGGCGGCCGGGGGGAGAGGGGGGATCAGGGCTCGAACTTGTAGCCCAGGCCCCGGACCGTGACGATGTAGCGCGGGGCGGACGGCTCCGGCTCGATCTTGGAGCGCAGCCGCTTCACGTGCACGTCCAGCGTCTTGGTGTCGCCCACGTAGTCGGCGCCCCAGACCCGGTCGATCAACTGCCCCCGGGTGAGCACCCGCCCGGCGTTGCGCAGCAGCAGCTCCAGCAGCTCGAACTCCTTGAGCGGGAGCTGCACGCCGGCGCCGCCGACCGTCACCACGTGCCGTTCGATGTCCATCCGGACCGGGCCGGCGGCGAGCGTCGGCGCGCCCGTCTCGTTCGACTCGGCGCTCTGCCGGCGCAGCACCGCCCGGATGCGGGCGACCAGTTCGCGCGGCGAGTACGGCTTGGTCACGTAGTCGTCGGCGCCGATCTCCAGGCCGACCACCTTGTCGATCTCGCTGTCCCGCGCGGTGACCATGATGATCGGCACGTGCGAGCGCTGGCGGAGCTGCCGGCAGACCTCGGTACCGGACATCTCCGGCAGCATCAGGTCGAGCAGCACGATGTCGGCGCCGGTCCGGTCGAACTCGGTGAGGGCGGCGGGGCCCGTCGCGGCGACGGAGACCTCGAACCCCTCCTTGCGGAGCATGTAGGACAGGGCGTCGGAGAACGACTCCTCGTCCTCGACCACCAGTACGCGGCTCAACGGGTGTTTCCTTTCCTGTGGTCAGACCTGCCGGAGCTCGGCCGGGCCGGCCTCGATCCCAGCGGAGGCGAGTGTCGCCTCCAGGTCGTCCGGGGGGCGTGCGGGCAGCCGGAGAGTGAACGTCGACCCCCCACCAAGGGTGCTCGACACGTCCACCCGGCCGCCATGGTTGCTGGCGATGTGTTTGACGATGGCCAGGCCCAGGCCGGTGCCGCCGGTGGACCGGGAGCGGGCCTGGTCGGCCCGGTAGAAGCGCTCGAAGATCCGGTCGACCTCGTTCGGGGCGATGCCGATGCCCTGGTCGGCCACGGCGATCTCGACGTGTTCCTCGGTGCCGGTGACTGTCACCCGGACCGTGGTGTCCTCGCCGGAGTAGTTGATCGCGTTCTCCACCAGGTTCGCCACAGCGGTGGCGAGTTGGCTGTCACTCCCGTACACGGTCAGGCCCCGCTGCCCACCCACGGCGATCTCCACCCGGCGCGCGGTGGCCGCGGTGCGGGTCCGGTCGACGACCTCGGCGAGCACCCAGTCCACCGAGACCGGCTCGGGCGCGGGCTGCGGTTCGGCGCCCTGGAGGCGGGTCAGTTCCAGCAGCTCCTGCACGAGGCGGCCGAGCCGGGTCGACTCGTGCTGGATCCGCTCGGCGAACCGCCGCGCGGCGACCAGGTCCTCGGACAGGTCGGGCGCGCCGTCGGCGGCCGGTTCGGTGGCGTCGACGAGCGCCTCGGCGAGCAGTTGCAGCGCACCGATCGGCGTCTTCAGCTCGTGGCTGACGTTCGCGACGAAGTCCCGGCGTACCCGCGCGAGACGGTGCGACTCGGTGACGTCGACCGCCTCGATCGAGATGTAGCCGGAGCCCAGTCCCATCGCCCGCAGGTGCACGCCGAGCGGGTTGTCCCCGCCGCCGTCGCGGCCCCGGGGCAGGTCCAGCTCTATCTCGCGCCGCACGCCCGTGCGGCGGACCTGCCCGGCGAGGGTACGGATCAACGGGTGCGCCGCGATCGACCCCGGCGTCGCCCCGGTACGGAGCAGTCCCATCGCCCGGGCGGCGGGGTTCACCAGCACCGGAACGTCGTCCGGGCCGAGCACCACCACGCCTGCGCGCAGCGAGTCGATCGTCTTGCGGCCGAGCCCGGATAGGCCCCCCTGCTGGTCGTCCGGAATGGTCGTCCTCCCTGCGTCACGACGGAGGAGCCCGCCGCCCCGCGACGCCCGGCGGCGCCGCCATTCGTCAACGGGTCCGGACAGCAGCGCCCCGGCGACCAGTCCGGTCACCAGTGTTCCGGCCACCACGACGGCCACCGCCCATTCCACCCGGCGATCGTAGGGTCATTGTTAACCCGGGTATCGGGCACAAAGGGACGAACCACTCTCGCTTTCGGCAAAGTTCACCTGTGGGCCCCGCGTCGTTCATCCGCGTTCACCCTGGTGCCGACCGTTCGGCCTAGCGTGGGGCGCGCACCTGCTCCTGCCCTACCCCATGGGGGTGGCGGCCACCGACCCCAGGAAGTGACGATGCGCGACGAGTTCCGGGCCGACCTGCAGATTGTCAGCCAGTTGCTGGTGGACATGGCCGAGGCGGTACGCGCGGCCATGCGGCAGGCCACCAAGGCGCTGCTCACCGCCGACCGGACGGCCGCCGAGACGGTGATCGCGCGGGACGCCGAGATCGACGACCTCTACCGGCACGTGGAGGAGCGGGTCTGTGACCTGCTGGCCCGGCAGGCGCCGGTCGCCTCCGACCTGCGGGCGATGATCACCGCGTTGCACGTGGCAGCCGATCTGGAACGGATGGGCGACCTGGCCGACCACGTGGCGAAGACGGCGCTGCGCCGCCACCCGTCCCCGGCGGTGCCGGCCGAGTTGCGGCCGGTCTTCACCGACATGGCCGGGATCGCCGACCGGATGGCCGAGAAGATCGGCTCGGTGCTGGCCAAGCCGGACGCCGACGTGGCCGCCGAACTGGACAGCGACGACGACGCGATGGACGACCTGCACAAGAGCCTGTTCGGCGTGCTGCTCGGCGACGACTGGCCGTACGGGGTGGAGACGGCGATCGACGCGACGCTGCTGGGTCGCTTCTACGAGCGTTTCGCCGACCACGCGGTGAACGCGGGCGAGCACGTCGTCTACCTGATCACCGGTTCCACATCCGCCTGACCCTGTGCAAGGAAGGGCCCCTTATTAACACTCAGTGTTAATAAGGGGCCCTTCCTCTACCGCAGACGTTAAAAAGGGGCCCTTCCTTACACCCAGGCTCAGCGGCCCTGGTTGGCGACCGCGGCGGCGGCAGCCTTCGCCGCGTCCGGGTCCAGGTACGTCCCGCCGAGCACCTGCGGCCGCAGGTCGGCGTCCAGGTCGTAGCGCAGCGGGATGCCGGTGGGGATGTTCAGCTTGGCGATCGCGTCGTCGGAGATCTGGTCGAGGTGCTTGACCAGGGCGCGCAGCGAGTTGCCGTGCGCGGCCACCAGCACCGTCCGGCCGGCCAGGATGTCCGGCACGATCGAGTCGTACCAGTAGGGCAGCATCCGGTCGACGACGTCCTTCAGGCACTCGGTGCGCGGCATCAGCTCGGTCGGCAGCAGCGCGTACCGGGGGTCGCCGACCTGCGACCACTCGTCCGCGTCGTCGATCGGCGGCGGCGGCGTGTCGTACGAGCGGCGCCAGAGCATGAACTGCTCCTCGCCGTACTCGTCGAGGGTCTGCTTCTTGTCCTTGCCCTGCAGGGCGCCGTAGTGGCGTTCGTTGAGCCGCCACGACCGGCGTACCGCGATCCAGTGCCGGTCGGCGGCGTTCAGCGCCAGCTCGGCGGTGCGGATGGCTCGGCGCATCAGGCTCGTGTGCACCACGTCCGGCAGCAGGTCGTGCTCGCGCAGCAGCTCGCCGCCGCGCCGCGCCTCGGTCTCCCCCTTGGTGGTCAGGTCGACGTCGACCCAGCCGGTGAAGAGGTTCTTGGCGTTCCAGTCGCTCTCGCCGTGCCGCAGCAGGACCAGCGTCCCGACGGTGGGCCCCTCGCTCGCAGTCATGCCGATCATCCTGCCGTACGGCGCGGGCGGACACGCGGCGACCTGTGGTGACGACCACCACGTGGAAAACCTGATGACCACGGCTCCGGCCCGGCACTAGGTTGTAAGGCGTCTCAAAGAGGTCGGTCATTACCAAGCGGGGGGCGTCGGGATGCGGACGGTACGGGGCTGGTTCCAGGACACAGCCGGTGGCCTGCCACGGACGTTCTGGTACCTCTGGGCCGGCACGCTGATCAACCGGCTCGGCTCGTTCGTCCTGATCTTCCTGGCCATCTACCTGACCCAGGAACGCGGCTTCTCCGCCTCCCAGGCCGGTCTGGTGATCGGCCTCTGGGGCGCCGGCGGCGCGGTCGGCACCACCATCGGCGGCACCCTGACCGACCGCTGGGGACGGCGGCCCACGCTGCTCGCCGCACACGTCGGCGCGGCGGGCATGATGATCGCGCTGGGCCTCGCCCGCCCGCTGTGGGCGGTGGCAGTGGGCGCGCTGCTGCTCGGCGCGTTCGCCGAGGCGGCCCGCCCGGCCTTCGGCGCGATGATGGTCGACGTGGTGCCGGACAAGGACCGGCTGCGCGCCTTCTCGCTGAACTACTGGGCCATCAACCTCGGCTTCGCCTGCGCCGCCGTGCTCGCCGGCTTCGCCGCCCAGGGCAGCTACCTGCTGCTGTTCCTGGTGAACGCGACCACCACACTGGTGACCGCGCTGATCATCTTCGCCAAGGTCGGCGAGACCCGCGGCCCGGTCACCGCGCTCCCGGTCAAGGGGATGCCGGCGCCGGCCGGGGCGCTGCGCACCATCCTCGCCGACCGGGTGTTCCTCGGCTTCGTCGCGCTCAACCTGCTCGCCGCGCTGGTGTTCCTCCAGCACATCTCGATGCTGCCGATCGCGATGGGCGACTCCGGGCTCAGCCCGGCCACGTACGGCTCGGTGATCGCACTGAACGGCGTACTCATCGTGGTCGGCCAGCTGTTCGTACCCCGGCTCATCAAGGGCCGCAGCCGCTCGCACGTGCTGGCCCTCGCGGCGCTGGTGATGGGCGCCGGGTTCGGGCTCACCGCGTTCGCCGACACGGTCTGGCTCTACGGCCTGACCGTGCTGATCTGGACCGTCGGCGAGATGCTCAACTCGCCGTCCAACGCCACCCTGATCGCCGAGCTGTCCCCGGCCGCGCTGCGCGGGCGCTACCAGGGCGTCTTCTCGCTGTCCTGGCAGCTCGCCGGCGCCGCCGCGCCGATCCTGGGCGGCCTGGTCCGGGAGAACGCCGGCAACAGCACGCTCTGGCTCGGCTGCGCGGGCATCGGCGTCGTGGCGGCGGTCGCCCACCTGATCTCCGGCCCGGCCCGGGAGCGCCGCGCGGTCGCGCTGCGCGCCGTGGGCACGCCCGTCGCCCCGGTCACCGTCACCGCCTCCCCGGCGCCCGAGGCGGGCGAGGCCGCTGCGACCGCACCCGCCGCGCCGGTCCGGGCCGGTTCCTGAGTACGCCCCGACGCAGCCGCCCAGAGGCGGGTGGATACGGTACGGGAAGGAATCGGTAAGGAAACCTTCCTGGAGGACGGGTGCGCGGCCTGCGGCGCTGGTGGGACGACACAGCCGGCGGACTACCGGCCACGTTCTGGTACCTCTGGTCCGGTCTGCTGATCAACCGGGCGGGCGCGTTCGCGCTGCTGTTCCTGTCGCTCTACCTGACCGCCGCGCGGGGCGCCCCGCCGTCGCTGGCCGGGCTGGTGGTCGGCGCGTACGGGATCGGCGGCGCGGCCGGGACGCTGCTCGGCGGCGTACTGGCCGACCGGTGGGGACGGCGGGCCACGCTGCTCGCCGCCCACCTCGCCGCCGCCGGGCTGATGGCGGCGCTGGCGTTCAGCACGCACCTGGCGGTGATCGCCGCACTCGCCACGCTGGTCGGAGTGGCGCACTCGATGCCCAGCCCGGCGTTCGTGGCCGCCATCGTGGACGTGGTGCCCGAGGCGCGCCGCTCCCGCGCGTTCAACCTGCAGTTCTGGGCGTTCAACCTGGGCATGGCGGTGGCCTCGCTGCTGGCCGGCATCCTCGCCGAGGCGAGCTTCACCGCGCTGTTCCTGGTCGACGCCGGAGCCACGCTGGCCGCGGCGGTGGTGATCGCGCTGAAGGTGCCGGAGACGCTCACCCGGCGGCCCGCGCTCACGCCACGGGCGGTGGTGGGACGCCGTCCCGGGCTGCACACCGCGCTGACCGACCGCACGTTCCTGGTGTTCGTCGGGCTGACGTTCCTGCTGGCCGTGCTGACCATGCAGACCTCCACGATCATGCCGTTGGCGATGCGCGAGGACGGCCTGCGCCCGTCGGCGTACGGGCTGGTGGTGGCGCTCGGCGGGGCGCTCATCGTGGCCGGGCAGTTGTTCGTGCCCCGGCTCATCGAGCCGTACCGGAAGTCGAGCGTGCTGGCCGTCTCCACCGGCCTGATGGCGCTCGGGTTCGGCGCGCTCACAGTGGCCGACGGGCTGCCGCTCTACCTCGGCGCGGCGGTGGTCTGGACGGTCGGGCAGATGCTCGCCGCGCCGCCGAACGCGCAGATCAACGCGGACCTCGCGCCACCCGACCTGCGCGCCCGTTACCAGTCGGTGTTCTACCTGACGTTCCCGGCCGCGTCGTTCGTGGCGCCGGCGCTCGGCGGGCTCAGCCTGGAACACCTGGGCGAGCGGCACTGGCTGGTGGTGGGCGCGCTCGGCCTGCTCGCCGCCGCCGGGCACCTGCTCGCCGGACCGCGCCGGGAGCGGCGGGTCGCCGCGCTGCGGGCAGCGGCGGCGAAACCGGTCGAATCCGTTCGCTGAGGGCTGCTGAGGGCTCGGGGAGACAACGGCAGAGCGCCCACCTCGACCCCCGTCGAGATGGGCGCTCGTACCGTACGCCCGGCGGCGGCGGGCGACACTCACCCCCGTAAGCGTCGCCCGCTCGCGCCGCCGGTTCCACGGGTGGCACCGTCCCCCAACGGCGTGCTCCACCCGATCTTCGCGTCTCGCCTGCGCGGATCTGATCGATCCACCGCTCCCCCGAACGTAAACAAGCGTGACGCGGTGCAATAAAGTTAGTTCGCCCGGATTCCGGATTCAACCCAGATCGCTGTCTTGCCCGTCACAGCGCCCGTGTCGGAAACCCGGCTGTCCGTGTTGTCGTCCCTGGAATGGCAAACACCGGGTTCCCGTCGGCCATTCCCGCAAACCTCAGCCGTCCTCGCGATTCGGGTTCTCGGTCCGGAAGAAGTTGCTCTGCCGGCCGTCCCGCATCTGCTCCTGGTAGATCAGGTTCAGCCGCCGCAGGTCGAACGTGCGGAACCAGTCGTCCCAGGTGATCTCGCGGATCCGGCTGCTCTCCCGGTACCCGGGGATGTTGAACGTCAGCACCCCGGGCCGGCCCTCGCGCTCGGTACCCGCGATGGTGGCGGGCTTCGCACCCCGCGCCCGCGCCCAGCGCTGGATCACCTCGTGGTTACGGGTGACCAGACTCCGGCCCGGACGCTCCGGCCGGTCCGCGAGGGACGTGATGAGCTGCGACGATCCGATCGACCGGCTGGACGCCGGCCCACGGGTCGGCGCCGCCTGCGCCCGGGCGGACGACGTCTTCCGAGCCGGCGCCGCCTTGGCCCGCGACGGGGCCGCCTTGGCGCGCGAAGGAGCCGCCTTCGCCCGAGCCGGCGCCGCCTTCGCGCGAGCCGGAGCGGCCTTGGCACGCGCCGGAGCCGCCTTGGCCCGGGCCGGCGTCGCCTTCGCGCGGGACGAGGTCGCCTTCGCTCGGGCGGGCGCCGCCTTGCGCGTACCCGTCGCCTTGGCCCTGGCGCCGGCGGCGCGTGCAGCCGGCGCGGCCTTCGCCGGCGACGTGGCGCTGCGGCGGGCCGACGTGGTCCGCTTCGCCGCAGTGGTCTTCTTGGCGGCGGTGCTCTTGCGGGTCGCCGACGGCCGGCCGGCCGGGCCGGTGCTCCGCCGGGCGGCGCCGCCCTCCCCGCGCATGGTCCGCGCCAGGGTCTTCACCAGTTCCGGCTTCCGCAGCGCGGAGATCCCCGAGACCCCGCGCCGCTTGAGCTGGCTGCGGAGGTCGTCGACCTTCATCCGGGAGATCGCCGACTCCGACACCCTCGGGGTGTTCGGCGTCTGATTGCCTGTTTGCCGCTTGGTCCGGGTCGCAGTCGTGCCGCGACCTGAGCTGTTGCGCTGAGCCATGGGACACGCTCCTCGACAGTCCGTCCTCGGCCCGCGGTGGGTCCCAGTGCTCCGCACCGCGCGGGGCGGCATACCCGTCAGGAGGGCTCCGAACCTCCGGCGGACGATCCGGCAGTGGCGGAGGGCTCGAAGAGGTGCGCGAACGCGGCCAGGTTGGCTGTCGACTCACCGCGCTTGACCCGCCACTCCCACTCCCGGCGGATGGCGGTGCCGAAGCCGATCTCCAGCATGCTGTCGAACGACTCGTCGGCGTACGTCAGCACGGAACCGAGCAGCCGGTCCAGCTCGTCGGCGTCGATCCCGGCCAGGTTGACCCGCCCGGTCAGGTAGACGTCCCCGACCGAGTCGATGGAGAACGAGACGCCGTACATGCGGGCGTTGCGCTGGAGCAGCCAGGCCCACAGCTCCTCGCGGCGCTCGTCGGGCTGCCGCATCACGAACGCCTCGACCCGCAGCGCGTGCTCACCCACGATCAGGTTGCAGATCGTCTTGAGCTTGTGCGTGCCGGGCAGCGTCACCGCGTACGACGCCTCGCCGGTGGACTCCCACTCCAGCTCACGCTCCGCGCAGACGGACTCGATCAGCGCGGCGACCTCACTCCTGCGGCTCATCGCACCCACTCTACGACCGGCGTACCGGGGCTGCCCGGTGGCGGATCACCAGGAGCACAGCAGGGCCGGGTCGCCGCACCGCCGCGCCAGCCGGGCCCGGTGCTCGGTGATCGCCTCCCCGTAGACCGCGAGCAGGCCGGAGGCGGTGCGGTGCCAGGAGAAGTCCCGGGCGTGCCGCTCGGCGCCGCGGCCCAGCGCGGCACGGCGTACCGGATCGGGCAGCAGGCGGGCCAGCGCGCGGGCCCAGTCGACCGGGTCGTGCCCGTCGATGAGCATGCCGCTGACGCCGTCGCGTACCGCGGTCACCAGGCCGCCCACGGCGGCGGCCAGCACCGGCGTGCCGCACGCCTGGGCCTCCAGCGCGACCAGCCCGAACGACTCGTTGTGCGACGGCACCGCGACCAGGTCCGCGGCCCGGTAGAGGGCGGGCAGGTCGGCGCCGGTCTGCGGCGGGAGGAAACGCACCCGGTCGGCGATGCCGAGCGCGTGCGCGAGTTCGATCAGCGCGGTGGGCCGGTCCAGGCCGGTGCCGCTCGGACCGCCGCAGATCACCACGGTCAGCTCGCCGGCCAGCGCCGGATCCCGTTCGCGCAGCGCGGCGGCGGCGCGGACCAGCACGTCCGGCGCCTTCAGCGGCTGGATCCGGCCGACGAACGCGACCACGTACCCGTCGGTCGGCAGGCCGAGCCGGCGGCGAGCGGCCCGGGTCGCGGCGTCCCGGTCGCCCGCGGCGGGACGGAACCTGTCCAGGTCGACGCCGGGCTCCACGACCGCCACCCGGTCCGGCTCGGCCGCGTACCGGTCGAGCAGGTCGCGGGCCTCGACCCGGGTGTTGGCGACCAGCCGGTCCGCCTCGGTGACCACCTGCTCCTCGCCGATCACCCGGGCCTTCGGCTCGGGACGGTCTCCGACGGCGAGGCGGGCGTTCTTGACCTTGGCGAGCGTGTGCGCGGTGTGCACCAGCGGTACGCCCCAGCGCTCCTTGGCCAGCCAGCCGACCTGACCGGAGAGCCAGTAGTGCGAGTGGATCAGGTCGTAGTGGCCCGGCGGGCGGGCCGCCTCGGCACGCAGCACCCCGGCGGTGAAGGCGCAGAGCTGACCCGGCAGTTCCTCCTTGGTCAGCCCTTCCAGCGGTCCGGCGGTGACGTGCCGGACGGATACGCCGGGCGCCACCTCGACCACCGGGGGCAGGTCACCGGCGGTGGCACGGGTGAAGATCTCCACCTCGACGTCGGCCTCGGCCAGCCGCCGGGCAACCTCCAGGATGTAGACGTTCATGCCGCCCGCGTCACCCGTGCCGGGCTGGTGCAGCGGCGACGTGTGCACCGACAGGGTGGCGATACGGCGGGGCCGCGGCCACGGAAGGGCACCTCGCTGACGACCGACACCGGTGTGCAAATCCGCCACGTCCGCTCCCTCTGTCACGGTTGATGCCGTCCCGCACGACCGGCGCTTCTCGGTCAACCCGTGTGCCGGATGTCATCTTCCCCATCGGGGTACGGAAATGCTTTCCGCCGGGTCCCGGGCGTGACGGACCTCATCCCGCCGCCCGGCCCGGCGACGGGAGACAATGACCGGATGACTTCAGTCGCCATCGTCACCGGGGCGTCCAGCGGGATCGGTGCGGCCACCGCCCGCCGGCTCGCCGCCGAGGGATTCCACGTGCTGGCCGCCGCCCGGCGTACCGACCGGCTGGCCGCGCTCGTGGCGGAGATCGAGGCGGCCGGCGGTGCGGCGACAGCGGTGGCCTGCGACGTGACCTCGGACGAGTCGGTCGCCGGCCTGGCCGCCGCCGCCGAGGCCGCGCCCGGGCCGGTCACGCTGCTGGTGAACAACGCCGGCGGCGCCCGCGGCCTGGACCCGGTCGAGACGGCCGACGTGGGCGACTGGCAATGGATGTACGACGTCAACGTGCTCGGCACGCTACGCGTCACGAAGGCGCTGCTCCCGGCGCTGGAGCGCTCCGGCGCCGGCACGATCGTGATCGTCAGCTCCACCGCCGGGCACGTGGTCTACGAGGGCGGCGGCGGCTACACGGCCGCCAAGCACGCCCAGACCGCCATCGCCGGCACGCTCCGGCTCGAACTGTGCGGCCGTCCGGTCCGGGTGATCGAGATCGACCCCGGCATGGTGAAGACCGAGGAGTTCGGCCTGGTGCGCTTCGGCGGTGACACCGACCGGGCCGAGGCGGTCTACGCCGGAGTCGCCGAACCGCTCGTTGCGGACGACGTGGCCGACTGCGTCGCCTGGTGCGCGACCCGCCCGCACCACGTCAACATCGACCAGCTCGTGGTCCGCCCGCTGGCCCAGGCCGCGCAGCACAAGGTGCACCGGACGTCCTAATGGAGCGTCCGCTCGGCGTGGCCACCCGGGGCACGACGAACCCCAACCGGCTCCGGCGGGTGGACAACTGGATCGTCGAGACCTGCGGCGACGCGCTGCGCGCCGCCGCCGACCCGCTCGTGGTGGACCTGGGCTACGGCGCCACCCCGGTCACACCCGTCGAACTGCGGGCCCGTCTCGCGGCCGGGGTCCGCGCCGACGTGCGGGTGGTCGGCCTGGAGATCGATCCGGTACGCGTCGCCGCCGCCCGCCCCGCCGCCGACCCGCCCGGGCTGACGTTCGCCAGGGGCGGCTTCGAGCTGGCCGGACTGCGTCCCGCGCTGGTGCGGGCGTTCAACGTGCTCCGCCAGTACGACGAGAGCGAGGTGGCCGACGCCTGGCACACGGTCACCGGGCGGCTCGCGCCGGGCGGGCTGCTGGTCGAGGGCACCTGCGACGAGCTGGGGCGGCTCGGCTCCTGGGTGCTGCTCGACGCCACCGGCCCGCGCACGCTCACGCTGTCGGCGAAGCTGACCACGCTGGAGAGCCCTGCCACGCTCGCCGAACGGCTGCCGAAGGCGCTGATCCACCGCAACGTTCCGGGTGAACGCGTCCACGACCTGATCGAGGCGCTGGAACAGGCGTGGCGCTCGGCCGCCGGCTACGCCCCGTTCGGCCCTCGGCAACGATGGCTGCGGACGGTCGAGGCGGTGAAGGAGTCAGGCTGGCCGGTCCAGGACACCCCCCGCACCTGGCGCCACGGCTACCTGACGCTCCCCTGGCCCGCCGTAGCCCCCCGCTGACCGCACCGCACCCGCGCTCATCGCCCGCCGCGCCCCCTGGCCGCTGGCCGCTGGCAGTTAGCCGTCGATCTTGGAGTTGTGGCGCCTCGAATGCCCACTAAGCGCATTTCGCGAGGTACCACAACTCCAAGATCGACGACACCCGCCCTTCCGCGAAGCCCCGCTCTCGGCGAGCCCCGCCGACCCCCCTCCCGGCGTGTTGATCTTGCACTTGCCGCCCGGGTAAACGGGTCAAAACGCCTGCCTCGAGGGCCGGGAGTGCAAGATCGCGGGGGTGAGGCGGGCGGGGCGGAGGGCGCGGGGTGGGACGCGCGCGGGGCGGGGCAGGGCGAAAGCGGGGTCAGATGGTGCAGTTGATGAGGACTGGCTCGGGGTGGAGGGTCACGCCGAAGCGGGACTGGACGCCGTCGCGGATCTCGCGAGCCAGCGCCACCAGCGCGGCCGTACTGGCGGTGCCGGAACGGTTCGTGAGCGCCAGCGTGTGCTTGCTGGAGATGGCGACGCCCTCCGGGCCCGCGTACCCCTTGCCGAACCCGGCCTTGTCGATCAGCCACGCCGCGCTGACCTTCACCGCCCCGTCGGCGCCCGGCCAGTTCGGCGGCTCCCCCAGGTCGGCAGCGCGTTCCCGTACCTGCTCGAACACCTCGCCCGGCAGCACCGGGTTGGTGAAGAACGAGCCCACCGACCAGGTGTCCGGGTCGGCCGCGTCCAGCACCATGCCCTTGCCGGCGCGCAGTTTCCGTACGGTGGCGCGGGCGTCGGCGAGCGGCACCCGGTCGCCCACCTCGACGCCGAGCGCCCGGGCCAGTTCGGCGTAGCGGACCGGGCCGGACAGCGGGGACCGGGTGAGCCGGAAGTCGACGGTGAGCACCACCCAGCGGTCGCTGTACTTGAAGATGCTGCCCCGGTAGACGAACCCGCAGTCGGCCGCCGGGATCCGGACCACCCGGCGCTCCGTCCGGTCGTACGCCTCGACTGCGACGATCGTCTCGGCGACCTCCTGGCCGTACGCGCCGACGTTCTGGATCGGGGTCGCGCCGGCCGACCCGGGGATGCCGGAGAGGCACTCCAGCCCGGACCAGCCGCGCTCGACGGTGGCGGCGACGAGGTCGTCCCACGGCTCGCCGGCTTCGACACGTACCGTGACGGTGTCGCCGTCCTCGGCGACGGTCCGGAACCCCCGGGAGCGGACGAGCACGACGGTGCCGGGGAAGCCCTGGTCGCCGATGACGACGTTGCTACCGCCCGCCAGCACCAGCACGGCCTGCTCCCGGGCTTCCGCTTCCTGCACCTTCAGTACGATCTGGGCGGCGTCGCCGGCGATCTCCAGCCGCCCGGCGGGGCCACCGAGCCGGAGCGTGGTGTAGCGCGCCAGGGTGGCCGGATCGGTCGGGTCACCGGCAGTCGCCGGTTCGGCGTAGACGTCTGACACGCCTTTCACCCTAGGCTGAGGGGTAGCCGGAGCACCCACTGGTGGCCCGGTCACCCCCGGGAGGATGGCGATGAGCAGACTGCACCACACGAAGGACTTCTGGATCGGCGCGCTGCGTACGGAGGGCCCCGCCTTCGCCGCGGCGGTGGCTGAGGCGCCGCCCGAGACACCCGTGCTGTCCTGTCCCGGCTGGACCGTCACCGATCTCGCTCATCACCTGACCCGCGCGTACGCCTGGGCGGGCACCGTGCTGACCGCGGGCATCGCGACCCGCCCGGAGCGGCACGACCCGGAGCCACCGGCGGGCCTGACCGCGGCGCAGTGGTTCACGCAGGAGTACGAGCGGATCAGCGCGCTGCTGGAGGCGACGGACCCGGAGGCGCCGGCCTGGAACTTCGCGCCGCAGCCGAAGAAGGCGGTCTTCTGGCCACGCCGGCTGGCGCACGAGACGGCTGTGCACCGCTGGGACGCCCAGCTCGCGATCGGTGCGGGTGATCCGATCGAGGCGAAGCTCGCGGCCGACGGGGTGAGCGAGGTGCTGGACACCTGGCTGCCGGCGGGCCGGCGGATGCATGCCGGGCAGTGGCGCGGCGTGGTGCAGCTGAACGCGACCGATGCCGCGCAGGAGTGGTACCTGCGGTTGCGGGGTGAGGGGGTCGCGCTGCTGGACACCGCGACGATCCTCGACCACGACGACCACCGCGCGCGGGCGCAGGTGGCCGGCACGGCGAGCGATCTGCTGCTGGCGCTGATGGGCCGGATCAGCTTCGACGCGCTGGACGTGGCGGGCGACCGGTCCCTGCTGGGCGGCCTGCGGGTCGGCTGACGACGGGCACCGGACGGAGAGGGGCGACGGTCGCCCCTCTCCTTCTTTTCGGACACCTCTGAGAGCGCTCTCTTGACAAGGTCCACGACCCTCCACCACGCTGTCGTGAGAGCGCTCTCTAAGTTCCGGAACCGCCTTCCACCACCCGTTTCGACGACCCGAGAGGTCAGGACAGCATGCTCACCTTCACGCGCCGCCGCCTGGCGGCGGTGGCCCTGGTGGCCGCCACCGCACTGCTCGGCACCACCGCCTGCGGCGGCGGCGACGATGCCGCCGCCGACGGGCCGATAACGCTCACCGTCGACGTCTTCGGCCAGTTCGGTTACGCCGACCTCTACCAGGAGTACATGGCCAGCCACCCCGGCGTGAAGATCGTCGAGCGGGGCACCGGCGGCAACCTCGACGAGTACTCCCCGAAGCTCACCCAGTGGCTCGCCGCGGGCAAGGGCGCCGGCGACGTGGTGGCCATCGAGGAGGGCCTGCTCGTCGAGTACAAGGCCAACCCGCAGAACTTCGTCAACCTGCTCGACCACGGCGCGGCCGACCTGAAGGGCAACTTCCTCGACTGGAAGTGGAACCAGGGGCTCACCGCCGACGGCAAGCAGCTCATCGGCCTCGGCACCGACGTCGGCGGCATGGCGATGTGCTACCGCAAGGACCTGTTCGCCAAGGCCGGCCTGCCCACCGACCGCGACGCGGTGTCCAAGCTCTGGCCCACCTGGCAGGACTACATCAAGGTCGGCGAGCAGTTCACCGCGAAGAAGACGGGCGCCTCGTTCCTGGACGCCGCGACGAACACGTTCAACACGATCCTGCTCCAGACCGCCGGCAACAGCAGCGGCTACAGCTACTACGACACCGGCAACAACCTCGTCGTGGGCAGCAACCCGGCGGTGAAGCAGGCGTACGACACCACGATGGACATCATCGACTCGGGGCTGTCCGGCAAGTACGGCTCCTGGTCCGAGGAGTGGGTGTCGGCGTTCAAGCAGTCGAAGTTCGCCACCATCGCCTGCCCGGCCTGGATGACCGGCGTGATCGAGGGCAACGCCGGCGCCGCCGCCAAGGGCAAGTGGGACATCGCCCAGATCCCCGGCGACGGCGGCAACTGGGGCGGCTCGTTCCTCGCCGTGCCGAAGCAGAGCAAGCACCAGGCCGAGGCGATCGAACTGGCCAAGTTCCTGACCAGCGCCAAGGGTCAGATCGGCGCGTTCAAGGCGAAGGGCCCGCTGCCCTCGTCCCCGCAGGCGCTGGAGGATCCGGCGATCATCGACTCGAAGAACGCCTACTTCTCCGAGGCACCGGTCGGGAAGATCTTCGCCGAGGGCGCCAAGAGCCTGAAGCCGGTCTACATGGGACCGAAGAACCAGGCCGTACGCACCGAGGTCGAGAACGCCGTCCGCAGCGTGGAGCTGGGCAAGCGCTCTCCGGAGCAGGGCTGGACCGACGCGGTCGCCAACGCCGAGAAGGCCGCCGCCAAGTAACCCGAGCAGCGCGTGCGGGCGGCCACCCGGCCACGGGGGCCGCCCGCACGGCGGAAAGGAGTCCCGGGTCATGGCCGTCCAGCTCGACGCCCGCCCGCCGGTCGCACCGGCACCCCGCCCCACCCGTCCCGGCCTGGGCAACCGGCTCAGCCGGATCGACACCAAATACTCGCCGTACCTGTTCATCGCCCCGTTCTTCCTGCTGTTCGGCGTCTTCGGGGCGTACCCGCTGGCGTACACGTTCTGGGTCTCGCTGCACGACTGGGACCTGCTCGGCGCCGAGCACCCGTTCATCGGCTTCGACAACTACACCCAGCTGCTCGCCGACTCGGACTTCTGGCACTCGGTCGTCAACACGCTGGGCATCTTCGTGATCTCCACGGTCCCCCAGTTGCTCGCAGCGCTCTGGCTGGCCAACCTGCTCAACCGGCAGCTGCGCGCCCGTACCACCTGGCGGATGGCGGTGCTGATCCCGAACGTCACGTCGACCGCCGCCGTGGCGATCGTGTTCGCGGTGCTGTTCGGCCGCGAGTTCGGCATGATCAACTGGCTGCTCGACCACGTCGGGATCAACGCGATCGACTGGAAGGCGAACCGGTTCGCCGCCTGGGTCGCCATCTCCACGATGGTCGACTGGCGCTGGACCGGCTACAACGCGCTGATCTTCCTGGCCGCCATGCAGGCCATCCCCCGCGACCTGTACGAGTCGGCGGCGATCGACGGCGCCGGCCGGGCCCGGCAGTTCTGGTCAATCACGGTGCCGCTGCTCAAGCCGACGATCATCTTCGCGGTCATCATCTCCACCATCGGCGGCCTCCAGCTCTTCACCGAGCCGCGGATGTTCAACTCCGGCACCAACGCGATCCGCGGCGGGCCGCTGCGGGAGTCGCAGACGGTGACCATGTACATGTTCGAAAACGCCTTCGCGCCGCACTACAACTTCGGCTACGGCTCGGCAGTCGCCTGGCTGCTGTTCGCGCTCATCGCTGTGGTCGCGGCGATCAACGTCCTGCTCCTGCGCCGGCTCGGCGGCGGCTCCCGCAAGGAGGTCTCCCGATGACCCGCCTCTGGTCGGCAAGCCGGCTCACCTACCTGGCGCTGACGCTCTCGGCCATCCTGTCGATCTTCCCGATCTACTGGATGTTCGTGGTGGCCAGCCGGACCAGCGACACGATGGGGCAGGTGCCGCCGCCGCTCACGCCCGGCGGCAACCTCGGCGCCAACATCGCCCGGCTGTTCGACAACACCGACGCGTACTTCCTGACCGGCCTGATCAACTCGGCGATCGTGGCCACCACCGTCACGATCTCGGTGGTGTTCTTCTCCACGCTGGCCGGGTTCGCGTTCGCCAAGCTGCGCTTCCGCGGGCGCAACGCGCTGCTGCTGGTCATCGTCGCCACCATGATGGTCCCCACCCAGCTCGGCGTGATCCCGCTCTACCTGCTGATGACGAAGCTGAACTGGAACGACCGGCTGCCCGCCGTGATCGTGCCGGCGCTGGTGACCGGCTTCGGCGTGTTCATGATGCGCCAGTACGCGGGCCAGGCGGTCAGTACCGAGCTGATCGAGGCGGCCCGGATGGACGGCTGCAACACCGCGCGGATCTACTGGAACGTGGTGCTGCCCGCGCTGCGCCCGGCCGCCGCCGTTCTCGGCCTGCTCACGTTCATGACCACCTGGAACGACTTCCTGTGGCCGTACGCAGTGCTGAACGACCCGGAGAACCCGACGGTGCAGCTGTCGCTGCGGGCCCTCTCCGACGGGTACTACCAGGACATGTCGCAGGTGTTCACCGGCACGGCGATCGCCACGCTGCCGCTGCTGCTGGTGTTCGTCGTCTTCGGCCGCCAGATCATCGGCGGCATCATGGAAGGTGCGGTCAAGGCATGAGCAACGTCCGATTCCCGGAGGGCTTCGTCTGGGGCGGGGCCACCGCCGCGTACCAGATCGAGGGCGCCGCACGCGAGGACGGTCGCGGCCCGTCGATCTGGGACACCTTCAGCCGTACGCCGGGCGCGGTGTTTCAGGGCCACACCGGCGACGTGGCCTGCGACCACTACCACCGGTACGCCGAGGACGTCGCGCTGATGGCCGACCTGGGGCTGCGGGCGTACCGGTTCTCGGTGTCCTGGCCCCGCGTGCGGCCGGACGGCACCGGCCCGGTCGAGCCGCGCGGGCTCGACTTCTACGACCGGCTGACCGACGCGCTGCTGGACGCCGGCCTCGACCCGATCGTCACGCTCTACCACTGGGACCTGCCGCAGGCGCTGGAGGACCGGGGCGGCTGGACCGTCCGGGAGACCGCCGAGCACTTCGCCGAGTACGCGCTCGCCGTGCACGGCCGCCTCGGGGACCGGGTCCGCACCTGGACCACGCTCAACGAGCCGTGGTGCTCGGCCTACCTGGGGTACGGCTCGGGCGTGCACGCGCCGGGGCGCCGCGACGCCGGTGACGCGTTCCGGGCCGTACACCATCTGCTGCTCGGCCACGGCCTGGCGGCGCGGGCACTGCGGGCGGCAGGCGCGGAGACGCTCGGGATCACGCTCAACCTGGCCGACGTGCAACCGGCGGACGCGGGCAGCGCCGCTGACGCCGAGGCGGTCCGGCTGGTCGACGGCCTGCACAACCGGATCTTCCTGGACCCGCTCACCGGCGGCGGCTACCCGGCGGACGTGCTGGCCCACGTCAGCCGGATCGTCGCGCCGGACTTCGTCCGGGACGGGGACGAGAAGCTGATCGCCGCGCCGCTGGACCTGCTCGGCCTGAACTACTACGCGCCCACCTACGTGGCCGGGCGGGCGGACGGCACGGGAGGTGCCGCGTACCCGGGCACCGCCGGGGCGGTCGAGTTCCTGCCGCCGGCCGGGCCGCTGACCGAGATGGGCTGGTCGATCGAGCCGGCCGGGCTGGCCCGGCTGCTGGAACGCGTCGCGGCCGACTATCCCGGGCTACCGTTGATGATCACCGAGAACGGCGGGGCGTTCCCCGACACCGACCTCGACGAGCAGGGCGGGGTGGCCGACGCCGACCGGGTCGCCTACCTCGACGGGCACCTGCGCGCGGCGCACGAAGCCATCGCCCGCGGCGTGGACCTGCGTGGTTATCTCGTATGGTCGGTGCTGGACAACTTCGAATGGGCCGAGGGTTACCGGAAGCGGTTCGGGATCGTCCACGTCGACTACCTGACCCAGCGGCGCACACCCAAGCGCAGTGCCCGCTGGTACCAGGAGGTGATCGCCCGGAACGGGCTGTGACGAGGTGGTGGTTACGGGGATGACGACGGCACAGCGACCGACCCTGGAGGCGGTGGCCCGGCTGGCCGGCGTGTCCCGGGCCACCGTCTCCCGGGTGGTGAACGGCTCAACCACAGTCGCCGAGCCGATCCGGCAGGCGGTACGCCGGGCGGTCGAGGAACTCGGGTACGTCCCGAACCTCGCCGCCCGCAGCCTGGTCACCCAGCGGACCGACTCGGTCGCGCTGGTGATGCCCGAGGCGGCCACCCGGGTCTTCTCCGACGACCAGGTGTTCCCGGGCATCATCCGGGGCGCGGCACAGGAGCTGGAGGCGGCGGACAAGCAGCTCGTGCTGATGCTCGCCGGTTCGCCGGCCGGGCACGAACGGGTCGAGCGGTACACCACCGGGCGGCACGTCGACGGGGTGCTGTTCGCCTCGCTGCACGGCGAGGACCCGCTGCCCGGCCGGCTGGCCCGCCTCGGCATCCCGGTGGTGTGCAGCGGCCGGCCGCTCGACGGCGCCGACGTGCCGTACGTGGACGTGGACCACGAGGGCGGCGTGAGCACGGCGGTCCGGCACCTGATCGCGAGCGGTCGGCGGCGCATCACCACCATCGCGGGCCCGCAGGACATGGTCGCCGGGATCGAACGGCTGATCGGCTACCGCACCGCGATCACCGAGGCCGGGCTGCCGGAGCTGGTCGCGTACGGCGACTTCACCCGCGAGTCCGGCACCGCCGCGATGCGCGAGCTGCTCGCCGCCGACCCGGAACTGGACGCCGTGTTCGCCGCCTCCGACCTGATGGCGCACGCCGCCCTGCGGACGCTGCGGGAGGCCGGGCGGCGGGTACCCGAGGACGTGGCGGTGATCGGGTTCGACGACATCGAGACGGCCGCCTACACCGAGCCGCCGCTGACCACCGTGCGGCAGCCGATAGTGGAGCTGGGCCGGTCGATGACCCGGCAACTGCTGCGCATCGCCGCGGGCGAGGAGGTCGAGCAGGCGCTGGTGCTGCCGACCGAGCTGGTGCTACGCGAGTCCGCGTAAGGAAGGGCCCCCTCTTAACGCCTCAGGTAGAGGAGGGGGCCCCTCTTAACAGCCCGCCGGGCGACCGCCCGCCGCGCGTTAACCGGTCGCGGCGCGGGCGGCGGCGGGGCTAGGGTCCGCCGGATGAGTGGAGCCCTGATCCGTCCCGCCCGTGCCGAGGACGCGCCCGCCGTGGTGGCGTTGCGCGCGCTCGTCTACCCGTACCTGGTGCGGGGCGTCGAGTCGACCCGCCGCATGATCGCCGAACCACCGCCCGGCGAGGACTGGGCGGCCTGGGTCGCCGAGGCGGACGGGCAGGTCGTGGGCTGGGTGTCGGCGTACCGCAACACGCAGACCTCCACGCCCGGCGTGGGCGAGATCGCCACGCTGCACGTGCACCCGGAGCATCGCCGCCGGGGCACCGGCACCGCGTTGTTCGACACCGCGCTCGGTCACCTGCGGACGCTCGGGTCCACCCGGGTGCTGACCCATGCGCGTACCGAGTCGCTGCCGTTCGCGCAGCGGCACGGCTTCACACCCAGCCGGGAGCTGCGCTACTCGGCGCTGGACCTGAGCACCGCCCCGCCGATGCCGCAGGCGCCGCCGGGCGTACGGCTGGTGTCCGCCGCCGGACTCGACCCCCGCCTGGTGCATCGGGTGGACGCCGAGTCGTCCCGGGACGAGCCGGGGGACGTGCCGACGGACTCGCTCGACTCCGACCTGTGGCGGCACGAGTGCTGGGACAACCCGGGGCTGGACCGGGAGGCGAGCACGCTCGCCGAGGTGGACGGCGAACTGGTCGCACTCAGCCTGGTGAAGCGGGACGGCGACCGGATGTGGTCGGACTTCACCGGCACGCTGCCCGCGTACCGGGGGCGCGGGCTGGCCCGGCTGGCCAAGCAGGCCGCGCTGCACGCCGCCGCGGCGCGCGGGGTACGCACCGCGTACACCTCGAACGACGAGGCGAACGCGCCGATGCTGGCGGTGAACGAGCGGCTCGGCTACCGGCCGGTGGACAGCCAGTGGTCGTGCCGGCGCAAACTCACCTGAGCCCGGCGGCCACCCGCACCGCTGTGGCGTACGTGTCGGCGCCGAACAGCACCAGCCGCGCCTCGGCGACGTGCTCCGGGGTGGCCGCGTGCAGCACGCTGAGCGCCTGTGCCACCGCGTCCTCGACCGGCCAGCCGTAGATCCCGGCGGAGATCAGCGGGAACGCGATCCGGGTCGCGCCCAGCCCGTCGGCGACACGCAGGCTGTTGGCGTAGCAGTCGCGCAGCAGCGGCGAGCGGTCCTCGCGCGGCGAGAAGACCGGGCCGACAGTGTGCACCACCCAGCGCGCGGGCAGATTGCCGGCGGTGGTGGCGACCGCCTGGCCGGTGGGCAGCCCGCGCCCGTAGCGGGAGGCGCGCAACGCCCGGCACTCCTCCAGGATCGCCGGCCCGCCGCGCCGGTGGATCGCGCCGTCCACTCCCCCGCCGCCGAGCAGCGACGAGTTGGCGGCGTTGACTATCGCGTCGACCTGCTGGGCGGTGATGTCCCCCTCGATCAGGACGGTGTCCATCTCAGCTCTCCTCGACGGCCTGGCCCAGCGAGCGGCGGGCCAGCAGCGCGGCCCCGGCGACGGCGGCCGGCATGACCAGCACCGCGCCGAGCGGGATCAGGAAGCACAGGAAGACCGCCACCCCGAAACCGAGCGCTGTCGGCCGGTCGGCCCGCAGCCGCGCCCGCCGGTCCGGCAGCCGCATCCCCCGCCGGTAGAACGGCGCGCCCACCAGCTCCAGCGCCAGGAACCAGCCACCCACCAGGGCGCCGACCACCGGGACCACCGTCTGTCCCACCACCGGGATGAAACCGGCGGCGAACAGGGGTACGCCGATCAGCGCGGACAGCGCCACCAGGCGCAGCGAGTCGGCGAGGCTGCGTCGCAGCGAGGACCAGAACGGCACGTCCACCGCACCGGGGGTGCCGCCGAGGCGGTCCTCGACCCGCTCGGAGATCGCCTCGTAGAACGGGTCGCCGATGACGAGCGTGACGGCGGTGAACGTGAGCACCCCGACCAGCCCGGCGACCCCGACCACCGCCAGCCCGGCGGCGACCCGCAGCAGCCCGCGCCAGGGCGACGACCAGTCGTCGGCGAACGGGGTGAGCCAGCCCGCCAGGTCGTCGACGAAGTAGAGCAGCGTGGCGAACAGGGCCACGTAGAGCGCGCCGGTGATCAGCGCCGGGATCACGCCGAGCAGCATCAGCTTCGGGCTGCGGACGTACATGCCGAAGCCGCGCAGCAGCAGCCCGGCGCCGCCGAGGAAGCGGGTGGCCGCGCCGGTGACGGGCGCGATCGTACGGGAGGCGTTCACGACGGCACAGCCTAATCTGCCGGTGCACCACAATGGGCCTGTGCGTGCGTCCCGGCTGATCTCGCTTGTGCTGCTGCTCCAGTCCCGGGAGACGATGACCGCCGCCGAGCTGGCCCGCGAGCTGGAGGTGTCCGAGCGGACCGTCTACCGGGACGTGCTGGCACTCTCCGCCGCCGGTGTCCCGGTGTACGCGGACCGGGGCCGGGCCGGCGGCTACCGGCTGCTCGGCGGCTACCGGACCCGGCTGACCGGGTTGAGCCGGGACGAGGCCGAGGCGCTGTTCCTGGCCGGGCTGCCCGGACCGGCCGGGGACATGGGACTGGCCGACTCGGTGGCCGCCGCCGAGCTGAAGGTGCTCGCCGCGCTGCCGCCGAGCCTGCGGGACGCGCCCGCGCGTACCGGGCAGCGGTTCCACCTGGACGTGCCCGGCTGGTTCCGGGAGACCACGCCGCCGCCGACGCTCGCCGAGCTGGCCCGGGCGGTCTGGCGGGACCTGATGGTGGAGTTGCACTACCGGCGCGGGGACCGGGAGGTGACCCGCACGCTGGCGCCGTACGGGCTGGTGCTGAAGAACGGGGTCTGGTACCTGGTCGCCCGGGTCGGTGACGGCTGGCGGACGTACCGGGTGGACCGGGTGGTGGCGGTCGAGGTGGGCGCCGACGGGTTCGACCGGGACGAGGACTTCGACCTCGGGGCGTACTGGCGGGAGCAGGCGGGCGCGTTCCTGCGCGAACTGCTGCGGGAGCGGGTGACGGTGCGGCTCGGCCCGGCCGGGTTGCGGGCGCTGCGGCACCTGGTGGACGCGCCGTTCGTCTACACCGAGGCGGTGGACGCGGCCGGGCCGCCGGACGAGCAGGGGCGGCTGGTGCTGCGGCTGCCTGTCGAGTCGGTCGACGTGGCGTACGGCCAGTTGCTGGCGCTCGGCCCGGAGGTGGAGGTGCTGGCGCCGCCGCAGCTGCGGGCGCGCTTCGCCGAGGCGGCCCGCCGCGCGGCGGCGCTCTACACCGATCCGCCGTCCGACGGTCAGCGGTAGCCGTCCGGGTCGGCCGGCTTACCAGGCTTGACCACCTCCTCGTAGTAGCGGGCCCAGTGCGGGCGGCTGCCGTCGACGTCGGTGAAGCCGTACACCTGGGACAGGCCGCCGCTGTCCAGCGACTGCCCGTTCCAGCGGGCCCGGTCCGGGTCGGCGGCCAGGGCGGCCACCGCGCGCCCGACGAACGCCGGCGTCTCCGACATGACGAAGTGCGGTTCGGTAGTCGCGGCGTCGCGCCAGTTCGCCTCGGTGACGCCGTAGTGTTCGAGCATCGCCTCCGAGCGCAGCCAGCCGGGTGTGAGCGCGACGGCGGTGCAGCCGTGCGGGGCCAGCTCGTGCGCCTGGCTGAAGCCGAGCCGGTTCACCGACACCTTGGCCAGGTCGTAGAAGACCGACAGGCGGTACTCGCTGTCGTTGTGCTCCTTGGTGCCGTCGCCGACCTCGACGACCAGGCCGCCCGGGTTGCGGATCAGCAGCGGCAGCGCGAAGTGGCTGGTGATGATGTGCGTGTCGACAGCCAGCCGCAGCGTGCGGAACCCGGCGTCGAGCGGCTGCTCCCAGACCGGCTTCTCCCAGGTGATCAGCGGGTCCGCGCCCCAGACGTCGTTCACGAGCACGTCGAGGCGGCCCTGCTCGGCGTCGATCCGCTCGACCAGGCCGCGTACCTGCTCGGGGTCCAGGTGGTCGACTGCGACGGCGATCCCGGTGCCCCCGGCGGCGGTGACCAGCTCGGCGGTCTCCTCGATGGTCTCCGGCCGGTCCATCTCGGAGCGGCGCTCGCGGGTGGTGCGGCCGGTGGCGTAGACGGTGGCCCCGGCGGCGCCGAGCTGCACGGCGATCTGCCGCCCGGCACCCCGGGTCGCGCCCGCGACGAGCGCGACAGTTCCGGTCAGTGGTGAGTTCATGGGATAACCGTGCAACAGATACCTGACAGCGGAAGTCCGGTTTCCCGGGAGACCTGGATGGGCGATCATCACCGGTATGCACCTGCTGCTGTCCGGGATCGTCGGCTCGGTCGCGTACGGGCTGGCCGGACCCGGCTCGGACACCGACCGGATCGGCGTGTTCGCCGCGCCCACAGTCGCGTTCCACGGTCTGCGCCCGCCCCGCGAGTCGGTGGTCACCACCGACCCGGACGTCACGCTGCACGAGGCGCGCAAGTACGCGCTGCTGGCGCTGAGCGGCAACCCGACCGCCACCGAGCTGATGTGGCTGCCCGAGGACTGCTACGAGACCCGCACCGGGTTCGGCGAGGAGCTGATCGCGATCCGGTCGGCGTTCCTGAGCGCGCCGCGCGTCCGCGACGCCTACCTCGGGTACGCCTCGCAGCAGTTCCGCAAGCTCGCCACCGCCCCGGCGGACAGCGGCGGGCGGCGGCGCTCGGCGAAGCACGCCCGGCACCTGGCCCGGCTGCTGCACCAGGGCCGGACGCTGTACGCGACAGGCGTGCTGGAGATCCGCCTCGCCGACCCGGAGTGGTTCCGCGCGTTCGGCGAACGGGTCGCCGGTGGCGCGCTGGGCGAGGCGCAGGCCCTGGTGGCTGCAGCCGAGGCGGAGTTCGACCGGACCCGCTCGCCGCTGCCGGAGCGCCCGGACGAGGAGACAGTGGAACGCTGGCTGCTCGCCGTCCGGGCGGCGTACCTGCCGCGCTGAGCGGTCACTGCACGTCGAACTCGTTGCCCTCCGGGTCGGCCATCGTGGTGTGCTCGCTGCCCCGGTCGGCGACCTCGGCCAGCACCGTCGCGCCGAGCGCGGTCAGCCGCTTCACCTCGGCCGCCCGCCCCTCCGGCCCGACGCGCAGGTCGACGTGGAGGCGGTTCTTCACCCGCTTGGGTTCGGGGACGGCCTGGAACAGGAACCGCCGGCCCAGCCCGGTGCCGCTGGCCGGGTCGACCGGGTCGTCCGGGTGGCGTACCGCCGCCAGCTCGCGCCACGCCTTGCGGCCGTCCACCTCGACGTACGCCTCCGGCGGCACCGCACCGGCGGCGGCCAGCCGCTCGATCAGCACGCTGTTGTCCTCGACCTGGTAGCCGAGCGCCTCGGCCCAGAAGCGGGCCAGCCCGATCGGGTCGGCACAGTCGATGACGAGTTTCCAGTCCCGGGCCATGTGTCCTCCGTGGTCAGCTGGTGTAACCAGTTATAGTGGTTACGTGATGGACGGCGCAAGCGGACTCACCCTGATCAGTCCCGAAGGCACTCGATACCGCTTCGACCCGGGCGCGCTCTGCCTGGAGCTGCTGACCACCGGCGGTCCGGGCGCGTTCGCCCGCTACGAGGTGCTGCACCGCCCGGACGACCTGGCGGGCTGGCTGGCCGCGTCCCGGCTGCGACTGGACCCCGCCGCCGTCATCGTCGACGCGGACGACCTGGCCGCCGCCCGTCGACTGCGCGACGCGCTCTGGCGGGTGGCGCAGGCGCGTACCCGCGACGAGACCCCACCGGCCGCGGACCTGGCGGTGGTGAACGACGCCGCGGCCGGGCTGCCGCTGATCCCGCAGGCCGGCCCCGACGGCGGCCGGTCCTGGCGTACGCCGCTGACCGGCGCGCAGGTGGTCGCGACGTTCGCCCGGGACGCGGTCGACCTGCTCACCGGCCCCTACGCGGCCCGGATCCGGGAGTGCGGCGCACACGACTGCCAACTGGTCTTCGTGGACACCTCCCGGCCGGGGCAGCGCCGCTGGTGCGCGATGGAACGCTGCGGCAACCGGCAGAAGGCACGCGCGCTGCGGTCCCGGCGCGCGCCCGGGTGACTCAGTCCGCCAGGCGCACGCGTACCCGGCGGTTGGCCCGGCCCTTGCTCTCCACCTTGACCACCTGGACCTTGCCGATCTGGGCGGTGGAGGCGACGTGCGTGCCGCCGTCGGCCTGCACGTCCAGCCCCACGATGTCGACGATCCGCACCTCCTGCTCCTCCGGCGGGATCAGGTTCGACTGGGTACGGATGATGTCCGGCAGGGCGAGCGCCTCGGCGCGCGGCAGCACCCGTACGGCCACCGACCGGTCGGCGGCCACCTCGGCGTTCACCAGCTCCTCGATGCGGGCCTTGAAGTCCGGCGGCACCTCGGGGAGGTTGAAGTCCATCCGCGCCTCACCCGGCTCCATGTTGCCGCCGGTGACGAGCGCGCCGAAGTCGCGGAACACCACGCCGCAGAGCACGTGCAGCCCGGAGTGGGTACGCATCAGCATGGTCCGGCGGGCGTCCTCCACCGCGCCGACCACCTCGGTGCCGACCGGCGGCACCGGGTCGCCCTCGGGCGGGATCAGCCACAGGTCGTCGCCCTTGCGGGTGCCGACGATCCGGGTCTGTACGCCCTGCCAGAGCAGCACCCCGTGATCCGGCGGCTGCCCGCCGCCACCGGGGTAGAACGCGGACCGGTCCAGCACGATGCCCTGCTCGGGATCGGCCGCCAGCACCCGGCAGGTCCACTCGCGCAGGGTCGGGTCGGCGAGGTCGAGCCGGTGCGTACGGCCGTGGTGTGTGACGCCCATGGACGGCGACGTTACCCGTTCAGGAACTCCGAGACGCGCTCCCGCAGGTCGGCGCGCTCGGTCCAGAGCACGCCGGGCCGGTCGTACACGTGAAGTGTGGCGTTCGGGAGCGCGGCGGCGAGCCGTTCGGCGACGGCGACCGGGTGCAGGTCGTCCTCGGCGGCGGCGATGACCAGCGCCGGCGCGGTGACCGCGGCGAGCGACCCGGCGTCGTCGAGCGGGGCCTGGGCGGGCAGGTCGGCCAGCCCCGGCGCGAGCCCGTCGCGCAGCAGCTGGTCGAGCCGCTGCCGCAGGTACGCCCAGCCGGCCGGGGTGTTGCGCACCGACGGCGGCAGCTCCAGCGACACCGCGTCGGCCAGCGCCGACGCGTCGCCCTCGGCCACCGCATCGAGCAGGCCGGTGAGCCGGGCGCGCGCCGCCTCGCCGCGCGGCGTGTCCAGCACGGCGGGCAGGAAGAAGACGAGTTTCTCGAAGCGTTCCGGGCTCTCCGCGAGCAGCCGGCAGAGCGCGCCCGCGCCGAGGCTGGCGCCGAACGCCCGGGTCGCGCCGCTCAGGTCCGCCATCGCGCGCAGGTCACGGGCGAGGTCCAGGTAGCTCCACGGCCCGGGCGGGGAGTCGGAGCGGCCGTGCCCGCGGAACTGGAAGAAGACGCGCCGCCCGGTGACGCCGCTGCCGAACGGGCGGGTGGTGGCGATGCCGCTCCCGAGCCCGTGCGCGAACACGGTGACCGGGTCACCGGTGCCGGTGACCAGCCGTTCCAGGCTCACCCCGTGCGGGGTGGCGACCAGCTCCGTCTCCGGCTCGGGCAACGCGGGACGCCCGGTGCGGGGCGCGCCGGGGCCGGGCCCCCAGGTGCGGGGACCGCCGTCCGGTGGCGGAGGCCAGCGGAAACCTCTCACCAGGACCCTCGGCCGTCGTGCAGGTCCCGCAGGCCGGGCCGCACGTCGAGCAGGTAGATGAGACCGGCCGCGATGCCGATCAGTCCGAACAGGCTGATCGGGCCGAAGCCGAGCAGGGTCAGCAGCAGGCAGACCGCCAGGATGGCGACCCAGCCGCCCTTGGGCAGCGTGCCGAGCGCGGCGAAACCGTCGCCGCGCTGGGTGACCGCGTGCACCAGCGCCACTCCCTGTACGACCAGGGCGAAGACGAGCAGGATCAGCTGGATCACGTCTTGGACTGCGAACGCGAAGATCGGCGCGGCGATGGCCATGGGGGCAAGCTTATGCCGAGACCCCGGAAACGTCCGACAAGACGTTGTCCGGGGTCCCGGTGGAGCTTCGGGTCACTCGGCGGCCGGGCGGGTCCGCTTCGTGGCCTTCGGCAGCTTCGCCGACGGGGTGGCCGGCTTGGTCGCCTTGGTGGCGGTCGTCTTGGCGACGGCCTTGGTCGCGGTCGCCTTGGTGGCGCGGGTGCGCTTCACCGCGGCCGGCTTGGCGGCCACCGCCTCGGCCACCTCGGCCGGGCTGGGCACCTCGGTCGTCGCGGCGGCGGTCTCCGGCTTCGGGGTGATCTCGGCCTTCGGGGTCACCTCGGTGCCGGTGGCCTCGGTGGCCTCGATGTCGGCGTTCACCGTGTCGGCGGCCTCCAGCACGCCGGCGCCGACGACGCGCTCACCCCGGGCGACCAGCTCGGCGTACGCGGCCAGCGCGCGCTCCTGCGCGGCGTGCGCCCCGGCCACCACGACGGCGGCGTTGCGGGTGGCGGCCTCGCGCAGCTTGTCCAGGTTCGCCGCCTCGCGCAGCTTGTCCAGGTTCGCCGCCTCGCGCAGCTTCTCCAGGTTCGCCGCCTCGCGCAGCTTCTCCAGGTTCGCCGCCTCGCGCAGCTTCTCCAGGTTCGCCGCCTCGCGCAGCTTCTCCAGGTTGGCGGCCTCGCGGAGCTGGTCGAGGTCGGTGGCGACGGCGCGCTCGCGCAGCCCGGTTGCGGTCTGGTTGGCGGTCTTCAGCGTCTCGGTGGCCTTCTGGCGCAGCTCGAAGCCGGTGACGACGGCCTTGCCGCCGAGGTCGGCGACGACCCGGGTGCCGAGGCCGCTGACCACCGTCGGCAGCTTGCGGAGCTGCTCCAGGGCCAGCTCACCGGCGCCGGCGGCGGCGTAGAGGGGTGCGGGGATGCGGTTGGTCTTCGGCTGGGTGGTCATGACTGCTCCTCTTCGGCCGCACCGGCGGCCTTCCGGGCCGCCCGGCGGGCGGTCGTGTCCTGCGGGGCGGCGGTGGTCGGGGCGGGCGCGGTGGTCGGGGCGGGCGCGGCACCCGCTTCGGTGACGGCTACCGATTCGAGGACCGCCTCGGTCGGCGTGCCCTCCGGCGTGACCGGACCGGTCGCGGCCGCGGCCACCGTCGCCGGGGCCTCCGGCGCGGAGGCCGGCTCGGTCGCGACCGTTTCCGTCGTGGCGGCCTTCTCGGCCGCCTCCGCCGTCGTGGCCGCCTCGGTCGCCTCGGCCAGGCGGGCGTTCTCGCGCCGGAACGTCTCGTAGATCTGGGTGAGCGACTGCTTCTGGGCCATGGTCAGCTCGGGGTCGACGGCGATCGCCGCGAGCACGCCCTGGCCCTCCTTGTCGTCCAGCAGCCCGGCACGCAGGTACATCGCCGGGGTGGAGACACGAAGTGCGCTGGCGAGCTGCTGGAGCACCTCGGCACTCGGCTTGCGCAGCCCGCGCTCGATCTGGCTCAGGTAGGGATTGCTGACGCCCGCCTGCTCGGCGAGCTGGCGCAGTGAGATCTTCGCGTTGCGCCGCAGGTCGCGAATGAACCCGCCGACATCGGGAAGGTCCTTGCTGGTGGCCATGACTCAACGCTAGCTCGGGCCGCTAACTCCTGCAAGCAAAACGCTAGCCAGAGTTAGCAGGGTCACCGAAGGTGGGTTGCGGAGGCGATGTCCGGTCCGTACCGTTCTCCCCCGTGACCAAGATCGATATCAACGGTGCCCAGCTCGCGTACGACGAGAGCGGCACCGGAACCGCCGTGGTGCTGCTGCACGCCGGCATCGCCGACCGGCGGATGTGGCGCGGGCAGGTCCCGGCGCTCGCGCAGCGCCACCGGGTGATCGCGCTGGACCTGCGCGGCTACGGCGAGTCGGAGCTGCCGACCACGCCGTTCGCCCACCACGACGACGTGGTCGGGCTACTCGACGCGCTGGGCGTCGAGCGGGCCGCGCTCGTCGGCTGCTCGTTCGGCGGCCGGGTCGCGGTGGACACCGCGCTCGCCCACCCGGAGCGGGTCTCGGCGCTGGCGCTCTTCGGCGCCCCGGTCTCCGGCAACGAGTGGTCCGAGGAGACCGAGCAGCTCTGGGAGGAGCTGGTCGGCGACGTGGACCCGGAGGACTTCGCCGCCACCGCCGCCGGCGAGGTGCGGTTCTGGGTGGTCGGCCCGACCCGCCGCCCCGAGGACGTCGACCCGGAGCTGATCCGGTTCGCCGAGGAGATGGACCGCCGGGCACTCGCCGCCGAGCAGGCGCTAAGCGCGATCGAGGTGGGCGAGCTGGACCCGCCGGCGATCGACCGGCTGGGCGAGCTGCGCGTACCGGTACTGGTCGGCACCGGCGCGGACGACCTGGCCGACATCCGCCGCCTGGCCGACCGCATCGCCGACGAGGCCCCCCAGGGCGTGCGCATGCCGGACGTCCCCGACGCGGCCCACCTGCTCCCCCTGGAGCGCCCCACCGAAACCAACGCCGCCCTCCTGCCGTTCCTCCCCTGACCGCCCCGCTTCTCTCCCCTCGCCGCGTTGATCTTGCACTTGCGGCCCTCGGCACGCCTGGAATGCGTATTTCGCCGGGACAGCAAGTGCAAGATCGCCGGGGGTAGAGGGCGGGGAATGGTTACCAGGTGGGGCGGATGGCTCCTACCGGGAGGCCGCCGCCCAGCAGGGGCGGTTCGGCGTACTCGGTGAGGATGGGGGCGCGCACGTCCAGGCGCGCCAGGGCCGACACCAGGACGGGTGTGCGGGCCCTCGCGGCGCCGTCGTCGATCTTCAGAGCCACGGCGCCGACCTCCGGGATCGCCGCCGCGATCACACCCTCCGCGCCGATCTTGGCGAGCAGACCGGGTACGCCGCGCATCAGCCGGGTGTCCTCCGCCTGAGTGCCGCCGACAAGCTCCGGGTACGCCCGCATCGCGTCCGCCACCGTCCGCTCGACGGTGCCCGGCTCGGCCTCGACCAGCCGCAGGAACGCCCGCGCCAGCCCGGTCAGCGAGACGGCCAGCACCGGCGCGCCGCAGCCGTCCACCCCGACCGCCGCCGCCCGCTCCCCGGTGAACTCCTCGATCGTGGCGGTCAGGCACTGCTGGAGCGGGTGCTCGGGCCGCCAGTAGCCGTCCAGCGGCCAGCCCGCCGCCAGGCAGGTGCGCACCATGCCGGCGTGCTTGCCGGAGCAGTTCATCAGCACCCGGGCCGGGCCGCCGCCGGCCCGCAGCACCGCCTCCCGGGCGGCCTCGCCGAACGGCAGGTCCGGCGGGCAGTGCAACGCGTCCTCGGTCAGGCCGGCGTCGCGCAGCAGCGCTGTCACCCGCTCGACGTGGAACTCCTCGCCCGCGTGGCTGGCCGCGACGAGCGCGATGTCGGCCGGGTTGGTGAGCGGCAGGCCGGCCCGGAGCATGCCGATCGCCTGCATCGGCTTGCTCGACGAGCGGGGGAAGATCGGCGAGGTGACGTCACCGGCCCCGGCGACCGGCTCACCGGCGGCGTCGAGCACCACCACGGAACCCCGGTGGACGCCCTCCACGAAGCCGGACCGGACCACCTCGGCGAGCGGCACGCCGCCCTCGTACGTTCTTCCCACGGTATGGACCGTACCGAGGGGACGGACCCGGTCGGCGGCGGGGTGACCTGCGACGTCGACCGGGGCGGTACGGGGTCGGAGCGGGGTGCGCCGCTTACCGGACGGTAGCCGGGACGCCGAGCAGCGTACGGGCCTCGGCGGTGGTCAGCGGGGGCCGCTGGGCGAGCTGGGCGAAGCCGACCGCCCGCGCGACGAGCTGCATGTTGGACTCCACCGGACGCCCCTTGGCGTACGTGACCGTGTCCTCCATGCCGACCCGCAGGTGGCCACCGGCCGACAGCGAGGCCAGCATCACCGGGATGGTGCTGCGCCCGATGCCGGTGGCCGCGAACGTGGTGCCCTCGGGCAGGTCGCGCAGCATCTGCTGGGCCGCGACAAGGGTCGCCGTGGTGCCGGGCATGCCACCCGGCACTCCCATCACGAAGTCGACGTGCACGTGCCCGCCGTGCGGCAGGCCGTACTTGCCGAGCAGCCGCTGCAGGGCGGTGAGGTGGCCCAGGTCGAAGATCTCGTACTCGGGGACGACGCCCCGCTCCTGCATCCGGGTGTGCAGGTCGACGATGAACTCCCACCGGTTGAGGAACACGTCGTCGCCGAAGTTGACGGTGCCCATGGTGCAGGAGGCCATGTCGGGTGCGGCGTCGAGCACCGCGAGCCGGGCCGACTCCGGGTCGGTCACCGCGCCGCCGGAGGAGAGCTGCACGATCAGGTCGGTGCTCTCCCGCAGCGCCGCCACCGTGTCGCGCAGCCGCCCCTGGTCGAGCGTGGGCCGCGCGTCGTCGTCACGGATGTGGACGTGGATCACGGCAGCGCCGAGCGCCTCGCACTCCTTGGCGGTCAGCAGCAGCTCGTCGAGCGTCACCGGCAGCGCCGGCACCTCCGCCTTCGCCGACTCCGCGCCGGTGGGGGCAACCGTGATCAACGTCCCTGTCGTCATGCCCCGGATCCTAGACCGGTGCCCGGCGCCGGGTCGACCGGAGGATTTCCGGTGAAGGCGGCGTTAAGAAGGGACCTTTCCTCTACCGGAGGCGTTAATAGGGGGCCCTTCCTTACACGTCGATGGCGGCGGCGCTCTCGCCCACGAGCAGTCGGGCGTCGTCGGGCGTGTTGCGCTTCAGCACGGCGAGCGCCACCTGACCCAACTCGTAGTGCTGCACGGCGGTGCCCACGAAGCCGACCGTCCGGCCGTCGAGCGTCACCGGCGTACCGGCGACGGGCGGCTGGTCGCTCGCCACGCCGTCCAGGTGCAGCAGGACGAGCCGGCGGGGCGGCTTGCCCAGGTTGTGCACCCGGGCGACCGTCTCCTGCCCCCGGTAGCAGCCCTTGTCCAGGTGCACGGCCGGGGCGATCAGGTCCACCTCGGCCGGGATCGTCCGGTGGTCGGTGTCCACGCCGGCCCGGGCCTGCTTGGCGGCCACCCGGATCGCCTCGTACGCCCACAGCCCGGCCACCGGCACCCCGGCGCCGCGCAGCTCCGCCACCACCTCGTCCATGGCCGCCCGCGGCACGAGCAGGTCGACGCCGAGCGCCACCCGCCGGGCCCAGCCGCCGACCGGCAGCGGCTTGACGTCGTACACCGCTGACGGCCGCGCGGGCAGCTCGCCGGAACGGAACTTCGGACCCGGCACCGCTGCCACGTCGGGAGCGGCCAGCCCGGTGACGCCGAGCGTGTCGAGCGCGCCGGGCGCCTCCGGCCCGACGAGCGACAGCAGCGCGTGGTCGGCGGTGGCGTCGCGCGGGTCGACCTTGCTGAAGAACCGCATCTTCTCCAGGTATGACAGGAGGCCCTCGGTCATCCCCGGCTCGGTGTCGAGCCAGGTGGTCTCGCCGTCGTCGGCGACCATCGCGTGCTGCTCGACGTGCCCGTGCGGAGAGAGCACCAGCAGCTCGGTGCCCTGCCACGGCGCCAGCGCGGCCAGGTGCTGGCTGGTGAGCGTGTGCAGCCAGCCGATCCGCTCCTCGCCGGGCACCGCGACCACGCCCCGGTGCGAGCGGTCGACCAGGCCCACGCCGGTGGCCAGGAGCCGCTGCTCGCGCATCGGGTCGCCGTAGTGGGCGGCCACCGGGCCGACGCCCGCCGCCCGGTGGGCCGGTTCCGGCTGGTTCCGGGTCTGGTCGTCGATTGCGTCGGTGGTCACCGCGCCCGCGATGTCGATCATGTGGGTTCCCCGTTCTGTGCGCAGCGGCCGCAGACCCCGAAGAGCGCGACATGCCCGATGTCGACCTTGAACCCGCGCTGCTCGTCCAGCTGGTCGGCGAGCGGGCGGAGCATCTCCGGGGAGATCTCGTCGATCGCCCCGCACTCCCGGCACACCAGGTGCACGTGCTGGTGCTCACCCGCCGCGTGGTAGGTCGGCGAACCGTGCGACAGGTGCGTGTGCGTCACCAGGCCGAGCCGTTCCAGCAGCTCCAGCGTGCGGTAGATGGTGGTGATGTTGACTCCGGCCGCGACCTCGCGGACCGCTGTGTGCACCTGCTCCGGGGTGGCGTGCCCCAGATCCAGGACGGCCTGGAGCACCAGCTGCCGCTGCGCCGTCAGCCGCAGCCCGCGCGAGCGGAGCATTTCCGCGAGGGAGGATTCGGACACCCTTCGATCATAGTTCGGCCGCCGCGCCGGCCGGTCCGCCGCCGGGGGTACGCCACTACGCTGCGCCAGTGGGTACGACACGGGTGGCGGTGCTCGGCCGGGGGCTCGTACCGGCGGGTGAGCCGGTGCTGCGCGGCGACGACCGGGGCGTCCTGCACGGCGACGGCCTGTTCGAGACGCTGCACCTGCGCGACGGCCGCCCCTGGCTGCGCGACGCCCACCTGGTCCGGCTGCGGGCCGGTGCGGCGGCGATCGACCTGCCGCTGCCCCCTGATGCCGCGCTCGTCGAGCTGCTGGACGCGGTGTGCGCCGGCTGGCCCGCCCGGACCGAGGGCGCGTTGCGGCTGGTCTGCACGCGGGGACCGGAGGGCGGTGGGCCGCCCACGGTGTACGCGACGCTCGGCGAGGTGCCTGCGTCCGCCCGACTGGCCCGGCGGGACGGGGTGACTGTGGCCACGCTGCCGCTCGGGGTGGCCGCCCGGTCCCGCCCGGAACTGGGGTGGCTGCCGAGCGGCGTGAAGTCCACCTCGTACGCGCTCAGCACCGCCGCCCGGCGGTGGGCGCAGCGGACGGGCGTGGACGACGTGCTCTGGGTCTCGACCGACGGCTACGTGCTGGAGGGGCCCACCGCGAACGTGGTGTGGCTGAGTGGCGGCCGTCTCCTCACGGTGCCGGCGGCACAGACCGGAATCCTGTCCGGCGTGACCGCCGGCCATCTGCTGGAACGCGCCGGAGAGCTGGGCCTGACCGCAGACGAGCACCTGCCCACCGTGGCCGACCTGCACGAGGCCGAGGCGATCTGGCTGACCAGCTCGCTGCGCGGCCCGGCAGAGGTCACGGCCTTGAACGGCACCCCCCGCCCGAGTTCCCCCCTGACCCCCCGCGTCCAGACCCTCCTGGACTTCCCCCCACCCCCACCCCCACCCCGTTGATCATGAAGTTGGCGGCGACAAATCGGGCAAGGATCGCCGCCAACTTCATGATCGCCGGAGCGAGAAGGGAACGTCAGCCGGCCACCCGGGTCAGGCGGGCGGAGAGGTGCGGGCTCAGAGGGTGGCCCACGGCGGCCATCTCCTGCGCGTAGAGCAGGGCGCCCTCGACGATGCCGAACAGCCGGGCACCGGCGGTGACCTCCTTCGCCGTGGCGGTACGCACGACCGCGTCGGTGGCGAACTCGATCTGGGTGCCCTTGCGCTTGCCGATGTGCAGCTCCATCACGCCGGTCGGCGTGGTCATCAGCGCCTCCAGCTCGTCGGTCACCCGCTCACCGTCGAGCACCGGACGCCACCAGCCCACCTCACGGCCGGCGGGACGGACCGGGCGGCTCTGCTCGTCCAGGATCCACGCCCGGGACTCGTAGAACAGGAACGGCCGGCCGTCGTGGCTGATCCGGATCTCCTGCGCGTAGTCGAAGTCCTCGATCGTCGGGAACCCACCCCGGCCCCGGCCGCGCCAGACCCCGATGTACGGCAGCAGGCCGTCCAGGCTCGGGTGCAGCTTCGGGCCGACGCGCAGGTCGTGGCTCTCCTCGTACGGGTACGGGTCGACCGGCGGCGCGTTCAGCCACGGCGGCTGAAGCGGATTCTCACTATTCACAGCGCCACCTTCGTTCGCGACTGCGGGGCTCGCAAAACCGGCTCACTCCTCGCGCTCACCATCTACCTCTAGCGATTCGCACTGCGACATAGACCAGGCCACCGGCGAGCGCGCCCAGGCCGGCGACCAGCAGGCTGACGAACCCGATCTCGGTAACCATCCGGGCCATCCTATGCTGGCGTCATGGCGCGCACTCTCGTCGTCAAGGCCACCGCCGGCGCGGACTCCCCGGAACGCTGCGCACAGGCGTTCACAGTCGCCTCCACCGCAGCCGCGGCCGGGGTGGACGTGTCGCTCTGGCTCACCGGCGAGTCCACCTGGTTCGCGCTCCCCGGGCGGGCGGAGACGTTCGAGCTGCCGCACTCCGCGCCGCTCGGCGAACTGCTGCACGTGGTCCTGACCACGGGCCGGGTGACCGCCTGCACCCAGTGCGCGGCCCGGCGGGACATCGGCCCGGGCGACGTCATCCCCGGCGTACGCATCGCGGGCGCCGCGGTGTTCGTCGAGGAGGCGATGACCGAGGGCGCGCAGGCGCTCGTCTACTGAGCGACCCGCCCGGGTCGTCCACTCTGACCGTTGAGCCGATCCTGACCCGACATGTCCGGATTACGCCTACCATGTGAACGTGAGTGAGGCGATCCAACAGTTCTTCGCGTCGCTACCGGCGCGCGCCGCGGCGGTGCTGAACAGCCCGATCGGCGGCACGCTCCAGATCGACCTGGCCGACGGCAACCGGACCGAGCACTGGTACGTGACGCTGGCCCCCGGATCGGCCCAGGTGAGCCGGGAGGAGCAACGGCAGGCGGACGGCGTGCTGACCCTCTCCACCGAACTGTTCGAGAAGCTGGTCACCGGCCGCGAGGCCGGCATGGCCGCGGTGCTGCGCAACGAGGCCACGTTCAGCGGGCACGTCGTGCTGTTCCTGGCGTTCCGCCGGTTCCTGCCGACCCGGCCCGACGTACGGGATCCGCGGGACGCCGCCCGCGACCACGTCCGGCGGCTGGCGTGAAGGAGCGGGTCAGCATCCTCGACGGCAACACGTTCCTGGTCAGCGACGATCGCGGCAACATCCAGCCGTCGTACGACTTCCCCACCGGGCTGTTCTCCTTCGACACCCGGTTCCTCTCCACCTGGATCCTCACCCTCGACGGGGAACCCCTGCACGCGCTCTCCATCGACGACTCGCTGTCGTACAAGACGCGGTTCTTCCTGGTCCCCGGCGAGCCGACGCACTACCTGGACGCGAAGGTCTCGATGATCCGCAGCCGCGCGATCGGCGGCAGCCTGGACGAGGAACTGACCCTGCTCAACCACTCCGAGCAGGAGATGGAGTTCCGGCTCCGGCTGGAGATCGGCTCCGACTTCGCCGACCTCTTCGAGATCAAGCACAAGCGGGACAAGAAGGGCACCACCACGCCCAGCGTGGAGACGAACGCGCTGCGGCTGACCTACCGCCGGCAGGCGTTCCACCGCGAGACGATGGTGACCAGCAGCGCGCCGGCCGAGGTCGACGAGAGCGGGATGACGTTCCGGATCCGGGTCGGCCCGCACGGCGAGTGGACCACCCGGCTGCACATCGACACAGTCATCTACGGCGCCCGGGGCGAGGACATCCGGGCCATCCTGCCGCTGGGCGGCCAGCGGACGGCGGCCGACATCGAGGCGGAACAGAGCGCTCTGATCAGCCGGGCGCCGAAGCTCGGCTGCGACTGCGAGCCGCTGGCCGGGGCGTACCGGCGCAGCCTCAACGACCTGGCCGCGCTCCGATACGAGTCGATCACGCTCGGCGTCCGGTTGCTCGCCGCCGGCCTGCCCTGGTTCATGACGCTGTTCGGCCGGGACAGCATCTTCACCTCGCTGCAGGTGCTGCCGTTCCTGCCCGAGATGGTCAAGCCCACGATCGTCATGCTCGCCGGACTCCAGGGCAGCCGGGTCGACGACTTCCGGGACGAGGAGCCCGGCAAGATCCTGCACGAGCTGCGCTACGGCGAGACCGCCGGCTTCGAGGAGCAGCCGCACTCGCCGTACTACGGCGCCGCCGACACCACGGCGCTGTTCGTGATCCTGCTCGACGAGTACGAGCGGTGGACCGGCGACGCCGACCTGGTGCGCAAGCTGGAGCACGAGACGCGGGCGGCGCTGACCTGGCTGGACACGTACGGCGACCTGCTCGGCACCGGTTACGTCTGGTACATGTCGCGGAACCCGGAGACCGGCCTGCCGAACCAGTGCTGGAAGGACTCGCCGGACGCCATCTCCTACGCCGACGGGCGGATGCCCGAGTTCCCCCGGGCCACGTGCGAACTCCAGGGGTACGCGTACGACGCGAAGCTGCGCGGCGCCCGTCTGGCCCGCACGTACTGGAACGACCCGACGTACGCCGACCGGCTGGAACACGAGGCGGCGGCGCTGAAGGAACGTTTCAACCGCGACTTCTGGATCGCGGACCGCGAGTACTACGCGCTGGCGCTCGACCCGCTGGGCCGCCAGGTGGACGCGCTCACCTCCAACATCGGTCACCTGCTGTGGAGCGGCATCGTCGACGAGGCCCGCGCCCCCGCCGTCGCCGCCCATCTGCTCGGCCCACGCCTGTTCTCCGGGTGGGGTGTGCGGACCCTCGCCGACGACCAGGGCCGGTACAACCCGGTCGGCTACCACGTGGGAACGGTGTGGCCGTTCGACAACTCGATCATCGCCTGGGGCCTGTGGCGGTACGGCTTCCGCCAGCAGGCCGGCCGGATCTGCGACGCTCTGCTCAGCGCGTCGCACTACTTCGGCGGGCGGCTGCCCGAGGTGTTCGCCGGCTACGAGCGCGGCCTCACCGACTACCCGGTGGAGTACCCCACGGCGTGCAGCCCGCAGGCGTGGTCCGCCGGCACGCCGCTGCTGCTGCTACGGGTGATCCTGGGACTGGAACCGCAGGGCGATCACCTGATCATCGACCCGGCCGTGCCACCCGGGATGGGCCGGGTGGAACTGCTCGACATCCCGGGCCGCTGGGGCCGGGTGGACGCGCTGGGCCGCAGCCGGGAGCCGCACGAGGAACAGCCGTCGCCACCGGCGCTCACCCTGCCCGGCGGCTGACGTCAGGCCCGGCAGGGCGTGGTGACCGCCACCCGGACCCGCTCACCGGCCCGCAGCGCCAGCACCGCCGGGTCGCCCGGGCGTGCGTACGCGTCGGCCGAGTCCACCACCGGCGCGGCGCCGACGCCGAACGCGGCGGCCAGCGACTGGTCGGCCGGCACTGCGGCCTCGGACCGGGCCGTGCGGGCGGTCCCGCCACCCGGGCACGGCGCGGCCAGCACCTGGACCGGCCCGGTCGCGCCGCCCCACCGGCCCAGCGCCGACGCCAGCACGGCCGACTCGGCGGCGGCGTCGGCGGACGGGGCCCGGTAGCCGGAGCCCGCCGGGCGGCAACCGGTGTCGGCGGTGAGCAGCACCCGGCCCGGGCCACCGGCCCGGCCCTCGACCGCGACGAAATCGCCCGCGTCGGCGCGCAGCAGCGGTTCGCCGTCGAGCGTCGACACGCCGGCCCGCCAGCCCGACGGCAGCCGGTCGGCGATGCCGCGCAGCACCTCGCGTACGTCGTCGCCGCCGATCGCCACCTCGACGCCGCGCTCCAGCGTCGCGCCGTCGTCCATCGGCGTGATCCGGCAGCCGCGCTCCAGCCGGTCCGGCAGGAGCGCCGGTACGCCCGCGGCGCCGACCGCGGCGGTCAGCTCGCCGATCGCCCGGTCCACCACCGGGCCGGCCTGGTCCAGCGACCGCTGCTCCTTCACCGTCGGCGCGTCGGTGCGCACCGACCACCAGGTCAGACCCGCGAGCAGCACGGCCCACACCACGGTGGCGACCGTCAGCCAGCGCAGCCGGCGTCGGCCGCCGGGGCCGGGCCGGCCGGGCGGGGTGGGCGGGGCGTAGCCCGTCTCGACGGCAGTCACCCGGCCATGGTGTCACGGACGGGCGAGCCGCCCGGCCGCGCCTCGGCACCTCGCTCAGACCGGCTCCGACCGGCGGGACAGCAGCCACAGCAGGTAGAAGGGGCGCTGTCGCAGCTCGCCGCGACGGTCGGCGTACTGGTCGGCGGCGAGCACGGCGGAGAAGAACCCGCCCGCGCCCAGCATGCCGAGCACCGGCGCCAGATGGGTGCCCTCGACCGCCACCAGCGTCGCCGCGACAGTCGCCACCGCCGCCCCTGTGGCCTGCACGGCCGAGCGCCGGGCCACCCGGGCGACCTCGGCCCGGGCCGCCCGCACCCCCTCCTGGATCTCCGCGTCGAGCTTCACGAGCTGTACCAGCGCGCGGTCCGGGTCGGTGTCGACCTCCAGCATCCGGCCTCGCAGGTACGCCTGGGTCGCGGCGAGCGCGTCGCCCTCCTGGGTCAGGATGGCGCAGTAGTCCCGCAGCGACGTGCCCTCCAGCATCGGCAGGTCGAGCTGGAGCAGCGGGGTGACCAGCCGCGCCTTCACCGGATCCCCGCTCGGCACGTCGACGACCCGATGCCCCTTGACGATCAGGTCGAGCGTGCGGTCCGGGTTGTCGCCCAGCTCGATCCGGCCTGATGTGTCGAACAGCGACGAGGTGGACTGTGCGTCCGGCGCGCGCGACTCCAGGTGGCTGCGGCGGAAGGTCTGCGGGAAGTAGACGAGCTGGCCCAACTCCAGCAGCGGCGCGCAGTCCCGCAGGTACGCGCCGAGGCGGCCCAGGTCGTCGCACTCGGCGAAGAGCTCGTCGATCCGGATGTCCCCGTACCGGCAGTCCCGGCCGCAGCGGTCCGGGTCCTCGCCGCACACCTTGCAGATCTCCCGGTGGGCGAGGTAGCAGTGCTCGCCGCCCGGCTGGGACAGGACCAGCTTGGCCGTGACGAGCGTGGCCCGCTTGGTGAGGAACGACAGATCGGTGTCGAGGCTGGCCACCGAGACGTCGAACGGGCGCCGCCGGCCGGACGCGTCGGTGCGCTGGAGTTCGCGGACGACCTCCTCGCCCCGGTTGCCGTCGATGAAGTCGATCAGATAGCGGCGGGCGTGGGCAGCGGCGTCGTCGAGCACCTGATCCCCCTCCGGCGCGTCCGGGGCGCACCGCCGTCCAGCCTGCCAGCCACGGGCGAGCCGCACAGTCGCCGGAACGGCTCGTGGCCCGCCACCCGGGTGGGCGGCGGGCCACGATCAGAGCGTGGGTCAGGCGGCGACCGAGACGGTCACCTCGTTGATCCCGCGGGCCGCGGACACGGCGGTGTCGCCGTTGCCGTGGCGGGACAGCGCGCGCAGAGTCCAGGAGCCCGGCGCGGCGAAGAACCGGAACTGTCCGGCCGCCGACGTCACCACCTCGGCGGTGAACTCGCCCGTCGAGTCGAGCAGGCGCACGTACGCGCCCGGCACGACCTCACCGGACTCGGCCAGCACGCGGCCGGTGATGACGGTCTCCTTCTCCAGGTCCAGGCTCGCCGGGAGGGGGGCGGACTGGTCCGGCGCGGCGCAGCCGGCGGCAGCCGTCGAGGCGGCGGAGGCGGCGGTCATCAGGCCTCCCCGGGCTCGTCGCCGAGCGCCACCGGCACGCCGACGAGCGAGCCGTACTCGGTCCAGGAACCGTCGTAGTTCTTCACGTTGCGGTGCCCGAGCAGCTCCTGGAGCACGAACCAGCTGTGCGAGGAGCGCTCGCCGATCCGGCAGTACGCGATCGTCTCCTTGCCGTCGTCCAGCCCGGCGTCGGCGTAGATCTTGCGCAGCTCGTCGTCGGACTTGAACGTGCCGTCCTCGTTGGCCGCCTTGGACCACGGGACGCTGATCGCGGTCGGGATGTGGCCGGCCCGCTGCGCCTGCTCCTGCGGCAGGTGGGCGGGGGCGAGCAGCCGGCCGGCGAACTCGTCGGGGCTGCGCACGTCGACCAGGTTCTTGGTGCCGATCGCGTCGACCACCTCGTCGCGGAACGCGCGGATCGAGGTGTCCGGCTCCTGCGCGACGTACTGCGTCTTCGGCCGCTCCACCACGTCGGTGACGAGCGGACGGGCGTCCAGCTCCCACTTCTTGCGGCCGCCGTCGAGCAGCTTCACGTCGCCGTGGCCGTAGAGCTTGAAGTACCAGTACGCGTACGCGGCGAACCAGTTGTTGTTGCCGCCGTACAGGATCACGGTGTCGTCGTTGGCGATGCCCCGGTCGGACAGCAGCGCCTCGAACTGGCTCTTGTTGACGAAGTCCCGGCGGACCTGGTCCTGCAGGTCGGTGCGCCAGTCGAGCTTGACGGCGCCGGCGATGTGCCCGGTGTCGTAGGCCGAGGTGTCCTCGTCGACCTCGACGAAGACGACGCCCGGGGCGCCGAGGTTCTTCTCGGCCCACTCGGCCGAGACGAGTGCGGTGTCGCGACTCATCAGATCACTCCCTGGTGAGGATGGTTTGGTGAGCCTGCGCGTGGAGATCGATGTCGATGGTTGTCGCACCACACGCGGACCCTGAGCTAGGAACGGATCACGGGTACGTGCGACGGCGCCGCTGCCGGGCGTTGAGGAGGGGGAACCGGGAAAGGTTCGTGGACCCTGGGTGGCCGCCGTTCAGGCGGCCGGAGACAGCCCCGCCGTCAGATGACGGGGCGACACAGGCAGGTGGCCACGCGGCACAGGTCGACCGCGCGCCGTTTGGTGAGGAGGGTCCCCATGGGCAGGGAGATTACCAGCCGAGGCGACAGCTGCCACCAGGCCGACCAGCATCCGGGACGGCAGGCCCGCTCCCCGGACCGGCCGTGTGCGGCTTTCAGCCGGCTGAATTGATGGGCACGTTCGCCGCGTCCGCCGTGACCACCAGGCCCTCCGGCTTCGGCTCCACCTTGCGCAGGTTGAGCTGGAACGGCAGCTCCGGCAGCGGCACGTCGATCGAGATGCCCTGCGCATACCGGGTCAGCGCGGCCCGCGCCAGCGGCACGTTCGGCAGGCCCTCGGCGGTGAGGTCGTTGAAGCGCAGCGCCACCTTGTTGCCGGCCACCGTGACGTCGGCGGTGCCGTTGACGGTGAGCTTGATGCCGAGGACGTCCACCGGCGCGGTGACGGCGAGCTTGCCGTTGCGCTCGCCCAGCGTCAGCCCGGGCCGGTCCAGCAGCTTGGCCAGGCTCTCGTAGGTGACGGTGCCCCGCCCGTCGACGCTCTCGGCCACCACGTCGCCCCGGCCGGAGCGCAGCGTGTCCAGCGAGGCGGTCACGTTGCGCGCGTCCACGTCGAGCTTCGGCACCTCGACCGCGTCGCCCTGCACGTCGCCGCGCACGTCGGTGAGCTGGATCGAGATGCGCTCGTACCGGCCGTCGAGCACCTGGGTGAGGAACGGGAAGCCACCCACCTCGACCTGCGGCGCGGCGGACTGCGCGTCCTGCTTGGCGATCTCCTGCCGGACCTGGTCGGCGATGGCGCGCTCGGCCACGCCGGCGGCCACCCGGTCGGCGACCACGAGCAGCCCGGCCAGCACCAGCAGCAGGACGAGGAAGCCGATCAGCACCTTCCGGCCCCGTCGCCGGGGTCGGCCCTCCGCCGGATACGCCTCTGCCACGCCGCCTCCAGTCCTCGCCGCCGTCACCGCGCCTCGCGGCGCAACCGTACTTACCCGAGGCGAATCCTCCCCAACCGCGTCACAGGAACAGCACGCACATGGCGTACGCGGCGGGCGCGGCCAGCGCGAACCCGCCCAGCGGTCCCTGCATGTGCCGGGCCACCCACATCGTCGGCGGTTCGCCGGCCATCAGGCGGCCCGCCTCGGCGTACCCCACCGCGAGGTCGGCCAGGACGGCGGTGGCCGCGCTCACCACCCCGACCAGGGCGGCGCTGGTCGGGGTGAAACCGACCAGGTAGCTGCCGAGCACGGCACTGGTGAGGGTGCCGATCATGGCGCCGGCGACCACGCCCGTCGCGCCGCGCGGCACCTGCGGGGCGAGCCGTGGCCACGGCGCGACCGCGTCGGTGAGCCGGGCGACGAGCAGCGCCACCCCGGCGGCGGTGAGGCAGACCGTGATCGCCTGGGTGCCCTTGGGGATCCGGCTGAGCACGATGAGCGTGGCGAAGGCGACCACGCCCACGACGATCAGCAGGGTGCCGCCGAGCGAGTCGGTCACCCGGACCCGGTCCACCCGCCGCACGAGCTGCCCCAGCACGGCCAGCAGGAGCCCGGCTGCGGCGGCGTAGCCGAGCGGGGCCAGGCCGGCGATGTCCGACTGCACGGCGGCGACGTCGGCGATCACCGCCGTCGCGGCGCTGACGAGCGCGACGACGAGCAGTGCGGGCGGTCGCATGGCCATCGTCCAGGCCAGCACGAACAGGAGCTGGACGCCGAAGATGATCGCCGCGAACGGAAGCCGGTGCCCGGGGCCCGAGGTCTGCGCGCCGAGCACCAGGCCGACGCCGAGCAGCGCGGCGAAGCCGGCGACGGTGAGCGCCAGGGGGCGGCGGACCGGGACCGGAGGCACCTCCTCCTCGGGCTCCTCGTCGGACTCGTCGTCGGGACGCCGGCCGGGACCGCCCTTGCGCAGCCGGCGCGGGCCCTTGCGCTCCGGCCGCTCGCCCTCCTCGTCGGCGGGGCCGGTACGCGGGGCGGGCGGGTAGCCACGGGCGGGGCCGGACGGCCCGGCGGACGGGTCGTCGGCCCACGGTTCACGACCGGTGTCGCGCGAGGTGGAGGGAAACACGCCCCGATCGTGCCAGACCCGGGCGGCTCGGCGGAGGTCCCGGTTTCGACGACGTTAAAACCTGCGCCGCGATCGAGGGCAGAAAGGGCAAACGGTAAATCGCGCGAAGGTGACGGCCGGTCCATCGGTTACGCTCAGGCCGTTACCCGCCCGTCGACGACGCCGGGACCCACGCAAGTTCACAGTGCCGCCCGCACCCGGGCGTGTCGCTGGTCGCGCGCGGCCGGAAGGCCGCCGGGACGGAGGTGATCGTGGAGCTCCTGCTGCTCGTGACCGCGCGGGCCGGTGAGCCGTCGGCGGTGTTGCCGGCACTCGACCTGCTGCCGCACTCGGTTCGCACCGCACCCCGCGACGTCCGCACGCTGGTCTCCGGCCCGACCCCGGACGCCGTCCTGGTGGACGCCCGCTCCGAGCTGAGCGAGGCGCGGGCCACCTGCCGGATGCTGCACGCCACCGGGCTCGGCGTACCGCTCGTCGCGGTCGTCACCGAGGCCGGGCTGATCGCGCTCAACGCGGACTGGGGCGTCGACGACGTGATCCTGGCCGGCGCCGGGCCGGCCGAGGTGGAGGCCCGGCTGCGGCTCGCGGTCGGCCGGCTCAGCAACGCCACCGCCGGCGCCGGCGGCTCGATCCGGGCCGGCGAGCTGAACATCGACCCGGACACGTACGCCGCCAAGCTGAAGGGCCGGCCGCTCGACCTCACGTACAAGGAGTTCGAGCTGTTGAAGTTCCTGGCCCAGCACCCGGGGCGGGTGTTCACCCGGGACCAGTTGCTGCGCGAGGTCTGGGGCTACGACTACTTCGGCGGCACCCGGACGGTGGACGTGCACGTGCGGCGGCTACGCGCCAAGCTCGGCTCGGAGTACGAGTCGATGATCGGCACCGTCCGCCAGGTGGGCTACAAGTTCGTCGTCCCGCCGTCGCGCTCGCTGCCGGAGCCGGAGCCCGCCCCGCTGCCGGTCTGACCGCCCACGCCCCACCCCGCTAGAGGGCACTTTTCTTATATGCCCTTTTTGCCCGATCAGTCAGCCATATCCTGGCTGCCGGAATTGTCGGGCTAAGGGGGCGACGGTGCGTGCGGTGACCACGGGGGCGACGAACGGCCGGTGCCGCTGATGCGGGGCTCTACGCTGCGCGCCGCCGGGCTCGTGACAGTCGTACTGGCCGGCCTGCTCGGATCCGCGTTCGCGCTGGGCCGCAGCCTGGTGCCCGACCCGCATCCGTCGGCCGCCGGAGTCGCCACCACGCTCAACGGGCCGCGCTACGGCGAGCAGCCACCCAGCACCGACTTCCCGGGCGGCACGGCCAGCCCCCGGCCGAGCCCCGACGCCGCGCCGGACGCCGCACCGGTCGAGCCCGGCGGCGACGGCCCGTACGGCGCCCTGGTCGCCACCGGCTCCTCCCAGGTCGCGCTCACCTTCGACGACGGCCCCGACCCCCGCTGGACACCGCAGGTACTCGCACTGCTGGCCCAGTACGGCGTACGGGCGACCTTCTGCGTCGTCGGCGAGAACGTCGAGGCCCACCCGGCCCTGGTCCGGTCGATCGTGGCCGAGGGCCACACGCTGTGCAACCACTCCTGGAACCACGACGTCAACCTGGGCAAGCGAGCCCCGGCGACGATCCGGGCCGACCTGCTGCGCACGAACGACGCGATCCTGGCCGCCGCGCCCGACGCGCAGATCGCGTACTACCGCCAGCCCGGCGGGGCCTGGACGCCGTCCGTCATGTCGGCCTGCGCCGACCTGAGTCTCACCCCGCTGCACTGGAGTGTGGACCCGTCGGACTGGAAGGCGCCGGGCGCCACCACCATCGAGGCGATGGTCCGCTCGCAGATGGGGCCCGGCGCGATCGTGCTCATGCACGACGCGGGCGGGGACCGGTCCGGCACCGTCAGCGCGTTGCAGCAACTCCTGCCCGAACTGCTGGCCCGGTTCGAGCTGGAGGCGCTGCCCGTCGGCAGCCCGTGACGAGCGCCACCGATCGCCGTCGTCGTCCGACGGGAACCGCGGCCCGCCGGCCGCTACCGTGACTCAGATGAGCAGCACCGAGCCGACGAGTGGTGCCGGGGCCGACCGGATCGACCGGGCGGACCGGCTGACGCCGGACGAGGTCGCCGAGGTGCTGGCGCTGGCCCGCGCCGCCGGTGACGCCGACGGCGCCGACCCGCTCGACGAGCACGTGCTGCTGCGGCTGCGCGACCCCGAGGCGCCCGCCGTGCACCTCACCGCCCGGACCACCGAGGGCACCCTCACCGGGTACGCGCACCTCGACACCACCGCCCCGGCCGAGGGAGTCGGCGTGGAGATGGTCGTGCACCCGGCGTACCGGCGGCGTGGCTCCGGCCGGGCGCTGGCCCGTGGCGTGGTGGCCGCCGCGTCCGGACCGCTGCGCGCCTGGGCGCACGGCGACCACCCGTCGGCCGCCGCACTGGCCGTCGACCTGGGCTTCTCCCGGGCGCGGGTGCTCTGGCAGATGCGCCGTCCGCTCACCGCCGAGCTGCCGGCACCGGTCGTACCGGAGGGCGTGACGCTGCGCGCGTTCCGCCCCGGCGAGGACGACGAGGCCTGGCTGGCGGTGAACAACGCCGCCTTCGCCCAGCACCCGGAGCAGGGCAAGTGGACGCTCGACGACCTGCGCGTCCGCATCGCCGAGCCGTGGTTCGACAGTTCCGGATTCCTGCTCGCCGTCGACTCCGCCACCGGGCGGCTGCTCGGCTTCCACTGGACCAAGGTGCACGAGCAGCAGGGCTCGGCCCGCATCGGCGAGGTCTACGTGCTCGGCGTCGACCCGTCCGCGCACCGGGGCGGGCTGGGCCGGGTGCTCACCGCCGCGGGCCTGACCCACCTGCGCGACGAGCGCGGGCTGGACCGGGTGATGCTCTACGTGGACGAGAGCAACACCGCCGCTGTGGCGCTCTACGAGCGGCTGGGCTTCGCGCACTGGTCCGCGCACGTCAACTACCAGCTCGGCTGAGCGCTCGCCGGCCCCGGAAATTCGCCACAAAGGCGATAGCGGGCTGCTAGTTCACGAAATGGACAACCCCTCCTCAGCGTACGGCCACCTCGTCGGCTGAACGTGTTCACCGCGCGTTCACTTACGTCCGGCGAACCGTCCACCTGGCCCTCCTACCTTTCGTGTCAGCCGGTCAGCGCCGGCCCCCGGCACTCCGGGCGACCTGACCAAAGACGTGAAGGGAAACCCCTCAAGTGAAGCTCCAGCGGCACGGCGCCATCGCCTGTCTCGCTCTTACCGCGGTTCTCGGTCTCAGCGCCTGCGGCTCGGACAACAACGAGCCGGCCGGTGCCTCCGCCTCCGGTTCCGCCGCCGCGGTGGACTGCGCGACGGGCACGCTGAACGCGCAGGGCTCCTCCGCCCAGAAGAACGCCATGGCCGAGTGGATCAAGGCTTACCAGCAGAAGTGCGCCGGCACCACGATCAACTACGAGCCGAGCGGCTCGGGCGCCGGCATCCAGGCCTTCATCGCCGGCACCGCCGACTTCGCCGGCTCGGACTCCGCCCTCAAGCCGGAGGAGCAGCCGCAGGCCGACGCCAAGTGCACCGGCGGCCAGGCGCTCAACCTGCCGATGGTCATCGGCCCGGTCGCCGTCGTCTACAACGTCAGTGGCACGGACAACCTCCAGTTCAGCCCGGCCACCCTGGCGAAGATCTTCGCCGGCAAGGTGACCAAGTGGGACGACGCGGCGATCAAGGCCGACAACCCGGACGCCAAGCTGCCGTCGACCGCGATCCAGGCGGTGCACCGCTCGGACGAGTCGGGCACCACCGACAACTTCACCAAGTACCTCTCCAAGACCGCCGAGGCGGACTGGACGCTCGGCAACTCCAAGGCGTGGAAGGCCCCGGGCGGCGTCGGCGCGGCCAAGTCCGACGGTGTGGCCAGCAAGGTCAAGAGCACCGACGGCACCATCAGCTACGTCGAGTGGTCGTACGCCGAGAACTCCGACCTGAAGATGGCGAAGATCAAGAACGGCAACGGCGAGTTCGTCGAGCTGACCGGCGACTCGGCCGGCAAGACCATCGCGGGCGCCAAGTTCGAGGGTCAGGGCAACGACCTGAAGATGTCGATCGACTACAACACCAAGGAGGCCGGGGCGTACCCGATCGTCCTGGCGACCTACGAGATCGTCTGCAGCAAGGGCCTCGCCGCCGACAAGCTGCCGCTGGTCAAGGGCCTGCTCGGCCACGCCGCCAGCGCCGAGGGGCAGAAGGAGCTCGTCGAGCTGGGCTACGCGCCGCTGCCCGAGACCGTCCGCACCAAGGTCGAGGCCGCGGTCAAGAGCCTCTCCTGACGCTCTGACCGACACCTCCTCAACACGAAGCGAGCGAGCAGATGGGTGACACCCCTCACCGCTCGGCCCACGCCGGCACCGGCGGGAACCCCGTGACCACGAGTCACGAGCGACCCGCCGGTGCCTCGGCGCGTGTGGCCGAGCGCCCCGGTAACCCGGGCCGCCCCGACGGTGGCCTCGGCGGCGGCGGCGCCCTCCCCCGGGCCCGCGCCTTCGGCGCGGAACGGGCGTTCCGCGGCCTGACCCTGGCCGCCGGCACCACGGTCCTGGTGGTCATCGCGGCCATCGCGATCTTCCTGATCGCCAAGGCCGTCCCGGCGCTGCGGGCCAACACCGAGTCGTTCTGGACGTTCGAGGGCTGGTTCCCGAACGACGACCCGCCGCAGTTCGGCATCGGCGCGCTCGCCTTCGGTACGGTCCTGAGCTCGCTGCTGGCGCTGCTCATGGCGGTGCCGGTCGCGCTGGGCATCGCCCTGTACCTGTCGCACTACGCGCCCCGGCGGCTCGGCAACGCCCTGGGCTTCCTGATCGACCTGCTGGCCGCCGTGCCGAGCGTCGTGTTCGGCCTCTGGGGCCGGGACTACTTCGCCCAGCCGGTCGCCGACCTGTCCGCGTGGCTGAACAGGTACTTCGGCTGGATCCCGATCTTCGGCGACGGCCCGTACGGCAACTCGATCCTGCTCGGCTCGGTGGTGCTCGCCATCATGGTGCTGCCGATCGTCACCTCGCTGTCCCGCGAGGTGTTCCGGCAGACCCCGACCGCCAACGAGGAGGCCGCGCTCGCGCTCGGCGCCACCCGCTGGGAGATGATCCGCACCGCGGTCCTCCCGTACGGGCGGCCCGGCGTCATCGCCGCGGTGATGCTCGGCCTGGGCCGGGCGCTCGGCGAGACCATCGCGCTGGCGCTCACGCTCGGCTCCACGTACGCCATCTCGTTCAACATCCTGCAGAGCGGCGGCAACTCGATCGCCGCGAACATCGCCAACCGGTTCGCCGAGGCGAACGACACCGGCCGGGGCGCACTCATCGCCTCCGGCCTGGTGCTGTTCGCGATCACGCTGATCGTCAACATCACCGCGCGGGCGATCATCCACCGGCGGCGCGAGTTCACGGAGTCGGCCGCATGACCACTACCCTCACCCCCCGCCGCCCGCGCCCGCCGGCCCAGCCGGCCACGCTGCGGGCGAGGCGGCTTCCCGCGTACGCCGCTCCGGCCATCGCCGTCGCGGCACTGCTGCTCGCGGCGGCCCTGGTGTACGGCGCCGGCATCGGCGGCCCGGTCCTGGTCGTGGTGGTCGGCGCGCTGTTCTACCTGGCCGGTCTGTTCGCCGCGGCCAACGCGGTGGAGGGCCGCCGGTCGGCCCGCAACCGCACCTGGAGTGCGCTGATCCACTCCGCGTTCGTGCTGGCGGTGCTACCGCTGGCCTCGGTGGTCTGGACGCTTGTCAGCAAGGGCTCCGAGCGGCTGGACGCCAACTTCTTCGGCACCTCGATGAACAACATCGGCTCGCGGGACGCCAACGGCGGCGCGTACCACGCGATCGTCGGCACGTTGCAGCAGGTGGGCATCGCCACCCTGATCACGGTGCCGCTCGGCGTGCTCTGCGCGATCTACATCGTCGAGTACGGCCGGGGCCGGTTCGCGTTCACCATCCGCTTCTTCGTGGACGTGATGACCGGCATCCCGTCGATCGTCACCGGCCTGTTCGTGCTGGCCTTCTGGGTGCTGGTCGTCTCGCCGTGGTTCAACGACGGCCGGCCGGGCTTCTCCGGCTTCGCCGCCGCGCTGGCGCTGAGCGTGCTGATGCTGCCCACAGTGGTCCGCTCCACCGAGGAGATGCTCCGGCTGGTGCCGGCACCGCTGCGCGAGGGCGCGTACGCCCTGGGCGTACCGAAGTGGAAGACCATCCTGCGGGTCGTGCTGCCGACCGCGCTGCCCGGCATCGTCACCGGCATCATGCTCGCCATCGCGCGGGCCGCCGGTGAGACCGCCCCGGTGCTGCTCGTCGCCGGCGGCGGCGCGGCGATCAACTTCAACCCGTTCGAGAACAACCAGTCGTCGCTGGCCCTCTTCGTCTACCAGCAGGCCGGCGAGGCGTCGAAGTACTCGCCGGCACGGGCGTGGACCGCGGCGCTGACCCTGGTCGCCCTCGTCCTCGTCCTCACCGTCGCGGCGAAGTTGCTGGCCCGTCGTAACCGGCTCGGCCGATGAACCCCGGAGGTACCGCCACCATGGCCAAGCGCATCGAAGCCACGAACGTGACCGCCTACTACGGCGGGTTCAAGGCGATCGAGAACATCAACCTGACCGTCGAGCCGAAGACCGTCACCGCCCTGATCGGGCCGTCCGGCTGCGGCAAGTCCACGTTCCTGCGGTCGATCAACCGGATGCACGAGGTGCTGCCCGGCGCCCGGGTCGAGGGCAGCCTCACCATCGACGACCAGGACATCTACGACCGAGACGTGGACGTCACGGCGGTCCGCCGGATGATCGGCATGGTCTTCCAGCGGCCGAACCCGTTCCCCACCATGAGCATCTTCGAGAACGTGGTGGCGGGCCTGCGGCTCAACGGCGTGCGGCGTAAGTCGATCCTGGAGGAGGCGGCCGAGCGGGCGCTCCGCTCGGCGAACCTGTGGGACGAGGTGAAGGACCGCCTCGCCAAGCCCGGCGCGGGCCTGTCCGGCGGTCAGCAGCAGCGGCTCTGCATCGCCCGCACCATCGCTGTCGAGCCGCAGGTGGTGCTGATGGACGAGCCCTGCTCGGCGCTGGACCCGATCTCCACGCTGGCCATCGAGGACCTGATGTTCCAGCTCAAGGACAAGTTCACCATCATCATCGTCACGCACAACATGCAGCAGGCCGCGCGGGTGTCGGACCGGACCGCCTTCTTCTCGATCGAGAAGACCGGCGACCCGGGGCGCCTGATCGAGTACGACAACACCCAGAAGATCTTCAGCAACCCGAGCCAGAAGAAGACCGAGGACTACATCACCGGCCGCTTCGGCTGAGGTGTAAGGAGGGGGCCCCTGTTAACGCCTCCGGTAGAGGAAGGGGCCCCTCTTAACACCTCCGGCCGAGGTCAGCTCAGGCGGAAGCGGGGCTCGGCACCGTCCAGGCCGTCGATGTGGGGCAGGATCGGCGTACCCGGCTCTCGCTCTGCCGCGGCGCGGGCCACGCCGGCGAGGTCGCCCGCGGCGGCGACCTCGGCGAGCGTGACCATGGTGGGCGGCAGCATGGTCAGCTCGCCGGCCTCGGTCCGGGCCAGGGCGTCCGCCGGGCGCAGCCACAGCGTGTGGTCGGCCTCGCCGGAGACGTCCCGGGTCCGCTGCCCCTCGGGCAGCAGGGCCACGAAGAAGTACGTGTCGAAGCGGCGCGGCTCGAACTCCGGGGTGATCCACCGGCTCCACGGCAGCAGCAGGTCCGACCGGAGCGTGAGGCCGCGCCCGGCCAGCAGGTCCGCGAAGCCGACCCGCCGCCCCTCCAGGTCCTGCCGGGCCGTCTCCCAGTCGTCGCCGCTCACGTCGCCTACCACGGTGTCGGGGTCCGGCCCGGCGAGCAACACGCCCGCCTCCTCGAAGACCTCGCGGGCGGCGGCGCACACCACCGCCTGCGCGGCGGCCGGGTCGAGCCGGAGGCGCTCACCCCACGCCGCCGGGTCCGGGCCGGCCCAGCCGAGGTGCGCCTCCGAGTCGGAGCGGTCCACCCCGCCGCCGGGGAAGGCGTACATGCCGCCGAACGTCATCGCCGCCACCCGACGGATCATGTAGACCTCGAACCCGTCGCCGGCCGGGCGGAGCAGCAGCACGGTGGCGGCGACCCGGGGTACGGCTGGTACGGCGCCCTCGGCCTGGAACCGGCGGGCGTGCTCCACCAGGGCGGGGGGTGCGGCGAAGCCGTCGATCGTCATGCGCCGAGCCTAGTTCGCGACGGGCGGCCCGGCCGGGGGCGGCCGGGCGGAGACGCACGCCGCCTCACCACACTCCCCGACAGCGCCATCTGGTCACGATGCGTAGTTTTCGGCCCGGAGCAACAGACACCCCTCTGCCGCCTTTGCTCTGCAGCCAGATCCGCATCGGCAACCGTCCGTGAGCGGTGCGCATGAGGTTGCAGAGCAAAGTGGGCGCGAGGTGGTCAGCCCAACTCGCGCCAAGGCCGCCTTATGTCCGGATGATCGCCTTTGGACGTCTGACTTCGACGAGGAGGCGGGCGGCAGCCGTCACTCTGCGCGTTCTTCACGCTACGTGTTCGCCGCGAAGCGGCATCAGCTCGCCGCGCCCGGTCGTGCGGGCCGGCCGGACCAGCCGGACCAGCCGGACCGTCGCCGGCACTGGGCAGCGGCCGCCGGTCGCGACTGGCAGGGTGGTGACCTATGATCGACGACTTCGCGAAGCAGTATCTGCACAACGACCTGCGCCAGATCCGCGAGGCGATGCTGTGGAAGCTCGACGGGCTGTCCGAGTACGACGTGCGCCGTCCCCTGACCGCGTCCGGCACCAACCTGCTCGGCCTGGTCAAGCACCTGTCCTTCGGGGAGGCCCGGTACTTCGGCGAGGTGTTCGGCAGGCCGTTCCCGGAGCCGCTGCCCCGGTGGGACGACCCGGATCCGGACGGCACCGACATGTGGGCGACCGAGCACGAGACCCGCGAGGAGGTGATCGGCCGCTACCGGCGGGCGGCCGAGCACGCGGACGCGACGATCGACGCCCTCGCCGTCGACGCTCCCGGCCACGTGCCGTGGTGGCCCCGCCCGGACGTCAAGTTGTTCAACATCCTGGTCCACGTGGTGGCCGAGACCAATCGGCACGCGGGGCACGCCGACATCCTGCGCGAGCAGCTCGACGGCTCGACCGGAGCATGGGCAGAGTACGCGCACCTGGAACCCGACCAGCCGACGCTGACGGCACGTCGGGCGATGATCGAACGGGCCGCCCGGGCCGCCGCCGACGCCCCCGGCACCGTCTGACGTCCCGACGGGTGGATCACCCTGCCGGCCCCGGAGCGGGAAGGGATAGCGTGCCGGGCATGACGCGTTGGGGAATCCTGGCCACCGGAAACATCGCCGCCCGCTTCGCCGAGGATCTGCGGCTGGTGCCGGACGCCGAGCTGGTCGCGGTCGGCTCGCGTACCCGGGAGAGCGCCGAACTGTTCGCGCGCCGGCACGACGTGCCGCGGGCGTACGCCTCGTGGGCGGAACTGGCCGCGGACCCGGACCTGGACGCGATCTACGTGGCAACGCCGCACGCCGCGCACCACGAGGCGGCGCTCGCCTGCCTGGCCGGCGGCAAGGCCGTGCTGGTGGAGAAGCCGTGCACGCTGGACCTGCCGACCACCACCGAGCTGGTGGAGACGGCCCGCGCCCGAGGGCTGTTCCTCATGGAGGCCATGTGGATGCGGACGAACCCGCTGATCCTGCGGGTGCTGGAGCTGATCCGGGACGGCGCGATCGGTGAGGTGACGCACGTACGGGCGGACTTCGGCGTGGCCGGCCCGTTCCCGCCGGAGCACCGGATGCGGGCCCGCACGCTCGGCGGCGGCGCGCTGCTGGACCTCGGCGTCTACCCGCTGAGCCTGGCCCACCTGGTGCTCGGCGTGCCGCAGCACGTGCAGGCGTGGGCCAAGCTGACCCCGGAGGCGGTGGACGAGAACACCGGCATGGTGCTCGGCTGGGACTCCGGCGCGGTGGCGACGCTCAGCTGCGGCATGGTCGGCGCGACCGAGATCTCCGCGTCGATCACCGGTACGACCGGCCGGATCGACCTGCCCGAGCTGTTCTTCCGGCCCGCGCACGTGGTGCTGCACCGGGCCGGCGCCGAGCCGGAGACGATCCCGGCGGACCTGACCGGCGGCGGTTACCAGTACGAGGCGATCGAGGTGCAGCGCTGCCTGGCGGCCGGGCTGACCGAGAGCCCGCTGGTCCCGCACTCCGCCACGCTCGAGGTGATGGGCCTGATCGACGACATCAAGGCCCGGATCGGCGTCTCCTACGCGTGAGGGGTCCCCCGCCACGGCGGGGAACCCCTCGGCGTCAGGTCACTCAGAACAAGGGCCGGACCAGCAGGTACGCGAGGCAGGCGATCGCGGCGGCGGCCGGGAACGTGATGATCCAGGCGATCACGATGTTGCCCGCCACGTTCCAGCGCACCGCGGAGAGCCGTTTCGTCGCGCCCACACCCATGATCGCCGAGGTGATCGTGTGCGTGGTGGAGATCGGGGCCTTCAGCACCAGCGCGTTGAAGTAGAGCACCGCGCTGGCCACGGTCTCGGCTGCGAAGCCCTCGGCCGGGCCGAGGTCGATGATCTTCCGGCCGAGCGTCCGGATGATCCGCCAGCCGCCCGCGTACGTGCCGGCGGCCAGCATCGCGGCGGAGGTCCAGAAGACCCAGCCCGGGATGTGCGTCTTGCTCTCCTGGAAACCGCCGGTGTAGAGCGCGAGCACGATGATGCCCATGGTCTTGGCGGCGTCCTGCATGCCGTGGCCGACCGACATGGCGGCGGCGGACGCGGTCTGCGCCCACCGGAAGCCACGGCTGAGCTTGCCGGGCTGGCCCTTCCGGAACAGCCACATGATCGCCAGCATCATCAGGAAGCCGAGGATCAGGCCGACCACCGGCGAGAGCACCATCGGGATGAGGACCTTCTCGATGATGGTGCCCCACTGGACGATGCCGTCGGCGGCGAACAGGGTGGCGCCGACCAGGCCGCCGAAGAGGGCGTGCGAGGACGAGGACGGCAGGCCGAAGTACCAGGTGATCAGGTTCCAGATGATCGCGCCGAGCACGCCGGCGAAGACCACGCCGAGGCTCTCCACCCCGGTCGGCAACGTCACCAGCCCGTCGCCGACCGTCTTGGCCACCCCGGCGCCGAAGTGCGCGCCGACGAAGTTGCCGACGGCGGCCAGCGCGAGCGCGATCCGGGGGGTCAGCGCCCGGGTCGAGATGCTGGTGGCGATCGCGTTGGCCGCGTCATGGAAGCCGTTCGTGTAGTCGAACGCCATGGCGACCGCGATCACCGCCAGCACGGCGATGAGTTCGGGTGTCACTGGATCAGGACTCCTTGACCGCGATGGTCTCGACGGTGTTGGCGACGTGCTCGAAGGCGTCGCAGGCGGCCTCCAGCTCGTCGGCCACCTCCTTCATCTTGAGCACCGTGAGCGCGTCGTACTCACCGGAGAAGAGGCGGACCAGCAGCATCCGGTACGCCTGGTCGCCGTCGTTCTCGAGCCGGTTGCACTCGATCCAGTAGTCCTCGAGATCCTTCATCGACTTCAGCCGGGGCATCGCCTCGGCGGTGAGCTTGGCCTGCAGGTCGAGCACGTTGACCAGCTCGTGCAGCTCGCGCGGGAGCGACGGGAGCTTGGTCAGGCCGTACAGGTAGAGCAGGTTGCCGACCGCCTCCAGGTGGTCCATCACGTCGTCGAGCAGCGAGCCCAGCCGGTAGATGTCCTCCCGGTCGAACGGCGTGATGAACGTGGAGTTGATCTTCTTGTACAGCTCGTGCGTGATCTGGTCGCTGTCGTGCTCGATGTCGGTCAGCCGCTCGCTGATCGACTGCACGTCGGCACCGGGCAGACCCAGCTCGTTGAGCAGTTCGGTCCCCTTCACCAGGTTCTGCGCGGCCCTGGTGAAGAGCTCGTAGAAAGCGCCCTCGGTGGGACGGAAGGAAAACTTCACAGCACGGACCTCGTCGTGTCGGTGGAAGGGTGGCCGTCGCCCCCCGGGCGTCTGCTCTGCGCATGCTAGGGACCGCGCCGAACCCACTTTCGATCGGCCCACCCCTGGTCAGGCCCGATTCACCGCTCGTTCACCTTCCGTTCACCTGATCACGGACGGCGCTGGCTCCGTAACCGGTCACGCTCCCGTTCGACGTCGAAATCGGCAGGCGGATACCCCAGATCCAACCCGCCGAACGTCTCCCGCAGCAGGTGGGCGACCGCCCAGTCCCGGTACCACTTGCGGTCCGCCGGCACCACGAACCAGGGCGCGGCGTCCGTGCCACAACGCTCCAGAGCCTCGGTGTACGCGTCCTGGTAGTCGCCCCAGCGTGCCCGGGTGTCCAGGTCGCTGGGGTTGAACTTCCAGAACTTCGTCGGGTCGGTGAGCCGCTCCATGAGTCGCTCGCCCTGCTCGGCGTACGAGATGTGCAGCATGACCTTCACCACTGTGACCGCCTGCTCGGTCAGTTCCCGCTCGAAGTCGTTGATGATCGCGTACCGGGACCGCCAGGTCGCCTCGTCGACCAGCCCTTCGACCCGGGCGATGAGCACGTCCTCGTAGTGGGAGCGGTTGAACACGCCCACGTACCCGGGTGGCGGCAGCGCCCGGCGTACCCGCCACAGGAAGTCGTGCCGCAACTCCTCCTCGGTCGGCGGCCCGAACGAGCGGATGTGCAACCCGAGCGGGTTCATCGCGCCCGCCACCCGCTTGACCGTGCCGTCCTTGCCGCCGCAGTCCATCGCCTGGAGCACCAGCAGCACCCGGCGCGGCCGGTCGCCGTCCAGCCCCGCGTCCGCCTGCGCCGGCGCGCTGGTGGCGCCGCCCGGCCCGGCGGCGCCCTGCGCGGAGGCGTACAGCATCTCCTGCTGCCGCCCCAGTTCCGCGCCGATCAGCTCGACCTGGGCCCGTGCCCACTCCTTGCGCGCCGGCCCGTGCCCGGCCGCCACCGGAAGCCCCGGCGTCGACCGGGGATCGACAGCCGCCAGATCGACAGCGCCCGGCCCCACCCGAAGCAGTTCCCGCATAGGCCCGCCGACGGGCCCCACCACCTCACTCATCCCCCGATCCTCACCCCCGGAGCCGTTCCCCGCCCGCCCCGCTCCGTCGATCTTGCAGTTGCGGCCCCTGGTATGCCCGGAAAGCACCGTTTGCCGGGGCGGCAAGTGCAAGACGCTTCTATGTCTGTGGTGATCGGTTCGGCTGATTGCCGTTAGGGTTCGGCGTTGGTGATCACTTGGGTGGCTCTTCGTTGATCCGGCCGCCTGTGGTGTGGGTGTGCCTTGTGCAAGACCTGTCCCCGGGTGATCGTCGGCGCCGGCCCGGCCCACCCTGCTGGCCTGATCAGAAGCCTGCCCGTGCGAGCACACGTGGCCCATCACAGATTTGCCGCCGAGGTGATGTCTTCCCGAGCCGACGCCGACTGTCCCGGTCGTCGCTGGCAAAGGAGCAACAATCCGAGATGAGAAGGATCGTAGAACGGGTCGCGGATCGCTATGACGTGGTGGTGGGGGTCGATACTCACACCGATACGCATACCGCCGCCGTGGTGGACCGACTCGGTGGGGTGTTGGCGCAGGTCACGGTGTCCACTGACCCGGACGGGTTGAGCCGGTTGTTGGCCTTCGCCGTCGCGCACACCCCACCGCAGGGGCGCCGGTTGTGGGCGGTGGAGGGCACCCGGTCACACGGGCAAGGGCTGTGCCGGCTGCTGACCGCTGCTGACGAACCCGTCTGCGAGGCACCCAAGCCCCCCGCTGCGGCCCGTCGTCGGGGCGGCAAGTCCGACCAGCTGGACGCGGTCGCCGCCGCCCATACGGTGCTGGCGCTGCCCGCTGAGCGCATCGCCGTGCCCCGCAGCGACGGCCCACGCGAGGCCCTGCGTCTGCTGCTGATCTGCCGCCGGCACCACACCGATGCCCGCACCGCCGCGGTCAACCTGGTCAAAGCGTTGATCCTGACCGCTGACGACACTCTGCGCGAGGCGCTACGCGGGCTGTCCACCACCATCCAGATCGCCCGCCTGGCCGCCCTCGAACTGCCCGAAACCACCGCCCTGCCCTGCGAGGAACACACCCGCCGCCGCGAACTGGTCACCCTCGCCCGGCACATCCACATCCTCGACGCCACACTGGCCGACAACCACCAGCGCCTACGAGCCCTCGTCACCGAACTGTGCCCGCCCCTGCTCGACCAACCCGGAGTCGGACCCGTCACCGCCGCGATCGCCCTCACCGCCTGGTCCCACCCCGGCCGCGTCCGCTCAGAAGCCGCCTACGCCACCCTCGCCGGCGCCGCCCCCATCCCCGTGGCCAGCGGCCGCACCGACCGACACCGCCTCAACCGCGGCGGCGACAGAACCCTCAACAGCGCCCTGCACACCATCGCCCTGACCCGCCGACGCATCCACCCCGAAACACGCGACTACATCACCCGACGCCACGCCGAAGGCCGCACCACCAGAGAAATCACCCGCTGCCTCAAGCGCTACATCGCCCGACAGCTCTACCGCACCATCACCACCCACCACCAAACCCCTTGACAACCCCACTCACAGATCGGCGAGGGTGGGCGGGTGCCGCCGAGGGCGGGCGGGTGCCGTGACGGGCGGTGGGGCGGGAGAATGAGGGGGTGGACGAGCTTGCGGGGGAGTTCGAGGCGGAACGAGGGCGTCTCCTGGCGGTGGCGCAGCGGATGCTGGGCAGCCGCAGCGAGGCCGAGGACGCGGTGCAGGAGACCTGGCTTCGCTTCTCCGGCGCGCTGAGCGACCCGGAAGAGCGCGCCCGCGTACGCGATCTGCGGGGCTGGCTCATCACCACCTGTTCCCGGATCTGCCTGGACGTGCTCCGCTCCGCCCGGGTGCGCCGGGAGGCGTACCCGGGTCAGTGGCTCCCCGAGCCGGTGGTGACAGCGGCGCCGGCGGCGGACGGGTTCGCGCCCGACCCGGCCGAGCGGGCGGTACGGGCCGACCAGCTCGGCACCGCGCTGCTGGTGGTGCTGGAGCGGCTGACGCCGGAGCAGCGGGTGGCGTTCGTGCTGCACGACGTGTTCGCGGTGCCGTTCTCCGACGTGGCGGACGTGCTCGCGGTGACACCGGAGGCGGCCCGTCAGCTGGCGTCGCGCGCCCGCCGGGCGGTGCACGGGCCGGACGCGCCCCGGCACAGCGCCGACCTGGCCGAGCAGCGGCGGGTGCTCGCCGCGTTCGCCGCCGCGGTGGAGTCGGGTGAGCTGGAGCAGCTGGTCCGCGTGCTCGCCCCGGACGTGGTGTCGATCGGCGACGCCGGCGGCCACTTCCCGGCCGGTCGCCGGCCGGTGGTCGGTGTGGAGTCGGTCGGCCGCCTGCTGCTCGGCCTCTACGCCCAGGCCCGGCAGCGGGGTGGCCTGCGCGGACGCCCGGTGCTGGTGGACGGCACGCTGGGATGGCAGACGGAGTTCTTCCACCGGGACGGGCGAACCATTCGGATGGTCACCTCGTTCGCGATCCACGAGGGGCGGGTCACCGGCGTGTTCAACCAGCTCAACCCGGCCAAGGTCGGCGAGCTGCCGCCGCTGGGGCCGGACGCCGTCTGGCCGCCGCGCTGGTGAGCCGGCTCAGACCACCAGTGCGAGCCACTTCCGGTACGACGTGGCGAACGGCTCGGTGCCGTCGCCGAGCGCGCCGAGCAGCCAGCGGGACGCGGCCTCGGCCTCGGTGACCACGTCGTCCGGGTAGCCCCAGCGGGCCCGGTGCACGGCGAACTCGTCCTCGTCGCGCAGCTCGACCAGGCCGGTCTCACGGCGGCGCACCACGTCCAGGTCGAGGTCGATCAGGTGGACCGTCTCCTCACCCTCCCAGCGGGCCGGGGTGGCGATGTCGCAGTAGACCTCGCTGGTGCGCGGCGGCGGGTTGAACATGCCGGTCCACCACCCGTGGTGCGGCACCAGCAGGACGAACGGGATCTGCTCGACCGACGGGCGGCCGTGGTAGACGGACTCGGTGCCGGCGGGCACGCCGAGCCAGACGCCGAGATCGTCCTCGGCGAGCCGGCGGGCCGGGTAGTCGCGGTGTGCGCTGCCGTCGTACTTGCGGTAGATCACGCGGACCACATCGCTCGGCATGCCTGGCACCCTAACCGATTCCGGCCACGCCACGCGATCGGGAGGTAACCGGACGCGACCCGCCGTCCCGCCACGCCGTCGGAGCGGCCGGACCGCCGTCGGTGCCGGCGGGTACGGTCGCACGGTGACCCCGTCCCGCACCGCCACCGGCCCGGCCGTCCCGAAGAAGCGCCGCAAGGGCCGCGCCGGTGCCGGGGAGTTGCTGACCGCCGCGGTGGGCGCGGTTCCGGGTGGCGCGGCCCGGCCGGGTCAGCAGCAGATGGCCGAGGCGATCGAGCGCAGCATCGCCTCCGGCGAGCATCTGCTGGTGCAGGCCGGGACCGGCACCGGCAAGTCCCTGGCGTACCTCGCTCCGGCGCTCACAGTGGACGGGCCGGTGGTGGTCTCCACCGCCACACTGGCGTTGCAGTCCCAGCTCGTCGAGCACGACCTGCCGAGGCTGGCCGACGCGGTCGAGCCGGTGCTGGGCCGCCGTCCCACCTTCGCCGTGCTGAAGGGCCGTCACCACTACCTGTGCCTGGCCCGGCTGGACAGCTCGGTCGAGGACGAGCCGGACGACGCGCTGTTCGACGCGCCGCACTCCGGCAACGGCGGCACCAAGTGGCTCGGTGAGGCGGGCCGGCTGGGCAAGCAGGTGCAGCGGCTGCGCGACTGGGCCGAGGAGACCGCCACCGGCGACCGCGACGAGCTGGATCCGGGCGTGGACGACCAGGTGTGGCGCAGCGTCTCCATGCCGGCCCGGGAGTGCGTGGGCGCCAGCCGCTGCCCGTTCGGGCAGGAGTGCTTCGCGGAGGCGTCCCGGGCACGCGCCCGCGAGGCCGACATCGTGGTCACCAACCACAGCCTGCTCGCCGTCGACATGCTCGCCGGGCGGCACATCGTGCCGCCGCACAGGCTGCTCGTGGTGGACGAGGCGCACGAACTGGCCGACCGGGTCTCGTCGGCCGCCCAGGCCGAGCTGGTGCCGGAGCTGATCGACAGGTCCACCCGGCGGGCGCGGCCCCTGCTGCGCCCGGACGTGGCCGAACGGCTCACCGAGGCCGGTGACGCGCTCGCCGTGGGGCTGGCCGAGGCGCCGGCCGGGCGGCTCACCGCCGGTCTGCCGCCCGCGCTGCGCGAGGCGTGCACGTTGCTGGACTCGGCGACCCGGGCCGCGCTGGAGGGGATCGGCGACGTGAAGGCCGACGACCCCGATCCGGTACGCAAGCAGCAGGCCAAGGCCGTGCTGGACGAGCTGTCCACCACCGCCCAGCGGCTGCTGGAGGAGGCCGACCACGACGTCGCCTGGGTCGAGAAGCCGGACAACGGCAGCCGCCGGGCGCTCGTCGTCGCGCCGCTGTCGGTGGCGGGCACGCTCGCCACCCACCTGTACGACGAGCGCACAGTGGTCGCCACCTCGGCCACACTGGCGCTGGGCGGCCGCTTCGACACCGTGGCCCGGGCGCTGGGGCTGGACGCGCCTCCGCCCGCCCCGCCGTCACCGGCCGCCGCCGCGATCGCCACCGCTGCCGCCGCGGGCCGTTCCCCGGTCACGCCGGTGGCCGCCGCCGAGGGCAGCCGCGCGTCGGTCGGCACCGTCCCGGCGACCGAAGGGCCGGGCTGGAGTTCGCTCGACGTCGGCTCGCCGTTCGACTACGCCCGGCAGGGCATCCTGTACGTCGCCGCGCATCTCCCCCGCCCCAGCGTCTCCGGGTTGCCCGGACCGGCAGGTGAGGAGCTGCTGGCGCTGGTCGAGGCGCTCGGTGGTCGTACCCTCGGGCTCTTCTCGTCGCGACGGGCCGCGCAGCAGGCCGCGGAACTGGTCCGCGCGCGGACCGACCTGCCGGTGCTGCTCCAGGGCGAGGAGGCGCTGCCGCTGCTGGTGCGCCGGTTCCGCGAGGTGCGGGAGAGCTGCCTGTTCGGGGTGATGTCGCTCTGGCAGGGGGTGGACGTGCCGGGCGACGCCTGCCAGCTCGTGGTGATCGACAGGTTGCCGTTCCCCCGTCCGGACGAGCCGCTCGCGGCGGCGCGGGCGGCGGCTGTGGACGCCGGTGGCGGCTCGGGTTTCGCGGCGGTGAGCGTGCCGATCGCGGCGGTCCGGCTGGCCCAGGGTGTCGGCCGGCTGATCCGGGCCACCGGCGACCGGGGCGTGGTGGCGGTGCTCGACTCGCGGCTGGAGACGGCGCGCGGGTACGGCCCGTTCCTGCGCCGGTCGCTGCCGCCGTTCTGGTACACCACCCGGCCGGAGGTGGCCCGGGGCGCGTTGGAACGGCTCGCCAAGAGCTGACGCCCGCGTCTCCCCGGGCGGGGTGACGCGGGCGTCGGCGGATCGTGCCTGGTCAGGGCGCCTGGGAGGCGACCACCACCGCGTCCGGCGGGGTGTCCGGCACGGTACGCGCGGCGAGCCGGCGCACCGCGGTGTTGAGGACGGCGATCAGCGGCACCGCGACCAGCGCACCGGCGATGCCGGCGAGCACCACGCCGGCGGCGATGCCGATGATCACGGCGAGCGGGTGGATGGCCACCGCCCGGCCCATGATCAGCGGCTGGAGCACGTGGCCCTCGACCTGCTGCACGCCGATCACCGCGCCCAGGATGATCAGGGCGGTCACCGGGCCGCTGTCGACGAGCGCCACCAGCACGGCCACCACGCCGGACAGGAACGCGCCGACGATCGGGATGAACGCGCCCAGGAAGACCAGCGCGGCCAGCGGGAACGCGAACGGGATGTCGAACAGCACCAGGAAGATGCCGATGCCGACCGCGTCGATGAACGCCACGAGGACGGTGGCCCGCACGTACGCGCCGAGCGTCGCCCAGGACGCGCGACCGGCGTCGTCGACCTTCCAGCGGGCGGCCACCGGCAGCAGCCGGACCAGGAACCGCCAGATGTTGTTGCCGTCGCGCAGGAAGAAGAACGTGGCGAACAGGACCAGGACGGTGCCGGTGAGCACCTCGGCGAGCGTGGCGGCGGTGCTTATCGCACCGCTGGTGAACCGCTCGGTGTTGCCGTTGATCCAGTTCTGCGCCTCGTCGATGTAGCGGTTGAGCTGGCTGTCGGACAGGTGCAGCGGGCCGGTCTTGAACCAGTCCTGGATCTGCCGGACGCCCTCGGAGGACTTCTGGCTCAGCTCCGGTACGCCCTTGATGAACTCGTTGACCACGAGCGTGAGCGTGCCGACGACAGCGGCCAGGCCGCCGACCAGCACCACTGCTGTCGCCAGCGAGCGGGGCAGCCGGGCCCGGAGCAGCCAGCCGACCGCCGGGGCGAGCAGCGCGGAGAGCAGCAGCGCGACGGTCAACGGGATGATCACGATGCTGATGGTGCCGACGATCCTGAGCAGGGCCCAGGTCACGATGCCGATCACGATCAGGCGCCAGCACCACGCGGCGGCGATGCGCAGCGCGTGCGGCACCTCCGTGTCGTCCCGGCTCACAGTCGAGGAGTGCAACGCCGCCGGCGACGCCGCGCCCACGACCACCGCCTCCGGCGCGGCGGGTGGCCCCGGCGCGGCGGGCGAGGCCACTCCGGCGTCCCCGGTGTCCGCGGCGGCCCGCCGGGTCCGGGCCGCCTCCCGGCCCGACTCGTACGCGCGGCGGAGCCGTCCGCGCATCCGCTCGAAGCGGCTCAAGCGCACCTCCGGCAAAATCAGCCCCACCAGGTCGCAGGGGGCACAGGATACGTCCGTACGCCCCACCCTAGGGCGACTCGGCCACACATTGCCCGCCCGGCGCTCTCGCCAACCACGCCGGAATCGACCGACGGGCACGCGGTAGCGTCTTCGCGTGACCGCCGACCAGAGTCTCGACGCCGGGCTGCCGATCCGCCTGCTGCACGACCGCGTGCTGGTGCGTACCGAGGGTGCGGAGGGGGAACGCCGCTCCACCGCCGGCATCGTGATCCCCGCGACGGCAGCCGTGGGCAAGCGGCTGGCCTGGGCCACGGCGGTCGGCGTGGGGCCGAACGTCCGCGCGATAGTGGCCGGTGACCGGGTGCTGTTCGACCCGGACGACCGCTCCGAGGTCGAGTTGCACGGACGGGCGTACGTGCTGCTGCGCGAGCGGGACGTGCACGCCGTGGCGGCCGAGCGGGTGGAGAGCACCGCCGCCGGCTCCACCGGTCTCTACCTGTAGGTCCTTACCTGTTGCGGCGCTCCGGTGCCGGTCGCTCTGCGGCGGTGCTGTTTGCGGCGCTGCCCGGCGGGAAGCCCAGGCACCTCAGCGCGCCCTGGGGAGGGACACCATGCCGGTAGTGATCAAAAAGATCCTCGCCTGGGGATTCCTTGCGTTCCTGATCTACTTCATGGCGTTCCGGCCGGACGGCGCGGCGCAGGTGTTCAAGGGCATCGGCGGCGCGCTGATGGCCATCGCCCAGGGGCTCGGCGACTTCCTGACCGGCCTGATGAGCTGACCGGCGCCCCCGACTAGCCGGCCGGTCTCAGCGCCCGGGATGCCAGGGCGCGCCCGGGTCGTGCCAGCCGCCCGGGCCGTGCCCGGCACCCGGGCCGCCGTGCCAGCCGGCCGGGCCGTGACCGCCCGGGCCGCCGTGCCAGCCGCCCGGTCCGTGACCGCCCTGCGGGAAGGCGGGCGGCTGGGCCAGCACCACCGGGATCGGCACCACCGGGTCGTCCGGCGCCTCGACCGGGCGCTGCGAACCGTCCGGGAACCGCAGGTGGTAGCGCTGACCGTCCCAGACCCCGACCGGCGCCTGCGGGTCGCGACCGACGAAGAACGACCGGTACGCGGTGATCGCGTCCAGCAGCTCCCGTTCCTCCCGTGCCGTCCGCTCCCGCTCCTCCGGCTTGCGGTCCAGCCCTCGGCGCATCCCGTCGCGCAGCAGCGCCAGGCGGGTCGCGGCGAACTGGTAGCCGCGCATCGCGCGTACCCCGCCGTCACCGGCGACCCGCCGTGCCCAGGTGCGCGCCGCGTGCCGGCGGCCCAGGCTGCCCAGCGCCGCCACCTCGGGCGGGGTGAGCCAGCCCGCGCGGACGTAGTCGGGCAGCGTGCGCTCGGTCAGCCGGCCCTCCCAGGCGCGCAGCCAGACCGCCAGCCCGACCATCGCGAAGAAGATCGGCACCATCACGCCGATGTAGCCGTAGAGCACGATCACCACCTCCCCGGTGGCCTGGGCCAGCGAGGGCAGCAGGTTCCAGGTGCCGTGCAGGATCATCGCCAGCAGCAGCCCGGCGAGCGGCGCGAGCACCCGCACGCGCCGGTCGGCGGTACGCGCGGCGACGCCCAGCCCGACGCCGGTCATCGACGTGAACAGCGGGTGGGCGAAGCCGAACAGCAGGATCCGGACGATGAAGATCGCGATCACCTGCTGCGCGCCGGTGGCCGGGCCGTACTCGTCGGCGCCGGCGCGGTAGCCGTGCCCGCCCAGGTAGAGGATGTTCTCCACCATGGCGAAGCCGACCGCGGAGAGCCCGCAGTAGACCAGGCCGTCGGTGATCCCGGAGAACTCCCGCCGCCGGAAGATCAGCACCAGGAGCGGACCGGCCGCCTTGGTCAGCTCCTCGATGAACGGCGCGACCAGCACCGCGGTCAGCGCGACCGGCAGCCCTCGGTCCTCGAACAGCCCCGCGCTGGCCGTGTTCACCAGCAGCGAGATCGCGGTGGAGACGAAGGCGCCCCAGGCGAAGCAGAAGATCAGATACTTCAGCGGCTCCGGCTCGTAACGGTCGAGCCAGAGGAAGCAGAAGACCAGCACCGGCACCGGCAGGATCGCCGCGATCACGCCGATCAGCAGCGCCTCGGCGCCCAGGCTCTCGCCGAGCGAGAACACCATGAACAGCGCACCGGCCGCGATCAGCAGCACCACGCCGGCCAGCACCAGGAAGCGCCGCCAGCCGAGCCGGCGCAGCGGCATCCGGGGCGTCGGCGCCCCCGGCGGGGCGGCGGGCGCATGCGGTGGCGGCGGGGCTGCGCCGGGCGGGGTGTCGGCCATGCGGTCAGCGTAGTCACCTGCGACCCACTGGTCCGGTCGCATCGTGAGGGCTATGCTCCCGAACAGGTCACGAGCGCCAGCGTCAAGCCCCGGCTTGCTGGCCGGCAACCCTCGTCGAGGTTCGCGGTGGGGTGCCCCGGGTGATGACCGGGCCCGGTGCCGCTCCGCGCGCCGGGCAAGCGCGGACCCCGTCCCGGCACCACCTGGGGTCCTGTGACCCGGGAGGCTCCGGCATGACCGTCACCCTCGTACCCTCGCTGCCCGTGCTGCCCGCGCCGGTCCGGCCCGACCCGCTCGGCGTGCTCGGCGTACCGGGGGAGATCAACCTGGACCACGCCGCCAGCGCGCCGTGCGCGCGGGCCGCGGCCGACGCGGTGGCCGGGCTTCTTCCCTGGTACGCGAGCGTGCACCGCGGCGCGGGCGCGCTGTCGCGACGCTGCACACTGGCGTACGAGCGGGCCCGGCAGACGGTCGGCGACTTCCTCGGCGCCCGCCCCGACGACCACGTGATCTTCACCCGGAACACCACCGACGCGCTGAACCTGCTGGCCCGGGCGCTGCCCGCCGGCACCACCGTGATCACGTTCTGCGCCGAGCACCACGCCAACCTGCTGCCCTGGCCGCGCGGCTCGGTACGGCTGCCGGTCCCGGACAGCCCGGCCGGAGCGGTACGGTCCCTCGCGGCGGCGCTCGGCGAACTCACCCGCGACGCCCGGCCCGGCCTGCCCGTGCTGGTCGCGGTCACCGGCGCCGGCAACGTCACCGGCGAGTGCTGGCCGGTCGCCGAGCTGGCTCGGGTGGCCCACCGGCACGGCGCCCGCATCCTGGTCGACGCCGCGCAGCTCGCCCCGCACGCCCCGGTCGACCTGACCGCGCTGGACGTGGACTATGTGGCCCTGTCCGGGCACAAGCTGTACGCCCCGTTCGGCGCGGGCGTGCTGGCCGGGCGCGCGGACTGGCTGGACGCGGCCCCGCCGTACCTGGCCGGAGGCGGCGCCACCAGCCACGTCGGCGCCGCGACGCACGAGGTGCGCTGGACGACCGGCCCGGCCCGGCACGAGGCCGGCACCCCGAACCTGCTGGGTGCGGTGGCGCTCGCCGCTGTCTGCGAGGCGCTCGGCGCGGCCGACCGGGACGCGCTGCACGCCCGGGAACAGGCGCTGCTGGCCCGGCTGCGTACCGGCCTGGCCGCGCTGCCGGACGTGGTGGAGCTGCGCATGTTCTCCCCCGACGCGCCCCGGGTGGGCATCGTCAGCTTCGTGGTCGCCGGACGGGACTCCGCCGAGGTGGCCGCCCACCTGGCGAGCCGGCACCGGATCGGGGTACGCGACGGCCTGTTCTGCGCGCACCCGCTGACCCGGCGTCTGCTGGCCGAGGCCGCCGCCCGTACCGGCCGCACCGACCTGCCCCCGACCGCCCTGCGCGCCAGCCTCGGCCTGGGCACCACAGAGCCGGAGGTAGACACCCTCCTGACCGCCCTGACCCACCTCCCCTAGCTCTCTCCCCACCGCACCTCGAGCGGTGATCAAGGAGTTTGTGCACTAGTTGATCTCCTCGGAGTCCGGTAACTCCTTGATCAACGCGGCAGGGCGCCAGGGCGGGAGCGCGGGAGCCAGGGCGGAAGCGCGACCGGGCGGGGGTCAGCCGACGGGTGGGGCTGTGGGGGGATGAGCGGCGGGGTTCCGGGCTGCGGGTTCGCCCTGGCGGTTCTCGCCGAACGCCTGCCGGACCAGCCGGTTCGCCTCCTCCTGTTCGATCCCGGAGGCCACCATCAGGTCGCTCGCCGTGGTACGCACCTGGGCGATCACCACGCTGCCGGAGAAGCCGACCCCCTCGGCGTACGCCCGCCCGGCCTCGCTCACCGCGCGCAGCGACCGCTCGCGGGCCTCCTGCGGCTCCTGCCCGGCGGCGAACTCCTGGCGGAGCAGGCGCACCGACTCGGCCAGGTGACCGATCGCGTCCGGCATCGGCTCGGGGGCCGGTTCGTCGTCCTCGATCATGGTGACGGCGCGGCGGATCAGCGTGCCGGTGTTGCGCATGGCCCGGTCGATCGGGTCGGCCGCCTCCGCGTAGTGGGTCAGCTCGCTGCGCCGGTGCCAGCGGGCCGGGGACAGCGTGCTGGTCTCCTTCGCGCCCTCGATCGCCTCGGAGAGCGCGGCCAGCTCCTCCTTGTTCTCCCGCAGCCGGAACAGCGCCTGCTGGGCCGCGTCCCGGTCCCGGTTGCGCACCGCGTCGGCGCAGGCGTCGAGCTGGTCGGCGAGCAGGTCCAGCGCGGGCCGGGCGGCCCGGTTGATCACCCGGAGCGGGTTGAGCGGCAGCAGGATGGCAGTGACCAGCAGCGCGATGCCGCCACCGAGTAACGCGTCGATGAAGCGGGGGAACTCCAGGTTCTCGGTGGACGGGCTGAGCGTCACGATCAGCACCGCGGTGGCCGCGGCCTGGATCACGATGGCGACGCTCGCCCCGGCGAAGATGCTCAGCAGGATCGCCGAGGTCACCACGAGCGCGAGCTGCCACGCGCCGGTGCCGACGAAGTAGATGAGCGCGTCGCCGACGAGCACGCCGACCGCCACGCCGACAATCAGCTCGACCGTACGCCGGAACCGCTGCCCGACCGAGGCGGCGAGCGTGCCCACCGCGGAGATCGGTGCGAAGACCGGCTGGGGGTTCTTCAGCAGCCGGTGCGCGACCAGGTAGGCCAGGCCGGCGGCGAGGCCGGCCTGTACGGCGAGACCGAACGCGGTACGGACCCGGTGCAGCCGGTCGTGCAGCGTCGCCTTGCCCCGGTGCCGCAACTCCTCCATCGCCGAGGCGATCCGCTGCCCGTCCCGGTCCGCCAGCCCTTCGCGCAGCTTGCCACGACGCAGGAACTGCAGTCGTCCGTCCCGGGCCATGGCCGGTACTACCCGTACCGCTCCGGCTGAATCCCTCCGACCGGGCCGGAGTGGGGCAGACTGCACCCGATGGACGACCTGACGGCACGCTGGCGGGACACGGCACGGGCGGCGGGCGCGACCGATCCGGCGGCTGCCGACCGGGCCGGTGCCCGGCTGCTGGCGGGCTGGCGGGAGCCGCACCGGCGCTACCACGACGAGGCGCACCTGCGGGCGGTGCTCGACGTGGTCGACGCGTACGCCGGTCTGGCCCGCGACGCGGACCTGGTCCGGCTGGCGGCGTGGTGCCACGACGCGGTCTACGACCCGCGCGCGGCGGGCGACGCCAACGAGCGTGCCAGCGCCGACCTGGCCGTCGAGCTGCTGGCCGCCGCCGGCCTCCCGGCCGCGACGGTGACCGGGGTACGCCGCCTGGTGCTGCTCACCGCCGGCCACGCGGCCGGGCCGGACGACCCGGACGGCGCGCTGCTGTGCGACGCGGACCTGGCGGTGCTCGCCGCCCCGACGGAGCGCTACGACAGGTACGCCGCGGCGATCCGCGCCGAGTACGCGCACGTCCCCGAACCGGACTTCCGCACCGGCCGGGCCGCGGTGCTGCGGCACCTGCTCGACCTGCCGGCGCTGTACCGCCTACCCGAGCCGCACGCCCGCTGGGAGGACCGGGCCCGGGCCAACCTGTCCCGGGAGCTGGCCGCGCTCACCTGAGACGCGGTGCTTGGGGCGGCGCAGACCGGCGTCCCGCAGCAGCCGGACGATCTCCCGCGAGGGCACGACCGTGGCGCCCAGCCAGACCGCCGCCCGGAACCGCTCGGCGGGCACGTCGTAGTGGTCGCGGTCGAAGCCGCGCCGGGGCGCGCCGAGCATCTCGGCGAACGCGTGCAGCTCGGCGTAGGAGACGTCGCTGATCAGGTGCGACCAGAGCCGGCCGCGCCAGGGCACGGCGGGCGGGTCCAGGTAGAGCACGGCAACAGACGGTACGCCGGTAGCCTTCCCGGCATGGCCGCCCATCCCCTCCTCGACGACCTGCGGGCCGCGCTCGGTGACGCCGCCGTGCTGACCGACCCGGATCTGCTGGCCGGGCACGAGCGCGACGAGGCCGACCTGTGCGACTCGGGCACCCCGCTGGCGGTGGTGCGTCCCCGCGACACCGACGAGGTGGTGGCGGTGGTCCGCGCGGCCGGGCGGCACGGCGTACCCGTGGTGCCGCAGGGTGCGCGGACCGGGCTGGCCGGCGCGGCGAACGCGGTCGACGGCGCGGTGGTGGTGAGCACCGTGGCGATGGACGCGGTGCGGGAGATCGACCCGGTCGGGCGGATCGCCGTGGTGCAGCCGGGCGTGGTGAACGCGGCGCTGGCCCGCGCGGTACGGGAGCGCGGCCTCTGGTATCCGCCGGACCCCGGCTCGTGGGAGTCGTCCACGATCGGCGGCAACGTGGCCACGAACGCCGGTGGCATGTGCTGCGTGAAGTACGGCGTGACCAGCGAGTACGTGCTGGGCCTGGAGGTGGTGCTCGCCTCCGGCGAAGTGCTGCGCACCGGGCGGCGGACCGCCAAGGGGGTCGCCGGGTACGACCTGACCCGCCTGTTCGTGGGTTCGGAGGGCACGCTCGGCGTGATCACCGAGGTGACTGTGGCGTTGCGTCCGGCCCCGGAGGAGTCACTGACCCTGGTCGCGGTCTTCCCCACGGTGGCGACGGCAGGCGGTGCGGTCGCCGGGATCGCCGAGCGCGGGCTCACGCCGAGCCTGCTGGAACTGCTGGACCGGACGCATCTGCGGGCTATCGAGGCGTACCGGCCGATGGGTCTGCGCACCGATGCCGAGGCGCTGCTGCTCGCGGCGGTGGACACCGGCGCGCGGGCCGCCGACGACCTGGCCCGGCTCGCCGAGGTGTGTACGGCGGCCGGCGCCGACGAGGTCTACGCGGCCACCGACGCGGCCGAGGCGGCGGCCCTGCTCCAGGCGCGGCGGCTGGCCCACCCGGCGATGGAGCGGTTCGCCGCCGAGACGTTCCCGGGCGGCAACGGCGGCCTGGTCATCGACGACGTGGCGGTGCCGCGCGGCCGGCTGGCGGAGCTGCTCGACGGGGTGGCCCGGATCGCCGAGGCGTGCCGGGTGCCGATCGGGGTGGTCGGTCACGCGGGCGACGGCAACATGCACCCGAACATCGTGGTCGACCGGGCCGATCCGGCGAGCCTGGCCCGGGGACGGCGGGCCTTCGACGAGATCATGCGGCTGGGGCTGGAACTGGGCGGCACCTGCACCGGGGAGCACGGCGTCGGGCTGCTCAAGCGGGACTGGCTGGCCCGCGAGATCGGGCCGGTGGGCGTACGCGTGCACCAGGCGATCAAGGCGGCGCTGGACCCGGCCGGCCTGCTCAACCCCGGCAAGGTCTTCTAGCCCTTGTCCTCGGCCGGCGTGGCCTGGGTGACGAGCAGCAGCACGTCGTAGGCCACCTTCGGCTTCGGCTCGCCCGGGCAGTCCTGGATGGTGACTGTCAGGTCCGGCGGCACGAGCAGCGTCGAGGTCAGCACGCCGATGCAGCCCTGCTTGTAGCTGCGGGCCTGGTCGGTCTCCTTCGCGATCGCCGGGTCCGCGAGCATCCGCTGGAGCCGCGTGGTCTGCTCCGGGCTCAGCGTGCCGGTGGCGTCCACGCCGTCACCGGCGCAGTCGCGGCACTGCCAGCGGCCGGACGGGTCCACGTCGAGGTTGCGGACCGGGCCGTCGCCGAGCCGCTGCACCAGGGAGACGCGTCTGCCGTCCGGTGTCGGGCTGGCCGTGCCCGCCGCCCCGGGTGCGGTGGCGCCCTCGGCCCGTCCGAAGGAGCAGCCGGTCAGAGCGGCCGCCAGCAGGACGACGGCGGACAGAGCGGGGACGCGCGACCAGGATGGGCGAACCACGCGGGGAAACCTACACTTCCGTAGGTAGCGCGCACTACCGGCCGAGCGGCCCGGGTCGGGGATCCCCTACCTGGGGGAGGCCGGAAGTTCAACGCCCGGACCGTCGGTCCCCCGGTCGGCCTCGAATCCGCGGACGTCGGGCGCGCCGAGGCGGGCCGCGTCGGCAGCGATGTCGTCCGGCATGAGCTGCGACTCCCGCTCGGCCAGCACCCGCGCCCGGTAGTGGGCGACCTCCCGGTCCCGGGTCGCCGCGTCCCAGCCGAGCACCGCACCCATCAGCTCCGCGGCGTGCTCCGCCGACTCCAGGCCGCGGTGGCTGGTCTCGATCGAGATCCGGGTACGCCGGGTGAGCACGTCCTCCAGGTGCAGCGCGCCCTCGGCGCGGGCGGCGTACGTCACCTCGGCGGCCAGGTATTCCGGCGCGCCCGCGAGCGGCGAGCCGAGCAGCGGATCGGCGTCGACCAGGGCGAGCAGTTCCAGCGTGAGGCTGCCGTAGCGCTCCAGCAGGTGCTCGACCACGCCGACCGCCACCCCGTGCCGGCGGGCCAGGTCGGCCCGGTCCCGCCACATGGCGGCGTACCCGTCGGCGCCGAGCAGCGGCAGGTCGGCGGTACGCGAGGAGCGGGTCCGGCCGAGCCGGTGCATCGCGCGGTCGACCACGTCGGAGGCCATCACCCGGTAGGTGGTGTATTTCCCGCCCGCGACCAGCAGCAGGCCGAGCATCGGCTCCACCACGGCGTGCTCGCGGGACAGCTTGGAGGTGGAGTCCGCCTCGCCGGCCAGCAGCGGGCGCAGCCCGGCGTAGACGCCCTCGATGTCGGCGGTGGTCAGCGGCCGGTCCAGCACCATGTTGACCTGCGACAGCAGGTAGTCGATGTCGCTGGCGGTCGCGGCCGGGTGGGACCTGTCGAGTTGCCAGTCCGTGTCGGTGGTGCCGATGATCCAGTGCCCGCCCCAGGGGATGACGAACAGCACGCTCGTCGCGGTACGCAGGATCAGGCCGGTCTCGCCGACGATCGCCGAGCGGGGCACCACGAGGTGCACCCCCTTGGAGGCCCGGACCCGCAGCTTCGGGCGCAGCCCGACGTCGTTGAGCATCCGCGACATGTCGTCGCTCCACACGCCGGTGGCGGCGATCACGGTGCGGGCGCGTACCTCGAACTCGGCGTCCGGCGAACCGGCGGGCGCCTCCAGGTCGCGGACCCGCACGCCGGTGACCTCCCGGGCCTGCCGGGTCAGGCCGACCGCGCGGGCGCTCGTCACCACAGTCGCGCCGAGGCTCGCCGCGGTACGCGCCAGCGTCACCACCAGGCGGGCGTCGTCGACCTGGCCGTCGTAGTAGCGGATCGCGCCGGCCAGCTTGTCCGGCCGGAGGCTGGGGAAGATCCGGCGGGTGCCCTCGCGGGTGAGGTGCCGGTGCAGCGGCATGCCGCGACCGCCGCCGAAGATCCCGGCGAACGCGTCGTACGCGGCCACGCCGAGGCCGTAGTAGGAGCGGCGGAAGAACCGCCGGGGCAGGTCGCCCGCGCCGCCCTCGGCGGGCAGCGGCACCAGGATCGGCACCGGCCGGACCAGGTGCGGCGCGAGCCGGGTGGCGAGCAGACCGCGCTCGGTCAGCGCCTCGTGGACCAGGTGGAACTCCAGCTGCTCCAGGTAGCGCAGGCCGCCGTGGATCAGCTTGCTGGACCGGCTGGACGTGCCGGCGGCGTAGTCGCGCGCCTCCACCAGGGCGACCTTCAGCCCTCGGGAGGCGGCGTCGAGCGCGGCGCCCGCTCCGGTGACGCCACCGCCGATGACCAGCACGTCGAACCGCTCGGCCCGGAGGCGGCGCAGGTCGTCGGCGCGGCGCTCGGCGGACAGCCGGCCGGCCGTGGATCGGGACACACTCGGGTCACGCACCAGTCAACGGTAACCGTCCCGGGCGCGCGGCGACACGGCCCGGCCGTACCGTGATGACCATGCTGACCGGTCCGCCGCTCGCCCCCGTACCGCCGCCACCGCGCGAGACCGGTCCGTGGCCGGTCGTGGCGGCGGTGGCGACCGGGGTGTGGATCGTGCTGGTCACCGTGCCGGGCCAGATCACCGGCTGGCTGGTCGACCAGGTGGCGCTGGTCATCGGCGCGGACCGGCCGGTGGCGGCCTGGCCGGTGGTCGCGGTGGCCACGGTGCTGCTGGCCGGCGCCCCGGCGCTGGCGCTGGCGCTCGCGCCCCGCTCCCCCGCGCTGCGGGCGACCGGCCGGGCCTGGACCGCCGCCGTGGTCGCGCTCGGCGCGACCACGCTGCTGCGGACGGTGCCGCCGGTGCACCACGAGGCGTACCTGGCCGCGCTCGCGGTGACCGCCGCGGCGCTCGCGCTCGTCGCCGTCCGTCTCGGCCGCGTCCGGCCACCGGTCGTCGTGGACGCGGCCCCGGAGGGCCGGTTCGGGTCGGTGTCGCTGCTGGCGATCGCGGCCGGGCTGGCCGTACTCCTGCCCTGGGCCTGGGTGGGCGCGCTCGGCGGAGCGCTGGAGACGTTGCTGGCCGGCCTGGCCGCCGCCGCGCTGGGCGCGCTCGCCGGGGCACTGCTCGGCGCCGGTTTCTGGGCCGCGTTCGGGCCGGGTCCGGTCCGGGTGGTGCTCGTCGGCGGTCTGGTCGCGGGGGTCGCGTTGACGCCGCTCGCGGCCGGTGCCGGGCAGTCGGGCGTGCAGTTGCCGGCGCTGGTGCTGCTGCCGCCGCTCGGCTTCGTGCTGGCCGCGCTGGAGGCGGCGGCCCGCCACGCGGGCCGTCCGGCCGGGCCCGCGCCGGTGCGCCGGCTGGTCGGGCTCGCCCTGCTGGGGCCGCTCGCGTTCACCGACCCGGAGGAGATCAGCCTCCTGCTGTCCGCCACCCGCGACGCGCCGTTCTGGGTCGCGGTGGGCACCGGCGTGGCGTTCGCCGTCGCGGTCCTGCTCGCAGTCGGGTACGGCGTGCTGCTCGCCCGGTCCCGCGCCCGCGCGCCCCGGCGCGGTCCGGCCGCGCTGGTCGCCGCCGCGCTGCTCGCCGCCGTCGCCGTGGTGTACGTGGTCCCCGGCCGGCCCGGACTGTACGGCGAGCGGCTGCTCGTGGTGCTGCGCGAGCAGGCCGATCTGACCGGTCTGCCGGCCGGGACGCCGGGCCGGGCCGGACGGGACGTCCGGGCGACCGAGGTCTACCGGCGGCTGGTGGCCACAGCCGACCGCACGCAGGGCGACCTGCGCCGCACGCTGGCCGGGATGCGGCTGAACCCGACGCCGTACTACCTGGTGAACGCGATCGAGACGGACGGCGGGCCGGCGGTGCGGGCCTGGCTGTCGAGTCGTCCCGAGGTGGCCCGGGTGCTGGTGAGCCAGCGCCTGCGCCCGCTGCCCGCGCTCGCCCCGCAGGCGCGCGGCGACGCCCCGGCGCCGGCCGGCCCGGCCTGGAACGTCTCGCTGATCGGCGCGGACCGGGTCTGGTCGGACCTGGGCGTCACCGGGTCCGGCGTGGTGGTCGGCAGCTCCGACTCCGGGGTGGACGGCCGGCACCCGGCGCTCGCGGGCGGCTTCCGGGGCGGCGACGACTCGTGGTACGACCCGTGGGAGGGCCGCCGCGCCCCGGCCGACCGGGGTGGCCACGGGACGCACACGCTGGGCAGTGCGGTGGGCCGGGACGGGATCGGCGTGGCGCCGGGTGCGAGCTGGGTCGGCTGCGTCAACCTGGAGCGCAACATGGGCAGCCCGGCCCGCTACCTCGACTGCCTCCAGTTCATGCTGGCACCGTTCCCCGAGGGCGGGAACCCGCTCACCGACGGCCGTCCCTCACGCGCCCCGGACGTGCTCACCAACTCGTGGGGCTGCCCGCCGGTGGAGGGGTGCGACCCGGGGGCGCTGCGACCGGCGACCGCCGCGCTGACCGCGGCCGGCATCCTGGTGGTGGCCGCGGCCGGGAACACCGGCCCGTCGTGCGGCTCGATCAACGATGCGCCCGCGCCGTACCCGGACGTGCTGACCGTCGGGGCGGTGGACCGGCAGCGGCGCGTCACCGAGTTCTCCAGCCGCGGTCCGGCGCCGGACGGTCGGGCCAAGCCGGACCTGGTCGCCCCGGGCGCCGCGGTGCTGTCCGCGATGCCGGGCGGCGGGTACGCCACCCTGGACGGCACCTCGATGGCCACGCCACAGGTCGCGGGCGTGGTGGCGCTGATGTGGTCGGCGAACCCGGCGCTGGTCGGAGACCTGGAGCGGACCAGGGCGATCCTGCGCGACACCGCGCAGCCGGTCACCCAGCCCGCCGACGCCTGCGGTGGACCGCAGGACGTCTCCGGCGCCGGGCTCGTGGACGCGTACGCGGCGGTCCGCGCGGCCCGGTCGGTGGCGACCGGTTAACAACCCTGTCCATTGGTCTGCCGATGCCCTAGGGTCGGCGTCCATGGACGTGGAGATCATCGAGCTGGGCCGGGACCGGCTGCCCGAGGTGGTCGAGCTGTGCCGGCTGTCGTTCGATCTGCCGGAGGACGCGGCCGAGGCGTCAGCCGTGGTGGTCACCGTGGCGGAGCGGGCCGCAGCCGACCGTCCGGTGCTGCGCCTCGGTGCGGTACGCGACGGCGCGCTGGTCGGCGTACTCGTCGGGTCGCTGTCGGCGGCCGATCCGCGCCTCGGCCACGTCGACCTGGTCGCTGTCGCGCCCACTGAGCGCCGCCAGGGCGTGGGCGGGGCGCTGCTGACCGAGGCGGAGAGCCGGCTCGGCGCGCTCGGCGCGGCCGAGGTGCTGCTCGCCGGCAACCCGCCGCACTACGCCTGGCCGGGCGTCGACGTGCGCTACACCCCGGCGGTCTGCGCCGCGCAGCGGCTCGGCTACCGGCAGGACCGTACCGCCTGGAACATGACCGCCGAACTGTCCGAGGGGTCGGCGGCGCTGCGGCCCACCGAGGCCGCCGAGCAGCGGCTGGCCGGGCGGGGCGTGACGGTACGCCGTGCCGCCTCCGACGACCTGCCGGCGCTCGCCGCGTTCGCCAGGTCCACGTTCGGCGGCGCCTGGGACGGTGAGCTGGCCGGTTCGGTGGGGCGGCCGGACGCGGGTGTGCACCTGGCCGAGCGGGACGGCGAGATCCTCGGGTTCGCCGCGTACGGTTCGGCGCGGCCTAGCTGGTTCGGGCCGATGGGCACCGCACCGGCGGCGGAGGGCTCCGGGATCGGCGGCGTGCTGCTGCGCCGGTGCCTGCGCGACCAGGCGGCGGCCGGGATCACCGCGGCGCAGATCGGCTGGGTGGGGCCGGTGCCGTTCTACTCGAACGCGGCGGGCGCCCGGATCGAGCGGGTGTTCTTCCTCTACCGGAAAGCCATCAAAGGGGCATAGACGTCAATAGTGCCATTCAGCCTCCTTCGCCATCGACCGGGCTCTACGGTCGGAGCAGAGGAGGCGGTGCATGACCACGAATGACGAACGGGCCGAGGATCCGGCGGCGGCCCGGCGCCCGGCCGACGAGCTTCCCGGCCAGCTCCCGTTCGACCGGCTCGACGTCGGCGACGCCGAGCAGCTCGCCGAGCTGACCGGCGCAGACGCACCACCGGTGGAGGAGCCACGGCAGCCGGTGGACGAGCCGAGGCGGCCGCCACCGCCGTACGACAGGGCGCACAAGCGGCGCAACCAGCGCCCGCTGCCCACCTGAGCCGGATACGCGGAAAGGGGGCGGACCGCTGACGCGGCCCGCCCCCTTTCGGCGTACTGGGTGGAGCTGGACTCAGAAGTCCATCTCCCCGCCACCCGGGCCCGCCGGGGCGGCCGGGGTCTTCTCCGGCTTGTCCGCCACGACGGCCTCGGTGGTGAGGAACAGCGCGGCGATCGAGGCGGCGTTCTGCAGCGCGGAACGCGTCACCTTGGCCGGGTCGATGATGCCCGCGGCCAGCAGGTCCACGTACTCGCCGGTCGCGGCGTTGAGGCCGTGACCCGGGTCGAGGTTGCGGACCCGCTCGACGACGACGCCACCCTCCATACCGGCGTTGACGGCGATCTGCCGCAGCGGGGCGTCCAGCGCGATCTTGACGATCTGCGCGCCGGTCGCCTCGTCGCCGGCCAGGTCCAGCTTGTCGAAGGCGGTCTTGCCGGCCTGCACCAGCGCGACGCCACCACCCGGGACGATGCCCTCCTCGACGGCGGCCTTCGCGTTGCGGACGGCGTCCTCGATGCGGTGCTTGCGCTCCTTCAGCTCGACCTCGGTGGCCGCGCCGACCTTGATCACCGCAACACCGCCGGCCAGCTTGGCCAGACGCTCCTGCAGCTTCTCCCGGTCGTAGTCGGAGTCGCTCTTGTCGATCTCGGCCCGGATCTGGTTCACCCGGCCCTGGATCTGCTCGGCGTCGCCGGCACCGTCGACGATGGTGGTCTCGTCCTTGGTCACCACGACCTTGCGGGCGCGGCCCAGCATCTCGAGGCCGGTCGCGTCCAGCTTGAGGCCGACCTCCTCGCTGATGACCTGGCCACCGGTGAGGATGGCGATGTCGGTCAGCATGGCCTTGCGGCGGTCACCGAAGCCCGGCGCCTTGACGGCGACCGACTTGAAGGTGCCACGGACCTTGTTGACCACCAGGGTGGCGAGGGCCTCGCCCTCCAGGTCCTCGGCGATGATCAGCAGCGGCTTGCCCGACTGCATGACCTTCTCCAGGATCGGGAGCAGGTCCTTCACCGACGAGATCTTGCTGTTGACGATCAGGATGTACGGGTCGTCGAAGACGGCCTCCATACGCTCCGGGTCGGTCATGAAGTAGGCGGAGATGTAGCCCTTGTCGAAGCGCATGCCCTCGGTGAGCTCGAGCTCCAGGCCGAAGGTGTTGCTCTCCTCGACGGTGATGACACCTTCCTTGCCCACCTTGTCCATCGCCTCGGCGATGATCTCGCCGACGCTGGGGTCGGCGGCGGAGATGGAGGCGGTGGAGGCGATCTGCTCCTTGGTCTCCACGTCCTTGGCGAGCTTGAGCAGCTCCTCCGAGACGCTGGCCACGGCGGCCTCGATGCCCCGCTTCAGGGCCATCGGGTTGGCGCCGGCGGCCACGTTGCGCAGACCCTCACGGACCAGGGCCTGGGCCAGGACGGTCGCCGTCGTCGTGCCGTCACCGGCGACGTCGTCGGTCTTCTTCGCGACCTCCTTGACCAGCTCGGCGCCGATCTTCTCGTACGGGTCCTCGAGCTCGATCTCCTTGGCGATGCTCACACCATCGTTGGTGATGGTGGGGGCACCCCACTTCTTCTCGAGCACGACGTTGCGGCCCTTGGGGCCGAGGGTCACCTTCACGGCGTCGGCGAGCTGGTTCATGCCCCGCTCGAGGCCGCGGCGCGCCTCTTCGTCGAACGCGATCATCTTGGCCATACGGCGTTGTCCTCCTGGACACTCACGGGCCACCCGGATGCCCGGATGGGCCGTCTGGTGTACGCACCTTGGGGACGTCGCCACCTGGCGACGACGACGTCTCCTCGGTCGGGCCGGACAGCCCGCGACGACCGGCCTCGTACCGCTCCGGCGTCCCTTCGGACACCGGCGCGGCCGTGGCCCTACCGCCCCGACCTTCTGGCACTCACCGTACGCGAGTGCCAATGACTTGTTTAGCACTCTCCCTAGCCGAGTGCAAGCACGACAGCCCCGCTCAGCCGAGTTCCGCCGCCAGCCGGGCCGCGTTCACCGGGCCTTCCTGAGCCCGCTGTTCGGCGTACGTGACGACCAGCCCGACCTGCTGCGCCAGGTACGCCGGGGCAGCCAGCAGGGCGCCGAACACGGCGAGCGCCACGGCGCCGATCGCGGTGCCGACGGCCTTCATCGGCTCGACGCCGAACACCGCCCCGCTGATCCCGCCCACGACCGCGTCCAGCACCGTCGCCGCGAGGAGGACAGCCATCACCAGCGCGACCCGGCCCAGCACCATGCCGAACCGGCTGTGGAACATCCGCCACGCCCGCCCGATCGGCTCCCGCCGCTCGAACAGGTAGACCGGACCGAACAGGGCCAGCGCGAACGCGGCGTAGAGGCCGGGCAGCAGGCAGAAGCAACTGCCGATCATGACCAGCAGCGAGACCAGGAGCGTCCAGCCCCACAGGCCGAGGGCACGGCGCAGCCCGTACCGGAAGGCGGCGCCGAGTCCGGTCGGTTCGCCGGCCGCCTGGCGGGCGACCACCCAGGTGCCGGCGGCCCAGCCCGCCGCCTGGAGCAGGCCGAAGACCAGCCCGGCGGACAGGAGCACGCCGTAGAAGGCGAACATCTGCCCCCAGAAGCCGGCCGGCAGCACCGGCGCACCGTCCGGGGCGGTCGCCATCTCGCCCTCGGGGCTGAAGACGAGCGTGAGGACGCCGATCACCGCCGCCGGGACGACCTGGGTGAGCAGCACGATGGGCAGCAGTTGCCGCCAGCCGCGCCGCAGCGCGGCGGTACAGCGGGCGAACCAGGGACCGATGCCCGCGTGCGGCGGGTTGACGAGCGGATCCTGCGGGTCGATGCCCGGGAACCAGCCGGCGTACGCCCCGGGACCGGCCGGCACCGGGTACGCCGCACCGGGGACCGGGTAGGCCGCACCGGGCATCGGATAGCCCGGGTACGCCGGACCACCCCATCCCGGCGGCGGGGTGCCCGGCGGCGCGTTCCAACCGTGCGGAGGAGTGCCCGGCGCGTTCCAGCCCTGCGGAGGAGTGCCCGGCGCGTTCCAGCCCTGCGGAGGAGTGCCCGGCGGCACGGTCCAGCCCTGCGAGGTGTGGCCGGGTGAGGTGTCATCCGGCGCGGTCCATCCGGGCGGGGTGGCCGGGAACGGGGCGCCGGGCTGCGGGGTGTCGTACCCCGGCTCGGCCGGGACGATCGGCACGGGGCCGGTGTGACCGGCCCACGGGTCGGCGCCGGACGCGCCGGAGGCGGGCGTGGCCCCTCCGGTGGTCCCCGACGGTCCCGGTGCCGGCTCGGCGGCGGGCGGCGGGGGCGCGGTCGGGTCGGCCGGAGGGCCGGACGCCGCCGGCTCGGTGAAACCCGACGGGGGCAGATCGGACATGGGCCCTCCTCAGCGACTACGGCTGGAACGGCTCATGATCTTCCATGGTGGTCGGCCGCAACGCAGCCCCCGGGCCGGGGTCCGGTCGCGGGAGCACCGCCCGCCGCAGGTCAGGCGATGACGCGGACCCGCTCGGCCTGCGGACCCTTCTGCCCCTGCGCGATCTCGAACTCGACGCGCTGGCCGTCGTCGAGCGCCTTGTAGCCGTCCATCTCGATCGCGGAGAAGTGGACGAAGACGTCCTGCCCGCCGTCGACGGCGATGAAGCCGTAGCCCTTTTCGGCGTTGAACCACTTCACGGTGCCCTGTGCCACGGTGCACTTCCTCACTCTGCGCGGCGTTCCAACACCCGGAAACCGGCGGACCGGCACCGGTGGCGCACCGGTCCAGCGATCGGCGACGCTGAATTCGGTGACCGAAATCGCACGCTACACGAGGCGTGACGACGGCGCACGACCACAAATCGGGCATATTCCGGGGCGTACCCGGGCCTGTCGCACACCCGCTGCGGGCCGTCCGGTATGCATGCGGCATGACCAGCGTGAGCACCACGACCACCGTCCGCCGGGTCCGGCCGGAGGACGCCGGCCGGATGCGGGCGCTCCGGCTGGAGATGCTGGCCGACTCCCCGCTGGCCTTCCTGGAGACGGTGGCCGAGGCCGCCGCCCGGCCGCACGCGGAGTTCGCGGCCCGGGTCGCGGCCGTCTCCCGGGGCGACCACACCGCGCAGTTCGTGGCCGACCCGGGCGGCCGTCTGGTCGGCCACGCCGGCGGCATCGCCGCGCCGGACGAGCCGGGCCTGACGCTCGTCTACGCGGTCTACGTGACGCCGGCCCGACGGGGCAGCGGCCTGCTGGCGGCGCTCGTCGACGAGGTGGCGGCCTGGTCGCGCGCCTGCGGACGGCCCGAGCTGATGATGGAGGTGGTGGTCGGCAACGACCGCGCCTACCGGGCCTATCAGAAGCTGGGCTTCGTGGACACCGGCGTACGCGTGCCGCACCCCCGGATCGCCGGCCTGCACGAGCTGCAGATGCGCCGTCCGGCCTGAGCCGGCGCGGCGTTAATAAGGGGCCCCTCCTCTACCGGAGGCGTTAAGAAGGGGCCCCTCCTTTCAGACGTGCCGGCGGCTCTGCACGATGCGGAACCGGTTGGCCACGTACGCGCCGTCGGTCAGCGCCGAGTTGGCCGCCGCGTTCGCGCCCGAGCCGTGGAAGTCGGAGAACGCCGCCGACTGGTTGACGAACACCCCGCCGGTCAGGTTGCAGGACAGGTGCACCCCGGCGTCGATCGCCGCCGCCTCGGCCGCGTCCAGCACCGCCTCGTTCGTGGAGTAGACGCCCGCGGTCAGCGCGCCCTTCTCCCCCACCGTTTCGCGCAGGATGCGCAGGCTGTGCTCGGTGGAGTCGGTGGCGATGGCGAACGAGATCGGCCCGAACCACTCCCGCGAGTAGGTGGCGGTGTCGGACGCGTCGAGCTTCACCACAGTCGGCGTACGCACCACCGCGCCGGGGAAGGACGGGTGCTCGACGGTGCGCGACTCCAGCACCGGCTCGCCGACCTTGGTGACCTCCTCCAGCCGCTCCAGCACGCCGTCGTTGACGATCGCGCCGGTCAGCTCGACGCCCCGGGCCGGGTCGGCGGTCAGCTTGGCGACCGCGCCGGCGATCCCGGCCGCCACCTCGTCGAAGCTCTTGTGACCCTGGTCGGTCTCGATGCCGTCCCGCGGGATCAGCAGGTTCTGCGAGGTGGTGCACATCTGGCCGCTGTACAGCGTCAGCGTGAAGCCGAGGTTGCGGCAGAGCCCGGCGAAGTCGTCGGTGGAGTCGATCACCACCGTGTTCAGGCCGGCCTTCTCGGTGTAGACGGCGGCCTGCCGGGCGTTCGCCTCCAGCCAGTCGCCGTACTCGGTGGAGCCGGTGAAGTCGACGATCTTCACGGCCGGGTGCAGGGCCAGCGTGGTGGCGAGCTTCTCGCCGTCGGTCTCGGGGGCGAGCTGCACCAGGTTCGGGTCGAAGCCGGCCTCGGCGAGCACCTGGCGGGCGTACCTGACGGTGATCGCCAGCGGCAGCACCGCGCGCGGGTGCGGCTTCACCACCACCGGGTTGCCGGTGGCGAGCGAGGCGAACAGACCGGGGTACGAGTTCCAGGTCGGGAACGTGTTGCAGCCGATGACCAGCGCGACCCCGCGCGGCACCACGTGGAACGTCTTGGTCATCCGCAGCGGGTCGCCCTTGCCCGCGGCCTTCTCCCAGCCGGCGGTCCCCGGGTGGCGGGTCATCTCGGCGTACGCGTAGGCGACCGCCTCCAGCGCGCGGTCCAGTGCGTGCGCGCCACCGGCCTGGAACGCCATCACGAACGCCTGGCCGCTGGTGAACTGCACCGCGTTGGCCAGCTCGAACACGTTGCGGTGCAGCCGGTCCAGGATCTCCAGGCAGACACCGGCCCGGGCCTGCGGGCCCGCGTCGCGCCAGGCGGGCAGCGCGGCGCTCGCGGCGGACACCAGCTGGTCGGCGCCCGCGTGCGGGTAGCGCACGTCCAGCGCCACCCCGAACGGGCTGGCCTCGGTGGCCACCGTGGTGCCGTCACCGGCCTGGTCGAGCGGGAAGTCCCCGCCCAGGTACGCCTCGAAGGCGGCCTTGCCGTCGGCGGCGGCGGTCTCGCCGTACACCCGGGGGCTGGGCGACTCGGGATAGGCCGACCAGTACCCGCGCTCCGCGATGGCGGTCAGCGCCCGGTCGAGGGTCTCGCGGTGCCTGTCGTACAGGGGGTGCGGGGTCTCCGTCATGCCCGCCATCATGCAACAGAAAGGCACCAGATCAGTAGGGGCGTGTCACAACTCAGATCGTCAACTGCCAGTCGACCGAACCGGCGGCGGGGCGGAACCCGAGTTGCTCGTTGATCGCGATCATGTGGCGGTTCACGGCCGCGTTCCAGGTGTCGACGGCCCGCAACGCCGGTTCGTGCGCCAGCGCGTACTCCAGGTTCCCGGCCTTGCAGAGCAGGCCCAGCCGGTGGCCGCGGTGGCCGGGGTCGACGAGGGTGATCTGCTGCCAGGCGTGGTCGGTGCTGCTCGCGTCCAGGCTGAGCTGGGTCCACCCGACCAGGCGGCCGGTCGCCTCGTGCACCGCGCCGGTGTTGTACCGGCGTACGCCCCGGGCGTCCAGTGCCCGCTCCGCGTCCCACACCCGCGCGGCGTCCATCTGCTCCGGCTCCCAGTCCAGCTCGCCCATCGGCGCGTCGAGCAGCAGCCGGCCCTCCAGGTAGGCGACGTCCGCGACGTACTCCTCGGGCGTGTGGTCGCGCCACCGCACCGGCCGGTAGCCGGTCGCCGCGGCGCGCGCGTCGGCCAGCAGCGCGGCGAGCCGGTCACGGTCGAGCCCGGCCACGTCGAGGCGGCGGCGGACGTCGGCCAGCGCCGGCTTGGCGCCCACGGCGGCGGCGAACGCGGCACCGGGGAAGACCCGCCCCTCCTCGTCGGGCAGCGCGGCGACGGTAGCGCCGACCAGTCGTTTGCCGCCGTGCTCCCGCAGCAGCCGGACACCGTGGTCGTGCAGCGTGCGCCCGATGCCCTGCCGCCGGTACGCCGGGTCCACGGTCAGCTCGACGCTCGCGTTCTCGGTGTTGTCGATCGTGTGCAGGTAGAGCCGGAGCCAGCCGACGGGCTGCCCGTCCAACCGGGCCACCAGCCAGCGCGTGTCGATGCCGGGCATCGGGTGCCGCAGCGGCGCCTCGAACCGCAGCCGGCAGAGGTCGGGCAGGTCCGGCTCGTCGACGGCCTGCGCGCCGCAGGCGATCCGGTAGACCGCGTCGAGCGTCTGCCGGTCGGTCGGATCCAGCGGCGTCACCGTGAGCGTCATGCCACCGAGGGTGCGCCGGACACAGCGAAGAGGCCAGCGGTTTTCCGCTGGCCTCTTCGGACGTTGGTCGGGAGGGACGTCCGCACAACGCCTCCGGCGTTGGGTCGCAAGAACTTGAAAAGTCTCCGGCGGATGCCCTCCCGCACGAAGCATCTTGCGCCGTCCGGTTCCTGCCGTCAAGTCCTTGAGGGCGGTTTTCTGGCACTCACCGCACATCACCGGTTACCCACCGGTCTCACCCGATCCCCCACCCGGGCGAGCCCCACCTCCCCCACCCGGCCACCCCCGCCGACGGCGGTGATCAAGGAGTTCGTGTCACGAAACGGCCCGGCCGGCGACACATACTCCTTGATCACCGCGCAGGTGGCGGAGGACCGGAGGGGTCAGGCCAGGAGGCCGGCGTCGCGGGCGGCGCGGAGGCTGGGCTTGATGCGGTGGGTGGGGCCGACCTGGGTGGCCACCGCGTCGAGCGTCTTCAGGCCCTCGCCGGTGTTGAACACCACCGTCTCGGCGGCCGGGTCGAGCCGGCCCGACTCGACCAGCTTGCGCAGCACCGCGACCGTCACGCCGCCGGCCGTCTCGGCGAACACCCCTGTGGTACGGGCGAGCAGCCGGATGCCCGCGCGGATCTCGTCGTCGTCGGCGTAGTCCATCCAGCCGCCGGTACGCCGCACCGCCTCCAGCGCGTACAGCCCGGCCGCCGGGTCGCCGATGTTCAGCGACTTGGCGATGCCGGCCGGCTTGACCGGCACGATCGTGTCGGTGTCGCCGTGCAGCGCGGTGGCGATCGGGTTGCAGCCGGCCGACTGCGCGCCGAACACCTTCCAGCCACCGGCCGGCGCCTCGACCAGCCCGATCTCGACCAGCTCGGCGAACGCCTTGTCGATCTTGGTGAGCAGCTCGCCGCTGGCCATCGGGATGACCACCTGGGCCGGGATCCGCCAGCCGAGCTGCTCGGCCACCTCGTAGCCGAGCGTCTTGGAGCCCTCCGCGTAGTAGGGCCGGACGTTCACGTTGACGAACGCGGTGTCCTCGAACTCGTCGGTCTCCACCAGCTCGCCGCAGAGCCGGTTCACGTCGTCGTACGAGCCGTCGATGGCGACCAGGTCGCCGCCGTACACAGCGGTGGTGACGACCTTGCCCTGCTCCAGGTCGCCGGGGATGAAGACGATCGACGGCACGCCGGCCCGGGCCGCGTGCGCGGCGACGGAGTTGGCGAGGTTGCCGGTGGAGGCGCAGGCGTAGCGGGCGAAGCCGAGCGCGCGGGCCGCGGTGAGCGCCACCGAGACGACCCGGTCCTTGAACGAGTGGGTGGGGTTCGCGCTGTCGTCCTTGACCCAGAGCGGCGCGGTGAGCCCCAGTTCGGCCGCGAGGTGCGGGGCGGCGACGAGCGGGGTCAGCCCCGGGTCGAGCGTGACCCGGGTGGCCGGGTCCTGACCGGCCGGCAGCAGCGCCGCGTACCGCCAGATGTTGTCCGGACCGGCCTCGATCTGCTCACGGGTGACGGTGGCGAGCGCGGCGGTGTCGTAGTCGACCTCCAGCGGCCCGAAACACTCGTAGCAGGCGTGCTGCGCGGCGAGCGGGTACCGCGCCGAACAGGCACGGCAGACCAGGGCGCGGGCCGGGCTGAGGGTGGTGTCGATACCGGTGGCGACGGGAAGCGTCGACGTCATGTCGAGGAGTTCCTCTCATCTTTCCCCGCATCGCCGGGTGCGGCGGGGACGGAATTGGCACCTGCCCGCTGTCGCTCGTCGTCGAGCGTGCGGGTGGTTGCCGGGGCGTCGTCGGGCCGTATCCCTCAGCCCCTCTGGATGAGGTATTCAGTTGTGCCGCCGAGTCTAGGCGCTGCTCACGGCCGCGCCACCTCGGGATCCCACGCTGTGGGCCGGCTCGGCGTCCGACCACCGCGACCGGCTCCACCACAGCGGGCTACCCGGGCCTGCTCGATGCGGTCCTCGCCGAGCGCGGCCGAGTGGCATGATCACTCGATGCGGAGATCGGCGCGCCTGATCGGCGCCCTCACCGGCTTGACGCTGATGGCAGCCTGCGCCCCGGCGCAGGGGCCCGCGGAAGGACTGTCCGATCCGGTGCCCACGGCGCCGCCGCGGCCGGGTGCCCCCACGGCCGAGCCGACGCCCGCCGCCACCTGCTCCCCGGAGGGCATCGCGATCACCGAGCTGGGGGTGAGCGCCGCGATGGGGCTGCGGGCGATGGGCCTGGACCTGCTCAACTGCGGCGACCGGCCGTACGAGCTGCGCGGCTATCCGGCGGTCGCGCTCCGGGACGCCGACGGCGACCCGATCGAGGTGCGGATCATCCCGGGCGCCAAGCCGATCACCTCCGGCTTCGACCACCCGCCCACCCGGATCGTGCTGGCCCCCGGCGAGCGGGCCGGCGCGGCGCTGATCTGGCGGAACCTGGTCACCGACGCGACGGTGCCGGCGACGAACGGCACCGGACTCGACGTCGCGCCGGTGGCCGGCCGGCCGGCGCACCCGGTCGCCCTGGACGGGCCGATCGACCTCGGCAACACCGGCCGGCTGGGCGTCAGTGCGTGGGAGCGCCGCAAGCCCGGCCCGGCCGACACGCCCACGCCGGCCGCCCCGCCCTCGCCCACGACTCCGCCGGTCAATCCGCTCTAGGAACCAGAGCCCGGCACGGGAGCACCCCGACCGGGATCTGGTTCGGTGCGAACGCTCAGACCGGGACCGAGGCCGGCGCGGCGGCGGGCTCGGTCGCGGTGGACCGGCGGCGGGCCAGCAGCGCGTCGAGCGCCCAGTTTCCCGGGCCGAGCACCGCGACCAGCAGGAACGACCAGCAGAAGAGCGCGGCCAGCTCGCCGCCGTTCTGCATCGGCATCAGGTGGTGCGGCTGGTGCACCACGAAGTACGCGTACGCCATCGAGCCGGAGGCGAGCAGCGCGGCCGGCCGGGTGAACAGGCCGACGAGGACCAGCGCGCCGCACACGAGCTGGATCAGCGCCGCCCACCAGCTGGGCCAGGTGGCGAACGGGACGGCACCGCCGGTGGCCGGGTTGCCGCCGAACAGGCCGAAGATCGAGGCGGCGCCGTGGCAGAGGAAGAGCAGGCCGGTGACGATGCGGAACAGGGACAGCACGGGGTCTTTCAGCTGCGCCGGGATCATAGGGAACCTCCTGGTACGGGTGCCGGACGCCGTCCAGGATGGCGGGAGTATTGATTGATGTTAATCGATATCTTTGCAGGCGGGACAATCGCATGGGAACGCTCCCATGATATGGGCCGAGGCGCTCCCGTGGTGACCCCGTCCGATCACCTCAGCTCGTGACGTCCTTGCGGGTGAAGCGCCAGAAGGCCAGGCCCCAGAACAGCGTGGCGTAGACGACCGCCGAGAACGCGCCCTTGACCACGTCGTCGGTCTGCATCGGCGTCGACAGCAACCCCAGCCAGGCGCTGCTGTAGTGGGTCGGCAGCAGGTTCCGCAGCCCGCCCAGCGCGGTGATCTGATCCAGGATGCTGGACAGGATCCACAGCAGCACCGCGCCGCCGACCGCGCCGAGCGCGGCATCGGTGGTCACCGACAGCAGGAACGCCAGTCCGGCCACCACCAGCAGCACGACCGCGAGATAGCCGAGCACGCCGAGCAGCCGCAGCAACCCGTCCGCCGGCGCCAGCTCGGCCGAGACCTGGCTGCTCAGCGGCTTCCAGCCGTACCGGAGCGTGCCGGCGAGCAGCGCCGTGCCGGCCAGCAACAGCAGGGCCAGCCCGGAGTACGCGAGCGCGACGACCAGCTTCACCGCGAGCAGCCGGGCCCGGGGCACCGGCACCGCCAGCAGATAGCGCAGGCTGCCCCAGCTCGCCTCGCTCGCCACCGTGTCGCCGCAGAACAGCGCCACCACCACGACCAGCAGGAACGACGCGGACACCAGGATCGAGAACAGGGTGAAGTTGAGCCCGCCCGAGGTGGCCAGGTCGGCCAGGCTGGAGAACTCGCCCCGCCCGCCGCCGTCGTCGTCCCCGGCGTCGAACTGGAACGCCACCAGGATGATCAGCGGCAGCAGCACCATGAACCCCAGCGCGAGCTGGGTACGCCGGCGCGACGCCTGCCGCCGGAACTCCGCGCCGAACGGGAGCGTGGCCGAGGGCCGGTAACCGGCCGCCGCCCCGCCCGCGCCCGGCGCCGCCGTACCGGACGTGCCGCCACCAGGCGACGATGCCACAGACGAACCCGCCATCACCGGTCCCCGCTTCCCCGAGAGTTCTCGCCCACCAGGGCGAGGAACGCGTCCTCCAGGCGGCGCCGGGGCACCACCCGGTCCACCCCGATGCCGGCGCGGACCAGTTCGGCCACCACCTCGCTGCGGGCGGTGCCGTTGGTGTCGACCACCAGCCCGCCCTCGGTGTCGGGCAGCACCCGTACGCCGTCGAGCCGGTCGAGCACCGTACGCGCCGCGTCCGGGTCGCTCACCTCGAACAGCACGCTCGGCGACTCGCCGACGATCTCCTCCACCGGGCCGGACGCCACGATCCGCCCCTTGTTCACCACCACCGCGTGCGTACAGGTCTGCTCCACCTCGGCAAGCAGGTGGCTGGAGACCAGCACCGCCCGGCCGTCGGTGGCGTACCGCTGGAGCACCCGGCGCATCTCGGCGATCTGCGGCGGGTCCAGCCCGTCCGTCGGCTCGTCCAGCACCAGCAACTCGGGCAGGCCGAGCATGGCCTGGGCGATGGCCAGCCGCTGCCGCATGCCGTGGCTGTACTTCTTCGTCCGCCGGTGCACCGAGTCGCCCAGGCCGGCGATCTCCAGCGCCTCGTCGAAGTGCGCGTCCTCCCACGGCCGGCCGGTGGCCCGCCAGTACGCCTTGAGGTTGTCCAGGCCGGACAGGTGCGGCAGGAAGCCCGGCCCCTCGACCAGCGCGCCGATCCGGGACAGCACCGGCGAGCCCGGCACCAGCCGGTGACCGAAGACGTAGATCTCCCCGGCGGTGGGCTGGGTCAGTCCCATCAGCACCCGCAGCGTGGTGGTCTTGCCCGCGCCGTTGGGCCCGAGCAGGCCGACCACCTGGCCGGGGTGCACCTCGAAGTCCACGTCGGAGACCGCGACGAAGCCGTCCGCGTACTCCTTGCGCAGGTTGCGCACGGCGAGCGGGACGCCCGCGTACTCCGGGTGCACGGAGTCGTCCTGGCGACGGTGCCGGCGGCGAGTGAGCAGCACGACCACGACGAGCCCGGCCACGATCGCGACGAGCAGGCCGGCCAGAGCCCAGCGCCAGATCGCGGCGGTGGTGGGGATCGGCGTGGCGTCGACGGTGGGCAGCGTCAGCGGCCCGTCGGCGAGCGCCACCGTGTGCACGGCCGGTTCGGCGGGCGAGGCGTACGCCTGGTCCGACGTCGCCACCACGAGCCGCAGCCGGTGCCCGGCCTCGACCCGCCGGACGATCCCCGGCAGCGTCACGGTGACCGGCGTGGCCGCGTCGACGGTGGCCGGCAGGCCGGTCAGGCGCACCGGCGCGACCAGGCCGGAGGGCAGCGTGGCCGCGCCCTGCGGGTCGACGTCGTAGAGCTTCACGAACAGCACCGCCTCGCCGGTCGGTGAGGCGGCCCTGATCCGCACGGTGGGCGCGCCCACCACGTCGACCGGCTCGTCCAGCGGCGCCGACTCGAAGCGGGCGTGCTGGCCGGGGATGTCACCGGCGACGCCGTCCAGCAGCGAGCCGAGCGCGCCCGCGAACGGCACCGAGGAGATCGCCGCCGGGTTGCCGTTCGGCGGTACGGCGACCGGCTGGGGCGGACCGGCGAGCGTCACCTCGCGGCGGTCCTGCCCGGTCAGCCCCGGATAGTCGGCGGTGCGGAAACCGGTCGCCACCAGGCCCCGGTCGAGCGCGTCGAACCCGGCGATCCGGGAGAACGTGAACGTGTCGCCGGGCGCCGCCCCGTCGCCCTTGACGTAGTGGTCGAGCCACTGCGCGGTCAGGAACTTCACCCGGTCGGAGTCGGAGGTGGGCCCGGAGCCGCCGTCGTGGCCGCCGGTGAACCAGGCGACCCGCACCGGCGTGCCGGCGGCGGCGATGCCCCGGGCGTTGGCGTCCGCCTCGGCCAGCGGGAACAGCGTGTCCGCCTCGCCCTGCACCAGCAACGTCGGCGACTTGATCCGGTCCAGCACGCCGGCCGGCGACGACCGGCGCAGCAGTTCGACCGCCGCCGCGTCGGCCCGGCCGGTGGTGGCGATGCGCAGGTACGCGGCACAGACGTCGGCCGCGAAGCGCCCGCAGGACGGGTCGGCGGCGCCGGCCGGCGCGCGACCGGCACCGGTGCCCGGCCCGGCGCCCGGCTGCGGGCTCGGCGGGCCGGCCGACTCGGGTGCGCCCTCCGGTGCGGCGGCGGTGGCCCCGGAGAGCCCGGCCGGGCCGGATCCGGCGTTCCCGCCGCCGCCGAAGAAGATGCCCGCCCAGCCCTTCTTGAACACGCCGTCGGTGGGCTGCCGGCCGCTGCTCTCCGGCAGGAATGCGCGGGACAGGTCGTTCCAGGTGATCATCGGGACGATCGCGTCGATCCGCTGGTCCTGCGCGGCGAGCAGCAGGGCCAGGCCGCCGCCGTACGAGCCGCCGACCACACCGACCCGGGGGTCGCCGGCCGCGTCGAGGCGGATGTCCGGCCGCTGCGCGAGCCGGTCGAGCAGCCGCTGCGCGTCCCGCACCTCGTAGTCGGGGTTGTCCAGGTGGATCTGGCCGCCGCTGCGCCCGAACCCGCGGGCGGTCCAGGTGAGCACCGCGTACCCGCGGGCGACCAGGTCCTCGGCGTCGGAGCGGACCGAGTCCTTGGTCCCGCCGAAGCCGTGCGCCAGCAGCACCGCCGGCACCCGGTTCGACGACGAGGCGTCCTCCGGCAGGTAGAGCGTGGTGTCCAGGTCGACCGGCTCGTCGCCGGAGGGCCCGGAACGCACTGTCACCAGGGCCGGCTCGGTCCGGAAGTCCGCGCCCCGCGGCCGGGCCACCCAGACCAGCGCGGCGGCGACGAGGACGACCACCACCACTGCGGCGACGATGCGGCGCGGACGGCCGGCCAGGGCGCGCCGGAGCCGCGCGGCGGTTGATCTCATGCGCCACACGGTACGGGCCGACGGCTGAGCATTCGCTGAGATCCGCCGTACGTCTGTCCGGTTGCACCGATCGTCGCGTAGCGTCCGTCATCCGCCAAAGGTCCAGAGCATCCCAGCGGGACGTATTCGGATCATGTGAATTCACATCTACAGGCGCAAACCATCGTCGATGTCATTTCTCGGCAACACGATCACACGCTACGTACCTTTCGCCCTGACGCAGGGTCACCCAAAATGGACTGACGTGAAGCCGACTCATCGGCCGAGGTCTCACGCGCGTCCGGTTCGGCTACTTTTCCGGTCCGGTGCACGGGACTGCGTACGGCGACCTCCCGGGGCACCGATCGCCCCGCCGTCGCCGGAGGAGACACACCATGACAGTCCCCGCGTCGCGGGTTCGCCGGCGGCCCGCCGTACCGGGCCGCACGCTCGCCCTGGTGCTGGTGCTGGCGCTGCTGGCCCCGCTCGGGCTGATCTTCGTCCAGGCCGAACGCGACTTCGCCGACGACCACGACCTGGTGAGCCGGGAGCGGCTCGGCGTCCGCTATCTGCGCGCCCTCGGGTCGGTCACCGACACGCTGGTGGAGGCCCAGGCCATCGCCGTCGCCGAAGGGGCCGTCTCCCGGGCCTCGCTCACCGCCGCCATCGAGGGCGTCGCGGAGGTGGACAACGCCGTCGGCGACGAGCTGCGCACCCACGAACGCTGGGCCGGGCTGCGGGCCAAGCTGGAGGCGCTGCCGGACCGCGGGATCGGTGACCCCGAGGCCGCGTACCGAGCCTACGGCGAGGCGTCCGACCTGCTCCTGGCCCTCTACCGGAAGGTACGGGAGAGCTCCGGCCTGATCCGCGACCCGCGCTCCGACTCGTTCTTCCTCCAGGACGGCATCGGCGGGGACCTGCCCACCGCGACGGTGCTGGCCGGGCGGCTCGTCGACCTGGCCCGGCTGTCCGCCAAGCGCCCCGCCGCCGAACGCGCGCGGGTCGGCGCGGAGCTGGCCGAGCTGCGCGTCTCCGCGCTCGGTCCCGCCACCGACCTGGTCGCCGACCTGCGCTCGGCGGTCGACAGCTCGGAGAGCACCGACCTGGGCGCCAACGTGCTCACGCCGCTGGACACCTACCAGCGCTCACTGGAGACGTTCGCTGTCTACTCGGCGCCCGGCGCCGGCCGCTCCGCGCCGAGCACCGACCAGCTCACCCGCGCCGGGATCAGCGCGCAGAACGCCGCCAAGCAGCTCCGCACGGTCATCCTCGACCAGCTCGACGCGCTGCTGCGGGAACGACTCGACGCCCTGGAGCGGGACCGGCTGCTGGGCCGGATCGCCGCCGGGGCGGCGGTGGTGCTGATCGCCGGGATCGTCGCGCTGCACGTGGCCGCGCTGCGCCGGGACCGGTCCCGGGCCACCCCGGCACGCCGGGAACCGGCCGAGGCCGGGCCGGCGCCGACTGTCCACCCGGAGCCACCGCTCTCCGCGCCCGGGGCCGACCGCCAGCCGGTCGCGGTGGGACACGGTGGCGACGCCGACCGGTGGAGGCCGTTCGATGCTGCTCGGTAGGTTACGCATCCGGGGCAAGCTCGCCCTGCTGGTCATCATTCCGCTGCTCAGCATGGTCGGACTCGCCGTACCGGTCGTCATCGACCGGGTCACCGCCGCCCGGGAGGCAGCCGACACCGCCGAGACCGTCCGCGTCGCCAGCCGGGTCGGCAGCCTGGTCCAGGATCTCCAGCAGGAACGCCTGCTGTCGGTCGGGCTGCTGCTCGGGCGGGTGAGCCGGACCGAGCTGATCCAGAAGTCGGCCACCGTCGACGACCGGGTCGCGGACCTGCGCGCCGAGACGCTGCCGACGGCGGTCCGCAAGAGCCTCGACGGGGTACGCCGGCTGGAGGACGTCCGCAACGCCACGCTCGGCGGCCGGGCCACACCGCAGCAGATCCTGACCGTGTTCGGCGAGGTCGACACCGCCCTGATCGACGCGCTGCGGCTGCCCTTCCAGGTGGACACCGACACCGCGGCCGGACGGCAGGTGCTCGCCCTGGACGCGCTGCTGCGCGTCGACGAGGCACTGAGCTCGTGCACCACGCAGATCGTGCTGGTGAAGGCGACGGGCGATCCGCAGGTGGCCCGGTCGTTCGTGGCCTGCATGGCGGGGCTCAACGTCGACAACCGGCGGTTCCGCAAGCTGATCACGCCGGAGCAGCTGAAGGTGGCCGAGCTGGACGACGCGGCGGTGGCCGCCCGGACCAGCCCGACGTTCCTGGTGGACAGCCTCCGGGATCCGGACAAGGCGATCGCGCCGGTGCCGCTGGACGTGCTGTTCCCGTCGGCCCGGTCGATGATCACGCTGGGCCAGTTCGTGGAGAAGAAGGTCGTCGCGGACGTCATCGCGGAGACCCGCGCCCGGGAACGGGAGGCCCTGACCGCGGCCTGGCTGGTCAGCCTGGCGGCGGCGGCGATCCTGCTCGTCGTGGTGCTGCTGAGCATGACGGTGGCGCGTACGGTGGCCCGGCCGCTGAGCCGGCTCACCCGCTCCGCCGAGCGGGTCGCCCGGGTCACCGAGGCCGAGCTGACCCGGGTCGCCGACGACGAGTCCGAAACGGTCCCCCCGGTACGCCTCGACCCGGTGGAGGTCAGCGCCCGGGACGAGATCGGCGACCTGGCCCGCGCGTTCGACCGGGTGCAGCACACCGCCGCCCGGCTGGTCGAGCGGCAGGTCGCCGGGCGGCGCAACGTGGCGCAGATGTTCGGCCACGTCGGCCGGCGTACGCAGAACCTCGTCGGCCGCCAGATCGCGCTCATCGACCGGCTGGAACGGCAGGAGACCGACCCGGGCCGCCTGGAGCACCTCTATCGGCTGGACCACATCTCCAGCCGGCTGCGCCGCAACGCGGGCAGCCTGGTGGTGCTCTCCGGCGCCACCGGCTCGGACGGTCACGTGGCGCCGGTCCCGCTGGCCGACGTGGTCCGGCTCGCGCTCGGCGAGATCGAGGACTACACCCGCGTCGACGTGGAGGTACCGCCCGGCGTGGCGGCGGCCCCCGCCATCGCGGGCGACCTGGTGCTGACGCTCGCCGAGCTGATGGAGAACGCCACCTCGTTCTCGCCGCCGCACACCCGTGTGGTGGTGACCGGTGAGCTGACCGAGGGCGGCGCACGACTTGTCGTGGTCGACCACGGCATCGGCCTGACCGAGGACCGGATGACCGAGGAGAACGCCCGGTTCACCCGGCGGGAACGCCTCGACCTCGCCCCGACCGAGGTGCTCGGCCTGTTCGTGGTCGGCCGGCTGGCCCGCCGGCACGGCTGGAGCGTCCGGCTGAGCCACACCCCCGGTAGCGGCGTCACCGCCGCCCTGGAGATCCCGGGCGCCTCGCTCGTGATCCGCCGCCCCGAGCCGGTCGGCGCCGGCGCCGGCCGGGCCGCCGTGTCCGGCACCCGCGAGCCGGAGCCACCGGCCGTCGAGGCGCCGTCCGGCTTCGACGCCGAGCTGCTGACCCGGGCCACGCGCAGCATGTCCAGCGGCGACCCGTGGAACGCCTTCGGCCACCAGGCCGACACCGCGGAGCCGATCGAGGACCAGGGTCGGGCCACCGGCGGTCCGCCGCCGGCCTGGCCGCCGTCGGACACCCGGCCGGTCGGACCGGCGGCGCGTCCCGGGCACGTCTCCCCGCCGACACCGGTCGTCGGCCCGGCCCCGGCCGCTCCCCCGGCCGCCGGGCCGGCGACCGGCCCGACCCTGACGCCGCCGGCCACCCGCCCGGCCCCGGCGCCCGCCGGGTCATCCCCGGTCATGCCGGCGCCGACCGGGCCGAACCCGGTCGGGCCGCCCGCCGGGCGGCCCGGTACCCGCTCGCCGATCCGGCAGCGGGTGCCCGGCGCGAACCTGCCGGCCACCCCGCCCGCCGGCCCGGCCGGACCGGCCACCGGCGGACCACTGATCGGCGTACCGGCGGACCCGTCGAGCGTCCGGGCCCTGGTCGAGGCGTTCCAGGACGGGGTACGGCGGGCCGAGGGCGACGTCGACCACGCGCCCCCGGCTGCGGAACGGCCCCGGCTCAGCCGCCGGGTGCCCGGCGCGAACCTGTCCGTCTCCCCGGCGCAGTCCGTGCCCCCCACCAGCTCCGACCCCGGCGACCCCGTCGAGGTACGCAACCGGATCAGCGAGTTCGAGGCGGGCGTCGCCCGTGCTCTGCGCGAAGTCAGTACCGACCGCCGCTACGAAGAGGACCCATCACGGTGACCAGCCCCTTCCTCCACGAGAACGTCGAACAGAGCACCACCGGCGATCTCAGCCCCGAGGCACGCACCTTCAACTGGCTGCTCGACTCGTTCACCTCCAGCACCGCCGGGGTGATGGAGGCGATCGCGGTCTCCTCGGACGGGCTGCTGATGGCCATGTCCGCGATCAAGGACCGGTCCAACGCGGAACGGCTCGCCGCCGTGGTCTCCGGCATGACCAGTCTCGCCGGGGGCGCGGCGAGCTGGTACGCGCTCGGCGCGCTCAACCGGGTGATCGTCGACATGGCCGAGGGATACCTGCTGATCAGCGCGATCAGCAGCGGCTCGGTGCTCGGCGTCGTCGCCGACCGCACGGCGAACCTGGGCACCGTGGCGTACGAGATGACGCTGTTCGCCGGCCGCGCCGGCGGCGCCCTGAGTCCGCGCCTGATCGCCGAGCTGAAGAACGCCGTACAGCAATGATCCCAGGGGCCGCCGGCGCGGACCCGGAGCCGGAACCCGGCGTCCGGATCCGCCCCTTCCTGCACGCGTCCGCTCCGGTGCCGGAGCCGGACGCGGGCGACGGGGAGCCGACCGGCCCACGCCCCTTCGTGCTGACCTCCGGACGGGTGGACGGCGACCCGGCGATCGGCCTGGAGACCCAGGTCACCGCTCGTCCGGGCAGCACCTCGTGGGCGGTGACCGCCCGGTTGGCCCCGGAGCTGGCGGCGATCGTCGCGATCTGCGCCGAGCCCGTCTCGGTGGCCGAGATCTCCGCCCGGACCCGGATGCACTTCGGGGTGACCCGGGTGCTGGTCGGCGACCTTCGCGCCGCCGGCCATCTCGACGTGCACGTCGCGGACGTCGACGACGCCCTCGATCCCGACATCATCCTGCGAGTGATTGATGGACTTCGTGCGATCTCCTGAATGGCCGGCGGCCGCCACGGGTGGGCCGGCCGCCAACAGCGCCCCGAGCCGCTACGGCGGCCCGGCGCCGCTGATCGGCCGGGCCACGCCACCCCCGCCCACGCCGCCGCTGCCGTACCTGCCGCCGGGTGTGCCGCCGGCCGAACCTGCCCCGATCGTCAGCCGGGTACCGGCGCCCCGGCCGCCGATCCCGGTCAAGATCCTCATAGCCGGCGGGTTCGGGGTCGGCAAGACCACCACTGTCGGCGCGATCTCCGAGATCGCGCCGCTGACCACCGAGGCGGAGATGACCACCGCCGGCATCGGCATCGACGACCCGGGCGGGGTCGCCGGCAAGACCACCACCACCGTCGCCATGGACTTCGGCTGCGTGACCATCGACCGCAGCCTGAAGCTCTACCTCTTCGGTACGCCCGGCCAGGCGCGCTTCGGGTTCATGTGGGACGACCTGGCCCGGGGCGCGCTCGGCGCGCTCGTGGTGGTGGACAGCGCCCGGCTCGACGACTGCTACCCGGCGATCGACTTCTTCGAGCGGTCCGGTCTGCCGTTCGCGGTGGGCGTCAACGCCTTCGACGGCCGGCTGGCCCTGGACCTGCCGTCGATCCGCTGGGCGCTGGCGATCGGCGAGCACGTGCCGCTGGTGCAGTTCGACGCCCGGGACCGCCTCTCGGTACGGGACGCCCTGCTCGTCGTCCTGGACCGTGCGCTGGACCGGGCCACCCGATCCCGGGCAGGCTGAACTCGCAGTCGTTTCGATCCGTTGTCTGGCGAAGGGGTGGACGCCATGAGAGGTGATCTGGACGAGACACTGGCCCGGATGGCACGGCGCGAGGAGGCGCTGCGCCGCCGGGCGCCGATGCCCGGCGAACCCGCCGGGACGCCCGAGCGGGACGTGCCCGTGGAGGCGGCGGACGAGCCGGGCGACGAGCGGGCGGGGCGCGGCGCGTACCGGCTGCGCGGTGGCGAGGCGCCGGTTCGGCGTGACCCGGTCGAGGAGGTCGCCGAGGCGGTCCGGAGGGTGGTGGCGGAGCACCCCGGGCTGGCCGTGACGCTGCGCGTGGAACTGGGCGAGCAGGCGTACCCGCTGCGGGTCTCCTGGTCCGGCGCGGCGGTGACGGTGGGGACGGCGGCGCCGCCCGCGCCGCCGCCGGCGTGGCCCATGTCGGTGAAGACGGTGCCCGCGCCCGGCCACGACCCGCTGGAGTCCGACCCGGCGGCCCGGCTGGCCGAGATGATCCGGCGCGACCCCTCGCTGCTGGACGATCCGGGCCCGCGCTGACCGGCACCCGATGATCGGGGCGGCTACTGTCGGCGGGTGGCCGAACCCGACCTGACCCTGACCGCGACGCTGCGGCCGGCCGCGCTCGACGCCCGCCGCGGCGTGGTGCGCCTGCATCCCGAGGTGCTCACCGCGCTGGCGCTGCGCCCCGGCGACCCGGTACGCCTGACCGGCCGCCGGGTCACCGCCGGCATCGCGGCCGCCGCCGAGCCGAGCACCAGCGGCGCCCTGCTGCACGCCGACGACCTGCTGCTGGGCAACCTCGGCCTGCGGGCCGGCGGCCAGGTCACTGTGAGCCCGCTGCCGGCGACCCCGGCACGCCGGCTCACCCTCTCCGGCCCGGCCGCTGTGGTCGCCGCGGTCCCGCCGGAGATGCTGCGGCTCGCGCTGCTGGGCAAGGTGGTCACCGCCGGGGACGACGTCTCGCTGCTGCCGCAGGACGTGCTGCCGGACGCCGCCGTGCGCGGCCTGATCGAGGCCGCGCGGCGCAGTCTGGCCAGTTCCGTCGGGTACGCCTGGACGAGCACGCTGCTCACAGTCGTGTCGGCCGAACCGGCGGTCGGCGCGCTCGTCACCATGGACACGGTGGTGGGCTGGGAGCACGGCGCCGCCACCCGCGGCTCCGGCCCGGCGTCCTCGGCCTCCCCCGCGCGGTTCTCCGCCCCCGCCACGCCGCCCGGGACGGAACCCGACGGGGACCTGCTCGGCCCGGAGGACGCGCCCGACGTGGACGAGCTGCCCGGCCTGCGCGCCCAGGCCGAGGAGCTGACCGAACTGCTGGATCTGGGCTTCCACCACCGTGAGGTGCTGGGCCGGCTCGGCACCACCGTCTCGCTCGGTGTGCTGGTGGAGGGCCCGGCGGGCTCGGGCAAGTCCGCGCTGGTGCGTGCCGTCGCCGCCCGGGTCGGCGCGGGCGTACGGCCGCTCTGGGCGCCGGAGCTGGCCGCGCTCAGCAATGACGCGGCGGCCCGCCGGCTGCGCGAGGCCGCCTCGGCGGTACGCGCCGGTGGTCCCGCCGTGCTGCTGGTCACCGACGTGGAGTCGATCGCCCCGGCCGACGAGCCGGGCCCCCTGGCCACGGTGTTCCGCCAGGTGGTGGCCGAGACGCTGCGGGCCGGTGCCGCTGTGGTGTGCACCAGCGGACGCCCCGAGGCGGTGGATCCGGCGCTGCGCGGCCCGGACCTGCTCGCGCTGCGGATCACCGTGCCGCTGCCCGACGCGGCGCTGCGCCGGGAGCAGTTGACGGTGCTGACCCGTGAGGTGCCGCTCGCAGGTGACGTCCGGCTGGACGAGGTGGCCGCCCGTACCCCCGGGTTCGTCGCGGCGGACCTGGCGGCGCTGGTACGCGAGGCAGGGGTACGCGCGGCGCTGCGCCAGAAGACGGCGGAGACGCCGACGGTGGCGATGGCCGACTTCACCGCCGCGCTGGAGGTGGTCCGGCCGACCACGATGTCCGCGTCCACGCTGGAGCTGGCGTCGGTGACGCTGGACGACGTGGGCGGGCTGCACGAGGTCAAGCAGACGCTCACCGAGTCGGTGCTGTGGCCGCTCACCTATCCGGACACGTTCGCCCGGCTGGGCGTGACGCCGCCGCGCGGGGTGCTGCTCTACGGTCCGCCCGGCTGCGGCAAGACCTACCTGGTGACCGCGCTGGCCGGGTCCGGGCGGGCGAACGTGCTGTCGGTGAAGGGCGCGGAGCTGCTCTCGAAGTGGGTGGGTGAGAGCGAGCGGGCGGTCCGGGAGCTGTTCCGCCGCGCCCGCCAGGCCGCACCCACGCTCGTCTTCCTCGACGAGGTGGACGCGCTGGCCCCGGTACGCGGGCAGGCCACCGACGGCGGTACGACCGACCGGGTGGTGGCGGCGCTGCTGACCGAACTGGACGGGGTGGAGGCACTGCGCAACGTGGTGGTGGTCGGCGCGACCAACCGCCCCGAACTGGTCGACCCGGCGCTGCTGCGTCCCGGCCGGCTGGAACGGCTGGTCTACGTGCCGCCGCCGGACGGCCCGGCGCGTACGGAGATCCTCCGCGCCTCGGCCCGGGACGTCCCGCTCGCGCCGGACGTGGACCTCGACGCGCTCGGCGCGGAGCTGGACGGCTTCTCCGCCGCCGACTGCGCCGCGCTGATCCGGGAGGCGGCGCTCGCAGCCATGCGGGAGTCGCTGAGCGCGAGCACCGTGACCGCCGCGCACGTCGAGGCGGCCCGGAACCGGGTCCGCCCCTCCCTGGACCCGGTGCAGCTCGCGCACCTGGAGTCGTACGCCACCGGCCGGTCCTGACGAACCGGCCCGCCTCCGGTCAGCGCTCGTCGCGGCGGCGGGCGGCCGGGCGGCGGGGCCTCTCCGGGACACGGCGGCGGCGCTCGGGTTCGCGCTGCCCGCGTGCCGTCCGGCTGCGGGCACGCTCCGGCTCGGTCAGGACCGGCTCGTCGGCGTACTCGTCGTCGTCGAAGTCGTTGCCCTCGTCGTAGGCGGCGTACTCGTCGTCGGCCGGCCCGGCGTCTCCCCGCTCCTCCCGGAGCGCGGTCTCGTGGTCCTTGACGACCTGGGAGTCCTCGATCTCGCCGCGCCAGCCCTCGACCGCGTCCGGGTCGAGCACGGTCCGGGTCATCACGTGCCGGACGAAGTGCTTCAGCTCCAGCCGGACCCGCCGGCCCTGCGCCCGCCACAGGTTGCCGGTGTGCTCGAAGAAGCCCTGCGGGTGGTACTCCAGCACGACCAGGATCCGGGTCAGCTCCGGGGCGACCTCGTGGAAGCTGACGGTGCCGTCGACCGAGCCCTTCTCGCCCTTCGACCGCCAGTGGACGAGCCGGTCCGGGATCTGCCGGACGATCGTCGACTCCCAGCTCCGGTGCGACCAGAGCACCTGCGCCTTCCAGGTCATCTTCTCGTCGGCGTCGCAGTCGGCCTGCTCGACCTTCTTCATGAAGCTCGGGAAGTCGCCGAACGTCGTCCACTGGTTGTAGGCGACCCGGACCGGCACGCCGACCTCGACGGTCTCGACGATGTTGGTGACCTTGAGCTTCTGGCCGCCGTCCCGGCCACCCTTGCGACCGAACGCCGCCATCAGCTTCTCCTTACCGCCGGCCAGGCCGGCATGGAACATCGCCCTCACCGGGGAGGCACCCTCGGCGAGCCGTTGCGCGCCGGTGGCGGCGGCGACCAGGCCAGGATCGCCGCCCTGCTTCGCGTACTCGCTCAGCCGCCCGGTGGCGTCGGTGACCCGTTCGGTGACCACCTGCACGGCCCGCTCACCGAGCGCGGAGGCGAGGTTGCGCAGCTCACCGCCGATCTGGTCGCGGGCCCGGTCGGCCAGGCTGCCCGTCGCCACGGCTCACCGCCCCCGATCGGCTCGGGCCGGCACCGGCGCGCCGGGCTGGTCGTCCAGTTCCTGCTCCTCGTCCGGCGCGGAACGCTCGGCGCCCGGCCCGGAACGGTCCTCGTCCGACGCGGAACGCCCGGCGTCCGGCCGGCCCGTACCCGCCTTGCGGCGCAACGCACCGGCGCCCTCACGCAGTCGTCCGCCGATGGCGTCGATGCCGTTGCCGGCGGCGGCGGTCGCGGCCGCGCGGCCCGCGGCCACCAGCGGCGGTGCCAGCCCGCCGAGGTTGCGCAGCTGCGGGTTCGCGGCCATCAGGTCCGCGCCGAGCTGCTTCAGGCCGCCCGGGCGCCGGCTGGCCCGCCCGGCGGCGACCGCCGCGGCGAGCGTCAGCGCGGTACGCATCTTCTTCCGGCGACCCAGCAGGTAGCCGAGACCGACGGCGAACGCCACCCGTGTTCCGCTCTTCATCCGCTCTCCTCCGCGCTCCCCGGGAAAGTCAGGGCCCGGAGACGCGGGCAGTACCCGTCACCCCCTCGGCAAAACACTTCCGTGCAAGCACGAAACCACCCACCGAGGCGACTCTGAGCAGGAGAAACGTGATCGGGGAAGGAAGCGGGTCAGCGGATCGGCAGGGCCGAATCCAGGGACATCCGGGCGTGCAGCACTCCGTCTTCCTCACGCAGTTCCGCGCCGCACTTACGCAGCACCGAGATCGCCCCCGCGTTGTCCGGCGTGGTGTTCGCGACCACCGTGTGCATCCCGGCCCCGGCGGCGACGTGCAGCAACTGCCGCAGCGCCGCGGCGCCCAGGCCCCGGCCACGCGCGGACCGGCCGAGCCACATGCCGGTCTCCACTGTTCCCGGCTCGTCCCGGCGGGTCATCCGCACCATGCCGACGACCTCACCGCCGGAGACGATCGCGTACATGGCGGTGCCGGTCGGGCCGTTCAGCCCGCCGAGGCTGGCGCGGTGGAACTCGCGGAACGCGTCGCGGCGGGCCAGCGACCAGCCCGCGGGGGCGTCCACCGGAGGCATGACGTCCTCCGGTTCCGCCTCGGCCGCCGCTACGGAGAGCAACGGTTCCAGGTTCCGTTCGTCCACCGGCTCCAGCCGTACAGCACCCGTCACGTCGCGCAGTCTGCCGCGCGTGGTCCGGGTCGTCCACCCCTTTGGGGAGGGATTGCCGCTATGGCCGACCGCCTCGTCCGGTCGTACCCCCGGGGTGTTCCCGCCTCACGCTGCGTTGTCATCCGACCGGTCGTTCCGACGTGAGCGTGCTCACGCCGAAGGGCCGAACTCGCAGAGCACAGCCGAGGCGTCGTCGGTGCGCTTGTGCCGCCGCAGCCGGTCCGGGTGGTCCCGCTCGGCAGCGCGGACCCGGTCGATCAGCCCTTCCGGACCCTCCACGGTGAGCACCTCCAGCAACCCGGCCCAGTCGAACAGGCCGAACTGGTCGACAGCGCAGGAGGCGCCGTCGCTGAGCAGCGCGGCCCGGCGCAGCGCCCCCGGACCGCGCAGCGGAAGCGTCCCGGTGAGCGCGTGGTAGGCCGCGTCCGGGTCGCTCGCCGCCGCCCAGTAGCCGTGGGTGCGGTTCATCCGGGTCCGCTGCACGGTCGTCGCGCGCCGGAACCGGGTCACCGGGTCGGTCTCGCCGTCCGGCAGTGCGGCGACGCTGCGGCGCAGGTCCGCCACCGCGTCGGCCAGCCGGTCGTCGGTGACCACCTCGATCCCCTGGTCGGTGTCGAGCACCAGCGGGCTGTCGCAGAGCACCAGGTAGTCGACCCGGTCGCCGCTGTGCCGGAGCAGGCAGACGGTGGAGGACGGGGTGCCGGGATGGTCGAGGTCACACGTTCCGCCGTGATCGGCCCGCACCGCGAGGATCGCCGCCGCGAGGCTGCTCATCAGCGTGGCGGCGGGGCGGGCCGCGATCGCCAGGCCGATCCGGGCGGCCAGGTGCCGGACGTACCAGGCGGGACCGTGCGCGCAGCCGGTGTCGAAGCCCTCGGGCACCGTCGCGCCGTCGAGGACGCCGACGAGCGGGCCGAACCGGAAGACCGCGTCCTCGTTCTCCGGTCGGCCGGGCGCCGGGTCGGAGGCGGAACGCACCCGCATAACCGGCGCCTCCGCGACCGGGCGGGCCGGCCTGCTGCCGATCGCGTACCGGCGGTCTGGTGCCCCCATCGTCGGCCTCCGTTCGTCGTCGCGGACCGCCTACCCGGACCGCGGCCGGTCATCCGCCGGCCGACCCGATCGAGGTAACCGTGCGTCATCTTCTCCGGACTTTCGGTAGCGTCGGACGCGACCGGGTCGGTCCCGGCGACAGGGGGTTCGAGATGTTGGAGCGGTTGCACGAGGGCGGCATCCGGGCGGAGCACGCCTACCTCGCCGGGTTCGTCAGCATCGGCCTCTCGGTGACCAGCTGGTTCCTCTCCAAGCACATGGAGCGCGCCGGGGTGGCGCGGGCGGACCGCTGGGGCATCTTCATCGGTGAGTGGGCCCCGACGTTCTTCGCCATCGGCAACGGGTTGCGCACGTACGAGAAGTGACGCCGGTCAGCGGCGCCGGTTACGGGCACGCGACGAGCGCAGCCGACGCAGCCGGCCGATCAGCACCGGCTCGGCGGCGAGCGCGGCCGGCTGGTCGAGCAGGGCGTTGAGCAGCTGGTAGTAGCGGGTCGCGGAGAGCCCGAACGTGTCCCGGATGGCCTGTTCCTTGGCGCCGGCGTGCTTCCACCACTGCGCCTCGAACGCGAGGATCCGCTGCTCCCGCTCGGTCAGGCCGGCCGGCGTCGTGCCTACAGCGGCCGCCTCTGCCGCGTCTGGACCGGCCTGCTCGACCGGGGTGGCGGACTCGACGGGCGGCGCGGCGGGCCCGGCCGCGGCGGGCTCGGCGGGCCGGGCGGACTCCGACGGCTCCGACGGTGCGGTGGACTCGACGGGCGGAGCGGTGCGCGGTGGCGGAACCGTCCCGCCCGCGTGGCGCGTACCCGCTGCCGGGCCGGACCGGTCGACGGCGGCCCGCTGCGAGGCGTCGGCGGACATGGCGCTCCTCTCCGACGGCGGGTGACCGGCACGCGGAGCGCGCCGGCCGGGGGAGCCCCAGCGTAACCAGGGTCGCCCCCGGCCGCATCGGACGCGGGGTCCGCGCCGCCGGCACCGGCCGACGGCGCGGACCAGGTCAGGCGATGTCCCGCCGGCGCATCGTCCAGAACGCGGCCGCCAACGCGCCCACCAGCGCCACGCCGAACACCACAGCCGACTGCTGCCAGGTGACCACGTACGTCGCAGGCTCGCAGGCGCCCTGGGAGAACTGGCAGGTGTCGTAGTCGAACAGTTCCGCCTGCTTCAGGAACCACGACTGGGCGTACGTGGACAGCACGTACCGGTCACCGAACTGGACCCCGAGCACGGCGACCGCGATCCGGATGCCGATCTCGCTCACCGCGAAGATGCCCACCGCCGCGCCGAGCGCCATCGCCGTGTGCCGGCCGAGCGAGGCCAGCGCGAACCCGACCGCCGCCACGAGCAGCGTCATCCCCAGCGCCCGCAGACCGTCCAGCCCGATCGACTGCCACACTCCGGCGGTCATCTTCGCGGTGCTGCCGCGCTGGCTGGCGATCAGCCAGAACGCCGCCGTCCAGAGCGCGCCGAGCACCACGGTCAGGCCGAACACGGTGGTGAGCAGGGCGGCCAGCTTCGTGCCCAGCACGGTCAGCCGTTTCGGCCGCCAGAGCAACAGGTTCATCATTCCGCCGGTGTTCCACTCGGCGCCCACGAAGGAGGCGCCGACGATGAAGCCGAACAGCGCCACGGAGGCGGCGAACACGGCGATGAACAGGGGGAACTCGGCCCGGAAGTCGAACTGGTACGGCAGGTACCACTTCGCCTCGAACATGTCGGGCTGCGGCTGGTAATCCTTGCCGCAGTTCGGGCCGTACCGTTCCTCGGTCTTCTCGCCGCGCGCCTGGGCCGCCTCGCACTCCGCGATGGTGCGCTTCCATTCCGTCATCGCGGACTGGTAGTCGTTGTTCGCCTTGGCCTCGGCCTCGGCCACCACGACGGGCGAGAGCTTCTCGCTGGAGAAGCTGAACGCGGTCGCGACGGTGGCCAGGCCGAGCACCAGCAGCACGAGCATCAGCCGGGTCACCCGGCGCTTGCCGAGCCGGCGCAGCTCGGTGACGAACAGGCTCATGCGCCCCAACCTCCTGCGGTGCCGGTCTGGTCGACCTTGGCGGACTGATCGACCTGACGGTGCTGGCCGGGGACCGGCGCGGTGGCGGTCAGTTCGAGGAAGACGCTCTCCAGGTCGACGGCGACCGGGGTGAGCTCGCTGACGTACAGGCCCTGCTCGGCGAGGAGCCGGCTGACGGTGGCCGGCTTGTCCACGCCGGACAGCATCAGGTGGTCCGGCTCGGCGGCCACGTGGACCCCGGCCCGGGTGAGCGCGTCGGCGGCCTGGGGCAGGTCGCTGACCGCCTCCAGGCGTACCCGCACGGCACCCTGGGAGTGGGCCGCGAGCACCTGGTCGACCGGACCGAACGCGACCCGGCGGCCGAGTGAGATGATGGTGACCGAGTCGCAGATGAGCTGGATCTCGCCCAGGATGTGGCTGGAGAGCACCACTGTCATCCCGGCCTCGGACAGCTCCCGCATCAGCCCGCGCATCTCCCGGATGCCGCCCGGGTCGAGGCCGTTCGCCGGCTCGTCGAGGATCAGCAGCTTGGGGTTCTTGAGCAGCGCGGAGGCGACCGCGAGGCGCTGCTTCATGCCGAGCGAGTAGGTCTTGACCCGCTCGCCGGCCCGGTCGCGCAGCCCGACCAGCTCCAGCACCTCGTCCACACGCTGCTTGGGCAGCTCACCGGCCTGGGCGAGCAGGCCGAGCGTGTCCCGCGCGGTGAAGTGCGGGAAGAACTGCGGACTCTCCACGATGGCGCCGACCTGCCCGGCGACCGCCGGCAGCGCGTGCGGCAGCTCCTGACCGAGGATGGCCATCCGGCCGCCGTTCGGCTTGATCAGGCCGAGCAGCGTCCGCAGCGTGGTGGTCTTGCCCGAACCGTTCGGGCCGAGGAAGCCGTGCACCTGGCCGGCTTCCACTCGCATGTCGAAGCCGTCGAGCGCGTGGCGAACCCCGCGTTTCCGGCTTCGGTACGTCTTGCGGAGACCTTCGATCTCCAGGACAGCCGACACAGCTGACCTCCCCCGATAAGTAGGCGTCAGCGACACCATACGCGGTATGCACCGGAAGGCAATACCCGGTATGCAGTGTCGGCGCGTTAAAAAGGGGCCCCTCCTCTACCGCAGGCGTTAAGAAGGGGCCCTTCCTTGCACGTCAGGCGCAGACGACGTGGACGCCCGCCTCACGGAACGCCGCCACCACGTCCGGCGACGCGCCGGAGTCGGTCACCAGCGTCTCGACCCGGTCCACCGGGCAGATCCGGGCGAACGCGTGCCCGCCGAGCTTCGACGAATCGGCTATCACGACGACCCGCTTGGCCCGGGCCACCATGAGGCTGTTCATGGCCGCCTCGCCCTCGTGGTGCGCGGCGGCGCCGAGCTGCGGGTCGATCGCGTCCACGCCGAGCAGCGCCACGTCCAGCGTGACCTCGCGCAGCAGCGCCCCGCCGAGCGGGCCGACCAGCTCGAACGATTTCGGCCGGACCACGCCGCCGGCCACCACCACCTTCATCCGCGAGCGCACCAGCAGCTCGTTGGCGATGTTCAGCGCGTTCGTCACCACTGTGAGCTGGGCACCCTCGGCGCTGGTGTTGAGATCCGGGCGGACCGCGAGCGCCCGCGCCACCTCGGTGCTCGTGGTGCCGCCGTTGAGACCGACGACGGTGCCCGGCGACACGAGCGCGGCGGCCGCCGCGCCGATCCGCTGCTTCTCGGCCGAGTGCTTCGCGGTCTTGTAGCGCAGCGGCAGGTCGTAGGAGACGCCGTTGGCGACCGCGCCACCCCGGGTCCGGGTGATCATCTGCTGCTGGGCCAGCTGGTCGAAGTCGCGGCGGATGGTGGCCTGGGAGACGTCGAGCCGCTCGGCCGCCTCCTCGACGGTGACCCGCCCGCTGTCGGTCAGCATCTCCAGCAGCGCGTTCCAGCGCGCGTAGCGGTCCACCGCGGGGCCCTCCCCAGACTGTGCGTGAACGGTGATCGGTTGCGTGCACAGTAGTGCGCGAAACTGGGTCCGCGCAAAACCCTGCGCTGCGCGAACGGAGAGACGGTTGCCACGACCACCAGGTTTCGCGCAGAATGACGCGCGAAAGGCGGCCGTATCGCGCCGTATTGCGCAAGGTCTCCCCTGGGGAGGAGTTGTCATGGCGTACGTGCACGCGGAGATCGCGAGCCAGCCCGACTGCTGGCGGGAGGCGGCGGGACTCGCCCCGACCGTCGCCGAGCACCTGCCGCGCCCCGGCGAGCGGGTCGCCGTGGTCGGTTGCGGCACGTCGTGGTTCATGGCGATGGCGTACGCAGGGCTGCGTGAGGCCGCCGGCCAGGGCGAGACCGACGCCTTCCAGGCCAGCGAGTTCCCGGCCGGCCGCCACTACGACCGGCTGATCGCGATCACCCGCTCCGGCACCACCACCGAGGTGCTCGACCTGCTCACCGCGCTGCGCGGGCGGATCCCCACCACGGTCCTGGTCGGCGACCCCGACTCGGCAGCCGTCGCGCTCGCCGACGCCACGGTCGCGCTGCCCTTCGCCGACGAGCGGTCGGTGGTGCAGACCCGCTTCGCCACCACCGCGCTGGCGCTGCTGCGCGCCCACCTCGGCGAGGACCTCGGACGGCTGGCTGCCGACGCCGAGGTGGCCGTACGCGCCCCGCTGCCGATCGACCCGGCCGGCATCGAGCAGGTCACCTTCCTCGGTCGCGGCTGGACCGTCGGGCTGGCCCAGGAGGCCGCTCTGAAGTGCCGCGAGGCGGCCACGTTCTGGGCCGAGGCGTACCCGGCCATGGACTACCGGCACGGCCCGATCTCGGTCGCCGCGCCCGGCCGGCTGGTCTGGGCGCTCGGCGAGATCCCGGACGGCCTGCCCGAGGACGTGGCCGCGACCGGCGCCGCTTTCGTGCACAGCCGCACGCACGGCTGGCGCACGGTGCTGACGAGCTGGTCGGCCGGCCGCAACCCGGTCGACCCGATGGCCGACCTGATCCTGGCCCAGCGCTTCGCGGTCGCGCTCGCCACCAGCCGCGGTCTCGACCCGGACGCGCCGCGCCACCTGACTCGGTCCGTGGTCCTGGCATGAGCGAACGCACCGAGCGCAGCGAGGGCCGTGAGCGCATGCGCAGCCAGCACGGCATGAGCGAACGCACCGAGCGCAGCGAGGGCCGTGAGCGCATGCGAAGCCGGCACGGCATGAGCAAACGCACCGAGCGCAGCGAGGGCCGTGAGCGCATGCGCAGCCGGCAGACGGCATGAGCGCAGGCGACGAGGTCGTCGTCGCGCTGGACGTGGGCGGCACCGGGATGAAGTGCGCCCTGGTCCGGCCGGACGGCACGACTGTGCACACCGAACGGCACGCCACCGACGCGCAGCGCGGCCCGGAGGCCGTGGTCGGCACGATCCTCGACGTGGCCGAAGGGCTCGCCGGCAAGGCCCGCGCCGACGGCCGCACCCCGGTGGCCTGCGGCATCGCCGTACCCGGAGTGGTCGACGAGGCGCGCGGCGTGGCGGTCTGGTCGGCGAACGTGGGCTTCCGGGACGTACCCCTGCGGGAGCTGGCGGGCACGCGGCTGGGACTGCCGGCGGCGCTCGGCCACGACGTGCGGGCGGGCGGCCTGGCCGAGGCCCGGCTCGGCGCCGGACGGGACGGCGGGCATGTGCTGTTCGTCGCGATCGGCACCGGCATCGCCGCCGCCCACGTGGTCGACGGGTCGGCCGCCACCGGCGCGCACGGCGCCGCCGGGGAGATCGGCCACATCCTGGTACGCCCCGGCGGCCCGCGCTGCGGGTGCGGGCGGACCGGCTGTCTGGAGGCGGTGTCGTCGGCGTCGGCGATCGGACGCCGGTACGCCGAGCTGTCAGGTGCGCCCACCACCGCCGCCCAGGTGGCCGACCGGGCGGCCGCCGGTGAGCCGCTCGCCGTGGAGGTGTGGCAGGAGGCGGTCGAGGCGCTCGCCGACGGACTCGCCACCGGGCAGGCGCTCTACGATGTCTCGACAGTGGTGCTCGGCGGCGGGCTGGCCCAGGCCGGTCCCCGGCTGTTCGACCCGCTGCGGACGGCGTTGCGCGAGCGGCTGACGTTCCACCGCGAGCCGCGCCTGGTCGCGGCCGACCTCGGTGACGAGGCCGGCTGCCTGGGCGCCGCCCTGCTGGCCCTGGACACCCTGGCGAAGGAGAGTCGATGACCCGGCGCGTGACCGGCAAGGTGGTGACCCCGACCGGCGTCATCCGGCAGGGTTGCGTGGAGATCGCCGACGGGCGGATCACCGCTGTCGCCGAGTATCCGTCGGTGCGCGACGGCCACTGGATCGTGCCGGGCTTCGTGGACATGCACACCCACGGCGGCGGCGGGCACACGTTCACCACCGGCGACGCGGAGTCGGCCCGGCAGGCTGCCGCGTTCCACAGCGGGCACGGCACCACCACGCTGCTGGCGAGCCTGGTCAGTTCCCCGTTCGAGCTGATGCGCGACGCGACCGCCGCCTACCGTCCGCTGGTGGAGTCCGGCGTGCTCGCCGGCGTCCACTTCGAAGGCCCGTACCTGTCCGCCGACCGCTGCGGCGCGCAGAACCCGGAGTTCCTGCGCGACCCGTCCACCGCGGAGCTGACCGAGCTGATCGAGCTGGGCGGCGGCGCCGTACGCATGGTCACCATCGCTCCCGAGCGGGACGGCGCCACCGAGGCGATCGAGCTGCTGGTGTCGCACGGCGTGGTCGTGGCGGTCGGGCACACCGACGCCACCTGGGAGCAGACCCGGGCGGCGGTGGCCGCGGGCGCGACGGTCGGCACCCACCTGTTCAACGGGATGCGCCCGGTGCACCACCGCGAGCCCGGCCCGGTGGTGGCGCTGCTGGAGGCCCCGAACGTGGTGTGCGAGCTGGTCGCCGACGGGGTGCACCTGCACGACGGCATGCTCGGCTTCGCCACGTCGGTGGCCGGCCCGGAGCGGGCCGCGCTGATCACCGACGCGATGGCCGCCGCCGGGATGCCGGACGGCGAGTACGAGCTGGGCGGCCAGGCGGTCACCGTGTCCGGTGGGGTGGCCCGGCTCAGCCGTGACGGCGCGATCGCCGGCAGCACGCTCACGATGGACGCGGCGCTGCGGCACGCGGTCGGCGCGGGTGTGGCCCTGCCGGACGCCTGCCGGATGGTCGCCACCACCCCGGCCCGCGCGATCGGCCTGGGCGACCGGGTGGGCGCGCTGGTCGCCGGGCTGCGCGCCGACCTGGTGATGTTGGACGACGACCTGAACGTGGTGCGGGTGATGCGCGGCGGCGACTGGGTGGAGTGATCCGCCCCCGGCGTCAGGCGCTCGGCACCTCGACGCCGAGCACCGCCTGCTCGTCCGGCCGGTGCACGAGCACGTCGGCCAGGTACGACTGCACCGCCCGGCGCATCCCGACGTCCCGCCCGGCCTGCTCGGAGAGCAGCCACTTGTGCTCGATGATCTGGGCGAACAGCTCCTGCGGCTCCAGCTTGTTCCGCAGGTGCGCAGGCACGGCCCGGACCACCGGCTCGAAGACCTCGGTCAGCCAGCGGTGCGCCGCCTGCTGCTCGTCAGTCAGGTCGCTCTCCAGCCGGTAGGCGTCGAGGTCGTTGAGGAGCCTGCGGGCCTGGTTCTCCTCCGCGTCCAGGCCGGTCAGGCGCAGCAGCCGCCGGGTGTGGTAGCCGGCGTCGACCACCTTCGGCCGGACCAGGTAGCGCCCGTTGTCGACTGTCGACATGGCCACCTCGGCCACGTCGAAGCCCAGCTCGTTGAGGCGGCGGATGCGCCCCTCGATGTCGTGCCGGGCGGCGCGCTCGACCTGCTGCTCGTAGGTGATCTCGTGCCAGAGCCGCTCGTAGCGCTGCACGACCTCCTCGCAGACCACCTCCGGGTCGATCGACTCGTGCAGCAGGCCGGCGGCCTGGAGGTCGAGCGCCTCGCCGAAGATGTTGACCCGGGCGATCTCCAGGTCCTCGCCGCGCTGGCCGTTCGACAGCGACGGGTGCAGCGCGCCGGTCTCCGCGTCGACCAGGTACGCGGCGAACGCGCCCGCGTCCCGCCGGAACAGCGTGTTCGACAGCGAGCAGTCGCCCCAGAAGAAGCCGGTCAGGTGCATCCGCACGATCAGCGCGGCCAGCGCGTCGAGCAGCCGGTTCATGGTCTCCGGGCGCAGCGTGTTGGAGAACAGCGCCCGGTAGGGCAGCGAGAACTGGAGGTGACGGGTGATCAGCACCGGGTCCAGCGGTTCGCCGTCGTCGGTCTGCCGGTCGGCCACGATCGCGATGGCCTCGACCGACGGGAAGTCGATCCGCTCCAGCGCCCGCAGCAGGTCGTACTCGCGCTCGGCGACCCGCTCGCCGGTTTCCTTCACCGCGTAGACGTACCCGCCGAGCCGGACGAACCGCACGATGTGCCGGGAGATGCCCTGCGGCAGCGCCACCAGGTGTTCGGCAGGCCACTGCTCCAGCGGTGTCGACCAGGGGAGGTCGAGCAGCGCCGGGTCGACGAGAGCCGAGGTGATCCGCACGGCAACCAGTGTGACCGCTGACCCCCGCGCCGCGCTTCCCTTCGTGGTTGGGCACACAGCCGCCGATGCCCGCGCCGCCCCGCCGCCGCCGGCGGCCGGTAGCGTGGTCGCGTGCGTCAGACCTCGGGGGTACGCGGTGACCTGCGGCTGCGGCCCGTCCGGCCGGCCGGGTGGTGGTTCGACCTGCTGCTGCTCGCGGCAGTGGTGGCGCTGACCGTCGCGCTCGCCTCCGGTCACCTGTTCGACCTCGACCGGGCGGTGGCCGACTGGTCCGACGAGAACCGCCCGGCCGCCGCCCGCTGGGTGGCGATGACGCTGAACCTGCTCGGCCAGGGCACGCCGCTGACGCTGCTCGCGGCCGGGCTGGGCGTGCTGCTGGCGTGGCGGCTGCGCTCGGTGCGGCCGCTGCTGCCGCCGGTGGCCGGGTTCGTGCTCACGTTCTTCACGATCGGCCCGCTGAAGGTGTGGACGGCCCGCCCGGCGCCGAGTGCCTCGGTCAAGGAGCCGTTCCTGTCGCCCGAGCAGACGCTGCCGCTGTTCCAGCACGACCTGCCGGTGCGTTTCGCGCAGTCGTACCCGTCGGGGCACGTCGCCAACTCGATCGTCTGGTACGGCGTCCTGGCCCTGCTGCTGGCCCCGATCGTGCGTACGCTCGGCCGCACAGTGCCGCCCCGACTGGTCACAGTGGTCCGGGTGGTGCCACCGGCGGTGGTCTTCTGCACCACCGTCTACCTGGGCTGGCACTGGCTGACCGACTCGGTCGCCGGGCTGCTGCTCGGCCTGCTGCTGGACCGCCTGCTGCACCGGGTGCCCTGGAACAGCCTGCCGCTGCCGGCGCGGCTCCACGGCTGGGCCCGGCCGGCGGAGCATCTCGACTAGCAGTCCGCCTCTTGTCTCGGCGTATCGACACCGGTATACATTTAGCAACCTTAACAGTTAAGTTTGTTAAATGTAGGAGGTGCGCGTGCTGGCGAGACGAATCAGCCGCTGGCTGTCGGCCGGCGCCGCCGGTCTGCTGACCGCGATGACGGCGGTGGTCGTGGCCGCCCCGGACGCCCGGTCGGCCGCCGCCGACGACGAGGCGTGCCGGCCCGACGGGCTCTACCGCACGCCCGGGGTCTCGGTGCCCTACTGCACCGTCTACGACACCGCGGGCCGGGAGAAGATGGGTGCGGACCACACCCGCCGGATCATCGGTTACTTCACCAGCTGGCGGACCGGCCGCAACGGCGCCCCGGCCTACCTGGTGAACCAGATCCCCTGGCAGAAGGTCACCCACATCAACTACGCGTTCGCCCACGTCGACGGCGGCAACCGCATCTCCGTGGGCGACCCCGGCGCCCCGGACAACCCGGCGACGAACATGACCTGGCCCGGCGTGGCCGGCGCCGAGATGGACCCGGCCCTGCCGTACACCGGGCACTTCAACCTGCTCAACAAGTACAAGAAGCAGAACCCCGGAGTCCGCACGCTGATCAGCGTCGGCGGCTGGGCCGAGACCGGCGGCTTCATCGACGACAGCGGCAACCGCATCGACTCCGGCGGCTTCTACCGGATGACCACCACCGGCACCAACACGGTGAACACCGCCGGCATCAACACGTTCGCCGACTCGGTGGTGACGTTCCTGCGCACGTACGGCTTCGACGGGGTGGACATCGACTACGAGTACCCCACCTCCAACAACAAGGCCGGCAACCCGCTCGACTTCGCCCAGGCCGACGCCAAGCGGGCCGGTCTCAACGCCTCGTACCAGGTGCTGATGCGCACGCTGCGGGAGAAGCTCGACCGGGCCGCCGCCACCGACGGCAGGCACTACCTGCTCACCGTGGCCGCGCCCGCGTCCGGCTGGCTGCTGCGCGGGATGGAGTCCTACCAGGCGTTGCAGTACCTCGACTACGTCAACGCGATGTCCTACGACCTGCACGGCGCATGGAACCACTTCGTCGGGCCGAACGCGGCGCTCTACGACAACGGCGACGACGCCGAGCTGGCCGCGGGCGGCGTGTACGGCGCCTACTCCGGCATCGGCTACCTGAACACCGACTGGGCGTACCACTACTTCCGGGGCGCGCTGCCCAGCGGCAGGGTGAACATCGGCGTGCCCTACTACACCCGGGGCTGGCAGGGCGTCACCGGCGGCACCAACGGCCTGTGGGGACGGGCGGCGCTGCCCGACCAGACCAAGTGTCCGGCCGGCACCGGCGGCTCGATCGGCTCCACCACCCCCTGCGGCAACGGCGCGGTCGGCATCGACAACCTCTGGCACGACCTCGACGCCGCCGGCAACGAGGTGCCCGGCGGCGCCAACCCGATGTGGCACGCGAAGAACCTCCAGGCCGGCATCACCGGCGACTACCTGGCCGGATACGGCCTCACCCCGGCCACCGACCCGGCCGACCGGATCAGCGGCAGCTACGCCCGTAACTACTCGGCCGCGCTGGTCGCGCCCTGGCTGTGGAACGCGGAGAAGAAGGTCTTCCTCTCCACCGAGGACGACCAGTCGCTCGCCGCCAAGGCCGACTACGTCGCGGCCAAGGGCCTCGGCGGCGTGATGATCTGGGAACTCGCCGGCGACTACGCCTACGACTCCGCCAAGGGCCGGTACGGCATGGGCGACACGCTGACCACGCTGCTCTACGACCGGCTGAAGGCCGCACCGGCGTACGGCGCCCGCAAGGCGGGCATCACCATGCCCACCCGGACGCTGGACGTGGCGGTCGGCATGGGTGGTTTCGCGCTCGGCGACAACAACTACCCGATCAACCCCGAGCTGCGGCTGACCAACAACACCGGCGCACCGATCCCGGCCGGCGCGCACCTGGAGTTCGACTATCCCACCACCACCCCGGCCACGCTCAGCCAGCAGTCCGGCTGGGCGCTCACCACTGTCACCACCGGCCACACCGGCAGCAACGTGGGCGGCCTGAAGGGCGACCACAACCGGGTACGCCTCACCGTGCCGGCCGCAATCGCGCCCGGCTCGTACGCCGAGGTGACGCTCAACTATCAGCTCCCGATCTCCGGCCCGGCCAACTTCACGCTCGCCTTCGGCGGCCAGACGTACGCGCTGGCCGGGGACTGGGCACGTGGTGGCGAGGTGGTCACGCCGTCGCCCAGCCCGAGCGGTTCCGTCCCACCCGGCGGGGGCACCTGCACCGCGCCGGCCTGGTCGGCGTCCACCGCGTACTCCGGCGGTGCAACCGTCTCGCACGCCGGACGGACCTGGAGCGCGAAGTGGTGGACCCAGGGCGAGACGCCGGGCAGCGCCGCGGTCTGGGCAGACCAGGGTGCCTGCACGGGCTCCCCGACGCCGACCACCTCCCCGACGCCCACCGGCTCGCCGTCACCCACCGGCGGTGCATGTGCCGCGCCGGCCTGGGCCGCGGGCACCGCGTACCCCGGAGGCGCCGTGGTGTCCTACGGCGGACACCGGTGGACCTCCCGGTGGTGGACCCAGGGAGACGTGCCGGGGACCAACAGCCAGGGCGTGTGGACCGACAACGGGCCCTGCTGAACCCGATCCCGGTGCCGCCGGCGGAATCCTGCCGGCGGCACCGGCCGTTCACCCGGGGGACCCGGGCCTCCGGTGTGTGGAACGGCGGGCACGGCGCTCAGCCTGCCGTCCGGATCTCCACGATGCTGATCCGGGTACGGGTGCTGTAGGTCAGCCTGCGGCGGTGGTCGTCGTCCGCCGGCCGCACCGCCACCTGGACGCGGATCTGGGTGCCCTTCGGCAGCTCGACCCGTTCGTCCGGCGTGCTCACCACGAACACCCCGCCGGTGGTATCCGGGTCGACCGACACCCGCTCCTGCCGCAGCAACGGGGTGTCGTTCTCCGCGTCTCCGGGCCGGGTGTACTCGGCGCGTATCCGGACCAGGTCGTCACGTCGCAACCCGCGCAGGTCGACTGTCGCCTGGATGCTCACCAGCCCGGTCTCCGGCACCGTCCAGTGGTACAGGCCGGTGGCCCAGCGGATGGCGTGGAACCGGTCGGTGGTGTCGAGCGTGTCGCCGGCGTGCGCGGTGCTGTGGAAGGTGGCTATCACGTCCCGCTTCGTCGGCGTGGACGTCTTCTCCCCGATCATCTTCGCGAAGTCGTCGGCGGTGCCGCGGAACGCGTCCGCGTCGCAGGTGTGCTGGCGGCCGATGATCGCCGAATCGGTGAACTGCCAGATCCGCGGCGTCTCCGCCGGCTTGCCGTAGCGCGTCCAGCCCGGGCCGGAGTCCCCGCCGGCCCGCGCGTACGCGGCCTTGAAGTCCTCGGCCGCCCGGTACGGGTAGTCGGCGTTCCAGCGCGGGAAGTCGCCCAGGTCGTCGTCGCCGTACTGGCCGCGCGACGCGTACATCACCGCCACCTTGCCGGTGCGTTCCTCCAGTTCCCGGCCCACGTCGACGCCGATGTGCGGGGGCACGTCGTCGGTCGGCCAGCGCTCCAGGTCGATCTGCCAGAAGAACCCGTCGTACGTGCGCCACCAGGGGGTGTGCTTGTCGGCGTAGTCGATGGCGGTGCTGGCCTGGTCCTCGATGGAGACGTCGGAGTGCACCACCACGTACATGCCCAGGAACGGGATGCCCGCGTCCTTCGCGGCGGTGAGCATCACCCCGTAGTACTGGCTGTGGAACGTGCCGTCGCGCGACTGTTCCGTGCCCTTGTAGGTCATGAAGTCGATGCCCGCGGCGCGGGCGTCCCGGATCCGGTCGGCCGTCAACCCCCGGTCGACGTCGTAGTCACTGGCGTCCCAGCCGAAAAGCGTCATGTGCGGTACCTCCCGCGTTCGCGGAGAAGACGTTCCCGAAATTGCCGGAGCCGATTCGAGGGCACCATTGCCCGATCGACGCAGAAAGAATCTGATCATCGCCATCGGATAATCGGCACGGAACATTTGCGAACCGCGCTGGCGGAGCGATTCGCTCCCGCTTTGACCTGCGTAAACGACTCTACCGAGGGGTTCGGCGATCGGCCACCGCTGAACGTCGATTAATTATGCAAATCATTTTCGTCAATTTCCGGGCGGCGGGCACCTGCCGTTCACCTGAGCGCCCTAGGCTGCCGGTGTGGAACAACTGGCGCGGCGACTCGGCGTACCCGATGCGGTGGTCATCGGTCTGGGCTCGATGCTCGGCGCGGGCGTCTTCGTGGTCTTCGCACCGGCCGCGGCTGCCGCGGGCGGTCCGGGCCTGCTGGTCGCGCTGGCCGTCGCGGGCTTCATCGCCTACTGCAACGCGACCAGCTCGGCCCGGCTCGCCGCCCGCTACCCCGAGTCCGGCGGCACCTACGTCTACGGCCGGGAACGGCTGCACCCGTTCGCCGGTTTCCTCGCCGGCTGGGGATTCGTGGTCGGCAAGACGGCGAGCTGCGCGGCCATGGCGCTGACCGTCGGGGCGTACCTGTGGCCGGGGCGGGCGCGGCTCGTCGCGGTCCTCGCGGTGGTGGCGGTGACAGCGGTGAACCTGCGCGGCATCGGCAAGACCGCCACCGCCACCCGGGTCCTCGTCGCCGTGGTGCTCACGGTGCTCACCGTGGTGGCGGTGACCGGCGCGCCGCAGGTGGCGGCCGACCGGCTCACCGCGCCGGCCGGAATCGGGGCGGGCGGCGTGCTGACCGCCGCCGGCCTGCTGTTCTTCGCCTTCGCCGGGTACGCGCGGATCGCCACGCTGGGCGAGGAGGTCCGCGACCCGGAGCGCACCATCCCCCGGGCGATGCCGCTGGCGCTCGGCGCGGTGCTGGCGATCTACCTGACGCTGGCAGTGGTCGCGCTCGGCGTGCTCGGCGCCGACCGGCTGGCGTCCACCGACGCGCCGCTGGTCGAGGTGGTGACCACCGCCGGGCACCCGGGCCTGGCCTGGCTGGTCCGGGCCGGCGCCGCAGTCGCGGTGACCGGGGTGCTGCTGTCGCTGCTGGCCGGCGTCGGCCGCACGATGCTGGCGATGGCCCGGCGGCACGATCTGCCGGGCGCGCTGGCAGCGGTCCATCCGCGCCACCGGGTGCCGCACCGCGCCGAGCTGGCGGTGGCCGCCGTGGTCGCCGCCGTGGTGACAGTGGGCGACATCCGGGGCGCGATCGGCTTCTCCAGCTGCACGGTGCTGGTCTACTACGCGATCACCAACGCGTCGGCGCTGACGCTCGGCCCGGACCCGGCCCGGCGCGTCCCGGTACGGCTGCTCGCCGCCCTCGGGCTCGTCGGCTGCCTGGTGCTGGCGGTCAACCTGCCGCTGCCGAGCGTCCTCGCCGGGTTCGGCGTGCTCGCCCTCGGCGCGCTCGGGTACGCGGTCCGCAGCCGTCGTCGACCTGCCTGACGCGGCCCGGCCGCCTTGACGCGGCCCGGCCGCCTTGATGCGCCGGCTGCCCTTGAGGCGCCCGGCGGCCTTGAGGCGCCCGGCGGCCGTCACCGCTGGCGCGTCCGGTCACTCCTGCGGGCGGCGTGCGGCGGGCGGGCCGGTGGGTGCCGGCGGCGGCGCGGGCGTGGTCTCCCGGAGCAGGGCGGTCAGCCCGGCCCGCCGGGCCACCACAGTCAGCCGGTCACCGGCCTGGATCACCATGCGGGGGTCGGCCGACCAGTCGGCCTTCTGGCTCGGTCGGGTGTGCGCGAGCAGGCGTACCTCGCCGGGCCGGGCCACCGCGCTCAGCGGACTCCCGTCCAGCGGCGAACCGGCCACCACCGGCACCTCGGTGACCAACAGCGCGTGCCGGTCGACCGGGATGGTGGCGACCACAGCGCGATCCAGCAGGGCCGCCGCGAACGCCGGCGCGGCCAGATAGGACACGCTGCGCGAGATGCCGATGCCGAACGCCTGCTGGATCCGCTCGGCGAAGTCGCCGTCGAACAGCCGCAGCACCACGCGCAGATCCGGGTCGAGGGACCGGGCGATCAGCGCCGCTCGCAGGTTCGTCCCGTCGTCGGTGGACACCACCACGAGCGCCTGGCAGGTGTCCACCGAGGCGGACCGGAGCGTCTCCTCCCGGCCCGCGTCGCCCACGATCAGCGGCACCCCCAGCCGGCGCGCCAGCGGGGCGCCGCGCGCGTCCGCGTTCTTGTCGATCGCCACCACCTCGACACCGAAGTCGTGCAACTGCGCCATCACCCGGGTGCCGATGTTGCCCAGCCCGACCATCACCACGTGCCCGGAACGGTCCGGCTGGACCCGGCCCGCGTGCAGCGCCAGCCGGGCGTTGACGATGCCGTCGACCACCGCGGCCGTGATCAGCGGGATCAACGCCAGCCCGGCCAGGTTGAGCACCACCTGCATCACCTGGGCCGCGACCGGCTTGTTGACGTCCGGATCCTGGCCGGTGAGCGTGGTGACCAGCGTCAGGTAGACCGCCTCGCTCCAGCTCACGTCGGCGGCCCGCGCGTTGAGCCAGCCCAGCGCCGCGATCACCCCGAGCAGCACCAGCACCGCGATACCGATCTTGCGGGTGGCGAAGTGACGGACCGCGCGCAGCAGGACGGCGACCGGCTGCCGGCGCCGCCGCGCCCGTACCAGCCGCCGCGCGGCGACCTCGGTGCCCGCCGGCCGCCCGGTCGCCTCGGCCAGCACCACGTCAGCCGCCGCCTCGTCAGCGGGCAGCACCCGGACCAGGTCCGGATCGGTGGTGACAGCAAGGCCGCAGACCACGTCCTGCTGGCGTACGTCGTCGCGGCGGGCCACGTAGAGCGTGCGCCCCGCGTGCCGGAAGTGGGTCGGCGCCACCTCACCCAGCGCGGCGGCCACGAAGGCGGGTGCGGCGATCGAGGCGTCCGAGAGCACCGCCGAGTCGGGGAAGAGCTGCCGCAGCCCGTCCGCCAGGTTGGTGTTGAACATCCGCACCACCAGGCGCAGCCGCGACTCGACCTCCTGCGCGCAGAGCGCGGCGTGCATGTTGCCCACGTCGTCCTGGTGCAGCAGGGCCAGCCCGGCAGCGCCGGCCAGCCCGGCCCGGCGGAACGCGGCCTCGTCGAGGCGCTCCGCCGTGACCACACGTACCCCCGGCACGTCCCGGCCGTCGGGGCCCTCGGACCGGCGGCGGCCCGGCACCACGAGCGTGACCCGCACCCGGCCGTCGGCGCTGTCGGTGGCGAGCAGCGACCGGACCACCCAGTAGGCGAGCGGGTCGGAGCCGCAGACCACGTAGTGGGGGCGTTCGTCACCGTTCATCCGGAGCCGCCAGCCGGTTGCGCGGCGCGCGCGGTCGCGCAGTGGCTCGGCCATGTCCGGATCGTAGTCAGCCGCTCGCGATCCGCGCAGCCCCGGCGATCATGAACGCATGGCACGGCCGGGTACGGGTAGAGCACCGCCATGCAGACGTTCCTGCCGTATCCGGACTTCCTGGCCAGCGCGCGCACGCTGGACCAGAAGCGGCTGGGCAAGCAGCGCGTGGAGGCGATCCAGGTGCTGCGCGGGCTGACCCGGCCGGACTACGGCTGGCGCAACCACCCCGCGGTGAAGATGTGGGCCGGGTACGAGGAGGCGCTGACCCGGTACGGGCTGGACATGTGCGCGGTGTGGTGCGAGCCGGGCCGGGCCGACACCTGCGCCGGGACGCTCGCCACCGACCTCGCCGCCGCCTGCGGCATCTCGGTGATCCGGACCCAGGACGAGCTGGCCGCCGCCGGTGAGCTGCCGCCCTGGCTGGGCCGCGACGACCTGCACCGCAGCCACCGGTCGTCGCTGCTGCGCAAGGACCCCGCCCACTATGCACGGTTGTTCACCGACGTCTCCCCCGACCTGGAGTACGTCTGGCCCCCGTCGGACCGCCCCCGCCGCTGCCTGCCGTGAAAGGAAGGGCCCCTTATTAACGCCTGCGGTAGAGGAAGGGCCCCTTGTTAACACCTCGCCCCACACACCCGCGCGGCGCACCCAGCACGGGGCGACGCGGCGTTAAGAAGGGGCCCCGCACATCCGTATGCGTTAAAAGGGGCCCCTTCCTTTCACCTCGGGCAGACTGGGGGGACCGCCGACTGGAGGATGCCCCGTGGGTCTGTCGCAAGTGGTAGGTCGACTGATCGGCGTACGCGAGCACGTGGTGGACCCGGGCGGCGGTGGCGCCGACCGCGTGCCGCGCCCGGTCCCGGCGCTGGTGGTCGGCGGCGGCATCGCCGGCATGTCGGCGGCGGTGGTGCTGGCGGAGCGTGGGGTGGCGGTGACGGTGCTGGAGGCGGCGCCGCACCTCGGCGGGCGGCTCGGCGCCTGGCCGGAGGAGTTGTCCGACGGCGTCCAGCGCAACGAGCACGGCTTCCACGCGTTCTTCCGGCAGTACTGGAACTGGCGGTCGATCCTGCGCCGCGTCGACCCGGCGCTGGGCTTCCTCAAGCCGATCCCGGGCTACCCGATCCTGTCCGAGCAGTGGCCCACGGAGGAGTTCGGCAAGCTGCCGCCCGCGCCGCCGGCGAACCTACTGGCGCTGCTGCTGCGCAGCCCGAGCCTGCGCCTGGCGGACCTGCGCACGATGGACCGGGACGCGGCGCTGCCGCTGCTCACCTACGACCCGGTACGCACCTACGAGGAGTTCGACGAGCGGACCGCCGACGATCTGCTCACCTCGCTGCGGCTGCCGGACCGGGCGCGGGCCATGCTGTTCGAGGTCTTCTCGCACTCGTTCTTCAACCACGAGGCGGAGATGTCGGCCGCCGAGATGATCGCGCAGTTCCACTTCTACCTGCTCGGCAACCCGGAGGGGCTGGCCTTCGACTGCCCGGACCGGGACTACGGCACGGCGATCTGGGAGCCGCTGACCCGGCACGTGGAGAAGCACGGCGGCCGGGTGCTGACCGGCGCGGCGGCGGCCCGGCTGGACCGTACCCCGGCGGGGTGGCGGGTGACCGGCGCGGACGGCGACGTCTGGGAGGCGCCGCACGTGGTGCTCGCGGTGGACCCGCCCGCGCTCGCCGCGCTCGTCGACGCCTCGCCCGGCCTGGCCGCGGCGGCACCCGAGCTGGTGGCGCGGATGCCCGCATTCGGCAGACCCGGACCGCCGTACGCGGTGGCGCGCTACTGGATGGACGGGGACGTCCGGGCCGACCGGGCGGTGTTCAGCGGCGTCTCCCGGCAGCCCACGCTGGACTCGGTGACGCTCTACCACCGGCTGGAGGACGAGCCCCGCCGCTGGGCCGAGCGCACAGGCGGCTCGGTGGTGGAGCTGCACGCGTACGCCTGCGAGCCGGACGTGCCGGCCGACGAGCTGGCCGCCCGGATGCTGCGGGAGCTGACCGCGCTCTGGCCGGAGGTGGCCGACCTTCGGGTACGCGAGCTGCGGGCCCGCGTCGAGGCGCAGGCGCCCGCGTTCACGCCTGGCAGCCACGCCTGGCGCCCGGGAGTGGAGACCGACGCGCCGGGCCTCTACCTGGCCGGGGACGGCATCCGCACCGACTTCCCGAGTGCGCTGATGGAACGGTCGGCGGCCACCGGGATCATCGCCGCGAACCACATCCTCCGTGCCGAGGGCGCGGCGGCCGAGCCGGTCCGGTCGATCCGGCCGCGCGGCCTGCTGGCCGGCAAGGCTGGGCCGAAAACGGTCATAAGTACATAAAATCGGCTCTACGCTCGACTGATCCGGCGACACGGGAGGTCGGGCGGTGAGCACCGCGACGCGGGATCGGCGCGACGAGGAGCACGGGACACCGCGGGACGAACGGACCGCGGTGGTCACCGCGCTGCGACTCGGCTGGTCCATGGCGGACGCCTACCACCACGCGCAGACCGCCGACCTGACCGGGGACGGGCACCGGCCGGCGCCCGCGCCGCCGAAACTGTCGAACCTGACCGAGCTGGCCGGGCGGCACCGGCTCGGCATGTACCTCGACGGCGTGGACGTCGCGCTGGCCCAGATCGCGCCGCTGACCACTGCGGGCCGTACGGTGCCGTCCACCGCCGCCGCCCGGGGCGCCACCGAGGCGGGCCGGGAAACGCTGCTGCGCGCGCTCGACGACCTCAACATCGACGTGCTGCGCTGGACGATGGCGACGAACCACCGGGTGGGTGTGGCGTACCGGCTCGGGCGCTCGCTCGCCGACACCGTGCGGCGCGGCGACGCCGGCCAGCTCGCCGCACGCTTCGGCGGCCGGCATCTCCAGATCAGCAGGTGGCTGGACGAGCTGGCGAGCGTGCTGCCGCCGTACTCGGCCGCCGTGGTGCGCCGCTCGCTCGCCGCCTGGGCGACGGCTGTCGGTCGTGCCACTGTGGGCGACCCGGGCGAGGCCGGGCTCGCCGAGCTGGCCCGCGAGCTGCGCAACCAGGGCGACCTGTGGCAGGACGTACTGACCGGCGGCCTGCACCCGCGCGACCTGCTGGACGAGGAGAACTGGGCGGTGATCGCCCGCAACGTCGTCATCCGGGACCGGAAGCTGGTGGCGCAGGCCGCCCGTGGGATCTTCTGGCCGGTGCTGGCACCCCTGCTGGTGGTGCTGCTGGCGGTCGTCGGGGTCAGCGCCGCCGCGGCGGCCGGCTCCCCCACCACCCGGGCGGCGGTGGCGCTCGTCGGTCTGGGCGCCGGGCTCACAGCGATCTGGCGGTCGATCTCCACGCCCACGCTGTCGGTGGCGGCCGAGGTGAACCGCCCGCTGCTGGACAGCGAGCTGGTGGTGCAGATGACCGCCCGCATCGACCGGCCGCTCGCCGCCGCGAGGCGCGCCGGCCGGGCCGGACGGCAGCGGCGGCCCGCCGACGACGGATCGAAATACGTTGCCCACGATTCCCGGATCGATCTACCGTGAGCGCGCAAGGTCAACCACCGCTCCGGGAGCCGTCGATGTCGCTACGACCCGCCACCACGATGACGTCGTGGCTGCTCGGCGACGGCTGCCGGGAACACGGTCCCTGGCCCGGAGGGCACGACTGACGCGCCTCGCGCGTCCCCGTCGTCGCCGCCCGGTCCCCGTGGACCGGGCGGCTTTTTCGTCGCCGTACCGCCGATCGTGAAGGGAGAACCCGGTGGACGCCGTCCTCGTCGTCAACGCCGACCTCGGCCCGCTGCACCGGGTCACCGTCAAGCACGCGATCCGGATGCTCTGCCGCCGGGTCGCCGAGATCCACGAGGCCGAGCCCGACCGGGTCATCGGCGTCTTCCCGCTGCCGCGTGTGGTCCGCCTCGTCCGGTACGTGGTGACCCGCTGGCGGTTCAGCGCCGGCCCGGCCTGGTCCCGGGCCGGGGTGCTGGCGCGCGACCGGCGGAAGTGCGCGTACTGCGACGGCGCGGCGAGCACGATCGACCACATCCTGCCCCGCTCGCGCGGTGGCCGGAACACCTGGGGGAACACCACCGCCGCCTGCTACGCGTGCAACCAGCGCAAGGGCGACCGGACCCCGGCCGAGGCGGGCATGCCGCTGCGGCGGGAGCCGGTGACGCCGAGCTGGGCCGCACTGGCGCGGTGACGGACGGCCGGCGGGCACAGGGGGCGGTGCCGGGGGTGAGCCCCGGCGCCGCGCCCGCCGGTCCCACCAAGTCGCCTAGCTGTCGAGACGCCGGGCCAGCCCGTCGAGCAGGAGGTCCAGCCCACCGCCGAACTCGTCCTCCGGTGCGACCGCGCCGGCCTCGCGCGCGGTCGCGGCGAGCAGGGGGAACTCGTCGCGGGGCAGCGCCGCGATGACTGCCGTGCCGGGGCCGGCGAGCGCGCCGAGGTGTTCCATCTGGATCGCGCCGACCACGTAGCCGAGCAGGGCGCGGAACGCGATCACCCGTCCGACGCCGGTGAAGCCGGCCCCTGTCAGCACCGCGAGCACCGCCTCGCCCCAGCGCAGGATCGTCGGCGAGCGGTGCCGGTACGCGGGGAGCAACGGCACCACTGCCGGATGGACGCCGACCGCGCGGCGGACCCGGTCGGCCAGGTCCCGGATGCCGTCCGGCCACGGCACGTCGCCCGGCGGACGGGTGTCCACCCGTTCGAGGACCCGCTCGACGACGAGCGCCTCCAGTTCGTCCCGGTCGGCGACGTAGCGGTAGAGGCCCATCGTGCTGGTGCCGAGCTGCGCGCCGACTGCGCGCATGGTGAGGCCGGCGAGGCCGTCCCGGTCGAGCACCGCGAGCGCCGCGTCGGCGAGCCGGGCCGGGGTCAGGGAACGGGGACGGGGCATGACCTTGACAGCGTACAAGATACGCCTACGGTTGTAGGAGTACGTCGTACGCCTACAACGGGAGCGCGCATGGACGTCGTCACCCCCCGCCACCTGACCAGCGTGACCGGCACCGGGATCGACCTGCCGGATCCGGACCGCCTGATCCACCTCCAGTTCCGGCGCTTCGCCGGCTGCCCGGTCTGCAACCTCCACCTGCGCTCGATCGTCCGCCGGCACGCCGAGATCGAGGCCGCGGGCGTACGCGAGGTGGTCCTCTTCCACTCCCCTGCCGACGAACTGCGCGAGCACATCGCCGACCTGCCGTTCGCCGTGGTGGCCGATCCGGACCGGCGGCTCTACCGGGAGTTCGGCGTGGAGTCGGCGCGGCGGTCGCTGCTCGACCCGCGCGCCTGGCTGCCGATCCTGCGAGCAGTGGTGACCGGCACCTGGCACGTGCTGCGCGGCCGGGAGCGACTGCCGTCCACCTCCCCGCACGGCGGGCGGCTCGGGCTGCCGGCCGACTTCCTGATCGCACCCGACGGGCGGGTGCTCGCCGAGAAACACGGCGAACACGCCTCCGACCAGTGGTCGGTGGACGAGCTGTTGGCCCACGTCAGCGCGGACCGCGCGTCGCGGTGACGGCGGACCGTGCCGGCCGGCCGTTCGCGGCTGACGCCTGCCGGCCGGTCAGACGGCGGGCGGCGTCCAGCCGAAGCGCGGCGGGCGGCGCTCGTTGATCGCGGCCACGCCCTCGCGGGCCTCGCCGCTGTCCCGCACCTGGTCGTGCCACCAGGCGAGCCGGTCGGCGTCGGCGCGCCCGTCGACGATCTCCTTCGCGGCGGTCACTGTGAGCCGGGACCGCTCGGCGACGGTGGCGGTCAGCGCCGCCACCCGCCCGGCCAGCTCACCGGCCGGCAGCACCTCGTCCACCAGGCCGATCCGCAGCGCCCGCTGGGCGTCGACCAGCTCGCTGGTGAACAGCAGGTGCTTGGCCGCCGACGGGCCGACCAGCGCGGCCAGCCGCCGCGTGGTCGGTGCCGGGTAGACCAGGCCGAGCCGGGCCGGGGGTACGCCGAACCGCGCGTCCGCCGCGGCCAGGCGCAGGTCGCAGGCGACGGCGAGCTGACAGCCGCCACCCACGCAGGCGCCCTCGATCGCGGCGACTGTGGGGCGGCCGAACGCGGCGAGCCGTTCCTCGGCGGCCACCGCGATGCTGCCGTCACCGGCTGCCAGCAGCTCGTCCAGGTCGCCCAGATCGGCGCCGGCGCAGAACGTGCCGCCCGCGCCGGTGAGGACCAGCACCCGTACCGCCGGGTCCGCCTCCAGGCCGTCTAGCAGCACCGGGAGCTGCCGCCACATGGCCGGGGTCATGGCGTTGCGCCGGGCCGGGTTGTGGATGACGACAGTGGCCACCGGGCCGTCCAGGGTGACTGTCAGTTCCGCGTCGGACATGGGTCCGACCGTAACGGCCGGGGCCCGCCGACCACCCGCGTGGGGTGGCCGCCGGGCCCCGGGAGCGGCGGTCAGGTCAGGAGACGTTGATCGCGGTGTCGTCGATCACGAACGAGGTCTGCAGCGAGACGTCCTCGGTGCCGGTGAACTTCAGCGTGACGGTCTGCCCGGCGTACGCCGCCAGGGAGAACGACTTCTGGCTGTAGCCGCTGGCCTTGTTCAGGTTCGAGTAGGTCGCCAGCGTGGCCAGCACCGAGCCGGACGAGTTGAGCACCTGCACGTTCAGCTTGTCGTACTGGACGCTGGTGGTGCTCTCGGCCGAGTCGATGTGCAGCCAGAACGAGAGGTTGTACGCGGAGCAGCCGCTCGGCAGGCTCACCGACTGCGACAGCGTGTCGGTGCGGGTGCTGCCGTAGCCGTTCAGCCACGCGTTCCACGTACCGGTGCGGGTCGGCTGGCCCTGCGAGCCGTACTGGCCGATCACGCCGGAGGTGGTGGCCCAGACCGTGTTGCCGGACTCGAAGCCGGGGTTGCCGAGCTTCTGGCCGGCGCCGGTGCAGCCGCCGCCCGTGCCGGTCACCGTCAGCGAGTACGTGGCGGTCTTGGTGCCCGACGCCGCGCTGCCGGTGACGGTCACCGAGTAGGTGCCGGTCGGGGTGCCGGAGCTGGTGGCGATGGTGAGCGTGGACGAGCCGCCCGAGGTCACCGAGGCGGGGCTGAACGACGCGGTGGCGCCGGTCGGCAGGCCGGACGCGGAGAACGTCACGGTCTGCGCGGTGCCGCTGGTGGTGGACGTGCCGACGGTGGCGGAGGCCGATCCACCCGCGGTCACCGACCCGGAGGTCGGCGAGAGCGAGACGGAGAAGTCGTTACCGGTCGAGCTGCACGGAGCGTCGTTGCCGGCCACGTTCACCGCGGTCCACGCCGCCTGGACGGTCTTGTACTCGGTGGAGCAGTTGCCGTACAGGTCGGTAGCGGCCCGCAGGGTGTACGCGCGGGCGGTGTTGGCCGGGTTGCTGGTGTTGACGTACGAGGTGTTCGAGGTGAAGTACACGTCGAGCGCCCGGTACCAGATCTTCTCCGCCTTGGCGCGGCCGATGCCGGTCACCGCCGGGGCCGAGCCGCAGACCGGCGAGGTGCCGTACGCGGTGGCGCCGGTGCCCTCGGCGAGGTTGAAGAAGAAGTGGTTGCCGACGCCGGAGGAGTAGTGCACGTCCTTGTTCTTCGTGCTGGTGGACCAGCAGGAGTCGGACGAGCCGTCCAGCGACGGGTTGTACATGTAGCGCAGCGGCGTACCGTTGCCGTTGATGTTGATCTTCTCACCGACCTGGTAGTCGCCCGGGTCGCTCGGCGCGGCGGCGTAGAACTCCACCATGTTGCCGAAGATGTCGCTGGTGGACTCGTTGAGGCCACCGGACTCACCGGAGTAGACCAGCCCGGCCAGCGCCTCGGTGACGCCGTGGCTCATCTCGTGACCGGCCACGTCCAGCGAGACCAGCGGGCGGGAGTTGCCCGAGCCGTCGCCGTAGGTCATCTGGGAGCCGTCCCAGAACGCGTTGACGTAGTTGTTGCCGTAGTGCACCCGGCTCGGCACGCCCTGGCCGTTGCCGAAGATGCCGTTGCGGCCGTGCACGTTCTTGAAGTAGTCGAACGTCTTGGCGGCGCCGAAGTGCGCGTCCACGGCGGCCGACTGCCGGTTCGAGGTGGCGCCGTTGCCCCACGCGTTGTCCGCGTCGGTGAACGTGGTGCAGGTGGAGGTCCCGTTGTTCATGTCGCAGGTGCGGCCGTTGCCGCGCACCGGGTCGATCATCTGGTACGTGCTGCCGGAGAGCGTCGTGTCGATGGTGACCGAGCCGCTGTAGACGCCCTGGCCGGTGCCGGCCACCGTCTCGATCTCGTCGTACGAGCCGATCACCTTGCCGGTGGTGGCGTCGGTGATGACGTGCAGCTTCGACGGCGTCTGCTTGTCCGCCTTCCAGCCGGTCGCGACGGTCTCCCAGGCGAGGCGGCCCTTGCCGCTGCTGGCGTCGACGAACAGTTCCGGCGCGCCGACCGAGGTGAGCGACCCGGAGAACGTCTTGCGGGCGCTGGCCTTGGCCGCGTCCGCGCCGACCTTCGCGGTGGTGCTCAGGGTCAGCGGGGCGGACAGGCTGACCGACGCGCTGGTCAGGGTGCCGTTCGGGGCGGTGTGGATGACGAAGTCACCGCCGTACACGCGGAGACCCTGGTAGGTCCGGCTGTACCGGGTGTGCGCCGCCCCGGAGGGGTCGACCTTGGTGCGGACGGCCTGGTAGGCCTCACCGCCGGCGCCCTGGACGACGCCGGGGTTGGCGCGCAGCAGGCTCGCGGCCTTGGCTGCGGCAGAGGTCTCGGGGCTGGGGGCGGTTGGCGCTGCCGCTTGCGCCGAGGTGGTGACGCAGGCCAGCACGCTGCTGGTGAGCAGCGCTGCGCTGACGGCGGCGACGGATCTTTTCACGGGCCCTCCTGGAAGGCGAAGTTGTGACGGGGGTAGTCACTGATGTAGATATAGCGATACATCGAAGAACGTGAAAGAGGCTGGCGAGATCCCGCCTGAGACATTGACCGAACGGATGAGGAGGACCGGTGGGCCGGAACCGGGTGGTCCCGTCGCGCGTCCGATCGGGTATGAGAGCTGCCTCCGCCGCGGCGGCCGTCGCCGCCCTTCTCCTCCCGCTCGCCGGCTGCGCCCGCACCGACGCCCCACCCGTCCTCACGGACGGACCCTCGCCGCTGGCCACCGAGGTCGTACTCGTGAAGTCGGGCGGCATCGCCGGGCTGTCCGACACCGTCCGGGTCGAACCAGACGGCCACTGGACGAGGACCGACCGCGGCGGCGCCTCCCGCGAGGGACAGCTCGCCGCGGAGAAGCTCACCCGGCTGCGGCAGCTCGCGGCCGACCCCCGGCTCGCCGCCGAGGCCGCCGTCACCGTGCCGCCGACGATGTGCGCCGACGCGTTCACCTACCGGCTCACCATCGGGCCGAACCAGGTCGGCTACGTGGACTGCCCGCCGGAGACCACGCCGCCGGCCGTCACCGCGCAGGTGGTGGACCTGCTCAACGGCGCCACCGGCTGACCGGCCCGTCAAACCCGTTCCGGCTGTGACATCGGCCTATGGCCGGGGCGGGCCGGCCGCGCCAGCATGGAAGGCATGACTCGCGCACTCATCGCCCTGACCAGTCACTCCGAGCTGGGCCGCACCGGCCGCTCGACCGGCTACTACGTCGGCGAGGCCGCCGAGCCGTGGGAGGTGTTCCGGGCCGCCGGGTACGACGTCGACCTGGTCTCCGTGGCCGGCGGGGAGCCGCCCGTCGACGGGCGGGACGAGAACGACAGCACCCAGAACGACTTCCTCGCCACCGCCGGCGTCACCGACACCCCGAAGGCCGCCGACGTCGACCCGGACGGGTACGACGTGATCCTCTTCGCCGGTGGTCACGGCACCATGTGGGACTTCCCCGACGACCCCGACCTGGCCCGGATCGCCCGCTCGGTCTACGAGCGCGGCGGCGTGGTGGCCGCCGTCTGCCACGGCCCGTCGGCGCTGGTGAACCTCACCCTCACCGACGGCTCCCGGCTCGTCGCCGGCAAGCGGGTGGCCGGGTTCACCAACAGCGAGGAGGCGGCCGTCGGCCTCACCGACGAGGTGCCGTTCCTGCTCGCCGACAAGCTCGGCGAAGCGGGCGCGCAGCACGTGCCGGCGCCTGATTTCACCGAGCACGTGGTGGTCGACGGGCGCCTGGTGACCGGCCAGAACCCGCAGTCCGCCCGCGCCGTGGCCGACGCCGTGGTGAAGCTGATCGCCTGAGTCAGATCCGGTAGTCGTCGGGCAGGCCGGTGGCACGCAGCTCGGGCGGCAGGTGGGCGACGTCGTTGAACGCGACGAGCGCCGGCGGGCCGCCCGAGCTGTAGCGGATCACGGTCAACCCGCAGTTCTGCTGGTTCAGCCCGATCCACCGGCGCGCCGGCGCGTCCACCGCGTGCAGTACCAGCCACGCGACCAGGAAGTTGTGGGTGACGACCAGCTCGCGCACGTCACCCTCCGCGGGAGCGGCGGCGAACCGCGCCACCGACTCCGCGGTCACGCGCGGTCCGTCGCGCCGCTCCCGCTCGGAGAAACCGGCCAGGAACGCCGCGTACGACTCCGGCAGGCCGGCCGGGTCGGTGTCGTGCGGCATGTGGTCGCCGGCGCGGTCGTCCTCGCGTGCCGGAACACCCGGCAGCGACGCCGCGACCAGCGCGGCGGTCTCCGCGGCCCGCCGGGCCGGCCCATGGTGTACGGCGGCGAAGCGCGTGCCGCGCAGCCGCTCGCCCAGCAGCGTCGCCTGTCGGCGGCCGCGCTCGGACAGTCCGGTGTCCGCCTCCTCCTCCGGCCGGTCCTGCTCGCCGTGACGGACCAGGTAGAGCAGGCGGCTGGGCATCGGCACCTCCACGGTCGGGGACCGCGAGACTAGCCCGCCGAGCGCCGCCCGGGTGGCCCGCCGGTCACGGGCGCTGGTGCATCTGCCCGATCCGGATGCGGTTGCCGAACGGGTCACGGATGCCGAAGTCGATGCCGTACGGCCGGTCGGTCGGCTCGTCGGTCACCTCCACGCCCTTCGCGACCAGGTCCGCGTACGTCTTGTGCGCGTCGTCGGTGGTGAAGAACAGGAAACCGCCGGCGGCGCCCTTGGTGAGCAGTTCCCGGACCTGCTCGGCCGTCTTCGGGTCCAGAGCCGGCGGACCCGGCTTCTCCAGCAGGATCTCCCGGCCCGGGTCACCCGGCACGTTCACGGTGAGCCAGCGCATGAAACCGAGGTCCTGGTCGGTGCTGACCTCCAGGCCGAGCTTGCCGACGTAGAAGTCGAGCGCCTCGTCCTGGTCGAGCACGTAGATCTGGGAGCGGGAAGTCGAAGTCATCGTCATGCCGACGACGCTAGAGCAGCGCCCCGACCTGCTGCTTATCCGAAACTGCGCAGTCCCGCCGTCGAGCCACCTCGCCCGAGTTGCGTCGTTTGTCCGCGCGGGGACACCGCCCGGACATCCGCTGTTAACGTCCCCGTGACATAAGCCGGGGGGTTACTCGATGCAGCTGATGGTGGCCTGGGCCGCGACCGGGGCGTTGCCACAACCGCGCCTCGATGCCGCCGTGGCCCGGTTCGACAAGGCCGTGGCCGACCTCGTACCCGAAAGCTGGCACCGCCGGCGCTTCGGCGGCACCGACTGGGGCGTGCTGGTGCTGCACCCGGCCGATCCGGGCGGATACCGGTGGCCGCCCGTCGCCACCGACGGCCCCGTCACCGCCGTCTCCGTGGGCATCCCGGTAGGGGCCGACGGCGACGACCCGGTGACGCTCGCCAACCGCCTGCTCACCGGCGAGGACGTGCACCGGGACGTCGTACCGCCGTTCGCGCTGCTCGCACTCGACCGCGACCGTCTCGCCCTGCAACAGGACTGGCTGGGCATGGCCCGGGTGTTCACCGGCGCGGCCGACGGGATCACCGCCTGGTGCACCCGGCCCGGTCTGCTCGCCGACTTCCTGCACGGCGAGGCCCGCCCCGACCCGGCCGGCTGGACGTCGTACCTGCTCACCGGCCACTTCGGCGGCGACCTCTCGCCGCTCGCCGGCATCCGGCTGCTCCAGCCGGGCGAGCGGGTCACCGGCCGCCGCCGCGCCGACGGCGGCTGGCAGCTCACCACCGAGATCCGGTACGCCGCCGACGACGTGGTCCGCAGCGGCCTCGCCGACCGGGACCGGCCGACCGACGAGCGGCTGGACCTGGCCGCTGACGCGTTGACCCGATCCGTCGCCGGCCTGCACCGGCTGCACGACGGCGAGGTCACGCTCGGTCTCTCCGGCGGCAAGGACTCCCGGCTCATCGCCGCGACGCTCGTCGCCGCCGGCCGTACGCCGGACCTGGTCACCAACGACGACACCCCCGCCGAGGGCGACGTGGCCCGCGAGCTGGTGCGGCTCCTGCGGGACCGGCGCGGCCTGGAGCTGCCGCACCGCCTCACACCCGCAGCGCCGCCGGAAACCGTCCTCGGCACCGGCCTCCGGGACCGGGCGCGACGGCTCGCCGCGCTGCACGACCACCAGTTCCCGTCGACCTACCTGACGCGCCCGGCGGCGCGGACCCGGCTGCCGGACCAGGTACGCCCGCCGAGCCTCACCGGAGCGGCAGGCGAACTGGTGGTCGGCTTCTGGTATCCCCGCCCCGACGCCGACCCGGCGCCCACGCCCGAGCAGGCGGCCATGAGCAAGCTGCTGGCGGCCGTGCCGCGCGGGACCACGACGCCCGAGGCGCTGGCCGCCGAACGGGACCGCGTCACCGCGCTGACGGCCCACGCCCGAGAGCTGGGCCTACGCGACGAGCACCTGATCGACTACGTCTACCTGGTCGAGCGGATGCGCCGCTGGTGCACAGCCGCGTACACCACGGGCATGGTCACCCCGTTCCTGGCGCCCGGCTTCGTCGCGGCCAGCTTCGCGTTCACCGCGGCCGAGAAGCGGGCGCGACTTCCGCACACCGCGCTGATCGCCCGGCTCGTACCGGAGTGGGCGGACGTGCCGTTCGTCAGCTCCGCCACCGGACCGTCCCGCGCCACCCGGATCTGGGAGGGCGACGGCGTCGCCGCCGTGGCCGACCTGCTGGACACCGTCCACGGGCCGCTCACCGAGCTGATCCGGCGTCCGGCCGTGGAGCGGGAGCTGCGTACCGCCGCCCGGGGCGGCCGGCCCGATCCGCGGGTGCTGGCCCAGTTCACCGCGCTGGCGGTCGCCTCCGAACGGCTGGAACCCGACTTCACCGGGCCGTCGACCGGCGCCACCTACGAGCGGGTCACCGCGCCGCCGCGCCCGCGTACGCCACCGGAGAGCCGGCTGGCCGGACTGCGCTGGCTACGGCGGACCCGGCTCGGTGACCGGCTCTGGGTCATGGTGCGGCGGCAGGTGCGGGGGCGCTGACCGCGGCGGCTGGCTTCTTGCCCTCCGTGGCCGGCTTGGCGGCGGTGGCCGGCTTGCCTGCCGTGCTGCTCGGGCGCATCCAGGCCTTGGTGAAGCAGCTCGGGACGTCGGCCGGCGCGGCCTTGCGGCGCCGGTAGGCCGACGGCGACTCACCGACGATGCCGTGGAACGTCCGGCTGAACGTGCCCAGGCTGCCGAAGCCGACCAGGTGGCAGATCTCGGTGACCGGTTCGCTGGTGCACGCCAGCAGGTACATGGCGCGTTCCACCCGTCGGCGTTGCAGGTAGCGGTGCGGCGTCTCGCCGAAGGTGGCCCGGAAGGTGCGGATGAAGTGCGCCTCCGAGACGTGCGCGATCCGGGCCAGGGCGGGGATGTCGAGCGGCTGCGCGTACGCCCGGTCCATCGCGTCGCGGGCGCGCAGCATCGCCCGGTTGGACTCCTCGACCGCGCGACTCATCGCTGGTCAGCCTACTGCGCGTGCCGCGCCCCGCACCGTCTACGGCTGGTCCAGGAGGCTCTTGGTCATGATGTGCTCGCGGCGCACGCCGTCGGGCATCAGGCCGCCGGCTTCGCCCGTGTCCCGGAAGCCGTTGCGCAGATACAGGGCCCACGCGTTGGGGTTGCCCTCCGCCACGGCGAGCCGCAGCGTCCGCGCGCCTGCCTGCCGGGCCCACTGCTCGACCTCCCGGACGAGGTGGTCGCCCACGCCCCGGCCGCGTCCGACGGGTGCCACGTACATCGAGATCAGCTCGACCACCCCGTCCTGCTCGGTCGGCATCCCGCTGGCCATCCCGACCGGTTGCCCGTCGAGCATCACCACGACGTTGTACGAGCCGGGGACGGCCAGCCGCCCGCGCCAGCGTTCCTCACGGTCGCCGTCGCCCTGCCAATCAGCCAGTCGGGCGCCGAAGGCGTACCCGGCCTCGGCGAGCGCGGCGAGCCGCAGTTCCCGCCACACCTTCCAGTCGTCCTCGCCGAGGACGCGCGTTTCGAGCATGCGGAGAGGGTGGCGCAGGCGTGCCGAGCAGGCAACCGGTATCCGGCAACCGTGACGATCGGGCGTTGTCGAATCCCGCCCGAGTCGGGTCTAGCCTGAAGTCGGCAGGCTCAGCCAGGTCGAAGAGGGCACGGACAGCGCCCAGCGGGGAGAAGACATCGTGGAACGTGTGACGGGCATCGGCGGCGTCTTCTTCCGCGCCCACGACCCGGACCGGATCAACCGCTGGTACGCCACCCATCTCGGGGTCGAGCTGGCACCGGAGTCCTACGACGTGTCCTCCTGGTGGCAGAAGCCCGGTCCTACCGTCCTGGCGGCCATGTCGGCGGACTCCGAGCACTTCGGCGGCCCCGAGCACTCCTGGTCGCTCAACTTCCGGGTCGTCGACCTGGACGCGATGGTGGACCAACTGCGCGATGCGGATATCGACGTCGAGGTGGACCCCGAGGAGTACCCGAACGGCAGGTTCGCGAGCCTCAGAGACCCAGAGGGCAACATGATCCAGCTCTGGGAGCCCGCGGGGGCCGACGCCCGTGGGCCCGCCTGACCCCTCGCGGGTGTACCGTCAGGTCGCTGCTGACGGAGCCGGGCGTCCCGCGGCGACATCGGCCCCGGAACGCCTTGTGGAACTGGAGCCCCCGGCCGGGATCGAACCGGCGACATCTCGCTTACAAGGCGAGTGCTCTGGCCAGCTGAGCTACAGGGGCGCGTGCGTCGGGCTCAGCATAGCGACTGAGCCCCGGAATTCCCGCCTCGCAGGGCTCCCGAGCACGGAAAACGTCGGCATCCCGACCGGTACGACCGATGGATCATCGCTCGGCCGCGCTCACAGGCGGGGAGATTGATGCCTCACAGTGCCTTCCTGACCGTTATGCGTATGCCATCCGTCCCACCCGACGTGCCACGTCTTGGCACGATCGCGAAAGCCGTTTACCGTGCAGTGACACGGACGACACTCCGGCCGGCCTCGGCTGCCTGAGCGACGACCCCGTTGGCCGGTGCCTTGGGCGCCGGTCGCTCCTTCACTCGGATCGTCCGGCACGTTCCTGCCGGTGAAAGGAAGCGCTCCATCATGGCTACGGTCACCTACGCGAAGGCGTCCCGGATCTATCCGGGCACCGAGCGCCCCGCCGTCAACCAGCTCGACCTCCAGATCGGTGACGGGGAGTTCCTCGTCCTGGTCGGCCCGTCCGGCTGCGGCAAGTCCACCAGCCTCCGGATGCTCGCCGGCCTGGAGGACGTCGACGACGGCGCGATCTACATCGACGACCGGGACGTCACCCACCTCCCGCCGAAGGCCCGCGACATCGCGATGGTCTTCCAGAACTACGCCCTGTACCCGCACATGACGGTGTACGAGAACATGGCGTTCGCGCTCAAGCTGCGCAAGACCTCGAAGTCGGAGATCGACCGGCGGGTCAAGGAGGCGGCCGGGCTGCTCCAGCTGGAGGAGTTCCTCAGCCGCAAGCCGAAGGCGCTCTCCGGCGGTCAGCGCCAGCGTGTCGCCATGGGCCGCGCGATCGTCCGCGAGCCGCAGGTCTTCCTCATGGACGAGCCGCTGTCGAACCTCGACGCCAAGCTGCGCGTGCAGACCCGTACCCAGATCGCCTCGCTGCAGGCGAAGCTGGGCGTCACCACGGTCTACGTCACCCACGACCAGGTCGAGGCCATGACCATGGGTCACCGGGTGGCGGTCATGCTCGACGGCGTGCTCCAGCAGGTGGACACCCCGCGGGCGCTCTACGACACCCCTTCCAACGTCTTCGTCGCCGGCTTCATGGGCTCCCCGGCCATGAACATCAAGACGGTGAAGCTGACCGAGCAGGGCGGGGCGTTCGCCGAGATGATCGTGCCGCTGACCCGCGAGCAGGTCCAGGCGGCCGGCGCCGACGGCGGCGACGGCAAGGTCACCGTCGGCTTCCGGCCGGAGGACTGCGACCTGGTCAGCCCGTCCGAGGGCGGCATGCCGGTCGTGGTCGAGCTGGTCGAGGACCTCGGCTCGGACGCCAACGTCTACGGCCACGCCGCGCTGGAGGGCCACAACGAGCGGTTCGTGGTTCGTACCGACCGCCGCAGCATGCCGAACATGGGCGACACCGTGTTCGTCAAGCCGCGTACCGGCCGCAGCCACGTCTTCCACGCCGCCACCGGCCAGCGGATCTGACGTACGCGAGAAAGGGGCGGCCCGCCACGGCGGACCGCCCCTTTTCGTTGCTCTCGATCAGGCCTCGACGGACCGGCGGCGGGCGACCTCGGCGAGCGTGACCGCGGCGGCCACGCTGGCGTTGAGCGACTCCACGTCGGAGACCATCGGGATGCTGACGGTCAGGTCGCAGGTCTCCCCGACCAGGCGGGACAGCCCGCGCCCCTCCGAGCCGACCACCACGACGAGCGGGCCGACGGCGGCCTCCAGGTCGTACAGGTCGGTCTGTCCGTCGGCGTCCAGTCCGACCACGACGAAGCCGGCCTCCTTGCACGCCTTGAGCGACCGGGTCAGGTTGGTGACCTGGGCGACGGGCACGCGCGCGGCCGCGCCGGCGCTGGTCCGCCAGGCGGTCGCGGTGATCCCGGCGGCACGCCGTTCGGGTACGAAGACACCCTGCGCGCCGAACGCGGCGGCCGACCGGATCACCGCACCGAGGTTGCGCGGGTCGGTGACGCCGTCCAGCGCGACGAGCAGCGGGGCTGCCTGTTCCAGCGCGGCGGCGACCAGGTCGTCGAAGGGCTCGTAGGCGAACGGCGGCACCTGGAGGCCGACACCCTGGTGCAGCACCCCGCCGGTCATCCGGTCCAGCTCGGCGCGGCTGACCTCGAGGATCGCGATGCCCCGGTCGGCGGCGGTCCGGATGATCTCCTTGACCCGGTCGTCGACGTCGATGCCCTGCGCGGTGTAGAGCGCTGTCGCGGGCACCTGGGTGCGCAGCGACTCCAGCACCGGGTTGCGCCCGACCAGCAGTTCGGGGCTGTCCTTCGCCGGGTTGGCCTTGCGGCCCGGCGCGACCCGGGGACCGCCCCGGCCGCCGGGCTTGCCCTTGCCGCCCTTGAGCGGCACACCGGCCCGGCTGCCCTTGCCCCAGGTGGTGTCCTTGGTGCCGGGCTGGCCGATCTTGGGCGCGCGGCCCTCCTCGGCGGCGGCGCGGCGCTCCTTGTCCTGCTTCCAGGCGGTGCGCTGGGGCAGCTTCTCGGTGCCCGAGTACGCCTTGTGCCAGGGCCGCTCGTCGGCGGGCAGCGTGCGACCCCGCCCGGCGAGCGAGTCCTTGTTCTTGCCACCGGTGCCCTTGGGGGCGCCCGCCTTCGGCGTCAGTCGCCGGCCACGGCGCTGCGAGTTGCCGGCCATCAGTCCTGCTCTCCAATAGTCCAACGCGGGCCCTGGGGGGTGTCCTCGACGACCACGCCGGCCTGCTTGAGCTGGTCGCGTACGGCGTCGGCGGCAGCCCAGTCCTTGCGGCTGCGGGCCTGCGCGCGCTGCTCCAGGGCCAGCGCGATCAGGGAGTCCACCACGCCGCGCAGGTCGTCCGTGCGGCCGCCGCCGGTCCAGGCCGGGTCCAGGGGGTCGACGCCGAGGATATCCAGCATCGCCCGGGTGGCGGCCAGCGTCGTGCGGACGGTCACATCGTCCCCGGCGGTGAGCGCGGTGTTGCCGTCGCGGACCACCTCGTGCAGCGCCGCCAGCGCCGCCGACGTGTTGAGGTCGTCGTCCATCGCGGCCACGAACCCGGCCGGCAGGTCGCCAGGCCGGCCCGGGCCGACCCGCTCGGCCGCCCGCTGCACGAAGCCCTCGATCCGCCGGTACGCGACGGCGGCCTCGCGCAGCGCGTCCTCGGAGTAGTCGATGCGGGACCGGTAGTGCGCGGCGACGTAGTAGTAGCGCAGCTCGACCGGGCGGACGCCGAGCGCGGCCACGTAGTCGAGGTCGAGCGTGTTGCCGAGCGACTTGCCCATCTTGGTGCCGCCGATGCCGAGCAGGCCGTGGTGCACCCAGTAGCGGGCGAACGGCAGGTCCGCGGCCTGCGACTGGGCGATCTCGTTCTCGTGGTGCGGGAACGTCAGGTCGAGCCCGCCGCCGTGGATGTCGAACTCGGGACCGAGGTAGCGCCAGCACATGGCCGAGCACTCGATGTGCCAGCCGGGCCGGCCGCGGCCCCACGGCGACGGCCAGTAGGCATCGGCCGGTTCGCCCGGCTTGGCGCCCTTCCAGAGCGCGAAGTCACGCGGGTCGCGCTTGCCCCGGTCGGGGGCGTCGCCGGCGGGCTGCATGTCCGCCGGGGACTGGCCGGACAGCGAGCCGTACGCGGGCCAGGAGGCCACGTCGAAGTAGACGTCGCCGGAGCCGTCGGTGGCCGGGTAGGCGTGACCGGTCTCGATCAGCCGGGCGATCAGCTCGTGCATCTCCGGGACGTGCCCGGTCGCCCGCGGCTCGTACGTCGGCGGGAGCACGTTCAGCGCCCGGTAGGAGGTGGTGAGGATCTGCTCGTTCGCGTACGCGATCGACCAGAACGGCCGGTCCTGCTCCATCGCCTTGGCCAGGACCTTGTCGTCGATGTCGGTCAGGTTGCGGATGAACGTGACCTCGAAGCCCTTGCTGAGCAGCCATCGGCGCAGCACGTCGTAGTTGACGCCGGAGCGAAGGTGACCGATGTGCGGCGGGGCCTGGAGCGTGAGACCACACAGGTAGACCCCCACCTTGCCGGCTTCCCGCGGGACGAAGTCCCGCACCGATCGGGTGGCGGTGTCATACAGGCGTAGCGTCACCTCACAAGGGTAGCCGTCCGCACATTTCCGGGTTGGCCGGAGCCGGGTCGTACGCTGCGTGCTGTGGACACGGCGGCGCGCACGGGAGAGACGGCACAGACCCTGGACCGGGGCCTGCGGCTGCTGCACCTGGTCGCGGACGCGCCGGGCGGGCTCACAGTCACCGAGGCGGCGCACCGGCTGGGCATCGGCCGGGCGGCCGTCTACCGGCTGGTCGGCGCGCTGACCGGCCACGGCATGCTCCGGCGTGACGGCGAGGGCCGCCTGCGCATCGGCGTGGGCGTGCTGCACCTGGCCCGCCGCGCCCAGCCGCTGCTGGCCGAGGGTGCGCTGCCCGCGCTGCGCCGGCTCGCCGAGGGCACCGGGGCGACCGCCCACCTCACGGTGGTCGAGGGCGGCGAGGGGGTCGCGCTCGCGGTGGTCGAGCCGAGCTGGACGTCGTTCCACGTGGCGTACCGGACCGGCACCCGGCACCCGCTGGAACGGGGCGCCGCCGGCCGGGCGGTACTGGCCGGGCGGGCCGGCGATCCGGGGCCGGTGAGTACCAGCGGCGAGCTTCAATCAGGCGCATACGGGGTGGCGGCGCCGGTGATCGGTGTGCCCGGGCTGGAGGGGAGCGTCGGGGTGGTGTCGCTGACCCCGCTCGACGTGGCGGACGTCGGCGCCCAGGTCACCGCCGCCGCCGAGGCGGTCGCCGCCGCGCTCTCCTGACCCCGCATGCCCCCACGCCCTCGCGCCCTCGCGCCAGCTCGGGGAAGTGGCTGCATCAACGCGGCCCGGACACCGCCACCTCCCCGAGGTGGAGTCGATCAAGCCAGCTCAAGGCACCGGCGGCCACACGGCCCAGCCCACCCCGGAACCCTCACACCACAGACCCTCACGCCAGCTCGGCGACGTGGCTGCATCAACGCGGCCCGGATGCCGCCACCTCCCCGAAGTGGAGTGGATCATGCGCTGATCGAGGGCCATAGCACACGGACAGGGGCGGTCGGGGGTTGTCCACAGGGCGCGGCGGGTGGCACGGCTGCGGCTGTCCACAGGGGTACCGATCTCGACCCGTACGCCGCCACGCTCGTCACATGCCACCTCATCCTCATCGACCATCGGAGTTGGCCTGGCAGGTCTTCCGGGGCTCGGAAGCGATCCGGCGCGGGCTGCTGTCCCGGCATCATCTGCGGGGTGCGTCCTGGATCCGGCTCCGGCAGGACGTCTACGCCGACGCGCGGCTCGACCGCGACCACGCGCTGGCCTGCCGCGCGGCGCTGCTACGCATGCCACCCGGTGCGGCGATCGCCGGCCCGTCGGCGGCCTACCTGCACGGGGTCGAGCACGCCGCCGACTTCACCGACGACGTGCACGTCCTGCTGCCGGCCACGGTCCGGGCCGACTCCCAGCCGGGTGTCCGGGTGCACCACGCCCCGATGTCGAGCACCCGCAGCGGCCTCCTGGTCCCCGCCGCCGCAGCCGCGCGAACGAGCCCAACCGCCGGCACGAACCCACGCGCCAGCACGAACCCACACGCAGGCACGAACCCATACGCAGGCACGAGGTCGCCCACCGACACGAAGCCACCCGCAAGCACGAGGTCGCCCGCAAACACGAGCCCACCCGCAAGCACAAGGTCGCCCGCCGGCACGAAGTCGCGCGCCGGCACGAAGTCGCCCGTCGCGGCGTCGTCCGCGGCGGACCGCCCACCGGGCACACCGGGCCGGACCAGACTGCTGGACCCGGCCGACCTCCGCAACCGGCCCGCATCGCCCGGTCCGGTCATCCCGTCCTCAGCCGCGGCATCGAACCCGTTCGCGGGGTCGTACCCCGGCGCGGCGATGATCCTGGCCGGGCCGCCGCCCCGCACCGAGCCGGCCGCCTGTGCCTGGGAGACAGCGGTCTGGGCCGATCCCGTCAAGGCGGTCGGCATCATCGACGGGCTGCTGCGTACCGGTTCGGTGAACCGGTCGGCGCTGGCGAGCGAGGCGGCCCGGAACGCCTGCCGCCCCGGTGGGCGGCGAGCCGCGTGGGTGTTCGGCCTGACCGACGGGCTGGCCCAGTCCCCGCCCGAGTCCCACCTGCGGGTCCGCCTCGTCCTCGCCGGCCTGCCCCGCCCGGTGGCCCAGTATCCGGTGCGTGTGCCGACCGGCCTGATCCTGCACCCCGACCTGGCCTGGCCGGAGTTCCGGGTCGCCGTCGAGTACGACGGTCAGTGGCACTCCGACGCGGACCGGATGCACCTCGACCGGCGGCGGCTCAACCAGCTCGTCGCGGCCGGCTGGCTCGTGTTGCACGTGACCGGCCGCCGTCTGCGTAAGGAGTTCCCCGCCCTGGTGCGGGAGATCCGCGCCGCACTGGTGGCCCGGGGGTGGCGGCCGTGACACCCGCCGGAACGCCGAGGTGGCGGCGTCCGGGAACTCCGGACACCGCCACCTCGGGGAAACTGTCGTTACGGTCGTACGTTCGGCTTGACCGGGGTCTTCACCGCGGCGTAGGCGTCGACGATGCCGTAGCCGTAGAAGCCGTTGAAGTTCAGCGAGCCCGCGCAGTACGCGTCGAACTCGGCGTCCCGGCCCTCGTTGGTGTAGCTCTGCAGCCGCGGCTCCGGGCAGGCGTGCTCGGCCGCCGTCCGGTAGAGGTGCTGCTCGACCAGGTTCGGCGCCATGCCGTAGCCGTTGCGGCCCTGCTTCTTGCCGTGCTTGCTCACGATCAGCGCCGCCACGCCCGAGACGTGCGGGGACGCCATCGAGGTGCCCTGGAGGTAGGTGTAGTAGCCACACTCACCCTTGGCGGTGCACTGCTTGAACACCGAGTTCTCGAAGCCGGCGACGATGTCGCCGTTCTCGTCGACCGACCCCTCCTCCTGGAGCACCTTCTTCGGGTACGTGGAGAGGATCATGTTGGCGTCGGTGCGGTACGTGTCGGTGCCGAAGCCGTCCCGGAACCAGCCACCCGGCGCCGCCACCGAGATCTGCTCGGTGCCGTAGTTCGAGTAGTCCGACTTCTTGCCGGACGGGCCGACCGCCGACACGCCGATCACGTGCGGGCCCTCGACCGGCAGGTCCCAGCAGGTCGCGTTGTCGATCGGGCGCGGGTACGGGTCGGCGCCGTAGTCCGGGCTGCTCACGTCGGTGCGCGGCGCGCCCAGGTCCTCGTGGTTGTTGCCGAGCGAGCCGACGAGCGTGACGCCCTTGTGGTGCGCGAAGTTCAGCGCCCGCTTCATCGCCTCGATGACGGTCCGCTGCTCGGCCTGCGCCTCCGGCGAGTCCGCCGGGTTGGCGGTGCAGTTGTAGAGCCACGGGTCGACGTAGAAGGACATGTTGACCACGTCCAGCCCGGAGCGGCCCGCGTGCACCAGGGAGTTCACCACGGGGTTGAGGAAGAAGTAGCCGCTGTCCTGGCCACCCTTCAGCTCGACCAGGGAGACGTTCGGGGCCACGCCGGAGAGGCCGAAGCCGTTCGCGGCGGCGCCGATGGTGCCGGCCACGTGCGTGCCGTGCCCGCCGTCGTCGGTGCCGACCGGGTCGAGGCAGCTCGCCACCTCGCACGGGCCGTCGACCTCGGGGATGTCCGGGGCGAAGTTGCGCGACAGCGCCCAGTTGAAGTTCGGCGCGAGGTCGGGCTGGCTGGCGTCGACGCCGGTGTCCAGGATGCCGACGGTGACCCGGCGGTCGCCCGGCTCGATCTTGCGGGCCTTGTCGGCCCGGATCATGTCCAGACCCCAGAGCTTGTCGTCGAGCGGGTCCATCTTCTTGCCGTTGTTCCTGGCGGCCTTGCCCTTGGTCGCCGCGGCGGCCAGCAGGTGCTCCTGCTCGACCCGGTCCAGCTTCGGCTTGCGGCCGATCGCCTTCTCCTCGGCGGCGCCGACCAGCGCGCCGGCCGCGGTGGCCCGGCTGGCGAAGTCCGCCCGGTCGCTGGTGACCTGGAACAGGCCGACGTCGTCGGTGCGGGCGACGACCTTGCCACCGGCGGCGGCGATCGCGGCGATCGCGGCGTCGGTGGAGACGCCGCTCTCGGCCAGCACGGTGAAGGTCCGGGTGTCCGACGGCGCGGCGTTCGCCGGGATGCTCAGACCGGTCACCGTGAGTGCCAGCGAGGCCGCAGCCGCGACCGCGCCGACGGTGAAGCGCTTGCTCACCACATCAGATCCTCTCGTTGAGGGACGTGGTGTCATCCCACATCACGGGAGCGGGTTCCGCCAGATCGACGTCCGTTATCGGCGGCAACTAGGCATTCGCGTTCGCCACGGTGGTGAGCACCGTGGACAGTCCGGCGAGCGTGGACACTTCGGCGTCCGGTTCGAGGCCCCGCGGGCGGGGCAGTCCGGCCCGGTTGAGCCAGACGGCACGCAGTCCGGCCCGCTGGGCGGCGGCCACGTCGTGCTCCGGCGAGTCGCCCACGTGGACGATGCGCGCGGCGGGCAGCCCGGACGCCGCCACCACCGCCGTGAAGAACTCCGGCGCCGGTTTCTTGGGCACGCCGCCCTCGTGCGCGTACACCTCGAAGGCGAACTGTTCGGCGAGGCCGCAGCGTTCGGCGCGGCTGTTGCCGTTCGTGGCGAAGCCCAGCATGTGGTGCGGGCGCAGCGCCGCCAGCGCGGGCAGCACGTCCGGGAAGGGGCGGCTCAGCGCGTACCGGCGGGCGAAGAACAACGCCGCGAACTCGTCCAGGTCCGCCTCCAGCCCGGCCCGGGCCAGCGAACGGGCCAGGGCGGCCCGCCGGATCTCCTGCACCGGGGCGGCGCTGAGCGCGCCGAAGACCGCACCCCAGTCCCCCTCCAGGTCCGCGAGCGCCACGGCGGCCGCCGCCGCATCTCGTCGAGTACGGCGACGAGCGCGCCGGTGACCGCCGGGCGCAGGTCGACGAGTGTCTCGTCGGCGTCGAAGACGACGGCGCCGCGCGGGCCGCTCATCGCTCGCCGGTCAGCACCGGCTCGGCCGGCGCAGTCGCCGAGGTCGACGGTGTGCCCCGCAGTTCGTCCGCCCGGACCAGTGCGACGCCGCCCAGGATGAGCGCCCCGCCGGCCAACTGGATCAGGCTGGGCAGTTCGTCGAGCACCAGCCAGGCGATCAGCACCGCGAACATCACCTCGGTCAGCCCCACGAAGGAGGACAGCCGTGCCCCGAGCAGCCGGGTGCCGGCGACACCGGCGAGGTACGCGACCACGGCGGCGATCAGCGACAGCCCGGCGATCGGCACCAGCCAGCTCACCCGGTGCCCGCCGAAGGTGACATCGGCGGTGCCGGCCGCGAGCGGCAGCGCTCCGAGGCCGCCGAGCAGCAGCAGCGCCACCGCGCCGACGGCCATGCCAGCGCTGGCCATCACCACCGAGGGCAGGCCCGCGTCGATCCGCCCGGCGATGACGAAGTATCCGGCCAGCCCGACGCCCGCGCCGAGACCCCAGAGCACGCCCACCGGGTCGAGTCGTCCGGCGCCGGTGAGGTCGAGGACGAGCCCCAGCCCGCACAGGGCGGTGACCGAACCGGCCACCGTGAGTAGCCGGGGGCGCTGACCGTGGACCAGCCACATCCATCCGACCACGAGCACGATGCCGAGGTATTCGAGCAGGAGCGCCACGCCGACCGGGAGGTAGCGGACCGCGTTGAAGAAGCAGGCCTGCGCAGTGGCCACGCCGAGCAGCCCGAACAGCACCACGCTTCCCGCGTTACGGCGCAGCACTGTCCACCTGCCGCGCAGCGCCAGCACGGCGGGTACGGCGAGCACCAGCGCGGCGATGCCGACCCGGGCGATCACCACGGCGACCGCCGACCACTCGCCGGTGATCAGCGGGCGGGCGAAGGTGCCCGAGGTGGCGAACGTGATCGCGGAGAGCAGTGCCAGGCCGAGCCCGACGCTTGACCGTTCACGCATCGGCATCTCCTGGTCATGAGTCAAGGGAGGTTATGCTGATGACGCTAGGCGTAGCCTCCGACAGGAGTCAAGTTGCTTTTCGCCCATGACACCGAATGCGCGCTGGTCAGCGTCGCCGCACTGGTGAACACCGCCGGCGACGATCGGGAAGGGCTGCCCGACGTGGCCGCCCTGGACGCCTTCTTCACCGCCCACGGGTGGAGCGGCCGGCACGAGCACACCGACGCCGAACTGCGCCAGGTCCGCGCGCTGCGGCCCCGGCTGCGCCGCATCTGGTACGCCGACACCGACGAGGTGGTGGCGATCGTCAACACGCTGCTGCGCGAGTCGCACGCGCTGCCGCAGCTCGTCCGGCACGACGACGAGCCGTACCACCTGCACGCCGTGCCGCGGGACGCGCCGCTGGCGACCCGGATGGCGGTCGAGGCCGCGATGGCGATGGCCGACCTGGTCCGGATGGGCGAGCTGAGCCGGCTGCGGCACTGCGACCACCCCGACTGCGACAACGTGCTCGTCGACCTGTCCCGGAACCGGTCCCGCCGGTTCTGCGATGCCGGGTGCGGCAACCGGGCCGCGGTGAGCGCCTACCGGGCCCGCAGGGCCGCCGCGTCCCACTCCTGACGCGTCGCGGGCCAGGCGTCGCGGCGCAGCTCGTACTCCACCTCGCCGTGCTCCGTACCCGGGATCGGGTCGTCGAAGGCCAGATGGAAGCTGCGGACGTAGCGCAACCCGGCGCGGGCCATGACCGCGCGGGAGCGGTCGTTGACGGCCATCGTCTGAGCCCACACCCGGCGGACGCCGACCGTGTCGAACGCGTGCCGCACCAGCGCCCGCGCGCCCTCGGTGGCCAGCCCGTGTCCCCACGTCGCGCGGCGCAGCCGGTAGCCCAGCTCCGCCTCGCCGCCGTCGTCGGACGGGTCGAGCGAGTGCCAGCCGAGGAACTCTCCGGTGAACCGGTCGAGCGTCGCCCAGCGGCCGAGCCCGGGATGCCGGGCGTACTGCGCGAGCACCCGGGGCAGCACCTCGTCCCGGTACGTCGCGGCCGGGGTCGGCGCGCCGCCGGTCAGGAAGCGCATGACCTCCGGATCGGCGTCCAGCGCCACCAGCCGATCCACGTCGTCCATCGTGAACCGGCGCAGCGTCAGCCGCGCGGTCTCCAGCAACACACCGCCGTCGTCACGCACGGTCGGATCATGCCGCGCCCACTGTGACGGGTCGAGGCAATTACCGGCGGCGGCTCAGGGGTGGGTCATCCGGAGCAGGTCCAGGGCCTCGTCCAGCTGGGTCTCGGTGAGCTTGCCCGAGTCGACGTGCCCCCGGGCGATCACCACCTCGCGGATGGACACCTGCTTGGCCAGCGCCTCCTTGGCGATCGAGGCGGCCTCGTCGTACCCGAGGTGGCGGTTGAGCGGGGTGACGATCGACGGTGAGCCTTCCGCGTACGCCAGGCAGACCTCGGCGTCAGCGACCAGGCCGGCCACCAGCCGCTCGGCGAACAGGCGGCTGGACGCGGCGATCAGCTTGATCGACTCCAGCAGGTTGCGGCCCATCACCGGGAGCATCACGTTCAGCTCGAAGTCGCCCTGCGACCCGGCGAAGGCCACCGCGGCGTCGTTGCCGATCACCTGGGCGCAGACCTGCCGCATCGCCTCGGCCACCACGGGGTTCACCTTGCCCGGCATGATGGACGACCCCGGCTGGAGGTCGGGGATGCGCAGCTCACGCAGCCCGGCGCGAGGGCCGGAGCCCATCCAGCGCACGTCGTTGGCGATCTTGTAGAGACCGACCGCGATGGTACGGAGCTGGCCGGACGTCTCCACCAGCGCGTCCCGGGCGCCCTGCGCCTCGAAGTGGTTGCGCGCCTCGGTCAGCGGCAGCCCGGTCGACTCCCGCAGCTTGCCGATCACCCGGTCGGCGAAGCCCAGCGGCGTGTTGATGCCGGTGCCCACAGCGGTGCCGCCCAGCGGCAGCTCGGCCAGCCGGGGCAGCGCCGACTCCAGCCGCTCGACGCCGTAGCGCACCTGCGCGGCATACCCGCCGAACTCCTGCCCGAGCGTGACCGGCGTGGCGTCCATGAGGTGGGTACGCCCGGCCTTGACCACCGTCTCGAACTCGGCCGACTTCTCCTCCAGCGCCCCCGCGAGCTGCTTCAGCGACGGGATCAGATCCTCCACCACGAACTGGGTGGCGGCCAGGTGGATCGAGGTGGGGAAGACGTCGTTGCTGGACTGCGACGCGTTGACGTGGTCGTTCGGGTGCACGTCACGGCCCAGCTCGCGGCTCGCCAGGGTGGCGATCACCTCGTTGGTGTTCATGTTGGACGACGTACCGGAACCGGTCTGGAACACGTCCACCGGGAACTGGTCGTCGTAGCCGCCCTCGGCGACGTGCGCGGCGGCGGTGGCGATCGCCTGCGCCACGTCCGCCTCGATCACCCCCAGCTCACCGTTCACCAGGGCCGCCGCCCCCTTGATCTGCGCCAGGGCCTTGATCTGGGCCGGTTCCAGCCCGCGCCCCGAGATCGGGAAGTTCTGCACCGCGCGCTGGGTCTGCGCCCGCCACAGCGCCTCGGCGGGCACCTCCACCTCGCCCATCGAGTCGCGTTCGATCCGGTAGCCGGTCGCCTCTGGAGTCGTCACGCGTTCCATCCTGCCGCGCCACCGGTCGGTGTGCAGGGAAAGTGGCGTGGCCCTCAGCCCAGCTCGGCGAGCAGTCTCTCGGTCTCCCGCCGGTCCGGCGACTCGACCTGGCGGAACAGCGCCAGCGCCCGCCCGGCGTACCGGCGGGCCTGGTCGGGGTCGGTGTGACGCAGGCAGCGGGCCATGCCGTCGAGCGCGCAGGCCTGCTCGTAACGGGCGCTGAGCCGGGTGGCGTCGGTGAGCACCCGGCGGTGCAGGTCCAGCGCGCTGGCGACGTCCTCCTGGTCCAGCATCGCCCGGGCCAGGAGGTTCCGGGACGCACACTGCCCGCCCAGGTCCCCGGCGTCGTTCATCGCCATCAAGGCCTCCCGATGCAGCGCGGCGGCCTGCTCCGGCCGGCCCTCCTCGCGCTCCATCATGCCCAGCTCGTTGAGCAGCTCGCCCTCGCCGTAGCGGTTGCCGATCTTGCGCTTCAACGTCAGACCGGTACGCAGGAGCCGCCGGGCCGGTCCACGCTCGCCGCGCCGGTGCCGGACCATGCCCAGGTGGCCGACGGCGTTGCCGAGCTGACGCGGGTCGCCGACCTGCCGGGCGAGCGCCAGATGGTGGCGGCACTTCCGCAGGGCCTCGTCGTACCGCCCGGACCACATCAGGCAGAGCGAGAGGTTGTTCAGCATGTTGGTCAGCGCGAACGGATCGCCCAGCCGGCGGGCCAGCGCGGCCGACGCGTCGTACATCTCGATGGCCTGCCTGTGGTGCCCGTCCACCGCGTAGGCCGTGCCGAGGTTGTCGAGCGCCTTCCGCAGCTCGACCGGCCGGTCGAGCCGCCGGTAGATGCCGACCACCACCTCCATCCGCCGGATCACCTCGGCGAAGCGCGCCCGGCGGTAGTCGGCCGACGCGAGATAGTTGTGCATCGTCGCCACGGCCTCGTCGTCGCCCAGACGCTCGGCGGCCCGCAGGCCGATCTGGTGCGTCTCGATCAGGTCGTCGAGGTGACCACCGTAGAAGTTGACGGTCCAGCCCACCCGGGCCAGCTGCCAGCTCTGCCGGAGGAAACCCTCGGCCTCCGCCAACCGGACCAACGCGGTCAGCGTCGGGCGGTTCTCCTCCAGCCACGGCCGGCCGAGAACGACGGTGGCCGCCACCAGGTCGGGCCGTACCGGCTCCGATCGGGCGAAAATGCCGTGCGGAGCGGTCTGCTCCAGAGTCAGCGCGACGGCGGCGGCGACGTGCAGGTGATGATCGAGCAGCCGGGCGATCGCCGCCCGTCGCTCGTCGCCGGTCTCGCGTTCCGCCCCGAGCGTGTGGGCGTACTCCCGGATGAGGTCGTGCAACCGGTACCGGCCGGGTTCCACCTCCTCGACGAGGTGCGCGTCGACCAGTTCGTCGAGTGCGTCCTGCGCCTCCGACAGCGGCAGCTCCGCGAGCACGGCCGCCACCCGGTTGTCGATGCGGCTGCCCGGGTGGAGTCCGAGCAGCCGGAACACCCGCTGCACCACCGGCGGCACCTGCTCGTACGACAGCGCGAAGGCACGCGCGACCGAGCGCTCCCCGACGGTCAGCTCCGCCAGGGGATCGGCCGCCCCGGCCAGGCGTTCGGCCAGGTCGGCCACCCGCCACCGCGGCCGGTGCGCGAGCCGCGCCCCGGCCAGCCGCAGCGCGAGCGGAAGGTGTCCGCAACGGCGCGCCACCTCCGCCGCCGCCTCCGGCTCGGCGTCGACCCGTTCCGCGCCGGCCACCCGGGCCAGCAGCTCGACCGCCTCGTCGGCATCGAGTACCGGCAGGGAGGTGGGCCGCCCCGCGTCCACGCCGACCAGCCTGCGGCGGCTGGTGATCAGCACGGTGCAGTCCCGCCCGTTGGGCAGCAGCGGGACGACCTGCGCGGCGTCCGCGGCGTTGTCGAGCACCACCACGGCCCGCCGGTCGGCCAGTTCGGAACGCCACATCGCCAGCCGGCCCGCCAGGTCGGCCGGAACCCGCTCGGCCGGCACACCGAGCTGCTGGAGCAGGATGGCCGCCGCAGCGGCAGTGCTCAGCGGGCTGCGGTCGCTGTGCCCGTGCAGGTCGACGAAGAGCTGCGCGTCGGGGAACCGGTCGACGAGCGCGCTCGCCACCTGAACGGCCAGTGTGGTCTTGCCGCTGCCGGCCATACCGTCCAGGAGCTGGACCCGGCTTCCCTCCTCGGCGACCTCCTTGACCAGTCGGGCCACAGTCTGCTGGCGCCCGGTGAAGTCGCTGATCGCCCGGGGCAGCGCCCGGACCGGCGCGGTGACCCGGCTCTCCGGCACGCCCAGCACCAGGTCGCCGCCGAGCACCCGCTGGTGCAACTCCTGCAACGCCGCGCCGGGCTCGATGCCCAGCTCCTCGGCGTAGATCCGGCGGCCCTCCCGGTAGACGGCGAGCGCGTCCGCCTGCCGGCCGACCGCCGAGAGAGCCAGCATCAGCTGCCCTCGCAGCCGTTCCCGCAGCGGGTTGTGCTCGACCGCCTCGGTCAGCTCGTCGACCAGTTCGGTCCCCCGGCGCAGCCGCAACTCGACGTCGACGCAGTCCTCCAGCACGGCGAGCCGCTGCTCGTCGAGCGCCTGGGCCCGCAGTCGCACCAGCCGGGCCGGGATACCGGCGAGCGCCGGACCGCGCCACAGCGCCAGCGCCGCCCGATAGTGACGGCGGGCCTCGGCAAACCGGCCGGCGGCGGCCTCGGCGCGGGCCGTCTCCACGGCGCGGGCGAACATGTCGGCGTCGAGGTCGTCCGGCTCGATCCGGATGCCGTAGCCCGCCGGGTCGGTCACGATGGTCCCGGCCGGCAGCCCGAGCGCCGCGAAGCGCTGCCGCAGTCGCGACACACAGATCTGGAGCTGGGTCCGCGCGGTCGCCGGGGGACGTTCCTCCCAGACGGCGTCGACCAGATCCTCCACCGGCACCACCCGGCCGGGGCGCAGCAACAGCATGGCGAGCACGGTGCGATCCCGGCCCGCGGTGACGGTGGCTTCGCCGCCGCCGACCCGCAAGGGCCCCAAGATCCCGAATCGCATCCGCGCCCCCGCCTGCCGCCATGCAACTTCCAGCAGCGTAGCCCGGCGGTCACCGAGCGGCGCGGCGAGGCGATAGCGATCCGATAGCGACGGCGCACAGACTCGTCACCGGTTGTCGGTGACGACATCCGACGGGGGCGGTGCGCCTGTCCGGCCACCCTGCCGGGCAGGCGCACCGATGTCGATGCATGACGAACACGCCGAGGGGCGCCCGGACCATCCCGGACGCCCCTCGTGTACGTCTGCCGTCAGCGCCGGCCGACGGTGAGGACCGGCTTGGTGACCTCGGCGAAGAAGTCGTTGCCCTTGTCGTCGACGACGATGAAGGCGGGGAAGTCCTCCACCTCGATCTTCCAGACCGCCTCCATGCCCAGCTCGGCGTACTCGAGCACCTCGACGTGCTTGATGCAGTCCTGCGCCAGGCGGGCGGCCGGGCCGCCGATCGAGCCGAGGTAGAAGCCGCCGTGGGCCTGGCAGGAGCGGGTGACCTGTGCGGACCGGTTGCCCTTCGCGAGCATCACCATCGAGCCGCCGGCCGCCTGGAACTTCTCCACGTACGCGTCCATCCGGCCCGCCGTGGTGGGACCGAACGAGCCGGAGGCGTAGCCCTCGGGGGTCTTCGCCGGGCCGGCGTAGTAGACCGCGTGGTCGCGGAGGTATTGCGGCATCGGCTCGCCCGCGTCCAGCCGCTCGGCGATCTTCGCGTGCGCGATGTCCCGGGCCACGACGAGCGGGCCGGTCAGGGACAGCCGGGTCTTCACCGGGTACTTCGACAGCTCGGCCCGGATCTCGTCCATCGGCCGGTTCAGGTCGACGCGGACGACCTCCTCGGTCTCCAGCGTCTCGTCGGTGACGTCGGGCAGGTAGCGCGCCGGGTCGGTTTCGAGGCGCTCCAGCCAGACGCCCGACGGGGTGATCTTCGCCACCGCCTGCCGATCGGCCGAGCAGGAGACCGCGATCGCCACCGGGCAGGAGGCACCGTGCCGGGGCAGCCGGACCACCCGTACGTCGTGGCAGAAGTAGCGCCCGCCGAACTGAGCGCCGATGCCGAAGTTGCGGGTCAGCTCCAGCACCTCGGCCTCCAGCTCCAGGTCACGGAAGCCGTGCGCGCTCATCGAGCCCTCGGTGGGCAGCGCGTCGAGGTACTTCGCGGAGGCGTACTTCGCGGTCTTCAGCGCGTACTCGGCGGAGGTGCCGCCGATGACGATCGCCAGGTGGTAGGGCGGGCAGGCCGCGGTGCCGATGAGCCGCAGCTTCTCCTCCAGGAACTGCATCATCCGCGTGGGGTTCAGCAGCGCCTTGGTCTCCTGGTAGAGGTAGGACTTGTTGGCCGAGCCGCCACCCTTGGCCATGAAGAGGAACTTGTACGCGTCGGCGTGGCCGTCCGGGTCCTCGGCGTACAGCTCCACCTGGGCGGGCAGGTTGCTGCCGGTGTTCCGCTCGTCCCACATGGTCAGCGGGGCGAGCTGGGAGTAGCGCAGGTTCAGCCGGGTGTACGCCTGGTAGACGCCGCGCGAGATCGCCTCCGCGTCGGTGCCGTCGGTGAGCACGTGCCGGCCACGCTTGCCCATCACGATCGCGGTGCCGGTGTCCTGGCACATCGGCAGCACACCGCCGGCCGCGATGTTGGCGTTGCGCAGCAGGTCGAGCGCGACGAAGCGGTCGTTCGGCGAGGCCGCCGGATCGTCGATGATCGCGCGGAGCTGAGCCAGGTGGGCCGGGCGCAGGAAGTGGGCGATGTCGTGCATCGCCTCGGCCGTCAGCGCGGTCAGCGCGCCCGGATCCACTGTGAGGAACCGGCGGCCCCCGGGGCCGTTGACGACGTCCACGCCCTCGTCGGTGACCAGGCGGTATTCGGTCTGGTCGGGACCGGTCGGCAGCAGGGGTGCGTACGAGAAGGCGGCGGCACTGCTCATGACCGAAAAGCCTAGGGCAGAGCTGTCGATCGGTGGCACCCGCAGGTCGGTCCTGGGACGACGCTCTCACCCGCTGTCACTTGCCGTCGGCGCAGAGTTCCCGTTTCGGTCCGCAACTTCCCTGGTCGCTGGGTGGGCGCCAGCTGCCTCCGGGGTTCGGCGCCACCGGCGCGCCGTCCTGGCCCGGCCCCGGCGCCTCGGACGTGCCGGCGCCCCAGCGGACGTACCCGATCTCCCGCCCCTCGCCGATGATCATGCCGTTCGGGCCGACCGCCAGCGCGTTCGCCGAGGTACGCAGCTCGACCAGCACCCGGCCCTCCCGCGGCTCGACCGCGATCAGCCGCGACGGCTTCTCCTCGCTGATCACCGCCGCGTACGGGGTGAGCGCCGCACCGCTCTTGCCGCCCGCCGGCCGGGTCCAGCGGGTCCGGTCGGCCGACAGTTCCCGCCCGAGCAGCGAGCCCTTGTCGGCGCTGCGCACCACGGCGTACCGGTCGTCCACGGCGAGCAGCTTCTCACCGTCCGCGCCGACCTGGAGCAGCCGGCCGTCGTACCCGTCGAGCACCGCCTCACGCCCGTCCGGGGCGACCCCGATGATCACGTTGCGCCCGCCCTGCGGATCCTCCCGCTGCACGCAGCCGGCGTAGTCGGCGGTGCGCAGGTTGATCCCGGTACGCCGCCACACCTGCTGACCGGTGGCCGGGTCCACGGCGGTCACGGCGTAGTAGCAGCTCCCGTCGCGGGAGGTGGCCGCGATCCGCAGCAGCCGGCCGCCGACCACCGCGAGCCGCTCCTCGCGGCCGGGCTGGACGTTCTGGAGCACCCGGCCGGTGGCGGTGTCCACCACGTGCACCCGCCCGTCGACCGGGAAGCCGAGCAGCGGCGGGACGGACTCCGGCCCGGCCACCCCACCGTCGATCCGGGTGGCGCCGAGCCGCCGGGTGCCCAGTAGTTCCGGGTTGTCGGCGAGCACGCCGCTGTGCACGCCGGGCAGGAACGCGCTCCACAGCGGAGCGGTGCCGCGCGGCTCCCAGGCGCGCAGCGTGCAGTCGGTGGCCTGCACGCAGTACGCGTCCAGCAGCCGGTTCCGGTAGGTCCAGACGGCGATCGCGCGGTCGTCGCGGCGGCGGGTCACGCCGCTGACCGGGTCGAGCACCTCGTACCCCTTGTCGAGCAGCCGGCCCACGGCGACGACCGACTCCCGGCCGCTGCCCGCGACCGCCGACCAGTCGGCCTTGCGCTCCCACAACTGGCCGCCGTCGGCGAGGTTGCGCGCCTCGATGCGGGTGCGCTGCTCGACGATCACTGTGTCGCCGGCGATGGTGACGCTGCGCGGCGTGCCGCCGACGCGCTGCTGCCAGACCACGTCCGGCTCGGAGATCGGCTTGCTGCGGTCGACCCAGTCCCACAGCGCCGGGAACGGGTTCCAGACGCCTGTCGCGGCGAGTACGACCACGGTGACGAGCCCGAGCAGCAACCAGCCGCGTACCCCTAGGCCCTTCACACCGCACACGGTAGCGACGATCACCGGTCCCCCGGGCCGCGTGCGGTGCGTGTCGCGGCGCTTCTTGGGCGGTCCGGGGTGTTAATAAGGGGCCCTTCCACCTCCGGAGGCGTTAACAGGGGGCCCTTCCTTACCCGCGGGCGGCGGAGCGGACCAGCGGCAACGTCCGGTACGGGATCTGCTCGGCCAGCGCGATGATGGTGGACGCGCGCCGGATGCCCTCCGAGGCGACGATCTGGTCGATGACCCGCTGGAGGTCGGTGTTCGACCGGGCGACGATCCGGCAGAGCAGGTCGCTGGAGCCGGTGATGGTGTGCGCCTCCAGCACCTCGGGGATCGCGGCCAGGTGCGCGGTGACCTGGTCGTGGCCGTGCCGCTGGCTGATCTCCAGGGTGACGAAGCTGGTCACCCCGAAGCCGATCGCGGCGGGGGTGATGTCCGGCCCGAACCCGGTCACCACTCCCCGGCCGACGAGCTTGTCGAGCCGGGCCTGGACCGTGCCGCGGGCCACGCCGAGGCGACGGGAGCACTCCAGCACGCCGATCCGGGGCTCCTCCGCGAGCAGTTCGATCAAGCGAGCGTCCAGCTCGTCGAGCTGTACATCCTGACCAGTGTTCATGGTGTCCCACCGTACCGAATGCACAACCTGACCAGGAATAACGTCAACTGTTGCCCAACTCACTGCGGTCCGTAGATCCTCGCCGGAAGAGCACATCCACGGCGGCCCACGAGGCCGGCCGGTACGCGAGGGAGGCCACCATGACCCAGGCGATCGACCGACCCCAGTCGACCGAGGAGGTCGACGTCGACGCTCTCGTCGGCGCAGTCGACCACGACATCACCCGCGACCCGTTCCCGGTCAAGGGCATGGACCACGTCCACTTCCTGGTGGGCAACGCCAAGCAGGCCGCGCACTACTACTCCACCGCGTTCGGCATGACGTGCGTGGCGTACCGGGGGCCGGAGCAGGGCTACCGCGACCACGCGCAGTACGTGCTGACCAGCGGTTCGGCCCGCTTCGTGCTGACCGGCGCGGTCCGCCCGGACGCCGACGGCGCCGGGCACGTGGCGAAGCACAGCGACGGCGTCTCCGACATCGCGCTGGAGGTGCCGGACGTGGACGCCGCGTACGCGCACGCCGTGGCGCAGGGCGCGACCGGCCTTGTCGAGCCGCACGACGTCAGCGACGAGCACGGCACCGTCCGGATGGCGTCCATCGCCGCGTACGGCGACACCCGGCACAGCCTGGTCGACAGGTCCCGCTACACCGGCCCGTTCCTGCCCGGCTTCGTCGCTCGCGGCCCGATCGTGGACCGGCAGCCGATGATCGACGCCGGCCTCCAGCCGAAGCGGTTCTTCCAGGCGGTCGACCACGTGGTCGGCAACGTGGAGCTGGGCCGGATGGACGAGTGGGTCGAGTTCTACAAGCGCGTCATGGGCTTCTCGAACATGGCGGAGTTCATCGGCGACGACATCGCCACCGACTACTCGGCGCTGATGAGCAAGGTCGTCGCCAACGGCACCCGCAAGGTGAAGTTCCCGCTCAACGAGCCGGCCGTGGCCCGCAAGAAGTCGCAGATCGACGAGTACCTGGAGTTCTACCAGGGCCCCGGCGCCCAGCACATCGCCGTGGCCACCAACGACATCCTGGCCAGCGTGGACGCCATGCGCGCCGCGGGTGTCGAGTTCCTGGACACCCCGGACTCGTACTACGAGGACCCGGAGCTGCGCGCCCGCATCGGCAACGTCCGGGTGCCCATCGAGGAGCTTCAGTCCCGCAAGATCCTGGTCGACCGGGACGAGGACGGCTACCTGCTCCAGATCTTCACCAAGCCGGTGCAGGACCGCCCCACCGTCTTCTTCGAGCTGATCGAGCGGCACGGCTCGCTCGGCTTCGGCAAGGGCAACTTCAAGGCCCTGTTCGAGGCGATCGAGCGCGAGCAGGAGAAGCGCGGGAACCTGTAACACTGTCCGCGTGACCCAGCCTCCTCCGAACCCGATGCCGCCGCCCGCCGGACATCCAGCCGCGGGCGGCGGCTTCGCGCCGCCCGGCGGACCGGCGGTGCCCGCGCAGCACGTTCCCCCGGGGTACGCCGGCCCGCCCGGCTACCCGCCGCCCGGTTTCCCCCCACCCGGGTACGCCCCGGCGCCCGTCCCGCCCCCGGTGGCGCCGAACGGGCAGCCGCTGGCGGGCTTCGGCGACCGGTTGCTCGCCTACCTGATCGACACCGCCGTCGCCATGGCGGTGACGATGGCGCTGTTCGTGCCGGTGTTCTTCCTCGTCTTCTTCCGGATGATCGACGAGATCGAGCAGGCCGGCCCGAACGGTCCCGACGCGGTCGAGGTCTGGACGAGCGTGTTCCTGCCGCTGCTCGCCGCCGAGCTCGGGGTCCTGCTGCTGATGCTCGCCTTCTACTGGGTCTACCACGTCGAGTACGCCCGCCGGACCGGGCAGACGCTCGGCAAGAAGGTGATGAAGCTGCGGATCGTGCCGGTGCAGCCGGACGCCGCGCTGACCCGGGGCATGCTCGGCAAGCGCTGGGCCGTCGAATTCGCCGGCGGGATGTTCGTGCCGTTCCTCAGCTACCTCGACGGTTTCTGGCAACTGTGGGACAAGCCCTGGCAGCAGTGCCTCCACGACAAGTTCGCCGGTACGGTCGTCGTTAAGGTTGGCCCGTGAGCGCGAGGAGTGAGCCGGGTCTGCGAGCCCCGCAGTCGGGAACTAGGACGGCATCGTGAGTTTGGAACCCGGCTGGTACGTCGACCCCGCCGACACGGAGACCCGCAGGTGGTGGGACGGCGAGGGCTGGATCGGCGCGCCGATCCCGGTCGACGTCACCCCGCCCGACGGCCCGCCGCCCCCCGAACCGGAGCCCGCGCCGGCCACCCCGACGCCGGCCACCGAACAGCAGGCCGCCAGCCCCGGCGGCCGCCCCGACGCGGCTTCGACGTCCGGCGCGCCCGGCCGGCCGGGCCCGTGGCCGGGACAGCCGGGACAACCGGGTCAGCCCGGCCAGGCCGGCCTGTGGCCGGGACAGCCGGGTCAACCGAACCCGTGGCCGGGCCAGCCCGGGCAGCCGGGACAGGCCGGGCCGGGCATGCAGGGACCGCCGCCGGGCTGGCCGTACCCGCACTGGCCGGGCGCACAGCCGATCCCCCGCCCGCACGGACTGCCGCTGGCGTCGTACGGCGCCCGGCTGGTCGCGCGCCTGATCGACTTCGGCGTGGTGTTCCTGCTCAACGCCGTTGTCAACGGCTGGTTCGTCTGGCGCTACGTCGAGGCCGTCTCCCCGTACCTGCGTGAATCGGTGCGCCGGGCGCTCAACGGCGACACGTCCACCGAAGGGCTGCCCCAGATCGACGACCAGGCCGGCGGCCTCCAGATCGCCATTCTCGTGATCGCCACCGCGCTCTGGTACGCGTACGAGGTGCCGTCGATGGCGGCGCGCGGTCAGACCTTCGGCAAGCGGCTGATGGGCATTCGCGCGCTGCCGGTCGAGGCGGACCAGCCGCTCGGCTTCGGCCGGGCCACCCGGCGCTGGAGCACGCTCGGCCTGCCGACGCTGCTCTGGTACTGCTGCGGGCTGGGTCTGCTGCTCCAGCTCATCGACGCGATCTCGCCCCTGTTCGACCACCCGCTGCGCCAGGCCCTGCACGACAAGCGGGCGCAGACGGTGGTGGTCCAGCTCCCCCGCAAACGTGACACCGGTACCGCCCCGCCCGAGAGCGCCGACACCCCGGGAGACACCCCATGACCGAGACCGGACGCCACCAGCCTGCGCCGCGGCTCACCCGCGCCGACCTGGACGCGCTGCCCAACTACGTGCCCGGCCGCAGCCCCGCCGACCTGGCCCGGGAGCTGGGCCTGGCCGAGGCGATCAAGCTGGCCAGCAACGAGGTGCCGTACGGCCCGCTGCCGGGTGTGGTGGAGGCGGTCGCCGAGGCGGTCGCCGGTTCGCACCGCTACCCGGACATGGGCGTGGTGGCGCTGCGCCAGGCGCTCGCCGAGCGGTACGGCGTGGACGCCGACCGGATCGCCACCGGCTGCGGTTCGGTGGCGCTGGCCGAGCACCTGGTCCGCGCCACCTGCCTGCCCGGTGACGAGCTGCTCTACTCGTGGCGCTCCTTCGAGGCGTACCCGATCATCGCGGCGACCAGCGGCGCGACAAGCGTGCGGGTGCCGAACGACGCCGGCCACGGCCACGACCTGGACGCGATGGCGGCGGCGGTGACCGACCGGACCCGGATGGTCCTGGTCTGCAACCCGAACAACCCCACCGGTACGGCGGTGCGCCGGGCCGAGCTGGACCGCTTCCTCGACGCGATGCCGGACGACGTGCTCGTGGTGATCGACGAGGCGTACCGGGAGTTCGTCACCGACCCCGAGGTGCCGGACGGCCTGACCTACCTGGACCGGCCGAACGTGGCGGTGCTGCGCACGCTGTCCAAGGCGTGGGGCCTGGCCGGTCTGCGGATCGGCTGGCTGGTCGCGGCGCCGGAGGTGGCCGCCGCAGTGCGCAAGGTGGTCACCCCGTTCTCCACCAGCATGGCCGCCCAGGCCGGCGCGCTGGCCGCGCTCGCGCAGGCCGACGAGGTGGAGCGGCGCTGCGCGCTGGTCGTGGCCGAGCGGGACCGGGTCACCGAGGCGCTGCGCAAGTTCGTCCCGGACGTGCCGGACAGCCAGGCCAACTTCGTCTGGCTGCCGCTGGGCGACCGGGCGGTGGAGTTCGGCCGGGCGTGCGAGGCGCGTGGCGTGATCGTGCGCCCGTTCCCGGGCGACGGCGTCCGGGTCACCATCGGCACCCCGGCCGAGAACGACGCGTTCCTGGCCGCCGCCGAGGCCGCTCTGGCCTGACCGGACGCGCCCGGCGCCGGTCCGTCAACCCCCTACGGACCGGCGCCGGGCGTCTTCGTCCGACCGATCAGACAAGAGCACTATAGGTGCTTTTGTCCGTTTTTAGGCTTGACTCGCCAGATCAGGTCACCGCCAGCAACACCGGCTCGGCCATCAGGAAGTAGCCCTGGTCGTCGTCCTCCGGAGCGGCCTGCTCCCGCAGCCGCTCCACAGCGACGTAGCCGTCCACCGCGTACGCCCGGCCCGGCCGCCAGCCGATCCCGTCCCGGCCCAGGTCGAGCACGAAACCCGACCGGGTCGTACCGGTGAGCGGGTCGACGGTGACCAGTTCCCGCCGGTCGGTCAGCAGGTGCACCCGCCCCGGCTCGGTCGCGAGCACCCGGGCCGGATGGATGTCCGCCCGGCGCCACAGCTCCTCGCCGGTACGCGCCGAGCGCCCGACCACCACCGGGCCGGACGTGTCCACCGCCCGCTCACCGTCGAGCACCGTGTCCGGGTGGTCCAGGCCCGGCGCGGCGGCCGGCTCACCCGGGTCGGTCACCAGCCAGCCCCGGCTGCCCGCGCCGTCCGGCCCGGCGGTACGCAGCCCGCGGCAACCGGAGTGCCCGTCGCGGCAGCCCACCGGCGTGACGACGAGCTGTTCCGGCGCGCCCGGCGGCCGCCAGCGGGTCCGCACCACACCGGTCGCCGCGTCCCGCAGCTCGACCGCGGCCGGGCCGTCGCAGCTGTCCACGCCGACCAGCTCACCGCTGGCGGTCGTGCCCACGTCGGACCGGCAACCCCTGCTCACGTCCGCGCGCCAGAGCCGGCGGCCGTCGGTGAGGTCGTACCCGCCGATGCCGCCCGGACCGGTCGCGAGCAGCACGGCCCGCCCCTCGGACGTGCGCGCCACGTGCAGTCCGGCCGGATCCCAGACCGTGGCGGCAAAGGTGCGTCGCGGCTCCGGCACGGACCCGGGCTGCGGGCCGTCGGCCCGCCAGGCCACCCGTCCGGTACGCGCGTCGAGCGCCACCAGCTTCCCGTCGGACCAGCGGCTGACCACCGTAGTGCCCTCGGCGAGCACTCCGACCAGCGTCGCCGGCCAGCGGCGGAAGGACCAGAACGGGGTGACCCGATGCCGTCCGGTGACCGGCTGGTCCGCGTACACCTGACGGGTGCCCGCGTAGACGCGGAGCCGGCCGTCCACGACGAGGGGCGCCACCGGCAGCCGCGCGAGCACCCCGGCGGTCGGCGCGGGCACCGCCGGGTAGGGCTTCCGGGCCGGGGTGTCGACCTCGGCGGGCGCCAGCACCCGGACGACCACGGCGACCGACGCCGCGACGGCGAGCACCGCCACCAGCGCCACCACGGCCCGCCGCCTCGCGGCCTTCGCCATCCGTCACCTCCGCCCCGGCACCCTACCGGCCGCGTGCGGGCCGGGTACGGGGAGCGGCCGGGTCGGCTCAGGCGGCCTCGGTGGATCGGGCGGAACCGGCGGCCAGCGCCAGGTCGGCCAGGTCGCGCCGGAGCGCGCCCTCGACCGCGCGGGCGGCCAGGCCACCGAGGATCAGGGCCAGCACCCGCCCGTACGCCCGGGTCGGCACTGCCTCCTGCTCGACGGTGACCTCGGTGCAGCCGCGCCGCCGCCGCTCGACGGTGCGCAGCGTCCAGGTGATCCGGTAGTCGGCGCCGGCACCGCGCGACCCGAGCACCAGGCGGCCGGGCGCGACCGCCTCGATCACCTCGAACTCCTCCGGTTCGGTGCCGCCGTCCGGCCGGACGCGGGTCTCCCGCCACACGGTGCCCGGCCCGAACCCGCCGGTGCCGAGGACCTCGACCGCGTCCACCGCCGAGAGCCAGTCGGCGCGGGCCGGGAGGTCGGTGAGCAGCCGCCACAGATCGGCGTCCTGCGCTTCGATGAATGCGGAAACCGTCACCGTCGACATGGCACCTCCCGTGTCGTACACGGTACGGGCCGTGACCGGAAACGGGGAGCCTCCCGGTGACATTTCCACCACCGGTGCCCCCGGCCGGGGCACCGGTGTGTGGCGCAGGAGCGGTCAACCGCGGAGCGCGCCGCCCCGCAGCGCGGTGACGAACGCGGCCCAGCCCGGCGGGCTCACCGCGAGCGCCGGACCGTCCGGGTCCTTCGAGTCGCGTACGCCCACCACGCCGTGCTCGGCGACCACGTTCGTCGCCACCTCGACGCAGAGACCCTGATCGTTCGAGCGGCTGCTGGTGCGCCAGACGGCACCGGTCAACTCGGTCATGCTCGGTCCTTCCTGTTTCGGCTTCCGCGGGTACGCCCCGGCCCGGCACCGCGGACGGCTCCCGGCTCGACCGGGGAGCCACCGGCCGGGGCGTAGGTGATCCGGAGCGATCAACGCCGAAGGAAACGGCCCCGGTCGCACATCGGGTGCGACCGGGGCCGGTTCGGAAGGTCGGATCTCAGCGAGCCGGGAGGATCGTCCCGGTGACCTCGCCCAACGCGACTGCGGTGCCGTCCGGGCCGGGCGCGGTGGCGGTGATCGTCACCGTGTCGCCGTCCTCCAGGAACGTCCGCTCGCTGCCGTCGGCGAACTTGACCGGCTCGGACCCGCCCCAGGTCAGCTCCAGGAACGAACCGACCTGGCCGCGCTCCGGACCGGAGACGGTGCCGGAGGCGTAGAGGTCGCCGGTACGCAGCGACGCGCCGTTGACGGTGAGGTGCGCGAGCTGCTGGGCCGAGGTCCAGTACATGCCGGCGAACGGCGGCTCGGCGACCCGCTCGCCGTTCCACTCGACCGACAACGTCAGGTCCAGCCCGAGGCGCGGGGTGTCGCGCAGGTAGTCCTGCACCGGCGGGTCCTGGTCCGGCGCGGGCACGAACGCGTCGGACAGCGCCTCCAGCGGCGTCACCCAGGCCGAGACGGAGGTGGCGAACGACTTGCCGAGGAACGGCCCGAGCGGCTGGTACTCCCACGCCTGGATGTCCCGGGCCGACCAGTCGTTGACGAGCACCACGCCGAAGACGTGGTCGGCGAAGTCGGCAACCGGCACCCGCTCGCCGAGCCGGCTCGGCACGCCCACCACGAAGCCCACCTCGGCCTCGATGTCCAGCCGGACCGAGGCGCCGGTGGTCGGGCCCTGCGCGCTGGCCCGCTGGCCGGTCGGGCGGGTCACCGGGGTGCCGGAGACGACCACGGTGCCGGCCCTGCCGTGGTAGCCGATCGGCACGTGCTTCCAGTTCGGCAGCAGCGGCGGCTGGCCGGGCCGGAAGATCTGCCCGACGTTCGAGGCGTGGTGCTCGGAGGAGTAGAAGTCGACGTAGTCGGCCACCTCGAACGGCAGCGCCATCTCGACCTCGCGCAGCGGCACCAGCAGCGGCTCGACCGCCGCCCGGTGCTCCGGCTCGGTGAGCAGCTCGACGACCCGCTGCCGGACCGCCGTCCACTGCGGGCGGCCGAGCGCCATGAAGGCGTTGAGCGTCGGCCGGCCCAGCGCGCCGCCGGCCAGCACCAGACCGGCGGCCTCCGCGCCGGCAAGGTCCAGCGCGAAGTCACCGATGCGGACGCCGACGCGCGGCTCGCCCTCGCCGTGCCGGAACACGCCGTACGGCAGGTTCGTCACCCCGTACGGCGACCCTGCCACACCCGGAACCCAGCTCATGCCGTGCCGACCGGGCATGCCCTCACGGCCCTCGCTCCGCTCGGTGCGTTCGCTCATGCGGTGCAGGCCGGGCATGCCCTCACGGCCCTCGCTCCGCTCGGTGCGTTCGCTCATGCCTCAAAGCCTCCGTTCACCAGCCCCAGCCGGATCAGATCGGTAAGTGGTTCGGAGATGCTGCACGAGCCGTACCCGACCCAGAGCGGGCGCTCGGCGTCGCGGTGCGCCCGGGCCGGCTCGACCACGCGTACCGGGTCGGTGGCGGCGAGCAGCTCGGCCACGCCGTCCACCTCGGCGCCCCCGACGGCGGCGAGCGTGGCACCCAGCACGTTGACGAAACCGTGGTGGTTGAAGCCGGTCTCCGGGTCGCGGTGCCGGATCGCGTGGTGCAGCCCGGCGGTGAGCTTGAACGGCAGCTTACGGTCCCGGCACGCGCAGATCACCGCGGCCAGCTCGACCGGGGTGGGGAACAGTTCGGCGGCGAGCCCGCCGGTGCGGAACTTGGCCGCCACCGGCAGCCCGCCGGCGCGCGCCTCGGCGAGCGTGTCGAGCGCGCCCATCAGCCCGAAGGTCAGCGGGATCTCCGCGTACACGGCGGCGCCGTCGAGCCGGCCGGCGAGCGTCATCAGCTCGGACAGCCCGGGCTGCGGGTCCTCGCCGCGCTTGGCGACCGGCGCCTCGACCTGCCGGGCGGTCACCCCGTCGGGCGCGAGCGCTTCCAGCGCCTGCGGGAGCTGGTCCAGGCCGGTGTCGCCGATCAGCCCGATCACCAGGCCCTCGGCCGGGTCCACCAGGCCGCTCAGCGACCCGCGCTGGATCTCCGAGGCGGGCAGCAGCAGCGGGCCGACCATGTCCGCGTACCACGCGGTTCGGTGGGTGCGGTGCGCGGTCACCGCGTCGGGCAGCGCGGCGTTGCCGGGCGGGAAGACCGCGGCGTCGTCCACCAGGCCGGAGAGGAGGCGGGGCACCTGCGTTGACACGAGACAAGAATGTACGGGACGCTACGAGGAACGGACAACAGCGTCCGATTATCGGACGCCACCGGCCGGAGAACGGGACATATCGGGAGGCGAGATGCCGTACTACCGCAGCGTCGGCGACGTGCCGCGCAAGCGCCACACCCAGTTCCGCCAGCCCGACGGCACTCTCTACGCGGAGGAACTGGTCGGCCAGGAGGGTTTCTCCTCCGACTCGTCGCTGCTCTACCACCGGCACGCGCCGACCGCGATCCTCGCCGCCGAGGAGTACGCCCCGCCCACAGTCACCCGCGTGCCCAACCTGCCGCTCAAGCCGCGCCACCTGCGCACGCACAAGCTCGACGGCACCGGCGCGGACCCGGTGCTCGGCCGGCAGTACCTGCTCGCCAACGACGACGTACGCATCGCGTACGTGCTCGCCGACCGGCCGTCGCCGCTGTTCCGCGACGCCACCGGCGACCACTGCCTCTACCTGGAGGCCGGGTCGATGCGGGTCGAGTCGCCGTTCGGCGTGCTCGACGCGGTAGCGGGCGACTACGTCGTCATCCCCACCTCGACCATCCACCGCCTGGTGCCCACCGGCGACGAGCCGACCCGGCTGCTCGCCGTCGAGGCGTCCGGCCACATCGGGCCGCCCAAGCGCTACCTCTCCGTACGCGGCCAGTTCCTGGAGCACGCGCCCTACTGCGAGCGCGACGTCCGCGGACCGGACACGCCGCTGCTCGTCGACGGCGAGGAGGTGGAGGTGCTCGTCAAGCACCGCCGCGGGTGGACGAGGTACGTCTACGCCAACCACCCGTTCGACGTGGTCGGCTGGGACGGCCACATGTACCCGTGGGCGTTCTCCATCCACGACTTCGAGCCGATCACCGGGCGGATCCACCAGCCCCCGCCGGTGCACCAGACGTTCCAGGGCCCGAACTTCGTGATCTGCTCGTTCGTGCCGCGCAAGGTGGACTACCACCCGGCCGCCATCCCGGTGCCGTACAACCACCACAACGTCGACTCCGACGAGATGCTGTTCTACACCGGCGGCAACTACGAGGCCCGGCGCGGCTCCGGCATCGAGCAGGGCTCGATCTCGCTGCACCCGTCCGGCTTCACCCACGGCCCCCAGCCGGGCGCGGCCGAGCGGTCGATCGGTGCGGAGTTCTTCGACGAGCTGGCGGTCATGGTGGACACGTTCCGCCCGCTCGACCTCTGCGACGCCGCCGCCGACTGCGAGGACGACGGCTACGCGTGGACCTGGGCGCGCAAGTCCTGACGTACGCGAGAAGGGGCCGCGCCCGGCACGGACGCGGCCCCTTCGCACGCGGTCGTCAGAACGTGGACGCGTCGATGACGAAGCGGTAGCGCACGTCGGAGGCGAGCACCCGCTCGTACGCCTCGTTGATCTTCTCGGCCGGAATCACCTCGATCTCGGCGCCCAGCCCGTGCTCGGCGCAGAAGTCGAGCATCTCCTGGGTCTCCGCGATGCCGCCGATGTTCGACCCGGCGAACGACCGCCGGGCCGGGATCAGCGAGAACGCGTGCACCGACAGCGGCTTCTCCGGGGCGCCCACGTTGACCAGCGTCCCGTCCACGGCGAGCAGCCGCAGGTACGCGTCCATGTCGAGGGTTGCGCTCACCGTGTTGATGATCAGGTCGAACGAGCCAGCCAGCTCGGTGAACGTGTCCTCGTCGGAGGTCGCGTAGTAGTGGTCGGCGCCGAGCCGCAGCCCGTCCTCCCGCTTCTTCAGCGACTGCGACAGCACGGTCACCTCGGCGCCCATCGCGTGGGCCAGCTTCACGGCCATGTGGCCGAGACCGCCCATGCCGATCACCGCAACCCGGCGACCCGGCCCGGCGTTCCAGTGCCGCAGCGGCGAGTACGTGGTGATGCCGGCGCAGAGCAGCGGCGCGGCGGCGTCCAGCTCGATGCCGTCCGGGATGCGCAGCACGAAGTCCTCGGTGACCACGATGGCCTGCGAGTAGCCGCCCTGGGTCGGCTCGCCGTCCCGGCCCACCCCGCCGTACGTGCCGGTGCTGCCCTTCAGGCAGTACTGCTCCAGGCCCTTGCGGCAGTTGTCGCACTCCCGGCAGGAGTCGACGAGGCAGCCGACGCCGACCCGGTCGCCGACGGCGAACTTCGTCACCGCGGAGCCGACCTCACGCACCACGCCCGCGATCTCGTGACCCACCACAATCGGGTAGCGGGTCGGACCCCACTCGCTGCGCGCGGTGTGGATGTCGGAGTGGCAGATGCCGGAGAACTTGATGTCGATGAGAACGTCGTCCGGTCCGAGATCCCGCCGCTCGATGGTGGTCGGGGCGAGCGGTTCGGTCGCGGACGTCGCCGCGTAGGCATTGACGGTGAGCACTGATTCCCGCTTCCTTCAGCCGGTGTTTCCGGTCCTCCTACCCTCTCACCGGCGAGCGAACGCGGTGAATCCGGCCACCACCGACGCGGTGATCGCCCCGACCAGCGGCAACGGGCCGCCGACCAGCGCGTACACGAGCAGCAGCACCACCGCGACGGCGGCCGCGTAGACCGGGACGACCAGGCCGCGCGACATCGCCTCCCGCAGGCCGGGCTGCCACGTCGCCGGGCGCCGCAGCAGCACCGCCACCCCGGCCACCGCCAGCACCGCGAACAGCCGGGACGCACCCGGCGAGGCCGGGGCCAGCGCCGCGACCAGCACACTCGCGATCAGGGACAACCCGGCCACCGACAGCAGGAGACGCCGGATGCCGGCGTCCACGGTCCGGACCGGGTCGGGACGGGCCACCGGCAGGTCGGCCATCGCGGTCAGGTGTTCCAGCGTCTCGGCGTACCGGCGTCGTTCCAGCCGGGCCACGCCCATGTCCTGCCCCGCCTCGCCCAGCCCTGGGTCCAGCCGCAGCGCCTCCCGGTAGGCCCGCTCGGCCAGGTCGAACAGTTGCAGCCGCACCGCGACCAGGCCCAGCACCAGGTGCGCCTCCGGCTCGTCCGGCGACAGCTCCACACCCCGCCACGCCGCGTCCAGCGCCGCCTGCCCGTTTCGCGACGCGGAGAGGACGGCGGCGGCACTGCGCTGCGCGTACGCGTCACCCGGCGCACGCGCCAGGATCTCGTCGGCGGTGGCGGCGGCGGGCTTCCAGCGTTCGAGGTCGAGCAGCGCGAACCCGCGTGCCACGAGCGCCGGCACGACCGCCCCGGCGACGGGCGTCTCTGCGCCGGCCGCCTCCTGGGCGGACGCCTCGTCGGCGGCGGCTCCGGCAGCAGGCGGCACGGCGCCCGGCACGTCGCGGGTGGGCGTCTCCGCGGCGAGCGTCCCGACGGCAGGCGGTTCAGGGGCGGGCGGGCCGCCGGCGGCGGTCACTGCGGCCTCGGCGGCGGCGAGCGCCTCGGACGGCCGGTCGGCGGCCAGGTGCATCCGGGCCAGCATGGTCAACGCGGGCACGTGCGCCGGTTCGGTCGCGATCAGCGCGGTGAGTTCGCCGATCCCCTCGTCGTAGCGCCCCAGCTCGGCGAGCAGGTGGGCGCGTTGCAGGTAACCGTCGGCGGCGGACTGGTCGGGGGCGGCGTCACTCGGCATCCCGGCGAGCGTATCCGCCCGGACCCACCGCGCCGAGGGTGCCCGGCGTCAGGCACTCCGGCAGGACACGCCCGCCCGGCCGCCGCACGTCCCCAGACTGCACCACCGGCGCAGCCCGCTCTCGTCCAGGAACAACCACCCGCACCGCCGGTCCGGGCAGACCCGCACCGTGAACCGGGCCGGATCGGCGAGCAGCTGCGCGCCGCTGAACGCGGCGGCGTGCACCGGCAGCCGCAGCCCGGCCGCCAGGTCCGGCCACCACCTGCCGCGTCCGTCGGTCTCGCGCCGGAAGACGAGCGTACGGGCGGCGGCCTCGGCGGCCCGCGCGACGGTCTCGAAGGCCGGGCCGTCGTCCGGGTCGACCAGGCTGGCGTAGAGCGCGGCGCGGAGCGTACGGGCCTCGTCGAGCACCGCCTCCGCCGCTACCGGGTCACGACGTGCGAGGTGCAGCAGGCGGTTCGTCGAGACCTCGTCCACCAGCCCGACGTGGCCGGCCCAGACGGCGAGGGTCCGGTAGCCGCGCAGCCACTCGGCGCCGGGCAACGGCGGCTCGTGCCCCCACCCGGCGAGGGTGTTGCAGAAGTCCAGGGCCGGGTGGCCGCCCACGCTCCACGGCAGGCTCTCGTCGCCGACCCGGATCTCGTGCATCGGCCGGGCGGCCCGGTCCAGCCGGTCGTCGCCCGCGAGCACCCGGCGCTGCACCTCCCGGAGGCGGGGCCCCGGCTCGACGCCGAAGTCGGCCGCGAGCAGGTCCCGGGTGGCGTTGTAGAGGCGCAGCGCGTCGGCCCGCCGGGCGCCCCGGTACAGGGCGGTCATCAGGACCGCCACGAGGTGTTCCCGCGTCGGGTGCTGGGCGGCCAGCGGCATCAGGTCGGCGACCGCGCGCGTGTGCCGGCCCAGCGCGAGCTGCGCCTCGGCCCGAAGCTCCACGGCGACCAGGCGAAGTTCCTCGACCGTGCCGTGCAGCCGGTCCCGCAGCTCGTCGTCCGCCGCGTCGGCGAGCAACGGCCCGCGCCAGAGGGCGAGCGCCCGGTCGAGCGACCGCACCCGCTCGGCGGGGTCGGCGGCACGCCCGGCCGCCCGGACCAGGTCGGCGAACTCGTCGACGTCGACCCGGTGCCCGTCCTCCTCCACCGCGTAGCCCTCGCCCCGGGTGCTGATCCGCACCCCGTACGGGTTGAGCGAGCCCCGCAGCCGCCCGATGTACGTCTGCACCGCGCTCCGGGCCGTGGCCGGCGGCCGGCCGTTCCAGAGCAGGTCGATGAGGCGGTCGGTCGGCACCACCCGGCCCACGTCGAGCAGCAGCACCCCGAGCAGGCAACGCTCCTGACGCCGGCTGCCGACCTCGACCGGCCGGCCGTCGTGGCGGGCCTCGAACGGCCCGAGCAGGCGGAACTCCATACCGAACAGGACGGGTCGGCCCAAGCCCGGGGTTGTCGCCCGACGGTGATCGCGTGGTGAGGAACCCGGCCGGCCGGGTCCGCCCGCTCGACTGTTGCCGCTCGACGCGGTGATCCGGTGGTGACCGGGCCCGGTGATGCTCGCCGCCCGGACCAGCGAGGGATGGAGTGGAACATGCGGTTCAGGATGAGCATCGTGGTGGCGAGCGTCGTGGCGGCTGTGGTCGCGGCCCTACCAGGCTCGGCGTCCGCCGCGCCGGAGCGGCATCCCGCCCCGGGTGCCTGGGAACCGGCGCCCCAGGCGCCGTTCGAGATGCCAGCGGGCGCGCGATGCGAGTTCGCGGTACGGGTCGAGCCGATCGTGGACGAGGTGCGGAAGCTGACGATCGAGACCTACCCGGACGGCACGCCGAAGCGGGAGTTGTTCACCGGCGCTCTGATCAACCGGGTGACGAACCTGGAGACCGGCGCCACCTCGACGGCGGACGCGAGCGGCACCGCCCTCGTCGTCTACCGCACCGACGGCTCGATGACCTGGTACGTGACCGGGCCGGTGCTGCTCGGCTTCCGGGAGAACGCCGGCACCCTGCCGAAGGGGCTGTGGATCGTCGACGGCCGGTTCCGGGTGGAGTTCTCCCCCACCTACGACAAGACGATCACGATGCTCCACGGCACTACTCACAACGTCTGCACCGACGTCGACTGATCGGGTGACGCGGTGGCCGGCGTCCCCGGTCACCGCGTCAGCCGGCCGGAGCCTCGTAGATCAGGGCCACCGCGATCCCGGCCAGCCCTTCCCCGCGCCCGGTGAAGCCGAGGCCGTCGGTGGTGGCCGCGGAGACGGTCACCGGCGCGCCCACCGCCTCGGAGAGCACCCGCTGCGCCTCCTCCCGGCGCGGCCCGATCTTGGGGCGGTTGCCGACGACCTGCACCGACACGTTGCCGATCTGGAAGCCCGCCGCCCGTACCCGGCGTGCGCTCTCGGTCAGCAGCGCCACCCCGGAGGCACCGGCCCACTCCGGCTGGTCCACGCCGAAGTTCGCGCCCAGGTCGCCGAGACCGGCAGCGGAGAGCAGGGCGTTGCAGGCGGCGTGCGCGGCAACGTCGGCGTCGGAGTGACCGGCCAGGCCGTCCTGGTCCGGCCAGTGCAGGCCCGCGACCCAACAGGGCCGCCCGGCCGCGAACGCGTGCACGTCGGTGCCGACAGCCACCCGAGGAACGATCATGACCAGAGGGTACGCACACCTCGGGAGAGATCTTGGTAGCAAAGGGCCCCTATGAGGGCCGTTTCTTACCAAGATCTCGAAGCCCGCGTGCCGCGCGGGCGGCGCGTCAGGCGCCTGTGGTCAGGAGGTGTTCGGCCAGGGCCATGTCGAACGGGCGGGTGATCTTCAGGGCCAGCTCGGAGCCGGGCACGCACATGACCGCGCCGCCCTGCTTCTCGATCAACCCGGCGTCGTCGGTCAGCGCGTCACCGGCGGACCGGTGGGCCGCGACCAGCACCGACCGGCGGAAGCCCTGCGGCGTCTGCACCGCCCGCAGCGCGGACCTGTCGACTGTGCCGAGCACCCGCTCGGTCGCGTCGACCTCCTTGATCGTGTCGACCACCGGCAGTACCGGGATCACCGCGTCGTGCCCGTCGCGGACCGCCGCGGCCACCGACTCGACCAGGTGGGCCGGGGTGAGCGCGCGGGCCGCGTCGTGCACCAGGACGATCTCCGGACCGCCGGGTACTGCCGCGAGTGCCGCCGCCACCGACTCCTGGCGTTCGGCGCCACCGGGGACCACTGTCACCGGGGCGACGGGGGTGAGCATCGCGCGTACCGCCTCGACCTCGGTCGCCGGCGCGGCCACCACGATCGTGTGCACGGAGGGCGCGGCGGCGATCCGGCGGACCGCGTGTACGAGCAGCGGCTCACCGGCGAGCAGCCGGAGCGCCTTCGGGGCGCCAGGTCCGAGGCGTACCCCGGCACCTGCCGCAGGAACGAGGACCGCGACGTCACCGCGCGGATTGAGCTGCGCGGTCACGTCGCGGTCCTCGGATTCGTTCGCTGCGGGGTGGGTAGAGGCAGAGGCGTGGATCAGGCCTCGGTCAGCACCTTGTCGAGCAGCGTCTCGGCCTCGTCCTTGGTGCTCTTCTCCGCCAGCGCGACCTCGCCGACGAGGATGTCACGGGCCTTGGCGAGCATCCGCTTCTCGCCCGCCGACAGGCCCCGCTCCCGCTCCCGGCGCCACAGGTCGCGGACGACCTCGGCCACCTTCAGCGGGTTACCGGAGGCCAGCTTCTCCAGATTCGCCTTGTAACGCCGCGACCAGTTGGTCGGCTCCTCGGTGTGCGGTGCACGGAGCACGTCGAAGACCTTGCCCAGGCCCTCTTCGCCAACCACTTCGCGCACACCCACGATCTCGGCGTTCTCGGCGGGCACCCGGACCGTCAGGTCACCCTGTGCGACCCTCAGGACGAGGTATTCCCTGGGCTCGCCCTTGATGACCCGAGTCTCGATTGCCTCGATGAGTGCGGCCCCGTGGTGGGGGTAAACAACGGTCTCGCCGACACTGAAAACCATAGGTTCGAAACCCCTTTCGCTGTGTCTAGGGTAACACGCTCAGGCACCGATGTCTCACCGCTGTCCTGATCGTTGGCGCAGCTCAGGGGCCCTGTGAGAGGTATTTCTTCAGCTTGACAGGCGGTCAAACCGATGCTTTCGACACGCTCCGTGAGGAACACGTGACAACCCGGTAAGGGGTGACGGGAGCGTCCAGATCTAGGGCAATGCGCTCCTTCCATGGTAGCTCCGCAAGTCCGTCCGCGCCCAGGTGTGGCGTTACGGCGGTCGGTGCGGGACGCTGGTGAGGGACGTGACGTCCGCTCACCGAGACGTTCCTGGGGGTCCGATGGGCGTGCCTGACGCTGACGGCCAGGGGCCGCCGGACGGGCTGCCCGGCCTGCCTCCGGAGTGGGGCCGGGTGGTCGTCCCGGACGACGCCTCGGCGCTCGCCGACGAGGCCCGGCAGGTCCGCCGGGAGCTGCGCCGCGCGCGGCAGGGCTCCGGCCGGCTTACCGTTCCGGCCCGCCTCGGGCTGCCGGTGCTGATCCTGCTCGTGTCGGTGCTCGTCACGCTCGCCGGGCTGGCCGCCGTCACCTGGCCGCGCACCACCGCGCGGTCCGGCGCGCCGACGGTGCTCCCCCGCTCCACCACCGCGCCGCAACCGGTCGGCCCGCTGCCCGCGCTGGACCTGGTCGGCGCGGACGACACGCCGGTACCGCTGCGCAGCCTGCTGCCCGCCATGATCATCCTGGTCGACGCCTGCGCCTGCGCCGAGCAGGTCGGCACCGCGGCCCGCGCCGCGCCGCCCGGCGTCACTGTGGTCACCGTGACCGAGGGCCGCAGCGCCGGACCCGCGAGCGTCCCCGGGGTACGCCCGCTCGGCGACCCGGCCTGCGGCCTGCGCTCCTACCTGCACCTGTCCGCCCACCCCGGCACCGCCGCCGCGCTGCTCGTGGACCGGCAGGGCTCGCTGGTCCGTGTGGTGCCGGAGCTGGGCCCGCTGTCGGACTACGGCGCCGACCTGGCCCGGCTGGGCAGCTGACAGGCCGGTCCGGGAGCGCCGGCTGGGCGGCCGAGCCGCCGGCCCGAGGACGCGAGCGGGGCCGCTGAGCCGCCGGTGCCCGGCGCGCGACGGCTGTCAGTAGAGCGCTTCGAGCCGGGCGTCCAGCTCGGCCCGGCCGCGTACACCGGTGAACCGCACCAGCACCGGCGCGCCGGTGCCGCCCAGGAAGGGCAGCTCCAGTCGCCCGCCGCAGCGGAGGAACCGCCGCGCGTCGCCGGTCCCGGTGCCGGACAGCTGCACGGCGATCGATCCGTCCCCGGCGCAGCTCACCGTCAGCCGGTAGTCGTCGCCCCGCGACGGATTCACCTGCCGTACGACGGGCGGCCCGTCCGGCGTCAGGTCGGACGTCTCCCGCCACACCACGTGCGACACCTGGAGCACACGCGAGGTGCCGTCGTCCTCGACCCGGATCACCACCGACCGGTCCGGCGCCGTCGCCGGGGCACGGAGTGCCCGGGGCGTCGGGTCGCGCCCCGGTCGTGCCGGCCAGGCGTCGCCGGTCGACGGGTCGACCCGCCAGGTTCGGGCGACGGGTTCGGCGCTCGCGGGCGGCGCCGGCACGGCCGTGACCGCACCCGGCTCGGGTGCCGCCGACCGCCACCAGGCCGCGCCGGCCGCCAGCGCCAGAACGGTCAGGACGGTCAGCGGTACCCGTCCGTCCCGCTCGTCGGAGGCCATGACGGCAGCGTATCCGTGCGGCCCGGGCGGGGCGAGCCGTCAGCCCACCCGTTCCAGCAGCACCGCGTAGAGCGTCAGGCCCGGTCCGAACGCGAGCATCACCGCCCAGCGCGGCGGCGACGGCTCCGTACGCCACAGCCGGTCCAGAATCAGCAGCACGGTCGGGGACGAGCAGTTGCCGTGCTCGGCGAGCGTCCCCCGGGAGGCAGCGAGCCCGTCCGATGGCAGCGCCAGCTCACGCTCCACCACGTTGAGGATCCGCGGACCGCCCGGGTGCACCGCCCAGCCGTCCACGTCGGAGCGCTCGCACCCGTGCCGCGCCAGCAGTTCGTCGATCAGCGTCCGCACGTGCCGGGACAGGACCTGCGGCACCTTCGGCGACAGCCCCATCCGGAAACCGGTGTCGGTGACGTCCCAGGTCATGTGGTCGGCGGTGGAGGTGTCGGTGACCGAGGTGACCTCGCGCAGCGCGTACCCCCGGCCGCCGGGGACGACCACGGCGGCGACCGCGGCGTCCGAGAACAGCGCGTGGGAGACGATCTGCTGGGTGTCCACCCGGGCGCCAGGCGGCTGGATGTGCAGGCTGGTCAGCTCCGCGCAGAGCAGCAGCGCGGGCCGCCCGCGGGCGGTGACGAAGTCGCTCGCCGCGCCCAGCCCGGGCAGGGCCGCGTAACAGCCCATGTGCCCGACGAACATGCGCTGGGTGCTCGGGGACATCCCCAGATCCCGGGCGAGCAGGATGTCCAGCCCCGGGGTGGCGTACCCGGTGCACGAGCAGACGATGAACAGCCCGATGTCGGAGGCGTCCAGGCCGGCGGCGGTGAGAGCCCGGCTGACCGCCTCCTTGCCCAGCGGCAGCGCCTCGACCTGGTAGCGGCGCATCCGGCGCTCGGTCGGCCACTCCGAGACGTCCTCCAGCAGCGGGTTGACCGCCGCCTGCCGCCGGGTCACGCCCGAGTTCGCGAAGATCCGCTCGGCCAGCGCCCGGGTGTTCCCCTGGAAGTGCTTCGCGAAGAAGCCCGTCCACAGTTCGTCCTGCATCGCGGCCGGCGGTTGTGCCGTACCCAGACCCGCGATCACCGGTATGCCCACGTCCCCCACCCCTCGCCCTTCACTCACTCCTCGCGCTCACCCTGGTCACCGTGCCGCATTTCGTTCGCGACTGCGGGGCTCGCAAAACCGGCTCACTCCTCGCGCTCACCAACGAGGGAGCGCACTGTCCCGGTCCGGGTCGCCGCCCAGTGCGGCGATGCCGAGCCAGTCGGCGCACACGTCGGACGTGGCCGGATGCAGCGAGCCGCAGCGGGCGTCCCGGTAGAGCCGCTCCAGCGGATGCCCGCGGCGGGTCGCCGACGTACCGGCCGCCTCCAGCATGGAGGCCGCCACCTCGGCGGCTGTGGTGCCGGCGAGCAGCTTGGCCCGCCACACCCAGCGGTTCGTCTCGGCGTCGCCGGGTGCCTCGTCGACCCGGCGGGCCGCCTCGGCGACCACCAGTTCGGCGGCGGCGGTGGCCGCGTCGGCCCGGCCCAGGCGGGCCCGCACCGCGGGCAGCCCGGCGAGGTTGCGGGCGTTGAGGTGCTCGGCCGCGGCGTCGATGGCGGCCCGGGCCACGCCGACGTAGACCGCCGCATAGCTCGCCACCAGCCAGTGCGGCATGAGCTGGGCGACGACCAGGGCCAGCCCTTCGACGCCGCCGAGCAGCCGGTCGGCCGGGACCGTCACGTCCAGGTGCACGTCGTGCGAGGAGGTGGCCCGCATGCCGAGCGAGTCCCAGGTGGGCTCGACGGTGATCCCGTCCCCGGCCGGGACCAGGAACTGCGACACGACGGACTGGTCAGCGGTGCTGCGGGCGGCCACCAGGTAGCCGTCCGGGTGGCCTGCGCCGGAGCAGAACGTCTTGCTGCCCTTGATGTGCCAGCCGCCGTCGACCGGCTCGTAGGCGGTGCTGAGCTGGGACAACCGGGCGCCGGCGCCGCGTTCGCTCATCGCGACCGCGTACCAGGCGCCGTCGGCAGCCGCGCGCAGCAGCCGGTCCCGCGCCGCCAGCGCCTCGTCCGGTACGCCGAGCGCCTCGGCCAGTTCCTCGGTGACCGCGCCGAGCGCCCCGGTGACCGAGGCGTGCATGTTGAACACCAGCGCGGTCGCGCCGTTGCCCCGGGCCAGCTCGGTGGCGACAGCGGCGTACTCGGCGAAGCTCGCGCCCGTGCCGCCCAGCTCGGGGGGCACCATCAAGCCGAACAGCCCTGCTGCCCGCAGGTCCGCGAAGTCGGCCACGGGGAACGAGCCGTCGCGGTCGTGCTCGGCCGCGCGGGCGGCCAGTCGCGGCGCCAACCGGCGGGCCGCCTCCAGCGCGTGCACAGTCATGTCGCCCCCTTCTCGGCGTCCTTTACCCCGGGCGGCCCCGGCTACCCGCCCCGGCGCCCCCAGCCCTGGTACAGCACCGCCGTCGACCGGGTCGGCACGATGCGCGGTTCGGTCCTGCCCGGACGGTCGGCGCCGCCGCGCATGCGGCGCAGCAGCCAGGCCAGCGTGCCGCCCAGCTCCGGCCGGACCCCGCGCACCGTCAACGACACGCCGTGCCGGGCACACTCGGCGACCAGCGCGCGGGCGTCGACGAACAACCGCGGGTCGTGGATGCCGCGCGGCACTGTGGGCAGCCGTTCGCCCAGCTCCACAGCGATCAGCCGGGCCGGCAGCGTGTCGTTGAGCGTGTCCAGCACCAGCAGGCCGCCCGGGCGCAGCAGCCGGCACGCCTCGGCGACCGCCCGCCGCCAGTCCGGCACGTGCTCCAGCAGCTCACCGGCGGAGACCACCGCCGCGCAGCCGTCGGCCAGCGGCACCGCCGTCGCGTCGGCCTGGACCACTGTCACGCCGTGCGCGGCGGCCTGGTCGAGCGCGGAGCGGGTCAGGTCGACCCCGACGTGGCGGTAACCCTTGCCGGCCAGGTGCGGCGCCAGCAGCCCGGCGCCACAGCCCAGGTCGACGAGCAGGTCGTCCGGGGTGGACGCCGCTGGTACCAGCGCCGCCCGGGCCCGGGCCAGCCAGTGCAGCATCGCGAACGCGCCGTCCGGCCGCCACCACTCGCCGGCCAGGTCGTCGTACTGCCGGGGGTCGTTCGGCGGCAGCACCCGGTACGGAGTGGACACCGGCGACGCGTCGGGCATGCGTCGAGCGTGGCACGACTGCCCGGTAACGACCAGACTTCCCTTATGTCGACACGGGTGTTAGGGCTGGTCAGGGCGAGCCATCCGGAGCCCGCGGCGGCGGTCACGGTGGTCGCCGCGCTGCTCGCCGCCGGTGTCGGGCACTCGGCGGCGGGTGTCGTGCTCGTGGCGCTGACGGTGCTGGCCAGCCAGCTCGCGGTCGGGTGGAGCAACGACCTGATCGACGCCGAGCGGGACGCCGCTGTGGGGCGTACCGACAAACCGGTGACCACCGGCGAGGTCGCCCGGCCGACGCTGGCCCGGGCCACGGCGGTGGCCGCTGTCGCCGTGCCGGTGCTCGCGCTGGCCGGCGGCCCGGCCGCGGCGGCCTGCGCCACGCTGGGCCTCGTCTCCGCGCTGCTCTACAACCGGCCGCTGAAGTCGACGCCGGTGTCGGTGCTGCCCTACGCGGTCTCGTTCGGCGCGCTGCCCGCGTTCGTGGTGCTGGCGCTGCCCGGCTCGCCGGTGCCCCCGGCCTGGCTGGTGGCCGCCGCCGCGCTGCTCGGCGCCGGCGCGCACTTCGCGAACGTGCTGCCGGACCTGGCCGACGACGCCCGGACCGGGGTGCGCGGCCTGCCGCACCGGCTCGGGCCGGTGGGCAGCCGGCTGGCCGCCGCCGGGCTGCTGCTCGCGGCCACCGTCGCGCTGGTCCTCGGCCCGCCCGGGCCGCCGTCGTGGACCGGCCTGTCGGCGGTCGCCGCCGCCGTGGCCGTGCCGGCGGTCGGCTGGTACGCGGGACGCGCGACAGCCGGACGCTCGGCGACCGCCTTCCGGGCGGTCCTGGTGGTGGCGCTCATCGATGTGGTGCTGCTGGTGACGAGCGGCCGGGTGGTCTGAGGAGTCCACTCCGAGGTGGCATTGCCGGGTCCGCGTGCGGGCCTCGATCAGCTCCAACTACCCTGGAGCGCGGTCTGCGCGGGTATGGCCACCCCGTGCCCGGTGGTCGACCGGGCGGGGATCGTGACGAGGAGGACCGACGTGACGCGCTCGATCAGGGGTTCCCGGGGGCCGGCCCTGCTGCTGGCCGGCACGGCGGCGGCGAGCCTGCTGCTGTCCGGGTGCGGCGCCGGGCAGATTTCCGAGACCGCCAACAAGATCCCGTCGGTACAGGGCGTCAACGTCCAGACCTCCGACAACCTCTTCAAGGTGCGCGGGCTCTACGTGCAGTTCCCGGGCCCGAAGGGCTACGAGGCCGGGTCGAACGCGCCGGTCAACGTGGTGATCTACAACGACAGCGAGAAGCCGGTGACAGTGACGGTCACCACCGACAGCGCGCGGGAGATCGTGCTCACCGGCTCCGGCGCGGGTGAGAGCGGCGCGGCCACCCCGACCGGTTCGCCCACCGAGCCGGTCACCACCTCGCCGACCGCGAGCGACCCGAGCGCGTCGCCGAGCCAGTCGCTGGAGGTGACCGGGTCGCCGTCGGCCAGCCCGTCGCCGAGCGAGAGCGAGTCCGCGCCCGCCGGTCAGCCGGCCCGGATCGAGATCCCGGCCCTCAGCTACGCCCAGCTCAACGCCGGCAACCCGCGGTTCCTCCAGCTCGTCGGCCTGAACGAGAAGCTGCTCGTCGGCCAGCAGGTCAACCTGACCTTCGACTTCGGCGACGGCAGGGTCGTCAAGACCCCGGCGCCGATCGGCATCCCGCTGACCCCGGAGGCCACGCCGTCGAAGATCGTGAACCCGCGTGAGCACGCGGGTGAGGACGGCGGCGCCGAGGGCGGCCACTGACCTCTCCCCTCCTTCCGTCGGCACCGCCGCCGTGGCCAGCGCCACGCCGGCGGTGTCGCCGTTCCGGGTGGGCTTTCGTCGTACGGGCCGGTTAGCGTCCGGTGGTGACCACGCCCCGATCGACCCCCTCCCGTGCCGGCGCCGGCCGCGGTCGCGCCGCCACCCGCGAACCCCGCCCGGCCTACGAGTGCGACGCCTGCGGCCACCAGCCCCCGAAGTGGGTGGGCCGGTGCCCCGAGTGCGGCGAGTGGGGTTCGGTGGTCGAGTGCACGGTCACCGGCCCGATGGTCTCCGGCCGGGTAGTCAGCTCGCGGATGCCGGCCGAACCGGCCCGGCCGATCGCCACGATCAGCGCCGCGCCGGCCCGGGCCCGTCCCACCGGTGTGAGCGAGCTCGACCGGGTGCTCGGCGGCGGCCTGGTCCCCGGCGCTGTGGTGCTGCTCGCCGGTGAGCCCGGGGTGGGCAAGTCGACGCTGCTGCTCGACGTGGCCCAGCAGTGGGCGGCCGGTGCCGGCAGCCCGTCGCTGGTGGTCAGCGGCGAGGAGTCGGTCAGCCAGGTGCGGCTGCGCGCCGAGCGGATGGGCACCCTGCACGACCAGCTCTATCTGGCCGCCGAGAGCGACCTGTCGGCGGTGCTCGGCCACCTCGACGCGGTCAAGCCGGGGCTGCTGGTGCTCGACTCGGTGCAGACCATCTCGACCACCGGCACCGAGGGCGTGCCGGGCGGCGTCACCCAGGTCCGCGCGGTCACCGCCGCCCTGGTCGCGGTGGCCAAGGAGCGCGGCATCGCCACCGTGCTGGTCGGGCACGTCACCAAGGACGGCCAGGTGGCCGGTCCTCGCGTGCTGGAGCACCTGGTCGACGTGGTGCTGCACTTCGAGGGCGACAAGCACTCCTCGCTGCGCATGGTGCGCGGCGTGAAGAACCGCTTCGGCGCGGCCGACGAGGTGGGCTGCTTCGAGATGCACGAGGGCGGCATCAGCAGCCTGGCCGACCCGTCCGGCCTGTTCCTGACCCGCTACTCCGAACCGGTGCCGGGCACCTGCGTGACGGTGGCGATGGAGGGGCGCCGGGCGCTGGTGACCGAGGTGCAGGCGCTGATCGGGGCCACCGTGGCCGGCTCGCCGCGGCGTACCGTCTCCGGCCTCGACAGCGCCCGGCTCGCGATGGTCCTCGCGGTGCTCCAGCGCCGCACCGAGCGGCTCACGCTGCACGACCGGGAGGTCTTCGCCGCCACCGTCGGCGGCATCCGGGTGGTGGAGCCGGCGGCCGACCTGGCGGTGGCGCTCGCTGTCGCCTCCGGCGGGCTCAACCTGGCGCTCAACCCGCATCTGGTGGCCATCGGCGAGGTGGGTCTCACCGGCGAGGTCCGTCGCGTCGGCGCGGTGCCCCGGCGGCTGGCCGAGGCCGCCCGGCTCGGCTTCCGGCTGGCCCTCGTGCCGCCCGGGTGCGGGCCGGAGAGCAGCGGCGCCGGGCCGGAGAACATGCGCGTGATCGAGGTCACCGACGTGCGTGCCGCACTCCAGGCGGCCGCCCGCGCGTCGGCGGAGTGACACGGTGGCATCCGCCGGGCGTTTCCGGGCAGGCCACGCAGGCCACGCAGGCCACGCCGACCCGCCCGAGCCGGGCATCGTGACACATCACAGTAACCACGAGAGCACCCACCGCATGGCAGTCCGTAGACTGTGCCCGTGCCGATCGACCGCGATGCCACCAAGCCCGCAACGGCGACGCCGCACGCCCGTACCGGCGCCGTGAGCGGCAACCCCGCTCGTGCCATCAGCGTGAGCGTCAACGGAAGCGTCGGCGGCGGGGCCGGCGCCGATCCGCTGCGCGCCAACCTCGCCCTGATGGCTCCCGGCACCGCCCTGCGGGACGGCCTGGAGCGGATCCTGCGCGGCCGCACCGGCGCGCTGATCGTGCTCGGCTACGACAAGGTGGTCGAGCAGATCTGCACCGGCGGCTTCCCGATGGACGTGGAGTTCTCCGCCACCCGGGTCCGTGAGCTGTGCAAGATGGACGGCGCGGTGGTGCTGTCCAGCGACGGCACCCGGATCGTGCAGGCCGGCGCGCACCTGATGCCGGACCCGTCCATCCCCACCGAGGAGTCCGGCACCCGGCACCGCACCGCCGAGCGGGTGGCCCGGCAGACCGGCTACCCGGTCATCTCGGTCAGCCAGTCGATGCGGATCATCAGCCTCTACGTCAACGGTCAGCGGCACGTGCTCGACGACTCGGCGGCCATCCTGTCCCGCGCCAACCAGGCGCTCGCCACGCTGGAGCGCTACAAACTGCGGCTGGACGAGGTCTCCGGCACGCTCTCCGCGCTGGAGATCGAGGATCTGGTCACCGTCCGCGACGCGGTGGCGGTGGTGCAGCGGCTGGAGATGGTCCGGCGGATCGCCGACGAGATCGCCGGCTACGTGGTGGAGCTGGGCACCGACGGCCGCCTGCTGGCCCTTCAGCTCGACGAGCTGATGGCCGGCGTGGACGCCGACCGCACTCTGGTCATCCGCGACTACCTGCCGACCGGCCGCAAGTCGCGCACGCTCGACGAGGCGCTCGTCGAGCTCGACCTGCTCAGCGCCACCGAGCTCATCGACCTCGTGGCGGTGGCGAAGGCGATCGGCTACCCGTCCGCCTCGGACGCGCTCGACGCGGCGGTCAGCCCGCGCGGGTTCCGCCTGCTGGCCAAGGTGCCCCGGCTGCCGGTCGCCGTCGTCGACCGGCTGGTGGTGCACTTCGGCAGCCTCCAGCGGCTGCTCGGCGCGACTGTGGAAGACCTCCAGGCGGTCGAGGGCGTGGGCGACGCCCGCGCCCGCGGTGTCCGCGAGGGCCTGTCCCGGCTCGCCGAGGCGAGCATCCTCGAACGGTACGTCTGACCGACCGCTCAGCCGGTGATGGTCAGCTTCACCGGCTCGCTGATCTTGGTGCCGACGCGGGCGAACACCTGGTACGCGCCGATCGCGGCGAAGTCGCCGCCGGCCAGCCCGCTCGCGCACCTGTTGTCCAGCCGCCCGTTCCAGCCCAGCTCGTAGGAGCGCTCGAAGTTCGGCGTGAACGACTGGACGTCCGAGCCCTTGCCGGTGCCGCAGGTGTCCGACGACCAGATCTTCTCCGCGCCCGACTTGACGTACAGCTCCTGGAGGTCGGCGCCGACGTCGCGGCTGCACGTACGGTTCGACACGTTCTTGACCTTCAGGCGCAGCGTGACCACGGTGCCCCGCTGGGCGGTGGGCGGCACCGCGACCGGCGTCACCAGCAGCTCGGAGTCGGTGCAGGTGCCGTCGTCGGAGACCGGCTGACCGGTCGCGCCACCGTTGCCGGTGCCGCCCCCGTTGTTCGCGCCCCCGCCGTCGTTCCCGCCGCCGGTGTTCTCGCCGCCTGTGTTCCCGCCGCCGTTGTTCGCGCCGCCGCCCCCGGTGTCGCCCGGTGCCGGCGACGGGCTGCCCGACTGCGGAGTCAGCACCGAGCCGGACGGGTCGGGCTGAGCCCCGGCGGAACCGGTCGGGGACGGGTCGGTGCCCGGCGCGCCGGTGTTGCGATCCGTACCGGTGCAGGAATACAGCAGGACAATCAGGAAGAGCAGCCCCGCTCCGAGCACGACGGCACGACGCCGCCAGTACACGGCAGGGGGCAGGGGGCCGACCGTCAGACGCATGATGCGCCTACCGTAGCCGCGCGGCGCACGGCTCGCCGGTCCGACGCGCCGGGAACCCGCCGCCGTACGGCCACCGTCGTCCACACTGGATTCCTACCGCCACCGTCAGAGGTAGACCTTGCGCTGGTAGATCGCGTGCGCGCCGGCCACCCGGTCGAGGAAGAGCAGCCCCGCGCAGTGGTCGATCTCGTGCTGGAGCGCCCGCGCCTCGAAGCCGTCCGTCACCAGGCGGACCGGCTCGCCGCTGCCGGGAAGCGCACCCTCGACGACCAGGCGGCTGGCCCGCTTCACGTCGCCGGTCAGGTCCGGCACCGACATGCAGCCCTCCCGGCCGGCCTTCCACCGGGACGCCTCCACCACGCGCGCGTTGCAGAGCACGAACGTGCCGTGCACGGTGACCGCCTTCGGGTGCCCCGTCACGTCCACCGCGAACACCTGCGCGCTCACCCCGACCTGCGGCGCCGCCAGTCCCACGCAACCGGGCGAGACGCGCATGGTGGCCACCAGGTCGGCGGCGAGGCGCACCACCTCGGCAGACGTCGGGTCGACCTCCGGGCCCGGTCGGCTCAGCACCGGCTCCGGCGCGGTGACCACCGCCCGTACCGCGCCGGGGATGCCGAGCTTCTCCGGGGTCCAGCCGCCCAGGCCCGCGTACTCCGGCCCGGTCACAGCAGATCCGTGTCCGCCGGGCGGAGGCTGACCCCCACGCCCAGCTCCGCGGCGACCCGGGTGAGCCGGCCGGCCACCTCGTCCGACACACCGGGCGGCAACTCGACCTCGGCCACCACCACGTAGAGCGAACCGGTGAGCCGGGTGCTCAGGTCGGTCACGTTCCCGCCCGCGTCGGTGAGCACCCGGGTCATCGCCGCGACGATGCCCATCCGGTCGGCGCCGTGCACCGCGAGCACGTACGGCTCCCCGGTGGGCTCGCTGCCGCCGTCGGGCGTGACCGCGCGTACGGTCGCCAGCAGGTGCCCGTCGGCGGCGAGCGGGGCCAGCGCGGCCTCGACGTCGGCGGCGGCCGGGCCCACGCAGATCAGCGTCATCGCGAAGTGTCCACGCAGCCGGGTCATCGTCGAGTCGGTGAGGTTCGCGCCGAGCCGGGCGAGGACCTCCGCGACGTCGGCCACGATGCCCGGCCGGTCCCGGCCGATGACGGTGATCGCGAGCTCGTTCATTCGGACATTCTGCCCCGTCGCCCATGATCGATCGCGCCCGGCCACCCGGCCCGCCCAACCTGCGGGAAAGACAGCCGTGACATGATCGGCGACGCGATGTCCGATCCCACATTCGCCACCCAGGTCAGCCGGTGGTACGAGCGCAACGCCCGCGACCTGCCCTGGCGCAAGCCCGGCATCGGCGCCTGGGCGATCCTGGTCAGCGAGGTCATGCTCCAGCAGACCCCCGTGGTCCGGGTGGTACCGGCCTGGGAGGCGTGGCTGGCGCGCTGGCCCGAGCCGCGCGCGCTCGCCGAGGACACCCCGGCCGAGGCGATCCGGATGTGGGGACGGCTCGGCTACCCCCGCCGGGCGGTACGCCTGCGCGAGTGCGCGGCGGCGATCGTGGAGCGCCACGGCGGCGTGGTGCCCGACCGGCTCGATCAACTGCTGGCGCTACCCGGTGTCGGCACGTACACGGCCCGCGCGGTCGCCGCGTTCGCGTACGGGCAGCGGCACCCGGTGGTGGACACGAACGTCCGGCGCGTGGTGTGCCGGGCGATCGCCGGAGAACCCGACGCCGGCCCCACCACCCGCCCGGCCGACCTGGTCGCCACCGAGGAACTGCTGCCGATCGAGCCGGCTGACGCCGCGCTGGCCAGCGCCGCCTTCATGGAACTCGGCGCTGTCGTCTGCACCGCCCGCGCGCCGCGCTGCGCGATCTGCCCGGTCGAGTCGAGCTGTGCCTGGCGGGCTTCTGGACAGGCCGCCCCCACGGGACCGACCCGCCGGCCGCAGCGTTACGCCGGCACCGACCGGCAGGTACGCGGACTGCTGCTCGCGGTGCTGCGGGAGTCCACCGGCCCGGTGCCGCACCAGCGGCTGGACCAGGTCTGGCACGACGACGTCCAGCGGGCGCGAGCGCTGGCCGGCCTGGTCACCGACGGCCTGGTGGAACCGGTGGGCGAGGAGTCGTTCCGCCTGGCCGGAGACGGCCCCGCCGTCCCCCTCCCCTGACCGCCCCCGCCCCGCCCCGCCCCGCCCCCGCCCCGCCCTCGGCTCGCCCCGCCCCGCCCCCGCCCCGCCCTCGGCTCGCCCCGTTGATCATGAAGTTAGCGGCGACAAATAGGGCGCCAAGTGCGGTCAACTTCATGATCGACCAGGGCTAGGGCGGGCGGGGCTGAGGCGGGTAGGGCTGGGGCGGGCGGGCGGCGGCGGCAGCAAGGCTGGGCGGCCGGCACCCTGGGGAGCGGTGGGTGGGCATGGGAAAGGCGACGGCCCCGGTGGCTTTCGCCTACCGGGGCCGTCGCCCTCGAACTGTGCGGACTTATGCGGCGTCGTCCGCGCCGGTGGCGGCGGTGCCGCCGAGGTCCGCCGGGACCGCGTCCGGCACGGCGTCCGGCCGGTCCGCGCCCCGGAAGACGAGCTTGGACTTGTCGATGTCCTCCGGGTCGCCCTCGCAGTCCACGACCACGATCTGACCCGGGGTCAGCTCGTTGAAGAGGATCCGCTCGGACAGGTTGTCCTCGATGTCGCGCTGGATCGTGCGGCGCAGCGGCCGCGCACCCAGCACCGGGTCGAAGCCCTTCTTCGCGAGGTACTTCTTCGCGTTGTCGGTCAGCTCCAGACCCATGTCCTTGTTCCGCAGCTGGGTCTCGATCCGGGCGATCATGATGTCGACGATCGACAGGATCTCCAGCTGACGCAGCTGGTGGAAGACGATGGTGTCGTCGATCCGGTTCAGGAACTCGGGCCGGAAGTGCTGCTTGAGCTCGTCGTTGACCTTCTGCTTCATCCGGTCGTAGTTCGACTCGGAGTCCTCAGAGGCCTGGAAGCCCAGCGACACCGCCTTGGCGACGTCACGCGTACCGAGGTTGGTGGTCAGGATGATGACCGTGTTCTTGAAGTCCACGATCCGGCCCTGGCCGTCGGTGAGGCGCCCGTCCTCCAGGATCTGGAGGAGCGTGTTGAACACGTCCGGGTGGGCCTTCTCGATCTCGTCGAAGAGGACCACCGAGAACGGCCGGCGACGCACCTTCTCGGTCAGCTGCCCGCCCTCGTCGTAGCCGACGTAGCCGGGAGGGGCACCGACGAGCCGGGACACCGTGTACCGGTCGTGGAACTCCGACATGTCCAGCTGGATGAGGGCGTCCTCGCTGCCGAACAGGAACTCGGCCAGCGCCTTGGACAGCTCGGTCTTACCGACACCGGACGGGCCGGCGAAGATGAACGAGCCGGAGGGGCGCTTCGGGTCCTTCAGGCCGGCGCGGGTACGCCGGATCGCCTTCGAGACGGCCTTGACCGCGTCCTCCTGGCCGATGACGCGCTTGTGCAGCTCGTCCTCCATGCGCAGCAGGCGCGAGGTCTCCTCCTCGGTCAGCTTGTAGACCGGGATACCGGTCCAGTTGCCGAGCACCTCGGCGATCTGCTCGTCGTCGACCTCGCTGACGACGTCCAGGTCACCGGCCTTCCACTCCTTCTCCCGCTGAGCCTTCTGCCCCAGCAGCTGCTTCTCGGTGTCGCGCAGCTGGGCGGCCCGCTCGAAGTCCTGCGCGTCGATCGCGGACTCCTTGTCGCGGCGCACCTGGGCGATGCGCTCGTCGAAGTCGCGCAGGTCCGGCGGCGCGGTCATCCGGCGGATGCGCATCCGCGCGCCCGCCTCGTCGATCAGGTCGATCGCCTTGTCCGGCAGGAACCGGTCGGAGATGTACCGGTCGGCGAGCGTGGCGGCGGCGACCAGCGCGGCGTCGGTGATGGAGACGCGGTGGTGCGCCTCGTAGCGGTCCCGCAGGCCCTTGAGGATCTCGATGGTGTGGGCCAGCGACGGCTCACCCACCTGGATCGGCTGGAAACGACGCTCCAGAGCGGCGTCCTTCTCCAGGTGCTTGCGGTACTCGTCGAGCGTGGTGGCGCCGATGGTCTGCAGCTCACCACGGGCCAGCATCGGCTTGAGGATGCTGGCGGCGTCGATCGCGCCCTCGGCCGCGCCCGCACCGACGAGGGTGTGGATCTCGTCGATGAACAGGATGATGTCGCCGCGCGTACGGATCTCCTTGAGCACCTTCTTCAGGCGCTCCTCGAAGTCACCGCGGTAGCGGGAACCGGCGACCAGGGCACCGAGGTCGAGGGTGTAGAGCTGCTTGTCCTTCAGCGTCTCGGGCACCTCGCCCTTGATGATCTTCTGGGACAGGCCCTCCACCACGGCGGTCTTGCCGACGCCGGGCTCACCGATCAGCACCGGGTTGTTCTTGGTGCGGCGGGACAGCACCTGCATGACCCGCTCGATCTCCTTCTCGCGCCCGATGACCGGGTCGAGCTTGCCCTCGCGGGCGGCCTGGGTCAGGTTGCGGCCGAACTGGTCCAGCACGAGGCTGGTCGACGGCGCGGCCTCACCCGGGGCGGCACCGGCAGCGGCCGGCTCCTTGCCCTGGTAGCCGGAGAGCAGCTGGATGACCTGCTGGCGCACCCGGTTCAGGTCGGCGCCCAGCTTCACCAGGACCTGGGCGGCGACGCCCTCGCCCTCGCGGATCAGGCCGAGCAGGATGTGCTCGGTGCCGATGTAGTTGTGGCCGAGCTGCAGCGCCTCGCGCAGCGACAGCTCCAGCACCTTCTTGGCCCGCGGCGTGAACGGGATGTGCCCGCTCGGCGCCTGCTGGCCCTGGCCGATGATCTCCTCGACCTGCTGGCGCACGCCCTCCAGGGAGATGCCGAGGCTCTCCAGGGCCTTGGCCGCGACACCCTCACCCTCGTGGATCAGGCCCAGCAGGATGTGTTCCGTACCGATGTAGTTGTGGTTGAGCATCCGGGCCTCTTCTTGGGCCAGGACGACAACCCGTCGCGCTCGGTCGGTGAACCGCTCGAACATGCCCTCGTGCTCCTCACGTGCCGTGCGCCTTGATGGTCAGATCTCGGCGGGGCCGGTGCGCGGACGTCCGGGACGGGCGTCCGTGCCTCCTTACTCTATCGCCGCGGACCGTCTTCGCTGAGGTCGTGTGCCCCCGCGAATGCCCGTTCCGACGTCGTTTCTGACAACCGTCCACGCTCAGGAGGTGTTCCGGGGCCCCTGCCTGTACGCGCAGAGCGAAATTCGACCGGCACCCGAACGGCCGGCCGAGTGAACCGGAGGCGGCAACCGATGCGTCCGCCGGGTCGTCCACAGCCTGTGGATGAAGTCTCCACCGCCTGTGGACAACCATCCCCGGCGGGGGTTTCTTCCCGTCCGCCGCGAGCGAGGGCGGCACGGTGGGCCGGACCGGACATCCGGCACAGGGGCGACGGGAACGGGACGGCTGGGCGCAACCGTGACCCCGGTACGGAAACGGCGACGCCGGCCCGGGGTGGCACTCCGGTCCGGCGTCGCGTCGCCCGTGACGAGGGTGGGGTCAGTGCCCCGCCTTCGCGTGGTACTCGTCCACGATCTCCTGCGGGATCCGCCCCCGGTCGGAGATGTCCTTGCCGGCCTTCTTGGCCCACTCGCGGATGGCCCGGTTCTGCTCGCGGTCGGCGGTCGCACCGCCCCGGCCCCGAGCGGCCCGGCCACCGACGACCACACCCCCGCGACCGACCTTCGTTCCGTTCGCGATGTACGGCGCGAATACGTCGCGCAATTTCCCGGCGTTGGAAGCGGAGAGGTCGATCTCGTACTGCACGCCGTCGAGCGCGAACTTGACGGTCTCGTCAGCGTCCCCGCCGTCCAGGTCATCGACCAGCTTGTGAATGATCTGCTTGGCCACGTCCCACATTCCTTTCGAGCAGGGTTGTACTCCTGCAATACACCGAGCACAATAACCCGTCCGGCGCTTGTTCCGTCAATAGGACGGGGTAACGAGCCGGAGAAGGCTTGCGGGGAGCACCTACTCGGGCCGGACCAACGGGAACAGGATCGTTTCCCGAATTCCGAGCCCCGTCAGTGCCATCAGCAGCCGGTCGATTCCCATTCCCATGCCGCCGGACGGCGGCATTCCGTACTCCATGGCCCGGAGAAAGTCCTCGTCCAGCCGCATCGCCTCGTCGTCGCCGCGCGCCGCGAGCTGCGCCTGGGCCACCAGCCGTTCCCGCTGCACGACCGGGTCGACCAGCTCCGAGTACGCGGTGCCCAGCTCGAATCCGAGCACGTAGAGGTCCCACTTCTCGGCCAGGCCCGGCTCGCTGCGGTGGGCCCGGGTCAACGGGCTGGTCTCCTCCGGGTAGTCCATGACGAACGTCGGCGCCCGAAGGGAAGGCACGACCAGTTCCTCGAACAACTCCTCGGCCAGCTTGCCCGGTCCCCACTTCGGGTCGACGGAGAGACCGACCTTGTCCGCGTACTCGACCAGGCGTGCCCTTTCGGTGCGGACGGTGACCTCCTCACCGAGCGCTTCGGAAAGAACACCGAACAGCGTCACCGACCGCCACTCGCCGCCCAGATCGAACTCACGCCCGTCGGCGTGGGTCACCACCGTGGAGCCGGCGACCGCCACTGCGGCCTGCTGTACGAGATTTCGGGTCAGCTCGGCCATCGTGTGGTAGTCGCCGTACGCCTGGTACGCCTCCAGCATCGCGAACTCGGGCGAGTGCGAAGAGTCGATGCCCTCATTACGGAAGTTGCGGTTGATCTCGAAGACGCGGTCCACGCCACCGACCACCGCACGCTTGAGAAACAGTTCCGGCGCGATTCGCAGATACAGATCCGTGTCGAGCGCATTGCTGTGGGTCACGAATGGGCGGGCCGCCGCGCCGCCGTGCAGCAGTTGCAGCATCGGCGTCTCGACCTCGATGAAGTCCTGCCCGTGCAGGGTGTCGCGCAGACTGCGGACGGCGGTGGCCCGGGTGCGGACCATCTGCCGGGCCTGCGGGCGGACCACCAGGTCCACGTAGCGCTGGCGGACCCGGGACTCCTCGCTGAGCGGCTTGTGCGCCACCGGCAGCGGGCGCAGCGCCTTGGCGGTCACCGCCCACTCCTCGGCGAGAACGGACAGCTCGCCGCGCCGGCTGGTGATCACCTCGCCGGTCACGCCCACGTGGTCGCCGAGGTCGACCAGACGCTTCCAGTCCCCCAGCCGCTCGGCGCCGACCCGGTCCAGCGAGAGCATCGCCTGGACCTCGGTGCCGTCACCGTCCCGCAGCGTCGCGAAGCAGAGCTTGCCGGTGTTGCGAATGAAGATCACCCGGCCGGTGACCGAGACCCGGTCGCCGGTGGCGGTGTCGGTGGGCAGGTCGCCGTAGCGCTCCCGCAGCTGCGCGAGCGTGGTGGTCCGCGGGAAACCCACCGGGTACGGCTCGACGCCCTCGGCGAGCATCCGGTCCCGCTTCTCCCGGCGGACCTTCATCTGCTCGGGAAGGTCGTCGGCGGGGTCTGTTGGCAGGGCGTTCTGCTCGGTCACGGCACGCTTCCTCAGGCCTTGGGGACATCGGCGGGGTCAGCACATGAGCGTACTCAAGCGCCGTGGCGGCCGTTACGGGATAACCTGCCCGCCATGACCGACCCCACTGCGGCGCTCTCGTTCGGTGCGGCCGCGGCCGAGTACGACCGTTTCCGTCCCCGTTATCCGGAGGCGGCGCTGCGCTGGGCGCTGGACGGACTGCACGACGCGCAGGTCGTGGACCTCGGCGCCGGCACGGGCATCCTCACCCGGGGACTGCTGGCGCTGACCGGGCCGGTGGCTCAGGTCGTACCCGTGGAACCTGATCCGGGGATGCGGGCGCAACTGGCCGCCGCGACGCCGGGTGCGACGGCGCTGGCCGGCAGCGCCGAGGCGGTGCCGCTGCCGGACGGGTCGGCGGACGCGGTGCTGGCCGGGCAGGCCTACCACTGGTTCGACAGGGAGCGGGCGCACGCCGAGGTGGCCCGCGTGCTGCGCCCGGGCGGCACGTTCGCGCCGGTCTGGAACATCCGGGACGAGCGGGTCGGCTGGGTCGCGGAGCTGACCCGGATCGCCCACCTCGGCGACAACGCGGGCGACGTGACCCAGCGGTACGCGGACTTCGGCGCCGCCTTCACCGCTGTCGAGGTGGGCGAGTTCCCGCACGCCACCACGCTCACGCCGGACGAGGTGGTGGGCATGCTGCACACCCGCTCGTTCTGGCTGACGGCCGACGCGGACGAGCGGCGGCGGGTCGACGCGGAGCTGGCGGAGCTGTTCGCCGGCCACCCCGACCTGGCCGGCCGGGACGCCGTGGAGCTGCCGTACCGCACGATGGTGCTCCGGGCGCGCCGGCGTTAAGAAGGGGCCCCTCCTCTACCGGAGGCGTTAACAGGGGGCCCTTCCTTGCACCTCAGACGTTGCGGTCGTAGACCATCCGCAGGCCGATCAGCGTGATCATCGGCTCGTGGTGGGTGATGGTGTGGCACTCGCCGAGCACCAGCGAGGCCAGGCCGCCGGTGGCGATGACCGCCTTCACGCCGCCCAGCTCCTCGGACATCCGCTCGACGATCCGGTCCACCTGGCCGGCGAAGCCGAAGTAGAGCCCGGCCTGGAGGCACTCGACGGTGTTCTTGCCGATCACCGAGCGCGGGCGGGTCGCCTCCACCTTGCGCAGCTGGGCCGCGCGGGCGGCCAGCGCGTCGAAGGAGATCTCGATGCCGGGCGCGAACGCCCCGCCGAGGAACTCCCCCCGGCTGCTGACCAGGTCGAAGTTGGTGGTGGTGCCGAAGTCGACGACGATCGACGGCCCGCCGTAGAGCGTGTACGCGGCCAGCGTGTTCACCACCCGGTCCGCGCCCACCTCCTTCGGGTTGTCGATGGCGAGCTGCACACCCGTCCGGACGCCCGGCTCGACGATCACGCTGGGCAGGTCCGCGTAGTACCTGTCGAGCATGGTGCGCAGCGAGCGCAGCGCGGCCGGCACTGTCGAGCAGGCGGCCACGCCGGTGATCTCCACGGCGTCCCCGGCGAGCAGTCCGCGGAACATCAGACCCAGCTCGTCCGCTGTGGAGCGGGCGTCGGTCTTGATCCGCCACGAATGCACCAGCTTGTCGCCGTCGAAGGTCGCCAGCACGGTGTTCGTGTTTCCGATGTCGATGCAGAGCAGCACAGCGGCAGCCTAGACGTCACGCAGGTCGAGGGCGATGTCCAGGATCGGCGACGAGTGGGTGAGCGCGCCGACCGAGAGGAAGTCGACGCCCGTCGCGCCGTACTCGGCGGCCATCGGCAGCGTCAGCCCTCCGGTGGCCTCCAGCTCCGCCCGGTCGCCCACCGACGCCACCACCTCGCGCAGCTGCGCCGGGGTCATGTTGTCCAGCAGCAGGAACCGCGCCCCCGCCTCGACCGCCTCCACCGCCTCGGCCGGCGTGTCCACCTCCACCTGCACCGCGACGTCGGGGAACGCCTCCCGGACCCGGCGGAACGCGGCAGCGATCCCGCCCGCGGCGACCTTGTGGTTGTCCTTGATCATGGCGACGTCGTACAGGCCCATCCGCTTGTTGGTGCCGCCACCGGCCCGGACCGCGTACTTCTCCAGTGCCCGCAGGCCCGGCGTGGTCTTGCGGGTGTCCAGCACCATCGCCTTCGTGCCGGCCAGCGCGTCGGCCCAGGCCCGGGTGTGTGTCGCCACCCCGGACATGCGGGACAGCAGGTTCAGCGCCGTCCGCTCGGCGGTCAGCAGCAGCCGGGTCGGCCCGGTCACGGTGGCCAGCACGTCGCCGCGCGCCACCCGCTGTCCGTCGTGAGCCACGAGCGAGACCTCGACCGTACGGCCCGCGCCGGTCACCTCGCCGACCAGCTCGAACACGGCGGCGGCGACGGGCAGCCCGGCCACCACGCCGTCGGCGCGCGCCACCAGATCGGCCGTGTCGTGCTGGTCGTCAGGGATGGTGGCCACGCTCGTCACGTCGAGGAAGTCGGGCCCCAGATCCTCGTGCAGCGTGTCGACGATGACGTGCCGGACCCGCTCCGGGTCCAGGCCGCCGTCCCGCAGCGCCCGCTCCGTCGACTCCCTCATGAGTGGTTCTCCTCCCAGCGCTCGGCCACCCGGCCGTCCGTACCCACCTCGGCCACCAGGTGGCCGAGCCACCGCTCGTCGGCCGTCGGGAAGTCCTCCCGCCAGTGGCAGCCCCGCGTCTCCTGGCGCGCGTACGCGGCGGCGACCAGCGTCGACGCCACAGTCAGCAGGTTCGTCGCCTCCCAGTCGGCGGTACGCGGCACGCCCCGGCCCGCGCCCAGCCCGGTGAGCGTGGCGGCGGTGGCCTCCAGCGTCTGCGCCGACCGGAGCACTCCCGCGCCCCGCGTCATCGCCCGTTGCAGCTCCGCCGTGCCCGTAGCCGGCACCAGCGCGCCCGGCCCGCCCACCCAGGCGCCGGTCTCCGCCGGGCGGGCCTGCTCGGGCAGCCCGGCGGCGATGTCCTCGGCGATCCGGCGGGAGAAGACCAGCCCCTCCAGCAGCGAGTTGCTGGCGAGCCGGTTGGCGCCGTGCACGCCGGTGCAGGCGACCTCGCCGCACGCGTACAGGCCGGGGATGGAGGTGCGCCCCCGCAGGTCGGTCCGGACGCCGCCGGAGGCGTAGTGCGCGGCCGGCGCAACCGGGATCAGGTCGGTCGCCGGGTCCACGCCGATGGCCAGGCAGGACGCCACGATGGTGGGGAACCGCCGGGCGAGGAAGTCGCCGCCCAGGTGCCGGGCATCCAGGAAGACGTGGTCCGCGCCGGACGCGAGCAGCACCCGGTGGATGCCCTTGGCGACCACGTCCCGGGGCGCCAGCTCGGCCAGTTCGTGCTGACCGACCATGAACCGCTTGCCGTCGCCGTCGACCAGGTGGGCGCCCTCGCCGCGCAGCGCCTCGGAGACCAGCGGCTGCTGGGCCAGCCCCGCGCCCGGCCCACCGGCCGGCACGATGAGCGCGGTCGGGTGGAACTGGACGAACTCCACGTCGGTGACTGCGGCGCCCGCGCGCAGCGCCAGCGCCACCCCGTCCCCGGTGGAGACCGCCGGGTTGGTGGTGGCGGCGAAGACCTGCCCCATGCCGCCGGTGGCCAGCACCACCGCGCGGCCGAGGATCGCGCCGACGCCGTCCTCGCTGCCCTCGCCGAGCACGTGCAGCGTGATGCCGCAGGCCGGGCCGAGCCCGCCCGGCCCGTCCCCGGGAGCGCGCAGCAGGTCCAGCACCAGCGCGTGCTCGACCAGCCGGATCCACGGATCGCGGCGGACCGCGTCGTGCAGCGCCCGCTGCACCTCCGCACCGGTGGCGTCGCCGCCCGCGTGCACGATCCGGTCGGCCCGGTGGCCGCCCTCCCGGGTCAGCATCAGCGAGCCGTCCGGGTTGCGGTCGAACTCCGCCCCGATCCGCATCAGCTCACGCAGCCGGGTCGGCCCCTCGGCCACCAGTGCGCGGACCGCCGCCGGGTCGCAGAGGCCGACGCCGGCGACCTCCGTGTCGTACGCGTGCGCGTCCGGCGTGTCCGCCGGGTCCAGCACGGCGGCGATCCCGCCCTGCGCCCAGCGGGTCGAGCCCTCGTCCATGTCGACCTTGGTGACCACCGTGACGTGCAGGCCGGCCTCGCGCAGGTGCAGCGCGGCGGTCAACCCGGCCACGCCGGAGCCGACCACGATCACGTCTGTCGTCTCCACCCAGCCGGGGGCGGGCGCGGCGAGCAGCCGGGGCAGCGCCGGCAGGTCGACGGTCGGTAGGTCCATGAGCACAGTCAACCCGAAGCGAACTCGACTCGGGCGCGGGGGGCGTGACGAGTGCGGTCCGCTACCTCGTCCGGCGCGGGAGGCCGGCCGGTCCGGCGCCCTTGAGCGAGGTGGTGACCGTACGGTCGCTGAGCCACAGGTAGCAGCGGACGCCCCGGTCGCCGACCGCCCAGCGACCGGCAGCGGGCGGACGGACCACCACGTCGCTGCGGTAGCGCAGCAGCCCGTCGGCCGGCACCCCGGCGTACCGGGCGATCACGCCGAAGCAGCCGTCGTAGAGCGGCACCCAGTCCTCCGGCTTCTTCGGATACGGGCGGTCCGGCGCGGCCCACACGCCGACGAACTCGGCGTCGTGCGCGGCAGCACAGTCGACCGGGTTGAGCCGCTCCACGCGGTTCGTGTCCCGCACCGAGCGCTGGCAGCCCAGCCGCAGCGGGGAGGGCGTCTTGAGCGCGTCGCGCAGGCTGCCCGTCCGGGTGACCACGGTGGCCGCCGCCTCGACGGTGGTCAGCTCGGTCAGGTCGCACCGGTACCAGCGGGAGCCCGCCGTCCAGCCGGTGCCCGTCGGTACCGCCACTGCCAGCCGGAGCCGCCCGGCGCGCCAGTCGTCACCCACGTACCCGGCGGCCCGCTTGTCGCAGTCGGCGAACGCGGTACGCAGCTCGGGCGAGGCGAGCGGCGGCGGGGTGGGCCGGTCGGTGGTGAACGCCCCGACGTGCACGGTCTCCACCCGGTGCGGCAGCTCGCAGCCGACCGGCGCGTACGCGGCCAGGCCGACGCTCGCTGTGAAGTCGGCGACCTGGCAGACCTCGGCCGCCGGGGTGAACGGCCCGGGTGCGGCCATCGCGGCCCAGTCGTCGGTGAGGTCGCCGTCCAGCCCGCCGGCGCCGGCGCAGCCGGTCAGGGCGGCGCTCGCGACCATCGCGGCGACCAGGAAGCTCATCGCACGGCGCATCGCGGCCTCCCCCAGCCGACGACCGTCGATCCCCGACGGTCCGCCCAGGGTAGCCGAAAATGACCTTCCGGTGACAGACCGCGTTTCCCACCCGTCCGCCCCGTCGATCTGTGAGTGGGGTTGTCAAGGGGTTTGGTGGTGGGTGGTGATGGTGCGGTAGAGCTGTCGGGCGATGTAGCGCTTGAGGCAGCGGGTGATTTCTCTGGTGGTGCGGCCTTCGGCGTGGCGTCGGGTGATGTAGTCGCGTGTTTCGGGGTGGATGCGTCGGCGGGTCAGGGCGATGGTGTGCAGGGCGCTGTTGAGGGTTCTGTCGCCGCCGCGGTTGAGGCGGTGTCGGTCGGTGCGGCCGCTGGCCACGGGGATGGGGGCGGCGCCGGCGAGGGTGGCGTAGGCGGCTTCTGAGCGGACGCGGCCGGGGTGGGACCAGGCGGTGAGGGCGATCGCGGCGGTGACGGGTCCGACTCCGGGTTGGTCGAGCAGGGGCGGGCACAGTTCGGTGACGAGGGCTCGTAGGCGCTGGTGGTTGTCGGCCAGTGTGGCGTCGAGGATGTGGATGTGCCGGGCGAGGGTGACCAGTTCGCGGCGGCGGGTGTGTTCCTCGCAGGGCAGGGCGGTGGTTTCGGGCAGTTCGAGGGCGGCCAGGCGGGCGATCTGGATGGTGGTGGACAGCCCGCGTAGCGCCTCGCGCAGAGTGTCGTCAGCGGTCAGGATCAACGCTTTGACCAGGTTGACCGCGGCGGTGCGGGCATCGGTGTGGTGCCGGCGGCAGATCAGCAGCAGACGCAGGGCCTCGCGTGGGCCGTCGCTGCGGGGCACGGCGATGCGCTCAGCGGGCAGCGCCAGCACCGTATGGGCGGCGGCGACCGCGTCCAGCTGGTCGGACTTGCCGCCCCGACGACGGGCCGCAGCGGGGGGCTTGGGTGCCTCGCAGACGGGTTCGTCAGCAGCGGTCAGCAGCCGGCACAGCCCTTGCCCGTGTGACCGGGTGCCCTCCACCGCCCACAACCGGCGCCCCTGCGGTGGGGTGTGCGCGACGGCGAAGGCCAACAACCGGCTCAACCCGTCCGGGTCAGTGGACACCGTGACCTGCGCCAACACCCCACCGAGTCGGTCCACCACGGCGGCGGTATGCGTATCGGTGTGAGTATCGACCCCCACCACCACGTCATAGCGATCCGCGACCCGTTCTACGATCCTTCTCATCTCGGATTGTTGCTCCTTTGCCAGCGACGACCGGGACAGTCGGCGTCGGCTCGGGAAGACATCACCTCGGCGGCAAATCTGTGATGGGCCACGTGTGCTCGCACGGGCAGGCTTCTGATCAGGCCAGCAGGGTGGGCCGGGCCGGCGCCGACGATCACCCGGGGACAGGTCTTGCACAAGGCACACCCACACCACAGGCGGCCGGATCAACGAAGAGCCACCCAAGTGATCACCAACGCCGAACCCTAACGGCAATCAGCCGAACCGATCACCACAGACATAGAAGCGTCTTGCACTAGCCGCCCTCGCAAACCCGACAAAAGGGGCGACGAGGGGGCCGCAACTGCAAGATCAACGGTGAGACGCGGCGGCGAGGGGGTTGGGGACGGGGGCGCCTGCGGTGCCGGGGGCCGCGGTCGCCGGGTCCGCCGAGAGGTCGACGACCTTGTTGTCGGCGTCGACGTGCACCACCCGGGGGCGGTACGCGCGGGCCTCGGCGTCGTCCATCTGCCCGTACGAGATCAGGATGACCAGGTCACCGGGGTGCACCAGGTGCGCGGCGGCGCCGTTGATGCCGATCACGCCGCTGCCCCGCTGCCCCGGGATCACGTACGTCTCCAGCCGGGCGCCGTTGGTGATGTCCACGATCGCGACCTGCTCGCCGGGGATCAGGTCCGCCGCGTCGAGCAGGTCCTCGTCCACAGTCACCGAGCCGACGTAGTGCAGGTCGGCCTGGGTCACGGTGGCCCGATGGATCTTCGACTTGAGCATGGTCCGCAGCATCGGGGTGCCTTTCCGCATTCGTGGTGGGGTTCAGGGACGCGGCGCGAGGTGGATCGCCGTGTTGTCGATCAGGCGGGTGGCGCCGACCCAGGCCGCGATCAGCAGCCGGGCCGGGCCGGCGACCGGGCCGGGTTCCAGCTCGGTGTCGGTGAGCACCAGGTAGTCCAGGCGCGCGTCCGGCGCGTCGAAGGCCCGGTGCGCGGCGGCCAGCACCGCGCCCGCGTCCTCACCCCGCTCGGCCGCCGTCGCGCCGGCCCGCAACGCGGCGGACAGGCTCAGCGCGGTCTCCCGCTCGGGCGCCGACAGGTACCGGTTGCGGCTGGACATGGCCAGCCCGTCCGGTTCCCGTACGGTCGGCACGCCGACGATCTCGGTCGGCACGTCGAGGTCGCGGACCATCCGGCGGACCAGGGTGAGCTGCTGGTAGTCCTTCTCGCCGAAGAACGCCAGGTCGGGGCGGGTGAGCTGGAGCAGCTTCATCACCACGGTGAGCACGCCGTGGAAGAAGCCGGGACGGCTCAGGCCCTCCAGGTCCTCGCCGAGCGGACCCGGGTCGAGCCGCACCGTCGGGCGGCCCTCCGGGTACATCTCGGTCGCCGAGGGCGCGAACACCACGTCCACCCCGGCCCGGCGGCAGATCTCCAGGTCGGAGTCGAGCGTGCGCGGGTAGCGGTCGAAGTCCTCGTTCGGGCCGAACTGCAGCGGGTTCACGAAGATCGTGACGATGACGTGGCCGGCGCGCTCGCGGGCGGCCCGCAGCAGCGCCTCGTGCCCGGCGTGCAGCGCACCCATGGTCATCACCACGCCGACCTGGCCGGCCATCGCCTCGCGGGCGGCCGCCAGTTCCTTGCGCGTGTGCAGCACCTCGGCCATCAGGCCGCCACCTCGATTCCGTCGAGCACGTTGCGCAGCGCGGCCGCGTCCGCCGGGCGAAGGCGGCCGACCGCGACGGCACGGTCCGCCGTCCGTCGTGCCAACGCCAGATACGCGGGTACGGATTCCGGCGCGGTCCGCGCCAGCCGGTCCAGATGCCGGCGTACGGTGCCCGCGTCGCCGCGCGACACCGGGCCGGTGAGCGCGTCGTCGCCCAGCCGCAGCGCGTTCTCCAGGGCGGCCCGCAGCAGCGGGGCGAGCACCTTCTCCGGCCGCTCCACCCCGGCGTCGCGCAGCCGGTCGGCGGCCTCGTTGACGAGCGTCACCAGGTGGTTCGCGCCGTGCGCGAGGGCCGCGTGGTAGAGCGGCCGGTCGTTCTCACCGACCCACTCCGGTACGCCGCCCAGGTCGGCCACCAGCCGGGCCGCGAACGGGCGCAGCTCGGCCGGGGCGGTCACCCCGTAGGAGATGCCGGGCAGGCGGGACAGGTCGTCCGGCGTACCGGTGAAGGTCATCGCCGGGTGCAGCGCGAGCGGCCGGGCGCCCGCCTCGACGGCCGGGGCCAGCGCGGCGAGCCCGTGCGCGCCGGACGTGTGCGCCACCACCTGGCCGGGGCGCAGCGCGCCGCTCGCGGCCAGGTCCGCTACCACGCCCGCGAGCGCGTCGTCCGGGACCGCGACGATCAGCAGGTCGGTGGCGGCACGCGCCACCTCGGACGCGGTGCGGTGCGGGGTCTGCGGCAGCAGCAGCGCCGTCCGGGCCCGTGTCGCGCCCGAGGCGCCGGATGCGGCGACGACCCGGTGACCGGCTGCGGCGAGGGCCGCGCCCAGCACGGCGCCGACCCGGCCGGCGCCGAGGACGCCGACGGCGAGGGTACGCGGGAAGACGAGCGGGGCAGCGGTGGCCCGGGGGCGCAGCGGTGCGCTCATGGCAGCGATCCAGTCCTCGAAGGGGGTACCGGTCGATGGCAAGTATGCGCCCGGGTGACAGACCCGAAACAAGAAGGTGTGAAAACCTTCACCGACCGCCGGAAGCCGCTGCTGCGGTGGCGGGCAAACCGCCCGTTCGGGTACGTCCCGTAGGGTCGGCCCGGTGACCTCCCCGCTGCGCTGGCGCGACGCGATGGAGCGGGCGCTGTACGGGCCGGACGGCTTCTTCGTCTCCGGTGCCGGGCCCGCCGCGCACTTCCGCACGAGCGTGCACGCCTCACCCGTCTTCACCGCGTGCCTGCTGCGGCAGCTCGAGACGGTGGACGCGGCGCTGGGCCACCCGGCCCGGCTGGACGTGGTGGACGTGGGCGCGGGCCGGGGCGAACTGCTCCGGGCGCTGCTGGCGCAGGCCGCACCCGAGCTGGCCGCCCGGCTCCACCCGGTAGCCGTGGAACGGGCCACCCGCCCGCCGGACCTGCCGCCGGAGATCGCCTGGCGCCCCGACATCCCCGACGGCATCACCGGCCTGCTCCTGGCGACGGAATGGCTGGACAACGTCCCAGTGGACGTGGCAGTCCACACCCCCGAGGGCTGGCGCCTCCTCCTGGTGAACCCGAAAACCGGCGAGGAGACGGTCGGCCCGCCCCCGTCCCCCACCGACACCACCTGGCTCACCCACTGGTGGCCCTCGGCCGCCCCGCCCAACGCCCCGGTGATCAAGGAGTTTGTGGCCTCGGAGGGCCCGGATCAGGACACAAACTCCTTGATCAACGGGGCGGGTGAGGGCGAGGGCGGGGGCGGTTGGAGGGCGGAGATCGGGTGGTCGCGGGATCTGGCCTGGGCTGGGGCCGTGGGGAAGGTGGCGCGGGGGCTGGCGCTTGCGGTGGACTACGGGCATCTGCGGGACTCGCGTCCTGCCGACGGGACGCTCACCGGATATCGGGGCGGGCGGCAGGTGCCGCCGGTCCCGGACGGCTCCTGCGACGTGACGGCGCACGTCGCCATGGACTCGGTCGCCTCCGCCGGTGAGCGGGTCGCGCGGTGCGCGTACTCCCTGGTCTCTCAGCGGGAGGCGCTGCGAGCGCTCGGGGCCGACGGCGGGCGACCACCACTGAGCCTGGCCGGTCGCGACCCGGCCGGCTACCTGCGGGCGCTGGCCGCCGCGTCGGCGGCGGCCGAACTGACCGACCCGGCCGGGCTCGGCGGGCACCTGTGGCTGCGGCAGCCGGTCGGCGTCGCGCTCGACGCGGTCGTGGCACGATGACGGGCATGACCACGGACGCCGCCGACCTCCGCGAGCTGACAGTCGGTACCGGCGCCGGCGGTGAGCAGCTCGGCACCGACATGGTGCTCAACATCGGGCCGCAACACCCCTCGACGCACGGCGTGCTGCGGCTGAAGCTGGTGCTCGACGGGGAGCGGGTGGTCGCCGCCGAGCCGATCGTCGGCTACATGCACCGGGGGGCGGAGAAGCTCTTCGAGGTACGCGACTACCGGCAGATCATCGTGCTGGCGAACCGGCACGACTGGCTGTCGGCGTTCTCCAACGAGCTGGGCGTGGTGCTCGCCGTCGAGCGGCTGATGGGCATGGAGGTGCCGGAACGCGCCACCTGGCTGCGGATGGCGCTGGCCGAGCTGAACCGGGTGCTCAACCACCTGATGTTCCTCGGCTCGTACCCGCTGGAGATCGGCGCGATCACGCCGATGTTCTACGCGTTCCGGGAACGGGAGACCATCCAGGCCGTGATGGAGGAGGTCTCCGGCGGCCGGATCCACTACATGTTCAACCGGGTCGGCGGCCTGAAGGAGGAGGTGCCGTCCGGCTGGACCGGGCGCGCCCGCGCCGCCATCGCCGAGGTACGCCGCCGGATGCCCGACCTGGACAACCTGATCCGGCGCAACGAGATCTTCCTGGCCCGTACCGTCGGCGTCGGTGTGCTCTCCGCCGCCGACGCCGCCGCGTTCGGCGCGTCCGGGCCGGTCGCCCGCGCCTCCGGCCTCGACCTCGACCTGCGCCGCGACGAGCCGTACCTGGCCTACGACCAGCTCGACGTGCCCGTGGTGACGAAGACCGCCGGTGACTGTCACGCCCGCTTCGAGGTGCTGCTCGACCAGGTGTACGTCTCGCTCGACCTCGCCGAGCAGTGTCTGGACCGGGTGGACCGGATCAGCGGGCCGGTGAACACCCGCCTGCCGAAGGTGCTGAAGGCGCCCGAGGGGCACACGTACGCCTGGACGGAGAACCCGCTCGGCATCAACGGCTACTACCTGGTGTCCCGGGGCGAGAAGACGCCGTGGCGGATGAAGCTGCGCACCGCCTCGTACGCGAACGTGCAGGCGCTGTCGTCGCTGCTGCCCGGCTGCCTGGTGCCGGACCTGATCGCCATCCTCGGCTCGATGTTCTTCGTGGTGGGCGACATCGACAAGTAGCCGGCGGCGTCAGCGCCAGCGGTCGGCGGTGTCCCGATACGGCTCGCCGTGTCCACCGCGCTCCGGGCTGCGCCACTCCGGTTCCGCCGGCCGCCATTCCGGCTCGGGCCGACGCCACTGTGACTCGCCCTGCCGAGTCTCCGGCTGACGCCACTCGGGCTCGGCCTGACGCCACTCCGGTTCCGGCTGACGCCATTCCGGGGGTGGCTGGCGCCATTCCGCCTGGCCGCTGCGCTGCGTCGGTGGCCGCCACTCGTCCGGCACCGGCACACCGCCGGCCGGCAGCGCCGGGTGGCTCTCCCCGGACCAGCGGGCGTCCGGTACGTCCGGTCCGCTCGCGTCCGCTCCACCGCCGCGTACTGAGGCCCACCGGTCCTCGACCCGGTACTCCGTGCCGCCGCCGTCGGCGTGCACTGCGGCTCGCCGTTCCCCGAGGCGGATCTCCCGGCCCGCGCCGTCGTCACGGACCGCGGCCCACCGGTTGCCGGCACGCATCTCGGACCACTGGTCGCCGTCGGTGCCCGCCCGGCCGGGCGGCACGTCCGGTACGCCCGCTGCGGCCGCGGGCCAGGCGGCCGCCGCCCGGCCGGCCCGGTCGTCACCGCCGCCGGACCAGGGCCGCTGCTCCTCCGCCGCCGTCCGGCCCTGCTCGCTCGACCAGCCGCCCCCGGCGGTACGCCCGGACCAGCCCTGTTCCCCGGCAGTGGCCCGGCCGACACCTGCCCATGGATGCTCGGCACCGGGACGCCCGGGGTCGGTCCACGAGTGCCCGTCGTCGCCGGAGCCGGCACCCCGGCCGCCGTCGTCCGACCCGGCGCGGCGGCCCGGCCGGTCGCCCGGGTCGCGGTGTCCCGCGTGCCGGTGGTCGGCCGCGTCCGCGCCCCGGGACCGGTCCTCGTCCGGCCAGCCGCCAGGGAATCCGCCGTACCGTGTGCCGGTCGGCTCACCGCCGACGATCGTGTGCCGGGTGGTGACGTGCACCGTCTCGGTGTGGTGGACCACGCCGACCGGGCGGGTCTCCGGCCGGGCCACCGGCTCGGACACCCGCGCCGCGCCGTACACCCCGCTCGCGGGCCGGTCCGGACGTACGGTGGCCCGCGCCGCCGGTTCGGCGTCGTGCCGACCGGTCCGTGCCGGTTCGGAGTCGTAGCGACCGGCCCGGGGCTGTTCGGTTTCGTAGTGGCCCACCCCAGGCGACTCAGTGCCGTAGCGGCTGGTCCGGAGCGGTTCGGAGTCGTAGTGGCCTGCCCCAGGCGAGTCGGCGTCGTAGTGGCCGGTCCGGGACGGCTCGGCCTCGTATCGGCCCGTCCGGGACGGGTCCGGGGTGTGGTGGCCCGTCCGGGACGGCTCAGCGGCGTAGTGGCCCGTCCGGGACGCGTCGGCGTCGGTTCCGTAGCCGCCGCCGAGGTACGCCGGCCGGGCCGGTTCGTCGTCGTCCCGGCCGACCGGTTGCGGCCGGCCGACGTCGGGCGTGCCGGTTCCCGGCACCCGGGCCGCACCGCTCGGGCGCTCCGGCGCCGACGCCAGGGCGGACACGGGCGCGGAGGCCAGTCCGGCGGCGGCCGCGTCGAGCCGGTGCCGTACCGCGCCGGCCACCTCCTCGGCCCGTCGTGCCTGGTCGAGCGCCTGGTTGCCGCGCTGGGCGGCGGCCACGATCTCGGCCCGCAACTCCCGCCGCAGCTGCGCCAGCTCCTCGCGCATCTCCTCGGACGCCGCGCCCTCGGAACCGCTCTCCGGCCGCAGCGCGATGGACAGACCGATGAGCACGACCGCGAGGATCGCCAGGACCGCGCCGAACCGGAGCGAGCCGTTGCCGTCGGCGATCAGCAGGATGAGCGCGGCCAGGGGCGCCAGCCCCACACCGACCCAGAACAGGACGGTGAGCAGGGCGGGCGTGCTCTTGTCGGCGGGCGCGACCGAGGCTGGCATGGCTGAGCAGAGTACCGAGAGTTCCACCGGAGGGGAACGGGTCGGCGCCACCCGATGAGCGGCCCGCCGAACGGGCTGCCCGTGCCGCCGGCCGGCACGCGTGGCGCCGGCCGGCGGTGCTGCGTCAGCTCGTGGCCAGCGCCGCGTCGGAGGAGAAGACCAGGCCGACGCTCGCCGAGCCGGTCTTCAGCGCGTTCTTGGTCTGCGGGCCGCCCGCGTCCAGCGAGCTGAACGAGCCGGCCTTGAAGTCGTAGACCTCGACCAGACCGGCCTGGCACTTCGGCCGCTGCGGGCACTCCGGCGGCCCGGCCAGCACGGTGGCCTGGCCGGAGCACTTGGCGGCCAGGTCGGAGAGCGTGGACACGCCGTACTTGTCGGCGAACGCCTTGGTGACCGCGAACGCGTTCTGGTCCTGCGCCTGGGACGGCTGGCCGAAGACCAGGCCGGCCTTGTCACCCTCGGTCTTCAGCGCCGCGACCGTCTTGTCCAGCTCCGGCGAGGAGACGGGCTGGGCGTCCTTGCCGTTGGCCTTGGTGTTGAGGAACTCCGCCATGGTGGCGGCGTACTCCGGGACGACCTGGATCTGGCCCTTCTCCAGGGCCGGCTCGTAGAGCTCCCGGTTGCCGATGGTCTGCACCTTGACCTGGTAGCCGGCCGCGGTGAGCGCGATCTTGTAGAGCTCGGCGATGGTCTGGCTCTCGCTGAAGTTGCCGGCACCGACGGTGATCTGACCGCCCGGGCCCTTCTCGATCCCGTCGGTCACGCCGTTGGCGGAGGCGAACTCCTGCGCCGCGACCTGGGGCGTCTTGCGGTCGACGTCGACCGCCCGGTTGAGCTGGATCAGCTTCGGGGTGTCGAGCTTCGCGGAGACCTTGTCCAGCGCGGCGACGAGCTGCGGCGTGGCCGCCTTCGCGTTGATCGCCGGGATGACGTTGTCGGTGTTCTGGAGCTTCTTGTCGTCGGTCAGGACGACGAGCTGGTCACCGGCCACCGGTGCACAGCCGGCCCCCGAGGCGCCCTGCTCGGGCGCGTCGGTGCCGGACGAGCCGGCGTCGCCGCAGCCGGTGAGGAGAACAGCCGCAGTGAGTGCGCCGAGCGCCCCCGCGGCCAGTGTCGTACGCGCGCGCATCAGTGCCCGCCTTCCGTGTCCCGGCGCGACCCCCTCGGGCCGGCCGCGTGTCCGACGGGCGATCCGGACGGCCACCCGCGACTCCAGCCAATATCCTCCGGACCCGACCGACAAACTCGGAGCGGTTTTCGTCATCCGATCGTCACCGACGGCTCAGTTGCCGGTCGTCGCCGCCGTCGCGCGGCGGTTCGCCCGCGTGCGTTCCCGGCGCAGCGGGCGGGGCGTGACCACCCGCTCCACCAGCGCGAGCACCCCCTCGACGAGCAGCGCCAACCCGGCCACCAGCACCCCGCCGGCGATGATCTGACCCCCGCCGGCGGCGATGTCGAGCCCGAACCCGGCCCGGATGATCTGGCCCAGCCCACCGCCGTTGACGAACGAGGCGAGCGCGGCGGTGGCCACCACCTGCACCGCCGCGGTACGGAAGCCGGCCGCCAGGTAGGGCACCGCGAGCGGCAGCTCCACCCGCCGCAGCACCTGCCCGCCGGACAGACCCATGCCCCGGGCCGCGTCCCGGGCCTCCGGGTCGGCCTGCCGCACCCCGGTGAACGCGTTCGCCAGCAGCGGCGGAACCGCGAAGACCGCGAGCGCCACCACCACGGCCGGACGGCCGAAGCCGAGGAACGTCAGCGGCAGGATGGTCAGCAGCGCCAGCGTCGGGATCGCCAGTGTGACGTTGGAGACCAGCAGGACCAGCCCGCCGCCCCGGCCGCTGTGCCCGAGCCACAGCCCGATCGGCCAGGCCACCAGGCAGCCCAGCAGCACCGCCAGCGCGGACATGCTCAGGTGCTCGCCGAGGCGGTCCAGCACGCCGCCGGGGTTGGTCCAGTTCAGCGGGTCGTTCAGCCAGACCACTGCCTGCTCGACGGGGTTCACCGGGCGGACCTCCCGCGCAGCCAGGGGGTGAGCAGGCGGCCCACGCCCGCCAGCACCAGGTCGAGCACCAGCGCCAGCAGCACGCACAGCACCGTGCCGGCCATGATCTGCGCCTTGTAGAAGTTGTTCTGGAAGCCCGCGAAGATGAGCTGCCCGAGCCCGCCCCGGCCGACCACCACTCCGACCGTGACGAGCGCGACAGTGGACACGGTCGCCAGCCGTACGCCGGTGAGGATGCCTGGCAGCGCCAGTGGCAGCTCGATCCGGAACAGCCGGCCCCACCTGCCGTACCCCATGCCCTCGGCGGCCTCGCGCACCTCCGGGGGCACCTGGTTCAGCCCGGCCAGCGCGTTGCGCACGATGACCAGCAGCGCGTACAGCGCGACCACTGTGAGCACTGTGATCGCGCCGATGCCCAGGTACGGCGCGAGGAACGCGAACAACGCCAGCGACGGGACGGTGTAGAGCACCCCGGTCACCGCCAGGATCGGGGCCGACAGCGACCGGAACCAGTACGCGAGCACCGCGAGCGGCAACGCCACCAGCGCGGCGATCACCACGGCGCGGGCGGTCAGCCAGGTGTGCTCCCGCAGCGCGGCGAGGATCGTGTCAGAGTTGTCCCGCACGTACTGCCAGGAGAACCACGGATTACCCGGGTCGGCCCGGTAGCTCAGGTGGAGGGACACACGTGGACGGTACCCCGGGAGGCACCGCCGGAGGCGGCGCGGCGTCGATCACGCTGGAGGGCATCCGCAAGCGCTACCCGGACGGCACCGAGGCGGTACGCGAGCTGAGCCTGGAGGTCGCCGCCGGCGAACTGGTGGTGCTGATCGGCCCGTCCGGCTGCGGCAAGTCGACGGTGCTGCGCATGATCAACCGGTTGATCGAGCCGACCGACGGGCGGATCCTGCTCGGCGACGACGACGTCACCCGGGTCGACCCGGTGGCGCTGCGCCGCCGCATCGGGTACGTCATCCAGAACGTCGGCCTGTTCCCGCACCAGACCGTCGCCGCGAACGTGGCGACCGTGCCGGGGCTGCTGGGCTGGCCGAAGCAGCGGACCCGGGACCGGGTCGGCGAGCTGCTGGAACTCGTCGGCCTGGACCCGGCGCAGTTCGGCCGGCGGTACCCGCACGAACTGTCCGGCGGGCAGCGGCAGCGGGTGGGCGTGGCCCGGGCGCTGGCCGCCGATCCGGTGGTGCTGCTGATGGACGAGCCGTTCTCGGCGGTGGACCCGATCGTCCGGACCCGCCTGCAGGAGGAGTTCCTGCGGTTGCAGGCCGAGGTACGCAAGACGATCGTGCTGGTCACCCACGACCTCGACGAGGCGGTCCGGCTGGGCGACCGGATCGCGGTGCTGTCCGAGGGCGGCCGGCTGGAGCAGTACGACACGCCCGCCGCGCTGCTCGGCTCGCCCGCCTCGGCCTTCGTCCGCGAGTTCGTCGGCGCCGACCGGGGCATCCGGCGGCTGGCCGTGACCCCGGTGACCCGCGCGGTACTCGACCCGCTCCCGGCCGACGGCGGCACCGGCCTGCCCACCGTGGCGCTCGGCGACTCGGCGTACGACGCACTCGGCGCGCTGCTCACCTCCGGCGCGGAGCACGCGGTGGTGACCGAGGAGGGCCGGGCGGTGGGGCTGCTCACCCGCAACCGGGTGCTGGCGCTGGGCGCCGTGGACTGAGGTCAGGCCCGGCCGCCGAGGCTGGCCAGCCCGACGATCCAGCCCGCGAAGAAGCCGTACGTGACGCCGGTGCTGGCGGCCTGGAACGCGGCGAACAGCGAGCCGTGCGGGCCGAGGAGCGTGGCGAGCAGGGCGCTGAGCCCGCCCGCGAGCGCGTACGCGCCCCAGCCGGAGAGGAACTGGCTGCCCGAGGACGTCACCCGGTCGACCTGCGGCCCGGGCAGCAGGTACAGCAGTGCCGCCGCAAGCACGAGCAGCAGGATCGCCCGCAGGTTGGTGGCGAACACGCCCTCGTCGGCCTGCCACCGCCAGAACGGCCAGGCGAGCAGCCGCAGGAACCAGCCACCCGCGCCGGTCGGGTCGGTGCCCCGCTGCGCCCAGTCGACGTACATCGGACTGCCGCCGACGGCGACGAGCAGGAACGCGGCGAGCGTGCCGGTGCCGGCGGCCGTGCCGTACCGGGGGACGGTGCGGGGGCGGTTGCTCAGAGCCATGCGGCGGTCAGTTCCCGGCCGGTCCCGCCGGGCAAACCTGCGCAACCGGTCGGCAGCCGTCGGCCGACGGGCAGTCATCGACCTCAGTGCTTCATCAGGTAGTCGATGAAGGCGGCGCGCAGCAGCGGCGCGGACTCGTCGTAGCCGTGCCCGGTCAGCTCACGCCAGAGCGCGTTCGCCTCGTCGATGGTCGGGCCGATCGAGTTCGGCGCGCCGTCCAGCGCGGCGGCCTCGTCGGCGTTGGGCAGGTGCCGCAGGACCGACCAGAAGAAGCCCACGTCGCGGCGGTCGCGCGCCAGGTTGAACGCCTGCTCGCGCAGCTCCTCGGTGGAGAGCTTGTCGAGCTCGTCGAAGGTGCGGCCACCGGGGGCAGGAGTTTCGGTCATGCCGCCGAGCCTAACCGGAGAGATCAGTCCGGGCGCGCCGGACGCACGGCCACCGCCGGGGTCAGCGGTCGTCGGCGTCCCAGCGCCGGGGTTCGTTGTCCCAGCGCGGGGCCTCCCATGCCTCCACCGGGGTGTCGTGCTGGCGTACCGGGAGCACCGACGGCCAGGCGTCGGCCGGCTCGGGCGGCGGAGTCATCGTCCAGCCGCCGCTCAGCGCGCCGTCCCGGGCCGGGCGAACCGGGCCGAGCGGACCCGGCGGTGCCGGGCGGGGACGGCCGAACGTCTCGACCAGCCGGGTGACGAGCAGGCCGACGCCGAGCACGGCGCCGCCGAGCGCCCACCGGCTGACCGTCCAGCCGTGCGGCACGGTCCAGGCCAGGAACACCACCACCAGGCAGACCGCGAACAGGGTGCCGAAGATGCCGCCGCGCCGCCCGTACGCGCTGGTTCCGGCGAGCATGACGGTGCCGACCGCCAGCACGGTCCAGTCCAGTCCGGTGCCGGGCGCGACCTGGCCGTTTCCGTTCGCCGCGATCAGCACGCCGCCGAGCATCGCCAGCACGGTGGATCCGACGAGCGCCAGCGCGGTCACCGTGGCGGCTGCCACGCCGCGCCGCCGGGCCGGATCGGCGACCGGGCGGAACCGGCCGATCAGCCGGCGTACCGGTTGCATCGCGGCGAACAGGCCACCGAGGACGGCGACCGCGGCGAAGCCGACGAAGAAGTACAGCGCGCTGCCGCGCGGGTCGTAGTCGCCCTGCACCGTCACCGGCGCGGTCCGCCGTTCCAGGTAGACGATCACGCCGGCCGCCCCGGCCAGGCTCGCCGCCCATCCGGGCACGTGCAGCACCACCACGGCCAGGGCGAGCGCCAGCCCGGCCGCGGCCGCGATCGCCAGCGCCGGCAGCAGCGCCTCCCGCGTGCCCCGGTCGCCCTGCTCGGCGAAGTGCAGCGCGGCGGCCAGCGCGACCGGGCCGATCGCCAGGTTCACCGCGCCGGCCCGCAGGCTCAGGCCGGCGGCGAGGGTGAGCAGGCCGAGCGCCGCCACGTCGACGAGCAGCGTCTTCAGGGAGCCGCCGCGTAGCGCGTCCGAGTCCTCCCGCCAGAGCAGCCAGGCCATCGCGACCAGACCGGCGAGCAGCACGAACTCCCAGAGCACGTGCACCGCGATCCGGTCCCGGCCGGGTTCGCCGTGGGCCGGGTCGTCGAAGACGTGCTCCAGTACGGCAGCGGGCACCCCGGACGACGTCTCCGGCGGCGCTGTCCGGCCCGCATCGTCGTACGCCATTGGCTCGCGCCTCCCCCAGGTGGCCGCGTCCGGCCCACGGGCGGGCGGACCGGTGGCGGCCGTCGCTCTCCGGTCGCCAGGGACGGTACCGCCGGGCCGGGGTGGGGGGAACCCTCAGAGACGCCCGCGGGGCGTCTCCCGGTCACCCGGCTCGCGGTCCTCGTCGTCCTCCTGCTCCGGCACCCGGCAGGAGCGTTCCAGCCAGAGCGCGGCCGCGACCAGCGCCAGCGCGGCGATGAGGCCGCCGAGCGCGGCCGGCCGATCGTTCATGGCCGCGTTGGTCTGTTCCACGAACAGCCAGCCGGTCAGCCCGGCGTAGAAGCCGGCGAAGATGGCCCCGGCCAGCGCCGACGCCTTGGCCAGCACGACGAACCGGGCGACCAGCAGCGGGTTGACCGGCTCCCGGCCGGGCCGCCGCTCGATCCGGCCCCGGGTGTTCACCGCCGCGTAGCCCTCCAGCACGGCCAGCCCGGCCAGCGTGATCACCGGCAGCCAGGGCAGGTCAGAGCCGAGGTCGCCGTAGAAGCTACTGATCAGCAGCCAGGCCACCGCGGCGGCGGCCAGGCCGGCCACCACGAGCGTGGAGGCCCGGGTCGGCCCCATCCGGAAGCGGTCGGGCCCCTGCGGGGAGCGGTCGGTGCTCACCGCACCTCCTCAGCTCGCCACTGCCGGGCCACGATCCACCGGGTCATGTGTCCGACTCTAGCGCCAGATCGGGTCGCGGGCTCAGTTCCAGGGCGTCCCCGGCGAGCGGCTCGGCGTTGAGCAGATCGGTCAGCCAGCCGTGCCCGGGCAGCCGGCCGTGCGGCTCGATGTCGATCCACGGGCGCAGCACGAAGGCGCGCAGGTGGGCCCGGGGGTGCGGCAGGATCAGCTCGGGGTCGTCGCGGAGCACCGGCTCGCCGGCGTCGTCCCAGACCGCGATCACGTCCACGTCCAGCGTGCGCGGCCCGTACCGTCGTTGCGGGTCGCGGTCGCGCCCGGCCGCCGCCTCCGCGGCCCGGGCGCGGGCCAGCCAGTCCTCCGGCGCCGCCGCCGGGTCCGCGACCATCACCGCGGCGTTCAGGTACGCGGGCTGGTCGGCGTCCCCCCACGGTGGAGTCTCGTAGACGCCGGAGACCACGAGCACCCGGTCGCCGAACGCGGCCACCGCGCCGCGCAGGTGGCCGAGGCGGTCGCCCAGGTTGCTGCCGATCGACAGCACGGCCCGGGTCATCGGGTACGCCTCATCGTGACGGCGACGTCCCGGAAGGCGTGCGGGATCGGGGCCTCCGGCTTGTGCACAGTCACCGTGGCGGCGGCCACCAGCGGCTCGGCCAGGCAGACCGCGAGCAGCCGGTCGGCGAGCGTCTCGATGAGGTTCACCGGCTCGCCGGTGATCACCGCGACCAGGCGTTCGGCCAGTTCGCCGTAGTGCACGGTGTCGGTCACCTCGTCCGAGCGCGCGGCCGGGCCCAGGTCCAGTTCGAGCACCGCGTCGACCACGAACTCCTGCCCCTGGGCGCGCTCGAAGTCGTAGACGCCGTGGCGGCCGTGCGCCCGCAGGCCGGTCAGCTCGATCCGGTCGCTCATCTGTCGCCTCCGCTCGTGCCGGTGGCCGCTTCCGCCGGCCGGGTACCGCCCATGGCCGCTGCGGTCCGCGGCGCTGTCGCTTGCCGTGGGCCGGTCGCGGTGGCGAGCCGGGGGCTGCCGGTGGCACGCCAGACGGCGAGCGCGTCGGCGGTGCCGCGCACGTCGTGCACGCGTACCCCCCAGGCGCCGGCCGCGACGGCGAGCACGCTCGTCGCGACGGTCGCGGCCTCCCGCCCGGCGGTGGGGCGGGGTTCGCCGGCCGGGTCGGCGAGCAGCCGGCCCAGGTAGGACTTGCGGCTGGCCCCGAACAGCACCGGGAAGCCCAGGTCGACCAGCTCGGGCAGGCGGGCGCTCAGCGCCCAGTTGTGCGCGGCGGTCTTCGCGAAGCCCAGGCCCGGGTCCACGATGATCCGGTCGGCGGCCACCCCGGCGGCGAGCGCGGCGTCGACGCGCCGGCTCAGCTCGTCCCGGACCTCGGCCACCACGTCGGTGTAGGTGGCCAGCTCCCGCATCCCCCGCGAGTGCCCCCGCCAGTGCATGAGCACCCAGGGGCAGCCGGCGTCGCGGACCACCCGGGCCATGTCCGGGTCGGCGAGGCCGCCGGAGACGTCGTTGACCACGTACGCGCCGGCGGCGAGGACCGCCTCGGCGACCCGGGCGCGGCTGGTGTCGATGCTGACGAGGATGCCGGCGGCGCTCAGCTCGCGGACCACGGGCAGCACCCGGGCGGTCTCCGTCTCCGCGTCGACCCGCTCGGCGCCGGGCCGGGTGGACTCGCCACCCACGTCGATCAGGTCGGCGCCTTCCCCGCGCAGTCGCACCCCGTGTGCGACTGCCGCGTCCAGATCGGCGTATCTGCCGCCGTCGGAGAAGGAGTCGGGCGTGACGTTGAGGACGCCCATCACCACCGGGGTCTCCGCCCGTACCAGATCGGTCACGGACCCGACAGTACCGTTCGCCGGCAGGGCTTCCGGCCACCGGGCGAGCGCCCGACGCGGCACCCCTGACGTGCGCATTGGAACAGGTGTACGATCGGTCATCCGGGCCGTCGGGGGTCGACTCTTCACGGCTTGTCGCAAAGGTGGCCGGGCCGTACGCTTTGGAATTGCCCAGCATCGAGATGGCGAAGCCTGGAGGGAGGGCCGAAGCGGGAAGAATCCCCCCAAAACTCACCACTCTGCGTGGTGGGTGACGGACTCAGCGTTGACGGCGCTGTCTCTGACGAGCACCATCCCGCCAGGCTTGCCTACTTGCACCAACGCGGCGCCGCCGGCCGCGACCTTGGGGAGGTTTCCAGTGATCGCCATCGAGCTCATGGCAACGGCGTCCAGTGCCGTGGACCACGCGCTCCACACCCTGGCGTCGACTCCACTCGCCGAGCCGGCACCGAAGGGCATCGACACCGACAACGTCGTCACCTTCTTCGCCAGCAAGATCGCGCCGATCCTGCTCGCGGTCCTCGGGGTGATCTTCATCGGCCGGGCCAGCCGGGGTGAGATCTCCAAGGTGCTGACCAGCTCGGCCATCGCCATCATCGGCCTGGCCTTCATCGCCGGAGCGGCAACACTCTTCTTCGTCGGCGACTACCTGATCAACCTGATCTTCGAGTAGGGCGCTGGGCGACGATGCGGCTGCGCACCGACGACGACATCTACCGGGCACGCCTCGTCTACCTGGGGCCGCCCGGGTACACCCTTCCCGTCCACCTGCCGTACGCCCAGTACGGCCTGTTCATGCTGCTCGTACCCCTCTACATGTTCATCCACTGGTTGTTCACGCTCCAGGTCGAGCTGTTCCCCGCCTGGGAGATCTCGCTGGCGATCGTGACGACCTCGTTCATCTTCCGGTACGTCGACCCGGACCGGCCCGCGCGCATGGTCATCCGGACCGCGCTGACCGACTGGCGACGCACCCGGGAACCGGCCACCGAGCAGCGGGATCCGCGGCTCGTCGCGAGCCGGATCAGGATCCGGGAGGAACTGGCATGACCGGGCGTACGACAACCGTGCAGACGAACGACGCGGGTGAGGCGGTCGCATGAGTCGCTCTTCCACGCCGGGTTCCCCGGCCGGGCGCCCGGCCGGGCCCAACGGTAACCGTGCGCGATCGTTCGACTACCCACCGGACGAGGATCTGGACGAGGTCGTCCTCGACAGCGCGCTCGTCACCAGCCCCGGGCACAGCCGCGTCGGCGTGTTCCAGCCGCCGCGACCGATGACCCCGCGCGAGCCGGTACGCCCCGACGGCGACATCGACTCGCCCTTCCTCGACCTGTTCGGCGGTGCGCAGCCCCGCCGGCGGCCCGCCGCGTCCACGCCGCCCGCACCGGTCGAGCCGGTGGTGGCGCCACCCCGCCGCGGCGTCGGCCGCGAGCCCCTGCCGATCCCGCACCAGCCCGCCGTGCCGGTCGAGCCGGCGCCCCGGGCCGAGCCGGAACCGCCGGTCCGCGAGCAGACCCCTGGGGTACGCGCGGTCGGGCGCCCCCGGCCCGAGCCCGTGCACGCCGCGCCGCTGCCGGTCGAGCCGCCCCTGCCCGACCCGCCGGCCGCGCTCGCCCCGCCGCCGCCGTCGCGTAGCCGGGTTCCGCAGCAGACCGGTGACCGGCTGCCCGCTCTCCGCCCCCCGGCCGAGCCCGAGCCGGCGCTCCCGCCGCCCCCGCAGATCCCCGCCCCCGCGCCCGCCGAATACCGGGAGCCGGATCTCGCTGCGGCGGACCCGCTCGCGGCCGGCGCGGCGCCGTCGCGGGAGGTCGGCCGTCCGGCGCACCGCGAGGTGACGCCGCCCCGGCAGCGCACGCCGGAACGCCGCAACCGGCCGACCAAGCCGGTCCGGGTCCGCGCCCCGAAGATCAAGTTCGGCGACCGGGATCCCTCGGTCGAGCTGGCCATCACCGAGATCGCCGGGCACCTCACCTTCACCCCCAACACCGTCACCGCCTGGTACTGGCTGCCCGAGGTGCGGTGGGCGTTCCGGCCGGACGCCGAACGCGAGGCCCTGCTCTCGGCGATCTCCGAGCAGTACGCCGGACTCGCCGGGTTCCGGCTGCACCTGCGCCGCACCACCCGGCCCTTCCCGGCCGACGAGTGGGCCCGCACCATCGACGCGCACACCGCCGCGCCGCTGCCCGACGTACCGGGCACCACCGGCTGGGCCGACCACCTGGTCGCCGCCCAGCGGCACCTGATGGCGGTCAACCACGCCGAGGGCCAGACCTACCTCGGTGTCACGTTCGCCCGCCGGTCGCTCGGCGACTCGCTCACCGAACGACTCCTGCGCACGTTCGGCCGGGGCACCGCCGACGGCGAGCGGCGCCGGCTGAGCCGTACCGTCGAGCAGTTCGACGAGGTCCTCGGCGCGTTCGGCATGCGCGGGCGCCGGGTCACCGCACCCGAGCTGGAATGGCTGCTCTACCGCTCGGTGGCGCTGTGCATGGCCCCGCCCGGCGTCCTGTCCCCGATCACCAACGGCCGGTGGGAACGCGGCGACCTGCTGGCCCTCACCGAGCAGGTCGAGCGCTACCGCACCCCGTACGGCTCGACGGTGAAGCTGGTCAACCGGATGACCGGCGAGGAACGCCATGTCGCCGTGCTCGCGGTCGGCCGGATGGAGCCGCTGGAGATCCCCGAGCGGCACGAGCCCTGGCTGCACTTCCACGAGCGCCTGCCGTGGCCGATGGAGCTGTCCACCCGCGTCGACATCCTCGGCCCCAACGACTCCTTCCGGAACCTCGAACACCGGCTCCGGATGATCCGCTCCCAGCAGCTCGACTACGCCGAGCACGGCATCGACGCCCCGCCCGAGCTGGAACGGCTGGCCAAGCGCGCGCTGGTGATCGGCGACGAGATGACCACCGGTCTGCCCGTCGACTCGGCCCGGGCACACGGCTGGCACCGGATCGCGGTCGGCGGGCGTACCCGGGAGGAGTGCCTGGAACGGGCCCGGCGGCTCATCCAGCTCTACTCCCGCGAGCTGCGGATCTCGCTCCAGCACCCGAAGAACCAGGACTGGCTGGCCCGCGAGTTCATCCCCGGCGAGCCGATCGCCAACACCGGCTACGTCCGACGGATGCCGGTCAACCTGCTCGCTGCCGCGCTGCCCCAGGCCGCGTCCACAGTCGGCGACCGGCGCGGCGACCTGATCGGGCGGACCGCCGGCACCTGCCGCCGGCCGGTCTTCCTCGACCTGCACTTCCCGATGGAGGTACGCGAGCGCTCCGGCCTCGCCGTCTTCGTCGCAGAACCCGGCGGTGGCAAGTCGACGCTGCTCGGCGCGCTCGGCTACCTGGCCGCGCGCCGCGGCGTGCAGGTGACGCTGCTCGACCCGTCCGGCCCACTGGCCCGCCTCTGCGCCATGCCCGAACTGGCTCCGTACTCCCGGGTGCTCAACCTGACCGGCTCGGAACAGGGCACGCTCGCGCCGTACGCGCTGATCCCGACGCCGCTGCGCAGCGAGTTCGGCGCCGGTCCGGCGGGCGACCGCGAGTTCGAGATCGCCGTGTCGAACGCCCGCGCCGAGCGCCGGATGCTGGTGCAGGACATCTGCATGATGCTGGTGCCGCCGCAGGTGGCCCGGGAGGCGTCCACCGCCACGCTGTTCCGGCACGCCGTACGCCAGGTGCCGGCCGAGGAGACCTCCACGCTCGACGACGTGGTGACCTGCCTCCAGGGGCTCGACGACGACGCCGGGCGCGAACTGGCGCACCTGCTGCTCGACACCGCCGAGATGCCGCTGGCCATGCTCTTCTTCGGCCGGCCGCCGGAAGGGCTGCTCGGCGCCGACGCCGCGCTCACCGTCATCACCATGGCCGGTCTGCGGCTCCCCGACCTCAAGATCGAGCGGGAGTACTGGTCGGCCGAGGAGGCGCTCGCGCTGCCGATGCTGCACACCGCGCACCGGCTCGCCGTACGCCGCTGCTACGGCGGGTCGATGTCCTCCCGGAAGCTGGTCGGCCTCGACGAGGCGCACTTCATGGAGGGCTGGCGGTCCGGGCGCTCGTTCCTGGTGCGGCTCGCCCGCGACTCCCGCAAGTGGAACCTGGCAGCGCTCGTCGCGTCGCAGAACCCGAAGGACATCCTCGGACTCGACGTGCAGAACCTCGTCTCCACCGTCTTCGTCGGCCGGATCGCCGAGGACAGCGAGATCGCCTCCGAGGCGCTGCGCCTGCTGCGGGTGCCTGTCGACGACGGTTACGAGGCCACACTCGCCTCCCTCTCCCAGGCGGACAGCGGATCGGCCAACCGGCTCGGCTTCCGCGAGTTCGTCATGCGCGACGTCGACGGGCGCGTGCAGAAGGTCCGGGTCGACGTGTCGTACGTCGACGGGCTGCTGGAGCACCTGGACACCACCCCCGCCGCGGTCGCCCAGGCCGCCGGGATACTGCCGACCGTCCTGGCTGATCTGGAGGCGTGACATGGCGAGGGCCCGGGCACGGATCGCGGCGCTCCTCCTCGCGCTCGGCGTACTCGCCGGGGCCACGATCTCCTGGCCGGTGATCGGGGCGGCCACACCCGCGTACGCCGCCGCGCCGGTCACCCAGGCGCGGGCCGAGCTGTGCACCACCAAGGAGTGGCAGGCCGACTTCCGGTCCTGCGTCGGCAGGCTCAAGGCGGTCAGCGAGGACCAGGTCGAGTGCCGCAACGCGCCGGTGCCCGCCGCGCCGGACTCGGGCCTGGCCGGCTGGTTCGCGTCCCGGCCCGACTCGGCGAAGGAGCCCGGCCCGAAGGGCCTCTACAGCGACTACGGGTACGCCGGGTACAGCTACAACACGTACGACATCGACGGCGGCTGCGCTTCCTCCGTGCTGCATCCGGACTACCGCTTCACGACGATGGTCGCCAACGGCGAGTTCATGTTCGCCAACGCGGTGATCGGTGCCTCGAACGCGCTGCGCGAGCGCGCCTGGGATCCGCGGACGATGTGGAGCTGGGCCGACCCGCTGGTGGAGCAGGCCACGAAGGCCGTCTACCAGAAGGTGTTCAGCGTCTTCGGCATCATCACCGTGTGCGTGGTCGGCCTCTACCTGCTCTGGCGGTCCCGCCAGTCGGACATGAGCAACGCGATGACCACCGCGGGCTGGGCGCTGCTGGTGATGGTGGCGGTGACCGCGCTGGCCGCATGGCCCGTCAAGTCCGCGAACATCGCCGACAACACGCTGATCAGCACTCTGGGCGTGGTGCACGACGCGGTCGGCCCCTCCTCCAAGACCGTCCCGCCGGACAAGTGCGCGCTGCCGAACCCGAGTGCCTGTGTCGACAAGCGGCCACCCGCCGTGCGTGCCAGCGACACGGCGACCGAGACGATGCTCTACCGGAACTGGCTGCGCGGTGTGCTCGGTTCGGCGGACAGCGAGACCGCGAAGAAGTACGGCCCGGCCCTGTACGACGCCAAGTCCCTCACCTGGGAGGAGTCGGAGAAGCTCCGCCAGAACCCGGCAACCCGCGAGGGCACGATCAAGGCCAAGCAACAGCAGTGGGCCCGTGTCGCCCAGCAGATCGAGACCGAGGACCCGGAGGCGTACGAGTACCTCAAGGGCACCAAGGACATGGACCGGATCGGCGCCGGTTTCATCGCGGTGCTGGCCTCGGTGTTGTTCGCCATGTTCGACCTCACCGCGTCGCTGCTGGTGCTGCTCGGCTTCCTGATCTTCCGCTGGGCGGTGATCGCCGCGCCGATCCTCGGCACTGTTGGCCTGATGCGCCCGGCCAGCGCCGGCCTCCGGCGGCTGGCGAACGCGGTGGTCGCCGCCGTCTTCAACATCGCCATCTTCGGCACCGGCGCGGCCATCTACCTCTTCGCCGTCGACCTGATCATGAACACCGCCACGCTGCCCGGCTGGCTCCAGGTGGTCCTGGTCTGGCTCTGCGGTGTGGTCGGCTGGTTGCTGCTGCGGCCGTACCGCCGGATCACCCAGCTCGGCGGCAAGGACAGCAGCGAGGCGGTCAGCTCGGCCGGCTCCTGGCACCGCCGGTTCTTCCGGGACATGCGCATCGCCGCACGGCTGGACGTGGCCGAGCCCGGCGGCACCAACGAACCGGCGATCGGCAAGCGCCGCACCGTCACGGCCGACCAGCGCAGCCTCCGGCCGGAGGCCCGGCACGAGGATCCGGCGCACAGCGCCACACCCGCCGAGCGGGAACGGCCGGACGGGCGGGAAAGGCCGGAAGAGGCGCCCGCGAGCGGACGGCCGGGTGAGCGTCCCGGCGGCACTCCCCGCCCCCGGCGCGCACAGTCGACCTGGACCGAGCCGGACGTGCCGGAGGAGGCGCCCTCCTACGCCGTCTACCGGCCGGACTCGGCGGGCCGCGGCACCGCACCGGCCCGGCCGGCGCCGCGCATCCGCTCCGAGGCCCGGTGAGTCCGGTGCGACGCGCGCTGGAATTCCTCTTCACCCGGATCCTCCGGTCCCGGATCGGGGTCGCCCTCATGATCGCCGTGCTGGTCTTCGGTGTGATCGGCGCGGCCCGCCTCGTCGCCGGACCCGGCGATCCGGGCCTCGGCCTGACCAGCCGCCCCACCCAGCCGATCAGCACCGCGGACCCGGAGGCCGGTGACGACGGCGTACTCGCCAGCCCGCCGACTGCGGTCGCCCCGAAGACCCGGCCGGGCGAGGACACGCCGGAGCAGGTCGCCGGTCGCTTCACCACCGCGTGGCTGAGCGGCCCGGGCAGCAGCGGCGACGCGTGGCAGACCCGCCTGCGGCCGCTCTCCACCCCGGCGCTGGCCGAGAAGATGACTGATGCCGACCCGGAGACAGTGCCCGCACGGAAGACCACTGGTGCCCCGACGCTCCGGCCCCGCACCGAGTCCTTCGTGGAGGCGGTGGTTCCGCTGGACAACGGCACGCTCCGGCTCGAACTCGTCGCACCGGACGGACCCTGGCTGGTGGACGCGATCGACTGGGAGCGGTCGTGACCGCCGGCCCGGCCGTCGCCGGACAGGTCCGCCGGAAGCTGCGCCTGGGCGTGGTCGCCACCGTCGTCACGAGCGTGCTCGCCCTGCTCTGCTGCGTCGGCGGGGCCGGCGCCTTCCTCCTCACCGAACTCGGCGGCGACGAGGACGACCCGAAGCTCGCGGCCCTGAACTGCGACCCCGCCTACCAGGTGAACCTGACCGGCGACATGCCGCGCTTCGCCGAGTACGGCGAGCGTCAGCTGCGCAACGCCGCGGTCATCATCAAGGTTGGCCAGGACATGAAGCTTCCCGCCCGCGGCTGGGTGATCGCGCTGGCCACCGCGATGCAGGAATCAGCGCTGCGCAACCTCGCCAACAGCACGGTGCCGGCGTCGCTCGCGCTGCCGCACGAGGGGGTCGGCGCCGACCACGACTCGCTGGGCCTGTTCCAGCAGCGGCCCGGGTGGGGCAGCGTCGAGCAGCGGATGACGCCCTCGTACGCGGCCCGCAAGTTCTACCAGAAGATGGAGAAGGTGCCGGACTGGCAGCAGCGCCCGCTCACTGTGGTCGCCCAGAAAGTCCAGGTCAGCGCCTACCCCGACGCCTACGCCAAGCACGAGGAACTGGCCGGAGCCATCGTCGACGCGCTGGCCGGCGGCGCCGCCCGGACCGTGGAGATCGCCGGCAAGGCGGTGTGCGACGCCGCGGCTGGAGACCGGATCGCCGCCTCCGGCTGGACCGCGCCGCTGCCCGGCGGTGTGGTCTCCGGTTTCCGCACCACGGCCCGCCCCAGCCACCACGGCGTGGACCTGGCCGCCTCGAAGGGCACGCCGATCCACGCCGCCTCGGCGGGCCGGGTGCTGGTGGCCCGCTGCGACCCCGACCGCTCCGGGCGGCGGGACTGCGACCGGGACGGCTGGCCGAACAAGGGCGGCTGCGGATGGTTCGTGGACATCCTGCATGCCGGCGGATTCATCACCCGCTACTGCCACATGGTCGAACGACCTCGCGTGGTGCCGGGTCAGGCGGTCGAGGCGGGCGAGGTCATCGGGATCTCCGGCAGCAGCGGCAACTCGTCCGGCCCGCACCTCCACTTCGAGGTGCACAAGAACGGCGACCGGTCCAGCAACGGGGCGGAGAACCCGGTGCCCTTCATGCGCAAGCGGGGCGCGCCCCTCGGCGAGACCGGGTGAGGCCGGGCGGATGAGCAACCCCCTGCCCGACCCGTTCGCCGACCGGCCCGACTGGGCGCCGCTGCCGCCCCGGCCGGTGGAGACAGTGCCCGCCACCGGCGGCACCGAGCTGCGCGGCCGCCGCGTGCTCATCGGCCTGCCCGGCCTCGGCTGGCGTGGCGACCTGCGGGCCGACGAGCGGGTGGTGCAGGGCAGCCGCACCTACGTACCGGTGATCCCGGAACACGAGTGGTACCGGGCCGAGGCCGAGCAGGTGGAGGTGTTCGCGCCGCTGGTACCTGTGGAACGGGTCTGGGTGGAGACCATCGGTGAGCGGCGGCCGGCTGCCGGGGCGAGCGCCCCGGGTCTCCGGCTGGTCTCGCTGGACGTGCCGGAACGCCGGCCACCCACGCCGGTGTTCGAGGCCGACGCGGTGACCGGGCGGCGCGTGGTGCACGTGGACAACGGCGTGGAACGACGCGACCTGCGTGCCGTCACCGAGACCTACTCCGGCGCGGACGGCGACATCTGCGTGCGGGTGGCCCCGGAACTGGAGTGGTACCGATGGGCATGGCGCGGCCAGGCGCCGACCACGTTGGAGGTGCCGGTGCACCTGCTCTGGCTGGAGTAGCCGGGAGTCAGTCGGCGCGCTGCGCCGAGCAGACGCCCCAGCCGTCGTCGCGTCTCGTCTCGAAACGCCACCTCTGCCGCTCACTCTGCGTGATGCCCTCGACGGAGGCGGAGATGATGAGGTCGACCTCGACCACCGCGACCTCGCCGGACTCCTGAACGGCCAGCGGGCCCCAGCTCACCGAGATCGTCGTGTTGAAGCGCTGCTCCCGGGCCGCAAGGTCGTCGCGAAGCGCACGCAATGCGTCAGCGTCCACCCTTCCAGCGCAGTCGAACTCCTCGGCTTTCGTGTCGTTGCGGTCCACGAGGAAGGCTCGGAGATAGTTGTCCACCACGACGTCGGGGGCGCTTCGGTCCGGGGCGGTCGCGCGGTCGTACAGCACGAACCCGACCACACCGCCCACGGTGCACAGCACCGCCAGCACCCCCGCGACGACAGCGAGCACTGTGCGCACCGGACGCTTGGGTCGCACCGGGGCGGGAGCGGGCGCGAGGGGCGCCAACTGCTCCGGCGGGGTCCGCTGCGCCGGTACTCGGGACACCTGGGAACCGGCGGGGGGCTGCACTGATTCCACCTCCTGAGGCTATCGGCTGCGCGTCGCGTACCCAATGCCTGGAACCGGCGGATCGTGGCGAACCGCCGGGCGGACGCCGACCGGCGGCGGGGTGAGGCTGCTCACCGCCGACCAGCTCACCGCGCCGACCGACATCCCGGTGGACGGCCGCCGCCTGGGTTACCGTCACACCTCGGGGAGGACATGTCGGCCTCGGAAAGAGAGGTGGACGCGGTGGCGACTCCGAAGGCGCGCGCCGGCCGGGCCGCCGCGCTGCACCGCCGGGCCGAGGCCGCCGCGACGGCGGCGGCGGGCATCCTCGACGAGATCCGGCCCGCGCCGGCCGACCACCACCGGCAGTACGAGCTGGCCGAGCGCCTGCGGGCGGCTGCAGAAGTAGCTGCGCCGGGTTGGGCCGGCGGACCGCTGGAGTCGCTGAGCGCGACGACGCCTCCCGGTGACGGCCTGCCGCCGCTGGTCCGGGTGGGCACCGCGGCGCCGCTCGACGACGCCCGCTTCCCCGCGCTGGTGCCGTTGCTCGGCAGCGGCCATGTGAGCCTCGACGCCGACGCCTCCGACGCCCGGGTGGCCGGGCTGCTCCGCGCGCTGCTGCTGCGCATGTTCGCCGCGACCCCGGCGGGCGCGCTGCTGGCCCGCGCGGTCGACGACGGTTCCGGTGCGACGTTCGCCGGGTACGCGCCGCTCGCCGACGCCGGCCTGCTGCCACCGCCCGCCACCGACCTCGCCGGGATGCGTGCGGTGCTGGCCGAGGCGGAGCAGTGGGTGGCGGCCGGAACGGCCCGGCAGCGCGGGCACGACCGGACGCTGCTGCTCGTGGTGGCCGCGCTGCCCGACGGTACGACCACCGCCGACCTGGACCGGCTCGCCGGACTGGCCGAGGGCGGGCCGCGCGCCGGGCTGCATCTGGTGCTCGCCGGCTGGCCGGACGGCAGTCCGCTGCCGCGCGCCACCCCGGTCACGGTCCGCACCGCGTACGCGCTGGTCGGCGACCCGCCCGGCGCCGGCTTCAGCAGTCCCGGCGCCGAGCCGCCGGTCGGCTTGAACTCGCCCGTGTTCCTCGACGAGGATCCACCCGCCGATCTGGTCGCGGACGTGTGCGCGCGGTTGGCCCGGCAGATCGAGGACGGCTCCCGCCTCTCGCTGCGTGACCTGCTGCCGGCCGACGGCTTCTGGACGGCCGGCTCGGCCGACGGACTGAGCACCACTGTGGGTGACGCCGCCGGGCGCCCGGTCAGCCTGGGCTTCACCGAGCTGACGCCGCACTGGCTGGTGAGCGGCCGGGGTCAGGCGGGCCGGTCGGCGTTCCTGACCGACGCACTGTTCGGCCTCGCCGCCCGGTACGGCCCGGACGAGCTGGCGCTCTACCTCGCCGACCTGGCCGACGGCGAGTCGTTCGTGGAGTTCCTCCAGACCGAGCGGGACCGTTCCTGGGTGCCGCAGGTGCGCGCCACCGGGATGGCGGCCGACCGGGAGTACGTGGCCGACCTGTTCGGCGAGCTGGAGGCGGAGCTGCGCCGCCGCGAGGAGGCGTCCCGGCGGGCCGGTGGGCAGCGCTACGCCGAGCTGCGCCAGCACCAGCCGCTCCCACGCATCGTCTGCGTGGTCGACAACTTCCCGCTGGCGCTGCGCGAGCGGGACCGGCTCGCCGCCGACCTGCTGGCCCGGCTGGACGCGCTCGCCCGCGCCGGCCGGTCGTACGGGATACACCTGGTGCTGGCCGGCGAGGGTGACCTGGGCATCGGCGGCCCACGTGACCCGCTGCTCGGCCAGTTCCCGGTGCGGGTGGCGCTGCCCGGCGGCTCGGCGGTGCTGGAACCGGCGAACGACTCGGCGGCCGGGCTGCCGGTGGGCAGCGCGGTGGTGAACACGGCGGGTGGCCTGGGCGGTCCGCGCGGCGCGACCCGGGGGCACGAGCGGATGATCCGTTTCCCGGATCCGTACGAGGATCCCGCGGTCCTGACCGACCTGCGGCGACGGCTCTGGGAGGCGCGGGGCGAGTCGGCGACGCCGCCTGTGGTCTTCGCCGGGTACGCCCGCCCGCTGCTCGCCAACGATCCGCGGCACCGGGCCGCGCTCGCCGGCCGGGCCCACGCGCCCGCCGCGTTGCTGGGCCGGGCGGTGGACGTGCGGCGGTCCACTGTGACGGTGCCGCTGGGGCCGGGCGCGGGGCGGAACCTGGCCGTCCTGGGGCGGGACGAGGAGGCCGAGCGGCTGCTGGTCACGGCGGTACGCAGCGCGGCGGCAGCGCATCCGGGAGCGGCCCGGTTCGTGCTGGCGCCGCTGGCGAACGGCTCGGCCGAGCCTGCCGGGGTGCTCGCCGCCGAGCTGGCCGGACGCCACCGGGTGGAGACCGTCGACGCGGCCGGGCTGCGGACCGCTATGGAGTCGGACGAGCCGGGCTATCTCGTCGTGTTCGGGCTGGACGTGCCGGACGCCACCGAGCTGCCGCCGGACCTGCTGCGGACGCTGCTGCTGGAGGGCCCGCCGGCCGGTCGGCACCTGCTCGGCTGGTGGCGGACACCGGCACCGCTGGCCGGACTGCTCGGTCCGGAGGGCGAGGTGGACAAGCTCACCGCCGTGGCGGTCACCGACGTGCCGGGCGGCCGGCTGGAGCAGCTCTTCGACCGTCCGGTCTGGTGGCGGCCCCGCCCGGGTCGCGCGGTGCTCTGGGACGGCCCTGATGAGCAGGGCACGGTCTTCGTGCCGTTCGGCACGGCCGAAGTGGCGACCGCGCGGGTCGAGCCGGACCCGCGGGCGGCGGAGCGCACCGGGGAGGGGGCCGCATGAGCGAGACCGGCACGACCGTACCGGGGCCCCGCGCGGGTGGGCCGACCACAGTGGCGGACCCTGCCGAGTCGGCCTGGGCGGAGTACGTCGCCGCCGCGCGGGCGCTCGACGGCGTACGCCGGGCGGCGGCCACCGCCGCCGGGGAGCAGGCGCGGTCGGTGGCCGCGGCCCGCGAGGAGCTGACAGCGGTACGGGAACGGCTGGCGCCGCAGCAGTCCCGGCTGCGTGAGCTGGGCGTACCGGCGATGTCGCTGGTCCCGACGCCGCCGGAGGTGACCGAGGCGGCCCGGTCGATGGCGGGCGGGCCGTCGGCGGTGCTGGCGGCGCTGCGCGCGGCCGGGGACTGGGCGGACGCGGCGGACGACACGTTGAGCGCGCGCGGCCTGCCGCGGCTCGCCCGGTGGCCGGCCCGGCCCCGCAACCTTTTGGTGTACGGGCCGCTGGCGCTCGTGGTGCCGCTGCTCCAGTTGCTGTTGTACGCGATCGCCGGCCCGGGGCCGGTGACGGTGCTGGCGCTGCTCGTGGGGCTGCCGCTGCCGGCTGTCGCGTTCATGCTGGGCTGGCTCGCGGTGGGACGCGTCTTCCGCCCGCGGCCCACCGACCGGGTGGACCGGACGCCCCGCTTCGGCGCCCTGGTCTGCCTGGTCCCGGCGGTGCTCACCGCCGCCGGTCTGTTGCTCGCCATGCTGTCCGACTGACGACGGCCGCGCCTCCCGGGCGGGAGTACGCGGCCGTCGGTGCCGGTCGAGGTCAGCGGGCCATGATCAGTGCCATCGCCTCGGCCCGCGACTTCGCGTCGTTCTGCAGTCCGCCGCGCACGGCGGACGTGATGGTCTTCGCGCCCGACTTCTGGATGCCGCGCATCGCCATGCACATGTGCTCGCACTCCAGCACCACGATCACGCCGCGCGGGGCGAGGCTGGACATCAGCAGGTCGGCGATCTGCGAGGTGAGCCGCTCCTGCACCTGCGGTCGGCGGGCGAACACCTCGACCAGCCGGGCCAGCTTGGACAGGCCGGTGATCCGGCCGTCCGGGCCGGGGATGTAGCCGATGTGCGCGCTGCCCCGGAACGGCAGCAGGTGGTGCTCGCAGAGGCTCATCACGTCGATGTCCCGGACGAGCACCAGCTCCTCGTGGTTGGCCTCGAACGTGGTGCGGAGCACCTGCGCGGGGTCGACCCGCAGGCCGGCGAAGAGTTCGGCGTACGCGCGGGCGACCCGGGCGGGCGTCTGCTGGAGGCCGTCACGGTCCGGGTCCTCGCCGACAGCGATGAGGATCTCGCGGACCGCCTTCTCGATCCGGGCGAGGTCGACGCTGTCCTCCACCGGGCCACCGGTGAGCTTGCCGCTGATCAGGCGCGCGGCCACGTAGTCGAGCGCGTCGTCCCCGTCGGGCTCGGTCGCGGAGACGGCCGACTCCCTGTGGTGGGAGCCGGCCGTCGTCGGATCGCTGTTCAGTGCGTACCGTCCGAGTTGTTGCTGGAACCACCGATCGAGGCGGCGGCGTCGGCGCGGGACTGCGCTGCCAGCGCCTCCTTCTCGGCCGGCGTGAGCACCGGCGGCTCGGTGGAGGGCAGACGCTTGCCGAAGCCGTGGTACGGCGCCATCGGCGGGCGCTTGACCACCCGCGCGCAGATCCGGGCCATGTCGGCGGTGGAGAGCGTCTCCTTCTCCATCAGCTCCAGGACCATGTTGTCCAGGACGTCCCGGTATTCCACCAGGATCTCCCAGGCCTCGTCGTGGGCCAGCTCGATCAGCGCGCGCATCTCGCCGTCGATCTCGGCGGCCACCGCGTCGGAGTAGTCCCGCTCGTGGCCCATGTTGCGGCCGAGGAACGGCTCGTCGCCGCTGGTGCCGTACTTGATCGCACCGAGCTTGGAGCTCATGCCGTACTGCGTGATCATCGCGCGGGCCAGCTGCGTGGCCTTCTCGATGTCGTTGCCGGCGCCGGTGGTCGGCTCGTGGAAGACCAGTTCCTCGGCCGCCCGGCCACCCAGCGCGTACGCCAGGGTGTCGATCATCTCGGCCCGGGTCTGGGTGTACTTGTCCTCCGTCGGGAGGACGAGCGTGTGACCCAGCGAGCGACCCCGGGACAGGATGGTCACCTTGTGCACCGGCGCGGCGTGCGGCAGCGCCCAGGCGACCAGCGCGTGCCCACCCTCGTGGTACGCGGTGATCTTCTTCTCCTGGTCGCTCATCACCCGGGTCCGGCGCTGCGGGCCGGCGATCACCCGGTCGATCGACTCCTCCAGGGAGTCGTTGGTGATCGCCCGCTGCTCCTTACGAGCGGTGAGCAGCGCGGCCTCGTTGATCACGTTGGCCAGGTCGGCGCCGCTGAAGCCCGGGGTACGCCGGGCGACCGCGTCGAGGTCGACGTCGGGCGTGAACGGCTTGCCCTTGGCGTGCACCCGCAGGATGGCCTTGCGGCCCTCCATGTCGGGGGCGTCGACCGGGATCTGCCTGTCGAACCGGCCCGGGCGCAGCAGCGCCGGGTCGAGGATGTCCGGCCGGTTGGTGGCGGCGATCAGGATGACGCCGCCCTTGGTGTCGAAGCCGTCCATCTCGACCAGCAGCTGGTTGAGCGTCTGCTCCCGCTCGTCGTGACCGCCGCCCATGCCGGCGCCACGGTGGCGGCCGACCGCGTCGATCTCGTCGACGAAGACGATCGCCGGGGCGTTCGACTTGGCCTGCTCGAACAGGTCGCGGACGCGGCTGGCGCCGACACCGACGAACATCTCGACGAAGTCGGAGCCGGAGATGGAGTAGAAGGGCACCCCGGCCTCGCCGGCGACCGCGCGGGCCAGCAGCGTCTTACCGGTACCGGGCGGGCCGAACAGCAGCACGCCCTTCGGGATCTTGGCGCCCAGGGCCTGGTATTTCGCCGGGTTCTGCAGGAAGTCCTTGATCTCGTGCAGTTCCTCGACGGCCTCGTCCGCACCCGCGACATCAGCGAAGGTGGTCTTCGGCGTGTCCTTGGTGATCATCTTCGCCTTGGACTTGCCGAAGTTGAGCACCCGGGAGCCGCCGCCCTGCATCTGCGACATGAAGAACAGCAGCAGGAGCACGAGCAGCGCGATGGGAAGCAGGTTGACCAGCAGGCTGACCCAGATGCTGTCCGACGACACCTTGGTGTCGACCGGGCCGGTGATGCGGTCCGCCGCCTCGGCCTCGCGTACCTGGTTCCAGACCTGGCCGCCGACCTCGTACGGGAACTGCGCCTCGATCTTGTCAGTGGTGGTGTCGCCGTCGAACTTGGCCTTGTCCTTCAGGTCGAGCTGGAGCGTCTGCTCCTTGTCCTGGAAGACGACCTTCTCGATGCCACCCTTGTTGAGCTGGTCGAGCGCGACGGACGTGTCCACCCGGTGGTAGCTGGGACCAGCGGTGAACAGTTGACTGAGCACAACGGCGCCGAGGATGACCAGGATGATCCAGACCACCGGTCGGCGGAAGAAACGCGTACGTTCCATGCTGTAGTCGGGTGCCGAGGCGCCCGCATCCTCCTGATCGACGTCCTGACCGTCTGAATGGTGTCGCCGCCTTGAGCGGCGGCCGGGGCCGCCGTGCGGGCCGGCCCGACCCCCGGGGCACGCAAACTGCCGCACCACGGTCATTCGACGGTACACCGTACGCGCGACGAGTGAGCTTGCGAGCCCGGCACTTACGCGTAGGGCGAACCCGGGTTTGAGCCGGCGTGGCGGGGAGCTCCCACCCGGCCCGCCCACACCGCACGGTCACGCGGTTCGAGGGGCCGGGCGTGGAGGGTGCCTCCACGTCACCGGTCCCTACCGTAGACCGGAAGACTGAGAGCCCGCTGAATGTCAGCTGACGAAGGGCTCGGCAAACCCTCAGGCCCGCGCGTACACCTCGGGCTTGAGCACCCCGACGTAGGGCACCTCGCGGTACCGCTCGCCGAAGTCGAGCCCGTAGCCCACGACGAACTCGGTGGGGATGTCGAACCCGACGTACTTGACCGGGACCTGCACCTTGACCGCGTCCGGCTTGCGGAACAGCGCGACCACCTCGACGCTCGCCGCGGAGCGCGATTCCAGGTAGCGCAGCAGCCAGGACAGCGTCAGGCCGGAGTCGACGATGTCCTCGACGACCACCACGTGGCGGCCGGCGATGTCCCGGTCCAGGTCCTTGAGGATGCGGACCACGCCGGACGAGGTGGTGCCCTGGCCGTAGGACGAGACGGCCATGAACTCCAGCTCGGCGGGCGGGCCCTGGCGGCCCAGCGCACGGGCGAAGTCGGCCATGAACATGACCGCTCCCTTGAGCACACACACGAGCAGCAGGCCGTCCTCGACGTGGGCGTAGTCCGCCGAGACCTGCTTGGCCAGCTCCGCGGTCTTGTCGCGGATCTGCGCCTCCGAGATGATCACGTGGTCGATGTCGGCGTCGTACCAGGAGCCGTCAGCCATGCTCCTAGCCTGCCGTACGCCCCCGCGCCGCCGTCGGCGGGGCCGCCCCTTTTGGCGCGGTCCCGCCGGGGATTTTCGGCGCGAACTGAATAAATCACCTCAGCAGGTACGGGAGCGCCAGCGCTGCCCGTCGTCGCTCGGCTTCCAGTCGGCCGAGTCGCGGGTGTCGGCGGTGAACCCGAAGGCGCTGGCGCCGACGAGAAGGAGCAGGAAGAGCAGGAGCAGCAGAACGGTCATGGCGGCGCTCGCTTTCGCATGGTTGAGACTGTTTTCGCCGCCGGTGCGCACCGGACACCATTGATTCTGCGGGCCACCGACCGATCCGGACAGTGGCAGGAATGTCATCGGGCATCGATTTCCTGCCACCTGTCGGGTTACCCTCGTCACATGCTCCGCTCGGTCGCTGTCATCGCCATGGACCACGTCGCCGCGTTCGAACTCGGCGTGCTCGCCGAGGTCTTCGGCACCGACCGCACCGCCGACGGCTTCCCCGGATACCGGTTCGACGTCTGCACCGCCGACGGCGGCGCGGTCCGCAGCCGCTCCGGGTTCCTGCTCACCCCCACCGCCGGCCTGGGCCCGGTCGAGGACGCCGACCTGGTGGCGGTCCCCGCGCACGCCGACGGCACCCCGGTCCCCGAGCCGGTGCTCGCCGCGCTGCGCCGCGCCGCCGACCGGGGCGCCTGGCTGCTCAGCGTCTGCGCCGGCGCGTTCGTCCTCGGCGAGGCGGGCGTACTAGACGGGCGCGACTGCACCACCCATTGGCGGTACACCGACGAACTCCAGCAGCGCTTCCCGGCCGCCCGGGTCCAGTGCGACTCGCTCTACGTGCAGGACGACCGGCTGCTCACCAGCGCCGGCACCGCCGCCGGCATCGACGCCTGCCTGCATCTGGTACGCCAGGAGCACGGCTCCGCGGTGGCGACCCGGCTGGCCCGCCGGATGGTGGTGCCGCCGCACCGCGACGGCGGCCAGTCGCAGTACGTCGAGGCGCCGATCCCCAAGGCGCCGGAGGCACCCACGCTGGAACCGGTGCTGGAATGGTTGATGGGACACCTGCGGCGACAGGTGACAGTGGACGAGCTGGCGGCGCGCGCCGGGATGGCCCCACGTACGTTCGCCCGCAGGTTCCGCGCCGAGACCGGCACCACCCCGCACGACTGGGTGACCAACCAGCGGGTGCTGCTGGCCCGGCACCTGCTGGAGGACACGTCACTGAGCGTGGAGGGCGTCGCCGAGCAGGCCGGTTTCGGCGACGCGGCGGCGCTGCGGCACCACTTCACCCGTCGCGTGGGCACCACCCCGCTCGCCTACCGCACCACTTTCCGAGACCGCCAGACCACCTGACCCGCCCACACCGCCGGCACCTCTGGAGCGGTGATCAAGGAGTTTGCGGGCTGGGGAGGGCCGGAACGTGACCAAAAGGCCTTGATCAACGGGGGGCAAGGGGGGGCCGCCCGCTCGGGTCAGGGCAGGAGGTGACCCGCGTGGCGGCGTACCTGGTGGTTGCCGGGCAGGTGCACCGGGCCCTGTCCGCGCCACGCCGTGACCAGGGCGTCCAGCGCGGCCACGTGCCTGTGGGACAGCGCGGCCGGCGTCGCGCCCAGCTCGCGGGCCCAGGCGTGCAGCACCCGGGTACGAACGGCGGCCGGCAACTCGGCGAGCCCGGCTACGGACAGCCCACGGTCAGCGGTACGGACGTCGGCGAGCGCGGCGTCGGCGAGCGCGTCGAGCGCGGCGTTGTCGGCCGCGAGCAGCCCGGCGGTCCGGGCCAGGTTGGCCACCACCCCCGGCCCGAGCGCGTCGACGAGTCCCGGCAGCACGTCGGACCGGACCCGGGCCCGGGCGTACGCCGGATCGGCGTTGTGCGGGTCCGCCCACGGGTCGAGCCCGAGCGCTTCGCAGGCGGCCCGGGTGTCGGCGCGCGGGACGTCGAGCAGTGGGCGCAGCAGGGGTACCCCGTCGACGTCGCGCCGCTCCGGCATCCCGGACAGCCCGCGCGGTCCGGCGCCCCGGGCCAGCGCCAGCAGGACTGTCTCGGCCTGGTCGTCGCGCGTGTGCCCGAGCAGCACACCGGCTGCGTCGTAGCGGCGGGCGGCAGCGATCAGCGCCTCGTACCGGGCCTCGCGGGCGGCCGCCTCCGGACCGCCGGGCCGGCCGTCCACGCGTACCGGAAGCACCTCGACCGGGTCGAGCCCTTCGGCGCGGGCCCAGTCGGCGACCGCCTCGGCCCGTTCCGCCGACCCGGCTTGCAGGCCGTGGTCGACCGTCACCAGGCCGGCCTGCCGTCCGAGCCGGGGGGCCACGAACGCGGTGGCGGCGGCGAGCGCGAGCGAGTCGGCCCCGCCGGAGCAGGCCACCAGCACCGGGCCGCCGCCGGGCAGGCCGGTCAGCACCCGGCGGACGGCGAGCCGCACGGCGGCGACGGCGGGAGCGGGCGACGGCGAGCGGCGCGACCGGGCGCCGGAATCCGCCCGGCCCGCGGAAGAAGCCGGACCGAGCGGACCAGCCGAACCGGCCGGATCAGCCGACGGGCGGGGTGGCACCAGCGGGCCCGTGTACGCGTGACACCCAGGCGTCCGGGTCGCCCAGCTCGTCCAGGCGGGGCAGCGTCAGCGGCGACGAGAAGATCTTGTTGAAGCCCTGCATCCCCACCCGGTCGACGACGCCGTGCACGAACTTGCGGCCCTCGGCGTACTGGCGCATCTTGACCTCGATGCCGAGCAGCCGCCGGATCGCCTTCTCCAGCGGGTTGCCGGACTCGCGGCGGCGGTTGAACGCCGCCCGGATCGACTCGACGCTGGGGATGACCTGCGGGCCGACGCCGTCCATCACGAACTCGGCGTGGCCCTCCAGCAGCGTCATCAGCGCGGTCAGCCGGTCCAGCACCGCGCGCTGCGCCGGGGTCTGCACGATGTCCAGCACGCTGGCCCGGCTCTCCGGGTCCTTGACCGCGTCGGAGAGCGTCGCCACGCCGCGGCGGACCCGCTCCAGCAGGTGCTCGCCGCCCTGGGAGGCGTCCACGAACGCCTGCACCTCGCCGAGGAAGTACGCGCGCATCCACGGCACGGCGGTGAACTGGGTGCGGTGGGTCACCTCGTGCAGGCACACCCAGAGCCGGAAGTCACGCGAGTCGGCGCCGAGCTTCCGCTCGACCTCCAGGATGTTCGGGGCCACCAGCAGCAGCTGGCCGGGGTCGCCGGCGAAGACCTCGTACTGGCCGAGCACGCGGCCGGAGAGGTACGCCAGCACGGTGCCGGCCTGCACACCCGTGACCCGGGAGCCGATCGCCTCGGTGAGCGCGCCCGGCCGCTTGTCCCCGGAGAGGCGCTCGACCAGCGGGGAGACCACCTCACGCAGCCCGGCGATGTTCGCCGCCGCCCAGTCCCGGCGGTCGACCACGCGTACCGGCGGGTGCGCGACCTGCGCACGCAGGCCGGTGTAGTCGGCGACGTGACCGGCCGCCTCCTCGGTCAGCCGGCGCAGGTCGCCGACCACGTCGGTGGCCTCGGCGTACGACACCCGGGGGCCCGACTTGCTCAGCGCCCCCGCTGTCGCGGCGGCCAGATCCCAGTCCACGAACTGCGCCATGAACCCACCGTACCCGCGCCGGAACACCCCCACCCGGGCTCGCGCCGGCCTATCGACGCCCGTCGGTCAGCGGCAGCCGCACCCGGCCAGCGCCGAGCTGATCCGGTCCAGCGCCGCCCGGGTGTCGTCCAGCGAGCCCTGGGTCCGGTCGGTGAGCACGGCGAACGTGAGCAGCCGGCCGTCGGCTGTGGTCACCGTGCCAGCGATCGCGTTGACGCCGCTCAGCGTGCCGGTCTTGGCCCGGACGACGCCCGCTCCGGCGCGGGTCGCCGCCGCGCGGTAGCGCTCGTCGAGCGTGCCGGACCAGCCGCCGACCGGCAGACCGCCGAAGATCGCGGCGAGTTCGGGGTGGCTGCCGTTGCCGGCGAGCGTGATCAGGTCGGTGAGCAGCGAGGGGCTGATCCGGTTGGTGCGGGACAGCCCGCTGCCGTCGGCCAGGCTGATCTCGCCGGCGGGCAGGCCCAGCTCGCCGAGCACCTGGTCGGTGGCGGCCGCGCCGCCGGCGAACGAGCCGGGCTTGCCCTTGGCGAGCGCCACCTGGCGGGCCATCGCCTCGGCGATCACGTTGTCGCTGTCACTGATCATGATGTCGACCAGCCGGATCATCGGCAGTGATTCGACCTTTCCGAGTTCGGCGCCGGGGGCCGTACCCGTGGCGCCGGACGCGGCCGGCGCGGTGCCCCGGGTCACCTGGGCGGCGCCGCCGGTCAGGCCGAGCAGCTTGGCGAACTGCCGGCCGGCGGTCAGGTCGGGCTGCGGCACCCGCTCGGCGGCGTGATTGGTCTGCTCGGCGGTGCGCCGCGCCTCAGCCGCGTTCTTCCGGGCACCGTCGGTCATCAACGCGGTGATCGCCGCGCCGAAACCGCCGGTGGGGATGTCGGCGTCCCAGCCGGGCTCGAAGACCGGGCCGCTGAACAGCGACGAGTCGACGATCACCTTGGTCGGCGCGGTGCCACCGAGCGCGTCGCGCACCTGGGCGGCGAGGTCGTCCAGCCGGGCCGCGCCCGGGTAGAAGCCGTTCTTGTCCACGGCGAGCGTGGGGTCACCGCCGCCGACCAGGACCACCTCGCCCGGGTTCGCCCCGGCCACCGCGCGGGTCGGGATCCGGTAGGCCGGGCCGCGTGCGGCGAGCACCGCCACGCCGGTCGCCAGCTTGGTCACCGAGGCGGGCACGGTGGGCGTGTCCTGACCGCTGCCGTAGAGCGCCTGGCTGGTGCTCACGTCGGCCACCGACACGTGCACCCGGTCGCCGAGCGCGGCGGCGCGGACCAGCGGGTCCAGCGCGGAGCGGATACCGGCCTCGGTGGGCAGCGGGGCGTTGCCGTCCGGCCCGGCCAGCACGGCCTGCGGGGAGGGCTCGGGCGGCGCGGCGACCGCCGTACCCGTGCTGTCGTCGTCGCCCAGCCACCCGGCGACCGGGCCGGGGCGCAGCACGGCGAGCCCGGCCACCGCCAGGGCCAGCACGAGCACGCAGGCGAGCGCCGCGACGAGCCGCCGGCCGCGTCGCGGCCGGCCCGGGGGCGGCCCGGAGGGTACGGGCGGCGCGGCGCCGATCGGCGGGACCGGCGGGCTGACCGGGATCGAGTCCTGCGCGCCGGGCCAGTTCAGCGGAGCCGTCGGGTCGTGGGACGGGCCGACGCGGGCCGAGCCGCTCGCCGGGCCGGAGCCGTGGTGCGGCGGGCCGACGCGGGCGGACCCGGTGGCCGGAGCCGGACGATGGGGGACGTTCGCACCAGGGACGGACACCCGCCCGGTGGCCCCGCCGGAACCGGAACCGGCGGACCCGCGCCCGTCAACCCTCTCGGGGCGGTAGTGTGAATCTTCCCTCCCCACGGCCCCCTCCTCCCCGCTCGAAATCGCCTTGGGCGACACTACTTCGGTCCGAACACTATGCGGCGGCCGGAGCCGACGGGGGGCGTTCACCCCGCGCCGGGGGTGAGCCGCTGGTTGCCGTTAGCCAGCGTGGGCAAACGAGGGAGCGTGGAAGATGGATTTCGACGTCACGGTTGAGATCCCCAAGGGTCACCGGAACAAGTACGAGGTAGACCACGCGACCGGCCGCATCCGGCTGGACCGCACCCTCTTCACCTCCACGCAGTACCCGGCCGACTACGGGTTCATCGAGGGCACCCTGGGCGAGGACGGCGACCCGCTGGACGCGCTGGTGCTGGTGCCGGAGCCGACGTTCCCGGGCTGCCTGATCCGCTGCCGCACCATCGGCATGTTCCGGATGACGGACGAGAAGGGCGGCGACGACAAGGTCCTCTGCGTGCCCTACGAGGACCCGCGTCAGGAGCACCTGCGCGACATCCACCACCTGGGCGAGTTCGACCGGCTGGAGATCCAGCACTTCTTCGAGGTCTACAAGGACCTGGAGCCGGGCAAGTCGGTCGAGGGCGCGACCTGGGTGGGCCGGGTCGAGGCCGAGGCGGAGATCGCCGCGTCGTACCGGCGCGCCAAGGAGGCCGAGGAGCGCGGCGAGACGCTGCACTGACGCTCACGCTTTCACCGGAGGCCCGGGTCGCGCTTCGCGACCCGGGCCTTGCGCGTGTTCAGGCGAGCAGGTCGCGGGCCCGGTCGTAGAGGTCGAGCACCGCGCAGGCCACCGGCACGACCGCGACCACGAGCGCGGTGTCGGTCAGGTCGGCCAGCCGGCCGAGGTACGGGGAGACCGGGCGCCGGGCGTACGTGGCGCCGGCGGTGACCGCCGTGAGTGCCAGGGCCAGCCCGCCCACTGTCAGCGCCAGGCGGCCACCGGGACCGGCCCGCTCGGCCAGCACCACGCCGAGCAGGGCGAACCCGGCCAGCCCGGCGACGACAGCGGGCACCCGGTGCCGTACCGCCACGAACAGGCGGGAGCGCAGCAGCAGCACCCCGCAGGCGACGGCGGCGAGCAGCAGCCCGGCGGTACGCCCGACGGAGACGAGCACCGCAACCGCGCCGACTGCGAGCACCGCGTGGCCGAGCAGCATGCCGGTGAGCACCTCCTCGGCGCGGGCCACCGCCGCGTGCACCCGCCCCCGGTCCGGCAGGTCCCGGGTGCCGGCCGGGCTGGGCAGGGTGAGCGGTGGCAGCGGCAGCTTGCCGACCCGGATGGCCAGCAACGGCAGCCCGCCGAGCGCGAACACCAGCACGGCGAGCAGGACCGCGGCGGTGCCGTCCGGGTCGAGCAGCAGCCCGCCGAGCGCGGCCGCCACGCCTGCCACGCCGACAGTCACCCCGGCCACGGAGACGCGGGACCGGCTGGCCACGCCGAGCAGGCCGAGCACCGCCACCAGCAGCAGCGCCACCGAGCCGACCAGCAGTTCGGGGGCGCCGACCCAGCGCAGGCCGGGGATCGGGCCGACCGGGTCGCCGGAGGTGACCGCCAGCGCACCGGCCGCCGCGGCCCAGGGCAGCGCGTACCCGCCGAGCGTGGCGCCGACCGGGCCGTCCCCGTACGCCCGGGACGCCGCGGTGGCGGTGAGCACCAGGATCAGGGCGACCGCCGCGGCGACCGGCCAGCCGCGCGCGCCCGGCCCGCCCGCGACCACGGCGACCAGGCCGACGGCCAGGGGTACGGCGGCACCGGCGAGCGCCGCGGCCCGGGTGGCCCGGCCCGACCAGGCGGCACCCCGGCGCCGGGCGCCGTCCACGATCGCCTCGACCACGTCGTCGTACTCCAGTTCGGGCCACTGCGCGCGGGCCGGCACCAGGTGCAGCACCTCGCCGTCGCGCACTCCTTGCGGCAGCAGCGCCTGGGCGGTGGCGAGCACCGCCCCGTCGGTCCGGCGCAGCACCCACCCGCCGTGCCGTTCCCCGTCGTCGGCCAGCCCCTCACCGGCGTGCCGGAGCACCTCGGGCAACAGCTCGGCCAGGGGCACCTGCTCCGGGAGGGCCACGTCGACCCGCCGCCTGGGCGCGCTGATCGTGACCCGGGCGAGTCCGCTTGTCATCGAGGCATCTCCATATCGAGCGGAGGGAGTGGGCTGACGGACGAGAGGACTTTACCTACGATGAGCCAGGCTCGGGTTACCCAGAGCCACTTCCGGGGAGGGTGAGTGTCCACTGTCGTCATCAAGCGGCCGCCACGCCGCCCGGCACCGGAGATCCCGGTCGGTGAGCTGCCCGTCGAGGCGCCGCCGGAGATCCCCGCCGCGACCGGTGGGCGCTGGCAGCAGGCGCTGATGGTGCTGCCGATGCTCGGCGGGACGGTGGCCATGGCGATGATGTTCGGCCGCGGCGGCGGGGCCTACTCGTACGTGGTGGGCGGCATGTTCGGCCTCTCCTCGCTGGCGATGCTGGTCACCACCTGGGGCAGCGCCGGGCCGAAGAAGTCCGAGCTGATGGCCGCCCGCCGGGAGTACCTGCGCCACCTCGCCACGCTCCGGCGCCGGGTGCGGGAGACCGCCGGCGCCCAGCGGGCCGGGCTGTCCTACCGCCATCCGGAGCCGGGGCGGCTCTGGTCGACAGTCGACAGTCACCGGGTGTGGGAGCGCCGGCCGGGCGACCCGGACTTCGCCGTGGTCCGGGTCGGCGTGGGCCCGCAGACGCTCGCCACCCCGCTGGTCCCGCCGGTCACCCGCCCGCTGGAGGAGCTGGAGCCGATGACGGCCGGGGCGCTGCGGCGCTTCCTGGACGCGTACTCGGTGGTGCCGGACCTGCCGGTGGCGCTGTCGCTGCGCAGTTTCGCCCGGGTCTTCGTGCGCGGCCCGGCCGGCCCGGTACGCGGCGCCGGCTCGCCCGCCGCGCAGGCGCTGGCCCGGGCGGTGCTCACCCAGCTCGCCGTCTTCCACGCGCCGGACGAGCTGCTGATCGCGGTCTGCGCCGGGCCGGAACGCCGGACCGCCTGGGAGTGGGTGAAGTGGCTGCCGCACGCCCACCATCCGGCGCGCACCGACGCGCTGGGCCCGGTGCGGCTGGTCACCAGCTCCGCCGCCGACCTGGAACGGCTGCTCGACGACGTGCTCGGCGCCCGGTCCCGGTTCAGCCCGCACGGCACCGCCACCGACGGGCCGCACGTCGTGGTGGTGCTCGACGGCGGTGACCTGACCGGCGCGACCGACCTGGCCGGTGACGGCGGCATCGACGCGGTCACAGTGCTCGACCTGGACACTCCGCCGCCCCGGCTGCTCGACCGGTACGCGCTCCTGCTCGACCTGGTCGACGGCCGGCTGCACTCGCACTCCGCGGAGGGGCACGCCGAGGTGGGCGCCGCCGACGCGCTGGCGCCCGCCGACGCCGAGGCGGTGGCCCGGCGGCTCGCGCCGCTGCGGCTGGCCGGCACGGTACGCGGACCGGACGCGCCGCCCGGCGCCGAGCTGGGTCTGCCCGAGCTGCTGGGTCTCGGCGACCCGGAGAGCTTCACCGCCGAGCAGGGCTGGGCGCCCCGGGCCGCGCGGGACCGGCTGCGGGTGCCGATCGGCGTGGGCGCCGACGGCGGGGCGATCGACCTCGACCTGAAGGAGTCGGCGCAGGACGGCATGGGCCCGCACGGCCTGCTGATCGGCGCGACCGGCTCGGGCAAGTCGGAGCTGCTGCGCACGCTCGTGCTCGGGCTGGCCGCCACGCACAGCTCGGAACAGCTCAACTTCGTCCTCGTCGACTTCAAGGGCGGCGCCACGTTCGCGCCGTTCGGGCGGCTGCCGCACACCGCCGCCGTGATCACCAACCTGGCCGACGCGCTGCCGCTGGTGGACCGGATGGTGGACGCGATCAACGGGGAGCTGATGCGCCGGCAGGAGCTGCTGCGCCGGGCCGGCAACTTCGCGAGCGTGCGCGACTACGAGCGGGCCCGGGCGGCCGGTTCGCCGCTGGCCCCGCTGCCGTCGCTGCTGCTGATCTGCGACGAGTTCTCCGAGCTGCTGTCCGCCAAGCCCGACTTCATCGACCTGTTCGTGCAGATCGGCCGGCTGGGCCGGTCGCTCGGGGTGCACCTGCTGCTTGCCAGCCAGCGGCTGGAGGAGGGGCGGCTGCGCGGGCTGGACACGCACCTGTCGTACCGGATCGGTTTGCGGACGTTCTCGGCGCTGGAGTCCCGGACGGTGCTGGGCGTGCCGGACGCGCACGAGCTGCCGCGCAGCCCGGGGCACGGTTACCTGCGCTCGGGCACCGATCCGCTGGTCCGGTTCAAGGCCGCGTACGTCTCCGGCGCGGTCCGCCGCCGCGGCGGCGGGGCGGGCGCGTCCGGCGCCGGTGAGGCACGGGTGCTCGCGTTCTCCACCCACCTGGTCCCGGTGCCCGAGCCGCCCGCGCCCGTCGCCCCGCCCGCCGAGGACGACAGCGGCGAGACGTTGCTGGACCTGCTCGTGGACCGGCTGACCGGGCAGGGCCCACCGGCGCATCAGGTGTGGCTGCCACCGCTGGACGCCTCGCCCGCCCTGGACGAGCTGCTCGGCCCGGTCGGCGTCGACCCGGCACGCGGGCTCACGGTGGCGAATCCGGAGCTGCACGGGGCGCTCCAGGTGCCGGTGGCGGTAGTGGACAAGCCGTTCGAGCAGCGGCGTGACCTGCTCTGGCTGGCGCTGGACGGCGCGGCCGGGCACGTCGCTGTGGTCGGCACCACCCGCAGCGGCCGGTCCAGCCTGCTGCGCACCCTGGTCTGCGCGCTCGCGCTCACCCACACCCCGGCCGAGGTGCAGGTCTACTGCCTCGACTTCGGCAGCGGGACGCTGGGCACGCTGCGCGACCTGCCGCACGTGGGCGGTGTCAGCGGGCGGACCGACGGCACCGCGGTGCGCCGTACCGTCGGCGAGGTCGCCGGCCTGCTGGCCGAGCGGGAGCGGCGTTTCGCCGAGGCCGGTGTGGAGTCGATGGCCGCATGGCGACGGCGGCGGGCGGCGGGCGCGCCGGACCCGTTCGGGGACGTGTTCCTTGTGGTGGACGGCTGGAACACGCTGCGCGGCGAGTACGAGGATCTGGAACCGCTGGTCACGGAGCTCGCCACCCGGGGCCTGGCGTACGGGGTGCACGTGGTGGCGAGCGCGCTGCGCTGGTCGGACTTCCGCCCGGCGATCCGTGACCTGTTCGGCTCCCGCCTGGAGTTGCGTCTCGGCGACCCGGCCGACTCGGTGGTGGTCAAGCGCGCGCTGGCGGCAACCGTGCCGGAGGAGCGTCCGGGACGCGGCATCACGGCGGGAGGGCTGCACTTCCTCACCGCCGAACCCCGCGTCGAGGCACTGGGCACGGAGACCGCCGACATGGTCAAGGCGGTCGCCGGCGCGTGGACCGGTCCGCCGGCGCCCCGGGTGCGGCTGCTTCCGCCGGTGCTGCCGTACGCCGAGCTGGACCAGAGCGCGACGAGCGGGCTGGCGTTCCCGATCGGCGTGGCCGAGGCGGACCTGTCCCAGGTGGTGCTGGACTTCGCCACCGAGCCGAACTTCCTGGTCTTCGGCGACGCCGAGTGCGGCAAGTCGTCGTTCCTGCGGGCGCTCGCCACCTCGATCGTCAACCGGTTCACCCCGGAGCAGGCCCGGGTGATGCTCGTGGACTACCGGCGCAGCCTGATGGGCGTGATCGAGACGCCGCACCTGATCGGGTACGGGACCGCGGCGCCGCACACCGCCGAGCTGATCGAGTCGGCCGCAGGCTATCTCCAGGGGCGGCAGCCGGGGCCGGAGGTGACCCCGGCGCAGCTGCGCAGCCGGTCGTGGTGGCAGGGACCGGAACTGTTCGTGCTCGTCGACGACTACGACCTGGTGGCCGGTGGCCCGACGAATCCGTTGCGGGCGTTGGAGGAGCATCTGCCGCACGCGCGGGACGTCGGGCTGCACCTGGTGCTGGCGCGGCGTACCGGCGGTGCCGGGCGGACCGCGTACGAGCCGATCGTGCAGCGGCTGCGCGAGCTGTCCACGGCGGGGCTGGTGATGTCGGGCGGCCCGGAGGAGGGCGCGCTCGTCGGTCAGGTCAAGGCCGGGCCGCTGCCCCCGGGGCGGGCGCGTCTGGTCACGCGCCGGGAGGGGGTGCGCCTGGTGCAGTTGGCGCATCTCCCGCCCGGGTGATCCGCCTCGCGGAGTTGCCCCGTGACGGTCGGGACAACCGGTAATCTCCGTGCAGCATGTGTCTGACGCGACCGAACGGCTGGGGAATGTGACAGGGGATCGGCAGGGACCGCCCGGTGGGCCGCCCCGGCGTCGCGCCGGACGCGCGCTGCTCGCCGCCGTGTCGGCGCTGGCCACCGTCGCCGGTCCGCTGGCGCCGCCGGCCCACGCCGCGCCCGCCGCCCCGGCCACAGTGGCGCGTCCCTGGGTGTCCCCCGACCGCCTGCTGCGCACCGATCAGGTACGCGACGAGCAGTGGCAGCTGGAGGAGTTGCGGGCGAAGACCGCGTGGCGCACCTCGACCGGGCGCGGCGTGGTGGTCGCGGTGATCGACTCCGGTGTGGACGGCACCCACCCCGACCTGGCGGGCCAGGTGCTGCCCGGCCTCGATCTGGTGACGCCGGACGGCTCGGACGGCCCGGACCCGGTGGGGCACGGCACCACGGTGGCCGGGCTGATCGCCGGGCGGGCCGACGACGACCGGGGCGTGCTGGGGCTCGCGCCGGACGCCAAGATCCTTCCGGTCCGGGTCCTCGACGCCGAGAACCGCTACGACGACGCGCTGATCATCGCCAAGGCGGTGCGCTGGGCGGTCGACAACGGCGCCCAGGTGGTCAACCTGTCGCTCGGCGGCAGCAGCGACAACCCGGCCCTGGCCGCGGCGCTCGACTACGCGTTCGCCCGGGACGTGGTGGTGGTGGCCTGCACCGGCAATCTGGCCACCTCGACGACCACCGAGGTCTGGTACCCGGCCCGGGAACCGGGTGTGCTCGCGGTCGCCGGGCTGGAGCGGACCAGCGAGAACCTCTGGTCCGGCTCGATCACGGGTCACGAGACGGTGCTCAGCGCCCCGGCCACCGGGCTCTACGGCGCCCGGCCGGAGGGCTACTGGCGGGTGCAGGGTACGAGCTTCGCCGCGCCGCTCGTCGCCGCGACGGCTGCCCTGGTCCGCGCGCGGTATCCGAAGATGTCAGCCGGGGACGTGGTGAACCGGCTGATCGCCACCGCCCGGGATCTCGGCCCGACCGGCCGGGACGACCGGTTCGGCTACGGCCTTGTCGATCCGGTGGCCGCGCTCACCGCCGACGTCCCGGCGGTGGGCCACAACCCGCTCGACGACAACGGCTCCCCCGGCGTGGTGGGCTTCGGGCCGGCGCCCGGCGACACGCGGGACACCCGGGCCGCCGCGGCGGGCCGGGGCGGTGACCCGCTGGGGCGTTCCTCGGAGGGCTGGAACGCCCGGCCGGCGGGCCAGACGGACGCCTCCGCCCCGGAACGGCTCTGGACCGGCCTGGCCCTGTTCGTCGCACTCGTCACCGGCACCGCGTTGATGGTTCGCCGGTTCCGGCAGACCCGTCGCTGAACCGGTCTGATCCCGCCCTCGGATGGGTAGGGAGAGCCCCATGGACACCACCGGGGCCACTGTCACGCGGCAGCGGTCGTGGCGGAGCCGCCGCCTCGACCCCGAGCACTCGCTGGGCCTGCGGCTCACCCTGGCCGCGGTCGCGGCGTTCCTGGTGCTGGTGCCGTTCGCCCTGATCGCGCTGCTGGTGCTCGGCGCGTGGCCGCCTCTGCTGCGGCTGGACGCCTCGATCGCCGACGCGTTCCACGGGTACGCACAGGACCATTCCGCCTGGGTCGATGTGATGACGATCTGGACGCACGTGTTCGGGCCCGGGCCGCTGCGGGTGGCCGCGGTCGTGGTGGTGGTCTGGCTGGTCCGGCGCGGCGCGTCCCGGCTCGCGATCTGGGTGGTCGTCACAATGGCCGCCGGCGGGCTGCTCGGCGCGCTGCTCAAGCTGCTCGTCGGCCGGGACCGGCCGGATCTGCTCGACCCGGTGGCCCGGGCCGCCGGTTACTCGTTTCCGTCCGGTCACGCGCTCAACGCCACGCTGGCGGCGGGTGTGCTGCTGCTGGTGTTCCTGCCGTTCGTGCGGGACAGCCGCCGGGGCCGGGTCGCGCTGTGGACCGCCGCCGTGCTGGTCGCAGTGGTGACCGGGCTCAGCCGGATCGCGCTGGGCGTGCACTGGACCAGCGACGTGGTGGGCGGCTGGGTGCTCGGGGCGGCGGTGGTGGCCGCGACAGCGGCCGGCTTCGCCACCTGGCGCAGCGGATCCGGGCGGCCGTCCGCCCGTGCGCTCCGTGAGGGGGTCGAGCCGGAGCTGGCCGACCAGCGGCCGGAGGGCGGCCGGGCGTAACCGGACCCGCGCCGGGGTACAGGCGTGCCCATGTCCGATGTCGTGATCCGAGTCACCCGGCGTGTCCTGCTGCCGCTGGCCCTGCTCTTCGCGCTGATGGTGGGCCTGGGCCTGCTGGTGACCCGGGTGCTGGCCCGTACCTGGCCGTTCACCGTGGAGGACACGGTCAACCGTGAGCTGGCCGGCGACCGGACGCCGGGGTGGAACGACGTCTCGCTGGTGTTCAGCACGCTGGCCAGCACCCAGATGATCGTCGTGGTGACGGTGCTGGCGGCGCTGGTGCTGCGGCTGGTGCTGCACCGCTGGCGGGAGCCGCTGTTCCTGTGCGCGGCGGTGACCGCGCAGGCGCTGATCTTCCTGTTCACCACCATGGCCATCGACCGGAACCGCCCGGCCGTCGCGCACATGGACGCCTCCCCGCCCACGTCCAGCTTCCCGTCCGGGCACACCTCGGCGGCCACGGCGCTCTACCTCGGTCTCGCGGTGCTGCTGGCGCTGCGGGCGCGCAGCACCCCGGCCAAGGTCGGCTGGTGGACGCTGCTGGTGCTGGTGCCGATCGGCGTGGCGCTCACCCGGATGTACCGGGGCATGCACCACCCGAGCGACGTGGTCGCCTCGTTCCTCAACGGCGGCGCGTGCGTAGCGATCATGGCGCGGGCGGTACTCGACCGCACGCTCACCTGGGGCCGCGCCCGGCTGCCGCTGTCCCGCTCGGGCGACGAGGCGACACCGGCGGGAGCACCGGCGGGTGGCTGAGCGCCGCCGGCCGGCTCAGGTGCAGTCGCCGGTCGCCACTCCCCGGGTACGCTCCGCGCCCGCGAGCGCCACCGGTCGCGCCTCGGCGGCGGTCACCGCGAAACCGGTGTTCGGGTCGTCCGCCGCCGCCGCGAAGATCACGCCGAGCACCAGACCGTTCGAGGAGACCAGCGGGCCGCCGGAGTTGCCGCTGCGCACCAGCGCCCGGATCGTGTAGATCTCCCGGTTGACGTCACCGGCCGAGTAGATGTCCGGGCCGGTGATCCGGTCGACGTCCCGGATCCGGGCCGGGCGGGCGTCGTACGGGCCGTCGAGCGGGAAGCCGAGCACGATCGCGTCAGCGCCGGTGGCGGCCGGGCCGGCGGCGAAACGCAGCGACGGGCCGGGCAGCCCGGGTACGTAGAGCACCGCCAGGTCCCGGTCCGGGTCGTAGACGACGACCTCGCCGTCGTACCGCTCGCCGCGCAGTTCCACAGCCACCGAGCGGGTGCCGGCCACCACGTGCGCGTTGGTCATCACCCGGTCGTCGGCGTACACGAAACCGGAGCCCTCGATGCGGCGCGAGCAGCTCGGCGCGGAGCCGAGCACCTTCACCACCGACCGCCTGCTGTTCTGCACCACCTGGGAGTTGGCCAGCGCCGGGTCGGGCGGTGCCACCTGCCGGGCCCGGGTCGGCGCGAGGTCGCCGAACACGTCCGGGAAGCCGTTGGTGTCGACCGTGTCGCGCAGCGCTGTGGACAGGTCCTGCGCCTTGTCCGGCAGCACCTGGTCGACGACGGTGAGCAGCGCGCTGTTGCGGACCGAGGAGGCCAGCCACGGCACCGAGGAGGAGCCGAGCGGCACGGCGACCAGCCACGCCACGAGCATGACCGCGATGACCGAGATGAACGCGCCGCCGACGTCGTCGATCTTCCGGCCGGCCGGGCCGGTGATGGCGGCCCGCAGGTTCGAGCCGAGCCAGCCCGCCAGCGCCTGCCCCAGCACCGCGAGCCCGAAGATCGCCACCAGGGAGATCAGCACGCGTGTGCCGCTCGCCGCGAACTGCTGCGCGATCAGCGGCCCGACCTGGAGGCCGAGCAGCGCTCCGAGGAAGAAGCCGGAGAACGACAGGGCTCCGATGACGAAACCCTGACGGTATCCGCTGATCGCGAACACGAGCATGAGCAGAAGAAGGACGAGATCCACGGCGGACACGCCCCAAGGGTACGGGCACGGGGCCCGTGCTCGGCTCAGCGCTCGCGGAACGTGACCCGGGGATGCGTACGGGTGATCAGCGCACCGGGCTCTCGTCGGCCGCCTCGGTGCCCGCCGACGGAGCGGGCGTGGCGTCCACGGGCGGCAGGTCCACCACACGCGAGTGCGGCCAGGGCCGGGACCAGCCGCCCATCTCCAGCAGCCGGTCGATCACGCCTGCGGTGAAGCCCCAGACGAGCATGCCGCGTGCGGAGAAGGCGGGACCGATCCAGCCGCTCGGGTGGCGTACCCGCATGCGGTTGTCCGGGTCGACCAGCTCGGTGACCGGCAGCCGGGCCACGTGCGCGACCTCGGCCGGCTCGCGCGGGTGCACCGGGTGCGGGTCGTGCCACCAGGCGAGCACCGGGGTGACCACGAAGTCGCTGACCGGGATCCAGAGCCGGGGCAGCTCGGCGAGCACTGTGACGCTGCCGGGGTCGAGGCCGACCTCCTCGTTCGCCTCGCGCAGCGCGGTGGCGCGGGCGTCGGCGTCCTCCGGGTCGGCCGCCCCGCCCGGGAAGGCCGGCTGCCCGGCGTGGTTGCGCAGCGTCGCGGCGCGCTGGAGGACGAGCACGTCCGGCCCGGCGCCGGGCTCCTCGCCGAGCAGCACCAGTACGGCGCTCTCCCGGCCGCCGCTGGACGGCGTGACGATGCGGGTGAAGTCCTCCGCCCGCGCGGTGCCGAGCCGGCCCAGCAGCGGGTCGAACCACAGCGGCGGCCGTCGGGTCATACCCGCACCCCGAGGTGACGTTCGAGCAGCGCGGCGAGGCGGGCGTCGTCGAGCGCGCCGGTCGCGTCGGTGTGCCGGATCCGCCCGTCGGCGTCGACGAGCACTGTGAGCGGGAACGCGTTGCGTTCCAGCGCGCGCTGGAACGCGTCGCCCTGGTCGAGCAGCATCGGGAAGTCGACGCCGTAGTCCTCGCCGATGGACTGCGCGCCGCCGCGGCTGTCCCGGCTGTTCACGCCGATCACCTGGAACCGGCCGTCGGCCCGCTCGCTGAGCCGCTGGAACGCGGGCAGCTCCTTGCGGCACGGCGGGCACCAGGAGGCCCACACGTTGATCACCGCCGGGCCCTTGACGTCGCGCAGGTTCACCGGCGCGCCGCCGGTGAAGCAGTTGAGCGTCAGGTCGGGGAGCTGGTCCCCGGCCTTCCCTGCAAGCGTCGGGGACACGGCCTTCCCGGCGGACGTCGGGGACGCGGCGGCGGGCGCGACGGTCAGCGGGGCGCAGTCGGCGAACGGCGAGGGGCGCTCGGCCCGGGTGGCGGGCGCGGGACGTTCCGGCTCCTCGGTCGTGGCGGTGCAGCCCGCCGTCGCCAGCAGCAGCGGGACGAGAAGGTACGCGAGCCGGCGCATCACGGCACGTCCGCCGCTGCCGCCTGCTGCGGCACCAGGTCGGGATCGAGGCCGACGGCCACCGCCAGGTCACGGGCGCGGGGGCCCTTGAGCAGCTTGGCCGCGGCGGCCGGCTCGGTCGGCCCGGTGCCGTACGCGGGACACAGCTTCGCCAGCGTGCACGCGCCGCAGGCGGGCTTGCGGGCGTGGCAGACCCGGCGGCCGTGGAAGATGACCCGGTGCGACAGCATCGTCCAGTCGCGCTTGGGGTAGAGCGCGCCGATCGCGTGCTCGATCTTCACCGGATCGGTCTCGGTGGTGAGCTGCCACCGGTGCACCAGCCGCTGGAAGTGGGTGTCGACGGTGATGCCGGGGACGCCGAAGGCGTTGCCGAGGATGACGTTGGCGGTCTTTCGGCCGATCCCCGGCAGGGTCACCAGGTCGTCGAGCCGCCCGGGCACCTCGCCGTCGTACCGCTCGCAGAGCGCCCGCCCGAGGTTGATCAGGGAGCTGGTCTTGTTGCGGTAGAACCCGGTGGGCCGGATCAGCTCCTCCAGCTCGGCACGGTCCGCCGCGGCGTAGTCGGCGGCGGTGCGGTAGCGGGCGAACAGCTTCGGCGTGACCTCGTTGACCTTCTTGTCGGTGCACTGGGCGGACAGGATCGTCGCCACTGCGAGCTCCAGCGCGTTGGCGTGGTCGAGTTCACAGTGCGCGTCGGGGTGCGTCTCGGTCAGCACGCGGCCGATGCGCCGGGCGCGGCGCGTACGACCGAGGTCGGTCTCGGGGGAACGCGTGGTCACGTCGGCCAGCCTACGTCGCGGGACCGACGCTCCGGCGGCTCGGCGCGGCCGGGGTGCGCTCAGCCACCCGCCGGTGCGGTGATCTTGCCGGTCCCGTCGAGCTTCGCGCCGGTGTCCGGGAAGTCGGACCGGTTCAGGTCACGGACCAGTCCGAGGCCGCGGTTCTGCCGGTCCACCGAGGGACGGCCCACGCCGTTCATCACGGTGGAGGTGAACGTGCCACCGGCGAACTTCCCGTCGGCGGTGAGCGACACCTTGAGCACGCCGCCCCAGCCGAGCCGGCCGGAGCTGTTCAGCGACTTCCCGCCACCGGCGAAGTTGCCGAGGCTGTACGCGATCAGCCGCCCCTTGTAGAACTCCATCCCGCGCAGCACGTGCGGGCCGTGCCCGATGACCAGGTCGGCGCCGGCGTCGATGACGGTCCGGGAGAAGCGGATCGGGTCGCCGCGGTTCTCGCCGAAGAACATCTCGGTGCCCGGCTTCACCCGGGTCTTGTCGGCACCCTCGGCGCCCATGTGCACCTGCACCACCACGATCTGGGCCTGCTCCTTGGCCATCTCGATCACCTGCTTGGCGGCGTTCAGGTCGACCAGGCTGTTGGACCAGGGGTACGACGAGAAGCCCACCACGGCGACCTTGATGCCCTTGACGTCCACCACGGTGATCTCGCCCGGCGCGCCGGTGTGCTTGAGCCCGTGCGCCTCCAGCGCCGACTGGGTGTTCTCGTAGCCCTGGCGGCCGTAGTCGTAGCCGTGGTTGTTGGCCTGGTTGAGCAGCTGGAACCCGGCCGAGCGCAGGTGTGCGGCGTAGCCGGGCGGCGCGCGGAACTGGTAGCAGTTCTTCGGCTCCGGGCCGCACTTGCCGGCGCCGGTGTCGTCGGTGAGCGGCTCCTCCAGGTTGCCCATCACCAGGTCGCCCTTGAGCGCCGACTTCACGTCGTCGAAGAAGCCCTTGCCGCCGTTCGGGGGCAGCCGGTCCGGCGCGTTACCCATGATCACGTCACCGGTCGCGGTGAGCGAGATCGACGGCTCCTTCGACGCATCAGGCGCGGCCGGCTGGTCACCGGTGGCCGGCCAGGCCGAGCCGGTCGATCCGCCGCCCTGTCCCGTCTGCCACCGGGGGTCGCCGCCGGACCCGCCGGCGTCGCCGCAGCCGGCGACGAACAGGACGGCGACGAGCGCGGCGAACGCGGCCAGGCGTCGGCCGAGCACCGCACGACGCGGGCCGGGCACGGCGGCTGGCGGTCCGGCGACGGCGGCGCGGAGGGTACGGGGCACAGAGCGGGCGGAAGCGTACATCGTCGGCGACGCTACCGTCCCCGGAACGCCGCGACGAGGGCCGATCGGTCGGAAAACCCGGCGTGTCGCGTGTGCCGGGCCCACGTCAGCCCGCCCGCCGGTCGGACCAGGGCACCACGGTCCCGGCGCCGCCGGAGCGCACGGCGGCGTGCACGGCCCGCGCCAGCGGTGCGCCCCAGGATGACCGGGGACCGCCGTACGGGGCCGGATCGCCGTCGGCCGGGCAGAGCACCGTCACCGCGTCGGTGGGGGTGCCCGTGGCGGGCAGTCCGAGTTCCCAGATCGCCTGGGCCTTCGCCTCGGTGGCGGTGGCCACGGCGTTGACCAGGGCGGCGTCGCCGAGCCGCACCGGGACGTACACGACGATGTTGACGGTGCCGACGTGCTGCGCGGGCCGGGCCGGCTCGCTCGCGGCCGACGGCGCCGGCTCGGGCACGGCGGACGGCTCGGGTGTGACGGTGGCCGGCTCGGGGGCGGCGGCCCAGACCGGCGTGCCCAGGCCGACAGTCGCCCAGACGCGGACGCCGCCGTCCGTGCGGCGGACCACCTCGCTCACGTCCACGCCGGTCAGCAGCCCGACGCCGGGGCCGTCCAGGTCGAGGCCGTGCGCCAGCTCGGCCAGGTGCGCGGCGGGGTCGTCCCGGTCGTACGACATGGGCACCGTCGCGTTCAGCACCCACCGGCGGACGCCGATCCCCCCGCCCAGCGGCGCGGAGCCGACCGCCAGCAGCGGGGCCTCGGCCCGCCAGGCCAGCATCGGGATGTCCCACCCGGATTCGGACCGGCTGGTCAGGAACGGCTCACACAGCACGCCGGTCACCCTACGATCACAGGTGGGAACGGGTGGCGCCGGCCCGTGCCGGGGGCGGGATCTTAGCCGCTCCCCAGGTCGGGTGGGTTACGCCCAACGATCAAGATTCCAGGGGTGCACCTCTGATTCCTGCTCATGTGCGCCTAGACTGGCGGCGCGCGAGGGATCAGCGGACGGCAGACCCGGCCGACGGACGGCACGCGCAGGCGGAGGTGCGCGATGGACGAGGTACTGGCCCGCAGCGGGATCTTCCAGGGTGTCGACCCGGAGGCTGCCGAGGCGCTCGCCAAGGAGATGGAGACGATCGAGGTCCGCAAGGGCGAGATCGTGTTCAACGAGGGCGAGCCCGGCGACAGTCTCTACATCCTCCTGTCCGGCAAGATCAAGGTGGGTCGCCGCGCGGCGGACGGCCGGCAGAACCTGATCGCCGTGATGGGCCCGTCGGACATGGTCGGTGAGCTGTCGCTCTTCGACCCCGGTCCGCGTACGGCGACGGCCACGGCGGTCACCGACACCCGCCTGGTCCGGCTGCGCAAGCAGGCGCTGCGGCCGTGGCTGAACAACCGGCCCGAGATCGCCGAGCAGCTGCTGCGGGTGCTCGCCCGCCGGCTGCGCCGGACCAACGACTCGCTCGCCGACCTGATCTTCACCGACGTACCGGGCCGGGTCGCCAAGAACCTGCTCCAGATGGCCGGCCGGTTCGGCACCCGCGACGGCGGCGTGCTGCGCGTGACGCACGACCTCACCCAGGAGGAGATCGCCCAGCTCGTCGGCGCCTCCCGGGAGACCGTCAACAAGGCGCTGGCCGACTTCGCCTCGCGCGGCTGGCTGCGGCTGGACGGCAAGAGCATCATCATCCTCGACCCGGAGCGCCTGGCCCGCCGCGCGCGGGTCTGACCCTCCGTACCGGCTTCCCGGCCCGGCCCGCCACCGCGCGGAGCCGGGCCGATGCCGTCTTCTGCGCAGGCCGGGCCGATGCCGTCTCTGCCCAAGCCGGGGCCGATGCCGTCTCTGAGCGGGCCGGTGCCGTCAGGGCGCGGGACGGCCGGTGCCGGCTCTGCCCGCCGCAGAATCGCTTGGTGCTCCCGCAACGGGGTCGCCAGGCTGGGACGATGCCCGATCGCGTCGCCGTCCTCTCCGACATCCACGGTGTGCTGCCCGCGCTGGAAGCAGTGCTGGCCGAGCCGGACGTGGCAGCCGCCGACCTGATCGTCCTCACCGGTGACCTGGCGGCCGGTCCGCAGCCGGTCGAGGTGCTGGACCGGCTGGCCGCGCTCGGTGACCGGGCCTGCTGGGTCGGCGGGAACGCCGACCGGGAGCTGGTGCAGGCGCGGGCCGGCAGGTCCTCCCCCATCGCCGTCTCGAACTGGGCCGCCGGGCAGCTCCGCGACGACCAGGTGGCCCGGCTGGCGGCGCTGCCGCCGTCCGTCACGCTGCCGGTCACCGGTCTGGGCGACGTGCTGTTCTGCCACGCCACCCCGCGCGACGACGAGGAGGTCGTGCTCGTGGACTCGCGGCTGGACCGCTGGGCCGAGGTCTTCGCCGGCCTGCCGGCCGAGATAGGCACGGTGGTCTGCGGACACACGCACATGCCGTTCACCCGGCTGGTCGACCGTCGCCTGGTGGTGAACCCGGGCAGCGTCGGCATGCCGTACGGGGGCGCGGGCGCCTGGTGGGCGCTGCTCGGCCCGGGCGTGCAGTTGCGCCGGACCCGCTTCGACGTGGACGCCGCCTGCGCCCGGGTCGCCGCCGAGTCCACGTTCCCTGATGCGGCGGCCTGGGCCGACGAGTACGTCCGCTCCCGCCACTCCGACGCCGACGCCCTCACGGTCTTCGCTCCGCGCGACGGCCGCTGAGGCGTTAACAAGGGGCCCTTCCTCTACCGCAGGCGTTAACAAGGGCCCCCTCCTTTCAGAAAAAGTCAGGCTTGACTGTTTGTTTTGGGCGGGGCACGCTGTCTGCGTGTCGAGCCGAGTTCCGCAGCAGGAGCGCAGCCGTGCCACCCAGGCCCGGCTGCTGGAGGCGACTGTCGAGTGCCTGGTGGAGCACGGCTGGTCCGGCACCACGACGACAGTGGTGGCAGCCCACGCCGGCGTCTCCCGGGGCGCCCAGCTGCACCACTACCCCACCAAGGCCGCCCTGGTGACCGCCGCCGTCACGCACCTGACCGAGCGCCGGGCGGCCGAGCTGCGCGCCGAGGCGGCGCACCTGCCGGTCGGCCCGAAGCGGCTCGACGGCGTGGTCGACCTGCTCGCCGCCTCGTTCACCGGCCCGCTGTTCGTGGCCGCGCTGGAACTGTGGGTGGCCGCGCGTACCGACGCCGAGCTGCGCGCCGCGCTGGTGCCGCTGGAGGCGCGGATCGGCCGCGAGATGCACCGGCTCACCGTCGAGCTGCTCGGTGTGGACGAGCGCAAGCCGGGCGTACGTGAGTCGGTGCAGGCCACCCTCGACCTGCTCCGCGGCCTCGGCGTGGCCAACCTGCTCAGCGACGACTCGCCCCGCCGCGCCGCCCTGCTGCACACCTGGAAACGCCAGCTCGCCGCGCTGCTCACCCCCGAGAGCGAGCGGCACTGATCCCCTGACGCCCCACCCCGCCCGGAGGCACAATGGTCGACCTGACAGCCCTGCTCGCGGATCTGGCCGCCGAGTCCGAACAGCTCGACGCGCTCGTCGCGGACCTGCCGCCGGAAGGATGGGAGCGGCCGACACCGGCCCCGGGCTGGACCGTCGCGCACCAGGTCGCGCACCTGGCATGGACCGACCACGTCGCCTACCTGGCGGCCACCGACGAGTCCGCGTTCTTCGCCTCGGTGATGGCCGCACCGGACCCGTCGCGCCTGGTCGAGGACGGTGCCGAGTCCTTCCTGGCGCCACCGCCCGCGCTGCTGGCCCGGTGGCGTGCCGGCCGGTCTGCGCTCGCCGGGGCGCTCGCCGCCGTACCGGCCGGGCAGAAGATCCCCTGGTACGGCACCAGCATGTCGCCCACGTCGATGGTCACGGCACGGCTGATGGAGACGTGGGCGCACGGCGAGGACGTAGCAGACGCGCTGGGCGTCAGCCGTACCCCGACCGCGCGCCTGCGGCACATCGCGCACCTCGGCTTCCGTACCCTCGGGCACGGCTTCTCCGCCCACGGCCGCGACGTGCCCACGGCGCCGGTGCGGGTCGAGCTGACCGCGCCCGCGGACGGCGAGGTGTGGGAGTTCGGACCGGCCGACGCGACCGACCGGGTGACCGGCCCGGCGCTCGACTTCTGCCTGCTCGTCACGCAGCGCCGGCACCGCGCGGACCTGGCCCTGACCGCCACCGGGCCGGTGGCCGACGAGTGGCTGGACGTGGCCCAGGCGTTCGCCGGGCCGCCCGGCGACAAGCGCGAGCCGGCGAACGGAACCTCCTCATGAGCGTGCTGCGGATCGGGAACGCGTCGGGCTTCTACGGCGACCGCTTCGCCGCCTGGCGGGAGATGCTCGACGGCGGCGAACTGGACGTGCTGACCGGTGACTACCTGGCCGAGCTGACCATGCTCATCCTCGGCCGGGACCGGATGCGCGACCCGTCGCTCGGCTACGCCAAGACGTTCCTGCGCCAGGCGGAGGGCGTGCTCGGCACCGCGCTGGAGCGCGGCGTCACGCTGGTCACCAACGCGGGCGGCCTCAACCCGGCGGGGCTGGCCGACGCGATCCGGTCACTCGGCGACCGGCTCGGCCTCCAGGTCCGGGTCGGGTACGTCGAGGGCGACGCGATCCAGCGGCCGGACGCGCTGACCGCGAACGCGTACCTGGGCGCGTTCGGGATCGCGGCCTGCCTCGACGCGGGCGCGGACGTGGTGGTCACCGGGCGGGTCACCGACGCCTCGCTGGCTGTCGGCCCGGCGATCGCCCGCTTCGGGTGGACCCGCGACGACCTCGACGCGCTGGCCGGCGCGACTGTCGCCGGGCACCTGATCGAGTGCGGCGCGCAGGTCACCGGCGGCAACTTCAGCTTCTTCACCGAGTTGCCGGACGGCGGGCACCGGCCCGGCTTCCCGATCGCCGAACTGCACGCGGACGGCTCGTCGGTGCTCACCAAGCACGCCGGCACCGGCGGCGCGGTGACGGTCGAGACGGTCACCGCCCAGCTGCTGTACGAGGTGGGCGGACCGGACTACCTCGGGCCGGACGTGGTGACCCGGCTGGACACGGTACGGCTGGCGCAGGAGGGCCCGGACCGGGTACGCGTCTCCGGGGTGCGCGGCACGCCGCCGCCGGACACGCTCAAGGTGGGCGTCAACAACCTGGGCGGCTTCCGCAACTCGATGACGTTCGTGCTGTGCGGGCTGGACATCCCGGCCAAGGCGGCGCTGGTCCGGGGCCAGATCGAGGAGTCGGTCGGCACGGAGGGGCTGGAGTTCACGCTGGCCCGTACCGACCACCCGGACACCGGCGACACCGAGGCGGCGAGCGCGCTGCTGCACGTACACCTGCGCGACGGCGACAAGTCGCGGGCCGGGCGGGCGTTCTCGGCGGCGGCGGTGGAGCTGGCGCTGGCCTCCTACCCGGGCTGCACGCTCACCACGCTGCCCGGTGACGCGACGCCGTACGGGGTGTTCACCGCCGACGCGATCGCGCAGGACGCTGTCGAGCACGTCGCGGTGCTGCCCTCCGGGGAGCGGGTGGCGATCGCGCCGCCGACGGTGACGGGCGGTTTGCAGGGGGCCCCTGTACAACACGAGGCGTTAAGAGGGGGCCCTTCCTTACCCGCCACCCGGCGGGGGCCGCTCGGTGAGCTGGTCGGGGCGCGGTCGGGCGACAAGGGTGGCGACGCCAACCTGGGCGTCTGGGCCCGCACCGACGCGACCTGGCCGTGGCTGCGCGACTGGCTGACGGTGGAGCGGCTGGCCGAGCTGCTGCCGGAGACGGCGGCGCTGGCCGTCGAGCGGTACGAGCTGCCGAACCTGCGCGCTGTCAACTTCGTGATCCGAGGGCTGCTGGGGCAGGGCGTGGCCGCGTCCACCCGGTTCGACCCCCAGGCCAAGGCGCTCGGCGAGCTGCTGCGCTCGCGAGTGGTCGATCTTCCGACGGAGGTTCCGGCATGACCATCGTGGACACGCCGGAACGCCGGCAACTGCGCGAGCTGACCCGTTCGTTCGTGACCCGGGAGGTGCTGCCGCACCTGTCCGACTGGGAGCGGGCGGGCGAGGTACCCCGGTCGCTGCACGAGACCGCCGCCAAGATCGGCCTGCTCGGCATCGGCTTCCCGGAGTCGGTCGGCGGCAGCGGCGGCGACCTGCTCGACTCGATGGTGGTCACCGAGGAGATCATCCGCTCGGGCGGGTCGTCCGGGCTGGTCGCCGCGTTGTTCACGCACGGGATCGCGCTGCCGCACATGGTCGAGACCCAGGACGAAGGGCTGATCGACAAGTACGTGCGGCCCGTGCTCGCCGGGACGATGATCGGCGCGCTGGCGATCACCGAACCGGACGGCGGCTCGGACGTGGCGGGCATCCGCACCTGCGCGGTCCGCGACGGTGACCACTACGTCGTCAACGGGTCCAAGACGTACATCACCAGCGGGGTCCGCGCCGACTTCGTCACCACTGCTGTCTGCACCGAGTTCCCCGGTTCGGGCTCGGTCAGCCTGCTGGTCATCGACAAGGGCACGCCCGGGTTCACGGTGGGGCGGCGGCTGGAGAAGCTGGGCTGGCACTGCTCGGACACCGCCGAGCTGTCCTTCGTCGACGTGCGGGTGCCGGTGACGAACCGGGTCGGCCCGGAGGACACCGGCTTCCTCGCCATCATGCAGCAGTTCGCCAACGAGCGGCTGTCGCTCGCCACCCAGGCGTACGCGACCGCGCAGCGCTGCGTGGACCTGGCCGTGCAGTGGTGCCGGGACCGCCAGACGTTCGGCCGGCCGCTCGTCGGGCGCCAGGTCGTCCGGCACAAGCTGGCCGAGATGCACAGCCGCACCGACGCGGCGCGGGCGTACGTGCACGACGTCGCCGAGCGGGTGGCCGCCGGGCAGCCGGTGGTGACCGAGGTGGCGATGGCGAAGAACGTGGCGGTGGCCACCTGCGACTGGGTGGTCGACGCGGCGCTGCAACTGCACGGCGGCTTCGGCTACATGCGCGACGCCGAGGTGGAGCGGCACTACCGCGACGCCCGTCTGCTCGGCATCGGCGGCGGCACCACCGAGATCATGAACGAGATCATCGCGAAGGGCATGGGCCTATGAGCACGACTGTCCTGCAGAGCACCATCGACCCGTCCGCGCCCGCCTTCACCGCCAACCGGGAGGCGCTGCTGGAACGCCTGGCGGAGCTGGAGGAGGCGCTCGACCAGGCCCGGGGCGGTGGCGGCGAGAAGTACGTGACCCGGCACCACGGTCGCGGCAAGCTGCTCCCCCGGGAGCGGATCGAGCTGCTGCTCGACCCGGACAGCCCGTTCCTGGAGTTGTCGTCGGTGGCCGCGTACGGCACGGACTTCCCGGTCGGTGCCAGCACCGTGACGGGCATCGGCGTGGTCGAGGGCGTCGAGTGCCTGATCGTGGCGAACGACCCGACGGTACGCGGCGGCGCGATCAACCCGTGGTCACTGGCGAAGACCCGGCGGGCCGGTGAGATCGCGGCGGCCAACCGGCTGCCGATGGTGAACCTGGTCGAGTCGGCTGGCGCCGACCTACCCACCCAGGCGGAGATCTTCATTCCCGGCGGCCGGGTGTTCCGTGACCTGACCCGGCTCTCCGCGCAGCGGATCCCGACCGTGAGCGTGGTCTTCGGCAACGCCACAGCAGGTGGCGCGTACGTGCCGGGCATGTCGGACTACACCGTCATGATCCGCGACCGTTCGCAGGTCTACCTGGCCGGACCGCCGCTGGTGAAGATGGCCACCGGCGAGGTCACCGACGACGAGTCGCTCGGCGGCGCGGCGATGCACGCCACCACGTCCGGCCTGGCCGACTTCCTCGCCGAGGACGAGCGCGACGGCATCCGGCTGGCCCGGCAGTGCGTCCGCCGGCTCAACTGGCGCAAGCACGGCCCTCCGCCGCGCAACCCCCACCCGCTGCCGCCCCGGTACGACCCGGAGGAGCTGCTCGGCATCGCCAGCGCCGACCTGAAGGTGCCGTTCGACCCGCGCGAGGTACTGGCCCGGGTGCTCGACGACAGCGCGTTCGACGAGTTCAAGCCCGGCTACGGCACCGCGCTGGTCACCGGCTGGGGCGAGCTGCACGGCTACCCGGTCGGCGTACTCGCGAACGCCCGGGGCGTGCTGTTCAGCCAGGAGGCGCAGAAGGCGGCCCAGTTCATCCAGCTCGCCAACGCGGCTGACACACCGCTGGTCTTCCTCCAGAACACCACCGGCTACATGGTCGGCACCGAGTACGAGCAGCGCGGCATCATCAAGCACGGCGCCCTGATGATCAACGCGGTGTCGAACTCGAAGGTGCCGCACCTGACGGTCAACCTGGGCGCCTCCTACGGCGCCGGCAACTACGGCATGTGCGGCCGGGCGTACGAGCCCCGGTTCCTGTTCACCTGGCCGAACGCGAAGTCGGCGGTGATGGGCCCGGCGCAGCTCGCCGGTGTGCTGTCCATCGTGGCCCGGCAGGCGGCCGCCGCCCGGGGACGCGAGTACGACGAGGACACCGACGCCGCCATGCGGATGATGGTCGAGCAGCAGATCGAGTCGCAGTCCGGGGCGCTGTTCCTGTCCGGGCGGCTCTACGACGACGGGGTGATCGACCCCCGGGACACCCGTACCGTCCTCGGGCTGTGCCTGTCGGCGATCCACAACGGACCGGTGAAGGGCGCCGACGGTTTCGGCGTCTTCCGGATGTGACCTGTGAGCGCGAGGAACGCAGCGAAGCGGAGTCCCGCAGTCGCGAACGAAAGGCAGGCACCGTGAGCGCGAGGAACGCAGCGAAGCGGAGTCCCGCAGTCGCGAACGAAAGGCAGGCACCGTGAGCGCGAGGAACGCAGCGAAGCGGAGTCCCGCAGTCGCGAACGAAAGGCAGGCTCAGCGCGGATGATCAACAAACTTCTGGTTGCGAACCGGGGCGAGATCGCCCGCCGGGTCTTCGCCACCTGCCGCGCCCTCGGCGTGGCCACCGTCGCCGTGCACTCCGACGCGGACGCCGACGCGCCGTTCGTGGCCGACGCCGACCAGGCCGTCCGGCTGCCGGGTAACACGCCGGCCGAGACGTACCTGCGCATCGACGCCATCCTGGACGCGGCCCGGCGCTCCGGCGCGGACGCCGTCCACCCCGGCTACGGCTTCCTGGCCGAGAACGCCGAGTTCGCCGCGGCGGTGACCGACGCGGGCCTGACCTGGGTCGGGCCGTCCGCGAAGGCGATCGCCGCGATGGGCGACAAGATGGCCGCCAAGGCGATGCTCGCCGACGCGGGCGTGCCGATGCTGCCCACCTGGACCGACCCGGCCGAGGTCACCGCCTTCCCGGTGCTGGTCAAGGCCGCCGCTGGTGGCGGCGGCCGGGGCATGCGGATCGTCCGCGACGCCGCGGGGCTGGCCGAGGCCGTCGCTGGTGCGCGCCGCGAGGCGGCGGCGGCGTTCGGCGACGGCACCGTCTTCATCGAGCGGTACGTGGAACGCGGTCGCCACGTCGAGGTGCAGATCTTCGGCGACACCCACGGCACCGTCGTGGCCCTCGGGGTACGCGACTGCTCGATCCAGCGCCGCCACCAGAAGATCGTCGAGGAGGCACCGGGTGTGCTGCCCGACGACGTGCGCGCGGAGTTGCACGAGGCGGCGGTGGCGGCCGGGCGGGCTGTCGACTACGTCGGCGCGGGAACCGTGGAGTTCCTGCTCGCGCCGGACGGGCAGGTGCACTTCCTGGAGATGAACACCCGCCTCCAGGTGGAACATCCGGTCACCGAGCTGACCACCGGGCTGGACCTGGTCCGGCTGCAACTGCTCGTCGCCGAGGGCGAGCCGCTGCCGGTCACCACCACGCCACCGGCCGACGGCCACGCCATCGAGGTACGGCTGTGCGCCGAGGACCCGGCTCAGGGCTTCCGCCCGGCCACCGGCACGCTGCACCGGTTCGCGATCCCCGGGGTGGCAGCCGAGTTCGGTCCGGCCCGTGGCCTGCGCCTGGACTCCGGCGTCGTGGACGGCTCGACGGTGAGCGTGCACTACGACTCGATGCTGGCGAAGCTCGTCGCCTGGGCGCCCACCCGCACCGAGGCGGCCCGTGCCCTGGCCGGCGCGCTGGCCCGCGCCGAACTGCACGGCGTGGCCACCAACCGGGACCTGCTGGTCCGCGTGCTGCGCAGCGCGGAGTTCACCGCCGTGGACCTCGACACCGGCTTCCTGGACCGGCACCCGGAGGTGTTCGCGCCACTGCTGCCGGCGGAGCAGCTTCCGGTGGCGGCGCTGGCGGCGGCGCTGTCCGGGGCCGCCGAGCGCCGGGCCGCCGCACCGGTGCTGGCCGGGTTGCCGTCGGGCTGGCGCAACGTGCCGTCCTTCCCGCAGGTCACCCGCTTCACCGTCGGCGACGGCGAGGAGATCGAGGTGCACTACCGCCTCGACCGCACCGGCGGCCTCGCCGAGTGGGGAAGGAAGGGCCCCCTCTTAACGGATCCGGTAGAGGAAGGGTCCTCTGTTAACACCGAGCTGCCGGTGGTCGAGCTGGTGACTGCCACCCCGGGCCGGGTGGTGCTCGACGTGGACGGGGTGCGGCGGGCCTTCCGCGTACACCGGGCGGGGTCGTCGGTCTTCGTGGACGGCCCGGACGGGGCGGCGAGCCTCACCGAACTGCCCCGCCTGCCCCTGCCCACCGCGGAGCTGGCGGCCGGGTCGCTGCTCGCGCCGCTGCCCGGCGCGGTGACCCGGGTACACGTCGAGGTCGGTCAGCGGGTCGCTGCCGGTGACCTGTTGCTGACGCTGGAAGCGATGAAGCTCGAACATCCCGTGCTCGCCCCCGCCGACGGCGTGGTGACGGAGCTGCCGGTGCCGGCCGGCGGCCAGGTCGAGACGGGTGCCGTACTTGCCGTGGTGGACCCCGAGGAGGACCCGCAGTGAACTTCGACCTGACCCCCGAGCAGGACCAGCTCCGCGACGCCGTACGGGCGTTGGGCCGCAAGTACGGCCACTCCTACTTCGTCGAGAAGGCCAGGTCCGGCGAGCACACCACCGAGCTGTGGCACGAGGCCGGACGGCTGGGCTACCTGGGCGTGAACATCCCCACCGAGTACGGCGGCGGGGGCGGCGGCATCACCGAGCTGGCGCTGGTGTGCGAGGAGCTGGCCGCGACCGGCTGCCCGCTGCTGCTCCTGGTGGTCTCCCCCGCCATCGCCGCCACGATCATCAACAAGCACGGTACGGAGGAGCAGCGCAAGAAGCACCTCCCCGGCCTCGCCGACGGCTCCCAGAAGATCGTCTTCGCGATCACCGAGCCGGACGCCGGATCGAACTTCCACCGCCTCGCCACAGTGGCCCGCCGCGACGGCGACGACTGGCTGCTCAGCGGCCGGAAGATCTACATCTCCGGGGTGGACGAGGCCGGGCACGTCCTCGTGGTCGCTCGTACCGAGGACGCGTCCACCGGGAAGTTGAAGCCGGCGCTGTTCATCGTGCCGACCGACGCGCCCGGCCTGGAGAAGTCCAAGCTGGACATGGAGATCCTGTCGCCGGAGAACCAGTTCCTGCTCTTCCTCGACGACGTCCGGCTCCCCGCCGACGCGCTCGTCGGTGAATCGCTCGACGCCGGGCTGCCCGCCCTGTTCGCCGGCCTCAACCCGGAGCGCATCACTGTTGCCGCGATGGGCGCCGGCACCGGCCGGTACGCGATCGAGAGGGCAAGCGACTACACCGCTACCCGCAAGGTGTGGGGCGGACGTTCGATCGGCTCGCACCAGGGCGTCTCGCACCCGCTGGCGCACGCGGCAGTGCAGGTCGAGCTGGCCCGACTGATGATCCACAAGGCGGCGACGCTCTACGACGCGGGCCGCGACCTGGAAGCAGGCATCTCCGGCAACATGGCCAAGTACGCGGCCGGCGAGGCCGCAGCGCTCGCCGTCGACACCGCCGTGCAGGCGCTCGGCGGGGCCGGCATGACCACCGAGTACGGCGTGGCGACGCTGCTCGGCGCGGTACGCGCCGGACGGATCGCCCCGGTCAGCCGGGAGATGATCCTCAACTTCGTCGCCCAGCACGTCCTCGGCCAGGACAAGTCCTACTGACCGGGGTGGGCCCCGGGTACGGCGGGTGCCCGATCACCCGCCGTACCCCGGGGGTCCGTCAGCGGACGGTCAGCGTGCCGACCGCCGGGCGCGGCGTCGCCACCGGCGGCAGCCGCTTCGGCTCGCCCCGGCTCGGCTCGCCCGCCCGGGCCAGCGCGCTCTTCGACGCTTCCGCCCGGCCGGCCGCCGCGTCCTCCTGGAACGGCTGCGCGTCACCGACGCAGAGCGTGCCCTTGGCCGGCAGCTTGCCGGTGAGCAGGTACGCGTCGATCCGGCCGGTCACGCACGCCGAGGTGCCGTACGCGGTGTGGCCCCAGCTGTCGCTGCTCAGCAGGCGGCTGTTCGGCAGCAGCTTCGCCGAGCTGACCGCCCCCTGGTAGTTGGTCGCCGGATCCCAGTAGTTGCCGACCACCAGCACCGGGGCGGCGGTGACCCGGTTGAACGGCCCGGTCCAGGCGTCCTCGTCCCGCACCGTCCAGGTGTTGCGGGCACAGGGCGAGGTGCCCCAGGCCCACGCCCGCCCGAAGTAGGGCGCCCGCTTGTCCTCCTTCGCCGACAGCGCCGGCCAGGCGTCGGCGCTCTTCGGGTGGTACGCGTCGGTGCAGTCGACGGTCAGGAACGTCTCCAGCCCGTTGTCGTACGGGAAGTCGTACCCCCGCTGTTGCCGTGCCTGCGCGGCGCGGGCGGCGAGTGCCTTGCGGGCCGTGGCGGTGGCGGCCTTGCCGGCGGCCGGGTCGGTCAGGGCCAGGAGCTGGACGGTCAGGTCCACCACCGACTGCCAGCCGTACGGGTCGTAGAGCGCACCGAGCGTGGCACCGACGAAGTCGGCGTAGCTGACGGTGAACGAGCCGAAGTCCGGGTCCTCGATCACCACCGGCTTCTTGCGCAGCCGCTTCGCCACCGTGTCGTACGCGGCCAGCGGGTTGCCGGTGGCGGCGAGCTCGCACTGCTCGGCGCCAGCCTTGCCGCACCGGGTCAGGATCTCCCGCAGCGCCCGGTACGCCCCGTCGGCGCTGCGCAGCCGCGTCTCCTGGAGCTGGTTGCGGGCACTGCCCTGGCCGATCCAGGCGTTCGGGTCGAGCACGCCGTCGACGACCAGCGCGCGGAAGCGGTCCGGGAACATGTTGGCGTAGTACTGGCCCAGCGCGGTGCCGTAGCTGAAGCCGAGGTAGCTGAGCAACTTGTCGCCGACGGCGCGGCGCAGCACGTCCATGTCGCGGGCCACCTCGGCGGTGGACGCCGCGCCGGTGAGCGGCTTACCGGTGGTGGAGCACGCCTTGCCGACCGCCTTGGACGCCGCGACGTACGCCTTCTCCTCCGCCTTGGTCCACGGGAACGCGACGTTCAGCCCGGCGTACGCGCGGGTCTGGTCCTTCACCGAGCGGAAGCACTTGATGTTCTCACTGGCCTCGACGCCGCGCGGGTCGACGCCGACGATGTCGAAACGGTCGAGCAGGTCGTCGCCGAGGAAGTAGGGCGCGGCGAGCGCGATGCTCGTGCCGGAGCCACCCGGGCCACCCGGGTTGAGGAAGAGGCTGCCGACCTTGCGCTGCTGGTCGCGGGCCTTGACCCGGAGCAGGGCGACCTCGGTGGTGGCGCCCTTCGGGTTGTCGTAGTCCAGCGGGAGCCGGACCGTGGCGCACTCGGCGTAGTCGTAGCAGGCGTACCAGTCGAGCTTCGGCGTCGGCACGCGGTCCACCCGGCGCGCCTCGGCGGCGGTGGTCCTGTCGTGCGCGGGTGGTTGCGGAGTCGCCGCCGCGGCGGGCGCGACGGCCGGTCCGGCGAGGAGGACGCCGGCGATCCCGGTTGCGGCCAGGGATCGGATTGCACGGGGCATGAGGCTGCCTTCCGTCGGGGAACAGTTCCGTCGAGGAGACCTCGACCCCCGTCACTGTAGGGATCGACGCCCACGTTAGTGGCCCCCAAACGGGGATCGATACGGCAAACAACCAGATGATGTAACGATTTTTTCTCGATCGTCGCTACCTGCGACTCCGAAGTGGAGCGCCGGTGACGGGAAGCCGTCTCATCCCGCCGGTTGACAGGTGGACGCGCTGGGCCATGCTTGTCGGGTGAGATCGTTCCCGAAGCCCGATGCGCGGGCGAAGGCCGTCGTCGCGTCCCTGGCGACGGTGGCGGCGGTGGTGACCCTCGCCGTGTGGCGTCCGCCCGGCATCCTGTCGGTCGTGCTGGCCCTGGTCTGCGTCCTGCTCGCCATGATCACGGGAGTGACGATCACCGCCGCGCGTCAGCCCGGCGGCACCGGCGGGCCCGCCCCGCAGGCCGAGACCTGGCCGGTCCCCCACCAGGGGTACGGAGTGGACGCCGACACGCTGGAGGCGATCGACCCGCGCGCGGTACGGAACCTGCGCACGCCGGCGGGCCAGCCGATCGACGCGGACACGCTGGAGACGCTCGACCCGCGGGTGGTACGCGGCATGCGGGCGACGACGGCGGTGGACGCCGACACGCTGGAGACGCTCGACCCGCGGTCGGTCCGGCAGGGCCGGACCGTGAACGGGCTCAGCGACCGGTGAGCGTGGGGCCGGCGAGCGCGTTGACGCCCCGGCCGGCCAGACAGCGGTAGGTGCGGTCCGCCTCGGCCTCCGGCGGCAGCACCTCCAGGTTCCACCCGCTCGCCGACTTGCCGCCGCTGACCAGCCGGAACGTGTCGGCGTTGCACACCCGCCCGACGGCCGGGTCGGCCGCCACCGTCTCGTGGCGGGCCCCGGCGAGACCGGCCGGCAGGTCACCGGCGGCGTAGGTCTCCCAGGTGTGCTGGCCGTCGCACGGCACCCGGCTCGCCTCGGCCCGGTCGCGGCGCAGCCGTACCGGACCGAAGCACTCCAGTTCCGTCGCGCAGCGCGCCCCGGCGGGCAGCCGCACGTCGGCGGACGCGCAGCCGGGCACCGGCGCCACCCCGGCCACGCCGCTGGTCGCCGGTGTGGGCGTGACGGCCGGCGTGTGCCCGCCTGCCACCCAGCCGCCACCGGCCGAGGCGGCGAGCGCCAGCACACCGGCGCCGCCGAGGAACCAGCGCTTGGGCCAGCGCCGGCCACGCGAGGCCACCGTCGGGTGGTCGTCGTCCGCGGGCGGCCGCGGGTTCGGCCCGCCGGTGCGGTGGAACCGGTCGCCGGTGCCGCCGTCGTACAGGCCGCCGGTCGCCGGGGCGCCGTCCAGCGGCAGCGAGGCGAGCAGGCCGCGCAGTTCGACCGCGGAGGGCCGCGCGCCCGGGTCGTTCGACATGCCCAACCGGAGTACGTCGATCAGCTCACCGGGCACGCCGGGCAGGCCCGGGATCGGCTGCTGGAACATCTCCAGCACGGTGACCAGGCTCGGGTTGCGTTCGGAGTGCCAGCGCGGCGGACGGCCGTACATCACCGCGTAGAGCGTGGCGCACAGCGAGTAGACGTCGACTGCGGGCGTGGGTGGACTGTGGTTGAACGTCTCCGGTGGCGCGTACGCCGGGGTGAGCGCCTCCAGCATCACCGAGGAGTCGCGGAACTCGGCGAGCACCGCCAGGCCGAAGTCGGCCAGGACGGCCGAGTTGAACTCGGAGTGCAGGATGTTCGCCGGCTTGACGTCGCGGTGCAGGACGCCCGCCGCGTGCGAGTGTGCCAGCGCGTCGGCGATCTTCACGCCGAGGTCGCGGGTCTCCGCCGGGCCCAGCGGCGAGGTGCGCATCCGCTCGGCGTACGAGCCGTCGCACAGCTCCATGATGAGGTAGGGGTGCTGGTCGACGGTGACGCCGACGTCGAACAGGTCCACCACGTGGGGGTGCGACGACATCCGCCCGGCGGCACGGGCCTCGCGCAGGAAACGGGCCTGGTCGCGTTCGCTGTCCAGCGTGCGGTTCTCGATCTTGACCGCGACCTCGCGCCCCACCGAGATCTGGGTGGCCCGGTAGATGGTGGCGTACCCGCCCCGGGCGAACACCTGCAGATCGGTCAGACCGGGCACGATGGGCAGCCGCAGGGCGCCGGGCGGGGTCTCGGTCACGACTCGAAAATACCCAACGATCCGGACCCGTCAGCGCGCCGTGTCGGTGGCCGGCACCGGACCCGGGACGGAGTCGTCAGTGGCGGCGGCCGCCCGGCGGGCGTCCCACCACAGGCCGACCGCCGTCGCAACCGCGCCCAGGCCCTCCCACGCGGCGACCGCGAAGAAGCGATCCGGCGCGACGTCGGAGAGCACCGCGATGGTGAACACGGTGAAGGTGACCAGGCGGAACCACACGGTGAACCGGTAGAACGGCCGCCACTCGGTGGCGACGGCGAGCAGGTAGTAGACCCCCATGTTGAACGAGGCCATCGAGGACGCGGTGAGGAATGTGCCGGTGTAGTCGCCCGGAGCGCGCTCGGCCGGCACCTCGAAGCCGAGCAGGCGCAGCTGCGTCTCCGGCCAGATCAGACCGAGCGCGCCGAGCAGCAGCGCGAGGAGCCCGAAGACCGCGATCGTCCAGCCGGCGCCCGAGCGCGGCAGCCTCATCGTTCCTCCCCAGCGTGGTCCGCCGGTGACGCAGGCGCGCACCGGGAGGCGGCAGTCGATCCACCACTGTCGCGGCCCCACGCTAACCGGCTCCACCGACGAACACATCCCCGGAACCGTCAGAACAACGGGCGGTCAGCCGCCGGAGAGGCGGACCCGCAACGCGTCCGCGACGATCCGCTCACTGCGCTGCTCGGTGGCGTACGCGAGGCGTACCGCCTCCTCCGCGTTCGTCAGCGCCTCGGCCCGGCGACCGCAGGCGTCGAGCGCCTCGGCCAGCACCAGCAGCGCCACCACCTGGCTGCGCACGTCCTCGGCCGGGGCGGTGATCGACCGCTGAGCCCAGTCAAGCGCCTGCTCGCGCTGGCCGTGGGCGAGCAGCGCGGCGGCGTACCGGGCCATCGTCTGCCGCCGTGAGAACAGCAGCGAGGGCGCGTTCGCCGCGCCGGTCGCGACCGGGGCGAGCAGCCCCACAGCGGTGCCCGGGTCACCCGCCGCGAGCCGGGCCATGGCGAGCAGCACCCGCGGCGCGACCTGGGCCGGCGCCTGCGGGTTGTGCGGCTCCACCCGGGTCAGCACCGACCGCGCCTCCCGCTCGGCTGTCTCATGGTCGCCCATGTCCAGCGCCACGAAGCCGCGCAGCGTGCCGGCCATGCCGGTGAGCAACGGGTGGGTGGTCCGGTCGGCGTACTCGAGCGCCTCGGTGAACAGGTCGGCCGCGTGTTCCGGCTCGCCCAGCCCGCGCGCCACCACCCCGCGCACCACCAGCGCGAAGCCCTGCCCCCAGTCGTCGCCCACCTCGGCGAAGTCCCGGTACGCGCGCCGCGCCGCCCGGTCCGCCTCGGCCAGGTCGCCCAGCTCGGCGGTGGCGTACGCCTCGACCGCGCGCAGCGTCCCCACCGCCCACGCCTCGCCGACCCGCTCCCCGAACGGCAGGAACACCCGCGCCATCCGGCACGCCTCCCGCAGCCGGCCGGCGAGCAGCCGGGCGAACGCGGTGGTGCCGCGCAGCCAAGCCCGCCCGTACGGGTCCTTCAGCTCGGCGAAGAGCCGGGCGGCCCGGCCGAGCACCGCGTCGGTGCCGGCGAAGTCGCCCCGGGTGGTGGTCACCCAGGCCAGGTTCTGCAACGACCAGGCCTGCCCGCGGGGATCCCGCGCGGCGAGACTGACCTGGTAGGACGCGGCCAGCCGGCTGCTCGCCTGCCCGAGCCGGCCGGCGATGAAGTCGGCCATGCCGAGCCGCCGCATCGCCGACGCCCGCAGCGTGGGCAGACCGGCGTCGGTGGCCACCTGCAACGCCTCCTGCCAGTTGCACTCGGCCCGCTCGGCGTCACCGAGTGTCTGCTGGGCCTGCCCGGCGAGCAGCAGCGCAGCGGTCCGGGTGGCCGGGTCGCCGGTGTTCGCGGCGATCTTCTCGGCGAACGCGAGCGCGTCGGCCGGGCGGCCGATCTGGAGCAGCGCCCGGGCGTGCACCACCCGGTCCGCCGGTGGCACCCCGTCGCGGGCCAGCTCGGCCGCGCGCTCGGCGTACTCGACGGCGAGCGCCGGCTCCCCCGACCGCAGCGACCGGCGGGCGGCCCGGCCCAGCGCGGCCACGCCCAGCGGGGTGACCGCCCGGGCCGGCGCGTCCGGGCGCAGCTTGACCGCGTCGGCGAGCGCTGTGGCCCGCTCCACGTGCTCGGCGACGAAGTCGTCCCGGGCGGCCTCGGTGAACGCGCCCCCCGGGGCGCCGCCGGTCTCGTCGACGCTCTCCGGCGCGGCCCAGCGGGCCAGCGCCGCGTGCCGCTCGGCCAGCTCGGCCTTGCTCACCCCGGCGTACGCGGCCTCCCGCATCAGCGGGGTGGCGAAGGCGAACCCGCTGCGGGTGCGGTGCAGCATGCGCCGTTGCAGCAGCTCCTCCACGGCCCGGTCCAGCTCGACGGCGGCCACCGCGGCGGGCCGCCCGTCCCGTCCGACCCGCTGCTCCCGCAACGCCTCCAGCGCTCCCGCCGGCACGGTGTCGCCCACCACGGCGGCATCGCGCAACGCCGAGCGGGCGTTGGGCGGCAGCGCGTCGATACGCGCGGCGAGCACCGCGGCCAGGTCCCGGGAGAGCAGGCGGCTGCCGAGCGAGCCGGGGGCGAGTCGCCAGCCGACGTCGGCGCCCCGCCCCGGGCCGGCGGTGAGCGCACCGCGCTCCATCAGCAGCGTGACCAGCTCGGCCAGGTAGAACGGGTTGCCCTGCGCGGTGGCGAGCAGCCGGTCCGCGTCGGTCTGGGGCATGCGGCCACCGGACAGGTAGCTGGTGAGCAACCGGGAGGCGTCCGCGCCGCGCAGCGGCGGCAGCGCGTGCACCTCGGCGTCCGCGACGCGGGTCAGCGCGCCGGCGGTGCGTACCAGCTCGGGACGGCCGAGCAGCAGCACCAGCACCGGCCCGCTGAGCCGGTTGAGGGTCAGCGCCAGCGCCTTGAGCGTCTCGGCGGTGGCGTCGTGCAGGTCGTCCACCACGATCACCAGCGGCGCCTCACCGGCGAGCGCGCTGAGCAGGTCCGCCACGGCGGTCGGCACCGCCTCGTCGTCCGGCGGCGGCCCGGCCGCGTTCCACTCGCCGTTCTCGGTGGCGGGCGGGAGTTCGGCGTACCCGAGCAGGGCCAGGAGCTGGTCCACGGCGATCGGCGGCGGGTCGCCGGGGAGCCGGGACAGGCGCTGGCCGAGGCGGCGCAGCCGCTCCTCGACGGCCGGCCGGGTGACGGCGGTGGCCGCGTCGCCCGGCAGGCCGACGGCGGCCCGGACCAGGTCGGCCAGCGGCGCCAGCCGGCGGCGCTCGCCGAACGCCGCGCAGCGTACCGAGAGCACGCGGGCGCCGGTGTGCGCCGCGTACCGCCCGGCGCCGACGTCGTAGCCGGCAGCGAGGCGTTCCACCTCGGCCGCGAACCGGGACTTGCCGATCCCCGCCTCGGCGGTCATCAGCAGCACCCGGGGCTCGCCCCTGTCGATCACCTCGGCGAGCCGGCCGGCGATCCGGCCGATCTCGGTCTCCCGGCCCACGAACGGCGCCTCGTCACCGAGGCCGGACCGGGTGCCGGGCGCGTCGAGCAGGCCCAGCAGCTCGTACGCCTCGACCGGTTCCCGCTTGCCCTTGAGCCGCAGCGGGCGAAGCGCCCGCCAGGAGGCGACGTGCCGGGTGGCCGCGGAGGTGCGCGCACCGGCGTAGACCGCGCCGACCGCGGCGGCGTCGGCCAGCCGGGCGGCGGTGTTCACCGTGTCGCCGATGACCGTGTACTCGATCGCCGCCTGGATGCCGGCGATGACGTCTCCGGTGTTGAGGCCGACGCGCAGGCCCAGCGGCGCGCCGCCGCCGCGCTCGTCGTCGAGCACCCGCCGCACCGCACGCTGCATGGACAGCGCCGCGCGGACCGCCCGCTCGGCGTCGTCCTCGTGCGCGACCGGGGCGCCGAAGACCGCCATGATCCCGTCGCCGGTGAGCTTGTCGACGTGCCCGCCGAAGGTCTTGACCGCTCCCGCGAGGGCCGCCAGCACCCGGTCGGTGACCGCGCCGACCCGTTCCGGGTCCAGGTCCTCCGACCAGGAGGTGAAGTCGGAGAGGTCACCGAAGAGCACGGTCACCACGCGGCGCTCGGCCGCGGGCAGCGTGGCGGCAGCCGGCAGCGCCGCCCCGCAGTTGTGGCAGAACCGCGCCCCGGGCACGGCTACGGTTCCGCACACCGGGCAGGTCACGGCTGCTCCACTCCGAGGTGTTCGAGCTGGGCCCGGACCGACCACTCGGCGGCCCACCACAGCGACCTGTCGACGTCGGCGTAGACCACTGCGACCACCTCGGCCGCGGTGGTGGCGCCCGCGGCGACGGCGGCGCGCACCTGGTCCAGCCGGGCCCGCCGGTGGGCCAGGTAGAAGTCGGCCGCCACACCGCAGTCGGCCAGCGCCGGGCCGTGGCCCGGCAGCGCCGGGATCTCCCGGTACGTGGAGAGCAGCTCCAGGCTCGACAGGTAGTCGCCGAGGTGCCCGTCCGGGTGGGCGACCACTGTGGTGCCCCGGCCGAGGATGGTGTCGCCGGTCAGCACGACGCGCTCGCCGCCGTGCGCGGCGACGAGGCAGACCGAGTCGGCGGTGTGCCCGGGGGTGGGCAGCAGTCGCAGGTCCAGCCCCACGTCGAGCGCGGTGTCGGCGCTGAGCGGCTCACCTCCGGCGGTGTGCGCCGGGTCGGCGGCGAGCACCGGTACGCCGTCGAGCAGCTCACGCAACCGGGGCGCGCCCTCGGTGTGGTCGGCGTGCCCGTGCGTGATCAGCACGCACCCGATGCGCCCCTGCGCCGCGATCGCGGCCAGGTGCCCCTCGTCGGCGGGCCCCGGGTCGACCACGACGGCGGGCGCGTCCGGCCCGGCCCGCAGCACCCAGGTGTTGGTCCCGTCGAGCGTCATCGGCCCCGGGTTCGGCGCACGCAGCAACGTCACCCACGCCGGTAGCTCCTCCGCAAGCGCCCCCGCGGCCCCGGCCATACGCCCACCCATGGCTGCGATCGTACGACTCCGCCCGCCGCTCCCCGCGATCTTGCAGTTCCGGCCCGAGCTTTGTCCCCGTGTGGGGCTTCTGCCGGGGCCGCAACCGCAAGATCGCGGGCTCTCGCGGCGGGCGAGAGGGCACGGTCACGCGACCTCGACGATGACCTCTACCTCTACCGGGGCGTCGAGGGGGAGTTCGGCCACGCCTACCGCGCTGCGGGCGTGGCGGCCGGCCTCGCCGAACACGGCGCCGAACAGGTCGGAGGCGCCGTTGATCACGCCGGGCTGGCCGGTGAAGCCGGGTGCGCTGGCCACGAAGCCGGTCAGCTTCACCACCTTGACCACGTTCTCCAGCCCGACCAGCGCGTCGATCGCGGCGAGCGCGTTCAGCGCGCACCGCTGCGCCAGGTCCTTCGCCTGCTCGGCCGAGACGCCGTTGCCGACCTTCCCGGTGGCGAGCAGCTTGCCCTCGGCCATCGGCAGCTGGCCGGACACGTAGACGTGCTGCCCGGACTGGACGGCCGGTACGTAGCTGGCCACCGGCGGCACCACCTCGGGCAGTTCGAGGCCGAGCTCGGCGAGCTTCGCCTGGGGTCCGTTGCTCATCGAGGTCAGCCCTTCGGACGCTTCAGGTACGCGACGAGCTGCTCCGGGTTCGGGCCGGGGACCACGGAGACCAGTTCCCAGCCGTCCTCGCCCCAGTTGTCGAGGATCTGCTTGGTCGCGTGGACCAGCAGCGGCACCGTGGCGTATTCCCACTTCTGCATCGGAGGAGGGCTCCCTTGCCTGACTTGGACTTCGGTCAGGCACAGCCTACGGTCCGCCGCGGTCACCAGGACGCGGGACGCGGCTCCGGCGCCGGCGGCGGCTCGCCGCACGGGCCCTCGTGCTCGAAGCGCTGCGGGCACCGGCTGCGGTCGGGCAGCAGCAGGTCGCAGAAGACCCGGTGCCTGTTGTTCTGGTCGTCGGCGGTGGAGACGGTGGTCTCGCCCGCGTCCAGCTCCATCAGGAAGCCCAGCGAGGTGGCCACGGTGCCGGCGAGCGCGGTGGCCGCCGCCAGGTCGGGCACCCGGACCTGGAGGTGGATGACGTAGCCGGGCTCGTCCTCGTCCCGCCCCCTCCCGCCGGAACGGGGAAGCGTCCGGACCACGTCGGCCGGAGGGCCGTAGGAGCGCTCGTTGAACGGCGCGCCCGGTCCCTCGGCCTCACCCGGCCGTCCGGCCCGGGCACCGGGGAACTGGCCCCGAGGACTGTTCTCCGCGTCGCGCATCCTTCGCCTCCGGGCGTCGTACCTGTTCACCAACACCGCAATCCGGCTCGGAGCCGTCCCCGGCCCGGCTCTCCGCGTCGGGGACGAACGTAGATCCTGCGACAAGTCCCGGCAACGGGACGCGCACGCCTCGTCACGTCCAGTCACATTTGCGACACAAGGCTGGTCGGGATCGCGGTAGCCGTCTCCGTCCGGCGGGGCGCGTACGCGGGGCTGGCAAGCGCCCCGCCGACCGATACCCTTCCGGACTGGACGCGCGCCGACGCGCGCCCGCACACCTCGACCCGTGCCCGTCGCCTGGGGCGGCGACGGGAGCCGCAACCCGGGGGAGACAGATGACCCAACCGCCCGTCGGTGGCGACACCGGCACGCCCGGCGACCCGAATCCGCAACCGCCGCCCACCGGCGGCGCGCCGCCGGGATCCGCACCCCCGGCCGGCCCGCCGGCGTACCCGTCCGAACCCCAGCCGCGCAAGCGACCGGCGGTGCTGATCGTCTCGCTGGTGCTGGCCGCCGCGGTCCTGCTCTGCGGCGGTGGGGGCACTGCCGCATTCCTCGCGCTGCGCAACAGCGAGGACGGCCAGGGCGCGAAGGAGCCGCAGGTCGCGGTGGACGGCTTCCTCAAGGCCGTCTACCAGGAGCGCGACGCCGAGAAGGCTGCGACGTTCGTCTGCTCCGCGGCCCGCGACGACGAGAAGATCACCACCAAGGTCGCCGAGGTCCAGAAGTACGTCGCGCAGTACCAGAACCCCCGGTTCCGCTGGCCCACCCCGACCGTCGACAACCAGACCGGGGACCGGGCCACCGTCTCCGCCCGGGTGACCATGACCACCGCCGACGAGAAGGTCGCCGAGCAGGCGCTGCGTTTCACAGTGGTGCGGAAGACGGGTTGGTGGGTCTGCGAGGTCGGCTGATCCCACCGGCCGGACAGAGCTGGTCCCAACGGCTGGTTAGGCTCGACGGGTGGCAGCGAGTGAGCAGCCGGCCGAGTCCGCCGGCAGATGGCCGGCCCGCCTGCACGTGGTGACCGGCAAGGGCGGCACAGGAAAGACGAGCGTGGCCGCCGCGCTGGCCCTCGGCCTGGCCGCCGGGGGCCGGCGCACCCTGCTGGTCGAGGTGGAGGGCCGGCAGGGCATCGCCCAGCTCTTCGGCACCGACCCGCTGCCGTACGAGGAACGGCACCTCGCCGACGCGCCCGGCGGCGGTGAGGTGCGGGCGCTGGCGGTGGACGCCGAGGAGGCGCTCCTCGAATACCTGGACATGTTCTACAAGCTCGGCGCCGCCGGCCGGGCGCTGCGCAAGCTCGGCGCGATCGACTTCGCCACCACGATCGCGCCGGGCCTGCGCGACGTGCTGCTCACCGGCAAGGTCAAGGAGGCGACCACCCGGACCAGCGGGTCGCGCCGGACGTACGACGCGGTGGTGCTGGACGCGCCCCCGACCGGGCGGATCGGCCGCTTCCTGAACGTGACGGCGGAGACCGCCCGGCTGGCGAAGGTCGGCCCGATCAAGACCCAGAGCGAGGGCGTCTCCGCGCTGCTCCGGTCGCCGATGACCGCTGTGCACGTGGTCACGCTGCTGGAGGAGATGCCGGTCCAGGAGACGCTCGACGCGGTCGCGGAGCTGACCCAGCTCGGTTTCCCGGTCGGCCGCGTGATCGTCAACGGCGTCCGCCCGCCGGTGCCGGCCGGTCGGGCGGTGACAGCGGCCGAGCTGAAGCGCGGGCTGGCCGCCGCCGGCCTGCCGACCGACGGCCCGACCGTGGCCGGGCTCGTCGAGGAAGCCCGTGACCAGCAGGTACGCCGTGATCTGGAGGACTCCCTCCGGGGTGACCTGGTGGATCTCGGCCTGCCCCTGGTCGAGTTGCCGCTGCTGCCCGAGGGGGTCGACCGGGCCGGGCTGGAGACGCTCGCCGAGGCCCTCGTCCGGGCGGATTGACTCACACCTGCGGCCGGCACGGAGCAGAGTGCCCCTCGGGACCGATACGCTCGATTGGTGCCTTCCGAAGACGCGGCGCCTCCGCTTGACGTCGACCAGATCCTCGCCGACGACGGCGTACGGATCGTGGTCTGCTGCGGGGCGGGCGGCGTGGGCAAGACGACCACGGCGGCGGCGCTGGCGCTGCGCGCGGCCGAGCGGCACGGCCGGCGGACGGTGGTGCTCACCATCGACCCGGCGCGCCGGCTGGCCCAGTCGCTCGGCCTGACCGAACTGGACAACACACCCCGGCAGGTCAAGGGCATCGACGTCGAGGCCGGCGGCGGTGAACTGCACGCCATGATGCTCGACATGAAGCGCACGTTCGACGACGTGGTGCTCCAGCACACCGACCCGGCGAAGGCGGCGGAGATCTTCGCCAACCCCTTCTACCAGGCCATGAGTTCCACCTTCGCCGGCACGCAGGAATACATGGCGATGGAGAAGCTGGGCCAGTTGCACGCCCGGGGCGAGTGGGACCTGATCGTGGTGGACACGCCGCCGTCGCGCTCCGCGCTCGACTTCCTGGACGCGCCGGCCCGGCTGTCCCGGTTCCTCGACGGCCGGATGCTGCGGCTGCTGCTGGCCCCGGCGCGCAGCGGCGGGCGGAGCATGTTCAGCCTGGTCACGGCGAGCTTCGGGATGTTCTCCAAGGTGGTGCAGAAGGTGATCGGCGCCCAGCTGCTCACCGACCTGTCCGGCTTCGTGGCCGCCCTCGACTCGATGTTCGGCGGGTTCCGGCAGCGCGCCGAACAGACGTACCGGATCCTCCAGGCCCGGGAGACGGCGTTCCTGCTGGTCGCGGCGCCGGAGCCGGACGCGGTCCGGGAGGCCGCCTACTTCGCCGGTCGCCTGCGGGAGGAGCGGATGCCGCTGGCCGGGCTGGTGCTCAACCGGGTGCACCGGCCGGCGGCGGACCTGTCCGCCGCGGAGAGCCTGGCCGCCGCGGAGCGGCTGGCCGGCGTGGGTGGGCACGAGGGCACCGTCGAGGTGTTGCGCGCGCACGCCGCGCTGGCCCAGCAGGCGGTACGCGAGGAGCAGGTGGCGGCCCGGTTCACCGAGGCGTTCCCGGCGGTGCCGGCGGTGTCGGTGACGGCGCAGCCCGCCGACGTGCACGACGTCGACGGGCTGCGGACGATCGGCGAGGCGATCAGCCGGAGCTGACCGGTCCGGTCAGTTGGCCGTGGTGACCAGGATCTTGTCCTTGCCGGCCTTCTCCTTGGCGTTCTTCTTCATGGCCGCCTCGAACATCTTGCGCCAGCTGGTGACCTGCGGGTGGCGGCGCAGCAACGCCCGGCGTTCGCGCTCGGTCATGCCACCCCACACCCCGAACTCGATCCGGTTGTCGAGCGCGTCGGCCAGGCACTCGTACCGAACTGGGCAGCTCCGGCAGATCCTCTTCGCCACGTTCTGTTCGGCGCCCTGTACGAACAACGCGTCCGGGTCTCCGTTCTGACACGCCGCCAGTGACGGCCAGTCAGTGATCATGCCCATCTGTACACGTCCCCCCTTGCAGTACCTACCGACTTCGCGCGAGCAGCCCTCGTACTTCCCCCCGGTCGTTCGCGCCGGCCTCCCCAGGGCGGCACAAACGACTCATGGCTGCGGTCGCCGCCACCATCATGCTGTGTAGTCGCCCGATTACGCAACGTTGTCGGCGAAATCCATCATTCCGGACACTCCCGGCTTCCCGGGCTTTCGCCCCGCGACTACCCCGCCCGAGTACGTGAAAACGCTGCGCCACTGCCGGACTTCGGCAGAGACTTCCGCCGGATCTCACGCAACCCCGGACCAGGGCTCGTGCGTTTAGCACAACGAGGCCGGCGCATGCAGGAAATGGGGAAACTTCCCCACGCGCCCGCCGATTCCTACTCGCGTACCCTGTCGAGGTGACCTGGATGCGGAAACGTGACCACAACGTGCTGACCAACGCCGCATCGCTGCTGATCTGCGGCCTCTTGGCCGGAGTGGTGGTCGCCGCGGCGGCCTTCCCCGTGGCAGCGATGTCCGGACTGGCCGCCAAGGCCGGAGCGGAGACGTTCGAGGCGCTGCCCAAGGAGCTGACAGTCGCCCGGGCACCCCAGATCACCAAGCTGCTCGCGGCCGACGGCAAGACCGTGCTGGCCACGATGTACGACGAGAACCGCAAGGACGTCCAGCTCAAGGACATCTCGCCGTACATGCAGAAGGCCATCATCGCGGCCGAGGACCACGACTTCTACAAGCACAACGGCGTGGACATCAACGGTGTGGCGCGGGCCTTCGTCAACAACCAGGCCGCCGGCTCCTCCCGGCAGGGCGCGTCGACGCTCACCATGCAGTACGTCCGGCTGGCCATCTCCTACTCGGCCACCCACCCGGCCGACGTCGTGGCCGCGACCGAGGACACCAGCGGTCGCAAGCTGCGCGAGATGAGCCTGGCGCTCCAGGTCGACAAGGAACTCTCCAAGGACGAGATCCTCCGGCGCTACCTGAACATCGCCGCGTTCGGCAACGGCGCGTACGGCATCTGGGCGGCCAGCCAGGTCTACTTCAACAAGCCGCCGAGCAAGCTCGACATCCAGGAGTCGGCGATGCTCGCCGGCATGGTGAAGGCCCCCACCTCGTTCGACCCGACCACCAAGTCGGGCTACCCCGAGGCGGTCGGCCGGCGCGACTACGTCATCCAGAACATGGTGCAGATCGGCGCGATCAACCAGCAGGAGGCGGACGCCGCCAAGAAGATCAAGCTCGAGGTCAGGGGCAAGCGCACCCCGAACGGCTGCACCCAGACCACCACCCGCTCCTGGGGCTTCTTCTGCGACTACCTCTACCGCTGGTGGCTCCAGCAGGAGACGTTCGGCGCCACCTCGTACGACCGGGAGCGGCGGCTCAAGAGCGGCGGCTACACGATCATCTCCACGCTGGACGTCCAGGCGCAGAAGGGCGCCGACAAGGCCGTCCGCAACAAGCTCGGCGAGAGCAGCAAGGCGGCCCGGATGGTGGCCGCTGTCGAACCGGGCACCGGCCGGGTCCGTGCCGTGGCGGTGAACCGGAACTTCAAGCTCGACGACCCGGCCGACCCGCAGAACAAGATTTCCAGCGACCCGAAGAAGGCCAAGAAGAAGATCCGGGGCAACTACCCCAACACGGTGAACCCGCTGGTCACCGGTGGTCCCGGCATCGCCGGCTACCAGGCCGGCTCGACCTTCAAGATCTTCACGCTGGTGGCCGCGCTGGAGAAGGGCTACCCGCTCAGCTACCCCATCAACGCGCAGCCGGTGTTCAAGTCGGACTACCCGGTCGAGTTCAACTCCCCCGCCGCCTGCCCGGGCACCAGCAAGTACTGCCCGAAGAACGCCAACCCCGCGATGGCCGGCATGCACAACATGTGGAGCGGCTTCGGCTTCTCGGTGAACACGTTCTTCATCGACCTGCAGCAGCGGGTCGGCGCGGAGAACGTGGTGAAGGCCGCGCAGAAGCTCGGCATCACGTTCCGCTCGTCGAGCGACGCGCAGCTCGCCGCCAACCCGCACCAGTGGGGCGCGTTCAGCCTCGGCGTCTCCCAGACGACGCCGCTGGAGCTGGCGAACGCGTACGCCACGCTCGCCGCCGACGGCAAGTACTGCGAGCCGATCCCGGTGCAGGAGATCCGCGGTCCGGACGGTGAGAAGCTGGACGTCGCCAACCCCCGCTGCGAGCAGCGGGTCAGCACCGAGGTGGCCCGCGCCGCCGTCGACGCCGCGCGCTGCCCGGTCGGTGACCGCTCCTCCACCACCAAGTGCGGCCCCGCCACCGCCGGCAACGTCCGCAACATCGTCAACGCGCCCGTGGCCGGCAAGTCCGGCACCACCGACTCCGACCGCACCTCGGCCCTGGTCGCGATGACCAAGCAGTATGCGGTGGCCGGCATCATGGCCGACCCGGACTGGCCGCAGACCAACCAGAAGATGGGCCACGACGAGACGCCCCAGGGTATCAACCCGGCGGTCTACCAGACGCTGCGTGACGCCATGAAGGGCAAGGAGCGGAAGAACTTCACCCCGCCCAGCGGCAAGATCGTCCTGGGCGACCAGCGCTCCATCCCGGGCGTGAAGTGCGAGTCGATCGAGACCGCGAAGTCCCGGCTGAAGGGTGCCGGCTTCGAGCCGGTGGTCTCCAGCAACAAGGTGCCGTCGGAGTGCCCGGCCGGCACCGCGGCCGGCACCAGCCCCGACGGGCGCACCATCAAGGGCGGCGTGGTGATGATCGAGGTCAGCTCCGGCCAGGGCGGCACCCCGGAGCAGGGCGGCACCGCGACACCGGACCGGCCGGGTGGCCCGGGCGGACCGGGTAACGGCAGACCGGGACGACCCGGGAACTGATCCCGGACAGCAGACAGCGACGGCCACCTCCTCCGGGAGGTGGCCGTCGTCGTTTCCGCGCTACGGAAGCGCCGGGTCAGAGACCGAGCTGGCGGCGTACCTCGGCGGCCACCCGACCACCCTCGGCCCGGCCGGCCACCGCGGCCTGGGCCGCCTTCATGGCCGGGCCCATCTGCGCCTTACCGGTGAAGCCGCCCGCGGCGAGCGCCCCCGAGACCAGCTCGGCCAGCTCCTCGTCGGAGAGCTGCTTGGGCAGGTAGCGCTCCAGCACCTCGCCCTCGGCGGTCTCCTTGCCGGCCTGCTCGTCGCGCCCCGCGTCGGCGAACGCCACCGCCGCCTCGCGGCGCTTCTTCGCCTCCTTGGTCAGCACGGCGAGCACCTCGTCGTCGCTGAGCTCGCGCTTTTCCCGGCCGGCGACCTCGGCGTTGCCCACGGCGGCCAGGGCCATCCGCAGCGTGGAGGTGGTCAGCTCGTCGCGCGCCTTGAGAGCGGCGCGCATGTCGGCGGTGAGACGGTCCTTCAGCGTGCTCATGGACGGTGAAACTACCCTGAACGCCATGCGAAAGCGCACACTATTCCGGCTCGCGGCCGGAACCGTCGCCGCCGGCGCGGCCACCCTGGCGTACGCGTCGCTCGTCGAGCGCAACATGTTCACCCTCCGCCGGTACGACGTGCCGGTGCTCCCGACCGACGCCGAACCGCTGCGGGTGCTGCACCTCTCCGACCTGCACATGATGCCCGGCCAGCGACGCAAGCAGGACTGGGTGGCCTCCCTGGCCGCACTCGACCCGGACCTGGTCGTGGTCACCGGCGACAACATGGCGCACCCCGAGTCGGTGCCGGGCGTGCTGCGCGCCCTGCAACCGCTGCTCGACCTGCCCGGCGCGTTCGTCTTCGGCTCCAACGACTACACCGGGCCGGTCCTGAAGAACCCCTTCACCTACTTCCTGCCCGACCGGGAGTACACCGAGGGTGTGCCGCTGCCGTACGAGGAACTGCGCGACATCCTCACCGGCGCCGGCTGGGCCGACCTGAACAACGCCCGCACCACGCTCAAGGCCGGCGGGCGGGAGATCGAGCTGGCAGGCGTCGACGACCCCCACATCGAACGGGACGACTACGACGCCGTGGCCGGCCCGGTCAGCCGCGACGCGGCGCTGTCCATCGCGCTGTCGCACTCCCCGGAGCCGGTCCTGCTGGACCGGATGGCGGCCGACGGCTTCGGCCTGCTGCTGGCCGGGCACACCCACGGCGGCCAGGTCTGCGTGCCCGGGTACGGCGCGCTGGTGACCAACTGCGGACTGCCCCGCTCGATGGCGCGCGGGCTGCACCGCTGGCCCGGCTCCGGCTCCTGGCTGCACGTCTCCGCCGGCCTCGGCACCCACCCCACCGCCCCGATCCGCTTCGCCTGCCCACCCGAGGCCAGCATCCTCACCCTGATCTCCCGCTGACCCCCGCTGATCCCGGCAGATCTTGGTACGCGGCCGCCCCTCGGAGGGCTGATCCGTACCAAGATCTGCCGGGGGCGGAGGGCGGGGGGTACCGAGTTTGACCGTGGGGGCGGGTGGGCTACTATTTGTCGGCACGCCTCGGGGTGTGGCGCAGCTTGGTAGCGCGCTTCGTTCGGGACGAAGAGGTCGTCGGTTCGAATCCGGCCACCCCGACCAGAGGTAAGAGGGCACATCCGATCTCGGATGTGCCCTCTGCGTTTCCCCGGCCCCGCTCACCGTCGCAGTAGGATCCCGCCATGCCACGGCCGGTCGTCTTCGACCTCTTCCACACCCTGGTCCACGGCGCCGACGACGAGCGGGACCGCGTGGTGGGCGAGATGGCGCTCATGGTCGGGGTCGATCCGGCGGCGCTCGTCGACGCGTACCACGCGACCTGGCGGGACCGGCTCGTCCGGTGGAACGCGGAGGAGACCGTCCGCATCCTCGCCGGGCGCCTCGGCGGCTCGCCGACCGATGAGCAGGTGACCCGCGCCGCCGCGCACCGGCTGACCCTCGCCCACCGGGTGCTGGGTCGCGTCTCGCCCGCCACGCTGGACGTGCTCGACGCGCTGCGGGAGCGCGGGCACCGGCTGGCCCTGATCAGCAACGCCACCTCCGAGACGGCCGAGGCGTGGGCGGCCGTCCCGCTCGCGCGGCGCTTCGACGTCACGGTGTTCTCCTGCGAGGTCGGGCTGGCCAAGCCGGACCCGGCGATCTACCGTGCGGCCGCGCAGCGGCTGGGCGTCACGCCGGCCGACTGCGTATACGTGGGCGACGGCGCGGACGGCGAGCTGGCCGGCGCGGCGGCGGCCGGCATGACGGTGCTCCGGACCACGGAACACCAGGACACCGACCCGGGCTGGATCGGACCGGTGATCGCGAACCTCGGTGACCTGCCCGCCCACGTGGAGCAACCGGCCTCGGCCGATTAGATCGACGGAACTGCCCGAAGCCACCCCGCCACGCGCGGTTGCCCCTGCCTCCTGGCAAAGTGTGCGCATGTCGCCGATGATCCGATCCCGCCTGACCGATTGGACCACCGTCGCGCCCCTGGTCGCCGTGCTCGTGCTCGTGATGACCTGGGGACGGGAGCTGCCCGGCCCGCTCATCTTCGTGGTGGCGGCCCTGCTCGCCGCGGCCGTACTGGCGGCGGTGCACCACGCCGAGGTGGTCGCGCACAAGGTCGGTGAACCGTTCGGGTCACTCGTGCTCGCGGTGGCGGTCACCGTGATCGAAGTCGGTCTGATCGTCACGCTGATGATCAGCGGCGGGGACAAGACGCAGGCGCTGGCGCGGGACACCGTCTTCGCCGCCATCATGATCACCTGCAACGGCATCCTCGGCCTGTCGCTGCTGCTCGGCGCGCTGCGGCGGCAGGTCGCGGTGTTCAATCCGGAGGGCACCGGCGGGGCGCTCGCCACTGTGGCCACGCTCGCCACGCTCAGCCTGGTGGTGCCGACGTTCACCACGAGCCGGCCGGGACCGGAGTTCTCCCCGGCGCAGCTCGCCTTCGCAGCGGTCGCCTCGCTGGCGCTCTACCTGCTGTTCGTCATGGTGCAGACCGGCCGGCACCGCGACTACTTCCTCCCGGTCACGCAGGAGGGCAGCATCCTCGCCGAGGACAAGAACGGTGACGGGCACGCCGAGCCGCCGTCCACGCGTACCGCGCTGGCCAGCCTGGCCCTGCTGGTGGTGGCGCTCGTCGCGGTGGTGGGCGACGCGAAGACGATCTCCCCGGCGATCGAGACGGCGGTCGGCGCGGCCAACCTGCCGCAGGCGTTCGTCGGCGTGGTCATCGCGCTGCTGGTGCTGCTGCCGGAGACGCTCGCCGCCGCCCGGGCAGCCCGGCGGGACCGCGTGCAGATCAGCCTCAATCTCGCGCTCGGCTCGGCCATGGCCAGCATCGGCCTGACCATCCCGGCCATCGCGATCGCCTCGATCTGGCTGGACGGGCCGCTGGTGCTGGGCCTGGGCGGCACCCAGATGACGCTGCTGGCGCTGACCGCTGTGGCAGCGGTACTCACCGTGGTGCCGGGGCGGGCGACTGTGCTCCAGGGCGGGGTGCACCTGGTGCTGCTCGCCGCGTTCGTCTTCCTGGCCGCCAGCCCGTAAGCCGCCGCGCCGGCCGTGGCCCGCCGCCAGGACGTGGGCCGCGGGCCGCGGGCCAGAAGGCAGGCAGACCGTCAGTCGTGCATCTCCGTGCGCGCCACCTCGGCGAACGCGGCGGTCAGGTACTCGGCGAACGGGCGCCCGGTGACCGCCAGCAGGTCGGCCACCAGCAGCGGCGCGTGCCGGGCGATCGCCGCCGGGGCGGGCGGGTTCTCGTCGTCGCCCGGGTCGTAGACGCCGAGCGCGCCGGCCAGCAGCACCAGCAGCACGTGCGGGTCGACGTCGGGCCACCAGGACGCCGCCGAACGGACGCACTGTTCGAGCACCTGGCGTACGTCGTCGCCGTCCAGCCCGTCCGGGTGGCCCTCCTCCAGCAGCAGCCGGACCACGCCGCCGAGCACCAGCCCGGCCCGGTCGGCGGCGGCCAGCCGCTCGACGGCCGGGGCGTACGCCTCGGCGTCGCGGGCCTGCGCGGCGCTCACCGCGTCGGTGGCCGTCTCGGCGATCTCGCGGGCCGGTGCGGGCAGGTGCCGCCAGGTCGTGGTCACCGGGTCAGCATGGCAGAGCACGTGTGATCGCTCACCTTCCGGCCCGGCGACCACCTGTGTAAGGGGTAAACGGGTCGCGGTAGTCGTACCCGCCGAACAGAATCCCTGCCATGCTGCGCCGCGCCCTGCCCGCCCGTCCCGAAGCCCGCCGGATCCTGCTCGGCACCTTGTTCTCCGCTGTCGGGCGCGGCCTCACCCTGCCGTTCCTGTTCATCTACCTCACCGACGTACGCGGCCTGACCGACACCCGGGCCGGGCTGGTGATCGGCTGGTTCGGCGCTGTCACGCTCGCTCTGTCGCCGCTGGCCGGCACGTTCATCGACCGGTTCGGCGCGCGCCGGGTGGTGTTGCCCTGCCTGGTGATCGAGGCGGTCGGGACCGGCTCGCTGGCGCTGGTCGACTCGACCGCCTCGGCGTTCGGCGTGATGACGGTCGTCGCGGTGGGCAGTTCGGCGATCTGGGCCGGGCAGAACACGATCCTCGCCTCGCTGACCGGTGACGGCGAGCGGCAGCGCGTCTTCGGGCTCAACTTCGCGCTGCTCAACCTGGGCATCGGCACAGGCGGTCTGATCTCCGGCGCGGTGGTCGACGTGGCCCGTCCGATCACCTTCGAGGTGATCTACCTGCTGGACGCGGTGAGCTACCTGACTCCGGCCCTGATCCTGCTCACGCTGCCGAACGTGGGGCACCGGCCGATCCTGGCCACGGGCGCGAAGGCCGACGACCGGAGGAGTGGCGGCTACCTCACGGTGCTGCGGGACCGGCCGTTCCGCCGCCTGGTCGTCTTCGGCCTGGTACTCACCACCTGCGGGTACGCGCAGATCGAGGTGGGCTTCGCGGCGTACTCGGTCCGGGTGGTCGAGGTGACGCCCCGGGTGGTGGCGTGGGCGCTCGCCGCGAACACCGTGATGATCGTGCTCTCGCAGCTACTGGTGATCCGGCGGTTGGAGGGGCGCAGCCGTACCCGGGCACTCGCCACCGTCGGCGCGGTCTTCGCCGGCGCGTGGCTGGTGCTCGGCGCGGCGGGTGTGGTGGGCAGCGGCAACGCGGTGCTCGCGGCGCTCGGCGTGGTGGCCTGTTCGGCGATCTTCGGGTTCGGCGAGACGATGCTGTCGCCGGTCATGCCCGCGCTCACAAACGCGCTGGCCACCGACGAGCTGCGCGGCCGGTACAACGCGATGAGCTCGATGATCTTCGGGATCAGCGGCGTGGTCGGTCCGGTCACCGCCGGGCCGCTGATCGGCGCGGCGCACGGCCGGGTGTGGGTGGCGGTCGTGGTGGGCGGCTGCCTGGCCGCCTCGGTGCTCGCGCTGTCGCTGCGTCCGCTGCTCACCGCCACGCAGGACGGCCGCCTGGCCCCCGCCCCGGCCAAGCAGCCGGCCGGCGTGGCCTGACACGCGAACGGGCCCCGGAGCTGAACGCTCCGGGGCCCGTCGGCGGTGCGGTCGGCCGTCAGCCGGCGGCGACCTCGGTGGTCGTGCGGATCCGGTCCAGCGCCGGCGGGGAGACCGGCGACTTCTCGGTCAGGTACGCGGTGAAGGCGTCCAGGTCGATCTGGCCGGTCACCGCGTTGGTGCCACCGGTCAGGACGCTGAAGCCGTCGCCGCCACCGGCGAGGAAGTTGTTCACGGTGACCCGGTAGGTGGCGGTGTCCGTCACCGGGGTGCCGTTGATGGTGAGGCTGCCCCGGACCACCCGGGTGCCGGCGCACGGCGTGCCGGCCGGCGCGGTGGTGCCGTTGACGTCCACGACGTAGTTGACGGTCGAGGACGCGTAGAGCACGCGCGCGACGGTGAACTGCTGCTCCAGCATGCAGTAGAGCTGCGCGCCGGTCAGGTCCAGCGTCACCAGGTTGTTGGCGAACGGCTGCACGGTGAACGCCTCGGCGTAGGTGACCGGGCCGGCGTCGAGGTCGGCGCGGACGCCACCGGGGTTCATGAACGCGGCGACCGCGTTCTGCTCGGTGTCGGTGGCGGCGAGCTGCGCGTCGGCGATCAGGTTGCCGAGCGGCGACTCACCGGTCTGGTACGTCGGCTTGCCGTTGACGTCGACCCCGGTCTGGTACAGGTTCTCCTGGGTCTTGGTGATCGCGGCGGTGGTCTCGCCCACCACCCGGTCGGCCACCGGGCCGAGCGCGGTCTTGTACCGGTTGATCAGCTCGGTCGAGGCCGGGTCCTTCTCGACGTCCCGGGTGACCACCACGTTGTTCGCGGACGCGGTGACCACGTCGCGGGTACGCGGGTCGATCTTCAGGTCGATCTGGGTGACCAGGCGACCGAACGAGCTGGCGCTGGTGACCAGCTTGCCGTTGATGTTGCAGTTGTACGCGGCGTGGGTGTGCCCGCTGACGATCACGTCGATGGACGGGTCCATCCGGTTGGCGATGTCGACGATCGGGCCGCTGAACCCGGTGCAGTCGTTGATGCCGCCGCCGTTCTGCACGCCGCCCTCGTGCAGCAGCACGACGATGCTCTTGACCCCGAGCAGGCGCAGGATCTTGGCGTACTTGTTGGCGGTGTCGGCCTCGTCGGTGAACCGCAGGCCGGCGACGCCCTGCTGGCTGACGATGTTCGGGGTGCCCTCCAGGGTCATCCCGATGAAGCCGATCGGGACACCCTTGACGATCTTGATGCCGAACGGCTGCATCAGCGGCAGGCCGGTGGAGGTCTTGAAGGCGTTCGCCGAGAGGTACTTGAACTTGGCGCCACCGAACGGGGTGCCGTCGGCGCAGCCGTCCACCGGGTGGCAGCCGCCGCGCTGCATGCGCAGCAGCTCGGCCGCGCCCTCGTCGAACTCGTGGTTGCCGACGCTTGCGAACTCCAGCCCGGCGAGGTTCATCTCCTCGATGGTGGGCTCGTCGTGGAACGCGGCGGAGAGCAGCGGCGAGGCGCCGATCAGGTCACCCGCGGCGACCGTGACAGTGCCCTTGCCCTGCTGCTTGGCGGCGGCGCGCATCGACTTCAGGTGGCTGGCCAGGTATTCCGCGCCACCGGCCGGCTGGCCCTCGATGGTGCCGCTGGAGCCGGTCGGCGGCTCCAGGTTTCCGTGGAAGTCGTTGATCGCGAGCAACTGGACGTCGACCGGCTTCGGGCGGGCCTCGGCCTGGTCGGGGGTGACGGCGACCGCTGTGAACGCGGTCGCGGCGAGTGCGGCCAGGCCGACGGCGGCCCGGCGTCGCATCCCGGTGACGGACATGGAACTCCTCGTGAGATGCCGGTATGTGGCGTCCGGGCGATGGTTCGCCCGGCGACCCTGATCCGTGCCGTGACAGGTGTCGATCGCGGAGGGCGGTACTCGGGGGAACGCCGCCCCGCCGGGGTAGCTTCTCATCCACCGGCCGCCAGGTCGAACGGGGCGGCATCAGGAATCGTCGTTGTCCTGAGCGGCCCGTACCGGTCTGCCGGACGAGTCGGACATGACGGTCAGGTGAAATTCCGCGCGGCGCACGCTGTCGATGCCTGCCGCTGTCGAAGGCGTCGGCTCCCAGGGACAGGGAGCCGACGCCGACGCTCATGTCACGCGGAAATCCTTGCGCTGGCAACCGTCCTTGCCGGAATCACCTCCTGCCGGACACCCATCGCGGACCGAACGGTCGTTCATGTCCGACGGCCCGGCATATCGAACGAACTGTCCGAACTCGACTCACTGCCGGGCGTGCCGGTCCGAGGTCCGCTGTGGGCGGTGCCGACGAGCCTGCGCAACGCCGGACGCGTCCACCGCCCGGCGACCCCCGGCCGGCCCGCCAGATAGCCGACCGTCCGCGCGGCGTCCCAGCCGTGCGCCTCGCGCAGCCCGCGCGCCAGCATCCCGAGATAGACCGGGGCGGGCCGGGTCCACTGCACCTCCACCGCCCGATGCGGCGCGGTGAACGTGAGCATCGGCAGATCCTCGTGGACGCCGACGCGCAGCAGCGTCTCGTAGCGGCCCGGCCCGAGCGTCGCCCGCCCGGTCTCGACCGCCGCAAGGATCCCGGCCAGGTCGGCGCCGGGCGGCCGGTACATCTCCTGCGCGGCGATGTCAGCGAACTGCTCGACGGTCACCAGATAGCCGCGCGCTGCTGCCCGGCCGGGCAGCAGCGGGTCGTAGAACGCCATGCCGCCGGTCCAGGCCCGCGACTCACCGGCGAAGTAGACGCCGCCGGGGATCAGCACCGGCACCGTCCGGCGCGGTGGCCGGCGGTCCCGGCAGCCGGGGTACGTGCGCAGCCCGCCCGGTGGACACCCACCACGCAGGTACCAGCCGAGCCGGGCGGCGTGCAGGTTCGAGCCGTACGCGACGTACCAGAGCATCGGCGGCGCGGCTCAGAACCAGCAGGTGCGCCCGGCGGCGTGGCTGACCTGGACGGTGTGCGTCACGCAGCCGCCGTCGGCGATGCGGTGCAGCAGGAAGGCGGTCGGCTCGGCGACGAACCCCGGCTCCTCGTCGTCGGTCATGCTGAGGCTCACCTGGATCCAGGTGCTCGGCGCGGTGGTCAGCACCGTACCGGCGAACGCGCTCGTCACCTGGCGTTGCAGGTGCCCCGCGGCGACGCGTACGACATGGGGGTGACGGCCGACCACGGCGGCGAGCGCGTCGGCGTCGGCGAGGCCCATCGCGTCCATGCCCGGCACGCCCACGGTGACCGGCGGATGGTGCAGGCACACGACGGCGGGCGCGTCGGTACGCCCGGCGAGCACCCCGTCCAGCCAGGCGAGCTGCTCGTCGCCGAGCCGTCCGCCGGGGCTGCCCGGGGTGAGCGAGTCGAGCACCACGAGCGTCGCGTCCGGCAGGTCGACGTGGTAGTGCGCCGAGAAGCCACCGGCCAGGTACGGGGTGCCGCCGAACGTGTCGAGCAGCGACTCGCGGTCGTCGTGGTTGCCGGTCACCAGGTGCACAGGCAGCGGGAACGCGCCGACGATCTCGCGCAGGGCGAGGTATTCGTCCGGCCGGCCGTTCGCGGTGAGGTCGCCGGTGATCACCACGCAGTCGGGCCGGGGGCGCAGGGCGAGCACCGTGCCGAGCGCCCGGTGCAACCCGGACGCCGGGTCGGCCGCGAGCGGGCCGGTGGTCACGTGCGGGTCGCTGAGCTGGGCGATGAGCATCGGCCGCCTCCTCGGGTGCCCGGGCCCTCACGCTATCGCCGCGCACCCTCCCCGCGCAGGCCCGCTTCTGCCCACAGGCTGTGTCCACAGCCTGTGGATAGCACATGTGTACGAAGGTCGGTGGCGGTTGCGCTGAGTACCCTTGATCGCGACCCGACCCCCTCCGAGCAGGAACGACGTGGATCACGAGCGAGTCCTCCGCGACGTCACGGTGCGCCTCCCCACGGCGTCGACCGTCCCGGAGGCGTGCCAGTGGACCGTCGCCGCGCTCGCCCGGCACACCCCGGCGACCGCCACCGTCCTGCTCCGCGTCCACGACCGTCTGCGCTGCGTCGCCGCGACCGGCGCCTGGCAGGTCTTCTCGCACGTGCCGGCCACCGCCGACGGCACCCCGCCGGGCCGCCACCGGCCCGAACCCTCGGTGGTACGGCGGGTCTACGCCTCCGGGACCACCGCCGCCGTGCCCGACGTCGGCGCCGACCCCGACTACCTCGAGGTCCGCCCGGACGTCACAGCCGAACTCTGTGTGCCGGTACGCGACCCGGACGGCCGTCCGATCGGGGTGCTCGACCTCCAGTGGAGCGAGCCGGTCGTGCTCGCGGCCTGGCGGGAGACAGCCGAACTGGTGGCGGACCGCCTCGGCGGGCGGATCGCCGCGCTCGGCGGGCCGCCGGCCGAGAGCCGCAGCGAGAAGCTGCTCCGGCACGCCGCCGCGTTCACCGCCGCCCCGACCGACTGGGACCTGATGACCGCCGCGCTCGCCGCGGCCCGGGACGTCTCAGCGCTCTCCGCCGCCGTACTGGTGCTCACCGGCCGGCGCGGCCCACGCCTCGGCGCGCCCACGGCCACACCGGGCGAGCTGGAGGCACGGATCCGGGCCGAGCTGGACGAGGCCGGACCGGCCGCGCTCGACCGCATGATCGACCGGGCCCACCGGTACGGCTCGGCGTACACGCTGGGCGAGGCGGGCCACCCGCCCACCGAGGAGTACCTGCCGCTGACCCGGGCCGGCGCGCGCACGCTTGTGGCGGTGCCGGTCGGCACACCGGCCTCCGGTGGCGTGCTGCTCGTCGCCGACGAGCAGCGCCTGCGCCCCGACCCGACCACAGTCAACCTGATCGAGCTGCTCGCCGGGCAGGCGTGGACCTGCCTGGACCGGCTGCGTACGCTCGCCCGGCTCCGCGAGCAGGCCAGCTCGGACCCGCTCACCGGGCTGCGGCACACCGGCCCGTTCGGGCAGCGGATCGCCACCGCCACGCCGGGGCGTACCGCGCTGCTGGCGATCGACGTGGACGGGTTCAAGGACGTCAACGACACGTACGGCCACCAGGCCGGTGACCGGCTCCTGGTGGGGCTGGCCCGGGCGCTCGAAGGCGCGCTACGTCAGGGCGACGAGCTGTACCGGACCGGCGGCGACGAGTTCGTGGCGGTGATCGAGGTGAGCCGCCCGGAGGAGGCGGTACGGATCGCCGAACGGCTCACCGAGGCGGCCCGGCGTACCGGCCGGACGATCAGCGTCGGCATCGCCCTGCCGAGACCCGGCGAGTCTCCCGAACGCACCCTGCACCGAGCCGACCAGGCTCTCTACGCCGTGAAGCGCCACGGCCGAGACGGCGTCCACCTCTCCGCCGCCTGACCCACTCCGTCCGCCCCCGCCCCCGTCACCCCTCTCCCTCGCGATCTTGCACTTTAGGCCCTGGCAAATGCCGCATATGCCCCACAAGCAGGGCCGAAAATGCAAGATCAACGCCGGACGGGGCGGCGGCGGGAGGGCGGCGGGAGGAGGGCCGCGTTATGGGCGGGTCAGGTCCTTGGCCAGGAGTTCGGCGATCTGGGCCGTGTTGAGGGCGGCGCCCTTGCGGAGGTTGTCGCCCGTCACGAAGAGGTCCAGAGCGCGGGGGTCGTCCACCGCGCGGCGGATCCGGCCCACCCACGAGGGGTCGGTGCCGACGGCGTCGATCGGCATCGGGAACTCCCCTGCGGCCGGGTCGTCGACCAGGATCACGCCCGGCGCGTTGCGCAGCACCTCACGGGCGCCCTCGGCGTCCACCTCGGTGGCGAAGACCGCGTGCACGGCGACCGAGTGGCCGGTCACCACCGGCACCCGTACGCAGGTGGCGGACACCTTGAGGTCGGGCAGCCCGAGGATCTTGCGCGACTCGTTGCGCAGCTTCATCTCCTCGGAGGACCAGCCGCCATCGGCGAGCGAGCCCGCCCACGGTACGACGTTCAGCGCCAGCGGGGCCGGGAACGGACCCAGCTCATCGCCGACTGCCTGTCGCACGTCACCGGCGCGGGAACCGAGCACCCGGTCGCCGGCGATCTTGCCGAGCTGGAGGTGCAGCGCGTCCACGCCGGCCTGGCCCGCCCCGGAGACCGCCTGGTACGACGCGAGCACCAGCTCGCGCAGCCCGTACTCGCGGTGCAGCGGCGCGACCGCCACGATCATCGCCAGCGTGGTGCAGTTGGCGTTGGCGATGATGCCCTTGGGCCGGTTGCGTACCTGCTCGGGGTTGATCTCGGGGACCACCAGCGGGACGTCGCGGTCCATCCGGAACGCGCCGGAGTTGTCCACCACCACCGCGCCGCGCGCGGCGGCGACCGGGGCCCACTCCGCGGAGACGTCGTCCGGCACGTCGAACATCGCCACGTCGACGCCGTCGAGCGCGTCGGCGGTGAGCGCCTGGACGGTCAGCTCCTCGCCCCGGCACTGCACGCGCCGGCCGGCCGACCGCTCGGAGGCGAGCAGCCGGATCTCGCCCCACACGTTGCGCCGGGAGGAGAGGATCTGGCACATCACCGTACCGACGGCACCTGTCGCCCCGACCACGGCGAGGGTGGGCAGCGACGCCATGGCGCGTTACCGCCCGGTGCCGGCGTAGACGACGGCTTCGGTGTCACCACCCAGCTCGAAGGCGTCGTGGATGGCGCGGACCGCCTTGTCGAGGTCGGTGTCGCGGCAGACCACGGAGACCCGGATCTCCGACGTGGAGATCATCTCGATGTTCACGCCGGCCGCGCCGAGGGCGGCGAAGAAGCCGGCGGCCACGCCCGGGTGCGAGCGCATGCCTGCGCCGATGAGGGAGACCTTGCCGACGTGGTCGTCGTACAGCAGGCCCTTGAACTTGACCGACTCCTGGATCTTGCTGAGCGCGGTCATCGCGGTCGGGCCGTCGGCCTTGGGCAGCGTGAACGAGATGTCCGTGCGGCCGGTGCCCTCGGTGGACACGTTCTGCACGATCATGTCGATGTTGATCTCCGCGCCGGCCACGGTGTCGAAGATCGACGCGGCGGCGCCCGGCTCGTCGGGCACGCCGACGATCGTGATCTTCGCTTCGCTGCGGTCGTGGGCGACCCCGGTGATCAGTGCCTGTTCCACAGGAAGGTCCTCCATCGATCCGGTGACCATCGTGCCGGTGTTGGTCGAGTATGACGAACGGACGTGGATCGGCAAGCCCGCGCGCCGCGCGTACTCGACGCTGCGCAGGTGCAGCACCTTCGCGCCGCAGGCGGCCAGTTCCAGCATCTCCTCGTACGTGATCTGCTTGATGTGCCGGGCGTTCGGCACGATGCGCGGGTCGGCGGTGAAGATGCCGTCCACGTCGGTGTAGATCTCGCAGACGTCCGCCTCCAGCGCGGCGGCGAGCGCCACGGCAGTGGTGTCCGAACCGCCCCGCCCGAGCGTGGTGACGTCCTTGGTGTCCTGCGAGACGCCCTGGAAACCGGCGACGATGACAACCGCGCCCTCGTCCAGCGCGCCCTTGAGTCGCCCCGGGGTCACGTCGATGATCCGGGCCCGGCCGTGCACCGAGGTGGTGATCACGCCGGCCTGCGAACCGGTGAACGAGCGTGCCTCGTACCCCAGGTTGTGGATGGCCATGGCCAGCAGCGCCATGGAGATCCGCTCCCCGGCGGTGAGCAGCATGTCCAGCTCACGGCCCGGCGGCAGCGGGCTGACCTGGTTGGCCAGGTCGAGCAGCTCGTCGGTGGTGTCGCCCATGGCGGACACCACCACCACCACGTCGTCGCCGGCCTTGCGCGCGGCCACGATGCGCTCGGCCACCCGCTTGATCCGCTCGGCGTTGGCGACGGAGGACCCGCCGTACTTCTGCACCACGAGTGCCACGACGGTGCACTCCCTCCCAGCGACGACCCTGAGCGTGCCGACGCCGCCGGGTCTCTCGGTCCGGCGGCGCGTGTCAGACCGCCTCAGCCTATCGGGCGGGCCGCGAGGCCGGGTCGGGTGATCCCACCATCCGGCCCCGCCGTGGGGCGGCTCACCAGCCCGGAAGTACGCGACACGCCAAGCGGTACAGCCGTACGGTGGGCTGACCTGGACCCTCCCCACGACGCAGAATGAGCCGGTGCACGCTCATCGACGTGCGGCCCGCCGGCTGACCGGCGTGCTCGCGCTCACCCTGCCGGTACTGCTGGCCGCCTGCGACGGCGGCCACCCCGAGGCGGCGCCCACCGGCACCGCCGACCCGGTCCCGGTGCAGGTCGACGCCGCCCGCGAGGAACTGGCCGGACTGGCCGCCGCGGCGCAGGACCGGCACCTCACCGCCACGTACGCGTTCGCGCCCGCCGAGGGCACGCCCCGCACGGTGGCCTTCACCAGCGCCAACGACGGCAGCTGGCGGGTCGACGTGCCCGGCTGGGGGCACGCCGGCACGGTGGACGTCTCGCTCGCCGGCACCTCCGACGGGCTGTTCCAGTGCGCGCTGCCCTCGGCCGGCTGGGCGCAGGCGGCGACCTGCGTCCGCCTCGGCGACGCCGACGACGCGGTGCCGCGCCGGCTCGACCCCCGCGTGCAGCACCCGTTCACCGACTGGCTGGAGGTGCTCACCGACCGGCGCGCGCCGCTCGCGGTGTCCCCCGCCGAGCCGCTGCCCGGCGCCACCGGCCCCTGCTACACGGTCGACAGCACCTCGGCATCGCTCAACGCGCCGCTGGACGTGGGCATCTACTGCTTCCGGGAGGACGGCACACCCGCGGCGGTACGGGCCGGATTCGGCACCCTGACGCTGACCGGCGAGCCCGGCGCCGCGCCGGGCACCGTCGAGCTGGCCGGTGCGGTGACAGACGGCGAGCCGGTGGGACGGGACGCCCCGAGTCCGGGGACCCCGTAGCCGGCCCCGATCCGGTGACTCTGATCCCATAGTCCGGACGAGCCTTCCCACTGCACGTCCCACCACGTAGGGTGACCTTGTCATGTGGCGCGCGTACCTTCTCCTTGGCTGCCGCGACGAGGCCTGACCGGCCGGCACCTCGTCGCGGAGTCGCTACGCGCCGTCCAGCACATCCGATCTTCTTCTCGGCACCGCCGCGCACCGTCGCCCGGCAGCCCGCCGACACCTTTCCGATCTGCTGACGCCACATGTTCCAGGGAGCACTCCGAGATGGCTCAACCTGTCACCGAGACCGATCCGTTCGCCCGCCAGCGCCCCAGCCGGATGCCGGTCCACCGCTACGTTCCGTACGACAGCGAGTTCGGCGTCGACCTGCCGGACCGCGCCTGGCCCACCCGCCGCGTCGAGGCCGCGCCCCGCTGGTGCGCAGTCGACCTCCGCGACGGCAACCAGGCCCTGATCGACCCGATGTCGCCCGAGCGCAAGCGGCGGATGTTCCAGCTCCTGGTGCAGATGGGCTACAAGGAGATCGAGGTCGGCTTCCCGTCGGCGAGCCAGACCGACTACGACTTCGTACGGCAGCTGATCGAGCAGGACCTGATCCCCGAGGACGTCACCATCCAGGTGCTGACCCAGTGCCGGGAGCACCTGATCGAGCGGACCTTCGAGTCGCTGCGCGGCGCGCACCGGGCCATCGTGCACTTCTACAACTCCACCTCGACGCTGCAGCGCCGGGTGGTCTTCGGCCTGGACCGCGACGGCATCACCGACATCGCCACCCAGGGCGCGCGGCTGTGCCAGAAGTACGCGGAGATCCACACCCCGGACACCGAGATCCACTACGAGTACTCGCCGGAGTCGTACACGGGCACCGAGCTGGAGTACGCGCTGGAGGTCTGCTCGGCGGTGATCGACGTGATCGACCCGACGCCGGACCGCAAGCTGATCATCAACCTGCCGGCCACCGTCGAGATGGCGATGCCGAACGTCTACGCCGACTCGATCGAGTGGATGCACCGGCGCCTGCCCCGGCGGGACAGCCTGGTGCTGAGCCTGCACCCGCACAACGACCGGGGCACCGGCGTGGCCGCCGCCGAGCTGGGCCTGCTGGCCGGCGCCGACCGGATCGAGGGCTGCCTGTTCGGCAACGGCGAGCGCACCGGCAACGTCGACCTGGTGACGCTGGGCCTGAACATGTTCTCCCAGGGCATCGACCCGATGATCGACTTCTCGAACATCGACGAGGTCAAGCGCGCGGTCGAGTACTGCAACCAGCTGCCGGTGCACGAGCGCCACCCGTACGCGGGCGACCTGGTCTACACCGCGTTCTCCGGCTCGCACCAGGACGCGATCAACAAGGGCTTCGCCGCGCTGAACGCCGACGCGGCGGCGGCCGGGGTGCCCGTGGACGACTTCACCTGGGCGGTGCCCTACCTGCCGATCGACCCGAAGGACCTGGGCCGCACCTACGAGGCGGTCATCCGGGTCAACTCGCAGTCCGGCAAGGGCGGCGTCGCGTACATCATGAAGACCGAGCACCAGCTCGACCTGCCGCGCCGCCTCCAGATCGAGTTCTCCGGCGTGGTGCAGCAGGTCACCGACCACGACGGCGGCGAGGTCGAGCCGGGCGCGATGTGGGAGATCTTCGCCCGCAACTACCTGGTCGACCACCAGGTCGACCCGGCCGTGAAGCTGGCCGAGTACACGATCGGCACCGTCGACGGCAAGGTCGAGATCGACGCCCGCGTCGGCTTCGGCGGCGAGACCCGCCAGCTCACCGCTGTCGGCAACGGCCCGATCGACGCGTACGTCAACGCGTTGCAGTCCCTGGGCGTGGCGGTACGCGTGCTCGACTACCACGAGCACGCGCTGTCCTCCGGTGGGGACGCGCAGGCCGCCGCGTACGTGGAGTGCGAGGTGGACGGCCGTACGGTGTGGGGCGTCGGGGTGGACGCGAACATCGTGACCGCCTCGATCAAGGCGGTCACGAGCGCGGTGAACCGCACCCGCGCCTGAGGTGCTTGAGGTGTAAGGAAGGGCCCCTTCTTAACGCATTCTGCATAGGAGGGGGCCCTTCTTAACGCCCGCGCCCGAATGGCCCGAGTGTTAACAAGGGGCCCTTCCTCTACCGGAGGCGTTAAGAAGGGGCCCTTCCTTCCCCCCGCCCCGGGCGGTGGATCAGCACGGCGGCGAGCACCGCGCCGGCCAGCAGCAGCCCCGCGCACCACGCCAGCGCCCCCCGGTACGCGTCGGCGAGCGCACCCTTCTGCTCGTACCCGGTGCCCGACAGCCCCACCAGCAGCGGCAACGCGGCCACCGCGAGCAGACCACCGGCCCGGGACGCGGCGTTGTTGAAGCCGCTCGCCACCCCGGCGAACCGGTCCGAGACGGCGCCGAGCACAGACGTGGTCAGCGGCGCCACCACGAGCGTGAGCCCGGCGCCGAACAGCGCCACGCCCGGCAGCACGTCCACCCAGTACGACGCACCAGGCCCGACCCGGCGCAACAGCAGCAGACCCACCGCGGCGATCACCGGGCCGACGGTGAGCGGCAGCCGGGGGCCGATGCGGGCCGACAGCGCGCCCGCGCGCGGCGAGCCGACCAGCAGCAGCACTGTCATCGGCACTGTGGCCAGGCCGGTGAGCAGCGCCGACCAGCCGACCACGTTCTGCAGGTAGACGGCGAGGAAGAAGGTGAACCCGCCGAGCGCCGCGTACACGACGACTGTGAAGACGTTCAGCACGGAGAACAGCCGGCTGGAGAACAGCCCGGTGGGCAGCATCGCGGTGTCGCCGCGCCGCCGCTCGACCAGCACGAAGACCACCACGGCGACCACCCCGAGCACCGCCGCGACCAGCACCGCCGGGGAGTCCAGGCCGCGCGCCGGGGCGTCGATGAGCGCGTACGTGACACCGCCGAGCGCGAGCGCGCCGAGCAGCGCGCCCGCCACGTCGAACCGCCGCCGCCCGCCTCCGGTACGCGAGACCTCCTCGTCCCGGCTCTCCGGCACCCAGCGCAGCGCGGCGAGCACCACGCCGACGGCCAGCGGCAGGTTGACGAAGAAGATCCACCGCCAGGAGAGCGTGTCGATCAGCCAGCCGCCGAGCAGCGGACCGAGCGCGGTGGACACACCGGACAGCCCGGACCAGGTGCCGATGGCCCGGCCCCGGTCGTCCGGGTGGAAGCTGGCCTGGAGCACGGACAGCGACCCGGGGGTGAGCAGCGCCCCGCCCGCGCCCTGGAGGAACCGGGCGGCGACGAGCCAGCCGGTGTCCTGGGCCAGCCCGCAGAGCACCGACGCCACAGCGAACCAGACCACGCCGAGCAGGAAGACGCGCCGCCTGCCGAACCGGTCCCCGAGCGCGCCGCCGAGCAGCACGAACGCGGCGAGCATGAGCAGGTAGCCGTTCACGGTCCACTGGAGACCGGCGACTGTGGCGTCCAGTTCGGCGCCGAGCCGTGGCAGCGCGACGTTGACGACAGTGCTGTCCAGGAACACCATGCCGGAGGCGAGGATCGCGGCGAGCAGCGTGCCGCGTCCGGCGGCGGAGCCGGTACGCAGCGCGGGAGCGGGTGCGGTCACGTCTCACCACTCTGCCCGCCGCCCACCGTCGACGCCACGAATCGCGGAAACCGCCGCCGGGTACTGTGCGGACTCGCCCGGAGCACGCAAGCTGGAGAGGTGTCGTCTGTGCGTACGAGATCAGGAGCCCGTGCCGGGCTGGCGGCCGCGCTGAGCGCGGTGCTCGCCCTCGGCGTGGCCGGCTGCGACGTGTCGGTCACCGAGCCGGAGGCGCCGCCGAGCGCCGCCGGGAACGTCAACAAGCAGCTCGGTGAGCTCACAGTGGCCACCGCCGGGTCGATGAAGGGCTACAGCCGCTCCCGTTTCCCGCACTGGCGCGGCACCGGCAAGAACTGCGACGTACGCGACAGCGTGCTGCAACGCGACGGCGAGGGCATCAAGCTGTCCGGCTGCAACGTGGTCGGCGGCCGGTGGGAGAGCGTCTACGACGGCGTGGTGCTCAACGATCCCTCGGACGTGGACATCGACCACACGGTGCCGCTGGCCGCCGCGTGGCGGTCGGGCGCGGACGAGTGGGACGACTCGAAGCGCGGCGACTTCGCCAACGACCTGACCCGGCCGCAGCTCATCGCGGTTTCGGCGCGGTCCAACCGGGCAAAGGGTGACCAGGATCCGTCCCAGTGGAAGCCGCCGAACCGGTCGTCCTGGTGTCAGTACGCGGCGGACTGGGTGACGGTCAAGCACTACTGGCGGCTGACTGTGACAAGTGCCGAGAAGGCCGCTCTCACCGACATGCTGGAGGGCTGCACATGGGCGAGCAAACCGTGACCGGGCCGGGCGCCACACCGGCCCCGGAGGCAGGCGGCGCACCGGCCCCGGAGTCCGCACCGGCCGGTCCGGCCTCGGCCGGGATGACGGCGGACGGCCGGCAGCCGGCGTCCGCCGACGTCGCCGGGGCGGGCATGACCGCCGACGCGGTGCCGGGTGCGCCGGCCGGCGGCGCGCCGGGTGGACCGGCGGACCGGACCGCTGACATCACCGCCGGGCCGGGCGGGGTCATGACGGACGAGGTGGGCGTGGTGACCGGCGAGTTGACGTTGCGCACCGAGCACGCCGACGGCCGGGTGACGCTGCGGGTGCAGTACAAGGACGCCGACGAGTGGTACGCGGTCACCGGTGGTTCCGCGCCGCTGGCCGACCCGGCCGCGCTGGACGCCGTGCACACGATCGCGGTGGGTCTGCTCAACCGCCCCGAGGGCTGACCGACGAACGAGCGCGTCCCCACCCCGGGCCGGGGTGGGGACGCGCTTCGTCGTGTCAGACGTACGATCCGGGTTCGCTGGGCGCGGAGACCACGCCCGGCTCCTCGCCCTCACCCTCCGGCCGGGTGATCTTCGCGGTCACCTCGTGCGGGCGCAGCTCACCGGCGGCGATCTGCTCGGCCCAGTGGCAGGCGACCCGGCTGGCGCCGATCTGGCGCAGCTCCGGCCGCTCGTCGGCGCAACGGGTCGGCTGCGCCCACGGGCAGCGGGTGTGGAACCGGCAGCCCGACGGCGGGTTGGCGGGCGACGGCAGGTCACCGGCGAGCAGGATGCGCTCGCGCCGGTCCTCGACGTCCGGGTCCGGCACCGGCACCGCCGACATCAGCGCCCGGGTGTACGGATGCAGCGGCTCGGTGTAGAGCCGCTCGCTCGGCGCCTCCTCCACCAGCGCGCCCAGGTACATCACGCCGACGATGTCGGAGATGTGCCGCACCACGGCCAGGTCGTGCGCGATGACCAGGTAGGTCAGGCCGAGGCTGTCCTGGAGTTCGTCGAGCAGGTTCACCACCTGCGCCTGGATCGACACGTCCAGCGCGGAGACCGGCTCGTCGGCGACGATCAGCTCCGGGCCGAGGACCAGGGCGCGGGCGATGCCGATGCGCTGGCGCTGGCCGCCGGAGAACTCGTGCGGGTAGCGGGACAGCGCCCATTTCGGCAGGCCCACCGCGTCGAGCGTCTCGCCGATGATCCGCCGCCGGTCGTCCCGGTTCGCGCCGATGCCGTGGGTCTGGAGGCCCTCGGTCAGGATCGACTCGACGTTCTGCCGGGGGTCCAGGCTGGACATCGGGTCTTGGAAGATCATCTGCATCCGGCGGCGCATCGAGCGCAGCTTGCCGGCGGGCAGCGTGGTCAGCTCGACGCCGTCGAACGTCACCTCGCCGCCGGTCGGCGGGGTGAGCTGGAGCAGCGCCCGGCCGAGCGTGGACTTGCCGCAACCGGACTCGCCCACCAGCCCGTACGTCTTGCCGCGCGGGATGCTCAGGTCGACCCCGTCGACCGCCTTGACGTGCCCGACGGTCCGGTCGAAGATCACGCCCCGGCGGATCGGGAAGTGCACCTTCAGGTCGCGGACCTCGACGAGGATGTCGTCGTCGCTCATGGGGTCTCCTCCTCGCGCGGAGCCGGTCCGAAGCCGGGGACGGCGGGCGGGTCGGCCGGTTCGGCCTGGGCCGGCACGGCACCCGGTTCGGTGGTCGTCGGCGCGGTCGCCCGGGCGTCCGCCTCCGGGGTCAGGCCGGGGATCGGCACCGGATTGACGCAGCGGTAGCTGCGCGCGTCGTGGGTCAGCACCAGCTCCGGCGGTTCGCCCACGCACTCGTCGACCCGGCGGGCGCAGCGCGGGGCGAACGCGCAGCCGTCCGGCCAGGGCAGCACGTCGCGCACCGAGCCGGGGATGGGGTTCAGCCGTTCGCCGCGGCCGGCGTCCAGGCGCGGCACCGAACCGAGCAACCCCTCGGTGTACGGGTGCCGGGGCTGGCGGAACAGCGGACGACGGGTGGCCGTCTCCACCACCCGGCCGGCGTAGAGCACGTTGATGGTGTCGCACATGCCGGCCACCACGCCGAGGTCGTGAGTGATCATCACCAGTGCGGTGCCGGAGTCCCGGACCAGGTCCTTGAGCAGCTCCAGGATCTGCGCCTGGATGGTGACGTCGAGCGCGGTGGTCGGCTCGTCGGCGATCAGCAGCCGGGGCTGACAGGCGACAGCCATGGCGATCAGCGCCCGCTGCCGCATGCCGCCGGAGAGCTGGTGCGGGTACTCCTTGAGCCGCCGCCGCGGGTCCGGGATGCCCACCCGGTCGAGCAGGGCGGCCGCCTCCTTGGTGGCCGCCTCGCCCTTCATGCCCCGGTGCCGGGCCAGCACCTCGGTCACCTGGAGCCCGATCGGGATGACCGGGTTCAGCGAGGACAGCGGGTCCTGGAAGATCATCGCCACGTCCCGGCCACGGATGTCGCGGCGGGACCGGTCGTCGAGCTGGAGCAGGTCGGTGCCGTCGAAGACCGCCTTGCCGCCCACGCGCAGGCCCGGCTGCTTGGGCAGCAGGCCCATGATGGCCAGCGACGTGACGCTCTTGCCGCAGCCGGACTCGCCGACCAGGCCGACCACCTCGCCGGCGTCGACCGAGAAGGACACCCCGTCCACCGCGTGCACGGTGCGCTGCCCACGACGGGCGAACGTGACGGAGAGGTCGTCCACTTCGAGCAGTGCCATGACTGACTGACCTACTTCCGCAGCTTTGGATCGAGGGCCTCGCGCATCGCCTCACCGAGCAGGGTGAACCCGAGCGCGGTGATGATGATGCCGAGCGCCGGATAGATCGCCAGGCCGGGCCGGATGCCCAGGTACGGCTGCGCGTCGGCGAGCATGACGCCCCACTCCGGGATGGCCGAGTCGGGGTTGCCGAGACCGAGGAAGGACAGCGCGGCCGCCTCGATGATCGCGGTGGCCAGCGTCAGTGTGGCCTGCACGATGACCGGGGCGATCGAGTTCGGCACCACGTGGGTGAGGGCGATCCTGGAGCGCTTCACGCCGAGCGACGTCGCGGCCAGCACGTAGTCGCTGTTGGCCTGCGCGATCATCGAGCCGCGCAGCAGCCGGGCGAAGATCGGCACGGACACCACACCGACGGCGATCATCACGGTGGTGAGGCTGGCGCCGAGCAGCGCCGCGATGCTCACCGCGAGCAGCAGGCTCGGCATGGCCAGCAGCATGTCGATGAAGCGCATCAGGGTGGTGTCGATCCAGCGGCCCCAGCGCCCGCCGAGCCCGGCCGCGGCACCGGCGACGCCGCCGATCAGCGCGCCGACCGCGAGGCCGATCAGGGTGGAGACCACGCCGACGAGCAGCGTCTGCCGGGCGCCGACGATGAGCCGGCTGAACTCGTCCCGGCCCTGGTGGTCGAAGCCGAGCCAGTGGTCGGCGGAGACGCCCGGGATGATGCCCTGGCCGGACTTGACCAGTCCTTCGCGGATGCCGATGGAGTCCGTCGGGCTGTACGGGACGAGGAACGGCCCGATGACGGCGACCAGGACGAAGACCGCCAGGATGATGACGCCGATGACGGCCGCCGGGTTGCGCCGCAGCCGGCGGAACGCCTCCTTCCAGAGGCTCACCCCCTGCTCGTCGTCGCGGGCGGCCAGCTCGGCGAGCCGGTCGATCTTCTCGCGCTTCTTGCCAGTGGTGATGGTCATCGCACCCTCACCCTCGGGTCGATCACGCTGTAGGAGAGGTCGACCAGGAGATTCACCAGCACGTACACCACCGCAATGATCATGATGAAGCCCATCAGCACCGGGTAGTCGCGTTGGCTGATCGACTCGGCGACGAACGCGCCGATGCCGCTGAACGCGAACACGGTCTCGGTGAGCACCGCGCCGGAGAGCAGGAGACCGGTCTGGAGACCGATCGAGGTGGCCACCGGGAGCATGGCGTTACGCAGCACGTGCCGGCGGCGTACGGTCCGCTCGGTCAGGCCCTTGGCCTCGGCGGTCCGGACGAAGTCCTCGTTGAGCACCTCCAGCACGCTGGCCCGGGTGATCCGGACGATGATCGCGAGCGGGATGCTGGCGAGCGCGATGCCCGGCAGCACGAGGTGCCAGAGCGCGTCGGCGGCGGCGTCCCACTCGCGGGTCATGAGCCCGTCGAGGACGAAGAAGTTGGTGACCCGGGTCGCCCCGATGGTCGGGTCCTGCCGGCCGCTGGAGGGGAACCAGCCCAGGTTCTCCGCGAAGATCGCCTTGAGCACGTAGGCCAGGAAGAAGACCGGGATGCAGATGCCGATGAGCGATCCGCCGACCGAGGCGTGGTCGAGGAACCGGCCCCGGCGGCGGGCGGCCAGGTAGCCGAGCGGGATGCCGATGCCGACCGCGAGGATCATGGCCATCACGGTCAGCTCGACGGTGCCGGGGAACCGCTCCACGAACTCCGTGGTGACGGCCCGCTTCGTACCGGTCGAGGTGCCCAGGTCGAGCCGGATCATCCGCCGCAGGAAGCGGGCGTACTGGACCAGGATCGGCTCGTCGAGGCCGAGGTTGCGCCGGATGGCGGCGCGCGTCTCGGGCGTGCCCCGTTCTCCGAGGATCGCGGTCTCGGGCCCGCCGGGAAGTCGGTGGAGCCAGATGAACAGCAGGACGGAGAGCCCGAACAGCGTGGGTATCAGCTGTAGCAGGCGTCTGATGATGAACCGGAACACGGGCGCCTCGGAGGGTGTGCGGAGGGGTGCGGGCGGGCGCTGTGGTCACAGCGCCCGCCCGCGTACGGTGCCTTCAGATCACTTGAACTCTGCGGTCGCGTACCGCTCGTCGGTGAGCGGGCTCGCCTTGATCCCGGTCACGTCCTTGCCGAACACGATCGCCGGCGGGGAGTGCGAGATCGGCACGCCCGGCAGGAAGTCCATGATCGTCTTGTTCAGTGCCTTGTACTTCTCCGTACGGGCCGCCGCGTCGGCGGTGGTGTCGGCGTCCTTGAACTGCGCGAAGAGCTGGGGGTTGTTGAAGCCCCACTCGTCCTTCGGGCGGTCGAAGAAGGTGCCGATGAAGTTGTACGCGTCGCCGTAGTCACCGGTCCAGCCGAGGAAGTGCAGGTCGTGCTTGTTGCCGGAGGTGGTGGCGTTGAGGTAGTCCGGGCTCCACTTCAGCGGAATGGCCTGGACGTTGATGCCGACCGCCTTGAGGTCCGCCGAGAGCAGCTCGAAGATGTCCTTCGGGTTCGGCATGTACGGCCGGGTGACCTCGGTCGGGTAGTGGAACTTCAGCGTCAGGTTCGACGCGCCGGCCTCGGCCAGCAGCTGCTTGGCCTTCTCCGGGTTGTAGTCGTACTTGGTGACGTCGCCGTTCCAGCCCTCGACGGTGTCCGGGAAGAAGTTCATCGCGACCTTGGCGCCCGGGGGCAGCTTCGAGTCGACCAGGGCCTGCCGGTTCAGCGCGTGCGCGATGGCCTGCCGGACCTTCAGGTCGGCCAGCTTCGGGTTCCCCTTCTGGTTGATCGCCAGGTAGAGGATGTTGAAGGCGGGCCGGGTGAGGACGTTGAAGCCCTCCTTCTTCAGCGGCTCCACGTCCGCCGGGCCGACCAGGTCGTAGCCCTGGATGTCACCCGAGCGGAGCGCCTGCTTGCGGGCGTTCTCGTCCGAGATCGTCTTGAAGATGATGGTCTTCAGCTTGGCCTTGTCGCCGTAGTAGTCGTCGTTGCGCTCGATGGTGAGCGACTTGTTCGCGATGTCCCACGCCTTGAACTTGAACGGGCCGGTGCCGGTCGGGTGCTCCATCGCGTACGCGGGGTACTTGATGTCCTCGGCCGTGCCGGTCACGTTGCTGGCGTCGTACTGCTCCATCGCCTTGGGGCTCTGGATCGAGAACGACGGCAGCATGAGCGCGGCCGGGATCTTGCTGGAGACCCGGGTGAACGCCAGGTCCACAGTGGTGGCGTCCTTGGCGGTGCAGGACTTGAAGAGGCTCGGCGGCAGGTCCGGGTTCTCGTTCTTGGCGAACCCGCCCATGACGTCCTGCCAGTACGCGGTCACGTCCGGGCTCTGCATGAGCCCCTTGGCGTTGTACCAGCGGTTGAAGTTGGCGCAGACGGCCTCGGCGTTGAAGTCGGTGCCGTCGTGGAACTTGACGCCCGAGCGGAGCTTGAACGTCCAGGTCGTGCCCGCCGCATCCGGCGTCCAGGACTCGGCGAGGCCCGGCGTCACCTTGGTGCCGCCCTCCTCCGGACGGACCAGGGTCTCGAAGACCTGGCGCGCCACGCGCAGCGACTCACCGTCGCTGGCGAAGCTGGGGTCGAGCACCTTCGGGTCTCCGGCGACGCCGAAGACGAGGGTGTCCTTCTTGCTATCTCCGGAGCCACTCTCACGGTCGCTCTCGGCGCAGCCTGCAACCGCGAGGGCCGCGACCGCGATGGCCGCGATTGCGACCTTCGGCCTGGATGCACGCATGGTGCTTCACCTCGTCCTTGGGGGTACGGACAACGTGGTGACAGGGTCACCGATGTGCGCAGACCTTAGCCCTCGGGTGGACGGCGCGGAAACGGGCGGGGGGCGGGTTGGTATCGAATCGTGTCTGTTCCGCAACGAGGCATACGAATCGAAGGAGAATCCCTTGCGCTTCCGATGTTTCGTCGGCTAGAAGGCCGAATTTATTACGTCGATCCGGTCCCGGACGCACGTTCCTGTTAGATCGACGAGCATCCCGTTCCGGCCCGGAGACACGTCCGGCGGGCACCCCGCAGGGCACCCGCCGGAGGCGGCACGACCGGATTCAGACGGCCCGTCGGCCCTCGAAGGCCCGGCCCAGCGTGATCTCGTCGGCGTACTCCAGGTCGCCGCCGACCGGCAGTCCACTCGCGAGCCGGGTCACCGCGATCCCCATCGGCTTGACCATCAGCGCCAGATAGGTGGCGGTCGCCTCGCCCTCGGTGTTCGGGTCGGTGGCGAGGATCAGCTCGCGGACCTCGCCGCCGCCGAGGCGGGTCATCAGCTCACGGATCCGCAGGTTGTCCGGGCCGATGCCCTCCAGCGGATTGATCGCGCCGCCGAGCACGTGGTAGCGCCCGCGGAACTCGCCGGTCCGCTCGATCGCCACCACGTCCTTCGGCTCCTCGACCACACAGAGCACCTCGTCGGTACGCCGTGGGTCGCGGCAGATCCGGCACTGCTCCGACTCGGCCACGTTGTAGCAGGTCGTGCAGAACCGGACCAGGTCCTTGACCTTGCGCAGCGCGCCGGCCAGCCGGTTGACGTCGGCCGGATCCGCCGACAGCACGTGGAACGCGATCCGCTGGGCGCTCTTCGGGCCCACGCCCGGCAACCGGCCCAGCTCGTCGATCAGATCCTGGATGGCACCCTCGTACATCTGCCGGCTCAGAACCCGGACAGGCCGAGGCCGCCCATGCCGCCCGCGACCGGGCCCATCTTCTTCTCGGTCAGCTCGCGGGCCGCCTCGGCGGCGTTGTGCACGGCCGCGACCACCAGGTCCTCCAGCGTCTCGACGTCCTCCGGGTCGACCGCCTTCGGGTCGATCTTGATCGCCTTCAGCTCACCGGTACCGGCGACCGTCGCGGTGACCAGGCCCCCGCCGGCGGTGCCGGTCAGCTCCGCCTCGGCCAGCTCGGCCTGGGCCTTGGCGATCTGCTGCTGCATCTTCTGCGCCTGCTTCAGCATCTGCTGCATGTTCGGCTGTCCACCTGGGCGCACGGACCGCTCCTTCTTCCACTCGTCTGCTCGGCCGCGCCCAGCCTAGTCGGGCCACGGCACCGCTGAATCGCGGTCGGCGCGCGCTCAGCGCGCGTCCACCTCGTCGATCTTCTCCGCGCCGAACGTCTCACGCAGCAGCTGCACCGCCTGCTCCTCGCTCGACTGCCGGGCGGTCCGCTCGTCGATCACGTCGTCCAGCGGCTCGTCGCCCGGGTCGAATCCCTCGTAGGCGGGTGCCGCCGCAGGCGCGCCCCCACCTCGCACCGGGCCGTCGAAGTCCGGGTCGTAGGGCGGCTCGCCCGCCCACTCGGCATCGGCCGTCTTCCGCGCCGGCTGCGCCGCGCGCGGCCCCTTGCCGGGACCACCGCCCGCAGCAGCAGCCGCCGCGGCCGCACGCGCCGCCGCGATCGCGCTGTTCTTCGCCCCCGCCGGCCTCGCCGCAGCGGCAGGCGCCGGCGCCGCCGCGGGTGCCGCAGGCTTGGGTACGACGACAGGCGCGGTAGCGGTAGCCGTGCCCCCGCCCGGACGGGCCGCAGCCGGCCAGTCCTCCCCGTCGCCGCCGCTCGCCGCCGAGGCGGTGCCGGTGGCCGAGGCCGTGCCACCGGGTCGGGCCGGCTCCGGCCAGTCCTCCTCGGTCTGGTCTGCCGCAGGGCTCGCCGTCGAACGGTGCGAGGCGTCGGGCGAACCCGCGCCTGCCCGGCCCGCCGGTCCCCCGGCCTGGCTACCAGTGGCCGGGTTGCCAGTGGCCGGGTTGCCCGTGGCGCTGCCCGAGCCGGACACCGGCTGTCCCGGGGCGCCGCCGACGGCGTCGGTTGCCGGACGTCCGGCGACACCGGAGTCAGGACGGCCTGGCCCGGCGTGGGCCGAACCCGGGCGGCCCGGTCCCGCGTCGGAGCCGGGACGGTTGAGTCCGGAGTCGTAGCCCGGACGGCTCGGTCCCGCATCGGCCGCGTCGGCGTCCGGACGGCCCTGAGCAGTACCTAGCGCCCGGGAATCCGGGCGACCGGACCCGGTGTCGGACGCCGGGCCGGACGGGGCGGCCGCCGGGCGGGCCGGGGCGCTCTCGGGCGCGTTGCGGCCCGGTGCGGCGTCGGCCTGCGCGCGGCTCGCACCGGACGGACGGGACGGGCCGCCGAGCGAGGACGCGCCACGCTCGCCCGCCACCTCGCAGCGGATCTGCCAGCGACCGCCCAGTTCCTCGTAGAGCGCGTCGGTCAGCACTGCGGCGTGGTCGGCCATCATCTTCGCCAGCACCGTCGACTTCACGGTCAGCACGAGCGTGTCGCCGTCCAGGTCGCGTACCACCGCGTCCCGCATCAGCGCGGCGATCCGCTTGTTGCTGCGGTTGACCTTGCCGACCACCTCGGGCCACACGCGGCGCACCGCGACCGCGTCGAGCGCGCCGGGATTCGCCGCGCCGGGGCGGGGCGGTTCGGGCGTGGCCGGGTCGGGCATCACGGCGGACGGCGGTACCGGACGTCGGGCAGCGGCGGGAGCATCAGAGGCGGCAGCGGGCGAGCCGGAAGCGGCCGGATCGACGGCGGCTCGCTCGGGAGCGGCCGGGGCGGGGGAAGCAGCCTCCGGGCCGCCTGCCGGCTCCGTCACGGCGGGAGCCGGACGGGAACCGGGTGCGGCGTTCCGGGCGCCCACCGCAGCGGCGGCAGCGGCACGTGCGGCGGCGGCGCCGGTCGGGGCACCGGCAGCCGCCGGCGTGCCGGCGGAATCCGCGTGGACCGCGGCGGCAGCCGCGCCCGGGGCGGGAGCCGCTGGGCGTACCCCCTGGGTCTGGTTGGGGTGCGCGGGGTCGGCGGCGGCCGGCGGCAGCTCGGCGCCCCCGAGCGTCAGCCGGCGCTCCATCCGCTCCAGGCGCTGGAGCAGGCCGCCGGACGAGTCGTCCGCGCCGGGCAGGAGCATGCGCGCGCAGATCAGTTCCAGCAGCAGCCGGGGCGCGGTGGTGCCGCGCATCTCGACCAGGCCGTTGTGCACGATGTCGGCGCAGCGCGACAGCGTCGCCGGGCCGAGGCGCTGCGCCTGGGCGGCCATCCGCTCGATCTGGTCGGCCGGGCCGTCGATGAGGCCCCTGGCCGCGGCATCAGGCACCTGCTGCAGGACGATCAGGTCGCGGAGGCGCTCCAGCAGGTCGGAGGCGAAGCGGCGCGAGTCGTGCCCGGCCTCGGCGACCCGGTCGACGGTGGCGTACGCGGCGGCGCCGTCACCGGCGGCGAGCGCGTCGCACATCTCGTCGATCAGCGCGGCGTCGGTGACCCCGAGCAGCGCGGCGGCCCGGGCGTAGCCGACGCCCTCCGGGCCGGCGCCCGCGATGAGCTGGTCGAGCACGGAGAGGCTGTCGCGCATGCTGCCCCCGCCGGCGCGCACCACCAGCGGGAAGACCGCCGGCTCGACCTTGACGCCCTCCGCCTCGCAGAGCTGTTCGAGGTAGGGGCGGACCACCTTCGGCGGGAACAGCCGGAACGGGTAGTGGTGGGTCCGCGACTTGATCGTGCCGAGGACCTTCTCCGGTTCGGTGGTGGCGAAGATGAACTTGACGTACTCAGGGGGCTCCTCGACCAGCTTGAGCAGCGCGTTGAAGCCGGCCGACGAGACCATGTGCGCCTCGTCGATGATGTAGATCTTGAAGCGGCTGCGGGCCGGGGCGAAGAATGCCTTCTCGCGCAGCTCACGGGCGTCGTCGACACCACCGTGGCTGGCCGCGTCGATCTCGATGACGTCGATCGAGCCGCCGCCGTCGGGAGCCAGCCCGCGGCACGAGTCACACTGCCCGCACGGCTCGGGGGTGGGGCCCTGCTCGCAGTTGAGGGAGCGGGCCAGGATCCGGGCGCTGGAGGTCTTGCCGCAGCCCCGCGGACCGGAGAAGAGGTAGGCGTGGTTGAGCCGCCCGCTGCGCAGCGCCTGCGACAGCGGCTCGGTGACCTGCTCCTGGCCGATCATCTCGGCGAACGTCCGCGGCCGGTACTTGCGGTAAAGGGCCAGTGCCACCCGTCCCGCCTCCTCTCGACCGAGCCATTCTGCGCCGGTCGGCCCCGGGTGACCACCCACCACCCCGTGACCCGACCCGCAGCGACGTTACCCGGCCCGGGAGACAGAAAGGCCTCCCGTGCACCCGGCAGAGCTCGCTTATCCTTGCTGCCTTCCGGCCCTGGGGAGGTTCACGAGGTACCGCCGCACGGGAGGTGACGTCAAGCCTACCCGAAGGGTTGTGGATCTTCCGGGAGGGTGGGGTGGCCCGCCGTCGGGAGACCTGTATCCTGGCTCGCGGAGGATTCGCCTAGAGGCCTAGGGCGCACGCTTGGAAAGCGTGTTGGGTTCACACCCTCACGAGTTCGAATCTCGTATCCTCCGCTCGCAGACGACAGGGTCGGTTCCCGCACGGGGCCGGCCCTGAGTCGTACTCCGCGGCGCCCCTCACCGGCCGCCCAACTGGTCCCGCCGCCGCTTCAGATAAGCCGTCTCCGCGCTGTTCCCCGCCAGCTCGATCGCCCGGTCGTACGCCGCCCGCGCCTCCCCACCTCGCCCCATCCGGCGCAACAACTCGGCGCGCGTCGCGTGGTACGCGTGATAGCCCTCCAGCGGCAACCCGTCCACCTCGGCGAGCGCCACCTGCGGCCCGTCCAGTTCGGCGACCGCCACCGCCCGGTTGAGCCGCACGATCGGCGACGGGTCGACGCGTACCAGATGGTCGTAGAGCGCGGCGATCTGCGCCCAGTCGGTGTCCCGCGCGTCGCGGGCGTCGGTGTGGACGGCGTTTATCGCGGCGAGGATCTGGTAGCGGCCCGGCGGCCGTCCGGCGGCGATGCACGCGCGGACCAGGGCGTGCCCCTCGGCGATGAGTTCGCGGTCCCAGGCGCTGCGGTCCTGCTCGGCGAGGACGACGAGTTCGCCCGTCGCGGAGACCCGGGCGGGCCGGCGCGCCTCGGTGAGCAGCATCAGCGCCAGCAGCCCGGCGGCCTCGTGGTCGTCGGGCAGCAGCGTGCGGACCAGCCGGGTGAGGCGGATCGCCTCGGCGGTCAGATCGGCGCGGACCGCCTCCTTGCCCGGGTCGGAGGCGAGGTAGCCCTCGTTGAAGATCAGGTAGAGAACGGCGAGCACGCCGGTGACCCGGGCCGGGAGGTCCTCGCGGGACGGCACCCGATACGGAATTCCGGCCGCCTTGATCTTCGTCTTGGCCCGGGTGATCCGCCTGCTCATGGCGGCCTCCTGAACCAGGTAGGCCCGCGCGATCTCGGGCACGGTGAGCCCGCCGACCAGGCGCAGCGTCAGCGCCACCCGCGCCTCCATGGCCAGCGCCGGGTGGCAGCAGGTGAAGATCAGGCGGAGCCGGTCGTCGTCGATGACACCGAGCGGTTCCGGCACGTCGGCCAGCATCAGCGCCTCCCGGTGCTTGTCCTCCCGCCGGCTCTCGCGCCGGATCCGGTCGACGGCCCTGCGGTACGCGGTGGTGGTGAGCCACGCGCCGGGATTCGGCGGTACGCCGTCGGCCGACCACCGCTCGACGGCGGCGGCGAACGCCTCGGCTGTCATCTCCTCTGCGACGTCGAGATCGCCGATGCGCCGGGCGAGCGTGGCTACGACCCGGGCCCACTCCTCGCGGTGGACCCGGGTGAGCGCCTCGCCGACCTCGCTCACGCGCCCAGGAACGGCCGCAGCTCGACCCGCCTGTTGCACCGCTGCGACGCCAGCGCGGCGAGCGGCAGCGCCACGTCGAAGTCCGGCGCCTCGATGATCCAGAACCCGCCGACGTACTCCTTCGTCTCCACGTAGGGCCCGTCGGTGAGCAGCGGACTCCCGCCTCGCGCATCCACGACCGTGGCCGTCTCCGGTGCGGCGAGCCCACCGGCGAAGACCCAGTGACCGCCGGAGCGCAACCGCTCGTTGAACTCACCGATCGCGGCCATCTCCGCCTCGGTGGCCGAGCGGGTCGTGTCGTCGAGTACGGAGATCAGGTACTGCGCCATCGGTTCCTCTTTCACTCTCGCCAGCCACGGGCCGGGCCGCCGTCACCCCGGCTACGAACGCCGCCACCGCGATCCGACAGCCCCGACGAGGTCGATCACGCAATTCTCGTACGTGGCACGTCAAAGCTCTCGTCGTCGTCATGGCCCGGTTATGCGTAGCGTGCATAACCGACAGTCACTGAGCAGATTGAATGAGTGAGTGATCGCGGCATCGAGGCCAAGCAGGTGTGCGCGTTGCGGCGCCAACCTGGCTGCCGACAACGGCTCGGGACGGTGCGCTCCCTGTCAACGAGCGGAGCGGGACCGCATCGTCGCTGCTCCCGACGTTCCACCCAGCTTCTGGTCCCATGAACCGCTTCGCCATGCGCTTGCGGATCGGCACCTCGGTCGCGTTGTCCGCGCCTACCGTCACCATCCCTATCACGGGCGACAGCCGCTGCCCCAAACCACTGTCGCTGGCTGGTTCGGGATTACGCAGGCGCAACTGAGCCGCATCGAGAACGGACCGGAGGTGGTGCACCTCGACCGACTGGCGCATTGGGCCCGCGTGCTGCGGATACCCGCGCACACCTTGTGGTTCCGACTACCGGCCGCACCAGGCGACACCCCGCTGCCGGCCGATGTCGTGGAGGTGGGTCCTCAACTGATCCGCGCACTCCGGTCCGCAGATCGTCAGGTCGGCGGCAAGAACCTCTACAGCACCGTACTGACGCACCTCGCCGCCTTCTCCGGGCCGGCGGGTCCTCCTGCCATGTCCCCACAGGTACTCATGGCGACCGCTGCCCTGCGCGAGATGGCCGGTTGGATGGCGCACGATTCCGGGGACAGCACGACGAGTAGACGGCATTTCCTTGACGCCTTGGCGCTCGCCGTCGACAGCAGAGACGCGCTGCTGGTGGCGCAGGTGCACGGAAGCCTGAGCCACCTCGCCTGCCACGGCGGAAACGCGGAGGCCGCGATCTCACATGCCAGGGACGGGCTCGGGGCTGTCGCTCAAGAGGAGGCCGGTGCTCTGATACGCGCCCGTCTTTTCGCCTTGCAGGCACGCGGCCTCGCCGCAGCGGGTCTCACCGCCGACTGCCATGCTTCCCTTCAGCGGGCTGAGTCCGCCTTCGCGGAGGCGGCACCTGCACCCACCGAATGGCTGAGTCCATTCGACCGCACCTCGTTCGATATCGAGTCGGCGCGCTGCCTGCTTCGCCTCGGTGACGTCACGGCCGCTCTTCGTATCCTCAACGGCAACGTCGCCGAGCGGCCGGGCGGCCGGGTGCGGAGTCAGGCGCTCGCCCGGATGCTCCTGGCCACCGCGCTCGTCGGGCAGGCCCGGATCGAGGAGGCGTGCGACCTGACGCACCAGACCGTCGAACTCACCCACGGGCTGGGGTCGGCCGTTGTCCTCGACCAGCTCAGACATCTCGCACTGCTGCTGCGGTCGCATGCCGTCCGGTGCCCGGACGTGCCACAGCTTCTGGACCGGCTTCGCGACGCCATCCGGGAGCGGAGATGGGTGGCGCTGCCGCTGCCGACGGCGTGAGGACGGCCGACAATCGTCGGTATGGCCGACGAGCGTCCCCTGTACGAGCGAGATCCGGCAGCCTGGCAGGTCCACCTCGCCGAGGGCAACGCGCGGCAGCCCCGGAAACGGGTGGGAGCCGACGTACTGCTGCGCAACGGTGACGGCGACATCCTGTTGGTAGACCCGCGCTACAAGCCCGACTGGGACCTGCCGGGCGGCATGGCGGAGGCGAACGAGCCGCCGCACCTGGCCGCCGAGCGGGAGCTACGCGAGGAGTTGGGTCTCGAACTGCGCGTCGGACCGTTGCTGGTCGTGGACTGGGTGGCACCGCACGGCCCCTGGGACGACAGCTTGATGTTCATCTTCGACGGCGGCGCACTGCCTCCCGCCGAGCCGTTGAAACCGGCTGACGGCGAACTGGCCGACGCCCGATTCGTTGCGCTCGATGATGCGCAGGCCCTGCTTCGCCCGTACGTTTGGCATCGGCTGCGTCACGCGGTGGCCGCGCTGAGCGACGGACGCCCGAGGTACCTGACCAACGGAACCATCTGAGACCGTCGTACACATGTTCCATCCACAGCCTGTGGACGCCGAGAGGACCGGATGAGTTACCAGCTCAGCGCCGTGATCGCCGACGTCGAGTTGCTTCGCGAGCAGACCGCCGACCTGGACCACGCGGTGCTCGCCGCGCTCCGCCAGGACTTCGCGCTACTGCCGGTCACCCCCCAACTGGTGCAGGAACTGACCGGCGGCCTGCCGGACTACGCCACCGACGAGCCGCGCGCCGAGCGCCCGTTCCGGCTGGTGCTGTCACCGCCCTTGGCGGAGGTGCTGGCCCGCTGGTCGAGGAGCGGCCCGGTGGCGTACCTGGAGGCGGAGTTCGCGGGCGGCCTGGGCCACCAGTCGGCGGTGGTCTGGCTGGGCGGCGAGGTGAGCTGGGGCCCGCGGTACGACGCCGCGCTGGACCGGCCGCGTACCGAGTGGCCGATCAACACGGCGCTGGCCCGGCTGGGCGCGGAGCCGGGCGCGTGGATCGACCCGTTCGCCGAGCTGGGCCTGCACCTGGAGCGCGACACGGACGGCTGGCTGGCGCACGGCCGCCGTGGACTGTCCGCCGACTACTGGGACGACCTGGCTGAAGAGTGGGAACTACGCCAATCCGACCAGCACCAGCAACCTCATCGCCCTGGCCCCGTTGGTGACTGGGGGATTGCATGAAACTACGACAATTCGGCTTTATTGCCGCGATGCTTGCTGCCGCGTCCGCAGCCGGCAGCGGCGTTCATCCACAGTGGCCCACCCGCCCGATCGGCGCCGCCCAGGTGGTGAGTCTGGAGGGCCTGCGCAACGCGGAGTTCGGCGACACCGAGGCGGCCCTGACCCGGCGCGGCGTGCTGCGCGCCGACGAGGAGGCATGCGGGCCCGCGCTTGTCGGGCACGGTTCGGTCAGCCCGATCTTCGTCGACGACCGGCTCGTCCTGCTGTGGCTCGACGACCCGATGAGCACGCCCGAGGGCATCAGCGCCGGCTCACCGGTGGGCGAGGCCCGCGCCGCGTATCCCGGCGCCGTCGACCTGCCGGCACCGCCCGGCAGTCACCGCTTCGCCGGGCTGCTCGCCCGCGAGGGCGACCGTGCGTACCTGTTCCTGCACGACGGCGTCACCGTCCGCGAGATCATCGCCGGGTACGCGGACTGGGCCCGCCGCCTCTTCGACGAGGGCTACGGCCCCTGCTGACGCTCGGCAGCGACCGCCGGGCACAGCCCTCCACCCGGCCGCTTCCGGCGCCTCGGCTCAACGACCCACGCTCGACCAATGGGACGATTTATCAGGTCTGCCGCTTATCGAATAGCGAAGCCCTGAGCTCTGACGCCGGTACGGCCTGATTGGACGATTCTCTGCGCTTCATTTTCATGTGATAATGGCCGCATTGGTGCCCATGACGGGGCCATCTCGATGTCCGCCTACGTGTCGCGCACCGTGATCTGGGGAGGCCATGGACCAGCCCGTCGTTCCAGCCCTCATTCCCGCAGTCATGGCACTCGTAGGGCTGATCGCGGGTCTTGTCGCGCCGATGATTGCGGGGTCGGGAGAGAGTCGACGGCGAAGAAGGGAGGACCAGCGTGCGAGATGTGACGAGATACTGGGACTGTTCGAGGACATCAGCGTCTATCGCGCCTTGACCGAATCGGAATCGGCGGTACGTCGTCGGTTGGTGCTGTCGGCCGCGCGATTGAAGGACCAGGCAGCTCGCGAGGCATGCCTCGGCCTCGCCAATGCGGTGGCGAGATCAGACGCCGACGAGGAAGACATCCTGCGGCAATGGACGGTCATGATCCGAGAGGTCTCCCGCGTCTATCGTTCACATCTTTGAGGACAGCGACATGGCAAATCATGGGGGCAGGGGCAACGAGGATCTTCGGCTCACCGAGGAATTGATGGGGAAAACCGGCCCCGCCACGTCCAAGTCGTCGAACGCTTTGCGACGGAGCCAGTATCTGGTGGGGCCGCCGGAGGCGAACCGGCGCTCCGAGCTGGAACGTACGTTACGCGAGGCCTCGAAGATCTCGATATGCGGAATCGCCAGCCGGAGCGTAGTACTGGCGATGTCAACAGTTGCCGCGGAGGTACGCAAGAGCGAAAAGGACTTCCCGTGGGACAGCCTGCATTACGTCACACCGACGCCGTCAATGATTCTCACCGGGCGCAGCGGAGTCGGGCTCGGGCCGGTCGTACGGGACTGGCAGGCGGCCGTGGACACGATCCGAAACTGCGCTCGTCAGCAGGCGCGGGCGGTCCCCGCCGCCGCTGCCAGGCGGAGCAAAGCATTGCAGTTGCTGGGGATGCGTCACTATTTCTTGGAAATGCTGATGCACGTCACCGTCCGCAGTACAGGCCGTAAAGAGTTCTGGTTGACAATAGGGGCCGGCCATCAGAGCAACGACCTTCCCCTTCTGGTGGTCGAGGAGACGGACGACAACTATCCCATTCTAGATGACATGCACAGCCGATTGATCGAAGGCTGCGAAGAGCTGGCGATCCGGCAGGTGCGCTGTGACCTGATCGAAGCGAGCGATGTGAACGGCCCCCCACCGCCGGGAGGCTGGCACGACGAGAAGACGCCTTACCTCGTCGTACACGGCCTCGAGCCGTACGGGACCGGCGGGCAGGCCCGTCCCGCCTGCATGCCAGTGGCGGCCGTGATGATCCGCGCGAACACCAACCGCGGCCCGGTCGTCATGCTCAGGCAGCGCAACGAGTTCTCGGACACCGACTCCTTCGGAAAATACTCGCTCATCACCAGCAGGCTCCTTGAGGAGGACCTGGCTACCGCACTGGGAGTTCCGGTATTCGCCGACCGGCACGTGGATGCCGCCACCGACGCGATGTGGCAGGCAACCAGAACCGATGGCCCGCTCGGGGTCCCGGTGAAGGCGTTCATACGCGCAGCGCAGCGGGAGTTGTTCATCTGCTGCGGCCTCGATGCCCCGGAGAGCCGATTCCAGTTCCACGGATACCAGGTCGTTTCCACGGCGGACGGCTCACAACTCGGCTTCGCCGTGTTCGAGTTGGTGCTCAACCGGCATGAGCCTTTCGACGAACTCGTCGCAGCCGAGGACTGGGACCGGGAGGAGAACCTCCTCGTGGTCAGCCAGTCCGACCTGTACACCGAGGCGTATACTGATCGTTTGAATCGTCTGTTGACGCAGCGCGAGGGATGGTTCCGCACCACCATTCTGGCTCGCCCAATTGCCGCCAGTCACTGACCACGCCGACCTATCCGAAAATACAAGCCAACGAAACAGATCGATATTCTTCGAGCGAGGACCGATGTGGCTTCGAGATGAGGCGTCGACGATTCGACGCCGGGCACCGAATGATCTTCCCCAAGCAGTGATCGGTCTCGTCATGGTGCCCGCCGACGACCCGGAGCTGGTACTGGTCGGCATTCGGAGCAGTGAGGGGAACGTCCGCCATCCAGGAGTCGTGAGCATCCCCACCATGCGCGTGCCGGCAGAGTGGGCGATCCAGGAGACCGGAGTCATCAGGAGCGGCGAGACGAGGCAACTCGAAGGAGCGGAGGGCACCTTCGGCAGGACGCGGTCGACGTCGACAGCAGCCGGCTACGCCGTCGAAGCCCTCCTCTCGAAGAAAGTCCTCGACGGCTCCCTCCTCGACACCGGCTACACATCCGGGCGATGCGCCTTCCGGCTGGCGATGCGAAGCGACGTCGACGACCCGACCGGCCAGGACGGGAGCATCGAAGACACTCTGATGCTCACCGTCCTGGCAATCTGCGACTTCGGTGCCGATGCGCTGCGCGGCCGCAGTCACAGTTATTCCCAGCTCGAGTTCGTCAGGTCGTCGGATCTGGTGAAGGCCTGGCGACAACGGGACGGCCAACTGCTGTTCCCGGCGGCCAACCCGCTCGAGGTGTGCATTCGCGGACTCTGCGTCGAGTCAGCGGTACGGCTGCTCGACTCGCCTGCGGTGATACGCGCCATGAGCGCGACAGGCTTCGGGCCCGGCGTGCGGTGACAGGCGCGGCGACGCTGGCCGCACCGACGGCTCCTTCGTGACGGGATGCGAGAACGCCCGGTGCGATCCTCGCGGATCGACCCGGGCGTTCTCGCATTTCACGAGCGGTGGCGGCGGGATTTGAACCCGCGGAGGGCGTAAACCCTCACACGCTTTCGAGGCGTGCTCCTTAGGCCACTCGGACACGCCACCGCCGACGAGGGTACAGGACCGCCGGCTTGGACGCCGAACCGGTATCCCTCGGCCCGGCCTGGCAGGATCTTTGCCATGAGTACGCACATCGGCGCTGAGCCGGGAGAGATCGCCGAGCGGGTCCTGATGCCGGGCGACCCGCTGCGGGCCAAGTGGATCGCGGAGACCTACCTGGAGGGGGCCCGCTGCTACACGACGGTGCGCGGCATGCTGGGCTTCACCGGCCGGTGGAACGGTGTCGACGTGTCCGTCCAGGGCTCCGGCATGGGCATGCCGTCCGCCTCGATCTACGCCCACGAGCTGGTAAACGAGTACGGCGTGAAGTCGCTGATCCGGGTCGGCTCCTGCGGTGCCCTGACCGAGGATCTGCAACTGCGGGACGTGGTGGCGGCCATCGGCTCGTCCACCGACTCGAACATGAACCGGATGCGCTTCGACGGGCTGATCGACTACGCCCCGGTGGCCGACTTCGGGCTGCTGCGTACCTCGGTCGAGGTGGCCGAGCGGCGCGGCATCAGCATGCGGGTGGGGCCGATCCTGGCGGCGGACGCCTTCTACACGGACCGGCCCGACCTGTACGACAGGCTGGCCGACTACGGCGTGCTGGCGGTGGAGATGGAGTCGGCGGCGCTCTACACGATCGCGGCGCGCTTCAAGGCCCGCGCGCTGACCATCCTGACCGTCAGCGACCACATCAAGACCGGCGAGAAGACCACGTCGCAGGAGCGTGAGCAGACGTTCGGTCAGATGGTCGAGATCGCGCTGGACACCATCATCGCCTGACCTGAACGATCCTGGACCGCCTCGTCGCCGCAAGGCGGCGGGGCGGTTCGCGTTACCCGGGTCACAAAAATAAATACGACCGGTCGTGCTTGTTTCCCCTAGGCTGATCGCATGACCTCCGACGGCCGCGTCGCCCGCGGCGACCGCACCCGCACCGCGGTGCTGGACACCGCCGTGGCGCTGGCGACCGAGGTCGGCCTGCACGGCCTGTCCCTGGCCCAGCTCGCCGACCGGCTGGAGGTGAGCAAGTCCGGCCTCTTCGCGCACTGGCGCTCCAAGGAGGCATTGCAACTCGCCACAGTCGACCGGGCCGTGGCGCAGTGGCAGGAACGGATCGTCGCCCCCGCTCTGAGCGCGCCACGAGGCGTACGCCGGCTGCGCGCGCTGCACGAGGCCCGGATCGACTTCTACGCCGCCCGGGTGCTGCCCGGCGGCTGCTTCTTCGCCAACACCGAGTTCGAGTACAACGCCCGCCCCGGCCCGGTCCGGGACCGGCTCGCCGAGGCGTTCGCCAGGTGGACCGCACTGCTGGAGCGCCTCGTGCAGGAGGCGGTCGACCTCGGCGAACTCCCCGCCGACCTGGACGTGCCGCTGCTCGCGTACGAGATCGACGCGCTGGGGATCAGCGCGGTGATGCGGTCCCGGCTGCTCGACCCGGACGCCACCTACCGGCACGCCCGCCAGGGCCTGCTGACCCGGCTGCGGGCGCTCTGCCCGGATCCGACCCTGCTACCGGAAGGCCAGTCATGAGCCACGCCACCGCTGACCGGCAGGTCGCCGAGTTCGGGCACGTCGAGCACGTGCCGGTGCACTTCGACGACCTCGACGCCATGGGCATCCTGCACAACGCCCGCTACGCCGTGCTGCTGGAACGCGCCCTGACGCCCTACTGGGCCGAGCGCGGCGTCGCCTTCCGGGGCGACGTGCACGCCACCCCCGACGTGTTCCACGCGGTCCGTGAGTTCACCATCACCTACCAGGCGCCGGTCGTCGGCGTCGGCACGGTGGCTGTGCACTTCTGGCTCGAACACTTCGGCACCAGCAGCGCCCGCTACGCCTTCGAGTTCCGCTCGGTGGACGGCGCGACCGTGCACGCCACCGGCACCCGGTCGATCGTCCGGCTGGACCCGGCCACGCTGCGCCCGACCGCCTGGACCGAGGTCGGCCGAGCGGTCGCCGCGACGCTGCTGCGCCCCGCCCCGGCCGACGCCTGAGACCGGAAATCCTCAGCGGAAGAAGGCGCGCAGCAACGTCGCGCTCTCGCGTTCCAGTACGCCGCCATACACCTCGGGGCGGTGCGTGACGCGGCGGTCGCGCAGCACGTCCCAGAGCGACCCGACCGCGCCCGTCTTGGGTTCCCAGGCGCCGAACACCACTGTCGAGACGCGGGCCAGCGCGATCGCCCCGGCGCACATGGTGCAGGGTTCCAGCGTCACCACGAGCGTGCAGTCGTCCAGCCGCCAGCGGCCCAGCCGCTGCGCGGCCCGGCGCAACGCCAGCACTTCGGCGTGCGCGGTCGGGTCGCCGGTCAGCTCCCGCTCGTTGCGTCCGATCGCCAGCTCGGCGCCGTCGGGTCCGTAGAGCACCGCGCCGACCGGCACGTCGTCGGCGTCGGGGGTCGCATCGTCCGGGCCGGTCACCGCGACCTCCAGGGCCCGGCGCATCCACAGCTCGTGCCGCTGCCGGCGGCCGATCGCGCCCGGGTCGGCGAGCGCCTCGTCGGCGCCCGGACCGACGCGCCCGGCCCGGCCGGGGGTAGGCTGCCCCGGGCGTACGGTCTCCAGCGCCGGATCTGTCGCGTCGGCCGGTTCGGCGGCGCCGGGCGTCAGGGACTCCCCGGGCTCAGACCTCACGCAGCTCCTCGACCTCGTCCGCGCAGCCGAGCACCTGGCAGATCTCGGCTGTCACGTCGGCCGGCATGGAGCCCTCGTGCGCGCAGAGCGCCAGCAGCTTCTGCGCCGGGATGCCCAGGTCGGCGAGGAGGTCGGCGTCACCGACCGGGTCGGCCTCCGGGTCGACAGCGGGTTGCTCGGTGTCGTCGTCGCCGCCGGAGGCGCGCGGCTCGTCGACCTCCTCCAGCCCGGTCACCGAGGTCTTCAGGTCGCCGACGAGCAGCGCGCCCAGCCGGGACTCCTCCGCGTACGCCGAGTCCGAGCCGAAGACCCGCAGGTCCTCCCCCTCGTCCAGGCGCAGGATGACCAGGTACGTGTCGTCGGCCTCGACGAACAGCAGCGAGAGGTCGGCGTCCGGCTCGACGTCGCGCAGCCGGTCGGCGACCTCCTCGATGTCGGTGACGCCCCGCAGGCTCACCTCACCGGCGGTCCAGCCGCCGTCGACGCGCGCCACGGCAGCAGCGAAGTACGACACGGTCCCCCCAAATCAGCCTCGGCAGCACGCCGACACGTCACGCGATGCACGTTAACCGGTCGGGTCGGCAGGCGAGCGGTCAACGCCCCGTATGGGCCGGCCGTTCCTGAAGAGAAAGCCGATCAGCCGACGACGCGCCGGCGGGTGGCGATGAGTTGGCGCAGCCGCTCGGTGCGGGCCCGCTGCGGCCGCTGGCGCTGCTGTACCGCACGGGCACCGGCCAACTCGGCGAGGAGTTGCAGGCGTCGGCGGCTCCGATCGGGGTCGAGCCGCGGCGGTGTGGTCCAGGCCATACCGCGAGCGTGGACCGTCCTCAGGCGTACGTCAAGGTGGCCTTCGCTACGCAGCGAAACCGGCACCGAAGGTCACCAGAGCGGCCAGTCCCCGGTCTGCGCCCACCGCATCGCGACTATCGCTGCGGCGATGCTCCAGCCACCCGCGGTGACGATCGCCACGCCCGTCGCCACCCCCCGGTCGCCGTGGCGGACCAGCACCGCGGCGGCCAGCCAGGCCAGGCCGCCAGCCAGCAGCGTCCACCAGGCGTAACCGGCGACGCCGCCGCCGACCAGCCCGAACAACAGCAACCAGGCGAACGCGACCAGCGCACCGACAGCGACGCCGGCGCCGGTGATCGGGTACGGCTCGCGGTAGCTGGGCCGCATCGACGTGCTCGACGGGAACAGCCCCGAGGGCGTACGCGGTGGCGGGAACGCCCCCGGACCGGTCCCCTCGGGTCCGCCGTGCCACCCGTGCGTCACCGCCGCCCCCTTTCCCGGACCGTCCGTCCCGCTTCAGCTTTCGTCCCTACGGTAGTGGTCTGTCAGGATGACCGGATGCGCTCGCCATCGATCGGACGCCGCACGCGACCGGCGTACCCGGTCCTGCTGCTCGTCGCGGCGCTCGCCGGGTGCGGCGCCCCTACCGGGCGCGCCGACAGGTGGCAGGAACCGAGTCCGATCGCGACGGCGGCGCAGCCCGCCGACCCCGCCCCGCCGGTCGCCTCCTCGTCCGCCACGCCGTCGCCGGCGCGCACCGACGTGAAGCGGGTCTTCCCGGTGCGGGCCGGCAACGTCGACTACCACCCGACGCACGGCGGCTACCCCGGCACCGACGTGTTCGCCGACTGCGGCGAACCGGTGGTGGCGGTCACCGACGGCGTGGTGCTGGAGGTGAGCCGCGTCGACCGGTTCGACAAGCGCGGGCCGCTGGGCCCGAACAACGGCGGGCTCTCCGTCTCGCTGCTCGGCGACGACGGGGTGCGCTACTACGGCTCGCACCTGAGCGCGATCACCGCGGGTGTCGACGCCGGGGTACGGGTGCGTGCCGGGCAGCAGCTCGGCGAGGTGGGCCGTACGGGCAACGCCAACAACGTCTGCCACCTGCACTTCGGGCTCTCCCCGAAGTGCACGGGCGCGGACGACTGGTGGATCCGCCGGGGCGTGGTCTGGCCGGCGCCGTACCTGAACTCGTGGCGCAAGGGCGGCAACCGCTCGCCGGTCGCCGAGGTCACCGCCTGGCAGCGCAAGCACGGCTGCCCGGCTTCGCCCGGCCGGTCCACCCGCAGCGGCTGACCGACTCGCGGTTGCGGGGCCACGCGGCGGACGGCGTATGCGCGTAGGTTCCAGGACATGAGTGCCCGGGATCCCCTCGCCGACCTGCGCCGGATCGCGTTCCTGCTGGAACGGGCGGACGAGGCCACGTACCGGGTCCGGGCGTTCCGGTCGGCGGCGAAGACGCTCGGCGCGCTGCCCGCCGCCGAGGTGGCCGAGCGGGCCCGCACCGGCAAGCTGACCGAGCTGTCCGGCGTCGGTGACGTCACGGCCCGCTGCGTGGCCGAGTCGCTGGCCGGCGAGGAGCCGGTCTATCTGCGCCGCCTGCTGGCGACCGAGGGCACCGACCTGGACGAGGCGGCGGCGAAGCTGCGGGACGCGCTGCGCGGCGACTGCCACACCCACTCGGACTGGTCCGACGGCGGCTCACCGATCGAGGAGATGGCGCTGGCGGCGGTCGAGCTGGGCCACGAGTACATGGTGCTCACCGACCACTCGCCGCGGCTGACTGTGGCCCGGGGCCTGACCGCGGAGCGGCTGCGCAAGCAGCTCGACCACGTCGCCGCCGTCAACGAGGCGCTGCCGAAGGGCTTCCGGATCCTCACCGGCATCGAGGTGGACATCCTCGCCGACGGCTCACTCGACCAGGACGAGGACCTGCTGGCCCGCCTCGACGTGGTGGTCGGCTCGGTGCACAGCGGCCTGAACGACGACCGGGCGAAGATGACCCGCCGGATGCTGACCGCGATCGCGAACCCGCACCTGGACATCCTCGGCCACTGCACCGGCCGGATGGTCTCCTCCCGGCCCGCCGGGGTGACCGGGCCGGGTGACCGGGGGCACCGGGCGCGTACCCGCAAGGAGAGCGAGTTCGACGCGGACGCCGTCTTCGCCGCCTGTGCCGAGCACGACGTGGCCGTCGAGATCAACTCCCGGCCGGAGCGGCAGGACCCGCCGAAGCGGCTGATCCGCCTCGCGCTGGAGGCCGGGTGCCGGTTCGCCATCGACACCGACGCGCACGCGCCGGGCCAGCTCGACTGGCAGCGCTTCGGCTGCGAGCGTGCCGCGCTGTGCGGCGTACCGGCGAAGCGGGTGGTGAACACCTGGACGGCCGACCGCCTGGTGAAGTGGACGGCCGGCCGTAGCTGAACGTCAGCCCCGGGTGGCCGGCTCGGCGGCGCGGACTGCGGGCGCCACCGCCTCCGGGCGTGGGCGACGCCGCCCGAACAGGCCCTGGGCGACCGCCACACCGACGAGCACCACGAACGCGCCGACCGGCTGGTGCCAGTTCATCCGCTCGCCGAGCACCACCGCGCCGACGAGCACCGCGAACACCGGGATCAGGTACGTCACGGTGGACGCCGTGCTCGCCCCGGCCAGCCGGATGTTGCGCATGTTGATCACGAAGGCGAGCCCGGTGCCGAGCGCGCCGAGCGCCAGCACGCTCGCGATCACGCGCGGGGAGAGGCCGGTCGGCGACGGCGGCGTGCCGACGAACGGCGCGACGAGCGCGAGCTGCGCGGTCGCCACCAGCAGCTGAGCGGCCGACAGCGACAGCCCGGAGTACGCGCTGCCCGCGACGAACTTCTTCTGGTACGGGATCGCCAGCCCGTAGCAGGCCGCCGCGCCGAAGCACATGAGCTGGCCGACGAAGTGGGCGCCGCCCACGCCCTCCCAGACGCCGAGCACCACGAGCACGCCGGCGAAGCCCAGCCCCAGCCCGACCGCACGCCGGACGGTCAGCCGCTCGGTGCGGAACACCAGGACCGCCAGCGGCAGCACGATCAGCGGCGTGGTGGCGTTCCAGATGCCCGCGAGCATCGACTCGACCCGCTGCTCGCCGTAGCCGAACAGCGTGAACGGCACCGCGACGCCGAACGCGGCCACCACGAGCATGTGCGCCCAGACCCGGGGGTCGCGGGGCAGCCGGTCGCGCAGCACGGCAAGCACCACGAGCAGCGTCAGCGCACCGGTGGCCACCCGGTAGAGGGTGAGGTGCACAGGGTGCAGCTCGGTGACACCGACCTTGATGAACAGGAAGCTGGAACCCCAGATGGCGGCGAGCGCGACGAACCCGGGCAGCCAGCTCCGCGCCGGCGCGCGGTCAGGAGTGATCTCGACGTTCACCCCTGACACTCTGCCGCAGAGGTACGACGAAGTCGCGCGGTATTCCGGATGCGGGGTCACGTAGGGTCGCCTCGTGGGACGAATCGATGACCTCGCCAACCGGTACGTGGCCGAGTGGGCCCCGCTGAGCCCGACCGGCGCCACCTACGTCGGCATCGCCGGCTACGACGACCAGCTCGACGACCTGTCGCCCGAGGGTTACGCGGCGCGCGCCGACCTGGCCCGCCGCACGCTCGGCGAACTCGACGTGACCGAGGCGGAGACCGAGGCGGAGCGGACCGCCCAGGAGGCCATGCAGGAGCGCCTCGGCCTGGAGCTGGCCCGCTACGACGCGGGCGAGACCGGCAGCGAGGTCAACGTGATCGCGAGCGGGCTGCACGAGATCCGGATGGTCTTCGACCTCATGCCGACCGACGGCGAACAGGCCCGGGCGAACGTGGCCGCACGGCTCAACCGCTTCGCGTCCGCGCTGGACGGCTACAAGCGCACGCTGCGCGAGGCCGCCGCGGCGGGACGGGTCAGCTCGCGGGTGCAGCTCGTCGAGGTCGCCAAGCAGTGCGACGTCTGGGTCGACCCGGAGGGCGACAACTTCTTCCACGGGCTGGTCGAGCGGATCGACGCGGACGGCGCGCTCGGCGCGGAGCTGCGCAAGGGCGCCGCCGCAGCGACCGCCGCCACCGCCGAGTTCGGGCAGTTCCTGCGCACCGAGCTGGCGCCGGTGGGCAGGGAGAAGCAGGCCGCCGGGCGGGAGCGCTACGAGCTGGCCTCGCAGTACTTCCTCGGCGCGAAGGTCGATCTGGACGAGACGTACGCCTGGGGTTTCGCCGAGCTGGCCCGGCTGGAGGCCGAGATGCGCGCGGTGGCCGCGCGGATCGCCGGGCGCGGCGCCTCGGTCGACGACGCGGTACGCGCGCTCGACGCCGACCCGGCGCGGACGGTACGCGGCAAGGAGGCGTTCCGGGACTGGATGCAGGCGCTCGCCGACAGGGCGATCACCGAGCTGAACGGCACCCACTTCGACATCCCCGAGCAGGTGCGCCGGATCGAGTGCTGCCTCGCGCCGACGAGCGACGGCGCCATCTACTACACCGGCCCGAGCGAGGACTTCTCCCGGCCGGGACGGATGTGGTGGGCGGTGCCGCAGGGCATCACCGACTTCTCCACCTGGCGGGAGGTGACCACCGTCTACCACGAGGGCGTGCCGGGTCACCACCTCCAGGTCGCCCAGACCGCCGTCCGGGCCGACCTGCTCAACCGCTGGCAGCGGCTGCTGTGCTGGGTCTCCGGGCACGGCGAGGGCTGGGCGCTCTACTCCGAGCGGCTGATGGACGAGCTGGGCTACCTCGACGACCCGGGTGACCGGCTCGGCATGCTCGACGGGCAGGCGCTGCGCGCGGCCCGGGTCATCGTGGACATCGGCATGCACCTGGAGCTGGAGATCCCGAAGGACAACCCGTTCGGCTTCCACCCGGGCGAGCGGTGGACGCCGGAGCTGGGCTGGGAGTTCATGCGGGCGCACTGCCGGGTGCCGGACGAGAACCTGCGCTTCGAGCTGAACCGCTACCTGGGCTGGCCCGGGCAGGCCCTGTCGTACAAGGTGGGCGAGCGGATCTGGTTGCAGGCCCGCGAGGACGCGAAGGCCCGCAAGGGCGCCGACTTCGACCTCAAGGAGTTCCACCGCCAGGCGCTCGACCTGGGCTCGCTGGGGCTGGACCCGCTGCGCAAGGCGCTGGCCCGGCTCTGAGCCGGTGCCGGGTGCCGACGGAGAGTCCCGCCGGCACCCGCCGGGTCAGGCGCCGAGCGTCAGCCGCAACGTCGGCCGGCCGGTGAGCGTGTTGCTGGTGACGTACGCCAGGTCGATGACCGGGTCGGTGAACGTCACCGGGATGGGCAGCGTGACCGGCAGGCCGTCCGGGAACGGCAGGTCCGGCGTCAGCGTCAGCTTGATACCGGCGAGCTTGCCGACGAACCGGGTGCAGTAGAACGCGACGTCGTCGCGGACCGTGAGGCGGTCGGTCGCGTACCGCTGGGTGCGGCCCCTGGGACCGTCGGCGACCAGCAGGAAGTCGTCGGTCACCGCCTCCTTCATGCTGAACTTCAGCACCTTGAGCGCACCCTGCTCGGTCTGGAGGTCGGTGATCCCCTCGAACCGTAGCCCGGTCATGGTCACCTTGGAGCCGGTGAGCTTCGACGGCGTCTGGCCCACCTTCGGCAGGCTCGGGTCGGCGGCGATACGCGGCAGGGGCTTGCCGGGTTCCACTTTGCCGGGCTTCGCCGGGTCCACCTTGCCGGGCTTGCCCGGCGCCGGGCACTCGGTCGATCCGGGCCGGGTCGCCGGCTTGCTCGTCGGGGCCGCCGACCCGCTCGCGGTCGGTGTGGGCGACGGCGTCTCACTCTTCTTGCTGCTGCCCTTGAACAGGTCACCGATCCCCTCGAAGAAGTCGGTGATGATGTTGCCCTCCCGCGTCGGGCTCGCGCTCGGCGACGGGGTGGGCGTCGCCGTGGGCGCGCTCGCGCCGGGCGTCGGCGTGGCGGGCTTCGACGGGCAGGCGCTGGCGGCGGGCTTGCTCGGGGCGGCGGCCTGCACCGCTCGGGGCTGTACGGCGAGGCCGGTGGTGGCGAGGCCGAGCACCACGAGGACGATGCCGAAGGCGCGCGGGTCCGCCGAACGCCCCGCCCACTCCGGCGGGCCGCCGTCGGATCCAGCCGCCTGCCCGTTCACCGACTGCCGAGGGACCGGCCGCTCCCCGCCCGGCCGCTCGGCAGTCGGCTGCTCGACGGCCGGCCGTACGCCGGCCGGCACCTCGACGGTCGGCCGCTCGTCCGCGGGCTGTGCGTCCGCGGGCTGTGCGTCCTCGGGCCGCGTGTCCACGGGCTGTGCGTCCGCGGGCTGTGCGTCCGCGGCGGTGCCGGGCTCGGCGTCCGCAGCGGTGCCGGGTTCGTCGTCCGCCTCGGCGTCGCGCTCGTCGGCGGCCGGACCGGCGGGACCGGCCGGAGGGGTCGGCACCCAGGCGAACGCGAGCGCGCTGCCCACGATGCCGAGCAGCAGGCCGACGAAGAAGCCGCCGAGGTTGAGCCCGATCAGGGAGTAGACGGTGGTGATCGCCGCGACGATCGAGTAGAACAGCCGCTGCGGCGGGCTGAGCCAGAGCAGCACCCCGCACGTCACGAGGATGCCCGGGATCAGCAGCGAGAGCAGACCGGTGGCGCCGCTGCTGAAGCTCAGGCCGTTGAGGGTCAACCGGGTGGAGGCGAGCATCTCCACCCCGGCCAGGATGATGAACAGGCCGCCCCAGAACGGCCGGCTCCGCTGCCAGCGGCGGAAGGTACGCCATGCCCGGGCCGCGGTGCCGAGCCGGGCGTGGGACGGGTCGACGGTTGTCACGTACTCCTCCTGGCGGAGCGGGGACGGGATCGATCGGGCGGGCCCGCGGTGGTCGGCCACCGCGGGCCGTGCTCAGCTCAGAAGCACTCCTTGCCCTTGGCGTCGTCGCCCACGTTGACCTTGAGGCGGAGCCCGACCAGGTTGAACGTCGAGGAAGTGGTGTAGCGGGAGACCTGCTTCAGGTCACGGATGGTGACCCGGTCGGAGTTCTGGCCGAACGAGCCGCGCTGCGCCGTCGGGTTGAGGTCGCTGGCGTCGCGTCCGATCTTGATGTTGGTGAAGGTCGCGTTGCCCTCGAGCGAGTCCATCGCGATCACGAGGTCCTTGGCCCGGGCGGGGTCCTTGCCCTCACCGGCGTTGATGGTGAGCACCACCGGCAGGCCGGGCAGGTCGGCGCGGACGGACTGGCAGAGCTTGTACAGCTCGGCGCTGCTGATCTCGGCCATCGCGACCGGGCGGGTCGCGCCGGCCTTCCCGTCCTCGCCCTTCTCGCGGACGATGCCGCCGTACTGCTTGAAGCCCTCACCCTCCAGGCGGTCGGCGCCGATCTTGAACGTCTGCCCGGACACGGTGATGTCGGAGGCGATGGCGCCGGTCGACATGCCGAACAGGATGGCACCGGCGGCGGCCGTGGTGGGCACGATCATGGCGGCGAACCGCCGCCACCGGGTACGACCCTGGTTGTCGAGCCGATTCTGCACGGGGTTCCTCCTCGAACGAATGTGCGCGGCGGCCGGTGGGGAACCGGTGGCCCGCGCCGGGCCCGTCCTCTGTTACCGACGGGTAACGATCGAGCCTGATCGTGCACCCGATGCGGTGCAGCTCACAACCCCCTGATTACCCGGCGGTAACACCGGGGTGAGACAGAGAGGTGACCAGGCGTCACGAAATCCCTGCCCAGGCAGGGCGTGGAGGGCGAAATGTCGCGGCAAACCGGGCATAGATGACGGTGAGCGCGACGGAAAGTCACCGGACATCTCGCCGTTACAATCGAGTAACGAATGTAAAGTAGGTTCGCCCGCATGGGAGATCTTGACGACGGAGGGGTGGGCCGCATCGCGGCCCACCCCTCCGTCGCGCTTCCGGCGTACCGGTCAGCGGCGCTCCACCTCACCGGCGCCCGAACGCTGGGCCGGCACCGACGGATCGTCGGACCGCCAGTTCGTCGACGCCGGCGGGATCTCGTCGTCGAGCGGGCCACCCACGGGCTCCTGGTCCACGCGGGTGGGCGTCGGGTCGGAGGTCGGCGCGTCCGCGCGGTGCCGGGCGCTGCCGTCACCCTTGGGCCGGGTCACCAGCCACACGCCCGCGATCAGGGCGATCAGGCCGAGCACGCCGGCGATGATCGGACCCCAGACACTGATCAGGCCGATCTTGAAACGGTTGTCCTTCACCGTCTCGACGCTGCGGCTGATCGTGGCGTCGTTGTAGTTGAAGTCCGCGTCCAGCAGCACGGTCGGGGCGCCGGTGTCCGGGCGCAGCTCCTTGTACTGCTGCTCGCGGACCTTGACGTAGGCGCCGGTCACCGGGTCGACCCAGAGCGTACGGGTGTTGCTGTAGACGACCTGGCCGCTGGTCGCGCCGGGCGCGAACTTGCCCAGCAGCGTCTTGACGCTGTCCTCCGGGGTGTTCAGCGGCTCGTTCTCGATCCGCTGCTCGAAGCGGTACGTCTCGACGCCCTTGATCTTCTCCGTGCCGGTGAACCGCGCCGGGGCCGTCTTCTTCAGGTCACGGTCGAACACCTGGTAGTCACGCTTGCCGGTGCCGAACGGGAACTTGTAGATCTGGCCGGAGTAGCGCACGTTGCCGACCGGGGTCTGCTGCGCGCCGGACTCGTTGAGCCACTGCTCGTCCCACGGCGCCGCCGCGCCGGAGATCCGGTACAGCGCCAGCTCGGTGCTGTACTGGCTGATCACATCCTGGTTGTCGCCGCGCTTGACCGTCTGGAAGACGTTCCAGATGACCGCGTCGCCCTTCAGCTCCTTGGGCAAGCGGTCCTTCGTGTCCTCCGGCTGCGGGATGACCTCGACGCTGGACACGAGGTCGGCCTGCGGCACGTCGATGCTCACGCCGCCGGCTTCGGACTTGATCTGTAGGAACTTCGCGCCCTTCGCCTCCGCGACGGACGTCGTTGGTTCCAGGTCATAGGGCAGCTTGGTCACGGCGGGGGCCACGTAGAACGGCAGCCCGGCCGCGAAGACCAGCAACAAGACACCTAGCCCGAAGAGCGCGGCGCCCACGCGAAGCTTCACTCATCCTCCTGTAACCTGCCGCCCTACGGTCTGTCGTCCGGGGCACCCGATCCTTAGCATTGGCGGGAGGTTACTCCCCAGTCACCTGCAAAAGCGACCCCCTGGATGTCCAGATGTCCACAGCCACCACGCCAACAATCCCGGAGCCACCGGTAACGGGCCGTCTTCCCGCCCTCGACGCGCTGCGAGCGATAGGCGCGGTGGCGGTCGTCGGTCACCACGTCGGCTTCCAGACCGCCGTCACCATGAACACCACGTGGGGCGGCTGGTTGGCGCGCCTGGACGTGGGCGTGGCGATCTTCTTCGTGCTCTCCGGCTTCCTGCTGTTCCGCCCGTGGGCGCTCACCGTCGCCACCGGGCGCCCACGGCCCCGCGCCAAGCGGTACTTCTGGCGCCGGGCGCTGCGGATCCTGCCCGCGTACTGGCTGGCGGTGGTGGTCTGTTTCGTCGTCCTGCCCGGCAACCACCCGGTGTCGGCCGGTGACTGGCTGCGCCACCTCACGCTCACCCAGATCTACGGCCCGGGCCAGCTCCGCCACGGGCTCAGCCAGACCTGGAGCCTCGCCACCGAGGTCGTCTTCTACCTGCTCCTGCCGCTGCTCGCGGTGCTCGCCGTGGGCCGGACCTGGCGTCCCGTCCGCACCGTCCTGCTCGCCTCCTCCGGCGCGCTGCTGACCGTCGCGTGGATCGCCATGATGGGCGCCGGCTGGCTCGACGGCGCGCTGCACACCATGTGGTTCCCCTCGTACGGCGCCTGGTTCGGCGGTGGCATGGCGCTGGCCGCGGCGCACGTGGCCCTGCGAACCGGCACCGCGCCGGCCGCCTTCCGCGTGCTCGACGACCTCGCCTCGGCGCCGCTCGCCTGCTGGGGTGCCGCGGTCGCGGTGATGGCGATCGCGACGACGCCGATCGCCGGCCCGCGCGACCTGACCAGCCCGACCGCCGTCGAGTTCGGCACCAAGATGGCGCTCTACCTCCTGATCGCCGTCCTGATCACGATCCCGGTGGCGTTCGGCGGCCCGACCCGGGCGAAGGAGGTCTTCAGCACCGGGTCGGCGCGGTGGATGGGCCACGTGTCGTACGGGCTGTTCCTGTGGCACCCGCTGGTCATCGAGCTGATCTACCTGCTCGAGGACCGGCCGCTGTTCACCGGCGAGTTCGTCAACGTCTTCGCCCTGACCATGGTCTTCGGACTGATGTACGCCGCGGCCAGCTACTACGGCGTCGAGCGCCCTCTCCAGACGCTCGGCACGCAGAGCCGCCGCCGGCCGACCGGGCGCGGACCGGCGGCGGGGGCACCGGCCGTCCCGGCCACCACGCCGGGCGCCCCGGCCACCACGCCGGACGTCGCGGCACCCGCCTAGCTGTCACCAGCCGAACACCGATCGTCATCCGACGACGCCCGGCGGCTCAACGCCGCCGCTCGGGGCATTGCCGGGCGCAGGCCCAGCCCTTAATGTGACGCGCACCGCTAAATTACTTGAGAGTAGGGTTCGCGTGGAGCGTCGCTTCGGCATGCCCGGACACGTGCTGTTCCTCAACTGGCGAGACACTCGCAACCCCGAGGGCGGCGGTTCCGAGGTGTACGTGGAACGGATCGCCGCCGAGCTGGTGGCGCGCGGATTCCGCGCCACCCTGTTCTGTGCCGCGCACCGTGAGGCTCCCGCCGACGAGGTCAACGACGAGGGCATCCGGTTCGTCAGGCGCGGCGGCCGGCACACCGTCTACCTCTGGGCCGCGCTCTGCTACCTGGCCGGGGCGTTCGGCCTCGGCCCGCTCGCCGCGCGCCGGGGCGGCCGGCCGGACATCCTCGTCGACGTCTGCAACGGCCTGCCGTTCCTCTCCCCGCTCTGGGCCCGGCGTCCGGTGGTCAAGCTGATCCACCACGTGCACCGCGAGCAGTGGCCGGTGGTCCTGCCGCAGTGGGCCGCCCGGTTCGGCTGGTGGGTCGAGTCGTCGCTGGCGGTACGTGTCTACCGGCGCTGCCGGTACGTCACCGTGTCCGAGGCGACCCGGCGCGAACTCGCCACCCTCGGCGTACCGCCGGAGCAGGTCTCGGTGGTCTACAACGGCACGCCGGAGCTGCCCCGCACCGACGCCGGGCGCGCACCGTTCCCGCTGCTCGTGACGCTGAACCGGCTGGTGCCGCACAAGCGGGTGGAGGTGGCGCTGCGGGCGGTCGCGGCGCTCGCCGACGAGCTGCCCCAGCTCCGGCTGGTGGTGGCCGGTCAGGGCTGGTGGGAGTCGCACCTGCGCGAGGTCGCCGACGAGCTGGACATCACCGACCGGGTCGACTTCCGGGGCTTCGTGACGGAGGAGGAGAAGGCCGCGCTGCTCGCCTCGGCCTGGGTCGCCCTGACGCCGTCGCTCAAGGAGGGCTGGGGGCTGACGATCGTGGAGGCCGGCGCGGCGGGCACGCCGACAGTGGCGTTCCGGGAGGCGGGCGGCGTCGCGGAGGCGGTGGTCGACGGGCGCACCGGCCTGCTGGCCGACGACATCGACGACTACCTGGCGAAGGTGCGCGCGCTGCTGCACGACGACGAGATGCGTCAGGAGATGGGCGCTCAGGCCCGGCGGCACGCGGCGAACTTCACCTGGCCGGTGGCGGGGGAACGCTTCGCGACCCTGCTGGAGACCGCGGACTCGCCCCGCCGGGTGCAGCGGCGGGGCGACCCGTCCTACCTGTTGCCGTAGACCTCGGGGGCGTACGGGTCCTGCTTACCGGCCCGCTTGGCCGCCTCCGAGGCGTTACGCGCCTCGGTTGCGGCCTCCTCCGCCGTGGCGGTCGCGGCGGCGGAGAGCCCGCCGAGGGCCAGGACCCCGAGCAACGCCGCCACCAGGCCGGACACGACAAGGGTTAGAGCTCTACGCATGCCATTCCTCCAGTGGTGAGACGTGCGAGCGGACGTTACCACGCAGTAGCTCGCCGGCGTAGGGTCGAAAAGGCGGCAGCCATGACCACCAGAACGGCAGTTCCGCACGCGAGCACGACAAGCCAGCGACCGGATCCGGCCCGCTGCGGCGAGCCCGACGCGGCCGGGTTCCGGTAGAGGCTCAGCGACTCCCCCTCGTACCGGAGGTCGAGACCGGCCAGGACGGCCGGGTCCACTGTGCTCGGCGTACCGTGCTGCACCACCACCCAGCGCACGCCGGTGGCCGAGACCGGCCGTCCCTCGGCGAGCACCCGGCGTACCTCGCGCAGGCGCGGATTCTCGCCCGCCACCGCGACGTCGTCGACCACTAGCGTGTCGTCGGTGAGCACGGTTCCCGGCAGGTAGCGGGGCGCCGGGTCCAGCACCACCCGGCCCGGGTTCCACGGATAGGCCCGGTAGGTGGTCAGCGGCAGGGCGAGGATCTCACCCGGGTCGTCCGGCAGGCGCTCGGCGACCGCCTGCCAGTCCGCCGGGTAGCGCACCGGGCTGATCCGGCCGGCCCCGCCGAACGCCAGGTCCGGCATCGCGGCCAACGGCAGGAGCAGCAGCCCGGCCAGCACGATCCCGCCGACCTCCCGGTCGATCCGGGCCACCAGCCGCTCGGCGCCGAGCGCCGCGCACACCACCAGCACGAGGGCGTACGGCGCGAGGAACTTCTGCCCGTCGCGGAGCAGTCCCGCGCCCGGCACGTGCGCCACCGCCCAGCTCAGCGCCGTGTTCCCGCCGGGCAGCACGGCGAGGGCGGCCAGCAGGTACGCGCCGCCGGCCAGCACGCCCAGCCGTACCGCCGCGCCCGCCGGCAGCCGGCGCCGCAGCAGGCCGGCGCCGACCACGGCCAGGACCACGAGCACCAGGGTCGCCAGCGGGGCCGGCGTGCCGGACCGGCTGGACGGGGTGGCCTGCACGTTCCAGATGCCGCCGGTGCCCGCGAGCGCCACCAGCGGGCCGGCCCAGTTCTCGGCACGCGCCGCGAACGCCGCCACACCCGCCGGGTCGGACGTGCCGCCCGCGCCGGTCACCAGGGCCGCCACGATCCACGGTGCGTTGAGCAGCGCGACACCGCCCACCGCGACCGCGGACAGCCGCAGCCGGGCCCGATCCGCCGCCAGCACCAGCACCGTCGCCAGCGCGATCAGGCCGCCGGTCGGGGTGATCGCGGCGGGCGCGGCAAGCAGCACCACCCGGGCGAGCGCGCCGTCGCGGCCCGCCCGCAGGTCCAGCGCCGCCCGCACCAGCCAGGGCAGTGCGGCGTACGCCAGCAGCAGCCCCCACTGCCCGATCAGCAGCCGCTCGGCCAGGTACGGCGTCCACGCGTACGCCACGGCGGCGACGAGTTGCACCGCACGCCGTTCGGTCGGCACCAGCCGTCCGGCGCCCACGGCGGCGAACAGGACCGCCCCGGCCAGCGCCACCCGCTGCACCACCCAGCCCGGCACGAGCTGGGTCACCAGCGAGACCAGCGCGTCCATCGGCACCGCCCGGGGCAGGCTCTGCGCCGGGGCCACCAGATCCCAGCTCAGCGGCTGCCGGGGGACGAACACCATGTCGTACCGCAGCGCGTAGCCCGGCGCCGCGAGCGGGGCCAGGATCAACGCGGTGACGACGACCGCCACGAGGTACAGCGGCAGCGCCTCCCGCCACCGCCGGACCGCGGGGCCGCCGCCCTCGGCGGGACGTCCGGTCATTACGGCTTCGGCACCGCCCGGCCGATGGTGATCAGGTTGGTGCACAACCTGACTCCGGGCGTGTTCACGGTCAGCTCGACGGCGGACCCGGCGCCCTCCACCATGAAGAACACGTCGTTCAGCCCGCTCTTGAGCGTGATCTCGCGGGTGGCGTCGCCGAGCTTGAACACCGCCGTCGAGTCACCGGAGCTGACGTAGCCGAAGTGCACCACGTACGGCCACTCGACCAGGTAACCGTCCATCGGGATCCGGGTGGTCCGGCCACCCTCGGCCAAATGCCCGCAGCCCTCCACGGTGCCGGGCGCGACCTTGCGTCCCTCGACCACCACCGGACGGATCCGGCCGTTCTCGTCGAACGTCGACGGCTTCTCGCTCATCGTCACGAACGTCGGCCGGCGCTCCGCCGGACGGAAGAAGTGGGACTGGAGGTTGTCCGGCCAGAAGTACCCGGCCACCACCCGGTCCGGCACGATCGTGTCGAAGAAGACGGTGCCCGGCGGCGCGGCGGCCAGCTCGGCCTGCGTGGTGGCCAGGTAGTCCCGCCCGTGCTTGGTGCTCCAGTTGTCGCCGAACCGCGCGGTGCTCCACAGCGTGCCCACGCCGATGGTCGCCAGCAGCACCACCATCGAGACCAGGCCGACGGCGAAGGCGCCCGGCTCCCGCAGCACAGTCGGCAGCGGCCACGCGGACACGTCGTCCTCGTCGTTGTCCTTCATCCCGAGCAGCGCCACCCCGACGCAGATCGCGGCCACCAGCACCACGTCCGCGACGTACCGGGGGACGACGCCGACCAGCGGCCCGAGCGGCCCGCCGAGCCGGGTCACCGCGAACAGCGCCGCGACCAGGCCGAGGTAGCAGGCGAGCAGCAGCCAGGCCCGCCCGGCGGACGGCCGCCGCCGCACCGTGACCACGATCAGCGCCGCGAGCACCGCCCAGGACAGCCACTTCGCGATGTCGTACGGGTCGGACAGCGGCGGCCCGTCACCGGCGTACGTCCAGCGCCACGGCCCGCCCAGCAGGCCCGGCACCACCGTGTCGCCGATCAGGTCGCCGAGGAAGGAGAAGACCTGCCCGACCGAGGTGGGCTCGTCCAGTCCCCGGGCCGGGCGGGTCAGGTAGTACGCCAGGTACGCCCCGGACAGCACGGTGAGCATCAGCCACGCCGGCCAGAACCGCACGACGGTGGTCACCAGGCTGCGCCACGCGCGGCCCTTGGTGAACAGGAACGCGGTCAGCAGGAACAGCAGCGGCACGATGAGCAGCGCCTTGGTGTCGAAGAGCAGGCCGAACACCAGCCAGAACGCGACCAGGACGAGGTGCCGCCTACGGCCGGTGCGCACGTACCGGACCTGGGCCGCCACCGCGAGGACCAGGGCGAGTTGCGGCGGCAGGACGAGCAGCCCGACCAGCCACAGCGACGACACCTCGAGCGTCAGCGGGCTGAACAGGAACAGGCTCAGCGGGACCAGCAGCCCCCAGCCGGGCCGCAGCAGGTCACGGAGCAGCCGGTAGAGGGCGATCCCGACCGCCGCCTGCCCGGCCGCCAGCAGCAGGATCCACGGCCAGCCGGCGAAACCGGCCGCCCGGACCATCAGCCACGCGACCGCCAGCCCGGCCGGCATGAGGTGGTTGTTGAACGTGCCCAGCAGGTAGTCCGGGTCCAGCCGGGTGTCGAGCACCTGCGCGGCGATGACGAACTCGTCCTGCGAGAACCAGCCACGGGCGGCCAGCCCGGCGCGCGACGCGACGGACACGACGATGAGGGCGATCGCGACCGCGCGGACGCGGTCGGCGGCTATCCAGCGACCGATCGGTCCGGGTCCGTCGTCCTCCGCGCCGACGGCTGCCGGATGCGTCTCGGCCGCTGCTTGTGGCATTGACATGGTCGGCAGCCTGCCACACGCTTACACGCCGTGGGGACGGCCGTTCTCCTGATAACGCCCTGCCGCGCCCCCAGGTCGCCACTGCGCGTCCGGTCCGGATAACGTCGCGCGACACGCGTCATGTTGCAGGTGCGCGTACGGCCGGCGGAGACGGGAGCCGAAAATGCGTGCGGACGGGACGACAACGTCGCCGACGGGGACGGAAACCCCCGCCCGGGAGACCGGCCGTGCCCGGCAGACGGCGCGGCGGTTCCGGCACCTGACGATCTGCCTCGCGCTCACCGCCCTCGCCTTCCAGCAGGCGCCCGGGCAGGTCGTACCGGACACGAAGGTCGACCTGAACGTCAATCCGGCGGGGTGGCTGCTGCGCTCGCTGCACCTGTGGGATCCCACCGGCACGTTCGGCCAGCTCCAGAACCAGGCGTACGGATATCTCTGGCCGATGGGCCCGTTCTTCCTGCTCGGGACGGAACTGGGCATCGCGCCGTGGATCGTCCAGCGGCTCTGGTGGGCGCTGCTGTTCTGCGTCGCGTACCTCGGTGTGGTGCGGCTGGCGGGCCGGCTCGGCATCGGCAGCCCCGCCGGCCGGATGATCGCCGGTGTCGCGTTCGCGCTGTCCCCGCGCATCCTGACCCAGCTCGGCTGGTCGTCGGTGGAGTCCTGGCCCAGCGCCGTCGCGCCGTGGGTGCTCATCCCGCTCGTGGGACTCGCCCGGGGCGCCCGGCTGCGCCGCGCGGTCGCCGGGTCGGCGGTCGCCGTCGCCTGCGCGGGCGGCGTCAACGCCACAGCCGTCGCCGCCGTGGTGCCGCTCGCCCTGCTCTGGCTCGCGACGCTCCGGCCGTTGCGCCGCCGCGTCACCGCCCTCGCGGCCTGGTGCGGCGCGGTCGCCCTGGCCACCGCGTGGTGGCTGATCCCGCTGCTGGTCCTCGGCCGGTACAGCCCGCCGTTCCTGGACTACATCGAGACCGCCCGCAACACCACCAGCGTCACCGACGCGGTGACGACGCTGCGCGGCGCCTCCTACTGGGTCGCGTACCTGGCGTCCCCGTTCGGCGCGAACATCCCGGCCGGCGCCCGGCTGGCCAACGACACGCTGCTCGTGGTGGCCACCCTGGCGGTGGCCGCGCTCGGGGTGCTCGGCCTGTCCCGGCGCGGGATGCCGCACCGCCGGTTCCTCATCACCGGTCTGCTGCTCGGCGTCGCGCTCGTCGGTCTCGGGCACACCGGCGACCTGCCGAACATCCTCGCCGGGCCGCAGCAGCAGTTCCTCGACGGCATCGGCGCCCCGCTGCGCAACGTGCACAAGTTCGACGTGCTGCTGCGCCTGCCATTGGCGCTCGGCCTGGCGCACCTGGTCAGCCTCGCCGTACGCGCGGCCCGGACCGCCCCCGAGCAGCGTCGTGGCCGGGCCACGGCACGGGCCTGGCTCACCGCCGGCACGGCGATGGTCGCGGTCGCGGGCGTCGCCTCACCGGCGCTCGCCGGTGGCCTCGCCACCCCGGGGGCGGTGAAGGACGTGCCCGGCTACTGGCACGACGCCACCGACTGGCTGGACGCGAACACCGGACGCGGGCGGGTCCTCGTCGTCCCCGGCGCGCGCTTCCCCGCGTACGACTGGGGCAGCACCACCGACGAGATCGCCCAGCCGCTGCTGGACAGCCGGTGGGCGGTCCGCAACGCCATCCCGTTCACCCCGCCCGCCACGATCCGGCTGCTGGACGCGATCGAGTCGACGCTCGCCACCGGCGCCGGTTCGGCGGGCCTGGCCGACCTGCTCGCCCGCTCCGGGATCAGCCACGTCCTGTTCCGCGCCGACCTCGACCACGGCCGCTCGGACACGGCCCGCCCCGCGGTCGTCCGGCAGGCGCTGGAACGCTCGCCCGGCCTGACCCGCGTCGTGTCCTTCGGCCCGGTACGCGGCGGCTCCGACGCCCCTGACGAGTTCCGCGACCAGGGCCTGGACGTGCCCGGACGGGCACTTGAGGTGTACCGGGTGGACCGGCCCGTCCAGCCGGTGGTCGCGTACGACCGCGACGACGTGACCACCGTCGTCGGCGGTCCCGAGTCGCTGCTCGACCTGGCCGCCTCGGGCCAGCTCGGCGCCGCGCCCACGATCCTGGCCGGCGACGCGAAGGCCGGTGAGACCACCGGGCGGGTCGTGATGACCGACGGGCTGCGGAGGCGCGACGTCTCGTTCGGCCGGCTGCGCGACAACTCCTCCCAGACGCTCACCGCCGACGACACCTTCGCGGTGTCCGCGCCCGCGCACGACTACCTGCCCGACTGGGGGCCGGAGTGGTCGACTGTCGCGCGCTTCGAGGGCATCAGCGGGATCCGCGCCTCCACCGCCCGCTCCCAGATCGACGCGACCGGCGGCACCCGGCCCGAATACCAGCCGTACGCGGCGATGGACGGGAACACCGCCACGTCCTGGCGGTCGGCGCCGCACTCACGCAGTGACAGGCAGTGGATCGAGGTGAACCTCGCGAACCCGACCCGGGTCACCCGGGTGGAGGTGTGGTTCGACCTGAAGGCCGACGCCCTGCCCACCACAGTCACCGTGACCGCCGGATACGAGAGCCGCACCGTCGAGCAGTTCGGTGACCACATGGTCTTCGAGCTGCCCGGCGTGCACGCCACCCGCAAGGTCGAGGTATCAGTGGACGCCGCGTTCGACCTGCGCCCGTTCGGCGACAAGACGGTCGGCATCACCGAGATCAAGATCCCAGGTGTCCAGACCAGCCGGACCCTCCAGCTGCCCGCCGCCCCCGCCACCGACCAGCCCGCAGGCGTGGTCGTGTCGGCGGCCCCGTCCACGCCCGCCTGCTTCACCGTCGACGGCCGCCCCCGCTGCTCCACCGACGCGATCCGCGGCTCGGAGGACGCCTCCACCATCGACCGCACCTTCACGCTGCCGGTGGCCGGGACGTACGACGCGAAGCTGTGGGCGCGGCCGACGCCCGGCCCGGAGCTGAACGCCGCTCTGGACAAGCTGGTCGCCGACGCTCAGCCGTTGCGCCTCGCGCCGCAGGTCACCGCGTCCTCGACGGCGGTGCCCGACCCGGCCGGCCGGCCCGGCGCGGTCCTCGACGGCGACCCCGCCACGAGCTGGTCACCGGCGCTGAACGACGAGGCGCCGATCCTGCGCCTCACCTGGCTCGAACCGCAGGTCATCAGCCGGATCCGGTTCACCGTCGAGGAGGGGACCGCCGCCACCCGGATCGGCAGCGTCCGGGTGGTCGGCAACGACGGGTTCCGCAGCAACCTGCTCACCAACGACGGCGTGCTCACGCTCGACCCGCCGATGCGGACCGACTCGATCACCATCCAGTTCCTCGACAAGCCGTCCGCCACCAGCACCGACCCGTACGGCCTGCGGCTGCCCGAGCCGCTGCCCATCGCTGTCGGCGAGGTGACGGTGCTGCCCCTCGGCACCACTGTCGCACCCCGCCCGGAGACGCCCCTGAAGCTGGCCTGCGGGTCCGGCCCGACGCTCCAGGTCGGCTCGTCCCGGATCACCACCACGCTCACCGGCACGGTGCGCGACCTGCTGGAACTGCGCGAGATGCCGGTCACCGCCTGCGGCCGGACCACGCCCAAGCAGCTCGACCTGGGTAGCGGGGAGCACCGCCTCGTCACCACCGCGAGCACGCTCGCCACCGCCACCCGCGTCGCGCTGACGCCACGGACCGCGACGCCCGCCGCGGAGGCCACCGCCGGCGACATCGAGGTGGGTTCCTGGTCGGCCACCGAGCGGCGGGTACGGGTGTCCGAGCACTCCGTCGACCGGGTGCTCGCGGTGCGGGAGAACACCAACACCGGCTGGCAGGCGACCATCGGCGGCACGACGCTCACCCCGCTCGTGGTGGACGGCTGGCAGCAGGGCTGGATCCTTCCCGCCGGTGTCTCCGGGGACGTGGTGCTGCGCTTCACGCCGGACACCCCGTACCGGATGGGTCTGCTGCTCGGCGGCGTCCTGCTGGCGGTGGTGGTGCTGCTCGCGGTGCTGCCCGATCGCCGGCCCGCCGGGGATCGCGCGGTCGTCGTCGCACCGGCGGCCCGGCGACGGCTCACCCGCTCGCTGCCGCTGCTCGCAGTCGGCGCCGCCGCGCTCGTGCTCCACAGCGGTCTGCTCGGCGCCCTGCTGGTCGCAGCGGGCTTCATGCTCGCCGTACCCGGGCCGCGTCGCCTGCCGTGGACCAGTGACCCCCGGCGGGTCAGGAGGATCGCCCGGGCGGCCGAGACGTGGCTCCCCGGCGCGCTCGTGGCGCTGGCCGGGTGGGTCTATCTGGAATCGGGCGACCGGCACACCGACGTGCTGCCGCAACTCCTGACGGTCGCCGCCCTGGGCGCGCTCTGGCTCTCCACGACCGCCCGCCGACGGCCCGTACGCCGGATCAGGCCCGCCTCGGCGGCGGCCCCGGCCGTGCCGGCCCCCCGGACGCCGGAGCCGGCCGGGCAGCCGACGCCCGTCCCTGCCCTCGCCGCCGCGGCCGTCGCCGCTCCCGCCGCCCTCGCCGGTCCAGGCACGGGTCCGGGCCGATGGCCGGACCTCGACGTCGAGCCGGGTCCGGACCGAGACGCGGACCGCGATACCGAGCCGGGCCCGAGCCCGGGGCCGGACCGCGACGAGCCGGCCACGGACCGGGACGCCGGCCGAGGGCCGGACGGCGAGGCCGAGCCGGATACGAACCTGGACGGTCGCGCCGAGCCCGACTCGGACGGGCGGCCGGCACCGGACGTCGCGCCGGGGCCGGAGGACGGCCCGGCGTCCCGCGTCTCGGAGATCACGTGAGCGAGGGCCGGCCGGGCCCGCAGCCGGCGGACGGCCGGAGGACCGGGCTGGGAGCGGCGGGCGTCGCCGTCACGCTCGCCGGTGTGCTGGTCAACGGCCTGGCCTACCTGGTGCCGGTACTCGCCGCCCGGAAGCTCGACGCGGACGACCTCGGCGCGCTCGCCACCGCCCTCGGCCTCGTGGCCATCGCCGGTGTGCCGGGGCTCGGCCTGCAACTCGCGGTCGCCGTGCACCACGCCCGGCACGGCCCGTCCGACACCCGGCGGCTCACCGTGCTGACCGCCGCCCTCTGCGCGGGGGCACTGCTGGTGGCGACGCCTGTGCTCGTCGCCGCGCTGGACCTGCCGGCGGTGGTACCGGCGCTGCTGGCCGTCACCACGGCCTCGGTGGTGCTCTCGTCGCGCTCGCTCGGCGAGTTGCAGGGCGGTCAGCGCTTCCTGCGGCTCGCCGCCGCGATGGCGCTGCTGGCCGCCGCGCGCTACGGCGGGGTGATCGTGGGGCTGCTGCTCGGCGCGGGCCTGACCGGCGCGCTCGCGATCGGTGCGCTCACCGCCGCGCTGGCGCCACCGGCGCTGGCCTGGCTCACCGGTACGCCCCGGCGTCCCTCGGCCGCCCCGCGCCTGACCGTCGCCCAGGTGACCGCCGGGTGCGGGGCGACGCTGGCGATGCTCGTCGTCTCCTACGCCGATCTGCTCCTGGCCCGGCAACTGCTGCCGCCGTCGGGTTCCGGGGCGTACTCGGTGGGGACCGTCCTGACCAAGGGCGCGCTCTGGGCGCCGCAGGTCGCCGCCGTCCTCGCCCTGCCACGCCTGGCCCGCGGGGACCGCCGCAGCCGCACGGTCGCGCTCGCGGTGACGGGTGCCTGCGGCCTGGTCCTGGTGGGCGCGTCGGCGGTCGCCGGGGGGCTGGCCTTCCGGCTCGTCGGCGGACCCGACTACACGGCGCTCGGCCGGTACGCGCCGCTGTTCGCCGCCGTCGGCGCGCTCTACGCGGTGACGTTCGTTCTGCTCAACGACCGTCTCGCCGGAGGCGCCAGGTGGCCGGCCGCACCGCTGTGGCTGGGCACCGGCGCGCTGGTGACCGTTGCCGCGATCGTGCGTCCGCGTACCGTCGGCGGTCTCGTCGTCGCGGCCCTCGCCACGGCCGTGGTCACGACACTGCTGATGGCCGTGCCGGCGACTCGGCGTCCAGCCAGTCACCCAGCAACAGGTGATCGATCGAGTCCACCCGGCCCAGCGACCGACCGGACGCGATCCGCTCCCGCAGCTCCGCCCGGGTGAACCAGCGCGCCTCCAGCAGCTCCACCCCGTCGACGCGGACCTGCTCGGAGGTGGCGACGGCCCGGAAACCCACCATCAGGCCGGCCGGGAACGGCCACGCCTGCGACCCCTGGTAGGTCACGTCGGTGACTGTCACCCCCGCCTCCTCCGCCAGCTCCCGGCGGACCGCGTCCTCCAGGCTCTCACCGACCTCGACGAAGCCGGCGAGCGTCGAATACGCCCCCTCGGCCGCGCCCGCGTGCCGGGCCAGCAGGCAGCGCCCCGGCGGGCCGGGTGCCTCGACGAGCACGATGACAGCCGGCTCGATCCGGGGGAACAGCAGCCGCCCGCACTCCGCGTCCGCGCAGGTCCGGACGTGTCCGCCGCCACCGGCCACCGCCGCCGCGCCGCACGCGCCGCAGTATCGCTGCTGCCGGTGCCACAGCAGCAACCCCCGGGCGTACGCCTGGACGGCCGCCCCGGCCGGGTCGAGCCGGCCGGCCAGCGCCCGCAGGTCGGCCGCCCGTGTCGCGGCGGCCGCCTCCACGGCGGCCCGCTCGCCCAGCGCGGAGAGGTCGACGGCGAACACCGCGGCGTCCCCGTCGACCCCGAGGAAGACGGTCTCGCCCGCCGCGGCCCGGACGGTCGACGCCCGCTCGCCGGTGAGCCGGACCGGGCCGTCCCCGTCGACCAGGCAGCGGTCCCGCCACAGCGGCAGCACGACGCTCGCCGGGTCGGTCAGCCGCTCGGCCAGCCAGTCCGCGTCGGCGCGCCGCGCCGCCGCCCGGTCCAGCCATCCGCCGCCGTACGCCGGCACCCGATCCTGTGTCCGCACCAGCTCACCGTGCCACGATCCGCACCGCGGCACCGCCCCGAAACGGGTGATCGGTGCGACACCGGCGGTCAACCGACACGACCGCCGGACCGGACACTCCCGGCGGGCCCGAGCGTTGGTTACCGTAGGTGTCTCCCGCGGGGGAAGCGGTCCCCGCGTGTACTTCCGATCGAGGTTGCAGTGACGATGTACGGCGAGAAGATGCCGGCTGCCGACGACCGTCCCACCATCAAGGTGGCGGCGGTGAGCTGGCCCGGCGTCGAGATGGAGCCGGTCGCCACACCACCCGGGGGCGGCGCGGCCAAGCCGACACGCTCGCGACGGGCCCGGCTGCTGCTGGCCGGAGGGATCGTCGCGGCCGTGCTCGCCGGCGGCGTCGGCCTGGGCGCCTACGCGTACGCCGGTGACGTGCCCCGCGGCACCACGGTGCTCGGCACCGAGCTGGGCGGGCGGAGCCGCGCGGAGGCGGCCCAGGCGCTCCGCGCCGAGCTGGAACGCCGGGCCGACACGTTGAACACCCCGCTCGCGGTCACAGTCGGTGGGAACAAGGCCGAGCTGAAGCCGTCCGACGTGGGGCTCGCCATCGACGTGGAGGCGACTGTGGCGGCGGCCGCCGAGGCGGACGCGCACGCGGTGAGCCGACTCGTCGGCTCCCGGTCGGTCGAGCCGGTGGTCACCGTCGACCAGGCCAAGCTGGGGGCGGCCCTGCGCAAGGTGATGGGCGCGCAGGGGCGTGAGATGACCATGCCGGCGATCATCTGGACCGGGACCACACCGAAGCCCGTCTACCCGAAGCCGGCGCTGACGATCGACACCGACGGCGCCGCCGCCGTGGTCAAGGCCGGCTGGTTGGCCGCCGAGCCGGTCACCGTGCCGCTCGTCGAGAAGTGGCCGGCCACCACCCGCGAGGAGGTGGACCGGATCATCGCCGAACTGGCCCGGCCCGCGGTGGCCGCACCGGTCACGCTCACCACCGACGGAGGCTCGGTCACCGTCCCGCCCGCCGCCATCGCCCGGTCGCTGCGCTTCTCCGCCGACGACGCCGGCACGCTCACCCCGAAGGTCGACGTCAAGCGGCTGCGTACCGCGCTCGGCGACAAGCTGACCAAGCTCGAGGTCGAGCCGCGGGACGCCGGGCTGACCATCAGCGGCGGCAAGCCGAAGGTGCTGCCCAGCAAGGCCGGGCGCCAGGTCGACGCCGCCGCGCTCGGCCCGGCCCTGCTCGCGGTGCTGCCGAAGACCGAGGGCCGTACGGTGACCGCCGAGCTGAAGCCGGCCGCCCCCGAGCTGACCGAGGCGGAGCTGGCGAAGCTCGGCATCAAGGAGCGGGTGTCGACGTTCACCACCCACTTCACCGGTGGCCTTTCGTCGCCGCGCAGCCAGAACATCGTCCGGGCGGCGAAGGACGTGGACGGCGCGCTGGTGAAGCCCGGCGAGACGTTCTCGCTCAACGGGCACACCGGCGAACGCGGCTACGACCAGGGCTACAAGGACGCCCCGACGATCGTCGGCGGCAAGCTGGTGCCGGGCGTCGGCGGTGGCGTCTCGCAGTTCACCACCACGCTGTTCAACGCCACCTACTACGCCGGGCTGGAGGACGTCGAGCACAAGCCGCACTCGTTCTACTTCAGCCGATACCCGGCGGTGATCGAGTCCACCATCTACTGGCCTCAGCTCGACTTCAAGTTCCGCAACAACACGCCGTACGGCGTCCTGATCGACACGTCGTACACGTCCAACTCGATCACCGTCTCGATCTGGAGCACCAAGATCTACGACAGCGTGAAGACCGAGTACGGCCCGCGCCGCAACATCACCCAGCCGAAGACGGTCTACCTGACGCCGGGTCCGACCTGCATCGCCGCCGCCGGCGCTGTCGGGTTCGCCCAGGACGCGTTCCGGGTCATCAAGAAGGACGGCAAGGTGTTCAAGCGGGAGAAGTTCAGCTGGCGCTACGACGCCGAGCCGCGCTTCATCTGCGCCCCGAAGCCGGGCGACGACTGATCCACGAGACGCAGAAAGGCCCCGCCGGACGTATCCGGCGGGGCCTTTCCCATGATTCTCACGGCCGTGCCGCGGCCAGCCCTTCGCGTACGCCGTCGGCGTCCCGGTCGGTGCCGTAGACGGGCGTGTCCGGCTGCTGCCGCCAGCTCTCGTCCAGGGTGCCCGCGTCGACCGGGTCGAAGCCCAGCTCGTCCACCAGCTCCATCACGATCCGCTTGGCGTCCGCGTCGTCACCGGCCACCGGCAACGCGATCCGGCCCGCCGTACCCGCCGGCTTGCCCTCGTCCATCAGGTGCGCGGCCTGGATGTTGTTGAAGACCTTCACCACCCGGGCGCCCTTGAGGTGATCGGCGGTCCAGCGGCTGGAGCTGAGACTGCGGTCCAGCAGCTCGGGGATGTCCCCGTCCCGCTGGGGGTAGTAGTTGTCGGCGTCGACCACAAGCTTGCCGTCGAACAGCGCCGCGGGGAGCTGCGGCACCGCCTTCAGCGGGATCGCGATGACCACCAGTTCGGCGCCCTGCACGGCCTCCTCCACCGACACCGCCCGGGCGCCGGTCTCGGCGGCGAGGTCGGTCAGGCTCTGCGGCCCGCGGGAGTTGGCCACCGCGACGTCGTGACCGAGTGAACGCAGACGACGGGTGAGGGTGCCCCCGATGTGCCCCGACCCGATGATTCCGATCTCCATGCCCACTCCTGTACCCCGTGCGGTCGGACCCGATCACGGTCCCGGCGTACGACACGTCACGTTTCGCGCCGCCGAGCCGGCGGGCGATCGTGCGTCGACGGTCCCGGCTCGACGGTACGAGACCGAGGCGGTCCGTCGTGGTGTTTTCCGGGGGGCAACGCAATTCAGGGCCACCCCGTGTGGGGGTGGCCCTGAATTGGAAGATTGTCCGGCGGTGTCCTACTCTCCCACACCCTCCCGAGTGCAGTACCATCGGCGCTGGAGGGCTTAGCTTCCGGGTTCGGAATGTGACCGGGCGTTTCCCCTCCGCCATGACCGCCGTAACTCTATGAACATGTCAACCAACCCAACAACATGAGTGGTGGTTTGTTCAGAGTTGCACAGTGGACGCGTAGCAGCTTAGTAGTCAAGTCCTCGGCCTATTAGTACCGGTCAACTGAACCCGTTACCGGGCTTACATTTCCGGCCTATCAACCCAGTCGTCTAGCTGGGGGCCTTACCCCACAAATGTGGGTGGGATACCTCATCTTGAAGCGAGCTTCCCGCTTAGATGCTTTCAGCGGTTATCCCTTCCGAACGTAGCTAACCAGCCGTGCCCCTGGCGGGACAACTGGCACACCAGAGGTTCGTCCGTCCCGGTCCTCTCGTACTAGGGACAGCCCTTCTCAAGTATCCTACGCGCACGGCGGATAGGGACCGAACTGTCTCACGACGTTCTAAACCCAGCTCGCGTACCGCTTTAATGGGCGAACAGCCCAACCCTTGGGACCTGCTACAGCCCCAGGATGCGACGAGCCGACATCGAGGTGCCAAACCATCCCGTCGATATGGACTCTTGGGGAAGATCAGCCTGTTATCCCCGGGGTACCTTTTATCCGTTGAGCGACACCGCTTCCACATGCCAGTGCCGGATCACTAGTCCCGACTTTCGTCCCTGCTCGACCTGTCAGTCTCACAGTCAAGCTCCCTTGTGCACTTGCACTCAACACCTGATTGCCAACCAGGCTGAGGGAACCTTTGGGCGCCTCCGTTACCCTTTAGGAGGCAACCGCCCCAGTTAAACTACCCACCAGACACTGTCCCTGAACCGGATAACGGTCCGAAGTTAGATACCCAAATCAACCAGAGTGGTATTTCAAGATTGCCTCCACCCATACTGGCGTATGGACTTCACCGGCTCCCACCTATCCTACACAAGCTAATTCAGATACCAATGTCAAGCTATAGTAAAGGTCCCGGGGTCTTTCCGTCCTGCCGCGCGTAACGAGCATCTTTACTCGTAATGCAATTTCGCCGGGCCTGTGGTTGAGACAGTGGGGAAGTCGTTACGCCATTCGTGCAGGTCGGAACTTACCCGACAAGGAATTTCGCTACCTTAGGATGGTTATAGTTACCACCGCCGTTTACTGGCGCTTAAGTTCTCCGCTTCGCTCGTGAGAGCTAACAGGTCCCCTTAACGTTCCAGCACCGGGCAGGCGTCAGTCCATATACATCGAATTACTTCTTCGCATGGACCTGTGTTTTTAGTAAACAGTCGCTTCCCCCTGCTCTCTGCGGCCATACAACGCTCCACCCGCGCGGGGCTTCACGTCTCCGGCCCCCCTTCTCCCTAAGTTACGGGGGCAATTTGCCGAGTTCCTTAACCACAGTTCGCCCGATCGCCTCGGTATTCTCTACCTGACCACCTGTGTCGGTTTGGGGTACGGGCCGCTAAGAACTCGCTAGAGGCTTTTCTCGGCAGCATAGGATCACTGACTTCACCTGAATCGGCTCGGCATCACGTCTCAGCCTACATGCGCCGCGGATTTGCCTACGGCACGGCCTACACGCTTACCCCGGCACAACCACCGGCCGGGCTCAGCTACCTTCCTGCGTCACCCCATCGCTTGACTACTACCCGCCAGGTTCCCACGCTCCCCACCATTGGTCCGAAGACCGCCGGCAGTTCGGGTGGTTAGCACAACGAGGTTCGTCAGGGTCGCTCTTTCGCGGGTACGGGAATATCAACCCGTTGTCCATCGACTACGCCTCTCGGCCTCGCCTTAGGTCCCGACTCACCCAGGGCGGATTAGCCTGGCCCTGGAACCCTTGGTCATCCGGCGGAAGGGTTTCTCACCCTTCTTTCGCTACTCATGCCTGCATTCTCACTCGTGCCGCGTCCACAACTGGGTCACCCCGCTGCTTCACCCCCGGCACGACGCTCCCCTACCCATCCACACACCTGCATACCCCATCAAGGAGGCACGAAGTTAAAATGTGAATGCCACAGCTTCGGCGGTGTGCTTGAGCCCCGCTACATTGTCGGCGCGGAACCACTTGACCAGTGAGCTATTACGCACTCTTTAAAGGGTGGCTGCTTCTAAGCCAACCTCCTGGTTGTCTATGCGACCCCACATCCTTTTCCACTTAGCACACGCTTAGGGGCCTTAGCTGGTGATCTGGGCTGTTTCCCTCTCGACTACGAAGCTTATCCCCCGCAGTCTCACTGCCGCGCTCTCACTTACCGGCATTCGGAGTTTGGCTGATTTCGGTAAGCTTGTGGGCCCCCTAGACCATCCAGTGCTCTACCTCCGGCAAGAAACACGCGACGCTGCACCTAAATGCATTTCGGGGAGAACCAGCTATCACGGAGTTTGATTGGCCTTTCACCCCTAACCACAGGTCATCCCCCAACTTTTCAACGTTGGTGGGTTCGGCCCTCCACGCGGTCTTACCCGCGCTTCAGCCTGCCCATGGCTAGATCACTCCGCTTCGGGTCTAGAGCATGCGACTAAAAACGCCCTATTCAGACTCGCTTTCGCTACGGCTCCCCCACACGGGTTAACCTCGCCACATGCCACTAACTCGCAGGCTCATTCTTCAAAAGGCACGCCGTCACCCCGCAAGGCTCCGACGGATTGTAGGCGAACGGTTTCAGGTACTATTTCACTCCCCTCCCGGGGTACTTTTCACCATTCCCTCACGGTACTTGTCCGCTATCGGTCACCAGGAAGTATTTAGGCTTACCAGGTGGTCCTGGCAGATTCACGGCAGATTTCAGGAGTCCGCCGCTACTCGGGAACACCCACAGAAGACCAGCAGCTTTCACCTACCGGACTATCACCGTCTACGGTCAGCCATTCCAGACTGTTCGACTAGCCACTGGCTTTGTAACTTCTCCAACAGATGTCAGTCTGTTGAGCAGGGTCCCACAACCCCGACCACGCAACCCCTGACAGGTATCACACGCCGCCGGTTTAGCCTCAATCCGCTTTCGCTCGCCACTACTCACGGAATCACTATTTGTTTTCTCTTCCTACGGGTACTGAGATGTTTCACTTCCCCGCGTTCCCCCCACACACCCTATGTGTTCAGGTGCGGGTGACATCACATGACTGATGCCGGGTTTCCCCATTCGGACACCCTGGGATCACAGCTTGGTTGACAGCTCCCCCAGGCCTATCGCGGCCTCCCACGTCCTTCATCGGCTCCTGGTGCCAAGGCATCCACCGTTCGCCCTTGACAACTTGACCACAAAGATGCTCGCGTCCACTGTGCAATTCTCAACAAACAACCAACCCACAACCCACAGCCCCACACCTGCAACCACCACATGGTCACGGTTTGCGAGACCAGGCCATGCCTGGCGCCTGACAGACCCTTCGGTCCGTCTCAAGGCTCTGAAAGACAACCACTCGGGTTGTTCTTTCAGGACCCAACAGGGTGCTTACATCCTTCACCAGCCGCACCACAGTCTCGTTCCCACCACCCCGAAGAGCAGCTGTACTAGAGGAACCACGGCCGTTGCCGGCGCCGAACTTGCCAGTGTCTCCGCCATCTGAGCACCCCACCACCACGTTCGGGCGGTGTGGGCTCCATGCCACCTTTCGGTGGATGGTGCTCCTTAGAAAGGAGGTGATCCAGCCGCACCTTCCGGTACGGCTACCTTGTTACGACTTCGTCCCAATCGCCAGCCCCACCTTCGACGGCTCCCTCCACAAGGGTTGGGCCACCGGCTTCGGGTGTTGCCGACTTTCGTGACGTGACGGGCGGTGTGTACAAGGCCCGGGAACGTATTCACCGCAGCGTTGCTGATCTGCGATTACTAGCGACTCCGACTTCACGGGGTCGAGTTGCAGACCCCGATCCGAACTGAGACCGGCTTTTTGGGATTCGCTCCACCTCACGGTATCGCAGCCCATTGTACCGGCCATTGTAGCATGCGTGAAGCCCTGGACATAAGGGGCATGATGACTTGACGTCATCCCCACCTTCCTCCGAGTTGACCCCGGCAGTCTTCGATGAGTCCCCGCCATAACGCGCTGGCAACATCGAACGAGGGTTGCGCTCGTTGCGGGACTTAACCCAACATCTCACGACACGAGCTGACGACAGCCATGCACCACCTGTGACCGCCCCCGAAGGACCTGCCATCTCTGACAGTTTTGCGGCCATGTCAAACCCAGGTAAGGTTCTTCGCGTTGCATCGAATTAATCCGCATGCTCCGCCGCTTGTGCGGGCCCCCGTCAATTCCTTTGAGTTTTAGCCTTGCGGCCGTACTCCCCAGGCGGGGCGCTTAATGCGTTAGCTGCGGCACAGGGAACCGGAGAGGCCCCCCACACCTAGCGCCCAACGTTTACAGCGTGGACTACCAGGGTATCTAATCCTGTTCGCTCCCCACGCTTTCGCTCCTCAGCGTCAGTATCGGCCCAGAGACCCGCCTTCGCCACCGGTGTTCCTCCTGATATCTGCGCATTTCACCGCTACACCAGGAATTCCAGTCTCCCCTACCGAACTCTAGCCTGCCCGTATCGACCGCAGGCTTGGGGTTGAGCCCCAAGTTTTCACGGTCGACGCGACAAGCCGCCTACGAGCTCTTTACGCCCAATAAATCCGGACAACGCTCGCGCCCTACGTCTTACCGCGGCTGCTGGCACGTAGTTGGCCGGCGCTTCTTCTGCAGGTACCGTCACTTACGCTTCGTCCCTGCTGAAAGAGGTTTACAACCCGAAGGCCGTCATCCCTCACGCGGCGTCGCTGCATCAGGCTTCCGCCCATTGTGCAATATTCCCCACTGCTGCCTCCCGTAGGAGTCTGGGCCGTGTCTCAGTCCCAGTGTGGCCGGTCGCCCTCTCAGGCCGGCTACCCGTCGTCGCCTTGGTAGGCCATCACCCCACCAACAAGCTGATAGGCCGCGAGCCCATCCCAAGCCGAAAAACTTTCCACCACCAACCATGCGGTCAGAGGTCATATTCGGTATTAGCCCCGGTTTCCCGGGGTTATCCCAAAGCCTGGGGCAGGTTGCTCACGTGTTACTCACCCGTTCGCCGCTCGAGTACCCCGAAGGGCCTTTCCGCTCGACTTGCATGTGTTAAGCACGCCGCCAGCGTTCGTCCTGAGCCAGGATCAAACTCTCCAACAAAAACTTGTCGAACAGCATCCTGACAACAAAAGTGTTGCCAAAGGAATCCCAACCAGCCAAACCAAAAGGCCTGACCAGTACGGGGTATAAAACAATTGGCACTGGCTTTACAAGCACCCTGTTGAGTTCTCAAAGAACAACCACACACCAACCAGAAGCACCGCTACCAGCGGAACCCCCAGCCGGGGCATTTCGTTCAACCACCCGCCGCTCTCGCGCCGGGCACTTTTACTACGTTACCCGGTGGTTTCTGCCGTGTCAAACCGGTGTCAACCAGTTTGTCGTGCGTCACCTTTTACCGGGCACCCCGATTCAACCGACTTCCGTCGGTCGTTCCGAGGAATTCGGTAGGCCGGCCCGCCCGCGGTTTTCCCGCTGGCCCGTCCGTTTCCCTACCGGCCGAGAACCTTACCCGGTCGGTTCCGCCTCGCCAAATCCGCCTCCCGGCGAATCCGGGGCACCACCCGGTTCTCAGGTCCTGCGCTCCGGCCTTCCAGGTCTTTCGCCCTGTTTCGTCCGTTCCGCGCTGTCAGAGAGAAAGTTACGCGCCCAGCGGAGTGATCGTCAAATCCGCTGGGCGCGTCCCGCGTCACACAGTCGACAGGCGGCTATCCGCGCAGCTCGACGCCCGCGAACGAGCGCTTGCCCCGGCGCAGTACGAGGTAGCGGCCGTGCAGCAGGTCGTCCGCCGACACGGTGGCGTCCACCTCGGAGATACGCGTGTTGTTGACGTACGCGCCGCCCTCGGCGATGACCCGCCGTGCCTCCTTCATGCTCGGCACCAGGCCCGACTCCTTGAGCAGGCCGGCCACGTCCGGCAGCTCGTCGAGGTGCACCAGGCCGGCCTCGGTCAGCGCGGCGCGCAGCGTCTCCGGGGCCAGCTCGTCGAGCGAGCCGCGCCCGAACAGCGCCTGGCTCGCGGCGACCGCCTGGGCCATCTCCCGCTCGCCGTGCACGAGCGTGGTCAACTCCTCGGCGAGCGCCCGCTGGGCCAGGCGCGCCTGCGGGCGTTCCGCTGTGGCCTTCTCAAGTTCCTCCAGCTCCTCACGGGAGCGGAAGCTGAAGTACCGCAGGTAGCGGCTGACGTCCCGGTCGTCGGCGTTGACCCAGAACTGGTAGAACGCGTACGGGCTGGTCATCTGCGGGTCGAGCCAGATCGTGCCGGTCTCGCTCTTGCCGAACTTGGTGCCGTCGGCCTTGGTGACCAGCGGCGTGGTGAACGCCTCCACCGGCCCGGCGCCGCGCCGCCGGATGTAGTCCACCCCGGCGGTGATGTTGCCCCACTGGTCGGAGCCGCCGTACTGGAGCCGGCAGCCGTGCCGGCGGTGCAGCTCGAAGTAGTCGTTGGCCTGGAGGAGCTGGTAGCTGAACTCGGTGTAGCTGATGCCCGTCTCCAGCCGCGCCTTGACCACCTCGCGGGCGAGCATCTTGTTCACCGGGAAGTGCTTGCCGACGTCCCGGAGGAACTCCACCACCGACATCTCGCCGGTCCAGTCCAGGTTGTTGACCAGTTGCGCCGCGTTCTCCCCGGAGTACGTGACGAACGGCGAGAGCTGCTCGCGGATGCGCTCCACCCAGCCGGCGATCACCTCGGGCGGGTTCAGCGTCCGCTCCGCGCTCTCCTTCGGGTCGCCGATCTGCCCGGTGGCGCCACCGACGAGCAGCAGCGGACGGTGCCCGCCCTGCTGGAGCCGGCGGGCCATGACGACCTGCATCAGGTTGCCGATGTGCAGGCTCGGCGCGGTGGGGTCGAAGCCCACGTAGAAGGTGGTGCTCCCGCCGTCGAGCAGCTCGCGCAGTTCGTCGAGGCCGGTCGAGTCCTGGATCAGGCCCCGCCACAGCAGGTCGTCGGTCAGGGAGTCCCGCCCCTGCGGGAGGTTGCTGTCGGTCACGGTCACCGATTCTCCCCCATCACCGGGCCCGGCCCGTACCGGGTTTGCCGAGGTGCGGCCGACTAGGCTGGCGGCGCCGTCGAACGCGAGGAGGAACCGCGGTGGACATGCCGAACATGACCGGTGGCTTCGTGGCCCTGCTGGGCCTGACGTTCGACGAGGTCAGCGGGGACCGGGTGGTGATCCGCTGGAAGGTGCGCCCGGAGCTGCACCAGCCGTACGGGATCCAGCACGGCGGCGTCTACTGCTCGGTGGTGGAGACGGCGGCGAGCATCGGCGGCGCACTCTGGCTGGGCGACAAGGGCAACGTGGTCGGGGTGTCGAACCAGACCGACTTCCTGCGCGCGGTGCGCGACGGCGAGCTGACGGCTGTCGGCACGCCGGTGCACCGGGGCCGCAGCCAGCAGCTCTGGCTCGTGGAGATCACCGACGCCGACGGCCGGCTGGTGGCGCGCGGTCAGGTACGGCTGCAGAACCTCACCGCCGCCTGACATCCGCGGGCTCGCCGATTCAGCCCGAAAAGGGGCACTGACGCCGATATCGTCGCCTCGGTGAGGACATCCGCTCCCGATCCGACGTGAGGAAGCTGTTCGCCGCCACGCTCGGCGTGCTGTCGGCGGTCGGCGGCTTCGTCGACATCGGTGACCTGGTGGCGGCCAGTCAGGCCGGCGCGCTGTTCGGCATGGCCCACACCTGGGTGCTGCTGGTCGGGGTGGTCGGCATCTGCGCGTACGCGGAGATGGCCGGCCGGATCGCGGCGGTGAGCGGACGGGCGGTGTTCGACCTGGTCCGGGAGCGTCTCGGGCCGCGCGTGGCGCTGCTCAACCTGGTCGCGTCGTGGCTGGTCACTGTGGTCACGCTCGCCGCGGAGCTGGGCGGGGTGGCGCTGGCGCTGCAACTGGCGACCCGGCTGAGCCACCTGTTCTGGGTGCCGCTCGCGGCGCTGGCCGTCTGGCTGGTGCTGTGGCGGCTGCGGTTCGAGCTGATGGAGCGGATCTTCGGCCTGGCCGGGCTGACCCTGCTGGTGTTCGCTGTCGCGCTGGTGGCGCTGCCGACCGACTGGCCGGCACTCGGGCAAGGCGTGTGGCAGGTCAGCGCGTCCGGGCACGGCTGGCCGCTGTACTGGTTCGTGGCTGTGGCGTTGTTCGCCTCGACTGTGAGCCCGTACGAGGTGTTCTTCTTCTCCTCCGGCGGCGTCGAGGAGCGGTGGGGCACGGCGGACCTGGCGCGGGCCCGCTCGAACGTGCTGATCGGTTTCCCGGTGGGCGGGTTCCTGGCGTTGTCGCTGGTCGCCGTGGCGACGGTGGCCTACCACCCGTCCGAGGCGTCGTTGGGCACGCTCGACGAGGTGGCGCGGCCGGTGGCGACGGCGCTCGGCGGCGCCGGCCTGGCCGCCGCGGTGCTGGCGTTCTTCGCGGTGACGTTCGGCGCGGCGCTGGAGACCGGGCTGTCGGCGGCGTACGCGGCGGCGCAGTACTTCGGGTGGCAGTGGGGCAAGCGGGTCCGCCCCCGGGAGGCGGCCCGGTTCCACAGCGTGCTGCTCGTCGGTCTGCTGCTCGGTGTGGTGATCCTGATGACGACTGTGGACCCGGTGCGGCTGACCGAGTACATGCTGGTGCTGAGCGCGGTGGTGCTGCCGCTGACGTACCTGCCGATCCTGGTCGTGGCCAACGACCGCGGGTATCTCGGCGACCGGGTCAACGGGCGGTGGCTGAACCTGCTCGGCGCGGTGTTCCTGCTGCTCATCGTCGCGGCCTCGGTGGCGGCGATCCCACTGGCGATCATGACGGGGATGGGGCCATGAGGGTTCAGCTCGCCAGGCGGCTGCTCGACCGGCAGATCGTCGACGTGGACGGGTTGCTGGTCGGGCGCGTCGACGACATCGCGTTCGCTGTCGACGACGAGGGCTACCCGTACGTGGACAGCCTGCTCACCGGGCAGGGCGCGCTCGGCGAGCGGATCGGCGGGCGGGTCGGGCGGCTGCTGGTGGCGGTGGCGGACCGGTTCACCGACGACCCGCCGGTGCCGCCGTTGCGCGTACCGCTGTCCCAGGTCGCCCGGGTGGACAGTGCGGTGCGGCTGCGCTGCCCGGCGACGGACCTGCCGCCGTCACCAGTGGAGGCGTGGCTGCGCCGGCACCTGATCGAGCGCATTCCGGGGTCCGGTCGTGCGAGCGGGTGAGCTGCTCGGCCGCACCGCGTACGACCTGCACGGGCGGCGGCTGGGCCGGGTGGTGGACGTGGTGGTGCGCGGCGGGTGGCCGCCGGACCGGCTGCGGATCACCGACGTGATCGTCGCCGGGCACTGGTGGACCCGGGTGATCAGCCGGCTGATCGGCCCCGAGCTGCACCCGTCCGGGCCGTGGCTGCTGCGGGTGATCGCCCGGTTGGTCGGGCGGAGCACCCGCCAGCTGCCCGCCGACGCGGTGCAGCTGCTTCCGCCGGTGCCCGGCTTCCCGTTCGGCCCGCCGGCCGGGCACCGCTGAGCCGGGCGCCGGGGGACCGGCCGGGGCCGGTCAGCGGCGTGCCTCGTCGAGTTCGGGGGCGTCGGCCGGGCCGGCGGCGCCGTCGGTGGTGTCGCCGTCCGGGGAGCCGTCGTGGCGGCCGCGGCGGCGGACGTGCACCTCGGTGATGGCCCGCTGGTCGACGTCGGCCACCGACAGCTCCCAGCCGTCCACGGTCACCTGCTCCCCCGCCACCGTCGGGATGTGCCCGAGGCAGATCAGCACCAGCCCGGCGACAGTGGTGTAGTCGCCCGCCGGCCGGTTCGGCAGCTCCACGCCGAGGTCGGTCAGGTCGTGCACCGGGAACGTGCCGGGCAGCACCAGCGTGCCGTCGGCCTCGGTGCGCACGGCGCGCAGGTCCCGGTCGGTCTCGTCGTAGATCTCGCCGACGATCTCCTCCAGGATGTCCTCCAGCGTCACGATCCCGTCGACCGCGCCGCGCTCGTCGACCACGAGCGCGATGTGCTGGCGCTCGGCCTTGAACTGGCGCAGCGCGTCGACCACGGGCAGCGAGTCGGGCAGCAGCATCGGCGGTCGGGCGATCTCGTCGACCGGCCGGTCGTCGGAGACGCCGACCAGGTCCCGCAGGTGGATCACGCCCACCGCCTCGTCCAGGCCGCCGTGGCGGACCACCGGCGCCCGGGAGTGGCCGGTCGCCGCCAGGACGAGCCGCGCGGCCTCCGCGGTGGTGCCGCTGTCGAGCGTGAAGACCTGCAACCGGGGTACGAGCACCGCCCGCAACTGCCGGTCGGCGATCTCCACCGCGCCGGCGATGATCGTGCGCTGTTCCTTGGTGAAGCCGTGGTTGCCGGCCACGATGTCGCGCAGCTCGTCCGGGCCGATCTCGTCCGGCTCGGCCTTCGGGTCCAGGCCGAACAGGCGTACCACCAGGTCGGTGGTCGCGCCCAGCAGCCAGACGGCGGGCCGGGTGATGCTGGACAGCACGTCCAGCGGACGGGCCACCAGCAGCGCCCACCGCTCGGCCGACTGCATGGCGATCCGCTTCGGGGCCAGCTCACCGAAGACGAGAGTGACGAACGTGAGCACCAGCGTGACCGCGACGATGGCGACGGTCTCGGCGGCGTTGCCGAAGACGCCCAACAGCGGGACGAGCGGCCGGGCCAGGGACACCGCGGCGGCGGCGGAGGCCAGGAACCCGGCGAGTGTGATGCCGATCTGGATCGTGGCCAGGAACCGGTTCGGGTCCTTCGCGAGACGGGCGAGGGTCCGTCCGCCGCGGCTGCTGCGCTCCAGCCGCTGCACCTGGCTGTCGCGCAGGGAGACCAGGGCCATCTCGCTGCCGGCGAACACCGCGTTGAGGATCACCAGCACACCGACCAGGGCAAGCTGGCTCCAGTAGCTCTGCACGACCGGTTATCTCCCTCGGCCCGATCCGGGTCGGCCGATGGCCGACTCGCCGGCCGGTAGATCCGGTCGGCGTGGCCCTCTGTTGCCCCGCGGGCCCGCGCCTGAATCCTGTGTGATCACTGAGCGTCGGGCGGCGGGTGCCGAGTTCACCCGCTCGTGGCGGGGGCCGGCAGGTCGAGCACGTACGCGCCGCCCTCGGGGCGGAACCCGAGCCGGTGGTAGTAGGGGGCGATCATGCCGGGCGGGCTGACCACCCGGCGGAAGCCCCGGTCGGTGAACAGCCGGCTGCGCCGGTAGACGAACTCCCCCGGCGTGAAGTCGCGGAACGGCGGTGTCACGTAGTCCAGGTCGATCTGGGCCACGCCGCCCGGTTCGGCGTGCGAGAGCATCACGCCGACCACCTCGTCGGCGCGTACCACGAGGAACGCCGAGCGGTCGGCGGCGGCCGGATCCCAGTGGAAGCCCGGGTTGAACCGGGCGATGTCGGCGGCGTGCACCCGCAGCGTGTGCGCCAGGAACGCGTCGCCGGTGCCCACCTCGACCACCTGGTAGGTCTGCTCGTCGTGCCGGGTGGCCAGCAGCTTGCGCAGGTACCAGACGTTGATCACGGCGAGCACCACGTTCAGCCCGACCATCGGCCAGACCTGCACGGCGGTGTTGTAGCCGATCAGGATGAGGCAGCCGACCAGGTTGAGCGCGCGCAGCCGCAGGATCCGGGTCTGCAGCAGGGACCAGACCAGCAGCGCGGAGCCGGCCCAGCCGACGAGTTCCAGCCAGTTCACTCGGGGAGACTAGCGGTTTGCCTGGTCAGACCCCTCGGCGGGCAGCTCCAGGACGTACTCCTCGACCTCGGTGCCGCGGCCCGCGGCGTACCCGGAGTCCTCGCCGATCACGACGAAGCCGCACTTGCGCAGCACCGCGAGCGAGGCGGCGTTGTCCTTCGCGGCGCGAGCGTGCAGCGGCCGGTGCGGCACCTCGCGCAGCAGCGCGCGCAGCGCGGCGGTGGCGTGGCCCCGCCCCCAGTGCGCCGCGTCGATCCAGTAGCTGACCTCGGTCTGCTCGCCGACCGGGAACGCGGCCACCCGCCCGACCAGCCGGCCGCCGACGACGACGGCGCGGTTCACGATCCGCTCGTCGGCGCGGATGCGCGCCCAGTGCGCGTCGAACGCGGCCCGGTCGGACGGGTCCTTCGGGCCGAACGCGGCCATCCAGTTCGCCTGCGGGTCCTGCTCGTGGGCGAAGAAGGCGGGCAGGTCGTCGTCGCGCACCGGGCGGAGCAGCACCTCGTTGGTCACGGCCGGAACGATACGGGCACCCCCCGACACTCTCGGGACCTCCGGCCCGGTGTGTGTCCCGTCCGGCCCTGCCGCGCCGCCGCCCGGCCCGGCTACCAAGGAGGTGGAACGACTCAGCCGAGGAGGCCGGACCATGTCGAAGTACGTCTACGACTTCATCGAGGGTGACCGCAGCCGGGCCGACCTGCTCGGCGGCAAGGGCGCGAACCTCGCCGAGATGACCCGGCTCGGGTTGCCGGTGCCGCCCGGGTTCACAGTCACCACCGACGCGTGCCGGGCGTACCTGGCCACCGGTGCGCCGCCGGACGGCCTGTACGAGGAGATCAACGCGCATCTGCGGGAGGTCGAGGCGCGGCTGGACCGGTGGCTGGGCGACCCACGTGACCCGCTGCTGCTGGCGGTGCGCTCCGGCGGGCGGTACTCGATGCCGGGGATGATGGAGACGATCCTCGACATCGGGCTCAACGACACCACCGTGGCCGGGCTGGCCGCCCGCACCGGCGACGAGCGGTTCGCCTGGGACTCGTACCGGCGGCTGATCCAGATGTTCGGCCGGACCGTGCACGGCATCCCGGCCGAGGAGTTCGAGCACGAGCTGGCCGCGCTGCGGGCCACCGCCGGGCCGGGCGGGCCGGGCGCCGACCAGTTGCGCGACCTGGTCGAGACGTACAAGAAGATCTTCACCCGGCACGTCGGGCACGACTTCCCGCAGGCCCCGCACGAGCAGCTGTTCCTGGCCGTGCGCGCGGTGTTCGAGTCCTGGCACTCGGAGCGGGCCCGGATCTACCGGCGGCAGGAACGTATCCCGGACGACCTGGGCACCGCCGTCAACGTGATGGCGATGGTGTTCGGCAACCTCGGCCCGGACTCCGGCACCGGTGTGGCGTTCACCCGCGACCCGGCCACCGGCGCCCCCGGCGTGTACGGCGACTACCTGACCGACGCGCAGGGCGAGGACGTGGTGGCGGGCATCCGCAACACGGTGCCGCTGACCGAGCTGGAGCGGCTGGACCCGGCGAGCTTCCACCGGCTGCGGGAGATCATGGCGACGCTGGAGCGGCACTACCGCGACCTGTGCGACGTCGAGTTCACCATCGAGCGCGGCCGGCTGTGGATGCTCCAGACCCGGGTCGGCAAGCGCACCGCGGCGGCGGCGTTCGTGATCGCCGCGCAACTGGCCGAGGAGGGCCTGATCACGGCCGACGAGGCGCTGACCCGGGTCAGCGGGGCGCAGCTCGCCCAGCTGATGTTCCCGGCCTTCGACGCCGCCGGCGCGCCCGAGCCGCTCGCGGTCGGCGTCGGCGCCTCGCCCGGCGCCGCGGTCGGGCGGGTGGTGTTCGACTCCGCCGCCGCGGCGGCGGCCGACGGACCGGTGATCCTGGTCCGGCCGGAGACCAACCCGGACGACCTGCCCGGCATGATCGCCGCGGCCGGGGTGCTCACCTCGCGCGGTGGGAAGACCTCGCACGCCGCGGTGGTGGCGCGGGGCATGGGCCGGACCTGCGTGTGCGGCGCGGAGGCGCTGCGCATCGACGTCGAGCGCGGCGAGTTCGCCGTGGGCGAGCAGGTGGTGCGCGCCGGCGACCTGATCTCGATCGACGGGACCAGCGGGCGGATCTGGCTCGGCGAGGTGCCGGTGCAGCCGTCCCCGGTGGCCCGGTACCTGACCGGTGAGCTGCGGCCGGAGGCCGACCCGCTGGTCGCCGCCGTGCACCGGCTGCTCGGGCACGCCGACGCGGTCCGCACGCTCGGCGTCCGCGCCAACGCGGACACCCCGGACGACGCCCGCCGGGCCCGCGAGCTGGGCGCCGCCGGGATCGGGCTGTGCCGCACCGAGCACATGTTCCTCGGCGAGCGCCGGGAACTGGTCGAGCGGTTGATCCTGGCCGACGGCCCGGCCGAGGTCGGCGCCGCGCTGGACGAGCTGCTGCCGTTGCAGCGGGCCGACTTCCTCGGACTGCTCACCGCGATGGACGGGCTGCCGGTGACCGTACGGCTGCTCGACCCGCCGCTGCACGAGTTCCTGCCTCCGCTCGCCGAGCTGACCGCCCGGGTGGCGGGCGCGCAGGCGCGCGGCGAGGAACCGGGCCACGACGGCGTGCTGCTGGCGGCGGTGCGGCGCATGCACGAGACGAACCCGATGCTGGGGCTCCGGGGCGTACGGCTCGGACTGGTGGTGCCGGGCCTGTTCGCGATGCAGGTGCGGGCGCTGGCCGAGGCGGCCGCGCAGCGGGTCCGGGCCGGCGGTGACCCGCGCCCGGAGATCATGGTGCCGCTTGTCGGTGACGTGCGGGAACTCGCCGCGGTGGCGGACGAGGCACGGCGGGTGCTGGCCGAGGTGCCTGACGCACCGGACATCCCGGTCGGCACCATGATCGAGACGCCCCGGGCGGCGCTGACCGCCGGGGACATCGCCGCCGAGGCGCACTTCTTCTCCTTCGGCACCAACGACCTGACGCAGATGACCTGGGCGTTCTCCCGGGACGACGTGGAGGGCGCGTTCTTCTCCACGTACCTGGAACGGGGGATCTTCCCGGTGTCGCCGTTCGAGAGCATCGACGCCACCGGCGTGGGCCGGCTGGTCCGCCTCGCCGTCGCCGAGGGGCGGGCGGCCCGGGCGGACCTGACCGTCGGCGTCTGCGGTGAGCACGGCGGCGATCCGGACTCGATCGGGTTCTTCGCCGACGCCGGGCTCGACTACGTCTCCTGCTCGCCGTACCGGGTGCCGGTGGCGCGGCTGGCCGCCGGCCGGGCCGCCGTCGAGGCCCGCACCGAGAAGTCCGACTCCCGCTAGGAGGGCAGCACCATGACCGCCATCTTCAACCCGACCGGACCGGCTGTCACGCCGCTCCCCCGGCCCGCGCCGCCGCAGGCCGCGACTCCCGCGCCCGCCCCGGCCGGGCCGGTCGGCCCGGTGCTGGAGCTGCCCGGGGACGCCGCGCTGGTGCCGGTGAACCGCGACGGCCGCCCGGTCGGCGTCTTCGTCGCGGCCGGCGGCCGGGTCCGCTACCGGCGCGTGGTCGAACCCGACCAGTTGGTCGCCGCCGCCACCGGCGCGTTCGCGGTGGCCGCGCTCACCGCCGCCGTGGCGGTGTGGTCGCGGCGCCGCCCGCCGTCGGTCGGCACCGTCACCATGGGTCCGGGCGGATGGGTCAGCCTGCGCGGCGTGCCGGCGCCGCGGCTGCGCCCGGACCACAGGCCCTGGTGGGCGCGCCTGCTGCGGGCCCGCCGCCTGGTCGTCGACCGCTGAACACCCCAGGGATACGGCCGCCGGTACGTCACCGGCGGCCGTACCGCCGTTCCCCCGCGCGCCCGCGAGGAGGGCCGTTGGTCCCGGGTCACCGCGGTCCTGCGCCCCTGCCCGGACGCTCCCGGGTGGACGACGCTGAGGGGGAGAACGAGAGAGGGAGGCCCCCGATGCGCGCCAGTGTCGTCACCGCGTTCGACCGTCCGATGGAGATCACCGAGCGTCCCGTGCCGGAGGTCGGCCCGGGCGAGATCCTGGTCCGCATCGAAGCCAGCGGACTCTGCCACACCGACATCCACGCCGCCCGCGGCGAGTGGCCGGTGAAGCCCACTCCGCCGTTCGTCCCCGGACACGAGGGCGTCGGCCTGGTCGAGCAGGTCGGCCCCGGCGTCACCGAGCACGCCGTCGGCGACCGCGTCGCGCTGCCCTGGCTCGGCTGGGCCTGCGGCACCTGCAAGTACTGCGTGACCGGCTGGGAGACGCTGTGCGAGTCGCAGCGCAACACCGGCTACAGCATCGACGGCGCGCACGCCGAGTACGCGGTCGCCGCCGCCCGGTACGCGGTGCGCGTGCCCGACGGCGTGGACCCGTTCGAGGCCGCGCCGCTGACCTGCGCGGGCGTCACCACGTACAAGGCCGTCAAGGTCGCCGGGGTGCGGCCGGGCGAGCGGGTCGCGATCTTCGGCATCGGCGGCCTGGGGCACCTCGCCCAGCAGTACGCCCAGATCTTCGGCGCCGAGACGATCGCGGTGGACGTGACCACCGAGAAGCTGGAACTGGCCACCTCGCTCGGCGCCGCGCACACGGTCGACGCCGCCACCACCGACCCGGTCGAGCGGATCACCGCGCTGGGCGGCGTGGACGTGGCGATCGTGCTCGCCGCGAGCCCTCGGGTCATCGAGCAGGCGCACCGCTCGCTGCGCCGCGGCGGCCGGCTGGTGCTGGTGTCGCTGCCCGCCGACAACGCGATCACCCTGCCCGTCTTCGAGACGGTACTCAAGGGCATCACGGTGCTCGGCTCGATCGTCGGCACCCGCGCCGACCTGGCCGAGGTCTTCGCGCTGCACGCCGCCGGCCGCACCCGGGTCGTCTACGAGACCCGCAAGCTGGACGACATCAACGACGCGGTGGACGACGTCCTCGCCGGCCGGGTCGCCGCCCGGCTCGTGCTCCAGCCCTGACCCCCGTCCCCGGTCCCCGCACCCGGCGGGGACCGGGCCACCGCCGACGCCCGGAGAGGGACCGACATGACCGCCACCGAACCCCTGGCCCCCTGGCGCGGATTCCACGCCGGAGCATGGCAGGAGACAGTCGACGTGGCCGACTTCGTCCGCCGCAACCACGAGCCGTACACCGGGGACGCGTCGTTCCTCACCGGGCCGACGCCGCGCACGCTCGCGGTGTGGGACCGGCTGCGGGAGATGTTCGGCGAGGAGCGGCGGCGCGGCGTGTACGACGTCGACGCGGCCACCCCGTCGACCATCACCTCGCACGCACCGGGCTACATCGACCGGGAGCGGGAGCTGATCGTCGGGTTGCAGACCGACGCGCCGCTGCGGCGGGCGATCATGCCGGCCGGCGGGCTGCGGATGGTGGAGACGGCGCTGCGGGCGTACGGACGCGAACCGGACCCGCGGGTGCACGAGATCTTCACCCGGTACCGCCGCACGCACAACGACGCGGTCTTCGACGCGTACCCGGCGAACGTGCTGGCCGCGCGGCGCTCGCACGTGATCACCGGGCTGCCCGACGCGTACGGGCGCGGGCGGATCATCGGCGACTACCGCCGGGTGGCGCTGTACGGCGTGGACCGGCTGGTCGAGGAGCGCCGCGCGCTCAAGGCGGCGCTGGACGACCGGCGCAGCACCGACGACGTGATCCGCGACCGGGAGGAACTGGCCGAGCAGATCCGCGCGCTCGGTGAGCTGAAGGAGATGGCCGCCTCGTACGGCTTCGACATCTCCCGCCCGGCCGCCACCGGCGCGCAGGCGATCCAGTGGCTCTACTTCGCCTACCTGGCCGCCACGAAGGAGCAGAACGGCGCCGCGATGTCGCTCGGCCGCACCGCCGGGTTCGTCGACGCGTACCTGCGGCGGGACATCGCCGAGGGGCGGCTCGACGAGAGCGGCGCGCAGGAGCTGATCGATGACTTCGTGATCAAGCTGCGGATCATCCGCTTCCTGCGCACCCCCGAGTACGACCAGCTGTTCTCCGGCGACCCGACCTGGGTCACCGAGTCGCTCGGCGGGATGGGCGCGGACGGCCGGCCGCTGGTCACCCGCACCGCGTTCCGCTATCTCCAGACGCTCTACAACCTCGGCCCGGCGCCCGAGCCGAACCTGACTGTGCTCTGGTCGCCGCGGCTGCCCGAGGGGTTCAAGCGGTTCTGCGCCCAGGTGTCGCTGGACACCAGCGCCATCCAGTACGAGAACGACGAGCTGATCCGCCCGGCGTACGACGACGACACCGCGATCGCCTGCTGCGTGTCGGCCATGCGGGTCGGCCGGGACATGCAGTTCTTCGGCGCCCGGGCGAACCTGGCGAAGGCGCTGCTGTACGCGATCAACGGCGGCCGGGACGAGCTGACCGGCACGCAGGTGGCCCCGCCGGCCGCGCCGGTCGGCGGCGAGACGCTCGACTACGACGAGGTGCTGGCCGCGTACGACCGGACACTGGACTGGCTGGCGCAGACGTACGTGGACGCGCTGAACGTGATCCACCACCAGCACGACAGGTACGCGTACGAGCGGCTGGAGATGGCGCTGCACGACCACCCGGTGCGCCGGTTCATGGCCACCGGCATCGCCGGCCTGTCGGTCGCCGTGGACAGCCTGTCGGCCATCCGGTACGGCCGGGTGAAGGTGCTGCGCGACGCCACCGGCCTGGCCGTCGACTTCGCCGTCGAGGGCGAGTTCCCGACGTACGGCAACGACGACGACCGGGCCGACGAGATCGCGGTGTGGCTGGTCGAGACGTTCGCGGAGAAGCTGCGCCGGCAGCGCACGTACCGCGACGCGGAGCTGACCATGTCGGTGCTCACCATCACCTCGAACGTGGTGTACGGCAAGCACACCGGCAACACGCCGGACGGCCGGCGCGCCGGTGAGCCGTTCGCGCCGGGGGCGAACCCGATGAACGGGCGGGACACGCACGGTCTGGTCGCCTCGGCGCTGTCGGTGGCGAAGCTGCCGTACGACGCGGCCCGCGACGGCATCTCGCTGACCGGCACCGTGACGCCGGACGGCCTGGGTCACACCCGCGACGAGCGGATCGCGAACCTGGCCGGTGTGCTCGACGGCTACGCCGACGCCGGCGGGTTCCACCTCAACGTCAACGTGCTGGACCGGGCCACGCTGCTGGACGCGATGGCGCACCCGGAGCGGTACCCGCAGCTCACCGTCCGGGTGTCCGGGTACGCGGTGAACTTCGTCCGGCTCACGCCGGAGCAGCAGCGCGACGTGGTGTCGCGGACCTTCCACGGGTCGCTGTGAACGGCCGCCCGCCCGCGCCGCCGGAGGTGACTCCGGCGGCACCGGGTGCCGTCACCGGCGCGGTGCACTCGTGGGACACCTCGGTCGGGGTGGACGGGCCGGGCACCCGGTTCGTGGTCTTCCTGGCCGGCTGCCCGCTGCGCTGCCGCTACTGCCACAGCCCGGACACCTGGTACGGCCGCAGCGGTCGCCGCCGCACGGTGGACGAGATGGTCACGCTCGCCACCCGGTACCGCCGCTTCATCCAGGTGGCGGGTGGTGGCGTCACGGTCAGCGGCGGGGAGCCGCTGCTGCAACCGGCGTTCACCCGGGAACTGCTACGCCGCTGCCACGACGACCTCGGCCTGCACACCGCGCTCGACACGTCCGGCTTCCTCGGCGTCCGCGCCGACGACGCGCTGCTGGACGCCACCGACCTGGTGCTGCTCGACGTGAAGGCGGGCAACCCGCAGACGTACCGCCGGGTCACCGGCACCGGCCGGCTCGCGCCGACGCTGCGGTTCGCGCAACGGCTCGCCGACCGGGGTACGCCCATCTGGATCCGGTACGTGCTGGTGCCCGGGCTGACCGACGCGGTCGACGAGGTGGAGCGGGTGGCCGACGTGGCCGCCGGGCTGGCGACGGTGCAGCGCGTCGAGGTGCTGCCGTTCCACCGGCTCGGCGCCCACAAGTACGCCGAGCTGGGCCTGACGTTCCCGCTGGCGGACACCGAGCCGCCCGATGCCGGCCTGCTGACCCGGGTACGCGGCCAGTTCGCCGCCCGCGGTCTCACCGTCACCTGACGGCGCGCCGGTTCAGCTCGCCGCGGCTGTCGGGTAGCCGTACAGGTCGAGCAGCCGGACCCGGGACGCCTGGAGGCGGTCCACCACCACGCTCATGAACCGGGTGGTGAGCTGACGGCCGAGCGTGTCGTCGGACTCCATCAGCCGGCGTACCCCGTCGGCGTCGAGTTCGACGGCGGTGCTGCGCTGGGTGGCGACCGCGCCGAACTGCCAGCGGTACGGCGGGAACAGCCAGGACCAGCCGAGCACGCCGCCCGGCCCGATCGTCTCGATGCCCACGTCACCGCGGCCCGGCACCGGGAAGTCCAGCGCCACCTGGCCGCCGCGGACCAGCCAGAACCGGTCGGCCGGCTGGCCGGTGCGGAACAGCCGGTGCCCGGGGTGCCAGACCACCGGGCGGGCGTAACCGGTGAGCCGGGGCAGCCACTCGTCGGGCAGCCCGGCCAGGAAGGGGTGGACGCGGAGCATCTCCAGCGGGGTCATCGCGCCTCCAGGGTCGACAGGAGGGGAGCACTGGTCCCATTCCACCCCGCCGCCGGCCCGACCGGTAGGGGCCGATGGTCCCGGACGTGCCGGGCGGATCGACTCTGCCCAGGTGGGGGCCGTCGGCGCAGGCTGAGGGGGAACCGAAGGAGGACGTGATGACCGACAGAACCGGTGCCCCCGTCGTGGTGGGCGTGGACGGCTCCCCGTCCGCGCTGGACGCGGTACGGCTGGCCGCACGCGAGGCGGTGCTGCGGCACCGGCCGCTGCGGGTGGTGAACGCCTTCCTGTGGCCCCTGGTCGGCACGCCGCTGGGCATGGTCGCCCCGGTGCTGCCCGACATCGAGCTGCGCCAGGAGGCCGAGAAGCTGGTCGAGGAGGCGGTGGACGAGGCCCGCAAGGTCGACGCGGAGCTGGCGGTGACCGGCGCGGTCGTCGACGGCGGTCCGGTGGCGGTGCTGCTGCGGGAGAGCCGCGACGCCGCGCTGCTCGTGCTGGGTCACCGGGGACTGGGCGGCTTCGCCGAGCTGCTCGTCGGCTCCGCCGCGGTGCAGCTCTCCGCCCGCGCGGACTGCCCGGTGCTCGTGGCCCGGGGTGAGGCCCGCGCCGACGGCCCGGTGGTGGTCGGCGTGGACGGCTCCGCGCTGTCGAACGAGGCGGTCGGGTTCGCGTTCGCCGAGGCCGCGGCGCGCGGCGCCGAGCTGGTCGTGGTGCACACCTGGCTGTACCCGCAGCCGGTGACCTACCGGGAGGCGTTCGGCGACGTCGTGCCGCTGGCGTACGACCCGCAGGAGCTGCGCGCCGACGAGCAGCGGGTGCTGGCCGAGGCGATCGCCGGCTGGGCCGAGCGGTACCCGGAGGTCACGGTACGGCCGAAGCTGGTCGCCGCCGCCACCCCGTCCCGGGTGCTCGTCGAGGAGTCCGTCGGCGCGCAGCTGACGGTGGTCGGCGCGCACGGGCGCGGTAGCCTCGGTGCGCTGCTGCTCGGCTCGGTCAGCCACGCCGTGCTGCACCACTGCCACAGCCCGCTCGCCGTCGTCCGGCACCGGGGCGACCGGACCCACTGAGCCGGTTCCCCGGCCCGGGCGGGGCCGGCAGCGCCACAATGGCCTGAGCCGACCGGAGGGAAAGCACCAGATGAACCGACCCGTCGTGGCGGGAGTGGACGGATCGCCGTCCAGCCTGGCCGCCGCCGACCTGGCCGCCGCGACCGCCGTCGCCCGTTCCCGGCCGCTGCTGCTCGTGCACGGCTACCTGCACCCGATGGGGTACGGCGTGCCGCTCAACCCGTACGACCTGGGGGTGCCGGCGCCCACCGCGGAGTCGGAGAAGATGCTGGAGTCGGTCGCCGCCGACCTGGCCGAGCGGCACCCGGGCCTGCGGGTGCAGGTACGCCAGGTCGCCGGCGGCCCGGGCGCCACGATGGTCGAGGAGTCCCGCCGCGCCGAACTGGTCGTGGTGGGCAGCCGGGGCGTGGGCGGCTTCGCCGGCCTGCTGCTCGGCTCGGTCAGCGGGCAGCTCGCGCAGCACGGGCACTGCCCGGTGCTGATCGTCCGCCCGGAGGAGCAGCCGATCCCGGTGGACGGTCCGGTGCTGGTCGGCGTGGACGGTTCCGACTCGGCCGCGTACGCGATCGAGCTGGCGGCGGACGAGGCCGACCGGCGCGACGCGGAGCTGGTGCTGATGCACGTCCGGTCGCCGGAACGCGGCGCAGTCGCGCCGGAGGTCGCGGCGGAGGCGTCCACCGCGGCGCGGGCCGAGGCGGCCGGGCTGCTGGCCGAGGCCGCGGCCCGGGTCCGGGCGGCGCACCCGGACCTGCGCGTGGCGGAACGGGCCGTGACCGCCGCCTCGCCGGAGACCGCGCTCCGGAAGGCCAGCGGTGAGGCGTCGCTCGTGGTGGTCGGTTCCCGGGGCCGGGGCGGCTTCGCCGGGCTGCTGCTCGGCTCGGTCAGCCAGGCGCTGGTGCAGCACTCCCACTGCCCGGTGCTCGTCGCCCACCGGCCGGAGCCGGCCGAGGACTGACGCGCCGCGCGGCTGGCCGGCCCGCTCCGGTCCGCCCGGCCAGAGAGATGTCCTGCAAGCGTTATGACTGAGAGGCATATTTATGCCTCTCAGTCATAACGAGCTCTCCGGCGTGGTTCTCCGGCGACGGCCACTGCCGGCAGCTGTCGTCCGCGCCGACCTCCAGGCGTCAGGAAGGGTCGCGGCCGGCGAGCAGGTCGGCGAAGTCGGTGGTGAGCGCGAACGGGTCGGCCGCGCCGGTCGCGGGCGGGCGGCGGTCCACCTGCTCGGCCAGCTCGGCTCCGGCCCGGCGGATCCGGGACCGCAGCGCGCTGTCGCCGTCGTCGCCGGCCCAGTCCTCCGGTGCGGCGAAGACCGCTGTGGGCAGTGTCGCCGCCCGCAGGTACGTGAACATCGGCCGGACCGCGTGCTCCAGCGCCAGCGAGTGCCGGGCGGTGCCGCCGGTCGCCCCGAGCAGCACCGGCTTGCCGGCGAGCGCGTCCCGGTCGACCACGTCGAAGAACGACTTGAACAGCCCGTTGTACGACGCGTTGAAGATCGGCGTCACCGCGATCAGCCCGTCGGCGGCCGCCACCTCGTCGAGCGTCCGCCGCAGCGCGGCCGGGGCGAAGCCGGTGAGCAGGTGGTTCACCACGTCGTGGGCGTGCTCGCGCAGCTCGACCACGCGCAGTTCCACAGTGGCGCCGCGGCCGGCCAGCTCGTCGCGGGCGGCCGCGGCGAGCTGGTCGGCGAGCAGGCGGGTCGACGACGGCTGGCCGAGACCGGCCGAGACGACCGCGAGGGTACGGCTGGTCATCGCTGCTCCCCGGCCGGGGCGGCGTCGCGGGCGGCCAGCAGACTCGCGTGGGTGGGCGCCTCGGGCACGTGCGCGGGACGCAGCGAGTCGAACTCCTTGCGCAGCACCGGCACCACCTCCTCGCCCAGCAGGTCGAGCTGCTCCAGCACCGTCTTCAGCGGCAGCCCGGCGTGGTCGATCAGGAACAGCTGCCGCTGGTAGTCGCCGACGTACTCGCGGAAGCCCAGCGTGCGGTCGATGACCTGCTGCGGGCTGCCCACGGTCAGCGGCGTCTCGCGGGTGAACTCCTCCAGCGACGGCCCGTGCCCGTAGACCGGGGCGTTGTCGAAGTAGGGGCGGAACTCGCGTACCGCGTCCTGGGAGTTGCGGCGCATGAACACCTGCCCGCCGAGGCCGACGACGGCCTGGTCCGGCGAGCCGTGGCCGTAGTGCGCGTACCGCTCCCGGTAGAGGCCGACCATCCGCTGGGTGTGCTCCTTGGGCCAGAAGATGTGGTTGGCGAAGAAGCCGTCGCCGTAGTACGCGGCCTGCTCGGCGATCTCCGGGCTGCGGATGGAGCCGTGCCAGACGAACGGCGGTACGCCGTCGAGCGGGCGCGGGGTCGAGGTGAACGACTGCAGCGGCGTACGGAACCGGCCCTTCCAGTCGACCACGTCCTCGCGCCACAGCCGGTGCAGCAGGTCGTAGTTCTCGATGGCCAGCGGGATGCCGTTGCGGATGTCCTGCCCGAACCACGGGTAGACCGGGCCGGTGTTGCCGCGGCCCATCATCAGGTCCACCCGGCCGTCGGCAAGGTGCTGGAGCATCGCATAGTCCTCGGCGATCTTCACCGGGTCGTTCGTGGTGATCAGCGTGGTCGAGGTGGACAGCAGCAGCCGTTCGGTGCGCGCGGCGATCCAGCCGAGCATGGTGGTCGGCGACGACGGCACGAACGGCGGGTTGTGGTGCTCGCCGGTGGCGAAGACGTCGAGGCCGACCTCTTCGGCCTTGAGCGCGATGGCGGTCATGGCCTTGATCCGCTCACGCTCGGACGGCATCCGCCCGTTCGTGGGGTCGACGGTGACGTCACCGACGGTGAAGACTCCGAACTGCATGACCAGCTCCTCGCGTGGGGTCCGGACCGGTCGGCCCGGGATCGCTCCTCACAACATATTTGACGAGTCAACTATTCCGGTGGCCGCCCACCCCCGCGTGGCCCGGATCACGCGCCGCCCACCGACTACCCTTGCCGCGATGACGTACCCCTGGCTCGACGCACCCGCCGCGCAGGTCGCCGACACCGCGCGGACGCTGCTCGGCTGGACCGTGTCGTCCGGCGGCGTCACCGTCCGGCTCACCGAGGTCGAGGCGTACGCGGGCACCGGCGAGGACGCGGCGTCGCACGCCCACCGCGGGCCGACGCCGCGCAACAGGGTCATGTTCGGGCCCGCCGGGCACGTCTACGTGTACTTCGTGTTCGGCATGCACTGGTGCGCGAACATCGTCTGCGGTCGCGACGGCGAGGCGGCGGCGGTGCTGTTGCGCGCGGGCGAGGTGGTCGACGGCATCGAGACCGCTCGCGAGCGCCGGCCGCGCGCCGCCGACCGGGAGCTGGCCCGCGGGCCGGCCCGGCTGGTCACCGCGCTCGGGCTCGGGCGGGAGGCGAACGGCACCTCGGCGATCGACGGCAGCGGCCCGCTGCTGCTGACGCCACCGGCGAGCCCCGTCGACCCGGCGCGGATCGTCTCCGGGCCACGCGTCGGGGTCGCCGCCGCGCACGACCTGCCGTGGCGGTTCTGGCTGGCGGACGAGCCCAGCGTCAGCGTCTACCGGCGGCACACGCCGCGCCGCCGGCCCGCTCCGGCCGCCCCGGTGCGGAACTCACCGGCCTGAATCGGCCGTTCCGGGCAACCCGGAACACCCCGCGGCGCGTCTGTCGTGCATGACGCGCCGTCTTCTCACCACGCCCCGGAGGCACGGCGTTGTGCACGAATGACTTTCAACAGGGTGTTGACAACAGGTCATTCTTGGGTGTGGGATGGACGGCATGGTCACCGTGGACAACGACCCGTTCACCGCTCCGGATGCTGCCCAGGCCCGGGCGCACCGCAACTACGCGGCGCTGCTGCGGATCGCCGAGCGGCACGCCGGCACCAACTCCCGCCGCCGGCGCTACGCCCACCCGGACGTGCCCGACGCCTACGAGGCGGCCACGCTGGTGATGGCGCTGGCCGGGGGCGCCGAGCTGGACGAGGGTGAGGAGCCCGTCGACCAGGCCGACCTGATGGCCGCGCTGACGCTGATCCCGCACGTGCGGGCCGAGGTGGACGCGCTGGAGGCCGGCCTGTTGCAGGTGGCCCGCGGGCGGGGCATGACCTGGCAGGCGATCGCCTTCGGGCTGGGGCTGGGCAGCGCCCAGGCGGCCCGGCAGCGCTACGAGCGGCTCACCGTCCGCACCGGCACCGGCGACTGACCGGCCGCCCGGCAGCGCGGGCTGTCACAGCGGCGGGCGAGACTGTGCCGGACGACGGCACGGGAGGACGCGATGACGCGCGAGGAGATGCTGGCCTACTGCCTGGCCAAGCCGGGAGCCTGGCTCGACCGGCCGTGGGAGGGCGACGAGGTGGTGAAGGTGGGCAGCCGCATCTTCGCGTTCCTCGGCTCCCCCGACGGTGAGGCCCGTCTCGGGGTGAAGTGCGGGGCGTCCCGGGAGGTGGCCGACGAGTGGCTGCACCGGTTCCCGGCCGACGCACGCCCCTCCCCCTACATCGGCCGGTCGGGCTGGAACACGCTGCGGCTCTCCGGCGGCATCCCGGACGACGAGCTGATCGAGGCGGCCGACGGTTCGTACGACGCGGTGGTGGCCAAGCTCCCGAAACGCGAGCGCCCCACCGGCTGACCGGAGAATGCGGACAGAGCACCGAACAGCGCTGGATCGGACGGTGCACCGAGCGGCGGAGTCCGAAGTCCGAGACCGCAGCCCGAGGTCCCGCAAGGCAGGATCCGCATTCCACAAGGCAGGACCGCTGTAGATCTTGGAAGCTTAGCGCCCCTATGGGGGCCATTTCGTACCAAGATCTCGGCGCGGGGCGCGGGGCGCGGGGCGGGGCGCGGGCGCCGCGCCGGGCGCCCGGCGTGGGGCGTGCGGCTGGTCCGGGACGGGGCGAGCCCTGCCCCGGACCAGCCGCGCAGGTCAGCGGGGTACGACCCGCTCGGCGGCCCACTCCCGCCAGCCGGTCAGCTTGTCCGCCGCGGCGGCGAGCTGGTCGGCGACCGGGCCGGGGCCGGTGGATCCGGGCGTGATGCGGGCGGCCAGCGCCGAGCGCACCGAGAGCACGTCGCGCACCGACGGGTCCAGGTGCTCGCTGACCGCGGCCAGGTCGGCGTCGGACACCTCGTCGAGCGCGCAGTCGCGGGCCGCGCAGAGCGCCACCAGCTTGCCGGTGATCTCGTGCGCGTCGCGGAACGGCACGTTGCGCCGGACCAGCCAGTCGGCGACCTCGGTGGCGAGCGAGAAACCCGACGGGGCGCTCGCGACCAGCCGGTCCACCCGGACCGTCATCGTGGAGATCATCCCGGCGAGCGCGGGTAGCAGCAGCTCCAACGTGTCGACCGCGTCGAACGCCGGCTCCTTGTCCTCCTGCATGTCCCGGTCGTACGTCATGGGCAGGCCCTTGAGCATGGTGAGCACGCTCATCAGGCCGCCGACCAGGCGGCCGGACTTGCCCCGGGCCAGCTCGGCGATGTCCGCGTTCTTCTTCTGCGGCATGATCGACGAGCCGGTGGCGAAGGCGTCGTCCAGCTCGACCCAGCCGAACTCCTGCGAGGTCCAGAGCACCACCTCCTCGCCGAGGCGGGACAGGTGCACGCCGATCATCGCGGTGACGAACAGGAACTCGGCCACGAAGTCGCGGTCGGCGACCGCGTCCATCGAGTTGGCGAACGAGGTGCGGAAACCCAGCTCCTTCGCGACCGCCACCGGGTCCAGCGGCAGTCCCGAGCCGGCCAGCGCGCCCGCGCCGAGCGGGCTGATCGCGGTCCGCTCGTCCCAGTCGCGCATCCGTTCCAGGTCGCGCAGCAGCGGCTGCACGTGGGCCAGCAGCCAGTGCCCGAACGTCACCGGCTGGGCGTGCTGCAGGTGCGTCATGCCCGGCGCGGCGGTGTCCACGTGCCGTTCCGCCTGCTCGACGAGGGCCTCGGCCAGCTCGACCAGCCGGGCCGCCACGCCGCGGGCGTGGTCGCGCAGGTAGAGCCGCAGGTCGGTGGCGACCTGGTCGTTGCGGGACCGGCCGGCGCGCAGCTTGCCGCCGAGGCTGCCGAGCCGTTCCAGCAGGCCGCGTTCCAGCGCGGTGTGCACGTCCTCGTCGTCGACGGTCGGGCGGAACGCGCCGGAGGCGCAGGCCGCCTCCAGGTCGTCCAGCGCCGCCAGCATCCGGCCCAGTTCGTCCGGGTCGAGCAGGCCGGCGCCGGCGAGGACCCGGGCGTGCGCGCGGGAACCGGCGATGTCGTACGGGGCGAGGCGCCAGTCGAACTGGACGCTCACCGACAGCCGCGCGAGCGCCTCGGCGGGCCCGCCGGCGAACCGGCCGCCCCAGAGGCTCGTCCGGTTGGCGGGGGCGCTGTTCTCGGTCAGGCTCTTGTCGTCCACCCCACCCATTGTGGTGCCCCCCATCAGGCCCCTCCCATCCGGGCGTCCCGTTGCGCGGCCATCGTGCTGGGCAGTCCCCACAGTCGTACGAATCCCTTCGCCAGCGACTGGTCGAACGTGTCGCCGGTGTCGTAGGTGGCAAGGCCGAAGTCGTAGAGGCTCGCCTCGGAGCGCCGGCCGGTGACGACCGCCCGGCCGCCGTGCAGCCGCAGCCGTACCTCGCCGGTGACGTGCCGCTGCGCGTCGTGGATGAACGCGTCCAGCGACCGCTTCAGCGGCGAGAACCAGAGCCCGTCGTAGACCAGCTCACCCCAGCGCTGGTCGACGCCGCGCTTGAACCGGGCCAGGTCCCGCTCGACTGTGACCGCCTCCAGCTCCTGGTGGGCGGTGATCAGGGCGAGCGCGCCGGGTGCCTCGTACACCTCGCGGCTCTTGATGCCGACCAGCCGGTCCTCGACCATGTCGAGCCGGCCCACGCCGTGCGCCCCGGCCCGCCGGTTCAGCTCCCGGATCGCCTGGTACGGGGTGACCGTCTCGCCGTCGATCGCGACCGGGACGCCGTCGTCGAACGTGATCACCACGTCGTCCGGGTCGCGTTCCGACGCCGGGTCCTCGGTGTACGCGTAGAGGTCCTCGACCGGGGCGTTCCAGATGTCCTCCAGGAAGCCGGTCTCCACGGCCCGGCCCCACAGGTTCTGGTCGATCGAGTACGGCGACTTCGCCGACACGTCGATCGGCAGCCCCTTCTCCTCGGCGTACGCGATCGCCTTGTCCCGGGTCCAGGCGAAGTCCCGGGCCGGCGCGACGACCTTCAGGTCGGGCGCGAGGGCGGCCAGGCCGACCTCGAACCGGACCTGGTCGTTGCCCTTGCCGGTGCAGCCGTGCGACACGATCGTGCCGCCGTGGGCGCGCGCCGCCGCGACCAGGTGCTTGACGATCAGCGGCCGGGACAGCGCGGACACCAGCGGGTAGCGGTCCATGTAGAGGGCGTTGGCCCGGATCGCCGGCAGGCAGTAGTCGGCGGCGAACTCGTCGCGGGCGTCGACCACCTCGGACTCGACGGCGCCGCAGTCGAGCGCGCGCTGCCGGATCACTGCCATGTCCTCGCCGCCCTGACCGACGTCGACGGCGACCGCGATCACCTCCGCGCCGGTCCGCTCGGCCAGGTACGGGATGGCGACCGAGGTGTCCAGGCCCCCGGAGTACGCGAGCACGACCCGCTCGGTCACGAGGTGCCCCCTTCGGCTGTGTCGTCGCGGCGAGCCCACGCGGCGAGCCGCTCACCCAGCGCGGCGCCGCCGTCGGCCTCGCGGGCCACGACGAGGATGGTGTCGTCACCGGCGATGGTGCCGACGATCTCGGACAGGCCGGCCCGGTCCAGTGCGCTGGCGAGGTACTGGGCGGCGCCCGGCGGGGTGCGCAGCACCGCGATGTTGCCGCTGGAGTCGACGCCGTTCAGCAGTTCACGCAGCAGCCGGACCAGCCGGGCCGGCGCACCCTCGGCGTCGCGCAGCGGCCGGTGCCCGTCCTCCGGGATCAGGTAGACGCCCCGCCCGTCGCCGCCCCGCGCGGTCACCGCTCCCAGTTCCTTCAGGTCCCGCGACAGGGTGGCCTGGGTGACCTGGATGCCGTCCCCGGCGAGCAGGTCGGCCAGCTCGGTCTGCGAGTGGATGGGGGTGTCGCGGATCAGCTCGACGATGCGGGCGTGCCGCGCGGCGCGGGTCAGCGGAGCGGTCATGCGGATTCCTCCAGGAGAAACGTCAGCAGCGCCTTCTGGGCGTGCAGCCGATTCTCCGCCTGGTCGAACACCGCGCTGTGCGGGCCGTCGAGCGCCTCGTCGGTGATCTCCTCGCCCCGGTGGGCGGGCAGGCAGTGCAGCACGATCACGTCGGCGTCGGCGTGGCCGAGCAGCGCGGCGTTGACCTGGTACGGCAGGAACGGGGTGATCCGGTCCAGCCCGTCGTCCTCCTGCCCCATCGACGTCCAGGTGTCGGTGGCGACGACGTGCGCGCCGCGTACCGCCTCGACCGGGTCGGTGAACAGCTGCACCGACCCGCCGGTGGTGGCGGCGATCTTCTCGGCGCGGGCCACGATCTCCGGGTCCGGCTGGAACCCGTCCGGGCCGGCGATCCGCACGTGCATCCCGGCGGTCGTCCCGGCCAGCAGGTACGAGTGCGCCATGTTGTTCGCCGCGTCGCCCACGTACGTCACGATCCGCCCGGCGGTGCCGCCGAAACGCTCCCGCACGGTGAGCAGGTCGGCCAGCAGCTGGCAGGGGTGGTACGTGTCGGTGAGCGCGTTCACGACGGGCACCGTCGCGTGCTCGGCGACCTCGGCGATCCGGTCGTCGCCGTGGGTACGCAGCACGATCGCGGCGACGTAGCGGGACAGCACCCGGCCGGCGTCGGCCAGCGTCTCGCCCCGGCCGAAGTGGGTGACCTGGGTGTCCACCACGAGCGGGTGCCCGCCCAGCTCGGCGATGCCCACGTCGAACGAGATCCGGGTGCGCAGGCTCTGCTTGTCGAACAGCACCGCCACCGACTTCGGCCCGGTCAGGGGCTGGTGCGCGTACCGGTCGGCCTTCATGCGGGCGGCGAGGTCGAGCACGGCGGCCTGCTCGGCGGGCGTGAGGTCGTCGTCGCGCAGGAAGTGGCGGATCATGCGGGAGCCTCCGTCGGGGTCGTGGCGTCGGGCGCGGCGGCGGACAGCGCGGCCGGCAGCGCGGCGAGGAACGCGTCGGCCTGGGCCGCGGTGAGGATCAGCGGCGGGGCGAGCCGGACCACGTCCGGCTGCACCGGGTTGACCAGGAAGCCCGCCTCGCGCAGCGCGGCCGCGGCGGCGGCGGAGACCGGCTGGTCGAGCACGATGCCGAGCAGCAGGCCGGAGCCGCGTACCTCACGGACCAGCGGGTGCCCGAGCGCCTCGACGCCCCGGCGCAGCCGCTCGCCGATCCGCTTGACGTGGTCGAGCAGGCCCTCGTGCGCGATCGTGGAGACGACAGCGAGCGCGGCGGCGCAACTGATCGGGTTGCCGCCGAACGTGGTGCCGTGCGAGCCGGGGGTGAGCAGGTCTGCGGCCCGGCCGAAGGCCAGGCAGGCGCCCAGCGGCAGCCCGCCGCCGAGGCCCTTGGCGAGCGTGACGACGTCCGGCTCGACGCCCTCGGCCTGGTGGGCGAACCAGTGGCCGGTCCGGCCGACGCCGGTCTGCACCTCGTCGAGCACCAGCAGCGCGCCGTGCGCGGCGGTGATCCGCCGGGCCGCGGCCAGGTAGCCGGGCGGCGGGACGACCACGCCGTTCTCGCCCTGGATCGGCTCGATGATCAGCATGGCGGTGTCGTCGGTGACCGCCTCGGCCAGCGCGTCGGCGTCGCCGAACGGCACGTGGGTCACGTCGCCGGGCAGCGGGCGGAACGGGTCGGCCTTCGCGGGCTGCCCTGTGAGCGCCAGCGCGCCCATGGTCCGGCCGTGGAACCCACCGTGGGTGGCGACCACGTGCCGGCGGCCGGTGAGCCGGGACAGCTTGAACGCGGCCTCGTTGGCCTCCGCGCCGGAGTTGGCGAAGAACACCCGGCCCGGGCGGCCGGCCAGCGCGAGCAGCAGCTCGGCCAGCGCCACCGGCGGCTCGGCGACGAACAGGTTCGACACGTGCCCGAGCGTCGCGACCTGCTTGCTGACGGCGGCGACCACCGCCGGGTGGGCGTGGCCGAGCGCGTTGACGGCGATGCCGCCGAGCAGGTCGACGTACTCCCGGCCGGTCTCGTCGACCACGACGGCGCCGGAGCCGGAGACGAGCGCCAGCGGCGGCGTGCCGTAGTTGTCCATCATGGTGGCGTTCCACCGCTGCACCAGCGTGCTCATGACTCGATCACCATCGTTCCGAAGCCCTCCGACGTGAACACTTCCAGCAGCGTGGAGTGGGCGACCCGGCCGTCGACGACGTGCGCGGCGGGTACTCCCCCGCGCACCGCCCGCAGGCAGGCCTCCATCTTCGGGACCATGCCCGACTCCAGGGACGGCAGCAGCTTCGCCAGGTCGTCCGCGGTGATCTCGCTGATCAGGCTGGACGTGTCGGGCCAGTCGGCGTACAGGCCGGGCACGTCGGTCAGCACGACCAGCTTGCGGGCGTCCAGCGCCACCGCCAGCGCGGCGGCGGCGGTGTCCGCGTTGAGGTTGTGCAGCACCCCGTCGGCGTCCGGCGCGACTGTCGAGATGACCGGGATCCGGCCGGCCTCGATCAGGTCGGTGACCGCCGAGACGTTCACCGACTCCACGTCGCCGACCTGGCCCACGTCGACCGCTTCGCCGTCCACGTACGCGGGGCGGCGCACCGCGGTGAACAGCCCGGCGTCCTCACCGGAGAGGCCGACCGCGTACGGGCCGTGCGCGTTGATCAGCCCGACCAGTTCCCGGCCGACCTGACCGACCAGGACCATCCGGACCACGTCCATCGCCTCCGGGGTGGTGACCCGCAGGCCGCCCCGGAACTCGCTGGCGATGCCGAGGCGGCCGAGCATGGCGGAGATCTGCGGGCCGCCGCCGTGCACCACGACCGGCTTCAGGCCGGCGTAGCGCAGGAACACCATGTCGGCGGCGAACGCCCGCTGGAGTTCGGGGTCGACCATGGCGTTGCCGCCGTACTTGACCACGACCGTGGCGCCGGAGAAACGGGCCAGCCAGGGCAGCGCCTCGATCAGCGTGGCGGCCTTGGCCTGGGCCCGGGTGAGGTCAGCGGAGAGGTTCATGTGGAGTAGGCCGAGTTCTCGTGGACGTACGCATGGGACAGGTCGTTGGTCCAGATGGTGGCGGTGTCGGCGCCGGCGTGCAGGTCGATCCGGACCGTGACGCCGCGGCCGGTGAGGTCCACCTTGGCGCGGTCCTCGGCGGCGGCGCCGCCCCGGCACACCCAGATGCCGTTGACCGCGACGTCCACGCCGTCCGGCTCGAACACGGCGGCCGTGGTGCCGACCGCGGCGAGGATCCGGCCCCAGTTCGGGTCGTTGCCGAACAGCGCGGTCTTCACCAGGTTGTTGCGGGCCACCGTGCGGCCCACCTCGACCGCGTCGTCCTCGCTCGCCGCGCCGACCACCTCGATCGCGACCTCCTTCGTCGCGCCCTCCGCGTCGGCCAGGAGCTGCTGGGCCAGGTCGTGGCAGGCGGCGGTGACCGCGGCGGTCAGCTCCTCGGCGGTCGGCTCGATGCCGGAGGCGCCGCTGGCCAGCAGCAGCACCGTGTCGTTGGTGGACATGCAGCCGTCGGAGTCGATCCGGTCGAACGTGATCCGGGTGGCGGCGCGCAGTGCGGCGTCCAGGGCGTCCGGCCCGGCCACCGCGTCGGTGGTGAGCACGCAGAGCATGGTGGCCATGGCCGGGGCGAGCATGCCCGCGCCCTTCGCCATGCCGCCGACGGTCCAGCCCGTACCCTGCGCCACAGTCGTCTTGGGCCGGGTGTCGGTGGTCATGATCGCCTCGGCGGCCGCCGGGCCGCCGTCGCGGGACAGGCCGCGCACCGCCTCGCGTACGCCGGGAAGCAGTTTGTCCATCGGCAGCCGCTCGCCGATCAGGCCGGTCGAGCAGACCGCGACCTCGCCCGCGCCGACGATCAGCCGCGCGTTCGCCGCGGTGATCGCGGCGGCGGTGTGCTCGGCGGTGGCGTGGGTGTCCTGGAAGCCGGCCGGGCCGGTGCAGGCGTTCGCACCGCCGGAGTTGAGCACCACGGCGCGCACGACGCCGCCGTGCACGACCTGCTGGCTCCACAGCACCGGCGCGGCCTTGACCCGGTTGGCGGTGAACACACCGGCCACACCGGCGTCCGGGCCGTCGTTGATCACGAGGGCGACGTCGGCGGCGCCGGAGGACTTCAGTCCGGCCGCGACACCTGCGGCGCGGAACCCACGGGGGACGGTGACGCTCACGGGGCCACTCCAAACACGGACAGACCGGTGGTCTCGGGGAGACCCACCATCAGATTGGCGTTCTGCACGGCCTGGCCGGCCGCGCCCTTGCCCAGGTTGTCGATCGCGCTGACCACGATCACCCGGCCCGAGTCGACGTCCACAGTCGCCTGGAGGTGGCAGGAGTTCGACCCGGCGGTGGCCGCGGTGTGCGGCCACGATCCCTCGGGCAGCACGTGCACGAACGGCGCGTCGGCGTAGGCGGCGGCCAGCACCGCGCGCGGGTCGGCGTCGCCGGTGGGCACCGCGGTGACGGTGGCCAGGATGCCCCGGGGCATCGGCGCCAGCACCGGGGTGAAGGACAGGCCGGTCGCGCCGGTGGCCTGCTTGATCTCCGGCACGTGCTGGTGCGCGCCCACCTTGTAGGGGGTCAGGTCGCCCATCACCTCGCTGCCGAGCAGGTGCGCCTTGGCGGCCCGGCCCGCGCCGGAGGTGCCGGAGGCGGCGACCACCACCACGTCGTCGGGGCGTACCGCGCCTGCGGCGATCAGCGGCGCCAGCGCCAGCGTGGTCGCCACGGCGTAGCAGCCGGTGCTGGCGACCCGCGTCGCGGCGGCGATCTCGGCCCGCTGGCCGGGCAGCTCGGGCAGCCCGTAGGTCCAGGCACCGGCGTGCTCGCCGCCGTAGTAGCGGGACCAGGCGCCGGCGTCGCGCAGCCGGTGGTCAGCGCCGAGGTCGACCACCTTGACCGGGTCGGGCAGCGCCGCGGCGAGCGCCGCGGACTGCCCGTGCGGCAGGGCCAGGAAGACCAGGTCCGCGTCGGCGAGGGTCGCCGGTTCGGTCGCGGCGAACACCAGGTCGAGGCCCGCGAGGTGCGGGTGTACGGCGGTGACTGGCTGACCGGCCTGGCTGTGCGCGGTGGCGGCGATCAGCTCGAACTCGGGGTGACCGGCGAGCAGGCGCAGCAGTTCGCCCCCGGCGTATCCACTCGCCCCGGCCACGGCAACCCGAATGCCCATACCCACCTCCGCATGACTATGCAGAGAAGAGTACCGGTCGGGGCAGCGCCACCGCAAGGTCATACGGCGCGTTGCATAGCCATGAGATGACGTTCACCAGCGGCTCGCGTGAGCCGGCGTGTTAAGAGGGGCCCCCTCCTCTACCGGAGGCGTTAAGAGGGGGCCCCTCCTTTCATGCGCCGCGCAGGGTGGCGCCGAAACGCTCGGCGGCTACCGCCACCGCCGCGTCGCGCGCGGCCACCGCCTCCTCGCCCGCGAGGGTCCGGTCCGGGGCGCGGAACGTCAGCTTGTACGCCAGCGACTTACGTCCCTCGCCGAGCTGCTCGGAGGTGTAGACGTCGAACAGGCGGACGTCCTCCAGCAGCGCGCCCGCGCCCTCGACCAGCGCCGCCCGCACCTCGGCCGCCGGCACCGCGTCGTCCACCACCAGCGCCACGTCGATCAGGGCCGGCGGGAACGTGGAGATGGTCGGCCCGGCCGCCAGCGGGGCGGCGGGCAGCGCGTCCAGGTCCAGTTCCATGGCGCTGGTACGCCGGGGCAGCTCCAGCGCGGCCAGCACGGCCGGGTGCAGCTCACCGGCGTGGCCGACGACCACGTCGTCCACCACCAGTTCGGCGCAGCGGCCCGGGTGCCAGGGCGCCCGCTCCCCGGCCCGTACCGTCACCCGGTCGGCGGGGATCCCGGCGGCGTCGAGCACCGCCCGGCCCGCCTCGACGGCGTCCGCCCAGCCGGCCGTGCGGCCCGCGCCCCACCAGCCGGCCGGTTCGATCTCGCCGGTGAGCGCCACCGCGACGTGCCGGGGCTGGGCGGGAACGACCGCGTCGGCGGCGGCGAACTCCTCGTCGGTGGGCCGCCGGTCCACGCCCATCGCGGGCGGGGTGCCGGCACCGGGACGCGGGTGGAAGACCGTGCCGATCTCGTAGATCGCCACGTCCCGCTGGCCCCGGCCGACGTTGCGCTTGACGATGCCGAGCAGCGGGCCGAGCAGCGTGGTGCGCAGCAGCGGCTCCTCCTCCGACAGCGGGTTCGCCAGCCGTACCGCGGGGCGGCGCGGGTCGTCGGCGGGCAGGCCGAGCTGGTCGACCAGTTCCGGCGCGACGAACGGCTGCGCCAGCACCTCGACGTAGCCGCGCTCGGCGAGCGAGCGGGCGACGGCCCGGCGACGCTGCTGCTGCCAGGTCAGGCCCCGGCCGGGCGGCGCGGTGGGCAGCACCGACGGCACGCGGTCGTAGCCGTCGAGGCGTACCACCTCCTCCACCAGGTCGGCCGGGTCGGTCAGGTCGGGCCGCCAGCTCGGCGGCGTCACGGTCAGCACCTCACCCTCGCCGGAGCCGACCCCGGCCGTGCCCGGGTCCTCGGCGAGCCGGTCCGCGCCGCGCGTGACTGTGCAACCGACCTGTTCCAGCAGCTCCACCACGCGGTCCGGCGAGTAGGACACGCCGACCCGCCGCGACGGCAGGTCCACCGGCAGCGTCACCGGCGTACGCGGCGCGACGTGGTCGATGTCGAGCACCTCGTCGCCGGCCGTGCCGCCGGCGAGGTCGGTGAGCAGCCGGACCGCCTTGTCCAGCGCGACGAGCGGCAGCGCCGGGTCCACGCCCCGCTCCCAGCGCTTCGCGGCCTCGCTGAACAGCTTGTGCCGCCGCGCGGTACGGCCGACGGTGGCCGGATCCCAGTGCGCCGCCTCGAACAGCACGTTCGTGGTGGAGGCGAGCACCTCGCTGGTCTCGCCGCCCATCACCGCGGCCAGCGAGATCGGACCGGTCTCGTCGCAGATGACCAGGTCCTCGGCGGACAGCGTGCGGTTCACCCCGTCCAGCGTGGTCAGCTTCTCCCCCACCTCGGCGCGGCGCACCACGAGCGTGCCGGCGATCCGGTCCGCGTCGAAGGCGTGCATCGGCTGGCCGAGTTCGAGCATCAGGTAGTTGGTGATGTCGACGGCGAGCGAGATGCTGCGCACCCCGGCCACCGTGAGCCGCTGCCGCATCCAGCCGGGCGTCTCGACCGTCGGGTCGACGCCGCGCACCATCCGCGCCGCGAACCGGTCGCAGCCGACCGGGTCACGGACCTCGACCGGGTACGCGGGCTCGGCGGTCGCGCCGGGCGCGGGCGCGTCGGCCGGGTCGCGGAACGGCACGCCGAGCGCGTGCGACAGCTCCCGGGCGATGCCGCGCACGCTCAGCGCGTACCCGCGATCCGGGGTGATCTCCATCTCGACCACGACGTCGTCCAGGCCGACGACGGGCCGGGCGTCGTCGCCGGGCTGGGCCTTGACGTCCTCGGGCAGCACGACGATGCCCGAGTGGTCGTCGCCGAGCCCCAGCTCCTGCGCCGAGCAGATCATGCCGTGGGAGTTGCGCCCGTACGTCTTGCGCGCGCCGATCGCGAACCCGCCGGGCAGCACGCCGCCGGGGAGGATCACCACGACCTTGTCGCCCACGGCGAAGTTGCGCGCCCCGCAGACGATCTCCTGCGGCTCACCGGTGCCGTTCGCGGCGCCGACGTCGACCCGGCAGAAGCGGATCGGCTTCTTGAAGCCGGTCAGCTCCTCGATCTCCAGGACCTCGCCGACGACCAGCGGGCCGGTGACCGACTCGCGCAGGTCCACCACGGACTCGACCTCGATGCCGAGGTCGACCAGCGCCTGCTCCAGGTCGCCGGTGGGCAGGTCGGCCGGCAGGTCCACGTACTCCCGCAGCCAACTGACAGAGACTCGCATGACTGTTAAACCACCGTTCCCGTAGCTCAGGCGCCGAACGCGCGGGTGAACCGCACGTCGCCCTCGGCCATGTCCCGCATGTCACTGACGCCGTGCCGGACCATCACGGTCCGGTCGATGCCCATGCCGAACGCGAATCCGGAGTAGACCTCCGGGTCGATGCCGCAGGCGCGCAGCACCCGCGGGTTGACCATGCCGCAGCCGCCCCACTCGACCCACTGCGGACCGTCCCGGTGCTCCGGGAACCAGACGTCGAACTCCGCCGACGGCTCGGTGAACGGGAAGTAGTGCGGCCGCCAGCGTGTCTTCGCACCCTCGCCGAACATGGCCCGGGCGAAGTGGTCGAGCGTGCCGCGCAGGTGCGCCATGGTGATGCCCTTGTCCACCACGAGGCCTTCGACCTGGTGGAACACCGGCGCGTGGGTGGCGTCCAGCTCGTCGGTGCGGTAGACGCGGCCGGGCACGACCACGTAGATCGGCGGCTTGCGGCTGAGCATGGTGCGCGCCTGCACCGGCGACGTGTGGGTGCGAAGAACAAGGCCCGAGCCTTCGGGTGCGATGTGGAACGTGTCCATCAGGCCGCGCGCCGGGTGGTCGGCCGGGATGTTCAGCGCGTCGAAGTTGGTCCACTCCAGCTCGACCTCGGGGCCCTCGGCCACCTCGTACCCCATGCCGATGAACAGGTCGCTGATCTGCTCCATCAGCACGCTCAGCGGGTGGCGGGCTCCGCGCGGCCGGCGGTCGTACGGCAGGGTCACGTCGACCCGCTCCTCGACCAGTACCCGCGCGGCCCGTTCCCGGTCCAGGATCTCCTGCCGGGCGGCGTACGCGGACTCGATGGCCCGGCGGGCCTCGTTGACCCGCTTGCCGGCGTCGGCCTTCGCGGCCGGCGGCAGCGCGCCGATCTCCCGGCGGGCCAGCGACACCGGGGACCGGTCACCGAGGTGCGCGGGGCGCAGCGCGGTGAGCGCGTCCGGGTCGGCGGCCTCGGCGAACGCCTTCTCGGCGTCTGCCACGGCCCCGGCCAGGGCGTCCGGGTCGAGCAGGGCGACCTGCTTCGGGTCGTACGGATCGTTGCGGTAGCTCATGGTGAACGGGCACTCCCTCACGGCGGCGCCGACCCTCGCGGGTGGCTAGGCGAGTCTACGGACGCGCGGCTTCGCCGCAGCCCGCCGGTGGGGAGTCGTGCAGGGGGAAGGGTCAGGCCCGCCGCCCGCCGACACCGGCGGGCTGGCTAAACGAACGCCGTGGCGCGTTCATGACGAGGCGGACTCCCCTGCTGTGTCGTGCGTGGCCCTGGGGGCACGCTGTGCTCTGGCGGAAGAATACAGGCACACGGCCGCCGCCGCAGCCAGGTTCAGGCTCTCCGCGCGCCCGTGCAGCGGCACCCGGACCCGGGCGTCGGCGGCGCCGGTCAGCTCGTCGGGCAGGCCGTGCGCCTCCGAGCCGAACAGCCACGCGGTGGGGGCGGCCAGCCGGCCCGCGTCGGCGAGGTCGTCCAGGTCGCTGTCGCCGTACCCGGTGGTGGCCAGGATCTCCAGGCCGGCGGCCCGCAGCGCCTCGACGGCGGCGAGCGGGTCGGCGGCGCGCACCACGTCGACGTGGAAGAGGCTGCCGGCGGAGGCCCGCACGCACTTGCCGTTGTAAGGGTCGACCGCCTCGCCCGCGAAGATCACAGCGCCCGCGCCCGCCGCGTCGGCGGTGCGCAGCACGGTGCCGGCGTTGCCCGGGTCACGGATCCCGACGAGCACCGCGACCAGGCGCGGCCCGCGCGCCACTGCCTGCTCCAGGGGTACGTCGAGGTGCCGGCACACCGCCACCAGGCCCTGCGGCGCGACGGTCTCGGTGAGCGCCGCGAGCGCGTCGTCGGTCACCTCGGAGACCGGCACGTCGGCGCGGGCGGCGGCGGCCGCGAGGTCGGCGTACCTGTCGAGCGCCGCCGGGGTGCCGAACAGCTCGACCACGGTGCCGGCGCGCGCGAGCGCCTCACGGACCGCCTGCGGCCCTTCGGCCAGGAACCGGCCGGCCTGGTCGCGGTCGCGCCGGCGCTGCAACCGGCGGGCGGCAACGACCCTCGGGGTACGCGGGGTGAACGGTCCGGGAACGGCGTCGAGGCGCCTCCCCTGCGACTGTGACTGCATGGGAGACGCCTCGATCTGCCGCACGGGGTGGGTCAGGCGGCCTGAGCCGCGGCGCCACCGGTGCCCTCGGCCGCCACGGCGGCGCGGGCCAGCTCGACGATCGCCGCGAACGCGGCGGCGTCGTTGACGGCCATGTCGGCCAGGATCTTCCGGTCGACCTCGATGCCGGCCAGGCGCAGGCCCTGGATCAGGCGGTTGTAGGTCAGGCCGTTGGCCCGGGCGCCGGCGTTGATCCGCTGGATCCAGAGCTGCCGGAAGTCGCCCTTGCGGTCGCGACGGTCCCGGTAGGAGTACTGCATCGAGTGCAGCACCTGCTCCTTGGCCTTGCGGTACAGCCGGGAGCGCTGACCGCGGTAACCGCTCGCGGTCTCCAGCAGGGTACGACGCTTCTTCTGGGCGTTCACAGCCCGCTTGACGCGTGCCATCTCAACTCCTTCTTCGGTTCAGGTGGCTCGCGTCAGCGGCCGAGCAGCTTCTTGATGCGCTTGGTGTCGGCCTTGGCCAGCTCGACGGTGCCGGTCAGCCGACGGGTCTGGGTGCTGGGCTTCTTCTCCAGGTTGTGGCGAAGGCCGGCCTGCTGGGCAACGATCTTGCCCTTGCCGGTCACCTTGACCCGCTTGCCCATACCCGTGTGGCTCTTCATCTTCGGCATTGGAACGTCTTCTCCCCTGTTACTGGCCGCTGGTCTCAGCGGTCGTGCCGGTCTCACCGGCTGCTGCGGTCTCGCCGGCCGCCGGGGTCTCGCCGGCCGGAGCGGCCGGTTCCTCCGCTGCCCGGTCGCGCGGTCCACCGCGGGACGCCGTGGCGGCGACCGCGGAGGCCTTGACGGCCCGGTGCGGAGCGAGAACCATGATCATGTTTCGGCCGTCCTGCTTCGGCGCGGCCTCGACGTATCCAAGGTCCGTGATCTCGGACTCGAGCCGGCGCAGGAGCCGGTAGCCCAGCTCCGGGCGGCTCTGCTCCCGACCGCGGAACATGATCGTCACCTTGACCTTGTCGCCGGCCTTGAGGAACCGCACCACGTGACCCTTCTTGGTCTCGTAGTCGTGCGGGTCGATCTTCGGCCGGAGCTTCATCTCCTTGATGACGGTCTGCTGCTGGTTACGCCGCGCTTCGCGCGCCTTCAGTGCGCTCTCGTACTTGAACTTGCCGAAGTCCATGAGCTTGCACACCGGCGGGCGCGCCATCGGCGCAACCTCGACCAGGTCCAGGTCGACGTCCGCGGCCAGCTGCAGGGCGCGCTCCAGCGGGACGATGCCCACCTGCTCACCCTCAGGGCCGACCAGTCGGACCTCACGTGCCCGGATCTGCTCGTTCACGCGTGGTTCGACGCTGATGGGGCCTCCTCGAGTCGAGTCTCCTACGGTGCCGACTCCGTGGGCTCCCGGGTGGGAGCCGACCCGGAAAGCAGAAGGCCCCGGCGTATGCCAGGGCCCACTCGACCGGTCGGCACGATCACAGGATCGCGCATCCGGCGTCGGGACGTGCCCGAAACCGGGGACCGGACCCGGCCACCGTGGCGGCGACTCGGGTGGGAGCGGGCGCTCCGCTTCTCGACCGCCCGCGCGTCAGGAACGGGGGCAGTCTGGTCGACTCCGCAACACTACACCCTCGGCCCAGGCCAGCCCAAACCGGGCTCGCTGGTCAGCGGGGTGCCGACTGGCCGGCGGACAGCGCCGCCAGGTGCGCCTGGTGCAGGCGGCGCAACGCGCGGACCGCCTCGACCGCGCTCTCCTTGTCGGCGGCCTGCAAGGCGACCATCGGCAGCAGGTCGTCGTCGTGCAGCTCCAGGCTGGCCCACGGGGCGCCCCTGTCGAACCGGACACCGCGGACGACCTCCCACGGCAGCTCGTACGAGCTGAACACGTTGCGCACCCGGACGCCCCTGGCGTCGGCGATCACGCGAGGGCGGGTGAACAGCAGGAAGCCGAGCGCGCCGAAGACACCCAGGCCGATCATGGCGAACTGGTCGCCGCGCTGGAACGTGCCGTAGCCGTTGCCGGTGGCGCCGGTCAGCGACGTCGCGACGAGGCTGAACACCACGATCAGCGTGACGGCCGACACCCAGCAGACGACCCGGACGCGGCGGGGTCGCACGGTCACCACGGAATCGCTCACCCGACCAGTCTGCCATCCGGTTCGGGCGCGCCTTCGGCCGCCACACGGTCCGGGCCACGCCGGCGCAGGCTGGTGACCACCACGGCGAGCAGCGTGAGCAGGGCGCCGGCCAGCACCGGCAGCCGGACACCGGGGCCGCCGGGCAGCACCAGGTCCAGCAGCAGCGCGCCACCGAGCTGCCCGGCCACCAGCGCCAGGCCGGTACGCAGCACCCCGGCGGCGCGTACCCCGACCAGCAGCGAGAGCACGATGCCGACGCCGAGCAGGCCGCCGACGTAGAGCCACCACTGGGCAGGCCAGCGGGGCTGGCTCGCGAGCGCTCCGGTCAGCGCCGCGACCGCGCCGATCAGCACTGTGCTGACCGCGAAGTTGACAGCGAGGCCGGCGGCCGGGCCGACCGAGGCGGCGACCCGGCCGTTGAGCGCGGACTGCCCCGCCACCGCCAGCCCGCCCAGGACGCAGAGCAGCACCAGCCCGACCGCCAGGTCACCGACCGGGCGGCCGAGCTGGGCGAGGGCCACCGCGCCGACGCCGAGCACCGCGCCGCCGACCCGGGGCACTGTGAGCGGCATCCGCCCGGTCGCGGCCAGCCCGGCCCGGTCCACCGCGAGGCCGCCGAGGCTGCCGCCTGCCACCTGGGCGATCGTGAACACCGCCACCCCGAGCACCGGCACCACCACCGGGGCGACCAGCACGATCACCGCGCCGCCCACCCCGCCGAGGTACGCCCACCACGGCAGCCCGGAGCGGCGCAGCCCGGCCAGCCCGGCGCGCATCGACGGCAGCGCCACGATCCCGGCCAGCACCAGCAGGCAGCCGCCGAGGTTGTTGACGACCGCGCCGAGGACCGGGGCACCGGTCCGCTCCCCCATCTCGGCGTTGACCGCGCCCTGGGCGGCCGAGGCCACGCCGCCGGCCACGACCACCGCGAGCGCGGCCGGGAGCGGCAGCGGTCTCACAGCCGGCAGGCGTGGATGTTGGTGACGAGGATCGCGCGGGCGCCCAGCTCGTACAGCTCGTCCATGATCCGGTGGACGTCGTCGCGGAGCACCATCGCCTGCACCGCGACCCAGCCCTCCCGGTGCAGCGGCGACACGGTGGGCGACTCGATGCCGGGGGTCAGCGAGCTGGCCCGGTCGAGCAGGCCGGCCGGGACGTCGTAGGCGAGCATCACGTACCGGCGGGCGACGAGCACGCCGTGCAGCCGGCGCTGCAACTGCTCCTGCTGCGCGCCGCCGGGAGCACCGGCGCGGCGGACCAGCACCGCCGAGGAGCGCAGCAGCGGCTCACCGAATACCACCAGGCCGGCCTGGCGCAGCGTCGCGCCGGTCTCCACCACGTCGGCGACCACGTCGGCCACGCCGAGGCGGATGGCGTTCTCCACCGCGCCGTCCAGGCGGATCACGTCGGCCTTGACGCCCAGCTCGGCCAGGTGCCGCTCGACCAGACCCGGGTACGCGGTGGCGATGCGGTGCCCGCCGAGCTGCTGGACGGAGGCGACGTCGTCGGGACGGGCGGCGAACCGGAAGGTGGCCCGCCCGAAGTTGAGGTCGACGATCTCCTCGGCCGGCGCGCCGGAGTCGATCAGCAGGTCGCGGCCGGTGATGCCGACGTCCAGGTCACCGGAGCCGACGTAGGTGGCGATGTCCTTGGGGCGCAGGTAGAAGAACTCGATGTCGTTGGCCTCGTCCCGGCAGACGAGGTCCTTCGGGTCGGTGCGCTGGCGGTAGCCCGCCTCGCGCAGCATCCCGGCGGCCGACTCGGCCAGGGCGCCCTTGTTGGGTACTGCGACACGCAGCATGGGAGTGCTCCTTCGTTCGATCGGATGATCAGCGGACGGGCACTCAGAGATGTCGGTAGACGTCCTTCAGTTCCAGGCCGGTGGCGAGCATCAGCACCTGCGCCTGGTAGAGCAGCTGGGAGATCTCCTCGGCGGCCCGCTCCGGGCCCTCGTGCTCGGCGGCCATCCACGACTCGGCCGCCTCCTCGACGACCTTCTTGCCGATGAAGTGCACGCCCTTGGCGAGCGCCTCGACGGTGCCCGAGCCCGGGGTGCCGGCGGCGGCCTTGGCCTGCAGCTCGGCGAACAACTCCTCGAACGTCTTCACGGAAGGCGATTCTTCCAGCCGCTCCTGGTGACGGGCCGGGTGGGTCAGGCGAAGCCGACCCGCTGGGCGGACTGGGCGTCGAGGGCGCGGACGGCCAGGGCGGCGTCCAGCGCGGCCACGGTCGCCGACCAGCCCTTGTCCTCGGCCGAGCCGGGCAGCCCGGCCCGGTCGCGGGCCTGCTCGACGGTGTCCACCGTGAGGACCCCGTGCGCCACCGGCTTGCCCTCGTCCAGCGCCACCCGGGTCAGCCCCTCGGTGACCGACTTGCAGACGTAGTCGAAGTGCGCCGTCGCGCCGCGTACCACCACGCCGAGCGCGACGACCACGTCGAAGCGGCGGGCCATCGCCTGGGCCACCACCGGCAGCTCCACCGAGCCGGCCACCCGGGCCACCACGGCGCGCGCCCCGCACGCCTGCGCGGCGGCCACCGCACGCTCGGTCATGTGGTCGGTCAGGTCGCCGTGCCACCGGGCGGCCACCACGCCCACAGTCATCCCGGCGGCGTCCACCGCGGTCACGCCCGGCTCACCGAAACCCGCCATCGCCCTACGCTCCGATCTCGTCACCGGCGACCGGGCGGCCCATCGGCGCCTCGGTCACCTCGTCCAGTCCGTCCAGCAGGTGGCCCATCCGGTCCCGCTTGGTGCGCAGGTAGCGCACGTTCTCCGGGTTGGAGCGCACCGGCAGCCCCTCCCGGCCGGTCACGGTGAGGCCGTACCCCTCCAGCCCGGCCCGCTTGGCCGGGTTGTTGGTCAGCAGCCGCATCGACCGGACGCCCAGGTCGTAGAGGATCTGCGCGCCGGTGCCGTAGTCGCGGGCGTCGGCCGGCAGGCCCAGGTCGAGGTTCGCGTCCACGGTGTCGCGGCCCTGGTCCTGGAGCTGGTACGCCTGCAGCTTGTGCAGCAGGCCGATGCCCCGGCCCTCGTGCCCGCGCACGTAGAGGACCACGCCGCGGCCCTCCTGCGCGACCCGGGCCAGCGCGGCCTGCAACTGCGGCCCGCAGTCGCAGCGCAGCGAGCCGAACACGTCGCCGGTGAGACACTCGGAGTGCACCCGCACCAGCACGTCCCGCCCGTCGCCGAGGTCACCCATGACCAGCGCGACGTGCTCGGCCGGGTCGTGCTCGGCGCGGTAGCCGAGCGCCTTGAACACGCCGTACGGGGTGGGCATCCGGGCCTCGGCGGCCAGCTCGACCTGCTTCTCGGTACGCCGCCGGTGTGCGATCAGGTCCGCGATGGTGACGAGCGTCAGCCCGTGCTCGGCGCAGAACTTCTCCATGTCCGGCAGGCGCATCATGGTGCCGTCGTCGTTCACCAGCTCGCAGAGCACCCCGGCCGGGCGCAGCCCGGCCATCCGGGTCAGGTCCACCGCCGCCTCGGTGTGCCCGGGACGGCGCAGCACCCCGCCGGCGCGGGCGCGCAGCGGCACCACGTGGCCGGGCCGGGCCAGGTCGGTCGGGCCGGTGGCGGCGTCGGCGAGCAGCCGGATGGTGTGCGACCGGTCGGCGGCCGAGATGCCGGTGCTGACGCCCTCCCGGGCGTCCACAGTCACCGTGTACGCGGTGCCGCGCCGGTCCTGGTTGGTGTGGTGCATCGGCGGCAGGTCGAGCCGGTCGCACTCGTCCTCGGTCAGCGGCACGCAGATGTAGCCGGAGGTGTACCGGACCATGAACGCGACCAGCTCCGGGGTGGCCAGCTCGGCCGCGAAGATCAGGTCGCCCTCGTTCTCGCGGTCCTCGTCGTCGACCACGACCACCGGACGCCCGGCGGCGATGTCCGCCACCGCCTGCTCGATCGAACCGAACGTGCTCATGCCACGGCCTCCGAGTACGTCGCCGGGATCGGGGCGGGCGCGGTCGCGACGGCCCGGGAGGTGCGCCACCAGCTGTACAGGCCGGCGGCGCAGAACGCGCCGTAGACCAGGTACATGGCGGCCGACGGGTAGAAGCCGCCGCGCAGCAGCAGCGGTACGCCGACCGCGTCGACGGCGATCCAGATCAGCCAGAACTCGACCCAGCCGCGGGCCATGCCGTACGTGGCGAGCAGGCTGCCGACCAGGATCCAGGCGTCCGGCAGCGGCCCCCACGAGCCGAGCGCGGCGAGCACCGGGTACGCGGCGGCGGTGCCGACGGCGGCGGCCACGAGCAGGCCGAGCCGCTCCGGCCAGGTGGCCCAGCGCGGCACCACGGCCGGCTCGTCCCCGCCACCGGCACGCCGGTTGCGCGACCAGCGCCACCAGCCGTACACGCTGACGGCGAAGAAGAAGATCTGCCGGCCGGCCTGGCCGTAGAGGTCGTGCGCCTGCGGGGTGACGAAGACACCGCCGAGGAACACGGTGAACAGCAGCGCGTTGCCGATCATGCCGACCGGCCAGGCCCAGACCACTCGGCGCAGCCCGAGCAGCGCCGAGCCGAGCCCGAAGACGTTGCCGACGATCTCCCGGACCAGCACCGGCGAGCCGGCCACCTGCACCTGGGCGTCGAGCAGCCAGCCGAGCGGGCCCATCACCGGGCACCCCCCGCGCCGCGGTCGCCGAGCAGCCGCTCGACGTACTTGGCCAGCACGTCGACCTCCAGGTTGACCGGGTCGCCGATCCGCTTCGTGCCGAGCACGGTGAGTTTCAGCGTGGTGGGGATCAGCCCGACCGAGAACCAGTCGTCGCCCGCCTCGGCGACTGTGAGCGACACGCCGTCGACGGTGATCGAGCCCTTCTCCACCACGTACCGGGCGAGCCCGGCGGGCAGCCGGAACCGCACGGTCTCCCACTGCGCGGCGGGCTCCCGGGCGACGATCTCGCCGACGCCGTCGACGTGGCCCTGCACCAGGTGCCCGCCGAGGCGGCTGTTCAGCGCGGCGGCCCGTTCCAGGTTGACCGGGTCGCCGGGGCGCAGCGCGCCGAGCGCGGTACGGCGCAGCGTCTCGCCCATCACGTCGGCGGTGAACACGCCGCCGTCGACGTCGACCACTGTGAGGCAGACGCCGTTGACGGCGATCGAGTCGCCGTGCCGGGCGTCCGAGGTGACGAGCGGGCCGCGGATGGCGACCAGCGCGGAGTCGTCGCCGGTCTCGGTGCTCCGGACGATCTCGCCCAGTTCCTCGACGATGCCGGTGAACATGTCAGCCCTCCCTCTTCCGGGGCAGCGCGGTGATCCGCAGGTCGGGACCGACCCGCGTAACGTCGGTGATCTCCAGATCGATGGCGTCGGCGATGGTGCTCACGCCCGCGTCGAGCAGCGCGGTCGGGCCGGCGCCGAGCAGCTTCGGCGCGACGTACCCGACGATCCTGTCGACCAGGCCGGCGGCGAGGAACGCGCCGGCCAGCGTCGGCCCGCCCTCCAGCAGCGCGGCCCGCACGCCCCGGTGGTGCAGCTCCGCGAGCAGCGCCGGCAGGTCGACCCGGCCGTCCGGCCCGGCGCCGACCTCCGCGGCGGTGGCGATCCACGTGCGGGCGGCGCCGTCGCGGACCCGGGCGTCGGCCGGGGTACGCCCCGAGCTGTCCACCACCACCCGCAGCGGCTGCCGGATGGCCATGGTGCCGTCGCGCAGGTTGCGGGCGGTCAGCCGGGGGTCGTCGGTGAGCACGGTGCCCACCCCGGCGAGCACCGCGTCGACGGTGCCGCGCAGCGCGTGCACGTCGATCCGGGCCGCCTCGGAGGTGATCCACATGCTGGTGCCGTCGGCGGCGGCGGAACGCCCGTCGAGCGTGGCCGCGTACTTCCAGATCACGTACGGCCAGCCGCGGCGCATCGAGGTGAGCCAGGCGACGTTGCCGGCCTCGGCCTCCTGCGCGCGTACCCCCAGGGCGACCTGGACCCCCGCGGCGCGCAGCGTGGCGGCGCCGCCGGAGGCGACCGGGTTGGGGTCGGGCACGGCGATCACCACGCGGGACACCCCGGCGGCGATGAGCGCGTGGCTGCACGGGCCGGTGCGGCCGGTGTGGTCGCAGGGTTCCAGGGTGACCACCGCGGTGCCGCCGCGGGCCCGCGTGCCGGCCTGGGCCAGCGCGACGATCTCCGCGTGCGGGCCGCCGGCGTACGCGTGGAAGCCCTCGCCGACGACCTCGCCGTCGGTGTCGAGCAGCACGCAGCCGACCACCGGGTTGGGGCTCGTGGCGCCGAGGCCCCGCGCGGCCAGTTCGATGGCACGACGCATCGCCTCGTCGACGGAGACGCTCGCCATGGCCGCCTGTCCTCCCGCTCGCCGGTCGCGCGCGGGCGGGGTTCGGGAGGAACGGCCACGAAAGCCGCGGACACGCGGCGGCGGAGAACCCGGGGACGGCGACGCCGACCCCGGGGAGCCCGCGCGGCGGCTGAGGGTGCTCAGCGGCCGGCAGGGGCCTCCCCCGTTCCGCGCGCTGTCTCCCATCCGGACTTTCTGGGGGCGGACGAGCCGCACCCCAACCGTCGGCCCCGGATTCTCACCAGGTCCACCGTCCGGCCGAAGCCGTCCGGGTCGCGGGCTTACCACGGTCGGACCGTGGATCACCGCCGGTTCGGAATTTCACCGAGCCCCGCCAGCGCGTGGTGGGTATAGGGGAAGTCTTACACGTTCCGCCCGGGCGCGCGCCACAGAGGCGAGCTACCTCACAGGACCGGTCAGGTGACGCCGCGCCGGCGGTCCACCGCCACGTACGAGCCGGGCTGGCTCTTGGCCACCGTCTTCATCTCCGAGGCCACCGCGATCGCCTCCAGCGGGTCGGTGAACCGCTTGCCGGAATCGGACAGCGACACGCCGATGGAGAGCGTGACGAGCGCGGCGCGGCGGATGTTGCCGCGCCGGTCCTTCAGCTCGACGAAGCCGCGTTCCCGGTCCGTGGCGTCGTAGAGCGCGTCGGCGGCCTTCTCGAAGTCGACGACGGCCCGGCTGGTCAGCGGCCGGACCTGGCTGGGCGCGCAGACGATGACGAAGTCGTCGCCGCCGACGTGGCCGAGGAACGCCGGCGGCAGCCCGATCGACACCACCGCCCGGTGCAGGCTGCGGGCCAGCGCCGAGATGAACTCGTCGCCGCGCACGAAGCCGTACCGGTCGTTGACGCTCTTGAACCGGTCGATGTCGATGTAGCCGACGGCGTAGTCGACGCCGTTGCGTACCCGGTCGCTGATCTCGCGCCGGATCCGGCTGTTGCCGGGCAGCCCGGTCAGCGGCGAGACCTCCCGGAACTCCTTGTTGCGCCGCAGCGTGGAGTTGACCCGGGCCACCAGTTCCAGCGTGTCGAACGGCTTGACCAGGTAGTCGTCCGCGCCGACGCTGAGCCCGTTGACCTTGTCCTGGGTCATCCCCTTGGCGGTCAGCATGATCACCGGCAGGGCCGAGGTCATCGGGTCGGCGCGCAGCCGCCGGGTCAGCTCCAGCCCGTCGATGCGCGGCATCATCAGGTCGACGACTGCGAGGTCGGGCCGCTGCCGTTCGATGACCTCCAGCGCCTCCTGGCCGTCGGCGGCGTGCAGCACCTCGAAGCCGTGCAGGCGCAGGTTGAACTCGACGAAGCGGGCGATGTCCTCGTCGTCGTCGACGACGAGGATCACGTCGGGTCGCTCGCCGGCCGGGTCCATCTCAGGCCCCGGTCATCGCGCGTTCCGCCAGGCCCCGCAGGCGGCGTACCGCCTCCGCGGGATCGTCGGCGCCGTAGACGGCGGTGCCCGCGACGAACGCGTCGGCGCCGGCCGCGGCGGCCTGCTCGATGGTGTCCGCGGCGATGCCGCCGTCGACCTCGATGCGCAGCTCCAGGTGCCCGCTGTCGACGTGCCGGCGGGCCGCGCGCACCTTGTCCAGCAGTTGCGGCAGGAAACGCTGACCGCCGAAGCCGGCCTTGATCGTCATGATCAGCAGCGTGTCGAAGCTCGGCAGCAGTTCGAGGTAGGGCTCGATCGGGGTGTCCCGGTCGATCGCCAGCCCGGCCTTCGCCCCGGCCGAGCGCAGGTCCTTGGCCAGCGCCACCGGGTCGTCGCACGCCTCGGCGTGGAACGTGACGTTGTACGCCCCGGCGTCGGCGTACCCGGGCGCCCAGCGGCGCGGGTCGGTGATCATCAGGTGCACGTCGAACGGGATCCCGGTGACGGCGCGCAGGCTCTGCACCACCGGCAGCCCGATGGTCAGGTTGGGTACGAAGTGGTTGTCCATGACGTCGACGTGCAGCCAGTCGGCGGCGGGCTCCACGGCACGGACCTCGTCGGCGAGGCGGGCGAAATCGGCGGCCAGGATGCTGGGCGCGACGATCGGCGGCGGTACGGTCACGGGGCCAGTGTACGAACGCGGTGATCCGGAGGTAGCGGCACGGCTCCCGGAGCGACCAGCGGTGATCCTTCCGTCACCCGTGGTGCACCATCCGGCCGTCCGGAGAAAAATTCGGCACGAATAGTCGCCGGTGACTGGCCGATCGATTGAAAGATGACGAAACTCCTACAGGGACGGTCACGTATGCTGCACGCCCGGGCGCGGGGGACGCCGGTCGGGCCTATGACGACCGGCTGTCATCTCTCCCGGAAGGGGCGGACGATGCGACGGTGGCTCCACGTGCTCGCGCTGGCCGGCGCCGCGACTGCGGTGCTCGCGGGTTGCGCTCAGGTGCATCGGGCCGACGGCGACCTGATCGACGACTGGGCGGCGCTGCCGGTGCCGCAACTGTTCGTCCCGGCGACCGAGGCGTGCCTGCCCCGGCTGAGCACAGTGGTGGCGGCCGCCACGTACGAGACGGTGAACTGCGCGGGCAGCCACCTGGCCGAGACCGTGCACGTCGGCCGGTTCAGCGGGCCGGCGGCGCAGGGCGTACGCCCCGAACCGGGCTCACCGGCGCTGCGGACCGCGCGCGCCGAGTGCGACCAGCGGGCCCGGGAGATGATCGGCGGGGACTGGCGCGCCGCCCGGCTCACGTTGAACATCGCGCTGCCCACCGTCACCGCCTGGACGTCCGGCGCCCGCTGGTTCCGCTGCGACCTGGCCGAGACCGACAGCATCGACAACACCCGCCCGGTCAACCGGGTCGGCAGCCTGCGGGGCGCGCTGGTCGGCGACAACCCGCTGGTGCACAGGTGCTTCGACCCGAAGCTGATCGGCCAGAACCTCAACTACATGGCCCCGGTGCTGTGCACCGAACCGCACCGGGCGGAGTTCGTCGGCGTGTACGAGGAACGCGACATGAGCTGGGCGGAGTTCACCCGGGGCGCGCCCGCCACGCACCGGCGCTGCATGACGCTCATCGCCGCGTTCGCCGAGGTGCCGGACAACGCCGAGCTGCCGTACCGGGCCGGGTCCATCTTCTACCCGCCGTCGCAGCGGGAGTGGGAGGAGGGCGACCGGGGCGTGCGCTGTTTCCTGTGGAGTGACGACCGCAAGCTGAACCGCTCGGTGCGCGGCGCCGGACCCGAGGGACTCCCGGTCACCTGAGCGGCTGCCGTATGCTGCACCGCCGAGGCGTACCGGTCGACCGGGCGGCGCCGGATGCGCGGGGGAGGTCGGTCGGGATGCGGCGATGGCGGGTGGCGGTCACAGTGGGCGCGGCGCTGGCGCTGGCGCTCGGCGGCTGTGCCGCGCCGGCCGGAGTGGACCGGGACCTGGTCGACGACTGGCCCGCGTTCGCCGCGCCGGTCGGTTTCGTGCCGCAGAGCGGGGCCTGTCATCCCACTGTCGCCGACGTCGGCTACCTCAGCGGCTACCAGCCGGTCGACTGCGCCACCCCGCACCGCACCGAGACGCTGCACGTGGGCACGATGACCGGCGCGGAGGCGGAGCGTTCCGCACCGCCGCGGACCGGCTCGGCCGGCGTGCGCGCCGCGCACGCCGACTGCGCCCGGCAGGTCACCCGGGCCGTCGGCGGGGACTGGCGCGGCGGGCGGCTACGCCTGGCGGTGGTCTTCCCCTCGGCGCTCGCGTGGTCCGGCGGGGCCCGCTGGTACCGCTGCGACGTCGCCGAGATCACCGATCTGGACGAGGGTGCCGTGGCCCAGCGCACCGGCAGTCTGCGGGGTGCGTTGAAGCCCGGCTCGAAGCTCGCGCTCGGCTGCTTCAACCCGAAGCTGAGCAAGGACGAGGTGCAGTCGATGCGGCCGGTGGCCTGCACCAGCAAGCACCACGCCGAGTTCGTCGGCGTCTACCAGGCGCCGGACATCAGCTACGCCGAGTTCGAACGCACGCCGCTGCGCACGCACAAGGCCTGCCGCGGCCTGATCGCCAAGTACGCCGGGCTGCCGAACGACGGCAACATGCAGTACCGGGCCGGCACCATCATCTACCACCCGTTCGAGGAGCAGTGGCGCGACGGTGACCGGGGCGTGCAGTGCTTCCTGTGGGTCTCCGAACGTTCGCTGACCCGGACGGTCAAGGGCGCGGGCGCGAAGGCGCTGCCGATCACGTGAGACCCGGGCGGGGCGGGCCGGCGCCCACCCCGCCCGGGACCGCTCAGCCGACCTGCAGCGTCACGTCGTCCACGACGAAGCTGGTCTGCAACGAGGAGTCCTCGACCCCGGTCCACTTCAGCGTGACCGTCTGACCGGCGTACGCGGCCAGGTTGAAGGTGCGCTGGGTGTAGCCGGTGGCCTTGTTCAGGTTCGAGTACGTGGCCAGCGTCGCCGAACCGACCTGCACTGTGAGCTTGTCGTACGCGGTCGAGGTGGTCGTCTCGGCCGAGTCGATGTGCAGCCAGAACGAGAACGTGTAGCTGCTGCACCCGGACGGCAGCGTGACCGACTGGGACAGCGTGTCGGTGCGCGAGGAGCCGTACCCGTTCATCCACGCCTTGTACGACCCGGTGCGGGCCGCCTGGCTGGAGCTGTTGGTGATCACGCCGGAGCTGGCCGTCCACGGCGTGGTGCCGGACTCGAAGCTGCTGTTGCCGATGAGCTGGCCGCCGGTGCAGCCGCCGCTGCCGCCGGTCACGGTGATCGTGTAGCTGGCGGTGCGGGTGGCCGAGCCGGTGCCGGTCACGGTGAGCGTGAACGTGCCGGTGGTGGCCGTCGACGAGGCGGTGACGGTCATGGTGGCCGAGCCGCCCGAGGTGACCGAGGACGGGCTGAAGCTCACCGAGACGCCGCTCGGAGCGCCGCTGGCGGACAGCGCCACGGTCTGCGCGCTGCCGGCGGTGGTGGCGGTGCTGACCGTGGCGGTGGTGGAGCCGCCCCGGGCGACGCTGCCGGAGGTGGGGCTCACCGAGACGGAGAAGTCGTTGGACGGCGTGCCGCCGCCGACGGCGAGCTGCCAGATCGCGTACGCCACACCGTCAGCGGCCCGGTTGAGGATGGTCGTGTTGATGTTGCTGGTGTTGTCGCAGGAGCGGTGGTAGCACCCGTCGTACGCCGCACCGGCGGTGCCGCCCCACTTGCTGGCCTGCGCCGAGCTCTTGGTGTAGCTGGCGCCCGCCGCGTAGCCGGAGGTCTGGATGCCGGCGTTGGCGAACGAGTAGTCGTCCGAGCGGCCCTGGCCCTCGGTGTTCTCCTCCGGCGAGATGCCGAACGAGTCCCAGTACGCCTTCAGCGGCGCGGCGGTGGCCGAGGTGATCCGGTTGATGAAGTAGCCGCCGTTGGGCGAGCCCACCATGTCGAAGTTGTAGTAGCCCTTGATGTAGCCGCGCTGGGTGGAGCTGAGCTGGTTGACGTAGTGCTTGGAGCCCTGGAGGCCCTGCTCCTCGCCGTTCCACCAGGCGAACCGGACCCGCTTGGTCATGGTCGGGTTCTGCGCGGCCAGCACCAGCGCGTTCTCCAGCAGCACCGACGAGCCGGAGGCGTTGTCGTTGATGCCGGGGCCCGCGGAGACGCCGTCCAGGTGGGCGCCGAACATGACGACCTGGTCGGAGGGGCCCTGCGGCCAATCGGCGATCAGGTTGTTGCCGGGGTAGGTGCAGGTGGAGCAGTTCTGCTCGGTGACCGTGTAGCCGGCGGCCTGGAGCTTGCCCTTGACGTAGTTGACCGACGCCGTGTAGCCGGCCGAGCCGGAGCGCCGGTTGCCGCCGTTGCTGGTGGCGATGGAGTTGAACTGGGTGAGGTGGGCCTGGATGTTGCTCAGGGAGACGTCCGGGGCGGCGAGGGCGGCGACGGCCGGAGCGGGGGCGGCGGCCGGAGCGGGCGCGGCGGAGGCGGTGCCGGCCAGGCTCGCCGTCGTCAGGGTGGCGACGAGGGCGAGCGCGAGGCTCGTGGTCGGCGTTCTGCGTCTCATGGAGACTCCTCGTGGGGGTTCGGCGGGCGGGGGTGCCGGGACCGGTGGTCGAAACAGTTACATGCATCGATCAAACAGTCAACGGGCTGTCACATCCCACCGGCCCCCTCTCCCCACCGGGATGCCGCACACGCTCCATCCCTCCCCATTTCTCCGCATGACGATCAAGGAGTTCGTGTCCGGGCACGGCGGCCCAGGCGACACGAACTCCTTGATCGACTGCGAGGAGAGGTGGGTCAGACCCGGCGGAGGACCGCCAGGAACATGGCGTCGGTGCCGTGGCGGTGCGGCCAGAGCTGCACAGTGGGGCCGTCACCCAGGCCCGGCATGCCGGCCGGCAGCAACGGCCGCGCGTCGACGAAGTCGACGTCGAAGCCGCACCGCCGGGCCGCCTCGGTCACCGTCACGTGCGTCTCCACCACGTGCGGCGAGCACGTCACGTACGCGACCAGGCCGCCCGGCCGGGCCGCCCGCAGCCCGGCGGTGAGCAGTTCCCGCTGCAACCGGGTCAGCGGCGGCAGGTCCGACGGCTGGCGGCGCCACCGCGACTCCGGGCGACGACGCAGCGCGCCCAGCCCGGTGCACGGCGCGTCCACGAGCACCCGGTCGAAGTGCTCCTCCGGCAGCTTCGGGTCGCTGCCCACTGTGCGCCCGTCCGTGTGCACCACAGTCACCGGCAGCCCGCGGGTGGCCTGGGCGACCAGCCGGGCCCGGTGCTCGGCCACCTCGACAGCTGTCAGCCGGGCACCACGGGTCGCGGCGAGCGCGCCGAGCAGGCCCGACTTGCCGCCCGGACCGGCGCACAGGTCCAGCCACCGGCCGTCCGGGCCGTCCAGCGGTGCCGCCACCAGCGCGTCCGCCACCAACTGGGAACCCTCGTCCTGCACGTGCGCGCGGCCGTCGGTCACCGCCGGCAGGTCACCCGGCGCGCCGCCGGGCAGGTAGACCGCGTACGGCGAGAACGCGCCGGGCGCGCCGCCCACCTCGTCGGCGAGCGCCACCGGATCGGCCAGACCCGGCCGGGCGCACAGGTGCACCGGCGGGCGCTCGTTGTCCTCGATGAGCAGCCGGGTCGTCTCGCCCATGTCGCCGCCGAGTGCCTCGGCGAACGACCGCACGATCCACTGCGGATGGCTGTACGCGAGCGCGAGGTGCCCGATCGGGTCGGTCTCCGGCGCCGGGGCGAGCTTCGCCACCCAGGCGTCGGCGTCCCGGCTGGTGATCTCCCGCAGCACCGCGTTGGCGAACCCGGTGGCGCCCGGCCCCACAGACCGGACCAGGTCCACGGTGGAGGACACCGCGGCGTGCGCGGGCACCCGGGTGTGCAGGATCTGGTACGCCCCGAGCCGCAGCGCGTCGCGCACCGGCGGGTCGATGCGCTGCACGTCCCGCCCGGCCGCGTCGGTGACGATCGCGTCGAGCGTGCCGGTGTGCCGCAGCGTGCCGTAGGTCAGCTCGGTGGCGAACGCGGCGTCCCGGCCGGTCAGCCCGGCCTCGCGCAGCATCGCCGGGAGCACCAGGTTGGCGTACGCGTCGTCGCGGTGCACCGCCGCGATCGCCTCGTACGCGATCTGCCGGGGCAGGTCGACTGCCGGACGGGCCGGACGCCCGCCCCGCCGGTCCCCACCGAACCGGTCCCCGCCCCGCCGGTCGCCGCGCTCACGGTCACCGCCGAACCGGTCGCCGGCACGCCGGTCCGCGGCGGGCCGGTCGGAGCGCTGCCGGGCGCCACGCTCACGGTCACGGTCACCGAAACGGTCGTCACCCCGGCGCTCGAAGGCGGGCCGGTCGCCGTGCTCACGCGCGTACCCCCCGGGACGCTCGCCCTCGACGGGCCGGTCCGGGCGCTGCGGCCCCGTCACGCGAACACCTCGCCGGCGGTGACCCGGGCGCCGCGCGCCCAGTCGCCGGCGGGCATGGCCTTCTTGCCTGCGGCGCGCACCTCGCCGAGGCGCACCGGCGTGGTGGCGGTGCCGACGAGCACGCCGGACTTCTCCACGTGCAGCTCCCCCGGCTTCAGCTCCGGGCCGTCGGGCAGCGGGGTGACCGGGCCGAGCTTGACCCGGTCGTCGCGGAACGTGGTCCACGGGCCGGGCGCGGGCGTGCAGGCGCGGATGCGCCGGTCCACCGCGAACGCGGGGTCGCCCCAGCGGACGCGGGCGTCCTCCACTGTGAGCTTCGGGGCGAGTGAGACCCCGTCGGCCGGCTGCGGCACGGCCCGGGCGGTGCCGGCGCCGATCGCGTCGAGGACCGCGACCAGCAGCCCGGCGCCGGAGTGCGCGAGCCGTTCCAGCAGGTCACCGGAGGTGTCGGCGGGACGGATCTCGTCGGTGACGGTGCCGTACACCGGGCCGGTGTCCAGCCCTTCCTCCAGCTCGAAGACGCTGGCCCCGGTCAGCTCGTCGCCGTGCAGCACGGCGTGCTGCACCGGCGCGGCGCCGCGCCAGGCGGGCAGCAGGGAGAAGTGCAGGTTGATCCAGCCGTGCCGGGGGATCTCCAGCGCCACCGGCGGCACCAGCGCGCCGTAGGCGACCACCGGTACGCAGTCCGGCGCCAGCTCGCGCAGCCGGTCGAGGAACTCCGGCTCACGCGGACGGGCCGGGGTGAGCACCTCGACGCCGTGCGCGTCGGCCCACGCGCCGACCGGCGAGCGGACCAGTCCCCGGCCCCGCCCGGCCGGGGCGTCGGGGCGGGTGACCACGGCGAGCAGCTCGTGCCCGGAGGCGGCGATCGCGTCCAGGGCCGGTACGGCGACAGCCGGCGTGCCGGCGAAGATCAGGCGCATCCGGGTCACCGCCCCAGGCCGAACGGGTTGCCGGCGGCGTGCGGGCTGAGCTTGACCGTCGGCGGCGCGGCCTGGTCGTACCACTCGGCCTGGCGGATCGCCTTCATGGCCTCCTTGCGGCCGGCCGCGTCGAGCCGGTCGACGAAGAGCACCCCGTCGAGGTGGTCGGTCTCGTGCTGCACGCAGCGGGCCATCAGCCCGGTGCCGACGATCTGCAACGGGTCGCCGTAGCCGTTGAAGCCCTTGGCGATCACGTTCTGCCGTCGCTTGGTGTCGAAGTAGAGCCCGGGGATGGACAGGCAGCCCTCCGGGCCGTCCTGTTCCTCGGAGTCGGGGAACTCCAGCACCGGGTTGACCAGGTGGCCGAGGACGTCGTCGACGTCGAAGGTGAACACCCGCAGGCCCACCCCGAGCTGCGGCGCGGCCAGGCCGGCGCCGCTCTGCTCGCGCATCGTGTCGGTCAGGTCGGCGATCAGCTTGCGCAGCTCGGCGTCGAAGTCGACGACCGGGTCGGCCGGCGTGCGCAGCACCGGATCGCCGAACAGACGGATGGGCTGGACGGTCACTCGGCGTGGCTCCTTGTCTGGGTCGAACGATGCGCGTCCAGTCTACGGAGTCGGCCCGGCCGCCCCGGGTGGCGTACCGGGAACGGTGACCGGGGCCGCCTCCCGCCCCACGCTCACCGGCAGCGTGGCGTGACCACGCAGGGTGAGCCGGACCCGCCGCTCGGGCCGGCCCGCCACTGCCAGCCCGGGCAGCCGGCGCAGCAGCAGCGGGAACGCCACCTGCGCCTCCAGCCGGGCCAGCGCCGCGCCGAGGCAGTAGTGCGGCCCGGCGCCGAATGAGAGCGGCGCGATCTGCGCCCGCCACGGGTCGAAGCGGGCCGGATCGGGATAGCGGCGGGGATCACGGTTGGCCGCGCCGAGCAGCACGATGACCCAGCTCTCCGGCGGCAGGTCGACGTCGCCGTACCGGGACGGCGCGGTGCTCATCCGCGAGGTGAGCTGCACCGGTGAGTCGTAGCGCAGCAGCTCGTCGACGTACGCGGGGGCGAGGTCGGGCCGCTCGCGCAGCGCCGCCGCGGCGCGCGGATGCTCCAGCAGCGCCACCAGGCCGTTGCCGAGCAGGTTGGTGGTGGTCTCGAAGCCGGCCACCAGCAGCACGATCAGGTTGGCCAGCAGCTCGTCGCCGGAGAGCCGGTCGCCACCGTCGTGGGCCTGGACCAGCGCGGTGGTGAGGTCGTCGGCCGGGGCCCGGCGGCGGGCCGCCACCAGCTCGGTGAAGTAGTCCCGCAGCTCGGTCGCGCCCCGGTCGGCCACCGCCAGCTCGTCGGCTGTGATCTCCGGTTCGAGCACGCCGGTCAGGTCGGTGGCCCAGCGCCGGAACAGCGGCCGGTCCGCCGCCGGCACGCCGAGCAGCGCGCAGATCACGCCGACCGGCAGGGGGTACGCGAACGCGGCCATGAAGTCGACCGGCTCGTCGGCGGCGAGCATCGCGTCGACCAGCTCGTCGGCCTGCGCCCGCACCACGTCGCGCATCGCGGCGATCCGGCGCGGGGTGAACGCGCCGGCGGCCAGCCGCCGCATCCGGCTGTGGTCGGGCGGGTTGGTGCGCAGCATCGACCGGGAGATCGACAGCACGGCCGGGCTCTCCCGCCAGCCGGGCATGAACTGGTCGCGCAGCGCGTCGTCCATCACCCCGAACCGGGCGTCGCGCAGGATCGCGTCGGCCTCGGCGTAGCCGGTGACCACGTAGAAGACCGGCCCGGCCTGGACCACCGGGCCGTGCGCGCGCAGCCGCTCGTACGTCGGATAGGGGTCGAGACGACCCTCGGGGGACATCAGCAGCGCGAGCGCGTCGGTCGGATCCACGATTCCGCCTCCCCAGGCATCGGAGGCCTTCATCATGCTCCGGCCCGCCGGATCGGGTGAACCCGTGACGGCGAGGTGGCGGTGTCCCCGGCGGTCAGGCGCCGGCGCCCGGCTCCCCGGCGAGCACCGGGCCGCCGCCGAGCAGCGCGTGCTCCGGCAGCGGCAGCGTGATGCCGTGCGCGTCCTCCCAGTCGTGGATGAGCCCCGGGCGGGCCTGCGCGGTGAAGAAGTCGACGGCGCTGATCCCGCCGACCACCGGCTCGTCCACCTCGGCGACCAGCCGGGCCGGGACCATCGGCAGGCCGGCGCGCACCGCCGCGCTGAGCCGCCGGTGGCCGTCGACGACGAAGAAGTACTCGCCGGTGTAGCCGATGCTCAGCGGCTCCGGCTCCTCGTCGCGTCCGGCCGCCTCGGCGGCGGCGTCGGAGTCCCAGAGGCCGCGCAGCGTCGACACGTCCTCGGTGGGGTACACCCGGTTCGGGTCGAGCAGCAGCAGCGGCCGGCCGGCGCGCAGCACGTCCGCGCCGAGTCGGCCCTCGTAGACGTCGATGACGTGCTGGATGACCTGCTCCGGGTTGGCCCGGGTGGTGTCGCAGACCAGGTCGTAGTTGCGCAGGCGGGCCTTGTCGACGCCGTACCGGACGATGAACCGGCCGCGCTCGCTCTCGCTGCGCTCGCGCAGCTTGGCCCGCGCCTCCTCCAGCGAGGTGTAGCTCTCCGCCGGGCCGGACGGGCGGGCCAGCACGCGCCGGGCCGCCTCGGTCGGCTCGGTGATCATGTGCACCTTGAGCGCGTCGGTGAAGAAGTGCCAGGCCAGGCGGGAGTCCATGACCAGGGACTCACCGGAGGCAGCGATGTCGCGCTGGAGCTGGTCGACGTACCCGTCGACGGCCTGGTCCAGCTCGGCGTGCAGGTTGAGCTGGAGGGCGGTCATCTGCCGCTCCTGGGCCATCTGGCGGTAGAGGTCGCCGACGCTGACCCGGCGCAGCCCGAGCCGCTTGGCGATCTCGACCGAGACGGTGCTCTTGCCACTGCCGAGGTCACCGTTGAAGACGATCGACTGACGAACGGTCACGACTGGTCCACCCCTGCTCACCGGCTGACTGACGACATCGAATCCGTGTCGGCCCGACGTGCTCTGGCACCCGCCGCGCCGCGTCCCGCGCGGGAAAACCGCACGGCTGGGCATGACGGGCGATGCTATCACCGCCCGCTACTCGATTGCCGGACCAGGTGTGCGGCAAACCCCAGGTCACGACCGTGCGCGAGGGTCCGCGTGCGCACTGTCACGCGGACGCGTCCGATCAGAACAGGGTGAGCGGATCGACCTGGAGCCGTACCGGGTCGGCCGCCTTGCGGGCGCTGCGCTGCCCGGCGGCGGCGTGCAGCGCCTCGGCCATCGCGGCGGCCCGGGACCGGGGCACGCGTACCAGCATCCGCTCCCGGCCCTCGTCGGCCGGCACCGGGCCGAGCACCTCGGCGTCGCCCGGCAGCCGGGCGCCGGCGAGCAGGTCGGCCACCGCCTCGGCCGCGCCGGTGACGCTCGCCATCCGGACCGCCGGGGGGAAGCCCAGCTCGCGCCGCTCGGCCAGTTCCCGGGCCGCGAACCAGGCGGAGTCCCAGCGCAGCAGCGCCTGCACCGGGGCCAGCGCGCCGTCCGCGACCACCACCACCCGGCCACCTGCCGTACCGGGCCGGGCCAGCGCGGCGGCGGCCATCCAGCGCCGCAGCGCCTCCTCGCCGGCCCGCAGGTCGGCCCGGGTCAGCAGCGCCCACGAGTCGAGCAGCAGCACCGCGCCGTATCCGCCCTCGGCGACCGGCTCCGCGCCCGGGGTGGCGATCACCAGCCCAGCGCCGCCCGGCACCGTCGCCAGCACCTCCTCCCGCCCCGAGGTCCGCACCGGCACGCCGGGGAACGCCCGGCCCAGCTCCTCGGCGGTCCGCCGGGCACCGGTCACCGAGGCGCGCAGCCGCCGCCCGCCGCACTCCGGGCAGGCGTACGCGGCGGCCACCCGCCCGCACCAGCGGCAGGCGGGCGTGCCCTGCGCCGACGGCAGCGCGAGCGGCCCGGCGCAGTGCGGGCAGCGGGCCGGGGCGCGGCAGTCGGCACAGGCCACCGACGGCACGTAACCCCGGCGCGGCACCTGCACCAGCACCGGCAGGTCCGCGCGCAGCGCGTCCCGGGCGGTGGTCCAGGTCAGGCTCGGCAGCCGTGCCGAGGCCGCGCCGGGATCGCGGGCCAGTTGCGGGTCGTCGCCGGTGGGCGCCATGGACGGGGTACGCGCGCGCACCACCGCCCGGTCGGCCACCACCTCGCGCGCCCAGCCGGTCTCCACCAGCAACTGCGCCTCGGCGGTACGGGCGTAGCCGCCGACCACCGCGGCGATGTCGCCGAGCTGCGCCCGGGTGAGCAGCACGTCCCGGGCGTGCGGGTAGGGCGCCCGCGGTTCGGCGTGCAGGTCGTCGCCGTCGTCCCAGATCGCCACCAGGCCGAGCCGCCGAACCGGGGCGAACATCGCCGCCCGGGTGCCGATCACCACGTCCACCCCGCCCGTCCGGGCGGTGAGGAAGGCCCGGTAGCGGCGGGCCGGACCGTCGGCGGCGGCGAGCCGGACGTGGCGTCCCGCGCCGAGCACCGCGGTCAGGGCGGCGTCGAGCCGGTCCAGGTCACGGGCGTCGGCCACCACGACCACGGCACCACGGCCACCGGCCACCGTGGCGGCGACCGCGTCGGCGTACCGGTCGGCCCAGTCCTCCCCCGGCAACGCCGACCAGACCGCGCGGGCGGGCCGGCCGTCGGTGAGCGCGCGCAGCAGCGCCGGCCCGGCCGGGTAGTCCCGCCAGCCGCGCGGATCCACCTCCGCCCGGCCACCCGGCCGGGCCCCCGCGTCGGCGGCCTCGGACGGTACGCCCCCGGGCGGGGTGCCGTCGGCGGGGCTGCCGTCAGGTTCGGTGCCGTCGGTGGGGCTGCCGTCAGGTTCGGTGCCGTCGGGCGCGGGCTCGTCGGTGGGTGGCGTGTCCGTCGTGACGGCCTTCTCGGCGCGGGCGTGCCGGGGCGGCACCGCCAGCCGGAGCACGTCGGCGAGGCTGCCGGCGTACCTGTCGGCGACCGCGCGGGCCAGCCGGGCCACCTCCGGGGACAGCACCGGCACCGGGGAGACGACCTTCTCCAGGTACGCCAGCTTGGGGTGCTCGGACGACTCGGCGCGCTCCAGCAGCCAGCCGTCGACGAGCTGCCCGGCGAACCGCACCTTCACCCGCACCCCGGGCCGGGCGTCGGCGTCGAGCGCCTCCGGCACCAGGTAGTCGAAGGGACGGTCGAGGTGGGGCAGCGGCACGTCCACGCAGACGCGCGCGACCGGCGACCCCTGCGCGGGTCGCCGGTCGCGGCGCGTGGTGGCGGTCAGGCTCCCGCGGCCGACTTGAGGTCGGCGGCCCGGTCGGTGCCCTCCCAGGTCAGCTCCGGCAGCTCCCGGCCGAAGTGGCCGTACGCGGCGGTCTGCTGGTAGATCGGGCGCAGCAGGTGCAGGTCCCGGATGATGGCGGCCGGACGCAGGTCGAACACCTCGGCCACGGCCTTCTCGATCGAGGCGACCGGCACGGTCTCGGTGCCGAACGTCTCGATGAACAGGCTCACCGGGTGCGCCTTGCCGATCGCGTACGCGACCTGCGCCTCGCACCGCTCGGCCAGCCCGGCGGCCACAACGTTCTTGGCCACCCAGCGCATCGCGTACGCGGCCGACCGGTCGACCTTCGACGGGTCCTTGCCGGAGAACGCGCCGCCGCCGTGCCGGGCGTACCCGCCGTACGTGTCCACGATGATCTTCCGGCCGGTCAGGCCGGCGTCACCCATCGGGCCGCCGATCTCGAACCGCCCGGTCGGGTTGACCAGCAGCCGGTAGCCCTCGGTCTCCAGGCCGAGGCCCTCCAGCTCCGGGGCGATGACGTGGTCCCGGATGTCCGGGGTGAGCAGCGACTCCAGCGAGATGTCCGCCGCGTGCTGGCTGGACACGACGACGGTGTCGAGCCGGACCGGGCGCAGCCCGTCGTACTCGATGGTGACCTGCGTCTTGCCGTCCGGCCGCAGGTACGGGATCGTGCCGTCCTTGCGGACCGCGGCGAGCCGCCGGGCCAGCCGGTGCGCCAGCGCGATCGGCAGCGGCATCAGCTCGGGCGTCTCGGAGCAGGCGAAGCCGAACATCATGCCCTGGTCGCCGGCGCCCTGCGCGTCCAGCGCGCTCTCCGACCCACCGGTACGCAGCTCGAAGGCGTTGTCGACGCCCTGGGCGATGTCCGGCGACTGGGCGCCGATGGACACGCTGACGCCGCAGGAAGCGCCGTCGAAGCCCTTCTTCGACGAGTCGTAGCCGATGCCGAGGATGGTCTCGCGGACGATGGTGGGGATGTCGGCGTACGCCTTGGTGGTCACCTCGCCGGCCACGTGCACCTGACCGGTGGTGATCAACGTCTCCACCGCGACCCGGCTGTGCGGGTCCTGGGCGAGCAGCGCGTCGAGAATGCCGTCACTGATCTGGTCGGCGATCTTGTCCGGGTGGCCCTCCGTGACCGATTCGGACGTGAAGAGACGTGTCACGGCACTCCTAAGCATGTGAAGACTTTTAAAGGTCGCTCGGCGGCAGTTTAGTCATCATCGTTCCGCCGCGACGCGATGAACGCGGGTCGACCAACCGTCAGGAACGCGACGGCAGCCGCGGACAGACGAGGTCCCAGACGGCGTCGGCCAGGGCCTCCTTGGGCTGCTCGGGCAGCCGGTGCACGGCGCCGTCGGCGCCGATCACGGTGGCCGCGTTGGTGTCGGCGCCGAAGACCTTGTCCACGCCGACCTCGTTGACCACGATCATGTCGGCCCCCTTGCGGGCCAGCTTGGCCCGGCCGTTGGCCTCCGCGTCGTCGGTCTCCGCGGCGAAGATCACCAGCACCTGCCCGGGCCGGCGACGCCGCCCCAGCTCGACGGCGATGTCCGGGTTGGTGACCAGCTCGATGGTCGGCGCGACACCGTCGTCGGACTTCTTGATCTTCCCGGTGGCGTAGCTGGCCGGCCGGAAGTCGGCGGGCGCGGCGGCCATCACCACGGCGTCCGCGTCGGCGGCCGCCGCCAGCGTGGCGTCGCGCAGCTCCTCGGTGGTGCCCACCCGGACCAGGTCCGCCCCGGCCGGGTCGGGCAGCGCCACGTTGGCCGCGACGAGCGTGACCCGGGCGCCCCGGGCCACGGCGGCGCGGGCGAACGCGTACCCCTGCTTGCCGGACGACCGGTTGCCCAGGAACCGGACCGGGTCCAGCGGCTCGCGGGTGCCCCCGGCGGTGACCACCACGTGCCGGCCGGCCAGATCGGCCTCGGCCTCGACGCCGCGGGCCAGGGCCCGGCGGGCCACCGCGAAGATCTCCGCCGGGTCGGGCAGGCGGCCCTTGCCGGTGTCCCGCCCGGTGAGCCGGCCCACGGCCGGTTCGATCACGCGGACGCCCCGCGAGCGCAGCGTGGCCACGTTCGCGACGGTCGCCGGGTGCTCCCACATCTCGGTGTGCATGGCCGGGGCCAGCAGCACCGGGCAGCGGGCGGTCAGCAGCGTGTTGGTGAGCAGGTCGTCGGCGAGGCCGTGGGCGGCCTTGGCGAGCAGGTCGGCGGTGGCCGGGGCGACCACGACCAGGTCGGCGTGCTGCCCGAGCCGCACGTGCGGCACCTCGTGCACGTCGGACCAGACGTCGTCGGCGACCGGCCGGCCGGACAGGGCCGCCCAGGTCGGCGCCCCGACGAAGCGGAGCGCCGAGGCGGTCGGCACCACCCGGACCCGGTGACCCGACTCGGTGAAGAGCCGGAGCAGCTCACACGCCTTGTAGGCGGCGATGCCGCCGCCGACCCCGAGGACGATCTCGGCGGGCATCGGCGCGGGCGGGGTTACGGCTGGTCGGTCGGCTCGGCGGTGAGCAGGCCCGCGTTGATCTCGCGCATGGCGATGGAGAGCGGCTTCTCCTGCGGGGTGGTCTCCACCAGCGGGCCGACGTACTCCAGGAGGCCCTCACCGAGCTGGCTGTAGTAGGCGTTGACCTGACGGGCGCGCTTGGCGGCGAAGATGACCAGCGCGTACTTCGAGGTGGTCTTCTCGAGCAGCTCGTCGATCGGCGGGTTGGTGATGCCCTCGGGGTTGGTGGCGATGGATCCCACGAATTAAACCTCTGCGTCTCGTGCGCCGCCCGCGGGCGGTCGGGCCGGAGCCAGGAAGGACGAACCGAGCAATCCTACCAGCTCCGCCGCGGCGCGCTCGGTGTGGTCGTGTGCCACGGCATGGGCGAAGATGGCCGCGACGTCCGGGTCGGCCCGGTACGCCGGGGGCGCGAGCAGCACCAGCCGGGCGCCGGGCGCCGCCACCCGTACCGCCAGCGCGCCGGCCAGGTCCAGCGGCAGCAGCACCGGCCGTCCCTCCGCGAGCCGCGCCCGCACCTCGGCCCGGGGCACCCCCCGGCGGTACGGCCCGATCCGGCACCACTCCAGCAGCTCCCCGGCGGCGATCAGCCGGTCGAAGCCGGGCGCGTCGAGGAAGACGCGGTCGACGCCGTCACGCTCGTCCGGACGGGGTGGGCGGGTGGTGGCGACCACCGGCACGCAGACAGACGCAAGGCGCGCCCGGACCGCCTCGACGACACTGCTCCGGCCGGCCCCGGAGGGACCGGACAGGACAGTGAGCCGAGCCGCCGAGCGCGCCTCGTCATCCGTGCTCACCGCTTGTTTCTACACGGCGGGCCGTTCAGTTGGCGGCGAACTCTCCGAGCAGAGCCTTGCGCTGCTGCTCGCCGAGGCCGCGCAGGCGACGGCTGTCCGCGATCTTGAGCTTCTCCATGATCTGGGTGGCCCGGATCTTGCCGATGCCCGGCATCGCCTGGAGCACGGCCGAAACCTTCAGCTTGCCCACGACGTCGTCGGACTCGGCCCGCTCGAGGACGGTGGCGAGGGTGGTCTTGCCCTGCTTGAGCTGCTCCTTCAGCTCAGCGCGGGCCTTGCGGATCTCCGCGGCCTTCTCCAGCGCGGCAGCGCGCTGCTCGGGGGTCAGTGACGGGAGCGGCACCAGTTCTCCTCAGGTCCCTAGTACGGCGGGCTGAGCGCCCCACCGCATCTGTGAAACGTGGTGTCGCTGGCAACCAAAGGGGTCCGTGGTTCCCAGCGCGGGGAAAACTAGCGGTCAACGGAGATTTCGGCAACGTGGACGCGCGATGATCAACCCAAAGTGACCGAGCCGTCAGTCAGTCCGCCGTGCCCAGGGCGGCACGGCAGTCGGCCAGCACCCGCTCGATGGCGGCCCGCAGGCCGGCCGGGTCGGGGCCCGCGCCGAGCACCTCCCGGGAGTACGACGGCAGCACCCACGGCAGCGCGGCGCCGAACACGGTACGCAACCCGGCGGGTGTTCCGCCCTGCGCGCCCAGCCCCGGCGCGAGCAGCGGACCGTTGACCGAGTCCAGATCGTGACCCGTCTCACCGACTGTCGCGCCGACCACCAGACCGAAGCTGCCGAGTGGCTCCGCACCGCGGTTGAGCTGGGAAATCTCGTCGATCACGGTCTGCGCGACGGTGCGCCCGTCGGCGCCCACGGCGCGCTGCACGGAGGCACCCTCCGGGTTGGAGGTGAGTGCCAGGACGAAGACCCCGCCACCGTGCTCGGCGGCGGTGGAGAACATCGGGGCGAGCGAACCTACTCCCAGGTAGGGGCTCGCGGTGACCGCGTCGACATACAGAGGGCTGGATGGATCGAGGTACGCCGAGGCGTACGCGGCGACGGTAGAGCCGATGTCACCTCGCTTGACGTCGAGCAGAGTGAGCGCTCCCAAATCTCGCAACTGTCGGATAGTTGACTCAAGCACGCCGACGCCCCGGGCGCCGAAGCGCTCGAAGAACGCCGACTGCGGCTTGACCACGGCGACCCGGTCACCGATCGCCTCCACCACGGTGGCGCAGAACCGCTCCAGGCCCGCCACGTCGTCGGACAGGCCCCACGCGGTCAGCAACCCGGGGTGCGGGTCGATCCCCACGCAGAGCGGCCCTCGTTCCGCCACGGCCCGGTGCAGACGGGCGCCGAACGTCTCCATGCGTCTCTCCCTCTCCCGGCGGCTCCGGGCCGCCTGGCGTGTCCGGCGACGGGCCTCCCGTCGCGCCCTGTCGAACCGGCCGGGCTCAGCCGGCCTTGACCGCCGCGGCCACTCCGGCCGCGATCCGCGCCACGTCCGCGGCGTCGCAGACGTACGGCGGCATCGTGTAGACGAGATCCCGGAACGGGCGCAGCCACACCCCCTCGGCCACCGCGGCGGCGGTCGCCCGGGGCAGGTCCACCTCGTGGTCGAGCTGCACCACCCCGATCGCGCCGAGCACGCGTACGTCGGCCACACCGGGCGCGTCCCGCAACGGCGCCAGGCCGGCCCGCAGGCCCTCGGCGATGCCCGTCACCCGTCCCGCCCAGTCCCCGGCCCGCAGGAGGTCCAGGGAGGCGTTGGCGACGGCGCAGGCGAGCGGGTTGCCCATGAACGTCGGCCCGTGCGCCAGCACCCCGTCGGCGGAGATGGCCCGCGCCACCTCGGGCGTGCACAGCGCCGCGGCGAGCGTCAGGTACCCGCCGGTGAGCGCCTTGCCGACGCAGAGCACGTCCGGGGTGACGCCGGCGTGCTCGGCGGCGAACATCCGGCCGGTCCGGCCGAAGCCGGTGGCGATCTCGTCGAACACCAGCAGGATGCCGTGCCGCCGGGTCACCTCGCGCAGCACGCGCAGATAGTGCGGGTGGTGGAACCGCATCCCCCCGGCGCCCTGGACGACCGGCTCGACGATCACCGCGGCCAGCTCGTCGGCGTGCCGCTCCACCGCCTCCACCAGCGCCGCCTCGTACGCCGGGTCCGGCGCCGCGTCGAAGCCGGGCGGCGGCACCGGCGCGAACACCTGCCGGGGCAGCACGTCGCCCCAGAGATGGTGCATGCCACCCTCCGGGTCGCAGACGCTCATCGGGTGGAACGTGTCGCCGTGGTAGCCGCCCCGCCAGGTGCCCAGCCGGCGTCGCTGCGGGCGTCCCAGCGCCCGCTGGTACTGCAGGCACATCTTCACCGCCACCTCGACGCTCACCGAGCCGGAGTCGGCCAGGAAGACGTGTTCCAGGCCGTCCGGGGTCAGCTCGACGAGCGTGCGCGCCAGCCGTACGGCGGGCTCGTGGGTGAGCCCGCCGAACATGACGTGGCTCATCCGCCCGAGCTGGTCGGTCACCGCGGCGTCGAGCACCGGGTGCCGGTAGCCGTGGATCGCCGCCCACCACGACGACATCCCGTCGACCAGCTCCCGCCCGTCCGCGAGCCGCAGCCGCACCCCCGCGGCGCTGTCGACCACGTAGGGCGCGCCGGCGCCGGGCATCGGGGCGTACGGGTGCCACACGTGCCGCCGGTCGGCTTCCAGGATCTCCTCGGGCGTCACGTCTCCTCCTTCGACCCTCTCCCCCGCGATCTTGCAGTTGCCGCCCCGGCAGCGCCCGGAATGGGGCGGTGCGCCGGGGCCGGAACTGCAAGATCGCGCGGGTCAGGTTCGGGTTGTGATGGCTCGGGTGAGGGCGGGGCCCCGGTAGATGAAGCCGGTGTAGAGCTGGAGCAGGGAGGCGCCGGCGTCGAACATGCGTGTGGCGTCGTCGGGGTGCAGGATGCCGCCCACGCCGATCACCGGCAGCCGGCCGCCGGTCTCCCGGTGCACGAAGGCGACCATCTCCCGGGCCCGGGCGGTCAGCGGCCGGCCGGACAGCCCGCCGGCCTCGGCGGCGCGCTCCCGGTCGGCCGGGGCGAGCCCGTCTCGGGCGAGTGTGGTGTTGGTGGCGATGACCCCGGCCGCGCCCCGGTCGAGGCACACCTCCAGCAGCTCGGCCACGGCCGGCTCGGTCAGGTCCGGGGCGATCTTCACCAGCACCGGCTTCTCCCCCACCAGCGCGGCGAGCAACGCGTCCAGATGGGACCGGTCCTGAAGCGACCGCAGCCCGGGGGTGTTCGGTGAGGACACGTTCACCGCGAAGTAGTCGCCGTGATCCTTGAGCGCCCGGTACGAGGCGAGGTAGTCCTCGACCGCCTCGTCCAGCGGGGTCACCTTGGACTTGCCGAGCGAGATGCCCAGCGGCACGCCGAGCGGGCGCGGCAACGCGGCCAGCCGGTCCGCCAGCGCCTCGGCACCGGCGTTGTTGAAGCCCATCCGGTTGATCACGGCTTCGCTGTCGCGCAGCCGGAACAGCCGGGGCCGGGGGTTGCCCGGCTGGGCGTGCGCGGTCACGGTGCCGACCTCGACGAAGCCGAAGCCCAGCGCCGGCCAGGCCGGCAGCGCGAGTCCGTTCTTGTCCATCCCGGCCGCCAGCCCGACCGGGTTGGGGAAGCGCACCCCGAACACGGTGCGCGGCGCCGACCGGAAGTACGCCGCCCGCAGCGCGGCGAGGACCGCCGGCTGCCGGGACACCGCGGCCAGCCGCGCCAGCGTCCACTCGTGCGCCCCCTCCGCGTCCCCGCCCGCGAGCGAGAACAGCCGGGGCCGCACCACCTTCTCGAAGATCACGCCCCGGCCCCCCGCCCGGCTCCCCCGGCCCGCCCGGCCCGCCCGGTTTCCCGGTCGATCATGAGGTTGACGGCGATGTGGATCTCCAAATCCGCCGCCAACCTCATGATCGGCGCGTCGAGGCGCGGGGTCACTCGCCCGCCCGGAGGGCGGCGTGGAGATCCTGCAGCGGGCGGACCTTCAGGTCGCCCCGGATGCGGGCCTCGATGCCCATGACGGCGGCTGCGGCGCCGGGAACGGTGGTGACGCACGGGATGTCCACGCTCACCGCCGCGCTGCGGATCTCGTACCCGTCGGAACGGGCGCTCGCCCCGGAACCCTGTGGCGTGTTCACCACCAGCGCCACGTCCCCGCCGAGGATCAGCGAGACCGCGTCCGCGCCCTCACCCGACTCGTAGTGCTTGCGGATCTGCTCGCAGGCGATGCCGTGCCGGCGCAGCACCTCGGCCGTGCCGGTGGTGGCCACGATCTCGAAGCCCAGGTCGGCCAGGCGCTTGATCGGGAAGATCATGCCGCGCTTGTCCCGGTTGGCGACCGAGACGAAGATCTTCCCGGCGGTCGGCAGCGACCCGTACGCGGCGGCCTGCGACTTGGCGAACGCCTGGCCGAAGCCGGTGTCGATGCCCATCACCTCGCCGGTGGACTTCATCTCCGGGCCGAGCAGCACGTCGATGCCCTTGCCGGACGGGGTGCGGAACCGCTTGAACGGCAGCACCGCCTCCTTGACCGCGATCGGCGCGTCGGCCGGCATGGTGCCGCCGTCGCCGGTGGGCGGCAGCATCCCCTCGGCGCGCAGCTGCGCGACGGTGGCGCCGAGCGCGATCCGGGCCGCCGCCTTCGCCAGCGGCACCGCCGTGGCCTTCGAGACGAACGGTACGGTCCGGGAGGCGCGCGGATTGGCCTCCAGCACGTAGAGCATGTCGCCCTGCAGCGCGTACTGGACGTTGAGCAGGCCGCGCACCCCGACGCCGCGGGCGATCTGCTCGGTGTAGTGCCGCACCTGGGCCAGGTGCGAGCCGGCCAGGGTGATCGGCGGCAGCGCGCAGGACGAGTCGCCGGAGTGGATGCCGGCCTCCTCGATGTGCTCCATCACGCCGCCCAGGTAGACGTCGCCGTCGGCGTCCACGAGCGCGTCCACGTCGATCTCGATGGCGTCGTCCAGGAACCGGTCCACCAGCACCGGCCGGTCCGGCGAGATGGCGGTGGCCCGGCCGATGTAGTCGCGCAGCGTGGCGTCGTCGTACACGATCTCCATGCCGCGCCCGCCGAGCACGTACGAGGGGCGGACCAGCACCGGGTACCCGATCTCGTCGGCGATCGCCTTCGCCTCGTCGTACGAGGTGGCCATGCCGTGCGCGGGCGCGCGCAGCCCGGCCCGGGCCAGCACCGCGCCGAACGCGCCGCGCTCCTCAGCCAGGTGGATCGACTCCGGGGAGGTGCCGACGATCGGCACGCCGGCGTTCTTGAGCCGCTGCGCCAGGCCCAGCGGGGTCTGCCCGCCGAGCTGCACGATCACCCCGATGACGCCGGGGCCGCCCGCCTCCTTGCCGGAGGAGTCCTCGGCGTGCCAGACCTCCAGCACGTCCTCGAACGTCAGCGGCTCGAAGTAGAGCCGGTCGGCGGTGTCGTAGTCGGTGGAGACGGTCTCCGGGTTGCAGTTGACCATGACGGTCTCGTAGTCCACGTCCCGCAACGCCTGGACCGCGTGCACGCACGAGTAGTCGAACTCGATGCCCTGCCCGATCCGGTTCGGCCCGGAGCCCAGGATGAGCACCTTCGGCCGCGCCGAGGGCGCCACCTCGGTCTCCGAGTCGTATGTCGAGTAGTGATACGGCGTGGTCGCCTCGAACTCGGCCGCGCAGGTGTCCACCGTCTTGTAGACCGGCCGGACGCCGAGCCGGTGCCGCAGCGTCCGGACGCCGTCCTCGGCGGCCAGCTCGGGACGCAGCGCGGCGAGCTGCCGGTCGGACAGGCCGGCCCGCTTGGCCCGGCGCAGCAGGGCGGCGTCGAGCACCGGCGCGTCCACGATCTCGGCGCGCAGCTCGACCAGCGAGGCGATCTGGTCCAGGAACCACGGGTCCATGCCGCCGGACGCCTCGGACACCTCGGCGATCGACGCGCCGAGACGCAGCGCCCGCTCGACCGTGTAGAGCCGGCCGTCGTGCGGCGTCCGCAGCGCCGCGAGGGTGTTCTCCCGGGTCGCGTCCTGAGGGTCGGGGACGGTCCAGAAACCGGATGATTTGGTCTCCATCGAGCGCATCGCCTTGTTCAGCGCCTCGGTGAAGTTGCGGCCCAGGCTCATCGCCTCGCCCACCGACTTCATCGTGGTGGTCAGCTCCGGGTCGGCGCCGGGGAACTTCTCGAACGCGAACCGGGGGATCTTCACCACCACGTAGTCGAGCGTCGGCTCGAACGCGGCGGGCGTCTTCAGCGTGATGTCGTTGGGGATCTCGTCGAGCGTGTAGCCGATGGCGAGCTTCGCGGCGATCTTCGCGATCGGGAAGCCGGTGGCCTTCGACGCCAGCGCCGAGGAACGCGACACCCGCGGGTTCATCTCGATCACGACGATCCGGCCGTCGGCCGGGTTCACCGCGAACTGGATGTTGCAGCCGCCGGTGTCCACACCGACCTCGCGCAGCACCGCGATGCCGAGGTCACGCAGCCGCTGGTACTCCCGGTCGGTGAGCGTCATCGACGGCGCGACGGTGACACTGTCGCCGGTGTGCACACCCATCGGGTCGACGTTCTCGATCGAGCAGACCACCACCACGTTGTCGTGGCGGTCGCGCATCAGTTCGAGCTCGTACTCCTTCCAGCCGAGCACGCTCTCCTCGATGAGCACCTCGTGCACCGGGCTGGCCGCCAGGCCGGAACCGGCGATGCGCTCCAGATCCTCGCCGGTGTGCGCCATGCCGGAACCGAGGCCGCCCATGGTGAACGACGGCCGGATGACCACCGGCAGGCCCAGGTCGGCGACCGTCTCGCGGACCTCGTCCATCGAGTGGCAGACCCGCGAGCGCGGCACCAGCGCGGACGGATCGTCCAGGCCCAGCCGTACGCCGGCCTTCGCGACGATCTCCTTGAACAGCTGCCGGTCCTCGCCCCGGTTGATCGCCTCGATGTTCGCGCCGATCAGCTCGACGCCGTACTTCTCCAGCACGCCCGCCTCGTGCAGCGCGACAGCGGTGTTCAGCGCGGTCTGCCCGCCGAGCGTCGGCAGCAGCGCGTCGGGGCGCTCCTTGGCGATGACCAGCTCGACGAACTCCGGGGTGATCGGCTCGACGTACGTGGCGTCGGCGAACTCCGGGTCCGTCATGATCGTCGCCGGGTTGGAGTTGACCAGGCTGACCCGGATCCCCTCGCTGCGCAGCACGCGGCAGGCCTGGGTGCCGGAGTAGTCGAACTCGCAGGCCTGTCCGATCACGATCGGCCCGGAGCCGATCACCAGGATGTGCTTGAGGTCGGTCCGCTTAGGCATTCTTTCCGCCTTCACTGTGGTTCCGGTCGAAGCCACGGCCTTCGATCAACTCGGCGAAACGGTCGAAGAGATAGTCCGCGTCGTGCGGGCCGGCCGCCGCCTCCGGGTGGTACTGGACGGTGAAGGCGGGCACGTCCACGGCCCGCAGCCCCTCGACCACGTTGTCATTGAGGCAGACGTGTGACACCTGGACACCGCCGAACTCGGTCTGGATCACCTGATCCGGCACCACGGCGCCGTCCTCGGCGCCCGGCACCTGCACCGCGAAGCCGTGGTTGTGGCTGGTCACCTCGACCTTGCCGGTGGCCCGGTCGAGCACCGGCTGGTTGATGCCGCGGTGGCCGTACCCCAGCTTGTAGGTGCCGAAGCCGAGCGCCCGGCCGAGGATCTGGCTGCCGAAGCAGATGCCGAACAGCGGGATCCGCCGGGTCAGCACCTCCCGGGCCAGCGCCACCGGGCCGTCGGCGGTCGCCGGGTCGCCCGGGCCGGGCGAGAAGAAGACCGCGTCCGCGCCGGTGGCGAGCAGGTCCTCGATAGTCGACCCGGCGGGCAGGACGTGGGTGGTGACGCCGCGGGCGGCGAGCCGGCGCGGCACGTTGCGCTTGATGCCCAGGTCCACAGCCGCCACCGTGAACCGGTGCTCGCCCTGCGCCTCGACGACGTACGGCTTGGCGGTGGTCACCTCGTCGGACAGGTTCGCGCCGACCATCTGCGGCGAGCGGCGGACCCGCTCCAGCAGGGCGGCCGGGTCGTCCTCGACGCTGGAGATGCCGACCCGCATCGCGCCGCGCTCGCGCAGGTGCCGGGTCAGCGCCCGGGTGTCCACGCCGCTGATGCCGACGACGCCCTCGGCGGCGAGCCGGTCCTCCAGGCCGCCGCCGGCCCGCCAGTTGGAGCTGATCCGGGCCGGGTCGCGCACCACGTACCCGGCCACCCAGATCCGGTCGGACTCGTCGTCCTCGCTGTTGACGCCGGTGTTGCCGATGTGCGGCGCGGTCTGCACCACCACCTGCCGGTGGTACGAGGGGTCGGTGAGCGTCTCCTGGTAGCCGGTCATGCCGGTGTTGAAGACAGCCTCGCCGAAGGTCTCCCCGACGCTGCCGTACGCCTCGCCGTGGAACGTGCGCCCGTCCTCCAGGACGAGGATCGCCGATCTACGCTTCACCATTACCGGGCCCGCCTTTCGTTCGCGACTGCGGGACTCCGCTCCGCTGCGTTCCTCGCGCTCACTTGACAGCCTTTCCGTCCAGGACCGTCGGCTCGCCGCGCAGGAAGGTCGCCACGATGCGACCCGGCAGCGTCATGCGGGCGTACGGGGTGTTGCGACTGCGACTGGCCAGCTCCGCCGGTTCGACGACGCGCCGGGCGGCCGGGTCGACCAGGGTCAGGTTGGCCGGTACGCCGGGCGCCGGGTCGAGGCCGTGCCCGGCCAGCCCGGCGATCCGGGCCGGCGTGCGGGACATCCGCTCGGCGATCAGGTCCCAGCGGGGGCCGAACACGTCGAGCGCGATTGACAGCGCCGTCTCCAGGCCGAGCATGCCCGGCCGGGCGTACGCCCACTCGCACTCCTTGTCCTCCACGGCGTGCGGCGCGTGGTCGGTGGCGATGATGTCGATCACGCCCTCAGCCAGCGCCTCCCGCAGCGCGGCGATATCGGTGGCGGTGCGCAGCGGCGGGTTGACCTTGAAGACCGGGTCGTAGCTCTCCGCTTTCTCGTCGGTCAGCAGCAGGTGATGCGGCGTCACCTCGGCGGTGACCCGTACCCCGCGCGCCTTGGCCTGACGCAGCACCTCGACGCTGCCGGCGGTGGAGACGTGGCAGACGTGCAGCCGGCTGCCGACGTGCTCGGCCAGCAGCACGTCCCGGGCGATGATCGCCTCCTCGGCGACGGCCGGCCAGCCGGTCAGGCCGAGGCGGGTGGACACCTCGCCCTCGTGCATCTGCGCGCCCTCGGTCAGCCGGGGCTCCTCGGCGTGCTGGGCGATCACGCCGTCGAACGCCTTGACGTACTCCAGCGCCCGGCGCATCAGCCTCGGGTCGGACACGCAGTGCCCGTCGTCGGAGAAGATCCGCACCCCGGCGGCCGAGTCGGCCATCGCGCCCAGCTCGGCCAGGCGCTCGCCGGCCAGCCCGACGGTGACCGCGCCGATCGGCTGCACGTCGACCAGGCCGGCCTCCCGGCCGAGCCGCCAGACCTGCTCCACCACGCCCGCGGTGTCGGCCACCGGGGAGGTGTTCGCCATCGCGCACACCGCCGTGTAGCCGCCGAGTGCCGCCGCCCGGGAACCGGACTCGACCGTCTCGGCGTCCTCCCGGCCGGGCTCGCGCAGGTGGGTGTGCAGGTCGACCAGGCCGGGCAGCGCGACCAGGCCGGTCGCGTCGATGACTGTGGCGTCGTCCGCGGCGAGCCCGCGGCCCGTCCCGGCCACCACGCCGTCGCGGATGAGCAGGTCGGTCGGCTCGCCGCCGACGATGCTGACGCCTGTGATGAGGTACGCGGTCACCGGTTGTTCCCTCCGAGCAGCAGGTAGAGCACGGCCATCCGCACGGAGACCCCGTTGGCGACCTGTTCGACGATGGTGGAGCGGGGCGAGTCGGCCACCTCGGGCGTGATCTCCATGCCCCGGTTCATCGGGCCGGGGTGCATGACGATCGCGTGCTCGGGCAGCCGGCGCATGCGCGGCCCGTCGAGCCCGTAGCGTCGGGCGTACTCGCGGGCCGACGGGAAGTAGGAGTCACCCATCCGCTCGCGCTGCACCCGCAGCATCATCACCACGTCCACATCTGGGAGAACGGCGTCGAGGTCGTAACAGACGTCGGTGCCGGTGGCCAGGGCGGCGGCGATGTCGACCGGGATGAGGGTGGGCGGGCCGACCAGTGTCACCTTCGCGCCGAGGGTGGACAGCAGCAGCACGTTGGAGCGGGCCACCCGGGAGTGCAGCACGTCGCCGACGATCGCCACGTGCAGGCCGTCGAGGCGGCCCAGCCGGGACCGCATCGTGTACGCGTCGAGCAGCGCCTGGGTGGGGTGCTCGTGGGTGCCGTCACCGGCGTTGACCACCGATCCGTCCACCCACTCGGCGAGCCGGTGCGGCGCGCCGGAGGCGGGGTGCCGGACGACGACCGCGTCCGCGCCCATCGCCTGGAGCGTGAGCGCGGTGTCCTTCAGGCTCTCCCCCTTGGCCACGCTGGAGCCCTTGGCGGAGAAGTTGATCACGTCGGCGCTGAGCCGCTTGGCGGCCGCCTCGAACGAGATCCGGGTGCGGGTGGAGTCCTCGTAGAAGAGGTTGACCACGGTGCGCCCGCGCAGCGCGGGCAGCTTCTTGACCTCGCGGCCGGCCACCGTCGCCATCTCCGCGGCGGTGTCCAGGACCAGGGTGGCGGTGCCGGCGTCCAGATCGGCGCCGGAGAGCAGGTGCCGGATCATGCGTGTCGCCGCCTTTCGTTCGCGACTGCGGGGCTCCGCTTCGCTGCGCTCCTCGCGCTCACAGTGAGCCTCCGTACAGCCGTACCTCGTCACTGCCGTCGGTCTCGGCGAGGGTGACCTTGACGTTCTCGGCCAGCGCGGTGGGGATGTTCTTGCCGACGTAGTCGGCGCGGATCGGCAGCTGGCGGTGGCCGCGGTCGACAAGGACCGCGAGCTGCACGGACGCCGGCCGGCCGACGTCGCTGAGCGCGTCCAGCGCGGCCCGCACGGTGCGGCCGGAGAACAGCACGTCGTCGACGAGGATCACCCGCTTGCCGTCGATCCCGCCGGGCGGCAGGTCGGTCGGGCCGACCGCGCGGGTGGCGTGCCGGCGCAGGTCGTCGCGGTAGAGCGTGATGTCGAGCACGCCGACCGGGACTGTGACGTCCTCGAAGGTGCTGATCCGGGCCGCGAGGCGGTGGGCGAGCGGCACGCCCCGGGTGGGGATGCCGAGCAGCACGGTGTCGGCGGCGCCCTGGGTCTTCTCCAGGATCTGGTGGGCGATGCGGTCGACCACCCGCGACACGTCCGCTGCGGCGAGGATCACCTTCACCGAGGGTTGTCGCGGCGGCGACGAGTGGGCAGCCGGTGGGTAGGCCACGGCGGACCTCCTTCCCCGCCTCACGGGACGGGTCGTTAAAGGACGTCTGGTCTGCTCCGGCAGGCCCGCGCGGGGCCCGGACCGGGGCTTCACGCCACGTTACCAGCGGTCACCGGGCTGCCCGCCGCCGGTCCTGACCTGCTGGTCAGCCCGGAGAAATGGGGACAAGCCACACGTGGGTGCCGGACCCGGTGGACGGCAACACTTGACCACATGTCGCAATCCCCGTACCGTCACGCTCCGTAGCGATAGCTCGGGGAACCCGAACAGCACTGGGAGTGTCCGAATGCCCTCTGAATACGCCAAGTCGCTGGGCGCCCGCCTGCGCTCCATCCGCCAGCAGCAGGGCCTGTCCCTGCAGGGGGTGGAGGAGAAGTCGAACGGGCGGTGGAAGGCCGTGGTGGTCGGCTCGTACGAGCGCGGCGACCGCGCCGTCACCGTGTCCCGCCTGGCGGAGCTGGCCGACTTCTACCGCGTTCCCGTCTCGGAGCTGCTGCCCGACGGCAGCGGGGTGCGTCACGAGCCCACCAGCAAGATCGTCCTGGACCTGGAGCGGCTCTACGACGAGGCCTCCGAGGACCTCGCGTACGTGGCCCGCTACGCGCGCGCCATCCAGCAGCAGCGCGGCGACTACAACGGCCGGGTGCTCTCGATCCGCGCCGACGACCTGCGCGCCCTCGCGATCGTCTACGACGCCTCGCCGTCGGGCCTGATCGAGCGGCTGACCGAGCACGGCGTGCTGGTCGCCGACCCGCGGGCGTTCTTCGCGTCCTGACATCCCCCGTACGACGAAAGGGCCCGTGCCGGTCGGCACGGGCCCTTCGTCGTTGCGGCGCGTCAGCGCGTGGCGTACTCGGCGATCCGGCCGAGGATGCCGTTGAGGAAGCGGGGCGAGTCGTCGGTCGACATCTGCCGGGCCAGCTCCACGGCCTCGCTGATCGCCACCGCGTCGTCGATCTCGTCGACGTAGAGCAGCTCGTACACGGCGATCCGGGCCAGGTTGCGGTCGACCACCGGCATGCGCTCCAGCGTCCACCCCTCGGCGTAGCTGGCGATCGTCTCGTCGATCCGGTCGAGGTGCGCCGCCACGCCCTCGACCAGCCCGACCGCGTAGCCGAGGTGGTCGGGGCGCGGCTGCTCGATCCGTTCCAGGTAACCGGCGAGCACCTCGACCGGCGGGCGGTCCCGCAGGTCGGCCTCGAAGAGCACGTCCAGCGCCCGCTTGCGCGCCTTGCGGCGCGCCGGCATCTGCTGCTTGGGGCCCTCGGCCATCAGGCTCGGCCGAGGTAACGGCCGTCGCGGGTGTCGACCTTGATCTTCTCACCGGTGGTGATGAACAGCGGCACCTGCACGGTCGCGCCGGTCTCGACGGTGGCCGGCTTGTTGCCGCCGGTCGAGCGGTCGCCCTGCAGGCCCGGCTCGGTGTAGGTGACCTCGAGCACGACCGAGGTCGGCAGCTCGATGTACAGCGGCACGCTCTCGTGGGTGGCGACGGTCGCCTCGGCCTCGGGGAGGAGGTAGTTGGCGGCCTCGCCGACGGTGCCGCCGGGGACGGTGATCTGGTCGAACGTCTCCAGATCCATGAAGACGTAGTCCTCGCCGTCGGCGTACAGGTACTGCATGGTGCGCTTGTCCACGGTCGCGGTCTCGACCTTGGTGCCCGCGTTGAAGGTCTTGTCGACCACCTTGCCGGACAGCACGTTCTTCAGCGTGGTGCGCACGAAGGCACCACCCTTACCGGGCTTGACGTGCTGGAACTCGACGACGGCCCACAGCTCGCCGTCCAGGTTGAGTACCAGGCCGTTCTTCAGGTCGTTGGTGGTGGCCATTTCCTGCCTTGATCATCAATTGGCGGACAGACCGGCCAAGTCTACTCGCTCTGTCGAATCGGACTCGCGCCACGGAACGGTCCGGCTCAGGCTCCTGCGGCGAGCCGGGCGGCCAGGTGGTGCAGCGCCAGCCGGTAGCCGTCCACGCCCAGGCCGCAGATCACGCCGGTGGCCACCGCGGAGACCACCGAGTGGTGCCGGAACTCCTCCCGGGCGTGGATGTTGGAGATGTGCACCTCGACCAGGGGGCCGCGCAGCATGGCGCAGGCGTCCCGGACCGCGATCGAGTAGTGCGACCAGGCCGCGGGGTTCAGCACCACCGCCGCCGCCTCGTCGGCCGCCTCGTGCAGCCAGGCGAGCATCTCGTGCTCGGCGTCGGTCTGCCGGACCACCACGTCCAGGCCCAGCTCCCGGCCGTGCCGTTCACAGTCGGCCACGAGCTGGGCGTAGCTGGTCACCCCGTACACGTCGACCTGGCGGGTGCCGAGCCGGCCCAGGTTCGGCCCGTTGAGCACGTACACCCTCACGAGCTGATCTCCGCGTACGCGGCGGCGAGCAGGTCGTCCGGCAGCGCCTCCATGATCGCCGGGCGGGCGAGCCCGTCGAGCACCACGAACCGCAGCCGGCTGCCCCGGGCCTTCTTGTCCACCCGCATCGCGGCGAGCAGCTCCGGCCAGGCGTCGGCCCGGTAGCCGGTGGGCAGGTCGAGCGCGGCCAGCACCCGGCGGTGCCGCTCGGCGTCGGCCGCGTCGAGCCGGCCGGCGAGCCGGGCCAGCGTGGCGGCGTACACCAGGCCGACCGCCACCGCGTGACCGTGCCGCCAGCGGTAGCCCTCAACCTTCTCGATCGCGTGCGCCAGCGTGTGCCCGTAGTTGAGCACCTCGCGTACCCCGGATTCGCGCAGGTCCCCGGCGACCACGCCGGCCTTCACGCGGACCGCGCGTTCGACCAGTTCCCGCAGCACCGGCCCGGCCGGGTCCAGCGCGGCGGCCGGGTCGTCCTCGACCAGGTCGAGGATGACCGGGTCGGCGATCAAACCGCACTTGACCACCTCGGCCATCCCGGCGGCCAGGTCGGCCGGGGGCAGGCTGTCCAGAGTCGCCAGGTCGGCCAGCACGCCGGCCGGCGGGTGGAACGCGCCGACCAGGTTCTTGCCGGCGGCGGTGTTGATGCCGGTCTTGCCGCCCACTGCGGCGTCGACCATGCCGAGCAGCGACGTGGCGACCGGCACCCAGCGCACGCCGCGCAGCCAGGTGGCAGCGACGAACCCGGCCAGGTCGGTGACCGCGCCGCCGCCCACCCCGACCACCGCGTCGGTACGGGTGAACCCGGCGTCGCCGAGCCGGTCCCAGCAGGCCGCCGCCACGTCGACGTGCTTGCCCGCCTCCGCGTCCGGCACCTCGATCAGCAGCGGCGTCACGCCGCCCTCGCGGACACCGTCGGCGAGCCTGTCGGCGAGTGCCTTGAGCGGCGGCGCGTGCAGGAAGGCCACCCGCTCGGCGCCCGGCAGCAGCCGGGGCGGCGGGTTCAGCAGGTCACGTCCCACGAGCACGTCGTACGGCCGCTCGCCGCCGACCGGGATCCGGGTCACCTCGTCCATCGCGGGCAGCCTAGTCCAGCGCGCCGCCCCCGCGCGGCGACTGTCCACTCCCTGGGTGTTTGCCCGGCCGCACCGCGGGTAGGGCGGCCGGAATGAGCGAGACGAGGGCACACGCGACCCGGCCGGAGTCCGCGACGAGCATCCGGCTGCCCGCCACGATCCTCGGCGTCGGGCTGGGCGGCTTCGTCGACGGCATCGTCCTGCACCAGGTCCTCCAGTGGCACCACATGCTCAGCAGCACCGGCAGCGACCGGATCGGCGTGCGTGAGTACCCGGTGGACACCGTGCCCGGGTTGCAGATGAACACGCTCTGGGACGGCCTGTTCCACGTGGTCACCTGGGTGGCGGTGCTGACCGGTCTGGCCCTCCTCTACTCCCGGGTCACCCACTCGCGGGGCCGGCTGTGGCGCTCGCCGATGCTGTGGGGCTGGGCGCTGATCGGCTGGGGCCTGTTCAACCTGGTCGAGGGCATCGTCGACCACCACCTGCTCGGCATCCACCACGTCCGCGGCGGGCCGAACCAGCTCTGGTGGGACCTCGGGTTCCTCGCCCTCGGCGTGGTGCTGATCGCTGTGGGCTGGGCGATCCAGCGCCGGGCCCGCGCGGTGGACCTCTGCCTGCCGGAGCGCCGGTGACAGTGGCCCACGCCGGGCACGTCGACGGTGGCTTCCCGGTGACCGCGCTGATCCCGGTGGCGCTGTTCTGGGCGTACCTGGCCGCCGCGCTGCGGCTGCGCGACCCGGGCCGGCCGGGCTGGCCGCACGCCCGCACCGCGAGCTTCGGTCTGGGCGCGCTGCTGCTGGTGACCGGGCTGCTGTGGCCGGCCGGCGACTTCGTCGGGCACATGTGGCAGCACCTGCTGATCGGCATGCTCGCGCCGCTGGCGCTGGTGCTCGGCGCACCGGTCACGCTGCTGCTGCGCACGCTGGACCGGCGTACCGGCCGGGCCCTGGTCCACCTGCTGCGGCATCCGGTCGCGCGGGTGCTCGGCCACCCGGTGACCGGCCTGCTGCTCACCGCGGGCGGGCTCTGGCTGCTCTACCTCACCCCGCTGTACCGGGCCACCCTGGACAGCCCGGCCCTGCACACGCTGGTGAACCTGCACTTCCTGCTGAGCGGCTGCCTGTTCGCCTGGTCGATCGCCGGGCCGGACCCGGGACCGCACCGCCCGCGCGTACCGGTGCGGCTGGTGGTGATCGGCGTCGGGGTGGCCGCGCACGCCACCATCGCCCAGTTGCTCTACGCCGGGCTGTTCGTGGACGTGCCGGCCACCGCCGCCGAGCTGCGGGCCGGGGCCACGCTCATGTACTACCTGGGCGACCTGGCCGAGATCGCGCTGGCGCTCGCGCTGCTCGCCACCTGGCGGCCCGAACCGGCCCGGCGCCGCCGCGCCGGACGCCGGACGGCCAGGGCCGCTGCGGCCAACGCCTGACCGGCGCGCCTTCTCACCCGCCCATGGCGTTCCACCCAGCGGCGTCCTCCACGCCGACTGGAACGCCGCGGGTGCCACAACGCTCGGGAGACACCCACGGCGTTCCACTCATCCGCGGCATCCCCGCCGACTGGAACGCCACGGGTGTCACAACGCCCGCGAGACACCCACGGCGTTCCACCGAGGGAGCCGGACACGGCGGGGGGGCGGGGCGTTGTCAGGGTTTGAGCAGGGCGGCGATCTCCTCGGCCAGCTCCTGCGGGGTACGGCCGTCGGTGACCACAGTCGCGGTCGCCACCTCGGCGTAGAGCGGGCGGCGCTGGTCCATCAGGTGCTTGAGCGTGGCGCGCGGGTTCAGCGCGAGCAGCGGCCGCCCGGCGCCCAGACCGACCCGCTTGACCGCGTCGGGCAGCTCCACCGACAGGTGCACCACCGTGTGGCCGATCAGCGCGGCCCGGTTCTCCTCGGCCAGGACCGCGCCGCCGCCGACCGCGAGCACGCCCGCGTGCGACGCGAGCGCCGCCGCCACGGCGGCCCGTTCGAGGGTACGGAAGTGCTCCTCGCCCTCGTCCACGAAGATCTCCGGGATGGGCTTGCCGGCGAGGTTCTCGATGTCGGCGTCGGTGTCCCGGAAGTCGACGCCGAGCGCCTCGGCGAGCGCCGTGCCGACAGTGGTCTTGCCGGAGCCGGGCGCCCCGACCAGCACGCAGACCGGCCGGGTGCTCATTTGATCACCAGGCTGTCGAGGTAACCGTTGAGGTTGCGGCGCATCTCGGCAATCGAGTCGCCGCCGAACTTCTCCACCGCCGCCTCGGCCAGGACCAGCGCGACCATCGCCTCGGCCACCACCGCAGCGGCCGGGACCGCGCACACGTCGGAACGCTGGTTGATCGCGGTGGCCGGCTCACCCGTGGTCACGTCGATGGTGGCGAGCGCCCGGTTCAGCGACGAGATCGGCTTCATCGCCGCCTTCACCCGCAGCGGCTCACCCGTGGTGATGCCGCCCTCCAGGCCACCGGCCCGGTCGGTGATCCGCCGCACCCCGGTGGCGGTGGGCACGATCTCGTCGTGCGCCTCCGAACCGCGCGAGCGGGCCTGCTGCCAGCCGTCGCCGATTTCCACGCCCTTGATCGCCTGGATCGACATGAGCGCGGTCGCGAGGCGCGCGTCGAGCTTGCGGTCCCACTGCACGTGGCTGCCCAGGCCCGGCGGCACCCCGTACGCGAGCACCTCGACGACGCCGCCGAGCGTGTCGGCGGCCTTCTTCGCGGCGTCGACCTCGGCGACCATCCGGGCGCTTGCCTCGGCGTCGAGGCAGCGCAGCGGGTCGGCGTCGATGCGCGCGGCGTCCTCCGGCGTGGGGCGCAGCCCCGGCTTGACCGCCACCGGGCCCAGCTCGACCACGTGGGAGACGATCTCGACGCCGAGCGCCTGGCGTACGAGCGCCTTGGCGACGGTGCCCACCGCGACCCGGGCGGCGGTCTCCCGGGCGCTGGCGCGCTCCAAGATCGGCCGGGCGTCGGTGTGCCCGTACTTCTGCATGCCGGCCAGGTCGGCGTGACCCGGGCGGGGACGGGTCAGCGGCGCGTTGCGGGCCTGGCTCGCCAGTTCCTCCGGGTCGACCGGGTCGGCGGCCATCACTGTGCGCCACTTGGGCCACTCGGAGTTGCCGACCCGGATCGCCACCGGGCTGCCGAGCGTCACCCCGTGCCGGAGCCCGCCGATGATCTCGACCTCGTCCTGCTCGAACGACATCCGGGCACCCCGGCCGTAGCCGAGCCGGCGCCGGGCCAGCTCGCCGGAGATCTCCCCGGTGGTCACCTCGATGCCGGCGGGTACGCCCTCCAGCATCGCGACGAGGGCGGGTCCATGCGATTCACCTGCAGTCAGCCAGCGCAACACGACGGTCAGTCTGTCACGCCCGGTGGTCACCGGCGTACGCCGCCCGCCGCGTCCCGCCAACCGGACAGGCCACCTCCGTACGCTGGTCCGCCGCCCGACGGGTGAGGTGTTAACAGGGGACCCTTCCTCTACCGGAGGCGTTAAGAAGGGGCCCTTCCTTACACCGGCAGCGCGGCGCGCATCGCGGCGCGTGGGGCGGTGACGCCGGTGAAGTGCTCGAACTGGCCGAACGCCTGGGCCAGCAGCAGGTCCAGCCCGGAGACCACCCGGCACCCGGCGGCGAGCGCCGCCGCCGCGAGCGGCGTGGGCCACGGGTCGTAGACCACGTCGAAGAAGACCGACTCCGGCCGCCAGTCGAAGTTGTCAGCCAGGGGGTCGGCGACGCCCTTGGGCACTGTGGAGATCACCAGGTCGGCGCGGGCGTGGGAGGGTGCGCCGTCCCACTCGGCGCCAGCGAGCGGCACCCCGGCCGCCGCCGCGACCGGGCGCAGCTCGTCGACCGCCTCGGGCCGGCGTGCCACCACTGTCACCTCGGCCGCCCCGATCCGGGCCGCCGCCGCGATCGCGGCCCGGGCGGTGCCACCCGCGCCGAGCACGGTGACGACCGCCCCGGCCACGCAGCCGGCGCCGGTGAGCACCTCGACCATGCCGGTGACGTCGGTGTTGTCCGCGTACCAGGTGCCGTCTTGTCGGCGTACCAGCGTGTTGGCGGCGCCGACCGCGGCGGCGACCGGCGAGACCTCGTCGGCCAGGGCGAGTGCCGCTTCCTTGCCCGGCATGGTCACGGACAGGCCGGCCCACTCCGGGCCGAGGCCCGCGACCAGGCCGGGCAGCTCGTCGGCGCCGGCTTCGATCCGGGTGTACGACCAGCCGGTCAGTCCGGCCGCCGCGTACCCGGCGGCGTGGATCACCGGGGAGATCGAGTGGGCGATCGGCTTGCCGACCACCGCGGCGCGGCGAGGATCGGCCATCAGATGATCCCGGCCTCCCTGGCCTTCTGCTCGTTACGCTTCTGCTCGGCGTAGGTCTCGGCGAACGCGGACCGGCCGTCCCTGCTGATCGCCACGAAGTAGAGCCACTTGCCGTCCGGCGGGCTCAGCGCGCCTTCCAGCGCCTCCTTGCCGGGGTTGTTGATCGGCGAGGGGACCAGCCCGCGCAGCTTGCGGTTGTACGGGTTCTTCGGGTTGTCCAGCTCGGCGGCGGTCATGTCCTTGGACGCCTTGGTCTTCTGCCCGGTCAGCTCCAGGTAGTAGTTGACCGTGACGTCCATCTCCAGGCAGTTGCAGGGGAACTCGCCGTAGACCCGGTTGTAGGCCACCCGGGCGACCTTGCCCAGGTCGGCCTTGTTGCCGGCCTCGGCCTGCGCGAGCGAGGCGACGATCAGCGCCTCGTACGGGGTGATGCCGCCGCGATCTTTCTGCACCTTCTCCGCGTACTGCATGCCGGAGGTGACGGTGAGGAAGTTGTCCACCATCAGCTTGAGCACCGTCTCGGCGGTGGCCTTCGGTGGGATCTCGTAGGTGTCCGGGAACAGGAAGCCCTCGATCGACGGGTTGACCTTCTTGCCGTCGGAACGCTTGAACCACCAGTCCGGTACGCCGAGCGCCTCCGGATCCTTCGCCGCGGCCTCGAAGTCCTTGACCGGGATGTCGGTCTTCTCGGACAGCCGCTTGTAGACCGTCTTGGCGGTGAGGCCCTCGGGAATGGTGATCCCGTTGACGATCTTGTTCTTGAGGTCCAGCAGGGCCACGACCGCCGCGTCACCGCTCATCTGCTTGCGCATCTTGTACGTGCCGGGCTGGATGTTCTTGCTGCGCGAGTTCTCCTCGGCGGCCTCGATGAACGCCTTGGTGCTCTTCACCACGTCGGCCGCGACGAGCGCGTCGGCCATGTCGGCGATCAGCGCGCCCTGCTTGATCTCGACGGTCACCTCGCCGGTGCCGGAGCCGTCGTAGTCGGGTGTGACGAAGTAGTTCTGGACCCGGTCGAAGCCGTAGAACGCGCCGCCGCCGATGCCGCCCAGCAGGACCAGCGCGAGAGCGAGTGCGAGAAGGGTCTTGCCCCGGCCGCCGCCGGACTTGCCCTGGCGACGGCGCACCGCGCCGCGCCGGTGCCGGCCCTTCTCCCCCCTGTCCGGCTCGTCGAACCCCAGATCAAGATCGTCGATCATTGCGTCCGCCTCCGCTGTGCGTCCAGCCAGCTCTGCAGAATCTCCACCGCGGCGGCCTGGTCGACCACCGCTCGTTGGCGCTTTCCCCGGACGCCCCGTTCGGCCAGCCTACGACTCGCGACGACGGTAGACATCCTCTCGTCCGTCAGCGTCACCGGAATCGGCCTCATTACATCAGCCAATCGGCTGGCATATGCTGATACGTTCAGCGCCGCGGGGCCGTGCTTCCCGGCGAGATTGACCGGCAGCCCGACCACGATCCCCACCGCCTCGTGCTCAGCGGCGAGCCGGACCAGCTCGGCCATGTCGGCGGGCACCGCGTCCGGTTCCGCGGTCAGATCACGGGCCAGCGTCACCAGGGGCGTGGCGAGGATGCCGTGCGGATCACAGCGCGCCACCCCCACCCGGACCTGGCCGACGTCGACACCCAGCCGGACGCCACGGGACAGCTCACTCACGGGCGGACACCTCCCCGCCGGTACGGGCCAGGGCGGACCGGGTGGTCCGCCCTGGCGTACATCCGTGCACTCATGCCGTGCCGGCCGGGCATGCCCTCACGGCCCTCGCTCCGCTCGGTGCGTTCGCTCATGCCGTGCCGGCGACCGCCCGCTCGACGGTGACCAGCAGGTTCGGCGCCTCCGTCGCGGGCAGGCCGCCGCCCTGGGCCAGGTCGTCGCTACCGCCGCCCCGGCCGGAGAACGCCGCCTTGACCAGGTCCTTCGCGCTCAGGTTCCGCCCCCGGGCGGCCTGGTTGACGGCCACCACGAGCGACGCCTTGCCGTTGGCCCGGGCGGCCACCGCGACCACAGCCGGGCGGGCCGCGTCGATCCGGCCCCGGATCTCCTGGGCGAGGGTCCGCACGTCGTTCGCCGCCGCGCCCTCCGGCGCCTCGGTGCCGACGTACGCGACGCCGCGCACGTCCTTCGCCTGCGCCGCCAGGGCGCCGGCCCCGCCGAGCACGAGCTGGGCGCGCAGCTTCTCCAGCTCCTTCTCCGCGTCGCGCAGCTGGGTGACCGTCTGCTCCACCCGGTCGGCGACCTGCTCCCCCGGCACCCGGAACAGCTCGGCCAGCCGGGACACCAGCAGGTGCTCACGGGCCAGGAAGCCGAACGCGTCCATGCCGACGAGCGCCTCGATCCGGCGTACCCCGGAACCCACCGACGCCTCGGAGAGGATCTTCACCAGGCCGAGCTGGGCGGAGCGGGCCACGTGCGTGCCGCCGCACAGCTCGCGGGCGTAGTCACCGACCTCGACGACCCGGACCCGCTCGCCGTACTTCTCGCCGAACAGGGCCATCGCCCCGATCCGCCGGGCCTCCTCCTGGCTGGTGACGAACGCGTGCACCTCCAGGTCGGCCAGCAGCACCTCGTTGACCTGCTGCTCGACGTCGTGCAGCACGCTCGGCGCCACACCCGTCGGGGTGTTGAAGTCGAACCGCAGCCGGCCCGGCGCGTTCAGCGAACCCGCCTGGGTCGCCGACTCACCGAGGAAGTTGCGCATCGTCTGGTGCACCAGGTGCGTGGCGGTGTGCGAGCGGGAGATCGCCCGGCGGCGGGACACGTCGATCTCGGCGTACCCGGTCTCCCCGGAACGCACCTCGCCGCGCACCACCTTGGCCCGGTGCACGATCAGGCCGGGCACCGGCTGCTGCACGTCGAAGACCTCGACCTGGCCGCCGCCCACAGTGATGAGCCCCTGGTCGGGCTGCTGGCCACCACCCTCGGCGTAGAACGGGGTGGTGTCGAGCACCAGCTCGATCGTGTCACCCTCGACCGCCGCCGAGACCGCGGCGCCGCCGGACAGCAGCGCGCGTACCCGGGACTCCCGGCTCAGCTCGGTGTAGCCGGTGAACTCCACCGGACCGCCGCCGTCGAGCACCGACCGGTACGCCGACACGTCGGTGTGCCCGGTCTTGCGCGCCTGCGCGTCGGCCTTGGCCCGGCTGCGCTGGTCGGCCATCAGCCGGCGGAAGCCCTCCGCGTCGACCTGCAACCCCTGCTCGGCGGCGATCTCCAGGGTCAGGTCGATCGGGAAGCCGTACGTGTCGTGCAGCTGGAACGCCTTGTCACCGGAGAGCGCCGCCTTGCCGGCCGACTTGGTCTCGGCGATGGCGGTGTCCAGGATCGTGGTGCCGGCGCGCAGCGTGGCCAGGAACGCGTCCTCCTCGGCGTACGCGTACTGGGAGATCCGGCCGAAGTCCTCGGCCAGCTCCGGGTACGACGGCGCCATGCAGTCGCGGGCCACCGGCAGCAGCTCCGGCAGCGCCCGGTCCTGGTAGCCCAGCAGCCGCACCGCCCGGATCGCCCGGCGCATGATCCGCCGCAGCACGTAGCCCCGGCCCTCGTTCGACGGGGTCACCCCGTCGCCGATGAGCATCAGCGAGGTACGCACGTGGTCGGCGATCACCCGCAGCCGTACGTCGTCCGGGTGCGACTCGTTGGCCGCGTGACCGGAGTGCACGCCGTAGCGCTTGCCGGTCAGCTCGGCGGCCCTGTCGAGGATCGGCTTGACCTCGTCGATCTCGTAGAGGTTGTCCACGCCCTGCAGCAGCGAGGCCATCCGCTCCAGGCCCATGCCGGTGTCGATGTTCTTCGCCGGCAGGTCACCGAGGATCGGGAAGTCCTCCTTGCCGACGCCCGGACCGCGCTCGAACTGCATGAAGACGAGGTTCCAGAACTCCAGGTAGCGGTCCTCGTCGACCTCCGGGCCGCCCTCGCGGCCGTAGGCCGGGCCGCGGTCGTAGTACAGCTCGGAGCACGGGCCGCACGGGCCGGGGATGCCCATCGACCAGAAGTTGTCGGCCTTGCCGCGGCGCACGATCCGCTCGGCCGGCACGCCGGTGGCCCGCCAGATGTCGTACGCCTCGTCGTCGTCCAGGTAGACAGTGGCCCAGATCCGCTCCGGGTCCAGCCCGAAGCCGCCCGCCTCGACCGGCTTCGTGGCCAGGTCCCAGGCGAGCGGGATCGCCCCGGACTTGAAGTAGTCACCGAAGGAGAAGTTGCCGTTCATCTGGAAGAACGTGCCGTGCCGGCTGGTCTTGCCGACCTCGTCGATGTCCGGCGTCCGGATGCACTTCTGCACGCTCGTCGCCCGCGCGTACGGCGGGGTCTGCTGGCCCAGGAAGTAGGGCACGAACTGCACCATGCCCGCGTTGATGAACAGCAGGTTCGGGTCGCTGATGGCGGGCAGCGGAGCGGACGGAACCACGGTGTGCCCGTTCGCCTCGAAGTGGGCGAGGAACCGCCGCTTGATCTCCGCCGTCTTCATCGCTGGTGGTCCTCCGGGAAAATCTCTCGGTCACCGATACGCGGGTCCTCCCGCAGCTCGGCGAACTGGTCGTCGTACACCTCGCCGCGGGCGAAGGCCTCGTGGATCTCCTGCTCACGCTCGGCCATGCCGACCCGGACGTCGTCCACGAACGCCCGGAGCGACTCGACCAGACCACCGGCGGACTCGGACAGCCCGCTGGCGATGCCGGCCGGGGTGTACGCCTGCGCCGTCCGGGTGGCCTTGCGCACCACCAGGACGCCCACGGCCAGCCCGATGCCCAGCCAGAACAACCGCCTCATGTTCTCATCCTTCCCGCGTACGCCGGCCGGGGTCAGCGGTTGCCGCGCTTGGCGGCGCGACGCTGCTGCTTGATCGTGTCGCGCACCTCGCGCTCGGTCTCGGCGTGCCGGCGGGCGGAGGCGGCCCGGCGCACGCCGTACCCGAACGCGGCCACCTTGACCAGCGGGTTCGCGGCGGCGGCGGAGACCACGGTGGCCAGGTTCGCCACGTTCGCGGTGACGTTCTGCGCGTGGCTGGTCATGGTGTCCACCTTGGCGAGCTGGAGGTTCACCCCGTCCAGCGAGGTCTGCACCTGCTCCAGCGCCACGTTGACGTTCTTCACAGTGGTGTTCACGTCGCCCAGCAGCGGCGCGGTGCGCTCGTTCACGTCGGTGATCATGCGGGTCGTCGCGTCCACGGTGTGCCGCAGCCGCAGGATCGGCACCGCGAGCACGAGCACCAGCATCAGGAACGCGCCGGCCGCGATCAGCGCAGCGATCTCTCCACCACTCACGCGAAAGTCCTCCTCAAGCAGTGTCCCGGAACCCGACGCCCCGGAACGCGCGACCGTACCTACCCACTTCGCGCCACGCCGACCCGGTCACCGGGCACGGACGGGCGTGCCAGCCCCAGACCCTACCGTCCGTGATGAAAGTCGGCTCACGACGGTGAGGGGGTCGCCTCGCCCAGCGGGTCGTCGGTCAGGGTCGGGTACGGATCCTCACCGGTGAGTGACGGATCGGTGGTCGGCGTCGGTCCGGTGCGCTCGTCGTCGATCGCGTTGCGCACCTTCACCGACACCAACGAGCCGGTGCACTCCGCCGCTGCGGGCGCGGGCGGCGCGGTCGGCGCGGGCGCCCCGTCCACCGGCGGGGGCGTGCAGGTGCGGTCGCGCACCCACAGGTCGAGCGTGAGTTCGTCCCGGCGCCAGCAGGTGTAGCTGCCAGGGACCTTCTCGTCCGGGCAACGGTCGACCTTCCAGCGCCGCCACCCGTCCCCGGCCAGCGCCTCCTCGTAGACCGCGACGGTCTCCTTCCACCCCTGCTCCGACTCGACGGAGCGTTCACGCAGGCGGCAGTCCTGGAGGCACCAGCGGCTGCCGCTGACGTTGTCGACCGTGTTGCTCTGTGCCCAGGCGGGCACGGCGAGCGCGTCGAGGGTGTCGAAGACCGGGTCGCGGCTGAGCGTACGCATCCCGAAGTAGAGCGGCACCGCACCGAGCAGCACGAGGCTGACCAGGGCGAGGATGCCCAGCCGCAGCCGGCTGCGTTCGCGCATCTGCCGGCGCAGCTCCGACCGGGCGCCGCGCAGACCACCGGCCTCCGCGCCGCTGTCGTCCGGTCCGGGACCGCCGGGCCGCGGCGCGCCGCCCGCAGCGGGCCGTGGTCCCGCGGGCTCCCCCGGGGGTACGACCACAGCCGCCCGGGCCGCCGCCGGTGTCGCCGCGTTGCCCGGTCCGGTCCGGTCCGGCTCCGCTCCGGGTGGCGTCGCCCGTCCGGTGGTCCGCTCGTCCGGCGCGACCGGGCGGGCCACGCCGGCTGCCGCGCGGGCGGTCACCGGGGCACCGGGCGGCACCGGGCCGTCGCCTGCCGGCCCTCTGGCACCGGGGGCCACCGGCGGACGAGGCCCGGCACCGGGCCGGGTGTCGTCGGGGCGCGCCACCCCACGTCCGTCGCCACCGGGTCCAGCCGGACCGGCTCCGGGGCGGCCGGCACCGGCCGGAATCCCCCCCGTGCGATCGACGTCACCACGCGGACCGGGACCGGCCGGACCCGCGGGGGCACCACCGGGACGGCCACCGCCCGCCGGGATCCCACCCGTGCGCTCGACGTCGCCGCGCGGGCCGGGAGTGGGCGCGACACCGGGGCGGGCCGCGCCGCGGGCCGGGCCGGGCCTACCGGGCGACGGGTCGGACGGCTGAGGCCGGGCCGGGGGCACGACCGGGCCGGGCTGGTCGGGGCGGATCGCCGGTTCGGCGCGCGCCGGCACATCGGGGCCGGGCGGTCCGGGCCGCCGGGACGGCGTACCCGGCTCGGGACGCACCGGCGGGACGGCGACGCCGGCCCGGCCGGCGGGCGCTTCGGAACGGCCGGACGGCTGGTCGGCCGGAGGGCCGGCCGGGCGGCGGGTGACCGGCATGGCGGGGTCGGTGTGTGGCGTGCGACCCGCCTGCCGCAGCCAGTCGGCGGGCCGGTCGGGCCGTTGCGGCCGCGGCTCACCGGCGTCGTCACGGGCGGCCCGGCGACCGGGTGTCTCGGCGCCGACGCCGGTACCGCCCGGCTCGTCGGGCGCGGTCCGGCGGCCGTCGGGCGCGGCACCGCGGCCGGCGGGCGCGCCGCGGCGGCCGGCGGGCGGGGTCGGGCCGGTCGCCGGGCTGCCGGAGACGGGCGCGCCCGGCAGGTCCGGCGCGTTTCCGCTGCGCGGTACGACCGGGGAGCGGTCCGGGGCGGCCCGCCGGCCGGTGCCCGGAGCGGGCACGGCTGCGGATCCGCCGCCAGGGGCGGGCACGTGGTGGCCGCCGGTGGGCTCGTCGTGCCGGGCGCGTCGCCCGCCACCGGAGACCGGGGCGGCGTCCGGAACGGCTCGTCCGGCCGGCCCGCCGGGTACGACGCCTTCCGGCGCGGCGCGACGGCCTGCACCGGAGACCGGCCGGGTACCGGGCGGAACGTCGTCGGCACGGGCCCGGCGGCCTGCACCGGAGACCGGCCGGGTACCGGGCGGAACGTCGTCGGTACGGGCCCGGCGGCCCGCCCCCGAGACCGGCTGGGTGCCGGGTGCCACGTCATCGGGGCGCGCTCGGCGTCCCCCCGGAACGGGCTGGACGGCGTCGGCGTCCTCGGCGCGCGCCCGGCGGGCACCACCGGAGACCGGCTGGATGCCGGCGGTGTCGTCCGGCCGGGCCCGGCGGCCGCCGGACGGCGGCGGGATCGTCGGATCGGCCTGGTGCGGGGCCTCGGGCCCGGCTCCGTGCCGGCCGCGGGGCGTCGGCGGTACGCGGCTGTCGCCGTCGGCGGGCGGGCGGCCCGGGGCGGCGGGTGCCCGGCCGGGCGGCGGCGCAGCGGGCGGGACGCGGGTGCCGGCGACGGGCGGCTGCTGGCCGGTGGGTCCGTCCACGCGGCGGCGGTACGGCGCGTCGGCCGGACGGGGCGCCTCGGGCACGCCGGGCCACGGACCGTCGACGGGGCGGCGCGGGGCACCGGCTTCGCGGCCGCCCGGCCAGGGGCCGTCACCGGGCCGGCGCGGGGCACCGGTCTCGGGACCGCCGGGGCGCACCGGCGGCGCGGCCGGACCGGGCGTGTCGGGGCGGCGCATGACCGGCGGACGCGGACCGGGCCGGCCACCACCGGGCGGCGTCTCCGGGCCGGGACGGCCACCGCCGGAGGGCGCGTCCACGACCGGCGGGCGGACCCCCGGCGGCGTGTCGGCGGGCGGGCGCCCGGGGGCCGGGGGCATGTCCACGCCGGGCCGGCCGGACGGCGGGGCGGTGTCCACGCCGGGCCGGCCGGACGGCGGGGCGGTGTCCACGCCGGACCGTCCCGGCGGCGGAGGCGTGTCCATGCCCGGTCGACCGGGGGCCGGGGGCAGGTCGGTACCGGGTCGTCCGGTGACCGGTCCCCCGGGACGGCCGGCGGCCGGGGGCGCAGCCGGGCCCGGACGGCCGGTCACGGGCGGCAGCGTCGGGTCGGTTCGGCCGACCGGAGCGGGCCCGCCCGGATGGGGCCGGCCGGGCGTGTGCGGCGCGGCGGGCGGCGGCGGAACGGCCCGGCCGGGAGTCTGCGGTGCGGCAGCCGGGGGCGGAACGGCCCGGCCGGGAGTCTGGGGCGCGCCGGCCGGCGGAGTACCGGGCCGGCCGGCGGGCGAGGGTGGCGGAACCGGCTGACCGGTCGAGGGCGGCGGGGAGCCCGGTGCCGGGGGCCGCGGAGCCTGTCGGCCGCCGGGTGGCATGCCGGGGCCCGGCCCCGGTGCGGCGGCCGGGCGGGGTGGCCGGGGCGGCTCGCCGTCCGGCCAGGACGGATCGGCGTCGGGCCGCGGCGCGGGCACGCCCCCGTCCGGTCCGAGTTCGCCGCCCTGCTGCTTGGCGGTGCGCAGGTCGTCGATCCAGCCGAGTTCCTCGCCGACGACAGTCGGGTCCAGCTCGGGCTCGGCCCGGCCGCGTCCCCACCGGCGGCCCTTGCCGCGCGGGTCGCGCCGCTCGTCGGGGCCGTCCGCCGGCCGCTCCGGACCACGCGCCATCACTACTGACCCCCCTCGGCGGCGTCGCTGCCGCCCTCACTCGCCCCGCTGGACTGCTCGCCGCCCCCCACCCGGGCCCCGTTCGCGGCGGCCGGGGCGCCGGCCTCCGCCCGGGTCGCCGGAGCCGGCAGCCCGCGCACGATCCGGCGCAGCAGCGGCAGCCGGGTGGCCACCGCCCGCTCCGCGCCGTGCCCGCTGGGCTGGTAGTAGTCGGTTCCGACGAGGTCGTCCGGAGCGTACTGCTGGGTGACCACCCCCCGGTGGTCGTCGTGCGGGTAGCGGTAGCCGGCGCCGTGGCCGAGGCCCCGCGCGCCGGAGTAGTGGGCGTCGCGCAGCCCGCGCGGCACCGCGCCGCCACGACCCGCGCGTACGTCGGCGACGGCGGCGCCGATCGCTGTCGTGGCCGAGTTCGACTTCGGCGCGGTGGCCAGGTGGATGACCGCCTGGGCCAGGTTGAGCTGTGCCTCCGGCAGGCCCACGTACTCGACCGCGTGGGCGGCGGCGGTGGCAATGGTCAGCGCGGTGGGATCGGCCATGCCGACGTCCTCACTCGCGAAGATCACCAGCCGGCGGGCGATGAACCGGGCGTCCTCCCCGGCCACCACCATCCGGGCCAGCCAGTGCAGTGCCGCGTCCACGTCCGAGCCGCGCATGCTCTTGATGAACGCGCTCGTCACGTCGTAGTGGGCGTCGCCGTCGCGGTCGTATCGCACCGCCGCCACGTCGACCGCCTGTTCGGCCACTGCGAGGTCGATCCGGCCGGTGCCGAGCGCGGTCGCGGTGGCAGCCGCCGCCTCCAGCGCGGTGAGCGCCTTGCGCACGTCGCCCCCGGCGAGCCGGACCAGGTGGTCCTCCGCCTCCTCGGCCAGGACCAGCGAGCCGCCGAGCCCGCGTTCGTCGGCCACCGCGCGGCGCAGCAGGCCGCGTACGTCGTCGTCGTCGAGGGCCTGGAGGGTGAGCAGCACGCAGCGCGACAGCAGGGGCGAGATGACCGAGAAGTACGGGTTCTCGGTGGTCGCCGCGAGCAGCGTGACAGTGCGGTCCTCGACCGCGGCGAGAAGCGAATCCTGCTGGGTCTTGCTGAACCGGTGCACCTCGTCGATGAACAGCACCGTCGGCGGGCCGCCGGACCGGCGCTGCCGGCGGGCGGTCTCGATCACGGCGCGGACGTCCTTGACGCCCGCGGTGAGCGCGGACATCGCCACGAACCGCCGGTCGGTGGCCCGGGCCACGAGGTGCGCGATGGTGGTCTTGCCGCTGCCCGGCGGCCCCCAGAGGATCACCGACATCGGCGCCGCGCCCTCGACCAGCTGGCGCAGCGGCGCCCCCGGCGCGAGCAGGTGCTCCTGCCCGACCAGCTCGTCGATGCCGGCCGGCCGCATCCGCACCGGCAGGGGCGAGTCCGCCCGGGTGTCGGTGAAGCCGTCGGCGCCGCCCGCGCCCGCGGGTGCGCCGGCCGGCTCGCCGAGGGTGAAGAGGGCGTCCGATTCCATCACGAAGACAGTACCGGGCCGGGCCGACGACGCCGGAATCGCGCCGCCGCCCCGACCCGGGTGGTCTTTTCCGGTCAGCCGCGACCGGGCCGCCGGCCCCGGTACCACCGGCCGCCACCGCCGCCGCGCGGGCCGGAGCCGACCCCGGCCAGGTAGAGCGAGAGCAGCAGGAAGCCGATGAGCATGAGCGTCGTGGTGCTGAACAGATCGGGCGCGCCGAGGTCGGTGTTCATGAAGTCGAGCAGCAGCGCGAAGCCGAACACGATGGCCGCGAGAATGGCGAGCATGTCGTTCCTCCGGTGGGGGTTCCCAGCAGGTCGGCGACGGATGTACCCAATCGGTCTGTTCGTCAATCTCCACCGTGGAACAGGCGGTGCCTCGGCCTTCGGTACCAGCGGGGATGCTCGTACGCTGGCGGAATGATCACGGTCGACGAGTCGCTGACCGAACGGGAGGGGCTGCTCGCCGCGGCCGGCCACCACCCGTACGCCCGGCACGCGCTCCGGCGCGGCGTGGCCGTACGGGGATGGCGGCACGACGGCGCGGTCGGATGGCTGCTGCCACCGGGTGGCTGGTCGGCCGGCGGGGCGGTCGGCGCCCCCGGCCCGGCGCTCGACGTGTTCGCCGCCCAGCGGGCGGACGGGACGCTGCGGGCCGGCCAGTCGGTCAACCTGTCCCACGCCGATCCGGACGAGGTGGCCGCGCGGCTGCCGGTGGCCCGGCTGACCGAGTGGGACCTCCTCTGGGCCACCGGCCCGCCGCCGCACCAGCCGGAGCAGGAGCGGGTGGTACGCCTCACCGAGGCCGACCACCCCGCCCTGGCCGCGCTGATCGAGGAGGCGTTCCCGGCCACCACGTCGCGGCCGGGCGAGCCGGGCATCGTCGACTGGTACGGCATCCGCGACGGTGACCGCCTGCTCGCCTGCGGCGCCGATCGCAGCCGCGGCGACATCGGCTTCCTGGCCGGGCTGACTGTCGCACCGGGGCATCGCGGCCGAGGGCTGGGTGCGGCGCTGACCGCCGGGATGACGTGCGCCCTGTTCGGCAGGTACGACGCCGTGGCGCTGGGCGTCTACCCGGACAACGTGGGCGCGATCCGGCTGTACCGCCGGCTCGGCTTCACCGCCGCCGAACGCCGCACCTCCGTCGAGCTCGCCTGACGCGCGACGCCCCGACCGCGTGGGTGGAACGCCATGGGTGTCGAACGACGTCCGAGACACCCATGACGTTCCACCCGGCCGGTCGGCTCAGTCGCGGCCGGAGGGAGCGGTCGCGGCCACCGCGGGGGCCGCGTCGAGGGGCGGGCCGGCGTGGCCGGGGCCGCCTACCGTCGACTCCGGTTCGACGGTGACGTCCTGCGGGGTACGGCGGGCGGCCCGCCAGGCCGGCAGGTAGAGCGGCGCGGCCACGGCGAGCATCACCGCGCCGACGACCATGGCGATACTGACGCTCGTGGCGTCGGCCAGCGCGGTCAGCGTCACCGCGCCGAGCGCGCCGGCCGGCTGGGCGGCCATCGAGTTCAGCGAGAGCACGCTGGTCCGGTACGGGCCGTCGACCTGCCGGTGCAGCAGTCCCATGTGCAGCGGGTTCGACGCGCCGTGCACGGCGTAGCAGGCCAGGTACGCGATGAGCACACCGACCGGGCCGGCCAGCAGGCCCATGCCGACCACCGTCACGCCCTGCAGGATGCGCATCAGCGCGGCGGCCGGGGCCGCGCCGAGGCGGCGCAGCAGGAACGGGGTGAGCGCGGCACCGGCGGCGTTCGCGAGCCAGGCCGCCGTGCCGGCGGGGCCGAGCAGCGCCGCCGCGCGGTCCGGGTCACCGAGCACGTCGGCGAGGCGTACCGGGAGCAGCGACTCGAAGGTGACCATGCCGAAGCCCCAGAACAGCTCGACGGCGACCAGGGCCGCCAGCACCCGGTTGCGGCGCAGCAGCCCGACGGCCTGCCCGACCATCCGGGGCGCGTCGACCACCGAGGCGCGCAGCGCGGCCGGGCCGGACGCGGGCCGCCGCTCCGCCATCAGCGCCAGCAGCGCCACGATGGAGACGGCCTGGAGCACGGCGGCGACGATCACCGGCAGGGCCAGCGCGCTGACCGGGCCGACCGGGCCGAGCGCGACCAGGCCGCCGCTGAGCAGCGCGCCCGCGCCGATCGCGACACCGATCACGGTGCCGGCCCAGCCGAGGCCGCGCTCGTATTCGGCCTTCGGGTCGACGGCGAGCGTGGCGTCGACGTACCAGGATTCCATCGGGCCGCTGTCGAGCGCCCGGTAGACGCCCTGCAACGCCCAGACCAGGAAGAACATCCAGAACGAGTCGGCGACCGCCATCAGCGCCAGCGAGCCCAGGCCGAGCACCCAGGCGACGACCAGCACCGGCTTGCGGCCGAGCGCGTCGGCGAAGCCGCCGGTGGGCAGCTCCAGCGCCAGCACGACGAGGCCCTGCGCGGTGGCGACCAGGCCGATCTGCGACAGCGTGAGCCCGCGTTCCTGCATCAGCAGGATCATCACCGGCATGAGCAGGCCGCTGGGCAGCCAGCGCAGGCCGTACAGCGTGAGGTAGCGGAACCGGATCTGGCGTACGGACAGCGCGGTCACGGCTTCTCCTCGGTGGACGGCGGGGCGGGCCGCGGGAACGCCGCGTCCATCGGGAGGGCGGCGAGGTAGAGCTGGACCGTCTCGGCGTCGGGATCGTCGGGGTCGGTCTCGTCGCGGTGCCGCTCGAAGAGCGCGAAGACCTCCTCCTTGATCGCTTCGAGCCGGGAGACCGGGATCCGCATGAAGAAGTCGCCCATGCCGAACGCGTCGCGCCAGGCCGGTCCCCACTGGTGCCGCTGGGCGAACCACCGTTCGGCGTGCCCGGCGAAGAAGCGGACGTAGTCGGCCTCCAGCCACTCGATCGCGGCCCGCGAGTCGGGGTCGTCGTCGAAGTCGCTCGACTCCCAGTTGGTGACGTCGTGCGCGGCCCGCCAGTAGCGCTGCCGGCCGGTGCCGAGGTTGGGGTCCTCGACCACGAGACCGACCTCGGCGAGCTGGCGCAGGTGGTAGCTGGTCGCGCCGCTGTTGGTGCCGAGCATCTCGGCCAGGGCGGTGGCGGTGGACGGGCCTGCCACGCGCAGCGCCCCGATCAGCCGCATGCGCAGCGGCTGGGCCAGCGCGCGGACCTGGCGGTGGTCGATGCGTACGGCGCGTTCCTCGGGCCGCTTCTTCTCCTCCATGAGATGCACAATATCTGTGCACACTTTCCATGCACAAGGTGCTTGCAAAGAATCTGTGCAACTAGCCGTACAGCTCGGTGATCCCGCGCAGCCGGGTCCGCAGCAGCCCCGCGGCACGGGTGGAGTCCAGCACCACCTCGCCCGGACGGTGCAGTCCGGCGGCGGCGATGGTGGTCGTCCGCAGCCCGCCCGCGTCCACCCCGTCGTGCCGGGCCACCAGCAGCCCCATCTCGGCGCGGCTCACCGCGTCCGGCCCGGCCACGTTCAGCAGCCCGGCGTAGTCGCCCGGCACCAGTTCCAGCACCGCGGCGGCGAGGTCGGCGACGTGCACCGGGCAGCGCAGCTCGTCGGTGAACAGCGTGGCCCGGCCGGCCAGCGCGTCCCGGCAGAGCTGGATCTGCTTGCTGCCCTCCCCCACGATCAGCGACGTCCGCACCAGCACCGCGCCCGGATCCACCGCCCGCACCGCCGTCTCCGCCGCCGCCTTCGCCGCCCCGTACGGGTGCAGCGGCGTGGGCACGTCCTCGTCCATGTACGGCTTCGGGCGCCCGGCGTGCAGCGCGTCGCTGGACAGGTGCACCAGCCGGGCGCCCACCTCGGCGGCGGCGACCGCGATGTGGGCCGCCCCGTCCGCCGTGACCGCCCAGTCGTCGTACCGGTAGGGGGTGGCGACGACGGCGTCGGGGCGTACCCGGGTCAGCAGCTCGCGCACGGCGGCGCGGTCGGTCACATCGAGCCGGTGCGGCGCGACGCCGGGCACCGCCACGGTGGCGGAGTGGTACGTGCCGGCCACCCGGTGCCCGGCGGCGACCGCCTGCCGGCACACCTCGGCGCCGAGGAACCCGCTGGCTCCCACCACGAGCAGACGCATCAGTCCCCCTGAAGATCGAAAAGGCCCGCGTCATCATGACGCGGGCCCTTCGACGAGGCGAGGATCAGGTGGGGTCGGCCACCGGCGCGGCCGGGCCGGCGGTGCCGGCGTGCGGGCCGGCCGGCGCCTTCGGCTTGGCGTCGATGCCGGCCTCGGCGCGCTGCTGCCCGGTGATCGGAGTGGGCGCGCCGGTCAGCGGGTCGAAGCCGCCCCGGGTCTTCGGGAACGCGATGACCTCGCGGATCGAGTCCGCGCCGGCCAGCAGCATGCAGACCCGGTCCCAGCCGAACGCGATGCCGCCGTGCGGCGGGGCGCCGTACTTGAACGCCTCCAGCAGGAAGCCGAACTTGTCCTGCGCCTCGTCGGCGGTGATGCCGAGCAGGTCGAACACCCGCTGCTGCACGTCGCCGCGGTGGATACGGATCGAGCCGCCGCCGATCTCGTTGCCGTTGCAGACGATGTCGTACGCGTATGCCAGCGCCCGGTCCGGTGCCTCCTCGAACCGGTCCACCCACTCGGCGTTCGGCGAGGTGAACGGGTGGTGCACGGCGGTCCAGCCGCCCTCGTCGGTGCGTTCGAACATCGGCGCGTCGACGACCCAGCAGAACGCCCAGGCGCTCTCGTCGATCAGGTTCGCCCGCTTGGCGATCTCGATCCGGGCCGCACCGAGCAGCTCCTGCGCCTCGCGGGTGTTCGTGCTCGCGGCGAAGAAGACCGCGTCGCCGGGCTTCGCGCCGACCGCGTCGGCCAGGCCGGACAGGTGCGCCTCGGACAGGTTCTTCGCCACCGGGCCGCGCGCCTCGCCGGTCTCGGCGTCCAGCACCACGTACGCCAGGCCGCGCGCGCCGCGCGCCTTGGCCCAGTCCTGCCAGCCGTCCAGTTCCTTGCGGGTCTGCGAGGCGCCGCCGGGCATGACCACCGCGCCGACGTAGCCGCCCGCGTCGATCGCGCCGGCGAACACCCGGAACTCGGTGCCGCGCAGGTAGTCGGTCAGCTCGGTCAGCTCCACGCCGTAGCGCAGGTCCGGCTTGTCCGAGCCGTAGCGGGACATGGCGTCGTGCCAGGTGATGCGCGGGATCGGCCGGGCGATCTCGTAGCCGGCGAGGTCCTTCCACAGCGCCGAGACGATCGCCTCGCCGAGGTCGATCACGTCGTCCTCGGTGACGAACGACATCTCGATGTCGAGCTGGGTGAACTCCGGCTGCCGGTCGGCGCGGAAGTCCTCGTCGCGGTAGCAGCGGGCGATCTGGTAGTACCGCTCCATGCCGCCGACCATCAGCAGCTGCTTGAACAGCTGCGGCGACTGCGGCAGCGCGTACCAGCTGCCCGGCTGCAGCCGCACCGGCACCAGGAAGTCGCGGGCGCCCTCCGGGGTGGAGCGGGTCAGCGTCGGCGTCTCGATCTCCAGGAAGTCCCGCTCGTGCAGCACGCCGCGGGCGATCTGGTTGGCCCGCGAGCGCAGCCGCATGGCCTTGGCCGGGCCGCCCCGGCGCAGGTCCAGGTAGCGGTACTTGAGCCGGATGTCGTCGCCGGCCTCGATCTGGTCGTCCACCGGCAGCGGCAGCGGCGCGGCCTCGGAGAGCACCTCCAGCTCGGACGCGGTCACCTCGACCTCGCCGGTGGGCAGGTCCGGGTTCTCGTTGCCCTCCGGGCGGCGGGTCACCTCGCCGGTGACCTTGACGCAGAACTCGTTGCGCAGCGCGTGCGCGTCCTCCTCGCGGAACACCACCTGCACGACGCCGGAGGCGTCGCGCAGGTCGACGAAGATGACACCGCCGTGGTCGCGCCGGCGGGCCACCCACCCGGCGAGCGTCACCGTCGAGCCGGCGTCCGCGGCGCGCAGGCTTCCGGCATTGTGGGTACGGATCACGGCTGGCGTCTCCTCAATCTGGTCCACTCACTGCTCCCCCGCATTCTGTCAGGACGGGCGGGCCCGCTCCCCGGCACCCGTCGAGCCGGGCCGCCCCGGGTGCTTGGCCAAAGCGCCGTGCGGGCCGGGTCCGGCGGTCTACCGTGGCCGGGTGCGTGCCGTACCGACCTGGGCCGTGGCCACCGCGGCCGCCGCGCCCGCGCTGCTGGTGGCGGGCTGGACGGTGGCGGGCGCCCGCCAGGGGCCGGGGTACGACCCGGTGCGGGACACGATCAGCGAACTGGCCGGCGAGGGCGCGACCGATCCGTGGCTGATGGGCGGCGCGCTCGTGCTGCTCGGCTGCTGCTACTGCGCCACCGCCGCCGCGCTGCACGCCGCCGGGCTGCCCAGCCGCTTCCTGCTCGCGGTCGGCGGGGTGGCCACCGTCGCGCTCATCGCGTTCCCCCGGCCGCAGGTGGGCGGCTCCCCGGCGCACGGGGTGGTGGCCACCGTGGCGGTGCTCGCGCTGGCGCTGTGGCCGGCCGGCACGGCGCTGCGCCTGCCCCGCAGGGTGCCGCGTGCGGTGGCCGCCTCCCCGGCGGGCCGGCCGCCGTGGGCGTTCCGCCGGCCGGTGGCGCTGGCCGTCACGGCGGTGCTGCTAGCGTTGTTCGGCTGGTCGGTGGCCGAGGTGACGGGCGGCTCCCGGACCGGGCTGGCCGAGCGGGTGGCCGCGCTCGCGGTGACGCTCTGGCCGCTGGCCGCGGTGCTGTCCGCCCGGCGGGCCCACCGGCACTGGACGGCCCGGCCGTCGGAGCCGCCCCGGCCGGACGGCCCGCCGGTCGGTCCGGGCCGCCTCGGGGCGGGCGCCTGAGACGGGTACGCGGAACGGGCCGCCGGTCACCCGGCGGCCCGTTCGTGGGAGTGCGTGGATCAGAAGACGCTCACGCCGTAGCGGCTGAGGGCCTCGGTGACCGGCTGGAAGTAGGTGGTGCCACCGGTGCGGCAGTTGCCGCTACCACCGGAGGTGAGACCGAGCGCGACGGTGCCGGCGAACAGCGAGCCGCCGCTGTCGCCCGGCTCGGCGCAGACGTTGGTGCGGATGAGGCCGGAGACGCTGCCCTCGGCGTAGTTCACGGTCGCGTTGAGGGCGGTGACGCTACCGCTGCGCAGGCCGGTGGTGCTGCCGGAACGGCGGACGGACTGGCCGACGTACGCGTTGCCGGCCGAGGTGATGTCCTGGAAGCTGCCGTTGTAGAGCGACACGTTGCCGGCCGCGTTGGCCGAGTTGTTGTGCCGGACGATGCCGTAGTCGTTGCCCGGGAAGCTGGTGCCGGTCCGGGTGCCGAGCAGGCTGGTCTGCGCGGAGTTGCTGTACCAGCTCGACGAGATGTTGGTGCAGTGACCCGCGGTGAGGAAGTAGTAGGTCGAGCCGCTGCGGACGTTGAACCCGAGCGAGCAACGGCCCCCGCCGCCGGCGTAGATGGCCTGGCCGCCGGAGATCCGGGTGCTGAGCGTGCCGGCCTCGGCCTCGATGCGGATCGCGCCGTTGTGACGGGCGGCGGCGGCCTTGACCCGCTCCAGCTTGGCGCCGGTGACGGTGCTGTCGACGGAGACGACGACCTGGTTCGTGGCCGGGTCGGTCCACCAGGCGGTGCCGGGGATCTTGGCGGAGCGCTCCAGCTCGCTGGTGGCGGCGTTGAGCTTGTCCGCGCCGCGCGCCACGATCTTCGGGATGGCACCGGCGGCGCGCACCTGGCGGGCGGTCGCGGTGTCGGTCACCGTGACGACCATCTTGCCGCTGGCGTCGGCGTACGTGCCGGCCGCGCGGGCACCGAGCTTCTCGACGAGGGTGGCGGCGGCGTCCGGCGAGAGGGCCGTGGGGGCGGCCTGCGCGGGTGCGCCGAGCAGCGAGCCGGTGACCAGGGTGCCGGCGACGGCGACTGCGGCGGCGCGGCGGAGCGTGGACCTCGTGGGTCGCATGTAACAACCTCCGAATGGGGGTGAACGGGCGCTGTCATGGGGGCGCGCCCGAGGACAACCCGGGCGACCTGGGGAAACCGCCCGGGTGCCCAAAGTATTCACATATTTAAGATCGTAAGCAAGACATGACTTTGCCCGGATTCGCACCCGCGCCCGATGTAACGCCGGAGCAACAACATCGACATCATCTGTCAGAGCCGGTTCAGGGCGTACGGCGACGGGCGCCCGGACCCGGGCGGGGCAGCACGTCCCGCGCCCCGGTGATCTCGTGCCCCTCGCCGCAGCGCAAGGCGACCCGGACCTCGGCGCCGCAGTCACGGTGCGCCACGCTCAGCGGCGAGCCCTCCGGGTCGGCCAGGTAGCGGTCACCCCATCCGAGCACCGCGACGAGCACGGGCCACAGGTCCAGGCCCATCTCGGTGAGCCGGTACTCGTGGCGCGGCCGGCTGCCCGGCTCGCGGTACGGCTCCCGGCGCAGCACACCGCGCTCGACGAGCATGGCGAGCCGGTTCGTCAGCACCTGGCGCGGAATGCCGGTCCGCACCCGCATGTCGTCGAACCGGCGTACGCCGTTGAAGACCTCGCGGAGCACGACGAGGGTCCACCGCTCGCCGAGGATCTCCATGGCGCGCGCGATGGTGCAGTTCTCCACCGACCAGTCCAGTGCCGCGGGTCTCATGCCGACCAGGCTAGGTCTGATTGACAGACTCAGCAACGCTCTGCGAGGCTGAGTCCATGACGCAGACGCAGGAGCGCACCCGCACGTTCACCTGGTCCGACCCGGCGGCCGGCGCCGCGCACCTGGGCCGGCGCAGCGGCCTGGAGCTGATGCAGGCGATGATCGCCGGCGAGCTGGACGCGCCGCCGATCATGCACCTCGTCGACATGTCCCGGATGGAGGCCGAGGAGGGGCGCGTCGCGGTCGAGCTGCTGCCGCAGGAGTTCCACTACAACCCGCTCGGCACCGTGCACGGCGGCGTCATCTCCACGCTGCTGGACACCGCCGCGGCGTGCGCCGTGCACACCACGCTGCCGGCCGGCGTCGGCTACACGTCGCTGGACCTCAACGTGAAGTTCCTGCGCCCGGTCACCGTCGACACCGGCACACTGCGGTGTGAGGGCACGGTGCTCCAGCGAGGCCGCCGTACCGCCCTGGCCGAGGCCCGCCTGACGGACCCGGCCGGCCGCCTGGTAGCCCACGCCACCTCGACCTGCCTCATCTTCCCCCTCCCCTGACCGCCCCGCTCGTTCTCGGCGATCTTGCAGTTGCGGCCCCCGCTGCGCCGGTTTCGCGGCAAATGCGGGGGCCGTAAGTGCAAGATCGCGCGGGAGAGGAGGGAGAGGAGGGGTCAGGCCTGGGTCGTCGCGGATACGCGGGCGGCTCGGGCGGCTCGGCGGTCCTCGAAGCGGGACGCCTGGGTCTCCAGGGTCTCCAGGTGGGCGGCGATCTGGTCACGGGCGGCCTCGCCGTCGGCGTTCAGGCCGGTCACGTCGAACAGGTTCCACTGGCGCAGCACCGGCATCACCACCTCGTCGCGGTGCTGGCGCAGGTCGTAGATCCCGGCCAGCGCGATCGCCACCGACTTGCGGGCGAAGCCGTCGATGCCGACACCCGGCATCTGGAAGTTGGCGAGCACGTCGGCGACGGCGCGCATCGCCTGCGACGGCGCCAGCTCGAACGCCGCGCCGAGCAGGTTGCGGTAGAAGACCATGTGCAGGTTCTCGTCCGCGGCCACCCGGGCCAGCAGCGCCTCGCACATCGGGTCGCCGGTGGCCCGGCCGGTGTTGCGGTGCGAGATGCGGGTCGCCAGCTCCTGGAACGACACGTACGCCAGCGAGTGCAGCATCTCCTGGTCGTGGACGTTCTGGTAGCCCGCCGACATGTGCACCATGCGGGCCCGCTCCAGCGCCACCGGGTCCACCGCCCGGGTCACCGTGAGGTAGTCGCGGATCGCCGTGCCGTGCCGCCCCTCCTCGGCGGTCCACCGGTGCACCCAGGTGCCCCACGCGCCGTCGCGCCCGAACAGGGTGGCGATCTCGTGGTGGTACGACGGCAGGTTGTCCTCGGTGAGCAGGTTGACGATCAGCGCGGTACGCGCCACCTCGGGCAGCGTCGAGTCCTCCGGCGACCAGGCCTCGCCGCCCAGCGGACCGTCGAAGGTGCGGCCCTCGCTCCACGGCACGTACTCGTGCGGGAACCACTCCTTGGCCAGCGACAGGTGGCGGTCGAGGTTCTTCTCGACCACCGGCTCGAGTTCGGTGAGCAGAGCGGTCTGGCTGAGCACGGTCACGACGTTCTCCCTACGGTGGCGTAACTTACGCCACCGTAGGTCGAAACGTCGTCAGGCGCCAGTGCCGGCCGGGCCGACCAGCGGTTTCAAGTCCGCCCGGGGCGGCGTCCACTCCCCCGCCGCGGCCGGCACCTGCTCGCCGGAACGAATGTCCTTGACCTCGTCGCCCTCCGCGCCGGGGAACCAGACGTACGGGATGCCACGCCGCTCGGCGTACCGGATCTGCTTGCCGAACTTGGCCGCCGACGGGGACACCTCGGTGGGCACACCGCGCGACCGCAGCGCCGCCGCGACCGCGTCGCTGGCCGCCCGGTCCTCCTCGGCGGTGACCGCCACCAGCACGCAGGTCGGCACCGAGCGGGACACCGACAGCGCCTCGGCGCCGAACAGCAGACCGAGCAGCCGGGTCACCCCGATCGAGATGCCCACCCCCGGGAACCGGACGTTGCCCGAGCTGGCCAGGTTGTCGTACCGGCCGCCGGAGCAGATCGAGCCGAACCGCTCGTAGCCGATCATCTGCGTCTCGTAGACCGTACCCGTGTAGTAGTCCAGGCCCCGCGCGATGCGCAGGTCGGCCACGCAGAGGCCGGGCGCGTGCGCAGCGGCGGTCTCCACCACGGCCGTCAGCTCCGCGACGCCCTCGTCCAGCAGCGGGTCGCTCACCCCGAGGCCGCGCACCGCGTCGGCGAAGGAGGCGTCCGGCGCAGAGATCTCGGCCAGCGACAGCACGGCCTTGGCCTGCGCCTCACTCGCCCCGGCAGTGCTCGCCAGCAGCTCCGTCACCCCGGCCGGGCCGATCTTGTCGAGCTTGTCGACGGCGCGCAGCGCCGCCTCCGCGTCGGTCAGCCCGATGCCCCGGTAGAACCCCTCGCAGATCTTGCGGTTGTTGACCTGGATGCGCACCGGCGGGATCGGCAGCGACCGCAGCGCGTCGCCGATGACCAGCGGCATCTCCGCCTCGTAGTGGGCCGGCAGGGTGTCCCGGTCGACGATGTCGATGTCGGCCTGGAGGAACTCCCGGTACCGGCCCTCCTGCGGACGCTCACCGCGCCACACCTTCTGGATCTGGTAGCGGCGGAACGGGAACTGCAGCTTGCCGGCGTTCTCCAGCACGTAGCGGGCGAACGGCACGGTCAGGTCGAAGTGCAGGCCGAGCGCGTCGTCACCGGCCGGGCCGTCGGCGTCGGCCTGCAACCGGCGCAGCAGGTAGACCTCCTTTGCGGTATCCCCCTTCCGCAGTAACTGATCCAGCGGCTCCACCGAGCGGGTCTCCAGCGGCGCGAAGCCGTACAGCTCGAACGTGGCGCGGATCCGGTCGAGCACGAACTGCTCGATCATCCGCTGAGCCGGCGTCCACTCGGGGAAGCCGGAGATGGGCGTGGGCTTGCTCATGGCGTACTCCTCGATCCCGCGCCGGGCGCGGGCGAACGTCGTGGGTCGCGGCGGTCAGAGGCCGCGGGTGGGCGCGGCCGGGCGCGCGCCGCCGGTGCCCGCCACCTCGACGAGGTACGGGTTGGTCGCGCGCTCGCGGCCGATCGTGGTCGCGGGGCCGTGGCCGGGCAGGACGACTGTGTCGTCGGCCAGCGGGAGCACCTTGTCCCGCAGGCTGGACAGCATCCGGGGCATGCTGCCGCCCGGCAGGTCGGTGCGGCCGATCGAGCCGGCGAACAGCACGTCACCGGAGAGGCAGATCTGCTCCGCCTCCCAGCGCGAGCCGGCGCCGGGCAACCGGAACAGCACCGACCCGCCGGTATGGCCGGGGGCGTGGTCGACGGTGATCTCCAACCCGGCCAGCGACAGCGTCGCGCCGTCGGTCAGCTCGGCCACGTCGTCCGGCTCGGCGTACGGCAGCCGGCCGCCGAACAGCTGGGTCAGGTCCATCGACAGCGCCTTGCTCGGGTCGGCCAGCAGCTCCCGGTCGTCCGGGTGGACGTAGGCGGGGATGCCCCGCGCGCCGCAGACCGGGGCGACGGAGAACGTGTGGTCGAGATGGCCGTGGGTGAGCAGCACGGCGGCCGGGTGCAGGCGGTGCTCGGCGAGCACGGCGTCGAGCCGGTCGAGCACCCCGATGCCGGGATCGACCACCACGCACTGCTCCCCCGGCCCGGTCGCCACCACGTAGCAGTTGGTGCCGAAGGCGTCCGCGGGAAAGCCGGCCACGAGCACGTCGCTCCCCTTTCCGTCCGGTCGTCGTCTGCCTGCAGCCTAGTCGTAGCGGCCGGCGAGTTCCGTCCGCCACCGGCCCGGTCCGCCCCGGCCGGGCTGAGACGGCGGGACCTCGTACACCACATTCACAGTCGCTACCCGTACACTCTGGCGGGCGTGTGGCGTGGCGCACCCCGATCGGAACGGCGGACGGCGCCCGGCGCCGGCGGCGATCAGGCAGAGGAAGGGGAGCGCGCGTGGCTTCCAGCAGGGACCGGCAGCGCAAACTGGCGCGCGCCAAGCTCGACCGGCAACTCGCCCGGCGGGCGGCGGTCGCGAAGCGCCGCCGGCAGATCCGGGCCGGCGTGGGCGCCGCGGTGGTGCTCGTGCTGATCGTGGCCGGCTCTGCCTGGGCGCTCGGCGCGTTCGACTCCGAGCCGGAGAAGAAGGCCGCCGAGGACGTCTGCCTCTGGAGCGCGGAGGACGGCGCCGTCAACACCAACCTCAAGGACGTCGGCCAGCCGCCCACCACGGGCCTGCCCACCTCCGGCACCCGCCCGATGACGATCACCACCAACCAGGGTGGGCCGATCACCGTCGAGCTGGACCAGACCGACGCGCCGTGCGGCGCGGCGAGCCTGAGCTACCTGGCCGGCCGGTCGTTCTTCGACAACACCACCTGCCACGAGATCACCGCCGAGGGCGCGCTGCGCTGCGGTGACCCGACCGGCACCGGGCTCGGCGGCCCGACCTACTCGTTCTACGACGAGAACGTCCCGGCCGCGCCTGAGCCGAGCCCGTCGGCCTCGCCGGCGCCCGGGCAGCCGGCGACGTACCCGAAGGGCACTGTCGCCATGATCGGCAACCCGCCCGGCAGCAACGGCAGCCAGTTCCTGATCTTCTTCAAGGACGCCAGCCCGGCCAAGCCGGCCTACTCGGTGGTCGGCAAGGTCACCGGTGGGCTCGACGTGGTGGAGAAGATCGGCGCCATGCCGACGGTGGACAATGGCAACGGCGCCAAGGTCAAGCCGAAGACGCAGGTGCTGGTCCAGAGCGTCACAGTCGGCGAGCCCGGCGCGGCGCCGGCCGGCAGTCCCGCGCCGTCGCCCAGCGCCAGCGCGGGCTGACCCGACAACCCGATCCGGCGGCCCCGCCGCCGGTGACCCACACGTGACCGGCGGCGCGCGCGCCGACCCCATACGCAGCAGGTGAGGAGTGACCGTGACGTCCACCAGAGACCGCCAGCGCGCGGCGGCGCGGGCCAAGCTCGAGCGGGAGATGGCGGAACGGGCCGGCCGGGCCCGCAAGCGCCGGCAGACCCAGGCGATCGTCGGGGCCGCAGCGGTGCTGGTGCTCGTCGTGGCCGGCACGGTCTGGCTCGTCGCCGCGCTCGGCGACGACGACGACAAGCAGGGCGGCACGACCGCTGCCGCCGGGGCCGTCCAGTGCGCGTACACGGAGGTGCCCAAGGAGGGCCGTCCGCCGCAGATCAAGGACGTCGGCCTCCCGCCGACCCAGCAGTCCGGCAAGGGCACCCAGACGATGACCATCGACACCAACCTGGGCCCGATCACCGCCAAGATCGACCGTGCCGCCGTGCCCTGCACCGCCGGTAGCTTCACGCACCTGGCGGAGAAGGGCTTCTTCGACAACACCAAGTGCCACCGGCTGGTCACCGAGGGCATCAAGGTGCTCCAGTGCGGCGACCCGAGCGCCACCGGCAAGGGCTGGCGGGACACCGACGGCACCGGCGGCCCGTCCTACAACCTGGCCGAGGAGAACCTGCCGACCAACAAGCGCCCGCCGTACCCGGAGGGTGTCATCGCGATGGCCAACTCCGGCCAGCCGGGCAGCACGGGCAGCCAGTTCTTCATCGTGTACGGCGACTCGCCGCTCGACCCGAACTACACGGTGCTGGGCACCATCACCGGCGGCATGGACGTGGTGAAGCAGGTCGCCGCGGCCGGTGACGACGGCGCGTTCGCCAAGCAGGCCGGCGGTGGTCACCCGAAGAAGGAGATCACCATGACCAAGGTGACGATGAGCCCGGTCCAGGGCGGCTGACCGCACCCGTACGACGACGAAGCGCCCGCCGGCTGATCGCAGCCGGCGGGCGCTTTCGCGTGCGTGGTGGCTCAGGCCCCCGATGTGACCCGGTACGCGTCGAACACGCCGTCGACCTTGCGGACGGCGGCCAGCAGGTGCCCGAGGTGCTTCGGGTCGGCCATCTCGAAGCTGAACCGGCTGACCGCCACCCGGTCGCGGGTGGTGGTGACGGTCGCGGAGAGGATGTTCACCCGCTCCTCGGACAGCACCCTCGTCACGTCGGCGAGCAGCTTGTGCCGGTCCAGCGCCTCGACCTGGATGGCGACCAGGAACGTGGAGGCGGAGGTGAGCTTCCAGCTCACCTCGACCACCCGCTCGGGCTGAGCGCGCAGGTCCTCGGCGTTGGCGCAGTCGTCCCGGTGCACGCTGACCCCGCCGGAGCGGGTGACGAACCCGAACACCGAGTCCGGCGGCACCGGCGTGCAGCAGCGGGCCAGCTTGATCCAGACGTCGCTGACACCGCGGACCACCACACCCGGATCGGCGCTGCTCTGCCGGCTGCGCGGCGGCCGGGTGGCGACGGCGGTCTCGGCGATGTCCTCCGCCGCGCCCTCCTCGCCACCGTAGGAGGCCATCAGCTTCTGCACGACCGACTGCGCGGAGACCTGGCTGTCGCCGACCGCCGCGTACAGCGAGGCCACGTCGGCCAGATGCAGGTCCCGGGCGATCGCCATCAGCGCGTCCGAGGTGAGCATCCGCTGCAACGGCATGCCCTGCTTGCGCATCGCCTTGACGATCGCGTCCTTGCCGGCCTCGATCGCCTCCTCGCGCCGCTCCTTGTTGAAGTACTGGCGGATCTTGGTACGCGCCCGCGGGCTCTTGACGAAGCCCAGCCAGTCCTGCGTCGGCCCGGCCGTGTCGGACTTCGACGTGAAGATCTCGATCACGTCGCCGTTGGACAGCGTCGACTCCAGCGGCACCAGCTTGCCGTTGACCCGCGCGCCGATGCACTTGTGCCCGACCTCGGTGTGCACCGCGTACGCGAAGTCCACAGGCGTCGACCCGGTCGGCAGCGGGATGACGTCACCCTTCGGGGTGAAGACGTACACCTCCTGGCTGGACAGGTCGAACCGCAGCGCGTCCAGGAACTCGCTCGGGTCCGCCGCCTCACGCTGCCAGTCCAGCAGCTGCCGCAGCCACGTCATCTCGTCGATGTGCGCCGGCGGGCCCACCACCGGGGTGCCCTTGTGCTCCTTGTACTTCCAGTGCGCGGCGATGCCGAACTCGGCGGTGCGGTGCATCGCGTACGTGCGGATCTGCATCTCCACCGGCTTGCCGGTGGGCCCGATGACAGTCGTGTGCAACGACTGGTACATGTTGAACTTGGGCATGGCGATGTAGTCCTTGAACCGGCCCGGCACCGGCTGCCAGTTGGCGTGGATGACACCAAGCGCCGCGTAGCAGTCCCGCACCGTGTCGACCAGGATCCGCACACCGACCAGGTCGTAGATGTCGTTGAAGTCGCGCCCCCGCACGATCATCTTCTGGTAGATCGAGTAGAGGTGCTTCGGCCGGCCGGTGGTCTCCGCCTTGATCTTGGCAGCCTTCAGGTCGGTGGACACCTTCTGCGTCACCTGACGCAGCAGCGCCTCGCGCTGCGGCTGGTGCTCCCCGATCAGCCGGTTGATCTCCTCGAACCGCTTCGGGAACAGCGTGCCGAAGGCCAGATCCTCCAGCTCCCACTTGATCGTGTTCATACCGAGGCGGTGCGCCAGCGGAGCCAGGATCTCCAGCGTCTCCTTGGCCTTCTGTTCCTGCTTGGGGCGGGGCAGGAAGGTGAGCGTCCGCATGTTGTGCAGCCGGTCGGCCAGCTTGATCACCAGGACCCGCGGGTCCTTCGCCATCGCGACGACCATCTTGCGGATGGTCTCCGCCTTGGCCGCGTCGCCGAGCTTGACCTTGTCGAGCTTGGTGACGCCGTCGACGAGCAGCGCGACCTCACCGCCGAAGTCGGCGCGCATCTGGTCGAGCGTGTACTCGGTGTCCTCGATGGTGTCGTGCAGCAGCGCCGCGACCAGCGTGGTGGTGTCCATGCCCAGGTTCGCCAGGATGGTCGCCACGGCGAGCGGGTGCGTGATGTAGGGGTCGCCGGACTTGCGGTACTGACCCGAGTGCCACCGCGCGGCCGTGTCGAAGGCGCGCTGGAGCAGCCGCGCGTCGGCCTTGGGGTGGTTCTCCCGGTGCGTCGCGATCAGCGGCTCCAGCACCTCGCTGACCTGCGAGGTCTGCCAGGGCGCGTTGAACCGGGCCAGCCGGGCGCGTACCCGCCGGCCGGTGGGCGCGTTGGAGAGGGCGAAACCGCTGCCGGGCGTGGACTCGGTGGAACCCTCGGTCGGGAACGGCACCACGACCGCCCCGCCGTCGGCCGTCGCGTCGGACGGGCCGCCGGTGGCGCCGGTCGCCCGGGCCGGCGGGTTGCCGCTGCGCTCGGTCACCGAGCCGTCCGCGTCGCCTGTCGGGTGCACCGTGCCCTCCACCGGAGGGACGACATCGTGGGACACCGGCCTCCTCACCGCTCGCCGGGATGCGCCGGCCGTCCGGCCGACGTCTGGTTCAACCGGCCCGGAGGCCGGTCTTGTTCCACGCGGTCGCCGGGGCCGGGCCCCGGCGCCTTCGCCGCCCCGGACAGCTCGGCCGGGTCGGGCAAAGGGCAATGCTACCCGTACGCAGGGTACGCCACCGCTCCCCCGGACGGTCGGCGCCGACCGGCCCGACGGGCCGGCCTGGTCAAACGGTCAACAGGGCATGGACCGGGCGCTGCGCCAGCCGCTTACGGCCCTCGAGGAAGCCCAGCTCCAGCAGCACGGTGAACCCGGCCACCGTGCCGCCGGCGCGTTCCACCAGGTCGAGCGTCGCCTCGGCGGTCCCGCCGGTGGCGAGCACGTCGTCGAGCACCAGCACCCGGTGGCCCGCGGTGAAGGCGTCCTGGTGCACCTCCAGCGTCGCCTCGCCGTACTCCAACGCGTAGGAGGCGGAGTGCGTGGCCCGGGGCAGCTTGCCGGCCTTGCGCACCGGCACCACGCCGACGCCGGTGGCGTACGCGACCGCCGCCGCCAGCACGAACCCGCGTGCCTCGATGCCGGCGACGGTGTCGAACGACTCCGGCCCGTGGTACGCGATGATGCCGTCGATCACCGCCCGGAACGCCTCACCGTCGGCGAACAGCGGCATCAGGTCCTTGAACACGACACCCGGCTTGGGGAAGTCCGGCACGTCCAGCAACCGGCTGGCGACGAGCTGGGCGACCTCCGGGCCGCTGTCTCCCCGTACCCCTGTGGTGTGGGTCTCCGTCACTGTGCGTCCCATGTCCTCTCGAAACGACGACGGCGTCCGTCATGCCGTGACATCAGCATGACGGACGCCGTCGGACCGATTCCGTCCGGCCCTGCGGTCAGCGGCGCTTGCCGCCGGGCCGGTTGCCGCCGCCCCCGGCGGGACGGCCGCCGCGGGCACCGCTGGGACGCTTGCCGGCCGGCCGGGCGCCCACCTTGGGGGCGGCACCGGCCAGCGCCGCCGCCTCCGGGTCGATCGGCGCGTCGGCGGCCGGCGTGGTGGCACGCGGGCCCTTCGGTGTGATCTCGCCCCGGGCGAGCGCGGCCCGGCGGGACAGCACCCGCTTGTTGTGGGCGCTGATCCGCGGGTCCATGTTCTTCAGCAGCACCAGCAGCGGCGTGGCGAGCAGGATCGAGGTCAGGAACGCCACCGCCATACCGACGAACAGCACCAGGCCGAGGTCCTTCAGCGTGCCCGCGCCGAGCAGGCCGGCGCCGATGAACAGCAGACCGCCGACCGGCAGCAGCGCCACGACCGAGGTGTTCAGCGACCGCATGAGGCTCTGGTTGAGCGCCAGGTTGGACGCCTCGCCGTAGGTGACGTTGTTGTTCGCGGTGATGCCGCGTGTGTTCTCCTGCACCTTGTCGAAGACCACCACCACGTCGTAGAGCGCGAAGCCCAGGATCGTGAGGAAGCCGATGATCGTCGACGGGGTGACCTCGAAGCCGACCAGCGAGTAGATGCCGGCGGTCAGGGCCAGGTTGGTCAGCAGCGAGACGATGGCGGCGGCCGCCATCCGCCACTCGAAGCGCAGCACCAGGTAGATCGACACCACCGCGATGAAGATCACCAGACCGAGGAAGGCGCGCGAGGTGACCTGGCTGCCCCAGGCCTCGGAGACCTGGCTGCCGCTGATCTGGTCGGCCGGGATGCCGAACTCCTGCGCCATCGCGGTCTTGGCCGCGTTGGCCTGCTCGGCGGAGAGCTGGCCGGTGCGCATCTCGTAGAACTCGCCGCTGGTGCCGCCGACCTTCTGCGCGCTGACCACCTCGACGCCCGGCGCCTCGTCGGCCAGCACGTCGTCGACGGTCCGCTCGGCCTGGTCCAGAGTGCCGACGCTGGCCGGCACCTGGAACGAGTTGCCGCCTGCGAACTCGATGCCCAGCTTGAAGCCGCTGATCGCGAAGCTCAGCACGGCGATCAGCACGAGCACGCCGGCCACGCCGAACCACAGCTTGCGCCGCCCGACGATGTTGAGATCCGCCTCGCCCCGGTAGAGCCGGGCGGCCAGACCGCTCTTAGCCATCTCAGGCCTCCTTCACACGCGGGTTGCGGGCGGTGCCCGGCTCGGCCGACCGGGCCGGCAGCGCCCGGCCCAGACCGCTGACCCGCGGCGACAGGAACGCCCGGGTCCGGGCGAACATCGTCATGATCGGGTGGCGGAAGAGGAACACGACGACCAGGTCGAGCACGGTCGCCAGGCCGAGCGCGAAGGCGAAGCCCTTCACCGCGCCGACGGACACGATGTAGAGCACCACTGCCGACATCAGCGTGATGGCGTTGGCCGAGATGATCGTCCGGCGGGCCCGGATCCAGGCGCGCGGCACCGCGCTGCGTGGACTGCGGCCCTCCCGGATCTCGTCCTTCAATCGTTCGAAGTAGATGACGAACGAGTCCGCCGCGACGCCCAGCGAGACGATCATGCCGGCGATGCCGGCGAGCGTGAGCGTGAAGCCGATCGACCGGCCGAGCACCACGAGCGCGCCGAACACCAGCAACGCGGAGAGCACCAGGCTCAGGAAGATGACCGAGCCGAGCAGCCGGTAGTAGAAGAACGAGTAGATGATGACCAGCAGCATGCCGATGCCCGCGGCCAGCAGACCCGCCTTGAGGTGGCTGTCGCCGAGCGTCGCGGTGACGTTCTGCTGCTCCTGCGGCTCGAACGTCACCGGCAGCGCGCCGTAGCGCAGCTGGCTGGCGAGCGCGTTCGCGGCCTTGTTGTCGAAGCTGCCGGTGATCTGCGAGTCGCCGGTCAGCACGCCCTGGATCTCCGGGGACGAGACGATCTCGTTGTCCAGCACCACGGCGACCCGGCACTTGCCGTCCTGGCCGAGCGCGGTCTGGTCGCAGGCCTGGCCCTCGTTGGTGAACGCCTCGCGGGTCAGCGCGGTCCACTTCTCCTGGCCGCTGCCGGTGAAGTTGAGGCTGACCACCCAGGAGCTGGTCTGGTCGAGCTGGGCGGAGGCGTTCTTGACGTCGGTGCCCAGCACCTTCGCGACGTCCAGCAGGTACTTCGCGCCGGACTCGCAGGCGACCGCCTTCTGCTTCTCGTCCTTGATCGAGGCGGCGGGCCGCTTGTCGAGCTGGGCGCAGGTGATGGTCGGGACGTTGAACTGCATCTCCACCGGCAGGACGGCGATCTCCTGCGGGGTGAGCGTGCCGAACGGCTTGAGCTTGTCGGCCAGCGACGGGTCGGTGGTCAGGTCCGCCGGGGCCTGCAGGCCCGAGGCGGCGGCCCAGGCGGCCGCGCCGACCTTCTGCTCGACGGCCTTGCGCTGCTGCTCGATGCTCTGCGGCACCGGCTCGGCGCTGGCGCTCGGGCTCGGCGCGGCGGCGCTCGGCGAGGCCGACGGCGTGGCCGAGGCGCTGGCGCTCGGCGTCGGGGCCATACCGCCCTGCCCGCCGGCGCTCGGCGACCCGCTCACCTTGGGGCTCGTGCTCGCCTTCGGCGACGCGCTGCCCGACGGGGTGGCGGCTCCGGACGGGGTGGCGCTGGGCGTCGGCGCGGGCGCGAGCGCGGCGCCGCTGCCGTCGGTGGCCTTGAGCACCTTGCGGAAGCGCAGCTCGGCGGCCTCACCGACGTCGGTCAGGTCGCGGTTCTGGCCGGGCAGGGAGATGACGATGTTGCGGTTGCCCTCGGTGACCACCTCGGCCTCGGCCACGCCGTAGGCGTTGACCCGGCTCTCGATGATCTGGCGGGCCTCCTCGAGGTTGTCGGCGGTCGGGGGCTTGCCGTCCACCGTGTTGGTGGCCTCGAGCGTCAGCCGGGTGCCGCCGACGAGGTCCAGGCCGAGCCGGGGCTCCAGCCGGTCCTTCCAGCCACCGCTGGCGCCGCCCGAGAAGAACACCAATAGATAGAGGACGACGAAGATGAACCCGAGCACGGCGAGCTGCCGTCCGGGCCGCATCTGTCCCTGAGGTGGTGCCACGGCTGTCCTGTCTCCCTGTACGGTCGCGCCGCTTCCACGGCGGCGACAACTGTCGGGCCGGGGGTGTCCGCCCGACTGCTCCGGCGGGTCGGCACCGGAGGACGGCACGCCGGCTGGTGCGCGGCGCGGGGGCGCCGCACGGCCCGGCCGGATGCCGGCGCCGCGCGCCGACCCCAACTATCCACTTGTACGGATGAATCCGCTGCCCCGTCCGGGACGGGTGGTCACTCCTTGACCGGCTCGGCTTCCTCGGTGATCGTCTCGGCCGCCGGCGCCTCGGCGCGCTTGATCACCCGCGCGACGGCGGGGCGGGCGTACCGGGTCTGCACGCCCGGAGCGACCTCGAGCAGGACCGTCTCGTCCTCGACCGCGGTGACCGTGCCGTGCAGGCCGCCGATGGTGACCACCTCGTCGCCCGGGGCGAGGGCGGACTGCATCTGCTCTGCCTCGCGGCGGCGCTTCTGCTGCGGACGGATCATCATGAAGTACATGACGACGAAAAGCAGAGCGATCATGAGGATCGGCGTCAGACTGCCGGCTCCCCCGCCACTCGCTGCTGCGTAAAGCACGGTGTAGACCTTCCGGTTGGCCTCCACCCCGGCGCCGGAGGGCGCCGCAGCGGAAGCGGATTCTCACGTCCTGTACAAACCGCGGCGAAGTCTAGTCCCTGCTCCTGAGAAGACCGAATGCGGCACAGATCACGAACGGATCACGGCTGGTCGGTCTGCACCGAGAACAGATCGGGCCCCGGAGGGGCATCCGCACCAAATGTACCATTCGGGGGCGTACGGCCCAGATGGCGCCAGGCAGCCTCGGTCGCCACCCGCCCGCGCGGGGTCCGGGCCAGCAGCCCGGCCCGCACCAGGAACGGCTCGCAGACCTCCTCGACCGTGTCCGGCTGCTCGCCCACCGCCACGGCGAGCGTGGACAGGCCCACCGGGCCGCCCCGGAACGAGTCGACGAGCGCGGTCAGCACCGCCCGGTCGAGCCGGTCCAGGCCGAGCGCGTCCACGTCGTAGACGGTCAGCGCGGCCCGTGCGGTCTCCAGCGTGACCACGCCGTCGGCGCGGACCTCGGCGTAGTCGCGGACCCGGCGCAGGAGCCGGTTGGCGATACGCGGGGTGCCCCGGGACCGGCCCGCGACCTCCGCCGCGCCGTCGGCGGTGATCGGCACGCCGAGGATCCGGGCCGACCGGTGCAGCAGCGTCTCCAGGTCGGCCGGCGCGTAGAAGTCGAGGTGCGCGACGAAGCCGAACCGGTCGCGCATCGGGCCGGTCAGCAGGCCGGAGCGGGTGGTGGCGCCGACGAGCGTGAACGGCTCCACGTCGAGCGGGATGGCGGTGGCACCCGGGCCCTTGCCGACCACCACGTCGACGCGGAAGTCCTCCATGGCGCTGTAGAGCAGTTCCTCGGCCGGCTTGGCGATCCGGTGGATCTCGTCGATGAACAGCACGTCGCCCTCGGCGAGGCCGGTCAGGATCGCGGCCAGGTCGCCGGAGCGCTCGATGGCCGGGCCGCTGGTCACCCGGATCCCGGTGCCCAGCTCGGCGGCGACGATGTTGGCCAGGGTCGTCTTACCGAGGCCAGGCGGCCCCGAGAGGAGGATGTGGTCGGGCGGGGAGCCTCGCCGCATCGCTCCCTGCAACAGCAGGTCGAGCTGGTCGCGGACCCGGTGCTGGGCGATGAACTCGTCCAGCCGCTTCGGGCGGACGCTGGCCTCCGCGTCCAGCTCGGCGTCGTTCACGTACGCCGAGACCAGGTTCTCCCCGCTCATCGGTTCCGGCCCAGGAGGCGGATCGCCTGCTTGAGCAGCACCGGCACCGGCGGGGTCTCGCCGTCGACGGTCTCCGCCACCGCGGCCACCGCCTGCTCCGCCTGCCCGGCCGTCCAGCCGAGCCCGACGAGGGCCTGGCGGACCTGCTCCGGCCAGGCGCCCGCGGTCACCCCGGCCGCGCCGTCGGCGCCCACCGGCACCGGGCCGACCCGGTCGCGCAGCTCCAGCACCAGCCGCTCGGCACCCTTCTTGCCGATGCCCGGCACCCGGGTCAGCGCGGCGGTGTCGGCGTTGGCGATGGCCTTGCGGACCGCGTCGGGCGTGTGCACGGCGAGCACCGCCTGGGCCAGCCGGGGACCGACCCCGCTGGCGGTCTGGAGCAGCTCGAACAGCTGCTTGGCGTCGTCGTCGGCGAAGCCGTAGAGGGTGAGCGAGTCCTCCCGGACCACAAGGCTGGTGGCGAGCCGGGCGGGCTGGCCCACGCGCAGGTCGGCGAGCGTGCCGGGAGCGCACTGCACGGCCAGGCCGATGCCGCCCACCTCCACCACCGCGTGATCCGGGCCGGTGGCGGTCACCGTGCCGCGTACGCTCGCGATCATCGCGTCCCTCCTCGTCGGGCCCGTTGCGCGGCCGCGGCCAGCTTGGACCGGGTGCCACCGCGCCACACGTGACAGATGGCCAGCGCCAGCGCGTCGGCGGCGTCGGCCGGTTTCGGCGGCTCGGGCAGCCGCAGCAGCCGGGTGACCATGGTGGTCATCTGCTTCTTGTCCGCCTGCCCCGAGCCGGTCACCGCGGCCTTGACCTCGCTCGGCGTGTACGTCGTCACGGGCAGCCCGGCCCGGGCCCCGGCGAGCACCGCGACGCCGCTGGCCTGCGCGGTGCCCATCACGGTGCGGACGTTGTGCTGGCTGAACACGCGCTCCACCGCGACCGCGTCCGGCCGGTGCTCGGCGACCAGGTCGGTGAGCGAGCGGTCCAGGTGCAGCAGGCGCAGCGCCAGGTCGTCCTCCGGGTCGGTGTAGACCACGTAGTAGGCCACGAGCGTGCAGGGACGGCCCGGCACGCCCTCGACAACGCCGACCCCGCACCGGGTCAGCCCCGGGTCGACGCCCAGCACGCGCACGCCGCCTCCTCCCCGAGCCGCCAGCAGTACGTGTGTTCGACACACCCTACTGGTGCCCGCCGAGACCGGGACGGCCGGACACGCCGGGCACGGGCGGTGACGCGGCGCACCACACACGCAGACGGTGGAGTATGTGTCGCCGCCCCATGTGCCAGGGGGCACCCGGCTCGTACGTTCATGCGCCATGACGGCAGAACCCGTGGCGGGCCCCCACGTCGTACACGTCGACCTGACCGGTCGCACCGCGCTGGTCACAGGTGGTGGCGGCGGCATCGGACGGGCCTGTGCCCTGCGCCTGGCGGCGGCCGGCGCGACGGTCGTGGTGCTGGACCGCGACGTGGCGGCGGCCGAGGCGGTGGCCGCCGAGGCCGGCGGCCGGGCGGTGGGGATCGACCTGGCCGACCCGGCGGCTGTGGACCGGCTCGACGTCGACGCCGACATCGTGGTCAACAACGCCGGGCTGCAGCACGTCGCGCCGGTGCAGGACTTCCCGGTCGAGCGCTTCGAGTACATCCAGCGGGTGATGGTGGAGGCGCCGTTCCTGCTGATCCGCCACGCGCTGCCCCGGATGTACGCGAACGGCTGGGGCCGGGTCGTGAACATCTCCTCGGTGCACGGGCTGCGCGCCTCGCCGTTCAAGGCCGCGTACGTCTCGGCCAAGCACGCGCTGGAGGGCCTGTCCAAGGTGGTGGCGCTGGAGGGCGCTGCACACGGCGTCACGGCCAACTGCATCAACCCGGCGTACGTGCGCACCGCGCTGGTGGAGAGCCAGATCGCCGACCAGGCGGCCACCCACGGCATCGGCGAGGACGAGGTGGTCGAGAAGATCATGCTGGCCCGGGCGGCGATCAAGCGGCTGATCGAGCCGGCGGAGGTGGCCGAACTGGTGGCGTACCTGTGCTCCCCGCCGGCCGCGTTCCTCACCGGCACCTCGATCGCCCTCGACGGGGGCTGGACGGCGAACTAGTGGGCCCGCGCACAATGTCGGTCATGTCGTCGCCGGTGGAGTTCCTGGAGCTGCTGGCGCGCGAGGCCGCCGCGGTCGAGTTCGAGGGCCCGCTGGTGGCCGCGCGCGCCGCCGGCCTGCCCGCCGAACGGCTGGCCGAGCTGGAGCAGGCGAAGGTGGTGGCGCTGCGGGTACGGGCCCTGCTGGCCCGCAGGCGCCGCCGGGAGACCGAGCTGTCCGGCCTGTACGACACCGCGAGCGACCTGGCCGGACTGCGCGACCTCGACGACGTGCTGCGCGCGATCGTGCACCGGGCGCGGATCCTGCTCGGCACCGACGTGGCGTACATGACGCTCAACGACGACGAGCGCGGCGACACGTACATGCGGGTCACCGACGGCTCGATCTCGGCCCGGTTCCAGCGGCTGCGGCTGGAGCTGGGCGACGGGCTCGGCGGGCTGGTCGCGCAGACCGGCACCCCGTACGTCACCTCGAACTACCAGGAGGACGAGCGGTTCCGGCACACCGGGGAGATCGACGGCGGCGTGGGCGAGGAGGGCCTGGTGGCCATCCTCGGCGTGCCGCTGCGGCTCGGGTCCAGCGTGATCGGCGTGCTGTACGCGGCGAACCGCTCGGCCCGCCCGTTCGCCCGCGAGGAGGTGTCGCTGCTGGTGTCGCTCGCGGCGCACGCGGCGGTGGCGATCGACACCGCGCGGCTGCTCGCCGAGACCCGGGCGGCGCTGGCGGAGCTGTCCGCGGCGAACAGCACCATCCGGGCGCACAGCAGCTCGGTGGAGCGCGCCGCCGCTGCGCACGACCGGATGACCGCGCTCGTGGTGCGCGGCGGCGGCATGGAGGACGTGGCGGCGGCGGTCACCGAGGTGCTCGGTGGCGCGCTGCTGGCGCTGGACGCCGAGGGCCGGCGGCTGGCCCGGGTCGGTGAGATCGAGGAGCCGGACCGGGCGGACATCGTGGAGGCGGTCGCCGCGTCCCGTACCGAGGGGCGCAGCGTGCGCCGGGGCCCGCTCTGGTACGCCGCGGTGGTGGCCGGCGCGGAGAACCTGGGCGCGCTGGTGCTGCGACCGGACGACGAGCTGGTCGACGCCGACCAGCGCATCCTGGAGCGGGCCGCGCTGGTGACCGCGTTGCTGTTGCTGTTCCGCCGGACCGTGGCCGAGGCGGAGGGGCGGGTACGCGGTGAGCTGCTGGACGACCTGATCGCCCGGCCGCTGCGCGACGCCGACGCGCTGCGCGCGCGGGCCCGCCGGATCGGGGTGGACCTGGACGCCCCGCACGTGCTGGTGGCGGTCGGTGACGACGCGTTCGCCGAGACCGGCTCGGCCCGGCAGCGGGTGCTGTCCTGGGCCACCACGTACGCCTCGACCCGGGGTGGCCTTGCCGCGGCGCGTGCCGGACGCGTGGTGCTGATGCTGCCCGGCCACGACGCCGGCGGTGCGGCCCGCGCGGTGGCCCGGGACCTGTCCCGGGTGACCGGCCGCCCGGTGACCGCCGGGGCGAGCGGGCCGTCGACCGGTCCGGCGTCGCTGGCCGTCACGTTCGCCGAGGCGGAGCGCTGCCTGTCCGCGCTCGGTGCGCTGGGCCGGGCCGGGCAGGGGGCGAGCACCACCGAGCTGGGTTTCGTCGGACTGCTGCTGGGCGCGGTCGGTGACGCCGGGGACCGGGACGTGGCCCGGTTCCTCGCCACGACTGTGGGGCCGGTGCTGGACTACGACGCCCGGCGGGGCACGGCACTGGTGAAGACGCTGGAGGCGTACTTCGGGGTGGGCGGCAGCCTGGCTCGCGCCGCCGAGCAGCTGCACGTGCACGTGAACACGGTCACCCAGCGGCTGGAGCGGGTCGGGCACCTGCTCGGCGCGGACTGGCAGCGGCCGGAGCGGGCGCTGGAGGTGCAGCTCGCGCTGCGCCTGCACCGGCTGCGCACGCCCGCCCGCTGAGCGGCCGGACCGCGCCGGGCGGACCGGCCGGCCCGGGTCAGCGGACGCGCAGGCCGTCCAGGACCGTGTCCACGATCCGCTCGGGAAGCATCCGCTCGTCGCGCTCGGGGTGCCAGCGCAGCATCCGCTGGGTGAGCATCGGCGCGGTGAGCAGCGACATGGTCACCTCGATGTCGAGGTCGGCGCGCAGTTCGCCCCGGTCGATCGCGCGGCGCAGCACCTCGCGCATCGCCGCGCGCCGGGGCTCGACGATCGCCTCGTACGCCTGCCGGTGGGCCGAGCTGCGGTTCACCTCGGGCACCAGGCAGGGCATGATCTTGCGGACCCGGGGGTCGGCGTGCTGGCCGACGGCGCCGACGAGCAGCACCAGGTCGTCGCGGACGGAGCGCCCGGCGGTGCGGGGCGCGGGCCCCTTGAGCGTGCGCAACGCGTCCAGCAGCAACGCGTCCTTGCCCGGCCAGCGGCGGTAGATGGTGGCCTTGCCGACTCCGGCGCGGGCCGCGATCGCCTCGATGGACAGCGACTCTATGGTGCTGCCCTCGGCCAGCAGGTCGAGGGTGGCGTCGACGATCGCCTCGTCCGCACGGGTGCTCCGCGGTCGCCCGGGCGACCGCGGAGCATCCGCCGTGGAAGTCATGTCAGACATTGTCCACGAACCTACGCGGTACCGGCCAACTCCCTGTCGGTGACCGGCGCCGCGTCGGGGGCGACGACCGGCCGGCCCGGCATCCAGCGCAGCACGATCACGATGCCGAGCGCGGCCACCACCGCGGAGGCGCCCGCCGCCCAGTGCATGGCCGAGACGAACGAGTCGTTGGCCGCGTCGATCAGTCGCGGCGCGTCGGGGCCGAGCCGGCCGGCGACCGCGTACGCCCCGGACACCGACTCGCGGGCCGCGTCGCGTACCGGGGCGGGCAGGGCGGCCACCGCCGGGCCGACCTGGTCGCGGTAGACGGCGGAGAGCACCGAGCCGAGCACCGCCACGCCGAGCGCGCCGGCCACCTGGCGCACGGTGTTGCTGACCGCGGAACCGACACCGGCCTTCTCCCGGGGCAGCGAGGACATGATCGACTCGGTGGCCGGCGGCATGATGTTCGCCATCCCGGCGCCCTGGAGGAAGCCCAGCGCCGAGAAGATCCAGATCGGGGTGTCCGCGTCGATGAAGACGAACGCGGCGAGCGCCACAGTGGTGAGCAGCAGCCCGACGGCCGCGACCGCCCGGCCGCCGTAGCGGCGGACCATCGCCGCGCTGCGCGGCGCGAAGATGAGCTGGGCCGCGGCGAACGGCAGGAACAGCAGGCCGCTCTCCAGCGGGCTGTAGCCGCGCACGAGCTGGAGGTAGAACGCGCCGAAGAACATCACGCCCATGGCGGCGAAGAAGACCAGCCCGACCAGGGCCACCGGCGCGGCGAAGCGGGGCACCCGGAACAGCCGTACGTCCAGCGACGGGTGGTCGCTGCGCAGTTCGTGGGCGACGAACCAGCCGAGCACCGCGAGGCCGCCGAGCACCGCGACCCACACCTGCGGGCGGCCGAAGCCGTGCTCGCCGCCGTCGATGATGCCGTAGGTGAGGGCGACCAGGCCGACCACCGAGAGCAGCACGCCGAGCAGGTCGACCCGGCCGGGCTTGGGATCGCGGGACTCGGGGACCAGGGCCGCGACGAGCACCACACCGAGCGCCACCACCGGCACGTTGATCAGGAAGACCGAGCCCCACCAGAAGTGCTCCAGCAGCGCGCCGCCGAGCACCGGGCCGATCGCCACCGCGAGGCCGACCGCGCCGGCCCAGACGCCGATCGCCTTGGCGCGCTCGCGCGGGTCGAAGACGTTGGAGATGATCGAGAGCGTCACCGGCATGATGGCCGCGCCGCCGACGCCCATCAGCGCACGGGCCGCGATGAGCTGGGCCGGGTCCTGCGCGTACGCGGACAGCAGCGAGGACAGGCCGAAGAGCGCCAGCCCGAGGATCAGGAAGCGGCGGCGGCCGAGCCGGTCACCGAGCACGCCGAAGGTGAACAGCAGCCCGGCGAAGACGAGCGTGTAGGAGTTGATCGCCCACTCCAGCTCGCCCTGGGTGGCGCCGAGGCCGTGCACCGGGTCGGCCAGCGTGCGCAGCGCGACGTTGAGGATGGTGTTGTCGAGGACGACCACGAGGAGGCTGATCACCAGCACCCCGAGGATCGCCCACCTCCTCGGGTGTCCGGTGTTCTCGTGTGGTTCCACGTCCGTGCTCCCCCCGGTTTCCCCGCGTCGGAATACGATACGGGTCAGACTCGTAACGGAGCCGAGCGTAGGTGAGCGGGTTTCGATACGGAACGGGTTCGTATCGAATGTGTCTCAGGTCACGCGGGCGGTCCGGCCGCCAGCGCCAGTCGCAGCAGCGCGTCCCGCACCGGCAGCAGCCGCCGCACGCCGGACAGCCGCCCCGCCCACCGCGCCCCGGCCGCGATCCGCTGCGTCGGACGCCGGCGCCTCCTGTCGTACGCGCGCAGCGCGGCCGGCACGTCGCCGGCGTCGCGCAGGCAGTCGGCGAGCGCCACCGCGTCGATCAGCGCCTGACAGGCGCCCTGCCCGAGGTCCGGGGTCATCGCGTGCGCGGCGTCGCCGAGCAGTGCCGTCCGGCCGGCCACGTACGACGGCAGCGGCGTGAGGTCGCGGATCTCGTGCCGCAGGATCCCGTCCGGCGTGAGCGCGTCGAGCACCCGCGGCACCGGAGGGTGCCAGTCACCGAAGAGGCGGCGCAGCTCGGCGCGGTCGTCGGGCGGTGCCGGGTGCCCCTCGGGCAGGCGCACCGCGGCGTACCAGTTGGTGCGGCCCGGCCCGGCCGGGGTCAGCCCGAACTTGCGCCCCCGCCCCCAGGTCTCGCCGCCCTCGGCCAGATCCAGGTCGACCACGCCGCGCCAGGCCACCGCGCCCGCGTACCGCAGCGGATACCGCTGCCCGTACATCTGCGCGCGCACCACGCTGTTGATCCCGTCCGCGCCCACCACCAGGTCGTACGCGTCGCGCAGTGACCCCGGGCCGGTCACCGGGGCGCCGAGGCGCAGCGCCGGTCCGGGCAGCGCGCCGGCCAGGACGGCGAGCAGCACCGGCCGGGCGACCAGGTGCACCGGCTCGCCGTGCCGGCGTTCCAGCCGCTCGACGTCGACGGTGGCGATCCGGCTGCCGTCCGGGCGCCGGATCGACCCGCCGGCCTGACGGCTGCCCCGGCGGCGCACCTCGTCGCCGACGCCGAGGGCATCCAGGGCGCGCATCGCGCCGGGCCAGATGCCCAGCCCGGTGCCGGTGTGCGGCAACGCGGCCGACCGCTCCCGGACCGTCACCTCCCAGCCCGCCGCCCGCAGGCCGATGCCCGCCGCGAGCCCGCCGATCCCGCCCCCGACCACGACCGCGCGTCCGCCCATGCCGTCACCGTACTACAGATGTAGTCGACTGCACTACGCCTGTAGTCTGTCCGGGTGACCGATCGCCGGCAGCTCCTGCTCGACGCCGCCATCCGGGTGCTCGGCACCGGCGGGCCGCGCCAGCTCACCCACCGGGCCGTGGACGCGGAGGCGGGCCTGCCCGAAGGCTCGGCGTCCAACCGGTTCCGCACCCGGGAGGCGCTGGTCACCGGCGTCTTCGACCGGCTGGTCGAGGTGGAGACGGCGGCCTGGCAACGGCTCGCCACGGACCTGACGCCGGGCGACGTCACCGCGTTCGCCGCAGTGGTCGGCCGGCTGATCCGGGAGTTCACCGACCGGCAGCGGGTGGTCACGCTCGCCCGGTACGCGCTGTTCGTCGAGGCGGCGGTGCGGCCCGATCTGCGCCCGGCCATCGAGGCCGCCCGGGCACGGCTGGCCGGCTGGGGGGAGCCGCTGCTCGCCACGCTCGGCTCGGCCGATCCGCCGGCTCACTTCCGGATGCTGCTGGCACTCGTCGACGGGCTGCTGAGCAACCAGCTCGCCTCCCCCGATGACGGCTTCGACCCGGAGTCGGCCGTCGCCACGCTGGTGCGCGGATTCCGCACCGGCTGATCCTGGTCGCGCCGGTCTGCTCGCGCCTGGCGTCAGTCCGCCGTGTCAGGAGCCGGTGTCAGGTGGCGCCTCCGGCGGCCAGGCAGGCCAGCGTCGCCTCGCCGAGCGTGGTGAGGCGCTGCGGGACGGCCGAGGAGGGCGGGAACGGCTCGATCCACCCCGGACCGGCAGCGAGCACGCGTACCCCGGGCAGGTCCCGCCGCAGACGGACCAGGCGGTACGCGCGGCCGGTCAGCGGCGTCTGCGACCAGACCACCACCACCCGCGGACGGACCCGGACCACGGCACTGGTCAGCGCGGACCACGGCAGCGCCGGGCCGAGGTGCAGCGCGCCCCGGCCGCGTTCGCGCAGCGCCGCGGCGAGCGCGTGCAGCCCGAGGCAGTGCGTCTCGTGCTCGGCGCCTGCGAGCAGCACGCCCTGGGCGGGAAGCGGCCGGGACGGCTCACGGCCGAACACGTCCAGGCCGACGCGTACCCCCTCGGAGAGGGCGTGCTCGACGGCGATCTCGGCGGCGCTGTCGCCGCGCAGCGTGCCGAGCAGCGGCAGGCAGACCTGTTCCCAGGCGGGCACCACCCCGGCCTCGGCGGCCAGGTCGAGCACCAGCCCGGCGACCCGGTTGTCGTCCAGGTCCTCGGCGGCGGCGGTCAGCCGTTTGCGGGCCGTCTCGACGGCCCCGGCCGGCATGTTCTCGGTCAGCAACGGACGTACCCCCGGGTAGCTCTCCTACCCTGGGGTTCGTCCGCACGGCCCGATCCGGATGCGCCGGCGGCGAATCCGGCCGGAGCCCGGTCAGTCCGGGAACGTGACGACCCAGCGGGCGCCCTCGCCGCGGGCCAGCCGCTCCAGCGCCGCGGGCGCCTCGGTCAGCGGCACCGTGCCGCTCACCAGCGGCCCCAGGTCCAGGTCACCGGCGGCGAGCGCGGCAGCCAGCTCCGGGACCTCCCGGTCCGGGTCGGTCGAGCCGTACACCGAGGAGCGCAGCGTGCGCGCGGAGTGGAAGATGTCCAGCGCGGAGAGGCTGAGCATGTCGTCCTTGCCGCCCATGCCGACCACAGTGACCGCTCCCCCGCGCCGCGTCGCCCGCCAGGCGGCGCGGATGGTGACGGACCGGCCGACGCACTCGAACGCGTGGTCCACGCCGCGCCCGTCGGTGCGGGCTCGGATCTCCTTGCCCAGCCGGTCGTCGGAGCGCAGGAAGTCGGTGGCCCCGGCGGCGAGCGCGAGGTCCCGCTTGGCCTCCACCACGTCCACGGCGAGGATCGGCGCCGCGCCGGCCCGCCGCGCGGCGGTCAGCACGGCCAGGCCCACTCCGCCGAGCCCGATCACCGCCACCGACTCGCCGGGGGCGACCCGTGCGGTGTTGCGGACCGCGCCGACGCCGGTGAGCACCGCGCAGCCGAGCACCGCGGCCTGCTCCGGCGGCAGTCCGGCAGGCACCGGTACGGCGGCGTGCTGCGGCACCACCACCTCCTCGGCGAGCGCGCCGAGCCCGAGCGTGACCTGAAGGGGCTCACCGGCGGCCGTCTCGCCGCGAGGTGTCGACGGGTTGGGGTTGGCGGCGCAGAGCCACGGTTCGCCGTGCCGGCAGTGCCAGCAGTCGCGGCAGGCCGGCGCCCAGTTGAGCACCACGGGCGTGCCGGCCGCGAGCGTCGTACCGGGTCCGGCCTCGGCCACCACACCCGTCGCCTCGTGCCCCAGCACCAGCGGGTACGCGGGCGCCAGCGTGCCGTCCACCATGGCCAGATCGGAGTGGCAGATGCCGGCGGCGCGGATGCGTACCCGCAGCTCGCCCGGGCCGGGCGCGGGCAGGCGTACCTCCTCGACCGCCGGTGTGGCGCCCCGGCCGCGTACCACGAGCGCCCTCACCGCTGGATCGCCTTCAGCTCGGTGAACTCCTCCACGCCGTACGCGCCCAGCTCACGGCCGAGGCCGGACTGCTTGTAGCCGCCGAACGGGGCGAGCGGGTTGAACGCGCCGCCGTTGACGTCGACCTGGCCGGTACGCATCCGCCGGGCCACTGCCAGCGCCGCGTCGGAGTCGGCGGACCAGACCGCGCCCGCCAGCCCGTACCGGGAGTTGTTGGCGACGGCGACCGCCTCGTCGGTGTCGGCGAACGGGATCACCGCGAGCACCGGCCCGAACACCTCCTCCTGGGCGAGCGCGCTGTCCGGGTGCACGTCGGCGAAGACGGTGGGCGCGACGAAGTGACCCTGCGGCGGCAGTGGCGCGTCCGGGCCACCGGCGACGAGCCGGGCGCCGTCGGCGAGCGCCCGGTCGACGTGGTCGCGTACCCGCCGGGCCTGCGCGGCGGAGGCGAGCGGGCCGAGCCGGGTGGCCGGGTCGAACGGGTCGCCGAGCCGGTAGCCGGCAACCGCCGCCGCGACCAGGTCCAGCGCCTCGGCGTAGCGGTCGCGGTGTACGAGCATCCGGGTCCAGGCGGTGCAGGTCTGCCCGGAGTTGAGCAGCGCGTTGCCGACGCCGACCTTGACCGCGGTGGGCAGGTCGGCGTCGGCCAGGATGACGTTCGCCGACTTGCCGCCGAGTTCCAGCGACACCCGGGCGATCCGCTCGGCGGCCAGGTGGGCGATGCGCCGGCCGGTGGCGGTGGAGCCGGTGAACGAGACCAGGTCGACGTCGGGGTGCGCGGCGAGCGCCTCGCCGACCACCGGGCCGGTGCCGGGCACCAGGTTCACCACGCCGGGCGGCAGCCCGGCGTCGGTGATCGCGTCGAACAGCAGGTACGCGGTCAGCGGCGTCAGCTCGCTGGGCTTGAGCACCACTGTGCAGCCGGCGGCGAGCGCGGGCGCGACCTTGGCGACCACCTGGTGCAGCGGGTAGTTCCACGGGGTGATCGCGCCGACCACGCCGACCGGCTCCCGGACGACGAGCGAGTTGCCGACCGTGTGCTCGGCCGCCGGGCGGGCTGCCAGGTCGACGATGCTCCGCAGCACCGTCAGCGGCAGGCCGGCCTGGACCCGGGTGGCGAGCTTGAGCGGGGTGCCCAGCTCGGTCGCCACGGTGCGGGCGATCTCGTCGGCGCGGGCGGCGAGCGCGCTGTGCAGCCGGTCCAGGTGCGCGGCCCGCTGCTCGGGGGCGGTGGCGGCCCAGCCGGGGAACGCGGCACGGGCGGCGGCGACCGCGCGGTCCACGTCGGCCGGTGTGCCGGCGGGCACCTCGCCGACGATGCTCCCGGTGGCCGGGTTCTCCACCGGGATGGTGTCGCCCGACGACGGGTCGACCCAGTCACCGGCGACGTGCAGGTGGCGGCGCGTCAGCAGGGCGGGAGGGGCGGCGGCGAGATCCATGGCGTCCTTCGGGGGCGGCGGAAACTAGCGGTGGGAGTTTCGACGCTACTCCGGACCGCCGACCCGTTCCAGCGGGGCGACGGTGGCGGCGTACTCGGCGGCGAGCCCGTGCAGCAGCGCGTCCAGGCCGAGCGTGAACGCGCCCTCGTCCACGCTGCGCTGGTGGCCGGCGAGCCGGTGCGCCTGGTTGAGGTGCGGGTGCGCGGCGTAGAGCGAGGGGTCCTCGACGAAGCCGCGGGCGAACGAGCCGAGCGCGGACCCGGCCACGAAGTAGCGCATCGCGGCGCCGATGTGGGTGGCCCGCGCGGGCGGCCAGCCGGCCCGGACCAGCGCGCCGTAGACCGCGTCGGCCATGGCGAGCGCGGCCGGACGGCGGCCCGGCCCCTGCGCCAGGTACGGCACGATGTTCGGGTGCGCCGCCAGCGCGGCCCGGTACGAGCGCGCCCAACGGCGAAGCGCGTCGAGCCACTCGCACTCGTCGAAGACGCCGATGTCGACTGTCGCCGCGACGCCGTCGGCCACCGCGTCGAGGATCTCCTCCTTGGTGGCGAAGTGGTTGTAGAGCGAGGGGCCGCGGACACCGAGCGCGGCGGCGAGCCGCCGGGTCGAGAGCGCGTCCAGCCCGTCGGCGTCGATCAGCGCCAGCGCGGTCTCGACGATCCGGTCGCGGGTGAGCAGGGCCTGTCGGGGTCGGGGCACCTGGTCATCATCCTCCCTTCGACATCGGGTCTGGACGCGGGAAAACTTCCAGCGCTAGTTTAGAGCCAGTCGACCTGAGGGGGCACCGTGGACTTCGCACTGTCCGACGAGGAACGCGCGATCCGGGACACCGTTCGCACGTTCGTCACCCGCGAGGTGATGCCGCTGGAGGCGGAGGTGCTGCGCCGCGAGCGCGCCCACCAGCCCGGCCTGGACCGCTCCGAGCTGCGCGAACTCCAGCTCAAGGCGAAGAAGTTCGGCTTCTGGGGGCTGGCCACGCCGGAGGAGTACGGCGGGATGGACCTGCCGGCGGTCATGCAGTCGCTGATCTGGACCGAACTGGGCCGCAGCTTCGTGCCGTTCCGCTTCGGCGGCGAGGCCGACAACATCCTGTTCCACGCCACCGAGGAGCAGAAACGCGAGTTCCTGATCCCCACCATCGAGGGCGAACGGATCTCCTGCTTCGCCATCACCGAGCCCGGCGCGGGCTCCGACGCGGCGAACATCAAGCTGCGCGCCCGCCGCGACGGCGACGACTGGGTCCTCGACGGCGAGAAGACGTTCATCACCAACGGCAACGACGCCGACTTCGCCATCGTGGTCGCGGTGACCGACCCGGAGAAGGGCGCCCGCCGCGGCGGCGCCACCGCGTTCCTGGTGGACCGCACGATGGGCTGGCGCTCCGAGTTCATCCAGACCATGGGCGAGGGCGGCCCCGCCTCACTGATCTTCGACGGCGTACGGGTGCCGCACCGCAACATCCTCGGCGAGATCGGGCAGGGCTTCACGCTCGGCATGGAGTGGATCGGCAAGGGCCGCTACACCATCCCGTCGCACGCCATCGGCATCGCCGAACGCGCCCTCCAGATGGCCATCGACCACGCCAACACGCGGGAGACGTTCGGCGCGCCGATCGCCACCAACCAGGCCATCCAGTGGATGATCGCCGACTCGGAGACCGAGCTGGAGGCGGCCCGCTGGCTGATCCTGCGCTCGGCCTGGACCGTCGACCAGGGCCTCGACCCGCGGCACGCCTCCTCCATGGGCAAGCTCTACGGCGCCGGCATGGTCAACCGGGTGGTGGACCGGGTTCTGCAGATCCACGGCGGCATGGGCTACACCCGTGAGCTGCCGATCGAACGCTGGTACCGGCAGGTCCGGCTGTACCGGATCTTCGAGGGCACAGACGAGATGCAGCGGCTGATCATCTCCCGCGACCTGCTGCGCGGCTACACGAAGATCGGCGGCCACCTGGCCTGAGCAGTCAGCCGGTCAGCGCCTCGACCGCCCGGTCCACGTCCGCCTCGGTCGTGTAGAGGTGGAACGAGGCGCGCACCCGGCCCGCCCGTACCGCCGCGCGCACCCCGGCGCGGGCCAGCCGCTCCTGCGCGTCCGGCACGTCCACGCTGACGATCGCGCTGTCGCCCGGCGGCCGGCCCAGCCCGGCCAGGAACCGGTTGGCCAGCCCCACGTCGTACGCGCGCACCGCCTCCGGGTCGAGGTCGGCGAGCAGTTCCAGCGCCGGGGCGGTGCCCGCGTAGCTGAGCCACGGCGGCGCGATGTCGAACCGGCGCGCATCGTCGGCCAGGCGCAGCGGCAGCCCGTAGTAGGAGGCGTGCGGCTCGCGGCCCGCGTACCACCCGGCCGCGTCCGGGCGCATCCGCTCGCGCAGCGCCGGGGCCAGGTAGGCGAAGGCCGATCCACGCGGCGACATCAACCACTTGTACGCCCCGACCACCACCGCGTCCGCCCGGTCCGCCGCGAACGGCAGCCACCCGCACGCCTGCGTCGCGTCGGCCACCACGAACGCGCCGTGCGCCCGGGCCGCCGCGACGATCTCGTCGTACGGGAGCACTGTGCCGTCGGCGGACTGCACCACGCTGAACGCCACCAGATCGGTGTCGGCGTCGATCGCGTCGACCAGGCCGGCCAGCGGCACGGTGCGTACCCGCACGCCGCGGTCCTGCTGCACCAGCCACGGGAACAGGATCGAGGTGAACTCGGTCTCGGGGACCACCACCGTCGCGCCCGCCGGCAGCCCGGCCGCGATCGGCGCGACGAGTTGTGACGCGCTGGCGCCGATGCTCACGTCGGCGACGTCCACACCGGTCAGCCGGGCGAACGCGGCCCGGGACCGGTCCACCGACTCCTCCCACACCTCGAACGACACCCGCCCGGTCCGCCAGTCGGCGAGCACCCGCTGCACGGCGTCCCACACCGGCTCCGGCGGCAGTCCGTAGGTGGCCGTGTTCAACCAGCCCGGCTCCGGCTGCCACAACTTCTGCGCCTGCTCCAGCTCCATGCCACCGACGCTAACCACCCCCGCCCCCACCCCGGCACCGCCAATCCCACCCCCGTGGCCCCACCCCGCCCGAGCCCGCCCGAGCCCGCCCCACCCCGCCCGAGCCCGCCCGCGATCTTGCACTTTCGGCCCCGGCAAATCGGGGCAAACCAGCGATCCGCAGGGCCGAAACCGCAAGATCGCGCGGCAGAAGCAGGGGCGCGAGGGCGGGCGGGGACACGACGCACCAGCACACCCGCCCGGACGATCATGAAGTTGGCGGTGCCGGCTGTCCGAATTGTCGCCGCCAACCTCATGATCGTCGCGGTGGGAGGGGCAGTGGGAGGGGGTCAGGTCGGTGGAGGGAGGTCGGGCAGTGCGGCGGCCATCTCTGCGCGGACGCGGGGCAGCGGCCACCCGGCCAGGTCCCGCAGGGAGTGGTGGCGGCGCAGGTGTCGTACCGCGGTCAGGCCGACCAGGTAGCCGCAACGCTTCGGCAGGCCGCCGGCCAGCGGCGAGTCCCGCATCAGGAAGTACGGGGCGTGGTGGTCGGCGTCGGTGGCGTCGAGGTCGGCGCGTACCCGGCGCAGGATCTCCGGCCACCGGCGGCGGCACTCGACGAGCCACCGCCGGTGACCGGGGCGGCCGAACCAGAGGTACTCCTCGTCCGGCCGGCCGGCGTCCAGTTCCGCCGTGACCTGCGTGGCGAGCCCTTCGGTGAACAACGCGTTCGCCACCCCGCACTCGGGCCAGTCGCGGATCGCGGCGCCGCGGTCGTGCACCACGTGCGCGGCCTCGTGCCGCACCAGCAGGTCGAGATCCTCCGGCGGCCCGAGCTGTTCCACGGCGAGGAAGAGCGCGTACCTGCCGTTCAGCTCTCCGGCCCAGCCGTTGGCCTGGTTCAGCCCGACCAGCACCACGCACTCGACCGGCCCGCCGTCGCCGGACCAGCCCAGCGCACCGGCCACCGCCGTGACGCCGTCGGGCAGCAGCGCGCGTACCCTCTCGGCTCGTGCCGCCAGGTCGGCGGCGCGGCCGCGGAGCCCGTCCAGGACGGATGCCACGCCGGCGGCGTCGGACCAGTCGCCGTCGCGGCGCAGCACCCGGACCACGTCCGGATGCGCGGCCAGGTAGTGCGCGCTCCACGGCTCCGGCGACGCGGACCGGCGCCCCTCGGCGCAGGCGAGGAAGTCGGGCACCAGGTCGCGGACGCGCAGCAGGTCGGCAGGCGGCATCCGCCCGATGCTGCCCGGCCGTGGCCCGCCGGGCAACACCGCGACGGTACGGGGGCAGCTCACGCCCACCGGGCCGAGGAGTGATCGCCGAGCGCGGTGGACACCGCCTCCGGAACGGGCCGGGGCGCGGCGGCGGGCGGCCCGCGGCGGGCGGCGCGACTGCCGGAGATGCCGCACGCCTGAAGGAAGTCTTCAGCAAAGGGTCCGTTGATGCAAGGTATCGACATAGACGAACGTCACGCTATAGGGTGCGGCGAACCGGCGACGTGAGCCAGTCGCCCCCTGTAGTGGACGAGGAGTGCCTGTGACGATTCGGAGACCCTCGCGTCGGGTGAGCCACCTGCTCGGCGGCGCCATGATCCTCATGATCGGCCTGACCGGCCAGCCGGCCCAGGCCGCGCCACAGCACGGCGCGCAGCCGCTCGCCGCCGCCTTCGACCGGGCCGCCACCGCCTCCGACGTGCCGCGCGACCTGCTCGCCGCGCTCGGGTACGCCGAGACCCGCCTGGACGGCCACGGCGGCGAGCCCAGCGTCTCCGGCGGATACGGCGTGATGCACCTGACCAGCAACCCGAAGGTGCGGACCCTCGACGAGGCCGCGCGCCGGACCCGGCTGGACCGCGCCGAACTGCGTACCCGGGACGCGGCGAACGTGGCCGGCGCGGCGGCGGTGCTGCGCTCCTACGCCGACGAGGCCGGGCTCACCGCGGCGCAGCGCGACGACGTCAACCAGTGGTACGGCCCGATCGCCCGCTACGGCGGCTCGACGGACGCGGCCACCGCCCGGCTGTACGCGGACTCCGTGTACGACCTGCTCGCCAGGGGCTTCATCGCGACCACGGCCGGCGGCGAGGTCAGCGTGGACGGCCGTCCGGTCGCACCCCAGCGGGGCCGGTACGCCGACGTCGCGCCGCTGGGCACCGGCGACTTCGGCACCCTGAGCACCGACTACGGCCCGGCGGCCTGGGTGCCGGCCAACTCGTCGAACTACACGGTCTCCAGCCGCGAGTCGGCGTACCCGATCAACTACATCGTCATCCACACCATGCAGGGCAGCTACGCCGGCTCGATCAGCTGGTTCCAGAACGCCGCCGCCGGCACCAGCGCGCACTACCTGCTCCGCTCCTCCGACGGCGCGGTGACCCAGATGGTGCGGGACAAGGACATCGCCTGGCACGCCGGCAACTGGACCTACAACACCCAGTCGATCGGCATCGAGCACGAGGGGTACGTCGACAACGCCTCCTGGTACACCGACGCGATGTACCGGTCGTCGGCGGCGCTGACCCGGTTCCTGTGCGACAAGTACGGCATCCCGAAGACCCGCAACAACATCATCGGGCACAACCAGGTGCCGGGCGCCACGCACACCGACCCCGGTCCGAACTGGAACTGGACCTACTACATGCAGCTCGTCACCGGCGGCACCACGCCCCCGCCGACCACTTGGTCGACGGTCGTGGACAACACCACCGCCGGCCGGTTCACCGCGAGCGCCAACTGGAGCACCTCGACGTACTCGGCGCAGCGCTACGGCGCCGACTACCGGTACGCCAACCCCGTCGCGGCCAGCGACGCCGCCTGGTACAAGGTGAACATCCCGGCGACCGCCACCTACCGGGTGGAGGTCTGGTATCCGGCCGTCGCCGGCTACAACACCAGCACGCCGTACATCGTCGCGACCACCAGCGGCAACCAGACGGTCTCGGTGAACCAGACAGCCAACGGCGGTACGTGGCGCTCGCTGGGCACGTTCACCCTGGCCGCCGGGGACGCCAACAAGGTGGGTGTCAGCCGATGGTCCGGCAGCACCGGGTACGTGATCGCCGACGCCGTTCGCATCACCCGCGTCTAGCCCGGTACGTCCCGCAGGCGCTCGGCCCGGTCAGCTCACGTTGGCCGGGCCGAGCACGCTCTTCAGGTCACCCATCAGCGCTGTGGTCGGCGCGACCCGGAACGGGCCGAGGCGCAGCGTGGTGACCTTGCCGCCGTTGAGCAGCTTGACGTGCACCTCGGTGTCGCCGGGGTGCAGCACCAGCGTCTCCTTGAGCCGTTCCACGAGCGGCGGCGTGCAGCGGTGCACAGGGATGGTGAGCGTGATCGGCTTGCTCCCCGGGGTGCTGCTGACGTCCGGCATGGACATGTCCATCGCCATGATGCGCGGGGTGTCGTCGCGCCGGTCCACCCGGCCCTTCACCACCACGATCGCGTCCTCGGCGATGTACTGCCCGATCACCTCGTACGTGTTCGGGAAGAACAGCGTCTCCACGCCGCCGGCGAGGTCTTCGAGAGTGGCCGAGGCCCAGGCCCGGCCCTGCTTGGTGACCCGGCGCTGCACGCCGGAGAGGATGCCGGCCAGCGTGACCACCGCGCCGTCGGGCACAGTGCCCTCCTCGGACAGCGCGGCGATCGTGGTGTCCGCCGCAGCGCCGAGCACGTGCTCCAGACCGAAGAGCGGGTGGTCGGAGACGTACAGGCCGAGCATCTCGCGCTCGAACGCGAGCTTGTCGCGCTTGTCCCACTCCCCCTCGCCGATGACCGGCATGACAGTGGTGCTGCCACCGGTGTCCGCCTCGCCGAATCCGGCGCCGAACAGGTCGTACTGGCCGACCGCCTCCTTGCGCTTGACGTCGGCGTACGCGTCGATGGCGTCGGCGTGCACCGCCAGCAGGCCCTTGCGCGGATGCTGGAGCGAGTCGAACGCCCCGGCCTTGATCAGCGATTCGATGGTCTTCTTGTTGCAGACGACGGCGTCGACCTTGGACAGGAAGTCGTAGAAGTCGGTGTAGTCGCCCTTCTCCTCGCGGCACCGCATGATCGAGGCGACCACGTTCGCACCGACGTTGCGTACCGCGCCGAGACCGAAGCGGATCTCCTTGCCGACCGGGGTGAACGGCCCGGCCGAGGTGTTCACGTCCGGCGGGAGCACCTGGATGCGCATCCGGCGGCACTCGGACAGGTACAGGGCCATCTTGTCCTTGTCGTCACCGACGGAGGTGAGCAGCGCGGCCATGTACTCGGCCGGGTAGTGCGCCTTGAGGTACGCGGTCCAGTAGGAGACCAGGCCGTACGCGGCGGAGTGGGCCTTGTTGAACGCGTAACCGGCGAACGGGACCAGCACGTCCCACACGGCCTGGATGGCCTCGTCGGAGTAGCCGCGCTCGCGGCAGCCGTCCCGGAACGGGATGAACTCCTTGTCGAGGATCTCCTTCTTCTTCTTGCCCATCGCCCGGCGCAGCAGGTCGGCCTGGCCGAGCGTGTAGCCGGCGAGGATCTGCGCGGCGCGCTGCACCTGCTCCTGGTAGACGATCAGGCCGTACGTGGGTGCGAGGATCTCGCGCAGCGGCTCCTCCAGCTCCGGGTGGATCGGGGTGATCTCCTGGAGCCCGTTCTTGCGCAGCGCGTAGTTGGTGTGCGAGTCAACGCCCATCGGGCCGGGCCGGTAGAGCGCCAGGACGGCGGAGATGTCCTCGAAGTTGTCCGGCTTCATCAGCCGCAGCAGCGAGCGCATCGGCCCGCCGTCGAGCTGGAACACGCCGAGCGTGTCACCGCGGGCCAGCAGCTCGTACGCCTGCCTGTCGTCAAGCGGCAGGCCGAGCAGGTCCAGCTCCCGGCCGTGGTTGAGCTGGATGTTCTTCACCGCGTCGTCGATGATCGTCAGATTCCGCAGGCCGAGGAAGTCCATCTTCAGCAGCCCGAGCGACTCGCAGGTCGGGTAGTCGAACTGCGTGATGATGACGCCGTCGGAGTCGCGCCGCATCAGCGGGATGTGCTCGATGATCGGTTCGGCGGACATGATGACGCCGGCGGCGTGCACACCGGTCTGCCGGATCAAGCCCTCGATGCCCTTGGCGGTCTCGATGACCTTCTTGACGTCCGGGTCGGACTCGTAGAGGCCCCGGATCTCGCCCGCCTCGGCGTAGCGCGGGTGCTTCGGGTCGAAGATGCCGGACAGCGGGATGTCCTTGCCCATCACCGCCGGGGGCATGGCCTTGGTGATCCGGTCGCCGACCGCGTACGGGAAGCCGAGCACGCGGGCCGAGTCCTTGATCGCGGCCTTCGCCTTGATCGTGCCGAACGTGGCGATCTGCGCGACCTTGTCCTCGCCCCACTTGTCGGTCACGTATTTGATGACCTCACCGCGCCGGCGCTCGTCGAAGTCGATGTCGACATCGGGCATGGAGACGCGTTCGGGGTTGAGGAACCGCTCGAAGATCAGGCCGTGCGGGATCGGGTCGAGGTCGGTGATGCCCAGCGCGTACGCCACGAGCGAGCCGGCCGCCGAGCCGCGCCCCGGGCCGACCGCGATGCCCTGGCTCTTGGCCCACTGGATGAAGTCGGCGACCACGAGGAAGTACGACGGGAAGCCCATCTGGATGATGACGCCCAGCTCGTACTCGGCCTGGACGACGTGGCCCTCGGGGATGCCGCCGGGGAAGCGGCGCGCCAGGCCGGCGAAGGTCTCCTTGCGGAACCAGGATTCCTCGGTCTCGCCCTCGGGGATCGGGAACCGCGGCATCAGGTTGTGGAACGTGAACATGCCGGCCGGGTCGACCTTCTCGGCGACCAGCAGCGTGTTGCGGCAGCCCTGCTGCCACAGCTCGGAGGAGTCGACGGCGCGCATCTGGTCGGCGGACTTGACGAAGTAGCCGCCGCCCTCGAACCGGAACCGGTTGGGGTCGGCCACGTTGCTGCCGGTCTGGACGCAGAGCAGCACGTCGTGCGCCTCGGCCTGCGCCTCGTGTGTGTAGTGCGAGTCGTTGGTGACCACCGGCGGGATGTCGAGCTTGCGGGCGATCTCGGTGAGCCCGTCGCGGACCCGGCGCTCGATGTCGAGGCCGTGGTCCATGATCTCCAGGAAGTAGTTGTCCTTGCCGAAGATGTCCTGGTATGCGGCCGCGACCTTGAGCGCCTCGTCGAACTGGCCCAGCCGCAGCCGGGTCTGCACCGCGCCGGACGGGCAGCCGGTGGTGGCCATGATGCCCTCGGCGTGCTCGGCGATCAGCTCCATGTCCATCCGGGGCCACTTCACGTAGTGGCCCTCCATGGAGGCGCGGGAGTTGAGCTTGAACAGGTTGTGCAGGCCGTCGCGGTTGGCCGCCCACATGGTCATGTGGGTGATCGCGCCGTTACCGGAGACGTCGTCGCTCTTCTGCTCGGGGCGCCCCCACTTGACCCGGGCCTTGTGGAAGCGCGACTCCGGCGCGACGTACGCCTCGACGCCGAGGATGGGCTTGACCCCGGCGTCCATGGCCTGCTTGTAGAAGTCGTTCGCGCCGTGCATGTTGCCGTGGTCGGTGATCGCCACCGCCGGCATGCCGAGCCGCGCCGCCTCGGCGAAGAGGTCCTTGAGCCGGGCCGCCCCGTCGAGCATCGAGTACTCGGTGTGTACGTGCAGATGCGCGAACGAATCGCCCATGCGTGGCGCCCCCCGGGTTGTGGATCAAGCTGCGTCGGAGTCGACCGACCCACCCTACCGAGGTGATCGTGCGGGCTCCACCGTCCGCGCCGAGGGTGGCCCGGGTCTCTCCGACCGGCCGGTGTGCGGCACGCGATGTTGCCCTCTATTGCAATGGTGTGTGGCACACAGTATCGTGTTGCACATGGTCAGCGACGAGGTCCTCCGGACCCACCTCCAGGAGCTACGGCGCGGCACGGTCGTGGTGGCCAGCCTGGTCGCCCTGCGCCGCCCCGACTACGGATACGCCCTGCTGCAACGGCTGGCCGCGCACGGCTTCGCGGTCGACGCCAACACGCTCTACCCGCTGCTGCGCCGGCTCGAGGACCAGGGCCTGCTGACCAGCGAGTGGAACACCGAGGAGAGCCGGCCGCGCAAGTTCTACCGGACCAGCGACGACGGCGAGGCCGTCCTGAACCGCCTGCTCGACGACATGACCGCGGTGCGGACGTCCGTCACCGACCTGATCGAAGGAGCGGAACGATGAGTTCCCTGACCGACCGTTACGTCGCCGCCACCATGCGGACCGTGCCCGCGCAGCGCCGCCTGGAACTGGCCGAGGAACTGCGCGGCTCCATCGCCGACATGATCGACGACCGGACCTCGGGCGGGCAGGACCACGCCTCCGCCGAGCGCGAGGTGCTCACCGAGCTGGGCCACCCGGAGAAGCTCGCGGCCCGCTACAGCGACCGCACCCTGCAACTGATCGGCCCGCGGTACTACCTGACCTGGTGGCGGCTGCTGCGGCTGCTGCTCACGTACATCCCGGCGATCGTGGGCGTGCTCGCCGGCCTCGCCAAGGCGCTCATCGACGGCGAGCCGGGCGCGGCGATCGGCGCGGCGATCGTGGCCGCGATGCAGACCGCGGTCCAGATCGCGTTCTGGGTCACGCTGGTGTTCGCCGTGCTGGAGCGCACCCGCACGCCGCTCGGCCTGCCCGAGTGGACCGTCGACCAGCTCCCCGAGGAGAGCCGGGAACGGCAGATCAGCCACTCCGACAGCATCGCCTCGGTGGTGTTTCTGCTCGTCACCGTCGGCTTCCTGATCGGTCAGCACTTCCAGCGCTGGACCACCGACGACGGTTCCCGGATGGCGGTGCTCGACCCGGCGCTCTGGGGCTTCTGGCTGCCGGCCCTGATCGTGGTGCTGCTGGCCACCGTCGGCCTGGAGATCGCCAAGTACCGGGCCGGGCGGTGGACCTGGCCGCTGGTCGTGGTCAACGCGGTGCTCAACGCGGCCTTCGCCGCCCCGGTGCTCTGGCTGCTCGCCACCGACCGGCTGCTCAACCCGGAACTGGTCGAACGGTTCGCCTGGCTGCGCGACGGCGGGACCGTCGAGTTCGCCCGGGTGGCGGGCGCGGTGGTCGTGCTCGTCGCGATCTGGGACGTGATCGACAGCGCGGTCAAGGCCGCCCGCGCCGCGCGCTGACGCCCGGCGCCGCGCTCCCCGTCCCGCCCCGGTGCCGTCGGCGCCGGGGCGGGACGCCGTCGGCTGCCCGACTCAGCCGGGGCGGCACGGCCTCCCGGGGCATAGCCTGGGGTCCGGACCACCGGCGAGCACTGGGACGCCCCTGATGCCCCTCCCCGACGGCACGGACGAGCTGGCCCGGTCGGCGGCACGCGGCGACCGCGAGGCCCTCGACGCCCTGCTGGCCACCGTACGGCCGGAGGTGCTGCGGCAGTGCGCCCGGCTGCTGCCCCACCGGCAGGACGCCGAGGAGGCCTGCCAGGACGCTCTGCTCGCGCTCGCCCACGGGATCACCGGGCTCGAGGGCCGCTCGTCGTTCGACACCTGGCTGTACCGGATCACCGCCAACCGGGCCCGCTTCACCTACCGGACGTTGCGGCGACGGTGGCAGCGGGAGGCCGGCGGCGTCCCGCTGCCGGACCGGCCCGACCCGCGCCGGACCAGCGTGGTCGCCGGCACCCGGCTCGACCTGCTCGACGCCCTCGACGCGGTCCCGCCGGACCTCGCCGAGGCGGTGACCCTGCGCGATGTGCTTGGACTGAGCTACCGGGAGATCGCCGGCCTGCTCGACGTGCCGGAGGGGACCGTGAAGTCCCGCATCCACGAGGCCCGCCGGCAGCTCCGGGCGCGGCTGTCCGATGCGTGACCCGGCCCGCCGTCGGCGCGGCGTCGCGGTCGTCGCACTCGTCGCCCTCGCCGGGACGCCCGCCTGCGCCGACCGCCCGGTCTCGCCGCTGCCGGTACAGCCGGCGGTGACCAGCGCCGTCGCCGCCGCGCCGCCCACCGCCGCGACCTCACCCGGCCCCACCCCGGCACCGCTGGGCACGGGCACGCCGGTCCCGGAGCCGTCGGGGGCCACGCCGACGAGCACGCGTACGCGGTCACGGCCGCCGGTCACGCCCCGGACCACCCGGCCCACCCCGTCGGTACGCACCACGGCGCCGGCCGCGTGCTTCGGGCCGGTCCGCTACGACCTGGTGCTCGCCGAGACCGAGCTGGCGCTGCTGAAGTCCCTCTGCTTCGCCGCCGGCGGGATCCTGCGCATCCGGGGGATCGGGCCGGGTGAGGTCACCGTGGACCGGGAGGACCTGGTCTCGCGCAGCTACGAGGCCGGTGTGGTGGACATCCGGTTCGTGCGCACCGGCACGGTGGTGGTCACCATCCCGCAGGACGGCCGCACGTACCCGATCACGGTGGTGGTGGTCTGAGCCCGTCACCTACCCGGTCCGAACTCCGGCGAGCACGCGGTCGGCGAAGTCCGCGCCCGCGTCCGGCGGCGGCACGAGCTGGACGTAGAGCAGACCGGCGCGGCCGGTGGCCGGCCCGGCCGCCTCGACGATCATCGGGCGGCCGGTGGGGCAGGTGTACGTGACCACAGTCCACTCGACGCCACCCTGCCGGCTGCGGCGCGGCGGGGCCGCGGCACAGTCCGCGTGGGCCCGTCCGGCGAGGAAGGCCGCCGGGCCGGCACGACGCGCCTCGCCGGTGGCGAGGCCGACGAAGGCGCCGGGCAGCGTGGGGTCGGCCGCCCAGTTCCCGGGGTCCGGGGAGATCACCAGCGCCGGTTCGAGGTCACCGTCGTCGCCGTACCGTCCCGCCCAGCCGGTCCCCTCGGCCCGCCAGCCGGCCGGCAGAACCACTGTCAGCGGCCCGCTGCGGCCCACCGCACCCGCCGGGGCGGGGTGGACCGCGTCCGCCGCGCACGTGCCGGCGACGGCGAGCGCCACCGCGACCCCGGCGACGAGCCGGCCCGGGTGCGGTGCCCACCCCGCCCGCACGGCAGCGGGCCCACCCGTCACCGCGCGCCGCAGCGCCTGCCGGAACGCGTCCGCGTCCGGGTAGCGGTCGGCCGGGCGCACGGCGGTCGCGGTGCGCAGCACCGTGTCCACGGCGGCGGGCACCCCGGCCCGCAGCCGCGAGCCGGCCGCCCGGCCGTCGGCCGCACCGCCCGGTGGCCGATCCCGGCCGAGCAGCCGCAGTCCGAGGCGGCCCAGCCCGAACACGTCGGCGCGGGTGTCGACCACGGCGAGTGGATCGTCCTGCTCCGGCGCCATGTAGCCGGGCGTGCCGGCCCGGGCGGTCAGCCCGGAGGCGGAGGCGAGCGCCTTGGCCAGCCCGAGATCGGCGATCAGCACCCGGTCGCCGCCGGGCGCCGAGTGGAACAGGACGTTGCTCGGCGTCAGGTCACGGTGCACCACCCGGTGCCGGTGCAGCACCGCAACGCCGGCCGCGATCTCGTCGAGGACCGTCAGGGCCCGCCCCACCGGCAGCGGGCCGCGGGCCAGGCGGTCCCGCAGGCTGCCGCCGTCCGCCCAGGCCAGCACGGCGTACGGGCGGCCGTCGGGCAACTCCCCCACGGCGTGCACCCGGACCAGGCGGTGGTGGTCCAGCTTCCGCAGCAACCGCGCCTCGTCGAGGAACCGTTCCCGCACCCGCAGGTCGTGGCTCCAGTTCTCGGCCAGAACCTTGACCGCCACCCGGTCCGCGAGCGCCGGGTCGTACGCGAGCCAGACCGTGGCGAAGGACCCCGTCCCGAGCAGACGCTCCACCCGATACGCCCCGATCCGCGCCGGCGTGATCATCGCACCACCTCCGGGACCGCCACCCGGACCATCACGTCGACGGTAGACGATGGACCGAACCGAACCGGTCCGGGCGGAGACCAACAGGACAGGAGAACCCGATCGAAGGAGATCCGCCATGAACCGTCTCCCGTCCACCATCCTCGCCGGCTTGCTGGCGCTGACCGGGATCGCGCCGGTCGCCGTCGGCGCACCGGCCGCCTCTGCCGCTCCCGCGCACTCGGCGACCGCCGCCCGCGGCGACGGCACGCCGGCCCGCGTCCGGCCGACCGTCGCGGAGAACGAGGTGCTCAGCGTCCGTGGCGCCGGCCCGTACCGCATCGGAGCCCGGCTGGACCGGCTCGTCGCGGCCGGACTGATCGACTGGACGGCGCCCGGCTGCCCCGGAGTGGTGCACGCCGGTGCCACCGGCTCCTGGGCCGGGGCGATCCTGCTGGCCTTCCGGGACGGCCGGCTCGTGTCAGTGGGCACGGCCACCACCCCGCCGCGCTCCCCGGCCGGCGGGTCGGTCGGGATGTCCTTCGCCGAGTTGGAGCGCATCTACGGACCGCGCGGCGGCATGATCCGCAACGACGCGGGTGACGCCGAGGCGTACCTGGTCCGGTTCGGGTCGCGGGTCGAGCTGTTCAGCGACCACCCGATCCGGCCCGGTGCCGGCTTCTACGAGGCCGGTGTGGCGTCGTACGTCGAGCAGTCGTTCCGGCAGGGCTGCTGCTGAGCGACGCCGGGGCCCGCCGGACGCGGGCCCGGCCGTCGCGCCGGGCCCGCGCTCAGTCCGCCGCCCGCCACTGGCGGGCCAGCAGCGCGTAGACCACCTCGTCGGTCCACTCCCCCTTGACGAACTCGTTCTCCCGCAGGTGCGCCTCCCGGCGCATGCCCAGCCGCTCCAGCACCCGGGCCGAGGCGGTGTTGCGGGCGTCCAGCCGGCCCACGATCCGATGCAGCCCCAGCCCGTCGAAGCCGATCCGCAGCAGCTCCCGGGCCGCCTCGGTGGTGTACCCCCGGCCGGTGTGCGCGGGGTGCGCCACGTACCCGATCTCGCCCTGCCGGTGCTCCCCGCTGGTCCAGCTCAGCAGCACGTCGCCGAGGAACTCGCCGGTGTCCGCCAGCGTCACCGCCAGGTTGAGCACGTCGCCGGGGGCGCGCAGCGCGGTCCGCCGGACCAGCCGGTCGATCGCGGCCCGGGCGGCGGCGTCGTCGTACGGCTGGTGGTAGAGGTAGCGGGTCACCTCCGGGCGGCCCCGGTAGTCCCGGACCACGGCGAGGTCGTCGGTGGTGAAGGCGCGCAGCAGCAGGCGCTCGGTGCGTATCGGCAGATCGGGCACGAACACCCCGGCAGGCTACGTCGCGGCTGTCGTCCGGCCCACCCGATTACGCCCCGGGCACCGTACCGGGCGCGGCGGTGGCATGGTCGTACGGTGAGCACCGCACCCACCACCGCCTGGCGCCGGCCGGCTCCCACGGCCCCGCAGTTGCGCGCCGACCTCTGGGTCGGACTCGCGGTCACCGTGCTGGCCCTGTTCGAGCTGACCCTGGCGCGCAGCACCGGGGCCTTCCTGCTCGGCCCGCCGCCGAGCCTCGCCGAGCAGGTCTGGTGGACCGTGGCGGTGACCGCCCCGCTGGCCGTACGGCGGCGGTGGCCCGCCGCCGTCGCGGTGGTCGTCTCGATCGCGTTCATCGCCGGGCAGGCGCGGGCGGTCCCGCTCGCCCAGCTCCCGTCGGGCGCGCTGTTCGCGGCCCTCTTCACGCTCGGCGCGTGGGGTGCCGACCGGCGGCTGGCCGGGCGGCTGCGGGCCGGCGTCATCGTGGCGATGTTCGGCTGGCTCGCGCTGTCCCTCGCGCTGCGGGCCGACCAGATCTCGGCGGCCTCCTTCGCCGACGCCGCCGGTCCGGTGCCGCCGGTGCTCGCCGCCGTGGTGAACGGCGTCTTCTACAACGTGCTGTTCTTCGGGTTCGCCTACTACTCCGGGCAGACCGCCTGGGTGGCCGCGCGTCGCCGGCACGAACTGCGGGAGCAGGCCGAGCAACTGCGCCGCTCACAGGTCGAGGCGCGCGAGCGCGCGGTGATGGGCGAGCGGGTCCGCATCGCCCGCGAGCTGCACGACGTGGTCGCCCACCACGTTTCGGTGATGGGCGTGCAGGCCGCCGCGTGCCGGCGCGTGTTCGACCGTGACCGCGACAAGGCGCGGACCGCCCTGGCCGCGATCGAGGAGACGGCCCGCACCTCGGTCGACGAGCTGCGCCGGATGCTCGGCGTGCTGCGCGACCCGGACGCCGCGGCCGGCGCGACCACGCCGGAGGACACCGCCGGCATCGACCAGGTCGCCGCGCTCGTCGACCGGGCCCGGGACACCGGGCTGCGGGCCGAACTCGGTGTGTACGGGGAACCGGCGCCGCTGCCCCGCTCGGTGTCGCAGGCGGCGTACCGGATCGTGCAGGAGGCGGTGACGAACGTGGTCAAGCACGCTCACGCCACCACGCTGGACGTGCGCATCCGCTATCTGGCGAGGGAACTGGAGATCGACGTGAGCGACGACGGACACGGGGGCGTACCCGAGGCCGGGGCCGGGCTGGGCCTGATCGGCATGCGGGAGCGGGTCGCCGCGCACGGCGGTGAGGTGGAGGCCGGGCCGCGTCCCGGCGGCGGGTTCCGGGTCCGGGCCCGCATGCCGCTGCCGGTCGAGGCCGCCGGGCGGGCGGCGTGAGCGCCCCGGTGCGGGTGCTGCTCGTCGACGACCAGCACCTGGTCCGGACCGGATTCCGGGTGATCCTGGAGGTCGAGGACGACATCGAGGTGGTCGGCGAGGCCGCCGACGGGCAGCGCGCCGTGTCGATGGCGACCGCGCTTCGGCCGGACGTGGTGCTGATGGATGTGGAGATGCCGGTGCTCGACGGGCTGGAGGCCACCCGCCGGATCACCGCCGACGCGACGCCGGGCGGGCCGGCGGTGCTCATCCTCACCACGTTCGACAGGGACGACTACCTCTTCGCCGCGTTGCGCGCCGGGGCGAGCGGTTTCCTGCTCAAGAACGGCACCCCGGAGGACCTGATCGACGCGGTCCGGGTGGTGGCGCGCGGCGAGGGACTGATCGCATCGGCGCTCACCCGGCGGGTGATCTCCACCTTCGCCCGGCCCGGGGCGGCGCCGCCGGACCCCCGGCACGACGCGGCCACCGCGGACCTGACCCCGCGCGAGCGGGAGGTGCTGGAACTGGTGGCGCGCGGGGCCAGCAACGCCGAGATCGCGGACGTGCTGCACGTCGGCGAGGCGACTGTGAAGACCCACGTCAGCCGCGTCCTGGCCAAACTCGGGCTGCGCGACCGGGTGCAGGCGGTGGTGTTCGCGTACGAGCACGGGGTGGTGCGGCCCGGCGGGTGACGCCCGTCCGCCGCGCGACGGACCCCGTGATCGCCCCGTGGTGGGACGACGGGAGCGGGGGCCGGCCGTAGCGTCGGGATCATGACAAGCGTGCTCCGCCTCGACGGCGTCGACCGCAGCTTCGGCGGCCGTCAGGTGCTCAAGGACGTCTCCTTCGACGTGACCGCAGGGCGCATGACCGGATTCGTCGGCGGCAACGGCGCCGGCAAGACCACCACCATGCGGATCATCCTCGGCGTGCTCGCCCCGGACGCCGGGCAGGTGACGTGGCGGGGGCGGCCGCTCGCGCGCGAGGCCCGGGCCCGGTTCGGCTACATGCCGGAGGAACGCGGCCTCTACCCGAAGATGACCCCCCGCGAGCAGGTGGTTCACCTCGGCCGCCTGTACGGGCTGGACGCCGCCGGGGCGCGCCGGCGTACCGACGCGCTGCTGGAGCGGGTCGGTCTCGGCGAGCGGGCCGACGACCTGCTGGAGACGCTGTCGCTGGGTAACCAGCAGCGGGCGCAGATCGCCGCCGCGCTGGTGCACGACCCGGAGGTGCTGATCCTGGACGAGCCGTTCTCCGGGCTCGACCCGCTCGCCGTCGACATGGTGGTGGCGGTGCTGCGGGAACGCGCCGCCGCCGGAGCGCCGGTGCTGTTCTCCAGCCACCAGCTCGACGTGGTGGAACGGCTCTGCGACGACCTGGTGCTCATCGCGGGCGGGACGATCCGGGCCGCCGGCGCCCGCGAGGAGTTGCGCGCCGCGTACACGCTGCCCCGGTTCTCGCTCGTGGTGGACGGCGACGCCGGCTGGCTGCGCGACCAGCCCGGCGTGCGACTGGTCGACCTCGACGGCGCCCGCGCCGTGTTCGAGGTGGACCCGCCCGCCGACGACCAGGCGGTGCTGCGCGCGGCCCTGGCCCGCGGCCCGGTGCGCGCGTTCGGCCCGGTCACCCCGTCCCTCGCCGAGATCTTCCGAGAGGTCAACCAGTGAACACGTTCCAGGCCACCCGGCTGGTCGCGGCCCGCGAGATCAAGGTCAAGGTCCGCGACAAGACGTTCCTCTACAGCACGCTGATCTTCCTGCTGCTCGCCGTCGTCGCCACAGTGGTGCCGGCGATGATGAGCAGCGGTCCGTCCACTGTGGCGGTGACCGCCGCCGGTGCCGAACCGCTGCGCGCGGCGGGGCTGGACGTCCTCGTGGTCGCCGACGACGGCGCCGCCGAGCAGGCGGTACGCGACGGCGACGCGGACGCCGCGGTGGTGGCCGGTCCGCTCGTGGTCGCCGACGAGCGGGCCCCGGACGACGTGGTCTCCGCGCTCAGCGCGGCCCCGCAGGTGAAGCTGCTGGACCCGGACGCGGTGGATCCGCTCGTCGCGTACCTGGTGCCGTTCGCCTTCGCGTTCGTCTTCTTCTTCATGTCCCAGACGTTCGGGTTGCAGATCGCGCAGAGCGTCACCGAGGAGAAGCAGACCCGGATCGTGGAGATCCTGGTGGCCGCCGTGCCGGCCCGGGCGCTGCTGGCCGGCAAGATCCTCGCCGCGGGCGCGCTGGCGCTGGGACAGATCACCCTGATCGCGGCAGTCGCGCTGATCGGCATGCGCCTGACCGACGGCGGCGACCTGCTGGGCCTGATCGCGCCCGCGATCGGCTGGTTCGTGCCGTTCTTCCTGTGCGGCTTCCTGCTGCTCGCGGCGATGTGGGCGGCCGCCGGTGCGCTGGTGAACCGGCAGGAGGACATCGCCGGGGCGTCCACGCCGGTGCAGCTCGCGGTGATGGCGCCGTTCTTCGCGGTGATCTTCCTGAACGACAACGCCGCCGCGATGCGGATCCTGTCGTACCTGCCGATCTCCTCGCCGACCGCGATGCCGGTACGGCTGTTCACCGGCGACGCGGCGCCGTGGGAGCCGATCGTGTCGCTGGCGCTGCTGCTGCTCGCGGCCGCCGGGTTCCTGCTCGCCGGGGCGCGGATCTACGAGGGTTCGCTGCTGCGCACCAACGGGCGGACCTCGGTGCGGGCGGCGTGGCGGCAGCGCGAACCGATCGGCTGACCGTCCGAGACGCCGAGCGCCGGCCACCCCGTGATCCGGGGGGCCGGCGCTCGGCACGTCGGGCGGGATCAGCCGACGGCGGCCATGACCTCGTCGGAGACGTCGAAGTTGGCGTAGACGTTCTGCACGTCGTCGCAGTCCTCCAGCACGTCGATCAGCTTGAAGATCTTGCGCGCGCCCTCCTCGTCCAGCGGCACGTTCACGCTGGGGATGAGGGAGGACTCGGCCGACTCGTACTCGATGCCGGCGTCCTGCAGCGCGGTGCGGACCGCGACCAGGTCACCCGGCTCGGAGACCACCTCGTACGCCTCGCCGAGGTCGTTGACCTCCTCCGCGCCCGCGTCGAGCACGGCCATCATCACGTCGTCCTCGCTGGTGCCGGCCTTGGGGACGATCACCACGCCCTTGCGGGAGAACATGTACGACACCGAGCCGGCGTCGGCCAGCGAGCCGCCGTTGCGGGTAAGGGCGGTGCGCACCTCGGTCGCGGCGCGGTTGCGGTTGTCGGTGAGGCACTCGATCAGCATCGCCACGCCGTTCGGCCCATAGCCCTCGTACATGATCGTCTGCCAGTCGGCGCCGCCGGCCTCCAGGCCGGAGCCGCGCTTGACCGCGCGATCGATGTTGTCGTTCGGGACCGAGTTCTTCTTCGCCTTCTGGATGGCGTCGTAGAGAGTCGGGTTGCCGGCCGGGTCACCACCGCCGGTACGGGCCGCCACCTCGACGTTCTTGATCAGCTTGGCGAACATCTTGCCGCGCTTGGCGTCGATGACCGCCTTCTTGTGCTTGGTCGTCGCCCACTTTGAGTGGCCGGACATCTGTTACCTCCGTTGCTACCCGCCGTCTGCATCGACCGCACCGCACACGCCCCGCTCCCCCGCCGGCGCACGTCGAGGTGCCGTGATCTTCGCTGGGAGCCGCGGCGGGCTGATGGCCCTGCCGAATCTCGGCAATCCTACCGGCGAGGGCCGGGTGACTGTCACGCGCCGCACGGCACCGGCCCGCCCGAGGCCGCCCGAACCGGCACAACCAGGGACGGACCGGATGCTCAGGAGGCGGCCCGGACGAGTTCCACGAAGGACCGGTGCAGGCGCAGGTCGCCGGTCAGCTCGGGGTGGAACGACGTGGCCAGCAGGTTGCCCTGCCGTACCGCGACGATCCGGCCCGCCGCCGGCCCCTCGGTCACCCGGCCGAGCACCTCGACGTCCGGGCCGACGCGCTCCACCCAGGGCGCCCTGATGAACACCGCGTGGAACGGCCCGCCGTCGACGCCGGTGAGCGCCACCGGCGCCTCGAACGAGTCGACCTGGCGGCCGAACGCGTTGCGCCGCACCGTCATGTCGACGCCGGCGAATCCGCGCTGGTCGGGGCGGCCGTCCAGCACCTCCGCCGCCAGCATGATCATGCCGGCGCAGGAGCCGTAGACCGGCATGCCGGCGGCGATCCGCTTGTCGATCGGCTCGCGCATCTCGAAGATGTCCACCAGCTTGCTGATCGTGGTCGACTCGCCGCCGGGCACCACCAGGCCGTCGACCGCGTCCAGCTCGCCCGGCCGCCGCACCGGCCGGGCGTCCGCGCCCACCCCGGCCAGCGCGGCGACGTGCTCGCGTACGTCGCCCTGAAGCGCGAGCACGCCGATCACGGGTACGGCCACGATGCTCCCTCCGGGGTGTTAAAAGGGGGCCCCGCCTCTACCGCAGGCGTTAACAGGGGGCCCTTCCTTGCACTCACCAGCCGCGCTCGGCCAGGCGGTGCGGCTGGGGGATCTCGTCGACGTTGATGCCGACCATCGCCTCGCCCAGCCCCCGGGAGACCTTCGCGAGCACGTCCGGGTCGTCGTGGAACGTGGTCGCCTTGACGATCGCGGCGGCCCGCTGAGCCGGGTTGCCGGACTTGAAGATGCCCGAGCCGACGAAGACGCCCTCGGCGCCGAGCTGCATCATCATGGCCGCGTCCGCAGGGGTCGCGATGCCGCCGGCGGTGAACAGCACGACCGGCAGCTTGCCCTGCTCGGCGACCTCCTTGACCAGCTCGTACGGGGCCTGGAGCTCCTTGGCCGCGACGTACAGCTCGTCGGAGGGCAGCGACTGGAGCCGGCGGATCTCCTGCCGGATCTTGCGCATGTGGGTGGTGGCGTTGGAGACGTCACCGGTGCCCGCCTCGCCCTTCGAGCGGATCATCGCGGCGCCCTCGGTGATCCGGCGCAGCGCTTCGCCCAGGTTCGTCGCACCGCACACGAACGGGACGGTGAACGCCCACTTGTCGATGTGGTTGGCGTAGTCGGCCGGGGTCAGCACCTCGGACTCGTCGACGTAGTCGACGCCGAGGGCCTGGAGGACCTGCGCCTCGACGAAGTGGCCGATGCGGGCCTTGGCCATCACCGGGATCGAGACGGCCTGGATGATGCCGTCGATCATGTCCGGGTCGCTCATCCGGGACACGCCGCCCTGCGCGCGGATGTCGGCCGGCACGCGTTCCAGGGCCATCACGGCGACCGCGCCGGCGTCCTCGGCGATCTTCGCCTGCTCGGGGGTGACCACATCCATGATCACACCGCCCTTGAGCATCTCGGCCATGCCGCGCTTGACGCGGGCGGTGCCGACGGCGGTGGCGGTGGTCGGGGCTGCGGATTCAGACACGGGACATCGCTCCTCGGCGTGCTCGGGAGGTGACTGCGCAGGAATGCTACGACCGGCACGGCGCCGATCCGAGCGCCAATCGAACCCCCGGTGGCCTGCCGTGTGGCCCCCGTCACGGCCGGTGCGTCAGCCGGTGGTCACATCCGCGTGCGAGGCCAGCGTGGGGTCGTCGATGTCGAAGTAGCGCGGCCACTCCCGCCCGCGTCCCATCCGGAACAGCCGCACCACCGGACGCCCCCGCGCCGAGCGGGCGTCCCGGACCAGGTCGGTGTGCACCTGCCGGGCCAGCCCCAGCCGCCTGCTGGCCGCGATCACCGCCGCGCAGGCCGGGTCGTCCGGGTCCAGCCGCACCGCGCGCAACTGCCGGGTCAGGTCGTTCTCGGCCGCCTCGCGCTCCTCCGGGGCGGCGTCCAGCGCGATCCGGGCGGCGGCGTACAGCTCCACGCCGTACCGCTGCTCGGCCAGGACCGCGGCGGCGGCCGCGCGGCGCAGCAGGTGCGCGTCCAGCGCGCGGGCCGCCGAGTCCGCGCGGACCTGGAGCCGCTGCACCCGGCCGGAGGTCCAGATCAGGTACGCCGAGAGCAGCCCGAGCACCGCGACCGCGCCCACCACCCACCACATGCCCGGCATCGTAGTGCTGCTCCTCATCCCGGCCGGCCGGCGCGGTGCACCGGTCGACGCGCTCGTCACAGCGGCCGCAGCGGCCACAGCGGTCAGCCCAGACCCGCCCACTCCTGGTCCATGACCCGGCCGTCGGTGGCCTCGATCGCGGCTGCGTATACCTCCAGAACGCGGCGGGCAACCACGGGCCAGTCGAAATTCGCCACCACCTGGTCGCCGCAGGCGGTCAGCCCGGCCCGGCGGCCGTCGTCGTCGAGCAGCTCGGACAGCGCGGCGCCCAGCGCGGCCGCGTCGCCGGTCGGGAACAGCCGGCCGGCCCGCCCGCCGTCGAGCACCCGGCGGAACGCGTCCAGGTCGCTGGCGACCACCGTGGTGCCGGCGGCGAGCGCCTCGGTGAGGATCATCCCGAAGGACTCCCCTCCGGTGTTCGGTGCGACGTAGAGGTGCACGCTGCGCAGCATGCGTGCCTTGTCCGCCTCGGAGACCAGGCCGAGGAACGTGACCCGGTCGCGCAGCCCGGCCGGGAACCGCCCGTACAGCTCGTCGGCGTCACCCGGGCCGGCGACCAGCAGGCGCAGGCCGGGGCGGTGCGGAGCCAGCGCGACGAACGCGTCCCGCAGGATCGGGAAGCCCTTGCGCGGCTCGGTGAAGCGGCCCAGGAACCCCAGCGTGCCGCCGGTGCCCGGGGCACACTCCCCCGGCCAGCCCGGCAGCGGCGGCACCCCGGCGAACTTCGCCACCGCCACCCCGTTGGGGATCTCCACCGCGCCGCCGTCCATGTGCTCGACCTGCACCTTGCGGGCCAGCGCACTGACCGCGATCCGGGCGGTGATCCGCTCCAGCACGATCTGGAGCACGCCCTGCGCGGCCGACATCACCCGGGAGCGGGTCATCGCGGTGTGGAAGGTGGCCACCACCGGGCCGCGGGCGCAGAGCACCGCCAGCATCGACAGGCTCGGCGTGAGCGGCTCGTGCACGTGCAGCACGTCGAACTCGCCACGGGTGATCCAGCGGCGCACCCGGGCGGTGGAGACCGGGCCGAACGCGATCCGGGCCACCGACCCGTTGTACGGCAGCGGCACTGCCCGGCCGGCCGACACCACGTACGGCGGCAGCGCCGAATCCTCGTCGGCGGGCGCCAGGACGCTCACCTCATGACCGAGCCCGAGCAGCGCCTCGGCCAGGTCCATGACGTGGTTCTGCACGCCGCCCGGCACGTCGAACGAGTACGGGCACACGATGCCGATACGCACTGCGCCCCCCTAGACCGTCCCGGTGGTGGCCGGTGGCTGCGCCGACGTGGGCGTACCGTCCCGGCCCTGGTCCAGCCACATCCGCTGCAACATGTGCCAGTCTTGCGGATGCCGGGCGATGCCCGCCGCCAGACCGTCGGCAATCCGCTGCGTCACCGTGCGGACCCGCTCGTCGAGCGGCGCGCTGTCCGGGTCGGGCAGCGGCAGCGGGCCCTCGATCGAGGCGCACGCCGCGTCCGGTTCGTACCACATCGAGGCCACGTAGAGCGGGGCGCCGGTGCGGATGGCCAGCAGCGCCGGCCCGGCCGGCATCCGGGTCCGGCCGCCGAAGAAGTCGACCTCCACGCCCCGGGCGGACAGGTCCCGGTCGGCGAGCAGGGGCACCACGTAGCCGGCGCGCAGGCGGTCCACCAGCACGTCGAACGCGGGACGCGGGCCGCCGTGGTTGGGCAGGATCTCCATTCCCAGCCCTTCCCGGAACCCGACGAACCGCTCGTAGACGCCGTCCGGAAGCCGCTCGGCCACCGTGGTCATCGGCCAGCCGGTGGCAGCCACCCAGGCGCCCGCGGCATCCCAGTTGCCGGCGTGCGGCAGCGCCACCACGGCGCCCCGCCCGGCGGCCACGTCGGCGGCGAGCAGTTCCTGCCCGTCGAGGCGGAACCCGGCGAGGATCTCGGTGCGGCTCAGGCCGGGCAGCCGGAACGCCTCCATCCAGTACCGGGCGTACGAGCGCAGCCCGGCACGCACCAGCACGTCCAGCTCCGCGTCGGGCATCTCCGGTCCGACCACCCGGCGCAGGTTGGCGCGCAGTCGACGCGTACCCCCGCCGTCCTTGCGGTGGGCGCGGTCGGCGCCCATCCGGAAGGCCGCCGCCGCGACGGGCCGGGGCAGCGCCCGGACCAGGCGCCAGCCCGCGACGAAGCCCGCCTCGGTGAGGTTCACTCGGCGCCGACCCGCTGGGCCTGGCGGTACACGTGGGCCATCCGCTGGCCCACCGTGAAGATCGAGACGGCGGCGAGCAGCCAGAGCGCGATCTCCAGCGCCGGACGGACCCCGACGCCGGTGAGCAGGCCGCCGACGCCGACGATGAGCAGCCGCTCGGTGCGCTCGGCGATGCCCACGTTGCAGGTCATCCCGAGGCCCTCGGCGCGGGCCTTGACGTAGGAGACCAGACCGCCCGCGGCCAGGCAGATCAGCGCCGCCGCCACGCCCGAGTAGTCGTGCTCGGTGGCCAGCCAGTACGCGACCGCGCCGAACACCGCGCTGTCGGCGACCCGGTCCATGCTCGAGTCGAGGAACGCCCCGAACCGGGTGGACCCGCCGCTCATCCGCGCCATCGTGCCGTCCAGCAGATCGGTGAGGGCGAAGACCGTGACGATCAGCGCGCCGGCGACCAGATGGCCGCGCGCGCCGAAGCCGAGCGCGCCCACGAGCACGCCGACGGTGCCGGTCACGGTGACCGCATTGGGGGACACGCCCGCACGCAGCAGCGCGCGGGCGACCGGCTCCACGACGCGGGTCATGCCCGCGCGGGCCGTCACTTGGAAGATCTTCGCCATGGCGGTCCCACGATAACGGCCCGCAACCGCCAGGGACACAGCCGGGCGTACGACCCGCCCGGCGGCCCTTGTGCGGGCACCCCTGCGGGTGTGAGATCGAGCCAGGAGGTGAGCCAGTTCACCGGATCACCGGTCCGCGTTCCCGTCCAGCAGGAGATCACCGGAAGATATCGCCGCGGCGCCCGTCCCGGGTCCGCTCCCCCGTCGCCCGCGGCGGTCGCCACCACCACCGGTTGAGGGAGGTGCGCCGCGATGGCGCAGAAGAACGAGAAGGGTGTCACCGGCGGCGCGCCGGTGGTGACCGAGCCCGGCAGGGTTCGCAACGTGGTGCTCGTCGGGCACTCCGGTGCCGGCAAGACGACGCTCGTCGAGGCGCTGCTGGCCGCCAGTGGCACGATCGGCCGGGCCGGCGCCGTCACCGAGGGCACCACCGTCTGCGACCACGACCCCGCCGCCGTACGCCAGCAGCGTTCGGTGAGCCTGGCGTGCGCCCCGCTGGTGCACCGCGACGTCAAGGTCAACCTGCTGGACACCCCGGGATACGGCGACTTCGTCGGCGAGCTGCGCGCCGGGCTGCGCGCCGCCGACGCGGCCCTGTTCGTGGTCTCCGCCGTCGACGGCATGGACGCCGCCACCGCCGCCCTCTGGGAGGAGTGCGCCGCCGTCGACATGCCCCGGGCGGTGGCCGTCTCCCGGCTGGACCACCCGCGCGCCGACTTCGACGAGGCCGTGGCGCTGTGCCAGCGGGTCTTCGGCGACAACGTGCTGCCGCTCTACCTGCCCATGCTCGGCGACGACGGCGAGTCGGTGGCCGGGCTGATGGGGCTGATCACCCGCCGGGTGTTCGACTACTCCGGCGGGCTGCCCGCGGCGGTACGCGAGCCGGACCCGCAGCACCTGCCGGCCATCCAGGAGTCCCGCGACGAGCTGATCGAGGGGATCATCGCGGAGAGCGAGGACGAGACCCTGATGGACCGCTACCTCGGCGGTGAGGAGATCGACCCCGAGGTGCTGATCACCGACCTGGAGACGGCTGTCGCCCGCGGCCACTTCTACCCGGTGGTGCCGGTCTGCGCGGAGACCGGCGTCGGCCTGGACGCGCTGCTCGACGGCCTGGTCGCGGCGTTCCCGTCGCCGCTGGAGCACGACCTGCCCGCCGTCACCGGCGTGGACGGCTCGCCCCGCCCGCCGCTGACCTGCGACCCGGACGGCCCGCTCGTCGCCGAGGTGGTCAAGACGACTGTCGACCGGCACGTCGGACGGGTCTCGCTGGTGCGCGTCTTCTCCGGCACGCTCCGCCCCGACCAGGTGATCCACGTGTCGGGCCACGGCATGGCCGAGCGCGGCCACCCGGACCACGACGCCGACGAGCGGGTCGGCCACGTCTACAGCCCGCTGGGTGCGACGCTGCGCGAGGTGCCCGCCTGCGTCGCCGGTGATCTGTGCGCGATCACCAAGTCGGGCAGCGCGGAGACCGGCGACACCATCTCGGCCAAGGACGACCCGCTGCTGATCGCGCCCTGGGAGATGCCGGAGCCGCTGCTGCCGGTGGCGATCGTGGCGCGCAGCCGGGCCGACGAGGACGCGCTGGCCCGCAACCTGTCCCGGCTGGTAGCCGGCGACCCGACGCTACGGCTCGAACGCAACCCGGAGACCCACCAGCTTGTGCTCTGGTGCATGGGCGAGGCGCACGCCGACGTGGTGCTCGACCGGCTGCGCGGCGGCGGCGTCGAGCTGGACACCGAACCGGTCCGGGTGCCGCTGCGCGAGACGTTCACCGCCGCCGCGCGCGGGCACGGCCGGCACGTCAAGCAGTCCGGCGGCCACGGCCAGTACGCGGTCTGCGACATCGAGGTGGAGCCGCTGCCCCGGGGCTCAGGCTTCGAGTTCGTCGACCGGGTGGTCGGCGGCGCGGTCCCGCACAACTACATCCCCTCGGTGGAGAAGGGGGTACGGGCGCAGATGGAACGCGGCCTCATCGCCGGCTACCCGGTGGTGGACCTGCGGGTGACGCTGGTCGACGGCAAGGCGCACAGCGTCGACTCCTCCGACGCGGCGTTCCAGACCGCGGGCGCGCTGGCGCTGCGCGACGCCGCCGAGAAGGGCCAGCCGGCGCTGCTGGAGCCGGTCGACGAGATCACCGTACGGGTGCCCGACTCGTCGGTCGGCGCGGTGATGGGCGACCTGTCCGGGCGGCGTGGCCGGGTGCTCGGCACCGAGCCGGACCCGGATGCCGAGGGCCGCACGCTCGTCCGCGCCGAGGTGCCCGCGACCGAACTGCTGCGGTACGCGGTCGAGCTGCGCTCGATGACGGCCGGCACCGGCACGTTCCGCCGCGAGTTCGCCCGCCACGACCCCATGCCCGCCCACCTCGCCGACCAGGCCCGCAAGGAGTCCACCACCCGCTGACCCCGCCCGCGCCCGCCCTCCCTCGCCCGCCCCCGCCCTCCCTCGCGATCTTGCACTTGCGGCCCCCGCAAAGGGGGCATTCCCGACAACATGCGGGCCGCAACTGCAAGATCGCCGCCGACGAGGGCGGGGTGGCGGAGCGGGTGGCGCGGGAGGCTTGGTCAGGGGCGGACGGCGGGGACCGGGGGCATCGGCCAGTGGGGGCGGTCGGCGTCCCGGAGCGCGGCCGAGCGTACCGCCGCCAGTTGCCGCTCCACCTCGGCGAAGTGGTCCGGGGCGAGCGGGCCCCGGGCCAGCGCGGCCGCGTTCTCCTCGACCTGTGCGACGGTACGGGCACCGGGGATCGGCACGGCCCGGTCGCTGCGCGCCCAGATCCACCCGATCGCCCCCTGGGCCAGGGTGCGTCCGTCGGCGGTCAGCGCATCGCGCACGGCGGCGACCCGGCGCAGCCACTCCGGGGCGGGCCGGCCGCTGCGGAACCACTCCAGCCAGGTCGGCCCGAGTCCGCGTACGTCGTCGCGAGGCAGCGTGGACTCCGGCGTGTACTTGCCGGTGAGCAGACCCATCCCGAGCGGCCCCCGGGCGAGGCCGGCGAGGTCGTGCTTGTCGCAGACGTCGAGCATGGCCGGGGCGTCCCGCAGCACCGACAGCGCGTGCTGCACGGCGGCGGCGCCGCGGGCGACCTGCGCGAAGGCGGCGGCCCGGTCGGCCCGGTCGGTGCTCCACCCGTACGCCCGGATCAGGCCGGCGTCGACCAGGTCGTCGAGCGTGCCGATGAGCGCCTCGGCCCGGGGCAGCGGCAGGTCGCCCAGGTGCAGTTGGTAGAGGTCGATGCGGTCGGTGCCCAGCCGGCGCAGCGAGCCGGTGACCGCCCGGCGCAGGTAGTGCGGCGAGGCGTTCTCGCCGGTGGCCTGCCGGGTCCGCTCGTCGAACGTGTAACCGAACTTCGTGGCGATCACCGCCTCGTCACGCCGGCCGGCGAGCGCCCGGCCGAGCACCCGCTCGCCGTGCCCGGCGCCGTACGTGTCGGCGGTGTCGAACAGGGTGACGCCGAGGTCGAGCGCGCGGCGGACGGCGCGTACCGACTCGTCGTCGTCGACCCGGCCCCAGCCCAGCGGCCGGGCACCCTCGGCCCACGGGCCGCCGATCGCCCAGCACCCCATGCCGAGGGCGCTCACCTCGATGCCGCTGCGCCCCAACTGTCGCGTGTCGACTGCCACCGCCGCATCCTGTCACCTTCCCGGCGTACACGGGCCGATTCCTGACCCCTGAGCAAGGTCGCGGTCACGCCGCGTGACGCCCGGCGGTGGACGGTCGTGGTGAACGCGATATGCCTCAGAGTCATGAATATGCCTCTGCGGCATATCGGTCCGCTGTCGTCCCTTCGATCCGGCTCCGATGAGGACCGCCGCCCGGCGAGCCGTCAGCGCGCGTAGGCCAGCAGTACCGGCTCGTCCTGACCCGGCCAGGCGCCGGCGAGGCCGCCCGCCTCCGGCACGTCGGCCGGTACGGGCCGCCGGACCACCGCCAGCTCGACGTCCCCCACCCGGACCACCGTCACGCCACCGTCACCCGGACCAGCCGAAACCGGACCCGTCGGCACCGGACGGCCGGTACGGCTGCCGGTCAGCGTCATGCTCACCGGGCGCACCTCGCGCTTCCCGTCGACCTCGAAGTACTCCTCGGCCTGACCGGCGTCGGCGAGCACGGCGGCGGCCAGCAGCGGCGCGTACACCGGGTCGCCGCAGGCGTCGTACGCCCAGCGGCGGCCGAGCACCGAGTGCTCGATGACGCCCACCAGGTGCCCGTCCGCCCCGGCCAGCGGCGCGCCCCGGTAGGTCAGCGGCACCTGGAGCACCGGGCCGTCACCGGCGCGCACGAGCAGCGTCTCGATACCGACCTCGCCGGCCGGGTCGTCGAACCGGTACGCCGCGACGCGGGTGACCGGCGCGCCGGCCTCGCCGGCGAACCACTGCCGGCCGGGCAGCCAGCCGGCGAGCAGCTCCAGTTTCGAGGGGCGCAGTTCCGCGCGGTGCAGGAGAGCCATGCGCTAGATCGTACTGTCGGGGCGGGCCCCCGGTCAGGCCGCCGCCCACGCCTTGGCGAGCAGCTCCCGGGTGTCGGCGAGCAGTTGCGGCAGCACCTTCGTCCGGCCGATCACCGGCATGAAGTTGGCGTCGCCGCCCCAGCGCGGCACCACGTGCTGGTGCAGGTGCGCGGCGATGCCCGCGCCCGCCACGCCACCCTGGTTCATGCCCAGGTTGAAGCCGTGCGCGCTGGAGACGTGCCGGACCACCCGCATGGCGGCCTTGGTGAACGCGGCCAGCTCGACCGTCTCCGGCTCGTCCAGCTCGGTGTAGTCGGCCACGTGCCGGTAGGGGCAGACCAGCAGGTGCCCCGGGTTGTACGGGTAGAGGTTGAGCACAGCGAAGACGTGCTCGCCCCGGGCGACCACCAGGCTCTCCTCGGCCGGCAGGCCGGGCGCGAGGCAGAACGGGCAGCCGGCCGGCTTCTCGTAGCCGCCCTCGGGACGGTCCTCGCCGGAGATGTAGGTCATCCGGTGCGGCGTCCAGAGCCGGTCCAGCCCGTCCGCCAGACCGTCGTCGCCGCCGTACCCGGTGTGCCGCTCCGCCCCTGTCACACAGGCGATCCTACGATCCGGGCCGGGCCGCCGCCGAACCGCGCCGCCGCCCGGCGGCGCGGTCGCCGGAGCGTCTACTCGGCGGTGGCGGTGGGACCGGCGTTGGTGCGCGACTCCACCACCTCGCGGACGTGCGCCACCGCCTCGTCGACCGGTACGCCGTTGCGCTGCGAGCCGTCCCGGTAGCGGAACGAGACGGTGCCGGCGGCCACGTCGTCGTCACCGGCGATCACCATGAACGGGATCTTCTGCTGCTGCGCGTTGCGGATCTTCTTCTGCATCCGGTCGTCGCCCAGGTCGACCTCGGCCCGGACGCCGTGCCGGCGCAGCGTCGCGGCGAAGTCGACCAGGTAGTCGCCGTGCTCGTCGCGGATCGGGATGCCGACCACCTGCACCGGCGCCAGCCAGGCCGGGAACGCGCCCGCGTAGTGCTCGGTGAGCACGCCGATGAACCGCTCGATCGACCCGAACTTGGCGCAGTGGATCATCACCGGCTGCTGCCGGGTGCCGTCGGCGGCCTGGTATTCCAGCCCGAAGCCCTTGGGCTGGTTGAAGTCGTACTGGATGGTCGACATCTGCCAGGTCCGGCCGATCGCGTCCTTGGCCTGCACGGAGATCTTCGGGCCGTAGAACGCCGCGCCGCCCGGGTCCGGCACCAGTTCCAGGCCGGTCTCCAGCGCGCACTGCTCCAGTACGGCGGTCGCGGTCGCCCAGTCCTCGTCGGAGCCGACGAACTTGTCCGGCTTCGACTCGTCGCGGGTCGACAGCTCCAGGTAGAAGTCGTCGATGCCGAAGTCGCGCAGCAGGCTGAGCACGAAGCCGAGCAGGTGCTTGATCTCGGACGGCGCCTGCTCGCGGGTGCAGTAGGAGTGTGAGTCGTCCTGGGTGAAGCCGCGTACCCGGGTCAGGCCGTGGATCACGCCCGACTTCTCGTACCGGTAGACCGTCCCGAACTCGAACAGGCGGATCGGCAGTTGCCGGTAGGACCGCCCGCGCGACCGGTAGATCAGGTTGTGCATCGGGCAGTTCATGGCCTTGAGGTAGTAGTCGCTGCCCTCCATCTCCATGGGCGGGAACATCGTGTCCTTGTAGTAGGGCAGGTGTCCCGAGGTGTGGAAGAGACCTTCCTTGGAGATGTGCGGCGTGCCGACGTAGTCGAAGCCCTCCTCGACGTGCCGCGCCCGGACGTAGTCCTCCATCACCCGCTTGAGCACGCCGCCCTTGGGGTGGAAGACCGGCAGGCCGGACCCGATCTCGTCGGGGAAGCTGAACAGGTCGAGGTCCGCGCCGAGCTTGCGGTGGTCGCGGCGGGCGGCCTCCTCCAGAAGCTTCAGGTACGCCTTGAGCTCGTCCCGGGTCGGCCACGCGGTGCCGTACACGCGCTGGAGCTGCGGGTTCTTCTCCGACCCGCGCCAGTACGCGGCGGCCGAGCGCATCAGCTTGAACGCGCCGATCAGCCGGGTGTTGGGCAGGTGCGGGCCCCGGCACAGGTCCGACCAGCAGACCTTGTCCTCGTTCGCGGCGAGGTTGTCGTAGATGGTCAGCTCGCCGCCGCCCACCTCCATCACCTCGGAGGAGTCCAGCCCCTCCCCCTTGACCTCGATCAGCTCCAGCTTGTACGGCTCGGCGGCCAGCTCGGACCGCGCCTCGTCCAGGTCGGCGAACCGGCGGCGGCGGAACCGCTGGCCGGACTTGACGATCTCCTGCATGCGCTTCTCGAGCTTGGTCAGGTCGTCCGGCTGGAACGGCTTGTCGACGCCGAAGTCGTAGTAGAAGCCGTTCTCGATCGGCGGGCCGATGCCGAGCTTCGCGTCCGGGAAGACGTCCTGCACGGCCTGGGCCAGCACGTGGGCGGTGGAGTGGCGCAGCACGTTCAGCCCGTCCGGGCTGTCCAGCGTGACCGGCTCGACCGCGACGTCCTCGGCCGGGCGCCAGTCCAGGTCACGCAGCTGGCCCTGCGGATCGCGGACCACCACGATCGCCTTCGGCCCGCTCATCGGCAGGCCGGCCGCGGCCACCGCGTCGGCCGCCGTGGTCCCGGCGGCGACGACGACGGGGTCGGCCACGACGGGGGTACGGGGTGCGGACACGGTGACTCCTGTCGTCGACGGTACTGGTGGGCCGGTGACCGGCCCCTGCGATGCTATCGGTCGCCCGGACCCGGACCGCCGCCGACGCCGGTGCCCGTCCTCGGCGAGTTCCGTGCCGTGTTGAACCTTTTCGCCCCGCCGCCCGAACTACCAGGTGGGGCCGGAGCCGGAGCCGACCCCAGCCGAGAAGGATGGGGACGACCATGAGGATGATCCGTCAGGGCCGGTGGGCGGCTGCGCTGCTGGCGGCCGTACTCGCCGGGACGGTGGGCTGGCCGGGCGCGGCGAACGCGGCCGGGGTGACCGTCACGACCTCGCCCGCCCAGGTACGCCAGGGCGACGCGATCGAACTGTCGGTGCTGGTCCCGGCGGACAAGCCCGGCACCCGGACCACCCGGATCGAGCTGACCATGCCCGCGGACGCCCCGATCGGCGAGGTGTACCCGCTGTCGGTGCCGGACTGGGCGCCGACCATCACGACCCGCACGCTCGACCAGCCCGTCCCCGGCATGCACGCGGCCGAACTGAACCAGGTGACCCACTCGGTAAACTGGCTGCGGATGCCCGGCACCGGCACCGGGGCGGCCCGGCTGCCGCTGGGCATGGGACCGATGCCCGCCACCGACCGGCTCACGTTCACCGTGACGCAGACGTACGACGACGGCACTGTGGTCCGGTGGGCGGACCCGGCGGGTGGCGCGCACCCCGCGCCGACGCTCGACCTGCTGCCGCCGCTGCCGGGCACCGTGACGCACGACGGCGGCGCCGGTACGAACGGCGGCGCGCACGGCGGTCACGGCGCCGCGGGCGCCCCCGGCGATGCCGGTGGGGCGCAGGGCGGCGCACCGGGCGGCACGGCACCGGCGGCCGGTGCGGCGGACGACGGGCCGAGCGCGGACCTGCTGCTCGGCGGCGGCCTGCTCGCCGGGCTGGCCGGTGGCGCGGCGATCGGCTGGCTGCTCAGCCGCCGCCGGCGCGACACCATGACCCTCCCGCCCGACGACAGCCCTTCCCCCGACGAGCCCGCCGCCACCGGACGCCCGGACACGGACCCCCGCTCCGGCTCCCCCGAGCCGGCCCCCGCCCCCGCCGCCGACGTCCCCGCGACCGTCGAGCCCGTCCCCGCTGGTGGTGCGCGCCGGAACGCATGATCGACTCCACCTCGCCGAGGTGGCTGCATCCCTCCGCCGCCGACCCCGCCACTTCCCCGAACCGGCGCGCGCACCCACGACCACCACGGCCGGCGAGGGAGGGCGGGCGGTCAGGCGGGAGTGGGGAGCCAGGTGGGGAGCGGCTCGCGGGCGGTCAGCCAGCCCTCCGGCACGCCGCCCGGCGCGCCCACCCCGGTGTACGCGGCAACGATCCCGCCCACGATCGCGGCTGTGGTGTCCACGTCGCCGCCCGCCTCGACGCAGGCGCGGATCGCGGCGGGGTAGTCGTGCAGCAGCGTGGCGGCGACCCACAGCGTGAACGGCACGGTGTCCTGCGCGGTGACCCGGGAGCCGTTGCCGAGCGCGTCGGCCGCCTCGGCGGCGGAGTGACCGAGCAGCGCGGCGGCCCGGCGTACGCCCCGGTGCACCTCACCGGCCGGGTCGAGCGCCCCGGCGACGGCGGTGAGCAGCCGGGCCGGGTCGGGGCGGCCGCCGTCGAGGCGGGCGCGGGCGGCGAGCGAGGCGGCGACCGCGACCGCCACCGCACCGGCGACGCCCTCCGGGTGGGCGTGTGTCACCTCGGCGGAGGCGCGGGCCTGCTCGGCGGCGCGGCGGGTGGAATCGGCGTGCCAGGCGCCGAGCGGCGCGACACGCATGGCGGCGCCGTTGCCGCAGGAGCCCTGCCCGTCGAACGCGGACGCGGCGGCCACCGGCCAGGGCGTGCCGGTGCGGATCAGCCGCAGCACCGTCACCGCGCCCGGCCCGTACCCCCGGTACGGCTCGCAGCGCTGCGCGAACGCCAGCGCCAGCCGGTCCCGGTCGATGCGGCCGTCGGCGGCCAGCTCGGCCACCACCGAACACGCCATCTCGGTGTCGTCGGTCCACTCCCACGGCGGCGCGGGCAGCCGCCCGGCGGCGAGGTCGTCCGGGTGCCGGCCGGGGACGAAGAACTGGGAGCCGAGGGCGTCGCCCACCGACAGGCCGGCCAGCGCGTCGCGGGCGAGCGTGAGGCGGGTGTCGGGGAAGAGCGTGAACGTCATCGCCGTCCCAGCTTGCCCGGTTGGCCGGACCGCCGCAACGCGACCGGCTTGCCACGCCGAGTACGGTGCTGACGTGGCAACCGTCCTGCTGGTCGAAGACGACCACGTCGTGCGCGGCGCCATGCTGCGGTCGCTGACCGACCGGGGGCACGCGGTGCACGCCGTCGGCACCGCGCTGGACGCACTGCGCCGGGTCGCCGCGGAGACGCCGGACCTGGTGGTGCTCGACCTCGGCCTGCCCGACCTGGACGGCTCGGACGCGCTGCGCATGCTGCGCGGCATCACCGATGTGCCGATCATCATCGCCACCGCCCGCGACGACGAGCAGTCGGTGGTACGGCTCCTGCGCGCCGGGGCGGACGACTACATGGTCAAGCCGTTCACCGGGGCGCACCTGGACGCCCGGATCACCACTGTGCTGCGGCGGGCCGGCCGGGCCAGCCGTACCGTCGCGCCGGCCGTGCACACGGTCGGCGGCCTGCGGGTGGACGTGGGCGAGCGCAGCGCGGTGCTGGACGGGGAGGCGCTGGCCCTGACCCGCAAGGAATTCGACCTGCTGGCGTATCTCGCCGCGCGTCCCGGCCGGGTAGTGTCCCGGCGGGAACTCTTGGAGGAGGTATGGCGGCAGCCATCGGTCGGCGAGGACCAGACCATCGACGTTCACCTGTACTGGCTCCGCCGCAAAATGGGCGAGTCCGCGGCGAAGCCGCGCTACCTGCGCACCGTGCGGGGGGTCGGCTTCCGGCTGGTGGCGCCGGACTGAGGTTCAGCCTCGCCGGGCTCACCGCGGGGCTGTGCGGCCTGATCGCGCTCGCCTTCCTCGTCCCGCTCGGGTTCACCCTCGCCGACCGCACCCGCGAGGCGGAGCTGGCCGACGCCGCCCGCCGGGCCGCGCTGGTGACCGGCGCGCTGGCGGTCAGCACGGACACCGCGACGATCGAACGGGCGGTGGCCGCCGCGGCCGGCGACGATCCGGCCATGCGGCCGGTCGTGCACGGCATCGGCGCTGACGAGTCGGCCGGCCGCGCGAACCCGCAGGTGCTCGCCGACGCCGCCGCGCAGCGGCGGTCGGTGGTGACCGAGGTGGACGGCGGGGTGCTGCGGCTGGACCCGGTGGTGCTGGGTGACCGGGTCGCCGTGGTGGAGGTCTTCGTCCCCGACGAGGTGCTCGACTCCGGCGGCGGCGGGCGGTGGCTGCTGCTGCTCGCGATCGGCCTGGCGCTGGTCGGCGCGGCGGTCGCCGTGGTCGACCGGGTGGCGGCCCGGGCCGTGGACGCCACCGGCGACCTGGTCAAGGCGGCGCTCGCGGTGGGTGACGGCGAGCTGGGGGTACGGGTCGAGCCGACCGGCCCGCGTGAGCTGGCCGAGGCCGGGCACGCGTTCAACCGGATGACGGAACGACTGGTGGCGCTGCGCGCCGACGAGCACGAACTGGTCGCCGACCTGTCGCACCGGCTGCGTACGCCGCTGACCGCGCTGCGGCTGGACGCCGAGGCGCTGGAGTCCGACGACACGAGCATCGGCACGTTCAGCGAGGCGGAGCTGGACCGGCGGCGCGGCATCCGGCGTATCCGGCAGGCGATCGTCACGCTGGAGGGCGAGGTCGACCAGCTCATCAAGACGACCCGCAAGGCGGTCGCCCAGGAGTCGGCGCCGGCGTCGTGCGACGTGAGCGAGGTGGTCCGGGACCGGATGGTCTTCTGGTCGGCGCTGGCGGGTGACCAGAACCGGCCGCACCGGGTGGTCGGTGCGCAGTTGCGGATCCCGGCGCCGGTGCCCCGCGCCGAGCTGGCCGCCGCGCTGGACGCGGTGATCGGCAACGTGTTCCGGTACACGCCGCAGGGCACCGCGTTCGAGGTGGCGGTGAGCCGCCGGGACGGCTGGGTGGCGATCCGCATCGACGACGCCGGGGCGGGCATCGCCGACCCGGACCGGGCGTTGCGCCGGGGCGAGAGCGACAAGGGCTCCACCGGGCTCGGGCTGGACATCGCCAAGCGGGTCGCGTTGCAGGCGAACGGTTCGGTGAGCATCGACCGGGCCCGGCTCGGCGGGGCGAGTGTGGTGATGCTGCTGGCCGACCCGGACGCGGCGCCCCGGCCGGTGAACCGGTTCGGGCTGGTCGGGCGGATGGCCCGGGAGGCACGCGAGCCGCGTCCCGGGCGGCGCTGGCCGCGCCCGCGCTGACCACTGACTGTGTACGGGCGCAAGTTCTCCTTAAAGGTGGTTTAACGACGGCCGGAAAACCGGCGTGAACTGCCAGGATCGCTGACAGAACCCATCAGTTCCGTCGGCCGGGACGCCCCGTAAGACCTTCCGGCCGACGGATCATGCGCGCGGCGGGAGTCCGGTCCCCCCACACCTCGCTCCCGTCGCGCGCGCTCTCCCGTCGATCCCGGGCGCGAGGTGACCGTCATGCCACCGGCCGTCAGTCGTCTGCTCCGCTGGGCCGCCGTCATCGGCCTGGGCATCGCACTCACGCTCGCGGTCTGGCAGGACCCGGTGCTCGCGCACGGTCCCGTCCGGCCCGTACCCGTCGCTCCCGGTCCCACTGCCGCGCTCGCCGCGCTGGCGCTGTCCGGGCTGATGCTGACCGCGCGGCGCCGGCCGCCTCGGGGATCGCGACGACCGGCACCGGTACGGCCGCTCAGCGTGCCGCGCTCGCCAGGTACGCGTCGATCTCGGCGGTGATCCGGGCCTGCTCGGCCGGCGCCAGGAACGCCGCGGCCACCGCCTCGCGGGCCAGCGCGGCCACCCCGTCCGGGCCGAGCCGCAGCAGCCGGGCGGCCACTGCGTACTCGTCGTTGAGCGTGGTGCCGAACATCGGCGGGTCGTCGGAGTTGATGCTGACCGGCACGCCGGCCTCGACCAGCAGCGGCAGCGGGTGCGCGTCCAGGCTGGGCACGGCGCGGGTGCGCACGTTGGACGTCGGCGAGATCTCCAGCGGGATCCGCCGCTCGGCGAGGTGGGTCAGCAGCGCCGGGTCCTGCGCGGCGGAGATGCCGTGGCCGATCCGCTCGGCGCCCAGTTCGCGCAGCGCGTCCCAGATCGTCTCCGGGCCGGTGGTCTCGCCGGCGTGCGGCACCGAACGCAGCCCGGCCGCCCGCGCCTGGTCGAACCACGGCTTGAACTGCGGCCGGGGCACCCCGATCTCGGGGCCGCCGAGGCCGAAGCTGATCAGCCCGTCCGGTCGTTCGTCGAGTGCGATCCGCAGCGTCTGCTCGGCGGCGGGCAGGCCGGCCTCGCCGGGGATGTCGAAGCACCAGCGCAGCGCGATGCCGAAGTCGGCCTCGGCGCGCTTGCGGGCGTCCTCGATCGCCTCGCAGAACGCCGGCGCCGGGATGCCGCGGTTGACGTGCGAGTACGGCGTGACGGTCAGCTCGGCGTAGCGGACCTGCTGGCGGGCCAGTTCTCGGGCGACCTCGTGGGTGAGCAGCCAGACGTCGTCGGCGTCGCGGATCAGGTCCACGACGCTGAGGTAGACCTCGATGAAGTGGGCGAAGTCGCGGAACGCGAAGTAGTCGGCGAGCGCCTCCGGGTCGGCCGGGACCGGGCTGCGCCCCTCGTGCCGGGCGGCCAGCTCGGCGACGATCCGGGGCGAGGCCGAGCCGACGTGGTGCACGTGCAGCTCCACCTTTGGCAGTCCGGCGATGAAGGTGGGCAGGTCGGTCACGAGTTCTCCTCTGCGCGGGCGCCGGTGCGGGCCACCATGAAGATCCGGCGGAACGGGAAGTACACCTGACCCTGCCGCACCGGGTACGCCTGCGCGAGCCGTACCCCCAGCTCGGCGCGGAAGGCGGCCCAGCCGGCGGCGTCCAGCGCGGCGCGGACCGGGCGCAGCGCGGTGCCCTCCATCCAGGCCAGCACCGGGTGGTCGGCGCCGGTGGCGGGCAGCAGATGCACGTACGTAGTCTCCCAGGCGTCGACCGCGCAGCCCGCGCCGGTCAGCAGCGTGGCGTAGCCGACCGGCTCGTCGACGGGGGCCTCGCGCAGCTTCCCGGCGAGCGCGTCGCGCCACCGGTCCTGCGCGGCGACGGAGCGCAGCAGCCGGTGCGACGGCGCGTCGAAGTTGCCGGGCACCTGGAACGCCATCCAGGCGCCGGCCGGCAGCGCGCCCGCCCAGCGGCGGAGCAGGTCGCGGTGTTCCGGCACCCACTGGAGCACGGCGTTGCCGACCAGCACGTCCACGTCGGGCTCCGGCCGCCAGTCGCGGACGTCGGCGACGGCGTACCTGACTGGTCCGCCCTCGGCGGTCGCGCGCTCGATCATCTCCGGGGAGGAGTCCAGGCCGGTGACCCGGCTGCCGGGCCAGCGGGCGGCGAGCGTGGCGGTGAGGGTGCCGGGGCCGCAGCCGAGGTCGACCACGGCGCGCGGGTGCTCGGCGCCGACGCGGGCCAGCAGGTCGTGGAACGGCCGGGAGCGCTCGTCGCCGTAGCGCAGGTAGGTGCGCGGATCCCACATGACAGCCTCCAAACCGTACGTACGTCTTGTTAGACCGTACGGCCCGGCGCGCGCCACGGCAAGCCGCTCACTAGGCTCGACCGGGTGGAACAGCGCAGCTTCGACCGGCTCGGCCGGCACGTCGGCATCATCGGACTCGGCGCGTGGCAGCTCGGCGCGGACTGGGGCGAGGTCAGCGAGGACGCGGCGCTCGCCGTACTGGCCGCCGCCGTCGACGCGGGCGTCACCTTCCTGGACACCGCCGACGTGTACGGCGACGGCCGCAGCGAGGCCCTGATCGGCCGGTTCCTGCGCTCCCGCCCCGGACACGGGCTCACCGTGGCCACCAAGATGGGCCGCCGGGTCGAGCAGACCCCGGAGGCGTACACCCTCGACAACTTCCGGGCCTGGACCGACAGGTCCCGGGCCAACCTCGGCGTCGACACGCTCGACCTGGTGCAGCTGCACTGCCCGCCCACCGCCGTCTTCGCCGACGACCGGGTCTTCGACGCGCTCGACACACTCGTCGCCGAGGGACGCGTGGCCGGGTACGGCGTCAGCGTGGAGACCTGCGACCAGGCGCTCACCGCCATCGCCCGGCCCGGTGTGGCGAGCGTGCAGATCATCCTCAACGCGGTCCGGCACAAGCCGCTGGAGCGGGTGCTGCCCGCCGCCGCTGCCGCCGGGGTCGGGATCATCGCCCGGGTGCCGCTGGCGAGCGGCCTGCTCTCCGGCCGGTACGACGAGAACACCACGTTCCCGGCGAACGACCACCGCACGTTCAACCGGCACGGCGAGTCGTTCGACGTGGGCGAGACGTTCTCCGGCGTGGACTACGACAGCGGCCTGGCGGCGGTACGCCGGCTCGCGCCGCTGGTCGGCGACGACCGCACGATGGCGCAGTTCGCGCTGCGGTGGGTTCTCGACCAGCCCGGCGTGACTGTGGTGATCCCCGGCGCCCGCTCCCCCGAGCAGGCGCGGCGCAACGCCGAGGCGGCCGGGCAGCCGGCACTGACCGAGGTGGAGCTGGCCGCGGTGCGGGCCACCTACGACGAGCTGATCCGCCCGCAGGTGCACGACCGGTGGTGAGCCGGCCGTCCGGCGCGGCGCCGCCGGGCACCCGCGGCGGCGGGCATGCTGGAGCGGGACTGTCGTCGTCGGAGGGGGAACGATGAGGGGTTGGTTCCGGCTCACCCTGGGGCTGCTCGCCGTGGTGCTCGGTGCGCTGTGGACGGTGCTGGGCCTCGGGTACGTCGAGGGCAGCATCATGAGCGACCAGCGGATCTGGGCGCTGGCCGGCCCGGTGCTGGTCCTGTTCGGACTGGCCGGGCTCTGGTGGGGCATGCGGGCGCGACGCCGCTGAGGCACCGGGTAAGGCGAAGCCCCGCCTCCCGTGCGGGATGCGGGGCTTCCGGCACCGGCCGGCGCGGCCGGTGCGGTCAGCTCAGATGGGGCGGACCTGCTCGGCCTGCGGACCCTTCTGACCCTGGGCGATCTCGAACTCCACCCGCTGGTTCTCCTCCAGCGTGCGGTAGCCGCTGGTCTGGATGGCCGAGAAGTGGACGAACACGTCAGCACCCCCGCCGTCGACGGTGATGAAGCCGAAGCCCTTGTCAGCGTTGAACCACTTCACGGTTCCCTGCGCCATGTGTATCTCCTTCTAAAACTGGCGGCCGAGCACGCCGTGCGGCCGATTGGCCGTTTTCGAGCAGCGGCGCCTGAGGCGGCCCCCAATGCAGGAGACTTCTCTCAACCCACGCGTCTCTCAACAGCGTGAGACAGCAAACCACGTACGCAAAAACTTCGCACAGCCTAGCGGACGAAATTCTCCGACATGTGACCTGAAGGTCGTGCGGACGGCGCTGCGCGGCCCGCCGGAGCCATGCGAAAGGCCCCTTTCCCGCGCGCGGTAAAGGGGCCTTTCCGGCCTTTTCGTCAGTCCGGCCAGCGACCGGTCAGACGGCGTACGCCCACCGCCCCGCCCCTGTCGACGGCGGCCCGCACCACCGAGAAGATGGCCCCCTGCAGGGCCGCGGCGGCCAGCACCTCGCCCCAGCGGCGGTCCTCGTCGGTGGCGCTCGGCGCCTCGCCGTCGCCCGCCGTCACCTTCCAGACCTGACGGAAGATCGCCCCGGCGACGGCACCGGCGGCCAGGCCGAGCAGCACCCCCACCGGCTTGTACGCCGCCTTGCCGACCCTGCCACTCACCTGCGCCTCCCTCGGACGATCACCAGCACCACCGCGGTCACCAGCGCGCCGGCCGCGATGGCCGCCCACGGCAACGGGTTGCGCCCGACCGCCTCACCCTTCTCGTACGCCTGCGCCCGGACCAGCCGGGCCCGCTCCGCCGCCCGCCCGCGCACCCGGGCCGCGGTCAGCGACGCCTGCTCCCGCATCCGCGCCTTCGCCGCCTCGGCGGAGTGCCGCACCAGCGCCTTCGGATCGGCCCTGGCCGCGAGCAGCTCCATCGTCTCACCGAGCTCCACCCGGGTCCGGCGGATCTCCTCCCGGAGCGCCGCCACGTCCCCGGTCCCGTTACCGGTCATGCCCGCCTCCCGTCCTTCACCGCGGCGGTGACCGTGTCGACGTCCGCCCGAACGCTGCGGACCGCCGCCTCAGGCACCGGCGGGACGGCACGGCTGACCTGCTTCTTGCCCACCAGCGCCAGGATCCCGGCGAGCAGGAACAGCGCCACCGCCACGATCAGGGCGGCCAGCCACGCCGGCATGACAAGCGCCAGCAGCAGGATCACGGTGGCGACCAGGGCGCCGGCGCCGTAGAGCGCCATCACCCCGCCGCCGCCGAACAGACCGATCCCGATCCCGGCGTGCTTGCCCTTCTGGGTCAGCTCCGCACGGGCCAGGGCCAGCTCGTCCCGCACCAGGCGGGTGACCTGCTCGGTGGCGCGCTGTACCAGTTCGGCGGTGGACGGCTCGCTCCCGGTCCGCGACGTGCTGCGACTCGCGACGTCAGCCATGCTGTCCTCCTTTCGTCATCACCGCGCTGTATGCCCGGAGTCGCCGCCCGTCAATCCTGCGCGGAGCAGCCGGTCCGCCCGGCCGCGCGCCGCCGGAACCCGGTGCCGGGCACCGGATCCGGGGCGTGCGCACCACGTCCCCCGCAACGGCCCGGCCAAACCCGCCCGGCCGGAAAGCCGCTCGTACGCGCCGAACCCCCGGCGCCGTGGGCGGCCGGGGGCTCCGATCGGGGGTACGGGGTCAGCGACGCGCCTCGGCGTGCTCCTCCCGGCCCACGAACACCTCGCTGCGGGCCTCGCCGTCGTCGCTGCCGCCGAAGACACGCGCGTCGTCGGGCGCCTCGGTGCCGGTCGGGCGGCGTACCGGGCGGCGCGGCTGCACCGCCTGCCAGGGCAGCGGGCCGGTGGCCTCGCCGACCTCGGCGCGCAGCCGGGGCAGGGCGGTCGGGCGCTGGTCGCGTACCCAGGTCACCAGGTGCTCGCGGACCAGGCACCGCAGGTCCCACAGGCTGCCCGCGTCGGCGGCGCTGACCAGCGCGCGGACCTTGACCATGCCGCCGGTCGCGTCGGTCACCTGGAGCACGCAGACCCGGCCGTCCCACAGCTCCGTGCCCTCGCACAGGCGGCGCAACTCCTCCCGCATCGCCTGCACCGGAATCGACCAGTCCAGCTCGAACTCGGCGGTGCCGAGCACCGCCGCCTCGGTCCGGGTCCAGTTCTGGAACGGCCGGCTGGTGAAGTACGAGGTGGGCAGGATCAGCCGGCGGTCGTCCCAGATCTGCACCACCACGTAGCTGAGCGTCAGCTCCTCGATCCGGCCCCACTCCCCCTCGACCACCACCACGTCGTCCAGGCGTACCGCGTCGCTGAACGCGAGTTGGAGACCGGCGAAGACATTGGCGAGCAGGCTCTGTGCGGCCAGCGCGGCGACCGCGGCGATCACACCGGCGGAGGTCAGCACACCGGCGCCGACCCCGCGTACGGCCGGGAACGTCATCAGCATCACGCCGACCGTGAGGATCACGATCACCGCGATGGTGAGCCGGCGCAGCAGCACCACCTGCGTGCGCACGCGGCGGGCGTGCCTGTTGTTCGGCACGTCGACCCGGAACCGGGCCAGCGCGGTGTCCTCCGCCACCACCAGCAGCGAGGCCACCAGCCATGCGGTGGCGGCGATCGTCGCGAGCACCAGCGTGTGCAGGACGAACTGCCGCCACGGGCTGCCGACCGCGTACGCGGTGGTGAACCGGACCGCGAACTGCACCGCCGCCACGGTGAGGGCGAGCTGGAACGCGCGGTGCGCGTGCTCGGTCAGCTCGGTCATCAGCAGCGAGCGGCGGCCGAGGCGGCGGATGACGCGGTGCACCACCTGGGCCAGCACCAACGCGATCGCCGCCGCGGCGAGCGCGGCGGCGACTGTCACGACGTAACTCTGCACGAACTCTCTCCCTCCGACCGGGCGGGAATCGGGCAAAGGCCCAATGGTGCCCGGCGGCCCGGGTATCGACCAGGATCAAACCTTGCGGTACCGGGACTGGAAGAAGCAGTAGACACCGAACGCGGCGATGCCGAGCGCCATGAGCGCCAGCAGCCACGGCCCGTACGACTGGTCGCGCAGCGTCCGCAGCGCGGCGTCGAGGCCACGCGCCTTCTCCGGGTCGTAGTTCACAGCGGCGACCACGATCAGCAGGCCGGCGATGGCGAACACGGCGCCCCGGGAGGCGTACCCGGCCATGCCGAGCCGACGGGTGAGCTGGCGGGTCTTCGGGCTCATCTCGCCGGTCTTGAGGTTGCGCTCGAACTTCTTCTTCAGGCCGTAGACGACCATGCCGATGCCGAGCGCGGCGAGCGCGAGCCCGGCCAGGCCGACCAGCCACCGGCCGCCGTCGGAGGCCATCAGCTTCTCGGAGAGCTGCTGCTGCTGGTCGGAGGCGTTGGAGCTGGCGTCCTGGAAGACCTTGATCGCGGTCCAGCCCAGCCAGACGAACACGACGACCCGGACCACCGAGGCGATCCGTTCGAACAGTCGTTCCTTGCCCGTCCTGGACACGTGGCCGGAGATCGCCTCGAAGGCCTGCCAGATCGCCATGGCGAACAGGCCGACCGCCATCGCGATCAGGAGGAACTTCCCGAGCGGCTGTTCACCGAGAGTGCGCAGCGCGCCGTTCTGGTTTCCCTCCTCGCCCGAGTTCCCGAAGGCGATCTGCAGCGCCAGCCAGGCGAGGAGCAGGTGCACGATTCCGTATCCGATGAAGCCGGCACGGGTCAACAGTTCGAGCCACCAGCTGTTTCGAGCCTGGGCGGCGGTGGCTCCGGCGTTCCGGGTGAGAGACATGAGCCCTCAATCTCCCGGCGGGCGATTTTCCAAACGTCGCCGCCCGCCGGGACGGCCGAAACGGATCAGGCGCTGAGGTCGCCGGCGACCCGCACCACCACCTGCTGATCGTTGACGCTGTCCAGGCTGACCTGGAAGCCGGCGACCTCGGTGGCCTGCTGGCCCACTGTGAGCGAGAGCTGTTCCCCGGCGACCTCGACCGTGACCTGGTCGCCTTCGGCGCCGATCAGCTTCGCCTCGACGCCGAGGATCCGGGCGCTGGCCTCCACGCCGCGGTCGAAGGTGATCGTGCAGGCGTCCAGACCGCAGTCGGTCTCGGCGCCTTCGGAGCTGCATCCGGCGAGCAGTGCGGCGCCGAGGGCGAGACCGGCGAGCAGACCGGCGGCGCGACGGGCGGGGGCGGAGGTGGCGCGTCGGATCGTCACCCGTCCAAGGATAGGCGGCGAACGCCACAGCGGCCTCGCGGGCGAGCGCGGGACGGCCACGCCGGGCAGGGCGTCCGGGGTGCGCGCTAGGGTGCCGGAATGGCTTTCGACGTCGCCCGGGTCCGGGCCGCCTACCCTGCCCTGGGCGAGGGATTCGTCCACTTCGACGGTGCCGGGGGCACCCAGACCGCAGCCGCCGTCGTCGAGGCGGTGGCCGGGGCGATGCGCGCCGCGACGGGCAACCGCAGCACCGCCTTCTTGCCCGGCCGCCGGGCGCTGGATCTGGTCGCCGGGGCGCGAGCCGCGGTCGCCGACCTGCTCGGCGCGCAGCCGTCGGGCGTGGTGCTCGGGCCGAGCGCGACAGCGCTGACGTACACGCTGGCCCGGACGCTCGGCGCCGGCTGGCGTCCGGGCGACGAGGTGGTCGTCTCCCGGCTGGACCACGACGCGAACGTCCGCCCGTGGGTGCAGGCCGCGCAGTCGTCCGGCGCCACGGTGCGCTGGGCCGAGTTCGACCCGGCGACCGGTGAGCTGCCCGCCGGTCAGTACGCCGACCTGGTCACCGAGCGCACCCGGCTGGTCGCGGTGACCGCCGGCAGCAACGCGATCGGCACCGTGCCGGACGTGGCGGCGATCGCCAAGACCGCGCACGCCGCCGGCGCGCTGGTGTGCGTGGACGGCGTGCACTCGGTGCCGCACGGCCCGACCGACCTGGCCTCGCTCGGCGCGGACTTCCTGGTGACCAGCGCCTACAAGTGGTCCGGGCCGCACCTGGCGGCGATGGTCGCCGACCCGGCGCGCTGGGAGGCGCTGCGCCCGGCGAAGCTCGTGCCCTCCGCCGACGCGGTGCCGGACCGGTTCGAGTACGGCACGCCGAGCTTCCCGCTGCTGGCCGGGGTGACGGCCGCGGTGGACCACCTGGCCGGCCTGGACCCGGAGGCGACCGGCGACCGGCGGGAGCGGGTACGCGCCGGTCTGGCAGCCGCGCAGGCGCACGAGGAGGCGGTCTTCGACCGGCTGCTCGCCGGGCTGGCCGACCGCCCGTTCGTGACCGTGTACGGCGCACCGGCGCGGCGCTGCCCGACCGTGTCGTTCCGGGTGGCCGGCCTGGCCCCGGCGCAGACGGCGGCGGCGCTGGGCGAGGCGGGCCTGTGCCTGTCGCACGGCGACTACTACGCCTACGAGTACTTCGAGGGCATGGGCCTGCGGGGCAGCGGCGGGGCCGTGCGGGCCAGCGTCTACCACTACAACACCGCCGACGAGGTGGACCGGCTGCTGGCCGAACTGGACCGGCTGGCCGGGCCCGAGGGGAGAATGATCCGGTGAGCTTTCTGGTCGAGGAGAACACCGCCAAGCGCCGCTTCGAGATCCTGGTGGACGACGCGCTGGCCGGGTTCACCGCGTACACGCTCCGGGGCGAGACGCTCGTGTTCACGCACACCGAGGTCGACGACCAGTTCCAGGGTCAGGGCGTCGGGGCCGCGCTGGTCCGGGGCGCTCTGGACCAGGTCCGCGCCCGGGGCGGCCGGATCGTGCCGCAGTGCCCGTTCGTGGCCTCGTTCATCGAGCGCCACCCGGAGTACGCCGACCTGGTGGCAGACAAGCCGTGAGGCCCGGTCCGGCCGGGGGACCTCCCCACCCGGCCGGACCGGGAGTCAGCGCGCCCCGGTCAGCACCTCGGCGGCGGCCCGTGCCGCCGCGGCGGTGGCGCCGTGGGTGGCCAGGTGCACCGCGCCGGTGACCAGCTCGGGCACGCCCAGCTCGACCACCACCGCGTCCGGGCGGGCGGTGAGCGCGCGGCGTACCGCGTCCCGCATCCAGTCGTGCCGGTGCAGGTCGCGCACCACGAGCACCAGCGGCCGGCCGGCGGGCGTCGCGCCCGGGTCGGCCGGTACGGCGTCGGCGGCGTAGCGGGCGGTGGTGGTGCCGGGCGCCAGGTGGGCCAGCGGTGCGGCGATGCCCCACGGCGTCTCCTCGCCGATGGCGATGTTGCGCGGGGGCGCGAACTCCACGACGTGGGCCGGACCGGTCAGCGGCAGCAGCCCGGCGTCGCCGGTGACCCGGACCGCGCGGCGGGCGGCGGCGAGCCCGATCGGTGAGCCGTCGGCGGGCGGCGTGCCGGCGGCCCGGCGGGCGCGGGCGGCGACGCTCCACGCGGCGAGCTGACCGACGCGCTTGGCCGCCTCGGCGAGCCGCTCCTCGGGCAGCTCCCCGCTGATCACCGCCGCGACGATCGCGTCGCGCAGCTCGCGGGCGTCGGCCTCGGTGGCCCGTTCCCCGCCGACGCAGATCGCGTCCGCGCCGGCCACGAGCGCGCGCACGGCGGCGCCGGTGAAGCCGTACCGGTCGGCCACCGCGCGCATCTCCACCGCGTCGGTGACCACCACGCCGCCGAAGCCCATCTCCTCGCGCAGCAGGCCGCCGAGCACGCGCGGGCTGAGCGTGGCGGGCAGCTCCGGGTCCAGCGCCGGCACCAGCAGGTGACCGGTCATCACCGCCTGCACCCCGGCGGCCACGGCGGCGCGGAACGGGGCCAGCTCGACCGCGTCGAGACGGGCCAGGTCGCCGCCGATGCGGGGCAGGTCGTGGTGCGAGTCGACACGGGTGTCGCCGTGCCCGGGGAAGTGCTTGGCGCAGGCGGCGACGCCGCCGGCCTGGAGGCCGCGTACCCAGGCGGCGGTGTGCCGGGCGACCAGGTCCGGGTCGGCGCCGAAGGAGCGCACCCCGATGACCGGGTTGGCCGGGTTGGAGTTGACGTCGGCGTCCGGGGCGTAGTCCAGCGTGACGCCGACGGCCGCGAGTTCGGCGCCCAGGTCGCGGGCGACCTCCTCGGTCAGCGCCGGGTCGTCGACAGCGCCGAGCGCGTAGTTGCCGGGACGGGAGCTGCCCCGGGCGGACTCGATCCGGGTGACGTCGCCGGCCTCCTCGTCGATCGCCACGATGACGTCGGGCCGCTCGGCGCGCAGGTTCGCGGTGAGCGTGGCGACCTGCTCGTGGTCGACGACGTTGCGGGCGAACAGGACCACCGAGCCGAGGCCCTCGCCGAGCCAGCGGCACACCCACGGCGGCGGTGTGGTGCCGACGAACCCCGGTTGCAGGACGGCGGCGGCGAGCGCCGCCAGGTCTCCGGTCGATCCCTCGGTCCGCTCGCTCATGTGCTGTCGTACCCCCGTCTCCCCCACGGACCCGCCGGGGCCGGCGGGTGCTGACATGGTCACACCGCGCAGCTAAATAGTCAACAATCCTTACTGTTAGCCGCTGGCGCCCCCGGACCTCGCGTGGGAGAGTTCCCACATGTCCGCTCTGCCGCTCGCCGACGCCACCAGCGCCGCCGACATCCCCGGCGTACGCCTGCTCGGCCTGGTGGTCGGCGGCCTGTTCCTGCTGATCGCGATCCGGGCCATGTTCCGCCGCTGATCCGCGCCGGGCGGTGAGCGGCGGTGCCGGTTTCGCGCGGGATCGCCGGGGGTAGCTGAGGCGCTTGATGAAACTGACCACGCACTCCTCCAGCCTGCGCCGGGCGGCGCGGAACCTGTTCGGCTGGACCGCGCTGCGGCCCAACCAGCTCGCCGCCATGCGCGCCGTGATGAAGCGCCGTGACGCCCTGGTGGTGCTGCCCACCGGCGCCGGCAAGTCGGCGATCTACCAGATCCCGGCCAGCCTGATCCCCGGGCCGACTGTGGTGATCTCCCCCCTGCTGGCGTTGCAGCAGGACCAGATCGCCGCGCTCAACGAACGGCAGCGCCCGGAGCTGCGCGCGGTGCGGATCAGCTCGGACGAGAGCGCCGCCCAGCAGGCCGAGGCGATCGAGGACATCCGCGCCGGGCGCGCGGAGTTCCTGTTCATCACGCCGGAGGCGCTGAGCAACCCGGACCGGCTCGCCGAGGTCCGCGAGCTGAAGCCGGCGCTGGTGGCGATCGACGAGGCGCACTGCATCTCCGCGTGGGGCCACGACTTCCGGCCGGACTACCTGGCGCTCGGTCACCTGATCGACGGCCTGGGCCGCCCGCCGGTGGTGGCGCTCACCGCGACCGCCTCCCCGCCGGTACGCGACGACATCATCGCCCGGCTGCGGCTGCGCGAGCCGGAGGTGGTGGTCTCCGGGCTGGACCGGCCCAACCTCTTCCTGGAGGTGGCCCACTGCCCGACCGACGACTACCGGTGGCGGCGGCTGATCGCGCTGCTGCGCGACGACGAGCGGCCCGGCATCATCTACGTGCCGACCCGGCGGGCGGCCGAGGAACTGGCCGAGCGGCTCACCGGCGCCGGTTTCCCGGCCGAGTTCTACCACGGCGGCATGCCCACCGCGGCCCGGCACGAGCTGCACGAGGCGTTCCTCGCCGACCGGGTGCCGATCATGGTGGCCACGTCGGCGTTCGGCATGGGCATCGACAAGCCGAACATCGCCTGGGTGGTGCACATGGCGCTGCCCGACTCGCCGGACAGCTACTTCCAGGAGATCGGCCGGGCCGGGCGCGACGGATCGCCGGCCCGGGTGCTGCTGCTGTGGCGCGCCGAGGACGTCGGCCTCCAGCGTTACTTCAGCGGCGGTCTGCCGGACGAGAAGGAACTGACCGAACTCGCCGCGGTGCTGCGCGGCAAGGCCCGCAACCGCAAGGAGCTGCGCGAGCTGACCGGCCTCGGTCCGCGCAAGCTGGGGCAGTACCTCTCCCTGCTGGAGCAGGTCGGGGCCGCCGAGCCACGGGCCAAGCAGCGCATCGGCGCACCCCGGTACGCGCCGGCGGCCGCCGACTCCGGCCGCGCCGCGCTGGCCGAGGCGGAACGGCAGCAGACAGTGACCCGGTCGCGTACCGACATGATGCGCGCCTTCGCCGAGACCACCGGCTGCCGGGGGCAGGCCCTGCTGGCGTACTTCGGTGAGCAGATGCACGAGGTCTGCGGGCACTGCGACAACTGCCACGCGGGCACCAGTGTGGCGGGTGACGGCGCGGTCGGGCCGTTCCCGGTGCACAGCCAGGTACGCCACCCGGAGTGGGGCGCCGGTCTGGTGCTCAGCTACGAGGAGGACCGGATGACGGTGCTCTTCGACGAGGTGGGCTACAAGACGCTGTCCGTGCGCGTGGTGTCCGAACAGGGCCTGCTGGAGCTGGACTAGCCTGACCCGGGCGCCGCGGGGGCGCCCGTCGACAACGACGACCACGGCGAAAGGGGCCTGATCGTGATCGAGCAGCCGGCGTACACCCGGTTCGGCGTCTCCGACGAGGAGTGGGGACTGCTTGTGGGGCTGCCGCAGTCGGTGCTCACCGCGGCGGCCGCCGCCGAGTCCGACGGCACCCGTCGCACCATGGCCGAGAACGCCGCCGGGCTGGAGACCATCGCCGCCGGCCGGGAGTCGGCCAGCCCGCTGGTCGCCGCGGTGGCCGGCGAGGTCGTCGACCGGGTGGGCGACCCGGAGACCGGCGCGGAGCTGCCGGTGATCACGCCGCAGGACCCGAAGGCGATGATCGAGGACGTGCTGGCCCGGGCCGGGCAGGCGTCCGCGCTGCTCGCCGCGCGGGTGGACGAGGGGCAGGCCGGGGCGTACCGGCACTGGCTGGTGGACATCGCCGAACAGGTGGTGGGCGCGGCCTCCACCGGCGGCATCCTGGGCCTCGGCGGCGACGCGGTGACCGACTCCGAGCGCCGTTTCCGCGACCGGCTGTCCCACGTGCTGAACGACTGAACGGACTCCTAACAGAGGTTTCCCCGGTCCGTCAATGACGGACGTCACGGCCCCACGGGTGTCGCTTTTCGGCCCCGTGGGGCGTCCTTTTTGTGCAGGGCGTGACGAACACGGGGAGTCGTTCTATGGACGGGAAGCTGCACCGGCAGGTCCTCGACACGCAGGCGCTGCCGCCGCGGGAGCGGTTCGGCATGTGGCTGGACATGATGGCGAGCACCCCGACGCCGCTGCGGGTGCGCACCGCGCACGCCGACGACTTCGTCGCCCGGGCCGAGTTCGTCGACCTGGGCCGGATGCAGCTCATCCGCTACCGCTACCCGTCGGTGGACTGCGTGCGCACCTCGAAACTGATCCAGCGCCCCGACCCCGACTACTACCTGCTGGCGCTGACGCTCAGCGGCACCAGCCAGGCCGACCAGGAGGGGCAGCGCGCCCGGTGCCGCCCCGGCGACCTCACCTTCTACGACTGCTCCCGCCCGCACGAGGTCAGTCACCACGCCGACCCCGCGGGGTCCGCGTACGCCCACTCGATCGTGGCCCTGATGCCGTACGACGCGCTGCCGTTGCCGCCCCGCCGGCTCGCTCCCCTGTTCGCCGGCCGGATGTCCGGCTCGGAGGGCGTCGGCGGGCTGGTCGCCGACTTCCTCATCCGGATCACCGCGAACCCCGAGCAGTACCACGCGGCCGACGCGGAGCGGCTCGGCGCCGTCGGTCTCGACCTGGTCGCCACGCTGCTGGGCCGCAACCTCGTCTCCGAGGACGAGATGCCCACCGAGGTCCGGCGCCGGGCCCTCCAGGCCCAGGTACGCGCGTACGTGCGCCAGCACCTCGGCGACGCCACGCTCGACCCGGGCGCGATCGCCGACGCGCACCACATCTCGGTGCGCTCCCTGCACCGGCTCTTCGAGGACGAGGAGACCACAGTTGCCGCGTACATCAGGGACGAGCGGCTGGCCCGGTGCCGCCGCGACCTCGCCGACCCGGCGCTGAGCGACCGCTCGATCCAGGTCATCGCCGCCCGCTGGGGCTTCCGGGACAAGGCGCACTTCAGCCGGGTCTTCCGGACCACGCAGGGCGAGACGCCGCAGGAGTACCGGGCCCGTCACCTGGAATCGGCACGGATCGTCAACAGCACGGCATCCGCCGTCAACCTGTCCCGTACATACTGAAACCCGGGCCTGTACCGCTCGCGGTGGGCCCGCGGATATCGGGGGGCCGGGCGCGGCGTCCGCGGCGGTCCCGGCCGCGGGCGGCCCCGCCCGGTGATGTTTCCCGGGACCGCACCGGCGGCCGAGATTTCCGGCCCCGTCGCGCTTCCCCCCCAGGACCGACGGGGCCGGTCGGCGGTCAGCCGGCCTCCTCCTCCAGCAACGCCAGCACCGACTTCTCCACCGCCTCGCGCGGCATCTCCGGCTGCACCGGCGCCAGCACCCCGTCGTGGTAGAGGTCGACCACGCGCGGGTCCACGTACGAGGTCCGGGCCACAGTCGGGGTGTTGCCGAGCAGTTCGGCCACCGAACGCATCACCCCCGCCACGGCGCGCCTGCGGGCGGTGGCGGAGCGCTGCGGACCCACAGTGGCCAGTTCGGCTGCGGCGAGCACCGTCGCGTGCCAGGTACGGAAGTCCTTCGCCGTCATCTCGCCGCCGCTGGCGTCGCGCAGGTAGTCGTTCACCTCGTCGCTGCGCACGTCGCGCCAGGAGCGGCCGTCCCAGTAGCCGAACAGCCGTTCCTGGGCGCGCCGGCGACGGCGCAGGTTGAGCAGCACCCGGCACAGTTCGGCGTCCTCGATCCGGCGGACCTGGTCGATGCCGCCCTTGGCCGGGAACTCGAACACCACGCAGCCGCCCCGGGAGCGGGCGTGCTCGGGGCGCAGCGTGGACACGCCGAACGTGGGGTCGTCGCCGGTGGCGTACTGGTCGTTGCCGACCCGGAACGCGCCCATGTCGAGCAGCCGGGCGACGGTGGCCAGCACCCGTTCGCGGCGCAGGCCGCGCAGCGCCAGGTCGTGCGTGACCCGGTCGCGCAGCGCGGGCAGCCGGTGCGCCACCTCCAGCACGTGGTCGAACTTGGCCTCGTCGCGCTTGCGCCGCCAGCCCGGGTGGTAGAGGTACTGCTTGCGGCCCGCCGCGTCGATGCCGGTGGCCTGGATGTGGCCGTTCGGGTACGGCGAGATCCACACGTCCCGCCAGGCGGGCGGGATCACCAGCTCGCGCAGCCGGGTCAGCTCCCCGGCGTCGCGCACCGGCTCGCCGGCCGGGTCGAGGAAGAGCCAGCCCTTGCCGCGCCGCCGGCGCGCGTATCCCGGCCGGCCCGGATCGCTACGCCGCAACCGCACCGGAGACCCGTTCCACGTCTGCCACCGCAGCCACCACCTCGTCGATCCCGATGGCATCCAATGTCGGGTGGGTTCCTACCCCGCCCGACCCGGTCGAATCCGGGTTGACGGGCGTGGGCTCGATCGCACCCAGCGCCCGGTGCCGGGGCCGGTCCGGCGGTGGGCCCCAGTGCGCCGCCGGCACCGGCCCGAACAGCACCACCGACGCAGTGCCGTAGCCGGTGGCGAGGTGCGCCACGCCGGTGTCCCCGCTGACCACCAGCCGCGCGCCCGCGACGAGCGCGGCCATCTCGGCCAGTCCGGTCCGGCCGGCCAGCACCGCCTCCGGCGGCAGCCCGGCGTCGCGGGCGACCCGCTCGGCCAGCGCCCGCTCGTCCGGCGAGCCGGTGACCGCCACCCGGTGCCCCCGCGCGGCCAGCTCCCGGGCCAGCCCGGCGAACCGGTCCGCCGGCCAGCGCTTCGCCGGGATCTTGCCGCCCGGGTGCAGCAGCGTCACCCCGGCCGGTACGCCGGTCAGCGCCGGACGCCGCAGCGCCAGGTCCCCCGGGTCGGCCGGCAGCCCGTACGCGTGCAGCAGGCGGCACCAGCGGCGGACCTCGTGCTCGTCGTCGTCCCAGGCCGGGCCGTCCGGGTGCCCGGCGCCCGGGTTGCTGTGGGCGAGCAGCCGGCCGGGGCGTACGGCGGCCAGCGCCCGGTGCGACTGCGGCCCACGGCCGTGCAGGTTGACCGCCACCTCGGGGGGCGGGCCGGTCCACGCGATCCGGTCCGGCCCGGCGGTGGGCAGCACCCGGTCGACCGCCCCGGTCAGCTCCGCCAGCGGCGCCAGCCAGCCCGGCGCGGCGAGCACCAGCTCCCGGCCCGGCAGGCCGGCGCGCAGGCCACGCAGCGCCGGCACGGCGGTGGCCAGGTCGCCGACCCCGAGCGCCCGCAGCACCAGGATCACGGGTACGAGGACTCCTGCGCGGCGCAGACCACCATCTCGCGTACCGCGCAGCCGGCCGGCTGGGACAGCGCGAACATGACGGCTGCGGCGGTGTCGGCCGGCTCGTTGAGCACCGCGTCCGGGCCGGGGCGGTACTGCGCGTCCCGCTCGTCGAAGAACGCGGTCCGCATCCCGCCCGGGATCAGCAGCGTCACGCCGACAGCGCCGGCGAGTTCCGCGGCGAGCGCCCGGGTGAAGCCCACCACCCCGAACTTCGCCGCGCAGTACGCTGTCGCGTCGCTGACCGCCTTCACCCCGAGCGTGGAGGCCACAGTGACGATGCTGCCCCGGGACGCCTCCAGCCAGGGCAGCGCGGCCCGGATCACCGCGGCGGTGGCGAGCAGGTCCACTGTGACGATCCGCTCCCAGGTCTCGGCCGGGATGTCGGCCAGCTTCCCGGGCACGTCCATCCCGGCGGCGGTGACCACGGCGTCCAGCCCGCCGGAGCGTTCCGCGAGGTCGCGGGTAGCGGCCTCGGCGGCGCGGGTGTCGGCCAGGTCGCACTCGACCCAGGGCACCCCGTCGGCGGGGCGCTGCCGGTCCAGCACCAGCGGGCGCCCACCGGCGCGGGCCACCGCGGCGACCACCGCCGCGCCGAGCCCGCTGGAGCCGCCGGTGACCAGGACGGTCGGCCCGGCTCCGGGCGCGCCGGCGCTCACGCCGCCACCGTCGGACCGGCGGGCGCGACCGCGCCGGGTCGGATGCGTCGCTCGTTCATCGTGCTCCCTTCGCCGTGGACCGGACCTGCGCGACGGCCTCGGCCGGGTCGCCCGACGCGGCCGGCCAGCCGCCGCTGCCCCGCCCGGCCCGCGCCGCCGCGATCATGTCGGTGGTCGAGCGCCCGTCGAGGTACGGCACGACCACCGTGTGACCGCCCCAGCGGGCCAGGATCTCCGTCTCGGGCAAGGTCTCCGGGCCGCCGCCGCTGGCGTAGTCGCCGCCCTTGACCCAGATGTCCGGGCGCAGCCAGGACAGCGCCGCCTCCGGTGTCGGCTCGTCGAAGATCAGCACCGCGTCGACGCAGCCGAGCGCGGCGAGCAGCCGCCCTCTGTCGCCCTGCGGCACGACCGGGCGCTCCGGACCCTTGAGCCCCGCCACGCTGGCGTCGGAGTTGAGGCAGACCACCAGGCAGTCGCCGAGCTGCCGGGCCGCCTGGAGCGTCGCCACGTGCCCGGCGTGCAGCAGGTCGAAGCAGCCGCCGGTGGCGACCACCGTGCCGCCGGCCGCACGTACCCGCGCCACCACCTCGCCGGCCGCCCCGGCGCCGATCCGGTCCCCGCCGCCGGTGACCACCGCCGGGGCGACCGCCCGCACCGGCGCGGGCAGCGCGGCGGCGACACCGCCGCCAGCCACGTACGCCGACGCCTCGGTGACCGCCTCCTGCACCGCCTCGGACACGAGCGCGCCCCGGGCCAGGGCCAACGTCGCGGTGGACGCGAACCGGTCGCCGGCCCCGCAGGTGTCCCCCTCGGCGGGCGGCGCCGGCACCACCAGGGGCGTGGACCCGGCGTGGCTGAGCAGCGCGCCGTCCCCGCCGAGCGTCACCGCCACCGCGCGCGCCTGCCAGCGGCGGCGCAAGGCGTGCGCGCTACGCGACGCGACGGCCAGGCGGGAGCCGCCCGGCGGCGTCTTGGCCAGCTCGCGGGCCTCCGGCTCGTTCGGGGTGGCCAGGTGCACCCCGGGTACGGCGGCCGGCCCGCGCGGATGCGGATCCCAGACCACAGGCGCCCGGGTTGCGGCCAGCGCCGCGCGCAGCGCCGGATGCCCGGCCACGCCCCGGCCGTAGTCGCTCACCAGCACGGCGGACGCGTCGGCGATCAGCCGCAGCACGGCGTCGCTGGGCTGACCGGGCGCACCGGCGCTCCCGCCCCGGTCGTGGCGCAGCAGCACCCGTCCGCGCGCCCGCAGCCGGATCTTCTCCGGGGTGGCGCCGGCCAGCGGAAGCGCGTACAACCGGACCCCGGCGGCGGCGAGCAGCGTGCCCAACCGGGCCCCGCCCGCGTCGTCGGCGACGGCGGTGACCAGCGCGACCTCGGCGCCCTGCGCGGCGGCGAAGACGGCGGCCAGCCCGGCGCCACCGGGCCGGTCGACGGATACGGTCTCGTCCAGCACCGGCACCGGGGAGTCCGGGCAGAGCCGGTTCACCAGACCTTCGACGTCGCGGTCCAGCAGCGTGTCACCGAGCACCACCACCGGTCCCCTCATGCCGGGCCTCCCCGGCCGGCCGGCGCCGTCGGGTCCGGCTCGCCGACGACGACCTCGACACCCGCGCGTACCGGCCCGGCCGCCGGCTGGGCGGCGAGCGCGGCGGGCAGCGCCAGTTCGACGTACTCGCAGAGCACGTGCGAGGCCACCAGGTGCAGTTCCTGCACCACCTGCCCGTCCGGCGAGTCGATCGCCAGATGCTCGTGGCAGAGGTCGGCGAGGGGGTTGGGTGCGGGTCCGGTGAAGGCCCAGCAGCGCAGGCCCGCCTGGTGTGCGGCGTGGGCGGCGGTGAGGAGGTTGGTGCTGGCGCCGCTGGTGGTCATGAGCAGGAGGTGATCGTGGGGCCGGCCGTGGGCGCGGACCTGCCGGGCGAAGGTTTCGTCGTATCCGTAGTCGTTGGCGATGGCGGTGACGGCGCTGGTCTCGGCGTGCAGGGCGATGGCGGAGAGGGGTTGGCGGTCGTGGCGGAGTTTGCCGACGAGTTCGGCGGTGAGGTGCTGGGCTTCGGCGGCGCTGCCGCCGTTGCCCGCCACCAGCAACCGGCCACCGGCGGCGAGCCGCTGCGCCAGCTCCTCGCCCCAGCGGGCCAGCATCTGCTCCGCCTCCCGCAGCGGCAGCAACGCGGCGGCCAGCAGGCTCAGGTGGTCCTCCAGCACCGTCGCGCCGGCGGCCGGCGTCCCGGCCGTCATCAGGCGACCACCCGGGTCGGGCGGCGCACGGTGGCCACCTCGCCGTACAGCTCGGTGAGGCGGTCCGCGGTGGTGGCCCAGGAGTAGCGGGTGCGTGCCCGCTCCAGCGCGGCGGTGGCGTAGGCGAAGCGGCGGATCCGGTCGCCGAGCAGACCCCGGATCGCCGCACCGAGCGCCGCCGGCTCCCGGGGTGGCACCAGGTCGCCGGTGCGTCCGGCCACCACCGTGTCGATCAGCCCGCCGACAGCCGTCGCGACCACCGGTACGCCGCAGGCCATCGCCTCCAGCGGGGTGAGCCCGAACGGCTCGTACCAGGGGGCGGCCACGAGCACGTCGGCCGACCGGTACCAGCGGCCCATCTCCTCCCGGGGGACCGCGCCGACCAGCCGTACCCGGTCGGCGACGCCGAGCGAGTGGGCCAGCGCGCGCAGGCGCAACGCGTACGGGTCGGTCTCCAGCAGCCCGGCCGGCGGCCCGCCGACGACGACGCAGTCGGCATCCGGCACCTCGGCGACGGCCCGGATGACGTCCTGGAAGCCCTTGCGTTCGACCAGCCGGCCGACGGTGAGGACGCGGGCCCGGCCGCCGTCACGGTCGGCGACCGGGCCGAGCGGGGAGAACGTCGTGAGGTTCACCCCCGACGGCACGACAGTCATCCGGGACCGGGGCACGCCCATCCGGACCAGTTCGGCGACCTCGTCCTGGCACTGAGCGACCACCCGGTCCACCGAGCGGCCCAGCTTCCGCTCGTGCTCGACCCGGCCCGGCGGGCTGGTGTCCTGCACGCCCTGGTGGCGGCGCTTGACGGTGCCGAGCGCGTGGTACGTCTGCACCATCGGCACGCCCGCGCGGCGGGCCGCGGCGAGACCCGCCAGCCCGCTCATCCAGAAGTGCGCGTGCACCACCTCGGGCTGCCAGTCGCCGGTGCGCCACCGGTCGGCCAGCCACTGCCCGAACGACGGCATGTACGGCAGCAGGTCGTCCTTGGCCACCGGTTCGGCCGGCCCGGCCGGTACGTGCACCACCTCGTACCCGTCCGGGGTGCGGACGCTCACCGGCAGATCCACCGCGTCGAGGCGGGTGTAGACGCGCACGTCGTGACCGGCGGCCGCGAGCGCGGCGGAGAGCTCCGCGACATGCGTGTTCTGGCCACCGGCGTCCTCCCCGCCGAGGACGGCGAGCGGGCTGGCATGCTCCGAGATCATCGCGATGCGCATACTTCCTCCTCCAGCAGCCGGTCCCAGTCGGCGAGGAATCGATCCAGGCCGTAGCGGTCCCGGGCGGCGGCCCGGGCCACGGCGCCCGCCCGGCGGGCGGACTCCGGGTCGTCCAGCAGGCCACGGGCGGCATCGACGAGCGTGTCGACGCGGGTGGACAGCGCGCCCGCGGCAGGCGGCACCGCCTCCACCGCCTCGGTCGTGGCCAGTGCCACCACGGGCATGCCCATGGTCATGGCCTCGACGAGGCTGAGGCCGAGTGAGGTCCAGCGGCACAGGTGCAGGTACGCGCGCCGTTTGGCGAGTTCGGCGTGCATGGCGTGCTGGGGTACGTCGTCGTGGCTGGTCAGCCGGTCCTCGGGCAGGCCGAGGTGGGCGGCGAGACCGTCCACCTTCATGCCGTAGACGTCCAGCGGCGCCAGCGCGGCGAACCGGGCGAGCAGGTCGGTGCCGGTGACCCGCCAGCGGCGTACCGGCTCGTTGATGACCACGGCGAGGCGGTCGAGTTCCCCGGTCCACTCGACGTTCGGCGGTACGACGCCGTGGTCGACGACTGTGGTCCTGGTCGCGCCGTTGTCCCAGAACAGCTCGTTGAACGCGGTGACGTGCGTGAGCAGCAGGTCGTCGCGGTCGGCCATCGGGTGCCGGGTGTTCGGCACGTCGCCTTTCGGGGTGTTGTGCTCGACGTAGATGGCCGGCACGTCCCGGCCCGGCCGGCGGCCGAGCCACTCCGCCGCCAGGTCGAGTTCCTCCGGGCGTTGCAGGATCACCAGGTCCACGTCGGTGTCGCGCAGGTCTTCGGGAGTGACCTCGACGGCGCTGTCCGGCCACGGGTAGGTGCGCGCCCGGCCCAGCCCGTACGGACCCCGGTCCGGCGTGACCGGCACCAGGTAGCGGTGCTTGCCGTGCACGAAGGAGGTCGTCCACGACCCGTGGACGTGCCACAGCAGGATGTTCATCCGGCCACCCCGCCCGCCACCGGCGCCGGCACGCCGAGCAGCCGCAACGCCTCCAGGACCCGTCCCGGCTCGACAGCCGACAGGCACGGGTGGCCGGGGACCGGGCAGACGGTGGCGCGGGTGTCCCGGCACGCCGCCCCCGCGTCGCCGAGCCGCACCGTCGGCACCCGGTAGGGCCCCCACTGCCCGAACGGCACCGTCGGCGCGAACAGGCTCACCACCGGCACGCCGAGCGCGGCGGCCAGGTGCGCCGGGCCGGTGTTGCCCACCACCAGCGCCCCGGCGCCGGCGATGACCGCCGCCAGGTCGTCCAGCCCGGTCCGCCCGCCCAGGTCGACGCCGCCCGCCGCGGCGACGCGCGCGGTCAGCTCCCGCTCGTCCGGCCCGCCGGTGACCACGACCCGGTAGCCTGCGGCGCCGAGCACGCGGACCACGCGGGTGGCCAGTTCCTCGGGGCAGGCGCGGGTCTCCACCGACGATCCGGGGTGCAGGACCACGTAGCCGGGCTCGCCGGCGTCGGCCGCGCGCGGCGGAAGCCGGTCGGTGCGGATGCGCAGCGCCGGTTCGTCGTGGCCGGGCAGCGCGAAGCCGGCTGCGGCGGCGAGGGACAGGGCGCGTTCGGGTTCGGGTACGCCTGCCGGGACACGGTGGCGGACGTCGAGCAGGCTGCCGGGGTAGTCGTCGCTGATGGCGCTGATCCGGGGTACCCCGGCCAGGCGCAGAAGCAGGGCCAGGGGCAGGGCGGACTGGTGGAAGGAGGTGAACACGACCGCCTCGTCGGCGCGTACCTCCGACAGCCGGTCGGTCAGCGCGCGCACGGCGCCGGGGTCGACGGGTGGGGCGGGCGCGTCGATCCACGGCAGCGGCGCCTCGATGATCTCGTCCACGCCTGGGAGCAGTTCGGCGGCGGCCCGGCCGCGTGGCCCGCACAGCAGCACCACCCGCTCCGCGCCGGCCGCGACCGCCCGGATGCCCGGCCCGGTCACCAGCACGTCGCCCGCCGCGTCGCTGCGCACCACCAGCACCGTGTCCGGGCGTGACCGGCGCGCGGGCTGCGGCGCGGCCGTCAGGCGCATCCGGGCCAGCACGATGCCCACCGCGTCCGGCAGGTCGGCCGCGACAGTGGGCGCGGCAGCCACCTCGGCGGCCCGGGTGGCGGGCGTGGGCACCATGATCGCGGCGGCGCCGGCCGCGGCGGCGGCTGCCGTGTCCGCGCCGATGTCCCCGATCAGCACGCAGCGGGTCGGCGTGGTCCCCAGCGCGGCCGCGGCCTCGTGCACGAGGCCGGGCGCGGGCTTGCGGCAGACGCACCCGTCGGCCTCGGCGTGCGGGCAGATCGCCCAGTGGTCGAAGGGCCCGAGCAGTTCCTCCACCCGGGCGTTGACCAGACGCAGGTCGTGCGCCGTGAAGCAGCCCCGGGCCAGGCCGGACTGGTTGGTGACCACCGCCAGCCGCAACCCGGCCGCCCGCAACCGGTCCAGCGCCTCCCGGGCGCCCGGCACCGGCCGGACCTTCTCCGGGTCGCCGTTGTACGGCACATCCTCCACCAGCGTGCCGTCCCGGTCCAGCAGGACCGCGTCGTACAGGCCGGACGGGAACCGGTCAGCACCCGGGTCAACCCGGGCTGACCTGCACTGATCCCGCTCGTGGTCCCGTCGCACGGGCGGCGGGTTCCCGAGGCCCCGAGGAGTAAACGTCGACGTCGGCGCCAGGCCGCCCCGCCGGTGCCGCACAGCCGGGTGCACGCCTGCCACGACCGGCCCGGTCCGGCGATACCCGCCGCCCCGGAGAAGCTAACCCGGATCGCCGTTAGCGACGGCCCGCGCCGGGGTACCGCTCGGTGATGGCGGTTGTGGAGAAGGTGATCGACGCGCCCCCGGAGCAGGTCTTCGAGGTGCTCGCGGACGGGTGGACGTACAGCGACTGGGTGGTGGGCACCGCGCACGTGCGGGACGTGGACGACACGTGGCCGCGCGTCGGCAGCCGGCTGCACCACCGGGCCGGGCCGTGGCCGTTCTCGCTCCAGGACAAGTCGACGGTGCTGGAGTGCCAGGCGCCGCACCGGCTGGTGCTGCGCGCCGGGCTGTGGCCGGCCGGGGAGGCGATCGTGGCGTTCGCCCTGGAGCCGCTGGACGACGGCAGGACCCGGGTGACTATCGGCGAGGACTTCGCCGCCGGACCGCTGCGGTGGGTCCGGACCAAGCTCAACGACCTGGTGCTGCATCTTCGCAACCGGGAGACGCTTGCCCGGCTGTCCGACATCGCGACGAGGCAGAAGCCGGAGCGGTGATCGATCGGTGGCGGGGCGTCTGTGCGGCTGTCGCGCGAGGGACTGGCTACCCTCTCAGGTGAACCTGTCGGCTGACCGAGGATGTCCGTGATGATCGAACCCGTGCAGTTACCCTCCCCGTGGGGGGATGCGCGCCTGACCGTCGTCGTTCCGACCTACAACGAGGCGGGCAACCTCCCGGTGCTGGTCGAGCGCCTCCTCGCGCTGCCGCTGCCGGGGCTGAAGGTGCTGGTCGCCGACGACAACTCCCCGGACGGTACCGGCGAGGTCGCCGACAAGCTGGCCATCGAGCACCCGGACCGGGTGACGGTGCTGCACCGCCCGGGCAAGGAGGGTCTCGGCCGGGCGTACGTGGACGGCATCGGCCGGGCGCTCGACGACGGCGCGGACTTCGTCGCGCAGATGGACGCCGACCTGTCGCACCCGCCGGAGGCGCTGCCCGGCATGCTCGGCGCGCTGCTGTCCACCCAGGCTTCGGTGGTCATCGGCTCGCGCTACGTGCCCGGCGGTGAGCTGGACGAGAACTGGCCGCTGTACCGGCGCGCGCTCAGCGGCTGGGCGAACCTGTACGTGCACACGCTGCTGCGGGTACGCATCCGCGACCTGACCGCCGGCTTCAAGATCTGGCGGGCGGATGCGCTGCGCGCGATCGGGCTGGACCGGGTGCAGTCCAACGGCTACAGCTTCCAGGTGGAGATGCACTACCTCGCCACCAAGCTGGGCCACACGATCCTGGAGGTGCCGATCCGCTTCGAGGAGCGCCGCGACGGCGACTCGAAGATGACCACCGCCACGAAGATCGAGAGCGCGCTGATGCCGTTCAAGCTGCGCAGCCGGCACCGCAACCTGGATTCCTGACCCGCTCTCCCGCACGTCCACCGCGCCCTCACGCTGCGTCATTGTCACCGCGCGTGAGGGCGCGGTCGTCCCGCCACTTTCCTCGTCGGCCCCTTTGCTCTGCAGCCATCGGCGCAGCACCACCCTGAGCAGGGACGCTGTCCGGGACACCGTTTCACCGGGCGCCCGCCGCGGACACGGTGCGTGACCGATGCGTATGCGGGTGCAGAGCAAAGGCGGCGGTGCGTTGATACCGCCGGGGCAGCGCCGAATACTCGGCGTGACACACCGTGAACGGCCGTCAGCCGTCGATTGCGCGGCGGCGATCAGCAGTCGGCGCAGTCGGCGGTCAGCCGACACCGCTTTGAGCACCTCGTCGCGAACAGCTCGCAGATCTTGGTAGGAAACGGCCCCCATAGGGGCACTTTCGTACCAAGATCTACGGCTGCATCCGGGTGGAGGCGCGGTCGGGTCAGCGGTAGACGGTGCGGTGGGCGGCGGCGATCGTCCGGGCGTACACCGCGCCGGTGACGGCCCGGTCGCGGGCCAGCGCGGCCCGCGCCGCGTTCGCCCCCGGCGCGCCGTGGACGCCGCCGCCCGGGTGGGCGGAGGCGCTGGCCAGGTAGAGCCGGTCCACCGGGGTGTCGGCCCGGCCCAGGCCGGGGATCGGCCGCAGGAACAACTGCTGGTACGCCGCGGCAGTGCCGCCGCCCAGCGCTCCCCCGACCAGGCTCGGCTCGGCGGCCTCCAGGTCGGCCGGGCCGGCCACGTGGCGCCCGACGATCGACGCCCGGAAACCCGGCGCCGCCGTCTCCAGCACCTCCTCCATCCGCTCCACGTGCCCCGCCACCTCCTCGGCCCGCCAGGTCCGGCGGAACGGCAGGTGGGTGTAGGACCAGAGCGACTCGGTGCCGGGCGGTGAGTGACTCGGGTCGGCCACCGACATCTGCCCCACCAGCAGGAACGGATCCCGTGGCAGCTCGCCGCGGGCCAGCTCGGCCGCGTACGTGGTGAGGCCGTCGAGGTCGGCGCCCAGGTGCACGGTGCCGGCGCCGGCCAGGTCGCGGTTCTTCCACGGCACCGGCGCGGACAGCGCCCAGTCGACCTTGAGCGTGGAGCCGTCCCACTTGAAGTGCGCCAGGTCCTCGACCATCCGGGGCGGCAGCGCCGCCGCGCCGACCAGGTCGAGGAAGAGCGCAGGCGCTGGTACGTCGGCGACCACGGCGCGCCGGGCCCGCCAGTCGGTGCCGCCTGCGGTGCGTACGCCCATCGCCCGGCCCCGGGCGGTGAGCACCCGCTCGACCCGGGCGCCGTACGTGATCCGCCCGCCCCGCTCGGCCAGCCGCGCCACCAGCGCGTCGGTGATCTTCTGGGCGCCGCCCACCGGCACCGGCCAGCCCACCTGCTGGCCGAGCATGGCGAGCAGCCAGCCGTACACGCCGGAGCCGGCCTCCTCCGGGGACAGGTCGGTGTGCAGGGCGCATCCGGCCAGCAGCACAGTGCCGCCCTCGCCCTCGAACAGCTCCGCGCCGAGCTTGCGGACCGGGAGCACGAGGCGGCGGGCGAGCCGGAGCGCGCCGCCGACCCGGAGCTGCCGCAGCAGGCCCAGCCCGCCGCGTACCGGCGGGAACGGGGTGGTGATCGTCTGCAACATCGGCTCGGACACCTGGCACCAGTCGGCGTACGCGTGCCGCCAGCGCTCCCCGTCGCCGGGCGCGAACGCCTCCAGCGAGGCGGCGGTGGCGTCCAGGTCGCGGTTGACCACTGCGGCCCGGCCGTCCGGGAGCAGGTGCGCCAGCACGTCCGGCGCGTGCGTCCAGGACAGGCCGTGCCGTTCCAGGCCCAGCCCGTCGAGCACCGGGGAGGCGTAGCCGAGCGGGTAGAAGGAGCTGTAGAGGTCGCTGAGGTAACCGGGCGCGGTCACGTACGCGGAGCGGACGGCCCCGCCGGGCGCCTCGGTGGCCTCCAGGACCTCGACGTCCCAGCCGGCGTCCACCAGCAGGTTCGCGGCCACCAGCCCGTTGTGCCCGGCCCCGATGACGACGGCGTCTGCGGTGGAGGTCATCCGATCCGCCTACCCGGCCGGTCACCGGGCGAAACGCGTTTGCCCAGCCCATGCCGGGGCAAGCACGGCCGCATGTACACGGTTGCGCAGCTCATTGGTGGAGTGTGGGGCGCCGGCGGCGAGGGCGGCGAGCTGGTCGTCCACGATCCGGCGGACGGGTCGCCGGTGACGCGGACGCCGGTCGCGACGGCCGACGAGGTGGCCAAGGCGGTGGAGGCGGCCCGGGGCGTGGCGGCGGAGTGGGCCGCGACCGCGCCCGCGGACCGGGCCGCGGCGCTGCACCGGGCGGCGGACGCCGTCGAGGCGGCGGCCGACGAGTTGGCCGAGGCGACCACGGCGGAGATGGGCAAGCCGCTCGACGACGCGCGGGGCGGGGTGGCGGCGGGCGTCGGCACGCTGCGACAGTACGCCGAGCTGGCCCCGCTACGGGGCGGCCGGACGCTGCACGGCGCGCACGGCGCGCTGGACTTCATGGCTCCCGAGCCGCGCGGCGTGGTCGCCGCGATCACCCCGTGGAACGACCCGGTGGCGGTGTCCTGCGGCCTGCTCGGCGCAGCGCTGGTCACCGGCAACGTGGTGGTCTACAAGCCGAGCGAGCGGACCCCTGCCACCGGCTGGCTGCTCGCCCGCGCGCTGGACTCGGCGTTGCCGGCCGGGGTGCTGTCGCTGATCACCGGCGGCGGCGAGGTGGGCGCCGCGCTGGCCGGGCAGGAGCTGGACGTCATCGCGCACGTCGGTTCCACTGCGACCGGCCGGGTGATCGCCGCCGCGGGCGCGCGTACCGGGGCGAAGGTGCTGCTGGAGAACGGCGGCAGCGATCCGCTCGTGGTGGACGCGGACGTCGACCCGATCTGGGCGGCCGAACAGGCGGCGCTCGGCTGCTTCGCCAACGCCGGTCAGATCTGCGTGGCGGTGGAGCGGATCTACGTGCACCGCGACGTCGCCGAGGGCTTCCTGGACGCGCTCGTGGCGCGCGCCGAGGCGCTCACAGTGGGCCCCGGCCGTGACCCGGGCACACAGCTCGCGCCGCTCGTGGACCGGCGGCACCGGGACCACGTGCACGGGCAGGTGACCGCCGCGCTCGCCGACGGTGCCCGGGTACGCGCCGGCGGCGTGCTGCCGGACGGACCGGGCGCGTTCTACCCGGCCACCGTGGTCGAGGGCTGCCGCCACGACATGGCGCTGGTCCGGGAGGAGACGTTCGGGCCGGTAGCCCCGGTGGTGGTGGTCGACTCGTTCAGCGAGGGGCTGCGTTGCGCGGCCGACTCCCCGTACGGGCTGGCCGCCACAGTGCTGACCGGCTCGATGAGCCACGCCCAGCGCGCCTGGCGGGAACTGCCGGTCGGCACCGTGAAGATCAATTCGGTGTTCGGCGGGGCGCCGGGTGGCGCGGCCCAGCCGCGCCGGGGCAGTGGCCAGGGCTTCGGGTACGGCCCGGAGCTGCTGGACGAGTTCAGCACCGTCAAGGCGGTGCACCTGGAGGCGCCGGGCGGCGGCCACTGGTGAGACGGCACAGAGCGAGCCCGGGACCGCCTCGGTCCCGGGCTCGACGCGTACCCCCAGGGGTCAGCGACCCCCGCGGGCCTTGCGGGTCGCGTTGTTGTTGGCCTTCTCGATCGCCGTGACCAGTTCCGGCTTGGTCATCCGGGACCGGCCACGCACGTCCAGTTTCTTCGCCACCTCCATGAGGTGGTCCTTGGTGGCGTTGGCGTCCACCCCGCCGGCCGTCGGCGCGCGCCGGGCCGGGCCGCCGCCTTCGGCCTGCTTGTCGCTGGGCCCCTTGCGGCCCTTGGGCTCCCAGTGGTCGCCCACCTTCTCGAACTCGTGCTTGACCGCGGCGAAGGCGGTGCGGTGCGCCCGCTCCCCCTCGCCGTACGTCTCGACCGCCGAGTCGTGTGTCTTCTCCCAGGTCCGCTGCGCCTTCGCCGGGGAGCGCCGCAGCGTGCTGGGCAGTACCTCGCGCCCGGGCATCTCGTCCTCCTTCTGGAGTCTCGATCGGGTGTCTGGTGTGGTTCCCTCCCGCCCGGCGGGCAAACCGGCACCCGGTTTGTCGATTTCCCCCCGGGGGTACCGCCCGGCCACGCCCGGTGGCGGGGCCTGGAGGAGGCGGACATGACCGTGACGACACCACAGACGGTCGACGGCCGGACGCGGTCCCGTCTCCCCCGCCGGATCCGCCAGCTCAACTGGCGCACCTGGCGCGGCGTGCTGGTACGCAGCGGCAAGGGCTTCGTCACTGACAACTGCGCGGACTGGGCCGCGGCGCTCACCTACTACGGCGTGCTGGCCCTGTTCCCGTCCACGATCGTGGTGGTCGCGCTGGTCGGCCTGGTCTCCGACGGCCCGCGCACCGTCGACACCGTGATCGACCTGGCCCGGGAGATCGGCGCCGGCTCGGTGGTCGGCAACGACGCGTTCGTGGGCGTGGTGCGCAACGTGGTCGAGCAGCAGGGCTCGGCGAAGGTGCTGCTCAGCTTCGGTCTGCTCGGCGCCCTCTGGTCCGCGTCCGGGTTCATCGGTGCGTTCACCCGCGCCTCCAACGCGATCTACGGGGTACGGGAGGGACGGCCGTTCTACCGGCTGCGCCCGTTGCAGATCGGCATGGCCGCGGTGACGATCGTGCTGCTGGCGGTGGTGGCCACCGGGCTGATCGTCAGCGGCCCGGTCACCGACGCGGTGGGTGACCTGCTGCACGCCGGGGCGGTGGCCCGCACCACGTGGTCGGTGGCGAAGTGGCCGCTGCTCGCCGTGGTCGCGATGACGCTGCTGTCGCTGCTGTTCTGGATCGCGCCGAACGTCCGCCAGCCGCGGTTCCGCTGGCTCACCCCGGGCGGCGCGCTGGCGCTCGTGGCCTGGGTGCTCGCCTCCTTCGGCTTCGGCCTGTACGTGGCGAACTTCGGCTCGTACGACGTCACGTACGGCAGTCTCGGCGCGGTCATCGCGTTCCTGGTGTGGCTCTACCTGTCCAACTGCGCGCTGATGCTCGGCGTGCAGGTGAACGCCGAGCTGCAACGCGGGCGGGCGATGCAGGCGGGGGTCGAGGAGCCGGACGACCCGGTGCTGCCGCCGCGCTCCCCGGCCGACGACGAGAAGGCGGACGGGGAGAAGACGGCCGACCGGTTGCCGCCCGGATGACCGGCTCTCCCGGCCCGCGCCGGTTTACCGGCGATCCCCCGGGGCATCTCCCAAGGCATGGAACGTGGCAGCAGCAAGCACTCGCCCAGGGTCGACGACCAGATGAGCAGCGAGGTCAGCGGTCTCGTCCAGAGCACCGGGACCGGCGGTTCGCGGGCCGAGGAGTTCCGGATCCCCGAGCCGGCCGGCGAGGACCAGCCGGAGGCCACCACGGCGCCGGCCGGGGAGCTGCGCAGCGGCACGCCGCAGGGCATGAGCTCCGAGGACGTCGAGGCGCGCAGCCGGCTGGGACGGTTCATCACCATGACCGCCCTGCCCGGTGACCGGGAGGCGCTGCTGGCAAACGCGCGGGAGAACGAGGCGCCGACGGACATCGTCGCCGCCCTGGAGACCCTGCCCGCGGGCGCCCACTACCAGACGATCTCCGAGGTGTGGGCCGCACTCGGGCACAGGAACGAGACGACGCGCTGGTGAGCGGGCCGGCCCACGGCCCGTACGAGACACACACCGGCGGAAGAGGAGGAACCCCGACATGAGTGGCGTTACCGAGCACGTGGACGTGGACGTCCCGATCCGGACCGCGTACGACCAGTGGACCCAGTTCGAGGAGTTCCCGCACTTCATGGACGGCGTGCAGGAGGTGCGGCAGCTCTCCGACACGATGACCCACTGGACCGTCGAGATCGCGGGCGTGAAGCGCGAGTTCGACGCCGAGATCACCGAGCAGCTGCCGGACGAGCGGGTGGCCTGGCGCTCCACCGGGGGCACCCAGCAGGCGGGCGTGGTGACCTTCCACCGCCTCGACGAGGGGCACACCCGGGTCACGCTCCAGATGGAGTTCGAGCCGCACGGCGTGGTCGAGCAGGCCGGCGACAAGCTGGGCGTGGTCGACCGGCGCGCCAAGGGCGACCTGGAGCGGTTCAAGCAGTTCATCGAGCGGCGCGGTCAGGAGACCGGCGCCTGGCGCGGCGCTGTCGACCGCCCCACCCCCTGAGCCACCTCCCCCGTACCCGAGTTTCGATGGCCGCCGGCGGTGCCGGCGGCCATCGCCGTGTCCGGCCGTTTGCGATCATCCGGTCCGGGTACCGCAGGGGAATGACCGACAACGACCGCCACGTGTGGCGCGACGAGGACCGCACTCCCCTGCACGAGCTGGACCAGGCCATCGCCCGGTCGGCCACGGACGGCCAGGGCGACGACGTCACCGCCAACGACGCCGGCGAGGAGGCCGCGTTCGGGCACGGCCCGGAGGCGGTGGACCGGGGCGCCGGCCCGGAGGCCGAGCGGCGTGAGATGACCGATGCGGACCGGGCCTACCGGCCGTCGACGATCGGGCGGACCGGCCCCGACAGCATGTGATCCGCCGGCGGCTGCGGCACCCGTGCCGATGCCCGCAGCCGCCGGATTCATGCTCGGCCGAAACGACAAAAAGTGCGGTACGGACGGCCGGGAAAACGGACAGCCCATCTAGAATCGGCCGAACGGCTGACGGCACTCCCCCTGATGCGCGCAAGACTTTCGGGATGCAACAGGGCTCCGGTTTCCTCTCCAACCGTCAGCGCAAGCTCGCGTGGCTGGGCTTCCTGCTCGCCGCGCTCCAGGCTCCGGTCTCCGCCCGGTTCACCGAGGACAGCTCCTGGCTGTTCAGCCTGGTGGTGGCGCTGATGGTCGCGACCGTGATCATCGCCGACGACGGCGCCCGCCGCCGCCCGGCCGACGCCCGCTCCTCCGACTGAGTCAGCGCGTGCCGGGGCGCGCCTCGTGCCCCGGCATCCCCCGGCTGCGGCGGCGCTCCTTCATCTCCGCCTCGTAGAGGTGCCGCCGGCCCTCGACCAGCTCGTCGCGGGCCTGCCGGTCCAGCTCCCGGAAGAGCGCGTAGTACCCGTCGTCGAAGTCCTCGACGATCTGGAACGTCCACCGCCCGGCGATGACGTTGCGGCCGAGCAGTTCCCTGTCGATCCGCTCGGCGAGCGCCGGGTGACCGGCGGCGCGGAACATCTCCACCGCGTCGTCGAGCATCAGGTCGGCGTGGCCGATGAGCTGGTGCAGCTCGTACAGGTGGCCGCGGGCCCGCTCGACGCACTCCAGGGCCTCGCTGAGCTTGCCCAGCGCCTCGACCGTGGCGTCACTCACTCCCTCCGGGCGCCGGTGTGCCCGGTCCGGTCCGTCGGCCCGCTGTCCCATCGTGTCCCTCCGTGACCCCGGTCGCGTGGTCTGCGTACCGGACTTCTGCCCCCGCACGGGCGACTCAATCCCGCCGGACGACGAGACGGCTCCCCCGGACGACCCGGGCATCCCCCGCTCGGCCGAGGCCGGCCCGCGGCGGGCGGCGTTAGCCTCGGACACCATGCGCGTGCCGAACAACCGGGTCGCGACCCGCCGCTCCGCGGCCGTGGCCGCGCGGACGACCCTCACCTCGCTGACCGTCACCGTCGGCACCGCCGGCCTCGCCGCGGCCCACGCCAACCCCGGGCTGCTCGCCGAGGTCGACCAGCACGCCGCCGGGGTACGCGACAGCCTCGACGGCGACCGCCGGCCACTGACGGTGGCGGCGCTCGCCGGGTACGTCGAAGGGCTGCGCGACGCGGCGGCCGAGTACGGCTGGACGCCGCCGGCCGAGCCGGTGGACTGGTCCGAGCCGGACTGGACGCTCACCCGCCTGCTCGCGGTGTGCCTGCTGGCCCGCGGGCTGGACCCGCGCCACCTGGCCTGACCCGGACACGGCTACGGGGCGCCCGCGATCGCCCCGCGGACACCCCGTCACCCGTTGCCGTCAGCCGTTCGGCCGGCGGAACTGCTGTGTCTCGTCCCCTGCCTCGCCGGAGCGGTACGTGCCCGCGCCCGACATGGACGACTGCTGCGCCGCCGGTGCCGGTTGCCCGCCCCGGTCGGCCATCCGCCGCTCGTAGTCGCCCCGGCCGGCCTGCTGCGCCTGCCGCTGCTGCCGGATCGCCCGGGACTCCTCGGCGGCCCGGTGCAGCCAGCCGTCCCAGCGGTCCTGCATCGGCTTGACCAGACCACCACCGACACCGACGATCAGGATGCCGGCCACGGTGGCGAGGAACGCCACGAGCACCGGCGTGGTCACCGTGGTGGCGATGCCCACCTGGTTCAGCGCGGCGATGATGCCGAGCGCCAGGATGAAGATCGCCGTCACGTCGGCCAGCACCCGGCCGTACGAGAGCCCACCCAGCGCGCCGGAGACCAGGTCCCGGACGGCGTTGGCGATGGCGGCGGCGATCACCACGATCACGATCGCCACGAAGGCCCGCGGCAGCCAGGACACCACCCCGCGGATCAGGTCGCTGATCGCGTTCGGTCCCCACACCCCGAAGGCGAACTGCAGGGTGAACAGCAGGACCGCGTAGTAGGCCAGTTTGGCCAGGATGTCGCTGGCGTCGTACTTGGTGCGTTCCAGGGCCCGTTTGACGCCGCCGCGTTCGACGGCGCGGTCGAATCCCACCCGTTCCAGTGCCGCGTCCACGATTTTGAGGACGGCTCGGGCGATGAGCCAACCCACGACGAGGATCGCGATGAACGCGATCGCCCGCGGTACGAAGAGCAGCACCGACCTCCAGAAGTCGGTCCAGGCCGCACTGATGTCGACCTGTCCGACCGCGAGGGTTTTCGGCATGATGTCCCTCCTGTCGCGTGAACTGCGCCGCCCGCATACCCGGTGACCTGGGCAGCACGCCGAGCCGGACCGGGGCAATTTCCCGACATGCCCTGCCGAACCGGTCTGACCTGCCCGAACATCCGCGCCGCCCGGCACCCGCACCCGCCACGGACGCATGATCGGAACCACCCGGCCACGCTCCGGTTAGGCTGCGGTCATGCCAGGCACCGTCGGTCGGGTTCCCACACCGTCCGCCCCCGCACCGGGAGCGCCCACCGATCCCGTCGTCGGCGGGCAGGCGGCCGGGACCGCCCACCCGTGGGCCGGCACGTCGCTGGGCGCTCCGCACACCTGGGATCCCGCGGTACGCGCCGTGACGGACGTGGTGCTCGCCTCCCCCGTACCGATGGCCCTGCTCCTCGGCGACGACCTGGTGGTCTTCTACAACGACGGGTACGCCGAGCTGATCGGCGACCGGCACCCGGACGCGCTGGGCCGGCCGGCGGCCGAGGCGTTCGCCGAGGTGTGGCGCGACCCGAGCGCCGGCGAGGCGCTGGAACGGGTCTACCGGCACGGCGAGCCGTTCCTGCAACGGGAGGCGGTGCTGCCGGCCGACCGGCAGGACCCGGCCGAGCCGGCCGTGTTCACCAGGGGCCACTGCCCGGTACGCGACTCCACCGGCCGCATCGTCGGCGTGCTGACCGTCTCGGCGCAGACCACCCAGCTGACCCAGCAGTTGCAGAGCCTGAGCGACTTCGCGGCGGCACTGGCCGGCACGCTCACGCTTGACGACGTGGCCCGGGTGACGTTGCGCTACTGCCTGCACTCCTTCGACGCCGACCGGGTGTCGTTCGCGGTGGACGAGGGCAGCGCGTGGCGGCTGGTCCGCCGCATCCGCGGCGAACTGCTCGACGAGGCCGACGAGCGGCTGCCCCCGCTGTGGCGCCGGATGTCCGCCGAGTCACCGCTGCCCGCGGTGGTGACCGCGCGCAGCGGCGTGGCCTCTTTCACCGCCGACGGGCAGCCGCTGCGCGGCGTCGCGGCGGACCGGCACGACGAGAAGATCCGCGCGCTGGCGGCGCTGCCGCTGCGTACCACGGTGGTCCGGGGCTCGCTGACAGTGGGCTACCGGACGCCGCGCCCCTGGTCCCCCGCCGAACGGGCGCTGCTGACCGCCTCCTCGGAGCTGGTCGGCCAGGCCGCCGAGCGGGCCCGCCGCTTCGAGACCCAGCACGGCACCGCCCAGATGCTGCAACGCAGCATGCTGCCGGAACGGCTCCCGGACCTGCCCCGGCTGCGCATCGCCGCCCGCTACGACCCGGGCGTGGACGGCAACGCGGCCGGCGGCGACTTCTACGACGCGTTCCTGCTGCCGACCGGCGCGCTGGGCGTGGTGCTGGGCGACGTGGCCGGGCACGACGTGCAGGCCGCCGCCCGGATGGGCCAGGTACGCGCCGCGCTGCGCGCGCTCGCCCTGGTCGACTCCCGGCCGGACGCGGTGCTCGACGGGCTGGACCGGCTGGTGGCCAGCCTCGGCGTCGAGGGCGGCACCCAGGAGCTGTTCGTGACAGTGGTCTTCGGCGTGGTCGACGCGGACCGGGAGCTGGTCACGCTGGCCAGCGCCGGTCATCCCGCGCCGCTGATCCGGCGCGCCGGACCCGGCGCGGCGGTGGCCGAGTTCGTCGACGTGCCGCCCGCTCCTCCGCTGGGCCTGGGTGGGCGGGCGCGTACCGCCACCGTGCCGTTCCGCCCCGGCGACACGCTGCTGCTCTACAGCGACGGCGTGGTGGAGCGGCGCTGGCAGGACCTGGCCGCCGGGATGGCCGGGCTGGGCGCGGCGGTGACCGGGGCGGCCGGCGGCGACCCGCGCGCGCTGTGCGCGGTGGCGACCGCGTCGGTGCCGGGCGCCACCGAGGACGACGTGGCGGTGCTCGCCGTCGAGTACGCGGTGCGCCCCAGCCGGTCGGCGAGCATGGAGGTGCCGGCCGAGCCGACCGCGCCGAGCCGGGTCCGGCACTGGATGACCGCGCAGCTCGGCGAGTGGCGGGTGCCGGAGGCGGTGATCGGCGCGGCGGTGCTGTGCACGAGCGAGCTGACCACCAACGCGCTGCTGCACGCCGGCACCGCCGCCCGGGTCGAGGTCGACCTGTCCGCCGAGCGGTTGCTGGTGTCGGTTGCCGACTCGGGCACCCGGGGTCAGGTCACCCGGGCGCAGACCGACACGCTCAGCAGCCGCGGCCGCGGGCTCGGCCTGATCGAGGAGCTGAGCGACGCCTGGGGCACCGACCCGACCGTACGCGGCTCGACGGTCTGGTTCGAGATCCTCATTCCGGCGGGTGAGCCGCGCGTCGGCGACGCCCCGGCCGGGTAGGAGCCGGACATGGCCGACGACAAGCGACGCGGTGTCCTGTTCGACGTGGACGGCACCCTGGTCGACACGACGTACCTGCACACGGTGAGCTGGTGGGAGGCGCTGCGCCAGGCCGACCACCGGGTGCCGATGGCGCGGATCCACAGGTCCATCGGCATGGGCTCGGACAAGCTGCTCGACCACCTGCTCGGCGCCGAGCGGGACCGGGACGCCGACGGCCGGCTGCGCGACGCGCACGACGCGCTGTACGCGGAGTACTGGGAGCGGCTGGCGCCGCTGCCCGGTGCCCGGGAACTGCTGCGCGCCTGCGCCGAGCGCGGGCTGCGGGTGGTGCTGGCGACCTCGGCCGCCGAGCACGAGGTGACAGCGCTGCGGGCCGCGCTGGACGCGGACGACGTGATCGACTCGGTCACCTCGTCGGCCGACGCGCAGGAGAGCAAGCCGGCGCCGGACATCCTGGTCGCCGCGCTTGAGCAGTCGGGGCTGACCGCCGAGCGGGTGGTGTTCGTCGGCGACTCGGTCTGGGACGTGGCAGCCGCCGGCAAGCTGGACATCCCGTGCATCGGCCTGACCTGCGGCGGCACCGGCCGGGCGGAGCTGGCCGGCGCGGGCGCGGTGGCGGTCTACGACGACCCGGCGGCGCTGCTGCACGCCCTGCCGGACAGCGCCATCGGCACGCTCGGCTGACCGGCGGTCAACCGGCGGGCACGCGCACGCTTAACCGGACCCGCTTCGGGGCACTGCTGGACTCCACCGCCCGGCCGCCGGGCGTCGGAAGGGTGGTGTCGTGGAACCGGTCGATGTCGCGTTCGCTCTGCTGGGCGTCGGTGCGCTGCTGGCCGGGGTGCTGCCCCGGGTGCTGGAGCGGCGGCCGCTGTCGATGCCGATCGCGTTCCTCGGGCTCGGCATGCTCGTGTTCGTGCTGCCCACCGGTCTGCCCACACCGGACCCGCTGCGCTGGCCGGAACTGACCACCCACCTCACCGAGGTCGGGGTGATCGTCGCGCTGATGGGTGCCGGCCTGAAGATCGACCGTCCGCTGAGCTGGGCCCGCTGGTCGTCGACGTGGCGGCTGCTCGCGATCGCCATGCCGCTGTGCATCGCCGCGGTGGCGCTGCTCGGCTGGTGGTGGGCCGGTCTGGTGCCGGCCGCGGCGCTGCTGCTCGGCGCGGCGCTCGCGCCGACCGACCCGGTGCTCGCCTCCGACGTGCAGGTGGGCGAACCGACCGATGTGGAGGACTCGGAGGACGAGGTGCGCTTCGCGCTCACCTCGGAGGCGGGCCTGAACGACGGGCTCGCGTTCCCGTTCGTGTACGCGGCCATCGCGATCGCCACCACCGGGCTCGCGCCGTCCGGCTGGCTCGCCGAGTGGTTCGCGGTGGACGTGTTCTACAAGCTCGCCGCCGGGGTGGGTGGCGGGCTGCTCGTCGGCTGGCTGCTCGGCAAGCTGTTCTTCCGTGCCCCGAGCAAGCTGCGGCTGGCCCGGCACTCCGAGGGCTTCCTCGCGCTGGCCGCGACGTTCCTCGCGTACGGGCTGGTCGAGGTGATCGGCGGGTACGGCTTCCTGGCCGTGTTCGTGGCCGCCCGCGCGATCCGGGCCGCCGAGCGTACGCACGAGTTCCATTCCGTGCTGCACGACTTCGCCGAGCAGGTGGAGCGGCTGCTCACGGTGCTGTTGCTGCTGCTGTTCGGCGGCGCGGTGATCGGCGGGCTGCTCGCGCCGCTGACCTGGCCGGCGGCACTGGCCGGGCTGGCGCTGGTGCTGGTGATCCGGCCGCTGGCCGCATGGCTGTCGCTGCGCGGGGCGCCGGGCAAACCGGCCGAGCACTGGGTGATCTCGCTGTTCGGCATCCGCGGCGTCGGCTCGTTCTACTACCTGGCGTACGCCACCAGCAAGACCGACTTCCCGCAGGCGGATCTGGTCTGGGCCACAGTCGGTCTCGTGGTGGTGGTGTCGGTGGTGGCGCACGGGATCGCCGCGACACCGGTCATGCAGTTGCTGGACCGGGAGGGCGAACGCACCGGCGAGGACACGCGGGCCGGGTCGACGGCGCAACCGGTGGGCGCCACCGGCTGACCGGCCCGGGCCGAGGGCTGTCAGCCCAGCCGGGCGGCGAGCGCGCGGCCCAGGTCCCGTCCGGAGCGCCAGGCGGTCTGCACGCGCGGGCGGCCGAACGCGTCACCGGCCAGACCGATGCCGTCGTCGTCCAGGTGGAACGTGGCGCTCCCGGCGTGCGCGGCCGGGGACGCGTACGTCCAGCGGTGCACGTGGGCCGACACCGCCGGCTCGGGCAGTCCGAGCAGGTCGCGGACCGCCTGCTCGATCGCCGGGCGGGCGGCTGTGGGCTGGAGCAGGTGCCCGGCGGCGAACTCGGCTGTGGTGTGCGCGACGAGCACCGGCGCGCCGTCACCACGGCGGTCGCCGTCGTCGCAGACCAGGCTGAGTACGGGGTGGCCGTTGACGAACGCCCCGCGGAAGTCCGTCCAGCGGCGGGCCGGGAAGTGCAGCACCCCGCTCAGCGCCGGCGACCAGCGTTGCGCGGCCACCGCCCGGGTCGCCTCGGCCAGCGCCGGGTCCAGCAGCAGCGCCGCCTGCGGGCCGGGCATGGCGAGCACGACCGCCTCGGCCTCGGCGCCGTCCACCCGGAGGCCGGGCTCGACGCTCATCACCAGCCGGTCGTGCGTCACCGGCAGGTCGCCTGCGAGCTGCTCGACGAGTGAGCGCAGCCCGCGCGGGGCGGCCCAGCGCATCGGGCCGGTGACCTGCTCGCGCCCGCCCGGCCCGTACGCGACGAGCGTGTCGGTCCACTCCCGCGCCAGCCCGGCGGCCCGCCACCGGTCCACCACGGCGGCGAAGTCCGGGTCGTCCACCGTGAAGTACGCGGCGCCCAGGTCGGCCGGGCGGCCGTCGAAGCGCTTGCTGGCCATCCGCCCGCCGGTGACCCGGGCCCGTTCGCGTACCCGCACCGGGACACCGGCCCGCGCCAGCTCGGTCGCACACGCCACCCCGGCGACGCCCGCACCGACCACCACCACGCCCGCCCGCTCCGCCGTCACCAGCTGATCGTAGGCGGCGGGCGGCATGAACCAGCCGGGCCGGGGGTAGTGGTACACCTGTTCGAGGAGAGGTGATCAGCATGGCCGACCGCGCCAACACCAACGGCAGGAACGTGAACCCGGACGCCGCCGTCAAGGACCCGGACGACTGGGTCACCGGCGACGAGCCGCCCACCGCCGCCCAGGAGTCGTACCTGCACACCCTGGCCCAGGAGGCGGGCGAGCCGGTGCCGGAAGGGCTGACCAAGGCCGAGGCGTCCCGGCGGATCGACGAGTTGCAGGCGGAGACCGGCCGGGGCCGCTGAGCCGGTCAGCGCGGGGGCAGGCGGTGCAGCTCGACCCGGTCGAGCCGCCCCGCCGCCACCCGCGCGGTCAGGTAGGTGGCGTACGGCTGCGCCCGCCGGTCGGTGGGGGAGCCGGGGTTGAGCAGGCGCAGACCACCCGGGGCGACGGTGTCCCAGGGGATGTGCGAGTGCCCGAAGACGAGCAGGTCGCAGTCGCCGTACGCGGCGGCGCAGCGCTCCTCGCGGCGGGCCTTCGGGCCGGTCTCGTGCACCACGGCGACCCGCAGGCCGTCCAGCTCGACGCAGGCCACCTCGGGCAGCCGGGCGCGCAGCTCCGGCCCGTCGTTGTTGCCGTACACGCCGACCAGGCGGCGCGACCGCTCCTCCAGCGCGTCCAGCAGCGCCACGTCCACCCAGTCCCCCGCGTGCACCACCAGGTCCGCGGCCTCGACGGCCGCCCACAGCGCCGCCGGAAGATCCCGCGCCCGCTTGGGCACATGCGTGTCCGCCATGATCACGAGTTCCACCCCCTCATCCTCCCCCACCCCCCGTTGCCCGCGGCGATCATGAAGTTGGCGGCGCTCAGGGAGATCGACTTCGGCGTCAACCTCATGATCGACGCGAAGCGGGCGCGGGGTGGCGGTGGGAGGTGGGGGCCGGGGCGCGGGCGGCGGCGTCGGTGATGCGGCCGGCGGCGATGATCAGGCCGATGTGTGAGTACGCCTGCGGAAAGTTGCCGACCTGCTCGCCGGTGTCCGGGTCGATCTGCTCGGCGTACAGGCCGAGGTCGTTCGTGCGGGCGGCGAGCCGTTCGAACAGCCGCCGGGCCCGGTCCAGCTCCCCCGCCTCGGCCAGGCAGGCGGCCAGCCAGAACGAGCAGATCACGAACCCGGCCGGGTCGCCGTCCCAGCGGCGCAGCAGCCCGTCGCGGGACAACCGCCGCTCCAGCACGTCCATCGTGGCGCGCATCCGCGGATCGTGCGCCGGCAGGAAACCGACGAGCGGCATGACCAGCACCGAGGCGTCCAGGTCGTCGGACCCGAACGCCCCGGTGTACGCGCCGACCCGCTCGTTCCAGCCGTGGGTGAGCACGGCCGCCCGTATCTCGTCGCGCGCGGCGGCCCAGCGCGCCACGTCGGCGGGCTCGCCGATGCGGGAGCCGAACCGGACCGCCCGGTCCAGCGCGGTCCAGCACTCCACCTTCGACGACACGTAGTGCCGCTCCGGGCCGCGCCCCTCCCACATCCCCGCGTCGGGCCGGTGCCAGCCGCGCTCGGCCTGGTCGGCGAGCGTACGCAGCAGGTCGCGGACCTCGGGTGACATCGGGTCGAGGTAGTACCGCATCAGCCAGGCGGCGTCGAGCACCTCGCCCAGCACGTCGTTCTGCCGCTGCCGCCAGGCGTCGTTGCCGACGAGCACCGGCCGGCTGTGCTCGTACCCGGCCAGGTGGTCGAGGTCGTGCTCGGTCAGGTCCCGCTCCCCCTCGACGCCGTACATGATCGGCACCGGCTCGTCGCCGATCCGGCCCATCGCCCGCGCCACCCAGGTGAACTGCCGGTCCGCCTCGTCCGGGCAGGCCGCCCGCCAGAGCGCCTGGAGGGTGAGGCTGAAGTCGCGCAGCCAGACGTAGCGGTAGTCGTAGTTGCGGTCGCCGCCGAGCCGCTCCGGCACCGAGGTGGTGGCCGCCGCGACGACCGCGCCGCTGGGCGCGTACGTCATGCCCTGCACCGCGAGCGCGCTGCGCCGCACCTCGTCGCGGTACTCGCCCCGGTAGTCGTGCAGCGCCGACCAGGACCGCCAGCCGGCGACCGTCCCGGCCACCACCTCGGCGGCGTCGGGCAGCGCGGGTGCGGCGCCGGCGTACGTCGGGGCGTACCCGAGGGTGAAGCGGTGGGTGCTGCCGGCGCGGGCGGTGAACCGCCCGGCGGCGGCCCCCTCGGCGACTGTCAGCGGAACGTCGGCGCGCAGCTCCAGCCGGCAGGCGCCGGCGGTGGCGGCCACCACCCCGTCGCGTTCGGTCAGGTAGGCGCCGACCCGGCCGTACTCGAACCGCGGCGCGTACTCGACGCGCATCGGCACCTCGCCGGTGAGCCCCTCGACCAGCCGGGCGAGCACCCGGGGCGAGTGCATCCCGATGTCGTGACCGCGCGCGCCGGGCTCCAGCGCCAGCGCGTCGGTGACGGCGACCGTGCCGGTCGCCGTGGTGAAGACGGTACGCAGGACCAGCGTGTCGTCCAGGTAGGACCGCGTGCTGGTGGCCGCGCCCTCGGGGCGGATGCTCCAGTGCCCGGCGTTCTCGTCGAGCAGCCGCCCGAACACCGACGGCGCGTCGAACCGGGGCGGACACCACCAGTTGACCGAGCCGTCGCGGTCGACCAGCGCCGCGCTGCGCCCGTCGGCGAGGAAGCCGTGCTCGCTGATGTGTCGGGTCGGCACGGGTGTGGCTACCCGGCCTGGGGCACCGGCATGCCTCGCCACATCGGTCCGGCCCGGCGCGTTACCGCTGCCCGGCGCCGGGAACGCGGCGGGTTGACGAAGGAGGATGCTCATGACCAGACCCTCGACTCCGACCGCGGCCTGGCAACCCGGAATGCCGGGCAGCGACAACCTCCCGTCCGGACCGGGCGGTCGCCCGACGCCGCCGAGCGGGGACGGGCACGGCCCGCATGCCGGGGCGCCGACCGTCACGATCGGCTCGTACCCGGACTATCCGTCCGCCCAGCGCGTGGTGGACTATCTGGCCGACAACCGGTTCCCGGTGGAACGTACCTCGATCGTCGGTACGGACCTCACGCTCGTGGAGACCGTGATGGGACGGCTCACCACGGGCCGGGCGGCCCTGCTCGGGGCCGGCACCGGCGCCTGGTTCGGTTTGTTCATCGGCTTGTTGTTCGGCATCTTCACCGCCGGGAACTGGCTGGCGGTGATCCTGGTCGGGCTGGTGATCGGCGCGATCTGGGGTGCGGTGTTCGGCGCTGTCGCGCACGCCATGAGCGGTGGGCAGCGTGACTTCACGTCGGCCAGTTCACTGCGGGCCGCCCAGTACGCGGTGACTGTGGACGCGGAGATGGCCGGCCAGGCCCAGCAGCTGCTGAGCCGGATGCACCTGACACCGACCGGCGCCACCGCCCGCTGACCGGCGGTACGCGACATCGAGGGAGGGCCCCGCCGGGGTCCTCCCTCGCCGCGTCAGTGGTACGCCCGCTCCCCTGCACGCAGCGGCACGTCCACCCGGTTCTCCGGCGGCGCCAGCGGGCAGGCCCACCTGTCGTCGTAGGCGCAACTGGGGTTGTAGAGGTAGTTGGCGTCCAGGCGGACCCGGTCACCGGGGAGCACTGTCAGGCCCCGGCCGAAGGTGCCCTTGACCGTGTCGGTGAGGTACCGGCCCCCGCCGTACGAGCCGTCGCCGCAGGTGCCGTCGCGCAGCGGCAGGAACAGCCCGCCCCCGTACGCCTCGATCCACCACAGCGTGAGCGGTCCCCAGGGCGTCCCGGCGACCGCGACCCGCCGGTACGCGACCACCCCGTCCGGGCCGCCGGTGTCGATGCGCAGCTCACCGGAGGCGGGGCGCAGCGGCGCCTCGACCACCGCCGACGGGTCGGGCGGGTACCAGCGCAGGCCGGTGAAGCCGGGCCGGTCGGCGGGCGGCACCGGGCTGCTGGGGTGGGTGCGGAACAGCTCGTCGCGCGCGGCCCGGAACCCGGTCAGGTCGAGGTCGGACAGGTAGAGCCGGGCCACCCGCTCCCGCCAGTCGAGCAGGTCGAGATCGTCCATCCCCCGACCCTAGCCGGGGTCACCCGTTCAGGTTTCAAAGACTCACCCGCGCCTGGCCAACCGAGCACGACAGAGGGACTTGTTTAAATTTTAAATAGTGCTAGTCTCGCAGCCATGACGGAGAGCCTGGACGCGGAGCGGATGGCCTGCTGGCGCGCGTACATCGAGTCGAGCCAGCGGCTGTTCACCCGGCTCGAGGACGACCTGCGCGCCGACAGCGACCTGAGCTTCGCCGACTACCACGTGCTGGTGCTGCTCTCCGAGGCGTCCGGCCAGCGGCTGCGCATGGGTGAGCTGGCCGACCGGCTGGTGTTCTCACCGAGCCGGCTGACCTACCAGATCACCACGATGCGCAAGCGCGGCCTGGTCGCGAAGGAGGCGTGTCCGGCGGACCGGCGCGGCAGCGAGGCAGTGCTCACCGCGGCCGGCCTGCTCGCCCTGCGCGAGGCCGCGCCGCACCACCTGCGCTCCGTACGCGCCCACCTGATCGACGACCTCGACGACGCCGAGGTCGCCTGCCTCACCCGGGTCTTCGAGCGGCTCGGCCGGCGCCTGCGCGCCGACCGCACCGCGTCGTCCACCCCGGCCGACAAGTAAGGAGTCCCGCGATGCCCGCGATCACCGTCGACGACGTCCTCGTCCTGCCCCGCCTGCCCGAGCTCGGCGAGGCCACCGAATACCGCCAGGTCCGCCGGGTCACCACCGCCCCCAGCGGGTACGAGGGCGAAGGCTTCCCGGTCCGCCGGGCCTTCGCCGGCGTGCCGATGACCGAGCTGGACCCGTTCATCCACCTCGACCAGATGGGCGAGGTCGACTACGCGCCGGGCGAGCCGAAGGGCACCTCCTGGCACCCGCACCGCGGCTTCGAGACGGTGACCTACATGATCGACGGGATCATGGACCACCAGGACTCGACGGGTGGCGGCGGCACCATCACCGACGGCGACACCCAGTGGATGACTGCAGGCAGTGGCCTGCTTCACATCGAGGCGCCGCCGGAGCACCTGGTGATGAGCGGCGGGCTGTTCCACGGCCTCCAGCTCTGGGTCAACCTGCCCCGGGTCGCCAAGATGAGCGCGCCGCGCTACCAGGACATCCGCGGCCGGGAGTCGGCGCTGCTGACCACGCCCGACGGCGGCGGCCTGATCCGGGTCATCGCCGGCGAGGTCGCCGGGCACCGGGGTCCGGGCTCGACGCACACGCCGATCACCATCGCGCACGTCACGTTGCAGCCCGGCGCGGAGATGAGCCTGCCCTGGCGGTCCGACTTCAACGCGCTGGTGTACGTGCTGGCCGGCCGCGGCACGGTCGGCACCGACCGGCGGCCGATCCACCTCGGCCATCTCGCCGTGCACGGTCCCGGTGAGGCCTTGCGGATCACCGCCGACCGGACGCAGGACTCCAACGCCCCGGCGCTGGAGCTCTACCTGATGGGCGGCCAGCCGATCCGCGAGCCGGTGGCGCACTACGGCCCGTTCGTGATGAACACCCGCGCCGAGCTGATCCAGGCGGTCGAGGACTTCCAGGCCGGCCGGCTCGGGGTGATCCCGACCGGGCGGGTGCCGCACAGCGACGGCCAGGGCGACCGGCCCTGACCTGCTACGGGCGCCCCGGTTCGCCGGGGCGCCCGGCCGCGGTCTCAGGAGACGGCGAAGATCCCGGCCACCCCGAGGATCACCATCAACAGGACCGCCACCAGCGCACCCCGCTCCCCCTCCACCGCCTGGTCGCGGTCGGTCACGGTGTTCGTCGTCTCGGCGGGCATGTCGGTGCCTCCTCGGTATCGCGATCCAGGGGTCCGGCGCACCCCTGACGCGCGGCACCCACGCCGACCTGCTGCTCGACGTGCGGGGCCCTGCCGGGGGTCCTACCGTGTGAGGACGTCGTCGACCTCGGGGGGTGGAACGTGACTCTGCGGGACTGGTTCCTCACCGCACAGGAACGCGCCAACCCGAGGTCAGAGTTGCCCGTCTGGACCGATGGAAACCTCGCCGAGCCCCTCATTCACGGTGCCGCGTACTTCGACCGCCTGGTCAGCGAGGTGGAGTCGCTCACAGCGGGCGACCACCTGTTCTTCACCGACTGGCGCGGCGACCCGGACGAGCGGATGCGCCCGGACGGCCCGACGGTGGCGCAGTTGTTCGCCCAGGCCGCCCAGCGCGGGGTCATCGTCAAGGGCCTGATCTGGCGCTCCCACCTCGACACGCTCTCCTACAGCGAGGAGGAGAACCGCGACCTCAGCGAGGCGATTCGCGCGGCCGGCGGCGAGGTGCTGCTCGACCAGCGGGTCCGGCGCGGCGGCTCGCACCACCAGAAGCTCGTGGTGCTGCGCCGCCCCGGCGAACCGCGCCGCGACATCGCCTTCGCCGGCGGCATCGACCTGTGCCACAGCCGCCGCGACGACGCCGGCCACGCCGGCGACCCGCAGCCGATCGGCATGTCCCCCCGGTACGGCCCCACGCCGCCCTGGCACGACGTGCAGCTGGCGGTGCGCGGGCCGGTGGTCGGCGCGCTGGACACCACGTTCCGGGAGCGGTGGACCGACCCGATGCCGCTGGACTCGGAGAACCCGATGGCGTACCTGCGGGACCGGCTGCGCGGCTCCGACCTGCGCCCGGACCCGCTGCCCGAGCAGCCCGCCGACCCGCCGCCCTGCGGGCCGCACCACGTGCAGGTGTTGCGCACCTACCCGGCGGTGCGGCCCCGCTACTCCTTCGCCCCCGACGGCGAGCGCACGGTGGCCCGCGGCTACACCAAGGCGGTACGCCGGGCCCGGCGGCTGATCTACCTGGAGGACCAGTACCTCTGGTCGACCGAGGTGGCCGAACTGTTCGCGCAGGCGCTGCACGAGCACCCGGACCTGCACCTGGTCGCGGTCGTGCCCCGGCACCCGGACGTGGACGGCCGGCTCGCGCTGCCGCCCAACATGGTCGGCCGGGAGCAGGCGCTGTCGCTGTGCCACCGGGCCGCGCCGGAACGGGTGCACGTGTTCGACGTGGAGAACCACGACGGGACGCCGGTGTACGTGCACGCCAAGGTCTGCGTGGTGGACGACGTCTGGGCCAGCGTGGGCAGCGACAACTTCAACCGCCGGTCCTGGACGCACGACAGCGAGCTGTCCTGCGCGGTGCTCGACGACACCCGCGACGAGCGGACGCCGGCCGACCCTGCCGGACTGGGCGACGGCGCCCGGGTGTTCGCCCGCGACCTGCGGCTGAGGCTGTGGCGCGAGCACCTGGACCGTGATCCCGGCGGCGCGCAGGACGACGACCTGCTGGACCCGGCGGACGCGGTCGCGGCGATCACCGCGGCGGCGGATGAGCTGGATCGATGGCACGCCGAGGGCCGGGCCGGTCCCCGTCCGCCGGGCCGGTTGCGGCCCCACCGCCCGGAGCGGTTGCCCTGGCGTACGCGGCTCTGGGCGCTGCCCGCGTACCGGCTGGTCTACGACCCGGACGGCAGGCCGCTGCGGGCCCGGCGGGCGGGCACCTGGTGAAGGTCCGCCACCTCGTCCGGCACGTTCGGGCGGGCCGGGTACGCGAACGACACGCGCGGCGAGTAGAAGCCCCAGCAGACGTGCAGGGGGTTGGCCGGCCGCAGCGCGTGGACCGGGTGCTCCGGCGCCGGGAACTCCACCGACTCGACCTCGAACGGTGACACCGGCTCGGCCACGTACGGGTAGTCGGTGACGATCAGCTCGCCGTCGCGGCGGGTGAGGTAGCGGTGGTGGCCGTTGTGCGCCTCGGTGCCGGTGTGCCCGATCCGGGCGGTGACCCGGATCAGCAGCGTGCCGTCGGCGGCCCGGGTCTCGGCGGTGAGCTGATCGCCGCGCAGGTCGAGGCGGGTCTCCCCGGCGGCGGCGGGAGCGCCCCGCGCGGCCGCGTACCGCCGGACCCGATCGCTGGAGGCGAGGTAGTGCGTCCACAATCCGCCGGGCGTCTCGCCGTCGGGCGGGTCCATGTCCGCCAGTGAGACACCCAGGTAGGTGAGCGAGTACGCCCCGAAGCCGGAGGTCTGCGTCTCGTCGTCGACGACGTACTGGCAGACGAACACCTGACGCTGCGGGTGCGGGCGCAGACCGGCGGGCACCAGCGTCTCGACCGCGCCGGGATCCGCCGGGAGCCAGCTGAACAGCAGCGTCCGGGCGTTGATGACGAGTTGCGGCGCGGCGGGATCCAGCACGGTGCCTCCGTTGACGTGTCGCTACGGACGCTACGGGCGGTCCCGTCGGCGGGACAACGACAGAAAGGCGACACTTCGCCCACCTGTCGGATTCCACGTTGACCGGTCGGGGTACGACCGGGGCCGACCGGTCAGCGCCACCCCACCACCCTGCCGAGCGCGATATCGACCGGCTCACGTCTTTCGTGGCCGCTTACACCTTAAGTACATCGTACTTTCGGCTAGATTTCCGCAGCACGATCGGGCTATGGTGGCTTCCGAACGTACGACCGAAACCTAAACCTAAGCGTCACGTCTTTTTTCTTCCGTGGACGAGGTGCAGGGAGGACCACCCATGACCGCTCCCACGATCAGCGCCCGGGCGACCACGCCGGCCGCCTCCGCGAAGCTCGACCCCCGCTCGCTCACCGACAGCGCCGCCGACCTGCTCGCCGCGATGGCCGCGCTGCCCGTCGACCACCCGTCCCGGCCGGCGCTGCGCGACCGCGCCATCGAGGCGTGGCTGCCGCTGGCGAACCACCTGGCCCACCGCTACAGCGGCCGGGGCGAGCCCAACGACGACCTGGCGCAGACTGCGGCGATCGGCCTGATCAAGGCGATCGACAAGTTCGACCCGTCGCGCGGCGTCGACTTCGCCGGCTACGCCATCCCCACCATCATCGGCGAGCTGAAGCGCCACTTCCGCGACCGCACCTGGGACATCCGGGTGCCGCGCCGGCTCCAGGAGCTGCGCCTGGCGATCTCCGACGCCAACAGCACGCTGCTCCAGACGCTCGGCCGCTCGCCGACGGTCGCCGACATCGCCGCCCACCTCAAGCTCACCGAGGAAGAGGTGCTGGAGGGCCTGGAGGGCGCCCGCGCGTACAACGCGGTGTCGCTGTCCACCCCGACCGGCGACGGCGAGCGGGCCACCGAGCTGGGCGATCTGCTCGGCGGCGAGGACGGCGAGTTCGAGCTGGCCGAGATGCGTGTCGCCCTCGGCCCGGCGCTCGCCACGCTCGACCAGCGCGAGCAGAAGATCCTCACGCTGCGCTTCTACGGCAACCTGACCCAGTCGCAGATCGCCGAGCAGATCGGCGTCTCGCAGATGCACGTGTCCCGGCTGCTGGCCCGGGCGCTCACCAAGCTGCGCGGTCAGCTCGACGGAACGTACTAGCAAGGGGGGCGGCGGCCGGGTCGGCGGACCCGGCGCGGCGGCCCACCCGGCCCGGTCGGCGGTGCGCCGGCCGGGCCGTTCCGCGTTCCGGGGGCAGCGCGGACCGTCCGGCGGCGCGGTGCGAGAGTGGGGCCGTGCTCGCCGACATCCCGCTCGACCTGCCGGTCCGCCCGGTCCTGCCGGCGCTCGTCGGCGCGCTGCGCGAGCGCGGCGCCGCCGTCCTGGTGGCGCCGCCCGGCACCGGCAAGACCACCACCGCGCCGCTCGCGGTCGCCGACGCGGTCACCGGCCGCGTGGTGATCGCCCAGCCCCGGCGGGTGGCCGCCCGCGCCGCCGCGCACCGGATGGCCGCCCTGCTCGGCGAGCGGGTCGGCGACCGGATCGGGTACGCGGTGCGCGGCGAGCGCCGGACCGGGCCGCATACCCGGGTCGAGGTGGTGACCACCGGCCTGCTGGTCCGCCGCCTGCACCACGACCCGGAGCTGCCGGGCGTGGACGCGGTGGTGCTCGACGAGTGCCACGAACGGCACCTCGACGCCGACCTGGCGCTGGCGTTCAGCGTCGAGGCCCGCGCCACACTACGCCCGGACCTCTGGCTGCTGGCGATGTCGGCCACCCCGCAGACGGACCGGTTCGCCGCGCTGCTCGGCGCCGGCGACCCCGCTCCCGTGGTACGCGCCGAGGCCGCGCTGCACCCGGTCGAGCGGGTGTGGGCGCCGCCGCCGCGCCCGGTGACGCCGCCCGGTGCCGGCCGGGTCGACCCGGCGCTGCTCGACCACGTGGCAGCCACGGTCCGCCGGGCGCTGCGCGAACGCGACGGTGACGTGCTCGTCTTCCTGCCCGGCGCGGGTGAGATCGGCGCCGTCGCGCGCCGCCTGGCCGACCTCCGCGACATCGCGGTGCTGCCGTTGCACGGACGGCTGCCCGGGGCCGCCCAGGACGCGGCGCTCACCGCTGCTGCCGGACGGCGTGTGGTGCTCGCGACGGCGGTGGCGGAGAGCAGCCTGACCGTCCCCGGCGTCCGGGTGGTGGTGGACGCCGGACTGAGCCGGGTGCCCCGCACCGACCTGGCCCGAGGGCTGGGCGCGCTGGTGACGGTGCCGGTGTCGCGGGCCGGGGCCACCCAGCGCGCCGGCCGGGCCGGACGGGAGGCGCCCGGGGCGGTCTACCGCTGCTGGTCGGAGGCGACGCACGAGCGGCTCGCCCCGCAGCCCGAACCGGAGATCGCCACCGCCGACCTGACCGGGTTCGCGCTGGAGCTGGCGGCCTGGGGCACACCGGACGGCACCGGGCTGGCGCTGCCCGACCCACCGCCGCCGGCCGCGCTCACTGTGGCGCGGGAGACGCTGACCACGCTCGGCGCGGTGGACCACGACGGCCGGATCACCGCGCGGGGACGGGCGGTCGCGGCGGCGGGCACGCATCCCCGGCTGGCGCGGGCGCTGCTGGACGGCGCGCCCCGGGTGGGTGCCGACCGGGCCGCCCAGGTGGTGGCGATCCTCGGCGAGGACACGCTGGGCGGGACGGGAGACGACCTGCCCGCCCGCTGGCGCCGGCTGCGCGACCGCGCCGACCCGGCCGCCACCGCCCGCTGGCGCGCCGAGGTACGCCGCCTGCGCGCCGCCCTGCCCGCCGACCGGCACCCCGCCGGCACGCGCGCCGACTCGACGCCGCACCGCAGCGGGAGCGGTGGACGCTCGGCGGGGAACGAGCGGGAGCGCCTGCCGGACGATCTGGCCGCGGGGCTGCTCGCCGGACTGGCGTACCCGGAACGGCTGGCCCGCTCACGGCGGCCGGGCGGGTCCGCGTACCTGATGGCCGGCGGGACCGCCGCGGAGCTGGCGCCCGGGTCGGGGCTGACCGGAGCGGCGTGGCTGGCCGTCGCGGTGGCCGACCGCTCCCCCGGCGCGCCCGCCGCCCGGGTGCGGCTCGCCGCGCCGATCGACGAGGCGACCGCCCGGGAGGCCGGGGCGGCGCTGCTGGACACCGGACGGGAGGTGGCCTGGTCCGGCGGGGACGTGGTGGCCCGCGAGGTGGTCCGGCTCGGCGCCGTCGAACTGGTCGACCGGCCGCTCACCGCGCCGGACCCGGAGCTGGTCGCGGCGGCGCTGCTGGACGGGCTGCGACAGGAGGGGCCGGGCCTGCTGCGGTGGACGCCGGAGGCGACCGGGCTGCGCCACCGGCTGGCGTTCTGCCGCCAGGCGCTCGGCGACGGCTGGCCGGACGTCTCCGACGCCGCGCTGACCGCCGGCGCGCCCGTCTGGCTGGGCCCGGAGCTGGCCCGCGCCCGACGCCGGGCCGACCTCGGCCGGGTGGACGTGGCGGCGGCGCTGCGGCGGCTGCTCGACTGGCGGCAGGCCGCGCGGCTGGACGAGCTGGCTCCGGAGCGCCTGGAGGTGCCGAGCGGCTCGCGGATCCGGATCGACTACGCCGACCCGGCCGCGCCGGTGCTGGCGGTCAAGCTCCAGGAGACGTTCGGCTGGCGGGACGTGCCGCGCATCGCCGACGGGCGGGTGCCGGTGCTGCTGCACCTGCTCTCCCCCGCCGGGCGGCCGGTGGCGGTCACCGCGGACCTGGCCTCGTTCTGGCGCACCGGATACCCGCAGGTACGGGCGGAGCTGCGCGGACGCTACCCGCGCCATCCGTGGCCGGAGGACCCGACCACAGCCGAGCCGACCCGCCGTGCCGCTCCGCGACGGCGGTGAGGGCTACTCCTCGACGACGTCGGCGATCACGACGGTGATGTTGTCCGGGCCGCCGGCCCGCAGCGCCAGGTCGATCAGCCGGGCCGCGCAGGCGTCGCGTTCCGGCTGCTCGCTGAGCACCTCGGTGAGCGTGTCCGCGCGGACCACGTTGGAGAGGCCGTCGCTGCACAGCAGCCAGCGGTCACCGGCCCGGGGCACCATCGTGGCGTACGACGGGGAGACCTCGTCGCCCTGCAACGCCTGGGTCACCACCGCGCGGCGGGGGTGGCTGCTGGCCTGCTCGGCGGTGATGACGCCCTGATCGACGAGCATCTGCACGAACGTGTCGTCCCGGGTGACCTGCTTGAGCACGCCCTCGCGGTACAGGTAGGCCCGGGAGTCGCCGACGTGCGCCAGCGCGAGGCAGCTGCCGGTGCGGGCGAACAGCAGCGCGGTGAGCGTGGTGCCCATGCCCTGGCGTTCCGGGTCCTCCTCGACGGCCTGCCGGATCTGCGCGGTGGCCAGCTCGATCCCGCCCTGGAGCGCGGCGACGAGCGCGTCCTCCGGCGTCTCCACGTCCAGCGGGGCGATCGCGTCGATGGCGATGCGGCTGGCCAGGTCGCCGGCCGCCATGCCGCCCATGCCGTCGGCGACCGCGACCAGCCAGGCGCCCGCGTGCTGCGCGTCCTGGTTACCGCTGCGGATCAGCCCACGGTCGCTCGCTCCGACGGAACGAAGCTTCAGGGTCATGGGTCGCAGCCTGCCAGGTCGAGGGCTCGGATGTCTCTAGGAGATCACTGACATCGTACGTGGCGCGCCGAATCCCACCGCGCGCGGGCGCGCGGCGCTCATCGGGCCGGATCGATTGACAGCGGCGGAACGCGATGGAAACATCGGGCTGATATTGGGAGCGCTCCCAGCTCCTGGCCTCCCCCACCACCCCCGAGCACGGAAGGAACCTCCGTGACCCGATCCCGTCGTCGGCTCGCCGCACTCGCGGCCACCACGCTGGCGCTCACCGGCCTCACCGCCGGCCCGGCGAGCGCCGAGGTGCCGCCGGACGCCCCCGAACAACTCCGCAACGGCGACTTCAGCGCCGGTGTCTCACCCTGGTTCTCGTACGGCACCGGCGACCTCGCGGTCGTCGACGGCCGTCTCTGCACCTCCGTCGCGGCGGGCACCGCCAACCCGTGGGACGCCGGCATCGGCCAGGACGCGGTGCCGCTGACCCAGGGCGCCGAGTACGAGCTGTCCTTCGACGTCTCCGCGACCCCCGGCGCGGCCGTCAAGGCGGTGCTCCAGCTCGGCAGCGCCCCCTACACCACGTACGCGAGCGTCGACGCGACCGCAACCGGCACCGCGAAGCGCGTCACCACCACGTTCACCTCGCCGGCCGACAACCCCACCGCCCAGCTGATCTTCCAGGTCGGCGGCAGCGCCCAGGCGCAGACGTTCTGCCTGGACAACGTGTCGCTGCGCGGCGGGGAGCCGGCGCCGCCGTACGAGCCGGACACCGGCCCCCGGGTCCGGGTCAACCAGGTCGGCTACCTGCCCGGCGGGCCGAAGCACGCGACTGTGGTCACCGAGGCCACCGAGGCGCTGCCCTGGCAGCTCAAGTCCGCCGGCGGCGCGGTGGTCGCCAGCGGGCAGACCACGCCGCGCGGCACCGACGCGGCCTCCGCGCAGAACGTGCAGACGGCCGACTTCTCCGCGTACCGCACGCCGGGCACCGGCTACACGTTGACCGTCGACGGCGAGACCAGCCACCCGTTCGACATCTCCGGCGCGCTCTACGACCGGCTGCGCGCCGACTCGCTCCAGTTCTTCTACGCCCAGCGCAGCGGCATCGAGATCGACGGCGACCTGATCGGCGAGGAGTACGCCCGCCCGGCCGGCCACCTCGGCGTCGCGCCCAACCAGGGCGACACCGACGTGCCGTGCCAGGCCGGCGTCTGCGACTACTCGCTGGACGTGCGCGGCGGCTGGTACGACGCGGGTGACCACGGCAAGTACGTCGTCAACGGCGGCATCGCCACCTACCAGCTCCTGAGCACGTTCGAGCGGACCAAGACGGCCGAGACCGCCGGCGGCGGCGCCACCCTGGGCGACTCCACGCTGTGGCTGCCCGAGCGCGGCAACGACGTGCCGGACGTGCTCGACGAGGCCCGCTGGGAGCTGGAGTTCCTGCTGCGCATGCAGGTGCCGGCGGGCGAGCCGCTGGCCGGGATGGTCCACCACAAGATCCACGACCGGAACTGGACCGGCCTGCCGCTGCAGCCCCAGGACGACCCGCAGCCGCGTGAGCTGCACGCGCCGTCCACAGCCGCCACGCTGAACCTGGCCGCCGTCGCGGCGCAGTGCCAGCGGCTGTACGCCCCGTACGACGCCGCGTTCGCCGCGCGCTGCGGCACCGCCGCGAAGACCGCGTACGCGGCGGCCAAGGCGCACCCGGCGATCTACGCCTCGGCCAGCGACGGCACCGGCGGCGGCGCGTACGACGACACCAACGTCACCGACGAGTTCTACTGGGCCGCCGTCGAGCTGTGGCTGACCACCGGCGACAAGGCGTACCTGGCCGACGTCACCGGCTCGCCGCTGCACACCGCCGACGTCTTCGCCCCGAACGGCGCGTTCGGCTGGCAGAGCGTCGCCGCGCTGGGCCGCCTCGACCTGGCCACCGTGCCGAACACGCTGCCCGCCGCGGAGAAGACCCGCATCCGCGAGTCGATCACCGCCGCTGCCGACAGCTACCTGGCCACGATCTCCGGCCAGGCGTACGGGCTGCCGTTCCCGGGCAGCGCCGACGCGTACGTCTGGGGCAGCAACAGCAACCTGGTGAACAACGCCATCGTGCTCGCCACCGCGTTCGACCTGAGCCGGGACGCGAAGTACCGGGACGGCGCGGTGCAGGCCGCGGACTACCTGTTCGGCCGCAACGCGCTGAACATGTCGTACGTGACCGGGTGGGGTGAGCAGCACGCCCGCAACCAGCACAGCCGGATCTTCGGCCACCAGCTCGACCCGGACCTGCCGCGTCCGCCGGCCGGTTCGCTCGCCGGTGGTCCGAACGCCGCGCTCCAGGACCCGTTCGCGGCGAACCTGCTCGCCGGGTGCGCGCCGATGTTCTGCTACGTCGACGACATCAACTCGTACGCGACGAACGAGGTGGCGATCAACTGGAACTCGGCGCTGGCGTGGCTCGCGTCGTTCCTGGCCGACCAGGGTGACGCGGGCGCGGTGCCGGCGCCGTCCTGCGCGGTCACCTACACCACGCACGGGAGCTGGCCGTCCGGCTTCACCACCCAGGTGACGGTGCGCAACACCGGCACGACGGCGGTGAACGGGTGGAGCCTGCGCTGGGCCTTCCTCGGCGACCAGAAGGTGGGCCACGCGTGGTCGGCGCAGCTCGGCCAGAGCGGCGCCACTGTCACCGCGAAGAACCTGTCCTGGAACGCGAAGCTGGCACCGGGCGCGTCCACCACGTTCGGCTTCAACGGGACCGCCTCCCGGTTCCCCAACCCGGATCCAGGGCTTGTCACGCTGAACGGAAAGGCCTGCACGGTCTCCTGACCGGGATTCGAGCTCCACTCAGGCGCCATCGCAGGACCGGGTACGGTCCTGCGATGGCGTACCTGTTCCTGCTCGGCGCGATCACCGCCGAGGTGATCGGCACCAGCCTGCTCAAGGCCACCGACGGCTTCACCCGGCTCTGGCCCACCGTCGGCCTCGCCGTGGCGTACCTGTCCGCGTTCGGCCTGCTCTCGCTCGCAGTGAAGGACATCCCGGTCGGCGTCGCGTACGCGGTCTGGTCCGGCCTCGGCACCGCCGCCATCATGGCGATCGGCGCGGCGTTCCTCGGTGAGCCGCTGAGCGTGACGAAGGTGGTCGGGGCGGGACTCGTCATCGCCGGGGTGGTGGTGCTCAACCTCGGCGGCGCGCACTGAGCGCGGCCCGGCTCAGGCCGCCCGCCCCGCCGCCCGCCCTGCCGCCCGCATAAGCCGGAGCTGCCCGATCTCGGCCACGTTCTTCATCAGCTCGGCGTTCACCCACGCGGCCAGGTCCGCGACGGTGAGCCCGGCGTCCGCGGGCCAGGGGTACGCGGACGGCCGGTCCAGGCCGGCCTCGGTCAGCCCGTCCAGCGTGTCCGTCCACTCCGACCGCAGCTCCCGCAGCCACGCCACAGTCTCCGCGCCCGGTCCGGGCCAGCCGATGTCGTCGCGCTCCCGCGCCGGCCGCTGCCGCACGTGGTCGGCCGCGACCGACCACCACCAGCCGATGTGCCAGGTCAGCCACGCGATCGTGGGCACCGGGACCGGGTCCGGCTCGGTGTCGGCCCAGTCGGCACGCCACCCGCCGGCCGGGTCCTGGCGCATGGTCCAGCACAGCGCGGCCGGTTCCCAGAGGAAATCACCCGGCTCCAGCCGGTCGAGGTGGTACTCGGCGAGCGCCCAGGTCAGGTCGAACTGCCGGCGCAGCAGGGCGGTCACGGAGGCGGTCACGGAGGCGGGCACCGCGCGATCGTGGCACGGTCCGCGCCCCCGGTCGACCGGTTAACGCGCCCGCCCGGAAGCGGCGTGTCGCCCCGGAACAGAAGGGTTGTCCCTCCGGCGTCATGCCTCTCGGTCATATTTATGACTGAGAGGCATAACGCTCGGAAGCTCATCCTTCCCGCGGGGAGCTGCCGGCCGCGATTGTCACAGCCACGCCGGGCCGAGCGCCGTTTCGGTGCCGCCACGTCACCGGCCGGCCGAGAATCGGGTGTGGGCGGCAATGCCAGCCGGTAGCCGCGACGCGCTCGCCGACACGGTCCGTCCGATGCTCGGCGACGGCGGTTTCACCGACTGGACCGCACGGCTGCTCGGCGACGCAACATGCCTCGCGAGCCCTCGGGTGTGACAGGGGTCGCCGGTTCCGGGACGCCGCGACAGCTGGCCCACGCCTAGCGTCGATCGCATGGCCCTCGCCGGACGCCGCTGATGGGACGCCTCTCGCCGTTCCCGCCGCCCGGGCCGCTGCGCACGCTCGCGTACGCCACGCTGGTGAACACCGTCGGCGCGGGGCTGTGGCTGGCGGGCGGTGCGCTCTACCTGACCCGGGACGTGGGCCTCTCCGCCACCTCGGTGGGCGCCGGGCTCACAGTCGCCGGGCTGGTCGGGCTCAGCGCCAGCGTGCCGCTGGGCGCGCTGGCCGACAGGTGGGATCCGCGTACGCTCCGGGCCGTCCTCCAGGTGGGTCAGGCGGTCGCCGCGCTGGCGTACCTGCTGGTCGGTTCGTTTCCGGCGTTCCTGGCGGTGGCGGTGCCGGAGGCGCTGCTCGCCGCCGGCAACCTGGCGGTACGGGCGGCGCTCGTCGCGGCGGTGGGCGGCCCGGACGGCCGGGTGCACGCGTTCGCGACGCTAAGGGCGGTGGCGAACCTGGGCATCACCGTCGGTACCGCGCTGGCCGGGATCGCGCTCGCCGTGGACACGCACCGGGCCTACCAGGTGCTGATCGTCGGCAACGCGGCCACGTACCTGCTCTCGGCGGCGCTGCTGCTGCGCCTGCCGCCGATCGCCGCCGCGCAGCCGGCCGGCGCGGCGCACAGGTCAGCCGGCCCGCACGGGCCAACCGGTACGCGACGGGGGCCGCTGCGGGACGGGCGGTTCCTCGCGGTCAGCGGCGTCTCGGCGGTGCTCAGCACGCACGTGACGGTGCTCGTGCTCGTCGTGCCGCTGTGGACTGTGGACCGGGCCGGCGCGCCGCCACCCGTGGTGTCGGCGGTGCTGCTCGCGAACACGGTCCTCACCGTGCTGCTCGCGGTCCGGCTGAGCCGGGGCGCCGAGCGGGCCGCGCCGGCCGCCCGGAAGCTGCGCCGGGCCGGGCTGGTGCTCGCGGCGGCCACACCGTTGTACGCGGCGACGGCCGCGCTGCCGGTGCTCCCCGCGGTCGTCCTGCTGCTCGTCGCCACTGCGGTGTGGACGGTGGGCGACCTGTGGCACGGCGCGGCCGGCGCGGGCCTCGCCTACGACCTGGCCCCGCCCGGCGCGATCGGCGCCTACCAGGGCGCGGACGGCCTGCTCGCCGGGCTGGCCCAGGCGCTCGGCCGGGGCCTGCTCACGCTGCTGGTGCTCGGTGGCGGGCCGGTCGGCTGGCTGGTGCTCGGCGGGATCCTCGCCGCCGCCGGGCTGGCCGCCCCGGCTCTGGCCCGCCGGGCGATCGCGAACCGGCCGGCGCCGGAGGCACGGGCCGCCGGTGTGCCCGGGTGAGCCGCGTGTAGCAGCATGGCGGGATGACCGACCAGCAGAGCATCACCATCCGTCCGGGTGGGCCCGGCGACGCGCCCACGCTGCTGCGGCTGCTCGACAGCGCCACCGCATGGCTGACCGAACTCGGGCGTACCGACCAGTGGGGCACCGAGCCGGCGTCGATCGACCCGCGCCGCATCGCCCAGGCCGAGGCGTGGGCCACCGGCGACGGCCTGTACCTCGCCGAGATCGACGCGACGGTGGCGGGCGCGCTGGTGGTGGGCGCGGCGACCGAGTACGTGCCGCCCGCCACCGAGCCGGAGCTGTACGTGAACCTGCTGGTCACCGACCGGGCGTACGCCGGGCGCGGGGTCGGGGCGCGGTTGCTGGCGTACGCGGCGGAGCTGGCCCGCGAACGTGGCGTCGGCCTGCTGCGGGTGGACTGCTTCCGCAGCCCCGACCGGGCGCTCGTGCGGTTCTACGAGAGCTGCGGGTTCACCGCCACCGAGCCGTTCACGGTGGAGCGGCCGGGCCGCCCGACGTGGACCGGGCAGGTGCTGGAGCGCCGGGTCGGCTGAGTCAGCCGATCTCCTCGTCCACGAAGCACCAGCGCCACGACTCCCCCGGCTGGACCGACCGCATCACCGGGTGGCCGCTCGCCTCGAAGTGCTTCGTGGCGTGCTGGTACGGCGAGGAGTCGCAACAGCCCACGTGCCCGCAGGTCAGGCAGGCGCGCAGGTGCACCCAGTCCGGGTTGCCGATCGCCACGCAGTCCGGGCACTCGGTGGTGGTGTCGGGTTCGGCCGTGCCCGCCTCGGCCAGGTGCCGGCAGCTCATTCGACGACCTCCTGTCGCAGCATGGACTCCTCCAGATCCAGATCACGATAGGCGCGGGTGAGCACCTCCTCCGGGATCTGGCCGGAGTCGCGGGCGGCCCGGAACACCTCCCGCTCCGCGTCGATCATCTCCTGCCGCAGGCGCGCGTACGCCTGGGAGGGGGTTTCCCGTTCGGTGCCGCCGAGCCGTTCCCAGGCCAGGTTGGCCCGGGAGGTGGTCAGCCCGCGAAGGCGTTCCACCACCGCCTCCGGCGCGCCGGCGGCCAGTTCGTCGAGCCGTTCCCGGGCCGCCCGGCTGGCCCGCTGCTGCACCCCGGCGGCGGACAGCGCGTCCTGCACCGGGTCGTCCGGGGGCAGCCGCAGCCGCCGGGCCACCCAGGGCAGCGTGGCGCCCTGCCCGACCAGCGTCGCGACGATCACCGCGAAGGCCAGCCAGATGAGCAGCGCACGCGGGTACGGCGCGTCGTCGGCCAGCGTGAGCGGCAGGCCCAGCGCGGCGGCGAGCGTCACCACGCCCCGCATGCCGGCCCAGCCGATGACGACGGGGAACTGCACCGGCGGCGCCGGGTCGCGCTGCCGGATCCGGGGCACCAGCCGGGCCAGGTAGGTGGCCGGGAACACCCAGACGAACCGGGACAGGAAGACGGCGGCCAGCACCGCGGCGGTGATCGCGGCCAGCGAGCCGAACGGCTCGTCGAGGTCGCGGACCACCTCCGGCAGTTGCAGGCCGACCAGCAGGAACACCAGTCCTTCGAGGAGGAACCGGATCAGCCGCCAGAACGCGGTCACCTGGAGCCGGGAGGCAGCCGACAGCAGCGTGGGCAGCTTGTGCCCGATGCCGAGGCCGGTCACCACCACCGCGACGACGCCGGAGGCGTGGATCTCCTCGGCGGCGAAGACCACGGCGAACGGCACGATCAGCGACAGCGCGTTGTCCAGCACCGGGTCGGTGATGCGCTTGTGCAGGTACCCGAAGACCACCACGCCCAGCAGGCCGACCAGGATGCCGCCGCCGGCCGCGACGACCACCTCGCGGGCCACGTCGCCGACGCCGACGCCGCCGGTGGTGGCGGTCGCGGCGACGATCGCCACCCGCAGCAGCACCAGCGCGGTGGCGTCGTTGACCAGGCTCTCGCCCTCCAGGATGGTGACGACCCGCCGGGGCAGGCCGACCCGCCGGGCCACCGCGGTGGCGGCGACCGCGTCCGGCGGCGCCACCACCGCGCCGAGCGCCAGGCAGATCGCGTACGGCAGCTCGGGCAGGAACCAGTGCACGACGGTGCCCACCACGAACGCGGTGAAGACGACCAGCCCGACGGCGAGCAGCAGGATCGGCCGCAGGTTGAGCCGGAACGCCGGCACCGACGTCTCCAGCGCCGCCACGTAGAGCAGCGGCGGCAGGATGCCCACCAGCACCAGGTCCGGGTCCAGCCGCACGTGCGGGAAGAACGGCAGGAAGGACAACGCGAGGCCGAGCACGACCAGCAGGATCGGCGCGAGCAGGCCGAGCCGGCGGGCCAGCGCCGCACCGAAGGTCGCGATGGCCAGGAAGACCACGACCTCGAACAGAGCATCCACGAACGACGAGCCTAAGCGCCGACGAAGTGATGTGTGATCAGGCGGCGGAGCGCAGCTTCGGCAGCACCTCGGCGCCGAACGTGTCGATGAACGCGCGCTGCTCCTGCCCGACGTGGTGCAGCGCGATCTGGTCGAAGCCCAGCGCCACGTACTCCTCCAGCCAGCCGACGTGCCGGCCCAGGTCGGCGGAGACGTTCACGGTCTCGGCGACCTTGGACATCGGCACGTCGGCGCTCGCCACGTCGAAGTGCTCGGGGGTCTCCAGGTCCCAGCAGACCGGCGGCGCGAACACGTTGCTGCGCCACTGCTCGTACGCGATCGCCTCGGCCTGCTCCTGCTCGGGCGCCCAGCTCACGTGCACCTGGAGGTGCAGCGGGCCACGTCCGCCCGCGTCCCGGTAGGCGTCGATCATCTGCCGCAGGTGCTCGACCGGCGCGTTGACGGTGATCAGCCCGTCGGCCCACTCGGCGCACCAGCGCGCGGTGGCGATGCTCACGGCGGCGCCGACCAGTGCGGGCGGCTCCTCCGGCCGGGTCCACAGCTTCGCCCGGTCCACCGTGACGAGGCCGTCGTGGCTGACCTCCTCGCCTGCGAGCAGCGCCCGGATCACGTCGACGCACTCGCGCAGCCGGGCGCTGCGGATGTCCTTGCGCGGCCAGACCTCGCCGGTGATGTGCTCGTTCGCCGCCTCGCCGGTGCCCAGCGCGGCCCAGAACCGGCCCGGGTACATGGCGCCGAGCGTGCCGATGGCCTGCGCGATGATCGCCGGGTGGTAGCGCTGGCCGGGGGCGTTCACCACGCCGAAGGACAGGTTCGTGGCCTGGAGCGCGGCGCCGAGCCAGGACCAGGCGAACCCGGACTGGCCCTGTCGCTCGCTCCACGGCGAGAAGTGGTCGGAGCACATGGCCGCGTCGAAGCCGGCGCGTTCGGCGTGGATCACCGCCTCCAGCAGCCGGGCCGGGTGGATCTGCTCGTGGGATGCGTGGAAGCCGAACGCCGTCATGGTCGCCACTCCTACCCGTGACGGCGTCCGGCCAATCGCGTCTACTCAGAGTGCGCCCCGGCGCCCGCGCCGGCCTCGCCCTCGCCGATCCACACGGTCTTGGTGTTGCAGAACTCGCGCATGCCGGCGGCGGACAGCTCGCGGCCGTACCCGGAGTTCTTCACACCACCGAACGGCAGCTCCGGATAGGACGTGGTCATGCCGTTGACGAACACGTTGCCGGCGTCCAGGTCGACGGCGAAGCGCTCCTGCTCGGCCGGGTCGTTCGTCCAGGCGTTGGAGCCGAGGCCGAAGCTGGTGCCGTTGGCGACCTCGATCGCCTCGTCGTACGAGCCGACCCGGTAGAGCCCGGCGACCGGCCCGAACACCTCCTCGGACCACATGCGCATCTCCGGGCGCAGGTCGGTGACCACGGTCGGCGGGTAGTACCAGCCGTCCCCGGCCGGCTTCTCGCCGCCGCAGAGCACAGTCGCGCCCTGGTCCACCGCGTCGGTGACCTGCGCGTGCACCTCGTCGCGACCGCGCTCGCTGGCCAGCGGGCCGACGTCGGTCCCGTCGTCCATCGGGTCGCCGACGCGCAGCGCCGCCATCCGGGCGGCGAACTTCTCGGCGAACGCGTCGAACACGTCGGTGTGCACGATGAACCGCTTCGCGGCGATGCAGGACTGCCCGTTGTTCTGGCAGCGGGCGGTGGTGGCGACCTCGGCTGCGGTGTCCAGGTCGGCCGAGGGCATCACCACGAACGGGTCGCTGCCGCCCAGCTCCAGCACCGTCTTCTTGATCTCCCGGCCGGCGATCTGGGCGATGGACCGCCCGGCCGGCTCGCTGCCGGTGAGCGTGGCAGCGCGCACGCGGGGGTCGCTGAGGATCCGGTCGACCGCGTCGGAGCCGACCAGCAGCGTGGTGAACGCGCCCTCGGGGAAACCGGCCCGGCGGAACAGGTCCTCCAGGTAGAGCGCGGTCTGCGGCACGTTCGAGGCGTGCTTGAGCAGGCCGGTGTTGCCCGCCATCAGGGCCGGGGCGGCGAACCGCATCACCTGCCACAGCGGGAAGTTCCACGGCATCACCGCGAGCACCGGACCGATCGGCTGGTAACGCACGTACGCCCGCTTCGCCTTGACCGCGGCGGCGTCGGCCGGCTCGTCCGCGAGCATCCGGGGCGCGTTCCCGGCGTAGAAGCGGCAGGCGGTGGCGCACTTGGTGACCTCCGCCTTCGCGGCGGCGTACGTCTTGCCCATCTCGGTGGTCATCAGCCGGGCCGTCTCGTCGCGCTCGGCGTCGAGCAGGTCGGCGGCGGCGAGGAGCCACCGGGCCCGCTGCGCGATCGTGGTGCCGCGCAACTGCCGGAAGGCGAGGTCGGCCCGCTCGATCGCGGCGTCGATCTGCTCGTCCGACATCGCCTCGTACGTCTTGAGCACCTGTCCGGTGGCGGGATTGGTGGTGGCGATGGGCATGTCGTACTCCTGTCACTCGAACAGCGAGTGCCGCACGCCCGGCTCCTCCCGGCGGCGCGCGGCGCGGCGGCGCTGGATCACGACCAGGTCGACCACCGCCACCACGGCGAGCAGCGCGCAGACGACACCCAGCCAGGCGATGTCCGCGGCGAACGCGAGCACCGCGAAGACGGTCATCACGACCAGACCGAACGTGGCGAGCGCGAGCCGCAGGTTCAGGGCGCTGTTCGCGTGGCCGACCGTGCCGCGGGCACGGCGGGGCTGTGATCGGGTCATTCCTGGGGCCTACCCCGGCACGGGCGGGGATAACCGGCCGGTGCGGGAACACCGGTGATCCGGGACACCCGGCGGGCAGGCGCCGGATGCGGCCGGCAGGCGGGTGCGTTACATCGGTCTGCCGGTTCCGGCGGAGATCCCGCGGAACGGTGGAGAGGATGGCATGACCACGACTCAGGCCGTACCCGTGACCGTCGCCGTGTCCCGGCGCGCCGACCCGGCGCGTACCGACGAGGTGGTGGCGTGGATGCGGGCCGGGACGGCGCTCGCGGAGAGCTTCCCGGGCTTCCTCGGCGCCGGTTTCGTCCGCAGCGCCCCCGGTTCCGGCGAGTGGCACGTGATGTACCGCTTCGCCGACGCGGACACCCTGCGCGACTGGGAGGACTCCCCGCAGCGGCGCTGGTGGCTCAGCTCGGCGCAGGGCATCGTCGAGCACACCCGGGTGGAGCGGCGCACCGGCATCGAGGGCTGGTTCGCCCCGCCGGTGGACCACGTGGTCGAGACGTTCGGCGAGCCGGAACCGGCCGCGCCGCCGCGCTGGAAGCAGGCGGTCACGATCTGGCTGGCGTTCTTCCCGCTCAGCCTGGCCGCCACGCTGCTGACCACCCGGTTCCTCGCGGGCGTGCCGCTGGCCGGGCGGACGCTGCTGATGACGCTCGTGCTCACCCCGCTGATGACCTACCTGGTGCTGCCCCGGATCACCCGGGCGCTGCACCGGTGGCTGCACGGCCGGCCTGCGCCGACACGACAGATGTGAACGACAGTGGTCGATGCCCGATAGCCGACAGAACCGCCACCGGCTCTCCGCCGGGGCATAGGGTCGACGCGCCCGTTGCCGCCGCCGGACGGGGGACCGATGAGACGCTGGATCGCCGCGCTGGCCTGCCTGGCGGCGCTCGTCGCGCTCGCCTGTGACGGCTCCGGCGAGGCGTCACCCCGGCCCTCCGGCACACCCGCCCCCGGCGAACCCCGGGTGCTGGTCGCGCTCGGCGACTCGGTCAGCACCGGCTACGGCTCCTGCCTGGTGCTGGTGAGCTGCGAACGCAACTCCTGGTCGACCGGGGACGGCCTGCGGGTGGAGAGCCTCTACCGGCGGCTGCGCGCCGACGCGCCGGGGCTGCGGGCGTACAACCGGGCCGTGCCCGGGGCCCGCGCGGCCGCGCTGACCGGCCAGGCCCGGTCGGCGGTACGCGACAGGGCCGACCTGGTCACCGTGCTGATCGGCGCGAACGACGCCTGCCGGGGCGACGTCGACGACATGACGCCGGTCGCCACCTTCCGCGACCAGGTCGACGCGGCGCTGGGCGTGCTGCGCGAGGGCCGGCCGAAGGCCCGGGTGCTGGTGGTCAGCATCCCGGACCTGTACCGGCTCTGGCAGATCGGGCACACCGAGCCCCGCGCCGTGCGGGCCTGGTCGCGGGGCGTATGCCCGTCGCTGCTGGCCGACGCCACGTCGACAGCGCCCGCCGCTGCCGCCCGCCGGGCCCGCGTCAGGGACCGGATCGAGGCGTACGACGGGCAACTGCGCGCCGCCTGCCGGGCGTACGGGTCACGCTGCCGGTGGGACGGCGGCGCGGTGCACCGCCATCGCTTCGACCTGGACCAGGTCAACGCGCTCGACTGGTTCCACCCGAACGCGACCGGGCAGGGCCGGCTGGCCGAGGTGGCCTGGAACGCCTCCCGCTGGTCAGGGCTGACGCGGGCCCGGTAGCTGCCGGGGACCGGCGGCGCGGTAGAGGGCGCGCGTACGGTCGGCCAGTTCCTTGGTGGCCGACGAGTTGGCCCAGGTGCCGAGCACGATCGCGGCGCCCGGCACGACCTTGGCGAACATCCGCTTGGCGGCACGCACCCCGGCCATCCGGGCCAGCCGGACCCCGAGCTGGAGCATCACCCGGCCCAGCGCCCGGTCACCGGCGGAGCCGAACAGCGCACCGGCCCGCTCCCGGCCGGCGGCCACGCCCAGCGCGAGACGGGCCGTCTCGGCGACCTTGTGCACCCGCTGGAGCACCAGCAGGTCGGTGGCCCGGTCCGGGTGCGCCGGGTCGACGCCGTAGGCGGCCGCGACGTGCAGCACCAGCCGGGCCTGGGTCCAGGCCAGCACGCCCACGTCGATCACCGCGCCGGGCAGCCCGGCCGCGCCGGACACCGCACCGGAGAGCCGGGCGTGGTTGACGAACTTGCGTACCGCCTGGTCGGCCAAGTGCTCCGGCGGGGCGTCCGGCCGCAGCGCCCGCTCCCGGGCGGCCCACTGGGCGGCCTCCGGGCCGAGCCGGCGTACCGCCTCCAGGGCCAGGTGCTCCGGCGCGTACTGCGGGTCGTCCCGCATCCGGTCCCACAGCTTGGCCGGTGGCGCCTCGGGCGCCTCCACCGGCGGGACGGGGGCGGTGGGGACGGCGTTGGGCTCCCCGTCGACGGGGGCGGGGTCGGTCACGAAGGGCTCCGGAGGCTCGTGCGGCGGGGGTGACGCGGGTCAGCGCCGGCGCGACTGCAGCCGGTTCGCGATCTGCCGCAGCCGGGCCTGGTTCTCCGGCTTCGACATCTCACGCCGGCCGCGGTCGACCAGCTGCTGGCCCCGCGGCGACCGCAGGAAGGCGGTGATCCGTTGCATCAGCGACATGAGGGTCCTCCCGTCCCGCGGTCCCCTTCATGTGTACCTGGGACCGGCAAGCCCTTGATACCCGAATCGGCCCTTCGGCAACCACCCGTCCGGGTCAGCCCAGGATCTCGGCCACCACTTCGCCGGCCCGCCACTCGTGCTGGGCGTACGCGTCCGGGAACGCCGAGATCTGCACGGCCTGGGCGGCCACGGAGAGCGGCAGGCTCTGCCAGCCGGGGATCTCGGCCAGCGCGGACAGGAACGCCTTCGTGGCGTACTCGGGGTCCATCAGCTGCTCGACGGTGCCCCAGCCGCTGCTCGGGCGCTGCTGGAACAGCCCGACCGAGTCGTGGTCCCAGCCGATGGCCTGGTGCGGGTAGCTCTGCGACTCGGGCAGCACGCCGCTGGCGTAGTTGAGCAGGGTGCTCTCCTGCATGGCGGTCGCCACCGCGATGACGAGGGCGCGGCGCGGCATGCCCATCTCCTTGCCGGCCTGCACGATCTTCTTCGCGTTGTTCATCTGGGTGCGGTCCAGGCCGGCGACCGGGACGATCTGCCGGACGGTCTTCTTCGGCTTGGGCTTGGCGGTCGCCTTCGGGCTCGCCGTCGCGGACGGGCTGGCGCTGGCGCTGGGGGTGGCGGGGGCGGTGCTCGGCCGGGCCATGGCCCGGGACGCCGGGTCGACCGCGGCACGCTCGGCGACCTCCGCCGAGGGCGCCGGGTCGGCGGCGCGGTCCGGGGCACCGAAGCCGGCCTGGCTGACGCCGACCAGGCCCAGGCAGCAGGCCGCGCCGGTGGCGACCGCCAGCTTCGTCCGGCCGGGCCGGGGGTTCATGGGTGCCCAGAAGCGGGTACGCCGGACCAGTCCCCGGAGTGTGGCCAACCGGTTGGTGGAGGGGGTATCGTCCGAACGGTCAGCCGGGCGGCCGGAGCCGAACGGGTCGTCGAGGTTGCCGTCGTTACGCATCCGACGAGGCTAGGCAGGGCAAACCGGGATCACCCAGGCCCAAAGGGTGGCCCTCGCCACACTTTGGCCGTTCCGAAGCGGACGGCCCATCCCAGTGCGACCCGGCGGGCCACGGACCTCGGGAACCGGACCAATCACCCGGCCTGCGACCCGCGCAGCGGCCCGGGCAGGAACACCGCAGACCTCCCGGCCCCGCCCGATGATCGACTAACTCGTCCGTTCGGACGATCCGGATATGGGTCGCCGGACCGGGGCGTAGCCGAATCGTGATCATCATCCGGGCATCGGACGTGGCCGTAACGGAATGGACCACCCGCCCCGGTACGTTGGCCGAACCGGGGACGCCGCACGCTCGGCGCTCCCCCGTACGCGTCGACAGGGAGGACCCCACCGGTGCTCGATCCACACGAGCTCTACGAACTCACCGACGAGCTGCCCGAGCTCGGCCAGCCGGTGCTGATCCAGGCGCTCACCGGCTTCGTCGACGCCGGCAACGCCACCCGGCTGGCCCGGGAACAGCTGCTCACCTCGCTCGACGCCCGGGTCATCGCCCGCTTCGACGTGGACCAGATCTTCGACTACCGCTCCCGCCGCCCGGTGATGACCTTCGTCGAGGACCACTGGGAGTCCTACGACGCCCCGGCGCTGGAGCTGCACCTGCTGCACGACGACGACGAGACCCCGTTCCTGCTGCTCACCGGCCCCGAGCCGGATCTTCAGTGGGAGCGTTTCGTGGCCGCCGTCGCCGGGCTCAGCGCCCGCCTCGACGTCCGGCTCACAGTCGGGCTCAACTCGATCCCGATGGCGGTGCCGCACACCCGGCCCAGCGGCGTCACCGCGCACGCCACCCGCAAGGAACTGATCGCCGGGCACGAGCCGTGGCTGCAGAAGGTGCAGGTGCCGGCCGGCGTCGGTCACCTGCTGGAGTACCGCCTCGGCGAGCAGGGGCGCGACGCCCTCGGCTTCGCCGCGCACGTGCCGCACTACGTGGCCCAGGCCGAGTACCCGGCCGCCGCCGAGGCGCTGCTGTCCGCCGTGTCCCGCAGCACCGGCCTGCTGCTGCCCGTCGAGGCGCTGCGGACCGCCGCCGAGGCGGTCCGGGTGGAGATCGACCGCCAGGTCACCCAGACCGAGGAGGCGGCGACGCTGGTCCAGGCGCTGGAGGAGCAGTACGACACGTTCGCCCGCGGCCGGGGCGAGAAGAGCCTGCTCGCCGGCGAGACCGGGCCGCTGCCCACCGCCGACGAACTCGGCGCCGAGCTGGAACGCTTCCTCGCCGAGCAGACCCGACCCGGCGACACCCCGGAGCGCTGACCGGGCGGGGCGGGCGGGGATGCGGCAGGCTGGGGGCATGCGCCTGGCGACCTGGAACGTCAACTCGGTGAAGGCCCGCCTGCCCCGGCTGCTCGACTGGCTGGCCACCACGAAGCCCGACGTCGTGTGCCTGCAGGAGACCAAGTGCCCCGACGGGGCGTTCCCGGTCGCCGAGGTGGGCGAGCTGGGCTACGAGGTGGCCAGCCACAGCGACGGGCGGTGGAACGGCGTCGCCGTGCTGTCCCGGGTCGGACTGGCCGACGTGACTGTCGGCTTCCCGGGCGAACCCGGGTTCCCCGAGCCCGAGGCCCGCGCCATCTCGGCCACCTGCGACGAGCTGCGGGTCTGGTCGGTGTACGTGCCGAACGGCCGCGCGCCGGACGACCCGCACTACGCGTACAAGCTGGCCTGGTTCGCGGCGCTGCGCGACGCCCTCGAATCGGAGGTGGCCGGCGCGCTGCCGGTGGCCGTCTGCGGTGACTTCAACGTGGCGCCCACCGACGCCGACGTCTGGGATCCCGCGCTGTTCGTCACCTCCACCCACGTCACCCCGGCCGAGCGGGCCGCGCTGGCCGCGTTGCGTGACCTGGGACTGGAGGACGTGGTGCCGACGCCCATGAAGGGGCCGCACCCGTTCACGTACTGGGACTACCGGGCCGGGATGTTCCACCAGAACAAGGGCATGCGGATCGACCTGGTGTACGCGAGCGCGTCGTTCGCCCGCGCGGTCCGCTCCGCGTACGTGGACCGGGAGGCCCGCAAGGGCAAGGGCCCGTCCGACCATGCCCCGATCGTGGTCGACGCGGACCTGACACCGGCCGTCGAGACGTTCTGAGGGCAGCGCTCGTTAGGGTGGACACATGGCTGTCGTGAAGATCAACGCGATCGACGTCCCGTCCGGCGCCGGCGAGGAGCTGGAGAAGCGGTTCGCGGCCCGGGCCGGCGCGGTGGAGAACTCCCCCGGTTTCCTCGGCTTCGAGCTGCTGCGCCCGGTCGCCGGGGACACCCGCTACTTCGTGTACACGCGCTGCGTGATGTTCAGATAGAGGGATAACTACTTTAGGTAACCACCCCTCTCATGGTCATCAGGCGTCTGACCTGCGGTTTTGCAAGATTTTTTCTTTCACAATCATGATCATGGGAAGACGGCATGCGGCTGGCCGCTGGTAAATGACTGCGGCGCACCCAGGGGTACGGGCACCGGGAGATCAAAAGTCCGTGAGCGTCACGTACGGGGCGAGCAAGGGCACAACCGGCAGACCGAACGAAGCTCCCGAACCGGACATGATTGATCGGTCAACTTAACTATATTAAAGATCATTTCCACAGTGGAGGGTGGACGGTAGGGCTCACGCTCAATGGGAGGGCTCACACTAAGTTGATCTTGGGAAGTCGCAGGTCACCGCTTCTGAAACAAGATCGACGCATAGTGTGCGTAGCGCTCCAAAGCCCAATCGAGCTGAGCGCAGGAGAACCAGTCTCGGCACTGTAGGCACGCTCCTGCTTGCCACGGCCGCTCCGGTGACGGATTCCAGTGAAGGTCCAGAATGCGATGAGCTTCGAAGACTTCCCGGGCTGTGGAGACTGGCTCATCGATTGGCACCGTGACCCCCGTTACTGCGGTACGCCTGACCTCTGGTGACGAACGCTTGCCGGATCGGGTAGAACTCCCCTGCCTTCCCATCAACCCAGGAGGCTCGGCGCACGATGGGGAACCTCTGAACACAGGTCCAGTAGTTCGCCGACTTGCCACAAGAACACTCCGGCGGTAGCCAGAAGCGGAAGATCCGCTTCTTTGGTCTGTGCTCAGTCGGTTCGCGTCGCGCACGTCCCCTACTCATGGCGGTCACCTTCTGTGAGGTTTTCCCTACAACCGCCAACCTACTTCTAACCTTGACTTAAGTCAGACCTTGACATATGTGTGATCTTGTGGTTGTTGCTGACCTAGACTCAAGTCGTGCCGTACGAACAAGCTCAGTACCGAGTGATCGCTGACGCGATCACGAACAAGATTCGGTCAGGTGAGCTGAAACCAGGTGACAAGCTGCCTTCTACTTCGGAGTTGGCAGACATGCACCATGTCTCGTGGGCCACCATCAATCGAGCTTTCGGGCTTCTGCACGATCGTGGCCTTGTGATCGGCCGGCAGGGCAAAGGGATCTACGTCGTGGAACGCGATTAACTGGGGTCTCTAAGGTTCCTGATCCTACCAAGCTCATCGTTATTGCCATTCGGCCTTGGAGGCAGGTCGAAACCCTCTGGCCACACGTGCTGACGACCGGCCCGATAAGAAGCCCGCGCGCCGGTCATATCCAGCGACTTAGCATGGATTCCATGGAAGCTCGTTGCCGCATGGAAAACTGCGTCCTGAAAGATCGCCAAGCCGAACGTCGCCTTATTGGCCGCTAATCGGCCCTTGAACTCGGCACCGGTTGCGAAAAGTGCTTTGCCAAAGAAGGCCCGAGTCATGTCAACGACGCCACCAAACTCCGCGCCCGAAAAGGAGAAGATACCGTCCGCTGAAAAGAATAACCTAAGTGTTGTGCTACCTAGAACGCGAGTGTTCTCTAAGGACAAGTTGCGCGCGGCGCACATATGAAATGGCAGCCTGTCAAGTTCGGCCCCATTCAGGTTCACCTCCATTCCCGGCCAGAAGCTAGCACCTCCGACTGGAAATACCTTTCCGTCTTCATCTGCGAGGTCCTCATAACGTAAGTGTTTCTCTAAGATGCTCATAGCCGTTGCACGCACTTCTTGTTCTTGCTTACGCAACTGGCCTGAATGATGCATCGTGCCGTTGCCATCCGAGAGAAAAGGCATCCGAAGATATGCGCAGATTAAATGCATAATAGTTTGCCTATGCTCGGCGTTGTCCTGCCCTACACGCTCAAGCGCGTACAACGCCGCTAGGCGTACCGCAGCTTTCTCGGAACCCAGTTGCTCGGCTGCTTTGACATAGAGATCAGTAACACGCCGCTCCGCAGCATCGTGCTTTGAGTCGTCCGCAGTTCGGTTCTTGTGCTCTTGGTCAGCGTGGTCGACTCGCTCTTTAACGTACTGCCGACGTAGCGCGAGGAACAAAGCAATCAAGCCACCTGTGCCAGCACCAACCGCAAGAATATTACGAATGACGTCCACTCGCAGTTGCGCTGCGCGAACAGCAAGGTCCGGCGAAGTTATCAGCTTCGCCGGAACCTGGGCCGCGTCCCACATGATCCATGCTGCCGCTGTGGTAATCGCCAAGGCGGCGAACGTCATAACTATGAGGGTCGCCAAATGGATTGGCTTGTACGTCCGTGGCTTTATTGACCTCGGCTTCTTTGACTTCCAATCAGCTATTGCTTTACGCCCACTTCGCCAGACGGCACGGGGGTTGAGTCGCTTCAACCAGGAGGGGGTTTTCGGCATCCCTCCATGATCTCGTATCGATGCGACTGAGGTCTACCCCTGATGAGGCTCGTCCTCAGTCGCTATGACGACACCCGACGCTATAACCGTGATGTTGACTTTCTGAAATTCTGCTGTTGTCGGCCATGAGTTATCATCTCTCGCCGGTAGTCGATGAAACCGAACAATCTCGTTCGCTAGTCGTAATGCTCTGCCACGGAAAGGAAGTGGCCCTAGCTCCCGTTGCGCTATGGCAAAGTTCTCTCGTGTGCCGCGTAGCGCGAACATCTCTAGGGGTACCTGCAATCCTCGCCTCATGCCCGTTTCTCCCGTTCGATTTATGGTTAGGATGGCGCTGCACTGCCTATTAGCTATCGAATTAATAGTTAAGCGAGGTTCCAGAGCTTACAGGTAGGGTCATGATGAAAATACCAAGCCATAATTCCGCCCGGCCCCTCTTCCCACGAACATTGGTCGCTACATGCTGCCGCTCCTGGCGTCGACCGCGCAATAGCTTCTTCTCGGCTTATACCGATTTCCAACAACCTACTTCCTTCGCTCCATAGCGATTCCTCTAGGCAGCTACCTCCGATGTAGTTCCTAGCGATAGGCCGAATCTCAGAGCCGTATTCGGTCGACACAAGAGCAAGAAACGGCACCTCATCTACGTACCGAACAGGCAAACCGTCTTCGCTCTTGCAGAGAAATAGAGCATAGGATTTGGGCAGAGCCGGAACTAGCTGAACAATCCGAAGAGAACCCACTATCAAACCTCTCAGATGGAACGATTCGAAGTACCTGCGCGGTAATTCCGATAAAGCTCGGGGTGTTCTGAGGCAACCTTGTAAACCGCCTCAATGTATGAGCACTTGGCTTCTTGGATCTCGGTTTCGACAAGTTCTAAGAATGTCGCGGTTTGGCGCTGCACGTAATACGCCTGAGTAAGACGAGCGGACTCATCAAGCTGCGCTTGGTGTTTCGCTAGGTATTCCTCTAAAGTCACTTGCCCAGCTCCTTTGCTTCACGCTGAACCATTTCGTACAGCCCTTCCCACGAGTCGGCAAGCATGATTCGCGTCCTAAGAGCAACCCAGTTCCGCATGTTTGCTTCGTCCTCTTCGCTGAGAGAGGCGAACCACTGATCGGCTCTCTCGACTTCCTCTGTTGTTAGCTCGTCGGGCATGTATTGAATGATGTATTCTTTAGTCACTTGCTCTCTCCATTCTCCGCAGCGAACTTTTCCTCTGCGGAATCCTCGCCCAACGTGTCGATGATCCGTTGTTCTAGCCGGTCCACCCGGCGTAGAATGGATTCGATAACGGCTACCTGGCTCTTGTGGTGTTGAGGCCACGCGCCCAAACGGTCGAGAACTGACACAGTTATTTCTCCTCATCAATCGGGTTTCCACGTCCTGCGTGGAGGTCCATAAGAAACTCTCGTGCATCGTGTCGCACAAGCGGATTCTCTGCGGCAATAGCTAGGTCGAAAATCGTCATGTACGCGGCAGGAACGGTTTCGCGTATAAGCCGTTCCGCCCGTGCAATAGGTTCTTCGCCCGGGTGAAGTTGTTCTTCTAGGTCTAGGGCTTCGCAGTGCGCAAGGATGACCGGATCGAAGTCCACACCTTGACACTCTCGCTCGATAAATTCGTCATCATTCATTAAGAGTGCCGCCTCCTTTCCTGTCTCCGGTGCTCAGCACTCGTCATCTGACCGACGTGTATCCCGAAACAAAACCTGCAATCGTAGGCGATTAAAGGCCGCTCTGGTCGATCCGGTCGAGACTCCAAATCGTTGATCACCTCTTGCGCTGCTTCAATGCTCGTGAACCTCTGTTTCCGGTCGCACATTCTCCGGTAGTCGTACCTCTGATACTTGTTCATCACTCCCCCCACAGTGGTGGCAATCCTCTAAGACTGCTAGAAGCAGATGCCCTAACCGACTATTCGGATCAACGGTCTTCAGATACTCGTTAGGAATACACCACTCATGAGGATTCGAAATAACTTCCATCTATCGTCCTCCGCTTCTTGAAAGCCTCATTCCATTCAGTGCTGTAGTCGTGTGAGACTTCAACACTGACGGAAGGTTGGGCATTGAGGCCGAGCAAGTTCACATAGAGCTGGACGGCTTTGGCGTGTGCTTGCATATCGCTCGGTGCCAGCGTCTCAAGGTATCTATTCCGGGTTACCCGTACCAAGTCTTCTAGGGATTCAGCAAGGCTTTCGCGACGCTCACTGATTGTCGCTTCTATACTCGGGCCGGCTAGCCTGTGGTTCTTTATGATGTTGAGAACCTGCACGTGACTCATATCGAATATTTGGCCGATTTTGCGTGTGGACAATCCTTCTTCGACACGTAGCCTGATGATCTCGTCATTGCGGTTGATCCGGTCTAGCTCACCTCCGCTCATCCCTCTGACCTCCTTACTATCGGCCACTCTTCGGAAACCACGTAGGTTCTCTTCTTGCTGTCAACGGCGGTCACGTATCCCGACTTCTCCAAAGCGGTGACCTTGGTATAAGCCTGTGTCTTCCCGATGTCGTATAGCGTCCGGCAGAATTCGACTAGCTCGCTCTTGGTTACATAGCCCGTTCCATACGTGTCTAGTAACCGCTGGTGAAGCATCAAGCCTGTGTAAGCCGCACTGGCCTTTCCGGTTGTCTTCGCTTCGGCCAGTTCTTCAAGTGGTGTCATCTCCCAGGAAAGCGGCCCGTCGTAGTCGCCTAAGTCTTCGTTGAATGCGCCGACGGTGAAATCCAAAGCGAACCGTCGTGAGTACCCGCGTCGGGAGCCATATTCCACAGCGAGGCGAGCGATACCCGCTAACCTGTCGTATGGCTCTCGGTGCGTGTGCAATATCCAAGAGTCAGCCCATTGGGACATGCCCGCTTGGCTAATCTCGTCCAGGTCTAGACGTTGCTCTGTCGTCTGTTTCTGGCTCGGCTTCTTCATGTGGTCAGGAATGAACAAGGCACGGTCATGCCCGATAAGCAAGTCAAGTTCGGCCAACATCTTTCCGCGTGAATAGAGGTTCTGCGCCTCAATCCCCTGTGGGTGGTATGCATAAAGCGGGTCTAGGAAGAATCCCAACGGGTTGACTTCACTCTTAGCCGCTTCGACCGCTTCGGCGAACTCAGGCGAGTTAACCGGTGCTGTCTCCGCTATGGCGAAAACGTTGCTGTCTTTGGGCTTGATTCCGTATGCCTGGCAGATGCGGTTGTGTCGACGCTGCCAGCCTTCATAACCGCCTTCACCTATGAAGTAGAGAACCGGACCGCTTCTAATGACCGGGAACCTGCCGAGATAATCAACCCCTGAGCCGATGGCGATTGCCAAAGCCTGAGCGTTGTAAGTTTTGAAGGTCTTGCTGCCGCCCGCAATCGGGCCGTGAGAACCTTCCTCCCATACGTTCTTTACTAACCATCTGCGCGGAGGTAGTGGCTTATCGTGGTCGGATGGACTCCGGATAATCCATGTCCGCGCTTTGGGCTTTGCCTCATGGGGCGCCGCTTCGTTCTTGGCAGCTTTGGTCGTCGTTATAGTCGGCTTTTCGGGGCATCCTGCGGCTTCGCATGTTTGGCCTTCATGGTTGTGTTTGGCGAATGCTCGGTTGATAGTCCTCTCTAAGTAGCGCTGCGCTCCTGTGGCGTCAAGGTGAGCATGCTCTTGGGTGAGCTTGGCAATGGTCGGCTCGTGGAGTGTGAGCGCGTAATGAGTTTGTGCCCGTGTGAGTCCGTTTTCGGCTGCCAGATACGCGAGGTGGGAACTTCGCTTGTGACGTCCGGTGCCATCATCGGTGGCGGCCTGGTCGTCGGCTAGCAGCTCCACAAGCCACGTGTAGGCGTCTACGTTGAAAGCCTCGGGTTCGCCTAGCTCAGTAGCGTCGGCGGTATTGGCTGCTCTCCTGCTTTCCAACCACGCTAACCATGCTTCGGGAAGCTCCGGGAAGTCAGTTGGCCTAGGAGGGCTGCTAAGCGTTTGCCCGCTTGCGCCGAACCACCGGTATTGAGTACCTGTCTTCGGGTTGATGGAAGGCCAAACACGTGCCCATCTCCATCCGTGCCTAATGAGGTCTACGTCTTTCCCGACGTTCGGCAAGTTCTCAGTTGAGAATCCGGCAGGTACGCGAAAGAACCGAATACCCGACTTGCCATACCCACGGGCTGTGGACATCGGTCCCACAGGCAACGGTCCTAGTTCGGCTTCTAGCTTTCCTAGGGTTTCCGCTCCCCGCTTGTCGCCGTAGTCGTCTACGTCGACACCAACGACATCAGAAGGTAGCGGTAATCCCGTTCCGGCATCCGGGTAATCCCGGACTAGCTCCCGAACCTGATTAGGTGTCGGGTTGATCCGCGAACTTCCGGTTAAGCCTCTCGGGACTTTGCCAATCTCGCCATTGATGTCGGTCGGAATTACCGACGGCCAGTTACCTAGGTAAATCCTCGCGGCCTTGCCGTAGCCATGGATATCTGTGTCACCCATTGGGTACGCTTCTCCTAGAGCATCAGTCAAGCGTCACGGTTACTCTGTCGGGAGTCGTGGCGCTTGATGCTTTTGTGGGTGGGCTACGTGCGTTCATTGTTGAATCCGTTCGTTTGAGCGCTGCTTTAAGGATTTGTGCTTTAGAGGGTTGGTGGCTCAGGTCTTTCTACTTTCGGCCGTTGCCAAGCTTCCCGAGCATCAATTGCCATCTTGATGCAGTCACGAACTACATCACTTGTCGGCACGGAATCACGTTCCGAAAGTTGCTTGATTCGGTTCTTTATCTCTGGGCTAACTCTGACTGTCACAACCGGATCGGTCGCCATTTCTCACCTCCCTGCCGGTACGTGTTCAATCGTATTCGGCCGTATGCCAGGTGCCAAGATCATCGGGACTGGTCAGACCGTAGGTACGATTTCTGCACCAACCGGGGTTGATCTTGCACGCTCCGTGTTTCCGGTGGACATTCCGGGCACCGGAAAACCGCAGGTCAGAGCGTTGGGCCGGACGGTCGGGCCGGAAAGGTTGAGCGGCCGGAAGGAAACCGGAAAGAGCCGGAAAGCGGCCGGAAAACCGCAGGTCAGAGACTTCCGGCTGCCTTCCGGATTCCATCGATCGCCACGGTTTTCCGGTTTTCCGGCCGACCCCTTTAGGGGGAGGCCGGAAGAACCTCGGGCCGGAACCGGAAACGTCAAGAGTGTTAGACGGTAGACGGAAGTTACCGATTTTCGATTTGATGAGTGGCGAACTAAGCAATCCCGCACTTCACCAACTCTGAAAACGACTAACCATGATCAGCTAAACCTTGGGTTCCGGCTGTCCGCTGCCAATCCGAAGACCGGGGGGTGTCCAGGTCTGCCCGTACCGCCCGATCGTGGCTCTCCGTGGCTCTCAGAGGGCCGGAGATAGCTTCTGCACACGCGGCACACGTCGCCCGTGCCGTCCGGGTTGGTGGTCGCCCTGCCCGCTGTGGGGATGGGTCGCGCTCGTGATGGACTGCGCCGGGGAATGGGTGCTAGCGTCCAATCGGGCCCGGAAGTGTGTTGTTGACACCGGCCAGTTTCGGGCCCACTTAGGTCATTTCGTGGCGATGGAACCGAACGGGTTTTCCCTCCTTTCAAGTGTCACGTCGGCTCTTTCGGTTCTTCTTCCCAGCGCCACTAGCTTTGCCCAAGCGCAGCAAAGCCGCTCAACCCTGATGAGGTTGAGCGGCTTTGTTGTTTCTGTCAGTCGTGCGGATTCATACTGAGCCGGCTCTCTACCCAGTGAATCACTACCCGTTCTTCTGCGGGTTTGCGTTGGCCGCGACCTGCGGGCATAACGTCGATCCCGTCAAGAAGGGCACCGGAACGCAAGAACTCTCGCTTCTCAGCGAGGCTCATGTCATCCCACTTTTCGGGGTTGCTGACCAACTTGCCCACGATCGGCAGGACACGACCGGCCCGAAGCTGTGCTTCTAGCGCTTGAATCTGTGGTTCTAGGTCCGCCTCAATCTGAGCGAGCATGACAATAGAGAGCTTCTTTGTGCCCGGTGGGGGACGTAGGTATTGCTCGCGTGCCTGGTCGAGCTGTTCGGTAAGTTCGGCCAACTGTGCCTTAGTGGCTTCCCGCTCGTCGTTCTGCTCAGTCTCGCTCGTCAGCGTCACCGAGATAAGCCGCTGCTTGATTTCGGCCGAAAGGTAATCATCAAGCATCTGTCGCGGAATCGATGTGCAGTGGTTGTCCTTGCACATGTAGACCGGGTAACCGTTGTTCGTGTGAGCCTTCATCAGCGCTTCACAGACGCCACACGTCGCGATGTGCGAAGACAAGTGCTTGACTGCCGTGTCCCTGTGGTTTTTCCTGGCAGGATCACTGAGCTTGTCCATGCACGTTTGCCACGTGCTCTCATCGAGGATGGCAGGCCAAACGGCGTCCACGAGCCTTCCGGTAGTGACACCTCGCTTGCGGTCAACCTTCGGAATGTGGATTCGCTTGCCGATGTACGCAGGGTTGGTGATGATCTTCTTGAGTTTCGTGATATCCCAACGGGCACTACTAGGTGCCGGAATTCCCCGAAGGTTGAAGTCTTGGCACACTGCCCACAGGCTTTCCCCTTCCGATACCCGCTTTGCTGCTTCCCTGATTACTTCGGCCTGGTCTTCGTTGATGTGCTGAGCGACGAACTTGCGGCGCACCCCACCTCGCCGATCTTCGATGATCTCATACTCACGCTTAAAGCCGTACTGAGTTCGGCCATGAGGCATTCCGTCGTCCGCGTTAGCGTTCATGGCACGGCGTACGCGCTCCCCGATTTTCTCGGACTCATATGCCGAATCTACGCCATCTTCGGCTAGGTTCTTCCAATCACGTCCCACGCTCAGGTCGTAGGTACGCCGATCCTTGACGACATGAATACGGATTCGGTAAGTGCGGCACATGGCAAGGAGCGTGAACCACTCGATAGGCTCGCGAGATCCACGCGAGGATTCCCACAATATAAGGACATCTGGCCTGTGCCGTTCTAGGTATTCCACCATCGCCCGATACTGCGGACGGTCTTTCGATGCGAATCGGGATGCTGAGCGGTCATTCTCAGGAAAGACGGCAGCGACCGTCCACCCCTCATAATCGGCGGAGTCTCGGCACTCGGATTCCTGCTCGCCTACTGATCGGCCATTACGTTCGTCGTCTTTTGAGACTCGGCAGTAAATGACAGCAGACATTGCACGTACAGCGGTTAGCCCTGGTCGCGTCGCCCTCATGAGTCAATGTTACTTCTCTAGCTGTACTTCACGTGGGAGACCGAGGAGGCGTACCAGGCGTGGGCGCAGGGCCCGTCCCGGGCCGCGCACGCCGAGGGCGGCGAACCCCGCAAGCCCGTCGCCACCGGCGCCACCCTGCTGGAGTTCGAGGTCGTCCAGCAGGTCCCCGCCAAACCCTGACCCGCCCTCCCCCGTCCCGGCCCTCGGGCCCTCCCGGCCCCCGGCCTTCCCCGTCGATCATGAAGTTGACGGCGTTCGCGGTCCGAATTGTCGCCGCCAACCTCATGATCGTCGGAGTGAGGGCGGGAGCGAGAGCGTCGGGCAGCGGTCAGCTCGCCAGGGACGCGAAGACGATCACGTTGTCCTGGTAGCCGGTACGGCCGCCGACCCACTCGCCGCCGCAGGTGATCAGGCGCAGCTCGGCCGGACCCGAGTCGCCGTAGACCCGGGCGGCGGGCAGGTTCGCCTTGTCGAAGTACTCGACGCTGTCCACCTTGAAGGTCACCACGCTGCGGTCGGCGCGGGTCACCTGGATCCGGGCGCCGGGCTTGAGCGAGCGCAGCCGGTAGAAGACGGCCGGCCCGCTCTTGGTGTCGACGTGACCCACGATGATCGCCCGGCCCGGGTCGCCGGGCATCGCTCCCCTGTCGTACCAGCCGGTCTGGTCGTGCTCGGTCAGCGGCGGTACGTCCACCGAGCCGTCCTTCGCCTGCCCGACCGGGGTGACCGGCGCGTTGACCTTGATGGCCGGCACCGCCAGGCGTACCGGCCGGCTCGCCGGCTTCCGGACCGGGGCGGCGGCACTCGCCGGGGCCACCGCGCCCGACCCGTTCGACCGGCTCGACCCGGTGGACGCGTCGGCGAAGTCGAACGGCCCCGCCGTGCGCCCGAGCCCGGCCCCGGTGGCGAACACACCGACCAGCACCAGCACCACTGCCAGCGGCTTCGACCAGGAACCCCGGCCCCGGTCCCGCCCGCCCGGCGACGCCGGTGGCGGTTCGACGGGCGGCGGCCCGGCGGGCCGGGGACGCAGGGCCGGCGGATCGGCCGACGGCGGGTACCACGGTCGCGACGCGGCGGGCGGCGGCATCCACGGCCGCGACCCGGAGACCGGCAGGGCCGACGACCCGGTCCCGGCGGCCGGCCTCTCCCCCGAGCGCGGGCCGGTCCGGGGCGCGGCGGCCGGGTCAGCCATGGAGAACCGGGCGACCTCGGCAGGCGGGCCGGCCCGGGACGGGCGGGCGGCGTCGGCCGGTGGCGCGGCGGGCGGGGGCAGTGCCAGGAACGGCCGGCCGGAGCGCCGTGCTCCGGCGGGCGGCGGAACGAAGTGCTCGGCCATGACCGGCCTCAGCGTCCGGCGGCGCCGCGGGCGTGCCGGCGGGACGCGGCCACGCCGAGCCCGGCGCCGACCACTGTCACCGCCAGCCCCACCGGCACCAGCAGGCCGCCGAGCCCGGGGCCGGCGGTGCCGCCGAATCCGGTCGCCGGACCACGGCTGGGCAGGTGACTGGGCGGGTGGGTCGGCTGCCGGGTGGGCTGCCCCTGCTTGACCACCTGGAGCATGGTGGAGGCGGTCTCCCCACCCGGGCACTCCAGCTTCACGCGGTAGTTGCCGGGCCGGGTGCGCTCGTGGACCATCGGCGAGGCGGTGAGCAGGCCGCGCTGCGGCTGCACCTGGATCCTGCCGAACGCGTCCGAGGTCACGATCGCCGGCACGGTGTTGTTCCGGCAGCTCGCCCGGATGCCGACGAGGTAGCCGGGCGAGACGGTGCCCGGGGTGACCTCCACGAAGATCACGTCGGCCGGGGGCTGTTCCGGCACCGGCTCGGCGGCGCGCGGCGCGGCCTGGGCGGGCAGCGCGCCGACCAGCGGGGCGGCGCACGCGGCGACCGCGACCAGCAGCGCCTCACGTACCCTGAACGACCCCATGACCCCTCCCGGCGTACGGGATGAATCCTCTCACCCCCGGCCGCACATCACATCCGATCCGGGTCGCGTAGGCTCGGGTCGCTGTGACCCTCCCCGACATCGCCGCCGGCCGCATCCGTACCTTCCATCCGCGTCGCGGACGGATGAGCGAGCGGCAGCGCGACGCGCTCACCCGGCTCTGGCCCGCGTACGGCCTCGAGATCGCCGCCCTCGACGGGCCGTGCGATCCGACGGCGCTGTTCGGACGACGGGCGCCGCTGGTGCTGGAGATCGGCTCCGGCATGGGCGACGCCACCGCCGCGATGGCGGCGGCCGACCGGGACCGACACTATCTGGCGGTCGAGGTCCATACGCCGGGAATCGCCAACCTGCTCGACCTGGTGGAACGCCACGGTCTGGACAACGTGCGGGTGGCCGAGGGCGACGCGCTGGACCTGGTCCGCGCCATGCCGGAGGGCTGCCTGGACGCGGTGCACGTCTTCTTCCCGGACCCGTGGCCGAAGACGCGCCACCACAAGCGGCGGATCATCGCGCCGGCGCACGTGGCGCTGCTGCGGTCCCGGCTGGCTCCGGGCGGCACGCTGCACTGCGCGACCGACTGGGCCGAGTACGCCGAGTCGATGCGCGAGACGCTCACCGCCGACCCGGAGCTGGTCGACGTGTACGGCGGTTACGCGCCCCGTCCGGCGCACCGGCCGGTGACGAAGTTCGAGCGGCGCGCGCTGACCGCGGGCCGGGAGGTCTTCGACCTGATCCACCGGCGGCGCTGAACCCGGTGCGCTGAACCCGGTTGGCGCGGCGTGGTGTGATCCAGGCACGATGGGAGCCGCCATGACTCTCACCGCCGCGCTGCCGAAGACCGCCGATCCCGACACCCTCTACGACGCGTTCGCCTCCTGGGCGTCCGAGCGCGGCCTGGACCTCTATCCCCATCAGGAGGAGGCGGTCATCGAGATCGTCTCCGGCGCGAACGTGATCATGAATACGCCGACCGGCTCGGGCAAGAGCCTGGTGGCGATCGCGGCGCACTTCGCGGCGCTGGCCGACGACCGGACGACCTTCTACACCGCGCCGATCAAGGCGCTGGTCTCGGAGAAGTTCTTCGCGCTCTGCGAGGTCTTCGGCGCGGAGAACGTCGGCATGCTCACCGGCGACGCCAGCGTCAACGCGGACGCGCCGATCATCTGCTGCACCGCGGAGATCCTGGCCAACCTGGCGCTGCGCGAGGGCCGCCGCGCCGACGTCGGCCAGGTGATCATGGACGAGTTCCACTTCTACGCCGAGCCGGACCGCGGCTGGGCCTGGCAGGTGCCGCTGATCGAGCTGCCGCAGGCCCAGTTCGTGCTGATGTCCGCCACGCTCGGCGACACCACCCGCTTCGTCGACGACCTGACCCGGCGCACCGGGCGGCCGACCGCCGTCGTCCGCTCGGCCGAGCGGCCGGTCCCGCTCCTCTTCTCGTACGCGACCACGCCGCTGCACGAGACGCTGGAGGAACTGCTGGAGACCAAGCAGGCCCCGGTGTACGTCGTGCACTTCACGCAGGCCGCCGCGCTGGAACGCGCCCAGGCGCTGATGAGCGTGAACGTCTGCACCCGCGCCGAGAAGGACATGATCGCGAGCGCGATCGGCAACTTCCGGTTCACCTCCGGCTTCGGCAAGACGCTGTCCCGGCTGGTCCGCCACGGCATCGGCGTGCACCACGCCGGCATGCTCCCGAAGTACCGCCGCCTGGTCGAGACGCTCGCCCAGGCCGGCCTGCTCAAGGTCATCTGCGGTACGGACACGCTCGGCGTCGGCATCAACGTGCCGATCCGTACCGTGCTGTTCACCGGCCTGAGCAAGTACGACGGCACCCGCACCCGGCTGCTCAAGGCCCGCGAGTTCCACCAGATCGCCGGCCGGGCCGGGCGGGCCGGGTTCGACACGCTGGGCCGGGTCGTGGTGCAGGCCCCCGAGCACGTGATCGAGAACGAGAAGGCACTCGCGAAGGCCGGTGACGACCCGAAGAAGCGCCGCAAGGTGGTGAAGAAGAAGCCGCCGGAGGGCTCGATCGGCTGGGGCGAGCCGACGTTCCAGCGGCTCGTCGAGGCCGAGCCGGAACCGCTCACCTCCAGCTTCCAGGTCAGCCACTCGATGCTGCTCAACGTGATCGGCCGCCCCGGCGACGCGTTCGCCTCGATGCGGCACCTGCTCACCGACAACCACGAGGACCCGGCCGCGCAGCGCCGGCACATCCGCCGGGCCATCGCCATCTACCGGGCGCTGCGCGCGGGCGGCGTGGTCGAGGAGCTGCCCGAGCCGGACGAGACCGGCCGCCGGGTACGCCTCACCGTCGACCTCCAGCTCGACTTCGCGCTGAACCAGCCGCTGTCACCGCTGGCGCTGGCCACCGTCGAGCTGCTCGACCGGGAGTCGCCGTCGTACGCGCTCGACGTGCTCAGCGTGATCGAGTCGATCCTGGACGACCCCCGCCAGGTACTGTCCGCGCAGCAGTTCAAGGCCCGCGGCGAGGCGGTCGCCGCGATGAAGGCCGAAGGCATCGAGTACGAGGCGCGCCTCGAACTGCTCGACGACGTGACCTGGCCCAAGCCGCTGGCGGAGCTGCTGGACTCCGCGTACGAGATGTACCGGCAGGGACACCCCTGGGTGGCCGACCACCAGCTCTCCCCCAAGTCCGTGGTCCGGGACATGTACGAGCGGGCCATGACGTTCCCCGAGTACGTCCAGTTCTACGGGCTGTCCCGGTCCGAGGGGCTGGTGCTGCGGTACCTCGCCGACGCGTACAAGACGCTGCGGCAGACCGTCCCCGAGGACGCGAAGACCGAGGAGCTGGTCGACCTCATCGAGTGGCTGGGCGAGCTGGTCCGCCAGGTCGACTCCAGCCTGATCGACGAGTGGGAGCGGCTGCGCAACCCGTCGGACGTGGCCGAGGTGGCCGCCTCGCTGGACGACCGGCCGCCGGCGGTGACCCGCAACGCGCGGGCGTTCCGGGTGCTGGTGCGCAACGCGATGTTCCGTCGCGTCGAGCTGGCCGCGCTGCGCCGCTGGGACCTGCTCGGCGAGCTGGACGCGGGCGACGGCTGGAACGCCGACGCCTGGGCGGACGCGCTGGAGCCGTACTTCGAGGCGTACGACTCGATCGGTGTGGGGCCGGACGCGCGCGGGCCGGCGCTGCTGATGATCGAGCAGGGCCGCGAGCGGTGGACCGTCCGGCAGATCCTGGACGACCCGGACGGCGACCACGACTGGGGCATCAGCGCCGAGATCGACCTGGCCGCCTCGGACGAGACAGGCGCGGCGGTGGTCCGCGTCACCGACGTCGGCCAGTTGTAGCGGCGTCGGCTGACGTACCCGCGGGGGCGGAACCGGTCCGGTTCCGCCCCCGCGATCGTGTCCGATCAGTCGCGCGGGGCCTGGAACGCCACGCGACGACGACGGAACACGACGAACAGGACCGCGCCGGCCGCGAGCACGGCGGCGCCGACACCGGCGAGCGTGGCCGCCGGCGCACCGGTGATCGGCAGGCCGCCGCCGGTGCCACCGCTGCCGTCTCCGGAGCCACCGGTGCCCGGGCCGCCGTTGCCGACGGCGACGACGATGCGAGCGGTGTTGTTCGCCGGCTTCGACTCGGTCGAGGACGTGGCGCCGTCGACCACGATCGTGCCGTCGGTACCCGGCGTCGACTTGATCTTCAGCTGCACGGTGGGCTTGATCCGGCCGTAGCCGGAGGCCACGCTCGGGAACTCGCTCTCGAAGTTGCACCGCAGCTTCGCCGACTCGGGCAACGTCGTGCCCGGCTGGCCGTCGGTGTAGCACCACTCGCTGGGCAGCAGGACGGTGCCGCTCGGTGCGGTGATGAGGACACCGGGGCCGCCGCCGTCGGACGGGCCGTGGTTGACGACCTCGTAGGTGAGGTCGACGGTCTGGCCGACCGTCCCCTTCACCGGCGCGGCGGTGACGGCGACGTCGAGGCTGTTCTTCTTGCTCCAGAACCGGAAGTCGGCGTAGTTGTCCGACTCGTCGAGCTCGCGCTCCACGACGGCCTTGCGGGCCTGACCCGCCTTGACCGCCTTGGCGTGCAGCTTCTCGGCGGCGGTGGCGAACGACGGGCCGTTGCCCTTGGTCGCCGCGGCCTTCTTCGCCGTCTCCGCCTCACCGGCCAGCGCGGTGCTGAACAGGGCGTAGTTCTCGTCCGGGCCCGGCAGGTTGCGGCCGAACGTGATGTTGAACAGCGACTCGCCCGTCTCGTCGTCGAACAGCAGCAGCCCCTCGCCGGGCTTGAGCGTCAGCGGCACCGTGCAGGTGACCTGGCTCGGCCCGTATACGTACGGCGGACCGCTGGCCTTCGGGTAGTAGCCGACGTAGGTGCAGTCGCTGTACCGCTCGACGAAGGTGGCGCCGGTGGGCAGGTCGACCCGGACGGTGAAGTCGGTCGCCGGGCTGTCGCCCTCGTTGAGCACACCGCTGTAGAGCGGGACCCGGTCGCCCTCACCGACCGGCTTGGACTTGTCGTTCAGGTCGTCGGCGGCGGCGACCAGATCGGGGCCCGAGGCGCGGATCGTGACCGGGAAGCTGATCGTGTTGTCGCCGGGGTTGGCGTCGTCCTGTGCGCCGGCGATGGTCACGCCGACCGAACCGGCGTCACCGGGGGTCGCACCGGTGCGGCTGGCCAGCGAGAGCGGATAGATGAGATCGGTCTGGCCGGCCACCAGGCCACCGACGGTGCAGGTGACCTTCCCCGCCGCGAGCTTGCAGGAGTCGTTCCAGTCCGGCACCGAGGCGACCACGTCGGACGACAGCTTGCCCAGGTCGAGCGTGACGGTCACCGCCGTCGCGTCGGCCTGGCCGTAGTTGTAGACGTACATCCCGACCGTGGTGCCACTGTTGTCGATCTCCGCGACGGGGTCGCTGCTGAAGGACACGAACAGGTCGGGCAGTTCGTCGGCGGCGTGCGCCGGGGTCGACGGGGCGAAGAGCGCGGTCGTGGCCAGCAGCGCCGCGGCGGCGGCGAGGCGGGGCCATCGGGCCGTGAGGGATCGCATGGGTACTCCGGGAGAGAGGTGTGGAAGAACCGCACTCTAGGGGACGGATCGATCGCGCGGTGTCCCGTCCGGATCGGCGGGCCGTCGGCGAACGGATCGACAATGCCCCTTTCGCACCCTGGGCGATGTCAGACCCGTCGATTAGAATGTATGTACTAATCAAGCTGCTGACCTGGGAGGATGCTCGTGACTGCGCCCACCTCCGCGACCCCTGTCACCCCCTACGCCACCCTCCTCGGATTCACCCGGTACGTCGACCGCACCGGCCCCACCAAGGCCACCTTCGTCGGCGGGCTGCGCCGGCAGCGGGCCAGCCGGCACGGCTTCAACCCGCACGGCCAGTTCGTCAAGGCGCTCAAGGCCGACGTCGCGTTCCACACCGGCGGTACGCACCTCGCGCAGGTCGCCGACCTGGTCAAGCCGCGCTGGCGACCGCTCTACGAGGCGCTCGTGCCGGGCGCGACCCGCTGGCTGCACTCGCTCGGCGAGCCGGCCGGCGTCGACCTGGCCCAGACGCGCGACGCGCTGGCCATGCTGGGCGACCTGCCCGTGAAGATCAACCCGCAGTTCGGCGTCCGGTACGCCGACGGCCGGGCCGAGGCGATCCGGCTGCACTTCGACGAGGCGCCGCCGAGCGAGGAGACGACGCTGGCCACACTGCACCTGATGGCCCGGCACATGGACGCGGTGCTGCCGCACGCCGAGCCGGTCCTGGTCGACGTGCGGCGCGGCGAGGCGCACCGGATGCCCGCCGACGTCAAGCCCGAGCAGATCGAGCAGTGGCTGGCCGGTGAGGCGGCCGCGTTCCGGGCCATCTGGTCCACCGCCGCCTGACCGACCGCCGCGGCACGCCATCCGGCGCACCGCGACCACGCCGCCGGACCGCGTACCCGGCGGCGACCGCCGCGCCGCCCACCTACCGAACGGCCGCCCCGCCACCCGGGGCGGCCGTTCGTCGTCCCGGGCGGTGCGCCGCACGGCGCCCAGCCGGTGGTCGTACAGCGGACGGCATCGTCCCGTGTCTGCTTTCCTCCTCCGGGCTCAGGTTGGTGGCATATATGGGCATCCGTCGGGAACACCCCCGCGTGGCCGCCCTCCCTGACACCCCCCGCCGTTCGCCGTTCGCCATCAGTCGTCCGTCGTTCGCCGTCGTCGAGGAGCAACAGTGGTAACAAACGACTCGTCCGTCGTACCCCCGCTACGGACCGCCCGCGCCCCACGCCCGGTACGTGGCCGGCTCATCCTGCTCGGGCCCGCGTTCGTGGCAGCGGTCGCCTACGTCGACCCCGGCAACTTCGCCACCAACTCCACCGCCGGTGCCCGGTACGGCTACCTGCTGGTCTGGGTGGTCGTGGCGGCGAACCTGGCCGCCATGCTGGTGCAGACGCTCACCGCCAAGCTCGGCCTGGCCACCGGGCGCAGCCTGCCGGAACTGTGCCGGGAACATCTGCCCCGGCCGCTCAACCGGGTCATGTGGGCGCAGGCCGAACTGGTCGCCATGGCCACCGACCTGGCCGAGGTGATCGGCGGGGCGGTCGCGCTGTACCTGCTGTTCGGCGTCCCGCTGCTGCCCGGCGGCCTGATCATCGGCGCCGCCTCGTTCGCCATCCTGGCGCTGCGCGCCAGGGGTTTCCGGACGTTCGAGATCGCCATCGCGGTGCTGCTCGGCGTGATCGTGCTGGCGTTCGCTGTCAACCTGGTCAGCGCGCAACCGGACGTGTCCGACGCTGCGGCCGGGCTGCTGCCCCGGATGCAGGGCACCGACAGCATGCTGCTCGCCGCCGGCATCCTGGGCGCGACGGTGATGCCGCACGTCATCTACGTGCACTCGGCGCTGACCCCGAACCGGCTGCCGGCGGAGGGCGAGACGCAGCGGCGCGTCGTCGCCAAGGGCCTGCGGGTCGACGTGCTGATCGCGCTGGGCATCGCCGGCGCGGTCAACCTGGCCATGCTGCTGGTCGCCGCTAGCAGCTTCCACGGCACGTCGATCCCCGGCACCGACACCCTCGAAGGCGTGCACGCCGGGCTCGCCACCACGCTCGGCACGGCGGCGGCGGTCGGCTTCGCGGTCGCCCTGCTCCTGTCCGGCCTCGCCTCCACGAGCGTCGGCACGTACGCCGGCGAGATCATCATGCAGGGCTTCCTGCGCCGCCGGATCCCGCTGCTGGTACGCCGGATGATCACCCTGCTGCCCGCGCTCGCGGTGCTCGCGATCGGCGTCGACCCGACCCGCGCGCTGGTGCTGTCCCAGGTGGTGCTGAGCTTCGGCATCCCGTTCGCGCTGATCCCGGTGGTGATGTTCACGCGCCGCCGGGACCTGATGGGCAGCCTGGTCAATCGCCGGGCCACCACCGCCGCCGCGGTCGCGATCACGGCGTTCGTGGTGGCGCTCAACGCGTTCCTGCTCTGGCAACTGGCGGCCTGAACACACCCGCGCCCGTCCGGCCCGGTGGGGCTGGACGGGCGCGGGTGATTCGGGGCTCAGGCGGCCAGGTACTTCTCCAGGTCGTCCAGGATCTTGTTGGCGGCGCCCACGCCGATGCCGGTCATCCAGATCTCGTCGGAGACCACGTGCGCCTTGCCGGCCTTGACCGCGGACAGGCCCTTCCACAGCGTGCCGCCGGTGACCTTGGCCTGCTCGGCGGCGGCCTTCTCGCCGTACGCGGTCACGAACACCACGTCGCCGTCGGCCTCGGCGATGCGCTCCGGGCTGACCCGGTCCATCCGCTTGTCCTCCTTGCCGGCGAGCATCTGCCGCTCGGGGCGGCCCAGGCCGGTGTCGCCGACGACGATGCCGGAGAACGAGTCCGGCCCGTACAGGCGGATCTCGGTCGGCATGAAACGCACGATGGAGACCTTGCGGGACGAGGCGTCGCCGAGCTTCGCGCCGAAGTCCTTCGCCCGCTTCTCGTACTCGGCCAGCAGGTCCTTGGCCTGCTGCTCCTTGCCCAGCGCCGCACCGTCGAGGAGGAAGTTCTCCTTCCAGGTGACGCCCACCTTCTCGGTGAAGACAGTCGGGGCGATCTTGGACAGCTCGTCGTAGAACTTCTCCTGGCGGAACTTGCTGCCCAGGATCAGGTCCGGGTTGAGCGCGTTGATCGCCTCCAGGTCCGGCTCGGTGAGCACGCCGACCTCGGTGATCCCGGCGAGCTTGTCCGCGCCGAAGTAGGTGGGCCAGCTCTTCGCCTCACCGGCGGTCGCCGCGCCGACCGGGGTGACGCCCAGCGACAGCGCGGTATCGATCTTGTCGGTGTCGAGCACGACCACGCGCTTCGGCTCGGCGGGCACCTTCGTGGTGCCCATGGAGTGGGTGATCTCCCGGGTCTCCCCGGTGCCGGTACCGGCGACGGGGTCGCTCTCCCCGCAGGCGGTGAGGCCGACGCCGAGAGCGAGGGCGGCGGTGAGTGCGACGGCGAGACGACGCATCAGGTTCCTTTCGGTGGTGCGGGTCGGCGCGCTCAGGCGTCGCCGACGGGGGCGCCGGCCGGAGCCGGCGTGACGGCCGGAACGGCCGAGGTCTGGGCGGATCCGGCCTGGGCGGATCCGGTCTGGGCGGATCCGGTCTGGGCGGATCCGGCCTGGGTGAGGGCGGGCACCACGAGCGGGGCGCCGCTGACCGGGCAGGGCACGACCACGCAGTCCAGCCCGAACACGTCGCGGACCAGGTCCGCGGTGAGGATCTCGCGCGGCTCGCCGGCGGCCACCACCGCGCCGTCGCGCATGGCGATCAGATGGTCGGCGTACCGGGCCGCCTGGTTGAGGTCGTGCAGCACGGCCACCACTGTCCGGCCGCGTTCGGCGCGCAGCCGGTGCAGCAGGTCCAGCACCTCGACCTGGTGGGCCAGGTCGAGGAACGTGGTCGGCTCGTCCAGCAGCAGCGCGTCGGTGTCCTGGGCCAGCGTCATGGCGATCCACACCCGCTGGCGCTGCCCGCCGGAGAGCGTGTCCACCGGGCGGTCGGCGAGCGCGCTGACGTCGGCCAGCCGCATGGCCTCCTCGACCGCCCGCCCGTCCTCGGCCGACCACTGCCGCCACCAGCGCTGGTACGGCTGCCGGCCGCGCCCGACCAGGTCGGCCACGGTGATCCCCTCGGGCACCAGCGGGCTCTGCGGCAGGACGCCGAGCCGCCGGGCCACGTCCCGGGTCGGCAGCTCGCGGATCGCCGCGCCGTCGAGCAGCACCGCGCCGCGCCGGGGCGTGAGCAGCCGGGCCATCGTGCGCAGCAGCGTCGACTTGCCGCAGGCGTTCGGGCCGACGATCACGGTGAACGTGTCGGCCGGCAGGTCGAGGTCGAGTCCGTCCAGCACGGTGCGGCCCTCGTAGCCGACGACCAGGTCGCGGGTGGACAGCAGCGCGGTCACGACCGCCTCCCTCGGGTGCGCAGCAGCACGAAGATCAGGTACGGCCCGCCGATCGCCGCGGTGAGCACGCCGGCCGGCAGTTGGGTCGGCGCCAGCAGTCGGCGGGCACCGAGGTCGGCGAGGACCAGCAGCAACGCGCCGAGCAGCGCGGCGCACAGCAGCGGCGGGCGCTCGGCGCGGACCAGCCGGCGGGCCACCTGCGGGGCCACCAGCGCCACGAAGTCGACGGCGCCGACCTGGGCGGTGACCATGGCGGCGGCCAGCACACCGGTGCCGGCCAGCCCCATGCGCCGGGCCACCGGCCGCAGGCCGATCCCCCGCGCGGTGTCGTCGTCGAGCGCGCTGCTGCGCAGCGCCCACCCGGCCCAGAGCAGCACCGGCAGCAGCACGGCGAGCGTGCCGGCGATCCAGGCCGCCTCGCTCCATCCCTTGCCGGCGAGCGTGCCGATGAGCCAGATCTGGGCGCGCAGCCCGTCGATCGGGTCGGCGGTGAGCATGACCACCTCGATCAGCGCCCGGAACGCGAACGCCACCGCCACACCTGCGAGCACGAACCGCTGGGCCGCCAGGCCGTGCCGGGCGCCGAGCGCGAACACCACCACCGCGGCGGCCAGGCCGCCGAGCAGCGCCGCCGGCGCCACCAGCACCGCCGCCGCGCCGCTGGTCAGCGCGATCGTCGCGGCCAGCCCGGCGCCCTGCGTGACACCGATGACGTCGGGGCTGGCGAGCGGGTTGCGGGCCACGCTCTGGATCAGCGTGCCGGCGACGCCGAAGGCCGCCCCTGCCACCGCCGCGAGGACCGCGCGAGGCAGTCGCAGGTCGCGCACCACGAGGTCGTACGGGGTGCCCGCACCGGAGAGCGACCGCACCACGTCCACCGGGGCGACGTACGGCGTACCCAGCGACAGACTGACCACCACCGCGACGCACAGCAGCACGAACAGCACCGCCGCCACGACGAGGGGCCGCCACCGGAACGGCACCACCACCGCCCCGACCCGCAGCACTCCACGCCCCCGCGGCCGTCGCACCCGACCCCGTTGATCTTGCACTTCGGGCCCCTCGGGTGCCCGGAATGCCCCCTTCGTCGGGGCAGCAAGTGCAAGATCGCGGGAGCCGGGGGTGGGGGTGGTCATGTCGTCACCGTCTTGGCTCGGTGGACCAGGAGGGCCAGGAGCGGGGCGCCGAGCAGGGCGGTGATGATGCCGGCCGGGATCTCGCCGGGCGGGGCGACGAGGCGGCCGGCCACGTCGGCGGCGAGCAGCAGCGCGGGGCCGAGCAGCGCGGCGACCAGGAGCGTCCACCGCTGGTCCGCGCCCACCAGCGCCCGGGCCAGGTGCGGCACGGCCAGCCCGACGAAGGCGATCGGCCCGGCGGCGGCCACCGCAGCACCGGTGAGCAGCACGCCACCGGCCCCGGCGGCGAGCCGGACCAGTGCGACCCGGTGCCCGAGTCCCCGGGCCACGTCGTCGCCGAGGGCGAGCGCGTCCAGACCGCGGGCGGCGAGCGCGGCCAGCACCACCCCGGCCACCACGAACGGCAGCACCTGCCCGGCCACGCCGACGCCCCGGCCGGTCAGCCCGCCGACCACCCAGAAGCGGTACTCCTCGAACGTGCGGGCGTCGATGCTGAGCAGCGCGTACACGATGGCGCCGAGACCGGCGTCGAGGGCCGCGCCGACGAGCGCGAGGGTGACCGGGCTGGCGCCCTCGCGGGTGCGGTTGGCGATGGCGAACACGAGCAGCCCGGCGAGCAGTGCGCCGGCGATGCCGAACCAGACGTACCCGGCGAGCGTGCCCACCCCGAACACGGCGATGGCCAGCACCACACCGAACGACGCCCCGGCGCTGATGCCGAGGATGCGCGGCTCGGCCAGCGGGTTGCGGGTCACCGCCTGGAACAGCACCCCGGCCAGCGCCAGCGCCAGGCCGACGACGAGCCCGAGGGCGGTACGCGGCAGCCGCAGTTCCCGGACCACTGTGGTGGCGTCGCCGCCGTCCGGGGACACGAGCGCGTGCCACACCTGGTCGACGGGGAGATGGCGGCTGCCGAGCGCGAGGCTGGCCAGCAGCGCCAGCAGGAGCAGGAGCGCCGCCGCCACGGTGACCGCGACGCGGCGGACGGTGCCGCGGCGGACGGGAGTCCCGGCCCGCGCGGGCCGGACGGCGACGGTGGTCACGAGGGGGCTTCGCCTTCCGATTAGGTGCGCCTTACCTTAGCTGACCTGGTAAGGCGTACCTAAGCGGGCATTGTCGATGGGGTTGCGCCTCCACCGGGGGGAGGCGCGATGGTGGGCGCATGGACGGTGCGGAGCGCTACTCGATCGGTGATCTGGCCCGGCGGACCGGGCTGCCGGTGAAGACCATCCGGTTCTGGTCCGACCGCGGCATCGTGCCGCCCACCGACCGGGGACCGGCCGGCCACCGCCGCTACGACGCGGCGGCCGTGGCCCGGCTCGACCTGGTACGGACGTTGCGCGAGCTGGGCGTGGACCTGCCCACCGTGCGCCGGGTGGTGGCGCGGGAGGTCAGCCTGGCCGAGGTCGCCTCGGCGCACGCGGACGCGTTGACCGCGCAGATCCGCCTGCTGCGGTCACGCCGCGCGGTGCTGACGGTGATCGCCCGGCGCGGGGCCTCCCCGTCCGAGGCCGACCTGCTGCACCGGCTGGCCGGCCTGGCCGCGCGGGAGCGGCGGCGGCTGGTCGACGAGTTCCTCGACGCGGCGTTCGGCGGCCTGACCGATCCGGGGTTCGCGGGGATCAGGCGGTCGCTCACGCCGGAACTGCCAGACGATCCGGACGACGGCCAGATCGAGGCGTGGGTGGAGCTGGCCGAGCTGGCCCTGGACCCGGGATTCCGGGCCGGGCTGCGCCGGCTGGCCGAGCAGCACGCGGCGGACCGGGAAGGCGCCGAGGGCGTACGCCGGGACGTGGTCGCCGTGGTCCGGGAGGAGGTGGCCCCGGCGCTCGCCGACGGCATCGAGCCGGCCTCGCCCGACGCCGATCCGATCCTGGACCGGGCGGCGGGCCGGTACGCGCGGCTCTGCGGCCGCTCGGACGACGCCGACCTGCGCCGGCGGATGCTGGACCGGTTGCGGACCGCGAGCGACCCTCGCCGGGAGCGGTACCTGGAGCTGCTCTCCGTGGTCAACGGGTGGCCACCGGCCGAGAGCCTGGCGCCGGTGCTGGACTGGTCGATCCGGGCACTGCGCGCCCGGCAGCACCTAGCCTGAGGACATGCGATTCGACAGGCACACGGTGGTGCTCCTGGTCCGCCCGGACGACGCGCCGGACCTGCCGCAGGACGCCCTCGACCGGATCCAGGACGCGCACCTGGCGCACCAGGCCGGGCTGGTGGAGCAGGGCGCGGTGCTGGCGGCGGGGCCGTTCCTGGACGGCGACGACGGGCGTGTCCGCGGTTTCGTGGTGCTGTCGGTGGACCCGCAGATGGCCCGTGAGCTGTACGCGAACGACCCGGCGGTCCGCGCGGGACGACTCGTCGCGCAGGTCAGCAGCTGGATGGTGCCGGAGGGTCAGGTCCGCTTCGAGCAGGTGCCGGTCCCCCGCTCGATGCTGGAGGCAGCGGCCGGCGACTGAGTGTCGCGGCCGGCAGCGCCCGGGCGGGGCGCGGTCAGTCCTCCGGGGCCTGCCGGCTGCCCGGCACCACAGGCGTCGGCCACACCCCGGCGCGGGCGGCCACCGGCACCTCGACCTGCTGGTCGGCCCAGACGTACGTCTCGGGCAGCAGGTCGGTGATCGGGATCGCGCGCAGCCCGTCGGGCGGGCCGACGATCACCTTGATCGACGGGAAGTAGTCGAGCAGCACCTGACGGCAGCGTCCGCACGGCGGCAGGACGCCCCGGCCGCGGTCCCCCACCGCGACGATCGCCTCCAGCTCGCCCGCGCCCTGGGTCGCGGCGGCACCGAGTGCGACCACCTCGGCGCACGGGCCGCCGGTGAAGTGGTAGACGTTCACGCCGCTGAACACCCGGCCGTCGGTGCTGCGTACGGCGGCGGCGACTGTGTGGTTGTCGCTGCGGCAGCGCAGCTTCGCGACGGCGGTGGCGGCCTGCACGAGCGCCCGGTCGGTGTCCCGCATGATCATCCCCGCCCCTCGTCGGCCTCGTCCGTCGGCCTCGTCGGCGGCAACTTTATCCGGCGGGGACGGCCGCACCAGGGAGGGCACGCCCAGCGCCGGTAACCCGGGGGCGGTCCGCCGCGCGGCTGCCTATCCTTGGCGACGACATGCAGAATCCAGCCGTACCCGCCGCCCCTGAGACCGCCCGCGACCTGCACCGCCGCCTCGCCCCCCTGATGTTCCGCGACCAGCGCCGGATCCAGCGGCGGCTCGACGGCGTGCGCCGGCTGCGCGACCCGCAGCGGCGGGAGGCAGCGCTGGCCGAGATCGCGGCCGAGGTGACCCGGGCCGAGGCGCGGCTGGAGTCGCGCCGCGCGGCCGTCCCGGCGATCACCTACCCGCCGCAGTTGCCGGTCAGCGAGCGCAAGGACGACATCGCCGCCGCGATCCGCGACCACCAGGTGGTGATCGTGGCCGGTGAGACCGGCTCCGGGAAGACGACCCAGCTCCCCAAGATCTGCCTGGAGCTGGGGCGCGGGATCACCGGCCTGATCGGGCACACCCAGCCCCGCCGGCTGGCGGCCCGCACCGTCGCCGACCGGATCGCCGACGAACTCGGCACCGAGCTGGGCGACGTGGTCGGCTACAAGGTGCGCTTCACCGATCAGGTGGGCGACAACAGCCTGGTCAAGCTGATGACCGACGGCATCCTGCTGGCCGAGTTGCAGACCGACCGGATGCTGCGGCAGTACGACACGCTGATCATCGACGAGGCGCACGAGCGCAGCCTCAACATCGACTTCATCCTCGGCTATCTCAGGCAGCTCCTGCCCCGACGGCCCGACCTCAAGGTCGTCATCACCTCGGCCACCATCGAGACCGACCGGTTCGCGAAACACTTCGCCGACGCCGAGGGCAACCCGGCGCCGGTGGTCGAGGTGTCCGGGCGCACGTACCCGGTGGAGGTCCGCTACCGGCCGCTCGTCGAGGTCACCGAGGCCGACGAGGAGGACGAGGCCGACGAGGAGAACGTCCGGGACCAGATCCAGGCCATCGGCGACGCGGTCGAGGAACTGGCCGCCGAGGGGCCCGGCGACATCCTGGTGTTCCTCAGCGGCGAGCGGGAGATCCGGGACACCGCCGACGCGCTGGGCAAGCTGGTGCAGTCCAAGCGGTCGCTGCTCGGCACCGAGATCCTGCCGCTGTACGCCCGGCTGTCCACCGCCGAGCAGCACCGGGTCTTCGCCGCGCACTCCAACCGCCGGGTGGTGCTGGCCACGAACGTCGCGGAGACCTCGCTGACGGTGCCCGGCATCAAGTACGTGGTGGACCCGGGCACCGCCCGGATCTCCCGCTACTCCAGCCGGCTCAAGGTGCAGCGGCTGCCGATCGAGCCGGTCTCGCAGGCCAGCGCCAACCAGCGCAAGGGCCGCTGCGGGCGTACCTCGGACGGCATCTGCATCCGCCTCTACGACGAGCAGGACTTCGACTCCCGCCCCGAGTTCACCGACCCGGAGATCCTGCGGACCAACCTGGCCTCGGTCATCCTCCAGATGACCTCGATCGGGCTCGGCGACGTCGCGGCGTTCCCGTTCATCGACCCGCCGGACCGGCGCAACGTCACCGACGGCGTGAACCTGCTGCACGAGCTGGGCGCGCTCGACCCGGCCGAGACCGACCCGGCGAAGCGGCTCACCGCGCTGGGCCGGCGGCTGGCCCAGCTCCCGGTCGACCCCCGGCTGGCCCGGATGGTCCTCGAAGGCGAGCGCAACGGCTGCGCCACCGAGGTCGTGGTGATCGCCGCCGCGCTGTCCATCCAGGATCCCCGGGAACGCCCGGCCGACAAGCAGGCCCAGGCCGACCAGGCGCACGCCCGGTTCGCCGACAAGGAGTCCGATTTCGTCGCGTACCTGAACCTGTGGCGCTACCTGCGGGAGAAGCAGCGGGAGCTGTCGTCCAGCGCGTTCCGCCGGATGGGCAAGGCCGAATACCTCAACTACCTCCGGGTACGCGAGTGGCAGGACATCGTCAGCCAGTTGCGCCAGGTCCTGCGTACCTCGGACAAGGGTGAGGGCCGGCGCGGCGCCGGCGCCGACCTGCCGGAGGAGATCGACACCCCGAAGGTGCACCAGTCGCTGCTGCCCGGCCTGCTGTCGCACCTCGGCCTCAAGGACGCGCAGAAGCACGAATACCTGGGCGCTCGGGGCGCTAGGTTCGCGATCTTCCCCGGGTCGGCGCTGTTCAGGAAGCCGCCGCGCTGGGTGATGGCCGCCGAGCTGGTGGAGACGTCCCGGCTGTGGGGGCGGGTGGCCGGGCGGGTCGAACCGGAGTGGGTCGAGCCGCTGGCCCAGCACCTGGTGAAGCGCAGCTACAGCGAGCCGCACTGGGAGAAGAAGCAGGCCGCGGTGATGGCCTACGAGAAGGTCACGCTGTACGGCATCCCGATCGTCACCTCCCGCAAGGTGAACTTCGGGCGGATCGACGCAGGTCTCAGCCGCGAGCTGTTCATCAGGCACGCCCTGGTCGAGGGCGACTGGCAGACCCACCACCAGTTCTGGCGGGACAACCAGAAGCTGCTGACCGAGATCGAGGAGCTGGAGAACCGGGCCCGGCGCCGCGACATCCTGGTCGACGACGAGACCATCTTCGCCTTCTACGACCAGCGGATCCCCGCCGACGTGGTCTCCGGCCGGCACTTCGACTCGTGGTGGAAGAAGACCCGCCGGGAGCGGCCCGACCTGCTCACGTTCACCCGCGAGCTGCTCGTTAACGACGGCCGGGGCGGGGTCGACGAGGAGGACTTCCCGGACCAGTGGCGGGCCGACGGCGTGACGCTGCCGCTGACGTACACGTTCGACCCGACCGCGCCCACCGACGGCGTCACTGTGGACATCCCGCTGCCGCTGCTCAACCAGGTGCCGGCGGAGAGCTTCGACTGGCAGGTGCCGGGGCTGCGCGAGGAGCTGGTGATCGCGCTGATCCGGTCGCTGCCCAAGCCGGTACGGCGCAACTTCGTGCCGGTGCCCGACTACGCGCGCGCCGCGCTCGCCGCGATCACACCGGGCGAGGAGCCGCTGCTGGCCGCGCTGACCCGGCAGCTGCGCCGGATGACCGGGGTGACTGTTCCGGCCGACGCGTGGGACCTCGGCAGGCTGCCGCCGCACCTGCGGGTCACGTTCCGGGTGCTCGGCGACGACGACAAGCCGGTCGCCGAGGGCAAGGACCTGCCGGCGCTGCAACGCGAGCTGCGCCAGGAGGTACGCCAGGTCGTGGCCGCCGCCGCGCCCGACGTGGCCCGTACCGGGCTGACCGAGTGGTCGATCGGCGTGCTGCCGCGCACCATCGAGCAGGTACGCGCCGGCTTCGCGGTGACCGCGTACCCGGCGCTGGTGGACGAGGGCGCGACGGTCGGGGTGAAGGTGTTCGACTCCGCCGCCGAGCAGGAGGCCGCGCACTGGGCGGGCACCCGGCGGCTGCTGCGGCTGACGATGCCGTCACCGGCGAAGTTCCTCCAGGGGCGGCTGAGCAACGAGGCGAAGCTGGCGCTGTCCCGCAACCCGCACGGCAGCGTGCCGGAGCTGATCGAGGACGCGGCCGGCGCGGCGATCGACAAGCTGATCGGCGACGCGGGCGGCCCGGCCTGGGACGCCGAGGGCTTCGCCGCGCTGCGCGAGAGGGTCCGCGCCGACCTGGTGGACACCGTGGTCGAGATCATGGAGCGGGTACGCCGGGTGCTCGCTTCCGCGTACGCGGTGGAGCAGCGGCTCGGCGCCACCCGCAACCTCGCCGTGGTGGCCGCGCTGGCCGACATCCGCAACCAGCTCACCGGCCTGGTGCACAAGGGTTTCATCACCGAGACGGGGTACGCGCGTCTGCCCGACCTGCTGCGCTACCTGACCGCGATCGAGCGGCGGCTGGACCGGTTGCCGGGCAACCCGCAGCGGGACAAGCAGCAGCAGGACCGCGTCGCCGTGGTGCAGAAGGAGTACCAGGACATGCTGGCCGCGCTGCCCCCGCCGCGACGTGCCTCGGCGGCGGTCCGCCAGATCCGCTGGATGATCGAGGAGCTGCGGGTGAACGTCTTCGCCCAGGCCCTGGGAACCCCCTACCCCGTCTCGGAGCAGCGAATCTACCGAGCCATGGACGACGCCGAGTCCCGCTGACCCACACCCCCGCCCGCCGCCCCCGCCTCGTCGATCTTGCACTTGGTGCCCCCGCGCAGTGGCATTCGCACCTTTCGCCGGGGCCGAAAGTGCAAGATCGCGCGGGAGAGGGGCGGCGGGAGAGGGGCGGTCAGAGGGGCTCCACGCCTGGGGGGAGTTCGGCGGTGGCGGTGGCGTCGTGGACGTACTCCAGGAGGATGCGGCGCAGCTCGCGCCCGGCGTGGGTGGGCACCACGTCGCGGCGGCGGGCCACCGCGATGGTCCGGCGGACGCCGGGCGGGACGAGCCGGGTGACCCGGATGCCGGCGCGGCGGGCCACCACGATGCCAGGCACCAGCGCGACGCCGAGCCCGGCCTCGACGAAGCTGAGCACGGCGTCCATCTCCCCGCCGTCGACGGACAGGGTCGGCTCGAACCCGGCCGCCCGGCACGCCTGGAGCGTGGCGTCGCGCAGGTCGTAGCCCTCGCGGAACATGACGAGCGGCTGGTCGCGCAGGTCGGTGATGCGCAGCTCTCCGGCCTCCGAGGCGCCCGGCAGCGGGTCGACCGAGGCGACCACCAGGCTCTCCCGCAGGATCGGGTCGGCGCGCAGCCCCGGGTCGGTGCCGGCCGACGGCATGATGATCAGGGCGAGGTCGAGGTCGCCGCGGAGCAGGTCCCGGACGAGGTCCTGCGAGCCGCCCTCCTCCACGCGCAGGTCGATCGTGGGGTGCGCGTCGCGGAACCGGCGCAGCACCGGCGGGGCGAGCGAGGTGGCGAGGCTGGGGGTGGCGCCGAGCCGGACCCGGCCCCGGCGCAGCCCCACCAGCTCCTGCACCTCGCGGGTGGCGGTCTCCACGTCGGCGAGGATCCGCTTGGCCAGCGGCAGCAGCACCTCACCTGCCGCGGTCAGTGTGATGTTGCCCCTTACCCGCTCGAACAGCGGTGCCCCCAGGTCGGTCTCCAGCGCGTGAATTTGCTTACTCAACGAGGGCTGGGTTATGCCGACAAGATCGGCCGCCTGGGTGAAATGTCGTACTTCGGCGACCGCCACGAAGTACCGAAGCTGATGGAGCTGCATCTACATAGCCTACGGCTATCAACGCTGCGATTTCGATGCATTGGACGCCTGATCGAAGTGCTCCTAGCGTCGACCGCGTGGTAATCACGAAAACTCGGTCGCCCATCCGCTCGAACGTCGGCCTCAAGGCCGTCATGGCGGTGACGGGCATCATCCTCGTGCTGTTCCTGATCGCGCACATGCTCGGCAACCTGAAGATCTTCACGGGTGAGACGTCGTTCGACCACTACGCGCACTGGCTGCGGGACATCGGCACGCCGCTGCTGCCGACGACGTGGTTCCTGTGGATCCAGCGCACCGTGCTCACCGTCGCCGTCCTCGGGCACATCGGCGCGGCCACCGTGCTCGCGATGCGGTCCCGGGCCGCCCGCCCGGTCCGGTACGCGCACCGCCGCAAGATCCACGTGAACTACGCGGCCCGCACGATGCGCTGGGGTGGTGTGATCATCCTGCTCTTCGTGATCTACCACATCCTCGACCTGACCACGGGTCACCTGAACCCGCAGGGCGACCCGGCCAACCCGTACGGCAACGTGGTCGCCGGCTTCGCGCCCGAGCGCTGGTACGTCACGCTCTTCTACACCCTCGCGCTGGTGACCCTCGGCTTCCACCTGCGCCACGGCGCGTTCAGCGCGTTCCGCAGCCTCGGCCAGCAGACGCCGAAGGGCGAGCGCCGGGCCCGGATCGCCGCGCTCGTCTTCGCCGTCGCGCTCGTCGGCGGCTACCTGCTGGTTCCGTTCGCCGTGATCACCGGATTGGTGTCCTGACATGGATCTCTACACCGAGGGCGACCCGATCGCCGACACCCGGGCCCCGGACGGCCCGATCGAGACGCGGTGGGACCGCCACCGCTTCGAGATGAAGCTGGTCAACCCGGCCAACCGCCGGAAGATGACGGTGATCGTGGTCGGCACCGGCCTGGCCGGCGGCTCCGCCGCCGCCACCCTGGCCGAGCAGGGCTACCAGGTGCGGTCCTACTGCTACCAGGACAGCCCGCGCCGGGCCCACTCGATCGCCGCGCAGGGCGGTATCAACGCCGCCAAGAACTACCGCAACGACGGCGACTCGGTGCACCGCCTGTTCTACGACACGGTCAAGGGCGGCGACTTCCGCTCCCGCGAGTCGAACGTGCACCGGCTGGCCGAGATGTCGGTGAACATCATCGACCAGTGCGTGGCCCAGGGCGTGCCGTTCGCCCGCGAGTACGGCGGCCTGCTGGACACCCGCTCCTTCGGCGGCGCGCAGGTGCAGCGCACCTTCTACGCCCGGGGCCAGACGGGTCAGCAGCTGCTGCTCGGCGCGTACCAGGCGCTGGAGCGGCAGATCGGCCTGGGCAACGTGGAGATGAACGCCCGCCACGAGATGCTCGAACTGGTCCTCGTCGACGGCCGCGCGCGCGGCATCGTGGTCCGCGACATGGTCACCGGCGAGATCAGCACCGAGATGGCCGACGCGGTCGTGCTCGCCTCCGGCGGCTACGGCAACGTCTTCTACCTCTCCACCAACGCCAAGGGCTGCAACGTCACCGCCTCCTGGCGGGCGCACCGCAAGGGCGCGTACTTCGCCAACCCCTGCTACACGCAGATCCACCCGACCTGCATCCCGGTCTCCGGCGACCACCAGTCGAAGCTGACCCTGATGAGCGAGTCGCTGCGCAACGACGGCCGGGTCTGGGTGCCCAAGGCCAAGGGCGACCAGCGCAGCCCGCGGGACATCCCCGAGGACGAGCGGGACTACTACCTGGAGCGGATCTACCCGTCCTTCGGCAACCTGGTCCCCCGCGACATCGCCTCCCGCGCCGCGAAGAACGTGTGCGACGAGGGACGCGGCGTCGGCCCGACCGGCCTCGGCGTCTACCTGGACTTCGCCGACGCGATCAACCGGCTCGGCCGTAAGGCCATCGAGGCCAAGTACGGCAACCTCTTCGAGATGTACGAGCGGATCACCGGCGAGGACCCGTACGAGGTGCCGATGCGGATCTACCCCGCCGTGCACTACACGATGGGTGGCCTCTGGGTCGACTACGACCTCCAGTCGACGATCCCCGGCCTGTTCGTGATCGGTGAGGCCAACTTCTCCGACCACGGCGCGAACCGGCTCGGCGCCTCGGCGCTGATGCAGGGCCTGGCCGACGGCTACTTCGTGCTGCCGAACACGCTCGCCAACTACCTGGCCTCCAACTCGCTGGACAAGGTCGACGCCAGCCACCCCGAGGCGGTCGCGGCGCGCACCGAGGTCGAGGACCGGATCAAGCGGCTGCTGGCGATCAACGGCGACCGTACGGTGGACTCGTTCCACCGCGAGCTGGGCCAGATCATGTGGGAGCACTGCGGCATGGAGCGCTCCGAGGCCGGGCTGCGCAAGGCGATCGACGAGATCCGCGCGCTGCGTGAGCAGTTCTGGCAGCGGGTGCGCGTGCCGGGTGACGGCGAGGGCCTCAACCAGTCGCTGGAGAAGGCCGGCCGGGTGGCCGACTTCTTCGAGCTGGCCGAGCTGATGTGCATCGACGCCCTGCACCGCGAGGAGTCCTGCGGCGGCCACTTCCGGGCCGAGCACCAGACGCCCGACGGCGAGGCGCAGCGCGACGACGACCGGTTCGCCTACGTGGCGGCCTGGGAGTTCACCGGCACCGGTGAGCCCGTGCTGCACAAGGAAGACCTGACCTTCGAATACGTCCACCCCACGCAGCGGAGCTACAAGTGAACCTGACCCTGCGCATCTGGCGCCAGACCGGCCCCGAGGACAAGGGTCGGATGGTGACCTACCCGGTGCAGGACGTGTCCCCGGACATGTCCTTCCTGGAGATGCTCGACGTGCTCAACGAGCGGCTCATCCTCGACGGCGAGGAGCCGGTGGCGTTCGACCACGACTGCCGCGAGGGCATCTGCGGCATGTGCAGCCTCATGATCAACGGTGAGGCGCACGGCCCGCAGCGCGGCACCACCGCCTGCCAGCTGCACATGCGGCAGTTCTCCGACGGCGACACGATCGACATCGAGCCCTGGCGGGCCCGCGCGTTCCCGGTCGTCAAGGACCTGGTGGTCAACCGCAACGCGTTCGACCAGATCATCGCCGCCGGCGGCTACGTCACCGCGCCGACCGGCAGCGCCCCGGAGGCGCACTCGGTGCCGGTGCCGAAGGCCGACGCGGACGCCGCGTTCGAGTCGGCTGCCTGCATCGGCTGCGGCGCCTGCGTGGCGGCCTGCCCGAACGGCTCCGGCATGCTGTTCACCGCCGCGAAGATCACCCAGCTCTCGCTGCTGCCCCAGGGCCAGCCGGAGCGCTACACCCGGGTGATCGGCATGGTGGACGCGCACGACGAGGCCGGCTTCGGCGGCTGCACCAACATCGGCGAGTGCGCGGCGGCCTGCCCGAAGGGCATCCCGCTGAACACCATCGGCCGCCTCAACCGGGACTACCTGAAGGCGACCGCCAAGCGCTCCGGCTCCTGACCGGACACCGCACCACCCCACGCGACCGCCGCGCCCGACTTCCGGGGCGCGGCGGTCGCGCTTGTCCGGGGGTACGCCCCGACGATTGGTACGGTGAAGCGCCAACCGCGTCACCGTCTCCCCCGGGAGGGCACCCATGGCCCGGACCGCTCCCGCGCAGGCGTCCTCCCCCGAGGCGGGTCACGACGAACCGGCCGGCCGGCCCGAGTCGCTGCTGGAACGCGCCTTCACCGAGGCGTTGCACAGCGCCGACGACAGCGACGAGGTGGCGACCCGGATCCTCGACGCGGCCTACGAGCAGTTCTGCCGGATGGGCATCCGCCGCTCCACGATGGAGGACGTGGCCCGGCGGGCGGGCGTCTCCCGGATCACCGCGTACCGCCGGTTCGCCACCAAGGACCGGCTGGTCGAGCAGGTGGTCCGCCGCGAGTTCCGGCGCTACTTCGACCGGTTCCTGGTCGACATCCAGCAGGCGGCCACCGTCGGCGACCGGGTGGTGCTGGGCTTCGTCAGCGCGCTGGACGCGATCCGCCGCAACCCGCTGATCGGCGGGCTGATGAGCGTCGAACCGGACGTGCTCATCCCCTCGATGATCAGCGACGGCGGGCGGACCCTGGCCACCGTGCAGCGGTTCGTCGCCGGGCAGCTGCGCCGCGAGCAGCGCGCCGGCACCATCGCCGCCACAGTCGACGTGGAGGTGGTCGCCGAGCTGATGACCCGGCTGTCCTGTTCCTTCCTGCTCACCCCGAGCCACGTCATCGACCTGGACGACGCCGACGAGCTGCGGACCATGGCCCGCCGGTTCCTCGTACCCATGCTGGAGCCCGGCTCACAGGCCGAGTGACCGGCCGATCACCTCCTTCATGATCTCGGTGGTGCCGCCGTAGATGGTCTGGACGCGGGCGTCCAGGTAGGCGCGGGCCACCGGGTACTCGCGCATGTAGCCGTAGCCGCCGTGCAGTTGGAGGCACCGGTCCACGACGCGCTGCTGCAACTCGGTGCACCACCACTTCGCCATCGCCGCCGTCTCCGCGGTGAGGTCCGGCGCGACCAGGCAGTTGTCGACGAAGACCCGGCCCAGGCGCAGCTCGGTGGCGAGTTCGGCGAGTACGAACCGGTTGTGCTGGAAACTCCCGATGGGACGGCCGAACGCCTGGCGCTGCTTGCAGTAGTCGAGCGTCTGCGCGAACACCGTCTCGGCCCCGGCGAGAGCCGCGACGGCTATCGACAGCCGCTCCAGCGGCAGGTTGCGCATCAGGTAGGCGAAGCCCTCGCCCTCCGCGCCGAGCAGGTTCGCCGCTGGTACGCGGACGTCGGAGAAGAACAGCTCGGCGGTGTCCTGCGCCTTCTGCCCGAGCTTGTCGAGGTTGCGGCCGCGCTCGAACCCCGGCATGCCGCGCTCGACCACGAGCAGGCTGATCCCCCGCCGCCCGGCGCCGGGATCGGTACGGGCCACCACGACGACCAGGTCGGCCAGGATGCCGTTGCTGATGAACGTCTTCTGCCCGTTGAGGACCCAGTCGTCGCCGTCGCGTACCGCTGTGGTGGTGATGCCCGCCAGGTCGCTGCCCGCGCCCGGCTCGGACATGGCGATGGCGGTGACGATCTCGCCGGAGCAGAAGCCCGGCAGCCAGCGCTGCTTCTGCTCCTCGGTGGTCAGGTCGGTCAGGTACGGGCCGATGATGTCGTTGTGCAGGCCGAACGCGGGCCCGCTCGCACCGGCCCGGGCGAGTTCCTCGGTCAGGACGGCGTGGAAGCGCCGGTCGGTGACCCCGGCGCCGCCGTACCGTTCGTCGACGAAGAAGCCGAGCAGTCCGGCGGCGCCGGCGGCCCGCCACACGCCGCGGTCGACGATGCCGTCGGCCTCCCAGCGCTCGTGGTGCGGGGTGATCTCCTTGTCGATGAAGGCGCGCACCAGTTCGGCGAACGCGAGGTGGTCGGCGGTGAAGATCGCGCGGTCCATGTGTGTCGGCTCCTCCCCTGCGCTACCGGACCATGTCCGCGACCGCGGCGACGAGGCGCCGCGTTTCCTCGCCCAGCGGCGCGACGTTGAGAATCGTCACGCCCGCGTCGCGGTACTCCTGGACCCGGTCACGCACGTAGCTCTCCGGTCCGATCAGGCTGGTGCGTTCCAGCAGTTCCGCCGGCACCGCGGCGGCGGCCTCGGCCTTGCGGCCGTCCAGGTAGAGCTCCTGGATGCGGTCCGCCTCGGCTTCGTAGCCGTAGCGGCACAGCAGGTCGTGGTAGAAGTTGCGGCCCTTGGCGCCCATCCCGCCCACGTACAGGGCGATCAGCGGCCGGGCGAGGTCGCGCAGCCCGGTCACGTCCGGGCCGATCGCCAGCGGCCCACCGGCCACCACCTCCAGCGGCCCGAGGTCAGCCGGCCGTTTCGCCCGGCCGGCCGCCAGCGCGGCACCCCAGACGTCGCCCGCGCGCTGCGGATCGTAGAGGAACGGCAGCCACCCGTCGGCGATCTCGGCGGTCATCCGGACGTTCCGGTCCCCGAGGCTCGCCACGTGGATCGGGATCCGGTCGCGGACCGGGTGGGTGAGGATCTTCAGCGGCTTGCCCAGCCGGGTGCCCTCGCCGGGCGGCAACGGCAGCCGGTAGAGGCCGTCGTTCGTCAGCGTCTCGCGCCGCCACACCCGCCGGCAGATGTCGATCACCTCGCGGGTGCGGGCCAGCGGCCTGTCGTACGCGACGCCGTGCCACCCCTCGATCACCTGCGGTCCGGACGCGCCGAGCCCGAGGATGGCTCGGCCACCGGACATCGCGTCCAGGCCCGCGGCGGTCTGCGCCAGCAGAGCCGGGGTACGCGAGAAGATCGGCAGGATCGCGGAGCCGATGTGGACCCGGCTCGTCCGGGCGGCGAGGTAACCCATCACGGTGGGCGCGTCGAAGCCGTACGCCTCGGACACCCAGACCACGTCCAGGCCGTCCTGTTCCCAGGCGGCCACGTCGTCGGCGCCGCTTCTGGGGTCGGCGGCGTACGCCAGTGTCGTCCCGATACGCATCAGTGCGCTGCTCCCTGCTTCCGGCCGACGACGCCGTCGTCCAGCCACCGCGGTAGGTGTGCGCCCAGTCCCCAGTCGGTGAGGACGGGCTCGGTGTCCGCGCCCGGCGCGGGCGGCGGGCCGCCGACCCGGCCGGGTGTCCCGGACAGGCGGGGCGCCACGGCCGGCTGCCGGACGCCGAAGTGCTCCTCGTACGTGCCGCGCGCGGCCAGGTGCGGGTGGCCCGGCGCCTCGGTGAGCGACAGCACCGGCGCGACGCAGGCGTCGGTGCCGTCGAACACCGCCGTCCACTCGTCGCGGGTACGGCCGGCGAACACCTCGGCGAAGCGGGCGCGCAGCACCGGCCATCCGGCCACGTCGTGCTGTGCCGGCAGGTCCGCGCCTGCGAGCCCGAGCAGCCGCAGCAGTTCGGCGTAGAACTGGGGTTCCAGCGCGCCCACAGCCATGTGCCCGCCGTCGGCGGTGGCGTACACGTCGTAGAACGGTGCGCCGCCGTCGAGCAGGTTGCGGCCCCGCTCGGGTCGCCAGGTGCCCTGCGCGAGCATCCCGGCGAACGGGGTGGTGAGGTGGGCCGCGCCGTCCACGATGGCGGCGTCGACGACCTGCCCACGGCCGGTGGCACCCGCCACGTGCAGCGCGGCCAGGATGCCGACGACCAGGTAGAGCGAGCCGCCGCCGAAGTCGCCGACCAGGTTGAGCGGGATCTGCGGCGGCCCGCCGGCGCGGCCGATCGGGTGCAGCGCCCCGGCTACGGCGATGTAGCCGATGTCGTGGCCGGCGGCGCGGGCCAGCGGCCCGTCCTGTCCCCAGCCGGTCATCCGCCCGTACACCAGGCCCGGGTTGCGGGCCAGCGCGGCCTCCGGGCCGACGCCGAGCCGTTCGGCCACGCCGGGGCGCCAGCCCTCGATCAGGATCGCGGCCCGGCCGGCCAGCGCGAGGACCACCTCGGCGCCGTCGGGGTGCTTGAGGTCCACCACGATCGAGCGTTTGCCCCGGTTGAGCAGGTTCCGCCCGGGGTCACCGGCCGGGAGCGCGCCGGGCTCCGGCCGGTCGACCCGGACCACGTCGGCGCCGAGGTCGGCCAGCAGCATGGCGGCGAACGGGCCGGGTCCGATCCCGGCCAGTTCCACGACCCGGACGCCGGCGAGCGGGCCGCTCACGCGCCGCCCCGTGGGGCGAAGCGGGGTGCGCGGCCCTGGGCCCGGCTGAGCAGGGCCTCGCCGAAGTCGGCGCCGGCCAGGGACTCGACCATGAGCCGGATCGCGTCGGCGGCGGCCTCGGCGGCGCCGGTCTCCGAGCCCGACCACACCTGCCGCCGGATCACCGCCATGGACGCCGGTGAGCAGTGCTCGGCCAGGGCCGCGGCATAGGCTTGTGCCTCGGCCAGTACCTCGTCGCGCGGGAGCACGCGTTGCACAAGTCCGATCCGGAACGCCTCGACCGCGTCGACCTTGCGGCCGGACAGCAGCAGGTCCAGCGCGGCGCCGACGCCGATCAGCCGGGGCAGCAGCCAGGCGCTGCCGTACTCGGCGACGAGGCCGAGCCGGCTGAACGAGGTGGACAGGCGCGCCTCCGCCGCCATGAACCGCACGTCGGCGTAGAGCGCGTGGACCAGGCCGAGGCCGGCCGCGCCGCCGTTCATCGCGGCGACGATCGGCGTGCCGAGCGTCAGCGGCAGGTGCGGTGGGTAGCCGAACTCGCCGGCGAGCAGGTCGCGGTTGCGTTCGTCGAGCAGCGCGGCGAGCGCCTCCGGGTCGGCGCCGGAGCAGAACCAGTCACCGGAGCCGGTGACCACGACCGCCCGGACCTCCGGGTCGGCGTCCGCCGCCACCAGGGCCGCGTAGTAGTCGCGGAACATCTCCAGCGACATCGCGTTGCGCCGGTCGGGCCGGTCGAACCAGATGGTGCGGACGCCGTCGCTGGTGGCGGCCCGCAGTCCGGCGCCGGCCGGTTCGGACTCCGGCACGGTCGAGCTCATCGGCGCTCCTGTTCTGACATTTGACATTTGATACTCTGGGCTGGTGGCGGACCGCGGCAGGATCCAGAACGTCTCTCAGCCCCAGCTCTCCGAGACCGTGGCGAGCCTGCTGCGCGACCGGATCATGTCCGGCCAGCTGCGCCCCGGCGAACGCATCCGGCTCGAAGAGGTGGCCCAGGAGACCGGGCTGAGCATCACGCCGGTACGCGAGGCGCTGCTGATGCTGCGCGCGGAGGACATGGTCGAGCTGCAACCGCGCCGCGGGCACGTGGTGGCGCCGCTGTCGCGGCAGGACATCATCGACGTGTTCAGCCTCCAGGGCCACATCGCCGGTGAGCTGGCCGCCCGGGTCGCCGTCAGCATCACCCCGGAGCAGCTCGACGACCTGCGGCAGCAGCACGAGCGGCTGCGCCGCGCCGCCCAGGCCCGGCAGGTCAGCCGGGTCGAGCAGCTCGAATACGAGTTCCACCGCCGGATCAACCGGCTCGCCGACGCACGCAAGCTGTCCTGGCTGCTGCGCACCGTGACCCGCTACACGCCGTCGCGGTTCTACGCCGCGGACGCGGAGTGGCGGGCCGGCATGGTCGCCGATCACGAGGCGCTGCTCGACGCGCTCGCGGCGGGCGACCCGGAGGCGGTCCGGCCGGTCATGGCCCGGCACTTCACCGACGGCGCGGAGCGGCTGGTCAAGCACCTGGACGGCCTGGGCGTGTGGAACGAGTGAGTCACCGGCGGCCATGACGCCACGCGAACATCGCCAGCGAGCGCTTCATCGCGGCGGCGGACGGCTGAAGCGTCATCACCTCGATCAGCGGCCGGAACCGCTGCCACGTCACCGATCGCGCCCGGGCGAACTCGCGCAGGCCGTCCGCGCCGTGGACCCGCCCGAACCCCGAGTCGCCCACGCCGCCGAAGGGCAGTGACGGCACGCCCGCGTACCCCAGCACCGAGTTGACCGACACCGCGCCGGCCCGCAGCCGCCCGGCGAGCGCCAGGCCACGACGGCGGTCGCGGGTGAAGATCGAGCCGGAGAGGCCGTAGCTGGTCGCGTTCGTGCGGCGGACCGCCTCGTCCGCGTCGGCCACCGGGTTGACCACGAGCACCGGGCCGAACGTCTCCTCGGTGACGGCGGTGCTGTCCTCGGGCACGTCGGTCAGCACGACCGGCTCCACGAACGGGGGCCGGACCGAAGCCGCGTCACCGACAACGGCCCGGCCGCCCCGGTCGAGCGCGTCGGTGACGTGGCGCCGCACGACCTCGGGCTGGGTGGGCGTGGTCATCGGCCCGTACGGCGCGTCCGGCTCGGCACCCGGCCGGACCTGCCGCGCCAGTTCGGTGAGCGTGGCCAGGAACGGCTCGTAGACGGACCGTTCGACGTAGACGCGCTCGACGCCGGCACACGTCTGCCCGGCGTTGCCGAGTCCGCCGAAGACCGCCGCCTGCGCTGCCGCGTCGAGGTCGGCGTCGGCGGTGACGATCAGCGCGTCCTTGCCGCCGCCCTCGATCACCACCGGTGTCAGGCTCTCGGCGCAGGCGGCCATGACGGCGCGCCCGGTCGCTGCCGACCCGGTGAACGCGATCTTGTCGACCGAGGCGCGGCACAGCGCGGCGCCGGTCGTGCCGTCGCCGGTGACCACCTGGAGGACCGGGTGGTCGGGAAGCAGCTCGTGCCAGCGCTCGGCCAGCCACACCCCGACGCCCGGGGTGAACTCGCTGGGCTTGAACACCACCGCGTTGCCGGCGGCGAGCGCGTGCGACACCGCACCCATCGGCGTGTAGACGGGGTAGTTCCACGGCCCGATCACGCCGACCACGCCGTACGGCACGTACTCGACCGAGGCGGCCTGGTTGAACGCGAGTAGGCCGGAGGAGACCGACCGCCGCCTGAGCACCCGCCCGGCGTGCCGGGCCGCCCAGTCCAGGTGCTCGACGGCGAGCATCACCTCGAGTTGAGCCCCGGCGAGGCTCTTGCCGGTCTCGCTCCGGACGATCCCGGCCAGCTCCTCGATGCCACCGGCGACCGCCGCCTTGTACGCCAGCAGGTGCCGGCGGCGCTGCCTGGCGTCCAGCCCGGCCCACCAGCCGGCCGCCTCGCGGGCCCGCGTCACGGCGGCGCGCACGGCGGCGTCGTCGGCGATGTCGTAGTCGGCGCGGTGCTCACCTGTCACCGGGTCGACGACGCGCAGCCGGCGGGGGTGCTCAACGAGGGACGTCATCGGCGGCCTCCTGACATTTGATATTCGATAGTTTAGCCTTGCTGTCAATCCCTCACGATGCGCTGGAGGTACCGCGGTGGAGTGGAGCGACGAGCAACTGTCACTTGTCGAGGCGGTGCGGGACTTCTGCCGCCGCGAGGTCGGCACCCGCGAGCAACGGCACCGTCTCACCGACGGCGGGCGGGAACCGCACAGCCCGGAGCTGTACCGGAAGATGGCCGAACTCGGCTGGCTCGGCCTGTCGCTGCCGGAGGAGTACGACGGCGGCGGCGCCGGCATGACCGAGCTGTGCCTGTTCCTGGAGGAGACCAGCCGGGCGATGGCGCCCATCGGCGGGTTCACCACCTCGATCATCGTCGCCGCCACGTACCAGCGGTTCGGCACGCCGGAGCAGAAGAAGCTGATCCTCAGCGGCGTGGCCCGCGGCGTGGTCGAGGCGGTCGCGATGTCCGAGCCCGAGGCCGGCTCCGACGTGGCGAACCTGAGCTGCCGGGCCGAGCGGCGCGGCGACGGGTGGGTGGTCAACGGGCAGAAGACGTGGTGCTCGAACGCCCACCTGGCCGAGCACATCCTGCTCGTCGCGCGCACCTCGGGCCGGGCCGGCGACCACCAGGGCCTGACCATGTTCCTGGTCCCGGCCGGCGCGCCCGGCCTGACCGTCTCCGGCATCGACACCATGGGCGGCCGCGAGGTCAACGACCTCTACTTCACCGACTGCGTGCTGCCCGCCGACGCGGTGGTCGGCCGGGTCGACCACGGCTGGCGGCAGCTGATGGCCGGGCTCAACATGGAACGGCTGATCCTCGCCAGCGTGGTGCTCGGCATCGCCCGGCGCGCGTTCGACGACGTGGTGGCGTACGTGAAGGACCGCCGCCAGTTCCGCCGGCCGATCGGATCGTTCCAGGTGATCCGGCACCGCCTGGCCGACCTGGCCACCGAGATCGAGTGCGCCCGGCTGCTCGTCTACGACACCGCCGCGAAGGTCGACAAGGCACCGGACACGGTGCTGCCCCGGGAGAGCTCGATGGCGAAGCTCAAGGCCACCGAGACGGCCCGGCGCGTCGCGCTGGACGCGATGCAGATGATGGGCGGCTACGGCTACACCACCGAGTTCGACATGGAGCGCCTGGTCCGCTCGGCGATCGTGTCCACCGTGTACGGCGGCGCCAGCGAGATCCAGCGCGAGATCATCGCCAAGACGTACGGCCTGTCCGAGCAGATGTCCTGACCCACCCGGCCCTTCGGTCGATCGGAGGCACCGTGCACCTGTCCGACCGCCAGCGCGCCGCCCTGGCGAGCATCTGCGACACGTTCGCGCCGGGTGACGGCGCCGGGACCCCGTCGGCCAGCCGGCTCGGCGCGACCGAGGTGATGGCCGCACTCGTCCTGCACAATCCGCGCGCCGCCGAGGTCCGGCAGTTCCTGCGGCTGCTGGACCGGTGGGACTCCCCCGCCACCCAGTTCGTCCTCGGCGGTTCCGCGCGGCCGTTCTCCCGGCAGTCGCAGGAGCGCCGGGAGAAGACGCTGCTCGCGCTGGCCCACTCGCGGATCACCGCCAAACGGGCGCTGTTCCAGGCGCTCAAGGGCGCCGCCACCCTCTCCTACTACCTGACGCCGGGGCCGGCCGGGCACTCGCCCGTGTGGGACGCCATCGGCTACCCCGGACCGCTCGGGGTCCGGCCCGACGCGCCCGCGCCGCCGCTGACCCCGGTCCACCCGTCCGCGCCGACCACGCTGGACTGCGACGTCGTCGTCGTCGGATCCGGCGCCGGCGGCGGCACTGCCGCCGCGGTCCTCGCCGGGCACGGCCTGGACGTGGTCGTCGTCGAGAAGGGCGGCTACTACGACGACCGGGACTTCGACGGCGGGGAGCTGTCCGGACTGTCCCGGCTCTACGCCCCGGGCCCCGCCGCCACCGCCGAGGGCCAGCTCAGCCTCCTCCAGGGGCAGTGCCTCGGCGGGGGCACAGTGGTGAACTACACCACGTCGTTCCCCACCCCGGCCCGGGTACGCGAGGAGTGGGCCGCGCGCGGCGTGCCGCAGTTCGCCACCGACGAGTACGACAGCTGCCTCGACGCGGTGTGGTCGAGGCTGGGCGTCAACCGCGAGCACGGCCGGATCTCCTCCCGGGACGCGCTGATGGAGCGCGGACTGAACCGCCTGGGCTGGCACGTCGACGAGATGCCCCGCAACGTCGACGGCTGCGACACCGGTGTCGAGTGCGGGCGCTGCGGCCTGGGCTGCCGGATCGGCGCCAAACGGTCCGCGACGAAGACCTGGCTGGCCGACGCGGAGCGCGCCGGTACGCGGCTCGTCGTCGGCGTCGACGTGCGGACCGTCACCGTCGAAGCGGGCCGGGCGACGGGCGTGACCGGCCATACCGCGAACGGCCACCCGGTCGCCGTACGCGCCCGCGCCGTGGTGGTCGCGGCCGGCAGCGTGCAGACACCCGCCCTGCTCCGCCGCTCCGGGCTCACCAACCCGAACATCGGCCGGCACCTGCACCTGCATCCCGCGACCGGCGTGTGGGGCGTGTTCGCCGAGGAGGTGCGGCCGTGGGAGGGCGGGATGCAGACCCGGTACTCCACCGAACACGCCGATCTCGACGGCCGCGGCTACGGCGTCATCTACGAGACCGCCGCCACCAACCCGGCCACCGCTGTGTCGTTCATGAGCTGGACGGGCGGACGGGCACATCTGGACCGGATGCGCGCGCTGCCGCACCTCGGCGGGGTCGGCGTGATCACCCGCGACCGCGACAGCGGTGAGGTCCGGGTCGGCCGCGACGGCGAGCCGGTGGTGCACTACCGCCTTTCCCCCTACGACGCGGTCCATCTGCGAGCAGGGATCGCCGGCGCGGCCCGGATCGTCGAGGCGGCCGGAGCGCTGCGGCTCTGGTCCGGACACCAGCGCGGCCCGGTCTGGGAACGCGGCACGGGTTCCATCGACGAGTTCGTCCGGCACGTCGAGACGCTGGGGACCGCGCCCGGGCAGGTCGCCATGGCCGCCCTGCACATCATGGGCGCGGCCCGGATGGGCGGCAGCGCGGCGACGTCGGTGGCCCGGCCGGACGGCGCGACGTGGGAGGTCCCCAACCTGGTCCTCGCCGACGCGTCGACCTTCCCGGGGTCGCTGGGCGTCAACCCGATGATCTCCGTGGAGGCCATCGCGTACATGAGCGCCCAGCGACTCGCCGCCGCGCTCTGACCGCCGCTACTCGAACCGTTCGCCCCGCTCGGCCATGGCCGTCAGCAGCGGCGGCGGGTCGAACCGCTCGCCGTAGCGCTCTGCGAGCACCCGGGCACGGGCCACGAAGCCCGGCAGCCCGCCGTCGTACTGGTTGACGTACTGCAGGACGCCACCGGTCCAGCTCGGGTAGCCGATGCCCAGGATCGAGCCGACGTTGGCGTCGGCCACCGAGGTCAGCACGCCCTCCTCCAGGCACCGCACCGACTCGATCGCCTCGATGAAGAGCATCCGCTCCTTGAGGTCCTCGAAGGGCGTGTCCAGGTTCGTGCCGCCGAACTGCTCCCGCAGCCCCGGCCAGAGCCCGGCCCGCTTCCCGTCGCGGTAGTCGTAGAAGCCGGCACCGCCGGAGCGTCCGGTCCGGCCGCACTCGTCGATCATCCGGTCGATCACCGCGTCGGCGGCGTGCGGCTGCCAGGTGCCCCCGGCGGCCACTGTCGCGGCGGCCGTCTCCTGGCGGATCTTCCGGGGCAGGGTGAGGGTCAGCTCGTCCATCAGCGCGAGGACCGGCGCGGGATAGCCGGCCTGGCTGCTGGCCTGCTCGATGGTCGCCGCCGGAATGCCCTCGGCCAGCATCGCCACGCCCTCGTTGGTGAACGTGCCGATGACCCGGCTGGTGAAGAAGCCCCGGCTGTCGTTGACCACGATCGGCGTCTTGCGCAACTGGCGGACGACGCCCAGCGCGCGGCCCAGCGTGGCCTCGTCGGTCCGCTCCCCGCGGATCACCTCGACCAGCGGCATCTTGTCCACCGGGGAGAAGAAGTGCAGCCCGACGAACTCCTCCGGCCGGCTGACGCCCTCGGCCAGCAGCGTGATGGGCAGCGTGGAGGTGTTGGAGGCGATGAGCGCGTCCGGCGCGACCTGCTCGATCTCGGCGTACACCTTGTGCTTGAGCGCCGGGTCCTCGAAGACCGCCTCGATGGCGAGGTCGACGCCGGCCAGGTCGGCGAGGTCGCCGGTGGCGTGGATGCGGCCCAGGATCTCGTCCCGCTTCTCCGGCGTGGACCGGCCCCGCGCGACCGCCTTGTCGAGCAGGCCCGCCGAGTACGCCTTGCCCCGCGCCGCGCCCTCGGCGGTGACGTCCTTGAGCACCACCCGCATCCCGGCGCGGGCGCAGACGTACGCGATGGCGGCGCCCATCATGCCCGCGCCGGCGACGGCGACGCTGCGTACCGGCTCGTGGTCGCCACCGGCGGTGCGGGACCGGGCGGTCTGGAGGTCGAAGAAGAGCGCCTTGATCATGTTCTTGGCGACCTGGCCGGTCGCCAGCTCGGTGAAGTACCGCCCCTCGATGACGAACGCGGTGTCCAGGTCCACCTGAGCGCCCTCGACGGCGGCGGCGAGGATGTTGCGGGGCGCCGGGTAGGGCGCGTCCTTGAGCTGCTTGCGCAGCAGCGCGGGCATGGCCGGCAACTGCACCGCGAGGCCGGGGCTGGACGGGGTGCCGCCGGGCATCCGGTAGTCCTTGCGGTCGTACGGCTGGGTCGCGTCCGGGTGGGCGGCGATCCACTCACGGGCGGCGGCCATCAGGGCGTCCCGGTCGGCGGCCAACTCGTCGACCAGCCCGTGCGCGAGCGCGTCCTGCGGCCGGCGGCGCTGGCCGCGCAGCAGCCAGTCGGTCAGCGCGGCGGTGACGCCGAGCAGCCGGACGGTACGCACCACGCCGCCGCAGCCGGGCAGCAGACCGAGCGTGACCTCGGGAAAGCCGATCTCGATGGCCGGGTCGTCGAGCACGACGCGGTGGTGGCAGCCCAGGGCCAGTTCCAGTCCGCCGCCGAGGGCCGATCCGTTGACGGCGGCGACGACCGGGCGGCCGAGCGTCTCCAGCCGGCGTACGGCCTGCTTGAGCGCGGCCGCGTCGGCCGCCGACGCCTCGGCGTCGGCGGGCGTGAGCCGCACCAGGGTCTCCAGGTCGCCGCCGGCGAAGAACGTCTTCTTGGCCGAGGTGACGATCACGCCGGTGATCCGGTCACGCTCGGCTTCGAGCCGGTCCACGGTGGCCGCCAGGCTCTCGCCGAACTCCGCGTTCATCACGTTCGCCGAGCGGCCGGGGTGGTCGAGGGTGAGCAGCACGATGCCGTCGTCGCCGTGCTCCCACCGGATGGTGTTTGCCATTCGTGCTCCTCAGATTCGTTCGATCACGGTCGCGATGCCCATGCCGCCGCCCGCGCAGAGCGTGGCCAGGCCGTAGCGGCCGCCGCGTCGTTCCAGTTCGTCGACGAGCGTGCCGAGGATCATGGCGCCGGTCGCGCCGAGCGGGTGGCCCATCGCGATCGCCCCGCCGTTGGCGTTGACGATGTCCGGGTTCAGGCCGAGGTCGGCGACGAACCGCAGGACCACCGCGGCGAACGCCTCGTTGATCTCCACCAGGTCGAGGTCGTCGACGCCGAGACCGGCCTTCGCGAGCGCCTTGCGGGCGGCCGGGGCCGGGCCGGTGAGCATGATGGTGGGGTCGGCGCCGCTGAGCGCTGTGGCCACGACGCGGGCGCGCGGGGTGAGACCGGCGGCGGCGCCTGCCGCCTCGCTGCCGATCGCGACGAGCGCAGCGCCGTCCACGATGCCGGAGGAGTTGCCCGCCGTGTGGACGTGCTCGATGCGCTCGACCCAGTGGTACTTCTGCAACGCGACCGCGTCGAAGCCCGCCTTCTCACCGATCTCGGCGAACGAGGGGCGCAGCGCGCCGAGGCTCTCCGCCGTCGAGTCGGCCCGGATGTGCTCATCCCGGTCCAGCACGGTCAGCCCGTTACGGTCGCGTACCGGCACCACGGACCGGGCGAAGTAGCCGTTGGCCCACGCCTTCGCGGCCCGCGCCTGCGACTGGAGCGCGTACGCGTCGACCGTCTCCCGATCGAAGCCGGCGATGGTGGCGATGAGGTCGGCGCTGATGCCCTGCGGCACGAACCCGGTGGTGAAGTTGACCTCCGGGTCGAGCGCCCAGGCCCCGCCGTCGGAGCCCATCGGCACCCGGGACATCGACTCGACGCCACCGGCGAGGACGAGGTCCTCCCAGCCGGAGCGCACCTTCTGCGCGGCGATGTTCACCGCCTCCAGCCCGGAGGCGCAGAAGCGGTTGAGCTGGACCCCGGCCACCGTGTCGGGCAGGCCGGCGGCGACGGCGGCGGTCCGGGCGATGTCGGCGCCCTGGTCGCCGAGCGGGGACACCACCCCGAGCACGATGTCGTCGATCAGCGCCGGATCGAGGCCGGGCATCCGCCGCAGGGTCTCCTCGATCAGGCCGGTGATCAGCGAAACCGGCTTCACCCCGTACAGCGATCCGGTCGGCTTGCCCCGCCCGCGCGGCGTGCGCAACGCGTCGTAGATGAACGCATCGGTCGTCATGCCAAGCTCCTCATTGCTCACCCGCATGCGAATTTCGCCTAACTTTTCTTGAGCCTGCCGCCGCTTGTCAAGACGCGTTCCGCGCTGTCCGGCTCCGACCCCGCCGGGGAAACGGCCGAGGGGCGTCACCGGATGTACGCGAGGGGGCGCTAACGTGTAGCTGTGCGACAAGCAGCCAGCGACACCGCCCCGGCACCGGTCAGACGGCCCAAGGACCGCAAGGCCCGAATCGCGCTCGCCGGGGCCGAGTTGTTCTGCGAGCGGGGCTACCACGGCGTCTCGGTGGACGAGATCGCCGCCGCCGTCGGCATCAGCGGGCCGGCCGTCTACCGGCACTTCCCGAACAAGTACGCGATCCTGGTGCACGCCACCCGGGAGGTCGTCGGCGCCCTGCTCGCCGCGACCGGACAGCCGGCGGCGAGTAACGCCGACGGGCTGCTCGACGAGCTGCTGCGCGCGCTCGCCGAGGTCGCGGTGAGCAGGCGGCGGGTGGCCGGGCTGTACCAGTGGGAGGGCCGCTACCTGACGCCCGAGCACCGGCAGGAGTTCGCCGCCTCGATGGCCACGCTCGTCGGCCGCGTCGCCGCGCCGCTGCGCGAGTTGCGTCCCGAGCTGACCACCGCGCAGGCCGACCTGCTGGTGAACGCGGCGCTGAGCGCGTTCGGCAGCGTGACCACGTACCGGGCCGCGGCCACCGGCGCCGACACCGAGCACCTGCTCACCCGGGTCGCCCGGACGCTGCTGCGGACCGACGCGCCGACGGTGCCGCTCCGGCGGCGTACCGCGCCGCAGGACATGCCCGCCACCGGGCCGGTGCGTCCGGCGTCGCGGCGCGAACTGCTGCTCATCGAGGCGATGCGCCTGTTCCACAGGCACGGCTACCACGCAGTCGCGGTCGAGGACATCGGCCGCGCCGCGGGCATGCAGGCGTCCAGCGTGTACCGCTACTTCCCCGGCAAGGCCGACCTGCTCGCGGCCGCCTACTACCGGGCCACCGACCGGCTCACCGGGGCCACCACCGCGGCGATCGCCGAGGCGAGCGACCCGGCCGACGCGCTGCACCGGGTGGTGCGCGCCTACGTCGACTTCGCGTTCGGCCAGAGCGACCTGGTCGCGGTGTACCTGGCGGAGAACAACAACCTGCCGGACCGGGACCGCCACCAGTTGCGCGGCGCGCAGCGGCTGCACGTCGAGGAGTGGGTGGGCCTGGTCCGGGCGGTACGACCGGACCTGCCGGCCGCCGACGCCCGTGTGCTCGTGCACGCCGCGCTGAACGTGGTCACCGACGTCGGGCGGCTCGGCCGCTTCGACCGCACCGCCGGCTACGACGACCAGACCGCCCGGCTCGCGCTCGCCGTCCTGCACGCCTGACCGGCGTCACCGCGAGCGCGCGGGCGGCGTGAGGCGCTGTGGTTGACTGACACCCATGGTCCCGTGCCCGTCCGCGTCCGCCCGGACGATCCGGTGACCACCGGGCCGGCCGCGGCCACCCGGCCCCGCAACCGCAGACAGGTCATCGTCGAGTCGGCCGGGCAGGTGTTCAGCGAGCGCGGCTACCACGGCGCGTCCATGGAGGAGATCGCCGCGGCGGTCGGGATCAGCGCGCCCGCGCTGTACCGCCACTTCCCGAACAAGTACGCGTTGTTCGCCGAGTGCGCCAACGTGATGGTGGACAACCTGGTCGGGGTCATCGACGAGTGGCCGCCGGACGCGGCGCTGGCCGACGTGCTGCTGGCCCTCACCCGGGTCACCGTCGCGCACCGCGCCTCCGGCGGCATCTACCGGTGGGAGGCCCGCTACCTCGGCCGCGCGGACCGCCACCTGCTCCGCGCGAAGTTCGGCCACGTCGTGGGCCGGGTGACCGAGATGGTACGGCGGGACTACCCGCTGCCCGACGAGCGGCTGCGGGCGGTGGCCGCGCTCGGGGTGATCGGCTCGGTGACCATGCACCGCACCTCGATCGCCCAGCGCCGGATCGAGGATCTGGTGCTGCGGTCCGCGATGCGGGTGGTGGCCACCGATCCGGCCACCGCTGCCGGGACGGCGCGGCTGGTCGAGCTGCCCGCCCAGCCGGTGCCCCGGACGCGGCGTGCGGAGATCCTGGCCGCGGCCGTACCGCTGTTCGCCCGGGACGGGTTCGCCACAGTCACCAACGCGCAGATCGCCCAGGCGGTGGGGCTCGCACCGTCCGCGATCTACCGCCACTATCCCGGCAAGGTGGACATCCTCGTGGCCGCCTGCCTCCAGGCGGCGGAACTGCTCGCCCAGGCGGTGGACCGCAGCCTCCAGCGGGCGGCCGACCCACGGCAGGCGGTGGTCGCGCTGGCGGCGGCGTACGTGGCCTACTGCTTCGAGCACAACACCCTCAACAGCGTGGCCGAGGCGGAGGTGGCCGGCCTGCCGGACGACGTACGGCGTCCGCTCATCCTCGCCCAGCGGGAGCACATCGCGGTCTGGGAGCAGCAGTTGCGGGCGGTCCGGCCGGACCTGGACCGGCGGCAGGCCCGGCTGCTCGTGCACGCCGGGTTCGGCGTGGCGGTGGAGGCCGGGCGCGCCCTGCGCTGGCAGGACTCGCCCGGCCACCGGGACGCGGTCACCGCGCTGGTCACCGGCGCCCTGACGCTCTGAGCCGGCACGGACTCAGGTGCCCGGCCGGTTCATGACCGGGATCGTGATCGGGGTGTGCGACGCGGACGAGCCGTTGTTGAGGAACAGCATCGCCAGCCCGCGGATGAACCTGTCGAACAGGCCGAACGTCTCCGGCATGAGCGGCGAGAGCCCTTCGCGGAACATCACGTACGTCGGCCAGCCGGCCTCGATCACGCCCCGGGAGATGTAGTCGCGGGGCAGCCGCAGCCAGTCGCCGATCCGGTCGGTGAGCACGTAGCGCGCGAACTCGCGCTGGAATCCCCGGGTGACGCCCAGGTCCACCGAGGACGTCAGGTTCAGCAGGATGTCGGCCAGGTCGATGCCCTCGGGCGTCGGCGCGAGCAGCGGGGACAGCGCGTACCGGGACTGCTCCTCGGCGGCGGCCCAGCTGTTCGGGATGAACTCGTCGCGCACGCCGAGCAGGTGCAGCGCGACCTGCCACATGTGCAGGTAGGCCTCCTCCTCCGCGGCCGACATCCGCAGTCCCCAGCGACGCCAGTCGAGCAGCTTGCGGTGCACGTACGTGCCGAGGCTGTGGAAGGTGATGAGGATGTCGCCGTTGCTGATCGGGATCGGGTGGTCGGTGACGCCGCGCCACGGCGCGGACTGCGGCAGCAGGTGCCGCACGGCCGCGTGGGTGAGCCGCGTCTTGTGCGAGGTGACCACGAAGCTGCCGGTGGCCTTGAACGCGTCGGGGGCGCTCAGGTCGTACCCGTAGGTGAAGGTCTTCGCGGCGCGCGACTTCATGTCCGCGCCGCCCTCGGACCAGTAGACGTTGCGGGCCTCGCGCGGGATCACCGTGCTCATGATCCCGCTGCCCAGGCCGTAGAGCAGGAACAGGTACATGCTCATGCGCTTGTTGAACTGGGCGGCGCGGTCCAGCTTGGCCTGGTCGGCCCAGGACGGCAGCGTGTTGACCCGCCGCAGGTAGGTGGTGAGCGCCGGGGGCAGGCCGGCGGGCAGCGCGTCGCCGTTGCGGATCCAGGACGCGAACGCGGTGTTCACCGCCGGGATCTGACCGGCGTCCAGCATCGAGGCGACGAGCGGGTCGGTGTCGTCGTCCCAGACGTCCCACGGGTCGGTGACCGTGTCGGTCCCGGCGATCGAGCCGGACGACGACCACGCCCACGCCTTCGGGGCGTCCGCCACCGCTACCAGTCCCAGCGCGGCGCCGAGCGTCAGGACGCTTCGTCTACTGAGATTCTCCATTAGCACCACTTCCCGGTTCGACCGGACATCGCCCTGAACACCGGCCCGTGAGGTGCGCCCAAGCAGGTTTCGAGTTATCCGGGGATGTGATTTTCTATTAACATAGAGGAGCTTGACTGCATCGGCAAGGGTGGACGGTGGGGGTGGTGGCGATGGCTCGTGACGGGCGGTACCGCTGGTTGCGCCGGATCGAGACGCTCGATCCGGTCCGCGACCACCACGAGATCTACCGGCTCTCCGCCGGATACGAGTTCCCCTTCGACTACCAGCGGGCGCTGGAGCTGGCGCTGCTGCGCACGTTCTGCGTGCCGAGCATCTCCGCGCTGCTCGACGCGACTGGCGAGTTCCGGCTGCGGGCGCAGCAGCGCTACGACGACACCGCGCTGCTGATGGCCGAGCTGCTGGAGCACGGGTACGACTCGCCGCGCGGCCGGGAGGCGCTGCGGGTGGTCAACCGGGCGCACGGCCGGTACGCGATCTCGAACGACGACATGCGGTACGTGCTGTCGACGTTCGTCTACGAGCCGATCGACTGGCTGGACCGGTACGGCTGGCGCCCGCTGCACGAGCACGAGCGGCTGGCCGCGTTCCACTACTACCGCGCGGTCGGCGCGCGCATGGGCATCCGCGACGTCCCGGCGGACTTCGACGCGTTCCGGGCGTTCAAGGACGCGTACGAGCGGGACACGTTCCGCCGTACGCCGAGCAACGAGCGGGTCGCGGCGTACACGCTGGACCTGTTCGCGTCCTGGTACCCGGCGCCGCTGCGCCCGGCCGCGCGGCTCGCGGTGCGCGCGCTGCTGCCGCCCGAGATGCGGGCCGCCTTCGGGCTGCCGGCCGCGCCGCGACCGCTGACCGCGCTGGTCGGCGGCGCGCTGCGCGCCCGGGCCGCCGTGGTGCGGCTGCTGCCCGCGCGGACCGTGAGCCGGCTGACCCGCGCGCCACGCAACCGCACCTATCCCGGCTACCCGCGGGGGTACCGACCCGCCGACCTCGGCGCGCCGCCACCCCCGCCCGGCATCGACCCGGCGCTACTCCGTGACGGGCTCCGCCACCGCGTCGCCCGGCCGGTAGAGGGCGTCGATCCGGTCGCCGTACCTGTCGACGATGACCCGGCGCCGTAGCTTCAGCGTCGGGGTCAGCTCGCCCGACTCCGGCGTCCACGCCGACGGCAGCACCTGGAACGTCTTGACCTGCTCGGGCCGGGCGAGGCGCGCGTTCGCCGCGTCCACGGCGGCCTGGATCTCGGCCAGCAGCACCGGGTCCGAGGCCAGCGTGGGCAGCTGCGGGTCGCTGACGCCGTGCGTGCGCGCCCACTGCGGCGCGACCTCCTCGTCCAGCACGATCAGCGCCGTGACGTACGGCCGCCGGTCGCCGATCGCGACCGCCTGACCGATGAGCGGGTGCGCCCGCAGCAGGTTCTCGATCTGCGCCGGCGAGATGTTCTTCCCGCTGGACGTGATGATGAGTTCCTTCTTGCGGTCGGTGATGGTGAGGAAGCCGTCGTCGTCGAGCGTCCCGACGTCGCCGGTGGCCAGCCAGCCGTCCGCGTCGACGACCGGCTCGACGCCGCCGTCCTCGCGCAGGTAGCCGGAGCACACCAGCGGACCCCGGACGAGGATCTCACCGTCGTCGGCGAGGCGTACCTCCATGCCCACGTTCGGGCGGCCGACCGTCCCGGTGCGGAAGCGGTCGGGGGTGTTGAGGGTGGCGGTGCCGGTGGTCTCGGTCAGACCCCACACCTCCAGCACGTCGACGCCGAGCCCGGCGAGGAACCGCAGCACGTCCACCGGGATCGGGGCGGCGCCGCTGCCGGGCCAGGTCATGTTCTGCAGGCCGAGGGTGGCCTGCAACGGTCGCAGCACGGTGTCCCGGGCCTGCGCCACCCGGGCGGCCAGCTCGTCCGGCACCGGCTCTCCGGCCGCGCGCAGCTCGTACGCCTCCAGTGTCACCGCGGTCGCGGCGGCGACGGCGGCGCGGACCGCGGGCTCGGCGGTGGCCAGGTGGGCCTGGACGCCGGCGGCCATCTTCTCCCAGACCCGCGGCACCCCGAAGAACGAGGCGGGGCCGACGGTGCGCAGCGCCGCGACGAGCTGCGTGGCGTCGGGGCAGATGGTCACGTGCCCGGCGCGGTAGATCGGGTTGTAGATGCCGAGGAACCGTTCGGCGATGTGCGCGAGCGGCAGGTAGGCCACCGTCGGCGCGTGGTCGGGGACGGACACCATCGCGTCCAGCGCCACCGCCTGGTAGATCACGTTGTGGTGGCTGAGCACGACGCCCTTCGGGTTGCCCGTCGTGCCGGACGTGTAGAGCAGCGTCACCGGCTGCTCGGGCCGGATCGTGCGCCAGCGCCGCTCGAAGGCGTCCGGGTCCGCCTCGCGTGCGGCCCGGCCGAGGGTACGCACGCGCGACAGCGGCACCGCGTCGCCGGCCGGTTCGGCGGGCTCGTCCACCAGCACCACCCGCAGCAGGTCGGGCAGGTCGGCCAGGATCGGCCGCCAGCGCTCCAGTTCGGCCGGCCCTTCCAGCACGAGCACCTGGGCGGCGCTGTGCCGGGCCAGGTAGCGCATCTGCTCGGCGCTGAGCGTCGGGTAGATCGTGGACGGCACCGCGCCCAGGTGGACCGCGGCGAGGTCGACGAGCCAGTGCTCGGTGCGGCTGGACATCATGATCAGCATGTGCCGCCCGGCCTCCAGGCCGATCTCGGCCAGGCCGGCGGACAGCTCGGCGACCTCGTCGCGCAGCGCGGCCCAGGTGCGGGTGTCGTCCCGGCCGAGCGTGGTCAGCGCGGGCCGGTCGGCGTACTCGGTGGCGTTGCGGTGCAGCAGCGCCGGGACGGTCAGGTCGGCGGCTTTCTTGGCGCAGTCCTCGGCGAGGACGTGGGCGGGGTCCATGGGCTACTCCTTCACACGCAACCGGGCCTGGTGGTGGCAGGGCTGGCCGCACCCCTCGCCGTGGTGCCCGCGCGGGTTCCGCAGCCGATGGCAGCACTGTAAACGAGGGTTAACTTCCTGGGAAGGAGTGGCCGTGATCTGGCGCGGTATCGCGTCGTGACGGCAACCTGGCGACGAACGCGGACTAACCAAACGGCCCGCCGGTCACTGCGCGGTCCAGCCACCGTCCACGTGCAACACGCTGCCGGTGACGTAGCTCGCGGCGTCCGAGGCCAGGAACAGCACCGCGCCGACCACCTCCTCGGGACGGCCGAACCGGCCCATCGGGATACGGTCGCGCAGCCGCTTCGACCACTGCTCGTGGCCGCGCAACCCTTCGGTCATCGGGGTCTCCAGGTAGCCGGGCGCCACCGCGTTGACGCGTACGCCCGCCGCCGCCCACTCCAGCGCCAGCGTGCGGGTGAGCTGCTCGACGCCGCCCTTGCTGGCGCTGTACGCGGCCAGGCGCGGGAAGCCGACCTGACCGTGCACGGAGGACATGTTGACGATGCTGCCCGCGCCCTGCTCGACCATGAGCGCGCCGGCCGCGCGGGCGCAGACGAACACCCCGGACAGGTTGGTGTCGATCACCTGCTGCCAGTCACCGAGGCTGAGCCGCTCGCTGCGGTGCAGCGCCGGGCTGATGCCGGCGTTGTTGACCAGGACGTCGAGCCGCCCCCACCGCCGCCGCGCCAGGGCCACCACGGCGTTCGCGGCCGACTCGTCGGCGACGTCACCGGCGACCACCTCCGCCGTGCCGCCGCCGGCCGTGATCCGGTCGCGCACCTCGTCCAGCGCGTCCGGCCGCCGGGACTGGAGGATCACCGACGCGCCGGCCCGGGCCAGCCCCTCGGCGACCGCCGCGCCGACGCCCTGACTGGCGCCCGTCACCCACGCCACCTTGCCCGACAGCATCCCCTCGACCAGCGCCACCGTGGACTCCCCTCATCGCAAACCATCGACAGTTGTCGTCATAAGCCTTGTGGACACCGTTACCACGTGCTCTCATGTGATACACGGGCGCAACATTCGTTTCACCGTATCAGCGGCCTCGACCCCGAGGAGTGAACGTGGAACCGGTAAGCAGGCGCAAGATGTTGAAGGCCGGTGGGGCACTGGGCGCGCTCGGCGCGCTCAGCGTCGCCGCTCCGGCACAGGCCCGGTCGGCGTGGACCTGGTCTCCGAAGGGATCGGTGGCCGGCGCCGGCGCGGGCGTGGACCCCCGCTGGGTGTGGGACGAGGAGGCCGACCCGCTCGTCGCCTCCCTCCTGGACCGGGGCGAGGCGCCACTGGTCAACCAACTGCTGCGGACGTGGACGAAGAACGGCCAGCCGCTGCCCTCCGGCCTCCCGGCGGACGTCCGCGCGTTCATCGAACGCGCACGCGTGCTGCCGTCCTGGGTGGACCAGGGCAAGCTGGCCACCGCCGTGCGCTTCAACGAGAAGCGCGGGCTCTACCTCGGCGTGCTCTACGGCCTGGCCAGCGGCATGATGAGCACAGTCATCCCGAAGGAGGCGCGCGCCGTCTACTACTCCAAGGGCGGCGCGGACATGAAGGACCGCATCTCCAAGACCGCCAAGCTCGGGTACGACATCGGCACCGCCAACGCGTACCAGCCCGACGGCTCGATGATCGTGACCGCCGTCAAGACCCGGCTCGCGCACGCCGGTGTGCGTCACCTCCTGCCGCAGTCGCCCGAGTGGGCCGACGTCGCGCCCGAGGACATCCCGATCAGCCAGCGGGACATGATGGTCACCTGGCACAGCCTGCCGACCACGGTCATGCGGAAACTGACCGACTGGCGGGTGCCGATCCCCGCCGCCGAGTCGGCGGCCTTCCTGCACCTGTGGCAGGTGGCCGCGCACATGCTCGGCATCAGGGACGAGTACATCCCGGCCACGTGGAGCGAGGCGAACTCCCAGGCCGGCGAGGTCCTCGACCCGATCCTCGCGCCCACCCGCGAGGGCAACGCGCTCGCCGACATCCTGCTCGGCCTCGGCAAGGAGATCGACGCCGGGCTGCTCAGCAAGCCCATCCTCGGCTCGTTCACCCGGTTCATGCTCGGCAACCAGATCGCCAACTGGCTGGAGATCCCGCGCGACCTGCTCTGGGACACGCTGCTGCGGACGAGCTGGGGCCCGTTCATCGCGGTCCGGGAGGCGCTGCTGCCGTTCCCGCTCGCACCGGAGTGCTACTGGCTGTTCGACGAGTTCCTGCGCAAGCTCGCCCTGCTGTTCCTGTCCGAGGGGCAGTCCATCAACATCGAGATCCCGCTCGGCAACCGCGAGTTCTGACCACCGCGTCGCAGCCGGGGCACCTCCCGTCCCCGGCTGCGGCGACGAGCGCCCGGGTGAGCACCATGACCGTGTCCCTCCCTCCGTTCCTGGGGTACGTGCTGGCCGCGCCGGTCCTCGTGGCCGCTGCCGAACTCACCGCCGCGTACCCGGCCGCCGCCCGGACGCCGTCGCCGGACGTGGCCGGGCTGCTCGGACTCGGCGAGATCATGACGGCCACGGCCCTGCCCGGGGCGGCCCTGATCTCCGTCGAGGTCGCCCCGGACGGGACCGTGTCGTTCACGCTGCCGCCGGACCGGTACGACGGCGACACCTCGGCCGCCGAACTGATCGCCGACGGGCTCTCGGTGCCGCGCCGGCGCGTGCGTGTGCCACCGCCACGACCGGCAGCCGGCCGGACACGTGGCGCACCCCATCCGGCCGTCGGAACCCGTACCCCGCTCCGGGTCGCCGTGGCGGTGGCCCGGCGGCGGCTGCTGGAGGCCGCGTCGGCGACGCTCGGCACGCCCGTCGCCGGCCTGCGGCTCGCGGCCGGCGCCGTCACCGACCGCGCCGGCCGCCGCCTCGACATCGGCGCCCTCGCCGCCACCGCCGCCAGCACCAGCACGATCGCCGTGGCTGTCGACCTCACGCCACGGTGACCGGCGCCGCCGATTCAACGGCCCTCTGCCGGGTAGCAGTCCGATGGACGGCACCGGAGAGGGGACAGACAGGCATGAAGGCACTGACCTGGCACGGCAAGCGGGACGTCCGCGTGGAGGACGTCCCGGACCCCCGGATCGAGGAGCCGACCGACGCGATCGTCCGGATCACCTCGACCGCCATCTGCGGTTCCGACCTGCACCTGTACGAGGTGCTCGGGCCGTACCTGAAGCCCGGCGACATCCTCGGGCACGAGCCGATGGGCGTCGTCGAGGAGGTCGGGCCCGGCGTGACCCGGCTCAAGAAGGGCGACCGGGTGGTCGTCCCGTTCAACATCTCCTGCGGCTCGTGCTGGATGTGCGAGCGGCAGCTCTACGCGCAGTGCGAGACCACGCAGGTGACCAGCCAGGGCAAGGGCGCGTCCCTGTTCGGCTACACCTCGCTGTACGGCTCGATCCCCGGCGGCCAGGCCGAGTACCTGCGCGTCCCGCAGGCCCAGTTCGGCCCCATCACGATCCCGGACAGCGGCCCGGACGAGCGCTGGCTCTACCTCTCCGACATCCTGCCCACCGCCTGGCAGGCGGTGAAGTACGCGGACACCCCGCCCGGCGGCACGCTCGCCGTGTTCGGGCTCGGCCCGGTCGGGCAGTTCAGCGCCCGGATCGGCCGCCACCTCGGCGCCGCCCGGGTGATCGGGCTGGACCTGGTCCCCGAGCGGCTGGAGATGGCCCGCCGCCACGGCATCGAGGTGCTCGACGTCAGCCAGCTCGACGACGTACCCGGCGCGCTCATCGACCTGGTCGACGGACGCGGCCCGGACGCCGTGATCGACGCGGTCGGCATGGAGGCGCACGGCGCGCCGCTGGGCAAGATGGCCCAGACCGCCGCCGGGCTGCTGCCGGACAAGCTGGCCCAGGCGATGACCGACAAGGCCGGCGTGGACCGGCTCGTGGTGCTGCACGCCGCGCTCAAGGCCGTACGGCGTGGCGGCACCGTGTCGATCTCCGGCGTGTACGGCGGCGAGCAGGACCCGATGCCGCTGATGGAGATGTTCGACAGGGGCATCCAGCTGCGCATGGGCCAGTGCCACGTGCGGCGCTGGGTCGACGAGATCATCCCGCTGCTGGAGCGCGACGACGACCCGCTGGGCGTCGAGGACCTGCGGACCCACCGGCTGCCGCTGACCGACGCGCCGCGCGCGTACGAGATGTTCCAGAAGAAGGAGGACGGCTGCGTGAAGGTCGTGCTCGCGCCGTGACCCGGACGGTGGTCGTCACCGGCGCGACCAGCGGGATCGGCCGGGCGACCGCCAGGGAGCTGGCGGGCCGCGGGGACCGGCTGGTCCTCGCGGCCCGCTCCCCCGCCACGCTCGACGAGGTACGCGACGAGTGCCGGGCGGCGGGCGCGCGGGCGATCGCCGTACCGATGGACGTGACCGAGCCCGGCGCGGTGGCCGCGCTCGCCGACGCGGCGCGGGCCGAGTTCGGCCGCGTCGACGCCTGGGTGCACACCGCCGCGGTGATGTCCTACGGCCGCTTCGACGAGACCCCGGCCGAGGTGTTCGAGCAGGTGATCCGCACCGACCTGCTGGCCGCCGCGGCGGTGGCCCGGGAGGCGCTGCGCCGTTTCCGGACCACCGGCGGCGGCACGCTCGTGCTCACCGGCTCGGTGCTCGGGCACATCACCGCGCCCTACATGAGCGGCTACGTCGCAGCCAAGTGGGGTCTGCAAGGGCTGGCCCGCACGCTCCAGCAGGAGGCGCGGGAGACACCCGGCATCGCGATCTGCCTGGTCAACCCGGGCAGCGTCGACACGCCCGTCTACCGGCAGGCGGCCAACTACCTGGGCCGCGTCGGCCGGCCGCCGCCCCCGATCGCCTCGCCCGAACGGGTGGCGCGGGCCATCGTCCACTGCCTCGACCGGCCCCGCCGGGAGGTGTCGGTGGGCCGGCTCAACGTGGTCATGCGCTTCGGCTTCACAGTCCTGCCCGGCGTGTACGACGTGCTGGTCGGGCCGCTGATGCGCCGGGCCGGACTGACCCGGACGCCGGTCGCCGCGCACCAGGGCATCGTGTTCACGCCCAACCCGGCCTGTGAGGCGGTCCGGGGCGGATGGCTGCCCGACGTGTCCCAGGTGGTCCGGGCCGTGGGCGGACGCGCGGCGACCGTGGCGTCCGCGGTACGCCGCCGGCTGCCCTGACGTCCTGTGGGTGGCTGTCGTGCGGGCGGGCCGCCCCGTGGGCGGGCCGTCGCGCGGGCGGACCGGGACGAGGGTCGTTACCGTGTACGACGGGACACGGCGGAGGGACGAGCATGCGGGAACCAACGGGGCGGGAACCGGACCGGACGCGCGGCGGGCGGGTGTGGAAGCTCGCCGGGCTGGCCGCCGTCGCCGGGATGGCCTGGGCGGCGCGGGACGTACCGGCCCAGCTCGGCGGCCGGCTCACCGGCGCCCGGGCGGAACGGGCGGCCCGGTCACCGCGCTTCCGCGACGGCACGTTCCACAACCCGGCCGGCGCCAGCGCCACGATGGTCGCCGACCCGGGCCGCAACCTGCTCCGGGAGCTGGTCTTCGGCAAGCAGAAGCGGCGGCCGGGCAGCCCGGTGCCGCTGCTGCACCCCGGTGCCGCGCCGGCCGCCGACCAGGCCCGCGAGCTGAACGTCGTCTGGTACGGCCACGCCTCCACGCTCGTCGAGATCGAGGGGCACCGGGTGCTGCTCGACCCGGTGTGGAGCGACAGGTGCTCCCCGTCCGGGCTGGTCGGCCCGCGACGCATCCACGAGCCACCGGTCCGCCTGACCGACCTGCCCCCGCTCGACGCGGTGCTGATCTCGCACGACCACTACGACCACCTCGACATGGAGACCGTCCGCACGCTGGCCGATCTCCAGTCCGCGCCGTTCGTGGTGCCGCTCGGCGTCGGCGCGCACCTGGCCCGCTGGGGCGTGCCCGAGCACCGCATCGTCGAGCTGGACTGGTCGGAGAGCCACCGGGCCGGCGGGCTGACACTCACCGCGACCGCCGCGCAGCACTTCTCCGGGCGCGGGCTGCGCCGCGACGGCACGCTCTGGAGTTCCTGGACGATCACCGGTGCGCACCGGAAGGTCTTCTACACCGGCGACTCGGGCTACTTCGACGGGTACGCCGCGATCGGTGCCGACCACGGCCCGTTCGACGTGACGCTCATGCAGATCGGCGCGTACGACAGGGCGTGGCCGCACATCCACATGTTCCCGGAGGAGGCGGTCGCCGCCCACCTCGACGTGCGCGGCGGACTGCTGGTGCCGGTGCACTGGGGCACGTTCAACCTGGCCCTGCACGACTGGTCCGAGCCGGTGGACCGGCTCTGGGCCGAGGCGAAGGCGCGCGACGTCCGGCTCGCAGTGCCGCGTCCCGGCGAGCGGGTCGTGGTGGACGAGCCGCCGGCGGTGGACGGGTGGTGGCAGTCGGTCGCCTGAGCCACGCCGAAAAAGTCGGACAAGATATCCTTCTGCGCATATTTGCGTACTCTGTTCGCTGACGAGTCAGCGGCCGGAGGACAGCATGCAGGTTCGCCTCTCCCCAGGCGTGGAAGATCCCGACACACCCACCTCGCAGGCGAGCGTCGCCTCGGCCGTCAAGCGGGGCGTCGACGTCGCCGTCTCGGCCACGGCCCTGCTGGTGGCGGCGCCGATTCTGGCCGTGGTCGCGGTCGCGGTGCTGCTCGGCATGGGCCGCCCGATCCTCTTCCGTCAACAGCGGATCGGCCGGCACGGCCGGGAGTTCACCATCCTGAAGTTCCGGTCCATGGCGGACAGCGGTGACGCCTTCTCCCCCGGCGACGACCAGGCGCGACTGACGCCCCTGGGGCGGTGGCTGCGGGCGACCAGCCTGGACGAACTGCCCAGCTTGTGGAACATCCTGCGCGGCGACATGAGCCTCGTGGGTCCGCGTCCGTTCCCGACCAGCTACCGCGACCTCTACACACCGGACGAGTTCCGCCGGCACGACGTCCGGCCCGGCCTGACCGGGCTCGCGCAGGTGAACGGCCGCAACGAGCTGGGTTGGGCAGAGCGTTTCGCCTACGACCTGTACTACGTGGAGCGCTGGAGCCTCCGCCTGGACGCCCGCATCCTGGCCCGGACCGCGGTGGCAGTCCTGCGCCGGCAGGGCATCAGCGCGCCCGGCGCCGCCACGGCCCACGAGTTCCGTGGCACCGCCACGGAGGAGGCGGTGCCGGCGACTGCGGGAAGCGGATCCCGGTGAGCCTCGACCTGGTCGTCGTCGGGTGCGGCGGCCACGGCCGGGAGATCGCCCAGATCGTGGCGGCGGTGAACGAGTCGGCCGCGCGGCCACCGTGGCGACTGGTCGGCTTCATGGACGACAACCCGTCCGAGCGGAACCGCAAACGCGCCGAGTCGTGCGGCGCCCCCTACCTGGGGACCGTGGCGGCGCTCGGGCAGCTGCCGCCGGAGACCCACGTCGTCCTCGGTCTGGGCGACCCACGCGTCCGGCGGAAGGTGGGCGCGCGGGTCGACACGTACGGAAGGCCGGCGGCGAGTCTCGTCCACCCGGACGCCACAGTCGGCCCGGACGTGGTGTCGGCCGAGGGTCTCGTGGTGTTCGCCGGTGGCCGGATCACCACGAACGTGACAGTCGGGCGGCATCTGCACGTCAACCAGAACGCCACTCTCGCGCACGACTGCGTGGTCGGCGACTACGTCTCCCTGCATCCGCTCGCTGCAGTGTCCGGTGACTGCCGCCTCGACACCGCAGCGCTGATCGGGGCGGGCGCCGTCGTGCTCCCGGGCCTGCGGGTGGGCGCCGGCGCGACGGTCGGCGCCGGGGCGTGCGTGGTGCGTGACGTACCACCGGAGGTCGTGGTCAAGGGCGTGCCGGCCCGCTGAGGTCTCAGAGTACGAAGGCGTCCGTCCACAGCGCGCCGGAGCGGCCCGACAACGCGTCCAGCATCGCCACCGCCTGACCGTCGGTGAGCTGAGCGACGAAGTCGATGATCGCCCGGCCCCGGGCCCGTCCGATCCGGTCCGGGGTACGCGGGTGCAGCTCCGCCTCGGCCAGCTCCACCAGGTCGTGCAGCCGGCGCGGCAGCCGGGACTCCTCGTCCGGGTCCAGCAGCCACTCCCAGAGCGCCTCCACCAGCGTGCCCAGCAGCCGGGCCTGGCCGCGCTGGTGCAGGGCCAGGTCCGGGCGGGCCAGCACGAACCGGTGGTGCACGAACTTGAGCACCTGCACCTCGTGCCACTGCGGCTTCGCCAGCAGCACGTACCCGGAGCGGACCCCCGGATCCGGCGTCACGGTGATGGCGTCCACGAAGCGGGTGGACCAGCGGGCCGAGAACCGGGCCACGTACTGCTCCGCCTCGATCGAGCCGTCGAACGGCAGCGCCAGCAGCCCCTCCACCAGCTCCTCGCGGACGTGCTCGACAGCGGCGGCGAACGCCTCGTCGTCGGCGATCCAGCCGTCCTTGCGGTGCAGTTGCCGGCGCAGCCGCTCGATCGCCGCGCCCGGCCGCCGGCCCGCCCCCTCCAGCGCCGACGCGGTGATCGACCGCAGGTGCCCGCACTCGCGCTGCCAGGCCATCAGCTCGGCCGCCACCGCGCCCTGCTGGAGCACCCCGACGCGGTAGAAGTCCTCCACGTCGTGGATCGCGTACGCGATGTCGTCGGCGGTGTCCATCACCGACGCCTCGGGGGTCTGCTGCCAGTCCGGGATCCGCCCGGCGAACGGCTCCCGCGCCTGCCGCAGGTCGTCCAGCTCGGTGCGGTACGCGCCGAACTTCACCGACCCGCTCTGCGGATCCTCCGGCGGCGCCGCCGCGCCCCGGGGCGCCGGGTCCAGGTGACGCGGGTGCGGGTCGGGATGGTCCAGGCGGGTCCACGGGTACTTCAGCATGGCCGCCCGCACCGCGGCGGTCAGGTCCAGCCCGGTGGTCGCCGCGCCGCGGATCTCGGTGCTGGTGACGATCCGGTACGACTGCGCGTTGCCCTCGAAGCCGTCGGGCAGCCCGAGGCGCTGCCGGGCCAGCCGGTCGAGCACGCGCTCCCCCAGGTGCCCGAACGGCGGGTGCCCGAGGTCGTGCGCGAGCGCGGCGGCCTCCACCACCTCCGGATCGCAGCCGCCGAGCTTCTCCAGCAGGTCCCGGTGGGTCGGGTCGGCGTTCAGCCGCTCCGCTATCGCCCGGGCCACCTGGGCCACCTTCAGGCTGTGGGTGAGCCGGTTGTGCACGAGCAGCCCGGACCCGCCCGGGCTGATCACCTGGGTCACGCCGCCCAGCCGGGCGAAGAACGGCGACCCGACGATCCGGTCCCGGTCGGCCCGGAACGGGCCGGCGGCCAGGTCGCCGAGTGCCCGGGCGCTGCCACCGAACAGCCGCCGGGCCCGCGGATCCGCAGGTGCCTCCATGATCGCCACGCTAGCGCAGCCGGCGGCGGGCCGGGCACAGGCGGTCGGAGGCGAACGGCACAATGCAGGGCGGAAACCACCCGAGAAGGCGGATGACAATCGTGACCCAGTCTGTGCACCAGCGGATCGCCGAGGAACTCGGCGTCGCCGAACGGCAGGTGCGGGCAGCAGTCGAGCTGCTCGACGGCGGCGCCACAGTGCCGTTCATCGCCCGCTACCGCAAGGAGGCCACCGGCCTGCTCGACGACGCGCAGCTGCGCACGCTGGAGGAGCGGCTGCGCTACCTGCGCGAGCTGGACGAGCGGCGCGCGGCGGTGCTGGAGTCGATCCGGAGCCAGGGCAAGCTGGACGAGGCGCTGGAGGCGCAGATCCTCGCCGCCGACTCGAAGTCCCGCCTGGAGGACATCTACCTGCCCTACAAGCCGAAGCGGCGTACCCGCGCGCAGATCGCGCGCGAGGCCGGGCTGGAGCCGCTCGCGGACACGCTCCTGGCCGATCCGGCCCAGGACCCGAAGACGGTCGCCGCCGGGTTCGCCGACCCGGACAAGGGCGTCGCGGACGCCGCCGCCGCCCTGGACGGGGCGCGGGCCATCCTGATCGAGCGCTTCGCCGAGGACGCCGACCTGATCGGCACGCTGCGCGAGCAAATGTGGTCGCGGGGCCGGCTGGTCTCCCGGGTACGCGACGGTCAGGAGACCGCCGGTGCGAAGTTCGCCGACTACTTCGACTTCGCCGAGCCGTACCCGAAGCTGCCCTCGCACCGCATCCTCGCCATGTTCCGCGGCGAGAAGGAGGGTGTGCTGGAGCTGACCATGGACCCGGAGGCCGAGGGCGACGCCGACGCGAACCCCGGACCCCGCCGCTACGAGGCGGCCGTGGCCGGCCGGTTCGGCATCAGCGACCAGGGGCGGCCCGCCGACCGGTGGCTGGCCGACACGGTGCGCTGGGCCTGGCGTACCCGGATCCTCATCCACCTGGGCGCGGACCTGCGGATGCGGCTGTGGCAGGCGGCCGAGGAGGAGGCCGTCCGGGTCTTCGCCACCAACCTGCGTGACCTGCTGCTGGCCGCGCCCGCCGGGGCACGGGCGACGATGGGCCTCGACCCGGGCCTGCGCACCGGCGTGAAGGTGGCGGTGGTCGACGCCACCGGCAAGGTGGTCGCCACCGACACGATCTACCCGCACGAGCCGCGCCGGCAGTGGGACGCCTCGCTGCACACGCTCGCCACGCTCGCCGCCGCGCACGGCGTCGAGCTGGTCGCGATCGGCAACGGCACCGCCAGCCGGGAGACCGACAAGCTGGCCGGTGACCTGATCAAGCGGCACCCGGAGCTGAAGCTGACCAAGGTGGTGGTCTCCGAGGCCGGCGCGTCGGTCTACTCCGCGTCCGCGTACGCCTCCCAGGAGCTGCCCGGTCTGGACGTGTCGCTGCGCGGCGCGGTGTCGATCGCCCGCCGCCTCCAGGACCCGCTGGCCGAGCTGGTGAAGATCGACCCGCGGTCGATCGGCGTCGGGCAGTACCAGCACGACCTGTCCGAGGTGAAGCTGTCCCGCTCGCTCGACGCGGTGGTCGAGGACTGCGTCAACGCGGTCGGCGTCGACGTCAACACCGCCTCCGCGCCGCTGCTCACCCGGGTCTCCGGCATCGGCGCCGGGCTGGCCGAGAACATCGTGCTGCACCGCGACGCCAACGGGCCGTTCCGCACCCGGACCGAGCTGAAGAAGGTGCCGCGGCTCGGGCCGAAGGCGTTCGAGCAGTGCGCCGGCTTCCTGCGCATCCCCGGTGGCGACGACCCGCTGGACTCCTCCAGCGTGCACCCGGAGGCGTACCCGGTGGTGCGCCGCATCCTCTCCTCCACCGGGCAGGATCTGCGCGCGCTGATCGGCAGGTCTGCCATCCTGCGCGGCCTGCGCGCGACCGACTTCGTCGACGACACGTTCGGCCTGCCCACCGTCACCGACATCCTGGCCGAACTGGAGAAGCCCGGCCGTGACCCACGCCCGGAGTTCCGCACGGCGACGTTCGTCGAGGGCGTGGAGAAGATCAGCGACCTGACGCCGGGCATGGTGCTGGAGGGCGTGGTGACGAACGTGGCCGCGTTCGGCGCGTTCGTCGACGTGGGCGTGCACCAGGACGGCCTGGTGCACGTCTCGGCCATGTCGCACACCTTCGTCAAGGACCCGCGCGACGTGGTCAAGTCCGGCGACGTGGTCAAGGTGCGGGTACTCGACGTGGACGTGCCGCGCAAGCGGATCTCGCTGACGCTGCGGCTCGACGACGAGGCTCCGGCCGGCGGCGGACGCCCGGCGGGCGGCGACGGCCGACGGGACCGGGGCGGTCAGGGCGGCGGGCCGCGGGCCGGCGACCAGGGGCGCGGCGGCCAGCAGGGCGGGCAACGCGGCGGCGGTCAGCGCGGCGGCTCCGGCGGCGGGAAGGGCGGCGCGGCGCGCGGCGCCCAGCAGCAACGGTCGGGCCGCGGTGGCGGCGGTCCCGCTCCGGTCAACGACGCCATGGCGGAGGCGCTGCGCCGCGCCGGGCTGGCCTGACACGTTCGGCTGCCCTGCCGGGCTGAGGTCACGAACGACTCAGCCCGGCAGTGCCCTTCGGCAACCGCGACGCGCCGGTTCGCGAAGCTGACACGCGGCAGGGCGGGACGACTGGCGCGAGGGAGCGGCCAGGGGTGTCTCGGTCCGCGCCGGCCCGGAGGCCGCCGTCGTCGCCGGGCAGCCCGGGTTCCGCGTACCCTCGCCGTCGTGGGGGCCGAGGAGGACGAGCGGTGGCGGGAGCGGCGACGCCACGCGGTGCGGGCGCACGCGGCGGCCGCTGACCGGGAACGCGCGGCGGAGCAGGCGGAGGCCGCGGATCTCGTGGCCCGGTTCGCCGCCGAGGCGCTGCGGCGAGGGTTGCGTGCGGACCGGCTGACCGCTACCGGCCATGACGGGCGCGGGCGCTACCGTACGCGGATCACCGGCTGGTACGTGGACCGGGCGCACAGCCGCGCGGTGGACACCGAGGGGCGCTTCTACCTGCTCACCGTGCTGCCGGGTCTGCGAGCACGGCTGCTCGGGGCCGACCCGCGGCCCAGCGCGCCGCCGCTCGTGGTCGGCCGGGGCGGTCGCGACGGCGAGTCGGTGCCGCTGGCGGCGCTGCTCAGCCGCCGTCTCGACGCGGGCGACGACTGGCGGTGACCGGGCCGGGTCGCTGATCGGCCCGCTGCCGCGGCACAGCGTGCGCGGCCCGCCGGGCGACGTGCCGCCACCAGCACAACTGGACCACCAGCGTGAGTAGTCCGGCGAGCACGATAGCGGCCAGGTTGATCACCAGTTGGAGGGCGGAGCCGGCCGCCTCGTGCCACACGCCGTACGCGGACGCGACAGCCACGTTTGCCGCCGCCGGCACGGTGGTCACCGAGATCAGCACGCCAACGAGCGACCCGGACTTCTTCGAGGTCAGCGACAACATGCCGGCAACGCCTGCGAGCAGGCCCACCACCCATGACAACGCGTCCGGGCGCCAGATGAAGTCGGTCATCGGCCGTTCCGCCAACAGCATGTCCCGGCCGACCAGGCCGGCCGCGGTGAGCGCCCAGGTGCTCAGCACCGTGGCCGCCATGGCGACGACGAAGCCGACGGTCAGCGCCTGCACCGAGCGGCCGACCACGCGCGGCTGCCGCCGTAGCAGCGCCACGCAGAGCGCGGCGAGCGGCCCGAACTCGGGGCCGACCACCATCGCGCCGACGATCAGGATGGGCTGGTCGAGCAGCACGCCGATTCCGGCGATCATGGTGGCCATCACGATCAGGGCGAGGAACGTGCCGGTGAGCACCGTCTGCTCGCCGGTCTTCGCGGCGATCTCGTCCCAGACCACGGCGTCCTCGCCGTGCCCGGGCGCCTCCTCGGCGGCCCGGTCGGCCGCCTCGGACAGGGTCAGCTCCACGTCGTCGGCGGCGATCGCGCCGTGCGCCTCGACGCCGAGTTCCTGGAGCCGGCTCAGCACACCGTCGGCGCTCTCCCGGACGACGTCGCAGGTGACGTAGTCACCGGCGGGCTGGCGGGCAGCGCCGGGCAGCACCACGAGGTGGGTGACGCCGGGATCGGCGGCCAGCAGTTCCACGACCGCTGACGACTGTTCGCTCGGCGCGATCACCCTCAGGTGCAGCACTCGGGGCTCCTGGATCGTCGATTCCTGGCAGGGCCGCCGAACTCTACTCGGTACCAGGGGCACGTGTTGCGACCCGACGCCGCCGCGCGGCACGATCGTGTGCTTTTCGGCATGAACCCGGCGTACGCCATCACTCCTCGACTGGTCGACCGTTTTACCGTCCGTGACCCTTCGCTGCCACGACCGTGATCCCACTGCGGGGACGGAGGCTCGATGACCGGCCGGATCTACCTGTCCCCGCCCGATGTCGGGCCCCTGGAAGAGTCCTACGTCCTCCGCGCGATCCGCTCGGGCTGGGTGGCGCCGCTCGGGCCCGAGGTGGAGGCGTTCGAGCGGGAGGTGGCGGAACGTGTCGGGGCGAAGCACGCGCTGGCCCTCAACTCCGGCACGTCCGCGCTGCACCTCGCCCTCCTCGTCCTGGGGGCCGGGCCGGGAAGCGTGGTGGTGGCACCGACGATGACGTTCGCGGCCACCGCCAACGCCGCTGTCTACACCGGCGCCGAGCCGGTCTTCGTCGACTGCGACCCGGCGACCGGGAACATGGACGTGAGCGCGCTCGCCGAGATGCTCGACATGCTGACCCGGGCCGGCGAGAAGGTCGCTGCGGTCCTGGTCGCGGACATGTTCGGCACGTGCGCCGACTACGACGAACTGCTGCCGGTGTGCGAGGCGGCGGGCGCGCCGGTGGTCGAGGACGCCGCGCAGGCGCTGGGTGCCACCTACCGCGGACGCCCGGCCGCCACCTTCGGACGGCTCAACGCGCTGTCGTTCAACGGCAACAAGATCATCACCACGTCCGGCGGAGGGATGCTGCTCTCCGACGACGAGGCGTTGCTCGCCCGCTGCCGGCACCTGGCCACTCAGGCGCGCGAGCCCGTGCCGCACTACGAGCACGTCGACGTGGGCTACAACTACCGGCTCAGCAACCTGCTCGCGGCCCTGGGCCGGGCGCAGCTGCACCGGCTGGACGGGATGATGCGCCGCCGCCGGCTGCTGCGCGAGCGCTACGCCAAGCTGTTCTCCGGCGTGCCCGGGGTACGTCTGCTCGGCGACGGGGACGAGGGCTCGAACTGCTGGCTGACCAGCATCGTGGTCGACCCCGAGCGGACCGGGTGGTCGGCTGCGGAACTCGGGGCGCACCTGGCCGCGCGGGACATCGAGACCCGGCACGTGTGGAAGCCGATGCACCGCCAGCCGGTGTTCGCCGGGTGCCGGGCGGTCGTGACGGGCGCCTCGGACCGCCTGTTCGCCCAAGGGCTCACCCTGCCCAGCGGCTCCGCCCTGGACGACGACCGCCTGGCGCGGGTCGTCGGCGCGGTCGAGCAGTTCCTGGACGCCCGGTGACGGCCGGCGCGGCCATGCGCCCACTGCGGGTCGTAGTCCTGCTGAAGACCGACCAGGGCGGACTCTGGATCGTCCCGCAGGTGGAGGAACTCCGCCGCCGTGGCCACGAGGTGGTGGCGGTCCTGCCGCGCCGGACCGGGCGACTGACCGAGGAGCTGCGGCGGCGAGGTGTCGAGGTGCACGACTCGCCGTTCGACTTCCGCTTCCGGCCGCGCCCGTCGACGCTGCGGGACCTGTGGCGGCTCCGCCGCCTGATCAGCCGGCTCCGTCCGGACGTGCTGAAGTACCACCTCTACGCGTCCGCGCTCGCCGCCCGCTTCGCGAGCCTGCGCCTGCCGCTGCGCCGGGTGCACATGGTGGCCGGGCCGCTGTACCTGGAGTCTCCGCTGATCAAAATCGTCGAGCGGGTGTTGTGGCGGCTCGACGACGTCACCATCTGCGGCACCGGCCACACCTCGGGCCTCTACGGCGCGCTCGGGTGTCCCGCGCCCCGGCGACCGGTCGTCACCTACGGCGCCCGGACCGCGCACTTCGCCGACCTGGCCGGCTCAGCCGACCGGCGGGAGGTGCGGGCCAAGGCGCGCGCCGAACTCGGCATCGAGGAGGACGCGTTCGTCGCCATCATGGTCGCCTACGTCTATCCGCCCCGGAGGCTGGTTCACCAGGGCCGAGGCATCAAGGGTCACGACGTGCTGCTGGCGGCCTGGCGGGAGTTCCGCGCCGCCCACCCGGACGCCCGGCTGCTCCTGGTGGGCGCCGGTTTCTCGGCGGCCGGAGAGGCGCACCGGCGCGAGTTGATCCAGCGCTTCGAGGTCGATCGCGACCCGAGCGTGACGTGGCTGACGTCGGTGTCGGACGTGCGCGACTGCTACCGCGCCGCCGACGTGAGCGTCAGTCCCTCCCTGTCCGAGGGACACGGCGCCGCCTGTGAGGCGGGCGCCACCGGGGTGCCCAGCATCGTCAGCGACGCCGGCGGTCTGCCCGAGACCGTCGACGAGACGACCGGCTGGGTGGTGCCACGCAACGACGTGGCAGCGCTGGTCGCCGGACTGCGGCAGGCCTACGACGAGTTCACCGACGGCCGGCTCCGGCTGCGGGGTGAGCGGGCCCAGCGGTTCGCGCTGCGGCACTTCGACAACACGTTTGCCGCCGGCGATGTCGCCGACGTGGTGGAGGCCGCCTGCCGGACCGGCGGGAGAGCCTGATGCGGGTCGTGGTGACATCGGAGTCGCGCTTCAGCCGGACTCCGGACGGCGCGGTCTGGGTCGAAGCAGGCCCGGACAACGCGATCTGGCGACGGTACCTGGTCGCCTTCGACAACGTACGCGTCGCCGCCCGGGTGCGGGACGTCGCGCAGCGACCGGCGGCCGCAGCCCGGGTCGACGGGGACGGCGTCGACGTCTGGGCGTTGCCGTACTACGTCGGGCCTCGGGGTTACCTGCTGGGACGGCGGGCGATCGCCGCAGCGGTGTCGGCGGCGGCGGAACCCCGGGACGCCGTGGTGCTCCGGGTGCCCTCGCCGATCGGCTCACTGCTGGCTCGGGCACGCGACCGGGCCCGCCTCCCGTACGCGCTCGAAGTGATCGGGGATCCGTACGACGTGCTCGCCCCGGGGGTGGTCCGGCATCCGCTGCGGCCGCTGCTGCGCACGCTGTCCACCCGGACGCTGCGCCGGCAGTGCCGCGAGGCCGCCGCCGTGGCGTACGAGACGGAACGGCGGCTGCAACTCCGCTACCCCGCGTTGCCGACCACGCCCACGGCCGGCATCTCCAGCGTCGACCTGCCACCGGCGGCGTTCGTGCCGCAGGCCCGGCCGGTCCGGCAGCTTCCGCCAGTAGCGACACTGGTGTCGGTCGGCTCGCTCGAACAGCTCTACAAGGGAATCGACACGCTCATCTCCGCGCTGACGCTGATGCCCGCCGACGGGCCCCGGGCCCGGCTCGTGCATGTCGGCGTGGGCGCCTACCGTCCTCATCTGGAGCAGTTGGCCGCCCGATCGGGAGTGGCCGACCGGGTGAGCTTCACCGGCCCGCTACCCGACGCCGACGCGGTCCGCCGCCAACTGGACTCGGCGGACCTGTTCGTGATGCCGTCGCGTACCGAGGGCCTGCCCCGGGCGCTCATCGAGGCGATGGCCAGGGCACTGCCGGCGGTCGGTTCGACCGCCGGCGGCATTCCGGAGCTGCTCGAACCGGACTGCCTGGTGCCGCCCGACGACCCGGCCGCGCTCGCCTCCACAGTGACCGCGATACTGGCCGACCCGGACCGGCTCGCGGCAGCCTCGGCCCGCAACCTCCGCCGGTCCCGTGACTTCTCTGCCGAGACGCTCGACGCCCGCCGGGCGTCGTTCTACCGGACCGTCGCCGAGACCGCCGCCGGCCGGGTGGGCCGCAGAGCACCGGTTTCCCTTCCGTCTGCACGCTGACATCCCGCGCACCGGACGGCACACGCATCGACCGCTGCGGGCGCCGTCCGGTCGGGACCGTTCAGGTGACGGGACGCCGGACGCCCCCTCGCGCGGCGTCCCGGAGGATGTCGAGGTAGCGGCCGAGCTGATCCTCGCGGAACAGCCCGTCGAGCGCAGCGGCCGGGACTGCCGGCACCCGTCCGGTGCGTTCCTTCACGGCGAGCCACTCCCGCAACCGGGCTGCGATCGCGGCCGGGTCGTTCGCCACGACCCCCGCGCTCCGTTCGCGCAGCAGGCGTGCGGCCACGCCGTGCTCGTAGCCGAGCAGGAGGACGGGGCGGCGGGCCTGGAGGTAGTCGAAGATCTTGCCGGTCACCGTGCCGGCGTCTCGCGGATCGTTCCACATGAGCAGGACGAGCGCGTCCGCGTCCGCCTGGATCCGCCACGACTTCTCCGGCGAGACCTGACCGAGAAGGGTGACGGAGTCGGTCACGCCGGCCCGTTCGGCGGCGGCGCGGGTGATGCCGTGGTCCTCCCCCGCGAAGATCAGGTGCACCTTCGCTGCGTCCGCTCCGAGCAGGGCGATCGCGTCGATCAGGGGGCTCGGATCACGCTTTCCCGGATAGATGTAGCCGGTGTGTGCGAGCGTCAGTGTGGTAGCCGACGCCTCGACGCCGACCGAGGTCGCGAAGGACTCCATCGGTACGGGCCGGCGGTCGATGCCGTTCATCACCACGTGCGTCTGCACCCCGAAGGTGCGGTGGATCGTCTCGGCCAGCGGCTCCGAGACCGTCACGCACGCCGCCACGCTCCGCAGCACGCGCCGCTCCAGCCTCTTGTCGACCGCTCGACGCAGTGCGGAGCGCACCCAGTACTCGTTGCCGACGGACCACAGGTCCCGGTAGTCAGCGACCCATGGCACCCGGAACCGCCGGGCGAGTGCGGCGGCCACGACGAATCCGGAGAAGGGCGGGCCGGACACCAGGATGACGTCCGGGCGCCATCCGGCGGCGCCCCGGTCGAAGTTCTGTACCGGTGGCCGGATCCAGTTGAGCTGTGGATCCGGCAGCAACAGTTCCATGCCGGCCTTGACCAGGAGTCGATCGGCACCGGAGCGGATCCGCCCGAGCCGGGACGGCGGTGGGGCGGCGCCGTCCGGCACCGGCTCTCCCGCACTCCGGCCGGGCCGGCGGAGCCGCGGCGACGGCGCGATCCGGATCAGGTGCTCCTCGGGCACCGGGACGGGCGCGCCGCCCTGGTCGGCCCCGACTGCGGTCAACACCCGGACGTCCCACCCCTGCTGCTTCGCGAACGCCGCGAGGGCCGCAGGCCGCCGTGCGCCGACTGTCTCCGCCGGCGGGAAGTGATAAGAGACGATCAGCAGGCGCGGTGCCGGCTCCGGATAAGCGTTCCTCATGAAGGGATAAACGATTTCTTTCCGTACAGGATGTGACGGAGAACGTGAATGCCTCAGCTCTGCGGCACGAGTTCCGGCGCGGGGCGAGCACGGCCGGCGTTCCGGCCGGCCGCCGTCACGACCCGCAGCGACATCAGCCACCCGACGCCGTATGCCAGCGCGCCAGACACCCCGAACACCCAGACCGCGGCCAGCGGTGACCCGCCCGTGAGCGCCACCACCGAGACGGCTCCCGCCACCACCGCGACACGGCCCGCGTCCCAGGCGAGTTGCAGAGCTTGGCGTTCGAACACGACGAGCGTCTGCGACAGCGGCGAGACGACGAGCTGAGCCGCCATGAAGACGGCCAGGGCCTGGGCGTAGGCGCCGCTGCTGTGCCACTGCGGACCGAAGACCAGGCTGAAGGCCGCCGGCGCGCCGACCAGCACGAGCAGTGCGCCGGGACCCGCGATCAGGGCCAGTCTCCGGCTGGCGTCGAGGAACACGCGCCGACCGCGCCGGGGTTGTTCCCGGGCGATCCGGGCGACCTCCCCCAGGTAGACCTGGGCCACCGCGGACGCCACCAGGGCGGCGGGCATGGCGATCACCCGCTGGGTAAGTCCCAACCAACCCGCCACCGTGGAGCCGTAGTAGTAGGCGATGAGTAGCACCGGCAACTGCGTGCCGAGAACGTTGAGCAGACCGGACGGGGCCAGGAGAAACGGGAAGCGCCGGTACCGACGTGCCACCGCCGGCAGGCGTGACGTCCGCCGGCCGGCCCCGGCGGCCGCGCCGGGCCGGCGGGCGTCCCGGAGCAGGACCGCGGCGGCCGCGACCTGACCGAACCCGAAGCCGAGCGCCAGGCCACCGGGACGAAGCCCTGCCCCACCGGCCACGATCTGGGTAACCACCACCGACAGAGACTGGAAGAGGTTGCGCCGGCCGATCGCCCCGTAACGCCGATGCCGCACCGCGAACTGGTTGAGCACGAGGACGACACCCATCGCGGCGGCAGAGGGCGGCACCACCCAGAGCCAGTGGGCCAGCTCGGGCTGACCGAACCAGCGGGCCACCCGGTCCCCCGCCAGCACGACGACGAGCGAACCCAGTACCGCCGTGCCGGCGGCCGCGACGAGACCGAGCCGCACCAGCGCACGGGCGTCCTCCTCGCGCTCGGGCAGCGGAACGGCCATCTCGAACCGGAGCGCGGCCACCGTGCCCACCGTGACCACGAGCGCGGCGACCACTGCGAGGACGCCGAAGTCGGCTGGGCGGTAGAGCCTCGTCAGCAGCGGAACCGCCGCCAGCGCCAGCAGTTGGCCGCCGGCCGATCCGGCGGCGATGCCGAGTACTCCGCGTCGGCCGCTGGACATGGCTAGCCGCGCCCGCCACCTCACCCAGCGACCCCCCGGCCGGACGGCGTACGGACTCGTCTGGCGCGGGCCCGTACGCCGGCGGGCAGCGTCGCGCCGGCCAGCACGAGCACGCCGAGCGCCAGCGCGGCGAAGAGCGGACGGCCGGCGTTCACGTCTCCGGAGGTCGACACCGCGACCACGTTGAACGCCAGTACGGCCAGCACGAACCCGGCGACCGGGTCGCGTCTGGACGCGCGCCACAGCCCCGCCGCCACGACCACCGTGGCCAGGATGAAGGCTCCGCCCACCAGCCAGCCCGCCTCGGCCGGCAGTTCCAGCCACAGGTTGTGCGGATAGTTGTGGATCAACATGCCGGAGTAGTCGCCCCAGTTGCCGTAGCCGACACCACCGGGATGCTCGGCGATCATCGGCACGCTGACCTCGCGCATCTCCGCGCGGGCGGTGTCGAACAGCTCCTCGCTCGGGTCGGTCAGGAGCGCGTAGACCCGGGGCGGCAGGATCGACGGCAGCGCGACGACGGCGGCCACCAGAGCGCCCATCAGACCCACACCGACCCACTCGCGCCGACCCCGCCGGATCTTCAGACGGAACCCGGCCAGCACCAGGACGAAGAGGGCTACCACGGTGGCCAGGAGCGGTCCCCGGGAGCCGGTCGCCAGGAGACCGAGGCCGAGGAGCACGGCCAGGCCCGCCGCCCACCAGGCCGCCACCCGCTTCTGCAGGTAGAGCCAGGTGAGCGCGACGAACGCGCCGCCGATGGCCCGGGCCAGCCAGATCGGGTTGGAGCCGAAGCCGTCGGCCCGGCCGTCCTGCGGATCGCCGTTGAGCGTGGCGATCGCGAGCACCACCCCCGACAACACGAACACGGCGGCGAACATCTCGACATCGCGTCGCCCGCGCAGCACCGCCACCGCCAGCGTGGCGAACACGGTCAACGTGACGAGCAGCAGGAACTTCTGCCGGCCGTAGTCCGTCTCAGGGGGGTGCAGGATCCCCGGCGCCGCGAGGACGCCGAAGACCACGAGGGTCCAGAAGATCACGGTCCGGGCACGCGAGGCCGGACGGAGGATCTCGTGCAGGAGCAGCGGCACCGCGAGCACCACTGCGGCGATCAGGAACCCGCGGCCGACCAGACGCGGGAACTGGTCGAAGTTGAGCAGCAGCACCACGGCGGTGGCGCGCAGCACCGCCGAGACGAGACCATTCGTGCGCCACGCCGGCGTCTCCACCCCGACGAGCCCACCGGGGCTGCCGGGGCCGCGGACCGTGCCGATCGCCGACGACCGGCGGCTGTCCTGCATCACCATCACGTTCAAGCCTCCTGCGGCGCCGGCCGTCCGGCCGGCGAGGTGGAGAAGTGGGCAACGAAGGGCCGCCCACAAGCGTGCGGAAAACCGTCACACCGCCCGATCGGAGCGGTAGCGCACGAGGTTGGCCGGATCGAGGAACCACTCGACCGTCGCCTTCAGACCCTCGTCGATGCTGGTGGCCGGCTGCCATCCGGTCCGCGACCGGAGCAGGCCGGCGTCGCCGAGCAGGCGTTCCACCTCGGACTCCGCGGGACGGAGCCGGGACTCGGTGACCACCACCTCCGGCTGGACGCCGAACATCGCAGCGATCTTGCGGACCAGGTCACCGACCGAGGTCTCCCGGCCGGTCGCTGCCTGGAACACGCCGCCCACGACCGCGTCGTCTGGTGCCGTGCCCACGGCTTGGAAGGCCGCTACGGTGTCCGTCACGTAGAGCAGGTCGCGGGTGGTACGCAGCGCGCCGAGCCGGACCACCCCGCCACCCTTCGCCAGCTGGCTGATGATGGTGGGGATGACCGCCCTGGTGGACTGGCGGGGGCCGTACGTGTTGAACGGGCGGAGCGTGACCACCGGAAGGCCGAAACTGAGGTGGTAGCTGTCGGCCAGCTTGTCCGCGCCGATCTTCGAGGCCGAGTACGGCGACTGACCGCGCAACCGGTGCTGCTCGGTCATCGGGACGGTGGTGGCGGTCCCGTACACCTCGCTCGTGGATGTGACCACCACCCGGCCCACTCCGGCCGTCCGCGCGCTCTCCAGCACGTTGAGCGTGCCGGTGATGTTCGTGTCCACGTAGGACTGGGGAGCGAGGTACGAGTACGGGATGCCGCCCAGCGCGGCGAGGTGGTAGACGGTGGAGGCGCCGTCGACGAGCCGCTGCACCATCCCCCGGTCGCGGATGTCGCTTGCGACGACCTCGACGCCGGCCAGTTGGTCCGGGCCGAACGTGTCCAGCCAGCCGTGCGACCCGGCGCCGTTGTAGCGCACCAGGGCACGTACCCGGTGGCCTGCGGCGGCGAGCGCCTCGACCAGGTGGGATCCGATGAAGCCACCGGCTCCGGTCACCACCACCGGGCCGCCGGTCGAGTCTGCCGTCATGGTTCGCTCCTCCTCTTCACCGGTCCGGGCAGGACCGGCACCGGTCGGTTCAACGAGCCGGTGTCGCCGCTAAAGCCGTCTGGCTCCACAGCGCACCGACCGAGTCGGACAGGTCGTGTTCGGGGGCCCACCCCAGGACCGAGGCCGCCCGGCCGACGTCGGCGCATGTCCAGCTCACGTCGCCGGAGCGGGGAGACGGTGGGCGGTCCTCCCGGATGCGGACCGAGCGGCCGGACACCGACACCAGCAGCTGGACCGCATCGCGTACCGGCACCGCCCGGCCGCTCCCCACGTTGAGGACACGGGCCCGCGGCGCGGTGACAGTCACCGCCCGCCTGACTGCGGCGGCCACGTCCCGCACGTCAACGAAGTCCCGGTACGCGTCCAGCGGGCCGGTACGCAGGTCCTCGCCGGCCGTGAGGTGGGACAGCAGGGCGGCCACCCGGCCGAGCAGTGTCGTGCGGGGCATGCCGGGACCGACGGGGTTGAACACACGGAGCGCTACCGCGTCCACCCGGCCGGCCGCTGCCGCCAGCTCCATGAGCCGGGTCGCCGCCGCCTGGCTCACGCCGTAGGCACTGACCGGCGTCACGGGACGGTCCTCGGCAGCCGGGGCGCCGGACGGGACCGGACCGTACTCGGCGGCGGAGCCGAGACGGACCAGCCGCGCGCCGGGCACGGTGTCGGCGACCGCGTCCACGAGCTTGGCGGTTGTCAGCGTGTTCGCCCGGATCAGATCCTCGGCCGAGCCGCTCACCGCTCCGGCGCAACTGACCACAGCGTCCGGCCGGAGCGTGCCGAGCAACGCCCGCAGCGCCTCCGGCGTCGCGGCGACCAGGTCGCACTCATCGCGTGACGGGCACACCAGGTCCGCCGTGGCGTTCAGTTCCCGGCGTACGTGAGCGCCGATGAAGCCGGAGGCGCCGAAGAGGAGGACACGCATCATGACCCGGCCGGGGTGCCGGCGGGCAGCAGCAGGTCCCGGAGCTCGCCGAAGCACCGATTGGCCTCGTCGTAGTCCTCGGGGCGGCCGATGTCCAGCCAGTAGCCGTCGAACTCGTAGCCGGCCGGTGGTGCGCCCCGGCCCAGCAGGTCCAGCACCAGTTGGTCGAACCCGAACGGCTGCCCCACCTGGTAGTGGGCGATGGTGCTGCGGGAGAGCCCGTAGACGCCCATGCTCACCCGATAGTGCAGGACCGGCTTCTCGGAGAACGACGTGATCTTGTCGCCGGCCAGCTCCAGGACACCGAAATCGATCTTGACGGTACGCCGGTAGGTGGCCACCGTCAGCGGCGCGCCCGAGCGCGCGTGGGTGCCCAGCAGGTCGGCGTAGTCGAGGTCGGTGAGCACGTCGCCGTTCATCACCAGGAAGTGCTCGGGCAGGCGGTCCCGGATGCCGAAGAGCGGGCCGATCGTCGACAGCGGCCGGTCCTCCTCGACGTAGTCGACGGCCAGCCCGAACCGGGAGCCGTCGCCGACGAACGCCCGGATCAGGGCGCCCAGGTGATTGATCGCCAGTGTGACGTGGGTGAAGCCGCGGTCGGCGAGCTGCCGCAGGACGATCTCGAGGATCGCGTAGCTCTCACCGATGGGCACGAGCGGCTTGGGCAGCGTGGAGGTGTATGGACGCAGCCGCACGCCCGCGCCGCCCGCCATGATCACGACATGCATCGACTCTCCACTCGTCCCCCCGCCCTACCTCGCGTCCAACGAGCCGGACCGGCACGGGGGTACGGAAATCACCTGTTCGGGGCACTGTCCCGGCTTCACGGCTCCTGGTAAGCCCGGCGGGCGGCACGCCGCTGTGGTGAGCTGTAGCGGTGGCGGGCGATGTGCTGGGGCTGGTGCTGCACCCCACCCGGGACGTCTCCGAGGTGGTGGGGATCATCGCGGACTGGGCGGCCCGGCACCGCATCACGCTCGCGGTACGCACCGAGGACCGGGCGCGCGTACCCGCCTCGGTCGAGGCGGTCGCCGCGGACGAGCTGGCCGGGCGCTGCGCGGCGCTGATCAGCATCGGCGGCGACGGGACCATGCTGGGCGCGCTGCGGATGGCCGTCCGCGACCCGAAGCCGGTGCTCGGCGTACACCTGGGCCGGGTCGGCTTCCTGGTCGAGGTGGAGCCGCCGGACCTGCCCCGGGCGCTGGAACGGCTGGTGGAGCACGACTTCACCGTCGAGTCGCACGCCTGCCTGGCCTGCGACGTCTGCGGCGACGACGTGGTGGCGTTCAACGACATCGCCCTGGTCCGGCAGCCCGGCGCCGGCTTCGTCACGGCCACCCTCGCGGTGGACGGCCAGCGGTACGGCTACTACCGGTGCGACGCGCTGGTGGTGAGCACGCCGACCGGTTCGACCGCGTACAGCTATGCCGCCGGCGGGCCGCTGATCTCACCGGCCACGGAGGCGATGGTGGTAACGCCGTCCGCACCGATGGCCGGGATCTCCCGCTCGGTGCTGCTCTCCGCGCACGAGACGGTGCACCTGGAGCTGCGTGCGGACTCGGCGCCGGTCGCGGTGGAGATGGACGGCCTGCTGATCCGGCAGGCGGCGACGGAGGGTTCGGTGCACATCCGGTACGTCAAGGACGCCGGCCGGGTGGTCCGTCTCGACCCGCGCCGCTACCAGGAGCGCAACCAGCTCAAACTGAGCCTGCTGGACCTGCCGCTGCTGCCCGACCAGTTGCGGGAGCTGTTGCCGGACGGGTTGCGGGAGCAGCTCAGCCGCCGGGAGCTGCCCCCGCCCCGCTGAGCCGGTTCACGCGGTGGCGAGCACGCCGTCGACCAGCGCCTTGGCCTCCTCCTGGATCCGGGCCAGATGCTCCGGGCCCTGGAACGACTCGGCGTAGATCTTGTAGACGTCCTCGGTGCCGGACGGGCGGGCGGCGAACCAGCCCGACCCGGTGGTCACCTTGAGGCCGCCGATCGCGGCGCCGTTGCCGGGTGCGGTGGTGAGGATCGCGGCGATCGGCTCGCCGGCCAGCTCGGTGGCGGTGACCTGCTCCGGCGACAGCTTCGCCAGGACGGCCTTCTGCGTCCGGTCGGCCGGGGCGTCGATGCGGGCGTACGCGGGCGCGCCGAAGCGGTCGGCCAGCTCGGCCCAGTGCTCACTCGGCGTACGGCCGGTGGTGGCGATGATCTCGGCGGCGAGCAGGCAGAGCAGGATGCCGTCCTTGTCGGTGGTCCAGGTGCCGCCGTCGCGGCGCAGGAAGGACGCGCCGGCGCTCTCCTCGCCGCCGAAGCCGACGGTGCCGTCGAGCAGGCCGGGCACGAACCACTTGAACCCGACCGGCACCTCCAGCAGCGGACGGCCGAGGTCGGCCGCGACCCGGTCGATCATCGAGGAGGAGACGAGCGTCTTGCCCACCGCCGCGGCCGGGCCCCACTGCTCCCGGGTACGGAACAGGTGGCCGATCGCCACGGCCAGGTAGTGGTTGGGGTTCATCAGGCCGCCGTCGGGCGTGACGATGCCGTGCCGGTCGGCGTCGGCGTCGTTGCCGGTGGAGACCGCGTAGTCGTCCCGGGCGGCGATCAGCGAGGCCATCGCGTTCGGTGACGAGCAGTCCATCCGGATCTTGCCGTCGCCGTCGAGCGTCATGAACCGCCAGGTCGGGTCCACGAGCGGGTTGATCACGGTGAGGTCGAGGCGGTGCCGCTCGGCGATCTCGCCCCAGTACGCCACGCTCGCCCCGCCCATCGGGTCCGCGCCGATGCGCACCCCGGCGTCGCGGATCGCGTCGATGTCCAGCGCGGCGGGCAGGTCGTCCACGTACCGGGCGAGGAAGTCGTACTCCCCGGTGGTGGCGGCGGCGCGCGCCCGCGCGTACGGGATGCGTTTCACCTCCTTGAGCCCGGCGGCGAGGATGGCGTTCGCGCGGTCCTGGATCCACTTCGTGGCGTCGGTGTCGGCGGGCCCGCCGTGGGTGGGGTTGTACTTGAACCCGCCGTCGGACGGCGGGTTGTGCGACGGGGTGATGACGATGCCGTCGGCGAGGCCGCTGGTGCGCCCCCGGTTGTGGGTGAGGATGGCGTGCGAGACCGCGGGCGTCGGGGTGTAGCCGTCGCGGCTGTCGCGCAGCACCGTCACGTCGTTGGCGGCGAGCACCTCCAGCGCATCGGCCTCGGCGGGCGCGGAGAGCGCGTGGGTGTCCCGGCCGAGGAACAGCGGCCCGGAAAGGCCCTGCTCGCGCCGGTAGTCGCAGAGCGCCTGGGTGACGGCGAGGATGTGGTCGGAGTTGAAGGCGTTGCGCAGGCTGGATCCGCGGTGCCCGGAGGTGCCGAAGGAGACCTGCTGCGCCGGGTCGTCCGGGTCCGGGTGCTCGGCGTAGTAGGCGGTGACCAGCCGGGGCACGTCGACCAGGTCGTCGGGCTGTGCGGGCTGGCCGGCACGGGGGTGGGCCACTGCGGGATCCTCCTCGGGGATGCGGCGGGAATGCTCAGGGCTCGACGCGCTGGCCCTTGCCGATGACGACGATGCCGTTGTCGGACACGGTGTAGCGCTGGCGGTCCTTCTCCAGGTCGACGCCGATCTCGGCGCCCTCCGGGACGTGGACGTTCTTGTCCAGGATCGCGCGCCGGACGACCGCGTGGCGGCCGATCTGGACACCCTCCATCAGCACGGCGCCGTCGACGTGCGCCCACGAGTGGACCTTCACCTTCGGCGCCACGATCGAGTTCTCCACCAGCGAGCCGGAGATCACCGAGCCGGGCGACACCATCGAGCTGACCGCGCGGCCCACGCGCTCGCCCCAGGCGTGCACGAACTTGGCCGGCGGGTACGGCGGCTGCTCGGTGTAGATGGGCCAGTCGAAGTTGTAGAGGTTGAACACCGGGTGCACGTTGATCAGGTCCATGTGCGCGTCGTAGAACGAGTCGAGCGTCCCCACGTCCCGCCAGTAGCCGCGGTCGCGGTCGGTGCTGCCGGGCACCTCGTTGTCCTTGAAGTCGTAGACGTTTGCCTCGCCGCGCTCGACGAGCATCGGGATGATGCTGCCGCCCATGTCGTGCTTGCTGGTCTTGTCCGCCGCATCGCGCTCCACCGCCTCGCACAGCGCCTTGGTGGTGAACACGTAGTTGCCCATCGAGGCGTAGATCTCGTCCGGCGCGTCGGGCAGCCCGACCGCGTCGGTGGGCTTCTCCCGGAACGCGCGGATGCGCTTGCCGTCCTCGCCGACCTCGATCACGCCGAACTGGTCGGCCGTCGACAGCGGCTGCCGGATGCCGGCCACCGTGACCCCGGCGCCGGAGGCGATGTGGTCGTCGACCATCTGCCGGGGGTCCATCCGGTAGATGTGGTCGGCGCCGAAGACGATCACGTAGTCGGGCTGCTCGTCGTTGATCAGGTTGAAGCTCTGGTAGATCGCGTCGGCCGAGCCGGCGAACCACCACGGGCCGCGGCGCTGCTGCGCGGGCACCGGCGTGACGTAGTTGCCGAGCAGCGTCGACATCCGCCAGGTCTTGGTGATGTGGCGGTCCAGCGAGTGGGACTTGTACTGGGTCAACACGACGATCTTGAGGAAGCCGGCGTTCGCCAGGTTGGACAGGACGAAGTCGACCATGCGGTACATCCCGCCGAAGGGGACGGCGGGCTTCGCCCGGTCGGTGGTCAGGGGCATCAGGCGCTTGCCCTCCCCGCCGGCCAGGACGATCGCGAGCACCTTGGCAGCCATGCTCAGACGCTAACGACCCGGAACCGACTTCACCACTCGGACGCCCACACTTGCGCACCGCGTGGGACACCCGGCTCTGCACTAGGGTGCGGGCATGGCACCGATGCGCGTCGACCTGCTCACCCGCGAGTACCCGCCGGAGGTCTACGGCGGCGCCGGGGTGCACGTGGAATACCTCGCCCGTGAGCTGCGCCGGCTCGCCGACGTGCGGGTGCACTGCTTCGGCGCGCCCCGCGACGAGCAGGGTGTCACCGCGTACGCCGAACCGGCCCCGCTCGCCGGCGCGAACGCCGCGCTGCGCGTCATGGGTGTCGACCTGGAGATGGCCGCCGGGACCGGCGGCACCGACGTGGTGCACAGCCACACCTGGTACGCCAACCTGGCCGGGCACACCGCGAAGCTGCTGCACGGGGTGCCGCACGTGGTCACCGCGCACAGCCTGGAGCCGCTGCGCCCGTGGAAGGCCGAGCAGCTCGGCGGCGGGTACGCGCTCTCCTCCTGGTGCGAGCGGACCGCGTTCGAGGCCGCCGACGCGATCATCGCGGTGAGCGCGGGCATGCGCCGCGACGTGCTCACCGCGTACCCGGCGGTGAACCCCGACCGGGTACGCGTGGTCTACAACGGCATCGACACCGCGCAGTACGCCCCGGACCCGGGCACCGACGTGCTCGACCGGCTCGGCATCGACCCGGCCCGGCCCAGCGTGGTCTACGTCGGGCGGATCACCCGGCAGAAGGGCCTGCCGTACCTGCTGCGCGCGGCCCGGGAGCTGCCCGCCGACACCCAGCTGGTGCTGCTCGCCGGAGCGCCGGACACCCCGGAGATCGCCGCCGAGGTGGAGGGTCTCGTGGCGGAGCTGCGGGCCACCCGGTCCGGGGTGATCTGGGTGGCGGCGATGCTGCCCAAGCACGAGGTGATCCAGGTGCTCACCCACGCCACAGTCTTCGCCTGCCCGTCCGTCTACGAGCCGATGGGCATCGTCAACCTGGAGGCGATGGCCTGCGAGACCGCCGTGGTGGCGACCGCCACCGGCGGCATCCCCGAGGTGGTGGCCGACGGCGAGACCGGGCTGCTGGTGCCGATCGAGCAGGCCGGTGACGGCTCCGGCACCCCGCTGGACCCGGAGCGCTTCGTGGCCGACCTGGCCGCGCGCATGAACGAGCTGCTGGCCGACCCGGAGCGGATCGCCGCGTTCGGGGCGGCGGGGCGGCGGCGGGCGGTGGAGCACTTCTCCTGGGACGCGATCGCCCGCCAGACGATCGAGGTGTACCGCTCGGTGGGCGTGTAAGGAAGGGCACCTTCTTAACGCCTCCGGTAGAGGAAGGGCCCCTTCTTAACAGCCCGCCCGGGCACGGGCCAGCGGATACAGTCCCCGGATGCCGGATGCGATCTTCGCCCATCCTCGGCTCGCACCGGTCTACGACGCGTTCGACGGCGACCGGGACGACCTGGACGCGTACCTCGCGATCGCCGACGAGCTGGACGCGCGCGTGGTGCTCGACCTCGGCTGCGGCACCGGGAACCTGGCCCTGCTGCTCGCCCGGCACGGCCGTACCGTCGTGGGGGTCGACCCGGCCGGGGCGTCCCTCGCCGTCGCCCGGTCGAAGAACCGCGAAGGCCGCGTGCGCTGGGTGCACGGCGACGCCACGACGCTGCCACCGCTGCGCGCCGACCTGGCCGTGATGACCGGCAACGTGGCGCAGGTCTTCCGCACCGACGACGACTGGGCGCGCACCCTGCGGGGCGTCCACGCGGCGCTGCGGCCCGGCGGGCACCTCGTGTTCGAGACCCGCCGTCCCGAGCGCCGCGCGTGGGAAGAGTGGGCGGCGGACAGCGCGCCGGTGACCCGGGACGTGCCGGGCGTCGGGCCGGTGGAACGACGTCTCGAGGTCACCGCTGTGGACCTGCCGTTCGTGTCCTTCCGGTTCACGTACCGGTTCCCGGCCGACGGCGCCGTCGTCACGTCGGACTCGACGCTGCGGTTCCGCGACCGGGACGAGGTCGAGGCGAGCCTGACCGCCGCCGGCTACCGGGTGCTCGACGTGCGGGACGCGCCCGACCGCCCCGGCCGGGAGTTCGTCTTCGTCGCCCAGCGGTCGACCTGAACGTCGCTGTCGGACGGGCCAGAGCGCCCGGAGCCCGCCGACCCTGTACCCGAGGCGCGGAAAGAGGCCGTTCGTGGCACCGGGGCCGGCCGCCGGAAGTCCGCCACCCGTTCGGTGGAACGCCATGGGTGCCTCAGCGCCCATTTGACACCCATAGCGTTCCACTCACCGCAGCCCACGCTCGTTCGGTGGAACGGCACGGGTGCCTCACCGGCACGGACTCGACGCCCTCGTGAGCGGGTTGAGGGCTGAGGTGAAGTCGCCGAGCGCGAGAGGATCTCGCGCAGTAGGTTGAGCGGGTGACTGGACGGTTCCCGATCGAAGACGTCTCCCCCGTCGTCTCCTGCGGTCGCTACCCGGCCAAGGCAGTGGTCGGCGAGGTCGTACCGGTGTCGGCGCGGGCCTACCGCGAGGGCCACGACGCGCTCGGGTGCAACGTGGTCTGGCTCGGCCCGGACGGCGCGGCCCGCCCGTTCACCCGGATGCGCCCAGGTGAACCCGGCCAGGACCGATGGCACGCCACCATCCGCCCGGACGCGGTGGGACTGTGGCGCTTCGCCGTGGAGGCGTTCGGAGACCCGTACCTCACCTGGCAGAACGCGGTCACCAAGAAGCTCGCCGCCGGCCAGGGCGCGGCCGAGCTGGCGAACGACCTGGCCGAGGGCGTACGGGTGCTCACCGCCGCGCTCGACCTGGTGCCGAGGGCCGACCGTGATCGCGTACGCGAAGCCGTGCGGGCGCTGGCCGACGACGACCTGGACCTGCCGCGGCGGGTGAGCGCGGCGCTGGACCTGGCCGACCTGCTGTGGGAGCACCCGGTGCGCGAGCTGGTCACCACCGGCGAGGAGCGCACGCTGTGGGTGGACCGGCCGCGGGCGCTCTTCTCCGCCTGGTACGAGTTCTTCCCCCGCTCCGAGGGCGCGGTCCCGGCCACAGTCGACGCGCCCGCGCGTTCCGGCACGTTCGCCACCGCGATGGAACGGCTGCCGGGTGTCGCGGCGATGGGTTTCGACGTGCTCTACCTGCCGCCGATCCACCCGATCGGCCGGGTCAACCGCAAGGGCCGCAACAACGCGCTCACCGCCGGGCCGGACGACGTGGGCTCGCCGTGGGCGATCGGCGCGGCCGAGGGCGGCCACGACGCCATCCACCCCGATCTGGGTACGCCTGAGGACTTCCGCGACTTCGTCGCGGCCGCCGCCGAGCAGGGACTGGAGGTGGCGATGGACCTGGCGTTGCAGTGCGCGCCGGATCACCCGTGGGTCACCGAGCACCCGGAGTGGTTCACCACCCGGGCCGACGGCAGCATCGCGTACGCGGAGAATCCGCCGAAGAAGTACCAGGACATCTATCCGCTGAACTTCGACAACGATCCCGAGGGCATCCGGGCCGAGGTGCTGCGGGTGGTGCTGCACTGGGTCGGCGAGGGCATCCGGATCTTCCGTGTCGACAACCCGCACACCAAGCCGTTCGACTTCTGGCACTGGCTGATCGCCGAGGTCAAGAAGGTCGACCCGGACGTGCTGTTCCTGGCCGAGGCGTTCACCCGGCCAGCGATCATGCACGGGCTCGGCAAGATCGGCTTCACCCAGTCGTACACCTATTTCACCTGGCGTACGACGGCGGCCGAGATGCGGGAGTACTGCGAGGAGCTGGTCGCCTCGGTCGACTGGATGCGGCCGAACTTCTGGCCGAACACGCCTGACATCCTGCACTCGTCGTTGCAGCACGGCGGCCCGCCGATGTTCAAGATCCGGGCGGTGCTGGCGGCGCTGCTGTCCCCCTCGTGGGGCATGTACGCGGGGTTCGAGCTGTTCGAGCACGTCGCGCGGCCGGGCGCCGAGGAGTACCTGGACAACGAGAAGTACGAGCTGCGCCCGCGGGACTGGGACGCCGCGCTGGCGCAGGGCCGGTCGCTGGCGCCGTTCGTCACCACGCTGAACCGGGTACGCCGGGACAACCCCGCCCTGCACCGGCTGCGCAACCTGCGGTTCCACGACATCGACAACCCGGCGCTGCTGTGCTGGTCGAAGCACGACCCGGAGACCGGCAACACGGTGATCGTGGTCTGCTCGTTCGACTCACGCGAGGTGCAGTGGGGCAACACCACGCTCGACATGCCGGCGCTCGGCCTGGACTGGCACGAGCGGTTCACCGTGCGCGACGAGCTGACCGGCGCCGAGTACGACTGGGGGCAGCGCAACGCGGTGCGCCTCGACCCGTACCTGCAACCGGCGCACGTGCTCACAGTGCGCCGCCCGGCCGCACCCGAGCCGCCGCAGCCGGCCGCACCGACCGCCGCCGAGCCGGAGCAGCCGGCCGCGCCCGACCTGACAGTGGAAGACGTGCCCGCCGACCTCTCCGGCGGCACCGCCCCGACCGCACCGGCCGACAAGGACGACGCCCGATGGACCAGCTGATCGCCGGCGAGGTACACGACCCGCACGCCGTGCTCGGCGCGCACCCGGCCGACGGGAGCACCACGATCCGGACGCTGCGCCGGGGCGCGGGCGAGGTGGCGGTGCTCGCCGACGGCGAGCGGCACCCGATGAAGCGGGTCCACGACGCCGGTGTCTTCGAGGCGGTCCTCCCCGGTGAGGTGCTGGACTACCGGGTCGAGGTGGACGGCACGACGCACGACGACCCGTACCGTTATCCGCCCACGCTCGGCGACCTCGACCTGCACCTGATCGGCGAGGGGCGGCACGAGCGGCTCTGGGCGGCGCTCGGCGCCCGGGTGTTCGACGAGGGCGTCGCGTTCACCGTCTGGGCGCCGAACGCACGGGCCGTGCGGCTGATCGGCGACGTCACCGGCTGGGCGCCGGACGACGGGTGGCCGATGCGCTCGCTCGGCTCCAGCGGCGTGTGGGAGATCTTCGTGCCGGGCATGCCGGTGGGCAGCCGCTACAAGTACCGCGTCCTCGGCGCGGACGGCCGGTGGCGGGACAAGGCCGACCCGATGGCCGCGCGCACCGAGGTGCCGCCGGCCACCGCGTCGGTGGTGCACGAGTCACGGTACGAGTGGGGCGACGCGGACTGGCTCGCGCGCCGGTCCCGGCAGGCGCCGCACCAGGAGCCGATGAGCGTGTACGAGGTGCACCTGGGCTCCTGGCGACCCGGCCTCGGCTACCGGGAGCTGGCCGATCAGCTCACCGCGTACGTGCTGGAGATGGGCTTCACCCACGTGGAGTTCCTGCCGGTGATGGAGCACCCGTTCGGCGGCTCGTGGGGCTACCAGGTCACCGGCTACTACGCGCCGACGGCCCGGTTCGGCGACCCGGACGACTTCCGCCACCTGGTGGACCGGCTGCACGCCGCCGGCATCGGCGTGCTCCTGGACTGGGTGCCGGCGCACTTCCCGAAGGACGAGTGGGCGCTCGCCCGTTTCGACGGCACCCCGCTGTACGAGCACCCCGACCCGCGTCGCGGCGAGCACCCCGACTGGGGCACGTACGTCTTCGACTTCGGCCGCAACGAGGTGCGCAACTTCCTGGTCGCCAACGCGCTGTACTGGCTCGACGAGTTCCACATCGACGGGCTGCGGGTGGACGCGGTCGCCTCGATGCTCTACCTGGACTATTCCCGGCAGGACGGGCAGTGGGCGCCGAACGTGCACGGCGGCCGGGAGAACCTGGAGGCCATCGCGTTCCTCCAGGAGGTCAACGCCACCGTCTACCGGCACCACCCGGGCGTACTGATGATCGCCGAGGAGTCCACCGCCTGGCCCGGCGTCACCCGGCCCACCTCGGAGGGCGGGCTCGGGTTCGGGTTCAAGTGGAACATGGGCTGGATGCACGACACCCTGCTCTACACCTCGAAGGACCCGATCTACCGGCAGCACCACCACCATCAGCTCACGTTCTCGCTGGCGTACGCGTGGAGCGAGAACTACGTGCTGCCGATCAGCCACGACGAGGTGGTGCACGGCAAGGGCTCGCTCGCCGGCAAGATGCCCGGCGACACCTGGCAGCGACTGGCCACGGTGCGGGCGCTGCTGGCGTACATGTGGGCGCACCCGGGCAAGCAGTTGCTCTTCATGGGCTGCGAGCTGGCCGACGACAGGGAGTGGAGCGAGGAGCGCGGCCTCGACTGGTACCTGACCCACGATCCGGCCCGCGCGGGCGTGCAGCGGCTGGTCGCCGACCTGAACCGGCTCTACCGGGAGAGCCCGGCGCTCTGGGCGCAGGACACCGACCCGGCCGGCTTCCGCTGGATCGCCGGGGACGACGTGGCCAACAACGCGGTGTCGTTCATCCGGATCGCCCCGGACGGGCAGACGCTCGTGTGCGTGGCGAACTTCTCCGCGCTGCCGCTGGAGGACTACCGGATCGGCCTGCCCGCGGCCGGGACGTGGACCGAGGCGCTGAACACCGACGCCCACCACTACGGCGGGTCGGGGGTGGGCAACCTGGGCGAGGTGCACGCCGAGAACGTGCCGTGGCACGGCCTGCCCGCGTCGGTCTCCCTGCGCGTGCCGCCGCTGGGCGTCCTCTGGCTCCGCCCGGCCTGACGGCACAGCCCAGCCGGCCGGGCGGCCACGGCGAGCCCGTTATGACTCAGAGGCATAAATATGCCTCTGAGTCATAACCGTATCGGGGAGTCGCTTCCCGGTCAGCACTACGCTCTGTGATATCTCGGCGTCGGGATGACCGCGATCTGGCGGTCGCTCTCCACACCCAGGCTGTCGGCGCGTGACCGCCCGTCGCCGGGTGGCCGCAGGAGTCAGACCAGGTCGGCTTCGCGGAGGAGCTTCCAGAGGCCGGCACCGTCGGGGGCGCTCAGCCACTTCTGGCCGATCGGGCCCGACGACGACCGCCCTGCGGGCGCCGGGAGGCTACCGGCCAGCACCGACTGGGTCGGGGACAGTCGCCGGATCGCCACCCCCGCGACGTTGTCCGGGTGCGCGGCGGCGAACTCCCGGTAGATCTCCGGGTCGTGCTGCCCGTCGTCGCCGATCAGCAGCCACCGCACCTCGGGGAACTCCCGGGACAGCCGGGCCAGCGTGGCCCGCTTGTGCTCCCGGCCGCTGCGGAACCACCTGTCGGCGGTCGGTCCCCAGTCCGTGAGCAGCAGCGGCCCGGCCGGGTAGAGGTGCCGGGACAGGAACCGGGTGAGCGTCGGCGCGACGTTCCACGCGCCGGTGGACAGGTAGAAGACCGGCGCGCCCGGGTGGGCGGTGGCCAGCCGCTCGTACAGCACGGCCATGCCCGGCACGGCGGTGCGGGCGTGCTCGTCGAGCACGAACGTGTTCCACGCGGCCAGCAGCGGCCGGGGCAGCGCGGTCACCATGACGGTGTCGTCGATGTCGGAGAGGATGCCGAAGCGGACGGCCGGGTCGAGGATGCGTACCAGCGCCTCCACCGGTTCGGCGTCGGCGACGCTGAGGCGTACGCAGCCCCAGCCGGGGGTGAAGTCGGCCTCGATCACGGTGTCGACGAAGCCGCTGCGGTCGGCGGTCACCTCCTGGCGCACGCCGTCGGCCTCGATGGTCACCGTGATGTGCTTGGCGGGCAGCGTGGCGAAGCTGCGCCAGCCCCGCACCTTGTCCAGCCGGCCCCGCCGCCGCGTGTCCGGGCGGCCCAGCAGCACCCGGCAGAGCACGCGCGCCCAGCCCGGGGCGCCGTAGCCCGCGTACGCGATGATGTTGGGCTGCCACCCGGTGCGCCGCAACCGGCGCTCCACCAGGCCGTGCACGGCGTCCTCGAAGCGCGCGGCGCGGTGCAGTTGCGGGACGGCCAGCTGGTCCGGTGGTGTGGGCGGCACACGGCAACAGTGCCACAACCGGACCGGCCGGGCCACGCGAGTGATCCACGCCGATCCGCCCCGGCGCCGGGCGCCGCCGTGACAGACTGCGGTCGGGACGACGACGGGGGCGTTGGTCGTGTCGACGACGAAGCGGAACCCGGTACGACCGCGTCCGGACGCGCCGGCGCTGGTGGCGCTGCTGCTCGGCGCCGCGGGGGTCGGCTACCGGCTGGTGCTGACGCTGCTCACGGTGCCCGCGTCGAACAGCGACGAGGCCACGTTCGGCCTGGCCGCACTGCACATCGCCGCCGGTGGTGAGCGGCCGGTCTTCCTCTACGGCCAGCGCTACATGGGCGTGCTGGAGTCGTACCTGGCCGCGCCGCTCGTCGGCTGGGCCGGGCCGAGCTGGCCGGTGCTGCGGCTGCCGCTGCTCGCGCTCTTCGCGATCTTCCTGTGGCTGGCGTACCGGCTGACCCGTCGCCTGTTCTCCCCCTGGCTCGCGGTCGCCGTGGTGGGCCTGCTGGCGCTCGGCTCGGAGCGCGTGGTCCGCGACCAGCTCACAGCGGTCGGCGGCCGCCCGGAGGTGAAGCCGGCGGTGCTGGCGATGCTGCTGATCGCGGTGGCCCTCGGCGGCCGGCGGATCCGGCACCACTGGCTGGCCACCGGCGCGTTCGGGCTGCTCGCCGGGCTGGCGCTGTGGTCGGACTGGCTGATCGCGCCGTATCTGCTGGTCGCGGCGGTGGTGCTCGCGGTGGCGGTGCCCCGGGACCTGATCGGCTGGCCGGGCGTGCTGCTGGTCGCGGGCTTCCTGGCCGGGATCGCCCCGGTGGTCAAGGACAACCTCGTCGCGCCGCCCGGGCAGGACTCGCTGTCGGTGTTCCGCGAGATCAGCACCAAGGAGGGCGTCGCGCCGTCGCTGGCCGAACGCCTGCGCGGCGGACTGCTGGAGGGGGTGCCGCTGGCATCCGGCCTGTGCCCGATGGACGGATGCGCGCGCTGGGCGCAGTGGTTCGGCGTACTCTACCCGGTGCTGCTGGTGGCCGCCGCCGCGCTCGGGCTGATCGCGTACCGCCGGGCCGCCGACCACGCCGCGCGGGTCCGGGCCGTGGCGATCCTCGCCCTGGTCGCGGGCGCGGTGCTGACACTTCTGGCGTACGTGCGCAGCCCGCTCGCCGCGACCGACCCGCTCGGCAACGCCCGCTACCTGTCGGTGCTCCAGATCTCGCTGCCGGCTGTGCTGTGGCCGCTCTGGCTGGCCGCCGCGCACGCCCTGCGGGCCACCACCGGGTGGACGGCCCGGCTCGGCGGCACCGCGGCGGCTGTGGTGCTGGCCGGGCTGACCGCCGCCACCGTTGCCGGGACCGTGGCGTTCCTGGCCGGCGTGCCGGGCGTACGGGACGAGGAGCGCACGGCCCGCCGCCTCGCCGACACGGTGCGGGACGCCGGGTTGCACGAGGTGTACGGGGACTACTGGACCTGCAACCGGCTGATCTTCAACACCGGGGAGACCGTCGCCTGCGGTGTGCTCGACGGGGCGCTGACGCCCGGGCAGAACCGCTATCCGGCGTACTGGCAGCGGGTGGCGCGCGCGGAACGGCCCGGGTACGTGGTGGCGGTCGGCTCCCCGGCCGAGCGCACACTGCGGCGGCTGCTGGGCGACCGCGCCGACGCGGCGATGGTGGCCGAGGTGGGCGGCAGTCGCGTGTACCACCCCGACCGTGCCGTGCGGCCGTGGCGCTGACCCCGGCCCGTACGCTGTGCCGGTGCTCATCCTGCTGCCCCCGTCGGAGGGGAAGGCCGAGGCCGGCACCGGCCGCCGGCTGGACCTGTCCCGGCTGTCCCTGACCGAGCTGAACCCGGCCCGGGAGGCGGTCCTGACCGCGCTCGTCGACCTGTGCGCCGGGCCGGACGAGACGGCGGCCCGGACCGCGCTGGGCCTCACCGAGGGGCAGCTCGGCGAGCTGCGGCGCAACGCCCGGCTGCGGGAGGCGGCGACCGCCCCGGCCGGACGCCTCTACACCGGCGTGCTCTACGAGGCGCTCGGCCTGGACACGCTGCCCCCCGACGCGCAGCGGGCGGCCCGCCGCCAGGTGCTGATCAGCTCCGGCCTGTGGGGCGCGGTACGCCTCGCCGACCGGATCCCGCCGTACCGCTGCCCGATCGGAGCGCGGCTGCCGGGGCTCGGCGCGCTGACGACGTACTGGCGGGCGACGCTCGGCCCGGTACTGGAACCCGCCGCCGGGCGCGGCCCGGTGCTGGACCTGCGCTCCGGCGCGTACGCGGCCACCTGGACGCCGCGCGGCGCGCTCGCCGAACGCACGGTGACGGTACGGGTGCTGCACGAACGGATCGTGGACGGCACGCCGGCCCGGTCGGTGGTGAGCCACTTCAACAAGGCCACGAAGGGCCGACTGGTGCGGGATCTGCTGCTCGCCGACGCCCGGCCGCGTACCGCCGACGCGCTGGTGGGGGCGCTGCGGGAGCTGAAGTACACGGTCGAGGAGGCGCCCCGGGCGGCCGGGCGGCCCCGGCAGGTCGACCTGGTGGTCACCGAGCTCTGAGCCGCGGGCTTCCCGCAAATTTTGCTCAAGGCTCGGGCGCAGCGGTTCCCGGTCCGGCGCTCGGCAGCGACGGTAGAGGTACCCCGACGACCGAGGAGCCGCGCCGATGCTCACCACGCTGCTCGACCGCCCGCGCCCGTCGCCGCCGCCGCTGGACTGGCTGACCCTGACCGACGCCTTCGAGGTCGCCTGCATGGTGCGCTGCACGCCGCCGCCGGCCGCCGACGTACGCCGCCTCGACTCCGGACCGCACCGCGGCGGCATCGCCGAGTTCAACCGCGAGGACGCGGCGCAACGGATGCGGCAGCTGCTGGGACGCCTCGACGTGCCGGTCGAGCACGAGCTGACCACCGGTGGCCTGCGCCGCCGCTACGAGCTGCACCGGCTGTCGGTGCCGCCGCAGCACCGGGCGGCGTACGCGAATCTGCTGACCGCGGGCTGGCGGCAGGGCCGCCGGGAGCTGCTCGGCGGGCCGTTCCCGGGCGCCTCGGCGCCGCGGCGGCTGTGGCGGCCCCGGCTGGCCGCGGCGGCCTGGCGGGCGGCGCTGCTCGCGGGCGGCCGGCACGTCCGCCGGCACTGCCTCGGCATCCGGCTCGCCGACCGGGACCTGGCGGCGGTGCTGGTACGCGGCGCGGCGCTGCTGGACGTGCCGGCGGCGCTGCGGCCCGGCTCGGGCTGTTTCCTCGTGGTGGTACCCAACGGCGAGCACCGGGAGCGGATCACCGAGAGCGCGGAGCTGGCCCCGGCGAGCTGACCGGCCCGGCCCGAGACTGCCGCACGCCGGGCCTGCGGTGGTGCGTGCGCCGCGTGGGCTTGCGCCACGGCGGGTGCACGGCGCAGAGTGCAGCCCGTGAGCCGACACTGGCCTGTGCGCGCCGCCGCCCCGCTCGCGCTGGTGCTCCTGCTCGTCGCCGGGCTCACCGGGTGCCGGGACGAGCCGTCCGAGCCGACCCGCATCCGCATCGCCACCGGCAGCCCGACCGCCGTCTACCACGCCTTCGGCCAGTCGCTCGCGGCGCTGCTCAACCGGGAGCTGCCCGGCGTACGGGCCGAGGTGGTGGTCACCGCCGCCTCGGCGCAGAACGTCCGGCTGGTCGGCGCCGGGGAGGCCGAGCTGGGCTTCACCCAGGCCGACGTGCTGCCGCCGCGCGAGCCCGAGCATCCGTCGGTGCTCGCGGTGGCCCGGGTCTACGACGACCTGCTGCACCTGGTGACCCGCGCCGGCGGGCCGATCCGCACGCTCGGCGACCTGCGCGGCCGGCGGGTGTCGGTGGGCGCCGACGGCTCCGGCACGGAGATCACCGCCACCCGTCTGCTGGCGGTGGCCCAGCTCGGTGGCGACCGGGTACGCCAGGAACACCTGGGGCTGGACGACTCGGTGGCGGCCCTGCGCGAGGGGCGGATCGACGCGTTCTTCTTCTCCGGCGGGCTACCCGTGCGCGGCGTCGCCGACCTGGCCCAGCGGACCTCGCTGCGGATCGTGGACCTGGGCGACTGGACCGAGCCGCTGCGCCGGGCGTACGGGCAGGTCTACGTGACCCGGGACGTGCCGCGCTCGGTGTACCGGGCCGCCCCGGTCAGCACGGTGGCGAACCCGAACTACCTGATCGTCCGCGCCGACCTGCCCGCCGCGCTGGTGCGGGAGGTGACCCGGCTGCTGATGGACCGCCGGGAGGAGCTGGCCGCCGCGCACCCGGCGGCGGGACGGATGAGTCCCCGGTCGGCGATCGTCACCACCCCGCTGCCGCTGCATCCGGGCGCGGCGCAGTGGTATCGCGCCGCGAAGCCCTGACGCGGGTCAGCACCGGACCGGCGCGTCGGCGGGCGCCGGGAACCACAGCTCGGCGACCAGGCCCCGGGGCTCGCCCTGGCGCATGGTGAGCCGGCCGTCGGAGGCGTCCACGAGCACCGCCGCGATGGTCAGCCCGAGGCCCACGCCGTCCACGTTCTGCGCGTCCGGCGCCCGCCAGAACCGCTCGGTGGCCTGGTCGAGCTGACTGGTGGTCATGCCCGGGCCGGTGTCGCCGACGGTCAGCACCGTCCCGCCGTCGGCGGCCCGTACGGTCACCGTCACTTCTCCCCCGGTGCCGCTGAACTTCACCGCGTTGTCGATCAGGGCGTCCAGCGCCTGGTCGATGGCGGTCGGCACGGTCCGGGCGTACGCCGGCGCGTCCTCGGCGTCGAGGCGGAGCGTGACCTCGCGGTGCCGGGCCAGCGGCAGCCAGGCGGCCACCCGGGAGGCGGCGGTGGCGGTGGCGTCCACAGTCACCCGCTCGTTCTCCTCCCGCTCGGCGCGGGCCAGCGTGAGCAGCGCGTCGAGCACCGTCGCGAGCCGGTCGGTCTCCTCCAGCGCCAGCCGGTGCTCGGCGCGCCCGTCCGGGTCGGTGAGGCTGGGGCCCAGTTCCTCCACCCGCAGCCGCAGCGCGGTGAGCGGGTTGCGGAGCTGGTGGCTGGCGTGCGCGACGAAGGCGCGTTGCCGGTCCATCACGTCGGAGACCGCGTCGGCCATGTCGTTGAAGCTGGTCGCCAGCCGGCGCAGTTCGGGCGGCCCGAGTCCGGCGCGGACCCGCGCGGCGCGGCGGCCCTCGGCGATCTCGTGGGTCACCGCGTCCAGCTCGGTGACCGGGCGCAGCACCCAGCCGGCCAGCCCGAACGCGGTCGAGACGCAGGCCAGCACCGCCAGCAGGCCGATGCCCGCGAGCAGCAGCCACCACACGGTGACGGTGCGGCGCACGCCGTCCGCCGGGCTGGTCGTGACCACGGCGCCGAGCACCTCGCCGCCGTCGTTGATCGGCACGGCCGTCACCACCGGCCCGCCGACCCAGGGCCAGACCGACTCCGGGCCGCTGAACTGCTGCCCGGACAGGGCGGTGTCGAGCGCCGCGCGGGTGCCCGCGCCCGGCTCCCACCCGGACGAGGCGACCACGGTACGGCGGTCCCGGTCCACCACGGCCGCGCCGATGCCGTAGAGCGCGTCGTAGGCGGCCAGTTCCCCGTCCAGCGGGCCGGGGCTGCCGCCCCGCAACGCCGGCCCGGCCAGCGAGGCGAAACGGGTGGCGTCGGCGAGGCGGTCGGCGCGGACCCGGTCGGTCTCCCGGGTCGCGAGCGTGGCCGCCAGCGGCGTCTCCAGGGCGATCAGGACCAGCACCATCAGCAGCAGGTAGCTGATCACCAGCCGGCGGCGCACGAACCGGCCCTCACGCCTCGCGGAGCCGGTAGCCGACCCCGCGTACGGTCTCCACCAGCGTCGGGTCGCCGAGCTTGCCGCGCAGCGACCCGACGTGCACCTCCACGGTGTGCCGGTCGGCCCAGGTGGTGCCCCACACGTCGAGCAGGATCCGCTCGCGCGGCACCGCCACCCCGGGCTGGCGGGCCAGGGACAGCAGGATGTCGAACTCCTTGCGGGTGAGCGAGACGTCCCGGCCGGCCACCGTCACCGTCCGGCCGCCCACGTCGATGCGGACCGTACCGGCCTCGATCAGGTTGCGCTGCGGCGCGGTGTGCGCGGCCCGGCGCAGCACCGCCTCGATCCGCGCCTGCAGCTCCACCATCGAGAACGGCTTCACCACGTAGTCGTCGGCGCCCAGCCGCAGCCCCAGCACCCGGTCGCGTTCCTCACCGCGGGCGGTCACCGCGATGATGCCGAGCCGGCTGCTGCGCCGCCGCAGCTCGCGGCACAGGTCGGTGCCGTCGCCGTCGGGCAGCCCCAGGTCGAGCAGCACCAGGTCGCAGGGGGCGGCGGAGAGCGCGGCGGCCACCGTCGCGGCGTGTTCCACCTGGTAGCCGCGCCGGGTCAGCGCGGACGACAACGCCGCGGCGACCCGGCGGTCGTCCTCGACCAGGAGGATCCGCACCCGTTCCTCCCTCGACTCGACGTGTTGCCCTGCGAATGGTGGCAGACGCGCCGCCGGGACGCGAGGCCGCTCTAGGCTGCTGCCGTGATCTACAAGATTCTCACCGACGACGAGTGGACGCGGGCACGGGCGGACGGGCGGTTCGCCGGCACCGCGATGGACCGGCAGGACGGCTACGTCCACCTGTCCGCCGCCGACCAGGTGGTGGAGACCGCGCGGAGGTTCTTCGCCGGGGTCACCGGCCTGACCGTGCTCGCGGTGGACGAGGCCCGGCTCGGCGACGCGCTGCGCTGGGAGGAGTCCCGCGGCGGCGCGCTGTTCCCGCACCTGTACGGGGCGTTGCCGGTGGACGCGGTGGTCGCCGCGCACCCCCTGCCGGCCGACCGGCCCGCCGCCGACGCGGTGGCCGAACTGCTCGGGTGAGCGCTCGTTATGCTGCGTCGAGCCCGCCCGACGGCGCGACGCGCCCTGGCATGTGATGCGAGTTGAGATGACTGACAGCAACGACCGGTCCGCCTCCGTCTTCGTCCACCCGACGGCCGACGTGGAGTCCGGCGCCCAGGTCGGCGACGGCACCAAGGTCTGGCACCTGGCGCACATCCGGTCCAGCGCCCAGGTCGGCGCCGGATGCGTGATCGGCCGCAACGTCTACGTCGACGCGGGCGTCACCGTCGGCGACCTGGTGAAGATCCAGAACAACGTCTCGGTCTACCAGGGCGTGACCATCGAGGACGAGGTGTTCGTGGGCCCGTGCGCGGTGTTCACGAACGACTTCCGCCCGCGCGCCCAGAATCCGGACTGGACGATCACCCCGACGCTCGTCCGCCGGGGCGCGTCGATCGGCGCGAACGCCACGCTCGTGTGCGGCATCGAGGTGGGCGAGTACGCGATGATCGCCGCCGGCTCGGTGGTGACCCGCGACGTCAAGCCGTACCAGCTGGTGGCCGGCAACCCGGCCCGCCCGAAGGGCTGGGTCGACGCCAAGGGCGAGGTCATCTCCCGCGACGTCGACAACCCGCCGCACCAGGGCTGACCGGACGAGACAGGGGCGACGACCGGCGCGGTCGTCGCCCCTGCTCCGTCGGTACGCCTCAGCCGCAGAGCCGGCCGATCTCGTCCCGGAACCGGTCCATCGGGTTCGACCCGGCCGGGCCGAGCAGGTACTCCTTCAGCTCCCGCCGCGCCCCGGTCATCGGGTCGTCCCCGGCCCGGGTCACGTCGAGGATCTTCGTCAGCTCGCCGCAGTCCGCCGAGAGCAGGTACGCCGCCCGAGCGGTCGGGAACTGCCGCCGGAACTCGTCCTCGGGCAGGCCGGCCGGATTCGCCACCACGTACGGGCGCTCGCTCTGCACGAAGTCGGAGACCACGCTGGACACGTCGCTGACCAGCAGGTCGGTGACGTTGAAGCAGTCGAACAGCCCCGGCGTGCGGCCGGTGACCACCAGGTGCGCGGTGCCGTCCAGCGAGGACGGATCGGTCTCGCCGCCGGCGGCCTTGATCCGGGACACGATCCGCTCGTGCACGGCGCGGGCCTTCGGCGAGCGCGTGCCGGTCAGCGGGTGCGGCTTGTAGATCACCCGCACGTCCCCGGCTGCGAGCAGGCCGGACACGATCCGCTCACCCATCAGCACGAGCGACGTGTGGTACGGGTCGTCGTCGAGCCAGCCCTCCCAGGTCGGCGCGTACAGCACCGTGAAGCGGTGGTCGGCGGCGCCCGAGCCGAACGTGTGCACCCCGGCGAGCTGCGGGCGGCCGACCTCCACGATGTCGCGGTCCAGCACGCCGACGTCGGCCCGGGCGTACCGTTCCCGCCCGGCCGGCCCGGCCACCCAGACCTCGTCGTACACCTTGCTGTACGGGTTGACGCTCGCCTGCTTGTCGCTGTCGCCGTGGCCGACGAAGACGTGCTTCACGCCCGGCTCCCGCAGCAGGTGGATGTTGGCGCCGACGTTCGCGGCGTACAGCGCCACGCGCAGCGAGCCCAGGTCCAGGTTCATGAAGTCGACGCCGGCCGGCACGCAGATCACCGGCAGCCGGGTGTCGGCGAGCTGCTCGAACGCGTCCGCGGCGCGCAGCAGCACGACGGCGCGACGGCCGGTCGCCTCCACCGGCGCGAGCCACATGTTGGCCTGGTAGACGTCCTTGGCCGGGCCGGCGAAGTAGAGCGCCACCTCGGGCCGTTCCCGGGCCATCCAGTCGTGCACGGCGGGCAGCACACCCGGGGCCTTGCCCCGGCCGCGCAGCGCGGTGAGCGCCAGCACCGCGGCGGTGACCAGGCCGGCGGCGAGCGTGACCAGGGCGGTGAGCACCACCGGGGCGACCCGGTCGAGCGCGGCGGCCACCACTGCCGCGGGCACCAGCAGCACGTTCAGCAGCGGCATGCGCAGCCCGGCCAGCAGCCGCGCCCAGGCCGGCGGCACCGGAACCCGCCGCAGCGCGCCGAGGTCGATGTTACGGGTGTACGCCGGTGGGTCGACCCGGCCGTCGATCACCTTGGTCACCGCGTTGGTGGCGACGGCCACGGTCCACAGCGCGGCGGGCAGCAGCAGGACGGCGACGGTGCCGGCCACGCCGGGACGCACCGCGGCGACCACGAGCAGGACCATCGACAGGTCCCGCACCAGCCGCCGGAATGTCTCGCCCAGACCGGCCTTGTCGAGCAGCGTGGCGGTCTCGGTGTGCCGCCCGGCCAGGGCCAGCTCACCGGCGACGGCGACCACCGCGGCCACCGCGTACGGGACCACCAGGCCGAGGACTCCGGCGAGGACCATGACCGCGTAGCCGAGGAGCGTCGCGCCGACCGCGGCGAGACCCTGCTGGCTGCGTACTCTGCTGAACAACGACACGCTCCCTGTCTGCCCCACCGATGTCGGTGCGGGTCGATTTCCGACGGCTGCGACCCTAAACGGATCACATGACACAAGTATTGCCGGGGTGTCCGGCAGGTGAACTCCGCACGGCGTGATCCCGGCTCATCCCGGCGGCGGCACGCGACGGGCCCCGGCCGTTCGAGACGGCCGGGGCCCGCGGAGTCGGTGGGGTCAGCCCCCGATGACCACCCGGCGCACGCCGGTCCAGCGCGCCGGGTCGGTGACCCGGCGGCCGTCGACCAGCACCGTCACGCCCGGCAGGTCGGCCGGGGCGAGGGTGCGGTACTCGGCGTGGTCGGCCTGGATCACCGCGGCGCCGACCGGCTCGCCGTCGTACCCGGGCAGGCCGTGCGCGACCAGTTCCTCGTTCGTGTACATCGGGTCCGAGACGTACGGCACCGCACCCCGCCGGCGCAGCGCGTCCACGGTCGGGAAGACGCCGGAGAACGCGGTCTCCTTGACGCCGCCCCGGTAGGCGGCGCCCAGCACCAGCACGCCCACGCCGGTCAGATCGCCGTACGCGGCGGCGAGCAGGTCGACCGCGTACTCCGGCATGGCCGCGTTGGCCTCGCGGGCCGAGCGGACCACGGTGGCGGCCGGGTCGTTCCACAGGTACATCCGCGGGTAGATCGGGATGCAGTGGCCGCCGACCGCGATGCCCGGCGAGTGGATGTGGCTGTACGGCTGCGTGTTGCACGCCTCGATGACCTTGGTGACGTCCACGCCGACGGTGTCGGCGAAGCGGGCGAACTGGTTCGCCAGGCCGATGTTCACGTCCCGGTAGGTCGTCTCGGCGAGCTTGGCCAGCTCGGACGCCTCGGCGGAGCCGAGGTCCCAGACGCCGTTCGGGCGGTCCAGGTCGGGGCGCTCGTCGAAGTCGAGCACCGCCTCGTAGAACCGCACGCCGTGCGCGGCCGACGCCTCGTCGATGCCGCCGACCAGCTTCGGGTAGCGGCGCAGGTCGGCGAAGACCCGCCCGGTGAGCACCCGCTCGGGGCTGAACACCAGGTGGAAGTCGGTGCCGGCGGTCAGGCCGGAGCCCTCGGCGAGCATCGACGCCCACCGGTTACGGGTGGTGCCGACCGGCAGCGTGGTCTCGTAGCTGACCAGCGTGCCCGGCTTCAACCCACGGGCGATGGCCCGGGTGGCGTCGTCCATCCAGCCGAAGTCCGGCACGCCCTCGGCGTCCACGAACAGCGGCACGACCACGACGACCGCCTCCGACTCGGCGACCGCGGCGGCGGTGTCGGTGGTGGCCGACAGCAGGCCGGCGGCCACCGTCTCCTTGAGCTTGACGTCCAGGTCGGCCTCACCCGGGAAGGGCACGGCACCGTCGTTGACCAGCTGGACGACCCGCTCGGAGACGTCGGCGCCGATCACCCGGTGCCCCTTGGACGCGAACTGCACGGCCAGCGGCAGACCGATCTTGCCGAGCGCGACGACGCAGATGTTCATGAACTACTTTCCTCCAGAGGGCCAGATTCGGCGCAGGCGGGCAAGGAACCGACCGGGGGTCACCGGCGTGATCGCGACGATCACCTGGCCCTTGTGGTTCGTGGTGGGTGTGACGAGGTGCCAGCGGACACCGCGCCGGGCCACCAGCCGGGGTGCGGCGACGGGGCGGTCGGTGCGCAACGGCGCCGAGCCCGTCCCGCCCAGGGCGGAGACCTCGGCGCGTACGATACGACGCTCGCCTGTCCCCGCGACGACCGCCAGCAACCGGTCCACCGCGAAGTCCGTTCGTACGACGGTACCGCTGCCGGAGGACTCGGCCGACGTGACACCCGTCAGATCGCCCACACTGACCCGCAGCGCCTCCGCGCTCAGCTCGGCCAGCTCGGCCCGGCGGCTGCGGGCGGTGACCACCAGGGCCCGCGCCCCGGCGGCGTCGCGTCCCCAGGCCAGCCCGGTCGCGGTCAGCTTGGCCAGTATCGCGGCGGCCCGCTCGGTGACGTCGTACCAGTCGTCCGGGTAGCCGAACGCCGGGTCGCGGAAGCCGACGTGGTCGGCGTACCAGCGGTCGCCGTCGACGACCACCTCGGGCAGTGACCGGTCGGACTGCTGGCCGATGAGCGTGCACAGCGCGTCCAGGTCGCCGTCGCGAGCCACCGCCACCCGCAGCCGCTCCTCGGGCGCCATCCGGGCGGTCACCCCGTCGGTCAGGTACGCCTCGGCGAGCTTGCGGATCCGGTCGTGGACGTGCCGCTGCACGTCCGGGGCGAGGGCGAGGAACTCCGCGCGGAGCAGCTTCGCCACCTCCCAGGTGAAGTGGCGCACCAGCACCGCGTCCCGCCGCGGGCCGGGCTCGATCAGGCCGGCGACGAACCCGACGAGTTCCTCGGCGCAGCGCAACCGCTCCTCGAACCGGCTGGCGTACGTGATGTTCTGGGCGTTGTCCCGCTTGACCGCGTAGTAGAACTCGTAGTCGCCGAGGACCGACACCTTCTTCGCCCGGACGCACGCCTCCAGCGTGAACGGCTGGTCGCTGCCCATCCGCATGTCCGTACGGAACCGCAGGCCGTGCCGCTCGATCAGGTCCCGGCGGAACAGCTTGGTGTTCGACAACGACCAGGGCAGGTCGCTGTCGAACAGGTCGAGCCGCTCCCGGGTGGTGGCGTAGACGGCCTGGTGCACGTAGCGCTTGTTGGTGCCGACCATCCGGCCGAGCACCACGTCGGAGTCCCACCGGTCGGCGGCGTCGACGAGGCGCTCCAGCGCCTCCGGGCCGAGGTGGTCGTCCGAGCCGATGAAGAAGACGTACCGGCCGCGGGCGTGGTCGAGCGCCAGGTTGCTCGGCGCCGCCGGGCCGCCGGAGTTGGCCTGGTGCAGCACCCGGACCGTGCCCGGGTACCGCTCGGCGTAGCGGTCCAGTTCCGCGCCGCTGCCGTCGGTGGAGCCGTCGTCGACGGCGACGACCTCCAGCCGGTCCCGGCCGATGCTCTGCCCGACGAGCGAGTCGAGGCAGGCGGTCAGGTACGGCATGGTGTTGTAGACGGCGACCACCACCGTCACGTCCGGCCCGTTCACGCGCCCACCTCCACCTGTGCCGGCTCCACCGGGGCGTGCGCCGGCGGCGTCGGCCGGGGCGGCGCGTCGGGCAGCAGCCGGGAGTAGACCTCGTCGAGAACCCGCGCCTGCGCCTCCCAGGTCCAGCCGGCCAGCAGGCCCGGCCGGTCGTACGCGGCGCGGTACCGCTGCGGGTCGGCGAGCACCGCGGTGACCGCGCGGACGAAGTCGGCCACGTCCTCGGCGCGGAACACCTCGCCCTGACCGGTCTCCCGGACAGTCTCGGCCATGGTGCGCACGTCGGAGACGACCAGTGGCAGACGGGCGTGTGAATACTCGAAGAACTTGGTGATCAGCGCGATCTCGTGGTTCGGCCAGTGCTGGATCGGGATGACGCCGACCTGCGCGCCGCCGAGATACCGGACCACCTGGTGGTGCGGCACGTACGGCAGCACGTGCACCCGGTCCGCCACGTCCAGCTCACCGGCCCGGGTGACCAGGCCCCTGACGTACGCCGAGTCGGGCTTGTTGACCACGAACGCGACGTGCGCGCCGGGCAGCCGGGGCAGCGCCTCGACCATCACGCCGAGGCCGCGCTTGGCGGCGGCCACCCCGCTGTAGACCAGCAGCGGCTCGTCCGGCCCGAGCCCGCAGCGGGCGCGGATGTCCGGCGCCGGCCCGGCCGGATCCGCGGGCAACTCGTCCACCGCGGGTGCGTTGAGCACGACCGCCGGCCGTTCGGCCAGCCCGTGCTCGGTGCGCAGCAGGTCGGCCAGACCACCGGAGACGGTCATGGTGGCGTCGGCGTACGGCACGTACTCCCGCTCGTGCGCCACGTTGCCGGGCAGCCAGCGGGCGTTGTCGCGCCACGGCTGCACGCCGGGAAGATATTCGTGGGCGTCCCAGAGCAGCGCGATCCGGCGGCCCTTCGCGGCGGCCCGGACCTTCGCGCGGGCGCCGACGCCGAGCATCCGGAAGTCGTTGGCGTGGATCAGGTCCGGCGCCAGCTCGTCGACCACCGGGCCGTAGGCCAGCTCGTAGTCCCACAGGCCCGGTTCCAGGCGCCGCCACGCGCCGTCGCCGCGCAGCTTGCGCCAGAACAGCGTGTACGCGCGGTCCCAGGGGCCGTCCAGCTTGCGGCCCTTGCGGGCCCGGGTGAGCTGACGGTTGCGGAAACCGACCCACTTGCGGGTCAGGCCGGACAGCTTCTCCTCGGCGCGCAGCGCGGCCCAGGGCAGCCCGCCCGGCCGGCCCGCGCCGGACTCGCGGGCAGCGACGGTGAGCGCCGCCCGGCGGACCGCCAGGTCCGCGCGCCATGCCTTCACCGCCTGGGTACGCTGCGCCGCGATGCCGCTGGGCGGATAGGCGAGCGGGTGCCGCAGCCAGGCCCGGCGGAACTCGTGCCGGCGGCGGGCCAGCGGCTCGGGCATCGGCACGAGGCGTACCTCGGCGGCGCCGAGGCGCCAGCTCTGCGGGCTGCCGACCGGCGCCCGGCCGAGCAGCACGACGTCCCAGCCGGCATCGGCGGCGGAGCGGGCCGCCTTCTGCACCCGGGAGTCACCGATGACCCCGTTGTCCACCAGCATCACGACCCGTCCCCGGGTGCCCGCCGCTGCGGTCGTGCCGTCAGATCCCATTCCTGCCCGTTTCGTCGTCGCCAGCACCGCGCCCGCGGACCCGAGCGAGTCTACGACAGCGGATCGGGCTCGAACGCCCGCCGCCGCCGGTGCCCCACGACCTGGTGTGACGGTTGCTACCCTCCATCCTGTTCAACGACCGGCGCCCGCTCCGGGTCGTTCGCCGGGTCGCCGGCCGCGCCACGCGGGGCCTCCGGACAATCGCAGCTCAGCGCGAACGGGACCGCACAATGGACGTGGTGACCACCGAGGAACCCAGCCGGCCCGCACCAGCCCCGCCGACCGGCCCGGCCACAGCCGACCGCGTCCGGCCCGGCTACGTCCGGCGGCTGCGCGACGCCGCCCGGGACGCGGCGCCCGCGCTGGCGTTGTACGCGGTGATCCGGCTGATCGGCGTGCTCGTCGTCTACCTGTGGGCCCGCAACATCGACGTCTCCCCGGTCGAGCGGCTCACCCGGGCCGACGGCAACTGGTACCTCGGGATCGTCCAGCACGGCTACGACGGGTACGAGAAGACCCAGAGCAACATGGCGTTCTTCCCGCTCTACCCGGGCCTGACCGCGGCCCTGGAGCGGCTCTCCCCGTTCAGCCCGCGCGAGTCGGCGCTGGTCGTGGCGTGGCTGGCCGCGCTGGCCGCCGCCTGGGGCCTGTACGCCATCGGCAAGCACCTGCACGACAGGCGTACCGGCATCCTGCTCGCCGCGCTCTGGGGCGCCGTGCCGCACGCCGTCGTGGAGTCGATGGGCTACAGCGAGAGCTTGTTCACCGCGCTGGCCGCCTGGACGCTGTACGCGTTGCTGCGCCGGCACTGGGTGACCGCCGGTGTGGTGTGCCTGTTCGCCGGCCTGACCCGGCCCACCGCCTCGTCGCTGATCCCGGTGGTGGGGCTGGCCGCGCTGCTGGCGGTCGTCAGGCGGCGCGACGGCTGGCGGCCCTGGGCGGCGCTGCTGCTCGCCCCGGCCGGGTGGCTGGGCTACCTGGCCTGGGTCGGCACCCGGACCGGCCGGCCGGACGGCTGGTTCCACATCCAGTCCGCCGGGTGGGGCACCACCTTCGACTTCGGCGTCTACACCGTCGACCGGGGCCAGCAGGCGCTGGTGCAGGTGGCCGCATTGCCGCTGCTGGTGGTCACCGTGGTGGCGCTGCTGTCGATCATGTTCTTCGCGTTGAGCGCGATCGACCGGCAGCCGTGGCAGTTGCTGCTCTACAGCGGCCTGATGCTCGTCACCACGCTCGGCGCGGCCGGTTACTACCACTCCAAGGCGCGGTTCCTGCTGCCGGCGTTCCCGCTGCTGCTGCCGGCCGCCGTGGGCCTGGCCCGGGCCGGATGGGCCCGGGCCGGCACGGTGCTGGTCACGCTCGTGGCGCTCTCCGCCTACTTCGGCGGCTATCTGCTGCTGATCTGGACGAAGTCGCCGTGACCGGTCAGCGGGTGAACGGCCGGACGTCCCACACCCAGACGTCCTCGACCCGCTCCCCCGGGCCGTAGAGCGCGTCCAGCACGGTCTTCAGGTCGTCGTGGCGGCGGGCGCCGCGGTCGGGCAGCACCACGGCGTCGGCCTTCCAGTAGCGGACGTCGGCGCGCGCCTGGTCGACGTCGGCCTGGCCGACCGTGGTGTCCCGCTCGCCGAGCGAGACGGCGGTGAGCAGCTTCGCCGTGGGCTGCGGGTCGACGCCCCAGCGGCCGGTGTTGTCGGTGGCGGAGACCGGCGCGAGGAAGTAGCCCTCGGGGACGGCGAAGCCGGCCACCGCGGCAGAACTCCAGTACAGCGACGTCATGCCGTTCACCGGGACCGGGACGAGCGTGCGGCCGGGCGCCACGTGGTCGCGCCAGGTGCCGGCGGTGACGAAGTCCGGCACCGGGGTGCGGCCCTTCGCGTCCAGCGGCATCGGCAGGATCGGCAGTAGCGCGGCGGCCACCGCCACGGCCCCGACGCGGGCGGCCAGCCGGCCGGCCGGTTCGGTGCGGCGGGCGGCGAGCCGGTCCCCGGCGACCGCCAGCAGCACACCGAGCGCCACCGTGGTGATCAGCGCGAACCGGGACACCACCACGGAGTCGAACACGGGCAGGTTCTGCACCAGGGCGAACGGCGCGGGGACGTCGGTGCGACGGGTGCCGACCGTCCAGGTGGTGCCGATGGAGAACAGCGCCGAGACAAGGCCGACAGCCCCGAGGACCCGGACCGCGGTCTCCCGGCGCAGCCACCAGAGCACACCGGCCGCGAGCACCACCAGGGACCAGCCGTAGAAGCTGGCCTGCTCAGTGGTGTTCGGCGCCCAGCCGATCGCGCTGGTCGGGCCACCGGCGATCGACTTGGTGGCGAACTCGACGAACGAGCCGAGCTTGAGGGCGTAGATGTCCGGGGTGCCGGGGTGGCCGACCCGGTGCTGCGGGCCGGCGAACTGCATCCACAACGGGTACGCCGCCGCCGCGGACACGAGCACGGCGGTGATCGCCAGACCGGACAGCAGCGGACGCAGCCGGCGTACCGCGTCGCGGGGCCGGAAGACGAGGTAGGCCAGGACCAGCATCAGGCAGCCGAGCGCGGTCAGGAAGAGGATCTCCAGGCTGATGAAGAACTGGGCCACCACCAGCCCGCCCAGGATCAGGCCGTCGCGGATCACCCGCTCGCCGCGGGACAGCGCGATCACCCGCCAGACGATGAACGGCACCAGCCACTGCGCGGTGATGTGCGGGTGGCCGTTGCTGTGCGAGATCAGCGCCGGCGCGAAGGCGCAGAACAGTCCGCCGACGAACGCGGCCGCACGGGAGTCGACCACGTGCCGGGACAGCACGTGGTACCAGGCGTACCCGGTACCGGCCAGGTTCAGCGTGATGAACAGCAGATAGGAGAAGGACGCGCCGAAGAGCAGCGTGACCGGGGTGAGCACCAGGCCGGGCAGCTGCATCCCGACGTTCGTCATCAGGTTCACGCCGGCCGGGGCGTTCTGGAGCGTGGTGAAGAACGGGTTCTCCAGGTTGGTGACCGCGTGCGCCGCGTACGCCAGCATCCACTCGTTGAAGCCCTGGTCGTTCGGGCGGCTGCCGAGCAGCCGGCCGTCTTAGTCGCGCCAGCCGCGGGCGGTGACCCAGAACGCTCCGGCGAGGTAGACCAGGGCCACCAGCGCGTCGACCCGCCGCCACCGGCCGCCGCGCCGCTTTTCGGCCGCGGTGTCCGGCTCCGGCTGCTCCGGCTGCTCCGGCTGTTCCGGGGCCGCGGTCGTCGTCGGGCGCGGGGTGGACGACCCCGGATCGGACGAGTCGTCGGCCGCGGACCCGTCGCCGCCGGTGGGGGCGGGCTCACGGTCGCGGGTGTCGGGCGCAGGCGCGGTCATGGCGTAGGAGTCTACGAAAGCGGAGGCCGCGGTCGAGGACCGGCCGAGACGGCGTGTCCGGCCGGCCGGGACCGCCGGTGACGGGACCGCGGTGATCCGGGGCACGGCGCACCCGCCGGCCGCCGGGCGGCGGCAGGTCCGGCGCGCGAAACGGCGTTATTGTAGTGTCCGCACGCGCTCCGGCGGTCGTTACGCGGCCACCGGCACAGCAGGTACCGCGTCCGGCCGAGCCGTCCAGGCCGCGACACGGCATCTCCCCACCTCCCCAGGATCGGAATCGATGAACAACGGGCGAACTCTCTGGGACTCGTTGAAACTCCCCCGGCCGCGACGGTCCGGGTCCCGGCCGCACATGGTCTACCTCGCGATCGGCTTCCCACCGGCGGCCAAGAGCTGCGCCTACCGCATGCGGGAGACCGCGAACCAGTTCGCCGCCGCGGGCTGGGACGTGACCGCTGTCACCATCGCGGACGAGGCCTGGGAACGGGAGTACGGGCTCGACCACACCCTCTCCCAGGGTGTGGATCCCAGCGTGCGCGTGGTGAAGCTGCCGCTGTTCCGGGACGACCTCGAGACCGACATCCGCACGTTCACCGAGCAGCGTGCCCTGGCGCACAAGGACTACCTGGCCGACCTGCGCAAGCAGAACCTCAAGGTCTTTCCCGAGCCGGTCTTCGGCGGCTGGCGTCCGGCGCTGGAGAAGGCCCTGCTCCGGATCCACCGGGAGCGGCACGTCGACCTGCTGGTGACCACCTGCGCGCCGTACGTCAACCTGTCCGCGACCTGGAAGCTGTGGGAGACGCACCGGGTGCCGTACGTGGTGGACTTCCGCGACGGCTGGTCGGTCGACGTGATCAACAACGGTGAGGCGTTCACCCGGGAGTCGGTCTCCGGCCAGTGGGAGATCAAGCTGCTCACCAACGCCGTCGCCATCTGGAACGTCAACGAGCCGATCTCCCGCTGGTACCGCGAGCGCTATCCGGAACTGGCGCACAAGATGCGGGTCGTGCGCAACGGCTACGACGCGGCGAGCATCCCGGCCCAGGTCCGCCCCGCCCCGCCGGACCGGCCGCTGACCTTCGGCTACCTCGGCGCGCTGAACCTTCCCGTCCCGCTGCTGAGCGCCGTGCTCGAGGGCTGGCGCACGGCACGCGCCGAGGACCCGGCGCTGGCCGACGCCCGCTTCGAGGTGCGGGGCCACATCGGCGCCGCCTGGGCGCGCGGCGACAACGCGCACGCGGAGCTGCTCAGGGCCGCCGCCGTCGACGGCGTGCTGGTCGGCGGCTCGGTGCCCAAGGCCGAGGTGGTCGACCTCTACTCCCGCTGGGACGCGGTGGTGCTGATGGTGACCGGCGGCCGGTACATGACCTCCGGCAAGGTGTACGAGTACATGGCGACCGGCCTGCCGGTGGTCTCCGCCCACGAGGCCGACCACGACGCCTCCACGGTGCTGTCCACCTATCCACTCTGGACCGGCGCGGTCGGGCTGGACCCGGCCGAGCTGACCGGCGCCTTCCGGCGGGCCGCCGCGATGGCCCGTACCGCCGACGCGGCCGAGCGGGAGAAGGCCCGCGCCGAGGCGCGGCAGTACGCCCGCGAGGAGCAGCTCATCCCCGCCGTCCGGGAGGTGACCGAGCTGGTGCTGGGCACCGGCGGTCCGGCCGGCACCCCACAGCCCTCCCCCGCCGGCGCGCGCGTCCTGGCCCGAGAAGGTAGGTCATGATCGAGGTCCTGATGGTTATGGGCACCGTCCCCGGACGGGTGGCGGTCCTGACCGACGCGCTTCAGCAGTTCCGTGACAGGGGCGTCACCGTACGGGTGGCCACCACCTTCGACCCGGTGGAGAAGATCCCGGCGGCGACCGAGCTGGCCGAGGTGCACCTGCTGCCCACCGCCACCGAGCTGGGCCCCCGCTTCGGCCGGGCGGTCAAGCGGGCGGCCCCGGCCCGGCGCCCGTGGCTGCGCGCCCAGCGCGACCCGTGGGTACGCCGGCACGCCAAGCGGGCCGACGTCCTGGTCGCGCTCGACGCGCAGGCCCTGCACACCGTCTGGCAGCTCGCGCAGCGCTACCGGCGGGCCGACGCCGTCTACGGCATCGCCCCGGCGCTGCGGGCGGTGGAGAAGCGGTCCGCCGACCCGGCGCGCTACCGCCGTCCCCGGCTGAACACCGTCGGCCCGGCCCCGACCGTGCTGGCGAGCGCCACCCGCAACCAGACCGTCGACCTGGCGAAGCGGGTGTTCGAGATGAGCACCGGCAAGCGGGCCATGAAGCTCGGCCCGGTGCGCTGGTTCTGGCAGGGCGCCGTCACGGCGCCCGGCCTGCCGGAGCGGCACCGCGGCAAGATCGCCCGGCGGGTCACCGGCAACATGCTCAAGACCGGGCACGGCGCCAGCGCGAAGCGGCTGGCGCTGGCGGCGCAGGGCCGGCTGAAGAGCCCGGCGACCAAGGGGCAGCTCCTCGGCCCGATCGTGGACGCGGAACTGAGCCAGGGCAAGGTGCCCGAGCACCTGATGACAGTGGTGCGAGGTCAGCTCAAGCTCGCCGACGGCTTCCTCAAGAAGCGCAACCCGGGCAAGGCCGCGCCGCACGTGCTGCGCGCGTTCAACCTGATGTTTCACCGGATCGTGCAGTTCGACGGCACCACCTCGCCGCTGGCCGAGGACCCGGAGAAGTTCCTCGCGCCGCTGCACGACAGCGAGGCCGGCCGGGCGATGGCGACGCCGCGCGGGCGGCAGAGCCCGGCGGCGTTCCCGCCCGCCGGCCGGCCGCACCGGATGCTCTTCTTCACCGGGCTGAACGACAACTTCCTCGGGCCGATCCTGGAGCGCTACGAGGCGATGCCCGGGGTGGAGGTCCGCCGGCTGAACCTGATGGAGGAGTCGATCCTCCCGGTGCTCAGCAACGGCCGCACCAACGTGACGCTCCACATGCTCGCCGGCGCCTCCAAGCGGGCCGGGGAGGTCCAGGAGGCGTGGGGCCCCCACCTGGAGTGGGCGGACACGGTCTTCGTGGACTGGTGCAACCTCGGCGCCGCGATGCTGACGATGATCGACCCGGGCACCACCCGGGTGATCGTCCGCCTGCACAGCTTCGAGGCGTTCAGCTGGTGGCCGCACCTGACCGACTGGTCGCGTGTGGACGACGTGGTCTTCGTCTCCGAGCACCTGCGCGACCTGGCGCTGGCCGCGGTGCCGCGGCTGCGCGCGCCGCAGGGCCCGCGGACCCACATGATCAGCAACGCGATGGACCTGCACCGGTACGTGGCGCCGAAGGTCTCCGCCGACAGCCGGTTCACGCTCGGGCTGGTCGGGTTGAGTTCCCTGGCGAAGGACCCGCGCTGGGCCCTGGCGGTGCTGCGGGAGCTGCGCCGGCACGACGAGCGGTACCGTCTCAAGCTGGTCGGCGACGACCTCAACCCGGAGCTCAGCCCGGCGATCACGGCCTACGTCCGGGAACTCGACGCCGAGCTGGCCGAGCTGGAGCCGTCCGGCGCGGTGGTGCGGACCGGCCGTACCGAGGACGTCCCCGGTGCGCTCACCGACGTCGGGGTCATCCTCAGCACCTCGCTGCGGGAGAGCTTCCACTGTGCGCTCGTCGAGGGCGCGGCCAGCGGCGCGGTGCCCGTGGTGCGCGACTGGCCGTTCTTCGCCGGCCGCCCGCACAGCGCCCGGAGCCTGTTCCCGAGCGACTGGGTGGTGGGTACGCCGCAGGAGGCCGCCGAGCGGATCCTGGCCCTCACCGCCACCGAGGAGACCTGGCGTGAGGCGGGCCGGGCCGCGGCGTCGCACGTGCTGAGCACCTGGGACTGGTCGGTGACGCAGAAGGACTTCGACCGGCTGCTGCTGGAGCCGCCGGCCACGTCCGGCTGACCGGCGTACACGTGATTCGGCCGGCTCCCCGTGACGGGGAGCCGGCCGAATCGTTCTGTGCCGGGGGTCAGCGCGAGGTGGCCGCGTACTCCCGCTCGTCGCCGGGACGCCGGGACGCCGGAGGACGCGCCCCGCTCGCGGCGGGCGTGCCCAGCAGCGAGCCGTACACCTCGTCGAGGATCCGGGCCTGGGCCTCCCAGGTCCAGCCCTCCAGCAGGCCGGGCTTGTCGTAGGCGGCCCGGTAGCGCTCCGGGTCGGCGAGCACGGCCCGGACGGCCCGGACGTAGTCGGCCCGGTCCTCGGCGGTGAACACCTCACCCTGCCCGGTGGCCCGCGCGGTCTGCGCCATGGTCTTCACGTCGCTGACCACGATCGGCAGCCGGGCGTGCGAGTACTCCAGGAACTTCGTGATCAGCGCCAGCTCGTGGTTGGGCTTGTGGTGGATCGGGATGACCCCGGCGTCCGCGCCGGACAGGAACGGCACCACCTGCCAGTGCGCCACGTACGGCAGCAGGTGGACACGGTCCGCGACGCCGAGTTCGGCGGCCCGCTCCCGCAGCGCCTCGGAGAACTGGTTGTCGCCGTTCGGGTTCATGGTCACGAACGCGACGTGCACGTCGGGCAGCTCCGGCAGCGCCTCCACCATGATCTGGCAGCCCCGGCTCGGGTTCACCGCGCCGGAGTAGACGAGCACCGGCGTCCGGCTGTCCACGCCGCACAGCGCCCGCAGGTCCGGCACGTCGCCGTCGGCCTCGGCCGGCGGCGCCATCGGCGCGTTGAGCACCACGGCCGGCCGGTCGGGCAGGTTGTGGGTCTCCTGGAGCAGGTCGGCGAGCGTGTCGGAGACGGTCACCACCGCGTCCGGATAGGCGGCGTACTCAGCCGTGTAGGCGATCTGGGCCGGCAGCCAGCGCGGGTTGTCGGCCCGGCCGGTGATGCCGCCGACGAACTCGTGGGCGTCCCAGACCAGCTTGGTCCGCCGGCCGGCGGCCCGGGCCCGCAGCGTCGCCCGCGCGCCGATGCCGAGCATCCGGAAGTCGTTGGCGTGGATGATGTCCGGCTTGAGTTCGTCGAGCGTCTTGCGGAAGGCCAGTTCGAAGTCCCACAGGCCCGGGTCCAGCCGGCGCCAGGCGCGGTCGCCCAGCAGCCCCTGCCAGAACCGCACGGGCAGGCGGCTGAACAGCGCCTCCGGATCGGTCTGCGCCTTGCGCAGCCGACGGGTCTCGCCGCTGCGGAAGCGCACCCAGCGGGCGAGCGCGGTGGCGGCGGCGCGGGACGGCAGCTGGGCCGCCCGTCCCACGGCGGCCGGAAGCCCGCCGCCCAGCGCCTGGGCGCGGACGCGGCGCTCGTACAGATCGGCCTGCCATGCCTTGATCTCCTGGACCCGGTACGCGGCCTTGGTGGTGGACGCGTACGCCAGCGGCCGGCGCAGCGACCGGCTGTACTCCCGGGGCAGCCGGTGCAGCGGCTTGGGCACCCGCAGCAGCCGCACCTCGGCGCCGCCGATGCGCCAGGTGTCCACGTCGGAGCGGGCGTTGCGGATGCCGAGGAGGAAGACCTCCCAGCCGGCGTCGGCGGCCGAGCGCGCTGCCTTCTGTACCCGGGAGTCGCCGTGGACGCCGTTGTCGACCAGCATCACCACCCGGCCCCGGGTCGGTCGGGCATCGCTGTTAGCGCCAGCTTGCATCGGGTGCTTCTCCTCGTTGACGGTGCGGGCGTGGGCGGTGGTCGGGCGGGTCACCGGAGGAAGGCGTCGAAGACCTCGGCGGTGCGCCGCCCGTCGTGGTGGTCACGGACGTAACGGGTGCCCGCCGCGGCCAGGGCGACCGCGGCGGGCCTGTCGTCGAGCAGCGACTCGATGGTCTTGACGAGGGTGCCGGGGGTGGCGTTGGCGATCGGCGGCTGGACCCCGGCGGCCCGGTGCGGCCCTTCGCTGAGGTACGCCACCACGACCCGGCCGGCGGCCATCCCCTCGCAGGAGAAGGTGCCGTAGCTGCCCATCACCAGCTGGTCGACCACGATGTCGCACTCCCGCACCTGGCGCCGCATCTCGTGGTGCGGCAGCCCTTCCACCAGGCGCAGTTCGATGATCCGTCGATCGTGCAGCTCCTGCAACCGGGGCAGGAGCCGGTCGGTGCCCTTGGTCCACCGCTTCGACGGCGCGTGCAGCACCACCGGCCGGGCGCGTTCCAGCACCGGGCGGTCGCAGGCCCAGGCGTCCACGTCGACGATCAGCGGCGCCCACGTGGCGGACGGCACGTCGTCCAGCAGGTCGGGGGTGGTCACGAAGAACGGCAGGCCGCTCTCCTCGGCGGTGCGCCGGTTCCGCTCGGCGACTGTGGTGAGCTGCCCGATCAGGTCCTCCGGGGCGTCCCGGAACGCGGACTCGGCGTGCCGCTCCAGGTGCGCGCCCGGATGGCGGATCTCGCTGCCGTGCGCCAGCAGCGCGACCTTGAGCCGGGCCCGGCGCAACGCGGGCAGGTCCGCGGCGATGTCGTCGCCGTTGGCCCGGCCGAGCACCGGACGGAACGCGTCCACGATCAGGTGGGTGTACCAGCCGAGCACCCGCTCGGCCCGCGCGATCTGCACGTCGAGCCGGTGCTCGCCGGGGTAGTTCAGGTAGCGGTCGGCCGGGTAGCGGTAGGTGGCCTGTGGCTTGGCCATCACCAGTTCCGCGCCGACGTCGGCGCGGGCTGTGGTGATCGCCACCGCCAGGGCGGAGAGCTGCCCGGCGTAGTTCGCCGTGCCCAGCCCCAGCCGGATCGGCCCGGCGCCGAGCGGACGCCACGGGCCGGGCGTGCCGGCCTCGATCGGCGCGACCGGCGGCTCCTGCGCGGGAGAAGCCTCGTCGCCGCCGCGCTGCCGGGCCCGTTCCACCGCCTTGGTGAACGAGGGCAGCGAGCCGGGCGCGAAGAATTCGCCGCCGCCGTGCCGGGCCAGGTGCTCGCGCGTCACCCGGCTGTCGGCGGCGACCACCCGCAGCCCGGCGGCGAGGAAGGTGTCCAGCAGGTCGAGACCGGCGTCCGGGTCGAACCCGAACACCGCCACGTCCGCCGAGGCGAGGAACGCTGCCGTCACCGTACGCGGGCGCGGCACCACGTGGACCCGGCGGCACGCCTTGCCGGCGCGGCGGGTCAGGTCCTGGGCCGGCGCCCGCTCCGCCTCGTCGCAGACCAGCGCCAGGTGGAACTCGGGCAGCCGGACGAGCGCGCGCAGCACGCCGTCCAGCGCCCGGTCGCCGGTGATCCCGCCGGCGTGCACCAACAGCGGCGTGCCGGCGGGGAGTTCACACAGTTCGCGTACCGAAGGGGTCTGCCAGGGCCGCGCGCCGACGGCGGCCCGGCGGAGCGCGATGCGCCACCGCCGGGGAATCCGCCGCCGTACCGCGGAGACCGTCCGCCGCACCGGCGCCGGGCTCATCGCAGTGCCGGCTCCGCGTCGCTGCCGCTGGCCGCGACGGACACGACCTTGCCGTCGGCGGACGACTCCAGCAGGGCGGCCGCGACCTGCACGGTACGCAGACCCTGCCGCAGCGTGACGATGTCGCTCTGCTTGCCCTCGACCGCGTCCCGGAAGCGCTCGTGCTCGACCAGCAGCGGCTCCCGCTTCGGGATCGCGTAGCGGACCATGTCGCCCTCGGCCACGCCGCGGAACGCGCGCAGCGCCTCCCACTCGGTGTCGATGGCGGCGTTGGCGTAGAAGGTCAGGTCGGCGGTGAGCGTGTCGGCCACGAAGCAGCCCTTGTCACCGGTGACCACAGTCGACCGCTCCTTGAGCGGGCTGAGCCAGTTCACCAGGTGGTTGACCATCGTGCCGTCGGCGAGCTGGCCGACCACGGCGACCATGTCCTCGTGCAGCCGGCCGCTGCGCGAGACGGTGCGGGCGGCGACCGAGCTGTACTGCTGGCCGGTCACCCAGGCGGTCAGGTCGATGTCGTGGGTGGCCAGGTCCATCACCACGCCGACGTCGGCGATCCGGTGCGGGAACGGGCCCTGGCGCCGGGTCACGACCTGGAACACCTCGCCCAGCTCGCCCGCCTCCAGGCGGGTGCGCAGGCTCTGCAGTGCCGGGTTGTAGCGCTCGATGTGCCCGACGCCGGCGACCAGGCCGGCGTTCTCGAACGCCTCGACCAGCCGGGTGGCGGCGTCGACGGACTGGGCGAGCGGCTTCTCGATGAGCGCGCAGACGCCGTTGGCGGCCAGCTCCATGCCGATCGGCTCGTGCAGCGCCGTCGGGCAGGCCACCACCGCGTAGTCGACGCCGAGGGCGAGCAGGTCGCTCAGCTCGGGTACGACGGGCGCGCGCAGCGTGCCGGTCACGTCGCCGGCCGGGTCGACCACGCCGACCAGCTCGACGCCGTCCAGGTTGGACAGCACGCGGGCGTGGTTGCGGCCCATCGCGCCGAGGCCGATCAGGCCGGCCCGCAGCTTCCGTCCGCTCATCGGGCACCCCCGGCCAGGTTCGCGCCCTCGGCGATCCGCTCCAGGTCGGCGGGGCTCAGCGACGGGTGCACCGGCAGCGAGACCACCTCGGCGGCGGCCCGCTCGGTCTCCGGCAGGTCCCACGCGCCCGGCTTGCCGTCGGCGTCGAGGTACGGCTTGAGCCGGTGGATCGGGGTCGGGTAGTAGACCGCGTTGCCGATGCCCAGCTCGGTGAGGCGGGCCTGGGCGGCGTCCCGGTCGGCCCGCACCCGCACGGTGTACTGGTGGTAGACGTGCTTGGCGCCGTCGGCGACGGGCGGGGTGACCATGCCGGTGATCGCCGAGTCGAGGAACTTGGCGTTGGCGCGGCGCTGCTCGGTCCACTCGGCGAGCTGGGTGAGCTGCACCCGGCCGATGGCGGCGGCCACGTCGGTCATCCGCATGTTGGCGCCGACGATCTCGTTGGCGTACCGCTGCTCCATGCCCTGGTTGCGCAGCAGCCGCAGGGTCCGGGCGAGGTCCGCGTCGGCGGTGGTGATCATGCCGCCCTCGAGGGAGTGCATGTTCTTCGTCGGGTAGAAGCTGAAGCAGCCGGCGGTGCCGAACGCGCCGACCGGGGTGCCGTTCAGCTCGGCGCCGTGCGCCTGCGCGGCGTCCTCGACCACTGCGAGGCCGTGCTGCTGCGCGATCGCCATGATCCGGTCCATCGCGGCCGGGTGGCCGTAGAGGTGCACCGGCATGATCGCGACCGTCTTCGGCGTGATCGCCGCGGCGACCGCCTCCGGGTCGACGCAGAAGCTGCCCGGCTCGATGTCCACGAAGACCGGCTCGGCGCCGACCAGCCGGACCGCGTTGCCGCTGGCGGCGAAGGAGAAGGACGGGACGATGATCTCGTCACCCGGGCCGAAGCCGAGCGCCATCAGCGTCAGCTGGAGCGCGGAGGTGCCGGAGTTGACGGCGACGCAGTGCCGGCCGCCGACCAGGTCGCCGAACTCCTCCTCGAACGCGGCGACCTCGGGGCCCTGCACGACCCGGCCGCTCCGCAGCACCCGGACGGCCGCCTCGATCTCGGCTTCGCCGATGATCGGCCGTGCGGGGGGAATGAACTCTGGATGCGGCCCGACCATGGGGCTTCCTCCTGTCGACGCGTGGTTCATGAGAGACATTTCGGGGGATGGTACCGGTCTGTCGGGAAAACCAACGGGTTGCACTGATTGTCCGACCGGATGTGACCTTCTGTTCATGATCGACGACGGCCCTCCGGGGGCGGCCCGGGGTTCAGACTTCCACCTCGTCGCGTACAGGCCCCACGCATGCTACCCGCAGAGCGGCGACGATCGCGGCCGCCATCCGGGGCACCTCGGTGGGCTCCAGCGGGGCCCGGGAGATCGCCATCCGCCAGTAGACCGGGCCGACGATGAGATCGACGGCGGCGCGCCGGTCGGTGTCCGCGGACAGCTCACCGCGCTCGACCGCCCGGCCGATCAGGATCCGGCCGATGGCCTGCTGGTAGTCGTCCAGGGCGGCCTGCAGCTTCTCCGCGATCTGCGGGTTGCGGGCCGCCTCGGCCAGCAGGTCCGGGATGATCTGCGCGGCCAGCCGGTGACGCAACGCGCGCGCCATCACGTGCAGCAGGATCTCCAGGTCACCGAGGAGGCTGCCGGTGTCCAGCAGCGGGATGTTCCGCCCCGCCACCGCCGAGACCATGTCCAGCACCAGGTCGAGCTTGGAACGCCAGCGGCGGTAGATGGCGGTCTTGCTCACACCGGCCCGGCGGGCCACCGCCTCGATGGAGAGGCGACCGTAGCCCACCTCGGCCAACTCCTGCATCACGGCGGCGCGGATGGCACTGGTGATCTCCCCGCGCAGCACCGCCGCGCCGGCCGGGGCACGCCTCTTCTCGGTCGTCACGTGGAACAATGTAGCGCAACGACGGTACGGTTGCGTCCCGACGTTCGGTGGACTACCTTCCATGCAGCAGCGAGGCGGCTCCTCCCCGCCCGGCCACGCTGGATCTCTTTCACCGCACTGCTCCCCATCAGCACGAAAGATCGGAGCGCCTGAACATGGCCAACACCGCGGTGGCCGACCCCGAATCCGGACTGACCCGGGCCCAGCTGGCCCAGCGGTACGGGCTACGGGTGGCCGGGGAACGACCCGCCCTGGGTGAGTACGCCCGCAGGTTGTGGGCGTACCGGCACTTCATGACCGCGTACTCGCGGGCGAAGGTCGCCTCCTCGCTGAGCAACACCCAGCTCGGTCAGCTCTGGCAGGTGCTGACACCGCTCACCAACGCGGCGGTCTACTTCCTGATCTTCGGCGTGATCCTGGCCCAGCACCGGAACGTGCCGAACTTCATCGCGTACCTGTGCACCGGCATCTTCATCTTCATCTTCACCCAGACCGCGGCGTCCAACGGCACCAGCGCGATCACCGGAAACCTGGGCCTGATCCGGGCGCTCCAGTTCCCGCGGGCCGCGCTGCCGATCACCGTGACGCTGGTCCAGCTCCAGCAGCTGCTCATGTCGATGGTGGTGCTGGCCGCGATCGTGCTGCTGACCGGCGAGCCGATCACCTTCCGCTGGGTGCTGATCGTCCCCATGCTGCTGCTCCAGACGATCTTCAACGTCGGGCTGAGCATGGTGATGGCCCGACTCGGCTCCAAGGCCACCGACCTCAAGCAGGTCATGCCGTTCGTGATGCGCACCTGGCTGTACGCCTCGGGCGTGCTCTACCCGGTGGCACTCATCCGCGAGCACCTGCCGAACTGGGCGGCGAACATCCTGGAGTGGAACCCGCCGCTGGTCTTCATCGAGCTGGCCCGCTACGCGCTGCTCGACTCGCACCAGCCGAACCTGATCAGCTCCCCGCTGAAGCTGTGGGCGATGGGCCTGTTCTGGGCGGTCGTGATGGGCATCGGCGGGTTCGTCTACTTCTGGCGCGGAGAGAAGGAGTACGGCCGTGGCTGAGCAGACCCTGCCGCTGAACGCCGGCCCGGTGACCGACTCGGGTCGCGTCCCCACGGTGGTGGTGGACGACGTGCACGTGATCTACCGGATCCACAAGGGCGCGAGCGGTGGCACCACCCCGGTCTCCGCGCTCAAGCGGATCGTCTCCCGCACCAAGGCGCCGAACATCCGCGAGGTGCACGCGGTCAAGGGCGTGAGCTTCACCGCGTACGAGGGTGAGGCGATCGGCCTGATCGGCAGCAACGGCTCCGGCAAGTCCACACTGCTGCGCGCCATCGCCGGGCTGCTCCCGCCGGCCCGCGGCGCCGTCTACACCAAGGGCCAGCCGTCGCTGCTCGGCGTGAACGCCGCGCTGCTGAACGACCTGTCCGGCGAGCGCAACGTGGTGCTCGGCTGCCTGGCCATGGGCATGCCGCCGGAGGAGGTCAAGCGGATCGCCCCGGAGATCATCGAGTTCTCCGGGATCAACGAGCGCGGCGACTTCGCCTCGCTGCCGATGCGCACCTACTCCTCCGGCATGGGCGCGCGGCTGCGCTTCGCGATCTCCTCGGCGAAGAAGCACGACGTGCTGCTCATCGACGAGGCACTGGCCACCGGCGACCGCAAGTTCCGGGTCCGCAGCGAGCAGCGGGTCCGCGAGCTGCGCGACAGCGCCGGCACCGTCTTCCTGGTCAGCCACTCGATCGGCTCGATCCGGGACACCTGCGAGCGGACCATCTGGCTGGAGAGCGGCGTCCTGAAGATGGACGGCCCCACCAAGGAGGTCTGCGACGCGTACGAGAACCAGAAGTAGCGCCCTGGAGCGCACCGCACCGGGTTCCGCCCGGAGCGGTGCGCTCCGGCGTACGCGTTAAGGTTTTCGGATCCATCCCCTTTCACCCAGAGTGAGGTACGGCAATGACGCAGGACCACACCACCGCACCGGACGCCGCGCCGGCGAGCCCGGCACCCTGGCGCCCCGCGCGTACGGTGGCCGTGATCCTGGCCGGGGGGACCGGCACGCGCCTCGGGCTGGGCATCCCGAAGCAGCTCCTCAAGATCGCCGGTAAGCCGATCATCGAGCACACCCTCGCCGTCTTCGAGGCCGCGCCGGAGATCGACGAGATCATCGTGCTGATGGCCACCGGTCACGTCGACGACGCGCGGCGCATCGTCACCGACGCCGGCTTCCGCAAGGTCACCAAGGTGATCGAGGGCGGCGAGACCCGCAACGACACCACCCGGATCGCGCTCGACGCGGTCGGCGAGGGCGACGTCAACATCCTCTTCCACGACGCGGTCCGCCCGCTGGTCAGCGCCCGGATCGTGCGCGAGTGCGTGAACGCGCTCTGGACGTACTCGGCTGTCGACGTGGCCATCCCGTCCGCCGACACGATCATCCAGGTCGACGCGGACGACTGCATCACCGACATCCCGGTGCGCTCCCGGCTGCGCCGCGGCCAGACCCCGCAGGCGTTCCGCTCCGGCACCATCCGCGAGGCGTACCGCCGCGCCGAGGGCGACCCCGACTTCGCCGCCACCGACGACTGCGGCGTGGTGCTGCGCTACCTGCCCGGCACGCCGATCAAGGTGATCGACGGCTCGGACGAGAACATCAAGGTCACCCACCCGGTCGACGTGCACCTGGCCGACAAGCTGTTCCAGCTCGCCGCCGCGCAGGCGCCCCGGCTGACCGACCACCGCAGCTACGCCGAGGAGCTGACCGGCCGGACCATCGTGGTCTTCGGCGGCAGCTACGGCATCGGCCACGACCTGGCCGAACTGGCCCGCGGCTACGGCGCCCAGGTCTTCCCGTTCAGCCGCTCCACCACCGGCACGCACGTCGAGCGCGCCGAGGACGTGGCCGCCGCGCTGAAGACCGCGTTCGAGGCCACCGGCCGGATCGACCACGTGGTGGTCACCGCCGGCATCCTGGAGAAGGGCGCGCTGGCCGAGATGGACTCCGAGACGATGGACCGTCTCCTGCACGTCAACTTCGTCGGGCCGGTCACCATCGCGCGCCAGTCCCTGCCGTACCTGCAGCAGACAAAGGGCCAGTTGCTGCTCTACACGTCCAGCTCCTACACCAGGGGCCGGGCCCGCTACGCGCTCTACTCGGCCACCAAGGCCGCGCTGGTCAACCTGACCCAGGCGCTCGCCGACGAGTGGGCCGAGTTCGGCGTACGGGTCAACTGCGTCAACCCGGAACGCACCGCCACCCCGATGCGGACGCGGGCGTTCGGCGAGGAGCCGGAGCACACGCTGCTCTCCTCCGAGGCGGTCGCGCAGGCGTCCCTGGACGTGCTGATCTCCGACCTGACCGGCCAGGTGGTCGACGTGCGCCGGTCCCCCGGCGAGCAGGTGGCCGCCGTGCCGGCGCAGCCGGGCCCGCACCGGTCCGAGCTGTCCGCCGACGCCTGAACCCGACGGGACGTACCAGATGCGTGGTGACCTGGTCCGCAAGCTGCTCGCCCGGGGGCTGACCACCGGGCTGGCGGTGCTGGCCTTCCTCGTCGTGGCGCTCACCGGCGCCACCGGCTGGGGCCTGGCCCTGGCGGTCGCGGCGCTGGCCGCCACCGCCTGGGAGCGCCGGGTCCGGCCGTCCGCCGACGGTCTCGCCGAGACGGTGCTCGTCGCCGCCGGCATCCTGGTCGGCTACGCCCGGCGCCTCGACGACGGCTTCGACCCGGCGCTCGCCGCCACCGCGCTGGTGCTGCTCGGGCTGGTGCTGCTGGTCGGCCCGCTGCGGCAGGCCGGCGCACTGGAGATCCGGGCGGCGAACCTCCCGGTCCGCACGTGGACACCCGTGGTCGCCGCCCGGCTCGGCGACGCGCTGCTGGTGCTGCTCGCCGTGGTGGCGCTCGCCGCCGCCCTGACGCTGCCCGCCTGGACGGCGCTGGTCGCCGCGCTGCTCGTCGGCGCCGGATGCGGGGCGGTCGCGCTGGACCTCGCCCGGCGCCGGTTCCGGCCGCCCGCCGGAGGCGGCCCGGTCGGCCGGGCACTGCGCCGCCACCAGCCCGAGTTCGTGCTGCACTTCTCCGCGCCACCCGGCTCGGAGTACCAGGTCACCATGTGGCTGCCGTACCTGGAACGGATCGGCCGCCCGTTCGTGGTGGTGCTGCGCGAGCCGGAGCTCCTGCCCGCGGTGGCCGCCGCCACCCGCGCGCCGGTGGTCCTCTGCCCAACCCTGAAGGCGCTCGACGAGGCGCTGGTGCCCAGCCTGCGGGTCGCGTTCTACGTCAACCACGGCGCGAAGAACGCCCACCTGATCCGGTTCAACCAGCTCACCCACGTGCAGCTGCACCACGGCGACAGCGACAAGGCCCCCAGCGCCAACCCGGTCTCGGCCATCTTCGACAAGATCTTCGTGGCCGGGCAGGCCGCGATCGACAGGTACGCCCGCGCCGGCGTGGAGATCCCCGCCGACAAGTTCGTCGTGGTCGGCCGGCCCCAGGTCGAGGCCATCGAGGTACGCCGGGAGCCGGTCACCTCGCCGGCGCACCCCACAGTCCTCTACACCCCGACCTGGACCGGGCACCACGCCGACGCGAACTACTGCTCGCTGCCGGTGGCCGAGACGCTGATCCGCCGGTTGATCGACAGGGGCGCCGCGGTGATCCTGCGCGCCCACCCGTACACCGGCAAGAACCCGGCCTCGGCCCGCCAGCTCGCCCGGCTCACCGAACTGCTCGCCGCGGACCGGGCGAAGACCGGCCGGCCGCACCTGTGGGGCGCCGCCGCGGCCCGCGAGCTGACGCTCACCGAGTGCGTCAACCGCGCCGACGCGCTGGTCTCCGACGTGTCAGGGGTCATCTCCGACTGGCTCTACTCCGGCAAGCCGTACGCGGTCACCGACACCGGCGCCGACGGCGAGCACTTCGTCGAGCGGTTCCCGCTCGCGGCGTCCGGCTACGTGCTGCGGCGTGACATGTCCAACGTGGACGAGGTGCTCACCGACCTGCTGGACGCCGACCCGAAGGCGGCGCAGCGCTGGACGGCGCGGACCCGCTACCTGGGCGACTTCCCCGCCGACGCCTACGCCGAGGCGTTCCTGTCCGCCGCCCGCCGGGAGCTGGAACCCGACTGGGCGGTCCCGGCGCCGCGCGCGGCTGGCTAGAAACGCGGGCGGCCCGTCGCGGGCCGGCTCGCCCGCTCAGAGGTACGGGTCGAGCAGGGCGAGCACCGCCTCCGGGTCCTCGACGTGCGCGTTGTGGCCCAGCCCGGGCAGCGTGGCCACCGGCACGCCCAGTTCCTTGAGCTGCGCGTCGGTCACCATCGGGTCCAGCTCGCCCCGGGCCAGCAGCACCGGCACGTCGGTGGCGGCCAGCAGCACCGGCAGCCGGGGCTCCCCGACCGCGAACGCCGCCGGGTCCATGGCGAGCCGCCAGCGGCCGTCCTCCCGCCGCAGCCCCGCCTCCACCACCGGATGGTCCGGGGCGAACAGCCCGGCGAGCCCGGACACGCGCAGGTAGCGGCGGGCCGCCTCGTCACGGGTGGCGAACCAGGTGACCGGCCGGGCGGCCAGTTCCGCCGACTTCGCCAGCTCGGCCGGGGACCAGACCGCCTTGATGCCGAGCCCGACCACCGCGTCGACCGGAAGCCCTCGCTGCCGGGCCGCGAGCGCCAGCGCCACCACCCCGCCGAGCGAGTGCCCGAGCAGCACCAGCCGGTCCTCGGGGCCGAGCCGGACCGGGCCGAGCCCGTCGACCACGCGCTGGGCCAGGGCCTCGAACGAGTAGCCGTCGAGCGGCGGCGACCAGCCGTGACCCGCCAGGTCGGGGGCGAGCCAGCGGCCGGGCCAGCGGCGTTCCAGCAGCGGCGCCCAGGGCAGCCACACCTCGCCTGTGGCACCCATGCCGTGCAGGAGAATCAGGTGCCGCTTCCCCGTCGCATCGCCCATTGGCGCAGTCTGCCACCGCCCGCCCCGGACACGCGAGACCGAACCCGCCGACCCGCCCCACCCTCGCCCCGGCTCGCCCACACCCCGCCCCCGGTCCGCCCTCGCCCCCGCGCCGCCCTCGCCCCCGCCCCGTCCTCGCCCCCGCGCGCGGCCCTCGCCCCGCGCCGTCCTCGCCCCTGGCGCCCCCTCGCCCCGGCTCCGGCCGCCCACACTCCGCCCTCACCGTCGATCTTGGAGTTATGGCACCTTCCATAGCGGGCGAGCCAGACAAACTGGGCGCCACAAGTCCAAGATCGGCGCGCGCCAAGGCGGCGTGAGGGCCGCGCCAGGACCGGGCGAGACGGGGAAGGCCGGCACCCCGGGTGGGGTGCCGGCCTTCGGGTGTGCGGGACGGTCAGGCGGAGTAGCCGCGGCTGGCGATCCAGTGCGCCAGGTCGATCGTGGTGATCCAGTACGAGGGCAGCGACGGGTCGGCCGAGTCGGCGATCCGTACGGTCCGGCCGTCGTCCTTGTAGCCGACCACCGCGACGTAGTGGCCACCAGGGAACGAGTGCCAGCCGCCGTTGGTGTCGGTGGCCGTACCGGCGACGTTCGCGACGACCCCGCGGCCGTTGCTGATCGCCTCGACCACGTCGGCCTGGAGGCGGTCCATCTGGGCCGGGGTGGCCGAGCCGGGAATCATGCGGGTCCGGTACGGGTTGCCCTTGACCTGCTGGTTGAGCACGCGGGTGGTGTCCTCGGCCGAGTTGGTGCCCATCTCGGTGGTGCCGAGGGGGCCGGCGAGCGCGTCCTGGCTGCGCTCGATGCCGGCGGCGCTGAGCGCGTTGCGCACGGCGGCCGGGCCGCAGTAGAAGTAGTTGATCTGGGCCTGGTAGTCGTAGTCGAGCGACTTGCTCGACGGCGGCTTCGGCTTGGCCTTGGGCGTGGTGTCCGGGTCGGCAGCGGCCTTCGCGGACGGGGAGGCGCTCGGCGACGCGCTGGGCGAGGCGGAGGCGCTGGGCGACGCCTGCGGTACGGCGATGCGGGCCTCGCTGCGGCTGGCGGGCTGCTCGCCGAGGCGGGCGGCGCCGAGGTCGGCGACCGCGGCGGTGTTCTCCTGGACCGGGGCGTCGTCACCGGCGGTGGCGACGGTTCCGGCGCCGGCGGCCAGCACGAGCGCGGCGGCCGATCCGGCGATGATCTGGTACGGGCGTTCGGTGACGATCCGTCGCAGCTGACGCTTCAGGTGGTGCTTCACGAAATCCTCCACGGGGCGTGAGCGGCACACGCCGGCCCGGCACGCGGAGGAACTCACACGTGCTGGCGGGGCCGGATGGCCGGGGGATCGGGAACGCCCGTGATGCCGGGCGCCCAGGGGGCGGTTGCCGGTCGCGCGTCAGGCGCGCGCGGGCACCGCTTCGCCGTGGAGGCGGGGGGACGATCGAGGGGTGGGCACGCGGGGTACTCCTTCCGTGGCCGCCGACCGGGTTAGCTGACGGATTCGGGCGGGAAGTACGCCCTACCGCGGGCCGTGGGCTCGCGGATTCACCCCGATGGTGCTCATGGGTCCCCGGTTCGTGGAACACGATTAGGCGGGTCGGTGCGGCGTCGCCGTCGGCGATCGATTACCGCATCGGACGCGCCGACACTACCGGTGGGTATGCCCCCTGCCAAGCGCTCCCACCTGCGTAAACGTGATCCGTGGTAACGGATTTCGGAACACCCGGTTACTGACTTCACTCAATGGGACAAGCAGTTTCGACGGCGCCCGGCGGCGGAAAGCGGACAGACGGCGACCACCCGGCCGGCAATCGCGATACTCGATGACCCGTTCTGCGCCCGGCGCCCGTTTCGGCGGCCCGGGTGACCGGGCTCACCACGTTCCGGGTAACGATTCGGTCGAGACGGCCGTCTCAGCCGACCCGGGCCGGGCGCCAGCGGGCGTTACGGACCGACGCGGGCACCGGCTGGGCGCTCGGCGTCGCGCTCCGGTACGCCGGGGCGGGCCGCAGCGCCACGGTGGCCGCGTACGCCTCGGCCGCGAGCGTCCGGGCGGCCTCGGCGGCCAGTTCCGCGTCCCGCCAGGCCGCCCGCTCCCGCGCGGCGGCGCTCTCCCATCCGGCCCGGCGCCCGTCCCTGACGGTGCGGGCCAGCACGATCTCCTGCTCGGCCGGGTGCCGGCGCGGATCCCACCCGTTGCGGCGCGCCAGCACGTCGGCGAGCTGACGGGCGGTCAGGTCGCCCCGCCAGTGCGCCGTCATGGCGGCGTGGCGCAGCCAGCGCTCCCGGGCCGCGTACTCCGCAGGGGTTCGTGGCGTGCGCGGCGCGGCCAGCGCGGCGGCGCCGGCGAGGCGGCGGGCGGCGGCGTCCGCCTCGTCGTACGCGGTCCAGGCCCGGTCCGCCTCGTCCTGCGCGGCCAGCCACCGCTCCCGGCGGCGACGGGCCGTCTGGGCGGCCCCGGCGGCGGCCACCGCCACCTCCTCGGCGTACCGGATCAGGTCGTCGCGGCGGGCGGCGTCGGCGTCGGCCGGCTCGGGGGCGGTCTCCGGCGCGGGGTCGCGTTCGGGCCGGGCGACGAGCGCGGCGAGCAGGCCCAAGGCGAGCAGCAGGAGGAAGGACCAGATGGCGGCGGCCTCGGGCACGGAGGTGAGGAAGTGGTACAGAGCGGTCTGCGACATGGTCGGCACCTCACGGGAAGGACCTGGCGGGAGGACCCGCACGACCTCGCCGGGGCGGGCCGGTGGAGGGCCGCCGGGGCGGGTGCGGGGATGACGTGCGGTGGGTGCGGAGAACGGGCGCGGCCCGTGAGCGGGTCAGCGGGCGGGCGGGGCCCGCGGGCCGGCCGGTGCGACGGCCCGTCCGGCCGGGACCGGCTCCACGACGGCCGGGGCGGCCGCCCGGGGCGCGGGCGCCGGAACCCCGGCGGGAGCGGCCTGCCGCTCGGCCACGCGGTCGGCCTCCGGCCGCGTCGCGGTCGAGGCGCCGGTGACCGTGTACGTCGAGGCGGCGACCGCCGGAGCCGGGGCGGCAGCGGCGACACCGGCCGGCAGCGTGGCGGCGCCGAACGAACAGGCGACGACCACGGCGAGACTGGCGAGCATCCGGGCGGTCCAGCGCGCCACCCACCACACGGGGCAGGTGAGCGCGATCGGAAGCACGGGTACAAATTACCGCCGATCCCCCACGAACGCACCGCCGCACGGCGTGTCGCGGATCGACAGGCGGACGTGTGCGCGTGTCAGTCCGGGCGACGCCGCCCGGCGTACTCGATGTCCTCGGCCGGACCGGTGACGGGCCTCGCGCCGCCGTCGGCGGCCGGGCTGGTGGCGGCCTCGGCGGGCTCGCGCGGAGCCGGCACGGCCGGTGCGCGCGACGCCGCGCGGGCCCGGCGGGACGGGCCGAGCAGGCGCATCATCGGTGTCTCCACCCAACGGTGCAGCGCGGCGGCCAGCGCGAGCGTGACCACCAGGAAGCCGAGCACCGCGACCGGGCCGCGCCAGCCGGGCAGCCCGGTCCCCCAGTGCCCGGTCAGCCGCAGCACAGTGACCATGACGAGCACGTGCACCAGGTAGAAGGCGAACGAGACCTCACCGAGCCAGACCATCGCCCGGGACCGCCAGGGGGTGGGGCGGCCGCGCACGTCGGCGTCCGCCGCGGCGGCGATGACCAGCAGGTACGCGACAGCGAGCAGCGCCGCCCAGAACTCGGCCGGGATCCACAGCGCGGCGACCACCCAGGTGGCGACGAAGAGCCCGGTGGCGACGGCGAGGTTCGGTCCGCGCCAGCGGTGCCGGCGCATCAGCTCGGCGGCGGCCACGCCCATCCAGAACTCCAGCGACCGGGTCACCGGGAAGATCTGGGTGAACCACCACCGCTGCTCCTCCGGCACGAGCTGCTGGCCGGGCCACAGCGCCAGGATGAGCAGCGGCGCCGCGACCAGCACGGTCCGCAGCACGCCGGTACGGGCCCGGCGCAGCCACGGCACCACGAGCGGCAGGCACAGGTAGAAGGCCAGCTCGCAGGAGAGCGACCAGCTCACGTTGTTGACGCTGTAGAAGTAGCCGCCCAGCGGGATCCACGCCTGGACCAGGAAGAAGTTGGCGATCGCGGCCCACGGCACGACCGGGTCGGCGAACCAGGCCGCTACGGCCAGCGCCGCGACGAACGTCACCACGTGGTTCGGGTAGATCTTGGCGAACCGGCGGCGCAGGAACGTCCACGCGCGCTCCCCGTCCCGGTACGACCAGACCAGCACGAACCCGCTGAGGATGAAGAAGAACTCGACGCCGGACAGGCCCAGGCTGAACGCCTTGTCGACCAGGGGCTTCAGGTGCGGCTCGGCGATGATCCCCATGGTCCCGGCGTGGAAGCCGAAGACCAGCAGCGCGGCCATCCACCGCAATCCGGTCAGCGACGGCAGTCGCGGGGCACGGGTGACGGTCGGCGCGCTGGTCATTCCGGGCACCCTACCCCGGGGAACCGGGACGTTCCCGGCGAGCCGACGTCCGCTCGGCTCCGCTCGGGCGGCGGATAGGATTTCCGTTCTGCACGCGCGGGCACCCACCCGGCTCCCGCCCGCACGCCGTGCCGTACGGAAGGTGAGCGAACCGGATGCACCAGCGGATCCTGCTCCGCGCCCGCAAGGGCCCGTTCGACGTCCTCACGCCCGAGGAGACGTTCGCCGGCAACTGGATCGGGGACAACAGCGGCAACCTGGTCTTCAGCCACGCCGCACACAAGCTGCTCGCCACCTCCTCGGCCGAGATCACACCGACACGCACTCCGGCCGACCCGCGGCTCGCCGACGAGATCAACGAGCGGCACGACGTGTTCGTCGTACCGCTGGCGAACGCGTTCCGCCGCAGCTTCGTGCACCGCCTGACGCCGCTGACCCGGCTGATCGAACGGCTGAAGATCCCGGTGGTGGTGCTCGGCGTCGGCGTGCAGACGAACGTCGACGGCGACCGCGAGTACCTGCGGCCGATCGACGAGCCGGTCCGCGCGTTCTGCAAGGCCGTGCTGGACCGGTCGCACAGCATCGGCGTACGCGGCGAGGTGACCGAGAGCTACCTCAACGCGCTGGGCTTCTCCGCCGTGGAGCAGATCGGCTGCCCGTCGATGTTCCTGCACGGCGACACGTTCCAGTTGGAGAAGAGCCGCCCGGAGCTGACCGCCGACTCGAAGGTCGCACTGACCATCTCCCCGTACGTCCGCTCGATGGCCGCGGTGGTCCGCCACCACCAGGAGCGCTACCCGAACCTCTGCTACGTGCCGCAGGACCTGCGCACGCTCGGCACCCTGCTCTACGGCGACGCGCCCGAGCACCGGGGCCAGAGCAGCGACATCCCGCTGCACACCTCGCACCCGCTGTTCGCCGAGGACAAGGTGCGCATGTTCGTCGACCCGTGGACCTGGATGTCGCACCTGTCCGGGTACGACTTCGCGTTCGGCACCCGCATCCACGGCACCATCACCGCGCTCGTGGCGGGCACGCCCGGCTACCTGTTCGCGCACGACTCGCGCACCCTGGAACTGGCCCGCTACTTCGGCATCCCGCACCGGATCATGCGGGACGTGCCGGCCGACGTGGACGCCGCCGACCTCTACGCGGAGGCCGACTACACAGCGCTCAACGACGGCCACAAGGCCCGCTTCGAGACCATCACCGCGTTCCTACGCAAGCACGACCTCGGCACCTCGTTCGCCGACGGCGACAGCGCCGCGCGCTTCGACAGGCAGGTCGGCGAGACGGTGTTCCCGCCGGCCGTCCGGCCCGCCGCCGCCACCACGCCGGCCGAACTGCTGACCCGCATCGAACGGCTGCGCGACGAGAACGCCACGCTCACCGCCACCATCGACGCGCTGCGCTCGCAGCAGCTCCGGGAGCGGATCAAGCAGGCCGTCCCGGGCAAGGTCCGCCGGATGCTGCGGCGTTGATCGTCGTACGCCTGTTCGAGAGCGGGGTACGATCGGCTGCGTGTCCGACGCGTACCAGCCCTCGATGCTCGACCTGGCCGAGCAGGGCCCGACCCTGGGCCCGCTCGCCGGGGCGCTGCGCCGGCACGAACTGAGCCGGGGCGCCTGGGTCGATCACCTGCCCGGCTGGGTGCGCGGCTCCGACGAGGTGCTCGACACGCTGCGCCACGACGTGCCGTGGCGGGCCGAACGCCGGACCATGTACGACACCGAGGTCGACGTGCCCCGGCTGCTCTGCTGGTACGCCGCCGGCCGGCCGCTGCCGCACCCGGTGCTCACCGAGGCCCGGGACGCGCTCACCCGGCACTACGCGCCCGAACTGGGCGAGCCGTTCGTCACCGCCGGCATGTGCCTCTACCGCGACGGGCGCGACAGCGTGGCCTGGCACGGCGACACCCTGGGCCGCTCCGCGCACACCGACACCATGGTGGCGATCGTCTCGTTCGGCTCCCCGCGCGCGCTGCTGCTGCGCCCGCGCGGCGGAGGCGGCGGCAGCCTGCGGTTCCCGCTCGGCCACGGCGACCTCGTGGTCATGGGCGGCTCCTGCCAGCGCACCTGGGAGCACGCGGTGCCGAAGACCACCCGGCCGGTCGGCCCCCGGGTCAGCGTCCAGTTCCGTCCCACAGGCGTCGCCTGAGCCGGGGCGGGCCCCCATCGCCGCAGGGCACGTGCTAGAAACAACTCCCAGGGTCGATCACGCCCCCGTCACCCGATGACGCGAAGGGCGACCGATGACCCAGTCCCCCACCTCCCGCTGGTCCCCGTGGACACTGCACGGCGACGGCCGCCAGGTACGCCCCGGCGACGTGGTCGCACCCGACGAACGGCTCTCCTGGCCGCGCACCATCGGCGTGGGCGTGCAGCACGTGGTCGCCATGTTCGGCGCCACCTTCACCGTCCCGCTGATCACCGGCTTCCCGCCCGCCACCACGCTGCTGTTCTCCGGGCTCGGCACGCTGCTGTTCCTGCTGATCACCGGCAACCGGCTGCCCTCGTACCTCGGGTCGTCGTTCGCGTTCATCGCGCCGGTCCTGGCGGCGAAGACCGACGGCGGCATCGGCGCGGCCCTCGGCGGCATCGTGGTCGCGGGCGTGGCGCTGGCGATCGTCGGCGTGGTGGTGCAGGTGGCCGGCTCCCGCTGGATCGACGCGCTGATGCCGCCTGTGGTCACCGGCGCGATCGTCATGCTGATCGGCCTCAACCTCGCGCCGGTCGCGTGGGACGGCGACGGCTCCGGCACCGGCGTGAAGGCGCAGCCGCTGATCGCCGTGGTCACGCTCGTCGCGATCCTGCTCACCACTGTGCTGTTCCGCGGCTTCGTGGCGCGGCTGTCGATCCTCGTCGGCGTGGTGGTCGGCTGGGTGCTCGCCGCGCTCACCGGCAACCTCGACCAGCAGGCCGTCAGCAGCCTGCGCCAGGCGGCCTGGGTCGGTTTCCCCGAGTTCCACACGCCGAGCTTCGACGCGCGTGCCGTCGTGCTGGTCATCCCGGTGATCCTGGTGCTGATCGCGGAGAACGCCGGGCACGTCAAGGCGGTCGCCGCGATGACCGGCCGCAACCTGGACCGCGACATGGGCCGGGCGCTGCTCGGCGACGGCGTCGCCACAGTGCTGGCCGGGTCCGGCGGCGGTTCCGGCACCACCACGTACGCGGAGAACATCGGCGTGATGGCGGCGACCCGCGTCTACTCCACCGCCGCGTACTGGATCGCCGGCGGCACGGCGATCCTGCTCGGGCTCTGCCCGAAGTTCGGCGCGCTGATCCTCACCGTCCCGGCCGGGGTGCTGGGTGGCGCCACCACCGCGCTGTACGGCCTGATCGCCATTCTGGGCGCCCGGATCTGGATCGAGAGCCGGGTCGACTTCCACGACCCGATCAACCTGTTCACCGCCGCGGTGGCGGTGATCATCGGCGCCGCCAACTACACGCTGACGGCCGGCGATCTGTCGTTCAACGGCATCGCGCTGGGCACTGCTGCCGCCCTGGTCATCTACCACGGCATGCGCGTGATCGCCCACCTGCGCGGCACGACCCCCGAGTTCCGCCAGTCCCCCGAACCCGAACTCTGACCCGCCCCACCGCCGCCCCACCCTCGCCCCGTTGATCATGAAGTTAGCGGCACAGTTTGCCCGATTCACGCCCGCCAACTTCATGGTCAACAGGCGGTGGGGGGGGATCAGGTCACCCGGAGGGCCCGACCGCGTCGATCATGAGGTTAGCGGCACTCGGTGTCCGTTTTGTCGCCGCTAACCTCATGATCGACCGTGCAGAGTGGGGGCGAGTGCCCAGACGCCCGGAACTCGCCAGCCGCCCAGGGCGCCCAGTGCGGCAGGAGCGCCCGCTGCGGTGATCAAGGAGTTTGTGGTCGGCGCGGGGCGTGAAAAGGCCGCTAACTCCTTGATCAACCGGGTTGGGTGGGGCCGGGAGGGGCGCAGCGGGGAGGACGGGTCGGGTGGCCGGAGGGCTGGGGCACGCCGCCGGGCCGGGTGCGGGCGGAGGCAGGGGACGAGCGGCGGCGACTGAGCGGTTGGGGCGGGTGGGCCGGGCCGCCCCAACCCCGTCAGTCACGGTCGATGTGGTGGCCCACCACGGTCGGGCCGAGCATCACGGCGAAACCGGAGCCGTCTCGGCGCGGGTCCGCAGGGGGCAGGTCCACCGGGTCGCCGGTGGCCGTCGCGCCCACCGGCCGCGGGCCGATCCAGGCCACCGACAGCTCCAGCTCGCCCTTGAGGAACCGCTGCGCGCGTACGCCGCCGGTCGCCCTTCCCTTCGCCGGGTACGCCTTGAACGGCGTCACCTTCACCGTCGCTCCGGTCGACGTGACCACCATCGGCTCACCGTGCTTCGAGTCGTCGGTGCGGATCGCGCCGAAGAAGACCGCCCGCGCGCCGGCCGGCAGGTTGATGCCGGCCATGCCGCCGCCCTTGAGCCCCTGCGGGCGTACGACGGATGCGGCGAAGCGCAGCAGCGACGCCTCGGACGAGACGAACGCCAGCGTCTCGGCGCCGTCGGTCAGCCAGGTCGCGCCGATTACCTCGTCGCCGTCACGCAGCGAGATCACCTCGAACTCGTCGGAGCGGACCGGCCAGTCCGGGGCGCACACCTTCACCACGCCCGCCCGGGTGCCGAGCGCCAGGCCGGGCGACCCCTGCGCGGACGGGCCCAGCGGCGCGAGCCCGACCACCGTCTCGCCCGGCTCCAGCGGCACCAGTTCCGCCGCCGACATGCCGCCGCGCAGCGACACCGTGCCGGACTGCTCCGGCAGCACCGGCAACGGCAACACGTCGATCTTGAACGCCCGGCCGGCGCTGGTCACCAGCAGCACCCGCCCGCGGGCGGTGGAGTGCACGATGGCGCGTACCGCGTCGTGCTTGACCCGGCCGCTGCGCCGGCGCGCCTCGGCGGCCTCCTCCGACTCGGCCGCGGTCCGCGCCACCAGCCCGGTGGCGGAGAGGATCACCTGGCACGGGTCGTCGGCGACCTCCAGCGGACCGGCGGGCACCGAGGCGGCCAGCACCTCCTTGAGGTCGCCGTCGACGAGCGTGGTGCGTCGCGGCGCGCCGAACTGCTTGACCACGGCGGCCAGCTCGTCGGAGACCACCTTCCGAAGCACCTTCTCGTCGTCCAGGATCTTCGACAGCTCGGCGATCTCGCCGCGCAGCTTCTCCTGCTCGGCCTCCAGTTCCAGCCGGTCGTACTTGGTCAGCCGGCGCAGCGGAGTGTCCAGGATGTAGGTCGCCTGGATCTCGGAGAGCTTGAACCGCTGCATCAGGCCGTCCTTGGCGGCCTGGGCATCCTCGCTGGCACGGATCAGCTTGACCACCCGGTCGATGTCGAGCAGGGCGATCAGCAGGCCGTCGACCAGGTGCAGGCGCTCCTCCCGCTTGCGCTTGCGGTACGCGCTGCGCCGGGTCACCACCTCGTAGCGGTGGGCCAGGAACACGTCGAGCAGTTCCTTGAGCCCGAGCGTGCGGGGCTGGCCGTCGACGAGCACCAGGTTGTTCACGCCGAAGGACTGCTCCAGCGGGGTGAGCCGGTAGAGGTCGGCCAGCAGCGCCTGCGGGTTGACGCCGACCTTGCACTCCACCACCAGGCGGGTGCCGTTCTCCCGGTCGGTGAGGTCCTTGACGTCGGCGATCCCGGTCAGCCGCTTGGTCTTGTTCACCTCGTTGGTGATGGCCGCGATGACCTTCTCGGCGCCCACGCCGTACGGCAGTTCGGTCACGGTGATGGCCTGCCGGCCGCGGCTGCCCTCCAGCGGGCCGATCTCCACCCGGCCGCGCATGCGCACCACGCCGCGCCCGGTCTCGTACGCGCGGCGTACCTCGTCCAGGCCGAGCAGCAGCCCGCCGGTCGGCAGGTCGGGGCCGGGCACGAACTCCATGAGCTTGTCGAGTGTGGCGTCCGGGTGGTTGATCAGCCACCGGGCGGCCTGGACCACCTCGCCGAGGTTGTGCGGGATCATGTTCGTCGCCATGCCGACCGCGATGCCGGACGCGCCGTTGACGAGCAGGTTCGGGAACGCCGCCGGCAGCACCGTGGGCTGGGTCAGCGAGCCGTCGTAGTTCGGCTCGACGTCGACTGTGTCCTCACCCAGCTCGCCGGTGAGCAGCATCGCCTCCCGGGACATCCGGGCCTCGGTGTAGCGGGCCGCGGCCGGGCCGTCGTCCGGGCTGCCGAAGTTGCCGTGCCCGTCGATGAGCGGGACGTTGAGGGAGAAGTCCTGCGCCAGCCGCACCATCGCGTCGTAGATCGCGGTGTCGCCGTGCGGGTGGTATTTACCCATCACGTCGCCGACGATCCGGGCGCTCTTGACGTGGCCGCGGTCCGGCCGGTGGCCCTGCTCGTGCATCGACCAGAGGATGCGCCGGTGCACCGGCTTGAGCCCGTCGCGCGCGTCGGGCAGGGCGCGGGAGTGGATGACCGAGAACGCGTACTCCAGGTAGGAGTCCGAGACCTCGGTGACCAGCGGGTTGTCGAAGACGCGGGCGCCGGCCTGGTCGAAGGCGGCCAGGTCCGCCTTCGCGCGGTCGTCCTTGCGGCGTGCCATGGTGCGGTTTCCTTCCGAGACGAACCCGTTGGTCAGGCGTCGATGGCGTCGCGGTCGACCCGGTCGGCGGAGTCGATCAGCCAGTTGCGGCGGGGCTCGACCTTCTCCCCCATGAGCAGTTCGAGGATCCGCTCGGCGGCCTCGACGTCGTCGAGCGTGATCCGGCGGACCGCCCGGGTGGCCGGGTTCATGGTTGTCTCCCACAGCTCGTCGGCGTCCATCTCACCGAGGCCCTTGAAGCGCGGGATGGGCGTGACGATCTGCTTGCCGGCCTTCTCCAGCTTGCGGACCGTCGCCTCCATCTCGGCCTGGGTGTAGGTGTAGACGGTCTGCGGGTTGCGCCCCTTCGTGGTGATCTTGTGCAGGGGCGGCATCGCCGCGTAGAGCCGACCGGCCTCGATCAGCGGCCGCATGTAGCGGGCGAACAGCGTGATCAGCAGGGTACGGATGTGCGCGCCGTCGACGTCCGCGTCGGCCATGATGAGCACCCGGCCGTACCGCAGGGCGGACAGGTCGAACGTACGGCCGGAGCCGGCGCCGAGCACCTGCACGATCGCGGCGCACTCGGCGTTGTCCAGCACCTGCTGGAGGTTGGCCTTCTGCACGTTGAGGATCTTGCCGCGGATCGGCAGCAGCGCCTGGTATTCGGAGGAGCGGGCCATGCGGCTCGTCCCGAGCGCGCTGTCGCCCTCCACGATGAACAGCTCGCTGCGCTCCACGCCGGTGGCGCGGCAGTCGACGAGCTTGGCCGGCATGGCCGCGCCCTCCAGCGCGGTCTTGCGGCGGGCGGCGTCCTTCTGCTGCTTCTGGGTGAGCCGGACGCGGGCCGCGTCGACGATCTTCTGCAGCACCGTACGGGCCTCGGCCTTGGTCCGGCGGTCCTCCAGCCAGCTCTTGAGGTGCGCCTCGACCAGACCCTGGAGCACCTTGGTGATGCCGGCGGTGGACAGCTCGTCCTTGGTCTGCGAGGTGAACTGCGGTTCGGGGATGCGCACGTGCACCACGGCGGTCATGCCCTCCAGGACGTCGTCCAGGGTGGGCGCGTCCTCCTTGGGCTTGAGCAGGCCGCGGGCGTTGCGGGCGGCGTCGGCGAGGGTACGGGCCAGCGCCCGCTCGAAGCCCTTGCGGTGGGTGCCGCCGTGGGCGTTGCGGATGGTGTTGGTGAAGCACTCGACGGTGCGCTCGTAGCCGGTGCCCCAGCGGAACGCCACCTCGACCTCGGCGCGGCGCTGCACGTTGGACTGCATGACGCCGTTGGCGTCGGCGGCGTTCTCCCGGTAGGTGCCCTCGCCGGTGACCAGCAGCGTGCCGGAGACCGGCCGGTCGCCGGCCGGGGCGAGGAACTCCACCATGTCGGTGAGGCCGTCGGGGAAGTGGAAGCTCTCCTCGCCGGGTTCCTCGCCGGTCTCGTCGCGCAGCCGGTAAGCCACGCCGGGGACGAGGAACGCGGTGTTGCGCAGCTTGAGCCGGACCGTCTCGGTGTCAAGCGTGGCGCCGGTCTCGAAGTAGCGGGGGTCGTGCCACCACCGGATCGAGGTGCCGGTGCGCTGGCCGCGCTTCATCGCGCCGACGATCTGCAGGCCGGGGCCGGGGGTGAACGGCGCGTCCGGGCCGTCGCCGTCGAAGACGCCCGGTACGCCGTGGCGGAACGACATGGCGTGGACCTTGCCGCCGCGCCGGACGGTGACGTCGAAGCGGCGGGACAGCGCGTTGACCGCCGACGCGCCGACGCCGTGCAGGCCGCCGGAGGTCTTGTAGCCGGAGCCGCCGAACTTGCCGCCCGCGTGCAGGCGGGTCAGCACCAGCTCGACGCCGGAGATGCCGGACTTGGCGTGCACGTCGGTGGGGATGCCCCGGCCGTCGTCGTCGACCTGGACCGAGCCGTCGGCGTGCAGGATCACGTCGACCTTGGTGGCGTGACCGGCGACACCCTCGTCGGTCGAGTTGTCGAGGATCTCGTTGACGAGGTGACCCACGCCACGGCTGTCGGTCGAGCCGATGTACATGCCCGGGCGCTTGCGGACGGCGTCGAGGCCCTCCAGATGCGTCAGGTCGTCGGCCCCGTAGAGGGTCTCAGGCTGTGCGGTCAACTGGTCGTACTCCCAGGTCTCGGCGGTGTGGTGCCGTTCACCGTGTGATCCCCCCACGATGATCGCCGGGCGCGGCGCGCCGGAGCGAGCCTAGCCGGGTGCCCTGACAGGTCGGCGGCACCGGGGCGGTGCGTTGCGCGATCGGCCTGCCGGCCGGGTCCGCGCCGCGGCCGCGTACGGCGGCCGGCGGGACGGGCCGGGGCTCCAGGCGGCACAACGACCCGGGCACCGGATGTCTTCCCCGATGCGGGGCCACTGATGTCGAACCATTGACGTCCGTCACACGTGCGTGATCTGATCGCCCCCCTGAAGAATCTTTCACATTTCGATGTCTTGGGAGGTCGGGCATGTCCGTGTTCCGTCGTTCCGTGCTCGCGGCGGCGTTGGCGCTCGCCACGGTGGCGTTACCCGCCGCCGCGGCGCCCGCCCGGCCCGCAGCCGCCGCACTGCCCACCGCCGCGGTGGCGCTGGGAGACAGCTTCATCAGCGGTGAGGGCGCCGGGGCGTACGCGCCGGTCGTGGACGTCAACGGGGTGGCCCAGGGCTTCCCCGGCTGGTCCGCCGCCAACGCCAACGCCTACTTCTGCCACCGCTCCCCGAACGCCTCGCTGTTCCAGGCCGACCTGCCCGGCATCTCCGCGCGGTTCAACCTGGCCTGCTCGGGCGGCCAGCCGTACGACATCGCCAGCGCCTCGGCCACCCGGACCAAGGGGCGGCAGGTGGCCGCCCAGCTCGACCAGCTCCGGTCGGTGGCGCGGACCCACGACATCGATCTGGTGCTCGTCGGCCTCGGCTCGAACAACAGCTCGTTCACCTTCGGCAGCGTGGCGGAGAAGTGCGCCAACCGGTTCATCGCCGACGCGTGGACCGGCTGGTGGGAGTTCTGGGCGTACCTGGGCGGGCCGGTGGAGCAGAAGCCGTGCACCGACGCCGACCTGGGCACGGCCGCGCAGTTCGCCGCCGCCACCGCGGAGACCACAACGGCGCTGCGGCAACTGCTCACCACGCTGGACCAGATCGACGCCGACGGGCAGCACCGGGTGGTGTTCCAGGACTACACCAACCCGCTGCCGTTCGAGCTGAACCAGACCTACTGGACCGAGGACAGCCGCGACGACACCCGGGACAAGTTCCGCGCGCTGGGCGCCGAGCGGTACGCGGCCGGCTGCCCGATCCACCGGGCCAGCCTGGCGCCCGGCCACCGCTTCTCGCAGGGGCTCGGCACGCTCGTCAGCTCGGTACGCGGCACGCTCGCCGGCGAGTTCCCGCAGGACGACCTGGTCTACCTGAACGTGCAGCGCGCGTTCGACGGCGCCCGGCTCTGCGAGTCGACTGGCAGCCCGGGCAATGCCCTGGCCACGCCGATCCGGCTGATGGACGGCCCGAGCGGCACGTTCGTCACCAGCCTCTCCGGATACGACAAGCTCGACATCCAGCGGATCGCCAACGCCTGCGGCACGTACTTCCAGACCTGCCAGGAGTCGTGGCACCCGAACGCCGCCGGACACAAGGTGCTCGGCCGGTGCCTGGCCGGGGCGGCGGCGACCGGCGTCCGTACCGTCTCCTGCGTCCGCGCCCCGGACGGCACGGTGAGCGTGAGCTGAGCGCGCCGGACCGGGCCGGAAGAACCGGCCCGGTCCGGCGTCAGGCCCGGATCGCGGTGCCGAGGACGTGCGGCGAGGCCGGGGCCGGCAGCCCGGTCGGCGGGAAGCGGAAGCGGTCCAGCGCGGTCACCTCGAACCCGGCGGCCCGGATCGCGGCCACCGTGTCCCGGGCGGTGTGGCAGCCGGCGCAGAACAGCGGCCAGAGCGTGGCGTCGGCCAGGCGCTGGGCCCGGCGCAGGCCGGGCGTCTGCGCCACCACGTGTTCGTAGAAGCGCAGTTCGCCGCCGGGCCGCAGCACCCGGCGTGCCTCGCCCAGCGCGACCGCCTGGTCCGGCACCGAGCAGAGCACGAGCGACAGCACCACCGCGTCGGCGGCGCCGTCGGCGACCGGCAGCGTCTCGGCGAGACCGGCGACGACCGTCACAGGTATCCGGGCTCCGGGTGCGGCGGCGCGGGCCAGGGCACGCAGGCGTGGCTCCGGCTCGACGGCGACCACGCCGGTCACCCCCGGTGGGTAGTGCGCGAGGTTGCGCCCGTTGCCCGCGCCGACCTCGACCACCCGGCCGCGCAGCCCGGCGACCAGGCGGGCGCGGTGCTCGGCCATCCCGGCCTGGTCCATCGCGACGCTGGCGCGGGCGAAGAGCCGGGAGAAGATCGGATGGGAGACGGCCATCAGCGGCCTGCCGGTGGCGCGCCGAGGCTGAGCAGGAGCGGGCCGGCGGATCCGTCGACCAGGTCGCCGAGGCGTACCCCGTCGAGCACGGCGAGGAAGGCGGCCTGCGCGCGGCGCAGCTCACCGCGCAGCCGGCACTCCGCGACCAGCGGGCAGACCGGTTGCGCGCAGTCGACCACCTCGCCGTCGCCCTCGAAGGCGCGGACCACCCGCCCGACGGTGATGTCCCCGGCGTGTTCGGCGAAGGCCACGCCGCCGGAGCGGCCCCGGATGGTCACCAGGACGCCGATGCGTTGCAGCCGCTGCACCACCTTGGCGACGTGGCTGCGGGGCAGTTCGAGCCGGGTGGCGAGTTCGTCGACTGTGGCCCGGACCGGGGACGCGGCGGTCAGCATGGCGATCCGCAACGCCATGTCGGTCGACCGGTTCAGCCTCACGCACCGACCCTAGCCACTCGGCGCCGTCCGGGACACCAGCAGATTCACGGTGACTCTTGCCACCCCGGCACCGGGACCTTCGGCCCTGAAAGAGGAATCGTGGATTCCTGTTTCGTGGAGATCGACCTGTTCGAACCCCGGAAGGAGATTCGGTCGTGCTCTCGGAATCCTCAGCTGCGGTCGTGACCGCCACCCTGCCCGTCGTGCAGGCGCACGGCGAGGCCATCACCGGCCGCTTCTACCAGCGGATGTTCGACGCCCACCCGGACCTGCTGGACCTGTTCAACCGGGGCAACCAGGCCACCGGAGCGCAGAAGGCCGCGCTCGCCTCGGCGGTGGTCGCGTACGCGGCGCACCTGACCGGCGACACCGGCATGCCGTGGGGACCGGTCCTGGACCGGATCGCGCACAAGCACGCCTCGCTCGGCATCACCGCCACCCAGTACCCGATCGTCGGCCGGCACCTGCTCGCCGCGGTCGGCGAGGTGCTCGGCGACGCGGTCACGCCGGAGGTGGCCGCCGCCTGGGACGAGGTCTACTGGCTGCTGGCCTGCGAGTTGATCGCCCGCGAGGCGCGGCTGTACGCGGGCGCCGGCGTGCCCGAGGGCGGTCCGGTGTGGCAGGACTGGCGGGTGACCGGCCGGGCCCGGGAGAGCGCCGACGTCGTCTCGCTCACCCTCGCGCCGGCCGGCGGCGGCGCCGCGCCCGGCTTCACCCCCGGCCGGTACGTCTCGGTCGCCGTCGACCTGGACGGCGGCCGGGGACAGCAGATCCGCCAGTACAGCCTCTCCGGCCGCCCGGGCGCCGACACGTGGCGGATCACAGTGAAGCGCGTACGCGGCGAGGGCGGTGCGCCCGACGGCATGGTCTCCGGCCACCTGCACGACCGGGTCGCGGTCGGCGACACGCTACGGCTGAGCCCCGCGTTCGGCGAGGTCGACGCCACCGGCGGCGACGGGCCGCTGCTGCTGATCAGCGCCGGCATCGGGCTCACCCCGGCGATGGCGGCGCTGGCCCACCTGGCCGACCGGAACCCCGGACGCCAGGTGACGCTGGCGCACGCCGACCGGGACGCCGAGGCACACGCGCTGCGCGCGGAACTCCCCGTGCTCCAGCAGCGGCTGCCGAACCTGGCCGTCCACCTCTGGTATCTCGACGCCGCCGGGGCCGACCTGCCCGGCCTGAAGGCTGAGGTGTCCGCCGGGCTGATCGACCCGGACCGGCTCCCGCTGCCCGCCGGGGCGGCCGCGCACCTGTGCGGTCCGGTCGCGTTCATGAACCTGGTCCGGGGCAACCTGCTGCGCCGGGGTGTGCCGGCCGAGCGGATCGCCTACGAGGTGTTCGGTCCCGGGATGCTGCCGGGCTGACGCCCCGCCGCGAGACAGGACCTCCGCAGACCCGATTTTCCGGCACGAGGGGGCCCGTCCAGCGCCCGGAGCCTCCACGGCGGAGGCGACGGGCCCGCGGAGAAGTCGGCGATCTCCTGGTCGGGGGCGGAACCCGAGGGCAGGGGCGCGGGGCGAACGGGTCCGGCCACCCCTTGCTACCCACCGGTAGGTTCGGGCCGTACCCTGATCCGGGTGAGCGGGGACTACACCCAGGAGTTCGTGGACGTCGACGGCGCGCGCATCGGCGTGCAGGTCTACCCGGAGCCGGCCGGTCCGCCCGGCGCGCCGGTGGTGCTGATCTGGCCGGCCATGGGCGTACGCGCCCGCTACTACCGGCCGTTCGCCGCCGCGCTGCGCGACGCCGGGCTCGCGGTGATCGTGGCCGACCTGCGCGGCACCGGCGAGAGCACCCCCGCGCCGTCGCGCGCCTGCCGCTACGGCTACCAGGAGATGGCCACCGACGTCGGCGCCGTGCTCGACGCGCTCAAGCCCCGGCTGGACGGCCGTACCCGGCTGCTGCTCGGGCACTCCCTCGGCGGTCAGGTGGCGGTGCTGCACCAGGCGCTGCACGACGACGACCGGGTGGACGGGCTGGCCCTGGTGGCGGTGGGGCTGCCGTGGTGGCGGCGGTACCCGGGCCTGCGCGGGTGGGGCGTGCTGCCGTACACCCAGGCGATCGCGGCCACGGCCCGGCTGCTCGGCGTCTGGCCGGGCTGGGGCTTCGGCGGCCGGCAGGCCGCCGGCGTCATCCGGGACTGGGCGCACACGGCCCGCACCGGCCGCTTCCCCGCACTGGACGGGGTGGACACGGAGGCCGCCGTGCGGCGGATCCGCACACCTGTGCTGGCGGTGAGCGTCGACGACGACCAGTACACGCCGCACGAGACGCTCGACCACCTCTGCGAGAAGCTGACCGCGGCGCCGGTGACGCGGCACCGCTACACGGTCGCCGAGGCGGGCGCGCCGCTCGACCACTTCACCTGGGTACGCGCGGCGGCGCCCCTGGCCGACCGGATCGCCGCGTTCGCCGGCACGCTCCCCCGCCGCTGAGCCCTCCTCCCCGCCACGCCGGGCGTGAGTCGCCCGATCGTGGGTATGCCGCACCGCCCGAACACGGCGGAGGGGGATCTGATGTCAGAACGGCACACCACGCTGCGCTCGATGCACGACCTGGGCCTGGCGGCCTGGTTCGGCGGTTCCCTGATGGGGGCGCTCGGCGTCAACGGCGCGGCGGCACGGATCAACGACACGACCGAGCGGCTGCCGGTGGCCTCGGCCGGGTGGGCGCGGTGGACACCGGTCAACGCGGCAGCGATCGGCGCGCACCTGGCCGGCGCGGTCGGTGAACTGGTCACCGAGAGCCCGCGGATGGCCCGCCAGGCGGGCGTGGGGAAGATGAGCGCGGTGAAGACCGCGCTGACAGTCGGCGCGCTGGCGGTGACCGGCTACAGCCGGCTGGTCGGCATGCGGCTGGAGAAGGCCGGCGGCCCGCCGGTCGAGGGGACCACCGAACCCAACCACCACACCCCGGCGAACGTCGCGGCCAGCCAGCGGCAGATGAAGCTGCTCCAGTGGGCGGTCCCGGCGCTGACCGGCGCGCTCGTCGTGGTGTCGGCGTACATGGGCGAGCAGCAGAAACCGGGCCAGGTGTTCCGGGGCATGCTCGACCGCGCGGGCGGGCTGATGTCCGCGCCGAAGAACATCGGCAAGGTGGCCGCCGTGGGCGCGGCCGGACGTCATCTGGTCGGGGCGGCCCGTTGACCACCGCGCGGCCGGCGACCCACATCGGGGTGGGTCACCGGCCGCGCGGTGCCCCGGGACCAGACCGTCCGTCGACGGGCGGCACGGACATCAGCAGCCAGGCGAGGTGACCATGACCAGCAGGGACCGGCCGGGTACGGGTGACGGGCGCGGACCGGAGTCGGCCGCGCCGTGGGGCACCACCGACGGCTTCGACGCCGACCCGCCGTGGGGCGCCGGTGACAGCGACCCGATGGACGAGGGCAGCGAGGAGACCGCCGTACCCGAGGGGCGGCTCGGCGAGCGCCGGGCGGCCGGCGCCGGGCCGGGCGAACCGGAGGCGGGCCGGCACGGGTTCGGATCCGTCGAGCCGACCCGGACGCCCGAGGCCGGGCCGGGCGCGCCGCCGGATCCGGCGCCGTCGGGACGGACGTTCCCGGACGACAGGGCGGACGGCGACCTCGGCGACAACGCGCTGGAGGAGGCGACCGGGATGCGCCCGGAGACGCGTCCCTAGGCCGTCAGGAGCCGGTGCCGTCCTCGCCCGGACCACCCGGCACCGACGGCTCGTTGTCCGGCACCGGTGACTCGGCCACCGGGTGCCCGGTGTCGTCGACCAGGCCCGGCGCCATGCTGCCGCCGTGCGCCTCCTCTGCCTCCCGGGTCGCTCGCGGGTCTCGCTCGTCCTCGCCGCGCCGCTTCTCCACCGATCCCCCTTCGCTGTCGTCCATGCCCCCGGCGGTACCCGGACGACGGCTGAGGAAACGTCAGGCGCGCGCGGCGGCGGGCGCGACGCCGAGCAGGCCGGCCAGGCGGGCGGCGTCGCGCTGGGCCTGGTCGCCGCAGCAGTTGTTCATCAGCACGTGCAGTTCGGCGCACTGGTCGGCCAGTTCGCGCAGCAGCACCGACCAGTGCCGCAGCTCCCGCTCGCCGTAGGCGTAGCGGAACCGCTCCTGCTTGTCGCCGCTCTCCCAGGCGGTGCTGTGCCCGTGGAACCTGATCACGGCCAGGTCGGTGGTGGCGACCAGGATCGGCGGCACCGAGGAGACGTGCCCCTGCGGCATGTCCACACAGGCGTACCCGAGGTCGTGTTCACGCAGGAACGTGACGGTGTCGGCCATCGCGTCCCCGTCGAACCAGGACGAGTGCCGCAGCTCGACGGTGACCGGCCAGGGGCGGCAGCGCCGCGCGGCGTCCAGGATCCGCCGCCGGGCCGCCTCGCCGCGGGCCAGCCACGGCGGGAACTGCAACAGCACGGCACCGAGCCGGTCGGCCGCCGCGAGCGGCGCCAGCGCCGCGTGGAACCGGTCCCACAACTCGTCGTACGCCCCGGCGGGCAGGTCACGCCAGCGGATCCGGTTCGGGCCGCCGGCCGGACGCAGGTCGCGGGGCAGCGCGTCGACCGGCGTGTGGTGGCCGGTGAACAGCCGGAACGCCTTGACGTCGAAGGTGAAACCGTCCGGGGTGGCGGCCGCCCAGCCCGCCGTCGTCTCCGGCGCCGGCACGGCGTAGTACGACGTGTCCACCTCGACCAGTCCGAACCGCTCGGCGTACCAGCCGAGCCGGCCGGCGGGGGTGTTGACCCCGCGCGGATACCAGCCGGAGCGGACCAGCATCTGGTCGGCCCAGGAGGACGTGCCCACCTTGATGACACCCATGTAATTCAGTTCACCGCGAGTGCGGGACATCGGCAACCGGAGATGCCCCGGGGCCGTGACCGGCGCCGGGTGACCGACCTCACCGGCTCCTCGGCGCGCCGGAGTGTGACGCCCGGCCGGGTGGCGGCGCTGAGGGTGACGAGATGGACGCATCCGGCCTGGACCAGGAAACCGTCGAGCGGCTGCTCGTCGGCCGCTCCGGCGACAAGCCGACCGCTCCGCCGGGACTGGCCGCCGTGCTGGACGCGGTCCGCGCCGCGCCCGGCACGGGCGAGCTCGACGGCGAGGCGGCAGCGGTAGCGGCGTTCCGGGCCGCCCGGTGGATGCGCCGTCGCCGCAGTGCCCGGTTCGGGGTACGGGTGGCAGTGGCCGCACTGGCCGCGTCCCTGACCGGCGGCGTCGCGCTCGCCGCGACCGGGAACCTGCCGCGCGCCGCACGTCCGGCAGCGCCGCCGGTCGTCACCGCGCCCCCTGCGCCGTCGGCCCGGCCGAGCCCGCCGGCCGGCTCACCGGCGCCCCGGACACCACACCCGTCCTCGCCGCCCGGCCTGTGCGTCGCGTACCGGGCCGTCGCCGAGCCGGAGCGGGGACGGGCCCTGGCCACACCCGCCTTCAGCGGCCTCGTCGCCGCCGCCGGGGGTCACGACCGCGTGCCGGACTACTGCGCCGGGCTGCTGGGCGACGATCCGCCGGGAAAGGCCGGCGGGCGAGGCGGCGGCAGGTCCGCGCACCCGGTCCACCCGTCCGGCGGGCCGCCGGGCGTGGACGACCTCCCGCCCGGGCACGTCGGCCGGCCGTCCGGCACCCCGCCCGGGCGGCGTCCCGGCTGACGACCGGCTGGTAACTTGCCCCCCGTGACCCCCCGGCGTCGCCTACCGGCGATCCTCCTCCGCCTCGCAGTGGTGCTCGCCGTGCTGGCCGGCATCGTCCTCACCGCGCTCGGCCCGGCCACGGTGACCGGACTGCTGCCGTACTTCACCATCCAGAGCAACGTGGCGGTCGGCGTCCTCGCCCTGTACGCCGCCTGGTGCGCGCTGCGCGACCGGCCGGAGCCACCGAGCGTCCTCAAGGGGGCTGTGACCCTCTACATCACCATCACCGGCACGGTCTACCACCTGGTGCTGGCCAACCCGGCCAGCCCGTTCGCGATGACCCAGCCGGACCGGCAACCGGGCGAGTGGTGGGGCAACCAGTTCCTGCACACTGTGGTGCCGTTGCTGGCGGTCGCCGACTGGGCGCTGTTCGACAGGCGCGGCCGGCTGCGCCCCCGTTACGCCGCCTGGTGGCTGGTGTTCCCGCTCGGATACCTCGGGTTCGCGCTGGTACGCGGCCTGATCGTGGACAGGTACCCGTACCCGTTCATCGACGCGGGCGAGCTGGGCTACGACGGGGTGGCGGTCAGCGCGGTCGGGTTCGCCGCGGTGTTCTGGCTGCTGGGCCTGCTGTTCGTGGGCGTGGACCGGCTGCTCGCCCGGGCCGGGCGTGCCGATGCGGCGGAGGAGCCACCCGCGGCCGGGCCGGTGGAGCCGACGACGGCAGCCGAGCCGGGCGCCTCGACGGCAGCCCAGCGGGAGACCACCGGCTCGGCCTGAGCGGCGGCCGGTCAGGCGGCCCGGTCAGGCGGCCCGGTGGGCCGGCCGGCCGGCGCGCATCCGCCGGCCCGAGCCGCGTTCCCGGCCGTACGAGTCGGCTCTTCCCCACCGGCCCGGCACGTCGAGCAGCTCGATCCGCCCGAACCCGCTCGGGACGGCCGGGTTCACCAGCAGGTTCTCCCCGCACGGACGCAACCCCAGCATCGTCGCCAGCAGCATCAGCAGCCCACCGGAGGCCCACGACTGCGGTCGCCCGGCCTCCGGCAACTGGACCGGGTACTTGGTCAGCGCGCGGGGGTAGCCGGCGATCGCCTCCGGGACCGAGCCGCCGAGCGTCTCCGCCATCGCGAACACGCCCGCGGCGATGTCGGCCGCCTCCTCGTCGAAGCCGTACCGCCGCAGGCCCGCCGCGACGATCGCGTTGTCCCAGGGCCAGACCGCGCCGAGGTGCGGGCCGACCGGGTTGTACGGCATCTGCCCCTGCGCGTAGGTGCGCACGCCCCAGCCGGAGAACAGGTCCGGCCCGCGCAGGTGCCCGGCCAGCGCGTCGGCCCGGTCCGGCTCCACGATGCCGCTCCACAGCAGGTGCCCCAGGTGCGAGGTGAGCGCGTCGACCGGCTCGCCGTCCGGCGTGAGCGCCAGCGCGTAGTAGCCCCGCTGCGGCAGCCAGAAGTCATTGTTGAACCGCTCCCGCAGACGCGCCGCGTCGGCCTCCAGGCGCTCGGCGTAGCCCGGGTCGTCCCAGAACTCCCGGGCCAGGCGGGCGCCCCTGATCCGCGCGTCGTACGCGTACCCCTGGAGCTCGCACGTGGCGCGCGGGTACGGCGGCTCCACCCCGTCCCGGTCGACGATCGCCGCAGGTGTGTTCCGCCAGGTCTGGTTGGCCACCCCGTTCACCGTGTTGCGTGGCCGGTAGCGCAGGTAGCCGTCGCCGCACTGGTCGCCGTACCGGGTCAGCCAGTCCAGCGCCATCCGGGCCGGGTGCCGCAACTCGTTGACCAGGTCGGTGTCACCGGTCCAGCGCTCGTACTCGTCGAGCAGGATCACGAACAGCGGCGTGGTGTCGGCCGCCCCGTAGTAGATCGCGGTGGGCTGCTCCTCGAACGCGGCCGCCTCGCCGTATCGCAACTCAGCGACGATCTTGCCGGGCTCCTCCTCGTGGTAGTCGTCGAGCCGGCCGCCCTGCACCATCGCCAGCATGTGCAGCGTGCCCGGGGTCAGCTCGGGCGTGAACGGCAGCGTCTGGAGGCAGGTGATCAGCGCGTCCCGCCCGTACAGCGCCATCGCCCAGGGCATCCCGCCGACCGGCACCCGGTCGGTGTAGGCCAGCGGCATGTACCGCAGGGCGGCCAGGTCGGTCAGGGCCTGCCGGTACACGGCGGTCAGCGCGGACCGGTCGGAGACCAGTTGCGGCGCCCGGTCGAACCACCGTTCGAGGCCGTCCCGCATGTCCTGGCGGACGTGCTGCCTGTGGGACTCGATGTCGGCCCGCAGGTCCCGTCCGCCCGCGCCTTGGATGATCAAGGCGACGTGCAGGTCGACGTGCCACTCGCCATGCGGCTCGACGCGGATCCGGAAGGTCATCCCGCGCGCGTCCACCTCGCCCGGGACGGTGCTGGAGACGCACGTCTCCCGGGTGAACCGCCCGCGCTCGTACCGGATCCGCAGCCGCTGCTGCTCCGGTTCGGGGATGACGGTCGGGTGACGCGGGCCGGGACGCAGGATCTCGGAGGTGTCGGCGAAGTCGCCGGCCATCTCCATCCGCACCGTGTACTCGGCGGGTTCGGCCGAGTGGTTCAGCACCGTGAGGCTCTCGTGGTACGCCTCGTCGATCGAGCGGTGCCGGATCACCGAGACGTCGGCGTCCACGTAGTGGCTGGCCGCGCCCGGCACCAGCACGAAGCGGGTCTCGAAGTAGGTCAGGTCGTCGCGGGACAGCGCGTGCAGCCGCTCGCCGTCGATCGTGAGCACCCAGTGGGACAGGAACCGGGTGTCGAACGAGAACAGGCCGATCGGGGCGCACGGGTCGCGTTCCATGTCGCCCTGCGCGTCGCTCAACGCGAACGCGTTGCCCGCGAGGACGTGGACCAGTTCCTCCCTCATCGGGCCGCCGCCCGCTCACCGGCCACGTCGCGGGGATCCCGGGCGTCCGGCGGGCCGGGGAAGATCCGGCGCAGCGTCATCAGCAGCTTCAGCTCGCCGCGCGCGGCGAGGTCGTTGCGCAGCAGCGCGGCGGCCGGGTGCAGGCGCCCCGCCGCGATCCGGTCGAACACCTCCCGGTTCGCGCCGACCACCAGGTCCGCCTCCTCGGCCAGGCGGTCCACCCGGACGTCCTGCCGGTCGATGGTCAGGTACCAGTGCTCGGTGCAGCCCTCGACGCGCAGATCCAGGCGGATGGTGCCGGAGGTGGTCTCGGGCAGCTCCGGGTGCCGGCCGGCGGTCCCCCGGGTCAGATGTTCCACGGCCGAGACGCTCATCGGGCCTCCTCGTCGGTGGTCGCGGGCGCCCGCCTGCCGGCGCCGCTCGTCCCGCAGCGTCCCCGCGTCGCGGGTGAGGCGAACTCACCCGGTCCGGGTGAGGTGCGGCGGAGCGGCGGGTATCCCTGGGCCCATGCCGACAACCGGGGACGCCACCGCCGACCGGGTGCTGCTCGCGCTGCTGACCATGCAGCGTGAGTCCTGGGAGCAGGGGATCCTCGGTCAGGCACTGCTCGACCTGGGCCTGGACGAGGCCGCGGTGCTGGTCGCCGACGCCGCGGTGACCCGGCAGAGGCCGGACGGGCGGCTCGGGGAGCCGGCCGGCTCAGTGGGCGCGGTGAACGGCGCCGCGTGCGGTGAGGTGGTCCGGCACGCCGCGCGCCGCACCGGCGACCGGCGGTACGGCGTGGCGCTGGACGCCCAGCTCGACTGGCTGACCCGCCGGGCACCGAGGGCCGCCGACGGCACGCTGTTCCACCTGCTCGACGGCCGCCAGGTCTGGGCGGACACGATCTACATGGTGGTACCGCTGCTGGCGCTCACCGGCCGGACCGAGGCGGCCGCCGCCCAGGTCGCGGGGCACCGGCGAAGGCTGTACGACGCGCGCACCGGCCTGTACGCCGCCCGCTGGGACGAGGACCGGGGCGAACCGGACCGGCCCGGCCCCTGGGGCACCGGCAACGGCTGGGTGGTCGCCGGAATCGCCCGCGCGCTGCGGCTCGCGCCGGACTGGCCGGGTGACCTCCGCGCCGGGCTGGCCGGGCACGTCGAGGAGGTGCTGACCGCCTGCCTCGCGTACCGGGGCGCGGACGGCCTCTTCCCCGACGTGCTGGACGAGCCGGACGCGTTCCGCGAGGCCAACACCGCCCAGCTGCTCGGGTACGCGGCCCTCACCGGAGTGGCCGACGGGTGGCTGGCCCGGTCGTGGTTCGAGGCGGGCGCGGACCTGCTCGCGGCCGCCGCCCGGCGGATCGACGCGTACGGCCGGGTGACGGGCGTCAGCGGGGCGCCGGACTTCGAGCGCCCCGGCACCTCACCCGAGGCGCAGGCGTGTCACCTGCTCGGGCACGCCGCGCTGCGCCGGGCCGGTGCGTCGCTCAGCGCAGGATGAGCCCCCGCACGTACGCGGCCTGACCGGCGTGCTGGAAGTCGTCGTCGAGCACGCTCACCAGCCGCACCCCGAGCGTCACAGGCGGATCCCAGTTCTCGTCCACCACCCGGTCCAGGTCGGCCGCGCTCAGCCCGCGCAGGTACGCCAGGCTCCGGTCCACCACCGCCCGGTGGTAGTCCAGCAGCACGCCGCCGTTCTCGGGGCGTACCGCGGCGATCTGCTCCGGGCCGTGCCCGAAGCCGGTGTCGGCGGGGTCCGGCGGCAGGCCGCACCGCCCCGCCCAGTCGCCGGTGGCCCAGAGCTGCGGCTCCCCCATCACGTCGGCGACATGGTCGTCCTGGATCCGCGTCAGGTGCCAGACCAGCCAGCCGACCGGGTTCGCCCCGTCGGCCGGCGCCTGCCGCAGCTGGGCCGCGTCGAGCCCGTCGAGCGCCCCGGTGACCAGATCCGGCAACCGCCCGTACGCCTCGGTCAGCACGTCTGTCACGTCCACGCGCGCCTCACTCCCCTGTCCTGTCGTGCGTACCCTCGGGCAGTACCGCCCAGCGTGCCCGGCAAACCTCGGCGCGGGCCCCGCCTCTAGGGTGATCGCGTGGTCGCGGCGCTGGAGCTGTATCTGGACACCGACGCCACCCGGCGAATCCGGGTGCTGTGGGACCTGCTGGAGTCCGACGGGGTGCCGAGCATGCGTTCCCTGCTGGCGCAGCGGCACCGCCCGCACGTCTCGCTGGCTGTCGCGCCCCGCCTGGACCCGCAGCGCGTCGCCGAGGCGCTCGCCGGAACCGTGGTGGCCGCGCCGCTGCGGCTGGAGTTCCAGCACGCCGGGCAGTTCCTCGGGCGGGTGCTCTGGCTCGGGCCGGCGCCGACGCCCGAGCTGCTGGCGCACCACGCCGCGGTGCACGAACGGCTGGCGCGGGCCGGCGTCGAGGTGGTCGAGCACTATCGGCCGGGCCGCTGGGTGCCGCACTGCACGCTGTCCATGCGGGTGCCGAACCCGCTGATGGGCGCGGCGGTGCGCCGCTGCCTGGAGGTGCTGCCGCTGACCGCGACGGTGGTCGGCGCGGCGGTGGCCGACCACGCCCGCGACATCTCCCACCCCCTCCCCTGACTCCCTCCCCGCCCCGCCCCGCCCCGCCAAGATCCACGCCACCTCGGGGAGGTGGCTGCATCAGACCCCCTCCGACAGCCCCACCTCGCCGAACCGGTGTCGATCCATCCACAGCCGTGATCCACACCACCTCCCCGAAGTGGTGCCATCCCGCCCCATGATCAACACCAGGCCGGGGAAGTGGGGGCATCAGACCATCGCCGATGCAGCCACCTCCCCGACCTGGTGTCGATCATGGTCGGGCGGTGAGCTGGCGCCAAGGGAAGGCGGGTCACTGCCGAGGGGCGAGGTCGAGGAGGAAGGTCGGGTAGTCCGGCTGCGGGCACCTGTCGCCCCGGTGGCCGAGCCGCTCGTAGAACGGCGCCGCCCGCTCGTGGTGGGCCTGCCACTCCAGGTGCCGCGCCCGCCCGGCGGCCCACCGGCGGACCGCGTCGAACAACGACCTGCCCACCCCGTCGCGGCGGCGGTCCGCCCGGACGTACAGGTCGTGCAGGCGTACGGTGCGGTGCGCGTCACCGGAACGCAGGTGCGGCCCGTGGTCCTGGGCGGCGGCGTACCCGGCCAGCCCGCCCGCGTCGGTGGCGCCGAGCAGCGCCCAGCAGGGGTCGGCCAGCAGCGCGGCGAACCGCAGCCGGTGGGCCTCCGGCGGGTCGCCGCCCACGCCCATGTCCCGCAGCATCGGCCACAGGTGCGGCCAGTCCGGCACGCGCAGGTCCCGCACGATGATCGGCATCGGTCCAGGATGCGGGCGGGACAGCGCGGCGGCGACCGGGTTTCGCGCCATCTGCGGCCACCCTGACGATCGGGGCCGAACCGACGCAAGCTGGTAAAAGCGCAGGTCAGAGCCATTCTGGCCACCCGAAGACGTGCGGCCGGAGCGGCAGCGAAGCACGTCGAAGGAGAGCCTCATGGCCGCACCCGTCGTCCGTTCCGTCACCGCCGACCAGACCGTCCTGCTGCCCGGGCAGTCGACCACCGTCCGGGTCGACGCCTATCACCCCGACTCGCGCCTGCTGACGCTCGCCGGCCGGGTCAGCGACCCCACCGGCGTCACCTGGGACAGCCCGGTCCGGGTGGACCTGAGCGTCCCGCTGACCATCCAGCTCGCCGGCGCCTCGCCGGGGGTGACCGTCACACCGAGCGGCGCCGAACCGGGCCGCTTCACAGTCACCGTGCTGGCCGGCCGGGGCACGGTGACGCTGACCGCGACGGCGCGTGACGGCGCCGGCCGCACCGGCACGGGCACCACCACGCTGACCGTGCCGCTGCTGGTCGGGATGAGCGCCGAGAAGGGCGCCCGGACGCAGCGCGCGGTGGCCGACTATCCGGGCATCCGCTACATGCGCGACTTCGGCACGGACGGCCCGGACGCGGACGCGCTGCCGGAACTGCCCCCGCTGAACGCCGGCAAGTTCGCCGACGCGCCCTCGGCCGTCATGCACGTCAGCTGGAAGGACGACGTCGAGCAGCTGGCCGGCTGGCTCGACGGCGTGAATCGCCCGATCTATCTGACCTGGTACCACGAGCCGATGGGCGACGTGGCCCCGGCCACGTATCGGGCGACGGCGAGCCGGGTGACGCAGATCCTGGCGGCGCACCGCAACCGGCGGTGGGTGCTCGGGCACGGCCCGATCGTGACCCGCTACTGGCTGGACGAGGGGCGTGGCAACCCGGCCGACTGGGGTTACCCGGGCATGACCCACTACGGCGTGGACTGCTACTCCCGGGACACCGCCGCGTACTGGCCCGCCTCCCGGATGTTCGGCGTGGCCTTCGGCAAGGTACGCGCCGCGTACCCGGGCATCCGGCTGCTGGTGCCCGAGTACGGGCTGAGCCGTACCGCCGCGGACACCACCGGCGCGGGCCGGGCACGGACGATCCGCGAGCACGTCACGTGGCTGCGGCAGCAGACCGACGTCGACGCGATCGCGTACTGGAACAACTGGGCCGAGTTCGAGCTGGGCGACCCGCCGCCCGAGGCCACGGCCTGGCGCGATCTCCAGGTGGACGGGGCATAGACTGGGTCCATGAGGCGGAGTCGGTGACCAGCGGGGGCGTGACGTACCCGGGCTACACCCATGGCTGCCTCGCCTACGACGACCCGGCCACGCTGCGCGCGCTGGCGGTCGAGCAGGTAAGCGCCGGTCTCGCCGCCGGTGAGCAGGTATGGGTGGTCTGTCCGGAGGATCGCGCCACAGTCACCGGCTGGCTGGCCTCGGTCCCCGGGGTCGACGCCGCGCGCCGGCGGGACGCGCTACGGCTGGTTCCCGTCGGCGAGGCGTACCGGCACGACGAGATCGTCGACCCCGACCGGCAGGTCCGGGCGTACGTGCGGGCCACCACCGAGGCGCTCACCGCCGGGCACACCGGCCTGCGGGTGCTGGCCGAGGCGACGAGCCTGGTCCGCACCCCCGCCCAGCGGGACGCGTTCGCCCGCTACGAGCACCGGATCGACCACTGGATGCGGCACCGGCCGATGTCGGCGGTCTGCGCCTACGACCGCCGGCAGCTGGACGACGCGGCGATCGCCGAGCTGGCCTGCCTGCACTCGGTGACGAACGCGGACGTGCTGTTCCGGCTGCACGCCGGCGACGGCGACTCGGTGGTGGCGCTGGCCGGCGAGCTGGACCCGTCCAACCACCGGGACTTCGCCGCCGCGCTGGAGCGGGCCGACCCGCGGCCGGTGGCGGGCCGGGTCGTGTTCGACGCCGCCGAGCTGCGTTTCGTCGACCACCGCAGCCTGCTGCACCTGCGCGACCACGCCCGCCGGCACGACGCCGTCGCGGTGCTGCGCACCCCGAGCCGCGCCCCGGCCCGGCTCGTCGACCTGCTCGGCCTGTCGGAGGTACGGGTGGAGGTCGTCCGATGAGGAGCGGCGCGGCCTTCGGCCACGTGGGCTACTTCCACGAGGCGTTCGTCTACGACTCCGAGGAAGAGCTGCTGGCGGTGGCGCTGCCGTTCCTGCTGGACGGGATCGCGGCCGGCGAGCCGACGGCGGTGAACCTGGACGAGCGCAACGCCGAGCTGGTGCGCCGGGCGCTGCCCACCGGCGCCGAGGTCACGTTCCTGCCGGTCGGTGACGTCTACGCCCGTCCCAGCGTCGCGCTGCGTTCCTACCGGAAGCTGCTCGCGTCGTACGTGGCGGCGGGGGCGGCGCAGATCCGGATGGTCGGCGAGCTGCCGCCGGTGCTGCTCGGCGCGACCTGGGACTGGTGGGCGCGCTACGAGTCGGCGATCAACCACGCCTACGACGACTTCCCGCTCTGGGGCATCTGCGCCTACGACCGGCGGGGCACGCCCGCGCACGTGCTCGCCGACGTGGCGCGTACCCACCCGCTGGTGGCACGGACGGACGGCGGGCACGAGACGGCCGGTCTCTACACCGACCCGACGAGCTATCTGACCGAGTTCCGTCCGGCGCCCGCGGACCCGGTGCAGCGGACCGCGCCGCTGGTCGAGCTGGTCGACCCGACGCCGGCCCGCGCCCGCGCGGAGGTGCGCGCCGCCGACCGTGGCCTGCTGCCGCCCGACGGCCTGGACGGCCTGGTGATCGCGGTCAGCGAGGTGGTGAGCAATGCGCTGCGCCACGGTGAGCCGCCGGTGTGCCTGCGGTTGTGGCGCGCGCCGGACCGGATCGTGGTGACCGTCCACGATCGGGGGACCGGCCCGAAGGACCCGTTCGCCGGGCTGCTGCCGGCGGGCGACGGTTCCGACGGCGGTCTGGGCCTGTGGATCAGCCACCAGAGTTGCGACCACGTGACGTACCACAGGGACGCGACCGGCTTCACCATCCGCCTGACGGCGGGGAACCCGCACTTCCCGGTCTGACCGTGCCGCCGGTCGGCGGGCAGGAGGGCGGGGCGGGGCGAGCCTCGCGCGCGGACGCGGTACCGTAGCGCCTCATCGTGCCCTGCGGGGCGGTCATCCGCCGGCCTGGCGCTGGCGAACCGACGGAGGATGGCGAATGTCCAACGGTGCCGAGCCGTTCGCACCCCACGACGACCTGTCCGGGCGGCCCCGGTTCGATCCCGCGTTGCGCGGCTACGACAAACGTCAGGTGGACCGGTACGTCGAGCAGATCGACGCCGAGGTGAGCGCGCTGACCGCCGCGCGGGACCGGGCGTACGCGCAGGTGCGCGACCTGACCGCGCAGGTGCAGCGGGTGCAGGCCGAGGCGGTGGAGCTGCGCGACCGTCCGACGGCTGTGGACCGGGCGTCCTTCCGCGACCTCGGCCCGATGGTCGACCAGATCCTGGACCTGGCCGAGAAGCAGGCCGGCCAGATCACCGACGTGGCCACCCGGCGCGCGGAGGAGGTCCAGGGGCAGGCGGAGAAGCTGCTCGCCGCCGCGCAGGAGCAGGCCGCCCGGGAGCGGCGGGAGCTGGACGAGGAGCTGTCCGCCCGCCGGGCCGAGCAGGAGCGGGTGGACGAGGAGCGGCGGGCCGCCGCGCAGGCGGAGCTGACCGCGGTGCGGGAGCTGGCGGAGAAGCTGCGCGTCGAGGGTCAGGCCGCGCACGACCGGGCCCAGCAGGAGGCGAAGCGGATCACCGAGCAGAGCGTGCAGCAGGTCGAGCAGGCGCGCTCGGCGTCCGAGGCGCTGGTGAAGGCCGCGCGGACGCAGATCCAGCAGGAGGTCCAGGCCAACCGCAGCAAGGCCCAGCAGGAGCTGGCCCAGTGGCAGGCCACGATGGCCAAGGAACTGGACGAGCGGCGGGCCGCCGCCGAGCAGGAGCTGGCCGACCGGGCCGCCGCCGCGGAGAAGGACATCGCCTCGCTGGTCGCCGAGGCGCAGCAGTACGCCACCGAGGTCCGGGAGCGGGCCGACGAGGAGACGGCGGCGCACCAGGAGCAGCTCGCCGGCGTGCAGCGGGAGATCCAGCAGCGGCAGGAGACGCTGACCGGGCTCAAGGCGGAGCTGGAGAGCGTCTCCCGGCAGCTGGAGGACACCCGCCGGGAGATCGCCACCATCGAGCGGACCGGCGCGGAGGTGGAGGAGCGGCTGGTCGGCGTACGCCGGGAGCTGGCCGCGGAGACCAAGCGGCTGGACGAGGCGCGGCGCGCCGCGGACCTGGCCGAGCAGCACGCCAAGGAGACCCGGGCCCGGGTGCAGCGGGAGGCCAAGCGGGTCGCCGACCTGGCCGCGGCGGCGGTCATGGCGGCCGCCGCGGGCGGCGGGGAGACAGCCGAGTACCCGCAGGTGGCGGCGCGCCCGCCGATCACCGTGCCGGCCGAGGTGACGCCCCGGGCCGTGGACGGGCGGACCGAGCCGGACGCGATCGAGCCGGACCGGTCGGAGCCGCCGGTCGTGGAGCCGTTCGTCGAGCGGCTGGACGGGCCGAGCTTCGACGCGTTCGCGGTCCGCACGCCGGCTCCGCGCGGTGTGCCCGAGGCGGAGACCACGGGTACGGACAACGGCGTACCGGCCACCGCCTGAGACTTCGGCGCCGCCGGTCCGGGCCGGGCCGGCGGCGCCGCATCTTGCCCATCGACCTTGCTATATGCAAATATTTGGATCGATCTGCTGGTGCATCTCGATCTTTATTCGGGGGTTGACGGGTATGCGGAAGATTTCCTCGATCGGTGCCGCCGTCGTCCTGACCGTCGCCTCGGCGGGCGCCGTGGTGGCCGGTACGGCCGGACCGGCCAGCGCCGGGTGCAGCCACTCGCACTCCAACGTGGACGGCAAGTTCGGCCAGCTGTTCAACGCCACGAACGTCAACATCCGCACCGGCCCGCACACCACCTGCGCCTCCCTGGGCTACGGGCAGCTCAGTCACACGGTCGACTTCCACTGCTTCGCCAGCGGTGATCGGGTCACCGCGAACGGCAAGACCACCTACACGTGGACGTACCTGCGGGACGTCACCACAGGCGTCTCCGGCTGGGTCGCCGACGCGCTGCTGGACAACCTCGGCGGCAACGTCGCCTGCTGAGCGGGACCACCCGGCACGCCCACGCCGGGCAGAATGACAGGACATGACCGGCCTGCACCCGCCCGTCGAGCCGTACGCCACCCACCGGATCCCGGTCGGTGACGGCCACGTCCTGCACGTGGAGGAGGTCGGGCGGCCGGACGGCGTACCCGTGGTGTTCCTGCACGGTGGGCCCGGCGGCGGCCTGGTGCCGGTGGCCCGCCGGTTCTTCGACCCCGACCGTCACCGGGCCGTGCTGTTCGACCAGCGCGGCGCCGGCCGCAGCACCCCGCACGGCGAGGTGCGCGCCAACACCACCTGGCATCTGGTGGCCGACCTGGAGACCATCCGGCAGCGGCTGGGCATCGACTCGTGGCTGGTGTTCGGCGGGTCGTGGGGCACCACGCTCGGCCTGGCGTACGCGCAGGCGCACCCGGATCGGGTGACCGGGCTGGTCCTGCGCGGCGTGCTGCTGCTGCGGCGCAGCGAGCGGGACTGGTTCTACCAGGGCGGGCTGCGCCACCTCCAGCCCGAGGAGTGGGAGCGGTTCGTCGCGCCGATCCCGCCCGGCGAACGCGACGACGTGCTGGCCGCGTACCACAGGCGGTTGCACGGCCCGGACGAGGCGCGGGCCCGGGAGTACGCGCGGGCCTGGGGGCGGTGGGAGGCGGTCAACTCGTCGCTGCGGCCCGACCCGGAGCTGCTCGCCCACTTCACCGCCGACGACCAGGCGCTGCCCGTGGCCCGGATCCTGTCGCACTACGCGGTGCACGGCGGCTTCCTCGCCGAGGGCCAGTTGCTCGACGGCGTGGACCGGATCCGGCACCTGCCCGCCGTGATCGTCAACGGCCGGTACGACCTGTGCTGCCCGCCGGTGTCCGCGTACGACCTGGCCCGCCGGTGGCCGGAGGCGACGCTGCGGATCGTGCCGGACGCCGGGCACTCCGCCGCCGAGCCGGGTGTGACCCGGGAGGTGCTGCGCGCGCTCGACGAGGTGACCGCGAGGGTCGGCTGACCGGGCCGGTCGGACCCCCGACAGCCCGGCGGGCGAGCCTGGTCATCCGGGGGCGCCGCTGGCAAGATCGGCCGGGTGACGGGTGCGCTGTACGCGGTCAGTGACCTCCACGTGTCGTACGCGGAGAACCGCGCCGTGGTGGACGGCCTGCGGCCGGAGACGGCGGACGACTGGCTGATCGTGGCCGGTGACGTCGGCGAGGTCTTCGCCGACGTGGAGCGGACGCTGCGGCTGCTGCGCGACCGGTTCGCGCGGGTGGTGTGGGCGCCCGGCAACCACGAGCTGTGGACCCACCCCAACGACCCGGTGACGCTGCGCGGGGTGGCCCGTTACGACGCGCTGGTCGCGATGTGCCGCGAGCTGGGCGTGCTGACCCCGGAGGACGACTACCCGGTGTGGCGGGGCGAAGGCGGGCCGGTCACCGTGGCGCCGCTGTTCCTGCTCTACGACTACTCGTTCCGCGCGCCCGGCACCACCACCAAGGAGGAGTCGCTGCGCGCGGCGTACGACGCCGGTGTGGTGTGCACCGACGAGATGATGCTGCACCCCGACCCGTACCCGGACCGGGAGTCCTGGTGCGCGGCGCGGCTGGAGGTGACGCGTCGGCGGCTGGAGGCCACCGACCCGGCGCTGCCGACAGTGCTGGTCACCCACTGGCCGCTGGTGCGGCAGCCCACCGAGGTGCTCTGGTTCCCGGAGTTCGCCCAGTGGTGCGGCACCGACCGGACGGCCGACTGGCACGTGCGCCACCGCGCCGCCGTCGCGGTCTACGGCCACCTGCACATCCCCCGCACCACGCACTACGACGGGGTGCGCTTCGAGGAGGTGTCGCTGGGCTACCCGCGCGAGTGGCGGCGCCGCGGCGGCGAGCCGGCGCCCATGAAACGGATCCTCGGATGATCGGAACGCTGCTGCCGGCCGGGGCGCTGGCCGTCGAGGCGTTCGCCGACGTGCCGGACGAGACGCCGTACCCGGGCGAGGAGGACCTGGTGGCGCGCGCGGTGGCCGCGCGCCGCCAGGAGTTCGTCACCGCCCGCCGCTGCGCGCGGGAGGCGCTGGCCCGCCTCGGGTACGCCCCGGCGCCGATCCGTCCCGGCCCCCGCCGGGAGCCGGTCTGGCCGGACGGCGTGGTGGGCAGCATCACGCACTGCACCGGCTACCGGGCGGCGGCGGTGGCCCCGGCCGGGGCGCTGGCCGGGCTCGGCATCGACGCGGAGCCGCACGAGCCGCTGCCCGACGGCGTGGCGGGGATCGTCCTCACCGCGGGTGAGCCGGAGCGGCTGGCCGCGCTGCGTGACGCCGACCCGGCGACGCACTGGGACCGGCTGCTGTTCAGCGCCAAGGAGTCGGTCTACAAGGCGTGGTACCCGCTGACCGGGCGCTGGCTCGGGTTCGAGGAGGCGGAGCTGACGTTCGACCGGGCCGGCCGGTTCACCGCCCGGATCCTGGTCGACGGCACCCGCACCGACGGCGGCCCGCCGCTGGACGTCCTGGACGGCCGCTGGCTGGTCGGCGGCGGGCTGCTGCTCACCGCCGTGGCCGTGCCGCGCCGGTCCTGACCGGCGTTACCGCGATTGTTCCGGTTTGCCCGCCCTGACCTGGGGTACGGCCGAAGGGGCCTGGACATTTCGCTGTAGGAGGACAGGTCCTGATGGAATCCAGCAAGCCCACCCAGATCGTCAAGGGTGTCGTCGAAGCCGCCGTCGAGAAGGTCGGCGACGCGCTGACTCCGGACGTGCCGGGCGCTCCCGGCAGCGCGCCGCCACCGCTGGAGGAGCCGACCACGCCGCACGGGCCGCTGCCGCCCAAGGACGAGCAGGGCGCGCCGGACACCCGGACCCCGACCGGCGCCGAGACCGGCGTGCCGAAGATCGCCAAGGGGCAGCAGGGCGCTTACCTCACCACCGCCAACGGCGCCCGGCTGCGCGACACCGACCACTCGCTGAAGGCCGGTCCGCGCGGCCCGGTCCTGCTCCAGGACCACCACCTGCGGGAGAAGATCACCCACTTCGACCACGAGCGGATCCCGGAGCGGGTGGTGCACGCCCGGGGCGCGGGCGCGCACGGCACGTTCGTCGCGTACGGCACGGCCGAGGAGGTGACCCGGGCCGGGTTCCTGAAGAAGGGTCGCGAGACGCCGGTCTTCGTCCGCTTCTCCACGGTGCTGGGCTCGCGCGGGTCGGCCGACACGGTCCGCGACACCCGCGGTTTCGCCACCAAGTTCTACACCGACGAGGGCACGTTCGACCTGGTCGCCAACAACATCCCGGTGTTCTTCATCCAGGACGCGATCAAGTTCCCGGACGTCATCCACGCCGGCAAGCCGCACCCGGACCGGGAGATCCCGCAGGCGCAGAGCGCACACGACACGTTCTGGGACTTCGTCTCGCTGCACACCGAGGCGCAGCACCACACCATCTGGAACATGTCCGACCGGGGCATCCCGCGGTCCTACCGGACCATGGAGGGCTTCGGCGTGCACACGTTCCGCATGGTCGACGAGGCCGGTGCGACGGTGCTGGTCAAGTTCCACTGGAAGCCGAAGCTGGGCGTGCACTCGCTGACCTGGGAGGAGGCGCAGCTCATCGGTGGTATCGACCCGGACTACCACCGCCGCGACCTGTACGACGCGATCGAGGCCGGCGCGTACCCGGAGTGGGAGCTGGGCATCCAGGTCTTCCCGGACACGCCCGAGGAGACGTTCGCCGGGATCGACCTGCTCGACCCGACGAAGATCGTGCCGGAGGAGCTGGCGCCGGTGCAGCCGATCGGCAAGCTCACCCTGAACAAGACGCCGCGCAACTTCTTCGCCGAGACCGAGCAGGTGGCGTTCCACGTCGGGCACCTGCCGCCCGGCATCGACGTGACGAACGACCCGCTGTTGCAGGGCCGCCTCTTCTCGTACGTGGACACGCAGCTCACCCGCCTCGGCGGGCCGAACTTCACCCAGATCCCGATCAACCGGCCGCACGCCGACGTCAACGACATGCTGCGTGACGGCTTCCACCAGCACGCGGTGCACGCGGGCGTGGCGCCGTACCGGCCGAACTCGCTCGACGGGGGCAACCCGTTCCCGGCCGGCGACCGCGAGCACGCGTTCGTGGACACGCCGGTGACTGTGGCCGAGGCGCCGAAGGTACGGGCCGCGCCCGCCTCCTTCGACGACCACTACAGCCAGGTACGCCTGTTCTGGCAGAGCATGTCGCCGGTGGAGAAGGAGCACATCATCCGGGCGTACACGTTCGAGCTGGGCAAGTGCTACCACCAGGCGATCAAGGAGCGGCAGCTCCAGTGCCTGGCGAACGTCGACCCGGTGCTGTGCGAGCAGGTGGCGATCGGTCTGGGCCTGCCCGTGCCGCAGCCCACGGTGCCGCAGGCGGAGGTGCAGCCCAGCCCGGCGCTGTCCCAGGTGGGCCGGGAGTGGCCGGCCGACGGCCGGATGGTCGGCATCGTGGTCGACGCCCAGGCCGACCTGGGCGACGTGCACGAGGTACGCCGGGAGGTCTTCGCCGCCGGCATGGTGCCGCTGCTGATCGCCGCGCACGGCGGCACCGTCGACGGGCTGCCGGTGCAGCGCACGTTCGCCACCGGCCGCTCGGTCGAGTTCGACGCGGTGCTGCTGGCCGGCGCCCCGGCCCCGGCGCCGGACGCGCTGCCGGCCCGCGACGCCAAGGCCGGCGCGCCGGGCTCCCCGACCGTCGACCCGCGGGTGCTGCTGCTGGTCGAGGAGGCGTGGCGGCACGCCAAGGTGATCGGCGCCTGGGGCGCGGGCGCCGAGGTGCTGCACCAGGCCGGTGTCACAGGCACGCCGGGCGTGGTGACCGGTGGTTCCGGCACGGAGGTGCTCGGCGAGGTGCAGCGGCTGATGGCGGCGCACCGGGTCTGGGAGAGGTTCCCGGCCTCGGTCGCCTGATCCCGAGTCGCGCGTGGGGCGGTCCCGGACGGGGCCGCCCCACGCTGTGCGTACGCCACCGCTCACCGGCCGTCACTCATCGACGGTCGTCGTTGACGCCTTAGTTAATACTCTTTAATATTTGGGCCACCTCGAGGAAGACCCCCATCCGCCCCCGTCCCCCGGGAAGGCCCTCGATGCCCAGACCTCACGTCCGGCGGCGCCTCGCCGCCGGTGCGCTCGTGCTGGCCACCACCGCCGCGGCGCTCACCCTCGCCCCGACCGCCGCCGAGGCGGTGGTCCTCCCGAACAACTTCAAGAGCGTCGGCTACATGCCGTCCTGGAGCGGCAACGTCAACACCGTCCAGTACGGCAAGCTCACCCACATCAACTACGCGTTCGTGCTCCCCAACGGCGACGGCAGCCTGCGCCCGGTGGAGAACCCGGGCAAGCTGTCCTCACTCGTGTCGCTCGGGCACGCCAGCAACGTCAAGGTCTCCATCGCCGTCGGCGGCTGGAACGACGGCGACGACTCCGCGTTCGAGGCGCTCGCCGCCAACTCCGGCACGCGCACCGCGTTCGTCAACAACCTGATCGCCTTCGTCAACCAGTACAACCTCGACGGCGTCGACATGGACTGGGAGTACCCCGACCCGGGCGCCTCGGCGAACAACTACACGCTGCTCATGCAGCAGCTCGGTAGCGCCCTGCACAGCCGCGGCAAGCTGCTCACCGCCGCCGTGGTCTCCGAGGGCTACTACGTCGACGGGGTGCCCACAGCCGTCTTCGGCTCGGTGGACTGGCTGAACATCATGGCGTACGACGGCGGCAGCCCGCACGCCGGCTACGACTGGTCGATCGCCAGCGTCAACAGGTGGAAGTCGCGCGGCCTGCCCGCCGCCAAGGCGGTGCTCGGCGTGCCCTTCTACAGCCGGCCCGGCTACTACACCTACTCGGCGCTTGTCGGCATGGACCCGGCCAACGCCAACCGGGACTGCACCACTGTCGGCGGCGCCCAGCAGTGCTACAACGGCGTACCGACAGTGAAGCGCAAGACGCAGTGGGCCCTGGCGAACGCCGGCGGGATGATGAACTGGGAGCTGTCGCAGGACACCACCGGTTCGACCTCGCTGGTCAGCGCGATCTACGACACCGTCACCGGCGGTGGCACGCCGCCGTCCGGGCGTACCGGGCCGATCACCGGCATCGGCGGCGCCTGCGTGGACGTGGCGGCCGCGAGCACCGCGAACGGCACCGCGATCCAGCTCTACGGCTGCAACGGCACCGCCGCGCAGAGCTGGACCGTCGCCGGTGACGGCACGCTGCGGGCGCTGGGCAAGTGCCTGGACGTGACGAGCGCCGGCACCGCGAACGGCACCAGGATCCAGCTCTGGGACTGCAACGGCACCGGCGCCCAGACCTGGCAGGCCCAGAGCAACGGCACGCTGCGCAACCCGGCGTCGGGCCGGTGCCTGGACGCCACCGGCAACAGCTCCGCCAACGGCACCCGGCTGCAGATCTGGGACTGCTTCGGCGGCGCCAACCAGGTCTGGCGGCTGCCGGCCTGATCGGGCTTCCCCGCCGGGCGGCCCGGCCCGGCGGGGGCCGGCCTCACCAGCGGTTACGGGCCTCCTCGGCCCAGCCGACCAGGCCGTCCAGATCCACGCGCCCGCCGTCGTCGGTCGCGGCCCAGCCGGTGAAGTGCCCGAAGCACTGGTGCGTCTCCCCGGCCAGCACGAGCAGGTTGGTCCGCGCCACCCGCTCGTGGAACGGGTGGAACGTGACGTCCACCCGGTCGTCGGTGATCCGCCACGGCCGCAGCCAGTCGGTACGGTCGTACGCCCAGGTCAGGTCGGCGCCGATCTTGTGCAGCCGCCCGTCGACGAAGACCGCGTTCTCGGTCGAGCCGGTGCCGTCGGTCCACTTGCCGCCGAGCTGGATCGCCCGGCCCGGTCCGCTGCCGGCCGCCCAGTTCCACCGCACCGCGTACCGCCACTTGCCGCGGCCGTGGTCGAGCGCCGCGTACGACCCCTCCCCCACCGGGTACGCCGTGCCGTCCACTGTGATCGTGCCGTGCACCGGCCGGCCGATGTCCTTGACCGTGTACTGGAACCGGCGGGTGCTCCACGGCACCACCACGCCGAGAGACTCGTGGCCGGGCGGCAGCGGCACGGTCAGGTCCACCTCGACACCTGGCGCGCTCGCCCGCACCGTACTGCCGTCCGGGCCCTGCTCCACAGCGATGGTCAGCTTCCCGCCCCGGGCGCGGACCGGTCCGGTGCCGCTCACCGGCGGCAGCACCGTGCCCCGGGCGAACGGCACCACAGCCTCCGCCGTCGTCTCCCGCCCGGTACGCCGGTCGAGCAGGTAGAGGCTCTGCACCCCGGCGTAGTCGAGCGACGACGCGACCAGGCCGAGGATGTGCGTCGGCGTGACCACGCCCCAGTGCTCCCACCGCTTGGCCCGGCCCCAGCCGCGCAGGTTCGCCCGGTGCAGCGGCCGGCGGCTCCAGCCGACCGCGTCCGGGTTCAGCCGCCCGTCCGGCCGGCACAGGTCGACCGGCTCGGTGATCTCCCGCTCATGCGTCATCGCCGCAGGCTACCGACGGCGGCACGGGCCCGGCGGGCGGCCTGGACGGCCGTCCCGCCGGGCCGTCGCGTCAGCGGCCCTGCTTGGCGCGGCAGATCTCCACCGGCACCGCCGGGGCGCCGTCGACCGGAGCCGGGTCCTCGGGGGTGGGCGCGATGCCGCCGGCCGAGATCCGGTCCAGCGTGGCCAGCCCGGCCGCGTCGACCTGGCCGAACACGGTGTAGTTGGGACGCAGCGCCGAGTCGGCCTGCACCAGGAAGAACTGGCTGCCGTTGGTGTCCGGGCCGGCGTTGGCCATGGCGAGCGTGCCGCGCGCGTACAGGCGGCGTACGCCCGTCGGGTCGGTCGGCGCGGGCGGCAGGTCGGTGGGCAGCTCGTCGCGGTAGCGGTAGCCCGGGCCGCCCTCGCCCGTCCCGGACGGGTCGCCGCACTGGAGGACCGTGAGCGTCGGGTACGCGGTGAGCCGGTGGCAGGGCGTCCGGTCGTAGAAGCGCTTCCGGACCAGGTGCAGGAAGCTCTGCACGGTGCACGGCGCCTGCTCGCGGTCCAGCGTCAGCCCGATCGGCCCCTGGTTGGTGCGCAGCGTGACCCGCACGGTGCCCCGGTCCGGCGTACGGCGCGGGTCCGGCGGCAGCGGCACCGGACGGGCGGCCGGCTCGTCCGGCGTGGGCGTGTACGCGCACGGCCCCTTCGTGGGCGCCGGGTCGGCGGCGGGTGCCGCGGTCGCGGCGACACCTGCGGCGGCGACGATCGTCGCGGCGGCCACGCTCACCCCGGCGAGGCGGGCCAGCAGGGGTAATGCGGCGTGCGTTCGGGTTTCGCTCGACACGGTGGTCCTCCCTGGACTCGTGGTACCAGAACGACCGGAGTCTATGGACCGGGTCACCCGATGTCGACGCGGGCGCTCCGGCGGGTCGAAAGTCGGTTGCCGCCCCGGGGCCGCCTCCGCGAGGCTGAGCGGCATGACGTTCTGACGGATCGCATCCCCGCCCGCAGGCCCTCCGCGCCGCCTGCCGTCCGCCGTCCTCCGCGTTCTCTTCCAGAAACGAGCGTCTGTGTCCGCGTACCCCTCCGGGCGGGCCGTCGTGCCCGCCACCGTCTCCGTCTTCTCCTCCCCCGGCAGCTGGATCGAGTCCGCCGCGCTCGACCAGTGCCGTCAGGTCGCCGCCCTGGACGGCATGGCGCACGTCGCCGCCATGCCCGACCTGCACCCCGGCAAGGGCGCGCCGATCGGTGCCGCGATGTCCTCGACCGTGCTCTACCCGTTCCTCGTCGGCTCCGACATCGGGTGCGGCATCGCGGTCTTCCCGATCGCGCTGCGCCGGGTCGTACCCGAGCGGCTCGCGGCCCGGTTCCCCGACCTGGACCGGGCGCTCGACCCGGACCGGGACGCCGACGACCCGGCCTGGTCGGTGCTCGACGGCGACGTGCCAGCCGGTCACCTCGACGGTCTCGGCACCGTCGGGCGCGGCAACCACTTCGTCGAACTGGCCCGCGTCGGGCCGATCCTCGCGGCGGAGCACGCCGCGCGGCTCGGACTGGACGCCGGTGACCTGGTGCTCGTGGTGCACTCCGGGTCGCGCGGGCTGGGCGAACGGATCCTGCGCGAGCACACCGAGACGCACGGCGCCGGTCCCGCGCCCGACCCGGACGCCTACCTGGCCCGGCACGACGCGGCAGTGCGGTGGGGGTCGCTCAACCGGCGGCTGCTGGCCGCGCGGGTCGCGTACGCGCTGGGCGCCGAACCCACCGAACCGGTCGTCGACCAGTGCCACAACCTGGTCGAGATCCGCGACGGGCGCTACCTGCACCGCAAGGGCGCGGCGCCGGGCGACGGCCGGGACGTGCTGATCGCCGGAACCCGTGGCACGCCTTCCTATCTCGTGGCGGCGCACGCCGGGCCGGACGCCGGCTACTCGGTGGCGCACGGCGCCGGGCGCAAGATGTCCCGCGCCGACGCGCTGCGCCGGGGCCGGGCCAAGCACACCGTCGAGGAGCTGCGCCGTACGCCGGTCGGCTCGATCGTGGTGTGCGGCGACCGGCAGTTGCTGTTCGAGGAGGCGCCCACCGCGTACAAGCGCATCGAGCAGGTCATCGGCGACCTGGTGGCGCACGACCTCGCCACACCGGTCACCACAACGGTTCCGCTGGTCACCTACAAGACGCCGGACGTGGGCCGCCGCGACGAGCGCCGGAAGGGCCGCCGGTGACCGAGCTGCTGCTGTCCGCCGGACGCGGACCGGCCGAGTGCGCGTGGGCGCTGGCCCGGCTGCTGTCCCGCCTGGAGGGCGAGGCGGCCCGGCGGGGCCTGCGTACCGAACGGGTCGAGACGGTGCCCGGCGACCGGGCCGGCACCTACCGGTCGGTGCTGGTCCGGATCACCGGCGCCGGGGCGGAGGCGTTCGCGGCCGGGTGGACCGGCACGCTCTGCTGGCAGGCGCCCAGCCCGTACCGGACGGGCCACGGACGGAAGAACTGGTACGTCACCGCGCGGACGTGCCGGACCGACGTGGTGGTCACGCCGTTCCACGAGGCCGACGTCGAGTTCGTGCCGTGCCGCACCGGCGGGCCGGGCGGCCAGCACCGCAACAAGGCGAGCACCGCCGTCCGGGCCACGCACCGCCCGTCCGGCCGGACCGTGGTGGTGGACACCGAACGGCACCTGCACCTCAACCGCCGGATCGCGGTCGAGCTGCTGCGGCAGCGGATCGCCGCCGACGACGAGGCGGCCCGGCGCGCGGGCGTCGACGCCCGCTGGCGGGTCCACGACGAGCTCGTGCGCGGTGACCCGGTACGGGTGGAACGCCCCTGACACGGCCCGGTCCGCCGCGCGTGAGGGCCCCGGCTACCGTGGGCGCGGCGGACGGGCAGCCCGGCCCGCCGGCGTACGGCGCGCGAGGAGGATTGATGCGGCGGAGAAGGAGCGGCCAGTACAGCGCGTACTCCGCCGACCCCGGGCAGGTCACCGACGGCGCCCGCGACATGGACCGCGTCCGGTGAACCCGCTCGTGCAGCGCTTCCGCGCCGTCGTCGCGATGTGGATCCTCGTCGGCTCGGGCGGGTTCCTGCTGGCCGGGTTCCTCGGCCTCGCTCTGCTGACCCAGACGGGTCCGTTCGCGGCCGCGGCGCTGCGCGGCGCCTCGACGAGCTGGCCCTGCCGGTGACCGGGATGCGCCTGCACGTGGGCTGTGCCATGTGGACGCACAAGTCCTGGTCCGGCCGCTTCCTGCCGCACCCGCTGCCCGCACACGAGCGGCTGCGCGCGTACGCCGGGTGGTGCGACGCCGTGGAGGGCAACACCACGTTCTACGCCACCCCGGCCCGGGAGACGGTGGCGTCCTGGGCCGACCAGACCGCGCCGGGCTTCCGTTTCCTGCCGAAGCTGCCGAAGGTGGTCACCCACGAGCGCCGGCTCACCGGCGGCGAGGCCGAACTGCGGGCGTTCCTGCACGCGATGGAGCCGCTCGGCCCCCGGGCCGACGCGCTCTGGATCCAGCTGCCCGGCTCGTTCGGCCCCGGCGACGTGCCCGACCTCGACCGGTTCCTGCGCACGCTGCCCACCACCCACAGGTACGCCGTCGAGGTCCGCCACCCCGCCTTCTTCACCGAGCCCGGTGCGGTACGTGCGCTGGAGGCGACGCTGCACCGGGCTGGCGCGGAGTGGATCCCGTTCGACACCACAGCGTTCTTCCGGACGCCGCCGACGAGCGACGCCGAGCGGGAGGCGTGGACGCGCAAGCCGCGCCTGCCGCTGCGTACCCGGGCGCTGACCGACCGGCCGATCGTGCGCTACCTGGGCCGCGACGACCCGGCCCGCACGGTCGAGGGCTGGCAGCCGTGGCTGGACGTGGTGACCGGCTGGCTGCGGGAGGGCCGCTCGCCGACCGTGTTCGTGCACACGCCGGACAACGCCGACGCGCCCGAGCTGGCCCGCCGCTTCCACGACCAGGTCCGCGAGCGGGTGCCCGGGCTCGCGCCGCTGCCCGAGCCGGAGCCGGTCGGCCCGGCCACGCTGTTCTGAGCGCCGGGTGGGATCGCCGCCAGCCCGCTCAGCCTGCCCGGCCGCCCTCGGGCGGGGGCAGGCGGTCGTCGTACGCGCCGGACCGTCCCGCGTACCGCTCCCCGCGCAGGAACGGCAGCGGGTTCGGGGTGCAGCCGTGCAGGCCGAGCGTCTGCTGCTGCATCACCGGCGCCGGACGTCCCCGCCCCGGGCAGCGCTCGTGCCCGTGACCCAGACGGTGGCCGACCTCGTGGTTGACCACGTACCGGCGGTACGCCGCGAGATCGCTGCCGTAGGCGGGCGCGCCGCGCACCCAGCGGGCCACGTTGACCACCACCCGGTCCCCGCTACGGCAGGACGTGTACCGGTCCGGCCCGTCCCCGCACAGGTCGTCGCGCGTACCGGGAGTGGCGAGGTAGACGGTGAAGTCGGCGGGCCCGCGGGCGCCGACGCGGCGCAGGGCGATCCGCCCGTCGGTCGTCCAGCCACCCGGGCCGGTGAGGATGCCGGTGACCTGCGCCGCGAAATCGGCCGGTGGCAGACCGGTGATGTCGCGCTCCACCGCCACCCGGTAGCGCAGCAGCCGGCCCGTACCCCCGTGGGTGGCCGGCTCGGCGGCGGCGAACCGCCACTCGTCGCCGCCGTCGGCGGGATAGCCGATCCGCGCCGGACGGGACCGGACGGGCGCCGCCGCCGACGCGGACGGCACGGCGGCGGACGGCCCGGCCGGTCCGGACGGCGCGACTGCGGGCTGATCGGCCACGGCCGGTGTGCAGCCGGCCAGCGACACCGCCAGCGCGATCACGGCGGCGCCGCCGCGTGTCCGGTCCACGGTCCTGGTCATCTCGTCTCCCCTCGGCGCCCGGTCGGGGGCACGGGGATGAGGACGGGTGACCCGTCGCGGAAGTTGGTCCGGCGGGGACTCAACCTTTTCCGCGTCCCGCACGTCCCTACCGGGGTGAGAGGTGCAGAGGACCGGCATGGCCCGGGGTGACGCGGAGTTCGTCGAGTTCGCGCGGGCGTCCTCCGCGCGGCTGACGCACGCCGCGTTCCTCATGACCGGCAACCACCACCACGCCGAGGACGCCGCCCAGACCGCGCTGGTGCGCACGTACGCGTCCTGGTCCCGGATCCGCAACGGCGACCCGTACGGCTACGCCCGGTCGGTGCTGGTGAACCACCTCGTCGACACCTGGCGGCGGCCGATCCGCGAGTACCCGAGCGACGACCTGCCGGAACGGCGCGGCGGCGACATGGCCGAGGAGGTGGCGACCCGGCGGTGGCTGGTCACCGCGCTCGGCACGCTCACCGCCCGTGAACGCGCCGTCGTCGTCCTGCGCCACTACTTCGACCTGCCGGAGGCCCAGGTGGCCCGCGAACTCGACGTGTCCGTCGGCACCGTCAAGAGCACCTCGTCGCGGGCGCTGGAGAAGCTGCGTACCGCCGGTCTGTCCGCGCCGCGACCGCAGGAGACGTGCCGGTGACCGAGATGGACGAGCTGCGCCGGGTGATGCGGGCGACCGAGCGGGCCGACGGCCTGGACATCGCGGACATCATGCGCCGGGGACGCCGGCTGCGCCGCCGCCGGCGAATCGGCGCGGGGGTCGCGGCGGCGGTGGCGACGGTCGCGGTGGCCGTCGGGGTCGGCGCCGTGGCGACGCGGCCCGGCCCGCCGGACCTCCCGGCCGGGGAGCCGGTCGCCACCGCGTCCGCCGACACTCCCCCGCCCACGCCGACCGCCGCGCCGGCCCCGACCGAGGCGCCACCGCGACCGCTCGGGACGGTCGTGGACAGCGGCATCCGGTACGGCGCCGACGAGCGCGTGTTCTTCATGGTCCCGGTCGACGTGCCGCAACTGCCGCGCGTGACGATCGGCCTGGTCGCCGGCCGCCGCGCGCCGGACGGCCGCCTGACGTCGGACTTCCTGGTGAACGACGTGTCCGGCAGCGACCGCCGGCCGGGGTTCCACGAGATCGGGTACGACCAGCAGCGGGTGCCCGCCGACGCGTCGATCCCCACGTTCGGCTACTTCGTCGGCCCGGCGGCCCGCATCGTCGGGACCGTCGACGGCCGGCAGGTCGAGGCGAGGCTGGTCCGCTGGAGCGAGGACCCGGAGGTGGTGATCTTCTGGTTCGACCCGACGACCCTCACCCCGGGAACCCCCCTGGACGGCATCACCGCCCACACCGCCCAGGGCCGCCGCCTGTAGCCCGGCCCCTCTCCCCTTCTCCCGTCTCTCCCCCGGATGATCAAGGAGTTTGCGGCCCGAAACCGCCCCGGCGAGGACCCAAACTCCTTGATCATCGGCGTCAGGAGGCCGAGCCACGTGGATCTTGGTACGGAGCCGCCCTCATGAGGGCGCGCTCGTACCAAGATCTACGGCCGCTCAGGGTGTGGGGAGGCCTGACGCGTCGGAGAGGGGCGGGTGGGGCGGGGGGCCGGTCGGCGGCGGTGATCATGCGCTTTCTGCCCGGTCAGACGGGGCATTTCCGACATCGGCAAGGCCGCAAGTGCAAGATCGCGGGGAGCGGGCGGGGGCGGGAGGGCGGGAGGGCGGGGGCGGGGCGGGGGGTGGGGCGGGTGGGTGTGAGGATCGGGGTATGCGTGCTGTGGTGTTCGAGCAGTTCGGGGTACGGCCGGAGGTCCGGGAGGTGGACGACCCGGCGCCGGCGCCGGACGGGGTGGTCGTCCGGGTCGGCGCGACCGGCCTGTGCCGCAGCGACTGGCACGGCTGGCAGGGCCACGACCCGGACATCCGCCTGCCGCACGTGCCGGGGCACGAGTTCGCCGGTGTCGTCGTGGCCGCAGGCGCGGACGTACGCGGCTGGCGGCCCGGCGACCGGGTGACAGCGCCGTTCGTCTGCGCGTGCGGGCGGTGCCCGTCCTGCCTGGCCGGCGACCAGCAGGTCTGCGAGCGGCAGACCCAGCCGGGCTTCACGGGTGGGGCTCGTTCGCCGACCTGGTCGCGGTACGGCACGCCGACGTCAACCTGGTCCGGCTGCCGGACGAGCTGGACGAGGCGGCCGCTGCCGCGCTCGGCTGCCGGTTCGCCACCGCGTTCCGGGCCGTCGTCGCGCAGGGCCGGGTCGCGGCGGGCGAGTGGGTGGCCGTGCACGGCTGCGGCGGCGTCGGCCTGTCCGCAGTCATGGTGGCGGCGGCGAGCGGGGCGCGGGTGGTGGCGGTGGACGTGTCGTCCGGCGCGCTGGAGCTGGCCCGCCGCAGCGGCGCCGCGGTCTGCGTGGACGCGAGCGCGCTCGGCGGTCCCGCCGAGGTGGCCGCCGCGATCCGGGAGGCCACCGGCGGGGGCGCCCACCTGTCGCTGGACGCGCTCGGCAGTCACGCCACCTGCGTGGCGTCGATCGAGGGCCTGCGCCGGCGCGGCCGGCACGTGCAGGTCGGGCTGCTGCCCGCCGCGCAGGGCCGGCCCGCGCTGCCGATGGACCTGGTGATCGCGTACGAGCTGGAGCTGCGCGGCAGCCACGGCATGCCGGCGCACGCGTACCCGGAGATGCTGCGGCTGGTCACCGCCGGGGTGCTGCGCCCGGCCGAGCTGGTCACCCGCACCATCGACCTCGACGCCGCGCCTGACGCGCTGGCCACGATGGACCGGCCAGCCACCGCCGGGATGTGCCTGATCCGGCCCTGAGACGGGCACGGGCCGGCCCGGCGCCGGGAGACCCGGCGCGGACCGGCCCGCGAGGCCGTCCGGTCAGTCGGTGACGGTCACCGTGACGGTACGGGGCGGCTGCTGGTACTGCCCCCGGTTGTCCATGCCGCGGATCGTCACCGTGTACGTGCCGGCCGGGATCACCGGCGACGTGTACGCGAAGTTCGACCCCGGCGAGCCCGGGCTGGTGAGGAACGTGCCGATCCACGGCCAGCTGGTCGGCGCGCCCGCCCGGCCGAACGTGCCGGCCGAGTTCATGCCCTGTCCGGCGCTGTTGCCGATCTGCACCTCGACCTTCTGCATCCCGCCGTCGTCCACGGCCCGGCCGGTGATGACGATCCGGCCACCGGTGTACGCCTGACCCTCGACCGGCGTGATGCTCGGCTCCAGCGTCGGGTCGGTGTCACCCGGGTAGACCAGGTAGCGGGCGGTGGCGCCGCTGGTCGAGTTGTCCTGCTGACCGGCGGTGTCCACGGCCCACGCCTCCACGCTGTACGTGCCGCGCGTGGGCAGGTCGATCGAGAGCGTGAACGCGGTGCTGGTCGCGCCGGACGCGGCGAGCGTCGCGTCGACTGTCGCGAACGCGGCGGCCATGGTGCCGTTGGGCTGCACGTACCGGCCGGTGTCCAGGTCGCGCAGCGCGATCCGGACCGCCCGCACGCCCTTGTCGTCGGTCGCCGTGCCGGTCAGGTCCAGGTGCAGCTGGTCGACGTCCTGGTTGGTGCCGGTGAAGCTGAGCAGCCCGTTCGGGAAGGCGTCGCCGGGCACCTGGGCGGTGACTGTGAGCCGGCCCATGTTGGTGCTGGACGTGGTCAGGCCGAGCTTGTCGGTCGCCCGTACCCGGAAGTCGTAGACGCCCGGGGTGAGCGGCACCGTGGTGAACGACCAGTCGAACGTCGCGGCGTCGAGGTTGGTCGGGGAGATCCGGTGGTAGCCGGCGACCGAGTCGGCGCCCCACGTACCGTCGCTGGCGAGCGCCTCGCGGGTGGTGTTGTTGCGCAGGTAGATCTCGACCGACTTCAGGGCGTCGTCGTCGCTCGCCGTACCGGCGAACGTGACCGCGCCACCGGGCGCGACGGTGAACGGCGCCGGGTTGCCCGGCGGCGTCATCGCCACCGGCGAGGTGATCGCCACTGTCGGCGGTACGCCGTTGGCCGAGACGGTCCAGTCGCGGGTGTCGCCACGCAGGTCGCTCTGCCCGGTCGTGTCGACAGCGGTGGCGGTCATCTTCCACTGTCCCTCGACCGGCAGCGTGACCTCGTACTGCCAGGTGGTGGACGTCGCGCCGATCACGTCCGGCTCGCCGCGGAAGGTGTTGTAGACGGCGGCGACGGTGCCGTCGTCCTGGAGGTACCGGTTGTCGGGCGTGCGGAACGAGTAGATGAGCGAGTTGACGCCCTTGTCGTCGGTGGCGGTGCCGGAGGCCACGAACGTCTGCGTGGCGAGCAGTCCGGCCGACGGCGAGCTGATCCGGGTCGACGGCGGCAGGTCGTCGAAGCGGAACGTCTCGATCTTCTTGACCGCCTTGGTGGTGTCGCCGGCCCCCTTGCGGTCGAACGTCTTCGCCTGCAACTGGTAGACGCCGGCCGGCAGCGTCACCGGCAGGCTCCACGTGGTGGAGGTGGCGTTCGGCGCGGCGACAGTCGTGTTGATCGCCTTGAACGCGCCCCAGGTGGTCAGGTCGGCCTGGAGGTACTTGCCGCTGTTGCGGTCCTGGATCTCCAGCTGGACCCGCGCCACGCCGGCCGGGGCGAGCGCCTGGCCGCTGATCGTGAACGACTCGCCGGCCGGCTTCACCGCGCCCTCGATCGGCGTCGTGACGGTGGTGTCCAGCGCCGCGGGCGCGGGCTGCTTGGAGAGGTCGAAGAAGGCGACCCGGCCGGTGGTCTTGCCGCCCTTGACGTTGCCGTCACCGCCGACGAGCAGGCCGCGCGAGGTGGCGAGCATCGCCTTCTCGCCCTCGTACGAGTTGGAGCCGGGGTTCCACTCCAGCGCGGTGCCGGTGAGCGGGTCCAGCGCGCCGAGGTGGTCGCGGCGGACCACCTGGTCGCCGAGGCCGTAGCCGCTGAGCCCCTGGCCGGTGCCGTATCCGACGTTGTCCAGGCCGGGCCACGGCACGTTCGACGTGGGCGACTCCTGCCAGCTGAAGTGGCCGCCGACGTAGACGGCGGTGTCGGTGATCGCGACCGAGTAGATGCTGTCGAAGTGCCGGGAGATCCAGAGCGGCTCGACGTTGTCGTTTCCGGTCAGCGGGTACGCGATGGCGGTGTCGTTGATCGGCGGCCGGTCGCCGCCGGAGCCGCTGGTGACCACGAAGTACGAGTCGTCCGGCGCGATGTCACCGGCGAAGACGCGCTGGATGCCGCCGACGAAGGAGAGGTTGTCCTCCCACAGCCGGGTGCGCCACGGCAGCAGCGCCTTGGTGGCCGTACCGATGAGCGCCACGCCGTAGCGGTCCTGGCCGGCGATCTGGCGGCCGGTGTGCACGACCAGCAGCTTGCTGCGGTCGTGGGTGAGCTTGAGCTGCTGCACGGTGAGCATGCCGCCGACGCCGATGCCGCCGGTGACCGGCAGGTTGAAGCCGGTGTCGACGGCGCCGGTGGTGGGGTTGAGCGCGGCCAGGCCGCTGCGGCTGACGCCGTTGACGGTGGCGAACTGGCCGCCGACGTAGACGGCGTTGGCGCTGACGGCCAGCGCGGTGGCCCGCGCGTTCGCGGTGGCGGTGAACGCGGCGACCGGTGCGCCGGTGGTCGGGTTCAGCCGGGCGATCTTGCGCTTGGTGACGCCGTTGACGGTGTTGAACGCGCCGGCGATGTAGAGCGACTTGCCGTCCGGCGACGCCTCCACCGCGGCGACCGCGCCGTCGATGACCGGCTTGAACCCGGTGTCCACCTTGCCGGTGTCCAGGTTGTACGACGCCAGGGACCGCTGCGTGATCGCGGACCCGCCGACGTTCGCGATCGAGGTGAACGTGCCGGCGATGAAGACGCGGTTGCCGATCACTTCGATGTCGACGATCTCGCCGTTGGTGATCCGCGGCGTGTCGGTGCGGGGGGTGGTCGGCATCAGCCGGGTGTCCCCGGGGGTGACCAGCGCACGGGTCGCCGTGGTGCGCGCGGCGCCGAGTGCGGCGCTGCTTCCCGTCGCCTGTGCGCCGGTGTGGCCGGCCACGCCGGCGTCCCGCACGGTGACGGTGGCGGCGAGCGCCGGCACTCCCGCCACCACGACCGCGCCGGCGACGACGACCGTCACCGCGCGAAGCCAAACTCGCATCGAGACAACTCTCCCTGTCCGCCGGGACGGCCCCCTCGGGTGATTCCCGAGTCCCCTCCGTCCGCGTGCCGGACGCCACCGTAGGAGGCAAAGACTTCTCGCGATACGTGCCGCACCGGTAATCGACCGGTCGCCATCAATTCCGGCCACACCGGCAGGGCGCCTCCACCGATCGGGTCACCGGCTGTCACCGTCCGGCCGTGCGCGCCGTCCGGTCCGCAACGTGCGGCCTTACACAGCGGACCCAGGGGTGGGTCAGTCGCCCCGTACCCGGGGGTGGCGGTGGTCGGTCAGCCGCAGGCCGACGCCGCGTACCGCCGCGATGGTGACACCGGTGCCCAGTTCGTCGAGCTTACGGCGCAACCGCTTGACCAGGGACTGCACGTCGGCCCGGCCGTGCGTCGGCGCGTCGTGCCAGACCGCGTGGTGCAGCTCGGCGTAGCTCCACACCCGTACCGGCTCGACGGTCAGGCAGGTCAGCAGGTCGCGTTCCAGCCGGGTCAGGGCGGTCTCCCGGTTGCCCCACCGGGCGGTCGACCGGGCCGCGTCGATCACCAGCGCGCCGTCCGGCGCGGGCTTGTCCCGGGGTACGGGCGCAGCCGGCGCGACGGCCGGGGCAGGTGCGTGCGCCGAGGCCGGCGCATCCGTGATCAACTCGCGCAGCTCGTCCAGATCGGCGACCATCAGAAGGGGCGCGACGCCGTCCAGCAGCTCGGTCAGCCGCAGCCGTTCGGCCGGGGACGACGTCACCCCGATGACGAGCGAGAAGGGGCGCTCCGACGGGTCGGTGCCGGAGTTCGCCGCGTTCGTGCCGTCAGTCGTCACCGCGCCCCACCGTGACAAAAACTGTCAACAGGCCGCCCGATCCGGGAGCCTGTTGGTGACATGTTGCTCACGTACGGTCATTGATCGTTCCTTACTGTCGATCATAGTGTCCACTCAGGCGTCCGGCGCAGACCCGCACGGCGCCTAGGGGGCCTGGGGGGTTCTTTTCACACCGGTGTAGCAGTCGGGAGAGCACGTCTCCTGGCCCTTCTGCCATGGCTCGATCATCAGCGGGTCATCGGAGGAGGAGGCAGCACCGATGCTGAGACGTCCACACAGATGGGGCCCGGCCCGGCGGCTGGTGAGCGCGGGCGCCGCCCTGGTGCTCGCCGCCACCGCGCTGGCCGCGACCGGCACTGCGGCACAGGCCGAGACGGGCGCGGGCGCGGCGGCCGGCGACAAGATCCGTCCCGAGCTCACCCGCCAGCTCCAGGGCAAGAGCGAGGGCGACTTCTGGATCCACTTCGGCGCCAAGGCGGACCTGAGCAAGGCCGCCTCGATCAAGGACTGGAACGAGCGCGGCGCCGCCGTCGCGGCGGCGCTGAAGAAGACAGCCGCCGACAGCCAGTCGAAGATCCGCGCCGAGCTGGACCGCTCGGGCACGAAGTACCAGACCTTCTGGGCGACGAACGCCATCAAGGTCACCGACGGCTCGCTGACCATGGCGCAGAACTTCGCCGCCCACTCCGAGGTGGACGGCCTGTACGCGCCGGTGGAGTACAAGCTGCCGGAGACCACCCCCGGCACCGACGAGAAGTCGGCGAACGCCCTGGAGTGGGGCATCGCCAACATCAACGCCGACGACGTCTGGTCCCAGTACGGCGTCAAGGGCGCCGGGATCACGGTGGCGAGCATCGACAGCGGCGTCCAGTTCAACCACCCGGCGCTGGTGAACGCCTACCGGGGCAACAACGGTGACGGCACCTTCGACCACGACTACAACTGGTTCGACGCCGCAGGCGAGTGCGCCACCGCGCCGTGCGACTCCGACGGCCACGGCACACACACCATGGGCACCATGGCCGGCGCCGACGGGGCCAACCAGATCGGTGTCGCCCCCGAGGTCAAGTGGATCGCCGCGAACGGGTGCTGCCCGTCCGACGCCGCGCTGATCTCCTCCGGCCAGTGGATGCTGGAGCCCACCGACCTCAACGGGCAGAACCCGGACGCCAGCAAGCGGCCGAACATCATCAACAACTCGTGGGGCACCACGGCGCCGTCGAACGAGCCGTTCATGGAGGACGTCACGAACGCGTGGACCGCCTCCGGCATCTTCGGCGTCTGGTCCAACGGCAACAACGGCCCGTCCTGCCAGACCAGCGGCTCACCGGGCAGCCTGGCGAGCAACTACTCGGCCGGCGCGTACGACGTCAACAACAACATCGCCAGCTTCTCGTCCCGGGGTACCGGGCAGAACGGCGAGATCAAGCCGAACATCTCGGCGCCTGGTGTGAACGTGCGCTCCAGCGTGCCGACCAACTCGTACGCCAGCATCAGCGGCACCTCGATGGCGGCGCCGCACCTGGCCGGCGCGATCGCGCTGCTCTGGTCGGCGGCGCCCACGCTGGTCGGCGACATCACGGCGACCCGCGCGCTGCTCAACGACACGGCGATCGACAAGGGCGACTCGCAGTGCGGCGGCACCACCGACGACAACAACGTCTACGGTGAGGGCCGCCTGGACGCGCTCGCGCTGCTCGCCGCCGCCCCCATCGGCGACAACGGCACGCTGGCCGGCAAGGTCACCGACGCCGCCACCGGGGCCGGGATCGCCGGCGCGACTGTCACCCTGTCCGGGGCGGCCGATCGCACGCTGACCACCGGCGCGGACGGGACGTACTCCTCGCTCCTGCCGGCCGGCGACTACCAGGTGGTCGTCTCGGCGTTCGGGTACGCGACCCGCACCCTGCCGGCGACGATCACCGCGAACACGACGACCACGCTCGACGTGGCGCTCACCGCGGTAGCGAGCGTCACGGTCAGCGGGCAGGTCACCGACGGGTCCGGGCACGGCTGGCCGCTGTACGCGAAGGTGAGCGTCGAGGGCACGCCGATCTCCGACTACACGACGCCGACGACCGGCCGCTACAGCCTGTCGCTGCCGTCCGGGGCGACGTACCGGCTCAAGGTCGAGCCCCAGTACGCCGGCTACCTGACCACCACCAAGGAGGTCACCGTCGGCACGGGCAACGTGACCGCCAACATCGCGGTGCAGGCGAACCCGGAGGCGTGCACCACCGCCCCCGGCTACACCGTCAGCTCCGACGGCGAGTACGAGACGTTCGACGGCACCGGTGTCCCGGACGGCTGGACCGTGGTGGACAACGCCGGCACCGGCCAGGTCTGGGAGTTCACCGACGCCGGTGAGCGCGGCAACCTGACCGGCGGCAGCGGCAACTTCGCCATCATCGACAGCGACAACTACGGCAGCGGCGGGCGGCAGGACACGTCGCTGGTCAGCCCGGTGGTCGACCTGACCGGTGTGACCGCGCCGGTGATCCGGTTCAACCAGGACTACAACTGGCTCAACAGCGACCGCGCGGACGTGGACCTGAGCCTGGACGGCGGCACCACGTGGAGCAACGTGCTCCGGCAGGCGGCCGACGTCCGCGGCCCGCGGGTGACCGAGGTGCCGATCCCGCAGGCGGCCGGCCAGTCGCAGGTGCAGGTGCGCTTCCACTACTACGAGGCGAGCTGGGAATGGTGGTGGCAGGTCGACAACGTCCTCATCGGCAGCAAGCTCGTCTGCAAGCCGGTCAAGGGCGGCCTGGTGCTCGGCCACGTCCGCGACAAGAACGACAACAGCTACGTCAACGGCGCCACGGTGACCAGCAAGGACCGCCCGGCGGAGAAGGCCACCACAGTCGCCACGCCTGATGACACCGAGCTGCCCGACGGCTTCTACTGGATGTTCTCGTCGCTGACCGGGACGCACCCGTTCACCGCCGGTGCCGGCAACTACGTGAGCCAGACCAAGCAGGTGGCGGTCGAGGAGGACTGGGCCACAGCGGCCAACTTCCAGCTCGCCGCCGGCCGGCTGTCGGTGAAGCCGACCTCGATCACCGGCACGGTCCGGATGCCCAGCGGGAAGGTCAGCAAGACGTTCACCGTCACGAACACCGGCGGGGCCCCGGTCACCGCCGAGTTCAGTGAGCGCGACGGCGGGTTCGTGCTGCAACGGGCCGACGGCTCCCGGCTGTCCGAGCAGGCGCTGCTCGGCTCCACCGGCGCACCGGCGCAGCGGCTGACCGCCGCCACGTCGTTCGCGGCCCGCTCGTCGGGCAAGTCGTCGAACGCGATCGCCGCCGCCGCACCGCAGGCCGACCCCTGGACCACCATCCCGGGCTACCCGGCGAACGTGATGGACAACCGGGTCGTCAACGTCGACGGCACCGTCTACTCCATCGCCGGTGGCGACGGCACCGCGTCGAGCGCCAAGAACTACCGGTACGACCCGATCACCCAGGCGTGGACCGGCATCGCCGACCTGCCCGGCGCACGTAACGCCATGACGGTCGGCGTGCTCGACGGCAAGATCATCGCCACCGGTGGCTGGGGTGCCGCCGGACCGGACGCCGCCACCTTCTCGTACGACCCGGCGGCGAACACCTGGACCCGCAAGGCCGACAACCCGGCGCCGCGCGCGGCGGCCGGCCAGGCGGTCGCGGGCGGCAAGCTGTACGCGATCGGCGGCTGCACCACAGCGAGCTGCACGCCGATGGCCAACTCGGTGGTCCGGTACGACCCGGGCGCCGACGCCTGGGAGACGCTGCCGGCGTACCCGAAGTCGGTGGCGTTCCTGTCCTGCGGCGGGATCGACGGCACCGTCTACTGCACCGGTGGCAACGACGGCACCACGTCGCAGAAGGTCGGTTACGCCTTCGACCCGGCCGCGGGCGCCTGGACCGCCATCCCGGACGCGCCGGCCGACAGCTGGGCCTCCTCGTACGCGGTGGCGAACGGCAAGCTGCTGGTCGTCGGCGGGTCGCAGGGCGGCGCCATCACCAACGCCGGCTTCGCGTTCGACCCGGCGACCAACTCGTGGGCCAACCTGCCCAACGCCAACGCCCCCCGCTACCGGGGTGGCGCGGCCTGCGGGTTCTACAAGATCGGCGGTTCGTCGGGCGGCTTCACGGCCACCAAGGACAGCGAGGTCCTGCCCGGCTTCGGCGAGTGCGCCGAGGGCGCGGCCGACGTGAGCTGGCTGACCGTCGACAAGTCGAAGGTCACGCTGGCACCGGGTGAGAAGGTCACCGTCACGGTCGGCATGGCCGCGAACGTCGACCAGCCCGGCACGTACTCGGCCTCCGTGGTGATCAAGGAGAACACCCCGTACACGGTGGAGCCGGTGGCGGTGACGATGATCGCGCAGCCGCCGACCACCTGGGGCAAGCTGTCCGGCACGGTCTCCGGCAAGAGCTGCCAGGGCGCCACCGCGCCGCTGGCGGGCGTGACCGTGCAGGTCGACTCCTGGGCGAACTCGTACACCTTCACCACCGACGCCCAGGGCCGGTACGCCTACTGGATGGACCGGCGCAACAACCCGCTGACGCTGATCGTCGCGAAGGACGGCTGGAAGCCCCAGACGCGCCAGACGAGGATCAACAGCAGCACGCCCACGGTTGAGGACTTCACCCTCTCCCCCACCCGCTGCTGACCCCAGCGGCTGACGAGGACGGCCCGCCCGGCACACCCGCCGGGCGGGCCGCCCCCTTTCCCCGGCGATCTTGCACTCGCGGCCCCGGCAAGGCAGACAAAAGCCCCACCCGAGGGGCCGTAACTGCAAGATCGACGGCGAAACCGGGCGGGGTCAAGGGTTACGGGGTGAGGCGGAAGCCTACGCCTCGGACGGCGTGGATCATGGCGGGGGCGTCCAGGCGGCCCAGCTTGCGGCGGAGGCGGCGTACCACGGAGTGCATGTCCGACCCCCGCCCGAGGTGGTCGTTGCCCCAGACGGCGCGGTGCAGCCGTGCGTACGTCCACACCTGGCCGGGTGTACCGGTGAGGCAGACGAGCAGGTCGTGCTCCAGTGGCGTCAACCCGATCTCCCGCTCCCGCCAGCGCAGCACCCGCCGGTCGGAGTCGACGGCCAGTTCCCGCCTGGGTGGCTCGGCCGGCGCCTCGTCACTCGCGGGCGGGTGCGGCGCCGGGGCGAGCGCGGGCCGGCGTACCAGGTCGAGGAAGCGGCGGGCCTGATGGGCGCTGGACACGATCAGGAACGACTCGGTGCCGCCGAGCAGTTGGGCGAGCTGCCGGCGCTCGGCCGACGAGGACGCGATGCCGATGACCAAGGACGGGAGCCCTGTCATCCGTTCCCACCTTTCCGGCAGGCCGAACCACAACGCCGGGCGGTCGCCAGGCACGACGATGCGGAGGCACCTGGCTTGCGGAGTTCGACCCGAGGGGTGCGGGAGCTGCGGTTTCGTGAGGCTTCGGGGTGAACTACCGGGATCATATAGCCGAGCACCGATGATTGGTATAGCAGTTAACGTCGATGTAACTGCCAGCAACAAGGTGTTCGAGGCAAGTTGCGCCGGCGCACGCGTACCGATGAGAGCCGGGGCGTACGGCGGTCCAATGCGTGTGATCACCCACATGCTCTGCCTGGCCGACGGGACGCCGACCCGCGCGGACATCGCGGCCCGCTGCGCCGAACTGGCCGAGGCGCTGCGTGGCCGCGACCGGGGCGTGGTGGTGTGCGACGTGTCCGCGGTGACCGCGCCCGACCTGGTCACGGTCGAGGTGCTGGCGCGGATCCGCCTGACCGCGCGGCGGTTCGGCTGGCGGCTGGAGGTACGCGGCGCGGGCGACGACCTACGCGAGCTCGCCGGCCTGCTCGGGCTGGCCGGTGCCCTCCTCGAGCCGGTCCGGCAGCCCGAACAGCGGGAACAGGCGCTCGACGTCGAGGAAGTTGTTGAGCGACGTGATCCGGCCGCCGGAGACGCCGATCACGATCAGCGCCCAGGGCACGTGGCCTGAGCCGTCGGGGTCGCGCCGGTAGTGCCCGAACGCCGGCATCCCGTTGGCGGCGGTCGGCACCAGGCGGGAGCCGCGGCAGCCGCTGCCGGTGCCGGCCATCCACGCCGCGATGTGCTCGGGACCGCGCAGCCACAGCGGCAGCGGCGGCATCGACAGCGTCGCGTCCTCGTGCAGCAGCGCGGTGAGCGCCGCCAGGTCGTACGCCTCGAAGGCCCGCACGTAACGGGCGAGCAGCGCCTGCTGCTCGCTGTCGAGCGGCCGGCGCACCTCGGCCTCGGTGTCGGCCGAGGCGAGCGTGGCGCGCGCCCGTTGCAGCGCGCTGTTGACGCTCGCCACCGACGTGTCGAGCAGGTCGGCGACCTCCTGGGCCGACCAGGCCAGCACCTCGCGCAGGATCAGCACGGCCCGCTGCTTCGGCGGCAGGTGCTGCAACGCCGCGACGAACGCCAGCCGGACCGACTCCCGGCCGGCCACCACCTCGGCCGGATCGGCGACCTCGGGCAGCACCCGGTCGTCGGGCGCCGGGCCGAGCCAGATCTGCTCCGGGCGCGGCTCGCCGGGGTGGGTGGCGGTGCCGACGCCGGCCGGACCGAGGTCCATCGGCCGGATCCGGCGCTGCGCGCTGGTGGACATGGTGAGGCAGACGTTCGTCGCGATCCGGTAGAGCCAGGTCCGCAGCGCGGACCGCCCCTCGAACTTGTCGAAATTACGCCAGGCCCGGACGAACGTGTCCTGCACCGCGTCCTCGGCCTCGAAGGCCGAACCCAGCATCCGGTAGCAGTAGCCGGTCAGCTCCGACCGGTACGCCTCGAGTTGCGCCTCGACGGGGACGCTCGCCACCTCGCTCACCCCGCCGAAACTAGCCCACATGCTGCGTCAATGCGAGCACGTTCGAGCCCGCACCGATGAGTCGGTGCCGCCCGGCCGGTCTGACAGCCGTCAGGTCACCACGTCCGAGGAGCACCGATGACCACAGCGCAGCGCGACGAGACCCACGCCCCGGGGCGGTACGCCGACGTCAACGGCGTCCACCTCTACCACGAGACGCACGGCGAGGGCCGGCCGATGATCCTGCTGCACGGCGGCCTCTGCTCGGGCGAGATGTTCGCCCCGATCCTGCCCGCGCTCGCCGCGAGGCACCGGGTGATCCTGGTGGACCTCCAGGGGCACGGCCGCACCGCCGACGTGGACCGGCCGCTCGACATGGCGCTGATGGCCGACGACGTGGCCGCGCTGATCGACCACCTCGGGCTGGACCGGCCGGACGTGGTCGGCTTCTCCCTCGGCGGCGGTGTCGCCCTGCACACCGGTTTCCGGCACCCGGAGAAGGTCGGCCGCCTGGTCGCCGCGTCCGCGCACATCCGCCGCGACGCCGTCTACCCGGAGCTGCTGGCGCAGCAGGGCCAGGTCGGCGCCGCGGCGGCCGAGTACATGAAGGACACCCCGATGTACGAGCTGTACCAGCGGGTCGCGCCCCGTCCGGAGGACTTCCCCCGGCTGCTCGTCAAGATCGGTGAGGCGATGCGGAAGGACTTCGACCTCACCGAGCAGGTACGTGCCCTGCGGGTGCCGACGCTCGTGGTGGCCGCCGACGCCGACATGGCCCCGCCGAGTCACTTCGTCGAGGTGTTCGGGCTGCTCGACGGCGGCCGGCGCGACGGCGGCTGGACGGGCGAGGGCCGCCCGGCGGGCGGGCACGCGCTGGCGATCCTGCCCGGCCTGACCCACTACGACATCGACCAGTCGCCGCTGTTCGCCGCGGTCACCCTGGACTTCCTCGACCGGGGCCGCTGACCCGCGCGCGTGTGCCGCGTCCCGTGCCGGGGTACCGCTTGCACAGGAGCACCGGTGAGGAGGACGAGATGACCGACCCCAGGTACGCACCGATCGGGCTGGCCGCCGCCGGACGGCTGGTCCCCGACGACGGACAGACCGACGGCGGTGAGGTCGTCGGCGCCGACGACGCGGCTGCCGACGCCGCCCGGGCCGGCGCCGACGTGGACCTGTCCCGGGCCGACCGGGACAGCGACGGCACCCCGGTGGGCGCCGCCGACGCCGAGGCCGACCGCCGCCGCGCGGCCGGCGAGTGACGCTCTCCGCCCCGCCACCCGTGCGACGGTGGCGGGGCGGAGCCGTCCTCAGCCGTCGACCGGCAGCTCCACGTCGGGCAGGTGTCCGAGCGCCCGGATCGCGGTGACCGCCGCGTACCCGTCGGCCAGCCAGGCGATGTCGGTGCCGGGGACCGCGCGGACCGCGTTCGCCTCCACAGCCGTACGCACGAACCCCTCACCGCGCTCGGCGACGGACACCTGCACCTGACCGAACGGGGCGAGTGTCGCCTGGCGCAGCCCGGCCACCTGATCGGCCGGCCGGTCCGGCACGTTGAGGTTGAGCACGGTGCCCGGATCCGCCCCGGCCAGCCACGGCAGCAGCGTCGCGGCCAGGTCGGCGGCTGTCGACCAGTGGCGGGACTCGTCGTCCACGCTGTCCAGCACCGCGATCGCCGCGCCACCGCTGCCGGCGCTCGCCGCCGCCGGGGTGAGCACGTCGAGCGACACGGCGAGCGCGCGGATGCCGTTGTTGCCGGCGGTCAGCGCCGCGCCGACGGTGCCGGAGTGCAGGACCGCGTGGCCCGCGTTGGCGCCCCGGTTGATTCCGGACAGCAGCAGGTCCGGCACCGGCCCGAACACACCCAGGCCGGCCAGCACCGCGATGTACGCCGGGGAGGCCGCCACCGCGTACGCGGGCACACCGGGCAGCCCGTCCAGCTCGGTCTCGCGGAACACCAGCCGCCCGTCGTCGGTCACCGCCGACAGCGCCGCGCTCATCCCGCTCGCCTCGGCCTCCGGCGCCGCGACCACCACGTCCATCCCGCGTTCGTACGCCGACCGGGCCAGCGCGCGGATGCCGGGGGCGTGCACACCGTCGTCGTTGGTCACCAGCACCCGGGGCGGCCGGTCAGCCGTCATCGTCGCCGCCGTCCAGCGGGGTCAGCCGCACCCGGCCGGCCAGTTCGCGTACCGCCTCGGCCCGGCCCGTGCCCAGCCCGTGCCGGGTCACGTTCAGCGCGCCCGCGGCGGCGCCGATGTGCAGCGCCTCCCGCATGTCCCCGCCCCGGGCCAGCACCGCGGCGACCCCGGCGGTCATCGAGTCACCGGCGCCCCGGTGGTCGGCCAGCTCCAGCGGCGGGGCGTGCACCAGCAGCGGCTCGCCGTCCTCCGTCAGCGCCAGCGCGGGCTCCCCCGCGCGGCTGATCAGCACCGTCCGCGCGCCCCGCTCCTGGCACCGGCGGCCGGCGTCGCGCAGCGCCTCGACGCTGTCGTCCTTGGCCAGGCCGTCGTCGAGCAGCTCCTCGTGGCTGACCTTCAGCACGCTCACGCCGCCGTCGAGCACCGCCTCCAGGTACGGCCCGGACAGGTCGGCCACCACCTTGCCGCCGTTGGCGCCCAGGTCGGCGGCGAGCCGGCGGTAGATGTCCGGGTCCACCACCTGCGGGTCGGCCGGCCCGCTGAGCACGCTGACCGGCGCGCGCAGCCCTTCGGTGAGCGTCACCGTGTACAGCTCGTCGATGTCGTGCCGCACCATCGGCGCCCCCGGGTGCTCGGCGATCTCGGTCCGCTCGCCGTCGCGCCGGTCGTGCACGTACCAGCCGGTGCCGGACTCCCGCCGCACCGTCCGGACCGTGACGTCCTCGTCGTCGAGCAGCTTGCGGACCGCGTCGCCCACCTCGCCGCCGAGACCCACGCACATGGTCACCGGTACGCCGAGCGCCGCGATCATCCGGGTCTGCCACACCCCCTGCCCGCCGGGGTGCAGGTGCAGCTCGGGTACGTCGCCCTGCTGCTCGATCGTCACCGTCAACAGCGGGGCCGGGGCGAACACCATCACCTTCTGCTCCATCCGCCAGTGTTGCCCGCTGAGCGGCCCCGGTAATCCCCCAGGTCAGCGCGTACGCGCGGCGGTGCGCCGACGCCGCAGGTACGGCAGCGCGAACAGGTAGAGGCCGCTGATCAGGAGCAGGGCGAGCGGGAGCAGCGGCACGTAGGAGACCCACACGATCGGGTCCTTCTGGGCCAGCGCCACGAAGGTGATCACGACGGTCACGGTGAAGACGACGGAGAACCAGCGGTGCAGCTGACGGATGCGCGTGTCCATGGACGGTGACCTCTCGCCGGTGGCCTCCCCGGCGGGGAGGCCCGTGCCGGAAACGCTAGGTCCGGGCGCCCGCCCGAGGCTTCTCGATTCCTGACCGGTCCGCGGGACGGGTTGCCGGGCAGCCCTACCCTGCCGACAACAGCAGCCGATGCCACGGGGGCAGGCATGCAGATCATCGAACACAGCGTCCTCGGCACCCGTTCCGCCGTGCTCCGTCTACGCCGTCCCGGCAGCCGGTTGGAGTTCCTGGTGTTCCCGATGCTCCACGTGGCGAGCCCGGCGTTCTACGCGGCGGTCACGAAGCGGCTCCGGGAATGCGACCTGCTCGTCGTCGAGGGCGTCAGCGGCCGGTCCGCGGTCGGCTCGGCGTTGACACTCACCTACCGGGCCATGCCGGCCAACCGGCGCTCCGGCCTGGTGACAGACCCCATCCCGTACGCGTCTCTCGGCGTCGAGGTGCTCAACCCGGACGTGTCGGCGGCGGAGTTCGCCCAGGGCTGGCGGGCGATGCCGCTGCGGTACCGCCTCCAGATGTGGCTGGTGATCCCGTTCGTGATGGTGATGCAGTTCTTCGGCGGCACCCGGCGGCTGCTCTCGCCCGAGATCGAGATGAGCGACCTGCCGTCGGCCACCGACGAGCGGTACGCCGACCACGAGTTCACCGAGCACGCCGAGCGCGCGTTCGGCGGCGAACGCGACGAGCGGCTGCTCGCCGCGTTGTCCGAGCTGGTCCGTGCCCGGTCGGCGGAACGCATCGACGTGGCTGTCGTGTACGGCGCCGGGCACGTGCCTGCGATCGTGCGCGGGCTCTTCGAGCTGCACGGATACCGTCCCCGCGCCGCCGAATGGCTGACCGTCCTGAAGCGGTGAACAGAGCGCTCAGGCGGCGTCGGAGCGCCGGATGAACCCGGCAACGGCGAGCGCGCTGATCGTGGTCGCCACGGCCGCGGCGAGCACCAGAAGGGTGGTCTCCACCTGCACCGTACGCATGTATTCGCCGCCCTCGGCGGTGGCCGACGCGTAGCGCACGGCCGCCAGCGGGTTGAGCAGCACCGCGGCGATACCGGCGGTCCACGCCCTCGCCGGAAGCCGCTCGTCGTCGGGGCGGACGGTCCGCCGGACGGCCCACCGGCCGAGAGCCGCGAACGTGACGAGCAGCGTGACCGGCAGCAGCCAGAGCACGGCGGGCAGCAGGTCACGCAGGGGCACCACGGCGTCGAGCAGCTCCACCAGGAAACCGGAGCCGTCGTGGGTCACCAGGCCGATCCGGTGGCTGTAGGCCGCGAGCGCGACAAGCGTGCAGCCGATGTGGACGGCGATCAGGGCGACGAGGGCGAACAGTGGGGCGCGGCGGGCGGACACCGGGCCGAGGTTACCGCCCGCCGAGCCCCGACGGTGGACCGTCGCGCGCCGGGGCGGTCAGACGCCCAGGGCCAGGTCGGCCACCTCGGCGGCGCAGCCCCAGGACAGCGTCACCCCGGCGCCGCCGTGCCCGTACGCGTGCACCAGCCGCACGTCCGCCGGGTCCACCTCCACCCGGGGGCCGCCGTGCCGGGCCGGCCGCAGCCCGATCCGCTCCCCCAGCACCGGCGCGTCCGCGAGCTGCGGCACCAGCGCCACGCACCGGCGCCGGATCGCCGCCGCCTCCTCCGGGTCAGGGCGGGTGTGTCCCACCCCGGCCTCGTAGGTGCCGCCGAGCACCACGTCGTGGCGGCGCGGATGCACGTACGTGACGCCCGCCGGGTCGTCCTCGTCGCGTACCGAGACGGTCAGGCCCGGGTTCGCCACCAGCAGGACGTGCCCGCGCGCCGGGTACACGGCCGGGTCGGCGGCGAGCCGGCCGGCGGCCAGGCCGGTCGCGTTCACCACGACCGGGGCGACCTCGTACGCCTCGGCGAGCGTGCCCAGCGCGCGGCCGACGATCCGGCCGCCGCCCGCCTCCAGGCGCTGCCGGAGCCAGGCGAGGTACGGGGTCATCTCCACCGACGGGGCGGTGAACCGCAGCAGCGCGGTGTACGGCGGCTCCGCCGGCTCGGCCGTCAGGTCGCCGCAGGCGTCGGCCCACCAGGGCGGCCCGGCGTAGCGGTGGCGCAACCACATCCGGGTGGGCCGGTCGACCACTCCCGGCACCCCGTCGGCCGCCTGGCGGCGCAGCTCGGCGTGGGTGTCCCGGGCCCAGCGCAGCACCCGGGGATCCTCCTCGGTGTGGCTCGGGTACCAGACCGCGGCGGCCACCGTCGACACCGTGTCGGCCGGGTCGTGGGCGGTCAGGACGGTGACGTGTGCGCCCCGCCGCTGGAGCGTGAGCGCCGTCGTCATCCCGATCACCCCGCCGCCGACCACCACCACGTCCGCCTTCGTCATGACGCCCATGATGGCGCAGGCCCCGGACGCACGACCGGAGCGGGCGGGCCGCCCAGGGAGGCGACCCGCCCGGTGGGCGTCAGCCCTTCTGGCCGACCCGGTCCACGACGGCGACGGACAGCACCGCGGACGTGCCCGCCTCCCCGCCCACGCCGAGGAACGCGTACGTCCGCGGGTCGAACACCAGCACCATCAGAGCTGGACTGCGCCCCGGGGAGGGCCAGCGGACGCCCACACCGGAGCGGCCCGCGCCGTCGGTGGCCTTCTCCACCACCTCCAGGCCCGGTGTCGCGGCGGCGGCCTCGAAGAGCGCGGCCCGCGAGCGCGGCCTCAGGTACGAGTCGCCGAGCAGGGACAGCACGTCCTTGGCGGCGGCGTTGACGTCACCGGGCTCGCCGCTGCGGTGCTTGTCCAGGTAGGCGCGCATCGCTGTGGCGTCGGTGGGCACGGCCGGGTCGTAGGCCGGGCTCGGCACGCACGGTTCGGTGCCCGGCAGGAGCTGCCCGCCCTTGTACATCTTCGCGCGGCCGTCCCGGCAGCCGGGGAGCACGAACTCCTGGCGGCCGCCCGCCGGGTGCTCGACGACCAGGCCGTCCCTCGTCCCGTCCACCGACGCCCAGCTCTCCCGCAGCTGCGGACCGTCCTGCATCCGGGTGTAGACGAACTGGTCGGGCCGGGGCTCGACGTCCGGCAGCCGCAACGCCGCCGCCGCCGCGTCGCGCAGCACCTGCCGGGCGTCGGCCCGGGCGGCGGGCGCGCTGCCGCCGATCCGGTCCGGCGCCAGCACCAGCACCGCGGCCAGCGACGCCGCCACCGACGCCGTCGCGACGCCGGTGAGGACCAGCCGCCAGGCCGGCCGTCGTGCCCGCCGAACCGGCGCGGCCTCCGTCGTGGTCATCGCGCCGACCAGCCGGGTACGCGCGGCGCCGAGCCGTTCGTCCGCCGGCAGCTCGGTCTCGTCGCCGAGCCGCTGGAGCAGTCTCATCTCATCCATTACTCAGTACCTCCTCGATGGTGTCGGCCGGTTCGCCGCCGAGCCGTTCCCGCAGCAGCCGGCGCGCCCGGTTCAGCCGCGACCGCACGGTGCCGACCGGGATCGCCAGCGCGGCGGCGACCTCCTCGTACGTCAGGTCCTCCCAGGCGACGAGCAGCAGCACGTCGCGGTCGCCGTCGGCGAGCCCGGCCAGCGCGTCCAGCAGGTGCCGGCGCAGCGACCGCGCGGTCACCTCGGCGGCTACCCGGTCGGCGGGGGACGCCTCGGACGTCGCCGGGTGGTACACCTGCCGCAGCCGGTACTCCCGTTCCTCGGTGCGCCGCTGCTGGGCGACGAGGTTGGTGGCGATCCCGTACAGCCAGGGGCGGGCGTTCGGGCAGCCGGTGTCGAACCGGTCCCGGCGCCGGAACGCGGCGAGGAACGTCTCCGCGACCAGGTCGTCGGCTGCCGCGGAGCCGAGGCGGCGCGCCAGGTAGCGGTGGATTTGCGGCGCGTGCCGGTCGAAGATCGCGGCGAAGGTCTCCGGTTCCCGTACGGACCGGGCGACGACCTCGGCGTCGGTGAGCGCGCCGACGTCGGCATCCGTCGCCCGTCTCAGTCTTCTCATGCGCGGCCTCTCGGCGAGTGGGGACGTGTCACCTGTTGTCCGCTGCTCGCGTCCGGACGGTTCACGCCCGTGACGGTAGGCCGGTCGGACGGTCCGTCGTGGACCGCGCGGTCGTACGGGGCGGAATCGCTTTGTCCCTCTCGGTTACGCTCGTGGCGTTTGGCCTTGGGGAGGGCTCATGAGTGCGGATCCTTCGATGAGCGGCGACTTCACCCGCATGCTCGACGCGACGATGGCGGCACTTCGGACGGTGGGTCCGCCGCCGGAGGGTGAGGCGGAGACGCCCGCGGTGGGCGAGGCCGCCGACGGGCAGGTACGCGCCGAGATGGGCCGCGACGGCCGGCTCCACTCGCTGCACGTCGAGCCGCGGCTGATGCGGCTCGGCTCCGACGAGCTGACCGCCCACATCGTCACCGCCGTCAACGCGGCGATCGACGGGCTGCGCGCCGGCCCGGCCCCGCAGGTCGCGGACATGTCGCAGTTGCGGGAGCAGTTGCAGGAGGTACGGGACACGGCCGTACCCCGGCTCGGGTCGTTCCTCGACGCGCTCACCGAGGCGCAGGAACGGCTGGCGCGCGGCGGGCAGCGATGAGCGGCGGCGGCTTCGAGGTGCACCCGCCGCTGATCCGGGCCGCCGGGCGCGGCGTCACCGACGTGGCCAAGCGGTTCACCGGCGAGCTGGAGGCGTTCGAGGCGCGGATGCAGGGCTACGGCGAGCCGTGGGGCGCCGACGACATCGGGTCGCTGATCGGCATCGCGTACACCGAGGTGGCGAACTACATCTTCGACTGCCTCGGCATGGCCGCCGACGAGTTCACCTCGGCGGGCGCCGACATCGCGGGGATGGCCGACTCGTACGAGCGGGTCGACGAGGACGGCGCGGGCACCATGCGCTCGCTGGCCGGCGGGCTGGGGTGAACCGTGGGACTGCAACTACCCGGTGAGCTGGTCACCGCGCTCGGCTGGATCGGCTACACCTGGCCGGCCGCCGACGAGGAGAAGCTCTTCGAGATGGGCCAGGCGTGGCTGGAGTTCGGCGGCCGGATCGGGGCGGCGGCCGGCGAGGCGGACGCGGCCGCCGCGCAGGTGTGGACGCAGAACGTCGGCCCGGCGATCGCGGCGTTCCAGAAGTGGTGGGGCGGCGAGCAGAACGGGCCGCTCGTGCTGCACGACAGCATGCCCGCGGCGATGCTGCTGGGCGCCGGGCTGATCATCTGCGCGGCGATCGTGCTGGCGCTGAAGATCGCGGTGATCGTGCAGCTCGCCATCCTCGCGTTCCAGGTCGCCCAGGCGATCGCCACCGCCGTGGTCACGTTCGGCGCTTCGCTGGCCGAGATCCCGATCTTCCAGATCATCACCCGGGAGATCGTCGGCGCGCTCATCGACCAGGTCATCGGGAGACTGCTCGATGCCTAGCCCGAGGCGCGGCCGGGGCGCCGCCGCGAAACCGGCCGCCGGCAAGATCGTCCGCAAGGCGGTCGAGAAGCTGGAGAAGCCGATCGTCCGGGTCACCGGACCGAACCGGAGCCTGCCCACCAAGGTGGTCCGGGTGGAGCGCCGCGACTTCCACGCCACCGCCCAGTTCCGGCGCAAGATGGCCGCGCTGAAGAAGCTCAGCGACGAGGGCAAGCTCTACAAGGCCACCAACCCGGTGCAGCGCGACAAGAGCATCACCGACGGCTACAAGGACCGGATCCGGCAGAAGATCTGGGACAAGTACTGGCCGCACGACAAGGACCTCGCCAACCGGCTCAGTCAACGGCTCAGCGACTACCATCCCGACCACGTATGGGAACTGCAGCTCGGCGGGCCGGACACCGTCGACAACCTCAAGCTGCTGCATGGTAGAACCAACACGGACATCGGCTCCCAGATCTGGGGGCAGATCCAGAATCTGCCGGACGGAACCCCGATCCGAATAGAGGTAGTGGATTGACTTCCGATCTCGCGCAGCTTCTCGACGAACTCCGCGCCGACCTGGCCGCGGACGAGCCGGCGAGTCTCGCGTACGCGCAGATCGGCGCGCCCGCCGACGACGGTGACGTGCCGGCGGAGCTGCCGGCCGGCCTGCGTGATCTGCTGCTCGCCGCCGACGGCCTGCGGGCCGGGGCGTTCGAGCTGGCCTCGGCCGGCCGGCTCGCCGGGGTGCAGTACTTCCTCGACTACGCGCCCGACTTCTCCCCCATCCCGCAGGACAAGACCGGCTGGCTGGTCGTCGGCACGCGCAGCGACGAGCCGATCTTCGTGGAGCGGGCGACCGGCGCGGTGTGGTACTTCCCGCCGACCGGCACCGAGTGGTTCATGGGCGACGCGTTCGAGGAGCTGGCGCCCGACCTCGACTCGTTCGTGCACTACTACGTGCTCGGCCCCGGCTACGCCGAGCTGGTCACCGACGACGACGCGTGGTACGCGTTCCTCGACCGGCAGGGCCTGCTCGACGACGCGGACGAGGTCGACGAGGACGAGGCGCAGCCGTGACCGTGACCCGGGAGCAGCTCACCGCGCTGTGGGGTGAGCGGGGCGTCATCTACTTCCCCGACCAGCGTTTCGACGCGGTCCTCGGGCCGCTCGGGCCGGAGGTGTTCCCGCCCGACGGTGCGCTGCCGGTCGAGGTGCCGATCCTGTTCACGGTCGACGTCTCGGTCCCCGAAGTCGAGCTGTTCTCCACGCTGTCGATCGAGCTGGGCGACCAGGGCCCCCGCCCGTACGTCGTGCTCGGCGCCTCACCGGAGGACCCGGCGCTGCTGTTCTGCCTGGACGCGGGCACCGGCGCGGTGATCCTGCTCGACCTGGAGACGCCGAACCTGGAGACGGTGAACAGCACGTTCGCCGCGTTCGTGGAATTCCTCTACCGGCTCGGGCAGCTCATCGCCACCGACCCGGGCGGGCGGGAACGGGCCGCACGGGCGGCGGCGATCCGCGACGACCTGCGCCCGGTCGACCCGGTGGCGTTCGCGGAGCCGGAGTCGTGGTGGAACATGGCCTTCGACGAGCTGGAGTCGACCGCCTGACGTCAACCGGCCGCCGGCGCGGGCACCGCCGGTGCGGCACGGTCCGCCCCGGTCAGCCCGGCGACGAGCAGCAGGTACGCGGCCAGCTCCACCACCGCCGTGAGCGCCGTCATCGGTTGCGGCATCGCGGTCGTGGGTGTGATGGCGTACCAGGCGAACAGGGCGGTGCCGTCGGCCGAGACCGGCAGGCGCACGGCCTCGATGGCCGCGTCGAGCAGCGGCAACGCGAGCACCGCCAGCAGTGCCGCCCCGGTCGCGGCGAGCCGCCGGCCCCGTCCGGCCAGCAGCGCGGCGAGCGCCAGCGCGGCGAGTGCGAGCGCCAGCGGCGGCAGCACCGCGAGGACGAGCGCGGGCACGACGTCGGCCTGGTCGTGGTACCCCGGGCCGTCCACCCGGGTCAGCGTGGTGCGGCTGCGGGTCTCCACGACCCGGGTACCGGCGGCGACGCCGATGTCGGCGACCCGGACGGCCGCGTACCCGACGACGGGAGCGGCGGCGACCGCCGCGGCGATCAGGTGCCGCCGCCGGCCACGACCCCGGTACGCGAGCAGCAGCACCGCCACCGCGACAAGCGCCGCCCAGCTCCCGGCGAGCGCCGCGTCGAAGCCGGCCGTCCGGTCGACGGCGCTGTCGCCGCTGCCGTACACCGTCCAGCCGAAGTCTCCCGCGCCCGGCTCGGTCGGCATGGTGCGGACCGCGTCCACGATCAGCGGTACGAGCGCCGCCGGCACCGCCCAGCGCGGCGCCGGCAGTCCGGCGGCGACGGCGTACGCGAGCAGCAGCGCCAGGCTCAGCACCTCCGCGCCGCGCCAGAGCGGTGCGGCCACCAGGACGCCGACGACGTGGGCGACGGCGGACACGGCCGCGAGGATCAGCAGCAGCGGGGCGCGACGCACGCGGCGGATCCTTTCACGGCATGCCGCCTGCCGCCGCCCCGTGATCGTCAGCTGCCGGCCGGCACCTGGTCCTTGACGTCGTCGTAGCCGACAGCGCCCGGCGCCGGGGCCGGGGTGTAGATCACCCGGATCACGCCGGTCGGGTACGCCTCGGTCGCGGCCACCCGCAGGTGGTACGGCGCGTCGCCCTCGTCGAACAGCCGGCGGCCCTTACGGGCGGCGACCGGGTGCACCAGCAGCCGCAGCTCGTCCACCAGGCCCGCGGCGAGCAGTTGCTGCACCACCGAGATCGAGCCGGGGATGAGGACGCCCTTGATGCCGGCGTCGGCCTTGAGCGCGCGCACGGCGTCCACCAGGTCGCCCTGGATCAGCTCGGAGTTGCGCCAGGAGAACTCCAGCGGCTGGCGGGAGACGACGACCTTGCGCATGTCGCCGAGCTGCTTGGCGAACGGCGCGTCCTCGCCGCCGGCTGCCTCCCGGTCCGGCCAGGCGCCGGCGAAGCTGTCGTACGTCTCCCGGCCGATCAGCAGCACGTCGGAGGTGTCGTAGTCCTCGGTGACGGCGCGGCCCATGTTCTCGTCGAAGTACGGGAAGTGCCAGTCGGGGTCGATCTCGGCGACACCGTCGGCCGAGATGAACAGCGTGGAGATGACAGTGGCCATCGCGGTGCTCCTTCGCAGTGGGTTCGACGGGTTGACCGCCGCACCGTGTCAAACTCATCGGCCCGCGACGACGTCACCCGGGATCAGAACGGGAAATCCGGTGGCGCGCCCTCGCCCACGCGCCCGTCGACCGCCTCGCGGAGGAGGTCCGCGTGACCGGTGTGCCGGGCGTACTCCTCGATCATGTCGAGGAGCATCCTGCGGACGGTGGGGGTCCGGCCGTCCGGCCAGGTGAACGACGACGGCCCGGCCAGTCCACGTTCGGCGACGACGGCGTCGACCAGCCCGCGCGACCGCTGCACCGCTGCCCGCCACAGGGCGTACACGTCGTCCGGTGCGGCCTGCGCACCGAAGCGCCAGTCCCAGTCGGGTTCGGCATCGAAGTCGACGCCGTCCCACGGCGATCCGTATGCCTGACCGGCCACCTTCACGGCCAGCCAGTCCGCCTCGACCAGGGCCATGTGCGCGATCAGGCCGCCGAGCGTCATGGTGCTGGCGGCGGTGACCGCGCGCAGGCCCGTCTCGTCGAGCCCGTCGGTCTTCCAGGCGAACGTCCGCCGGTTGCGCTCCAGGACGGCCAGCAGCGCCTCGGCCTCGCTCTCGGTGGTCGCATCGTCCATCGCCGAAGCATAGGCAGCCGGCGAAATCCATGGGGGGCGGCGACGGTCCGCCGGTACGGTTCGCGGGACGAGACGCGAGAGGGGTACGCGATGACGGAGACGACGACGCTGTGGCGCCCGACCGGCCCGCGGGAGCTCGACCTCGTCCGCGCCTCCGGCTGGCGGGCCTGGCCGCCGCGGCTGCCGGACCAGCCGGTCTGACCGACGCCGGGCGGGTGGTCGCGCCCGCCCGGCACCGCCGCCGGTGGGTCAGGCCGGGGTGAGGACGCAGAACTCGTTGCCCTCCGGGTCGACCAGCACCCGCCACGGGATGTCGGCCCCGCCCAGGTCCGCGTCGGTGGCGCCGAGGGACCGCAGGCGGGCGGTCTCGGCGTCCAGGTCGTCCGACGCGTACGGGCGGACGTCGAGGTGGACACGGTTCCATCCGGTCTTCGCGTCGGCCGTGCGGACGAACCGCAGGTACGGCCCGACGCCCTGAGCGGAGCGCAGCACCGCCTGCCGGTCGGTCACCTCGTGCACGGTCCAGTCGGTGGCCCGGCTCCAGAACCCGGCCATGGCGCGGGGATCGGCGCAGTCGACCACCACCTCGGCGATCGGCCCGGTGTCGGCGTGCCGCGGGTTCGGCTCCCGTACGCAGAACTCGTTGCCCTCCGGGTCCGCCAGGACCGTCCACGGCACGTCGCCCTGACCCACGTCGGCGGGCGTGGCACCGAGCGCGGTCAGGCGCGCGACCACCTCCGCGTGCTGCGCGGCCGAGGTGGTCGCGAGGTCGACGTGGACGCGGTTCTTCGCCGTCTTCGGTTCGGCGGAGACGACGAGGTCGACGTAGAGGGCGCGGGGGTCCGGGTAGGTGAGGTCCTCGGGTTCGAGGTTCGTCACGCCGGGGGCCTCGCTGGAGATCCCCCAGCCGAGCACCTTCGCCCAGAAGCCGCCGAGCGCCACCTCGTCGTGGGCCTTCATGTTGATCTGTACGAGCCGCGTTGCCATGGCGGCGATGGTAGGTGCCGCGCCTGGTCGCTGTGGTCCCGGCAGGTGATCAGGAATCGAGAAGCGCACCGTGACCGCCGCGCCATAGCGTTGTCGTCAGGCGGTCGCACCACGCGGACCGCGAGCCACGAGGGGGAATCGAGATGTCCGACGGTTTCAGCGCCGAGGAGCGCGCCGCGATGAAGGAGCGCGCCGCCGAGCTGCGCGCCGAGGGCAAGAAGGGCGCCAAGAAGGCCGACGACCTCCAGGCCGTGCTCGACCGGATCGCGCAGATGGCGCCGGAGGACCGCGAGCTGGCCGAGCGCGTGCACATGACGATCACCTCCGCCGCGCCGGAGCTGGCGCCGAAGACCTGGTACGGCATGCCCGCGTACGCCAACGCGGCCGGCAAGATCGTCGTGTTCTTCCAGGATGCGGGGAAGTTCAAGTACCGCTACTCGACGCTGGGCTTCCAGGAGGCGGCGAACCTCGACGACGGCGACATGTGGCCGGCGTCGTTCGCGCTGGTGAAGTGGAGCCCGGAGGTGGAGAAGAAGATCACCGAGCTGGTGCGGGCCGCCGTGTCCTGACCGTGCCGCCGGACCGGCGGCGCCGTCAGGCGGGCGGCGTCCCGCCGAGGGCGAGCGCCGCGGCTTCGCGGGCGCAGCCCCAGGACAGCATCACGCCGTTGCCCGCGTGGCCGTAGTTGTGCACGACGAGCGCGTCGCCACGCCGCTCGGCCTCCACGCGCGGCGCCGCCCGGCCGGGACGCAGCCCGACGCGGTGTTCGAGGACCTCGGCGGCGGCCAGGGCGGGTTCGATCGCGACGCACCGGGCGAGGACGTCGGCCTCCTCGGCCGGATCGGGGGTGGTGTCGTCGCTGCGCCGCTGGCCGCCGCCGAGCACCACGTGGTCGCCGTGCGGGAAGATCGACGCCCATGTCGGCGCCATCGGCGCCTCCATGAAGAACCGGTCCAGGCCGGGGTTGCGCACCACGATCCGAGGGCCGCGCACCGGGTGCAGGCCGGTGTCGCCGGTCAGCGTCCGCGCCGCCAGCCCGGCGCAGTTGACCACCACCGGGGCCGACGTCGCCGCCTCGTCGAGGGAGGCCACCGGCGCAACCCGCACCTCGCCGCCGGCGTCCCGGAAACGTTCCAGGAGGTACGCGAGGTAGACCGGCATGTCGACCAGCGGCAGGCGGACGGTGAACGCGGTGCCGAAGCCGGCGGGGCGCTCGTCGTCGCCCAGCGACCGGAAGCCCGGCGTCTGGTCGGCGAACGGGGGCGTCGCCCCTTCCGGCCGGGCGGCGAGCGTGCCGTCGCGCCACGCCACGCCCGGCAGCGGCTCGGCGCCGAGCACCCGCAGCGTCTCGTCGGTCCAGGCGCGCTGCGGGTCGCCGGGTGGGGACAGATTGGGGCCGACCATCGCCCCGGCCAGCGCCGACGTCGTGTGCGCGGGCGGCGCCGCGGTGCGAACGAGCACCCGGGCGCCGCTCTCGACCAGCCGGATGCCGGTGCTGAGCCCGCTCACCCCCGCTCCGAGGACGACGACGTCCGGACGTGCGGCCATGGCGGCTCCATCCACTCGACGGTCGCGGCGGTCCGCCCATTCTGCACCCCCGGGTGGCGCGCCGCCGTCGCTAGCGCTGCCAGGAGTCGAGGCCGCGGACCGCGGACCGGGCGACGTCGTCGGCCAGGCCGGGGTCGTTGCTGGTGCCCTCCCAGCCCTGGTCGTGCACGACAGTGACCGCGTCGGCGACCCGGATCACGAGGATCTGGCTGGTGGTCCGGCCCTCGGCCGGGCTGCCGTCCAGGCTGGTCGCCGGCCGGCTCACCGTCACCAGCAGGGCCTCGTCCCCGGTTCCGGCCATCGGCTCGGACCGGACGGTGACGGTGCCGCCCGAGGCCTGGAACGACCGGCAGTCCGCGACCGCGCCGCGGACCCGGCGCAGGTAGTCGGCCGCGCCGGTGCCCTCGAAGGCGAAGACGGTCTGGTGCAGCGTGCCGTAGGGGACGTTCTCCGGCGGGTCCTTGGGCTGCTTGTAGGCGCTCATCATGGCGGCGCTCGCGGTGACCGACCGCCCGCCGCTGCGGAACTCCTGGTCGCACAATCCGGGCAGCGCGTCGGTGACCTCCATCGGCTGCGCGTCGGTCTTGCGCAGCTCCGGCGGCAGATCGGCGAAGGCTGACGTCGGGATCGTCACGCGCCCGCCGGACGACTGCGACGCCGACGGCGTGAGGGCCGTGGGCGCCGGGGCCGCCGAGGTCGCGCCCGGCCCCGCGTCGCCGCCGCCGTCGTTCTCTCCGCCGTCGCCACACGCGCCGGCCAGCAGCGCGGTGACGAGCAGGGGTACGCCAAGCATCCGCCTACGGCGGCCCGGTGTCCTCACGTCGACCTCCGTCTCGTGCCCGTCCTGACGACGTTCCCTATGCCACACCGCCCGAAACGGCCGTTCCCGTCCCCTGCTTCCCCAACGCCCACACCCCCTGCCACGTTCCGGCGCGGAGGCCACCCGCCTGACCAGCAATATGCAAAGACTTGTTTGCGCAAACGTATGTTTGCGATAGCCTGCGGGGCATGCCCTCCGATCCCGACCTCGACCTCGCCTTCGCCGCCCTCGGCGACCCGGTCCGCCGCGCCCTGGTGACCCGCCTCGCCCGTGGTGAGGCCACAGTCGGCGAGCTGGGTGAGCCGTTCGACCTGACGCCGCAGGCCATCTCCCACCACGTCGGCGTCCTGCGCCGGTGCGGCCTGGTCGAGCAGCGACGCGAGGGCACACGGCGACCGTGCCGGCTGCGCGTCGACCGGCTCACCCGGCTGAGCACGTGGATCGACGAGCAGCGCCGCGCCTGGGACGACCGCCTCGACGCGCTGGAGACGCACCTCTCCGCTCCGGAGGCGACCCGGTGAGGGCGGCTACCGAACGAAACGGCGACGAACTGATCGCCCGCCGCCATCTGCCCGCCCTGCCCGACCGGGTGTGGCATGCCTTCACCTCACCGACCGGGATCGCCGCGTTCTGGGGCGGCTCACACGCCACCGTGCCGCAGGCGTCGGTGACTGTCGACCTGCGACCCGGCGGGGAGTTCGCGCTCGACACCCGTGCCCCGGACGGCCGGACCGGGCGGCTGCGGTTCGTCTACGTACGCGTCGAACCGCCGAGCGAGCTGGTGTTCGACGAGCCGGTCACCGGCCTGCGCACCACAGTCACGCTGCGGCCCGCCGGACACGGCACCGACCTCACCGTGCACCAGCGCAAGCTTCCGCCCGAGCTGCGCACCGACCAGGCGGCCGACGGGCTCGCCTCGATCCTCGACGCCCTCGCCGCCCACCTCCGACACCACGACGATGGAGACAGCAGTGACCCGAGCAACCCAGCGTGACCTGGTCGCCGAATACTTCGACGGCTTCCGGGCGAGCGACCACGAGCGCATCCTCGCCACGCTCACCGACGACGTCGAGTGGGTCATCCACGGCCACCGCACCACCCGGGGCCGGACGGAGTTCGACGGCGAGATCGAGAATCCGGCCTTCACCGGCAGCCCGCAGCTCGACGTCGAGCGCGTGCACGAGGACGGGCCGGTCGTCGTGGTGACCGGCGAGGGCCGGGGCGTCAGCGTCGAGCACGGGCCGTTCCGCTTCGCCTTCAACGACCTGTTCACGTTCCGGGACGGGCTCATCGCCCGCGTCGACTCCTACGTCGTACCGCTGGGGTCTGCCGGGTCGTGAGCGTGGCGGCCGCCGGGCCGGGTGAAGGCCCGGCGGTACGCCGACGGCGAGGTCCGCATCGCTGCGGTGAAGTGGTGCCGGAACGTCACCGCCGTCTCGAACCCGACCGTCGTGGCGACCTCCTCGATCGGCGCGGTGGTGGTCTCCAGCAGCGGGAGGCTGGCCTGGACGCGCCGGTCGATCAGCCACCGGATCGGGGTGGTGCCGGTGGCCCGCGCGAAATGCCGCAGGTAGGTACGGGCCGACATGTGCGCCCGCCGTGCCAGCCGGTCGACGGTGATCGGGGCGCTGAGGTTCGCCAGCGCCCAGGACATGCTGGCGGCGAGCCGGTCGTCCTCGGGGTCGCCGGGCACCGGCGCCTCGATGAACTGCGCCTGACCGCCTTCGCGGTGCGGCGGTACGACCAGCCGGCGGGCGACCGCGTTGGCGATCGTCGGGCCGTGGTCGCGGCGTATCAGGTGGACGCAGAGGTCGAGACCGGCAGCGCTGCCGGCGCTGGTGAGGATGTCGCCGTCGTCAACGTAGAGCACGTCCGGGTCGACGCGTACCGCCGGGTGGCGCCGGGCGAGCAGGTCGGCGTACCGCCAGTGGGTGGTGGCGCGGCGGCCGTCGAGCAGTCCCGCGCCGGCCAGGGCGAACGCGCCCGAGCAGATCGACACGATCCGGGCGCCGCGCTGGTGGGCCGCGCGGAGCGCGTCGGTGAGCGCTGGTGACGGGTCGGCGTGCACGTCGGCGACGCCGGGCACGATCAGCGTGCCGGCGGCGGCGAACGCGTCGAGGCCGTGGCCGGTGTGCAGCGTCGCGCCGCCGACCAGCCGCACCGCGCCGGGTGTCTCCGCGCAGACGGTCAGCTCGTACCAGCCGACGTCGAACTCCGGGCGGGGCAGGCCGAAGACTTCCGTGACGATCCCGGTCTCGAACGCCGACATGCCCTCGTACGCCAGCACCGACACGGTGGCGCGGTTCATGGCGGGATCTTAGCGAACAGCGTCGCTCGCGCCACTGGAGCGACCGGACGGCGGCCACCACGATGGGTGCCATGTCGAACGTTCTGCGCATCCCCGCTGCCCGTCCCGCCGACGCCCTCGCCCACTTCGCGGCCCGGCTCACCTTCGAGGCCGACGTCAGCGACGTGCACGCCGACCTTGAGGCGGGCGTGACCGGCCTGGTCGTGATCGACTCGCGCTCCCTTCCGGCGTGGCGGCAGGGGCACATCCCCGGCGCCGTGCACCTGCCCACCGCGGAGATCGCCGGCCGGGCGGGCGAGCTGGTACCGACGGACGCCACTGTGGTCACGTACTGCTGGGGGCCGGGCTGCAACGGCGCCACCCGCGCGGGGCTGGAGTTCGCCCGGCTCGGCCGGCCGGTCAAGGAGATGATCGGCGGGTACGAGTACTGGGTGCGGGAGGGCTTCCCGGTACGCACCGAGGCCGGGCTGGTCCGGCGGCCCGCCGATGACCTCACCGCCCCGGCCGGCGCGACGTGCGGCTGCTGAGGCGTGTCGGTTCCGTACAAGACGGCAGGTGGTGGCCGTTCCTAGCATGGCCGCATGCGTGATCTTGTCTATACCGGATTCATGTCGCTCGACGGCGTGGTGGACTCCCCCGGCGGCGGTCCGGGCGAGGAGCACCGCAGCGGCGGCTGGGTCGTCAAGGACGTCGAGTTCCTGCCGGAGGCGTTCTCGCTCAAGGGTGAGGAGTTGGAACAGACCACGGCGCTGATGTTCGGACGGCGCAGCTACGAGGCGTTCGCGCCGACCTGGCGCGACTCCGAGGACCACGCCGCCTACCGGGATCTGCCGAAGTACGTGGTGTCGTCCAGCCTGCCCGAGGACGCGCTGATCGACGGCTGGGGACCGCTGACCGTCCTGCGGAGCACCGCCGACGTCGCCGCGCTCAAGCAGGGCGACGGCGGCGACATCTTCATCCACGGCAGCGCCGAACTCGCCCGCCGTCTCGCCGAGGCGGACCTGATCGACAGGTACCACCTGCTCGTCTTCCCGGTGCTGCTCGGCGCCGGCAAGGGCCTGTTCAGCCAGGCGGACCGGGACCGGCAGACACTGCGTCTGCGCGACTCCGCCGCCTACCCCAACGGCGTCGTCAAGCTGATCTACGACGTGACCCGCTGAGCCGGGTCCAGCGCTATCGCACCACCGGCGCCCGCGCGCAGCTCACCGGCCGTCCGTCCGACGTACCGGCGCAGCGCGCGGGCCAGGTGCGGTTCGTCCACGTACCCGAAGGTGGTGACCGCGTCGGCGGGCGGGCCGCCCGCGGCCAGCAGCACGGCGGCGCGGCGCGCGCGGTCGATCTGCCGCACCGCGCCCCGGGTCAGCCCGGTCGCCGCGCGGAACCGGCGTTCGAGGGTACGCGGTGACGCCGGTGGACGGCCGCCGCGCAACGTCTCGGTGACGAGCGGGTCGCGGACCACCGCACCGGCACGGACCAGCCGGTCCACCAGGGCCTCGGCGTCGTCCGGGCCGGGTGTGGGCCACCGGCCGCCGTCGAGCCGGAACGTCCGGCGGCTCACGTCGGGCAGCTCGGCGCCGCTGTCCACCAGCTCGGGCGTGGGTACGAGCCGCAGCGAGGTGCCCACCGCGAACTCGATGCCGACGAATGTGGCGCCCTCGGGCACCGGCGCGGTGCCGGTCGCGGTCTCGGGGCCGGAGACGGCCGCGTGGGAGCGCCCGTCGCGCTGCCAGAACACGAGCCCCCAGCACGGGGTCGCCACCGAGGTCATCTCGTCGACCCGATCGCTGGTGCAGGTCCACACGGTGTCGATCCAGGCCGAGTCGGACGCCCGGGTGGTGAACCGCAGCTCCACGGCAGGAGCATACGGCGGCCACGGCGCACGAGTGGTCGGGCGCCAGGGGAACGGCCGGTCCGGCTCAGTCCCGCAAACCCATCGCCCGGCGGATCGGCTCGGCCGTCGTCGGATCTGCCAGCCTCATGACGCTGATGAATCCGCTCCAGGTGGTCGCGCCGACGATCACACGCTCGTCCAGCGCCGCCATGACGAAGCCAGGTCGCCCCGAAGGGCCTCCCAGCACACCCTGGTCCACGCCTTTGCCGATGACGTCCCATTCGTCGCGCAGCCGCACCCGGGCCCAGTGCGGCCTCGCTGACGGCTCTCCGTCGACCGGCCCGACCGAGACGAGAAAGCACCCCTCTTCGTCGAACAACCGGCCCGTGTACGCGAAGTCCCACCACGCCGCGTTGGCGCCCTCGATCAGGCAGGGGTCGTCGAACATGAACTCGACATCCTCCCTGCCGTCCTCGGTCGAGCACGCGGAGAGCATCCAGGCCGCCGAGGCCGGGAGCCCGGCGGAGTCCCAGTGGAAGTCGACCACCTCCACCCCGGCGGTTCCCAGGGAAGCAATGATCATCTCCCGGTCCGGCATTCTTCTCACCCGGTCCTGTGTCCCGCACTACCGTGCGGCGGACTCCTGCCCGTTCCGCTCGTCGTCCCGGGCGGGGTAGCCGAGGATCTCCGCGAGGTCACCGGCTGCCTTCGTGTACGCGGCGTAGATGTCGTCGTCGAAGTGGTTGCGCCAGTCGCCGGACGCACCCTTGCGGTAGTGGGAGATCCGCCCGGGGGTCTCCTTGGACTTCTTCATCCTGGTGAAGCTGTAGCGCGCCAGCAGGGCCTCCAGCTCGGCCGGGGGCAGCGTGATGCCGCAGTGCCGCAGGAGCTGGTCGACCTCGTCGGCCTGCCGCTCGCCGGTCAGGTCCTCGTAGCGGAACAGCCGGAACGTCTCGTCGCTCGGCGCGACCGCCCAGGACCGCATCTGCCCGAACTGCTTCTTGTCGCGCAGGCGGTCGATGACGTAGAGCATGCCCTCCTTCTTCGGCAGTTCCTGGAGGGCCTTGCGTGCCTGCGGGATGTCGCCCATCGGGGCGTGCGAGTTGCGCAGCGAGAAGTAGCTGGAGACGACAACGTCGCGCGGGTCGCGGATCACGAAGAACGCGCGGTAGCTGCCGGCTTTGGGCACCGCCTCGAACCGCTTGTGGGAGAGGAAGATTGCCAGGCCGATGCGGCCGGCCGGCACCGGCGCGGTCGCCCCGCCGGAGTAGAAGCGCGGGTCGTAGGGCAGCATCCCGCAGTGGCGGTAGACGGCCGGGTCGCTGAACAGCGCCTTGATCCACTGGCTGCCGGTCTTGCGGACGGTGCAGTGGAAGATGTTGTCGAACTCGCTACGGGCCACCACCGGAACGGTGAGTCGCATGCGGGCGTTGCGCGCTTCCATCTGCGCCCGCCGGGCCTTGACGCGCAGAGAATTCGGCGAATTGTGCTTGGCGAATTCGACGGCCCGATTAATCATTTCCCAACCTCATCCGGACCCCGCGGAGCAGGGGCAGCACGAACACCTTTCCGCACGTCACGCAGGTGAAGTCCGCAGACCTCGCCTGCTCCGCCCCGCGCCCCGACGCGCCGCTAGGAATATCCCCGACGGTCCGATTGATGTCAATCCCGGACAGCTGGGAGTAAGCTGAAAATCTACAATTTCCATAGGAGTTGCGGAATAAGCGCGAGGGGCACCCGCGCGGAACCGCGCACCGGCACAATGAGCGCCGTGCTCACCGCCACCCGCGACCTGCTGACCGCCCTCGACCCGCTGTCCCACCGCGACCGGACGCGGCGTCTCGTGGCATGGGCACGCACCGCGCCCGACCGGGCACAGGTCTGCGCCGACCTGCGCCGGCACGGGCCCTACGAGCGGCGTCTCGCGCTGCTCGCCGCCCTGGCCAGCCGGGACACCGCGGCCGTCCTGGCCGCGACGTACGACCCGGAACCCTCGATCGCCGCCACCGCGCTGACCGCCGCCGTGCGGGCCGGCGTGACGCCCGCCGACCTGACCGACCAGCCAGCCGACGCGCGGCGGCGCGTCTACCGGGCGCTGCGCCGCAACCCGGTGCCGGCCGTCGCCGACGCGCTGATCATCGGAGTACGCGAGCGGTTCGGCGACCACGAGGCCGCCGCGCTGCTGCCGGCCTGCGGCCCCGAGACGGTACGGGCCTGGCTGCCCGACCTGGAACACGCGCTGAACCCGGAACGGCTGATGCGGACGCACAGCGACATCGTTCTGGCGCGCACCGGTGAGCGGCTCGCCGCGGCCCCGCCCGAGTCGCGCGGGCGGATCTGGGCGGAGGCCGCCGGCGCGGTGCTGCGCGGTGAGCCCGCGCGGGCCCTGGACCTGCTCGACGCGTACGCGCCCGAGGAGTCGCTGCCCGGCCCGATCGTCGCGTACGGGCGGCTCGCCGCACACGACGCGCGCCGGGTCGTACGCCTGCTCACGTCGCCCGGCCGCGCGGCCTGGCTGGCCCGGACCGTGCTGCCCCGGGCGCTGCTGCTCCGCCTCGCCACGCTGCCCACTGGTGAACTGGTCCCGCTGGCCGCCCGGCTGCGGGAGCACGACCGGGCGCTGGCCGCGTTGCTGCGCGCCGTGCCGCCGAGCCGCCGCGCCGAGCTGTACGACGGAGCGCTGGCCGACACCGACACCACGGCGCTGCTACCCGGCGCCGCGGTGATGGAGGTGCTGCCGGCGGCGGTACGGGCACGCGAGGCGGCCCGCGTGCTGACCCTCCCGTCCGTCCGGGAGCGGGAGGAGCAGGTGCGGTTCTGGAGCGCGTACCTGCCGTGGCCGGAGGCGTCCGCGTCGGCGAGCGCGGCGCTGCGCTCCGGCGACGCGGACGAACGGGCGGACGGGTGGCGGCTGCTGGTGGCGGCCGCGCGCCGCTCCCGTGATCCGCGGACGGTGGCCCAGGTGGTGGTCCGGCTGGGCCGGCTGCGCAACGAGCGGGACCCGGTACGCGCCGCCGCGCTCACCGCGCTGGCCACTGTGGCACCGCTGCTCACCAATACGAGCGCGGGCGGGCTGACCGGGCTCACCACCGACGCGGTCGACGCGCGGGACACCTCGGCGACCACCACCACGGCGTTGAGCCGGCTCGCCGTCGACGTCCTCACGCTTCACGTGGACGTGCCGGAGCTGACCGAGTGGGCACTGCGCACGATCGACGCGGTGAGCAGCGACGCGAACGTGCCGGTGCTGCGCCGGCTCGACACGGTGCTGCGCCACGGCCAGGAGCGGGTGGTGTTCGACCGGCTGCGGGGCCGGATCGAGGCCGGCATGGCGCGCGGCCGGTACGGACTGCTGTTCGCGCTCACCCCCGCGCTCGGCCGGCGCGCCTGGCGTCTGCCGGAGCTTCAAGACCTGCTGCGCCGGACGATCGGGCCGGACACCCTGCCCGCTGTGGCCCGTACGGCCGTCGGGCTGTGGCTCGCCGATCCGCGTACCCGCTCGCGGCGCGTCGCCGAGGTGCTCGACGTCGACGCGTCGGCGGTGGCGATCCACGAGGTGTGGGCGATCGTCTGCACGTCCCGCACCGACCTGCTCGACCGCGTGCTGGACCGGCCGCCGCGCGGCCGGTTCGTGGAGAACGGGAAGCGGTGGGTGCCCGGCCCGGCGCCGCGGGCACAGCGGTGGCTCCCCCGCCACCAGGAACGCTTCGTGGCGCTTCAGGCGCGCGTCGTCGCCGACTCCGGTCACCGGGTGTGGCAGCGGGCGGCGGCGATCCGGGCCGCCGCCGGGGCCGGCCCGGCCGGACGCGAGATGGTGCTGCGCCACGTCGACGCGTCCGAGGTGCCGATCGCCGAGGCGGCGCTGGGCGCGCTGGCCTGGACCGACCGGCCGGACGAGGCGTTCCCGCTGCTGCTCCGGTACGCCGACGGCGACCGGGCCCGCGTCGCGCTGTACGCCGCCGGACGGGCCGCCCGACACGTCCCGCCGGCCCGCCTGGCCGAGTTGCTGGGCGGGGTGCTCACCGGCGCCGCGAAGGTCACCAGCCGCAAGGAGGCCGCGCGGCTCCTGGCCCGCTACGCGCAGGTGGACGTGATGGTGGTGCTCGGGGAGGCGTACGCCGATCCGGGCACGCACCGCGACGTGCGCGCGGCGATCGTCTCCGCCGCCCGGCAGCGGCTGGGGACCGAGGCGGGCTGGACGGTTCTGCGCGCGGCGGTGCACGCCGGCCGGGAGGAGCGGCGGGCGGTGCTCGGCGCGTACCCGTCGGGGATCTCGGAGCGCCACCGCCGCGCCTACGCCGCGCTGGTGGTGCAGGCGTGCCGGGCCGACGACCGGGAGGTCCGGCGCGCGGCGTTCGACGCGCTCGGCGAGTGGTCGCCGTGGCTGACCGACGTCACCGACCTGGTCGTGGACCGGCTCACCGACCCGGACGAGACGACGCCGGCCATCGGGGTGGCGAACCTGCTGCGGGCCGGTGGCGACACGGCGTTCCGGGCCGCGCTGGCCCGGCTGGTGGAACGGGACGCGGCCGACGACGACCCGGGCGGCCCGGCCGCCGACCGGCCCGCCCGGCGGCGCGTCGAACTGCTCACGGAGGGCGCGGCCCTCTGGTCCGACAGCCGCCCCGCCGGCACCGACCGGGCCGGGCTGGTCGAGGCGGCGCGGTGGCTCGCCGGCCAGGACGGTTTCCTGGGTACGGCCACCGGGCTGCTCGTCGAACTCGGCCGGCTCGACGAGCTGGACGAGGTCGCCGCACTCTGCGCCGGCCGGCCCGTGGTAGCGGTCCGCACCGCGCAACGCGTCGGCGATCGCCTGCTCACCATGCGGCGGCGGCCCGATCCGGCGGCCCTCGCCGAGACGGTGGACCACCTCGCCGGGCGCGGAGACCTGGCCGCTGGCCTGTTCGCGGTGGCGCTGGTCGCGCACGGGTCGGAGTTCGGCTGGAAGACGCCGTGGCGGGACCTGCTCGTCGGGTTGCGCCGTCATCCGGACGCCGACGTACGGGAGGCCGCGTACACGCTCGACATGAGCTGACCACGCCGGGCGTCGCCCTATGCTCGGGGCGTGACGCTTCAGCGGATGGATCACGTCAGCGTCGTGGTGGACGACCTGCCGGCCGCGATCGCCTTCTTCACCGAACTCGGGATGGAGGTGGAGGGCGAGATGCCGGTCGAGGGGCAGTGGGTGGACCGGGTCAACGGCATCGACGGCGTGCGGGTCGACATCGCGATGATGCGTACGCCGGACGGCCACGGCAAGCTCGAACTGACGCGGTTCCGGGCGCCGGCACTCGTCGCCGCCGAACCGCCGGACGCGCCGCCGAACACGCTGGGCCTGCGGTCGGTCATGTTCGCCGTGGACGACGTCGACGACACGGTGGCCCGGCTGCGGGCCCACGGCGGTGAGCTGATCGGTGAGGTGGCGGAGTACGGGGACGTCTACCGGCTCTGCTACCTGCGCGGCCCGGCGGGCGTCATCGTGGCGCTGGCCGAGCAGCTGAGCTGACGCCTACCGCGCGTCGACGGCGGCCAGCACCGTCATCGCCTCGCGTTCGCGGACGGCCAGGTCGGCGAGGACCGCAGACGCGCGGGTCAGGTGGGCGGCGTCCCCGGTCCGCCCGGCGGTGGCGATGTGGTCGGCGACGGCGGTCCACAGCGGCGCGATGTCGGCGTACATCAGTTGTGCCCGGCGCAGGTGGGCGTCACCGGTGACGGTGGCGGCCTCGGCGAGGAAGTCCCGGTACATGGTGCGGAACAGCGCGCCGCCGGTGCCGCCGCGTTCCATCAGCGTCGCGGCGAGCGGAAGGTCGCGTGCCGGATCGGCGGCGCGGTCCAGCCAGCGGGTCACCCGGGCGGCGGCGGTGGCGATCCCCCGGTGGCCGAGGTTGGCGATCGGCGGGTCGAGGAACGCCCCGGCGTTGGCGCGTACCGCCGCGCGGACGGCGGCGTCCAGGTCCGGCGGGCCGCCGGGCGCGGTGAGCGTGTACGACAGGTGGCGCGCGGTCATCGGCCCGCGCGCGGCGCGGGCCCGGGCCAGGCTGTCCAGCGTGGTGGTCACCGCGCCGCCCTGCTGGGCGGTGTCGACCAGGTGGGCGTGTGAGTCGTCGTAGCCGTACACGGCGACTGTGTGCCCGCCGAAGTGGACCCGGGTGGTGAAGTAGTCCAGGTGGTACGAGTCCAGTTGCAGGCCGACCGGGTGCCCGGCGTCCAGCGCCTCGGTGACGTTCCGCCACGCCCTGGCCGCCGACGTCGTCTCCCGGACGCGCAGGTCCAACCCGAGGCGGCCGGCGGCGGCGCGGGTCACGCACAGCGGCTTGGTGCGCCCGCCGAGGAACGGCACGTCCATGCCCTTGGCGTCCCAGTAGACGAAGCCGAGCCCCTCGCCGAGACCGAACAGCATCGGCTCGGACAGGTCCAGGCCCGCGTGCCGGGTCAGCACGCCGAGCGTGGTGGTCTCGCAGTGCACCCCGCCGGTCGGCGTCACGTCGTCGAGAATCACGTCGCCTCCTGTTCCGCCGTCACGGCGCTCGGATCGTGCGTTGCGGCGGCGCCCGGATCGTGCGCTCCAGCGGCGGTGCCCGGGGCGTCCCCGGAGGGCGGGGCCAGCAGCGGGCGCAGCGGTCCGTCGCCGGGGATGCCGGGCATCCGGCGGGCCACCCCGGCGAGCAGGTCGGCGGCCTGGACGCGCGGGTCGTCGCGCGAATCGGTCATCACCAGCCCGGCCAGCGGTGACGGACCGACCGGGTCGACCGCGGCCAGTGCCGCCTGGAGGCGGCGCAGCCGGTCCTGGGTGAGCGCGCTCTGCTCGTCGTGGATCACCAGCACCCGCCGCCGGCCGCCGCTCCAGTGCAGGACGGTCTCGGCCAGCGCCGGCAGCAGCGGCTCCAGCGGTGGCGGGATCGTCCGGTCGCCCGCATACAACCTGGCCTGCACCTCAGCCACCCGGACCGGATCGAGCGCGTCGAGGACCGCGCCGGCCGCCTCGTCGCCGACGTGACGCCGTAACGCGTCCCGCGCGGCGAAGAACCGTTGCACGCTCCGGTCGTCCGCCCGATCCCGCCGCTTGGTGCGCAGCATCTCGACGACGGCGGCGAGGAAGACCGCCCAGCCGGGTCCGGCCGCCCGCCCGGCCCGGTGCAGCGTCGCCGCGGCCTGACGCCGGTCACCGGCGAGGCGGGTGCCCGCCGCGTACGACGGCTCGGCCAGCAGCAGGTCGACGACCCGGGTGGCGAGGAAGAACTCCTTGTCGACCAGGTGCACGTGCGCCCGGCCGCGCAGCGCGGACAGGAACCACTCCGCCGCCTCGGCGGCCTCGCGGCGGCGCAGGAACTGCCGGGACTTGACCTCGTCGGGCGAGAACCGGAACCCGGACCGCAGCGTACGGATCAACGCAGCGGCCTCGTCACGGCTCAGGTCGACGCTGGCGTGGACGATCACCGGGGTGGCCGGATCGAGCAGGTTGGTCCCGGAGAAACCGGACTCGTCGCAGGCGATCTCCAGCACCGCGCCGGTCAGCGCCTCGCCGGGTGGCAGCCCACCCTGCAGCGGCAGCCTCGCACCCGTCGACCCGGCCATGCCGACCATGCTCGCCCACCCGGCCCGCGGCGGACCAGCGGTTAACCCGGATCGGGCCGGAGGCGGGTCGCGCCGGCTCATTCCAGCGGCCGGTAGATCGCGGTCAGGCGCGGCAGCCGGGCGTGCATCTGCTCGTCGTCGTCGAAGTCGAAGTCCTCACCGGCCGGGTCGGCCGGCGCCCGGTCGTCTGCAGCCCGGTCGGCGGCGTCCAGCGCCTCCCAGAACGCGTCGGTGCCGGCGCCGGTCGCCTCGGCGTAGGCGTCGCCCGCCGCGCTCAGCACCGCCTCGCACTCGACCGCGTCGTCTTCCGGGTCGACGCCGGCCTCGGCGAGTGAGTCGGGATCGGCGACGGCCCGCTCCCAGACCGCCCGCCCCTGCGCGACCAGCCAGCCGCGGAAGTAGTCGAATCCGTCGTCCGAGCAGCCGCCGCGCATCAGGTAGGCGGCCGCCCACAGGTCCCAGCGCCACGCCTCCAGATTCACGTCGTCGTACGCCTGCTGGAAGCCCACGATCGCTGCCGGGCTCAGCACCGACAGCTCCGCGACGAGGTGCCGGGCCACCGCGTCGGCCCCCTCGGCGGTGACCGTCTCGCGGCCCGCAGCGCCACGCGCCCGCTCCACGATGTCCCAGAACGTCTCCCGATCCACGGCGGGACCGTACGCCGGCCCACCGACAAGCTGTCAGCGGCCGTGTCAGCGCCGTGTCAGGGCGGTGGCGGTACGGCCGCCCATGGTGGTCGCATGACGAGTTCAGCGATAACGGTCTCCGGGCTGCGCAAGGCGTACAAGGACAAGGTGGTGCTCGACGGCATCGATCTGGACGTCCCCGCCGGGACGATCTTCTCCCTGCTCGGCCCGAACGGAGCCGGCAAGACGACAGCGATCAACATCCTGACCACCCTGATCCGCGCCGACGCCGGGTCGGTGCGGGTGGCCGGGCACGACGTCGTCACCGAGGCCAAGGCGGTCCGCGCGGCGATCGGCGTGACCGGGCAGTTCGCGGCGGTGGACGAACTGCTGACCGGGCGGGAGAACCTGCAACTGATGGTCGACCTCGGCCCGCGCAACCGCGTGCCCGGCAAGCGGGTCGTCGCGGAGTTGCTGGAACGGTTCGACCTGGTCGAGGCCGCCGACAAGCCGGTGTCGACGTACTCCGGGGGCATGCGCCGCAAGCTGGACCTGGCGATGACGCTGGTCGGCGAGCCGCGGATCATCTTCCTGGACGAGCCGACGACCGGGCTGGACCCGCGCAGCCGCCGCACCATGTGGTCGATCATCAGGGATCTGGTCGCGGGCGGCGTGACGGTCTTCCTCACCACCCAGTACCTCGACGAGGCCGACCGTCTCGCCGACCGGATCGCGGTGCTCGACCAGGGCCGGCTGGTCGCCCAGGGCACGCCGGAGGAGCTGAAGCGCCGGATCCCCGGCACGCACGTGCGGTTGCGGTTCGGCACCGTCGCCGAACTCGACGCGGCGGCGCTGGTGCTGCCCGAGGCGGTACGCGACGAGGAGGCGCTGGCGCTGCGGGTGCCCGCCGACGGCGGAACCGCGGCGCTGCGCGCCCTGCTCGACCGGCTCGACGCGCACGCGATCAACGCCGACGACCTGTCCGTGCAGACCCCCGACCTCGACGACGTCTTCCTGGCCCTGACGGGCCGTACCCCGGAGGTGGCCGCCAGATGAGCAGAAACCACTCGGTCGTCATGCTGCGCCGCAACCTGACGCACCTGCGCCGCAACCCGACCTCGGTGTTCAACGCGGTGCTGATGCCGATCATCGTCATGCTGATGTTCGTGTACATGCTCGGCGACGCGTTCTCCGTCGGCGTCGACTACGTCGACTACGCGACGCCGGGCCTGATGCTGCTGGCGGTCTGCTACGGCCTCGGCGGCACCGCGACGTCGGTGAACTCCGACATGACCAAGGGCATCATCAACCGTTTCAAGGTCATGCACGTCTCCCGGGGCGCGGTGCTGACCGGCCACGTCGTCGCCACCGTGCTGACGAACGTCCTCGCGGTCGCGGCCCTGGTCGGGGTGGCGTTCCTGCTCGGCTTCCGCCCGGCCGCCGATCCCCTGCACTGGCTCGGCGTGGCCGGCGTGGTGGTGCTGCTCAGCGTCGCCGTCAGCTGGTTCACAGTCGCGCTGGGCCTGTTCGCGAAGTCGCCGGAGTCGGCGGGCATGGCCTCCGTGCCGCTGGTCCTGCTGCCGTTCTTCAGCAGCGCGATCGTGCCCGCGGACAAGATGGGGCCGGGACTGCGGCAGTTCGCCGAGTACCAGCCGTTCACGCCGATCATCGAGACCCTGCGCGGCCTGCTCGACGGCGCGCCGTCGGCCGGCGACGTGATCCCCGCGGTCGTCTGGTGCGCCGGCATCGCTGTGGTCGGCTACCTGTGGGCGCGGTCCACGTTCACGAAGCGAGCGTGATCTCGACCAGCCGCTCCCAGCCGGTCTCCCGGCCCTGTGCGACCGCCTCGGCGAACTCCGCGTCGCCGAGGCGGTCGCGCGCCGCCGCCTCGATCCGCGGCACGTCGGGGTGGGCGCGGTCGGGCAGCCCGCGTACCGCGGTGGCGGCGCCGAGCAGCCGCGCCGCGTGGTCCGGCCGGTCCAGCCGCACCGCCAGGTCCGCGACACCGACGAGCACCTGCGCGGTCAGCGGCGCGTAGCCACCCTCGCGCGCCGCCCGGCACGCCGCCGCCCGATGGGTACGAGCCTGCTCGACGTCCTCGGCCAGGTAACCCAGCAGATCCTGGGTGCCCGCCCGGACACTCGCCAGGTCCGCCTCGTCGCCGAGCAGCGCCGACACCGACCGCAGCTGCGCGTACGCCTCGTCCGCGTCACCGTCGTGGCGGGCCAGGTACGCCCGGACCAGCGCCAGTTCGGCCAGCGCGCCCGGCCAGGCGACCCCCGCGGCGAGCCGGTGCGCCTCGGCCAGCGCGGCGGCGCTCGCCGTCTCGTCGCCGCCCAGCCGGTACAGCCAGGCCAGCCGCGCCCGCATCCGGATCACGTCCTCGACGGCGCCGACTTCGGTGACCGCCGTGACCGCCTGCTCGTAGTAGTCGCAGGCGGCGGCGACGTCACCGCGTACGGCGATCAGCTCGGCCAGCTCGCTGAGCGCGAACGAGATCCCGAAGCGTTCACCGACCGCCCGGAACTCGGCGAGCGCCTGCCGCAGGCACGCCTCCGCCTGCGCCGCCTCGACGCCGAGGATGACCCGCAGCTTGCCCAGGTGCAGCCGGGCCAGCGCGCGTACCCACGGGTCCTCGTGGTCGAGCAGCGACTCCCAGGCGGGCAGCAGCGCGTCCGGCTCCCGCAGCATGCGCTCCATCGGCACGACCAGGGCCAGCTCCGGGTGACCACCGTGGCCTTCGCCGCTCAACCGGTACGCCTTGTGGATCCACTCGGCCGCGTGCTGCGCGTCGCCCGGCCCGGAGCTGAGGAACAGCACCACGAGTCCGTACACCACGGCTCGGATGTCGTCGGGCACGTCGCCGGGCGCCTCGGTGGCCGCGATGATCAGTTCCATGCCCTCGGTCCGGTGGCCGCCGAGCCACCAGTACCAGCCGGCGCCGGCCGCGAGCCGCATCGCCTCGCGCCCCTCACCCGCGGCGAGCGCCCCCCGCACGGCTGCGGTGATGTTGTCGTGCTCGGCTTCCAGCCGGGCGAGCCAGGTGAGCTGGTCGGCGCGGCGCAGCCGCGGCTCGGCGGTCTCGGCCAGCTCGGTGAAGTACGCCAGGTGCGCGCGACGGGCGAGGTCCTCCTCCCCCACCTCGGCGAGCCGCTGCGCGGCGTACTCCTTGATCGTGCCGAGCATGCGGTAGTGCGGCGCGACGTCACCGGCGGCGACCAGCAGCGACTTGTCGGTCAGCGCGGTGAGCAGGTCGAGCACGTCGCCCGGCTCGACGGCGCCGCCGGCGCAGACCCGCTCGGCCGCGTCCAGGCTCGCCCCGCCGGAGAACACCGACAGCCGGCGCAGCACCGCGCGTTCGGCGTCGCTGAGCAGTTCCCAGCTCCAGTCGACCATCGCGCGCAGCGTCCGGTGCCGGGGCAGGGCGGTCCGGCTGCCGCCGGTGAGCAGCCGGAACCGGTCGTCGAGCCGGGTGGCGAGCTGGTCGACGGACATGGTGCGCAGCCGCGCCGCGGCCAGTTCGATCGCCAGCGGCATGCCGTCGAGCGCCCGGCAGATCCGCGCCATCGTCGTCGCGGCCCGGGCGTCGAAGGCGAGGTCCCGGCGTACCGCCGCGGCCCGGTCCCGCAGCAGGCGCACGGCGGGCGACGACTCGACCTCGGCGATCGGGGCGTCGCCGTCCGGCAGGCCCAGCGGCGCGACCGGCCACAGCGCCTCCCCGGTGATGCCGAGCGGTTCCCGGCTCGTGGCCAGGATCCGCAGCCGCCGGCACTCGCCGAGCAGCCGGTGCGCCAGCGCCGCCGCCTGGTCGACGACGTGTTCGCAGTTGTCCAGGATCAGCAGCATCTCCCGGTCCCGGATCGCCGCGACGAGCCGGTCGGCCGGTTCCGCGCTGCCCGCGTCGCCGAGCAGCGCGTCGCGCAGGCCGAGCCCGGAGATCGTCGCCTGCACCACGTCCCCGCCGGCGCTGACGGCGGCGAACTCCACCAGCCACACGCCGTCCGGCAGGTCGCCCGTCATCCGGCGCCCGGTCTCCGTGGCCAGCCTGGTCTTCCCGGAGCCGCCCGGGCCGGTGAGCGTGGTGAGCCGGTGCTCGGCCACCAGCGTGCCGACCGCGGTGAGGTCGGCGTCCCGGCCGACGAAGCTGGTCAGCTCGGCGCGCAGGTTGGTGCGGCGGGTGTCCTCCCGGCGTACCGTCTCGCCGCGCAGCAGGGCGACGTGCAGCGCCGACAGCTCCGGCGACGGGTCGGCGCCCAGCGCGTCGGCGAGCGCGTCGGCGGTGCGCTGGTAGACCAGCAGCGCCTCGGTGTCGCGGCCGGCCGCGACGAGCGCGCGCATCAGCGCCGTGGCGAGCCGCTCGCGCACGGGATGGGCGGCCACCAGGTCGGTCAGCTCCGGGATCAGGTCGGCCTCCCGGCCGAGCCCGATCTCGGCGTCGTACCGGTCCTCCGTCGCGGTCAGGCGCAGCCGTTCCAGCCGGGTGGCCGCCGCGTCGAGCGCCGGACTGTCGGGCAGGCCGATGTCGCGCAGCGCGTCGCCGCGCCACAGGCCCAGCGCCTCGCGCAGCAGCCGTACCCGCTGCGGCCCGTCGCCGTCGCGGGCCCGGCGGACGAGACGCTCGAACCGTACGGCGTCGACGGCGTCGGGCTCGACGGCGAGCCGGTAGCCGTCGGGCAGCCCGTCGACGGCGCCCGCCGGCAGCGCCTTGCGCAGCCGGGAGACCAGCCGCTGCAGCGCGTTCGCGGCGTCGGCGGGCGGCTGCTCGCCCCAGATCCAGTCGACGAGCGTCGCCTTCGGGACCACGCGGCCGGGCTGGAGCGCGAGGGCGGCCAGCAGCCCGCGCAGCCGCGCGCCCGGCACGTCGGCCGGTACGCCACCGTCCGTGGTGACCTGGAACGGCCCGAGCAACCCGATCTGCACCCGCCGATCCTGCCACGCCCGGCGACCGGGTCCGGTCCGCCGCCCCCGCCGGTCAGGTGGCCAGGCGCAGGTGGCGGCGCTGCCGCAGCCGCACCGCGGCGGCCGCCACGACCAGCAGCGTGAGTGCGACAGCGAAGGCCAGCCCGTGGGTCAGGCCGCGGTTGAGGTAGCCGCCGTCGGTGTGGTCGACGGCGTACGTGGCGAGCTCGCGGCTGAACCAGAACGGCAACGCGCGGGTGGCGCTGCCCGCCGGGTCCATCACCATCTGGAGACCGACCACTGTGAGCAGCACCAGCGTGCCCTCCAGCTCACGCGGCAGCACGGCGCTCAGCAGCAGGCCGAACGGCACCGACACGAACACGGTCAGCGCCATGATCAGGGCGATCGCGCCATACCGGACGTCGCGCTGGTCGGCCAGGACGAGCAGGAAGTACGGAGTGGAGAGGAGCACGCCGACGGTCCACAGCGCGAGCAGCCGGCCGAGCACCAGGTGCCGGCTGCCGTAGCCGGAGAGCCGCAGGCGGGGTTCGATGCCGCGCGCCGCGCTGCCCGCGAACAGCGCGGCGGTGCTGAGCGCCCAGCCCAGGCCGAGGCAGACGAAGCGGATCGACTGTCCGAGGTGGTCGCCGCGGCGGCTCAGATAGAACGCCAGCGGCATCAGCAGCAGGATGACCAGCACGGTACGGCGGCGCAGCAGCTCGCGCAGGGCGGCCTCGGCCACCACCAGGGTCCGGCTCACGCGTCACGCTCCCCGGCCAGGTCGAGCACGACGTCGACGCGGTCGAGCTGGTTGAGCAGGTGGGTGACGACCACGACGGCCTTGCCGGCGTCGCGCCAGCGCCACACCTCGTGCCAGAAGTCGAGGTAGGTGCCCCTGTCGAACCCCTGGTAGGGCTCGTCGAGGAGCAGCACGTCCGGCTCGCCGAGCCGGGCCAGCACCAGGTTGAGCTTCTGCCGCGTGCCGCCGGAGAGGTGCCGGGCCTGGATGCGTCGCGGCGGTGTCCACTCCAGCCCGGCCGCCTCCGCGCGACCGGCCCGACGGGCCGCCGTCCGGCCCAGCCCCCGGCCGGCGCCGATCAGCACGAAGTGCTCGTCCGGGCTGAGGAACTCGGCGGTGCCGCCGTCCTGCGGGCAGTAGCCGAGCGTGCCGTGCACCTCGACGGTGCCCGCCTCCGGGCTCAGCAGGCCGGCGCAGATCCGCAGGAAGGTGCTCTTGCCGGCGCCGTTGGCGCCGACCACCGCCGCGATCTGGCCCGCCCGGACGGTGAGGTCGACCCGGTCCAGGACGGTCCGCCCCCGGTAGCGCTTGGTGATGCCGCGCGCGGCGAGCCGCACCGGTCCGGGCTGGCGACGCGGCGGTCGCACGTCGGGGCCACCGAGGCTGTCGACCACCGCCCGGGCGTACGTCTCCGGCGCGCCGAAGACCCGCAGCGGCGACTCCCCGCTGTCGAGCAGGTGGGTGGCCGCCTCCGCGACGACGTGGCCGGTCAGGTCGGGCCCCACCCCGTGCCGGCGCAGCTCGCCGGTCAGGGCGGCGAGCCAGGGTTCATGGTTCACCGCTTCGGCTCCTCGCGCAGTATCGTGCCCACGCTCGACGCGAAGGCGCTCCAGTCGATCGCGGCGGCCCGCAACGCCGCGCTGCCGGCCGGGCTGATCCGGTAGTACTTCCTCGCGGGCCCGGTCCCGCCCTCCCGCCAGTGCGCGGTGAGCAGGCCGGAGCGCTGCAACCGCAGCAGCACCGGATAGAGGGTGCCGCCCTGCACGGCGCCCAGCCCGTGGGCCCGCAACGCCTGGGACAGCTCGTAGCCGTAGGACTCGCCCCGGCTCAGCAGCGCGAGCACGCAGAGGTCGAGCACCCCGCGCAGCCACTGCGCCCGCCGTTCCTGGTTCATCCCGCTCCGCACTGTCCCGATCGGACGACATCCGGCGATGACGGTAGCGCCGCTACCTAGGTAGCGCAACCATCTAGTGGGGCCTCCTCCGGCCCGGCGAGGCTGATAGGTTGCGCCCTCCGCACGGGTTCGACGGGGGAATGCGCATGTCCGACACGGGGGCCGGATCCGAGCAGGGACTGGCGGGGGACGCGGAACAGCGGGGAGAGACCGCCTGGATGCGGCCGGCCGGCGAGCCGCCCGGCGTTCCCGGGCCGCCACCACCGCCCGCCACCGGGCCGGATCACGGGTCGCCCGTTCCGGGTTACGGGCCGCCCATCGCTGGTCCGCCGTACGGTCCGGCCACGCCGGCTGCGCCGTTCGGGCCGTACCCGCCACCCGGCCCGCAGTCGTCCGGCCGCAGCCGCGGTCTGGTCGTCGCCGTCGCGGTGCTGAGCGTGCTGCTGCTGGTGGCGTGCTCGGGCCTGATCGGCGGCGCGTTCCTGCTGGGTTCCTCGCCCCGCGAGACGGCCGGGCGGGAGCCCGCCGCGCCGCCGGTGGCGCCCTGGCGGTCGTCCGGCGCGACGCCCACGCCGGGTGCGACGGCGAGCGCGGAGCCGTCGGCGCGCGGGCCGCAGCCGAGCGACTTCCCGGCGGCGCAGATCTCCGATCTCAACGACGTGTGCGACGGGGTTCTCTACTTCCCGCAGTCGCCGAGGCGCACCGGAGCGGCGCCGCACCCGGTGGCACTGCTCGTCGGCACCGACCTGGGCACGGGCAGCCGCCGCCACGACCAGGTCTACTACTACGACGAGGACCTGTCGAAGCGGGTGGAGCGGACCTGGGCGTCGGAGGACCCGAAGACCGTGCAGATGGTCGCCTGCCTGGATCGCACGAGCACCGGCGCGACGATCCGCAAGTGCCGCTACGACGACCCGAAGCCGGACACGCTGACGCTGCTGAAGGCCACCTACCGCCTGCGGGTGTACGAGGTGGCGACCGGCCGCCGACTGCTGGACAAGACCATGGGCGGGGACGACCAGCAGTGCCCGTACGTGGTCCTGTACGGCTCGGACAAGAAGATCTACGCCGAGGTCAGCCACCGATCGCTGCTCGGGGCGCTGCGCAACCTGGTGAAGCGGTAGGCGGGCGACGCCGGCCGCGGTCCACCCGGGACGATGTGGGGAAACCGGCCGCACGGCCCCTCGCGGACCGGCCGGGATGTTCGATACCATCGAACATCCTGGCGGACGTCCCGCCACCTCGACAGGAGGTCCCCGTGCGGCCCATGAACAGTCAGCCGCCGTCGGAGCAGGCCGGCTCCGGTGGCGCCGCGGACGAGAACACGCCCGCGGGCGTCGTCGGCGGCCGGATCCGGCGCTACCGCAAGGAGCGCGGGCTGACGCTGCGCGGCCTCGCCTCCCGCTCCGGGCTGTCCATCGGCTTCCTGTCCCAGGTCGAGCGGGGCATCTCCTCCATCGGGCTGACCGCGCTCGGCAGCGTCGCCAAGGCGCTCGACCGGTCGGTGGCCGACTTCTTCGACGCCGGCACCGCCGCGCCGGACAGCACCGTCTCCTCGCTTCCCCGGCACTTCACGCTGACCAGGGCGGAGACGGCCGCCACGCAGTACGTGTCCGGGCAGCAGACCTACCGCATGCTCTCCGACCGCGGGCCGGACCTGGTGCTCGAACCGATGCTCGTGCACATCGCGCCGGGCGGGCGCCGGGAGAACGCGTACGGCCACCGGGGCGAGGAGTTCGCCTACGTCATCTCCGGCGAGCTGCTCTACGAGGTCGAGGGCGTCGAGCACCGGCTGTTCCCGGGCGACAGCGTGCACCTGCGCTCGTCGGTGCCGCACCAGCTCTACAACGACACCGACGCGGTGACGACTGTGGTCTCGGTGGTCACGCCCCGCCTGTTCTGACCCGCGCCCCGGGCACCACGAATCGCCCTCCGTGTTCACGTAGGTGAACCTGGAGGGCGATTCAGCGTCCGGCGTCAGCGGCCGAGGCGTCCGTCCACGGCGGTCATCGTGTCCTGCCAGACGGCCGAGGCCGGGTCGATGACGGCGAAGTGGTCCCCCGGCTGTTCGAGGTGGCGGATCTCGTCCCCGGCGGCTGCCGCCGCGGCGGCGTAGCGCCGGTTGGCGTCGACGAGGTCGAGGCTGTCCTCCGTTCCCTGCACGAGCAGTGTGGGCACCCCTGTCGGCAGGCGGAGCATCGGGTCGCTCTCGGCGTACCGGCGTGGTGCCGTCAACGGTGAGCCGCCCAGCGCCGCGGCGACCGCGCCGTCGCCGAGGTAGCGCCGCTCGCCCTCGGTGAGGTCGAGCACCCCGGCCAGCGACACCGCGAGCGCGACACGCGGCCCGCTCGTACGCGCGGCAAGGTCCGCCGCGGCGCGCAACGCGAGCTGCCCGCCGGCCGAGTGTCCCAGCACGACGATCCGGTCCAGGTCGACCATCCGGTCGCGGGCGGGTTCCCGCAACGCGAGGAGGCCCGCCTGCACGTCCTGTGTGGTCGCGTCCCAGCCGTGCCGGTCCGGGCGCCGGTACTCCAGGTTCCAGCTCGCGTACCCGCGCCGGGCCAGGTCGACGGCGAGCGCGTCCATCAGGTCCGCGCCCCAGATGGACCGCCAGAACCCGCCGTGCAGCAGCACCGCGACCGGCGCCGGCCCGGCGTCCGGGGTGGACGGCAGCCGCAGGTCGCCCCACTGGTCCGGGTCCGGGCCGTAGGCGATCCGGGTGGCCGGCGCGCGGAGGCGGTGCACGGCGTGCCGGATCGCCCAGGTCAGGCCCCACAGTCCCCGCCCGGCCAGGTGGACCGCGCCGGGCACCGGCGGCTCGACTGTGAGGTCGTACCAGACCACGCCGGACGGCTGCGCGCCGATCAGGGCACGGGCCGCAGCCGTGGGGCCGGGGAGCACCACCACCGGCTGGTCGGCCGTGGCGAGCAGCGCGCGCATCTCGTCGGCCGAGGCGGCGGTGACGACCTCGCCTGCGACGTCGAGTTCGGCGCAGGTGGCGGCGGTCGACGACGCCAGCAGGGCCGCGTCGGCCACCAGGCCGGGGCCGACCAGGACGGTGAGCCGCACCTGACTCACCTGCGCAGCAGCGGCAGGACGGCCGAGCCGAGCAGGTCGACGCCGCGCTCGTCGGTGAGGCCGTGCGGCGTGCCGAACTCGACCCGGCGCACGCCCGCGTCGATGAGCGCCTGGGCCTGCGCGGCGACCTGCTCCGGGGTGCCGGAGAAGGCGAACCGGTCGAGCACGTCGTCCGGGATCAGCCGGCCCGCCGCCTCGTCCTCGCCCGCGTCGACCAGCTCGCCGACGCGCTTGACCAGGTCGTCGGGCATCTCGACGGTCGGGTCCAGCTCGGCCACCACCGCCAGGTACATGGCCACCTCGGTGCGGGCCTTGGCGCGGGCCGCCTCGCCGTCGGTGTCGACGACTGTGACAGCGCCGAGCACGATGCCGACGTCCGCGACGTCGCGCCCGGCCTTCTCCGCGCCGGTTCGCAGCCGTTCGCGGATCACCGGGACCATGTCCGGGTTGGCGCTGCCGCCCACCTTGATCTCGTCGGCGATCCGCCCGGCCAGCGCCGCGCCCTGCGGGCCCCACGCGCCGAGCAGCAGCGGCGGGTCGGGCCGCTGCACGTCGTAGCGCAGGGCGGTGCCGGGGGCGAGCGAGAAGACCTTTCCGGTGAAGCCGCCGCGGTCGCCGCGCAGCAGGCGGTAGACGACCTGGACGGCCTCCTCGATCGTGGTCAGCGGCCGCGGCTGCGGCAGGCCGACAGCGCCCAGCCAGGTCCCCCGGGCCAGGCCCAGGTAGGCCCGCCCGTGCGAGGCCAGGTCCAGGGCGGCGATCTGACCGGCGATCTCGTACGGCGCCATCGAGTACGGGTTCAGGCAGGCCGCGCCGAGGCGTACCCGTTCGGTCGCCTGTGCCATCTCCAGCAGCGGGAAGATCGGCGGCTGGTACATCAGGTCGCCGAAGACGGTGAGCACGTCGAAGCCGTGCGCCTCGGCGGCGCGGGCCAGCCGGGCGTAGGCGCCGGCCGGCTTGTCGCTCTGGAGGCCGAGTCCGATCTCGACGGTCATGTCAGGTCCGCCGAGTTCATCGTGCGCCGGCAGGTCCGTTCCACCTTCATGACGAGCCGCTCCTCCGGGTCGGGGCAGATGAAGTGGGAGTCCTGGGCCAGCCAGTCCCCCGGCGCCAGGTCACGCTGCTTGGCGGCGAGGAAGGGCAGCACCGAGGCGAGCGCGTACACGCAGAAGTGCTTTCCCTCGGGCAGCCGCAGGTGGGCGCTGTTCGTCAGTTCGAAGTGGTCGCCCACGGCCATGCCGCACACCGACCGGCCCTCGATCCGGTCGACTGTCACCTTCAGGTCGTAGATCTCCATGTCGCCGTCGGCGCTGTCGCTCACGGCCCCTCCCCCTCGTCGATCCGTACGATGATCTTGCCGATGGTCCGGCGTTCGGCCAGTTCGGTGAGCGCCGCGGGCGCCTCGTCCAGCGAGACGACGCGGCTGACCGGCGGCCGGACCGCGCCGGAGGCGCACATGTCGAACAGCTCCTGGTACGCGGCCTCGACGGCACTGGCCCGCCGCCACGGGTACTGCGAGCCCCAGGACAGGCCGACGAGCGTCGCGTTCGCCGCCATCAGCCGCAGCGGGTCGACAGGCGGCGGTGCGCCACCGGCGGCGCCCACCGCCACCAGGCGTCCCTCGAACGCGAGGCACTCCCAGGAGCGGGCGAACACGTCGCCGCCCACCGGGTCCACCACGACGTCCACGCCCCGCCCGCCGGTAGCCGCGAGCACGGCGGGCACGAAGTCGTCCGCCGTGTAGTCGATCGCCACCTGGGCGCCGTGGTCGCGGCAGATCGCGGTCTTGGCCGGACCGCCGGCGGTGGCCAGGACCCGCGCGCCGCGGGCGACGGCCAGCTGGATCGCGGCGATGCCCACCCCGCCGGCGCCCGCGTGCACCAGCACCGTCTGCCCGGCCGTGAGACCGGATCGTTCCAGCGCGAACCACGCGGTCTGGTAGGTGACCGGCAGCGCCGCCGCGGTGACCGGGTCGACGGTGGACGGTCGCGGCACCACCACCGCGGCGTCCACGGTCACCGCGCTGCCGAGCGCACCGCGCGGCAGCGCCGGGCAGGCGAGCACCTCCTGACCCAGCAGGTGCTCGGCCCCGGCGCCGGCGGCGACGACCCGGCCGGCCGTCTCCACGCCGGGTGTCATCGGCGGGTCCGGCCGCACCGGGTACTCGCCCCGGCAGAGCATGACGTCCAGGAAGTTCAGCCCGACCGTACGCACGGCGAGCTGCACCTCACCGGGCCCGGGCGGCGGGTCGTCGGGCAGGTCGGCGACCGACAGCACGTCCGCCGGCTCACCGGTCCGCCCGGCGACCAGCCGCCGGATCACGCCGGGCCCACCGGTTCCCGGACCAGCTCGGCGTGGTGGTGCACGATCACCCAGCGGCCGTCGATCCGGCGCACCACGTCGGTGACCCGGGTGATCTCCGGCTCGTCGTCCGGGCCGAGCTGCGCGACCAGCTCGTACCGGGCCACGCCGAAGTCGTCCCACACGTCGATGCGCTTGTCCCGCGGGGCGAGCACCGCCAGCCGGGGCCGCTGCCCGGCGGCGTCGCGCCGGGCGCGGTACTCGTCCAGTTCGGCCCGGGTCCGCAGCGGCCCGGGCAGGTGCGTCTCCCAGGTGGTCACGTCGGGGTCCAGGTGCGTGTCGAACCGCTGCTGGTCCCCGGCGAGGAACGCGTCGTACATGTCGTCGATGCCGGCGGCGATCTCCGCCGCGCCTGCCTGCGCGAACGTCATCGCGTCTCCTCCTGGTTACGGTCGTCGCGGGCGATCTGCCCGCCCTTCATCACCCACCGCACGTCCCGGAAGGCCGAAGTGTCGGCCAGCGGGTCGGCGTCCGTCGCGATCAGGTCGGCCAGCTTGCCGACCTCGACAGTGCCGAGATCGGACTCCGCGCCGAGCCACCGGATCGGGCCGAGCGTGCCGGCGTGGATGGCCCGCGCGGCGCCGATCCGCTCGGACATGTACTCCAGCTCCCGGATCGAGGCGGTGGTGCCCTCGAACTCCCAGAACGGGGGGACGTCGCTGCCGAGCAGCACCTCCACGCCCGCGGCGATGGCCATCTCGAAGCTCTCCAGGTGCCGGGGGCCGGCGCCGAGCGACCGGCACTGCATCCACTCCGGCACGCCCAACTCGTCGAAGAACTCCTTGCAGCGCGTCACCAGCAGCGTCGGCACGAGCGCCGTGCCACGCTCGGCCATCCGCGCCGCGACCTGCGGGGTGAGCTGGTAGCCGTGCTCCACGCAGTCCAGCCCCAGCTCCACGGCCGCGGCGATCACATCGGCGGGCCCGGCGTGCGCGGTCACCCGGCGGCCCCACGCGTGGGCGGTCTCGATCGCCGCCGTCATCTCGTCGGCGAAGAGCTGCGGCGTGTGGATGCTCTCGTGCTCACCGGCGATGCCGCCCGAGATCATCACCTTGATCAGGTCCGCGCCGGCCTTGATCTGGCTGCGCACGCCCTGTCGGAAGCCGACCGGGCCGTCGCACTCGAGCGTGTCGTTGCCCTCGTGGCCGTGCCCGCCGGTGCACACCAGCGCCCGTCCGGCGGTGTAGATGCGCGGACCCGGGACACGCCCGGCGTTGATCGCCCGCCGCAGCGCGAAGTCGGCGTGGTCCTTCTCCGCCACGCAGCGCACTGTGGTCACGCCGGTGTGCAGCGTGCGCCGGGCCCCGTCGGCCATGTAGTGGGCGAGGTCGTACGCGCCCATCCCCTTGACGTCGTCGCCGGCGGAGCCGGGCAGCGACAGCGAGAAGTGGGTGTGCATGTTGACCAGGCCGGGCGTCACGTACGCGCCGTCGAGGTCCACCTCGGTCAGCCGGCCGGCGGCCCGCGCCTGCTCGGCCACCTCGGCGTACGGCCCGACGGCGGTGATCCGGTCACCCCGGACCCACACCCCGGCGCCGGTCACGGGCGCCATGCCGTCCACCACGCGGGCGTCCAGCACTGTGCAGTTGCCGAGCAGCACGCTCGGCTGTTCGGGCGAATAGGCGGCACTCACGCGATCACTCCATAAACGTCTCGGGCGGCCCGCGCGGAGACGTAGCCCTCGGCCACGTCCCGTCGCACCGCCTCCGGATCCCGACTCCTCGGGTCACCGTGCCCGCCGCCACCGGCGGTCAGCAACGTCACCCGATCCCCCACCGCCACCGCGGTACGCCGTGTGCTCACCCGGTGCTCCCGGTCCGTGCCCGGGAACACGACCACCTGGTTCGGCTCCGGCTGCTCGCCGCCGTCGAGCGCCCACGGCGCGCTCTTCGTCTTCTTGATGACGGTGAGGAACTCACCGGGCGTCACGAACCGGATGTCCCGCCGCAGGCCGCAGCCGCCCCGGAACCGGCCGGCGCCACCGGAGTCGGTGCGGATCTCCAGGCGCTCGAAGAACATCCCGGTCTTCGACTCCAGCACCTCAACCGGCGTGTTGCGCGCCTGGGTCTGGCACAGGTGGTTCGCCGGTCCGATGCCGTCGTGCCGGGGCGTGCCGCCCCAGCCGACCGGGTCGTTGTTGCTGACCGCGAACATGTCGCCAGTGTCCGGGTGCCGGCCGACCATCATGAACCCGGGCACGTCGCCCCCGGAGGAGGCGGCCAGCCGGTCCGGCATGCCCTGCGCCAGCGCCTTGAGGATCAGCTCCAGCGCGACGGTGCCGGTCCACTGGGTGAACGTGGCGGCCGGATACTGCGCGTGGAACAGCGTACCGGGCTCGGCGCGTACCCGCAGGGGCGCGAAGTGCCCGGCGTTGGTCTGCTCGTGCGGCGTGGTGACGCCCTTGAACGCGACCCGGCAGGTGGCGATGGTCGCGCCCAACGGCAGGTTCACCGGCCCGGGCACCGCCGGGGACGACCCGGCGAAGTCCACTGTGAACTCGCCGTCGGCGACAGTGACGGTGACCCGCATCCGGATCGGATCGTCGCTGACCCCGTCGTCGTCGAGCCAGTCCTCGGCGGTCCAGCTGCCCTGCGGCAGCGCGGCCACCGCCTCCCCGGCGCGCTGCGCGGCGGCGTCGATCACCCGGTCGACGACCGCGTCGACCACCGCAGGACCGTAGTCGCGGTACAACTCGGTCACCCGCCGCTCACCGGTACGCAGCGCGGCGATCTGCGCGTTGAGGTCGCCGAGGACGAGTTCCGGCATCCGCGAGTTGAACCGGATCAGCTCGTGGATCTCCGGCACCGGCTCGCCCCGGGAGTACACCTTCGTGCCGGGGAAGATGATCCCCTCCTGGTGCATGTCCGTGGAGTCGAGCACGTAACCGGGATCCTTGGCGCCCAGATCCATCCAGTGCGCCCGGATGCACAGGAAACCGATCAGCTCCTCGCTGTCCGGCAGCACCACCGGCGCGAACATCGTCGCGTCGTACGTGTGCGCCGCGTTCCAGTACGGGTAGTTGAGCAGCACCACGTCGCCGCGGTGCAGGTTCTCCACGCCGACGTACTCGACGCCCTTGCGCAGCGAGTAGTCGTTGGCGCCGAGGAAGCGGGACAACCCCGTGGACTCCGCGACCAGCCGCAGCCGCCGGTCGTAGACGGAGATGCCGAAGTCGTACACCTCGTAGATCACCGGGTTGAAGGCGGTGCGCACCAGCGCGGCCCGCATCTCCTCGGCGGCCGAGACGAGATGGCTGCGGACGACCTCGACGGTCGCCCCGTCGACAGTCGGCTCACCCATCGACGTCCACTCCGTAGACGTCCCGGGCCGCCTCCGGGGAGACGTAGCCCTCGGCCACGTCGCGCCGGACCGCCTCGGGGTCGCGGCCGCGCGGGTCGCCGTGCCCGCCGCCACCGGCGGTCAGAAGGGTGACCCGGTCGCCCACAGCGACCGTCGTGCGCTTGGTGCTCACCCGGTGCTCGCGGTCGGTGCCCGGGAACACCACGATCTGGTTCGGCTCCGGCTGCAAGCCGCCGTCGAGCGCCCACGGCGCGCTCTTCGTCTTCTTGATGACGGTGAGGAACTCACCGGGCGTCACGAACCGGATGTCCCGCCGCAGGCCGCAACCACCACGGAACCGGCCGGCGCCACCGGAGTCCTCGCGGATCTCCCAGCGCTCGAAGAACATCCCGGTCTTGGCCTCCATGACCTCGATCGGGGTGCCCCGGCCGGTGCTGCCGGAGACGTGGGTGGCGGCGTCCATCCCGTCGTGCTGCGCGGTGCCGCCCCAGCCCACCAGGTCGTTGTTGCTGACCGCGAACATCTTCCCGGTGTCCGGGTGCAGGCCGACCATCATGAAGCCGGGCACGTCGCCGCCGGAGGAGGCGGGCAGCCGGTCCGGCATGCCCTGGGCCAGCGCCTTGAGGATCAGCTCCACCGCGACGATGCCGGTCCAGAGCGTGAACGTGGGCTGCGGGTAGACGGCGTGGAACAGGGTGCCCGGCTCGGCCCGCACCTCCAGCGGCGCCACGGTGCCGGCGTTCGACGGCTCGTCCCGGGAGGTGAGCGACTTCAGCACGACCTTGCAGATCGCCTCGGTCGCGCCGAACGGCATGTTGATCGGGCCGCGGGTCGCGGGCGCCGAACCGGCGAAGTCGACGACGAAGCGCCCGTCGGCGATGGTGACGGTGACGCGCATCTTCACCGGGTCGTCGCTGATGCCGTCGTCGTCCACCCAGTCCTCGGCGGTCCAGGTGCCCTGCGGCAGCGTGGCCAGCGCCGCGCGGGCGCGGGCCTCACCGTCGGCGATGATCCGGTCGATCGCCTGGTTCACGGTGTCCCGGCCGAACTTCTCGATGATCTCCAGCATCCGCCGCTCGCCGGTGCGCAGCGCGGCGATCTGCGCGTGCAGGTCACCCAGCACCGCGTCCGGCATCCGCGAGTTGAACCGGATCAGCTCGTGGATCTCGCGCACCGGCTCGCCCCGGGACACGACCTTGGTGCCCGGGAAGATGAGCCCCTCCTGGTGCATGTCGGTCGAGTCGAGCACGTAGCCCGGGTCCTTGGCGCCCAGGTCCATCCAGTGCGCGCGGACGCAGAGGAAGCCGACCAGGTCGCCGTCCGCGTCCGGGTCCGCCTCGTCCGGCCGGAACACCGGCGCGAACAGCGTCGCGTCGAACGCGTGCGCCGCGTTCCAGTACGGGTAGTTGAGCAGCACCACGTCACCGCGGTGCAGGTTCTCCCGGCCCACGTACTCCACGCCCTTGCGCAGCGAGAAGTCGTTCGCGCCGAGGAAGAACGTCAGCCCGGTGGCCTCGGCGACCAGCCGCAGGTCGGCGTCGTACATCGACAGGCCGAAGTCGTGCACCTCGTAGATGACCGGGTTGAAGGAGGTACGGATGAGGGTGGCCCGCATCTCCTCCGCGGCCGACAGCAGATAGCTGCGGACGACCTCGACCTGGGCTCCGTCCAGCGTGGTCATGCGGCTTCCTCCAGGGTGACGAGCAGGTATCCGTGGTCGTCGACGGTGACCCGCTGGCCGCTGGGCACCACTGTGGTGGAGGTGCCCTCGTCGATCAGCGCCGGTCCGTCGAAGGTGTCGCCCGGCTCCAGGCGGGCCCGGTCGTAGACCGCGAACGGCACCACCGCCTGCTGCCCGAAGTCGTAGGCGTCACGGTGTGCCAGCAGCGCCTGCGACGGGTCGCCGTCGCCGCGCGGCAGGGTCTCCAGCTCCGGCCGGTCGGTGCGCCCGATGCCGCGTACCCGCAGGTTGAGGATCTGGAGCGGGTTGCCCATGGTGTGGCCGTACCGGGTGCGGTGCGTCTCGTCGAACGCGGCGCGGATCGCGTCGCGGTCCAGCTCACGCCCGACGGTGACCATCAGGCTGTGCTCCTGGCCGAGGTAGCGCAGCTCGAACTGCCGCTCCAGCACCGCCTCGCCGGCCGGCACGCCCTGCGCCACGAGCGACGCGACGGCCTCGGCCTCGACGGCCTTGAACAGCTGCTCCAGCTCCGACAGGTCGGCGTCGTCGAGCGTGGCCATCACGGTACGGCTGAAGTCGTTGACGATGTCGGCCGAGAGCATGCCCCAGGCGGAGAAGCCGGACGGCGCGAACGGCACGACCACCTCGCCGATGCCCATCTCCCGGGCCAGCAGCGGTGCCAGCAGCGGGCCGGCGCCACCGAACGCGAGCAGCGCGAACTGCCGGGGGTCGTGCCCCCGCTCGACGGTGATCTGCCGGACCGCGCCCACGGTGCGGGCCAGCAGCACGTCGAACACTCCCGCCGCCGCGTTCTCCACGCTCAGGCCGAGCGGATCGGCGAGCTGCTCCTGGATCGCGGCGCGCGCCTCGGCGTCGCGCAGCCCCATGGTGCCGGCGAGGAACCGGTCCGGGTCCATGTAGCCGAGCACCACCGCCGCGTCGGTGACAGTCGGCTTGGTGCCGCCACGGCCGTAGCAGACCGGGCCGGGGTCGGCGCCGGCGCTCTGCGGGCCGACCTTGAGCAGGCCGTGGTCGAGCCAGGCGATCGAGCCGCCGCCGGCGCCGATGGTACGGATGTCGTACGTCGGGATGAGCAGCGGGAAATGCTCCAGCTGGGCCTCGTACGCGGCGACCGGGTTGCCGCGCTCGATCACGCAGGCGTCCAGCGAGGTGCCGCCGATGTCGAACGTGAGCACGTTGTCGCGGCCCAGCTCGGAGGCGACGTAGGCGGCACCGACGATGCCGCCGGCCGGGCCGGACAGCACCGTGTGCGTGGGGGCGGTCTTGGCGACCGCGCTGGTCATCGAACCGCCGCCGGAGCGCATGATCAGGAAGCGCCCGGAGAAGCCGCGCTCGGCCAGGCCGGCCTCCAGCTCGTCCACGTACCGCTCGAAGATCGGCCGGATGTACGCCTCCAGCACCGTGGTGCTGGTGCGCTCGTACTCCCGGTACTCGCGCACGATGTCGGTCGACAGCGACAGGCTGACCTCGGGGAACTCCTCGTGGATCAGGCGCGCGGCCTCCCGCTCGTGGCTCGGGTCGAGGAACGAGTGCAGGAAGCAGATGGCGATCGAGGTGACCTGCTGGTCCACCACGAGCGTGCGGGCGGCCTCCCGGACGCTGTCCGGGTCCAGCGGCTCCACCACGCGGCCCCGGTAGTCCAGCCGGCCCCGCACACCGGCGGTGAAGCGGCGCTGCACCAGGCTCTCCGGCCGCTGGTACTGGAAGTCGTACATGTGGTCGGACGGCACGTTGCCGCGGCCGATGAGGAAGACGTCCCGGAAGCCCTCGTTGGTGATGATGCCGGTACGGCCACCACGGCGTTCCAGCACCGCGTTGAGGCCGAGGGTGGTGCCGTGGATGAACAGCTCCACCTCGGACAGGTCGGTGCCGAGCGCGGTGATCGCGTTGAGGACACCGTCCGCGGGCCGGGCCGGGGTCGTGGCCGCCTTGCGGAACCGGACCCGGTTGGTGCGAGTGTCCAGTTCCATGGCGTCCACGAAGGTCCCGCCGATGTCGACGGCGAGCCGGATGGGGCGACGGGTCATGGCGTGACAGCCTGCCTTCCGATGAGGGCGGGAAGCTCGGGAACGCGCCAGCAGGCGGCCCGGCTCTCGCCGTACGACTGAAGCTCCTGCTGCTCCGCTCGGCACCGGTCGGTGACGAACGGGCACCGGGCGGCCAGTGGGCACCCGGTCGCGGCGTCGGCTTCCTCCAGGTCCTTGACCAGCTCGACGGCCTCGCCGTCGGACCCGGCCGTCCCGCCGAGGCGGGGGGCGCTGCCCAGCAGCGCGCGGGTGTACGGGTGCCGGGGCGTGTCGAAGACGACGTCCACCGGTCCCTCCTCGACGACCCGGCCGAGGTAGAGCACCACGACGCGGTCGGCGAACCCGCGCACCGTGGCCAGGTCGTGGGAGATGAACACCGAGGCGCGTTCCGCGTCGGCGGCCACGTCGGCGATCACGTCGAGGATCTGCGCCTGGACGGTGACGTCCAGCGCCGAGGTCGGCTCGTCGAAGACGATCAGGTCCGGCTCGCCGACCAGCGCGCGGGCGATGCCGATGCGTTGCGCCTGACCGCCGGACAGCTCGTGCGGGTAGCGCTGGAGGATCGACCGGTCCAGCTCCATCCGGTCCAGCACGGCGGTGACGCGCTCCTCCCGCTGCGCCGGGGACAGGCCGGCGGCGCGCAGCGGCTCGGCGATGGAGTCGCCGACGGGACGGCGCGGGCTGAGCGAGCCGATCGGGTCCTGGAACACGAGCTGGGCCCGGGTCCGTGCCCGGCGCAGTGCCCGACCCCGCGGACGGGGGCGGCCCGGCTGCTTGACCAGTGCCTGCCCGGCGACCGTGACGGTGCCGGACGTGGGCGCGACCAGGCCCATCACGAGCTTGGCGAGGGTGCTCTTGCCGCAACCGCTCTCGCCCACCACACCGAGCGTCTCGCCCGGCCCGAGCCGCAGCGTGACGCCGCGCAGCGCGTGGTGCCCGCCGGAACCGAACCGGCTGCGGTAGACGACGTGCGCATCCTCGATCTCCAGCACGGCGGGCTTCGCGTCCGCGCCGGCCGAGACCGCGCCGGACGCTGCCGGCGTGTGCGACGCCTGCGGAACGTCGGCGTCCAGCGGCCGGGTCTGCGGGTGGAAGCAGGCGAGCGACCACTCGCCGCCACCGGGTACCGGCACTGTGGCCGGGCGCCGGGACGAGCAGGTGCCGTCGGCGTGCGCGCACCGGGCGACGAACGGGCAGTTGTGCGGCTCCTGCGTCAGCAGCGGCATGGCGCCGGGAGTGGCGACGACCGGCCGGCCGCCGACGTCCGGCACCGAACGCAGCAGCGCCCGGGTGTACGGGTGCGCGGGCTCCCGCAGCACCTGCGCGGCCGGTCCGCTCTCCACCACGGTGCCGGCGTAGAGCACCACCACCCGGTCGCAGACCTCCGCGATGGAGGCCAGGTCGTGCGAGATCAGCAGGACGCCCCGGCCGTCGGTGTCGGCGGCGTGCCGGAACTGACGCAGGATCTCCCGGGTCAGGGTCACGTCCAGGCCGGTGGTCGGCTCGTCGGCGATCAGCAGCTCCGGCGCGCAGCCGGTGGCCAGCGAGATCATCACCCGCTGGGCCATGCCGCCGGACAGCTCGTGGGCGTACGCGTCGAGCCGCCGCTGCGGGCTGCGGATGCCGACCGCCTCGAACAGCTCGCGCGCCGCCTCCCGGGCCCGGTCGCCGGACATCTCCTGGTGGGTGGCGAGCCGGTCGACGAGCTGCTTGCCGATGGTGCGGGTGGGGCTGAGCGCGCCGCGCGGGTTCTGGAAGCAGATCGCCACCCCGCGCCCGCGGTGGGCGGCGAGCGCGGTGTCGTCCATCCGCAGCACGTCCGAGTCGCCGAACAGCACCCGGCCGGTGGCGTGCGAGCCGCCGGGCAGCAGCCCGACGACGGCGCGGGCCACCATGCTCTTGCCGCCGCCGCTCTCGCCGACCAGGCCGACGACCTCGCCGGGCCGGACGGCGAAACTGACGCCGCTGAGCGCGGCGACCTGCCGGCCGGGCCGGCGGATCGTCACGGAGAGGTTCTCGATCGACAGCATGGTCACCGCCGCTTCGCGTTCGCGCGGTCCTGCAGGCCTTCGCCGAGCAGGCTGAACCCCAGGACGCAGACGAACAGGGCCAGGCCGGGCGGGACCGAGGTCCACCACCGGCCGCCGACCACGTCCGCGGCACCCAGGCTGATCATGGCGCCCCACTCCGCCTCGGGGATGCTCACGCCCAGGCCGAGGAAGGAGAGCCCGGCCAAAGTGAGCATGGCCCAGCCGCAGTTCAGCGGCGCGATCACCCGGACCGGGGTGAGGCTGTTGGGGAGCAGGTGCCGCCAGAGCACGCCGATCGGTGACGCCCCGGAGGTGATGGCGGCGTCCACGAACGGCAGTTCCCGCAGCGACCGCACCTCGGCGCGGACCAGCCGGGCGTACGCCGGCGCGTTCACCGCCGCGATCGTGATGATCAGGTTGATCGTGCCGTTGCCGAGAAGCGCGGCCACCGCGAGCGCCAGGATGAACGTGGGGAACGACTGGAAGATGTCGACCACCCGCATCAGCACGTCGTCGAGCCAGCCGCCGAAGTAGCCGGCGACCAGGCCGAGCAGCGTGCCGACGACCACCGCGAGCGCCACGGCGGCCAGCGCGATGCCCAGGTCGAGCCGGGCGGCGTAGAGCACCCGGCTCCAGATGTCCATGCCGTTGCCGTCGGTGCCGAGCAGGTGGCTGCCGCCCGGCGCGACGAGCGTGTTCGCCGCGTCGATCTCGGTCTCGCCCCACTGGCTCAGCAGCGGCGCGAACACCGCCAGCAGCGCGACCACCGACAGGATGCTCGCCCCGGCGATGATCATGCGGCGGGCGAATCGGTTGTCCCGGTCGCCGCCGGGCACGACCACCGGCGCGGCGGCGGGACCGTCGGGGACGGTTCGCAGCTCGGCCATCAGAGCCTCACTCTCGGGTCGAGGATCGCGTGGACCACGTCGGCGATGAGGAACACCAGCACGTAGCACAGCGCGATGACCAGCACCGACGCCTGCACCACCGGGTAGTCCCGGTAGAGCAGGCCGCGCAGGGCCCACTGGCCGAAGCCCTGCCACGAGTACACGTACTCAACGAGCACGGTGGAGCCGATCGCCGTACCGAAGACCAGCGCGGCGAGCGACGGCAGCCGGACCAGCGTCGCCCGCAGCAGGTAGCCGTAGTGCAGCGTGCGGTCGCGCAGCCCGTGCGCCTTCGCCGCGGCGTACGACTCCGAGTGCAGCACCTCCAGCGCGGAGGCCCGGACGCTGCGCAGCAGCGGGGCGACCACGCCGACCACGAGGGTCAGCACCGGCAGCACCAGGTACGCCGCGGCCGAGGCGATCGCCGGCCCGTTGGCGGTGAGGACGGCGTCGACGAGGTCGGCGCCGGTGAGGGGGGTCAGGCCGGTGTCCGGGTCGACGCGGCCGTTGGGGGCCGGGAACCAGCCGAGGATGCTGTAGCCGACGAGCACCAGCACCAGGCCGAGCCAGAACTCCGGTACGGAGTTGCCGACCAGCGCGAAGATCCGGACGCTGTGGTCGCCGGCCCGGTTGGCCCGCTTGGCCGACCAGATGCCCAGCACCGTCGCCACCACGAGCGCGATGCTCACCGAGATGACGACGAGTTCCAGGGTCGGACCCACCCGCAGCGCCATCTCCGAGCCCACGGAGCTGCCGCTCTGGATCGACGTCCCGAAGTCACCGGTCAGCAGCCCGCCGAGGTAGTCGAGGAACTGCTGCCACAGGGACTGGTCCAGCCCGAAGCGGGCACGGGCCGCGGCGGCGTCCTCCTCTGTGGCGTTCTGCCCGAGGATGCTGCGGACCGGGTCGCCCGGCAGCACTCGGACCAGGAGGAAGGCCAGGACGACCACTCCGAGCAGAACGGGGATCAGCTGGAGTAGTCGCCTGACGACGAACCGGAGGATACGCATGGGTGGGTGACGTCCCTAGGCCGAAGCGCTCAGGTAGCGCAGGCGGGCGAGGCCGTCCATCGGCTGCACCCAGCCGGCGACGGACTCCCGGACGGGCAGGTTGAAGTTGGGCTGGCAGATGACCACCCACGGCACGTCGGCGGCGAGGATCTCCTGGACCCGCTTCCACAGCGCGTTGCGGGCGGCCGTGTCGACAGTGGTGTGCGACTTCTCGTAGATCTGCTCGATCTCCGGGTTGCTGTAGTTCGAGTAGTTGAGGTTGGCGCCCTTGACGAAGCTCGTCGCCAGCATGTACTCGACGTCGTCCACCCAGAGCTGCCCGGAGGTGATCTGGAGCGGGATGTTCTTCTTCGTCCGCCGCTCGCCCAGGGTGGCCGGGTCCAGCGGGGTCAGCTTGAGCCGGATGCCCGCCTTCGCCGCCTCGCCCTGCACCTGGACGGCGATCTTCTGCTGCTCCTCGTTGTCGGCCTCGAAGACCAGCTCGGAGTCGAGCGACGCCCGGCCGGCGGCGGCCATGGCGGCCTTCGCCTTCTCCAGGTCGTAGGTGAACGGGTAGCCGCTCTCGTCGTAGCCGGGCATGTCCAGCGGGACCGGGCTCTTGGCCGCGCGGGCGTCGCCGCCGTACACGTTGTTGATGATCTGCTCGTAGGGCACCGCGTACGCGAGCGCCTTGCGGATGTTCACGTCGTTGAACGGCGCGGCGGTCACCGACATCTGGATGGCGACCTGGCGGTTGCTGGCCGCCGAGATGACCTTGATGCCGGCCGCCTTCTTGAGGTCCTGGATGTCGCGCTGGCTGATGCCCAGGGCGATGTCGATGTCACCGGCCTGGAGCTGGAGCCGCTGGTTGGAGGCGGCCGGCACCACGGAGATCCGGATGGTCGGCGTCTTGGCCGGGTCCGGGCCCGGGTAGCCGGTGTTCGCGCTGAGCTCGATCTCCTGGCCCTGGGTGGCCTTGGCGACGTTGAAGTAGCCGCCGGTCGGCGGGTTCTTCGCGAACCACTCCTTGGCCCAGGGGTCGCTGCCGCTGGCGTGCTTCTTGGCCTCGACGGAGTCGAAGACGTACAGCGAGATCGCCTGGATCTGCCGGGTCAGCGCGCTCGGGAACGCCTGGTGGAACTCCACCGTGTAGTCGTCGACGACCTTGACCTGGTCCGCGCTGGTCAGGCCGATGGTGCGGTAGACGCCGGCCACGTTGGCCTGGGCGGCGAACGCGCGGTCCTTCGACCACTTCACGTCGGCGGCCTTCATCTCGTTGCCGCTGGCGAACTTGACGCCGCGACGCAGCTTGAGCGTCCACACCTTCTGCTCGGCGTCCGGCTCGAACGACTCGGCGAACGTCGGGGTGATGTTCTGGGTGTCGAGGATCTGGCTGCCGCCGGTGTTGGTGACCCCGTAGTCGATCAGGTACGGGAAGACGTTCTTGTAGAGCATCAGCGCGGTCAGGTCGAAACCGACGAAGTCCTGGTCCCAGCTCGACAGATAGCTGGAGACGGCGATGCGCAGCGTCTTGGCGGAGGCGCCGCCGGACTTGCCGTCCGTGGACTTGCTGCCGCTGTCCGCGGCGCAGGCGCCGGTGGCGAACAGGAGCGCGACGCTGCCACCCAACTGCAGGACGCCGCGGCGGGAGAGCGCGGGCGAGGAGGCGCCCGGACGGGGTGAACGAGCCATGAGAAGCCCTCCTAGAAGCACGAGGCGAATGGCCCGAGCTGCGGACCTACCTGGTGTTCTACCGGATTAGGCACGAGTGAACAATAGGGTGAACGGTGTTCACTGAACACGCCCGCGTTGTCAAATTAGAGCGCTCCCGAAGTGCGGGATGACCCCGGTGTCAGCGTTCACATGAGTTCACCAAAACGTTACGCACGACGGATCGAACGGGGCCGGAAAACGCCGATGACCCCGGGAGGGACACCCGGGGTCATCGTGCGCGCGGCGGTCCGCGCGGATCAGGGGCGGCCGGTCTCCTCGGACGCGCCGGTGATCATCGAGACGATCTCGTTGCGACTGGTCCCGGTGATGTCACGGACGCCGACCTGGCGTCCCCGGCGCAGCACCGCCACCCGGTCGGCGATACGGAACACCTGGTCCAGGTTGTGGCTGACGACGAGCACGGCGGCACCACGTTCCCGCAGCTTCAGGATCAGCTGCTCCACCTTGGCGGTCTCGGCCACGCCCAGCGCCGCTGTCGGTTCGTCCATCAGCACCAGGCCGCTGGCCCAGTGGGTGGCGCGGCAGATCGCCACCGCCTGGCGCTGCCCGCCGGACAGGTCCCGGATCGTCGCCTTCGCGCTGGGGATGCGCACGTCCAGCGCGTCCACCAGCTCCTGCGTCTCCCGGGCCATCCGGCGCCGGTCGAGCAGGCGCAGCGGACCGCGGGTCAGCTCCCGGCCCAGGAACATGTTCATGTAGACCGGCTGCGAGTCGGCCAGGGCCAGGTCCTGGTAGACCACCTCGACGCCCTGCCGCCGGGCGTCGGAGGCGTCCCGGAACGTCACCGGGCGCCCGTGCATCTCCAGCTCACCCTCGGTGGGCTGGTACACCCCCGAAATGATCTTCACGAGGGTGGACTTGCCGGCGCCGTTGTCGCCGACCAGCGCGGTGATCTGCCCGGCGGCCAGTTCCAGGTCGAAGCGCTCGATCGCGACCACGCCGCCGAACTGCTTGCGGATGCCGCTCAGCCGCAGCGGCGGGGCGCCCGCCCGGGTCGCGTCGTCCTTGTGGATGACAGTGCTCATCATGCCCTCCCTGCGCTGCGAGCCGCCTGGTTACCAGTGCCGGGGCCGTCGCCCGCGTCGATGTCGTCCAGCCCGATCGGCGCCGAACCGTCGGCGGCGTACACACCGGCCACGGCCGGGGCGCCCGACCGCACATCGGTGACGCCGGCGGTCAGCGCCCGGGTGACGAACGCCTGCGGCCGGAACCCGAACAGGACCGTGTCTCCGGGTGCGACGCCCGGCGCGGCCGTCACGTCGGCCATCGCGTAGTAGTCGATCGCCTCGGGCGCGGGCATCTCGACGTCGACCAGGTACGCGTCGTCGAGACCACCGCCCCGGGGCACGATCAGCGCCCGGGTGCCGCCCAGGCCGAGCACCGGATCGACGTAGAGGCCGCCGCCGAAGACGTACGCTCGCCCGTCCCACAGGTGGGACACCTCGCTGACGTAGAGCACGGCGGGCTCCTCGACCAGGTCGGTGACCGCGTGCCAGGGCGTCGTGCCGGTGAGCCCGTGGCCGGGTTCGACCTGCGTCACGCCCGCCTCGGCCAGCATGGCCAGGATCGCCGCCGACGTCGTACCCGGGGCGTTGATCTCGACGTGCGACCACCCGGCGGCGCGCAACGCCACGGCGGCGGCCCGCAGGGTGCCGAGGTTCGGGGTCGGCACGACCCGCCCGGCGGCCGGATCGAACAGCTGGGTCGGAAAGCTGGTGACACCGGCGAACCGGGCGCCGTCGAGGGCGTCGAGCCGGTGGGCGACAGCGACGATCTCCTCGGCCGGCCAGCCGCCCTCGTGGCCCCGGTAGAACCGGTCGCCGGGCGCCGCGATCCGGGCGAGCAGCGCCTGCTCCCGCCCGGCCGCCGCGCTCGCGGCGGCCGCCTCCGCGGCCTTGGCGTCGTTGAAGACCGTCCAGTACGCGGGCGCGAGCGCGGCGGCGACCGCGGCCTCGTGCCGGGGGATCTGCACCAGATGACCGAGGTGACCGATGCCGAGCCCGCCGTGCCGGTCGGCGAGCGCGCACTGGAGGTCGACGCCGACCGCCTCGGTGATGCCCGCGTCGCGGACCGTCCGGCAGAAGTCGGGGTTGCGCCCGACCTGCTTGGTCATGGCGTAGACCGACAGCCCGTGCCGGTCGGCCTCGGCCCGGATGGCGGCGGCGTTCGCCGCTACCGTGTCGAGGTCCAGCGCGTAGCAGTTCGCCGGCAGGTCACCGCTGTCGTGCAGGTTCGCGGCGGCGGCGAGCAGGCCCGGGTTGCGGCGTCGCAGCAGGTCCAGAAACATGCGGTTGCTTCCTTCCGGGTCAGCTTCGCCGCTCGCGCAGCGAGAGGGAGACGGCCACCAGGATGATCGCGCCGCGCGCCATCATCTGCTGGGACACGGACAGGCCGGCCAGGATCAGGCCGTTGTTGAGCATGCCCATCAGCAGGCTGCCCAGCACCGCGCCGACGATCGAGCCCTTGCCGCCGAAGAGGCTGGTGCCACCGACGATGACAGCGGCGATGACGGACATCAGGTCGGCCTCGCCGAGGGTGTACCGGGCGCCCTGGAGGCGGCCGGCGTAGAGCAGGCCGGCGAGCGCCGCACACATCGCGCTGCCCATCAACACCATGATCTTGACGCGGATCACCTTGATGCCGCTGACCCGGGCCGCCGCCACGTTGTCGCCGATGGCGAGCGTGTGCGCGCCGTACCGGGTCTGCCGCAGCACGAGGTAGCCGACCACCGCGGCCGCCACCGACCAGAGCACCAGGCCAGGGATGCCGAGGATCTCGCCCTGGCCGAAGAAGGACAGGAACGCGTCGTTGCTGACCGGCACCGACTGGAGGCCGGTGACCTCGCGGGCCAGACCGGCCACCGCGCCCATGGTGGCGAGCGTGACCAGGAAGCTGGGCAGCCGGACGAGGGTCACGAAGACGCCGTTGACCAGGCCGACCGCCGCGCCCGCGGCGAGGCCCGCCGCCACACCGAGCAGCATGCTGTCGGTCTCGCGCATCGTCACCGCGCCGACGAGCGCGGAGAGCGCGACGACCGAGCCGATGGACAGGTCGATCTCACCCGCGGCCAGGACGAAGACCAGCCCGACCGCCATGATCGTGATCGGCGCGGTCTGGATGACGATGTTGGTGAGGTTGCTCGTGGTCAGGAAGCCGTTGCCGCCCTGGGTGATGGCGAAGAACAGGAACACGACCGCGAAGCCGATGTAGACCACGTAGTCGCGCCAGTTGATCCGGCGCCAGGCCGGGACGGCGCTGGTCTTCACCGCCGCATCGGTGTGGGTCATCTATCGTCCCTCCGCTGTCTGGAAAGAGGTGTTCCGGTGGGCCGGTGCGTCGTCGCGGACGCCGGCCTCCCGGCGGGCGACCGCGACGGCGCCGAGCAGGCCGGCCCGGTCGCCGAGCCGGCTGGTCTTGATCAACGGGGCGTCCGCGCTGAGCGCGGCGACCCAGCGCCGGACCGGTTCGACGAGTTCGGCACGGGAGCCGATGCCGCCGCCCAGGACGACCGCCTCCGGATCCAGGACGGCGGTGACCGCGACGACCGCCAGGGCGATCAGGCGGGCCTCCTCGTCGATGGCCGCGAGGGCGCCCGGGTCACCGGCCGCGGCCCGGTCGAAGACGTCGGGCACACTCGCCTGTTCGCCGGACACCGCGCGGTAGCGGGCGGCGAGGGCCGCGCCCGCGACCGCCTCCTCCAGCGCGCCCTTCACCTGGTTGTCCTTGTCGAACGGGTCGGTGCCCAGGGGCAGGTAGGAGATCTCCCCGGCCGCGCCGCGCGCGCCGCGGACCAGTTCGCCGTCGAGCACGATGCCCATACCGACGCCGGTGCCGACCGCCACGAACACGAAGTGCCGGTGGGTACGACCGCTGCCCAGCCACCGCTCCCCGGCGGCGGCCATGTTGACGTCGTTGTCCAGCACGACCGGGTGGCCCAGCCGGCGGGTCAGCTCGGCCCGCACGTCGAGGGCCTCCAGGTCGGAGACGTTGGGCGACAGCTCGATGGCGCCGGTGGCCGGGTCGGGTACGCCGGGCAGGCCGATCGCGCTGGCCCGCACGTCGGACCAGTCGACGCCGGCCCGCACCGCCAGCTCGCGCAGCAGCGCGTCGATCTGCGCGGCGACCGCCGTACCGCCCCGCGGGTCGGTCGGCTGCACCTGCTCGGCCAGGACGAGGCCGTCGAGGTCGGCGAGCGCGGCCCGCAGCTTGGTGCCGCCGAGGTCGACGCCGGCGACGTAGCCGCACGGACGCGGATGCGCGGCCATCAGCCGACCGTCAGGAGCCGGGCCGGGTTGGCCGTCAGCATCTGGTCGATCGCCTCCGGCGGCACACCGAGCCGGGCGAGACCCGGCACGATCTCCCGGCCCAGGTACGAGTACCCGAGGCGGCCGTGCGTGCCCGGGTTCAGGTACGCCTCGGCGCCGGTCAGGTCCATCGAGAGCAGGATCCGGTCGGCGTACCCGTCCCGGACCAGTCCGGCGAGCATGCCCAGCCGGGCCCGGTCGGGCCGGTGGTACGCGCGCTTGGCGAACTCGCCCTCCGGCGGGTCGGCCGGCAGCGGGGCGAGTACGAAGTCCCAGAACTGCTTGCCGAGCGTGTCGAAGGCGATGTTGACGCCGGTGGCCAGTACGGCCCGCAGGTAGTCCGGGTCGGGGTTGATGTCCAGGTGGCCGATGACGACGCGGGAGAGGTCGGCCTTCTCCTCGCGCAGGATCTCGACCTGCTCCAGCGCCATCGTGCCGTGGGTGGTGTGGGTGTTCACCGCCAGGCCGGTGGCGACGTGGGCGCGGGCGGCGGCCCGCAGGCACTTCTCCTCGTGCGGGGTGATCTCGTTCAGGCCGGTCGCCTGCTCGCCGAAGATGCCGACCTTGATCCCGGTGTCCCCGACGCCGATCGTGGCGTCGGCGACGAAGCGCTCCCGCATCTCGTCCACGCTCGCGGACAGCGCCCAGCCCGGGGAGTACGGCTCCAGGTAGATAGCCGACCCGGCGACCACGTGCAGGCCGGTACGCAGTGCCACCTCACGCAGCAGCGTCACGTCGTGACCGACCACCTCGTACGGGGACAGGTCCACGACCGTGCCGAAGCCCAGCTCCGGCAGGCCGCTCACCGCGCCGGCGGCGAGGTCGGCGCGGTCGTCCCCGGCGCCACCGGACAGCCACGGCCCGGGCACCAGCGCGCCGAGGTGCTCGTGGCTCAGCACCCGGCCGAGCGACTCGGGAGGCACCGGCCCGAGGACTGTCTGGACGTACCCCATGTGCTTCTTCCTCTCGTCTCGCGGTGGTCGCGGTCCCGGCGGTGGGCCGGGCCGCGTCCGGCGAGGTCCGGGGCCCGTTCGGGGAGGCCCCGGACCTCGCGGCCCGGCGTCAGTTGCCGAGCACCTCGGCCGGGGGCTCCTGGCCGTAGTCGTCGCGCCAGGCGTCGGCGATGTTGTCCTTGGTCGCGGCCATCGGCGATCCGACGACCAGCTCCGGGGCCTTCTTGCCGAGCAGGCCGTACGCGGCGACGATGCCCAGGTTCTCGCCGAGGCGGGTCGAGCCGTTGGCGACGACACCGGCGACGTTGCCGCCCTTGACCATGTCGGCGGCGAGGTTCGCCTCCAGGTCGTTCGTGACGATCTTGACGTCGGTACGGCCCTGCTGCCGGGTCGCGGCGAGCACGCCCTCGGCGGCGGTGGCCCAGGCGACGTAGACGCCCTTGAGGTCGGCGTGGCGGGTCAGCATCGCGGTGGCGATGTCCTCGGTGCGCGCCGGGTCGGAGAACCCGGCCTCCTCGACGATCTCGATGTCCGGGTAGAGGTAGCCCAGCCAGTCCTTGAACGCCTTGTCCCGCTGGTTGGTGAACCAGAAGTCGGCGTCGTGGTAGACGTAGCCGACCTTGCCCTTGCCGCCGAGCGCCTTGCCGAGCATCTCCGCGTTGGCCTTGCCGAACGCGGTCAGGTCGGCGGTGACGATGCCGACGATCTGCTCGCCGGACTTGTAGCCCTTCGGCGGGGTGGTCATCACGACGAGCTTGACGCCGGCGTCCACGGCGGGCTTGAAGGCCGCCGCCGCCGCGGTCGGGTCGACGGCGATGGTGACGATCAGGTCGGGCTTGAGCGCCAGCACGGTCTGCACGTTGTTGGCCTGCCGTGCCGCGTCGAACTCGGCGCTGGTGCTGGCCAGCACCTTGATGCCGAGCTGGTCGAACTCCTTGCGGACGCCGGACTCCACGGCCTTGGTCAGCGCGGAGCCCTCGTGCCAGACGAAGGCGGCGGAGTACTCGCCGTCCTTGACCTTCTGCCGCTCCTCGGGGGTGAGCGAGAGCTGGTCGGCGGCGGTCGGCGTCTCGCCGCCGGGGCCGACGAACGACAGGCTGGGTTCGGTACGCGGGCCGCTCGACGCGCCGCCGCTCCCGGAGGTCTCGTTCGAGCAGGCGCCGACCATGAGCGCCAGGGCGCAGAGCGCGCCGAGGGCGGCACCACGTCTACGGCTGAGAATCATTGCTCTTCCCTTCACAGCAACGGGGTCTGGAACCGGTGATTCCGGACTGACACGGGAGTCCGATGCGACCGGCACGGCGCGTGCGGGGGCACCCGCCGCCGTCCCTGGGGGCCGGCGACCTCTATTTCCGTTCAGTGTGAAAGTATTATCGCGTTCATCACAGGGAGTCAAGAGTGCTGGTCAGAGATTCGACCCACTCCGTCCGGCACCCCTCCACCGTGCTTCACCTCGGGTTTCGCGCTTGGGCCGGGCGGGAGCCGGAGACGGGCCGCGCCGGGGAAGTCCGCCGGGACGACATGGCCCGGGGTGGTTGCTCATCCACCGGCGCAGCTTTAGCATTCGGTCGGAAATAAAATCGGCGGAGGTGGGCATGGAATCTCGGGCACCCCGGGCGGCGAACCGGTCCACGGTGCTGGCCCACGTGCTGACCCATGGTCCGGTGAGCCGTACGGCCATCGGCCAGGAGACCGACCTCTCCCCCGCCACCGTGTCGCGGATCGTGGAACAACTGCTCGACGAAGGGCTGCTGACCGAGACCGACGGCGCCCCGACCACCACCCGGGGCCGGCGGGCGACCCGGGTGGCGATCGCCGCCGGACGCGGCGTGGTCTGCGGGGTCGACGTCGGAGGCTCCAACGTCCGGCTGGTCGTCGCCGACCTCGCCGCCCGGCCGCTGACCGGCCGGACCGTGCCCACGCCCGCCGACTACGACGCGCCCCGGCTGGCCCAGTGGCTGGCCGACCTGATCGTCGCGACAGTCGGCGCCGACCGGGAACGGCTCGACTGCGTCGCGGTGGGCCTGCCCGGCGCCGTCCGGCAGGGCGACCGGGCGGTCTCCAACGCCCCGAACCTGCCCCAGGTGGAGGACCCGCTGTTCCTGCGGCTGCTGGAGAAGCACCTGGGCACCGCGGTCGAGGTGGACAACGACTCCAACTACGCGCTGCTCGGGGAGCTGCGCTTCGGCGCCGCCCGGGACGCGCAGACCGCGGTGATGCTCACCATCGGGGCGGGGCTCGGCGCCGGCGTCGCCATCGACCGCCGGCTGTTCCGGGGCCGCAGCGGCCTGGTCGGCGAGTTCGGCCACCTGCCCGCCGGTCCGCTCGGCGCACCGCTCGAGCGGATCATCAGCGGCTCCGGCATCCTCGCCCGGGCCCGCGAGCTCGGCCTGTCGTTCGACAACGCGGCCGACGTGTTCCGCTCGGCCGACCCCCGCCTGGCGCCGGTCCGGCAGTACGTCGAGCAGGCGCTGCTGGTCATCCTCACCGCGGCGGTGGTCGCCTACGAACCGGAGGTGATCGTCCTCGGCGGCGGCATCTCCCACGCGCTCACACCCGACCTGGTCCGGCTGCGCGGCCGGCTGCACGAGATCGTGCCCGCCGCCGAGGCGACAGTCCACGGCGCGGAACTCGGCGACCTCTCCGGCGCGCTGGGCGCCGTGGTCGCGGCGCTGCACACCGCGTACCGGCGACTCGGGCTCGCGGAGGCCGACCTGGCCCGCGTACCCCAGCCGGACGCCCTCGCCGGCTGCGACCTGCCGGCCCTGGCCGACCACGCCTGAGCAGGCGGCGGCGCTCGCGCCGCGCGCTTCTGTGAGCGCTCACCCGGCGGCCCACCCGGCACTCCTCCGGGCCCAGCCGGTTGAACATGTTATCGATAACCTGCTATGTTCCGGCACGGGAGCGAAGGGCACGCTCCCCGTCACCCCCGCAATCGGCAAGGCGACCCGAGGCACCTTCCTCGCCGCCCCGCCGGTCGGTGACCGGTCCGGGCCGCTCCGCCGATGCACGCCGACGCAGGCGACCACGGACGACTTCGGCCCCGGCCGCACGCGCGGCTCCGCGCCCTCTTCGCAGGCGACGTCGGCATCGACGGACGGTCCGGCCTGCGCCGCCACCCAGGGCAAGGAGTCAAGCAATGGCGAAACGAACACCGCTTCTCTCATCCATCGCCGCCGCGGCCGTGCTCCTCGCGGCGGTCGCCGGCGGCGCGCTCAACGGCGGCCTCGGCGAGACGGCACAGGCGTCGACGAACGGCACACTCGCCGCGACCGCCGGCTGCGGCAAGGCACCCACGCTGTCCAGCGGGACGCGCACCATCTCCAGCGGCGGACAGAACCGCAGCTACATCCTGCGCATCCCGGACGGGTACGACCGCAACCGCCCGTACCGGCTGATCTTCGGGTTCCACTGGCTGAACGGCTCGGCGAACAACGTCGCCTCGGCCGGCTACTACGGCCTGCTGCCGCTGTCGAACAACAGCACGATCTTCGTCGCGCCGCAGGGCATCGACAACGGCTGGGCCAACACCAACGGCCGCGACCTGACGCTGTTCGACGACATCTCCCGGCAGATCGAGAACGACCTCTGCGTCGACACGAGCCAGCGGTTCGCGCTCGGCTGGAGCTACGGCGGGGCGATGAGCTACGCGGTGGCCTGCGCCCGGCCCACCGTCGTCCGCGCGGTCACCGTCATCTCCGGCGCCAACCTCAGCGGCTGCAACGGCGGCACCCAGCCGGTCGCCTACTTCGGCATCCACGGCATCTACGACAGCGTGCTGAACATCTCCGCGGGCCGGTCGCTGCGGGACACGTTCGTCCGCAACAACGGCTGCACCGCGCAGAGCCCGCGCGAGCCGAGCCGGGGCAGCCTCACCCACATCACCACCACGTACTCCGGCTGCCGCGAGGGCTACCCGGTGCAGTGGGCCGCGTTCGACGGCGACCACACCCCCAGCCCGGTCGACGGGTCGTCCAGCCCGAACGACTCCCGGACCTGGACGTCGGGGGAGATCTGGCGGTTCTTCAGCCAGTTCGCGTCCACCACGCCTCCGCCCACCACGCCTCCGCCGACCACGCCCCCGCCGACCGGTGAGCCGGGCGCCTGCACCGCCACCTACCGGACCGTGAACACCTGGCCCGGCGGCTACCAGGCCGAGGTCACGGTGGCCAACAACGGCGCCGCCACGCTCAACGGCTGGACCGTACGCCTGACCCTGGCCTCCGGCCAGGCGATCAGCAGCCTCTGGAACGGCGTCAACACCGGAACCTCCGGCTCGGTGTCGGTCCGCAACGCGGCGTACAACGGCACGCTGGGCGCGAACGCCTCGACGACGTTCGGGTTCACCGCCACCGGGAACGGCGCCACGGCGCCCAGCGGCGTCAGCTGCACCAGCCCCTGACCGGGCCGGCCCGCCGATCCCCGCACGGGGAGCCGGGCCGTGGGGTGGCACCGCGCCGCCCTCCGGCCCGGCACCGGCGGGACGACCGACGCCCCGCCGGACGCCGGGATGTGCTCTAATTAACCCTGGTCGATGTTTGCGCTAACATTCACGACCCCGCAGGCCACCACAACCGGCACCCCTGGGGCCACCGCACCGCCGCTGTTAGCGTTTACACCGACGGCCATCCACAACTCGCGAGGCACCGTCCCGGACGGTCGGGCGCCCGCGCGTACCCGAGGAGCCGTCATGGTGATCCCCCGTCCCCGGCCCGTCCGATCCGGGCCATCGCGTCTCGCCGCACCCGCCCTCGCTCTCGCCCTGGCCGCCACCGGCGGCGGCCTGACGCTCGCCGCGACCCCCGCGCAGGCGGCCACCTCGATCACCGTCAACGGCGCCTCCGGCGGCCAGACGTTCGACGGGGTCGGCGCGGTCAGCGGCGGCGGCGGCAACAGCCGGCTGCTGATCGACTATCCCGAGCCGCAACGCGGGCAGATCCTGGACTACCTGTTCAAGCCCGGCTACGGCGCCGCGCTGCAGATCCTCAAGGTCGAGATGGGCGGCGACACCAACTCCACCAGCGGCTCCGAGCCGAGCCACGAGCACGTCCGGGGCGATCTCAACTGCAACCGCGGCTACCAGTGGTGGATCATGGAGCAGGCCAAGGCCCGCAACCCCGCCATCAAGCTGGCGGCACTGCCCTGGGGCGCTCCCGGGTGGATCGGCAACGGCAACTTCATGTCCCAGGACATGATCAACTACTTCGTGGACTGGCTGGGCTGCGCGCGGCAGCACAACCTCACCATGGACTACATCACCGCCGCCCAGAACGAGAAGCGGACCGACGCGAACTGGACCATCAGCCTGCGTCAGGCGCTGAACAGCAACGGGTACGGCAACGTGAAGATCATCTACGGCGACGACTACCCGGGCAGCTGGGGTCCGGCGAACGCCGTCGCCGGCAACTCCACGCTGCGCAACAGCATCGACGTGCTCAGCGGCCACTACCCGTGCGGCTACCTCAGCGCACAGACCACCTGCACCGTCTCGTCCACCGCCACCAGCACCGGCAAGACGCTGTGGAACAGCGAGGGCGGCTCGCAGGACTACAACGACGGCGCCAAGCCGCTGGCCCGCGGCATCAACCGCGGCTACATCGACGGCCGGATGGTCGCCTACCTCAACTGGGACCTGATCGCCGCGATCACACCGAACCTGCCCTGGTCCACGGTCGGGCTGATCCTGGCCAACCAGCCCTGGTCCGGCTGGTACTCGGTCGGCAAGAACACCTGGGCGCTGGCGCACACCACCCAGTTCACCGCGCCCGGCTGGCGCTACCTCGACTCGTCCTCGGGCTACCTGGGCGGCAACCGCAACAACGGCAGCTACGTGTCGCTGCGCTCCCCCACCGGCGGCGACTACAGCACCGTCATCGAGACCATGGACGCCACAGCGGCGCAGCAGCTCACCGTGAACGTCACCGGCGGGCTGTCCACCGGCCAGGTGCACGTCTGGTCCACGAACCTGAACTCGACGAACCCGAACGACTTCTTCGTCCGCGGCGCGGACATCACCCCGTCGGGCGGATCGTTCTCGCTCACCGTCCAGCCCGGACACCTCTACACCGTCACCACGACCACCGGGCAGGGCAAGGGCACCGCCACCAGCCCGGCACAGGGCTCGCTCGGCCTGCCGTACCGCGACGACTTCGACGGCTACGCGGCCGGGCGGATACCGAAGTACCTCCAGGACATGCAGGGCGCGTTCGAGACCGTCGGCTGCGGCGGCGGCCGGGCCGGCATGTGCCTGCGGCAGATGTCCGCGCAGGCCCCGATCACCTGGAAGACGCTCGCCGACCCGGCCACCTACGGCGGGAACCTGAGCTGGGGCAACTACACCGTCTCCGCCGACGTCCTGCTCGAACAGTCCGGCTACGCCCAGATCCAGGGCCGCGTCGGCACCACGAACCTCGACCCGATCGGCCGGTACAACGGCTACTTCCTGCGGGTCACCGACTCCGGCTCGTGGTCGATCCTGCGCAACAACACCGCCGGGCAGCTCGCCACGCTGCGCAGCGGGAACGTCGCCGCGCTCGGCACCAACCGCTGGCACAGCCTCGCGCTGGGCTTCGCCGGCTCCACCATCACCGCCACCATCGACGGCACGACTGTCGGCACGGTCACCGACTCCACGTTCGGCACCGGCCAGGTCGGCTTCGGCACCAGCCAGGGCGAGACCGCCCAGTTCGACGACCTGTCGGTGGTCGCCGGCCCGGGCGGCAACCCCGGGGGTACGAGCGGCGCCCTGCTCAACCCCAACTCCAGCCGCTGCCTGGACGTGCCGAACCAGTCCCAGACCAACGGCACCCAGGTGACGTTGTGGGAGTGCAACGGCGGCGCGAACCAGCAGTGGACGGCGACCTCCGGCCGGCAGCTCCAGGTGTACGGCGGCAAGTGCCTCGACGCCGAGGGCCAGAGCACCTCGTCCGGCACCCGGGTCATCATCTGGGACTGCAACGGCGGCGCCAACCAGCAGTGGAACGTCAACACCGACGGCACGATCACCGGCGTCCAGTCCGGACTGTGCCTGAGCCCGAACGGCGGCGGTACCGGCAACGGCACCCCGATCGTCCTGTCCGCCTGCACCGGCGGCAGCAGCCAGAAGTGGAGCCGGGCGTGACGGCCCGACCTTCGCCGAAGGTACCCATCCGCCGCGGCGCGGCCTACCGGGGAGACGACCTGTGACCTCAACGCTATGGAGACCCGACCGCCGGACCAGACGATGGCTCGCGCTGGCCGTGACCATGCTCGCCCTGCTGGGGCTGGCCCCGGTCATCGCCGGAGGGCTGACCCCGACCGTCGCCCGGGCGGACAACCCGATCGTGCAGACGATCTACACGGCCGACCCGGCCCCGCTGGTCCACGACGGCCGCGTCTACCTCTACACCGGCCACGACGAGGACAACTCGACCTGGTTCACCATGAAGGAGTGGCGGGTCTTCTCGTCCGACGACATGGTGAACTGGACCGACCACGGGTCGCCGCTCAGCCTCGCCACGTTCAGCTGGGCCAAGCAGGACGCGTGGGCCGGCCAGGCGGTCCAGCGCAACGGCAAGTTCTACTGGTACGTGCCGATGGTCGTCCGGGCGACCGGCCAGATGGGCATCGGGGTGGCGGTGGCGGACAGCCCCACCGGGCCGTTCCGTGACGCCATCGGGCGTCCGCTGGTGAGCAACGGCGAGATCGACCCGACGGTGTTCATCGACGACGACGGCCAGGCGTACCTGTACTGGGGCAACCCGCGACTGTGGTACGTGAAGCTGAACGCGGACATGACCTCGTACTCCGGCAGCCCCACCCAGATCCCGCTGACCACCGCGGGCTTCGGGGCGCGGACCGGTGACGCGAACCGGCCGACCCTCTACGAGGAGGGGCCGTGGGTGTACAAGCGCAACGGCCTCTACTACATGGCGTTCGCGGCCAGGTGCTGCTCGGAGTTCGTCGCCTACTCGACCGCTCCCGGGCCGCTGGGCCCGTGGACGTACCGCGGGACGATCATGCCGACCCAGGGCAGCAGCTTCACCAACCACCCCGGGATCATCGACTTCAAGGGCAACTCGTACTTCTTCTACCACAACGGCGCGTTGCCCGGCGGCGGCGGTTTCACCAGGTCGGTGGCGGTGGAGAAGTTCTCCTACGGCGCTGACGGCTCGATCCCCACGATCAACATGACCACCACCGGCGCCCCGCAGGTCGGCACCGTGAACCCGTACTCCCGGCAGGAGGCCGAGACGATGGCCTGGGGGCAGGGGGTCGAGACCGAGGCGTCCTCCCTGGGCGGGAGGAACGTCGGCTACATCGACAACGGGGACTACATCAAGGTCAAGGGCGTGGCCTTCGGCGCCGGCGCGACCAAGTTCACCGCCATGGTGGCCTCGGCCGGCAGCGGGGGGTCCATCGAGCTGCGCCTGGACAGCGTGACCGGCCCGCTGGTGGGCACCTGCCAGGTGACCCCCACCGGCGACTGGCAGACCTGGACCAACCCGAGCTGCCCGGTCAGCGGCGCCACCGGCACCCACGACCTCTACCTGCGGTTCACCGGCGGCAGCGGCTCGCTGTTCAACATCGACCACTGGTGGTTCACCTCCGGCCTCAGCGGCACCCCGCCGCCGGTCCCCCCGTCGACCCCGCCACCCTCCTCTCCCCCGCCGCCCAGCACGCCGCCGCCGACCGGCGACGCCTGCACCGCGACCTACCGCACCACCAACTCCTGGTCCGGCGGTTTCCAGGCCGAGGTGACGGTCACCGCGGGCGCCGCGGCGCTCAACGGCTGGTCGGTGCGGTGGAACCTCGCCGGTGGTCAGAGCATCAGCCAGGTCTGGAGCGGCACGCTGAGCACCAGCGGATCCACGGCGACCGTCCGCAACGCGGCGTACAACGGCTCCGTGCCCGCGTCCGGCTCGACCACGTTCGGCTTCATCGCCGACGGCTCACCGTCCACCCCGTCCCTGACCTGCACCAGCCCGTGAGAGGAGCGTTCATGCGTACCGGAGCGAGGAGATGGCTCACCGCGGGCGCCGCGCTGGCGCTGCTGGCCGCCGGCGTGCTGACGCCCGCCGGCCCGGCGGGCGCGGAGTCCAACGGCGGCACCCGGGTGATGCCGCTCGGTGACTCCATCACCGAGGGCACCCAGGTGCCGGGCGGTTACCGGATCGGCCTGTGGCAGCGGCTGGCCGGCGGCGGCTACCGGGTCGACCTGGTCGGCTCGCAGTTCAACGGGCCGGGCAACCTCGGCGACCACGACCACGAGGGCCACCCCGGCTGGCGCATCGACCAGATCGACGCCAACATCACCGGCTGGCTGAACGCCTACCAGCCGCGCACCGTGCTGCTGCACATCGGCACCAACGACATCCTGCAGAACTACAACGTCTCGACCGCGCCGAACCGGCTCTCCTCGCTCATCGACCGCATCACCACCACGGCGCCGAACGCGGACGTGTTCGTCGCGCAGATCATCCCGCTCGCCAACTCCGGCCAGGCGGCGGCGGTGCGCACGTTCAACGCCGCGCTGCCCGGCATCGTGCAGTCGAAGGTGAACGCCGGCAAGCGGGTCCACCTGGTCGACCAGCACTCGGCGCTGACCACCGCCGACCTGATCGACGGCATCCACCCGACCGCCACCGGCTACGACAAGATGGCAGCGGTCTGGTACCGCGCGTTGCAGTCGGTGTCCGGCAGCATCGGCACCCCCGGCAGCGGCGGCGGCACGTACCAGAACGTGCAGCTCGTCGGCGCCGGCTCGGGCCGGTGCCTGGACGTGCCGAACGGCAGCACCACGAACGGCACCGCGGTGCAGCTGTACGACTGCTGGGGCGGCACCATGCAGCGCTGGACCTACACCTCGGCCAAGCAGTTGCAGGTGCTTGGCAACAAGTGCCTCGACGCGAGTGGGCGGGGCACCGCGAACGGCACCAGCGTGATCATCTGGGACTGCAACGGCCAGCCCAACCAGCAGTGGAACCTCAACGCCAACGGCACGATCAGCGGCGTCCAGTCCGGGCGCTGCCTGGACGCGGCCGGCTACGGCACCGCCAACGGGACCAGGATCAACCTCTGGGACTGCCACGGCGGCACCAACCAGCAGTGGAGCGCACGCGCCTGACCGGCGTGCGACGGGCTCCCCGGCGGACGCCGCCGGGGAGCCCGTCCGGGCGGCGCCGTCCGCATGACCAGCGGCGAACCCGGCCGGTACGTAGAGTGAGAGCCATGTCGAAGCCGCCGCTGCCCGAGCCCGCCGTCGCCATGCTGCGCAAGCCGAACCCGGCCGTCATCGCCACGCTGCGCGACGGCCAGCCGGTGTCCGCGGCCACCTGGTACCTGTGGGAGGACGGCCGCGTCCTGGTGAACATGGACGAGGGCCGCCGCCGGCTGGCGCACCTGCGCAGCGATCCCCGGGTCTCCCTGACCGTGCTGGACGAGGAGAACTGGTACACCCACGTCAGCCTCATCGGGCGCGTCGCCGAGTTGCGCGACGACGACGGCCTGGCGGACATCGACCGGATCTCGCAGCACTACACCGGGCGGCCGTACCCCCGGCGGGACCGCAACCGGGTCAGCGCCTGGATCGAGATCGAGCGCTGGCACGGGTGGGGCGCGCACAAGGACAACAGCCAGACCGGCTGACGGCGCCCCCACGATGTCCGACCCATGCGGAAGAGTGTCGGGCATGAGTGAGCCGTACGACCCGAAGGCAACGCTGCACCACTACCTGCGCGCGATCCGGGAGAATCTGATCTGGAAGCTCGACGGGCTGAGCGAACGTGAGGCCCGGCTTCCCCGCACCGCGACCGGCAACAACTTCCTGGGCCTGCTCAAGCACTGCCTGAACGTCGAGGCCGGCTACTTCGGGACCACGTTCGGCCGCGAGTTCCCCACCCCCGGGGAACTGGTTCCGGACGACGCGTTCGACGGCGACCCGCAGGCGGACTGGTACGCCCGGGCCGACGAGACAAAGGACGGGCTGATCGACCTGTACCGCCGCGTCGGGGCGTTCGCGGACGAGACGATCGAGACGCTGCCGCTGGACGCGCCGGGGCGGGTGCCGTGGTGGCAGCCGGGCCGGCAGGACGTGACACTGCACCATGTCATCGTGCACGTCTGCGTCGACCTGGCCCGGCACGCCGGGCACGCCGACGTCATGCGCGAGCAGCACGACGCGGCGATCGGGCTGGGGCGGGACAACCGGAACGTTCCCGAGGGCTACGACTGGCCGGCGTACGTCAGTAAGCTGTCGGCGCTCGCCGACCGGTTCGAGTAGCCGGCCTTCCGGTATTCCGGCCGGAAGTTTCAACCACATTTCGGACAGCGGATCGACAGGACCAGCAGCATCGTGAAGCATCTATCCCATGAAAATCCGGCCCGCCGTCGCCCCGCCGGCCGCTGAGGACACCGGTCCCGCGCGGCCTCCCGCCGAGCCGCCCTCGGACGACCGCCCCTCGGACGACCGCCCCTCCGACGGGCGTCCCTCGGACGGCAGACGCCGGTGGCGGCCGAACCCGGAGTGGACGCTGGCGATCCTGGGCAGCCTGCTGCTGGCGGTGGTGCTGACCTGGCCGACGATGCGGCACCCGGCGACCACGATCCCCGGCGACCTCGGCGACCCGACGTTGCAGGCGTGGCAGGTCGCCTGGTCGGGGCACGCCCTGCTCAGCGACCCGGCCAACCTCTGGAACTCGAACACGTTCTATCCGGAGCGCTACACCTACGCCTACAGCGACACGCTGCTCGGGTACGCCCCGTTCGGGATGCTCGGCTCCGGCTTCGAGGCCGCTGTGATCCGCTACAACGTGCTCTACGTGCTGCTGCACGCGCTGGCGTTCCTCGGGGCGTACGCGCTGGCCCGGCAGCTCGGCGCCAACCGCTGGGGCGGTGCGGTCGCCGGGATCGCGTGGGCGTACGCGCCCTGGCGGCTGGCGCACTCCGGCCACCTGAACATCCTGTCCAGCGGCGGGATCGCGCTGGCGCTGGCGATGCTGGCGCGTGGCCACGGCTGGTCGCTGCGTCACGGATACCGGCCGGAGCGCCGCCGGCACGGCTGGGCGGTGGCCGGGTGGCTCGTCGCGGCCTGGCAGGTGACGCTCGGCTTCGGCATCGGGCTGCCGCTCGTCTACTTCCTGCTGGCCGCCGTGCTGGTGGCGGCCGGCTGCTACGGCTGGTCCTGGTGGCGCAAGCGGGAGCGCCCCCCGTTCGGCCGGCGGCTGCTCGTCGCGGACCTGGCCGGCGGCGCCGTGTTCGGCACCGTGACGCTGCTGCTCGGTCTGGTCTACCTGCGCGTGGTCGACCTCAACCCGCAGGCCGTCCGCTCGCTGGACTGGACCAAGATGTTCTCCCCGCCGCTGATCGGGTTCGTCACCGCGCCGGGCGACTCGTGGCTGTGGGGGGAACGGCACGCCGCCGCCCGCGAGCAGCTGTCCTGGCCGCCGGAGATGGCGCTGCTACCCGGCATGACGCTGATCGGGCTGGCCGCGGCGGGGCTGTTCGTCTCGGCGTTCCCGGTGCGGCACCGGATCGCGCTGGGGCTCGGCGTGGCCGGCACCGTGCTGCTGGGCCTGGGCGCCACGCTCGGCGGGGACGGCGACCCCGGCTACCTGACGTTGTCCAACCTCCTGCCGGGCTGGGACGCGTTGCGTACCCCGGGCCGGATGATGCACTGGACCAGCCTGCTGCTCGCCGTGCTGGCGGCCGGGCTGGTGACGGCGCTGGCCGAGTCGTGGCGCCGGCCCGCGGCCGCACGCGTGTCCCGGGCCGCGGCGGCGCTGGTCCTGCTGGTGCCGCTCGCCCTGGTCACGCTGGAGGGCGTCAACCGCACGCCGCACCCGACCGTGCCGACGCCACCGGCCGCGATGCGGACCGCGCCGGAACCGATGCTGGTGCTGCCGGCCGGCGGGGTGGGCGATCTGAACTACATGCTGTGGTCCACCGACGGGTTCCCCCGGATCACCAACGGGCTCGGCGGCTTCGAGCCGGTCACCCAGGCCCAGACGCGGGTCGCCGTGGCGACGTTCCCCGACGCGGGCAGCGTGGCCTACCTGCGCGGGATCGGCGTGCGGTCGGTCGTCGCGGTGCCGAGCCGCGCGGCGGGAACGCCGTGGGAGGGCATCGAGAACCGGCCGGTCGACGGGCTGGGCATCACCCGGGAGGATGTCGATGGCACGCTTGTCTACCGCCTCTGACGGCGTGGGCGCCGGATGCGTGTGTCCGGGCCGGGCGGGGTGAGCACCGTGCGGTTGTCGGTGGTGGTGCCCTGCTTCAACGAGGAAGCGTCGGTGGAGCGGCTGCACGAGATGCTCAGCGCCGCGCTCGCCGAGCTGACCGACGTGGACGTCGAGGTGGTGTACGTCGACGACGGCAGCGAGGACGGCACGCTGGCGGCGCTGCGCCGGCTCGCCGCGGCCGACCCGGCCGTCTGCTACACGTCGCTGAGCCGCAACTTCGGCAAGGAGGCGGCCATGCTCGCCGGCCTGCGCCGGGCCACCGGCGACGCGGTCGTCATCATGGACGCCGACCTGCAACACCCGCCGCGGCTGCTGCCCGAGATGGTGATGCTCTACCGCCAGGGGTTCGACCAGGTGATCGCCCGCCGGGACCGCCGCGGTGACCGGTTCATCCGGATGGTCGCCTCGCGATCCTTCTACCGGCTGGTCAACTGGTGGATAGACGTCCGCCTGCTCGACGGCGCCGGTGACTTCCGGCTGCTGTCCCGGCTCGCGGTGAACGCGATCCTGGCGATGCCGGAGTACAACCGCTTCTCCAAGGGCCTGTTCTCCTGGATCGGCTTCCGCACCGCCGTGGTGGCGCACCGCAACGAGACCCGGCAGGCCGGGCAGAGCCGCTGGACGTTCGGCAAGCTGTTCAACTACGCGTTCGACGGCCTGCTGTCGTTCAACAACCGGCCGCTGCGCCTGGCGATCTACGGCGGACTGTTCCTCACGCTCATCGCGGTGGGCTACATGGCCTGGGTCGTCGCCGACGCCGTGGAGAAGGGCATCGACGTGCCCGGCTACACCACCATCATCGTCAGCGTGATCGGGCTCGGCGGCATCCAGATGATGATTCTCGGGGTGATCGGCGAGTACATCGGCCGGATCTACTACGAGACGAAGCGCCGTCCGCACTATCTGGTGCAGGAGACCGAACGCGTCGTCGACACCCCCGGCCGGGCGTCCCGGATTCCGGAGCAGCGTACGGCCACCGGCGAATCGATGGCCGGCGAAACCGGCTGAGCGACCCCGATCGGTGGGCGCCGATAGGCGCAGAATCGTTCTCTTTTCGCAGGTGGCGGGCGGTTGCTATGGTCGCCCGCGACGCCGGAGACCGGCGCCGAGGAAAGGGTTGCGATGGGGCTGATGGACAAGCTCCGGGGCGAACTCATCGACATCATCGAGTGGTTGGACGACAGCCGCGACACGATGGTCTGGCGATTCCCCCGGTATCAGAACGAGATCAAGATGGGCGCCAAACTGGTCGTCCGGGAGTCCCAGACGGCGGTGTTCGTCAACGAGGGGAAGATCGCCGACGTCTTCGAACCCGGGACGTACACGCTGGAGACCCGCAACCTGCCGATCCTGTCCACGCTGAAGGGCTGGAAGTACGGCTTCAACTCGCCGTTCAAGGCCGAGGTGTACTTCGTCAACACCCGGCAGTTCACCGACATGAAGTGGGGCACCCAGAACCCGGTCATCCTGCGCGACGCCGAGTTCGGCGTGGTCCGGGTACGGGCGTTCGGCGCCTTCGCGGCCCGCGTGGTGGACGCGTCGCGGCTGCTGCGGGAACTGGTCGGCACCGATCCGCAGTTCCGCACCGAGGAGGTGCAGGAATACCTGCGGCAGCTCATGGTGGGACGCCTGGGCGGCGCGCTCGCCACGGCCGGGGTGCCGCTGCTGGACCTCGCCGCGCACCAGGACGCGATCGGCCGGCGGCTGGCCGCCGTGCTGACCGAGGAACTGGCCGAGGTCGGAATCGCGATCCCCAAGTTCGTCATCGAGAACGTGTCGGTGCCGCCGGAGGTCGAGCAGGCGCTGGACAAGCGGACCAGCATGGGCGCTGTCGGCGACCTGGACCGGTACACCCGTTTCCAGGCCGCGAACGCGATGGAGGCCGCGGCGAACAACCCGGGTGGCGAGGCGGGCGCGGGCATCGGCCTGGGCCTGGGCATGGCGATGGGCCAGCAGATGGCCCGGTCGATGGGCGGAGGCGCGGCCACGCAGCCGCCGCAGCCCGCCCCCGCGCAGCCGGCCGCCGCCGAGCCGCCGCCGCTGCCGGGCCAGGCCCAGTGGTACGTCGGCGTCGGCGGCCAGCGGCAGGGCCCGTACGACCTCGGCGCGCTGGCCGAGCAGGCGAACGCGGGCGCGCTCGACGCGGACACGCTCGTCTGGCGTACCGGGATGGCGCAGTGGCAGCCCGCCGGGCAGGTGCCCGAGCTGGCGTCGGTGCTCGCCAGCGTCCCGCCGCCGCTGCCGCCGCAATGAGCGACACGGCTGTCTCGCCGCCCTCCTACCAGTGCGGGGGGTGCGGCGCCCGGGTGGAGTTCGCGCCCGGCACGACCGCGCTGAGCTGCCCGTACTGCGGGCACCGGCAGGAGATCGCCGGCGCCGGCCGGGAGGTGCGTGAGCACGCGTACGCGGAACTGGCGTCGCTGCCCCGCAAGCCGGTGGCGAGCGTCGGGGCGCACACGTTCGTCTGCCCGGGCTGCGGCGCCCGGACCGAGAGCGACGCGCTGGCGCAGCGCTGCCAGTTCTGCGCGGCTCCCCTGGTGGCCGACGCCGGGGCGGGTGAGCTGATCGCGCCGGAGGCGGTGCTGCCGTTCGCCGTCGACCGCAACGGTGTGCGGACGGCCCTGGGCCAGTGGTGCCGCAGCCGCTGGTTCGCGCCCGGGAGCCTGAAGAAGATCAGCGAGGCGGAGACGCTCAAGGGCACGTACCTGCCGCACTGGACGTTCGACGCGCGGACCGTGTCGGACTACCAGGGTCAGCGGGGCGAGCACTACTACGTCACCGAGACGTACACGGTGACAGTCGACGGCAGGCAGGAGACGCGGACCCGGCAGGTGCGGCACACCCGGTGGCATCCGGCCGCCGGCACCGTACGCCGGGACTTCGACGACGTGCTGGTGCCGGCCACCACCCACCTGCCCACCGAGCAACTGGACAAGCTGGCGCCGTGGCCGCTGACCGAGGCGGCCGCGTACCACGGCGACTACCTGGCCGGATACCAGGCGCTGCGGTACGACACCGAGCCCGAGGCGGGCCTGACCGAGGCGAAGGCGCGGATGGCGCCGGTCATCGAGGGGGACTGCCGGTCGGACATCGGCGGTGACGAGCAGCGGGTGTCCGCCGTGGACACCACGTACTCCGACGTGTCGTACAAGCTGGTCCTGCTGCCGGTGTGGATCGCCGCGTACCTGCACGCGGGCCGGTCGTACCAGGTTCTGGTGAACGCGCGGACCGGTGAGGTCATCGGCGAGCGTCCCTACAGCACGGCGAAGATCGTGGCGGCGGTGCTGGCCGCGCTGGCGCTCGTCGCGCTCGTGGTGGCGTACGCGATGAGCCGCTGACGCGCACGGGCCACCGGTGTGCCGCACCGGTGGCCCGTGCGCATCGCGCGAGGTGACTGCCCGAGCGGCCGATGTGCCGCCGCGCGGGTCCACAGCAGAGTGAGGGCATCACCACCATCGGCCGGGCGGCGACGGAGGGAGGCCCCGATGGACTCACTGCGGAAGACCTCGCTGGTCGCGGGCGGCGCCTATCTGCTCACCTTCGTCTCGATCCCCACCGTGGCCCTGTACGCCCCGGTCCGCGAGTCGGACTACGTCCTCGGCACCACCTCGCAGGCTCCGGTCGTCCTCGGCGGCGTCCTGGAGATGATCGTCGCGCTCGCCTGCATCGGCACCTCCGTCGCGCTGTACCCGGTGCTCACGCGCCAGGGTCCGGCCCGGGCGCTGGGCTTCGTCGGCGCCCGGGTGCTCGAAGCCGCGGGCATCCTCGTCGGCGTCGCGAGCATCCTGACGCTCGTCGCGCTGCGGGAGTCCGACGCCGGACCGGACGCGCTCGTCACCGGACGCGCGCTCGTCGCGTTCTACGACTCGGTCTTCCTGCTCAGCCAGGGCTTCCTGCCCGCCGTGAACGCGCTGCTGCTGGGCACCCTGCTCTACCAGTCCCGCCTCGTGCCGCGCGTGCTGCCGGTGCTCGGGCTCGTCGGCGCGCCACTGCTCGTCGCCTCCGACCTGGGCACCCTGTTCGGCGCGTGGGACCGGCTGTCAGCGGTGGCGGCGGTCGCCGCGCTCCCCATCGCGGTGTGGGAGTTCTCGCTCGGCGTCTACCTGGTCGTCAAGGGCTTCCGGCCCTCCCCCGTGACGGACGGCGCGGTCGAGCCCCGTCCGGTCCAGGCCGCCGCCGTCTGAGCCGGGTCAGGCCCGCGCGCCGCCGTCGACCCGCAGCACCGTACCGGTGACGAAGGAGGCGCGGTCGCTGAGCAGCCAGGCGGCGGCCTGGGCGATCTCGTCCGGTTCGGCGGCCCGGCGCAACGGGCTGGCGGCCGCGAGCCGGTCGATGATGCCGGGCGACTCCGCGTCCCAGGAGCGCATCATCTCGGTGAGCGTGCTGCCCGGGGCGATCGCGTTGACGCGGATGCCCTCCGGCCCGTAGGTGATCGCCGCGGACTCGGTGAGGCTGTTCACCGCGCGCTTCATCGCCCCGTACGCGGGCAGTGCGGGGTTGCCCATCAGGCTGCCGACGCTGGAGTTGTTGACGATCGCGCCGGTGCCCGCCGTGGCCCGGATCGCGGCGACCTCGGCGACCATGGCGAGCCACGGTCCCTTGAGGTTGACGGTGTAGACGTGGTCGAAGTCGTCTTCGCGTACCCGGTCCATCGGTCCGGGCGGCACGATCGTCGCGCCGTTGTTGAAGGCGACGTCGAGGCGGCCGTACACCTCGACCGTGCGGTCGACGGCGGCGCGCACGCTGGCCGCGTCGGCCAGGTCGCAGACCACGTACTCGGCGGTGCCGCCGGCGGCCCGGACCTGCTCGGTGACCGCCTTCAACTGCTCCTCGGTCCGGGCGGCGAGCAGCACCCGGGCGCCCTCGGCGGCGAACAGCCGGGCCGCCGCGGCGCCGATGCCGCGCCCGGCGCCGGTGATGAAGGCGACCTTGCCGGCCAGCAGGCCGGCGGTCGGGTGGACGATCGTGTCGGTTCGTGTGGTGTCCATGCCGGCAAGCCTGCGTCCGGTCGCGGAGCCCATCCAGGTACCGCCGGTACCTGGATACGCGCCGCCGCACGAGGGCACACTGGGGTCGTGGACCGACGTGAGCTGGCAGTGTTCCTGCGCAGCAGGCGGGAGCGGATCACCCCGGCCGACGTGGGCCTGCCCGCCGGACGGCGTCGCCGCACCCCGGGACTGCGCCGCGAGGAAGCGGCGCGGCTGGCGTTCATCTCCACCGAGTACTACACCAGGCTGGAGCAGGGCCGGGGTCCGCGTCCGTCGCGGGAGGTGCTGGCCGGGCTGGCCCGCGCGCTGCGGCTGTCCGACGCCGAACGCGACCACCTCCACCACCTGGCCGGGGCGCCGCCCGCGCCGCCGTCCGGGCCACCCCGGGAGGTACGGCAGAGCGTGCTGGACCTGCTGCACCGGCTGCCGCAGGCGGCGGCGTTCGTGACCTCGGCGGCGTTCGAGGTGATCGCCTGGAACGACCTCGCGGCGGCGCTCATGGAGGACTTCTCCGCAGTGCCCCGGCGGGACCGCAACCTGGTCCGCCGGGCGTTCCTCGGCCCGCACCTGCACGGCGCGGGGCTGTACGACGTGTCGGACGTGGGCGAGTTCGCCCGCCACTCGGTCGGGCGGTTGCGTGCCGCGGCGGCCCGCTATCCGGACGACCCGGAGATGGCCGCGCTGATCGCGGAGCTGCTCGCCGGGAGCGAGGAGTTCGCCCGCCTGTGGGCCTCCCACGAGGTGGGCGGCGCGCGGACGCTGTGCAAGACGTTCCGGCACCCGCTGGTCGGGCCGGTGACTGTCAACTGCGACGTCCTCGACATCACCGACCGCGACCAGCAGGTGGTCATCTACACCGCCACGCCCGGCTCACCGTCGGAGGAGGCGCTGCGGCTGCTCTCCGTGATCGGCACCCAGCGGATGACTGTCGAGCACTGAGCCGCCCGCCCTCGGTGGAACGCCATGGGTGTCCGCGCTCCCGTTCGACACCCATGACGTTCCACTCGCGGTGGGTCAGCAGCCGATCCGGGTGGAGCCCATCGCCACGTCGTCGTACCAGAGGGTGTCGGCGCCGCCGCCGTAGCTCTCCCAGCCCAGCTTCAGGTCGGTGAGCTGCGGTCGCCAGGTGCGGTTGTACCACTGGCCGTCGATGTCGTGCGTCGGCACGCCGTCGGCGGTCAGCCCGGTCACGGCGACACCGTCCAGCCACGTACGCAACTGGCCGGCGGAGCCGTCCACCATGAACTCCAGGCAGGCCCAGCGGTTGGTGGGCAGCGGCACGCTCTGCGCCACCCCGGCCGGGCTCTGCTCGGGCAGCGTGGCGTCGTCGGAGGCACGGTTCCACTGGAGCGCGCCGTTCTGGCCGCCCAGCCGCAGGTCCCGGTTGCCGTCGGCGGCGTCGGACATGGTGATCATCGTGGTGTGGTCGGTGGGCTGGGCGGTGGTGTGCCGGACCCAGATCCGGGCGTACCTGACGCTGCCCAGGCCGCTGAGGTTCTTCGTGGTCCGGACGAACACGTGGTTGCAGTACCCGGCGGCACCGTTGATCCGGACCGCTCGGCTGCCGCTGTGCGTGGTCGTCGTGTCGATGGAGGCCGTGCCGGCGCCGGAACAGTCCGGGCTCACCACGCTCCAGTCACCCGACGGCGTCGAGCCGGTCTGGTTCTCGAAGCCGTCGCACAGCACCGCCCCCGCACACCCGCTCGGCGGCGGCGTGGTCGGCGGCGGCGTCGTGGGAGGTGGCGTCGTGGGCGGCGGGGTGGTCGGTGGAGCAGTCGTGGGCGGGGCGGTGGTCGGCACCGCCGTGGTGGGCGGCGGCGTGGTCGGGCCGGCGCCGTTGCACGGTACGCCGTTGAGGCTGAACCCGGTCGGCGCGCCGCCGGCGGTGCCGTACGTGCCCTGCACGCCGAACTCGGTCGAGCCGCCGGCCGGGATGCTGCCGTTGTACGACATGTTGCGGGCGGTCACCGTCGACCCGGACTGGCTCACAGTGGCGTTCCAGCCGTTCGTGACGCGCTCGTCCCCGGCGTACGTCCAGGTGACCGTCCAACTGGAGACGGCGGTGTCACCCGGTGACACCTTGATGTTCGCGGTGAACCCGCCGGGCCACTGGTTGGGTGTGTAGTCGACCCGGCAGCCCTGTGCGGCTGCGGCCGGGCCGGTGAGCAGGGCCGTACCGGCCGCGGTGACGGCGGCCAGCGCGGCGACGGCCGCCACGAGCGGGGCGGGGCGGGCACGGAGAATCGTCATGGGAAGTCCTTCGGCGTCGGACAGGGCGCAGCGGCGCGCGTCCTCGGCGGACGCGACGGTGCGCGAGGATGCGGCGCGGCGGTGCGCCACGGTGAGTGGTCGATGCGTACGACCGATGTGCCCGGCTCGAAAGGCGGCCCGGTCAGCCGCCGGGGTCCAGTCTGCGGACCTCGGCGGCGCCCGAGCCCAATCTATTTACCGTCGCCTATCCAATCAAGGTCTCCGCCCGCGCGGATGCCCGTCATCCCGGATCGGCGCCCACGCCGCTCAGCAGCGGTTGCCAGCCGTCGCGGTAGCGCACGCCGCCGGGTCGCAGCCGGACCCGGTCGTGCGGCGTGCCGGGGACCGGCTCGATCCGGATCACCTGTGGCCGGTCCACCACGACGCAGACCTCCTCCCCCGGCCACCACCAGCCGCAGGAGCGGGCCAGGTCGGCCCAGGTGTCCAGGTGCCCGGCCTCGTCCGGCCCGTACCGGGCGAGGCCGAGCCGGCGCAGCACGTCGTAGTAGGCGATCCAGGACGCGTCCTGCTGCCCGTACCAGCACACGGGCACCGGGCCGTCGCCCGCGAGCGCCGCACGCACCGGCAGGTAGAACCCGTGCGCGAGGCTGCGGTGCAGCGCCGCGCGTACCCCCTGGTGCAGGACGACGGCGAGCGGTACGCCGCCGTCGAACGCCCGCTGCGGCGCCAGCTCGGGCCACGGCTCCTTGGCCTTGCCCCTGCGTGCGGGTGACAGCTCGGGATCGGTGTGCACGACGCCCGCGCTGAGCGCGCCCCGGAGCTGGGAGACGACCATGGCGATGTCGCTCGCCAGCAGCGGTGTCCGGGGCGGCCGTACCGCCCGGATGCGCTCGTGGAGCCGGTCGAGTGTGGGCCAGCCGCTGACCAGAGGCAGTGCCTTCGCCGGCGAGTCGACCCATTCGAAGCGGGGTCGCGGCCGCGACGCCCTCGCGTAGACGGCGGTCAGGCAGCGCTCCGCGGTGGGCTTGTCGGCCGGCTGTGTGGACAGGGCGTGGTCGAGCCATTCCTGGCGGATCCGGACCGCCTGCTGCCACAGGTCGTGCGGGGTCTTCGCGGCGTCGTCGCGCCGCGTGGGGGCGCTCATCGCGCCGGGGCGTCGCCGCCCTTCCGGTAGGAGATCATGGAACGACTCTGACCCATGTCGCGGCACCGCTCAAGCGAATTCCGTACCGTGGCCGAATCCGCAGTGCCCGGCCAGGAGAGAAGGGAACACCACTGCCCGTGGACAGTGACCGCTTGACCCGACCCCCTGTCATCACCGCGCAGATGCTCATCCGCCGGCCCGCCGCCGAGGTCTTCCAGGCGTTCGCCGACCCGGCGGTGACCACGAGGTTCTGGTTCACCAGGAGCAGCGGCCGGCTGGAACCCGGCGCCGTCGTCACCTGGGACTGGGAGATGTACGGCGTCTCCACCGTCGTCACCGTCAAGGACGTGGAGGAGAACCGCCGCATCCTGGCCGAGTGGGATCCGGAGTCCCCCACCCAGGTCGAGTGGCGGTTCCTGCCGGGTGAGGACGACACCACGCTGGTCCGGATCACCGAGACCGGCTTCGCCGGCACCGCCGACCAGGCAGTGAGCAGGGCGATCGACTCGATGGGCGGGTTCACCATGGTCCTCTGCGCCTGCAAGGCGCTGCTGGAGCAGGGTGTGCTGCTGAACGCTGTCGGCGACGCCCACCCGGCCGGATTCGAGGACTGACCGCGGCTGCGGTGGGTGAGCCGGGGCCCACCCACCGCAGGCCGGTCTAGCTGCCGAGCGTGGCCTTCGCCGCGTCGATGGCGTCGAGCAGCCGTTCCTGGTGCTCGAAGCCGTCGTCGTCGGCCACAGGGCTCGCCCCGCATTCACGCTGCCGCGCGTGCAGCAGCGTCTCGTCCACGGGAGTCACCGGGAAGGCCAGCGGGTCGAGGTCGGGTGCCCCGTCCGCGTCCTCGACGACGAGCCACTTGTTCGCCTCGTCGTAGCGGACCACACCGGCGGCGATTCCCCTGGTCCACTGGTCGAAGAGGACGGCCAGGCTGGGGGCGGCACGGACCGACTCCCAGGCGTCCTCCCCCACCGGGTAGCGCCAGATCTCCCCCTCGTGCTCGCCCGCGAGGACGAACGTGTAGAGCAGGAAGTCGAAGTGGAACAGGGGTAGTTGCTGCCGCCAGGGGAACGGCGTGCCGATCGACAGCCCCAGGTAGTCGAGCGCGTCCCCACCGTCCGGCCACGGCATCCGCCATCCGCCGTTCGGGAGCAACCGCGCGTCCGGCCAGCGCTGCGACTGCAACCAGGCCAGCTGATCCGCGACGTGGTCCACGTCGAAGATCCGGCGCACCCGGTCCGGCGGCGGCCCGGCCGGCGACTCGCCCGAATCGGGCCAGTCGAGGCCGGCAGCAGTCGCCGCGACGCGGTACTCCCGCACCGCTTCGCGCAGTACGCGCATGTCGTCGAGCATCAGGAGGCTCCTCGGCTCACGGTGCCACGGGCGTCATGCACAGGCTAGCCCCGCCGCCGCTGAGCTTGAAGGCGAAGCTCGGGCCGCCGGCCTCGACCCACGGCTTCACCGGCAGCACGACGAACTTGGTCTTGTCGCTCACCTTGCACTTGCCGTAGAACGCGTTGATGTCGTTGGCCTGCGGAAGCGACTCGGCTGTCGACACCAGCTTCAGGCTGGCGACCTGGCCGGTCAGGTCGACCGCCTGGTCGGTCGACCAGAACGGGAACTCGTCGCAGGTCTGCCCGGGAACCCGTACGTCGCACGCGTTCGGTTTGAACGCCGCGGTGCCGAACCAGCCGCGGCTGTGGCCCTTGGCGCGCGCCGCCTGCCCGCCGACGCTTCGCGCCGGGTAGAACCACACCGCCCGGGTCGGCGGCTGCGGATATCCGCCGTCGCCCATGGCGGCCACGATGTGCTTGCCGGTCTCGGTCATGTCGGCGCCCTTGTAGTTCTTGGCCCCGGGTACGTAGACGATGATGTCGTCGTCGCATCCGGCCTTGCCCTGGGTGCCGCGCTGCGCCGTACATGCCTGGTCGATGATCCGCTTGAGGCGCGCGTCCTCCGTGGAGTCCCAGGCGAAGGGCAGGTTGCGCTGGTTTGCCACCAGCTTCGTCGTCTTGATGACCTCGGCGTAGACCTTCAGGCTGTTGTACCACTCGCCCTCGTCCAGGCCCCAGTTGTCGAACTGCTCGAAGTCGACGTCGTGCGAGATCGGGTACTCGATGAGCCCGTTGACGCCGATGGTGCCGGGGAAGAGGATGGCGAGCAGCGTGCCCAGCGCGGCCCCGAGGCCGAGGCCGCCGAGGCCGACGACCCACCACGAGATGCTGGCGGCAGCTACCGGGGCGACCGCGGCCGCCGCGGCCGTCTCCGCGACGGGAGCGATGAGCGTCGCGCAGGCGCCACTGCTCAGACACCAGGCGATCGGCACCACAGCCGCCTGCAACAGCAGCGGCCGGGGCTGCGTGTCGTCGATCGACGAGATGACCGGACCGCGGCCGGAGGGAGCGATGGCGAACAGCGTGCGGGTGAGGTCGTCCGCACAGTCGACGAGCTTCTCGCCGGACGGTGGCAGGACGGCGTCGAGGCAGCTGGTGTCGGCTGCCCGGTAACAGCCGAGGAAGATCTGCGTGGCGCCGGAGGGCACCGGCACACTCGCACGCGAGCTGGCCGCGATGTAGATGTCACCACCGGCGCCCGCGCATTGCGACGCTTCACTGGCGGTGGCCTGCGTGACCGCCGGCGACAGCTCGTCCACGTGGATCATCGTGGTGAAGTCGCCGGCGAGTTCCCGCACCACAGTGCCGTCGGCGCTCAGCGCCTCCACCCGGAAGGCGTACGGCGTGTACTCCTCGAGCGGCTCGATCGGGAGTTTGATGACGCTGTCCGCCGTACACGGGCTGGCCACGTTGCCGTTGCCGTCCTCGCAGAGCTGGTCTCGCTCGAAGTGGTCGTAGATTTCGCCGTCGAGGTAGGCGCGGTAGCTCGCCTCGGTGGCCGGGTTCGGGTGCCAGCTGGCCATGGCGCCGCCCTCGTCCGGGTCCAGGGTCAGGCCGGCGTCCACGTCGGGCGGCGGCGGCAGGGCGTCGGTCGTGAAGGACGTCGTGGCGGGCGTCTTCGACCGGTTGCCGGCCAGGTCGACGGCGACCACGGAGACCGTGTGGTTGCTGGACGGCTGGAGTCCGGTGATCGAGTACGAGCGGGTGCCGACAGTGGTCCGATGCGGGGTGCCCCCGTCGACGGTGACCTCGTATCCGGCGAGACCGTAGTTGTCGGTCGCGGCACCCCAGGTCACCTTGGCGCCGGTGGCCGTGATCGTGCCGACCGCCAGGTTCGGAACGCTGCTCGGCGGGATCAGGTCCAGCACGGTGATGTCGCGCAGGATCCGTGCGTAGCGGCCGGGTTCGCGCTGGGCACGGGTGCAGACCTTCACCGGACCCAGTCGCGGTGGGCGCATGCTGGCGGTCCAGGAGGCCGACCAGTCCGTGACGCCCTCCGGCGGCGGGCCGTAGGTGAAGCTGGTCGAGGTGGTCTTCTCGACCGAGACGTCCACCATCGTGGCCTGCTTGTGCACGTAGCCGTTGACGGCGATCCTGCCGTTCGCGTCGACCGCGACCTCCGACCCGGCTGCCGGTCCTTCGAGGCGGATGGACGCGTGGTTGACGTCGTCCGGCACGGACGGGTCGGCGCATGCCGGCAGTTGCGCCTCGGTGACGACCTGGGCGGATGCCGGCTGGCTGATCATGCTGAGCGGGAGGAGGATCGCGACGGCGAATGCCGTCATGCGTAAGGACCGACTGAAATAGCGATGACGTCTGTAGCCTGACATGCCGCCCCGTCTCACTGAGATTGGTCGATGACGAGCGGAGCCTGTCACGGCGATCTATATTCGAGATACTTTGTCGTCTACGCTCGCCGGACGACCCGAGCGGTCGGCAGAATCGATCACCCGGACCGGGACGACAACGTGAGGAACGGGTTCCCCCGAACGAGCCGCGACGCCGGCCCGGACGGCACTGTCGACAATTCGGCGGCGTAATCCCTGACCAGCGCCGGCAGCCGGTAGCGGGCTGCACCGTCCCGGGCGACCAGGTGCGCATCGACCAGGCCTTCCATGGCCCGCCTGATCCGTTCGGTGGACTCGCCGAGTTGCGCCGCGGCACGGTCCACCGCCGCCGGAGCCTCCGGGCAGGCGGCGAGAAGCTCGAACAGCCGGCCGGCCACCTCGTCCTCCGAGGCGACGACCGCGACGGCGGCGGCCAGGCTCGCTCGTACGGACAGGTCGTCGTAACTCAGCAGATCCAGCGTGCTCCCTCCCGCTGTGAGTTCGCCGACCAGCGCGGCCACCGGCATCCCCGGCCACGTCGCCAGTCTCGAGCCGGCGACCCGCAGCGCCAGCACCGATCCGGCACACAGGCCGATCAGCTCGGCTGTCGCGCCCGGATCCGCGGCCAGCCGTTCCGGACCGGCGAGCGCGGCCAGCAGTTCCCGGGCGCCGGGTTCGGCCAACGGCGACAGGGCGACCCGCCGTACACCGTCGAGGTTGCCCAGAGCGCGCCGGGCCACGGCGATCAGGGCAGGACCGGGACTGGCGGGCAGTAGGGGCCGCACCTGGGCCGCGCTGGTGACGCCGTCGAGGACCAGCAGCAGCCGGCGTCCGGCGGTGAGCGAGCGCAGGCGCCCGGCGCGCTCGTCGGCGCTGTCGGGCATGTCGCCCGCCGCGACGCCGAGCGCGCGCAGCACCCGGGCCAGCAACTCCGCCGGGGTGACCGAGGCCCGGTACGCGACGTCGACGAAGATCTGCCCGTCGGTGAACTCACCGGCCACCGCGTGGGCCGCGTGTACGGCGAGCCCGGTCTTGCCGCTTCCCGGCGGGCCCGTGACGACCACGACAGCGGGTGCGCGGCACGTCGCTACCGTGCTGACCTCCCCCGCTTCCCTGGTGCGCCCGACGAAGGTGACCAGATCCGGTGGCAGCTCCCGGGGCACCGTCCGGCCGGTCTCGGCGGCGGGAGCCGGATCGGCGGCCGACGGTGCCGCGATCACCGGCGGCGGCCGGGTGTACGAGACGTCCGGCGCCCGTTCCAGGATCGCCCGGTGCAGGGCGGCCAGTTCCTCGCCCGGCTCGATGCCGAGGTGCTGGTCCAGCCGGGCGCGCGCGTCCCGGTAGGCGGCCAGTGCGGCCGGCACCTCACCGCAGCGGTACAGCGCGAGCATCAGCTGCCCCCACGCCCGTTCCCGCAACGGGTACGCGGCCAGATGCTCACGCAGCCCGGGTAGCAGCTCGGCATGCCGGCCGACCGCCAGGCGGGCATCGGTCAGCACCTCGAACACCTGAAGCCGCTGCTCCTCCAGGCTCGCCCAGCGGTTGTCGAGCGTGGTGCCGGTCGGCAGCCCTTCGCCCGCCGCGCCGCGCCACAACGCGAGCGCGGCGTCGAGCGCGGGAACGGCGTCGAGCGCATACCCCCTGACCAGTGCCGTGCGGCCGTTCTCCGCCAGCCGGTGGAACTCCGTGACATCCAGCTCGTCGGGCTGCATCCGCAGCTCGTACGCGTTCGGACGCGTCACCAGCCGGTCGCCCACCATCCGGCGCAGCGCCGCCAGGTGCGAACGCAGGTTGGCCGTCGCCGAAGGCGGGGGGACGTCGGACCAGACCATGGCGGCCAGCCGGTCCAGGGACACCGACCGGTTCGCCGCCAGCGCGAGCCCGGCGAGCACGGCCCGCCGCTTTCCCGGTCCCGGCGCGACGCGCCGGCCGCCGACCCGCAGCTCGACAGGGCCCAGAAGCCGAATGTCCAATTGCATCCCGTCGCTCCCCCGTCGAACTCCGAGGCCGCCCACAGTAGGCGGCCCCGCAGATCAGGACAAGGCATTTCGATAAGGACCAAATGTGACGGGAATCAATGCAAGTAGCGGTGTGTCGACGTAACGGAAACACCGCAGAAAACGCCCGACCAGATCATGACGGCGACGAGCCACCGGCTCGTCGAGCGGTCAGGCTCCGGCCATCGGTGCCGGCGCGAACAGGGGCGGCGCCGGATCGGCTGCCCGGATCGCGGCCACGAGCTGTGCCAGTTGCGGGTAGTCGCCCCCGGCCGCGCGGAGAAGGTGATCCGCCTCGGCGTGGTTTCCGAGATACGACTCGGCGGCCGCCCGCAGAAGAAGCGCGACGGCGCAGAGGTCGCGCGGCTCGGCGCCGGGACGGACGTCGAGAAGCAGCGATCGCGCATCCTCGGGCCGCTGGTTGAGCAGGTGAGCCAGGCTCATCACGATCCGGGCGGACAACGCTCGCGGCTGCGTCCGGGCGGCGATCCGGGCGAGTTCCGAGATCTCCCGCACCTCCCGGCGATCCACCGGCGCGCCGGTCACCACCGCGGCGTACAGGTACCACATTCCGAACTGGAGGCTCAGCATCTGGCCGATCGCCGCGGCGGCCGCGGGATCGGTGCCGCCCGCGCGAGCCAGCGCCGCGAGCCGCTCGGCCTCCTCGACCAGATCCGCCGACTGCGTGTGTCCCGCGCTCAATCTCTGCTGGTAGGCAGCGAGGGCCAGGAGCGGATCGCTGCCGTCGCGGGCCTGAATCCCGACCCGGTGGACGTCACCACCCGCTCGGGCGACCGCCCGCAGCGCCCTGACCACCTCCTCCTGGTAGTAGCCGGCCCGCAGCCCTTCGCGGGCGGCTGCCGGAGCCCGGAGCCAGCGGAGCAGGTTGTGGCCGTCGCTGTGGGTCGAACGCCCCGGAACGAGGTTGGTCAGGCCGAGCAGCGCCCCGACGAACGCGGCGCCGAGCAGCGTCAACCGCGTCAACGCCGTACCGGTGGACGCCGACGCGATGACGAGCGCCGTCGCGGCGCACAGGTTGGCCAGCGGGCCACCGAGATAGAACAGCACCATCCGCAGCGGTAACGCCGTCATCGACGGCGACGGCCGGACCGACACCTCGTTGCGCCAGCCGTTGAAGGGCGCGACACGAACCGCGATGACCGGCAGACGCAGCAGCTTCGCCACGACGAGGTGACCGCACTCGTGCAGGACGAGGTGCAGCCACAACGACACGCAGGTGAGGCCGGCGGCGACGATCGCATCCATCACCGACTCGGTGACGAGCAGCGCGAACGCCGTCGCCTCCACCGCCAGGAGGAGTGACACGGCGACCAGCCGACGGCGGAGCTTCACCAGGAGATGGTACGGCCGGACAGGCGGCGGCAGTGGGACACGCGCGCTCACGCCCGGCACAACCACGACCCGACGGTACGGCCGTAGAGCCGCGGCCCGGGCTGGACGGCGTGTCGTAGGCTTCGCCGGTGCTTGAGGTGTCGGGGGACTTCGAAATCCATGTGACGGCCCAGCCGCACGACGCGGAGAGGCTGTCCGCCCTCGCCGCGCGGCGCGGGCTGAAGTTCGTCCACATCGTCCTCGACCAGGGTGCCTACACCTCCCAGCCGATGCTCACGCTGACCGGGCGGGGCACGCACGCCGAGCAGCAGGCCGCGGCAGAGCGCCTGCAGGGCGAGGTGGAGGCGTCCGGGATCCACGTGTGCCGCACGAAGATCGAAGTGGCGCCGTGGGCTGCCGGTGTGCCGAAGTCGGACGAGGAGGCCGCGGCGGAGCCGGCCGCCCGCTACTTCGAGCATCACGTCAAACTGCTGCTGGCCGGGCCGACGGTGGCGCGGACACTGGCGCTCACCAGCCTGGTCGAGCCGCACGGGGCACGGCTGTCCCGCAACGCACGCCGGGTACGCGCCGACGGTGTGCAGGAGCGGTTCGTCACCCAGCGCTGCTACCGTGTCGGGCTCGCCACGGCCGGGCAGCGCCTGGAGGCCCTCGTCGCGGCCGTGTCCGCCGCCGGCTTCGAGATCGCCGCGGTGGAGCAGGAGTACGTGGTGTTCGACAGCGGACCGGTCCGCGACCTCGGCTGGCTGGACCCGCCCGGGAGCCCGGAGAAGACGCGGCCCAGCGACTGGGTGACGGAGCGCGAGAACACCATGCGGTCCGCGCCTGCCCGGTCCCGGGGCTTCCCGCCGACCTACCAGCCGCTGCCCGCCGACGCTCCCGTCCGCCAGCGCGCCGCGTTCGATCCCGCCCTCAAGCAGTACCCGAACGCGTACCGCGCCGGTGAGCCGGACTTCCTCGTGCCCGAGACCGGCCGGCGGTGGAGCGCCGCCCGGCGTACCGCGCTCACCGGCGTGCTTGCGGCGATCGCGGCGGCCCCCGTGGGCCGCCACCTGGTGCTGCGGGGTAGTGCGCTGATGCCGGTCCAGGTCGGCGCCGCCGCACGCGAGCCCGGCGATCTGGACTTCGTCGTCGTCCCGCACACGGTCACCAGCGGCAGCGACGAGGCCCGTACGCTGCTCGACGCCGTCAAGGCCGCCCTCCGGAGCGTGCCGGACGCCGGCCTGCGACCGGACCGGATCAGCGAGGCGGCCATCTGGACGTACGAGCGGGCCGACGGCCGCCGCCTCGTCGTCCCGTTCGGCATCGCCGGAGCGCCGGACGGCCACGTACAGATCGATATCGTCTTCGGCGAGGAGCTGCCGCTCCCGCCGGAGACGGTGATGCTCCCCGGTGTCGCCGTTGCGGTGCTCGCCGCGCCCGCGGCGCTGGCGCTCGCCTGGAAGCTGCTGTGGCTGGCCACCGACGCGTACGCGCAGGGCAAGGACCTGTACGACGCGGTCCTGCTGGCTGAGACCACGAGCGTGGACCGGGATCTCGTCCGCCGCCTGATGCGGCCGGAGCTGGGCGCCGAGGCGGACGGCTTCAGCGCCGAGGACGTGCTGACGTGGAGCATCGACTGGGACAACTTCGTCGACGAGTACCCCGGGATCGAGGGAACCGAAGAGCAGTGGACGAGGCGGCTGGCTTTGGCCCTCGAACGCGCCTGGGGATAGCCGTACCGCGTAGCGGCGCGGACAACCGTCGGCCTGAATTCGAAGAAGGAGGCCCGGCTCGACCAGTTGCCGCCGAATGACACTCTTGCGCCGATGGACGCGTTCATCTCACAGTTACCGGCGTTGCTCGGCGTCGTTGTCGGTGCCATGGGCACAGGCCTGGTGGCCTTCCTGTCCGCCAGAAGCCAGTGGAGGCGCGGCCAGGCCGTACGGTGGGACGAACGACGACTGGAGGCATACAGCGAGTTCGCCCAGGCACTGAAGGAGATTCAGGCGATATCGCTGAAGGTGCTGGCTACCGCGGCCGGGGACAAGTACCGCTCGGGACTGAACGAAGCAGAGGCTTTTCCTCGGCTCGCCGAGGCCGACATCAGGCACACCCTCGTCTGGGAGAGCCTCTTGCTGCTCGGGGACGCTTCCACCGTCGTCGCCGCACAGGACTGGCGAGAGGCAGTCTGGCGACTCGAACACCGAGCCCGTGGCGTCGACGAGAACTCCGAGCCGTTACTGGAACTGGTCCAGCAGGCGAACGCGAGTCGGGATCGCTTCTATCATGCCGCTCGGCGCGGCCTCGGCGTAGGCGGCGGATCGGTCGCTCAATCCGACCGCCTACAGCGACGCCTCGCCTCCGAAAACCACGAGCCTCCGTCCCCAATCAGCTGTGCCGGCCAGACCTCGCGATGAGTTCAGTCGCCTCCGCCGGTCTGACCTGGTGCGTCCGATCGATGTCGGATGCGGGAAACCGGCAGACCGCCAGGAGGGACGAGAACCATGACCGTCGTCGACACCACTCCCCCGCCCGTCGCGCGCGGGTTGCACCGGACGCTGTGGGCACTGCAAATCGTCCTCGGGGTCTTCCTCATCGTCGCCTCCGCCGGCCCCAAGCTGTTCGGCGAGACGAACGCGGTCCAGACCTTCGAGGACATGGGCGCCGCGCCCTGGTTCCGTTATCTCGTCGGCCTGCTGGAGCTGGCCGGTGGCATCGGGCTGCTCGTGCCTCGGCTGGCCGGCCTGGCCGCCGTCGGGCTCGCGCTGCTCATGGTCGGCGCCGCCGTCACCCAGGCGTTCATCCTGCACGGCGGCGCGCTGGTGCTCACGCCCGGGGTGCTGTTCGCGCTGTTCGTGTTCATCGCGTGGGGCCGCCGCCACTCGATCCGCTCGCTCCTCGGGCGCTGATCAGGGGTGCGCCGGCCGGCCCGTCAGGGCGTCCAGCGCACCCCCGGGTTCACCCGCCCGGACCAGTCGAAGACGGCCATGTTGTCCCACTGGTTCCCGGTGCCGTTGATGTTCGCCGGATCCCAGCCGTTGCCGCTGACGGCGTACCAGGTCGGTTCCCAGTAGAAGACACCGATCGCGCCGGCGTTGCGGGCGGTGTTCTGGACCCAGTCGAACTCCTGGGCCTGCCCGGCCCAGGTCGCGCCGATGCCGTCGCAGGTCGCGTCGCCGATGGCGTTCGGCTCGCTGTCCGCGTTGTCCCGGGTGAAGGGGTACGCGGTCTCCACGATCACCACCGGCTTCCCGTAGCGGTTCCGCAGGTCGACGATGTTGTTGTAGAGGTTCGCCAGGCTGCCGTGCCACATGCAGTAGTACGACAGGGCGGTCATGTCCCACTGCACGCCCTGGGCACGGATGCCGTCGTAGAACCACCGCGCGTTGGCGTTGCTGTCGGCGTTCGCGGTGTGGATCATCACGGGGATGCCGCCGCCGCAGGCCTTCACCGCGTTGTAGCCCTGCTTCAGCAGGCCGGCCAGCGGGGCGAAGTCGTTGTTGACGACCTTCCCCTCGTTCCACAGCATCCCGACGTTGATCTCGTTGCCGATCTGCACGCTGTCCGGCAGGGTGCCCTGCCCGCGGAGGGCGGCGCAGACGTCGTAGGTGAACGCGTACACGTCGTTGCGCAACTGGCTCAGGCTGTGCCCGGCCCAGGCCGCGGGCTTGTACTGCTTGCCCGGGTCGGCCCAGGTGTCGGAGTAGTGGAAGTCGATCAGCACCTTGAGGCCCTTGGCCTTCGCCACGCGCGCCTGGGCCAGCACCCTGCTCTTGTTGTTGTAGCCGCTGGCCGGGTTGTTCCAGACGCGCAGCCGGACGTAGTTGAGACCGACGGACCTGAGGATGTCCAGCGGGTCGCGCGCCACCCCGCCTGCGTCGTAGTACTTCGCGCCCAGATCCAGGCTGCGCTGCAACGAGGAGACGTCGGCGCCCCGCATGCTGAGCGTGTTCGCGGCGGCGACGGGCGCGGGCGTACCCCCGAATGTGGTGGTGACGGCGAGGGCGACGGCCGTGACGGCCCCGGCGAGGGCGCGGCGGCGGTGGGGTGTGCTCACGAGACTTCCTCTCAGCCGACAGTGCAGGGGGCGCCGTTGAGCGAGAAGCCGGTCGGCGGCGCGTCGCTCGCACTCCACCGCCCCTGGAAGCCGAAGGTCGCGGAGCCGTTCGGCGCGATGACGCGGTTCCAGTCGGCGTTGCGGGCGGTCACGGCGGCGCCGGTCTGGCCGACTGTGGCGTTCCACGCGGTGGTGACGTGCTGGTCCCCCGGGAAGCCGAAGGTGACGATCCAGCCGTCGACCGACGTCGTCCCGGTGTTCTGGACCGTCACCGCGGCCACGAAACCGCCAGGCCACTCGGACTGGTTCCGGTAGGTCACCCGGCAGGTCGAGGGCGGCGGGGGCGGCGGCGTGGACGTCGTCGGCAGTGTGACCGTGTTGGACGCGATCGACACGTTGCCGGCCGCGTCCCGGGCCCGCACGTAGTACAGGTTGCGCAGCGGCGTCGACGGGGGCAGCGGCGCCGTGTACGTGGTGCCCGGCACGGTGGCGACTCGGGTCGAGGTGAACCAGCCGTCGAACCGGTAGACGTCGTACCCGAGCACGCCGGCGTCGTCGGTCGACGGCGACCAGGACAGCGTGGCGGTCGAGGCGGTCACCTCGCCGACTGTGAGGTTCTGCGGCGCGCTCGGCGGGGTGGTGTCCGGGCCGGTGTCGGTCACCGGGGTGACCACCGTCAGCGCGTCGGTGGACGGCGATCGGCGCCCGGACCCGTCCCGGGCCGACACCCGGAACGAGTACTGCCGGCCCGGCTGGATGTAGCCGGTGATCGTGGTGGAGGTGACGTCGCCGAGGCTGATGCCGTAGACCACGTCGTCGAACGCCTGGTAGTAGGTGACGTCGTACCCGGCGACGGGGCAGCAGCCGGGCCTGGCGGCCGTCCAGGTGAGGGTGACCGACGTGGTCCGTACCTGGGTGGCGGTCAGGTTCGTGGGCGCGCTCGGCGGGAACGGCGTGGTGCTGGGCGTGCTGGGCGTGCTGGGCGTCGAGGTGGGCGGCGCCGCCGTCCCGGTCGGCTCCGCGGCGGGCACCGCTGCGCCGCCGGGCGCCGGGGCGACAGCGGGGTACGCGGTGCCGGCGTCCGCCGACGGCGCGACGGCCAGAGCGGCACCGAGCACTGCCGTGGACAGCACGACCGCGGCCGTCAGACCCGGCCGCAGACGGCGGAACAGCGAGGACGAGAAGACGGCAGCCATAGGTCGACAATGCCCGCCATACATCGATGATCGCCAACGTGTCCCACACCTCGGCCGGTGCCACGGCCCCGCAACCCGCCGCGAGGCGCGACCTCCGCCTCATTCGTCGTTTTACGCCGCTTATGTCAGCAATCGGTCACAATCGGATAGACAGGGTGAGCCGCTGCGGAACGGCCACCACACGCACGAAAGGCTGGACGGGAAGCGGCGATGGCCACCTTCGAGTACCGCTGCGCGCAGGACGGCAGCTTCGATGTCGCGATGCCGGTCGGCACCGCGGGCCCGTCGACGAACTGCCCCCGATGCGGGTTCCCGGCGACACGCGTGTTCTCCGCGCCCCGGCTCACCCGCATACCGGCGGCGCTGCGCGAGGCCGTGGACCGGACCGAGCGCAGCGCGGAACAGCCGGAGGTGGTCGGGCGGGTGCCCGGCCGTCGCCCGGCGCGTCACTCGACGAACCCGGCCCACGCCCGCCTGCCCCGATGGTGACCACGAGAAGGGCTCGACACCGTGCCTGAACTGCTGTTCCCCCTCGACTCCACGAAGAGGTTCACCGACCAGGAGAAGGTCGGGCACAACCGCTGGCATCCCGACGTCCCGCCCGTGGCGACGGTACGGCCCGGACAGTCGTTCCGTGTCCACTGCCGCGAGTGGTTCGACGGCGCGATCCACAACGACGACTCCGCCGAGGACATCCGGGACGCTCCGCTGACCCGGGTCCACGCTCTCAGCGGCCCGTTCGCAGTCGAGGGCGCCGAGCCGGGCGACCTGCTCATGGTCGACATCCTCGACATGGGCCCCATCCCGCAGGAGTCCGGTCCGCTGGCCGGCCAGGGCTGGGGTTACACGGGCATCTTCCCCACCGGCAACGGTGGCGGCTTCCTGACCGAGCAATTCCCCGACGCCTACAAGGCGGTCTGGGACTTCACCGGCCACAAGGCCACCTCACGGCACATCCCCGGGGTCTCGTTCACCGGGATCTCCCACCCGGGGCTGATGGGCACCGCCCCGTCCGCGTCGCTGCTGGCGACCTGGAACCAGCGGGAGGGGGCGCTGATCGCCACCGCGCCCGACCGGGTGCCCCCCCTGGCCCTGCCCCCCGAGCCGCAGGACGCGATCCTCGGCAGCCTCACCGGCGCCGACTTCGACCGGGTCGCTGCGGAGGCGGCGCGGACCGCTCCGCCCCGGGAGAACGGCGGGAACCAGGACATCAAGAACTTCACCGTCGGCAGCCGGGTCTTCTACCCGGTGTACGTGACGGGAGCCAACCTGTCCCTCGGCGACCTGCACTTCTCGCAGGGCGACGGGGAGATCACCTTCTGCGGCGCCATCGAGATGGGCGGCTTCGTCGACCTGCACGTAGACCTGATCAAGAACGGCATGCAGACGTACGGCGTCGCCGAGAACACGATCTTCATTCCGGGCGACACCCCGCCGCAGTTCTCCCAGTGGCTGGCCTTCTCCGGGCTCTCGGTCACCCTCGACGGCGAACAGCGGTACCTCGACTCGCAGCTCGCCTACCAGCGCGCCTGCCTGCACGCCATCGACTACCTGACCCGCTTCGGCTACCAGCCGGAACAGGCATACCTGCTGCTCGGTGCCGCACCCATCGAGGGCCGGCTCTCCGGCGTGGTGGACATCCCCAACTCCTGCGCGACCGTCTACCTGCCCACCGAGATCTTCGACTTCGACATCCGCCCCTCGGCTTCCGGTCCGACCCGGATCGATCCGGGCAAGGGCGCCCCGGAGGCCACCATGCCGTAGGCAGGTGACCCTGAGGGCCGGCGGTTCGGCGACGGGCGGCCGCGCTACGGTTCCCGGACGAGGATCGCGCCCGGCGCGACGAGGAGATGGGACACCTCATGCAGAAGTCATCCCTGACCGCACTGGCCCGCGAGCAGCTGAAGCTCGCGCACGGCTCCTCCAGCGGCCGCAGCAGCTCCACCGTCTACGGCGGTCACGAGCACAGGCTCCGACAGACGCTGATCGCGCTGACCGCCGGGCAGATGCTCAGCGAGCACGAGAATCCCGGCGAGGCCACCGTCCACGTCCTGCACGGCCGGGTCCGGCTCGGCGCCGGCGAGACGTCCTGGGACGGCGCACCCGGCGATCTGCTGATCGTGCCGGACCGCCGGCACACGCTGGAGGCGCTCGAGGACTCAGCGGTGCTGCTCACCGTCGCCAAGCGCTGACGACCGCACGCGCCCTCATCGGGCTTCGATGACGGAGGTGGCCCCTGCCGGGCGGTCCGGCCGGGGCCGGGCCGCCCGTCCGCCGGTCAGGCGCGGGTGCGCTGCCGCAACCGGGTCGAGACGATCGCGCCGACTGCCATGAGGACCGCGACGGCCAGGGACGGCAGGGCGTCCGGCCGGCGCAGCAGTTCTTCCGTCAACCCGGCGTTGTCCAGCTGGTGGAGCGTGCCCAGCAGGAGGGTCGGGACGACCGCGATCAGCAGTCGCTGGTCGGCGGTCGCCACCCACAGGAAGGCGGCCACCCCGGCGATCACCATGGCGGCGGCGACGATCCGCGGGACCGCGTCGACCATGCGGAGGCCACCCGCGGGGATCAGATGCAGGGCGAGGATTCCGGCGGTGACCAGGACGGCATTGGCGCGAGGTGCCGGCGGCACGTCCGCCGGCCGCCGCAGGCCCAGCACGATCAGCGGCGTGGCGACAACCGGCGCCCACCACTGCGGCAGGCCGTTGAGGAACAGGTACGGGGAGATCAGGCTCGGCACCACCGCCGCAGCAACAGCCAGGACGGCGGCGGTGCGGGCACGGCCGGCGACGAGCGCCACCAGCGCCGCGGTCAGCACGACCTCGTGGACGCCCTGATTGCGCAGGACGGTCACCGGGTCCGAGAGTCCGCCGTACCGGAACGCCTCGACGATGTCGTCCAGGCCGATGAGGACACCCAGCGCCAGCACCGCCAGGGCGCCGAGGTGGATGCCCTGCCAGAACAGCACGGCAGTGGGACGGGCCGCGGCGCTGCCGCCGTACACCCGCAGGCCGCCCCGGAGGAGCGAGACCGCCTCCCGGGCGCTGGGCCAGCGACGGGTGGTGGATTCGTCGCCGATCAATGTGTCGATCAGTTCGTCGGCGCGTTCCCGGCGGTAGCCGGCCGGATAGGCCCGCAGCAGCATGCGGTAACGCCTCTCCAGGACATCGGAACTCATGCTGGTCTGATCCTCACGGTAGAAGGTTGACGGGCACTTGCCTGCGATGCGACCCGGCGCGGCAGGCGGTCCGTGACCACCCGGGCGGCCTGGGCGAGCCGGTCGGCCTCCTCGGTGAGTACGCGGCAGCCCTCGTCGGTGAGCCGGTAGTAGCGACGGGCACGCCCGTTGACGATCTCCTCACCGTCGGCAGCGACGAGTTCCTCGCCGAGCAGCCGGTCGATCACCGAGTACAGCGATCCGGCAGCGAGGGTCACCCGCCCGTCGGACAGCTCGGTCACCCTCTTGATCACGGCGTAACCGTGGAGCGGCCCACCGAGCAGGGCAGCGAGGACGAAGTACGACGGTTCCCGTAGCGCGGGACGCGAAGCAGATCCCATGAGCCGAATATACAACCAACTTGAGTATCAGTCCAAGATGACTGTCCACAGTGGCCATTGCCCAAATCATCTTAATGATTAAGGTAATCGGATGAGCACATCGACCGACTTCTCAGTCGCGATCGCCGGCGCCGGCCTCTCCGGCCTCTGCCTGGCCCAGTACCTGACGCGCGCCGGCATCGACGTGCACGTCTACGAGCGGGATCCCGGCCCCTTCGTCCGGCGGCAGGGCTACCGGATCATCCTCGACCGGTACGGGCTGGCGGCGCTGCGCGAGAGCCTGCCCCGCCCGCTGTACCGCCTGGCGCTGGCCACCGGCGACGAGCCCGGCGGGCACCTGCGCTTCACCGACAGACGGCTGCGGGACGCCTTCACGATCACCTTCAAGGACGACCCGCACGAGACCCGCCAGGTGGACCGGCTGACCCTGCGGTCGATCCTGCAGTCCGGGCTGGACGGGCGCATCCACTACGGCAGGGCCGCCGTCGCGGTGGACAACGGCGGTCCGGCCGGACTACGGCTGCGGTTCTCCGACGGCAGCGCCGCCGCGGCGACAGTCGTGGTGGGCGCGGAGGGCGTCGGCTCGGCGCTGCGCGCGCAGCTCATGCCGGACGCCGATCCGGCGGACACCCCGATGGCGGGCATCTACGGCCGGTCGCCGTTGTGGCGCGACGGCGCAAGCGTCATCCCGGACGCGCTGCGTACCAGCGGAGTCCTGTCCATCGCCGACCGGCCCGGCAGCGCCTTCTTCTTCACCTCAATGCGGTTCGGCGAGAGCCCGCGGGAGGGGTTCTCGCGCCTGGCTCCGGGCAGCTACGCCCCCACCGGCGACGACTACGTCATCTGGGCACTGCTGCTCCGGCGGGACGAGCTGCCTCCAGGCGTCCGCGGGGACCTGCGGGCGCTGTGGCACGTGGCGGCCCGGATGAGCATCGACTTCCACCCGCTCGTCCGACGGCTGGTCGACACGGCGGAACTGGACGCCACTGTGCTCAACCTGTTCGCCACCGGCCGGCGCCCGCTCCGGTGGGCGGTGCCCCGGGCGACGATGATGGGCGATGCCGTACACGTCATGCCGCCGTTCGGCGCTCATGGCGGCAACACCGCGCTGCGCGACGCCGCACTGCTCGGCCACAGGCTGGTCGAGGCCCGGCGGAACGGCACATCCGTGGAGGAGGCGATCGCCGGATACCAGGACGAGATGGTGCCGTACGCCTTCCACGCCGTCGACAATGCCGCGAGGCTGATGCACCGCCTCACCGGTGGCGCCGCCGCACCGCACTGGGTGCTCACCCGCGTGCTACCTCGGCTGCACCGGGTCACAGTGCCGGAGGCATGATTGCCCGCGTGTCCCACGATTCGGCCCGCGCCTCCGCGATCGCCGACCTCATGCGCGCCGGGCGGGAGACGTCGCGGCTGTCCATGGTGTTCCGGTACGCCATCGCGGAGCGGCTGGGCCTTGCCGTGAGCGACCTGGAGTGCCTCGACTACCTGGCGGACATCGGCTCCGCCACCGCGGGGCAGATCGCCGAGCGGACCAACCTCACCACCGGTGCGGTCACCAGCATGCTCCGCCGGCTCCAGCAGGCCGGCTACGTGACGACCGAGCGCGACCCGGCAGACCGGCGGCGGGTCGTCGTCACCATACGGCCGGAGCGGATCGCCGACCTGGAGCGGCCGTACGAGCGTTTCGCCGAGCGGGCGGAACGGCTCGTCGAGGGCTACAGCGCCGAGGAGGTCAGGCTGCTGGTCCGGCACCACGACCGCCTCCAGGCGATGTACCTCGCCGAGTTGGACCACCTCCGCGACGGCGACACCGCCCAGCGGTCCACCTGAACCGGCGTCTCCTGTCGCTATCCCACGGTCGCCAGGAAGTCCGAGTAGAACAGGCCCAGGCCGGCCGCGACGCAGACACCGGCCACGATCCAGAAGCGGACCACGATGGTGGACTCGCTCCAGCCGGCCAGCTCGAAGTGGTGGTGCAACGGCACCATCCGGAAGACCCGCTTGCCGGTGGTCCGGAACGAGACGATCTGGATCACCCAGGTCGTGGTGATGATGACGAAGAGCCCACCGATCAGGATCGAGAGCAGCGTCGTACGGGTCACCACCGCCAGCCCGCCGATCAGGCCACCCAGCCCGAGCGCGCCCACGTCACCCATGAAGATCCGCGCCGGGGACGTGTTCCACCACAGGAAGCCCACACAGGCACCGGCCGCGGCTGCCGCGATCATGGCGATCTCCAGCGGATCGCGGACCTGGTAGCAGTACTCGTTCACGCGGGCGTACCCGTCGTCGGCGCACCAGTGCCGGTACTGCCAGAAGCCGATCAGCGAGTACGCGCCGAGCACCAGGATCGACGCGCCGGTGGCCAGGCCGTCGAGGCCGTCGGTGAGGTTCACACCGTTGGACATCGCCGTGATCACGAAGATGAAGACCATGACCGCGCCGACCTTGCCGACGTCCAGCCAACTGATGTCGCGGATGAGCGAGATGTGCTCGCTGGCCACGGTCTGGCCGTTCGTGCTGGGCACGTACAGCGCGGCCACGCCGAACCCGCCGCCGACGAGCGCCTGGCCGAGCAGCTTGCCCTTGGCGGACAGCCCGTCGGAGTTGCGCCGGCGCACCTTGAGGAAGTCGTCGAAGAATCCGACCGCGCCGCAGAAGACGAACAACCCGAGCAGCACCAGGGCCGTCATGGTGGGCCCCTCCTGCGCGATCTGCCGTTCGGGCAGGGTGGTCAGGGCGAGATGCCCGGCGACGTACGCGAGGACTGTCGCCACGATGAAGACGACGCCGCCCATCGTGGGCGTACCCTTCTTTCCCTCGTTGCTGGCGAGCCCGATCGACCGGATCGGCTGACCGGCCTTCAGCGCGCTGAAGACGCGAATCGCCACCGGCGTGCCGAACAGGGAGATCACGAACGCGACAGCGGCCGCGACGATGACCGCCCTCACGGACGGCCCACAAAGTCATCGATCACGACACGTGAGCTTGCCATCCGGAGGCGGACGGAGCAGCCCCTGAGCTTCACCACGCCGAAGCTGGCCCGCACGCCGTAGCGTCGACGGCATGAGAACGATTGTGGTGTCGCTCGCGGTGGCCGCGGTGGTGTTGCTCGCGCTCGTCGTCTTCGTCGCCCGGCGCGACCGGTCGAGGCGCCCGTCGGACGAGGACTCGGCTGCGGTCCGCCGGGCCGCCGCCGACCAGCACCGGCACGACGCGCAGCGGCAGGCCACATCGGGCCTCGCGGAGCGGCACCGCAACCCGCCGAGCACGTAGGCGCGACCGGCGCATGCGGTTGCGCGTACAGCCGCTGCTTCTGCCCGCCGGAGAGCCGCCGGAACTGCGCGCCGAGCAGCTCCCGCAGCTTCCCGGTGTCGCGTTGCGGGTCGATGCCGACCATCTCGCCCTGCTCGACGGCGAAGCTGACGCCGTCGACAGCGATGTGCTCGCCGTAGCGCTTGACGAGGCTGTCCACCTCGATGACTGCCATGGCAGAAGCGTGCCGTCCGAGGTGGTTGATGCCGGGGTCAGCCGAGCCTCGGCGTACTGCCGGCGTGGACGGGTCGACTTACTCGATGGCGGCCAGGCGGGCCGCGGCGCAGGATCACCTGGTGGTCCCACCTGACATGGTTCTCTCCGATCTCCGCGAGGCGTGGCGCCGGGCGCTGGCCGGCAGGCTCCTGGGCCTGTACCTGCACGGCTCGCTGGTGGCAGGCGACTTCGCCGTGAACCGCAGCGACCTCGACCTGCTCGCGGTGCTCACCGACGATCCGGACGAGAAGCTCCTCGACGTACTCGCCGAACTGCATTCCGACCTCGACCGGCGGCACCCGCAGTGGGCCGGCCGGATCGAGGTGGAGTACGTGTCACTGGACGCGGTGCGCGCCGATCCCGGCCGGAATCACGTGATCGCCCGGATCAGTCCCGGCGAGTCGTTGCACCTGCTGCCCGCCACCACCCACCGCGTCGTGACCTGGTCCGCCGTGCACGACCACGGCCGTACGCTGCTGGGACCGCCGGCCGGTGAGCTGCTGCCCGCCGCCGACCCCGGCCTCGTCCGCGCGGCTCTGCTGGACCACGTCCGCGACTGGCCGGCCTGGGTGCTCGAGATGACCCCACCTGGAGCCCAGTCGTACGCGGTGCTCACGCTCTGCCGGGCGTTCCAGCGCCTGCGCCATGGCCGGCAACTGTCCAAGCGGCAGGCCGCCGAGCAGACCATCACCGCCTGCCCTCGATGGGCGGACCTCATCGCCTGGGCGCGCGACTGGTGGTACGACTCCGGCCAGGACACCGATCCCGGCCGGTTCGACGAGGTCCGGGCATTCGTGACCGAACTCAGCGCCGCCATCCTGGCCCCGACCGATGGTGGGCAGTGGCGCGAGATGGACTGCGACGCCGCGACGAAGCAGGCGGGCTAGACGGCCTCCACGGCGATCAGGGCCATCCCGGCCAGGAACGCCGACGTAACCGCTGCCGGCAAAGGGTGAGACCTTCCGTCGAGGGTCGTGGACTCGTGGCAGGGCGCCGCTAGTCGAGCCGGGCCAGTTCCTCGGGGGACAGGCGCAGCGCCCCGGCGGCCAGGTTCTCGACCAGATGGTCGGGGTCGCCCGTACCGGGGATGGCCAGCATGTGCGGCCCGCGGCTGAGGGTCCACGCGATGCGCACCTGCGCCGGCGTCGCCCCGTGCGCCCGGGCGACGGCCGCCACCGCCTCGTTGCCGGCCACGCCACCTGCCTCACGTCCGTCGCCGGCGATCGCGAAGAACGGCACGAAGGCGACGCCCTGCTCCCCGCAGGTGCGCACGAGCTGGTCGTGCACACGTCGGGTGTCGACGCCGTACGGGTTCTGCACGCAGACCACCGGGGCGATCGCCTGTGCCTGCGCGAGGTGCTGCGGACGGATGTTCGACAGGCCGAGATGCCGGATGAGCCCGGCGTCCCGCAGGTCGGCCAGCGCGCCGAAGTGCTCCGCGACCGACTCCAGCCCGTTCTGGCGCAGGTTGACGACGTCCAGGTGGTCACGGCCCAGCTGGCGCAGGTTCTCTTCGACCTGTCCGCGCAGTTGGTCGGGCCGGGCCAGCGGCAGCCACTCGCCGGAGGGGTCGCGGCCCGGCCCGACCTTCGTGGTGATGACCAGTTCGCCGGCGTACGGCGAGAGCGCCGTGTTGATCAGCTCGTTGGCCGACCGCAGTGGCGAGAAGTAGAACGCCGCCGTGTCGATGTGGTTGACGCCGAGCTCGACCGCCCGGCGCAGCACGCCGATGACGCGTTCGCGGTCGCTCGCCACACCGCGGTTGCCGGTCAGGCGCATCGCGCCGAATCCGATCCGGTTGACGGTCAGGTCGCCGAGCGTCCAGGTGCCTGCGGACGCCGCAGTAATCATGTTGGGCACCGGGCGAACCTAGCCATCCCCGCTGACCTGCACAGGCGGTCATCCGCCCGATACCGGTTCCCGGAGATCGCTGTTAGGTTATCTACAGTGAACGACGATGATTTTCCCACGGGGAACGGCGGCGCGGATCTCGCCGGGGTCGAGGGCTTACGCGCCGCTGAACGGCGTCTTCAACGTGCCCAGCTGTCCTCCGACGTCGCGGAGTTGGATCGGCTGATCGACGACCGCCTCGTGTTCACCGGGCCCGACGGCCGTCTCTACTCCAAGCAGGACGACCTGCACGCGCACCGATCCGGCCAGCAGACGATGACCCGGGTCGACGAGGAGGACCTGGCCGTGCTCGCCGTCGGCGGCACCGGGGTCACGTGGTTCCTCGGCACGCTGGAAGGCACCCTTGCCGGCGAGCCGTTCGTCGCCCGGGTCCGCTACACGCGCACATGGATCCTCGACGAGGACGAGGGGTGGCGCCTGCTCGCGGCACACGTCGGTCCGGCCGGCTGAGACGCCCTCGCGCACGGTCCCGTGGTGCCGGGCTGCCGTCAGATCGCGGCGAGCGCCTTGGTGATGTTCCACTCGGCCAGGTCCAGCATCCACTTCCGATCCGGAAAGTCGGTGTCCGCGATCCGCAGTGGCCCTTCGATCAAGGACAACGTCTGCGCGTATCGGTAGAGCGCCAGCCGGTGGGGGTCGAGAGCGACCGGGCGCAGCGCCGGGTATGTCTCGCCGAAACGCATCTGCAGCCAGGCGTGGTCCCATTCGACGTCGAAGTACGTCAGCCCCTCAAAATCGATCATGACAGCCTCACCGGCCGGTGTGACGAGCACGTGATCCGGGCCGAGTTCACCGTGCACCAGCCCGTACTCCTCGCGTGGGGTGACCGCGCTCCTGAGGTGGCGTACGTGGGCGGCGACCCGGTGGTGGGCATCGGCCAGCCGGGCGTCGCGGGCCGCTGCCGCGTCGAGGTGGCCGAGCGCGCGGTCGACGATCACGTCCTCGGTGCGTCGCGTCTGTGACGCCTCACCTCGGGCGATGGCCGCGACCTTTCCGTAGTGCGGCCCGAAGGCCGTGTGCATGCGGCGCAGGGCGTCACCGAGCGCGGACAGCGGCGTGACGGCAGCGGCCGGATCGTGTTCCACCAACGCCTCCAGCCGCAGCGCGCCCGCGTCCTCGACAAGCGCGATGTCGGCGTCGAGGTGACTGCCGTCCCGGTCGATCATCAACAGATGCGGGACACGCACTCCTGCCCCGGTGAGCGCCGCGTGGGCGGCGTCGAAGAGATCCGCACCCGACGCATCCGTGAACGGGTCGTCCGGGACCGCCGGCGACGGCGGCCAGTAGTTCTCGCCCGCGGCCCACACGTACAGCATCACGGTTGTCCGGTCGTCCAGCCGAAGCCGGTAGACGCCCTTCTTGGTGCCGCCCGTCAGCCGGTCCAGGGCAGCGAGCCGCCGGTCCGAGCCGAACTGGTCCGACACCAGGTCGTGCAGGTCATCCGGTTGCAGGAATGTCCGCGTCATGGCCGCCTCTCGTCGGACCGAAGCGGCCAGGCTGCCAGGCCGGGCACCGGCGCACAACCGAGTTGACGCACCGGACCCGCCCCGCCGCCGGTCCTACTCCTTCAGGCCGATGTTGTCGATCGGCGGAGCGCTGAGCAGCCGCCGGACGGGCCACACCGTGCTCACCAACGCCAGCAGTGCCGTACCGCCGAGCACCGCCGCCCACCCGAGCGGCGGCACGTACGGGATCGGGCTGCCGGTCAGTCCGTTGACGATCGCGCTCAGCGTCAGCACCGCGATCGTCGCGCCGACCAGCACCGCCGTGCCGAGCAACCCGGCCTGTTCGGCCCGGACCATCCCGCGGATCTGACGGCGGATGACCCCGACCAGTTGCAGCAGCGCCAGCTCGCGGCGGCGGGCCAGCGCCGCCATCACCATCGTGGTGGCCGCCGCCAGCGCCGCGTACCCGACCATCACGCCGATCAGCAGCCGGTTCAGCCAGGCGCCGAGCGCCAGATCGGTGCCGAGCAGGCGCGTGCGGGTGGCGGCGTCGAGAACCTCGGCGCCGGGCCGCGCCGTCGCCCACGCAGCCAACGCGGTGCCGGCGTCCGGGCCGCCGCGGACCAGGACCTCGTCGACGGTGTTCCCCGCCGTGTGCCCGGCGACCGTCCCGGCAGCCAGGGTGACGTCGCCGAAGCCGAGGCCACGGTCGTAGATCGCGACGACGTCCAACGTGACAGGGGTGCCGTCGCCCAGCCAGAGTTCCGCCTTGTCGCCGACGTCCCAGCCGGACGAGGACGCCTGCGTCGTGGACAGGGCGACGGTGCCGGCGCGCAGGTCTGCCAGGGTGCCCTTGCGCACGGCGAGGTCCATCGTCGACATGACGCCCGCCGGGTCGACGGACTGCGCGCCGACCGGCTCGATGCCGCCGAGCGCCCGCACCACGACCTGGGTGCGGCGTACCCCGGTGGCCGCCTGCACCCCGTCCAGCTCGCGGATCTCCCCCGCCGCGTCCGCGGGCAGTCCACCCGGAGCGACGAGCACCCGCTCGGCGAGTGTTCCCGCGCTGCTCTGCGTGGTGGTCTGCCGTTCCAGGTTGTTCTGCAGGAACCAGACCGAACCGCCGAACCCGACGGACAGCACGAGGGCGGTCAGGACTGTCGCCATGCCCTGCGCGTTGGCCCGCAGGTTGGCCGCGGCCAGGTATCCGCCGGCCCGCCAGATGCGCGGCAGTACCGGGGTGAGCAGGCGTGCCGCGTACGCGTTGATCATCGGTGCGAGCAGCGCCACCGCGATGACGAACAGGTAGAGCATGCCGACCGCGCCGGCCAGCGCCCCGGCCGACCCGGCGGCGCCGAGCGTGAACGCCCCGGAGCTGCCGGCCGCCATCAGCGTCAGCACGCCGGCGATCAGCCGTACCGGGCCGCTGCGCCGGGGTTCGACAGCGATCTCGCCGAGCGCCTCGATCGGTTTGATGGCGGTGACCCGGCGTGCGGCGATCAGCGCGGCGACCACCGCCACGAGGACCGCCGTACCGATGGCGGCGGGCACCGCGAACAGACCGCCCACCATCGGGAAGCCGGCCGGCACGAACCCCCGCCCGACCAGTTCGCCGTGCACCCAGCGGGCCGCCAGCAGGCCGGCCGGGCCGCCGATCGCGGAGCCGGCCAGGGCGAGCAGCGTGGCCTCGGCGACCAGCATGCGGCGCACCTGCCCCGGCGTGGCGGCGACCGCGCGCAGCAACGCCAGGTCACGCCGACGGTGCCTGACGGACAGCCCGATGGTGCCGGCCACCACGAACACCATCAGCAGGACGACGTACCCCCCGAAGGCCGACCCGGCCTCGACCAGCAACCTCTGTGCGGCCCGGTTCTCCGGCTGCTCGGCCTTCCCGCGGTCCTCTCCGGCGTACGCCGTGGCACCGGCCGCCGACGCGACCTCCCGCACCGCGCCGAGGTCGGCGCCGGGCGCCGTTCGTACGCCGATCGCGTCCACCCGGCCCGGGTACGCGGACAAGCGGGCGGCCTGCGCGTCGGTGAAGAACACCGCCGCCGAACCGGTCTCGGCGGTTCCGCTCACCCGGTACGACCGGCTGATCCCGCCGACGACCAGCTCGATGCGGTCGCCGGGCGTCACGCCGAGCCGGGTGTCGGCCACCACCTCGTCGTCGTTCCGGGGCGCGGCACCGGCGGCGAGGGAACGGCCGGTGAAGGCGTAGGTGTCCCAGCCGTGTCCCACGGCCGCGGGTGAGCCGATCAGCACCGCGTGGTCGCCGGTGACTGCCGTGACGCCCGGCACCCGGCGGATCCGGTCCACGAGGTCGGCGTCCACGGTGCCGCCCTCGGGCAGCGTCACGGTGCTCGTGGTGGTGTCACCGTCGAACTCGCGGAACGTGTGGCTGATCGTGCGGTTGGCGACGACCACGTCGGCGCTCGCCCAGAGCCGCGGCTCCGGGCGGAACCGCAGCCCTGACTCGACGAGCGTGCCCATCGCCACCAGGATCAGCACGCCGGCGATCAGGGCCAGCAGGGTCGCGGCGGCGGGGCCGGTGCGGTGCCGCAGCAGGCGGGCGGCGAGGCCGGTCATCGGAGGACCCGCCCGTCCAGCGAGGCCAGGTGCTCGGCGATACGGACGGCTCCGAGCTGCGGGAGGTCGGCGACCATCGCACCGTCGGCCAGCACGAGCACCCGATCCGCGTACGACGCGGCGATCGGGTCGTGGGTCACCGTCACCACCGTCTGCCCGTGCTCGTCCACGACCGCGCGCAACAGCGTCAGCACCTCCGCCGCGGTCCGCGAGTCGAGGGCGCCGGTGGGCTCGTCCGAGAAGATCACCTCGGGGCGGGTGGCCAGCGCCCGGGCGATCGCCACCCGCTGCTGCTGGCCGCCGGACAGCGCCGCCGGCCGGTGGTGCAGCCGGTCGGCGAGGCCGACCCGCTCGACCACGTGGGTCAGCCAGGCCCGGTCCGGGCGGACGCCGGCCAGACGCAGGGGCAGCACGATGTTTTCCTCGACGGTGAGCGCGCCGATCAGGTTGAACGCCTGGAAGACGAACCCGATCCGGGTACGACGCAGCTCGGTCAGGCGCGTCTCGGACAGCCCGGACAGGTCGGTGCCGCCGAGGATCACCCGACCGCTCGTGGGGCGGTCGAGCCCGGCCGCGATCTGCAACAGCGTGCTCTTGCCGGAGCCCGAGGGGCCCATCACCGCGGTGAAGGTCCCCCGGCCGAAGCCGACATCGACGCCCGCGAGCGCGGTCACCTGGTTGCGGCCGGTGCCGTACACGCGGGTGAGTTGTTCGACACGTAACGCCGGTTCGATGGTGCGTCCCGGATGGTCCGGCATTCTGGTGGCCTCTCTCCGTGTCATCGGCAGGAACTGCGCGCACCAGAAACGCTATTGACCTGGAGGAACGGCGACCATCCAGCGGGCTGCCCGATCCGGGTACAGCAGGCGCTACCACCGGCCCGGGCGCTCGCCTGCCGGCACGTCGTCCGTTCCACCTGCCGCCCGCCGCCCGCCGCCCGAGCGATTGAGCAGGTCACAGCCGGGGTAGTGGGCCTCCTCGCGGAAGATCGATCGGCGGCCGGTCCCGGCCTGCCCGGCGAGAGGGGTACCACCGGTGCGGACCTGGGTACGCGACGCCGTCGCGCGGTTGCGCGGTGACGGGATGACAGTGGTCGAGCTGACCGCCGCCGCTGTGGTCGCGTGGATCGTGGCGGCGGTGGTGATCCGGCACCCGGACCCGTTCTTCGCGCCGACCGCCGCGCTCGTCGTGCTCGGCGAGTCCCGCGGGCGACGGCTGCGGCAGACCGTCGAGATCCTGTTCGCCGTGGCGGCAGCCGTGCTCGTCGCGGAGCTGCTGGTGTACGCGCTGGGCCCGGGCACCGAGACGGTCCTGCTGGTGCTGCTGCTGACCACCACGACGCTCGTGGTGATCGGGGCCCGCCGGGCCCTGGTCGTGCAGGCCACCGTCTCGGCCATGTACCTGGTCGTGGTCTCCGCGCCGAACGGGACGCTGATGCCGTTCCGCTTCGTCGACGCGCTCATCGGCGGCGCCGTGGCGCTTGCCGCCAGCCAGCTGATGGCCGCCCGTGACCCGCTGGCACCACTGGTGGCCCAGGCCCGGCGCAGCTACACCGACCTGGCCGACCTGCTCGACCAGGTCAACGCGGCGCTGCGGGGCTGCGACGAGGACGCCGCCCGCGCCGCGCTGGACCGGGCGCGGCAGGTGGACGACTGCGTCGCCGAGATGCAGGCCGCCGTGCTCGCCACCGGTGAGACGCTGCGGCTGGGACTGCGCCGCCGGCACCTGGGCAAGCTCGCCGAGGTGGAGGCCACGCTGCGGCAGCTCGACTACGCCGCCCGCAACATCCGGGTGCTGGCCCGGGCCGGTGTGACCCTGACCCGCCGGCACACCGCCACGCCGCCGGAGCTGGCCGCCGCGATCGGCGCGCTGACCTCCGCCGTACGGTCGGCTGGTGAGGCCATGGCCCACGACCTCACCGGCGCCGACGCCGACCGGCACGCGCAGCGGGCCGACGCGGCGGCGCTGGAGGCGGTCCGGATCGCCGCGGGCCTGCTGCGGACCGATCCGCCACTGCCGGTCACCATGATCGTCGGGCAGATCCGGGCGACAGCGATCGACCTGCTGCGCGGTGTCGGCCACGACGACGTGGCGGTGCTGGACCGGGTGGACGAGGCGCTCGGCCTGAGCCGGGGGTGACACGTCCGCCGCTGGTCCGCTCAGCGGTGGTGGATCGGGGTGTCGAGGTCCGTCAGCCGCCGGCCGGACCCTCCCGCGGCCAGGGCGACGAACTCGGCGGCGATCGCCACGGCGGTCTCCTCCGGCGTCCGCGCCCCCAGGTCGAGTCCGATCGGTGAGGAGAGCCGGGCGAGGGCGGCCTCGTCCACACCCGTCTCGCGCAGGCGGCGCAGCCGGTCGGCGTGGGTGCGGCGGCTGCCCATCGCGCCGATGTAGCGGGCCGGGGTGCGCAGGGCGACCTCGAGCAGCGGGACGTCGAACTTCGGGTCGTGGGTGAGGATGCAGAGCACCGTCCGCTCGTCGACTGCTGTCGACTCCAGGTACGTGTGCGGCCACTGGACGACGAGGTCGTCGGCATCGGGGAAGCGCTTGCGGGTGGCGAACACCGGACGGGCGTCGCACACCGTGACGTGATAGCCGAGGAAGCGGCCGATCCGGGCCACCGCGACGGCGAAGTCGATCGCGCCGAAGACGATCATCCGTGGTGGCGGCAGGTACGACTGGACGAAGACGGACACCTCGTCGTGCCGCTGCTGCCCGCGCGTACCGAGTCGAACGGTTCCGGTGGTGCCGAGGGCGAGCATGCCCTCGGCCTGCCGCGCCACCGCGCGGTCCAGGTCGGCGTCGCCGAGGGTGCCGGCGACCCGGTCGGGCCAGACCACCATCTGGGCCGTCCCGGCCGACGCCGTCGCCACCGGCGCACCCGTGCGGATCGCGGCGAGCACCGCGTCCGGCTCGGTCAGGACGACGTCCGGCTGGACCAGGACCTCGATGGTGCCGCCGCAGGTCAGGCCCACCTCGAAGGCGTCGTCGTCGCCGACACCGTACGTCTCGGTGCGTGCCTGGCCGGTGCGTATGGCCTCCTGGCAGAGTTCGTACACCGCGCCCTCGACGCAACCTCCCGAGATGCTGCCGACGACCTCACCGTCGGCGCAGACCGCCATGGCCGCGCCCGGCGGTCTGGGCGCCGACTTCCAGGTCCGCACGACTGTCGCGACGGCGAACCGGACGCCTGCGGCACGCCACGCGGTCAAGCCGTCGACGATGTCTCGCATTGCCGCACGATCCGTGAGCAGCAGCGGCACCGTCAACGCCGACCTAAGGACTTGCTTAGGTCGGCGTTGACTTCCGCGGGCACCGGCACCACATTGACGACTTCCGGAGGTGCGACATGCAGGTGCCGGCCCCGTTCGAGTACGAACGAGCAACCAGTGTGGACCATGCCATCAGCCTGATGGAACGGCTGGGCAGCACGTCCCGGCTGATCGCCGGCGGGCACAGCCTGCTGCCGATGATGAAGCTGCGGCTGGCCAGTTTCGACTATCTCATCGACATCAACGATCTCCACGACGAGCTCGGCTACATCGAGGCGGGTCCGGACGAGCTGCGTATCGGTGCGCTGACCCGGCATCGGGAACTGCTCGAGTCCGCCACCCTGACGGCGGCCTTCCCGATCTTCGCCGACGCCGAACGGGTGATCGCCGATCCGGTGGTGCGCAACCGGGGCACACTGGGCGGCTCCCTGTGCCAGGCGGACCCGTCGGAAGACCTGTCCGCGGTCTGCACCGCCCTGGACGCGAGCTGCGTGATCCGCGGGCCGGGCGGCGCCGAGCGGGTGGTGTCCATGGAGGAGTTCCACGTCGGGCCGTACGAGACCGCTGTCGGCGACGGGGAGATCCTGGTCGAGATCCGGCTGCCGGTGCGGCCCGGCTGCGGCAGCGCCTACGAGAAGGTGGAACGCCGGGCCGGCGACTGGGCGGTGGTCTCGGCGGGTGCCGCGGTCTGGCTCGACGGCGACGTGATCTCCGACGCCCGGGTCGGGCTGGCCGCTGTGGGTCCGAACACCACCGATATCCCGGAGATCTCCGCGGCGCTGCGCGGGCAGGAGCCCGGCGAGAGCCTCTACGCGCAGGCCGGCGCGATCGCCGCGCGCAGCTGCGATCCGGCCACCGACCAGCGGGGCAGCGCGGACTACAAGCGGCACCTGGCCGACGAGCTGACCAGACGGACCCTGCGCCGGGCCGTGGAACGGGCGAGGAGCTGAGCATGCAGGTCACCATGACCGTCAACGACGTCGAGGTCACCCGGGAGATCGAGGGACGCCTGCTGCTTGTGCACTTCCTGCGCGACGTGCTGGGCCTGACCGGAACGCACGCGGGGTGCGACACCAGCAACTGCGGCACCTGCGTCGTCTGGCTCGACGGCGAACCGGTGAAGTCGTGCACAGTGCTGGCCGCGATGGCCGGCGGACACCAGGTGCGTACCGTCGAGGGCCTGGCGAAGGGCGCGGAGCTCGACCCGGTCCAGCAGGGCTTCATCCAGTGCCACGGCCTGCAGTGCGGCTTCTGCACCCCCGGCATGATGATGACGGCTCGCGCGCTGCTGAACCGCAACCCGGACCCGACCGAGGCGGAGATCCGCGAAGCGATCTCCGGTCAGATCTGCCGCTGTACGGGCTACGCCACCATCGTGCGCTCGGTGCGCTGGGCCGCCGTGCACGAGGCGAACGCGGCCGCCGCGGTCACCGAGACCACCGAATCACGCGAAGCCGGCGAGATCGACAACGCCGGCCGGCCCGCCGGGAGCGTCGTATGACGACTGTGCACGAGCGCGTGGACACCTTCCACGACAACGACCAGAAGCCGGTGGGCTACGGCCGCATGCTGCGGAAGGAGGATCCGCGGTTCGTACGCGGCCGGGGCCGGTTCGTCGACGACGTCCGGCTGCCCGGCATGCTGCACCTGGCCATCCTCCGCTCGCCGGTGGCCCACGCGCGGATCCTGAGCATCGACACGAGCGCCGCCGAGGCCTCACCCGGCGTCAAGGCGGTAGTGACCGGGGCGATGCTGGCCGAGCAGGGTCTGGCCTGGATGCCGACGCTCTCCAACGACGTGCAGGCCGTGCTCGCCACCGACAAGGTGCGCTTCCAGGGCCAGGAGGTGGCGTTCGTCGTCGCCGAGGACAAGTACGCGGCGCGGGACGCGCTGGAGCTGATCGACGTCGAGTACGACGTCCTCGATCCGGTCGTCGACGCCCGCCGCGCGCTCGAACCGGGCGCCCCGGTGATCCGCGACGATCTCGACGGCAAGACCGACAACCACTGCTTCGACTGGGAGACCGGTGACGAGGCGGCCACCGCGGCCGTGTTCGCCCGGGCGGACGTCGTGGTGAGCCAGGATCTGGTCTATCCGCGGGTGCACCCCGCGCCGATGGAGACCTGTGGGGCGATCGCCGACTTCGACGCCGTCGACGGCAAGCTGCGCCTCTGGTCCACCACGCAGGCGCCGCACGCGCATCGCACCCTCTACGCCCTGGTGGCGGGCATCCCCGAGCACAAGATCCAGGTGATCTCGCCGGACATCGGCGGTGGCTTCGGCAACAAGGTGCCGATCTATCCGGGGTACGTCTGCGCGATCGTCGCGTCGATCGTCACCGGGAAGCCGGTGAAGTGGATGGAGGACCGCTTCGAGAACCTGATCAGCACCGGCTTCGCCCGCGACTACATCATGCGTGGTGAGATCGCAGCGACCCGTGACGGCCGGATCCTGGCCATCCGCACCAACGTCCTCGCCGACCACGGCGCCTTCAACGGCACCGCCGCGCCGGTGAAGTACCCGGCCGGCTTCTTCGGGGTGTTCACCGGCAGCTACGACATCGAGGCCGCGTACTGCAAGATGACGGCGGTCTTCACGAACAAGGCGCCGGGCGGTGTGGCGTACGCCTGTTCGTTCCGCATCACCGAGGCCGTCTACCTCGTCGAGCGGATCGTCGACTGCCTCGCCGACGAGCTGGGCATGGACCCGGCCGAGCTGCGGCTGAAGAACTTCATCCGCCCGGAGCAGTTCCCGTACACGACGAAGACCGGCTGGGTGTACGACTCCGGCGACTACGAGCCGACCATGCGGCTGGCGATGGAGATGGCCGGCTACGCCGACCTGCGGCGCGAGCAGCAGGAGAAGCGGGCCCGGGGCGAGTTGATGGGCATCGGCGTCGCGTTCTTCACCGAGGCCGTCGGCGCCGGCCCGCGCAAGAACATGGACATCCTCGGCCTGGGCATGGCCGACGGCTGTGAGCTGCGCGTGCACCCGACCGGCAAGGCAGTGGTCCGGCTCAGCGTGCAGTCCCAGGGCCAGGGACACGAGACGACGTTCGCGCAGATCGTCGCCGAGGAGATCGGCATCCCGCCGGACGACATCGACGTGGTGCACGGCGACACCGACAACACGCCGTTCGGTCTCGGCACGTACGGCAGCCGGTCCACACCCGTCTCCGGTGCCGCGGCGGCCCTGGTCGCCCGCAAGGTCCGCGACAAGGCCCGGATCATCGCCTCCGGCATGCTGGAGGTCTCGGTCGCCGACCTGGAGTGGGACAAGGGTTCCTTCCGGGTCAAGGGCGACCCGGGCAGGAGCGTGACCATCCAGGACATCGCGATGCGGGCGCACGGCGCCGGCGACCTGCCCGAGGGCGTCGAGGGCGGGTTGGAGGCGCAGATCTGCTACAACCCGTCGAACCTGACGTATCCGCACGGGGCGTACATCTGCGTGGTGGACATCGACCCCGGCACCGCGCAGGTCAAGGTGCGGCGGTTCATCGCCGTCGACGACTGCGGCACCCGGATCAACCCGATGATCATCGAGGGGCAGGTGCACGGCGGGCTGGCCGACGGAGTCGGCATGGCCCTGATGGAGATGATCGCGTTCGACGAGGACGGCAACTGCCTCGGCGCGTCGCTCATGGACTACCTGATCCCCACCGCGCTCGAGGTGCCCGACTGGGAGACCGGCTTCACCGTCACCCCGTCCCCGCACCACCCGATCGGCGCGAAGGGCGTGGGCGAGTCGGCCACCGTCGGCTCCCCGCCCGCGATCGTCAACGCGGTCGTCGACGCCCTCGAACCCTTCGGCGTACGGCATGCCGACATGCCGTTGACGCCGTCGCGCGTCTGGGACGCGATGCGCGGCAACGCCCGCCCGCCGATCTAGGGGAGGTGGCCATGACGACTATCGCCCGCCGTACGCATGATCTGACCGTCTCGCGCGCGCCGTTCGTGCACGCCACGGTGGTCCGGGCGCAGGATCCGACGTCGGCCCGGCCCGGCGACGACGCGGTGATCCTGCCGGACGGCACCATCGAGGGTTTCGTCGGCGGGATGTGCGCCGAGAGTTCGGTGCGGGCGGCCGCCCTGGACGCCCTCCGGGACGGCAAGGCGCTGCTGCTGCGGGTCCTGCCGGACGGCGCGCCCGCCTTCCCCGACACGCCGGGGGCACGGGTCGTGGTCAACCCGTGCCACTCGGGCGGGGCGCTCGAGATCTTCCTGCGCCCGGTGCTGCCCGTACCCGTGCTGGGTCTGGTGGGCGACACGCCGATCAGCGCGGCGGTGGCCACCCTGGCGGCCTTCCTCGACTTCGAGGTGGCCACGTCCGGTGACCACTCCGGCGCAACGGCGGTCGTGGTGGCCGGCCTCGGCAAGGGCGAACAGGACGCCGTCCGCGCCGCGCTGGACGCCGGAGTGGGGCACATCGCGCTGGTCGCCAGCCGGACCCGCGGCGCGGCGGTGCTCGACGAACTGGCGCTGTCCGACGCGGAGCGCGCCCGGGTCCGGACCCCGGCCGGACTGGAGATCGGGGCGCGCTCACCGCAGGAGATCGCGCTGTCGATCATGGCCGAGGTGGTGCGGGCACTCCGGGTGGACGGCCTCGCCTCCTCCCCCGCACCACCCGCGGCGCTCCCCCAGCAGGCAGTCGACCCGGTGTGCGGGATGACGGTCCTGGTCGGGCCGGACACCCCGCACGTGCGGATCGACGGCATCGACCACTGGTTCTGCTGCCCCGGCTGCCGCGACCGGCACGTGGCGGCGTAGCCGTGTTCGTGACCGGCCTGGTTCTGGCCGCCGGGGCCTCGGTGCGCCTCGGCGAGGCCAAACAACTGCTGCCGTACCGCGGGCGGACGCTGCTCGACGCCACCCTCGACCTGGCCCGCTCGTGTGCCTTCGACCAGGTGCTGGTGACCCTCGGCGGCGCCGCCGACCTGGTCCGCGAGCGGGTGGACCTCACCGGGGTCCAGGTCGTCGAGAACGCCGAGTTCAGCACTGGTTGCGGATCGTCGGTCCGCGCCGCGTCGCAGGCGGTGGACCCGCGCGCCGACGGGCTCGTGCTCCTGCTCGGCGACCAGCCCGGCGTACGGGCCGCCGACGTACGCCGGGTCGCGGCGGCGACCACCCCGCTCGCGGTGTGCCGGTACGCCGACGGCCTGGGGCACCCGTTCTGGTTCGCTCGTGACGTCCTGCCGGAGCTGCGTGTCCTGCACGGTGACAAGGCGGTGTGGAAACTGCTGCACTCCGGCCGGCACCCGGTCACGGAGGTACCGGTGGACGGGCCGGTGCCGATCGACGTGGACACCCGCGCGGACTACCGGCGGTTGCTCTCGGGCGAGGCGCGGTGAAGGATCCGCAGGCCGTGCGGCGCCGGCTGGACGCCGTCGACTACCTGGCCGACGACGGCATGGCGATGGCCGTCTTCCTCGCGCTGGAGCTGGGCAAGCCGCTGCTGCTCGAGGGCGAGCCCGGCGTCGGCAAGACCGCGGCGGCGAAGGCGCTGGCGCGGGCGCTGGACACGACACTGATCCGGTTGCAGTGCTACGAGGGCCTGACCCCCGGCGAGGCGCTGTACGAATGGAACTACCAGCGGCAGTTGCTCGCCATCCGGCTGGCCGAGGCCCGGCACGCCTCGCTCACCGACGCCGACCTGTTCGCCGCGGAGTTCCTCCAGGAACGGCCGATCCTGCGGGCGGTACGCCACCCGGGGCCGGTCCCGCCGGTGCTGCTGATCGACGAGATCGACCGGGCCGACGACGAGTTCGAGGCGCTGCTGTTCGAGTTCCTCGGCGAGTCCGGGATCACCATCCCCGAGCTGGGTACGTTCACCGCGACCACGCCGCCGGTCGTGGTGCTCACCTCCAACCGCAGCCGCGACCTGCACGACGCACTGCGCCGCCGCTGCCTGTACCACTGGATCGACTTCCCGCAGATGGACCGCGCCACCGAGATCGTCCGGCGGGCCGTGCCGGGCGCCACCGAAGGGCTGATCCGCACGGCGACCGCCTTCGTCGGCGACGTACGCGCCCTCGGCCTGGACAAGGCACCCGGCATGGCCGAGGCCATCGACTGGGTCGCCGCGCTGTCAGTGCTCGGCGCCGCCGACCTCTCCGCCGACGACGTCGTCCGGACCATCGGCACCATCGCCAAGACCCCCGACGACCGCGCCGCCGTCGCCGCCGCGCTCGGCGCACACCAGGAGAGGCCGGCATGAAGATCACCAACGAGTTCACAGTCGACGTTCCGATCGCGCGGGCGTGGGCGATCCTCACCGACCTGGAGGGCATCGCACCGTGCCTGCCGGGCGCCCGGCTGACCGGCGTCGACGGCGACGTCCACCAGGGCACGGTGAAGGTCAAGGTCGGTCCGGTCGTCTCCGAGTTCGCCGGCACCGCACGTTTCGTCGAGAAGGACGACAGTCGCTATCGGGGGGTGATCGACGCGAAGGGCCGCGACCGGCGGTCGGCGGCCAACGCGTCCGCGCTGGTCACCGCCCAACTTCGGCCGGACGATCAGCGCACCGTCGTCAGCGTGGACACCGATCTGAAGATCTCGGGGCGGCTGGCCCAGTTCGGCAGCGGCATGATCAAGGAGGTGTCGGGCAAGCTGCTCGCCCAGTTCGTCGCCAACCTCGAGGCGAGGCTGGCGGCCGAGAGGACCGGCGACAGCACGGCCGGCGACCCGCACGAGGCCACCGCGCCTGACGCATCCGAGCCCGCACCCGCAGTCGCCGCCGTGACCGGCCCCGACGCCTCCGCGGCTCGCACCCTCGCGGCCGAGGCGGCAGCGCCCGACACCGCCTCGCCCTCGTCCGCCACGCCGCCCGGGTCCGCCGTGGCCGGCACCCCCGTGGCCGCCTCGGCGTCCACCGGTCGACCGGATGCCGGCAGCAGCGCCGAATCGGAGACGCTGGACCTGCTCGGCGTCGCCGGTGGTGCCGTCGTCAAGCGCCTCGTGCCGGTGCTCGTCGGGATCGTCGTCGTCGGTGCGGTGATCGCCTGGTGGGTCGCACGCCGGTGAGGCACGGTCTGCTGCGCGGCGTCGACCGCGCGGCCTTCGCGACGGCGTTCGCCGACCGGTTGCGGCGGGCCGGCGTACCCGCCGGGCTCACCGAGGCCGGTGACTTCGTCCGGGCGCTCGGCGTGTGGACACTCGGGGAGACGACCGCGCTCTACTGGGCCGCCCGGATCAGCTTCGTGCGGCGGCACGCCGACCTCGCCGCCTTCGACAGCGTCTTCGCCGCTGTGTTCGCCGACGCGCCGCCGCTGCCGCTCACCCGGTCGGCGGCCCCGCCGGGCGCTCAGGACGACGTACACCTGCCGGTGCCCGCCGACACCGACGCCACCGGCGACGGTGGTGGGCTGCCGTGGGCGACGTTGCCGGCGCCCGTCGCCGAGGCGGAGCCCTCCGATGCCGGGGTGCGGCTGCCCGAGCGACGGCCCAGCGCCCTCGCCGGACTCGCCGACCGGCCGTTCGAGGACCTCGACGACGCCCAGCTCGCACTGCTCGGCGAGGCCCTGCGCGAGGCCGTCGCGCGCTGGCCGTCCCGGCGCACCAGGCGGCACGCCGTAGGCCCGGCCGGGCGGCGGGTCGCGCTGCGTCCGACGATCGCCCGCGCCCGACGCACCGCGTGGGAGCCCGTCGAGGTCGTCCGCGAGCGGCCGCTACGCCGGCCGCGCCGGGTCGTGCTGCTGTGCGACGTCAGCGAGTCGATGCGGGCCCAGGCCCACGCGTACCTGCACCTGCTGCGGGCCTTCGCGATGACCACCGACGCGGAGGTGTTCGCCTTCGCCACGACGCTCACCCGGCTCACCGTCGCGCTGCGGCACACGTCGGCGTCCGCGGCGATCGCGCACGCCGGCGCCGCCATGACCGACCGTTTCGGGGGTACGCGCATCGCGACGAACCTGCGGGGCCTGCTCGCGTCCCCGCACGGCGACGCGGTTCGCGGGGCGGTGGTGCTGATCGGCTCGGACGGCTGGGACAGCGACCCGCCGGCCGAGCTCGCCGCCGTGATGGCACGGCTGAGCCGCCGCGCCCACCGGATCGTCTGGCTGAACCCGCGGGCCGGCGCCCCCGGCTTCGCTCCCCTGGTGGCGGGCATGGCCGCGGCCCTGCCCTACTGTGACCGGCTCCTGCCGGCCGCGACGTTCCGGGACCTGCTGGACGCCGCCGGTCAACTCCAGAGCGTCACGTGCACCGAGGGCCGGAAATGGTTCACCGCGACGCCCACGCCGCGCATCATCGCCTGAATCGCCCGGGGCGTCGACGCGAAGCGGCACAGCTCGGCTGCCACGGACGGAGTGCCGGGGGTGACGAGTACCAGCGAATGCCACACCGCCTCGGCCGTGGCGTGCGGCCCGGACAACGCCACGAGTTGACCGCCGCGGACGTCCGGCGCGACGGTGAACGACAGCGCGGGCGCGATCCCCCGGCCGCGCTGGGCCTCACCCAACGCCGCCGCGTGGCTCTGGAAGATCTGCTGCCGCTCCTCGGGTACGCCGAGCCGGCGCAGCATCGCCGGGACAGCGCCCAGCGTGTTGGTGGCCGAAGGCCCGAGCAGCCAGGTCTGGTCGCGCAACTGCCCCGGTGACGCCGGCACACCGGCCAGCGGATGATCCGGGCCGACGACGGTCACGAGCCGGTAGTTCATCATGGGCCGGCAGGAGATCGCCGGTTCGGCCACCGGCGGCAGCGGCCCCATCGCGATGTCCGCGGCCCGGGTCAGCAGCAGCGACTCGAAGGAGCCGGGGTCGCAGACGCTCAGCTCGATGTCGAGGTCGGCGGCGCGTCTGGCGAACAGCTCGATCAGTCTCGGCGCGGCGAACTCGGCGAACTCGCTGGACGCGGCGACCCGCAGCATCCGGCGGCCGTGTGCCGCCGAACTGACCTCCAGGACCGTACGGTCCTGCAGGCCCAGCATCTCGGCCGCGCGGCTGGCGAGCCGCAGCCCGCCGGGGGTGAAGGCCAGCCCCGCCGCCGTCCGGGTGAACAACTGGTCTCCGAACTCCCGCCGTAGCTGGCCGATGAGCAGCGAGACCGCCGACTCGGAGACCTCCAGCTGCGCGGCGGCCTGCTTGACGGACCCCAGCCGGACGACAGCGACGTAGGCCCGTAGCTGCGTCGGAGTCATCGGCGTCGACCCGCCCTTCTGCGGCGCCGTGGACTGCTGCGGGCAGCCCGCGGTGTACCCCGATCATTCCCCGCCGACTGCCCCGCCGCCAGGGACAGCGCACCTCGGGGCGATCCGGCCGGTACGCGGGGTGAGCGCCCGATCAGGCGTCGGCGTCGGTGAGCAGTCGGGCGGCCAGGGCGCGTACCTCGTCCTTGAGTTCGTCCGGTCGGTCGATCGTGAACGACCAGCCGAGCCCGGCGAGCATCTGTGCCGCACCGTCGAGCCGTTCGGCTCGGGCGGTGAGGCGCACTCCGCCGGGAACCTCGGTGAGCGTGCCGACCGAGGGCGGGATCCGTCGCTGCGCCTGCTCCAGGCTGGTGTGCAGCACCGCGGAGATGTCGTGCGCGTACGGCACTGCTGCCAGACCGGCGAGTACCTGCATGGTGGGATCGAAGCCGGCCGGGATGTCGAACCTGCCCGGGGCGGGGCGGGCCGTCCCGATGCGGTCGAGCCGGAACGTCCGTACGGCCCGGCGGTTGTGGTCGTGGCCGGTGACGTACCACCGGCCGGCGTGGAAGACCAGCCCGTACGGGTCGAGCCGGCGCTCGCCGGACTCGCCGCGCCAGGTGGTGTACGTGATGTTCACCGGTTGCTGATGTCGGGCCGCGTCGGCGAGCACCAGCAGCACCTCGATGCCGGCCGGGGCGGGCTTCCGGACCCGTGCGGTGAAGTCCACTGTCTCCAGCAGCGAATCGATCCGCCGGGCGAGGACGGCCGGCAGCACCCGGCGGATCTTCGCGGTCGCGCTCTCGGCGGCCGCGCCTTCGGCGGTGACCAGCCCGGCTCGGCCGGCGGCCACGAGCCCGAGCATGACGGCGACCGCCTCCTCGTCGGTGAGCATGAGTGGCGGCAGCTTGTATCCGGGCGCGAGCCGGTATCCGCCGTAGCGGCCGCGCCGGGCCTCGACCGGGATGCCCAGGTCGGCGAGGTGCGCGGCGTATCGGCGGACCGTGCGCTCGTCGACGCCCAGCCGACCGGCCAGGTCGGCGACGGTGAAGCCGCCGCCGGCCTGGAGGATCTCCAGCAACGCCAGTACGCGCGCGGTCGGCCGGGTCACAAATCCCCACTCCTAATCCGGGCGGAACCTGTCCGGTATTGATCGTAGCGTGCCAGGCATGACGACCTTCGTACTGGTTCCCGGGTTCTGGCTCGGCGCATGGGCCTGGCGCCCGGTCACCGCTGCCCTGCGCGGGCACGGCCACGAGGTGTATCCGCTGAGCCTGACCGGCCTGGGCGAGCGCGCCCACCTGGCCCGCCCGGACACCGACCTCGACGTCCACGTCACCGACGTGGTCAACCTGCTGCGCTACGAGGACCTGCACGACGTGGTGCTCGTCGGGCACAGCTACGCCGGCGCGGTCGTGACGACAGCCGTTGCCGACCGCATGACCGACCGCATCGCCCAACTGGTCTTCGTCGACACCGGCCCGCTGCCCGACGGGGCGGCGAACGACGACTTCAGCCCGCCCCCGGAGCGTGAACGCAACGCGGCGGTGGTCGCCGAACACGGCGACGGCTGGCGGCTGCCGCCCCCGCCGTGGGCCGAGCTGGCGGCGAGCGCAGAAGACGTGGATGACTCCGTCGTCGCGTTGCTCGATGAGCGGTCGGTGGCCCAGCCGTGGGCGACTGCCACCACCCCGGTGCGGCTCACCGGGGCGTGGGAGAAGCTGCCCCGCCTCGGCGTGCTGTCGAGCTTCACCGCCGAGCAGGCACGCGAGATGGCCGCCACCGTGCCGCTGTGCCGGCACATGGCCGGCGATTCGTGGCGGTACGAGGAACTGCCGACATGGCACTGGCCGATGCTCAGCCGGCCGGCCGAGCTGGCCCGGATCCTGCACGAAGCAAGGCCGACGGCATAGCCCGCGGTGCCCGGGCGACCGTACCCAGGTCACCCGGGCACCGGCACGGGGGAACCATCCCGTTTTCGGGTTCTCTCCCGGCCAGGCGGTCAGACGTCGAAGCGGAACCTAGACGGCAGGACCCGGTCGGCGAAGCAGTCCGTTGGCGACCAGCTCGACGGTCACCGCGACGGCGATCGCCTCGACGGCCAGGAGCGCGACCAGGACCAGTAGCTGGGCTGCCCCGGCCTGGACGGGTGTGCCGCCGCCGAGCAGCACGCCGACGAAGGCACCGGGGAGTGTGACCAGGCCGACGGTGCGTGTCTGGTCCAGCGCGGGCACCAGCGCCTGCCCCGCGCTGGGCCGGCAGATCTCCAGCGCCGCATCCCGCGGCACGAGGCCCAGCGCCAGTGCCGCCTCGTACTCGCCGTGGCGGTCGCGAAGCTCGTCCAACGCGCGGCGGCCCGCCAGGGAGGTGGCCGTCATCGCCCCGCCGATGAGGATTCCGGCGATCGGAACGACCGCGACCTCGGTCAGCGGCACCGCGCCGGAGGCCACGACGAGGGCGGAGGCCGGGAGCGCGCCGGCCGCGATCGGCGCCAGCACCGGCCAGCCGAGGCGAAGCGAGCTGACCCGGCGCGCGGAGGTCGCCGCCGCGACCAGGATCATCAGCGTGATGAACCCGGCGCTGGCCCACCACGACCGCAGGACGGCAGTGATGAGCAGCGCCACGGCGCACAACTGCACCACCGCGCGCAGCGCCGCCGTGGCGATGCCACGGGCGTGGCCGAGCCGGCCGGCCCGCACCGTTGCCACGGCGACGAGCACGAGAACGACGAGTACGGCGGCGAGCGCCGGACCCACCGCGACTGCACCTTGATCCATAGGGCCATTCGACCAGCCGGCGCTTGCTCAGATGTTGGAGCCGTCCGGCGGCAGGCCGGGCGGTGGCTGCGGGGATCCGCCCCGGCCGGCAGCCGGTGGACAGGACATGCCCAGGGTGTAGGCCGTCATGGACAGCGAGCCGTAGGCGTAGCCGTCGACGAGGACCTCGGTGTCGGGGGTGTCCGTGGCGGCGGCCAGACCGGCGAGGTACAACGCGGGGATGAAGTGATCCGGTGTCGGTACCGCACGGCGGAAGTCCCCGTGCGCGTCGAGGGTCGCGTACTCGCCCGGGTCGGTCAACATCCGGGCCTTGGCGTCCTCGTCGAAGCGTCGCGCCCAGTCGAAGCCGTCGTCGGCCAGCGCCCAGTCCATGCCGCGCAGGTTGTGCACGACGTTGCCGCTCGCCACGATCAGCACTCCACGCCGGCGCAGTGGAGCGAGCCGGGCGCCGAGTTGAAGGTGGTAGTCCATCGGCTTGTCGGCGTTGATGCTGAGCTGGACGACGGGAATCGTCGCGTCCGGAAAGGCGTGCATCAGCACCGACCAGGTGCCGTGGTCGATGCCCCAGCTGTCGACGTCCGCCCCGACCCAGGTCGGATGGACGACGTCACTGACCTCCTCAGCCAGTTCGGGCAGCCCCGGCGCCGGATACTGCACCTCGAACAGCTCCTGCGGAAACCCGTAGAAGTCGTGGATGGTCCTCGGCCGGGGCATCGCGGTGACGGCCGTGGCGTTGATGTACCAGTGGGCACTGACCACCAGGATCGCGCGGGGACGCGGCACCGCTGCGCCGAAGGCTCTCCACGCGGAGGTGTACCGGTTGACCTCGAGGGCGTTCATCGGGTTGCCGTGGCCCAGGAACGCCGCGGGCATCAACACATCCAGGGCCGGACGTACGTCTGAAGGCACGTGGACACGATAGTGCCGCCTCGCAGCGGTTCCGGCCTGAATCACGCTCCCCGGCGGATCGGTGATCGAGTCTCCCGGATCGTGGCTGCCGATCGCCGTGCGGCAGCCTGCCCATTCGGGCGGCTGCCGAGTGACTCCTGGCGATGGGACCATGATCGGGTGACGCCCTTCCGCATCGATGTGCCCGAAGCCGTCCTGGACGACCTGCGCGCTCGGCTTTCGCGGACGAGGCTCGCGCCGGCCGCCCCGGGAGAGCCGTGGGCCGCCGGCACCGACCCCGGGTACCTGGCAGATCTGGTGCGGTACTGGCTCGACGGATTCGACTGGCGTGCGGTCGAGCGTGCCCTCAATCGATACCCCCAGTTCGTCACCACGGTCCGAGGCACGCCGATCCACTTCGTTCATGTCCGCTCGGCATCGCCCGACGCCACGGCGCTGATCCTGACCCACGGCTGGCCCAGCACGTACACGGAGATGCTGCCCCTGGTGTCCCGGCTCGCAGACTTCGACCTCGTCATACCGAGCCTGCCGGGCTTCGTCTTCTCCGGACCACTCGCCGAGGGCCCGACGACCGAGGCGGCCGTCGCGGACGTGTGGGCCGAGCTGATGACCCGTCTGGGCTACGACCGCTTCGGCGCCTACGGTGGCGATGTCGGATCCGGCGTGTCGACGTGGCTCGGCGCCCGCCACGCAGATCGGGTCATCGGGGTCTTCTCGCAGCACATCAAGTTCCCGCCGGCGGACCGCAGGGGTGACCTCAGCCCGGCCGAGGAGGCGTTCATCGCCAAGCTCGACGCGAAGGCCCAAGATGACTGGGGCTACGGAATCGTCCAGGAGACACGGCCCGACACCCTTGCGGCCGCGCTGAGCGACTCGCCGTCCGGCCTGGCCGCATGGGTCATCGAGAAGTACCAGCGCTGGAGCGACTGTGGCGGCGACATCTCCCGCCGCTTCGGCTTCGACGAGCTGCTGACCACCGTGATGCTGTACTGGGTCACCAACTGCATCGGCACGTCCTTCCGCCCCTACCGTGACGACCACCTGGCCCCACACCTGCCGATGGTCACCGTGCCCGCCGGTATCACTGTCAGCGTCGAGGACGCCGGCCTGCCCCGGTCGTTCGCCGAACGCACCTACGCCAACCTCACCCACTGGCGCGAGCCCAGCGTCGGCGGCCACTTCCTCGCCCAGGAAGAGCCCGATCTGCTCGCTGCCGACCTGCGCGCCTTCTTCAACGCACTGCGGTGCTCCAGAAGCCCAACCGGCGACGTCGTCTAGATCGTTTCAACCATGGGACGAGTGGTCCAGATCCTCTCGAACGCTGCGCCACGCAGGCCACGACGCCGAGGCGGCCGACGTTGAACTGCGCGTCGGGGCCCTCAAGCGGTTGGGTGCGAGAGCGTCACGGCAACCACTGGTCCGATCGCGACGCTGAGCAGGTAGGCGAGGTTGAACAGACCCAGGGCTTCGGCCCGGTGGGAGGCGGACACGACGCCGGCCGCGTGCAGGGCGAGTACGCCTTGGCCGGTCGCGGCGGCCAAGGAGCCGAGCGTCATCGCCGCAAGCAGCAGCGGTACGGCGGTGGTGACCGCCGCCAGCAGCGGCGCGGTGGCGCCGGTGACGAGCAACGCGGCGGCCGCGACGCGGCGTGACACTCGCACGGATGCCGCGACCAGGAACCCGGAGCAGATGCCGCCGATCAGGTACGGCGCCAGCAGCACGGTCCCGCTCAGGGTGCCTGCCCATCCCGCGTGCTGTCGCAGCAGGTCCGGCGCGGCGTAGAGCAGGGCGAAGTTCCCCACCCCCAGCGCGAAGGCCAGCGCGCACGCCGCGAGGAACCGGCCGTTCCGTGCCACCGCAGCAGGCAGGAAGCCGTCCGGACGGACCTTCATCCAGAACACCAGCAGAGGCAGCAGTACGACGGTGGCCGGGCCGGCCACCAGCGGTCGGTGCGGAATGAGGACGGCAGCGGTGACCAGCATGGCCAGGATGGTCATCCCGAAGAAATCGAATGGCGCCGGCACCGCGTCCGCTGCGGTGGTGCCGCGGCGAGCCGCGGGCACGGCGAGTACCGCCAGCAGCGGCAACGCCAGCGCCACCTGCCACGACGAGAGGTCGGCGATCAGTGCCCCGGTCAGCGGACCGGTGGCCCCGACGACCGCCAGCGACGCGGCGACCACGCCCATCTGCCGGGCCGAGTCGGCCAGTTTCATCGCCGTCACGGTGAGTCCGGCGGACCCCAGTCCCTGCACCGCCGCACCGGCCACCATCGCCGGCACGCTCGGGATCAGCACGAGGAGGAGCGTCCCCGCGGCCACCAGCGCGGACGCGACGGTCAGGACCGCTCCTACGCCGCGACGGGCGAGCAGCGCCGCCAGCAGCGGCGTCCCCAACGCGATCCCCCAGCCGAAGGCGGTTACGCCGGCGGCCGCGGCCTGTTCCCCGCTACCCGTTGCGCGCGCCAGGTCGTCGAGCAGCAGTGCCGGTGCGGCAATCCCGAACGACAGCGGACCGGCCAGCAGGGCGAGCCAGGGTGTGGCCACCCGCCCTGGTGCGAGCTGCCTGGGACGGTGAGCGGCTCGGCGCCGCTGTAGCTGATCCATGTCGTTCCTCCGGTGTCGGCTCGGTTCAGCCTGCCCGGGGCTCCTTACCATCGACTGATGACCGGCTGACGTACGCGTCGGTGACCCCGCACCGCTTCTGGTGAGCAGACCCGCGGTCGGCGGACGTTCGCGGGGCGGGACAGCCGGCTGGCTAGTGTGAAGCGATGAGGTTCGGAGTGCTGGGCGACGTCGCGGTGTGGACGTCGGACGGCACTCCTGTCGCCGTGCCCGGCCTCAAAGTGCGTGGTCTGCTGGCTGACCTGCTGGTTCACGAGGGGCGCCCGGTGACCGCCGACCGGCTGATCGAAGATCTCTGGGGTGACGAGGCGCCCGGCAACGCGCTCGGGGCGCTCCAGACCAAGGTGTCGCAGTTGCGCCGCGCACTGGGGGCGGGCGAGGTGGGTGGCCGTGCGCTGGTCGAGTCCGGTGAAGCCGGCTACCGGCTGCGGACGCCGTCGGAATCGGTCGACGCCGGTCGCTTCGCCGCTCTGTTGCTACGTTCGAGCGCGCAGCGGGAGCCGGCTGTGCGGGCGGCGACGCTGACGGAGGCCCTGTCGCTCTGGCGCGGTTCCCCGTACGCCGACTTCAGTGACGAGCGATTCGTCCGCCAGGCGGTCGAGCGGCTCAACGACCAGCGCCTGACCGCGCTGGAGGAGCTGGCCGAGGCCCGGCTCGATCTTGGTGAGCACCACCTGCTCGCCGGGGAACTGAGCGACCTGGTCGCACGCCATCCGTGGCGTGAGCGACTACGGGCCGCGCACCTGCGCGCCCTGTACGGCTCGGGACGCCAGCATGAGGCGCTGTTCGCCTACGAGCAGTTCCGTCGGCAGGCGCGCGACGAACTCGGCATCGATCCCGGCAGGGAGTTGGTCGAGCTGCACGGGGCGATCCTGCGCCAGGATCCCGCTCTCCAGTCGCCGGCACCGGCGTCGACTCCGGCCCGAACCAACCTGCCGGCGCCTCTGTCGCCTGGTCCGTACGGTGGGCTGATCGGGCGCGACGCGGCCGTCGAGGCGGTGCGGGAGCGGCTGACGAACGAGCGGCTGGTGACCCTGACCGGTCTCGGTGGGGTGGGAAAGAGCAGGCTGGCGATCGAGGCCGCCCGTGCGCTGGGTGACACGTTCCCCGCTGGAGTGTGGCTCGTCGAGCTGGCCGGCCAGCCGTACTGCGGCGACCACGCGACCTGCACCGAGATCGTCGACATGGTGGCGGCGACGCTCGAGATCCGGGACGACGGTCCGCCCGGCCTGCCCGGGGACCGACCACCGCGCGAGCCGATGGACCGGCTGGTCACCGCGCTGCGGGGTCGGCGAATGCTGTTGCTGCTCGACAACTGCGAACACGTGGTGGCGCCGGTCGCTCGACTGACCGAGAAACTCCTCGGAGCCGCGGCCGACCTGCGCATCCTGGCGACGAGCCGCGAGCCGCTCGGGATCCCCGGCGAAGTCGTCTTTCCGGTGCCGCCGCTTGGCCTGCCGGAGCCCGGAGCCGGCGCGCGGCAGATCGCCGAGGCTCCGGCGGTTCGGATCTTCGTAGCCCGCGCCCGCGCCACCGAGCCGGGGTTCACCGTCGATCAGCGGAACGCGGACGCGGTCGCCGTCATCTGCCGGCGTCTCGACGGCGTACCGCTGGCGCTGGAACTGGCCGCGTCCCGTCTGGCCGTTCTCGACCCGGGCGAGCTGGCGGCACGGCTCGACGATCGCTTCCGGCTGCTGTCATCCGGCCGGCGCACCGCGCCCCCGCGTCAGCAGGGGCTTCGCGCCGTGATCGACTGGAGTTGGGAGTTGCTGTCGCCTCCCGAACGCGCGGTGCTGCGCCGGCTTGCGGTCTTCGCCGACGGCGCCACCCTGGCCGCCGCCGAGCAGGTGTGCGGTGGCGGGCAGGTGGCATCGGACGAGGTCCTCGATGTGCTGGCACGCCTGATCGACCGATCGCTGGTCATGGTGCGGCACGACGAGAGTCCGCGACGTTTTCGCCTACCGGAGACGGTGGCTGCCTACGGTCTGGAACAGCTCGGCAGCGCCGCCGAACTGCCCGAAACTCGTCGCCGTTACGTCACGTGTTTCGCCCGTCTCGCCGAGCAGGCCGCCGGACGGCTACGTGGTCACGATCAGAGTCGTGCGCTGCGCGAGCTCGACGCCGAGAACGCAAACCTCCGGGCGGCACTCGACGTCGCCGCCACCGACGGTCAGGCCCGCGTGGGCTTGGCGCTCGCCACCTCGTTGTCCTGGTACCGGCTTCTCCGGGGTCGATTCGGAGAGGTGAGCCGGTCACTGCGAACGGCGTTGGACATCGTCCCGAGGAGCGAGGACGACGTCGCACCGGACGGCCTGCGGCGACATGCGGAGATGTGGCTGACCGCTCTCGCCACCCGGGACGGCGATCCGACCGCTCCCCGGCAGCGGATCCTGGAGAGCTACCAGGACACCGAGGGGCCGGAGAAGGCGTTCGCGCAGTGGTTGTTCGCCTTCATGATGCTCGGCTCCGGAGATCCGGGCGAGGCCGCCGTCCTGGTCGACGCGGCGCTGGCGGCGTTCCGCGCCGGCGGGGACCGGTGGGGCATCGCTGCCGCCTGTGCCATCCGAGCGGACCTCGCGCTCGTACTCCGCAGCGACCTGCCCGCCGCGCAGCGTGACTGCGAGACCAGCCGGTCGCTGTTCGAGCAGGTGGGCGACCGCTGGGGACAGGTGCATCCGACGAGCCTGCTGGGAACCCTGGCCGAGATCCACGGCGACTACGATCGCGCCGCCACGCGCTACCGGGAGGCGCTGCGCATCGCCGAACACCTGCGACTGTGGACGTCGGTGTCCCGGCAGTTGGCATGCATCGGCCGGCTCGCCATCTTGAGGGGCGACCTCGACGAGGCCGCCGTCAGTCACGACCGCGCGCTACAGGTGGCGCAGGAACAGTCGAGCCGCTCAGCCGCCGCCTTCGCCGGCACGGGCCTGGCGATGATCGCGCGACGGCGGGGCGACCTCGACGCCGCCGAGACCCAGCAGCGAAACCTCCTCGACTGGAACCGCCGCGCCGGCTTCCTGCCGGGCTGCGCGCTCGCGCTGGCCGAGTTGGGATTCATCGCGGAGCACCGCGGTGATGCTGTCCTCGCCGAGCGCCACCACCGTGAGTCGCTCGACGCGGCGCGCGCCACCGGGGATCAACGGGCGGTCGCCCTGGCTCTCGAGGGCCTGGCCGGGGCCATCAGTCTCGGCGGTGACAGTCGCACCGCCGCGCGGCTGCTCGCCGCGTCGCGGACGCTGCGCGAGGCCGCCGGAGCGCCGCTTCCTTCCGGGGAGCAACATGACGTCCAGCGCATCACCGTCCGCCTCCGGGAGGCGCTCGGCAGCGACGAACTCGCCGCCGAAATGAGCCGCGGCGCGCAGCTCGACCTCGACGAACAGCCGTTCAGCGGCGTCGGTAAGGGGATGGTCAGCGAACGGTAAGCCTGATCGGCACGGTTGACCGAGAACCGAGCCGACCCCAGGAGGCACCATGCACACCGATGCCAGGATCGCCGTCATCTACTACTCCGCCACCGGCACTGTGCACCGGCTCGCGCAGGCATTTGTCGACGGAGCCGCCGACGCCGGCGCGGAGGTCCGCCTGCGCCGGGTGGCAGAGTTGGCACCGGAGCACGTCATCGATGCCAAGCCGCAGTGGCGAGCCCACCTCGACGCCACTGCCGACATCCCGGTCGCCACCCTGGACGACCTTCGGTGGGCCAACGGGTACGCCTTCGGCACGCCGACCCGTTTCGGGAACATCTGCTCCCAGCTGCGCCAGTTTCTCGACACCACGACCGTCCCGTGGCAGGCGGAGGAACTGGCCGACAAGCCGGCGACCGGCTTCACGGCCACCTATGAGGAACACGGCGGCCAGGAGGCAACCCTGCTCAGCCTCTACCAGACCTTCCACCACTGGGGGTCGATCATCCTCCCCACGGGCTACCTGAACTACGACACCGCTCACGCCGCCGGCGGAAACCCGTACGGCGTCAGCCTGGTGGAGAGCCGCGCCAGCCGGGATCCCGAGTACGTCAAAGCTGTCCTCGAGACGGCCTGCTTCCAGGGCGCACGCCTGACCCGGATGGCAGCCGCTGTCGCCGCCGCCCGCGCGGACAGCCGGTTCGGGTGAGGCCCGGCGGCGGGAGCAGTACGATCTACTACTCGCCGGTTGGGCCGCCTGCCAGTTCTGCCACGATGTCCAGGTGCCCGAGGTGGCGGGCGTACTCCTGCACGAGGTGGAACAGCACCCGCTCCAGCGACGCCGGGTCGGCGCCGTCCCAACGCTCACCGGGCGCGCCGATCGCGTCGAGGTCGCTGCCCTCCACCACCGCCCGCGTGTGCCGGCCCTGCGCGCGCAGCGCGGCCAGCAGGTCGGCCCGGGTCTCCTCCGGCCCGACGAACCACCGCTCGTCTCGCCGGTCACCCCACGGGTCGCCGACCTCGCGCCCCTGGAATCCCCACTCGATCCAGCGCAGCTCCACGTACCGCAGGTGCTTGACCAGTTCCAGCGGCGTCCACCCGGACGGCAGCGCGCTGCAGCGCACGTCGTCCTCGGACAGCGCGAGCACCTTCGCCACCACCGTGTCCCGGAAGTAGTCGAGGTAGCGCAGGAACACCTCCGTACGACCGGCGGCCGGGACGGTGGGTGCGGGAAACTCGATGGTCATCCGACCAGTATCCGCAGGCCCAAGTGGGCCGCGCACCATACGAGCCAGTGTCGCGGGTGGCTGCGGCGGACGTCAGACGGCCTCTTCGCCAACGGTTCCTACACTCGGCTGGTGCCGGAACCGCGATTCGAGATGGTGATCGCCCACGTCTTCGACGTCACGGGCCGCCCACTGATCGTGTCCGGGTCTTGTAGTCCGACCGACCTGCGCCAAGGCGACATGGTAGAGGTTCTGTGTGGCGGCTACGTCGTGGCCGCAACCCGCGCCTACGTTGAGCTGCACTCGCCTCCCGGTACCGCGTCTCTCGTACTGCCTGACGTGGCAGCGTCTGACGTAGAGCCAGGCTATGTCCTTCGAGCTCTCGGGCAGCACTGAGGCCGACAGCGGAAGTCGCGCCGACCGCTTCGGTGTGCACTCTCAGCGAGCCGGTCGGATCAGGCTCGATACGAGGTCAGGCGCCCTGTTGGTGTTCTGCTCGGCCTGGTTCGGCTGGCACGGTTGCTGTACTTCGCTGCTGTACTACCGGCATGAGGTGGCCGGTTTCCCTGGTCCAGCCGAGGAAGCGACGGTGCAGCACGCCGGCCGGCGTCCAGGGCATGTCCTCGGTGGCCTGGACGAGGTAGGCACCGAGGTAGAGGGCCAGCGACACCGGAGCGTCCTCGTACTCCGCGCGCAGCTCGCGCTTGCGGGTCGGGCACGGCCATGGCAGGTCGCAGCCACCGCAGCTCCAGAGCGGCATGACCGGGCCGTGGGTGGTCACCGCACCCCCTCCAGGAACCGCGCGGTGTCCGCCCGCGCCTGCCGGCTCGTCGCCCATTCCACCTGCCAGCACGGGTACGGAGTCAGCCGCGCCCACCACGCCCGGCACCCGGCACACATGCCGTCGAGCCCTCGTACGTGAACCGCGACGATCGCCTGTTCCTGCTCACTGGTCACTGCTCACCCTCCCGACGGCCAGTGGCCACGATTGATCGGAATCCGATGCCGGACGCGGCACGGGAGGTCGTCTCCGCAGCGGCAGATGCGCCGCCAGAGCCGCCACGACCACACCGGCCGATGCCGTCGGGCAAGAGTCAGCGCGGTGGCAGAAAGGTATTCGTCGTACGAGACGCGCCGCTCTCGCGACATCGATGTGTCCCCGGCGCCCGCCGGGGCCTGTTGCCCGCCTCGCGCCTGGTCCAGCAACCGCCGCCGGGCGATGTCCTGCTCCATCATCTGGATGCGCTGCCCGACGCCGTACGCCGTCGGAATCGACGGGAGGTGCCGGCCTACGAGTCGCCGCAGGAGCCCGATAGGCACCGTCATCTTCTGGCCCTCCGTGATGAGAGCACGAAGGGGCACCTACTGATGTGCCTCGATCCGCGCCCGGTTCAGTGAGGTCCAGCGTCGCGCCGCGCGCGTCTACGATCCAGAAGGTGACTGTCCGCTAACCAGGTGTGCTGTCCGCTGTTGATCGTCGGCTCGGCGCATACTCGACGCACAGTTCACGGAACATCGCGGCCTCGGGCACTCCGAGATCCTCGACCTTGGCCAGCAGTTCCGCGGCTCGCCACCAGTTCGACGGCACCACTCGCCCGGATGCCACGGCCTGCGCCCCGAGCGCAACCGCTTCGTCCGGCTGACCGGCCGCGACGAGGGCAAGTCCGAGGTCGAGACGCGCCGATGCCGACCGGCGTGGCCGCGCTCCCCCATCGCCGTGCGGATCCAGATCGGCCACTACGGCCCGAGCCACCTGCTCGGCGCCCGGGTCACCGGCCCACGCCAAAGTCGTGGCCGTGTAGGCGGCGGCCTTGGCAGGGTCGTAGCGATAGTGATGCTCGGCTCGCTCGGGAACGGGAAGATTCGCCGCCGATCGCTCTACCCGGTCCAGCGTTCGTCGGGTGGCAGCAACGTCTCCGATGCGAGCCCATGCACGGGCCTCCTGAGCAGTCGCCTGAATCCTGGCAGAGCTGCCCTGAGGTGCAACCCGTTGAGCTTGCTGGGAAAGATCGAGTGCTGAACGGTAGTCACCTTGTGTCAACACGTCCCAAGCCCGCGTCTCCAGACACCACGCCTGAATTTCGGGATGCTCAGCATGTTCAGCAAGGTCACGAGCAGCTCGCAGATGAGCAGCCGCAGCATTCCGCTGCCGCAGGTCGATGTGAACCGTGGCCCGCAGCACCGCCAACCAACCGCCGGCAACCAACAGCCGACGCTGTTGAGCAAGCGTTACCCGTCCGTCGAGCAGCCGCACCACATAGGAGAGGTGCCGCCGCACCAACGGCAACAGATCCGCCGGTGCCATCGTCGGATAGGAGCTGGCGAGGTCGTCAACGCCCTGCTCGATCCGTTCGAGCATGTCGTTGCTGACATCACTGGCGGCGACTCTCGCTCGCAACTCGCCGGCCTCGGCCGCATGGTCGATCGGCGCATCGACCAGCCGAGCAAGCACTCCCCCGGCGTCGAGAATCCGGTCCAGGTGGCGCGCTGTGTCGACCGTCGGAGCCTTGAGCCCTGCCTCCAACTCGTGCAGATGGCTCTTACTCCGATGAGCGAGTTGCCCGAGAGACCGAAGCGACAGGCCACGCCGCTCCCGAAACTCACGCAGAGCTACCCCAAAGCGCGGATCGACGGACGAGGCCATAGCGCCGCTCCCAAGCTCAAGAGGCCAAGCGAATCAGCCGGCCGCCACCACATCGACGGTACCCCGACTCTCCGCACGCGGATGCCCACGCTGCTCACTTCTCGGGGAAGGGGCTTTGGCCCACGGCACCCGTGGGGTCAAATAGTGATCTCTTCGGTGTGAAATGTCGGCGAGCCGGTCGGATCAGGCTCGATACCAGGTCAGGTGCCCTGTTGGTGTGCTGCTCGGCCTGGTTCGGCTTGCACGGCTGCTGTACTTCGCTGCTGTACTGCTGGCGTTAGATCAGGCGTTGGATGCGGACCTTGGGGCGCTCGTTTCTGAGGTGGCCTTGCTTGTGCTGGCGGACCTGTTCCTCCCAGACCTCCTGGTCGTAGTCCAGGTCTGGCGGGGTCCACTTGTGGGAGCCGTCGCTGTAGTGGAACTTCTCGTCGCCAGGCTGAAGGATGCTCATCGGGTCCACCCGAGGAAGCGGTGGTGCAGGTGGCCGGCGGGGACGTGGGCCAGGTCCTGGGCGGCGTCAACGAGCTGGGCGGCCAGGTAGAGGGCGAGCCTCCTGGCTGCCTCCCCTCGCCCGCCTGACGCAGGTACCTGCTCGCCGGCCCGGCCGCTCGTCCGCCTCCGCGTCGTCGGCTGGGCTGCCTCTCGCGGTTAGAAGGCGCAGGTGTTGAGCATGTCCTGCAGTGCTGACTTCTCGGAGGATTGAAGCGTCAGGCCCCAGTTGTACTTCACGGTGATCCACATCTTGCTGTAGGTGCAGCGGTACGACGTCAGGGACGGCTGCCACGTCGAGGGGTCCTGGTCGCCTTTGGACTGGTTGACGTTGTCGGTGACCGCGATCAGCTGCGGGCGCGTCAGGTCGTTGGCGAAGCTCTGCCGACGGCTCGTCGTCCATGAGTCGGCCCCTGACCGCCACGCCTCCGCCAGGGGCACGACATGGTCGATGTCGACATCAGAGGCGGCGGACCAGGTCGCACCGTCATAGGGGCTGTACCAGCGGCCGGACGTAGCGGCGCAGGAGCTGTTGACCACAACGGACGTGCCGTCGCGCTTGAGGACCTGCTCGCGGGTGTTGCAGGTGCCGGTGATGGTGATCCAGTGGGGGAACAGGTCCCGCGAGTAGCCGGCCATCGAGCCCTGCGCTGCCACTGTCATGGCGTTGAGCTGCGACTGCGCCGTCGCCTTGGACGGGATGCCCGGAGGCGTAGCCGAAGCCGACTGTCCGCTCACGACGGCGAGAGCGGCACCCACGACAGTGGCGACAGTGATCGCGGCGGCACGCCGCCTGGAACGCGGGATGGGGATAACGGGCGCGATCGGCATGGCTGCCGCCTTTCGTCAAGGAGGGAACAGCAACCTTCCCCGACGATCATGTCAATCGATGAGCATGCGTGTAAAGAACAGCTGGCCGGTTATCGAACAGCCGGCCGCCATCTCGCGACCCGACGGCCTCGACCCCTCGCTTGTAAGTTCTGGGCGTCCTGTCCGGCAGGGTCCGTCGGCGTCCCTGGCCTCGGGCCAACCGTCCGGCGTCGTCCCTTACTGGGTGGTTGTGTCCACGCCGGTTGCTGTCACCGTTGCTGTCGACATCTACGGCAGGCTTCCGGCTGACCGTCAGGCATAGTTAGTGGCAACCTCTGAAGTGACCCCCTGAAGCCGGACACCTCCTGACTTGGCATTCTGCCGAGGAGGAGGAAACGCTGTGGCTCGACAGAGCAAGTACCCCGAGGAGTTCCGGCGCCAGGCCGCGGCATTGGTGCTCGACTCCGGTCGCCCGATCCGTGACGTCGGTCGGGAGTTGGGCGTCAACCACGAGACGCTGCGCAACTGGGTCGACCGGCTGCGGCAGGAGCGCGACGGCGGCCGGCCCAGCGACCTGGCCGCTGACGAGCGGGCCGAGCTGATCCGGTTGCGGCGCCAGGTCGCCCAGCTGGAACTGGAGAAGGAGATCCTGAAAAAAGCCGCGGTCTTCTTCGCACGCGAGACGGAGCGGTGAACCGTGCCGACGTGTACCGGTTCATCGACGCGGAGAAGACCACCTACCCGGTCCGTCTGCTCTGCCGGCTCCTCGGCGTCGGCCACAGCGCCTTCTACCAGTGGTTACGCGCCGGCCGGCAACGCGCCACCGACAGAGAACGCCACGACCACGCCCGGGTCGAGCTGACCCGGCAGGCCTGGTCGGAGCACCGCGGCGTCTACGGCGCCCGCCGGCTGACCGCAGAGCTGCACGAGCGCGGCCACCGCTGGAACCGCAAAGCGGTAGCGAGGCTGATGCGCCTGGCCGGCATCGAGGGCGCCCACCGGCGCCGACGCGGCAAGCCCCGCCGCAAAGCCGCCTCGACCGCGACCGCCCCGGACCTGGTCCAGCGGCAGTTCAGCACGACCGCACCGAACCGGCTCTGGGTCGCCGACATCTCTTACCTACGCACCTGGGAAGGCTTCCTCTACCTCGCGGTCGTGGTCGACGCCTACTCCCGCCGCGTCGTCGGGTGGGCAATGGCCGATCACCTGCGCACCGAGCTGATCCTCGACGCCGTCGGCATGGCCATCCAGCACCGCCGACCCGCCCGCGAGCAGCTGGTTCACCACTCCGACCGCGGAACCCAGTACACCTCGTTCGAGTTCGGCCGCACCCTGCGCTCCTGCGGCGTCCTGGCCTCAATGGGTTCGGTCGCCGACTGCTACGACAACGCCATGGCCGAGTCGTTCTTCGCCACCCTCAAGACCGAGTTGGTCTACACCCGGGCCTGGCCATCGCGGCATGAACTGGAGATGGAGGTGTTCTCCTACATCGAGGGCTTCTACAACCCTCGCCGTCGGCACAGCCGTCTGGGTAACGTCAGCCCCGACACCTACGAGAAGCTCCACCAAGAGTCCCTGACAGACATCGAGGTGTCCGGCCGATAGGGGTCACTTCACTCCGTCACGCACGTCCCGAGACCCGACAGGCTGGCAGCCGTCCGGGCCTCGCCCTGAAAGGATGACGGCATGGACCGCTTCGAGGGCCGGTGCTGGCTGGACTGGTGGGCGAACTCGTCCACTCTGCTCGACAGCGTCGAGGTGGCCGTCGTGATCGCCGCCGCTACCGGCGGCTGGGAGGCGAATGGTCGCCTGGTCAGCGACAGCGACGAAGACCGCGAGGCGTTTGCATTCCTGTGCGAACTCGACCCCGTCTTCGCGCTGCGATTCGAAGACGAGAGCGTTGTCGCCGTCACCGTTCATCCCACGGATGCGCATCGCCGCTTCAGGCTCACCGAGTACACCGGTCCGGTCCAGCGATCGGTCGTCAACCGCATCGCTCTGTAGGCAACGCCGAGCCTGATTGGCTCGACGGCAGTTTCACGGCACGTTGACGTGTCGGCACCCGGTGCTACTCCGGCCCTCATCGCCACGCCAGCGCGGCTTCCTACCGGATCGCTGGACTCGACGCCGGAGATGCCGGGCGGCCTTCCTGCCGCTGATGCGGGCCACGCCCCGTCGGCTCTCGATCCCACCGGCCGATATACCGGCTCTCCGAATCCGTTGAGCGGCCCAGCACGACCTTTGCCTGCCGTCCAAGACCCAGGCGTCCGACGCCACCCTCCCCCTGCCCGACATCTGCCTAACGGCCCTGAAACTGCGGAGCGAACAACGCGACGAGGCGAGAGCAGCCGCCGGCAAGGCGTGGCACGAAACCGACCTCGTCTTCACCACCCGCTACGGCACACCCGATCGAGCCCCGCAACCTCCAACGCTCCTGGCAGACGCGGTGCGACAAGGCAGGCGTCAAGCCGATCACCGTCCACGACGCCCGGCGCACCTGCGCCACGCTCCTGGCCGACCTCGACGTCCATCCCAGAGTCGCCATGCAGGTGCTCAGGCACGCCCGCTTCTCCGTAACGATGGAGATCTACACGCAGGTCACATCGACAAAGACGAGAGAAGCGCTCAAGCGCCTCGGCGACTCCCTGAGCCGCTGACGAGAACTGCTGTACAAAGCTGCTGTACGCAACCAGAAAGGCCACCTCCCGAAGCCGGGAAGTGGCCTTTGACCTGCGTGGGCGATACTGGGATCGAACCAGTGACCTCTTCGGTGTGAACGAAGCGCTCTCCCGCTGAGCTAATCGCCCTCAGCGCGCATGACTCTACCCGATCACCCGCCTGGACCAAAAACCGGGCCTCAGTGCGTCGCGAGGTAGTGCAGCGCCTCCGCCACCACGTCGATGCCGAAGCTGTACTTGAGCGACAGCCACACCACCACCGACACGAACGCGAGCCCGACCGCGCCGAGCACGAACCGCACGCCCAGCGACCGCATCTTCACCCAGCGCGTCCAGGAGTTGACGTGCCGGCGGGTGAAAGCGAGCAGCCGTCGCGCCCAGTGGAACTCGACCGCCCAGACGCCGAGGCCGGCGATGACCAGCAGCCAGCCGGGCCCTGGTAGCGGGATCAGCGCGATGCCGACTGTGACGACGATGGCGCCGAGGATGCCGATGAAGATCTTCAGGGCGACGCGGCCGGTGGGGTTGGCGCGGATGAGGTCGAGCGTGGTGTGCAGGCGTCCGCGCCAGCCCCGTCGCCGCCGGCGCTGCTCCATGAGAGCGCCTTGCGACCGCCCTTCCACCGGCACCTCGTACCCCCGACTTTCGGCTGCTCGGGCCGCACCTTTCGGCGATTCGGCCGTGGTCCGCGACGTCACCGAGGAGCCCCTCGTGACCATTTCCACCCCCAGTGTCGCGCGGGACCGTCACCCCTGCTCACGACTGGACGTTACCGGAGTAAGTCGACGACTGAACCACCCGTTGCCGGGCGGAACGACGGAGTGGGCGGAACCGGAAATTCTACGCGGGGCCAGGTGGTCCCGAGGGCTTTCGGAACCCCTTCCCACCACTGGGTGAAGTCAGCGTATGGCGGAGCGTAGCCAGGAGCAGCACCTGAGTATGGGAAAAGCGGGACACGCGCGTTCCGCAGCGGTGCCGGGGGGAGAACGTCCATGAGTGTCATCCGACCGACGACCGTAGAGGTCGAGACGTCGCTAAGGCTCGTCGCGCCTGACGCCACCGCCTTGCCGGTGCGTGCCAGTCTGCGTTACGACCCTGCTGACCCGTATGCGGTCCATGTCCTGTTCCATGCCGAGTCCGCCGGCGGCGAGGCGGTGAGCTGGTCGTTCGCTCGCGAACTGCTGGTCACCGGGCTCGACGAGCCGGCCGGCATCGGTGATGTGCGGGTCTGGCCGTGGGCCACCCCGCGCGGCGACTTCGTCGCGCTGGCGCTGTCGTCGCCGGACGGCAACGCCCTGTTCGAGGTTCCGCGCAGCGTGCTGGTGCGCTTCCTGCGCCGGACCTACGTCGTCGTCCCACGCGGCCGCGAGGCCGAGCACCTGGACGTCGACACCGCGGTGAACCGGCTGCTGGCCGGTCGCTGACACGGCGACACCCGGGGCCGCGCGGATCTGCCGAGTCCGCGCGGCCCCGGCCCGTCTCCAACCCGGGGTACGCGTCAGCCGCGCGTGGTGATCCCGCCGTCGACCGGGATGACCGCTCCGGTCAGGTATGCGCCCGCCCGCGACGCCAGGTAGATCGCGGTGCCCGCCATGTCCTCGGGGCGGCCGATCCGGCCCAGCGGCACCTGCTGCTCGATGGCCGCGCGCGAGTCCGGGTCGTCCAGCGCGAACGCCATCATCTTGCTCTCGAACGGTCCGGGCGCGATCGCGTTGACTGTGATCTGCTCGCCGGCGAGCTGGTGGGCGAGGCCGCGGGTGAGCATGTGCACGGCCGCCTTGGTGGCCGAGTACGCGTACACCTCCATCCACGGCACCCGGATGCCGTCGATCGACCCGATGTTGATCACGCGGGCCGGGTCGTCGGCGCCTGCTGCGGCGCGCAGCTGCGGCAGCAGCGCGGTGGTGAGTCGGAAGACGGCCTTGACGTTCACCGCCCAGAGCTTGTCGAAGGCGCCCTCCGGGTACTCCTCCAACGGCGCACCCCAGGTGGCGCCGGCGTTGTTGACCAGCACGTGGAGCCGGTCGTGGCGCTCCCGCACGGCCTCGGCGAGCGCCAGCGCGCCCGCGTCGCTGCCCAGGTCGGCGGGGATCGCCTCGCAGTGGCCCTCGGCGGACAGTTCCTTGGCGACCGACTCGCACACGTCCGCCTTGCGCGAGGAGATGATCACCCGGGCGCCGGCCCGGACGAAGCCCCGCGCGATCATCAGCCCGATCCCGCGTGAGCCGCCTGTGACCAGGACCGTCTTGCCGTCGACCGAGAACAGATCCGTCATGCCCATCCCATCGCCGTCTTCCGGCCGCGGGCCGGTCGGCCGGGGCCGCGTGGCCGGGTGCGGAGCGCACGCCGGCCCGGGTCTTACCGATCGGTAACCTAACCGTCCGGCTCGGCTGCCGACAAGAGCGGCCCGAGCGGGTGAAACCGTCGAGATGCAACGTGCGCGCGGGCCGGTTACCGTCGGGATGATGGTCACTACCGGTCAGCCCTCCCCGGCCACCCGCACCGGCCTGCCGGAGTTCCGCCCCGGCACCGACGAGATCGTCACCGGTGTGCTCGGCGACCTCGCCGCCGAGCCCGGCTGGCCCCGCCCGGTCCTGCTCGACCGCGATCTGCTGATCCTGGTCACTCACGGCCACGGCACCGCCGAGCTGGACTTCCGGCCCGTCCCCTGCCGTCCGGGCACGCTGCTGCGCGCGCATCCCGGCCAGGCGCTGCGGTTCGTCGGCGCCCAGCTCGACGCGACTGTGGTGAGCTGGCGGCCGGACGCGCTGCGCGGCCTCGACGTCGACCCGGACGCGGTGCCCGCCCACCGTCAGCTCGCCGGCGAGGACGAGGACGCGGTGATCAGCGAGGTGAGCCAGCTCGCCGTGGACGCCGACCGGCACGCGCTGGTGCCGGCCGCCGCGGCGCTGCTGCGCCACCAGCTCGCCGTGCTGCTGCTGCGGCTGAGCCTGCTGCCGCACCCGGGCGACGGCGCGACGCCCCGGGCCGAGACGGAGACGTTCCGGCGGCTGTGCCGCGAGGTGGAACGCGGCTACCGGCACACCCGCCGGGTGGAGGACTACGCCGCCCAGATCGGCTGTTCGGTGCGTACCCTGACCCGGGCCTGCCTGGCGGTGACCGGCCGCAGCGCCAAGCAGGTGATCGACGAGCGGGTGGCGTTGCAGGCGTGCCGGCTGCTCGCCGCCACCGACGAGTCGATCGCCGCGATCGGCCGGGAGCTGGGTTTTCCCGAGCCGACGAACTTCGGCCGCTTCTTCACCCGCGAGGTCGGGGTGAGCCCGGGGACGTTCCGGGCCGAGCGCGAGCGCCCGCTGGCCGTCCGTCTGGTGCGACCCCGGCCGCCCGCCGACTCCCCCGTGCCGGGCGGCCAGGCATGATGGCACTGTGCAGATCTCCGCGCGCGGCGACTACGCGGTCCGGGCAGCCCTGAGCCTGGCCACCGCGTACCCCACCCTGCTGTCCACCCAGGCCATCGCGGCGGAGCAGGACATGCCGCGCAAGTTCCTCGAGGCGGTGCTGGCCGACCTGCGCCGGGCCGGGGTCGTCCGGGCCCAGCGCGGCGCCGAGGGCGGCTACACGCTGGCCCGGCCGCCGCGGGAGATCACCATCGGGCACGTGTTGCGCGCCGTCGACGGTCCGCTCGCGGGGGTACGCGGGCTGCGCCCCGAGGAGACCCGGTACGAGGGGGCGGCGGAGAATCTGCCCCGCCTCTGGGTGGCGGTACGCGCGTCGGTGCGCCGGGTGGTCGACGAGGTGAGCCTGGACGAGCTGGTCAGCGGCCGGCTGCCGGCTCACGTGCGCAAGCTGACCGCGCAGCCGGACGCGTGGGAGCCGCGCTGATTCACAGCGTGCCGACGACCTCCTCGTAGGGCAGGCGCGGCAGCCGTTCCCGCCAGGCGTCCGGCGCCGGGCGGCCGATGTTCATCAGCAGCAGCACCCGGTGCCGCCCGCCGGGGAAGAACTCGCGTTCCACGCCTGCGGCGTCGAATCCGGCCATCGGTCCGGCGGCCAGCCCGGCGGCGCGTACGCCGACCAGCAGGTAGCCGATCTGGAGCGCGGCGTTGAACCGGGCCTGCGCCTCCCGGCCGGCCGGGTCGCCGGTGAACCAGTCGCGGGCGCCGGGGCGGTGCGGGAACAGTTCGGGCAGCCGGTCGTGCCAGTCCACGTCGGCGGCGAGCACGGCGGTCAGCGGTGCGGTCGCCGTCTTGTCCCGGTTGCCGGCGCTGACGTACGGCAGCAGCCGCGCCCGCGCCTCGGCGGAGCGCAGCAGCAGCACCCGCAGCGGCTGGCCGTTCATCGCTGTCGGGCCGTACCGGATCAGGTCGTGGACGGCGCGGACCTGCTCGTCGGCGACCGGCTCGTCGGTGAACGCGTTGGCGGTGCGGGCGGCCCGGAACAGCAGGTCCTGGGCGGCCCGGTCGAGCGCGATCAGGTCGTCGGCGGCGGCGGTCACCACGCCTCGGGCCAGTCGCCGAGCGTGGTGGTGTAGCCGCCCCGGTGGTGCAGCAGCGGGTCGCCGTCCTCACCCGCGCCGAGCGCGAGCGGCTCGCCGAGCAGGATGGTGTGGTCGCCCGCCTCGATCCGGCGCACGACCCGGCACAGCAGCACTGCGAGCGCGTCGCCGATCAGCGGCACGCCGAACGGCCCGATGGTCCAGCCCGGGTGGGCGGTGAACCTGTCGATGCCGCTGGTGGCGAAGATCTGCGCGATCTCCTGCTGGCCGGAGGCGAGCAGGTGCACCGCGACGTGTTCGGCCTGCTCGACTGTGGGCCAGCTCGACGACGCGCGGCCCAGGCAGACCGAGACCAGCGGCGGGTCGAGCGACACCGACGTGAACGAGGTGGCGGTGAAGCCGGCCGGCGGCAGGTCCGGCCGCATCCGGTTGCCGCGCAGGCCCGGTGTGGTGACGACGGTGACCGTGGACGCCTGGCGGCGCAGCAGGCCGCGGAACGAGTCGACGTCGACCGGGCGCAGCTCGACGGTGGCGGCGCCGGGCCGGTCCACGGTGGTCACGACGCCACCAGCTGTCGGCGCGACGGTGAGTGCAACCGGTCCACGAGAGCCTCCAGTCCAGGGGTAGCAGCGGCGGCACGGTGTTCTCTCCCGATACCCCCGGATGAGGGATGCGATGCGGGGCGACCAGCACTCATGCTGCCGACCGCTCTCCGCGCCGGTCAACGCCCTTCCAAAGAGTGAGACTTTCGTCGCTGGCATTGTTACTACCCGCCACCACCAGCATTTACGACTCCTTAACACCTACCCGTTGGATAGAGATTTTGCCGGGTGGCGGTCCCACCGTCCAGAGCGGACCGGGCATGGTTTCGCGAATCGTCGAACCGGGCATGTTCCAGACCGCAGAGGCAGGGAGACGAAGGAGGCACCCCCGATGGGCGTCCAGTTCCGCAAGCGCAAGAAGTACGGACCGCTGATCCTCCACTTCACCCAGAACGGCTTCTCGTCGTGGAGCATCAAGATCGGCCGCTGGTCCTGGAACTCGAACACCCGCGCCCACCGCGTGGACCTTCCGGGGCCGCTGTCCTGGAAGCAGGACAAGACCCGGGCCTGACCACCCGGACGTGGATCGGGGCGCCGGCGACAACGCCGGCGCCCCGATCGTCGTACCGGCCGGGTTCGCGGTTCCGCCGACCACGGCGTCCCGGTGACCGGAGAATCGCCGCATGGCGGACGTGTCCCTGCGGCGGTTGCGACGGCGGGCCGTCGCGGCCTGCGCCCTCATGCTGGTCGGCTACTTCCTGGTGCCGGTCGAGGCCGATCCGAACGGCCTGCGGCTGGCCCTGCGCTCGATCGGCACGGCGGTCCTGGTGGGGGTGATCGCGTTCCTGGTCACCGGCCAGGTCCGCCGCCAGCTCGTCCGGGACCAGCCGACCGGCCGGGACGAGGACCGGGCGCTGACCCGGCTCGCGGTCGCGCTGATCGCCGGGCTGCTGGTCTTCGCGCTCGGCGACTACGTGGTGGCGAACACCCGGCCCGGGGAGTTCGTCGGCCTGCGGACCCGCGTCGACGCGCTCTACTTCGCACTCGCGACGCTCACCACAGTCGGGTACGGCGACGTGCACGCCCAGGGTCAGATCGCCCGGGTGGCGGTGTGCGCGCAGATGGTGTTCAGCATCGGTGTGGTCGCCACCGGGGCGTCGATAGTGGTCAAGCAGATGACCCAGCGGTCGGGACGGCGCTGATCGTCACGTCCCCGCCGAGCCGGCCGTGCTCCGGGTCGCGGGTCACCGCGCCCGAGGCGAGCAGCGAGGTCAGCGCCCGGTTGACGTCGGCGGCCCGGTAGACGGTCGAGGTGGTGGCGAAGCGGCGCAGCTCGGTGACCGTACGCGGGCCGGAGCGGGCCAGCTCGGCCAGCAGTTCCCGGCGCAGCGGGCCGGGCTCGGGGTCGAGCGAGATGTCGAGCAGCCGGCCCTGCGGGTCGGCCGGGTCGCGGTAGCGCACGCCGGCGTACTCGTCGACCGCCCAGAGCGCCTCCTTGACCGCCTCCAGCCCGTGGTCGGAGCCGGTGCCGTAGCCGAGCAGCCGTGCCGGGCCGTCCCCGTCGGGCACCAGCTCGACCTCGGTGACGAGCGGGAACCCGGCGTCGGTGAGCGCCGGGCGCAGCGAACGGCCGGGCGCGGTGACGAGCAGCAGTTCGGCCGGGCGCCCGGACGCGGCGGCGGCGAGCAGGGCCGGGTTCGGGTCGGCGCCGTCGGCCACTGTGAGCAGCGGCGCACCTGCCGCACCGGCCGCCTTGAGCGCCACCGGCAGCCGGTCCGGGCCGCCGGGCACGAGGTGCACGGCGACGTCGGCGGGCAGGGCGGCCTCGGCGGCGCCGAGGCGTACCGGCAGGTCGGTGCCGTCGTCGGCCACGACCAGCACGGTCAGGCGCCGCCCGCGCAGCCGGTCGGCGAACTCGGCCACCACCCGCAACGCCTCCTCGGCGCCGGTGGCGTCACCTCCGGCGTACGCGAGCGCGAGCGTGGCCCGCCGCGCCCGGTGCAGCGCGGCGGGGAGCCAGTGGTCGAGCCGGCGGACGAGCAGCTCGCGCAGAACGGCGTCGGTGGACATGGTGCCGTTTCTACCGCACGGCGCGGCGGGCCCGGCCGTGAACCCCGCTCAGACCGGGACGGAGATGCCGACGCCGCCGCGCGTCTGCCCGCCGTAGCGCTGCCGCTCGCGGTCGAGGTCGAGCCGCCCGATGCGGGTACGCGCGGCGAGCGCGGCGTCGTCCAGCAGGTCGGCCGGGACGATCCAGACGATCTCGAACTCCAGGCCGTCCGGGTCGCGGCCGTAGAGGCTCTTGGTGGTGCCGTGGTCGGACGCGCCGACCAGCGCTCCGGCGGCGGAGAGCCGCTCGGCGGTCGCGCCCAGCTCGTCGAGCGTGTCCAGCTCCCAGGCCAGGTGGTAGAGCCCGACGGTGGCCCGGCTGGCCTGGGACGCCCCGGCCGCCGCGCCGATCTCGAACAGCCCGAGGTCGTGGTCGTTGGTGGAGTCGGGCGCCTGGAGGAAGGCGGCGCCGCGGAAGCCCTCGGGCGTCATCGGGACCCGGCGGAAGCCCAGCACGTCGCTGTAGAAGGCGACGCTGCGCTCCAGGTCACTGACGTAGAGGACGGCGTGGTTGAGTCGGTGGATGCCCATGCCACCGACCGTACCCCCATTTTGTTGAGCGTTCAACTATCGGCGCTATGATGGGCGTCATGACCCGGTGGCTGGACCCCGACGAGCAGCGGACCTGGCGCGCCTTCCTGACCGCCTCCCGGGCGCTGATGGAGACACTCGACCGCGAGCTGCAACACGACGCGGGCATGCCGCACGCGTACTACGAGATCCTTGTCCGCCTCTCCGAGGCCCCCGGCCGGCGGCTGCGGATGAGCGAGCTGGCCGAGCTGACCGGCTCCTCGCGCAGCCGGCTGTCGCACGCCGCCGCCCGGCTGGAGGCGTCCGGCTGGATCCGCCGGGAGGACTGCCCCACCGACCGGCGCGGGCAGGTCGCCGTACTCACCGACGAGGGCTTCGCCACCCTGGCCGCCGCCGCGCCCGGCCACGTCGAGGGGGTACGCCGGCACCTGTTCGACGCGCTCAGCCCGGCCCAGGTCGACCAGCTCCGCCGGATCAGCGAGACGCTCGCCGACCACCTGACGGATTCGGGACCAAACTGATCCACTGCGGGTCTTGTACATACCGTCGCCGGACGAGCACGATGGGGCGTGTCCTCCGGCTTCGCTGACCTGACCGTCCAGGCGCACCAACTGGTGTCCGAAGGCGACCTCGACGGCGCGCAACGGCTGCTCGCCGACGCGCTCAGCGACGCGGATCCCCGACCCGGCAACGCCTCCCCCGAGCTGGCCGAGGCAGCCGGCCTCCAGGCCCGGGTGCTGGTCGCGCTCGGCGAGCCGCACTCCGCCCGTGGCTGGGCCGCGTTCGCGTACGCGGCGGCCACCCGGCTGTTCGGCCGCTCCGACGAGCGCACCGTCACCGCCGCCGCGACGCTCGCCGCGGTGCTGCACCGGGTCGGCAGCGACGCCCGGGCGGCCCGGCTCTACTCCGACGTCATCATCGAGCTGACCGCCCGCGACGGCCCGGAGTCGCAGCGGGTGCTCGCCGCGCACGCCGACCTGGCCACCGTGGAGTACGCGCGCGGCCAGTGCGAGGTGGCCCGCGACCGGTTGCAGGACGCCTGGGAGCTGCACCGGGAGGTCTACGGCGACGGTCACCCCAGCGGCATCAAGATGCTGGCGAAGCTCGGCGCGATGGAACGCGACTGCGGCCGGTACGCCGACTCGCACGAGCACCTGACGCTCGCCGAGGAGCTGTGCCGGCTGCACCTGGACTCCGACGACCCGCTCGCCGCGCAGGTGGCCGGGCTGGCCCGCGCCGCCGCCGACCCGGACCACGTCTGCCCCGCGCCCGCCCCGGCTCCCGAGCCGCCGCCCGCCCGGACCACGCCTGTGGTGCCCGCCGCCCGGGTGCCCCCGCCCGCCGAAGGGCCGCACGACCTGCCGCCGTACTCGCCGCCCGCGCTCGACGAACCGGTCGAGACGCCGCTCTACCACCCACCCGGACGGGCCGCCGAGACCGCGCACGTGCCGACGCCGCGTACCGCGCCGGAGGCCGACGGGTTCGACGACTACCCGTGGCCGCCCGACGAGCCGGCCGAGCAGCCGTGGCGCCCGGACGCCGACCCGCTGCCGCCCACAGTGGTCGGTCTCGCCGACGACCAGGCCGGGGTACGCCGAGTGCCGCCGCCCCCACCAGAGCCGCCGTCGCGCTACCTGCCGGTGCACGTGCCCCGGCCACCCGTCGCGGAGCGGCGCGCCCGGCCCTGGCTGCCGCTCGTGGTGCTCGGCGTCGCGGTGGCGCTGCTGCTCGGCACCGTCGCGGTGATCGCCGGGGTGTCCCGGGTGGACGACGGCCGCGACGCCCCGCCACCGGCCACCAGCGCTCCGCCGCCCACCTCCGCCGGTCCCGTGCCGTCCACTCCCGCAGCCGCCAAGCCTGGCACGCCGCCCGGAAGGTTCACACTCACCGACCGACGCGACAGCATCGTGCTGAGCTGGACGTACCCGGCCGGCGCGGAAGGGCCGGTGGTGGTCGCCGGGGGCCGGTCCGGGCAGCCGCAGGGCACGTTCGCGACGCTGCCCGCCGGGTCGGCCGACTACATCGCCTACGGGCTCGACCGCACCACCGACTACTGCTTCACTGTGGCACTCGTCTGGTCCACCGACACGGTCGCGCGCACCGGCCCGGTCTGCACCAAGCGCCGCCGCTGACCGCTCACTCCGCGTCCGGCTCGGCCAGCGCGGGCAGCCGTACCGTCGCGCGCAGCCCCGGCGCGGCGGCGCCGGGCGTCGCGTCGGCCAGCTCCACCGTGCCGCCGGCCCGCCGTACCAGCTCACGCACGATGGCCAGGCCCAGGCCCGCGCCGCCCGCGTCGCGGGCCCGCGCGTCGTCGAGCCGGGTGAACCGGGCGAACACCCGCTCCCGGTCCGCCGCCGGGATGCCCGGCCCGTCGTCGGTCACCGTGATCAGGTGGTACGCCCCGTCCGGCCCGCTCACGGCCAGTTCCACGGCCGAGTACGCGTGCCGCAGCGCGTTGTCCACCAGGTTCACCAGCACCCGGCGCAGCTCCCCCGCGTCCCCCTCCACCCATCGGGGCGCATCCGGCGGCGTCAGCCGGACCGGCGGCGACGGGTAGCGGGCGGCCACACCGCGCAGCAGCTCCCCCAGCTCCACCGGGCCGACCGGGGACGGCCGGGCGTCCTGCTCGTCGAGGCGGGCCAGCAGCAGCAGGTCGTCCACCAGGCGGCTCAGCCGCTCCGTGTCGGCGAGCAGGTCGTCGGCGACCGCCGGCCAGTCGGTGTCGCCGCCGAGACGCCGGGCCACCTCCAGCTCGGTACGCATGTTCGTCAGCGGGCTGCGCAGCTCGTGCGCGGCGTCGGCGACGAACGCGCGCTGGCGGTCCCGGGACGCGGCCAGCCGGTCCAGCATGTCGTTGAGCGTGACCGCGAGCCGGTGGATCTCGTCCTGCCCGGCCGGTACGGGCAGCCGCTCCGCCCCGGCCCGCCCGGTGATCTCGGCGGCGCCGCTGCGCAACTGCTCGACCGGGCGCAACGTCGCGCCCACCACCCGCCAGGCCACCACGCCGAGCCCCGCCACCAGCAGCGGGAAGCCCACGAGCAGCAGGTTGCGGACCACGTGCAGGCTGTGCCGCACGTCGGTGAGCGACTTGGCGACCAGCACCGTACGCGGCTCCTGCGCCGTGCCGGCCGGCACCGTGACCACCCGGACCGGGCCGGGCATGCCGGCGCGCCGCCCGTCCACCACCAGCCGCTGCCGCTGCCCGGGACGCAGCTCGTCCGGGCCGAGCATCGGCACGAGGCGGTCCGCGTCGATCGAGGCGGCCCGGATCCGGCCCTGCGCGTCGACCACCTGCACCCGCAACTGACCGCCCGCGACAGGCAGCGGGTCCGGCAGCGCGTCCTCGGCGGCCAGCAACGCGACCGCGTCGGCGGTACGCAGCGCCTCCTCGTCGACCGACCGTTGCAGCGTCCAGCCCAGCGCGCCCAGCAGCAGCGCCCCGCCGAACGCGAACCCGACCGCCAGCCCCAGCACGCCCAGCGCGAGCAGCCGCGCCCGCAGGCCCAGCCGCGGCAGCGGGCCGCGTACCCACCGGCTCATGTGGCCAGCCGGTAACCGGCGCCGCGTACCGTCTCCAGCCGCTCCCGGCCGATCTTGCGGCGCAGGTAGCCGACGTAGACCTCCACCGCGTTCGGCGCGGTGTCGACCGAGGCGTCCCAGACGTGGTCCAGCAGCTCGGTCTTGGAGACCACCTCGCCGGGGCGGCGCATCAGGTAGTCCAGCAGCGCGTACTCGCGGCTGGTCAGCACCACCTCGGTGTCGGCCCGGGTGACCCGGCGGCGGGCCGGGTCCAGGCGCAGGTCGCCGACGGTGAGCACGGTCGGCCGCCGGGGCGCGCCGCGGCGCAGCAACGCCCGCAGGCGGGCCAGCAGCACCACGTACGAGAAGGGCTTGGTCAGGTAGTCGTCGGCGCCGCAGTCCAGGCCGTCGGCCTGGTCGTACTCGCCGTCCTTGGCCGACAGCATCAGCACCGGCAGCCAGCGCTGCTCGGCGCGCAGCCGGCGGACCACCTCGTACCCGGACAAACCGGGCAGCATCACGTCGAGGATCATCGCGTCGTACTCGCCGTGCCGGGCCGCGTCCAGCCCGTCCGGGCCCGTGGCCGCCACGTCGACCACGAAACCCTCCGCCGACAGGCCCCGGCGCAGCGCCGCCGCGAGCCGCGTCTCGTCCTCCACCACCAGCAACCGCACCGGTCAAGGGTGCCACCATGGGGTCACCCGTAGGGGATCTCCTCAGCGTGGTCACAGCGACGGTCGCGCAGCATGGAGCGCAGGAGGTGCACACTATGTCAGTGATGAAGAACCGCGCCGTGCTGCGCTGGCTGGTCCCGGTGACCGCGGGGGTCGCCGTGATCGGCGGTGGCGCCGCCGTCGGCACGTTCGCCGCCGGCGCCGACCCGGCGCTGCCGCCGCGCAGCGCCGCCCAGCTCCTGGAAGACCTGCGCACGTCCCGCCTGGACGGGCTCTCCGGCACCGTGGTGCAGCGCGCCGACCTCGGCCTGCCGCCGATCGCCGCGCTCGCCGGCCAGGCCACCGGCAACGACCTGGCCGGCCTGGTCTCCGGTACGCACACGCTGCGCGTCTGGTACGGCGGCGAGGACCGGCAGCGGCTCGCGCTGGTCGACACGCTCGGCGAGCAGGACATCCTGCGCAACGGGCGCGACGTCTGGACCTGGAACAGCCGGGAGAACACCGCGACGCACCGGAAGCTGCCGGCCGACGCGCCGGAGCGGGCCACCGTGCCGGCCACCCCGGCCGACGCCGCGGACCGGGCGCTGGAGGCGATCGACCCGACCACCGCGGTCACCGTCGGCCGCACCGCAACGGTCGCCGGGCGGGACGCGTACGAGCTGGTGCTCACGCCGCGCGACAAGGCGTCACTGGTCCACCAGGTCCGGATCGCACTCGACGCGAAGGAGCACGTGCCGCTGCGCCTGCAGGTGCTCGCCGACGGGCAGGACGAGCCGGCGTTCCAGGTGGCGTTCACCCAGGTCGACTTCCGCACGCCGGAGGCCGACCAGTTCCGGTTCAACCCGCCGCCCGGCGTTAAGGTCACCGAGGCGACCGAGGGCGAGCGGCCCGGACCGGCCGGTAAGCGGTTCGAGAAGAAGGACGCCGAGAAGCCGGACGTCCGTACCGTCGGCACCGGCTGGACCACAGTGGTGGTCGCCAAGATCGGCGACGCGGCGACCGGCGGCGGCGCGAAGCCCGGCGCGGACGCGCCGGATGCCCAGATGCTGGGGCAGGTGCTCGGTGACCTGCCGAAGGTCAGCGGCGACTGGGGCAGCGGCCGGCTGCTCAGCGGCAAGCTGTTCAGCGTGCTGCTGACCGACGACGGCCGGGTGATCGCCGGTCTGGTCACGCCGGAGCGGCTCTACGAGGCCGCAAAGGGCTGAGAATCGCCGTGCCCGGGGCTCGGCCGGCTGACGCCGGCCGGGCCCCGAGTCGTGTCCGGGCTTGGTCTGGTGGCTGCCGACGCGCTATCTTTCTCAGTTCAGGCACAGAAAAGGAATGGCTTCTGAATGCCATTCCTGCGGCAATTTTAGTCAATGAGGAGCCGGATTGTCAACGCACTCCGACGTGTCGGCTGACCTGCGCCAGGACGACGAGATCGGCCGGGAACAGGAATACGTCTCGATGCTGTACGACCGGCTGGACGGCATGCGGGAACAGGCCGCCCGGCGGCTCGACGAGGAGTTGCGCCACACCGGTGGCACGCAGCAGGCCCGCTCGCAGCGCGACTCGACAGTCGCGATGTACGCCGACCAGGTCGAACAGTTCTCCGCTGTGGAGAGCGGCCTGTGCTTCGGCCGCCTCGACGGCGACGACGGCGCGGTCCGCTACATCGGCCGGATCGGGATCTTCGACTCGTCCGGCGACTACGACCCGCTGCTGATGGACTGGCGCGCCCCCGCCGCCCGGCCGTTCTACCTGGCCACCGCCGCCAACCCGCAGGGCGTACGCCGCCGGCGCCACCTGCGCACCCGGGACCGGAAGGTGACCGGGCTCAACGACGAGGTGCTCGACATCGCCGCCGCCTCCCCCACCGCGCACGAGGAGGTGACCGGCGAGGCGTCGCTGCTCGCCGCGCTCAACGCCGGGCGCACCGGCCGGATGCGCGACATCGTCGAGACCATCCAGGCCGAGCAGGACCGCATCATCCGCGCCGACCTGCCCGGCGTGATGGTGGTCCAGGGCGGCCCCGGCACCGGCAAGACGGCCGTGGCGCTGCACCGGGCCGCGTACCTGCTCTACACCCACCGCCAGCAGCTCTCCACCCGCGGCGTGCTGCTGGTCGGCCCGAACGCCACGTTCCTGCGCTACATCTCCCAGGTGCTGCCCACGTTGGCCGAGACCGGCGTGCTGCTGCGTACCCAGGCCGACCTGTTCCCCGGCGTACACGCCCGCCGCGCGGAGCCGGCCACCACCGCGGCGCTGAAGGGCCGCGCGGTGCTGGCCGAGGTGCTGGCCGCCGCGGTCCGCGACCGGCAGTGGGTGCCCGACGAGCCGGTCACCATCGAACTGCCGCAGCGGGAGGTGCTGACGCTCGACCTGGAGACCGTACGGCAGGCCCGGGACCGGGTACGCCGCACCGGCCGCCCGCACAACCTGGCCCGCGCGCTGTTCGACGTGGAGATCGTGCACGCGCTCGCCGACCAGGTGGCCGAGCGGATCGGCGCCGACCCGCTGGGCGGGGACAACCTGCTCTCCGAGGCCGACCGCGCGGAGATCCGCCGCGAGCTGCGCGAGGAGCCGGAGATCCGGGCCGCGCTGGACGAGCTGTGGCCGGTGCTCACCCCGCAACGCCTGCTCGCCGACCTGTACGCCTCGCCGGAGCGGATCGCCACCGCCGCGCCGATGCTCACCGACGACGAGCGGACCGCGCTGCACCGCGAGCCGGGCGGCTGGACGCCAGCCGACGTGCCGCTGCTGGACGAGGCCGCCGAACTGCTCGGCGAGGACGAGCGTGCCGCCGTGGCCCGCCGGGAGCGGATCCGGGCGCTGGAACGCGAGTACGCCGAGGGCGTGCTGGAGATCTGGCGCGGCTCCCGCTCCATCGACGTGGAGGACGAGGCCGACGGCGGTGAGATCCTCGGCGTCACCGACCTGATCGACGCGGACCGGCTCTCCGAGCGGCAGGAGGAGTCCGACCGGCTCACCACCGCCCAGCGCGCCGCCGCCGACCGGAACTGGGCGTTCGGGCACGTCATCGTGGACGAGGCGCAGGAGCTGTCGCCGATGGCCTGGCGGCTGCTGATGCGCCGCTGCCCGAGCCGGTCCATGACGATCGTCGGCGACGTGGCGCAGACCGGTGCGCTCGCTGGCACGCCGTCGTGGGGCGAGGCGCTGGCGCCGTACGTGGCGGACCGGTGGCGGCTGGAGGAGCTGACTGTCAGCTACCGCACCCCGGCCGAGATCATGGCGGTCGCCGCCGACGTGCTGGCCGAGATCGACCCGGCGCTGCGGCCACCCCGCTCGGTACGCGCCACCGGCGTACCGCCGTGGGACCGGACCGTACCGGCGGACCGGCTGGTGACGGAGCTGGTCGAGGCGACGGCCCAGGAGGCCGCGTCGCTCGGAGACGGGCGGCTCGGCGTGCTGGTGCCGACCGGGCGGGTGGCCGAGCTGGGCGGCGCGGTGGTGGCGGCGCTGCCGGAGGCGACGGTGGGCGAGCAGCCGGAGCTGGCGAACCGGATCGTGGTGCTGACCACCGAGCAGGCGAAGGGCCTGGAGTTCGACTCGGTGCTGGTGGTCGACCCGGCCCGGATCGTCTCCGAGTCCCCAAGGGGCCACAGCGACCTCTACGTGGCCCTGACAAGAGCCACCCAGCGCCTAGGCATCCTCCGCACCCCCTAACTCCCCCCCCTCCACCCGCCCTCCGCCCGCCCTCTGCCCCGTCGATCATGAAGTTGACGGCGATGTCGATCTCCATTTCCGCCGTCAACTTCATGATCGACCGGCCCGGGCACGTGCTGCCCCACGTCCCGCCGGCGCACCCTCCCGCGCTCCTCGCCCCCCTGCCCCTGCTCCGCGATCATGGAGTTGCGGCCCCGGAAGGATCGACAAAGCGGACATCTTTCGGGCCGAGAGTGCAAGATCGGCGAGTGAGGGCGGGGTGTGTGCCGGGTTAGGCGCGTGTTCCGTCGGCCTGTTCGCGCCAGATCGGGGAACTGGCGGACGCCTGCGCCAGATCGGGGACGTTGCTATGTCACGCCCGCTCTGACCACACCACTTCCCCGAGGTGGCGACGCGTGCACCAGATCGGGAAGTGGCGGCACCCTGCGCCTCGACCACACCACCTCCCCGAAGTGGCGACGCGTGCACCACCTCGGGGAAACGGCTACATCCCATCCACCCCGACCGCACCACTTCCCCGACGTGGCGGGACGCCGTCAGCGCGAGCCGGGAGAACGCCCCACGGTCGGGTAGGGCGGGAGCGGGTCGGGCGAACAAGCCACTTCGCCGAAGTGGCGACGCGCGCGCCAGACCGGGGACGTTGCTATGTCACGCCCGCTCTGACCACACCACATCCCCGAGGTGGCGACGGCAGCGTCCGCACGAAGTGGACATCACACCGGGAACGGGGCTGGGGAGGGGAAGCGCAGACACGGGACGGCGGGGCGGCCGGAGGCCGTCCCGCCGTCCCCGCCGTGACTCAGTCAGCCTGGGTTGGGGCGGTTGTTGGTGAAGTTGCCCACCTGGGCACCCGTGGCCGAGTTGTCGCTCGTGGAGCCGCCGGCCGGGGTACTCAAACCACCCGTGCTCGCGTCACCGGTCGTCGTCGGCGCCACCTTGCCCGGGTGCTTCTCGGGCTGGCGGGCCAGCCGGCGCACACTCGCCGGGCCGGCGGTGCCACCTGTCGTGGTCACCGCTCCCTGACCCCGGGTCGGTCCGCCGTCGCGCAGCACCGTCGGGTCGACGGGTACGTCCGCCGGGTCGTCCGGGTCGAGTTCCTGCCGCATCCGCTCGACGTCGGTCTGGGGCACCGTGACCTCGTCCAGCGCGCCCTCGCCGTACACGCCTCCGGCGACCCGCTGCTCAGCCTGCCGGGCGGCGTCCTGCCGCATGTCGTCCTCACGCACGTCAACCACCTCGCAGCTCTCTCGGGGTATCGGTGTTGCGTGCCCGAGGGCGGATGGCTGAAACCGGAACCGGCGGCGGGAGGACCGGTGTGCGCCCCGGTGTCCGGTTCCGGCCGCGAGCCGAGCGCGACGGCCATTCGACGGTGACCGGCGGTTACCTTGTCTCCGGCCCCGGGTAGACCCAGGGTGCCCCCGCCACAGAGCGCGAACCGCGCCGTGGCCGACCTGCGGTAGCGGGGCGAGGGTGTGCAGGTTAACGACTCATCAAATCCTGAGGAGGACCAGATGAGCACGCAGGCTGCATCCACCAGGCCGATGAACCGGCCGATGTCCGACGTCCAGAACCGGTCGAGCATGCAGGACACGTCGACCCGGCAGATGCCGTCGATGCACGACGGTCACCGGGAGAACATGCCGTCCCCGGGTACGGAGACGAAGCAGGCGTTCCTGACCACCGAGTTCTGGGTGTACGCCGCAGCGGTCGCGGTCGTCGTGATCGCCGCGTTCTGGCGAGGCGCCGCCACCAACGGCCTGAACATCAACAACCCGAACCAGGCCTGGTGGTACCTGACCGCGCTGACCGGCGCGTACCTGGTCAGCCGTGGCCTGTCGAAGGCGGGCAGCGCGCGTCGCTCCGGCAAGGAGCGCCGGGGGCGTTGACCCCCCGCCGCGCTAACGGCGACGCCCCCGGGATCCGTCCCGGGGGCGTCGTCGCATGTGCTCACTCCCCGCCGAAGTCCCCGAAGTCGTCGCCGCCGTCGAACGCGTCATCGAGCATCTCACCGGCGATCATGCCGCCGGCGACACCGAGCGCGGCGCCCGCGACCACGCCGCCCATGCCCGGGCCGCGCCGCCCGTGGCCGTGGTGACCCGGGTAGCCGTGGCCGCCGCCGTGCGGCATTCCGAAGCCCTGGGCCCGCAGGCTGCCGTAGCGGCCGGTGGTCTCCCGCAGCCAGCCGTCGACGACCTGCACCCAGTCGGTACGGGCGGCGTCGCTGTGCGGAATCGAGTACCTGCCGATGACGTCGTGCCCGGGGCTGAGGAAGCCGCCGCGCTTGTCGCACTCCAGGATCACCTCGACGCCCTGCTGGCTGGTCACGAACGTCAGCTCGACCTCGGTGACGGTCTGCGCGTACTGCGGCGCGGCGAAGAACTCGATCTCCTGGTAGAACGGCAGCGTCTGCGGCACGCCGTAGATGTGACCCCGCTCCAGGTCGGCGTGCTTGAACCGGAAGCCGAGCGCCTGGAACGCCTCCAGGATCCGCTCGTGGATCGGCAGCGGGTGCACGGACACCTGGTCCAGGTCCGACTTGTCGACCGCGCGGGCCACCGCCAGCTCGGTGCGCAGGCCCATGGTCATGCCGTGCAGGCGCTGGCCGTACACGTCGGTGATCGGGGTCTCCCACGGCACCGGCATCTGGAACGGGATGGAGAGCTGCTGCTTCGGGGCCAGCTCGAAGGCGCCGCTGACCGGCATCCGGTGGAACTCCATCACGCCCGCGAACTCGTGGTCGCCGCTCTCGATCTCGACCCGGGTCACCAGACCGATGTTGATCTGCTCGATGCGGGCCGGCGCGTCGCCGCCGACCAGGTTCACGTGCCCGTCCAGGGTCAGGCCCGGCCGGGTGTTCGGGTTGCTGAGCACCGTGTCGACGGTCGGGCCGCCCACGCCGAACGCGCTCAACATCTTCTTGAAGACCATCGGTCACTCCCGTGCAACTGCGCTCCGACATGGACCGTCGGGCACTTCGTCAGGGCACCCTAGACGGCGGGGCTGAGAAGTGCCTGTGAGGCACGCCGCGGTGTCAGTCCGCGCGGACCACCACCAGCTCGCCGACCTGCTCACCGAGCTGCCGACGGGCCTCCGGCGGCAGGCCGCCGTCGGTGATCAGCACGTCGGCCTCCTCCAGCGGCGCGATGGTGGCGATGCCGATGGTCTCCCACTTGGTGTGGTCGGCCAGCACCACGAGCCGCCGGGCGGCGCCGATCAGCCGCCGGTTCACCGCCGCCTCCAGCAGGTTGGGCGTGGTGAAGCCGGTACGCGGGCTCATCCCGTGCACGCCGAGGAAGAGCAGGTCGACGTTGAGCGCGGCGATGGCCGCCTCGGCGACCGGGCCGGTGAGCGCGTCCGACGGGGTACGGATGCCGCCGGTCAGCACCACCGTCTGGTCGGCGCGGGGGTTCTGGTAGAGCGCGTCGGCCACCGGGATCGAGTTGGTGACCACTGTCAGTCCGCGTACCTCGGCCAGCCGGGCGGCCAGCGCGGCGGTGGTGGTGCCCGCGGAGAGCGCCACCGCCATCCGCGGCTCGACCAGCTCGGCGGCCCGCTCCACGATGGCTCGCTTCTCGGCCTGCTGGCGTACCGACTTGGCGGCGAAGCCGGGCTCCTCGGTGGAGCCGGGTCCGGCGAGCGTCGCTCCGCCGTGCACCTTGTCGATCAGGCCGCGGTCGGCCAGCACCTCCAGGTCGCGGCGGATCGTCATGTCGGACACCCCGAAGCGGCTGACCAGGTGACTGACCCGGACGCCGCCGCTCTGGCGGATCAACTCCAGGATGGCGCTCTGCCGTTGCTGGGCGAGCATGGGGACCTCCTCGGCGCGAACGGCAGGGTACCGGTCAGGCGGTCGCGGGCACCGGCGCGGGCTCCTCGCGGACCACCGCCACCTCACCCGCCGGCACCTCCAGCTCGCCGTCGCAACGGGCGCCGCCGAGCAGCTCGACGCCGCTGACCGCCAGCCGGGCCGGTTCGGTGGTGTGGTTGACCACGAACAGCCAGCTCCGGTCCGCCGAGCGGCGGCGGACCACCTCCACCCCGGCCGGCGCGCGCACCGGCGGACGTACGCCGGTCTCGGCGAGGAGCCGGGCCACCAGCCGGTCGGTGGCCTCGTCGTCGAGCCGGGTGCCGACGTACCAGGCGGCGCCCGCGCCGACCGCGTGCCGGGTCAGCGCCGGCACGCCCGGCAGGGGCCCGTCGGTGTACGCGGCCAGCACCTCGGCGCCCTCGGCGTGCAGCCACTCGGTCCACACGTCAGCGCGGGCGCCGTCGTCGAGGCGTACCGTCCCGCCTTCCCGCAGCGGGAAGAACTCCTCGACGCGTACGCCGAGCAGGTCGCGGAACGCGCCGGGGTAGCCGCCGAGCCGGATGTGGTCGTGCTCGTCGACGATGCCGCTGAAGTAGGTGACCACAGCGGTGCCGCCGGCCTCCACGAACCGGCGCAGCGCGTCGGCGTCGGCGTCGCGGACGAGGTAGAGCGTGGGCACCACGACGAGCCGGTAGCGGGACAGGTCGGCCGACGGGTGCACCACGTCGGCGGTGACCCCGGCCCGCCACAGCACGGCGTGCAGCGCCGACAGCCGGTCGGTGTAGGTGACGTCGACGCTCGGGTGGGAGTCGAGTTCGGCACCCCACCAGGCCTCGTAGTCGAACAGGATCGCCACGTCGGCGTCGACGCGGCTGCCGCGTACCTCGGCGAGCGCGCGCAGGTCGGCGCCGAGCCGGCAGACCTCGCGGAACACCTTGGTGTCCGGCCCGGCGTGCGGCACCAGCGCCGAGTGGAACTTCTCCGCGCCGGCCCAGGAGGCCCGCCACTGGAAGAACAGCACGCCGTCGGCGCCGCGCGCGACGTGGGCGAGGCTGTTGCGGCGCATCTGGCCGGGCGTCTTGGCCACGTTTCGGGGCTGCCAGTTGACGGCGCTGGTGGAGTGCTCCATCAGCAGCCACGGCGCGCCACCGGCGACGCCCCGGGTGTGGTCGGCGGCCAGCGCGAGGTTGACCTGCGGCTGCGGGTCGGCGGCGGTGAGGTAGTGGTCGTTGGAGACGACGTCCACGTCGGAGGCCCAGGAGTGGTAGTCCAGGTACTTGATGCCGGTGCCGATCATGAAGTTCGTGGTGACGGGCTGCGGGACGAGCCGGTTCAGCAGTTCCCGCTCGGCGCGCAGCTGGGCGCGCTGCTCGTCGGAGGAGAACCGCAGGAAGTCCAGCTGCTGCGTCGGGTTGGCGAACGTCGGCGCGGTACGCGGCGGGTTGATCTCGGCCCAGTCGTGGTAGCGCTGGCTCCAGAAGGCGGTGCCCCAGGCCGCGTTGAGCGAGTCCAGGTCGCCGTAGCGCTCGCGCAGCCAGCCGCGGAACGCCTCGGCGCTGACGTCGCAGTAGCAGTGCACGTTGTGGCAGCCGAGTTCGTTGGAGACGTGCCAGAGCACGACGGCGGGGTGGCGCGCGTACCGGCGGGCGACGGCCTCGACCAGGGCGAGCGAGTGGTCCCGGAACACCGGTGAGCTGGGGCAGTACGCCTGCCGGCCACCGGGCCAGAGCACCGTGCCGTCGGCGCGGCGGGGCAGCGTCTCCGGGTGCCGGTGCGCCAGCCACGGTGGCGGGCTGGCGGTGGCGGTGGCCAGGTCGACGCTGATGCCGCCGTCGTGCAGCAGGTCGATCGCCCGGTCCAGCCAGTCGAAGACGTACCGGCCGGGGGCGGGCTCCAGCAGTGCCCAGGAGAAGATGCCGACCGAGACCAGGTTGACCCCGGCCCGTCGCATGAGTTCGACGTCCTCGGCCCACGTCTGCTCGGGCCACTGCTCCGGGTTGTAGTCCGCGCCGTACCAGATGCCGTCGCCGTGCCAGTTCCGCATGACAGCAGAGGGTGCCCCCGAACAGCACCCAAGTCAACACTTTCCAACATCGACTGAAGTTCCAACGTTTACCGGCTCTTTGCCCTGCCGTACCGCCGACAGCGTCGTCTTTTTGCCCTCTTGACAGCGCCGCGCCAAGGGGTAGCTTCAAGCGCCACCGGCTGTTTGTGTTCGGACGTGTGGATTCTCGGTGGATCTGCTGCGGCCGACACGAACACCGCTCACCGCCAACGATCACGGTCCATGAGCGCAGCGCACCTCTTCCACGCAGGAGGCACCATGTCCCGTCCCCGCTCGCAAGCCGAATACCTCGCCCGGCTCGTACCCCCGTCAGTCGCCGGCCTGAACCGGCGCTCGCTGCTCGCCGGCGCGGCCGGCGCGGGGGCGCTGCTCGGCACCGGTCTGCTCGCCGGCTGCGGCGACTCCGACTCCGGGTCCGGCGGCGACGCCAAGAGCGTCTCCCTCGGCTCGAACCAGTCGGACCCGAAGCCCAAGGACGTCGTCGCCAAGGTGATGGACGGCTTCAAGACGTCCTCCGGCGTGACGGTCAACATCAACACGGTCGACCACAACACGTTCCAGGAGAACATCAACAACTACCTGCAGGGCAAGCCGGACGACGTGTTCACCTGGTTCGCCGGCTACCGGATGCGCTTCTTCGCCGCCAAGGGCCTGGCCGGTGACCTCAGCGACGTGTGGGGCAAGCTCGACGGCTACTCCGACGCGTTCAAGAAGGCGTCCACAGGCGACGACGGCAAGCAGTACTTCGTGCCGGCGTCGTACTACCCGTGGGCCGTCTTCTACCGCAAGTCGGTGTGGCAGCAGCGCGGCTACGAGGTGCCGAAGACGCTGGACGACTTGAACACGCTCGGCGCGCAGATGAAGAAGGACGGCCTGAACCCGATCGCGTTCGCCGACAAGGACGGCTGGCCGGCGATGGGCACGTTCGACATCCTCAACCTGCGGATCAACGGCTACCAGTTCCACATCGACCTGATGGCCGGCAAGGAGGCGTGGACCTCCGACAAGGTGAAGAAGGTCTTCGACACCTGGGCCGGGCTGCTCCCCCTGCACCAGCCGGACTCGCTCGGCCGCACCTGGCAGGAGGCCGCGCAGTCGCTGCAGCAGAAGAAGAGCGGCATGTACCTGCTCGGCCTGTTCGTCGGCCAGCAGTTCAGCGGCGCCGACCTGGAGGACCTGGACTTCTTCACGTTCCCCGAGATCGACTCCACGATCGGCGCGAAGGCGCTGGACGCCCCGATCGACGGCTACATGATGGCCCGCAAGCCGAAGTCCAAGGACGCGGCGCAGAAGCTGCTGACGTACCTCGGCTCGAAGGAGGCGGCGGACATCACCGTCAAGAACGACCCGAGCACGCTTGTCGCCAACAGCGGCGCGGAGACCGGTGCCTACACCGCGCTGCAGAAGAAGGCCGCCGAGCTGGTCGGCTCCGCCACCGAGATCGCCCAGTTCCTCGACCGGGACACCCGGCCGGACTTCGCCTCCACCGTGATGATCCCGGCGTTGCAGCAGTTCATCAAGGACCCGAAGGACATCAGCGGGCTGCTCACCAGCATCGAGAACCAGAAGAAGTCGATCTTCACCAGCTGACGGCGGAAGGGGGAAGGACATCATGTCCGACCTGCCCCTGATCCAAGAGGATCGCGCCGTGCCGCCGCCGGCCGCGACCACCACGAACGGTGGTCGCGGTCGCCGGCTACGGCTCCTGTCCCGCACCGACCGCGTGGTCATCACGCTGATGGTGCTGGTACCCCTGTTGCTCGTCACCGGGCTGGTCTGGCTGCCCGCGGTGGCGACGGTGCTGCTCTCCGGCACGAACTGGGACGGCATCGGCCCGATCTCCGAGATCGAGTGGGTCGGGGCCAAGAACTACGACGACGTGGTGAACATCTACCCGCCGTTCGTCCCCGCCGTGCAGAACAACCTGCTGTGGCTGGCCGCGCTGTTCGTGGTGGCCACCCCGTTCGGCATGTTCCTCGCCGTGCTGCTCGACAAGGAGATTCGCGGCAGCCGCTTCTACCAGACCGCGCTCTATCTGCCGGTGGTGCTGTCGCTGGCGCTCATCGGCTTCGTCTGGCAGCTCATCTACAGCCGCGACCAGGGGCTGCTCAACGGCGTGTTCGGCGGCGAGACCGACTGGTACGGCGACCCGGACGTCAACATCTGGGCCGTACTGGTGGCGGCCGGCTGGCGGCACGTCGGCTACATCATGCTGCTCTACCTGGCCGGCCTCAAGGGCGTCGACCCGTCGCTGCGCGAGGCCGCCGCGGTGGACGGCTCCTCGGAGACCAGCACGTTCTTCCGGGTCGTCTTCCCGGTGCTGCGCCCGATCAACATCATCGTGCTGGTGGTGACGGTGATCGAGTCGCTGCGCGCGTTCGACCTGGTCTGGGTCATCAACAAGGGCCGCAACGGGCTGGAACTGATCTCCGCGCTCGTCACCCAGAACGTGGTGGGCGAGGCCAGCCGGATCGGCTTCGGCTCCGCGCTGGCGACCATCATGCTGGCCGTCTCGCTGGTCTTCATCACCATCTACCTCTGGACCGTGATGCGGGAGGACAAGCGATGACCGCCGTCTCCGCCGGCCGCCGCCGCCCCGTGCGGCCCGCCCGGGTCGTCCTGCACCTGTTCCTGGGTACGGTCGCCGTGGGCTGGCTGTTCCCCATCCTCTGGGCGGTGCTCACCTCGTTCCGCTCCTACGAGTACACAGCCGCCAACGGCTACGTGTCGCTCGGCGGCTGGACGGTCGACAACTACGTCACCGCCTGGCGTACCGCCGAGTTCGGCAAGCACTTCCTCAACTCGGCGTACATCACCGTCCCGGCGGTGCTGCTCACGCTGTTCCTCGCCTCCTGCGTGGCGTTCGTGATCGCCCGGTTCAGCTGGAAGCTCAACATCGCGCTGCTCGGCCTGTTCACCGCGGCGAACCTGCTGCCGCAGCAGGCGCTGCTCATCCCGCTGTTCCGGATGTTCACCGAGATCCCGCTGCCGGCCTGGATGAGCGACTCGGAGCTGCTGTACGACAGCTACTGGGGGCTGATCCTGGTCAACGTCGCGTTCCAGTGCGGCTTCTGCGTGTTCGTGCTCAGCAACTACATGAAGGCGCTGCCGCACGAGCTGTACGAGGCCGCGATGGTCGACGGGGCGAACGTGTGGCGGCAGTACTGGCAGGTCACGATGCCGCTGTGCCGCCCGGCGCTCGCCGCCCTCGCGACGCTCGAAGTCACCTGGATCTACAACGAGTTCTTCTGGGCCACTGTGCTCATGCGTACCGGCGACAAGTTCCCGGTCACCAGTTCGCTGAACAACCTTCGCGGCGAGTTCTTCACCGACAACAACCTGGTCTCGGCCGGCTCGGTGCTGGTCGCGATCCCCACCCTGGTGATCTTCTTCCTGCTGCAGAAGCAGTTCGTCCGGGGTCTGACGCTGGGAGCCTCCAAGGGATGACGATCGTCCACCTGCGCCGCGCGCGGACCAGCCTGGTGCTCGACGCCCGCGGCCCGGGGCTGCCCCGGGTCGTGCACTGGGGCGCCGACCTCGGCCCGCTGCCCGACGAGGACCTGCCCGCGGTCGTCGACGCCACGGTGCCGCCGGTGGTGCCGAGCAGCTTCGACACGCCCACTGTGCTGTCGCTGCTGCCCGAGGCGAGCGCCGGGTGGAGCGGACGTCCCGGTCTCGCCGGTCACCGCGACGGCCGGGACTGGTCGACGGCGTTCCGCCTCACCGGCCTCGACGTGTACGACGAGCCCGCGGCACCGTCGCCCGCCCTGTTAGGAGGGGCCCCTTTACATGCACCAGGCGTTAACAAGGGGCCCTTCCTTTCCTCCGGGCGGGTGGAGGTGCGGGCGGCGGATCCGGGCGCGGGGCTGAGCCTGACCGTCGAGATCACGCTGGACGCGGCGGGCGTGCTGACGCTGCGGCACCGGCTGCGCAACGACGGCGACGGCCGGTACGAGGTGCGGGAGCTGACACCGGTGCTGCCGGTGCCGGCGGTCGCCACCGAACTGCTCGACCTGACCGGCCGCTGGTGCCGGGAGCGCGCGCCGCAGCGGCACCCGTGGCCGATGGGCGCCTGGGTACGCGAGGGGCGGCACGGCCGTACCGGCCACGACGCCACGTTGTTGCTGGTCGCGGGCACCGCCGGGTTCGGTTTCCGGCACGGCGAGGTGTGGGCGGTGCACACCGGGTGGAGCGGCGACCACGTCACCGCCGCCGAGCGCCGCCCCACAGGTGAGTCCACGCTCGGCGGCGGTGAGCTGCTCGCACCCGGCGAGATCGTGCTCGGGCCGGGCGAGGAGTACGCCACTCCCCTGCTCTACGCGGCGCACTCGGCCGACGGGCTGGACGGGCTCAGCGACGCGCTGCACACCCACCTGCGGGCCCGCCCGTCGCACCCCCGCACGCCGCGACCGGTGACGCTGAACGTGTGGGAGGCGGTCTACTTCGACCACGACCTGGACCGGCTGCGGGCGCTGGCCGACGCGGCCGCCGAGGTCGGTGTGGAACGCTTCGTGCTGGACGACGGCTGGTTCCGTGGCCGACGACACGACCAGGCCGGGCTCGGCGACTGGTGGGTCGACGGCGAGGTCTGGCCGGACGGGTTGCAGCCGCTGATCGACCACGTACGCGGGCACGGCATGCAGTTCGGGCTCTGGGTGGAACCGGAGATGGTCAACCCCGACTCCGACCTGTTCCGCGCCCACCCCGACTGGGTGCTTCAGGCGCCGGGCCGGCTGCCGCCGCCGTGGCGGCACCAGCAGGTGCTCGACCTGGCCCACCCGGACGCGTACGCGTACCTGCTCGAACGGCTCGACGCGGTGCTGAGCGAGCACGACGGGCTCGCGTACCTGAAGTGGGACCACAACCGCGACCTCACCGAGGCCGGGCACGCCGGGCGGCCCGGGGTGCACGCGCAGACCCTCGCGGTCTACCGGTTGCTGGACGAGCTGCGCGCCCGGCACCCGGACGTCGAGATCGAGAGCTGCTCCTCCGGCGGCGCGCGCGTCGACCTGGAGATCCTGCGCCGCACCGACCGGGTCTGGGCCAGCGACTGCAACGACGCGCTGGAACGGCTGTCCATCCAGCGCTGGACCGGCCTGCTGCTGCCGCCGGAACTGATCGGCACGCACATCGGCCCGGAGCGCTCGCACACCACGCACCGCGTACACGACCTGAGCTTCCGCGCGGTCACCGCGCTGTTCGGCCACCACGGCATCGAGTGGGACATCACCGCGATCGACGCCGGCGAACGGGCCGAACTCGCCGCCTGGGTGGCGCTGCACAAGCGGCTGCGCCCGCTGCTGCACACCGGCCGGGTGGTCCGGGTCGACCACCCGGACCCGGCCGTGCAGGCCCACGGCGTGGTCGCCCACGACCGCAACCATGCGGTGTACGCGGTCAGCCGGGTCGCCACCTCGGCGGCGCAGGTGCCGGGCGCGGTGCGGCTGCCGGGGCTGGACCCGCAGCGGCGCTACCGGGTCCGTCCACCCGCCGGAGTACCGGAACCGGCCCTGCTGGAGCTGTCCCCGCCGGGCTGGCTGGCCTGGCCGGGCGACGGCATCACGGTGAGCGGTTCGGTGCTGGGCACGGTCGGCGTGCAGCTCCCCGCCCTGCACCCCGAACAGGCCCTCCTCCTGGAGGTCACCGTCGTCGGCTGAGAGACGCCGGCAGCGGTGACCGGCCCGTTCAACCGCGGAAGCCTACGCGGTCGTGCCAGGCGCGAGACAAATTGTTCACATCCATCAGCGCGGTGGCCGAGCCGATGCCGTTGTTGATGCGGCTCTGTTTCGCCACCTCCCGCGTCTGCACGGCGGAGAAGCACAACGACACCGCGACCAGCATCAGACTGACGAAGCCCAGAATCGTTTCCCACATGTCCCCGCCCTTCAAGGAGTACGACCCCCCTCACGCTAAGCAGAGAGTGCAACACCCTGAGTCACCAAATTCCGGCCGCGTTCCTCCCGACGGCGATCAGCGGTCCGGCCGTCCTCAGGCGGCGGCGCGACGGACGGTGTCCCGCAGGGCCAGGGCCACTGCGGCGAACAGGGCCGCGCCGCACCCCACACCGGAGATCAGGCCGACGGTGCCGGCGCCCGCGCCGAGCGCGTGGGCGAGGAACCCGGCCAGGCCGAGCGCTGTCATCACGGCGCCCAGCCAGTGGTAGAGCGGCATCCGCCAGACGTGGGCGAGGCCGAAGAAGTGCACGCCGACGACCACCGCCACCCAGCCGACGGCCACGGCGGGGCGGTCCAGCACGTTGTTGATCACGGACAGGCCACCGAAGAGCGCGACCGCCTCCAGAGCCACCACCAGCCAGTAGCGGCGGTCCATGAACCCGGCGGCCTCCCGCTGCGGGGCGGGCGGCTCCCGGCCGGCCACCCGGAACAGCGTGACCAGGAGCAGCGCGGCCACCAGCAGGCCGGCGACGCGCACCACCAGCGGCAAGGGCGCGGGCAGGCCACCGCTGTTGACCAGCACGAACACGGTGCCGAACGAGATGGCCACGAGCGAGCCGATCACCAGCCCCGACGGTCGCCCCCTGGTCCCCGTGCTCATGGCGTCCCCTCCGGTCCCTCGCGCTCGCGCCTCGACCCGCGATCAAGGGCGTGGCGTCTGTACCCGCGCCCGGACGCGGCACAAACCCCTTGATCACTATGCCGGAGAGCGGTGGCCGGGCCCGCGCGGGCCCGGCCACCGGTGATCAGCTCGCGGTGCAGGTTACGGCCGGGGTGGAGTTCGTGCCGGTCCAGCTGCCGATGAAGCCGAAGCTGGTGCTCGCGCCGACGCCGAGGCGGCCGTTGTAGTCGACGTTGCGGGCGGTGTACGCCGACCCGCTGTTGCTGACGCTGGCGTTCCACGCCTGGGTGACGGACTGGCCGTTGGCGAACGTCCAGCGGACCGTCCAGCCGGTGATCGCGGCGGCTCCGGCGGTCACCTTGACCTCGCCCTGGAAGCCGCCCTGCCACGAGTTCGCGACGGTGTAGGTGGCGGTGCAGCCACCGGACGGCGGGGGCGTGGTGGTCGGCGGCGGGGTCGGGCTGGGGCTGCTCGTCGGCGTCGGGCTGGTGGTCGGGCTGCCGGTGGGGCTGGCGGTCGGGGTGCTGCCGGCGTACACCGACGCCTCGCGGGACGTGGCGGCGATGCCGTTGGCACCGTTGAAGATCCGCTGACCCCAGCTGGTGAGCTGGGCCGGGTTGAACGCGGTGGTCATGTCCAGGTACTCCACGCCGCCGCCGTTGCCGCTCCACGACCAGCCGAGGTAGCCGATGCCGTTGGCCTGGGCGTACGCCATGATGGCGTCCTCGTCCGGGTTGCCGTCGGAGTGGTTGAAGCCGAACTCGCCGACCACGATCGGCAGCCCGGCGGTACGGAACCGGCCCAGGTAATCGCTGATCTCGGCGGCGGTGTCGAACACGCCGTACATGTGGATGGAGAAGACGGTGTTGCGCTGCGGGTCGGCGGCGAACACGGTGCCGGCGTTGTCGCGCATGGTGAACGTCCAGTCCTGACCCCAGTTCGGCGCGTCCACCATGATCGTGTGGGTCAGGCCGGCGGCGCGCAGCCGCTTGATCGCGTTCGACGTGTCGGTGGTCCAGGCGCTGTAGCCCTGGTTGCCGAACGGCTCGTTGCCGATGTTGACGATGACGTACTTCTCCTGGCCCTTGAGCACGTCGGCGATGCTCAGCCAGTAGTCGGTGGCCTTCGCCAGCGTGGTGGCGGCGCCGTCCTCGCCGTACCCGGTGGTGTCGTGCACCTCCAGCACGCAGATCATCCGGTTGGCCTTGCACAGCGAGATCACGTTCGCCACGTCGGCGGCGCTGTTCTTCGTCCAGCGGTCGCCGCTGGACAGGACGACCCGGACGGTGTTCGCGCCGAGCGCCTTGATGTTGGCGAAGGAGCTGGTCTGCTGCGGGTACCAGGTGTGCGCGTGGTTGACCCCGCGCATCACGAACTCGACGCCGTTGGCGTCGTAGAGCCGCCCGTTGGAGACGGAGAACCCGGTGGCGGCGTGGGCCGGCTGCCCGAGGGCGAAGACGGCGGCGAGGGCCGTCAGCAGGGCGGCGCCCGCGACGGAGAGCAGTTTCTTCATGGCTGTCCTCAGGGGAAGGTCTCCCCCGTGCCCGAGCGGGGGTGCGGTGACGGTGACGAAGTGGTGGCGACTGAGCCCGGTAGTCGCCGCCCGGTTCCCGAACGGACGCAGGCATCAGCGTAGGGCGATGGAAGGCATTAGGCAACCGGTTAAGCGGGGCAAGCCGGGAGGCGGCGAGGTGCGACCGCGGCAATTCGACTGAACCGGTTAAGAAGCCGGGGCACGTCAACCGGGGAAGCGGACAGCAGGGTTGACCCGCGCCGGGCGGGGTATCCGGGGACGATCCGCCCCGGGAAGGAGACGTGCCATGGTCAACGTCGGTTACACCCTCATGTGCGAGCAGGCCGGCCCGAAACAACTGGTCGACCACGCCGTACGCGCCGAGGCCGCCGGCTTCGACCATCTGGTCATGTCCGACCACTACTACCCCTGGCTGGAGTCCCAGGGCCACTCCCCGTACGCCTGGTCGGTGCTCGGCGCGGTCGCCCACGCCACCAGCCGGGCCGAGCTGATGTCGTTCGTGACCTGCCCGATCCGGCGGTACCACCCGGCGGTGGTGGCGCAGAAGGCCAGCACCATCGGGGTGCTCTCGGACGGACGGTTCACGCTCGGTCTCGGCGCCGGGGAGAACCTCAACGAGCACGTGGTGGGCGGGTGGCCGCACGTGCAGCAGCGGCACGAGATGTTCGAGGAGGCGCTGCAGATCATCCGGCCGCTGCTCAACGGCGAGACGCTGACGTTCTCCGGCAACCACTTCGACGTGCCCGACGCGTACGTCTGGGACCGGCCGGAGCGGCCGGTGCCGATGGCGGTGGCCGCGTCCGGGCGGCAGTCGGCCACGCTGGCCGCCGAGTACGCCGACGCCATGATCGCCACCGACCCGCTGTCCCACCTGATCGACATGTACGAGGAGGCAGGCGGCGCGGGCCGCCCCCGCTACGGGCAGGTGGCCATCTGCTACGGCCCGGACGAGGACGAGTGCCGCAAGATCGTGCACGACCAGTTCCGCTGGTTCGGTCTGGGCTGGAAGGTCAACGCCGACCTGCCCGGCCCGGAGTCGTTCGAGGCGGCCACCCGGTTCGTCCGGGAGGAGGACGTGGCCGAGGGCATCTCCTGCGGCCCGGACACCGACCGGCACGTCGAGGCGTTCAAGAAGTTCGTCGACGCCGGCTTCACCCATGTCGCGCTGGTCCAGGTGGGCGGCGACACCCAGCCGATGTTCCTCGACTGGGCCCAGGAGGAGCTGCTGCCCCGGCTGCGCGAGCTGTGACCGTCGCACCGCTACCTCCCCCGCTGAGGAGTTGACGCCATGCGTATCGGGAACACCGAGATCCGGCCCGCCGGGGGCGGGCTCGGCTGCCTGCTGATGATCCTCTTCTCGATCGTCGCCTCGGTGGTGCTCACAGTGCTGCTCAACCTGGTCCTGTAGAACCCGGCCCGGCGCGCGCGACGGCGACACCAGAATGGGGCATGCCCCTGCTGACCGCGCTGCCGCTGGCGCTGGCGCTGGAGATGGTCGCCGGGTCGAAGCTCGTCAGCGCCGTCGTCCTCGCCTCCGGCCGCCACCCGCGGCGCAGCTCGGCGGCCTTCCTGGGCGGTGTGGCGGTCGGCGTCCTCGGGCCGCTGACGCTCTGGTACGCGGCGTTCCGGGTGGTGCGGCACACCGCCGTGCACGGCATCGGGGCAGGCGGCAGCCGGCGGCTCATCGACTGGATCGTGCTGGGCCTGCTGGCGGTCCTCATGGTGGTCACGTTCCGCAGGCGGCGGCGCGACCGGCCGCCCGGGTGGCTGCGCCGGTTGCAGGACCCCCGGCCCGCGTACGCCTTCGGTCTGGGGCTGGTGCTCGCCGTCGCCGTACCGAGCGACGAGCTGGTCATGGCGTCGGTCGCGGGAAGCATGGCCGGGCACGGCCGCCCGTGGTGGCATCTCCTGCCGTTCGTCGCGCTCACCGTGCTGCTGCTGGCCCTGCCGCTGCTCACGCTGCTGCTGTCCGGCGAGCGCGCGGAGCGTCTGCTGCCCGCCTTCCGCTCCTGGACCGACAGGCACTCCTGGCTGGTCAGCGAGACGGTCATCCTCATCTTCGCGGCCTTCGTGGTGGCCGACCTGGCGGGGTCGTTCAGCCGGCCGTGAGGTCCACCTCGGCCAGCACCGGATAGTGGTCCGAGGCCGAGTCGGCGTCACCGTCGCGGACCACCCGCACCGCTCGTACCCGGTCGGCCAGCGCCGGACTGGCGAGCAGGTAGTCCAGCCGCATCCCGGCGAACTCGGCGCCGCCGTGCCGGGTCGGCACGGTCAGGCCGCCGGGTTCGTCGCCGCCGGACCGCGGCCACAGATCGACCAGCCCGGCGTCGAGCAGCCGGGCCACCGCGCGGGTGTCCACGGTACGGCCGTCGCGGCGCAGGTGCCGCCGCCGGTACGGCGTGGCCAGCCCGGCCAGCCGGGCGGTGTGGTCGGCTGTGGGCTCCAGCGTGTTCAGGTCACCGGCGAGCAGGGCCAGCTCTCCCCCGGTGCGCCGGAGCGCGGCGGCCAGCCAGTCCGCCTCCATCCGCCGCCGCCCGCCCGAGTAGGGGTTCAGGTGCGTGCTGAACACGGTGAGCGGTCCCGCGCCGGTGGCGACCTGCACCCGGGCGGCGGCGTGGTGGAACGGGCGGCGGACCCGGCCGGCGCGCAGCACCCGCAGCGGCGGGCGGACCAGCACCGCCACCGGCTGGCCGAAACAGGACCGGGCCAGGTACGGCGTCATCCCGAGCCGCCCGGCCAGGCCGCCCAGCGTGGCGTCCATGCCGCGCAGTTCCTGCAGGGCCAGCACATCGGGGCGCTGGGCGGTGACGACCGAGACGATCCGGTCCCGGCGGTCGGTGCCGCCCGCGTCCCGCCCGCCGGTCCGGATGTTCCAGGTCATCACCCGCAGCATCGGCTCAGTCCGGCCGCGCGGCCTTGGCCAGCTCGTCGTCCAGCTCGTCGACCTGTTCGGACTCGATCGCCGGCCGGTTGCCCTCGTACACGTCGGCGTTGGGCCGGATCACCCAGTACAGCAACGACAGCCAGAGCGCGCCGAGCAGGATCGCGCCCATGAAGTCGGTCGGGTGGTGCATGCCCCGGTACATCCGGGAGGTGGCCACGCCGACCGGCATCAGCACCGCCAGGCCCACGAACAGCCACCGCCACCACCTGTCGGTACGCGGGAACACGATGACCGCCATGGCCACCCAGAGGCAGATGGTCGCCGCGATGTGCCCGGAGGGGAACGACGAGGTGGGCATCTGCCCGTCCAGGTTCTCCACCGGCGGACGGGGGCGGTCCACCACCCGGGCGCTGGCCAGGAACAGGCTCAGCTCGCCGAACATCGCCAGCACCACGTACAGCACCGGCCGCCACCGCCGCCACACGGCCAGCACGATCGGGCAGAACACCAGCGACACCAGCAGGATCGCGTGGGTGTCGCCGAACTTGCTCCACCACCAGCTCAGCTCCGTGAGCGCGTCGGTGTGCCGCTCGGCGAACCAGCGCGGCACCTCGGTGTCGAGCGAGTCGAAGAACGTGCCCTCGGCGTGGTAGCTGACGAACATGCCGAACGCGTAGAGCACCCCGAAGACGAGCACCCAGCCGACCAGCAGCTCGGCGATCGCCGAGCGCGGGTGCTCCAGCACCTTCTCCTCGTCCGGCGCGAGCGCCAGGTCCTCGCCCGCCTCCGGCTCCAGGCCCTCGCGCAGCGGCGGCACCGGCCGGCCGCGCTCGCGCCGCCACAGCCGGAAGGCGTACGCGGTGACGCCCAGCCAGGCCGCGCCGAGCAGCCAGCCGCCGATCACGTCCGACACGAAGTGCACGCCCAGCGCGATCCGGGTCAGTCCGACCAGGAAGATCAGCAGGGCGGCGATGCCGATGGCGGGCTTGCGCCAGCGCGGCGACATGGCCGGCAGGAACACCAGCAGCAGCGCCCCGTACGCGACGAACGAGCCGAGCGCGTGACCACTGGGGAAGCTGTTGCCCGGTGCGCTGGCGATCGGCACGTCCACCACCGGGCGCAGCCGCCCGACCAGCGCCTTGAGCGACGGGTCGAGGATCAGCCCGCCGGCGCCGGTGACGATCAGGTAGACCGCCAGCCGGGACTGGCGGCGGATCAGCAGGCCCACCACCGCGATGGTGACCAGCCAGATCAGCACCGGCCGCCCGCCCAGGTCGGTGATCGCCTGGAGCACTGTGACCAGCGGGCCGTGCGGGGCCACGAGGTTGTTGAACCACTCGGCCGTCTCGTGGTCGGCGTGGTAGAGCGGGCTCCACCGGAACCGGACCAGCATGAGCAGCACGCCGAACCCGACTCCCGCGCCGGCCACGGCGAGCAGGCCCGCGAGGCTCCGCTCCGCGAAATGGCTGAGCGGCCGGCTCCCGGCTTCCTTGACCGCGGTCACACCGCACCTCCCTCGTTCTTCTGCGAGGCGCGCTGTACCCGATCGGCGTGTTCCGTACACGCCGGACCGGCGTGGCGTCAGAGCGAGGTCATCTCACCGGTGTCGAACAGCTCCGCCCGCTGCGCCTCCGGCTCCCACAGGTCCGGCTGGGCGGGCTCCTCCACCCCGATGCGCATCGCTTCGAGCTGCGCGGCGAACGCCAGCCCGCCGAACAGCGCGATCCCGGTGAGGTTGGCCCAGAGCAACAGGGCCATCATGCCGGTCAGCGCGCCGTAGGTCTGGCCGAATCCGCCGCTGTACTTCACGTACGCGGCGAGCAGCAGGCTGGCCAGCCACCAGATCGCGATGGCGATGGACGCGCCGAAGAAGAGCCAGGACAGGCCGGGCTGGCGGCGTCGCGGGGCGTGCCGGAACAGCACCGCGACGGCCAGCACGGTGAGGCCGAGGCTCAGCGGCCAGCGGATCACGTCCCACCCGGCCATGGCGACGTCGCCCCACTCGTAGTGCCGCCGTACCGACTCGCCCATCGCCCGGCCGCCGACCAGGATCAGGAAGCCCGCAAGCGCGGGTACGCCGGCGACCACCGCGAGGACCGCGGCGCGCAGGTACTTCGCCAGCGCCGGGCGGTCCCGCTCGACGCCGTAGATCCGGTTGGCGCCCCGCTCGATCTGCGCCATCGTGGTGGTCAGCGCGACCAGCCCGGTGAGCAGACCGAGGGTCAGTGCCAGCTCGCCGGCGTCCTCGGTGCGCTCGCTGTCGGTGAGCAGGTCCTGCACCATGGCTTCGCTCTGGCCGGGCGTGATGGCCAGCACCGTGTCGGCGACGACCTTGCCGCCCTCGTCCACGCCCAGGTCGGTGATCAGGCCGGTGAGCGCGATCAGGAACGGCACCACGGCCAGGCAGAGCTGCAACGCCAGCGCCCGCGAGTGGCTGAACCCGTCGCCGTAGCGGAACCGGATGAACGCGTCCCGCAGCAGGCACCAGCCGCCGTGCCGGCGCAGTGTGTGCCAGGCGTCGTCGGCGGACAGTTGGTCCTCGGTCATCAGCCGGGTCTCGGGGACCAGCTTCGTGCTACTCACGGCGGGCCTCCTCGACCAGGTGCTCACCGCGCTCGCCGACCGCGTCGGCGTCCACCGCCAGGTCGGGATGCTCCTGCGGGCGCGGTACGCAGAGCCAGAGCGACTCGGGGCGGATGGTGGCCTTCAGCGACCGGCCCGGCTCGATCAGGTCGCCGTCGAGCTGCCGGGGCTGCGCCCGGGTGCTGGTGATCTCGACCGAGCGGGCCCGGAACACCTCCATCCCCGGCACCCTGTCGCGGCGGCGCAGCACCGCCCAGCCCATGGCGAGCCAGTGGCGCAGCGTACGCGGCGTCAGCACCGCCACGTCGAGCCAGCCGTCGTCCGGTTCGGCCTCGGTGAGCAGGCGTACCCCGCCCTGGAGACGCCCGACGTTGGCGACCAGGACCGAGCGGGCCCGGCGGCGCAGCGGCGGCTTGCCGTCGATGCGCACCGAGACCCGCATCGGCCGGTCGCGCAGGTGGCGGGCAGCGCCCACCACGTACGCGGGCCAGCCGATCCGCTTCTTCGTGGTCTCCGAGGTGGAGTCGAGCATCTGGGCGTCGAAGCCCATTCCGGCCATCACCGCGAAGCACTTGTCGCCGACCACGCCGACGTCGAGGCGGCGCATCCCGCGCTCGACGGCGACCTCCAGCCCGGCGGCCAGGTCGCCGGAGAGGCCCAGGTTGGCGGCCAGCAGGTTGCCGGTGCCCTGGGGCAGCACCGCGAGCGCCACGTCGGTGCCGGCCAGCGCGGTCACGCAGGCCATCACCGTGCCGTCGCCGCCGCAGGCGAAGACGACCTCCGCGCCCGCCTTCACGGCCTGTTCCGCCTGCCCGCGGCCCGGGTCCTCGACCGTCGTCTCGTACCAGGTCGGGGCCGGCCACCCGGCGGCGGCGAGCGCGCCGTCCACGGTGCGGCGGAACTCGTCCAGGTCGGCCACCTTCACCGGGTTGACCACCACTGCCGAGCGCGGGGTGCGGTTCTCCGCGTTCACCGGGCGCTTGTCGTCTGCACCGTCCACGGCGTCAGTGTGCAGGACACGGGGCGTGACGGCGACCCGGCGGAGCGGGACGTTGCGAGAACCGCAAACAGGTTTGAAAACCGGGTGCGGGTCAGGCCGCCTCGCGCAGCGCCGCGTCGACGCGCCGCCGCAGGTCGTCGATGTCCACCCCGGCCTCGGTGAGCACCACGGCGGCCGGGCCGCCGCCCTCGCGCAGCAGGCCGAGCAGGATGTGTTCGGTGCCGATGTGCCGGTGGCGCAGCCGCAGCGCCTCGCGCAGCGACAGCTCCAGCACCTTCTTGGCGCGGGGCGAGAACGTGCCGTGGTGCGACCCGCGACGCCACCACCGGCGCGGGCGCGGGGTCGCCTCGCGCAGCGCGTCGGGGCCGAAGGACTCCTCGATCCGGGCCACTATCGCGGCGAGGTCGATGCCGATCTCGCGCAGCGCCGCGGCGTCCGCCGCGCCGAGACCGTCCACGCCCTGCGCGGTGTGGCGGGCCACCGCGGCGCGCAGAACCTCGGCGTCGACGCCGCCGGCCGCGAGCAGCCGTACCGCCAGGCTGTCGCGGTCGGCGAGCACGCCCAGCAGCAGGTGCTCGGTGCCGACCGGCCGCCGCCCCTCGGCGCGGGCCTCGTCGAGCGCGTGGTGCACCACGGCACGGGCCCGGTCGGTGAATCGTTCGAACATCACGCCTCCCAGCTCTCGCGCACCGCCGGTCGCCCGGCGTGCTTCTTGTGGACCGCCTGCCGGCTGACCTCGAGGGCGTCGGCGATCTCCTGCCACGACCAGCCCTGCCGCCGGGCGTTGTCGACCTGGATCACCTCGAGCCGTTCGAGCAGCCGGCGCAGGGCGAGCACCGCGCGCAGGCCGACCTTGGGGTCGGTGCTGCCGGCCGCCGCCGCGAGTTCCGTCGCTTGACTCATGCTGTCAATGTAGGTTGACAACACCCCTCGCGTCAACCCTGGTTGACAGGCGACCCGGCCTGCCGCTGTCCGGCCCGTCCCGGTGTTACGGTCCGCTGGTGTTCCGCCGCCGCCCGCTGGACCGGCCGGTCGAGTCCGCGCGCCGGCTCACCGCCGGCCGCCTCACCCTGGAGATCGCCGGCGGCAGCGTGGTCGGGCACCGCTACCCGGAGAACTACGACGTGCTGCACGTCGACCCCGAGCTGCCGCTCGCGGTGATCTGCGACGGGATGGGCGACGGCGAGGGCAGCCGGGTGGCGGGCACGACAGCGGCCCGGACGTTCACCGCGCGGGTCCGCGCCGGCTGGCCCGCCGTCGGCGCCGCCGCGCTGCGGGCCGCCGTGGCCGAGACCCAACGGCGGGTACGCCAGGTCGGCGCCGCGCAGTCCGGCCTGACCGGGTGCACGCTCACCGCGCTCGTGGTCGAGCCGGACGGCGAGCAGGGCTGGCTGGTGCAACTCGGCGACTCGCGGGCGTACCGGCTGCGCGACGGTCTGCTGGAGCTGGTCACCGTCGACCACACCATGGCCTGGCTCGGCCTGCTGCACGGCTGGTGGCCGGCCGACTCGCCGGAAGCGGCGCGGGCGCGCTACCAGCTGCTGCGCTACGTCGGCCACCCGGCCCGGCCCGAGCCGGACCTGCTCGCCGTGCCGCTGCGCCGGGGCGACACCTGGCTGCTGTGCACCGACGGGATCAGCGACCAGCTCGGCTACCACCGGCTGCGTGACCTGCTCTCCGCGCGACGCGACCCGGCGCGCACCGCCGAGGCCCTGCTCGCCGCGAGCCTGGACGAGGGCGGCGAGGACAACGCCACAGCCGTCGTGCTGCGCGTCCACCCGGCGCTGCCCGCCCCGCGCTGACCGCCAGTTCCGCCGACCCGCTCCGGCGCACCCGGTCCCACGACTACGGTGGGTGAAAAGCAGGGGTCGGGAGGTGAGCCGGGGTGGCCGCACCCAGCCACGGCGCGGTGGTGGTCGGAGTCAGCCGGTCCGAGGCCGATCTGACGGTGGTCCGCACGGCCGCCGCCGAGGCCGCCGCCCACGACCGGCCGCTGCACCTGCTGCACGCGTTCAACTGGGCCGCGACGCCCGGCCCGGCCCCGGCCGGCGGCACCCGCACGGACGCGGAGAACGTGCTGGAGCACGCCGGACAGGTCGTCGCCGAGTGCGCGCCGGAGGTGCCCGTCAGCGGCCGGATCGTCGAGGGCTCGCCGGTCGAGGCGCTGCTGCGGGTCGCCGACACCGCATTCATGATCGCGCTCGGTGACGGGGGCATGTCCGCCCACCCGGACCGCGTGCCGGCCGACACGCCGGCGGTGGACGTGGCCGCCCGGGCGGGCTGCCCGGTGCTGGTCGGGCGCACCCAGCCGGCGCCGCCCGGGCCGCTGCTCGTCGGCTTCGACGGATCGCCCAGCTCGCAGGCCGCCCTCGCGTACGCCTTCGACTGCGCGCAGCACCGCGGCGCCCGTCTGCTCGCCGTCCGGGTGATCGAGCCGGAGTCCGGCGACCGCGACGACGGGCGGCTGGAGGAGGCGGTCACCCGGCAGGCCCGGCGGTATCCCCGGGTCACCGCCGGCTGCGAGACCGTCCATGGTGAGCCGAGGTCCGTCCTGCTCGACCGGTCCCGCGCCGCGCAGCTCGCGGTGGTGGCCGCCTGGGGAGACGGGCCGGTAGGGTCCACTCTGGGCGCGGTCAGCCAGTCCCTGCTCTACCACTCGCCGGCCCCGCTGATCGTCGTACGGGGCATCCCCGCGGACGCCGGGGACGGGTCATGACGCCCGCGCGAGGCGGGACCTACGGCCCTGACCGGCGACCCCCGATGGGACGAGGCTGGACGCGCCGGGGAAGAAAATGTGGTCCCCGAGTGGCAGCCGACCCCGAGCCACGAGAGGCTAAGGCAGCATGGACACCGCGGTGAACCTGCACAGCCCCCTGACCGAAGACGAGTTGCGCCGGCTGGACGCCTACTGGCGCGCGGCGAACTACCTGACCGTCGGCCAGATCTATCTGCTCGACAATCCGCTGCTGCGCGAACCGCTCAAGCCCGAGCACGTCAAGCCGCGCCTGCTGGGCCACTGGGGCACCAGCCCCGGGCTCAACCTGCTCTACACGCACCTCAACCGGGTCATCGTGAACCGGGACCTGTCCGCCATCTTCGTCACCGGCCCCGGCCACGGCGGCCCGGCGCTGGTGGCGAACACCTGGCTGGAGGGCACCTACAGCGAGCTGTACCACCACATCCCCCGGGACGAGACCGGCATGCAGCGGCTGTTCCGGCAGTTCTCCTTCCCGGGCGGCATCCCGAGCCACGTGGCGCCGGAGGTGCCGGGTTCGATCCACGAGGGCGGCGAGCTGGGGTACGCGCTGAGCCACGCGTACGGCGCCGCGTTCGACAACCCGGACCTGCTGGTGGCCTGCGTGATCGGCGACGGCGAGGCGGAGACCGGTCCGCTGGCCGGAAGCTGGCTGTCGAACGTGTTCCTCAACCCGGCCCGCGACGGCGCGGTGCTGCCGATCCTGCACCTCAACGGCTACAAGATCGCCAACCCGACGGTGCTGGACCGGATCCCCCGCGAGGACCTGCGGGACATGATGCGCGGCTTCGGCTACGAGCCGTACGTGGTCGAGGGCGACGACCCGGCGACGGTGCACCAGCTGCTGGCCGCCACGCTCGACCGGGCGGTCGACGAGATCACCGCGATCCAGCGCCGGGCCCGCTCCGGCGAGCACGTCGAGCGTCCCCGCTGGCCGATGATCGTCCTGCGGACGCCGAAGGGCTGGACCGGGCCGTCCCGGGTCGACGGCAAGCAGGTCGAGGGCACGTTCCGCGCCCACCAGGTGCCGATCTCCGAGGTGCGGGACAACCCGGCGCACCTGGCCGAGCTGGAGCGCTGGCTGCGCAGCTACCGGCCGGAGGAGCTGTTCGACGCCACCGGCGGCCCGGTCGCCGAGGTGGCCGACCTGCCGCCCACAGGTGACCACCGGATGAGCGCCAACCCGGTCGCCAACGGCGGCAGGCTGCTGCGCAACCTGGAGCTGCCGGACTTCCGCGACTACGCGGTCGACGTACCGACGCCGGGTGAGCCGATGGCCGGCGCGACAGGTGTGCTCGGGCCCTGGGTCCGGGACGTGATCGCCCGCAACCCGGAGACGTTCCGCCTGTTCGGCCCGGACGAGGTCGCCTCGAACCGGCTCGGCGCGGCGTTCGAGGTGACCGACCGCGCGTTCGTGGGCGCCGAGGTGCCCGGCGACGACCACCTCTCCCCCGACGGCCGGGTGATGGAGGTGCTCTCCGAGCACCTGTGCCAGGGCTGGCTGGAGGGCTACCTGCTGACCGGCCGGCACGGCATCTTCACCAGCTACGAGGCGTTCATCCACATCGTCGACTCGATGGTCAACCAGCACGCCAAGTGGCTGAAGGTGACCCGGAACATCCCCTGGCGGGAGCCGGTGGCGTCGCTGAACTACCTGCTGTCCAGCCACGTGTGGCGCCAGGACCACAACGGCTTCTCGCACCAGGATCCGGGCTTCATCGACCACGTGGTGAACAAGAAGGCCGAGGTGGTCCGGGTCTACCTGCCGCCGGACGGCAACACGCTGCTGTCCACGATGGATCACTGCCTGCGCAGCCGGCAGTACATCAACGTGGTGGTGGCCGGCAAGCAGCCCGCGCCGAACTGGCTGACCATGGACGAGGCGATCCAGCACTGCCGCCGCGGCCTGGGCATCTGGGACTGGGCCAGCAGCGACGACGGCACCGAGCCGGACGTGGTGCTCGCCTGCGCCGGTGACGTGCCGACGCTGGAGACGCTCGCCGCCGTCGACCTGCTGCGCCGGCACCTGCCGGACCTGAAGGTGCGGGTCGTCAACGTGGTCGACCTGATGCGCCTGCAACCGCCGTCGGAGCACCCGCACGGCCTGCCGGACAACGAGTTCGACACCATCTTCACCCGCGACAAGCCGGTGATCTTCGCGTACCACGGGTACCCGTGGCTGATCCACCGGCTCACCTACCGCCGGACCAACCACGAGAACCTGCACGTGCGCGGTTACAAGGAGGAGGGCACCACCACGACGCCGTTCGACATGGTGATGCTCAACGACCTGGACCGCTTCCACCTGGTCATCGACGTGATCGACCGGGTGCCGGGGCTGCGGTCGCGCGCCGCGCACCTGCGCCAGGACATGGTGGACGCCCGCCAGGCCTGCCGCGACTACACCCGCCGCTACGGCGAGGACGACCCCCGGGTCGCCGAGTGGCGCTGGATCCGCGAGAACGATCCGGCCGTGAGGAGTGGGGAATGAGCGGCGAGGAGATCCTGGTCGGCTACGACGGGTCCGCCGACGCGGCGGTCGCCCTGAACTGGGCGCTGCACGAGGCGGGCCGGTCGGGTCGGCCGGTACGCCTGGCGTACGTCTTCGAGTGGCTGACAGTGACCGGCTGGATCGGTCCCGGCGTGGCGCCGGGGGTGTGGCCGGACGAGGCCGCCCGGCAGCAGGTCGACGAACTGGTCCGCAAGGCGGCGGCGGACGCCGCCGCCTTGCGGCCGGGCCTGACCGTGCACGGCGAGGTGTTCGACGGCCCGCCCGCGCTGGTGCTCCAGGAGCGGTCCGCCGACGCCGGGATGCTGGTGCTCGGCAGCCGGGGCCACGGCGGCTTCGGCGGGCTGCTCGCCGGTTCCACGGCGGTCTCGGTCGCCGCGCACGCCCACTGCCCGGTGGTGGTGGTCCGCGACGGCCAGGCCGCCACGTCCGGGCCGGTGGTGGTCGGCTCGGACGGCTCGGAGTCGGCGCTGCGGGCGCTCGGCTTCGCCGTCGAGCGGGCCGCGCAGCGGGACGTGCCGCTGCGGGTGCTACGGGCCTGGGAGCCGCCGGGCGACCGGTGGGTGCCGCCGGACTTCGACCCGGAGCAGGTCGCCGCGAGCGAACGGGCCGCCGCCGAGGCGGAGCTGGCGCCGTGGCGGGAGAGCTTCCCCGACGTGCCGGTCGAGATCGAGGCGGTCCCCGGCAGCGCGTCCGCGCTGCTGGTGGAGGCGAGCCGGTCGGCGCAACTCGTGGTGGTCGGCAGCCGGGGCCGGGGCGGCCTGCGCGGCATGCTGCTCGGCTCGGTCAGCCAGCAACTCATCCAGCACTCGCACTGCCCCGTGGCTGTGGTACGCGAGCGCTGACTCAGCGGCCGGGCGCGGTGGAGCCCTCCTCCGGGTTGAGCGAGAAGTAGTCCTCCTCCTCCTGGGCCAGATGCAGGCGCAGCACCGCGTCCAGGCCGTAGAGCGCGGCCAGCAGATCGGGCACCTCGTCACGGCGCAGCCGGCCGTCCGGCTGCGCCGTGAGGTGCCCGCCGATCCGCTCCACCAGCCGCACGATCTCCACGTGCGCCCGGCTCATCGTGGAGGTCGCCTCGTCGCTGCCGAGCGGCCCGGCCAGCGCCGGGTAGAGCTGCCGGTCCTCGGCCGCCTCGTGCGGCAGCACCTCGTCGACCAGGCGCCGGTGCACCTCGCGCAGCGCCGGCAGGCACGCCGGATCGTCCGGGCGGGTCGCCACCATGTCGGCGGTGTCCCGCAGCCGGGCCAGCACGTCGCGCACGCCGCCGTGCTCGCCCGCGTACCGGTCGAGCAGCTCGCGTGTGTGCGCCGGCAGGTCCCGCCGCCGCAGGCCGCCGCCGAGCGCGCGCAACGCGTTGAGGATCACCAGGACGTCGATGCCCTCCTGGAGGAACGCGCCGGCCACCGGGGGCAGCCGGCCCGCCGCGGCCACCAGCATCGCCAGCACCGCCAGCCCCATCCCGACGGTGGCGCTCTGCACCGCGATGCGGCGGGCGTACCGGGCGATCTCGACGGCGTCGGCGAGCCGGTCCAGCCGGTCCACGGTGAGCACCGCGTCGGCCACGTCCGCCGAGGCGGTCGCCCCGGTCGCGCCCATCGCCACGCCGACGTGCGCCTCGGCCAGCGCGGGCGCGTCGTTCACGCCGTCGCCGACCATCACAGTCACCGCGCGCGCCGACTCCTGGCGTACCCGATCGGCCTTCTCCTGCGGCGAGCACCGCGCGATCACGTCGTCCACGCCCACGATCTGCGCCACCTGCCGGGCCGTGCCCGGGCGGTCGCCGGTCACCATGACCAGGCGCTCCAGGCCCGCCTCGCGCAGCCGCCGCACGGTCCGCCGGGCGTCCGGGCGGACCGGGTCCTCCAGCAGGATCGCACCGAGCGGCCCGTGGTCGTCGCTGACCCAGACCGCGGAACGCCCGGCCCGTTCGGCGCGTTCACCGAGCCGGCCCGCCCACTCCGGCGGTTCCCCGGCGAGCTGACCGACGTGCACCATCCGCCCGTCGACGCGGCCGCTCACCCCGTGCCCCGGCTCCTCGGTGACCTGCGTCGGCTCGGCCAGCGGCAGCCCCCGCTCGCGGGCCTGCCGCACCAGCGCGGCGGCCAGCACGTGCGGGGAGAGCTGCTCGACCGAGGCGGCCAGCCGCAGCACCTCGTCGCGGTCGCCGCCCGGCGCCACCACCACCTCGGCCGCCCGGGGCCGCCCGGCGGTGAGCGTGCCGGTCTTGTCGAGCAGGAGGGTACGGGCGCGGCCGAGCTGTTCCAGCGACCCGCCGTCGCGGACCAGGACGCCGCGCCGGGCCACCCGGGACAGCCCGGACACCACGGCGATCGGGGTCGCCAGCAGCAGCGGGCACGGGGTGGCCACCACCAGCACCGCCACCGCCCTGGTGAACTCGCCGGACAGCAGCCACGCCAGCCCGGCCAGCACCAGCGTGAACGGTACGAACGCGGCGGCGTACCGGTCGGCCAGCCGTACCATCGGGGCCTTGCGGGCGGTGGCCTCGCCGGCCAGGCGGACGATGCCGGCGTAGGTGCTCTCCGCCGCGTTGCGGCGGGCCCGCAGCCCGAAGCCGGCGCCCGCGTTGACGACGCCGCTGGCCACCTCCTCCCCGGCCGCGCGGGTGACCAGCTGCGACTCGCCGGTGACCACCGACTCGTCCAGCGTCGCGGACTCCTCGACCACGCCGTCCACAGGCACCACGTCGCCCGGTCCGACCACCAGCCGGTCCCCCACCGCGACGCGGTCCAGCGGCACCACCTCGATCCCGCCGTCCGGGGTACGCCGGCGCGCCTGCCGGGGCGCGCGTTCCAGCAGCGCCCGCAGGTCACGGGTGGCGCGGCGCTGGGCGTACTCCTCCAGCGCCCGCCCGGTGGCGACCATCACCGCGATCACCGCACCGGCCAGGAACTCCCGCACCAGCAGCGCGCCGAGCAGCGCCAGCACCGCGATGACGTCCACCCCGAACTGCCGCAGCCACAGCTGGCGCAGCGTCGTCCAGGCCGCCGGCACCAGGGCCACCACCGTGACCGCCGCCCAGACCAGCCGGGCGGCGTCGTGCGCGCCGGCGAACCACAGCGCCGCGCCGGCCAGCACGGCCACTGTGAGCAGCACCAGCGGCGCCCACTCGGCCCAGGCCCACCGCCGGGCGCGGGCCGGCTGCTCGGGTACGCACTCGCGTGGTTCGGTTCCCACGTGTGGATCGTCTCAGCCCGGACGTGGGGCGGGCGGGGCGACCCGGGTAATCCGGGGGCGAAGGACCCCTGCGGGGCGGCCGGGCATGCCCGAGGATGGAGCGGCATCCCCACCCGGGCGTCCCGGGCGTGGGGCACGATGGGGAAAACAGGAAAGGTCGTGACGATGAGCCACGAGACGCCGGCCGGCGATCGCCCGTTGACCACCGCGCTCGCGGAGGCCGCCGGAATGGCCGGCCACGCCCCCTCGGTGCACAACACGCAGCCGTGGCACTGGACGGTCCTGCCCGACGCGCTGGAGCTGCGGGTGGTCCGCGAACGGCACCTCAGCGCCATGGACCCGGAAGGGCACCTGCTGGTGGTGAGCTGCGGCGCCGCGCTGCACCACGCCCGGGTGGCACTGGCCGCCGAGGGCTGGACCCCGGTGGTGGAACGGCTGCCCGACCCGAAGGAACCTGACCTACTGGCCCGGCTCACCAGCCTCGAGCACACCGGCGCCGACCCCGACGCCATGCGCGTCGTGCAGTGCATGCAGGTGCGGCACACCGACCGGCGGCCGGTCAGCGACGAGCCGATCCCCACCGCCGCGCTGAACGACATCGACCGGGCCGCCACGCTGGAGGGGGTGAACCTGCAACTGCTCGACGACACCCAGAAGATCCAGCTCGCCAGCGCCGCCCAGCAGGCCGCCGCCGTCGAGGCCGACAGCCCGGACCTGCGCGAGGAACTGGCGTACTGGATCAGCCGGGCCGGCACCGGCACCGGGCTGCCGCCGGAGGTGCTGCCCGACCAGGCCCCGCAGACGACCGTTCCGGCCCGCGACTTCGGCCGCGCCGGCTCGCTGCCGATCGGACCCGGCCACGACAAGGCCGCCGTCTACGGGATCCTGTGGGGCTCCGACGACGAGACGATGAGCTGGCTGCGCGCCGGCGAGGCGCTCTCCGCCGCCTGGCTCACCGCCACCCGGCACGGGGTGTCGCTGGTGCCGCTGTCCGGTGTGGTGGAGGTCGAGAGCACCCGCGAGGTGCTGCGGCAGATGCTCTCCGGCCTGGGGTTCCCGTACATCAGCATGCGGCTCGGCCTGGCCGACCCGACGCACGCCGGCCCCCCGCACACGCCCCGGCTGGACGTCGCGCAGACAGTCGACACCTCGGCGGTCCGCGACCGTCTCGCCTGACCGGTCTCGATCACGGCGGCCACCGGGCGATACCATCGCCGGGTGGCCGCCGCACCCCAGTCCCGGCACGAGCACCTCACACCGTCGCTCGGGCTGACCCCGCTGTCCCGCGTCCGCCTGGACGAACTGCTCCAGGAGATGCTCGACCGCGTCGGCGAGGTGGTGACCAGCCGCGAGCGGCTCCGGGCACTGCTGGACGCGGTCGTCGGCATCGGGTCCGATCTCGACCTGCGCAGCACGCTGCAACGGATCGTGCAGTCGGCGTGCGAGCTGGCCGGTGCCCGCTACGGCGCGCTCGGCGTGATCGGGCCCGACCGGATGCTGCACGACTTCATCGTCCACGGCATCAGCCCCGAGCTGCACGCGAAGATCGGCGAGCTGCCGCACGGGCGGGGCGTGCTCGGCCTGCTCATCGACGACCCCAAGCCGGTCCGCATGCCGGACATCACCAAGCACCCCAACTCGTACGGCTTCCCGCCGAACCACCCGCCGATGCACAGCTTCCTCGGCGTTCCGGTGCGCATCCGCGACCACGTCTGGGGCAACCTCTACCTGGCCGAGAAGCAGGGCGCGGCCGAGTTCACCGAGGACGACGAGGAGATCGTGGTGGCGCTGGCCGCCGCGGCCGGCGTGGCGATCGAGAACGCCCGCCTCTACGCGCTGGCGCACCGGCGGGAACGCTGGCTGGCGGCCGCCGCGGAGATCACCTCGGTGCTGCTCGGTGAGGTACGCCGTACCGACGCGCTGACGCTCGTGGCGCGCCGCGCCCGTGAGGTCGCCGAAGCCGAACTGGCGCTGGTGCTGCTCTACGACGAGGACGAGGCGCAGTTCACCGTCGAGGTCGTCGACGGCGCCGACCCGGTCACCCGGGAACTGGTCGGCGCGGTGCTGCCGGCCGCCGAGACCAGCTTCGCCGCGTCCGTCACGCAGAGCCGCCACGACCAGGTCGAGGACCTCGCCGCCGCGGCGCCCTGGCCCCGGCCGGTGGTCGCCGGGCCGGCCGTGGTGTCCCCGCTCGCCGCCGCGGACACGCTGCACGGTGTCCTGGTGATCGGCTACCGGCCCGACCACGGGCCCGCCGCCGACGACGACCTCGCGCTGCTCGCCAGCTTCGCCGGGCAGGCCGCGCTCGCCATGGAACGCGCCCGCGGCCAGGAGGAGCGGGAACTGCTGGTGGTCCTGGAGGACCGCGAACGCATCGCCCGCGACCTGCACGACGTGGTGATCCAGCGGCTGTTCGCCACCGGCCTGCAACTGCAGAGCGGCGCGATGAACGCCCGCCCCGAGGCCGCCAAGCGGATCAACCAGGCCGTCGACGACCTCGACGCCACCATCCGCGACATCCGCCGCACCATCTTCGAGCTGCGCACCCCGATGAGCGCGGCGCTGCGCACCGAGATCCGCGAGGCGATCGAGGTGGCCGCCGAGTCGCTCGGCTACCGCCCCGAGCTGGAACTGATCGGCCCGATCGACAGCGCCGTCCCGGACGACCTGCGCCCCGAACTCACCGCCGTGCTCCGCGAGGCGCTCTCCAACGCGGTACGCCACGCGCAGGCCGACCGGGTGTCGGTGCGCGTACGCGTCGACTCCGGCCGCGTCGAGATCACCGTCACCGACGACGGCGTCGGCTGCGACCCGGAGGCGGCCCGCAGCGGCCTGGTCAACCTGCGGGAACGGGCCGAGCGGCTGGGCGGCGAGTTCTCACTGCGCCGGGCCGAGCCGCGCGGCACCGAGGTGCGCTGGAGCGTCCCGCTCGACTGACCGCCGTCAGGTGTTCTTGCCGAGCAGGCGGGTGGCCAGCACCGCCGCCTGCGTACGCCGCTCCAGGCCGAGCTTCGCGAGCACGCTGGAGACGTAGTTCTTCACCGTCTTCTCGGCCAGGAACATCTTCCCGGCGATCTCCCGGTTGGTGAGCCCCTCCGCCACGTACTCCAGGATCCGCCGCTCCTGCTCGGTGAGCGACTTCAGCTCCCGCGGCTGCTCCACGCCGCTGCGGATACGCTCCAGCACGCGGGTGGTGATCGCCGGGTCGAGCAGCGACTGCCCGGCCGCCACCCGGCGGACCGCGTCCACCAGGTCGGTGCCGCGGATCTGCTTGAGCACGTACCCGGCGGCGCCCGCCATGATCGCCGCGAACAGCGCCTCGTCGTCCTCGTACGAGGTGAGGATCAGCCCCTTGATCGAGGAGTCCACCGCGCGGACGTCCCGGCACACGTCGATGCCGTTGCCGTCGGGCAGCCGGGCGTCGAGGATCGCCACGTCGGGGCGCAGCGCCGGGATGCGGCGCGCCGCCTCCTGGGCCAGGCCGGACTCGCCGACCACCTCGATGTCGCCGCTGCTCTGGAGCAGGTCGGCAAGGCCACGACGGACGACCTCGTGGTCGTCGAGCAGGAACACCCGGATCATCAGTCCTTTCTACCCGCTTTCCCGCCCTCGTAGCACGGGTCGAAAGTCCCGTCCTGCCCGCGCCGGCCGGGACCGACGGCCGGGCCCAGGTGGGGACCTCCGGCCCTGCTCACCGCGCCGCCCCCTGACGCACCGTAGTGGTGTACCCGGCCGGGGGAGCCGGCGCCGCACGAGAGGGAGCACCACCATGACGACCGAATACACCGCCGAGCAACTGCGGGCCGCGGTCGCCGACGCGGTCCGGGCCCCGTCACTGCACAACACCCAGCCGTGGCGGTTCCGGCTCGTCGACGGCGGCATCGAGGTGTCCGTCGACCCGCTGCGCGGCCTGCCCGCCACCGACCCGACCGGCTGGGGCGCGCGCATCGCCGCCGGTGCGGCCCTGTTCAACCTGCGCCTGGCGCTCGCCGTGGCGGGCACCCCGGCCACTGTGCGGCTGCGCCCGTACCCCGCCGACCCGGACGTCGTGGCCCGGCTGGTGCCGGACGTGCCACGTCGTCCCACCCCGGTCGAGCAGAGCCTGTACGGGGCGATCGGCCACCGGTTCAGCAACCGCGCGCCGTTCTGGCCCGACCCGGTGCCGGCCGAGGCCCGCTGGCGGCTCGGCGAGGCGGCCCGCGCCGAACAGTGCTGGCTGGAACTCGTGATCGGCACCAGCGCCGTCAACGCGGTCGCCGAGGTCGCCCGCAGCGCCCACCGCGTGCTGGAACGCGACCCCGCGTACGTGGCCGAACGGGCCGAGTGGATCCGCTCCGAGCCGGCCCCCGACGGCGTGCCCTCCGGCGCCGGCGGACCGCAGAGCGAACCGCAGGACCTGCTGCCCCAGCGCGGCTTCGGCGGACGCAACCGCGCCCCCGGCCGCGACTTCGAGCCGGAGCCGCTGGTCGCGGTGCTCGGCTCGGCCGGCAACACCTCGGCCGACCAGATCCTGGCCGGGCAGGCGCTGCAACGCGTACTGCTCACCGCCACCGACGCCGGGCTGAGCGTGTCGATGCTGTCCCAGCCGATCGAGGTGCCCGCCGCACGCGAGGCGCTGCGGATGTCGCTGGGCCGGTTCGGCACCCCGCAGATGGTGATGCGGATCGGGTACGGCCAGCCGGGCCGCGCCACCCCGCGTCGCCCGGTCGAGGAGGTGCTCGACCTGCCGGTCGTGCCGGCCTGACCCGTACCCTCCTGCAGGTCAGGCCGGGAGCGCGGCCCTGCCTCTCGGGGTCAGGCCGGGAGCGCGGCCAGCAGGGCGGCCTCCCGCTCCGGCGCCAGGCCGACCGGTGCGCGCGCCGGCCGCCCCGCCCGGTCCGGCACGCGCCCCACCTCGCGCAGCCACCGCCAGGTGTCGGCGACCGTCTCGGTCACCGGCCGGCAGACCAGCCCCGCCGCGTACGCGCGTTCCACGTCCCGCTCCTGCAACCACCGGTATTCGTGCCCGCGCGGAATCCACACCGGCAGGTCGTTCCACGGCTCCACCCCGGCCGCCAGGATCGGCTCCGGCGCCGTCCACCGCAGCGTCGCGTCCGACCCGGTCACCGCCACCGCCGCGTCGAGCAGGTCACCCATCGTCGCGTGCCCGGTGCGACCCACCACGTTGTACGCCCCGCCGACGCCCTCGGCGCCCCGGTCCAGCAGCCAGGTCGCCAGGTCCCGGACGTCCACGTACTGGATGGGCAGGTCACGCGGCCCCGGCGCCAGCACGTCCCCGCCCCGGGCGACCCGGTTCAGCCACCACGGCAGCCGCCCGATGTCCTCTCCCGGCCCCAGGATCAGCCCGGCGCGCGCCAGCAGCGCCCGGTCGCCGAACACCCGCGTCGCGGCGAGTTCCCCGCCGGCCTTGTTCGCCGGGTAGTCACCGTCGTCTCCGTCCGCGTCGGCCGGCACTGTGGGCGCCTCCTCGCCGCTGCCGGGCGCGACGGGTGGCGCGTACACCGATCCGCTGGACACGTAGACGTAGTGCGGCACCGCGTCGGCGAGCGCCAGCGCGGCGTCCCGTACCGCACGGGGCGCGCCGTCCCAGGTGTCCACCACCAGATCCCACTCGCCGCCGGTGAGCGCGGCCAGCCCGTCCGGCGCGGTCCGGTCGCCCCGCAACCGGTGTACGCCGTCCGGCACCCGCCCGTGCACACCCCGGTTGAACACGGTCACCTGCCAGTCGCGGCGTACCGCCTCGGCCACGATCGCACCGCCGACAAAGCCCGTACCGCCAAGCATCAGGAGTCGCATAGGTCCCAGCCTGCCGCCGAGCACCGCCCGGCAGGCACCAAGTTCACAGTCAGCAGATCTGCCAACGGCAGAACCCGGCCTCCGTCCCTCCCCGGGCCCGCCGCCCTCATCCGCACCGGGACATGACCCGTCGATCTTGGAGTTGTGGCACCTCGCGAACCGCGCTTACCGGGCATTAGAGGCGCCACAACTCCAAGATCGACGGTGATGGGCGAGGGCGCGGGAAACTCCGGACAGCACCGGGCACGACCCCCTCCCGAGCAGCCCGCGATCTTGCACTTTCGTACCCCGCAAACCGCGCGAATGGGGCACCTGAAGGGCTCGAACTGCAAGATCGCGCGGGTGATCACCGACGCTTCGCTCCCGCCCCCCGGCCAGCCCGGCCCGGACGCGTCGATCATGAGGTTGACGGCATTCCGTGTCCGGTTTGTCGCCGCTAACTTCATGATCGACGGGGCAGAGGGCTGCATCGCGGGTGCGGGGCACGGGAGTGTTGTGACCGTGTGGGCGGGGGTGTCCGGTTCGGGGGTGGTGGGTGGCACTCTGGGGGTGGAATCGCTGGCGGGTGGGTGGCGTTGTATCCGGTGAACGACCGAGCAAGGCTCGCCCCGCGAGCGGGGTGGTGTCCGCAAGCCTGGGAATCATCCTGGCTGGCTGGTCGTTGAACACGGTTCCGACGACGTGAACCCGCGCGCCTGTTCTCCGGTGGCGTGTTGAGCCTCCGGGAATGGTGGCGGGTGGCGGGTCGTTGAACATGCTTCCGGCGCCGCGACGAGGCCCCCCGGCCCTCGCGAGCAGCCGGATCCCCCCAGTCTTTTTGAGCGCCTGACGGTGCCCACGCACCCCCGTTCCCCCGCGGGGTGTGTCGACCCCCGAATGGAGCCCTCCATGAACACGATTCTGCGTAAGAGCATTCTGGGTGTTGCTGGTCTGGCTTTCACCGGTGGCGTGTTCGCCGGTCCGGTGGCCGCTCACGCGGCGGACACCACCCACACCAAGCCGGTTGCGGTGACGGTGCAGGGTGACAAGCTGATCCCGCACGGTGTGCAGGGTGAGCAGTCGCGTATCGACCTGAACGACGAGCAGACCAAGAATGTGAAGGCGATCATTGCGGCGACGAAGAAGGCCGGTATGGACGAGCGTGCCGCTGTTGTGTCGATCGCTACGGCGTTGCAGGAGTCGAAGCTGGAGAACCTCGGCCACCTCGGTGACCGTAACGACCATGACTCGCAGGGCCTGTTCCAGCAGCGCCCGTCCAGTGGTTGGGGCACGGTCGAGCAGATCACCGACCCGGAGTACTCCACGACGGCGTTCCTGAAGGGTCTGAAGCAGGTCGACGGCTGGCAGGACATGCCGCTGACCAAGGCCGCCCAGACCGTCCAAGTGTCGGCCTACCCGGACCACTACGCCCAGTGGGAGCAGCAGGCCGCCGACCTCGTCGCCCAGCACTGGAACAGCTGAGACAAACAAGTGAGACCAGGCTGAAGGCCGGCACCCCGAACCAACGGGGTGCCGGCCTTCACGCGTACCCGATGGGTCAGGCCGGGGGCAGGACGAACGTCCACGTGGTGGTGGTCGTGCTGGCCGCGGCGCCCGTGGCGGTGAGTCCGCCGTAGCTGCCGGTCGGCACGCTGCTCGCCGAGTCGGCGAGCAGGCCGGTCACCCGGCCGCCGCCGGTCTGCGAGGTGTTGCTGCGCACCGCCACGCCGGACGGCGGGATGAGCGCGGTGGAGGTGCTGTCGCCGTGCAGCCAGTACGACACGGCCCAGCTCTGCGCGGCGGTCACCGGCGCGTAGGGGGTGATCCGGGTAGCGGTGCTCGCCGGGTCGGTGGCCCTGGCGAAGACCGGCCCTCCCGGTGCCACCCCCCGGTACGCGGCCAGCACCAGGTTGCCCTTCGCCTGGCTGTCCAGCGTCACCCGGACGGCAGTGCCGGCGTCACCCGCGCTCGCTGTCTTCCACCAGGCGGTGGTGGTGGCGAAGCCACCGTCGAGGCGGTCGAGCCTGGCCCAGCCGGTCACCCCGGTCGGCTCACCGGTGCCGGTGTGCGTGTTCTGGCTGAGCACGAGCAGCAGCGTGTCACCGGCCTGCACACCGGCCGGGACGGTGACCGTGTGGCTGGTCCAGTTGGCGTTCGCGGTGGCCTGGCCGACGAACGAGATCCGCTCCGGTACGGGCGCCACCGTCACGTCGACTGTCGCGGTGCCGGTGGTGCCCCGGTCGTCGGTGACGGTGAGCGTGACCGGGTAGGTGCCGGCAGCCGCGTACGTGTGCGACGTGGTCGGTACGGAGGCGGTGCCCGTGGTGTCACCGTCGCCGAAGGCCCAGCTGTGGTCCTGGATCGCGCCGTCGGCGTCGGTGGAGGCCGCGCCGGAGAACGTGCACACCAGCCCGGAGCAGGTGGGTGTCAGCGCTGCCACCGGCGCCTGGTTGGCCGGGCCGCCCGATCCCTTCAGGATCTTCACGTAGTCGATGTCGCCGGCGAAGTAGTCGCAGGTGACCTTCGTACCGTCGCACTGGCTCTTGCCACCCACGGACAGCGGCCAGGTGTTGGCGATGGTGCCGGTCGGCCCGTTGAGGCGGCTGGTCCGCACGCCGTCGACGTACATCTCCACGTACGCGGAGGTGCGGTTGCAGGTGACCGTGTGCCACTGGCCGTCGGAGATCGGCACGTCCGTGTAGCCGGTACGGGAGGCGCCGTCCGCGCCCCGGAACAGGCACTTCGGCTTACCGTTCGGGGCCTCGAACTTCCAGTAGCCGCCGGCCGTGTTGCCCTGTCCCTTCTGGAGGATGTTCCCGAAGGAGTACGTGGTCCGGTAGCGGATGGTCACCGAGAAGTCCCCGGCGTCCGGGTTGAAGTCGGTGCTGTGCGGCACCAGGTCGACGTGGCCCGGGACGTACTCCTTGTCGGTGGGCAGGTGGGTGGCGAAGCGGTGGCCGGTCGCCCCGGCGTAGAGCGCGCCGGTGACCACCTCGCCGCCGATCGTGCCGTGGCGGCCGTTGCCGCTGTAGTCGGTCAGCACCGTCGACGATGTCGGCTCGTCCATGCTGAAGAACGCCACCGTCCGTGTCGCGGTGGCCTGCGCGGGCGCGGCCGAGACCGTCACCCCGGCAGCCGCGACGACAGTCGCCACCCCTAACCGGGCGGCCGTCCGCCGCCACCGTCCCCGCTCGATCATGTGCATGTGACCGCCTCCCTGCGTATCGGGCATCACAGTGACACGCGTGGTGGCAACGGCTGAATAACCCGCACGGTGGAGCCGGGTGACCGATGTGGCCGGTACGAACCGTCCGAGGGGATACGTCCGCCGATCGACCGGCGGCACCGGCGGGCAGGGAGGGTGACTCTCGGTGGGCGATACTGGGTTTGAACCAGTGACCTCTTCCGTGTCAAGGAAGCGCGCTCCCACTGCGCCAATCGCCCGGGCAATCGCGAGCGGACGACGGGATTCGAACCCGCGACCCTCACCTTGGCAAGGTGATGCGCTACCAGCTGCGCTACGTCCGCGTGCCGCCGGTTCGCGCCGGCGACGGGGTGAACTCTACCCGATGCCAAGATCGCCGTGCGGCAGACCCCCGCCGCGCCCGGTGGCCGTGTGGTTGCGCTGCTCGCCGCCGGGGTACTGAGGCCGGTGACAGCACAACCATCCCCCCGAAGGAGGCTGTCGTGGGTATCGGTACGAGCATTTTCCTGATCGCGGTCGGCGCGATCCTCACGTTCGCGCTCAACGCCAGCGTCGGCGGGGTCGACCTCGACGTCGTCGGCTGGATCCTGATGGCGGCCGGCGTCCTCGGCCTCATCATGACCACGCTGGTCTGGGGCCGCCGTCGCCAGGTGGTCACGACCACCGCCGAGCAGCCGGTGGAGTACCGCCGGGTCGAGGAGCGCCGGGACGTCGCCCCGCCGATGTGACAGTGACCGGGGCCGACGGAGCTGATCGGTCCCGGATCGGGCCGGCCGGATCACCCGATCCGGCCGGCCCGCTCTGCCAGGGCCGCCCGCGGTCGGTGGCGGCGCGCGGAGTGCCGTCCGGGTCAGCTCCGCATCAGCTCGTTCAACGCGTCGAAGTCGAGCCCGCCGGCGAGCGCGTCGTACGTCCCGGCGCCGAGCACCTCCGCCGCCGCCCGCTGGGCCACCGCGTACGCGGCCTCGGCCACCGCCGGTCCGATGCTCACCCGGGCCACGCCGAGCCGTGCCAGCTCGGCGACCGGCGGCGCGCCCGGCCCGGCCAGCACGTTCAGCGGCGCCGGGATCGCCGCCGCCAGCGCGGCCACCGTCTCCGGTTCCACGGTTCCGGGTACGAAGATCCCGTCCGCGCCGGCCGCCAGGTACGCCTCGGCGCGCGCGACAGTCTCGGGTACGCCACCGGCCCGGCGCAGACAGGTGTCCACCCGCGCGTTGACGTACAGCGGGATGCCGGCGCGGTCGGCGGCGGCCCGGATCGCGGCGAGCCGGGCGACCTGCTCGTCGACCGGGCGCAGCGGGCCTCCGCCGTCGTGCCGGGAGTCCTCCACGTTGACACCGACGGCCCCGGCGGCGAGCACCGCGGTGACCGTCTCGGCGACCTCGGCGGGGCTGTCGCCGTACCCGGATTCGATGTCGGCGGTGACCGGCACGCGGACCGCGTCTGCCACCCGGCGGATCACGTCGACGGCGGTGTCCCGGGCGAGCGCGTCGCCGTCCGGGGCGCCGCGGCTCCACGCGACCCCGGCGCTCGTGGTCGCGACCGCGCGGGCGCCGGCTGCGGCGACGATCCGGGCGCTCAGCGCGTCCCAGGCGTTGACCAGGATCAGTGGTTCACCGGGCAGGTGCAGGGCACGGAACTGCCGGGCTCGGGTCTGCTGATCGTCCACCGAGCCAGTCTGGGTGGGGCGATCCGGCCGCGGCAATGGCCAGCGGCGCGGCACTGGACTGATCGATGACGACGAGAAAGGCCGTGCCGAGTGATCGGCACGGCCTTTCCGCTGGTGGGCGATACTGGGTTTGAACCAGTGACCTCTTCCGTGTCAAGGAAGCGCGCTCCCACTGCGCCAATCGCCCTCGTCTACTGCGAGGTGGAGACGGGATTTGAACCCGTGTACACGGCTTTGCAGGCCGTTGCCTCGCCTCTCGGCCACTCCACCGAGGTTGCCCCCGAACTGCGTGGCGGCATCTCCGAGCGGACGACGGGATTCGAACCCGCGACCCTCACCTTGGCAAGGTGATGCGCTACCAGCTGCGCTACGTCCGCACGTCCCCGGTGTTATCCGGTGACGGATGAGAACTTTAGCCGAGCCCGGGAACGGTTGCCAACTCGGGGGCCCTTCCGGCGCGTCCGGATGTTGCCGGCGCCTCGTGGCGCGGGCTTCCTAGGAGCCTGGGTGGCTGCCGTCGAAGGCCCGTGGGCAGGGCCGCGACCTGCGGAATCCGCTCGGCGAGTCGAGTGTCCGGCATCCGACTGTCCCGCCGCCGACCGGCCGCTTTGGTAACTCCCTGTGGTCAGACGGATGGGTTACCGTAACGCCGTGACGAGACGAGCCGCCGAGATCCGCCTGGACGCGCTGCTGCGTACGGCCTGCGAGGTGATCGCGGAACGAGGGCTCGCCAACACCCGCACCGCGGACGTGGCCGAGGCCGCCGGGGTCAGCCAGGCGCTCGTCTTCTACCACTTCGCGACCAAGGACCGGCTGCTCGCGCAGGCCTTCGCGTACGCGGTCGAGCAGGACCTGGCCCGTCTCGACGCGGTGCTGCGCTCCTCCGCCCCGCCGCTGGCGAAGCTGCGCCGGATGCTGCGCCTCTACGCGCCGACCGGCCGGGCCACCTCCTGGTCCATGTGGATCGACGGCTGGGCGGAGTCGCTGCGTACGCCGGAGCTGGAGAAGCTCTCCCGCCGCCTCGACCTGCGGTGGCGGCAGGACCTGGCCGCGGTGATCAGCGACGGGGTCGCCGAAGGCACGTTCGACTGCCCCGACCCGGCCGGCGCGGCCTGGCGGATCAGCGCGGTGATGGACGGGCTGGCGGTCCAGCTCGCGGTGCACGAGCGGGTGATCACCCGCCGGCAGATCGCCGAGTGGATCCGCCTGGTGGCCGCCCGGGAGCTGGGCCTGGAGCCCAGCCAGCTCGACTGACCCCACCCGCCGACGGGTCAGTGCCAGCGAGGGCGGGGGCGTTCGAAGGGGGGCGGGAGCGTCTCCGGTTCGGCCTGCGCGGACGGGCGCAGCAGGCGGCGCATCCGCAGCAGCAGCCCGGCGCCGAGGAACAGCAGCAACCCGCCGAGCAGGAACGCGGCCTGCACCAGGCCGAATCCGCCGCTGTCCGCCACCGGCCGCCCGGCCACGCCACCGGGCGCCGGCGGTTCCACCACCGCGGTGTCGGTCGGCTCGTCAGTCGGCTCCTCGTCGGGCGCCTCGGAGGACGGCTCGTCGCTCGGTGTGGGCTCCGCGCTGGTCGGCGAGGGCGTCGGCTCGGCCGCCTCCTCCCCCACCACCTCACGGGAGGCGGTCCGCCGGGCCAGCAGCCGCAACTGCGGGTCGTACGCCTCGGCGGCGAAACTCACCCGGCCACGCCCCACGTCCTCGGCGAACGCCACCCGGTAGCGGGCGGTCACGGTACGGCCGGGACAGAGCACACCCGGGTCGAGTTGCCGGTCGGTGAGCCGGGCGGTGTCTCCCTCGGTGCGGATCTCCAGCGGGAACGATCCGCTGTCCTCCACCCGGTCCACCTTGAGCTGGTCCAGCCGCAGGCCCTGCACCCGCACCAGCATCGACCAGCGCACCTTGACACAGCCGCCCCCGTCGGAGCGGGACACCACGGCGGACAACGTCTCCACCCGGTTCCCGGCGGTGAACTCGTCCGGCAGGCCGCTCAACTCGGTGGAGAAGGCCGCCGCCGCCCGCGCCGGCAGGGCTCCGCCGTACCCGGTCCCGGCCACGAAGGTCAGTACCAGTCCGATCCGCAGCGCGTGCCGCCAGCCGCTCACCACGCCTCCTCACCCTCGGTCGTGTCCACAGGCAACGCTAGGAGCGCGCCGGGCACGCCGGTAGACGGGCGTGTTCGCATCCAACGCCACAACACGGGGGTCATTTCACCGAGCGTGGTGAACCGGTCACGACCTCGCCGCGACACGCCCGGGATGCGGGTGGGGAACCCGGGTGGGACACAATTCTCCGATGTCCGAGCTGTCCGCCGCGTTCGTCCGGCTGCACGCCCGTCTCGCCCCGGTGGCGTTCGTACCCGAGGTGCTGCTGCACCAGGCCGACGAGCCGATCGGCCTGTGGGAGCTGACCGAGGGCGAGTTCCGCAGCTCCCAGCCGCCGCCGTTCTGGGCGTTCGCCTGGGCCGGCGGGCAGGGCCTGGCCCGTTACGTCACCGACCACCCCGACGTGGTCGCCGGCCGCCGGGTGCTCGACCTGGCCTCCGGCTCCGGCCTGGTCGCCGTCGCCGCCGCCCGCGCCGGCGCCGCCGCCGTCCGGGCGGTCGAGGTGGACGAGCGGGCCGTGGCCGCCGTCGCGCTCAACGCCGAGGCCAACGGGGTACGCGTCCACGCCGAACTCGGCGACATCCTCGACTCCGACGCGGGCGACGCCGAGGTGGTGCTGGCCGGGGACGTCTTCTACAGCGAGGCGATGGCCCGCCGGATGCTGCGCTTCCTGCTCCGGGCCGCCCGTTCCGGCGCCCGGGTGCTGGTGGGCGATCCGGGCCGGGCGTTCCTGCCCCGCGAGCGCTTCCACGAGCTGGCCGCGTACGACGTGCCGGTGTCGGAGGCGCTGGAGAGCGTACGGGTGAAGCACACCACCGTCTGGGAGCTGGACCCGAACCCGCCCGGCGCCCGCCGCTAGCGTTACCGCGTGCTGTTCCGGGGCTGGGGGGAGTCCGTCGACGGGCCGTGGCCCGACGCGGCCACCGTTGTCGACCACGTCGGCGTGCCGCACCTGGTGGTGACCCGGCACGCGCTCGTACGCAGGCTGCTCACCGACCCGGTGACGTTCCGGCCGGACAACGCGCTCGACGCGGTCACGCCGATCCCGGTGGCCGCGCTGCGGGTGCTCGCCGGGCACCGGTTCCGGCTGCCGCCGACGCTGGCGAACAACGGCGGCGCGAGCCACCCGGAGATCCGCGGCATCGTGGCCGACGCGCTGCACCCGCACCGGGTGGACGCCCAGCGCCGGTGGCTGACCGGGCTGGTCCGGGAGCGGGTGGCGGGCCTGGCGGCGGCGCTGGACGCGGGCCGCCCGGTCGACCTGTACGCGGGTCTCGCCGCCGACCTGCCGCTGCTGGTGCTGGCCCGGCTGGTCGAGCTGCCGGACGCCCCGGTCGGCGCGGTGAAGGACTTCGCCCGGGCCGCGCTGGAGCTGTTCTGGGCGCCGCTTGACGAGTCCCGGCAGCTGGCGCTCGTCGCCGAGGTGGGCCGGTTCCACACCGTGCTGCGGGAGTTCGCCGCCACCGGGGGCGGGCTCGCCGCGCGGCTGCGCGAGGCGGGGCACTCCCCCGACGTGGTCGTCGGGGCGCTGTTCTTCCTGCTGGTCGCCGGTCAGGAGACCACCTCGCAGTTCCTCACCCTGCTGCTGCACCGGCTGTCCGGCGAACCGGCGGTACGGGCCGGGCTGCGCGCCGGTGAGATCGGCGTGGACGACGTGGTCGAGGAGGGGCTGCGACTGGAGCCGCCGATCGTCACCTGGCGGCGGGTGGCGGCAGTCGACACCACGCTCGGCGAGGTGCCCGTACCGGCGGGCACCAGCATCGTGGCCTGGCTGGCCCGCGCCGGCCGCGACCCGGCCGTGGTGGACGCGCCGGGCGAGTTCCGCCCCGGGCAGCCCGGCTCGCGGCGGCACCTGGCGTTCGGCGCCGGGCCGCACCGCTGCGTCGGCGCGCAGCTGGCCCGGATGGAGGCCGCAGTGGTGGTCGCCGAGGCCACCGCGCTGCTCGACGACGTGACGGTCGTCCGTCCACCGTGGTGCCCGGACAACCTCACCTTCCGGATGCCGGACGCGTTCGTGGTGCGCCGCGCCTGAGCCCTGCGGGTGTTAACAGGGGGCCCTTCCTCTACCGGAGGCGTTAAGAAGGGGCCCTTCCTTACTCCTCGGCCCAGGCCCGCCAGTCGTCGAGCACGCCGTACAGGGCGGGGGTGAGCCAGCCGGGCGCGGACCGGCGGAACACGCCCGGGTCCATCCCGCCCGCGCCGGCCGGTACCGCGCCGAGCAGGTTCGGCAGCAGCTCGGACAGGTTGAGCCAGTGCACCAGTTCCGGTTCGGTCGGCCAGGCGCCGATCACCACGCCGGCCGGGACGGCCCGCCGCTCCAGCGCCTCCAGCGTCAGCGCGGTGTGGTTGAGCGTGCCGAGCCCGGCCCGCGCCACCACCACCGCGGGCGCGCCGAGCGACACCGCCAGATCGGCCACCGTCCACGGCTCGCCGGACGGACGCAACCCCATCGGTACGAGCAGCCCGCCCGCGCCCTCGACGAGCACCAGATCGTGCTTGTCCGCCTCCTCGCGGATCGCGTCGACCGCGTTGTACAGCTCCAGCGGCGGCAGCTCCGCCACCCGGGCCGCGGCCAGCGGGGCCAGCGGATCGGGGTAGCTCGCCAGCGTCCGGCCGGTCAGCGGGGCGGCCAGCCGGGTCACCGAGTCGACGTCGCCGGGCTCTCCTGTCGCCGTACCCGTCTGGCCGGGCTTGACCACGGCGACCCGCAGGCCGGCCGCCTGCGCGGCGGCGGCCACGGCGGCGGTCACCACCGTCTTGCCGACCTCGGTGTCGGTGCCGGTCACCAGCACCGGCCCGGTCCAGGCGTCGCCGAGGCTCATGGCGCACACTCCACGATGACGTCCAGGGCCCGGTCGAAGCCGGCCCGGTCCACCCCGGCGCTGACGGTGAGCCGCAGCCGGGAGCGGCTGTCCGGCGTGGACGGGGGACGGAAGCAGCCGACCGCCACACCGTGTTCCCGGCAGGCGGCGGCCCAGGCGGTCGCCTCCTGCGGGCCGGGCGCGGTCACCGAGATCACGGCGCCGTCCGGGGCGGACACGGCCAGCCCGGCCGCGCCGAGCCGGCGCACCGCCGCGGCGACCCGGTCGGCCAGCTCGGCGCGCAGCGCGTCGCCGTCGCGGGCCAGGCGCACCGCGGCGCGGACCCCGGCCACCACCGCGGGCGGCGGCGCGGTGTCGAAGATGAACGTGCGGCCGGTCTCCACCAGGTGGCGGACGAACTCGGCCGGCCCGGCGACCACGCCGCCGGCCCCGCCGAGCGCCTTGGACAGCGTCGCGGTGACCACCACGTCGGGCGCGCCGGCGAGCCCGGCGGCGGCGACCCCGCCGGCGCCGGCCGGGCCGGTGACGCCGAGCGCGTGCGCGTCGTCGACGAGCAGCAGCGCGCCGTGGCGGCGGGCCACCGCGTGCAGCTCCGCGAGCGGGGCCAGGTCGCCGTCGACGGAGAAGACCGACTCGGTCACCACCACCGCCGGGCGGCCCGGCGCGGCGGCGAGCGCCGCGGCCACCGCTGCGACGTCGGCGTGCGGCGTCACGAGCGTCTCGGCGCCGGAGATCCGGCAGCCGTCGATCAGCGAGGCGTGGTTGTGGGCGTCGGAGACGAGCAGCGTCCGCGGCTGGGTCAGTCCCCGGACGGCGGCGAGGTTGGCCAGGTATCCGGAGGAGAACACCAGCGCCCGGTCGACGCCGAGCCAGCCGGCCAGGTCGTCCTCCAGCGCGTGGTGCGCATCGGTGGACCCGCGCACCAGACGCGACCCGGTGGCGCCCAGCCCGTACGCGGACAGGGCCTCTGCTGCGGCGGCGGTGACCTCCGGGTGGGTGGCCAGGCCGAGGTAGTCGTTTCCGGCCAGGTCGACCACGGCGTCGTCGGCGGCGCGGGGGCGCAGCGTGCGGGTCAGCCCCGCCCGGGCCCGCAGCTCGGCGCGGCGGTCCAGGGCCGCCAGCCAGTCCGCCACCGTGCCGTCCCCTCCCGCCGACTTCACGCCCCCCGCCGGGCGCTTCCGCGGGGCGAAGTTACCACCCGCCCCGGCGGCCCCGGCGTGGCGCGGTCCCGGCTCGCCGGAGGGCCGGCGGCGGTGGTTTCCCGCGCTCACGGTGGCCTGTTAGGTTACGAGCCATGCCAGAGATCCTCGACCAGGCCCGGGAGCGGGTGCTGGGCAACGGCGTCGGCCTCGACGAGGCCGGTGTCCTCGCGGTGCTGAACCTTCCCGACGAGCACCTGCCCGCCGCGCTCCAGCTCGCCCACGAGGTCCGGATGCGCTGGTGCGGTCCGGAGGTCGAGGTCGAGGGCATCGTCTCGCTGAAGACCGGCGGCTGCCCGGAGGACTGCCACTTCTGCTCGCAGTCCGGTCTGTTCACCTCGCCGGTGCGCTCGGTCTGGCTGGACATCCCGGCGCTGGTCGAGGCCGCGAAGCAGACCGCCGCGACCGGGGCGACCGAGTTCTGCATCGTGGCCGCCGTGCGCGGCCCGGACGCCCGGCTGATGAAGCAGATGCGCGAGGGCGTCGCCGCCATCCGCGCCGCTGTCGACATCCAGGTCGCCGCGTCGCTCGGCATGCTCACCAAGGAGCAGGTCGACGAGCTGGTCGAGATGGGCGTGCACCGCTACAACCACAACCTGGAGACCTGCCGCTCCTACTTCCCGAACGTGGTCACCACGCACTCGTGGGAGGAGCGCTGGGAGACGCTGCGGATGGTCCGCGAGTCCGGCATGGAGGTCTGCTGCGGCGGCATCCTCGGCCTCGGCGAGACGGTCGAGCAGCGGGCCGAGTTCGCCGCGCAGCTCGCCGAGCTGGACCCGCACGAGGTGCCGCTGAACTTCCTCAACCCGCGCCCCGGCACGCCGCTGGGTGACCGCCCGGTGGTGGAGGGCAAGGACGCGCTGCGCGCCATCGCCGCGTTCCGGCTGGCCATGCCGCGCACCATCCTGCGGTACGCGGGGGGCCGCGAGCTGACCCTCGGTGACCTCGGCACCCGCGACGGTCTGCTCGGCGGCATCAACGCGGTGATCGTCGGCAACTACCTGACCACGCTGGGGCGGCCCGCCACGGCCGACCTGAAGCTGCTGGAAGACCTGAAGATGCCGGTGAAGGCGCTCTCGGCGACCCTGTGAGGCAGCGGTGACCGAATCCTCCCCCGCCACGGCGGCTCCCGCCGCGCTCTGGTGCGACAGGTGCGGCGAGTCGGTGGCGGCCGGGCCGCACCCGGCGTGCGAGGCGGCCCGCGCGTGGGAACCGCCGCGCTGGTGCGCGTCCTGCCGGCGGCGGATGAAGGTGCAGGTCGTGCCGTCCGGCTGGTCGGCGGTCTGCGTCGAGCACGGCGAGCGGCGGGGCTGAGGCGTGCTGCGCGGGCGGGCGGTGACGCTGCGGCCGGTGACCGACGCCGACGTGCCAGCCCTGGCCGCGATCCGGGCCACCCCCGAGGTGCGCCGCTGGTGGCGCGGCGGTGACGACCTGGCCGCGTCGGTCCGGGCGGACCTGGCCGACGACTCGGTGACGATCTACGCCGTCGAACACGACGGCAAGCTGGTCGGCGCGATCCAGTGGTACGCCGAGACCGACCCGGACTACCGCCACGCCAGCCTGGACGTCTTCCTCGACCCGGCGGTACGCGGCTCGGGGCTGGGCGGCGACGCGATCCGCACGCTGGTCCGGCACCTGATCGACGAGTACGGCCACCACCGGTTCACCATCGACCCGGCGGCGGCGAACACGGCGGCGATCCGGGCGTACGCGAAGGTGGGGTTCCGTCCGGTGGGCATCATGCGCCGCTACGAGCGCGGCGCGGACGGGCGCTGGCACGACGCGCTGCTGATGGACCTTCTCGCCGAGGACCTGGCCGGCTGAGTCAGCCGGGCCAGAGCAGGTGCCCGTCGGGCAGCCGGCGGGCGCCCTCGGCGGGCCGGTGCGGGCTGAGCCGGCCGTCCGGCATGAGGTGCGACACCGGCACTCCGCGGCCGAGCACGGCGACGTCGGCGATCAGCCGCCGGTGGCAGCGCCACCAGACGCTCTCGCTGCACATCACCGCTGTGGTCTCCCGGGCGGCGTCGGCCAGCACCTCGTCGAGTGCCGCGTCGAAGTCGGGCGTGCGGGTGTACGCGGCGTACGCCCGGAAGGCCCCGACCGTCCACCAGGTGTCCGGTTCCGGCTCGCCGGCGCGGACGTGCCGGCGGCCGCCGAGGCGCGGTTCCCAGCGGTAGCCGATGCCCCGTTCGGGCAGCCAGTGCTCCAGGGCCTCGCGGCGGACGTCCGGGTTGGTCCGGCTGGCCGGGTAGCGGCGCACGTCCACGACCAGGGCGACAGCCGCGCCGGCCAGCAGGTCCCCGAGCTGGTCCCGGTGGGCGGCCCCGTGCCCGACGGTCAGCAGCATGCGCTCCACCGACTCAGCTTGCCCCGGGTCGGCGCCGTCCGCCCGCCGGCCGAGCCGGCCCACCGGAAAGGGCGTGCCCGGCACCGCACGGGTGCCGGGCACGCCTTCCTCGTACGGTGTGGCGCCTAGCGCTGGAGGGTCAGCACACCCGGCCGCCACGGCAGCAGGTTGTAGTCGCCTCCCGCACTGGGATTCTTGCCCTGGTACAGGAACTGGAGGTTGCAGGCGTCGACGGTCTTGGTCTGGTCGGGGTTGGTGCGGACCAGGTCACCGTGGCTGATGTCGTTCGTCCACGTCGCGCCGCTGTTGGCCTTGCCGGCGAAGGGGTTGCTCTCGCTGGCGGCCTGCGGCGTCCACGAGCCGCTCAGGCTGTTCGACGTGAACGACCGGAAGTAGCGCCCCTGGCTCCCGATCGCCTCGACGATCATGAGGTACTGGTTCTGGCCCGCCACCTTGTAGACCTCGACGCCCTCGAACAGGTTGTTCGTCGAGTCGGTCATGATCGTCGTGTAGTTCGAGCCGAAGCTGCCCGGGAAGTTCCCCAGCGGCATGCTCGACCGGTAGATCTTGCCGTTGTCACCGGCGAAGAACAGGTACATGTTCTGGTCGTCGCCGATGAGCGTCTGATCGATCACGCCGTACGGGGCGTCGGGCAGGGTGGCGGTGGAGAGCGTCTGCGCCGAGGACCAGCCGTTGGCGTTCGTCGGGTCGCTCGACGTCTTGTAGCTGAACGAGGTCGGTCCCCACTGGTACGCCAGCACCCAGATGTTCTTCGGGGCGAAGTACATCAGGGTGGGCGCCACGGTGCCCTGGCTCATCCCGGTCTGGCCGGCTGAGGCCATGTCGGACCAGTTCGTGAACAGGCTGAAGTTCATCGAGCCGTACTGGCCGCTGCTGTTGACGTACGACCCGTAGACCAGGTGCTTGCCGTTGTAGACGACGTTCGTGAAGTCCTTGAGCGAGACCCAGCCGTTCTGCGGGTTGGCCAGCGCGCCGGTCGACGACCACCGGTACGTCGACGGGAGCGCGCAGCCGCCCGGCGGCGGCGTCGTGGTCGGCGGCGGCGTGGTCGGGGGCGGCGTGGTGCCACCGAAGTCGGTCCGCCACTGCTGGTTGGTCTGCCCGTGGCAGTCGTACAGCTGGATCTGCTGGCCGTTGCCGGTGCCCCAGACGTCCAGGCAGCGCCCGGACTGCACGCCGCTGATGGTGCCGTTGGAGTTGATGTTCCACTGCTGGTTCGACTGGCCGTTGCAGTCCCAGATGATGATCCCGGTGCCGTTGCCGGTGGCCGCGCCGTTCGCGTCGAGGCACTTGGTGCCGTAGACCATCAGCTGCTTGTTCGACGTGTACGTCCACTGCTGGTTCGACTGACCGTTGCAGTCCCAGAGCTGGACCCGGGTGCCGTTGGTCTGGGTGGCGTTCGGTACGTCGACGCACCGGCCCGACTGCGCTCCGACGATCCGGCCGGCGCCACCGCTGGGCGGCGGTGCCGTGGTCGGGGTCGTGGTCGGCCCGGAGGTCGGGGCGGCCGCGTTGAGGGCGTTGAGGACCGAGGTGTACGCGGCCTTCTTGTTGCCTCCGCCGTCGAACAGCAACGGGTTCTCGCCTGAGCGCCACGAGTCGCTGTCGCGGACGCCCCACACGGTGATGCCGATGCAGCGCGGCACGTTCATGCACGCCTGGGTCAGCCCGGCGTACTGGCTGGTCGAGGCGTTCGTGACGTCCGCCTCGGTCAGCGCCACGTCGACGCCGAGCGCGGCGAAACTCGACAGCGTGGTCTGGAAGTTGCCCGGCAGCGAGCTGCCACCGGTGAAGTGCGTCTGCAACCCCACGCAGTCGATCGGCACACCGCGGGACTTGAAGTCCCGGATCATGTTGTAGACGCCCTGCGTCTTGCCGTACGACCAGTTCTCGATGTTGTAGTCGTTGTAGCAGAGCTTCACCGACGGATCCGCCGCCCGAGCGGTACGGAACGCCACCTCGATCCAGTCGTTACCGGTGCCCTGCAGGTTCGACTGGCGGCGGCTGCCGTCCTCGTTGAACGCCTCGTTCACCACGTCCCACGCGGCGAGCTTGCCCCGGTAGTGGCCCATCACCCCGTTGATGTGGTCGATCATCGCCTGACGCAGGTTGCTGCCGCTCAGGCTCTGCATCCAGCCCGGCTGCTGCGCGTGCCACGCCAGCGTGTGGCCACGGACCTTCAAGCCGCGCTGGGTCGCCCAGTTGTAGATCTGGTCACCGGAATTGAAGTTGAACTGGCCCCGCTGGGGCTGGGTCGCGTCCGGCTTCATCTCGTTCTCGGCCGTGATCATGTTGAATTCGCGTCCGGCGATCGTGCTGTACGTCGAGTCACCGAGCCGGCCCGCCGCGATGGCGGTGCCGAAGTACCGGCCCGACTGCGCGGCGGCGGCGCCCAGCGTGGACGCGGCGGCGTTCGCCGACGGCATCATCACCGCGACGGCTGCCACCGTCACGGCGCTGACCGCGCCGGCGAGCAGCGCCCGGACGGCCGGTGATCGCCGTCGCCGACTCCCGCCGCGATGAACGGATGGGCTCATTGCCATCTTGGCCTCCTTACTGGCCAACACCCAGGCCGTCGGGGCGGAACGACTGGACGTCTCGATTGGGGTATCTAGCTCAGTCGATGCTTCCATCGCGCATCGGCGGGGACAATGGTGTTTCGGAAAAGTTTCGGAACGTTTTGGTCGCGCGAGGCATGGCGTGGCGTGGCCGGTCACCCGGGGTGCGGGTACCGGCCACGCCACGCCGCCTCGGCGGTCAGGAGACGGTGCAGGCGGAGCCGTTCAGAGTGAACGCGGTGGGCCTCGGGTTGGCGCCGGTGTGGGTGCCGTTGAAGCCGAAGCTGGTCGACGCGCCCGGCGCCAGCGTCCCGTTGTAGGACAGGTTCGACGCGGTCACCGCCGTGCCGGTCTGCGTCACGTTCGCCGACCAGGCCTGCCCGACCTTCTGGCCGCTGTTGCCGAACGTGAACGCCAGCGTCCAGCCGTTGATCGCAGTGGTGCCGGTGTTGGCGACAGTGATGTTCGCGGTGAACCCGGTGTCCCAGGTGTTCGCCGTCCAGGTCACCGCGCAGGAGCCGCCGGCGGGTGGGGCCGTGGTGGTCACCGTGACGCCGGGCGAGGTGGGTGAGACGTTGCCGGCCGCGTCCACCGCCACCACTGTGAACGTGTACGTGGTGGAGGCGGTCAGCCCGGTCACCGCCAGCGTGGTGCCGGTGGCGGAGCCGACCAGGACGTTCCCGCCGCGGTAGACGCGGTACCCGGTGACGCCCACCGCGTCGGTGGACGGGCCCCAGGTCAGCGTCAGGCCGGTCGGGCCGACCGCGGAGGCGGTGGGCGTGCCCGGCGCGGTCGGCGGTGTGGTGTCCGGCGCCGGGCCGGCCGGCGTGGTGACGCTGACGGCAGCCGACGACGCGGACCGGTTGCCGGCGCCGTCGAGTGCCCGCACTGTGAACTGGTACGTCCGCTCCGGCGCCAGCCCGGTCACCGCGAGCGTGTTGGTGGTGGCGGTCCGCAGCACCAGCGCGTCGCTTCCGGTCTGCGACTGGGTGATCTCGTACCCGGCCAGGCCGCTGCCGCCGGTGTCGGTGGACGCGGCCCAGGTCAGCGTGAGCCCGCTCGACGTGACGGCGGACGCCACAGGCGTGCCGGGCACTGTGGGCGCGGTGGTGTCAGGGGTGACCGGGCCGGGCTCCTCGCCCCAGACGCGGACGCCGCCGGAGTAGAGCGGCACCTTCCGGTTCGGCCCCGCGGTGGCCTGGTAGGACGGGTCGTTCGCCGGATCCCAGGTGCCGCCCTCCGGCACCCCGATCTTGAACTGGACCTCCATCCGGTGCTGCGACTGCCCGGCCGGCGCGATGGTGTAGCCGGTGCAGTCGACCTCGACGTACCAGATGTCACCGGAGAACTGCTTCGCCGTCGACGGCGACGGGCAGCCCTGGGTGTAGCCGGGCGTGACGGTGACCGGTCCGGTGCCGTCGGGCCGGAAGAAGTACCGGAACTTTCCGGTCGTCAGCGCCCGGGCCGGGAACGCCGACTTGTTGTAGATGATCGCCTTGAGCCCGGTGGCGCGCGGCTCGGCCTGCATCACTGTGGTCTCCACTGTCAGCTCGTCCATGTCGGGCGTCTCGGCGGACGGGAAACCGGCGCGCGGGCTGCCGCCGTACTCGTTCGTGAGCCGGGCCAGCGCGGAGGTGAAGCCGGCGTTGTAGTCGGTGGCGACCTCGTTCATCACGTAGTCCGACCGGCTGTCGGTGTACGCGTCGTTGGCCGAGGACGGGCCGCCGACCAGCGCGCCGTAGAGCACGTGCCGGGTCTCGGTGGGCACGGTCTGGCTGTCCCACCAGGAGCCGTGCGCGGTGCGGTGGTGCGGGTTGCGCGGCGAGTTGGTGCCGAAGCCGATCTGGTAGCTGGAGTTGCGCGGGTTGTCGCCGAGCGCGTAGTTGATCTGCCGGACCGCGAAGTCGTGGTAGCGCGCCTTACGGGTGGTGTCCGTGGTCCTGTCGCTGTAGACGAGCGCGGCGAACGCGGTGTTGGAGGCGTACCGCAGCGCGCCCCACGAGTCGAGCACCGCCATCCCGCCGGGCGAGTACGGCACCCGCTGCCCGTTGACGCCCACCGTCCAGTAGTCGAGCCACCGGTTGGCGTCGTCGACGTACTTCTGCTTGCCGGTGAGGTTCGCCAGCAGCACGTACGCGCCGAACTGCTTGTTGTCCCAGGCGATGGTCCACTTGTAGGAGCGGGTGGTGGACTGCGGCTCGGTGCCGAGCTTGTCGTACTCGCTCTCGGCCTTGGCCAGGTAGGTGGCGTCGCCGGTGGCCCGGTACAGCCAGATCGCGCCCCACACCAGTTCGTCCTGGTAGCCGCTCCACGACTTGTAGAAGCTGGTCGCGTCGGTGATGCACTCGTGGTAGTTCTTCCGCACGGTGTCGGCGAACGTGTAGAGCTGCTTGGCGTGGCCGAGCAGCTTGTCCGCGTAGGCCGCGTCGGTGGACCGGAACACCATGGACGAGGCGGCCATCGCGGCCGCCGTCTCCCCCGCCAGGTCCGCGCCGCCACAGCTCGCGTCGATCTTGTACGCGGGCCGCGCCATCGGCATCACCTCGGCCGGACCCCACCACTTGTGGTCGTCGTCGCCCTTGCCGACCTGTCCGTAGAGGACGTTCGCGGCGGGGTGCGCCTTGACGAAGTAGTCGTTGACGAAGCGCAGGTTGTTCAGCAGGTGGGTGAGCTGGCCGGAGGCGACGTACCCGTCGCGGTACTCGACCGCGCCCCACGCCAGCATGGTGGCGCTGAACGCCATCGGGAAGCCGAACTTCACGTGGTCGCCGGCGTCGTACCAGCCGCCGGTGAGGTCGACGCCGACGTCGGCGCCGTCGGTGAGCGCCGAGTCGCCGCGCCAGGAGACCCGGTTCCAGGAGGGCTTGCGGCCCGACTGCTGCGCCTCGTAGAAGAACAGCGACTTCTGCAACGCCTCGGCGTAGTTGAACGCGGGCGCGGCCTGTGCGGCGGAGGCGGACGCGGGTGGCGGGGCGGCGACGGCCGTGGCCAGGCCGACGGCCAGCGCGGCGCCGGCGGCGAACAGCCGGCGGAGCCGGGACCGGCCTCCCGGCGGCGGAATCGGACGGGGCATGGCGAGCTCCTGTGGCTGGCGCCGGGCGGCAGCCGGAGCGGGGACGGTATCGCAGGGCTCCGGCTGCCGCGTGGTGGTGGTGGTGGGGTGTCCTCGAGAGGTTCGGGAGCGCTCCCATGGACAATCGACAATGTAATGCGCCGTTCATCACAGGGGAAGAGCGTGCTGATCCGGGCCGCCCGGGCGTACTCACGGGTAACCATCGGGAGCTGGATCACACCATCGATATTTGTCGATATAGAGCGTGTTCGGTCCCAGCTCAGCGGCATCGTCACGGTGGTGAATGCAGCCGCCGGGGCGTCGTCGGCGGCGCGGCCGTCCTGGCATACGAGCGTACGGTTGCCCGGCCGCTCCGGCCCGCGGGACAGTACGCCTCACCTGCGGTGCCATCGACGCCGCCGCTCCCCGGACGACACTGAGGAGATCGCGATGGCTCTACGACTCGCCGAGGGCACCTCCTGGTCCGACACCCTCGCCCGGGCGGTGGCCGCCACGCCCGAGGCGTTCGGCACCGGCCCCGACGGCACCACGACGCTGCACAACCTCGTCCAGGGCGACTGGCGCGCGCTCGGCACGCCCACCGCCGTACGGACCCCGGTGGACAACACGGTGCTGGTGAACCTCGCCCGGCTCGACGCCGAGACGGCCCGCGCCGCCGTCGCCCACGCCGCCGACGCGCACCGGGAGTGGGCACAGACCCCGCTGGCCGAGCGCGTCGCCCGGGTCACCGACGCCCTCGACGCGCTCACCGCACACCGCGACCTGCTCGCCCTCCTGCTGGTCTGGGAGATCGGCAAGCCGTGGCGCCTGGCCTGCGCCGACGTGGACCGCGCGCTGGACGGCGTGCGCTGGTACGCGCAGGAGATCGAGCGGATGCTCGCCGACGGGCGGGAGCCGCTGCCCGGCCCGGTCAGCAACATCGCCTCCTGGAACTACCCGATGAGCGTGCTCGTGCACGCCGAGCTGGTACAGCTGCTCGCCGGCAACGCGGTGATCGCCAAGACCCCGTCGCAGGGCGGCGCGGTCTGCCTCACCGTCGCGCACGCGCTGATGCGCCGCGCCGGGCTGCCCGCCACGCTGCTGTCCGGCAGCGGCGAGGAACTGTCCGAGGTGCTCGTCCGCGCACCGGAGATCGGCGCGGTGGCGTTCGTCGGCGGGCGCTCCAACGGCGGCAAGGTCGCCGCCGCGCTGCTCGACTGCGACAAGCGGCACTTCATCGAGCAGGAGGGCCTCAACGCCTGGGGCATCTGGGACTTCTCCCAGTGGGACTCGCTCGCCGCCCACCTGCGCAAGGGCTTCGAGTACGGCAAGCAGCGCTGCACCGCGTACCCCCGGTTCGTGGTCCAGCGCGACCTGGTCGACGAGTTCCTCGACATGTACCTGCCTGTGGTCCGCTCGATCCGGTTCGGGCACCCGCTCGCCGTCGGCGACGACTGGTCGGCCGGCGACCCGCTGCCCGAGCTGGACTTCGGGCCGCTGATCAGCGGGGCGAAGGCCGACGAGCTGCGGCGCAAGGTCGACGAGGCGGTACGCGGCGGCGCCGTGCCGCTGCACCGCGGCAAGCTCGACGGCGCACCGTTCCTGGACGGGCAGGACACGTCCGCGTACGTCGCACCGGCCGTGCTGCTGGCCCCGCCCGGCCGGTCCCGCCTCATGCACGCCGAGCCGTTCGGCCCGGTCGACACCATCGTCGTGGTGGACACCACCGACGAGCTGCTGGCCCAGATGAACGCCTCCAACGGCGCGCTCGTCGCGTCGCTCGCCTGCGACGACGAGGAGCTCGCCGGCAAGCTGGCGGTGGACCTCCAGGCGTTCAAGGTGGGCATCAACAAGCCGCGGTCCCGGGGCGACCGGGACGAGCCGTTCGGCGGCCGGGGCGCCTCCTGGAAGGGCGCGTTCGTCGGCGGTGACCTGCTCGTGCAGGCGGTCACAGTCGGTGGTGACGGCCGGCTCTACGGCAACTTCCCCGACTACAACAGCTACCCGGCCACCTGATCGCACACAGACGGGCGGGGCCCCCGCATCGGGAGCCCCGCCGTGTCACCGTCCCCCGTATCGGAGGTCGGCCCGGGTGGCGCGTGACCGCGCCGGTTCCGGCCGTCGGGCCGTACCCCTCGGGTGTGCCGCGCCGTTGCGGCGCACCTCCGGGGTCCGGCCGGCGGCCGTCAGTTCAACTCGACCGCTGTGCCGGCACCGTCACCCCGGCCCGCGCGGCCGGCTCGGCCGGCGGCCGTGCGGCCAGCGGCAGCGTCGCGGTCAGCACGCCGCCGTCGCGTTCCATCGCCACCGGCCGGTCCAGCCGGCGCAGCGTCCGCAGCATCGGCGTGTTCTCGGACTGCACGTGCAGCAGCACGGCGGCGTATCCGGCCCGGTCGGCGTGGCCCACCAGGCGGCGCAGCAGCGCCGAGCCGAGGCCCCGGCGCTGCCAGTCGTCGCGGACCAGCAGCGCCGCCTCGGCCTCGTCGCCCTCGCCGAGCAGGTTCGCCATCGCCACGACCGGCTCCGCCGCCCCGCCGGAGCCCGCCGTGGCGAGCAGTGTCACGCCCCGCGCCGGTTCCAGCAGCCGGCGCAGCCGGGCCGGCGACGGGTCCGCCGCCCCGCTCAGGTAGCGCCGCTGCCGGCTGCGGGCCGAGCAGGCGGCGTGCAGGTCGCGTACGCCGGGGACGTCCTCGGCGGTCGCGGCCCGCACCGACACCTCGCCGCCGTCCGGCAGCACCAGCGTGATCCGGTCGGCGTCCCGCCGGGCCAGCGTCGCCGCCAGCTCGACCAGGGCCTGCGCGCGGGCGTACTCGGCCGGGGTGAAGCTGGGCTCCCGGCGGTGCAGTTCGTGGGCGCCGCCGGCCGGGTCGGCGAGCACCATCGTGGTGCCGCCCACCCCGCCCGGCGCGGTGGCAGGCGTCGGACGCCAGGTCACCAAGTCGGCGCCGAGCAGCGTGCGCAGCACCTCGCCGGTCGCCTCCGGGTCTCGCACCAGCCGCCCGGCAAGCCCGAGCAGCCGGGTCGGCTCGTCGGCCAGCCCGCGCGCCCCGCTACGCGCGATCCAGCAGTCCCGGCCCCGGCCCCGCTCCACGGCGGCCCGCAGCTCCGCCTCGGTCACCTGCTCGGGCGCGTCGACCAGGAAGTCGTCGACCGCGCCGGCCTCGGTGGTGTGCACCTGCACGCTGAGGATGTTGACCCCGCGCAACGCGAGGCTCGCCGTGAGCACCGACAGGTAACCCGGCCGGTCGTCCACCGTGGCTCGGATCCGCCAGAGCGCCATGGTTGTCTCCCTTCCTCGGCACCGACCATGCCGTGCGCCTGTTGCGGGCCCGTTGCCCCCGGGTGACGCAGGCCGTCCGGTCAGGTGACGGTGGTCACGGGCGGCGTGCCGACCAGGTCCAGCCGGTCGCCGAGGATCACCGCGCCGGCGCGGACGAGCTGGGCGAGCCGGTCCACCTCGGTGGAGTGGAACCCGGCGGCGGCGAGCGGTTCGCTGTGGTCGCGGGCGACCACGAGCACCAGCCCGGCCCGGCCGAACGGCGCCACCGCGTAGTGGTGCCCGTCCGGGCTCGTCATGGCGCGCGCCCGCAGCGGGGTCACCTCCGGCAGCCGCGGCGGCACCGGCGCCCGCCAGCTCGCGTGCCCGATCGCGGCGACGCCGGCCTCGCCGCTGCGCGAGGCCCAGTCCAGGGGTACGACGGCGACCACCGCCCAGTCCGCGGCGAGCAGCCCCGGCACCGCGTCGACGAGCGTGGCCACCCCGTCGACCGGGTTCGCCGCCACCTGGGCGAGCAGTTCGGCGTCCTGCCCGGTGGTGGTGGGCGCGCCGATCGCCCGCCACACGCCGTCCACCCGGACGCCGGGGATCGCTGCGAGCCCGGCGAGCATCCGCTCCACCCGCGCCGCACCCGGCCAGACCACCGTGAAATCGTCCACCGCCCGGCCGCCGAGCCGTTCCAGCACCACCACCTGCACGATGTCCGCGCCGGAGACGCCGAGTGTCCGGGCCACCTGGCCGAGCGTGCCCGGACGGTCCGGCAGGGTCACCCGAACTCTCAGCAGCATGTCTGATCCCCTCCGCTCGGCGGGCCGGCCGAGCGGCCGGCAGGCTGGGGCCCAGCCTGCCGGTTGACCATTTCGCCCCTGTTGCAAGGGCATGTCCCGCCGGGAAAACCCGACCTTGACAACAAAGCTGAGCTGCCATCAACTAATCGGATGACCGATCCGGCCGCCGATGTCGCCGCGCCCTCGACCGGTCCGGCCCCGCGCGGGCTCGACCTCGACCGGCTCGCCGCCCACCTGGCCGTCCACCGGCCGGACCTGAGCGGGCCGCTGTCGGCGCGGCTGATCGCCGGCGGCAAGTCCAACCTCACCTACCTGCTGCGCGCCGGCGACCGCGAGGTGGTGCTGCGCCGGCCGCCCCTCGGGCACGTGCTGGCCACCGCGCACGACATGGCCCGGGAGCACCGGGTGATCTCGGCGCTCGCGCCGACCGGCGTACCGGTGCCGGAGGCGCTGCTGCTGTGCGCCGACGAGAGCGTCATCGGCGCGCCGTTCTACCTGATGGCGAAGGTCGACGGCGAGGTCTACCGGCGGCGCGAGCAGACCGACGCGCTCACCGCCGCCCAGCGGCGCGACCTCGCCATGGCGATGATGGACACGCTCGCCACGCTGCACCGGGTCGAGCCGGCCGAGGTGGGGCTGGCCGACTTCGGCCGCCCGGAGGGCTACCTGGCCCGGCAGGTGCGCCGCTGGGCCGGCCAGCTCGACCGGTCCCGCAGCCGGCCGCTCCCCGGCATCGACGAGCTTCGCGACGCGCTGGCCGCCAGCGTGCCCGAGGGCGCGAACGCGGGCCGGATCGTGCACGGCGACTACCGGCTGGACAACCTGCTCGCCACCGTCGACCCGGTGGCGGTGCGGGCGGTGCTCGACTGGGAGATGGCCACGCTCGGCGACCCGCTGGCCGACCTCGGGCTGCTGCTGACGTACTGGGACGTGCTCGGCGACAGCGACCACGGCGAGGGCAACCCGGTGGCCGACGGCATCGGGCCGCGCGCCGGCTTCCCCACCGGCGCCGAGCTGATCGAGCGGTACGCCGGGCGCAGCGACGTCGACGTCGGCCCGCTGCACTGGCACGTGGCACTCGGCTGTTTCAAGCTCGCGGTGATCTGCGAGGGCATCCACTACCGGCACACGCTCGGGCAGACGCTGGGCGAGGGCTTCGACCGGATCGGCGACATGGTGGCGCCGCTCGTGGCACACGGACTGCACGAGGTGAGGGAGAGCTAGATGGAGTTCGCGTACGACGACCGGACGGTCGAGCTGCGGCAGCGGCTGGAGGCGTTCCTCACCGAGTGCGTGTACCCGGCCGAGCCGGTGCACCACGAGCAGGTGGCCGCGGCCGGCGACCCGTGGGCCCGCCCGCCGGTGATGGAGGAACTCAAAGCCGAGGCGCGGGCGCGCGGGCTGTGGAACCTGTTCCTGCCCGACGCCCGCTACGGCGCCGGGCTGACCAACCTCCAGTACGCGCCGCTGGCCGAGCTGACCGGCCGCAGCCCGCACCTGGCCCCGGAGGCGCTCAACTGCGCCGCGCCGGACACCGGCAACATGGAACTGCTCGCCGAGTTCGGCTCCGAGGAGCAGCGCAAGCAGTGGCTCATGCCGCTGCTCGCCGGTGAGATCCGGTCCGCGTTCTGCATGACCGAGCCGGAGGTGGCGTCCTCCGACGCGACGAACATCGCCACCCGGATCACCCGCGACGGCGACCACTACGTGATCAACGGCCGCAAGTGGTGGTCGTCCGGGGCGATGGACCCGCGCTGCGAGATCTTCATCGTGATGGGCAAGACCGACCCGGACGCCGACCGGCACCGCCAGCAGAGCATGATCCTGGTCCCCCGTGACACCCCCGGCGTGACCGTTCGGCGCGGGATGCGGGTCTTCGGCTACAGCGATGCCCCGCACGGCGGGCACGCCGAGATCGACTTTTCAGACGTCCGGGTGCCGGTGGACAACCTGGTCGGCGAGGAGGGCACCGGGTTCGCCATCGCCCAGGCCCGGCTCGGCCCCGGCCGGATCCACCACTGCATGCGCCTGATCGGCATGGCCGAGCGGGCCCTGGAGCTGCTCTGCCGGCGCGTGCTCGACCGGATCGCGTTCGGCCGCCCGCTCGCCGAGCAGGGCGTGGTCCGCGAGTGGATCGCCGAGTCGCGGGTCCGGATCGAGCAGGCCCGCCTGCTGGTGCTCAAGACCGCGTGGCTGATGGACACCGTCGGCAACAAGGGCGCGCACAGCGAGATCCAGGCCATCAAGATCGCCACGCCGCTGATGGCCGAGTGGGTGATCGACAAGGCCATCCAGGCGTACGGCGGGGCCGGGGTCAGCCAGGACACCCCGCTGGCCGAGCTGTGGGCGCAGGCCCGCACGTTGCGCCTGGCCGACGGCCCGGACGAGGTCCACCGCGCGTCGCTGGCCCGCCGCGAACTGCGCCGCTGGTCCTGACCGCTCCCCCGTCGCCGGGGGTGGGTCAGCCGGAGGCCCGGTGGATCAGCTCGGTGTCCAGCAGCACGTGCGGGGAGGGGACCTCCTCGCCCCGGATGCGGGACACCAGCAGCCGGGCCATCTGCCGGCCCATCTCCTCCACCGGCTGGAACACGGTGGTCAGCGGCGGCTCGGCCTGACGCGCGATCGGGGCGTCGTCGAAGCCGATCACCGCCACGTCCTCGGGCACCCGGCGGCCGGCCTCGCGCAACGCGCGCAGCGCGCCGAACGCCATCAGGTCGGAGGCCACGAACACGGCGTCCAGCTCCGGGCAGACGTCGAGCAGCCGGCGCATGGCCGCGGTGCCGCTGCCCTCACTGAAGTCCCCGTACGCGATCAGGCCCGGGTCGACCCGGCCGCCGGCCGCGCGCACGGCCTCCTGGTAGCCGGAGAGCCGGGCCAGGCCGGCGCCCATGTCCTGCGGGCCCGCGATGGTCGCGACCCGCCGGCGGCCCTGGCGGAACAGGTGCTCCACCGCCTGCCGCGCGCCGCCGACGTTGTCCATGTCGACGAACCACGCCGGCTGCGCGTTCGGGTGCAGCATCCGCGCCGGACGGCCGCCGAGCACCGTCGGCAGGCCGCGCTCCTCCAGCAGCGTGGGCAGCGGGTCGGCGTCGTGCAGCGACAGCAGGAGTACGCCGTCCACGTGCTGGTTGGTCAGGTGGTGCTCGACCCGTTCGCGCTCGATCGGCGACTGCACCATGGCCAGCCAGAGCTGCATCGGCGTCTCCACCAGACCGGAGCTGACGCCCCGGACGATGGCCGCGAAGAACGGCTCGGTGAAGACCCGCTCCCCCGACTCGGACACGACCAGTGCGACCGAGTCGGTCCGCTGGGTGACCAGCGCACGGGCGGCACGGTTCGGCACGTACCCCAGTTCGGCGATGGCCTGCTGGACGGCGGCCCGGGCCTCCGGACTGACCTGCGGCGAGCCGTTGACCACGCGGGAGACCGTGCCGCGCCCGACGCCGGCGCGGGCCGCGACCGCGTCGAGGGTCGGACGCCCGAGCGAGCGGGTGCGCTGCGTTGTCATCGTTGTGCTCCTCCGACGGTCGGGCGGACCCGGCACCGATTGAGGCGTCGGCGCCGGGCCGCCCGTTACTGGCTGGCCCAGCTTATTGTGCGGGCAGTCCGTTGCGTCGGATCACGTCGGCGTACCACCTGGCGCTGGACTTCGCGATCCGGGCCTGGCTGTCGTAGTCGACATAGACCATGCCGAACCGCTTCGTGTAACCCCAGGCCCACTCGAAGTTGTCCAGGAGCGACCAGGCGAAGTAGCCCTTGAGCGGCACGCCGGCCTCGATCGCGGCGTGCGCCGCGCGCAGGTGCGCGGCGAAGTAGGCCAGCCGGTCCGGGTCGTCCACCCGGCCGTCGACCAGCTCGTCGACGAACGCCGAGCCGTTCTCGGTGACGTAGAGCGGCAGGTCGGTGTACTCCCGGTGGACCCGCTCCAGCGTCTCCACCAGGCCCGGGGCGTCGATCTCCCAGTCCATGTCCGTCACCGGGACACCCCGGGTGACGAACCGGACGTCCTCGCTGCCCGGCCAGCAGGACGGCGCCCGCCAGTAGGGCTCCGGCTCCGCGCCCTCGACCGGCGCGGCCACCACGTGCCGGCTGTAGTAGTTGACCCCGACCATGTCCAGCGGCGTGGAGATGGTCGCCAGGTCACCGTCGCGCACGTGCCCCATGTCGGTGACCTGACGCAGGTCCGCGACGAGGTCCGCCGGGTACGACCCGCGCAGCACCGGGTCCAGGAAGAACCGGTTCGCCAGCGCGTCGATCCGGCGGGCCGCGTCGGCGTCCGCCGCCGAGCCGCTCGCCGGGGTCACCGGGTACAGGTTGACTGTGATGCCGAGCTGCGCGTCCGGGCGGACCGCGCGTACCGCCTGCACGGCCAGGCCGTGACCGAGCATCAGGTGGTGCCCGGCCCGGACCGCGTCCGCGCCGTCCCTGCGGCCCGGCGCGTGCACGCCGGAGCCGTAGCCGAGGAACGCCGAGCACCACGGCTCGTTCAGCGTGGTGAAGTACTTCACCCGGTCACCGAGCGCCTCGGCGACCAGGTGGGCGTACTCGGCGAAGCGGGCCGCGGTGTCCCGGGCCGGCCAGCCGCCCGCGTCCTCCAGCGGCTGCGGCATGTCCCAGTGGTAGAGCGTCAGCCACGGCTCGATGCCGTGGCCGAGCAGCTCGTCGACCAGCCGGCGGTAGAAGTCCATGCCCTCCTGGTTGACCCCGCCGGTGCCGCCCGGCTGCACCCGCGGCCAGCTCACCGAGAAGCGGTACGACCGCAGGCCCAGGTCGGCCATCAGCCGCACGTCGTCAGGCATCCGGTGGTAGTGGTCGCACGCCACGTCGCCGGTGTGCCCGGCCACCGTCCGGCCCTCCGTGTGGCTGAAGGTGTCCCAGATCGACGGGGCACGGCCGCCCTCCGTCGCCCCGCCCTCGATCTGGTACGCGGCGGTGGCCGCGCCCCAGAGGAAGTCGGACGGGAAGGTGAGGGCCGGACCGGCGTCGAGGACGCCGACAGCGGGCGGGCTTGCTGGGTTGCTCACGACTTGACGGCGCCTTCCATGATACCGCCGATGATCTGGCGGCCGAACAGAACGAACACGACGAACAGGGGCAGGGTCGCGATCAACGTACCGGCGAAGATCTGCGAGTTGTCGGCGAAGTAGGCGGTGTTGAGGCTGCGCAGCGAGATCTGGACGGTCGGGTTGGACGGGTCCGCCAGCACCACGAACGGCCAGAAGAACTGGTTCCACTGCTCCATGAAGGTCAGCAGGCCCAGCACCGCGGCGGCCGGACGCAGCGCGGGTGCCACCACGTGCCAGTACACCCGCCAGGTCGAGCAGCCGTCCACCCGGGCGGCCTCGATCAACTCGTTCGGTACCGCCTGCTCGGCGTACTGGCGCATCATGAAGATGCCGAAGCCGCCGATCAGGAACGGAACGGTCACCGACGGCATGGTGTTCAGCCAGTCGAGCTTGGCCATCAGGATGTAGAGCGGCAGCACGCCGAGCTGGATCGGCACCATCATCGAGGTGAGGATGATCAGCAGCAGCGCGTTCTTGCCCCGGAAGCGGAGCTTGGCGAACGCGAAGCCGGCCAGCGAGCCGAAGAACACGGTCGCGACGGTGATCGTCCCGGAGACCAGGAACGAGTTCATCAGGCCCTTGACGATGTTGGCGTCGCTGTTGGCGAGCACCCGCTCGATGTTCTCGCCGAGCTTGCCGCCGGGCAGGAACGGCGGCGGCCAGGAGTTGGCCGCGTCGTTCGTCCGGCTGGCGATCACGATCATCCAGTAGAACGGGAACAGGGACAGCAGCACGCCGAAGATCAGGCCGATCATGGTGAGCGGGCTGGCCTTCCAGAGCCGCTCGGCCCGGTGGGCGGTCTTGACCGGCGGACTCTGCCGGGTGGGCGGGCGGACGGCGGTGGTCGTCATCTCGTCACCTCACTTGTCGGAGCTGATGCGGCGGGCGAGCAGGTAGTTGATCGCCGACATCAACGCGATGAGCACGAAGAGCACGAGCGCGACCGCCCCGGCGTAGCCCCACCGGAAGCGCTGGTTCATCACGTCGAGCAGGTACATCGTGATGGTCTGGAACTGGCCCTCCGAACCACCGGAGAGACCGCCCGAGCCGCTGGTGAACAGCAAGGGCTCGGTGAACAGCTGGAGGCCGCCGATGGTGGAGATGATCAGCGTGAAGATGATCGTGGGGCGCAGCTGCGGGACCGTGATGGACCAGAACTGGCGCCGCCGGGAGGCGCCGTCCAGCGCCGCGGCCTCGTACATGTCCTTGCTGATCGACTGCATGGCGGCCAGGTAGATCAGCGCGTTGTAACCGACCCAGCGCCAGTCGACCATGGTGGAGATGGCGAACCAGGAGGCGAAGCGGTTCGCCCGCCAGTCGATCGGGTCCAGGCCGACGCTGTCGAGCAGCCAGTTGACCAGGCCGAAGTCCTTGGCGTAGATCATCGAGAAGATCAGCGCGACCACAGCGGTCGAGGTGATGATCGGCATCGCGATGGCCATCCGGAAGAACGTCTGCGCGCGCAGCTTCCGGTTCAGCGCGTTGGCGAGCATCAGCGCCAGCAGCAGCTGGGGCACTGTGGAGAGCAGGAACATGCCGAACGTGTTGACCACCGCGTTCCAGAACTGCGGATCCTCGGTGATCAGTTCGACGAAGTTGTCCATCCCGACGAAGGAGATCGTCGAGTTCAGCGGCGACCGGTCGGTCAGCGCGATCCAGACCGTGTACGCGATCGGGTACACGCCGAACACGGCGAAGATCACGAAGAACGGCAGGACGTACAGGTACGGCGAGTACTTCAGGTCCAGCCGGGTCATCGAGGCGGCGCGGCGGCGTGTGTGCCGTGCGGCGCGGGGCGCGCCGGGCTCGGGCGGCGCCGCGGCGTGCAGGTCGAGGCTCATGGGGAGTCCTTCTCCTCGGCCGGCGTCACCCGCCACACGGGCGACGCCGGACTCTGCGGGCACCGCGGGTGGCGCCGGCAGCCAGGGCTGCCGACGCCACCCGCGGGCGGCTCAACCGGTCACTTACCGGCGGCCGCACCGTTCTTCAGGGCCGCCTGCCACTGCTCGTCGGCCGACTTGCCCTGCTCCACGGCGCGCAGCGTGTTCTCCACGGCGGTGCGGACCGCGTTGTTCTTCGGGCCGAGGTAGACCGGCTTCAGGTCGGTGGCGCCGGCGGCGAAGATCTTGCCGACCGGGGCCTTGCTGAAGTAGTCGTTGGTCGAGTCGGCCACGGCCGGGTCGGTGAGCGCCTGCGGGTTCGAGGGCAGGTTGCCGACCGCCTTGTACGCGCCGATCTGGCCCTTGGCGCTGGTCAGGAACTTGGCCAGCTCCGCGGCCTCCTTCTGGTGCTTGCTCGACTTCGGCACGCCGAGGAAGGAGCCGCCCCAGTTGCCACCGGCGCCCGGCGCCTTGGCGATGTCCCACTTGCCGGCCGCCGCGTCACCGGCCTGGCCCTTGATGACACCGGTCATCCAGGCGGGGCAGGCGATGGTGGCGAAGGTGCCGTTCTTGAAGCCGGCGTTCCACTCGTTGGAGAACGACTGGAGGTTGTTGGACAGCCCGGCGGCGATCATCTTGGTGGTGAGCTGGTACGCGGCCTGCACGTCCGGGTTCTGGTCGATGACCAGCTTGTTGCTCTTGTCGTAGTAGGTGTAGCCGGTGCCCTGGCCCGCGATCTGCATCAGCACGACGTTGTAGAAGTTGGTCGCCGAGTCGACGAACTTGTGCTTCTTGTCGGCGGCGGCGAACTTCTGGCCGGTGGCGATGAACTCGTCCCAGGTCGGCCAGAGCGCGCCGACCTGCTCGCGGTCGGTGGGCAGCCCGGCGGCCTTGAACAGGTCGCTGCGGTAGCACAGCGCCATCGAGCCGACGTCGGTGCCCAGGCCCAGCACCTTGCCGTCGGGGGTGGTGCCCTGCTCCCACTTCCACGGCAGGAAGTTGCCCTTGAGGTCGTTCGCGCCGTGGTCGGCGAGGTTCACGAACTTGTCGGCCTGGGCGTAGAACTGGACGATGGTGCCCTCTTCCAGGGCCACCACGTCGCCGGCGCCCGAGCCCGCGGTGATCTGCTGGGTCAAACGGGTGTTGTAGTCACCGAGGCCGAGGCCCTTGCCCCGCTCCTGGATCTTGACGTTCGGGTGCTCCGCTTCGTACTGCTTGTACAGCTCTTCGTAGCCGAAGCCCTGGTCGCCGAAGACGTCGACGACCAGGGTGACCGGGCCGCCGCCGCTGCCGCTGTCGCCGCTGTCCGAGTCGTCGCCGCAGGCGGCGGTGGTGCCGAGCACGACGACGGACGCGAGCGCGATGGCCGCGAACCGCCGACGACGGATTGGGACGCTCATCCGAGACCCCTCTTTCGGTGGTGAGGCGATATCTGCTGTGTGGTGGGGGGTGCGTTTCGCGCGGGCCGGAGCGGGCAGGAGGGAGATCCGCACCACTCTCGGGAGCGCTCCCATGAGGTTGCCGGGAGGTGACAGGGGTGTCAATAGACCGTTGGGAGCGTTCCCATTTCGTTACCGCGTCGGCGCGCGGCCCCTGCGCGGGGACCGCGCGGTCAGCGGTGCGGCGGTGGCGCCGCGGGTCGCGCGGTCGGTGACGCGTCGGTGGCGCCGCGGGTCGCGCGACCGGTGACGCGGCGGGTGCGCGGTCGGTGGCCCGGCTGGTCGCGCGGTTCGGCGGTGCAATGGCCGCGCGGTCGGCGGTGCAGTGGTCGCGCGATCGGCGGTGCAGTTGGTCGCGCGGTCGGCGGCGCGAGGGATCGGGTCAGCAGCAGCGGCGCAGCAGGACGGTGGCGCGGTCCGGGTCGAACACGCCCGGATCGAACGCTGGGCCGGCCCACTCCCGCATGGTCGGATGCTCCGGATGCGCGGGATCGGCGAGCGCGGCCAGCAGGACCGCGTACCCGCCCGGACCGCCCACGTCCTCCGGCGGGCAGGCCCGCTCCCCGTCCAGGCACAGCGGGTAGCGCTCGTCCGGGTCGGCGGCGCAGCAGTCCTCCACCACCAGGTCGTGCTCCCACCAGTCACCGAAGTCGTACGTGTAGCGGAACCGGTCGCCCTTGCCGACGAGCGCATCCAGCCGGACGTCCAGCTCGTCGCGCAGCGCCAGTTCGCCGTCCGGGTCGGGCTCGCCGTACTGCCGGCCGTCCACGTCGAACGAGTGCAGGTGGCAGTCGCGCCAGCCCATCGCGTGCTGGATCACCCGGTGCAGCCGGTCCAGCGTGTAGCCGCCGGGCACCAGCACCCGCCGCCACACCGGCGGCCGGACGCCGGCCAGCGACACCATGAGCTGGAAGATCTGACGCGACACGACGTCCAATCCTTCCTGGGCATAGGCTGCCTGCATGATCTGCCGAGCCTGCCGGGAACGGCGGCACGACGACTGTCCTGGCCGGAAGTGGTGCGACTGCCAGCACCGTACCCCCGAACCCACCCCTCCGGTCACCGGTCCGGCCGGCGAATGACCGTCGGAACCCCGATCGAACGGATCTGGCCCGCACCCGTCACCGGTGCGCTCACCGATCCGCAGCTCACCGCGCTCTACGGCCGGACGGCCGGCCCGCACCTGCGGGTCAACTTCGTCGCCAGCGCCGACGGCGCGGTCACTCTGGACGGATACTCGGCCGGGCTCTCCGGCGAGCCGGACAAGAGGGTCTTCGGCCTGCTGCGGATGCTCTGCGACGGTCTCGTGGTGGCCGCCGGCACACTGCGGCACGAGGGCTACCGGGCGGTCCGGCTGAGCCCGGAACGCCGGGCCTGGCGCCGCGAGCAGGGGCTGGCCGAGTTCCCCACGCTGGTGGTCGTCTCCGGTTCGCTCGACCTCGACCCGGCGCAGGCCGCGTTCGCAGACGCCCCGGTCCGGCCGATCGTGCTCACCCACGCCGACGCCGTACCGCCGCCCGGGCTGGCCGACGTCGCCGACGTGATCCGCTGCGGCACCGACCAGGCCGACGCGCCCGGGCGGGTCGATCTCGTCGCCGGACTGGCCGAGTTGCGTCGGCGCGGGCTCGGCCAACTGCTCTGCGAGGGCGGCCCGCACCTGTTCGGCGCGCTCACTGCCGCCGACCTGGTCGACGAACTGTGCCTGACCGTGGCGCCGCTGCTCGCCGGCGCCGGGCCGGGCCGGATCACCGCCGGGGACGCCAGCGTCCCGCGTCACCTGCCGCTGCGGCACGTGCTGGCCGCCGCCGACGGCGTGCTGATGCTGCGCTACGTCCGCGACCCCGCCGAGACCCCGCCCGCCGGTTCCGCCCCCGCCGCCTGACCCGCTCGCGGCACGCGGCACGCGGCACGCGGCACGCGGCACGCGGCACGCGAGATCTTGGTATCAAACGGCCCCTAGAGGGGCCCTTTCGTACCAAGATCTCCGCGTCGTCCTGACACGCGGGACACGACTCCCGCGGCTCGGGACGCGCAGACCGGAAACGGCGAGTTCGGGGTGGGCAGGCGACGGGTGGAACGCCATGGGTGTCATCGGCCTGCGGAGGCACCCGTGGTGTTCCACCGAGCGGCCGGACCGGACCGGACCGGGCCGGGCCGCGCCGGGCCGCGCCGGGCCGCGCCGCATCTCGGTCACCCGACGGCATCACTGGCGGTCATCGGGCGGGCCGCCCGGGAGCCGGCAGCGTTGGCGCGGCAGACGGCCCCGCAGCGGCGGGCGGCGCGGCGGGCGGGGCGGCGCGGCGCGGCGGGCGGCGGAGGGGTGAACGTGGAGGAAAGGCACGCATCGTGATCGGGCGGATTCGGGTGGCTACCGTTCGGCGCACGGGTGACGTGGCGTCCGCCGCGTCGCGTGGCAACCTGTCGCATCCCTCGGGCAGGATGCACGACGTGCACCGCCAACGGTACGACCAGCCGACCGGAGACCGCCGATGACCGACGATCAGCTCGACGGGCCCGGCGAGGGTGTCGGCCGGGTGCTCGGCACCGCCGACGCCACCCCGCTCACCTTCTGGACCGCCGTCGCGCCGGGCAGCTACCTGCAACTCGACGACGTGGTGGTGACCCGTCGCGACCTGCCCGACCGTGAGCCGGTGACGATCGCCGGGGTGGTGACCCAGGTGCGCGCCCGGCACGAGGGGGCGCAGTTCGACTCCGACGTCTTCGCCATCGCCGACGGCACGCTGCCGGCGCAGGTGCAGGAGGCGGCCGAGGTGACCACCACGCGGGTCGACCCGGAGTTCTACGTGCCGCCCACGCCGGGCGCGGTGGTGCACCGGGCCGAGGGTGACGCGCGGGCGCGGGCGCTGCACTTCGACCGGATGGAGCGGCGGATCCCGATGGGGATGGGCCGCGACGGCGTGCCGGTCTACCTCAACGCCGACTTCCTCGACGGCACCCGGGGCGCGCACGTGTCGATCTCCGGCATCTCCGGTGTCGCCACCAAGACCAGCTTCGCCACGTTCCTGCTCTACTCGGTGTTCCGCTCCGGCGTGCTGGGCGGCGACGCGGTGAACGCGAAGGCGCTGATCTTCAACGTCAAGGGCGAGGACCTGCTCTTCCTCGACCACCCGAACAGCCGGCTCGACGACCCGACCCGGGCGGCGTACGCGAAGCTGGGCCTGGACGCCGGCGCGTTCCCGGACGTGCGGGTGTACGCCCCGCCGCGGGTCGGCGACTCCTCCGGCACGCCGGATGTGAGCAGCCGGCTCACCGGGGTGGACAGCTTCTACTGGACGCTGACCGAGTTCTGCGCCGACCGGCTCCTGCCGTACGTGTTCGCCGACGCGGACGACGAGCGCCAGCAGTACACGATGGTGGTCCACTCGGTCGCCGCGCACCTGGCCCGCTACGCCCAGCCAGCCGACGGCGGGGTGAGCATCGACGGGGTGCGGCTCGGCTCGTACGCCGATCTGGTCGACCACGTGGTCGAGCAGCTCAACGACGACGAGACACGCGGCGAGTGGGCGGGCAGCGCGGTCGGGCTGGGCACCGTCAACGCGTTCGCCCGCCGGCTCATCGGCAGCAAGAAGGACCTGGGCCGGCTCATCCGGGGCGACCTGGCGATGCGCCGCCCGCACTCGATCAACACGGCGGAGAGCGCCCAGGTCACAGTGGTCGACCTGCACAACCTGCCGGATCGCGCGCAGCGGTTCGTGGTCGGCGTGACGCTCAAGAGCGAGTTCGAGCGCAAGGAGAAGGCCGGCACCGCCAAGCCGCTGCTGTTCGTCGTCCTCGACGAGCTGAACAAGTACGCGCCACGGGAGGGCTCGTCGCCGATCAAGGAGGTGCTGCTCGACATCGCCGAGCGGGGCCGCTCGCTGGGCGTGATCCTGGTCGGCGCGCAGCAGACGGCCAGCGAGGTGGAACGGCGGATCGTCACCAACTCGGCGATCCGGGTGGTGGGCCGGCTCGACCCGGCCGAGGCGTCCCGCCCGGAGTACGGCTTCCTGCCGCCCGCCCAGCGGCAGCGGGCGCTGCTGGCCAAGCCGGGCACGATGTTCGTCAACCAGCCGGACATCCCGGTGCCGCTCTGCCTGGAGTTCCCGTTCCCGGCGTGGGCCACCCGGGTCTCGGAGGCGGGCCGCGCGCCCTCGGAGACGCTACGGTCGATCACGCAGGCCGCCGATCCGTTCGCGGTGGTCGGCTCCGGCTCCTCCGACGACGACATCCCGTTCTAGGCGGCACCCAGATGAAGATCCTGCACACCTCGGACTGGCACGTCGGCAAGGTCCTCAAGGGGCAGTCCCGGGCCGAGGAGCACAAGCAGGTCCTCGCCCAGGTGATCGAGATCGCCCAGCGTGAGCGGCCCGACCTGGTGATCGTCGCCGGTGACCTGTACGACACCGCCGCGCCGACCCCGGAGGCGACCCGGCTGGTCACCCGGGCGCTGACCGCGCTGCGGCGTACCGGGGCCGACGTGGTGGCGATCGGCGGCAACCACGACAACGGCGCGGCGCTGGACGCGCTGCGCCCGTGGGCCGAGGCGGCCGGGATCACGCTGCGCGGCAGCGTCCGGGAGAACCCGGACGAGCACGTCGTCGACGGGGTCACCGCCGGCGGGGAGCGCTGGCGGCTCGCCGCGCTGCCGTTCCTGTCCCAGCGGTACGCGGTGCGCGCGGTGGAGATGTACACGCTCACCCCGGCCGAGGCCAACCAGACGTACGCCGACCACCTGGGGCGGGTGCTGGACCGCCTCGCCGAGGGGTTCACCGAGCCGGACCGCGTGCACCTGGTCACGGCGCACCTGACTGTGGTCGGGGCGAGCACCGGCGGCGGTGAGCGGGACGCGCACACGGTGCTTGGATACGCGGTTCCGGCGACAGTCTTCCCCGGCAACGCGCACTACGTGGCGCTGGGTCACCTGCACCGCTCGCAGCGGGTCATCGGCCCGTGCCCGATCCGCTACAGCGGCAGTCCGCTCGCCGTCGACTTCGGCGAGCAGGAGAACGTCGGCTCGGTGACGATCGTGGAGGTGACAGCCACCACGGCCGCCCGTATCCGCGAGGTGCCGGTGCCGGGCGCGGTGCCGCTGCGCACGGTACGCGGCACGCTCGCGCAGCTCGCCGAGATCGAGGCGCCGGAGGGCTGGCTGCGCGTCTACGTCCGGGAGCAGCCCCGGGCCGGGCTGCGCGAGGAGGTGCAGGAGCTGCTGCCCCGGGCGCTGGAGATCCGGATCGATCCGGATCTGGTGCCCGCGCCGGGCAGCGGGACACGGACGGCTCAGCGGGCCGGCCGGTCGCCGGGCGAGTTGTTCGGCGACTACCTGGACAGCCGCGGGCACGCCGACGAGGGTGTCCGGGAACTCTTCGACGAGCTGCTCGAGGAGGTGGAGCACTGATGCGGCCGATGCGGCTGGACATGGCCGGGTTCACGGTGTTCCGCGACGAGACGACTGTCGACTTCACCGACGCGGACTTCTTCGCGCTGGTCGGGCCGACCGGTTCGGGCAAGTCGACGGTGCTCGACGCGATCTGCTTCGCGCTCTACGGGACGGTGCCGCGCTGGGGCGGCGCCCGGGGGCTGGCGAACGCGCTGGCGCCGTCGGCGACCGAGGCGCGGGTCCGGCTGGTCTTCGAGTCCGCCGGGGACCGCTACGTGGCGACCCGGGTGGTGCGCCGCGACGGCCGGGGCACTGTGAAGACGGCGAACGCCGGTCTCCAGCTCATGCCGCCGGGGTTCGACGTCACCAAGCTCGACACCGGGCTCAGCCCGGACGATCTGGGCGAGGTGGTGGCGGGCACCCCGGCCGAGATGGAGCAGGCGGTGCTGGACGCGGTGGGGCTGCCGTACGAGCAGTTCACCTCGTGCGTGGTGCTGCCGCAGGGACAGTTCGCCGACTTCCTGCACGCCAAGCCGGCCACCCGTCAGCAGATCCTGGTGAACCTGCTCGGGCTGGGCGTCTACGAGTCGGTGCAGAAGAAGGCGGTCGAGCGGGCCGGGCAGGCCGAGGCGAAGCTGGAGACCGTCGACAAGATGCTCGGCGGGCTCGCCGACGTCGACGACGAGAGTCTGGCCGCCGCCCGGGAGCGGGTGGACGCGATGCGGGAACTGGCCGCAGCGGTCGCTGCCGCCGTACCCGAATGGGAGCGGGCCCGTGCGACGGCGGGTGAGCGGGCCGCGGCGCTTGCCGCCCTCGACGCCGAGCTGGGTGTGCTGGCCGGGGTCCGGCCGCCGGACGGCACCGCCGAGCTGGCGCGGGCGGTGGCGCAGGCCCGGGTCGCCGCCGACGAGGCGGCGGCCGCGGTCGGGCTGGCCGAGGAGCGCGAGGAGAAGCTGCGCGGGGAGCTGGCCGCCGCCGGTGACGAGAGCGCGCTGCGGCTGCACCTGAAGGCGTACGCGGACCGGGACCGGCTGACCGCGGAGGCGGCGACGGTCCGCGCGGCGGTGGACGCGGCGCGGACCGAACACGAGGCGGCGGTGGAGGCGCTGGCGGCGGCGCGGGCGGACGCGCAGCGGGCCGAGACGGAGCTGGAGTCGGCGTTCCGCGCGCACGAGGACGCGAAGGCCGCCGACCAGGCGGTGGCGCTGCGGGCGCACCTGGTCGGCGGCGCGCCGTGCCCGGTGTGCGAGCAGACCGTCACCACGGTGCCGGCGGTGCCGAAGGGTTCGGCGGTGAGCCGGGCGATCGAGGCAGGCAAGGCCGCGCGCGCGGCGAGCGAGGCGGCCAAGCGGGTCGTGCAGGAACGCGACACCGCGGCCCGTGACTCCGACCGGGTGCTGCTGCGCGCCCGGACCCAGCACGACCAGCTCGGCGCGCGCCTGGCCGAGCTGGACGAGCAGCTCACGGACGCGCCCGCGCCGGAGCGGCTGCGCGAGTCGCTGGCCGAGCACGCACGGCTGCGGACCGCGCTGGAGGAGGCGGCCGGCGCGGTGCGGGCCGGCCGGGAGGCGGCCCGGCGGGCGCGGGGCGCGCTGGACGCCGCGCAGGAGCGGCTGCGCCGGGCCTGGCGTGACTTGGACGCGGTACGCGACGGGCTGACCTGGTTCGGGCCGCCGGCCGCCGACCGGGACGACGTGGCGGCGGCGTGGGCGGCGCTGGCCGGCTGGGCGGGCGAGCAGGCGCAGGCGCGGCGCGCGGAACGGGACGGGCTGGCCGACTCGGTGGAGGCGGCGCAGCGGGCCGCGGCCGAGGTGGCCGACGGGATCGCCGCGTTGTTCACCGCGGCGGGGCTGGACGCCCCCCAGGACGCGCCGCGCGACGTGGCGGTGGCGGTGGAACGGGCCGAGGCGGAGTTGCGCCGGCTCGACGAGCGCCGCGAGCAGGCCGCCGGGCTGCGGGAGCAGCGGGCCGGGCACGAGCACGAGGCCCGGGTGGCGCGGGCGCTCGCCTCGCACCTGCGGGCGAACAACTTCGAGCGCTGGCTGCTCACCGAGGCGCTGGACCTGCTGGTCGACGGCGCGTCGGGGATCCTGCGGGAGCTGTCCGGCGGGCAGTACGACCTGGTCCACGACAAGGGTGAGTTCTTCGTGGTCGACCACCACGACGCGGGGTTGCGGCGCGGGGTGCGCACGCTGTCCGGCGGGGAGACGTTCCAGGCGTCGCTGGCGTTGGCGCTGGCGCTGTCCGAGCAGCTCGCCGGCATGTCCACCACCGCCGCCAGCCTGGAGTCGATCGTGCTGGACGAGGGTTTCGGCACGCTCGACGCGGCGACGCTGGACACGGTCGCGGCGACGCTGGAGAATCTGGCCGCCCGGGGCGACCGGATGGTCGGCGTGGTCACCCACGTGCCGGCGCTGGCCGAGCGCATCCCGGTCCGGTTCGAGGTCCGCAAGGACGCGCGGACGGCCCGGGTGGAACGGACCGGCCTGTGACCGGCACGGGCCGGCGGAGCGCCGCGTGACCGGGCCGTCGCCGGCGTTCTTCGTCGACGCGTGGGATCCGTCGTACGGCGCGTCGTTCGAGGCGGCGGGCGGGTCCGGGCCGGCCGCGCCGAGCAGCGCGCAGGTCGACGCCGACGTCGAGCTGCCGGCCACCGACTGGCGGGCGATCGGCCCGCGCGCGGGCGTGCGGGCGCCGGACGTGGTGCTGCTCGTCGACGGGGTACGCCGGATCGACGCCAGCGTCTGGACGGCCGAGGAGGACGGCGGTTCGTTCCCCGGCATCGCCGCCTCGTACGCGGCCGGTGTGGTCCGCTGCGACCTCGACCGGGGCGCCGCCGAGATGGCCGGTTCCCGGGTGGGCCGTGGCCTGTTCACGGCGAGCCCGTCGGCGCAGGACGTGGTCGCCGGGACGGTCCGCTACCCGGTGCACCGGGTCAGCGGCACCGGTGAGCTGAGCAAGCTGCCCGCGGCGGTGCAGGCGCCGCTGACCGCGCTGGAGGTGGCCGTCTCCGACGCGGTACGCACCGACGGCGACCTGCTGGTGGTGGACGGCCCGCTGCGTAGCCGGCGGAACCTGCCGCGCACGCTCGGGTACATCAAGACGCAGCACAGCCAGTACCTGGACGCCCGGCTCACCGCTGTGGTGACCGGGCTGGCGCCGGGCGAGCGCTGCCCGGTGTTCCGGCTGGGCACGGCCTGGGGCGGCTGGTCGTGGTATCTGCGGCTGCCGGTGCGCGCGGGCGCGCCCTGGGCGGGCATCGTGCGGGTGGAGTGCTCGGCCGACCTGACCGTGCCGGAGGCGATCGCGCTTGCCGACCTGTCGCTGGTGACGCTGCCCCGGTTCGCCTCCACCCCGTACAAGGATCCGCGCGCCCCGCAGAACCTGGTGCCGATCGCCGGGCTGGAGCGCCGGCTGCGGGGCATGCTCGGCGACGCGCGGCTGCTGCACCGGGTGCTCACCGCCGCGGCGCGCGGGATGCGGCGCTGATGGGCCGGCGACGCGACTCCGACCGGGTGACGGCCGACGTCGACACCGGCCGGGCCGAGCTGGTGCCGGACGCCGACCGTCCGGGCTCCTGGACGCTGCTGCTCGACGGCGCGCCGCAGTCGCATGTGGATCTCGACGATCCTTCGCACCTGGAGTTCGAGTACGTCCGGCGGCTGGCCGCCGCGCTGGACCTGGTGGCGCCGGCCGGGACGCCGCTGCGGGTGCTGCACCTGGGTGGCGGCGCGCTGACCCTGCCCCGCTACGTGCAGGCCACCCGGCCCGGTTCGACGCAGCGGGTGTCCGAGGTGGACGGCGCGCTGGTGGAGCTGGTCCGCCGCGAGCTGCCCTGGCCGTCGGATCCGCGCCTGAAGGTCCGGGTGGCCGACGCGCGGGCGACGCTGACGTCGAGCCGGGACGGCGCGTACGACGTGATCGTGGCCGACGTGTTCGCCGGCGCCCGTACCCCCGCGCATCTGACCTCGGTGGAGTACGCCGCCGAGGTGGCCCGGGTGCTCGCGCCCGGCGGCAGCTACCTGGCGAACGTGGCCGACGGCCCGCCGCTGCGGCACGCCCGCGCCCAGGTCGCGACGGTGCGTACCGTGCTGCCCCGGGCCTGCCTGGTCGGCGACGCGGCGGTGCTGCGCGGCCGGCGCTACGGCAACCTGGTCCTGGTGGCGTCCCGGGTGGAGCCGCCGGTGCCGGAGCTGACCCGGCGGGCGGCGGGTGACTGGTTCCCCGGCCGGGTGCTGGCCGGTGCCGAGCTGGACCGGTTCACCGGCGGCGCGGCGGTGGTCCACGACGCGGACGCCGTCGACTCCACTCCCCCACCGCCGGGAATTTTTTCGGTCAAACGTTGATCCGATCGGCTGATCGCTGCGTATCCCCGGGCGGCCATGCCCGTGGGGGGCCGGCTGATGTCATTGGACAGCGGAGGTCTGCATGCATGCGGTGGCGGCCGGCTGGCACGGCGAGGTGGCGCGGCCCGAGTGGATGTTCGCCCGGGCACAACCACACTCGCGCGCCTCGCGTTCGGGCCGGGGGGTCGACGCCCGGTCCACCGATCGCCAGAATGACCCGGTGCCGCCGCGACCCGCTCCCGGACGCCACCAGGCGACCTCCGCCGAGGCCAGCCACTCCGACCAGTTGATCCGCCTGCTGTACGCCGAGCACGCCGGCCCGCTGCTGATGTTCGTGATGCGGCTGACCGGCGGGGACCGGCAGCGCGCCGAGGACATCGTGCAGGAGACGCTGCTGCGGGCCTGGCGCAACGCGCACCGGCTCGGCGTGCAGGGCCAGGGCTCGCTGCGCCCCTGGCTCGTCACCGTGGCCCGGCGGATCGCCATCGACGAGCACCGCAGTGAGCAGGCCCGCCCACCCGAGACTTACGACCGGGATCTGACCATGTTCGCCGAGTCGGACAGCACCGACCGGGTGCTGCGCACGATGACCGTAGCGGACGCGCTGCGTACGCTGAGCCAGTCGCACCGGGAGATCCTGGTGGCGACCTACTTCCGGGGGCGCACCGTGCCGGAGGCGGCCGAGGAGCTGGGGCTCCCGCTCGGTACCGCCAAGTCACGGGTCTACTACGCGCTGCGCGCGTTGCGCACGGCTCTGCAGGAGAGGGGGGTGACCGAATGAGCCGGGCCGATCACATGGACGTCGCCGCGTACGCGCTCGGCGTACTGGACGCGCAGGACGCGGAGCGGTTCGAGGAGCACCTGGCCACCTGCTGGGCCTGCGCGGCGGAACTGGAGACGATGGTCCCGGTGGTGGGACTGCTCTCCGGCATCGACGGTGAGGCGATGGCCGCGCTGGAGCAGACGCACACCGATCCGGCGCTGCTGGACCGGACACTGATGGCGGTACGACGGGACCGCCGTCGTACCCGGGTGCGGCAGTTGCTGGCGACGGCGGCGGCCGTGGTGGTGTTCGGCGGCGCGAGCGCGGCGGCGGCCGGGATGCTCGGCGACGATCCGGCGCCGCCGCAGGCCGGGCCGACGCAGGCCGCGCCGAGCGTGGCGCCGAGCGGCGAGCCGGGCAACCCGAACGACCCGGGCGTCGGCGGGAAAGAGGACATCGAGGGCGACCAGCACAACGCGACCGACCCGGGGACCGGCGTGCAGACCACGATGTGGCTGGCCCGCAAGGAGTACGGCACGCAGATCGCGGTGCAGCTCAGCCGTCTGCCGGGGCCGCGCACGTGCCGGCTGGTGGTGGTCCGCAAGAACGCCACGAGCGAGGTGATCTCCACCTGGTCGGTGCCGGTCGGCGGCTACGGGACGAACCAGAACCAGCTTCCGCTGGAGCTGAGCGCGTCCACCTCGGCCCCGGTGCGCGACATCGACAAGCTCCAGGTGCAGTCGGTCGACGCGAACGGCGTGGCGAGTCCGCTGGTGACGGTGGACGACATCTGATCTGGTGTGCCGACGGCGCCGGGTGGCTGAGCCACCCGGCGCCGTCGCGTCGTGCCCGGGCCGGCGGACCCCCTCGTGCTGACGCACGCATGCCGGCTTCCATCGGTTCAATCGGTCCACTGTGAAATGTGCCACCCTTGCGGGTTCAACCTTGACAGCACTGCGCCCGTACTACTCGGCGAACTGCCAAGAACGAGGAGGGCACGTGGCACACCACAAGCGGACGACCGTCATCGTCGCGAGCGCGATGGTCGCACTTACGGCCTGCGCCCCAGCGGGCTACAACGGGGCGAACTCGGGCGCGGCCGAGCCGGTCGCCGTCGCCGCGGCCGAACCCACCGCGGCGGCCGAACCAGAGGCGTCGGCGGCTCCCGAGGAGGAGCCGGTCGCGGACAAGGCGCCCCCGGCCAACGTGAAGATCACCGACGAACTGGTCGGCAAGAAGCTGCCCCGGATGGGCCGCGTCGTCACCGACCAGGACGGCTGGGTGCTGTACCGGTTCGACAAGGACTCCGACGACCCGCCGCAGTCCAACTGCGTGGACAAGTGCGCCGAGGTGTGGCCGCCGTCGCTCACCGACGGCAACCCGCAGCTGCGCGGCGTCTCCGACGACAAGGTCGGCACCATCACCCGTCAGGACGGCACCCGGCAGCTCACCATCGGCGGCTGGCCGGTCTACCGCTACATCGGCGACAAGAAGCCGGGCCAGTGGAAGGGCCAGGGCGTCGGCGGCACCTGGTTCGTGGTCGACCCGAACGGCAAGAAGAACCTGACCTGCCTGCCGACCGGCACGCCCAAGGCGGTCGCGCCGCCCGCGGCGGGCAGCTCGGACAGCTCCGGCGGCGGCTCGGACTACTCGTACTGACACCGCAGGACACGGTGACCGGTCGCCGCCGGGGAGGGCGTGGCCGGTCACCGTCGCGAACCCCGGGAGGCGGGCCGCACCGGCATCGGCCCGCCTCCCGGCCAGGCGTGCCCGGCGTCACGGCCCGGTCGCGTGGCAGAGTGGCCTGGTGACCTCGCCCGACGCCCGCCGTACGCTGCGCCCGCCGGCCGGCTACCGGCTGGCCGCCTCGGTGCGGGCGCTCACGTTCAGCCCGTACGACCCGTGTGCGCGGATCGCCGCCGGCACGTTCTGGTGGGCCACCCGCACCCCGGACGGCCCGGCCACGCTGGCGCTGCGCCCGTCCGCCGGCGACCTGCTGGCCGAGGGGTACGGCCCCGGCGCGGCCTGGGTGGTCGACCGGGCCGACCGGATCGCCGGGCTCTGCGACGACCTGACCGGGTTCGCCGCGCTCGCAGGTACGCACCCGCTGGTGGCCCGCCTGGCCCACACGCACCACGGGCTGCGGATGCCCGCCACCGGCCAGATCTTCCCCCGGCTGCTGCGGGCGGTCTTCGAGCAGAAGGTCACCGGCAAGGAGGCGTACCGGGCGTACGCCGCCACAGTGCGGCACTTCCGGGAACCGGCGCCCGGCCCGCTGCAACCACTGCTGCTGCCGCCGGAGCCCGCCGCGGTGGCGGCCACGCCGTACTGGGTGTTCCACCCGTTCGGGGTCGAGCAGCGGCGCGCCGACACGCTGCGCCGCGGGGCGGCCGTCGCGGACCGGCTGGAACGCTGCGCCGACTCGGCGGAGGCCACCCGGCGGCTCACCGCCATCCCGGGCATCGGGCCGTGGACCGCCGCCGAGGTGGTGCGGATCGCGTACGGCGACGCGGACGCGGTGAGCGTCGGCGACTACCACGTGCCGAACACCGTGGCGTGGGCGCTGGCCGGTGAGGCGCGCGGCGACGACGCCCGGATGCTGGCGCTGCTGGAGCCGTTCCGGGGGCACCGCGGCCGGGTGTGCGTGCTGCTGGAGGCGGCAGGCGTCCAGGCCCCGAAGTACGGCCCGCGCGCCCCGATCCGCTCCTTCGCCCGCTACTGACCGGTCAGCGCCGCCGGCACAGCCGCCGCAGCGTCCGCCCCAGCCACCAGGCGTACGCCCGCTGGAAACCCGGCACGACCGGCCCGCCGGCCCGCACGTACCAGTGCGCCGGGCGGCTGAACGCGGTCACCTCGAACCAGACGCCGTCGGCGCCCCGGGTCACCAGGAACGCCTCCTCACCGACCTCCGGATGCCCGGGCAGCGTGCCGTAGCCGAACCCGGCCCGGTCCGGCTCCTCCACCGTCCAGACCACCTCGGTCGGGCCCCACAGCCGCACCGGGCCGACGCCCAGCCCCGGCGTGACCCGTACCCCGGGTGCCGCGCGCGGCGCGTCCGCGCGCATCACCACGCCGGCCGCGCGGTGCAGCCGCCAGCCCAGCACCGCGTCCGCCGCCAGCGGGAAACCGCCGTCCGGCAGCCGGACCCGGTGGCGCAGGTGGTGGTAACCGGCCGGCAGGGCACCGTCGCGGGTCGCGCCCACCTCCGGGTACGTCAGCTCCGGCACGCCGGTCACCTCCACGCTCATGGGAACACCCCAGCCAGCGTACGGCCGCCCGGGAGCGCTGTGGTGAGCTGAGCCGGTGACCGACGTGACCATCGCCCCCGCCGGCCCCGCCGACGCCGGGGAGATCCTCACCGTGCAGCGTGCCGCGTACCTGGTGGAGGCGCAGCGCTACCGCGACGTGTTCCTGCCGCCGCTGACCGAGACGCTGGACGAGGTACGGGCGGCGCTGACCGGGCCGGACGTGGTGCTCGCCGCCCGGCGCGGCACCCGCCTGGTCGGCTCGGTCCGCGCCCGCCTCGACGGCGACACCGCCCACGTGGGCCGTCTCTCGGTCGCCCCCGACCAGCAGGGCCGGGGCGTCGGCGGACGGTTGCTGGACGCCGTCGAGCACGCCTGCGCCGGCCGGGTGACCCGGTTCGCGCTGTTCACCGGCGCGGACAGCGCGGCGAACCTGTCCCTGTACGCGGGCCGCGGCTACCGGGTGGTGGCGCACCGGCCGGACGAGAACGGCAACCGCCTGGCCGTGCTGGAAAAGACGGTCCCGGAACCTCCGGACGGCGCCTGAGCGGGCGCTCCGGCCCCGGTCAGCGGGCCTCGCAGCGGCGCCCGAGGCCGTCCGCCTCGGTCAGTTCCGCGCACAACGGCGCCTGAGCCCGTCCGCCTCCTGCCGCAGGTAGCGGCGCATGGTGGAGCCGCCGAGCAACCCGACCAGCCAGGCCAGCGGACCGGTCTGCACCAGGATCAGCTCGGCCCGGGTCCGCCCGTCCTCCAGCGGGATCAGCCGGTGCTCACCCCGGGTGCGCACGCCGGGGCTCGCCGACTCCCAGGCGAACGAGTACGGCGGACAGATCTCCACGACCCGCCACACGGCCGGGCGCAGCCGGGGCTGCTCCAGCCGGGCCGTCGAGCCGAGGAGCAGCGGACCGGGCTCCAGCCGACGGGCGGCGGTGACCGACGGCGTCCACTCGGGCCAGCGCTCGACGTCGCTCTGCACCTCCCAGACCCGGTCGACGTCGGCGGCGATGTCGACGGACTCCGCGAACCGCATGGGCTTCTTCCCTCCCCCGTGGACGGTCCACTCAGCCTATGCCCGAGCCCCGCCCCGCCGCCGCCCCGCGCCCGCGCCTCGCTCGGCTGGTTGCCACGTGAAGCGCCCCCCGTCCTGCGGGATTGATGTTCCGCGCAGTGGGAGCAGTGGAGATCTTGGTAGGAAGGGGCCCCTATGGGGGCCGCTTGGTACCAAGATCTCGCCGGGAGCCGGAGCCGGGAATCGGGAGCGGCCGGCGGACGAGGGACGGCCGTTCGGTTACGGCGGTCAGGCGGCCTCGTGGAGATCGGCCAGGGAGACCGGGGCGTACCGCTTCAGCAGGTGTTCCAGCTCGGCGACCGAGCCGACCTCGCCGAGGACGTTCGCGCCGCCGCCGTGCTCCGGCGGGTAGCGGTGCGACAGCCGGTAGCGGTAGCGGCCGCGGACCAGCTCGACGCTGACCCGCCAGCGCCCGCAGCACTCGCAACTCCACTCCGGCACGCCGCGACGGTAGCTCTGACCTGCGGTTCCACCATTCGGGCGGCGGTGACGAACGCGGCCGGGACGGGACACGCCACCCGGCCACCGGCGGTGATCTGCCTCACCGCTGTCGGTGGGGTCTGGTTGACTGGTCGCCGTGGACCTGCCGATCAACCCTCCGGTCGAGCCGATGCTCGCCAAGAGCGTCGCCGAGCTGCCCACCGATGCCGGTCTGACCTACGAGCCGAAGTGGGACGGCTTCCGCTGCATCGTGTTCCGCGACGGCGACGAGGTCGAGCTGGCCAGCCGGGGCGGCAAGTCGATGACGCGCTACTTCCCCGAGGTGGTCGAGCAGGCCCGCCGGCAGCTCCCGGCCCGGTGCGCGGTCGACGGCGAGCTGATCGTGATCCGCCGGGACGGCCCGGGTGGGCAGCCTCGGCTCGACTTCGAGCTGCTGGCCCAGCGGATCCATCCGGCCGCCTCCCGGGTGAAGCTGCTGGCCGAGACCACCCCGGCCGACTTCGTCGCGTTCGACCTGCTGGCGATCGACGACGAGCTGCTCGTCGACCAGCCCTATCCCCGGCGGCGGGAGCGGCTGGAGCAGGCGCTGTCCGGGGTGCGCCCGCCGGTGCACGTGACGCAGGTGACCACCGACCCGGAGACGGCCCGGCGCTGGTTCGACGTGTTCGAGGGCGCCGGGCTGGACGGGCTGATCGTCAAGCCGGCCGACCTGCCGTACGAGCCGGGCAAGCGGCTCATGTTCAAGGTCAAGCACGCCCGCACGATGGACGCGGTGGTGGCCGGTTTCCGTTGGCACAAGTCCGGTCCGGTGGTCGGCTCGCTGCTGCTCGGCCTCTACGACGACAGCGGCGTGCTGCACCACATCGGCGTCAGCTCCTCGTTCACCATGGCCCGCCGCAAGGAGCTGCTCGACGAGCTGGAGCCCTACCGCGACGTCGGCGGCGAGCACCCGTGGGTGCACGGCGACCACGAGCGGGGCCAGCGCATCCCGGGCGGGGTGAGCCGGTGGACCGGCGGCAAGAACCTGGAGTGGGAGCCGCTGCGTCCGGCACTGGTGGTCGAGGTGGCGTACGACGCGATGGAGGGCGACCGGCTGCGGCACACCGCCCGGTTCCTGCGCTGGCGACCCGACCGTGATCCCCGCTCCTGCGACTACGGTCAGCTCGACCGCCCGATCCGCTACGACGTCGACGAGGTGCTGCGCGGCGATCCGGCAGCGACGGTCGGTGACACCCGCGGCCGGGCGTAGCCTGACGGTCGACACGATCATGGAGGGCGCCCACGTGACCCGCTTCCCCGAACGGACCCGCCGGTTCCGGCCCGTCCTGGCCGCGTTCGTCGCGGCAGTGGTGCTCACCGCCGGCTGCACGCTGCCGGCGTTCGCCCCGCGCGCCGAGAGCGAGGGCGAGGCCGCCCCGCCGGGCACGGCACCGGAGTGGCGGGCCTGCCCGGAGGTGCCCGACGAGCTGGTCGGCCGGGGCGCGGCGGACATGCGCTACGACTGCGCCCGGATCGCCGTGCCGCGCAACTGGGGCACCGGGGCCACCACCGGCGCGACCGCCGGGCCGGGCGCCGGTGAGACGTTCGAGATCGCGCTGATCCGGGCCCGCTCGACCAAGCAGCGCGACCGGATCGGCTCGCTTGTCATCAACCCGGGCGGTCCCGGCGCGTCCGGCGTCGACACCGCCGTCTACCTGTCATTCGGCCCGGCGTTCGGCGGCCTGCCGACGGCGATCACCGACCGGTTCGACATCGTCGGCTTCGACCCGCGCGGGGTGGCCCGGTCCAGCCCGGTCAAGTGCATCTCCGACGCCGACCTGGACGCCAGCTTCGGCTACGACCCCGACCCGGAGAGCCAGTCGTCGTTCGACGGCTTCGTGGGCCTCAACCGGCGGGTCGGCGAGCGCTGCGGCGCGAAGTACGGCGACCAGCTCCCGCTCTACGGCACCGAGCAGGCCGCGCGGGACATGGACGCGGTCCGCGCGGCGGTCGGCGACGACAAGCTCACCTACCTCGGCTACTCCTACGGCACGCTGCTCGGCGCCACCTACGCGCAGCTCTACCCGCAGCGCGTGCGCGCCCTGGTGCTCGACGGCGCGGTCGACCCGCAGCAGAAGCTGATCGCCGGGTCGGAGAGCCAGGCGAAGGGCTTCGAGCGGGCGTTCGACAACTTCACCAGGTGGTGCGCGGCGAACGCGGGCCGCTGCCCGATCGCCCCGGACGCCCGCGGTGCGGTGACCGACGCGATCGCCAAGGCGAAGACCTCTCCGGTACGCGCGCAGGACGGCCGCAAGGCCACCGCCGGCTGGGTCTTCTACGCGGTGATCTCGTCGCTCTACACCGAGCAGGGCTGGCAGGAGCTGGCCCGGGCGATCGACGACCTCCAGGGCGGCGACCCGGACGGCGTGTTCAAGCTGGCCGACGCGTACGCGGGCCGCGAGCCCGACGGGCACTACTCGAACCTGTTCGACGCCAACCTGGCTGTCAACTGCGCCGACGAGACCGAGAAGCCGTCGCGCGAGCAGGTCCGCTCGCTCCAGTCGCAGTGGCGGCAGAAGTATCCGCTGTTCGGTCCCGCCCTGGCGGTGGGGATGCTGGGCTGCGTGGAGTGGCCGGGCGAGCGGGATCCGTATCCGACCGGCCGGGCGAACGGCGCCCCGCCGATCCTGGTGGTCGGCACCACCGGTGACCCGGCCACGCCGTACGAGCAGACGCCCGCGCTCGCGTCGATGCTCGGCGTGGGACGGGTGCTGACCTGGGAGGGCGAGGGGCACACCGCCTACCCGCAGACCTCGTGCGTGACGTCTGCGGTCGACGCGTACCTGATCTCGCTCACCGTCCCCCGGGAGGGGCTGCGCTGCCCCGCCCGGTGACGGCGCGGCCGGCGGCCGGGGTGCGGACGCCGGCCGGGCCGCCGGTCAGCCGGCGGCCGGGGGCGTCCAGCCCTCCGCGATGTGCCCGATGCGCACCCGCTGGGGGTGGTCGCCGACCGGGACGCTCGCGACCTTCTGCCCGGTGGCGAAGTTGATCGCGGTGACCTGGTCCGCGCCGGATTCGGAGATCACGCAGTCCCGGCCGTCCCCGCTGACGGTGGCCCAGTACGGCTTGCTCGCGGGCACCAGCGGCCCCTCGCGCAGCGTGGCCCGGTCCAGCACCGTGGCGTAGTCGTCCATGGTGCCCGCGACGCAGATCCGGGTGCCGTCGGGGCTCATCGACAGGCCGTGGTGCCGGGAGTCGTTGACCCAGGTGGTGCGGTCCTCGCTGGTGGCCGGGTTCTTCGGCAGCGTGGCGACGCGGGTGACCCGGTCGGTGGCCACGTCGTACTCGACGACGCCGTTGAAGAAGGACACCTGGAAGTAGAGCCGGCTGCCGTCCGGGGTGAAGACGGCCGGGCGGACCGCGTCGGAGAGGTCCCGGCGGCCGGCGGCGTCCAGCCGGTCCCGCATGTCGATCACCTTGACCACCTGGTACGTGCTGGTGTCGGCGACTGTGATCCGGCGGTCGCCCTTGGTCCAGTCGAGCCACGGCGCGTCCAGGTCGGTGTTGACCTCGCCGATGGACATGTTCCACAGCCGGGTGCCGCCGTCGGTGTAGATGTTCTCGTGCGGCTTGTCGCCGGCGCCGAACGAGCCGAGCTGCGCGCCGGTGCGGATGTCCAGCACGTGCACGGTGTTGGAGGTGGAGGCGGAGACCGCGACGCGGGTGCCGTCGGGCGAGACGGCCATGTGGTCGGCGCGGTAGCCGGAGACCGGGAACCGCCAGCGCAGCGCGCCGGTGGCCAGGTCGATCGAGACGACGTCGGCGAAGCTGGGCCGGGACACCACGAGCGCGGTGCCGTCCGGCGTGGTGTACATGTCGTCGATGAGCTGGTCGTGGCCCTCCCCGGGGCCCTGCCGGATGCCGAGGAAGAACGCCAGCTTGATCGGGTTGAGGTAGATCTCGCGCAGCCGCGCGGCGCGGTCCGGGATCACGTTGATCCGGCCGAGCCTGGCGTAGTCGCCGCGGGACCGGATCACGTCGGCGGTGCCGTCCCAGTTGTTGCCGACGAACATCACCTCCTGGAGCGCTGCCGCGGCGGCGGCCGGCGCGGGCGCGGTAACCAGCGGCGCCGGCGCGACCAGGGCGAGCGCGGCCAGCACGGCCAGGCCGGCGCGGCGGCGGGTACGGGACGGGTGCTGTGGCACGGGTGTCATGGACGCCTCCTGGCAGCCGGTACGACATCGACGTTTCTCAGTGGCGCGAGCGGTGTTACCTTGCGGTAACAACCAGGAGAGCAACCGGCCGCCCGCCCGGGCTAGGGACCTGACGCCAACGCCCGCGCGGCCCGGTTGTGCCGCGTCGACAACCGGAGGGCGGCGGACGCCGATGACCCGGATCGGACAGGCCCCGACGTTCGGCGCGCTGCTGCGCGACCTGTCCGCCGATCCGGCCGCCGTCGACGAGGTGGCGCGGGCGGCCCGCGCGGACTCCCCCGAGGTGGCCCGGCTTCCGGCCGACGAGGTACGCCGCCAGGTCGTGCTGCTGCTGACCAGTGGCCTGGGTGCGCTGGAACGCCGCGAGGACCCGGCCGGACGCGACTTCGCCGAGGCCCGGCGGCTGGGCGCCGACCGGGCGGCGCAGGGCGTCTCGGTGGCCGGTCTGCTGCGCGGGGTGCAGGCCGGGCGGGACCGGGCGGTGGAGCTGGTGGTCCGGCACGGGCGGGCCGCCGGCATCCCGGACGAGGTGCTGCTGGAAGGGCTGCTCACCATCGGCCGGTACGCCGCGGCGGTGGAGCGGGCGGTGGTCGACGGGCACCGCGGCGCCGAACGGGAACTGGCACGTACCGGCGCGGCTGCCCGGGCTCACCTGCTGCGGCGGCTGCTGCGCGACGGCCCGGCGGGCCTGCCCCCGGCCGAGCTGACCCGGTTCGGGCTGCGGCCGGACGGGCGCTACCACTGCCTGGTCGCCGCGCCGCCCGACCCGGTCCGGGCGTACGCGCTGCACCGGCAGCTCACCGCGCGGGGCGGCCTGCTCGGCACGGTCGGGGACCGGCTGGCCGGGCTGCTGCCGCGACCGCCCGACGCCGCGCCGGCCGACATGCTGACGCTGGTGGCGCCGGCGCAGCCGCTGGCGCGGGCCCCGGACATGTACGCGCTCTGCCTGGCGGCGCTGGCCACGGCCGCCAATCGGCGGCTGCGCGGGCTGCGTCAGGTCACCGACCTGGCCGGGGAGACCGCGCTCGCCGCCCAGCCGCTGCTGGCCGAACTGCTGCGGGGCACGCTGCTCGGCGCGCTCGACCCGGCCGACGAGTTCCACCGGGAGCTGGCGGGCACCGCTCTCGCCTGGCTGCACCACGGCCAGCGCCTGGACCAGACGGCCGCCGAGCTGCACGTCCACCCGAACACGGTGCGTTACCGGCTGCGGCGGCTGCGGGAGCTGACCGGCGGGCCGCCGGTCGAGGAGGGCGCCCGGTGCACGGTGCCGGAGACCGTGCACTGGTGGTGGGCGCTGCGGAGCTGGCTGGACGACGGCTGACGCCGCCCGGGCCACACCGGCGCACGGCGCTGTGCCAGGCTGGCCCGGTGACCGAGGTGATCTTCCGGGAGGCGGCACGCGCCGACCTGCCCGCCGTGCTCGCGCTGCTCGCCGACGACGTGCTGGGCCGCACCCGCGACCTGCCCGAGGTGGACGAGGCGTACGAGCGGGCCTTCGCCGACCTCGACGCCGACCCGCGCAACCATCTGATCGTCGCCGACGACGGCGGGGAACTGGTGGGCTGCTTCCAGCTCACATACATCCCGGGGCTGGGCCGGCACGGCGCCGAACGCTGCCTGATCGAGTCGGTGCGGGTCCGCTCCGACCGGCGCGGCCGTGGTCTGGGCCGGACGATGATGCGCTGGGCGATCGACAGGGCCCGGGAGCACGGCTGCGCGCTGGTGCAGCTCACCACCGACAAGCAGCGCGCCGACGCGCACCGGTTCTACCGCGACCTGGGCTTCGTGGCCAGCCACGAGGGCATGAAGCTGGCGCTCTGACCCGGCACCGGGCCGCCGCCCGGAGGCGCGCGGCCCGGCACCCGGATCAGTCCTCCGACACCAGCCGGCCGTCGCGCAGTGTGAGCGTACGGTCGGCCAGCTCGATGAGCGCCGGGTCGTGCGTGGCGACGAGCGCTGTCATGCCCCGGGCGTGCACCACCGCACGCAGCAGGTCCATGATCGACCGCCCGGTCTCGGAGTCGAGCTGACCGGTCGGCTCGTCGGCGATCAGCAGGTCCGGTTCGTTCGCCAGCGCCCGGGCCACCGCCACCCGCTGCTGCTGCCCGCCGGACAGCTCGTACGGGCGCTGCGCCGCGTGCCCGCCCAGCCCGACCAGCTCCAGCAACACCGCGACCCGCTGCTCCCGCTCGGCCGCCGGCACCTTGGCCAGCCGCAGCGGCACCCCGACGTTCTCCGCCGCGGACAGGATCGGCACCAGGCCGAACGTCTGGAACACGAACCCGATGGTGCCCCGGCGCAACGACAGCAGCTCCCGCTCACCTGCGGCGGTGACGTCGTGCCCGGCCACCCGGATCCGCCCGGCGTCCGGCCGGTCCAGGCCGCCGACCAGGTTCAGCAGCGTGGTCTTGCCGGCGCCGGAGCGGCCCCGGACGGCGACCAGCTCGCCGCGTCCCGCCGTGAACGAGACGTCCCGCACGGCGTGCACCGCGTGCTCCCCCTTGCCGAAGGTGCGGCTCACCCCCTCGACCCGGACCACGTCGACGGCCGTCCCCGGCTCCGCCGGCAGCACCACTGTCTGGTCGGTCATCACTCACTCTCCTCGCCGTGCGCCCGGTCGCCGGGGCGCACCTCGACGTGGTCGGGTTCCAGGTTGAGCCGGACCCGGTCGCGCAGGGACAGCGCCTCCACGAACTGCGCCGGCAGTTGCATCCGGCCGGTGCGGTCGAGCACCGCGTACTCCTCGCTGACCATCTCGGTGCCGCCGTCGGCGGTGACGCGCGCGGTCCGGCGTACCTCGGAGGCGGTCCGGCCGTCGCGGATCGCGACGGTACGGCGGACCTGGCCGGCCACGGCGTGGTCGTGGGTGACCACCACGATGGTGACCCCCAGTTCGGCGTTGATGGTGCGCAGCGCGGCGAAGACCTCGGCGCCGGTGGCCTCGTCCAGCTCACCGGTCGGCTCGTCGGCGAAGAGGATCTCCGGGTCGTTCGCCACCGCCACGGCGACCGCGCAGCGCTGCTGCTCGCCGCCGCTCATCTGGCCCGGCCGGCGGTCGGCGCAGTAGCCGACGCCCACCATGTCCAGCAGCTCACGGGCCCGTTCCCGCCGCTTGCGCCCTCCGCCAGCCCGGCCGGCCAGCTTCATCGGCAGTTCCACGTTCTCCAGCGCGGTCAGGTACGGCAGCAGGTTGCGGCCGGTCTGCTGCCAGATGAAGCCGACCACGTCGCGCCGGTACGCGAGCCGCCGCTTGTTCGACAGCGACAGCAGGTCGTAGTCGGCGACCCGGGCGATGCCCGCGGTCGGGGTGTCCAGCCCGGACAGGATGTTCAGCAGCGTCGACTTGCCGGAGCCGGACGCGCCGACGATCGCGACCAGCTCGCCCCGGTCGATGACCAGGTCGAGGCCCTGGAGCGCGACGACCTCGACGCCCTCGGTCTTGAAGATGCGCACCAGGCCGTCGCAGACGATGTGCCCGCGCAGCCGGTCGCGCCCGCCGGCCCGTTCGGCGGCGCGCTGGGCGGCGCGCTGTTGCAGCGACGCCAGGTCCGGTACGGCGGACGACGGTTCGTCGCGCGGCGTGAGACGCGCCGGGCCCGGGTGGCCGGAAGCGGTCGCGGTCATGTCAGCTCTCCTCTCCGAGCCGCAGCACCTCGCCGAGGCGCAACCGGCGGTTGTTCACGGCTTCCACGGTGATCGCGAAGCCGAGGGCCAGCATGGCCAGGACCGACACCCCGGCCACCAGGCCGGGTTCGAAACTCGGGCGCACGTCCACGCCCCCGGTGAAGGCGGGCAGCCCGAGCACCGGTGTGAGCAGCAGCGGCAGCAACGCGCCGACCACCGCTCCGGTGAGCACCGACACCAGCACCAGCGGCGTCAGCTCCACCATCAGCAGTCCGCGCCACTGGCGGCGGGAGAGGCCCATCGTGCGCAGCCGGGACAGCACCTGCCCGCGCGAGCGGGCCCCGGCGAGCACGGCGAGCGCGAGCCCGAGCAGCCCCAGCGCGGCGCCGCCCCCGGCACCGAGCACGAACCCGAACACCAGCAGGCCGTTCACGCCGGTGCCGCCCAGGTCGGCGCGCACTGCCGAACGGGTCGTCACCTCCGGCGCGCGGGCCTTGTCCCCGGCGTCGACCTCGCCGATGCGCAGGTAGCGCCGCTGCCCGTCGCTCGCGACCCGGTCCACCTCGGCCGCGTCCACGCCGGACCCGGCGAGCACGAAACCGGTCGGCGCGAGCTGGTGCGGGGCGTCGGCCGGCAACGCCGGCCACGGCAGCACCACGAACCGGCGTATGCCCTCGCCCACGAGCGCGAACTCGTCGACTGTGGCGGCGGTCCGCACCGGCAGCCGGTTGCCCTGCACGTCCAGCCAGGCGGGCCGCTCACCCCGGGCGTCGGCGAGCCCGGCGTCGGCCAGTTCCCCGGCCACCGCCGGAGACACCAGCGCCGGCAGCGGCGTGCTCCCGTCGGTGCGGGCCCGCACCGGGTCGGGCACGTCCACCGGTACGCCGGCCTCCCGTGCCACGTCGGCGAACCGCTGGCCGTCCACGAGCACCACGCGCAGCTCGGTGACCGGGGCGGGGCGTCCGGCGCGGTCGGCGTACGGACGTTCGGCCGGCACTGTGAGCAGCGGCGCGACAGCGCGTACCCCGGGCAGCGCGGCCAGCTTCTCCGCGGTGTCCGGGGTGAAGCGCTCCCCGCGTACCAGCAGGTCACCGGGCACGGCCTGGGCGGCGGCGGTGTCCCGGCCGGTCTCGATGCCGGTCGCCACCACGCCGCAGAACGCGGCGGTGGCGACGGCCAGCACCACCACGACCAGCGGCCCGGTGCTGGCGGCCCGGCCCGCGCGGGCGGTGCCGAGGAACGCGACGCTGCCGCGCGCCCGGGCGGCGACGCGGCTGACCAGCCGCAGGGGCCAGGGGTACGCGCGCAGCGCCAGCAGCGCCGCCGCGATCGCCAGCAGCACCGGCACGGAGACCAGCAGCGGGTCCACCGAACCGGCGGTGAGCCCGCGGCGGCGCAGCAGGAACGCGCCGAGCACGGCGAGCCCGAGCACTACCACCTCGACGGTGAGCCGGACGGCGGGTGACCGGCCGCCCAGGTCGGCACGTCCACCGGCCCGGCGGCCGACGGCGAGCGCGGCGAGCGGCGGCAGCAGCGTGGCCAGGAGCGCGGCGATCACCACCCAGCGCCACGACGCCCCGGTGCCGGGCAGCAGCCCGCCAAGCAGCCAGCCGATCCCGGCCGCGGCCGGCAGCACCAGCAGCGACTCGGCCAGGCCGCGGCGCAGGACCGCGCCGGTCGAGCCGCCGCGTGCCCGGATCAGGTGGAACTCGGCGCGGCGGCGGCGCGCGGCCAGCCGGGCGGCCAGCAGCGTCAGCCCGGCCAGCGTGGCGAGCAGCCCGGCCGCGATGACCGCGAGCAGGGTACGCGCGGCGGCGAGCGCGTCGGCGAAGCGCCGCAGCGGGATGTCCACGCCCTGGGTGAGGGTCATCTCGATCTGGGCGGGCCGGGCCCGGTCCAGCCCGTCGACGCCGGCGATCAGCGCGTCGAGGCGGCCCGGTTCGAGCCGGTCCGGGGCGATCCGGTACCGCCAGCCGAAGCTCACCGGCCAGCCGGTCGCGACGGCCTCGTCGACGCCGCCGTCGGCGGTGTAGGCGACGCCCACGAACGGGTCGCCGTCGCCCTCGGGCGGGGAGAGCTTGAGCATCGACGGCAGCGTGTCCCAGACACCGTCGGCCGGGTCGTTCGGCCGCCACACACCGACCAGGTGGACCGGGAGGGACTTGAGCACGTTGTCGTCCGGGTCGAGCATCAGGAGCAGGAACCGGTCGCCGGTCTTCACGCCGAGCGTGCCGGCGATCGTCTCGGCGAGCGTCACCTCGACCGTGCGGGCCGGGGCGACGGGGCGTTCCGGCCACCGCCCGTCGACCAGTGTGGCCGCCTCCTTGATGCCGGTACCGGCGCGCAGGTGCACGTCGATGAGCCCCTTCTCGGGGGCGAGCGTCGGGCCGCGCAGCCGTCCGGGCACGGTCTGGGCGACGTACCAGCGCTGGCCGACGGTGTCCCGGACCACGCCGGGCATCGCCCCCTCGATTCCCGCCAGCTCGGCCGCGTGACCGGTCACGGCGGTCCGGGTCGACGGCGGGAACGCGGTCGGCGCCGTGCTGTACGTGAGGTCGCGGCGGGCCACCGGCTGCCCTGCGACGTACTCGGTGAGCCCCTGCCCGGTCAGCCGGTCGGCGACCCGGGGCACGCCGGTGATCAGCAGGGCGGTCACCAGGGTCAGGACGGCGAGCAGCAGGAACTGCCCTCCGTATGCGCGTACCCGGCGCGCGGCACCAGGAAGGCTCATCGTTCTCCTCCGATCCGGAGCTGCGCGGCGGCGACCCGCTGGCGGATGCCTGTGGTGATGAGGGCGGCGAAGGCGAGCGCGGCGAGCAGCAGCCCGGCGGCTGTCGTCCCGATCGGCAGCCAGGGCACTGTGAAGGCCGCCTCGGGCACCGGCCGGCCGGCGGCCGGGGTGAGGATCACCAGCGGCACCATGGTGGCCGCCACGAGGGCGCCGACGAGCATCCCGACACCGACGCCGATCGCGGCCAGGAACGTCTGTTCGGCGAGGTACGCGCGTGCCAGCAGCCGGGTGTTCGCGCCGAGCGTGTTGAACACGGCGAACTCGGTGAGCCGGCGCCGGGTGGTGGCCCAGACGTCGACCGCCAGACCGACCAGGGCGAGCAGCACCGAGCCGAGCGCGGCGGCCAGCAGCCCGGTGCGCGCGCCCTGCCAGTACGGATCCTCGGCGGCCTCCGCGGCCACCGCCCGCCGGTCGAGCAGCACCGTGCCGCCGGTCGAGGCGAGCGCGTCAGCGGCGGTGGTGTGCCCGCCGGGCGTGGTGCCCAGCCACCACTCGGCCACCGGCCGGACGCCGCCGCTGCGTTCGAGGAGTTGTGTGGTGGCGGTGGGCAGGTCCAGCAGCACCCCGTCGCCCCCGGTGCCGGGCACCGCGGCGACCTGGCCGACCACTGTGACCTCGACCGTCACCTCGGCGACCGACAGCTTGACGGTGTCGCCGGTCTTGAGGCTCATCGCGGCGGCCACGCCGGGGGTGACGAGCACCGGCACCGGACGGTCCGGCGCCTGCGGCACCAGCGCGAATCGGGACGAGGGCACCCGGGCGAACTGCAACAGCCCGGCCGGCACGTCGAAGCCCTGCGTCCCGTCGATCCGGGTCGGGCTCGCCTCGGCGGTGTCGCGCGGCCCGGAGCCCGGGTCGATCACCCGCCAGGACCCCTCCACCGGCAGCTTCAGGGCCGCCCCGGCGGCGTCGGTGAGCCGCAGCTCGTCCAGGAGCAGCCGGTACGAGCTGCCGGTGGCGTCACCGCCGTCGGCCTCGAAACCGGCCAGGCGCAGCGGGACGCCGCCGCTGTCCGGCAGCGGCACCGAGAAGCGCACCGGCTTGCCGTCGCCGTCCCCCTCGGCGAGCCGGACCCGCCAGGTGGCCCCGGCGTCGGTGGCGAACAACGCGGTGACAGCCACCCGGGGCCGCTCGTACATGCTCTCGACCGGGGTGCGCACGGTGCCGGACAGCGTCTTCGCCCCCTCGGGCAGGACGCCGCCGGCCGGCGCGGTCCGGCCGTTCGCGAGCCGGTCCAGCAGGGCGCCGGTGGACGCGTCACCGCCGGCGTCGTCGAGCCGGATCATCCCCTTCGCGGCGGCGGCGTCGAACGCCACCACTGTGGCCGGCCGGGCCTCACGGCCCAGGCGTACGTCGTCGCGCCAGGCCGGCAGCACCCGGTCCACGCCGGGCACGGCGGCCAGCTGGGCGGCCCGGTCCGCGGGGGCGGTGCCGTCCCGTTCGGTCAGCCGCAGGTCCGCGCCGACCGTGTGCTGTGCCTGGTCCCGCTGCGAGCGTTCCCAGGAGGCCACCAGCGACCAGGCGAGCGTGCTGCCGCCGACGGCGAGCGCGAGCAGCAGCACCGGCCCGGCGTGCGGGCGCCGGCCCGCCTGCCACATGCCGAACATGGTGGCGTTCCACGTCCGCCGGTCGACGAAGCGTTCCGCGAGCCGGGTGGTCGGCGGCAGCAGCCGCAGCGCGATCACCGCGCCGGCCAGCACGCCGATGGTGGGCGCGGCGGCCAGCAGCGGGTCGATGCCGAGGCTGCCGTTCGCGCCGGCGAGCGGCGAGGAGTACTGCCGCAGCTGTGTCCAGGCGAGCACGGCGAGGGCCACCAGCGCCACGTCGACGCTCGCCCGCTGCACGGCCGCTCCCCGGGAGGGCCGCGACCGGGACGCCATGTCCGCGACGTACGTGCCCGCCCGGCGCATCGCCGGCAGCACCATGGCGAGCAGGCAGCCCACCGCCGCGCCGACCGCCACCATCCACACCCGGGCCAGATCGCCGTCGGCCAGCCCCAGGTCCGCGCCCAGGTAGTGGATCGCCTGCCCGGTCAGCGCCGGGGCCAGCAGCAGCGCCGGTGCCACCACGAGCGTCGCCTCGCGTACGGCCAGCCCGGCGATCTGCCCCCGGGCGGCGCCCCGGGCCCGCAGCAGCGCGGTCTGCGCCCGCCGGTCCTCGTTGAGCAGCGCCGCCACCAGCACCAGCGCGTACCCGCCGAGCACCACGATCAGCAGCAGCGGGGTGAGCAGCGCGGACCGGCCCACCAGGTCGGCCCGGCTGAGCCGGTCGACGAGCCGGTCCAGGTGGCTGACCTGCTGTGTCGAGGAGCCCAGGCCGGTGGCCTCGGGCAGCTTCCCGGTGATCTCGTCGAGCGCTGTGGTCACGGCGGGCAGCCGGGCTGGCTCGACCGCCACCAGGTCGGGGTCGACCACCCAGGCCGCCGAGGTGGAGCCCGGGAAGGTACGGGCGAAGTCGGCCGGGTCGAGCGCGAACGGCCCGTACGACGTGATCTCCGCGTCGCCCTGGCTCTCCCCCACCCCGGGGGCGAGACGCCAGTACGCCTCGGACGCGTCCCGCGGCCGCCACGTGCCGACGACCACCACGGTGCCGGCGCGCTCCGCGCCCCGGTCGTACAGCGGCACCCGCTCCCCGACCTCCAGGCTCAGTTGCGCGGCCACCTTCTCCGGCAACGTCACCTGCAACGGGTTGCTGCCGGGCACCGGCCACGCCCCGGCGGCCAGCTCGGCGTGCGCGGGCAGGTCGTCGAGCGTGGCCAGGTTGGCGAACATCGGATCGTCGTCGGTACGGGCGGCGCCCACGTCTCCGGTCAGCTCCCGCCCGGTCCCGGAGCGGCTCGCGGCCACTGTGACCGGGGCGCCGCCGAGCCCCTTCGCGAACTGTGCCCGTACCGCCCGGTCCCGCTCGGCGAACGCGGCGGCGTCGGCGCCACCGGAGCCGCTGATCAGCAGGCTGCGTTCCTCGGCCGGTGCGGCGTCGAGCACCGCCCGGGCGCCCGCCTCGACGGCCCGGCGGTTGTAGTCGGAGAGCCCGGTGACCAACGCGACCGCGACGAGTGCCGCGACAGCGGCGGCGAGCAGCAGCCCACGGGCCTCTATCGCCCGCCTCCACACCAGCTTCATCCGACGTCCTCTCCTGGCCCCGGCGGGCCGATGCCGAGAGAGAGCAGTGACGCCCACCAAAAGGTTCGCGCCCGTTACATGATCGTTATCGGCCTTCCCGCGCGGAACTCCGGGGGAAGCAGCCGGCGGATGTGCCCACGACCGGGGCCGGCGGGTGCTCGACCTGCGCGGGCTCACCGACCGGCAGATCCACTCGCTCGTCGCCGAGCAGACGGCGCCCGTGCGGTGATCTACGTGACCGAGGAACGCCTGCTCCCGCACCACGTCCGCGCTGCCTTCTTCGACCGGCGCTGGCGCGGTCTCGACCCGGCCCAGGTACGCGACCACCTCGACCGGGCGGCCGACGAACTCGAACGTCTGAGCCGTGAGCTGGTCACCACGCGGACCGAGGCCGAGCGCGTCCGCCAGGCGCTGCGGCAGTGGCAGTCCCAGCATCGCGCCTGCCGCCTCCGTGACCCGGACGCCCCGCCGGGCGGGTGGCCACGATGATCGAGCAACGCTGGATCATTCACCTGCCCACCACGCTGAGCGAGGAGGACAGCCAGTTCGCGCGTACCCGGGTCTGGTGCGACGCCCGGCTCGACGGCGCCGGCCGGTGCGGCCACCGCAACGACCACGACGGTTCGTGCGGCGCGCGACCGGACACCCCAGGCGCACGCCGAGCCGTGCCGGCCCGCGTCGGGTGGAACGTCATGGGTGTCTCCGCGGCCCGTAGGCACCCGTGGTGTTCCACTCGCGAACGCGCGCCGGGCCGGGCGAGCGGCGTACCGTCGGTAGCATCCGGGGATGGGCAGGTTCCTTGCACTCTTCAACGGCGCCGCTGACGAGGCCGGCAAGGCCGACCTCACCGAACAGCAGCAGACCGACTTCATGAACGCCTGGGCGGCATGGGCGCAGGCCAACGAGAGCGCCCTCGTCGACCCCGGCGCTCCGCTGTATGGGAAGAAGCTGGTCACGACGCGGGGCGTCGAGGACATCACGGACAACCTGATCGCCTACGCGATCGTGGAGGCGTACTCGCACGACGAGGCGGTCCGGATCTTCTCCGGGCACCCGCACCTGGGGCTGTTCGCCGGGAACTCGATCGCCGTGCTGGAGTGTCCGCCTCCGCCCGTCTGACCGCTGCTGGGGGGCGTCAGGGGCGAGGGCGGTCGCGGTCCTTGGAGGGCTGGACCCGCTTCGGCTCGCCGGGCATCTTCGGGTATTCCGGCGGGTACGGCATGTCGCCCAGGCCGTCGGCGGCGTCCCGCTCGGCCCACTCCAGCAGCGGCGTGATGTCCCACGGGGCGTCGTCGATGCCGACGTGCGGGTCGCCGCGCTCGGCGAACCGGGCCGGCACCGTGCCCAGGTGGAAGTCGTCCGGGTCGACCTCCGGCAACTCGTCCCAGTCGACGGGGGTGGAGACGGTGGCGCGGGCGTTGGCGCGCAGCGAGTACGCGCAGGCGATGGTGCGGTCCCGCGCCATCTGGTTGAAGTCGACGAAGACGCGCTCGCCGCGCTCCTCCTTCCACCAGGCGGTGGTGACCAGCTCGGGGCGGCGGCGTTCCAGCTCCCGGGCCAGCGCGATGGTGGCGCGGCGTACCTCCACGAACGTCCAGCGCGGCTGGATGCGCAGGTAGACGTGCACGCCCCGGCCGCCGGAGGTCTTCGGCCAGCCGGGCACGCCCAGCTCGTCGAGCAGACCGCGCAGCTCAGCGGCGGCGGTCACCGCGTCGGCGAAGTCGGTGCCGGGCTGCGGGTCGAGGTCGACGCGCAGCTCGTCGGGGCGGTCGGTGTCGGCGGCGCGCACCGGCCACGGGTGGAACACCACCGTGCCCATCTGCGCCGCCCAGGCCACGTGCGCCAGGTCGGCCGGGCACAGCTCGTCGGCCGGGCGGCCGCTGGGGAAGGCGATCCGCGCGGTGCTGACCCACGGGGGCACGCCCCGCTGCGGCACCCGCTTCTGGAAGAACATCTCCCCCTCGATGCCGTCGGGGAAGCGCTGGAGCGTGGTCGGCCGGTCGCGCAGGGCGCGCATGATCCCGTCGCCGACGGCCAGGTAGTAGCGGAAGACGTCGGCCTTGGTGAAGCCGCGCTGCGGGAAGATCACCCGATCGGGGCTGCTCAGCCGCACCGCGTGCCCGGCTACCTCGATCTCCTCGACCGCACCCTTGCCCGCCATCACGCGACCATATGCGATGCCACCGACACCCGACGTACCGTGGAACGGTGAGTCTTTCCGACAACGAACTGCCCCGTACCGAGGACGAATGGCGCGTCCGGCTGAGCCCCGAGGAGTTCCGGGTGCTCCGCGAGGCCGGCACCGAGGCGCCCTGGACCGGTGAGTACGTCGACACCAAGACCCCCGGCGTCTACCACTGCCGGGCCTGCGGGCTGGAACTGTTCCGCAGCCAGGACAAGTTCGACTCGCACTGCGGCTGGCCGAGCTTCGACGACGCCATCCCGGGCGCGGTCAAGGAGATCCCGGACAACACGCTCGGCATGCGGCGCGTGGAGATCCGCTGCGCGCGCTGCGACAGCCACCTCGGGCACGTCTTCGAGGGTGAGGGCTTCACCCCGAAGGACACCCGGCACTGCGTCAACTCGATCTCGGTGCGGCTGGAGCCCAGCGCCGGCTGACGGCGGCGTCAGAGCCGCAGCAGGCCGCCGGCCTCGTCCACCTGGTCGGCGGCCTCGTCGTCCAGCCACACCCCGCCGGTGGCGAGGTAGCGGAAGCGGTACTCCCCCGGCTTCAGCCGGACCGTCACGGTACGCGTGCCGTCGCGGCGCGGCACCAGCTCGTGCCGGCCGGGCTCCCAGCCGTTGAAGCAGCCGACCACGCTCACCGTGCCGGCCGGGGTGTCCCGGGGCAGCGAGAACGTCACCCGGGTCTGGTTGCCGAAGAGCTTGTTGCGCTTGATCACGAATCCTCCGGGGATTTTCGGCGGTCACAGCAGTCAACGCGCGACACGCCGGGAGCGACTCGCCGTGGGGCCGGATCAGGTTCGCCGGTTCCGGTTGCTCGAAGGTGTCGTCTGCGCGACTCTCGGATGACAGGTCCGTTTTCGGGGGGTTTCGCATGGCTGCCTGCGAGGTTTGCGGCAACGACTACTGGATGGCGTTCGAGGTGCGCACCGTCGACGGGTCGCGGCACACGTTCGACTGTTTCGAGTGCGCGGTGCACAAGATGGCGCCGATCTGCGAGCACTGCCAGATCAAGATCGTCGGGCACGGCGTCGAGGTCTCCGGCCGCTTCTTCTGCTGCGCCCACTGCGCCCGCGCCGTCGAGGGCGAGCAGGGCGCCGAGGTACGCGACGCGGTCGGCGCCCGCCCCGCCTGACGCGGGCGCTCCCGGGGCGGCACCGGCGTCGATCTCCGTCTAGCATCCCTCCGGTGTCCCGACGGTTGATCATCGCGGTGGCCCTGGTCGCCGTCCTCGCCGGCTGCGGTTCCACCACCGAGCCCGCCACCGCCCCCGCGCCGGCCCTGGCCGCGCCCTCGCCCACCGACGGCGGGGCCGCCGCGGCGCTGCGCGACCGTTACGCCGCGACCGGCAGCCTGGCCGGCCTGGCCGAAGAACCCGAGCACGCCAGTGAGCGGCTCGACTCCGACGGTGTCGTCTGCGGTCGCCCGCTGCCCCTGCTCGACCGGCGGCTCGTCGCGTCCACCCGGGTCTTCGTCACGCCGGAGGGCACCCCGGCCGGCGAGTTCGTCGAGATCGCCCAGGAGACCGTGGTCTACCCGGACGAGGCGGCCGCCGCGGACGCGGTACGGCAGGTCTTCGGCCTGCTGGAGGCGTGCGAGCGCGACGAGGAGGAGGGCCAGGTGACCACCGGGCACACCGCGGGGGACCTGCCCGCCGGGCTGGGCGTGCCGGGCCGGGTGGTGTCGGCGACCATGACCGTGTCCGACGGCACGCGCTTCCCGCACCGCTACGGCTGCCTGCACCACGGCCGGGTGACCCAGTGCGTCGCGGTCTGGACCCGCTCGGCGGCCGACACCGGCACCTGGTTCGAGCGCGCCGTCACCGCCACCGCAACCGGGCTGCGCACGTCGAAGGGCTGAGCAGCGCCGGCCCGGCCACGCCGAACCGCCGCGCGTTGAGCCGGCACACCGGGACCGCGCCGGCCCGGCGCGCCGAGCCGACGTGCCGCGCCAGGGGGAGCACGACCGGGCGGAGACGCGCCGCCTACCCTGGGCCGATGCCCGTCGAGTCCCACCTGGCAAGCTTCGCCGACCTGGACACCAGCACCTTCCACGACCTGCTCCGGCTGCGCATCGACGTGTTCGTGGTCGAGCAGTCCTGCCCGTACCCGGAACTGGACGGCCGGGACGTCGAACCCGGCACCCGCCACCTGTGGCTGAGCCGCGACGGCGCCGTGGTCGCGTACCTGCGGATCCTGGCCGACCCCGGCGGCGTCGCACGGATCGGGCGGGTGGTGGTGGCGCCGGCGGCCCGCGGCGCGGGCCTGGCCGGCGCGCTGATGACCGAGGCGCTCGCCGTGGTGGGTGACCGGCCGTGCGTGCTCGACGCGCAGACGCATCTGGTCGGCTTCTACGAAGGGCTCGGCTTCGAGGTCAGCGGCCCCGGCTACGTCGAGGACGGCATCCCGCACACTCCGATGCGCCGCGACCCAACTCATTGACGTTTGTCGTTTTCTGTGGCAGCGTGCGGGCGGAGCCGCCACGCGGGAGAGGGCAACTCCCGAGTCCGGGCGTCGTGCACCGACACCCCATCCCGGAGGCTTTCCATGTCCACTCCGTACCGCCGCCCGTTACCGCTCGCGGCGGCGATCCTCGCCGTCTGCGCGGTGGTGGCGGCGCTGCTCACCACCGCGTTCTCCGGCCCGGCCTCGGCGCACGGGTCGGTGGTCGACCCGGCGTCGCGCAGCTACAGCTGCTGGCAGCGTTGGGGCGGTGACTTCCAGAACCCGGCCATGGCCACCCAGGATCCGATGTGCTGGCAGGCGTGGCAGGCCGACCCGAACGCCATGTGGAACTGGAACGGCCTGTTCCGCGAGGGCGTGGCCGGCAACCACCAGGGCGCCATCCCGGACGGGCAGCTCTGCAGCGGCGGCCGCACCCAGAGCGGCCGGTACAACGCGCTCGACACGGTCGGCGCCTGGAAGACCGTGCCGGTGACCAACAACTTCCGGGTCAAGTTCTTCGACCAGGCCAGCCACGGTGCCGACTACATCCGGGTGTACGTGACCAAGCAGGGCTACAACGCGCTCACCTCGCCGCTGCGCTGGAGCGACCTGGAACTGGTCGGCCAGATCGGCAACACACCGGCCAGCCAGTGGACGCGTGAGGTGGACGGCGTGTCGATCCAGATCCCGGCGAACGCGCCGGGCCGCACCGGCCGGCACGTCGTCTACACGATCTGGCAGGCCAGCCACCTGGACCAGTCCTACTACCTGTGCAGCGACGTGGACTTCGGCGGGTCCGGCCCGACCACCCCGCCGACCAGCACGCCGCCCACCAGCACCCCGCCGACGAGCACGCCGCCCACCAGCCCGCCGCCGACCACGCCGAACCCGGCCGGTGGCTGCACCGCGACGTACGCGATCACCGGTTCGTGGGGTGGCGGTTTCCAGGCCGACGTGAAGGTGACGAACGGCAGCGGTTCGCCGATCCGCGGCTGGTCGGTGAGCTGGAACTACCAGAACGGCCAGCAGGTCAACTCGGCGTGGAACGCCTCTGTGACAACGAGCGGAACGCTCGTGACGGCACGCAACGTGGCCTACAACGGCTCGCTCGCGCCGGGTGCGAGCACCTCGTTCGGCTTCACCGGCTCGGCCAGTGCGACGAACCCGGTGCCCAGCATCGTGTCCTGCACGACGACCTCCTGACGACCGCCGTCCCGGTCGGGGCCCTGCTCGACACCGTCGCGGTGTTAAGCCGGGCCCCTTCCTCTACCGCAGGCGTTAAGAAGGTGCCCTTCCTTTCACACCAGGCAGTTGACGATGTCGGCGACCGAGCGGCGGCGGCCGGTGTAGAACGGGATCTCCTCCCGTACGTGCCGGCGGGCGCCGGAGGCCCGCAGGTCGCGCATCAGGTCCACGATCCGGTGCAGCTCGTCGGCCTCGAACGCCAGCATCCACTCGTAGTCGCCGAGCGCGAACGAGGCGACCGTGTTGGCCCGCACGTCCGGGTAGCCCCGGGCCATCTTGCCGTGCTCGGCCAGCAGCTCGCGCCGCTCGGCGTCGGGCAGCAGGTACCACTCGTACGAGCGCACGAACGGGTAGACGCACAGGTAGGCGCGGGGCTCCTCGTCGTTCAGGAAAGCCGGGATGTGGCTCTTGTTGAACTCGGCCGGGCGGTGCAGCGCCATCTGCGACCAGACCGGGGTGAGGGCCCGGCCCAGCGTGGTCCGGCGGAACCGCAGGTACGCGTCCTGCAGCGCGTCGCTGGACGACGAGTGCCACCAGATCATCAGGTCGGCGTCGGCGCGCAGCCCGGCCACGTCGTACGTGCCCCGGATCGTGACGTCCTTGCCGGCCAGCTCGGTGAAGAGCGACTCGACCTCGTCGACGACGTTCTCCCGCAGCGACGGCAGCGGGCTGGTGGCCCGGTACACCGACCACATCGTGTAGCGGATGGTCTCGTTGAGCTCGCGCAGCCGCGCCGCGTTGGTCTGCTCGGTCATGCTGCCGATCCTTCCAGTGCCGTGATGATCTCTTCGGCCGCCGTCTCGCCGGAGCGGACGCACACCGGGATACCGACGCCGTCGTAACCGGCCCCGGCCACTGCAAGCGTCGGGTGGGCGGCGCGCAGCGCCGTCCGGACCGCCGCCACCCGGGCGGTGTGCCCGGGCGTGTACTGGGGCAGCGCGCCACCCCACCGCTGCACGTGCCGGGCCACCGGCACCGGCAGCGGCGCGCCCAGCACCGCCGACAGCTCCCGGTGCACCGTGTCGGCCAGGTCGTCGTCGGTGAGCTGCAGCGACGTCTCGTCGCCGTACCGGCCCACCGAGGCGCGCACCAGCGCCAGCCCGTCCGGCCGCCGCAGGTGCCCCCACTTGGTGGTGAAGAACGTGGACGCCTTGATCGTCAGCCCTTCGCCGGCCGGCACCAGGAAGCCGGACAGCTCCGGCAGGGCCGGCCCCGGCAGCGCGAGGGTGATCAGGGCGACGCTCGCGTAGTCGAGCGCGCCCACCGTGCCGGCCGCCTCGGGCGCGGCGGCGGCGAGCAGCCGGGCGGCCGGGCGGGCCGGCACCGCGAGCAGCACCGCGTCCGCCTCGACGTGCTCGGCGTCGCGGGTCGGCCCGACTGTGAGCCGCCAGCCGTCCGGGGTGCGGCGCAGCTCGCGTACCGCGGCGCCCCGGCGGATCGTCGCCCCGCTCGCCGTCGCCGCCGCCTCGACCAGCGTGCTCAGCCCACCGGCGAGCGTGCCGAAGACCGGTGCGCCGGGCGCGCGCGGCGCGGCGGCCTGCGCGGCGCGTACCGCACCGACCAGCGTGTGCTCGGCGCGGGCCGCGCGGGCCAGCGCCGGCATCGTGGTGACAAGCGACAGGTCGTCGGCCCGCCCGGCGTACACGCCGCCGAGCATCGGGTCGACCAGCCGCTCCACCACCGCGTCTCCGAGACGCTTGCGGACCAGCTCACCGACCGAGGTGTCCTCACCCTCGGCCAGCAGCGGGTGGCCCGCGTCGCGGTCGGCGTCCGCGGCCGGCGGCGCGACCGCCGCCACCTTGTCCAGATCCCCGGGTACGCCGACGAGCGTCCCGCCCGGGACCTGGCGCAACGTGCCGTCGACGAGCAGGGCCGCCTGCCCGACGGTCGGGTGCACGATCGACGCGTCCAGTCCGAGGCGGCGGGCCAGCGTCACCGCCGCCGACTCGCCACCGGCCGGGTCGCGCATCAGGAACGACTCCGCGCCGAACTCGACCGGCCCGCCGGCCAGCTCACCGGTGTGCAGCTTGCCGCCGAGGCGGCCGGACTGCTCGTACACGGTGATCTCGGTGCCCTCGGGGGCCCGGTCGCGCAACCGGACGGCGGCGGCCAGCCCGGTGATCCCGCCACCGACGATCGCCACCCGCCACGGTCGCACCACTGTCTCCTCCTAGCGCTCCGGTCGCGCGGTCAGCTCGTGCACCAGCGCGACCACCCGGGTCAGCACCTCGGGGTCGGTCTCCGGCAGGACGCCGTGACCGAGGTTGAACACGTGGCCGGGAGCGGCCCGGCCCTGCTCGACGATGCGCCGCACCTCGGCCTCCACCACCGGCCATCCGGCGAGCAGCACCGTCGGGTCGAGGTTGCCCTGCACCGCCTTGTCCGGCCCGATCCGGCCGGTGGCGACGTCGAGCGGCGTCCGCCAGTCCACGCCCACCACGTCGGCGCCGGCCTCGCCCATCGCGCCGAGCAGCTCGCCGGTGCCCACCCCGAAGTGGATCCGCGGCACACCGGCGTCGGCGAGCCCGCCCAGCACGTACGTCGAGTGCGGCAGCACGAAGCGGCGGTAGTCCGCCTCGGAGAGCGCGCCGGCCCACGAGTCGAACAGCTGCACCGCGGAGACCCCGGCGTCGATCTGCACCTGGAGGAACGCCAGCGTCACCTCGGCCAGCCGCGCGCACAGCGCGTGCCACAGCTCCGGGTCGCCGTACATCAGCGCCTTGGTCTTGGCGTGCGTACGCGACGGGCCGCCCTCGACCAGGTAGCTGGCGAGCGTGAACGGGGCGCCGGCGAAGCCGATCAGCGGGGTGTCGCCCAGCTCGACGACGAGCCGGCGGACCGCCTCGTCCACGTACGACACGTCGTCGCGGCCGATCGGGGTGATCCGCTCGACGTCGGCGGCGGTACGGACCGGCTCGGCCACCACCGGGCCGGTGCCGGGCACGATGTCCAGGTCGATGCCGGCCGCGGCGACCGGCACCACGATGTCGCTGAACAGGATCGCCGCGTCCACGCCGTGCCGGCGCACCGGCTGGAGCGTGATCTCGGTGACCAGGTCGGGCCGGCGGCAGGACTCCAGCATCGGCACGTTGGCCCGGATCTCCCGGTACTCCGGCAGCGACCGGCCGGCCTGGCGCATGAACCAGACCGGGGTGTGCGGGCCCGGCTCGCGCCGGCAGGCGCGGACGAAGGGCGAGTCGGCCGGCCCGCCGCGGCGGGGTTCTCCGTCTCGGGCGGCAGTGCCCGTGGTGTCGGTGGTCATCGCGGCAATCGTGCCACGCCCCCGGTGCGCGCCCGCGTTCACCGTCCGCATTTGTGACGTAGAAGGAAGGGCCCCCGCTTAACGCCTCCGGTAGCGGAAGGGCCCCTTCTTAACCGTCGATCACCCGGCGCGCCGTCGCGCGCCGCGCGGTGAGCGCGGCATAGGCTGCCCGCATGGCCCCCCCGATCGCGCTCCCGGAAACGTTCGCCCGCGCGGTCGCGGGGCTGCGATCGGCCACACCCCGACCGGAGATCATCCTGGAGGAGGTCGGCGCGCCGCAGCGGCTGGCCCCGTACGCGTTCGCGCTCTCCGCCGCCGTGATGCGCGACGACGACGAGGTGGCCACCGGCCGGCTGATCCTGCTGCACGACCCGGCCGGGCACGAGGCGTGGCAGGGCACGCTGCGGCTGGTCACGTACGTCACCGCCGAGCTGGAGGTCGACCTGGCCAGCGATCCGCTGCTGCCCGGTGTCGGCTGGACCTGGCTGACCGACGCGCTCGACGCGCAGGGCGCCGGGCACCGGGCACCGGGCGATCGGCGGCACAGTCACCCAGACGCTCTCCACCCGCTTCGGCGAGCTGGCCGGGCCGCCCGCCGCCGGTGACATCGAGATCCGCGCCTCCTGGACGCCGCTGCGCGCCGACCTGGGCCCGCACCTGCTCGGCTGGTGCACGCTGCTGGCCTCCACGGCCGGCCTGCCGCCGCCCGGCGTCACCGCGCTGCCCACCCGCCGCTCCGCCGGCGCCGCCTGACCGCACCCCGCCCGGGGACACGCGAAAGGCCGCCCCGGACGAACCGGGACGGCCTTCGGTGGACGCCGGTCAGAGGTAGTTCTCGGCCTCGTCGCAGATCTTGTCCAGGCCCTTGCTGGCCGCCTCGAAGGCGGCCCGGTCGCCGCGCGACGCCGCCGCCATGGCCGTGGTCAGCTTGTCCAGGCAGTTCGCGATGACCTTCTTCTGCCGGGCCTGCTCGTCCCGGTCGTTCTTGGTGCCGGTCAGGTCCTGCTGGGTGTCCGACAGCCGCTCCTGGACCGCCTTCAGCTCACCCTTGAGCTTCTCCATCTCCTGCTGGTTCGCCGAGATCGTGCCGTCCCGCTGGCTGACCGTCTGCCGGGACTTGTCCAGCTCGCCGTTCGTGGAGACGTACAGGAACGTCATCACGCCGCCGAAGACGAACAGCAGCGCGGCGACGAGGCCGAGCACCAGCGCCGCCCACTTCCTGCCGCCGCCGGTGGCCGGCGGGGCACCCACCGGGCCGTACGGGCCGGGCGGCCCGGACATCGGCGGCGGCCCGAAGCCGGGGCCGGACACCGGCGGAGCCGACGCGGGCGGGACCGACATCGGCTGCGCGTAGCCGGGGGCGGAGACCGGCGGGACGGAGACCGGCGGCGCCGACATCGGCTGCGCCGGCGGGGGCACCGGGGCGGCGCCGGGCGCGTATCCCGGCTGTCCCGGCGTGGCGGGCTGGTATCCGCCGTACCCGGGGGCGCCGTCGGACACGGTGGGCTGGTGCAGCGTCGGCGCTGGCTGGTTCGGGTCGTACTGCTGGGGCGCGGGCCGGCTGCCGTACGGGTTGCCGTAGACCGTGCCCCCCGGCGCCGGGGGCGGGTTGTCGCCCCCGGCCGGTGGGTAGGACATGTCGTTCCTCCAGATGTGCTGGTCCCCCGCGGGGTGGCCCGATGGGCCGGGGTCGATGCGGTGCGGCCGGGCCGGTGCGGCCACCGGTCAGCAGAGCCGGAACCGGTCGCAGGCGGTCTTGATCGGCACCGCGAGCCCGATGCCCTCGGCGTTGCGGGCCTTGGCCGTGGCGATGCCGACGACCTCCTTCGAGCCGTTGATCACCGGGCCGCCGGAGTTGCCCGGGTTGATCGGCGCGTCGAACTGGATCACCGGGCCGCCGCCGCGCTCGTCCTCGCGGAACGCGCTGACCACGCCCGTGGTGACGCTGTCCTGCAACCCGAGCGGCGCGCCGACCACGATGATCTGCTGGCCCGACCGGACCGGGTCGCGGGCCGCGACCAGCCCGGTGAACTTGGCGGTGGTCTGCAGCTGCGCCAGGTCCTTGTCCTTGTCGGTGGCGATGATGGTCGCCTCGAACCGCTGGTCCTTGCGCTCCAGGAACACCTTGCGCTCACCCGCGGTGAAGACCGACTCGACCACGTGGAAGTTCGTCAGCAGCGTGGTGCCGCCGCCGGACGGGGCCTTGCCGACGGCGAACGCCGTACCGGTGAACTGCCCGGCCCGCACCCGGAACACGCTCGGCAGCACCGCGCTGGCCACCGCCTCCGGGTTGAAGGCCGCGCCGGCCTTCTTCTCCAGGCTGCCGGCGCGCTGCTCCAGGCCGTCGAGCCGGCTGGCGTCCGTGCCCTGCCCTTCGGCCATCCGCTTGTCGGCGGCGGCGAGCCGGTCGTCGAGCCGGTAGATCTGGTACGCCTGCACGCCGGTGACCACCGTCAGCACGGCGGCAAGGGCCAGCGCCACCACCGCCACCCGGCTGCGCCGCGCCGGCTGCGCACCGAAGCCGGCCGGGCCGCCGACGAGGGCCGCCTGACCGGGGTACGCGGAACCGGGCTGGGACGGCGCCGACACCGGCTGCCCCGGGTAGGCGGGCGCGGACACCGGCTGGCCGGGGTACGACGGGCCGCTGCCGGACGGGCCCGGATAGGACGGTGACGCGGCCGGCTGGCCCGGGTACGCCGGGGCGGCGGACCGGGAGGTCTGCGCCGGTACGGCGCCGAAGGACGACGGCTGGGCCGGTGCGGAGCCGTAGGACGACCGGCCCGGCTCGGACGGCGTGGTGCCGTAGGACGGCTGGCCCGGCTGGGCCGTGGCGGGCGGGGTCGCGACGCCGGACGAGGCCGCGTAGGGCGTCGGCTGCGGCGTGCCGGCCGGGTCCGGGAGACCCGGGTAGCCGGCGGGCGGCTGGACGGCGGCCCGCGCCGGGTAGCCGGGGGTGCCGGCCCACTCGGATCCACCGGGGAACGATCCCGGCACCGGGGCCGAACCGGCGGGCGGGGTGAAGCGCGGCGGCAGCGGCCCCGGCCGGTCGGCTGCCGTGTCGCCGCCGCCGTGCCCCGGCACGTCGTCGCCGGTTCCGTACCCGCCTGTCATGCTCGACCGTCCTCCCCGTCGGCTTCGCCGACGCCCCCCGACCCGCTGCGGCACCCGTACGCCGTTCGCGGCTCGATGGACCGTACCGGCGGGAACGGGCTTTGTCTTCCCCCTTGTCCGACCCTCTCACGGCCCCGCAACCCGCACCTTTCCGGTCACCTGACGGCCATCGCGCCGACACACGCCGGACCGGCTGCGCACACCGGATCGTCCGGCCTACTAGGGTTGTCAGGTGACCGACGAACCACCCCTGCGCCGTCGGGCCGCCGAAAGCCGTACCGGGGAGGCGTCCGCCCAGCCGACGTCGGCCCTGCCGGAGCCGGCGGACGCGGGGTCCGAGACCGACACGGGCGCGGCCGTCCCTCTGACCGCGCCGCGCGACGGCACGCCCGCCCCGGTGGCCACACCTGCCGAGTTGGACGAGGTCGTGGCCCGCTTCGCGGCCGGCACCGGCCCGGTGGCCCTCGATGCCGAACGCGCCTCCGGCTACCGCTACAGCCAGCGCGCCTACCTGGTGCAGCTGCGCCGCGGCGGCGCCGGCACCGCGCTCATCGACCCGCTGCCGCTGCCCGACCTGTCCGCCCTGGACGCGGTGATCGCCGAGACCGAGTGGGTGCTGCACGCGGCCAGCCAGGATCTCGCCTGCCTGGCCGAGGTGGGGCTGCGCCCGCGCCGGTTGTTCGACACCGAACTGGCCGCCCGGCTGGCCGGTTTCGAGCGGGTCGGCCTGGCCGCGCTGACCGAACAGCTGCTCGGGTTCAGCCTGGAGAAGCACCACTCCGCCGCCGACTGGTCGAGCCGGCCGCTGCCGGAGTCCTGGCTGACGTACGCGGCGCTCGACGTCGAACTGCTCGTCGACCTGCGCGACTCGCTGGACGAGGAGTTGCAGCGGCAGGGCAAGTCGGGCTGGGCGGCGGAGGAGTTCGACGCGCTGGTGCGCAACGGCGCCTCGCCGCGCGTCCGCGCCGAGCCGTGGCGGCGCACGTCCGGCATCCACCGGGTACGCGGCGCGCGGGCCCAGGCCCGGGTGCGTTCCCTCTGGTACGCGCGGGACCAGATCGCCTCCCGCCGGGACGCCGCGCCGGGCCGGGTGCTGCCCGACTCGGCCATCGTGGCCGCCGCCGAGCTGGACCCGAAGGACGAGAAGACGCTGCTCACGCTCCCCGGGTTCGGTGGGCGGTCGGTGCGCCGGCTGGCGCGTACCTGGCTGGCGGCGCTGGACGACGCGCGCCAGTTGCCGGACGACGCGCTGCCGGTGAGCCCGGCGGTGGAGGGTCCGCCTCCGCCGCACCGGTGGGCCGAACGCGACCCGGTGGCGGCCGGGCGGCTGGCCCGGGCCCGGGAGGTGGTGGTCGGCACCGCCGGGGCGCACCGGCTGCCGGCGGAGAACCTGATCGCGCCGGACTCGATCCGCCGGCTGGCGTGGCAGCCGCCCGCGGAGATCACCGACGAGACGGTGGCGGAGACGCTGCGCGGGTTCGGTGCCCGGGAGTGGCAGATCGGGCTGCTCCTGCCCGCGCTGACGGAGGCGTTGCACACCCCGCAGCAGTGACGGCCGCGGCCGGGGTGTGAGGTGGGCCACGCGGGGGGTGGTGCCACGGTTGGTTACTGGCGAGTAGCATCCGGGGAAATGCCCGTGCCGAGGGAGGCTCCAAGTGCCCCGTGAAGTCCGGGATGTCGTCTTCGTCGACGGCGTCCGTACCCCGTTCGGCAAGGCGGGTGGGATGTACGCCAACACCCGCGCCGACGATCTGGTGATCCGCTGCATCCGCGAGCTGATGCGCCGCAACCCGCAACTTCCGCCGGAGAAGGTGGAGGAGGTGGCCATCGCCGCCACCACCCAGATCGGTGACCAGGGCCTGACCATCGGCCGCACCGCCGCCCTGCTGGCCGGCCTGCCCAAGACCGTGCCCGGCTTCGCCATCGACCGGATGTGCGCCGGCGCGATGACCGCCGTCACCACCGTGGCCAGCGGCATCGCCGTGGGCGCGTACGACGTGGCCATCGCCGGCGGCGTCGAGCACATGGGCCGCCACCCGATGGGCGAGGGCGTCGACCCCAACCCGCGCATCGTCGCGGAGAAGCTCGTCGACCCGTCCGCCCTGGTGATGGGCTCCACCGCGGAGAACCTGCACGACCGCGTCCCGCACATCACCAAGGAGCGCACCGACGCGTTCGCGCTGGCCTCGCAGCAGAAGACCGCGAAGGCGTACGCCAACGGCAAGCTCCAGGGCGACCTGGTGCCGGTGGCGGTCCGCGACCCGGAGGCGGGCTGGGGCCTGGCCACAGTGGACGAGGCGCCCCGCGACACCTCGATGGAGAAGCTGGCCGGCCTGAAGACCCCGTTCCGGCCGCACGGCAAGGTCACCGCCGGTAACGCGGCCGGCCTGAACGACGGCGCCACCGCCGCGCTGCTGGTGGCCGAGGACACCGCCCGCGAGCTGGGCCTGCCGGTCGGCATGCGCCTGGTGTCGTTCGGCTTCGTCGGCGTCGAGCCCGAGGTGATGGGCGTCGGCCCGATCCCGTCGACCGAGAAGGCGCTGCGCATCGCCGGCCTGAGCATCGACGACATCGGCCTGTTCGAGCTGAACGAGGCGTTCGCGGTGCAGGTGCTCGCCTTCCTCGACCACTTCGGCATCGCCGACGACGACCCGCGGGTCAACCCGTGGGGCGGCGCGATCGCCATCGGTCACCCGCTCGCGTCCTCCGGCGTCCGGCTGATGACCCAGCTCGCCCGCCAGTTCGCCGAGCACCCCGAGGTCCGCTACGGCCTCACCGCCATGTGCATCGGCATCGGCATGGGCGGCACCGTGATCTGGGAGAACCCGCACTGGGAGGGTGGAGACAAGTGAGCCTCGCCGCACCGAACGAGGTCGTCACCAAGGCGCTGCTGCGCCAGGTGGCCGTACCCGGGCTGGACCGGCCCGCCGCCCTCATCACCCTGGACAACGGCTTCGACCACACCAAGCCGAACACCTTCGGCCCGGCCGGCCTGACCAGCCTGGACGAGGCGATCACCGCCGCGCTGGCGGCGGAGCCGGCGTTCATCGCGGTCACCGGCAAGCCGTACATCTTCTGCGTGGGCGCGGACATCACCAGCCTGCCGGCCCTGGAGAACCGCGAGCAGGCGCTGGAGATCGGCCGGCTGGGCCACCGGGTCTTCGCCCGACTCAAGGACAGCGGCGTCCCCACCTTCGCGTTCGTCAACGGCGCGGCGATGGGCGGCGGCCTGGAGCTGGCGCTGCACTGCCACTACCGGACGCTGTCGGCGGGCTCGGCGGCCCTGGCGCTGCCCGAGGTCTCGCTCGGCCTCATCCCCGGCTGGGGCGGTACGCAGCTGCTGCCGAACCTGATCGGCATTCCGGCCGCGACGCAGGTGATCATTCAGAACCCGCTGATGCAGAACAAGATGCTCAAGCCGAAGCAGGCTGCCGAGATGGGCATCGCGGACGTGCTGCTGGAGCCGGCCGACTTCCTGGAGCGGTCGCTGGAGTGGGCCGCCGGTGTGGTCCGGGGCGAGGTCACCGTGACCCGTCCCGAGGTCGACAAGGACATGTGGGCGGGCGTGCTCTACTTCGCCCGGCAGACCCTCGACCAGCGGCTGCACGGCGCGGTCCCGTCCGCGTACAAGGCGCTGGACCTGCTGGAGACGGCGAAGGACGCCGACTTCGCCACCGGCACCGCGGCGGAGGACGAGGCCCTCGCGGACCTGGTCTTCTCCGAGGAGCTGCGCAGCGGCCTGTACGCCTTCGACCTGGTGCAGCGGCGGGCCAAGCGCCCGGCCGGCGCGCCGGACAAGGGCCTGGCTCGTCCGGTCACCAAGGTGGGCATCGTCGGCGCCGGCCTGATGGCCAGCCAGCTCGCGCTGCTGTTCGCCCGGCGTCTTCAGGTGCCGGTCGTGATGACCGACCTGGATCAGTCCCGCGTGGACAAGGGCGTCGGCTACGTGCACACCCAGATCGAGAAGGCCGTCAGCAAGGGCCGGATGGACAAGGGCACCGCGGCCAAGCTGTACGGCCTGGTCAGCGGCTCGGTCGACAAGTCCGTCTTCGCCGACGCCGACTTCGTCATCGAGGCCGTGTTCGAGGACCTGGGCGTCAAGAAGCAGGTCTGGGCCGAGCTGGAGAAGATCGTCAAGCCGGAGGCGGTGCTCGCCACCAACACCAGCTCGCTGTCCATCACCGAGATGGCCGCCGAACTGGAGCACCCGGAGCGGGTGGTCGGCTTCCACTTCTTCAACCCGGTCGCGGTGCTGCCGCTGCTGGAGATCGTCCGCGGCGAGCGGACCGACGACGCCACGCTGGCCACCGCGTTCGCGGTCGGCAAGCAGCTCAGGAAGTCGTCGGTGCTGGTGAAGGACGCTCCGGCGTTCGTGGTGAACCGGCTGCTGACCCGCTTCCTCGGCACCGTGTTCGCCGCCGTCGACCAGGGCACCCCGCTGGACGTGGCGAACAGCGCGCTGGACCCGCTGGGTCTGCCGATGCGTCCGCTGGCGCTGCTCCAGCTCGTCGGGCCGGCCGTGGCGTACCACGTCGGCGGCACCCTGCACGAGGCGTTCCCGGACCGGTTCGGCGTCAGCGAGAACCTCAAGCGGATCGCCGACTCGGGCCAGCCGATCGTGGTCGACGACCAGATCAACGACGAGGTCGCGAAGCTGCTCGTGGTCGGCGACGAGCCGCTCACCGCCGAGCAGGTCCGGCAGAACGCGCTGGACGCGCTGGCGCAGGAGATCCGGCTCATGCTCGACGAGGGCGTCGTCGCCGAGGCGCAGGACATCGACCTGTGCATGATCCTCGGCGCCGGCTGGCCGTTCCACCTGGGCGGCGTCACGCCGTACCTGGACCGGACCGGCACCTCCGAGCGGGTGACCGGCAAGCGGTTCCTGCCGCACGGCGTGGCAAGCCTGCGCTGAGGCGACCGCAAGGCATCGATCGCGGTGGTCGGGCTGTCCGTTCCGGACGGTCCGGCCACCGCGATCGGCGTCTGCGGCCCAGGTCACGGGTAGGTCGCGGTTTGGCGTCGCCGCCCTTGTGCGGACAGCGGGCTGTCGGTGGTGCTGGCTACCATCACGCGTCCAGTTTTCTCACAGGAGCTGCCTACATGTCCCAGCCGCCGTCCAGTCCCTACTCCGGCAACTACCCCTCCCCCCAGCAACAGCCCGGTGGCTACCAGCCGCCGCAGCAGCCGCAGTACGGCGGTGACTACCCGCAGGCTCCCCAGCAGCAGTACGGCGGCGACTACCCGCCGCAGCAGCCGCAGTACGGTGGCCAGCTCGGTGCGCCGGTCCCGCCGAAGAAGTCCGGCGTGGGCAAGGTCCTGCTGATCGTCCTCGCGGTGGTCCTGGTGCTCTGCGTCGGCGGCGGTGTCGCCGCCTACTTCGCCACGAAGGACACCGTCAACGAGGTGGTCACCGCCACCAAGACGCGGGTGGTCGAGCCGCAGACGCTCGGCGGCCGGGCCAAGGTCACCGACCCGCAGCTGCAGACCGCCGCGGCGCAGATGAAGTCCGAGCTCAGCAAGGACGTGCCGGACGCGACCAGCACCGTCGGCGCCTTCTACGGCGACCCGGCCAAGAAGGACCTGGTCATGATCGTCGCGGTGTCCGGCGTGATGGCGGACCCGAAGAAGGAGCTGGCCGACGCCACCGCGGCGGTCACCCCGGACCTGGCCACCAAGGACTTCAAGACTGTCGACGCGGGCCCGCTGGGCGGCGACGCCAAGTGCTCCGACGGCAAGGCTTCGGACGTGCCGGTGGCCGTCTGCATCTGGGCCGACCGGGGCAGCCTCGGCATGGTGGTTGTCTACTTCAAGTCCGCGGCCGAGCTCCAGTCGGAGTTCGTGACGATGCGCGGCGAGATCGAGAAGCAGGACTGACACCCGTCACGCACCGGGCCCCCGCCGTGACAGCGGGGGCCCGGTGTCGTTTCCGGATCAGGCGGACGCGGCCCGCTCGGCAGGGCTCCGGCAGACGCAGAACTCGTTGCCCTCGGGGTCGGCGAGCACCACCCAGCCGGTTCCGTCCGGGCGGCGCCGGTCGGCCACCAGCGCGGCGCCGAGCTCGCGCAGCCGCGCCACCTCCTCGTCCCGGGTGCCCTCGGCCGGGTGCAGGTCGAGGTGGAACGCGCCCTTGCCGTGCCGCTCGTCCACCCGAACGAACAGCAGGTCGGGGCCGTGCCCGTCGGGTGCGGCGAGGACCGCCTCCGGGTCGCCCGGGTGGTCGTCGTCGGCGAGCCGGCGGTCGAGCACGCGTGCCCACCAGCCGGCCAGGGCGTACGGGTCGTCGGTTTCGACTGTCACGCAGTGGATCTGTGCACTCACTGTGCTTCCTCCTGTGGGGAGCGCGCCCCGGCGGAGTGGGAACGTCAGCGGGGAACGCGGGGCGCGGGACGGTTCACAACGAACATCGACCACACCCCCTTCCACCTCTCGGGCTGACCGGTTGATCATTCCACCGCCCGCGCCGCGCACACAACCCCGCTCGTGCAAGGAAGGGCCCCTTGTTAACAGCGAGGTGTTAACAAGGGGCCCTTCCTCTACCGCAGGCGTTAAGAAGGGGCCCTTCCTTACGGGCCGACGAAGACCGCCTTCGCGCGCCAGTCGACGCCGTCGACCGCCGGGCCGCTGCGCACCGTGAACGTCCCCGACGGAGCGCCGTTCACCCAGTCGACGGCGGACAGGTCACCGGTGCTCCGGTTCACCTTGTAGAGCGTGGAGCCGGCCACGAAGACGGCGCCCGCGTCGGAGAACCCGCTCGCCCCGGCCACGGAGAACCGGTCGGCGCCGACCACGCCGCTGTCCGGCGTGAACCAGCGCCAGAACAGGCCGTTCTGCCCGGTCAGCGTGTAGTAGAGCCGACCGCCGGTGTAGAACATGCCGGTCACGTTCGGGATCTCGGCGTAGAAGCCGGTGGTCGCGCCGACGTACGTCTGCCCCTCCGGACCCGAGTTGGTCACCACGGTGTCCCAGTACGGGTCGTGGTACGGGTCCACCAGCTCGGGCGTGCCGAACGTAGTGCCGTCGAACGTACGCCGCCACAGCGCGCCGCCGGTGCCGTAGAACAGCGTCCCGCCGACCCAGAACGCGTTGCGTGTGGCGGACCACGCGGTCTCGTCCGGGTTCGCCACCGGAGCGGGCGCGCCGACGCCGGTCAGCCCGTCGTACGAGCGGACCTGCACCTCCTCACCGGTGCCGGCCGGCGGAGGCCCGGTCTTGACGATCTCGACGGCGTCGACGAGCGGGTTCTCCTTGACGTGACGGAACTCGATGTCGACGGTGCCGTCGCTGGTCACCGTGAACTCCCGCATGGTGCCCACGTTGTGCCCGACGCTGGCGGACAGGTCCAGGTCGTCGAGGACGACCGCGCCGTCCAGCGCCACGTCGAAGACGCGCGTGTTGGGCGCGGAGGTGCCGTCGTACCGGTTGGCCAGGTAGAGCCGCACGTGCACCTCGGTGCCGGCGGGCACCGGGAACTGCCAGAGCATCTCCGCGCCGCCGGCCGGGTCGTACCGCTCGTCGCTGTAGAGCGCGGCCGGGGTGCCGGCCGGCACCGTCGCGTCCAGGCTGCCGACCGTGTTGAAGCTGGAGGTCGAGCTGCCGGTGTTGTGGTACGGGCTGGGGCTGGAGCCGGTGTCGGCCGCCCAGTCCGGTCCGCCGTCGGCGGCGGCGACCACCGGGCCGCCGGCGTTCACCCGGTACAGCACGTTGGTCGGCTTCGGCAGGCCGGCCTGGTACACGTTGCCGGGCAGCGTCGCCGTGGTGGTCGGGTGCGGTGCCTTGCCACCGGCGAGCGGGAAGAACGCGATCCGCTCCCGGCGGTACTGGAAGTTGCCGATCCAGAGTGTGTCGCCGCCGACCCAGAGGCCGCTCGGGGTCACGAGCATCTCGGAGGCGCCGATGCCGCGCGGGTGCCGGCCCGGGTTCCAGGACAGCGGCAGGCCGTTGGCGGGGTCGAGCGCGGCGATGCTGGCCCGGCCGACCGCGCCGGCCCGGGCGTTGTCGGTTCCCGTGCTGTTGTTGAGCCAGCGGAGGTGGCCGCCGACGTAGACCGCCTGCTCGCTGATGCCGACGGACAGGAACGTGTCGCCGCCGCTGTAGTCGACCCAGGTCGGCTGGAGGCTGCTGCCGGTCGCGCCGGCCTCCCAGCGGGCCGCGGTGTCGCAGAGCGTCCCGCCGTACGGGGCGCCGGTGGTGACCACCACGAAGTAGCTGTTGTCCGGGGAGAACGCGACGTCGCGGACGTACGAGTCGAACGACTGCCACTTGCAGCGCGGCGTGTAGCGGGCCGTGTTCCAGTCCGCGACGGTGGCGGCGGTGGCACCCAGGTCGATCTTGACGATCTGGTCGTGCAGGACCCCGTCGGCCTTCTTGAAGTTGCCGATGACGACGAGCTGCGTGCCGTCCGGGGAGACGGCGAGCTTCTCCGCGCCCACGCCGGCCTTGGCGCCGCTGACGCCGTCCCAGTTGTGGTTCTCGGTCAGCGCCGTGGTGAGGTAGCTGTCGACCGCGCCGGTGGTGGCGTTGAGCGACGCGAGCCCGCCGCGCGGGTTGGGGTTGCCGGCCGTGGTGAAGATGCCGCCGACCAGCAGCCGGTCACCGACGAGCGCGATGTCCTTGATCAGACCGTTGAACGCCGGCGGCGTGAAGCTGGTGACGACCGCACCGGTGGCGACGTCGAGCAGGGCCACCTTGCGCCGGGTCACGCCGTTGACGGTGTTGAACTTGCCGGCGACGAAGACCGTGCCCGCTGTGGGACCGGCGACGACCGCCGTCACCTCGTTGTCGAGCGTGGGCGCGAACGCGGTGTCCACCTGCCCGGTGGCCTTGTCGAAGGCGAGCAGGTAGTCGCGGGGGATGTCGACGTCGGAGTTGCGGTTCTGCACCCGGGTGAAGGAGCCGCCCGCGATGATCTTCGTACCGGCGTCGTGGATCGCGTCGACCGAGCCGTCCTGGACGTCGGGCGAGGCGGTGGAGGGGACGGTGTGGACCACTTTGTCGTGGCCGGGCGCGGCGACGGCTGCCGCGGGCGTGGCCGGCGAGAGGCCGGCGACGGTGAGGGCGCCGGCGGTGAGGACCGCGAGAAGACGGCGGCGGCGCGGGGCCGAGGGGTGGGTCACGGGCAGCTCCGGTGGGTGAGCAGGGTGAGGCGTCGCTGCGCTTACTCTCCGTTGATCCCCGGCTCCGCGTCCAGCGGGAGCGACGCATTCTGCCCGACCACCGTGCCGCCGGGGGCCGACCACCGTCGGGTCCGGCCGGGACAGCCGAGGCCGGCCGCACGAAAAGGTGAGGCCGCCTCACCGGCCGGACGGACCGGGTCGGCGGTCAGGTGGCCGCCGCCGGGTCGGCCGACGGAAGCGTGACTGTCACCTCGAGGCCGCCGCCGGGCTGGGCGACCGCCTTCACCGTGCCGCCGTGCGCGTCGCTGACGGCCCGCACGATCGACAGGCCGAGACCGGAGCCGCGCGCGCCGGTGCGTTCCTGGCCGCCGCGCCGGAACGGCTCGAACAGCCCGGGTACGTCGGCCGGGGCGACCTCGAAGCCGGTGTTCCCCACGACCAGCCAGGACCGTTCCCCGTCGGTGCCGGTGCGTATCCAGATCCGGCCGTGCAGGTGGTTGTAGCGGACCGCGTTCTCCACCAGGTTGCCGGCGAGCCGGTCGAGCAGGCCGGGGTCGCCGACCACCGGCGCCGGGCGCAGCGAGGTGTGCACTTTCAGGCCGATGCGCTCCACCTCCCGGGAGACCGCGGAGAGGGCGTTGGCGGTGCCGATGGCGAGGTCCGACTCGGCGCGCCGGCCCAGCCGCCGGCCGGTCTGCGCCTCGCTGCGCGCCAGCACCAGCAGCGCGTCGACCAGGCCGTTGGCGCGTTCGGAGGCGTCGCGCACCACGCCGGCCATGCGGCGGTACTCGGCGAGGTCGGCGTCGTCGTCGCTGAGCGTCACGTCGATTTCGGTACGCATCACCGCCAGCGGCGTCCGCAGCTCGTGCGAGGCGTTCGCGACGAACCGTTTCTGCGCCTCGAAGGCACCGCTGATCCGGTCGAGCATGGCGTCGAACGTCTCGGCCAGCTCGGCCACCTCGTCGTCGGCGCCGGACCAGCCGATCCGCTCGTCGAGCGTGGCCTCACCGAGGCGGCGGGCGGTGGCGGTGACCTGGTGCAGCGGGCGCAGCGCCCGGCCGGCCACCAGGTACGCCCCGGCCACACCGACCACGCTGATCGCCACCAGCGCGAGCAGACCCTTGACCAGCAGTTCCTGTGACGCGGCGTCCACCAGTTGCCGCTGCCACTGCCCGGCGTCGAGCGTGCGCCCGTCCGTGAGCACCACAGTGGTGCCCGGTAGCAGCTCGTCGGTGGGGCGCAGCGCGTCGCGGACCAGCAGCCAGGCCAGCAGCACCAGGATCGCCCCCGCGCCGACCAGCAGCACGCCGTTGAGCAGGGTCAGCCGCAGCCGCAGCGTCGGCCGCACCCGGCGGGCGCTCCGCGCGCTCACTGCCGTACCCCGCCGATGCGGTAGCCCGCGCCCACGACGGTGTCGATGAGAGGCGGGTCGCCGAGCTTCTTGCGCAGTGTCATCACGGTGACGCGGACGATCGTGGTGAACGGGTCGGTGTTGGCGTCCCAGACCCGCTCCAGCAGCTCCTCGCTGGACACCACCGCGCCGCGCGCCTTGAGCAGCTCGGCGAGCACGCCGAACTCCTTGTTGGTGAGGTCGAGCGGCACGCCGCCCCGGCTCACCACCCGGCGGGCCGGGTCGAGCACCAGATCGGCCACCTCCAGCACCGGCGGCGCGGCCGGGGTGGCGCGGCGGCCGAGCGCCTGCACCCGGGCCACCAGCTCGTCGAACGCGAACGGCTTGGCCAGGTAGTCGTCGGCGCCGAGCTGCAACCCCTCGACCCGGTCGGCGACCGTGACGCTGGCGGTCAGCATCAGCACCCGGGTCAGCGCGCCGGAGGCGGCCAGGTCGGCGCAGATCCGGTCGCCGTGCACGCCGGGCAGGTCGCGGTCCAGGATCACCACGTCGTAGCGGGTGACGAACGCCGCCTCGTGCCCGGCGTCGCCGTCGTAGGCGACGTCGACAGCCATCCCGCGCTTGCGCAGCCCGCGCGCGATCGCGTCGGCGAGGTTGCGCTCGTCCTCGACCACCAGTACCCGCATCCCGGCCTCCCACCTCGTGACCCCTGACAACCTAGTGCGGCAGGCAAAACCCGCCGCCGGAGGAGCCGACCCCCGAGACGCCCGTCGACGAGTGCACCGCCGGGGAGCGCGGGTGGTGCGCTCGGGCCACCTCGCCACGCCTGGAGCCCCGAGTGGTGACTCTTCGTAACGCTGACACCTTTTCTCCGGTGCGTCACGCACCGTGATGGCCGCTCACCCGGCCAAACCGGACAGCCGGCGAGCCGAATCTCCTTGACCAGGCGAAACGGCGAAGCGGTCCCCGGCAGCGGAGATACCCCTCCGCGCCCTTTGCTCTGCAGCCTCATGCGCAGCGGTAGCCTTACGTCACGGATGCGTCGGTGACTGCAGAGCAAAGGGCACGCGGGGGACCATGCCGCTGATGCGCTGCGGCTACGGTCGGTGACAGCACGGCGGGAGGGCCGGCCGCGTGCGGCGGCACGGGCCGCCGTTGCAGAAAACCTTCGGGTACGCGATGCTCGGCGGCGATGATCGACAAGCGCAGCAGGCACAGGTCACGGCCGCCCCGGGCGGGTTCCCGATGAGCGGCCGCGACATCGCGTACCGCCGGTTCCGCTTCCCGGCGGACCGGGACCGGGGTCGTGCGGACGGGCTACGCGCCGGGCCGGACGGCCTGACGCTCGACGGCTCGGCCGGCCGGGTCACGCACACCGATCCGCACTCCGGGACCACGGCCGGGTACGCCGCCGGCACCTGGACCTCCCCCGTGACGGCCGTCGGCTTCACCGTCACCGAACTGGTGCCCTCGTGGACCGCCGACACCCCGCCCGGCTGCTGGCTGCGGGTCGAAATGCGCGGCTGGGCCGACGGCACGGCCGCCACCGGCTGGTACGAACTGGGCCACTGGGCCGCCGACGACAGCGCCGTGCACCGCGCCTCAGTACCCGGGCAGGAGGACGACCGGGCGCGGGTCGCCGCCGACACGCTGCGGGTGACCGGCGCGACGGTGACCGGCTGGCAGGTCCGGGTGACCCTGCTCCGACGGCTCGACGCGGCCGCCGGCCCGGTGCTGCGCACCGTGGGCGTGGTCGCCTCGACCGACCCGCCCGGCGGCGCGGAGGCCGCCCCCGCGGAGGCCGTCCGCGCTGAGGCCGCCGGCGCGGAGGCCGGCAGCGCGGAGGCCGGCGACGCGTGGGGGCGCGTGCTGGACGTGCCGCGCTACGCGCAGCGGCTGCACGCCGCCGGGGAGACCCGCTGGGGTGGCGGCGGCGACTCCTGGTGCAGCCCCACCTGCGTGTCGATGGTGCTCGACTTCTGGGGCACCGGACCCACAGCGGACCGGTACGCCTGGGTGGCGCCGCCCGGCCCGCGTCCGCAGGTGGTGCACGCCGCCCGGCACTGCTACGACCACGCCTTCGGCGGGCCGGGCAACTGGCCGTTCAACACGGCGTACGCGGCGACGCACGGGGTGGACGCCTTCGTCACCCGGCTGCGCTCGCTGGCCGAGGCGGAACGGTTCGTGGCCGCCGGCATCCCGCTGATCGTCTCGGCCGCGTTCACCGCCGGTCAGGTGCCCGGACTGGACTACGACACCCGGGGACACCTCATGGTGCTGGCCGGCTTCACCGCCGAGGGCGACCCGGTGCTCAACGACCCGTACGCCCCGGACGACGAGCGGGTCCGCCGCACCGTGCCGCGCGGGCCGTTCGAGAGCGCCTGGCAGGCGGGCAGCGGCGGGATCGCGTACGTGCTGCGGCCCGAGTCGACGCCGCTGCCGCCGCCTCCGGCGCAGGCCAACTGGTGATCAGCGGCCGACCGGCCAGATCGCCATGCCTCCGGTCGGTCGCAGGCACACCAGTTCCGTACCCGTGTCCGCGCACTCGGACCAGGCGCCGGGCAGGATCCCCCGGATCCGTACCTGCCCGGCCGCCACGTCGAGCGCGCCGACGAGCGTCCGGTCCTCGGTGAGCGTGCGCAGCCCTAGTAGCGGCCCGGACGGGAGGTCGTTGCCGGAGACGCGCCAGCGCCCGAGCCGGGCCAGCACGCGGCCGGTCGGCGGGTCGAGCGCCGACAGTTCCAGTTCCTCCCCGACCCCGCGCTCGGCGGCGATCAGCCGGTCGCCTACCGGGCCCATCCCCAGCCAGCGCTCGTCCGACCAGGCCGGACGGCCGGTGGCCGGGTCGAGGGCCTGCGCACCGCCCACCTGGTCGCGCAGGCACACCATCCCGGCACAGTCGGCGAACCAGAGCCCGGCGCGGGAGCCGACCGGCAGGCTCCATCGCTCGTCGAGCCGGTCCAGCCCGTATCCGGTGACCGTGCCCCGGGCGTCCTCGACCAGCAGGAGGTCGGCCACCACCTGCGCGTACCGGTAGGCGGCGCGATCGGCCGCGGGCGCCACCCGGCCGGTGTGCGCGACCGCGCCGGAGTCCGCGTCGTACACGGTCACCCGGCCCTGCGGGGTGACCAGCACGAGCTGCGTCACCCCGTGGTCGTCGCGGCGGTACCCCACCTCCTGGCCGGGTACGGGCAGCGTCCACCGCACCTCGCCGGAGGCCGGGTCGACGGCCCGGACGGTGCCCGCACCTGGTGGGCGGGGGTTCTCCAGCAGCAGCCCGCCCGATGCGGTCCGGACCGGGTAGCCGGGATGCCGCCAGCGCAGCGTGCCGGTGGCCGGGTCGAGCATGGCCGACACGGAGTCGCCGTCCCCGACCGGGCTGCTCGTCACCAGCAGTCCCCCGGCCACGGCGGTGAGGCCGAGCACGTGGTCGCCGTCGGTGAGCGCGAACCGCCACACCGGTTCCCCACCGGGCAGCCGGTACGCGGCGACCACCCGGCCACCCCGGCCGATCGCGCCCGGGCCGTCGGCCACCACCACCCGATCCGCCAGGACCACGAACGCCGCGCCCTGCGGGGCGGGCACCCGGATCGGCTCGGGCCGTCGCGACGGCCCGGCGGCGGCTGTGACCACGAGCAGCACCAGGCACCCGAGCACTGCCACCCGCGCCGTGCGGCCCGGCGGCCGGCGGGGCGGTGCGTCGGCCGGGTCGTCGGCGGACTCGCCGTGCCGCATCTCCCCCAGCTCGATCACCGGGCTCACGTCAGCCGCCGCACCATGTAGTCGCCGCCGGGCCGGCGGCAGACCAGAAGCGTCATGCCGGTGGTGCAGTCGGTGCCGGTGAGCGTGCCCCGGATCGTGGGCGGATCGCCGGACAGGCCCACCTCGGCCAGGAGCCGGCGGCCGCCGCCCAGCGGCCGTGTCGCCAGCAGCGGGCCGCCCGACTCGTGCTGCGGAACCAGTGTCCAGCCGCCCAGGTCGGCGATCAGCCGCCCGTCGTCCTGGTCGAGCACCGCCAGGCCGTCGTCGATGTCGGTGTCGGGGACGCCGACGAGCAGCCGGCCGCCACGCACCGCCGCCACGCCCGCCCACCGGTCCACGCTCCAGCGCACGGCGCCGGTCGCCGGGTCGAGCGCGGTCGTCCCGCCGGCCGGCCCGACGGCGCAGAGCAGGGCGCCGCAGCTCTCGACGTGGCCGACGAGTTTCCGCGCGACGGTCCAGCGCGGCCGGAGCGTGTCCAGGTCGTACGCCTCGATGGCCCCGTCGCCGTCGCGGAACTCCAGCAGCAGTCCGCGGGCGAGCTGCAACCGGCGCGGGCCGGGCCGTCGTACCGGGTCCAGATCGCGGGCCACCAGCCGCGCGCCGGTGCGCGCGTCCACGACCACCGTCTGCCCGGTCGCCGGGGACAACACCATGCGTACCGGCCCGGTCGGTTCGACGTCGAAACCCAGCGCGCCCGTCATCGGCGCCGTCCACACCGTACGGCCGTCGGCCGGGTCCACCTCCATGATCGACGTACTGGTGTCGGATGTGGCCGACTGCATCAGCAGCACCCGGCCCACAGCGAACGCGATTCCGGGCCGGCGCCAGACGTCCGCACCGGTGGCCGCGTCGTACGTCACCGTCTGCCAGTCCGTGTCGTCGACGCTCCGGCCGGCCACGATCACCCGGCCGTCCTGCTCCCACACCGACACGGCGGTGCCCACGCCGGGCAGCGGGCTGCGCCACCGCTCCCGGTCGCCCCGGTACGCGAGGAGTTCTCGCCCGCCGCCGGCGCCTGCGCGGTCCGGCCGCACCACGTACACCACGTCGCCGGAGACGAACACGGCCGATCCCAGCCCGCCGGGCAGCGTCCACTCGACCGGGCCTCGCGGCGGCGTCGCGGCGGTGAGCGTGAGCAGCGCCACCAGCAGCACCACCAGAAGGCGGAACGGCCGTCCGACGGCACGCGGAGGGCGGGGCGCCGGGCCTGGCGGGGCGTCGTCGCGCAGCTCCCCCAGATCGATGACGGTCACGACCATCCTCTCCCGCGCGCCGAGCCGCCGCCCGACCGTGACCGGCCGTGTGACGAACCGCCTGTACGATGGCGCGTCGTGGCCGTGCCCGTGGTGGACCCCTCGTTGAACCCCTCGTCCGTCGAGGCGGACGCCGTCGTGGCCGACCCGCCACGCCGCGCCCGTCGCCGGCCGGCCCGCGCCGACGTGCTGGCCATCGGAGCCTATGTGCTCCTCGGCGTTCTCGTCTGCCTCAACTACTGGGGCGACGTCGAGCACCGGGTCTCCTCGCACCTGCCCACCGACCACAGCTGGTTCGAGTGGCTGTTCGCCCATGGCGCGTATTCAGTGCAGCACCTGGAGAACCCGCTGTTCACCACCCGGCAGAACGCGCCGGACGGGGTGAACATGATGGCGAACACCTCGCTGCTCGGGGTGACGCTGCCGCTGGCGCCGCTGACGCTGCTGCTCGGCCCGCAGGTGATGTACGCGCTCTACCTGGGCGCCGCGCTGTCCGCGACCGCCGCCACGTCGTACTGGGTGCTGTCCCGGCACCTGGTCCGTTCCCGGGCCGCGGCGTTCGTCGGCGGCGCGTTCCTCGGTTTCGCGCCGGGCATCGTGCACCACGCCAACGGCCAGCCCAACTTCGTGTCGAACTTCCTGCTGCCGCTGATCGTGGCCCGGGTGCTGCGGCTGGGCGAGCCGGGCCGCTGGCGGCGCAACGGGCTGGCGCTCGGGCTGCTGGTGGCGTACCAGATCTTCATCAACGAGGAGATGCTGCTGCTCACCGCGCTGGCCTGCCTGGTCGTCGTGGTGACGTACGCGGTGCAGCGGCCCCGCGCGACCCGCGAGCGGGCCGGGTCGTTCGTGGCCGCGCTCGGCCTCGGCGGCGGCCTGGCGCTGCTGCTGACGGCGTACCCGATCTGGTTCCAGTTCAACGGCCCGCAGTCCTACCGGGGCTTGCAGGGCGGCGTCTTCCACAACTGGGGTGAGGACCTGGTCGCCTTCGTCACGTTCGCCAGGGACACGATCGCCGGTGACGAGGCGGTGGAGAAGACCATCGGGCTGACCGAGCAGAACACCTGGTTCGGCTGGCCGCTGGTGCTGGTGGCGCTGGCCGCGCTGGTGCTGCTGGTCCGCCGGTCGGTGCCGGCCCGGATCCTGGCCGTGCTGGTGGTGGTCTTCACGATCGCCTCGATCGGTCCGGTCGTGCGGTTCAACGGCGTGGAGACCGACATCGACGGGCCGTGGGCGTACGTGCCGGACGATCTGCCGCTCGTCGAGATGATGATGCCGACCCGGTTGAGCCTGGTCGTGGTGGCCGCCGTGGGCGCGCTGCTCGCCCTGGCGTGGGACACGCTGGCCGGTGCCGGCCGCCCGCCGGTGCCCGCCCCCCGCTCCGGCGCCGACGACGGCGGGGACGACGACGGCGGGACGACCGCGCGCGACACGCGCCGGCGGGTGCTGCGCCTGGCCGGGTTCGTCGCCATCGCCGCCGCCGTGGTGCCGCTGATCCCGCGTCCGCTGCCGGCCGAGCGGATCGACCCGCCGCCGCACTTCATCACCGCGGGCGGCTGGCGGCCGTACGTGCCGGAGGGCCGCACGCTCGTGCCGGTGCCGATCCCCAGCAACGTGCACGGTCTGCACACGCTGCGCTGGAGCGCGCTGACCGGCCAGGAGTTCCCGGTCCCGGGCGGCTACTTCATCGGCCCGAACGAGCGCGGCGAGGGCGTGTTCGGCGCCCCGAACCGCCCCACCAGCACGCTCATCTACTCCACCATGGACGCCAACGAGGTGCCGGAGATCACCGAGGAGAACCGCCGCCAGGCCGTGGACGACCTGCGCTTCTGGCGGGCGTCGGTGGTGGTGCTCGGGGCCGGCCCGCGCGAGGCGGTGCTGCGCGACCTGATGGCCGAGTTGCTCGGCCCGCCGCAGCGGGTCGACGACGTGTGGATCTGGGACGTCCGCGACCGGGTGTGACCCCCGGTACCGGTCAGCCGACGAGCGGGCGGACGTCCCACAGGTACCCGCCGGGCACGTCCCGGCCGGAGCCGACCAGCGCGTCCACTGTGGCGCGGACCGGGTCGCCGGGTGACGAGTCGGCCTGCACGAGTGCCGCCGCCCGCCAGTGCCGCAGGTCGTCGACCGCCTGCCGGCGTTCCGTCTCGCCGACCGGCGGCACCCGGCCGGTCTCGGCGGCCCGGCGCAGCAGCAGCGACGTGGGCCGGTCCGGCGCGCCCCAGCGGGCCGCCGGGTCGGTGGCCGAGCGCGGGCCGATGAAGTAGCCGCCCGGCGCGTCGAACGCCAGCGCGGTGCGCGCCGACCAGAACATGGCGGGGCTGACCGCCGCCCCGGTCACCGGCGGCACCGGCACCAGCGTCCGGCCCGGCGGCACGTACTCCCGCCAGCCGCCGCCGGACACCACGGCCGGGACCGGCGGGACCGGCACCGCGCGGATCGGCGTCGGCGCCAGCGGCAGCAGCGCGGCGGCGACCGCGCCGGCCCACGGCGCCCAGGTGCGCACGCCGCCGCGCCGGACCCGGTCCAGCGCCAGCGCGAGCAGCACCCCGAGCACCGGTACGCAGACCAGCGCGAACCGCGCCGGCACCACCAGGTCCAGCAGCGGCACGCCGGCGAGCAGGCGGTACGGGCCGGGCAGCCCGGTGTCGTGCCGGTTCACCACCACCGGGGAACCGAGCGACAGCAGCGCGAACAGCAGGCCGCACGCGGCGAGCGCGCGCACCAGCGGCCGCCGCCACAGCCGCACCACCACGAGTACGGCCAGCAGCGGCAGGAACGGCCCGAGGAACGAGTTCTGCTCGGTCGGGTTCGGTGACAGCAGCCCGGCCCGGCGGGCGTCCCCGGCGACGCTCTGCCGGGCGGTGGCGACGAAGGAGACCACGTCGAGCCGGTAGCCCTCGGTGTGGAACGGCATCCCCCGGTAGTGGCCCGGCCCGGCGAACTGGAACCACAGCGGGTACGCCAGCAGCACACCCGCCACCAGCGCGCCGACGCCCAGCCGCCGGGCCACCACGGGCGTCAGCCGGCGCGCGGCGGCCCGGTCGGCGAGGGCGTACGCCCCGGCGAACACCCCGGCGGCCAGCGCCAGGAAGACCAGCACCTCCTCGCCGAGGAACACCTGGTACGCGACTGCGAGCCCGAGCAGCACGCCGTCGCGCCGGACCCGGTCGGTGGCCGGGCGGAACACCAGCGCGAGGATCACCGGCACCAGGAACTGGGCGGCCATGTGCAGGTGCGCACCGGCCTGCGCCACCATGCCCGGGGCGAAGCCGCAGAACAGGCCGCCCACCGCGGCGGCGGCCCGGGAGCGGACCAGCCGGCGGGCGAGCAGCGCGTACCAGGCGGTGGCGGTCCCGGCGAGGCTGAGCGTCACGGCGACGAGGAAGGCCGCCTGGGAGCCGAAGACGACTGTGACCGGGGTGAGCGGCACGCCCAGCCCGAGCACCGACGTGTTCGCCATCAGGTTCACCCCGTCCGGGGCGTTCAGCGCGCCGCTCCACAGCGGGTTCTCGCCGCCGGTGACAGCGCGGGCGGCCCGGGCCAGCATCCACTCGAACAGCATCTGGTCGCCGGCCTGGTGGAACAGCCGTTCCGGCCGGCGCCACTGGCCGGTGGTGAGCAGCACGGCGAGACCGAGGTAGCCGGCCACCACCAGCACGTCGGCCGGGCGGGGCCGACGGCGGCGGGGCGCGGGGGCGGGGACCGCCGGTTCGGTCAGGCGGACCGGCTGGTCAGTTTCCGCACGTCCCACAGCCACACGTCCAGCTCCTGCCGTCCGGGGCCGACCAGCTGCTCGACGGTGCGGCGCAGCGGCTCGGCGTTCTGCTCGTCGCGCGGCAGCACCACCACCGCCGCGTTCCAGTGCCGCAGCTCGTCCAGGTAGCGGCGCCGCTGGCGGTCGTCCAGCTTCGGCGTACGGCCGGTGGACGATACCTCCCGCAGCATCTCGCCGATGCCGCTGGGGCGGCCGCCGAAGCGCCCGGGGTCGCCTGTGACGCCGTTGCGCGGCGCGAGGAAGTAGCCGCCGGGGATCTTGAAGTCGAGGTTGGTGCTGGCCGCCCAGCGCATCGGGTCGGTGTTGCCCATCGCGGGCACCGGCACTGACACGAGCGTCTGGTCCGGCCCGACGTACTTGCGCCACCTGTCGGCGGTGATGAACTCCGGCACCGGCTCCCGGGTGGTGACCTGCAACGGCATCGGCGCGATCGGCAGCAGCGCGAGGACCAGGCCCGCGGCGGTGAGCTTGCGGGCGGTACGCCGGTCCACGCCTCGCAGCGCCCAGGCGCGACGGACCGCGTACGCGAGCAGGATCGCCACCGTCACGCCGGTGATCAGGCCGAAGCGGGTCGGCACCACGGCGTCGAGCAGCGGCAGCCGTACCAGCAGCTCCCACGGGCCGGTGGCGATCTCCCGGTCCCACCAGGAGATCCGCTCGCCGAGGGAGAGCACGGCGAAGAACAGCCCGGTGGCGGCGAGCGCGCGGACGATCACGTCCCGCCGCAGCCACACCACGATGCCCACGACCAGCAGCGACAGGCTCCAGCCGAAGAACGCGTTCTCCTCCGAGTAGTTCGGCGCGAGGTTGACGTTGGCGCGTTCGTTGCCGCCGAACGTGGGCGAGCCGGGCGCGAAGAACGCGGCAATGTCGTTGCCGTAGTCGCGCACCGCGTCGCTGAGCCCGTGGTACGCCATCGGCCCGGCGAACTGCACCCACAGCGGGTACGCCAGCAGCGCCCCGGCCAGCGCCGCGCAGACCGCCAGCCCGGCGCCGAGCGGCCGCCACGCGGTCGTCCACCGCTCCCGCTGCTGCACCACCACGGCGATCAGGAACACGCCCAGGGCCAGCGCGGTGAAGAGGAGGATCTCCTCGTTGATGAACGCCTGCGCGGTGACCAGCAGCGCCAGCAGCACGCCGTCGCGGACCGGCCGGGCCGACCGGGTCAGCACCAGCACCCGCCACACGATGAACGGCAGCAGGAACTGGCTGATGATGTTCGGGTGCCAGTTGGCGTGCGACAGCATGGCCGGTGAGAACCCGCAGAACCAGGCCGCCACGGCGGCGGCCGGGCGGTGCCGGATCAGGTGCCGGGACAGCACCCGGTACCAGGCGGCGGCGGTGCCGGCCAGGCCGAGCGTGACCAGCGTGACGAAGGAGACCGCCGGTCCGAACAGGAGGGTCACCGGCACCATCGGGATGCCGAGCGCCAGGATGGCGGTGTTCGCCATCAGGTTGACGCCGTCGGGGTAGTTGAACTGCTCGGTGAAGAACGGGAACTCGCCGTGCAGCACCACCCGCACCGAGTGGGCGAGGAAGAACTGCACCTGCGCCGGGTCGCTGCTGTAGAGCGCGGCGACCCGTCCGGCCGGGTCGACCCAGATGCCGCTGGTGACCCAGATCGCGGCGAGCAGGAATCCGCCGTACACGGTGAGGTCGATCCGGCGGCGCGTCCACCGCCATCGGCGCGCGCGCCGCGCGCCCGGCGTGGCCGGTGCCTCGGGCGTGGTCGGCGTGGTGGTCGCCGGCTCCGGCTCGGCGGTGATGGTGACCGATGGTGGGTCCAGGGTGACGGCGCGGTGGCCCGTCGGGGCGGCGGCGTCCGGCGTCGAGGCGCCGCGGGTCTCGGCAGGCGTCACAGTCGGCGGAGTCTACCGGAGCCGGATATTGGTACCCGAATCGCCCGTCACGTTCCGCAGTGGCCGATCGGCCGAAAGGGTGAGCCGGGCGCGGCCGGGTGACCGGTCGTCTCGTACCATGTGGGCTTCCGACCGACGACCGGCGAGGGGATCAGGGTGCTTTCAGCCCGCCGAGGCGCTACGACGGGCATCGCGCTGGCAGCTCTGCTGCTGGTCACGGCCGGTTGCGGTCCGGTCGCCGAACGGCAGCCGGCGGACCTGCGGGTCGGCTACGACAGCCTGGACGGCACCCTCGCGGTGTGGCCGCCGCGCGGCAGCCTGGCCCGCGACGCCGCGGCCACCGCCGCGATCACCACAGCGGTACGCGACTGGCGCTCCCCGGTGGACGACCGGGTGCACGTGCCCACGTCCGGCATCCTCTTCTCCGGTCAGGTCGCCGGGTCGGCGCTCGCGCTCGTCGCCGCCGACGTGCCCGGCGAGTCCGCCTCCTGGCTGCTGCAACTCGACCGGGACGGGCAGCGCTGGCGGGTCGTCCACGCCACCGAGTACACCGATCCCGGTTACCTGGTCTACTCCGACGTGCTGCCGGTGCGGGAGCCGTCCGGCCGCCGCTACCTCACCTCGGCCCGCGTCGAACGCCTGACCGGACCCGACGGCAAGGTGCTCGGCACCACCGACGGCGTCACCGACCCGGTCGCCGTACCGGACTGCCGGGCCGTCGAACTGACCGCGACGCTGCGGGCCACACCGTCGCTGCCGCGCGGCCGGGCCGCGGACCGCGTCCTCGACCTGGGTACGGCCACCGAAGCGCCCCGCTACCCCCTGGTACGCGACGAGACGGGCGCAGGCAAGCGCGCGCTGACCGGATTGGACACCTGCGTGCTCGCCGGCGAGCGGGGCCCGTTCGGCAGCGTGCCGCGCCGCATCGGCGACCGCGAGGCACCCCGCTCCGCGCCCGAGTCCTGGCCGATGGCGAAGATCGCGACGCGTTCGCTCGGCTCGGTGGCTCTCGGCGAGGGCGAGCCGGGCGAGTTGGAGCAGCTCAGCTGGGAGGCGCCGGCCGGGACGATGACGGCCGTGGTCTACCGGCCCGCCGACGGTGGCACTCCGGTGGTCTCCCCCGCCGACCGGTCCACCACGCTCCAGGCGTACCACCTGCCGATGCCGGGCCGGCCGCTGGCGGTGCTGTCGTGGCGTACCCGGGACGCCTCGTTCTCCGCCCCGCCCGGCACGACCCGCCTGGTCGACCGTCCCGGCCTGGTGGTCGTGGAGCACACCGACCAGAGGCAGACGTTCAGCCTGGCCGGCACCGAGAAGACCTGGTACCGCTCCCTCCCCACCCCCTGACCCTCTCGTCCTCTCCCCTCCCTCACCGCACCCCGCCCCGCCTCGCGCGTTGGCCCGGCCCCGTCGATCATGAAGTTGACGGCGACAAACCGGACACCCCGCGCGGCCAACCTCATGATCATCCACCCTGCTCGGTGATCAAGGAGTTTGTGTCACCCGGGAGTCCCTCCACGCCCCCAAACTCCTTGGTCAACGGGGCGGGCCAAGGCGGGGGCAGGGGCAGGGGCAGGGCTGGCGCGACTCGGCGATCTTGCAGTTGGGGCCCCGTTGAACAGGGCATAACCGGCAATCTGGGGGCCGGAAGTGCAAGATCGACGGAATCGGGGCGGGTGCAGAAGGCTCAGGCCCGGGTGTTGCGCTCCCACACCTCCAGCACGCCCAGCGTCAGTCCATCGTCCTCGAGGTGCCCGACGAACAGCGCGTGCAGCGCACCACCCACGCCTCGTCCCCACATCTCCGGGTCGACGTGGATGGAGCTGCGCGGTCGTCCGCGGATCCAGGTCGGAGGAGTGCGGCGGCCCCAGGGCCAGCACGCCGGCCAGGGCACCGTCCACGATGGCGCAGCGCACCCGCTTGTGCGCCGAGGTGATCGCCGCCGCCCAGCCCCGCCTCGCGTACCTCCACGACCCCTCCCTCGACCCCAGACATCCGGCGATCTTGCGATTGCGGCCCTCCCTGATCGGGCGAAGCCGACATCAGGAGGGCCGCAAGTGCAAGATCGACGCGGAAACCCGGCGCGGAGGCCGCGGGTGGGGGCAGGTCAGGTCAGCTCTGGGCTCGGGCTCCGTTTGTGGCCGGGTCGACCGGGGCGGCGTCCAGGCCGGAGATCCAGCCGGTGACGTCGCGCGCCACATCCTGGGCGGTCAGCCGCAGGTCGGCCAGGATCTGCGCGCGGCTGCCGTGCGGGTGCCAGTCGGCCGCTACGCCGAGGTCCTTGACCGGTACGCGGACGTCGGCGTCGCGCATCGCCTGGGCCAGCGCCGAGCCGACGCCGCCGATGCGTACGCCGTCCTCCACGGTGACCACGAGCCGGTGCGCGGACGCCAGCTCGACCAGTTCGGCCGGCACCGGGCGCACCCAGCGCGGGTCGACCACCGTCACGCCGTAGCCCTGCTCGGCGACCCGGGCGGCGACCTCCACGCCGAGGCCGGCGAACGAGCCGACCGCTACCAGCAGCACGTCGGTACGCGCCGACTCGGCCAGCACGTCGACCGGGCCGACCCGGCGTACGGCCGGCAGGTCGGCGGCGACGGTGCCGGTCGGGAAGCGCAGGATGGTCGGGCCGTCGTCCACGGCGACCGCCTCGCGCAGCTCCTCGCGCAGCGTCGCCGAGTCGCGGGGCGCGGCGATCCGCAGGCCGGGCACCACGCCGAAGACCGACATGTCCCAGATGCCGTAGTGGCTGGGCCCGTCCGGGCCGGTGATGCCGGCCCGGTCCAGCACGAACGTGACCGGCAGCTTGTGCATGGCCACGTCCAGCAGGACCTGGTCGAACGCCCGGTTGAGGAACGTGGCGTAGACCGCGACCACCGGGTGCAGCCCGCCCATGGCGAGGCCGGCGGCGGAGGTGGCCGCGTGCTGCTCGGCGATGCCCACGTCGTACACCCGCTCCGGGTACTTGCGGGCGAGCGTGGCGATGCCGGTGGGCTCGGCCATGGCGGCGGTGATGCCGACCACGTCGGGGCGCTCGTCGGCGATCGCGACCAGCTCGTCGGCGAAGACGTTGGTCCACTTCACCGACGGCACGGCGAGCAGCTTGCCGGTCTCGGCGTCGAACGCGCCGGGGCCGTGCAGGCAGTCGGCCTCGTCGTCCTCGGCGGGACGGTAGCCGTAGCCCTTGCGGGTGACCGCGTGCACGATCACCGGGCCGCCGAAGTTCTTCGCGGCGCGCAGCGCCGCCTCGACCGCCGGTACGTCGTGACCGTCGACCGGGCCGACGTACTTGATGCCGAGGTCCTCGAACATGGCCTGCGGGGCGACCGCGTCCTTGATGCCCTTCTTGACCGCGTGCAGCACCTCGTACATCGGCTTGCCGACGAACGGGGTGTTGCCGAGCGCGTCCTTGACCGTGTCGAGCACCTTCTCGTAGCCGGGGTTGAGCCGCAGCGACGACAGGTGGTCGGCGAGGCCACCGATGGTCGGGGAGTAGGACCGGCCGTTGTCGTTGACCACGATCACCAGCGGGTTGCCGGCGGTGGCGATGTTGTTCAGCGCCTCCCAGCACATGCCGCCGGTGAGCGCGCCGTCGCCGACCACGGCGACCACTGAGCGCTTCTCGCCGCGCAGCGCGTACGCCTTGGCCAGGCCGTCGGCGTACGACAGGGCGGTGGAGGCGTGCGAGTTCTCGATCAGGTCGTGCTCGCTCTCCGCCTGGCTGGGGTAGCCGGAGAGGCCACCGCGCTGGCGGAGCTTGTCGAAGCCCTCCTGCCGGCCGGTGAGGATCTTGTGCACGTACGCCTGGTGGCCGGTGTCGAAGAGGAGCCGGTCACGCGGGGAGTCGAAGACCCGGTGCATCGCCAGGGTCAGCTCGACCACACCGAGGTTGGGGCCGACGTGGCCGCCGGTGCGGGAGACCTTGGCGATCAGGAAGTCACGGATCTCGGCGGCGAGGATGTCCAGCTGCTCGGCGGTCATCCGCTTCACGTCCTGCGGGCCGCGGACGGTGCCCAGCAGCCGACCGTGGTTGGCCGTGCCCTCTTCAACACTCATGACCGGAGAGTCTATCGGCCGCGGAACAGTCCGCAGCCTGGCCGTGCATCGACCCAGGTCAGGCGTCCACCACGAGGCGCCGGGGCGCGGGTGGGCGCGGCGCGGCGACGGACGGGCCCGCAGGGGTCCAGGAGCCGAGCACGGCGGCCCGGGACGCCCCGGTCACCGACGGCACCGCGCCTGGTAGCCCGTGCCAGGACAGCCAGCCCAGCAGCGCGAACGCGTACGCCTCCTTGGCCTGGGCCGGTACGCCCAGCTCGTCGGTGGTGCGCAGCCGCCAGCGCCCCTCGCCCAGGGCCGCCAGCCGCGCCCGGAGTGTGGGATTGCGCACTCCCCCGCCGGCGGCCACCACCTCGGTGACCCGGTGCCGGTCGCAGGCGTCGGCCACCGTGCGGGCGGTCAGCTCGGTGAGCGTGGCCAGCACGTCGTCGGCCGCCACCGGCTCCCCGAGCGCGGCCAGCGCGGCGTCCAGGTAGCCGCCGTGGAACAGCTCCTTACCAGTCGACTTGGGCGGCGGCGCGGCGTAGTACGGCTCGGCGAGCAGCCGGGCCAGCAGCGCCGCGTGCACCCGGCCGGCCGCGGCGCGGGCGCCGTCGACATCGCAGGGCCGGTCCAGGAAGCGCCGGGCGGCGGCGTCCAGCAGCGCGTTCGCCGGGCCCACGTCGTACCCGAGGACCGGCGCCCCGGGCGCGACCACCGTGAGGTTCGCGATCCCGCCGAGGTTCAACGCGGCCCTGGCACCGGCCTCCGGGTCGAGCAGCAGCGCGTCGAACGCCGGGACCAGCGGCGCGCCCTGGCCGCCGGCCGCGACGTCCGCCGAGCGCAGGTCGTGCAGCACCGGTACGCCCACCCGGGCGGCAACCCGGGCCGGCGCGCCGAGCTGGAGCGTGCCGCGTACCCGGCCGTCCTCGACCCAGTGGAAGACCGTCTGCCCAGGCGACACCACCGCGTCGGCGGTGCCCCCGGCCAGTTCGACGCCGGCCGCCGCCGCCTCCGCGAACACCTCGCCGAGCCGGTTGTCCAGCCGGCAGACCGCCTCGATCGTGGTGGCCGCCGGGGGCAGCAGCGCGCCGATCTCGGCCCGCAGGTCGTCCGGGTACGCCAGCTCCCGGTGCCCGAGCGGCCGCAGCCGCAGCGTGTCGCCGTCGGCGGTGAACTCGGCCGCCACCACGTCCACGCCGTCGTAGGACGTGCCCGACATCAGCCCGACGATGCGCAAGGAAGGGCCCCTTCTTAACGGATCCGGTAGTGGAAGGGCCCCTTATTAACGCGATCAACGCGATCAACGCGATCAACGCGATCAACGCGATCAACGCGCGGAGCCGGGACAAGATCAATCCTGCGGGGGCAGGAACAGGCCGACCAGCTCCACGTGCTGGGTCATCGGGAACAGGTCGAAGCCGCGCAGCGCGGCCAGCCGCCACCCCGCCTCGGCGAACGTGCGCACGTCCCGGGCGAAGGCCGCCGGGTCGCAGGCCACGTAGGCGACAGCGCGCGGCCCGGCGGCCACCACACCCCGGACCACCGCCGCGCCCGCGCCCGAGCGCGGCGGGTCGAGCACCACCAGGTCGACCGGCCCGGTGATCCGGCGCCGGGACAGCGCCGCCTCCACCCGCGCGGCGACCACCTCGACGGCGCGCAGGTCGGCCAGGTTCTGCCGGGCCGCGGCCACCCCGTCCGGCGCCGACTCGACGAGCGTCACCCGTGCCCCGTCGACCCGTTCCGCGAGCGCGGCGGCGAACAGGCCGGCCCCGCCGTACAGGTCCCAGGCCGTCTCCCCCGGCCGCGGGTCGAGCAGGTCGAGGACCGCGCCGGTCAGCGCGTCCGCCGCGGCCGGGTGCACCTGCCAGAACCCGGAGGCAGGCAGCGTGAAGGAACGCCCGGCCGCCGTCTCCCGGACCCGCTCCGGCCCGCTCACGGCCGTCGGAACCCCATCGGTGTACGCGACCACGGCGACGTCCCCGCCGGTGCTGGCGACCGTCTCCACCGCGTCGGCGTCCGGCCAGCGGGCACCGGTCGGCGGGAGCACCGGCAGATCCTGGATCGCCGGGTGCGCGATCAGGCACCTGTCGATCGGCACCACTTCGTGCGAACGGTGCTTGAGCAGCCCGGCCCGGCCGGCCGCGTCGACCGCGTAGCGGACCCGGGAGCGCCAGCCCAGCGGCCCGCCGGGCAGCGCCTCGACGCGTACGCCGAGCGCGTCCACCTGCTCCGCGGTGAGGCCGCCCAGCCGGGTGAGCTGCTCGTGCACCACGGAGAGCTTCCAGTCGAGCTGGGCGGCCGGGGCGACGTGCTGGAGGTCGCAGCCGCCGCACCGGCCCGGACGGGCGTACGGGCACGGCGGGGTGACCCGGTCCGGCGAGGCGGTGAGGATCTCCACGGCATCGGCGCGGGCGAAGCCCCGGTGCAGTTCGGTCACCTCGGCCACCACCCGCTCACCGGGCAGCGCGTGCCGGACGAAGACCACCTGCCCGCCGACCCGGGCCACGCAGTGCCCGCCCGGCGCGACCGCGTCGACTGTCAGCTCGACCCGCTCGGCCTCCTCCAGCCCTGGCCGGTCCACCGACGCAGGGCCGGAGGGCGCAGCCGTCGGCGCGGAACCGGACCGCCCGGCCGCAGGACCGGAATGCTCGTCGCCGCTCACGGCCGCTCCTCGCGCTCGGTGCCGGGTGTGGACGCCACCGGCGGCGGCAGGGTGCTCTGCGGCGCCACCCGGGGGCCGCGCGCCGGGCCCCGGCTCAGCGTGGCGTCCAGCCGGTCCAGGTTCTTGCCGGCGGTGGACGCGAGCTGCCAGGGCACGCTGGTCACCATCACGCCCGGCTCGAACAGCAGCCGCCCCTTGAGCCGCAGCGCGCTCTGGTTGTGCAGCAGGTTCTCCCACCAGCGCCCCACCACGTACTCGGGAATGAAGACGGTGACCACGTCGCGCGGCGACTCACGGCGCACCGATGCGACGAAGTTGAGGATCGGGCGGGTGATCTCCCGGTACGGGGAGTCGATCACGGTGAGCGGCACCGGCAGCTCGCGGCGCTCCCAGTCGGCCTGGAGGTCGCGGGTGTCCTGCTCGTCCACGTTCACGGTGACCGCGGTGAGCGTGTCCGGCCGGGTGGCCCGGGCGTACGCGACGGCCCGCAGCGTCGGCTTGTGCAGCTTGCTGACCAGCACGATGGCGTGGTTGCGGGCGGGCAGCACGCCCCGCTGCTCGGTCGGCTCCAGTTCCTCGGCGATCCGGTCGTAGTGCCGGCGGATGCCGAGCATCACCACGTACATCACCGCCATCGCGACGATCGCGATCCAGGCGCCGAGCAGGAACTTGGTGGCCAGCACGATGATCAGCACCACGCCGGTCATGACCATGCCGAACGTGTTGATCGCCCGGGAACGGAGCATGCGGCGGCGCGCCTCCGGGTCGCGCTCGCGGCGCAGGTGCCGGTTCCAGTGCCGGATCATGCCGGCCTGGGAGAGCGTGAACGAGACGAACACCCCGACGATGTAGAGCTGGATGAGCTTGGTGACCTCGGCCTGGAAACCGATGATCAGCACGATCGCGAAGACGGCCAGGAAGAGGATGCCGTTGGAGAACGCGAGCCGGTCGCCGCGGGTGTGCAGCTGGCGGGGCAGGTAGCGGTCCTGCGCGAGGATCGAGCCGAGCACCGGGAAGCCGTTGAAGGCGGTGTTGGCGGCCAGGAACAGGATCAGCGCGGTCATCCCGGCGACCACGTAGAGCAGCACCGAGCCACCGCCGAACACGGTCTCGCCGAGCTGGGTGGTGACAGTCTTCTGCACGTACCCGTCCGGGCCGGAGATGATCTGCGTGCGCGGGTCCTCGACGAACTGGAGGCCGGTGAGGCGGGCCAGCCAGATGATGCCGACGAGCATGGCCACCGCGATGCCGCCGAGCAACAGCAGCGTGGTCGCCGCGTTCTTCGACTTCGGGCTCTTGAACGCCGGTACGCCGTTGGAGATCGCCTCCACGCCGGTGAGCGCGGCGCAGCCCGAGGAGAACGTCCGTAGCAGCAGGAACACCAGCGCGAACCCGGTGACGCTGTGCTCGGCCTGGATCTCCAGGCCGGCGCTCGGCGCGCGCAGGTCGTCGCCGAGCACGAAGACGCGGATCAACCCGGTCAGCAGCATGCCGCCGATCACGATCACGAAGCCGTACGTGGGGATGGCGAAGGCGGTGCCCGACTCACGCAGGCCGCGCAGGTTGATCGCGGTGAGCAGCACCACCGCGCTGACCGCGATGAGCACCTTGTGGGTGGCCACGAACGGCACCACCGAGCCGAGGTTCGCCACGCCGGAGGAGACCGAGACGGCGACCGTGAGCACGTAGTCGACGAGCAGCGCGCTCGCCACCGCGAGGCCGGCCTTGGGCCCGAGGTTGACAGTCGCCACCTCGTAGTCGCCACCGCCGGAGGGGTAGGCGTGCACGTTCTGCCGGTAGCTCGCCACCACCGTCAGCATGACCACGACGACCGCGAGCGCGACCCACGGCGAGAAGATGAACGCCGAGGCGCCGGCGATGGACAGCGTCAGGAGGATCTCGTCCGGGGCGTACGCCACGCTGGAGAGCGCGTCCGAGGCGAAGACCGGCAGCGCGATGCGCTTCGGCAGCAGGGTGTGCTGGAGGCGGTCGGACCGGAACGGTCGACCGAGGAGGAGTCGCTTCAGCAGCGAGGTGGGTCGGGCCACAACCGCCAAGCGTACGACCACCGGGTCCGGGGCGCTGGGGTGGTCGATCTCCCCCGCGTGCGGCCGCGCGGTACGGTTCGGTCCCCCGTCCGGCAGGGGGACGTGGCAGGCTCGCAGACGACGGGTCGGCGGGCGGCGCCGTGGGAGGAGCGGACACCGTGCATGTGGTGATCATGGGCTGCGGGCGGGTCGGGTCGACCCTGGCGCACAGCCTGGAGTCGCGTGGACACTCGGTGGCGGTGATCGACCAGGACGCGGACGCGTTCCGCCGTCTCGGGCCCGACTTCGCCGGCATCACCGTCACCGGTGCGGGCTTCGACGGCGAGGTGCTGCGTCAGGCCGGCATCGAACGGGCCGACGCGTTCGCGGCGGTGTCCAGCGGCGACAACTCCAACATCATCTCGGCCCGGCTGGCCCGGGAGACGTTCGGCGTGTCCCGGGTCGCGGCCCGCATCTACGACCAGCGCCGCGCCCAGGTCTACGAGCGGCTCGGCATCCCCACCGTGGCGACCGTCCGGTGGACCGCCGACCGGATGCTGCGCCACCTCGTCCCCGAGGGCAACGTGGAGATCTTCCGCGACCCGACGAGCACCGTCTCGATCATCGAGGTGCCGGTGCACAAGGACTGGATCGGCCGTCCGCTGCGGCAGCTGGAGCAGGCCGTCGGCGCCCGGGTGGCCTACCTGAACCGGTTCGGGATCGGCACGCTGCCCACCGCCTCCACGGTGATCCAGGAGGGCGACCAGGTCTACATGCTGGTGACCGACGACATCAACGGCCCGGTCACGTCGGTGGCGGCGGCGCCGCCGGAAGGGGGGCACTGAGCCATGCGGATCGCCATCGCCGGCGCCGGCAACGTGGGCCGCTCGATCGCCCAGGAGCTGATCGACAACGGCCATCAGGTGATGCTGATCGAGCGGCAGCCGAAGATGCTGCGGCCCGACCGGGTGCCGGCCGCGGACTGGGTGCTCGCCGACGCGTGCGAGCTGGCCAGCCTGGAGGAGGCCGACGTGGCCGGGTGCGACGTGGTGGTGGCCGCCACCGGCGACGACAAGGTCAACCTGGTGGTGTCGCTGCTGGCCAAGACCGAGTTCGCGGTGCCCCGCGTGGTGGCCCGGGTCAACCGGGCGGAGAACGAGTGGCTGTTCACCGAGCAGTGGGGCGTGGACGTCGCGGTGAGCAAGCCGCGGGTGATGGCGGCGCTGGTCGAGGAGGCGGTCACCGTCGGCGACCTGGTCCGGCTGATGACGTTCCGGCAGGGCGAGGCGAACCTGGTCGAGATCACGCTGCCGCCGACCGCGCCCTACGTGGGGCAGGCGATCCACGCGGTGCCGATCCCCCGGGACGCGGCGCTGGTGGCGATCGTGCGCGGCAAGCGGGTGCTGGTGCCGACCCCGGACGACCCGATCGAGGCCGGCGACGAGCTGGTGTTCGTCTGCACTGCGGCGGTGGAGGACGACGTGCGCGCGGTGATCCTCGGCCCGCCCAGCGCGGACCGGCACCGCGACCGTGCCTGAGGCGGCGGCGTCAGGAGCCTGGTAGCGGGGTGGGTGCGGTCTCCCGGGTGACCCGGCGCACCACCCACACCGTGATCAGCAGCAGCAGCGCGTACGGCGGGTAGCCCAGGGCGAGCCGGGCCACGCCGAGCGCGGTGTCCTGGTGGGCCAGGTAGAGCCCGGCCTGTACGCCGACCTTGGCCAGCCACACCACGCCCCACAGCACGGTGAGCTGGGTGAAGGTGCGTACCAGCTTGGGGTCGTCGCGCCACTCGGAGCGGCCCTTGGCGACCAGCACCGACCAGATCCAGCCGACCAGCGGCTGCCGGATCGCGGCCGACAGCAGCAGCGCCAGGCCGTACCCGATGCCGTAGAGGATGCCCGGCAGGTAGAAGTCGCGCTCGTCGCCGGTGCGCAGCGCCAGCAGCGCGCCGACGCCGACGCCGAACAGCCCGTTGACCGCGTGCCGCACCGGCTTGCGCTGGGCCAGCCGCAGCCCGGCGATCAGCAGCGCCACCGCCACCGAGGCGTACACGGCGGGGCGCAGCTCGCCGATCACGTTGGCGATCACGAAGACCACCACCGGGATGCTCGACTCGACCAGCCCGCGCCATCCGCCGAGCTGGTCGGCCATCTGCTCGGCGAGGCTGGGCAGCCGCTCCTCGTCCTGCGGGCCGAGACCCGACGGGGTGTGCTGCTGTCCGGTCGTCACTTCGGCGACTCCAGCTCGTAGTACGGGTTGTAGATCACCTTGCGGTCGTCGCGCACCGCCACCCGGCCGCGCGCGGTCAGGTGCCGGCCCGGCTCGATCCCGGAGATGTGCCGACGGCCCAGCCAGACCAGCGTCACCACGTCGTTGCCGTCGTAGAGGTCGGCTTCCAGCGTGGGCAGGTTCGTGCGGGGCGTGTAGACGACGGTACGCAGCCGCCCGGCCACCGACACCACCTGACCCCTGTTGCACTGGTGGGCGGGCGTGCCGCCGGACTCGGCGCTCTCCCGGCGCAGCTCCTGCGCCTCGATCTCGGCCTCGCTCGCGGTGAGCCGGTGCAGGAGCCGCCGCAGCGACCCCCGGCTCTCGTCGGTCGTCATGACCTCCGCGTCACCCTCTCCACAGCGGGGCCCCGCGGGCGGCGGAACCGTCCCGCCAGCGTACGCGCAGTGGCCGCCCGGCGGGAGCGGCGTGGCGCGTACCGCCGGCTGGGACCGGACACGCCGCGGGCCCGGCGCCGGTACGACGCCGGGCCCGGGCACGTGTGGATCAGACCTCCTGCGAGTCGGCGGCCTGCTGCTCGGCGACCTCGCGGGGCAGCCGCAGCGGCAGCGGCTCGCGCACCGGCTTGGCCTCCTGGCCGCGGTCGACGACCAGGCCGTCCAGGCAGGCCGCGAGCGGGCCGGCGGCGGCCGGGTCGGTGGCGGCCGCGCCCTGGAAGACGCCGCGCACCATCCAGCGCGGGCCGTCGATGCCGACGAACCGCAGGTCGGTCGGCCCGTCCGGGGTACCCACCCGGGCGCGCAGCTCGGGCCCGTGCTCCCCCTCGACCTCCTGGGCGGTCGCGCCGTCGCTGACGAGCGACTGGCGGATCTCCTCGCGCACCTCGTCCCAGATGCCCTCGGAGCGGGGCGCGGCGAAGACGCCGAGCTGGAGCGCGTTCTGGCCGTGAACCAGCACGACCTGCTGGATCACGCCCTGCGGGTCGGCCTGGACCCGCACCTCGACGTCCGGCACCGCCGGGATCCGCAGGCTGCCCAGGTCGAGGCGAGGCGCCTCCGGGGCCTCGCTGACGTCGTACGGGCCGCGGTCCGGCGCCGACGGGGTCTCCTCGGCGTCGAGGACCCCATTGTCACGCGCCTCGTCGGCCCGCTTCCGGGAGAAGATCACTGCGCCCACCCTCCGCTGTTCACACTCACCCTGCCACCTCTTCGCTCTGCCCGCCGGACGGCGCCGGGACCAGCCCGGCGTGCCCGCCGGTGGACCCGTGCCCGCCCGTGCCACGCCGGGACTCGGGCAGCTCGGCCACCGGCCGGAACTCGGCCCGGGCGACCCGCTGGACCACGAGCTGCGCGATGCGGTCACCCCGGCTGATCTTGGCCGGCGTGTCCCGATCGTGGTTGATCAGGTTGACCAGGATCTCACCCCGGTAGCCGGCGTCGACCGTACCGGGCGCGTTGAGCACCGTCACGCCGAGTCTGGCCGCGAGTCCGGATCGGGGGTGCACCAGCCCGACGTAGCCGTCCGGCAGCGCCACCGCCACGCCCGTGGGCACCAGGGCGCGGCCGCCGGGGGGCAGCTCGACGTCCGCGGCGGCCACCAGGTCCGCACCGGCGTCGCCGGGATGGGCGTACGCCGGCAGTGGCAGCTCCGGGTCGAGCAGCCGCACGGGCACGGGTACGACGTCTGTCACGGTCATCCTCTTCCGTCCGGTCCTGCGGGGTGCCCCTGCCATCCTGCCGGTTGCCGGGCCGCTCGCGCGCCGTACCCTCGTCTGTGTGCGTCAGTCGTCATCTCCGGCCGCCCCGACGGCCACCGCCGCGCCGTACGCGGAGCGTCTCGGGCTGCCCTGGTGGGCCTGGCCGGCCGGGCTGGCCGCGGCCGGTCTGCTCGCGGTCGAGCTCTGGATGGGCGCGACCGGGGTGCGCGCCTGGCTGCCGTTCGTGCTGCTGATCCCCGCTGCGGTGGCCGCACTGTGGTGGCTGGGCCGGATCCGGGTCGAGGTGCGTGACGGCGAGCTGCGGGTCGACGACGCCCACCTGCCGGTGCGGTACGTCGCGGACGTGGTGCCGCTGGACGCGGCCGGCCGGCGCGAGGTGCTCGGCGTCGGCTCCGATCCGCTCGCCTTCGTGGTGCAGCGGCCGTGGATCGGTGGCGCGGTGCAGGTGGTGCTGGACGACCCGGCCGACCCGACGCCGTTCTGGGTGGTCAGCACGCGGCACCCGGTCCAGCTGGCGACCGCCCTGCTGGCCGCCCGCGACGCGGCCTGACCGTCCACCGCGACCCGCCGCGGCCCGCCGCGGCCCGGCTCGGCCCGCCGCGACCCGGCTCGGCCCGCCGCGACCCGGCCCGGGACCGGTCAGGACGGCGCCTCCGGCAGGGCACGCGCGGTACGCCGCAGGTCCTTGCGCAGTTGCTCGCCGAGCGCGCGGGTGGCCCGGCGGTTGAGGTAGCCGGCCACGGCGGCGCCGGTCAGGAACGGCCCGAGCGTGGTGAGGTTGCGCCCGAAGCGGCGCATCAGGCTGTCCCGCAGTTCCCGGCGGGCGGCGGTGCCGAGCACCGCGCTCACCCCGACGCCCGGCATCATCGGGTTGACCCCCCGCTGGGTGGCCCAGGACTGCACGAGCGCCACGGCACGGCCGGTGCCGCCGGGCGGCAGCGGCACCCGGTGGACCTCGTGCAGCTCCCCGATCAGTTTCAGCTCGATCGCCACCACGGCCACCGTCTCGGCGGCCAGCAGGACGGGAGCGGAGAGCAGGGTGGGCGTGACCGCCCACTCGACGGCGGCGACCCCGCCGCCCGCGGCGCCGACTCCGGCGGTGGCGCGGGAAGCGTTGCGGACCAGCCGGTCGGCGAGCGCCTCGTCGTCCAGGCCGGGAAAGTGCCGCCGCAGCGTGGCGAGGTCGCGGATCGGCACGTGCGGGGCGACCTCGGCGACCGTGTCGGTCATCCAGCGCACCGCCGCGCGGGGCTTGAACAGGTCGGTGATCCCGCGGGCGCGGGCCTGCCCGACCAGCCGGGTCAGCAGTTGCCGCCGGCGGGCGGGCGCGATGTCGTCGGCGGTCAGGGCGGCGACGGTGGCGCCCAGCTCCGCGGTGTCCGGGCTGTCCGGGCCGGGTACGTCCGGGCCGGGCTTGTCCGGGCCGGCTTCTTCGATGCGCTCGCTCACCCGTCCGCCCTCCTGCTCCGCGCGGCGTGGCAGCCGCCCGTACGAGTCAAGCAGCTCCCGGCCGAGCGCGCACGGCGGCGGCTCGAACAGCGGCGGCCCCGTCGAGGAGGCCGCCGCTGGTGTCCCCGGTCGGGATCAGACGCACTCGCGGCAGATCAGGTCGCCGTTGCGCTCGACCGCCAGCTGGCTGCGGTGGTGGACCAGGAAGCAGCGGGCGCACCGGAACTCGTCCTGCTGCATCGGGAGGACCTTGACCGTGAGCTCCTCGTCGGCCAGATCGGCGCCGGGCAGCTCGAAGCTCTCGGCCACCTCGGCCTCGTCGACGTCCACGGCACCCGACTGTGAGTCGACCCGCCGGGCCTTGAGCTCTTCCAGGCTGTCCTCGCCGAGGTCGACCTCGTCGCGACGCGGGGCGTCGTAGTCGGTGGCCATCGGTTTCACTCTCCAATATCGATATTGTCGCTGCCGGTTGTAACGCCGGACGACGCCGTTTCGGTTCCCCTGACCGGCCACCATCTCTGTCGGGCACCCGACCCGAAGAGCGGTGGGCCGGGCTCGCCGGTGCGAAATGCCCCCGGTGAGCGCGGAACCTTACCCCCCCTGTGGGCGAGGCATGTATACCGCCCTCGCGGGAGAGATGTACGCCTCTGCGCCCGAAGTTGTTCCCAATGTGACTCAGGCGACACGAAGATAGGGGTAGTCCTACCGGTTCACCGCGTGGCGCGCCGGTATGTCGGACTGTTTCCACGCCTGAGCCGGACAAGCGTTAACCTCAGCGGCGTACTGGACGGCCGACAGGTCGCGGCCCGACCGCGTCGCCCGCCACCACCCAATCACTGTCCGGGGAGCGCCCAGGATGAGTTTTGCGCGAGTGCGGGCACTCGTTGTCGTCGGACTGCTGGCGGTCGTCGCCCTGGTCTTCGTGGTCGTCGCCGTGCTGAAGGACAGTCAGGGCACAGCCGGTACGGCGGCCGCCTGCCCCGATGGCTGGCCGCTGGTCGACCTGCGCCTGCGGGAACAGAAGGACGTCAAGATCAACGTCTACAACGCCACCGACGAGGCCGGCCGGGCCGGCAGCGTCGCGGACGACTTCCGCAACCGCAAGTTCCAGGTCAAGAAGGTCGGCAACGAGACCAAGGCGTTCGACGGCGTGGCCGAGCTGCGGTTCGGGCCCAAGGCCGTGGGCTCGGCGCACCTGCTGCGCGCGTACTTCCTCAACGAGGCCAACCAGAAGTTCGACCCCAAGCGCAAGGACGACGTCGTCGACGTGGTGCTGGGCAACCAGTTCCAGCAGCTCGCCACCACCACCGAGGTCAACCAGTCGCTCGGCGACCTGGGCGCGCCGCAGGCGCCGACCGGCACCTGCCCGATGCCGATCGAGAAGTAGGCGACGGGCGCACCGACGGCACAGGGCGGTCTCCCCCGGGGAGGCCGCCCTGTCACGTGTCCGGCGCCGTCACGGCCCGCCCGAGGCGTCCAGGTCGGCCAGCCGGTCGTGCAGCGGCCCGTGCAGCGCCGGCGGCGCGGCGAGCACCAGGTCCGGGCCGGCCGGGAGGCCGGACAGGCCGGTCACCAGCAGCCCGGCCTCCCGGGCGACCAGCCCGCCCGCGGCCAGGTCCCAGTCGGCCAGACCCTTCTCGTAGTACGCGTCCACCCGCCCCTCGGCGGCCAGGCAGAGGTCGAGCGCGGCGGCGCCCATCCGGCGGATGTCCCGGATGTGCGGGATCAGCTCGGTCACCACCCGCGCCTGGTGGGCCCGGCGGTCGGCGTCGTAGCCGAACCCGGTGGCGACGAGCGCCTGCCCGAGGTCGGTGGCGGCGGAGCCGTGCAGCCGCTGCCCGTCGCGCCAGGCGCCGCCGCCGAGCGTCGCGGTCCACTCCTCGCCGGTGACGATGTTGCGGACCACACCGGCGACCACCTCACCGGCCACCTCGGCGGCCAGCGAGACGGCGCAGTACGGCAGCCCGTACAGGTAGTTCACGGTTCCGTCGATCGGGTCGAGGATCCAGCGCACGCCGTCGGGGCCGGCCGGGCCGGTCTCGCCCGCGCCGTACTCCTCGCCCAGCACGGCGTCGCCGGGCCGGCGCTGCCGCAGCGCGGCGACCACCTGCCGCTCCACCGCCCGGTCGGCGGCGGTGACCACGTCGGTCACCGTGCTCTTGGTCGCGGCCACCGAGACGCCCTCGACCCGCATCCGGTACGCGGTGGTGGCGGCCTCCCGGGCCACATCGACAGCGATCGTGAGCAACTCCCGCGCCGTGGGCGTCGAGGTGATCATGTCTCTCCCCTTCCGGCACGATCGGGACCGGCCGTCTCGTGCGCGGGTATCATCCTTACAAAGTCCACATCTGCGCCGAATCTGCGGTCCCGGACCGCAGGTCCGCCGTGCGGCGCGGGATGATCGCGGCAGACGGCGTTACAATTCACCCTGCCCACGCGCCACGGACCGCCAGCGACCGGACGGCCCGGGACACGGGGGTCCTCAACGACTCGCCCGGCGCGGCCGTCCCATGCTGCGCCGGACGACCCGGCCGTGCTCGCTCTTTCGCCTCCGGAAGGTCTTCGTGACAGATCCCCGCCAGACCGGCGCCGACGTTCGCTCGCTCACCGACACCCTGATCGCCCACGCGCAGAGCGCCGGCGGCCAGCTCACGTCGGCCCAGCTCGCGCGCACCGTCGAGTCCGCTGAGGTGACCCCGGCCCAGGCCAAGAAGATCCTCCGCGCACTCTCCGAGGCGGGCGTGACGGTGGTGGTGGACGGCTCGGCGAGCACCCGCCGCCGCGTCGCCGCCGCCCGGTCCGCCACCCCGGCCTCCCGCGCGACCACGGCCAAGACCACCAAGAAGGCCGCCGCGCCCGCCCCCAAGCAGGCGCCCGCCGCCGAGGAGTCGCCCGCCCCGGCCCCCCGGAAGGCGACCGCGCGCAAGGCCACCACCGCCGACGTGGCCAAGGCCGCGGCCCCGGCGAAGGCCACCAAGACGACCCGCGCCACCAAGGCCACCGTGGCGGCGAAGACCGCAGCGGCCAAGCCGGCCAAGGCCGGCGGCAAGGGCGAGGGCCCCGACGGCGAGATCGATCCGGAGGAGCTGGCCGCCGAGATCGAGGACGTGGTGGTCGAGGAGCCGGCCGAGCTGACCCAGGCCGCCGAGGCCGACGCGGCCAGCTCCGCCACCGACAACGACTTCGAGTGGGACGACGAGGAGTCCGAGGCGCTGAAGCAGGCGCGCCGGGACGCCGAGCTGACCGCCTCCGCCGACTCCGTGCGGGCGTACCTGAAGCAGATCGGCAAGGTGCCGCTGCTCAACGCCGAGCAGGAGGTCGAGCTGGCCAAGCGGATCGAGGCCGGCCTCTACGCCGCCGAGCGGCTGCGCGCCGCCGACGAGGGCGAGGAGAAGCTGGTCCGCGACCTCCAGCGCGACCTGATGTGGATCTCGCGGGACGGCGAGCGCGCCAAGAACCACCTGCTGGAGGCGAACCTGCGGCTCGTGGTCTCGCTGGCCAAGCGCTACACCGGCCGTGGCATGGCCTTCCTCGACCTCATCCAGGAGGGCAACCTCGGCCTCATCCGCGCGGTCGAGAAGTTCGACTACACCAAGGGCTACAAGTTCTCCACCTACGCCACCTGGTGGATCCGCCAGGCCATCACCCGCGCCATGGCCGACCAGGCCCGCACCATCCGCATCCCGGTGCACATGGTCGAGGTGATCAACAAGCTCGGCCGCATCCAGCGCGAGCTGCTCCAGGACCTGGGCCGTGAGCCCACCCCGGAGGAGCTGGCCAAGGAGATGGACATCACACCGGAGAAGGTGCTGGAGATCCAGCAGTACGCCCGGGAGCCCATCTCGCTCGACCAGACCATCGGCGACGAGGGTGACAGCCAGCTCGGCGACTTCATCGAGGACTCCGAGGCGGTCGTCGCGGTCGACGCGGTGTCGTTCTCGCTGCTGCAGGACCAGCTCCAGCAGGTCCTGCAGACGTTGTCCGAGCGTGAGGCGGGCGTGGTGCGCCTGCGTTTCGGTCTCACCGACGGCCAGCCGCGCACTCTGGACGAGATCGGCCAGGTGTACGGCGTGACCCGGGAACGCATCCGGCAGATCGAATCCAAGACCATGTCCAAGTTGCGGCACCCCTCGCGTTCCCAGGTGCTCCGCGACTACCTGGACTGACCGCGTACGTCAACAAATCGTGCCGGTTTGATCACCAGCCGTAGAACACTCTTTGGTGATCGTTCGGTTGCCTGTTTGTGATCGTTGACGTGGCACCCTTGGTGCACGGCACACTGTCCTCCACGCCAGGTGTGACCTCGGTCCCCCGCGGGCACACAGGGAAGGCAGGGCCCGAGATGGGTGTTGCACGATAGGTGAGCAACCGAAGAGAGTGTTCATCGGTGACGACCAGAGGAGGAAGGCGATGACCCCGACCCTCACGCCGCCGCCCGAGACGGTGAGCCCCCCGGCCGCCGATGAACGGTGCGACCGCTGCAATGCTGCCGGCAAGCTCCGCATCACTCTGGCGGGTGGGAGTGAGCTGGTGTTCTGTGGGCACCACGCGAACAAGTACGCGGAGGATCTCGTGAAGATCACCGTGCGGTACGCGTCGGACCCGGAGTTCAGCTGGCGAGGCGCCGATCTGATGGCGAACTGAGGTCCGACAAGAAGTCCACAACCCGACATGACCGGCCGGAGGCACCCGCAAGGGGAGCCTCCGGCCGGTTTTTCGTGCCGGGTGCCAACGGTGCGCGACGGTGTTAAGAAGGGGCCCCTGCTCTACCGGAGGCGTTAACAGGGGGCCCTTCCTTACAGGGTCTGCACGGTGGCGATGCGCTCCTCGAGCTGCTCGATCGTCGCCTGCGCGCTGGGTGGGCCGCCGCAGATCCGGCGCAGCTCGGCATGGATCTTGCCGTGCGGCTGGCCGGTGTGGTGGTGCCGGGCGGCCACCAGAGCGTTCAGCTGCCGCCGTAGCGCCACCCGGCGCTGGGCGGCACTCATCGGTGGGGGCGCCGCCACCGGGGCCGCAGCGGCCGGCTCAGCGGTCCGCTGGGCGGCCCGGCGCTTCTGCGCGGCGAGCTGCTCGGCCTGCCGCTTGGTCAGCAGCAGCGAGACCTGGTCGGCGGTGAGCAGACCGGGCAGACCGAGGTATTCCTCCTCCTCGGGCGTGCCGGCCTGGGCGGCGGTGCCGAACGAGGCACCGTCGAAGATCACCTGGTCCAGCTCGGCGGTCGCGGAGAGCGCCGCGAAGCGCTTCTCCAGCTCCCCGCTGGCGCCGTCGTCGCGCTGGGCGCGCTCCAGCAGGTCGTCGTCGAAGCCCTCGCGGTCCTTCGGCTTGCCGAGCACGTGGTCCCGCTCGGCCTCCATCTCGCTGGCGAGCCCGAGCAGGTGCGGCACGCTGGGCAGGAACACCGACGCGGTCTCGCCGGAGCGGCGGGCCCGGACGAACCGGCCGATCGCCTGCGCGAAGTACAGCGGGGTGCTGGCACTCGTCGCGTACACGCCGACGGCCAGGCGGGGGATGTCGACGCCCTCGGACACCATCCGCACCGCGACCAGCCACCGCTGCTGGGAGGCGGCGAACGTCGCGATCCGCGCGGACGCGCCCTGGTCGTCGGAGAGCACCACTGCGGCCTTCTCACCGGTCACCTGCTCCAGCAGCTTCGCGTACGAGCGGGCCACCTGCTGGTCGCTGGCGATGACCAGCCCGCCCGCGTCGGGCATGCCGTTGGCGCGCAGCACGGTCAGGCGGGCGTCGGCGGCGCGCAGCACCTGCGGCATCCAGTCGCCGGCCGGGTCCAGCGCGGTACGCCACGCCTGGGCGATCAGGTCCTGCGTCATCGGCTCACCGAGGCGGGCGGCCAGCTCCTCGCCGGCGTTCGTGCGCCAGCGGGTCTCCCCCGAGTACGCCAGGAACAGCACCGGCCGGACCACGCCCTCGCGCAGCGCGTCGGAGTAGCCGTAGACCGAGTCGGCGCGGGAGCGCAGCAGCCCGTCGCCGCCGCGCTCGTAGCTGACGAACGGGATCGGGTTGTCGTCGGAGCGGAACGGCGTACCGGTGAGCATCAGCCGGCGTACCGCGGGCTCGAACGCCGCCTTCACGCCGTCACCCCAGGTACGCGAGTCGCCGGCGTGGTGGATCTCGTCGAGGATGACGAGCGTGCGCCGGGTCATGGTGCGCCGCCGGTGCACCTGCGGCGCCATGCCCACCTGGGCGTAGGTGACCACGGCGCCGTGGAAGTCGGCGGCGGAGTGCAGGTCGGCGTTGCGGAACGCGGCGTCGAGCTGGATGCCGACCCGTGCGGCGGCCTGCGCCCACTGGGTTTTCAGGTGCTCGGTCGGCGCGACCACGGTGACCGCCTCGACGGTGCCGTCGGCGAGCAGCTCGGCGGCGATCCGCAGCGCGAACGTGGTCTTACCGGCGCCGGGCGTGGCGACCGCTGTGAAGTCCTCGGTCCGGCGGCGCAGGTACTCCACCAGCGCCTTGCGTTGCCAGGCGCGCAGGGGCGGGAACGTGTCGAGCGCCGGCATCCGCGGTGGCACGCGTAGCTCCTCTCCGCCGCGGACGGCGGCGGGCCCGACCGGGGCCACGGGAGCCGCCGCCCATGAAAACGCCCTCGCGCATCCGTGCCGCGAAGGCCGGTTCAGCATAACCAGCGCGGGCCGTACGCCCCACTCGACGCCACGCCTGTCACATCCGCCCACCCCGGCGCGGATCGGGTCAGGGCAGTGGTCCCCGGGTGCCGGTGCGCGGCGGCCGCAGCGTCGCCACCGGGGCGGACCAGCGGCGGCGCAGCGCGATCAGGCGCAGCCCGAACACCAGCAGCGCGGCGCCGGTGAGCGGCACGGCGGTGGCCTGTCCGCACGCCGACAGCAGCGCCACCGCGATCGAGCCGGCGAGCGCCGCGAGCGCGTAGATCTCCCGGCGCAGCACCACCGGGATCTCGCCGGTGAGCAGGTCCCGGCCGAGCCCGCCGCCGATCGCGGTGAGCATGCCGATCATGCAGGCGCCGACCGCCGGCACGGCGGCGTCGAGGGCCTTGAGCGTGCCGGTGACTGTGAACAGGCCGAGACCCGCCGCGTCCAGCACCAGCACTGTGGTGCGCAGCCGGGCGAGCTGGGGGTGCAGCCAGAACACGGCCGCGGCGACGACTGCGGCGGTGGCGGCGTAGCGCCAGTCGGCGAACGCCAGCGGGGGCACCTCGTCGATGGCCAGGTCGCGGAAGATACCGCCGCCGAGCGCGGCGACCACGCCGACGAAGACCACCCCGAACAGGTCGAGCCGTTTCGCCACCGCCGCGGAGGCGCCGGAGGCGGCGAAGACCGCCACGCCGGTGAGGTCGGCGAGCAGGAGCGCGGTGGAGGTGGTCACCGCCGCAGGTTACGTCGAGGGGCGGCGGAGCCGCCCGCTGTCACTCGGCGTACGAGTCGTAGATCTCCTTGCACTTCGGGCACACCGGCGAGCCCGGCTTGGCCGCCTTGGTGACCGGGAACGTCTCGCCGCAGAGCGCGACCACGTAGGTGCCCATGACGGCACTCTCGGCGATCTTCTCCTTGCGGACGTAGTGGAACATCTCCGGACCAGTGTCCGCGTCCTTCAGCTCGGGACGCTCGAGAACCTCTGTGCTCACGACTACACCTCCGGCGTTCCAGTTTTGCAGGTCGGTCCGCCCCGGTCCAACTGGGCCCCGGCCGGAAGCGGCCCGTACGGTAACCGACGTGACCAACTTTCACATCAGTCTCGGTAGTGAGGTGGCCGACGCCCTGCGGGACGGCCGCCCGGTCGTGGCGTTGGAGAGCACGATCGTCTCGCACGGGCTGCCCCGCCCGGACAACCTGCGGGTGGCGCGCGAGATCGAGCAGGCGGTACGGGACGCGGGGGCGGTGCCGGCCACCATCGGCATGGTCGCCGGCGAGCTGCGGGTGGGGCTGGACGACGCCCAGCTCACCCGGCTCGCCACCGTCGACGGCGTGAGCAAGCTCTCGGTCCGCGACCTGGCCCCGGCGGCGGCGACAGGCGCGGACGGCGCGACCACCGTCGCGGCCACCAGCGCGGTCGCGGCGGCGGCCGGGATCGGCGTGTTCGCCACCGGCGGGCTCGGCGGCGTGCACCGGGAGGCGGCGCAGACGTTCGACGAGTCGGCCGACCTGGTCACGCTGGCCCGGACGCCGATCGCCGTGGTCTGTGCCGGGGTGAAGTCGATCCTCGACGTGGGTGCCACGCTGGAGCGCCTGGAGACGCTCGGGGTGGGCGTGGTCGGCTACCGCACCCGCCGCTTCCCCGGCTTCTACCTCACCGACGCGGGCTTCGACCTGGACTGGTCGGTCGATTCGCCGGAGCAGGTGGCGGACGTGCTGGCCGCCCGCGCGGCGCACGGCGTGCACCACGGCGGCCTGGTGGTGGCCAACCCGCTGCCCGCCGACGAGCAGCTCGACCCGGCGCTGCACGACCGCACGCTCGCCGAGGGCCTGGCCGCGCTGGCCCGCGAGGGGATCACCGGCAAGGCGGTGACCCCGTTCCTGCTGTCGCACTTCCACTCCGCCACCGAGGGCGCCAGCCTGGCGGTGAACGTCCGGATCATCCTGCGTAACGCCGACCTCGCGGCCCGGATCGCGGTCGCCGCGGCGGCCCGCCCCACCGGTACGGCATGAACGCCAGGCCGCGCATCGTCGTCGTCGGCGACGTGATCACCGACGTGCTCGCGGTGCTGTCCGGGCCGCTCGCGACCGGCTCGGACACCGCGGCCGGCATCCGGTTCAGCGGCGGCGGGCAGGCGGCGAACACAGCGGCCTGGCTCGCCGGGCAGGGCGCCGCGGTGACGCTGGTCGCCGCCGTCGGCGACGACGAGACCGGCCGGGAGCGGGTGGCCGAGCTGACCCGCATCGGTGTCGACTGCGCGGTGGAGCGGCACGAGGGCTACCCGACCGGCACCGTCATCGTGCTCACCCACGACGGGGAGCGCACGATGGTCAGCCAGCGCGGCGCGAACCTGCGGCTGACCGCCGCGCACGTGGACGCGGCCCTGGCCGCCGCGCCCGACGCCGGGCATCTGCACCTGTCCGCGTACACCCTCTTGGACGTCGGGTCGCGCGGCGCCGGCCTGCGCGCGCTGGCCACCGCTCGCGAGCGCGGGCTGACAGTCAGCGTCGACGCGGCGTCCGCGGCGCCGCTGCGGCGCGTCGGCGGGGCGTTCCTGACCTGGGTACGCGACGTCGACCTGCTGCTCGTCAACACGGACGAGGCGACGGTGCTGGCCGGCGGGCTGGACCCGGCGGCGCAGGCGCGGGCGCTCACCGCGGTGGCGCACCGGGTGGTGGTCAAGCGCGGCGCGGCGGGCGCGGTGTGGGTGGAGCGCGGCGGTGTGGTGGAGTTCGCCCCCGCGCCCGGCGTGGACGTGGTGGACGTGACCGGCGCCGGGGACGCGTTCGCGGCCGGGCTGCTCACCGCGTGGCTGGCCGGGGCCGACCCGCGTGCGGCGCTGGGCCGCGCCGGTGACCTGGGCGCGCTCGCCGTGACGACAGTGGGCGCCCGCCCGGCTCCCTGACGCCTGCGGCCGGTCCGGGCGGTGCTCCGCCCGGGCCGGTCAGGGCTCGGCGTCGATGATCTTGTGCGGGTTCTCCTCGGCGGTCAGAGCCGTGGGCGCGGGCTCCTCGCGGCGCCGGTTCTGGAACCGGTTCGCCAGGCGGTGCTCCTCCTTCGGCGGCCGGTCGTTCGCCAGCAGCACCGCCAGCCAGGGCACGAGCACCATGCCGAGCGCGCACAGCGGCAGCCAGAGCCAGAGCAGCGGGGCCTTCGCGCCGACCAGGATCGCGCCGGCCACCAGACACGCGACCCGGATGGCCATCATCAGCACGTATCGCTTCTGCCGGCTGTTGAGCTGGTCGTCCTGGCTGCGCGGGGCGTCGGTGATCAGTATCGGCTGGTACGCCTGACGCTTCACCACGGACCTCCTACGAGGGGACAGGGCCCATCCTGTCACTCCGGACGGATGATCGGCGAAATTCGTGACAGCCGGGTGCGTGTTACGTGCGTGGTACGCTTCGCCCGTGGCCAACCGGTTCAGCTTCACCGACGAGGCGCTGGCGAACCTGCGGGTCTACGACGTCACGCCCGGGGAAGTCTGGGAGGCCCTGCACAGCAAGCGCCGGGTCATCCGCCACCTCGGGGACGACGTGATGGTGGTCTACGCCACCGACCACCGGGGCCGGCGGCTCGCCGTGCTGCTGGCCGAGGCCGACGGCACCGACAACGACTGGGACATCCTCACCGCCCGCGAACTGAGCGACGTCGAGGCCAAGCGCTACGACGAGGCGGTGCGGAGATCACGCCGACGAGGAGGCGGTCACGATGCACCGTGACGAGGCGACCAAGCGGTTCCACGCCGGAGGCGACGCGTTCGCCGACCTGATCGACGACACGTCACCGGCGCAGCTGCCCACCCCCGACACCGACGTGCCGATGGTCAGCCGGTCGGTCCGGCTCCCGCTGGAGACGTACGAGCGGGTCCGCGCCGCCGCCGACGCGCGCGGCATCGGGGTGACCACACTGATGCGGCAGTGGATCGAGGCCGGCCTGGCCGACCTGGACGACTCGGCCACCGTCTCGCTGGCCGACGTACGCCGCGCGCTGGCGTCGTTGTCCCGCCCGACCGCCGCCTGACGGCTCACGCCTCCGGGCCGCCCTCGCCGAGCGCCTCCCGCCCGATCGGCGAGGCGGAGGACTCCGGCGGCCGGTGCCAGGCCCGGCGGGCGTCGGCGAACGCGACGAGCGCCAGCACGAGGGCCACCGCGCCGAGCGCGAACATCGCCGGCACGGTCGCCAGCGCGGGCAGGAGCAGCACCAGGGCCAGCAGCCCGGCCAGCCGGGGGCGGGACACCCGGCCGAAGATCTCGTACTCGAACCGGGAGCGGGCGGCCAGGAACAGCGCCGGGCCGCCCACCACGAAGACCAGCCAGTTCGGCCGGGCCGTGTCGTACGGGTGGGCGATCACCAGCTCGTAACCGACCGCGGCGCTGAGCACCCCGAGCACCATGAACAGGTGGGTCTGCGCCGCCGACTCGGCCAGCCGCCCTGGCGTGCCGGCCATCCGCAGCGCCTCCGCCAGCAGGTGACCGGCCCGGTAGAAGTAGATGCGCCAGAGCAACGCCGTGATCACGAACGAGATCGTGAACGCCACCGCCGCGTCGCCGGAGAACTCCTTCCCGCTGTAGGTCACGCCGATCACCAGGATCGACTCGCCGAGCGCGATGAGGAAGATCTGCTGGTAGCGCTCTGCCAGGTGCTCCCCGGCGACGAGCCACTGCCGGATGCGCGACGCCCCGATCCACGGCAGCGGCCAGCCCAGGAACGTGCCGAGATGGTCCACCGCCAGCGCGACGACCCACAGCGCCAGGCGCGGACCGGGCATCAGCGCGCCGGCGATCCACAGCGGGGCGCTGACCCCCGCCCAGACGGCGAGCCGCAGCGGGACCAGACGCCGCGGGTGGGCACGCAACGCCACCGCGATCAGCAGCGGCCGCCCGACCATCACCACCACGTACGCGAGCGCGAACGGCAACGCCCGCTCCTCCAGGGCGCGGGGCAGGGTCACGCCCAGCACCAGGCTGCCGAACATGGTGCCGACCACCACGACCTGGATGACGGCGCGCTCCGGCTCGTACCGGCTGGTGACCCAGGTGGTGATCGTCCAGACCTGCCAGAGCACCAGGAACAGCAGCAGGGTCCTGCCCACGTCGGCGGCCACCGCACCGGCGGAGCCGTCGACGCCGTTGATCAGCCGCTGGGAGACCCGGGTCAGCGCGAACACGAAGACCAGGTCGAAGAAGAGCTCCAGGAAGGTGGCCCGCCCGGGGCTGGACGCGGTACGCAGCAGCGCCCCGCCCCGCTGCTCGGTCATCGTCCGCCCCTGTCCCCCGTCCTGGCGACCAACGACAGGGACGGCGGGCCGGTTGCGGCGGCGTACGGCGGATCAGCCCTTCGCGGCCTTCGCCTCCGCCTTCATCCGCTGCTTGAACTCGCGTACCCGGCGCAGCGACTCGGGATCGGTCACGTCCGCGACCGAACGGTGGGCGTCCGCGTCGCCGTAGTCGCCGGCTGCCTCGCGCCAGCCGTCCGGGGTGATCCCGAACCGCTTGCCGAGCAGCGCGACGAAGATCTGCGCCTTCTGCCGGCCGAACCCGGGCAGCTCACCCACCCGGCGCAGCAGCTCCCAGCCGTCGGTCACGTCGGACCAGAGCCGGGCCGGGTCGCCGTCGTAGCGCTCGACGAGCGCCCGGCACACCTCCTGCACCCGGGCCGCCATCGCCTTGGGGAAGCGGTGCAGCGCGGGCGGCCGGGCGAAGATCTCCACGAGGGCGTCCGGGTCGTACCCGGCCAGTTCCGCGGCGTCGGGCTCGTGGCCGAGGCGCTGCGCCAGCACGTACGGGGAGGAGAACGCCTTCTCCATCGGCACCTGCTGGTCCAGCACCATGCCGAGGAGCAGGGCCAGCGGGCTGCGTGCCAGCAGCTCGTTGGCCTGCGGGTCGATGGGCAGTGACAGCGTCATGGGGACCATAGTGCCGCGCCGGCCGCCGGTCGGGGGCGGCGACTCCCCGACGACGTGACGCGGCCCGGCGGACCCCTGGGAGGTCCACCGGGCCGCGGCCCACGGAGTGGTCAGGTCACCCGTGTCGTCAGTTGACGACGAAGAGCAGCCGGTTCGGCGAGCCCGAGCCCGGGCTGGTCACCTTGCCGGTGGTGGCGTTGCTGGTCAGGTAGCTGGCCACCTGAGCCGGGGTGTAGGAGGTGTTCGCGGACAGGACGAGCGCCGCCGCGCCGGCCACGTGCGGGGACGCCATCGAGGTGCCGCTGATCGTGTTGGTGGCGGTGTCGCTGGTACGCCACGCCGAGGTGATCGACGAACCCGGGGCGAAGATGTCCACGCAGGAGCCGTAGTTGGAGAAGGACGACCGCGCGTCGGTGCTGGTGGTCGAGCCGACGGTGATCGCCGAGGCGACGCGGGCCGGCGAGGAGTTGCACGCGTTGGCGCTGGAGTTGCCGGCCGCGAGCGCGTACGTGATGCCGGAGTTGATCGAGTTGGCCACCGCGTTGTCCAGCGTGGTGCTGGCGCCGCCGCCGAGGCTCATGTTGGCCACGGCCGGCTTCACCGCGTTCGAGGTGACCCAGTTGACGCCGCTGATCACGCCGGCGGTGGTGCCGCTGCCGGAGCAGTTGAGCACCTTGACGGCCACCAGGCGCACGCTCTTGGCCACGCCGTACCTGGTGCCGCCGACCGTGCCGGCGACGTGGGTGCCGTGGCCGTTGCAGTCGGTGTTGTTGGTGTCCACCGTGTTGGTGCCCCAGGTGGCCCGGCCGCCGAAGTCGCTGTGCGTGGTGCGGATGCCCGTGTCGATGATGTAGGCGCGCACGTTGCTGGCGGTGTTCGGGTAGGTGAAGGTGCTGTTCAGCGGCAGGTTGCGCTGGTCGATCCGGTCCAGGCCCCAGGTGGCGCCGGTCTGGGTGCCCTGGGTGGTCATCACGCGGTCCTGCTCGACGTACGCGACGGCCGGGTCGGCGGCCAGGCGGCGCGCCTGGGCGGGGGTCATCTTCGCGCTGTAGCCGGTGAGAGCGGAGCTCCACACCGTGCCGACGTTGCCGCCGTAGCGCTTGGCCAGGCCGGCGGCCCGGTCCGGGACGGCGGTACGGGCGGCGAGGGTGTTCGCGGTGCCGACCGCGTCGCCCTTGAGCACGACCACGTAGCTGCCGCTGACGGCGTCCGCGGCGCCGGCGTACCGGATCTCCCCGGTGGGCGCGGCGAGAGCAGGCGTGGAGGCGGCGGCGGCGAAGGCCGCGGCGGCGGCCGTGACGGCGAGCGCACGCAGCGCGCGCCGCCGGGGAAGGGACACGTCGGGCATCGTCTGGCTCCCTACCGGGCGGCCCGGTTTGTGGCCGGATCGCCCCATCGACGGATGTTGGCAGGAATGCTAACCAGAGATCGATACACATGAAAGAGATAGTTGCCGATAGATACGGTCCACGTTATGGATCGGCGGGTGCGCGCCACGCCGGACCGCGCCCGAGGCAGGATGAGCACGTGGACCGTCACGACATGCTGCTCTCCCCCGCCGGGGTCGACGCGCTGCGCACCGCGCTCACGCTCGCCCGCTTCACCGCCAACGGGATCGCCGACCGCCTGGGCCCGCAGGGCACCGGCGCGGTGGCCCGCAACGACTACCGGGCCGCGCTGCGCGCCACCGAGGACCGGGACCGGCTGGCCACGCTGATCCGCGTCTTCATCTGCGACCAGACCGAGCCGGAGGCGGCGGTGGCCGCCGCGCTGGCCCCGCTCGCCCTGGACGAGGCGCTGGCCGGAGGCATCGTGGAGCGGCACGGCGACGGCCTGCGCGCCGGGGTCGACCTGGAGCCGTACGGGGACGACTGGTGGGTGCTCGCCGACGTGCCGGCCAGCGCGCGGCCCGGGCGCCCGCTGCACGCCGAGCACGTGCTGGGCATCGGCGGCGCCACCCAGACGCTGATCTCGGCGGCCGTCCGCCCGACCGTGGACACCGCGCTCGACCTCGGCACCGGCTCCGGCGTCCAGGCGCTGCACCTGGGCACCCACGCCCGCCGGGTCACCGCCACCGACGTCTCCGAGCGGGCGCTGCGGTTCGCCGCGACCACCGCCGTGCTCAACGGTCAGGACTGGGAGCTGCTGCGCGGGGACATGGTCGCGCCGGTGGCCGGGCGCCGCTTCGACCTGGTGGTCAGCAACCCGCCGTTCGTGGTCGGCCCGGGCACCACCACGCACGTCTACCGGGACTCCGGTCGGGTCGGCGACGCGATCGGCGCGGAGCTGGCCGCAGCCGCGCCGGACCTGCTCACCGAGGGCGGCACCATGCAGTACCTGGCGAACTGGGTGCACGTCACCGGCGAGGACTGGGCCGAGCGGGTCACCGGCTGGTTCGCCGGCACCGGCCTGGACGCCTGGGTGATCCAGCGCGAGGTGGCCGACCCGATGGCGTACGTGAACCTGTGGCTCACCGACGTCGGCGAGAGCGCCGACCCGCAGCGGATGGCGGCCTGGCTGGACTGGTTCGACGCGCACAAGGTGGAGGCGATCGGCTTCGGCATCGTCTCGCTGCGCCGCTCCGGCCACGACCAGCCGGTCGTCCGGGTGGAGGACCTGCGCCAGCGGGTCGAGCCGCCGCTGGGCGACCGGATCGGCGAGTGGTTCGCCCGGCAGGACTGGCTGCGCACCCGGGACACCGAGGGCCTGCTCGCCGCCCGCTACCGCGCCGCCGACGGGCTCCAGCTGCGGCAGGAGGCCACCATGGGCGACGACGGCTGGGCTGTGGACCGGCAGGTCCTGGCCATGCCGCGCGGGCTGCGCTGGTCCGAGGAGATCGACCCGCTGGTGCTCGCCCTGGTCGGCGGTGCCGACGGCCGGCTGCCGCTGCGCGACCAGCTCGCCCTGCTGGCCGCCGCGCACGACGTGGCCCCGGACGAGCTGGCCGAGGCGGCCGGACCGATCGTGGCGCACCTGGTCGAGCGCGGCATCGTCGAGCCGGTGACCGACTGATGCGGGCGGTGGTGCAGACCGTCGGCCGGGCCCGGGTGACTGTCGACGACGAGGTGACCGGTGAGATCGCCGACGGGCTGCTGGTGCTGCTCGGCGTCACCCACACCGACACCCCGCAGGTGGCCGCCACCATGGCCCGCAAGCTGCACGAGCTGCGCATCCTCGACGACGAGCGCAGCGCCGCCGACGTCGGGGCGCCGCTGCTGGTGGTCAGCCAGTTCACGCTCTACGGCGACGCCCGCAAGGGCCGGCGACCGAGCTGGACCGCCGCCGCGCCCGCCGAGGTGGCCGAACCCCTGGTGGACGCCGTGGTCGAACAGTTGCGCGCCCGGGGTGCGAAGGTGGAGACCGGCCGCTTCCGCGCCCACATGCTGGTGGAGAGCGTCAACGTCGGTCCCCGGACCCTCGTGCTCGACCTCTGAGGCCTAGAAGAACAGCCCCCGGCGGGACAGCGACTGACGCAGCCAGCCGTCGAGCTGGGCGGCCCAGTCCGTCCGGTCCGCCGTCGCGTGGTCCACCGTGAACCGGCCGAACGCGTCCCGGCCCTCGGTGAACAGGCCGCCCCGCTTGTCCAGCTCCAGCACCACGTGGACCTGGCGCGGATCGGTCACGAAGGTGACCTCGAGCTGGTTCATCGCGCCCGCGTACTGCGGCGCCGGGTAGAACTCGATCTCCTGGTAGAAGGGCAGCTGCTGGTGCAGACCGTAGATGTGTCCACGCTCGACGTCGGCCCGCGCGAACCGGAAGCCCAGCCGTAGCAGCGCCTCCAGCAGCCGCTCGTGGGCCGGCAGCGGGTGCACCGCCACCGGGTCCAGGTCGCCCTTGTCCATCGCCCGAGCCACCTCCAGCTCGGTACGCAGACCCATCGTCATGCCGTGCAGGTGCTGGCCGTACAGGTCGGTCAGCGGCGTCTCCCAGGGCACCTGGAAGCGGAACGGCACGTCGTGCCGCTGCCCCGGCTCCAGCCGGAACGCACCGGTCACCTGGGCCCGGCCGAACTCCTGGTTCACGTCGTACTCGCTGTCGGAGCTCTCCACCTCGACTCGCGTGACCAGGCCGAGTGCGATGTAGCTCACGTCCACCGGGTGGTCGCCGCCGACCACCTGGATCCGGCCCGCCAGCTCGCCGCCGGGGCGGCAGTTCGGGTTGGCCAGCACCGTCTCCACCGACGGTCCACCCACACCCATCGCCTGCATGAGCCGCTTGAAGACCACCACGTTCTCCGATCGTCAGTGCCGTGCCGGCCCCGACGGCCGGTCGGTGGCACGGTAACCGCGCCGGGCAAGGGAACGCCGGATTCCGGCCGGGATTCCTGTCGGGTCTCCGATCGCCTCACTCCCGTCTCACGCCCCGACCGCCAAGCTGTTTGTCATCGGCCACCACCGCGTGGGCGGCACGGGACCGGTAGGCACGTCGGACACGGGGAGAACAGAGATGACCCAGCAGATGATCGAGCACCAGGACATGGACGTCACCCTCACGGACCTCGACGCCACCGACGAGCGCGGCGTCTCCACCGATCTGGTCCGGGCGTACCTGAACGGCATCGGCCGCACCAAGCTGCTCACCGCGGCGCAGGAGGTCGAGCTGAGCAAGCGGATCGAGGCCGGCCTCTTCGCCGAGGAGAAGCTGGCCACCTGCACCCCCGTCTCCGCCGAGCTGCACGCGGACCTGGCGCTGATCGCGGCCGAGGGCCGCGCCGCCAAGGACCACCTGCTGGAGGCCAACCTGCGGCTGGTGGTGAGCATCGCCAAGCGCTACACCGGTCGCGGCATGGCCTTCCTCGACCTCATCCAGGAGGGCAACCTCGGCCTGATCCGCGCGGTCGAGAAGTTCGACTACACCAAGGGCTACAAGTTCTCCACCTACGCCACCTGGTGGATCCGCCAGGCCATCACCCGCGCCATGGCCGACCAGGCCCGCACCATCCGCATCCCGGTGCACATGGTCGAGCAGGTCAACCGGATGGTCCGGGTGCGCCGCGAGCTGTCGGTGACGCTGGGCCGCGAGCCCACCGTCAGCGAGGTCGCCACGGCGCTGGAGATCCCGGAGTTCCAGGTGATCGAGCTGATCTCCTACGACCGGGAGCCGGTCAGCCTGGACCAGGCCGTCGGCGAGGACGGCGAGAGCGCGCTCGGCGACTTCGTCGCCGCCGTCGACCCGCGTACCGAGCCGGGCGACGCCGCCACCAACGGCGAGCTGCGCAACGAGGTCCGCATCGTGCTGGCCACGCTGTCCCAGCGGGAGCAGGCGGTGATCCGGCTGCGCTTCGGCCTGGACGACGGCCGGCAGCGCACGCTGGACGAGGTCGGCCGCGAGTTCGGCCTGTCCCGGGAGCGGATCCGGCAGATCGAGAAGGTCACGCTGCTCAAGCTGCGCGACCCGGAGCGGGCGAACCGGCTGGAGGCGTACGCCTGCTGACCCACCCCAGCCCCGACAGGCCCCGGCGGTTCGCCGGGGCCTGTCGCGCTTGACCCGGGCGCTCCCACCGTATACAACCGACTGGTTACACAACCAGGAGGTTATGAAAGTGCCCGCGGATCTGCTCGACGCCACCTTCGCCGCGCTCGCCGACCCCACCCGGCGTGCCATCCTCGCCCGGCTGGCCGCCGGGGAGGCGACTGTCACCGAGCTGGCCGAGCCGTTCGCGATGAGCCAGCCGGCCGTCTCCAAGCACCTCAAGGTGCTCGAACGCGCCGGCCTGGTCACCCGGGGCCGGGACGCCCAGCGCCGTCCCTGCCGGCTCGACGCCCGGCCGCTGCGGGAGGCGGTCGCGTGGCTGGCGGACTACCGGGACTACTGGGCCGAGAGCTATGCGCGACTGGACGAGGTGCTCGCCGAACTGACCGCCGGGGAGCAGCGGTGACCGGCCTGACCGTGTCCCTGCCCGGCGACCGGGAGATCCGGCTCAGCCGCGACTTCGCCGCTCCGCGCCACCTCGTGTTCGCCGCCTTCACCCGCCCGGAGCTGCTGGTCCGCTGGTGGGGCGCCCGGGGCTGGCACCTCGTCGAGTGCGAGGTGGACCTGCGGGTGGGCGGGCGCTGGCGGTTCGTCTCCCGAGGCCCGGACGGCGATCTGATGGGCCAGGGCGGCACGTACCGGGAGGTCGACCCGCCGGCGCGGCTGGTCTGCACCGAACTCTTCGACGACCAGTCCTATCCGGGCGAGACGCTGGTCCGCCACGACTTCACCGGCTCGGCGGACCGGACCACAGTCGTCACCCACCTGCGGTACGCCACCGCGCAGGGGCGCGACACCGTCCTGCGCTACCCGATGACCCGCGGCCTGGGCGAGGCGTTCGACCGGCTCGCGGCAGTGCTGCACACCGATTCGACGACAGGAGCGACGACATGAACTGGACACTGGAAGTGGTGGTGGTGCCGGTCTCCGACGTGGACCGGGCCAAGGAGTTCTACGCGCAGCGGCTCGGCTTCGTCCTCGACCACGACACGGATCTGGGCGGCGCGGGGCGGATCGTCCAACTCACTCCCCCGGGCTCCGGGTGCTCGATCGTCCTCGGCCGGGGCGTCGTACCGGAGATGCCGCCGGGCTCGCTCAAGGGCGTGCAACTCGTCGTACCGGACCTGGAGCGGGCGCGCGCCGAACTGGTCGAGCGGGGCGTCGAGGTGAGCGAGATCCAGGTGATGGGCCAGAACCCGCGCCCGGTGCCGCATCCGCTGGACAACGTCGGCTTCGTGTTCTTCCGCGACCCGGACGGCAACGAGTGGTCGGTGCAGCAGATCTCCGAGCGTGGGTGAGCGGTGTTAAAAGGGGGCCCCTTCTCTACCGGAGGCGTTAAGAAGGGGCCCTTCCTTACAAGCGGCGCGGGCCGGTGTCCGGGCGGGCGGCCTCCGCGCCGGTGCGCACGGTGGCGTGCAGCACCGAGATGCCGTCCGGCCGGGCCAGCACCGGGTTGAGCGTGAGCGACCGCACCCGCGGCTGCTCGTCGGCCAGGCGGCCGACCCGCACCAGCAGGTCGACAAGGGCCGCCCGGTCCACCGGCGCGGCGCCCCGGTGCCCGCGCAGCAGCGGCGCCGCGCGGGGCTCGTCGACCAGTTCGGCGGCGTCCCGGTCGGTGAGCGGGACCGCCCGCCAGGCCCGGTCGCCGAGCAGCTCGGTCGCCACGCCACCGAGCCCGAAACCGACCACCGGCCCGAACGCCGGATCCTCCACCAGCTCCACCACGCACGCCACACCCGGCGCGACCATCGGCTGGACCAGCACCTCCGCGCCGAACACCGGGGCCATCTCGGCGTACGCGCGGCGCAGCGCGGCGGCGTCGGTCAGGTCGAGGCGTACCGCGCCCAGGTCGAGGCGGTGCCGCAACCCGGGGGCGGCGGCCTTGAGCGCCACCGGCCGGCCGAGCCGTTCGGCAGCCGCCAGCACCTCCTCGGCGCTGCCGGCCGGCACCGACTCCACCACGTCGATCCCGTACGCGCGCAGCAACGCCGCCGCGTCGGCGCCGTCGGGCCGCAGCGCGGCGTGCCCGGCCGCCCGGTCCACGTCGGCCAGTTCCGGCAGCACACCGGCGGGCCGGCGCAGCCAGTCCGCGTACGCGGTCACCCGGCCCAGCGCGCGTACCGCCTCCTCCACGCTCGGGTACGCCGGCACCCCGGCCGGCACCAGCCCGGCCAGGAACGTCGCCACCACCGGCTTGCCGGTGACCCGCGCGTCGGGCAGCGCCGCCGCGAAGTCGGCCACCGGGTCGGCGAGCTGGCCCGGCAGCGGCGGCGCGAACACCGCCACCACGGCGTCCACCCGCTCGTCGGCCACCGCGTCGCCGAGCGCGGCGGCGTACGCGGCGGCGCCCGCGCTCGGCCCGACGTCCTGCGGGTAGCCGTCGGCGACTGTCAGTTCCTGGGCCGCGCAGGCGGTCGCGGCCAGCCCGGTCAGCGCCGACGAGTTGCCCACCACCGCCACCCGCCGCCCGGCCGGCAGCGGCTGGTGGGCCAGCAGCACGCCCACGTCGAGCAGTTCGGACACGGTGTCCACCCGGATCACCCCGGACTGGGCGAACAGCGCGCTCACCGCAGCCGCGTCCAGCGCGGGCGCGTCCCCCACACCAGGCGGCCGGGCCAGCGAGGCGAGCGCCACCACCGGCTTGCGGCGGCCGATGCGCCGGGCCAGCCGGGCGAACTTGCGCGGGTTGCCGAACGTCTCCAGGTAGAGCGTGATGACGTCGGTGGCCGGGTCGTCCTGCCAGTACTGGAGCAGGTCGTTGCCGGACACGTCGGCCCGGTTGCCGGCCGAGACGAAGCTGGACAGCCCGAGCCCGCGCCGGGACGCCTCGGCCAGCAGCGCCACCCCGAACGCGCCGGACTGGCTGAACACGCCGACCCGGCCCGCCGCGGGCAGCACCGGCGCGAGCGTGGCGTTGAGGCGTACCGCCGGGTCGGTGTTGGCAACGCCGAGGCAGTTCGGGCCGACCACGCGCATGCCGGCCAGGTGCGCGGCGCGGACCAGCGCGCGCTGCGCCGCCGCGCCGGCCGGGCCGGACTCGGCGAACCCGGCGGAGATCACCACCAGGCCGTGCGCGCCCGCGCGGGCCGCGTCGTGCACCACGTCGGTCACCGCGTCCGGCGGAACAGCCACCACCGCGAGGTCGACGTCCTGGCCGGCGTCGGCAGCCGACGGGTACGCGGGCAGCCCCGCCACCGTCGCCGCGCTCGGGTGCACCGGCACGATCGCCCCGGCGAAGCCGCCGTCGCGCAGGTGCCCGAGCAGCGCCGCGCCGACGCCCTGGCCGGTGGTGCTGGCGCCGTAGACGGCGATGCCGCGCGGCGCGAGCAGCCGGGCGATCGACCGCGCCTCGGTGCGGTGCTCCCGGCCGCGCTGCACCTCCAGGGTCGCCTCGGTGGGCGCGATCGGGAAGCTCAGGTGCACCACGCCGTCGGCGTACTGGCGCTGGACCTGGTAGCCGAAGTCGGCGAAGACCCGCAGCATCGCCCCGTTGGCCGGGAGCACCTCGGCGACGAAGTGCACGATGCCGTTGCGCCCGGCCGCGTCGGCAAGGTGCTCCAGCAGCACCGACCCGATGCCCCGGCCCTGGTAGGCGTCCTCGACCACGAACGCCACCTCGGCCTCGGGCGAGGCGGGGCCGAGCCGCTCGTAGCGGCCGACGGCGACGATCCGCTCGCCGGCGAGCACCACGAACGCCTCCCGGTCGCGGTGGTCGACGTTGACGAAGCGCTTCAGGTCGCGTTCCGGGATGCGCGGGTACGGCGAGAAGTACCGCAGGTATCGGGTGCGCTCCGAGAAACGGCCGTGCATGGCCACGATCTCGGGCGCGTCCTCCGGGCGGATCTGTCGCAGCTGGACGGTCGTGCCGTCACTGAGCAGCACGTCCAGCGGTTGCTCGACGGTGGTCACCGGTCGGTCCTCCCCTGCCGCCGGCTCAGTCGCGCGGGTCGTGCGGATCGAGCCCGAGCAGCGGGAAGACGGCCTTGCGGGTGGCCGCGACGGCCCGGTCCACCGCGTTCGGCTCGCCGCTGGGCTGCCACGGCTGGTACGACGGGTCCACGTCGTCGGTCATCCGCAGCGGCACCTCGTGCCCGGGTCGCCGCCGCGCGGCCAGGTCCCGCCAGCCCGGCGGGGTGAGCGTGGCCGGGTCGACCGGCTCGCCGGTGGCGATCGCCAGCAGGTGCGTCCACGCCCGGGGCACCACCTCGACCAGCGCGTACCCGCCGCCGCCGGTGGCGACCCAGCGGCCGTCGCACAGCTCGTCGGCGAGCGCCCGCAGCGCGCGGTAGGTGGCCCGCTGCCCGTCCACCGACAGGTGCAGGTCGGCCAGCGGATCCTTGCGGTGCCCGTCGGCGCCGCACTGGGTGACCAGCACCTGCGGCCGGAACGCGCGCAGCACCGACGGCACGATCGCGTGGAACGCCCGCTGCCAGCCCGCGTCGCCCACCCCCGGGGGCAGCGGCACGTTGACGGCGGTGCCCTCCGCGCCCGGGCCGCCGGTCTCGTCCGGGAACCCGGTGCCGGGGAACAGTGCGAGCGGCGTCTCGTGCAGGCTGATCGTGAGCACCCGCGGGTCGCGGTAGAAAATCTCCTGCACGCCGTCGCCGTGGTGCACGTCCACGTCCACGTACGCGATGCGCTGCGCGCCGAGGTCGAGCAGCCGCGCGATGGCCACGGCCGGGTCGTTGTAGACGCAGAACCCGGCGGCCCGGGCGGGCATCGCGTGGTGCAGCCCGCCGGCCACGCTCACCGCGCGCCGGGCGTCGCCGCGCCACACCGCCTCGGCGGCGGCCGTCGTGGCGCCGGCGATCAGCGCGCTCGCCTCGTGCATCCCGTCGAAGACCGGATTGTCCGAGGTGCCCAGACCGAAGCCGGCGAACAGCGGGTCGCGCGGCGCGGACCGGACCGCGTCCAGGTAGGCCGGATCGTGTACGCGCGTGAGCAGCGCGTCGTCGGCCGGCTCGGGCTTGACCAACCGCACGCCGGGCCGGTCCAGCACACCCAGTTCACGGGCGAGCGCCATCGTCAGCTCGACCCGGACCGGGTCGAGGGGATGGTCGCCCATGTCGTAGGCGAGGAGAGCCTCGTCCCACACCACCACCGTGTCGTCGGCCATGCGGCCATCGTCGCACGTGGTCCGGGACGCGCCCACCAGTCGTACGCTCACCGGCCGGACGTGCCACCGGTCGCGACCGGACGGTCCGGGTCGGCCACCCACTCGCTCCACGAGCCGACGTACAACGCGGCGTCCGGGCGACCGGCCAGGTGCAGCGCGAGCACGGCCTGCGCGGCGGTCACCCCGGAGCCGCAGTACGCACCGACCGGCGCGTCCGCGTCCACCCCGGCGGCGGCGAACCGCTCCCGGAGCGCCTCGGCGGCGGGGAACCGGCCCTGCGTGACGTACTCCGGTGCGGGCAGGTTCACAGCGCCCGGCACGTGCCCGGCGACCGGGTCGACCGGCTCGTGCTCGCCCCGGTAACGCGGCGCGGCCCGTACGTCGATCAGCACGCCGGGCCCGGCGGCGGCGAGCCGGGCGGCAGCGGCGGCGTCGAGCACCGGCAACGCGCCGGGCGCCACCGTCACGTCGCCCGGGACCGGGGCGGGCACGCTCGTGTCGACCGGCAGGCCGGCTGCCGTCCAGGCCGGGAAGCCGCCGTGCAGCACCCGCACCTGCCGGTGCCCGGCCCAGCGCAGCGTCCACCAGGCGCGGGCGGCGGACATGCCGTCGCCGCCGTCGTACACCACCACGGGACGACCGGCGCGGACGCCCGCGGCCCGCAGCGCGGCCTGCAACGCCGCCGGGTCCGGAAGCGGGTGTCGCCCGGCGGCGCCGGGCGGCCCGCACAGCTCGGTGTCCAGGTCCACGAAGACGGCGCCGGGCAGGTGGCCCGCGGTGTGGTCGTCGCGCCCGGGCGGGCCGGTCAGCCGCCAGCGGACGTCGAGCAGGGTCGGCGGGTCGGCGTGATCGAGTTCGGCGGCGAGCCGGTCGGGCTCGACCAGCAGGTCTGTGGTGGCGGCCATGCGGCCCAGTCAACACCATTCGGCCCGCCACCTCCGGCTTCGCCTGCGTCGACGGTCGGTGGGAGCGGGTACCATCGGAGCCCAGGAGGCCGCAGACGTGAAGCACGACCTTGTTGACACCACCGAGATGTACCTGCGCACCATCCTCGAACTCGAGGAGGAGGGGGTGCCGCCGCTTCGTGCCCGCATCGCCGAGCGGCTGAAGCAGAGTGGTCCGACCGTCAGCCAGACCGTCGCCCGCATGGAGCGCGACGGCCTGCTCACAGTCGAGGGCGACCGGCACCTGACTCTCACGCCGCAGGGGCGCAACACCGCCGTGTCGGTGATGCGCAAGCACCGGCTGGCCGAGTTGCTGCTGGTGAACGTGATCGGGATGCCCTACGAGGAGGCCCACGAAGAGGCCTGCCGGTGGGAGCACGTGATGAGCGACGCGGTGGAGAAGCGGGTCTTCGACCTGCTCAACCGCCCGACCCGCTCGCCGTACGGCAACCCGATCCCGGGCCTGGCGGAGCTGGGTGACCCCGGCCAGACGCTTGCCGACACCGTCGAGGGCGAGCGCAACCTGGCTTTCCCCGGCCTGTCCGGTCCGGTCGTGGTGCGGCGGATCTGCGAGAGCGTGCAGACCGACTCGGACGTGCTCCGGCAGTTGCACGCCGCCGGCGTCGACCCGGGCGCGACAGTGACTGTGGCGCAGGAACGCGACGCCGTCTCCATCGACCGCTCCGGTGACCGGGTCCGGCTGCCCCGCGAGGTGGCGTCCCGGGTGTTCGTCGCGGCCCGCTGAGGCCGGCTTCCGGTCAGAGCTGCTCGGCTACCTGCGATCAGAGCTGCCTGGTGTCGATCACCTTGGCCAGCGTGACCAGCTTGCCGGCCGTCTTGTCCGCCTCCGCCTTCGCGGTGCCGGCCGGGGCGGTCCAGCGCAGGGTGGCCAGCCGTCCCTCGGTGGCCAGCCAGCCGACCTCGGCGGCCGGGCCGGACTTCGCGGTCTTGGGCAGCGTGCGCCGGTAGGCGGCCTTGCCCAGCTTGCTGATCTTCGCCGCGCCGCCCGGCTGCACGTCCAGGGCGAACGTGGCCGCGTCGATCGACGTCTCGGTCACCGACAGCGTCAGCTCCGGCAGCACCGCCCCGGCCGCCCGGACCACGCACGTGTGGGTGTCGCCCCGCTCGGTGGCCGCCGCCACGTCGAACGTGCCGCCGGTGTGCTCGGCGATCACCGCGAAGTCGAGCAGCCGGCACGCCCCGCCCGAGGACGCCGCCGCGACCGGCACCGGCGGAGGCGGGGCCGGCGGCCCGGACCGGGTCGGCGCCTCGTCGGCGCAGCCGGCGGCGAGCAGGACGGCCGGAACGGCCAGCCAGATTCGGGCACGCACGGGAGACCTCCGCGGTCGGCGGCGGGTCCGACCCGCCGGAGTTCCGTCGGACACCGTACGGCGTGCCCCAGCGGGGACGGAAGCCCCCTAATCGGCCACGTACGGACAGTGCCGGCAGCCTCGCCCGCAGCACGTGCCGCGCCGGGCCAGGAACCCGGCGCTGAGCACGAACAGCCCGGTCTCCGGGTCCAGGTAGCCGGCCTCCCCGGCGAGCGCGGCCGCGTGCGCGGCGAGGATGCGTTCCCGCCCGGGGTGATCCGGCGACAACCGGGACGGGTGGGGTTCGGTCAGGGGCCGTCCCGCCAGCTCGTCACGCACCGCTGAAGTCTACGGACGCCCTGCCCGCCCTAGTTGCCGCCCGGGCCGCCGTCGGTCCGCAGGCGATCCAGGTACGGCACGAACGCCTCGGGCCGCTCGAACATCGAACGGTGCCCGGCGCGCGGGATCACCAGATGGTCCTTGCGCGGTGCTTGAAGCTGCGCGTACCACTCGTCGAACAGGCGAAGCCGGCCCGGCACCTCCTGCGCGCCGTCCACGAAGTACGCCGGCACGGCGAGCTGCCGCACGTCACGCCGGAAGTCGACCTCCTGCAACCGGGGGTACAGCACGTCCCAGCCGTCCAGGAACCCGAACAGGTGCACCTTCTCCAGCAGGCTGTACTCGGACACGCCCAGGTTGCCGACAGTCCCGGTCTCGTCCTCGCTCGCGCCTTCCCGGTCGACCGGGAAGGCCCCGGCCTCATTGGTCAGCAACGGCTCGTACGCCCAGACGTCGCGGTAGGGCGGCGGGCCCTGCGCGGTCATCCGGTCCGCGAGCGCCGTCCGGCCGGTGCGGCGGGCCCAGGCCACGGTGTCGGCGTACTGGCTGCGAGCGGCCTCGCGCAGGCTCACCACCTGCCCGACGCCCACGTAGGCGGCGAACAGCTCCGGGTGCTGTCGCACGGCGAGCAGGCCGGCGATGGTGCCGCCGGAGTGCGCGACCAGGTGGATCCGATCCCGGCCGAGCCGTTTTCGCAGGTGCCGGGCCACCGCGACCAGGTCGTCCACCTCGTCGTCCAGGCGCCAGTCCGACGGGGCGCGGAACCCCGACCAGGAGCGCGGCCCGCCGGCACGGTCCCACACGGCCACCACGAAGCGCTGCTCCAGTTCGGGCAGATGGCGGCGAACCCCGCCGATCTCCGAGCCGCCCGGTGGCCCGGGCACCACGAGCAGTACCGGGGCGCTGCGGTCCGTACCCCTGATAAGCAGGCCCAGCTCGCGCCCGGAGGAGTCGACGGTGTCGAAGCGGGCGATGCCCCCGGGGATCGGGTCGGTGCGGCCCGGCACGGCCGCGCCGACGGTGACCAGCGCGAGCAACGCGGCCAGCAGACCGACGCCGATCCGGCCCAGCCGGCGCGGCACCGGCCGGCGCGGCGGCACCGCGTCGAGGCGGCGAGCCAGTCCGGCGCCGTAGGCGGCACCGACCAGCAGCGGCAACAAGCTCAGCAGACCGTGTACGCCCCGGCCGGCGAGCAGCGCCACGACGCCGAAGCCGGACAGGTGCGGACGGTCGACGGTCGGCCCGCGCAGCCGCAGCCGGACCAGCTCGACGGCCACCGCGAAGATCACCGGCGCGACAAGCATGAACCAGCGGGACCGGCTCAACCAACCGGCGGCCAGTCCGACGGCGAGGCTCACCGCGACGGAGACGAGTGCGGCGCCGACCGTGCCGGGCCCGCGCGGGGTCCACCAGCCGGCGACAGCGCCCCAGATCAACGGCAGCATCGACGCGAGGAGCACGCGGGCGCGCATGACGTCTCCCTCCGCCGAGATCGTCAACCCTAGCCAGGACGACCACTCTTCGCTGCCCCGCCCTCACGTGCGGTACAGGTCGGGTGTCGGCTGAGTGCTGCCGGAGAGTCGATCATGAAGTTGGCGGTCGTCGCGTCGGCGTGTCGCACCGCCAACTTCATGATCGCCGAAGACAAGGGCGGGGCGGGTGGGTCAGCGGAACCAGGTGAGGGACTGGCCGTGGCCTGTCGTCCAGGCCACGGGACGGCCGTCGAGGGCCAGGACGTTGTGGAAGCCTTCGGCGGGCGGCTCGGGCAAGTCGGCGTGGGGCAGGACTGACGGGTCCTCGTTGGCGATCCAGTGGCCGGGCAGCGTCCGGACCAGCGCGGTGAACGCGTCCCGGCGGGGCGGCGGCACCTGGTAGAGCACCGAACTGTGGAACACCACGAGCGTCGCCCCGGCCGGAGCCTGCGCTGCCAGCGCCGGCAGGTCGTCGACCAGGTCACCGCGTACCAGCAGGGGCGGATCGGCCGCCGCGACGGCAGCCGCGGCGCGCAGCCGTTCCCGGCGGTGCCGGTGTTCCGGCCAGATCAGCGCGTCCAGCCAGGCCACGTCGGCCGGGTCGGTGACGTCGAGCGGGTTCACGTCCAGCCCGGCCCGCCACACCACCTCCGGGCGCCGCCGCGGCGGATCGGTGCCGGTCAGGTCACAGTCGAGCACCGGCTCGCCCTCGCCGACCTGCCGGTCGCCGTAGCGGTAGGCGTACCGGTCCGGATAGAGGCACAGCCCGGCGGACGCGCCGACCTCCAGCAACGCCAGCGGCTGCGGCAACGCGGCGAGCACCGGCAGCAGCACCGCGCAGCGCCCCGCCTCGTTCGTCTGCGTCGCCCGCACCCGCATCTGCGCCGCGACGTCCGGCCAGTGCCCCATCACGTACGCGCGGAACGCCGCCGGGTCGTCCACCGGCCCACCGCGCAGCCGCACCACCCCGAACAGCAGGTTCGGCTGACGCTTGGCCGGCGGCAGCGTGTCGAGCAGGGCGAGCAGCTCCGGGTCACCGGCCACCGACCGCGACAACCGCTCGTACGCCGGGGACACGCCGCGCGTCTCACGCTCGGCGAAGACCCGATAGATGTCTGCCGTGCTCATCCCCCGAGCATTCCAGCTCGCGTACACGATGGGGTGTGACAGTGGGCACCTATGGCCGTTTGGGCCGACGGGGACGAAGCCCTCGGGAGATCTCCTCCAGGTGCCGCTGTTGGTGTTCGCGCACCATGGCCTCCCAGACCTCCTGGTCGAAGTCAGGATCGAGCGGCACCCATCGATGCGAGCCGTCGCAGTAATGAAACCGTTCGTCGCCCGGCCGAATGACACTCATCGCACCCACCCGAGGAAGCGCTGATGCAACACCCCGGCCGGCACCCAGGTCAGATCCTCCGCCGCCCACACCAGATAAGACCCCATGTACAAGCCCAACGACACCGGCGCTCCGGCGAACTCGGCCCGCAGCTCACGACGCCGCGTCGGGCAGGGCCACGGAGCGCCACACCCACCGCAGCTCCACACCGGAAGAACCGGCCCGTGGGTGGTCACCGGAGGCCGTCCAGGAAGCGCCGGGTGGCGGTCCGCGCCTGCCGGCGGGCCGCCCATTCGACCTGCTGACAGGGGTACGGAGACAGGCGCGCCCACCATGCCCGGCACCCCGTGCAGAAGCCGTCGAGGCCGGGTACGTGCACCGACAGGATCTGCCGGACCTGCGACTCCGTCACGTCTGCTCCTCTCCCGGCCAGTGGCCGCGACGGATCGGGATGCGATGGCGTGCGCGGCACGGCAGTTCCGCACCGCAGCGGCAGATCCGCCGCACCGCCGCCAGGACCACACCGGACGGTGCCGCCGGGCGAGGGTCAGCGCGACCGCCACCACGTACTCCTCGTACGACACACGAGCGCGCATGCCGCCTCCCAAATTTAGACTTCCAATTTGGAAGCCCAACTAGACTAAAAGTTGGACTCCTATTTTGGAACCCTGCCGAGCGTGTCGCGTCATCTCGATGCGGAGGGCGATAATCAGCCGATGGTCAACCCGACAATCCAGCGCAGGCGGCTCGGACTCGCGCTCAAGCGGGCTCGGGAGCACGCCGGCAGGACGCAGGACGAGGCGGCAGCAGTCATCGATGCCGCAGCGAGCAAGATCAGCCGCATCGAGCTGGGCCAGTCGGGCATCAAGCTGACCGACCTGCATCTCCTGCTCGACCTGTACGGCGTTACGGGCGAGGAAGCCGAGCCGTTACGGGAACTCGCTCGTGCCGGGCGCCAGCGAGGGCGGTGGAGCACATACCGCAACGCCGTGCCCGATTGGTTCCGCCAGTACCTCGACTGAGGGTGACGCGTCGGAGATCCGCTGGTACCAACCGGAGGTCGTTCCCGGCATCCTCCAGACCGAGCCCTACATCCGCGCGATGAACGCCACCGCCCACCCGCGCCCCAACGACGAGGATCTGGACCGAACGGTTGCCATCAGACTTGAGCGGCAGGCGATCTTGCGTCAGGACGGCGGCCCGGAGCTGAGCTTCATCCTGAGCGAATCCGCGCTCCGGCGGAACATCGGTGACGTCGACACCATGAGCGCCCAGCTCCGCCATCTCGTGGAAGTGAGCAATCAGCCAAACGTCTCGCTCCAGGTCTTCCCCTTCGACGCGCAGACCTACGAAACGACGTCCTTCAACTTCATCATCCTTCGCTTCGGTGATGACGCGGGCTCCGACGTGATCTACGTGGAGACGTTCACCGACGCGGATTACCTGGACCGGCCGGACGCTGTACGGGCCTACACTCGGCTGTGGGACCGGCTCCGGGCCGCCGCGCTCGGGCCGGTAGAGTCGCGCAAGCTCATCCAGCAACTGGCGGGGGAGCTGACGCGCTGACGAACTGGAGGTGGCGATGACATACCAGGATCGCCTCGGCGTCAAGTGGCGCAAGTCGAGTCGCAGCGACAACAACGGCGGCGCGTGCGTGGAGGTTGCCGCCGTCAACGGGGGCATCCTGATCCGCGACAGCAAGGATGCGGCTGGCCCGGTCCTGCGCATCGGCAACCCTGCCTGGAAAGCGTTCCTCAGCACCTTGCGCTGAACCGCGACCCGCCAGAGCGCACACCGCCATCGGCCCTGTCAGCTCGAATGCGACCAGGCATAGCGAGGGCCGCCAGAAGTTGAGGCGGCCACCGCCCGGTGACCGCCTCAACTCGCTACTTCTTGCTCTCCTTGACGGTCGTCTTCGGGTGCGACTGACCGTACTTAGCCGTCACGTAACGACCGGTGACCGCGCTGCGATACGTGCTGGCACCTTTCTTCGCCATGACTGAGAACACCTCCTCTCCGTACTCGATCGACTTGCTCGACCGAGCCGGGAGGAGCGATGATCTGCCTTGCTTTAGAAGCAGGTCGGGCTCCGTCCCGGCTCACGAGCCCCGGGCGCGCCAACGCCCGGGGCTCGTTGCTTTCGTCAGCTGCAGCCGCTGGTGGAGCCGCAGCCCTCGCAGACGTAGCAGCTGCCGGCGGGCCGCATCTTCGTGCCGCAGGTGAAGCAGAGCGGCGCGTCAGCGGCCTTGCCGATCACGGCCTCCAGCAGTTCGGTGCTGGAACCCACCGACGGCGCGGGCTTCACGGCCGCGGCGTCGGCCATCTCCTGCGCCGGCTGCGCGATCGGGCCGGTCTTCGGCTCGGGCGCCTCGACCGGGGCGGAGGCGGCCATCGCGGTGAGGTCCGCACCGCTCGCCTCCGCCTCCGCCTCGGCCCGGAGCTGGGCGGCCCGCTCCTTGGCGGTGAAGATGCCCAGCTCGGCGCGGCGGTCGTACGGCAGGAAGTCCAGCGCCAGGCGACGGAAGATGTAGTCCATCACCGAGGCGGCCATCCGCACGTCCGGGTCGTCGGTCATGCCGGCCGGCTCGAAGCGCATGTTGGTGAACTTGCTGACGTACGTCTCCAGCGGGACGCCGTACTGGAGACCGATGGAGATGGCCACCGAGAAGGCGTCCATCACACCGGCCAGGGTCGAGCCCTGCTTCGACATCTTGAGGAAGACCTCGCCGAGGCCGTCGTCCGGGTAGGACGAGGCGGTGAGGTAGCCCTCCGCGCCGCCGACCGAGAAGGAGACCGTCTGCGACGGGCGCTTCTTCGGCAGCCGCTTGCGCACCGGGCGGTACTCGACGACCTTCTCCACGACCTTCTCGACCTCGGCGGCCGGGGCCTGCGTCTCGGCGGTGGCCTTGTTCGGCTTGGCGGCCGACAGCGGCTGGCCGACCTTGCAGTTGTCCCGGTAGATCGCCAGCGCCTTGAGGCCGAGCTTCCAGCCCTCGAAGTAGATCTTCTCGACGTCCTCGACGGTGGCCTGCTCCGGCATGTTGACCGTCTTGGAGATGGCGCCGGAGATGAACGGCTGGACGGCCGCCATCATCCGCACGTGACCCATCGGCGCGATCGAGCGCTCGCCCATCGCGCAGTCGAAGACCGGGTAGTGCTCCGGCTTGAGGCCCGGGGCGTCCACCACGTGGCCGTGGTCGGCGATGTGCTCGACGATCGCCTCGACCTGCTCCTCGGGGTAGCCGAGGCTGCGCAGGGCACGCGGCACGGTCTGGTTGACGATCTGCATCGAGCCGCCGCCGACCAGCTTCTTGAACTTCACCAGTGCCAGGTCCGGCTCGACACCGGTGGTGTCGCAGTCCATCATCAGGCCGATGGTGCCGGTCGGGGCGAGCACGCTGGCCTGCGAGTTGCGCCAGCCGAACTTGTCACCGAGCTTGTTGCCCAGCGTCCACTGCTTGGTCGCCTCGCGCTGCACGGCGGTCGCCACGGTGCCGGTCGGCTTGATCGCGTCGTTTGCGGCGGCGTGCTTGCGCATGACCCGCTTGTGCGGCTCGGCGTTGCGGGCGTAGCCGTCGTACGGGCCGACGATGCCGGCCAGCTCGGCGGAACGGCGGTAGGCGGTGCCGGTCATCAGCGAGGTGATCGCGGCGGACACCTCCCGGCCCTGCTCCGAGTCGTACGGCAGGCCGGAGGCCATCAGCAGCGCGCCCAGGTTGGCGTACCCGATGCCGAGCTGCCGGTAGGCGCGGGTGGTCTCACCGATCTTCTCGGTCGGGAAGTCGGCGAAGCAGATCGAGATGTCCATCGCGGTGATGACGAACTCGACCGACTTGACGAACTTCTCCACCTCGAAGCCGCCGTCGGCGCGGAGGAACTTCATCAGGTTCAGCGAGGCCAGGTTGCACGAGGAGTTGTCCAGGTGCAGGTACTCCGAGCACGGGTTCGACGCGGTGATCCGCCCGGTCTCCGGGCAGGTGTGCCAGTCGTTGATGGTGTCGTCGTACTGCAGGCCCGGGTCGGCGCACTCCCAGGCCGCCTGGGAGATGGTGTGGAACAGCTTCTTGGCGTCGATCGTCTCGATGGTCTGCCCGTCGAGCCGGCCGCGCAGGTCGAAGCCGCCGCCGTTCTCCACCGCGGTCATGAACTCGTCGGAGACGCGGACCGAGTTGTTGGCGTTCTGGTACTGCACGCTGACGATGTCGGCGCCGCCCAGGTCCATGTCGAACCCGGCGTCCCGCAGCGCGCGGATCTTGTCCTCCTCGCGCGCCTTGGTCGCCACGAACTCCTCGATGTCCGGGTGGTCCACGTCGAGGATGACCATCTTCGCGGCGCGCCGGGTGGCGCCACCGGACTTGATGGTGCCGGCGGAGGCGTCCGCGCCGCGCATGAAGCTGACCGGGCCGGAGGCGGTGCCGCCGGAGGAGAGCAGCTCCTTCGAGGAACGGATCCGGGAGAGGTTGACCCCGGCGCCGGAGCCGCCCTGGAAGATCCGCCCCTCCTCCTTGTACCAGTCGAGGATCGAGTCCATCGAGTCGTCGACGGAGAGGATGAAGCAGGCGCTGACCTGCTGCGGCGACGGCGTGCCGACGTTGAACCACACCGGCGAGTTGAAGCTGAACACCTGGTGCAGCAGCATCCAGGTCAGCTCGTGCGCGAACACCTCGGCGTCGGCCGGGGTGGCGAAGTAGCCGTACTCCTCACCGGCGGTGCGGTAGGTCTCGACCACCCGGTCGATCAGCTGCCGCAGCGACCACTCCCGCTCCGGGGTCCCCACCGCGCCCCGGAAGTACTTGGTGGTCACGATGTTCGCCGCGTTCACCGACCAGGACTCGGGGAACTCCACCCCGCGCTGCTCGAAGTTGATCGAGCCGTCCCGCCAGTTCGTCATGACGACGTCGCGGCGCTCCCAGGCGACCTCGTCGTAGGGATGCACCCCCTCGGTCGTCCAGACGCGCTCGATCTTCAGCCCCGCCCCGGCCTTGTTCCGTGACTTGCTGGTCGTCACGCCCTCGCCCCCCTCGTCGGCAACGGTCACCCACCGCGCCTCGTGTACCTGTCAGAAACCCGTGAATGTCAGCTGATCGCGCCGGCGGCGTCCGCCGCACCGGCACCGGCGCCCTCCCGGGCGCGCGCGGCGGCCCGCAGCGCCTCGATCTCGCGCTCGAAGTCGGCGAGCGAGTCGAAGGACCGGTAGACGCTGGCGAACCGCATGTAGGCCACCTCGTCGAGGTCACGCAACGGGCCGAGGATGGCCAGGCCCACCTCGTGGCTGGGGATCTCGGCCGCCCCCTTGGCCCGCACGGTCTCCTCGACCTTCTGTGCCAGCAGCGCGATCGAGTCGTCGTCGACCGGGCGCCCCTGGCACGCCTTGCGCACCCCACCGATGATCTTCGTACGGCTGAACGGCTCGGTCACCCCGCTGCGCTTGACCACCGCGAGCACCGCCTCCTCGACGGTGGTGAACCGCTTGCCGCACTCCGGGCACGACCGTCGCCGCCGGATGAGCTGGCCGTCGTCGGCCTCCCGCGAGTCGACCACCCGGGAGTCGGCGTGCCGGCAGTACGGACACCGCATTCGCCCGACCTCCTCCGTCGATCGCGGGCACACCTACCGGCTCCCGGGCACGCGTCGACACGGCGGGGCCATCGTCCGATGACCGTCGCCGAGTGCGCGGTGCGGGAGTGCGTTCGGTAGTCGAACCCAACCTGTAGGCAACTTACGCCCGTGTGACTACTACATCTAGGGGTCGACCGTATGCCGAACCCCAAGCGAGGTCAAGTTGGCGGGCGTGTCCGGCGCGTCATCAGGATCACGCCCGGCACGACGCCACCGAGGAGCCCAACGGACGGCCTCCCGTGCTAGTCACGGCCGGCCGGGATAGAACATCCGTTCGAGCGGCGTACTCTTCTATCAGAACACCAGTTCGGAAATCCAGGAATTCGGCGCGACACGCCGACAGCAGGTCGTACAGATGTTTGAAAATGGCCGATCTCACCTATACGGTCAGACCACACGCACCACGAGCCGACGAGGCACCCCAGCGCCGACCAGGGAGGGACGGACGTGACCGAGGACCGGGCCAGCCGGCAGAAGAACCCGCAGCCGAACGACGGGGCGGGTCCTCCGGCGACCCGTCGCCCCCGCACCGCCCGCAGCCGCACCGCCCCCGCGGCGGTGCGTCCGGTCACCCCGGTGGTGAGCAGCTTCCCCGACCCGGCGACCGTCGACCTGACCGCCCGGCAGCGGCGGATCCTGGAGTTCATCCGCAACTGGGTCGAGCGCCACGGCTACCCGCCGAGCGTGCGCGAGATCGGCGAGGCGGTCGGGCTGGTGTCCCCGTCCAGCGTCGCCTACCAGCTCAAGGAGCTGGAGAAGAAGGGCTTCCTGCGCCGCGACCCGAACCGTCCGCGCGCCGTCGACGTCCGCGCGCCGGGCGAGGCGGACGACGAGGCGGCCCGCGCGCAGCGGCCCGCCCCGGCGTACGTGCCGATGCTGGGCCGCATCGCCGCCGGTGGGCCGATCCTGGCCGAGCAGGCGGTGGAGGACATCTTCCCCCTCCCCCGCGAGCTGGTCGGTGAGGGCGAGGTCTTCATGCTCCAGGTCAAGGGCGACTCGATGCTCGACGCGGCGATCTGCGACGGTGACTGGGTGGTCGTCCGGCAGCAGCCGAACGCCGAGGTCGGCGACATCGTGGCCGCCATGCTCGACGGTGAGGCGACGGTGAAGACCTACCGGCGGCGGGACGGGCACGTCTGGCTGATGCCGCAGAACCCGGCCTTCGACCCGATCCCCGGTGACGACGCCACCATCATGGGCCGCGTGGTGGCGGTCCTGCGCCGCATCTGACCGACAGCAGCGAAAAGGGGTGACCGTCGCCGGTCACCCCTTTTCCGTGTCGTCTCAGTAGCGGTCGCCGCGGTACTCCCGGCCACCGCCGGACACCGGGCCGTACCGGCCCTGGTCGTCGTAACCGTCGCGACGCCCGCCACGCGGCTCCTGTCCGCGGCGCGGCGGCTCGGCCCGGCCGCCCTCTGCGCGCGGCCCGCCGCCGTTCGGCTGGCCGCGGTATCCGGCGCCGCCCGGGCCGCCGCCGTAGCCGCCACCCGGGCCGCCACGACCCGGACTGCCCTGGCCGCCACCCGGGCCGCCACGACCGGGACCGCCCTGGCCTGCGCCCGGTCCGCCCTGGCCTCCGCCGCCGTAGACGCCGCCTCCGCGCCCTCCGCCGCCGGCCGGGGCTCCGCCGCCGCCGTAGACGCCGCCGCCCTGCGGACGGCCCGCGCCCGGAGGACGGCCACCGCCCTGGCCGCGACCGCCGTCCTGAGGGCCGCCACCGTACACGCCGCCGCCTTGCCGGCCACCGCCGTAGACACCGCCGGACGCCGGGCGGTCGCCGTTGGCCGCGCCGCCGTAGACGCCGCCCTGACCGCCGCCGTAGACACCGCCGCGCGGGGCGTCCGGCCGTTCGCCCGACGGGAAGCCGTTGTTCACCGGGAACTCGCCGCTGTGCTCGGGCTCGTCGGCGGGCGCCCGGGGCGCCGGCTTGCGCCGCGCCCGCAGGATGCCGAAGACGCCCGCGCCGACCAGGAGCGCGCCGAGCACCCCGACCGCCGCGATCAGGTACGTGATCTCGTCGAGCGAGAGCCCTTCGAGCCAGGACTTCTCGGCGGACGCCTTGGTCTCGGCCTTGCCGCCGTTCGGCAGCGCCTCGGCGCCGGTGGTCGACGGGGTGTAGCTGAGGATGTCGATCGGATCCGACTCGTCGAGCGTGCCGCCGTCGGAGACGGTGACGAACAACTTGCCGTCCGGCGTGTAGGAGATCGCCTCGCCGAACGGGTCGGCCAGCGGGGTGACCCGGGGCTTGCCGGTGGTGATCGCCTTGACGAGGTCGCCGCCGGCCACGTCGAACTCGAACGCGTCGGCGTACGTGCGCAGCACGACCTTGCTGCCGTCGGGCGAGCGGGCGGCGCCGGTGACCAGCGCCCGCCCGGGCGAGCCGAACTTGTTCTCGGTGTTCGTCTTCGGGAGCGTGACCTCGCCGACCTTCTTCATCGGGATCGGCTCGGTGTCACCGCTCGCCTTCAGCTTCACCGTCGGGGTGAAGATCTCCGACTTGCCGGAGAGATCCTTGGTGATCACCAGCGGCATGTTGTCGTCGCCGACGAGCAGGGCCTCCGCGTCGTGCGGCTCCTTGCCCGGGTAGCTGAGCCGGTGCAGCACCGGCTGCTTCGAGCCGCTCAGCGGCATCGTCCAGACCGCTACCCGCTCCCGGCGCGTCTTCTTCTCCACGTTGTCGCCGGTGTCGGCGATCCAGAGGGTCTTGCGGTCCGGGCTGAGCGCGAGGTCCTCGGTGTCGAGCGGCCCGTCACCGGAGTAACGGACCTCCTTGTCGACCTTGCACTTGGTGTCCAGGTAGAAGACCCGCTTGCGGCTGGGGTCGTCCGAGCCGTCGTTGATCACGACGTACCCGTTGCTGGTGGCCACCAGACCGGACAGCTCGCGGAGGCGATTGTCCTCGACAGTGCACTTCTTCTTGGGAGCCGCGGCCAGCACGGGGGCCGCGGCGGGAGCCGCCGGGGCCGGCCCGGCCGGCGCCACGACCGCGCCGACCAGGCCGAGCGCGAGCGTGACCGAGGAGACAACGTGCCGCATGACGCTCAGTGTCGCACGGCGCGGGTTTCCGGCGGGTGACGCCGGACGGCTCACCGCCCGGCGCCCACCCGCTCGTCGCTGGTCAGCCGGTCACCCGCCCGGTACGGCGCGAGTTCCGCGGCCAGACCCTCGCTGACCCGCACGTGCACCAGCGTGCCCTCGGGCAGGTGCGCGGTGCTGAGCACCTCACCCTGCCGGTGCACCCGGGAGACCAGGTCACCCCGGTCGTACGGGAGCACCGCGCGCACCTCGACCGCAGGCCGGGGCAGCCGCCGCTCGACGGCCTCGCGCATCTCGTCGATCCCGCGCCCGCTGTGGGCGGAGACGAAGACCGCGTCCGGCCAGAGCCGCTTGAGCCGCAGCATCGTCTCCTCGTCGGTGGCGTCGGTCTTGTTCACCACCAGGAGTTCCGGCAGCCGGTCCGCGCCCACCTCGGCGAGCACCTCGCGTACCGCCCGGACCTGCTCCTCCGGGTCCGGGTGGGTGCCGTCGACCACGTGCACGACCAGGTCGGCGTCGGCGACCTCCTCCAGCGTCGAGCGGAACGCCTCGACGATCTGGTGCGGCAGGTGCCGGACGAACCCGACCGTGTCGGACAGCGTGTAGAGCCGGCCGTCGGACGTGGTGGCCCGGCGGGTGGTCGGGTCCAGCGTGGCGAACAGCGCGTTCTCCACCAGCACGCCCGCACCGGTGAGGCGGTTGAGCAGGCTGGACTTGCCGGCGTTCGTGTAGCCGGCGATGGCCACCGCGGGCACCGCGTTACGGGTACGCCGGGCGCGCTTCGTCTGGCGTACCGTCGCCATGCTCTTGATCTCGCGGCGCAGCCGCGCGATGCGGTGGCGGATGCGCCGCCGGTCGGTCTCCAGCTTGGTCTCACCGGGACCACGCAGACCCACGCCGCCGCCGGCGCCACCGCCGCGGCCGCTACCACCGGTCTGCCGGGACAGCGTCTCGCCCCAGCCGCGCAGGCGCGGCAGCAGGTATTCGAGCTGGGCCAGCTCGACCTGCGCCTTGCCCTCCTTGCTCTTGGCGTGCTGGGCGAAGATGTCGAGGATCAGGGCGGTCCGGTCGACCACCTTGACCTTGGTGCGCTGCTCCAGGTTGCGCAGCTGCGACGGCGACAGCTCACCGTCACAGATGATCGTGTCGGCGCCGGTGGACAGCACTACCGCGCCCAGGTCGTCGACCTTGCCCCGGCCGATGTACGTGGCCGGGTCGGGCCGGTGACGACGCTGGATCAGCCCTTCGAGCACCTGCGAACCGGCCGTCTCGGCCAGCGCCGCCAGCTCGGTGAGGCTGTTGTCGGCGTCGGACTGGGTGCCCTCGGTCCAGACCCCCACGAGGACGACCCGCTCCAGCCGAAGCTGACGGTATTCGACCTCGGTGATGTCTGTGAGTTCGGTGGAGAGGCCGGGGACCCGCCGCAGCGCCTGCCGCTCCGACAGCTCGTACTCGCCGGTGGTGGCGTCGAACTCGTCGTCGGTGTAGGGATGGAAGGTCTCCTGCTCGCGCAAATGCGTCTCCTGTCCGTTTTGGGCAACGCCGAGAATTTTCGGCGCGTGACAGCAATCCTGACATGTGACAACGCCGGACGCACCTGTGTTATGCCCGTGACGCTACCGACGGGTAGCGGGGGCGGATGCCGGGCGACCTGGGCGGGCGAGTAGAAATGCCAGTCGAGCCGCTCAGCGCCGACGGAGGAGTTTCTCGTGGCCAACACCCGACTGCCGAGTGCCGGATTCTCCATCACCATCCGGATCGCGGTACCCGCCGACGCCTCCTCCATCGGCCGGCTCACCACCGCCGCCGGTGAGGCCGGGGCCATCGTCACCGCGCTGGACGTGGTCGACTCCGACCCCGCGCACGTGATCGTCGACCTCACCTGCGACACCGCCGACGCCGGCCACGCCGATCAGGTCGTCGACGCGCTCACCGCGCTCGACGGGGTGGACGTCCGCAAGGTCTCCGACCGCACCTTCCTGCTGCACCTCGGCGGCAAGATCGAGGTCACCCCGAAGGTCGCGCTGCGCACCCGCGACGAGCTGTCCCGCGCGTACACCCCGGGCGTGGCCCGGGTCTGCATGGCGATCGCGGAGAACCCGGCCGACGCGCGCCGGCTCACCATCAAGCGCAACACCGTCGCCGTGGTCAGCGACGGCACCGCGGTGCTCGGCCTGGGCAACCTCGGGCCGGCCGCGTCGCTGCCGGTGATGGAGGGCAAGGCGGCGCTGTTCAAGCGCTTCGGCGGGGTGGACGCCTGGCCGGTCGTGCTGGACACCCAGGACACCGACGAGATCGTGGCGATCGTCAAGGCGATCGCGCCCGCGTACGGGGGCATCAACCTGGAGGACATCGCCGCGCCGCGCTGCTTCGAGATCGAGGCCCGGCTGCGCGAGGCCCTGGACATCCCGGTCTTCCACGACGACCAGCACGGCACCGCGATCTGCGTGCTGGCCGCGCTGACGAACGCGTTGCGCGTCGTGGGCAAGCAGCTCGCGGACGTCCGGGTCGTGGTCTCCGGCGCCGGCGCGGCCGGCACCGCGATCATGAAGCTGCTGCTGCGCCAGGGCGTGGGCGACATCATCGCGTACGACCGCCAGGGCGCCCTGCACCGCGGACTGCCGGACCTCAACCCGGCCTGGCAGTGGCTGGCCGATAACACCAACAAGGAGAACTACTCCGGTGACCTGGCCGGGGCGGTACGCGGCGCGGACGTGTTCATCGGCGTGAGCGCGCCGAACCTGCTCACCGGCGAGGACGTCGCCGCGATGGCGAAGGACTCGATCGTCTTCGCGCTCGCCAACCCCGACCCGGAGGTGGACCCGCGGGAGGCGCGCAAGTACGCCGCGGTGGTCGCCACCGGCCGCTCGGACCAGCCGAACCAGATCAACAACGTGCTCGCCTTCCCCGGCGTGTTCCGCGGCATGCTCGACGCGCACGCCGAGGAGTTCACCGAGGAGATGGCGCTCGCCGCCGCGCGGGCCATCGCGGACGTGGTCGGCGAAGACAAGATCAACCCGACGGTGATCGTGCCGAGCGTCTTCGACTCCCGGGTCGCCCCGGCCGTGGCCGCCGCGGTACGGGCCGCCGCGCAGAACCCGGCCGCTACGCCGGCCCCGGCGGCCGACCCGGGCCCGGCCGACCTCCCCGAGATCGCCGCCAACGCCAGCGCCACCCCCTGACGCACCGCAGCTTGATCGACTCCACTTCCCCGAAGTGGCGGCATCATCACCCTTGATCAACACCAGTTCCCCGAAGTGGCGGCATCAGAGGCTCCGCGATATGACCACTTCGCCGAGCTGGTGTTGATCACGCTGGGCGACCGTGCGCCGGCGGAAGCAGGGGCCACGGCTGCCAGGGTCACCGACACCACTCACCATGCGCGTGTTGACCAAGGAGTTCGCGTCACCGAAGCACCGGGAATCCGCCACAAACTCCTTGATCACGGGGGCGGGAGGGCGGGCGGCACCGGGCTGGGCGGGGCAGGGCCGGGGCAGGGCGGGGCGGGGCGGGGCGGGGCGGGGCGGGGCGCGGGCTACGGGTGCAGGGCGGCGGGGGTCAGGGTGCCTGTCGCCACCAGGACGGCGGGGCCGGAGAGCCAGCACGAATCGGCTGTCACGGTGACCGTCAGACGCCCGCCTGGCACGTCGACTGTCATCGTGCCGGTGTCCAGGCCGGCGTCGCGCAACGCCACCGCCGCCACCGCGCACGCGCCGGTGCCGCAGGACAGCGTCTCGGCCGAGCCGCGCTCGTACACCCGCATCAGCACGTGCCCGTCGGTGCCGTCGACCGGCTCACCCGGCGTGGTGAACTCGACGTTCACCCCGGACGGGAACGTCGAGGCGTCCACCTCGGGCGCGCGAGTGAGGTCCAGGCCGGTCAGCTCCAGCGCGGCGGGCAGCGCGCACACCAGGTGCGGGTTGCCGACGTCCACGGCGGTGCCGGGCAGCGTCAGCCCGCCGAGCGTGGCGGTGGCCGTGTCGTACAGCCGGGGGCGGCGCATCTCGACCGCCACGTCCGCGCCCTCGACCCGTGCCCGCACCAGGCCGGCGCGGGTCGCGATCGGCAGCGTCCCGCCCGACGGGGCTGCGAGCGAACGGTCCAGCAGGTAGCGGACGAACACGCGGGCCCCGTTGCCGCACATCTCGGCGAACGAGCCGTCGGAGTTCCAGTAGTCCATGAACCACTCGGCCTCGCCGGCGAGCGCGACGCCCTCGGGGTGCTTGGCGGCGCGTACGACACGCAGCACGCCGTCGCCGCCGAGCCCGCGCCGCCTGTCGCAGAGCGCGGCGACCAGGCCGGGTGTCAGGTCGAGGGTGCCGTCCGGGTCGGGCAGGATGACGAAGTCGTTGCCGGTGCCGTGACCCTTGGTGAACTCCACTCCCCCATCATCGCCGATGCTCGGCGACCACCCGCAGGGCAGTGTCGAGAAACGCGGGCGACGCCGAGTCCAGCCAGTGGACGCGCGGGTCACGCCGGAACCAGGAGCGCTGCCTCCGGACGAACCGGCGGGTCGCGCGGATCGTCTCCTCGTGCGCCTGCGCCTCGGTCAGCTCCCCGGCCAGGAACCGCAGCACCTGCTGGTAGCCGAGCGCCCGGCTCGCCGTCCGCCCCTCGGGCAGCCCTTCGCCGACCAGCGCCCGCACCTCGTCGACCAGGCCGTCGGCCCACATCCGGTCCACCCGCAGCGCGATCCGCTCGTCGAGGCGCGCGGTGTCCAGGTCCACGCCGAGCTGCAGCGACGGGTAGTACGGCGTGGGCGACGGCAGCGACGCGGTGAACGGCGCGCCGGTCAGCTCGATCACCTCCAGCGCCCGCACGATCCGCCGCCCGTTGGTGGGCAGGATGCTCGCCGCCGCGCCCGGGTCGGCCTCGGTCAACCGCGCGTGCAGCGGCAGGGGGCCCACCGCGGCGAGTTCCGCCTCCAGCCGCTCCCGCAGCGCCGGGTCGGTGCCGGGGAACTCGAACCGTTCCAGCACCGCCCGCACGTACAGCCCGGAGCCGCCCACCAGCAGCGGCACCCGTCCCCGGGCCAGGATGTCGTCGACGGCCGCGCGGGCCAGCGCCTGGTACTCGGCGACGCTGGCCGGCTCGGTCACCGGCCAGATGTCCAGCAGGTGGTGCGGCACGCCCTCGCGCTCGGCCGGCGTCAGCTTCGCGGTGCCGATGTCCATGCCCCGGTAGAGCTGCATCGAGTCGGCGTTCACCACCTCGCCGTCGAGCGCGTGCGCCAGTGCGATGCTCAGCGCCGACTTCCCGGCCGCGGTCGGCCCGACCACCGCCACGACCGTCATGCCCGCTCCCAGTTCGCCACGAAGTAGGCGACGCCGTAGGGGGCGCGGTGGTAGCTCAGCTCGCCGCGCCAGTCGCCGCCCGCCGTCCGGGCCGCGCCGGCCAGCACCTGCCACGGCGCCCGCCCGGCGACCCTCAGCTCCGCCGACAGCCCCGGGTCCAGGCCGAGCAACGCATCGGCGTCCGCGCCGGCCAGGGCCGCGGCGACCCCCTCGTCGTACGCCTCGGCGCGCGGATCGTCGTACCCCGGCGCCTTGACGCCCCGGCAGGCGGACCCGTCGCCGAGCACGAGCAGCGCGACCCGCGGATCGTCGTCGTCGATCAGGCTCGCGCCGAACTCCGCACACTCGGCCGGTGTGGCGTCGTGCGCCACCGACCGGGCCAGGCGGGGCAGCTCGGTGCCGGAGCGGTTGAGCAGCCAGGCGCCGACGGTCAGGCTCAGCGGCAGGCGCTCCCCGCCGGAGCAGGAGATCTTCCACAGCCGCACCGGCCGGTCGAGCCCGAAGCCGCGCAGGGAGCCCCAGTCGGCGGCGTTGAACCGGACGGTCTCCGGCCCGCCGCCGACGAGCAGGATCGCCTCGGGGCCGGCGGCGAGCAGCCGGGCCACAGCGGCGTCGGCGGCGGCGCGCAGGTCGTCCAGCTCGGGCGCGGCGGCGCCGGCCAGCTCGGGCACGATCAACGGTGGGTGGGGGCACACGGCGGCGGCGACCAGGGACACGCCCCCAAACCTATCGGGATCCCCCGGTGCGTCCCCGCGCCGATCCGGTCATCGGGGGCGTACAACACCGTATGGTCACGGTCGGCGACAGGCGCTCGACACGGACGGGGGCGGACCTGTGACAATGCCGGGAGAAAGTTTGCTGCGCCGTGGCGGCGAACGAGGGGGCTGTCCCCTCGACGCCGGGAGAACGAGGATGGGCACATGAGCGACTGGACTGCCTTCGGACGGGTCGACGAGGACGGCACCGTCTACGTCAAGACCGCCGAGGGCGAGCGGGTGGTCGGATCCTGGCAGGCAGGGGCACCGGAGGAAGGGCTCGCCCACTTCGCCCGGCGCTACGCCGACCTGGTGACCGAGGTCGATCTGACCGAGGCGCGGCTCAACTCGGGCGCGGCTGATGCCGGCCACTCCCTGACCACGATCCGCCGCATCCGTGGGTCGCTGGCCGAGGCGCACGTCGTCGGTGACATCGACGCCCTTGCCGCCCGCCTGGACAAGCTGGCCACCGTCGCCGAGGAGAAGGCCGGCGAGGCCAAGGCCGCCCGCGAGGCCGCCCGGGGCGAGGCGCTGGCGCGCAAGACCGCCCTGGTCGAGGAGGCCGAGAAGCTGGCCGCCGAGTCGACCGGCTGGAAGACCGCCGGTGACCGGCTCAAGGAGATCCTCGACGAGTGGAAGACCATCCGCGGCGTCGACAAGAAAGCCGACGGTGAGCTGTGGAAGCGGTTCGCCGCCGCACGGGACGGCTTCACCCGCCGCCGGGGCGCCCACTTCGCCTCCCTCGACCAGCAGCGCAAGCAGGCGCAGACGGTCAAGGAGGAGCTGGTCGCCGAGGCGGAGAAGCTCAAGGACTCCAGCGACTGGGGCGTCACCGCCGGTCAGCTCAAGGACCTGATGGCCCAGTGGAAGGCCGCGCCGCGCGCCGCCAAGGAAGCCGAGCAGAAGCTCTGGGAACGGTTCCGCGCCGCGCAGGACGAGTTCTTCACCCGCCGCAGCGAGGTCTTCTCCGCCCGCGACAACGAGCAGCGCGCCAACCTGGAGCGTAAGCAGGCGCTGCTGGCCGAGGCCGAGGCGCTGGACGTCGACGGCGACCCCAAGGGCGCCCAGGCGAAGCTGCGGGAGATCCAGGCGCAGTGGCACGAGGCCGGCCGGGTGCCGCGCGAAGCCGCCGCCGGGCTGGAGCGCCGGCTGCGGGCCGTGGACGACAAGGTCCGCGACGTGATGGACTCGGCGTGGCGGCGTACCTCCAAGGAGGACAACCCGCTGCTGGCGCAGATGCGCGCCCAGGTCGCCGAGGCCGAGGACCGGCTGGCCCGGGCCCAGGCCGCCGGTGACGCCCGCCGGATCAAGGAGGCCGAGCAGGCGCTCGCCTCGAAGCGGCAGTTCCTCCAGCTCGCCGAGCAGGCCGGCTGACGCGAGCACCCCGGCCGGGCAGGCCGGCGGACAGACACATCGGGTGAGCCCCCGGCCGGGTCGGCCGGGGGCTCACCTGCGTCCGGGCCGGGTTGACGCATCGAGGCAGGCTGATCAGAATGAGCGGCGGAGCCAGGTTCAGGCACCGGCACGAGGGCATCGACGGCTGATCTGCGCCGTCGACGATCGCCGGTGCGACATCTCGCGAGAGGCCGTCCACACGACACGGCCCGGCGCGCGCTGCGCGCGTACTCGACGACGAGCGGGACGTGCCTCCTGGTCCTGCCGCCCGCGGCGCCTGCGCGGCGCGGGCATCCGAAGTGGAGCTTCCATGCACCGACGCACCGCCCTCGGCGGCGCCCTGACGGCGCTCGCCACCGCGGCAGCCGGCGTTCTCGTCGCCGCCGCCGTCTCCACCGCACCGGCCGCCGCGGCGGCCGGTGGCACCGGCACCGGTTACCTGCACACCAGCGGCAACAAGATCGTCGACAGTACGGGCGCGACGGTCCGCCTGACCGGTATCAACTGGTTCGGGATGGAGACCGACAACAAGACGTTCCACGGCCTGTGGTCGAGCAACCCGTGGCGCTCGCAGCTCGACACCATGGCCCGGCTGGGCTACAACACGCTGCGGATCCCGTACTCGAACGACGCGCTCAAGGCCGGCGCGACAGCCACCGGCATCAACGACTTCGTCAACCCGGACCTGATCGGGCTCTCCCCGCTGCAGATCCTCGACAAGGTCATCGACTACGCGGGCAGCAAGGGGATGCGGGTCATCCTGGACCGGCACCGGCCCACGTCGGCCGGGCAGTCGCCGCTCTGGTACACCTCGACGGTCTCCGAGGCGACCTGGATCAACGACTGGAAGATGCTGGCTCAGCGGTACGCCGGCAACACCACTGTGATCGGCGCGGACCTGCACAACGAGCCGCACGCCGAAGGCACCAACCCGGCCGCCACCGGCGCCTGCTGGGGCTGCGGCGACACCGCCCGGGACTGGCGGCTGGCCGCCGAGCGGGCCGGCAACGCGATCCTCGGCGTGCAGCCCAACTGGCTGATCTTCGTGGAGGGGGTGAGCTGCCCGAGCGGCGGCCTGTCGAACGTCTGGGACAACGACCCCAGCAACGACGAGGACTGCGGCTGGTGGGGCGGCAACCTGTCCAAGGCCGGGCAGTTCCCGGTCCGGTTGAACGTGGCGAACCGGCTGGTCTACTCGCCACACGAGTACGCCACGTCGGTGTACCGCCAGGCCTGGTTCGACGACCCGACCTACCCGGCGAACATGCCGGCCATCTGGGACAAGTACTGGGGCTACCTCTACAAGCAGAACATCGCGCCGATCATGATGGGCGAGTTCGGCACCACGCTCCAGGACCCCAAGGACAAGATCTGGCTCCAGAACCTGATGGCGTACACCGGTACCGGCGTGAACGGCATGTCGTTCACGTACTGGTCGTGGAACCCGAACTCCGGTGACACGGGCGGCATCGCCAACGACGACTGGACCACGATCAACCAGCCGAAGCAGGACATCCTCACGCCGTACCTGATCCCGCCGACCGGCGGTGGCGGCACCACCAGCCCCTCCCCGACCGGCACGCCGAACACCTCGCCGGCGCCGACCACCCCGCCGCCTCCGGTGACCGGTGGCTGCACCGCCACCTACAAGCAGATCAACTCGTGGGCGGGTGGCTTCCAGGGGGAGCTGACCGTCAAGAACACCGGCACCGCCGCGGTGAACCCGTGGTCGGCCACCTGGACGTGGCCGTCCGGCGTGACGCTGGCGAGCGGCTGGAACGCCACAGTCACGCAGTCCGGCACCACTGTGACTGCCGCCGCGCCGGCCTGGGCGTCGTCGCTGGCGGCGGGCGCATCGGTCACCGTCGGCTTCACCGCCAACGGCTCCGCCGCGACGCCGGGCGGCGTGAAGCTCAACGGCACCGCCTGCTGACGTAAGGAAGGGCCCCTTCTTAACGCCTCCGGTAGAGGAAGGGCCCCCTATTAACACCGAGTGTTAAAAGGGGGCCCTTCCTTACATGCGGTCAGTGGGCGGCGCAGCCGCCTACCGGGGCGGGTGGGACGGCCGGGGCACCGATCGTCGGCAGGCCGAGCAGCACCCCGGGGGTACGCGGAACCTGTCCCGCCTCGGCCGCGTCCCCGGCCCGGGTACGCCGGTGCGCCAGCGGCGCGCCGTCGGCGTTGAGGTGGTGCGGGGCGGCGTACGTGACAGTGGTGTGCACGATGTCGCCGGGACGGATCCGCCCGGCCAGGTCACCGGTGGCGAAGTGCACCAGCCGGCCGTCGCGGGCCCGGCCGGACATCCGGCCGGTGCGCTCGTCCTTGCGGCCCTCGCCGACGGCCACGAGCACCTCGACTGTCTCGCCGACGAGCTTCTTGTTCTCCGCCCAGGTGATCTCCTCGACGCAGGCGATCAGCCGCTCGTAGCGTTCCTGCACGACCTGCTTGGGCAACTGGCCGTCCATGGTCGCGGCCGGGGTGCCGGGGCGCTTGGAGTACTGGAACGTGAACGCCGAGGAGAACCGCGCCTCCCGCACCACGTCGAGCGTGCGGGCGAAGTCGGCCTCGGTCTCGCCGGGGAAGCCGACGATGATGTCGGTGGTGATCGCCGCGTCCGGCATCGCCGCCCGGACCTTCTCAATGATCCCCAGGTAACGCTCCGACCGGTACGAGCGGCGCATCGCCCGCAGCACGTCGTCCGAGCCGGACTGCAACGGCATGTGCAGCGAGTGGCAGACGTTAGGCGTCTCGGCCATCGCGGCGATCACGTCGTCGGTGAAGTCCTTCGGGTGCGGGCTGGTGAACCGCACCCGCTCCAGCCCGTCGATGTCGCCGCAGGCGCGCAGCAGCTTGCCGAACGCGTACCGGTCGCCGAACTCGACGCCGTACGAGTTGACGTTCTGCCCGAGCAGCGTCACCTCCAGCACACCGGAGTCGACCAGCGCGCGGACCTCGGAGAGGATGTCGCCGGGGCGGCGGTCCTTCTCCTTGCCGCGCAGGGAGGGCACGATGCAGAACGTGCAGGTGTTGTTGCAGCCGACGGAGATCGAGACCCACCCGGCGTACGTCGACTCGCGCCGGGTCGGCAGCGTGGAGGGAAAGACCTCCAGCGACTCCAGGATCTCGACCTCGGCCGCAGCGTTGTGCCGCGCCCGGTCCAGCAGCGCCGGCAGCGAGCCGATGTTGTGCGTGCCGAAGACGACGTCCACCCAGGGCGCCTTGCGGACGATGTCGCCGCGATCCTTCTGGGCCAGGCAGCCGCCGACGGCGATCTGCATCCCGGGGTGCTTCGCCTTCACGGGGCGCAGATGACCCAGGTTGCCGTAGAGCCGGTTGTCGGCGTTCTCCCGGACCGCGCAGGTGTTGAACACCACCACGTCGGGCTGCTCGTCGGCCTCCGCGGCGCGCACGTACCCGGCGTCCTCGAGGAGGCCGGAGATGCGCTCGGAGTCGTGCACGTTCATCTGGCAGCCGTACGTACGCACCTGATAGGTGCGCGGGCTGCCCGCGGCTGCGGTAGTCATGACCCGGACAGCGTATCCGGGTGGAGCCGATCGGATCGAACGAGGAGGAGCCGTGTGCCGGAGCATCAAGACCCTGCGTGAGCCGTACGTCCCGGTGGTGACCGAGGAGGACATCCGCGCCGCCGCGTTGCAGTACGTCCGGAAGATCTCCGGATTCCGTACCCCGGCCGCGCACAACGCGGCCGCGTTCGACGCCGCTGTGGACGCCGTGGCCGCCGCCACCGCGACGCTGCTCGACCAGCTCGTGGTGCGGGGGCAGCAGCCGGCGGCCCGGGGCTGAGCCCGGGGCCGCCACCGCTCGCCGCCGGAGGGGACACGGCGGCGAGCACCTGTCACGGGTGCCGGCCGGCGTCCGCGCTCAGGCGGCGGCGAGCGCCGGGGCGACCGTGTCGGGGGCCCAGCGGGAGCGGTGGCACTGCGACCAGCCCCGGCAGCGCGCGTCGGCGACAGTGCAGAGCCGGTGGTGGCTGAGCACCTCGCCGTCGTCGGTGTCGGCCACGTCGAAGTGCACCGGCCGGATGGTGCCGTCCGGCGCGACCAGCAGGTGCCGGCCGGCGTCGAGCGTGTCGTCGCGCATCAGGCAGTTGCGGCCCAGCAGCCGGGCCAGCGCCGCGATCGCGGGCAGCTCGGACAGGCTCTCGGGCACCCCGTAACAGTCGACCACGGTGCCGTACAGCCCGGGCGCCTCCCACACGTCGCAGACCACCGCGTACGCGGGGAGCCGCATCGGGTCGGCGACGGCCATGGGCATCACCACCCGGCCGAGCGCCTCGGCCAGTGCCGGGTAGACCTCCACCGGCTCGCCGCCGTCGATTCTCCAGTTCCACAGCTCGGTCATGCCGCCTCCTCGCTGCGCTCGTTCCACCGGCCTCCGGATCGGGCCTTAATGACGATGGTGGGGTGCATTTGACCTCAGCCGGGCGCAAGTTACCGGTCTGTGACCATTCCGGGCAAAATTCCCTCGGGCGACGTTGCCCGGAGTAGCTGGAAGATGACAGTTTATCGGGTACGGTGCCGCGGCGACGGCCCAGCCGCGCCGTGGATCCGGCGGCTCAGCGCACCCGGATCAGGTGCTCCGACGCGGGCAGCAACTCGCCGATCACAGTGCCGCCCGGCACCTCACCGGCGACCAGCAGGCCACCGGAGGTCTGCGCGTCGGCCAGCAGCAGCTGCTCCCCCTCGTCCGCGCCGCCGAAGTCGGTCCACGGGGTGACCCACTCCAGGTTGCGCCGGGTGCCGCCGCTGACGTACCCGTCGCGCAGCGCCTCCCGCGCGCCCGTCAGATACGGCACCGCCGCCGCGTCGATCGCCACCGTCAGGCGGCTCGCGCGGGCCAGCTTCGAGGCGTGCCCGAGCAGGCCGAAGCCGGTCACGTCGGTGCCGCAGCGGATGCCCGCGGCGATCGCCGCGCGGGCCGCGTCCCGGTTGAGCCGGGCCATCGACTCGACCGCCTCCGGGAAGCGCTGCCCGGTCTGCTTGTGCCGGGTGTTGAGCACGCCCACGCCGAGCGGCTTGGTCAGCGACAGCGGCAGCCCGGCCCGCCCGGCGTCGAGCGTGATCAGCTCCTCCGGCCGGACCACGCCGGTGACCGCCAGGCCGTACTTCGGGCCGTCGTCGTCCACGCTGTGCCCGCCGGCCAGGTGGCAGTTCGCCTCCCGGGCCACGTCCAGACCGCCGCGCAGCACCTCGCGGGCCATCTCCGGCGGCAGCACGCCGCGCGGCCAGCAGAGCAGGTTGAGCGCGACGAGCGGGGTGCCGCCCATCGCGTACACGTCGGAGAGCGCGTTGGCGGCGGCGATCCGCCCCCAGTCGTAGGCGTCGTCGACCACCGGGGTGAAGAAGTCGGCGGTGCTCACCAGGCCCGTACGCTCGTCCAGCCGGACCACCGCGGCGTCGTCGCCGTTCTCCAGGCCGACCAGCAGGTCGGCCGAGCCGCCGGTGGCACCGAGACCGGCGACCATCGCCTCCAGCTCGCCGGGTGGGATCTTGCAGGCGCAACCGCCACCACGTGCGTAGTCGGTCAGCCGGATCGCGTCGGTCACCGCCTTATGATCTCCGGCCTGCCCCGGCGGCGCCACCCGGCCCCACCGGCGGGTGACGAAATTCGGACGGGCCGGTACGCCGGTGACCGGTGTTACCGCTCCGTGACCATCTGAGTTGCGATCTGCCACATCACCCCGCCTACAGTTGCCCAACCGGGGGTCGACCGACCCCCGAATTCCGCCATGGACGACAGGGACGGTGGACGACGTGACGACGGGCGACCCGCTGATCGTGCTCGACGGGGTGAACAAGTGGTTCGGGCCGCTGCACGTGCTCGACGACGTGTCCCTGTCCGTCGGCCGGGGCGAGGTGGTCGTGGTCATCGGCCCGTCCGGCTCCGGCAAGTCGACGCTCTGCCGCACCATCAACCGGCTGGAGCCGATCGACAACGGCACCATCACGTTCGACGGGCAGGCGCTGCCGGCCGAGGGCAAGCCCCTGGCCAAGCTGCGCAGCGAGGTCGGCATGGTGTTCCAGTCGTTCAACCTCTTCGCGCACAAGACCATCCTGGAGAACGTCACGCTGGGGCCGGTCAAGGTCCGCAAGGAGAAGCCGGCCGCGGCCCGTGAGCGCGGCCTGGCCCTGCTGGACCGCGTCGGCATCGCCAACCAGGCGGACAAGTACCCGGCGCAGCTCTCCGGCGGTCAGCAGCAGCGGGCGGCGATCGCCCGCGCGCTGGCCATGCAGCCCAAGGCGATGCTGTTCGACGAGCCGACGAGCGCGCTGGACCCGGAGATGGTCGGCGAGGTGCTGGACGTGATGACGTCGCTGGCGAGCGAGGGCATGACCATGGTCGTGGTGACCCACGAGATGGGCTTCGCCCGGCACGCGGCCAACCGGGTCATCTTCATGGCCGACGGCAAGCTGGTCGAGGACGCGCCGCCGGCCGAGTTCTTCGCGAACCCGCGCAGCGAGCGGGCCAAGGACTTCCTCTCCAAGATCCTCACCCACTGAGCGTCCGTAGTGGAGTCGTCCCGTCGACTCCGTCGAAGAAGGAGATGAGTATGCGTTACAAGCGCGTGGCGGCGGTGGCCATGATGGCCTCGCTCGCCCTGTCCGCGGCCGCCTGCGGCAAGGAGGGGAACCCCGCTCCCAGCGGCGGCGGCAACGCCAGCGGTGGAGCCCAGGGCGACAACTGCAGCAGCTCGGGCGTGACCTTCACCCCCAAGACGGACGCCAACGTCGCCGGCAGCCCGGCCTTCGAGAAGATCAAGTCGGCCGGCAAGGTCGTCATCGGCGTCAAGTTCGACCAGCCGAACCTCGGCTACAAGGACGCCCAGGGCAAGCGCTGCGGCTTCGACATCGAGATCGCCCAGTACGTCGCCAGCACGCTCGGCGTCGACCCGGCGAAGATCGAGTACAAGGAGATCGCGTCCGCCAACCGGGAGACCGCGATCAAGGGCGGCGAGATCGACTACTACGTCGGCACCTACTCGATCACCGACAAGCGCAAGAACGACGTCTCCTTCGCCGGCCCGTACTTCGTCGCCGGCCAGGACCTGCTGGTCCGCAAGGACGAGTCGTCGATCACCGGCAAGGACACGCTCAAGGGCAAGAAGGTCTGCTCGGCCACCGGTTCCACGCCGATCCAGAAGATCCGCGACGAGGGCCTGACCGAGGGCGAGAACATCGTCGAGTTCAAGACCTACTCCGAGTGCGTCTCGCAGCTGCTCGACAAGAAGGTCGACGCGGTCACCACCGACGACGCCATCCTCAAGGGCTACGCCGCGCAGAACCCGGACGAGCTCAAGGTCGTCGGCCAGCCGTTCAGCACCGAGAAGTACGGCATCGGCCTGCCCAAGGACGACAAGGCGCTGCGTGACTACGTGAACGACCAGATCGAGGCGGCGTTCACCGACGGCACCTGGAAGAAGATCTACGACGGCACGCTCGGCAAGTCCGGCTCGCCGGCCACCCCGCCGCAGCTCGAGCGGTACTGACGGTCCGCACCGACGTCGGACCGGGCGGGGAGGTCCTCCTCCCCGCCCGGTCCCGTCTGGAGAGAGTGAGAGCGAGGTATGGGCGAGTTCTTCCGCGTCCTGACGGACAACGCGAGCCTGTTCCGCGAGGGGTTCTACAACACCGTCAAGCTGTTCCTGATCGCCGGCGTCGGCAGTCTCGTCCTCGGCATGCTGCTCGGCGCGATGCGGGTGTCACCGGTCCCCGCGTTGCGGGCGTTCGGCGCCACCTACGTCAACCTGGTCCGCAACACTCCCCTGACGCTGGTGTTCGCGTTCCTCGTCTTCGCGGTGCCGAAGCTGGACGTCAACATCGACTACTTCAACAGCGCCTGCATCGCGCTGATCGCCTACACCTCGGCGTTCATCTGCGAGGTGGTCCGCTCCGGCGTGAACACGGTCGCCACCGGCCAGGCCGAGGCGGCCCGCGCGCTGGGCATGACGTTCGCCCAGGTGCTGACGCTGATCGTGCTGCCACAGGCGCTGCGGGCCATGGTCCCGCCCATGATGAGCGTGCTCATCGCCATGCTGAAGAACACCACGATCGCCGCCGGCTTCTCCGTGCTGGAAGCGGGCGCCATCCCGGCGTACATGTCGGAACGGGGTGAGCCGCAGTTCATCGTGCTCACCTGGATCGTGATCGGCTTCCTGATCCTGATCATCCCGCTGGTGGTGCTCCAGCGGATCCTCGAGCGCAAGTGGGCGGTGGCCCGGTGAGCAGCAGCAGCGTCCTCTACGACATCCCCGGCCCGAAGGCCCGCAGGCGCAACCGGATCCTCGGCATCGTCTCGATCGCGGCGATCGTCGCGCTGATCGCGTTCGTGGTCTACAAGTTCAACCAGACCGGCCAGTTCGAGGCCCGCAAGTGGGAGCAGTTCCAGTACGCGGCCGTGCAGCGGGAGCTGCTGAACGGCCTCTGGGCCACGCTGAAGGTCGCCGCCGTCGCCACCGTGCTGGCGCTGCTGTTCGGTGCGTTCTTCGCCAGTGCCCGGCTCAGCGACAAGGTGCTGTTCCGCGCTCCCGCCACGTTCGTGGTGGAGCTGTTCCGGGCCATCCCGCTGCTGATCCTGATCTTCTTCGGCTACTACGTGCCGCTCCAGTACGGCTGGCCGATCGACAAGTTCTGGGCGCTGGTCATCGGGTTGACGCTCTACAACGGCTCGGTGCTGGCGGAGATCTTCCGCGCCGGCATCAACGCCGTGCCGTACGGGCAGTCCGAGGGCGCGTACGCGATCGGCATGCGCAAGAACCAGGTGCTGCGGCTGATCCTGCTGCCGCAGGCGTTCCGGTCGATGCTCCCGGCGATCGTGAGCCAGCTCGTCGTCCTGCTCAAGGACACCGCGCTCGGCTTCATCATCACGTACCCGGAGTTGCTCTTCGTGGGCAAGCAGATCGGCGGCCGGCTGGCGTTCGGCCTGCCGTACGTGCCGACGTACCTGATCGTCGCGGCCATCTACATCAGCATCTGCGGCCTGCTGTCGGTGCTGGCCTGGTGGCTGCAGAAGCGGCTGACCCGGCTGCCGCGCACCGCGGCCAAGCCGGTGGCGGCCACGCAGACCGACGGTGGCACCGGCGCTACGCCGCTGTGAGCTGACGTCGTCCGACGGACACGGAACGGGCGGGTGGGGTTCTCCCCCACCCGCCCGTTCTCGGTCTTGCCGGTCTAGCGGGCGATCTCGGTGACCCGGGACTCGCGCACCACTGTCACCCGGATCTGACCCGGATAGGTCAGCTCCTCCTCGATCTGCTTGGCCACGTCCCGGGCCAGCACCGCCGCGCCGATGTCGTCCACGTCGTCCGGCTTGACCATCACCCGGATCTCCCGGCCCGCCTGCATGGCGAAGACCTTCTCCACGCCCAGCTTCCCGGCCGCGATCTCCTCGATCCGCTCCAGCCGCTTGACGTACGCCTCCAGGCTCTCCCGCCGCGCGCCCGGCCGCCCGCCCGAGCAGGCGTCCGACGCCTGGGTCAGCACCGCCTCGATGGTCTGCGGCGGCACCTCGTTGTGGTGCGCCTCGATGGCGTGCACCACGTCCTCGCTCTCGCCGTACTTGCGGGCCACGTCCGCGCCGATGATCGCGTGGCTGCCCTCCACCTCGTGGGTGAGCGCCTTGCCGATGTCGTGCAGGAACGCGCACCGCTTGATCGTCGGCACGTCCAGCCGCAGCTCCGCGGCCATCACCCCGGCGATGTGCGCGGTCTCCACCAGGTGCTTGAGCACGTTCTGCCCGTACGACGTGCGGTAGCGCAACCGGCCCAGCAGCGTGACCAGCTCCGGGTGGATCTCGGTGATGCCGACCTCGACCAGCGCGTCCTCGGCGGCCCGGAGGCACAGCTCCTCCACCTCCTGCCGGGCCACGTCGTAGACCTCCTCGATCCGGTGCGGGTGGATCCGGCCGTCCAGGACCAGCTTCTCCAGCGTGACCCGGCCGACCTCCCGGCGTACCGGGTCGAAGCACGACAGCAGCACCGCCTCGGGCGTGTCGTCGATGATCAGGTTGACGCCGGTGACCGACTCGAAGGCGCGGATGTTGCGCCCCTCCCGGCCGATGATGCGCCCCTTCATCTCGTCGCCGGGCAGGTGCAGCACGCTGACCACGCTCTCCGCGGTCTGCTCGCTGGCGACCCGCTGGATGGCGTCCACCACGATGTTGCGGGCGCGCTGCTCGGCGCTGCCCCGGGCGTCCGCCTCGATCTCCCTGACCAGCAGCGCGGCCTCCCGCTTCGCCTGCCCCTCGATCGACTCGACCAGCTCGGCGCGGGCCGCGTCGGCGGTCAGGCCGGCCACCCGCTCCAGCTCCCGGCGGCGCTGCTCCTCCACCTCGGTCAGCGTCCGCTCGCGCTCGGCCAGGGCGGCCTCCCGGGCGGCGAGCGCCGCGGTGGCGGCGGTGAGCTGCCGCTCCCGCTCGGCCAGCCGCTCCACCTCCTCGGTGTGCAGCCGCTCCCGCTCGTCCATCCGGGCGGCCCGGCGTTCCACCTCGGCCGCCTGCTCCCGGGTGGTGGCGGCCAGCACCGCCACCTCCCGCTCGCCGCTGCGCCGGGCGGTGGCGCGTAACTGCTCGGCGTCCGCCTCGGCCTGCTTGTGCGCCCGCTCCAGCACCGTGTCCGCCTCGGCGCGGGCGTCGTCGAGCACCCGCCGCGCCTCGGCCCGGGCCGCCTTCGCCTCCGCCTTGGCGGCGGCCGCCTCGGCACGCGCCGCCGCGGCTGCGGACTTCGCCACGTCGATGGTGCTGTTCACCTCGTCGGCGGCCGTCCGCAACGCCGCGAGGGACTGTTCCTGCCGGTCCTTCTCCGCGATGAAGGCCGGGTCCTCCGGCGCGGGCGCCAGGCTGAGCCGTTTGAGGGTACGCACGCCGAACAGCACGGCGCCGACCACCACCACGACCAGCAGCAGCACGACCAGGAGGAGGACGACGTCGAAGGCGCTCATCGAGCCGCTCCGCACCGGTACGCGGGCACACTCGCCCGCCGCACTCCGGCGACCCGGCCGGCGTCGCCGGCCCGTCGGGGCTCGGTGGCCGGGCTGTCGCCCGCCGATGCGGGGTCGGGGCCGTGTGGCAGACCGCCGGTGAACCTGTGCCGCCCTGCCATGGCCGCCTCCCCCTGAAACGTCGGCGCCGCAGGACACGCGCGAAGGACACGCGCCTGCGGCTCTGGACGCCCGACCGGAGCGGCTGGCTGTGGGCAGCTTTCCGTCGGCGGTGTCCCTCATGGGGCACCGCTGGCGGCCGGTTGCAGTTGTCGGAGGCTCCGAAAGGTTCCGGAGCTTCCGTCAAGGGCCGGTGTAGCTGGCCAAAGTGATGCTGTTCTGTTACGAGATCTATGTTGTGCGCTTAGCCTGCGCTGGTCGGGCAAAGTGAGCCTGTATGGCGAGGCTAGGTCGCGAGGGGCCGTTCGGTCAAGGAGTCATGATCAAACCACCCGGACGGAGAGAAGTTACGACGTCACTCAGTGGTGATCAGATGCCGGACAGGCCAGGACAAACCCCGCCCCGTAGCGCCGCGACTCGGCCGCTCCGACCTGCTCAGGCCCCTCTCGCACCCCATGATCAGCTCTGCCGTCACCCTCCCACCCCCGTGATCGAGGACTTGACGTCCACCCGGACGACACAAACTCCTTGATCACCGTCCGGCCGCGCGGCCGCGCCGCCGGGGGTGGCAGGGCCGGCCGGTCCGGCCGGGCGCGCGCGATCATGAGGTTGGCCTGGACAAAGCGGACGGGAAATGCCGCCAAGTTCATGATCGACCTGGCCGGGCGAGGGTCGCGCGAGGGCTGCGCCGGGCCGGCGCCGGGTGGGTCAGCTTGCGGCGGCGGTGAGGGCTGCGGTCACCAGGGTGGCGTTGTCGGGGGCGGGGGTGCCGTCGGGCAGCAGCAGCGTGTCCTCCAGGCCGATCCGGGTGTGCAGGCCACGCCGGACCGCCTCCGCGTACACCGGCCAGGTGGCCGGGCCTTCCCCGTGCAGCAGAACCGGCGGGTGCCCGCCGGGCAGCGCGGCGAGGATCGCCGCCGCGTCGGCGAGCGCCGTCTCGACCTGCTCGGCCATGCACTCGACGAGGACCCGCCCGGTGGGTGCGGACCAGCGACGCCAGGCGTCGACCGCCGCCGGGGTCCACAGACCGGCCTCGACCATCACGCCGCGCTCGTGCAGGGCGGCGGCGACCTCGGCCGCTCCGGTTTCGTGGGCGTTCACCGAGGCGAAGTCGGGCAGCACCGTCCAGGCGCGGACGGCGGCGGCCCGCTCGGCCGGGTCGGGGACGATCCAGGCGCCGGTGCTCACGCCGACCGGCAGGCCGGGACGGGCGTCGCGGATGGCGGTGACCGCCGCCGCGATCACTGCCGGGTCGAGCGACTCGGTGCCGCTGTGGTCGCGCGGGTGCACATGCACCGCCGCCACCCCGGCGGTCGCGCAGCGCACCGCGTCGGCGGCCAGTTCGGCCGGGGTGAGCGGCACGGCGGGGTGCTCGTCCAGCCGTCGGGTGCCGTTGAGACACGCCTTCAGCACGGGTGTGCGCCTCCCTCGGGACGGCGGCCGCGACGCCGGCGGCCGGTCGGTCAGTCGAGCCGGCGGGAGTCGAGGTCGTGCTCGGCGTCGGCCATCGCGTCGGCGTCGATGTGCTCGGCGAACTCGGCCGCCTCGGCGCTCTGCGCGGCGAGCGCGTCCTTCACCGCCCGGATCGCCACCCCGGCCGGGTAGCCCTTGCGCGCCAGCATGCCGACCAGGCGCCGGAACACCGCGTCCGGCTCGCCTCTGGCGCTGCGCAGCTTGCGCTCCACCAGGGCGCGGGCGGTCTCCGCCTCGGTCTCCTCGTCCAGCCCGTCCAGGGCTGCGCCGGCCACCTCGACGTCGACGCCGCGCTGACGCAGCTCGTTGGCGAGCGCCCGGCGGGCCAGCCCGCGGCCGTTGTGCCGGCTGCTCACCCAGGCACGCGCGAAGGCCGCGTCGTCGACGATGCCGACCTCGTCGTACCGGTCGAGGACCTGCTCGGCGACCTCCTCGGAGATGCCGCGCCGGGCCAGCGCGCCTGCCAGCTCGGCCCGGGTCCGCGGGCGGACCGCGAGCTGCCGCAGGCAGATCTCCCGGGCCAGCTCGGCCTCGTCGCGCGGCGGAGCCGGAGCCTCCCCTGCATCGGGCTCCGCCGCGCGATCACGGCGCCCCCGGCGAGGCCGGGGCGTACCTGTGGCGTCGCCCGTACGGGGTGGACCGGCATCCCAGCCCCGGCCCGTACGGGCGCGTCGTCCTGCCACGGGTCAGCGGATCAGAAGTCGACCGGCGGCAGTTCCGGGCCACCGGCGGCGTCGCCCGCACCACCGGTGCCGACGCCGAGCTTCTCCAGGATCTTCTTCTCGATCTCGGCCGCCACGTCCGGGTTCTCGCGGAGGAACTCGCGGGCCTTCTCCTTGCCCTGGCCGAGCTGGTCGCCGTCGTAGGTGTACCAGGCGCCGGACTTGCGGATGATCGCCTGCTCCACGCCGACGTCGATCAGCGAGCCCTCGCGGGAGATGCCCTTGCCGTACATGATGTCGAACTCGGCCTGCTTGAAGGGCGCGGCGACCTTGTTCTTCACGACCTTGACCCGGGTGCGGTTACCGACCACGTCGGTGCCGTCCTTGAGGCTCTCGATGCGGCGCACGTCGAGCCGGACCGAGGCGTAGAACTTCAGCGCCCGCCCACCGGTGGTGGTCTCCGGGCTGCCGAACATCACGCCGATCTTCTCGCGGAGCTGGTTGATGAAGATCGCGGTGGTGCCGGTGTTGTTGAGCACGCCGGTGATCTTCCGCAGCGCCTGGCTCATCAGCCGGGCCTGGAGACCGACGTGGCTGTCGCCCATCTCGCCCTCGATCTCGGCGCGCGGCACCAGGGCCGCCACCGAGTCGATCACGATGATGTCGATCGCGCCGGAGCGGACCAGCATGTCCGCGATCTCCAGCGCCTGCTCGCCGGTGTCCGGCTGGGAGACCAGCAGGGCGTCGGTGTCGACGCCGAGGGCCCGCGCGTACTCCGGGTCGAGCGCGTGCTCCGCGTCGATGAACGCGGCGATGCCGCCGGCGCGCTGGGCGTTGGCCACCGCGTGCAGCGCGACGGTGGTCTTACCGCTGGACTCCGGACCGTAGATCTCGACCACCCGGCCGCGGGGCAGACCGCCCACGCCGAGCGCCACGTCGAGCGCGATGGAGCCGGTCGGAATGACAGCCGTCTGCACGACGGGCCGCTCCCCCAGCCGCATCACCGAACCCTTGCCGAACTGCTTGTCGATCTGAGCGAGAGCAAGGTCGAGCGCCTTCTCCCGGTCAGGCCCTGCTGCCATCGTTGCCACCCCTGCCTTCGCCGGCGTCTTTCCTGAGCTTCGCGTCACGCGGGACACGCTAGGCGCTGGGTCCGACAGAAAACCAGCCGACGGGCCGTGAGCTGTGGACGAGCACCCCGCTGTGGACAATAGCCGAACAGGTGTACGACTGGGCAAGCGACACGCGGGATCGACGAAAAGGCTGCTCAGCGTAGTCGGGCGGGCACCCGGTCGGGATACGCGGCGACCACGGCGCGCCACACCACGTGCGTTTGCTCACCGGCCGCGAGCGCCTGCTCGATGGTCCGCCCGCCGAGCTGGGACAGCACCTGGTCCCTGGCGATGCTGGTCGCGTACCCGGGCCCGAACGCCTCCTCCAGCCGCGTCCAGAAGTCGGTCAGCCGCACGTGTTCAGTCCTCCTCGTCGAGTGGTCGCGTGCCGGTACGGCGCAGCGCCAGCGCCACCAGCGGCACCACAGCGATCGCCGCCAGCAGGGTGAGCGTCGGGTACCCCACGGCCCGCATGACGAACCCGCTCGCCGCCGCCGCGCCCGCCCCGGCCAGCCCCATGAGCAGGTCGGACAGGCCCTGAACGCCGGGCCGGTCGGCGGTGGGCACCGACTCCGACAGCAACGTCGAACCCGCCACCATCGTGCCCGACCAGCCCAGCCCGAGCAGCGTCAGCCCCACCGACAGCAGCGCCGTGTGGTGCCCGGCGGTGCCGGAGACCGCGCACGCGGCCAGCAGCAGCGCCACCCCGCCGAGGATCACCGGCCGGCGGCCGACCCGGTCGGTGAGCCACCCCACCACCGGCGACAGCGCGTACATGCCGGCGATGTGCAGGCTCAGCACCAGGCCGACCACGGGCAGCACGTCCTCGTCGGAGTGCCACTCGCCGAGGTGCACCGGCGTCATCGACATGACAGCGACCATCACCAAGTGCCCCACCGCCACCGCGGCGATGCCGAGGCGTGCGGCCGGCCGCCCGCGTACCGTGCGCCACGCGGCGACCATGCCACCGCGGCGGGTGACAGCCGGCGCGGCGCCGGGTGCCGGCTCGGCCGCCGCCAGCCGGCGCGCGGTGAGCAGCGGGTCCGGCCGGAGCAGGACCAGGAGTACGACGGCGGTGAGCGTGAACGCGACGGCGCTGAAGGCGAACGGGCCGGCCAGCGCCGGCAGGCCCCAGCCCCGGGTGGTCTCGTCGGCGAGCGCGGCGAAGTTCGGCGCGGCCACCGCGCCGATGGTGGTGGCCCACACCACCAGCGAGAGCTGCCGTCCCCGGCGTTGCGGCTCGGCCAGGTCCACCGCCGTGTAGCGGGCCTGGAGGTTGGCCGCCGTGCCGCCGCCGAACAGCAGCATGCCGACGAAGAGCAGCGGCACCAGGCGCGTCACGGTGGCGACCACCACCAGCACGCCGCCGACCGCGCCGACCGCGTACGCGAGGACCAGCCCCGGCCGCCGGCCCCGCGCGGTCATGAGCCGGGTGACCGGGATCGCGAGCAGCGCGGCGCCGACCACACCGGCGCTCTGCGCCACCCCGGCCAGGGCGGTGCCGGCGACCCGGGCGGCGAGCAGCGCGCCGACCGAGATGCCGATGGTGACGCCGATGCCGCCGATGATCTGGGTGAGGAAGAGCAGCCGGACGGTACGCCGCTGGATGCCGGCGACGTCGGGCCGGGGCGGGGCCGGCGCGGTCAGGTCGGTGGACATGCGGCGCTCCTGGTGGGGACGGGTGCCCCATCCTCCCGCACCGGCCCGCCCGGCCGGCACCCGGTTTCGCTACAGGCCGAGGCCCCGGCCGATGATCTCCTTCATGATCTCGGTGGTGCCGCCGTAGATGGTCTGCACCCGGCTGTCCAGCCACGCCTTCGCCACCGGGTACTCCGCCATGAAGCCGTAGCCGCCGTGCAACTGCACGCACCGGTCGGCGACCTTGGTCTGCAACTCGGTCGTCCACCACTTGGCCTTCGCCGCGTCGGTCACCGAGAGGCGGCCCGCGTTGAACTCGGTGACGCAGTGGTTGACGAACGTCCGCGCGATGGTGACCTCGGTGTCCAGCTCGGCCAGCAGGAACCGGTTGTGCTGGAACCGGCCGATCGGCCGCCCGAACGCCTCCCGGGAGCGGGCGTACTCGATGGTCAGCGCGAGCAGCTTCTCGCAGGCCGCCACGGCGGCGACGGCGATGCTCAGCCGTTCCCGGGGCAGGTTGGCCATCAGGTGGTAGAAGCCGTGGTTCTCGGTGCCGATCAGGTTCTCCGCCGGCACCCGGCAGTCGTCGAAGAACAGCTCGGCGGTGTCGTTGGCCTTCAGTCCGACCTTGGCGAGCCGGCGGCCCCGGCTGAAGCCCGGCGTGCCGCTCTCCACCACGACCAGGCTCACCCCGTGCGCGCCCTGGTCCGGCGCGGTCTTGGCCACCACGACCACGAGGTCGGCCATCTCACCGTTGGTGATGAACGTCTTCTGCCCGTTGAGGACCAGGCTGTCGCAGTCACGGACCGCGCTGGTGCGGATGCCGGCCAGGTCGCTGCCCGCGCCCGGCTCGCTCATCGCGATGGCGGTGACCAGGTCGCCGGAGCAGAAGCCCGGCAACCACCGCTTGCGCTGGTCGCCGGTGGTCAGCTCGGTCAGGTACGGCGCGACCACGTCGTTGTGCAGCCCGAACCCCAGACCGGTGCACCCGGCCGCGACGATCTCCTCGTCCAGCACCGCGTTGAACCGGAAGTCGCGCTGCCCGCCGCCGCCGTACTCGGGGTCCACGTCCGGGCCGAGCAGCCCGGCCGCGCCGGCGGCCCGCCAGACCTCCCGGTCGACGATCCCGTCGGCCTCCCAGCGCTCGTGGTGCGGCACCGCCTCCCGGGTCAGGAACCGGCGGCACAGGTCACGGAACTCGTCGTGGACGGGCTCGTAGAGATGCTGCTCCATGGCGGCCAGTCTGGCACCGCTCACCCGCGCCGGACAGGGGCGGGCCGGACGGGGTGGCCCGCCGCCGCGCGGTGGACCAGGATGACCGGATGAGCACACTCACGGGGAAGCAGGTGGCCGAGGCCGGGCTGGACGGGTGGACGTACCTGCTGGGGGCGTTGCAGACGCGCATCCGTACCCCCGATTTCGCGGCCGGACTGGCGCTGGTGGCCGCGGTCGGCGCGGAGGCCGAGCGGGTCGACCATCATCCGGATCTGGACCTGCGCTACACCCACGTGGACGTGCGGCTCTGGTCGCACGACGCGGGTGGGGTGACGCAGCGTGACCTGCGGCTGGCCCGGTTCATCTCGGGGCTGGCCGCGGATTCCGGGCTGACCCTGTCGGCCGCCGGGCTGGCCCGCCTGGAACTCGCGCTGGACACCCCGGAGCACGCCGCGGTGCTGCCGTTCTGGCGGGCGGTCCTGGCCTGGCAGTCGCCGGACGGCCGCGGACCGGACGACGACGAGGTACGCGACCCGGACGGCGTGCTGCCGACCGTCTGGTTCCAGCGCTCCGGCCGGGACGAGCCGCGGCAGCGGTGGCACCCGGACGTGTGGGTCGACCCGGCCGAGGTGGACGCGCGCATCGCCGCCGCGCTGGCAGCGGGCGGCGCGTTGGTCAGCGACGCGGAGGCGCCGAGCTTCTGGGTGCTCGCCGACCCGGACGGCAATCGGGTCTGCCTCTGCACCTGGCAGCAGCGCTCCTGAGGAACCGGGGCAGCGGCGGGCGTGGTCCGGCGCTAGCGTGCCCGATGTGGACGCACGCGCGCTGATCGAGGAGTTCAACGCGGCCTGGCTGCGGGGCGACCTGGCCGCGGTGTCGGCCTGCCTGGCCGAGGACGTCACCTACTGCCCGAACGCCTGGGACGGGCCGGCCGGCACGGTACGGGGGCGGGCGGCGGTGGCCGACGTCTTCGCCGGGCAGCTCGGGCCGGGCGACGGTCCGGCGCTCGGCGCGGTCTGGGCCACCGACGACCGGGCGGTCTGCGAGTGGGCCTGGCCGCCGGCCGAGGACGGCACCGTGCTTCGCGGGCTGGACGTCTACCGGGTCCGGGACGGGCGGATCGTCGCCAAGGACGTGTTCGGCAAGATCACTTCTTGAGCGCCTTCGCGGCCACCTTCAGGTCGGCGACCAGGCCCTCGTAGGCCACGTCCTGGTTGTCGGCGCGCAGCACCGCGGACGGGTGGATGGTGGCGAGCAGCCGGGCCGCCGGGGCGTCGGCCACAGTGCCCGTCCGGTCGACCGGCACCCGCTCGAAGTCCTCCGGGTGCTGGGCGGCGGCGGGCCAGGGCAGCAGCTCACCACGCTGCTTGGTCACCCGGAACGACGGTCCGAGCAGCGCCTTGGCGGCGGTGGCGCCGAGCACCACCACGATCTCCGGGCGCAGCCGGGCGAACTCGGCGACCAGCCAGGGCCGGCAGGCGGTGACGTGCACCCGGTCCGGGGTCTGGTGGATGCGCCGCCTGCCGCGCAGCTCGAAGCGGAAGTGCTTCACGGCGTTGGTCAGGTAGATCTGGGCGGGGTCGAGCGCCGCGTCGTCGACGGCCTTGCGCAGCAGCCGCCCGGCTGGCCCGACGAACGGCAGCCCCTTCTGATCCTCGATGTCGCCCGGCTGCTCGCCGACGAAGACCACGCGCGCGTGCTCGTCGCCGCGGCCGAACACGGTCTGGGTGGCGTCCCGGTACAGCTCGCAGCCCCGGCAGTCGCCCGCTGCGGCGCGCAGCTCGTCGATGGTGTCCGCCGACGGCGGGATGAACTCCTGTGCGCCGGGTGCGCTCTCGGTCTCGGCCATGCCGATCGTTCTACCCCGTCGGGCGGCGCGCACGCGAGCGGCCCGCCGCGCTGTCCGGAGGTGTTAAGAAGGGGCCCTTCCTATACCGAATGCGTTAAGAGAGGGCCCTTCCTTCCCGCGGTGAGGGCGTCGGCGAGCGCGGGGACGTCCGCCTCGTCGAGCGCGCTCACCGAGACGCGCACGGCGGGGGCGGCGGCGATCCGGTACAGGCTGCCGGGGGCGAGCGACCACCCGGCGTCGCGCAGCGTCGTGATCGCCACCGTCTCGTCGGGCACCGGCACCCAGACGTTGATCCCGGTACGCCCGTGCGCTGTCACCCCGCGCGCGGCGAGCGCGGCAACCAGCCCGTCGCGCCGCCTGTCGTAGCTGTCCGCCGCGCGCCGTACCAGCCCGGCGGTGGCCGGGTCGCGCCAGAGCGACACGACCAGCCGTTGCAGCACAGTGGAGACCCAGCCGGCGCCGACCCGCGCCCGCCCGGCCACCCGGGCCACTGTGGCCTCGTCGCCGGTCAGCACCGCGAGCCGCAGGTCGGGCCCGTAGGGCTTGCTCACCGACCGGACGAAGGCCCACGCCGGGGTCGCCCCGGCGAGCGGATGCAGGGGTACGCGGGCCAGCTCGGCGGCGTGGTCGTCCTCGATCAGCAGCAGGTCGGCCCGTCCGGCGAGCAGCGTCCGCAGCGCGTCGGCCCGGTCGGCGGAGACGGCGGCGCCGGTCGGGTTCTGCGCCCGGCTGGTCACCACGAGCGCCCGGACGCCGGCGGTGAGCGCCGCCCGGACGCCGCCGACTGTGGGGCCCTCGTCGTCCACCGGCACCCCGACGGTACGCAGCCCGAGCGCGGCGATCAGGTCGAGCAGGTTGGCCCAGCCCGGGTCCTCCACCGCCACCGCGTCGCCGGGGCGCAGGTGGGCGGCGAGGAGCCGTTCGATGCCGTCGAGCGCGCCGCCGGTGACTGTGAGCTCACCGGCGGGCACCCCGTCCGCGGCGAGCCGCTCCCGGGCCAGCGCGGCCAGGTCGGGCAGCACGGCGTCGGTCGCGTACCCGCCGGGGGGTCCGATCTCGGCGGCGAGCGCTGCCAGGTGCGGGCCGAGCGGGGGCAGCAGCCGGGGGTCGGGCTGGCCGGCGGAGAGGTCACGGCCGCCGGGCAGCGGCGGGGGCAAAAGCGCGGCGCGGCGACCGGCGACCGGCGGGCGGGGGCGGACCCGGGTGCCGTGCCGGCCGGCGGTCGCGACCAGGCCGCGTTGCCGCAGTTCCTGGTACGCCTTCGCGACTGTGGCCGGGCTGACGTCCAGCTCGGCGGCGAGCGCGCGGACGGCGGGCAGGGCGTCGCCGGGGGCGAGATCGCCGGTGCGGATGCCGGATTCGACGCTGGCCGAAATCGCGGCGGAGGTCGAGCCGGCGATCTGATAATGTGCTGCCACAGTTCGGAGATTGTACTAGAACAAAGGTGGGATGTCACGTGTACGCCCCGACCGAACGCACCACCGCCACCCGCACCCGCGACCGGATGCACTACGACCGGGCCACCGCGCACGCGCTGCTCGACGAGGCGTACCACTGCGCACTGTCGTTCACTGTGGACGGCGAGCCGCGCATCCTGCCGACGCTGCACGTGCGCATCGGAGACACGCTCTACCTGCACGGGTCCACCGGCAGCCGGCCGCTGCTCGCCGCGCGGGGCGAGGCCGGGCTGAGGGTCTGCGTCGCCGTCACCCACCTCGACGGGCTGATCTACGCCCGCTCCCAGTTCCACCACAGCGCCAACTACCGGTCGGTGGTGGCGCACGGCACCGCCCACCTGGTCGACGACGCCGGCGAGAAGGCGGCGGTGCTGACCGCGCTGGTGGAGAAGGTCGCCGCCGGCCGGTCCGCCGACAGCCGCCCGCCGAACCGGCGCGAACTGGCCGAGACCGCCGTGCTGGCGCTGCCGCTGCGCGAGGTGTCGGTACGGATGCGCACCGGCGGCGTCAACGACGAGCCGGCCGACGAGTCGCTGCCGTACTGGGCCGGTGTGGTTCCGCTGCGGCTCACGCCGGGCCGCCCCGAACCCGCGCCCGGGGTGAGCGCGCCGGTGCCGGCGTACCTGCGTGCGGCCCGCTCGCCGTGGCACGAGCCGGCGGTGCTGCGCGGCGAGCACGTCGTGCTGGAGCCGCTCGACCTCGCCCACGCCGACGAGCTGTACGCCGCCACCGCCGACCCGGAGGTGTGGCGGCACCTGGGCGGCACGCAGCCCGCCGACGCCGCCGGGATGCGCCAGGTGGTCGCCGCCTACCTGGACGCGCAGGAACGCGGCGAGCAGGTGTGCTGGACCCAGCGTTGCGCCGTCACCGGCGCGGTGATCGGCACGACCTCCTACTACGAGATCGACCCGGTCCGCCGGTCGGTGGCGATCGGTTACACCTGGCTGGGCCGCCCCTGGTGGCGTACCGGCGTCAACACCGAGGCGAAGCTCCTGCTGCTGGGCCGGGCCTTCGACGACCTGGACGCGGTCCGGGTGGTCTGGCACACCGACATCCGCAACGAACGCTCGCAGCGGGCCATCGAACGGCTCGGCGCGAGCCGGGAGGGCGTGCTGCGCCGGCACAAGCAGCGCGCCGACGGCTCCTGGCGGGACACCGTGCAGTACTCGATGCTCGCGCAGGAGTGGCCGACGGCACAGGTCAGCCTGCGGGAAAGGCTTCGCCCGACGGCACCCGCGGCGTCATGATGTCCGGCGTGCTGGGGATCACCGACATCTGGACGTACGTGCTGGGCACCGTGGCGATCGTGCTGCTGCCCGGCCCCAATTCGCTCTTCGTGCTGGCCACCGCCGCCCGCCGGGGCGTGGCCACCGGTTACCGGGCCGCGGCCGGGGTGTTCGTCGGCGACGCGGTGCTGATGGTGCTCTCCGCCGCCGGGGTGGCCTCGCTGCTCCAGGCGTATCCGCCGCTCTACCTGGTGATCAAGTACGCCGGCGCGGCGTACCTCGGATATCTGGGGCTGGCCATGCTGCGCGGCGCGTGGCGGCGCTGGCGCGACCGCAACGACCCGGCCACGCCGCGCCTGATCGACGAGGTGGAGCCGGCGGAGCAGCGGGAGCCGTTCCGCCGGGCGCTGGTGATCAGTCTGCTCAACCCGAAGGCGATCCTGTTCTTCGTCTCGTTCTTCATCCAGTTCGTCGACCCCGGGTACGCGTGGCCGGCGCTGTCGTTCCTGCTTCTCGGGCTGATCGCACAGGTCGCGAGCGCGCTCTACCTGACCGTGCTGATCTTCACCGGCACGTACCTGGCGGCCCAGTTCCGGCAGCGCCGGCGGCTCGCCGCGAGCGGCACGACTGCCGTCGCGGTGCTGTTCCTCGGCTTCAGCCTCAAGCTCGCCGCCGGCTGAGGTGTAAGGAAGGGCCCCTTCTTAACGCCTCCGGTAGAGGAAGGGCCCCTTCTTAACAACGCACACGCACGCACACACGTGCACGCTCACGCGCTCACATGCCGTCGCCGCCTCCGCCACCACCGCCGATGCCCGCGCCGCCGGCCGTACCCCCGAGGCCGTAACCCGGCGCGACCGGCCGGTCCGGCGGGCGGCTGACGTGCGCCGACTCGCGGATCGTGGCCGACCAGTCGGCGTGCGCGGCGGCGGCCGCGTGCCTGTCGATGGCGTGCCGCAGCCAGCCGTCCACAGTGGCCACCCAGTCGCGCTTGTCGGCACCGGCGTGCCAGACCCGGAACCGGCTGATGCTCTGGTGGGTGATCCCGGCCAGGGAGAGCCGCCGGTCCAGCCAGAGCAGCACCTCCACGCCGGCCGAGTCGGTCAGCATGATCATTTCGAGTTCGGTCATCGGGCCGGCGTAGAGCGGGGCGGCCCAGAAGCCGTACCACTGCTGGAACGGCAGCGTCTGCTCCACCCCCGGCAGCCGTCCCTCGCGCAGCCCGGCCTGCCGGATCGCGAAGCCGAGCGTGTCCAGCGCGGCGAGCACGTGCTCCTGGGAGGGCAGCGGGTGGATCAGCACCGGCACCATCGCGCCCTGGTCCACCTCCGGATCCACCGACACCTCGGTACGCAGCCCGGTACGCAGGCTCAGCAGCGGCACCCCGCCGTACGTGGTCACCGGCGACTCCCACGGCAGCGGCACGGCGAACTCGACGGCCCGCCGCCGTCCGGCCGGCACCACGAACCGGCCCGCGATCGTCCACGTCTGGAACTGCACCAGGCGGCGCGGCGCCTCCGGGTCCTCCGGTTCGACCTGGGTGACCAGCCCGAGCCGGATGTGCCGGACCGGTACGTCCGACCCACCGGCGGCGAGCGTCACCCGGCCCGGCAGGCGCAGGCCCGGCCGGGTGCTCGGGTTGGGCAGCGTGGTGCTCACCGAGAGCCCGGTCCAGGCGGAGTCCCGCGACACGCCGGTCAACCGCATGCCGGAGCTTTCCCGCTGCCCGCCCGGCCATGCCCGGCCGGAACGGACGCCGGCCGCCGGCAACGGACGCGGGCCGGCGAAGCCGACGCCGGGAAGCGGAAAGACGCCGGCCCGGCGAAGTGGTTGTCCCACCTCGCCGGGCCGGTACGGATCACGACGGTCAGCGCATCCGGCGCCCTCGCGGCACCGGGTCGGTTTCGTCGTCGAACTCGCCGATGACCTCCTCCAGGAGGTCCTCCAGCGCGACGAACCCGATCGGCCGGGTCGGCCCGCCACCGTTGCTCACCAGCGCGAGCTGCGCCTGCCGCGCCCGCATGGCGGCCACCGCCTCGGTCACCGACGCCTCGGCCGGCAGCGTGAAGGCGCTGGTCATCAGCTCCTCCGCGGTCGCCGGGCGGCCGGTGGTGACGGCGCGCACCGCCTCGCGTACGTGCACCAGGCCGCACACCTCACCACCGGTGTCGACCACGGCGAGCCGGGACCGGCCGCTGTCGCGGGAGACGTGCTCGATCCGCTCGGCGGTCTCGCTCCGGCCCACCGTGACGATCTGGTCGAACGGCTCCATGACCTGGGCGACTGTGGTGCCCTGAAGCTCCAGCATGCTGGTCAGCAGCTGGTGCTGCTCGGCGCCGAGCAGCCCGTGCTCCCGGGACTGCTCCAGCAGGATGCGCAGCTCGTCCGGGCCGTGCACCTGGGCGAGCTGGTCCTGCTGCTGCACCCCGAACAGGCGCAGCATCGCGTTCGCGAGCCCGTTGAGCAGGGACAGCACCGGCCGGGCGATCCGGGCGAACGCCCGGAACGGCAACGCCAGCAGCATTGCGGAACGCTCCGCGTCGGTGATCGCCCACGACTTCGGGGCCATCTCGCCGACCACCAGGTGCAGGAACGTCACGAGCGACAGCGCGAACACCAGCGCCACCACGTGGCTGACCGCCTCGGGCAGGCCGACCGCGTGCAGCAGCGGGCTGAGCAGGTGCTCGATGGCCGGTTCGGCCAGCGCGCCCAGACCCAGCGTGCACAGCGTGATGCCGAGCTGCGCGCCGGCCAGCATCAGACTCAGCTCGCGGACGCCGTCCAGCGCCGCGCGGGCCGCCCGGCCGCCACCGGCCGCCGCCTGCTCCAGCCGGTACCGCTTGGACGCGACGAGCGCGAACTCGGCGGCCACGAAGAAGCCGTTGAGCGCCAGCAGCACCACGGAGGAGAACAACGCGAATCCGGGGCTCATGCGGAACCCTCCCCGGACACGGCGGCGGCGGGCCGCAGCCGCACCGAGTCGGCCACGTGCCGGTCCACCGCCAGCACCTCGACGAGCACCCGCGGGCCGCCGGCCGGCTCGTCGCCGTCAGTGGCGACCGGGATCTCCAGCCGGTCACCGACCTCGGGCACCCGGCCCAGCTCCCGCATCACCAGACCGGAGAGCGTGTCGTACTCGGGCGCCTCGGGCAGTTCGATGCCGGTGCTGTCGGCGACCTCGTCGATGCGCCAGCGCGCCGGGACCACCCAGGAGCCGTCCTCCTGCCGGGCCGCGGCCCGGTCCGGCGGGTCGTCCTCGTCGCGGATCGGCCCGACCAGTTCCTCGGCCAGGTCCTCCAGCGTGATCACGCCGGCGAAGCCGCCGTACTCGTCGACCACGCAGGCGAGCTGCCGGTGCCCGGACCGCAGGCGGTCCAGCACCGTCGGCAGCGGCAGCGTCTCGGGCACCAGCAACGGGGGTACGGCCACCGCGTCGACCCGGGTGGTCGCGCGCTGCGCCGGGGGCACCCCGAGCACGTCGGCGATACCGACCACGCCGACCAGGTCGTCGACGCCCTCGGCGCCGCTCACCGGGAACCGGGAGTGGCCGGTGTCGAGCAGCTCGACGATCCGGCTGACCGGCTCGTCGGCCCGGATGGTGTGCACGTCGACGCGCGGCACCATCGCCTCCCCGGCGGTCAGCTCCCGGAAGTCCAGACCCCGGTCCAGCAGGTCGGACATCTCGGCGTCGAGGTGTCCCTCCTCCCGGGACTCGGCGATGATCTGTTCCAGGTCCTGCGGGGTGGCGCCGCTGGGCAGCTCCTCGATCGGCTCGATGCCGATGCGGCGGAGCAGCCGTACGGCGGCCCGGTCGAACAGCGTGATCAGCGGACCGGCGATCTTGAGGTAGATCAGGGTGGACCGGGACAGCGCCCGGGCGAGCGGTTCGGCCCGCGCGATGGCCAGGTTCTTCGGGGCCAGCTCGCCGAGGACCATCTGCACCACTGTGGCGATGATCAGGGCGAGGGCCACCGACAGCGGCAGCGACACCGAGCTGGACAGCCCGGCCACGCCGAGCAGGTCGGCCAGCCCGGCACCCAGGTACGGCTCGGCGACGTAACCGACGAGCAGGGCGGTCACTGTGATGCCGAGCTGCGCGCCGGACAGCATGAAGGAGAGCCGCCCGGTCACCTCCAGGGCCCGGGCCGCGGCACGGTCGCCACCGTCGGCGAGCTGCTTGAGCTTGCCCCGGTCCACGGCGACGTAACCGAACTCCTGGGCCACGAAGTAACCGGTGGCGGCGGTGAGGACGGTGATGAGAAGGAGACCGACGAGGATCAACACGGGAGGTTCAGTGCTCCCGGGGTCGTCGGGGAGGGAATTCGCCGGGTATTACCCGGCCGGCTACTGCTGCCCTCCGGGGCAGGAGAGTCGATCATGCGGCCCATTTTATCGGTACCCGCTGGACGTTCGCTGAGGGTGCCGGGAAGCCTCCCGCACGTCCGGTTCAGCGTCCGGCCAGCTCGTCGGCGTCCAGCAGCGTCCGGTCGACCCGCCCGGAACGGTACGCGGCCCGGCCGATCATCTGCGCGGCCACCGGCGCGGTGGAGAGCTGGAAGATCGCCACCAGGACGAGCATGCCCAGATCCGAGGGGGTACGCAGACGCAGCGCCAGCCCGGCCAGCAGCAGCAGGACGCCCAGCACCTGCGGCTTGGTGGCCGCGTGCATCCGGTCCAGCACGTCCGGGAAGCGCACCAGCCCGATGCCGGCGACCAGGGCCAGCACCGCCCCGACCAGCAGCAGCATCCCACCGACCCAGTCCGCCACGGCGCTCATGCCGAGCCTCCTTCCGTTCGCGACTGCGGGGCTTGCAGAACCGGCTCACTCCTCGCGCTCACGCTTCAGCCCGGACCGCGAAGCGCACCAACGACACCGAACCGATGAAGCCGAGCAGCGAGAGCACCACCAGCACGGGCAGCGTGGTGGCGTGCCGGTTCACAGCGGCCTCCGCCCCCACCGCGGCGAGCATCGCCGACAGCAGCAGGTCGGCGCCGACGACCCGGTCGAGCAGGGACGGGCCCCGGTAGATCCGGGCCAGGGCGAGCAGCGCGGTGGCCGAGAGCAGCACGGTCAACGCGACGGCGAGCAGGACTGTCACTGATGGTTCCTCCGTTCGGCGGGTTCGAGGTCGAGCCGGCGTACCTCGTCGGGAGATCCGATGGCGCGGACGATGCGCCGTTCGACGGCGAGCACGCGCTGGCGGCTCTCGGCCAGGTCGTCGGGTCCGCGTACGTCGAGCACGTGCACGTAGAGCACGCCTGCGGCCCGGTCGACGTCGAGGATCAGCGTGCCCGGCACCAGCGAGATCACCTCGGCGGTGAGCGCCAGGTTGAGATCGGTACGTACGCGCAGCGGCACCGCGATGATCGCGCCGCGCGGGCGGTAGCCGAAGCGCAGCGCCACGGCTGCCACGTGCACGCTGGCGCTGACCAGCTCCGCGACGAACGTCGCAGCGAACACCAGCAGCGCGCGGGGGCGTACCCGGCCACCGAACGTGACCGGCGGCAGCGGGAAGAACAGCAGCACCGCCACACCGATCACCAGGCCGGCGACCAGGTTGCCCCAGGACACGTCGCCCCACAGCAGCATCCAGGCGACGACCAGCCAGCCGAGCGCGACCGCCTGGTCCCGCCGCCGCCCGCCCCGCCCGACGGTCGGCACCGGCGCGTCCGGGGCGGGCGCCGCACGGGGTACGCCGGCGGGATCACCGGTCGCGCCCCCGCCCGGGGGCAGGTCGTCGGTCACGGCACGTCCCGGGGCAGGACCGCCCGCACGTACGGGGTGCGCTCGCGCAGGTCGGTGGCCGCGTCCGCGGTGACCTGGAACAGCGGCCCGGCCGCCAGCGTGAACAGCACGCCCAGCGCCACCAGGGCGGTGGTGGCCCCGACCATCATTCCGGGCAGCCGGGCCGGCGGGTTGGTGGTGGCCAGCCGGGGCGCCCGCCAGAACGCGATGTTCCACACCCGGGAGGCCGCGTAGAGCGTGAGCAGGCTGGTCAGCGTGCCGGCCGCGACCAGCACGGCGGGCAGCGTCCCGCCTGCGGCCACGCCGGCCTGGAGCAGGCCGAGTTTGCCGAGGAAGCCGGAGAACGGCGGGATGCCGGCGAGGTTCATCGCGGGGACGAAGAAGAGCACGCCGAGCATCGGGGCGATCCGCGCCAGGCCGCCGATCCGGCGCAGGTCGGTGCTGCCGGCGCGTTCCTCGACCAGGCCGGCGACCAGGAACAGCGTGGTCTGGATGGTGATGTGGTGCACCACGTAGAAGATCGCCCCGGACAGGCCGGCGACGCTGCTCAGGGCCACCCCGAAGATCATGTAGCCGATGTGGCTGACGAGCGTGAAGGACAGCAGCCGCTTCAGGTCCGACTGGGCCACCGCGCCGAGGATGCCGACCACCATGGTCAGCCCGGCCACCACCATCAGCAGCGTGGCGACCTGGCCGCCGGGGAACAGCAGCGTCTCCGTGCGGATGATCGCGTACACGCCGACCTTGGTGAGCAGGCCGGCGAAGACCGCCGTGACCGGGGCGGGCGCGGTCGGGTAGCTGTCCGGCAGCCACGCCGACAGCGGGAACACCGCCGCCTTGATCCCGAACGCGAGCAGCAGCGTCAGCTGCAGGGTCAGGCGTACGCCGGACGGCAGCGCGTCCAGCCGGCCGGCGAGCTGCGCCATGTTCAGCGTGCCGGTGGCCGCGTACACCAGCCCCACGGCGGACAGGAACAGCAGCGACGACAGGATGCTGACCACCACGTACGTCGATCCGGTCCGCAACCGCACCTCGGTGCCGCCCAGCGTGATCAGCACGAAGCTCGCGGCCAGCAGGATCTCGAAGCCGACGAACAGGTTGAACAGGTCCCCGGCCAGGAAGGCGTTCGTCACGCCCGCGGTCAGCACCAGATACGTGGGGTGGAAGATGCTCACCGGCGCGGTCTCCCCGGTCTCCCCCCGGCCCTGGCCGATCGAGTAGAGCAGCACGCACAGCGTCACCGCCGAGGAGACGAGCACCATCAGCGCCGCCAGCTGGTCCGCCACCAGCACGATGCCCACCGGCGCCGGCCAGCCGCCCACCTGCACCACCACCGGCCCGAACCGGTACGCCTGCACCAGCAGCACCGCCGCCACCACCAGGACGCTGGACAGGCAGAGCACGCTTATCGACCGCTGCAGGCGGGGCCGGCCGGACAGCAGGAGGGTGAGCGCCGCGCCGAGCAGCGGCACCACCACCGGCAGCGGGACGAGGGCGCTCATGGTTTCTCACCGTCCCGGTGCAGCCGGCGGCGCGCCGGCTCCGGGTCGACCTGTTCCGGGTCCTCGTCCGGGCCCTCGCCGCCGAGGTCGGCCGTGGACACCTCGTTGCTCTCGGCGAGCCGGACGATCTGCCGGTCCTCCAGGTCGTCCTGCACCTCGTCGTCGCCGCTGGTGTACCAGCTCCGGTAGGCGACGGCCAGCAGGAACGCGGTCAGCCCGAACGTGATCACCACGGCGGTGAGCACCATGGCCTGCGGCAGCGCGTCGCTCATCTCGCCCTGCGAGGTGGAACCGACGAGCGGGGCGGCGCCGGACCGCCCGCCGAGCAGGATGAGCAGGTTCACGCCGTTGCCGAGCAGGATGATGCCGAGCAGGATCCGGGTCAGGCTGCGTTCCAGCAGCAGCGTGACACCGGCGGCGACGAGCACCCCGACCGCCAGCACCAGCACCAGCGTCGGCCCGGCCGCCCCGCGCGTCATGACTGACCCTCGCGCTGGACGACCAACCCGCGCCCCGCCTCGCCCGCGGCCTCCACGTGCCGGTCCACCTCGGCGCCCAGGCTCCGCAGGATGTCGAGCACCAGCCCGACCACCACCAGGTACACGCCGATGTCGAAGAACAGCGACGTGACCAGGTAGAAGTCACCGACCACCGGCAGCCACAGGTTGACCTTCACGCTCTGGAGCACCTCGCCGGTGAGCGCCAGGCCGAGCACGCCGCTGCCGACCGAGATGCCCAGGCCCGCGCCGAGCACCGTGCCGGCCCCGACCGGCGCCGCCTCGGCCAGCTCGTACCGGCCGCCGGCCAGGTAGCGCAGGGCCAGCGCGAGGCCGGCGACGAGCCCGCCGGAGAAGCCGCCGCCGGGGGCGTTGTGCCCGGAGAAGAGCAGGAACAGCGAGAAGATCAGTACGGTGTGGAAGATCAGCCGGGTGACCACCTCGAACACGATCGAGCGCCGCCGTTCCGGCAGCGTCTGCCCGCCGCGCAGCCACACCGTGCGCCGGTCCCCGGCGCGCAACGCGGCCGGTGGGGGACGGCGGGGACGCGGCCCGGTGCGGGACCGCTCGTAGATCAGGCTGGCCACGCCGGTCGCGGTGACCACGAGCACCGAGATCTCCCCCATCGTGTCCCAGGCCCGGATGTCGACGAGCGTCACGTTCACGACGTTGCGGCCGTACCCCTCGATCAAGGCCAGGTCCGGGAAGTCGGCGGAGATCGACGGCGCCCGCCGCGCTCCGGCCGCGGCCAGCGCCAGACCGGCCATCACCACACCGGCGGCGATCCCGATGCCGCGGCGGACCCAGCGGCTGCGGCGCAGCGGACGGGCCGAGAAGCGCTCCGGCAGCCGCCGCAGCACCAGCACGAACACGGCGATCGTCGCGGTCTCCACGAGGAACTGGGTCAGTGCCACGTCCGGCGCGCCGTAGAGGACGAACATCATCGCGGTGCCGTAGCCGGTCACGCCGACGAGCAGCATCGCGGTGAGCCGGCGGCGCGCGCCGACCGCGAGCAGCGCGGCGACCGCGATCACCACGCAGACCACGAGCTGGGCCGGGTTGTCCCAGGGCGCCAGGTCGACCCGCCACGGCGTGGTGGCGATCATCGCCCCGCCCGGCACGAACACCAGCACGAGCAGCACCGTGCCGAGGTACTGCGGCAGCGAGCCGCGCTGGGTGGCGCCGGTGACCTCGATGGCGAGCCGGTCGAAGGCGTGCGTCACCCACTCGTACCCCTGGTTGCCGCCCACCGGCGAGCGCAGCCGGGCCAGCGCGGGCGCCAGCGGGCCGCGGACCAGGTGCAGCACCACACCGCCGGCCAGCACGAGAGCGGACAGGCCGAGCGCCGCCGTGGGTCCGTGCCAGAGCGCCAGGTGCTCCTCGACCGGTCCGAACAGCTCGGCGTACGGCTCGAACAGGCCGCTCAGCCACCCGGCCGCCGGACCGGCGGCGAGCCCGGCCACGGCGAGCAGCGCCGGGGGTACGAGCATCGCGGCGGGCGGGCGGGCCAGCTCGGTGTCCGGCGTGCCGGGCCGGGTGCCGAACGCGCCCCAGAGGAACCGGATGCTGTACGCGACGGTGAGCGCGCTGCCCACCACCAGCACGGTCAGCACCAGCGGATCACCGGTGAACGCGGCGAGCGCCGCCTCCTTCCCGACGAACCCGAGCAGCGGCGGCACCCCGGCCATCGAGGCGGCGGCCAGCGTGGCGACGACGGCCAGCACCGGCGCGGTCCGCCTGACCCCGGACAGCTCCCGCAGGTCACGGGTGCCGGCCTCGTGGTCGAGGATGCCGACGACCAGGAACAGTGCCGCCTTGAACAGGGCGTGTGCCGCCAGCATCGCCACCCCGGCCAGCGCCGCCTTCGGGGTGCCCGCGCCGAACACCACTGTGAGCAGGCCGAGCTGGCTGACCGTCCCGTACGCCAGCAGCAGCTTCAGGTCGGTCTGCCGCAGCGCCGCCCAGCCGCCGATGACGAGCGTGACCAGTCCGGCGACCACGGTGACCGGCCGCCACCCGTCGACCGGGGCGAGCACCGGGCCGAGCAGTCCGATGAGGAAGATGCCGGCCTTCACCATCGCCGCCGCGTGCAGATACGCGCTCACCGGAGTCGGGGCGGCCATCGCCACCGGCAGCCAGGCGTTGAACGGGAACACCGCGGACTTCGCCAGCGCCCCGGCGAGGATCAGCAGCACGGCGACGACCAGGTACCCGCCGCCGGGCAGCGGTGCCGCCGCCACCGCCGACCACCGGTAGCCCCCGGCGTGGTGGCCGAGCAGCAGGAACCCGACGAGCATTGCCAGCCCACCCAGCGTCGTCACTGTCAGCGCCTGCGCGGCGGCCCACCGGCTGGACCGGCGCTCGGTGCTGTGCCCGATGAGCAGGTACGAGAAGACGGTGGTCAGTTCCCAGAACACGTAGAGCAGCAGCAGGTCGTCGGAGACGACGAGGCCGAGCATCGCCCCGGCGAAGGCGACCATGACGGCGGCGAAGCGGGCCAGCCCGGTGGACCCGGGCGGGAAGTAGCGGGCGGAGTAGACCAGCACCAGCGCGCCGACGCCGCCGACGAGCAGCAGCATCAGCCAGGACAGCGTCGTGACGCGCAGCGCCACGTCGAGCTGGAGCTGCGAGATCCAGGGGTACGTCTCGACCACCGCGCCGCCGTCGCGTACCGCCCCTGTGTGCGCCGCCGCCCAGACCGCTGTGGCGGCCGGGGCGAGCGCCAGCATCAGGCAGGCGCGCGGACCCCACCGGCGGACCAGCAGCGGGGCGAGCAGCGCCGCCACCAGGTGCACGATCAGCAGGACGAGCACGCGTACTCCCGGTCGAGGTGACAGCGCGCGAACACGCTGGTGTCACAACCGATCACACGCCACAGAGGCACCGAACCGGGCGGTTTTCCCCAAAACCCACCCTTACCTCACCGGCCCACCCGACGTGCGCCCGCCCCGTCGCCCGCTGATCAAGGAGTTCGTGTCCGGAACCGCGCCGGCATCCGCCGCAAACTCCTTGATCACCGGAGTGGTGGGGGGTGAGGAGGGGCGGTGGGAGGGGTGGGGTCAGGGGGTGGCCAGCTGGCGGGCGGCGCGGTCTACCGCGCGCTGGGCGGCGACCAGGGAGCGCAGCGGCAGCCGGGCGTCCCGGCTCTCCCGGCGCTGGACGAAGTAGTGCACAGCGGCCCGGACCCGGGCGCGGTCGGCGGCACTCGACCGGGCGGTCGCGAGGATCATCTCGCGCAGCCGCGCGGCCAGCTCCTCGGCCAGCTCCAGATCGGGACCGTGCAGCGCGGCGCGGAGCGCGGCCAGCCGACTGTCGACCTTGCGGATGAGCACGTCGGTTCCGGAACCCAGACCTCGGTCCTCGACGGTCATCCACGCCTCCACCCCACGCCGCATCGCGAGTGAAGTTACTTTATGTTGCAGCCCACAAGCAAGCAGTTAAGTAAGACTTAACGGAATAATCGCCCATTCCATTCTCGGACTGTCGCGGGCGGGACGGAACGGTCCGGCGGCGGGCCGGATGTCACACCGGCGCGGCAGGATGGGAGCGTGGCGGACGAGGTGACCCCGTCAGGCGGGTCAGGCAGGTCGGGCGGGTCAGGCAGGTCGGGCAGGTCAGACGGGTCAGGCAGGTCAGACGGGGTGCTGGCGGAGTTCGGCGCGGCGACCCGGGAGTGGTTCACCGCGGCCTTCGCCGCGCCCACCCCGGCCCAGGAGGGCGCCTGGCGCTCGGTGGCCGCCGCCCGCAACGCCCTCGTCGTCGCGCCGACCGGCTCCGGCAAGACGCTCGCGGCGTTCCTCTGGTCGCTCGACCGGCTCGCCAAGGAGCCGCCGCCGGCCGATCCCCGGCGCCGCTGCCGGGTGCTCTACGTCAGCCCGCTCAAGGCACTCGCCGTCGACGTGGAACGCAACCTGCGCGCCCCGCTCACCGGCATCCGCCAGGCCGCCTCCCGGCTCGGCCTGGTCCCGCCGGACATCACCGTCGGGATGCGGACCGGCGACACCCCGGCCGACGAGCGCCGGGCCTTCGCCCGCACCCCGCCGGACATCCTCATCACCACACCCGAGTCGCTGTTCCTGCTGCTCACCTCCGCCGCCCGCGACTCGCTGCGCGGCGTCGACACGGTGATCGTGGACGAGGTGCACGCGGTGGCCGGCACCAAGCGCGGCGCGCACCTGGCGCTGTCCCTGGAACGGCTCGACGCGCTGCTGGAGCGGCCCGCGCAACGGATCGGACTGTCCGCCACCGTCCGGCCGATCGACGTGTGCGCCCGCTTCCTCGGCGGCGCGCGCCCGGTCGACGTGGTGCAGCCGCCGGCGAACAAGACCATCGAGGTCAGCGTCCAGGTTCCGGTGGAGGACATGACGCGCCTCGACGAGCAGGAGCCGCCGGAGGACGACCTGGGCGGCCTCGCGCCCCGCCGCCCCTCGATCTGGCCGGCGGTCGAGGAACGCGTGTTCGCGCTGATCCGCGCGCACCGGTCCACAATCGTGTTCACCAACTCCCGGCGCAGCGCCGAACGCCTCTGCGCCCGCCTCAACGAGCTGGCCGCCGAGGAGGTCGAGGCGGCGTCCGCCCCGGAGGGCAGCCGCGTGGCCCGGGGCGGGGAGCCGGTGCGCGTATCCGATCTGCTGCCCGGCGACGGCCCGCCGGCCGGCGACGGCGCCGGGCCGGTGCGTGCGCCTCGGCAGCCGGCGGAGGTGATGGCGCAGTCCGGCGCGGCGGCCGGGGCGCCGGCGGTGATCGCGCGGGCGCACCACGGCAGCGTGTCCCGGGAGGAGCGCAAGCAGATCGAGGAGGCGCTCAAGTCCGGCCGGCTGCCTGCCGTGGTCGCCACGTCCAGCCTGGAGCTGGGCATCGACATGGGCGCTGTCGACCTGGTGGTGCAGATCGAGGCGCCGCCGAGCGTGGCGGCCGGGCTGCAACGGGTCGGCCGGGCCGGGCACCAGGTCGGCGCGGTCTCGCGCGGCGTCGTCTTCCCCAAGCACCGGGGCGACCTGCTCTCCTGCACTGTGGTGGCCGAGCGGATGGGCGCCGGGGCGATCGAGGAGCTGCACTACCCGCGCAACCCACTCGACGTGCTGGCCCAGCAGATCGTGGCGATGGTGGCGCTGGAGCCGTGGCGGCTCGGCGACCTCGCGGTGCTGGTCCGGCGGGCGGCGCCGTTCGCGGAGCTGCCCGACTCGGCGCTGCACGCGGTGCTCGACATGCTCTCCGGGCGTTATCCGTCCACCGCGTTCGCCGAGCTGCGGCCCCGCCTGGTCTGGGACCGCGCCACCGACGTCCTGACCGGCCGGCCCGGCGCCCAGCGGCTCGCCGTGACCAGCGGCGGCACCATCCCCGACCGGGGCCTGTTCGGCGTGTTCCTGGCCGGCGCGGAGCGGGCCGCGCGGGTCGGTGAGCTGGACGAGGAGATGGTCTACGAGTCCCGGGTGGGCGACGTGTTCCTGCTCGGCTCGTCCTCCTGGCGGATCGAGGAGATCACCCCCGACCGGGTGCTCGTCTGCCCCGCGCCCGGTCAGGCGGCCCGGATGCCGTTCTGGAAGGGCGACCAGCTCGGCCGCCCGGTCGAGCTGGGGCGGGCGATCGGCGCCCGGGTCCGGGCGCTGCTGCGGCAGTCCGACGCCGACGCGGTCGCGGCGCTGCGGGCCGGCGGGCTCGACGACTGGGCCGCCGGCAACCTGATGAACTACCTGCGCGAGCAGAAGGCGGCCACCCGGTCGCTGCCGGACGACCGGACGGTGGTGGTCGAACGGTTCCGCGACGAGCTGGGCGACTGGCGGCTCGCCGTGCACTCGGTGCTCGGCGCGCGGGTCAACGGGCCGTGGGCGCTGGCGATCGGTCGCCGGCTGGCCGAGCGGTACGGCGTGGACGCCCAGGTCATGCCCTCCGACGACGGCATCGTGGTGCGCCTGCCGGACACCGCGGAGACGCCGCCCGGCGCCGACGTTGTCGTGTTCGAGCCGGACGAGATCGCCCAGCTCGTCGAGGAGTCGGTGGGCACATCGGCGCTGTTCGCGTCCCGGTTCCGCGAGTGCGCGGCCCGGTCGCTGCTGCTGCCCCGGCGTGACCCCCGGCGGCGGCAGCCGCTGTGGCAGCAACGCCAGCGCGCCGCGCAACTGCTCGACGTGGCCCGCGAGTACGCCGACTTCCCGGTCACGCTGGAAGCCGCCCGCGAGTGCCTCCAGGACGTCTTCGACCAGCCCGCCCTCGGCGAGCTGATGCGCGACCTGGCCGCCCGCAAGGTACGCCTGGTCGAGGTGGAGTCCGAACGCCCGTCGCCGTTCGCGAGGTCGCTGCTGTTCGGGTACGTCGGCGCGTTCCTCTACGAGGGCGACGCCCCGCTGGCCGAGCGGCGGGCCGCCGCGCTGGCGCTCGACTCCGGGCTGCTCGGCGAGCTGCTCGGCCGGGTCGACCTGCGGGAGCTGCTCGACCCGGAGGTGCTCACCGAGACGGCACGCCAACTGCGCTGGCTCACCGAGCAGCGGCGGCCCCGCGACCCGGAGGACGTGGTCGAGCTGCTGCGCGTGGTCGGTGACCTGAGCAGCGCCGAGCTGGCCGAACGGGGAGTCCCGGAGTCCTGGACCGACGAGCTGGCGGCGGCCCGGCGGGTGCTGCGGGTCCGCATCGCCGGCGAGGACCGCTGGGTGGTCGTCGAGGACGCCGCCCGGCTGCGCGACGCGCTCGGGGTGGCGCTGCCCGTCGGGGTCGCCGAGGCGTACCTCGCGCCGGTGGCCGATCCGCTCGCCGACCTGGTCGCCCGGTACGCCCGCACGCACGGCCCGTTCGCGGCGGCCACCTGCGCGGCCCGGTTCGGGCTCGGCGTGTTCGTGGTGGAGCAGGCGCTGCGGCGGCTCGCCTCGGGCGGCCGGGTGGTCTCCGGGGAGTTCGCCCCGGACACGGTGGGCTCCCAGTGGTGCGACGCGGAGGTGCTGCGCATGCTGCGCCGTCGCTCGCTCGCGGCCCTGCGTCGGGAGATCGAGCCGGTGCCGCCGCGCGCGCTCGCCGCGTTCCTGCCCCGCTGGCAGCAGGTCGGCTCGTCGGCGCGGGGAGTCGAGGCGGTCGCCGCCGCCGTCGAGCAGTTGCAGGGCGTGAGCGTGCCCGCGTCCGCGCTGGAACGCCTGGTGCTCCCGGCCCGGGTCGCCGACTACTCCCCCGCCCAGCTCGACGAGCTGTGCGCCGGCGGCGAGGTGGTGTGGGCCGGCGCGGGCGCGATCTCCGGCGGCGACGGGTGGGTGACGCTCGCGTACGCCGACGTGGCGCCGCTGCTGCTCCCGCCGCCGGACGAGGCACTGACGCTGACCCCGCTGCACGAGTCGGTGCTCGACGCGCTCGCCGACGGGCAGGCGTTGTTCTTCCGCTCGCTGTCCGACCGGGTCGGCGCCACCGACGACGCCGCCCTGTCGGGCGCGGTGTGGGATCTGGTGTGGGCCGGTCACCTCACCAACGACACGCTCGCGCCGCTGCGCGCCGCGCTCGGCGCCGGCGGGGCACACCGGTCCCGGCCGTCGGCGCCGCGCACCCGCTACCGCCGTCCGGGCCGGGTGGCGCTGCCCAGCCGGGGCGGCCCGCCCACCATGGCCGGTCGCTGGTCCCGGCTGCCCGGACGCGACCTCGACCCCACCCGCCGCGCCGCCGCCCTCGCCGACCTGCTGCTGGAGCGGCACGGCGTGGTGACCCGGGGCGCAGTCGTGGCCGAGCAGGTCACCGGCGGCTTCGCCGGGGTCTACCCGGTGCTGTCCGCGATGGAGGAACGCGGGGCGGCCCGGCGCGGCTACTTCGTCGAAGGGCTCGGCGCGGCGCAGTTCGCGGTGCCCGGCGCGGTGGACCGCATCCGCGCGCTCGCCGACGACACCCAGGGCCGGGGCGGTCCGACAGTCGTGCTCGCGGCCACCGACCCGGCGAACCCGTACGGCGCGGCGCTGCCCTGGCCGGAGCGCGTGGTCGACTCCGGCGACGGCGCGGCACCGGCCACCGGTCACCGGGCCGGGCGCAAGGCGGGAGCGCTTGTCGTGCTCGTCGGCGGTGACCTGGTGCTCTACGTGGAGCGGGGCGGCCGGACGATCCTGTCGTTCACCGACGACACCGACACGCTCGCCGCGGCCGGCAAGGCGCTCGCCGACGCGGTGCACTCCGGTGCGCTCGGCGCGATCTCGGTGGAACGCGCCGACGGCGAGGCCGTGCACGCGTCCCCGCTGCGCGACGCGCTGACCGCCGCCGGTTTCCGCGCCACCCCGCGCGGCCTGCGTCTGCGGGGCTGACCGCCCGGAGTTTCGGGGAGCGGGCACGTAGGGTGGGCCGGTGGCCTCGATCCGGGTACGCCAGGCGCGCGACGAGGACCGCGCCGCGCTGACGGCGCGGCACGAGCGGGAGTGGGGCGGACCGATCGTGGTGGTCCACGAGCTGCGCCTGGCGCGGCAGGTCACCGGGGCGGGCGACGAGTGAACGGCATCCCGCGGTGTGTCTCGCTGACCACCGACTACGGGCTGTCCGACGGGTTCGTGGCGGCGTGCCACGGTGTGCTGGCCCGGCTCGCCCCGGCCGTACGGGTGATCGACGTGACGCACCTGGTGCCACCGGCCGACGTACGCCGGGGCGTGGCGGTACTCGCACAGACGGTGCCGTACCTGCCGTGGGGCGTGCACGTCGCGGTGGTCGACCCGGGCGTCGGCACGACGCGGCGCGGGATCGCGCTCGCCGCGCCCGGCGGGCTGCTGGTCGGGCCGGACAACGGGCTGCTGGTCCCGGCCGCGGAGGCGCTCGGCGGAGTGACCGAGGCGGTGGAGCTGACCAACCCGGACTGGCTCGGCCCGGTCGTCTCCCGCACGTTCCACGGGCGGGACGTGTTCGCGCCGGTGGCCGCCCGGCTGGCGCTCGGCGCGCCGCCGGCCGAGGCGGGACCGGCAGTGGACCCGGGCACGCTGGTCCGGCTGCCGGAACCGGTGGTACGCGCCGAGCCCGGCGGCCTCAGCGCGGAGGTGCTGACCGTCGACCACTTCGGCAACGTCCAGCTCGCCGCGCCGGGGACGCTGCTCGACGGCCTGCCGTCCCGGGTGCTGGTGAACGGCCACGAGGCGGTCCACGGCCGTACCTTCGGCGACGCGGAACCCGGCACCCTGGTGGTCTACGTCGACTCCGCCGCCCAGGTCGCGATAGCGGTGAACACCGGCCGAGCCGCCGACACCCTCCGAGCCACCCCAGGCGCCCTGGTCACCATCACCCGTCTCCCCCGCGATCTTGCACTTGGTGCCCCGGCATAACGGGCGAATGCCCCCGGGGCAGGGCCGAAACTGCAAGATCGCGGAGGAGAGCGGGGACGGGCGGGGACGGGCGGGGACGGGGGCGTCAGCAGCGGGGGACTGTGCCGCCGTAGATCGAGGACAGGTACGCGTGGCTGACGTAGTTGCCGCCCACGAGGCGGTACCACCTCGTCGTCGTGCGGTACGTGCCGGCGATCCGCTGCCCTGTCACGTAGCACTGCACCGGCACGTGGGCGTACGTGGCGGCCAGGCCCCGGCTCGCGTACGAGGTGCTCGCCCCGGCCCGCAGGTTCAGCGGCCCGGAACCGACCACCGCCCGCGCCCCACCGCCGGTCCACAGCAGCGTCACGTCCACCCAGGCGTTGTCGGTGAGCCGCAGCCCGTCCCAGAACGTCCCGTCGGCCAGGTCCAGCCCGGCCGGGTTGCGGACGGTACGGCCGAACTGGTCGCGCCCGCCGTTGTAGCCGTTCTGGTACGCCGCCTGCGCCTCGGGCAGCCCGCGCGGCAGGTCCTTCCAGTTCTCCCTGATCGACGCCGGGTTCCACCAGTCGTCGCGGGTGTTCCACGGGCCGACGTCCCACACCGGGGCGTACTCGCAGCGGCTGCCGTTCGTCGTGCAGACCTTGACGGTGTAGTCGCCGGTGTTGCGCGGGGACAGGCCGCGCCGGGTGGGCAGCGCCGCGAAGTGGTCCCGGGTACGCACCGTGTGCCCGTTGGCGGTGATGCCGCCGACCAGGCCGATCCGGGTCGCGTACACCCGGTACTTGAGCGCGGCGGCCGGCTGGACCGCCGTGGTGGCGACCTTGTCGGCGGCCAGGGTCAGGCCGGTGACGGTGGCCTCCGACGCGCTGCCGCTGGTGGTCATCACGACGCGCGCCTGCACCCGGCTGACCGGTGCGTCGAACACCGCCTCGGTGGCGTCGCGCCACTCGGTCCAGCCTCGGCCACGCCAGCCGCGTACCTGTGCCACCGCCGTACCCCCGTCGCCGGTGCGGGCGGCGAACTGTGCGCGTACCCGGGTCGCGGGCCGGTCCAGGGTGCGCGGCGCGGACAGCAGGATGCCCTCGGCGACCGGTCCGCCGACGGCGGCCGGGCGGGTGCGGGCATTGGGCCGGGGGTCGGCGAGCCGCAGGCGGCCGGACCGCCAGGCGACGTTGACGTCGTCGCCGCCGGCGACGGCGAGGTCGACGGACCAGCGTTCGGGGCCGGGCGCGGCGGCGCGGGCCGGTACGGCGGTGGGCGGGGGCGCGGCCGACGCGGGCGTGCCGGGCAGTCCGGCGGCCACGGTGAGCAGGGCGGTCAGGGCGACGACGGTACGACGTCGTGAAGGTGCCATCAGCATTCTCCTCAGAACCCCCTGATCGTTGCGTTTCCGCAGATCAAGTGGAACCTCAGTACAAATAGCGACACATGCGAATTCTGCTCGGCCGGGGGACAATGGCCGGGTGCCCGAAGGCGACACCGTCTGGAACACCGCACGCGTCCTGCAACGCGCGCTCGCCGGGGCCCGGCTCACCGGGTCCGACTTCCGCGTGCCGCAACTCGCCACCACCGACCTCACCGGCTGGACCGTGCGCGAGTCGGCCAGCCGGGGCAAACACCTGCTGCTGCGCCTCACCCGCACCGACGCCGAGCCGTGGACGCTGCACTCGCATCTGCGGATGGACGGCGCCTGGCGGGCGTACGCCCCGGGTGAGCGCTGGAGCGGACGGCCCGCGCACCTGATCCGGGTGGTGCTGCGCTCCCCCGCCGCTGTCGCCGTCGGCTACCACCTGCACGAGCTGGCGCTGGTGCCGACGGCCGAGGAGGAGTCGCTCGTCGGCCACCTCGGCCCGGACCTGCTCGGCCCGGACTGGGACGCCGACGAGGCGGTCCGCCGGCTCGCGGCCGACCCGGACCGCACCATCGGTGAGGCGCTGCTCGACCAGCGCAACCTGGCCGGGGTGGGCAACCTCTACAAGTGCGAGGTGCTGTTCCTGCGCGGCGTGTCGCCGTGGACGCCGGTGGGCGCAGTGCCGGACCTGACCGGCACCGTCGCGCTGGCCCAGCGGCTGCTCGCGGCCAACCGGGGCCGCTGGACGCAGAGCACCACAGGAGTGCTGCACCGGGGCGGGACCAGCTACGTCTACGGCAGGCGGGCGCAGCCGTGCCGCCGCTGCGGGACGGCCATTCGCAAGGAGGAACTGGGCGAACGGGTCACCTACTGGTGTCCGGCCTGCCAACCCGGCGTGGAACTTCCACGAAACGCCCAAGATCGGCCGAGATAGGGACGATTGGGTACTTCCGCCTCACCCCTGTGACGTCGCATGCTGCGGTGGACCGCTCACGGATCGTCAGCAGCGCGTACGCCCGCCACACCGGGGTGTCGGCCGGCGCGCCCCGACCCCGGGGAGAGCCATGGTGCTGTTCCGCCGCAGCCGGCCCGGACGCCCGGACCGCGCCGCCGTCGTCGCCATCGCCGAGGAGACCGCGCCCACCGGTGACCCGACGCCGGCCGGTTCCGTCGCGCCCGCCGTTCCGGCCGCCCGGGACGGCGACGACGAGCAAGGTCCGGCGCCTGCGAGCCTGGACCCGGCCGCCGTCCCGCGCCTGTTCGGCCCGGTGCCCAACACCGCCGCCAGCCCGCTGCCCACGCTCGACCCGGACGGCCGCCCGGTACCCGGCACCGGCATCCGCAAGTTCGTCGACCCGCTGCCGCTCCCCGGGCAGCCGGCCACCGCCGGGCTCGGCGCCCGCCTGCCCGTCGCCGTCCCGGACACCATCACCTGGCCGGGCTGCGACTACTACGAGATCGGCCTCCAGGAGTACGCGCAGCGCCTGCACCGCGACCTGCCCGCCACCCGGCTGCGCGGCTACCGCCAGCTCAACCTGGGCACCGACGCCTCCGGGCACAACACTGTCGGCCCGCCCGACCGCCCCTGGCACCTCGGCCCGATGATCGTGGCCCGGCGGGGCCGCCCGGTGCGGATCAAGTTCATCAACCAGCTCCCCACCGGACGGGCCGGCGAGCTGTTCCTGCCCGTGGACGAGACGGTCGACGGCGCGGGAGCCGGGCCGCTCGACGGTCCCGCCCCGTACCCGCAGAACCGCGCCGTACCGCACCTGTCCGGCGCGCAGACCGGGTGGATCAGCGCCGGCAACCCGTGGCAGTGGGTGACCCCGGCCGGCGAGATCACCCCGTACCCGACGGGTGTGGGTGTGACGCCGGTGCCGGACATGCCGCCGCCCGGCGCGGGCGCCACCACGCTGTACTTCCCGAACGACCAGAGCGGCCGGCTCATGTGGCTGCACGACAACACGCTCGGCTTGTCCCGGCTCACCGTCTACTCCGGGCAGATCGCGCTCTACCTGCTCACCGACCCGGCCGAGGAACGGCTCGTCGACGACGGCGTGCTGCCCGCCGACCAGCTCCCGCTGGTGATCGAGGACAAGACGTTCGTACCCGACGACGCGCAGCTCGCCGCCCAGGACCCCACCTGGGACCGGGACCGCTGGGGCGCCAAGGGCAGCCTGTGGCACCCGCACGTCTACCAGCCGCGGCAGAACCCGTACCGGCTCACCGGCACCAACCCGACCGGGCGCTGGGACTACGGGCCGTGGACTCACGACCCGGACGGCGGCGCCAGCCCGTGGGTCGCCCCGGTGCCGAACCCGCACCACGACCCCGACACCGACCCGGACGAGCCGCCGCTGGTACCGGGCGTGCCGCACCCGTCGGCGGTCCCCGACGCGTACGGCGACACTCCGCTCGTCAACGGCGTCGCATACCCGTACCTGGAGGTCGCGCCGCGGGCGTACCGGTTCCGGATCCTCAACGCCTGCGCGGACCGCGCGCTCAACCTCCAGCTCTACCGGGCCGCCTCCGACGCGCCGATGTGGGCCGAGGACGGCAGCCCGGCCGACCCGGACGCCGGTGAGGTGCCGATGGTCGAGGCGGTACGCGCCCCCGGGCGGCCCGCGTACTGGCCGGCGGACGGGCGCGACGGCGGCGTGCCCGACCCGGCCGCGGCCGGGCCCGAGATGATCCAGATCGGCAACGAGGGCGGCCTGCTCCCCGCCCCCGTGGTGCTGACCAACCGGCCGGTGGACTACCGGTACGACAGGCAGGACCCGACAGTGCTCAACGTGGACGGGCACGCGCTGCTGCTCGCCCCCGGCGAACGGGCCGACGTGGTGGTGGACTTCTCCACTGTGCCGCCCGGCAGCACGCTCATCCTCTACAACGACTGCCCCGCGCCGCTGCCCCGGTTCGACACCCGCTACGACCACCACACCGGCGCGCCCGACCGGACCGCCGCCGGTGGTCTGCCGCCGACCCGCCCCGGGTACGGCCCAAACACCCGTACCCTGCTCCAGATCCGGGTCACCGGCACCCCCGCGCAGCCGTACGACACCCGGCGGCTCGCCGAGCGGCTACCCGGGGCGTACGCCCGCAGCCAGCCGCCGCCGATCGTGCCGCAACCCGCGTACGACACCGCGATCGGCACCTCCACCCCGCGCCCGACGCTGGTTCCCGCGCGGGCCACCTCGGTCACGTTCACCCCGGCGGGCGCGACCGCCCCGGTCACGTTGCCGCTGGCCGTGAAGTCGGTCGGGCAGGTGTTCGAGGCCCGGCACGGCCGCGCCGTGGGGCGCCTCGGCGTCGGCCACCCGGTCGCCGGACCACTCGCCCCGGCCACGCTGCCGCTGGGACCGGCCGACCCGGCCACCGAGGTCCTGCACGCCACCGACCCGGCGGTGGCGGTCGGCGCGCCCGGCGACGGCACCCAGCTCTGGCGGATCGTCGGGGACGCCCCGCGCACCCATCCCGTCCACATCGAGGGCTGCGACGTCCAGCTCGTCAACCGGGTCGGCTGGGACGGCACGGTCCGCGCGCCCGACCCGGGCGAGCTGGGCTGGAAGGACACCGTCCGGGTCAACCCCCGGGAGGACGTCGTGGTGGCGCTGCGTCCCGTCCCACCAGCCCTGCCGTTCAAGATCGGCGACAGCGTACGGCTGCTCGACCCGACCCGCCCGGCCGGCGCACGGCTGGACGCCGGTCCGGTCAGCCCGGTCGACGGCCGCCCCGCGGTCGTGGTCAACCAGGTGGTCAACCTCGGCTGGGAGTACCGCTGGCAGACCCGCTCGGCCGGACTCCGCGACCAGGGCATGAGCCGGCCGCTGGTGGTGCGCGTGGCACCCAAGGCGCCGACCGGGCTCACCGCCACCCCGGCACCCGGCAGCGCCACCGCACTCCCCGCCATCGCGCTGACCTGGACCGGCAACGGCAGCCGGCCCGTACCCACCAGCCACCGGCTGCAACGCGCCACCGACAGCACCTTCACCACCGGACTGACCGAGATCACGGTGGCCGCCACCGCCACCCGGTACACCGACGCCACAGTCACGCCCGGCGTCACCTACCACTACCGGATCCGTGCCGAGAACGCGGTGAGCTGCTCGTCCTGGTCCAACGCCGTACCGGCGGCGGTGCACCTGTCCGCGCCGACCCGGGTGACAGCGGTGCTGCCGCCGACCGGGCCGCTGCGGGTGGCGCTGCGCTGGGCCAACCACTCCTTCGCCACAGGCGTGGACGTGCAGCGGGCCACGAACCCGACGTTCACCAGCGGTCCGGGCACCACGGCCATCGCCGTGGGCGAGTCCCACGTGGACCCGGCCGTCGCGCCGGACACCACGTACTACTACCGGGTACGCACGACGTACCTGGGCGCCGCCTCGCCCTGGTCGACTGTGGCCACCGTGACCACACCGGCCCGGCCGGTCGCGCCCACCGGCGTGAGCGTCACCGCGAGCGTGTCCGGGCCGGACACCGCCAGCGTGACGGTGACCTGGTCGGCGCCGACGCCGGCCGGACCGGGCGCCGGTTTCGTCGTGCAGCGCGCCACCGACACCGCCTTCACCCGTGAACCGGCGACGTTCCACGTGACCGGCCGAGGCTTCACCAACACCGGCCTGGCCCGAGGCATGACCTACCACTACCGGGTACGAGCGACAAACGTCGTAGGCACGTCCCCCTGGACCCCCCCAGCCCGAACAACAACCCCCACCTGACCCGCCCCCTCTCCCCGCGCCCCTTCCCTCCCCGTTGATCATGAAGTTAGCGGCAGTTTCAGAGATCAACACCACCGCCAACTTCATGATCGCGCCCGTGGGTCGGCCCGCCACCGCCCCCTCCCTCCCCCGTGATCAAGGAGTTTGTGTCCGGATCAGGCGCGCATCAGGACACAAACTCCTTGATCACCGGAGTGAGCGGCGCGGGTGGGGTGGGTGGGGGTGGGGTGGGTGGCGCGGATGGCGGGAGGACCGGCAAGCCCGGGGCGCGAGAAGGCAGGGTGCCGGGCGGAGCGCCGCCTCGGCGTGCGGAAGGCCGATCGATCATGAAGTTGACGGCCGAAATGGAGATCGAAACTGCCGTCAACCTCATGATCGATCGCGCTGGTCGGGGGCGCTTGGACGGTGATCAAGGGGTTTGTGTCGGGATCCGGCTGCGGGGAGGACACAAACTCCTTGATCAACCGGGCGAGGCCGGGGCGGGGAGGGGCGGGGCGGGGAACCGTCAGGGGGCGCGCAAGGGGGTGCGGAGTTCGGCCAGGGCGGAGGCTACGCCGTGCAGCAGGTCGGTGGCCTCGGTCAGGCGCGCGGCGGCCGGGTGCTCGGTGTTCGGACGGGCGTCCTCGGCTACGTAACCGGCGGCGGCCACCACCAGCCGCTCGTACGCGGCCACCCCGTCCTCCAACTGGGCCACCAGCGTGGCGTGCACCTCGTTCAGCGTGCTCTGCGGGGTCAGCTTCGCCGCGCGTTCCACGCTCGCCACCCGGGTCGCCAGCTCACGCAGTGAACGGTCGGCCTCGGCCGACTCCCGGACCGCCGGCTCGGCCAGCCCGGTCAAGCGCCCGGCCAGCCCGGCCAGGGTGAGCGCGGCCCGGTCCAGCCGGGCCCACGGCTCGGCTGCGGCGGTGCCGCGCAGCGCGAGGCGGGAGCGGACCCGGCGTACCTCGGCCACGACGCCCGGGCCGACGGGCAGCCGCTCGACGGCGGCGACCAGCCGGGCGCGGGAGCGGGCGGCGGCCTCCGCCGGGTCGAGGGCGGGCGGGGGCGGCACGGCGGCCAGCGCCCGGTGGTCGACCCAGCGCCAGGCGGCCACCGCGATCGCGCTGCCCGCGGCGCCGGCCCAGGCCGCGTCCGCCAGGCCGAGTCCGGCGTACGGGGTCAGCACCGCGGCGGCGCCGCCGAGCCCTCCGGCCAGCACGCTCCACCGCCGCGCCGAGTTGCGTAGCCTGCGCAGCCTGCGGAAGTGCCGGGCCCGTTCGTCCGCCATCGTGTCCGCCCCTCCGTCAGCCGGTCGTGGTCTCCCCGGTGCCGCGTTCCCGGCTCATGCTGGCCCGGATCTCGTCGAGACGGGCTGCGGCTGCCGGATCGGCCGGCTGCCCCACGGCGGGGGTCTCGGACCGGCTGCCGAGCTGCTCGCCGGCCATGCTCGACCGGATCTGCTCCAGTCTCGCCGATCCGGCCGAGTCGAGCGTGGCCTTCTGGATCTCCAGCATCCGGCCCTCGACCGAGTTGCCGGCCAGCTCGGCCCGGCCCATCGCGGTGGCGTAGCGGCGTTCGATCCGGTCACGGACCTCGTCCAGCGAGGGGGTGTTGGCGGGCGCGGTGAGCGACGACATCGACTCCAGCGAGCGGGCCACGCTCTCCTGCATCTTGGCCTGCTCCAGCTGGCTGAGCAGCTTGGTGCGCTCGGCCAGCTTCTGCTGGAGGATCATCGAGTTGTTCTCGACCGCCTTGCGGGCCTGTGCGGCCGCGCCGAGCGCCTGGTCGTGCAGCGTCTTGAGGTCTTCCAGCGCCTGCTCTGCGGAGACCAGCTGGGTGGCCAGCATCTGGGCGGTCTGCTCGTAGCGCCCGGCCTCGGCCTCGTCGCCCCGGCCCCGCGCCTGGTCGGCCACCGCCAGCGCCTGCCGCGCGTTGCCCTGGAGCTGTTCCACCTCGGTCATCTGCCGGGACAGCTTCATCTCCAGCTGGCGCTGGTTGCCGATCACCGCTGCCGCCTGCTGCACCAGCGCCTGGTGCTGGCGCTGTGCCTCCTCGACGGCCTGCTGGATCTGCACCTTCGGATCGGCGTGCTCGTCGATCTTCGCGCCGAAGAGCGCCATCAGGTACTTCCAACCCTTGACGAACGGGTTCGCCATCTCCGCCTCGTCCCCTCAGTAGCGTCGCGCCTACATCGTCCCAGCCGGACGCCACTCCGGCACCCGTACGCTCCTGATCAACAGTACGACGCGAACGCCAGCACTGCCCACGACGTGACAGCCGGGGTCAGGCGGCGCAGACCACATCCCGCTCGGCGGGGCGTACGCGGGTGCTGCGCAGCGTGGCCTTGAGCGGCGAGTCCTGCCGGACCTGGACGGCGACCCCGCCGTCGGAGGTGACCTGCCGGACACCGCGGTTGGTGGCCTTGCGCACGGCGGACGGGCCCACCGGGGCCGGCTCGACCCGCTCGTCGGTCACCGGCACCAGCACGCCGGGCATCTGCTCGGCCAGGGCGACCGTGTCGCTCACCTCGCGCAGCAGCTCGGACAGGCGGGCGCCGAGCGCGTCGCAGATCGCGGCCAGCAGCTCGCTGGAGGGTTCCTTCTGGCCGCGTTCGATCTCGGAGAGGTAGCCGAGGCTGACGTTGGCGGCGGAGGAGACCTCGCGGAGGGTGCGGTGCTGCCCTTGCCTGCGTGCTCGCAGCGCGTCACCGATCACCCGGCGTAGCAGGACCATCGCACCTCCCCCTGAACGGGACCACCATCTCCGGCCGGAACACGTCGCGCCGGACGCGGCGGACCGCCCCGGCGCCGACGGCGACCGCCGGAGCCTTCCCGCAACCGTACCCGTTGGTCGCCACGACGACATCCCACCCCGCCTTTCGAAAATCCGGGCGGATCGACAGGTCCGGCGATCCCGCCGCCGGGCGTGTCGGCGCCGCGCGGGCTCACCGGCGGCCCGCCCCCGCCGCCTCGGCGGCGTCGGCGTCGGCGGGGAGTTCGATGCGGTCGGCGAGCAGCCGCAGCGCCTCGATCACGGCAGCCGAGCGGATGTGGTCGCGACCGCCGTCGAGGTCGAGCCGGCGCACCTCGGTGCCGTCCGGTCCGGCGACCGCCACGTAGACCAGGCCGACGGGCTTGTCGTCCTGCGGCTCCGGACCGGCCACCCCGGTGGTGGCCAGGCCCCAGTCGGCGCCGCACCGCTGCCGTCCGCCCTCGGCCAGCGCGGCCGCCACGTCCGGGTCGACCGGGCCGCGCTCGGCCAGCAGGTCCTCCGGTACGCCGGCGAGCGTCGCCTTGAGTTCGGTGGCGTAGACCACCATGCCGCCCCGGTAGATCGAGCTGACCCCGGCGATCTCCACGATCGCGGCGGCGAGCAGGCCGCCGGTCAGCGACTCGACGGTGGCCAGCGTCTCGCCGCACTCGTGCAGGCGGTGCACCACGGCGGCCGCCGGGCTGCCGGCGGGCCGCTGGTTACTCGCGTCGGTGTCCATGCCCGCCCCCATTTCCCGCCCCACGCCGGCTTACTCGTCCGCCGTCCGGGCCGACGGACCCTTGCCCCGGACCGACTGACCCGCCGCCCGGACCGACTGACCCGCCGACCGGCTCAACGGGCCGGGCGGCGCAGTCGCAACGCCTGGGCGATGTAGTCGAACCCGGTGACCACGGTGACCACGACGGCCGCCCCCATGATCCACGGTCCGATCGCGGCGAGCGCCTCCGGCATCGGCCAGAGATACCAGGTGATGGCCAGGATCTGCAGCGCGGTCTTGACCTTGCCACCACGGCTGGCGGCGATCACCCCGTGCCGGATCACCCAGAAGCGCAGCCCGGTGATGCCCAGCTCGCGGACCAGGATCACCACGGTCACCCACCACGGCAGCCGGTCGTAGAAGGAGAGCAGCACCAGGGCGGCGCCGGTGAGCGCCTTGTCGGCGATCGGGTCGGCCACCTTGCCGAGTGAGGTGACCAGTTCGTACCGGCGGGCGATCCAGCCGTCGACCAGGTCGGTCGCGGAGGCCACCACGAAGATCACGCAGGCGGCCGTCCGCCAGCCCGCGTTGCTCATGCCGGAGGCGATCACGGTGGCCACGAAGACCGGCACCAGCACCAGGCGCGCGCCGGTGAGCAGGTTCGCCGCGTTGAGCAGCGGTACGGGGGCAGCCGCCGTCGACTCCGCTCCCGTCATGTCCCGCATCGCCCCACGTGGCTTCCCCGCTCCATCAGGGCCCGCCGTCACCGTACCGCGCCGGGCGCCGCCGAGATCATCTCATCCGGTACGGCGACCAGGTCCACGCCCTCGGTCGCCGTCACCGTGGCCCGGACCAGGTCACCGGGGCGCAGCGCGGCCAGATCGACGCCGCCGCCGACGGGCGCGACGAGTGTGGTCGAGCCGTCGACCTCGGGCGCCTGGTGGGCGGCCCGCCCCTCCACCACCCCGTCGGCGGTCGAGTCCACGAGCACCTCCACCGTCGCGCCGAGGCGCTCCTCGGCGCGCTGCGAGCAGAGTTCGTCGGCCAGCGCGCTGAGCTTGTCGTACCGCCGCTTGATCGTGGCGGCGGAGACCTTGCCGGTCAGGCCGGCGGCCTCGGTGCCGTCCTCGTCGCTGTAGTCGAACATGCCGATCGCGTCCAGCCGCGCCTCGGTCAGGAACCGGACCAGCTCGGCCACGTCCTGCTTCGTCTCGCCGGGGAAGCCGACGATGAAGTTGCTGCGCGCGCCCGCGTCCGGCGCCAGCGCGCGGGCAGAGGCGAGCAGTTCCAGGAACCGGTCGGTGGAGCCGAAGCGCCGCATCCGGCGCAGCACCGGCTCACTGGAGTGCTGGAACGACAGGTCGAAGTACGCGGCCACGCCCGGCGTGGTGGCGATCACCTCGACCAGGCCGGGCCGGGTCTCGGCCGGCTGGAGGTAGCTGGCGCGGACCCGCACGATCCCGTCGATCGCGGCGAGCTGCGGCAGCAGCTTCTCCAGCGCCCGGGGATCGCCCAGGTCCTTGCCGTACGAGGTGGAGTTCTCGCTGACCAGCACCAGCTCGCGGACGCCGGTCTTGGCCAGCCACTCGGCCTCGGCGAGCAGCTCGTCCGGGGTACGCGAGACGAAAGCGCCGCGGAAGGCAGGGATGGCGCAGAACGCGCACCGCCGGTCGCAGCCGCTGGCGAGCTTCAGCGAGGCCACCGGGCCGGTGTCGAGCCGGTGCCGCAGCACCTGCCGCAGGTGGGCCGGGGTGTGCGCGTCGGTCTCCGGTGCGACCCGGGCCGGGGTGCCGTGCCCTGGTAGCGACACCGCCGCGTCGCGGCGCTTCACCGGGGTCAGCGGCAGCAGTTCCCGCCGGTCGCGGGGGGTGTGGGCGCCGATCGCCTCGCCGGCGAGCACCGAGTCGAGGCGGGCGGCGATGTCCGGGTAGTCGTCGAAGCTGAGCACGGCCTGCGCCTCGGGGAGACTGTCGGCCAGCTCACGGCCGTACCGCTCGGCCATGCACCCGGCGGCGACGACCTTCGCGCCGGTGTCGGCGGCGGCCAGCAGCGTCTGGATCGAGTCCTGCTTGGCCTTCTCGACGAACCCGCACGTGTTCACCACCACCACGTCGGCGCCCTCGCCGTCGGTGGTGACCTGCCATCCGTCGGCGTGCAGCCGGGCGGCCAGCTCCTCCGAGTCGACCTCGTTGCGGGCGCAGCCGAGGGTCAGCAGGGCGACGCGGCGCCCGTCGGATCGCGGGGTGGAGGAGGAGGCAGACACCATCCGAGGGTACCGGGCCGGTTCCGGTGCGCCGCGCACCCGTCCGGCCAGGGTCAGCGCGCGGACACGGCCACCCGGGCCAGCCGATCGAGGAGGAACACCTCCGTGCCGGCCAGGCCGGTGGAGCAGAAGACCGAGATCTGGTCCGCGGTGGTCCGGCCGGGAGCCGCGCCGGCCAGCACCGCGCCCAGGTCGCGCAGCCGCCCGGCGTACGGCTCGACGGCGGCGAGCATCGGCGGGACGTACGCGGCTGCCTGCCCGGGTGAGTCGGTGACCAGCAGGTCGGCGGCGTCGAGCAGGTCGGGGCCGAACTCGTGCCTGTCGACCTGCTTGAAGCCGACGGTGTTGACGTGGGTGCCGGGGGCCAGGTCGGCGGCGTCGAGCACCGGGACGGTGCTGGTGGTGGCGAGCACCACGACGTCGCGGTCGCGTACCGCGGCGGCGGCCGAGCCGACGGCGCGGGCCGGCACGCCCAGCTCGGCGCGGACCCGCGCGGCGAACGCGTCCCGCCGGGCCGCCGAGCGGCTGAACACCGTCACCTCGCGCAGCGGCCGGACCGCCGCCGCGGCCCAGACCTGGGTCCACGCCTGCCGGCCGGACCCCACCACGCCGATCGTGGCGGCGTCCGCGCGGGCCAGGGCGTCCACCGCCACGCCACCGAGTCCTCCGGTACGCCGGGAGCCGAGTTCCTCGCCGACGGCGATGGCGCGTACCGCGCCGGTGGCCGCGTCGTGCAGCACGACGAGCTGACCGCTCTCCGGGTGGCCGAACGTGTCGTACGAGCGGAAGCCGTACCACTGCCCGGTGAGGTGCCCGGCGGTGAGCACCATCCGGCCCCCGCCCAGCGGCGCGGACGCCCGGGGCGGGGCGATGAGCCGCCCGGCGTGCGCGGCCAGCAGCGCGTCGCGCATGGCCGCGACGGTGAGCGGGGCGTCCACGGCGGCCGCGACGTCGTCGTCGGAGAAGAGCACGGTCATGCGTTCCATCGTGCAACCTGAAGTTGACGTCAACTCCACTCATGGTGGGCTTTCTCACCCCGCCGCCGACCCGGCCCGCCCGGTGCTACCGTCGGCCACGACGGCCCGCGGGCCGTCCCGGACGAGTGGTGGGCGTACCCGGTCAGGCCAAGACGCCCCGCGTGACCTAACCGTCGCCCGGCCCGCTCCGCGCCGGGCCCGCCCGTCAGAGGTGATGTCCCATGGCCTGGATCGTGCTGGTGATCTCCGGACTCCTGGAGACCGCGTGGGCGATCGCGCTGGACCGCAGCGCCGGCTTCACCCGTCCGCTCCCCTCCGCCGTCTTCGCCGTCACCCTGGTCGGCAGCATGGCCGGCCTGGCGTACGCGCTGCGCGACATCCCGGTCGGCACCGGCTACGCGGTGTGGGTCGGCATCGGCGCCGTGGGTACCGCGCTGGTCGGCATGCTCGCACTCGGCGAACCGGTCAACCTGCCGCGCGTGGCCTGCCTGCTGCTGGTGGTCGCCGGTGTGATCGGGCTGAAGCTGTTCGCCTGATCGCCCGCATCCGGTTTGGACGATGCGCCGCCCGGGGTACCCGGTCTCCCGTTGACCGACAGAGCGATCATCACGGAGGACCCCATGGCCGACATGCACGCCAGCGCCCGTCCGCGCAGCAACGCCGCCCGGATCTGCACGATCGTCGCGTTCGTCTTCGCGGCTCTCGCGATCTTCCTGTCCCCGCTGATCTTCGGCGTCCTCGGCCTGATCCTCGGCATCGTCGGCGCCGTCCTCGGTGACAAGCCGCTGGGCTGGTACGCCGCCGCCGCGAGCGTGGTCGGCGCGATCATCGGCGCCGTGCTCGTCGCCGCCCTGCTCAACTGACCCGTAAACCGCCGACGGCGGCCACCACCCTCGGGTGGGGCCGCCGTCGTCCGTTTGCGGGGCCGTCAGTCCTCGCCGCCGCGCAGGCCGGCCAGGACCTCCTCCAGCTCGTCCGGCTTGACCAGCACGTCGCGGGCCTTGGAGCCCTCGGACGGGCCGACCACGCCCCGGGTCTCCATCAGGTCCATCAGCCGGCCCGCCTTGGCGAAGCCGACCCGCAGCTTGCGCTGGAGCATCGAGGTCGACCCGAACTGCGAGGTGACCACCAGCTCGACGGCCTGCACGAGCAGGTCCAGGTCGTCGCCGATGTCCTCGTCGATCTTCTTCTTGCTGTCCTGCGCCGGGGCGAGCACGTCCGGGCGGAACTCCGGCTCGCGCTGGTCCTTGCAGAACTTGACCACGTCGGCGATCTCGCGCTCGGTGACCCAGGCGCCCTGGATGCGCTGCGGCTTCGACGCGCCCATCGGCAGGAACAGGCCGTCGCCGCGGCCGAGCAGCTTCTCCGCGCCCGGCTGGTCCAGGATGACCCGGGAGTCGGCCAGCGAGGAGGTGGCGAACGCGAGCCGGGACGGCACGTTCGCCTTGATCAGGCCGGTGACCACGTCGACCGAGGGCCGCTGGGTCGCGAGCACCAGGTGGATGCCGGCGGCCCGGGCGAGCTGGGTGATCCGGACGATGGAGTCCTCCACGTCGCGCGGCGCGACCATCATCAGGTCGGCCAGCTCGTCCACGATCACCAGCAGGTACGGGTACGGCCGCATCTCCCGCTCGCTGCCCGGCGGCGCCTTGATCTCGCCGTTGCGCACCTTGCGGTTGAAGTCGTCGATGTGCCGGACCCCGTTGGCGGCGAGGTCGTCGTAGCGCATGTCCATCTCGCGGACGACCCACTCCAGCGAGTCGGCCGCCTTCTTCGGGTTGGTCACGATCGGCGTGACCAGGTGCGGGATGCCCTCGTAGCCGGTCATCTCGACCCGCTTCGGGTCGATCAGCAGCAGCCGCACCTCGTCCGGCGTGGCCCGGGTCAGGACGGACACCAGCAGCGAGTTGAGGCAGGACGACTTGCCCGCGCCGGTGGCTCCCGCAATGAGAATGTGCGGCATCTTCGCGAGGTTGGCCACCACGTAGCCGCCCTCGATGTCCTTGCCGAGCGCCACCACCATCGGGTGGTGGTCGCTCGTCGCCTCGCGGGAGCGCAGCACGTCGCCGAGCGACACGTTCTCCGGGTCGGTGTTCGGGATCTCCACACCGACCGCGCTCTTGCCCGGGATCGGGCTGAGGATGCGCACGTCCGGCGACTTCACCGCGTACGCGATGTTGCGGGACAGCTGGGTGATCCGCTCGACCTTGACGCCTGGGCCCAGCTCCACCTCGTACCGGGTGACTGTCGGGCCGCGGGTGAAGCCGGTGACGGCGGCGTCCACGTCGAACTGCTCGAAGACGCCTGTGAGCGCCGCGATCACCTCGTCGTTGGCCTTGCTGCGGCTCTTCGGCTTGGCGCCGCTGCCGAGCAGGTTCGCCGGCGGCAGCGTGTAGTCGCCGGCGAGCCCGGTCAGCGCGAGCTGCTCGGCCCGGGTGGGCAGCGGCGAGTGCTCCGGCGGCTCGACCGGCTTGCGGTTCGCCGGCACCTTCGGCGGCTTGCGCGGCAGCACCAGCGTCTCCTGGAGGTCGACGCCTGCCAGCTCGTCGTCCGGATCCAGCGGCTCCAGCGGCGGCGGCATCCGCTTCGCGGGCCGCTTGCGGGCGGGCTTCGCCGGCGCCTCGTCCTCGGCCGACTCCTCGTCGGCGTCCGCCCCGGCCGGGTCGGCACGCAGGCCGAGCCGCTCCGGGATCTTGTTGATCGGCGTCGCGGTGACCACGAGCAGGCCGAACACCAGCAGCAGGAGCAGCAGCGGCATGGCCACCCAGGCGGTCACCGCGGACTTCAGCAGGTCGCCCACGCCCGCGCCGATCAGACCGCCGGCGAAGTCGCGCTGGACCTCGTCGACCGGGTTCTGCCCGATGTGCAGCATCGCGGCGGTCGCCAGCATCATCGAGCCCCAGCCGACCAGGCCGCGACCGCGGTGCTCGGGGTCGGCGGGGGTCCGCATCAGCCGCCACGCGCCGACCATGAACAGCACCGGAAGGATTATCGAGATGGCGCCGATGAACAGCCGTACGGTGTCGGCCAGGTGCCGGCCCACCGGCCCGGCGCCGCCGCCCCAGATGCCCACCGCGCTGAGGATGGCCAGGCCGAACAGCAGCAGCCCGGCGCCGTCGCGGCGGTGCTCCGGATCCAGCTCCCGGGTGGACGCGGCCTGCCGCCCGGCCACCCGGAACGTCCAGCCGACCGTGTGCGCAAGTCCCATCCAGACGGCGCCGACCGCCCGGCCGACGAACGCGGCCGGGCTCGGCCCGGGAGCCGGTCGCCGCCGCGCCGGCTTCCGCGCCGCCGCCTTCTTCGCCGGTTGCCGGGCGCGGTTGTTCGTGGTGCCACGCGGCGACGCGCCGCGCCGCCGGCTCGCCTGAGAGGTACGGCCCGCCATAGAGTCACGGTAACGGCGGCACCCGGTGGATCGCCGCTTTTCCGGGTCGTGTCCGCGCGTCGCAGCACGGGTCGGACCGTCGTTTGTGTTATTCGCCTCAGAAGGGATGCCCGATGGCGTCGCCGGAGATCGAGGACGGTCCGGACGGTCCGCTGGCCGGACACCCGCAGGAACTGCGCCCGCTGACCGGCGAGCTGATCGCCGCCGTGCTCGGCCACCGGGGGTACGCGGTGGTCGAGGAACCCGACGGCGCGCTGGTGGGCCGCTGGGAACGGAACCTGATCTGGTTCCACCGCCGGGGCGTGGCCGGTGAGCTGCTCCAGGTACGCACAGTCGTCGCGGACCACTTCGGCATCGAGCGCGTGCCCGAGCTGCACGCCTTCTGCAACACGTGGAACCACGACCGGCTCTGGCCGAAGGCGTACGTGCACGTCGCCGACGACGGGTCGGCCCAGGTGTGCGGCGAGGTCACCACCGACCTGGAACGCGGGGTGACGCCGCACCAGCTCGACCGGCTCGTCGACTGTGGCGTGACCACCGGGTGCCAGCTCGCCGCCGCCGTCGACGAGCTGGCCGGCGGGACGCTCCGGTGACCACGGCACGCGACCGGGGGCTGGCCGCCGCGCTCGCCGACGCCCGGGACCGGCCCGACGGCGCGGAGCGCTGCGCCGAGCTGGAGCGGATCGCGTCGCGGGCGGACGCCACCGGCGACCCGCGTACCGCCCTGTCGGCACGGTTCGCGCTGGTCGAGGCGTACCTGCACCGGGGCGAGCGGTGGCGGGCGGTGGAGCCGGTCCGGCGGATGCGGACCACGCTGGACGGGCAACCCGGGCTGCTGGACGCCCGCCCGGACGAGCTGACCCGGTTGCGCCGGCATCAGCGGCAGGCGGTGGAGGCGTCGTTCGGCACGCCCCGGGTGGGTCTGGACCAGGCCCGCTCCCTGTTGGACGCGCTCGCCGGGGAACTGGGCGAGGACGCCGCGCCGGTGGCGGAGCTGCGCTGCCGGCTCGCCGACCACCTCGGCGACGAGCCGGCGGCCCGGCGGGCGTACGAGCGCTGGTCGGCGGCGGACGCGAACGACCCGGTGGGTGGCTGTGCGGGGTGCGCCCCGGCGCGGCGGGCCGACCTGCTGGCCGGCTGGGGCGAGCCGGAGGCGGCTCTGGCGGCGTTGGCCCCGGCGCTGGCCGGCTGGGTCGAGCCGCAGTCGGTACCGACCCGGCGCGGCGAGCGGCAGGCGGCAGCCGCCGGCGCGACGGCCTGCACCGACCAGCCGGAACGGGCGCTCGCCGTGGGGCTGCTGCCGTGGCTGCGTACCGGCGCGGTGACGCAGGCGGCCCGGGCGCACGTGCGCGCGTACCGCCGGCACCGCAGCGAGCGGACGGCGTTCCCGCTGCTCGCCGCACATCTGCGCTTCTGCGCGCTGGGCGGCTACCTGCATCGTGGGCTGGAGATCCTCACCGAGCAGCTGCCCGAGCTGGACCGCCCGGCCGACGACCTGGCCGCGATGGAGTTCGCCGCGGCGGGCGCGCTGCTGTGCGGACTGGCCGCCGAGGCCGGGCTGGGCGGGCGGCGCATCCACCGCCCGGGGCACGGTTCCCGGGCGGCGGCCGAGGTGGACGTGGCGACGCTCGGTACGCAGTTGCAGGCGCTGGCGACGGCGCTCGCCGGCAGCTTCGACGCCCGCAACGGCACCGGGCACCAGTCCGGCCGGATCGCCTCCTGGCTGGCCGAACGGCCGCTCGCCGCGCCGGTGTCGCTGGCTGCCGAGAGCGAGTTCGACGAGGAGCCGGACGCCGATGATCCGGCCGAACCCCTGCTGCCCGGGCCGGAGGAACCGGCCCCGCTGGACGCGGCGCTGCTCGCCGCCGCGCTCGACGCCCGGGGCGAGCCGTACACGCCTGAGCCGGACGGCACGCTCGCCGGACGGTGGGGCGAGGCCACGATCCAGTTCCGCCTGCTCGGCCGAGACGGCGACGTGCTGCACGCCCGGGTGGTGGCGGAGCGGCGGCTGCCGGCCGCTCGGCGCGCCGAGGCGTACGCGTTCTGCAACGCCTGGAACCACGACCGGCTGCTGCCCGCCGCGTACGTGCACGAGCCCGGCGACGGGACGCTGGTGCTGGCCGCGGGCGTCTCCACCGACCTGTCCTGCGGGGTGGCCCCGGCGCAGCTCGCGGTGCTGGTGGCCGCCGCGGTCCGCACCGGCACCGCGTACGCCGAAGCGGTCGCCGCGCTGCCCTGACACGCGGCGCGGCCCCCGACCACCGGGCGGTGGTGATCGGGGGCCGCGGTCTGGGTGCGGCGGTCAGCGGGCGGAGAACGCCAGCGTGTACTCGCCGGAGCCGGACAACCCGACGACGCGGTACCGGTACGCACCGGCCTGGGTCTCGGCGGTCAGGCGGGCCGTGCCGTCGGCGGTGGCCGCGCGGGCCACGGTGCGGAACGCGCCGCCGGTGAAGCGTTGCAGCTCCAGCACCACCCGGGCGCCGTCCGGCGCGGACAGGCACGCCTCCTGGGTGCCGTCGGGCACCCGGTAGAAGCGCCCGTCCGGCTGGACCTGGGTCCGTCCGGCGGCGATCCGGCCGGTCCGGCTCACCTGCCCGGAGCACTCGGTGTCGTCCGCCGGCGGGGTGGGCTCCGCGGTCACGGGCGGGGTGGTCTCGCCGCCGCCCGCAGGCGGCTGCGTGGGCGCGGGCTGGTCGCCGGCGGTGACGAGCGTCAGGTTGTTGCGCTGGAGGATCTCGTTGACCGGCTGGAAGAACGTGGTGCCGCCCCGCGTGCAGTCGCCGGATCCGCCGGACGTGACGCCCTGCGCCTGGTCGCCGGAGAGCCACGCGCCGCCGGAGTCACCCGGCTCGGCGCAGACGTTCGTCCGGGTCAGCCCGGTGACGGTGCCCTCCGGGTAGTTGACTGTGGCGTTCTTCGCCTGGATCAGGCCGCAGCGGGTGCCGGTGGTGGAGCCCGACCGGCAGATCGACGCGCCCACCGGCGCCTCGGTGGAGCCGTTCACCGCCACCGTGCCGCCGTCGTTGAAGTCGGTCACCACGCCCTGCGGCGTCCAGTCGGCGTTCACCCGCACGAACGCCCAGTCGTCACCCGGGAACGAGGACGCGGCGAACGTGCCCTGGGCGACCCGGTTGGATCCGGTGGTGCGGTCCCCCGGCCGGCCGCAGTGCCCGGCGGTGACGAACCCGCCGACCACTGAGAAGCCGACCGAGCAGCGGCCCGCGTTGTTGATCAGGTAGGCGTCGCCGCCCCGCACGTCGAACAGCGGGCGCGGGGCCTCGTCGGCGGTCCGCACCCGGACCATCGCGGCCTTCGACCCGGCGGCGGCGGCGAGCCGTCGGCCGTCGGCCTCCGCGCCCGGCCGGGCGATCACGACCACCGCGTTGTCTGCCACGTCGACGTACCAGCCGGCGACGTCCGGGCTGGCGTCGGCGCCCGCCGCGTCCAGCCGGCTCTTCACCGCGTCCAGCTCGGCGACGCCGCGGGCCACCCGCTTCGGGACCGCGCCCGCGGCCCGTACCCGCGCCTCGCCGGCCGGGTCGGCCACCGCCACGGTGAGCGTGGCGCCGTCCGCGCTGAGCCAGCTTCCGCCGTAACCGGCGCCGAGTTCGCCGCGCAGCCGGGTGACGGTGCCGGCCGCCCACCGCTCGGTCCGCAGCCGCTTCACCGCCTGGTCGCGGGTCAGCGCGAGGTCGCGGCCCATCGCGTCCAGGACCTCCGGGGCGACGCCGTCGGCCGCCGGCGCGGCCCGCCGGGGTTCCTCACCGGCGAACGACGGTACGGTCACCGCCGCCGTCAACCCGGCCGCCGCCACCAGTACGCCGATGGCTGTCATCCGTCTGCGGTCCATCCGCCACGCTCCTCCCGACCGGCGCAGGGGCACGCCGGCCATCGGGAGGTACGGAGACGGACGCCGATCGGATGAGTGCGGTCACCACGTTTCGACACCGCGTGTCGGGGCGTACCCGGAAAGCGACGGCGCCGGCCCACCGCGGACGGTGGACCGGCGCGCGGCGCGGTCGGGTCAGACCTCGACGACGGTCGGGACGATCATGGGCCGACGGCGGTACGCGTCGTTGACCCAGCGGCCCACCGTGCGGCGGACGATCTGCTGGAGCTGGTGCGGGTCGGTGATGCCGTCCGCGGCGGCCCGGTTCAGCGCCTCGGTGACCAGCGGGACCACCGCGTTGAACGCCTCCGGGTCCTCGGAGAAGCCCTTCGCCGAGACGGTCGGGCCGGCGACCACCTTGCCGGTGACCGAGTCGACCACGACTGTCGCGGCGATGAACCCGCCGTCGCCCAGGATCCGGCGTTCGGTGAGCAGCGACTCGCTGACGTCGCCGACGGCGAGACCGTCGACGTAGACGTACCGGCTCTTGACCCGCCCGACCAGGCTGGCGCGGCCCTCGACCAGGTCGACCACGTCGCCGTCCTCGCAGAGCACGACCCGGTCCGGCGCGACGCCGGACTCGATGCCGAGCCGGGCGTGCGCCCGCAGGTGCCGCCACTCGCCGTGCACCGGCATCAGGTTGCTCGGGCGTACCACGTTGAGCAGGTAGAGCAGCTCACCGGCCGGGGCGTGGCCGGAGACGTGCACCTTCGCGACGTCCTTGTGCACCACCACGGCGCCGGCCCGGGCCAGCCGGTTGATCACCCGGTAGACCGAGGTCTCGTTGCCGGGCACCAGCGAGGACGCCAGCACCACCGTGTCGCCAGGGGCGATGGTGATGTGCCGGTGGTCGCCGCTGGCCATCCGGCCCAGCGCGCTCATCGGCTCGCCCTGCGAACCGGTGGACATCAGCACGATCTGCTCGGGCGGCAGGTTCGTGGCCTCCTCGATCCCGACCACCAGGCCGGGCGGGATGTTGAGCAGGCCCAGGTCGCGGGCGATGCCCATGTTGCGGACCATGGACCGGCCGATCAGCGCCACCTTGCGGCCGTGCTCGACGGCCGAGTCGAAGACCTGCTGCACCCGGTGCACGTGCGAGGCGAACGAGGCGACGATGATCCGCCCCTTGGCCTTCGCGAAGATCGAGTCGAGGACCGGGCCGATCTCCCGCTCCGGCGTAACGAACCCGGGGATCTCCGCGTTCGTCGAGTCGGACAGCAGCAGGTCGACGCCCTCGGCGCCGAGCCGGGCGAACCCGGCCAGGTCGGTGATCCGCCCGTCGAGCGGAAGCTGGTCCATCTTGAAGTCGCCGGTGTGCAGCACCAGGCCGGCCGGCGTACGGATGGCCACCGCCAGCGCGTCCGGGATCGAGTGGTTCACCGCGAAGAACTCGCACTCGAACGGGCCCAGCCGTTCCCGGCCGCCCTCCCGCACGGTCAGCGTGTACGGCTGGATCCGCCGCTCGGCCAGCTTCGCCTCGACGAGCGCGAGCGTGAACTGCGAGCCCACCAGCGGGATGTCCGGCTTGTGCGCGAGCAGGTACGGCACCGCGCCGATGTGGTCCTCGTGGCCGTGCGTGAGCACGATCGCCTGCACGTCGGCCAGCCGGTCCAGGATCGGGCCGAAGTCGGGCAGGATCAGGTCCACGCCCGGCTGCTCGACGTCGGGGAACAGCACCCCGCAGTCGACGATCAGCAGCTTGCCGTCGTACTCGAAGACGGTCATGTTCCGGCCGATGGCGCCGAGTCCGCCGAGCGGGATGATCCGCAGGCCGCCCTCGGGCAGCGGCGGGGGCAGTTCACCCTCGATGTGCGCCTCGGTCACGCGTCACCTCATTCTGCGACGCCGTCGCGCGGCGTCCGTCGTGTCGTTGATTCATTCGGGCAGGGGCAGGCCCGCCGCGGCGCAGTCGGCGCGCAGCTGGGCCAGTTCGTCACCGGTGGCGTCGACGAGCGGCGGCCGCACCGGGCCGGCCGGGCGACCCTGCGCCCCCAGGCCGGCCTTGACCAGGATCGTGCCCTGGGTGCGGAAGATGCCGGTGTAGAGCGGCAGCAACCGCCGGTGCAGGGCGAGCGCACCGGCGTTGTCGCCCGCCTCGAACGCCTCGATCATCTGCTTGGTCAGCGCGCCGGTGAAGTGGGTGGAGGTGCCGACCACGCCGACCGCGCCGATCGACAGCATCGGCAGGGTGAGCGCGTCCTCGCCGCTGTAGTAGGCCAGGTCGGTGCGGCTGAGCACCTCCGACGTGGCGAACAGGTCGCCCTTGGCGTCCTTCACCGCGACGATCCGGCCGTGCTCGGCCAGCTTGACGAGCGTCTCGGTGGCGATCGCCACGCCCGCGCGGTGCGGGATGTCGTAGAGCATGACCGGCAGGCCGGTGGCGTCCGCGACTGTGGTGAAGTGTCGCAGCAGCCCGGCCTGCGGCGGCTTGTTGTAGTACGGCGTGACCACCAGCAGGCCGTGCGCACCGGCCTTCTCGGCCTGCGTGGCCAGCTCGACTGTGTGCCGGGTGTCGTTGGTGCCCACACCGGCGACGATGCGGGCCCGGTCGCCGACCGCCTCGACCACGGTGCGGATCAGCGACTCCTTCTCCGCCTCCGTGGTGGTCGGGGACTCGCCGGTGGTGCCGTTGAGCACCAGCGCGTCGTTGCCCTGCTCGTCGACGAGATATTCGGCCAGCCGGGCGGCGCCGTCGAGATCCAGGCCGCCGTCCGGCGTGAACGGGGTCACCATGGCCGTCATCACTCGCCCGAACGGGCGCGACGCGCCCCGGCTCGGGGCGGCGGAGTGGTCGTGCGTCATGCTCACAACCTAGCGGACGGCCGCCGGTGGCCCGGCGGCGAAGGGCGACGAGTCACTCCGCGTGCGGCGACGCAGCCACCTCGGAGCCGTCGGGCAGGGTGGAGATCACGAAGTCGGCGAAGACGTTCGGCGCGACACCCTTGAGCTGGCGCAGGCACTCCACCGCCAGCTCGCGGATCTCCACGTCGGCGTGCTCGGTGGCGCGCATCTTCACGAAGTGCCGCCAGGCCCGGTAGTTGCCGGTCACCACGATCCGGGTCTCGGTGGCGTTCGGCAGCACCGCCCGGGCCGCCTGGCGGGCCTGCTTGCGGCGCAGCGTCGGGTTGGGCTCGTCGGTGAAGCGGGCCTCCAGCCCTTCCAGCAACTCGGTGTACGCCCGCACCGCCGCGTCGGTGGCCTCGACGAACTTCTTGTGCAGCTCCGGGTCGTCGGCGATCACCGACGGCTCGACCATCGCCGCGTCCCGCTCGGGCACGTAGCGCTGGGAGAGCTGGGAGTAGGAGAAGTGCCGGTGCCGGATCAGCTCGTGGGTGAACGAGCGGGAGACGCCGCTGAAGTAGAAGCTCACCGAGCCGTGCTCCAGCACGCTCAGGTGGCCGACCTCCAGGATGTGCGCCAGGTAACCGGCGTTGGTGGCGGTGGCCGGGTTCGGCTTCTTCCAGCTCTGGTAGCAGGCCCGGCCGGCGAACTCGGCGAGCGCCTGTCCACCGTCGGCGTCGGTGGACCAGGGCACCTCTTCGGGCGCCTGGAACTGGGTCCACGCGATCAACTTGACCTGGGGCTGAACCATCTCCGGCATTCCTGCGACTGTAGTTGGCCCGCGCCCGGCGTGGAAATCGGGCACGCGGCCGGCCAGCGGGCGCTCCGCCCAGGTGTCTCGGCCTGAGTCGTCCGATATCGCCGCTCCGGCTCTCAAGATCTTGGTAGGAAACGGCCCCCATAGGGGCGCTGCGCTTCCAAGATCTTCTCCGATCCCGCTTTGCGGAACATCGAACCCGGATAGCGGGAGCGCTCCGGCGTAGAGGGCGGAGAGGGCTAGACGTAGAGCGAGGTGAAGGGTGCCCAGGGCAGGTTGCGGACGACCGAGAAGACCCCCCACGCGGCCAGGAACACGCCGATGACCTTGGGGCTGAACTGGACCTCGGGCAGCTTCCAGCCGAACGCCCGGTTGCCGGCCCAGGCCACGAAGAGCCAGGCCAGGAACGGCAGCGCGAAGATGAACAGGAAGTGGTGCCGGGCGGCGGCGGGCAGGTCGCCGTGCAGCACGTACCAGAGCGCGCGGGTGCCGCCGCAGCCCGGGCAGTCCAGCCCCGTGGTCAGCTTGAGCAGGCAGGTCGGCGCGGCGTCCGGGTCGCTGCGGGTCGGGTCGCTGATCAGGGCGTACGCGATGCCGAGGCCGACGCAGCCGAGCGCGGCCAGCGGCACCGCCCAGCGCGGGGCGCGGGCGTGCAGGCGCAGCACCATCCGGGTGAACCGGTCGGCCTCGACCGGCTGGTACGCCACCGGGTAACCCGGCCACGGCGCTCCGGGCGCCCCGACGGGAGCTGGCGGGCCGGCGAGCGCGTGCGACGGTGATCCGGACTCCGGCTGCACGTGCCCGTGCGGCTCGGTGTGCGGGTCGGGCGCGGTGGCAGGCCGGTCAACGCTCGTCACGCGCTCACCGTACACCGGCCACGCCCACCAGCGCGGCGGCCAGCGGCCCCGCGAGGTCGCCCGCGGCGGGCGGGGCGACCGCGTCCAGGCCGAGCCAGCCGGCCAGCCGGTAGAGCTCGGCGGCGAGCGCCACTGCCGTCTCCCCCGGGTCGGCGCCCGGCTCGATCCAGGCGGCCGGCACCAGCAGCGTCCCGGCCTTCCGGTCGGCCTTCAGGTCGACGCGGGCGGTGAAGCGCTCGCCCTGGCGGAACGGCAGCACGTAGTAGCCGTAGACCCGCTGGGGCGCCGGCACGTAGATCTCGATCCGGTAGGTGAAGCCGAACAGCCGCTCGGTGCGCGCCCGCTCCCAGACCAGCGGGTCGAACGGGCTGACCAGCGTGTTGCCGCGTACCCAGCGGGGCAGCCGCGCGTCGGCGTGCAGGTAGGCCGGCTGCCGCCAGCCCTGCACCGTGACCGGGGTCAGTTCGCCCGCCTCGACCAGCTCGGCCACCGCCCGCCGCGCCCCGGCGACCGGCAGCCGGAAGTAGTCGCGCAGGTCCGTCTCGGCGGCGACGCCGAGCGAGCGGGCGGCGATCGACACGAGCGACCGGTGCGCCTCGGCGTCGCCCGGGGTGGGCGCGTCCAGCACGGCGGCCGGGAGCACCCGCTCGGGCAGGTCGTAGCGGCGGGCGAACGAGTTGGTGCGGTCGGCGGCGGTGACCTCGCCGGCCCAGAACAGGAACTCCAGCGCCCGCTTCACGGCCGACCAGTTCCAGCCCCAGTTGCCGGTCTCCCGCGGGGCGTCGTGCTCGATCTCGGCCGCGGTCAGCGGCCCTCGGGCGGCCACCTCGTCGCGGACCCAGGCGACCAGCTCGGGCTGCTCCTCGGCGATCCGGCGCATGCCGCCCCACGCCTCGTCGCGGGCCTTGGCCATCCGCCAGCGCAACGCCGGGTGCAGCCCCACCGGGACCAGCGACGCCTCGTGCGCCCAGTATTCGAACAGCTCACGCGGGCGGCGGTAGGCGGCGGTGTCCAGCAGGGCGGTCGGGTACGGCCCGAGCCGGCTGTAGAGCGGCAGGTAGTGCGCGCGCTGGAGCACGTTCACCGAGTCCATCTGGATCAGCCCGACCCGGTCGAGCACCCGGCGCAGGTGGCGGCGGGTGGGCACGCCTGAAGGCGCCGGGTCGGCGAAGCCCTGGGCGGCCAGGGCGATCCGGCGGGCCTGGGCGAGGGAGAGCGATTCCGGTACGGCCATCGTCGGCGACCCTAATCCAGCGGTACGACATCGGGAGCGGCGGCTGGACCGATCGCCCGTCGGGGCATAGAACGGACAGGTGCTCACCATTCGCCGGGAGGAACCGGACGACGCCGAGGCCATCGCCCGGGTGCACGTCCACGGCTGGCAGGCCGGGTACGCCGGGATCATGCCCGAGGAGGTGCTGAGCCGGCTGAACCCGCGCGCCTGGGCGCAGCGCCGCCGCGACCTCGGCACCGCCGACCCGGAGCACCCGTTCACCACGCTCGTCGCCGTGGACGGCGGCACGATCGTCGGGTTCACCACGTTCGGGCCGTACCGGAACAACCAGGACCGCGGCGACCTCGACCCGGCGCACGGCGAGCTGCTGGCGATCTACCTGGAACCGGCGCACTGGGGTTCGGGCGCCGGCCGGACGCTGCTCGCGGCGGCCCGGGACGGCCTGGCCGAACGGGGCTGGACCGGGTACCGGCTCTGGGTGCTCGCCGACAACGCCCGGGCCCGCCGCTTCTACGAGCGGGCCGGGCACTCACCGGACGGTGAGGAGTCCGCCTACCCGGTGCCGCTGTCCGGTGGCCGCACCCCGATCCTGCTCCGCGAGCTGCGGTACACCACCGGAGGCTGACCCGGCCGGGACGCCGTCGCCGGGACGCCCGCCGCCGGCCGGCGTGAGCCAGCGCCGGACCGGCAGCCCGAGCAGCAGCGCCAGGCTGATCCACACGTACGTGTTGCTGCCGAGGAAGCCGTCCACGCCGGTGAAGTCCTTCTCCCAGGACCAGACGATCCGGCTGCACAGCAGCGCGTACCCGATCAACGCGGCGGCCAGCAGCAGACGGCGCCGGCGGCTGCGCGCGGGCGCCGCCATGCCGTTGTCGACGAGCAGGATCAGGCCGGGCAGCAGCCAGACCAGGTGGTGCACCCAGGTGACCGGGCTGACCAGGCACATCACGGCACCGGTGAGGGCCAGGCCGGTGGCCTCGTCGCCGGCGGCCACCGCCGCCCGCGAACGCCACGCCCACACCACGAGCGTCAGGAGTACGAGCACCAGCCAGGCGATCGTGCTCGGGTGCTGCGGGTCGAGCCGAGCCACCACCCCGCGCAGCGACTGGTTGGAGACGAACGCCAGTTCACCGACCCGGTCGGTGTTCCACAGCGCCTCGGTCCAGAACTCCCGGGACGCGTCGGGGAAGAGACCGGCGGCCACGAGCGTGGCGACGGCGGCCGTGCCGACTGTGGTCAACGCGGCCCGCCAGCGGCCGGTGACCAGCAGGTAGACGATGAAGATGCCGGGCGTCAGCTTGATCGCGGTGGCCAGGCCGATGCCCACGCCCGCCCAGCGGCTGCACGCCGGCAGCAGCCACAGCAGGTCCACCGCCACCAGGAACAGCAGCAGCATGTTGACCTGGCCGAAGTTGACCGTCTCGCGCATCGGCTCGTACGCGGCGGCCAGGCAGAGCGCCACAGCGAGCGCGAACCAGCGGGTCCAGCCGGACCGGCGGGCCACCGGGTCCAGCAGCCGCCAGATCACCACGGCGCTCGCCAGCACCGTCGCGGTCACGCTCACCACGATCGCCGCGCCCCACGGCAGGTACGCCATCGGCAGCATCACCAGTGCGGCGAACGGCGGATAGGTGAAGCCGTACTGCGTGCCGGGGCGCAGGAAGTCGTAGATCTCCCCGCCGTCACGCGCCCAGTAGGTCAGCGCGCCGTAGTAGACCTGGAGGTCGAAGAAGCCGTGCCGCACCGCCGCCACGGAGAGGAACACGGTGACCGCCGCGGCGAGCGCCACCACGGCGACGACCTGCGTGATCGTCCGCCCGGCACCCTGCGCCACCGTCACCCTCCTCGCCCTGCGTAGGCTCACGTGCCATGGCTGCAGGCTACGTCCGGCCCGCGCGTCCCGAGGACGCCGGCGAGATCGCACGCATCCAGCTCGCGACCTGGCGGGTCGCGTACCGCCGGATCCTGCCACGGCACGTGCTCGACAACCTCGACGAGGCGTACCTCGCGCGGCGGTGGAGTGCGGCGGTGCAGGAGCCGCCCTCGGGCGCGCACCGGGTGCTGGTCGCCGTCGAACAGGCGGCGCAATCCTATCTGGTGGGGTTCGTCGCCTCCGGTCCGGCCGACGCCGACGCGCTCGCCCCCGACGAGCCGGCCGAGGCGCTCGGCTCGGACGTCGCCGCGGTCACGGATCTGCTGGTCGAGCCCCGGTGGGGGCGGCGCGGGCACGGCAGCCGGCTGCTCGCCGCGGCCGTCGACCACTGGCGCGCCGACGGTCTGACCCGGGCGGTGGCGTGGGCGTTCGACGCCGACGCCGCGACCCGGAAGTTCCTCGGCTCGACCGGCTGGGAGCCGGACGGAGCGGCCCGCGCGCTGGACGTGGACGACATGCTGGTCCCCCAGATCCGCCTGCACGTGGCAGTCCCGGAGGAAAATCTTCCGCCGCAGCGATGAGTTCCGCTCGTCTCGCCGGTCCACCCTCGCGTGGGTGGGCCGGCGGTCCCGGCACGGGGCAGGACCGCCACCCCACCCGCCGCACCCCGCCCCGATCCAGTCGATCATGAAGTTGGCGGCCTTTTCGATCTCCCCAACTGCCGCCAACCTCATGATCGACCAGGTACAGGCCCGGGGGGGTGAGGGTGAGGGTGGGAGTCAGGCTGGGGGGAGTTCGGCTACCAGTTCTTCGTCCTCCATCGCGCCTGTGGGGTGGAAGCCCAGGGACGTGTAGAGGGCGGCGGCGGGCTTGTTGTCGGGGTGGTAGCTCAGGCGGATCGGCCGGCCCGCCTCGGCGAGCCAGTCGGCGAGCGTCCGCACTGTGGCGCGGCCCAGGCCCCGGCCCTGCTCGGCGGCGTCGATCACCATGCCGCCGATCCAGCGCGACTCGTCGTCGTCCACGCCCCACATGACGTGGCCGACGACCGTCTCGTCGGCGTAGACGGCCAGCGAGTTCCAGACGTCCGAGCGCTCGGTGAGAAGCAGGTAGCGGGCGGCCAGCGCGGCCACGAAGGCGCGCTGGCCGTCGTGCGGCGCGACGTCCGCCACGGCCCGCCAGTTGTCGTCGTCCACCGGGCGCAGCGTCACCCGGCGGCCGGTGCGGTCGGAGTGTCCGGAATCGATCATGAAAGCAGCCTAGGTCCACGCCGCCGACCAGGCAAAACGGTTTCCCGCAGCAGGCCGGAGCACGCCGCGCGACGGATCAGTCGAGCAGGGCGTCCAGGCCGACTGTGAGACCGGGCCGGCGACCCACCTCCCGGACCGCGAGCAGCACGCCGGGCATGAACGACACCCGGTCGTACGAGTCGTGCCGGATGGTGAGCGTCTCGCCGGTGGTGCCGAACAGCACCTCCTGGTGGGCGACCAGGCCGGTGGCACGTACGGCGTGCACGCGTACCCCGTCGATGTCGGCACCGCGGGCGCCGGCCACCTCGTCGCGGGTCGCGTCCGGCGCGGGCCCCAGGCCGGCGTCGGCGCGGGCGGCGGCGATCAGCCGGGCCGTGTGGGTGGCGGTGCCGCTCGGCGCGTCCAGCTTGCGCGGGTGGTGCTGCTCGACGATCTCGACCGACTCGAAGTAGCGGGCGGCGCGCGCCGCGAACTGCATCATCAGCACCGCGCCGATGCCGAAGTTGGGGGCGATCACCATGCCTACGCCGGGCCGGCCGGCGAGCCAGCCCCGCACCTCGGCGAGCCGCTGCCCGGTGAAGCCGGTGGTGCCGACCACCGCGTGCACGCCGTGCTCGACGCACCAGCGCAGGTTGTCCATGACCGCGTCGGGGGTGGTGAAGTCGACGACCACTTCGGCACCCGCCTGCGCCACCGCGTCCAGGTCGTCGCCCTGGTCGACGGCCGCGACCAGCTCCAGGTCGGCGGCGGAGTCGACCGCCTTGCAGACCTCCATGCCCATCCGGCCCCGGGCACCGAGCACACCGACCCGGGCCGCCGTCTTCTGCTGCTCAGTCACGGGCCACAACCTATCCCAGCGCCCGGCACGGGATCCGGCGGACCGGCGCGGCGCTCAGGACCGGTGGGGCGCTCAGCTCGTGGCCGTGAAGCTGCCGGAGTCGAACGGACCCACCACGGCAAGCGACATGGGCCGGCCGAGCAGGTCGGCGGCGAGCGTGTTCACGTCGTCGAGCGTCACCGCGTCCACCCGGGCCAGCAGGTCGTCCACCGGCATCAGGTTGCCGTAGAGCAGCTCCCCCTTGGCGAGCCGGCTCATCCGCGAGCCGGTGTCCTCCAGCCCGAGCACGAACGAGCCCTTGCTCATCCCCTTGCCCCGGGCCAGTTCCGCCTCGGTGATCCCCTCGGCGGCCACCCGCGCCAGCTCCGCGCGGGTCAGGTCCAGCACCTCGTCCACCTTGCCCGGCGCGCACCCGGCGTAGACGGCGAACACGCCGCTGTCGGCGTACTGGCTGGCGTAGGAGTAGACCGAGTACGCCAGGCCACGCTGCTCCCGGATCTCCTGGAACAGCCGGCTGGACATGCCGCCGCCGAGCACGTTGTTGAGCACGCCGAGCGCGAACCGCCTGTCGTCGGTGCGGTCGATCCCCGGGCAGCCGAGGATGACGTGCGCCTGCTCGGTCTCCTTCGGCTCGACGAGCGTGGTGGCCGGCTTGGTGCGTACCGTCGGGGTGGCCGCGCGGTGCGGCGCCGGCGACGCCGGGTCGGTGTCCAGCGGGGTGCCCCGCAGCGCCTGCCGGACCAGCTTGACCACTGCGGCGTGGTCGAGGTTGCCGGCGGCGGCGATCACGATCTGCGGCGCGGTGTAGCGGCGGCGGTAGAAGCCCTGGATCTGCCGCCGGGTCATCGGCGTGACCGTCTCCTCGGTGCCGGAGATGAGCCGGCCCAGCGGGTGGTCGCCGTAGACGGCGCGGGCGAACAGGTCGTGCACCTCGTCGCCGGGCTCGTCGTCGTGCATGGCGATCTCTTCGAGGATGACGCCGCGTTCGGTCTCCACGTCGGCGGCGGTCAGCACCGAGTCGGCGACCAGGTCGCACATGACGTCGATGGCCAGCGGCAGGTCCTCGTCCAGCACCCGCGCGTAGTAGCAGGTGTATTCCTTCGTGGTGAAGGCGTTCGTCTCGCCGCCCACGGCCTCGATCTGCGACGAGATCTCCAGCGCGCTGCGCTTGTTGGTGCCCTTGAACAGCAGGTGCTCCAGGAAGTGCGCGGCGCCGGCCTGCGAGCCGGTCTCGTCGCGCGAGCCGACCGCCACCCAGATGCCGAACGACACGCTGCGCATCGCCGGGATCGCCTCGGTGAGCACCCGCAGCCCGCTGGGCAGCACGGTACGGCGGACGGTGCCGCCGAGCGGGTCGTCGCTGAGCGTCCGGGTGACCGCGCGGGCCGCCGAACCGGTCGACGCCACCCCCCGTCCCGTCGAGGCGACTGACGAACTCACGAGAACCTGCTCTCCGGATGACGAGGAACGGCGGGACGTACGACGGCTCCAGCTCGCGCAGGCGACCTGGAGCCGTGGGCCGGCCCGGGCGACGCGGACGTCACCCGGGCCGGTCGGTGGATCAGCTGTGCCGGGTCCGGCGACGCGGACGGGACTCGCCGCCGCCCTCGCCGCCCTCGGAGCGGCGCTCGCCACCCTCGGAGCGACGCTCGCCACCCCGGTCACCGCGGTCACGCGGGCCACGGTCGCCGCCGCGGTCCCGGCCCGACGGACGGTCGCCACCGGCCGCCTCACCGGCGGCCGGCGCCTCGGCGCCCTCCGGACGGATCTTGTCCAGGTAGATCTTGCCGCGGGCGTCGATGTCCGCGATCTCCACCTCGACCTTGTCGCCGACGTTGAGGAAGTCCTCGACCTTCTCGACCCGCTTGCCGTCGCCCACCTTGGAGATGTGCAGCAGGCCGTCACGGCCCGGCAGGAGCGAGATGAAGGCGCCGAACGCGGCGGTCTTCACCACCGTGCCGAGGAACCGCTCGCCCACCTTCGGCAGGGTCGGGTTCGCGATGCCGTTGATCCGGTCAACCGCGGCCTGGGCCGACGGGCCGTTGGTCGCGCCGACGTAGATCGTGCCGTCGTCCTCGATGGAGATCTCGGCGCCGGTCTCGTCCTGGATGGCGTTGATGGTCTGGCCCTTCGGGCCGATCACCATGCCGATCTTGTCGACCGGGATCTTCACGGTGGTCACCCGCGGCGCGTAGTCCGACATCTCGGCCGGCGCCTCGATGGCCCGCTGCATCACGTCGAGGATGGTCTGCCGGGCCTCGTGCGCCTGCTGGAGCGCGGCGGCCAGCACGTCCGACGGGATGCCGTCCAGCTTGGTGTCGAGCTGCAGCGCGGTGACGAAGTCACGGGTGCCGGCGACCTTGAAGTCCATGTCGCCGAACGCGTCCTCGGCGCCGAGGATGTCGGTCAGCGTCACGTACTGGGTCTTGCCGTCGACCTCGTCGGAGATGAGGCCCATGGCGATGCCGGCGACCGGCGCCTTCAGCGGCACACCGGCCGAGAGCAGGCCCAGCGTCGAGGCGCAGACCGAACCCATCGAGGTGGAGCCGTTGGAGCCGAGCGCCTCGGAGACCTGCCGGATGGCGTACGGGAACTCCTCGCGCGACGGCAGCACCGGGATCAGCGCGCGCTCGGCCAGCGCGCCGTGACCGATCTCGCGACGCTTCGGCGAGCCGACCCGGCCGGTCTCACCGGTCGAGTACGGCGGGAAGTTGTAGTTGTGCATGTAGCGCTTGCGGTTCTCCGGGGACAGCGTGTCCACCATCTGCTCCATGCGCAGCATGTTCAGCGTGGTGACGCCCAGGATCTGGGTCTCGCCGCGCTCGAACAGCGCCGAGCCGTGCACCCGCGGCAGCACGCCGACCTCGGCGCTCAGCGGACGGATGTCACGCGGGCCGCGGCCGTCGATGCGGACCTGCTCACGCAGCACCCGGTTGCGGACCTCGGACTTGGTCAGCGAGCGGAACGCGGCGGACAGCTCCTTCTCGCGGCCCTCGAACCGGCCGGTCAGCTCCTCGGCGACCTTGGCCTTGATCCGGTCCAGGGCCTCCTCGCGGTCGGCCTTGCCGGCGATCTTCAGGGCCTCGGTGACGTCGGCGCGGGCCACGTCGGCCACCGCGTCGTAGACGTCGTCCTGGTAGTCCAGGAAGACCGGGAACTCGCTGACCGGCTTGGCGGCCACCTCGGCCAGCTCGCTCTGCGCCCGGCACAGCTCACGGATGGCCGGCTTCGCGGCCTCCAGGCCGCTGGCCACGATCTCCTCGGTCGGCGCGGTGGCGCCGTCGGAGATCAGGGCCACCGCGTTCGGGGTGGCCTCGGCCTCGACCATCATGATCGCGACCTCGCCGTCGGCGAGGGTGCGGCCGGCCACGACCATGTCGAAGGTGGCCCGGGCCAGCTCCTCCAGGGTCGGGAAGGCGACCCACTGGCCGTCCACGTGCGCGACCCGGGTCGCGCCGATCGGGCCGGAGAACGGCAGGCCGGAGAGCTTGGTCGACATCGAGGCGGCGTTGATGGCCACCACGTCGTACGGGTGCTGCGGGTCGAGCGCCAGCACGGTCTCGACGACCTGGACCTCGTTGCGCAGGCCCTTGACGAACGACGGGCGCAGCGGCCGGTCGATCAGCCGGCAGGTGAGGATGGCGTCCTCGCTGGGCCGGCCCTCGCGGCGGAAGAACGAGCCGGGGATGCGGCCCGCGGCGTACATCCGCTCCTCGACGTCCACCGTCAGCGGGAAGAAGTCGAACGACTCGCGCGGCTGCTTGCCGGCGGTGGTCGCGGAGAGGACGACCGTCTCGCCGAGCTGGGCGACGACGGAGCCGGCGGCCTGACGGGCCAGGCGGCCGGTGGAGAAGGTGATCTCACGGGTGCCGAAGGACCCGTTGTCGATCACCGCGGTGCGGGATTCGGTGCCGAGGTTGGTCTCGGTCATGTGCTGTGGTGCTCCTTCGCGTCGTCGGCCGACGACACGGGAACTGCTCAGGCGGCCGGTCTTCGATCGAAGCGCCCGGGGTGGCCGGCGTCGTGCCGGGATTCCCGGGGGCCACTACCGGAGACCGGTGCTGACCGGCTCCCTCTTCGGGTGTCGCGCGGCCGGGTTCTTCGGTGGTACTGCAACGGGGGAGCGGCCAGGCGGCCACTCCCCCGTCAGGTCATCGGCGCAGGCCGAGCCGCTCGATGAGCGACCGGTAGCGGTTGATGTCCTTCTTCTGGACGTAGTTCAGCAGCCGGCGGCGCCGGCCGACCAGCAGCAGCAGCCCACGGCGGCTGTGGTGGTCGTGCTTGTGCACCTTCAGGTGCTCGGTGAGCTCCGCGATCCGCTTGGTCAGGACCGCGACCTGCACCTCGGGCGAGCCGGTGTCGCCCTCGGCGGTCGCGTACTCCTGGCGGATCTTGGCCTTGGCTTCCTGGTCGAGCGCCATGTTCTCCCTGTTTCGTGGGTCATTCGATGAGGTCCGGAGCGGTCGTGGTGACCGGTGCAACGGACCGGTTCCTCGCACCCGCGGCGTCGTGCAGGCACGCGAGGCCCCCGTCGGTCAGCCGACGTCTCCGTCAGCCTACCAGCCCTCGGGACGGACGGCCGGTCAAGGTGGCCCCGCGCCGGTCAGAGCACCGCCCGGCGGGTGCGTTCCACGTCCTCGGCGATCTGGGCCACCAGCGGTTCGATCGCGTCGTATGTCCGCTGCTCACGCAGGTGCGCCACGAAGTCCAGGGCCAGCCGCTCGCCGTACAGGTCGCCGCTGAAGTCCAGCGCGTACGCCTCCACCCGCCGCTCCCGGCCGGAGAACGTCGGGTTGGTGCCGATCGACACGGCCGCCGCCAGCGGTTCGCCGTCGCGGCGCACCAGGCGGGCCGCGTACACCCCGTCGGCGGGCACCGCCGCGTACCTGTGGGTCAGCAGGTTGGCGGTGGGGTAACCCAGCTCACGTCCGCGCTGGTCGCCGCGGACCACCACGCCCTCGACGCGGTGCGGGCGGCCGAGCGCCGCCGCCGCCGCGCCCACGTCCCCCGCGTCGACGCAGGACCGGATGTACGTGGAGGAGAAGACCGTCCCCGCCTCGGCGACCAGCGGCGCCCCCTCGACGGCGAACCCGAAGGTACGGCCCAGCCGCTCCAGCAGCGGCACGTCACCGGCGGCCCGGTGCCCGAACCGGAAGTTGTCGCCGACCACCACCAGCGCGGCGTGCAGGTGCGCGACCAGGACGTCGTGCACGAACGCCTCGGGTGGCAGCCGGGAGAACTCGACTGTGAACGGCACCACACAGAGCACGTCCACGCCGAGCGCCTCGATCAGCTCGGCCTTGCGGGCCGGCTCGGTCAGCACCGCCGGGTGCGAGCCGGGGCGTACCACCTCGGCCGGGTGCGGGTCGAACGTCACCACCACCGACTTGACGCCCAGCTCCCGGGCGCGCGCCACGGCGTGACCGATGGTGGCCTGGTGCCCCCGGTGCACGCCGTCGAAGACGCCGATGGTGACCACCGAGCGTCCCCAGCCGCCGGGCGCCGCCTCGTACCCCCGCCACCGCTGCATGCCGTTCCTCCCCCTGTCCGCCCGCACGCCGTTCAGGCCGGGGCCAGCACGATCTCCGCGCGGGCCCGACCGTCCCGCTCGCTGACGATAGCGATCAGCCCGCCCGCCGGGTCGAAGACGGCGTACGGCCCGGTGATCCCGGCGGGCGCCAGCGGCCCGCCGTGGGACAGCACCCGGGTCTCGTCGGCGGTGGCGTCCCGGCGCGGGAAGAACCGCGCGGCGGCGGCGTCCAGCGGCAGGTTCACCACGTCCGGCGCGCGCTCCTCGAGCTGGTCGAGCGTGGCCGCCTCGGCGAGCGTGAACCCGCCCACAGCGGTCCGGCGCAGCGCGGTGAGGTGACCGCCGACGCCGAGCGCCGCGCCCGCGTCGCGGGCCAGCGCCCTGATGTACGTCCCGGACGAGCAGGTCACGTCCACGTCCACGTCCACCACGTCCGGGACGTCCCGGCGGATCGCCAGCACGTCCAGCCGCGACACGGTGACCCGGCGGGCGGGCAGCTCGACCGCCTCCCCGTCGCGGACCCGCTTGTACGCCCGCTGCCCGTCGATCTTGATGGCGCTCACCGCGCTCGGCACCTGGTCGATCTCGCCGGTGAGGGCGGCCAGCGCGGCGCGTACCCCGTCGTCGGTGACCGCTCCGGCCGGGGTGGTCGCGACCACCTCGCCCTCGGCGTCGTCGGTGACCGTGGCCTGTCCCAGCCGGATCGTCGCGGCGTAGCTCTTGCCGGCGCCGATCACGTACGTGAGCAGCCGGGTCGCCCGGCCCACCCCGATCACCAGGACGCCGGTGGCCATCGGGTCGAGCGTGCCGCCGTGACCGACGCGGCGGGTACGCGCCAGCCGCCGGATGCGGGCCACGACGTCGTGCGACGTCATGCCGCCGGGCTTGTCGACCACGATCAGACCGTCTGTGCTCACGACCGCCAAGCCTGCCAGACGTCGGTGATCGGCCCTGCGGGGGATACCGCCCAGCTTCGGCGGGGTGTCAAGATCGTGCGCCAGCGCCCCGTCTGCCCGGGAAGTCCGATGACCGATCACCGCTCCGCCCCCGACCCCTACTTCTCCGCCGGCACGCCGGAGGACGAGCTGGGACGGGTGCCCGAGTGGCTGCGCCGGCCCGAGCCCGAGGTGCCGCCCGGCCGCGCGGACCGCCTGCGGATCGCGCTCGGCGGGCACTCCGGCAAGCTGCTCGGCGGCGTACTCGCGCTGGTGCTGCTCGCGTTCTTCGGGCTCGTCGGAGGGCTCGGCTACCAGGGCTTCCAGCGCTGGCGGGAACCGGCCGCCGAACACCCCACGGTCAGCCTGCCGGTCGGTGAGCAGGCGTCCTCGTCGGCGTCCCCGCCGCCGGCGGCCGGCCCGTTCGACGGCACCCCGGCGGCCGGCTTCCCGGAGGGCGCGGCGGGGATCGCGCTGCCCCGCGCCAAGCGCACCGGCGCGTTCACCGAGAAGCAGGTGGCCGACACGCTGGCCAAGGTACGCAAGGCGCTGGTCACCGCCCGGCTGGACCGCACCTTCTTCACCGCGAAGGACCCGGAGCGGCTGGTGCGCCAGTTCGCCCCGGACGCGCGGGCCGGCGTGCGCGACGACTTCCCCACCGGCGAGGCGAGCACCTACGCGACCCGGCTCGCCCCCGGCGCCCGGCTCACCGCCGACCAGCCCCGGGTCAAGGGCCGGATCAGCTACCGGGCGACGAAGGACCGGGACGGCATCCGCATCCTGGAGGTGACCACGAACTTCGTCTGGGCGTACGCGTTCCCCACCACCAGCCCCACGCCGGGCGACGGCGTCGTGGTGGTTCACGACACGGTGAAGTGGAGCATCCCGCACCCGGCCGACGTGACCACCGCCTCCGCCGGGCTGTGGATCGAGCGGGCCGACTCGTACGCCTCCAACATCGACTGCGCCGCGCTGGACAAAGGGCTGCTCGCGCTGGGCAAGCAGTCGTTCGGCGGGCCGGCCGACCCGGACCCGGACGCGGTCTTCGACCCGGACAAGACGGTCGATCTGCCGGACACCTGCTGACCCGCCCGCCTCGTGGACGGAGACCTACCCGATGAGCGACGTACCGCCCCCGGCGCCACCCCACCGCGCGCGGGTCGACCTGCCCGACTGGATGCGCCATCCGGAGCCGCCGCGCCGTACCCCCGGGCGCCGCCTGTCCGACCTCGTCGACCGCGTACCTGCGCTGGCGGCGGCACGCCGCCGGATGTGGGCCCGGCAGGGCCGGACGCGGTTCGGCGACCGGCACCCGGCGCTGGCCGCGATCGGCTCGTTCGTGTTCGTCGCGGTGACGGCGACGCTGCTCGTCGTCGGCATGCTCCACCTCGCCTGGGCGATCCGTCAGCATCGCATCTGACCAGCGGGGGAAACGGGACAGCGGGGATCGGCGTCCGGGTGCAATGATCATGCGCCCCCTGCTCCCTGCACCCCTCTGGAACGCCGCATGAGCACCGAACCCGGCACCACCCCACCCGAGCCGGATCCCTACGCCGTCGCCTCCCGGGGCGAGGAGATCCAGCTGCCGAGCTGGATGACCGGCGCGGACGCGGACGTCCCGCTGACCCGCGCCGAGCGCTTCCGGATGGTCTGGTCCCGGCAGCGCGGCAAGCGTCACGTCGCGCTCGTGGCGGTGCTCGCGCTGGTGCTGATCGGCGGCACTGCCGTGCTCGGCCGGGTCACAGTCGACCGGGTACGGTCCGGCACCGCCGCCGCGGCCTCGGCCGAGGCCAGCCCGTCGCCGGTTCCACTCAGCCGGGTCGGCGAGCCGCGCGACCTGTTCGTGGGCACCGCCGGAGCGGACTTCGCGGTCGGCGAGGCCGGGATCGTCCTGCCGCGGGCCACGGCGCAGCCGCCGTTCACCGCCCGCGAGGTGGCCGCGGCGCTGACCCAGGTCCGGGCCGCGCTGGTCCAGGCCCGGCTCGGCCTTCCCATGCGCGTTGGTGACGCGGAGCCGTTCCTGGCGTTGCTGGCGCCGGAGTCCCGCGCCCAGTTGCGCCGGCACTTCGAGGACCAGTCGTTCGTGCACTACGCCACCCGGATCGGCTCCCAGGCCGAGGTGGACGAGATCCGGGTCCGGGGCGAGATGAGCTATGAGGTGTTCACCGCCGAGGACGGCGAGCCGAGCCTGCGGATCACCACCGAGTACGTCTGGATGTACGCGTTCGACATCCCGCGGACGACGCCGGGCCCGGCGGGGATCGCCAGCATCCGCGACCAGGTGGTCTGGGAGATCTTCCAGCCCGGGGATCTGCCGGCGACGCAACGCGGCCTCTGGCTGATCTCCGCGAATTCGAGCACGAACAACGTCGACTGCTCCCGCCTGAAGGAGGGCTTCTTCACGGTCGAGCCGTGGACGGGCGGTCCCGGCTCGTTCAAGCCCTGCTGACCGGCGTCAGCGCACCGCGCCGACCACCGCCCACGCACCCGAGCGCATCCGCAGCAGCAGGCCGGCCAGCCGCAGCACCACGAACAGCGTCAGTCCGGCCCAGATCCCGCCCAGCCCGAGGTCGAACCCGTAGGCCAGCCAGATCGCCGGCAGGAACCCGCCGAACGCACACACGATGGTGAGGTTGCGCAGGTAGCGCACGTCGCCCGCGCCGATCAGCACCCCGTCGAGCGCGAACACCACGCCGCCGATCGGCTGGAGCGCCACGAACCACGGCCAGGCCGTCATGGCCTGCTCACGTACCTGCGGATCGGAGCTGAACCACGACGGCACCACGCCGGCGCCGGCGGCGATGAGCACCGCGAAGGCCACGCCGCACAGCCCGCCGAGCAGCGCGATGCGGCGGGCCAGGAACCGCGCGGCCGCCGCGTCGCCGCCGCCGAGCGCGGCGCCGACCAGCGACTGCGCGGCGATGGCCAGCGCGTCGAGCACCAGCGCGGTGAAGAACCACAGCTGTACGGCGATCTGGTGCGCGCCGACCGCGGCGGCCCCGAAGCGGGCCGCGACCGCTGTGGCGGACAGGAAGCTGGCCTGGAACGCGACGCCCCGCACGAGCAGGTCCCGGCTGAGCACGAGCTGCTGACCGATCACCCGCGGCCGGGGGCGCAGCGAGACCCGCTCCCGCACCAGCGCCGCCGCGAACAGCACCCCGGACAGCGTCTGCGCGATCGCGTTCGCCACCGCCGAGCCGACCAGGCCGAGCCCGGCCGGGTAGACGAGCAGCGGGCAGAGCACCGCGGAGAGCAGGTTCGGGCCGAGCACGAACAGCAGCGGGCGGCGGGTGTCCTGGATGCCGCGCAGCCAGCCGTTGCCGGCGGCGGCGAGCAGCAGGCCGGGCGCGCCGAGCGCCGCGATCCGCAGCCACCCGGCGGCGGCGTCGGCCACCTCGCCGGGGCCGCCGACGAGGGTACGCGCCAGCGCGCCCCCACCGATGCCGATGGCGACCGCCACCAGCACTCCGGTGGCGAGCGCGAGCCAGGACGCCTGGACGCCCTCGGCCACCGCGGCGGCCCGGTCCCCCGCCCCGAAGCGGCGGGCCGAGCGGCCCGTTGTGCCGTACGCGACGACGGTGCCGACCCAGGCGGTGAGCGTCATGACCGTGCCGCCGACGGCGAGCGCGGCCAGCGGCACCCGGCCGAGGTGACCGACCACCGCGGTGTCGACCAGGACGTAGAGCGGCTCGGCGGCCAGCACCACGAGGGCGGGTAGCGCGAGCGCGGCGATCCGCCGCGGCGAGGCGGTGACGGGGGTGGCGGTGGTGCTCATCGCCGCCGATCCTGGCACGCTCCCAGTAAGGCACGCAAGGCAGGCGACTACTTACCCACAGCGGCCGGGAAGCGGACGGGTTCCCGAGCGGCGGTGACGTCGGCGTCGGGCCGGGGTGTGGTCCTCGGGCCCGGCCGGCGTCACCGCCGGACGGCGTATGTCACTGACGGGTGTCCATCGAGGTCTGCAGCGCGCGGCGCATCTGCTCGCGCGCCTCGTCGGTGGTGGTCTCGGTCTGCGGCTTGCGCTTGCTCGGCATCTGAAGGTCCTTCCAGGGTGCGGACCGCCGGGACGTGGCGGTCCTACGGGCGCCCGGCGCTCCGGATCGGCGCGACAGCGAATCGCGCCGCGACCGGAAGTCGTCGGCGGCTGAGCGCCCGGCAGCGGTCCGGGATCACCGGAGCGGCTCGCCTGGCAGCGGGAGCCCGGGTCGGTCTGACCCTGGAGGGAGGCGAAGCCGGGTGCGGCACCACCGCCCGTGACCAGCGCCGCGAAGCGCCGGTCCCGCACCCAAATTAACGTTCACTTTCCAGATGCTGCCCGCTGTTCCCGAAATGCGGAAAGATCAACGTCGTCGTCCGGTCCGGCGAGGGCGGTCAGCGGGCCAGGAAGTGCCAGCCCAGCCACCACCAGAAGCCGAACAGCCCGATCCGGCCGACCGGCACCGGGCCCACCTCGTACCGCATCACGAACGCGCAGACGTCGGCCAGCGACGGGATCCGCGACCCCTCGCGGCGCGCGGCCCACTCGACCACGGCGAACAGCACGATCGAGACCAGAAACCCGCCGATCGCCAGTGCCCGCATCATCGGCGCACCAGTCCCCAGAACGCGGACAGCCACGCGAACCAGGCCGCCGAGCGGGCCAGGTTGTCCTCCAGCAGCGGATCGGCCAGCCGGGAGAAGGTGGGGAAGTCGTCACCCACCGCCATCACGAACGTCGCCCCCTCGAAGACCCCGAAGACGGTCACCGGGACCAGCCACCAGAGCGCGACCGACGGCAACCGGCGCGGCGCCGGACGCCGGGGCACCCGGTTGCTCAGGCCGACCCAGATCAACCCCCCGCCGGTGGTGAGGATGTAGAGGTTCGCCGCGGTCGAGAAGGACGGCATCTGGCCGCCGACCAGAGAGAGGCAGATCAGCACCGGCACGGAGACGACCGGCCGGTCCCAGGCCCGGGGCGCCTCGACGGTGAGCTCACGGGGATGATCCATCACCCGATTGTCCCCAGCGTGACGCACCGCGGAAAGCCCGGCACGCGTCGTGATCCCCCGAAAACGCGCCGATCAGCTCACACTTCCGATCGCCGCCGCACCGGATCGACCGGACCAGAAGGACATATCGCTCCAGCCGGGCGCCTCACGCCACGGGGGTCACCGCGCCGGTGGCCAACTCGGCGCGGATCCGTCCGACCACCTCGTCGAGCGCTCCCCGGCCGGTGAAACCGGCGGCGAACCGGTGCCCGCCGCCGCCGAGCGCCACCGCCACCCGGCTCACGTCCACCGCGCCCTTGCTGCGCAGCGACACCGCCCACTCCGCCTCGCCCGACTGCTTCACCACGCAGCTCACGTCCGCCTCGGCGGTGCAGCGCACCGAGTCGATCAGCGCCTCCAGCACGTACGCGGGCTGGTCGTGGCGGACCAGGTCGTCGCGGGTGGCGTACGTCCAGACGAGGCCGTGCCCGGCGGCGGCCGCCGGTTCCAGCGCGGCCCGGCCCAGCACCTCGCCGAAGAGGCGGACGGCGCCGAACGGGCGGGTGTCGAAGATCCGCCGGGAGATGTCACCGGGCCTGATACCCGTGGCGATCAGGCGGGCGGCCGTCTCGTGCACGGCCGGTGTGGTCGCCTCGAAGCGGAACGAGCCGGTGTCGGTGGTCAGCGCGACGTACAGCCCGGTCGCGATATCCGCGTCCAGCGTCACGCCGAGCCGGTCCAGCAGCTCCAGCGCGACCACGGAGGTGGCGGCGGCGTGCGGGTCGACCAGGCTGATCCGGCCGAACCCGCTGTTCGAGGCGTGGTGGTCGAGCACGAGCGACGTGCCGGCCGTGTCCAGCCGGTCGGCCAGGTCGCCCAGCCGGGACTCGCTCGCCGCGTCGAAGCAGATCACCAGGTCCGGAGCCGGGTACGCGTCGTCCTGCGGCACCAGCAGGTCCACGCCGGGCATCCACCGGAACGGCTCCGGCACCTCCGGCGGGCCGGGGAAGGTGGCCTGGAGATCGCGTACGCCGAGCCGGCGCAGACCCAGCCCGAAGCCGAGCATGCTGCCCAGCGCGTCCCCGTCCGGGTTCACGTGGCAGATCAGCAGCACCCGCGCGTCGGCGGGGAGATCGCGTACCGCCGCGACGGCGGCCGCCCATGCGGTCTCGGTGGGCCCGGCCGGCGCGCCACCCGCGGCGGCCTCGGTCACCGGCGGTCGCCGGCGCGCGGCTCGTCGTCGCCCTCGTCCTCGGCCGGGGCGTCCTCGCCGTCCTCGTCCTCCTCCTCGACCCGGTACGGCTGGGCGTCACCCGCGTACGAGGCCTGGGCGGCGAGGCGCTGCACCTCGGCGTCGGCGGTACGTGCGGCGGCGAGCAGGTCGTCGATGTGCTTGACCTGGTCCTGCACGTCGTCGAGGACGAACGTGAGCGTCGGCGAATGCCGCAGCCCGAGCGCCTTGCCGACGGTGCTGCGCAGCATGCCCTTGGCGCTCTCCAGCGCGGCGGCGGTGCTCGCCTGGGCCGCCGCGTCGCCGAGCACCGTGTAGAAGACAGTGGCGTCGCGCAGGTCGGCGGTGATCCGGGCGTCGGTGATCGTGATCATGCCGAGCCGGGGGTCCTTGATCTGGCTGCGCACCACCGACGCGACAAGTTCCCGGATGCGCTCGGCGTGCCGGCGAACCTTTGCCTGATCCGTCATGTCCCCCACCTCCGGGATCACCTGTACCAATGACGGCGCCGGATCACCAGGCGATCCGGGCCGTCGGCCGGAGACGGCGGGCGCGTGGGCGCCGCCGGGTCCGACCGCCCAACGCTGAAGAACACTACCCGCGCCCGGCCGGGCGTCGCGCGGCACGGCCGGAGTGCCGCGCGACGCGCCGTCAGTCGTCCGCGCCGTGCAGACGACGGCGCACCGACAGCAGCTCGGTCTCCGGGCGGGCGGCGACCAGCCGCTCGCAGGAGTCGAGCACCTCACGGACGTGGGCCGGCTCGGCGGCCACCACCGCCACCCCGATCTCGGCCCGGCCGTGCAGGTCCAGCGCCCCCACCTCGGCGGCGGAGACCTCGAACTTGCGCAGCGCGGCGACGATCGGCCGGACGTAGGACCGCTTGGCCTTCAGGGACCGGGAGTCACGCGGGAGCAACAGGTCGAACAGTGCGGTTCCGGTATACACGGCGAGCAACGGTACGCCGGGCGGCGCACCCCGGCACGCGATTAAGGCGCGACAGCCACCAGCACGTCCCGCTCGATCGCCTGGTCGACCCGGTGGGCGAAGTCACCGAAGCCCGGGCCGTCGAGCACGCGCAGCCCGGCATCGGCCAGCACCGCCTCCGCCTGCGCCCGCGGGGCCACGTGCGTGTTCCAGGACAGGCCGAGCGCCCCGCCCGGGCGCAGCAGCTCCCGCCACACCGGCACGGCGGCGGTGAGCAGCTCCAGCGGACTGCGGGACAACCCGTGGTCGGTACGGCTGCCGTGCGCCACGCCGTACGGCGCGTCGGTGACGATCACGTCCGCACAGCGGGCGCGCAACGCCTCGCGGGCCCGGGTGGTGTCGGTGTGCAGCACAATGACGCGCTGGGTGGCCCCGGCCCGGTGCTCGTCCCGCGACGGCGCGAGCACCGCCTCGAACCGGCGGGCCACCAGCTTGCGGTCCCGGCGCACCGACGTCGAGTCGGTGGTGTGCTTGAGCCGCTTGCGGCGCAGCCAGGTACGCAGGAACGCGGCGTACGCGTCCACGTCCTTGCCGTCGCGCTCGATGCCGATGCCGTCGTAGCCGTACATCAGCGCCTGGTTGAGCGTCGTGCCCCGGCCGCAGAGCGGATCCAGCACCACCACCGGCCCGTCCAGCATCCGCGGCGCGGCGGCGGAGGCGAGCACTGTGACGTTGAGCAGCAGCCGGGTGAACTGCTCGTTGGTCTTTCCGGCGTACTTGGGGATGGTGATCAGGTCGGAGTCGTACCGGGCCAGCGGGCGCAGCGGCACCGGCCGCAGCAGGTCGTCGCCGACCCGCTCGAACAGCGCGTACGCCGCCGAAAGGTTCGCCAGGTGGGCCAGGTCCCGCTCGCCCAGCCCCGGTTCGGCGGTGGTGAACGTCAGGTACTCCACCCCGCCGATCCCGGTCACCTCCGCGGCGGCCGGCACGACGTCGAGCACGCCGGAACCGGCGAACACGGCCAGTTCGGCGCGGGCCAGCCGGGCCGCCGCGTCGGCGTAGACGCGGTTGGCGGAGGGGGCGAGGAGCAGCGCGTACCGGATCACGCCGCAGATTGTCGCAGCCTGAGCAGACGGCGACGGCCGGGGCCCGAAGGCCCCGGCCGCCGGCCGGTCTTACGCGTGGTTCTCAGGCGCGCGGCTTCTCGCGCATCTCGAACGTCTCGATGACGTCGCCGACCTGGACGTTGTTGTAGCCGCCCAGCGTCAGACCACACTCGAAGCCCTCGCGGACCTCGGTCGCGTCGTCCTTGAACCGCTTCAAGGAGCTGATCGTGAGGTTGTCCGCCACGACCGCCCCGTCCCGCAGCAGCCGCGCCTTGGCGTTGCGGCGGATGAGGCCGGACCGGACGATACAGCCGGAGATGTTGCCGATCTTGGACGAGCGGAAGACGTCGCGGATCTCCGCGGTGCCCAGCTCGACCTCCTCGTACTCCGGCTTGAGCAGACCCTTGAGCGCGGCGTCGATCTCCTCGATGGCCTGGTAGATGACGGTGTAGTACCGGATCTCCACGCCCTCGCGGTCGGCCATCTCGCGGACCTTGTTCGAGGCCCGCACGTTGAAGCCGATGATCGTGACCGCCTCGGACGAGGCGCTCGCGAGCATGACGTCGCTCTCGGTGATCGCGCCCACGCCCCGGTGGATGATCCGAAGCTGGACCTCCTCCGGGATGTCGAGGTTGAACAGCGCGTCCTCGAGCGCCTCCACGGAACCGGAGACGTCGCCCTTGAGCACCAGGTTGAGCGAGGTCTTCTCGCCCTCCTTGAGCTGCTCCATGAGCGTCTCGAGAGTGGCCCGGCCACGGGAGTTGGCGAACGACGCCGCCCGCCGCCGTGCCTGACGCTGCTCGGCGATCTGCCGCACGGTGCGGTCGTCCTCGGCGGCCAGGAAGGTGTCACCCGCACCCGGCACCGTGGTCAGACCCAGCACCATGACCGGACGGGCCGGACCAGCCGAATCGACCGGCTTGCCGTTCTCGTCGAGCATGGCCCGGACCCGGCCGTGCGCCCCACCGGCGACGATCGAGTCACCGGCACGCAGGGTGCCCTTCTGCACCAGCACGGTCGCCACCGCGCCACGGCCCTTGTCCAGGTGCGCCTCGATCGCGACACCCTGCGCCGGCCCGTCGATCGGAGCGGTCAGCTCCAGCGACGCGTCGGCGGTCAGCAGCACGGCCTCGAGCAGTTCCTCGATGCCGATACCGGGCTTGGCCGCCACGTTGACGAACATGGTGTCGCCGCCGTACTCCTCGGCGACCAGGCCGTACTCGGTCAGCTGCTGGCGGACCTTGTCCGGGTTCGCCTCGGGCTTGTCGACCTTGTTGACCGCGACCACGATCGGCACGTCCGCCGCCTTGGCGTGGTTGAGCGCCTCGATGGTCTGCGGCATGACGCCGTCGTCGGCCGCGACCACCAGGATCACGATGTCCGTGACCTGGGCACCACGGGCACGCATGGCGGTGAACGCCTCGTGACCCGGGGTGTCGATGAACGTCACCGCGCGGTCCTCGCCCTCGTGCGGGACGTGGACCTGGTAGGCGCCGATGTGCTGGGTGATGCCACCCGCCTCGCCGGCCACCACGTTCGCCTTGCGGATCGCGTCGAGCAGCTTGGTCTTACCGTGGTCGACGTGACCCATGACGGTCACCACCGGCGCACGGCTGACCAGGCGGTCCGCCGCGACCTCGGCGTCGAGGTCGATGTTGAACTGCGCGAGCAGCTCGCGGTCCTCGTCCTCCGGGCTGACGATCTGCACGTCGAAGCCGAGGTGCTCACCCAGCAGCTGCAGGGTCTCGTCGGAACACGACTGGGTCGCCGTCACCATCTCGCCCAGGTTGAACATCTCCTGGACCAGCGAACCCGGGTTGGCGTTGATCTTGTCGGCGAAGTCCGACAGCGAGGCGCCACGGGACAACCGGACGACCTGACCCTGACCGCGGGGCGCACCCGAGGACATGGTCGGGGCCGACAGGTTGTCGAACTCCTGTCTGCGCTGCTTCTTGGACTTGCGACCGCGGGTCGGCCGGCCGCCGGGACGCCCGAAGGCACCCGCCGCGCCACCGCCACGGCCACGGCCACCGCCGCCGGGACGGCCACCGCCGCCGACCGGGCCACCCGGACGGAAACCACCGCCGGGAGCACCGCCACCGCCGCCGGGACCGCCGCGGTAGCCACCGCCACCGCCGCCGCCACCGGGACCGCCGCGGTAGCCACCGCCACCGCCGCCGCCACCGGGTCCACCACGGTAGCCACCGCCACCGCCGCCGGGACCGCCCGGACGACCGGCGCCTCCACCGGGTCCGCCACGACCGCCACCGGGGCCGCCGGGGCGGCCGGTGGTCGGGCGCTGGCTCGGCATCGAGGCCGGGCTCGGCCGCGGCGGCATCGACGCCGGGCTGGGCCGCGGCGGCATGCCGGCCGGGCTGGGACGGGGACCGCCCGCACCGGCGGCCGGGGGCCGCTGCTGCTGGCCGCCCTGGATGCCGAACGGGTTGTTACCGGCGCCACGCGCCGGCGGACGACCGCCGGGCCGGGCACCGGGGCCCTGACCCTGACCCGGACCGCCGGGACGACCGGCGGCCGGGGAACCCGGACGCGGCGGCATGGCGTTCGGGCCGGGACGCGGACCCGGGCGAGCACCGCCCTCGGCCGGGGGCTCCCGGCGTACGGTCTCGCGCTGCTGCTGACGGGCGGCCTGAGCGGCCTTGACCGCGGCCTCCTGCTCAGCCTTGAGCGCGGCGGCACGCGCCTCGGCGGCCGCCACTTCGATGTCGTGCGCGCTCGCCGGCTTGGCGACCGGAGTCGCCGGCTGCGGCGGGCCGGGGACCGGGCCCTTGGGCTTCGGTCCAGGGGTCGGCGCGGCCGGACGCCGGGGCGGCATCGGCTTGGCCGAGACCCGGGGGGCACCCGGGGTCGGGGTGGGCGTCGGGGTCGGTGCCGGGCCACTGGGCGCGGCAGCCGGCGGGCCGGCAGGCGCCGACGAACCGGCTACGAACGCGCTACGCAGCCGCCGGGCGACAGGCGCCTCGACGGTGCTGGACGCGGACTTCACGAACTCGCCCATTTCCTTGAGCTTGGCGAGAACGGTCTTGCTTTCGACCCCGAGCTCCTTGGCAAGCTCGTGTACGCGGGCCTTTCCTGCCACTGCACTCCTCACTCCGAGGTCGTGCGGGCAGCACCCGCAGCGACCTCACTCCTGCACTTGAAGCCTGGTCATTTCAGGGACTTCATCGTGTGCTCATGTCGGTCGTCCTACCTTGCTAGCGACCCTCGACCGGTCGGGCTTGACCGGTCGTCGGGGGTTGCGCGTCGACGTGCTCCGCAAGCGCACCGTGGTCGGGGACCCCGGTGAGGCGCAGTGCCCGCCCGAAGGCGCGGCGTCGCACCGCCTGCGCGAAGCAGGCCGGATCAGGGTGCATGTTCGCTCCCCGACCCGGCAGTCTGCGGGCCGGATCGGGCCGGAGACTGGTGTGACCAGCCTCGTCACCGATCGCGACGACCCGCAACAACTCGCTGGCCGGCGCTCGTTTCCGGCAGCCCACACAGGTGCGCTCCGGAATCGCGCGTCGTGCCACTGAGTAAGTCTACCCCTAGCCGCCGGAGATCGCGCTGCCCGGCTCCGGGACGTGATCAGCTCCGCCCCGGCTCTGCGGGGCTGCGGTCTCCGCGTCGGACCGGATGTCGATGCGCCAACCGGTCAGACGGGCCGCGAGGCGGGCGTTCTGCCCTTCCCGGCCGATCGCGAGCGAGAGCTGGAAGTCCGGCACGGTCACCCGGGCGGTACGGGAGGCCAGGTCGACCACCTCGACCCGCAGCGCCTTGGCCGGCGACAACGCGTTGCCGACGAAGGTGGCCGGGTCGTCCGACCAGTCGATGATGTCGATCTTCTCGCCGTGCAGCTCGCTCATCACGGCCCGGACCCGCTGGCCCATCGGGCCGATGCAGGCGCCCTTGGCGTTGACGCCGGACGTGGTCGAGCGCACAGCGATCTTCGTACGGTGACCTGCCTCACGCGCGATCGCGCCGATCTCCACGGTGCCGTCGGCGATCTCCGGCACCTCCAGCGCGAACAGCTTCTTCACCAGCGCGGGATGCGACCGGGACAGCGTGATCTGCGGGCCGCGCATTCCCTTGGCGACGTGCACGACCACGCAGCGGATCCGCTCGCCGTGCTCGTACCGCTCGCCGGGGACCTGCTCGGACTGCGGCAGGACGCCCTCCAGCTTGCCCAGGTCGACGCTGACGATGCCCTTCTCCCGGCGGGTCTCGTGCGCCTGCACCACGCCGGTGACCAGGTCACCGTCGCGGCCGACGTACTCGCCGAAGTGCACCTCGTCGGTGGCCTCCCGCAGCCGCTGGAGGATCACCTGCTTGGCGGTCATGGCGGCGATCCGCCCGAAGTCGTGCGGAGTGTCGTCCCACTCCCGGGTCACAGTGCCGTCGGCGTCCAGTTCCTGCGCGTAGACCGAGGCGGCCCCGCTCTTACGGTCGATCTCCACCCGGGCGTGCGGCTCGGCGCCGTCGGTGTGCCGGTAGGCGGTCAGCAGCGCGGTCTCGATCGCCGCGAGGATCGTGTCGAACGGGATCTCCCGCTCGCGCTCCAGGGCGCGCAGCGCCGCGAGGTCGATGTTCACCTCTCCTCGTCCTCCAGATCTTCGTCGTCGTCGGTGTCGTCACCGAAGTCCTCGTCGGCCAGGTCGTCCAGGCGGTTGAACTCCACCTGGACCCGGCCGGGCCCGAGTTCGGCGTACGGGTGTTCGGCGGGGCCGGCGTCGGTCTCCAGCACCACGCGTTCGTCGTCGGCGGCCGTGATCCGGCCGGTGAGCTGGCGGTCCCCCGCGTCGCCGCGGACGGTGACCTTGACCAGCCGCCCGGCGTTGCGCCGCCAGTGCCGGGGCAGGGTGAGCGGGCGGTCCACGCCGGGCGAGCTGACCTCCAGCTGGTACTCGCCGGCCACGATGTCGCCGCCGGCCTCCTCGGCCGCGTCCAGCGCCGCCGAGACCGCGCGGGAGACGTCCGCCACGCCGTCCAGGTTGATCCCGCCGTCGGCGTCCACGATCACCCGGACCACGTGCCGCCGGCCGGCGCGGGAGACGGAGAGGTCCTCCAGGTCGTAACCGGCCGCCGTGACGACCGGTTCGATCACCTCGCGCAGCCGGTTGCGGCGGGCGGCGAGATCGCCGCGGGGTGCGCCGCTCCGGTCCGTGCCGCGGGGGCCGTCGGAGCGGCGGGGCCGCCCGGAGGGCCCCGTCGACCGGGTGGCACGGCCACGCTGCGTCATTGCGCGCACCTCTCCTGCTGTTGCCACGACCCGCGGGCCGTGTTGTCCCTGGCCGGTGCGGGCGATCGGCCCGCCATACCGGCGCGCCACCGGGGCGTCCGCGCCCGGTGGTTGCGCAGAGCGTAACGCTAACGACCGCCGACGGACCCGGCGGCGCACCGAGACCCTGACCCACGAGACGGCGCGAATGGTGTTGACTCTGTCAGGTGGGGATCGGCAGAACACCATCCGACCAGGTCAGAGCGGGGCATTCCCGGCGCTGGCTGCTGCGCGCCGGCGGGCTCGTGGCGCTCGGCGGCGCGACCGCGCCGCTGACCGGTTGTGATCTTTTCGACCGCGACGAGGAGCCACCGGAGCCGGACGCGCTGGAGCCGCTCGTCGCCGAGGCGCTCGCGCTGGAGGCCCGCTACCGGGCCGCCGCCACCGCCGACCCGGCGCTGGCCGGGCGGCTCACCCCGATCGCCGACGCGCACCGGGCGCACGCCGAGGAGCTACGCCGCGTGATCGGCCGGCCGGCGCCCTCCGGCACACCGGCCGCCGGCTCGGCGAGCGCGCCCGCGCCCGACGCCGTGCTCACCGAGCTGCGCCGGGCCGAGCAGGAGGGCCGGACGAACGCGGCCAAGGCGTGCGCGGCAGCGCCGGCCGAGCGGGCCGCGCTGCTCGGCTCGATCGCCGCGGCGCGGGCCACACACGTGGAGGCGCTCAAGTGAACAGCCCGACGACCGGCCCGGCCTCGGCGCTCGCCGACGCGCTCGCCGCCGAGTACGCGGCGATCTGGGCGTACGGGGTGATCGGTGTGCACCTGACCGAGGCGGCGCGTACGGCGGCCCGTGCCGCCGAGGCGGCCCACCGGTCCCGCCGCGACGCGCTGCTGCTCCAGCTCGCCGAGGGCTCCGGGCAGGTGCCCGCCGACCGGGCCGGGTACGCGCTGCCCTACCCGGTGACGGACCGGGCGAGCGCGCTGCGCCTGGCGGTGGAGATCGAGGAACGGACGGCCGGGCACTGGCGGGCCGCGCTGCCGCACACCACCGGCGCGGACCGGAACACCGCGCTCGCCGCGCTCACCGACTGCGCGTTGCGCGCCACCCGCTGGCGGCGTACGGCAGGCGTGACGCCGGTCACCGTTCCGTTCCCGGGCCGCCCGGCCTGAGCGCGACGCCGGTCACCCGGCGGAACCCTCCGGTTGCGTAGCGCATACCAGGTATGCATACTCGCGGTCATGTCCATCCGTCACGGCCTGCTCGCCCTGCTCGAACGCGGCCAGATGTACGGCTACCAGCTCCGTGCCGCGTTCGAGGAGTCCACCGGGTCGACCTGGCCGCTGAACATCGGACAGGTCTACACCACGCTGGCGCGGCTGGAACGTGACGGCCTGGTCCGCCCGCTGCCGGAGAACGAGAGCGGGCAGCGGCCGTACGAGATCACCGACGCCGGACGGGCGGACCTGGCGCTGTGGTTCGCCACGCCGATCAGCCGCGCCGACCGGCCGCGCGACGAGCTGTCCATCAAACTGGCGCTGGCGCTGACCACCCCCGGCGTCGACGTGCGGTCGGTGGTGCAGACCCAGCGCACCGCCACCATGCGCGCGCTCCAGGAGTTCACCCGGTTGAAGTACACGAGCGACAAGCCGGAGGATCTACCCTGGCGGCTGGTGCTGGACGCGATGATCTTCCAGACCGAGGCCGAGGTGCGGTGGCTCGACCACTGCGAGACGAGCCTGGTCCGGCACCGCCCGGCGCCGATCCGGGCGGTCGACCACCCCGAGGCGGTGGACCGGGCCGGCGACGAAGCCCGCCGGTGACCCGGCACGGGAGGCGCTGATGGACCCGATCGACGGGGTGCTGGAACTGCGTGACGTACGCCGGACCCACGGCGCCGGTGAGGCCGCCGTGCACGCGCTGCGCGGCGTGAGCCTGACCGTACGGGCCGGTGAGCTGGTGGCGGTGATGGGCCCCTCCGGGTCCGGCAAGTCCACGCTGCTGGCGCTCGCCGGCGGCCTGGACCGGCCCACCGGCGGCGAGGTGGTGGTCGAGGGCGAGACCCTGGTCGGGCTGTCCGCCCGCGAGCTGGCCCGGCTGCGGCGCCGCCGGATCGGGTACGTCTTCCAGGACCTGAACCTGCTCGGCAGCCTGACCGCCGTGGAGAACGTGGCGCTGCCACTGGAACTGGACGGCACCGGCGTACGGGCGGCCCGCCAGCTGGCGCTGGCCGCGCTGCGCGAGGTCGACCTGGAGGACCTGGCCGACCGCTTCCCGGACCAGATGTCGGGTGGCCAGCAGCAGCGGGTGGCGATCGCGCGGGCCCTCGTCGGCGAACGCCGCCTGGTCCTCGCCGACGAGCCGACCGGCGCGCTGGACTCCCAGACCGGCGAGGCGGTGCTGCACCTGCTGCGCCGCCGGGTGGACGCCGGAGCGGCCGGGGTGCTGGTCACCCACGAGGCCCGGCACGCCGGCTGGGCGGACCGGGTGGTCTTCCTGCGCGACGGGGTGATGGTCGACTCGACCGCCCCGCTGATCGGCGTCGACCACCTGCTCAGCGGCAGCACCCGGTGACCGGCGGCCGCCTCGCCGCCGTACGCGGGTCGTGGCGGACCGCGCTGCGGATCGCCCGCCGGGAGGCCCGGCGGTCCCGGCGGCGCACGCTGCTGGTGCTGGTGATGATCGCGCTGCCGGTGTTCGGCCTCAGCTTCGCCGCGGTCAGCTACGACATGGGGGATCTGACCCGCGCCGAGCGCATCGAGCGCCAGCTCGGCGGCGGCGACGTCGCCCTGCGCTGGGACAGCCTCGCGCCGGTGACGCAGGACGCCTGGGGCGAGTCGGCCTGGCCGGTCCAGGGCGAATGGGTGTCCCGGACCCGCCCGGCGACCGCCGAGGAGGTGCGCGCGCTGCTGCCCGAGGGCAGCCGGCTGGCTCGCACCCGCTGGTGGATGACGTTCTCGACACGGGTGGACCGGCACGTCGAGTCGCTCGAGGCGCGCGCCGTCGACCTGACCGACCCGCTCACCCGGCCGCTGGCCCGGGTACGCGACGGCCGGCCACCGGTACGCCCCGACGAGATCGCGGTCAGCCCGACGGCGCTGCGCCGGCTGGAGACCCGCATCGGCGACCCGGTACGCACGATCGACGGCGCCACGTACCGGGTGGTCGGGGTGGTGGAGTATCCGGACAACCTCCGGGACGTGATCACGCTGCCCGCTGTGACCTCGGAGGGCATGGCCGGCAGCGACACCTGGCTGGTGGACCTGCCCGGCCCGCTGGAACCGGGGCTCGTGGACCGGCTGAACGCGCAGGGCATCCAGGTCGTCGCGCGCAGCCCGCTGCCGGGACGGCAGGAGTTCACCCGCGGCATGTCCGTACCGGACGCCGACGAGGCGGGCGTCGTCGGAGTCGTCGGCGGGCTGGGTCTGCTGGAGGTGGTGCTGCTGGTCGGCCCGGCCTTCGCGGTGAGCGTCCGGCGCCGGCGGCGCGACCTCGCGCTCGTCGCGGTGGCCGGTGGCGACGCCTCCCACCTGCGCCGGATCGTGCTCGCCGACGGGGTGGTGCTCGGCGCCGGCGGGGCTGCCCTCGGCCTGCTGCTCGGCATCGGTGCCGCGTTCGCCGGCCGGCCGATCGTCGAGCAGTACGTGCTCGGGGAGCGTCTCGGGGCGTACCGGATCTTCCCGGCCGCGCTGGTGGCGATCGCCGCGACGGCGGTGCTGGCCGGGGTGCTCGCGGCGATGGCGCCGGCCTGGGCGGCGGCCCGGCAGGACGTGGCGACCGGCCTGGCAGGCCGGCGCGACGCGACCCGGCCACGCCGCCGCTGGCTGCTGGTCGGGGTGGCGCTCACCGTCGCCGGGACCGCGATCGCCGCGTTCGCCGCCGGCCGCACCTCGCAGACCGGAGTGCTGGCCGGTGTCGCGCTGGGCGAGCTGGGGCTGGTGTTCTGCACCCCGTCGCTCGTCGGCGTGCTGGGCCGGGCCGGGCGGCTGCTGCCGCTGACCCCCCGGCTCGCGTTGCGCGACGCCAGCCGCAACCGGTCCTCGGCCGCGCCCGCCATCTCCGCGGTGATGGCGGCGGTGGCCGGAAGCGTCGCGCTCGGCGTCTACGTGGCGAGCGACGAGACCCGCTCACGGGCGCTCTGGCAACCCGGCCTGCCGCCGGGGAACGTGCTGCTCACCCACTCCGGTGAGACCCCGGCGGACCCGCCCTCGGCCCAGGTAGTCGCCGGCCGGGCCCGCGCGGTCCTGTCCGACGCCACAGTGGTGTCAGTCGCGATCCCCGGCTGCGCCGGCGACGTCCGGGAGAAGGACGACTGCAGCCCCTACGCGCTCATGCCGCAGGCGCAGCAGTGCCCGTACAGCTCCTCCGACCCGGTCATCCCCGATTCGGCCCGGCGGGATCCACGCTGCGTGAGCCCCTTCCAGGAGCCCGTCGACGTCTACCTGCCGGCGCTCGTGGACGACGGCGCCGCGCTGCCCGCGCTCACCGGCGCGCCGGACGACGAGCTGGCCGCCGCGCGCCGGACGCTCGCCGCCGGGGGCGTGGTGGTCACCGACGCCCGGCGGGTGGTGGACGGGCAGGTCCGGGTAGAGGTCAACTACAACTCCGGCGGCCCGCCCACCGGGCGTCTCCTGCCCGCGTACGCGCTGCGCGGCGGTCTCACAGTCGACCGGCTGGTGCTCTCCCCCGCCGCCGCGGACGCGCTCGGCCTGTCCGCCGTGCCGATGGGTTACCTGCTGGACACCGCCGGCTCGCCCACCGACCGGCAGGTCGAGATGCTGACCGACGAGCTGTTCGACATCGGGCCCATGTCCGCGCAGGTGGCGACCGCCGAGCCGCCGTCGGACCAGCGCTCGATGCTGCTCCTGCTGGCGGTGGCCTCCGGGGTGATCACGCTGGGCGCCGCCGCGGTCGCCACCGGCCTCGCCGCGGCCGAGGGCCGCCGGGACCTGTCCACGCTCGCGGCGGTGGGCGCCGATCCCCGGGTACGCCGCCTGCTGTCGCTCTGCCAGGCCGGAGTCATCGCGGTGCTCGGCTCCGCGCTGGGCATCGTCGCCGGGCTCGGCTCCGCCGTGGTCGTCCTGTCCGCGCTCAACCAGCGGTACGCGGAGTCCTGGCCGGTGCAGCCGCCGTACCCGGTGACAGTGCCCGGCGTGACGCTCGCCGCGCTGGTCGTGGTTCCGCTCGTGGCGATGGGCGGCGCAGCGCTGTTCACCCGGTCCCGCCTGCCGATCGAACGTCGGCTCGACTGACCGTCCCGCCATGATCGACACCACTTCCGGCCATGATCGACACCATTTCGCCGGAGTGGCGGTATCGCGGTGGGGTGGATGCCACCACTTCGGCGAAATGGAGTCGACCTTGGGCGGACTGACCGTCCGAGGGATGACGGGGCACCCCGCGGACGGCACACTTGTCGGATGTCAGCCCTGGGAGCCCTCACCCGCCGTCTCGGTCACCAGCGTTGGTTCGGCGCCACCATGCGCCTGCTCGTCCCGGCCGACCGGCTGGTCGGCCGGATGACGAAGGGCCGCGTGGTCGCCTTCGGGCTCGTGCCCACGCTGGTGCTCACCTCCACCGGCCGCCGCTCCGGCAAGCCCCGCAGCAACCCCCTGGTGTACGTCCCGGACGGCGACGCCTACGTGGTGATCGGCTCGAACTGGGGGCAGCAGCACCAGCCGTCCTGGACGTTCAACCTGATGGCCGACCCGGCCGCCGAGGTGGACGTCAAGGGACGCCGGATCCCGGTCACCGCCGAGCAGGTCACCGGCGAGGAACGGGAACGGCTGTTCCAGCGGCTGGTGCAGGAGTGGCCCGCGTACCGCACGTACGTCGAGCGGGCCGGTGGCCGCGAGATCCGCGTGTTCCGGCTGGTCCCGAACGCCTGAGCGCCCTCGCCGCAGACGCGCACAATCCGACATCCGCGCCACCGGGGCGGCCCGGCCCGATCTGGCTAGGGTTGCCGCAGGCGACCTGTCGGAGGTGGACCGTGGCGCTCGACGTGAACGCCGAGCGGCGTCTGGGCGACCCGCGATGGCAGGTGGCCGAGCGCGTCGGTGACGCCGTCCTGCGGCGGTTCCCGGCCGATGTGCTGGCGGTCGCCGTTCACGGTCCGCTCGCGCACGGCGACGACGACGGCGGCGGGGACCGCGAGGTCGGACTGCTGGTCGTCACCTACCGGCCCGGCGCCGGACCGCCACCCGCCACCCGGCGGGTGGACGGGGTGCTCGTCGACCTGACAGTGGCCGGGGCGGACGACTACCTGCGCCGGGCGACGACGATCACGTCCCGCTGGCCGCTGGCCGCGGACCGGTACGTCACCACCCGCGCCCTGCACGATCCGACCGGCTGGCTGCGAAAACTGCGCGACGAACACCTGGCGCGCCTGGCACGCGCCCGGCCGGCGGAGTTCACCGGCGCCGCGCGGCAGGCGTGGTACCGGGGCAGCGCGGCGCACGCCCGCGCGTTGCGGCTGGCCGAGTGGTACGAGACGGACCAGGCGCTGCTCATGCTCGGCGAGGCGCGGCTGGCCGCCGCGACAGTGCAGGGACTGTTCAGCCGCACCTACTTCCGCGACCCCGGAGATGCGGTGCGGCGTACCGGGCTGGCCGGGGCGGACATGACCGAGGTGGGTGCGGCGCTGACCCGCCAGGCCGAGGAACTGGCCGCCCGGGGGCGGCCGGTCGACGGCACCGTCGACGACCTGCTGGACGGCTGACGGCCCGCCGACGGCCGACCGTCAGCCGATGCCGCCGCCGACGCCGATCAGCGCGCCGATCAGGTAGGTGGCGCCGGCCGCCAGCGCGCCGAGCAGCAACTGCCGCAGACCGGCACGCCACCAGGCGCGGTTGGTGAACCGGGCCACGATCGCACCGGCGACGAAGAGGCCGACGCCGCCGACGCCGAGCGCCAGCCAGAGGCTGGTGAAACCGAGCAGGTACGGCAGCAGCGGCACCAGCGCGCCGATCGAGAAACAGATGAACGACGAGATCGCGGCGGCCCACGGGCTGGGCTGGTCGTCGGGGTCGACGCCCAGTTCCTCCCGTACGTGCACCCGCAGCGCCTCCTCCGGGTTGGCGCGTACCGCCTCGGCGACCTGCGTCGCCAGCTCGCGGGGCAGTCCACGGGCGACCCAGGCGTCGGCCAGTTCCCGGGCCTCCGCCTCCGGGTGGCGTTCCAGCTCGCGCCGCTCCTTGGCCACCTCGGCGGCGACCTGCTCGTTCGCGGACCGGACACTCGTGTACTCGCCGAGGCCCATCGAGATGGCGCCGGCCACCAGGCCGGCCGTGCCGGTGAGCACCACGCTGCGCGGCGACACCCCGCCGCCGCCCACGCCGGCGATCAGCGCGATGTTGGTGACCAGTCCGTCCATCGCGCCGAAGACGGCCGGACGCAGCCAGCCGCCGGAGACGTCCGCGTGGTGCGCCTCGCGCAGTGCCGCAGGGGTGTCGGTCACGGCAGCGTCAGGATCTCGTAGCCGTCGTCGGTCACGACGATGGTGTGCTCGAACTGGGCCGTCCACCGGCGGTCCTTGGTGACCACCGTCCAGCCGTCGTCCCACATGTCGTACTGGTAGGTGCCGAGCGTGATCATCGGCTCGACGGTGAACGTCATGCCGGGCTCCATCACGTCGGTGGGGCGCGGGCTGTCGTAGTGCGGCACGTAGAGGCCACTGTGGAACGCCTCGCCGATGCCGTGCCCGGTGAAGTCGCGGACCACGCCGTAGCCGAAGCGCTTCGCGTACGACTCGATCACCCGGCCGATGACGTTGATCTGCCGCCCCGGCGCGATGGCCTTGATGCCGCGCATCATCGCCGTGTGGGTCCGCTCGACCAGCAGGCGGGCCTCCTCGCTCACCTCGCCCACGCAGAACGTGGCGTCGGTGTCGCCGTGCACGCCGTTCAGGTACGCGGTGACGTCGACGTTGATGATGTCGCCGTCCTGGAGCACCGTGGTGTCCGGGATGCCGTGGCAGATCACCTCGTTGAGGCTGGTGCAGCACGACTTGGGGAAGCCCCGGTAGCCGAGCGTCGACGGGTAGGCGCCGTGGTCGCAGAGGAACTCGTGCACCACCTTGTCGATCTCGTCGGTGGTCACCCCGGGCTTGCAGTGCTCACCGGCGAGCTGGGTGGCCTGGGCGGCGAGACGCCCCGCGACGCGCATCTTCTCGATGGTCTCCGGCGTCTGCACGTGCGAGCCGCGCCACTCCTGAGGACGCTTCTTACCCACGTACTCCGGGCGTGGGATGTGGGCGGGGACCGCTCGCCACGGGGAGAGCGTGCCGGGGGTCAGCGGCGCACGGACGGTCATGACGCAAGCCTATCGCCGGGACCGGTGTGCCCCTCGCCACAGGCCCGCCGGGCAGGTTGTTGCCGTGCCGCAAACGCTGTGCCATTGTTGCTCCGTGGATCAAGGGGGCGCGGCGCCCGTCTTCTCCGTGACGGCGCAGGCCGACGGCGACCAACTGCGCGTCCAGGTGACCGGCGAGGTCGACATGGCGACCGCCGACACCATGTTCCAGACCGCGCTCCGCGAGCCCGCCAAGCGGCTCACGCTCGACCTGCGGGCGGTCACCTTCTTCGACTCGGCCGCCATCCACGCGGTGGTCCGGCTCGCCCAGCGGTTCCCGGACGCGTTGACCGTGCTGCCGTCGCCGCAGGTCCGGCGCGTGCTGGACATCTCCGGCCTCGGCGACCAGGACTGGCTCGCCGGCTAGATCGAGGGCTGCTCCCCGCGTGAACGCCGTCGACGCGGGACAGCGGGCGGCCCGGCCCGTCACTACGGTGCGGAGGATGGACAGCTCCCATCCGTCGATGGCCGGCGTCGTGCACGAGGCGCCCGGCTCGACCGTACGACTGCGCCCGGTGGCCGAGGACGATCTCGCGATGCTGCGCCGGTTCGCTGTCGAACCCGGGCTGATCGGCCTCGACTGGGCCGGCTTCCAGGACGCCGCCGCGCCGGCCCGCCGCTTCGCCGAGGACGGCTATCTCGGCGACCGGAGCGGTGGCCTGATCGTCCAGGTCGAGCCCCCGGACGCGCCGGTCGGTTACCTCAGCTACCTGCAGCGCGAGAGCGGGCGGGCACCGTACTGGGAGATCGGGATCGTGCTGCTGCCCGAGTGGCGCGGCCGGGGTCTCGGCTGGCGAGCGCAGGCGCTGCTCTGCGACTACCTGTTCAGCCACACCCCGGCGCAGCGCATCCAGGCCGGCACCCATCCCGAGAACGCCGCCGAGCAGCGGTCGCTGGAGAAGGCCGGCTTCCAACTGGAGGGAGTTCTGCGGTCCTGCGAGTTCCGGGCCGGCGCCTGGCGCGACGGGTGGCTCTACAGCCGGCTGCGCGACGACCCGTCGCCGCTGTGACCGGCCGCCTCAGCGTCCCGAGGGCGGCGCCTGATCGGCCAGCCGGCGGCGCAGCGTCAGCTCGGTGCCGTTCGCGGAACGGGTCACGTTCATCTCCCCCAGCGCCTGGATCAGCGCCAGCCCGCGCCCCCGGAAGGTCGACCCGCTCGACTCCCGCCAGCGTCCGCTGTCCCGGATGGTCGCGGTGACCGTACGGTCGGCGATCGTCACCTCGACCTCGATCGTCGGGTCCACCGGGTCGACCGGGTGCTCGATCGCGTTCGCCGCCGCCTCGGAGACCGCCACGGTCAGGTCGAACAGGTCGGTCTCGCCGACCTGGTGGGCGACGAGGAAGTCCTCCAGCCGCTTGCGGAGCACGCTGAGCCGGGTCGGGTCGGCGGGCAGGCGCAGCGCGAACCGGTTCAGTTCGGCCGCCTCCAGCGCGAGCACCGCCACGTCGTCGTGCCGGGACCGCTCGGCCACCCGGGCCATGACGGCGTCGACCAGGTCCGCCACGTGCCCGGCGCGCGCCGTCGCGTCGGCCCGCAACTGGCCCAGCCCGGCGTCGATGCCCGCGGACCGGTCCTCGATCAGGCCGTCGGTGTAGAGCAGGAGCCGGTTGCCCGGCGCGAGTTCGCCCTCGGCGGCCGGGTAGACGGCGCCGGGGATCGCCCCGATCGGCGGTCCGAGAGCCCGATCGTGCAGGAACGCCACGTCGTCTCCTCGGATCAGCAGGGGTGACGGATGACCCGCGCTCGCGTACCGGATCCTGCCCGTGCGCGGGGAGAAGCCGAGGCAGACCACAGTGGCGAAGGAGCTGCTGCCGGCGGAGTGGACCAGCCGGTTGAGCCGGGTCAGCGCCTCGCCCGGGTCGTAGCCCTCCAGGACGTACGCCCGCAGCGCGTTGCGGAGCTGGCCCATCGCCGCGGCGGCCCGCACGCCCTTGCCCACCACGTCGCCGATGACCAGCACCAGGTCGTCGTCGGCGGTGGCCATCACGTCGTACCAGTCGCCGCCGACCTCCACGTCGGCGCTGCCGGGCAGGTAGCGGCTGGCCACCACCGCGCCGGGCAACTGCGGCAGCGTACGCGGCAGCAGGCTGTGCTGGAGTGTGGTCGCGATGTGGTGCTCGGCCTCGTAGAGCTGGGCGTTCTCCAGCCGTACGCCGATCAGCCGGGCCAGTTCGGTGAGCGCCGCCTCCTCGGTGCCGCCGCCCTCGCGGCGCCACACCCGCAGCTCGCCGAGCTGCTCGCCGGCGGTGCCGGTGAGCGGCAGCACCACTGTCGGCTCGGCGGGCAGGTCGCCGCCGGCGTCCTCCTCGTGGCGGGCTCCGGTGGCGGTTACCCGGACCCGTCCGGCCTCGGCCAGGCGCAGCGCGTGCCGAGCGGCCACCCGGACCACCTCGGCGGTGGAACGGGCAGTGTTGATCTCCACAGCGGCGTCGGCGAGTGCCCGCAGCCGGCGGATGATCTGCCCACGCAACTGGCCCAGTTCGACGTTGGCCCGGACCCGGGCCACCAGCTCCTGGCTGGAGAAGGGCTTGGTCAGGTAGTCGTCGGCGCCGGTGGACAGACCCGCGACCTCCTCGGCGGCGCCGGCCCGTGCGGAGAGCAGCACGATCGGCACGTGCCGGGTGGCCGGCTCGGCCCGCAGCGCGGCGACCAGCCCGAAGCCGTCCAGCCGGGGCATCATCACGTCGGTCAGCACCAGGTCGAACGGGGTCTCGACGGCCAGCCGCAGCGCCTCCACGCCGTCCGGCACGGCCACCACCTCGTACGCCGGGGACAGCAGCCGGACGACGTGCTCGCGCAGGTCGGAGTTGTCGTCGGCGAACAGGATGCGACCGGACCCACCCGGCGCGCCGGACGCCTCCGGCAGCCCGGTGGGGCGGGCCACCTCGTCGGTCCAGAGCGCCGTCTCGGCGACGTACAGGCGGGCCTGCTCCGGTTCGGTCAGCGGGACCGGAGACAGGGCGGCCACCCGGTCGGCGGGCAGGTGCGCGTACCCGAAGGGCATGGTCACGGTGAACGTGGTGCCCCGGTCCACGACGCTGTGCGCGGTCACCGTGCCGCCTTGCATCTCGACCAGCTCGCGGACCAGGGCGAGCCCGATGCCGGTGCCCTCGTGGGTACGCGAGCGGGCGCCGGCCACCCGGTGGAACCGCTCGAAGACCTGCGGCAGTTCCTCCGGCGCGATGCCGACGCCGGTGTCGGTCACCTCCAGGACGGCGGCGCCGTCGTCCGCGCGGACCCGGACCCGGATCTCGCCGTCGAACGTGAACTTGACCGCGTTCGACAGCAGGTTGAGGACGATCTTCTCCCACATGTCCCGGTCGACGTAGACCGGCGCGGGCAGCGGCGGGCAGTCCACCACCAGGCGCAGCCCGGCCCGCTCGGTGGCCGAGCGGAACGTGCTGGCCAGCCGGGAGGTGTAGTCGGACAGGTCGGTGGGCTGGTAGCGGGCGGCCAGCCGGCCGGACTCCAGCCGGGAGAAGTCGAGCACCGTGTTGACCAGCTTGAGCAAACGCAGCCCGTTGCGGTGCATGACGGTGAGTCGGTCGAGGTACCGCTCGGGCAGCTCCCGGTCGGCGAGCATCTCCTCCATCGGCCCGAGGACCAGCGTGAGCGGGGTCCGGAACTCGTGGCTGACGTTGGCGAAGAAGTTGGTCTTGGCGCGGTCCAGCGCGGCCAGCTCGGCGGCGCGGGCGCGTTCCTGCTCGTACGCCCGCTGCTTGCCCACGGCCCGGGACACCTGTGCGGCGACCAGGTCGACGAAGTCGCGGTAGTCGTCGGTGAACGGCAGCCGGCGCGACACCCCGAGCAGCAGCGCGCCGGCCGGCTCGTTCGTGGCGGTCAGCGGCAGCAGGAGCGCCTGGCCGGCGGCGTCCGGCGGCACCGCGCCCGGCAGGTCGGCGGTGGCGATCCAGCGCGGCTCGGTGAACGGATCGCCCTCGGGCAGGCCGGGCGGCGGATCGGCGACGGTGGCCGGATCCACGCCGGAGCAGCCGCCCGGCACGAGTGTGCCGCGCTCGTCGGCGAACCACAGCGCGCTGAACGGCACGTCGGCGCGGTGGGCGTCGAGCACCCGGGTGACGGCCTGGCCCAGTTCGAGCATGCCGGGTACATCGCCCAGCTCGTTGCCCAGCTCGGCGAGGGCGCGCAGCCGGCGCTCGCCGAGCACCCGGCCGGTGGTCTCGTTGACGAAGCAGAACAGACCGCCGACGGTGCCGTCGGCGCTGCGGATCGGGTCGTACGAGACGTCGAAGTAGACGTCCTCCAGGAAACCGTGGCGGTCGAGCACGAAGGGGTGGTTCTCGCCCCGGTACGGCACGCCGGTGCGGCGCACGCCGTCCAGCAGCGGGCCGAGCACGTCCCAGGTCTCCGCCCAGTGCAGCCGGGCGGGCTGCCCGATCACGGCCGGGTGCTTGTCGCCGATGGTCGGCCGGTAGGCGTCGTTGTAGAAGGCCAGGTGCTCCTCGCCCCAGAAGACGACCATCTGGGCGCGGGACGACAGCATCGTGCTCACGGCGTGGCACAGCGCCGCGGGCCAGCGGTCCGGGCTGCCGAGAGCGGTGGTGGACCAGTCGAAGCCGCGCAGCCGGCCGCCCATCTCACCGCCGGCGGCGAACGCCGCGGCGAGCAGTGGCGGTAGGGACGCCTCGCCGGCCGCCGGGGACGAACGACCGTCCTCCCCGCCCCCGTGGGCCGAGCTCATGCAGCCTCCCGCTCCGGCCATGATCATGACGGCCGGCGATTCTCCGCCGACCGTCCCCGCCTACTACCCCGACGGACGAGCAACGTAACGCACCCGCACCGTTCGACGCTGCTTACCTCCGCCTCATCCTGGCGTAACCGACGCTCCGGGGCGACTCGGGCGGTCCTCGCCTGGTCGGCGGGCCGCCGATTCGGCTGTCCGCACCTACGAAACGCGGGTGTGTGATCTGGCCGACATCGCGGCCCGGACCAGCGCGGCCACGGGCCGCGGCTCGGCCTCGTTCTCCGGATGCCACTGCACCCCGAGCACGAAGCGCCGCGCCGGATCCTCCACCGCCTCGATCACCCCGTCGTCGGCCCAGCCGGTCACCGCCAGGCCGCCGGGGTCGGCCACCGCCTGATGGTGGTACGAGTTGACCCGGTCCACCCCGGCCATCACCTCGGCGGCCCGGCTGCCGGCGGCGAAGCGCACCGGATGCGACCCGTAGACGCCCGGCGCGGGACGGTGCCCGTCGTGCCCGACCACGTCCGGCAGGTGCTGGTGCAGCAGGCCGCCGTACGCCACCGCCAGCAGTTGCATCCCCCGGCACACACCCAGCACCGGCAGGTCCGCGGCGAGCGCGGCGGTCAGCAGCGTCGTCTCCCCCGCGTCGCGCTCCGGCCGGCTCTCGGTACGCGGGTCCGGCGGCTCGCCGTACCGCTCCGGGCCGACGTCCGCGCCGCCGGCCAGCAGCAGCCCGTCCAGCAGCCCCAGCACGTCCGCGTCGGCGTCGTCCGGGGGCAGCACGACGGCCCGGCCGCCCGCCGCGGTGACCGAGCGGACGTACGCGTGCGGCACGAGCGTCGCCGGCACGTCCCGCCACACCGCCCAGCCGGCCGGCTCGACGTACGCGGTGATGCCGATGACCGGCCTCATAGTGCCGGCCTGGTTCGCGACTGCGGGGCTCGCAAGACCGGCTCACTCCTCGCGCTCACAGGGGGGTGACGTACGCGCCGGTGATGCCGCCGTCGACGACGAACTGCGCTGCGGTCATGAACGAGGCGTCGTCGCTGGCGAGGAACGCCACAGCGGCGGCGATCTCGGCCGGGTCGCCGAACCGGCCCATCGGCACGTGCACCAGCCGCCGGGCGGCCCGCTCCGGGTCCTTGGCGAACAACTCCAGCAGCAGCGGCGTCGCCACCGGCCCCGGGCACAGCGCGTTGACCCGGATGCCCTCGCGGGCGAACTGCACGCCCAGCTCCCGGGTCATCGCCAGCACCCCGCCCTTGCTCGCCGTGTACGCGATCTGCGACGTGGCAGCGCCCATCAGCGCCACGAACGAGGCGGTGTTGATGATCGAGCCCTTGCCCTGGCGGCGCATGTGCGGGATGACGTACTTGCAGCACAGGTACACGCTCGTGGTGTTCACCCGCAGCACCCGTTCCCAGGCGTCCAGGCCGGTCTCCAGGATCGAGTCGTCCTCAGGCGGCGAGATGCCCGCGTTGTGGAACGACACGTCCACCCGGCCGTGCCGCTGCACCACCCCGTCGAACAGGTCACGCACCGCCGTCTCGTCGGCTACGTCGGCGGCGACGAACTCGCCACCCACCTCCTGCGCGGCCCGGGTGCCGGCGTCGGCGTCGATGTCCACGCAGACCACCCGGGCGCCCTCGGCGGCGAAGCGGCGTACGGTGGCGAGCCCGATGCCGCTACCAGCGCCGGTCACCACTGCCACCCGGTCGGAAAGCCGTCCCTGCACTGTGATCACTCCTCGGTGCCGATGAACACGTTCTTGACGTCGGTGAAGGCGTGCAGTGCGTCCGGACCCAGCTCCCGGCCCAGGCCGGAACGCTTCATCCCGCCGAACGGGGTCCAGTAGCGCACCGAGGAGTGCGAGTTGACGCTGAGGTTGCCCGACTCGACGGCGCGGGCCACCCGCACCGCGCGCCCGACGTCCCGGGTCCAGATCGAGCCGGAGAGCCCGTACTCGGTGTCGTTGGCGAGCCGGATCGCGTCCGCCTCGTCGTCGAACGGGAGCACCGAGACGACCGGACCGAAGACCTCCTCCCGCCAGTGCCGATCGGCCGGGGAGCCGGCGAGCAGCACAGTCGGGGCGTACCAGAAGCCGGGGCCGTCGGGGCACGAGCCGGTGAATGCGACGTCCGCCCCGTCGACGTACCCGGCGACCCGGTCCCGGTGCGCGGCGGAGATCAGCGGGCCCATCTCGGCCGTCTCCTGGGCCGGGTCCTCCACCCGCACCGCCCGTACGGCCGGTTCGAGCAGTTCCAGGAACCTGTCGTACACCCGGCGCTGGACCAGGATCCGGGAGCGGGCGCAGCAGTCCTGGCCCGCGTTGTCGAAGACCGCGTACGGCGCGGTCGCAGCCGCCTTCTCCAGGTCCGCGTCGGCGAAGACGATGTTGGCGGACTTGCCGCCCAGCTCGAGCGTCACCCGCTTCACCTGGGCCGCGCAGCCGGCCATGATCCGGGTGCCGACCTCGGTCGAGCCGGTGAAACAGATCTTGCGGACCGCCGGGTGGGTGACGAACCGCTCGCCGACCACGCTGCCCCGGCCGGGCAGCACTGTGAACACGCCCTCGGGCAGGCCGGCGTCGCGGGCCAGTTCGGCCAGGCGCAGCGCGGTGAGCGGGGTCAGCTCGGCGGGCTTCAGCACCACCGTGTTGCCGGCCGCGAGCGCCGGGGCGAATCCCCAGCCGGCGATCGGCATCGGGAAGTTCCACGGCACGATCACGCCGACCACGCCCAGCGGCTCGTGGAACGTGACGTCGAGCCCGCCGGGCACCGGGATCTGGTGGCCGGTCAGCCGTTCCGGCGCGCCCGCGTAGTAGTCGAGCACGTCCCGGACGTTGCCCGCCTCCCAGCGGGCGTTGCCGATGGTGTGCCCGGCGTTGCGCACCTCCAGGAGAGCCAGCTCCTCCAGGTGCGCGTCGACCTGGGCGGCGAACCGCCGCAGCAGCCGCCCCCGATCCCCCGGCGCCACATGACGCCACGTCTCGAACGCCGCAGCCGCCCGCGAGACAGCAGCATCCACGTCCTCCACGGAGCACCCCGGAACGACCCCGATCCCCGCCCCGTCAACAGGCGAGATCACCTCACCCACGCGGTCCCCCCTCCCCTCGCCCCCGCGATCTTGCAGTTGCTGCCCCGGCGAAAGCCCCATAACGCCCGCACTGAGGGCCGCAAGTGCAAGATCGACGTCGAGAGCGGGGCGCGAGTGCGGGCGCGGCGGCGGGGAGCGCGGCGAGGTCAGAGGCGTTCGAAGCCACGGGTCAGCTCCCAGTCCGTCACCGCGGCGTCGAAGGCGGTCAGCTCGACCTTCGCCTGGTTGGCGTAGTGGGCGGCCACCTCGTCGCCGAACGCCTCCCGGGCCACCTCCGAGTGCTGCCACAGGTCCAGCGCGTCACGCAACGTCGTGGGCACCCGCTCGGCGTCCGGGTCGTCGTACGCGTTGCCGGTGCACTCGTCCGCCAGCTCCAGCTCGTTCTCGATGCCGTGCACCGCGCCGGCCACCAGCGCGGCGATCGCCAGGTACGGGTTGACGTCGGCCCCCGGCACCCGGTTCTCCACCCGCATCCCCTGCCCGTGCCCGACCAGCCGCAGCGCGCAGGTGCGGTTGTCGGTGCCCCAGCGCAGCGCGGTCGGCGCGAACGAGCCGGGCTGGTAGCGCTTGTACGAGTTGATGTTGGGTGCGAAGAACAGGCTGAACTCGCGCATGGTGGCGAGCAGCCCGGCCAGCACCCGCTGTCCGGTGACGCTCAGGTGCGCGGGCCCGTCCCCCAGCATCGCCGAGGAGCCGGAGGCGTCGCGCAGCGAGAAGTGGATGTGGCAGGAGTTGCCCTCCCGCTCGTTCGGCTTCGCCATGAACGTGATCGCCATGCCCTCCTGGGCGGCGATCTCCTTGGCGCCGTTCTTGTAGATGACGTGGTGGTCGGCGCAGCGCACCGCCTCGTCGTACCGGAAGGCGATCTCATGCTGGCCGAGGTTGCACTCGCCCTTCGCGCTCTCCGGCGTGAGCCCGGCGCCGGCCATCTCGGTGCGGATGCGGCGCAGCAGCGGCTCGACCCGGGCGGTGCCGAGCAGTGAGTAGTCCACGTTGTACTGGTTGGCCGGCGTCAGGTCGCGGTAGCCGCGCTGCCACGCCTCCTCGTACGAGTCGCGGTAGAGCACGAACTCCAGTTCGGTGCCGGCGTACGCGGTCAGCCCGTGCGCGGCCAGCCGGTCGAGCTGCTTGCGCAGGATCTGCCGGGGCGAGGCGACCACCGGGCCGGAGCCGTCCAGCCACTCCAGGTCGGCCAGCAGCAGCGCGGACCCGGGTTGCCAGGGCATCCGGCGCAGCGTGTCCAGGTCGGGGCGCATGGCGAAGTCGCCGTAGCCGCGTTCCCAGCTCGACATCGCGTACCCGTCGACGGTGTTCATGTCGACGTCCACGGCGAGCAGGTAGTTGCAGCCCTCGCTGCCGTGCGTGACCACCTGGTCGAGGAAGTAGGGCGCGTGGAACCGCTTGCCCTGCAGGCGGCCCTGCATGTCGGTGAGCGCGAGCACCACCGTGTCGATCTCACCCTCGGTGACGGCGACCCGCAACTGTTCCAGCGAGAGCGGCGTTGGTTTCATCAGGGGCCTCCATCACCAAGGTCTACTGGCAAACCGGATCACCGTCAATGCCCCGGCGAGGCCGGGTGCGAAACCGGGGAGTGCACATGCGCCGTCGTACCGTCGCGGTCGTCGCCGCCGTCCTCGCGATCGTGCTCGCAGCGACCGACGCCCACGCCGGCAACCGGCCCACCGGCCGGCCGGCCGCGGACGGCCCCGACCGGCCGGTCACCGCCGACGCGCACCAGCGCCCGGTCGCGCTGGACCTGCGCGGCTTCGACGGGCGTGCCGGCTGGTCCGGCTACGACCTGACCCGTCCCCGCGTCGTCGCGACCGGGCTGGAGGCGCCGTGGGGGCTGGCCTTCCTGCCCGACGGCAGCGCCCTGGTCGCGCAGCGGGACCAGGGCACGATCCTGCGCGTACGCCCGGGTCGCCCGGCCCGGCAGGTGGCCCGGATCGCCGACGTGGCCGCGGGCGGCGAGGCGGGCCTGCTCGGGCTCGCGGTCTCCCCCCAGTACCGCCGGGACAGGTGGGTCTACGCCGCCTACACCACCGCTGCCGACATCCGGATCGTCCGGTTCCGCCTCGGGACGTCCCAGCCGCCGCAGGTGCTGGTGAGCGGCATCGCCCGCAGCGCCGTCCACGACGGCGGCCGGATCGCGTTCGGCCCCGACGGCATGCTCTACGCCGGGATCGGCGACGCCGGGGTGTCCGCCCGCACGCAGGACCTGACCAGCCGCAACGGCAAGATCCTGCGGATCCGCCCGGACGGCGGCGTGCCGGCCGGCAACCCGTTCCCCGGTTCGCTCGTCTACAGCTACGGTCACCGCAACGTGCAGGGCCTCGCCTGGGACCGGCAGGGGCGGCTGTTCGCCACCGAGTTCGGGCAGAGCACCTGGGACGAGGTGAACCGGATCGTGCCCGGCGGCAACTACGGCTGGCCGCTCGTCGAGGGCGTCGCCGGTGATCCCCGGTTCCGCGACCCGGTCGTCGTCTGGCCGCCCGCGCAGGCGTCCCCGAGCGGTGCCGCGTTCACCAGGGGCACGCTCTACGTCGCCGCGCTGCGCGGCGCCCGGCTCTGGGCGGTGCCCGTCGACGCCGCCGGCCGCGTCGGCGTACCGGTGGCGGAGCTGGCCGGCACGTACGGCCGCCTGCGTACCGTCGAGGTGGCCCCCGACGGTGCGCTCTGGGTCGCGACCAGCAACCGCGACGGCCGCGGCACCCCGGCGGCCGGCGACGACCGCATCCTCCGCTTCCCGCTCACCCACCGCCGCCCCACGATCTGACCCCTTGGGTACGCGGACAGCCCACCCCGCGTCAGCCACGAACCCGCGCCCAGGCCAGGAATCGGCCGTGCAGATCCGGCGCGTGGTCGGGATTCAGCTTGGCGAGTTGTTCCCGCGCCTCGGTCATCAGCCCGCCGAGATAGAGCAGCAGCGCGGTGCGGTCCTCCCGGTACTCGACGAGCAGCGACAGCCGGGCCGGCTGACAGGGCCACTCCGCCCCGCAGTTGCGGCACCGCCACAGCGGGCGCATGGGCAGGTGCGGAACCACGCGCCGGCCCATCACCGCAGCCTTCGGGCGATCGCACGCGCCTCGTCGTCGCTGAGCGGAAGGAACCAAAAGAACCGCCGGACGATCTCGGGCGGTTCCGGCCCCTCGACTCGGCCACGCAGATCCCGGATCGCGCCGCGCACGAGGAACGCCATCATCCGGATGAGCGCTGCCGGATCGAGCTGATCACGCGGAATGCGACGCAGGGTGGGACACGGCCACGGTTCCTGACAGCGCTCGCATGTCCAGTCCGGCTCGTACCCGATGTGACCGATCGCGCTGAGCACACCGACCAGAGCCGTCACCAACGGCCCCCGTTCGCCCGCCACTCCTGCGCCGGCGTCAGACGCCCCGGGCTGCCCGGGCGAATTGTGGGGAACGGTCGGGTCGGTTCACGCATCCAGGCCGGTAGATTGCCGCCGGGTTCGCGCTTCGGCAGGGTGGGCAGCTCACGGGTACGGCACCGGAACCATCGGACACGCACATCGGCCTCCTCGTTGATGGAGGGGACCGCCCGGCATCGTCGGGACCGGGCGGCCCCGGGCTGGAATCCGCCCGTGCTCGCCTGCGACGAGCGGATCCGCATGCGTGACAGTCTGGTGAGGACACCGCTACGGTCGGAAGGCATCGAGCCTGGTCACGGCGCACGAGTGAAGTACGGGCTCAACCGGCAGACACCGAATGAAATTCACGCACGGACTGTGGAGGAACTGTGGAGGAACCGACAGCAGAGTTGATCCGTGCGCAGCTCCGCCGACTACGGAACGTTGCCGGTCTCAATCAGGAGGAATTCGGCCGGTTGGTCCACTACTCGCCGTCAATGGTGTCCGCCGTCGAAACCGGCAGCCGTCCGTACGACCGGCTCTTCTTGGCTCGTGCCGACGAGGTGCTGAACTCCGGCGGCCTGCTGGTGTCCCTGCTCAAGATGGCCGAACGCGAGGGCTTGCCGTCCTGGCTCCGCCCATGGCTCGATGCCGAACGCAACGCTCGACAGCTCCGGTGCTTCCACCCGACTCTCATTCCAGCCCTGCTTCAGACGGAGAACTACGCCCGAGCGGTGATTCGCTGTGACGACCTACTCAGCGATGCCGACGTGGAGAGCCGCGTGGCAGCCCGCATGGATCGCCAGGAAGTCCTGCGGCAGCCATCTCCGCCCCAGCTCATCGCTGTACTCGACGAGGGAATGCTGCACCGCCGCGAAGAGAGCTTCCGCGGCCTGATGGCTCAGCAGATCGAGCACCTGGTCGTCTGCGCCGAGCGCCCGCACATCAGTATCCACGTGCTTCCACTACAGGTCGGGTTGCACATCGGCTTGTCCGGTCCGTTCACTCTGGCGAGAGGCGCGGAGGGCGGTTGGGTCGCCAGCATGGAATGCCAGCTCACCACGAGCGTGATCGACGGCGACGCCGACGTGGCTACGCTTCAGTCGAGATGGGAGATGATCCGGAGTGAAGCTTTGCCCCGCCGGCAGTCTCTCGAGCTTCTGAAAGAGGTGGAGACGTCATGGATCTGAGCGGCGCGACCTGGCGAAAGGCGACCCGGAGCGGCAACACCGACTGCGTCGAGGTGGCTGACAACCTGACGGAAGTGGTGCTGGTACGCGACTCCAAGGACCGGGACGGCGGCACGCTCCACGTCACCCCGACGTCGTGGCGGTCGTTCGTCGGGCTGGCCAAGCAGATCGGATCCGCAGCCTAACCGACAAAACGATCGCCAAGATCTCCGGACAGCCCGGCGCTCACATCGGCTGGACCCAGGCGGATCGCCACTGCGGGGACGGGTCCTGGCCGAGGCTGGTCCAGTACTCCCGGCCCTCGGTGATCCGCCCGCCCCGCACGGTCCAGAACGACGCGACCCGGTGCACGCCCATTCCCTCGTGCGGCACCTCCACCTCGGACACCACCGTGTCGCCCGCCGCCACCACCCGCAGCACCCGGATCGACCAGCCCTCCGGGTACTCGGCGTTGACCTTCACGTAGTTGTCGCGGCCGACGATCCGCTCGGCGCTGGCCGGCCACTCCACCACCACGTCGTCGGCCAGCAGGTCGCCGACGCCGGTCCAGTCCCGGGCCTGCATGCGATCCCACAACGCGCGTACCACCGCTTCCGAGTCCATTGCCGGATCATGGCAGGACCCACCGACAGCTACGACAGCTACGACGGCTCGGCGGGCTCGGGCTCGGGTTCGGCCTGGTCGACTGTGCGGCGCGGGCCGGTGAACCACTTGCGGGCCGAGGCGTACCACCAGATCGCGACGCCGAGCAGCACGCCACCGATGGCGATCGGCGCGTAGTTCACAGCCGTCCAGCTGAAGTCGGGGTTGCCGGGCACACCCGCCGGGACGATCGGCAGCACGAAGTAGACCGAGATGACTGCGATCTCGACCACCGCGATCCAGCCGAGCAGCTTGTAGCGGCGGCCGAGCGTCCACGGGCCCGGGGTGAACCGGTCGCCCATCCGCAGCCGCAGGAAGATCGGGATGATGAAGGACAGGTACAGCCCGATCACCGCGACCGACACCACCGCGTAGAACGCGACCGGGATGCCGCCGCGCTGGTAGAGCGCGGGCAGCGTGAGCACCAGCCCGGCCAGCGTCGCGCCGATGATGGCGTTCACCGGCGTACCGTTGCGGTTCACCTTCGACCAGAGTTTCCAGCCCGGCACCGCGCGGTCCCGGCTGAACGCGTACGCCATCCGCGACATCGACGTCACGCAACTCATGCCGCAGAAGAACTGCCCGATGGTGGAGATGATGATGACGGCCTTGAAGAAGAACGGCGTCAGCGCGCTCTCGAAGATCGCCCCGGAGAAGCCGCCCGCCTCGTTGATCGCGTCCACGTCGGTGGCCGCGAACAGGAACGCGAGCAGCAGGATCCAGCCGCCCACCGCCGAGTAGAAGATCGACCGCCACAGCCCCTGCGCGGCGGCCTTGGACGCGCCCCGGGTCTCCTCGGAGACGTGCGCGCAGGCGTCGAAGCCGGTGATCGTGTACTGCGTGAGCAGGAAGCCCAGCGGCAGCACGTAGAACCAGAACGCCAGCCCGCCGGTCTCGCCGTCACCGAAGCCGGAGTTGTTGAACCGCTCGGTGAACACGAACTGGAAGCTCTGGTGGTTGTCCGGGACCAGGACCAGGATCAGCACCACGGCGGCCGCGCCGGCGACGTGCCACCAGACCGAGACGTTCTGGAGTACGTCGATGATCCGGTGCCCGTAGATGTTGATCAGCCCGTGCAGCGCGAGGATCACCACGAACAGCCCGAACGTCTGGTGCCCGGTGCCGGCCCAGCCGTCGAACAGCGCCGACAGCGTCAGGTTGAGGAACGTGGCGCAGCCGTAGTCGACCGACGCGGTCACCGCGACCAACCCGATCAGGTTGAGCCAGCCGGTGAACCAGCCGTGCACCGGCCGGCCCATCGTCGCCGCCCACCAGTAGATCCCGCCCGCTGTCGGGTACGCCGACACCAACTCGGCCAGGCAGAAGCCGATGATCAGGATGAACAGCGAGATCAGCGGCCAGCCCCAGGAGATCGCCACCGGGCCGCCGTTGTTCCACGCCTGGCCGAACGTGGTGAAGCAGCCGGCCAGGATCGAAATGATGGAGAACGAGATCGCGAAGTTGGAGAAGCCGCTCCACTTGCGGCGCAACTCCTGTTTGTAGCCGAGTTCGGCGAGTCGTCGGGCGTCGTCGTCCATCGGCTGCTCGGCGGTCGGCGCGGGCGTCGTGGCCACTGCACACCTCCTCGAGGCGATGCTCGTGCGAGTGCTCGCAGTGTGCTCCCGGCCGATCAAGGCGGTCAATACGTACCCCGGTAATTGCGTTGTCGCCCGATCCCACCCGGGGCATCATTGTGGGCGTGACCAGGCCCGACCCGACGGGCCGGCACCGGGCGCTCGGCAACGCCCGGTCCGCGGCGGCGCGCGGCGTCCACCTCTCTCTCACTGAAGTACGGCGATCGGCCGTACCCTCCGGACGCCCCGCGCCGCCGCTCCCTACCGGCCGACTGTCACCGTCAGCCCGGGCGCAGCCACCTCCACCGGGCTGGCGAACCCGCGCCGTACGGCGGCCAGCGCCTCGCGCGGCTCCGTCCCCGGCCACAGATGGGTGAGCAGCAGGCGCCGCACCCCGGCCTCGGCGGCGTACCGGCCGACCTCGACGGCGCTGGACAGGTTCCCCTCGTGCCGCTGCGGGAGTTCGTCCGGATAGGTCGCCTCCGCGATCAGCAGGTCCGCGTCGCGGGCCAGCTCCACCCGCGCCGGGCTGGGTCCGGTGTCCCCGGTGTAGGCGAGCACCAGGCCCGGCGCCGAGAACCGGGCCCCGGCGTTCGGCACCCAGTGCGGCAACGCGAACGTCCGCACCTCGTACGGCCCGAGACGCAGCGTCTCCCCCGGGGTGAACCCGGTCAGCCGGTACCCGGGTTCGAGCAGGCCCGGCTCGTCGATCGCGAGCAGTCCGGCGAGGCTGCCGGTGGGGGCGTACACCGGCAGGGGCGGCCCGGACCGGTTCGCGAGCACCCGGGCGCGGACCAGCGGTTGCAGGTCCGCGCAGTGGTCGGGGTGGCCGTGGCTGACGTAGACGGCGTCGACGTGCTCCGCCCTCGTGAGCGCCAGCAACGGTTGCAGCGTCGCGTAGCCGGGGTCGATCAGCAGCCGGAAGCCGTCGTGTTCGACGAGGAAGCCGGCGCAGGCCTGGTGGGCGGTGGGGAAGGCGCCGAGGCCGCCCAGGACTGTTGTCCGCATCCGGTCGACCGTACCGGTGGGGTGGCCGCCGGGTGGTCCGGCGACGGTCAGACGAACAGCAGCCCCGCGACCCACAGCGCGGCGATCATCAGGCCGGCGGTGAACTCCAGGACCATCGACAACCCGGCGGCCTTGAGTGCCTGCACCGTGGCCGGCCAGGCGAGGCGGGTGTCGCCGAGCCGCAGCCGTTCGGCGCCGAAGATCCCACCGACGAAGCCGATCGGCAGCCCGATCACCGGGATCACGAAGAACCCGACCACGCCGAGCAGCCCGCCCGCCAGCAGCGAGGTGGTGGGCACGCCGGTCCGCTTCAGGTTGCGCCCCGGCCAGAGGTACTTGAGCACGGTGCCACCGGCGGCGATCGCCGTGGCGGCGGCGAGCACCGCCCAGCGACCCGGCCCGGCGTCGCCGAACAGCGTCCACACCAGTACGCCGCCCCAGCACAGCGGCAGCGCCGGTAACCCGGGCACCACCACCCCGGCCAGTCCGGCGACGATCGCCAGCGCGGCGACCACCGACACCACGGCCTGCGAATCGGTGAGGCTCACCGGTTCTCCCTTCCTCGCCTGCCGCGTGCGCGGGAGGTGTTAAGCGGGGCCCCCTCCTCTACCGGAGGCGTTAAGAGGGGGCCCTTCCTTACCCGCCCAGGCGGGCGCGGATGCCGTCGGCGGGCATCGGGGCGCCGAACAGCCGGCCCTGCCCGGTGTCGCAGCGCAGCGCCCGCAGCCGTTCGGCCTGCACCTCGGTCTCCACCGCCTCGGCCGTCACCGACAGCTCCAGCGCGTGCGCCAGCCGGACCAGCGCGTCCACGATCCGCTCGTCCCGGTGGTCGGCCACCGCGTCCCCGCCGTCACCCCGTATCCCCTCGACGAACGGACCGGCCAGCTTGACGCAGTGGATCGGCAGCCGCCGCAGGTACGCCAGGTTCGAGTAGCCAGTGCCGAAGTCGTCGATGGCCAGCCGCAGCCCGAGGCCGGCGAGCTGGTGCAGCGTCCGCAGCGGCTCGCCGGCGCTGCCCATGACGGCGCTCTCGGTCAGCTCCAGCTGCAACAGCTCGGCCGGCAGGCCGGTGTGCTGCAACGCCTCCGCCACCGTCTCCACGATGGCCGGGTCGTCGGCCTGCCGGGCGGCCAGGTTGACGCTGACAACAGGCGTGGTGTCCGGGTACGCGCGCCGCCACGACTCGGCGTCGCGGCACGCCTGACGCAGCACCCAGGCGCCGAGCCGGACGATCAGGCCGGTCTCCTCGGCCAGCCCGATGAACCGGTCCGGCCCGATCAGCCCCAGCTCCGGGTGCTGCCAGCGCACCAGCGCCTCGACCGCCACCATCGTGCCGTCCAGCAGCGACACGATCGGCTGGTAGTGCAGCACGAACTCGCCCCGGTCCAGCGCGGCGGGCAGGTTCGCGGCCAGCGCGGAGCGGGCGATGTCGGCGGCGCTGCGCTCCGGGTCGTACACCGCCCAGCGGCCCCGGCCCTCCGCCTTGGCCCAGTAGAGCGTGGTGTCGGCGGCCTTCATCAGGTCGCCGACGCTCGTCTCCGCCGCCGGGCACTCCACGATGCCGATGCTCGCCGACACGGCGAGCTGCTGGTCACCGACGTGCACCGGCGCGGACACCGCGGCCAGGGCCAGCTCGGCGACCTCCACCGCGTCGTCGATGCCGCCGTCGGAGTCGACCAGGATGACGAACTCGTCGCCGCCCATCCGGGCCACCAGGTGGCCGCGCCCGGCCACGCAGTCGCTGAGCCGGCGGGCGATCACCTTGAGCAGCCGGTCGCCCAGGTCGTGGCCGAGGCTGTCGTTCACCGCCTTGAAGCCGTCCAGGTCGATGAAGCACAGCCCGACGCGCTGGTCCGGACCGGCGCCGTCGAAGACGTCGCCGAGCGTCTCGAAGAACAGCGTCCGGTTGGGCAGGCCGGTCAGCGGGTCGTGCAGCGCCTGGAAACGCAGCCGCTGCTGCAACTCGTACCGCTGGGTGATGTCCTCCACCATCGCCACGGTGAACCGGGGCCGGCCGTCGTCGTGCCGGATGAGCGAGACCGCGAGGTCGGTCCAGACCACGCTGCCGTCCTTGCGGTAGTAGCGCTTCTCCACCCGCGCGCTGTCCCGCTTGCCCTCGATCAGCTCCTGGTACAGCTCCCACATCCCGGCCGCGTCGTCGGGGTGGAACAACGCCGAGACGTTCATCCGCCGCATCTCCGCGACGGCGTAGCCGAGCATGTCCGCGAACGACTGGTTGACCTCGATGATCTGCCCGTCCACCCCGGCGATGCCGATGCCGATGGCGGCGCCGGTGAAGACCGCCCGGAACCGCGCCTCGCTGTCCCGCAGCGCCTGCTCGACGGTGTCCCGGGCCTGCCACGCGGACCGGGCGATCCGCTCCTGCTGGCTGAAGACCCGGTCGCGCAGCGCGCGGGCGAACCCGGCGGCGAACGCGCCCTGGAGCAGCGCGACCCGCTCACGCAGCTCCGGCGACTCGGTGCGCGACGGCAGCACCCAGGGCAGGAACCGGTCGCCGAGCGCCTGCACCGACCAGTCGAGCACGCCGGGCTCGGTGAGGTGCGCCTGGACCAGGGCACGCCCCACCTCCTCCGCCGGGCGGGCGGAGAAGGTGGGGGCGAGCAGGGCCTCGCCGAGTCGCTCGGTGAGCGGCACCAGCAGGCGCTCGGTCTCGGCCGCGCTCAGCGGCACGAACCCGATACGGCGCACCGCGCGAGCCCACTCGGCGGCGTACGCGGCGGCGCCGGGCCGGCTGACGTCTCCCCCGTCGCTGTCCGGGGCGCGCATGGGGCTCAGCCGGCGGCGCGGTCGTGCCGGGCGACGCCGCCGAAGGCCCCGAACCGCTCCGGGTGCTCGTCCACGTCCGACGGGGAGTCGGGCCGCCACAGCGGCATGTGCACGACGCCCGGTTCGAGGATCGTCCAGTCGCCGAAGAAGCCGGTGATCTCGGCCCGCGAGCGCAGCGTGATCTCCGTGGCGGTACGCGCCGACAGCCGCTGCGCATCCAGCATCTCCTGCGGCTGATCCTCGAACGTGGAGTGGGAGATGACCAGGTAGCTGCCGGGTGCGGCGGCGGCGCGCAGCGTGGCCAGGATGTCGGCCGGGCGGTCGGCGTCGGGCACGAAGTGCACCACGCCGGCGAGCAGAATGCCCAGCGGCCGGTCGAAGTCGATCAGGCCGCTGGCGCGGGCGTGGTCCAGGATCAGCTTCGGCTCGCGCAGGTCAGCCAGGATCGCCGTGGCCCGGTCGTTGCCGGCGAGCAGTTCGTGGCTGTGCGCCACGGCAACCGGGTCGATGTCCACGTACACGATGCGGGCGTCCGGGTCGGCGGTCTGGGCGACCTCGTGCACGTTGCCGACGGTGGGGATGCCGGAGCCGACGTCGAGGAACTGGTCGATGCCGGCGTCGAGCAGCACCCGTACGGCCCGGCGCAGGAACTCCCGCCCGGAGCGCATGGTGGCGGCCAGGTTCGGCGTCATCGCCGCGATCTGTTCGGCGAGCTGCCGGTCGATCTCGAAGTTGTGCGCCCCACCGAGGAAGTAGTCGTAGACCCGGGCGGCGCTCGGCCGGGTCAGGTCGATCTCGGTGGGCAGGCTCTCCGGCGTCTGCATCGCTCGGTCCCCCAGGTCGTCGTCCGCCGTCGATGGCGGATCATGTGGTCCAGACCACTCTAGGCCGGTACGGCCGGGTTCGGGAGATCCACTGGAGGCGATGCCGTCGGCCCGGGTCAGGCGGCCGACTCCAGCAGCAGCGAGATGCCCTGGCCGACACCGATGCACATGGTGGCGAGCGCCCGCCGGCCGCCCCTTCGGCGCAGTTCCAGCGCGGCGGTCAACGCCAGCCGGGCACCGCTGGCGCCGAGCGGGTGACCCAGCGCGATGGCCCCGCCGCCGGGGTTGACGTGCTCGGCGTCCTCCGGCAGGCCCAGCTCGCGCAGCACCGCCACCGACTGTGCGGCGAACGCCTCGTTCAGCTCGATCACGTCCACGTCGGCGAGCGACAGGCCCGTCCGGTCGAGCAGCTTCCGGGTCGCCGGAACCGGACCGATGCCCATGATCCGCGGCGGTACGCCTGCCGACGCGGCACCGCGTACCCGGGCCAGCGGGGTAAGGCCGTAGCGCTCGACGGCGGCCGCGGAGGCGACCAGCAGCGCGACGGCGCCGTCGTTGACGCCGGAGGAGTTGCCGGCGGTCACAGTGCCGCCCTCGCGGAACGGGGTGGGCAGCGCCGCGAGCTTCTCCAGCGACGTCTCGCGCGGGTGCTCGTCGGCCTCGACCAGCTTCGTCTCGCGCTTGCCCGCGGGCACCGTCACCGGGACGATCTCCTCGGCCAGCCGGCCGTCGGCCTGCGCCTTGGCGGCCCGCTGCTGCGACCGGTACGCGAAGGCGTCCTGCGCGGCCCGGTCCACGCCGAACTCCGCTGCCACGTTCTCCGCCGTCTCCGGCATCGAGTCGATGCCCCACCCCTTGCGCATCAGCGGGTTGACCAGCCGCCAGCCGATCGTGGTGTCGTACACCTCGGCGGTGCGGGCGAACGGCGTGGCCGCCTTCGGCATGACGAACGGCGCGCGGCTCATGCTCTCCACGCCGCCGGCCACCACCAGGTCGGCCTCCCCGGCGACGATCGCGCGGGCGGCGGAGGCGAGCGCGTCCAGGCCGGAGCCGCAGAGCCGGTTGACGGTGCTGCCCGGCACCTCCTCCGGCAGGCCGCCGAGCAGCGCGGCCATCCGGGCCACGTTGCGGTTGTCCTCGCCGGCCTGGTTGGCGCAGCCCAGGATCACGTCGTCGGTGCGGGCCCAGTCGACCGAGGGATGGCGGGCCACCAGCTCGCGGACGACGTGCGCGGCCAGGTCGTCGGGGCGGACCCCGGCCAGCGCGCCGGCGTACCGGCCGATCGGGGTGCGGACTCCGGCAACGAGATAGGCCACTGTCATCGCGCGTACGTCCTTCGGGGGTGGGAAGGGGTCGGTCGGCGGGTCGCGGGGGTACCCGGCGCCAGGATATCCGTGACCGGAGCGGATAGGTTTGCCGCATGTCCGGGGCCCAGTTCAGCGCAGAGACCAGCGGTGGCGGCGCGTTCGTCCGCCAGCCCAACCGGTTCACCGGCCGGGTCACCCCGCACTCCACCTCACCCGAGGGGGGCGGGCCGGACGAGCAGGGACGCTGGCCGCTGGAGGCGGGCCGCTACCGGCTGATCTGGTGCCGGGCCTGCCCGTGGGCGCACCGGGCCCGGATCGTGCGCGGCCTGCTCGGGCTGGACGAGGTGATCTCGCTGGGCACCGTCGATCCGATCCGGGACGAGCGGGGCTGGCGGTTCGCGCTCGACCCGGACGGCTTCGACCCGGTGCTCGGCATCGGCTACCTGTCCGAGGCGTATCTGTCCACCGACAGGGACTACACCGGCCGGGTGACGGTGCCGGCGCTCGTGGACACGCTCACCGGACGGGTCGTGACGAACGACTATCCGCAGCTCACGCTGGACTTCTCGACCGAGTGGCGGCGGTTCCACGCGCCGGACGCGCCGGATCTCTACCCGGTCGAGCTGCGCCCGGAGATGGACGCGCTGATGGCGGAGATCCACCGGGACGTCAACAACGGCGTCTACCGGTGCGGCTTCGCCACCTCCCAGGAGGCGTACGACGAGGCGTTCACCGCGCTGTTCGCCCGCCTCGACGCGCTGAGCGAGCGGCTGGCCGGGCGGCGCTACCTGATGGGCGACGCGATCACCGAGGCGGACGTGCGCCTGTTCACCACGCTGGTGCGCTTCGACGTGGCGTACCACGGCCACTTCAAGTGCAACGAGCGCAAGCTCACCGAGATGCCGGTGCTCTGGGCGTACGCGCGGGACCTGTTCCAGACGCCGGGGTTCGGCGAGACGGTGGACTTCGACCACATCAAGCGGCACTACTACGCCACCCACGACATGATCAACCCGACCCGGATCGTGCCGCTGGGGCCGGACCTGTCCGGCTGGACCACCCCGCACGGACGTGGCTGAGGACACCGGCCGCCGGATCGCCGCCGCGTTCGCCGCCGTCTGCCTGGCAGCCGGCGCGGCAGCGGTGACTGTCGCGGTGATCGCCGGTCCCGGCCCGGGCCCCATCGCGTACGTGAGTGAGGCGGGCATAACCGACAGCGGGTACGCCGGGGCGTACCGGTTGGGGATCTTCTCGGTGGCCGCGTCGCTGCTGCTGCTCGCCGGGGCGCTGCCGCCGGGGTTGCGGGCGGCGGCCGGGCTGCTCGGCGCCGGCGCGGTCGCCACGGTGCTCTCCGGCGCCGTCACGTGCAGCGAGGGCTGTCCGCTGCCGCCGTTCGAGGCCACAACGGTGGCCGACCTGGTGCACGGCGGTGCGAGCATCGCGGCGACCGCCGCGGTGGTGCTCGCCATGCTCGTACTGCTGTTCTCCCCGGCCGCGGACCAGGGGCTGCGGCGGATCGCCGCGGTCGGCGCGGCGGTGGCGCTGCCGGTGGCCGCCGTAGTGGCGGCGGCGCTGCTGCTGGTCGGGCGCAGCACGCTGCTCGGGGTGTCGGAGCGGGTGCTGCTGGTCGTGGTCGCCGCCTGGGGACTGGTCACCTCCGGCTACCTGGCTGTAAGGAGCCTCACCGGCGACGGTCCTTCCGTTCCGGCCCGGGGCGGGAGTAACGTGTCGCGACGATGACCAATGTCTGGTGCCTCACCGAGCGCCTGTACGTCGATCTGCGACGGCAGGCCAGCGGCGTCTGTCCGGCGTAGCTCCACGCCCCGACGCCCGCCTTCCCTCTCCAGACCTTGGATCCGTCCTCATGACTTCCGCCCTGCGCAGAATCCCCTTCTCCGTCCAGATCCTGCTCGGCCTCGTGCTCGGCGTGGCGCTCGGTTTCCTCGCCCGCGCCGCCGACCTCGCCTGGCTGACCAGCACGCTCGACACCGTCGGCGGCCTCTTCGTCCAGCTCCTCAAGCTCGCCGTGCCGCCGCTGGTCTTCACCGCCATCGTGGTCAGCGTGGTCAGCCTGCGCGGCGTCGCCAACGCCGCCCGGCTGGCAGTCAAGACGCTGCTCTGGTTCGCCGTCACAGCGCTCATCGCGGTGAGCATCGGCATCGGCCTCGGCCTGCTCACCGACCCCGGCCGGGGCGTCAACCTGGACCCGGCCGGCGCCACCGCGCCGAAGACCACCGGCTCCTGGATCGACTTCCTCACCGGCATCGTCCCGACCAACCCGGTCGGCGCGTTCGTCGAGGGCAACGTCCTGCAGATCGTCTTCCTCGCCCTGGTGGTGGGCGCCGCCGCGCTGCTCGTCGGCGACGCCGCCGAGCCGTTCGTGTCGCTCAACCGCTCGCTGCTGTCGATCGTGCAGAAGGCGCTCTGGTGGGTCATCCGGCTCGCCCCGATCGGCACGCTCGGCCTGATCGGCAACGCCGTCGCCTCGTACGGCTGGGACCTGCTCGCCCCGCTCGCGAAGTTCACCACGGCCGTCTACGTCGGCTGCGCGCTGGTGCTGTTCGTGGTCTACCCGGTGCTGCTCGCGGTGGCCGGCAAGCTCAACCCGCTGCGCTTCTTCGCCGGCGCCTGGCCCGCCATCGAGCTGGCGTTCGTCTCCCGCTCGTCGGTGGGCACCATGCCGGTGACCCAGCGGTCGGTCGAGCGCCTGGGCGTCCCCCGCGAGTACGCCTCCTTCGCGGTGCCGTTCGGCGCCACCACGAAGATGGACGGCTGCGCCGCCATCTACCCGGCGCTCGCCGCCATCTTCGTGGCGCAGGTGTTCGGCGTGAACCTGGGCGTGACCGACTACCTGCTGATCGCGTTCGTCTCGGTGGTGGGCTCGGCTGCGACCGCCGGCCTGACCGGCGCGATCGTCATGCTGACGCTGACCCTGAGCACGCTGGGCCTGCCGCTGGCCGGGGCCGGCCTGCTGCTGGCCATCGACCCGATCCTGGACATGATCCGTACCGCCACCAACGTGGCCGGGCAGGCCGTGGTGCCGACCATCGTGGCCGCCCGGGAGGGCACGCTCGACCGGGCCGCGTACGACTCGGCCGGCAAGCGCGACCTGATCGAGCCCGCCGAGACCGAGCGGCTCGACCCCGTACCCGCCTGATCCACACTCCTTCGGGTGCGTCTCCTGAGAAGGAGGCGCACCCGTTGCCACGACCGGAGGATCCGAGAATGAGCGCCCTGTTCACCCCGCTCGCCCTGCGCGGCGTCACGCTGCCCAACCGGATCGCGCTGGCGCCCATGTGCCAGTACAGCGCCGGACCGGACGGCCTGCCCACCGACTGGCACCGCGTCCACCTCGGCTCCCGCGCGGTCGGCGGGGCCGGACTGGTGATCACCGAGGCGACGGCTGTGGTGCCCGAGGGCCGGATCAGCCCGCAGGACACCGGGCTCTGGTCCGACGCGCACGTCGACGCGTGGCGGCCGATCACCGCGTTCGTCGCCGCCCACGGCGCGGTCCCGGCCGTGCAGCTCGCGCACGCCGGGTTCAAGGCGTCCACGTACCGGCCGTGGGCCCCGGCGCGCGGCGGGGTGCCGGACGCCGAGGGCGGCTGGGCCCCTGTCGGCCCCGGCGACCAGCCGTTCGTGCCGGAGTACCGCACGCCGACCGCGCTGGACGAGGCGGCCATCGCCGCGGTGGTGGACGCCTTCGCCACCGCCGCCGGGCGGGCGCTGGACGCCGGGTTCGCCGCCGTGGAGATCCACGCCGCGCACGGCTACCTGCTGCACGAGTTCCTCTCCCCGCTGACCAACCGGCGCACCGACGGCTACGGCGGTGACCGGGCCGCCCGGATGCGGCTCACCCTGGAGGTGGCCCGCGCGGTACGCGCCGCCGTCGGCGAGTCCGTGCCGGTGCTGACCCGGATCTCCGCCACCGACTGGACCGACGACGGCTGGACCGTCGACGACAGCGTGGTGCTCGCCGGGGAACTGGCCGCCGCCGGAGTCGACCTGATCGACACGTCCTCGGGCGGCGCGGCCGTCCAGGCGTCCATCCCGGTCGGCCCCGGCTACCAGGTACCGCTGGCCGCCCGGATCCGCCGCGACGCCGGCGTGCCGACCGGCGCCGTGGGCCTGATCGTCGAGCCCGAGCAGGCCGAGCAGATCGTGGCCGGCGGCGAGGCGGACCTGGTGCTGCTGGGCCGGGAACTGCTGCGCGACCCGTACTGGCCGCGCCGCGCCGCCGCCAAGCTCGGCGCCACCCCGGCCTGGCCCGACCAGTACACCCGAGCCTTCTGACCCGCCCCCGCCCCCGCCCGGTGGGGCGGGGGCGGTCAGCCGGCCAGGTGGTTCCAGCGGGGTTCCAGGTCGGTCCAGGTGCCCTGGTCGGCGACAGTGCCGTCGATCAGCACCACCACGTGGTCGGCCCGGACCAGGGCGGCCCGCTTCGCGGTCGAGCCGACCACAGTCACCCCGTGCTCGCGCAGCGCCGCCCACAGCGCCAGCTCCGTGCTGACGTCCAGCGCCGACGACACGTCGTCGGCCACCAGCAGCTCGGTACGCGGCGCGAGCGCCCGGGCCAGCGCCAGCCGCTGGAGCTGACCACCGGACAGGCGGGTTCCCTTGTGCCCGATCAGCAGCCCGAGCCCGCCCCCGGCCGCGGCCAGGTCGTGTTCGAGCTGGGCGGTCGAGACCGCTCCGGCGGCGTCCACCTGGTGGCCGAGCGCGATGTTGTCGGCCACCGTGCCGGAGAGCACCCGGGGTAGCTGGCCCACGTACCCGACCTGGTTGGGGCGCAGGAACATCTCCGGCTCGGTGACCGGGTCACCGTTCCAGCGCAGCTCGCCGACGTGGTGCACGATCCCGGCGAGCGCGCGCAGCAGCGACGACTTGCCGGACCCGACCGGGCCGACGACCAGGACCAGTTGCCCGCGCTCGACCACCAGGTCGACGTCGCGGACGGCGAGCGTGCCGTCGGAGTGCAGCGCGCCGAAGCCGGACAGCTCCAGGCGGCGCAGCGGGTGCCGGGGCGGCGGCTCGGGCGCGGGCGCGGTGCCCGCGACCAGATCGAGGCCGGGCACCGGCGCCGCGTACACGGCCTCGCCGGTCATCGCCACCGTCCGCTTGGTCCACACGCGCGCCGACGGGTACTGCGACACCAGCGACGCGGTGGTCCACGCGAACCAGCGGGCCGCGCCCAGGGTGGACACGGCCACCAGCGTGGCACCTGCGGACAGCTCACCGGCCAGGTAGAGCGCCCACGCGCCGATCGGCAGCAGGCCGCTGGCGACCGACGGGGTGGACCGGGCCCACACCTGCATGGCGATCTCGCGTCGCTGCCGCTCGCTGCGTACCTCGTCCAGCCGGGCGAGGTGGCGCAGCACCGGGCGGGTGGCGCCGGCCAGCTTGACCGTACGGGCGGCGGACAACGCGGACACCAGCGCGGTGGCGAACGCGGCGCGCGCCTTCACCGTGCCTGCGGCCGTGCGTTCCAGCCGCGGCCCGAACAGCGTCGCCGCCAGCCCGGACACCACCATCGTGCCGACGAAGAACACCGCCGGTACGAGACTGCCCGTCACCAGCGTCATGGCGACCACGATGACCAGCGAGATGAACTGGTCCATCAGGTTGTCGGCCAGGTGCACCACCCGGTCGGTGTCGCCGCCCTGGGCCACCACCTCGGCCGGGGTGTGCCCGCTGACCCGGCGCGCGCCGGTCTGCCCGTGCACCAGCCGGGCGCTGATCCGCAGCATCTGCCGGATCCACCACTGCGGGAACCACAGGTTCGTCAGGTACGGCAGCGGCAGCACCACGAGCAGCGCGGCCACGATGCCCAGCGCCGGCAGCCACGGGTCGCCGCCGCCGACCAGGTCGGCCCAGAGCCAGGGCAGCACCGCGCCGTCCAGACCGAGCACCGTCATCACGACGAACAGGCCGACCGAGAGCAGGCCGTACCGCGGATCGTTGGTGCCCAGCCGGAAGATCTCCCGCATGGTCCGCGCGGGCGGCGAGGGCGGCGCCGGTGGCGGGTCGGTGCGCGGCACGGCGGCCGGCCGCGTCGAGGGCGCGGCCGGTGTGGCGGGCGCGTCGTCCCAGGCGGGCGCGTCGAGCAGTTCCACACCGCCGCGCCGGCCGCCCACCCCGGCGTACGCCCCGGCGTGGCTGGTGGCGAGCAGCTCGGCGAAGCGGGCCGACTCGCGCAGCGGGCCGGCCTCCAGCACCGCGCCGTCGGCCATCACGACCACCTCGTCGCAGCGGCGCACCGAGGAGAGCCGGTGCGCGATGACGATGCCGATCCGGTCGGTGAGCAGCCGTTCGGTGGCCTCTCGTACGCGGTTCTCGGTGACCGGGTCGAGCCGCGCGGTGGCCTCGTCGAGGATCACCACGTGCGGGTCGCGGACCAGGATGCGGGCGAACGCGACGAGTTGTTCCTGCCCGGCGGAGAGCACGTAGCCGCCGTCGCCGAGCCGGGTGTGCACGCCGTCGGGCAGTTCGGCGATCCAGCCGGCCAGGCCCAGTTCGGCCAGCGCCCGCTCGGCCGCGTCCAGCAGCTCCGGATCGAACAGCGCCACGTTCTCGGCGAGCGTGCCGGCGAGGATCTCGGTGCGCTGCGGCACCACGGCGATCCACCGGCGCAGTTCCTCCACGTCCAGGTCGACCAGGTCGGTGCCGCCGAGGAACACCGTGCCGCGCGGTACCTCCACCGCCCGGGTCAGCACCTTGGCCAGCGTCGACTTGCCCGAGCCGGTCCGCCCGACGAGCGCGTACGAGCGCCCGCGGACGAAGTCGAGGTGGACGTCGCGCAGCGCCGGACCGCGGTCGTCCCCGCCGGACGGGTAGCGGTAGGTGAGCCCGCGCACGGTCAGGTCGCCGTCGACCGGGGTGTCGCCGCCGCCCGGCTCCTGCGGCGATCCGGCGAGCAGTTGCACCCGGCCCCAGGCGCCGAACGCCTGTTGCAGGTGCGGCACCCAGCGGGCGATCTGCTCGACGGTCGCGCCGAACGCGACGGCCAGCAGCCAGATCGCGGTGAGCCGCGCGGCGTCCACCCGGCCGGTGGACAGCGCCCACGCGCCGCCCAGCACCACGCCCGCGACGCCGAGCCCGACCGCACCGGCGGCGACCGCGGTGACCCGCGCGGAGAGCCGGAACACCCGGCCGCACCGGGCGATCACCTCGGCCGCGCGGCGGGCGTAGAGACGCAGCACGTACGGCCGGGCGAGGCTGGTGCGCACGTCGTCCTGCCCGTGCACCGCCTCCTCCATCACTGCGGCGAGGTCGGACCACGCCTCCTCCTCGGCCATCCGGGCCGGGGCGATCCGGGCGGTCGGGCGGCGCAGCGTCACCGCGAGCAGGGAGGTGAGCACGATCATGCCGACACCGGCGGGCCACCAGACGATCAGCGCGCTCACCGTCGCGAGGACACAGACCGCGAGGCCCTGCGCCAGCCGTACGCCGGTGTTCCGCATCTCGGCGGCGACCTGGTAGACGTCGTTGTCGATCCGGTCGAGCAGCTCGCCGACCGGCGTGGTCTCCAGGGTGGGCAGGTCCTGGCCGAGCGCGACCCGGCAGAGCCGCCGTCGCACGTCGGCCGACCAGTCGGCGGTGAGCCGGGCCATGATCAGGCCGATCAGCAGGTCGGTGACGACAGCGGCGACGAGCGCCACCGCGAGCGCGACGAACCACCCGGACGAGCGGTGCACCAGCACCGGCCCGGCCAGCGCGGAGGCGGCCGCCTGGCCGGCGGCGCCGAGCACGATCAGCAGCAGGACCGCCGTCATCCGCCGGGGCGCCGTGGCCCAGAGATCTCGGAGCAGGCGCATGGAAGGTCCTCCGGACTCGGATCGGTGGGGGCGGTGCCCTCACCCTCACCCTTCCGGCGGCCCGGAATCAACCGAATTACCGACCGCTGGTCAGGTCCGGGCGACCCGCCGGACGATGCCGAGCAGCGACTCCTGCACCTCGTCGATCGGCCGCTCCGGCGAGAAGACCAGCCAGTCCACTGCTACCACCAGCCCGACGCCGAACAGCGCCGAGCTGGCGGTACGCACGTCCAGGTCGGCGGGCAGGTCGCCGCTGTCCACGCCGGCCTTCACCGTGTCGGCGATCACCGCGACGGCCTCGCCCCGCAGCAGCCGCAGCGTCTGCTGCCACTCCCTGTTGGTCCGCCACATCTCCGAGAGCAGGAGCTGGGCGAAGGCGCGGTAGCGGCGGATGTACTCCAGCTGGGCGCGGACCAGCGCGCCGAGCGCCTCCAGCGGCGGCAGCCCGTCGACGGCGGCCCGGAACTCGGCGGTGAGCAGGCCGATGCCGTGCCGCAGCAGCTCCTCGAACAGGACGGTCTTGGACTCGAAGTTGTAGTAAACGGTCCCCTTGGCCACACCGGCGCGGGCCGCGATGTCGTCCACAGTGGTGGCCGAGAAGCCCTGCTCGGCGATGAGGTCCACCGCCGCCACGAAGAGCCGCTGGCGGGTGTCCTCGCGCCGGCGCGTCCGTCCGTCCGTCACCGGCTCATCCTCACATGGTCAGTTCGGGGTGCAGCTTCGACGGGGTCAGCCGGCGGGACCGGCGGGCCGCGCCGACGGTGAGCGCCATGGCGCCCAGCCCGAACGCGAGCAGCACCAGCGCGGCGGTGACCACCGGGGCGGTCGTACCGCCGTTGACGGTGTGCCGCAGGCCGTCCACCACGTACGTCATCGGCAGCCAGGGGTGGATCGCCTGGAAGAAGCCGGGCGAGGTCTGCACCGGGTAGGTGCCGCCGGACGAGGTGAGCTGGAGCATCAGCAGCGCCAGCGCGGCCAGCCGCCCGGCCGGGCCGAGCGCCACGCCGAGCAGTTGCATGATCGCGGTGAACGCCAGCGAGGTGAGGGCGAGCAGACCGAACGTGGCCGGTCCGTGCCGCGGGTCGAGCCCGAGCCCGAGCGTCACCACCGTGTAGAGCACAGTGACCTGGGCCAGGCCGATGCCCGCGGCCGGGAGCCACCCGGCGAGCACGACCCGCCAGCCGGGCGCGCCGGACATCACATGCCGCCGGTTGACCGGCCGCAACAGCATGTACGTGATCATCGCGCCGACCCAGAGCGCCAGCGACAGGAAGTACGGGGCGAAGCCCACGCCGTACGAGCCGGCCGGGTTCTGCGAGTCGCGGATCAGGCCGACCGGGTCGCCGAGCACGCCGGCGCGGGTGGCCGCGTCGTCGTACCCGGGTAGTTTCCGCTCCCCGGCGGCGAGCCCGTCGGCGAGGTCGCCGGCGCCGCCCTCCAGCCGGGTCAGCCCGTCGACCAGGCGGTTGCTGCCGCTGCCGAGCTGGGCCAGGCCGCCGTCGAGCTGGCGGGCGCCGGTGGCGAGCCGGTAGAGGCCGCCGCGCAACTGGTCGGCGCCGGTCGACGCGTCGCCCAGCCCGTCGCGGAGCTTGGCGCTGCCCTGCGCCAGCGTGGTGAGCCCACCGGCCAGCTCGTTGACCTTCGCGCGGGCGGAGGCGACGTCGTCGGCGAGGTGCGGCGCGGCGGCGGCCACCTCGCGGGCGGTCTTCGCCACGTCGGTCATCTGCTTGCGCAACGTGGCCATGTCGGTCTTGTCCAGCGCGGCCACCACTGAGCGGGCCTGCGTGACGGCCCGGTCGGCGGCCTTGCGGGCGGCGGCGAAGTCCGGGTCGTCGGCCAGTTCGGGGTGTTCCTTCGCGACCGCGTCGAGCCGGTCGCTGACCTCATCGGCGGTCGCGACCACCTCGGCGGCCTTGCCGGGTAGCGCGTCCAGCCCGGCGGCGAGCTGCTGCGCGCCGTCGGCGACGAGCGTGGCCGCCTTCTCGATCTTGTCGGCGTTGCGGCGCAGCACCGGCTCGTACCTGTCGGCGGCGGCGTTCACGGTCGCGGCCGCGGCCTTGGTCTCGGTGGCGGCGCGCCCGGCGCCGTCGGCGAGCTGGGCGGCGCCGGTCCGCAGCTGGTCGAGGCCCTTGGCGAGCTTGTCCGCGCCCTGGACCGACTGGTTGAGTCCACCGGCGAGCTGCCCGGCGCCGTCCTCGGCGTCACCGAGCCCGTCGGCGATCTTTCCCGCGCCCTGCTGGGAGCTGCCGAGCCCGTCGGCAATCTTCCCGGCGCCGTCGGCGGCGCGGCCGGTCTCGGCCTTGGCGTCGGTGAAGCCGATCAGCATCTTGTCGAAGTACGTGGCAGCGGTGCTCTGCGCGGCGGCGGCCCGGATCTCGCTGAACGCCGACCGGGCGAGCAGCCCGGAGAGGTAGTTGGTGGCGTCGTCGTTGACGACCTTCAGCTCGCCCTGCCGGGCCGGGCGGTCCGGTTCCGGGCCGGCGGCGAGCGTGGCGGAGAAGTCCTCCGGGATGGAGAAGACCAGGTGGTAGCGCCCGTCGCGCAGCCCCTTGGTGGCGTCGGCCTGGTCGGTCACGGTCCAGCCGAACACCTTGCGGTCGAGCAGCTTCTCGGTGAGGTCGCGGCCGGCGTGCACCTCGCTGCCGTCGCCGGCGGTGGCCGGGCGGTCGGCGTTGACAAGCGCGACCGGGATCCGGTCCATCTTCCCGTAGGGATCCCAGAACGCGTACAGGTAGAGGGCGCCGTAGAGCAGCGGGACGATGGTGAGCACTGCCAGGGCGGCGCGCGGCAGCCGGCCCCGGGTCATCCGGCGCAGCTCGAACAGGGCCAGTCGCAGGACGCTCATGCGGACACCTCGGTGGGCACGGTCAGGGCGGGGACGGGCAGGGCCGGGTCGCCGATGCGGTGCACGGTGGCGGTCACCCCGGGTTCGACGGCGCGGGCGCTGGCTACCACCGCGTACCCCTGGTCGGCGAGGCGTTCCAGCGCGCCCCACATCCACTCCCGCTCGGGGCGGTCCGCGCCGGCGTCCACGTCGTCGGCGACGATCAGGCTGGGGCCGCCGAGGCTGGCGAGCACGAGCCCGAGCACCTGCCGTTCGACCGGGGTGAGGTCGCGGCCGTACCGGTCGGGGTCGAGGGGCGCGTCGGTGAGTCCGGCGCCGGCGATGGCTGCGGCGTAGGCGTCGCGGCGGTAGGCCCGGCGGGCCCGGACCGCGGCCACCGGGACCAGCCGGCGCCGGCGGCGGGGCACCGGGCCGAGCAGCAGCAGGCGTTCGGTGATGTGTTCGGCGACGGTGAGCGTCGGGTCGGGCTCGTGCACGCCCGCGACCTGGCCGAGCGCGGCCGGGCCGCGGCGGCGCAGCTCGCCGTGGTTGTGCGGGAAGCGCCCGGCCAGCGCGAGCAGCAGCGAGGTGCGTCCGCTGCCGGGCGGGCCGGTGACGGCGTGCAGCTCACCGCTCGCGGCGGTGAGGTCGACGTCCCGGTAGACCCAGCCCCGGCGGGTGCGCAGACCCAGGCCGACGGCCTCGACGATATTCATCAGGACCCCGAATTCCGAACTGACTAGTCAGTATAAAAACATGCCCAGCATAGCGCCGGGTGTCCGGTTCGGGACGTCTGGCGGGAGTGATCCTCAGAACAGCACTGTGGCGAGCGTGCCGACCGGGCGGAAGCCGCAGCGCTCGTAGACCCGGCGGGCGGGCAGGTTGAAGTCGTTGACGTACAGGCTCACTGTGGGCGCGACCCGTTCCAGCGCGTCGCGGACCACTGCTGCCATCGCGGCGGCGGCGATGCCCCGGCCACGCCACTCGGGCGCCACCCAGACGCCCTGCACCTGCGCGGTCCGGCGGGTCACCACTGCCAGCTCCGCCTTGAAGACCACCCGCCCGTCGACGAAACGGGCGTAGGCGCGGCCGGCGCGCACCAGCTCGGTCACCCGCCGCCGGTAGCCGCGCCCGCCGTCCTCGGCCAGCGGCGACACCCCGACCTCCTCGGTGTACATCGCCACCGCCGCCGGGAACAGCAGGTCGACCTCGCTGCCGCGCACCCGCCGCACGTGCGGGTCGGGCGCCACGGCGGGCAGCGCGTCCGTCGCCAGCAGCGGCTGGTTCGGGCGTACGTCCCGAGCCGGCCCCCAGTGCGCGGAGAGGCGGTCCCAGAGCCCGAGCACCGCGTCGGCGCGGCCGACGATCGAGGAACAGAGCCGCTCCTCGGCGCTCAACTGGTCGGCGAACGCGGTCACCGCCGACTCGGACGCGAGCACCGGGGTCAGGTTGCCGCCCAGCCAGCAGATCGACTCCAGGTGCCGGCGGGAGCCGTACCCGAGGATCCGCGCCTCGGCCCGCCACCAGGCCAGCCCGCGCGCCGCCACCCGCTCGGCGACCTGCGCGCCGGCGTACGGGTCGAGGTCGAGCAGCCGCTCGACCGCGCGGCGCTCCGACTCCCCCAGTTGGCGTACCGGCATGGTGAGCACGGCTACCAGCCTGCCAGATCCACCCCGGCGTGCGCGGGCCGACCGGGCACCTGCCGCACGACGCTCAGCCGGCCGGCACCGGCACCGGTTCGGGTGCGGGCGGCCGGGTCCGGGCGGCCCATCGCACCACAGGCGGCACCATTGCGCCGAGCAGCAGGAACACCACGCCGAGCACCAGCCAGCCGGGCACGCCCCAGCCGATCGCGAGCGTGGTCACGACCACCGGGGCGACCATCGAGCCGAGTTGCATACCCATCCCGTACGCGCCCTGGTACTGCCCGTGCGCGTGCGCCGGGGCCAGGCCGAAGGAGATGCCCCAGCCGGCCGCCGCGTGCCACAGCTCCCCCACGACGTGCACCAGCGCACCGGCCAGCAGCAGGGGCACCGCCACCGCGACCGGCACGCCGCCACCTGCGGCGAACAGCGCGCAGGCGACAGCGAGCAGGACACCGGCCCGGCGGGCGGCCCGGCCCGCGCCGGTCAGGTCCTCGGTGCCCCGCGAGGCGCGGACCTGGAACAGGATCACCACCACGGTGTTGACGAGCAGGCAGACGGAGATCAGCCAGTTCGGCGCTGTGGTGTGCCCGGCGATCCACAGCGGCAGCGCGATGTTGATCAGCGAGAAGTGCATGGACATGAGCCCGTCCAGGACGGTGAAGGCGAGGAACGGGCGGTCCCGCAGCGCGATCAGCCGCGGCCCGTGCGCCGGGGCGGGCATCGGCGGCACCGGCGGGAGCCGCAGCAGCACCGCCGCCGCCAGCACGTACGTGGCGGCGTCGAGCAGGATCAGCGTGACGTACGCGCCGCGGGTGTCGGCGGCGAGCGCGAACCCGGCCAGCACCGTGCCCACCGAGATCCCGACGTTGGTGACAGCGCGCAGGTAGGCGCGGGTACGGACCCGCTGGTCGGGCGGGACGGCGCCGGCGATCAGCGCACCGCGGGCGCCCCGGGTGCCCGCGTCGGCGACCGCCATCAGCACGCCGACGGCCAGGAAGCCGGTGAACGAGCGCACCGTGACCAGCGCGGCCGTGCACCCGGCCGAGGCGAGCAACGCGGCCATCTGGAGCCCGCGCGGGCCGAGGCGGTCGGCGAGGTAGCCCATCGGCGTGCTCGCCACCAGGCTGACCAGCGCGGTGAGCGTGAGCGCCACACCGACCTGGGTCACCGAGAGCCCGACCGACCGGGTGAGGAACAGCGCGCTGGCGGTGAGCCAGGTGCCCCGCCCGACGGTGTTGACGAGCGTGGAGAGGGCGAGGGTCCGGGACGGGCCCGGTTCGGGAAGCAGGCGCACACCGGCACCCTAACAGTACGTACGTACGGTTTGCAGCCCGGTTTACGTGACGCCTTGTCGGCGATGCATTGCCGATATATCGTTGATGCATCAGTGATACGACGACAGAAGGAGAGCCCTGATGGGTTTCCATCGACGCATGCACGCCATGCACGACGAGATGCGCCGCCGTGGCGGCTTCGGCTTCCCGCCCGTACCCCCGGGTCCGCCGCCCTTCTCCCCCGGACCCCACGGCCACGGGCGGGGCCGGGGCGGGCGCGGACGCGGCCGGCGGCCGAACGTGCGCGGGGCCGTGCTGGCCCTGCTCACCGAACGGCCGATGCACGGCTACGAGATGATCCAGGAGATCGACTCCCGCACCGGCGGGGCCTGGCGGCCCAGCCCCGGCTCGATCTACCCGACGCTGCAACTGCTGGAGGACGAGGGGCTCATCGCGACGGCCCCCGACTCCGAGGGCGGGCGCAAGCGGTTCGCGCTGACCGAGGCGGGCCAGGCCGAGGCGGCCGGCGCGGCGCAGGCCCCGCCCTGGGCGGAGTTCGCCGAGCAGACCGTCAACAGCTGGCACGACATCCGCGACGCCGGGGCGCAGGCCATGCAGGCGCTGCGGCAGGTGATGACCACCGGCACCGACGACCAGCGCGCCCGTGCCGCCCAGGTGCTCGACGAGACCCGGCGCAAGCTCTACGCCATCCTCGCCGAGTCCGAGTGAGCACCGCCGCCGGAACGGCACGCCGACCGTCGACCGGCCGGCGTGCCGTCAAGCACGGCGCGCGGTGACGAGCAGGTACTCCCAGCGCATCACGCCACCGTCCAGGTGCCGGGCGGCCAGATCGGTCAGCGCCCGGTCGAGCCCGGCTGTACGCTCCGGGTCGCCGGCGTTCGCCAGGTAGACCGCCACAGTGGGCCCGTAGCGGGTCGCGAAGAAGTCCCGGAACTCCCCCGGCGTGGCGAACCGGTCCACCACCACGGCGTCACGCGCCGACGTGAGCGCGTCGACCCGGTCGCCGAACAACTCCCGGACGTGCTCCTCGTCGCCCCAGAGCGGGGGCGGCTGCGCGCCCGGCGGCGGTGGCGGCGCGTACGGCCGCATGGCCGCGAACAACTGGCCCACAAAGCCCTCCGGGGTCCAGTTGACCAGGCCGATCGTCCCGCCCGGCCGGCACACCCGCAGCACCTCGTCGGCTGCGGCCCGGTGCCGGGGCGCGAACATCACGCCCACACACGACAGCACCGCGTCGAACGCGGCGTCCGCGTACGGCAGCGCCTCCGCGTCCGCCTCCTCCCAGGTCAGCGTCAAGCCCTCCCGCTCGGCCTCCGCCCGCCCGATCGCCAGCAACTCCGGGGTGAGGTCGCCGGCCACCACCTCCGCACCGGCCCAGGCCGCGGGCAGAGCCGCGTTGCCGGTCCCGGCCGCCACGTCCAGCACCCGCATGCCCGGCGCCACCCCGGCGGCCCGGACCAGCGTCGCCCCCAGCTCCGGGATCACCTGCGCGGCCACGGCGGCGTAGTCCCCCATCGCCCACATCGCGCGGTGCCGGGCCTTCACCGCGGCGTCCTGTTCCCGTTCCTCGATCATCGGTCGCTCCTCACCTGTCGTCCCTGCACAGGACGCTAGGCAGCGGACGACCCGGCCCCCAGTACGAGATCTGTACCGCTCCCGACAGGCGGCTGGCCGGGGTGGCGGGCCGGGCGTAGCGTGCCCGCCATGGGGGCCTCCTACCACCAGTTCTGCCCCGTGGCGAAAGCCATGGAACTGCTCGACGAGCGGTGGACGCTGCTCGTGGTCCGGGAGCTGGTCAGCGGCTCGGAACGCTTCAACGAGCTGCGCCGGGGCCTGCCCCGGATGTCGCCCACGCTGCTGTCCCGCCGGCTGCACCAGCTCGTCCGCGCCGGGGTGGTGGAGCGGCGCGTCGACGGCGCCGACGTGCGCTACGTCCCGACCGCCGCCGGACGCGAACTGCGGCCCGTGGTGGAGGCGCTCGGCGCCTGGGGCGTGCGCTGGATCGGCGAGCTGGGCGACGCCGACCTGGACCCGAAGCTGCTGCTGTGGGACATGCACCGCCACGTCGACCACGACGCTGTTCCGCCGGGGCGTACCGTCGTGCGGTTCCGCTTCCGGGACGTGCCCACGACGCAGCGCGACTGGTGGATGGTGATCGCCGCGGGCGAGGCCGACGTCTGCGACAGCGACCCCGGGCACGACGTGACGGTGACCGTCACGGCGGACCTGCGCGCCCTGGTCCAGGTCTGGATGGGCGACCTGGAGTGGGCCGCGGCGCTGCGCGGCGGCGCGGTGGAGGTGGCCGGACCGGAGGCGTTGCGGCGCGCCGCGCCCGGCTGGTTCACCCTCTCCCCCTTCGCCGCCGTGCCCCGGCCCTGAGACGGCGCGTGCGGCCGCCCCCTGCCGGGGACGGCCGCACGGCGACGCGAAAAGCAGATCAGTGCACTGTGACTGTGGCGCCGCCCGGCACCAGGTCACGCAGCTCCTCGGGGATCTCGGCGCCCATCTCGTCGGCGATCCGCAGCGCCTCCTCGATCAGCGTCTCCACGATCTGCGCCTCGGGCACGGTCTTGACGACCTTGCCCTTGACGAAGATCTGGCCCTTGCCGTTGCCCGAGGCCACACCCAGGTCGGCCTCGCGGGCCTCGCCCGGACCGTTCACCACGCAGCCCATGACCGCGACGCGCAGCGGCACCGGCAGGCCCTCCAGCCCGGCGGTGACCTCCTCGGCCAGCTTGTAGACATCGACCTGCGCCCGCCCGCAGGACGGGCAGGAGACGATCTCCAGGCCGCGCTCGCGCAGGCCCAGCGACTCCAGGATCGCGTTGCCGACCTTGATCTCCTCGACCGGCGGGGCGGACAGCGAGACCCGGATGGTGTCGCCGATCCCCTCGGCCAGCAGCGCGCCGAACGCCACCGCCGACTTGATCGTGCCCTGGAACGCCGGGCCCGCCTCGGTGACGCCGAGGTGCAGCGGGTAGTCGCACTTCTCGGCCAGCAGCCGGTACGCGCGGATCATCACCACCGGATCGTTGTGCTTCACCGAGATCTTGATGTCCCGGAAGCCATGCTCCTCGAACAGCGAGCACTCCCACAGCGCCGACTCCACCAGCGCCTCGGCGGTGGCCTTGCCGTACTTGGCCAGCAGGCGCTTGTCCAGCGAGCCCGCGTTGACGCCGATCCGGATCGGCACGCCCGCGTCGCCGGCGGCCCGCGCGATCTCCTTGACCTTGTCGTCGAACTGCCGGATGTTGCCCGGGTTCACCCGGACCGCGGCGCAGCCGGCGTCGATCGCCGCGAAGACGTACTTCGGCTGGAAGTGGATGTCGGCGATCACCGGGATCTGCGACTTCTTGGCGATCGCGGGCAGCGCCTCCACGTCGTCCTGCGACGGCACGGCGACCCGGACGATCTGGCAGCCGGACGCGGTCAACTCGGCGATCTGCTGGAGCGTGGCGTTGACGTCGGCGGTGAGGGTGGTGGTCATGGACTGCACCGAGACCGGCGCGCCACCACCGACCGGCACCGAACCGACCATGATCTGGCGGCTGGCCCGGCGCGGGGCCAGCGGCGGCGGCGGTACGGGGGGCATACCGAGACTGACAGCGGTCACTTCAGGCACTCACCTTGAGAAGAGCGTGATGGGGTTGATGACATCAGCGGTGACTGTGAGCAGCGTGAACGCGCCGCCGATCAGGATCACCGCGTACGTGAACGGCATGAGTTTGAGGTAGTCGACGCGGCCCGGATCGGCGCGGCCGATGCGTGCGTAGAGCCAGGACCGCGCCCGTTCGAACCAGGCGATGGCGATGTGGCCGCCGTCCAGCGGGAGCAGCGGCAGCAGGTTGAACACGCCGATGAAGAAGTTCAGCGACACGAAGAGCATGAAGAACACCAGCCAGGCGTTGTTCTCCACGGCCTCGCCGCCGAGCCGGCTGGCGCCGACCACGCTGATCGGGGTGTCCACGTCGCGCTCGCCGCCGGTGATCGCGTTCCACAACGCGGGCACCTTCTGCGGGATGCGCTGCATGGCGTGCGCGGTCTGCACGGCCATGGTGCCGGTGAAGTCGGCGGTGGCGCCGAACGCGGCGACCGGGCCGTACTCGACCCGGGTCGGGGTGCTGGGCGAGAGCGCCACACCGAGCGCGGAGACCGCCGAGGCGGCGCCCTTCGGGTCGCCCAGCGGCGGACGCTGCACCGAGGCCAGGTCGACCCGCGCCTCGGCCGGCTTGCCGTCACGCACGTAGGCGACGGTGGCCGTGCCGGGCGGGGTGGCCCGGACCACGTCGAGCATGTCGCCCCAGGTCGAGACCGGCTTGCCGTTCACCGCGGTGATCCGGTCGCCGTCCTTGAGCTGGGCCTTCTCGGCCGGGCTGGCCGGGTCGCCGGACTCGCAGGCGCGGGCCGCGTTCTCCACCACCACGCACGGCGCGATGGCGATCACCGCCGGCTCGGCCCGGAAGCCGGCCTCGGTGCTGGGGAACTTCGGGTTCGGCAGCCCCACCGACACCGCGATGATCCAGAGCGCGATCAGGGCCAGGGCGAAGTGGGTGATCGAGCCCGCGGACATCACGATCGTCCGCTTCCACACCGGGTAGCGCCACATGGCGCGCTTCTCGTCCCCCGGCTCGACGTCGTCGTCCTGCGGTGTCATACCGACGATCTTGCAGAAGCCGCCGAGCGGGATGCCCTTGATGCCGTACTCGGTCTCTCCCCGCTTGAACGACCAGAGCGTCGGGCCGAAGCCGACGAAGTAGCGGGTGACCTTCATCCCGAACGCCTTGGCGGTGAGCATGTGCCCCGCCTCGTGCAGGCTCACCGAGATGAGGATCGCCAGGGCGAACAGCACCACCCCGAGCAGATAGCTCATCGAGCTCCTTCCACCGACCCGACGATGATCTCCTGGGCGTGCGCCCGTGCCCACGACTCGGCGGCGAGCACGTCCTCGACGGTACCTGGTTCGTCGAAATCGGGAGCGTCCTCCAGCACCCGCTGGAGGGTGTCGACGATGCCGAGGAACGGCAGCCGGCCCGCGACGAACGCGGCCACGCACTCCTCGTTCGCCGCGTTGTAGATCGCCGGGCGGCAGCGCCCGGCCTCCCCCGCCGCCTTGGCCAGCGCGACAGCCGGGAACGCCGCGTCGTCGAGCGGGAAGAACTCCCACGTGTGGGCAGTGGTCCAGTCGACAGCCGCGGCGGCGCCGGGTACGCGGTCCGGCCAGCCGATACCCAGCGCGATGGGCAGTCGCATGTCCGGCGGGCTGGCCTGGGCGAGCGTGGACCCGTCGGTGAACTCGACCATCGAGTGGATCACCGACTGCGGGTGGACCATCACCTCGATGTCGGCGTACGGCACGTCGAACAACTCGTGCGCCTCGATCACCTCCAGCGCCTTGTTGACCATCGTGGCGGAGTTGATCGTGACGACCGGGCCCATGTTCCAGGTCGGGTGTGCCAGCGCCTGCTCCGGCGTGACGGCGGTCAGCTCGTCACGCCGCCGCCCCCGGAACGGGCCGCCGCTGGCGGTGACCACCAGCCGCCGCACCTCGCCCCGGGCGCCGCCGCGCAGGCACTGCGCCAGCGCCGAGTGTTCGGAGTCCACCGGAACGATCTGCCCCGGGTGCGTCACCGCGGCCTTGACCAGCGGGCCGCCGGCCACCAGGGACTCCTTGTTGGCGAGCGCGAGGGTACGACCGGCGTGCAGCGCGGCCAGCGTCGGCGGCAGGCCCAGCGAGCCGACCACGCCGTTGAGCACCACGTCGCACGGCCACTGCGCCAGCTCGGTCATCGCGTCCGGCCCGGCCACGATCTTGGGCAGCTTGAAGTCGCCGGTGGCCCAGCCACGCCGGCTCGCCTCGGCGTAGAACGCGAGCTGAAGATCCTGCGCGGCGGACGCGCGAGCCACACCGACCGCCTCCACGCCCAGCTCCAGCGCCTGCGCGGCGAGCAACTCCACGTTGCCGCCACCCGCGCCGAGGGCCACCACCCGGAAGCGGTCCGGGTTGCGCTTGACGATGTCGATGGCCTGGGTGCCGATCGAGCCGGTCGAGCCGAGCAGCACGAGATCTCGGGGAGTGGTCACCGGACCATTGTTCCCCAGCGCCTCACCCCGGTTCGTCCCGGAGTGCCGGGCGGCATGATCGACTCCACTTCGCCGAGGTGGCGGCATCAGGGTTGCCGCGATGCCGCCACTTCGGCGAACCGGTGTCGATCACGCCTGCGGCGCCTCCTCGTCGAGCAGGTCGGCCGGGTCGACGCTGAACTCGACCTTCGGGCCGTTGGTCTCCGGCAGGAGATCGAGAGCGAGCTGCGCGGTCCAGGGCTCGTCGTGCCAGCGGAGCACGTCGAACGACGGCTCGGCGGGCTGCGGTGCCGGCTCGGGCGCGAATGCGGCCTGGGCCATCGGGCTCACCCCCTCAGCGGGTGATCGTGCTACCCCTCACCTAGCGGCGCTGCCCCGATCCGCCCTGCTCGCACACGTTGTCCGTCCCCACCGCCACTCCCGTTGATCATGAGGTTGGCGGCGTCGGCGGTCCGATTTGTCGCCGCCAACCTCATGATCGCCGGGGCGGGAGCAGTTCCGGCGAACGGTCAGGCGGGGCGCTCCAGGACGAAGGTCTCCAGCTCGACGCCGCCGTACCAGTCGGTGCGCACACCCGCGTGCGTCATGCCGAGGCGCCGGGCCACCGCCATCGACGGGTCGTTCCCGGCCATCACCACCGCGTACACCCTCGGGGTGCCGGCGGCGAACTCGCGCTCCAGCACCGCGCGGGCCGCCTCGGTGGCGTAGCCGCGGCCCTGGGCGTCGGGGTGCAGGTGCCAGCCGACCTCGATGTCGTCGGTCAGAGTGACGCCGTCGCGTCCCGGTAGCGGTTTGAGCAGGATGCTCCCCGCCACCGGCCCGCCGTCGCGCGGCTCGATCGCCCACAAGCCCCAGCGGCCGCCGTACGGCGCCCAGCGTTCGTGCCACATCCGGACCCGCTCGCGCGCCTCGGACGGGTCGGTCATCCGCCCCTTGCCGCCGCCCAGCCAGCGCATCACCTCGTCCCGGGAGTAGATGTCGTAGATCCGGGCCAGGTCGTCCGGCGACTCGGTCCAGTCCCGGAGCACCAGCCGGTCGGTCGTGGCGATCGTCATGCCGCCGGATCGTAATGCGTGGCGCGGGGGCGTACGGGGAACGAGAGGGCGATGGGCGACGGGTGGGAGCGGACCAAGCGGATCACGGCGGCGGCGTTCCGGCCGGTCCGCGGTCGCGACCTGTCGCTGCACGCCGCCGCGATCACCTTCTACGGCGCGATCGCCGTGGTGCCGGTGGCGCTGCTGGCGATCTGGCTGACCGGGCTGCTCGCCGGGGCGGACCGGGTACGGCGGCTGACCGGGTACGCGATCGACACGCTGCCCACCGAGATCGGCGCGCACCGGGCGGCGGCCGCGCTCGTCGAGGCCGGTCTGGGGCTGACCCCGCTGCTGGCGCTGGCCTCGCTGCTGCCGGCTTCGCTCTACGGCGAAGGGCTGCGCCGCGCGTTCGTCTCGGTGGCCGAGCCGCGCGCCGAGTCCGGCGCGCTCGTCGGCTGGCGGGGCCGCCTGCTGCTGCTCCCGCTGCTGGCGCCGGCCCCGGCGCTGCTGCTGTCGATCCTGCTCGGGCTGCCGCTGACCACCCGGCTGGTACGCCAGGGCGGCTGGGTCGGCGCGCTCGGCGTGGTGCTGTCGTTCCTGGCGGTGTGGCTGGTGCTCACACCGGTGCTGATCTGGGTGTTCCGGGTGGTCGGCCCGGCTTCCCCGGACTGGCTCGCCACAGTGGCCCTGGGCTCGTTCACCGCGGCGAACCTGTCCGGCTTCCTGCACGGCTTCGTGCTGTTCTGCTCGCTGCCGCTGGACCTGGGTGTGCCGTTCGGCGGCTTCGACGAGATCGGCGGCGGCGTGGCGGTGCTGCTCTGGCTGTACCTGTTCCACGTGATCGTGTTGTCCGGCTACTCCGCGACGCTCGCGGCGAGCCGGTGGCGGGCCGCCCGGGTGGCGGCCCGCGCCTGACGGCTGCGGGTCAGCGCCGGAACGGGCCGCGCACCTCGTACGTGATGCCGCCGGTCCCGGCCCGGGCGCCGCTGGTGCCGCGCTGCGAGGAGAAGTAGAGGCGGCTGCCGTCCGGCGAGAACGCCGGCCCGGTCAGCTCCGACTCGGACTGCCCGAGCAGCCGCAGGAACGGGGTCACCACACCGGCCGGCGTGATCACGTTGATCTCCATGTTGCCGCCGTCCTCGGCCACGTAGAGGTCGCCTCCCGCGGTGCCGGTGATGTTGTCGACGCCGGTCAGCGGCGCGGCACCGGCCGGCACCAGCGAGTCGTCGTACGCGAGGTCGAGCCGCTGGTTCACCGCGTCGTACGCCCACACCCGGTTGTCGCCCTTGGTGGTGAACCAGCAGGTGTCGTCGGCGTACCAGCAGCCCTCGCCGCCGTCGAACGTCTGCGCCGCGCCCACCTGGTAGCGGGTGGGCACCGGGAACCCGTCGCGGTCCGGCAGGTCCCGCCAGGTCACCGGCCCGGTCACCTGGCCGTCCGGGGCGCAGAGCACCTGCACCCGGCCGGTGCGCAGGTCGCCCCAGGTGTCCGGGACGAACCGGTAGAAGCAGCCGTCCCCCTCGTCCTCGGTCAGGTAGACCACCCGCCGCACCGGGTCGCAGGCCGCCGCCTCGTGCTTGAAGCGGCCCATCCGGGTCCGCTCCTCGCCGGACCGGCCGCCCTCCGGCCAGGTCTCGAAGACCCGGCCCAGCGGCACCTCCTCGCAGGACAGCCACGTCCCCCACGGGGTCGGGCCACCGGCGCAGTTGACGTTCGTGCCGCCGAGGATCCGGTACGCGGCGGCGATCGCGCCGTCGGCGGCGAACCGCACCGCTGAGGCGCCGCCGACGAGCGGGACCTCCGAGTTGGAGACGTAGATCCAGCCGTCGCCGGCCGGGAAGCAGGCGCCGCCGTCGGGCGCCGGGTGCCAGGTGTACGAGGTGCCGGCGACGCGCTGCCCGGAACGCGCGATCACCCGGCCGGTGAAGCCGGCCGGCAACTGGAGGCCGTTGGCGTCGGCGGCCAGGAGGTCGCCGTACGGGCCGGGGCCGGGCTGGGCGGGCTGGGCCGGGGCGGCAGCGGCGGCCCAGAGACCACCGGCGAGAGCGGCGGCGCCACCGGCGGCGGTGGCGCGCAGGACGGTACGACGATCCATCGGGGATTACCTCCCGGAGGCGGTGGGTGTCCCGTCGACGGTAGGACGGAAATGCATCGACAACTGCCACTATAGGGTGAACGCCCGGTGACTGCCGTCCGGCCGTCAGAGGCCCTCGACGTACCGCTTCGCGTCGGCGAGCGACATGTGCGTGTGCTCCCGTACCACCTTGATCGCCTGGATCTTCCTGCCCTGGTACAGCAGCCGCGCGGCCTCGGCCCGCACCGCCTCGTCGACGCCCTTTCCGGGCGCCGGAGGGCCGGGCGGCCAGGATCCGCCGGCCGCCAGCGCGTCCACCGCCCGTTTCGCGTCCAGCAGCGACAGCCCGGTCTGCTCGCGCAGCACCTTGACCGCCTCGACCGTACGCCCCGCGCGGGCCAGCCGGAGCACCTCGGCCTGCCCGTCGCCGGCCGGGCGATCAGGGGCGACCAGGTCCCGGGGACGGTCGCGCCGCAGCACGAGCAGGAGCAGGAGCACCACCACGACGAGCGCCACCGCGAGCGCGATCTGAACAGCCGGGGACATGCCCGGAACGGTAGCGCCCCGCCGCGAACCCTCCCGTCCGGGACGGGCCGCCGCTACGCTCCGCGGCATGAGCGAACGCACCGAGCGAAGCGAGGGCCGTGAGCGCATGCCCAGCCCGCACTCCATGAGCGACGCGAGTGAGCTGCCGTCCCGCGCCGACGTCGTGGTGGTCGGCGCCGGACACAACGGCCTGGTCTCGGCGATCCTGCTGGCCCGCGCCGGCTTGGACGTGCTGGTGCTGGAGGCGTCAGTGGTGATCGGCGGGGCGACCCGCACCGAGAACCCGTTCCCGAAGGTGCCGGGGCTGCGTCACTCCACCGGGTCGTACCTGCTCGGGCTGATGCCGCCGGAGCTGCTGGCCACGCTCGACGTGACCATCCCGGTGCTGCGCCGCGACCCGCACTACTTCCTGCCCACGCCGGGCGGGCTCGGCTCGCCGTACCTGCTGGCCGGCAGCGACGTGGCGGCGAGCCGGCGGCAGCTCGCGGAGATGTTCTCTCCCGCCGACGTCGCCGCCGACGACGCGCTGCACGCCGAGCTGGCCCAGCTGCGGGAGGATCTCGCCCCGGCGTGGCTGGCCGAGCCGCTGCCGGTCGAGGAGACCGCCGAACGCTACGTGCGGCCCGCGCTGCGGCAGGTCTTCGTCGACCTGGTGCGCGGCTCGGTGGCCGACCACCTGGCCCGCTTCGATTTCCGCTCCGAGCTGCTGGTCAGCATGTACGCGGTCACCGACGGCCTGTCCGGGCTCAACGCCGGCCCGGACGATCCCGGAACGGGTCACAACTTCCTGGTGCACAACATGTGCCGGCTGCCGGGCGCGGACGGCACCTGGATGATCACCCGGGGCGGCATGGGCACGGTGTCCCGCACGTTCGCCGAGGCCGCCGTGCGCGCCGGGGCGCGGATCGTGGCCGACGCGCCGGTCACAGCGATCCGGCTGGCCGGAGGCGCCGCCGCCGGGGTGACGCTCGCCGACGGGCGGGAGGTGGACGCCTCCGTGGTGCTCGGCGCCTGTGACCCGTACCGGCTGATGGAGCTGCTGCCCGACGGCGCGCTCCCGGCCGAGCTGGGCGCGCGGATGGCGGCGGTCCGCCGCACCGGCACCACGCTCAAGCTCAACCTGGCGCTGACCGGGCTGCCGCGCTTCTCCTGCCTGCCGGACGACGCGCCGAGCCCGTTCGGGTCGACCATCCACCTGCTGCCCGGCTCGGCTTCACTCGTCGGCGACGGCGGCGAGTCGCCGATGGCGGCGCTGCGCGGCATGTGGGCGGACGTGCGGGCCGGGCGGCTGCCGGAGGAGCCGACGATCGAGTGGTACCTGCACACGACCGTCGACCCGTCGCTGTCCGACGACGCGGGGCACCACTCGTCGGCCCTGTTCGTGCAGTCGGTCCCCTACGAGCTGGCCGGCACCACCTGGGAGGCGGCGCTGCCCGGCTACGTGGAGCGGCTGATCGCGATCTGCGAGCGGTACGCCCCGGGCGCCGGTGACCTGGTCGCGGACGCGGTGCCGCTGCCGCCGCCCGGCATCGAGGCGCACTTCGGCATCACCGGCGGGCACATCCACCACGTCGACAACACGGTGTCGTTCACCGACCGGATGCCGTACGCCACGGGGGTGGACGGCGTGTACGCGGGCAGCGCCGGCTGCCACCCGGCGGGCAGCGTGATCGGCGCGGCCGGGCACAACGCGGCCCGCCGCATCCTCGCCGAGATGTAAGGAAGGGCCCCTTATTAACGCCTCCGGTAGAGGAAGGGCCCCTTCTTAACAACCGCCTCAACAACCGCTCACGGCGTCTCGGGCGCCTCCTGGCCGGCGGGCGGGAGGTCGCCCGGCCCGCGCACCAGGTAGACGCCGACCAGCAGCAGGTACGCCAGCAGGCTCAGCACCGGGTCGACGAACACGATCGCGAACGCGATGAGGTAGAGCAGCGGCCCGAGGCGGAACCGGCGGGCCACGGCCCGCGCCAGCCTCGGGTCCAAACCCGGTTGCAGCAGCCCGCGGCGGCGCGCCCACCACCAGCTCAGGTTGAAGAACAGCGCCTCACCGAGCACCACGCCCGCGTACAGCGCGGCGGTCAGCCGCTGGTCGCCGACGGTGCCGCGCAGGTTGTCCGCGAGCAGGTCCGCGGTGAACGGGATCGCCGCCACGAACATCAGCAGCAGCAGGTTCAGCACCAGCAGCATCTGGTCGACCCGGCGGACGTAACGCCACATGTTGTGGTGGGTCAGCCAGACCTGGCCGACGATGGCGAACGTGATCACGTACGCCAGGTAGGCGCGCCACTCGTGCAGCAGGGCGGCCGGCAGCCCGTCGTCCTGCGGCGTGTCCGGGTCGAACGACAGCAGCTCGACGGCCATCAGGGTGAGCACGATGGCGATCACCGCGTCGCTGAACGCCTCCACCCGGGAGGCGTCGCGCGCCATCTCGTTGCCGCGCCCGAACCGGTACGCCGGTTCCCTGTCCGCACCCGTCACGCCGCCCCCTCACGACAGATGGTCGCGTGCCGGGGACGGCGGACGGGGCGGAACTCGTCAGATGGCCGCTTCCCCGGCCGGCGCCGGGGTCTCCGCGTCGGCGCGGTGCGCGCGGATCTTGTGCCCGACGCTGGTCAGGCAGCGCCCGCTGGCCAGGTCGAACTTCCAGCCGTGCAGCTGGCAGGTGAGCTGGTCGCCGTCGACGATGCCGAACCGGCTCAGGTCCGCCTTCAGGTGCGGGCAGCGCCGCTGCACCACCCAGCCGTCGAGCGTGATGTCCTCGGCGTCGACCGCCCGCTCGTGCTCGTCGTACCAGCCCTCGGCGTACTGGAGGCGCTCCTCGGACAGGCACTTGAAGAAGGCGTAGACGAACTCGTTGTACTGGCCGATGCGGGCCGCGGAGAAACGGCAGGACAGGAAGAGGGAGTTGACCCAGTCCACCTCGCCGATGTGCAGCAGGTGCTCGATCAGCGCCCGCTCGGTACGGAACCGGTAGCGGACCTTCTCGTCCGCGTACGGCCGGACCTCCTTGCCCGGGAAGTCCACCACGATGGATTCGACGCTCTCGCCGTCGTAGCCGACCAGGTCGAAGCGGACCGGCCCGCCGACGCCCTTGGCCAGGTAGATCGACTCGTCGAGCAGTGGCTCGATCCGGCGCTTCATCTCGCCGAGCACGTCGACCTCGGGGTGCCGCCAGGACGCCTTCTCGGCCTCGATGACGCCGCGCTTGCGCTCCCGCATCTCCTCCAGGTGGGCGACCTTGTTCGCGAAGAACTCCTCCACCGGCACCGGGTGGGTGGTGGTCGCGCCCTCGGTGGTGATCTCCGAGACGCTGCCCGGCAGCAACACGATGCCGTTGGTGCCGCCGACCTTGGCGTACTCGGCGAGGAACACCGACTGGTCGGGGAAGATGTTGCCCTCGTCGCCGAAGATGTCGTTGAACTGCCACAGCTCGTCGTCGAGGAAGCACGGTGGGCCGGCGATCGGGAAGACGTGGTCGGCCTTCAGGTCGTCGATGTAGCGCCAGGTGCGGTCGAACTGCCGGTCCCGCTTCTGCTTGCCGAACGCGGTCTTCGCCGCCTGCGGCAGCTCGTAGACCATCGGGTACCAGATCGCGCCGGAGAACTGGAGCATGTGCGCGTGCACGTGGCCCAGCTCGGCGAACACGCTGAGGTCGGTCGGACGGGCGTCGTTCTGGTTGAGCAGCCGGACGCCGTCGTACTCGACCCAGAGCGACGAGTCGCCGATCGGGCCGTCGGTCGGGCTGGTCAGCGCCTGGATCATGATCTTCAGGCCGCCGGGCAGCTCCACGACCTGCTCGTTCGGGGCCTTGAGGAACTTGGTGAAGCCCAGCTCCCGGAACTCGTCCTCCATCTCCGAGGTGGGGAACTCGGGCAGCAGGACGGTGGCGTCCTTCGACACGAAGTCACGCAGGTGCTTCGCGTCGAAGTGGTCCCGGTGCAGGTGCGACACGTACAGGTAGTCGACCTGGCCGAGGGTCGCCCAGTCGAGCAGGGAGTTGTCCGGGAAGGGGAACCACGAGGCGAAGTAGGCGGGGTTGACCCACGGGTCGCACAGGATGCTGCCCGCGGCCGTGTCGATCCGCATGCTGGCATGCCCCGTACCGGTCACTCGCACCGCAGTCCTCCTCAAAAAGGCATCAAGGTGTACGTCAAGACGCTACCGGAGGCAGTGTGCTCGCCGTCCCGCGACGCCGGTAGTGGCCAACCGCCCCCACCGGTACGGGACCAACGACCCGGGCCGTGCCGCCCGCCCGCTGTCGCCCGCCCGGGTCATCCCCGGCACAGGAGGTCGGACCCTGCGCCGGGCCCGGTTCGGGCCGTGCCAGACTGATCGGAGATCCGATCGCGAGGGAAGGACCGACAGTGGCAGGAGACGAGCCGGTAACCGCGCCAGATCAGCACAAGCCCGGACACCGCAAGTCCGGACGGATCGGTGCGGTGCTGTCGGCGGTGGCTTTGGTACTGATGGCGCTCTGCGGGATCGAGGAGGGCCGGGTGGAGCACATCTGGCTGTTCGGGATCGCCGGACTGCTGATCGCCATCGTCATCGGCGACGCCGTGCTGCGCCGCAACGGCCTGCGGTCCTGACGCGCGGCGCCCACGGTAGTGCGCGAAGGGCCCGCCCCTCACCGGGGGGCGGGCCCTTCGTCGTCTCGGGAGGCGGGGTCAGCGGCCGAGCAGGATGTCCTGCACGTCCTTGAGCGCGGCGTCGACCTCGGCCTCGAAGTAGCCACCGGGCACCAGCCCGAAGCGCAGCGTGTCGAGTTCCTTGGGGTTCACCGGCATCGGGTTGCGCCCCTGCATGCCGCCGAGCAGCGTCTCGAAGAACCGGTCGACCTGGTCCGGGTCGTACCCGCTGCCGAACCGCCGGACCTGGAAGCTGCGCCGGATCTGGTCGACCCGGTGCAGGTCGCTGCCGGGCGGGCCGGCCATCGGCGGCCCCACCATCGGCGGACCGGCGACCGGCGGGCTCACGAGCGGCGGGCCGGTCATCGAGGGGCCCGGGCCGTAGCCCTGGTCCGGCGGCCCGTAACCCGGGTCCGGCGGGCCGTAGCCGGGCTCCGGTGCGCCGTAACCCTGCTGCGGCAGCGCCGGCGGGCCACCGGGGCCACGACCGCGCAGCTCACGCTCGGGCATGCGGATCTCGGCGGTCATGTCGGCACGGGCACGCCGGCCGGCCTCGAACCCGTCGAAGTGCTCCTCCTGGCCGTACCCACCGGGGCCGCTGTCCGGCGGACCGTAGCCGCCAGGGCCGCTGTCCGGCGGGCCGTACCCACCGGGACCGTTGTCCGGCGGACCGTAGCCGCCGGGGCCGTTGTCCGGGGGGCCGTAGCCACCAGGGCCGGGCGGCAGGCCGCGCGAGGGCGGGCCGCCGTGCCCCATCGGCGCGCCCGGGCCCATCGGGCCGGGGCCACCCGGGCCGCGGGGGCCGTCGTAGCCACCGCGCGGGCCGTCGTAGCCACCGGCGAACGCGCCGGTCGGCTCGTCGTAGCGGTTGCCGTAGCGGTCGGCGGGCGGGCCGGGCTGGGCGGGCATCTGCCGGGGCGGCATCGGCGGCTGCGGCACCGGCGACATGCCCCGGTCGTCGCGCATCGGCGGGCCGAGCCGGTCGGCCATCCGCGGGTCGCCACCGCGCCCGGCCGGTGCGCCACCGCGCTCCTCCAACTCGGCGAGCTGGCGCTCGACCCGGTCGAGGTGCAGGTCGACCTGCCACTCGTCGTAGCCGTTGAACCGGACCCGGAAGACGACGTCGTGGACCTCCTGGGAGGCCACTGGCGCGCCGATCGGCTGGCCGTCGAGTGTCGCCTCGACCCGGTCCAGGAAGGCATCGACCTCGTCGACCTTGTAGCCCCGGCGGAGCGCCTTACGCCGGAAACGCTGACCCTGACTCGCCACTATGTCTCCTGGTCTCGTACCGCTACGCCGTTGCCGCGCGTGAGTCGCCGTCCGTGTCCCCGGCGGCGGCGAGCTGCCCACAGGCCCCGTCGATCTCGCGTCCCCGGGTGTCGCGCACCGTGGTCGACACCCCGGCGTCGCGCAACCGCCGGACGAACTCCCGCTCGACCGGCTTCGGGCTGGCGTCCCAGCGGCTGCCCGGAGTCGGGTTGAGCGGGATCAGGTTCACGTGGGCCAGCTTGCCGGCCAGTAGCCGCCCGAGCAGATCGGCTCTCCACGGCTGATCGTTCACGTCCTTGATCATCGCGTATTCGATGGACACGCGACGCCCCGTCGTGGCCGCGTAGTCCCACGCCGCGTCCAGCACCTCGGACACCTTCCAGCGCTGGTTGACCGGGACGAGTTCGTCGCGCAGCTCATCATCGGGGGCGTGCAGCGACAACGCAAGGGTCACCGAGAGGTCTTCGCTGGCCAGTCGGCGGATCGCCGGCACCAGACCGACGGTCGAGACGGTGATGTGCCGCTGCGACAGGCCCAGCCCCTCCGGCGCCGGGGCCACCAGCCGGCGGATCGCCGCCACCACCCGCGAGTAGTTCGCGAGCGGCTCGCCCATGCCCATGAACACCACGTGCGACAGCCGCGGCGGCGAACCGGCCACGACGCCGGACGCGGCCACCCCGGCCAGGTAGACCGCCTGGTCGACGATCTCGGCGGTGGACAGGTTGCGGGTCAGCCCGGCCTGGCCGGTGGCGCAGAACGGGCAGGCCATGCCGCAGCCGGCCTGGCTGGAGATGCAGACGGTCACCCGGTCCGGGTAGCCCATCAGCACGCTCTCCACCAGCGAGCCGTCGTGCAGCCGCCAGAGCGCCTTGCGGGTCGCGCCGTCGTCGCAGGCCAGCTCGCGGACCGGGGTCAGCAGCGTGGGCAGCAGCTCGCCCGCCAGCCGCTCCCGGGTCGCCGCCGGCAGGTCGGTCATCCGCTCCGGGTCGCGTACCAGGCGGCCGAAGTAGTGGTTGGAGACCTGCTTGGCGCGGAACGCGGGCTCACCCAGCTCGGCGACGAGCGCCTGCCGGCCCGGCAGGTCCAGGTCGGCGAGGTGGCGGGGAGGCATCGAGGGCCGGCGGCCGCGGGCGTCGGGGTCTACGGAGATCAGCGGAAGACTCGTCATGGCGCGTCCAGTCTGACACGCTCCCGCCCGGACGCACCCGTCCGTACGTGTCGAATCGCCCCCGGCCACCCGGCCCGCAGCGGGTCGCCGCCGTGACGCATGCCTCAGTTCACCACCGGGACGAAGACGGCGAGCAGCAGGTAGGCCACCGGCACGGCGAACAGGATCGAGTCGAGCCGGTCCATCAGGCCGCCGTGCCCGGGCAGCAGGTTGCTCATGTCCTTGACGCCGAGATCCCGCTTGATCATCGACTCGGCCAGGTCACCGAGCACCGCCGAGACCGAGATCGCCATCCCGAACAACGCGCCCCACCAGGGCGCCACGTCGAACAACGCCCACAGCAGCGCCGCGCTGCCCGCCGCCGCTGCGGTCACCGAGCCGGCGAAGCCCTCCCAGGACTTCTTCGGGCTGATCGTGGGCGCCATCGGGTGCTTGCCGAACGACACGCCCGCGGCGTACCCGCCGGTGTCGGAGAGCACCACCGCAGCCAGCGTCACCAGCACCCGCAGGTGCCCGTCATCAGGCGCCGCCGCGAGCATGGCCGCGAACCCGGCGAGGAACGGCACGTACACCGCGATCAGGGTGGCCGCGGTCAGGTCGCGCTGGTAGTTGCCGGGCCCGTCGCCCAGCCGCCAGATCATCGTGCCCAGCACCGTGACCAGCAGGCCGAGGCAGAGCGCGTCGGGGCCCGCGTACCAGGCCAGGCCCACTGTGATCACACCACCGGCGACGAGCGGCGCCAGCGGCGGGTGGGCGCCGCTGCGGCGTACCGCGCGGGCCATCTCCCAGATGCCGATCCCCACAGCGGTCGCCAGCACGGCGAGGAACGCCGGCATGAAGAAGAACAGCGGCACCACGACCGCCGCGCCGAGGGCCACCCCGACGCCGATCGCGGCCGGCAGGTTGCGCCCCGCCCGGGACGTCTTCGGCACGGTGGTCGGCGGACGCTCGGCGCTCGCCCGTCGGCGTCCCGGCCCGCGGCGCCCGGCCGGCGGCTCCGAGGCGGGCTCGTCGCGTACCGCCGGGATCTGCTCGGTGGGCTCGTCGCGCACCGGCGCGATCTGCGCGGTCGGGTACTCGTCGTCGCGGGCGGGCTCACCCCACGGGCCGTCGTGGTCCGGCCCGGCGGGCCGCCCACGGTCGCCGGCCGCCGGTCCGTCGTACCGGCCCGGGCCGTCGTGGTGCCGCGAGGTCGTCGGGTACGGCCCGGCGTAGGTGTCGGATCCGGTGTACGTGTCCGGACCGGCGTACGTGTCCGGGGCTGCTCCGGGACGCGCGTAGGTGTCCGGCTCGGCGGGGTGGGTGTGCGCGGCCGGGCCGGGCCGCCAGGGGCCGGGCTCCAGATCGGTGTCCGGCCAGGGCAGGGCCGGGGCGGCCGGGCGGTCCCAGCCACGCGACTCGGTGTTGCCGTAGGGGTCGGGGTGGGACATCACGCACCGGCAGCCGGTACGAGAGCCACCACATGACGCAAGACCAAGACCATCCCCTACCGGCGTGAGACTTCCTGTTGACCGACCGACGGCCGGGCGACTCCCGCCGTTCACCCCGTGGTGGTCGGGAATCGTGCCGAGCCTACTGCACCCGCCGCGGCCCCGAGGGTGTGCGCCGCCGGGCACGACGACGGCACCGGGCCGCCGCCCGGGCGGGCGACGGCGGCGCGGTGCCGTGCGAGGTACGCGGGTGCTCAGACTTCGAGCAGCTCGCTCTCCTTGTGCTTGACCAGCTCGTCGACTCCTGCGACGAAGCGCTGGGTCAGGTCGTCCAGCTCCTTCTCCGCGCGCCGGCCCTCGTCCTCGCCGACCTCGCCGTCCTTGACCAGGCGGTCCAGCTCCTCCTTGGCCTTGCGGCGGATGTTGCGGACGGCGACCTTGGCCTCCTCGCCCTTCTGCCGGGCGACCTTGATCATGTCGCGGCGCCGCTCCTCGGTCATCTGCGGCAGGACGATGCGGAGCTGGTTGCCCTCGTTGTTCGGGTTGGCCCCGAGGTCCGAGTCGCGGATCGCCTTCTCCATGGCGCCCAGCTGCGAGTTGTCGTACGGCTTGATGATCACCATGCGCGGCTCGGGCACCGCGATGGACGCCATCTGCGGCAGCGGGGTCGGGCTGCCGTAGTAGTCGATGACGATCCGGGAGAACATGGCGGCGTTGGCGCGTCCGGTACGGATGCCGCCGAACTCCTCCTTGGCGTGCTCGATGGCACGCTCCATCTTCTCCTCCGCCTCGAGGAGGGTGTCGTCGATCACCGGTCTCCTCGCCTCCTTCTGTCGCTCGTCGTGTGTGGTGCGGGTGCTGCCGTGGCAGAGGGACCGCTGCCGGCCGGCGGGCCGGTCAGGCGGTGATCAGGGTGCCGATCTTCTCGCCGCCGACGGCCCGGACGATGGTGTCGTCGCCCTGGGCGCCGAAGACCAGCATCGGCAGGCCGTTCTCCATGCAGAGGCTGAACGCGGCGGCGTCGGCCACCCGCAGGTTACGGCGCAGCACCTCGGAGAAGGTGATCGAGTCGAGCTTGCTCGCGGTCGGGTCGATCCGGGGGTCGGCGGTGTAGACCGCGTCCACGCCGTTCTTGCTCATCAGCACCACGTCCGCGCGGATCTCCAGCGCCCGCTGGGCGGCCACCGTGTCGGTGGAGAAGTACGGCATGCCGGCGCCGGCGCCGAAGATGACCACGCGGCCCTTCTCCAGGTGCCGGATCGCGCGCAGCGGGATGTACGGCTCGGCGACCTGGGCCATCGTGATGGCGCTCTGCACCCGGGTCTCGATGCCCTCCTTCTCCAGGAAGTCCTGGAGGGCCAGGCAGTTCATGACCGTGCCGAGCATGCCCATGTAGTCGGCGCGGGCGCGGTCCATGCCGCGCTTCTGCAGCTCGGCGCCGCGGAAGAAGTTGCCGCCGCCGACCACCACCGACACCTGCACGCCGCGGCGTACCACTGTGGCGATCTGGCGGGCGATGCCCTGCACGACGTCGGGGTCGACGCCGATCGCGCCGCCGCCGAAGACCTCACCGGAGAGCTTCAGCACCACCCGGCGGGACCGACCGGGCGGAGGGGCGGTCGGGTCCTCCGCCGCCAGGCTCCGGTCACTCACAACCTGCGTCATCCGCCCCGCCCCTTCTCCCCGCGCATCGCGCGAGCGTCGCGTACGTGCCCCTGCCGACCCTATGTGACGAGGAGGCCGCGGTGCCTGTCGCGTACACCGGCGGCCTCCTCGTCGACGTTCTCCCCTGTGCCCGGGCCGGACGGCCCGGTGCGGCGGCTCAGGCCTGGCCGACCTCGAACCGCAGGAAGCGGGTCACCTCGATGCCGGCGTCGGCCAGCACCTGCTTGACGGTCTTCTTGTTGTCGGCGACCGACGACTGCTCCAGCAGGACGAAGTCCTTGAAGAAGGCGTTGACCCGGCCCTCGACGATCTTCGGCAGCGCCGCCTCGGGCTTGTTCTCCTCGCGGGCGGTCTGCTCGGCGATGCGCCGCTCGGACTCGACGGTCTCGGCCGGCACCTCGTCGCGGGTGAGGTACTTCGGCCGCATCGCGGCGATCTGCATGGCCACGGCGCGCGCGTCGGCGTCGGCCGCCTCATCGCTCTTGCCGGTGAACTCGACCAGCACGCCGACCGCCGGGGGCAGGTCCTGGCTCTTGCGGTGCATGTAGACCGCAGTGGTGCCGTCCAGCTTGGCGAAGCGGTTGAGCACCAGCTTCTCGCCGATCTTGGCGGACTGCTCCTGGATCAGGTCGGCCACGCTCTTGCCGTCGATGCTGCTGGCGAGCAGCTCCTCGGCGTTGGTGGCGCCGCTGGCCACGCCGTGCTCGACCAGCTGCTGGGCCAGCGCGATGAAGGCGTCGTTCTTGGCGACGAAGTCGGTCTCGCAGTTGAGCTCGAGCAGCGCCTGGCCGGAGTGGGCGATCAGGCCGTTGGCGGCGGTGCGCCCGGCCCGCTTGCCGACGTCCTTGGCGCCCTTGACGCGCAGGATCTCGACGGCCTTGTCGAAGTCGCCCTCGGCCTCGGTCAGCGCCTTCTTGGAGTCCATCATGCCGGCGCCGGTGAGGTCGCGGAGCTTCTTGACGTCCGCGGCGGTGAAGTTGGACATGACTCTCTCTTCGATGTCAGTGAGGTGGTCTGGGGTGCTGGTTACCCGGTTCCGGGCCGGTTCTGCCCGGCGTACCCGTCACGCCCCCACCGCCGGGAATCGCCGACGGTGGGGACGCGACGGCGAGATCACTCCGCGGAGGCGGTCGCCGGCTGCTCGGCGGCAGGCGCGGCCGGCTCGGCGGCGGCGGGCTGCTCGTCGGCCTTCTTCGGCTCCTCGAGCAGCTCGCGCTCCCACTCGGCCAGCGGCTCGTCGGCGCCGACCTGGCCGGCCTCGGGCTTCTCGTCCGCGCCCCGGTTGCGGCCGGAACGGGCGATCAGACCGTCGGCGACGGCGGCGGCCACGACCTTGGTCAGCAGCTCGGCCGAGCGGATGGCGTCGTCGTTGCCCGGGATCGGGAAGTCGACCTCGTCCGGGTCGCAGTTGGTGTCGAGCACCGCGATCACCGGGATGCCCAGCTTGCGGGCCTCGTCGACGGCGATGTGCTCCTTCTTGGTGTCGACGATCCAGACCGCGGCCGGGAGCTTCTGCATGTCCCGCAGACCACCGAGGGTCTTGGTGAGCTTGATCTTCTCGCGGGAGAGCTGGAGCGTCTCCTTCTTGGTGTAACCGGCGGCGGTGCCGCTCAGGTCACCCAGAGCCTCCAGCTCCTTCATCCGCTGGAGCCGCTTGTACACGGTCTGGAAGTTGGTCAGCATGCCACCGAGCCAGCGGTGGTTGACGTACGGCTGGCCGACCCGGGTCGCCTGCTCGGCGATGGCCTCCTGGGCCTGCTTCTTGGTGCCGACGAACAGGATGCTGCCGCCACCGGCGACGGTGGTGCGGACGAACTCGTACGCCTTCTCGATGTAGTCGAGCGTCTGGCGCAGGTCGATGATGTAGATACCGTTGCGCTCGGTGAAGATGAAGCGCTTCATCTTCGGGTTCCAGCGGCGGGTCTGGTGCCCGAAGTGCACACCGCTTTCCAGCAGCTGACGCATGGTCACGACGGCCATGGTGGGTTACTCCTACGTTGTCCCTGGTTGTCCGTCCAGCCGGCGGCCGGACGCCTGGCGCCCGATCGCCGGCCAGGGTGGGCCCGGTACGTCAGACCGGGACCAGGGAGGCCGTCGCCCCACGGAGGAGACCGTGGAGAGGGCACGCGAGGTCGACCGCACGAGGCGGTCGCCAGTCGACCAGTGTACGCGCCCTCTCCGCTGTACGACCTCCGGGTGCAGAGACCGGCCTGATCGACTCCAGGTGCGCCTTGATCGGCTCCGGGACGGCGAAGTGGCGGCGTCACCCTGTCGGTGACACCGCCACTACGGCGTACCGGGGTCGGGCCGTCTCAGCCCGCCGCGAGGGCGGCGGCGAGGAACAGCACCAGCCCGACGGTCAGGTACGCCGTCGGCGGGCGCAGCCAGCCCCGGCTGCCGTCGGCGAGCGCCAGCCCGCCGGTGCGCAGCCCGTACAGGCCGGTGCCGAAGATCGGCAGGCCGACCACCAGGAAGATGCCCACCACCACGTGCGACGTCGACACCGGGTCGCCGAACAGGCCGTGCAGCAACACCCGTACCGCCGGCACCTCCAGCACCAGCACCATCACCGCCAGCAGCACCGCCAGCGCGGGGCGCCGGGTCCGGTAGACGCCGTCACCGGGCGGCGGCCCGTCCGGACGCGGCAGCACCGCGGGCATCGGGCCGGTCGGCATCTCCAACGGATTCGGGGTCGCGGCCGGCTGGGCCGGACCACCCGGACGCTCACCGATCCGCAGCGGGGTGGCCTCACCGGGGTTCAGCCGCGCCGCGGCGGTCGCCTCGGCTCCGCCGTCCGCGCCCGCGGTACCAGGCGCCGGCTCGACGACCGGGTAGCCGCCGATCGGGCTGAGCCGGGGTTTGTCGACGCCGCCGACAGTGCTGCGGGCGTCGACGCCGGCGCCACCGGCCGGGTCGCTGCCGTGGGCGATGAGGCCGTACGGGTCGGTGCCCGCCGGGGCCGCGCCGGTCAGCGGGGCGGTCGCCGGCGTACCGAGCGTGCTCGACAGCGGGTTGCCGTGCGCGGCGGTGCCGAGCGCGTCGACGCCGCTGCGGGACACCGTGCCGAGCGGGTCGGCCGCCGACTCGCGTGCGGCGCGACGGCCGGCGCGCGATCCGGGCAGCTCACCGGAGACCTCCGGGTCGTCCGGACGCTGCGACCGCCAGCTGCTCGTGTCGTCCACCAGCGGATCGGCGGCGGAGTACCGGCCCGGCTCGGCGTACCGGTTCTCACCGGCGCGCTGCTCGGGCGTGCGGTAGTCGTCGTCGCGGTAGCGGGGCTCGCCCGCGGCGCGCCAGTCCGACTCGTATCCCCGGTCGCCCCATCGCGACCCCTGCTCATCCTCGGAGTAGCTCCGTCGTCCGTCCACGACCGGCACGGTATGCGACGGGCACCAGCCGCGCCATTCGGGTCTCCTGGGGATCGGCCCAGGTCAGCACCGATGCCGCCGGGTCGCCGACGGGACACGGTCAGTAGCCGTAGGGCGTGAACGTCGGCGCGCCGTCCGGGTACGGGAAGTCGTCGGGGAAGGCGGGCACCACCCACTCGCGGTTCAGCACGGCGACCAGGCTCCGTAGCAGATCGGACCCATGATCGTCGTTCCGTCCACAAGCCCACCCCTGTCCACAGGCAACCGATCCGCGTCCCCCGCGACAGTGGCCTCCGGTCGCATCCTGGCCGGCATGACGAACCGGAACCGAGCCGTCGGGGCGTACGGCGAGCGGTGCGCGCTACGGCACCTGATCGAGACGGGCCTGCGCCCGGTCGCCCGCAACTGGCGCTGCCCCGAGGGCGAGATCGACATCATCGCCTGGGAGGGCCCGGTCCTCGCCATCTGCGAGGTCAAGACCCGCCGGAGCGAGCAGTTCGGCTCCCCCGCCGAGGCCGTCGTGCGGGCCAAGGCCCGCCGGCTGCGCGGCCTGGCCGCGCGCTGGCTCGCCGAGACCGGCACCACCGCCGCCGAGGTCCGCTTCGACGTGCTCTCCGTCCGGCTCCCGCTCACCGGCCCCGCCCGCGTCGAGCACCTCCGCGGCGCGTTCTGACATGGGGTACGCGAAGGTGCTGAGCGTCGGCCTGGCCGGAGTCGCCGGGCATCTCGTCGAGGTCGAGGCCGACCTGGCTCCCGGACTGCCCGCGGTGATCATCTCCGGTCTGCCGGACACCGCGTTGCACGAGGCGCGCGACCGGGTCCGCGCCGCGATCGTCAACTCCGGCCAGAAGTGGCCCAACCGCCGCATCACGCTCAACCTGCTCCCCGCCACCCTGCCGAAGTACGGCTCGGCGTTCGACCTCGCCATCGCGCTCGCCGTCCTGGCCGGCTCGGGCGAACTGCCACCGGTCGCCCTGGACGCCACAGTCGTGCTCGGCGAACTCGGCCTCGACGGCGCGGTACGCCCCGTCCGCGGCACGCTGCCGATGGTCGCCGCCGCCGCCCGCGCCGGGCACACCCGCGTCGTCGTACCCGCCGGCAACGCCGCCGAGGCGGCAGTCATCCCGGGCGTACGCGTGCACGCGGTCGACACGCTGCACCGGCTCGTCGCCCACGTCCGCGACGGCAGTCCGCTGCTCGCCCCACCCGCCCACGTCCCGGCCTGCGGCCCGGCCGGGCCCGACCTGGTCGACGTGGCCGGGCAGCCGCTCGGGCGGCGTGCCCTGGAGATCGCCGCCGCGGGGGGCCACCACCTCGCGCTGTTCGGTCCGCCCGGCGCCGGCAAGACCATGCTCGCCGAACGGCTGCCGTCGATCCTGCCCGAACTGGACGACGAGGCAGCCCTGGAGGTGACGGCGCTGCACTCGATCGCCGGCCTGCTGCCACCCGGTGGCGGGCTGCTGCGCCGTCCCCCGCTCCAGGCGCCGCACCACACCGCCACGGTGCCCGCGCTCGTCGGAGGCGGTTCCGGGCTGGCCCGGCCCGGCGCGGTGTCACTCGCTCACCGTGGGGTCCTGTTCCTGGACGAGGCGCCCGAGTTCAGCAAGGGCGCGCTGGAGGCGTTGCGGCAGCCGCTGGAGAGCGGCCGGGTGCGGGTGGCGCGTACCCGGGGTGCCACCGAGTACCCGGCCCGCACCCAACTGGTGCTGGCGGCCAACCCCTGTCCGTGCGCGAAGCCCTCCGGCGACGTCGACTGCGAGTGCCCGCCCCTGGCCCGGCGACGCTACCTGGGACGGTTGTCGGGTCCGCTGCTCGACCGGGTGGACGTGCAGGTCCGGCTGACGGCGGTACGCGCGGCGGAGCTGCTGAGCACCGACGCCGCGCACGAGTCCTCGGCCACCGTCGCCGCCCGGGTCGTCGCCGCGCGGCACGCCGCCGCCGATCGCTGGGCGGCCACCGGGCACCGGGTGAACGCCGACGTCCCCGGCCCGTACCTGCGCCGGCCGCCGTGGCACCTGCCGGCCCGGGTCACCACGGATCTGCGCCGCCGGCTCGACACCGGATCGCTGTCCGCGCGCGGCTACGACCGCGTACTCCGTCTCGCCTGGACCATCGCGGACCTGGACGGGCGGGACCGGCCCGGCCACGACGACGTCGCGGAGGCCATCCAGCTCCGGACCGGGGAGGTCGCGTGAGCGCCGACGACCGCCGGCTGGCGCGGGTCGCGCTCACCTGGCTCGCCGAGCCCGGCACCCGGTCGGTGTACGCACTGGTCGAGCGGATCGGACCGGTCGCCACGCTCGACCTGCTGTTGTCCGGCGAGGCGCCGGAGCGGACACTGCGGTCGGCCGTCGCGGCGCGCGGCGTCTCCGGCGACGCCCGGACGGTCGCCGCGGAGGCACTGGCCCGCGGTGAACGGCTCGGCGCTCGCCTGGTCACCCCGGAGGACGACGAGTGGCCGGCTCAGGTCGGCGACCTGCGCCGGCTGGCGCTCTCCGGTGCCACCCGGCGGGTCGACGTGGAGACCGATCCGCCGCTCTGTTTCTGGGTACGCGGAGCGTGGTCGCTCGGTGAGGCGCTGGCGCGCTCGGTGGCGGTGGTCGGCGCGCGGGCGGCAACCCCCTACGGCGCGCACATCGCCACCGCGAAGGGGGGTTAGGGACTCAAGAGAAGACGGGCCCGGCAGGTGCGCGAACACCTGAGCCCCGGGCCCTTGACGGACAGTGGAGGTCCGCCGCCCATGAGTGTAGCTGTGAAGGCTGCCCTGCTCGCCACCAAGGATCTCGGCAAAAACGAGCGTGCCGTGGCTATCGCCATCGCTGCTCACGCCAACAACGAGGGCAACGCCTGGCCCTCTGTCGCCACCCTCGCCGACTACGCCGGCTGCTCGGAGCGGACGGTACAGCGGGCGCTGGCCAAGCTGGTGCAGCTCGGCCGCCTGGTCGTCACCAAGGTTGCCGGCATCGCCACCCGCGTCTACCGACTGGTCACCGGCCAGGGGGTGACGAACAACGGCCCGGGGGTGACGAATCAGCCGGAGGGGGTGACGAATCAGCCCGCCGGGGGTGACAGCCAGGGTGACACCCGAAGTGTTGAAGACCAAGAGAAGTTGAAGACGCGCGCAAGCGCGCGTGACTGGCGTCGATTCCTTCCCAAGAACAAGAACACCAACCCCGCCACCAACGGCTACCCGTACCCGGAGCGGCGAGGTGCTGCCCTCCCGATGACCGCCGGTGGCGAGCGCTGCCACAAGCCGGGGCACGTTGGCCAGCCTGCCGGCGGGTGCATCCCCTGCCGCTCTGAGGCGCTGGCGGGTGACCGATGAACGCCACCGCCGCCTACGCGCTCGGCCTGGTCCTCATCGGCGGTCCGGTCTCGATGCTCGCCCCGTTCGCCATCGCTCGCCGGCTGGTCGAGCGGCACGCCGACCGGGCCGCCGTTCCCACCCCTGACGTTCCCTCCCCCCTCGCCGCAGGAGAAGCAGTGCAGATCATCCAGGCGCGTACCGGAGCGCCGTGCACGGTCGTCCCGAGCCGTCGCGTCATCGTCGTTGACCCTGACCTCACCCGCGAGGCTGCCGCCCGGCTGATCCGGGCCGCGCTGCCGCAGGCCAGCGCCGACGAGATCGCGCAGTGGGTTGGGGGGATCACCCGATGAGCACCGCCACCGCTCCCAGCGCCTACCCGCGCGCCGTCGCTGACCTGCTCCCCGCCGTTCGGGACTTAGCCGACAGGCTCGGCGAGATCCCCTCGCGCAACCGGATCATGCGCGAGTTCAAGGTGGGTGCGCCCAAGGCTCAGGCCGCGCGCCTGGCCCTAGTCGCCGAGCCCATCACCCTGCCCGATGAGACCGAGGCCGAGCCCACCTCGGACCCGTGGGAGTACGCCGAGCCCGCCCCGGTTCCGCCGGCCGCGCCGGTCGAGACCGCCCCGGTTCCGTTGATCCTGCCGGCTGAGCCGTCGCCGCTGGTCGAGCACGACGGACACCCGCCGGCCTCGGCCGAGCCCGCGCCGGTCAAGGCTGAGGCTGCGCCGGTCCGCCGGCTGTCCTCCTGGCCGGTGGTGCTGATCGCGCTGCCCGCGTTCGTCGCCATCTGGTCCGGGTGGGTCGGGCTCGGCGGACTCACCGGGTTCGGGGTGGTGCACCCGCTGCCCGGTATCGCGGACGGGTTCAGCATCAACACCGCCATCACGTTGCCGATCGGGGTGGAGGTCTACGCCGCGTACTCGCTGCGAGCCTGGCTCTCCGGGCAGGTTCCGCCCCGGGCTCGCCGGTTCGCCAAGTGGTCCGGCATCGGGTCACTGATCATCGGTGCGCTCGGTCAGGTGGCCTATCACCTCCTGGTCGCCGCCGGCATCACCTCTGCCCCGTGGCAGATCACCACCGCCGTGGCCTGCCTGCCCGTGGCGGTGCTCGGGATGGCCGCTGCTCTGGCGCACCTGATGCACGAGGGGAGCGAGCAGTGACCGAGCTGGAGCGGGCTCTCCGCAAGCTGCGGCGCAAGCACACGGTCTCGCGGGTGGCCTACCGGTACGTCTCCGGTAGGCCGCTCAGCGGCAAGCCTGGCTACCCGTACCGCCACCGGGGACCGGGCCGGCTGGCCGGCTGGCAGCGTCAGGCGTACCGCCTCGGCGTGCCGGCCGCCGCCGGCCTGGCCGTGGCCTTCCCTGACGCCTCGCTCACTGCGGCCAGCGGCGCTGCTCTGGCGGCGGCGTGGCGTGGCCGGCAACGGCTGGTGCGTCGCCGGTTCCACCGGGAGTACATCGCGCCGACGCTGGCCGCGCTCGCTCCGGCGATGGGCTTGCAGACCGGCGTGCGCCTGCACGTTGATCCGTCGTTGGGCAACCTCACGCCTCGGCTGGCCAAGCCGCTGAGCCCAGCGGAGAAGGCAGTACGGGCCTGGTACGGCGAGCACGTAGAGCCGGTGATCCGGTGGCTGCCCGAGCGTGCACAGCGGGCCGCGTGGGCGGTGCAGCGCAAGGCGCAGCCGGTCACGTCTCGGCTGGCTGTGTTCTGCCGGCCGGTCGACGGTGACCAGGGGCCGCGTATTGAGCTGGAGGCGGACACTCCGTACCTGACCAAGGAGCAACGGCAGCTCGTCTCTTCCATCGTCAGCAGCAAGATCCCCGTCGCTGACCTGGTCGAGACCTGGCACCAGGTGGGCCCGCGCGTGCGCGCGGTCTGGACCGTGCGCAAGCGTCCGCCGGCTCGGGTCGGCGTCGATCAGGTCGCCGCGCACCTGCCTCGGCTGGCGGAGTGGGAGTTCTACATCGGGCAGGGAGCCGGCGACCGGCCCGTGACGCTCTCACTGCGCGACGACTCCCCCCACATCGCCGTGTCAGCCGGCACGGGCGCAGGCAAGAGCGTGCTCGCCGAGCTGATCGCCGTACAGGTACTCAACCGAGGCGGCCGAGTGGTCATCCTCGACCGCAAGGGCTCGCACCGCTGGGCCCTCGGCCTGGCCGGCGTCGACTACTGCACCCGCCCGGCACAGATGCATGACGCGCTCGTGCGCCTGGCCGCGCTCGCCGATGAGCGGAACACCCTGGCCATGCACGAGGCCGAAGACTGGGATTGCGGTCCCCGGGTGCTGGTCATCTGCGAGGAGTTGAACGCCACCATCGGGCAGCTCGTCAACTTCTGGGCCGAAGCGCGCGGCAAGGGTGACCCGAAGCGCCCCCCTGCCGTCTCGGCCCTGGCTGACCTGCTGTTCATGGGTCGCAGTGCCAAGGTCAACGTGCTGGCCATCGCGCAGATGCTCACCGCCCGTGCGATCGGCGGACCCGAGGCGCGGGAGAACTTCGGCATCCGCTGCCTCGCCCGCTACACCGCCAACAACTGGAAGATGCTCGTCCCCGAAGCGGCCATGCCGCGCGCCTCCCGCACCCTCGGCCGGTGGCAGATCGTCATCGGCGGACAGGCCACCGAGACGCAAGTTGCCCACCTCACCACTGCCGAGGCTCGACAGCTTGCATGTCCCCGGTCCCCGGAGACATCCCAGGTCAACGGCCTATCAAGCCCTGCCGGGGACTTCCTGACGCTGCGCCAAGCGGTAGACGTTGGCCTACTCCCCTGGTCTCACGAGGCGGCCAAGAAGCGGCTACAGCGGCGCGTGGGCAACGTTCCGCAGACGCGCGGGAAGCAGGGCAACGCTGACGTGTACGCGCGGCAGGATCTCGCCGTGTGGGCTACCGAGAGCGGCCGTAATCGCGCTTCTAACAGCGCCGGTAATCCTGCTGACGATCAGCGAGCATGACCAAGTAACCAGGTTGGCCGACACTGTGTCGTCTATCCAAGGTAAGGGTTGTAAGGTTCGAAGCGTTACATCATGTTGCAACGTGATGCAGCATGTGGAGGAGGAAGACCCCCGCCCCAGGTTGTCGAGGCCACGAGGCGGAGGCCGTTTCCTACTGGTGGGGGCTCAACTGACGATCGGTCAGTTGGGCCCGCATCCGTTTCCGGCCAGCGTCACCGCCAGCCCTGCGGCGTAGGCAAGCACCTTGAGTGTCAGTGCGGCCCACTCCCCGACGTCCCGCCACCGGTTGGTGTTGGTCTGCCGGCACTTCTTCGGGCCCGATGGCCCCTTGCGGCGCGTCGTCACTCGCCACTCTCCTGAGACTCAGATGCCGGGGGTCCGTCCCCCGCGCGCGCCAGGGCGGGCGTGCCGGCCTGCTTCTCCAGGAGTAGTTAGCCTTCGTGTCTTGCGCCGGAGACACCATATCGGACGGCTGTTCGCACGTTCGATTCATCAGGGTGGCTAGTGATTGCCTTGGACTACCGGACGCGAATCAGCCCCGTCATCCATCAGGGATGCCGGGGCTGCGCTCGACTTCTGGTCAGCCCAAGGGGCCGTCTTCTTGGCTAGGTCGATGAAGCCCTGCCAGGATGCCGGGCCGAGGGTCGGCGTTCCGCCGCTACGGTCCATCCCGTCCCGGACCAGGACGATCCCCCGGGAGGCACCTGCCGATGCAACCCATGTGGCTCTGGCTCCGCACGCACTGCGCGCACCCGTGGCCGTGCGCCGTCGCTCGGCTGGCCCCTGGTCGCCAAGCACGCGGGAGTCGGGTGGCATGTCGGTCTACCTGTGCGGGCAGCTCTACGAAGCGACGATCGACCTGCACCGCCTCAACCCCAACGAGGCACCGTCACCACAAGCGCTGTTCACCCGCTTCATCGGATGGGCCTCGCTGCGCTCACCGCGTTGAGGAAGTGGAGTACGTTTCTCACTGAATCAGGCTGACCCTGGGCTCGATAGGCGATGCCCTCGCGCTACATCCTTAGCCGATATGGCATCGACGATGTACCGCTCACCCTTCGCGTCGGCCCGGAGTGCGTACTCAACGATATCCTCCTCCCCCACTTCCCGAAACAGATGGATCAGCACTTCAGCACTTACGAAGTACAAGAATTTTCGACGCTGCCTATCCGATGATACGTAAATTCCATCAAACAGAGAGCCGACTTCCGTAACAGATATGCGCCAGACGAAGCTATGGATGATCTGATTGCATAGATCGGCTATGGATAGGTTGACAGTCGTCGGACTCTCCATGTCGAAGGATTCCCAGAACTCTGTGTGCCACTGGTCGCATACTTGACCCACAAGCTCATAACGGGTCACCTTGATCGGCGTTCCTCGCAGGATGCGAGAGAGCCTCCCCGCCTCACTGAGCTTCCTCACCGCGTAGGCGCTGATCATGATGTCGCGTTCGATCAGGAAGTACGTGCGCTCGTGCCATCTACGCTGTCGCCTGCGCCGCTCCAGCCGATCGGCGACCTTCACCAACTCTTCCCGCCACGGTATCGAGTCCCCGATCACGCCTCGACCTTACGAAGCAGCGACCGCCGACACTATCCGCCAAGCAGTCATGAGCATGGCTACCGCTAGCCGCTGAAGCTCGACATCGACGAAGCACGAGGGCAGGGACTTCTCCTTGGTAGCCTGCCCAGATCCAACGAGCTTCGATACCAGGGTAGGCAGAGTGACCACCGCCGAGAAGATCACCGCTGGCATCGCCCTCCTTGGCGCACTGGGTATCGGTGCCCTGCTCAAGTCTTGGGTGGACCACCTCTTGGCCCGGCGAGAGAAGCGGGTCAACATCGCTGACAAGTCGGTGCAGATGGCCGCGACCCTGATGAACAGGATGGAAGCGGAGTTGACGCGCGCTCAAGCGGCCCTTGCCAAGGCTGAGCAGGAGGCGCAGCAGCTACGGACTGAGCAAGCGGAAGCGCGATCGATCAGCGAACAGCGGGCCGCACTCGCTGGCATGGATAGGACTCTTCGAACCTCTGCCGATCAGCTCGCCGTCGCGGCAAGGTCGCTTGCCAGGCTGCAAGGCCAGGTACGCAGGGTCAAGGCGTCCGGTGGACTCGGCCCCGGGCAAGCCTCGCTGTTCCCAAGCAGTCCGCCGCCCGTGGACGAGGACGTGTGGGAAGAGATGGTGCGCCAGCACGAGGAGGACGAGTACCGGCGCGGGGCGCAGTACGACGGCTGAGCTTGACTCATGCCGGTTGCCAGGGGTGGGGGTGTGACCCTCTCGGCCCGATCTCCCCCACCGCCCAGTGATAGCAGCGGCCATCTTGCCACGGTGTAGCAGTGATCAGGACGCCTATCGACCCTCCATCCCTGGCGCTACCGGGATGCATCCCCGGAATATGCGGTGCCACGGTTTCAAGGTCGATAGGCGCACTTCGATCAGCTCATCGTCGGTTCGTCGTCCGGGGTGGTAGCCATCCAGAGCACGTGATGGAACAGGGAGAGCCGGTCACCGAAGATCCGGACGTGCGCCCGGTCGAATCGGGCGTGGCAGCTTCGGCACATCGGCGAGTAGTGGGCGGGGTTCGGGCTGAAGGGCCTACCCTGCTCTCTGCCGTCGCCATCGCGGAGTACGTCAGGATCGGCGTGGGAGTACGCCCACTGCTCGGCCTGCTTCCCGCACCGGCAGCGGTGGGCGGTGGCGCTGCCCTTGACCTTGTTGACCAGCTTGTGTGCTGAGTCGTAGTCGGTCGGCTGCTCTTGCCGGCCTCTGGGATCGGCGTGCTGGCTGCGGTCGGCGCAGTTGACGACCAGGCCGCGAGCGAGGTTCTGAAGCCCTGCCCGCTTGTCGTTGCCGCAGTCGCATCGGCAGAGAACGTACTGAGTGCCGTTGACCGATTCCTGGCGCTCGGTGAGCACCAGATCTCCGAACCGGTGCCCCGGCTTGTACTTCTGCTGTGTCGGCCGGCTGCGCTGCCGTGGCCTCGGGGTGTAGGTGCGCGCGTGCTTGGCCTTGGCCTTGCACCCGTCGCCGCAGTAGGGGGATGCCGGCCCGCGCCTGCCCTGCGGCTTGGGCGGCAGCGCCCCGCCGCAGTGCCGGCACGTTCCCGCCGGCCCGGCCGCCAGCCGCCGCAGCCGCGCTGCCGCAGAGGCGCACCGCTTGGCGCAGTAGCGGGCTCCCGACCGCTTACCGGTCATCGCGCCGCCGCAGTGCTCGCACGCCCGCCGGTCGGCGGTGGCCGTCTCGGCCCGGCGTTCTGCTCGATCGTGCCGGCGTCGGCAGGCTTCGTCGCAGTAGGCGCGCTTGCCGCTGCGTTCCTCGGGTAGCGGCGTGGCGCACTGGATGCACTCGCCGTTGAGTGCCCGCTGTTGCTCGATGGTCATGCTCACGGAGGTTGGTCTCCCTACAGAGATAGGGCGCTCTCCGTAGCCCGCTGAGAGCCACGGAGAGCGCCTGTCGTTGATCAGGGATGGATGGGAACGGGGGTGGCGCCTACGGCTTCTCGCGCCGCTTCAGTCGCTTGTGGTTGGAGCGGCACGCCTCCCGGCAGTAGAGGGAGGCACGACCGCTGTTGACCGGGACAGCGTTGCCGCAGCCGGCGCACGGCTCGGCCTGATGTAGCTCCTGGCCGACCCTCAACCGGGTGTGGCCGTTGCGCCTCCACCGGGCGTAGTGCGTGGCGCACAGACCACGCGCCCAGTGCGGCCGGGGGCAGTGCAGCAGCCGGCAGACGCGCCCATGGTTCCGGGATCGAGTCTTCATACGTGGGTGCTCTCGGCGAGCGGGCAGGGCACTCCGCGGAGCGCCCTACCCAACGCCACCGTCAGGCCGCAGCCTTGCTGATCATGACCGCGTCCGCCGTGACGGCGAGCGCCTGGCGGTCGCCGAAGAGGGTCGCCTTCTGGTCAACCACCTTGACCGACTCCACCCGACCGAGGCCGGGCGAGAAGATGCCAACGGCGTCCCCGACGCCGGCTGCCACGAACTGGGACAGCTCGGGGATGTCGACGTGCCGGTCGATGCCGTGCACGATGAACTGCACCCGGACCTTGCGCCGTACCGTGTCGCCGTCGCGGGTCTGCGATACCACCTCGCCGGAGGCTCGGCGATACATGATGGTGTGGACGTTCGCCCACCGGTCGGTACGCGGATCGACGACGTACTCCTTGCTTCGCGTCGCAGCAAGCCCGCCGAGCTGCCGCGCCAGCCCGATCCCGGTGACGCTCGACTGCTCCTCGATAACCGGCATCAGCGGCTCAAGGTTCTTGAGGAAGACCGACAGCACGAAGTGGCCCGGACCGGTGGTGACACTGTCTCGCACCTCAGCGTGCCCGGCGTGGTGCACCAGCTTGTAGATGCCAGCCACGCAGGCTTCCTTGATCGTGTCCAGACCATCAGCGGGCACAGTCACCAACAGGTGCACCGTGCCGGTCATCCGACCGGTGGCGGTGTCGTAGTCCACTCCCTCGGTCTGGTACAGGTACGCCGCCGGAGCGGTCAGCTTCTCCGGCCGCTGCGACACCACCTCGACCGGCACGCCGAACATGCCGAAGTTGAACCGGTTGGCCTCGATGACCGACCGCAGGTACTCGGCGAGCACCGGGTTGGTCTGACCCTCGAACAGCTTGACGGCACGCTCCGCCGCCGGGATGCGCTTACGCGCCATGCCGAGCAGGTACGCGGCGCGCTTGATCTCCGCCTCAGCGGTGGCCAGGTCGAGCCCAGTCACCGAGGCGTCGCCACCGTCGATCCTGGCGAACAGCTCGGCGGCAGAGTGCTCGGCCTGCTCGTGCTCGGCCTCCCGCTCGGCGACCAAGGCGCGGGCCTGAGCCAGAGCCTCAACAGGCGTGGGGATGGTGTTCTTCTTGGCAGTAGCCACGGGTGATGAACCTTCTTCCGTACAGAGTGAAGAGACGGCCGGTCGGCCGCTCGGGGTGGTTGCGAAGCCCTGATGCGGCCGGAGAAGCCGAAGCGCACTCAGGGGGTGTAGACGAGCCAGGGTGCGGCGCAGGGCGCTGAAGGGCTCTCAGGCCGTCAGCGAGGCGGAGGCAGACCAGCGGTGCAGGGTCAGCCAGTGCCCCCGGTTGACTCGGGCCTCTGGAGGGCGGCGCTGGCGTAGCCTCAGCTCGACGCCAGGTAGCTCGGTCATCAGCCGGGGCAGCACCGTGGCCGAGGTGGCGTCGTCAGTGAGGTCGAGCGGCGAGAGGTTCAGTGGCCCGCTCTCGCCGAAGGTCACGACCAGAAGCCGGCTGGCGATGATGCCCGCTTGCGCCCTGGGCCCCTGCTGCCCGCGAAGGCGGATCGCCGGTCTTGACTTCGGCGGCCGGATCTCCGCACCAGGCGCAGCCGGCTCGATGTCGACGTGGGGATAGCGGGCCCTGAGAACTTCGGCGACCAGCGCCGGCAGGATGGGATCAAGGCTCACGGCCGCACATCCCGCCAGGCGATGCGGTGCACGGTGCTGGCCTGGTCGAGCGCCGCTCGGGCGTCGGTGACCAGAGCCGTTGCACGGCTCAGGTTCTCGACCGCAGCGGCGATGAGATCAGGAGCGGCGCCGGCTGCCTGCAAGCGGGTGAGATCCGCAGCGGCGGAAGCCTTGGTGTCGAAGGCAAGGGCGTAACGCTGTTCGGCGAGTTGCTGAGCCTTACGAGCGTCGGCGCGGGAGAGGGTTCCCACTGGTGGATAACTCCTTGGGCATACGAAGGGAGCCGGCCTCCGGCCGGCTACTGCTGGTGTTGGGTGTGCTGCGAGAGCCGGCCCCTGGCCGGCATCTACTGGCCTTGCTGGTGATGGCCCCTCCGGGGCCCGATGTCCTCGCCGCTGCCTACAGGCTGAAACGGGGGCGCGTGCCGCAGCGGCTAAGTGCGAAGCGGGTGCCGGCTGGCGGTGGCCTACGGGTTCGCCTGCATCGCCAGGGCCCAGGGGTCTTCGTCCTCGGCAGGGGTGAAGTTGTCGACGTCGTCCGGGAACTGGCTTGGCCGGGCGAGCCAGGCAAGAGGCTTCGCCCCTACCTGTAGAGCAGTAGATGTGTTGGTAGTTGGGTTGGTCATGTGTTGGTAGGTGGAGCGTGCGTGCCGGTTACAGCCGGCACGATCGTTCCGGTTGGGTGGCGTGATCGTTCCGGCTGGCGGGCTCGGCGAGGTTGAACCGGAGCGATCGTTCCGGCTGGGGATCTTCAGCAGGTACAGACTGGCGAGCCCTGACCGACCTTCACGTGTCTTCTCGATCCAGCCAGCACCCTCGGCGACGTCGAGCCACTTGCGCACCGTCCGGACGTTGCAGCCGAGATCATCGGCAAGCCGCTCTTGCGTTGGCCGTACGTTGCTGCCGTCAGCGTCGCCGTAGGAAGCGAGCGCCATCACCACGCCGATGGCCGGCAGGGGCAGGCCGCTCCCGCGAAGCACCGCCTTCTCCCACACCACCTTGTGCGGGGCCGGCTTAACCACAGAGCGCCACCCCCTCGGGGATGGTCAGCATGAACACACCCGGACCGACACGACCGATCCAGCCGGCCCGAATCGCGGTCTGTAGATGCTGCTCCACCTCGGCCACCGGTACTCCGAGATCCCGGGATAGCTGAGCCTCGGTCACCCGCACCAGCGGGCCCATGCTCTGCCGGTGCCCCGCTCGACCGCTCGGCCGCTTCCGCCTGGTGCTCACCGGCTCATCCCCTCGCCGCCGCCCCGAAGCAGGCCGCGTAGCCGCGCCTCCACATCGGGGGTGAACGGTGGCGCTACCTCAACCAACCGGTCTACGTACTTCTGCCAGTCCTGCTGGCTGGTGGTTCGCTTGCTCAACCTCAGCGGCCCACCGTCCGGGCGTACGCCTCAACCTCGCTGAGCGGATAGAGCACCCTGCCCAGGTGCTTGACGTAGCGCATCGGGGAGCGACGCTCGGCCCGGTGATTGTTCAACGTGCCAACGCTGACCCCCAGCCGCGCCGCCGCCTCTGCAACGGTCAGGTAGGCGATGCCCTCGATGGTGTGCACTGGTTGTCTCCTCCCTTGCCCCTAGATGGGCACAGCAAGAAGGGGACAGCCGAGCGGCTGCCCCCTGATGGGTGGTGGGATGGGCCTACATCCCAGTTGATGGCCAAGAAGAAGCGCCAGGCCGGATGGCCTGGCGGATGAAGCTCCTACCTACATATCCCGGTAGAACGAGGAGTTTTACCGGCTGAAGTGACCCGCTTCACTAGAAGCGTCGTGAAGCCTCCACTGATATACCCACCCGAACTTCGGCGTTTATAAGCCAAGGTGACCGGCGTCACGGACGCTCTAGCGGAGCCTTCACCTACGTGTCCGCGCCCAGCGCGCCAGAAGTTGCGCGCTTGTGACCGCGTTCACTTGGCGGTGGCGAGCCCTCGTTTATGTATCCGCTCCTACCGGAGCGGAAGTCAGGCTGTAGTGGCGCGGCTCACTGCCTGCGCCTCGGGGAGCCTCAGTCACCCCCTACCCATGTATCCAGGCCGAGGGGCTCGATCAGTGCCATGCCGTGACAGCAGTCACGAGACGACGGAGGGGAAGCCCTCATCCATGTATCCCGGCGAGACGGCCCGATCAGCAACCCCGCCGTGGCAACGGTCACTGGCCGCCGAGAAGTAGGACACACCTATGTATCCGCCCCCGCGCGGCCGGTCTTATCGACGATCGTGACCGCCCTCACGCTTCGGCCATCTCGTCCCAGTGCTGACCCCATGTCTTGGTGTCCCCACGCCACCGGGACTCACGCAGCCGGCCCGGGTCGAAGAAGCCGCGCCCCTTGATCGCCGGCCCCACCCGAAGGTCAACGATCGCCATCACAACATCGCGCTTGGTCGTGATAGCCAGCGTCTCCCAGCGGCCAGGTACGTCGATGCCCGCCAGGCCGCGCAGCACGGGCGGCGTGGACAGCCGGCGTACCCGCTCTGCCGCTGCCTCGATCTCCGGGTTGAGCCGCGCCTCCAGCTTGGCGAGCCCGTCAGCCGTCAGCTTGCCCGCCGCCGCCTGGTCGTAGAAGGAGTCAAGGCGCAACCTGAGTGCGGCCTCGGCCTCGCGCGCCTCGGTCAGCTTGCCGTCATCCACGGGCGGAGCGAAGAGGCGGTCGGCATCGGGACGGCGCAGCCGGGCCAACACGTGCTCGGTGACAAACTCGTCCAGGGGATCAGCCTTGATCGCCGTGCGCTTGCAGCCCCGGCAGGTATAGCGACGTAGCGCGTTGCCCTTGAACGTGCCCATCTTGCCCTCGCAGGCGTAGCAGACCGGGACTCCGGCAAGCAGCCACTTCAACGCCGTACCCCGCTGTGTACGGCGAGAGGGATCACGTAGGCGCTCGCAGACCACCCGATACGTTTCCGCGTCCAGGATCGCCGGCCAGGCAGCGGGCCCGACGTCCTCGCCCCGGTGGATGCGCCGCGCGATGAACGCCGGATTCATGACAAGCCGGCCAAGGTGGCTCCCGTCCCACTTGCCGCCACGGGGTGATGGGATACCCCGCTCGGTGAGGCGTCGGGCGATGCTTCCCAGCGTCTCGCCAGCCGCGATGCATGCGGCAGCCTCACGGATCACCGCCGCCTGCTCGGGGTGCTCGACCTGCTCTACGTAGTTGCCCCGGTCGTCGTAGATCCGCCGGTAGCCGTACAGGAGTTGCCCGGCGGGCAATCCCTTCTGTGCGGCAGCTCGCTTCCCTCGCTGCGTCCGCTCGGCGATGCGCTCCGACTCGTCGGCCGCGTCTACCCCCTCGTCTACGAGCGTCCGCCAGTCACGCCGGTTGCGGACGTCGTAGGTCCGCCGGTGGGTGACGATGTGAACGAGGGTGCCGCGCTTGCGGCAGACGTCCAGGAAGGCCACCCACTCGCCCAGCTCACGCGAGCCACGCGACGCCTCCCAGAGCATCAGCATCTCGCACGCCCCGGACCGCAGATGATCCAGCAGGGCCGCATAGTCTGCCCGCTCACGCTTGGCATACCGGGATGCCGACCGGTCGTCGTCGGCGAACACCCGCCCGACCGTCCAGCGCTCATCGGCCGCCGTCAGCCGGCACTCATCTTCCTGCGATGCGATGGAACGCCCCTGGTCGGCGGTGCTCTTGCGCGCATAGATGTCAACGATCACGCGGGCATGGTACCCTATGTCTCTAACCGCCACTCGCCACCGAGCTGGGCTACGGCCTGGCCGACCGGGAGTGGACAGTCGTGTCCGGTGGGGCGTTCGGCATCGACGCCGCCGCACATCGCGGGGCGCTGACAGCGGGCGGCCGCACCGTCGCCGTGCTCGCCTGCGGCGTGGACCGCCCGTACCCGATGGGCAACGCCGCGCTGTTCGACCGGATCGCCGAGACCGGCCTCCTGGTGAGCGAATGGATTCCGGGCGCGGAGCCGCTGCGTCCGCGGTTCCTCATCCGCAACCGGGTCATAGCGGCGGCGACGAACGGCACTGTCCTCGTCGAGGCCGCCGCGCGCAGCGGCGCGACCCAGACGCTCAACCGGGCGCTCGGCCTGCGCCGGCCGGCGATGGTGGTGCCGGGGCCGGTGACCTCAGCGATGTCGGTCGGCGGGCACGAGGTGCTGCGGGAGCGGCCGGAGGCGCGGCTGGTCACCAACGTCGCGCACGTGCTGGAGGAGGTGGGACGGATCGGGTACGACCTGGCCCCGCCAGCCCGGGCCCCCGAGCGTCCTCGGGACCGGCTCGACGAGGAGGCCACCCAGGTGCTGGAGGCGCTACCCCGCCGCCGAACGCTCGACCTGGAGAGCGTCGCGGCGCGCGCAGGGGTGGACCTGCGCACCGCCATGCGCAAGCTGTCCATGCTGGAGGAACTGGCGATGGTGGTACGCCGCGACGACGGCTACGCGCTCGCACCGCCACCACCGGTCGCCCGCTCGTGAGCGGGTCAGTCGCCCTCGAACCGGATCTCGGCGTCAAGGCGCTCCGCACATCGGCGGACGAGCCGGGCCAGCCGGTGGACGTGGTCGACCTCGGCCGGCGCCCCGGCCACCTCGGCGAGGCACCGCAGCTCGGCGAGCAGTTGCGGCATCCGCTCGGCGCTCACTGTCAGCTCACCGAGCGGGTCGACACGGTCGAGCAGCGGGGTCCGGCCACCGCCGCGGACACGCTTGAGCAGGTCGAGCAGCACGTCCTGCGGGTCCGCCACGGCCTCGATCGAGACGTACGCGGGCCGCCGACGACCGTTGCCCGCCGATATCTGCCGGTAGAGGACGGCGTCCACTCCCACTCTCGGCCCTCCTCGTACCGGCGCCACCGTCACGGGGACGCGTTCGCCTGATCGCGGCCGGATCGACCCTCCGTCGGGGCCGGCTCGGCCACGCTGCCCGCCGGTCGCCGCACAGGAGTGTGCCGCAGCATGAGTTTCCCCTGTCCAGACCGGCTTCTGCCACCCCGCTCAGCGCGTCGGCACCTATCCCACGCCGGAAGGACCCGGCCGACGTGGCGGACGGCACAACCCACGGGCGACGGGCCGGCACCGCGAAGGCCGAAGCGACGGCCGGACCGGCACGGCGGCCAGGCGACTCCACGGCGGGGAACGGGGCGGAGTGGGGCGGCCGGGCGACTGAACGGCGAGGGCGGTGTGGCGGCGGGCGGCACGGCGCACGGCGGCGCTCCGGCCTTACGCTGGGGCGGTGATCGCCGGCCGCCTCCCCCGCCGCGACCCCGTACGCCTGGGTCGGGTGCCGCAGTGAGCAAGCGGCAGCGCGGCACCCGGGAGGCGCACGAGGAACTGCCCGCCTCGATGCGCGAGGCGGTGGACGACTTCGCCGACCACCTGTCGCGGGTGCGCAACCGCTCCGTCCACACCGTCCGGGCCTACGTCACGGATCTGGTGTCGCTGCTGGACCACGCCGTCCGGATGGGCTGCGCCGAACTGCCGGAGCTGGACCTCGCCGTGGTGCGCAGCTGGCTGGCGAAGCAGCGGACCATGGGCGCGGCCCGGACGACGATGGCGCGGCGCGCCGCCGCGGCCCGGACGTTCAGCGCCTGGGCGCACCGGACCGGCCTGCTCGCCGACGACGTGGCCGCGCCGCTGGCCAGCCCTCGGGCCCGGCGGGAACTGCCCACCGTGCTGCGGGCCGACCAGGCCGCTGCTCTGGTGGAGGCCCCGTCGCGGCAGCGCCGGAGCCCGCCCGGGGCCGACCGCTCGACGGTCCACCCCGAGGGCACCGGGCTCGGACGCGACCACGGAACGGCCGCCGAACCGGCATCCGCCGAACCGGCCGGCGACGGACCGCCCGACGCGGTGCTGCTGCGCGACCGGCTGCTGCTGGAACTGCTCTACGGCACCGGGGTACGCATCAGCGAGGCGTGCGGGCTGGACGTCAGCGACGTCGACCAGGCTCGCCGGGTGGTACGCGTGCTGGGCAAGGGCGGGCGGGAGCGGGCGGTGCCCTACGGGGTGCCGGCCCAGCGGGCCCTCGACGCCTGGCTGCGCGACGGCCGGCCCGCACTGCTGGCCCCGGGCTCGGGCCGGGCGCTTCTGCTCGGGGCGCGGGGTGGACGGCTCAACCCGACCACCGCGCGACGGATCGTGTCCGGCTGGGCCGGTGCCGCCGGGGTACCGCGGGTGACGCCGCACGGGCTGCGCCACTCGGCAGCGACGCACCTGCTCGAAGGGGGCGCGGACCTGCGCGCCGTGCAGGAGTTGCTGGGGCACTCGTCGCTCGCCAGCACCCAGATCTACACGCACGTCTCGGTCGAGCGGCTCCGCGCCGCGTACCGGCAGGCGCACCCCCGCGCCTGACCGCCGAGAGCGCGCAGGCAGCGTCGGTGGCACCGGTCAGCGGGCGGAATCCGGCCGGCGCATGATCCATCTCGGGCTAGGATCGACTGATGACGGTGCCGCAGCCACCCGAGCCGATTCCCGGGGCTCGGCTGCTCTTCTCCCTCGATCCCTCCGTCAGTCACCTCAACCACGGATCGTTCGGCGCCGTACCGATCGCCGTGCAACGCGCCCAGCAGCGCCTGCGCGACGAGATGGAGGCCAACCCGCTGCGGTTCTTCACGCAGGGCCTCGTCGACCGGATCGCCCACGCCCGGCGGCACCTGGCCACGTTCCTCGGCGCCGACCCGGAGGGCACCACGCTCGTCGGCAACGCCACCACTGGTGCGGCCGTGGTGTTGCAGTCGCTGGCGCGGCGCCCGGGCGACGAGATCGTGACCACCGACCACGGGTACGGGGCGGTGGCGCTCTCGGTCGCCAGGGAGTGCGGCCGCACCGGGGCGGTGCACCGCACCCTGCCGGTGCCGTTGACCGCCACCGACGAGGAGGTGGTGGAGATCGTCCGCACCGGGCTGCGCCCCGGTCGTACCAGGCTGCTGATCGTGGACCAGCTCACCTCCCCGACCGCCCGGCTGTTCCCCTCAGCGGCGATCGTCGCGGTGGCCCGGGAGCAGGGCGTGCCGGTGCTGGTGGACGCCGCCCACGCGCCGGGCATGCTGCCGGCCACCGTCGCATCGGTCGGCGCCGACTTCTGGGTCGGCAATCTGCACAAGTGGGCGTACGCGCCACGCGGCACCGCCGTGCTCGTGGTGGCGCCGCAGTGGCGGGAGAAGATCCAGCCGCTCGTCGTCTCGTGGGAGCAGGACAGCGGCTTCCCGGTTCGTGTCGAGCGGCAGGCGACGCTCGACTACACCGGTTGGCTGGCCGCCCCGGTGGGCCTGTTCACGTTGCGCAGCCTCGGCGTGGACCGGGTACGCGCGCACAACGCGGCGCTGGCCGCGTACGGGCAACGGGTCGTCGGGGACGCGCTCGGTGTGGCGCCCGAGCGGCTGCCGGAGCCCGGCGGACCGGCGGTCGCCATGCGGCTCGTGCCGCTGCCGCCCGGTGTCGCGACGACGCTGGACGCGGCCCGGGAGCTGCGGGCCCGGATCGCGGACCGGCTCTCCGCCGAGGTGTCGATCGCCGGCTGGAACGGGCGCGGCTACCTGCGGTTGTGCGGCCAGGTCTACAACACCCCCGACGAGTACGACCGGCTGGCCGTCCGGCTGCCCACGCTGCTCGCCCAGGGCTGAGCAACACACCCGATCATCCGGCGGGGACGGGGTGCAGCGGCAGCAACCGGACGCGACCGAGCCCGAGCAGGGCCAGCGGATCGAGGTACTCCGCGTCGCGTCGCAGTCCCCAGTGCAGGCAGGCCGCCTCGGCGCAGCCCCGATGCCCGGCGAGCAGGTCGCCGACCGGCGTGCCGGCGTCCACAGGGGTACCGGCGGTGAGCCGGGAGCGGACCGGTTCGTACGTGGTGCGCAGCCCGTCGGAATGGCCGACGGTGAGCACCGGCCGGCCGGCGACGGTGCCGGCGAACAGGACGGTCCCGGCGCCGGCCGCCAGCACCGGGGCACCGGGTGCCGCGGCGAGGTCGACGCCCCGGTGCCCGGACAGCCAGGGCTGCGGCGGCGGGTCGAAGCGCCGCACCACCCGGGGCGCGCCCGGCAGCGGCCACCGGAACGGCCCCGCAGGCGCACCCCGAAGTCCCGCAGCCGAGCCGCCCGCCGCCGAAGCACCAGGAGCCGGGGCACCCGCTGATGCGGAACCAGCCGGCCCACGCGCGGGTGCAGCCGGAGACGGCTCGACCGCGAGCGAGTAGACCCCGACCCGGGACGACAACGGCGACGGCCCGGCCGAGGGCGACGTCGCCACGGCCCGGGACGGCGCGAGGGCGCCCGGCAGGCAGACGACGAGGAACAACACCACGGCGTAAGAGATCGAGGAACGCACACGAGCACCCTGCCCACCCCGGGCACCCTCCCGCGCACCCCACCCGCCGGCCCTGTGGACGACGCTCCGACTGTGGACGAGCGCCGAAATCGGGGCCGATCTGCTACGGCCCGGACGCCTATGCTGGCCGGGTGACGAAGGACTGGTACGCCTGGCACAGCGACTACGACCAGCCCGAGTCCGCACTGGCCCGGCGGCTCGCCGAGGTGCGGCAACGTGTCTCCGACGCCCTCGATGCGGCGCCGCCCGGTCCGCTGCGCGCGCTGAGTCTCTGCGCGGGTCAGGGCCGCGACCTGATCCCGGTGCTGGCCGCCCATCCCCGGGGCGCCGACGTGACCGCCCGCCTGGTCGAACTGGATCCGCGCAACGCCGATCTGGCCCGCCGCGCCGCCGCCGACGCCGGGCTCACCGGCGTGGAGGTGGTGACCGGGGACGCCTCGCTGACCGACCGCTACGCCGATCTGGCCCCGGCGGATCTGGTGCTGGTCTGCGGCATCTTCGGCAACATCAGCGACGACGACATCCGGGAAACGGTGCGGCACTGCGCCTCGCTCTGCGCCACCGGCGCCACGGTGCTGTGGACGCGGCACCGGCGCGAGCCGGACCTGGTGCCGGTCATCTGCGAGTGGTTCGCCGAGGAGGGCTTCGTGCCGGTCGCGGTGAACAGCCCGGCCGACGGTGTGGGCGTCGGCGCGCACCGCTTCACCGGCACGCCCCGCCCGCTGGCGCCAGGCGTGCGGATGTTCACGTTCGTGGGCTACGACGTGCTGGAGCGGACGGAGCAGGCATGACCACAGTGGACGACGTCAGCCGGCCCTCGCGGGTGGCCGGGCCGGACGAGGCGATCAGCGCCGAGGAGCTTCAGCTCGCCGCGCGTAACCACGGCATCCCGCTGGAGGCGCTGCGGTACGACGTGACCCCGGCGGGCCTGCACTACCTGCTCATCCACTACGACATCCCGGACGTCGACCCGGCCGCGTACGCGCTGAGCGTGTCCGGCGCGGTCGAGCGTCCACTGCGGCTGGACCTGGCGGCGCTGTGCGACCGGCCCCGGGTGACCCACCGCGTGACGCTGGAGTGCGCCGGCAACGGCCGGGCGCTGCTGCATCCGCGCCCGGTGAGCCAGCCCTGGCTGGTGGAGGCGGTGGGCAACGCCGAGTGGACCGGTACGCCGCTGGCGCCGCTGCTGCGCGAGGCCGGCCTGTCCGGCGACGCGGTGGACGTGGTGTTCACCGGCGCGGACCACGGGGTCGAGCGCGGCGTCGAGCAGGACTACCAGCGGGCGCTGCCGGTGGCCGACGCGCTGCGCGAGGAGGTGCTGCTGGCGTACGAGATGAACGGCGCTCCCCTGCTGCCGCAGCACGGCGCGCCGCTGCGCCTGATCGTGCCCGGCTGGTACGGCATGGCGCACGTGAAGTGGCTGCGCGACATCACTGTGACGACCGAGCCGTTCGACGGCTACCAGAACGCGGTGGCCTACCGGCTGCGGCGCGACGCCGACGACCCGGGCGTGCCGGTGACCCGGATCGAGCCGCGTGCGCTGGTGCGTCCGCCCGGGTTCCCGGACTTCATGTCCCGCACCCGGGTGCTGCGGCCCGGACCGTGCACTCTGGACGGCCGGGCCTGGTCCGGCCACGCGCCGGTGACCTCGGTCGAGGTGACGGTGGACGGCGGCGAGACGTGGACACCGGCGGTCCTGGACGAGCCGGCCGGGGGCGAGTGGGCGTGGCGCCGATGGTCGGTCAGGTGGACGGCGACGCCGGGGCGGTACGTGCTCGGCGCCCGGGCGACCGACGCGTCGGGGCGTACCCAGCCGGTCGAGCAGCCGTGGAACCGGGGCGGGTTCGCGAACAACCTGGTGCAGCGGGTCGAGGTGGTCGTGCCGGCGGAGTGATCCGAGGGCGTTCAGCCGCCCGTGGTCAGCTCCCGAATCCGGAATCTGCGGGAAGCGAGATGTCGGGCTTTTCGAGCTCTTCCACATTGACGTCCTTGAACGTCATCACTCGAACATTCTTGACGAAACGGGCAGGCCGGTACATGTCCCACACCCAGGCGTCGTGCATCTCGACCTCGAAGTAGACCTCGCCGTCGGAGTTGCGCACGTGCAGGTCGACCTGGTTGGCCAGGTAGAAACGGCGCTCGGTCTCCACCACGTAGGAGAACTGGCGGACGATGTCCCGGTACTCCCGGTAGAGCTGCAGCTCCATCTCGGTCTCGTACTTCTCGAGATCTTCCGCGCTCATCGCACTCCGCCTTCCATGACCACATCTTCCCCCACCGACGCCGGAGGTCGCGGCTGCTCGCCCAACGCCACGCCGACGGTACCCCCTGACGCGCCGCAGTGCCCCATCGGCTCGTCCGGGCGGCCGGCGAACGCTCCGGGCCCGAGACCCGGCAGCCCGGCCGCGGGCTCGGGCCGCGCCGCGTCGGCGCCCGCCGGGCGGCGGGCGCGGGGAGGCCGGCCGTCCCGTCCGGAGACGGCGGCCACGTTCACGTACGAGAAGCGGTGTTCCCGGCAGGGCCCGAGCGCGCGCAGGGCGGCGCTGTGCTCGGCGGTGATGTAGCCCTTGTGCTCGGCGAAGCCGTAGCCGGGGAACCGCCCGTCCAGTTCCACCATCATCCGGTCCCGGGTGACCTTCGCGAGCACGCTCGCCGCCGCCACACACGCGGCCACCCGGTCGCCCTTCCAGACCGCCAGGCCCGGCACGTCCAGCCCGTCGACGCCGAAGCCGTCGGTCAGCACGTACTCCGGGCGGGTGGTGAGCGAGGCGAGCGCCCGGCGCATCGCGGCGAGATTGCACACGTGCAGCCCGCGGGCGTCGACCTCCTCGGCCGGGATGACCACCACGGCGTACGCCAGGGCCCGCGCCACCACCTCGTCGTGGACGCGCTCGCGTGCGGCGGGGGTGAGCAGCTTCGAGTCGGCCAGCTCGTCGATCTCGCCGCGCCGGCCCTCGGGCAGGATCGCGGCGGCGGCCACCAGCGGCCCGGCGCAGGCGCCCCGGCCGGCCTCGTCGGCGCCCGCCACGTGCCGGAAGCCACGCCGCTGCAGGGCGCGCTCCAGCGCGTAGAGGCCGCCGTCGCGGCGGACCACGGTGCGCGGCGGGGTCAGCATGCGCCGCCTCCCGCCAGTACGGCGCCGAGCCGGCCGGGCAGGTCCGGCGGGTAGTAGCGCTCGGCGGTGGCGGCCAGCTCGGCGACCGGCCACCAGCGGTGCCCGTGCACGCTCGCCCGTTCGACGTCGTTGAAGCCGGTCGTGTCGACGTCCCAGCCCGTCACCCGGACCAGGTAGAACTGCTGGTCCTGGCGGTACCAGACGCCGTCGAACGGGAACTCGACGGTCTCCGACCAGACCGGCGCGCCCAGTTCGGCCGGGGCCAGCCGCAGGCCGGTCTCCTCGGCCAGCTCCCGGGCGGCGCCGTCGGCCGGGGACTCCCCCGGGTCGAGCCCGCCGCCGGGGGTGAACCAGTAGCGGTGACCCGGCCGGGCCGGATCACTGCCCTCGAAGAGCAGCACCCGGTCGGACGCGTCGACCAGCAGCACCCGGGCCGCGCGACGAGGGGTGTAGACGGTCACCGCACCAGCCTGCCAGACGCCTGCGACGAACGACCACGCCCTCCCGCCGTCGAGGCGTGGCAGGCGGGCCGGAGCCTGGCGCGGGCCGGCTCAGGGATTGGGGATCCCGTCGAACTGCTCGGGGACGCTGAGCCAGGTCGCACGGCTGACCGGCCAGAAGATGGTGAAGGCCCGGCCGACGACCTCGCCCTCGGGGATGGTGGCGACGTTGATGTCCTCGCCCGACTGCTGCCAGTGCTCCAGCGAGTCGCCGGAAGCCTCCCGGTGGTCACCCATGACCCACAGGCGCCCCTTCGGCACGGTGATGTCGAAGTCCTGGTCGGCGGGCTTGTTGCCGGGGAAGATGAACGGCTCGTCGATCGGCTTGCCGTTGATGATCAGCCGCTCCTGGCCGCCGGTGCGGTCGCAGCAGACCACGTGATCGCCGCCGACGCCGATGACCCGCTTGATGAAGTCCTCACCGTCGGGGTTGCCGCTCCACTCGGTGGGCGCCTTGAAGACGATCACCTCACCCCGGTGCGGCGAGCGGAAGTCGTAGACCAGCTTGTTGACAAGCACCCGATCGTCGATCTTGAGGGTGTTCTCCATGGACGGCGACGGGATGAAGAAGGTCTGCAGCACGAAGGCACGCACCAGCACCGCGACCAGGATCGCCACGCCCAGGAGGATGGGCAGCTCCTTCCAGAAGGAGCTGCGGGGCTTCTCGGTCTGCTCGTCGATCACGGGAGGAGCCTACGTCGCCGGGTACGGAGCGGTCGCCCCGAACCCGCCAGAACGGTGAGCGTCGCCGCGAGCGGGAGGATCAGGACGACGCCGCCGACCGGGTCGGGATCCACAGGCACCGGCCCGGGCGCCGCCGCGGCGTCCGCGCGCGGCACGCTCGCGAACGTCTCCGGTACGGGCAGACCGGTCCACCGCTGCGACGGCCAGACGATCATGAAGGCGCGGCCGACCACGTTCTCGATCGGCACCGGCCCCTGACATCGGGCGTCCTGCGAGACGAGCCGGTGGTCACCCATCACGAAGATCTGCCCCGGCGGCACCACCACCTCGGTGAACTGCCGGGACCGGCACTCCTTCGGATTGGGCGGCAGCTCGACCGGGGAGTCCTCGGAGACGTACGCCGTCTCGTCCAGCGGCACCCCGTTGACCACCACCCGGCCGTCGTCGCAGCACCAGACCTTGTCGCCAGGTACGCCGATGACGCGCTTGATGAAGTCCTTCTCGCCGGGGCGGCTGACGCCCACCAGGTCACCGAGCGTACGGCCGACCCGGCCGGCGAAGTTGGCCGGCGGCGCGGGCGCCTCCTGGGCGACCCAGCGGTCGGTGCCCCGGAACACCACCACCTCGCCGCGGACCGGGTCGCGGACGTCGTAGACGACCTTGTTGACGAGCACCCGGTCACCGACGAGCAGCGTGTTCTCCATCGACCCGGAGGGGATGAAGAACGCCTGGAGCAGGAACGTCCGGATCAGCACCGCGAGGCAGAACGCCACGATCAGCAGCAGCGGCAACTCCTGCCAGAGCGGCATCTGGCGGCGGCCGCGGCGGGCCCGCCGGCGCCAGGGATCGACGGCGCCGTCCTCGTCAACCATCTGCACCATGCCACTCTCCGGTCCGCGGAAACGACACTACCGCCCGGGAGTCCCCTCGGAGACCCCACGGGCGGTAGTGGACCGTTTCGCACCGTCCGGCTGCGCCCGTACCGACCAGGGTAATGCGGTCTGGTCGATACGACATCCGCGCAGGCCGGGCGGCGTGGCGAACGTGGATCAGTTCGCCGGCTGCTTCTCCCGCAGCTCCTTGATCTTGGCCTTCTTGCCGCGCAGCTCACGCAGGTAGTAGAGCTTGGCGCGACGGACGTCACCGCGGGTCACGACCTCGATCCGGTCGATGCCCGGGCCGTTGAGCGGGTAGGTCCGCTCCACGCCCACACCGAAGCTGACCTTGCGGACCGAGAAGGTCTCGCGCAGGCCGTCACCCTGGCGGCGGATGACGACGCCCTGGAAGATCTGGACCCGGGAGCGGTTGCCCTCGACGACCCGTGCGTGCACCTTGACGGTGTCACCGGCACGGAAGTCGGGCAGGTCGGTACGCTTCGACTGGGCGTCAAGGGCGTCCAGGATGTTCATCGCTGCGTCCTCGTGAGGCTCACGGCGCATCGTCAGTCGATGCGCGGATGGGTGATTCTGACCCCCGGGTGGTGACCGGCGAGACCGGCCCCGGTCGAGGGTCCTCGCAACCGCCCACGGCGTGGACGGATGCGGCAACCCCTCTACTTTGCCACATGCCCCGGTGGCGGGGAAAATCCGCCCCGGTCCAGCGTCGCCCGGTCACGCTTGTCGAGCGTCTCCGGTGCCAGCGCGCCGATCATGTCGGGGCGCCGGGCCGCCGTCCGCAGCAGCGACTCGTCCCGCCGCCAGCGGTCGATCCGGGCGTGGTCGCCGGAGCGCAGCACCTCGGGCACGTCCAGCCCGCGCCAGCTCGCCGGCTTCGTGTAGAGCGGGGCCTCCAGCAGCCCGTGCGCGTGCGACTCCTCGTCCAGCGACCCGGCGTTGCCGAGCACGCCGGGCAGCAGCCGGGTGACCGCCTCCAGGATCACCAGCACGGCCACCTCGCCGCCGAACAGCACGTAGTCGCCGAGGGAGACCTCGGTCACCGGCATCCGGGTCGCCGCGTGGTCCAGCACGCGCTGGTCGATGCCCTCGTACCGGCCGCAGGCGAACAGCAGGTGCGACTCGGCGGCCAGCTCGTGCGCCAGGGCCTGGGTGAACGGGACGCCCGCGGGCGACGGCACGAGCAGCCGGGGCAGCGTGTGCCCGTCCGGGCTCAGCTCGCCCGGCGCCAGCGCGTCCAGCGCCTCACCCCACGGCTCCGGCCGCATGACCATGCCCGGACCGCCGCCGTAGGGCGTGTCGTCGACGGTGCGGTGCACGTCGTGGGTCCAGGTCCGCAGATCGTGTACGGCCAGCCGCAGCGTGCCGTTCGCGCGGGCCTTGCCGATGAGCGACAGGTCCAGCGGGGCGAAGTACTCGGGGAAGATCGACACGATGTCGACGCGCATGCGGTGGGCTCCAGCTAGAGGTCGAGCAGGCCACCGGGCAGGTCGACGACGACGCGACCGCCGGCCAGATCCACCTCGGGCACGATCGCCTTGACGAACGGGACCAGCGCGGTACGCCCCTCGGGGCGCCGCAGCACCAGCATGTCGGACGCGGGCGCGTGGTCGATGCGGGCCACCTCGCCCACGTGCTCGCCGTCGCGGGTGACCACCGTGAGCCCGACCAGCTGGTGGTCGTGGAACTCCTCCGGGTCCTCCGGCGGGGCGACGTCGGCGCTGTCCACGCCGAGCAGCGTGTTGCGCAGCGCCTCGGCGACGTCGCGCTCCAGCACGCCCTCGAAGGCGACGAGCAGACGGCCCTGATGCCAGCGGGCCGACTCGACGGTGAGCGTCGGGGGCACCCGCCAGGCGCCGGGCTCCGACGGGACCACCCCCGGCTCGGTGGTCAACACCGAACCGGGGGCGAACCGTGCTTCGGGCTCGTCGGTACGCACCTCCACGGTGACCTCACCGCGGATGCCGTGCGGCTTACCGATCCGGCCGACGACGAGAAGCATCAGTACGAGTCGACGATGTCGACGCGTACCCCACGCCCGCCGATGGAGCCGATCACCTGGCGCAGCGCCTTGGCGGTCCGGCCGGACCGCCCGATCACCGTGCCGAGGTCCTCGGGGTGCACGCGGACTTCGAGGCGCTTGCCCCGACGGGAGTCGACCATGCGCACCCGGACGTCGTCCGGGTGGTCGACGATGCCCTTGACCAGGTGCTCCAGAGCGGGACGCAGCGGCATGTCAGGCCTGCTCGCCGGACTCGGCACCGGTCTGCTCCTCGGCCTTGGCCTCGGCCTTCGGCTCCTCCGCCTTGGCGGCGGCCTTCTTGGCCGGCTTCGCCGGGGTGTCGGCCACGCCGGCGGCGGCCTTCGCCTCGGCCTCGTACGCCGCCTTGCGGTCGGCCCGCTCGGGGGCGACCTTCAGCGGCGGCGGCGCGGGCAGGCCCTTGAACTTCTGCCAGTCACCGGTCAGCTCCAGCAGGCGCTGCACGGCCTCGCTCGGCTGGGCGCCGACCGAGAGCCAGTACTGGACCCGCTCCGACTTGACCTCGATCACCGAAGGGTCTTCCTTCGGCTGGTACACACCGACGAACTCGATCGCACGACCGTCACGCTTGGTGCGCGAGTCGGCGATGACGATGCGGTACTGCGGGTTGCGGATCTTGCCCATCCGCAGGAGCCGGATCTTTACGGCCACAGTTGTTTCGCTCCTGTTGCGATCTCACCGGCCCGTACGGGCGGTGTGGCGGGTGAGCGCCGACCGGCACAGTGGGGTTTGGGCCGGAGACTGCTCGGTGAACTGGCGACGCGCCCGGGTTAGAGGGCGCCGGACGCGTGCCGGATACCAGCGAACCATTCTGCCAGATCCGGACCGGAACTCTCACACCGGACCCGGACACCACGCCCGGGGCGGGCCGGGCCGTGACCGAGGACACTCGTTCAGCGCACCGGCGGGCGGTCCCACCCCGGCGGAAGTACGTCCGGTACGTCCCATTCCGCGGGTGGGGTGAAGTCGCACCAGGTGCCGTCGAACGGAAACTCACCCGCCTCGGCGATCCGGATCACCCGCTCGCCCTCGGCGCGTACCGCCTTCTCGTCGGTCACCCAGTAGTGCTCCGGGAACGCCAGCCGCTCGGCGAACTCGTCCTCGTCCTTCCACTCCCAGCTCAGGTCCGGGTGGACCACGACGTCGAGATCCTGGTCGACCATGTCGACCCCGGCCACCGTGCCGTCGTCCCAGCGGACGCCGGGCTCCTCCAGGTTCACGTACCAGTTCTGGAAGCGGCCGGCGGCGTCGCGGAACCACCAGACCGAGTGGGCCGCGCCGGTGGGCAGGAACTTCAGCACCGGCGGGCCGTTCCACAGCCCCTGCGCGAGCCGGTAGGACGACGTCACCCACTCGGCGAACGGCACCGCCCGCATGCCCAGGCCGGCGGCGTTCACCTCGTGCGCGACGGGCGCCTCGCGCGCCACCCAGAGCACCAGGCCGCGCTCGTCGTCGGAGACCACGCGGGCCGACCGGACCCAGCCGATCCGGCCGTTGCGCACGTTCCGGTGCATGATCAGCCGCCCCGGCTCGAACCGCACGCTCACCCCCGCCGTCGTGTTAACAAGGGGCCCCTCCTCTGCGGAATGCGTTAAGAAGGGGCCCTTCCTTACACCCTCAGTAGGCGCGGGCGAGGATCGCCACCAGGTCGGGCTCGTCCTCCGAGTCCGGCACCGAGCCGTCGGCGCGCACCAGGCAGCGGACCGTCACGCCCTGAGCGTTCGCCTCGGCCTCGCCCTCGACGCCGACCGCCGACCACGGCACCCGCGCCCAGCCGGTGGCGGACGCCTCGATCGCCTCGGCCAGCGTCGACACCTCGACGGTGCGGGACCTGCGGAACTCCAGCGCCTGGTCGTGCAGCGCCTGCTGGTCGTCCTCCAGCGCGGCCAGGACCGCGCCGACCACGTCGGCCACCGGCGTCGGGGCCTTCGAGCCGTCCGTACGCCGGACCACCACCGCGTTGCCGGCGGCCAGGTCACGCGGGCCTACCTCGACGCGTACCGGGTAGCCGCGCAGCTCGGCGTCGACGGCGCGGCGGCCGAACGCGGTGTCGGTCCGGTCGTCGAGCGCCACCCGCACCCCGGCGTCACGCAGCGCGTCGTGAAGCTTTCGCGCCGCCTCGCCGACGCCCTCGCCGTCCTTGACGATCATCACGTACGCCTGGACCGGCGCCAGCTTCGGCGGCACCCGCAGCCCGTTGTCGTCACCGTGGCACATGATCAGGCCGCCGAGCATCCGGGTGGAGGTGCCCCAGGAGGTGGTCCACGCGTGCTCCCGGCCGCCCTCGGCCGAGGAGTAGCTGATGTCGAACGCCTTGGCGAAGTTCTGGCCCAGCTCGTGGCTGGTGCCCAGCTGGAGTGCCTTGCCGTCGCCCATCATGCCTTCGCACGTGTACGTGGCGGTGGCGCCGGCGAAGCGCTCCCGGGCGGTCTTCAGGCCGACCACCACCGGGATGCCGAGCACGTTGACCATCAGGTCCTCGTACGCCTCGTGCAGGATCCGCCGCGCGTAGGCGCGGGCGTCCTCACGGGTGGCGTGCGCGGTGTGCCCCTCCTGCCAGAGGAACTCGCTGGTACGCAGGAAGATCCGCGGGCGCAGCTCCCACCGGACCACGTTCGCCCACTGGTTGAGCAGCAGCGGCAGGTCACGGTACGAGTCGATCCACTTGGCCATGAACTCGCCGATGACCGTCTCGCTCGTGGGGCGCACCACCACCGGCTCGGCGAGCTGCTTGCCGCCACCGTGCGTGACGACTGCCAGCTCCGGCGAGAAGCCCTCGACGTGCTCGGCCTCCCGCTTGAGGTAGCTCTCCGGGATGAACAGCGGGAAGTACGCGTTCTCCGCGCCGGCCGCCTTGATCCGGGCGTCCATCTCGGCCTGCATCCGCTCCCAGATGGCGTAGCCGGCCGGTCGGATCACCATGGTCCCCCGGACCGGGCCGTTGTCGGCCAGCTTCGCCTTGGCGATCAGGTCCTGGTACCAGCGGGGAAAGTCCTCCGCACGGGGAGTGAGCACGCGTGCCATGACCACGCATCCTATGCGTCCCGTCACGGGTGGGCGCAGCCGGGCGCGCCCGCACTACCGTCTGCCGTCATGCTCTCCACCCACCCCGGCGCCGGGGACGCACCACCTGACCTTCGCCGGCCACGACGGCGGGCGGTTCCGGGCCGAGGCGGAGTACGAACTCGAGGTGCGCTGAGCAGCGCCCGTAGACTTCGATCACCATGTCTAAGCCGAGAAACGTCACTCCGGTGCGCGAGACGATCGTCGACGCCGCCCGTTCGCTGACCGTCACGACCGGCTGGGCCGGGGTCCGGATGGGTGCCGTCGCCAGCGCCGCAGGGGTGAGCCGGCAGACGGTCTACAACGAGTTCGGCACCAAGGCGGGCCTGGGCGAGGCGCTGGCCCGGCACGAGGTGGACCGGTTCGTCGGCCAGGTCCGGTTGGCGCTCGACGAGCACGACTCCGACGTCCGCGCGGCAGCGTACGCGGCGATCCACCGCACGCTCGCCTCGGCCGCCGAGAACCCGCTGGTCCGGGCGGTGCTGACCAGTACCCGGGGCGGCTCGGAGGAGCTTCTGCCGTACCTGACCACCCGGTCCGAGTTGGTGCTCGCCGAGGCCGCGGCGGCGCTGCTGGAGTGGACCGGCGAGCGCCTGCCGGACGCCGATCCGGCGGCCCTCGCGTTCGCCGCGGACAGCGTCGTACGTCTGGTGGTGAGCCACATCGTGCTGCCCGGGGGCCCGGTCGACGAGACCGCCGACCGGCTGGCCGACCTGGCGGTGCGCCTGTTCCTGATGGCGGCGACCGCCCGCTAGACCCGTCGCCGTCGGCCGGTCAGCGGACGACCCGGCCGCGCAGCACGATCCGGCTGGGCGTCCGGACCACACGCAGGTCGCGGCGCGGGTCCTCGGGGTAGACCACCAGGTCGGCGAGGCCGCCCTCGACGAGCCCGGGGAAGCCGAGCCACTCGCGGGCCCGCCAGGAGGCGGCGGCGAGCACGTCCGTGGCCGACATGCCGGCCTGCTCGTGCAGCAGCAGCATCTCCTCGGCCGCCAGGCCGTGGTCGATGCCGCCGCCCGCGTCGGTGCCGACGTAGATCGGCACACCCGCCTCGTGCGCGGCGCGCACCACCTCGGGGAAGCGGTCGCGCAGGCCGAGCATGTGGTCGGCGTACCCGGGGAACTTGGGGCGGGCCTGCTCGGCGATGTGGCCGAACGTCCGGATGTTGATCATCGTGGGGACCAGCGCGGTGCCCTGCCGGGCCATCAGGTCGATCAGGTCGAGGCTCAGCCCGGTGCCGTGCTCCACCGAGTCGACACCGGCCCGCACCATGATCTCCACGGCCGACTCGGAGAACGTGTGCACCGCGGCGCGTACCCCGGCGGCGTGCGCGGCGGCGACCGCCGCGGTCATGGTGTCGGCGTCCCAGGCCGGCGCCAGGTCGCCGACGCCCCTGTCGATCCAGTCGCCGACCAGCTTGACCCAGCCGTTGCCGGCCGCGGCCTGCGCGGCCACCGTCGCGGCGACCTCCGCCGCGCCGACCTCCACGCCGATGTCACGCAGGTAGCGCTTGGGCGGTGCGACGTGCCGGCCCGCGCGGGCCAGCCGCGGCAGGTCCGGCTCGTCCTCCAGTTCGGGGTACGGGTACGGCGACCCGGCGTCCCGGATCGCCAGCACACCGGCGTCCCGGTCGATCCGGGCCAGTTCCCGCGCCTGGTCGAGGGAGGTGATCGGGCTGCCGCCGCGGGCGATGCCGATGTGGCAGTGCGCGTCGGTCAGGCCGGGCAGCACGAAGCCGCCGTCGGCCACCGTCTCGGCGCCGGGCACCGGTTCGAAGGTGACCCGGTCGCCGACCAGCCAGACGTCCCGGACCTCGTCGTCGGGAAGGAACACACCGCGCACGTGCAGAGCCATGTGCACAGTCCTACCCGATCAGTCCTCCTCGACGGCGAGCAGGTCGTTACGGCGCGCGGTCAGCGCCGGCAGATCGACCGAGACCTTCCAGGGCCGCTCGGTGACGAACAGGTCCTCGGTGTGTGCCAGTTGCTCGTACTCGCGGGCGGCGCCGTCGAGCGTGTACTCGGTGAGTGCAATCCGCTCGTGCTGCGGATCCACCACCCAGTAGGAGCGGACCCCGGAGCGGGCGTAGATCTTCGCCTTGTCGTACAGGTCGCGGAAGTGCGACGTCGGCGAGACGACCTCGACGGCGAGCAGCGCGTCCTCGACCGGGACCGGCGACCGGGCGGCGTGCTTGCGCCGGATCACCACCACATCGGGGCGCGGCTCGTTGCGGCGGTCCACGCGCATGGACAGGTCGATGCTCACCAGGAACTCCGGCGGGCAGTTGACGCGCAGCGCGAGCAGCAACTCGACGCAGATCTCCTGGTGCAGGGCGGTGGGTGACGGCACGATCAACCTTCCGTTGACCAGTTCGTACGGAAGGTCCTTGGGCAGCTCGCCCAGGTCGTCGACCGTCCACTCGTGCCGCTCCGGCAGGATCGGGGCCGCGGTCATTGACATCTCCTTCCAGGGGGCGACGTCACCCTAAGAGACAGCGATGTCGCCCACCGTCACCGACACGCTAGCGGGGGCCCTTGTCGCCGCCCTTGCCGAGCTTGTTGAAGTCGATCTTCGGCAGCTTGAAGCCCGGCGGCAGGCCCTGCCCACCGGCCAGGTCACCCGGGTCCAGGCCCGGCGGGAGCTGCGGCATCCCGCCCGGGAAACCGCCCGGCATGCCGGCGCCGGTACGCGGCCGCCCGCCGCCCTTCGTGCCCTTGCGCTTGTTCTTCGGCGACTTGGTCGCCTTGCGCCGGCCACCGCCGGGCAGGCCCATCATGCCGCCCATCTGCTTCATCATCTTCTGCGCGTCGGCGAAGCGGTTGAGCAGCTGGTTGACGTCCATGACGGTGACGCCGGAACCGTTGGCGATACGGGCCCGGCGGGAGCCGTTGATGATCTTCGGGGTGGTGCGCTCGGCCGGGGTCATCGACCGGATGATCGCGGTGACCCGGTCGAAGTGCTTGTCGTCCAGCTCGGCGAGCTGGTCCTTCATCTGCCCCATGCCGGGCATCATGGCCAGCACGTTGGCGATCGGGCCCATCCGCCGGACCGCGATGAGCTGATCGAGGAAGTCCTCCAGCGTGAAGGTCTCCCCGCCCATCAGCTTGGCGGTCATCTTCTCCTTCTGATCGGTGTCGAAGGCCGCCTCGGCCTGCTCGATCAGAGTGAGGACGTCGCCCATGCCGAGGATCCGGCTGGCCATCCGGTCCGGGTGGAAGACGTCGAAGTCCTCCAGCTTCTCGCCGGTGGAGGCGAACAGGATCGGCTGGCCGGTCACCTCGCGGACGGAGAGCGCGGCGCCACCGCGGGCGTCGCCGTCGAGCTTGGACAGCACCACGCCGGTGATGCCGACGCCGTCGCGGAACGCCTCGGCGGTGCGCACCGCGTCCTGGCCGACCATGGCGTCGATGACGAAGATGACCTCGTCGGGCTGGACCGCGTCGCGGATGTTCGCGGCCTGCTGCATCATCTCGGTGTCGATACCGAGGCGGCCGGCGGTGTCGACGATGACGATGTCCCGGGCGGCGCGGCGGGCGTGCTCGATCGAGTCGCGGGCCACCTGCACCGGGTCACCGACGCCGTTGCCGGGCGCCGGGGCGTACACCTCGACGCCGGCCCGGCCACCGAGCACCTGGAGCTGCCCGACGGCGTTGGGACGCTGGAGGTCGGCGGCGACGAGCAGCGGCTGGTGGCCCTGGCTCTTGAGCCAGCGGGCCAGCTTGCCGGCGAGCGTCGTCTTGCCGGAACCCTGAAGGCCGGCCAGCATGATCACGGTCGGCGGGTGCTTGGCGAACTGGAGCCGCCGCCCCTCGCCGCCGAGGATGTTGATCAGCTCCTCGTTGACGATCTTGACGATCTGCTGCGCCGGGTTGAGCGCCTGGGAGACCTCGGCGCCGCGCGCCCGCTCCTTGACGTTCGCGATGAAGCCCTTGACCACCGGCAGGGCGACGTCGGCCTCCAGCAACGCCATCCGGATCTCGCGCGCGGTGGCGTCGATGTCGGCGTCGGTGAGCCGGCCCTTGCCGCGGAGCTTGGTGAAGATCCCGGACAGGCGGTCACTCAAGGTGTCAAACACGCGAACATCCCGTTTGTCGTTTTCGGCGGGCACATGCTGCCGGGCCGGTGGTCCAGCCCACCGTTAGGGTAGCCCGCCGCTCATCCGCCCGCTCCGGCCCGGCGGCCCGTTCCACTACACGGCGGCCAGCACGGCGGCCTCGATCCGGGCCCGTTCCTCGTCCGACGGCCAGCCGCCGACCAGGTAGAACGCGTCCACCACGTCGCCGCCCAGCGTCGAGATCCGGGCCGCCCGCACCTGGGCGCCCGCGTCGTCCAGCGCGCAGGTGACCCGGTACAGCAGTCCGGCCGCGTCGGCGGCCCGCAGCTCCAGCAATACCGCGTCGGTGGCCGCCTCCCGGTGCCAGACCACCCGTGGGGCGGCGCCCTGGCTGCGCGCGGCCAGGGCCCGACCGCGCAGCCGCTGGATGACCGAGACGTCGCCGCCGACCGCCCGGCGCAGGTCGGCGCTGAGCGCGATCGGGTCCGGGGCCAGCCCGTAACGCGGCTGCACCCGGCACTCGACCAGGGCGCGGCCGTCGACGGTGGCGGCGTCCGCGGAGATCACCTCCAGGCGGTGCAGCGCCAGGCACCCGGCGACAGTCGCGAGCAGTCCGCGCCGGTCGGCGGCGGCCACCGACACCCGGTCCTCCCCCAGGTGTACGACAGGCAGCGGCCCGGCCACGAGCGCCGGGTCCGGGGCCGGCGGGGCGGGCACCACGCCGGTGTCCAGCGTGGTGCGCACCCGGCTCACCAGCTCGGCGATCAGCCGGCCCTTCCAGCCGGACCAGGCCGCCGGGCCGGTGGCGGCGGCGTCGGCGCGGACCAGGGCGTGCAGCAGTTCCAGCGTGCCGGTGTCGCCGACGCGCTCGGCGACGCCGGCGACGGTCTTCGGATCGGACAGGTCGCGCCGGGTCGCCACGTCGGGCAGCAGCAGGTGCAGCCGGACCAGCGTGCCGATCAGCGCCGCCTCGGCCGGCGGAAGCCCGATCCGGGTGGCGACCGCCTCGGCCGGCGGCGCGCCGACCACCGAGTGGTCACCGTCCAGCCCTTTGCCGATGTCGTGCAGGAATGCGCCGAGCAGCAGCAGGTCAGGTCGTTCCACGTCGCGGGTGTGCCGGCTCGCCTCGTACGCGGTCTGCACCAGGTGCCGGTCGAGCGTGAACCGGTGCACCGGGTTGTGCTGGGGCAGGCTGCGCATCCGGGTCCACTCGGGCAGCCAGCGGTCGATCAGCCCGTACCTGTCGCAGGTCTCCCAGGCGGGCACCAGGCCGGGACCGGCGCCGAGCAGGGTGATCAGCGCGGCGCGGGCCGCCGGTGGCCAGGGCGCCGGCAGCGGCGGACAGTACGCGGCCAGCCACTCGCAGGTGGCCCGCGCGATCGGCAGCCGGGTGGTGGCGGCAGCGGCGGCCACGCGCAGCGACAGGCTCGGGTCGGGGCGGGCCCCGATGGCGGTACGGGCGAGCACCAGTTCGCCGTCCTGCTCCACCACGTCCCGGGCGACCGGGCGGCGCAGCGGACGGCCGGGGGCGGCGCGGTGCCGGCCGGAGCGGAGCCGGTCGGCGGCCCGCCAGGCGTCGTCGAGGGCGTGGCTCACGGTGCGGGCGTCGCCGGCCACCAGCCGCAGCAGCGCGTCGCCGTCCTCGGCGCCGAGCAGGCGCGCCACGCCGTCGCGTTCCTGGGCGACCAGGCGGTCGACCCGGCGGCCCACCTGCTGGTGCAGCGCGTCGCGGGTGTCCAGCAGCCGCCGGTGTGCCGCGTGCACGGCGGGGCGGAGCGCGTCGGTGACCCCGGCGGTGGCGATGGCGCGCAGGATGCCCACGTCGCGCAGCCCGCCGGACGCCTCCTTGAGGTCGCCTTCGAGCAGGAACGCCAGTTCGCCGTGCGCCTCCCAGCGGGCGGAGGTGATCTCGCGCAGGCCGGGGAGCTGGCGGATCGCGGTCCGCCGCCAGTGGTCGGTGGCGGTACGGGAGAGCTGGTCGGTGAGCGCCGGGTCGCCCGCCACGTGCCGGGCGTCGAGCAGGCCGAGGGCGACCTTGACGTCGTCCTGGGCCACCGACAGCGCCTCGGCGACGGTGCGCACCGAGTGGTCCAGCCGCAGCCCGGCGTCCCAGATCGGATACCAGAGCGAGGCGGCCAGCTCGTCGATGCCGGGCACCCCGGCGTGCAGCAGCACCAGGTCGAGGTCGCCGTAGGGGGCGCACTGGCGGCGGCCCAGCCCGCCCACAGCGACGAGCGCCACGCCGTCCCGGTCCGGGAAGGCCCGGCACAGCCAGGCGTCGAGCGCGTCGGCCCGCGCGGACCGGGCCGCCGCGCCGATCCCTGCGGGTACGCCGGCGACCTCGTTGACCACGGGCGCGCCGTCCCCGGTGGGGGCGGCGGCCGTGGTCAACGAGGTCACGTCGGCGGGTCCGGCGATCAGAGGGCGTCGAGCCCGCGCTCGCCGGTACGCACCCGGACGACCTCCTCGACGCCGGTCACCCAGACCTTGCCGTCGCCGATCTTGCCGGTCCGGGCGGCGCCGACGATCGCGTCCACGATCTTGTCGACGTCCATCTCGTCGGTGAGCACCTCGACCCGGATCTTGGGCAGGAACTCGACCGTGTACTCGGCACCCCGGTAGACCTCGGTGTGCCCCTTCTGCCGGCCGTAGCCCTGGACCTCGCTGACGGTCAGCCCGGCCACGCCGAGCGCGTGCAGAGCCTCCTTCACCGCGTCCAGCTGGTACGGCTTGATGACCGCGGTCACCAGCTTCATGTCCAACCCCTCCATCCCAGGAACGTTAACCGGCGACCTTCTCGCTGACCGGCGCGGACTCGTCGGTCTCGACAGCGGGCTCCGCGGCCGGCTTGCCGGCGCCGATCCCGGCCATCGCGAACGCGCCACCGCTGCTGCCCGTGGTGGGCGACAGGTCGTAGCCGCTCTCCGCGTGCTCGGCGATGTCGATGCCGTCGACCTCGGCCTCGGCGGAGACCCGCAGGCCGATCGTCTTGTCGATCACGAAGCCCAGGGCGAAGGCGACCACGAAGGAGTAGACGCTGACGATCAGCGCGCTGATCGCCTGCTTGCCGAGCAGCGACGCGTCGCCGCCGACGAACAGGCCGTCGGTCTCCACCAGCGAGCTGACCGAGGCGGTGCCGAACAGGCCGATCCAGAGGCAGCCGATCCAGCCGCCGACGAAGTGCACGCCCACCACGTCGAGCGAGTCGTCGTAGCCGAGCCGGTACTTCAGGCCGACCGCGAGGGCGCAGACCGCACCGGCCACCACGCCCAGCAGCACCGCTGCGGCCGGGGTGATGAACGCACAGGCCGGGGTGATCGCGACCAGGCCGGCGATGGCGCCGGACGAGGCGCCGACCAGGGTCGGCTTGCCGTCGCGCAGCCACTCCACCACGATCCAGCCGAGCAGCGCGGCGGCGGTGGCGACCTGGGTGTTGATGAACGCCAGCGCGGTGACCCCGTCGGCGGTCAGCTCGGAACCGGCGTTGAAGCCGAACCAGCCGAACCACAGCAGCGCGGCGCCGAGGGCGACCATCGGGACGTTGTGCGGCTTCATGCTCTCGCGCGGCCAGCCGACCCGTTTGCCGAGCACGAGCACCAGCGCGAGCGCCGCCGCACCGGCGTTGATGTGCACAGCGGTACCACCGGCGAAGTCCAGCGCGCCGATGTCGCCGCCGATCAGCCCGCCGCCCCAGACCATGTGGGCGACCGGGAAGTAGACCAGGGTGGCCCAGCCGAACGCGAACAGCAGCCAGCCGGCGAACTTCACCCGGTCGGACAGCGCACCGCTGATCAGCGCCACGGTGATGATCGCGAACATCATCTGGAAGGCGATGAAGACGTAGATCGGGATGCCGGTCTCGCCCCACAGGTCGTTCTCGCCGACGAAGGTCTTGGTGCCCAGGTACTGGCCCAGGTCACCCCAGAACCTGCCGCCCTCGCCGAAGGCGACGGTGAAGCCGTAGAAAAGCCACAGGATGCTGACGAGCCCGATGGACGAGAAGCTCATCATCATCATGTTCAGAACGCCCTTGGACCGGTTCAGGCCGCCGTAGAACAGCGCGAGACCGGGGGTCATGAGCAGCACGAGGGCAGTCGAGACAAGCAACCAGGCAGTGTTCCCGGTGTCGATCTCCACGCTGCCTCCTCTCGTTGTCGTATTCCTCCCTCCGACTGAGACCTGGCAGCATCGCCCGTCAGCCGGTTGCGCGGAAGCTTTGTCGCCGGCTGTTTCCTTCAGCGACACCGCGCGATTTCCGACGCGTGACGGGTTGTTTCCGGCGTGTGAAGAACGCCGATCTTGCTCAGCGCAGCGCGTACTCCAGCTGGTGCCGCTCGTAGTCGAGCAGCCGCAGGTCACGCATAGGCCGACGCAGGTGGCCCTTGTGGACGATCCGGACGAACGCCGGCTCACCGGCGGCGGCCATCCGCCGGATGCCCTCGACGTGGTCGACGATGCGCTTGCGGATGGTCCGGATGAGCCGGTGCCGGTCGCGCGGGATCAGCCCGTACGCGTCGGCGAACAGCCGCAGCCGGCGCGGCCGGTCCGGGTGCTTCCAGCCGAGCGTGATCGAGTCCCGGTCGGAGAAGATCGGCACCCAGGTCCAGGCGGCGTACGCCACGTCGTAGATGCGGGCGCCGGGCGAGGCGAGGTCGAAGTCGATCAGCCCGAGCGTGCCGTCCGGCCGCCAGATCACGTTGTGCGGCGCGGCGTCGTGGTGGCAGATGACCTCGGTGTCCGGCGGGGGCGGCCCGAACGAGCGCCAGACCGCGCCGGGCGGCGGGGTGAAGCCGTACTGCGCGTCGTGGAACATCCGCAGCATGGTGGCCACCGTGACCAGGGCCTCGTCGGTGACCCAGTGCGGGGCCAGCGGGTACTCCCCGCACTCCCCCTCCAGGTACGACAGGACCTCCCGGTTGCGCTCGTCCATGCCGAGCGCCCGGGGCGCGCCGGTGAATCCGACGTACTCCAGGTGGCGCAGCAGCGCGTGCACGGAGGGCGTCCACGGGCCGGCGTTGCGCCGGACCGTGTCTCCCACACGGACCACGGTGCTCACGTTCCCGCCGTGCAGCGGGATCTCCTGCGAAGTCACGTACGGTCTCCCGAGGCGTGGCGACGGGTGGCTGGGGTCGCGCCACCCCGCGTAGGCGCGATCGTCAGTCGTCACGGGAGAGGCTACGCGTCCCGGGCGAGCGGCTCGGTGCCGAGCAACGCGTCGACGAACTGTGCCGGGTCGAACGGGGCCAGGTCGTCCTTGCCCTCGCCGAGGCCGACGAGCTTGACCGGGATGCCGAGCTTGCGCTGCACGGCGATCACGATGCCGCCCTTGGCGGTGCCGTCGAGCTTGGTCAGCACCACGCCGGTGACGTTGACCGCCTCGGTGAAGACCCGTGCCTGCTCCAGCCCGTTCTGGCCGGTGGTGGCGTCGAGGATCAGCAGCGTCTCGTCGATCGGGCCGTGCTTCTCCACGACCCGCTTGACCTTGCCCAGCTCGTCCATCAGGCCGATCTTGTTCTGGAGCCGGCCGGCGGTGTCGATGAGCACGGTGTCGACGCCGGTGTCGATGCCGCGCTTGACCGCGTCGAACGCGACGCTGGCCGGGTCGGCGGCCTCGGGCCCGCGGACCGTCTCGGCGCCCACCCGGCCGCCCCAGGTCTCCAGCTGGTCGGCGGCGGCGGCCCGGAACGTGTCGGCCGCGCCGAGCAGCACGCTGCGGCCGTCCGCGACGAGCACCCGGGCGATCTTGCCGCAGGTGGTGGTCTTGCCGGCGCCGTTGACGCCGACCACGAGCACCACCGCCGGGACGCCCTCCTTCGGCGCGGTGCGCAGCGAGCGGTCCAGGCCCGGGTCGAGCGCGTTCACCAGCTCGGCGGCGAGCAGCGCCCGCAGCTCCTCCCCGGTGCGGGTGCCGAGCACCCGGGTCCGCTCGCGCAGCCGGTCGACGATCTCCCGGGTGGCGTCGATGCCGACGTCGGCGGTGATCAGGCTGTCCTCGATCTCCTCCCAGGTGTCCTCGTCCAGCCGGTCGCGGCTGAGCAGGCCGAGCAGGCCCTTGCCGAAGACGTTCTGCGAGCGGGACAGCCGGGAGCGCAGCCGGACCAGCCGGCCGGCGGTCGGCTCCGGCACCTCGACCTGCGGCACCTCGACCGGAGGGGCCGGCGGCGCCTCCACCACCACACCGGTGGTGAGTTCCGCCTCGGGGGCCTCGACCGGCGGGCCGGCCAGGTCCTCCTCCGTCCGGGTGTCGACCTCCGTGCGCGGCAGCGGCGGCTGCGGGCGCCGGCGCAGCCGGGGCACCACGAGGCTCAGGCCGCCGATGATCAGCACGCCGAGCAGGGCGAGAGCGACGAGGAGGTATTCCGTCATGCCCGAAATCCTGTCAGATGCCGACGACCGCGTCCCACTCACCGCCTCGGCACGCGAACAACCTGCGGGTACGCTCGCACCGGAAGGCGTACCGCAACCGCCGGCCGGGTAGGGAACAGCCGAAACGATCTTGTCGGAGGTGTGTCGTGCCCGGTTCCCGCCTGCTCATCGGCCCGTTGCTGCGCCGGGTCGTCGACACGCGGGCGACCGTCTGGGTGGAGACCAGTTCGCCCGCCGTGGTCACCGTCTGCACCGCGGACGGCGCCACCGGCAGTGCACCCACCTTCTCCGCGTACGACCACCACTACGCGATCGTCGTGGTGAGCGGGCTCACCCCGGACAGCGCCACGACGTACGAGGTGCTGATCGACGACGAGGTGGCGTGGCCGCTGCCCGACTCGTCGTTCCCGCCCAGCGTGATCCGCACCCGCGCGCTCGACGACGCCGACCAGCCGGTGCGGCTGCTGTTCGGCTCGTGCCGGGAGACCACCCAGCACTCCACCGCGCGGAAGCTGCCGCCTGACGCGCTGGACGCGTACGCCCGCCGGGTGATGGCCGCGCCCGACGAGGCCGTGCTGCCCGACCTGCTGGTGCTGCTCGGCGACCAGGTGTACGCGGACGAGACCTCGCCGACCGTGCGGCGGCTGCTCAAGCGGCGCCGGCGGCGGCCGAAGGACGCCCCGGCGACGCAGGTGGTGAGCTTCGACGAGTACACCAAGCTCTACCTGGAGTCGTGGCGCGACCCGGAGATCCGCTGGCTGTTCTCCACCGTGCCGAGCGTGATGATCTTCGACGACCACGAGGTGATCGACGACTGGAACACCTCGCAGTCGTGGCGCGCGGACATGCGCGAGCAGCCGTGGTGGGCCGAGCGGATCCGCAGCGGCCTTGCCTCCTACTGGGTCTACCAGCACCTGGGCAACCTCAGCCCGGACGAGATCGCCGCCGACCCGGTGTACGCGAAGGTCGTCGCCGCCGAGGACGCCACCGGCGTGCTGCACGAGTTCGGCGAGCGGGTCGACAAGGAGGCCGACCTGGCGCACGACACCGAGCGCTGGCGGGCCGTGCAGTACCAGTGGAGCTACGCGCTGGACCTGGGCCGCACCCGCCTGGTCATGCTGGACAACCGGTCCAGCCGGGTGCTCCTGCCGGGCAACCGGGCGATGCTGCCGCCGGGCGAGTGGTCGTGGTTCCTCGATCAGGCGCACGGCACCTACGACCATCTGGTGGTGGGCAGCTCGCTGCCGTGGCTGCTGCCGCCGGGCATCCACCACGTCGAGGCGTGGAACGAGCGCCTGGCCGACTCCGGCCGCCCCTGGGTGGCCCGGCTCTCCGAGCAGATCCGCCGGGCGCTGGACCTGGAGCACTGGGGGGCGTTCCGGCGCTCGTTCGAGGCGCTGGGCGAGCTGTTCGCGCGGCTGGGCAGCGGCACCGCGCCGCGCACCGGGGCACGGGTGGGCGCCGGGCCGGCGTACGCGCGACCGGCGTCGATCAGCGTGCTCTCCGGTGACGTGCACCACTCGTACGTGGCCCGGGCCCGGTTCGCCGACCGTAACGTCCGTACGCCCGTGCACCAGCTCACCTGTTCGCCGATCCACAACCAGGTGCCGGCCGCGATGCGCCCGCTGATGACGCTGGGCTGGAATCCCGGCCCGGCCGGGGCGACCCGGGCGCTGGCGCGCTCGGCCGGCGTACGCCGCCCGCCGGTGCGCTGGCGGAAGCTGGCCGGGCCCTACTTCGGGAACGCGGTGGCCACGCTCACGCACCAGGGCCGCAGGGCCGCCGTGGTGATCGAGGGGACGACGAGCGAGGGCGAGCTGCGGCCGGTGGCGCGACAGCAACTCAGCGACGAGGACTGAGTACCCTCTGAGCGTGGACGAGACGCTGCGCGCCGTGGAGCACGAGTTGACCGCGTTGCTGCGCCGCGGCCGGGCGCTGTCCTGGGAGATCGCCCGCGAGGTCCACCCGAACCTGGAGCCCAACGCGTACGGCCTGCTGCTCTGGCTGCGCCGCTCCGGCTCGATCCGGCTCACCGACCTGGCCGCGAAGCTGGGGATCGGCAAGGGCACGCTGAGCCGCCAGATCGGCGGGCTGGAGGCGCTGGGTCTGGTCCGCCGCGACCCGGACCCGACCGATCGGCGGGCGGCCCAGCTCAGCCTCACCGAGGAGGGCACCCGGCGGTTCGACGCGGCCCGGGCGGCGCGACTCGGACAGATAAGGCGTTCGCTCGAAAGCTGGCCGAAAGAGGACGTGGCGGACCTCGCCCGGCTGATGCACCGCTTCAACGAGTCGTTCTGAGCCCGCCGGCAGGGGGAACAATCCGCGCCCGGCCCGAGTTGTTGCTCAAGGCAACGGCTTCTACGGTTGCCCGAGGCAACCTTTCTCCCCCGCTCCGGAGGCACTTCACGATGACTCAGGCGACTGCGCCCGCACGGGCGACCGCCGTCGACATGTCCCACCGGCAGATCCTGGAGGCGCTCTCCGGCCTGCTGCTGGGCATGTTCGTCGCGATCCTCTCCTCCACGGTCGTCTCCAACGCGCTGCCGCGGATCATCACCGACCTGCGCGGCGGTCAGTCCGCGTACACCTGGGTGGTCACCTCGACGCTGCTGGCGACCACCGCGACCACGCCCATCTGGGGCAAGCTCTCCGACCTGTTCAGCAAGAAGCTGCTGGTCCAGCTCTCCCTGGTGGTCTTCGTGCTGGGCTCGGTGCTCGCCGGGCAGGCCCAGACCACCGGCGAGCTGATCGCCTGCCGGGTGGTGCAGGGCGTCGGCGCGGGCGGCCTCACCGCCCTCGCCCAGGTGATCATGGCGACGATGATCGCGCCGCGCGAGCGCGGCCGGTACAGCGGCTACCTCGGCGCGGTCATGGCCGTCGGCACCATCGGCGGCCCGCTCATCGGCGGCGTCATCGTGGACACCTCCTGGCTCGGCTGGCGCTGGTGCTTCTACGTCGGCGTGCCGTTCGCCGTGCTCGCCCTGATCGTGCTCCAGCGGACGCTGCGGCTACCAGTGGTCAAGCGCGAGGTGAAGATCGACTGGTGGGGCGCCACGCTCATCACCGCCGCCGTCTCGCTGCTGCTGGTCTGGATCACCCTGGCCGGTGACCGGTACGACTGGATCTCCTGGCAGAGCGGTGTGATGGTGGCCGGCGCGGCGCTGCTCGGCGCGCTCGCGGCCCGGGTCGAGAAGCGTGCCACCGACCCGATGATCCCGCCGCACCTGTTCCGCAACCGCACCATCACGCTCGCCGTGATCGCCAGCATCGCGGTCGGCGTCGGCATGTTCGGCGCCTCGGTGTTCCTCGGGCAGTACTTCCAGATCAGCCGCGGCGCCAGCCCGACCATGTCCGGCCTGATGACGCTGCCCATGATCGGCGGCCTGCTGGTCTCCTCGACAGTGGTCGGCCGGATCATCACCAGCACCGGCCGCTGGAAGAGCTGGCTGGTCATCGGCTCGGTGCTGCTCACCGCCGGCTTCGCGCTGATGGGCACCATGCGCGCCGACACCCCGTACTGGCACCTCGCGGTCTTCATGGCGCTGATCGGCCTCGGCGTCGGCATGTCCATGCAGAACCTGGTGCTGGCCGTGCAGAACACGGTCCGCCCGGACGAGCTCGGCGCGGCCAGCTCGGTGGTGGCGTTCTTCCGCAGCCTCGGCGGCGCGATCGGCGTGAGCGCGCTCGGCGCCGTGCTCGGCCACCGGGTCACCGGCTACATGGCCGACGGCCTGAGCCGCCTCGGCATCCCGGCCTCCGGGCCGGGCGGCGGCGGTCTGCCGGACGTACACACGCTCCCCGGCCCGATCCGCACAGTGGTCGAGGCCGCGTACGGGCACGCCGCGGGTGACATCTTCCTGGCCGCCGCCCCGTTCGGGCTGCTCGCCCTCGTCGCGGTGGTCCTCATCCGTGAGGTGCCGCTGCGCCGCTCCAACGCCGAGCCGGTCCCCGCCGGGCGGGAGACGGCCGAGGCGGTCCCCGCCGGAACGAAGGACTGACGATGGACGCCGCGGAGCGCGAGCGGTACGGCCCGCAGACCCGTCCGCTGCCCTACGAACGGGGTACGGACGGGCCACGGGTGGTGCTCGTCGGCGTGGACGGCAGCCGCACCTCGCGGCGCGCCGCCGCGTACGCCGCCGGCCTGGCCCGGCGGCAGGGCGCCACGCTGGTGGCGGTGTTCGTCAGCTCGCCGGCCTCGTACAGCGCGATGCTCTCCGGCGTGGTGGCCGGGGCGGTCCAGCAGACCCACGACGAGCTGGCCGACGAGCTGCGTGCCGAGTGCCGGCGCGGGGCCGAGGAACTGGACCTGCCGGTGACGTTCCTGTGCCGGCGCGGCGACGCCTACACCGAGCTGTGCCGGGCCGCCGACGAGCACCGGGCCGACATGGTGGTGGTCGGCTCCTCGGAGCAGGCCGGGCACAAGCTGGTCGGCTCGGTCGCCACCCGGCTCGTGCGCACCGGCCGCTGGCCCGTCGTCGTGGTCCCCTGAGGGTGTAAGGAAGGGCCCCCTGTTAACGCCTCGCGTTGTACAGGGGGCCCCTCTTAACATCTGCGCCCATGACCTGGACCGCACCCGAGATCGACCGCCGCCACGAGCCCTACGTCGCCGACGAGCGCACCATGCTCGAAGGCTGGCTCGACCACCACCGCGACACCCTGGTGCACCCGGCCTCTACGACGACCAGGAAGACCCGGACGCCGACCTGAACGCGGTCGCCGACGCCGACCCGGAGCAGACCTTCGCCACCTACCTCGCCGAGGTCGCCGCCGCCCGGCAGGCCGCCGCCGCCCTCTCCCTGGATCAGACCTTCCGGCGCCCCCGCCGGGACGGCACCGCCGAGACTCGGACGATGAGCGTCCGCTGGGTCTACATGCACATGATCGAGGAGTACGCCCGGCACAACGGCCACGCCGACCTGATCCGCGAGCGTATCGACGGCGTCACCGGGGCCTGACCCCTGCCGGGCCGCCCGCCCGCAGCACCTGCTCGCCCAGCGGGGTGAGGCAGTGCCGCACCCCCGCGCCGTCCCGCCGCGTGGTGATCAACCCGGCGGCCCGCAGGGTCGCCGCGTGCTCGCTGGCGGTGGCCGCGGAGACGCCGACCCGGCGGGCCAGCTGGGAGGTGCCGGGAGCGTCGGCGGTCGCCGCCAGCACGGCCGCCCGGGTCCGCCCGAGCAGGTCGGCCAGTGGCGCCCCGGCCCCCAGCTCACGCCGCCCCGGCCGGATCGGGTAGACCAGCACCAGCGGGCCGCCCGGGTCCGCCAGCAGGTAGGGCTGCGGGGCGAGATGACAGGGCAGCAGGGTCAGGCCCCGGCCGCCCGCGGCCACCTCGACGTCGTCGGCGACCGCGCACCGGTAGGACAGCGCGTAGTGCTCCCCCGTCTCGGCCCAGGCCAGGTACGGGCTGAGATCGCGCAACACCCGGTCGAGGCCGCCGGCCGCCAGCGTGTGGCCGCGTACCGCCCGGTCGGCCCGTACCGCGCCCTCGATCTCCGACCAGTAGGGCGCGAGCGCCACGCCGTGGAAGGCGCGCATCGCGGCCCGCAGCCGGGCCCGGGCGGCGGGCTCCCCGGCGGCCAGCGGCGCCACCCGGGCGGGCAGCGCGCCGGACGCCACCAGCGGGCCCAGCTCGGCGGCGAGCACCTCGTCCGGGGTGCCGGCGACCCGGTCCAGCAGGGCGTCGAGGCCGCCGTCGAACACCGGCGGGGTCACCAGGTCCGGCACCAGGTACGGCGTCCGGCACAGGTCCAGGTAGGAACGCATCTCGGGGCGCAACGCCGCCCGGGTCCGGGTCCGCCACCCGGCGAGGTGCTCCGGCACGTCGGCCAGGACCAGCCGCTGGGCGGCCATCGCCAGCTCGACCAGCACCGCCGGTTCGGACCGCAGGACGGTGCGGCTCAGGTCGGCGGCGTTGAGTCGCAGGGTGGTCACCGGCGAACGGTAGCCACCTTTCGGCCCGTGCCGAAAGGGGCTTCCGGGCGGGCCGGCGCCGCCGGACGCTGCGTGGCGTGAAGACACTCCCTGCGGCGGCCACCGCGGTCCTGACGGCGGTGACCGTCGGCGTACCCCGGCCCGCCCCCACCGACGTCCATCCCGACACCTACGTCGTCTCCCGCGCGCCCGGCGTGCTGCCCGAAGGGCTCGCGGTAACCGCCAGCGGCACGATGTACGTGACGAGTTCGGCCACCGGCGCGGTCTACCGGGGCGACACCCGCCGGGCCGGGCTGCGCCCGTTCCTCGCCCCCGGCGCCGACGGCCGGACCAGCGCCGCCGGGGTCCGGGTGGACCGCCGGGGCCGCGTCCTCGTCGCCGGCTGGACCACCGGCACGCTCTTCGTGTACGCGCCGGACGGCAACCTGCTGGCCCGCCGCGCCGCCGCACCCGGCGCGGCCCTCAACGACCTGGCGGTCACCGAAGACGCCGTCTACGTCACGGACTCCGCCACCGGCACCGTGTGGCGGGCCGGGCTCACCGGCGGGCGCGTCGGCGCCCTGGTCCCCTGGGTGGGTCCGGACGACTTCCCGGCCGTCCCGGTCTTCCTCAACGGCATCGTGGTCGACCCGTCGGGCCGGGTCGCCCTCGTCGCGGAGCAGGGCGGCGAGCGCCTGTTCCGGGTCGACCTCGCCGACCGGTCCGTGACCGAGGTCGAGGTGAGCGGTGGCCGGATGGGCGCGGACGGCCTGCTGCTGGAGGGGGACCGGCTCTACGGCGTGGTCAACGAACCGGACGGCGCCGGCGGCACCCGGTTCCTGGTGAACCTGGCCCGGCTCGACCAGGAACTACGTACCGCCCAGGTGGTCGACCGGTCCCGCCCGGTCGGCATCCAGCGGTCGCCCACCTCGGTGGCGCGCGACGCCGGCCGACTGCTCTGGGTGGACAGCCAGCTCTTCGCGACCACGCCCGCCCCGCCGTTCACTGTCACCGAGGTGCCGGGCCTGCGGTGAGCGGCGCACGAGCCGGGCGGGACACGGGGCCCGTCCGGCTCAGTACGCCAGCGCCGCCCGCAGGTACCGCAGGTCGGCCGGGCCGCTCCAGCGGTGCGCGGACAGACCAGCCACCCGGGCGCCGGCCACCGCGCGGTCCTCGTCGTCGACGAACAGCACCCGCCCCGGCGGCGTCTCCAGCGCCTCGCAGGCGGCCTGGAAGTACTCCTTCGCCGGCTTGTGCACCCCGACGACCGAGGAGTTGACGATCACGTCCAGCTCCCCGATCAGGCCCAGCGCGGCCAGGTCGGCGTCGAGCAGGTCGGTCGCGTTGGTGCCCAGCCCCACCCGTACGCCGGCGGCCCGCACCTCGCGGACGAACGCCAGCACGTCCGGGTCGACCTCGCCGCGGTAGCTCTGCCACTGGTCCACCGCCGCCCGGGCCCGCTCCGGGTCGCCGATCGTCGGGGTCAGCGCGTCGGCCACGCTCGCCATCCACTTCGCGTGGCTGACCTGGCCGGTGAGCACCGGCTGGAGCAGCCCCCAGGACATCGCGATCTCACCGAGGACGCCCTCGGGCAGCCCGTACTCCCGCTCGACACCGGCGGCCACCGCCGGATCCCAGCGGCGCAGCACGCCGTCGAAGTCCACCAGGAGCGCCGTGGCGCGTTCCCGACTCACTCGTCTGTCACCTGTTCCTCGTCGTCGGCCCGGTTGAGCCGCTGGCTGATCACCTGGGTCACACCGGCGCGCATCGTCACTCCGTAGAGCGCATCGGCGATCTCCATGGTCCGCTTCTGGTGCGTGATCACGATGAGCTGGCTCTTCTCCCGCAACTGCGCCAGCAGTGTGATCAGGCGGCCCAGGTTCACGTCGTCGAGCGCCGCCTCCACCTCGTCCATGATGTAGAACGGGCTGGGCCGGGCGCGGAAGATCGCCACGAGCATCGCCACCGCGGTCAGCGACCGCTCCCCGCCGGAGAGCAGCGAGAGCCGCTTGATCTTCTTGCCCGGCGGGCGGGCCTCGACCTCGACACCGGTGGTGAGCAGGTCCTCCGGGTCGGTGAGCACGAGCCGGCCCTCGCCGCCGGGGAACAGCACGGTGAAGACCTGCTCGAACTCCCGTGCGGTGTCTTCGAACGCGCTCGCGAAGACCTCCAGGATCCGGTCGTCCACGTCCTTGACCACGGTGAGCAGGTCGCGCCGGGTCGCCTTGAGGTCCTCCAGCTGCTCGGAGAGGAACTTGAAGCGCTCCTCCAGCGCCGCGAACTCCTCCAGCGCGAGCGGGTTCACCTTGCCCAGCAGGGCCAGCTCCCGCTCCGCCTTGGCGGCCCGCTTCTCCTGCACCGGCCGCTCGTAGCGGACCGGCTCGGGCACCGGCCGGCCCTCCTTCTCGGCGAGCGCCACGTCCGCGTCGGTGGGCGGGACCAGCCGGTCCGGGCCGTACTCGGCGACGAGCGTGGGCACGTCCAGCCCGAAGTCCTCGGCGGCCTTGGCCTCCAGCTGCTCGATGCGCATCCGCTGCTCGGCGCGGGCCACCTCGTCGCGGTGCACCTGGCTGGTGAGCCGTTCCAGCTCGGCGGCGAGGCGCTTGGCCGCGCCGCGTACCTCGGACAGCTCGGCCTCGCGGGCGGCGCGCTCGCGGGCGACGGCGTCGCGGTGCTCCTCGGCCCGGGCGATGGAGACGGTGAGCCGGGTGAGCGCCTCCCGGGCGCCGCCGACCACGGCCCGGGCGATCTGGGCGCCGCGGGTGCGGGCCGCGCGCCGGGCCGCGGCGCGCTCCCGCGCCGCCCGTTCGGCGGTGGCCTGCCGGGCCAGCGAGTCGGCCCGCCCGGCGATCGAGGCCACCCGCTCCTCGGCGGTACGCACCGCGAGCCGGACCTCCATCTCGTTCTGCCGTGCCTGCGGCACCATGGCGGCGAGCTGGTCGCGCTCCTCGGTGGAGGGTTCGGCGTCGAGCGGGGTGGCCTCGGCCAGCCGCAGTCGTTCCTCCAGCTCGGCGAGCGCCGCGAGGTCCCGCTCCCGGGCCGCCTCGGCGCGTGCCCGGGACTCGCCGAGCCGGTCGGTCTCCGCCTTGGCCGAGCGGGCTGCGGCGCCCAGTTCGGCGAGGCGGCGCGCGGCGGCGTTGCGGTGGCTCTCCGCCTCCCGCTTGGCGGCGGCGGCGTGCTGCACCGCCTCCTTGGCGGCGGCCACCTCGGCGCGCGCCTCGGCGAGCTGTTCGCGCAGCTCGGCGGCGGTGCGTTCGGCGGTGGCCCGGTTGGCCCGCGCCTCCTCGACGGCGGCCTGCACCTCGATGAAGCTGGGCGCCTTGGCCGACCCGCCCGCCGCCGCGTACGCCCCGACCACGTCGCCGTCGGGCGTGACAGCGCGCAGCTCCGGATTCGCGGCGACGAGCGCGGACGCGGCGGCCAGGTCGTCGACGAGCGCCACGTCGCGCAACGCCCGGTGCACGGCCGGGCGGATCGCGGGCGAGCACTCCACCAGGTCGGGGGCCCAGCGGGCGCCCTCGGGCAGCTTCGGGCGCAACGCGTCGGCGGGCCCGTCCATGCCCGGCCCGGCGGGGCTGCCGACCAGCAGCCCGGCCCGGCCGGCGTCGGAGATCTTGAGCAGCCGCATCGCCTCGACCGCTTCGTCCACACCGCTGACCGCCACCGCGTCGGCCAGGCCGCCCAGCGCGGCGGCGAGCGCCGCCTCGTCACCGGGGGCGACGGTGAGCAGCCCGGCGAGGCTGCCGAGCAGCCCCGGCACCTGGTCGGCGCGGGCCAGCAGCTCCCCTGCGCCGTCCTTGCGGCGCAGCCCCATGGCGAGCGCCTCCTCGCGGGCCTTCCAGGTGGCGGCGTCCTTCTCGGCGGCGCGCTCCCCGTCGGCCAGGCTGCGCACCGCCGCCTGGGCCCGCTCGTGGACGGCCACCGCCTCGTCGTGCCGGGCGTCCAGGTCGGCGTTGTCCCGGTCCGCCTCGGTCGACTGCTCGGCGACCGCGTCCAGGTCGGCCTGCGCCTTCTCGGCGCGGCCCATCGCGTCGGTGTGCGCGGCGGCGAGCCGTTCGATCTCCTCGCCGGCACTCGTGGTCCGCGCCCGGGCGGAGTTGACCTGGCCGGTCAGGCGGGCCAGCCCCTCCCGCCGGTCGGCGATCGCCTTGGCCGCGGCGACCAGTTCCCGTTCGGCGGCGGCGAGCTGCCGTTCCAGCTCCTGGCGGTGCTCGACCGCCTCGGCCAGCCGGATCTGGTCCTCGGTGAGCGCCGCGCGCAGTTCCTCCTCCTGCTCGCGGACCCGCCGCGACTCCGCCTCCAGCTGCTCGGGGTCGCGCCCGGGGCGCTCGTCGTCGCCGGCGGCGCTGAGGTGACGCAGCCGCTCCCGGGCCAGTTGCTCGATCGAGCGGAACCGCTCCTGGAGCGCGGAGAGGCGGTACCAGGTGTCCTGCGCCGCGGCGAGCAGCGGCGCGTCCTCGGCCAGCGCCGCCTCCAGCTCGCCGAGGCGGCCCTGCACCTCGCCGTGCTCGGCCTCGATCAGCTCGCGCCGCTCGCGCAGCGCGGTCTCGTCGGCGATCTCCTTGTCCAGTGTGGTCCGCAGCGTGTGCAGGTCGTCGGCGAGCAGCCGCAGCCGGGCGTCGCGCAGGTTGGCCTGGATGCCGGCGGCGCGGCGGGCCACCTCGGCCTGCCGGCCCAGCGGCTTGAGCTGGCGGCGCAGCTCGGCGGTGAGGTCGGTCAGGCGGTTGAGGTTGGTCTGCATCGCGTCGAGCTTCCGCAGCGCCTTCTCCTTGCGCTTGCGGTGCTTGAGGACGCCCGCCGCCTCCTCGATGAACGCCCGCCGGTCCTCCGGCTTGGCGTGCAGCATGCCGTCGAGCCGGCCCTGCCCGACGATGATGTGCATCTCGCGGCCGATGCCCGAGTCGGACAGCAGCTCCTGGATGTCGAGCAGGCGGCAGGAGTCGCCGTTGATCTCGTACTCGCTCTCGCCGGAGCGGAACATCCGGCGGGTGATGGAGACCTCGGTGTACTCGATCGGCAGCGCGCCGTCGGTGTTGTCGATGGTGAGGGTGACCTCGGCCCGGCCCAGCGGCGCCCGTCCGGCGGTGCCGGCGAAGATGACGTCCTCCATCTTGCCGCCGCGCAGCGCCTTGGCGCCCTGCTCGCCGAGCACCCAGGCGATGGCGTCGACGACGTTGGACTTGCCGGAGCCGTTCGGGCCCACCACGCAGGTGATCCCGGGCTCCAGCTTCAACGTCGTGGCGGAGGCGAAGGACTTGAAGCCCTTCACCGTCAGGCTCTTGAGATGCACCTTCTCGATCCTCGTCCGGTGGCCGCCGTACCGTCGCCGGCTGCGCGGACCTGGTGAACCCGCAGACTAACCCGGGACCGGGGCGCCGCCGCCACGCGACCCACCCGCCGGACCGGCTGTCCGCTTTCCGCCCGGCGGTCGCGGGCGGAACGGAAATGCATGATCACAATTACCGGGCGCAATTCCGGGCGGTTCCGCAAGATCGAGAATTGCGACGCCGGCGACGAAAAGGGGTCCGCACATGGCTGCGCGCCGGCACTTGAGTGTCGGCGCGCTTTTCGGTGTGGTGCGATTCAGTTTACCGACAACTGGAGATCAGGTCAGTGCGGGCTCGGCCAGACGGAGGAGGTCATCGGCCTCCGCCGCTGCCGCCGCAAGCCGATCGTTGTCGGCGCGCAGACGCGTGATCTCGAACTCCAGTGCCTGAACCCTGGCACGCAGTCGGGTGACCTCGTCGAGCAGACGCCGGTCGGGCGCTGCACTTACGTGGCCGTAGAGGGCCTTCGCCATGCTGACTCCTTGATGTGCGCTGCCGGAAAGGCCGGCCAACGCGCGCCCATGATGTTCGCGGCTGCCATTCCCACTGCATCGGGGCATGGCTGGGCGCGACTGGCGACACCTACATATTGAGCCGAAACCCCCTCCTTCGTCAAGTTGACCAAGGCCGTAGATCATCTCCACGTCGGCCGGTCCACTCGCCGGGGGGCTGCCACAAGGCGCGGACACGCTCTGTCCGGACGCCTTTACTGTACGCCGGAAATGTGTGAACGACTCATCCTTGCCGCCGGCTTCGCCTTAACTCTTTCTTAGCCACGTTGCCGCAGCTCGGAGTGCGCCCGTAGCGTCACCCCGGCCCGCAACCGACCCGTGGAGGGGACAGGCGTGTACCGCTGGAACGACCCGATCGAACCGGAGGGCGCCCGCCGGCGTCCCGAGCCGCCGACCGACGAGGGTCCGGCGTGGCTCAGCGACCGGCCCGAGCCGCGGTCGTCGTACCTGTTCGGGGACGAAGCGCAGCAGCGGCCCGCCGGTCACGGCGTCGAGCCGGTCGCCGGGGGCTTCCGTCCCGAGAGCGCACCCCCGGCCTACGGACCCGCCGGCTCGTACCCGCCGGCCCGGGACAGGTGGAACGGCGAGGAGCAGCCGACCGACGCGTGGCACGGCCAGGAGCCCGCGTGGCGGGGCCACGAGCAGCCCGCGGCGTGGCAGGGCCAGGACCAGCCCACCGCCTGGCCGGGGCACGAGCAGCCGGCCGCTGGCTGGGAACAGCCCACCGCGACCTGGCAGCCGGCGACCGACACCCCGGCCGACGACCGGCAGCGCCCGAAGCGGCGCCTGTCCCGGCCACTCGTGATCGGCGGGGCCGCCGCCGCGGCGACGCTCGTGGTGAGCCTCGGCGTGGGCGCCGTCCTGCTGCCCGGCGACGGCCAGGGCACGAAGCGCACCTCCGCAGACGCGCCGGTGGCCGCCGCGCCGCAGGCGCCCGACGGGACCGATGAGGCGCCCGCCGACGCGCTCGCGCCCGAGTCGGCGAGCCCGTCCGCCGTACCGACCACCGTCGCGCCGAGCCCGACGAAGAAGGCCACCCCGAAGCCGAGCCGCAGCACCGCCCCGTCGCGGCAGCAGGAGCGCAGCAGCGCCCCGAGCAGCGGCACGTCGGGCGGCGGCTCCACGAGCACCAAGGCCACCGCCACGACCGGGCTGAGCGCCGAACTCCAGAAGGTCGTCACGATCGTGAACCAGGAGCGGGCGAAGGCCGGCTGCAAGGCGCTCACGGTCAACGCCAAGCTGAACCTGGCCGCCCAGCGGCACAGCCAGGACCAGGCCGACCACAAGAAGATGGACCACACGGGCAGCGACGGCAGCCAGCCCTGGGACCGGGTCAAGGCCGCCGGCTACAGCTACCGCATGGTGGGCGAGAACGTGGCCTGGAACTACCAGACCCCGGCGGCGGTCATGGAGGGCTGGATGAACTCCGAAGGCCACCGGAAGAACATCCTCAACTGCTCGTACACCCAGATCGGTGTGGGCGTTGCGCGCAGCAACGGGCCGTACTGGACGCAGGTCTTCGCCACCCCGAGCTGACCGCGCGTCGTGACCGGCCCGGCGTTCGTTGACCGGTCGGGGGCGGCGTCGGGCCGCCCGCGTCCGGGGAGCTGTCGATGCGGATCCGGCCGGTGTGGGCCGTGCCGCGCTCCCGGCCGGCCCGCGTCCGCCGACGTGGCCCGCGCCGGGGCGTGGCGCTCGCGCTGACCGCGCTGCTGCTCGCCCCGGTGCCGGCCTGCCGCCGGCCGATCACGCCGCCCGGCGCGCCCACGCCCTGGCCGGCCGCTCAGGCCGACCGCTGGCGGTGGCAGTGGCAGCTCACCACCCCGGTGGACGTCACAGCCGACGCCGACGTCTTCCTCCTCGATCCGGTGGCGACCACCTCGGCCGAGACCGCCGAGCTGCGCGAGCAGAGCCGCCGGCTGGTCTGCCACGTCCGGGTCGGCACGTACGCCGCCGGCGACCCGGACGCCACCCGCTTCCCCGCCGCCGTACGCGGCGCGGGCGTGCCGGGGCGGCCGGGGAGCCGTTTCCTGGACGTACGGGGCTGGGACGCGCTCGCTCCGGTGCTGGCCGACCGGTTCCGGCTGTGCCGGGGCAAGGGCTTCGGCGCGGTGGCGCTCGCCGACGCGGACGGCTACCGGCACCGCTCCGGCTTCCCGCTGGACTTCGACGACCAGCTGCTGTTCAACCGCCGGCTGGCCGGGCTGGCCCGCAAGCTGGACCTCTCCCCCGGCCTGGTCGACGACGTGCCGCAGGTGGCCGCGCTGGCCCCCGACTTCGACTTCGCGGTCAACCAGGAGTGCGTACGCCGCCGCGAGTGCGCGAAGCTGCTGCCGTTCGTCGACGCCGGCAAGCCGGTCTTCCACGTCGAGTACACCGGCGAGCCGGCGGACTTCTGCGTCACCTCGGTCGGCTACGGCTTCGCCTCGATCCGCAAGGACCGCCAGTTGGACGCCTGGCGGGAGCCGTGCGCCCTGCCGTGACAACCCCGCCGCCCCGCTCGCCGGGGAGCGGGGCGCCGATGACGATCATCCGGTACGAAAGCTGCCAACACTCTCCGTCACCCTCAGCGGCGAACAGATGCACGGAAGGCGGTATACCTGAGAGTCATAGTTATGACTCTCAGGTATACCGCGCGAACACGAATGCCTTCTCAGCGGCCGGCACGAGCCGGAACTGATGTCAAGCTGTTCGGCACTTCCGGTTGGGCGCCGGGGCGGGTCCGCTCGGGCTCAGCGGGCGCCGACCAGCTCCGGCGCCGGAGCGGGCGGCGGCTCGACCGCCGGGGTGGGCGTCCGGCGGCGCATGAACCGCGGCGCCCACCAGTTCGCGTCACCCAGCAGCGTCATCACCGAGGGCAGCACGACCGCGCGGATGATCGTGGCGTCCAGCAGGATCGCCGCCGCCAGGCCGATGCCGAGCTGCTTGAAGTCGATCATGCTGAGCGTGGCGAAGATGGAGAACACCGCCACCATCACCACCGCCGCACTGGTCACCACCCCGGCCGACGAGGTGATCCCGTGCGCCACCGCCTCCCGGGTCGGCATCCCCCGGTCGACCGCCTCGCGGATCCGGCTGACCACGAAGACGTGGTAGTCCATCGACAGTCCGAACAGCACCACGAACAGGAACAGCGGCAGCCAGGTGACGATCGCGTCCATCGAGGTGAAGCCGAGCAGCCCCTCCGCCCAGGTGCTCTGGAAGACCAGCACCAGCAGCCCGTACGCGGCGCCGGCGGAGAGCAGGTTCAGCACGATCGAGGTCAGCGCCACCACCATCGACCGGAACGTCCACGCCATCACCAGGAACGTCAGCGCCAGCACGAACGCCGCGACGATCGGCAGCTTCGCCCAGATGTGGGCGGCGTAGTCCTCGCTGGCGGCCACGCCGCCGCCGACCGCGTACTCCACGCCCGGGATGCCGCCGAGCGTGGCCGGGACCAGGTCCTCGCGCAGCTCGTGCAGCGACCGGGACGCCTCGTCGGAGCGGCTGGCGTGCGGCGTGGCCACCTCCAGCACCGACACCCGCCGGTCCGCCGACACCTGGATCTCCGGGCCGTCCCCCTCGGCCGGCGCGAAGAGCGGGTCGGCGGCGGTATGGCCGGCCAGGTCGGTGAGCGCGGCCCGCACCCGGTCGGCCTGCTCGGCGGGTGCCCGCACGGCGACCGTGTGGCTGGTGCCGTTGCTCGGGAAGGCCGCGGTGAGCCGGTCGTACGCCTGCATGGCCGCCGTGGTGCGCGGCACGTCCTCCGGGCCGGGGAACTTCAGCTTCATGCCGAGCGCGGGCGCGGTGAGCGCGAGCAGCAGCGCGACCGAGATCAGCAGCGTGGCCACCGGCGCGCGCAGCGCCGGCTTGAGCACCGCCGGCCAGAACCGGGGCCGGGCCGGCTGCCCGTCACGCGGCGCGGTGAGGCGCCACAGCAGCGGCACCCGCGGCCGGTCCACCCAGCGGCCCAGCTTCGCCAGAAGCGCCGGCAGCACTGTGAGCGAGCCGATCACGGCGACCGCGACCACCAGGATCGAGCCGACCGCCAGCGACGAGAAGATCGCGTCCTGGGCGAGCAGCAGACCGCCCATCGAGATGATCACAGCGGTGCCGGAGACCACCACGGCGTGCCCGGAGGTCTCCGCCGCGATCTCCACCGCGTCCAGTCCGGATCGGCCCTTCGCCCGTTCCTCCCGTTCCCGCCGCACGTAGAACAGCGAGTAGTCAACGCCGACCGCCATGCCGATCAGCAGGATGACGCTGGCGGTGGTGTCGGTGGCCGGCACCAGGTGCGAGGCGAGTGTGGAGAGGCCCATCGCTGCGGCCACCGAGGAGAGCGCCAGCAGCACCGGCACCCCGGCGGCGATCAGCGCGCCGAACGCGATGATCAGGATGGCCAGCGTCACCGGCAGGCTGAGCAGCTCGGCGCGCTTGAAGTCCTTGCCGAGCGTGTCGTCGAGCGCCTTGTCGATCGACGGGCCGCCGACCTGCTCCACCCGCAGCTGCGGGTGCGCGTCCTGCACCTTGGCGGTGGTGTCCCGCAGCGGCTGCACCCGGTCACCGGCGGTGCCCGGGTCGCCCGACATGGTGATCGGCACCAGCAGCGCGCTGCCGTCGCGCGACGGCATCGGCGTACCGATCGAGGCCACGCCGTCGACCTGCCGCAGCCGGTCCGCCGCGTCCTGCGCGGCGGCCTTCGCCGCGGCTTGGTCGAGCGAGCCCGAGCGGGCGGTGATCAGCACGTTCTCAGTCGCCGGCCGGTCGAACCCGCCACTGTCGACGATCAGCTGTGCCCGTCCGAACTCGCCGATCGCCTGATCCTCGTCGGTCGCCTCGTTCAGCCCGGCGGCGCTGCCGCCCACGAAACACACCGCCACGAAGACCACCCACAACGCGATCGCGCGCCACGGATGCTCCGCACTCCACCGTGCCAGCCGCACGGCCACCGGTCGCCTGCCCATGTCCCGGGTTCCACCCTCCTGATGCCGGCCCTGTGCCGACCCCAGATGACGCTAGGCAGCAGGCGGGGCCCCGACATCGGGGAACGGCCCCCGCTCGTCCCCGATCCGGCGGACGAGGTCCGCGCGGCCGGAACCGGCCGCGCGGACCGGGCGGAAAAGGGCATCTCCGGGTACGCTCCGGCGCGTCTCCGGGGACCGTCGGGCGAAGCACACCGGCGCAACCCCGAACCGGCTCGGGGTCATCCCCGGAGGGTGCCCCGGGGCCGCGGCTGGCATCGCGGGCAGCTGTAGGAGGACCGGTTCATGAACGCCTCCCGCCGGATCGGCGCGCCGCAGCGCGGGCAGGGCTCCCCCTCCCGGCCGTACGCGTTCAGCGACCGGTCGAAGTAGCCGCTCTCGCCGTTGACGTTGACGTACAGCTCGTCGAAGCTGGTGCCACCCTGCTTGATCGCCTCGGCGAGCACGTCCCGGACGTGTCCGAGCAGCCGCAGCGCGGCCGGACGGGTGAGCGCGTCGGCCGGGCGGGTGCCGTGCAGCTTCGCCCGCCACAGTGCCTCGTCGGCGTAGATGTTGCCCACTCCGGAGATCAGCGTCTGGTCGAGCAGCGCGCGTTTGATCTCCGTACGCTTGCGCCGCAGCGCCGCCACGAACGCCTCGTCGGAGAACTCCGGGTCCATCGGGTCGCGCGCGATGTGGGCGATCTCGGCGGGCAGCTCCGCCCCACCTTCGGACACGGACAGCCCGCCGAACGTGCGCTGGTCGACGAAGCGCAGCTCCGGCCCGTCGTCGGCGAATCGGAACCGGACCCGCAGGTGCAGTTCGTCGGCCGCGCCGACCGGCTGCAGCAGCAGCTGGCCGGACATGCCGAGGTGGCCGATCACCGCGTCGCCGCTGTCCAGCGGCAGCCAGAGGTACTTGCCCCGGCGCTGCACGCCGGTGACCGTCCGGCCGGCGAGCACGTCGGCGAAGTGCGCGCCACCGGGCGCGTGCCGGCGTACGGCGCGGGGGTGGCGTACCTCGACGGCGGCGATCCGCCGGCCGATCACCCACTGGGCGAGTCCCACCCGGACGGTCTCGACCTCGGGCAGCTCAGGCACGGCCCGCGCCCGCCTCGACGTCCGTGGCGTCGTCCTGGACCTGCGGGCTCGTCTCCGCCTGGGACTGCGCCGCCGCCTCTGCCTCGGCCTGCTCGGTGAGCGTCCGCCAGGCCGACTCGGCCGCGCGCTGCTCGGCCTCCTTCTTGCTGCGTCCCTCCGCGCCGCCGTAGCGGTTGCCGGCCACCACCACCCACGCGGTGAACGTCTTGAGGTGATCAGGCCCGGTGCCCTCGATCCGGTACTCGGGCACGCCGAGCCCGAGCGCGGCGGTCAGCTCCTGGAGGCTGGTCTTCCAGTCCAGCGCCGCGCCCCGGCCCGCCGACTCGGCCATCAGCGGGTCGAACAGCCGGTGGATGACGATGGCGGCGGTGTCCAGGCCGTACTGGAGATAGATCGCGCCCAGCAGCGCCTCCAGCGTGTCGGCCAGGATGCTCGCCTTGTCCCGTCCGCCGGTGGCCTCCTCGCCCTTGCCGAGCAGCAGGTACGCGCCCAGCCCGTCCGGGCCGAGACCACGCGCCACGTCGGCGAGCGCCCGCATGTTGACCACGCTGGCGCGCAGCTTCGCCAGCTGCCCCTCGGGCAGGTCGGGGTGGTTGTGGAACAGCGCTGTGGTGATCACCACGCCGAGGACCGAGTCGCCCAGGAACTCCAGCCGCTCGTTCGTGGGCAGGCCGCCGTTCTCGTACGCGTACGAGCGGTGGGTCAGCGCGCGCTCCAGCAGTTCCGGGTCGAGCGACACCCCGAAGGCCGCCTCCAGGTGGCCGACGGGAGCACGCCGCCGCTTGTCGTTGGTCATGGTGCTACCTCGGTGTCGTGTCGGTCAGGTGCGAGATCGTGCGGGATGTCGGCGAGCAGGGCGCGGACCGTTCCGGCGGCGTCGCGGCGCCACAGGTGGGCCGCGAGCGCGATACCGGAGGCGACGTCCTCGGAGCCGGCCGCGCCGTGGCACACCACCACGGTGCCGCCCACCCCGAGCAGCGCGGCGGCACGTGGGGCGCCGCCGCGTGACGGTGGGCCGCCGGCCATGGCGTACGCGCCCTCGATGGCCTTCAGCAGGACGTTTCCGGTGAAGCCGTCGGTCACCACGACGTCGGCGCGGGTGCCGAGCGAGATGTCGTACCCCTCGACCAGGCCGACGTAGCGGCCGTCACAGGGCAGCGGCGCGGCGGCGAGCGCGGGCGCGGCTACGCGGCGCAACCGGTCGCCCTTGCCGGTCTCCAGGCCGACGGAGAGCAGCCCGACGCGGGGTGCGGTGACGGCGTGGGCCACCGACGCGTAGGCGGCGCCGAGGAGGGCGTGCCGGGCCAGCGTGGCCGGGCCGGGTTCGAGCGTGCCGCCGACGTCGAGCAGCACCACCGGCCCTTCGACGGCGGGCAGCGTGGCGGCGAGCGCCGGGCGGCGGATACCGGTCCAGCGGCCGAGGCCGAGCGCGGCGGCGGTGACTGTGGCGCCGGTCGAGCCGGCGGAGACGACCGCGTCGGCGAGCCCGTCACGGACCGCCTGCACGGCGGTGCGTACCGTGCTCTCGCCGCGGGCGGCGGTGGGATGGTCGGCCATGCCGACGGCGGTCCGCACCGGGCGGACCGTGACCCGTGCGCGCTGAGCCGGGTCGAGCGCACCGATCAGCTCGTCGGCCACCTCGATCGGGCCGACGAGCATCAGGTGCAGGGCGGGATCCGTGCGTACCGCTCGCAGAGCGCCGTCAACCACGACGGCGGGAGCATCGTCCCCGCCGAGGAGGTCGACGGCGATCCGCGCGGTGCCCGGCTCCGACGGTCCGCCGGCCGTGAGCCGGTCGGCGGTGGCGGGAGCCGGGGCACCGGGCGAGAGCCTTGGTGCGCGCGTCACCCGACCGGTGGTCGGGGACGTCACTCGGCGGCCGGGTCAGACCTCGAGGACCTGACGGCCGTTGTAGGTGCCGCAGACGGAGCAGGCGGTGTGCGGCAGCTTGGCCGACTTGCACTGCGGGCAGGCCACGGTCGCCACCGCCGAGGCCTTCCAGTTCGCCCGGCGGGCGCGGGTGTTGCTGCGCGACATCTTGCGCTTGGGGACGGCCACGGTTCTTACTCCTCTGTACGGGTCAGTTGCGTCAGGCTCGCCCAACGCGGGTCGACCTGCTGATGGCTGTGGTCGGCCGGCAGATCGTCCCAGTGCACCCCACACTCGGGGCACAGCCCTGGGCAGTCCTCCCGGCAGAGCGGGTTGGTCGGCAGCGCCAGCACCACCGCGTCCCGCAACGCCGGCTCCAGGTCGATCAGATCGCCCTGCATCCGGCCCACCTCGTCGGTGTCGGTCGTGTCGTCCGTGGCGCTGTTCTCGTACGCGTACAGCTCCTGGATCGTCACGGCCAACGAGTCGTCGATCTCGCGCAGGCAGCGGCCGCACTCGCCCTTGACGGGACCGGTGACGGTCCCGGAGACGAGCACGCCCTCGGACACCGACTCCAACCTCAGGTCGAGGTCGAGGTCCGCGCCCTCCGGCACACCGATCAACTCCACGCCGAGGTCCGCCGGTGCCGGCACGACCCGCTTGTGCGTACGCAACGCGCCAGGTCGGCGCGGCAGTTCCCTCGTGTCGAGAACCAGCGGCGACCTGGGGTCGAGTGTGCTTGGCGAGTGTTTGGGCATAGTCAGACTCCGGCCGTTGAGAGGCCGACAAAGAAGGTTACCTGCCAGGTGGGCGGACCGTCGAACCGGGGCTCACCTCCGGCTCGACGGCAGCCGGCTGTCGGCGACCGGCCTGCGCGCCGCTCAGAAGGGTAGCGGGCGGTCCGGCTCGTCCCCGGCGAAGGTGCCGATCTCGCGCAGCGCGTGCATCTTGTCCCGGCCGCGCTCTATCGAGGCCAGCGCCCGGGTGAGGAACTGCTCGAAGTTCGCCAGCGCGGTGTCGACGTAGTCGTCCACCTCCTCGCGGAGGCGCTGCGCCTCGGCCCGCGCCTCGGCGATGATCCGGGCGCCCTCGTGCTCGGCCGAGACGGTGATCTCGTTGACCGAGACCAGCCGGGCGTGTTCCGCCTCACCCTCGCTGATGATCCGGTCGGCCTCGCGCTTGCCGGCCTCCATGATCTTGTCCCGCTCCTCCAGCAGCGCGGCGGCCCGGCGCAGGTCCGCGGGAAGCTCCGCGCGCAGCTCGTCGAGCGTGGCGATCATCTCGCCCCGGTCGACCATGCAGTTGTTGCGCGACATCGGGACGGAGCGGGCCTGCTCCACCATGGCGATGAGTTCGTCGATGCGATCGAGCGGGTCCACCGGTACCTCACTCCTGTCTTCGTCGGCCGCCCTCCATCATGCGGCCTACGCCCCGTCTCGGCGCTGCTGACATCATGTCGCGCCCGGGCCACAAGCACCCCACCCGCCCCACCCGGCGCGTCGCCCTCCCCCACCCTCCACTCGGCGATCTTGCACTTGCGGCCCGGCACTCGTCCCTTGCGGGAGGAATGTCCGGGCCGAAAGTGCAAGATCGCGGGGGTGGGGCGAGGGCGGGCGGGGGTCAGGGGCGGAGGCGGGTGGCGAGCTGGGCTCGGACCAGGTCGGGGACGTGGGCGGAGATGTCGCCGCCCCACTTCGCCACGTCCTTGATCAGGCTGGACGAGATGAACGAGTAGAGCGGGTTGGTCGGCATGAAGAGCGTCTCCACGCCGGCCAGGCCGATGTTCATCTGCGCCATCTGCAGCTCGTAGTCGAAGTCGCTCACCGCACGCAGGCCCTTGATCAGCACACTCGCCTGCTGGGCGCGGCAGAAGTCGACGAGCAGGCCGCGGAACGACTCCACCCGGACGTTGTCGTACGAGGCGGTCACCTCGCGGAGCATGGCGATCCGCTCCTCGACGGTGAACAGGCCCTGCTTCGACTGGTTGACCAGCACTCCGACGATCACCTCGTCGAACAACCGGCTGGCCCGGCCGATGATGTCGAGGTGTCCGTTGGTGACCGGGTCGAACGAGCCCGGGCAGACCGCACGTCTCATGATCGGCGACCGTACCAAAGAGTGGTCTCGCCGTAACGTCTGCTGCGCTCCGGAGTGACACCTTCCACCCACGTGACCGGTCCGGTACGGCTGGACCGCTCGACGACCACCAGGGCGTCCGGGGCCAGCCAGGCGCCGTCGACCAGCGCCGCCAGCATCGCGGTGATCTCGGCGTCCGGCACCGCGTACGGCGGATCGGCGAAGACCACGTCGTACGGCCCGTCGGTGGGCCCGGCCGCCAGCACGGTGGCGACCTTGCCGGTGACCAGGCGCGCGGCCGGCGCGGCCCGGAGCGCGGCGATGTTCTCCCGGATCACCCGGGCGGCCCGCGCGTCGGACTCGACGAGCAGGACGTGGGCCGCGCCCCGGGACAGCGCCTCCAGACCGACCGCGCCGGAACCGGCGTACAGGTCGGCGAAGCGCGCCCCGTCCAGGTCGACGTGGGAGTGCACGGCGCTGAACAGCGCCTCACGGACCCGGTCCGAGGTGGGACGGGTGCCGGCGCCTGGTGGCGCGGCGATCCGCCGGCCGCCGAGCGTGCCGGCCACGATCCGGGTCACCGTCGCTCCCTGCGCATGCCCCGACGCTACGCGACGCCCGGCCCGGTGACGCGTCGGCCACCCGCCCGGCCGGACCTCGCGTGGATCACCGCGCGTCGGGGGTGTCGAGCGCCGACGTGATCGTTCGCGGATCGACCTCGGCCCGGTTCGTCAGCAGGACGAGCCGCTGGTCGGATTCGGGCAGCCAGGCGGCGAACGCCTTGTAGCCGCCGTTGTCCCCCGAGTGGTGCAGCGCCCGACGGCCGGCCAGCGGGCCGACGAAGAAGCCGTAGCCGTACGCCTCCCCGGACCGTCCGGTGGCCGCGTGCGGTGCGGTCATCGCCGCCACCGGGTCCGGGGCGAGCAGCCGGCCCCGGCGCGGTACGTCCAGCCAGGTGAGCAGGTCCGCGCCGGTGCACCAGACGTCACCCGCGCCCATGCTGACGGTCGCCAGGTCCCACGACGGCACCGGACGGCCGCCCACGTGTCCGACCGCCACGTCCGGCCGTCCGTCGCCCGCGCCGGCGAAGCTACCGGTCATGCCCAGCGGCGCGAAGACCTCGTCGGCGAGGAACTCGGCGTACGGCCGGTCGGCCACGCGCTCGACGGTCCGGGCCAGCAGCACGTAGCCGGGGCTGCTGTAGTGCCACCCCGCGCCGGGCCGGAACAGCGGCGGCAGCGCCGCGAACCGGTCGAGCAGCTCGTCCGGCTCGGCCGGCCCGTGCAGGTCGATCGCCGGGTAGTCCTCCCAGTGGCCCAGGCCGGAGGTGTGGGTGAGCAGGTGGTGCAGCGTGATGCCGGACCACTCCGGCGGCGGCGTGCCGGGCAGCCGGCGTACCACCGGATCGGACAGGCTCAGCGCCCCCCGCTCGGCGAGCAGCAGCACCGCCACTGCGGCCATCTGCTTGCTGATCGACGCGATCTGGAACCGCGTCGCCGCCGTGCACAGCCGGCCGGACGCCTCGTCGGCGACTCCGGCGACCCGGTCCACAGCGAGTTCGTCGCCCCGGGTCAGAAGCAGCACGCCGTGTTCGAGTGATGGTGTCGACATCTGCGCGAGCCTAGGCACGCGACGCCCGTGCCGCAGTCCCGCGAGGCCGCACCGGGGCGCCGTGCGAGCCCGCGCGTCAGCCCTTCTCCAGGTATTCGGCCCGCTCCTCGTCGACGAGCGCGGCGACCGACGCGGCCAGCGCCGGATGCCGGGAAAGATCCGGGTCGTCCTCGACCAGTTCGATCGCCTCGGCCCGCGCGTCGCGGATCAGCTCGGTGTCGCGCAGCAGCGACAGCAGCCGCAGGTGCGAACGCCGGCCGGACTGGGTCGCGCCCAGCACGTCGCCCTCCCGGCGCTGCTCCAGATCGAGTTCGGCGAGCTTGAAGCCGTCGGTGGTGGAGGCGACCGCGTCGAGCCGCTCCCGCGCGGACGAACCCTCGGCCGCCTCGGTGACCAGCAGGCAGAGACCGGCGGCCGAGCCCCGGCCCACCCGGCCGCGCAACTGGTGCAGCTGGGAGACGCCGAACCGGTCGGCGTCCAGCACGATCATCACCGTCGCGTTCGGCACGTTCACGCCGACCTCGACCACTGTGGTCGCGACCAGCACGTCCAGCTCGCCGTCGGCGTACGCGCGCATCACCGCGTCCTTCTCGTCCGCAGGCAGCCGCCCGTGCAGCACCCCGATCCGCAGCCCGTGCAGCGGCCCCTCGGCCAGCAGCGGGGCCACCTCGGTCACCGCCAGCGGCGGGCGGCGGCCGTTGTCGTCCTCCCGCGGCGGCTCCTCGTCCGACACCGGCCCCTCACCGATACGCGGGCACACCACGTACGCCTGGTGGCCCTTCGTGACCTCCTCGCGCAGCCGGCGCCAGGCCCGGTCGAGGAACGCCGGTTTCTCGGCGGCCGGGACCACGTGCGAGGCGATCGGCGAGCGGCCCTGCGGAAGCTGGGACAGCGTGGAGGTCTCCAGGTCGCCGTAGACGGTCATGGCCACGGTGCGCGGGATCGGGGTGGCGGTCATCACCAGCACGTGCGGCGGCTGCTCGGCCTTGGCGCGCAGCGCGTCGCGCTGCTCCACGCCGAAGCGGTGCTGCTCGTCCACCACCACCAGGCCGAGGTCGTGGAAGTCGACGCCCTCGTAGAGCAGGGCGTGCGTGCCGAGCACGATGCCGGCGCGTCCCTCGGCCACCTCGGCCAGCGCCCGGCGCCGGGCCGCCGCGCCGAGCGAGCCGGTGACCAGCTCCACCCGCGTGGCGTCGTCGGCGGCGCCCAGCTCACCGGCCCGGCCGAGCGGGCCGAGCAGGTCGAGGATGCCCCTGTGGTGCTGGGCGGCGAGCACCTCGGTCGGGGCCAGCAGCGCGGCCTGCCCACCGGCGTCGACCACCTGGAGCATGGCGCGCAGCGCCACCACCGTCTTGCCGGAGCCCACCTCGCCCTGGAGCAGCCGGTGCATCGGGTGCGGCCGGGCCAGGTCGGCGGCGATCTCCCGCCCGACGACCTGCTGGCCGGAGGTCAGCTCGTACGGCAGCCGGGCGTCGAACGCGTCGAGCAGGCCGCCCGCCTTCGCCGGCCGGGCCCGCCCCGGGGACGCCGCCGCCCGCTGCTTGCGCTGCACCAACGTGAGCTGCACGGCGAACGCCTCGTCCCACTTCAGCCGGCGGCGGGCCCGGTAGAGCGCCTCCTTGCTGGTCGGACGGTGGATCTCGCGCAGCGCGGTGCCGATGTCGGCCAGGTTGCGGGTGGCCCGCACGGTGGCCGGCAGCGGGTCCTCCGGCGGGGTGAACGTGTCGAGCACGACGCGGACGCAGCGGGCGATCACCCAGGTCGGGACCGCCGCCGCGGCCGGGTAGACCGGGATCAGCGCCCCGGCGAACTCCTCGACCTCCTCGTTTGCCGCCGCCTCGCCCTCGCCGCCCTCGCCGAGCAGGACGTACTCCGGGCCGTTGAGCTGCCGCTTGCCCCGGAACTCGGTCACCTTGCCGGCGAACAGCCCCCACCGGCCGGGCCGCAGCTCCCGCTCCCGCCACGCCTGGTTGCCGAAGAACGTGCAGGTGAGCACGCCGCCGGAGCCGTCGCCGACGGTGACCTCCAGCAGGTTGCCGCGCCGCTGGCGCATCGGGCGCACCGCTGTGCGCTGCACCTGGGCGAGCACCGTGACCTGCTCCCCCACGTCGAGCGAGCGGATGTCGGTGTGCTCGCCGCGCTCGTCGTACCGGCGCGGGAAGTGGTAGATCAGGTCGCCCGCGGTGTGCAGGTCGAGATGCCCGGCCAGCGCCTTCGCGGTGCGCTCGCCGACCAGCTTCTTCAGCGGCGTGTCCACAGTGGCCGCTTCACCAGTCATTCGACCCCCACCAGGAGCGGATAGTGCGGCTGCCCGCCCTCGTACGCCTGCACCTCGACGAACGGCCAGGCCCCCTCGACGTGCGCGCGGACCCGGTCGGCCAGCCCGGCCGGCGCGTCGGCGCCGCAGAGCAGCGTGACCAGCTCGCCGCCACCGCCGAGCATCCGGTCCACCACTGCGGTGCAGGTGTCGACCAGATCCTGCCCGATCAGGTGCACCTCGCCCTCGACCAGGGCCAGCACGTCACCCGGGCGGGCCGGGCCGGCGACGGTGAGCGCCTCCCGGGCGGCGTGGCAGACCTCGGCGTACCGGCAGGCGCCGGCCGCCTCGGCCATCGCGATCACGTCGTCCTCGAACCGCCGCTTCGGATCACGTACGGCGAGCGCCGCGAGCGCCTGCACCGGCGAGCGGGTCGGCACCACGCTCACCTTGATGCCGAGGCCGTGCGCCTCCTTGGCCGCCGCGCTCGCCACCGACTGGGTGTTCGGGTCGTTCGGCAGCACCACCACCCGGGCGGCGCCGGTGGCCCGGATCGCGTCGAGCAGCTCACCGGTGGACGGGTTGGCGGGCACCACCACGGCGCCCTCGGCGGCGAACAGCTCCGCGATGCCCGCGCCGGTGGCCACCACCACGGCGGCCCGCCCGTCGGGCAGCGCCACCTGCGGCCCCGGTGCCGGGGCGGTCTGGTCGGCGAAGCGGGTCACGCCGATCCGGTGCGGGCGGCCGGCGACCACGCCCGCCTCGACCGCCGCCCCGATGTCGTTGACGTGCACGTGCACGTTCCAGGTACCGGCGCCGTCGCCGACAATCGCCACGGAGTCGCCGAGCGCGTCCAGCTCGGCGCGCAGCCGGTTCACCGCCTCGTCGGTCGCGTCGAGCAGGTACTGCACCTCGTAGGCGTACGCGTCGGAGCCGCTCTCCCGCACGGCAGTGACCGGCGCGCGGCGGGCGGGCGGCGCGGACGCCGGCTGCCCCGGGCTCTCCCCCGTGATCACCTCGACGAGCGCGTCCAGCAGCAGGCACAGGCCGCGCCCGCCGGCGTCGACCACGCCCGCGCGGGCCAGCTCCGGCAACTGCTCGGGGGTACGCGCCAGCGCGTGCGCCGCCGCCTCGGCGGCGGCCCGGGCCACGGCGCGCAGGTCGTCGCTGTCCGCCCGGCGGGCCGCGTGGGCCGCGGCGGCGACCACGCTCAGCAGCGTGCCCTCGACCGGCCGGGCGACAGCGGCGTAGGCGGCGGTGGTGGCGTCGGCCAGCGCGTCGGCGAGCTGCCGCCCGCGCACCGCGGGCACGGCGGCGAGCGTGTCGGCGAGGCCGCGCAGGATCTGCGAGAGGATCACGCCGGAGTTGCCGCGCGCCCCGAGCAGCGCGCCCCGGGCCATCAGCCGCAGCGCGTGCCCGTGCGGGGTGTGCCCGTCGTCGGGAAGGGTGCCGAGATCCATGGCCAGGGCCTGCTGGGCCGAGGTGAACGTGAGCACCAGGTTGGTGCCGGTGTCGCCGTCGGGGACCGGGTAGACGTTCAGGTCGTCGATCTCGCCCTGGTGGGCCCGGAGGGCGGTCAGCCCGCTCGCGCACCAGCGGCGTACCGCTGCGGCGTCGAGGGTCTCCAGCACGTCGGGAAGCCTACTGGCGCACACCGACACGCGCCGGGGTCGTCCGCCGCGTGTCCGCCCCGGCCGACGGCCCGGCCCGGACGCCGGTACGCTGGGTGGGCTCGCGAAAGGGCCGGTTGGGCGTACCGACTGTCATCGGGTAACCTGACCAGGTTGCCCGGGCAGCGCCTGGCGGCGACCTCATGAACGTTTCAATCCCAGGAGTATCCCGTGGCTAGCGTGTGCGACGTCTGTGGCAAGGGGCCGGGCTTCGGCCACAACGTGTCCCACTCGCACCGGCGGACCAACCGCCGCTGGAACCCGAACATCCAGTCGGTGCGTACCCCGGCCGGTGGTGGCACCACCAAGAAGTTGCAGGTCTGCACCTCGTGCATCAAGGCCGGCAAGGTCACCCGCGCCTGACGCGGTAGCGCCACCGGAACATCGTCGGTCGCCGGCGGATCCCTTCGGGGTCCGCCGGCTTCTGTCGTGTCCCGGCGATCCGTCGCCCGGTATCCACCGACCGCCCCCGCACCCCTGACCGACCGTACGGCGACCCGCTGGTACGAGCCGGTTAGGGTGCTGCTGCGCCGGCCGTCCGGTTCCGGCGCGAGCCGTGGGGAGGATGACCGGTGGACCTCGATCTGGGCCGCGAGCAACTGGTGGTGGTGGGCGCGTCGTTCGGCTCGCTGAGCTGGTTCGACCAGGAACTGCCGCCCGGCAGCGTGGTGCTGGTCGAGGAGCCGGACGTGATCGCCCGCCGCGACCTGGCCCGGTTCGCCGAGCGGCTGCCGATGATCGGGCGCCTCGTCGCGGCCGAGTACCAGACCGGCTTCGACCCCGACGACCTGCTCGCCCGCGAGCCCGGCCTCGCCGACGCCCGGCTGGTCCTGCCCGGCCTGGAGTACGCGGTCGGCGCCGCCGCCCGGCTCGCCGAGCGGCTCGGCCTGCCGGGCGCCGGAGTGGAGGCCGCGGACGTCTTCTCCGACAAGCACCGGATGCGGCTGCTCGCCGACCGGATCGGGCTCGCGAACCCGGCGTACGAGCTGGTCGACGACCCGGCGCGGGCGGTGGAGTTCGCGCAGGCGCACGGCGGCCGGTGCGTGCTCAAGCCCACCCGCCGCTCGGGCAGCCTGGGCGTGCAGCTGATCACCGACCCGGCCGAGGTGCCGGCCCGCTGGGCGGCCAGCGCCGCCCCGCCCGACCCGGCCGAGGCCACCGAGCGCGGCCTGCCCACCGGTGTGCTGGTCGAGGAGCTGCTCGTCGGCTCCGAGCACAGCGTGGAGCTGCTCGTGGCCGAGGGCGACGTGGTCTTCGCCAACGTCACCGACAAGCGGATCGCCGGTGGGCGCTACCCGGTCGAGACCGGCCACACCGTGCCGTCCGCGCTGCCCGCCGACGCGCACGACGCGCTGTGCGCCGCAGCGGTACGTCTCGCCGAGGCGGCCGGCTTCCGCAGCGGCATGCTGCACAGCGAGTGGATCCTCGCCGACGGCGTGCCGACGCTCGTGGAGTGTGCGGCCCGGATGCCCGGCGACATGATCACCGCGCTCATCTCGATCGCCTACGAGCGGGACGTCATCGAGGCGTACCTGCGGATCCTGCGCGGCGAACGGCCGGCGCTGCCGGCGCGGGCGACCGGCGCGGCGGCGATCGAGTTCCTGATCGCGCCGCCCGGCCGGGTCACCGCCGTGGACGGCAGGCGCAACGCGCTGCGCGTGCCGGGCGTGCTCGACGTGCAGGTGGAGACGAAGGTCGGTCAGACAGTGCCGGAGCTGCTCTCCTCGGCGCACCGCAGCGGGCACCTGATGGCCTGGGGCGCCACCCCGGACGAGGCCGCGAACGCCGCCCGCCGCGCCGCGAGCGAGATCCGCATCTCGGTCGGCTAGAGCGTGCGGCCGTACGACAGGCAGCCCGGGGCGTCCTTGTAGAAGCCGAAGTTCGGGATCCGCTCGTAGCCGGCCGAGGTGTACATGGCGATCGCCTCGGGCTGCTTGTCGCCGCACTCCAGCACGATCCGCTTGCGGCCGTGGTCGCGGGCGGACCGCTCGACCGCGCCGAGCACCGCGCGGGCCACGCCCCGGCCCCGGGCCGCCGGGTCGGTGTACATCCGCTTCAGCTCGGCCGTGTCGCCGTCCTCGCCGTGGCTGCGCCATCCGCCGCAGCCCACCGGCCGCCCGTCCAGGTAGGCGACGAGGAACGCGCCGTCCGGCGGGGTGAACTCGGCCGCGTCGACAGGGGTCTCGTCGCCGCTGCCGCCGTACCGGGCGCCGAGGTCGGCCAGCGCCGCCCGGATCAGCGCCTGCGACTCGGGCGCGTCGAAGCGCCGCTCCCGGATCTCGATCTCGCTCACCGTGCCAGGTTACGACCGCCGCCGGCCCCGGCCCGGCCCGGCGGCCCGGGGTCGGACGCAGATCACTCCGGGCCCGCTGGTCTCCCCGTCCGGCGACTGTGCCGGCTATTCCGCCGTCCGGCGGCTGCACCGGTTATTCCACCGTCCGGCGGAAGTGGTCCCAGCCGCGCGGGCCGCTGTAGGCGGCACCGTCGACGGTGACCCCGGTGCCGGCCGCCACCCGCCCGACCGGCCGCCAGCCCTCGGGCAGCGCGGCGTCCGCCGGGAACGTCGCCGCCAGCGCGTGGTCCTCGCCGCCGGCCAGGATCCAGGTGTACGGGTCGACGCCGAGCGCCTGCGCCGCGTCCCGCATCTGCCGGGGCACCTCGAACGCGTCGCGGCTCACGTCGATCGCCACGCCGCTGGCGGTCGCCACGTGCCCGAGGTCGGCCAGCAGCCCGTCCGACACGTCGATCATGGCGGTGGCCCCGGCCGCGGCGGCAGCGGGTCCGGCGGCGTACGGCACCTCGGGGCGGCGGAACGCCTCGACCAGCAGCCGGGGGGTGCGGAAACCCCGGGACAGCACGGTGTAGCCGGCCGCCGACCAGCCGGTGCGCCCGGCCAGCGCCACCACGTCGCCGGGGCGGGCGCCGGAGCGCACCACCGGGTCGCGGCCGGCCAGGTCGCCGAGCGCCGTCACCGCGACGGTGAGCGTCGGGCTGCCGGACATGTCCCCGCCGACCACGCTCGCGCCGACCAGCGCCGCCTCCGCGCCGAGCCCGTCGGCCAGCTCCTCGGCCCAGGCCGGGTCCAGTTCGGCCGGCATGCAGAGCGCGACCAGCAGTGCGGTCGGGGTGGCGCCCATGGCGGCGATGTCGGCGAGGTTGGCCGCCGCCGCCCGGTGTCCCACGTCCCGCGCCGACGACCAGTCGCGGCGGAAGTGCCGCCCCTCCACCAGCACGTCGGTCGAGGCGACCACCCGCCGGTCCGGTGCGGCCACCACCGCACCGTCGTCGCCGGGGCCGAGCAGGCAGTTCCGTCCCTGCGCCAGCCGGGCGGTCACCCGGTCGATCAGGCCGAACTCGCCGACATCAGTGACCGTCATTCCGTCCCCTCGCTCCGCTGCGTCGTTCCGCACGTCCCACCCCTGTCCGTACCGGCGTGTGCTCGCTCACCGCGTCCGACCGGCAACCGATAGGGATCACGGCCGCTCAGTACGGTAGTTTCACCCTTCGGGTCGCCCGGAGGCGACGGACGGAGGTCGAGTCGTGGTACAGGCGTACATCCTCATCCAGACCGAGGTCGGCCGGGCGCGTGACGTGGCCGGTCTGATCGCGGACCTGGCCGGCGTGGTACGGGTCGACGCCGTCACCGGGCCGTACGACGTGGTCGTGCTCACCGAGGCGAACACCGTCGACGAGCTCGGCAAACTCATCGTCAGCAAGGTGCAGATGGTGCCCGGCATCACCCGCACCCTCACGTGTTCGGTGGTGCGGCTGTAAGTGGACGAGAAGGACACCTCCCCCCGCCGGGACGGCGCCACCCGCCGTGCCGCGCTCTGGGCGACGCTCGTCGCGGTGCCGGTGACCGTGGCGGTCGCCGGGTTCACGTTCGCCAAGCTGGCCCCGGAGTCGCCGGACGCCGGGCCGAGCGCGTCGGCGAGCCCTCGGGCCCAGTCGAGCGCGCCGGTCGAGATGCCCGCCCCGGCGCTGGCCGAGCGCCCGACCGTCCTGTGCCGGGCCCTGATGTCGCAGCTCCCGGACAGCGTGCGTGACCTGACGCAGCGCCCGGTCACCGCGGGCCCGGAGCAGAACGCCGCGTACGGCGACCCGGCGCTGACGGTGGCCTGCGGCGGCAGCCCGGCGCAGTTCCCGCCCACCGACGAGGTGTGGAAGGTCAACCAGGTCTGCTGGCACGCGGCGCAGGAGGCCGACGCCACTGTGCTGACCACGGTCGACCGGGAGACCCCGATCCGGGTGCGGGTGCCGAAGTCGTACGAGCCGCCGTTGCAGTGGGTGACCTCGATCTCCGACACGATCGTCAGCTCGGTCCCCTCGGCGAAGCAGGCCCCCTCGGGCTGCTCCGCCTGACGCCCGGCCGGCCCAGCGGCCGGCGGGGCGCTACGGGCGGTCAGCGGCCGGCGCGGCGGTGCAGGGCGGTACGGATCAGCCGGTTGACCAGCTTCGGGTACTCCAGCCCGCTGGCCGACCACATCCGCGGGAACATCGACGTCGGGGTGAAGCCCGGCATCGTGTTGATCTCGTTGAGGTAGACGTCCATCTGCGGGGTCACGAAGAAGTCGACCCGGGCCAGCCCGGAGCAGTCGAGCGCGGTGAAGGCCCGGGTGGCGTAGTCGCGCACCTGCCGGGCCACCGGCTCGGGCAGGTCGGCGGGTACGTCGTACTCGCAGACCTCGTCGGCGAAGATGTACTTGGCCTCGAAGTCGTACCAGTCGCGGTCGCCGATCATCCGCACCTCGGCCAGCACGGAGGCCTCCGGCGCGCCGCCGGCCTCGCCCTCCAGCACGCCGCACTCGATCTCGCGGCCGACCACGGCGCCTTCGACGAGCACCTTGCTGTCGATCTCGCGGGCGGTGACGAGCGCGGCGTCCAGGTCCGCCCAGTCGTCGACCTTGGTGATGCCGAACGAGGAGCCGGCCCGGGACGGCTTGACGAAGACGGGCAGCCCGAGGCGCTCCTTGTCCTCGTCGCTCAGCGACATCCCGGCGCGCAGCACCGCGTACGGGCCGACCGGGATGCCCTCGGCGGCGCAGAGCTTCTTGGTGAACTCCTTGTCCATGGCCGCGGCGGAGGCGAAGACGTTCGCGCCGACGTAGGGGATGTCGGCCATCTCCAGCATGCCCTGGATCGTGCCGTCCTCCCCGTACGCGCCGTGCAGCACCGGGAAGACCACGTCCACGTCGGCCAGCGCGACCGGCCCCTGGGCCGGGTCGAGCACCATCAGGCCACCGACGGCGGGATCGGCGCGCAGCACCAGCTCGGCGCCGGAGCCGGCGGTGATCTCGGGCAGCTTGCGGTCGGCGATGGCGAGCCCGCTCGGGTCGCCGCTGGCGAGCACCCACTGGCCCTGCCGGGTGATGCCGACCGGGACCACCTCGAACTCGTCCGGGTCGAGCGCGGCCAGCACGCTGCCGGCGCTGACGCAGGAGATGCCGTGCTCGGGGCTGCGGCCGCCGAAGACGATCGCCACACGGGTCTTGCCTGGGGTGGTCATGGTCACCTCATCGTTCGCGACTGCGGCTGGCCGTGCTCGCCGGTGGCGCTCACCCGACTGACCTTACTGTGCGTTGCCGCAAGCGGTGGTCGTTACCCGGGGAGACGCGGAGTCGCGTGGCAAACGGTCAAGGAGACCTATACAGGGAGTAACGGAACGGTGCGCGTCAGAAGGCCGGGTGCCGGGGCCGGCGGCCCACCGCGATGACCTTCACCCGCTGCCGGCCGGCCCGCACCATGCCCAGCGCCATGAACGCGCCGGCGATCCGGTCGGCCGCCTCGCGGCTGCTCGCGCCGACCACCTGACGGCGGCGTTCCGGGCTGGTCCGTTCGTCACGGCGGGCACCGTCCGGTGGACGCACGTCGGTCAGGACCACGAGGAACCTGGTCACCGCGGAACCCCTCCCGTCTCGTGGACCGGCAGGGGCACGCGGCGGTCGGATCGTGGGGGAGTGAAAAATCCGACCACCGCGCGCCCCATCCCCTCCGGTCGCTCACCGCCACCGTCGCCACGACAACCGGCGGTGAGGACGCCGTCACACATTGACAGGTTCACCGGCGTGAATGCAACTCTCATCGACTTTCTCTCATGCCCACGTTCCCACGGGATGTGCGACTATCGATGCATGGCGCCGAAGACCGCCCGGGCCCGACGGCTCGGCATCGCCCTGCGGACCCACCGGGAGGCCGCCGGCCTCACCCTGGAGGCCGCGGCCGACGAGATCAACAGCACCCGGAGCACGCTGTCCCGTTACGAGAACGCGCAGACGCTCGTCAGTCCCGCCACCGTGCGCGCGCTGCTCACCAGCTACGGCGTGGGCCCGGCCGACATCGCCGCGGCGGTGCAGCTGGCGAAGGACGCCCGCAAGCCGGGCTGGTGGGTGTCCTATTCGTACCTGCTGGACCAGCGCACCATCGACTTCATCGCGCTGGAGGCCGAGGCCACCGGCATCGCGAACTTCGAACCGTCGGTGGTGCCCGGTCTGCTCCAGACCGCCGACTACATCCGCGGGGTGATGCGCGGCGGGCCGCACACGCTCACCGACGAGCAGGTGGAGCAGCGGGTCCAGCTACGGCTGGACCGCCAGCAGCGGCTCTCCGGCGCCGAGCCGCCGATCCTCGACGCCATCATCGACGAGGGCGCGCTGCTGCGCCCGGTCGGTGACCGCTCGGTCATGTCCGGCCAGCTCCAGCACCTGCTGAAGATGGCCGAGCTGCCGAACGTCACGGTGCAGGTGATCCCGCTGGCCGCCGGCTACCACAGGGGCACCCGGGGATCGCTGCACATCCTGGAGTTCGCCGACCCGGAGGACCCGATCATCGCCTCGGTGGAGACAGTCGCCGGGCAGATGGTCCTCGACCGGCCGGGTGACCTGCGAACCTGCGCCAAGATCATGGAGCACCTGCGGACCGTGGCGCTGAGCCCGGCGGCCAGTCGGGACCAGCTCCTCCGCCTGCTGAACGAGAGGTGACCAGATGAACGGCACGAACCGCACGACCCCCACACCGGCCCGCTGGCGCAAGAGCAGCCACAGCGGCGACGAGGGCGCGTGCGTGGAGATGGCGCCGCTGACCGGCGCGGTGGCGGTCCGCGACTCGAAGGACCCGTCCGGCCCGGTGCTGGTGTTCCCGCCGCACGCCTGGGCCGCGTTCACCGCGGCACCGCCGCACGCCTGACCGGCTGAGCGGCCCGTCAGGCGGCGGCGTCAGCCGAGTGGGGCGGCGGCGGTGACGATGCCGCGCACCGCCTCCAGCGCCGCGATGGCCACCCCGCGCGCGCCGGCCATGTCCCGGTCCGGCACCAGCGCGAAGGTGGCCACCGCCCGCTGCTCCTCCCGGAGCACCGTGTGCTCGGCGACCGCGGCGAGGAACCAGTCCCGGAACTCCGGCGCCGCCTCCACCACACCCCCGCCGACGAAGTAGGCGTGCGGGTCGGTGAAGTTCGCCGCGATGGTGAACAGCCGGCCCAGCGCCTTGGCCTGCTGGGTGAACACCAGGCGGGCCAGCGGGTCGCCGCGTTCGCCGTAGCCGCGCAGCAGCTTCGCCGCCCGGTCCGGCTCCTCCGCCGCGAGCGGATGCTCCGGGTGCCGGGCCAGCCAGTACGGCAGCAGGTTGCGCCGGATCGCGGTGAGCGAGGCGACGCTCTCCGCGTCCCCGGTGAAGCCGCAGGCGCAGACCGGCGCCGCCTGGTCCGGCTCCACCAGTCCGTCCAGCGGGATGTGCACGTGCCCGAACTCGCCGGCCATGCCGGCCGCGCCGCCGACCACCCGGCCGGACTCCACCACGCCGCCGCCGAGCCCGGTGCCGACGATCGCGGACACCGACGACCGGGCCATCGCCTCGGTGCCGAAGTGCACGTGGTGGGCGTAGAGGGCGGCGGCGTTGCCGTCGTTGGCGTACACCACGGGCAGGCCCAGCCGCCGTTCCAGGGCGGTGCGCACGTCGAAGCCCCGCCAGGCGGGCTGGGAGAAGTTCGTCGAGCCGCGGGACGAGATCACGCCGGTGGCGCTGGCCGGGCCGGGCGTGTCCAGCCCGACGGCGCGGACCAGGTCACGCGGTACGCCGGTGTGCGCCAGCACGCCGTCGAACGCCCGCGCGAGCGCCTCCACGGCCGCCTCCGGCCCGGCGCCGACCTCGCTCGGGATCTCCAGCAGCCCGTCCACCAGGAACCGGCCGTCGACGGTCAGCACTGTGGCGTTGTCGCTCGTGCCCCCGTTGTCCAGCCCCACCACCACCGGCACACCTGCGCTGCCCACCGCCACCGCCTCCCGCCGCGCCTGACCCGAGGCTAGTTCCCGCCCGGCCCACCCGCCACGTCACCGCGAGTACTCCCCCGCCGCGGTCAGCCGGGGCGGCGGGCGGTGACCGCTGTGGCCTCCCGCTCCTCGTCGCGGACCACCGTCGGCTCCAGCCCGACGGCGGTGAACGCGGCGCACAGCTCCGGGGCCTGCGCGACGCTCGACTCGACCACGACGTGCCCGCCCGGGGCGAGCCACTCGGCCGCGCCGGAGGCGACCCGGCGCAGCACGGCCAGACCGTCCGTGCCGCCGTCCAGTGCGACCGGCGCCTCGTACAGGCGCGCCTCGGCCGGCAGCGAGGCCACCGCGGCGGTCGGCACGTACGGCGCGTTGGCCACCACCAGGTCCAGCGTTCCGCGGCGGCCGGCCGGCAGCGCGTCGAACAGGTCGCCCTGGTAGACCGGAACGCCGAGCGGTTCGAGGTTGCGCCGCGCGCAGGCCACCGCCACCGGGTCGATGTCGGCGGCGGCCAGCCAGCCGGGCGTCAGCCGATCGTGCAGCACCACGGCGGCGGCGCCGGAGCCGCAGCACAGGTCGAGCACCACCGGTGCCGGCCCGGCCAGCGCCGCCGCCGCGTCGACCAGCAGGGCGGTACGACCGCGCGGCACGAAGACGCCCGGGTGGACAGCGATCCGCCTCCCGCAGAACTCGGCCCAGCCGAGCAGGTGTTCCAGCGGCAGGCCGGCGACGCGACGGTCGACGAGCCGGGTCAGCGACTGCGCGGAGTCGGCGGCGGCGATCAGCAGTTCCGCCTCGTCCTCGGCGAAGACGCAACCGGCGGCGCGCAGCCGCCGGACGAGGGCCTGACGGTCGGGGGTGAACACGGTGGATGCCATGGCAAGCCTTTCGGGAAGCGCTCGTCGGCGCCCCCGGCGTCGCCTCAGCCCCGAAGCGACGCGGACTCGGAGGGAGCGCCGGTCCTCTGCTGGTGGATCGGACTCACCTCCTCGGGTCGGGGCCGCACGGGCCGTGGCTGCCCGTCACCTTAGCCCAGTGGCCGTCACGCCGTCAGCCCGCCGCGTCGAGCGCCGCCGTCACGTCGGCGAGCAGGTCGTCGGTGTCCTCGATGCCGCAGGAGAACCGCACGAAGCCCGGCGTCGTGTCATCGCCCCACTGAGCGCGCCGGTCGGCCGTGGTGTGCAGCCCGCCGAACGAGGTGGCGGCGGCCACCAGCCGGGAGGCGCCGAGGAACCGGGCCACCCGGCGCTCGTCGCCCAGGTCGAACGAGAGCACGCCCGGTACGCGCCGCATCTGGACCGACGCGACCGGGTACGCCGGGTCGTCCGGCCGGCCGGGCCAGCGCACACCGGTGACGTCCGGGCGTGCCGCGAGCAGGTCGGCCAGCGCCCGCGCGTTCGCGGTCTGCCGGGCCAGCCGCAGGTCGAGCGTGGCCAGCGAGCGGTGAGCGAGCCAGCAGTCGAACGCGCCCGGCACCCCGCCGGTGGCGTTGCGCCAGGCGGTCGCCGCGTCGCGCAGCCCGGCGTCCCGGGTGGCCAGGTAGCCCAGCAGCAGGTCCGAGTGGCCGGTCAGCGCCTTGGTGCCCGAGGCGACCACCACGTTCGCGCCGAGGTCCAGCGGGCGCTGCCCGAGCGGCGTGGCGGTGGTGTTGTCCACCGCCACCAGCGCACCGGCGGCGCGTGCGGCGGCGGCCACCGCCGGAACGTCGGCGACGTCCAGGCCGGGGTTCGCCGGGGTCTCCAGCAGCACCAGCCGTACACCGTCGAACGACGGGTACGGCCCGGCCGTCGGCACGAGCACCACACGTACGCCGAGCTGTTCCAGCGTGTCCGAGGCGAACGAGCGCACCGAGAAGTAGCCGTCGGCGGGCAGCAGCACCGTGTCGCCGGGGCGCAGCACTGTCAGCAGCAGCCCGGTGATGGCGGCCTGGCCGCTGGCGAAGACCCGGCAGTCGCCGCCCTCCAGCTCGCCGATCGCCGTCTCCAGCAGCCGCCGGGTGGGGTTGTCGGGCCGTCCGTACCCGTCCACCGCCGCCGACGGGCCGCGCTCCGGGTCCAGGTGGTACGGCGCGGCGAAGACCGGGCCGGGCAGGAACGGCTGGCCGGGTGCCGCGTCCGGCAGGCCGGCGTGCACGCTGCGCGTGCCGTCACCCCAGTGCTCGTCGGTCATCCCGGCTCCGCTCACTCGTACGACTCGGGCTTGGCGGTACGGCTCATCAGCGCGTCCACCGCCAGGCGCGGATCCATCCCCTCGTGGCAGATCCGCTCGATCTGCTCGGTGATCGGCATCTCGACGCCGTGCGCCCGGGCCAGGTCGCGGATGGCCAGGCAGCTCTTGACGCCCTCGGCGGTCTGCCGGGTGGCCGCCTGGGCCTGTTCCAGCGTCTCCCCCCGGCCCAGGTGCTCGCCGAAGGTGCGGTTGCGGGCCATCGGCGACGAGCAGGAGGCGACCAGGTCACCCATGCCGGCCAGCCCGGCGAACGTGATCGGGTCGGCGCCGAGCGCCACCCCCAGCCGGGCGGTCTCGGCCAGGCCGCGGGTCATCAGCATGGCCCGGGTGTTGTCGCCGAAGCCCATTGCGGTGGCGATGCCGTACGCCAGCGCGATCACGTTCTTCACCGCGCCGCCCAGCTCGCAGCCGATCACGTCGTCGTTCGTGTACGGGCGGAAGTACGGCGTCCGGATGGACGCCTGCACCAGCGCGGTACGGCGGCTCTCGGTGCCCGCGACGACAGTGGCGGCCGGCTGCTCGGCGGCGATCTCCGGGGCCAGGTTGGGCCCGGAGACGACCACCACCCGGTCGGCGGGCACCCCGGCGGTCTCCGTGATCACCTGGCTCATCCGCTTGGTGGTGCCCAGCTCGATGCCCTTCATCAGCGACACCAGCGTGGCGTCCGGCGCCAGGTACGGCGTCCAGTCGGCGAGGTTGCCGCGCAGCGTCTGCGAGGGCACCGAGAGCACCACCACCTCGGCCCCCTCGATCGCCTCGGCGGCGTCACCGGTGGCGGTCACCCGCTCGGGCAGGCGTACGCCCGGCAGGTACTCCGGGTTGTGCCGCCCGGTCCGGATCGCCTCGGCCACGGCGGCCCGGCGGGCCAGGACCGTGACGTCCCGCCCGGCGTCGGCGAGGATCTTGGCGAACGCGGTCCCCCAGGAACCGGCGCCCAGCACGGCGACGTGCCCGCTCATTCGGTGACCTCCCGGGTGCCGGTGCGGGCGGGCCGCTGCCAGAGCGGCGGTGGTGTGCCGCCGCGGATCTCCGCGACCAGATCCCGGATGCGCAGCATGATGGTGTCCGTCATCTCCTCCAGGATCGGCCGGGTCGGCGTGGCGCCGGCCCAGCGGCTCAGGTCCACCGGCGGACCGGCGATCACCGTCACCGGGGTACGCGGGCGCAGCCCGAACCGGGCCGTACGCGGGTCGAACATCCGTTCCGGGCCGACCATGGCGATCGGGACCACCGGGGCGCCGGTGGCCAGCGCCAGACGGGCCGCGCCGGTCTTGCCCTTCATCGGCCACAGGTCCGGCTCCCGGGTGGTGGTGCCCTCCGGGTAGATCACCACGGCGCCGCCCTCGGCCAGCGCGGCGACGAGCTTGTCCAGCGACTTGACCGCCTCGACGGTGCCCCGCTCGACCGGGATCTGCTGGCAGCGGTGCAGGATCCAGCCGACCACCGGTACCCGGAACACGCTGGCCTTGCCGAGGAAGCGCGGCCAGCGCCCGGCGTCGTAGATGTAGTGCGCGACCACGAGCGGGTCGGCGTGCGAGATGTGGTTCGGCACGAGGATCACGCCGCCGTCGCCGCGCAGGTGCTCCATGCCCCGCCAGGTGCGCCGGGTCCAGACCGTCATCAGCGGCTTCACCAGCACCACGGCGAGCCGTCGCCAGACCCCCAGCCTCCGCCGTGCCACAGTGCCTCCTCGATCCGCCCACGCGCCCCGGCACAGAATCATGCCTGTTCGCCCCCGCTGCGGCCAGTGCGGGTACCGCCGCCCTCGCTGGCAGGATGGTCGGCGTGTCTGAGGCCCGCTGGACCGTGGTGATGCCGGTGAAGCGCCTTCCGGCGGCGAAGAGCCGTCTGCGGGGCGCGCTGCCCGGCGTACCCCATGAGGAGCTGGCGCTCGCCCTGGCGGCCGACACGCTGCGCGCGGTCCGGGCGTGCCCGGCGGTCGCCGGGGTGCTCGTGGTCACCGACGACCCGCGGGTGAGCGCGGCGGCCGGCGCGGCGGGCGCCCGCGTCGCCGGCGACCCCGACGGCGGGCTGAACGCGGCGTTGCGGCACGGCGCGGCCGTCGCCGGGCCGTGCGCCGCCGTGGCCGGCCTGACCGCCGACCTGCCGGCGCTGCGACCGGCCGACCTGGCCGCCGCGCTGCGGGCCACCCAGGGGGTACGCGGGTTCGTGGCTGATGCCCCGGGCGGAGGCACCGTGCTGCTCGCCGCGCCGGCCGGGACGCCGCTGGCGCCGCGGTTCGGGCCCGGCTCGGCCGCGGCGCACGCGGCGAGCGGGGCGCTGCCGCTCGCCGGGGAGTGGCCCAGCCTGCGCCGGGACGTGGACACCCCGGCGGACCTGGCCGACGCCGCCGGGCTGGGCGTGGGGCCGCGCACGGCCGCGCTGCTGGCCCGGGTCGCCGCGGCGGTGGAGTACGGTGCTGGCATGCAGGGGACGGTGGCGACCTACGACGCGTCGACCCGCAGCGGTGTGCTGCTGCTCGACGACGGCACCGAGCTGGCGTTCCCGGCCCGCGCGTTCGACGCCTCCGGGCTGCGACTGCTCCGGTTGGGGCAGCGTGTCCGGATCGAGCGGGACGCCGACGGCGAGGTGGTCCGGGTGACCTTGCCGACGATGGCGTGAACAACCTGGCCCGAGTTCATTTTCCGTTCACCCTTATCGGGGAATCATGAGGTGGTGAGCACCCCTCGCGAGCAACCCGACGGCCCGCCGCCGATCCTCGACCCCGGCACGCCCCGCAACGGCCGCCCCACCCGCGGCCCGGACGGGCGGTTCCGCCAGCCCCGGCCCCCGGAGGAGCGCCTCGGCGCCGATCCGGACGCGGCCGGCGCGGCCGGGCTGGACGAACCGCTCGACCCGGTGGAGGGCCCCGGCCCGGCCGACGAGACCGCAGCGGACGCCGCGTCGCCGGCCGTGCCGCCGCTGCCGGAGGACCGCTTCCTCAACCGGGAGCTGTCCTGGCTCGACTTCAACGCCCGGGTGCTGGCGCTCGCCGAGGACCCGCGCACCCCGCTGCTGGAACGGGCCAAGTTCCTGGCCATCTTCGCCAGCAACCTGGACGAGTTCTACATGGTCCGGGTCGCCGGGCTGAAGCGGCGGCTCTCCGCCGGCCTGCCGGTACGCGGCGGTGACCGGCTGCCGCTGCGCACCCAGCTCGACCTCGTCACCTCCAAGGCGGCCGGCCTGGTCGCCCGGCACGCCGCCTGCCTGGTCGACGACGTGCTGCCGAAGCTCGCCGCCGAGGACATCCGCATACTGCGCTGGAGCGACCTGGACGACGCCGAGCGGGAGCGGCTGCGCACCTGGTTCCGGGAGCACATCTTCCCGGTGCTCACCCCGCTGGCGGTCGACCCGGCGCACCCGTTCCCGTACATCTCCGGCCGGTCGTTGAACCTGGCCGTGTCGGTACGCGACCCGGACGGCGGCTCGGAGCTGTTCGCACGGGTCAAGGTGCCGAACAACGTGCCCCGGTTCGTCCGGGTCCACCGCGACCAGCCGGGCGTGCGGTTCCTGCCGGTCGAGGACCTCATCTCGGTGCACCTCGGCCAGCTGTTCTCCGGCATGCAGGTGGTCGAGTGCCACCTGTTCCGGGTGACCCGCAACGCCGAGGTGGAGGTGGACGAGGACCGCGACGAGGACCTGCTCCAGGCGCTGGAACGGGAGCTGGCCCGGCGCCGGTTCGGCCCGCCGGTACGCCTGGAGGTCGCCGCCTCCATCTCCGACCACATGCTGGAGCTGCTGGTCCGCGAGCTGGACATGGACGGCCACGACGTGCTGCGGGTACGCGGGCTGCTCGACCTGTCCGCGCTCTGGCAGGTCTACGGCGAGGCCGACCGGCCCGACCTCAAGGACCCGTCGTTCGTGCCGGCCACCCACCCGCGCCTGGCCGAGGGTGAGGTGCCGCGCAGCGTCTTCGCCACGCTGCGCGACGGCGACGTGCTGGTGCACCACCCGTACCACTCGTTCGCGACGAGCGTGCAGCGCTTCGTCGAGCAGGCGGCAGCCGACCCGAACGTGCTCGCCATCAAGCAGACGCTCTACCGCACCAGCGGCGACTCCCCGATCGTCGACGCGCTCGTCGACGCGGCCGCCGCCGGCAAGCAGGTGGTGGTGCTGGTCGAGCTGAAGGCGCGTTTCGACGAGGTGGCGAACATCGGCTGGGCGCGCACGCTGGAACGGGCCGGCTGTCACGTGGTGTACGGCCTGGTGGGGCTCAAGACGCACTGCAAGACCGCGCTGGTGGTACGCCAGGAGGGCAACCAGATCCGCCGCTACTGCCACATCGGCACCGGCAACTACCACCCCAAGACCGCCCGGCTCTACGAGGACTTCGGCATGCTCACCGCCGACCCGGAGATCGGCGCCGACCTGACCGACCTGTTCAACGTGCTCACCGGCTACAGCCGGCAGACCGCGTACCGGCGGCTGCTGGTGGCGCCGCAGGGCATCCGCAGCGGCCTGATCGAGCGCATCGACCGGGAGATCGAACACGTCCGGCTGGGCATGCCGGGGCTCGTGCAGTTCAAGGTGAACTCCCTGGTGGACGAGGAGATCACCGACGCGCTCTACCGGGCGTCGCGGGCCGGCGTGCACGTGGACCTGCTGATCCGCGGCATGTGCACGCTGCGGCCGGGCGTGCCGGGCCTGTCGGAGAACATCCGGGTCCGCTCGATCCTCGGCCGGTTCCTGGAACACTCCCGGATCTTCCGGTTCGGCAACAACGGCGACGCCGAGTTCTGGATGGGCTCGGCCGACCTGATGCACCGCAACCTGGACCGCCGGGTGGAGGCGCTGGTGCAGGTGAGCGACCCGGTGGCCCGGGCCGAACTGGACCACGTCCTCGCCGCCGCGTTCGATCCCGACGTGGACGCGTTCGAGCTGGCCGCCGACGGCACCTGGCACCGGCGTACCGCCGACGGCGACGTGCCGCTGACCCACCTCCAGGATCTGTTGCTGCGCCGGGTCGGCGGGCGGGCGGACTGACCGGGCCGTGGCGCGTGCCGGGCGGGCATACGGTGAGCGGGTGAGCGACGACGAACCGGTGCGGATCCGGGCCGCGGGCGGCGTGGTGTGGCGCCCGGGTCCGGCCGGCGTCGAGGTCTGCCTGGTGCACCGTCCCCGGTACGGCGACTGGTCGCTGCCGAAGGGCAAGCTGGACCGCGGTGAGCACCCGCTCGTGGCAGCCGTCCGCGAGGTGGCCGAGGAGAGCGACGTACGCGCCGTGCCGCAGGTACGCCTGCCCACCGTCCGCTACCGCAGCGAGGGTCTCGCCAAGGCGGTCGACTACTGGTCCATGCGGGCGGCCGGCACCGGCGGTTTCCAGCCCGGCACCGAGGTCGACGACGTGGCCTGGTTCCCGGTCGACGACGCGGTACGCCGGGTCAGCTACCCGCACGACGCCGAGGTGATCGCCGCGTTCGCGGCGCTGCCGCCGGTCACCGCGACGGTGCTGCTGGTCCGGCACGCGCACGCCGGCAAGCGCGGCACCTGGACCGGCCCCGACCACGGCCGCCCGCTGGACGAGCAGGGGTGGGCGCAGGCACGTCTGCTGGTCCCGCTGGTGGCGCTGGTCCGCCCGGCCCGCCTGTTCTCCGCCTCGGCCCGCCGCTGCGTGCAGACGCTGGACCCGGCGGCGGCCCGGCTGGACCTGCCGATCGAGGTCTGCGGCGACTTCGACGAGCCGGTGCCGGGCCAGCAGGTCGAGGAGTGCGCGCTCGCCGCCGCGGCCCGGCTGACCGCGCTGGCGCAGGCCGTCGGGACGGTAGCGGTGTGCAGCCAGGGCAAGGTGATCCCGGGCGCGCTGGAACGGCTCACCGGCCGCGTGGACGAGGACTTCACCACCGCCAAGGGCGGCGGCTGGCTGCTGCCGTTCGCCGGTGACCGGTTGGTCCTTCCCGACCGGTTGTGAGGCCGGCCGCGGTTCTTGCGGCGGCCGCTCAGGGCAGCGTGACGGTGAGCGTCACCGGGAGGTGGTCGCTGGCCTCGGTGCGCGGCGCGCGTACCTCGCCGGCGGTCAGGCCCGGCGACACGAAGACGTGGTCGATCTGGGTGCGCGGCTCGTCGGCCGGGCTGGTCCGCAGCGGCCGGGCCGCAGCCAGCGCGTCCACCAGGCCCGCACGGGTGAACTCGGCGAACGCCGGGTCGTCCGGCTCGGTGTTCAGGTCACCGCCGAGCACCAGTGGACGGCCGTTCGCGTACCGGCCGGCGAACGCGGCCACCTCCCCCGCCTGCTCGACCGGATCCCGGCCGGGCGGCGGTTGCAGGTGCGTGGCGACCACCGCCAGTTCCCGGCCGCCGAGGTCGAGCGTGACGCCGAGTGCCTGCGCCCCGGTCGGCGCGCCGTGTGCGGTCAGCCGCCGGGTCTGCCCGGAACGCATCGGGAAACGGCTGAGCACCGCGTCGCCCCAGACCGGGTCGGCGGCGGGCGCGAAGACGTACGGCATCCCCAGCCGCCCGGCCACCAACGCCAGCGTGTCGTGGCCGCCGTTGAGCCACCAGCCCCGGTCGACCTCGCTGAGCAGCACCACGTCCGCGCCGCGCAGCTCCCGGGCCACCGCGTCCACGTCCAGCCGCCCGTCCAGGCCGAATCCCATCCGGATGTTGTACGCGGCCACCCGTACCGCCGCCGGTGTCGTGGTGGCCCGGGCCTGCGCGGGCGGCACGTGCAGCGCGGCGGCGAGCCCGGCCAGCGCGGTGAGCCCGGCCAGGGCCGCGACCCGGACCGTTGCGGGCAGCGCCGGGCCGGCTGATGCCGCACCGGACGGCGTCGGCCCGGGGCGGAGAGGTGCCGTAGCCGCCACCAGAGCCACCAGGACGGCCGTGGCGACCGGCGCCCAGCCGTTGGGGTACCCCAGGTCGTAGGCGGCGTAGTAGGCCACCGTGGCCACCGCGAACACCAGCATGCCGAGCACCGCCGCCCGCCCGCGCCGCGCCCCCGCCCGCCCGCCGTCGGCGCCTCGTTCGTCCGTGGCGGCGGCCCCGGGCTCCGCGGCGCCTCGCCCGTCGGCGGCCGCGGGCCCGTCGTCGGTCGTGTCGGTGAGGGCCAGGCAGCCGCCGAGACCGGCGGCGGTGAGCAGGTACGCCGGCACGAGCAGCCCGGTCACGAACAGCACCGACCCGGCGAGCAGCGCGAGCGGCCACAGCACCCGCGCCACGCGCGCCGGTGCCCGGAACGACGCCGCCGCGAGGAACAGCAGCACCGCGAGCGCACCCGGCAGGGCACCGTTTCCGGGGCGGACGAGGCCGGGGAAGTCGGGCGATCCGGTGCCGGCGGCGGCGCTCCAGAGCGCCGGGGCGAGCGCCACCTGCCCGGCCAGCAGCAGTGTCGGCCCGCACAGCAACCAGGCCCGGCGGCCCGGGGTCGGCACGCGCCGCCCGGCGTCGCCGTCCGCCGCATCCGTCGCCGGGGCGGCCGTCCGTGCCGCGTCGCCGCGTTCCCGGGCGCCGGCCCGCTCCCGCCGTACCGCCGCCGAGGCGACCAGGAACGCCAGCACCAGCAGGGCGCTCAGGCTCCAGGCGAGCACGCCGCCGCGCCACACCAGATCCTCGGTGCCGAGCAGGGCGTGCCCGACCGCGTTCCCGGCCAGGCCGAGCGCCAGCCCGGCGACCGGGCGGGGCACGGACGCGGCGACGGCGGCGAGCCAGACCAGGCCGGCGAACAGTCCGGCGCAGGCCAGCCAGAGCTGGGCCGGGCCGCCGGGTTGCGCGGTGAGCGCCAGCCGGGCCACCGCCAGCACACCGGCGGCGACGAGTCCGACCGGGGCGGCGCCGACGCGGCGTACGAGCGTGGGTGCGGCGAGCGCGAGCAGGAACCAGCCCAGCGCGAACGCGCCGAGCAGTTCGGCGGGCGTCTCGGCGGCCCGGCCGAACAGGGTGATGACCGACGGGAGCCAGACCCGCAGCACGTCCAGCAGGACCGCGATACCGAGGGCGAGCGTGAGGGTGGAGAGGTGACGGTGCCGCACGGGGCGCCTCTTCTCGTGACCGACGGGGGTTTTCGGCACGGCGATTCTGCGGGGCGCGACGGCGGGCGGTCAACGCGTACCCATGCGAAAGGGCGCCCACCGCGAACGGTGGGCGCCCTTTCGTGGGCCGTCCGGTCAGCGCCGGGTGGCGGCCTTCTTGGCCGGCGCCTTCTTCGCGGGCGCCTTCTTCGCCGCCGTGGTCTTCTTCGCCGCGGTGGACTTCGCCGCGGTCGTCTTCTTGGCGGTGGTGGTCTTCTTCGCCGCGGTGGACTTCGCCGCGGTCGTCTTCTTCGCCGCCGTGGTCTTGGTCGCGGCGGCCTTCTTCGCCGGCGCGGCCTTCTTGGTCGCGGTGGTCTTGGTGGCCTTGGTGGCCTTCGCCGCCGTGGTCTTCTTGGCGGCGGCGGTGGTCCGGCCTCCGGTGGCCTTGGCGGCACCGGTGGTCTTCTTCGCGGCGGCGGTGTCCTTGGGCACCTTGCCGCTGGCCACCATCTCCTTGAAGCCCGCGCCCGCCCGGAACGTCGGGACGGAGGTCTTCTTGACCTTCACCGCCTCGCCGGTCCGCGGATTGCGCGCTGTTCGGGCTCCCCGGACGCGCTTCTCGAACGCTCCGAAACCGGTGATCGCCACCTTCTCGCCCTTGGTGACCGCCGCCTGGACCTCAGCGAGAACCGCGTCGAGCGCGGCCGTCGCCGTCTTCCGGTCCCCCAGGCGAACGGCGAGCGCCTCGATGAGCTCGGCCTTGTTCACGACTTCCTCCCGATTGTGCAACTGACTCGACGCGAGCCATTCTGCGCGCACGGTATGCCCTGTGCTGCCTGGACACAAACATTCGGTGGAAAAAAGCCCTTGTGTCGCAACGGATTCGCCCCCAGCGGATGCACCGGTGGGGGCGAATAGCGCTGGAGATCAGGCGATCGAGGGCAGGAACGCCGGCCGGGCGGCCTCGTACGCGCTGATCTCGGCCTCGTGCCGGAGGGTGAGTCCAATGTCGTCCAAGCCCTCCATCAGCCGCCAACGGCTGTGGTCGTCCAGCGGGAACGCCCAGGTGGCGTCACCGGCGTGGACCTGACGGGCGGCCAGGTCGACAGTGATCGGCGTGGTCGGCTCGGATTCCACGAGATCCCACAGTTCTTCCACGGCTTTCAATTCCAGCTCGACCGGAAGGAGACCTTCCTTGAGCGCGTTGCCGCGGAAGATGTCGCCGAAGCGAGGCGAGATGACGGCCCGGAAGCCCCAGTCCCGCAGCGCCCAGACGGCGTGCTCCCGGGAGGATCCGGTGCCGAACTCGGGGCCGGCGATCAGAATCGACGCACCCGAATGGGCGGGATCGTTGAGGACGAATGACGGGTCCTCCCGCCACGCGTTGAACAGACCGTCGGCGAATCCGGTCCGGGTCACCCGCTTGAGGTACACGGCGGGGATGATCTGGTCGGTGTCCACGTTGGATCGGCGCAGCGGCACGGCCGTGCCGGTGTGGGTGGTGAACTTGTCCATGTCGGCTGCCCTTCTACAGGTCGGCGGGGGCGGCCAGCCGGCCGACCACGGCGGTGGCGGCGGCGACCGGCGGGGACACCAGGTGGGTACGCCCACCCCGGCCCTGGCGGCCCTCGAAGTTGCGGTTGGAGGTCGAGGCGGAGCGCTCGCCCGGCTTCAGCGTGTCCGGGTTCATGCCCAGGCACATGGAGCAGCCGGCGAAGCGCCACTCGGCGCCGGCGTCGGTGAAGACCTTGTCCAGCCCTTCGATCTCGGCCGCCTCGCGGACCGCGGCGGAGCCGGGGACCACGAGCATGCGTACGCCGTCGGCGACCCGATGCCCGCGCAGCACCTCGGCGGCGGCCCGCAGGTCCTCCAGGCGGCCGTTGGTGCAGGAGCCGACGAACACCACGTCCACGGCGAGGTCGCGCATCGGGGTGCCCGGGGTGAGGTCCATGTACTCCAGCGCGCGGCGGGCGGCGACCCGCTCCGGCTCGGTGACGAAGTCCTCCGGGTCCGGCACGGTCGCGCCCAGCGGCACGCCCTGCCCGGGGTTGGTGCCCCAGGTGACGAACGGCGTGATCCGGCTCGCGTCGAGCGTGACCTCGGTGTCGAAGGTCGCGCCCTCGTCGGTGGGCAGCGTCCGCCAGTACTCCAGCGCCGCGTCCCAGTCGTCGCCCCGGGGCGCGTTCGGCCGCCCCTTCAGGTACGCGAACGTGGTCTCGTCCGGCGCGATCATGCCGGCCTTGGCGCCCCACTCGATGGACATGTTCGCGATCGTCATCCGGCCCTCCATCGAGAGGTCGCGGATCGCCTCGCCCCGGTACTCGACGATGTGACCGCGCCCGCCGCCGGTGCCGACTTGCGCGATCAGCGCGAGCACCAGGTCCTTGGCGGTGACGCCGGGCGCCAGCTCGCCGACGACGTTCACGGCCATGGTCTTCGGGCGGGCCTGCGGCAGCGTCTGCGTGGCCAGCACGTGTTCGACCTCACTGGTGCCGATGCCGAACGCCAGCGCCCCGAACGCGCCGTGGGTGGCGGTGTGCGAGTCGCCGCACACGATCGTCATGCCGGGCTGGGTGAGGCCGAGCTGCGGGCCGATGACGTGCACGATGCCCTGGTTCTCGTCGCCCAGCGGGTGCAGGCGGACACCGAACTCGGCGCAGTTGCGGCGCAGCGTCTCGATCTGGGTGCGGGAGGTGGGGTCCGCGATCGTGAGCAGGTCGCCGCGCCGGGAACGGAACGCCGGGTCGTCGTACCCGGTCGGGGTGTTGTGGTCCTCGGTCGCGATCGTCAGGTCGGTACGGCGCACCCCGCGCCCGGCCAGACGCAGCCCGTCGAACGCCTGCGGGCTGGTCACCTCGTGCAGCAGGTGCAGGTCGATGAAGAGCAGGTCCGGCTCGCCGGCGGCGGAGCGGACCACGTGTGCGTCCCAGACCTTCTCGGCCAGGGTCCTCGGTTGAGTGACTCCCACCATCTGGACATCCTAAATTCTGGGAGGTAAATTTCGGCTTGTGGGACACAGTATGAGCGGTGTCGGCGTTCTCGACAAGGCGGTGGTCATCCTGGCCGCCTGTGTCGACGGCGCCAGCCTGGCCGAACTCGTTGAACGCACCAAGCTGCCCCGGGCCACCGCGCACCGGCTGGCACAGGCGCTGGAGATCCACCGGATGCTCGTCCGGGACACCCAGGGGCGCTGGCGCCCGGGTCCACGCCTGGGCGAGCTGGCCAACGCGGCCCCGGACGTGCTCCTGACCGCCGCCGAGCCGCTGCTCGCCGCGCTACGGGACGCCACCGGCGAAAGCGCCCAGCTCTACCTGCGCCGCGCCGACGAGCGGATCTGTGTGGCCGCCGCCGAGCGCGCCAGCGGCCTGCGGGACACCGTCCCGGTCGGCTCGGTGCTGCCGATGACGGCCGGCTCGGCGGCGCAGATCCTGCTCGCCTGGGAGCCACCGGAGGCGGTCATGCCGCTGCTCCCCCGCTCCAAGTTCACCGGCCGCACGCTGGCCGAGGTGCGGCGGCGCGGCTGGGCGCAGAGCGTCGCCGAGCGGGAGGCGGGTGTGGCGAGCGTCTCGGCGCCGATCCGGGACCGCACCGGGCGGGTGATCGCCGCGATCAGCATCTCCGGCCCGATCGAGCGCCTCGGCCGCCGCCCCGGCGAACGCCACGCCATGGCCGTCGTCCGAGCCGGCCAGCGCCTCTCCGGCCTCTGACCCCCACCCTCTCGCCCTAGCCCCCCTCGCGTTGATCATGAAGTTGGCGGCATTTTCGATCTCCCTGACTGCCGCTAACTTCATGATCAACGCGGCAGGGCGGGGGGTAGGGAGGGGGCCGGGAGGGGTGGGAGGGGGCGGGGATGACGAACGGCCCGCCTCGCGTTGCGAGACGGGCCGTTCGTGGATGTAGCCCCGACCGGATTCGAACCGGCGCTACCGCCTTGAGAGGGCGGCGTCCTGGGCCGCTAGACGACGGGGCCAGGCACTTTTCCTGCTTCACCACCCTGCCGGGCGGTGTGGCAGTAGTCTAGCGGCATCCCGTCCGGCACCACCGCCGGGGGTCACCCCCTGCGCACGTGGGCCGGACAGCAGAAAGCCCGCCCCGGAAACGGGGCGGGCTGTCGGTGCTGTAGCCCCGACCGGATTCGAACCGGCGCTACCGCCTTGAGAGGGCGGCGTCCTGGGCCGCTAGACGACGGGGCCAGAACCTTCATTGCACTCCGTCAGCGTGAGCTGCCGGAATCCAGCGTCCGAGGGTTCTCGCGAAACCTCGGTTGCGCTGGGGTACCAGGACTCGAACCTAGACTAACTGAACCAGAATCAGTCGGGCTGCCAATTACCCCATACCCCATTGGCCCCTTGCGGCGCCGGGAATGAACTTTACCCTCCCGGTGCCGACAGGCCAAATCCAACCCCTCGAAACCCACCTGACCAGCGGAAACGAGGCATCGGAGCGAATCAGGCGACGGGGACCACCGGGTTGCTCAGCTCCCCGATCCCCTGGATCCGCACGGTGACCGTATCCCCCTCGGTGAGCGGACTAACCCCCGCCGGCGTGCCGGTCAGCACCACGTCGCCGGGCAGCAGCGTCATCACGTGCGAGATGTACGACACCAGGCCCGGTACGTCGAACACCATGTCCTTGGTCCGGCCGAGCTGGCGCACCTCCATCTCCTCCGGGTTGCGGCCCACCTCACACCGGATCTCCAGGTCGCTGACGTCGAGCCCGGTGGTGATCCACGGCCCGATCGGGCAGAACGAGTCGAAGCCCTTGGCGCGGGTCCACTGCCCGTCGGAGCGCTGGAGGTCCCGCGCGGTGACGTCGTTGGCGCAGGTGTAGCCGAAGATGGCCCGCTCGGCGGCGGCCCGGTCGGCCCGGCGGGCGCCCGGGGCGCCGATCACCACGGCGAGTTCCGCCTCGTGCTCGACCTGCTTGGAGAAGATCGGCAGCCGGATGGCGTCGCGCGGGCCGATCACCGAGGTGGACGGCTTGAGGAAGAGCAGCGGCTCCTTCGGCACCTCGCTGCCGTGCTCGGCGGCGTGCTCGGCGTAGTTACGGCCGACACACACCACCTTGCTGGGCAGGATCGGCGACAGCAGCCGGACGTCGGAGAGCGCCCAGCGGGCGCCGGAGAACTGGATCTGCCCGAACGGGTGGCCCTCGATCTCGGCGATGGTCAGGCCCTGCGGCCCGGCCTCCGGCTCGCCCTCGACGACCCCGAACGACATTCCCTTGGCATGAGCGAAACGAGCGATACGCACCCGGCCAATCTATCCCCGCCCGCGGGCCGCCCGGCGGACACCGGCAGGCGGCACGCCCCGGCGGTCGCGCACCACACCCTCGCCGGCCGGCGGCGGCACCGGACCGCCAGGAGCCGGACAGGGTACGCGCGATCGCGCCGGACAGGGCGGGAATGGCGGCTTCGTACCCGCCCGGCGGGCCCCGGACCATAGCTTCGGGTCCGGAGGTTCGTTGGTATGCCTGCATCGAGACGACACCACAGGGCCCTGGCAGTGTTCGTGAACTGCCTCGGCGTCATCGCCGCCGTACCGGCGCTGTCCCCGGCGACGCCCCGCGCGGCCGCCGCCCCCGCCCATCCGGCCCCACCACCGGCTGTCATCCCCGGTGCCGCGGCCACCCCGATCCCGACCGGCGTGCCGGCGGTGCCCCCGGCGGTGCCGACCACCGGCCCGGCCCCGGTCCGGCCGTCGATGCCCCCGGTCAGCGTGGCGGTGGGCGCGGCGGGCACCCCGGCGCCGGGTTACCGGATCGAGGTCCGCAACGCCGGCACGGCACCCGTCGACACCATGGTCCGGCAGGAACTGCCGAACGGCTCGCGGGCCACCACGGTGACCGGCGGTGGGCGGACCAGCCGTCCGGCCGGGATGAGCGCCGGTGAGGTGACCTGGCGGCTGCGGCTGCCGGCGAAGAGCACCACCACGCTGCACACCGCGCTGTCGGTCCCCGGTCCGGGCCGCTCGGTGACGGCACCCACCTGCGTCTACGGCTCGGACGGCACACGCCCGTTCGACTGCGCCACGGCGACCTGGGTGGGCGCCGCGACGGCCCCGGCGGCGCAGGTCACCGCCGCCCCGGCCTGGCGGCGGCCGCCGGTGCTGCTCGCCGCGTTCACGGCGCTGCTGGTGGTCACCGCCGGTGTGGTGTGGTGGGCGGTGTGGCGCCGCCGCCGGCGCACCGCGGCGGGAAGCGCCGCACCGGGCAGCATGGCCCGCGGCGGAACGGGCGCCCCCGGAGGCGGCGCGACGCCCACCGGTACGCCCGCGGGCGGCACCGTGCACACCGGCGCTCCCGGAAGCGGTGTGCCCGGCGGAGCCGGACCGGGCCAGGGCGGACCGGGCCACGGCACGCCGGTACAAGGCGGACCGGGCCAAAGCGGACCGGGCCAAGGCGGACCGGTCCCAGGCGCGACCGGCGGGCCGGCCGAGCGCGGCACGGTCTACCCGCGTACGGCCGTGCCGTCGCCCGCGAGCCGCCGCCGAAGGCCGCCGGTCTGGCTCGTGGTCGGCGTGGCGGCGGCCGTGCTGGCCGGTGTGGTGGGCGCGGCGGCCTGGTCGGCCACGCAGCGGGTGGCCGCGATGGACACCACGAAGCAGCCGACGAGCGGCGCGTGGGTGGGCAGCAGCGTCACCGGCGCGCTGGGCCAGCCGCTGCGCGAGACCGCGTTCGAGTTCACCGTCTACCGGCTGAGCTGCGGCGCCGACGTCCTGCCACCGGCGCCCGGCGGCGGTCGGCCGTGCCTGGCCACGGTCGGGGTGCGCAACCTCACGACCGAGGACCAGACCTGGCACGGGCAGTTGCAGCGGGCGTACCTGCCCAGCGGCAACTGGGTGGCAGCCGACGAGGACGCGACCCGGGTGGCGAACCTCGGCCGGGACGTCTTCTCCCAGCCGGTGGCCGCCGGGCGGCGGGTGCTGCTGCCGCTGGTGTTCACCATGCGCGGCGACGAGCCGCCGAAACGGCTGGAGCTGCGCAGCGGCGTCTTCTCGGCGGGCGTGCGGGTGGACGTGGCGTGATCCGGGCACGGGCGGCGGTCGTACCCTGGGGTGTGTGACCGCCGCCCTCGCCCCCGCGCTCGACCTGGCCGACTGGCAGGCGCGCCGGCACGCCCACGAGGCGCGGGTGGACGCCTGGCTGACGCCACACCTGGAGCGCCGCCGCACCGGGGTGAAGCACCCGGTGGAGGACTTCCTGTTCACCTACTACTCGCACCGCCCGGCGCAGTTGCGCCGCTGGCACCCGGGCGCGGGCGTGGTGCTGCGCGACGCCGACCCGGCCGGTTTCGGCCCGGACTACACGGCGGGCGCCGCCGGGCTCACCCTCGACACCGATCGGGTACGCGAGCGGCGCGCCGAGTCGATCACCTGGATCCGTACGCTGCTCGCCGCCACCGCCGGACGCCCCGCGCAGTTCGGGTGCTTCGGCATGCACGAGTGGGCGATGGTCTACCGGCAGACCCAGGAGCAGGTACGGCACAACGCCTGGCCGCTGCGGCTGAGCCCGGCGGCGACGGCGGCTGTGGTCGAGGAACGCGGCGTGCGGTGCAGCCACTTCGACGCGTTCCGGTTCTTCACCGCTCCGGCCCGGCCGCTGAACGTGCTCCAGCCGACCCGGGAGGGTCAGCACGCGCTGGAGCAGCCGGGCTGCCTGCACGCCAACATGGATCTCTACAAGTGGGCGTACAAGCTGTCGCCGCTGGTGCCGTCGGAGCTGGTGGCGGACTGCTTCGCGCTGGCCCGGGAGATCCGCACGCTGGACATGCGGGCCAGCCCGTACGACCTGGCCGACCTGGGCTACCCGCCGGTGCGGGTGGAGACGCCGGAGGGCCGGGCCGAGTACGCCACCGCCCAGCGCGGGTTCGCCGAGCGGGCCGCCGGGTTGCGCGCCCGGCTGCTGGCCGCACTGGACCGGGCCGTGCCGGCCGACCACCGCTGAGCGCGGGGCCGGCCGGCGCGGGGGTCAGTTCGCGGCGCAGGTCACTGCCGGCGCCAGGCTCGGGACGGCACCGTCGGCCAGGAACCCGAACGTGGTCTGGGCGGCAGGGGCCAGGGCGCCGTTCCAGCTCGCGTTCCGGGCGGTCACTGTGGTTCCGCTCTGCGTCACGTCCGCGCTCCACGCCTGGCTGATCCGCTGGCCGGCGGAGAGCGGGAAGCGCACGGTCCAGCCGGCGATCGGCGCGGCGCCGCCGTTGCGGACCGTCACCTCCCCCTGGAAGCCGCCCGGCCACTGACCGGCGACCCGCCAGGTGGCGGTGCAGCCGCCGGCCGTGGGCGTCGGGCTGGCCGTGGGCGTCGGGCTGGTCGTGGGCGTCGGGCTGGTCGTGGGCGTCGGGCTGGTCGTGGGCGACGGCGTGGGGCTGACGGTCGGGGACGTGGTCGGGCCGGGCGTGGTGCGGCCCAGCGCGGCGACCAGCGCCGGGTACCACCTGTCGGACATCTTCTGGTCGCCTGCGGCGTTCGGGTGCACGCCGTCGTACGTGTCGGTGGCGGTGCTGAACCCGGTCCACTGGTCGACCACCACGATCGGCGACGCGGCTGTGGTCTTCCCGGCCGCCCAGCCGTCGATCAGCGAGTTGAGCGCCACCGTCCGCTGGCCGCACTCGGGACAGCTCGCCGGGTTCATCGGGATGATCTTCGCGACCAGCACGGTCATGGCCGGGTTGGCGGCCCGCATCTGGTCCACCAGCTTCGAGTACGCGGCCAGGATCGTGGCGGGCGCGATGTTGCTCCACACGTCGTTGGTGCCGAAGTGCATGAGCACGACGTCCGGGCGGGTGGCGGACAGCCAGCCGGGCAGCAGGTTCTGGTTGGCCACGTTCGTCGCGAGGTAGCCGCCGTGCCCCTCGTTGTCGCCGTCGTACGGCACGCCGCAGCCCTGCGGCCCGAGCGTGCCGACGAAGTCGACGTCGGTGTGGCCGGTGGACTGGAGGCGGTTCCAGAGCAGCGCCCGCCAGCAGCCGGGCGACCCGGTGATGGAGTCGCCGAGCGGCATGACGCGGACCGGGGTGGCCGCCGCGGCGGCCGGGGGTGTGGTGGCGGTGAGGGCGAGGCCGAGGGCGAGGACCGGTAGCAGCGCGGCGAGCGCGGTCAGCGCGGCGCGCAGGGGGTTACGGGACATGCGGAAGGGACTCCTGTCACTGTGACGTGGTGGTCGGTGACGGCCCTGAAGCTCCCGTACGCATTGAAGCGCTTCGACGCCTCCGACTCAACCCTCCGGGTGCCCCCGATGCCGGTTCCACTCCGGGGCGAGGATCGACATGACAGTGGCGTCCACCCAGTCGTCGCCGTCGCGCAGCACCTGCCGCAGCGTCCCCTCGGCGACGAAGCCCACCTTCTCGTAGGCACGCCGGGCACGCGGGTTGAACGCGAACACCTCCAGGCCGATGCGGTGCAGGCCGAGTTGCTCGAAGCCGTACCCGACGACGAGCCGGACCGCCTCGGTGCCGAGGCCGCGGTCGCGGCCGCCGGGGCCGATCAGCGTGCGGAAGTTGCAGCTCGCGTTGGCCCGGTCCCACTCGTTGAGGACCACCTCGCCGACGCAGGTGCCGCTCGCCCGGTCCACCACCGCGAGGTCGAGCCGGTCGTCCTGGCTGTTGCGGGTGCCGTACCAGGCCCGCAGGCGGGACGGCTCGAACGCCTCGCCGGCCGGGCTGCCGGTCAGCCGGGCCACCTCCGGGTCGGCCAGGATCTCGGCGAGCGCCGGCAGGTCGTCGTCGTGGAACGGGCGCAGCACCACCCGCTCGCCGGTGAGCGTGGGCTTGACGGAGAAGTCGATCACGTGGCGGAATTCTCCGGGCGGCGCGCTCGGCGGCTCAACAGGTTTTCGGTCAGTCGCCGTCCACCCGGCGGTCGCGTTTGCGCTGCGACTGACGCTTCTTCTCGGCCAGGCGACGCTCCTTGGCGCCACGGGAGGGGCGGGTCGGCCGGCGCGTCTTCGGCGGCGGGGCGACGGCCTCGCGCAGCAGCGCGGCCATCCGCTCGCGGGCCGCCTCCCGGTTGGCCAGCTGGGCGCGGTGCTCGCTGGCGGTGACCGTCAGCACGCCACCGACCAGGCGGCCGGCGAGCCGGGCCAGCGCCCGTTCCCGCAGCGTCTCCGGCACGCTCGGCGAGCCGCCCAGGTCGAAGCTCAGCTCCACCCGGGAGTCGGTGGTGTTGACTCCCTGCCCGCCGGGCCCGGACGAGCGGGAGAACCGTTCCCGCAGCTCGGCGGCGGGCACCGTGAGCCGATCGGTGACCCGCAGTCCGTCGTCCACTCCCCGAGGCTAGCGCCCGGCGCGGTGACTCGGGGTGGGGGTGGCGCTCGGCGTGGGACCGGCCCGTTCCTCGCCGCCGCCGGACGCCGCGTACGCGGCCGCGCCGACGAGCAGCAGGGCGATCACCGCGAGCTTGACGACGACGCCCCGGATCGCGAGCCAGGCGTTGCGCCGGGCGCCGGGGACGCTGGTCCGGATGGTCTGGTAGTCGGTCCAGCCGCGTTTCGCACGCGCGTAGGACGCGCCGACACCGGCGCCGATGATCAGGCCCACCACGAGGAGGGCCGCAATGACAGCTTGCTCCACCTCCGCCAGTATTCATACTCAGCGTAATATTTCTATGGCCCAATGATCCCACGCCGGATATCCGACACTTCGCACCGATCTTGCGACGCTTGTGCAGGTCAGCGCCGGGAGGGGCGGCAGGGCAACCCCGCGCGGGCGCCAGGCCGGGCCCGCGCGGGTGGCCGCGCAGACGACTCAGCCGCCCCGGCCGATGATGGTGTCGGCGGTCTGCTGGACCTGGTCGATCGGGATGGCGAAGCCGATACCGATGGAGCCGTTGCCGTCGATGGTGGCGATCGCCGTGTTCACGCCGACCACCTCACCGCGCGCGTTCACCAGCGGGCCACCGGAGTTGCCCGGGTTGATCGAGGCGTCGGTCTGCACCGCCGTGTGCCGGCCGTTGCCGATCCGTACCTGCCGGTTGAGCGCGCTGACGATGCCGGCGGTGACCGTCCCGGCGAGCCCGAGCGGCGACCCGACCGCGAGCACCGGCTCCCCCACTCTCGTCGAGTTCGCCTTTGCCAGCGGCAACGGCGGCAACCCGGCCGACGCGGGCACCTTCAGCACGGCCAGGTCGCTGGCCGGTTCCCGGCCCACCACCTCGGCCGGGAAGCGCCGTCCGTCCGACGTCTCCACAGTCACCGCGCCGGCACCGCCCCGGGCCAGGATGTGGTCGTTGGTGACGATGTGCTGCTCGTTGTCGATGGCGAACCCGGAGCCGGACGCGGACGCGCCGGAGCGGCCCCCGACCATCACCGACACCACCCCGGGCACCGTCTTGCCGGCGGCGGTGATCAGCTCCGCCGGCACCGGCGCGGCGGACGCCGCTGCCGGTCCCGGCGCGCCCCGGTCGGCCGCCCAGGTGCCGGCCGCCGCGCCGGAGACGGTGGAGAGCGCCACCACCGCCGCCACGCTCAGCAGCCGGTGGCGCACGCTACGCCGCCCGGCCTCCGGCCCGCCCCCGGGTACGTCCCGGTAGCCGCGCCCGTCCGGGTCCAGCTCCGGCGAGACGAACCACGGTCCGCGTGGCTCGCCGAGTCCGGTCTGCACTGCCATGCCTGGCTCCTCACATGTCGTGCGGTAGTGGTGTGCGGGTCAGGGCAGCCGGGAGAACCACCGCAGCGAGCCGGCCGCGGCGCCCATCGCCAGGACCAGCCCGAGGCCGATGAAGCGGGCCGAGATGTCCTGCCGCTCGGTGCGGTAGCCGACCGAGGTGCCGATGTCCTCGTAGACGTCCTTCAGCTCGGCGGTGGTGGACGCCTCGTGGAAGCCCCCGCCGGTCTGCTCGGCGACCGCCCGCAGCGTCTGGCCGTCCACCGGCACCTGGATCGCCCGGCCACCCCGGTCGACCGAGCCGCCGGGCGTGCCGAAGGAGATGGTGTGCACCGGCACCTTCGCGGCGACCGCCTGGTCGGCGGCCTCCATCGGGTCCATGCCGGAGGTGTTCGCGCCGTCGGAGAGGATGATGATCCGGGCCGGCGGCGGATCCTTGGCGGCGGTGGCGTCCAGGCTCTTGACCGCGCCGAGCGAGGTGCTGATCGCCTCGCCGATGGCGGTGCCCTGCACGCCGGTGATGCCCTCGGCCAGCCGCCCGATCCCGTCGTGCAGCGCCTCCCGGTCGGTGCTCGGCGGCACCAGCACCGCCGCGCTGCCGGCGAACGCGACGAGGCCGACGTTGAACTCGTCCGGCAGCCCGTCGACGAACCGCCGGCCCGCCTCCTTGGCCGCTGTCAGCCGGTCCGGGTCCACGTCACCGGCGAGCATCGAGGTGGAGACGTCCACCGCGACCATCACCGTGGCCCGCTCCCGGGGCACCCGCACCTCCGCCTCGGGCCGGGCGAACCCGACCACGAGCAGCGCCAGCATGGCGAGGAACAGGCCCGCCGGGACGTGCCGCCGCCAGGCCGGGCGGCGCGGGGCGACCCGGTCGAGCAGGCGCAGGTTGGTGAAGCGCACCGCGTACCGGCTCTGCCGCCGTTGCAGCACCAGGTAGCCGGCGACCAGCACGACGACGGCGAGCAGCAGCCAGAGGCGGGCGGGTGACTGCCAGGTCATGCGACACCTCCGCGGGCCGCGGCCGGCACGGTGGCCAGCCGGCGCTGCTCGTGCACGTACCGGACGACGTCCGCGCACCAGTCCCGGTCGGTGCGCAGCGCCAGGTGGGTCGCGCCGGCCCGGCGCAGCGTGCGGCGTACCTGGTCGCGCTGCTCGGCGGCGGCATGCGCGTACCGCTCGCGCAGGCCCGGGTCACCGGTCCACACCTCGCGGTGCCGGCCGCTCTCCGGGTCGACGAGCGTGACCAGGCCGACGTCCGGCAGTTCCAGCTCGCGCGGGTCGGTCACCTCGACGGCGAGCACCTGGTGCCGTACCGCGAGGCGGCGCAGCGCGGCGGCCCACGGCGGCGGCGCCGCGTCCGGGTCGTCGGGCAGCTCGTCGAGGAAGTCGGAGACGATCACCACGAGCCCGCGCCGGGTGGCGACACGCTGAAGGCCGTCCAGCCCGTCGGCCAGGCCCGGCACCGCGTCCGTCCGGCCCGCGCCGGCCGCGCCCGCGCCGTCGGAGTCCGGCAGGTCGCCGGTACGCGGAGCGCCGAGCAGCGCGCGGAGCAGCCCGAGCAGATGGGTACGCCCGCTGCGGGCCGGGAACCGGCGCAACCCGCGCGGGGTGAGCACCTGGGCGCCGAGCCGGTTGCCGACTCCCGCGGTGAGGAAGCCGATCGCCGCCACGGCGGCCACCGCCAGTTCCCGTTTGTCCAGCGTGGACGTCCCGTACTCCATGCTGGGGCTGGCGTCGACGAGCAGCCAGGTGGTCAGTTCCCGGTCCGCGTCGACCTCCCGGACGTGCGGGACGGTGGTCCGGGCGGTGACCGCCCAGTCCATCCGGCGTACCTCGTCCTCGCCGGGGCGGTACTCGCGGCTGCCGGCCGCCTCGCTGCCCGGTCCGGGGAGCAGGCCGCGGTACCGGCCGTGCAGCAGCCCGTCGAGCCGCCGGGTCACCGTCAGCTCCAGCCGGCGCAGCCGCTGGTCCGGGGCGAGATCGGCGAGCCCGGGTCCGGCCTCGCCGGTCATGCCGCCGCCAGGTCGTTCACCGTCTCGGTGGGCCCGTTCACCAGCCGGGGCGGCGGCACCGCCTCGATCACGCGGCGCACCACGTCCTCGCCGGAGATCCCGTCGGCGATCGCGTCGAAGGAGAGCACGAGCCGGTGCGCCAGCACGTCCACCGCGAGTTCCCGGATGTCCTCGGGGAGCACGTAGTCCCGGCCGTGGATGAGCGCCTGGGCGCGGGCGGCGGCCACCAGGCCGAGCGTGGCCCGGGGGCTGGCCCCGTACGCCAGCAGGGGCGCGACGTCGGGCAGGCCGAAGCGCTCCGGGTCGCGGGTGGCGAGGATGAGGCGGACCACGTACTCGGCGAGCGCGTGGTGGACGAAGACGTCGGTGGCGCGGCGCTGGAGTTCGCGCAGCCGGACCGGGTCGAGCACGGTACGCGCGGTGGGCCGGTCGGTGCTCATCCGGTAGAGGATGGCCAGCTCGTCGGCGTCGCTCGGGTAGTCGACCACCACCTTCATCAGGAAGCGGTCGCGCTGTGCCTCCGGGAGCTGGTAGACACCCTCGGACTCGATCGGGTTCTGGGTGGCCAGGACGAGGAACGGGTCCGGCACCGGCCAGCTCCGGCCGGCGATGGAGACCTGCCGCTCGGCCATCGCCTCGAGCAACGCCGACTGCACCTTGGCCGGGGCCCGGTTGATCTCGTCGGCGAGCACCAGGTTCGCCATGATCGGCCCCAGCTCCACGTCGAACTGTTCGGTGGAGGCACGGTAGATGCGCGTGCCGACGATGTCGGAGGGGACCAGGTCGGGGGTGAACTGGATCCGGGAGAACGTGCCACCGACCACTGTGGCGAGTGTCTGCGCCGCCAGCGTCTTGGCCACCCCCGGTACGCCCTCCAGCAGGCAGTGCCCGTCGGCGATCAGGGCGGTGAGCAGGCGGTCGACGAGCCGATCCTGCCCGACGATCACGCGTTTGACCTCGACGAGGGTCTGTTCCAGCTCGACGCCGCTCGCGTCGGCGTCGACCGGGCTGAGCACGCTGGCCGGGGTGTCCGAGATGTCCGTCACGGTGCTTGCTTCCCGGGCCGGACCGGCGACAAACGTCGGATTATCGGCCCCTGGGCGGTGGTCGGCGGGCCGGACCGGCAGCTTCTCCCCAGCCGGGCGGGAACGACACGAAGCGGCGCGGCACCGGCCGGAGGGGCACGGAACACGACACCGGCCCCCGCCGGAGCGGGGGCCGGTGCGGGGCCGGACGGATCAGTTGGCGATGACCAGGTGGAACGGCCGGTCCGAGGCGCTGCCGGAGGAGCTGCGCGTCTGCACGAAGACGGCGTTCGGGGTGAGCGTGCGGGGCGCGACCGACACCTCACCGGCCGGCGGCACGTTCGCCGTGTCGTTCGTGCCGATGGTCGCCACGTACGCCTTGGCGGACACGTTGTAGTCCAGCAGCACCTGGTACTGCCCCGGCGACACCCCGATGCCCGGGGTGAACCGGAACGAGGACACGACGTTGCCGGAGTGCTGCAACAGCGTGCCGTTGGCCGCCACGACGGCCCAGGCGACCTGGCCGGCGGCCGGCGGGGCCAGGGTGGCCCGCATCGCGGTCCGGGCGGCCTGCCGCTCGACGGCGGTCACCGGCGGCTGCGCCGTGGAGTGCCGCGGGCCGGGCTGCGGCTTCGCCTCCGGCTGGGCGGCAGCGGCGATCCCGCCACCGGCCAGGCTGAGCGACAGCGCGGCAAGCGCCACCACCGTCGCCTTCCGCTTGAAGAATGTGGCCATGAGTTCTCCCTTTGTAGACCGTGGTGATACGGCGACTGCGCGCGTCAAATTGCGGATCATCGGGTATCCGCTCGGGAGCGCACCGCTCGTGAGCTGGCCTTACTACAGAGAGTCGCGACGTCTCAACCAGGTGGAACCTAGCACCGGAAAATGTGGGCGGTCAATAGCGTTATTGCGTGTCCGACCGATCGGCAAAGATGCCCGGAAAATTGCGAGGAACAATTCACGAAATTGTTTCGGAGGGCATCGCGCCGACCCGGCTCCGGGTAGCCTCACCGTCGTGATCACCATGCCGCGACCAGCCCGGGCCGGCACCCGGGGCGGCCGCCTGGCCACCGCCGCATGCTGGCTCGCCGTCGCACCGGTCGCCGCGTGGGCGCTGGTACGCCTGACCGGGCTGGAACGCGGTCCGCTGGTGCAGGCGGTCGCGTTCACGCCGTACGCCGCCGCTGTGGCCCCGGTCGTGGCGGTGGCGGCACTCGCCCTGCGGCGCCGCACCCCGGCGGTGGTCGCGGTGCTGGCCGCGCTGGCGCTGATCGGCACGGTGGCGCCCCGTGCGGTCCCCGGCGACCGGCCCGCCGCCGACGGGCCGACGCTGCGGCTGCTCACCGCCAACCTGCGCCTCGGCTCGGCCGACCCGGCGGCGCTCGTGGACCTGGTCCGGACTCGGCGGGTCGACGTCCTCACGGTGCAGGAGCTCACCCCGCCGCTGGCGGCCGAGCTGGACCGGCTCGGCCTGGCCGAGCTGTTGCCGCACCGGTCGCTGACCCCCGAGGTCGGCTCGACCGGCTCCGGCGTGTACGCCCGGCACCCGCTGCGCGACACCGGTCACCGGCGCAACAAGGGCTTCTTCTTCACCCAGGCGTACGCCACGCTGACCGTCCCGGGTGCGCCACCGCTGCGGGTGGAGTCGGCGCACCCGGCCGCGCCGTACGCCCCGCACGTGGTGCCGGACTGGTGGACCGACCAGCGCGCCCAGCCGCCTGCCACCCCGGACGGCGGGCTGAGCGTGCTGGCCGGCGACTTCAACGCCACGCTCGACCACGCGGCGCTGCGGGACCTGATCGCCACCGGCTACACCGACGCGGCGGACGCGGCCGGGGCGGGGTTCGGCGGCACCTGGGGCCCGTACGACGGCGACCCGATCCCGCCGGTCACCATCGACCACGTCCTCGTGGACAGGCGCATCGCGGTGCGCGCCGCCCGCACCTACCCGGTGCCGGGCAGCGACCACCGCGCGCTGCTGGCCGAGCTGCGCCTGCCGGCCGGGTGAGTCAGGCCGCGCTCCCGCCCGGCACCCGGGCCCGGTCCAGGCCGTAGGTGAGCGCGTCGACCAGGGCGTGCCAGCTGGCCTCGACCACGTTCGGGTGCACGCCCACTGTGGTCCAGTCGCGGCCGGCGCCGGCGGTCTCCACGAGTACGCGCGTGACAGCGCCGGTGCCGTGGCTGCCCTCCAGGATGCGCACCTTGTAGTCGGCCAGCTCGAACTCGCGCAGCTCCGGGTAGTGCCGGGCCAGGCCGACCCGCAGCGCCTCGTCCAACGCGTTGACCGGACCGTTGCCCTCGGCGGTGGCGATCACCCGCTCGCCGCGTACCCGGATCTTCACCGTCGCCTCGGAGACCACCGCGCCGTCCTCGCGGTGCTCGACGATCACCCGGTACGACTCCAGCGCGAACGGCCGGGCCGGCGCGGCATCCGGCAGCTCGGAGCGGACCAGCAGCTCGAACGAGGCGTCGGCGGCCTCGAACGACCAGCCGTCGGCCTCCAGCTCCTTGACCCGCCCGGTGACCCGGGACAGGGCGTCCGGATGGCCGGCCAGGTCCAGACCGAGCTCGCGGCTCTTGAGCTCGATGCTGGCCCGGCCGGCCATCTCGGTCACCAGGATCCGCATGTCGTTGCCCACCACAGCGGGTTCCACGTGGTTGTAGAGCAACGGGTCGACCTTGATCGCGCTCGCGTGCAGCCCCGCCTTGTGAGCGAAGGCGGCGGCCCCGACGTAGGCCTGGTGGGTGTCGGGGGCGATGTTGGCGATCTCGGAGATGGCGTGCGAGACCCGCACCATCTGTTCCAGGCAGCCCTCCGGTAGGACGGGCATGCCCAGCTTGAGCTGGAGGTTCGCGACGATCGCGAAGATGTCGGCGTTGCCGGGGCGCTCGCCGTACCCGTTGGCGGTACCCTGCACGTGCCGGACGCCCGCCTCGACCGCGGCGATCGTGTTGGCGACCGCGCAGGCGGTGTCGTTCTGCGCGTGCATGCCGAGCCGTTCCGGCGCGATGCCGGTCCGCGCCACCAGTTGCTCGACCACGGCGGTGACCTGGGAGGGCAGCATGCCGCCGTTGGTGTCGCAGAGCACGAACCGCTCGGCGCCGGCAGCCAACGCGGTCTCCGCCACGGCGGCGGTGTAGCCCGGGTCGAACCGGAACCCGTCGAAGCAGTGCTCCCCGTCGACGAAGACGCGCCGCCCCTGCGCCACCAGGTACGACACGGTGTCGCGGATCATGGCGAGGTTCTCCTCGGCGGTGGTGCGCAGCGCGCGCTCCACGTGCCGCAGGTCCGCCTTGGCGACCAGGGCCACGGCCGGGGTCCGGGCGTCGAGCAGGCCGCGCACCTGCGGGTCGTCCTCGACCGCGAGGCCGGCCTTGCGGGTGGCCCCGAAGGCGACCAGGATCGCGTGCCGCAGCTCCAGCTCGGTACGGGCGCGGCGGAAGAACTCGGTGTCCTTCGGCACCGCGCCCGGCCAGCCGCCCTCGATGAAGCCGACTCCGAGGTCGTCGAGCAGGCGGGCCACCGCCAGCTTGTCGACCACCGAGTACGTGAGCCCTTCGCGCTGCGCGCCGTCGCGCAGCGTCGTGTCGTACACCTGGAACGTCATCGGAGTCCTCTTCTCGTGCCCTGGGGAGCAAACAAAAAGACCCCCCGCGGATGCGGGAGGTCTGCGCGCTCGGCGGGGGAAGGGCCGGCGCGCTAGCTGCTAATGATCAGGACGAAGCTGGTCACGACCCGTACTCTGCCACCCCGGCCCCGATTTTGGGAGGCGAAACCCATATTCCGGGACGATCGCGCGTGCGGTGATCGTCTTCACACCCGGCCACCGCCCGCCACGAGCGCAAACGGGGCTACGGAAGAATCTTGAACTGATCCAGTTACTGGCCCGGCCACCCCGCCCGGCCACGTTCAAGGAGGACCCGTGCTCACTGTCGGTGACCACTTCCCCGAGTACGAACTCACCGCCTGCGTGTCGCTCGACGCCGACAAGGCGTTCGAGACGATCAACCACAAGTCCCACGAGGGCCAGTGGCGCGTCGTGTTCTTCTGGCCGAAGGACTTCACCTTCGTCTGCCCCACCGAGATCGCCGAGTTCGGTCGCCTCAACGGCGAGTTCGCCGACCGCGACGCCCAGGTGCTCGGCGTCTCCGTCGACAACGAGTTCGTCCACTACGCCTGGCGCAAGGACCACCCGGACCTGCGCGAGCTGCCCTTCCCGATGCTCAGCGACATCAAGCGTGAGCTGACCTCCGCCTGCGGCGTGCTCGGCGCCGACGGTGTCGCGCAGCGGGCCACCTTCATCGTGGACCCGAACAACGAGATCCAGTTCGTCATGGTGACCGCCGGTTCGGTCGGCCGCAACGTCTCCGAGGTGCTGCGGGTGCTCGACGCCCTTCAGACCGACGAGCTGTGCCCGTGCAACTGGAACTCCGGCGGCGCGACGCTCGACGCCAAGGCGCTTCTCGCCGGCGCCGGGGCCTGACCATGGGCCTGGACGCGATCAAGGCGGGCCTGCCCGAGTACGCCAAGGACATCCGGCTCAACCTCGGCTCCACCATCACCACCTCGACGCTGAAGCCGGAGCAGGCGTGGGGCACCGCCCTGGCCTGCGCGGTGGCGGCCCGCAACCCGGTGGTGCTGCGGGAGATCGCCGCCGAGGCGGCCGGTCACCTCACGCCCGAGGCGGTCGAGGCGGCCAAGGGCGCGGCGGCGGTCATGGCGATGAACAACGTCTACTACCGGGCCAAGCACCTGATCGGCGACGAGCAGTACGCGTCGCTGCCGGCCCGGCTGCGAATGCAGATCATCGCCCGCCCCGGTGTGGAGAAGACCGACTTCGAGCTGTGGTGCCTCGCCGTCTCGGCGATCACCGGCTGCGGCGTCTGCCTGGAGTCGCACGAGAAGACGCTGCGCGCGGCCGGGTTCAGCCGTGAGCAGGTGCACGAGGGGCTGCGGATCGCCGCCGTCGTACACGCCGCCGCGGTGACCCTGGACGCGGAGGCCGCACTGGCCTGATCGACCGGCCCGCACGTGCCCGACCGGCACCGCACGGGCCGACGACCCGAGGGGCCGGCGTCACCACCGTGGCGCCGGCCCCTCGGCGTCGGCGGGCCGGCCGCCGGCGGGTTGGTGCCCGGACAGGGTGGGTAACCCTCCCGACTGACGACGGCGCCGCGACGGCCGCGGCCCTGGGGACGGGAGGCGGCACATGGACGGACTGGACCCGCGCGCCACGCACGGCGGCACCGAGCCGATCCTCGACGACGGCCGGGGCACGGTCGCCGGGGGCGCCCCGGCGGGCGCCTTCGACCCGTGGCGCTACCGCGACGAGGCGGGTGTGGCGAGCGCCGACCTGACCGGCTACAAGGTCGAGGCCACCGACGGCGCCATCGGCAAGATCGACCGGGCGAGCCACGAGGTGGACGACAGCTACCTGGTCGTGGACACCGGGCCGTGGATCTTCGGCAAGAAGGTGATGCTCCCGGCCGGGACCGTGAACCACGTCGACCACGACGCCCGCACCGTGCACGTCGACCGGGAGAAGGACCAGATCAAGGCCGCCCCGGAGTACGACGAGTCCAGCCACGCCGAACCGGGCTACCGGGACCGGCTGGGCGGCTACTACGGCGAGAACCACTCGGCGCTGCCGCCGGACGTGCCGCCGCGCGCCTGACATCCCGGCGACGGCCGGCGGGGACGGACGAACGCCCCGCCGGCCGTTACCGTGTCGGATGTGGACGCCGCGCAGAGCCCCTTCCCCGCCCTGTTCAACTTCCGCGACGTCGGCGGATACGCCGCTCGGGACGGGCGCACGGTCCGCCGCGGCCGGCTCTACCGCTCCGACTCGCTGCACCGCATCGACGAGACCGACCGGAGCGCGTTCACCGCGCTCGGCATCCGTACCGTCATCGACCTGCGCCGGCCGTCCGAGGTGGAACGTGACGGGCGGGTGCCCGACTACGACGGGCTGACCTACCGGCACATCCACCCCGAGCACGCCGACTGGGGTGCGAACCGGTTCGACGCCTCCGGCGTCAGCCTGGCCCGCTACCTGGCCGACCGGTACGCCGACCTGGCGCGTACCGGAACCGCCGGGCTCGCCGAGGCGGTCGGGCTGATCGCGGACAGCGCCAACGCCCCGGTGGTGGTGCACTGCGTCGCCGGCAAGGACCGCACCGGCATCGTCTGCGCGCTCACGCTGGCAGTGCTCGGGGTGCCCGACGAGGACGTGGTAGCCGACTACGCGCTCAGCACCGCCGCGTCGCAGCGCTTCACCGCCTGGGTCCGGGCCACGCTGCCGGACGCGGAGGAACCGCCGCCGCCGTTCCTGGAATCGCCGGCCGAGGCGATGGAGCTGTTCCTCGCCGAACTGCGCACCGGCTACGGGTCCGTCGAGGGCTACCTGACCCACGCCGGCGTCACCGAGGCGCAGGTGGAGTCCCTCCGCACCCATCTCCTGGACTGACCCGGCCTCGCGGTGATCGAGGAGCGAACCCCTCGATCACCGCGAAGCGCCGTCAGAGGACCCGGGTGACCCAGCCGTACGGGTCGGCGGCACGCCCGCGCTGGATGTCGACGAGCTTCTGCCGCAGCGCCATCGTGGCCCGGCCCGGCTCGCCGCCGCCGATGAGGAACTCGCCGTCGGGGAAGCGCACGCCGCCGATCGGGGTGATCACGGCGGCGGTGCCGCAGGCGAAGACCTCGCGCAGCCGCCCGCTCGCCGCGTCGGCCCGCCAGTCGTCGAAGGCGACCGGCGCCTCCCGCACCTCGTGCCCGGCCTCCGCGGCGAGGGTGAGGATCGCGTCGCGGGTGATGCCCGGCAGGATCGTGCCGCCCAGCGGCGGGGTGACGATGCTGCCGTCGTCGTAGACGAAGAAGACGTTCATGCCGCCCAGCTCGTCGACGTACCGCCGCTGCACCGCGTCCAGGAACACCACCTGGTCGCAGCCGGCCTCGATCGCCTCGGCCTGCGCGGCGAGCGAGGCGGCGTAGTTGCCGCCGCACTTGGCCGCGCCGGTGCCGCCGGGCGCGGCCCGGGTGTAGTCCGGCGAGACCCACACCGTCACCGGCTTCACGCCACCGGCGAAGTACGCACCGGCCGGCGAGGCGATCACGCAGTAGAGGTATTCGTTGGCCGGGCGCACACCGAGGAAGACCTCGCTGGCGAACATGAACGGCCTCAGGTAGAGGCTGGCGTCCTCGTGCTCGGGAATCCACGCCTGGTCGATCTCGACCAGCCGGCGCAGCGACTCCACGAACGTCTCCTCCGGCAGCTCCGGCATGGCCAGCCGGCGGGCCGACGCGGCGAACCGGGCCGCGTTGGCCTCGGGACGGAACATGGTCACCGCGTCACCGGTGCGGTACGCCTTCAGCCCTTCGAAGATCTCCTGCGCGTAGTGCAGCACCGCCGCGGCCGGGTCCATCGGGATCGGCGCGCGCGCCTCCAGGCGGGCGTCGTACCAGCCCTTGCCCTCGGCGTAGCGGATGGTGACCATGTGATCGGTGAAGACCCGGCCGAAGCCCGGGTTCGCCAGCAGGGCGGCCCGGTCGGCGGCGGATACCGGCGCGGGATTCGGACGGATCTCGAAATCGAGCATGTCACCACCGCTCATCGCGCTGACCTCCCTGCGGGTTCACGGCATGCGGGATCGCACGCCGACGTCACTGGTGCCAGAAACTTACCCCGAACGGTCGTTCAGCGGATAGCTCCGCCCCGGCGGATGCGACGCGCCGGACGGTCGGGTGGGCCCGGTGACGGGTCTGGCGGCCCGGTACCGGGCCGCCAGCAGGGTCGGCCCGGTCAGGCTACGGCGTACGCGGCGAGCCGGTCGCCGACCTCCTCGGTGCGCAGTGGCGTCCCCGGCGTACGCCCGGCCAGCTCGGTGCCGACCGCGGCGGTGACCCGGGCGGCGGCGTCGGCGTGGCCGAGCTGGTCCAGCAGCAGCGCGGCGGACAGTACCGCGGCGACCGGGTCGGCGACGCCCTGGCCGGCGATGTCCGGCGCCGAGCCGTGCACCGGCTCGAACATCGACGGGTAGCGCCCCTCGGGGTTGATGCAGCCGCTGGCCGCGAGCCCGATGCCACCGGTCACGGCGGCGGCGATGTCGGTGAGGATGTCGCCGAACAGGTTGTCGGTGACCACCACGTCGTACCGGGACGGGTTCGTCACCAGGAACATCGCTGCGGCGTCGATGTGCTGGTATTCCGTGGTCACGTCCGGGTGCTCGGCGGCCACCGCGGCGAAGGCGCGCGCCCAGAGCGACCCGGCGTGGGTGAGCACGTTCGTCTTGTGCACGAGCGTGACCTTGCGCCGCTCCCGGCGGCCGGCGCGGGCGAACGCGTCGCGGATCACCCGCTCGACGCCGTGCCGGGTGTTCAGGCTCTCCTCGGTGGCCACCTCGGCCGGGGTGTCCCGGTGCAGCGCGCCGCCGGCGCCCGCGTACAGCCCCTCGGTGCCCTCGCGGACCACCACGAGGTCGACCTCGCCGGGCTTGACCGCCGCGAGCGGACCGGCCACGCCGGGCCAGAGCCGGGACGGGCGCAGGTTGACGTACTGGTCGAAGGCGAACCGGAGCTTCAGCAGCAGACCGCGCTCCAGCACACCCGGCGGCACGGTCGGGTCGCCCACCGCGCCCAGCAGGATGGCGTCGTGACCGGCCAGCTCGTCGAGGACGGAGTCGGGCAGCACCTCGCCGGTGCGGTGATAGCGCGCCGCGCCCAGGTCGTACTCGGTGGCCTCGATCCCGGGCACCACCGCGTCGAGGACCTTGCGGGCCTGCGCGACCACCTCGGGTCCGATGCCGTCGCCGGCCACCACCGCGATGTGTGCCACCTGGCGCTCCTCGTCTCGTCGTTAGGCGCAACCGTACGTCGCCGTCCCGGCCCCCGGTACGAATCTTCCATCATCCGGGACGGCGAATCACAGGAGGCTCCCAGCCGACATTCATGGTGCGGTCATCTCCACTGCTTAGGGTCGAGTTCACGGGTCGACGGGGGCCCGGAATGCGGCACCGCCGCGACGTAGCGGCGACCACCGAGGGGGCAGGTGTCATGCGGATCGAGCACCGGCGGGCCCACTGGGCGGACGAGCAGCCACGTACCCGCTGGGTCGACCAGTCCGCGTTCCGCCCGACCCGCCCGGACCTGCACCTGGGCGCCACGAACCACCGCGTCGAGCGGTCCGGTGCCGCGGCGTCCGGCCGGATCAGCGTCCGCCACACCGTCACCACCTCGACCGCCGACTACACCATGCTCCTCAACGCGCCGGAGTGGTTCGGCCACCGGGCGGTCAGCGAGGCGCTGCGCGACGCCGTCGCCGAGCTGCGCGCCGTCGACCTCACCTACGGCCCGAACCGGCCGGACAGCCTCGTCTCCCGGCTGCGCCGCGACGAGATCAGTCCCGACTCGTACCCCCCGCTGGCCGACCTGATCGACCTCTGCGCCGCGATGCGGGCGGCGACCGACGGCTGGTTCGACGCCTGGGCCGTGCCGGGCGGCTTCGACCCGGGCGGCCTGCTCGGCGGCTGGGCGGTGGAACGGGCCGCGGCGCGGTTGCGCGCCGCCGGCATCCACGACTACGCCGTGCTCAGCGGCGCCGACCTGACGGTACGCGGGCACGCCGCCCACGGCGGCCCGTGGCGCGTCGCCGTGCACCACCCCACCGACACCCGCCGGACACCTGTCGTGCTGGAGATGACGACGGGCGCGGTCGGCACCTCGGGCGTCACCGGCCGGCGGGGGCACGTCATCGACCCGCACACCGGCGAGCCGACCGACCGGCTCGTGGCCGCCACTGTGCTCGGCCCGAACCTCGCCGTCGCCGACGCCTACGCCACCGCCCTGTACGCCGCCGGACCGGCCGGGCTGGCCTGGTTCCGTCACGACACGGACTACCGCCCGCTGTTCGCGCACCACCGGCGCTGAGTCGCCGTCGGCCCGCACGACACCGGCCGGGAGCGCGATCGGCCCCCACGGTCTCGGCAACGACCGTGAGGGCCGGTCAGCGACGAGTGCGCGTGGCTCGCGCAATCGAGGGGTGCGGGCCGAGGGGCCGGGCGCCCGACCGCGCCACCCGAAGACGGGCCGGGGATCGACTCAGCGGAAACCGCATCGGTACGCTAGCGAATCGACGCAACTCGACGCAAGAGTCTCCACAGCGGACGCCTGGTGAACGATGTCGGCAATCAGCGGTGAACGCACGGTGGGGCAGAGGTGACGGGCCGGGCCCGGGATGGCACGCTGTCCGCCGTGAGTTTCGATCTGAGCGTGTGGGCCCTGCCGAACGGGGCGACACCGGAGCAGGTGCGGGCGGCCGTGCAGCAGTGCCGCGAGGGCCGCCACGGCGAGCAGCACCCCGACCCGCGACTCGTCGCCTTCTACCGGGCGATCACGGCGAGCTATCCGGACCGCCCGGCCCGGCCCGGTACGCCGTGGGAGGCGCCGCTGCACACGGCGGCCGACCACATCGAGATGAACCTGAACCCGGCCTGCCCCGATCAGGTCCTGCTGGACGTCGAGCGGCTGGCCGGCGAGCACGACCTGATGCTCTTCGACGCGCAGGACGGCTCGGTCTACCCGCCACCGGCCCGCGTCCGTTCCTGACCCACCGGGACGACGAAGGGCCCGGCCGATCCGGCCGGGCCCCGATATGTCCTGTCCGGACTACACGTCGCGCAGGTCGGCCGCGCTGGCCGCGACCGCGCCGATCGAGTCGGCGGCGGAGGTGAGCAGGTCGGCGCCGAGCGCCTGGTCGACGGTCAGCGTCATCAGCGTCTCGCCACCGGCCTCGCGGCGGGCCACCTGCATGGCCGCGATGTTGACGCCGGCCTCGCCGAGCAGCGTGCCGACGGTGCCGACCACGCCGGGCCGGTCCGCGTAGCGCAGGAAGACCAGGATGCCCTCCGCGCCGATCTCCACGTCGAAACCGTCCACCTCGGTCAGCTTGAACACGTCGCGGGTGCCGGTGTGCGCCACGGTGCCGGAGACACGGACGGTGCGCCCGTCCGGCAGCGCCCCGCGCACGGTCACCAGGTTCGGGTGGTCGACGGTCTCGCCCGGCGTGGCCAGCGTGACCTCGACGCCCCGCTCGGCGGCCAGGTGCGGCGCGTTGACGTAGGTGACCTGCTCCTCCACCACGGAGCTGAACAGCCCCTTGGTCGCGGCGAGCTTGAGCACCGACACGTCGTGGGCGGCGATCTCGCCGCGCACCTCGACGGTGACGCTGGCGGCCACCCCGCCGGCCAGGGCGGTGAACGCCCGGCCCAGCCGCTCGGCCAGCGGCAGCAGCGGGCGGACGTCCTCGGCGACCACGCCGCCGGCCTGCACGTTCACGGCGTCCGGGACGAACTCGCCCTGGAGCGCGAGCTTGACGCTCTTGGCCACCGCGAGACCGGCCTTGTCCTGCGCCTCGTTGGTGGAGGCGCCCAGGTGCGGGGTGGCCACCACGTTGTCGAAGGCGAACAGCGGCGAGGAGGTGCACGGCTCCTTGGCGTACACGTCGACACCGGCGCCGGCGACCCGGCCCTCCGCGATCGCGTCGGCGAGCGCCTGCTCGTCGACCAGGCCGCCGCGGGCGGCGTTGACGATCCGGACGCCCGGCTTGACGATCGCCAGTTCCTTCTCGCCGATCAGGCCGACCGTCTCCGGCGTCTTCGGCAGGTGGATCGAGATGAAGTCACTCTCCCGCAGCAGCTCCTCCAGCCCGACCAGGCGGACGCCGAGCTGCGCCGCGCGGGCCGGCTGGATGTACGGGTCGTACGCGATCAGCCGGGTGCCGAACGCGGCGATGCGAGACGCGAAGAGCACGCCGATGCGGCCGAGGCCGACCACGCCCACGGTCTTGCCCTGGATCTCGACGCCGGTGTACTTGGACCGCTTCCACTCCCCCGCCTTGAGCGCGGCGCTGGCGCTGGCGGTGTTGCGGGCGACCGCGAGCAGCAGCGCGACGGCCTGCTCGGCGGCGGAGACGATGTTCGAGGTGGGCGCGTTGACGACCATGACGCCCCGGGCGGTGGCGGCCGGCACCTCGACGTTGTCCAGACCGACGCCGGCCCGGGCGACCACCTTCAGCCGCGGTGCGGCGGCGATCGCCTCGGCGTCGATCTGGGTGGCGCTGCGTACGATCACCGCGTCGGCCTCGGAGAGGGCGGAGAGCAGAGCGGGGCGGTCGGTGCCGTCCACGTGGCGCACGTCGAAGTCGTGCGCGAGCACCTCGATGGCGGCGGGGGCGAGTTCTTCGGCGATCAGTACGACAGGATTCATCGGTCCTCGTAGACGCTCGGTAATGGTTCGGCCTGGGGCGCCGGGACGCCGCGCTGCGCCCTGCGCCGATCCGTGCCACGGCCGTCGGGTGCGCTCGGGCACCACACCAAGGAATGGTAGGTGCCTGCCCGCTCTCCGGGTCGCGGACTGCGGGGTGAGCGCCCTCACACAGGTCCGTCGCACGCCTGTCATCCCCCGTTCACCGGGGGCGGTGCGGGACGAGGCGTTACTCACCGTGTCCCAGCACGTGAACGAACGGCGGCCCGCGGCCGGACGCCGGGGAGAGCGTCGGGCCGCGGGCCGCACGAGGGAGAAGCTCAGGCGGTCTCGGTGATCGGCCGGTCGACCCAGCTCATCATGGCCCGCAGCTTCTGCCCGGTCTCCTCGATCGGGTGCGCCGCGCCCTCGGCCCGCCACTTGGCGAAGTTCGGCCGGCCGGCCTCGTCCTCGGCCACCCACTCGCGGGCGAACTCGCCGGACTGGATCTCACCGAGGATCTTGCGCATCTCGTCCTTGACCCGCGAGTCGATGACGCGCGGGCCACGGGACAGGTCGCCGTACTCGGCGGTGTCGGAGATGCTGTAACGCATCCGGGCGATGCCGCCCTCGTACATCAGGTCGACGATCAGCTTCAGCTCGTGCAGGCACTCGAAGTAGGCCACCTCGGGCGCGTAGCCGGCCTCGGTGAGCACCTCGAAACCGGTCTGCACCAGCGCCGCCGCGCCACCGCACAGCACCGCCTGCTCGCCGAACAGGTCGGTCTCGGTCTCCTCGGTGAACGTGGTCCGGATCGCGCCGGCCCGGGTGCCGCCGATCGCCTTGGCGTACGCCAGGGCCAGGCCGAACGCGTTGCCGCTGGGGTCCTGCTCGACCGCGACCAGGCAGGGCACGCCCTTGCCGTCGACGTACTGGCGGCGGACCAGGTGACCGGGGCCCTTCGGGGCGACCATCGCCACGTCCACGTCGGCCGGGGGCTTGATCAGGCCGTACCGGATGTTGAAGCCGTGGCCGAAGAACAGTGCCTTGCCCGCGGCCAGGTTCGGCGCGATGGCGTCGGCGTAGAGACCACGCTGGGCGGTGTCCGGCGCCAGGATCATGATCACGTCGGCCTCGGCCGCCGCCTCGGCGGGCGTGAGCACCCGCAGGCCCTGCTCCTCGGCCTTCGGCCGGCTCTTCGAACCGGCGGGCAGGCCGATCACCACGTCGACGCCGGAGTCGCGCAGCGACAGCGCGTGCGCGTGGCCCTGGCTGCCGTACCCGATCACGGCGACCTTGCGGCCCTGGATCAGGCCCAGGTCGGCGTCGTCGTCGTAGAACACCTCAACGCTCATTGACTTCCCTTTCGTACGGCGGTGCCCGTCGGCCCGTCGAAAACTTGTGGGTACGGATCAGGCGGCGCGCAGGGCCGGGCCGGCGGTGATGGCCCGCGAACCCCGCCCGATCGCCACGGTGCCGGACTGGACCATCTCCTTGATGCCGAACGGCTCCAGGTCGCGCAGCAGCGCGTCGAGCTTGTCCGGCGTGCCGGTGGCCTCGATGGTCAGCGTGTCCGGCGCGACGTCGACCACCCGGGCGCGGAACAGGCCGACCGTCTCCAGCACCTGGGCGCGGGCCGCGCGGTCCGCGCGGACCTTGACCAGCAGCAGCTCCCGCGCCACCGACACCTGCGGATCCAGCTCCACGATCTTGAGTACGTTGACCAGCTTGTTGAGCTGCTTGGTCACCTGCTCCAGCGGCGAGGACTCGGCGTTGACCACGATGGTGATGCGCGAGACGTCCGGGTTCTCGGTCTCGCCCACGGCGAGGCTGTCGATGTTGAACCCGCGCCGGGAGAACAGCCCGGAGACCCGGGCCAGGACACCCGGCTTGTTCTCCACCAGCACGGACAGCGTGTGCATAGTCATAGCTGTGCCTTCCTCGTCATGCCCTCATGGCCCTCGCTGCGCTCGGTGCATTCGGTCATGACCTAGAGCTCGTCCTCGTCGAACGCGGGGCGAACACCCCTGGCGAACATGATCTCGTCGTTGCTGGTGCCGGCGGCGACCATCGGCCAGACCATCGCGTCCTTGCCGACCACGAAGTCGATGACCACGGGCGCGTCGTTGATCGCCATGGCCGCCTCGATGGTCTTGTCCACGTCGGCGGCGTTCTCGCAGCGCAGCCCGACGCAGCCGAGCGCCTCGGCGAGCTTGACGAAGTCCGGGATGCGGTGCTTGTGGGTGCCCAGCTCGGTGTTGGAGTAGCGCTCCCCGTAGAACAGGGTCTGCCACTGCCGCACCATGCCGAGGTTGCCGTTGTTGATCACGGCGACCTTGATCGGGATGCCCTCCAGCGCGCAGGTGGCCAGCTCCTGGTTGGTCATCTGGAAGCAGCCGTCACCGTCGACCGCCCACACAGTGGTCTCCGGCTTGCCGACCTTCGCGCCCATCGCGGCCGGGACGGCGTAGCCCATGGTGCCCAGGCCGCCGGAGTTGAGCCAGGTGTGCGGCTTCTCGTACGAGATGAACTGGCTGGCCCACATCTGGTGCTGGCCGACGCCCGCCACGTAGACCGCGTCCGGGCCGGCGATCTCGCCCAGCCGCTTGATCACGTACTGCGGGGAGAGCGTGCCGTCGGCCGGCTCCTCGAAGCCCAGCGGGTACCGCTCGCGCAGGTCGTCGAGCTGGGCCCACCAGTCGGTCAGGTCGGCCGGCGGGTGCGCGGCCTGCTCGGCGGTGACGGCGGCGATCAGCTCGTCGATCACGTGCCGCGCGTCACCCACGATCGGGACGTCGGCGTGCCGGTTCTTGCCGATCTCGGCCGGGTCGATGTCGGCGTGCACCACAGTCGCGTCCGGCGCGAACGAGTCCAGCTTGCCGGTCACCCGGTCGTCGAAGCGGGCGCCCAGCGCCACGATCAGGTCGGCCTTCTGCAGGCCGTAGACCGCGGCGACGGTGCCGTGCATGCCGGGCATGCCCAGGTGCTGGCGGTGCGAGTCGGGGAACGCACCCAGCGCCATCAGCGTGGTGACCACCGGGATGCCGGTCTGCTCGGCCAGCTTGCGCAGCCCCTCGGTGGCGCCGGCCTTGAGCACGCCGCCGCCGACGTAGAGGACCGGACGGCGGGCGCCGGTCATCAGCCGGGCCGCCTCGCGGATCTGCTTGCCGTGCGGGTGCAGCGTCGGCCGGTAGCCGGGCAGGTCGAGCGTGGGCGGCCAGGAGAAGGTCGCCGGCGCCTGGAGCACGTCCTTCGGGATGTCGACGAGCACCGGGCCGGGCCGGCCGGTCGCGGCCAGGTGGAAAGCCTCGGCCAGCACGCGGGGGATCTCGTCGGCGGTCTGCACCAGGAAGTTGTGCTTGGTGATGGGCAGCGTGATGCCCTGGATGTCCGCCTCCTGGAAGGCGTCGGTGCCGATCGACGGCCGGGCCACCTGCCCGGTGATCGCCACCATCGGGACCGAGTCCATGTACGCGTCCGCGATCGGCGTCACCAGGTTCGTCGCGCCCGGGCCGGAGGTGGCGATGCAGACGCCGACCCGGCCGGTGGCCTGCGCGTAGCCGGTGGCCGCGTGCCCGGCGCCCTGCTCGTGGCGGACCAGGATGTGCCGGACCGTGGAGTCGTAGAGCGGGTCGTAGGCGGGCAGGATCGCGCCGCCCGGAATGCCGAAGACCACGTCGACGCCGAGCGCCTCCAGCGACCGCACGAGCGAACCGGCGCCCGAGACCTCCGCGGTGGCGGGCTCCCGTACGGGCGTCTCGGTGGTGGCGGCCGCCGGGACGGTACGGCCGGGGCGGGCGGCGGGGTCGGAGTCACCGGCCGCGCCGGTGCCGGAGCGGGCACGGCGGGCGGAGTGGGCGAGGGTCTCTGGCGTGGGTCTCGTCATGGCGGTTCAAGCCTTCGGAAGTGAGTGGGTGACGCGCTTCTCAGGATGGGACGGGGAGGTCCCGGCGATGGTCCGACGGCAACAAAAAAGCCCACGTGCAGGATGCACGGGGCCAGCGCACTCTCGGTGGGAGAGTGCGCTCAGGTAAGTACTCGCGGCGACCGGTTCGACGACATGCGGCTAAGCCTGACGCATCTCACGCGATGAGTCAACTGATCCCACATTTTGGTTCACGGACGTGGGCGTGTCGGTCGCCGCGACCCCCTCCGCGCCCGGCGCCACCTGCGAAGATCCCTCCATCGAGGGACGCGGGGCGGGCGGGTTGTTGCGCAGCCGGGGCAGCAGCGGCGACGGGGCGCGCGCCGGCGCGGGCGGCGGCACCGGCGGCATCGCGGTGTGCCGGTTGCCGGGCGCCGTGGCCGCCTCCAGCATCGCCTCCAGGTGCTCGGCCGGTACGCCCCAGCCGAACAGCGCGCCCTGGCCGAACCGGCACCCGGCGGCCACCACCGCGGCCAGCTCGGTCGGGTTGGTGACGCCCTCGGCGATCACCTCCAGCCCCAGCTGGTGGCCCAGGCGCATGACGATGTCGACCATCGGGGCGAACGCCGGACCGTCCCGCCCGACCGGCCGCACCGGCTCGTGCTCGGCGACCAGGCTGTGGTCGATCTTCAGGATGTCGATCGGCAGCCGCCGGAGCTGGCCGAGCGACGAGTAACCGGCGCCGAAGTCGTCGAGTGCGATCCGGACGCCGGTCAGCCGCAGCGCGGTGAGCCGCCGGATCAGCTCGTCCAGGTCGGTGGCGACCGCGTGCTCGGTGACCTCCAGCACCAGCCGCTGCGGCGGCACGTGGTGCGCGCGCAGCGCGTCGGCGACCTGGACCACGTACTCGGGGGCGTGCAGCTCGCGCGGCGACACGTTCACCGACACCCAGACGTCGTGCCCGTCGGCCAGCCAGCGGGAGAGCTGGTAGCAGGCCTGGTGCAGCACCCACGCGCCGAGCTTGGCGATCATCCCGCACTCCTCGGCGAGCGGGATGAACTCGTCCGGCCGGACGTTGCCCAGCTCCGGGTGCCGCCAGCGCAGCAGCGCCTCCGCGCCGACCGGCCGCACCGACGGCAGCGAGGCAACCGGCTGGAAGACCAGCCGCAGCTCGTCGCGCTCGATCGCGCCGCGCAGCTCGTGCTCCATCCGGGTACGCCGGCTCAGCAACTGGTCGTAGGTGGCGTCGTAGCGCTCGATCCGGTTCTTGCCGCGCTGCTTGGCGTAGCGCAGCGCCAGGTCGGCGTTGCGCAGCAGCAGCTCGACGTCCTGCTCACCGTGCCCGGCGGCCACGCCGATGCTCACCGACAGGAAGACCGGCCCGTCGCCCTGCTCGTACGGGCGGCCGAGCACCCCGAGCAGGCGGTCCGCGACCGGGCCGGGGTCGGCCGACCCGTGCATCAGCACCGCGAACTCGTCGCCGCCGAGCCGGGCGGCCAGGTCACCCGGGCGCAGGTTGCCCCGCAGCCGCCGCCCCACCTCGATCAGCACCGCGTCGCCGACGTCGTGCCCGCGCATGTCGTTGACGTTCTTGAAGCCGTCGAGGTCGAGCCCGAGCAGCACGCACGGCACGCCCGCCTCGGCACTGCGGTGCAGGGCACGCAGCAGCCCGCGCCGGTTCGCCAGCCCGGTCAGCGGGTCGGTGTGCGCCAGCTCGCGGAAGTGCGCCTCCCGCTCGGCCAGCCGGATGGCGTAGCCGCGGACGTCGTTGAGGGCGAGGTACTGCCGGGTCACCAGGGCGAACCCCTCGACCGTGCCGGCCACGATGGCGTACCCGTCGAACCCGCCGCCCTGCACCAGGTGGTAGATCGCGGAGGCGGCCATGGCGAACATCGGCACGAAGGCGTACTCGCCGTCGCGGCGGATGAAGTCGACGTCGAGCTGCGTCAGATCGGCCCGGCGCCCGGCCACGGCGGTGGCCAGCAGACCGGCGGCGGTCAGCACCGCGCCGGTGAGCACCATGCCCGGGCCGGCCTGGCAGAGCCCGGCGGACACGGCCAGCCCGCCCGCCGTCACCGCTATCGCGCCGGCGGCGAGCAGCGTGAGCCATCCGCGCGGCGGCGCGACCCGCAGCACGACGATCACTGTGAGCCCCGTGGTGAGCGCCGCGCTGACGGTGGCCAGCACGATCGGCAGGCAGGCGACGGGTGTGGCGTCGCCGAGCAGCCGGGTCGGCTCGCTGAACGCCACCCAGCCGACGAACCAGAGTGCGCTGCCCATGATCAGGCCGTCGAGCAGCAGCCGGGCGGTGGCGGCCCGGGTCGCGGCCGCGCCGGGCAGCCGCAGGACGGCGGCGCCGAGGCCGAGCGCGGCGAGCGTCGTACCGGCGGCGACGAGGACCGCCCACCCGGTCCGCTGGCCCTGCCGGTGCGCCCAGTGGTCACCGGCGGCCAGCAGACCGCCGAGGCCGACCAGGAGGCTGAACAGGGCGGCGCCGGCGGCGACCGCGAGCAGCAGGTGAGCCGGCCGGCGGGGGCCGGTGCGGCGCCGCACCGACGCGACGAGCAGCACGGCGGCACCGGCCGCGGCGATCCCGCTCAACACCGCGACGGTGACCATCCCCGGGGACGACTGCACGCGTCAACTCTGCCGGATGAGCGCCTCCCGTGGGGGACCGGGTGTGCAACTGTTGGGACACAGGGTGCGCGCGGCGGAGTCGCCGCGCGGATGGTGTCAGACTGGTTGTCATGCCTGAGCTGCGGTCGAGGACCTCTACCCATGGTCGGACGATGGCCGGCGCCCGGGCCCTCTGGCGGGCCACCGGGATGACCGACGACGACTTCGGCAAGCCGATCGTCGCCATCGCGAACAGTTTCACCCAGTTCGTACCCGGTCACGTCCACCTCAAGGACCTCGGTGGCCTGGTCGCCGACGCGGTGGCCGAGGCCGGCGGCGTCGGCCGGGAGTTCAACACGATCGCCGTGGACGACGGCATCGCCATGGGCCACGGCGGCATGCTCTACTCGCTGCCCAGCCGGGAGCTGATCGCCGACGCGGTGGAGTACATGGTCAACGCGCACTGCGCGGACGCCCTGGTCTGCATCTCCAACTGCGACAAGATCACCCCGGGCATGCTGCTGGCCGCGCTGCGGCTCAACATCCCGACCGTCTTCGTCTCCGGCGGCCCGATGGAGGCCGGCAAGACGGTGGCGATCGAGGGCGTGGTGCACTCCAAGATCGACCTGATCGACGCCATGATCGCCTCCTCGAACGAGGCGGTAACCGACGACCAGCTCGGCGAGATCGAGCGCTCCGCGTGCCCGACCTGCGGCTCCTGCTCCGGCATGTTCACCGCCAACTCGATGAACTGCCTCACCGAGGCGATCGGCCTGGCCCTGCCCGGCAACGGGTCGACGCTCGCCACCCACGCCGCGCGGCGGTCGCTGTTCGTCGAGGCCGGGCGCACCGTCGTCCAGATCGCCAAGCAGTGGTACGAGGAGGACGACGCCTCGGTGCTGCCGCGCTCGATCGCCGGCCGGGAGGCGTTCGAGAACGCGATCGCCCTCGACGTGGCGATGGGCGGCTCCACGAACACCGTGCTGCACCTGCTCGCCGCCGCCCGCGAGGCGGAGCTGGACTTCGGCGTGGCCGACATCGACGCGATCTCCCGCCGGGTGCCGTGCCTGGCCAAGGTCGCCCCGAACTCCCCGAACTACCACATGGAGGACGTGCACCGCGCCGGCGGCATCCCGGCCATCCTCGGTGAGCTGGACCGCGCCGGGCTGCTGCACCGCGACGTGCGGTCGGTGCACTCCCCCAGCCTCGACAAGTGGCTGGCCGACTGGGACGTCCGGGGCGGCTCGGCGACGCGAGAGGCGGTCGAGCTGTTCCACGCCGCGCCGGGCGGGGTGCGCACCACCGAGCCGTTCTCCACCACCAACCGCTGGTCGTCGCTGGACACCGACGCGGCCGGCGGCTGCATCAGGGACCGGGAGAACGCGTACAGCGCGGACGGCGGCCTGGCCATCCTGCACGGCAACCTCGCGCCGGCCGGCTGCGTGGTGAAGACCGCCGGTGTGCCCGAGGAGTGCCTGACGTTCCGCGGCCCGGCCAAGGTCTACGAGTCGCAGGACGACGCGGTGACCGCGATCCTCGCCAAGGAGATCGTCGCCGGGGACGTGGTGGTGATCCGCTACGAGGGCCCGAAGGGTGGCCCCGGCATGCAGGAGATGCTCTACCCCACCTCGTTCCTCAAGGGCCGTGGGCTGGGCCGCTCCTGCGCGCTGCTGACCGACGGCCGGTTCTCCGGCGGCACCTCCGGCCTGTCCATCGGGCACGTCTCCCCGGAGGCGGCCTCGGGCGGCCTGATCGCGCTGGTCCGCGACGGCGACGAGATCGTCATCGACATCCCGGGCCGGTCGATCGAGCTGAACGTGCCCGCCGACGAGCTGGAGGCGCGCCGGGTGGCCGAGGAGAAGCGGGACCGCCCGTACACCCCGGTCGACAGGCAGCGTCCGGTGTCGGCGGCGCTGCGCGCGTACGCGTCGATGGCGACCTCGGCCAGCGACGGCGCCTACCGCCGCGTCCCGGAGTGACGTAAGGAAGGGCCCCCTCTTAACGCCTCCGGTAGAGGAGGGGGCCCTTCTTAACGCCCGCGCGCCGGTAACCTCCGGCGGCGTGGAGACGACGGTGAGTTACGCGCGACTGGTCCGGCCCGCGATTCGACCGGGTGTACGTGGGCGCCCGGTGGGGAGCCCGCGCCCGGATGGAGGCGTTCTACGCCGAGCGCGGCTGCACACTCGGCGCGGAGAACAGCTTCTTCTCCGGCGTGCTGGCCCGGCCGATGCCCGCCGAGGCGCTGGCCGACGGCCTGATCTACACCTCCGGAAGCATGAACGAGGAGCTGGAGCAGGGCGTCGTGGTCCGGGACGCCGACGGCGCCTGGCACCTCACCGACCTCGGCCGCGAGCTGACGCTGTTCGCCCAGCGGGCCACCGGTGAGGCCGCCGAGGAACTGTGGACCATGCTGCCCGGCGTGCTGCCCGGTCTGCGCATCGTGCCCCGCCTCGCCGACCTGGTCGGCCGGGTGCTGACGCACGCGCAGGCCACCGGCGGGCCGGTGTTCCGGGCGATGTCCCCGCCGTACGAGCCGGAGGGCGCCTCCCCGGCGCTGCTGCTGGTCACCCGGCTGGGCTCGCTGCGCCACCACCGCGCCGACGCGCACCGGGCCGCGTGGCGGGCCACCGGGCTGACCGCCGAGGGGATCCGGGCGCTGCCGGACGGCCCGGAGCGCGCGGCGATCGAGGCGGACACCGACCGCCGCGACGAGCCTGCGTACGCGGCGCTCACCGAGGCCGAGCGGTGGGAACTGCTGGCCGGCCTCGCCGCCCTGCCCGACTAGCGCTCGTCCTTTCCCCGCCCTCGGGTGGAACGCCATGACCCGTTTGACACCCATGACGTGCCACTCACCGCTGGGTGGGGTCCTCCTCGGCCGGTGCGGTGCCGTCGATGGGCAGGCCGAACTCCGCTGGTGAGTTCTCGTCGGTGCCGTCCAGGTCCGCGTGCGGGTCCTCCGGGGTGACGTCGTCGGGGTCGGCGCCTCCGGCGTGCAGCTCGGACAGTTCAACCGGATCAGTCATGCCGTCCTGGTACCCGCCGCACGCCGCCCGAACCCGCCCGTCCGTCAGGGCTGGACGAAACGCTCCCCCCGCTACGGGCGGAACGGTGGGGTCACTCGCCGGGGCGGTCCGAGGAACCAGAGCCGCCGGGCGTTCCCTCGGTGTCGAACTCGGGACTGTCCTGGGAGGAGATCGCGGTGGAGACGAGGCTGGAAGCGACCGGCTGAACGGGGATCACGTCCTCCGACGTACGCAACCGGGGCGGCGCGGGCATCCACGGCTTGAGGTTCTGGATGATCTGCTCGTAGAAGTCGTCGACGGCGTGCAGCACGGAGTCGATAAAGGCGCCCCGACCACTGCCACGCTTGGTTCCCGCAGCCGTGCTCTGGGCGATACGGAATGCTCGCAGCTCGCGCGAGGGGTCGGTGATGAGCGTCGTGGGCTCGGCGCGTACCTGGCGGAGGAGATCGGTGGCGCCACCTCCTCGGGCGTGCATGGCGAATGCCTCGATCCGGACCGTGTCCGGCGCGTCCTTCAGTTGACGGACCAGCCAGTTCACCCGGGTGGTCGGCCGGCCCGACCGGGGAGCGTCGACATCGACGTGGCAGACGATCTGCCCGGCCCGCAGATCGGCCGTCACGTGCAGGTGCCCGACCGCGCCCGGAATCCGGATGCTGCCGCTCAGGGTGCCGGCGCTGGCGAGTTGGTTGGCGAGCGACTGGGTGCGCGCCGCCGGATCGGCGAGGTCGCGGCGGCTCAGCGCGGGAGTCACGTCGGTGCCCAACTGTCGGCCGAGCCGGAGGCACGCGTAACGGATCAAGGCGTCGAAGCGCCCGGCGACCTGCGCCGCGGCACTGTCGCCGGCCCGCAATGTCCCGGCCGACACCCCGTCCCGCACCTGCACCCAGGCCGGCCCCATGTCGCTGAACTCGAGAGCGCCCGAACGCGGGTGTTCGAGGTATCGGATCAGCTCGCCCAGAACCCATGCCTGATCCGGGTCTGCGACGCCGCGGTATTCCTTCTGGATCACGGCCTGGGTCAGGATCTCCGTCCAGGGCAGGTGATACAGGGCGACCTTGCGCAGTTTCCGGCGATCGACTGTCGTCGGATGCTGACCCGGAACGGGAGCGATCTCGTTCGAGATCGTGATGAGGGCGTCGAATCCCTGCTCCCGCGCAATGTCCAGGTAGGCCTCCAACTGCTCGGATCGCAGCGGGTTACTGCCGGTCTTCACCTCCACGAGCGCGGTCCACTGGCGTTGCCCCCTCGTGACGCGGATGAGGCCGTCCGGAAAGAGTTGCTGGTTTCCGATTTTGAACGGAACCTCGATGAAGGTCTGCACGACTCCGGCCGGCGCGCCGACGGACTGGGTCAGGACACGCCCGAACTCCCGGACCGCGCTCATCACCGCCAGCAGGGCGGAGGTCGCCCGGCGTTCCTGCTCCTCGGCGCCGTTGATACCCGAAGTAGGAATCAGACGTGCCGCGAGCCAGGTTTCCTCAGACATAAGTGACTCCTCGTGAATGCGGTGGTACGAGAAGTTACTCGCGAGCCCGGTCGAAAAGCGGCGCGACCATTGGCGCGTACGAACGAAAAGAGTTGGCCGGTCGGATGTCGAGCGATCCATCCCGGCCGAAAGCGAATGCCGGACGGATACGCGGTCTCATCAGTTCGGCTTTCGTCGGCTTCTCAGTCCGATACCTGACTGCGAATGGCACGGGCCGGGTCAAGGGCTCGGGCGGTGTCGCTCCAGGCCGTCGAAGAGCAGGCCGAGGGTGAACTCGAACTCGGTCTGGCTGTCGCACCACCCGAGCGTCGGATCCGCCGCGTCGTGCGTCTCGGCGGCGACCATGGCGGCCAGGTGCGGCAACCGCTCGGCCAGCGCCACCATCTCGGCCTCCGCCGCGTCGGCCTCCCCGCCCGCGTCCGGCCGGAACACCTCCTGCGCGAAGCCGAGCGCCAGGCTGCCGAAGGCGTGCAGCGCCCGGTGGGCGATCCGGTACGAGAAGCCGCCCTCGACGAGCGTGGCGAGGATGCCGTCGTAGTAGGCGTACACCCCGGCGGGGACGGTCGGGCGGGAGCTGAGCAGCGCCGGGGCCCACGGGTGCCGCAGCATGACCGCACGCGCGGCGAGGAAGCGCAGCCGCAGCCGGGTACGCCAGTCACCGCCGGGCGCGTCTGCCTCGGCCCGTTCGGCGGCTGCGGTGATCTCGGCGGCGACGGCGTCCACGAGGCCGTCGAGCAGTCCGGCCTTGCCGGGCAGGTGGTGGTAGAGCGACATGGCCTCGACGCCGAGTTCGGCGGCGAGCCGGCGCATCGTGAGCGCCGCCATCCCCTCGGCGTCGACCAGGGCGATCGCGCTGGCCAGGGCCCGCTCGCGGCTGAGCGGCTCCCGAGGCTTCCTCGCTCCCATCCGGCTTCCCATCTCCCTTGACCTTACAACGTATGGTTGGCCTTACGACGTAAGGCGACCCCGGCCACGGCACGTCGATCACCCCCGAAGGAGCCGCCATGCACCAGCTGATCCGTACCGCCCGGGTGACCGGGCTGTTCTACCTCGGGCTCGCCGTCACCGGCGCCCTGGGGTTCCTCACCGTCCGTCCCATGCTCTTCGACGCCGACGACGCGGGCACGACGCTCGCCAACCTGGTGGCCCACGAGTCGCTGGCCCGCCTCGGCATCGCCCTCGAACTACTGGTCGTCCTCACCCAGACGCTCACCGCGGTCTGGTTCCACCGCCTGTTCCGTACCGTCGACGGCACCGCCGCGGGCAGCATCGCCGCCTTCGGGCTCGTCAACGCCGTCGCGATCCTCGGCAGCGCCGCCGTCCTCGCGACGGCCTTGCAGGTCGCGACCGGCGGGCCGGGCGACGCCGACACCGTCCAGCTGCTCTACCTGGTCAGCGGGAACCTGTGGGAGGTGGGCGGGCTCTTCTTCGGCCTCTGGCTGGTGCCGATGGGCTGGTGCGTGCTCCGGTCGGGCTGGCTGCCCCGGCCGCTGGGCTGGGTCCTCGTCGCCGGTGGTGTCGGCTACGTGCTCATGACGTTCGTCGCGTACCTCGCCCCCGGCGCCGGCGCCGCCGGCGACCTGCTGGTAATCCCCGCCACTGTGGGCGAGGTCTGGATCCTCGGCTACCTGATCATCTTCGGCGTGCGCAGGCGGGCACTCGAAGGGACCGAAGCCTAGGCCGGGCTCGCGGCGAGGGCGACACCCCGGGCGTACCGGATGGCGGCCGGGGTGTCCGCGAACACCAGGCCCTCGCGGCGCAGCTCGTCGGCGACGCCGAGCGTGCTGAGCACCTGGTCGTGGCCCGGGGTGATGCCGGAGAGCAGCACCGTGATCCCCCGGCCGCGCAGCCGGGCGATGGCGTCGCCGAGCACCTGGGCACCGGTCGCATCGATGGTGGAGACGCGGGACATGCGCAGGATCACCACCCGCACGTCGGCCACCTCGGCCAGTTCCAGCAGGAACGTGTGCGCGGCGGCGAAGAACAGCGGCCCGTCCAGCCGGTACGCCACGATGTGCTCGGCGAGCAGCGCGTGTTCCTCGTCGCTGTGCTCGCCGGTGTCCAGCGGCACCTGTTCCAGCTTGGCACTGCGGGCCACCGCGCGCAGCGCCAGGACGACCGCGACCGCGAGCCCGACGACCACTGCTGTCACCAGGTCCCAGATCACCGTGACGGCGAACGTCAGCACCAGCACCACCGCGTCGGCGCGGGTGGCCCGCATCAGCGCGAGCAGGGAGGCCGCCTCCACCATCCGTACCGTGGTGGCGAGCAGCACCCCGGCCAGGGCGGCCAGCGGGATACGGCCGACCAGCGGGGCGGCGGCGAGCACGATCGCGGCGAGGGCCACTGCGTGGGTGAGCGCCGCGAGCTTCGAGGACGCCCCGGCGCGGACGTTGACCGCGGTACGGGCGATGGCGGCGGTCGCCGGGATGCCGCCGAAGACCGGGGAGGCGAGGTTGGCCAGGCCCTGGCCGAACAGTTCCCGGTCCGGGTCGTGCCGCTCGCCGACCGTCATGCCGTCCGCCACAGTGGCGGAGAGCAGGCTCTCCAGGGCGGCGAGCGCGGCCACGGCAAGGGCGCTCGGCAGCAGTACGCCCAGCGCGCCGAGGTCCACGAAGTCCAGCGACGGCGCGGGCAGCCCCTGCGGCAGCTCACCGATCCGGGCCAGGTCGATCGGGGCCAGCTCGGCGAGCAGCGTCGCGGCGGCCACCCCGACCAGGGAGAACGGCACGGCGGGCCGCCACCGGCCGCCGAGCAGCATCAGCGCCGCCACGCCGAGCGCCACAGCGATCGCGGCGGGCCGAGGGTGCGCGGCGAACCGGGCGACCGCGTCGGCAGCCACCGCCCACACCTTCTCGCCGTGCGCGGCGGTGACGCCGAGCGCGGCCGGCACCTGTTGCAGCGCGATGACCACGGCGATGCCAGCGGTGAAGCCCTCGATCACCGGGGCCGGCAGGTAGCGGACGTACCGGCCGAGGCGGGCCACTGCGAGCGCGATCAGGATCAGCCCGGCCAGCGCGCCGACCATCAGCACGCCACCGGCGCCGAACTGCTGCACCACGGGCACCAGCACGACTGTCATGGCTCCGGTGGGACCGGAGACCTGGAGGTTGGAGCCGCCGAAGATCGCCGCGACGGCGCCGGCGACGACGGCGGTGACCAGGCCGGCCTGCGCGCCGAGCCCGGAGGTGACGCCGAAGGCGAGCGCCAGGGGCAGCGCCACCACCGCGACGGTGAGCCCGGCGAGCAGGTCGCGCCGGGGTGAGCGGCGCGCATTCTGCCAGTCGGCCCGGCCGGGCAGCAGCCCGGCGAACAGCCGGCCCGCCCGGCGTACGGCGTCACCGGCGCGAAGGGCAGCCGCGCTCACCGGTCCGTCCCGGAGGCCCGCAGCTCGTCCAGCAGGGCGTCCCGGTCGGTGAGGACCGCGCCGAGGATGCGCCGTCCGGCGGCGAGCAGGTCGGCCACGTCGGGGGTGCTGAGCGCGTACATGACCAGCGGGCCGTCCCGGTACGAGGTGACCATGCCGGCCCGGCGCAGCACGGCGAGCTGCTGGGAGAGGTTCGACGCCTCCACGTCGACGGCGGCGAGCAGGTCGCGGACCGGTTTCGGCCCGTCCTGGAGCAGTTCGAGCACCCGGATGCGCACGGGGTGCCCGAGGGTGCGGAACAGCTCCGCCTTGGCCTGGTACAGCGGCACCGACATGACTCACCTCTCCGACGACTCTGAAGACTTTAGCACTTGCAGAAATCTTCAAATCGATGGAGATGCGGGTATGGCCCCTCAGACGAGGTCGTTGACGCAGCGCAGCACCGGGCGGCGGGTGAGCGCGTCGGCGTCGAGCGGGCCGGGCGCGTGCACGGTGAACGTCGCGCTCTCCCCCGGCAGCAGCGTCACCAGCGCCCGGTCCACCTGCGCGGCCGGATCGAGGCGATCAGGGAACAGCGTCAGGTCGCGCAGCACGGTCCGGGCGGTCACCCGGACCCGCCGACCGCCGTCGACCGGCTCGACAGTCGCGTCCCACTGCGCCGCCGGCCACCGCACGTCGCGGTCCTCGGCGAAGAACCACAGCGCGCGCTCCGCGGTGTCCCCGGCGTCCGCGACGAGCAGTTCCGCGCGGCCGTCGTCCGGCCGCGCCAGCTCCGCCGGCAGCGCCAGCACCACCGAGGAGTACGCGGGGACGTCGAGGTCGACCGAGGTCTTCGCCCTCGGCTCCCCGGTGAGCGCCAGCCGGGTGACGGTGGCCGGCCCGCTCCACGCCCGGGCGGTCTCGTTCACCGCCACCAGAGCCAGCCCGCCGTCGCGCGGCTGCACCGTCAGCAGCCGGTCGGCGTAGGCGCGGCGCAGCGCGTACCAGAGGGGTTTGCGGCGGCCGTCGCCGTCGATCGCCGACCAGGACGTGACCGGCCAGCAGTCGTTCAGCTGCCACACGACGGTGCCGGTGCAGACCGGCCGGTGCGAGCGGAAGTGCTCCACCCCGAGCTGGATGGCGCGGGCCTGGTTGAGCTGGGTGAGGTAGTGCCAGTCGTCGAAGTCGGCGGGCGGCGGCAGGTGGGCGTCGAGCCCGCGCCGGAGCTTGCCGTCCCCGTCCGCAGCCTTCTGGTGGTGTGCCATGCCCGGCGAGTCGTGCGTGAGCGGGTCGTCGGAGAGGGCCCGGCGCAGCGTCGCGTACGCGGGCGGCGCCTGGTAGCCGAACTCGGCCACGAAGCGTGGAACGTAGTCCCGGTAGCGCGTGTAGTCGTCGGTGTTCCACACGTCCCAGATGTGCGTGGTGCCGTGCGCCGGATCGTTGGGGTGGACGTCCTCGCTGCCGGACCAGGGGCTCCCCGGCCAGTACGGGACGGTCGGGTCCAGCTCCCCGACGATCGCGGGGAGCAGGTCCAGGTAGTAGCCGCGTCCCCAGGTGCGTCCGGCCAGGGGCTCCTGCCAGTCCCAGTCGTGCCAGCCCCAGATGTTCTCGTTGTTGCCGGTCCAGAGCACCAGCGACGGGTGCCCGGCGAGACGGGTCACCTGCTCCCGCGCCTCCGCCTCGACCTCGGTGCGGAACGGCTCCTCCTCCGGGTACGCGGCGCAGGCGAACAGGAAGTCCTGCTGCACCAGCAACCCCGTCTCGTCGGCGAGGTCGTAGAAGTCGTCCGACTCGTACCGGCCGCCGCCCCAGACGCGCAGCAGGTTGACGTTCGCGCCGGCCGCCTGGCCGAACCGCTCCGCGAGGCGCTCCCGGGTGACCCGGTTGGGGAACGCGTCGTCGGGGATCCAGTTGACGCCTTTGACGAACACCGGCACGTCATTGACGTGCAGCGTGAACGGGGTGCCGTGGGCGTCGGGCGTGGTGTCCAGCCGGACCGAACGGAACCCGATCCGGCGGGCGGCGGCGTCCAGCTCCCGGCCGTCGGCGCCGTGCAGGGTGACGTCGAGGTCGTACCGGGGCTGGTCGCCGTACCCGATCGGCCACCACAGCGCGGGGTCCGCGACGGTGAGCGTCACGACGGCGGTCCGCTCCCCCGCCGGTACGGCGACGTCGGCGGTGACGCCGGCGACGGCGGCGCGGACGGTCAGCGGCTCGTCGCCGGCCCGCTCGACCTGCACGTGCAGCTCGACCCGGCCGACGTCGTCGGCCACCGTGACAATCGGCCGGACCGACGCGAGCCGGGCGGTGGACCAGGCGTGCAGGCCGATGTCGCGCCAGATGCCGGCGGTGACGAGCGTCGGCCCCCAGTCCCAGCCGAAGTTGCAGGCGGTCTTGCGGATGAAGTGGAACGGCTCCGGGTACGCGTTGGGCCGGTCACCGAGCCGGTCCCGGTGCGCCTCGGCGTACCGGTACGGGGAGTCGAAGCGTACGGCGAGGGTGTTGCCGTCCGGGCGCAGCAGCGCGCGGACGTCGAAGCGGTACGAGCGGTGCTGGTTCTCGGTGCGGCCGACCTCGACGCCGTTGAGCGTGACGGTGGCGACCGTGTCGAGGCCGGCGCAGACCAGGTCGACCCGCTCGTCGTCACCGGGCTGCCCGGCGAACGTGGTCTCGTAGACCCAGTCGGTGCGGCCGATCCAGGTGAGGCGGTTCTCGTTGTCGTCCAGGTACGGGTCGGGGATGAGGCCGGCCGCGAGCAGATCGGTGTGGACGCAACCGGGGACCGACGCCGGCACCGCCGTCCCGGCGATCTCCGGCGGCACCGCCGGCCCGGGCTCGGCCCGTAGCGTCCACCCCTCGTGCAGCAGCGTTCGACGGCTCACGACTTCACCGCGCCTTCCATGATTCCGCGGACGATCTGACGTCCACCGATGAACAGCATGACCAGCAGGGGAACGGTGGCGATGAACGCGCCCGCGAGCACCCGCCGGTAGATCACGTAGTTGCCGCTGGCCAGGTCGGAGACCGCCACCATCGACGTCGGGTAGTCGGTGCCGCTGAGCGTGATCAGCGGCCACTGGAAGTCGTTCCAGGTGGCCACGAACGTGAGCAGGCCCAGCACCGCCAGGGCCGGGCGGATGGCCGGGAGCACGATGGTCGCGTACACCCGCATGGTCGTGGCGCCGTCGACCCGGGCCGACTCGATCAGCTCGTCCGGGACGGTGTTCACGATGAACTGCCGCATGTAGAACACGCCGAACGCGGTGACCAGGCCGGGCGCGATGACGGCGAGCAGTGTGCCGTTCCAGCCGAGCTCGCCCATCACGATGTAGAGCGCGACGATGCCGAGCTGGTTGGGCACGGTGAGCGTGAGCACCACGAACAGCATGAGCGCGCGGCTGCCCTTGAAGCGCAGCTTGGCGAAGGCGAAGCCGGCCAGCGAGCAGAAGAACAGCACCGAGGCGGTCACCACCACCGAGACGATGACGCTGTTGACCAGTGATGCGGCGAAGTAGACGTCCTGGAGGGAGAAGACCTCGTCGACGTTGGTGAGGAAGCGGTCGCCGGGGATCACCGCCGGTGGCAGCTTCGCCAGCGCCTCGTCGTCGCTGGTGGCGATGACGAACATCCAGTAGAGCGGGAACGCGGCGAACAGCATGCTCACCGCGAGGAGCAGGTAGGTCCAGAGCCCGGCCGGGGTGTCCTGTGGCGCCCGGGCCACCACGCGTCGCGTCGTCACCGGCGGCCTCCGGAGAGTCGGTTGGTCAGGAGGTAGTTGACGCCTGCGACGACCAGGATGATCAGGAACAGCGCCCAGGACATCGCGGCGGCGTACCCGAGGTTGAGGTCCTTCCAGCCGACCTTGTAGATGAGCTGGGCGATGGTCTGCCACTCGCCGTCCGGCCCGCCGGTCGCGGCCTGGGCGTTCGGGTCGAACAGCATCGGCTCGGTGAACAGCTGCAACCCGCCGATGGTGGACAGGATGACCGTGAACAGGACCACCGGCTGGATCATCGGGACGGTGATCCGCCAGAGTTGCTTCCACGGCCCGGCGCCGTCGATCGCCGCGGCCTCGTAGACGTCGCGCGGGATGGACTGCATGGCGGCCAGGTAGAGCAGCGCGTTGTAGCCGATCCACTTCCAGTTGACCATGGTGGCGATGGCGATCCAGGCGTGCAGCTTGTCCGCCCGCCAGTCGATCGGGTCGTCCGGGCCGCCGATGCCGAGCAGGCCGAGCGCCCAGTTCGCCATGCCGAAGTCGCGGGAGAAGAAGACGCTGAACACCATCGTCGAGGCCACGATCGGTGTCACGTACGGCAGCAGCACGCCCACCCGCCACCACGTCTGCGCCCGCAGCTTGCGGTTGAGCAGCGACGCGACGAGCAGCGCGAGCAGCAGTTGCGGCACGGTGGAGAGCAGGAAGATGCCGAACGTGTTGTAGAGGGCGTTCCAGAAGTCCTCGTCGGCGAACAGGCGGCTGAAGTTCTCGGCGCCGGCCCAGTACGGCAGCGTCGGGTCGTCCAGCCGGTAGTTGCGCAGCGACACGACCGCGTTGAACAGCAGCGGGAACAGCCCGAACACGAGGAAGAGCAGGAAGAACGGCGCGATCATCAGGTACGGCATGTACCGCATGTCGAAGCGGTACAGCCGGTCGCGCCAGGTCATCCGCCGGTCGCCGGCGCCGGTACGGCCGCGCTTGCGCGCGGGTGGGCGGCCGGGCGGCGCGGGCGCGGCACGGGTGCTGGACATCGGTTCACTCCAGGGCCGGGAGATCGGACGGTGACGGGGCGGACCGGGCCGCCCCGTCACCGCTGACACGTCAGGACTTGGCGGCCTTCTCGGCCTCCTTGACCGCCTCGGACCAGGCGGCGTCGGACTTGAGCGACTTGTTCTCCACCCGCCGGATCACGTTCTCCACCGCCACCCGGGTCGGGCCGTTCTTCCGGCCCAGGTACTGCGGGGTGAGGCCCTGCGCCATCTTCGGGAAGATCTGGCCGACCGGGGCGTCGTTGAAGAACGGGTTCTTGAAGTCGGCGATCGCCGGGTCGGTGTAGAGCGCCGGCTGCGACGGCAGGTTGCCGACCTTCTTGAAGATCTCGATCTGCTGCTCCGGCGCGACCAGCCAGGTCAGCAGCTTGTACGCCTCGTCGACGTTCTTGCCCTGCTTCGGCAGCGTCAGGAAGGAGCCACCCCAGTTGCCGCCGCCACCCGGTACCGCGGCGATGTCCCACTTGCCCTCGGTGCCCGGCGCGGTGTCCTTGATGTGGCCGAGCATCCAGGCCGGGCAGGCGAGCACCGCGAACGCGCCGCTCGTGAAGCCCTTGTCCCAGTCGGCCTGGAAGCTGACCAGGTTGGCCGACAGCCCGGCGCCCACGGCCTTTACCGTGTAGTCGAACGCCACCTTCGGGCCCTGCTCCATCCGGAGCTGGTCCTGCTCGTCGTAGAAGCCGACCGGCTGCTGGCCGAGGATCGGGTTGAACAGGTTGGTGCCCGCGTCGATGAACTTCTTCTTCGTCGTGGCGGTGTACTGCTGGCCGACCTCGATGAACTTGTCCCACGTGGGCCAGAGCGCTGACACCTGGTCGCGTTCGGTGGGCAGGCCGGCGGCCTTGAACAGGTCGGTGCGGTAGCACATCGCCAGTCCGCCGACGTCGGTGCCGAGGCCGATCTGCGTCTTGCCGTCGGCCGACAGCGACTGCTTCCACTTCCAGGGCAGGTACTTGCTCTCGTACGAGCCGGCGCCCTTGTCGAGCAGGTTGACGAACTTGTCGGACTGGCTGCGGAACTGGACCATGAAGCCCTCGTCGATCGCCGCGATGTCCGGCGCCCCGTTGCCGGCGACGAGCTTCTTCTGCAGGTCCTCGTGCTGGGCGTTGTACTCGCCCGAGTTGAGCTGGATCTTGACGTTCGGGTGTTCGGCCTCGTACTTGGCCTTCAGATCCTGGAGCCCGAAGTCGCCCCAGAAGTTGATTTTCAGCGTGACCTGACCACCGGCCGAGTCCGAGCCGCCGGTGGTGCTCCTGCCGCTACAGGCGGCGATCATGACCAGGCTGACGGCACCGACGGCGGCCACGCGCGCCAGGTGCGTCCAGGACCGTTTCATGTCATCCTCCGCGCCGAATGGGAACGCTCCCGATATCGAGGAACGTTGACTGAACCGGATAAGTGAGGCCACCGTACGGTTCACCTTCAGGGCTGTCAACGGGCGGTTACCGATGTGCCCGTCCGGTAACCTCGCCGCCGCTCACGACTGCCGTTCACGGCCGTCCAGGGCGGGTGCCGGGCGATCGGCGCTCTAAGCTGAACCGCACAAGCGACGGCCGCCGGAACCCGTCCACCGCCACCCGCCGGTGGCACCCGGGACCGGCGCGGCGTGCAGTAGCGTCACCAGACGCCGGTGACCCGGCGACCGAGAACGCCCGCGAGGGCCGGACACAGTGGAGGAACGCTTCGGTGAAGCGGCCGACCATCGCCGACGTCGCCCGGCGCGCCGGGGTCTCCAAGGGCGCGGTGTCGTACGCGCTCAACGGCCAGCCCGGTGTCTCCGAGGCGACCCGGCAGCGGATCCTCGCCATCGCCGCCGAGATCGGGTTCCGTCCGAGCAGCGCCGCCCGCGCACTGTCCGGCGCCACCGCCAAGGCGGTCGGGCTGGCGCTGTGCCGCCCCGCCCGGATACTCGGCATCGAGCCGTTCTTCATGGAACTGATCAGCGGCGTCGAGGCCGAACTGTCGGCCCGCTCGTACGCGCTCACGCTCCAGGTGGTCAGCGACCAGGAGGCCGAGATCGCCGTCTACCGGCGGTGGTGGGCCGAACGCCGGGTGGACGGTGTGCTCGTCTGCGACCTGCGCACCGACGACCGGCGGGTGCCGGCACTGGAGGAACTGCAACTGCCGGCGGTGGTGATCGGCGGACCCGGGCACACCGGCGGCCTGGCGAGCGTCTGGGCCGACGACGCGGCGGCCCTCGTCGAGACGGTGGAGTACCTGGTCGCGCTCGGCCACCGGCGCATCGCCCGGGTCGGCGGGCTGCCCACGCTGCTGCACACCGAGATCCGCACCGAGGCGTTCACCGGCGTGTGCCGGCGGCTCGGGCTGGACGAGGCGACCACCGTCTGGTCTGACTACACCGGTGAGGAGGGCGCGCGCGCCACCCGCCGGCTGCTCAGCTCCGCGGGCCGCCCCACCGCGGTGATCTACGACAACGACGTGATGGCGATCGCCGGGCTCTCGGTGGCCCAGGAGATGGGCCTCACCGTGCCCGGCGACCTGTCCATCGTGGCCTGGGACGACTCGCCGCTCTGCCAGCTGGTGCACCCGCCGCTCACCGCGCTGGGCAGGGACATCCCGGCGTACGGCGCGCACGCCGCCCGGCAGCTCCTGGCCGTGATCGCGGGCGAGCCGGCAGCTGTCGTGCAGGACGAGACGGCGCACCTGACGCCGCGCGGCAGCACCGCCCCACCTCGTACGACGACCCGCTGAACCGGTTCAGCTCACCGGGCGGTGGACGGATACTCCTCGAACCACGCCTCGACCCGCTCGGCGGTCGCCGGCCGGGCCAGCGCGAAGCCCTGGCCGTACCGGCAGCCGGCCCGCCGCGCGCCGGCCACCTGCCCCTCCGACTCCAGCTCCTCGACCACCAGCTCCACGCCGAGCCGGTCGGCCAGGTTCGCCACCACGTCGATCAGCGGGCGCTGACCGTCCCCACCCGGGCCGACCAGGTGCGGACCCACCTTGAGCAGGTCGATCGGCAGCCGGCGGAGCTGCGCGAGCGAGGCGTGCTCGGCTCGGAAGTCGTCGAGCGCGATCCGTACACCGATCGACCGCAGGCCGGCCAGCCGGGCCACCACTGTGGACAGCTCCAGTCCCACCACCGGCTCGGCCACCTCCACCACCAGCCGTTCCGGTGCCACGTCGTACGCGGCCAGTGCAGTAGCGGTACGCGCCACGAAGTCCGGCGCGGCCAGCTCGCGCGGCGTCACGTTCACCGCCATCCACAGCTCGCGACCGCCCTCCGACCACGCGGCGAGCTGGCGGCAGGCCCGGTCCAGCACCCACCGCCCGATCTCGCCGGTCAGGTCCAGGTCGGCCGCCACCGGCAGCAGCTCCGCCGGGAGCACGGTGCCCAGCGCCGGGCTGCGCCATCGCAGCAACGCCTCCGTACCCACCGGCATCCGATCGGCGAGCGCCACCACCGGTTGGTAGACCAGGTCCAGCTCACCGCGCGCCACCGCGCCGGGCAGCTCCCGCTCCAGATCCAGGCGGCGGACCAGCTGCTCCTCCAGGTAGGCGTCGTACCACTCGACCCGGTCCCGGCCGAGCTGCACCGCCCGGCGGCGGGCCAGGTCCGCCTGGCGCAGCACGTCCTCCGGATCGCCGCCGCTGGTCTCGGCCAGCCCGACGCTCACCCCGAGCCGGGCGACGCCTCCGGGCCGGGGGTACGGCTCGGCCAGCGCCGCCAGCAGCCGCAGGCCGAGCGCGTACGCGAGCACCGGCCCGAGATCGGTGAGGACGGCGTACTCGGTGTCGCCGAGCCGGGCCACCAGATCGTGCGTCTCGGAGCTTGCCCGCAGCCGGCGCGCGGCCTCGCTGAGCACCGGCCCCTCCGGCACGGCGCCACCCACCCCGTGCAGGTCGACGACGAGCAGCCCGCCGCCACTGCGTTCCGCCATCGCCCGGACCAGATCCGCGCGGGTCAGCGGCACGGGCTCCACCGGCCGGGAGTCCGGTCCGAGCCGGCGCCGCAACCACGCCTCGCGGGCCGCGAGCCGTTGCACCCGGCGGCGCTGGTCGGCGGTGGCGAGCAGCTCACCCACCATGATCGGCGGAATGACGGCCAGGCCCAGGGCCATCGCGGCGGTACTGAACTCCCCCGCCGTACCCAGGTGGATCCCGGCGGCCAGCGCGGCGATCCCGGCCGGCGCGGTGAGGCGGGGCCAGGCGGCCGGCGCCGCGTCCCGGCCCGGCCGCTCACCGCCCGAGGTACGCCGGGCGCCTGCGGCCGTGAGCAGCGCCCCGGCCACCAGGGGCGCCGCGACGAGCGGCAGCGCCCGGTCCGGCGCGCCGTAAGCCAGCAGCACCACCAGTAGCGTCAGCCCGCCGAGCGTCAGGGCGGCCCCGGCGTGGCAGCGCGCGGCGCCCGGCCGGCGGCGGCGTTCGGCGACGGCCGCTACCGCGAGCACGGCGAGCACCACCGCGCCGCCCGCCGCCACCATTCCGGCCACGGCCGGGACCGGGCCGCCCGGCAGCAGCATCCAGCCCGCGAAGACCAGGCTGACGCCGAGCGCCAGCACGTCGACGGTACGGCGCACCAGCTCCGGGCCGGACAGCCGCGATCGGCCGGGCAGGCGCAGCAGGGCCGTCACGTGCAGCGCCCCGGTGAGGCACAGCCCGGCCAGCGCGATCGGCAGCCGGTGGGCGGCGTCGCTCAGCGGCAGCACCGCGACGGTGAGCCCGGCGACCAGGACGGCGCTGTCCAGGATGGCGGCGACCCGGCGGGACAGCGCAGCCCGGCGAGCCCGTCGCCCGGTCCTCGGGCCGAGCGCCGTCGCGCCGTGCGTCACGGCGAGGTCCGGAGCTTCGCCCGTCGGCACGGGACGGCCGGTCGGCGCGCGGTGGCCGGGCGGTGCGGGACGGTCGGGCGGTGCGGGGCCGTCGGGCGGCGCGGGACCGTCGGGCGGTGTGGCGGCTCCGGCCAGCCAGGCGAGCCGGACGCAGGCGAGGGCGAAGCCTCCGGCGACGGCGAGCGCGGCGGCTGCGGGGCCGGGCAGGGCACCGGCGACGCCGGCGAGGAGGAAGGCCGTGCCGACGAGTGACACGGCGACATCGGGCAGGACTGATCGCCGACGGGGAACGGCGGGAGGGGGGACGGGCACGGCGGTCGCCTTCGTGAGGGGGCACGGGGGCGGTGCGGTTGCGGTACGCGGTACGACGTGCGGGGTCGGGGCGGTACGGGAACGCATCGGCGGGGACCGCTGCGGCCACGCCTAGAAACGATCCCGGAAGCGCCCGGTGACGTCACCGCCGCAGTGACATCCGTCACATCAACGCCCGCCACCGGCCCGGATCACGCCCAAGATCGACGCGTCGGTCCCGCGTCGGTCTCCCGCGCGAGATCTTGGAAGGAAACGGCCCGCGGAGGGGCCCAACGCTTCCAAGATCTCCAACTCGAGCGAGATCTTGGTACCGGACCGCCCCGCGAGGGGCGGAACCGCACCAAGATCGTCGGCGGGAGCGGGGAGGGACGCGGGGAGGGTGGGGACGCCCGCGGGGTGGCGGGGACTGGCCGGGTGGGATCATCGGGGGGTGAGCCGCGCCGATACCGTCCGTTTCCGTCACAACCAGGCCATCCTGGTCGCCGCGATCGTCGCCTTCATCGGGGCGCTGCCGCTGGCCTCCGCCCGCTGGTGGCTGCTCTGGGTGCTGCTCGTGCCGCTCGCCGTCGCGGTCTGGGCGTGGCGGGCCGGCACCGACGCCGATGCCCGGGAGCTGCGGCTGCGGGCGCTCGTCGGGCAGCGCCGGGTGCCGTGGAACCAGGTCGCCGAACTCGCCGGTGACCCCCGCGGCCGGGCGGTGGCCCGGCTCGACGACGGCGAAGTGGTGATGCTGCCGGCGGTACGCGCCACCGAACTGCCCCGGCTGATCGCCGTCACCGGGCAGGAGCTGCCGGACACCGGCAGCGATCATTAAGCCACCGGCGATCAGTAGCCGTCGACCACCCGGTTCGTCAGCTCCTCCCCGGCCACGTACCGGCGCAACTGCTCGCCCACCAGGCGGTACGCGCGGGGCAGCAGCCCGCGTACCGAGCCGGCGACGTGCGGGGTGAGCAACACGTTCGGCAGCTCCCACAGGGGATGGTCGGCGGGCAGCGGCTCCGGGTCGGTGACGTCCATCGCCGCGCGCAGGCGGCCCGAGGTCAGCTCGGCCACAAGCGCCGAGGTACGCGCCACCGGCCCGCGGGCGGCGTTGACGAGCAGCGCGCCGTCAGGCATCGCGGCGAGGAAGCGCTCGTCGACCATGCCCCGGGTCTGCTCGGTCAGCGGCACCAGGAGGACCACCACGTCCGCCTCGGGCAGCAGCGCGGGCAACTCGTCCACCCCGTGCACGCCCTGGTCGGGTCGCGGCGTACGGGCCACGAGCGTGAAGCTCACCTCGAACGGGGCGAGCCGGTCGCGTACCGCGGTGCCGATCGAGCCGGCGCCGACGATCAGCACCCGCTTGCCGGCCAGTTCGTCGGTGGGCGCCACCTCGTCGTACGCCCACTCGCGCCGGGCCTGCGCGCGGGCCAGCGGCGCGAATCCGCGCAGCGAGGAGAGGATCGCGGCGACCACCCATTCGGCGGTGGGTGAGTCGTGCACGCCCCGGGCGTCGCAGAGCGTCACGCCGTCGGGGATCCGCCCCACCCAGGCGTCCGCCCCGGCGGAGAGCAGTTGCACCACCTCGACGTCGGGCAGCTCGGCGAGGAGCGCCCCGGCGTCCGGGCCGGACAGGAACGGTGGCACCCAGAACCGCACCCCGGACGGGGACGACGGAAGCCGCCGCGGGTCGTCCAGCAGCTCCACGGTGACGCCGGGCGGCAGCTCGCCGAGCAGCCGGCGGCCCTCCGGGTGCGGGATCCATACCTTCACGACCGCCGACGATATCGGCCCCGGACCGGCCGGCGCGGCGTGACCCGTGACGAACACCGCGCCGGGAATGGAGTGGCGGCCCGGCGGGGTATAACCGAGAGCGGGATGCCGGTCGGGTGTTCCGCTTGCTGAGGGCGGTGGCGATGAGCGAGGACGGCCGGGGACGGGTGTCCGTGCCGATTCCGGCGCTCGCCGACCCCGACCGGTTGCGTTCACTCGACGAGACCCGGCTCGACGCCGTACCGGACGAGGCGTTCGACAGGTTCGCGCGTCTGGTCGGCGACCTGCTGGACGTGCCTGTCGCACTCGTCTCCCTGGTGGACGCCGAGCGCCAGTTCTTTCCCGGCGCGACCGGCCTGCCGGAGCCGTGGGCGGCCCGCCGGGAGACGCCGCTGAGCCACTCGTTCTGCCAGCACGTCGTCGACATCGAGATGCCGCTGGTGCTGCCCGACGCCCGTCTCTACCCGCGCGTACGCCTCAACCTGGCGATCGAGGACCTGGGCGTGGTGGCGTACGCGGGCATGCCGCTGACCGACCTGGAGGGGCGGGTGCTCGGCTCGCTCTGCGCGATCGACAGCAAGCCCCGGGCCTGGACGAAGGAGCAGCTGCGGACGCTCGCCGACCTGGCTGCCGCGTGCTCCTCGGAGCTGCGGCTGCGCATCGCGGTCCGCGGCGCCGAGCAGGCCCGCCGCCGCGCGGAGGAGGCGCACGACCGGCTCGCCATGCTGGCCGGGATGAGCGAGATGCTCGGCGGCACGCTCGACGTGGCCACCGCCGTGGACCGGCTCGGGCACGCGATGGTGCCGCTGCTCGCCGACTGGTGCCTGATCACGCTCGTCGACCCGGCGGGCCGGCCGCGCACCGTCACCGGCGTGCACCGCGACGCCGAGCGCGAGGCCGACCTGACCCGCTTCGCCGAGTTGCTGACCACCGGGCTCAGCGCGGAGTCGCAGATCCGGTCGGTGCTGCGTACCGGGCGGCCGGTGGTGCGCGCGGTGGCCGACCTGGACGACGTGGCGCGCGGGACCACGCGCCCGGAGCTGGTGCCGCTCGCCGACCGTCTCGGCATCGGCTCCCACCTGACCGTGCCGATCACCGCCGCCGGGGACCGGGTGATCGGCGCCGTCACGCTCGTCAACCGTCAGGGGCGGCGCGGTTTCGACGCCAGCGACCTGCGCACCGCGCAGGACATCGGGGTACGTGCCGGACAGGCGGTCGGCAACAGCCGCCTCTACGGGGAGCAGCGGCACGTGGCCGAGGTGCTCCAGCACAGCATGCTGCCGAGCCTGCCGGCCGTGCCCGGAATCGAGCTGGCCGCCCGCTACCTGCCGGCCGCCGACCGGGTGGAGGTGGGCGGCGACTGGTACGACGCGTTCGTCCAGCCCGACGGCGAGCTGATCGCCGCGATCGGCGACGTCGCCGGGCACGACATCGAGGCGGCGGCCACCATGGGCCAGTTGCGCAACCTGGTGCGGGGTAACGCGTACGGGCGTAACGATCCGGTGGAGGATCTGGTGGCCCACCTCGACCAGGCCATGGGCGGGCTGCGGGTGCCCACCGTCGCGACCGCCGTGCTGGCCCGGGTCCGTCCGGCCGCCGGCGGGCTGACGGTCTTCTGGTGCAACGCGGGGCATCCACCGCCGTTGCTGGTCCGCGCCGACGGCACGGTCTCGGTGGCCGACGGCCGCGGGCCGCTGCTCGGGCTGGCCCGGCCGCCCCGGCGTACCGGCCGGACGCTGACCCTGGCCCTCGGCGACACGCTGCTGCTGCACACCGACGGGTTGATCGAGCGCCGGGACCAGCCGATCGACGAGGGACAGGCCGAGCTGCTCGCCCACCTCGAGGCCGGCGGGCCGGGCGTACCGCTGGACCTGCTCTGCGACCGGCTGCTCGCCGCCGCGCACCGGCGCGAGGACGACGTCGCCCTGCTCGCGCTGCGGGCCGGCTGACCGGTACTCCTCCGAACGGCCGGACGCGGGCAGGGGTGCGCGCGACGTGCCCGGTTCGCCGGTCCGCCCGGCTAGGCTGGGCCGGGTGAGCCCGCGTCTTGCGTACCCCCGTGTCAGCCGCCTCCGGACGGCGCTGGCGGCGTCCTGCGCGGCGTTGCTCCTGGGCGCCGCCGGCTGCTCCCTCGGCGAGCCCGAGCCGGACCCGGCCGGCGCACCGCCCAACCTGCCCACACCGTCCGGCACCGCGAGTCCCGGCGGGGCCGGTCAGCAGGTTGTCGCCACCGTGCTGGCCAAGGGGCTGGAGGTGCCGTGGGGCATCGCGTTCCTGCCCGACGGCGGGGCGCTGGTCACCGAGCGGGACAAGGGACGGATCCTCCAGGTCGGCCCGGAGTCCGGCCCGGACGGGCTGGCCGTCCGGCCGGTCCAGACCGTGCCGGACGTGGCCGCCGGCGGCGAGGGCGGCCTGCTGGGCATCGCGGTCTCCCCCGCGTACGCCAAGGACCGCACGGTCTTCGTCTACTACACGGCCGAGGACGACAACCGGATCGCGAAGATGCAGCTCGGGCAGGCGCCGAAGCCGATCCTGACCGGCATCCCGAAGTCCGGCACGCACAACGGCGGCGGGCTCGGCTTCGGCCCGGACGGCCACCTCTACGCGAGCACCGGCGACGCCGGGCGCACCGAGAACGCCCAGGACGCCAAGAGCCTCGGCGGCAAGATCCTCCGGATCACGCCGGACGGCAAGCCTGCGCCGGGCAACCCCACCGCCGGATCGCCGGTCTGGTCGACGGGCCACCGCAACGTCCAGGGCTTCGCCTGGACGCCGGACAAGAAGATGTACGCGGTGGAGTTCGGCCAGAACACCTGGGACGAGATCAACCAGATCAACAAGGGCGGGAACTACGGCTGGCCCCGGGTCGAGGGGCGCGGCGACGACAAGCGCTACGTGAACCCGATCACACAGTGGCCCACCGGTGACGCCTCCTGTTCCGGCCTGGCGGCGGCGGACCGTCTGCTCGTCGCCGCCTGCCTGCGCGGCCAGCGACTCTGGCTGGTGGAGCTGGCCGGCAACGGCACAGTCCTCGGTCAGCCGCGCGACCTGCTCAACGGCCGGTACGGTCGGCTACGGGCCGTCGCGGCGGCGCCGGACGGCTCGCTCTGGGTGAGCACGTCGAACCGGGACGGGCGGGGTACGCCCACCGCCGAGGACGACCGCCTCCTGCGGCTCGTCTTCGCCGACGGGGGCGCCGGCCGGAGCTGATCCGGCCCACCGGGTTTGTCAAGATCGCGCAAGGGGCAGGTCAGAATCTCAGCATGGACGGCCACGAGAACGAACAGCACCGCACCGGGGACGAGACGTCTCCGGAGCGCGGGCGTGCCCGCCGCCTGACGGCGTGGCGGCCCGGTCACCGGCTGCGCCGGCTGGGTGTCGTGCTGGCTCTGCTCGCGGTCACGCTCGGCGGCATCGTGATCGGCACGTACGCGGGCGGCCACGTCGGCACCGACATCGGCCCGTTCCGGGCCGAACTGAAGCTCAGCCCGTCGCTGTCCGGCGGCACCACCGTCGACATCCCGCCGCTGGGCGCGCTGCTGCTGGACAGCCACGACGGCCCGGCGTACCTCACAGTCGAGGTGGGCTCGCTGGATCAGGGGCGCACCGAGGCGCTCATCGACGACCCGGCCAGCATCAGCCGGGCCAGCCAGTCGGCCGTCCAGGACGTCCGCGACGGCGTGATGCGGCTCGGGCTGCGTACGCTCGCCTCGGTCGTGCTCGCAACGCTGCTGCTGGCCGCGCTCGTCTTCCGGGACGTCCGGCGTACCGCCTGGGCCGGCGGCCTGGCGCTGGTCGTGACCGCCGGCAGCCTCGGGATGGCCGCGAGCACGCTGCGCCCGCAGGCGATCGAGGAGCCGCGGTACGAGGGCCTGCTGGTCAACGCGCCGGCGATCGTCGGTGACGCGCGGCGGATCGCGAACGACTACACCAAGTACGCCGAGCAGCTTCAACGGCTGGTCGGCAACGTCAGCAAGCTCTACACCACGGTCTCCGCCCTGCCCGTGGTGCAGCCGTCGCCCGGCACCACACGGGTGCTGCACGTGTCGGACATCCACCTCAACCCGACCGGCTGGCAGCTGATCCGTACCGTGGTCGAGCAGTTCGGCATCGACGTGGTGGTCGACACCGGCGACATGACCGACTGGGGCAGCGAGCCGGAAGCCTCGTTCGTCGGGTCGATCGGCCTGCTCAAGAAGCCGTACGTGTTCATCCGCGGCAACCACGACTCGCCACGCACCGCCGCCGCGGTGGCGCAGCAGCCGAACGCGATCGTGCTGAACAACTCGGTCACCACAGTGGGTGGGCTGACCATCGCGGGCATCGGCGACCCCCGCTTCACCCCCGACAAGGAGACCTCACCGGCCGGCAGCGGCCTCACCTCGGCCGTCGCCGACCAGGTGATCGGCGCCGGCGAACAGCTCGCCGCCACGATCGACAAGTCGCCGCGCAAGGTCGACATCGCGCTCATCCACGACCCCGCCTCGGCCGGCCCGCTCTCCGGCGACTGCCCGCTCGTGCTCTCCGGGCACACCCACTCCCGGCAGGTGTCGAAGCTGCCGCAGGTGGAGGGCAAGCAGCCGACCACGCTGATGGTGCAGGGCTCCACCGGTGGGGCCGGGCTTCGCGGCCTGGAGGGCGAGAAGCCGACTCCGCTGACCATGACTGTGCTCTACTTCGACCAGCAGAAGCTGCTCCAGGCGTACGACGAGATCACTGTGGGCGGCACCGGGCAGTCGCAGGTCAACCTGGAGCGGCACGTCATCCGCGACCCGGCGAAGGGCGACCAGGTGCCGGTCACCCCGACCCCGACCCGCGGCCCGTCGGAGTCGCCGTCGCCGGGCACGACCACGCTGAGCCCCACCCCCACGAGCTGACCGCCCCGCTTTCTCGCCTTTCTCGCGGTCAGCCCGGCGCCCTACCGCACTGACACCCGGTCACTCGGCGTCACGAATCCCGTCCGGCACCGGTATGCCCCGCCCGCCGACTTTGCTCTGCACCCATCGGCGCAGCAGGCACCGAGAGTCACCGCCTGGGTGGGTGCAGAGCGGCGGGTGTTCCGCGCCATCGCAGCTCAGGGCGGTGATGCGGATATGGCTGCAGAGCAAAGGGGCCGAGAGGCGATCCCCCGGGTCGCCAGAGGCGGTTACTCTCCGCAGCCGTCCCGGCCGTCACGTTCCGTGAGGAATACCGTCCACCGCGCCACCCGAATCAGCCAGGACGCGGCCCGCCGTGCCGGAGTCGATCCGGGAGAGCCAGGAGAGCCGGCAGAACCCGGTCGCAGGACGCACCGGGCCGAGTGCCAAGGGCGGGCCGGATCGCCCGAGAGAGCCGGAAGACCGGCGAGCCGAGAGGCTGAGGCCCACCCGGAGGCCGGACCTCACCGCGAGGACCCGGGGCCGCCGCACGGAGGCCGGACCTCCACCGCGAGGGCCCGGGGCCGCCCGGATGTCCGGCCGGCCCCGTGGCGGCGTGCGGTCAACGCAACGGACGCGCGCCTCAGCGCAGCGCGATCGCGGCCAGCGCGGCGTTGACGATGCTGCCGGGCAGCAGGTCGTGCAGCTCGTACAGCTCCCGGACACTGCCGGACTGGCCGAACTCGTCCACCCCGAGCGGCACCGCCGGAGCGCCGACCGCCGAGCCGAGCCAGGCCATCGCGTGCGAGGCCGCGTCGTGCACGGTGACCACCGGCACCCGGTCGGCGAACGCCGACCGCAGCGCGCCCGGCACGCTCGGCACGGTCGCGGTCCGCACACCCTGGCGCAGCGTCCGCTGCCACGCGCGGTAGAGGCGGTCCAGGCTGGTCACGTCGACCACGTGCGCGGCCACGCCCTCCTCCGCCAGCTCCGCGGCGGCCGCGAGCACCTCCGGCAGAACCGCGCCGGAGGCGGCGAGCTGCACGACCGGGGCGTCAGCCAGATCGGGGTACGCCTGGTGCGCGTCGACGAGCCGGTACGCGCCGGCCACCACCTGCCGCCGCAGCACGGCGTCCCCGAGCCGTGCCCGGGCCGCCTCGAACGGCGCCTGGTCGATCGGCCGGGTGCTGAGCCGGAAGTAGTAGGCCCCGTCCTCGGCCGGCGCGGCTGTCGCGGCCGGAGCGGAGCCGCCGGCGATCTGCCCGAGCGCGTCGCAGAGCAGCCAGTCGAGGCTGCCGGCGTACGCGGGCTCCAGGAACGTCACCCCCGGCAGCTCCAGGCCGACCGACGCGGTGATGGTGGACTGGTGCGCGCCGCCCTCCGGAGCCAGCGTGATGCCGGACGGGGTGCCTGCCACCACGAACCGGGAACCGGAGTACGTGCCGTACAGGAACGCGTCGAGACCGCGCAGCACGAACGGGTCGTAGACGGTGCCCACCGGCAGCAGCGGCTGGCCGGACAGGTCCCACGACAGGCCGAGCTGGCCGAGAAGCAGGAACAGGTTCATCTCCGAGATGCCCAGCTCGATGTGCTGCCCGGCGGGGCTCTCGGTCCAGCGCAGCATCCGGTCCTCGGTCCAGGAACGCTGCTCGGTCGGTGCGAAGACGCCCGTCTTGTTGATGAACCCGGCCAGGTTGGTCGAGGTGGCCACGTCCGGCGCGGTCGTCACCAGGTAGGGCGCAACCTGCGGATCACGGGCCAGGTCGACCAGCACCCGGCCGAAGACCTCCTGGGTGGAGACGGGCTTGTTCGCGCGTACCCTCGTGGTCTCCGGAACGGTGACGCCCAGCGCCCGCTCGCGCGGCGGGCGGGACAGCACCTCCCGGCGCTCGCCGGCCCGGATGCCGGCCGGGGACGCCGGGTCGAGGCGGTCCCACTCGGTCTCCGGGGTCAGGCCCTGCGCGGCGCGCAACGTGTCGACCTGCTCGGTGGTGAGCAGCGCCGAGTGGTTGCGCGGGTTGCCGGCGATCGGCAGGCCCCAGCCCTTGACCGTGTACGCGAAGACGACGCTGGGCCGATCGGTGACGGCGTCGCACTGGGCGTAGGCGTCGAGCATGGCCTGCGCGTCGTGCCCGCCCAGGTCGGTGACGAGCGGGCCCAGCTCGTCGTCGCCGATGTCGGCGACGAACGCGGCCACCTCGGCCGGCGCGCCATCCAGGAACTGCTTGCGCAGCGCCGGCCCGGCCAGCCCGAACAGCGACTGGTACTGCTCGTTGGGCATCCGGTCGATCCAGTCGCGCAGCGCCGCGCCGCCGGGCCGGGCGTACGCCTCGGCCAGCTTGCGGCCGTACTTGACCTCCACGACGTGCCAGCCGGCGGCCTCGAACTGGCCGCGCCACTGGTTGATCCGGATGCCGGGTACGACCCGGTCCAGCGACTGGCGGTTGAAGTCGACGAGCCACATCACGTTGCCGAGCCCGGTGGTTGCCGGGTCGGCGACCGCCTCCCAGATGTTGCCCTCGTCCAGCTCGGCGTCACCGATGATGGCGACGAACCGGGAGTGCGGGCGCGCGCCGAAGTGCGCGTCGACGTAGCGGCGGGTGACGGCGGCGAACAGCGGCGCGGCGGCGCCCAGGCCGACCGAGCCGGTGGAGAAGTCCACCTCGTCCGGGTCCTTGGTGCGTGACGGGTACGACTGGAGACCACCGCGCGCCCGCAGCTTCGGCAGGTACGACTTGTCGAGGTTGCCGAGCAGGTACTGGATCGCGTGGAACACCGGCGAGGCGTGCGGCTTCACCGCCACCCGGTCCTCGGCGTCCAGGTGGTGGAACCAGAGCGCTGTCATCGCGGTCACAAGGGAGGCGCTTGACGCCTGGTGGCCGCCGACCTTCACCCCGTCACCGGTGTCGCGGTCGTGGTTGGCCGCGTCGACGATGCGGGTGGCGAGCCAGAGCACCCGGCGCTGGATCTCGTCGAGGACGTCGAGGTCGTGCTGGTTCACGGTGACTCCATCCGGGCGTCGCCGTTGACGCCCTGTCCGGGGAGGGGGTGGCGAGGCGTTAGGAAGGGCCCCTTCCCATGCACCAGGCGTTAAGAAGGGGCCCTTCCTTACAACACGTCAGGCGCCGAGGCGCGCCAGGATCAGCTCGCGGACGGTCTTCGCGTCCGCCTGGCCGCGGGTGGTCTTCATGACCGCGCCGACCAGCGCGCCGGCCGCCGCGACCTTGCCGCTACGGATCTTGTCGGCGACGTCCGGGTTGGCGGCTATCGCCTCGTCCACGGCGGCGGTGAGCGCGCCGGTGTCCGAGACGACCTCCAGATTGCGGTTGGTCATGATCTCGGTCGGCGAGCCCTCGCCGGCCACCACGCCCTCCAGCACGGTACGGGCCAGCTTGTCGTTGAGCTTGCCGGCGTCGACCAGTCCCTGGAGCTCGGCGACCTGGGCCGGGGTGGCACCGACGTCGGCCAGCTCCACGCCGGTCTCGTTGGCGCGGCGGGACAGCTCGCCCAGCCACCACTTGCGGGCCGCGGCCGGGGTGGCGCCGGCGGCCACCGTCGCCTCGATCAGCTCGACCGCGCCGGCGTTGACCACCGACTGCATGTCGAGGTCGGACAGGCCCCAGTCCTGCTGGATCCGCTTGCGGCGCAGCCGCGGCAGCTCCGGCAGGGCGGCCTTCAGCTCGGCCACCCACGCGGTGTCCGGGGCGAGCGGCACCAGGTCCGGCTCCGGGAAGTACCGGTAGTCGGTGGCGGTCTCCTTGGACCGGCCCGACGTGGTGTCGCCGGTGTCCTCGTGGAAGTGCCGGGTCTCCTGCGTGATCCGGCCGCCGGCCTCCAGCACCGACGCCTGGCGCAGCATCTCCGAGCGCACCGCCCGCTCGACCGAACGCAGCGAGTTGACGTTCTTGGTCTCGGTGCGGGTGCCCCACTCCTCGCCCGGCCGGTTCAGCGACGTGTTGACGTCGCAGCGCAGCGAGCCCTCCTCCATCCGCACGTCGGAGACGCCGAGCGAGCGGATCACGTCACGCAGCTCGGTGACGTACGCGCGGGCGACCTCGGGCGCGAGCGCGCCGGTGCCCGGGATGGGCTTGGTGACGATCTCGACGAGCGGGATGCCGGCCCGGTTGTAGTCGACGAGCGACTCGGTGGCGCCGTGGATGCGACCGGTGGCGCCGCCGACGTGCAGCGTCTTGCCGGTGTCCTCCTCCAGGTGCACCCGCTCGATGCCGATGCGCACCGGCTCGCCGTTGACCTCGACGTCCAGGTAGCCGTCGAAGCACAGCGGCTCGTCGTACTGGCTGATCTGGAAGTTCTTCGGCATGTCCGGGTAGAAGTAGTTCTTCCGTGCGAACCGGCACCACTCGGCGATCGAGCAGTTCAACGCCAGCCCGATCCGGATGGTCGCCTCGATGGCGGCCTTGTTCGCCACCGGCAGCGAGCCGGGCAGGCCGAGGCAGACCGGGCAGACCCGGGTGTTCGGCTCGCCGCCGAAGTCGGTCGGGCAGCCGCACCACATCTTGGTGTTCGTGCCCAGCTCGACGTGGGTCTCCAGGCCGATCACCGGTTCGAAGCGCGCGACGACCTCGTCGTACGCGGGCAGTGTCGTCGTCATCTGAGCTCCAGGCGCGATCCGGACAGAACCGTTCCAGCCTAATCGGCTGGCCCGGCCACCCCGATGCCGGGCTTCGAGATCACCGCACGGCGGTCCGCCACGACGACCTGGCCCGGGCCGGGCGTCACTCGGGTGCGGTGAAGCTCCGCCGGCGGTTGTAGGCCAGCACGAGCAGGATGCCGCCGACGGAGAAGGCCACGACGCTCAACAGCAGCAGTACGAGCGGCGAACCCGGCCCGGTGATCGGCAGCCACGCGCCACTCACCTTCGACGGCGAGGGCGTCGGCTGGGGCGCCACGGTGCTGCTGCTCTCCGACGGCGTGGCGGCCGGATCGCTCGGCGTCGGCGTCGCAGTCGGGGCGGCCGGGGTGGGCGTCGAGCCGGTCGGGGTCGCCGTCGGGGTGGCCGGGGCCGGGGCGGCGACGGTCAGGGACACCTCAGTCGTGGCGCTGGTGCTGTATCCCTTCGCCGAGACGGTGAAGGTGAACGTGCCGGCGCTGCCCGGGGTGCCGCGGAGCCGGCCCTCCTCGTCGAGGGTGAGACCGCCCGGCAGTGCCCCGGCGGCCAGGGCGAACGCGATGTCCGAGTCACCGTCGGCGGTGAACCGGAAGGAGTAGGGCTTACCGGCAGTGGCGGCGGGCGGTTCGCCGGAGGTGAACGCCGTCGCCGCCTCGGCGACGACGACTGTGGCCTTCTGCTCGTCGAAGCGGTCGTTCTTGTCGGTCATCCGCAACGTGAACGTGTACGTGCCGGGGGTGGTCGGCGCGCCCCCGAGCGACGTCCCGACCACGAGCATCCCCGGCGGCAGACCGCCCGACGTCACCGACAGCCGGTACGGCGCCGTCCCGCCCGTGGCCTCGACGGTGTGGATCGCGTACACCCGCCCGAGGTACATGGGCGACCGCGGCGTGCCGGACGTGATGACGACAGTCGGCTCGCGTACCTCGATGGTCGCCGTCTGCTCGTCGAAGAGATCGTTCTGGTCGGTCATCCGCAACGTGAACGTGTACGTGCCGGGCGTCGTCGGCGCGCCACCGAGCGACGTCCCCACCACGAGCATCCCCGGCGGCAGACCGCCCGACGTCACCGACAACCGGTACGGCTCGGTGCCACCTGTGGCCTCCACGGTGTGGATCGCGTAGACCTGCCCGATGACCATGACCGGCCGGGGCTTGCCCGAGGTGATGGTGACGGTCTCCGTGACGGCGGTGGCCGGTTGCGCGGTGGCGGGCTGCGCGGCGCCCAGCAGCAACGCCGCGACCATCGTCAGGGCCATGACCGGGCGAAGTGTCCCCATCGCACATCCAGCTCTCGGTCGGAACCGCTCGCGTCCGCCAGCGGGCCACAGTCCAGTCGATCCAGCAGACCCGGAGTCTATTCGACCAGTGCCAGTGACCCCGGGCAATCCACTGATCGGTGATCACCGTGTCGTCGCGACGACAGCCGCGCCCGGCGCGGTCGTGGTGACCGCACCGGGCGCGGGACGTCGTCCGGTACGGAGGCGGGCGGCCGCCTCCGTACCCCTTGGTTCAGAGCGCCGGCGGGGTGAGCATGCCGACGGCGTTCTCCAGCGCGGCGGCGACCCGGTACATCCGGTCGTCGGCCATGGTCGGCGCCATGATCTGGAAGCCGACCGGGAGCCCGTCGGACAGGCCGCACGGCACCGAGATGGCCGGGCCGCCGTACAGGTTCGTCGGGATGGTGAACAGGTCGGCCAGGTACATCTGGTACGGGTCGGCGGTACGCGACCCGATCGGGAACGCCACGAACGGCGTGGTCGGCGAGATCAGCGCGTCGACCTGCTCGAACGCACTGGTGAAGTCCCGCGTGATGAGCGTGCGGACCTTCTGCGCCTGGCCGTAGTAGGCGTCGTAGTAGCCCGAGGAGAGGGCGTACGTGCCGAGCATGATGCGGCGCTTGACCTCGGGGCCGAAGCCGGCCTCGCGGGTCAGCGACATGACCTCCTCCAGCGACCGGTTGCCGTCGTCGCCGACCCGCAGGCCGAACCGGACGCCGTCGAACCGGGCCAGGTTGGAGGAGCACTCGCTCGGCGCGATCAGGTAGTACGCCGGCAGCGCGTACTTGAAGTTCGGGCACGAGACCTCGACGATCTCGGCGCCCAGCTTCGCCAGCGCCTCGGCGGCGTCGCGGAACGCGGCCATCACGCCGGGCTCCGCGCCCTCACCGGTGAACTCGGTGACCACGCCGAGCTTCACGCCGGTCAGGTCGCCGGTGGCGCCGAGCCGCGCCGCGGCCACCACGTCCGGCACCGGGGCCGGGATCGAGGTGGAGTCGCGCGGGTCGTGACCGCCGATCACCTGGTGCAGCAACGCGGCGTCGAGCACGGTACGCGCGCACGGGCCGGGCGTGTCCAGCGACGAGGAGAACGCGACCAGGCCGTAGCGGGAGGTGCCGCCGTAGGTGGGCTTCGCGCCGACGGTGCCGGTGACCGCGCCGGGCTGGCGGATCGAGCCGCCGGTGTCCGAGCCGATCGACAGCGGTGCCTCGTACGCGGCCAGCGCCGCCGCGCTGCCACCGCCGGAGCCGCCCGGGATCCGCTCCAGGTCCCACGGATTGCGGGTCGGCCCGTACGCGGAGTACTCGGTGGAGGAGCCCATCGCGAACTCGTCCATGTTCGTCTTGCCGAGCATCACCGTGCCGGCGTCGCGCAGCCGCTCGACGATCGTCGAGTCGTACGGCGGGCGCCAGCCCTCCAGGATCTTCGACCCGACCGTGGTCGGCACGCCCTTGGTGGTGAGCACGTCCTTCACCGCGACCGGCACACCGGCGAGCGGGCCCAGTTCCTCACCGGCGGCGCGGCGCTCGTCCACGGCACGCGCGGCCGCCAGCGCCCCCTCGGTGTCGACGTGCAGGAACGCGTGCACCCGGTCGTCGACGGCGCCGATCCGGTCCAGGTGGGCCTGGGTGACCTCGACCGCGGAGGTCTCGCCGCTCGCCACCAGCCCGGCGATCTCGACAGCGGTCAACTTCGTCAGGTCGGTCATGAGGCCACATCCTCGTCCAGGATCCGCGGGACGCGGAACCGCTGCTCCTCGGCGTCGGGGGCGCCCGACAGCGCCTCCTGCGGGGTCAGGCCCGGCCGCACCACGTCCTCACGGAGCACGTTCGTCAGCGGCACGGAGTGGGACGTCGGCGGGATGTCCGCCGCGGCGACCTCGCCGACCTGCGCGACCGACTGGAGGATCACATCCAGCTGGCCGGCGAAGGTGTCCAGTTCCTCCTCCGTGACGGCGAGCCGCGACAGTCGCGCGAGGTGCGCGACCTCCTCGCGGGAGATGGCGGCCATCAGTGCCCCCTTCGTGGCTGTCCTGAGACGTCTGCGGTGGGCCGGCCGCGCGTACGGGCGTGCTCGATGACGCGCGGTGACCGGAGCGAGTCTATTGTCCCGCCGTCACGACGACGCCTTCGACTCCCCCTCCGGGGCCGGACCGCTGCGGCTCCCCGCCTCCGCCGGGCGCACCGGACGGTAGCGGGACAGCCAGGCCACCAGGTCCTCGGCCGGCATCGGCCGGGCGTGGAACCAGCCCTGCGCCACGTCGCACCCGGCGGCGTGCAGCATCCGCCAGGTGCGCTCGTCCTCCACGCCCTCGGCGACCACACGCAGCCCGAGCGCCCCGGCCAGTTCGATCATCGAGCGGACGATCGCCGCGTCGTCCGGGTCCTCGGCCATCCCGAGGACGAACGACCGGTCCACCTTCACCTCGGACAGCGGGAGCCGCCGCAGGTGCTGGAGCGACGAGTAACCGGTGCCGAAGTCGTCGAGCGCGATGCCGACGCCGATGCGGTGCAGTTGGGTGATGCTGGCGAGCACCCGCCGCGGGTCGGCCATCAGCGCGCCCTCGGTGATCTCCACCTGGAGGCGCTCCGGCGGCACGCCGTACCGGGCCAGCCGGTCGGCGATCTGGTCGGCGATCTCGCCGGTGTGCAGGTCACGGACGCTGACGTTGAGCGCGGCCCGCAGCGTGAGCCCGGCCGCCGACCACTTGGCGAGCTGCTCCACCACGTCGTCCACCACGCGGCGGGTGAGCAGCCGCATCACCGCGCTCTGCTCGGCGACCTGGATCAGCTCACCCGGGTCGACCATGCCCCGGCGCGGGTGCCGCCAGCGCAGCAGCGCCTCGACGCCCACCACCTCGCCTGTCGCGATGGCGATTTGCGGCTGGTAGTACATGGTGATCTCGCCCGGGTGCCCGGCCTGCTCGTCCGGCCCGGCCACCGTGCTCCCGTCGGCGGTCGGCCCGATGACGCCCGGCGCACCGGTGCTCACTGCGGCCTCCGCGTCCTGGGTGACGTCGGCGTCGGCGGTCTCCGTCTCCGGCGCGAACTCCGCGTCGCCGACCACGAGCGGACCCGCGCCCGGGCCGGTGCCGGCCCGGGCGGCCCGGCGGCGGATCGGGTCGGCGCCGGTGAGGATCCGCTCGATCAGGTCGTCGTCGTGCCGCTCCTCGACGCGCTCGCGGCGCCGTCGCAGCCAGCGGTTCGGCCCGTCGCCGGACCGCCGGCCGCCGTCGCGCGCCGGCCGCTGGTTGCGGGCCGGGCGGTCGGCCCGCACCGGCAGCGCCGGGGTCAGGGCGGCGCCGTCACCCCCGCGTACGCCCACAGTCTCCCCGCCCTGCGCGGACGGGCCGGACTCCAGCACCCGGCGCAGGTCGGCCAGCAGGCTCAGGCGCTCGGCCGAGTTGTGGTCGGACTCCGGCGCGTAGACCGCCACCGTGTCGTTGCGGTGCTTCGCGTCGTACATGGCCACGTCGGCGTGGCGCATCAGGGTGGCGAAGTCCTCGCCGTGGTCGGGGTAGAGCGCGATGCCGATGGCGCCGCCCACGTCCAGCGGCAGCCCGTCCAGCGGCACCGGTTCGGCGAGCGCGGCGACCACCCGGTCGGCCCGCTCGCGAGCCTGGTCGATGTCGGTGAGCCGGGGTACGACGATGGCGAACTCGTCGCCGCCGAGCCGCGCCACCATGTCACCGGCGCCCACAGCGCCCGTCAGCCGGGCGCTCACCTCGACCAGCAGGCGGTCCCCCACCGCGTGCCCGAGCGCGTCGTTGACGTGCTTGAACCGGTCGAGGTCGAGCAGCAGCAGCGCCAGGTGCGCGTCCGGCGCGCCCCGGGCGGCCCGGTCGCCGTGCAGGTGCACCTGCTCGGCCACCTCGGTGAGCAGCGCCTTGCGGTTGGGCAGCCCGGTGAGCGGGTCCACGTCGGCGAGCTGTTCCCGTTCGGCGGAGAGCCGGGCCATCCGGTAGACGGCGAACAGCGGCACCAGCACCAGCGGGATCAGCGCCGCGCTGGCCCGGGCGGCGGCCACCAGCACCGGCGCGAGCAGCAGCAGCGAACCGGTGGCGAGCAGTTCGTAGGCCAGGCCGCTGCGGACGCTCGGCCACCACCTGTCGCCGAAGCGCAACCGGACCGCGGAGCTGACCAGCCCGTAGTTGACCACGAACCAGGCGACCGTCGCGCCGCCCACGGCCGCCACGTCGGTCCAGTGCAGACGGCCGCCGTCGAACAGCTCACCCGGGCCCAGCCGGGTGACCGCGTACGCGGCGGCGAGCGCGCACGCGTACTGCGCGGCGTTGAAGCCGGTACGCCAGGGGGCGTACCCGAGCCGCCAGCCGCTGACCGCGACCGCCACGGCCTGCACCGCGACGGCCGGACCGAAGCCCCAGCCGAGCAGGATGGCGAAGGTGAAGCAGGTCGACGGGAACACCGCCGAGGTCTGCCGCCGGCCGGGCGGGACGAACGGGCGGGCGTCGCAGGCGACGGCGAGCGCCGCCATCGTCCAGAACGCGGCCGGCAGTTCACTCCATCTGTCGGCGAGCGCGACGAGCGGCCCGGCCGAGACCGCCAGGGCGACCACGCCGATCGCGCCGACGAAGCCGAAGAACGGCCCGCTCCGCCCGGGCGGGACGGAGTTACGCGGGTCGCCGGTCTCCATCGCACCTCCCGGGGAACGTCCTGGCGCGCGCCGTCACGCGTCGTACGCCAATGAAACGCCCTCCGAGGCGATTTCCCCGACACGACAGTCACGAATCGGTCGTAGTCGTAATTAACTTGGTATCCGCCGGACGATCGCTGTGACCAGCCTGTCAGTCCTCCACCCGGGCCACCTCGCGGGCCGCCTCCGGGCCGGAGTCCAGCAGCACGCGGAATCCGTCCTCGTCGAGGATCGGCAGTTTCAGGGTGGCGGCCTTGTCCGCCTTGGAGCCGGGATTGTCGCCGACCACCACGAAGCCCGTCTTCTTGGAGACCGAGCCGGTCACCTTGCCGCCCCGGACCTGGATCGCCTCGGCCGCCTGGTCGCGGCTGAACCCGCCGAGCGTGCCGGTGACCACCACCGTGATCCCGTCGAGCGGTCGCGGCCCCTCGTCGGCGGCCTCCTCGGCCATCCGTACGCCCGCCTCGGCCCACTTGCGCACCACGTCGCGGTGCCAGTCGACGGCGAACCACTCCTTGACGCTCGCCGCGATGGTCGGGCCGACGCCGTCCACCGAGGACAGCTCCTCCTCACCGGCGGCCTCGATCGCGGCGACCGAGCGGAAGTGCCGGGCGAGCGCCTGGGCGGCGGTCGGGCCGACGTGCCGGATGGACAGCGCCACCAGCACCCGCCACAGGTCGCGTTCCTTGGCCTCGGCGAGGTTGTCGAGCAGCTTGGTGGCGTTGCTGCCCAGGCTGCCGTCCTTGTTGACAAAGAACGGCGACCGGCTCAACTGCTCGGCGTCGAGCTGGAACAGGTCGCCCTCGTTGGTGATGATCTGGGCGTCCAGCAGCGCCGCCGCGCCCTTCTCGCCGAGCACCTCGATGTCGAGCACCTTGCGGCTGGCCAGGTAGAAGACCCGCTCGCGAATCTGACCGGGGCAGGCCCGCCCGTTGGGGCAGCGGATGTCGACGTCGCTCTCCTTGGCCGGCGCGAGCGGCGTGCCGCAGGCCGGGCAGGTGGTAGGCATGACGAACGGGCGGGCGTCGGCCGGGCGCAGCTCGACCACCGGGCCGAGCACCTCGGGGATCACGTCGCCGGCCTTTCGCAGCACCACCGTGTCGCCGATGAGCACACCCTTGCGCTCGACCTCGCGGGCGTTGTGCAGGGTGGCGTAGGCGACGGTGGAGCCGGCCACCCGCACCGGCTGGAGCACGGCGCGCGGGGTGACCCGGCCGGTGCGCCCGACCTCCACCTCGATGTCGAGCAGCTTGGTGTTGACCTCCTCCGGCGGGTACTTGAAGGCGATCGCCCAGCGGGGCGCGCGGCTGGTCGAGCCGAGGCGGCCCTGGATGGAGACCGGGTCGACCTTGACCACCACGCCGTCGATCTCGTGCTCGACGTCGTGCCGGTGCCTGCCGTAGTAGGCGATGTATTCCGCGACGCCGGCCAGGTCGTCCACCACCCGCCACCGGTCGCTGGTGGGCAGCCCCCACGCCTTGAGCGCGGCGTACGACTCGGACTGCGCGGCCGGCCGGAACCCGGTGCGCGCGCCGACGCCGTGCACCACCAGGCGCAGCGGGCGGGAGGCGGTCACCCGGGGGTCCTTCTGCCGCAGGCTTCCGGCGGCGGCGTTGCGCGGGTTGGCGAACGGCGCCTTGCCCTGCTCGACCAGGCTCGCGTTCAGGTCGGCGAACGCGGCCACCGGGAAGTAGATCTCGCCGCGCACCTCGATCAGGTCGGGCACGTCGGGGAAGTCGCCGGCCGGGGTCAGCCGGGCCGGCACGCCCTTGATGCTGCGCACGTTGGCGGTGACGTCCTCGCCGGTGCGGCCGTCGCCCCGGGTGGCCGCGCGCACCAGCCGGCCCTTCTCGTAGGTGAGGTTGATGGCGAGCCCGTCGACCTTCAGCTCGCACAGGTAGGGCACCGGGCCGCCGGCGTCGCGCTCGACCCGCTCCGACCAGGCGGCCAGTTCCTCGTCGGCGAAGGCGTTGTCGAGCGAGAGCATCCGCTCGGCGTGCGTGACCGGCGTGAAGTCGGTGGAGAAGGTGCCGCCGACCCGCTGGGTGGGCGAGTCGGGGGTGCGCAACGCCGGATATTCGGCCTCCAGCGCCTCCAGCTCCCGCAGCTGCTTGTCGAACTCCGCGTCGGTGACCGTCGGCGCGTCGAGCACGTAGTAGCGGTACTGGTGCTCGGTCAGCTCCTGGCTGAGCGTGGCGTGCCGCTCCCGGGCCGCCGGGGTCGGCTCGGCACCCGCCGCCGCGTCCTGGGCCGCGTCGACCGCTGGGGGAACCGCTTCTTCGGACACGCCGCCGCCTTCGGACACCGCTGTCGACCTCCCGTGTTCGTGCTACCCGAGAACCGTAGCGGTCGGCTGTGACAGTCGTCCGGCCACCCGCGCCGAGCAGGGCGAACGGACGCCTACCGCGCCACCCGGGCGGGTGGGGCCGGGCCGTGCGACGATCGGTCGGCGGTAGTGGGCCACAACGGTCGGAAGGCGGACGACGGATGCGCGACGGGGTGATCTGGGCGCTGGTGATCGCGGCCTGCGTCGCAGCCGGCTGGCTGTGGAACGACTGGCGCCGCCGGGCGGCCGAACGCGCCGGGACGCGCGACCGGGCCGACGGGAAGCGCGACCGGGCCGACGGACGGCGGCCGGGCACCGGGCGGGGCAGCCGCACCGGCGGACCGGACGGCGAACGCCGCGGCACGGAGCGGACCGGCGGTGGACGCCGCGGTGACCGGGCCGGCACCGGGCCACGGGGTGGCCGCACCGCGACGCCGCCGAGGCCGCGGGGCGCCGGACGGACGAGCCGGGACGAGCCCCGGCCCGGGGAGATCTGGTGGGCCGACGTGCCCTACGCCGACGGGACCGGTTCGAAGGTGCGTCCCTGTCTGGTGCTGCGCGTCGACGGCCGGGACGCCGAGGTCCTGAAGATCACCAGCCAGGACAAGTCGGACCGGGACGACCACCTGCCGATCCCGACCCGGGACTGGGATCCGGACGCCGACCACGACAGCTACCTCGACGTCAGCGAGCCGATCCCGGTGCCGCTGGACGCGTTCGCCGACCGGGCCGGCACCTGCGACCCGGACCTGTGGCGGGGCGTCCGCCGGCTGAGCCACCTCACCGGCTGAGCGAGCCGCCTCGCCCCGGCCTCACCCGGAAGGCGGGGTCACGCCGCCGGTCCCCGGCCGTCGCGGGTTAGCCGGCGCCGGACGCCTCCCCGTCGAACGCGTCGGCGAGCGCGGTGAGCTGGCCGGCGTACTCGATCCGCCCCGCCCACCCGGCGGGCCAGGCGGACGTGCCGTACGCGGCCCCGACGAACGCGCCGGCCAGCGCGGCGATGGAGTCCGAGTCACCGGCCGTGGTGGCGCCCCGGGCCAGCGCGCCGACCGGGTCGTCGCCGTGTCGCAGCGCGCAGAGCAGCGCGGTGGCCAGCGCCTCCTCGGCGACCCACCCCTCGCCGGTGAACCGGCACGGGTCGCCGCCGTCGTCCGGGCGGGCCAGCGCCGCCTCCAGCCGGCCGAGCACGCGCAGGCAGTCGTCCCAGCCCCGGGCGACGAACTCGGCCGCGCTGCTCTCGCCGGGCCGCTGCCACAGGTCACCGAGCCAGTCTTCCCGGTAGACGGTGCGCTGCTCCCGGGCCCGCTCGGTGAGCAGGCCGGGCAGCTCCGGCAGCGCCGCGCCGTGGCGCAGCAGCCGGACCGCGTACGCGGTCAGCTCGCTCGCCGCCAGCCCGGTCGGGTGGCCGTGGGTCAGGCCGGCCTGGAGCTGGGCCAGCCCGGCCATCGTGTCCAGGTCGACGTCGAGCAGCCCGACCGGGGTGACGCGCATGTTCGCGCCGCAGCCCTTGGAGCCGGCGACTGTGGCCTCCTGCCAGCGGGAGCCCCGGGCCAGCTCGGCGCAGGCCCGCAGGCAGGTCATGCCCGGGGCGCGGTTGTTCTCCGGGCTCACCGACCAGTCGACGAAGCGCTGCCGCAGCAGCGGCTCCACCACCTCGGCCGTGTACGCGGGCGCGTCGTGCAGCGCCCACGCCACTGCGAGCGCCATCTGCGTGTCGTCGGTGACCAGGGCCGGGTCGCCGGTCAGCTCGCGCGGACCGCCCGGACCGTAGCGCCGGACGATCTCGGTGACGGTGAGGAACTCGGTCGGCTTGCCCAGGGCGTCGCCGTAGGCCAGGCCGAACAGCGAACCGGCGGCGCGGCCGGTGGCGGTGGAGGCGGTCACGGTGGCGATCATGCCCCCGCCGCGCAAGTGGCGGAAGATCAGTCCCAGCAGAGGCAGAACGGGTGGCCGACCGGGTCGGCGTAGACCCGGAAGCCCTCCCCCTCACCGGGGAGCCGCCGTGCGCCGAGCGCCAGCACCGCCTTCTCGGCCGCCTCGATGTCGTCGACGCTCACGTCGAGGTGGAACTGCTGCGGCCGGGCCGGGTCGGGCCAGTCGGGGGTGCGCAGGCCCGGCGCCCGCTGCAAGGCCACCCGCGGCTGGTGCCCGGGTGGGCCGCCGAGCACCACCCACTCGTCGCCGTCGGAGTTCTCCTCCACCACGGGCAGGCCGAGCAGCTCGGAGTAGAAGGCGGCGAGCGCGCGCGGATCGGGGCAGTCGATCACTGTGGAACGCAGTCGTCCAATCATGCCGGTCATCGTGCCCGGCGGGTACGACGGAAAAACGTCAGTCCTCGGCGAGCCGCCGGCCCGCGTCGCGGCAGGCGGTGAGCACCGCGCGGGCGTACCCCGGGGTGGCGCCGGCCAGGCCGCACGCGGGGGTGATCACCACCTGCTCGGCCAGCCGGCGGCGGGGGAAGCCGAGCTGGTCCCAGATCCGCCGGACCCGGTCGGCGACCTCGGCCGACGTCGGCGCCCGGCCGGACGGCGGCGGCAGCGTCGGCGCGGCGCCGGCCAGCAGCCCGAGCCCGGCGTCGATCGCCTCGCCGAGCGGGTCGAGGTCGGTGACCAGCGACAGGTCGAGCGCGACGCCCACCGCGCCGGCGGACCGGATCAGCTCCAGCGGCGCGTCCGGCGCGCAGCAGTGCACGAGCGCCGGAACACCGGCCGCCTCGATCACGTCGTGCAGCAGCGCCCGCGCCACCTCGGTCTCCACCGGACGGTGGGTGCCGAATCCGCTCTCGGTGGGCACCCGGCCGGCCAGCACCGCCGGCAGGGACGGCTCGTCGAGCTGGAGCAGCACCGAGGCACGGGGCAGCCGCCGGGTCACCGCCTCGACGTGCCCGCGCAGCCCTTCGCCGAGCGAGCCGGCGAGGTCGCGTACCGCGCCCGGGTCGCGCAGCATCCGGCCGCCGATCGGCAGCTCCAGCACGGCGGCAAGGGTGAACGGGCCGGCGGCCTGGACCTTGACCGGGCCGGCGTACTCCTCGGCCTGCTCGGCGAGCTGGTCGAGGTCGCGTTCCATCAGGTCGCGGGCACGGCGCACGTCCCGGCCGGGGCGCGGGGCGATCCGCCAGCGGGCCGCGTACAGCTCGACCGGCAGTTCGACGAGCAGGCCGGCGGTGCGGCCGACGATGTCCGCGCCCGGCCCCCGGGCGGGCAGCTCGGGCAGGTGCGGCAGTGCGGGCAGCTCGCCGAGCACGATCCGCTGCGCCTCGGCGATGTCGGTGCCGGGCAGCGACCCGATGCCGGTCGCCGCGCCGGTGGGCCAGGGCCACGCCTGCTCAGTCACGGCCGCAGCCTATCCGCTGCCCGTCGCCGGTCAGGCGGCGGTGATGGTGGCGGAGCCGAGGACCACGTCACCGGCCGGGTCCGGCCGGTAGGCCACTATCGCCTGGCCGGCTGCCACACCCCGGACCGGGCGGCGCAGCGACGCGCGCAGGCCGTCGGCGTCGACCTCGACGGCGGCCGGCACCACGTCGCCGTGCGCCCGGAGCTGCACCTCGCACTCGACCGGCCCGTCCGGGCGCGGCCCGCCGGTCCACACCGGGCGGGTCGCGCGTACGTCGGAGACCTCCAGCGCCTCGGCCGGGCCTACCGTCACCGTGTTCGTGGTCGGGGTGATGGACAGCACGTAGCGGGGCCGGCCGTCCGGCGCCGGACGGTCCAGGTGCAGGCCGCGCCGCTGTCCGACGGTGTACTGGTAGGCGCCGCTGTGGCTGCCCACCACCGCGCCGGTGAGCGCGTCCACCACCTGGCCCGGCGCCTCGCCGAGCCGCTCGGCGAGGAAGCCGCGGGTGTCGCCGTCGGCGATGAAGCAGATGTCGTGCGAGTCCGGCTTGTCGGCCACGGCGAGGCCGCGCCGGGCGGCCTCCGCGCGCACCTCGGCCTTCGTCGAGTCGCCGAGCGGGAAGATCGACCGGTCGAGCTGCGCGCGGGTCAGCACCGCCAGCACGTACGACTGGTCCTTGGCCGCGTCCACGCTGCGTCGCAGCAGGCCGTCCGCGCCGAGCCGGGCGTGGTGGCCGGTCACCACCGCGTCGAAGCCCAGGGCCACGGCCCGGTCCAGCACCGCGGCGAACTTGATCTTCTCGTTGCAGCGCAGGCAGGGATTCGGGGTACGCCCCGCGGCGTACTCGGCCACGAAGTCGTCCACCACGTCGTCGTGGAACCGGTCGGCCATGTCCCACACGTAGAACGGGATGCCGAGCACGTCGGCGGCGCGCCGGGCGTCCCGGGAGTCCTCCAGCGTGCAGCAGCCCCGGGCGCCGGTGCGGTACGTCTGCGGGTTACGGGCCAGGGCCAGGTGCACGCCCGTCACGTCGTGCCCGGCCTCCACCGCCCGTGCCGCCGCGACGGCGGAGTCCACCCCGCCCGACATCGCCGCCAGAACCCTCACCGGCCCACTCCCCTCGTCCTCACCGAGGGTATCCGGGTCAGCGGGGAGTACGGAGGGCGGCCGCGCGGCGGGCCCGCTCCACCGCTGCGGGCAGCGCGGCGATCAGCGCGTCCACGTCCGCGCCGGTGCTCGTGTGGCCGAGCGTGAAGCGCAGCGAGGACCGGGCCCGGTCGTCGTCGGCGCCCATCGCCAGCAGCACGTGCGAGGGCTGGGCCACCCCGGCGGAGCAGGCCGACCCGGTCGAGCAGGCGATGCCCTGGGCGTCCAGGAGCAGCAGCAGCGCGTCTCCCTCGCAGCCGGGGAAGGAGAAGTGCGCGTTGCCCGGGAGCCGGTCGGCCGGGTCGCCGTTGAAGATCACCTCGGGGACGGCCTGCCGGACCCGCTCGACCAGCTCGTCGCGGAGCGCGGCGACGCGGGCGGCGTACTCCTGCTGGCCCTTGACCGCGGCCTCGACGGCGACCGCGAACGCGACGATGCCGGCGGTGTCCAGCGTCCCGGAGCGTACGTCGCGCTCCTGGCCGCCGCCGTGCAGCAGCGGGGTGGCCGCCACGTCGCGGGCCAGCAGCAGCGCGCCCACACCGGCCGGGCCGCCGAGCTTGTGCCCGGTCACGGTGAGCGCCGACACGCCGCTGGCGGCGAAGTCGACCGGTACCTGCCCGACCGCCTGGATGGCGTCGGTGTGGAACGGCACCCCGTGTTCGGCGGCGACGGCGGCCAGCTCGGCCACCGGCTGGACGGTGCCCACCTCGTTGTTGGCCCACATGGCGGTGACCACCGCGACACGCTCGCCGTGCTCGGCCAGCTCGGCGCGCAGTCGCTCCGGATCGAGCCGTCCGGTCGCGTCGACCGGCAGCCAGCCGGCCTGCGCGCCCTCGTGCTCGACCAGCCAGTCCACCGCGTCGAGGACGGCGTGGTGCTCGACCGCGCTGGAGACCACCCGGACCCGGTCGGCCCGGGCGGCGCGACGAGCCCAGAAGACGCCCTTCACGGCGAGGTTGTCGCTCTCCGTGCCGCCGCCGGTGAAGATCACCTCGGAAGGGCGGGCGCCGAGCGCGGCGGCCACCCGCTCGCGGGACTCCTCCACCCGCCGCCGGGCCCGGCGGCCCGCCGCGTGCAGCGACGAGGCGTTGCCGACCTCGCGGGCGGCAGCGACGTACGCCTCGAGTGCCTCGTCCAGCATCGGGGTCGTCGCCGCGTGATCAAGGTATGCCATCACGGTTCAGCCTAACGGCCTGCGTACCAGGCACCGGGGGCCGGACCGCCCCGTCCCACCCGGGGGCGGTCCGGCCCGCTCTCGCGCGCTCACGCGGGAACGGCCGTGATCACGATGTTGTCCCGGTAGCTGCGGGTCTTCGAGTCGAACGGCCCGCCGCAGGTGATCAGCGTGAGGCGGGGTTCACCGTCGCGCGCGAAGTACCGCTCCAGCGGGATCTTCGACTTCCGGTACTCCTCCCGGGCCACCACCCGGTAGGAGCGCTCGCGGCCGTCCGAGCCGGTGGCGGTGAGCTCGTCCCCCTGGCCCAGCTCACGCAGCCGGAAGAACGCACCCTTGCCCTGCTCGGCGCTGTCCACGTGCCCGGCGATCACCACCGAGCCGGCGCCGGCCTCCAGGCCCGGGCCGTAGCGGTACCAGCCGACCTGGTCCACGCTGGGCGGCACCTCGAACTCGTCGGTGCGCTCGTTGACGCCCACCGGGTTGACGGTGGCGGTGACCCGGATCGGCGGGATGCTCAGCTTCACCGGCGGCACGATCTCGCTGTCGGCCGGCAGCGTCCCCGGGTTCACCGGTACCGAGCCGCCGCCGGTTGCCGTCGCCGCCGGTGTGGGCGTGGGCGTGGCGCCGGCCAGGGCGGTCACCTCGTCGCCGCCGACGTCCTCGGCGGGCTCGGATCCGCACGCCACCACACCCGCCAGGGTGAGCGCGGCGGCGCCGGCGGCCATCGCCGCCAGCGCCCCGCGGTTGCGCACCGTCACCGGCGACCGGCCCGGGCGGTTGCCGCCACCCGCGCCCCGCCGCCGACCAGGAGCAGCACGCCGGCCCCGGCCAGCACGTACCACCAGGTGTCCACGCCGGTGCCGGCCTGGCCGCCGGTGCCGCTGGGCACGCCGCCCGGCGCCGAGTGCAGGCCGTTGATGGTCTGGGCGACCACGCTCAGGTTCTTCGCCTCGGCCGAGCCGATCGCGTAGACGATGGTGGCGGTGCCCTCCTTCAGGTTCAGGTCGGCCGGGCCGATGGCGACGGTGTCGGTGCCGGCGAGCACCACGTCCGCCTCGACCGAGCCGGCCGCCACGTCCGCCTTCGCCTCCTTCGGGTTGGTCAGGCCCTCGAAGACCGGCTTGCCGCCGGCCCGCACGTCGACGGCCGGGGCGGCGGCGGTGTGCCGGACGATCAGCCGGGCCTTGCCGGCGCCCACCTTGGACACGTCGTTGACGAACGGGGTGATCTGCGGCTCGCCGGCGGCGCTCAGGTGGGCGGCGAGGCTGATGTTCGCCCCGCCCGGCACCGCGGCGTCGTCCACCTTCAGGATCGCCTTGTCGATCGCCTCACCCGGCTTGGTCAGGGCGATGTCGTACTCCCCCTCGGGCAGGGTGAGCGGGCCGGCGACGTCGCCGGGCTTGAAGTTGTTCAGCGTCTTCTCGCCGTTGACGTACACGTCGACCGGGGTGTCCGGGATGCCGTGGACCACGGAGACCTTCGACGAGGCGGCGTAGGCCGGACTCATGGTGGCGGCGCCGACGCCGGCGAAGGTGAGGGCGGCCACCGCGCCGCCCGCGGCGACCCGACGGAACATCGCGTACTGCATTGTCTGCCTCCTGGTGGTTGGTGCTGATTCGTCAGGCCTGGCTTGCAGAACGGGTTACGCCGGCTCCGTCGCCCCCGGATGCGCCCGGATCCGATTTCTTTTTCCCGTCTCCGGGCGCATCCGCCGGACCCTCCGACGACGAAGGAGAGGTGACGAGGGTCGTGACCGACACACCGGGAGAGTGGGGCGAAGGCTGTGGGAGTTACAGTCGGGCATGCCCCACGGAAGGCGAGCCGCCCGGTGACGGCGGCGAGGCAGGGCCCCGAACCGCCGGGCGAGGACGACCTCGCCACCCGGTTCCGCGACGGCGACGAGGCGGCCCTGCGAGAGGCGTACGACAGGTACGGGCGAGCGGTGCTGCACCTGGCCACCACGACGCTCGTGAACCGCAGCGACGCCGAGGACGTGACCCAGGCGACGTTCGTCGCCGCCTGGCTCGGCCGGGAGACGTTCGACCCGGCGAAAGGCTCACTGGTCGGCTGGCTGCTCGGAATCGGGCGGCGCAAGGTGGTCGACCGGATCCGGGCCTCGGCCCGGGAGACCCGGGTGGTCGAGACGGTGAAGCAACTGCCGGAGCCGGTCTCCACCGGCCCCGACCCGGACACCGTGGTCGACCGCCTGGTGGTCGCCGACGAGCTGGCCCGGCTCCCCGACGAGCAGCGCCGGATGCTGGAGCTGGCGTTCTACGACGACCTGACACACCAGCAGATCGCGGCGGTGACCGGAGTGCCGCTCGGCACCGTCAAGAGTCACATCAGACGCGGCATGCAGAGCCTGAAACGCAGATGGGAGGTGGACGGTGCAGCACCTGGACCACGACCGGCTGGTCTTTCTGGCGCTCGGTGAGAGCGAGGCGGCTGACGGCGAGGCCACCCATCTGGACACCTGCGACCACTGCCGGGGCGAGGTGGAGACGCTCCAGCACGTCGCCGGGCTCGGCGCGGGCACCCAGGGCCTGGCCGAGCTGCCCGACCCGCCGGAGCACATCTGGCAGGGCATCATGGCCGAGGTCCGGGCCGCCGAGCAGCTGCCGGCGCTGACCGACAGGCGCCTGCCGCGCCCGGCCGACCCGGTGGAGCCGGCCGCCGTACCCGTCGTGGCACGTCGTCCGCGGCGGAGCCGGCGCTGGCCGGGTTGGGCGACCACGGCGGTCACCGCCACAGCCGCCGCGGTGATCGGCGTGGCCGGAACCGCCGCGGTGCTCGGCGGCGGCGAGGAGACCGATCCCCGGCCGCCGGTGCTGGCCAGCGCTCCGCTCGCCGCGTTCGGTTCGACGCCGAAGGACGCCTCCGGCGACGCCCGGGTGCTCGGTGACCACCGATTGCATCTGCACGTGGCGAATCTCCCGACCGTTCCGGGGTACTACGAGGTCTGGCTGATCGATCCGAACACGATGGATATGTTCTCCGTGGGTACGCTGAGCAACGGATCAGGGGACGCGCTCCTGCCGATCCCCCCGAACGTCGACCTGCGTACCTACACCGTGGTCGACGTCAGCGCGGAGCAGTACGACAACAAGCCCGGCCACTCCGGCGACAGCCTGCTGAGGGGCACCCTGACGGGCTGATCGGCGGGCCGGCTCAGCTCCCCGGCCCGCCGATCAGCTCCCTACGAGAAAGGCCGCCGCCCGGTGCACCGGGCGGCGGCCTTCTTTCACGCGACGCTCACTTGCGCTTGCGGATCTCCTCGGCGGCCTGCGGGACGACCTTGAACAGGTCGCCGACCACGCCGTAGTCGGCCAGCTCGAAGATCGGCGCCTCGGCGTCCTTGTTCACCGCGACGATGGTCTTCGAGGTCTGCATGCCGGCCCGGTGCTGGATCGCACCGGAGATGCCCAGCGCGACGTAGAGCTGCGGGGAGACGGTCTTGCCGGTCTGGCCCACCTGGAACTGGTGCGGGTAGTAGCCGGAGTCGACTGCCGCGCGGGACGCGCCGACCGCGCCGCCGAGCAGGTCGGCCATCTCCTCGACCAGCTTGAAGTTGTCGGCGTTGCCGACACCGCGACCGCCGGAGACGACGACCGACGCCTCGGTCAGCTCGGGGCGGGAGCCCTTCTGCTCGGCGACCCGCTCGACGACCTTGGCGAGCTTGTCCGCGTCGGTGACCGACACGGTGAGCTGCTCGACGGCCGGGGTGGCAGCGGCCGGGGCCGGGTTGAGCGAGTTCGGCCGGACGGTGACCAGCGGCAGGCCCTTGGTGACCTTGGACTTGACGATGGTGGAGCCGGCGAACGCGACCTGGGTGGCGGTGCCGTCGGCGGCCAGGCCGACCACGTCGGTCAGGATGCCGTTGTCCAGCTTGACCGCGAGGCGGGCGGCGATCTCCTTGCCCTCCTGCGACGAGGCGAGCAGCACGGCGGCCGGCTGGACGCGCTTGACCAGCTCGGCGACCACCGTGGCCTTGGGGGCCACCAGGTAGCCGTCGATCTCCTCGCCCTCGGCGGCGTAGATCTTCTCCGCGCCGTACTCGCCGAGCTTGGCGCTCAGCGCCTCGGCGGCGCCGGCGCCACCGAGGACGACGGCGCTCGGGGTGCCCAGCTCGCGGGCGAGGGTGAGCATCTCCAGGGTGACCTTCTTGACGCCGAATTCCTTCGTGGCTTCGACGACGACGAGAACCTCAGACATGTCAGTGACCTCTCACACGAACTTCTCGGTGGCGAGGAACTCGACCAGCTTCACGCCGCCCTCGCCCTCGTCGGTGATCTTCTCGCCGCCGGAGCGCGGCGGGCGCTTGGAGTGCTCCACCACGGCGCTGGTGGCGCCGTCGAAGCCCACCTCGGCCGGGGCCACGCCCAGGTCGCCCAGGGAGAGCGTCTGCACCGGCTTCTTCTTGGCCGCCATGATGCCCTTGAAGGACGGGTAGCGCGGCTCGTTGATGGTGTCCCAGACGGAGACCACGGCCGGGGTCGAGGCGGTGACCACCTCGTAGCCCTCCTCGGTCTGCCGCTCGACGGTCAGGTTCGACCCGTCGACGGTGAGCTTGCGCGCGCCGGTCAGGGCAGCCACGCCCAGCCGCTCGGCGATCATGTGCGGCATGACCTGGACCCGGCCGTCGGTCGACTCGGCGCCGCAGATGACCAGGTCGGCGTTGAGCTGCCCGAGGGCGGCGGCCAGCACCTTCGAGGTGGCCACCGCACAGGAGCCGTGCAGGGCGTCGTCCACCACGTGGACGGCCTTGTCCGGGCCCATGGAGAGCGCCTTGCGGATCGACTCGGTCGCCCGGTCCGGACCCATGGTCAGGATGGTGACCTCGCCGCCGTGCGCCTCCTTGATCTTCAACGCCTCTTCGATGGCGTACTCGTCCATCTCGTTGATGACGTTGTTCGCCGAACCGCGGTCGACGGTGTTGTCGTCAGAACGCAGGTTGCGGTCCGCGCCCGAATCGGGCACCTGCTTGACGAGTACGACGATGTTCATCGCGCTTCGACGACCCTCCTGTTTGGTGTAGCGATCACTCGCCCGGTCACGGGCGCAGCCTCCCGCGTGACGCAACGTGGGTCAACCGCGGGCTGCTGTGCACTTCCCCACGGAGCAATGTTACCCGCAAGTAGCATGGCCACCCCGGCGGCCCGGAGTGACGCAACTCACCACCGTCACGCCGGCTCGGCCAGCGCCTGCCGGATCTTCTCGATCGCCGCCGCCTCGGCCGGCTCGATCCCCCGGTGCGCCTGGGCCACCCGCTCCGCCGCGGCCAGCACCACCGACCGGTACGTCTCGACGTCGCCCGGCGACTTGGCGCGCAGGATCTCCACCGACCGGCCCAGCGCGGGCAGCACCACCGACTCGACCTCCAGGACCGAGTCCCGGGGGAGCTGCGGCAGCGGCCCGGTGGTCAGCGCCTCCTTGACCACGCCCCCCACCTCGGCGAGCGCGCCGGAGGCGGCGAAGCTCTCCCGCACCATGGCCAGCACCCCGGGTACGGCGTTGGAGACCAGGAAGACGGCACCGAACGCACCGGTCTTCAGGGTGAGCCGCTCGTCCGCCGTCAACCGTTCCATGATCACGGAGTGTAGACGTACGGCGTGGAGGTGGTGACCGCAACGAGCCCGAGCCGCTCCAGGATGGGGCGGCTGTCCGGCGAGCAGTCCACCTGGAGCAGCGTCTTGCCGCGCTGCTGCGCCAGCCGCGCCCGGTGGGCCACGAGCGCCCGGTAGACGCCCTTCCTGCGCCACTGCGGCAGCGTCGAGCCGCCCCAGAGGCTGGCGAAGCCGGTGCCCCGCTGGTAACGGATCCAGCCGGCGCTGATCACGGTCTCGCCCGCCTCCGCCACCACGATCGTGATCGACTGCGGATCGGCCTCGATCTCCCGGACCAGCCCGTACACCAGGTGGCTGCGGTCGGAGTGCCAGACCTCCTCCTCCATCGCGGCGATCCGCTCCAGGTCCGCCCGGCTGGTGACCTCGCGCAGGCGTACCCCCTCGGGGAGCACCGGGACGGCGGCGGCGAGCGGCGCGACCGGGCCGACCACGACCGTCTCCTGGTCCTCCGGCACGAATCCGGCGGCGCGCAGCCGGTCACCCAGGTCGGCCGGCTCGTCGTGACCGGCGAGCTTCCACTCGACCGACTCGCCCCGGTCCCGGAAGACCTCGACCTGCCGGGCGATGAGCGCGTCCAGCTCGGCGCCGGCCAGACCGTCGAGCGTCCGGTACGTCAGGAAGCCTCGGTGGTCGAGCCCGAGCACGCGGAACAGCGGGCCGTCGCGCTCGACCGTCACCCCGGCCGGCAGCGGGTCCGGCAGCTCCGGTCGGATCTGGCTGTCGTAGGCGTCGCGCAGCTCGCGCGCGTCAAGATCGGTCATCCCCCCAGGCTAGGCGCGGGGCAAAGCGGATAATCGGCAGCGTGTGGGAGTCGATCAAGAGCTGGTTCGACCCGCGTGAGCTGCGTTCGGTCGGCACCCCGCCGGACTACCGCTTCTCGCTGGCGAACGAACGGACGTTCCTGGCCTGGCTGCGAACAGGTCTCGCGCTGGTGGCGGGCGGGCTGGCCGCCGCGCAGTTCCTGCCGCCGCTGCGCCTGGCCCACCTGCGCGAGACGCTCGCGGTCGCGCTGCTGCTGCTCGGCGCCACCGTCTCGATCCGGGCGGTCGACCACTGGGCGCGCACCGAACGCGCCATGCGGCTGAACGAGGAGTTGCCCGCGTCCCGCTTCCCGGCCGTCCTCGCGCTCGTCGTCGCGGTCGGCGCGCTGCTGCTGGTGGCCGCCGTGCTGGTGGGCGGCGCTCGGTGACCCGTGACCCCGGCCTGCAACCCGAGCGCACCCGGCTGGCGTGGCGGCGGACGCTGCTCACGCTCACCGCGGTGCTGCTGCTCCAGCTCCGGCCGGCGTTCGGCGGCCGGGCCGCGGACGCGGCGCCGGCCGGGCTCGCGGTGGTGGTCTGGCTCGCCGTGCTCGTGGTGACGTGGCACCGGGCCACCGGCACCGGACCGCGCCGGTTCGACAGATGGTCGGTGCCGCTGACCGCGCTCGGCGCGGCCGGACTTGCGGTGCTCGGCGTGGCGCACGTGCTCGGCGGGGTGCGCTGACGAGCGGCGGTGAGCCATCATGAGTCATGGCCCGCCTCTACGTGCTGCTCTTCCTGGTCCAGATCGTCCTCGCCGTGTGCGCGCTGATCAGCTGCCTCTCCGCCGACGAGGAGAAGGTCAAGGCGCTGCCCCGGATGATCTGGGTGCTGATCATTCTCTTCTTCCCGCTGGTCGGCTCGATCGCCTGGTTCCTGGTGGGCCGCGAGCGCCCGGCCGGGACCGCCGGCGTCACCGGCACGGCCCGTCCCGCCGCCCCGGCCCGCCGCCCGCTCGCACCGGACGACGACCCGGAGTTCCTCGCCTCGCTGGACGAGCGGTCCCGCCGCGAGGACCAGGAACGGCTACGGCTGTGGGAGGAGGACCTGCGCCGCCGCGAGGAGGAACTGCGCGGCCGCCCGGACGACAGGGACCGCCCCGAGGTCTGACACGCGCAGCGGGCCGCCCGCCGGTCACCCGGTGGACGGCCCGCACGCGCCGTGGTCAGGCCAGGTTCGACGAACGGGGGTACGCGTCCGCGGGGTCGGTCAGCACGTTCACCAGGTACGGCACGCCCGAGTCGAACGCGCGCCCCAGCGCGGGCCCGAGGTCGGCGGCCTTCTCCACCGTCTCGCCCGCGCCGCCGAGCGCCTCGACCACCTTGTCGTAGCGCAGGCCGGGCTGGAGGTCGGCGGCCACGTCGTAGCCGTACATCGCCCGCATCGGGTGCTTCTCCAGCCCCCAGATGCCGTTGTTGCCGACCACGATCACCACCGGCAGCTTCTGCCGGACCAGCGACTCCACGTCCATCAGCGAGAAGCCGGCCGCGCCGTCGCCCATCAGCACGCAGATCTGCCGGTCCGGGTGGCTGACCCGGGCGCCCATCGCGTAGCCCATGCCGGTGCCGAGGCACCCGTACGGGCCGGGGTCGAGCCAGGTGCCGGGCTGGGCCGGCTCCAGATAGCGGCCGGCGTACGACACGAAGTCGCCGCCGTCGCCGATGGTGATGGCGTCCGGCGCGAGCGCCCTGCGCAGCTCGCCGTAGATCCGGGCCGGGCGGATCGGGTCGGTCTCGGCGGCCATCTCCTCCGCGTCGCGGGCCTTCGCCGCGTCCTCGGCGGTCCGCAGCTCGGCGATCCAGTCGGCGTGGTCGGCCCGGTCACCGGCGTGGTCGGCGAACGCGCCCAGGATCAGCCGCAGGTCACCGGCCGGCGCGGCGGCCGGCTGCACGTGCCCGGCCCGCTGGCTGGGCGCGTCCACGACGTGCACCACCTGGGCGTCGCCGAAGTCGCCGAAGGAGAGCCGGAAGTCCAGCGGGGTGCCGATCACCACGACCACGTCGGCGCCCTTGAGCGCGACCCGGCGGGCCTTGGCGAAGGCGAGCGGGTGCTCCGGCGGCAGCGCGCCCCGGCCCATCCCGTTCGTGAACACCGGCACCCGAAGCGACTCGGCGGCGGCGCGCAGCGCCTCGACGGCGTCGCCCGCGTACACGTCGGAGCCGGCGATGACGACCGGCCGCGACGCGCCGGCGATCAGGCGGGCCGCCTTCGCCACCTCGTCCGGGTCCGGCTCGATCGGCGCCGGCGGCGTGACCGCCGGCAGGTCGGCGTCACCGACCGAGAAGACCGCCTCCAGCGGGAAGTCCAGGAACACCGGGCCGCGGTGCGGGGTGAGAGCGGTGGTCAGCGCCGCCGACACCGCGCGCGGGATGTCGTCGGCGCTGAACACCGTCTCGGCGTGCTTGGTCACCGGCGCGACGAGCGGCAGGTGGTCCATCTCCTGGAGGCTGCCCGAGCCCCAGCGGAACTGCGGCGCCCGCCCACCGAGCACCAGCACCGGCGAGGCGTTGAAGAACGCGCTGGTCAGGCCGGAGACCCCGTTGGTGACGCCGGGGCCGGCGGTGAGCACGGCCAGGCCGGGGCGGCGCTGGAGCTTGGCGACCGCCTCGGCGGCGAACACCGCGGACTGCTCGTGCCGCACGTCGTAGAGGGGGAAACCCGCCCTGTGCGCGGCGTCGTAGAGCGGGAAGACGTGCCCGCCGGACAGCGTGAACATCTCCCGTACGCCGTGCGCGCGTAGTGCCGCGAGTGCCAGATCGCCCCCGTGGCCCTCGATCCGCTCCGTCATGCCATTCCCCTTCGTCGACCGACCGGGGTCACGCTACTGGCCGGTATCGCGGATGTGAACAGCTCTCGCGTCAGCGACCGGTGAAGCCCGGCTTGCGCTTCTCCACGAACGCGGCCATGCCCTCGCGCCGGTCGTCGGTGGCGAACAGCGCCGCGAAGAGCTGGCTCTCCCAGGCCAGGCCCGACGTGAGGTCCATGTCCAGACCGCCGTCGACAGCCGCCTTCGCCGCGCGCAACGCCTGCACCGGCCCGGTCAGGAACGGCTTCACGTACGCCACAGCGGCGTCGTAGACCTCGGCGGCCGGGACCACCCGGTCGGCCAGGCCGATCCGCAGCGCCTCGGCGGCGTCGACCATCCGCCCGGTCATGATCAGGTCCTTGGCGCGGGCCGGGCCGACCAGGCGGGCCAACCGCTGGGTGCCGCCGGCGCCCGGGATGATGCCCAGCTTGATCTCCGGCTGGCCGAGCTTGGCGTCCTCGGCGACGATCCGCCAGTCGCAGGCCAGCGCCAGCTCGCAGCCGCCGCCGAGCGCGTACCCGGTGATCGCGGCGACGACCGGCTTGGGGATGCGGGCGATCGCGCCGAGCGCGCTGGACAGGTCGGCAGCGCGCTCCGCCATGTCCACGTAGGACATGTCGGCCATCTCCTTGATGTCCGCACCGGCCGCGAAGACCTTCTCGCCGCCGTACACGATCACGGCGCGGACCTCGGCGTCGCCGGTGGCCGCCGACGCGGCGGCGCGCAACTCCTCCTGCACCTGGGTGTTGAGCGCGTTCATCGGCGGCCGCTCCAGCCGGATGGTGCCGATGCCGTCCTTCACTTCCAGCCTGACGAACTCGCCCACGCTGCCCTCACTTCCTCGTCGAAGTCGCGTGCCAACCTTACGACTCGCCTCGTTGGGGTAGACAGTGTGGTGTCGGCGACTCCCCAGGTCGCCGCCGGAGTCGCCGCAGCCCCGCCACCGGGAGTGAGGCCATGATCACCTACTACGACGACCGCTCCGTCCAGGTCACCTCCACAGCGGTACGGGTGGACGGGCGCAGCTACCCGCTGGCCGAACTGACCACCGTGTGGCACCGGCGGGGCGACCGCTCCTGGCGGGTGCTCGCCGGGCGCGGCGCGATCGGGGCCGCGCTCGCCGGGCCGCTGGTGGCCGCCGTGCTGGGCATCGCGCTGGCCGTGTGGCTGCAGCGCTCGGCCGCGGTCACCGTCGCCGTCGTCGGCGTCTCGGTGCTGGTCGGCCTCGCCGTCGGCCCGCTCGCGGACTTCCTCTTCGAACACCTGGACCGCTCGTACGCCCGGGGCAGCCGGGAGATGGAGATGTGGGCCGAATGGCGGGGCCGCCCGGTGCGGCTGCTGCACACCCGCGACGCGATGCGCTTCGGGCAGGTCTACCGGGCGGTGCAGCGGGCCATGGAGAGCCTGCCGGCCGCGCCGGGTCGCCCCGGGCCGGGCCGTACCGCACCCGGTCGTCCCGCGGCCGGTCGTCCCGCGACCGGTCCTGCCGCGACGGGTCAGAACGTGATCGGCTCGTCCGGCAGCAGGCCGAGCCCGCGCAACAGGCCGTAGGTGTCCTGCTCGCCCCAGAACTGCACGATCCGGCCGCCGGCCAGGCGGTACATCTTGCAGGCGCTCTGCACCGTGGTCGCACCTGTCGCGTCCCGCCGGTAGGTCTGCGCCAGCGACACCACCACCCGGTCCCCGGCCGCGAAGATCTCCCGGATCTCCTGGTCGATCACCGTCAGGCCGGGTGAGGAGACGGCGGCCTCGGGGTAGCGCCTGCCGCGTACCGCGGTGCCGGAGCCGTAGATCTCCACGTCCTCGTCGACCACCTCGGCCAGTTCGGCCAGGTCCTTCGTGACGAAGGTGCGCAGGTAGCGCCTGACCACCTCGACGTTGCGCGCCTGCTCGTCACCGCCGGTTCCGGCCCCGTTCCGGTCCGTCATGCCGTCATCCTACCGACGCTCGACCGTCCAGTGTCGACACACGCGGTTAGGCTGATTCATGGTCCTCTATTACCGGGACGACGCCGTACAGGTCACCTCGGAGGCGATCCACGCGGGCGGGCAGGTCGTCGCGCTCGCCGACGTCACGTACGTCTGGCACGCGCGCGGCGCCACCACGCTCGCCGTCCGGGGACGGGTGCTGGGCCGCGGGATGCTGGTCCTGCTGCTGTCGCTGCCACCCCTCGTCGCTGTGGTCTGCGTGCTCTCGCTGGCCTGGTCCGCGCAGGACCGGGGCGAGTGGAAACTGGCCCTGATCATCCTGGCCGCGTTCGTGGTGGCGGGGCTGGCGCTCACCCCGTTCCTGGAGGTGCCGCTCGGGTGGCTGGACCGCTCCTACGAGCGCGGCAACCGGGTGCACGAGCTGTGGGTGCAGCACCACGGCCGGGAGACGATGCTGGTCCGTACGCCCGACGCGCTGCGGTTCGGGCAGATCTACCGGGCCGTGCAACGCGCCGTGGAACAGCAGACCGACAGCAGATAGCGGCGACGGTCAGGCCAGCGGCAGCGTGGTCGCGATCGGCCAGGCGAGCACCACCGCCCCGACCGACGACGCCAGCCACCACGGCGCGGCCCGGCGGCGCAGCACTCCGGCCCAGGCCGCCTGCCAGACCACCAGCGCCGCGAACAGCGGCACCACCAGCAGCACGAACCCAGGTGCCAGGCCGAGCACCGCGGCGACGGCGAGCACCAGCACGGCGATCCCGCCGGTGGCCGCGTACCGGATGCCGTGGCCGTCCGCGAGCCGTTCGGCGCCGAGCAGGAAGACCAGGCAGCAGAACGTCACCAGGGGCAGCAGCCACCACCGGGCCCCGACCGGCACGGTCGAGGTGAGGCCGAGGTGCAGCGGCAGCGCGACGGCGAGCGCGGCGTACCCGAGGAGCCCGACAGCGACGGCAGCGGACCGGACGCCGCCCTCGGTCACCGGTGGCCGGCGGGGTTGCGCGAGGCGTGCCACGGCGGCCAGCAGCACGCCGGTGAACAGCAGGAACACTGCCACGTACCCGCCCACGGCGAGCGGCAGCCGGGCGGTCGGCAGCAGCGCGGCGAGCGCGGCGCCCAGCCCGGCCGCCGCCACCGTCGCGGCGAGCCACCGGCCCGCACCCGTACGCGGACCGCCGGTGCCCGCCCCCGCCCGGCGCGATAGCAGCGCCGCCAGCGGCACGAAGCCCAGCGCGAGCCCTGCCAGCAGCAGCCCGGCGCCGCCCGGCCGGGTCAGCGGGGCCGGCGGCGGCCCGCCGGTACGGTCCGGGAGCGCGTCGAGCACCGCGGCGTGGGTACGCGGCGCGAACAGCACCGACACGTGCTCGGTGCCCGGTGCCACCACCCGCGTGCGGGTGCCCGGTGGCGCGTCCCGCGTCGCCTCGTCGACCGCCTGGCGGAAGCCGGCGAACTCCAGCCCGCCCACCACGAGCGTCAGCCTCCCGGGCCAGCCGGCCGGCACGTCACCGCCGTCGGGCAGCGAGATCGCCACGGTCCGGTCGATCTCCGGATGCGCCACCGCGTACCGGGTGACCGCGCCGGCGCCCATCGAGTGCCCGACCAGGACGATCCGGTCCGGGTCGACGCCGGGACGCCCGCGCAGCCAGGCGACCGCCACGTCCAGGTCGTGCCGCAGCAGCGCCCGGCTGCGATCCTCGTCCCGGCCCGCACCGGGTAGCCGGGCGTGGCTGGCGCCGTGGCCGGCGAAGTCGAGCAGCACCGCGATCCCGCCCCGGCGGGCCACCGAGTCGGCGAGCGGCCGCATCAGCCGGGCCGACCCGGCGAAACCGTGCGCGATCACCACCCCGGGCCGCAGGTCGCCGCTCACGCCGTCCGCCCGGACCTCGGTCAGCGGGACTCCCGCCACGGTCGCCCGCCGGGTGCTCAGACCGGCGTCGGCGCGGGCCAGGAGCAGGGCGCCCAGGACGACGGCGAGCAGCGCGGCCACGCCGCAGGCGAGCAGTCGCCGCGACGCCGGGCCGGGGGTGGGCATGCCGGCACCCTACGCCGCGTCGGCGGCCCGGCGTGACCTTCGCCGCCCGGCTGCCGTCGGGCGGCACTGGCAGCGACGCCGCACACTGGATGTCATGGCGATCCCTCTTCCCCGGCCCGGCGCCGTGCTCGGCCTCACCCGTACCGCCCTGGACCAGGCGCTCGGCTCGGCCGCCACGGTGGCCTCGGTGCCCGCTCGCGCCTTCGCCGTCCTCGATCAGGTGGAGGCGCTGGTCCGGCGGATCGACGGGGTGGTGGACCGGATCGAGGGCACGCTCGACCGCACCGACCGGGTGCTCACCGACGCCGAGACGGCGGTCCGCGAGGTGGCGGTGATCAGCACCGCCGCCACCGCGGCGATCGACACGGCGACCGAGGTGGCCGCCGCGGCGACTGTGGTGGTCGGCGAGGCGCAGCGGGTCTCCGAGGCGGCGGCCACGGTGGTCGGCCAGGCCGACCGGGTGGCCCGGACGGCGGCCGGTGTGGTGACCGAGGCGGAGACGGTGACCGCGCGGGCGGCGGGCACGCTGGCGACCGCCGAGAAGGCGACGGGCGTCGCGACCGAGCTGCTGACCGCGTACGAGGCGACGCTGCGCCGGGCCGCGCCGATGGCAGCGCGTTTCGTGGAGCAGCTCAGCCCGGAGGAGGTGACCGCCGCGATCCGGCTGGTGGACGAGTTGCCGAAGCTCAAGGACCATCTCACCTCGGACGTGCTGCCGATCCTGGCCACGCTGGACCGGGTCGGCCCGGACCTGCACGACCTGCTGGACGTCACACGCGATCTCAAGCTCGCGGTCGCCGGCATCCCCGGGCTCGGCATGCTGCGCCGCCGCGGCGAGCGCCTCACCGACGAGGTGTAAGGAAGGGCCCCTTCTTAACGCCTCCGGTAGAGGAAGGGCCCCTTCTTAACCGCCGGGGAACAGCTCGTCGATCTCCGCGCGGTGCGGCAGAGCCACCGAGGCACCGAGCTTGCGCACGCACGCCGCACCGGCGGCCGCCGCCCAGCGGACCGCGTCGGCCAGGTCCCGCCCCTCGCCCCAGGCCACCGCGAGCGCGGCGGTGAACGCGTCCCCGGCGGCGGTCGAGTCGACCACGTCCACCGGCACCGCCGGCACGTGCGTCGGCGGGCGGTCCCTGTCGACGTACCAGGCGCCGTCGCCGCCGAGCGTGAGCACCGCCCGGGGCACCAGCTCCAGCAGCGCCGCCGGCTCGTCCCGGCCGCGACCGGTCAGCGCCTGCGCCTCCGGCTCGTTCACCACGAGCAGGTCGGTGGCCGCCAGCAGCTCGGCCGGCACCGACCGGGCCGGCGCGGCGTTGAGCACCACCCGGGTGCCCGCGGACCGGGCCGCCAGCGCCGCCTCGGTCACCGTCTCGACCGGCACCTCCAGCTGCGCGACCAGCACGTCCGCATCGCGTACGGCGGAAAGCTCGCCGGCGGTCAGCGACGTGAACGCGGCGTTCGCCCCGGGGGTGACCAGGATGGCGTTCTCCCCCGCGCCGCCGACCATCACCAGCGCGACGCCGGACGGGCCGTAGACCACCCGCAGGTGGCCGGTGTCCACGCCGGCCGCCGTCATGCGGGCCCGCAGCGTCACGCCGAACGAGTCCGAGCCGATCGCGCCCAGGAAGACACAGGACGCGCCGGCGCGTACCGCGGCGACCGCCTGGTTGGCGCCCTTGCCGCCGGGCAGCATGACGAAGTCGTCGCCCAGCACGGTCTCGCCGGGCCGGGGCAGCGCGGCGCCGATGCCGACCAGGTCCATGTTGGCACTGCCGACGACGGCGATCCGGGTCTGCGGCACTGTGTCGTCCCGTCGCTCAGGCGGCGCGGGCGGCCCAGCGGTCGCCGGACCGCGTGACCACCAGCGGAAGGCCGAACGTCTTCGACAGGTTGTCGGCGGTGAGCACGTCGGCGAGCAGGCCCTGCGCCACCACGGCACCCTCGCGCAGCAGCAGCGCGTGGGTGAAGCCCGGCGGGATCTCCTCCACGTGGTGCGTGACCAGCACCATCGCGGGCGCATCCGGGTCGTACGCCAGCTCGGCCAGCCGGGCCACCAGGTCCTCGCGCCCACCCAGGTCGAGCCCGGCGGCGGGCTCGTCGAGCAGCAGCAGCTCCGGGTCGGTCATCAGCGCGCGGGCGATCTGGACCCGCTTGCGCTCGCCCTCGGACAGCGTGCCGTACGTGCGGTCGGTGAGGTGGCCGACGCCGAGCTGGCGCAGCAGCGCGGCGGCGCGGACCTCGTCGGTGCGGTCGTAGCTCTCCCGCCAGCGGCCGACCACCGACCAGGCGGCGGTCACCACCACGTCGACGACGCGCTCCTCGGCGGGGATCCGCTCGGCGAGCGTCGCTGTGGACAGGCCGATGCGGGTACGCAGCTCGTTGACGTCGGTACGGCCGATGCGCTCGCCGAGCACGTGCGCGACGCCGCTGGTCGGGTGCAGCCGGCCGGCGGCCAGGTTGAGCAGCGTGGTCTTGCCCGCGCCGTTCGGTCCGAGCACCACCCACCGTTCGTCCAGCTCGACCCGCCAGTCGACGTCGTGCACCAGCGCCGTGCCGGAACGCTTGACGCCGACCCCGTCGAGGCTGACCACCAGATCCGCGTCCACGGTCGAGGGGGCGAGGGCGCCCGGGGCGCCGGGGATCAGGTCACCAGTCACCGCTCCATCCAATCACGCACCCGGCCCGGCGCCCCCCACGGGCGGCGCCGCCGCCATAGGGTGGGGCGCCGTGTCGTTGGTCACCGCTTCCGGAAGGACACCCATGCCCGACCGCTGCCGGGAGGCGCGCGGATGAGCGCGGTCATCGAGATCGCCGGCCTCCGCAAGACGTTCCACACGCTGCGCCAGGGGCGCCGGGTCGCCGTCGACGGCTTCGACATGCTGGTCGAGGCGGGCCAGGTGCACGGCTTCCTGGGGCCGAACGGGTCCGGGAAGACCACCACGCTGCGCGCGCTGCTGGGGCTGGTCCGGCCGGACGCCGGGCGGATGCGCGTGCTGGGTGCCGAGTCACCCGAGCACCTGCCGGACGTGGCCGGCCGGGTCGGCGCGATCGTGGAGAGCCCGCAGTTCTTCGCCAACTTCACCGCCCACCGGACGCTGCGGCTGCTGGCCCTGGCCGGGGGTGTGCCGACCGCCCGGGTGGACGAGGTGCTGGAGCAGGTCGGGCTGCGCGACCGGGGCGACGAGCGGGTCAAGGGCTACTCGCTGGGCATGAAGCAGCGGCTGGCGGTCGCGTCGGCCCTGCTGAAGAACCCGGAGCTGCTGATCCTGGACGAACCGGCGAACGGGCTGGACCCGGCCGGCATCCGGGAGATGCGCGACCTGACCCGGTCGCTGGCCGAGGCCGGGGTGACGGTGCTGCTGTCCAGCCACATCCTCGCCGAGATCCAGTTGATCTGCGACCACGTGACGATCGTGAGCCGGGGGCAGCGGGTCGCGTACGGGCCGGTGGAGGAGGTGCTGGCCGGCTTCGACCAGCACCAGTGGCGGGTCCGGGTGGCCGATCCGGAGCAGGCCGGGCAGGTGCTGGGCCGCGCCGGCCTGTCGGTGGCGGTCGCGCCGGACCACCTGGTGGTGACCGGTGTGCAGGATCCGGAGACGATCAGCCGGACGCTCGGCGAGCAGGGCATGTGGGTACGCGAGCTGGTCCCGCTGCGGCCGGACCTGGAGAGCGTCTTCCTGGAGCTGACCGGCGGCAACGAGCACGTGGCGGTGCCGCGGCAGGTCGACGGCGCGCCGCCGAACGACGGTGTGATCGACCTCGACGTCCGGGAGAGCCGGGAGGTGGACGCGTGAACCTGGTCCGTGCCGAGCTGGAGCGGCTGGCCGCCCGGCGCTTCGTGCAGCTCATGGTGGTGCTGCTGGCTGCCGCCTTCGCGGTGACCGTGGTGACCACGCTCGCCGGTTCGCACCGGCCCGGCCCGGCGGAGCTGAGCCGGGCGCAGGCGCAGGCGGCGGAGAGCGTGCGCCAGATGGAGATGACGTACGACCGCTGCCTGCGGATCCGCGAGGGCACGATCCCGCCGGGCGAGAACGACTACCTGCCGCGCGACTGCGCCCAGATCGACCCGGCCCAGATCGAGGAGTTGCCGACCACGGCCGACTACCTCAGCGGTGTGTTCGTCTTCGCCAAGGAGGCCGAGCCGCTGCTCTACTTCCTGATCGCGTTCCTGACGCTGTTCGGGTTCCTGGTCGGCGCCTCCTACATCGGGGCCGACCTGAACTCGGGCGGGGTGGTCAACCTGCTGCTGTGGCGGCCCCGGCGGCCGACGGTGCTCGCCACGAAGCTCGGCACGCTGCTGGGCGGGCTGCTCGGCCTGTCGGTGCTGGCGTCGGCGGCGTACCTGGGGTCCTTCTGGTTGATCGGCCAGGCGTCCGGACTGGTCGGGCGGACCGGCGGCGACTTCTGGCCGTCGCTCGCAGCGATCTGGGTACGCGGGCTGATGCTGGTGCTGCTCGCCGCGGCGCTCGGGTTCGCCGTCGCCACGCTGGGCCGGCACACGTCGGCGGCGCTCGGCACCGTGGCCGCGTACGTGGTGGTGTGGGAGCTGGGGGCGCGGCTGGTGTTCCAGATCCTGGAGGTCGGCCGGCCGGACCGGTACATGCTGTCCAGCTATCTGGCGGCCTGGCTGTCCGGTGAGGTGCGGCTCTGGGACAACAACGCCTGCGGCCCCGGGATCTCCGGCTACTGCGACGGCTCCTACACGCTCACCTGGACGTCGGGGCTGGTGGTGCTGCTCGGGCTCACCGGCGCGCTGGTGGCCGCCGCGTTCACGGTGTTCCGCCGCCGCGACCTGATCTGACCGGAGCCGCACCTCGGCAACTCCTTGCGAACCCTGACGCCATGATGAAGGATTCCTTCACATGGCGCCAGGGTGCACGACGCGGTCAGCCGACCGTCGAGCCGAACACCTCGTCGCGTACGGCGTCCAGCGCGGTACGCAGCGCGCCCCGCAGGATCGGCTCCTCGGTCAGCCCGGTGGTCACCACCCGGGGCCGGACCAGCGTGATCGCGGCGACCTCGTGCTGCACGCGCTCGGCCAGCGCCGCCCCGCCCGCCTGCCCGACCGCCCCGGCGAGCACCACGAGCGGCGGGTCCAGCACCACGCAGGTGCTCGCCACACCGAGCGCCAGCCGCCGGGCCAGCTCGTCGAGCATCGGACCACCGGCGGTGCCGGCGGCGATGGCCGCGCGTACCACCTCGGCGGCCCGGGCCGCCGCGACGCCCTGCTCCGCCGCCTCCGGGCTGGCGAAACCGTGCTCGGCGGCCACAGCGCGTACCGCGTCGGCGCCGACGAGCTGCTGGAACGCCGGCTTGGCCCGCTTGGACACGTCGCGCGGGATGGGTGCGCCGGGCACCGGCAGGTAGCCGATCTCGCCGGCCGCGCCGCTGCTGCCGTGGTGCAGCCGGCCGCCCAGCATGATGGCCAGGCCGACGCCCGCGTCCACCCAGACCAGCACGAAGTCGGCGGTGCCACGGGCCGCGCCGGACTGCGCCTCGGCCACCGCCGCGAGGTTCACGTCGTTCTCGAACACGACCGGGGTGTCCAGGTCCTCGCGCAGCGCGGCGAGCAGGCCGCTGTGCCAGCGCGGCAGGTTGAACGCGAACGTGATGTCGCCGGTCTGCGGGTCGACCAGGCCGGGGGTGCCGAGCACGACGCGCCGGACGGCGGACAGCTCCGCCCCGGCGCTGCTCGCCGCCTGGACCACGGCGTTGTGCACCACGCCGACCGGGTCGTCGGTGTCCTTCGTGGACTGCTCGACCCGGCCGGCCACCGTACCGGTGATGTCGGCGCAGGCCGCCACCACCCGCTCCGCGCCCACCTCGACGCCCACCACGTACGCGCTGCTCGGCCGGACGGCGTAGAGCTGCGCGTTCGGGCCCCGCCCGCCGGCCTGCTCGCCGACCCGGGCGACCAGGCCGCGCTCCTCCAGCCGCTCGACGAGCTGGGACGCGGTGACCTTGGACAGCCCGGTCAGCTCACCGATCCGGGCCCGGGTCAGCGGACCGCGTTCGAGCAGCAGCTCCAGGGCCGCACGATCGTTGAGCGCCCGCAGGAGTCGGGGGGTGCCGGGCAGCCGGGTCGCACTCATGCCAACGTCCTCAATTTTCAGTAAAGTTTTCTAACCACAAAACGCCTGCCAAGGGGTGCCCGTTAGCGTATCGGCCACCCCCATCCGCAGAGGTCGGACGACCCGGCAGGGAAAGGGGATACTCGTGGGTCTGGATCCAGGACTGCGCCGGCTCGCGCTGGGCACGCTGCTGGCCGCGTACCCGGGACCGGTCCCGCCGGACTGGGCGGTCGACCTGCTCGCCGACGGGCTCGCCGGGCACACCCTGTTCGGTACCAACATCCACGACCCGGCCCAGGTGGCGGCGTCCACGGCAGCGCTGCGCGCCGGCCGCCCCGACGTGATCGTGGCGATCGACGAGGAGGGCGGCGACGTCACCCGGCTGGCGCACGCCACCGGCAGCCCGTACCCGGGCAACGCCGCGCTCGGCGCGGTGGACGACCCCGACCTCACCCGCCAGGTGTACGCGGCGATCGGCGCGGAGCTGGCAGCGCTCGGTATCACAGTCGACCTCGCCCCCACCGTCGACGTGAACACCGCCGACGAGAACCCGGTGATCGGCACCCGCTCGTTCGGGGCGGACCCGAAGCGGGTCGCTGTCCACTCGGCCGCCGCCGTCGCCGGTCTCCAGTCGACCGGCGTGGCCGCCTGCGCCAAGCACTTCCCCGGGCACGGCGCCACCGTCGCCGACTCCCACCACGAGCTGCCCACAGTCGACGTGCCCCCGGCGGTCCTGCGGGAACGCGACCTGCCGCCGTTCGCCGCCGTCGTCGACGCGGGCGTCCGCGCGGTGATGACCGCGCACATCCGGGTGCCGGCGCTGACCGGCGACGGCCCGGCCACGTTCAGCCGCGCGGTCCTGCACGACCTGCTGCGCGTCGAGTACGGCTTCACCGGCGCGATCATCACCGACGCGCTGGAGATGAAGGGCGCCGTGCTCGCCGCCGGCGGGGTCGGTGCGGGCGCGGTGCGGGCCCTGGCCGCCGGCGCGGACCTGCTGTGCATCGGCGCCCGGGTGGACGCCGAGCTGGTCGAGTCGGTCGCCGCCGAGATCGTCGCGGCGATCACCGACGGCCGGCTGGCTCGGGAGCGGGTCGAGGAGGCCGCCGGCCGGACCGCCGCGCTCGCCGCCGCCACCGGCCCCGCCGACGCCCCGCCGCCGGCCGCCGACGGCCTCGGCTACGCCGCCGCGCTGCGGGCGGTACGCGTCGAGGGCGACCTCACCCGCGACACCGCACCGCTCGTGGTGCAGGTGCACGCCACCTCCACCATCGCCGAGGGGCGGGTGCCCTGGGGGCTCGGCCCGCACCTGGCCGCCGGGGTCGAGCAGGCCCGCGCGGTGGCGGGCGACACCGACCCGGACCAGTTGCGGCGGCTCGCCGGGGACCGGCCGGTCGTGCTGGTCGGCCGGCACCTGCACCGGCTGCCCGGCGCGCGCGAGCTGGTCGAGGCGCTGGCCGCCACGCATCAGGTGACTGTGGTCGAGATGGGCTGGCCGGGCGCGTGGCGGCCGGCGGGCGCGCGCGCGTTCGTCGCCACCCACGGCGCCAGTCACGCCAACGGCCGTGCCGCCGCCGACGCGCTCGGCCTGACCGCCTGACCCACGCGCCCCACCCGGCCCGCTGCCCTGAAGGGCGGCGGGCCGCTCTCTTGAACGCGTTCAAGTTCTGTCGTACGCTCACGGTGCCCGAGATTTGAACACGTTCAAGAGAGGCGACGGGGATGGACGTGAAGGTCTGGATGTATCTGGCCTACCTGACGGTGAGCATCGGCCTCACCATCTGGGTGGCGCGGGCGCTGTCCCGCAACGGGCTGGTGTTCCTGCAGGACGTGTTCGCCGACAGCCGGCTGGCCGAGGCGGTCAACAGCCTGCTGGTGGTCGGCTTCTACCTGCTCAACCTCGGCTACGTCACGGTGGCGATGAAGGAGTCCGGTCCGGTCGGCGACGCCAGCCAGGCGCTGGAGCAGCTCTCGCTGAAGGTGGGGCTGGTCCTGCTGGTGCTCGGCGCGCTGCACTTCTTCAACGTCTTCGCGCTCGGCCGCTACCGCCGCGGCCGCCTGCGGCAGCAGGCCACCCACCCGCCGCTGCCGCCGGTCGGAATGCTCCCGCCGCAGGGCGGACCGGTACCGGCGGGTCCGAACCCGCCGGCCCGGTGACGTCCGCCCCGGGCGGGCGCCGGCAGGATCCCACCGGGCACGGGGCCGGTGGGATCCGCGGGTTCACCGTCCTGTTCGACGCGGACTGCCCGATGTGCCGGGCCGCCCGGCGGTGGCTCGCCTCGCGCGCCCAGCTCGTACCGCTGGAGTTCGTGCCGGCCGGGTCCGCCGAGGCCCGGCGGCGCTTCCCCGGCCTGGACCACGACGCCGCGCTGCGCGACCTGACGGTGGTGGCCGACACCGGCGCCGTCTACCGCGGCGACGGCGCCTGGTTCGCCTGTCTCTGGGCGCTCGCCGAGCATCGCGGTACGGCCGAGCGGCTGGCCCGGCCGCACCTGCTGCCGCTGGCCCGGCGGGTGGTGGCGGCGGCCTCAGCGGTCCGCGAACGGATCCGGGAACCGGGATACGGTGACGACGATGACCGAGCAGAGTGCGCCGACGACCGCTGCGGGTGGACAGGGGTCGACGGCCCGGGGTGAGCAGACCCGTCAGCTGATCCTGGACACGGCGATGCGGCTGTTCCGCGAGCGCGGATACGCGCGGACGACGATGCGCGCGGTCGCCCAGGAGGCAGGCGTGGCGGTGGGCAACGCCTACTACTACTTCGGCTCCAAGGAGCACCTGGTCCAGGAGTTCTACGCGGGCACCCAGCGCGAGCACCGGGAGGCGGCCGCGCCGGTGCTCGCCCGGGAGCGGGACTTCGGCCCGCGACTGGCCGGGGTGCTGCACGCGGGCGTCGACGTGCTGAGCCCGTACCACGCGTTCGCGGGCGCCTTCTTCAAGACGGCGGCCGAGCCGACCTCGCCGCTCAGCCCGTTCTCCGCCGAGTCGTCGGCACCCCGGGACATGTCGATCGCGCTGTTCCGCGAGGCACTCACCGGGTCCACCGTCAAGCTCGACGACGAGCTGCGCGAGGCGCTGCCCGAGCTGCTCTGGCTCGGCTACATGGGGGTGGTGCTCTACTGGGTGCACGACCGCTCGGAGGGGCAGGTCAAGACCCGGCAGCTCATCGACGGCGTGGTACCGCTCGTGGACCGGCTGGTGGGGCTGTCCCGGCTGCGCGTGCTGCGGCCGGTCACCCGTCAGGCGCTCGCACTGATCCACACGCTGCGTCACTGACTTCGCCGCCGCACCTGCCAGCGATTGCGCAGGTGAGAGTCCGTAACCGGACAGTGGCACACCCCTTGTTGACCACCGGCACTAACACATAGCGTTACCGATGTCGGGGCCTGGGGGAGAGCAGCGGACCGTGGATCCGGCCCGGGATCCACGGTCCGCGCCAGGCCGGGGATCCGGGCCGGCTCAGCGGGGGAAGACGCCGAACGCGGTAAGGCCGCGATCCGGGAACCCGGCCGCCTCGGCCACCCGGCCGGACGCCGCGTTGCCCGGGTCGTGCAGGTAGGTGGGGATCGCCCCCTCGTCGAGCACCCGGCGGGCCGCCTGCGCGACCAGCCGCCGGGCCAGGCCGCGCCCGCGCGCCGTCGGCACCGTGCCCACCGCCAGCTCGTGGCCGTACGCGTCGTGCCGCTTGATCCCCACGCCGGCCCGGTACGCGCCGTCGGCGCCCCGGACCACGAGCACCTCCCTGTCGAACAGCCGCAGCCACGGCGGCAGCCCGGGCAGCGTGGGCGGCACCCACTCCCCCACCTCGGGCAGCGGCGCCGGGTCGGTGCACCACCGGAAGACCGAGGTGTGCGCGATGAACTCCGGCATGCCGACCGCGCCCGGCAGGTCGGGCAGCCACTCCCCGAGCGGCCGGTCCCGCACCAGCGTCCGGACCGCCTCGACCCGGTCGGCGGCCACCGAGAGGACGGTGCTGCCGCCCGCTGTCACCGCGACGGCCGGGCGCAGCCGCCCGTCCCAGGCCGGGCGGGCGCGGCGGTAGGACCGGACCACGTGCAGCCCGGGGCCCGCCGGCCACTGCCCCAACCAGGTCGCCAGATGAAGGAAGACCCGCCGGTCGAGCACGTGATCATGGTACGCCGGGACGCCGCGCCCATGCCTGCGGAATTCGCCGATCGCGGCGCGGTTGAGACGCGCGGCACGCGGGTAGAGGGTCGGCACGCCAGCGACGGGCGCCGATTCCTGGTTCCGCCACCGGCCGCAGGAACCCCGGGCGCTTCGCGGAACCGAAGGCATCGCCCCTGCGTCATATTCATTTCCATACATGGACAAGTTTCTCTGGGACGGTAGTGGTCATGCCTCACGAACCGAATGACCGATTCCAGCAGGACGCGGAGCGCGGCTGGCGGGCCGCCGCAGACGCCGGACGGTTCCCGGCGCAGCCGGCGTACCGCGAGGCCCGCGACCGGGCGCTCTCCTGGGCCGAGCTGAACGCGCAGCCGGCCGGCACCGCCGCCTGGCGTGGCCTCACGCCCCTCTGAGAGGGCGGGCGGCGACACACCGGCCGGGCGGGCGTACCGGCCTTCGCACACCTGTGCGGTAGCGTCTTGTGGTCCGATTTCCGGCCTACGACAGGAGAAGCTCCGCGCATGGGCAAGAAGACGATCCACGTCTCCGACTTCACCGGTCAGGTGCTCAGCCCCGACGACGAGGTGGTCAAGGTCGTCGTCCTGGAGCACCCGGACCTGGTCGCCGGCCCCGTGCAGCTGGACGCCACCGCGGTCGAGGTGGAGAGCATCGACGACGCGGCGCTCGACGTCGCGGTGGTGGAGATCCACGACCGGCACGGCCACGGTGAGCCGCGCCGGGTGGTGCTGACCGCCAGCGAGTTCGACGCGATGGCGACCGACGTGCCGATGGCGCAGCTGCTGCGGACCGCCGAGCGGGTCAAGCCGCCGAAGGCCCGCCGCGCCACCGAGAAGATCGACTACGGCACCATCGAGCACGCCGGGCGCCCGCACCGCGGCCGGGTCACCGAGGAGGAGGCCCGGCTGGTCCGGGAGCACCTCGACGAGGTGAACAAGCGGCTGGCCGACGCCGGGATCCGCCAGGTCGACCCCGCCGACCCGGAGCACGCCGCCCGGTACGGCTTCCCCACCGCAGACTGACACCCGGACGCCGGGCACGCGCCCCCGTGACGCGTGCCCGGCGCGGTGTCAGGCCCCTTTCCGGGTGATCTCGGCGAGCGCCGCCTCGAACGCCGACTCCAGCGCGGACTTCTCCAGGCCGAGGCCGCGCAGCACGCCGTCGTCGCCCTCCTCCTCCAGCAGGGCGAGCAGGATGTGCTCCGTACCGATGTAGTTGTGCCCCATCCGCAGCGCCTCCCGGAAGGTCAGCTCCAGGACCTTCTTGGCCCGTGCGTCGTAGGGGATCAGGTCCGGGACCGGGTCGGCCTTCGCCGGCAGCGTCGCGGTGACGACCTCCCGCAGCCGTTCCAGGGGTACGCCCCGAGCCACGATCGCCGCGGCGGCCAGCCCTTCCGGCTCGGCGAGCAGTCCGAGCGCGACGTGCCCCGGGGTGATCTCGGCGTTGCCCGCGGCCCGCGCCTCCTCCTGCGAGGCCAGCACCACGTTGCGGGCGCGCGGGGTGAACCGGCCGAACCCGGAGTTCGGGTCGAGCGCGGCGGCGGTCTCCGCCTTGGCGGCGGAACGCTTCTGGGCGGCCTGCTTCGTCACGCCCATGCTGCGGCCGATCTCCGTCCACGAGGCGCCGGAGCGGCGCGCCTGGTCGACGAAGTGCCCGATCAGGTGGTCGGCCACGTCGCCCAGGTGGTCGGCGACGAGAACGGCGCCGGCCAGCTGATCGAGCGCGTCGGTGTGCGCCTTCTTGATGCCGTCGATGAGGTCGTCGAGTCGTACCGGCTGGGTCATCTTGAGCGGTTCGGTCTCCTCCATGCGTCAACCATAGGTTGACGATCCTCGACCGTCAACCCTCGGTTGACGACACCGTCCGCATCGCATGATGATCTCGACGCGGGTACTGTCGGTCGAGGTGAGCACCCATTCGACACTGCTGTTCGTGCTCGCCGCCGTCGCGGTCGTCATCGCCGTGCGGTGGGTGGCCTCCCGGACCGGCCTGCCGGCAGCCGCGCTGCTGCCACTCATCGGCATCGCGTACGCGCTGCTCCCCGGCCCCAACGTCAGCCTCGACCCCGACCTCGTGCTCATGGTCGTGCTGCCGCCGCTGCTCTACAGCGCCGCGCTGGACTCCTCCCTGCTGGACATCCGCCGCAACCTGCGGATCGTGGTCAGCCTCTCCGTGGTGCTGGTGCTCCTCACCGGACTGCTCGTGGGCATCGGGTTCCACCTGTTCGTGGCCGGCGCGACGCTGGCGGCAGGCATCGCTGTCGGTGCCGCGATCGCGCCGCCCGACCCGGTCGCCGCCCTGGCCGTGGGCCGCCGGGTCAACCTGCCGCCGAAGATGGTCACGATCATCCAGGGCGAAGGGCTGCTGAACGACGCCACCGCGCTGACCATGCTCAGCGTCGCTGTGGCCGCCGCCGTGGGCGGCACGTTCTCGTTCCCCGCCGCGATCGGGCAGTTCGTGCTGGCAGCGGCCGGCGGCATCGCGGTGGGCGTGGTCGTCGCACGGGCGAAACGGCTGGTCCGGCCGCTCACCGCGGACCCGCTGCTGTCGAACGCGATCTCGCTCGCGACGCCGTTCGTGGCGTACCTGCTCGGCGAGGCGCTGCACGTCTCCGGCGTACTGGCAGTGGTGGTCGCCGGCCTGATCGTCGGCCACCAGACGCCGCAGTTCGGCTCCGGGGCCGCCCGCCTCCAGACCAACGCCGTGTGGCGGCTCGTCGACTTCCTCCTCGAAGGCTTCGTCTTCCTGCTGATCGGCCAGCAGCTCCCCGCCGTCATGCGGGGCCTGCGCCAGTACGAGACGTCGACAATCGTCATCGCCGTCGCCGTGTCGGTCGGCGTGGTGCTGCTTCTGCGCCCGGCCTGGCTGATCCTGACCCAGTGGCTCCCCCGGTCGCTGCACACCCGGCTCGGTGGCGTCGCCGAACAGGACGACACCGACGATCCTGATGCCGCACGCCGGCTCGGCGGCGTCGACCGCAACGCCCGCGGGCTGACCTCCCGCGAGGTGGTGGCCCTGAGCTGGTCCGGTACGCGGGGCGTGATCAGCCTGGCCGCGATCTTCACGCTGCCGCTGACCACCCGTAGCGGAGATCCCTTCCCCGATCGTGACCTGCTGCTGTTCTGCACCTTCGTGGTCGTCCTGGTGACGCTGGTCGGGCAGGGCCTGACGTTCGCGCCGCTCGTGCGCATGCTCGGCCTGCGCGCCAACGAGGCCGACCAGGCCCGGGTACGCAACGAGGCCCGCTCGGCCGCGGTGGAGGCCGCGCTGGCCCGCCTCGACCTCGTCGCCGCCGAGGAGCCGGACAGCAGGGTCGCCGTCGACACCACGCGGGCACAGTTGCAGACCCGGCTGGCCCGCTACCGGGGGCGGCTCGACCTGCTCCAGCAGAGCGGATCGTCGGAGCTGCCCACCTCACCGGAGTACGAGACGGCGCTGCGGGTCCGCAGGACCGTCCTCGAAGCGCAGCGCGAGGAGTTGCTGCGGTGGCGCGACTCCGGGCGGCTGCCGGACGAGGAACTACGCGTGCTGGAACGCGAACTCGACCACGAGGAGCTGCTGCTGCCGAAGCGGGCGCCGGGCTGACTCCGGACCCGGCGCCCGCCGACCGCCTCACAGCTGGCGCAGGATCACCGGATCCTTGATCTTCTTGTCGGCGGCCAGCAGCAACGCCTTGCTGATGATCTCGGCGAGCCGGCTGTCACCCTCGAAGGGCAGGTACATCTCCGGCTCCTTCGCCTTCGCCGAGTCCGGGATGATGCACAGGTACCGCTCGTCCGGTGCGATCAGGATGTTCCCGGAGCCGCAGTGGATGCGGTACGTGTGCAGGTCGCCGCGTACCTCCAGGAACCTGTCGGTGAGCGTGCACCGGTCGGCGATGGCCAGCCGGGGGATCAGGTCCGCCAGCACGTCCCGGCGCGTTCGGCCGGTCGGGGTCAGCTCGCCGAAGCTGCTCTGCGCCCAGTAGTCGCGATACCGGCCCTGCGGCCCACCGTCGTACCAGTTCGGGTCGGCGCCCACCCCGGCCGCGGCCACGAACAGGTCGACGTCGCGCATCACCTCGCTCAGCACGACCGGCGGCACCTCCGCCAGCGGAACCGGCAGGCGCTCTCCCCGGATGAAGAACAGCTGGTCGGTCCCCATCGTGTCGAACACGAGGTCGTCGCCCCGGTCCTCGATCCCGGCGACACCCAGTTCGGCGCGCAGCCCCCAGTCCGGGAGGGCCAGCCAGGGCAGGTCGTACGAGGCCCCGTCGTTGCGGTGCTGGACGTACGACCAGCCACGCCGGGACAGCAGCGCGTTGAGCCGGTGCTGGCGCACGATGTGCGCGGCGAACCGGTTGGAGTACATGCCCGTGGCCCGCTCCGCGTCGGTGAGCAGGTACTGCTCCCGGTGCGCCTGCTTGAACGGCTGGGTGATCCCGTGCCGGGTCAGGAAGTCCCGCCACGGCCCCACCGCGTCGGGGTCGAGCACCGGATGCCACAACCGGACCGTCGCCTCGTCGGCCGGCTCGACCATTGTGTCGTCCACTGTTCGCAGCGCCTCACCGGCCCAGCAGCAGGCCACGCCGTCGACGGTCCAGATGAGACGCCGGGCCAGCGTACGGGCCAGCGGATGGTCCAGGAACCGCTCGCGCCACTGCTCGACGGTCCACGAACGGTCGCGTCGCAGCAGGCCTTCCAGCCGGTCGCGGGTGGCGACGAGCGTCGCGGCGACGTCGGCGACAGTCGCCTTCAGCTCCTTCACCTCGTCGCCGTGGTCCCTGCGCACCTGGGCCGGAGGCGTCTTGACCACCTTGCCGTCCGCGTTGCGCCACACCACTACGGCGTCGACACCGCGCACCTCCAGCTCGTACGAGCAGTCGCCCAGCTTGTCCGCGAGCGGCAGCCCGAAGCCGGGCAGGGCCATCTCCTCGACGTCCTCCCGGCTGACACCGCGCGCCTCGGCGTGCCGGGTCAGCCCCTTCTCCACCAGGCGCAGCGTGCTCTTGTAGGTCAGCCGCGAGGACAGCCGGGCCAGTTGGGCGAGGGCGGCGGGGTGATCGGTGTCGACGAGCGCCGCCACAGCGACGTTCGCCAGTTTCGGGCTCGCCGGGCCGTGGCCGGAGATCTTGCGGGCGGCCCGTTCCGCGATCTGGCCGAGGCTGCGCAGTGTCTGCTCGGACGGCTGGCACATCGTCCGCATCCAGATCAGTCCCCACAGCAGCCCGACGTTGTAGCGGTCGATCATCCGTGGTGGCATGTCCTTGATGTGGCCGGGGCAGCACGCGGTCATGCGCAGCGGCAGGCTGCGCGCCTGCCCGACGAGCGGGAGCCAGTCGTCGAGCCGGGCGGTGAAATCGTCGACGCCCACCGCGTCGAGCAGCGACCGGGCCTGCTTGCGCCAACCGGCCGTCGGCTTCGCCTTGTCCACCTCGACCGGACAGTGCGCCAGCAGCGCCTCCCACGCGGACCGGCGATCCGCCGGCATCGCCTCGACGTCCGCGATCGCGCGGTCGGCCCACTGCTCACCGACGTTGGGGATCGGCCACATCCGTTCGGCCTCGTCGCTGATGTCGCTCAGCGAACGTTCGAGCCGGGTCCGGCGCCAGGTCGCCAGCGCCGCCGGGTTCACCCGCCCGGCCGACGCCTCCGCCTGGATGGCCTCCCAGGTGAACCGATTGAGGTGCCAACTCCAGTAATTGAATCCCAGCCAGGCCTGAGTGCCCAGCCGGCCGAGCCAGGCCGAGCCGTCGAGGCCGCCGCCGGAGCGCACGACACGGATCAGTCTGGTCTGCTTGTCACCGCTCTCCCCCGGCACCGTCAGCGCGTCGAAGACCACCTGGCGCACCGGCGCCGGCTGCGCGGCCAGAAGTTCTTCCGTCCGGCGCCACGCCTCGCCACGGGCCCGGTCCCACACGCTCACGTCCTGGTGCGGCCGCCCTGGCAGGTGGCCGACCGTTGTCAGCGCGGCGGCGGCACGGCGGTCATGATCCGCGTCGTCGCCGGCCAGGTCGGTCACGGCGGCGGCAACCGACTCGGCCTTCCGCACGGCCTCCGACAGCAGCTCCTCCTGCGGCGGAGCGGGATCACCGGACCGGCGCGTGTCATTGAGCGCGGCGAGCAGCGCCGGAACCGAACCGGCCGGCGCCCAGCCGAACACGGCCACCACACCGTCGAGGAAGTGCCGCAGGTGATGCTCGTTGAAGGTCTGGTCGTCGCTCTCGCGCCAGCCGCTGGCGGCGTCGACCACCTCGCGCAGTGCCGCCTGCACGTCCTGCGTGTCCACTCAGCCACCCACCAGTGGGACGAGTTTGAGGAAGGTGACCCGGGATCCGGCGTGCAGGTGGATCTTCTCGCCCAGGTCAGTCACCTGGCGGTCGTCGACGAGCACCACGAAGGCGTTGCGGCGGAACGCGTCGAGCGTCAGACGGGTGCGCTCCCCCGCGTCGACGTCCACACCGGACTCGGCGATCTCCAGCGAAACCCGCCGCCGGATCAGCTCGTCGAGGCGTACCTCCTCCTCGAAGACCTCGATGGTCCACGTGGGCCCGCTCGGAGCACCGACGACCTCGTCGGTGACTGTGATCAATGGCATGGCGGAGAAAGTAACGCCTCCCACCGACACCGCACACATTTGTGTGACCTGACCGCGTACCGGACAGTCTCCACCGTGTACGAGATCGTTCCGTGAAGGCGAGGTTGTGAGCGTGTCCTCTCACGCGTACCCGGGCAGGGCCGACATGTCGACGGTGGTGGACGCGGCACGCCGCGGCGACCGGGCGGCGGTGGACGAGTTGGTCTCGCACTGTCTGCCGCTGGTCTACAACATCGTGGGCCGGGCCCTGAACCGGTCGGCGGACGTCGACGACGTGGTGCAGAACACGATGCTGAGCGTCGTCCGCGGGCTGCCGGGCGTACGCGAGCCGCAGCTTTTCCGCTCGTGGCTCGTCGCCGTCACCATGAACGAGATCCGCACCCACACGCAGCGCCGGCACACCACACCGGCGCCGCCGGAGGACATCGACAACGTGATCGACCCGCGCTCGGACTTCGAGGACCTGACCCTGACCCAGCTCCGCCTCGCCGACCAGCGCCGGGAGGTCGTCCTGGCCACGCGCTGGCTGGACGACGACCACCGCCACCTGCTGTCGCTGTGGTGGCTGGTCGAGGCCGGTCACCTCAGCCGCGCCGACCTGGTCGACGCCCTGAAGCTGGCCCCGCACCACGTGACAGTGCGCGTCTCCCGGATGAAGGCGCAGCTGGACACCGCCCGGCTGGTCGTACGGGCCCTCACCGCCCGGCCCGGTTGCGCCGGCCTGGCCGACACGGCCGGCGGCTGGGACCGCCGACCCGCGCCGGTGTGGCGCAAGCGGTTCGCCCGCCACATCCGGGACTGCCCGCACTGCCCGGACGCGACGAACGACCTGGTCCCCGCCGAGCGGCTGCTGGCCGGCCTGGCGCTCACCCCGATCCCGGCCGGGCTCGCCTCGGACGTCACGCACCACCTGCGCACCGTCGCCTCGCCGTCGCACGTCGTACCGCCCGGCGCGCAGATCGTGACCGCCGGGGCGCGGTCGACGCTCTCCCTGTCCAAGACCCTGATCGGCGTCGTCGCCGCCGTCGCCGTGCTCGGCGGGGGCGGGCTCGTTCTCGCCAACTACCCGGAGGAGCCGGGCCGGCAGCCGGCGAGCGCGGCAGCCGCGCAGCCCTCGGCCGCGACCGCCACACCGGCGCCCACACCCTCCCCGACTGCGGCGAAGCCCTCAGCGACCGCGGTGAAGCCGTCCCCCACCACGGCGCGCCCGAGTCCCGCCAGGTCGGTGAAGCCGTCACCGAAGCCGACTCCGTCGCCGTCCCGGTCGGCCGGCACGTCGACGGGTGTCTCCGCCGCGGAACGGCGGCTGCTGGTGCTGCTCAACGAGCGGCGTCGCGCGCTCGGGCTGACCGAGGTCAAGCTCGGCGCGGCGCAGCACCGCGACGCGGAGGCCTGCGTACGGCAGAACCTGAACGCCGGCAGCGGGCTGAAGCACTGCGGGCACGAGGTGCTGTTCGCGTCGTCCGGCACCGCCACGCCGGAGCAGATGATCGAGGCGTGGTTCAACAGTCCCGGCCACAAGACGGCGCTGACGTACACCGGTTCCCGTTTCGCCGGCCCGGCCATCGTCTCCAACGGCAGCCGCCAGGTCGCCGCCATCAACATCGACTACTGAGAGCGGACCCGGATCACCGCCGGCGAGTGTCGCTACGCTCCCCTGATGACGCACGAGAAGGAGATCGTCGAGCCGGTCGACCTGTGCATGCCGGACGGGCGGCTCAACCCCGCCGCGGTCGGCTGGACCCGCCGGCCGCTGCACCGGGCGAACCTGCGCGGCTGGGGAAGGGCCAAGCGGTGGGAGTACTGGGGGATCGTGACGCCCACCCACATCGTCGGCCTCGTCGCGTCGTCGCTGGACTACGCCGGGGTGCACGGCGTCTACGTGCTCGACCGCGCCACGAAGGTCGAGACCGGCAAGGACGTCGTGGTCCCCTTCGCCCGTGGCGCCGTGTTGCCGCCGGTCAGCGGCGTGGGCACCGTGTACGCGCGCGGGGGCAGCCTGTCGATCGACATCGACCAGACCACCGAGGGCAGCACGATCCGTGCCACCGCACCGGGCATCGAGATCGACCTCGTGGTGCCGCTCCCGCCCGGCCACGAGTCGCTCGGCGTCGTGATCCCGTGGAGCACCCGCCGGTTCCAGTACACGGTCAAGGACGTCGGCCGCCCGGTGCGGGGCTCGCTGCGGGTGAACGGCACGACGCACGTCGTGCCCGAACGGGACTCGTTCGCCGTACTCGACCACGGCCGGGGCAAATGGCCGTACGCGATCACATGGAACTGGGCGGCGGGCAGCGGACCGGACGTGTCGATCCAGCTGGGCGTCAAGTGGACCGACGGCACCGGCTCGACCGAGAACGCGCTGTTCGTCGGCGGCCGGCTGCACAAGCTCGGCGCCGAACTGCACTGGAGCTACGACCGCCACGACTGGCTGCGGCCGTGGCGGATCAGCGGCGATCGGGTCGAGGTGGAGTTCCACCCGTTCCACGAGAAGATCTCGCGCACCAACCTCGGCGTCGTGGCCAGCGAGACCCACCAGTGCTTCGGGCACTTCTCCGGCTGGGCCCAGGCGGACGACGGCGAGCGGGTGGCTCTGGACGGCCTCGTCGGGTGGGCGGAGGAGGCTCAGAACCGCTGGTGAAGCAGCTGTGCGTTGACCTGCCGCACCACTTCCTCGGGAAGCTTGACCACGCGCCGGTCGTACGTGAGCAGGCCGTTGAGCTCGTCCTCCACGTCGGACAGCTGGGTGTAGACGGTCGCGCTCAGACCGGCCCGGATCGCGGGCACGATCTGCTCGGTGTGCAGCCGCGTGAACGCCTCCGCCAGTTCCTCGGTGCTCCGGCACCGCCGGTAGCCGAAATCCTTGCGGCTGAACGCGTGCCCGTCGACGCGCAGGTTGTAGCCGCCGTACTCGGACAGCACCAGCACCCGGCGGTCACCGCGTCGCCGCGGCACCCGGAAGCGGCGGAAGTACACGTGCAGGCTGCGCAGGTCACCCCCACGCTGGTCGTGCCATCCGCTGGCGTGGTCGACAGTACGGGTGGGGTCGAGTTCGGCGACGTCGCGGGCGATCCGGGCCGCGTCGAACTGCCCCCAGCCCTCGTTGAAGGGCACCCACACGGCGAGGCTCACCACGTTGCGCAGGTGCTCGACGGTGTCGCGCAGCTCGGCCCGGAACCGGTCCCGTCCGCCGGCGTCGGCGCGGCCGAACCAGCGCCGCCACCGGCCCCGGTCGGGCAGCCGCAACGGCGTCACCGCGGGCGCGGTGACGACCAGCGGGTGGTAACCGCCGCCGCCGTTGACCATGTCCTGCCAGACCAGCATCCCCAGCCGGTCGCAGTGGTAATACCAGCGCAGTGGCTCGATCTTGATGTGCTTGCGCAGCATGGTGAACCCGAGCCGCTTCATCGTGGCGATGTCGGCGATCATCGCCTCGTCGGAGGGCGCCGTGTACATGCCGTCGGACCAGTAGCCCTGGTCGAGGATCCCGGCGTGGAAGTACGGCCGGCCGTTGAGCAGTAGGCGGGGCACGCCGTCCCCGTCCGGTCCGACACCGAACGAGCGCATGCCGAAATAGCTGCGTACCCGGTCCGCGCCCAGCTCGGCGGTCACGTCGTAGAGGAACGGATCCTCCGGGCTCCACTGCCGTACCTCGGGGATGGGGATGCGCACCGCCACGCCGACCGGCGCGGTGGCCTCGGCCACCACGATCCCGTCGGCCAGGATCCGGATGCCGGCGTCGCCGGCATCCGCCGTCGCGTGCGCCGTCACCTCGACGCACCGCTCGTCGAGGAGCGGCGTCAGGGTGAGGTGCCGCAGGTGTACGGCGGGCACGCTCTCGGCCCACACCGTCTGCCAGATCCCGGACTGGGCGGTGTACCAGATGCCGCCACGGCGCAGCCGCTGCTTGCCCCGGGAGTGGTGGCCGGTGTCGCTGTCGTCCTGGACCGCCACGACCAGGACGTTGGCGTCCTCGCGGAGCGCGTCGGTGATGTCGCAGGTGAACGGCAGATACCCGCCGGTGTGGCCGCCGACCGGGACGTCGTTCAGGTAGACCCGGCAGGTCTGGTCGACCGCGCCGAAGTGCAGCAACAGGCGCGAGCCGGCGGCGTGGAAGCCCGCCGGGAGGGTCAGCGGACGGCGGTACCAGAGCGTCTCGCCCGGCTGGAGCTGCCGCCCGACGCCGGAGAGCGCGGACTCCGGCGAGAACGGCACGAGGATATGGCCGTCGTAGCGTTCGGGCTCGGTGGGCGAGCCGGTGATCGCGTACTCCCACCGGCCGTTGAGGTTGAGATGGCTGTCCCGGGCGAACTGGGGACGGGGATACTCGGGCAGGACACGCTCCGCGTCGAGCGTGGCACCCCACGGGGTCAGCAGCGTCATGCCGGGGCCCCCTGCTCCCGCCGCCGCAGCGCCACGGCCGGCACCGCGATGAGGACCAGCACGGCCAGTGCCATGAGGAAGATGCCCGGCGTCGGGACCTGCTTCACCACACCGAGATCCTCGTAGACCTCGCCGGCGCCGGTGATCACGGCGGCACCGAGGTACGGGCCGACGAGCATCGGAATGAGGATGGCGAAGACCATCCGCAGCCCCTGGACATGGCCGGCCCGGCCCGGTGGTGAGTAGTCGCGGACGAGGGCGCCGATCGGGGCGAGGACGAGCATGAAGCCCGACATCATCACGATCCCGGCGTCGATCACGGGAACCATGCCGCGGGTGAGGAACATGAGCGCCAGGCCGGTGCCGTAGACCACTACCGCCGGCAGCAGGAAACGCACCTTGCCGACGCGGTCGATGAGCCGCCCGCTGACCACGCTCACCGCCGACGCCGTGACGAGGACGACGGCCAGGACGACGGCGTACCCCTCGATCCTCAGGTACCGCTGCAGGTAGATGATCAGATACGGCAGGAACACCTGCGTGGAGATCCCCCAGACGGACCAGGCCGCCAGGGCGAGGTAGAGGCCCGGGTTGGCCCGCATGGCAGCCGGGCGCAGACCGTGGACGACAGCCCGCAGGTAGCCGCCCTCGTGCCGGACGACTGACGGGCCGTCCTCGACCAGGAACCAGGCCAGCACCCCGGCCACGGCCATGATCACGCCGATGACCACGAAGAACAGCTGCCAGTTCCCGGCGCGGGCCAGCCAGTCGAACCCGCCGAAGATCACCAGCATCGAGACCAGCGGCATGATCGCGAGCACCGACTCGACCCGGCCACGGTTCGCCGGCACCGTCACGTCGGTGACCCACGCCTGGAACGCCGCGTCGTTGGCCCCGGAGCCGAGGAAGGACATCAGGCAGTCCAGCGTGATGACCGCGATCGCCGTGACGAGCACGACGTTCGCGACGGGCGCGATGTCCTCCACGAGGCCCACGGTCAGGAAGCCGAAGGCGGCTGTGGAGACGCCCCACAGCAGATACCCGCCGGCGATGAACGACCGGCGCCGCCCGGTCCGGTCGGAGAGGGCGCCGAGCAGCAGGGTCGCGACAGTGGCGGTCACGGCGCTGGCGGCGACCATCGTGGCGATCACGTTCGGGTCGCCGGTGATCGTGTCGTACACGAACAGGTTCAGGTAGATGTTCTCGATGGTCCAGGCCATCTGCCCGACGAGTCCGAGGACGATCAGGGCGGTCCAGACCCGGGGGCGCAGGCCGGCTGGGCCGGCCGACGTGGCCGGGGTGAGCACGCTCCGGGTGGCGGACACGACGGCCTCCTTCGACGGGTCAGAATATGATCCGTCCCGTCCGGCCGTCGATGGGTCCGGGGTCGGCTACGCCGCCGCTGGAGTGCGGGCACGACGAAAAGGCCCCGGTTCGGGTGACCGAACCAGGGCCTTGATCGTTGGTGCGCCGCCAGGGACTCGAACCCCGAACCCGCGGATTAAGAGTCCGCTGCTCTGCCAGTTGAGCTAGCGGCGCTCGCTGACAACGGGACGAGACGTTAGCACGCCCGCACACCACCCCGGAAACGCAGGGTCGGCCTCACCGCAGCGCCAGCGTGACCTGCCCTGTCGCGGCCCCGGACGGGTCCACCACCAGGGTGTACGCCCCGGAGGCCGGCAACACGGTTGGCCCGATTTCGCCGGCCCCGTTGATCACGCAGCCCGTGCCGACGGTGCTGCCGTCGGGCGCGCGCAGGGCCAGCACGCCGCACTGGTCCGGCAGGTCGGAGGCGGTCGCGCTCACCGTCACGGACGCGCCGGCCGCGACGGTGAACCGGTAGCCGGTGATCGCGCCGGGCCGGTCCACGACGGCGACGACAGGCGGTCCGCCGACCGAGATCGTCGCCTCCCGGTCCCGGCTGGTGACCAGCCGCAGCATGGTCGTGCCGGTGCCGCGTTCGGTCGGGTCGACCACCACTGAGTACGTCCCGTCGGCGGGCAGCAGCGTGCCGTCGATCTCGCCGGCGCCGTTGATCACGCAGCCGCTGCGCAGCAGCCGTCCCTCGGCGTCCCGCAGCTCCAACGGCGAGCACTGGTCGGTGAGGCTGCTCGCGGGCACCTCCACGTAGACGCGCTCCCCCGCGCGCCCGGTGAACCGGTAACGCGCCCGCGCGCCGGGTTGCGCGACGGTGGCGGTGACCGCCGGGCCGTTCGGCTGCACCGTGCCGTCGCTGTCCCGGGCCGCGTAGACCCGCACGGCGGCGCGGCCGGTGTCGCCGGGTGCGGCGGTGACCCGCAGCGCGTACGTGCCGGTGGCGGTGAGGTCGACGCGGTCGACGTACCCGGCGCCCTTGATGTTGCATCCGCTGGCGATCTCCCGTCCGCCCGGCTCGGTGAGCACGTACGGCGAGCAGCGGTCGCCGATTCCCGGCGCGGTGGCGTCGACGAAGACGGCGTCCCCGGCGCGGGCGGCGAACGTCAGCGGCGTCCCGCCGGGGGTGAGCGTGGCGGTGGCGACGGGTACGGCGGTGATCGGGGTGGCGGCCGGCGGGGCGACCCGTTCGGTGGTGGCGCCGGCCACGGCGAACTCGGGTCGGCCGCTGACCGCGACGTCGAAGACGCATTCGGCGAGCTGGGCGGGCGCGGTCACGCCGGCCCAGCGGCAGACCTGTTCGGCCGCGGCGCGCCGGGCCGGGTCGAGGTCGCCGACGGTGACCTCCCGTTCCGGGAACGCGCGGTCGGTGAAGGTGCCGGTGTCCTGCCCGTCGTCGTAGTGGAGCAGCGAGCGGTCCGGGGTGATCCGCCAGCTGTCCGCGTACGCGGGATAGAGCTTCGCGAACGGCACCGGCTGGGCCAGCGCCGCCCCGGAGGCGGGCGCGATGTCGTCGGCCGGGTCGCCGTCGTAGTCGCCGAGCAGTCCGCGTACCTTCCCGGCCCGCCCGTCGGCCAGCCGGACCAGCACGCGGTAGCCGTACCGGCCGATCTGGTCCACCGCCGCCGCGGACCCGTCCGGCCACGTCACGTCGTACCCGTCGGTGGGGCCGGTGTCCGACGGACGGCGGGTGAGGATGCCGCCGCCGGCCAGGTCGGTGCGGTCCGGCAGCGCGGCCGGTGACGCGCCGTCGACGTGCACCCGGGTGCCGCCGTCGGTGAGGGTGAGCGCTACGCGGTGCGCGCCGATCCGGAACGCGACAGCCGAGTTGACCGAGGCGGTACGCGTGCCGGCCATCGGGGCCTGCCGGACCTGCACCTCCAGCGGGTCGCCGCCGGTGGACGCGACCAGCGTGAACTCGCCGACGGCCTGGAAGTCGTAGGCGACCCGGTCGAACGTGACCAGGTGCGGGTCGCCGTTGCTGCCGCCGCAGTCAGCGCCGTCCTCGCAGAGCTTCACCGGGCCCTTCGGCGGCGGCGTCTTCTTGGCCGGTTTCTTGCACTCGTCGAGGTTCTTCGGCAGCGTCTTCCCGTCGTACTCGGTGCGCGGCGGCAGCCCTTTCGCCGCCCGGTAGCGGTTCTCCGCGAGCGTCGCCTTCACCTCGGCGGTACGGATGCCGGTGCCGCCGCACTCGCCCTGCGGCACCGCGTTCCGGGAGATGTCGTCGGCGTGGTTCAGCTCGTGGTAGAGCGCGGCGCAGGGGTCGCGGGCCACCCCGTCGCCGTACGGGTCGGTGGAGGTCGGGTTCCACGTGACAGTCGAGGAGCCCTTGCCGTCGGCGCTGTCCGGCGTCTCGAACGCGCCCGATCCACCTGTGGTCGGGATGATCCGCACGCGGGGACTCTTTTTGTCGCGCAGCCGGGGCAGCAGGCCGGACGGGTCGCCGCCAGGTAGCGCGAACCCGGCCAGGCAGCCGTCGACAGCAGCCTGGAAGTCGACGCCGCTGACCGGCACCCCGGCGGTCGGGTCGACGCCGTAGTCGGCCCGCGCCGGCCGGGCACCACCGCCGACGTACGCGCCGACGGCCACCAGCAGCACCAGGGCCACGGCGGCGGCTGTCGGCCGGCGTCGTCGGCGTACCAGCAGCAGCACGACCAGCGCGACGACGAGCAGCGCGAGTGCTCCCCCGGCCACCACCCAGAACCAGCGCGGGCCGGTCCCGCCGTCGTCGGACACGGTGAACGTGGCGGTCCGCAGCGCTGTCGCGCCCGCGCACGGGTTCGTCGCGCCTGTGACCGGCAGCGTCACGTAGCCGGCGGTCACCTCGTACCGGCCGGGTGCGCCGACCGGCCAGAGCGTGTCCAGCCCACCGCCGTCCGGGGTGGCGGCCACCGAGCGGAGCACGACGTCGCCGTCGCGCAGCCGTACCCCGGTCAACGCCACGACGGCGGTCGCTCCCGGCTCCACTGTGGTGAGCCCGGTGGTGGCGGCGGCGCCGATCCCGTCCTCGAAGAAGCTGCGGGCCAGCGTCGGCTCGACGTCGCGCCCGTCCCGGCGTACCCCCGTGACCTGCACGGTGCCGACGGGCCCGGTGGCGAGCGCGCACGCCGACCCGGTCGTGTTCGTGACGGTGAGGTCGAGGCGGACCTGGTCCCCGGCCTGGTAGTCGGCCTGGCCGGGCCGCAGGGCCAGGCCGAGGCCGCCGTCGGCGGGCACCGCGGCGCCGCTCGCCGACCCGGTCGCCAGAGCTGTCGCGAGTACGCCGAGCGCCGCCGCCAGCCGCAGGGTCCACCTCATGGTGCGGACTGTAGAAGCGGGTGGGCCGGTTTCCGCGCGGTCTGTCGGGGACCGGTCGGAGCCGTATCCTGCTGGTGATGAATGAGCCATTTTCATCGTGACGGCGCAGGTCACGGGCGGTGTGGGAGGCCGGTGTCCAGGTAGGACGAGGCTCCCGGTAAGACAGCAATCGACCAAGATCAGATGCCCCAACCGGGAGCCTCGCTGTGCTGTCTTACCCTGCCGCGATTCCGTTGTCCACCCGCAGCCTGAACCACCTCGCCGCCCTCATCCGAACCCGCCGCCAGCAGCAACGGTCTCGGTGGCGACGCCTCGACCCCGGCCGGCAAGCCCTGCTCGCCCTGGCCCACCTGCGCAACGGCGACACCTACACCCGCCTGGCCGCCGGATTCGACATCGGCGTCACGACCGCCTGGCGTTATGTCCGCGAGGCCATCGACCTGCTCGCCGCGACCGCCGACGACCTGGCCACGGCCATGACCAGGATCCGTCTGCTCGCCTACGCAATCCTCGACGGCACCCTGATCCCGATCGACCGGGTCGCCAACCAGAAGCCGTACTACTCCGGAAAACACAAGCGTCACGGCGTGAACGTGCAGGTCATCGCCGACGCGGCCGGGCGTCTCGTCTGGGCCTCGGCCGCGCTGCCCGCCTCGACGCACGACCTGACCGCCGCCCGCACCCACGGCATCATCGACGCCCTGGCCAGCACCGACGTGATGACCTTCGCGGACAAGGGCTATCAAGGCGCCCCCGGCAGCGTGCGCACCCCGTTCAAGCGGCGCCGCTTCCGGCCGAAGCTGTCACGCCGGCAGAAGGCCGTCAACCGAGCGCACGCGAAGATCCGCGCCCGCGGCGAACGCGCGATCGCCACCCTCAAGACCTGGAAAATCCTGGTCAAGCTGCGCTGCTGCCCACGCCGAGCGACCGCGATCGTGCAGGCCATCCTCGTCCTGCACCGCGTCGAAGCCGACCGCCACGCAGGATGAAAATGGCTCATTCAACGGACCCAAGTCGCACCGAGGCACTCGATATCGGCCGACCTAACGGCTGGACCCGACCTTCCAAACGGAGGTCAAAAGACCGTCAAGATAGATCCGGGCCGCCTTCCCTGATCCGCTCTCGTAAATCCGAAAGAGAGTTTTCAATGACATCAGCAAAGTCCCTCATATCAGGAAGCCGCGAGGCAGATTCGAGGAAGAAAGCAGCGCGACGTGTAAGCCACTCAGTAGCGAGCCCGCAGGCCGTAATCAGATCGATGCAAGCAGTTCGCGCGTCCACATTCGAACTAGTCTCCAGTATCTCCACGTAGGCAATAAAGCCTAACGAGATCTCCTTGAGACATTCCAAGTGGACTGCTGAATATTCCCCATCCCCCGATTCTTCCTCCTCGAAACCAGCCGCCATGTCGGCTAACAATCCAAGCACAAGATCCACTACCGTGTCATCGCAACGCCACAGTCCACTCACTAGCGCTGAGGCTGTCGCCACCGAGGCCTGAGATAGAACCTCATGCGTTGGCAAGACCCTGCTTATCCTGGTCACGGCCAACTCTGCCGCCTGGCGGTCAGAGGCCGCGCAAAGCTGGCGAATAGCATCCGGCAGGACGCCAGAATCGTCATACGGACTGTCGAGGCTAGACCATCGGTGACGCTTAAGTTCGAGTTCCATCACAATCCAAGCTAATCGAACAGGCGAAGAACATCGGTATCAAAGGTTGTGCCTGACCGAGGGAAGGCGCCCCTACCAAACGACGCTTCGCAGGTAGGGCAAACGTTGACCTGGACGCCCGTTCTCGGCCTGACAGCAGAAGTGAAGACAATCTTTGAAGGGTCTCCGCCCAATTGATTCACCACGCAGGTCTCGGCGCAAACACCTCTCCCTGAAGCCCCAGCCGCATACTGACCCGTCTCCCTGTTATATCCCGCTGTCACAGTCGCCGGTCGCTTGCTCTGCGAAAGCCCCTTGAGGGAATCGGCATATTCATCGCGAAGCTGTGTCGCCCGTTCGGGCAATTCGTCGCCAGATAGGCCAGCGCCTTCCTTCGCACCCGTACCGCAGTTGTGTACGAGCACTGGCGTTGTGCCCGCCAGCACATAGTACGTGTGGGATTTTCAGCCCGCTACGAAGTGTGACTTACGTTTCCATGGCGTTTCACCTGGTCTTTCGTATGCAGCACCAACTTACCGCATCGAAGCTTATCGGTGTTGACGGCAGCAACGCTACGCAGTGCCACCGAGCATTTTCGGAACTGAAAGGAAGGCGGGCTCAACCGGCATCCGGTCGAGCCCGCTCAAGCTCCGTCCTAGAACGCGAGACGGCCCCTAATTTGCATCGACTTACATCATGCGACGCGCAATGTTCAGCGCCCAGGTCAGGAATTCGGCCGACACGCCATCCAATCTCGGATTAATTGAAACGCGCGCGTCATGCCAGTCCGAACCTCGGTTGAATACTGCGACCACCGACTCTGCCGATGACACGGCAGGATCAATGAACTCGACGATTCGCTCGTCGCTTGTCGCGTCATCGAAGCTAACAACTTGGATCTTACGACCCTCGTAGTCTTCGCTAGCCATTTGCGCTGCTCCTAGTCGAGGAAACCCGAGAAGTTGCCATTGAGATCAAAGCGTGCTCCTCGGCCACCAGGAAGCCGAACATCGAGTGTGTCTTGCCACTGACCACCCACACGACCATACCCTAGATGCGCGACCGAGTCAGGATTCGTCAGAATATCGTCGAGCATGTCCTGCCCTGCCGAGTTCCATCCTTGAGGGTTTTCTCGTCCGGCGGGTCTCGGCCAATTTGAACCGGTGCCCGCGCGATCTGCATGCTTCTGCAAGGCGCGCCCAGCAACCGAGTAGTCGCCCTTTTGCAGAGTTGCGCCAGACGCAGAAGCTGCATCAAGGTCGATTAGTCCAGATGGGCCAGTTCCGCAGTTATGTACCAACACCGGCGTGTTGCCGGCGAGCACATAGTACGTGTGGATGTCGTCGATCGTGAGGTTGTGGACCTGTGCCGGTTCCGTCCACTGCCGGGTCGCGCTGATTTGCACGTGGGTACCGGCCGAGGTACGCAACCACTGACCGGCCCGCAGATCGGCGGCATCGACCCACTCGTCGAGGCCGGGTACCCAGAACGGGTGGTTGTCGGTGGCGACCACGCGCTCCGTGGCCTCGCCGCTGTCACCGTCGGGATCGATGGTGACTTCGACCAGGTTCTTGCTGCCCTGACCGATGATGGTCGCCACCACCGGCTTGATCGTCGTCTTGCCGGTCACCGGATCGGTCACCAACACGATGTCGCCGGTCTTGACGTCCTCGATCGGCTTGCGCGACCCGTCGGCCATCACCACCAACGTGCCCGGGACGAAGCTGTTCTTACACTTCATGAAGCTACGGACGCCGTCGACCAGGTCGACGAGCAGGCCCTTGACGCGGCTGGTCAGGTTGGCGAGTTTCTTCCACTTCCATGGGGCGCCGTATCTCACGGCCAGCTTGCCCAGCGCACCGCCGATCGCCGCACCCGCGACGTTTGCTGCTGTGGCCAGGCAGCCGCCCATGTCGCCCTTGAGGAAGCAGTCCAGGGCATCGGTGATGCCCAACTCGTCCATCAGGATCTTCGCCAGGGCCTTGGCGGCGTTGAGCATCTTCGCCTTGGCCGCGGCGATCCGCCGCTGCCTCTCCTTCTCCGCCGCCGCCCGCGCGGCCGCGGCCCGCTCCTCCGCTGATGCCCGCGGGTTGTTGTGGACGTTGATCGTGGGCTCGTCCGGGTCGTACGCGCCCGAGCAACCACCGCAACCGTCGTTGTGGCCCTTGACCTTGTGGTAGGTGCCGTACATGTCCTCGTAGTCGGCGCCCGGCCCGCAGGCGTCGTCGGAACAGGCCTTGAGGCCGTCCGGGTCGGAGAACGAGATCGGGTTGTTGTTGGCGTACGCGTACCCGTTCATCTGCTGCGGGTCGTTGACGTCGATGATCGGGTCGACCGAGATGAACCGGCCGGTGATCGTGTCGTACTCCCGCGCGCCGATGTTCACCAGGCCTGTCGTGGAATCGATGTTCCCGTTGACGAAGCCCTTCTCCGTCGGCCACTGACCTGGCGACGCTCCCCGGTTCTCGCCGTACGGGGTCATCCGCCGGTGCGTGACAGCGCCGCTCTGGTCCACCACTGCCTGGCCGGTGCCGTGGTGGTCGTTCGCGACGTACCGAAGGCCGTCCACCTTGCGGACCAGGCTCGCCCCGCCCGGAAGCGCGTAGTACCGGGTGGCGTCGGTGGACCGGGTCTGGTGGTTCAGCCGGATCTCCATGCCCGGCAGGTAGAGCGTGGTCGAGGCCGGCTCCTTGCGGAGCATCCGGGAGCCGTCGACGTCATAGAGGAAGCTGGTCTTCTTGCCGGCTTCGGTGACCGACTCGAGGTTGCCCTCGGCGTCCCAGACCAGGGTCTGGTCCTCGCCGGTCCTCGTCCGCTTCTTCGTGTTGCCGGCCGCGTCGTACTCGTACGAGTACAGCCGGTCGCCCTGCGGAGTCTTCTCCGTCATCTGGCTCAGCGTGTGCGGCTGCGCCTGGCCGGCGGCCGGATAGGTGTAGCTGCGCTCGATCAGCGGAGTGCCGTTGGTCCCGTACTGGACCTCGGTCTTGCGGTTGCCCGTGACGTCGAAGGTGTAGGCGTGGTGGTAGGGGGCCACGCCGCCCACCCCGGTGACCGAGGGCCCACCGGCGCACGGGTCGGTCGCGGTGCTCGCCGACGTCCAGGCCCGCTCCATGCGACGCAGGTAGTCGTACGTGAAGCACTGCGTGTCCTGCGTCCCGGACGGGTTGCTGGCGATCCGCAGGATGTTGCCGGACTGGTCGTAGGTGTAGCGGGCGTCGATGTCCACGACCGGGGCCGACTCGCGGTCCAGCCGTTGCCGGGTGAGCCGCTTGGAGCCCTGCTCGTACTCGTAGGTCGACCAGACCTTCCGGGTGCCCACCCGAGCCTCGGTCTGCAGTACCTCGCCGGTGCCGGCGTACTCGACGTCGGTCAGGTAGGGGGCGTCACCGGTCGCCGCGGTCAGGCGCTCAAGATCGTCGTAGGTGTAGGCGACCGTCTCGAACGGCAGCCCACCGCCGTCCGACATGCTCAGCGACTGGATGCTGCCGTCCCGGTTGTACTCCGTGCCGAAAGTGTAGAAGCCGGCCAGTTCGGCACCGGCGTGCTCGGGCACGGAGTAGTAGGTGGCGTGCGGCCGGTAGAACTCGTCGTAGATCGAGAAGTACGTGGCGTACTCGTGTCCCTCGATCCAGCGGCTCGTCGAGGAGAGCTCACCGAGCATCTCCAGGTCGTACGTCCAGCTGCTCAGCAGCTCCCCGGTGTCGGCGGCCCCCTTGTAGACGGCGATCTTGCGGCCGATCTCGTCGTACTTCGTGCTGATCGTCTGGTTGAGGGCGTTCGTGGTGCTGGTGAGCCGGTCCAGGTCGTCGTAGCCGGACGTCGACGTGCCGGCGTCCGGGTCAATCGACTTCGTCTTGCGGCCCAACTGGTCGTACTCGTGGGACCAGACGTTGCCGGCCGGGTCCTTGACCGTCTTCAGCTGCCCGGCATGCGTGTAGGTGTACTCGGTCTTGTCGAAGTCGCCCGTAGGACCGCTGCCCTTGTACTGCCGCAGTTCGGTGGTCTTGCCCAGGGCGTTGGTGATCGCGGTCGTCGGGGTGCCGCCGGCCGGTGGGTCGACCGAAACCCGGTCGCCGCCGTAGGTGGTCGTGGTGCGCCACTTCTCGTTGCCCGCGACCGCGAAGATCTCCGCCGTGACCCGGTCCGCGCCGTCGTAGACGTACAGCGTCTGGCCGTTGACGTCACCGTTGACGGCCGGGTAGATCACGTCGGTGGGCGTGCCCGCCACCGTGTACGTCGCGTACGTCTTCGCCAGCTGGCCGGTGCCGGTGTAGAAGGTGTCGGCGACCGTACGGGTGCCGTCCGGGCCCTCCGACTGCACCTGGCGGGGCCGGAGCAGACCGTCGTGCAGCTTGTACTCGACGCTGTAGGAGCCGTCGTTCTGCCGCCGCTCGGTCTTGATGGCGACCGGCTTGTCGGTGCGGACCAGGTAGCTGTAGCGGATGCTCGGCTCCAGCCCGCTGGCGCCCGTCCGGTCCGGCATCCAGACCTTCGCCAGCCGGCCCAGGGCGTCGTACTCCAGGACGCTCTTGAGGCCGTTCTGGTCCACCTGGCCGACCGGCACACCCCACGCCGGGGCGTAGTCGGTGGTGGTGACGAACTGCAGCGGGTTGGTCTCCTTGACCTTGGTGGTCAGGCCGTTGGTGTCCGTGTACACGGTCTTGGTGACCCGGCCCAGCGCGTCGACGGCGGTCAAGGGCCGGCCGTACGCGTCGAACGTGCCCTCCGAGGCGCGGATGTAGGTGGCCGTCGTGCCGTTGTGGCTCTTCAGCCGCTCGGTCCGGGTCGGGTTGCCCAGCGTCGGCGCGACGCCGAACGCCTTGCCGTCGTAGAGCGTCCGGGTGTCGGAGATGACCTGCTTGCTGCGGTCGGGGGTGGCCGAGCACGCCACCGACACCGACTCGACCCGTGACACCAGGCTGTACAGGTGGGCGGTCGCGTTGTCGGCGTACGTGGTCCGGCTGCAGGCCTCGTCGCCGGTGACCGCCACGTCACCCTCGTTCTCGGTCTCGGTCACCCGGCCGAAGCTGGTCTCGAAGGTCGAGGTCTGCTTCGTCTCCCGCCAGCCGCCGGCGGCCAGGGCGACCAGGCTCCGGGCGGTGGTGGTGTTGATGAACCAGGCCTTCTTGCTGCCCCAGCTGTGGGTCTCCGTCGCGGTGTTGTGCCGCCACGGGACGGCGATGCTCTTGCTGACCGCGTCGGCGCCGTCGTAGACGATGCTCTCCAACTGGTGGCCGGAGAACTCGTTGTGGTCGGTGTGGCTCCCGCCGGTGGAGTCGGCGACGCTGACGGTACGCGTGCCGCCGTCCGGATCCTTGTCGCCGTGCATGCCGCGCAGGTAGCGGTACTCCGTCTTGGTCGTCTGGACCTGACCGTCGCCGGCCGTGACGATCACGCGGCCGTAACCGCGCCAGTCGCTCCAGGTCAGGTCCTTCGGGTCGGAGATGCCGTCCGGGTCGGCGTGCCGCCAGGCCGCACCGTCCAGGTACTGGTAGCGGGTCACCATGTCCGGCGCCCCGCCGGTGCGGTCGGTCTCGACGACCTGCTCGACCACGTACTTGTGGAACCAGTCGGTGATCGGGTCGCCGCTGCCGAGCGGGTTCCACTTCACCGGGTAGCAGCGCCTGGTGCTGTTGCCCGGCGTGGGCAGCGTGCTCTTGGTGCAGTCCGGGGTGGCGTAGTTGACGTCGATCTGACCACCGGCGTCGGTCCACACGGTCGCCAGCCGGAAGCGGACCAGCGGGGCGATGTTGTCGCCGTCGCGGTCGATCCGGTTGGGCAGCTGCAGGCCGCCCAGTTCGACCGACGGCATGGCGATGTCGGCGCCCGGCCCGTAGAGACCGGTGTGGGTGATCTTGTGGAGCCAGAGGGTCCGCGAGCCGTCACCGTTGTCGGTGAGCAGGTGGTCGAGCTTCCAGTTGTCCACCGGCGTCCAGCCGGTGCCCTCGCGGATCTCGGTGGTGATGCCGGTCAACCGGGCTCGGGTCCAGAACGTCGGGGTGATCTGGTCGAGCTTGCACTTGGTGTCCTTGGCGCAGTTCCGGTCGAACGGCACGTCCGGCCAGTAGGGCGCGGTGGTGGTGTTCAGATCCTGCGGGTCACAGTCGACGTTGCCGGACGGCAGGCACCGTTCCTTGGTCTCGAAGCGCACCCGGGCGGGGGCGTTGGTCGTGTAGACGGCCTCGTGCCGCTGGCCGTAGTCGACCCGCTTGAGCCAGCCGCCCCGGACGTACGGGACACCGTTGACGTCGGTCTTCTTGCCCCGGGCGTAGTAGTTGGTCTCCTTCTCGTAGAAGTACGAGGTGACGTTGCCGTAGCGGTCCTTGACGTAGTCGAGGCTCCAGCGCCACGCCTGGTCGCAGTAGGCCGACGTGAACGTCGCGTTGTAGCAGGGCTCGCCCGAGTCGTCGCCGTAGATCGGCACGGTCCAGGTCGAGCCGGTCTCCTCCTTGCCGGAGGTCCAGCCGGGGAGCCGGTTGAGGCCGAAGTGGTACTGGGTGCCGTCGGTGGTGGTGACCCGCCAGTACTCGCCGTCGTTGTCACCGTTCACCGCGCCGGTGAGCCGCTCGACCTTCGAGCCGTCGTCGGTCCCGAACCGCCAGGTGTCACCGGTCTTGACCAGTTCCGTCGACTTGCCGTTGAGCAGGATGGTCGCGTTGTCGTACGCCCAGCACTGGTCGGCGTACTGGTCGTGCCCGTCGTCCGAGCAGGGCTTGTACCGGCGCTCGATGTGCCCGGGCTCGTAGTTGAAGCCCTCACCGATCCACGAGCCCTGGTTGTTGGTCGTCGCGGTCCGGCCGTCGACAGACTGCGACGAGTAGGCAAGCGCGATCGGCGGTGCACCGCCGCCCGGCACCGGCGGGCTCCGCAGCGGGTAGCTCCAGGAGAAGCCACCCGTGGAAGGGGCCACCGACCACTTGGACGACGGGGACAGCTTCGTGGCGCCGTAGTCGCCCTGCGAGGAGGAGTCGGTGGCGGTCATGGCGAAGAGCGCACCGGTGCCCGCCTCGGCGGAGAGCGTCTCGGCGGCGCTGTCGTTCGTCGTCGGCAGCGGAACCGGGGCACACTGGGCCTTCTCCGGAGTGGTCAGCGCGCACTCCGGCAGGCGGACCAGCCGCAGCCGGGCGCCGAAGTCGCCACCGAACGCACCGGCGACCCCGCCGTAGCCGAGGTCGAGGCGGACGTTCCCGGCGGCGGCCTGACCGTCGGCCCGGTCGAGCCGGACGATCGGGCCGTCGACCTTGGCCTTCTCCGAGGCCTTCCGGTCGAGCACCTCGATGCGTACCTTGCCGGGAGCGGAGGCCGCCGGACGGGCCGAGTCCGGCGCGGCGGCCGCCGCGGCGGGTGCGGCCGACACCGCGACCGGCAGGCCACCGATCTTGGCGGTGGCCGCCGGGGCCTTCGAAGAGCCGGCGGTGGAGCGGGCCGACGCGGGCGCCGGCACGGTGATGTCCGCGGCGCCGGCGGCGGGCCAGGTGACCTTCGCCGGGGCGGTGGAGGCGGCAGCCACCGCCGGGTTGGCCGCCTTCGGCTTGGCCGGCAGCGGGTCGCGCTTGGGCAGGACCTTGGACGCGTCCGAGGTCGACGGACGGTTCGGCTTCGCCTCGGCCGAGGCGGGTGGGGTCGCGATCTGGATGAAGCCGGCGGCCATGACACCGGCCATCGCCCAGGAAACCGGTCGTACGGTGTGGCGGACGAACCCGCCGGACCGGACCAGGAGTCGGGAGAACATCACCCCTCCAGGGGTTACGGGAGAAGAACGGGAAAGGTCTCGCGTGCCGGTGGGCCCGCCCGGGAGCGGGCGGACCCACCGCCTGTCACGTCAGAGCGAGAGTTGTTCGCGGACCTGGACGTTGAGCTTCTCGATCAGGACCTTGTCGGCGACACCGTCGTAGACCCGGACGTCGTCGACGGCGCCGGACAGGTGCTCCTTGAAGGCGCCGTCGAGCCAGGCGCGCCCCAGTTGCACCCCGCCGGTGGCGACGAACGGCGACACCAGCTGGATCGCCTCGGTGAAGGACCCGTTGACGTACAGGGTCACTTCGCGGGCGTAGCCGTTGTAGACGAGGGTCAGATGGTCACCCTTGCCGACCAGCTTCGGCGCCTCGTCGGTGGCCTTCGTGGTCCACTCCGGTGCCACCGTGTCGGTGCTCGCCATCGCCAGCTCCCACTGCCCGGCGTTGTTGCAGCGCACGACGACCGAGCTGCCGTTGGTGCCCTTCTGCGAGAAGACGGTCATCGGGGTACCGGCACAGTTGCTGGTCAGCTTGACCCGGGCGCTGATCGAGAAACTGCCCGCCATGTCCGCGTTGGTCGATGTGCTGGCATAGCTGTCCGCGTTACCGGTCAGCGCGAGGTGACCACCGCCGAGCAGGGACAGGACCGGGTGCTTGAAGATGGTCGCACCGGTGCCCAGGGTGAGCCCCGCTCCACCGCGCTCCTCGGGGCTGACCTTGCTGGTCTCCGCGTTCAACCGCCAGTACGCCTTACGGCTCGGAGCGGTCTTCTGCAGACCGGTGACCTCGTCGGCGATGATCAGCCGGTCGAAGACCGAGACGTCCGCCATCGCCCCTCCCCAGTTGTCGGCGTAACCGCTCTTGGTGAGCACACGGCCGATCTGGAGCGGACCGCGCGACTTGGTCAGCGACCTGCGCTGGGCGACGCGCGGGGCGTTGTTCCCGACCTGGAGCGACATCTCCTTCTTCGCACCGTCGAAGATGGCGGACACGTACGTCCAACCCGTGGTGGCCGCCGCACCGTCCACCTGCCAGCGGCCCAGTGAGTTGACGTCGTTGACCGGCATCCGGAAGAACCAGGTTCCTCCCTCGACCCCCAGCGCGAACCCGGGCTCACCGGTGCCGTCCTGGCTGACCGCCACCTGCCGGCGGCCGGCATCGTCGATCTTGAACCAGCCGGTCACGGCGAAGCTCGCCGACGTGTCGGTCAGGACCGGCTTGCTGGTCGTGAGGTGGGCGTCGGCCGTCCCGTCGAACCGGGCGGCCGTGTCGGACGTCCCACCCGGACCCTCGACCCCGAACGTGACGCCGCTTCCGGCCGTCGCGTCGTTGTCACCGAGCCCGTCGCCGGCGCCGTCCTCGCCCGCGACCTCGCCGAGCGACCACTGGGCGGTCGGCGGTCGCTTGCCCACCCGGAACGTGCACGAGGCGATGCTGCTCGACCGGCCGGCCCGGTCGACGGCCTGGACGTTGATCGTCCGCGGGCCCTCCTTGTCCGGGTACCAGTTCGGCAGGGTGACCGGGCCGCCGTCGGTGGTGGGCCGAAGCACATTCACGCCCGGCGCCGGGTTGGTGTTGAAGCCGTACCGGTACTCCACCACGTCCGTGGCGGCGGAGTCGAAGACGAAGTTGCCGGGTACACCGATCGAACCCAGCCACTCGTCGCTCTCGATGCAGTTCGACGCGCTCGCCGTCCCGTTGTCGGCCGCGTCCTGCGGCAGGTACACCGCGGAGTCGACGTCGGGCGCGCTGGGGCTGGTCTTGTCGTAGAGGAACTGACAGACGTTGCGCGAGCCCTCACTGCTCCACGGACCCCAGCTGGTGTTGTCGCTGGCCCGTACCTCCCAGGAGATGGGGACGTTCTGCGCGATGTCACTCGGGACCGTGTACGAGAAGACCGATCCGCTGGCCTTCAGCGGAGTGGTGTACGAGCGCGTCTGCAGCGTCCCGCCGGCCGGCGTCCAGGTCACCTTGAACTCGGCCTTGATCTGCTCGGTGTGGGCCGAGGAGTGGTCCGGGTCCCGCAGCACCGCGTTCAGCCGCGGCGGCACGTCCACGTAGGGCGCGCCGGAGCCGTAGACACACTGCCCGCCGGGGGACATGGTGAGTTCGTTGAGGTTGGCGATCACCGGCGCCCGGTTGTAGCGGACCGAGAGGACGCCGTTGTCGCAGAACCGCTTGGTGTGCGTCGAGTCGCTCTCACTGACCGACCGCAGGCCGAGGGTCACGTTGCTCCAGCCCTTGGTCACCGCCTGCTGCACCGCGGCCTTCGCGTTCCACTCCGTGTTCTGGTTGGTGGAGGTACAGGTGGCCTGCGTCTTGGTCGGTGAGCTGGTGGCGAGGTGCGTCGCTCCGGACCAGCCCGAGCCGCCGGGCTGGTTGCTCCAGTTGGTGGAGGAGGTGATCCCGGCCGGCATCAGGTAGAGCGCCGCCGCCCGGGCGGTCGAGTTGTAGACGTGCTGCAGGGTGACCCGGAAGGTGGCCTCCAGGATCGTCTTGCCCGAGTACGGCGTGGCGAGCCGGTAGAACAGGCGCTTGACCTTCGAGTTGTTGCAGGAACTGGGGCAGAGGCCGATCCGTTCGTGCCGCTTGCCGTCGAACTTCCAGTACTCCTCGTTGGGATAGCCGCTGTCCACCATCGCCCAGGCGCTGTTGGTGCTGCTCTGCCATACCGGGTCGATGTACAGCGGGAACGAGGCCTCCGGATCGGTGAGCATGGACCGGTCCGGGGTGAGGGTGAGGGTGTTGTCCGAGTAGTCGAGGCCGACCGGAGCCACCTCCGACGTGTCGCCCGGTCCCTCGGCCGAGGCCGCGCCCGGGTCGGTGGACGAGGTGTCCAGCGACCGCGCCGCGGCCGCATCGCCCCCCTCCTGGCTTCCGCTGTCCCACATGGTCGGCGCGTCCGCCTCCAGGACCGGGTTGTCGGTGACCGGGTCCAGGGCGACCACGCCACCCTCGGCCGTCTCCTCGATGGTCAGACCCACCGCGGCGACCCCGAGCCGGAGGTTCTGGAGCTCCGGCAGATCGGCCGCCTCCGGCGTCTTGACCACCAGTACGTGCGAGAAGCCCTCGACGGTGACGTTCGTGACCAGGTCGACATCCTGGAACACGTTCGGGTAGGTCGCCTTGCTCTCCTCGATCACGGGAGCGGGAAGCGGCCCGTGCGGCCAGGTCAGGGTCATGCTCTTCTGGTCCCGGGTGACCACCATCAGCGGTGCGGTGCCGCCCTGGGAGAGCTGCATGCCGAGCAGCGCGGCCGCCGGGGCGTACGAGCCGTCGGGCTGAACCACAAGGGTCGAGTCCGCGGGTACCCAGGCGTCCCCCTGGGTGACCCGCACCGGCTGCGTGTGGCCGTTGGCGATGAGCGTGCCGTCCGGCTGCGCGAAGACGTCGCGGTACTCCGTGCGGTGCGCCAGCACCTCGACCGGCTGGTTGAGTGCCCTCGCGGCCACCAGCGCCTCGGCCTCGGTGTCCCGGACGAGGTCCTCCGAGGCCGCGGCGGTGCGCGGCGCCGGCTCCGGCGGCTGGACGAACACCGCAGTGGACATCAGGCCGGCGAGGCCGAGCGTGAGGCCGAGCGTGAACACCCGGCCCCGTTTTCTCGTACGACGGGCCACCCTCTGGTCCTCCCCCGCTGGATAACTGCTCATGTCGATGGTCTTCATCAGCTGATCGCCGCCCCGAACGCGCTGTGCCCGGTGGGGAGACCGCCCTGTCCCGGCTGCCAGGTGACGCTCGGAACCGTGTTGCCCGCGCTCAGGTCGGACCAGGTGAACCCGTAGACGGCGTCGGCACCGTAGGGGGTGCCGACATAGAGCCGCTGCGAGGTGGCCGAGAGCGAGGTGCCGACCAGTTCCTGGGCGCCGGCCGTCCCCGGCATGCCGCCCGATTCCCGGTGCAGCGTGGTCGGGGTGCCGATCGGATTGGCCAGCGCCGGGAAGACACGTACCCGTCCGGAGTCGGCCACCGACGTGCCCGCGTCCTCACCCGGCACGCCGATTGCGACGAACATCGTCGCGTTGGTGCCCTCACTGCCCGGCGCGGTGTTCACCACCACGACCTTCTCGCCGAGGTAGTCGCCGTCCTCCGAGGCGTACGTGATCGCGGGCAGTTCGGTGAAGGTGTTCGCGGCCGTGACGTGGAACCGGTGCACCAGCCCGGCGTCCGGCGCCGGGGTGTTGGTGGCCGCGACGACCAGGTCCTCACCCGGCACACCGACAACGACCAGCGAGTCGGCCTGGCCGGCGGGAGCACCGACGGGCCGGTACGGCGCGATCGAGATCGACTTGCCGAAGTTGTCGTTGGCCTCGGCGTCGTTCGAGACGTTGGCGACGTTCTGCTCCAGGCCGGCGGCGAGGGTCGGCAGCCCGTTGCTCAGCGTGTGGCTGAAGACGTTCACCGCTCCGGCGAAGGCCTCGGTGCCGATCGCCTCGCCCGGGGAACCGACCGCCCAGTGGTGGGTGGAGGCGGCCACCGCATAGCCCGTTCGGTCGTCGATCTCGGCCGCGCCCGGGATGCCGCTGCCCTGGGACATCGCCACGTTCACGGTGCCGCGCATGTAATGCACGATCCCGGTGACCGGGTTGGCCAGCCCTTCACCGGGCGCGCCGATGACGAGGTACGGCTCACCGCTGGCCGTCCGGCTGCCGGCCACGGCGTAGCCGAACCAGTCGTACGCCTCGGCCGCGTCGGGGACGTTGGCGCTGTCCTGGTGGTACGAGACGGCGGGCGGGCCCTGCGCGAGGCCGGCGGGTGATCCGAGCAGTACGTACACGACACCGGCCTGGGCCTGGCCGCTGACGGCCTGGTTCGGCACGCCGACCGCCAGGTCGGTGCACCCGTCGTTGTTGGCGTCGTACGCGGCGATCGACGTGCCGAAGCGGTCACCCGCCTCGGCTGCACCGGGCATGTTGGCCCCACCCTCGTGCAGGGTGTGCACCGTCGTGCTGCCGCCGTACGTGACGTTGATGCGGCCGGCACGGATCTGGCCGTTGACAGTGGCCTCCGGGTCGGCGATCGCGATGTCGGCGACGCCGTCGCCGTTGAAGTCGCTGTCCGTTCCGCCGGTGCAACCGGTGACCGGAGTGGCCGTGGTGTACACCTGCATCTCACAGAACGACGACCAGATGTCGCTGCCGCTGACCCCGTCCGCGGCCTTCACCCGCCAGCGGTAGATGCCGCCGTCGACGAAGGCCCCGGCCGGCACGGTCGCGGCGGCGGTGGCCCCGGAGGCGACGCCGCTGAGGCTCGCCGCACCGATCGGCCCGTCGGCGTTCATCGCCCACCACTCGAAGGTGACAGTCATCGCGGTGCCGTCACCATCGGTGACTGTTGCTTTGAGCTGCGGCGTGAGGGTGTTGACGAGCGGACGACCCGACCCGGTCGCGCACGTGGTGGCAGGGACGGTCGACCGGGCCGTCACGGTCGGCCACGAGTTGTAGGTGACGCTGGCCTTGGGCACCTCGGCACTGGCGGTCGCGTTGCGGGAGCGGAACTGCTTGAAGGACTTCGAATCGGTTTCGTCGGTGGCCCGTAGGCCCATGTCGGCGCGGGTGTCACCGGCGTTCGCCGCGCGCTGGAAGAACTTGGTACCGCTGATCCCGACCCAGGCGTCGTTGCAACTGGCGTCGTAGCCGGCAGTCGCCAGGGTGGTCGCCTCCTGGTTGTTCCATGCCGGCTGGGTATCCCAGATCATGTCGTCGGCCACGGCCCCCACGGTCCAGAGCTCCCACGACCGGCCCTCGCACAGGGGCGACCACCAGTTCCAGAACGAGACGGTGGCAGAGGTGATCTGCTTGCCGACGAGGGCCGCGGTGTCCCAGCGCAGCAAGGACCGGGTGACGGGCCCGGTCGGACCGAGCCGACCGAGCCGGAGGTCGTCGGTGCCGCCCCGGTTGACCGTGTCGCCGGCCTGGATGAACGTGTCGAAGGTGGTGTACAGCGGGTTGATCGTCGGGTCGATGACGATCGGATACTCCCGCTCGGAGTCGGTCAGCCAGCGCATGTCCGGGGTCAGCGTCAGGTCGAGCCGGCCGGTTCCACGGGCCCCGGCGGCAGGGGCGATCGTGGATGCAACCGCCGTCTCGGCGGCGGGATTGCCGAGCGCGTCGACCCGCGCGTCCCACATTCGCAGTGCGGGAGTGCGCGCAACCACCCGGCCGGCGGTGTCCTGGATGGCGGTGTTGCCGCCGGCGTCGCGGACCGCCCGGGCGGCGTTCGGCCCGGTGATCGGCAGCGTGAGTCGGGCGACCTGCTTCACGGCGCTGCGGTCCTTGACGACGAAGAACGCCTCCATCCCGGCGCGGGTCGCTTCGACGATCAGGTCCACCCCGGGCAGCGTGTCGACATAGGTGGCCCGTCCGCCGTCCAGCTTCGGCTCGGGCAGCCGACCGGCCCAGCCGACCGCGAGCCGGTCGGCCCCGTGGCCGAGGACTGCCAGCTCCTGCGTCCCGCTCGGTTGCGCGCCGGAGACGACCAGATCGAACGGGTGGGCGACGGCGGCAATCCGCCCGTCCGCGCCCTTGCGCAGGGTCAGATCGACCGGAACCCACTGGTCACCGCGCCGGATCCGGCTCGCGCCGACCGAAAGCTCGGCCCGGAACTGACCGTCCGGTAGGGCGAAGACCTCGGTGGTCTCCGACGTGAGGCTCTTGACCTGCACCGGCTTGCCGGACTCGCGGGCGGCCCGAAGGGACACCGCCTCATCGGTCCGGCTCTCCACGCCACCTGTCACGCCGTCCGGTCCAGCGGCGAGAAACTCCGCCGGTTCTCCCGGTACGCCCGCCAACGCGGCCGCCGTCAGTACGGCGACGCCCGCAGCCAGGCACGAACGGACAGTGGCCGTCACTCGACGTGCCACAAACCCTCCCCCGTGTGCTTTGCAGTTGTGCGAGCGGGACTCTAAGGGCGTCCTGCCTCAGCGCACAAGGTCGGACACGTTCTGTCAGGACGGATCACGGCGAACTGGACATCCCATCGATCGATCAACACGCTCGGTAGTCGATTGCGTCCTCCACATTGGAGCGTTCGGCGACTGCCGCACCCACGAGTGGTGGCGTCAGGCGGTCGGATCGATCTTCAAAACCGCAGATCAGTAGATGGTTGCCGCAGTCAACTGACGCCGCGCGGGCACTTCACCATTGCGAACTAATTTCACGCATCGCCATCTTCGAATATGACACGGCGTAGTTGCCATTGATCGAACAATCAGCCGATGCGGCACTCGCCCATCGGGAGACAGTGCCGGACCAATCAGACTCATGGACGCACCGAAATGGCGGCGGGCGGCATCACGCCAGCCGCTCGGGCAGGTCATCGGTCCAGCACGGAGCACCGAACAGCGACAACGGAAAACCGATTCGTGTCGTCAGAACACCGAGCGATATTCGCCTCATTCGGGCGTCGGGATCGCCCTCGTCCGCGGAGTGACGCGTCGGTGATCATCATGCGCGACGCGAGCGAGGCAATCGGCGAAGACGATTACCAGTCGAAAGCACTGCGGCACCGATTTCGTCAGGGTTGGCCGACCTTCTGACATCCGGGCTGCGGGCGGGTTCAGCGCTCAAGGTCCTCCGTGGGTGACCCCGGCCGGCGTTCGACGGGCGCGCTGCTCAGCACGCCGTCGGGGCGGACCTCCTGACGCAGACGCGCCAGGTTCACGAACCGGTCGCCGTCGACAGGGGCGGCGTCGAGCAGGCGCAGGACCACAGTGCAGTACTTGGCCATCGTGTTGCGGCCCGGCATGAAGATGGACAGCTCGTCGTGGGCGTCGGGCGTCTGCACGATCAGGCCGGCGGGCAGGGACGGCAGTGTCTCCGGGGTGCCATCCACAGCGACCTTGACCGTCCAGAACGGCCCGGTGCCGTCGAGTACGCGCCGGTCCTGCTCCGGCGTCTCCAGTGCCAGCGTCCGCCACGGCTCACCCCGGCAGGTGACGCCGGCCTGCCGCACGGTGGTGACCAGGTCGGCCGCCGCCGCCGTGATGATCTCCTCGGCCCGGTCCCACTCCTGCGCGTCCCGGCCCAGCGGTGTGCCGGGCACGAGCCGCGCCACCGCAGTCGTGGCCGGCACGTGCCGCAACCGCGGTTCGGGCTGCGCCTCGAAGGCGGCGCGGGCCGCAGCGATGGCGTCGGCCTGAGCTTGCCGTTGCCGGCTGACCTCGTCGCTGTGCCGGTCGAGCAGGGCGACCGCCTGGTCCGGTTCGTCGAGGGCGCGCCGGACCAGCTTGACGCTCATCCCGGTGTCCCGCAGCAAGGTGATCAGCATGGCCCGTTCCACCTGGTCGAAGGCGTACGAGCGGTGGCCGGTCCGGTCGTCGATCCCGGCGGGCACGAGCAGCCCCTCGGCGTGGTAGAAGCGCAGCGCCTGCGGGGACAGGTGGCACATCTGGCTGAACTCGCTGATCGACAACATGACCCCCAGACTGCCCCTTGCAGTAACCGGAAGGGCAAATGACGCCGGCTAGCGCCTGTCGTCGTCGCACCCGTCCTGAGGCAGTCCGGAGGCAGCCGCGATCGCCTCCACGGCCTGGTCCAGACCGGCGCTCTCCGGGAGGACGAGTTCGCCGGGCCAGCCCAGGACGTCGTGCGCGGCGTACCAGCCGCTCATCTGCGCGGCGGTGAAGTCAGCGGCCTGCGGGCGGGTCAGATGCCGGCGCAGCGTCTCGGCCAGCGACACGTCGAGGTAGCAGAACAGCGACCGCCCCCGGTGACCGTCCCGCAGCGAGGTCAGCACGTCGCGGTAGCGGCCGGTGTACAGGATGCCTTCCAGGACCACGTGGTAGCCGTGGTCGAGGGCGAACCGGACGGTCTGCTCGATCAGGGCGGGCGCCACGCCGCCGGGGTTGTCCCGTTCGCGCAGGACGATGCGACGCAGGTAGTCCTGTTCGACGAGGGCGCAGCCCCGGCCGTGCCGGCGTCGCAGCTCCCGGGCGATGCTGCTCTTGCCCGAGCCGGAGTTGCCCCGGATGCAGACGAGGATCGTGTCCGAGCTGCCGGCGGGTACGGCGCGCACTGTCCCTCCCTGGCGCGAGGAGCGATGCCGAAGGCGGGTGGACGCCCGCCGGTGCCGCTCCTGGCAGCCCGGCGGGCGACCGCACTAGCCCTGGGTCTTCACCAGGAACGCGTAACCGATCACCTTCGTGCCGTCCCAGTTGTACATGGGACGGCACGCCTGCGGCTTCGTCCACGACGACTGGTACTTGGGCCGGGCCTCGTTGCAGGCCTTCAACGTCGAGTAGGTCGGGCTCGAGTAGTCCGCGTACGCGGGCGCACCCAGACCGAGCACCAAGGCGCCCACGACCGAGGTGGCGGCGACGAGGCTGCGGATCCGCGGCCGTCCGAAGGCTTTCATGTCTTCTCCCGTCCTGATCGTCGTCACCCGACCATCCATCGTGGCCGTTACGATCATGATCAGATTAGGGCGACCGCACAAGCGGCGCCGACGGGCGGACCGCGCCTCGGTGGAACGTCATGGGTGCCCTGCGGCCGGTGTGACGCACGTGGCGTTCCACCCACGGGCGGCCACCCCGGCGCGCACCGGGGCACCGTACGCGAAAAAGGCCCCGGCCGGCGTTAACGCCTGGTCAGGGCCTTGCTCGTTGGTGCGCCGCCAGGGACTCGAACCCCGAACCCGCGGATTAAGAGTCCGCTGCTCTGCCAGTTGAGCTAGCGGCGCTCGCTGACAACGGGAAGAAGATTAGCACGCCCGCCGAGGCGGGTTCCAATCCGATACCGGGGTCCACCCTTCGGACGAGCTTAACCGGCGAAAGCGGCCAAAACGGTCACCTGATCCGGCGCGGGGGCGGGCGCGGGAGCGTCGATACGGCACGATGTCCGCCAGGCACGCGAGGACAGGGGTGGGCATGGGCAGGTTCGCGCGGGCCGGGGCGACGGTGGGCGCCCTGGTCCTGACGGCGTCGCTGGCACTGACCGGGTGCGGCAGCGGCGGCGACGAGGGGAAGAAGCCGGAGTTCGTGCCCGGCCAGCAGCAGGTCGGCGGCGTCTCGTCCTCCGCGCCCGACCCGAGCGTCGCACCCAGCGACAGCGCCGCCGCGCCGCCGCTGACGGTGAGCCCGGCCGACGGCGCGAGCGGCCGCCCGGTCAGCACCGAGATCAGCGCCCGCATCCCCGGCGGCGGCACCGTGTCGAAGGTGGCGCTCGCCACCGCCGACGGCGCCAGCGTCGCCGGGCGGATGCGGCGCGACGGCTCCAGCTGGGTGCCGTCGGCCGCGCTGAAGTACGGCACCAAGTACACCGCCACGGTCACCGGCGCCGGCAAGGACGGCCAGACCTACCAGGGCACCAGCACGTTCACCACGATGGCCAAGCCCAAGTCGATGATCGGCTCCGGCCTCTACATGTTCAGCGGCAAGACGTACGGGGTGGCCATGCCCGTGGTCGCCGAGTTCTCCCCGGGCATCCCGAAGAAGGACCGGGCGGCGGTGCAGAAGCGGATGTTCGTGCAGACCGACCCGCCGCAGCCCGGCGCCTGGCACTGGGTCGACAACGGCACCCAGGCGTACTACCGGGCCCCGGAGTACTGGAAGACCGGCACCACGATCACGGTCCGGCTGGCGCTGGCCGGGATCCCGCTGAGCAACGGCCGCTACGGCAACATCGACCGCAGCGCCACCGCCGAGATCGGCCGCGCGTTCGAGATGACCGTGGACAACGCGACCAAGCAGATGACGGTCTCCGAGAACGGCACTGTCATCCGTACGCTGCCGGTCAGTCTGGGCAAGAAGAGCACCCCCTCCTCCAGCGGCACGATGGTGGTGATGGAGAAGAAGGAGTCCACCGTCTTCGACACCCGCAGCGAGCCCGACCCGGCCAACCGCTACGTCACCGAGATCGACTTCGCCCAGCGGATCACCTGGGGTGGCGAGTACATCCACGCCGCTCCGTGGTCCGAGGGCGTGCAGGGGCGCCGCAACGTCTCGCACGGCTGCGTCAACGTGTCGATGGCCAACGGCCGGTGGCTGTTCGGCAAGACGATGGTGGGCGACCCGATCACGGTGAAGGGCACCGAACGCCGCCTGGCCCCTGGTAACGGCTGGACGGCGTGGAGCATGAGCTGGTCGCAGTTCGTCGCCGGCAGCGCGCTGCCGGTTCCGCAGGGCGGGCAGCCGGCGCCGTTCTGACCGGCGTAACGTGGTCGGACATGCCACCTCCGACAAAGCGCCGGACGACGGCGGAATCGTTACACCCGCGCAGGGTGTTCCGTTTCACGTCCGGCAACGCGTACCCGCTCCGGCGCGTCTGACCAGAGACGACGGGGCACGGCATCACTTTGTGAGGGACTCATGCGAGCTGGCCAGGACGAACCGATCCGGGGCGCGAGCGCCCGACGCGTCGGCCGCCGCCGTGCGCTGGCGGCCGGGCTGCTCGCCGCCGCGATGGCCCTGACCGCCTGCACCAGCGGCGGCGGCGACAAGCCGTCGAGCTGGCAGGGCGGCGGCGACGAGGGCGAGAAGGCCCCGAAGGCGGCGGCCACCATCAGCGAGCCCGCCGCCGACGCCAGGGACGTGCCCGCGTCCACCGCCATCACCTTCACCACGAAGGAGGCGCAGGAGACCACAGTCGAGCTGAAGGACGCCGCCGGCAAGGTCGTCGACGGCACGCTCGCGGCGGACGGCGCGAGCTGGCTGCCGTCCTCGGCCCTGGAGTACGGGCAGACGTACACGGCGACCGTCACCGCGACCGGCGACGACGGCAAGCCCGCCACCGCGACCAGCACGTTCACCACGATGGCGAAGCCGGCCAAGCAGATCCGGGTCACCAGCTTCCTGGGCGACAACCAGGTCGTGGGCGTGGCCATGCCGCTGATCGTGAAGTTCGGCCGGGCCATCCCGGAGGACTATCGCGACGACATCCAGCGCCGGATGACTGTCACCTCGAAGCCCGCCCAGGAGGGCATCTGGCACTGGGTGAGCCCGACCGAGGTGCGCTACCGGCCCAAGACGTTCTGGAAGGCCAACAGCACGGTCAGCTACAAGGTGCAGGCGGGCGGGCTGCCGCTGGGCGGCGGCTGGTACGGCCGCGCCGACCTCAGCGTCGACGTCAAGATCGGCCCGTCGTTCGTGATGACAGTCGACAACCGCACCAAGCGGATGACTGTCACCCGCGACGGCAAGGTGGTCAAGACCATCCCGGTGAGCCTGGGCAAGAAGAGCACCCCCTCCTCCAGCGGCACCATGGTGGTGATCGAGAAGCTCCGGCACACGGTCTTCGACACCCTGGAGGAGCTGGGCCCGGAGGAGGGCTACCGCACCGAGATCGACTACGCCCAGCGGCTCACCTGGGGCGGCGAGTTCATCCACGCCGCGCCCTGGTCCGAGGGCGTGCAGGGCCGCACGAACGTGTCGCACGGCTGCGTCAACGTCTCGATGAAGGAAGGCAACTGGCTGTTCGCCAACACCCGCATCGGTGACCCGATCACCGTCAAGGGCACCGAGCGCAAGCTCCAGAACGGCAACGGCTGGACCGACTGGAACATGAGCTGGGACGAGTACGTCAAGGGCAGCGCCCTGCCGTACGAGCCGCCGTCGGACGACACCACGCCGGACGCCGGTACGCCGAGCGTCGAGCCCACCCCCTGATCGGCCGCCGGGACACCCGGCACACGACGAAGCCCCCTCCCGGAGGAGGGGGCTTCGTGTTGGGGTGACTGATGGGAATTGAACCCACGACAACCGGGACCACAACCCGGTGCTCTGCCAACTGAGCTACAGCCACCATGCTCGCCGCTCCGGTCACCCGGGCGGTGCGCGGACTAATCATAGCCACACTCCGGCCGACCCCGTCCACCGGGTTCGGCCGGGGCGTCAGAGCTGGGCGGCGATCGCCTTCGCGGCCTCGACGTCCGGCCCCGGCAGCGGCACGAACACGGTCCGCCGGTAGTACTCCAGCTCGCGGATGCTCTCCCGGATGTCGGCGAGCGCCCGGTGGGCCAGGCCCTTCTGCGGCTGCCCGAAGTACACCCGCGGGTACCAGCGCCGGCACAGCTCCTTGATCGAGGACACGTCGATCATCCGGTAGTGCAGGTGCGCGTCGAGCCGGGTCATGTCGCGGGCCAGGAAACCCCTGTCGGTGGCGATCGAGTTGCCGCACAGCGGGGCCGTACGCGGGTCCTTCACGTAGCTGGTCACGTAGTCGAGCACCATGTCCTCGGCCTCGGCCAGCGTCACCGTGGAGCGGCGTACCTCCTCGGTGAGGCCGGACTTGGCGTGCATGGTCCGCACGATCTCCGGCATGCCGTCGAGCGCCTCGTCGTCGGCGTGGATCACCACGTCCACGCCGTCACCGAGCACGTTGAGGTCGGGATCGGTGACGAGCGCGGCGACCTCGATCAGGGCGTCCCGCCGCAGGTCGAGCCCGGTCATCTCACAGTCGATCCAGACGAGAAGATCAGCCACCGGAACAGACTACGCGCCGCCGACGCGCCCGCGCCTCGGCCCGGCGGCCGAGGTGGACCGCTAGGGTTTCCTGCGTGCCAGCCGAACCCGTCGCCCCACCCGCCGTCCCCCGTGACGACGCGGGCGGGCGTACGGCCCGCCGGGTGGTCGTGGTGCTGGCGCTGATCGCGATCATGCCGGCGCCCTACCTGCGCAACCTGCGGCACGACTACTACGACCAGAAGATCTACATGTCGGCGATGGACTGGTGGGCGGCCGGGCACCCGCTCTACGACTACGTCCAGCCGGACCGGGTGCAGGGCGCGCTCTACTTCACCTATCCGCCGTTCGCGGCGCTGCTCCTGGCGCCGTTCGGGTATCTGCGGCTCGGGGTGGCGATCGCCGCCTTCGCGGTGCTCACAGTGGCCGCGGTGGTGGTGACCACGCGCTGGCTGGTACTGCCGGTGCTGCGGCGGCACGACCTGCCGCGGGGGTTCGGCCTCACCGTCGCCGTGCTGCTGGTGCTGGCGGTGGAGAGCACCCGGGAGACGATCACGCTCGGGCAGATCAACATGCTGCTCGTGGTGCTGATCCTCGGCGACCTGCTGTTCGCCGTACCGCAGGGCCGGCGCTGGGCCGGTGTGGGCGTGGGACTGGCGGCGGCGCTCAAGCTCTTTCCCGGCATCTTCGTGGTCTACCTGCTCGCCGCCCGGAAGTGGCGGGCGGCGGCCGTGGCGGCGGTGACAGCGGCGGTGGCCACACTGCTGGCGGCGGCGGTCGCGCCGGGCGACTCGTGGCGCTTCTGGACCCACGAGCTGTGGGTGACCGACCGGGTGGGCCGCCCCGACTACACCGGCAACCAGTCGCTGTTCGGGCTGCTCAGCCGCCTGACCGCGCCGGCCGAGCCGGACCGGCTGCTGTGGCTGCTGCTCGCGCTGGCGGTGGCCGCGTTCGGCCTGTGGCGGGCGGCGCGCGCGGCCCGGGCGGGGGACGCGCTGGTGGGTCTCACCCTGACCGGGCTGGTGGGCGGGCTGGTCAGCCCGATCACCTGGATCCACCACCTGTACTGGTTCATTCCCGCGGTGGTGGTGCTCGTCGACGCGGCACTGGACGCCGATCCGGCGACGCCCGCCGGGGCCCGCCGTCGCGGCGGCCTCTTCGCGCTGGCCGCCGTCGTCGGCCTGCCGATCGTGTACGGGTTGGTGACGTTCCAGGACTGGGGCACCGCCATCGTGCACACGGACGACCCGGTCGACTTCGTGGTCCGCAACATGTACGTCCTGCTGAGCCTGCTGGTGCTCGCGGCGCTGCCGATCCGTCGGCACGCGGACGAGAAACCGATGACCCGGACTGAACGGACACACCTCGCAACAAATGGCGATCAGCGCTAATCTGGTATCAACTACCTCAGTTTTCTCCCAGGTAGCACCGATCCCCCGGTGAAGAACGGCCCTCCGCGTCGGCAGCGCGGAGGGCCGTTCGGGTTCTCGTCGTCAGTCCCGGCCGTCGGGGCACCGGCTGGGCGGCGCGATCGCCGCGCGGGTCCGCCCACCGGGCCCGGAGCCCACTGCCACCAGGTGCCGCTCGGGTCGCGACGCCGGGCCCGGCTGGCGGCCCAGCCCGCTCAGCGAGGTGACGCCGAGACGCCCGGCCAGCACCGGCACCTGGTCCGGCTCGACCACGAAGACCACCTCACGCGGCCGCAGCGGGCGCAGCAGCACCACCACGGCGAGGATTACCAGCAGCGTCCCGCCGGCCAGCAGCGCCCACGCCAGCCCGGGGAACCACCCGGCCCGCAACTCGGCACGCATCCGCAGGTCGAGCCCGTCCGCGCCGTCCACGCGCATGACGACCAGGCTCAGCGACCGGCCGGACAGCTCCGCCGGGCTCCACTCCAGGGAGCCGACGCCCTCGCGTACCCAGAAGGGCTGAGTCATCGGCACGGCGGCGCCGGTGCCGGCGGTGGCCGGGTCCAGGTCGACCGGCAGCGGGCCCCGGGTGACCGCCACGCGGCGCACGGTGCTGTGCGGGACGTCGGCCAGCCACCCTCGCACCTGGTCGGTCGGGGCGAGGCCGAGGAAGACCGGGCCGTCGTCGTCCCGCGCGGTCAGGTGCAGCCGGGCCTGCCCGGTGCGCGCCAGCGGCAGGTCGGCGCGCAGCAACGCGTCCACGTCGGTCACCAGCACCGCGCGGGCGGGCGTGCGGACCGGCTCGAACCGGGCGTCGAAGCCGCCGTCCGGGCCGGCGTGCCGGGCGGCGAGCCAGAGACCTCCGCCTGCCAGCAGCGCCGGAATCCCCAACGCCAGCAGCACCATGCCGGCGATCGTGCGTACGAAACGCATTCGCGTCGTCCCTCTCGGTAGCCAACTACCCGGCCGACCTTACCGACGCGTGTCGGCCGATCGCCGGATATCGGCGGCACCCGTCCGGGACGGCGACCGGCCCGGCGGATCGTTCCGCCGGGCCGGTGCGTCGCTCACGTTCAGGACTTCGCGGCGGGCTCCCGCCGGGTACGCGCGAACGCCAGGCCGCCGAGGGCCAGGCCGCCCAGTCCGGCGACCAGGCCGGCCACGCCGAGGGCGACGGCCGCGCCGGAGCCGGCGTCGTCGTCATCGTCGTCGTCGGCCGCGGCGGCAGCCGGCGCACTCGCGCCCGCCGAGGCGGGCGCCGAGGCGGCCAGCGTGAGCACCGGCGCCGGGCTCTCCGGCTCCTCCGCGCCCGGCGTCGGCTCCTCGATCCACCGGGAGACGTTGCCGTCGGAGTACGTCTGGAGCACCTTGAACACCATCGTGTCGGCCTGCGGCAGCGGGCCCATCGACACCGGGAACTCCTGGAACTCGCCCGGCTTCACGCCGCCGTTCGGCGCGGCCGTGAAGGTCAGCTTGGAGACCGCCTCGGTGAGCTGGCTGCCGTGCACCTCGATCGGCGGGTCGACCTTGCGCTTCTCCACCGCCGCCGTCCAGCCCGCCACCGGCATGGTGGAGACCGAGCCGACCGGCGCGTTCTCCGGCAGGTTCACCTCGACCTTGACTGTCGACGCCGTGTCGCTCTCGTTCGGCACCCGGAACGCGAACCGGCCGTAGCCGCCCTGCGTACCCTCGGCCGGGTTGATCGTGACGTGCGCCGAGGCCGGACCGGCCAGGCCGAGCACAGCCGTGGCGACGGCGGTGAGGGTCAGCGCGGCGATCGTCGCGGGGCGCCGGAGACGGATCATCAGATGGGACCTTCCGTTACTTGATCGGCACGGTGGCGGTCACCGTGGCCTGGTCGATGTCGGTCGTGCGGACGGTGATGCGCAACTGCCAGTCGCCCCGGGCCGGCAGGTTGACCTCGCCGGTGGCGTGGTTGTCGCTCAGCGGCAGCAGCGGGACGGTGATCGGCTCGATCCCGGCCGACGGCAGCGCGGCGGTGACCTTCCACTCCTGCACCGGCTGGGGGCGGCTGTCCTTGGTGTAGGCGTACAGGTGCATCGAGTTGTTGCCGGTCTCGGCCGGGTCCAGCTGGACCTCCAGCGAGTAGATCGGGCTGCTCAGCGTGGTGGAGAAGTAGCCCTGCTCGACGCCCGCGACGTTCGCGGCGGCGGTCCGCGCCGGGGTGGTCTGCACGAGCGTCGCCGACACGCCCAGCACCACCGCCGTGATCACCAGCTCGGCCACCACGGCCCGCCGCATCGCGCCCGGCCGCCCGGCGGCGACCCGCCGCCGCACCAGCGCCCGGGAGTACGCGGCCACGCCGATCACCAGCGCGAACAGCACGATCTTGGCGAGCAGGAGCCGGCCGTACGTGGTGTCGAACAGCGCCTGCAGGCTGGCCACCTCGATCAGACCCTGCACGGTGCCGGCCAGCAGCAGCGCGGCCACCGCGAGCGCGGCCCAGCGGGACCAGATCGGCAGGATCGCGTCCAGCTCGCGCTCGTCGGCCCGGCGCAGCAGGAACACCGCGAGCATCACCAGGCCGCCCAGCCAGACGGCCATGCCGCCCAGATGGACCGCGTCCACGACCACCGACACCGCGGGCGCGGGCGAGGCCGCCGCGTGCCCGGCCAGCGGCCAGGTGAACAGCGCCGCCCCGCCGAGGACCGCCAGGATGATCCCGTCGGTACGGCCGATCGGACCGGCGAACAGCGGCCGGAGCAGGAACGCCGCCGCGGCGAGCAGACCCAGCCGGACCAGGTGCGTGGTGCCGTAGGCGCTGCCCAGCACGTCACCCAGGCCGGAACCGGTCACGTCGAACAGGCCGCCGCCGTTGACGTACGGCACCTGGAGCCACACCTCGGCCACCGTGGCCACCGCCAGCAGGCCCAGCCCGGTCCAGGCCAGCCGTGCCGGTCCCCGGCGGGACAGCCGGCGCGGCCAGAGCGCGGCGAGCACCAGCGCCGGGCCGACGAGCAGCAGCAAGCCGGTGTAGCCGGCGTACTTCGCCACCTTCACCGCGTTCTCGGTGACCGGGTTCGCCCGGTTGTCCGAGCCGCTGTCGGTGGGCGGCTCCGACGGCGCGCCGACGGAGTAGGTGAAGGCGCCGGAGACCGGGTGGCTGTCGGCCGAGATGACCCGGTAGCTGACCAGGTAGGTGCCGCGGCCGCCGGACGGGTCCACCGGGATGGTGACCTCGGCGCCCTGGAACGTCGGCTCGCCCCGGTCGGCCCGCGAGCCGTCGGGGGCGATCACCCGTACCTTCCCGGGCACCTTGCGGACGCCCTCACTGAACGTGATCACCACCTGCGCGGGCGCCTCGGGCACCACGGCGGAGGCGGCCGGGCTGCTGCTCACCAGCACCGCGTGGGCGGCGGCCGGGGTGGCCGGTGTGAGCAGCAGGGCGACCAGCAGGAGCAGCAGCCCGGCGACGGCCCCGGAGCGGGCGGCGACGACCCGGGACGGGCGGCGTACGGCAGCAGTCATGACCGTAATGGTTCCCGAACCGGGGCGGGTCCGGCGAGCCGGTCTCCGGCAGGCGTGACCGAGCGCCCACCCGGTGCGGCGGCGCGCGCCACGCCGGGCCTGCTCGGAGGTCATGGGAGGGTAGTCGGACGGCCGGCGGAAAAAGTTCCCGGCGTGTGCGGGACCACGGAATGGGTCGAAGGACCCTGTCCCCTCCAGGTACGCCGCGTAACCTCGGGTGACGTGATCCCCGGCCCGCGCGACACCGCCGCCGACCGCCCCGAGTCGGCGCCCGACGCTGCCCGGGACGCGGCCACCGGCTGGGCGCTGGCCGCCCGGTACGGGAACCGCGACGCGCAGGCCGCCTTCGTCCGGGCCACCCAGGCCGAGGTGTGGCGCTTCGCCGCCGCGCTCGTCGACCCGGACAGCGCGGACGACCTGACCCAGGAGACGTACCTGCGGGCGTTCCGGGCGCTGTCCGGCTTCGAGGGGCGCTCCAGCGTGCGTACCTGGCTGCTCGGCATCGCCCGGCGGGCCTGCGCCGACCACCTGCGCACAGTCGTACGCCGCCGCCGGCTCGACGCGCGGCTCGCCGCCCAGGCCGCCACCGACCGCCCCTACCCGGACCCGGCCGGCCAGCTCGGCGCCACCGACCTGGTCCGCCGGCTACCAGCCGAGCGGCGCTCCGCGTTCGTGCTCACCCAGCTGCTCGGCCTGTCGTACGCCGAGGCCGCCGACGTGGAGGGGGTGCCGGTGGGCACCATCCGCTCCCGGGTCGCCCGCGCCCGCGACGAACTGGTCGACGCCGTCGGCGACACACTGGCCGGATAGCGGGAACCTTTCGTGGCGCTCGGACGACGAATGACTGTGACCCCCTCCCCCTCCCGGGCCGGCCGCTGGCCGACCCTGCGGCCCTGGCTCGGCGTCGCGGCCCGCCTCGGACTGGCAGCCGTGTGGCTGATCGCCGGCGGCACCAAGGTCGGTGACCTGGCCGCCTCGGGCCGGGCCGTGAACGCGTACCAGGTGATGCCGTACGACGTGGCCACTGTGATCGGCGCGGCGCTGCCGTTCGTCGAGCTGGCCCTGGGCGTCCTGCTGCTCGCCGGGCTCGCCACCCGGATCAGCGCCGGCGTGTCAGCGGCACTGCTCGTGGTCTTCATCGCCGGCATCGCCTCGGCCTGGGCCCGTGGCCTGGCCATCGACTGCGGGTGTTTCGGCAGCGGCGGGCAGCTCGCCGCCGGCCAGACGCCCAGCTACCTCCCGGAGATCCTCCGGGACCTCGGGTTCCTGGTACTCGCCGGGTTCCTGCTGATCTGGCCCCGCACCCCGTTCTCCGTGGACGGGTGGCTGGCGGGCGACGACACCGTGGAGGACACCGATGAGTAGTCGCAAGGGGCGCAAGGACGCGGCCCGGGTCGTACGCGAGCAGATCGCCCGGGAGAAGCGGCGCAAGCGGACGCTCTGGACCTCGATCGCCGCGGTGCTGGTGCTCGTCATCGCCGGTGGCATCGGCTGGGCGGTCTACTCCAGCCAGAAGTCCGACGAGTTCACCGCCCCGCCCGGGGCCAACGACGCCGGCACCGGCATCGTGCTCGGCACCGGGCCGGTCACCATCGACCTGTACGAGGACTACCTCTGCCCGGCCTGCAAGCAGTTCCAGCAGATCAGCGGCGAGACGCTCAACCAGCTCGTCAGCGAGGGCAAGGCGAGGCTGGTGTTCCACCCGGTCGCGTTCCTGAACCGCTTCTCCACCACTGAATACTCGACCCGCTCCTCGGCCGCCTCCGGCTGCGCCGCGCAGGGCGGCAAGTTCCGCGAGTTCACCGACCAACTGTTCACCAAGCAGCCGCCGGAGGGCGGCGCCGGGCTCAGCAACGACGAACTCGTCGACATCGGCGCGGGCGTCGGGCTGAACCGCGACGAGTTCGCCTCCTGCGTCTCCGACGGCACGTACCGGCCGTGGACCGAGCACGTCACCGACGAGGCGAGCAAGTCCGGCGTGACCAGCACCCCGACCATCAAGGTCAACGGCAGTGACCTCCAGGACCGCAGCCCCGAGGGGATCAAGTCGGCGGTGGAGGCGGCCGGCAAGTGATCGCACCCCTGCGCCGGGCCGCGCTGGTGCTCGTCGTCGCGGCCACCGCACTGCTCACGCTCGCCGCGCCGGCCGCCGCGCACGGCGCGGACGCGCCCGACGGCACCGACTACCGCGCCACGATCAGCGGCGTCGACCCCGACCGCCCCGGGCTCACCGCGCGCATGGTGGAGGCCGGCGCGCGGCTGGAGCTGACGAACGACACCGGCGCCGAGGTCACAGTGCTCGGCTACTCCGGTGAGCCGTACCTGCGCATCGGCCCGGGCGGCGTCTACGAGAACACCCGCTCCCCCGCCACCTACCTGAACCGGACGCTGGCCGGGGAGACCCGGCTGCCGGCCGAGGCGAACCCGGCCGCCGCGCCGGACTGGCGGCGGATCGACGACGGACCCACAGCCCGCTGGCACGACCAGCGCACGCTGTGGCGGGAGGAGGCTCCGCCGGCCGCCGTCGCCACCGCACCGGACCGGGAGCACCGGGTACGCGACTGGACGGTGCCGCTCCGCGCCGGTGACACCGCCGGAGCCGTACGCGGCACGCTGGACTGGGTGCCGCCGCCCGACCCGTACCCCTGGTGGGTTGCCGCCACACTGGGCTTCCTGCTGATCGGCGCGGCCGGGCTGGCACCTGGCGGCACCGCCGCCGGGGTGCGGGCGCTGCGCGCGGTCGGCGCCCTGCTCGCCCTGGGCGGCGCCGCCACGGTGGCGCTCACAGTCGCCCGCGCGCTGGACACCGGCGCCCCCGGCGTCGGCGGAACGCTCGCCGAACTGGTCACCGGCCAGGTGTGGACGCTGCTCACCGGGCTCGGCGCGCTCGCCGCGGGCGGGTACGCGCTGGCCCGCCGCCCGGCCGCCGACTTCGTGCTCGCGCTCGCCGGCGCCTGCCTCACGCTGTTCGCCGGGGCGACGAACCTGGCCGCGCTGTCCCGCGCGATCCCCCCGGCCGCCGGCCCGGCCGTGCTGGTCCGGGTGCTCGTGGTGGTCGGCCTGGCGACAGGCGCCGGCGCGGTGGCGGCGGGCCTGCTGCGCCTGCGCACAGCCGCAAGAGCAGCCCGCCCCACCCCCCACCCAACCCCCGTGCCCTGACCCCCGCCCCGCCCCGCCCCGCCCCGCCCCCCGGCGAGATCTTGGTACCAAACGGCCCCTATAAGGGCCCTTTCCTACCAAGATCTCCATGGCTCCCACCACGCGGAACGCCAATCTCGCGTAACGGGAGGCGCTCGCCACAGCAGCCAGCCGAACGAGGAACCTCCGCCCACCCACCCCCAAACACCGCGATCTCGCACCTTCCGCCCCGGCATCCACGGCGTTCACGACATCTCCGGGGCCGCAACGGCAAGATCACCGAGCGCTGCGAGCGCCGGGCACGCCCGAGTGGAACACCACGGGTGTCAAAACGCCCCCGACACACCCATCACGTTCCACTCCCGCCGCACTCACCCCTGGGCGGCGTGATCTTGCAGTTGCCGCCCCGCGCGTGCGGCTTTTGCCCCGGAATGCGCGGACGGAAAGTGCAAGACGCTTCTATGTCTGTGGTGATCGGTTCGGCTGATTGCCGTTAGGGTTCGGCGTTGGTGATCACTTGGGTGGCTCTTCGTTGATCCGGCCGCCTGTGGTGTGGGTGTGCCTTGTGCAAGACCTGTCCCCGGGTGATCGTCGGCGCCGGCCCGGCCCACCCTGCTGGCCTGATCAGAAGCCTGCCCGTGCGAGCACACGTGGCCCATCACAGATTTGCCGCCGAGGTGATGTCTTCCCGAGCCGACGCCGACTGTCCCGGTCGTCGCTGGCAAAGGAGCAACAATCCGAGATGAGAAGGATCGTAGAACGGGTCGCGGATCGCTATGACGTGGTGGTGGGGGTCGATACTCACACCGATACGCATACCGCCGCCGTGGTGGACCGACTCGGTGGGGTGTTGGCGCAGGTCACGGTGTCCACTGACCCGGACGGGTTGAGCCGGTTGTTGGCCTTCGCCGTCGCGCACACCCCACCGCAGGGGCGCCGGTTGTGGGCGGTGGAGGGCACCCGGTCACACGGGCAAGGGCTGTGCCGGCTGCTGACCGCTGCTGACGAACCCGTCTGCGAGGCACCCAAGCCCCCCGCTGCGGCCCGTCGTCGGGGCGGCAAGTCCGACCAGCTGGACGCGGTCGCCGCCGCCCATACGGTGCTGGCGCTGCCCGCTGAGCGCATCGCCGTGCCCCGCAGCGACGGCCCACGCGAGGCCCTGCGTCTGCTGCTGATCTGCCGCCGGCACCACACCGATGCCCGCACCGCCGCGGTCAACCTGGTCAAAGCGTTGATCCTGACCGCTGACGACACTCTGCGCGAGGCGCTACGCGGGCTGTCCACCACCATCCAGATCGCCCGCCTGGCCGCCCTCGAACTGCCCGAAACCACCGCCCTGCCCTGCGAGGAACACACCCGCCGCCGCGAACTGGTCACCCTCGCCCGGCACATCCACATCCTCGACGCCACACTGGCCGACAACCACCAGCGCCTACGAGCCCTCGTCACCGAACTGTGCCCGCCCCTGCTCGACCAACCCGGAGTCGGACCCGTCACCGCCGCGATCGCCCTCACCGCCTGGTCCCACCCCGGCCGCGTCCGCTCAGAAGCCGCCTACGCCACCCTCGCCGGCGCCGCCCCCATCCCCGTGGCCAGCGGCCGCACCGACCGACACCGCCTCAACCGCGGCGGCGACAGAACCCTCAACAGCGCCCTGCACACCATCGCCCTGACCCGCCGACGCATCCACCCCGAAACACGCGACTACATCACCCGACGCCACGCCGAAGGCCGCACCACCAGAGAAATCACCCGCTGCCTCAAGCGCTACATCGCCCGACAGCTCTACCGCACCATCACCACCCACCACCAAACCCCTTGACAACCCCACTCACAGATCGACGCGGAAGGCGGAGGGCGGAGGAGGGCGGGAGGGACGAGGGCCGGGTCAGGTCGGGCGGGGGGCGAAGCCGTAGGGGAGCTCCAAGCGGTGGGCGGTCAGCAGTGCCTCGTCGGACAGGAGGTCCGCGGTGGGAGCGTCGGCGACGATGCGGCCGCCGTCCAGGATCACCGAGCGGGGGCACAGCTCGGCCGCGTACGGCAGGTCGTGGGTGACCATGAGCAGCGTCACCGGCAGGGCGCGCAGGATCTCCGCCAGTTCCCGCCGGGCGGCCGGGTCGAGGTTCGACGACGGCTCGTCCAGCACCAGGATCTCCGGGCGCATCGCCAGCACCGTCGCCACCGCCACCCGGCGCCGCTGCCCGAACGACAGGTGGTGCGGCGCGCGGTCCCGATGCTCGCTCATGCCGACCGCGGCGAGCGCCTCGTCGACCCGGGCGGCCAGCTCCGCCCCGCGCAGGCCCAGGTTGGCCGGGCCGAACGCCACGTCCTCGGCGACTGTGGGCAGGAACAGCTGGTCGTCCGGGTCCTGGAAGACGATGCCGACGCGGCGGCGTACCTCGGCCAGCGTGTCCCGGTCCCGGCTGACCGTCAGGCCGCCGACGGTCACCGTGCCCTCGGTCGGGGTGAGGATGCCGTTGAGGTGCAGCACGAGCGTGGTCTTGCCGGCGCCGTTGGGTCCGAGCAGCGCCACCCGATCGCCGCGCGGCACGGTCAGGTCCACGCCGTGCAGGGCGACGTGACCGTCCGGGTACGCGTACCGGACGCCGTTGACGTCGAGGGAGGGCTGCTGCTGCACGTACCCGATCATTGCAGGACGAGCGCGACGGCGGCGATGGTGGCCGCGATCGCCGGCACCGTCGCGGCGGCCGCCCACTGGCCGGCGGTGGCCGCGCCGGCCCCCTGCCACACCGCCGGCATCCGGCCGGTGTAGCCACGGGAGAGCATCGCCAGGTAGACCCGCTCGCCGCGCTCGAACGCGCGCAGGAACAGCGCGCCGACGCCGGCCGCGAAGCCGCGCAACTGCCACAGGAACCGCGGGTCGTCGCCGCGCGACACCCGCGCCACCCGCATCCGGCGGGCCTCGCCGACGAGCACCTCCAGGTAGCGCAGCATGAACGTGGCGATCTGGGTGAGGATCTGCGGGCACCGCAGCCGGTCCAGGCCGAGCAGCAGGTCACGCGTCGTCGTGGTCGCCGCCAGCAGGAGCGACGCGAGTACGCCGAGCGTGCCCTTCGCCAGGATGTTGAACGCGCCGTGCAGCCCGTCCACGGACAGGGCGAGCCCCGCCACCTCGACCCGTTCCCCCGCCCCGAGGAACGGCAGGGCGAACGCGAACAGCACGAACGGCAGCTCGATCAGCGCCCGGCTGAGCAGCCAGCGCGGGCCGACCCGGGCCAGCGCGGCCACCACGGCGACCAGGAGCGCGTAGCCGCCGAAGGCCCAGTACGCCTCCCGGGGCGTCGCCACCACCGCGACTGTGAACAGCACCATCGCGGCGATCTTCACCTCCGGCGGGAGGCGGTGCACCGGCGAGCCGGACTCGCGGTAGAGGACGTGCGCGTGCCCGGCGCCCATGGTCAGCGGGTGCCGGTGGACGGGGTCGCGGCGTCGTCCGCCGGGTCGGCGCTCACAGTGGTCGTGTCAGGCGCGGCGGGGCCGGCGGGCGCGGCGGGCGTGGCGGGGCCGCGGCGGCGGGCCAGCCAGAACAGGCCGCCGCCGAGCGCGAAGGTGAGCAGCACACCGAGAACGCCGGACAGGCCGGTGGACAGGAAGTCGTTGCCGATCCCGCGTACGCCGTAGTCGGCCAGCGGGCTGTCCGCCAGCTCGTGGTCCTTCGCCTGCTGGGCCGGGCAGCTGCCGCCGGTGATCTCGTCGTCGGCGTTCACGGTACAGCCCTTGAGCAGCGACGAGTCGAGCCCGTCCGGGTGCGAGGAGGCGTAGTTGCTGACCACGCCCGCCAGCAGCAGAGCCACCAGCAGGCCGCCGAGCACGAACGGCCAGTGACGCTTGCTCATCGGGCACCTCCGGCGACCGGGACGGCGGGAGCCGGCGTGGCCGGCTTGAGGGCGCGCAGCGCGTACACCAGATCGGGCCGGACCTTCGCGACGGTGACCACCGTGGTCGCGGTGATCAGGCCCTCGCCGATGCCGATGAGCAGGTGGGCGAAGGCCATGGTGCCGGCCAGGCCGGTGAGGTTGCCGCCGAGGTCGGTGGTGCCGCCCAGCCAGTACTGGAGGACGAAGCCCTGGGACGCGACCACCACGCTGACCAGCGCGGAGACGAACGCGGTGACCGCCAGGCCGGCCGGGGTACGCGGCAGTACGCGCAGCAGGAGCGCGATCAGCAGGTACGCGGCGGCGGTGCCGAGCAGCGCCATGTTGGTGATGTTGAGGCCGAGCATCGCCACACCGCCGTCACCGAAGACCAGCGCCTGCACGATGAGCACCACGGCGACGCAGAGCGCGCCGACCCACGGGCCGACGAGCAGCGCGGCCAGCGCGCCGCCGAGCAGGTGACCGCTGACCCCGGCGGTGAAGATCGGGAAGTTGAGCATCTGCACGGCGAAGATGAACGCCGCCACCAGCCCGGCCATCGGGGCCAGCCGGTCGTCGAGGTCGGCGCGGCCCCGCATCACGCAGAACGCGAGCGCGGCGAGGGCGAGAGCCGCGAAGATCGCGGCGACCGGACCGTTGATGATCCCGTTGGAGATGTGCATCGCCAGGGTGTCCACGGGCTCAGCGTATTTCCAGGAAGGCACTGTTGCCAATATCTGGCAACAACCTCATGATGGCCGTCACCACGCCCGCGCGTCGCCGTCCGCCGACCGTACCGGCCCGGCGGTATCGTCACCGCCATGACCGACCGCCTCAAGCCCGGCGACCCCGCCCCCGAGTTCACCCTCCCCACCGACGACGGCGGCACGCTGTCCCTGGCCGGCCTGCGCGGCCGCAAGGTCATCCTGTACGCGTACCCGGCCGCCATGACGCCCGGCTGCACGAAGCAGGCGTGTGACTTCCGGGACTCGCTCGCCTCCCTCCAGGCCGCCGGCTACGAGGTGGTGGGCATCTCGCCGGACAAGCCCGCGAAACTCGCCAAGTTCCGCGACCGGGACGCCATCACGTTCCCGCTGGTCTCCGACGAGGACAAGGCGGTGCTGACCGCGTACGGCGCGTTCGGCGAGAAGCAGATGTACGGCCGCACGGTCACCGGCGTGATCCGCTCGACGTTCGTGGTGGACGAGGACGGCAAGATCGAGCAGGCGTTCTACAACGTGCGGGCCACCGGCCACGTCGCCAAGCTGCGCCGCGACCTCGGCCTCGACTGAGGTCGTCGCGCGGCACGCCCCGGTCGCGGCCCGGAGTACACACGGCTCCGGCGCGACACTCTAAACTCAGCGGGTCGGCGGGAGTGGCGGAACGGCAGACGCGCAGGCCTTAGGAGCCTGTGTCCGAGAGGACGTGGGGGTTCGAAACCCCCCTCCCGCACCATCAGCGGTGTCACCCGCATCACGAACGCGGGTCCGGGCCGCGTCGCCACGCGCAGGATGGCGTCGTGGACCTGCGTTTCGTACTCGACCCCGACCTGACCCCCGAGCTGCGCGAACAGATCATCGCGCTCTGGGTGGACGTGACGAACGCCGGCGGCGCCGTCGGCTTCGTCGCCCCGGTGACCGCGGACGAGGTACGCCCGCTCGCCACCTCGACACTCGACGAGGTGGCGGACGGGCCGGACCGGCTGCTCGCCGGCTACGAGGGCGAGAAGCTGGTCGCGGTGCTGGTCATCGCCGACAACCGGTTCCACCTCAAGACGCACTGGCGGGTGCTCAAGCGCGTCATGGTGCACCCGGACACGCAGGGACGCGGCCACGGCGCGGCGCTGATGCGCGAGGCCGAACGGATCGCCCGAGGGCTCGGCCTGGCGGCGCTGCACGTGACGGTCCGCGACGGCCTGGGCCTGGACGGCTTCTACAAGCGCCTCGGCTACCGCGAGATCGGCCGCCTCCCCGCCGCGCTGCGCCTGTCCCCCACCGACGCCCGTGACGAGATCCTCATGTGGCTCGACCTCCCCACCGCCCCCTGACCCTTCCCCGCCCTGCCCTGCCCTGCCCCGTCGATCTGTGAGTGGGGTTGTCAAGGGGTTTGGTGGTGGGTGGTGATGGTGCGGTAGAGCTGTCGGGCGATGTAGCGCTTGAGGCAGCGGGTGATTTCTCTGGTGGTGCGGCCTTCGGCGTGGCGTCGGGTGATGTAGTCGCGTGTTTCGGGGTGGATGCGTCGGCGGGTCAGGGCGATGGTGTGCAGGGCGCTGTTGAGGGTTCTGTCGCCGCCGCGGTTGAGGCGGTGTCGGTCGGTGCGGCCGCTGGCCACGGGGATGGGGGCGGCGCCGGCGAGGGTGGCGTAGGCGGCTTCTGAGCGGACGCGGCCGGGGTGGGACCAGGCGGTGAGGGCGATCGCGGCGGTGACGGGTCCGACTCCGGGTTGGTCGAGCAGGGGCGGGCACAGTTCGGTGACGAGGGCTCGTAGGCGCTGGTGGTTGTCGGCCAGTGTGGCGTCGAGGATGTGGATGTGCCGGGCGAGGGTGACCAGTTCGCGGCGGCGGGTGTGTTCCTCGCAGGGCAGGGCGGTGGTTTCGGGCAGTTCGAGGGCGGCCAGGCGGGCGATCTGGATGGTGGTGGACAGCCCGCGTAGCGCCTCGCGCAGAGTGTCGTCAGCGGTCAGGATCAACGCTTTGACCAGGTTGACCGCGGCGGTGCGGGCATCGGTGTGGTGCCGGCGGCAGATCAGCAGCAGACGCAGGGCCTCGCGTGGGCCGTCGCTGCGGGGCACGGCGATGCGCTCAGCGGGCAGCGCCAGCACCGTATGGGCGGCGGCGACCGCGTCCAGCTGGTCGGACTTGCCGCCCCGACGACGGGCCGCAGCGGGGGGCTTGGGTGCCTCGCAGACGGGTTCGTCAGCAGCGGTCAGCAGCCGGCACAGCCCTTGCCCGTGTGACCGGGTGCCCTCCACCGCCCACAACCGGCGCCCCTGCGGTGGGGTGTGCGCGACGGCGAAGGCCAACAACCGGCTCAACCCGTCCGGGTCAGTGGACACCGTGACCTGCGCCAACACCCCACCGAGTCGGTCCACCACGGCGGCGGTATGCGTATCGGTGTGAGTATCGACCCCCACCACCACGTCATAGCGATCCGCGACCCGTTCTACGATCCTTCTCATCTCGGATTGTTGCTCCTTTGCCAGCGACGACCGGGACAGTCGGCGTCGGCTCGGGAAGACATCACCTCGGCGGCAAATCTGTGATGGGCCACGTGTGCTCGCACGGGCAGGCTTCTGATCAGGCCAGCAGGGTGGGCCGGGCCGGCGCCGACGATCACCCGGGGACAGGTCTTGCACAAGGCACACCCACACCACAGGCGGCCGGATCAACGAAGAGCCACCCAAGTGATCACCAACGCCGAACCCTAACGGCAATCAGCCGAACCGATCACCACAGACATAGAAGCGTCTTGCACTTTCCGCCCCCGCAAAAGCCGCATCCAGGGCAGGTCGAGGGCCGCGAGTGCAAGATCGGCGAGTTGAGGGCTCGGCAGGAGCCCTGGGCGGGTCAGGAGCAGGGCGCCTGGGTGCGAGGGGCGGCGGCTGCCTGCACCAGGGGTTCCGTCGCGGCTGAGGTGGGGGCGGCGGGGGTGGGCGACGGCGTGAGGGAGGTCGGAGAGCTGGGGGTGGGGGTGCTGGGTGTGGGGGTCGGCTTCTTCGGGGTGGGTCTGGGGGTGGCGGGATCGGCGCCGTACATGCGCGTCTTGCTGCGCTGCACCTGGCCGGGGAGCATCCGGATACCAGTTGCTGTCGCGCGGTGGCCGTACACGTCGGTGACCCGGATCTCGTACGGGCCGGGACCGGCCCCGGACGCGATCAGCCAGTAGTTGTAGTCCTGCCGCTGCGCCGCCCGCCACGAGCCGTTCTGCCGCACCTCGACCGAGCGCAACGGGTTGCCGTGGTCACCGACCAGGACGGCGAACCACCACTGCGACGAGCCCTCTTTCATGCGGAAGGTGAGCGGGCCGGACAGCCTCGGGTTCACCACCGCGCGGTAGCTGACCTTCACCACCCCCTGTACCGGGTCGGCGATCCGGGCGAACGCCTCGGGGGAGAGGTCGAGGTGACCGGGCGCGCACTCCGGGCACTGGTCCATCACCAGCACCCGGACGGTGCCGCGTGGGCCGGTGACGTCGAGGAAGCCGCCGCAGGAGGCGCCGGAGGCGTACTCGCTCGGGCCGAGCGCGACGTACATCCGGTCGGCGGGCGCGGCGGGCCGGGAGCAGTTGCCGCCGGCGCCCTCGGAGTCGTAGAAGGTGGCCTTGCCGCTGTGCGTCGCGCCGCCGACGGGCGGGGCGGCGCAGGCGGGGGCGGCGCCTCCGCGTACCGCGAGGGTCACCGCGACCGCGGCGGCGACTGTGACCAGACCGGCGGCGGCCAGGCGGCGACGGCGCGTGGCGGCGCGGCGACGACCGTCCGGGGCGGCGGGTCCGGGCGGGTCGCCGGCTGTCGGCGGGTGGGGTGCGGTGCCGTCGGTCACGCCGGTCGATGCTGCCGGACCGACGTGCCGCCGGACAAGCGAGCTAAGCGAAAGCTAAACCGGGCGCAGCGTACGGGCGGTGGAGACGACACCGGCCAGCCCGCCGGCGAGGTCGGGGTCCTGCCGCAGCGAATCCTCCAGGCGGACCCGCCAGACGCCGGTCTCGACCGGCAGCCGGGCGTCGCCGGCCCAGCGGACCCGGTCACGGGTCTCGTCCAGGGCCACCGCCGCCGCGGGGCCCATCAGGGCGCCGAGTTCGCCGCGCAGCCAGCCGAACAGGTGCTCGTCGTGGATCGCCCCGCCGATGACCCGGGCGGCGTCCCACGCCACCCGCGGTTGGTGGATAACCTGCATCTCGACTCCTCGGTCGATGTGGCATTCCTCACCATCATCGATCCGGCGGCCACCCGGCGGCAAGGCCCGGAACCGGCCACCTCGCCGCGGCGGTCCCGCGCCGCCGGGGCGTCACCGTCCGGGCGCGGGTCCACACGGTACGACGTGACTCAGTAGCATCGCGGCATGTCAGATCGCCACCAGCTCACCGATTCCGACCCGCGCGCGCAGGGCTCCGATGTGGAGCCGGGCGGGCCCGCGGAGGAGGAGCGGCCCCGGCGCCGCCGGGGCCGGCGGATCGCCCTGATCGTGCTGCTGGTGGTGGTGCTGCTGAGCGGCGGCACCGCCCTGGCCGGCGGCCTCTACTACCGCTCGGTCGACAAGTCGATCGAGCGGGTCGACGCCTTCGAGGGCGTGCCGGAGGAGTCGCGCCCTCAGGTCGAGGCCAAGGGCGCCATGAACATCATGATCCTGGGCAGTGACTCCCGCGACCCGGAGAGCACCGGCGGCTCGCGCAGCGACACGATCATCCTGGCCCACCTGCCGAAGGACCGGTCGAGCGCCCAGCTCATCTCGATCCCCCGCGACACCTGGACGGCCGTCCCGAAGTCGAAGGAGGGCCGCGGCGGTCGCGACGCGAAGATCAATGCCGCGTACGCCTGGGGCGGTGTGCCGCTGATGGTGCAGACGGTGGAGAAGTTCAGCGGCGTACGGGTGGACAACGTGGCGATGGTCGACTTCGCCGGCTTCAAGGAGATCATCGACGCGCTCGGCGGTGTCGAGATCGACGTGGAGAAGGGCTTCACCACGAAGTACTCGCTGATCGGCACGCGGACCTTCGAGAAGGGCCGGCAGACGATGGACGGGGCCGCCGCGCTGGACTACGCGCGGGAGCGGCACGCCTTCCCCGACGGCGACTTCGCGCGGATCCGGCACCAGCAGCAGGTGATCAAGGCGATTCTGGACAAGGCCGCCTCGGGCGGTGTGATGACCAACCCGGCCAAGCTCAACTCGTTCGTCCGTGCCACGTCCGACTCGGTTGCTGTCGACAAGTCACTGTCGTTGGTGGATCTGGCGATGGAGATGCGGGGCCTGCGCGGCGGCAACCTGACGTTCTTCACCTGCCCGGTCAAGGGCACCGGCCGGGTCGGCAGCGAGAGCGTCGTGTTCCCCGATCCGGCGCGCTCGAAGACGCTGTTCGACGCGGTGCGCCGCGACTCGGTCCCCGAGATCCTCGCCATCAGCGGAAAGTAGGACGTCGATCTGCCATGCCGGTGCTGGCGGCGGGGCGGGGTCGCTCGTATCCTGCGATCGCCGTCGGTCTCTGTATCCGGGCCGGCGGCGTCACGGGGGAGGATCGACCATGCCACGCCTGCCGGCGTTCGAGCATCCGTCTGCGCCGCCGTCCGGTGTGGCCATGAACAGGCCGATGGACAGCGGCATGGACACGACCACGGTGCTGCCGTACGCGGGGTCGCGGGCGTCGACGCGTACCCGATGGTTGCGGGCCTGGATGGTGACCGCGCCCATCGACGTCGCGGCGCTGCTCACGCCGCTGCTGCTGACCCAGAACTACTGGCGTGGCACGTTGTTCAACGCCGCGCTCACCGTGGGCCTGTTCGCCGCGGGCGGGCTCTACCGGCCGCGCCGGCACATCAGCATCCTGGACGAACTGCCGAGCCTCGGCGGCCGGTTACTGGCCTCCGGCGCGGTGGGAGCGATCATCGCGGCGCTGCGGCACGACTCGGTGCCGTACGTCAGCGGGTTCATGCGCGGCGTCGCGCTCTCCGCCGGCCTGGTGATCGTCGGGCGGGCGCTGAACAGCCGGCTCATCCTGCTGGCCCGCAAGCGCCGGTGGGTGGAGCACAACGCCATAGTCATCGGCGGCGGGCCGATCGGCGGCGAGCTGGCCCGGCTGCTGCGGCGCTACCCGCAGTACGGGCTGCGGTTCGTCGGCGCTGTCGACGCCCCGTCGCGGCCGCGGATCGGCGCGTTGCCGCTCATCGGCACGATCGACGACCTGGAGAAGCTCGCCGAGATGCTGGAGTGCGAGGTCCTGGTCATCGCGGACCCGGACTGCTCCGAGGCCGACCTGATGGAGTCGCTGCTGCGTCCGGCCAGTTCGCGCTGTGACCTGTGGGCGGTGCCGCGCCTGTGGGGGTCGCGGTCGCAGGGCGGCTACCCGGACCACATCGGCGCCATCCCGATCGTCAAGATCGGCGACACCACGCTCACCGGTCCCCGGTGGCGGCTCAAGCGCGCCTCCGACGTGGTGTTCGCGGTGACCGCCCTGCTGGTGCTGAGCCCGCTGCTGCTGCTCTGCGTCGTCGCCACGTTCCTCGACGGCGGCCGGGGCGTGTTCTTCCGTCAGGAGCGCGTCGGCCGGTACGGCAAGCCGTTCCACGTGATCAAGTTCCGGTCGATGCGCCCGGCCGACGAGCTCGAGTCGCAGACCACCTGGTCGATCGCGCACGACGAGCGGGTCGGCCCGATCGGGCGGTTCATGCGGCGGACCTCGCTGGACGAGCTGCCGCAGCTGTGGAACATCCTGCGCGGCGAGATGAGCGTGGTGGGGCCCCGGCCGGAGCGGCCGTACTTCGTGGAGAAGTTCTCCATGGAATACCCGAGGTACGCGATGCGGCACCGCGTACCGGTCGGACTCACCGGGCTCGCTCAGGTCAGCGGGCTGCGCGGGGACACGCCGATCTCGGACCGGGCGCGGTTCGACAACTACTACGTCGAGAACTGGTCGCTCTGGCTCGACATCAAGATCGTGCTGCGTACCGTCACCGAGGTCTTCCGGGGCGGCGGCCGCTAGCCGCGGTCGCCGGTCAGCGCCTGCGCCAGGTCCGCCCGCCAGTGGCCCGGCGGCGGCAGCTTCGCCGCCGCCCAGCGGCCGTGCGCCAGCACGCCGTACCGGGGGCGCGGCGCCGGGCGCGGGAAGCGGTCGCTCGTCGTCGGCCGGACCCGGTCCGGGTCGAGACCGCGCAGGGCGAAGACGGCGCGGGCCAGGCCGTACCAGGTGGTCTCGCCGGCGGCGGTGCCGTGGTACGTCCCGGGTGCCGCGTCGCCGGCGAGCGCCGCGTCGGCGAGCGCCACGAGACGCTCCGCGAACCGGTACGACCAGGTGGGCTGGCCGCGCTGGTCGTCCACCACGTCGAGCCGGTCGCGTTCGGCTGCCAGCCGCAGCATGGTGGTGACGAAGTTGTGCCCGTGGGTGGCGTAGAGCCAGGCGGTACGCACCACGTACCCGGTCTCCGGCAGCAGCCGGGCCACCGCCCGCTCCCCGGCGAGCTTGCTGCGCCCGTACGCGTTCACCGGGCCGGTCGGGGCGTCCTCCGGGTACGGCTCGGTGGCGTCCCCGCCGAACACGTAGTCGGTGGAGACGTGCACGAGGCGCGCGCCGGACCCGGCACAGGCGTGGGCCAGCGCGGCGACCGCGTCGCCGTTCACGGCTGTGGCGTCCCGCTCGCGGGTCTCGGCTCCGTCCACGTCGGTCCACGCGGCGGCGTTGAGCACCACGTCGTGGCCGCCCACCGCGTCCCGGACCGCGTGCGTGTCGGTGACGTCGAGGTCGGCGCGGCCGGCGGCGGTGACGGACAGGTCCGGCCGGGTCCGCAGCACGGCGAGCAGGTCCCGCCCGAGCATCCCGCCCGCGCCGGTGACCAGGATCCGGGTCATTCGGGGCCGGCCGTCTTCAATGGCTCCCACCAGGCCCGGTTGTCCCGGTACCAGCGGACCGTCTCGGCCAGGCCCCGGTCGAGGTCGATGCTCGGGGCGTACCCGAGCTCGCCACTGATCTTGCCGATGTCCAGCGAGTAGCGGCGGTCGTGGCCCTTGCGGTCGGTGACCGGCACGACCCGGTCCCAGCCCGCGCCGCACGCCGCCAGGAGCCGCTCGGTGAGCTGCCGGTTGGTCAGCTCGGTGCCGCCGCCGATGTGGTAGACCTCGCCGGCCCGACCCTTCTCCTGCACCATCGCCACGCCCCGGCAGTGGTCGTGCACGTGCAGCCAGTCCCGGACGTTGCCGCCGTCGCCGTATAGCGGGACGGTGCCGCCGTCGAGCAGGTTGGTCACGAACAGCGGGACGACCTTCTCCGGGAACTGGTACGGCCCGTAGTTGTTGGAGCAGCGGGTCACCACGACGTCCAGGCCGTGGGTGCGGTGGTAGGACAGCGCCAGCAGGTCAGACCCGGCCTTCGACGCGGAGTACGGCGAGTTCGGCGCCAGCGGCCAGTCCTCCGTCCACGAGCCGGAGTCGATCGAGCCGTACACCTCGTCGGTCGAGACGTGCACGAACCGGCTGATGCCGTGCCGCAGCGCGGCGTCCAGCAGCGTCTGGGTGCCGAGCACGTTCGTGGTGACGAACGGGGCCGCGCCGGTGATCGAACGGTCCACGTGCGACTCGGCGGCGAAGTGGACGATCACGTCGTGGCCCGGCACCACCTCGTCGACCAGCGCCGGATCGCAGATGTCGCCGCGGACGAAGCGCAGCCGGGGATCGTCGCGTACCGGTGCCAGGTTCGCCAGGTTGCCGGAGTAGGTGAGCTTGTCCAGCACGGTCAGCGCGGCCGGGTCCTCGACCGGCACCCCGGCCGCGTCGCCGCCGGGCACGCCCAGCAGCATCCGCACGTACTCCGACCCGATGAAGCCGGCGCCGCCGGTGACGAGGATCCTCACGGATGGTGGAGTCTACGCCGTACCGGCAGCCCGGGCGGGAGGTCGACGGGCCACGAGGGCGGCGGCGCCGCGGGTAGTCTCCGCGGGTGCGCGGAATCCTTCTCGCCGGTGGCACCGGATCCCGGCTCTGGCCGATCACCCGGGCCGTCTCGAAGCAACTGATGCCGGTGTTCGACAAGCCGATGGTCTACTACCCGCTCTCTACTCTGGTGATGGCCGGGGTGCGGGAGATCCTGGTGGTGACCACACCGGAGGACCGCACCCAGTTCGAGCGGCTGCTCGGCGACGGCAGCCAGTGGGGCCTGCGCCTGACGTACGCCGAGCAGCCCCGCCCGGAGGGCATCGCGCAGGCGTTCCTGCTCGGCGCCGACTTCGTCGGCGAGGAGGCGGTGGCGCTGATCCTCGGCGACAACATCTTCCACGGTGTCGGGCTCGGACGGCAGCTCGCGCAGCACGGCGAACCGGCCGGTGGGCGGGTCTTCGCGTACCCGGTCGCGAACCCGCAGGACTACGGCGTGGTCGAGTTCGACGACGCCGGCCGGGTGCTGTCGATCGAGGAGAAGCCGGCCCGTCCCCGGTCCCGGTACGCGGTGCCGGGCCTCTACTTCTACGACAACCGGGTGGTCGACATCGCCCGCAAGCTGACGCCGAGCGCCCGGGGCGAGCTGGAGATCACCGCGATCAACGAGACGTACCGGGCGTGGGGCGAACTGACGGTGACGGTCCTCGACCGGGGCACCGCCTGGCTGGACACCGGCACGTTCACGTCGATGATGCAGGCCGCCGAGTTCGTCCGGGTGATCGAGGAGCGCCAGGGCATGAAGATCGGTTGTGTCGAGGAGGTCGCCTGGCGGTCCGGGCTGATCGACGACGAGCGGCTGCGGATGCTGGCCCATCCGCTGACGCGTAGCGGTTACGGTGAATACCTGCTGGGCCTGCTGGCCGAGCGGTCCGGTTCGGGGAGCGCGTCGTGAAGATCCGTCCGCTGAGCATCGAGGGCGCCTGGGAGGTGACCCCGCGCCGGCACGGCGACGCGCGGGGCCTGTTCCTGGAGTGGTACCGCTTCGACCGGCTCGCCGAGGCGGTCGGCCGTCCGCTGCGGCTGGCGCAGGCCAACCTGTCCGTCTCGGCGCGGGGCGTGGTGCGCGGCATCCACTTCGCCGACGTACCGCCCGGCCAGGCCAAGTACGTCACCTGCGTACGCGGGGCGGTGCTGGACGTGGTGGTGGACGTGCGGGCCGGCTCGCCGACGTACGGCCGGTGGGAGGCGGTACGCCTCGACGACACCGACCGGCGGGCCGTCTACCTGGCCGAAGGGCTGGGGCACGGGTTCTGCGCGCTCACCGACGACGCGACGCTCAGCTACCTCTGCTCCGCCACGTACAACCCGGCGGCCGAGCACACGGTGCACCCGCTGGATCCGGACCTCGGGATCGACTGGCCGGCGGCGACGCCGCTGCTGTCCGAGCGGGACGCGGCAGCGCCACGGCTGGCCGAGGCGCGCGCCGCGGGTCTGCTGCCCGGCTACGACGCCTGCCGCTCCTTCACCGAAGCGTCGGCGACCCTGCCGTCGGTCTGACCCGGCACCCAGGCCGGACGGCGCACCGTCGTCGCCCAGAGCGCCCGCACGTCCGCGCTCACCGGAGTGCCGGCCCGGCGGTAGCCGAACACCAGCGCGATGCCGACCCCGAGCGCCAGGCCGCCGAGCGCACCGCCGAGGGCGTACCACTGCCACCGCACCGGCTCGGAACGCGGCGGCGGCGCGGCCGCCCGGACCACTGCGACGTGGGCCTTGAGCCCGAGCCCGGCGGGCGGCAGGTCGCGTTCGGCGATCCGTTGCAGTTCGGCGGCGAGCGCGGCGGCGATCGCGGCGGCGGTGCCGGCGGACCGGTCGGTGACCGCCACGTCGATCGCCAGCGAGTTCACTGTGGACGAGGCGACGACGCGCCCGGCCAGGTCGTCGGTGGTGTACGGCAGTCCGAGCGAGTCGATCACCGGGCGGGTCAGCCGGGGCGTGTTCATCATGGTGGCGTACGTCTTGACCCGCCGCTGCATCAACCGGCCCGCCTCGTCGGCCGGCGGGCGGGGCTGGGGCGCGGCCGACTTCTCGGCGGCGAACGTGACGACCATCTGGGTCTCGGCCCGGTAGACCGGCGGCCGCCGTTCGGCGAGGACCCCGGTGATCGCGCCGCACAGCAGTGTCAGCGCCAGCACGATCGGCCACCGCCTGCCGATCGTGTCGCGGAAGTGGGCGAGGTCCACGACGCGTCACCCTACCGGCGGCGGGCCGTTGCGGGCGTACCCGCCCGCCGGGTCCATTGCGCTACGGCGCTCATGTCGGGTAGAACAGGCCCGCACACATCCGCGCATCTTGGGGGAAGACGAGTGGATTCCGCGTGGCCGGCTCGCGGCCGGCGCCGGCGCCTGGGCGCCGGGTGTTAGGCCGGGTCCGGCGGATCGTCTCCCCCGAGCGTCTCTATCTGGCCGCCCTGGGCCTGACCGGGCTCGCCGCGCTGGTGTCGGTCACGTTGCCGGCTGCGGAACGCGGTGAACTCGCGGCGAACATGGTGAGCGCCACTGTGGGCGCGGCACTCGGCGGCCTGTCAGTGGACACGTTCCTGCTGTCCCGTCCGGCCGGCTGGATCATGTCGCGCGGTCGTCTGTGGATCGCCGGCATCCTCACCGTCTCGCTCGGCCTGACCGCGCTGGCCGCGGCGCTGCTGACCACGCTGGCCGGGCTGGGCAGCCACCCGGTCGGCATCGGTGCGGGCTGCGCGCTCACCGTGTTCAACGCGGCTGCGTCGCTCGGCCTGCGCCTCAAGCGGTTCTGGTTCGTCTACACCATGCGGGCACTCGGCGGCGCGGTGCTGGTGGCCGGGTACGGGCTGCTCTGGCTGGGCCACCGGCTCGACGGTGGCCTGTGGAGCGTGCTCTGGCTTGGCGTGCAGGTCGCCACCGCGACGGTGCTCGGGGTGGCGGTGCTGGGCTGGGCGCGGCGGTTCGGGCCGGTGCCGGCGGCGACGGCGGGGCGCACGGAGTACCGCGCCGACCTGCTCGCGGTGGGCCGGCTGCACGTCGGGGTGTGCGCGCAGATGCTGACGTACCGGCTGAGTCAGGTTCTGGTGGCCCGGTTCGCCGGCGCGGGCGCGCTCGGCGTGTTCGCGCTGGCGGTGGCGGCGCTGGAGTTCGCCCAGTCCGGCGCGGTGGTACGGGCGCAGCGGATCCTGGCCGAGCGTGACCCGGACGCGATCGGCGACCACGGCCGCGAGGTCGTGCGCTCGGCGCTGCCGATCGCCGCGCTCGCCGTGATCGGCCTGGCGGTACTCGGCGTGCTGGCGCCCGACTACCACGACGCCTGGATCTTCGGGCTTCTCCTGCTACCGGGGACGCTGGCGCTGTCGGCCGGCAAGACGTGGAGCGCGGCGCTGCTCAAGCGCGCGGGCGAGCAGGCCACCACCGCCGTGGCCCTCGTCACCATGTCGGTTTCGGTGGTGCTGTACGTTCTGCTCATCCCGTGGGCCGGCGCGCTCGGCGCCGCGGTCGCGTCGTCTGTCGCCTACGGCGTCTACGCGTTGCGCACCCGGCAGCGACTCCAGCGGTCCACGCACCTCCTCGTCAATCGGATGGCCTAGCGGTGGACGTCTCAATCGTCGTGTTGACCTGGGAAGACTTCGAGCGCACCGACGGCTGCGTCCGCTCGCTGCCAGACGGCGTGGAGGCCGTGGTGGTGGACAACGGCAGCGCCGCCGAGATCAGCGACCGGCTGCGGGCCATGTGCGCCGAGACCGGTGCCCGGTACGTGCGCTCGGAGACGAACCTCGGCTACGCCAAGGGCATGAACCTCGGTGTCCGGCACAGCACCCGGTCCCGGGTGGTGCTGTCCAACAACGACATCCTGGTGCGGCCCGGCGCGATCGAGCGGCTCGTGGCCGAACTGGACGACCCGGCCGTGGGCGCGGCGTTCCCGAAGGTGCTCGACGCGACCGGCCGGGACCAGACCGCCGCCGGCCGGTTCCTCACGGTGGGCACCGGATTCGCGCACGCCACCGGGCTCAGCCTGGTGTTCCCGAGGCTGCGGATCGTGGCCCCGCCGGAGCGTGGTGACTGGCTCTCCGGGCCGTTCGTGGCGATCCGGCGGGAGACGCTGGACCGGATCGGCGGCGTGGACGAGTCGTCGTTCTTCTACTCCGAGGACCTGCGGCTGTGCTGGGCGGTACGCCGGCTGGGGCTGCGCCTGGCGTACCTGCCGGACGCGGTGGTCACGCACGAGGACGATGCGAGCGCGAAGCGCCGGTGGGCGGCCGAGGAGATCTCCCGCCGGCAGACCCGCGAGTTCATCCGGGCCAGCCGTGAGCTGGCCGGGTGGCGGGGCACGGTGGCCTGCTCCGCGTACACGCTGGGGGTGCTCGCCCGGGCGGCGGTGGGCGGCGGGGCGGCGCGGCGGGCGATCGCCCGCGGCGCCCTGGAAGGCATGGGCGTCCGATGAGGGTGCTGTTCGTCTGCACCACCGGCGGGTCGGGGCGGCGGCAGCTCGGCGGCGCCGAGCGCTTCCTGATCGAGATGCTGCCCGCGCTCGCTGCTCGCGGCGTCGACGTGGTCGCCGCCACCCCTGAGGACGAGGTGGCGGCGGCGTTGCGGGACGCGGGCGTGCCGTGGCGTCCGCTGGGCGCGGCCAAGCGGGTGGACCTGGGGTACGCGCGCGGCATCCGCGCCCTCGTCGAGGAGCTGCGGCCGGACGTGGTGAGCGCGCACCTGCTCTCCGCCGCGATGCACGCCCGCGCCGGGCTGGGCGTGCGGGGCCGCCGCACGCCTCTGGTGGTGACGCTGCACAACAGCCTCTGGCAGTACCGCGACACGGCGGAGACGCTGCGCGCGAAGGCCGCGGTGCAGGCCAACATCAGCACCGACCTGATGTTCCGGCGGCTGCGGCCGCACGCGACGGTCGCGGTCTCCGGCTTCGAGGCCCACGAGCTTCGGGTACGCGGGCGGATCCGCGACGTGCGGGTGATCCCGAACCCGCTGCCGGCCATCTGGCCGCAGGTGACCGACACCGGCGGTCTCGCACCGGACGGCCCGGTGCGGGTCGGCTTCCTCGGCCGGCTGGAACGGGAGAAGGGCGCCGACCTGCTCGGGGACGTCGCCGCCGCGCTGCCGGACGTGGAGTTCCTGGTCGCCGGCGCGGGCACCGTCGACGTCGAGGAGCGGCCGAACCTGCACCTGGTCGGCCGGGTCGACGCCGCGCCGTTCCTGCAACGGCTGCACTGCCTGCTGGTGCCGTCCCGGGTGGAGGCGTTCGGGCGCAGCGCGCTGGAGGCGATGTCGCTGGGTGTGCCGGTGGTGCACTCGGGCGCGGGCGGCCTGACCGAGGTGACAGCCGCCGGTGACGGCGTGCTCGCGTACCGGGCGGACCTGACGCCGCAGGCACTGGCCGCCGCCGTGCGGACGGCCACCGACCCGGCCGCGTGGGACGAGCGGCGACGCGAGCTGGCCCGGCAGTACGCCGACCGGCACTCGTTCGACGGATGCGTGGACAACTGGCACGACCTGTACCGGACGGTCGCCCGTGGCACCCGCTGAGCGACGCCTCTGGTCGGTCGGGATCCCGTTCGCGCTCGGCGCGGCCCTGCTGCTGGCCACGCTCGACGCCGGGTTCGCCGTCGCGCTCGCGCTGGCGGTCGGCACGCTGTTCGCCGCGCGCCTGCGGATGTGGGCGCTCGCCGCCTGCGCCGCCGTCTGGACCGCCGCACTGCTGGCCGTACGGGTGTTACCAGGCCCGTACGACTCCTGGGCCGGGCGCGGCGTGCTGCCGGTGCTCGCCGGTTACGTCACGGTCTTCCTGCTGGCCTGGGCGGTGGGCCGGCGGCTGATCGACAGGCGGGACGAGGACGGCGACCGGTCCCGTCCGGCGCTGTCCTGGCCGTCCGAGCGGCGCCTGCTGACGTACCTGCTCGTGCTGCTCGGCGTCGCGGTGGTGACCGCGGCGATCCGGTTCCGGGGCACTGTGCCGCCGCTGCTCGCCGACAACCCGGACGCCGCCCGGCAGGTGCTGCGCGAGCAGTCGAACCTGATCATCGGACTGCTGTCCGAGGCGTGGACGCTCGGCATGGCCGTGTCGCTGCTGCGCGCGTTGTCCGCGCGCGGCCGGGCGCTGCCTGTCTACTACGCGCTCACGGCTGTCTTCACCGTCGGCGCCGCGCTCGGCGCGAGCAAGAACTCGGTGCTGGTGGGCGTCGCGCCCGCGCTGATCGCGGCGCTGTCGGTCCGGCGTACCCGGGGACGGGCCGCGTCGTTCCTGGCCGCGCGGACGCCTGTGGTGCTGCTGATCGGCGCGGTGGCGCTCGGCGCGGCGGTGTTCCTCGGCGGGCAGCGCACCATGGCCGGCACCGGTGCGTTCGAGACCGAGTTCCGGGCCCGCTACGGCAGCAACGCGCTGACCAGCAGCGCCGGATCGCTCGACCTGTCGCTGAGTTCGTCCACCGAGACGTTCGGACGGGTGTGGTCACAGCGGGAGCACCTGGAACCCCGGTACGGCACGTACTCGCTGACGTTCCTCGGCTCCCGGGTCGAGCCGATCGTCGGCAAGGCGGACCTGTACGGCCTGACGTCCCAGCTCAGCCAGCCGTACCTGATGAACACCGCGACGTTCGTGGCCATCCCGCTGCTCGACTACGGCCCACTGGGGGCGGTGTTCTTCCTGGCCGCGCTGGGGCTGGCGGTGGGCGCGACCGAACGGTGGTTCGAGTTCTCCCGCGCGCCGGCCGGGCAACTGGCGCGGGCGTTCGTCGTCTACTTCGCGCTGTTCGGCGTCTACGAGCTGTATCCGCTGATCTATCCGACCTGGCTGAGCCTGGTGCCCGGCCTCTGGGTGCTGCACCGGCTGGGCAGGAGCACGGCATGACGTTCGACGGGCTCACAGTGGTCACCGTCCTCTACCGGTCCGCCGGCATGCTCGCCGAGACGTTGCCGACCTGGGTCCGCAGCGCCGGTGACCTGCCGGTCCGGTTCGTCTTCGCGGACAACTGGCCCTCCGACGGGTGCGCCGAGGTGATCGCCCGGCACCTGCCGGCCGACCGGTACGCGTACCTGCCCGACTCCACCAACCCGGGTTTCGCGGCCGGCTGCAACCGGGGTGCGGCGACGGTCACCACGAGCCACCTGCTCCTGCTGAACCCGGACGTGTGGCTGCCCGACGACGCGCTGGCCCGGGTCTGCGCCGCCGTCGCCGCCGACCCGGACGCCCCGCTCGCTGTCGGCCTCGCCATGCACGGCGGCGAGTACGTGGGCATCGACCTCAACCCGGTGTCGCTGTTCATCGACAGACGGTCCACGGCGAGTCGTGCCCCGCTCGGCCCGTCCGGCGGCGCGGCGGTCTTCCCGGCCGCGCTGTACCGGCGCTTCGGCGGCTTCGACGAGCACCTGTTCGCCTGGGGCGAGGACGCCGACCTGGCGTTCCGGCTCTACGCCTCCGGGCTGCGCACGCGCGGGCTGGACGTGGTGCTGCCGCACGCGGGCGGGCACAGCGTGGACGGCGACGACCGGTTGCAGGGGTTCCGGGCGTTCCTGCTGGCCCGCAACCGGCTGCTGGTCGCGTCCCGCACGTTCACCTGGCCGCTGCTGCTCGTGGCGGTGCCGGTGCTGGCGCTCGCACACCTCGCGCTCGCCGCCCGGCGGATCCGGCAGGGCCTGCTGCGCCCGTTCCTGCGCGGCATCGGACGCGGGCTCGTGGAGGGGCCGGCGGCCCGCCGCCGCTGGACCGGGCCGCGGTTCGGGTTCGCGTCCCTGCTCGGCTACCTGACCGCTCGGAGGGCGTGATGACGGCACAGCCATGGACAGTGGTGACTGTCAGCTACCACTCGGCGGACACGCTGCGCCGCTGCTGGCGCGGTCCGAAGCCGTACGAGTGGCTGGTGGTCGACAACGCCTCGGCCGACGACTCGGCGACGGTCGCCGAGGAGCTGGGCGCGCGGGTGATCCGGCTGCCGGAGAACGTCGGTTTCTCCCGCGCCAACAACGTCGCGTTGCGCGAGGCGACCGGCCGGTACGTGCTGTTCGCCAACCCGGACCTGGAGGTGCGCCCGGACGACCTGGACGTGCTGGCCCGGCACCTGGACACGCACGGCGGACTGGTCGCGCCGCAACTGCTCGGCACCGACGGCACACCGCAGGCCAACGGGCGCGGCTTCCCGTACGCGACGGCGAAACTCGGCAACCGGAAGGTGTGGCCGCTGTCCCGGCTGCACGCCGCGTACCGGCTGGTGGCCGCGCCCGGCGAGACGCGCCACGTGGCCTGGGTGATGGGCGCGGCGGTGGCCGGCCGGACCGCCGACGTCACCGAGCTGGGCGGATGGAACGAGCGGTTCTTCCTCTACTACGAGGATCACGAGCTGGGGCTGCGCGCCTGGCGGAACGGGATGCCGGTGGCGGTGCTCGGTGACGTGCGGTGGACCCACCACTGGGCGCGCGCGACCAACTCGGTGCGCTGGTCCCGGGCGCACACGCTGGAGCTGCGCAGCGCCCGGACGTTCTTCGGCATGTTCCCGGAGTTCCTGGTCGGCCTGCCGCGACCGGCACGCCGGCACCGCCGGGCCGCCGGGCTGGTCGGCACGGCGGTCTCCGCCACCCCGTCCACGCCGGACCGCGCCGGCCAGTGATCGAAGCCGGTCGCGGGGCCGCTGACGTGAATGACGCTTTGATACCGTCTCGCCGTGTCCGTGACACGCCCGGCCTTCTCCCCCTCGATGGCGCCCGCGTCGGCGACGCCGGTGCCGTCGCGGCCGGGCACGCCGGTGGCGCTCGTCGCGCTCGCGTGGGACCGGCTGAGCCGGTCCCCGTACTGGTCCGTCGCGGGCCTGCTCGTCGCGCTGGGCGCCGTGCTGCGGATCCGGCAGTGGGCGTACGCGCGCAGCTTCTGGAGCGACGAACTGTACGTGGCGCACAACATCCGGGAGCGCGGCTACCTGGACCTGTTGCAGCCGCTGGCGTTCAGCCAGTCGGCGCCGCCCGGCTGGCTGTGGCTGGAACGGTTCGCGTTCGAGCAGTTCGGCGACGGTGAGCGGGCGCTGCGGCTGGTGCCGCTGCTGTTCGGGCTGGCGCTGCTGCCGCTCGTGGCGTGGCTCGGCCGGGCACTCCTGCCGCCGCTCGCCGCGCTGGCGGCGTTGCTGCTGGTCGCCGTCGCACCGTTCCTCATCGGCTACTCCAACGAGCTGAAGCAGTACAGCGCCGAGGCGTTCGGCGTCACGCTCGTGGTCGGGCTGGCGTTGCTGCTCGTCCGGGACGGCGTCACCTGGGCCCGGTCGGCGGTGTTCTGGTCGACCGCGGCGGTCATGGCGTTCGTCAGCACCCTGTCCATTCCGGTCACCGGCGCGCTCGGCGTGCTGCTGGGCGGGTACGCGCTGTCCCGCCCGGATCGGCAGTGGGCGAGCAGGTGGCGTGAACTGGGCCGGTTCCTCGCCCCGGCGCCGGCCTGGGGCGTGGTCGCACTCGTGGTGTACGTGCTGTTCCTGGCGCCGGGACTCGCCGATCCGCAGCTCGCCGCGTACTGGCGGGCGAAGTCGATCTATCCGGCGCACTCGCTCACCGACCTGGCCGCCACAGTGGAATGGCTCGCGGCGACGTACCGGAGTCTCGCCACAGTGCCGTTCGTGGCCTGGTCGGCGTGGGTCGTCGTACCGCTGCTGGTGCTGGGCACGGCCGCCGGGCTGCGCCGGATCTCCACTGTGGCGGTGCTGGTCCTGCTCACGCCGCTGGCGGCGGGGCTGGCCGGCGCGGCCGTGTCGGTCTACCCGTTCAACGGCCGGCTGGCGCTCTACGCGGTGCCGGCCTGCCTGCTGCTCGCCGCGCTCGCCGTCGCACCGCCACCGATGCGGGCCGGCCTGCCCGCCCGGATCAGGTGGGTGGTCGGGGTGGTGCTCCTGCTCGCGCTCGCCGTTCCGCAGCTGGCCACCGCAGTGGTGGCGACTGTGCATCCGGCGCGGGCCTTCGCCCAGGGCGGCGGCGCGAACGCCGTCGACTACCGGGGCGCGCTGGGCTACCTGGACGACAAACGCCGCCCGGGTGACCTGGTGCTGGCCACCACGGTCTCGTGGAACGCCCAGGCGTGGTACGGCCCGGCGGCGGACGCCTATGTGGTCGCGGCCGGCCCCGGCGGGTGCCCGGGGCGGACCGTGTCGGCGTTGCTGCCCGGACGATCCCGGGTCTGGCTGTTCCAGGCCACCGACTGGGCCGACGGGGCGAACCGGGACGTCATCGTCCGGCTCGGCGGCAGCGGCGTGGCGGTCACCGAGCGGCAGTTCAGCGGGGCGCGCGTGGTCCGCTTCGACCTGGCCGCGGGCGTCACCAAGGGCAGCGACGTCTGCCTGGTGCCGCCGCCGAACGGCGCCCGCGTCCGCTAGCGGGCGCGCGGCGTCCTAGCTGTGCCGCTGCCAGAGGTCGCGCAGGGCGTCCCAGTTGCCGCCGAGCCCGGCGCCGCACGGCGTCTCCATGTAGATCGCGCTCGTGTTGTCGTCGCGGCCCCACCAGATGCCGCAGACCGGGCGGCCGTCCTGGCCGTTGCCGGCGTACTCGACGTAGCTGCCCTGCGCCCCGCTGACGCCGCCGGTGGCCGGGCCGGCCTCCCGCATACCCGGTGCGAGCGCTCGGCCGATGATGCCCATCTGCTGGCGGAAGGCGCGCGCCGCCTCCTTCTTCTCGGCCGACTCGTACTCGGCGAAGTGCACCGACACGCCCAGGTAGCGGCAGAAGACGTGCTGCTTCTCGCCGGCGGCGAGCCCGGGGCCGCTCTTCTCGGTGTTGATCGCGCAACCGCCCACCCCGTCGAGCCACGGCTCGGCGATCGGCATGAGCGTGGCGTCGAACTTCGCCTTGTTCAGCGACTGCTGGGTGGCCTCGTAGAGCGCCGGGGAGGCGCTGGCCGCCGGAGTGGACGGTTCGCCACCGTCGGCGAGCGACCGTCCGGCCAGCAGACCGGCGCCGCCGGCCAGCACCGCCGCCATGACCAGACCTCCGATCCACAGGCCGGTACGGCTCTTGGGCGGGCGGGCGACCGGTGCGATCCGGGGACCGCCGGTCGGCACGAGCGGATCCGGGGCGGTGGCCTGGGCCGGGATCGCCGGCACCGGCATGCCCGGCGACACCGGCATGCCGGGTGACACCGGCATGCCGGGCGACACGGGCGCGCCGGACGAGACGGGCGCGCCGGAGACCGGCTGCTGCGGCGTCATCGCCCACGGCTGCGGGCTCCACGGCAACTGCGGCGGGGACGAGACCTGCTGCGGCGGCGCGGACACCGGCGGGGGCGGCGGGAGGATCTCGGCGGTGGCGGTGCGCTGGTAGTCCATGCCCAGGCTGCGGAACAGCCGCTCGGCCGCGCCGTCCTCTTCGGACGGGTACGCCACCCAGGGCTGGCCGGCGGCGAAGTCGGAGTTGACGTACCGGTGGCCGCCGGGCGTCTGGGCCAGCACGTTCGCCGCGTTGGTGAACGCCTCGCGCCAGCGCTGGTCACCGGCTGCGGCGCCGTCCAGAACCGCCACGGTCAGCGCGCGGTCCTGCCCGTCGAGCGCGGCCCAGGCCCTGCCGACCTGGCACTCGCCCAGCACCTCGGTGAACCTGTACGGACCTTCCGGCTGCATGCCCCACTCCTCTGCTCACCCGCCGTGCGGATAGTACAGAGAGCACGCCCGTCGGATCTCCCTGCGGTCGGGCCACTCTTGCGCTCTGAAAGTTTTCATGCATAGAGTCAGCTCGTGAATGAAAGCAGTGCGGCCTCCCCTGACCGCCTGCTCGACCTGTTCCACGGCGTACGGCTCACCCCGACCCAGCGCCGCATCGCCCACTGCCTGGTGCGGCACGCGGGCGCGGCGGCGTACCTGTCCGCCGCCGAGGTGGCCGAGCTGGCAGGCGTCAGCCAGCCGTCGGTGACCCGGTTCGCCATGGCGCTCGGGCACGACGGCTACCCCGCGCTGCGCCGCCGCCTGCGGGAACTCACTGTCACCGGGTCGGCCGGACCGGCCGCCGGCAACGCCCTGCAACGGGCGGTGCACGCCGAGCGGGACAATCTCGACCGGCTCGCCGCTCAGCTCGCCGACGCCGGCCGGGTCGCCGAGGTGGGGAAGCTGCTCGCGGCCAGCCGTCCACTGCCGGTGCTCGGGCTGCGAGCCGCCGCGCCGCTCGCCGCGTACTTCGCGTACTTCGCCGCCAAGGTGCACCCGGACGTGCGGGTGCTCGACGACGGCGGCAGCATGCTGGTCGACCGCCTGGACCAGGCGGTCGCGGCCGGCGCGACGGCGATGCTGGCGTTCGTGCTGCCCCGCTACCCCCGCGAGACCCTGGACGCGCTGCGCGAGGCCCGGGACGCCGGGCTGACGGTCGTGGCGATCACCGACTCGCCGGTGAGCCCGGCCACCGAGCACGCCGAGGTGGTGCTGCCCGCCGCCGTCGGCGCCGACCTGGTCTTCGATCTGCACACCGCACCGATGACGCTGGCCATGGTGGTGCTCCAGGCGATCTGCGACGCCGCACCGGCCGAGACCCAGAACCGGCTCGAGGCGTTCGAGTCGTCCGCCGCCCGCCGCCAGTTGTTCCTCGGCTGAGAGGAGTACGAGATGCACCAGCCCGTCCGCGCCGCCCGCGGCACCGCACGCACCGCGAAGGGGTGGCCGCAGGAGGCCGCCCTGCGGATGCTGATGAACAATCTCGACCCGGAGGTGGCCGAGCGCCCCGAGGACCTGGTGGTCTACGGGGGCACCGGCAAGGCGGCCCGGGACTGGCCGTCGTACCACGCGCTGGTGCGGACGCTGACCGAGCTGCGCGACGACGAGACGATGCTCGTGCAGTCCGGCCGCCCGGTCGGGGTGATGCGCACCCACGAGTGGGCGCCGCGCGTGCTGCTGGCCAACTCCAACCTGGTCGGCGACTGGGCCACCTGGCCGGAGTTCCGCCGCCTGGAGTCGCTGGGCCTGACCATGTACGGGCAGATGACCGCCGGTTCCTGGATCTACATCGGCACCCAGGGCATCCTCCAGGGCACGTACGAGACGTTCGCCGCGGTGGCCGAGAAGCGGTTCGGCGGCACGCTCGCCGGCACGCTGACGCTCACCGCCGGGTGCGGCGGCATGGGCGGCGCGCAGCCGCTGGCGGTCACCATGAACGGCGGTGCCTGCCTGATTGTGGACGTGGACCGGTCCCGGCTGGAGCGGCGGGCGCACGACCGCTACCTCGACGAGATCGCCGACTCGCTTGACGACGCGGTCGAGCGGGCGCTCGCCGCGAAGCGGGACCGGCGGGCCCTGAGCGTCGGGGTGGTCGGCAACGCCGCCACCGTCTTCCCCGAGCTGCTGCGCCGGAGCTTCGCCATCGACATCGTGACCGACCAGACCAGCGCGCACGACCCGCTGTCGTACCTGCCGGAGGGCGTGGACCTCGGCGACGCGCGGGACTACGCGGCGGCCGAGCCGGCCGAGTTCACCGACCGGGCCCGGGCGTCGATGGCGAAGCACGTGGAGGCGATGGTCGGCTTCCTGGACGCGGGCGCGGAGGTCTTCGACTACGGCAACTCGATCCGGGGCGAGGCCGAGCTCGGCGGATACGAGCGGGCGTTCGACTTCCCCGGGTTCGTGCCCGCGTACATCCGGCCGCTGTTCTGCGAGGGCAAGGGCCCGTTCCGCTGGGCCGCGCTCTCCGGCGACCCGAAGGACATCGCCGCCACCGACCGGGCCATCCTCGACCTGTTCCCGGAGAACGAGTCCCTCGCCCGGTGGATCCGGATGGCCGGCGAGCGGGTCGCGTTCCAGGGCCTGCCGGCGCGGATCTGCTGGCTCGGCTACGGCGAACGTGACCGCGCCGGGGTGCGGTTCAACGAGATGGTGGCCTCCGGCGAGCTGAGCGCGCCGGTGGTGATCGGCCGGGACCACCTCGACTGCGGCAGCGTGGCCAGCCCCTACCGGGAGACCGAGGCGATGGCCGACGGCTCCGACGCGATCGCCGACTGGCCGCTGCTGAACGCGCTCGTCAACACCGCCAGCGGCGCGTCCTGGGTGTCCATCCACCACGGCGGCGGCGTCGGTATCGGCCGGTCCATCCACGCCGGGCAGGTCTGCGTGGCCGACGGCAGCGCCCTGGCCGGGCAGAAGATCGAGCGGGTGCTCACCAACGACCCGGCGATGGGCGTGATCCGGCACGTCGACGCCGGCTACGACGACGCCCGCGAGGTCGCCGGGCGCACCGGCGTCCGCGTCCCGATGGCCGAGTAAGGAAGGGCCCCTTGTTAACGCATTCGGTAGAGGAAGGGTCCCTTCCTGACGGGTTCCGGAAGCTGTGGGACGAGATCGCGCCGATCGGGCGCGACGAGGGCAGCAGCGGCTACCTGCGCTACGCACTGACCGAACCGGAGCTGCGGCTGCGGGAGTGGTTCCACAACCAGGCCGACGCCCGCGGGATGCCGGTTCAGCAGGACGGCAACGGCAACCTGTTCGCCTGGTGGGGCGACCCGGCCGCCGGCGATGCGGTGCTCACCGGCAGCCACTTCGACTCGGTGCCGCACGGCGGCGCGTACGACGGTCCGCTCGGCATCGTCAGCGCGTTCCTCGCCGTGGACGAGCTGCGGGCCGCGGGCGTCACCCCGGACCGGCCGGTGGTGGTGGCCGCGTTCGTGGAGGAGGAGGGCGCGCGGTTCGGCGTACCCTGCCTGGGGTCTCGGCTGCTCACCGGCGAGATCGACGTCGACCGCGCGGCCGGGCTGCGCGACCAGGCCGGGACGACCTTCGCCGAGGCGCTGGGCGAGCGGCCGGCGGGCGCCGACCGGGCGCTGCTCGGCCGCTTCGCGGCCTTCGTGGAGCTGCACGTCGAGCAGGGCCGCGCGCTGGTCGACCTGGACGCGCCGGTCGCGGTGGCCTCCGCGATCTGGCCGCACGGCCGGTGGCGGTTCGACTTCACCGGCGAGGGCAACCACGCGGGTACGACACGGATGGCCGACCGCCGCGACCCGATGCTCACCTACGCGTTCACTGTGCTGGCGGCGAACAAGGAGGCCCGGCTGCGCGACGTGCACGCCACGGTGGGCCGGGTGTCGGTCGAGCCGAACGCCACGAACGCGATCCCGTCCCGGGTCACCGGCTGGCTGGACGCGCGGGCGGCCGAGGCGGAGACGCTGTACGGTCTGGTCGAGGCGGTACGCACCAAGGCCGCCGACCGGGCCGGCCGCGACGGGACCGCGCTGACCTGCACGCAGGAGTCGGCGACCCCGCTCGTCGCGTTCGACCGCGGGCTGGCCGACCGGCTGGCCGCGCTGCTCGGCGCGCCGGTGCTGCCCACCGGCGCCGGGCACGACGCGGGCGTGCTGGCGGCGCACCTGCCCACCGCGATGCTGTTCGTGCGCAACCCGACCGGGGTGTCGCACTCCCCCGCCGAGGCGGCCACCGACGCCGACTGCGCCGCCGGGGTGGCCGCCCTGGCCCGGGTGCTGGAGGAGCTGGCATGCCGCTGACCCGCTGGCTGGCCGAGTACGCCTGGCTGCCCGATCGCGCCGAGCCCACCCGGGACGTGCTGATCGAGGCGACCGACGGGCGGCTCACCGCTGTCACCCCGCTGACCGTGGACGGTCCGCCGACCGCCGGGGTCGAGGTGCTCGGCGACGCGGTCCGGCTGCCCGGCCTGACGGTGCCCGGCCTGGCGAACGCCCACTCGCACGCGTTCCACAGGGCGCTGCGCGGGCGCACCCACGACGGGCGCGGCGACTTCTGGTCCTGGCGCAGCCTGATGTACGCCGTCGCGATCCGGCTCGACCCCGATTCCTACCTGGCGCTGGCCCGCGCCGTGTACGCGGAGATGGCGCTGGCCGGGATCACCTGCGTGGGCGAGTTCCACTACCTGCACCACGGTCCCGGCGGCACCCCGTACGACGACCCGAACGCCATGTCCGCCGCGCTCGTGGAGGCCGCCGCGCACGCCGGGATCCGGCTCACGCTGCTGGACACCGCGTACCTGGCCGGGGGCGTGGACGGTGCGCCGCTGGCCGGGCCGCAGCGCCGGTTCGGCGACGGCGACGCGCTGCGCTGGGCGGAGCGGGTGGACGCGTTCCGCCCGTCCGACGAGCACGTCCGGCTCGGCGCGGCCATCCACTCGGTGCGCGCGGTCCCGGCCGGGCAGCTCGCCACGGTGGCCGGCTGGGCCGACCGCAACGGACTGCCGCTGCATGTGCACCTGTCCGAGCAGCCGGCCGAGAACGACGCCTGCCGGGCCGTGCACGGGTGCACCCCGACGCGGCTGCTGGCCGACCACGGCGTGCTCGGCCCGCACACCACAGCCGTGCACGCCACCCACCCGACCGCCGCCGACGTGGCGCTGCTCGGCGACAGCCGTACCCGGGTCTGCGTCTGTCCCACCACCGAACGCGACCTGGCCGACGGGGTCGGCCCGGTACGCCGGATGGCCGACGCGGGCAGCCCGCTGAGTCTGGGCAGCGACAGTCACGCCGTGGTGGACCTGTTCGAGGAGGCCCGCGCGCTGGAGATGGACGAGCGACTGCGTACCCGCAGGCGGGGGCACTTCACGCCGGCCGAGCTGCTCACCGCCGCCACCGTCGGCGGGCACGCCGCGCTGGGCTGGGGCGACGCCGGCCGGCTCGCCGTCGGGCAGCGGGCCGACCTGGTCACGGTACGGCTCGACAGCGCCCGCACCGCCGGGGTGCCGCCGGTCGGCGCGTTCTTCGCCGCCACCGCCGCGGACGTGACGAGCGTCGTGGTGGACGGCCGGCCCGTGGTGGACGGCGGCCGGCACCTGACCGTGGACGTACCCACCGAGCTGCGGGACGCGATCGCGGCGGTGACCGCGAAGGAGGACTCGTGACGCGCGGCAGCCTGCTCGTCGACCACATCGGCGAGCTGGTCACCAACGACGGCCGCGACGGCGACCCGCTCGGCATCCGCCGCGACGCCGCGCTGCTCATCTCCGACGGCGAGGTGGCCTGGACCGGTCCGGCCCGGCACGCGCCGGCCGCCGACCGGCGGATCGACGCCGGTGGCGCCGCGGTGCTGCCCGGCTTCGTGGACAGCCACGCCCACCTGGTCTTCGCCGGGGACCGGGCCGCCGAGTTCGCCGCCCGGATGGCCGGCGAGCCCTACACCGGCGGCGGCATCAGGACCACAGTCGGCGCCACCCGCGCGGCCTCCGACGACGACCTGCGCGCCACAGTGGGCCGGCTGCGCGCGGAGATGCTGCGGCAGGGCACCACCACCGTCGAGATCAAGAGCGGGTACGGCCTGAACGTCGCCGACGAGGCCCGCTCACTGCGGATCGCCGCCGAGTTCACAGGCGACACCACGTTCCTCGGCGCGCACGTGGTCCCGGCCGAGTACGCCGACCGCCCGGACGACTACGTGGGCCTGGTGTGCGGGCCGATGCTCGCCGCCGCCGCGCCGTACGCCCGCTGGATCGACGTGTTCTGCGAGCGGGGCGCGTTCGACGCCGACCACGCCCGCGCGATCCTCGCCTGCGGGCAGGCCGCCGGTCTGGGCGTACGGCTGCACGCCAACCAGCTCGGTCCCGGGCCGGGCGTCCGGCTCGGCGTGGAGATGGGCGCGGCCAGCGTCGACCACTGCACCCACCTGACCGACGCCGACATCGACGCGCTGGCCGGCTCGGAGACTGTCGCCACACTGCTGCCCGGCGCCGAGTTCTCCACCCGGTCGCCGTACCCGGACGCCCGGCGGCTGCTCGACGCGGGCGTCACAGTCGCGCTCGCCACCGACTGCAACCCCGGGTCGTCGTACACGTCGTCGATGCCGTTCTGCGTCGCGCTCGCCGTACGCGAGATGCGGATGACCCCGGCGGAGGCGGTGTGGGCCGCGACCGCCGGCGGGGCGGCGGCGCTGCGCCGCACCGACGTGGGGCGGCTGACCCCCGGGGCGCGGGCCGACCTGATCGTCCTCGACGCCCCGTCCCACCTGCACCTGGCCTACCGGCCGGGCGTGCCACTGATCCGCCAGGTCCTGCACAACGGAGTACCGCGATGACCACAGTGACCATCCTGTCCACCGGCGTCACACCCGCCGACGTGCTCGCGGTGGCCCGCGGCACCGCCAAGGTCGTGCTCGACCCGGCCGCCACCGAGGCGATGGCGACCTCCCGGTCCATCGTGGACCGCATCGAGGCGGCCGGTCGCCCGGTGTACGGCGTCTCCACCGGCTTCGGTGCCCTCGCCAACACGTTCGTCGCCCCGGAGCGCCGGGCCGAGCTTCAGCACGCGCTGATCCGCTCGCACGCCGCCGGGGTGGGCGCGCCGATGCCGCGCGAGGTGGTACGCGCCATGATGCTGCTGCGGGTCCGCTCGCTGGCGCTCGGCCGCTCCGGGGTCCGTCCGCTGGTCGCCGAGGCGCTCGTGGACCTGCTCAACCACGAGGTCACCCCGTGGGTGCCCGAGCACGGCTCGCTCGGCGCGTCCGGCGACCTGGCGCCGCTGGCGCACTGCGCGCTGGTGCTGCTCGGTGAGGGCTGGGTGCTCGGCCCGGCCGGTGACCGCCTCCCGGCCGCCGACGCGCTGCGCCGGGTCGGGCTGAAGCCGGTGTCACTCGCCGCAAAGGAAGGGCTGGCGCTGATCAACGGCACCGACGGCATGCTCGGCATGCTGCTGCTCGCCGTCTCCGACGCCCGGCACCTGTTCGCCATGGCGGACGTGACGGCGGCGCTGGCCATCGAGGCGATGCTCGGCTCGGAGCGGCCGTTCCTGCCCGAGCTGCACGCGATCCGCCCGCATCCCGGTCAGGCCGCGTCGGCGGCGAACATCCACCGGCTGTTGCAGGGCTCGGCGGTGATGGACTCGCACCGCGACGACCTGGCGCACGCGGTGCAGGACGCGTACTCGATGCGCTGCGCCCCGCAGGTCGCCGGCGCGGCCCGGGACACGCTCGACTTCGTCGAGGTGGTGGCCGGCCGGGAGTTGCTGTCGGTGGTGGACAACCCGGTGGTGCTGCCGGACGGGCGGGTCGAGTCGACAGGGAACTTCCACGGCGCGCCGCTCGGCTTCGCCGCCGACTACCTCGCCATCGCCGCCGCCGAGGTGGGCGCCATCGCCGAGCGCCGGGTGGACCGGCTGCTGGACGTCACCCGTTCCCGGGAACTGCCCGCGTTCCTGTCGCCGGACGCCGGGGTGAACTCGGGCCTGATGATCGCCCAGTACACCGCCGCCGGGATCGTGGCGGAGAACCGCCGGCTGGCCGCGCCCGCCTCGGTCGACTCGCTGCCCACCAGTGGCATGCAGGAGGACCACGTCTCGATGGGCTGGGCGGCCACCAAGAAGCTGCGCACCGTGCTGGACAACCTGACCAGCCTGCTCGCGGTGGAGCTGCTGGCGGCCGTACGCGGACTCCAGCTGCGCGCGCCGCTGACGCCGTCACCGGCCGGACGGGCGGCGCTCGACACGCTCGGCCGCACCATCGGCGAGCCGGGACCGGACGTGTTCCTCGCGCCGCTGATGGAGGCCGCGCGCGAGGTGGTACGCGGCCCGGAGCTGCGCGCGGCGATCGAACGGGAGATCGGCCCGCTCGCCTGAGCGGGCCGGTCCGGCGTTCTTCGGGTGCCCGGTCGGCGCTGCGGCCGGGTGCCCGGTGGGGGCGGGTCAGACGGCGGGTGGGAGCACCTTCGCGACCAGCTTGGCCAGTTCCCGCAGCGCCTTGCCACGGTGGCTGACCGCGTCCTTCTCCTCGGGCGTCAGCTCCGCGTTGGTGCGCTCCTGCCCGTCGCCCAGGAAGATCGGGTCGTAGCCGAAGCCGCCGTCGCCGCGCGGCGCGCGCAGCAGCCGGCCGGACTGGCGGCCGTCGACCAGGTGCTCCTTGCCGCCGGGCAGCACCAGCGCGACGGTGCAGACGAACGCGGCGCCCCGGTGCTCGTCCGGCACGTCGGCGACCTGGTCCAGCACGAGCTGGAGGTTGGCCCGGTCGTCGCCGTGCCCCCCGGACCAGCGGGCGCTGAACACACCCGGCATGCCGTTGAGGGCGTCCACCGCCAACCCGGAGTCGTCGGCGATGGTCGGCAGGCCGGTACGCCGGCAGCCCTCCCGCGCCTTGATCAGCGCGTTCTCGCCGAACGTGAGGCCGGTCTCGGGCAGCTCCGGGTACTCCTCGACGTCGTCGAGGCCGAGCAGGGCGATCCGGTGCGCGCCGAGCGCGCCGTCCAGGATCCGCTGGAGTTCGACCAGCTTCTTCCGGTTCCGGGTGGCGAGCAGGACCTTGTTCATGACGAGAGCGCCTTCCGCTGCGCGTCGGCCAGTTCCAGGCAGCCCGCCACGCCCAGGTCGAGCAGCGCGTCGAGCTGGTCGCGGGCGAAGACACCCGCCTCACCGGTGCCCTGCACCTCGACGAAGTCGCCGGTGCCGGTGCAGACCACGTTCATGTCGACCTCGGCGGTGACGTCCTCGGCGTAGCAGAGGTCGAGCATCGGCTCGCCGCCGATCACGCCGACGCTCACCGCGGCCACCGATCGGTGCATCACCTTCTCCACCTTGCCGGCCAGCGCCTTGCGCTCGGCCAGCCAGGTCACCGCGTCGTGCAGCGCGACGTAGGCACCGGTGATCGCGGCGGTACGGGTGCCGCCGTCGGCCTGGAGCACGTCGCAGTCCAGCACGATCGAGTTCTCGCCGAGCGCCTTGAGATCGACGCAGGCGCGCAGGCTGCGGCCGATCAGCCGGGAGATCTCGTGGGTCCGGCCGCCGACCTTGCCGCGGACGCTCTCCCGGTCCGAGCGGGTGTTCGTGGCACGGGGCAGCATCGCGTACTCGGCGGTCACCCAGCCCAGCCCGGAGCCCTTGCGCCAGCGGGGCACGCCTTCGGTGACGCTCGCCGTGCAGAGGACCCGGGTCGCGCCGAACTCGACGAGCACCGAGCCCTCCGGGTGGGTGCTCCAGCCCCGGGTCAGGGTCACCGGTCGGAGTTGGTCGGGTTGCCGCCCGTCAGGTCGCGCCATGCCTGCACCCTATGCGGTGCGGTGATCGCACCGCCCGCGGGTGCCCGCCGAACGACAGGGCCGCCGCCGGGCTCAGACCTCGTAGCAGGCGCCGGGCCGGACCACGTCCAGCGGCCCGGCGTACGCCCCGGCCGCCGCCTCCACCGTCTGCGACTCGCTGCCCCAGGCGGGCACAAGATGGGTGAGCAGGAGCCGTCCCACCCCCGCCTTGGTGGCCGCCTCGCCGGCTTCCCTGCCGGTCAGGTGCAGATCCGGCGGGTTCTCCACGCCGTCCATGTAGCTCGCCTCACAGAGGAACACGTCGGCGTCCTGGGCCAGGCGCAGCAGCGCCTCACAGGGCGCCGTGTCGGCGGAGTAGCAGAACACCCGGCCGCCGTGCTCCAGCCGCACCCCGTACGTCTCCACCGGGTGGTTCATCCGGTCGACCGTGACGGTGAACGGGCCGATCGGAAACGTGCCCGGCTGGAGGCCGTAGAACTGGTAGACGTCCTCCACCGAGCCCTCCTCCTGCCCGTACGCGGTGGCCAGCCGGTCGGGCGCGCCGGAGGGGGCGTACATCGGCAGGGGCGGGTACGGCCCGTCCGGAGCGTACCGGCGTACCACCACGTAGGACACGGCGTCGAACATGTGGTCGCAGTGCAGGTGGGTGAGGAGGATGGCGTCGGGGGCGTGCAGCCCGACGTAGCGCTGGAGCGTGGAGAGCGAGCCCACGCCGAAGTCGATCAGAAGCCGGAAGCCCTCGGCTTCCATGAGATAGGCCGAACAGGGCGATTCGGGCCCCGGGAAGCTGCCCGCGCAGCCGAGGACGGTCAGTCTCATCCGGTGGCCTCGATCTCACCATGAGTAGTCGATGCGCCGGCGGCGGCTCCGCCGATGATCTCTACCGACGCGCTCGCCACGCTGCGCAGCCTACGCGTCGCCCCGGTCGAGCAAGAATCATCTGCCGGAAGTTGTCATCAACGTGACACCCATACACGTCCGCTCCGGACGAGACCGGCGGTCCGGCCGGCGGGCACGCCACCGACCGGACCGGCCATCGGTCCGTCAGGCCCAGAGCTGACCCTCCAGGGCCTCCTCCGCGTCGGCGAGGGTGCCGCCGTACGCGCCGGTCGACAGGTATTTCCAGCCGCCGTCGCAGACCACGAACGCCACGTCCGCGCGGCGGCCGTCGCGGACCGCCTCGTGCGCCACCGCGAGCGCGGCGTGCAGGATGGCCCCGGTGGAGAACCCGGCGAAGATGCCCTCCACCTCGACGAGCTGCCGGGTACGCAGCACCGCGTCCCGGGTGCCCACGGAGAAGCGGCGGGACAGCACCCCGGCGTCGTACAGCTCGGGCACGTAGCCCTCGTCGATGTTGCGCAGACCGTAGACCAGCTCGCCGTAGCGCGGCTCGGCCGCCACGATCTGGATGCCCTCGACCTTCTCCCGCAGGTAGCGCCCGGTGCCCATGAGCGTTCCCGTGGTGCCCAGCCCGGCCACGAAGTGGGTGATGCCCGGCAGATCCTGGAGCAGCTCCGGCCCCGTCGTCTCGTAGTGCGCCCGGGCGTTCGCCTCGTTGCCGTACTGGTAGAGCATCACCCAGTCCGGGTGCTCGGCGGAGATCTGCTTCGCGGTCGCGACCGCCTGGTTCGAGCCGCCGGCCGCCGGCGAGAAGATGATCTCCGCGCCGTACATGCGGAGCAGTTGCACCCGCTCGGTGGAGACGTTCTCCGGCATCACGCAGACCAGCCGGTAGCCGCGCAGCTTCGCCACCATGGCCAGCGAGATGCCGGTGTTGCCGCTTGTCGGCTCCAGGATCGTGTCACCCGGACGCAGCCGGCCGGACTCCTCGGCCGCGCGCACCATGAACAGGGCCGCGCGGTCCTTGATGCTGCCGGTCGGGTTCCGGTCCTCCAGCTTGGCCCAGAGCCGCACCGGCGGCGCCCCGGCCGGGACCGTCGGCGAGAGCCGGGGCAACCCGACCAGCGGGGTGCCGCCGCAGGCGTCGAGCAGGCTGTCGTACCGCGCCATCGCGGACCCCTCAGCGGGCGGCGCGCGTGGAGACCGCGTGCGAGGCGATCGCCGCGGCGGCCGCGAAGCCGAACGCGCCGCCGGCGACGGCCGGCAGGATGGTCACGCTGTCGCCGTCGTTGAGCTTGGCGTCGAGCGCGCCGAGGAAGCGGACGTCCTCGTCGTTGACGTAGACGTTGACGAACCGGTGCAGCACGCCCGCCTCGGTGACCAGGCGGGCCTTCAGGCCGCCGTGCCGGGAGTCCAGGTCGGCGATCAGGTCGGCGAGCGTGTCGCCGCTGCCCTCGACGACCTTCGCGCCGCCGGTGTAGCTGCGCAGGATGGTGGGGATGCGAACCTCGATGGCCATGGTGTCTCGTGCTCCTCGTTCGGGATCGTGCCAGGTGACGGGAAAAGGAAGGTGCCGGCGCTGAAGGTCAGCGGTCGGAACACTCGTAGTCGACCGTCGCCGGGCTCTGCCCGAACATGTAGGACTGGACGGCGTTCGGGTCCACGGCGGCATCCACGATCTCCACCGGTTCCTCGGTGACCACGCCGTCGACGATCCGGAAGGAGCGGATCTCCTCGGTGTCGGGCTCGCGGGTCGAGACGAGCAGGTAGTGCGCGCCCGGCTCGCCGGCGAAGGAGACGTCCGTACGCGACGGGTAGGCCTCCGTCGCGGTGTGCGAGTGGTAGATGACGACCGGTTCCTCGTCGCGGTCGTCCATCTCGCGCCACACCCGCAACTGCTCCATCGAGTCGAACTCGTAGAACGTCATGGAGCGGGCGGCGTTGTCCATCGGGATGTGCCGGGTCGGGGTGTCGCTGCCGACGGGACCGGCGACCACGCCGCACGCCTCGTCCGGGTGGTCCCGACGCGCGTGGGCGACGATCGCGTCGATGATCGACCGGTCGATGCTCAGCACGCCGCCAAGCCTAGCGCCTGGCCGGCCCGGGCGGCGAGGTGGCGACCGTCACCACTCAGTCGATCAGCGCGTTGAGCAGGGACTCCTGGAGATATCCGAGATAGGCGTAGACCGACAGTTGGAACACCCGGGACGAACCCGGGTCCGCGGCCACCGCGTCGTCGAGTTCCTCGCCCAGGTCGGTGCCGTCCTTGATCTCCAGGCGTACGCCCATCGCCAGCCGGGCGTCGTTCAGCGCCCGCAGCCACGCCTCGGCCGCCTCCGCGTCCAGCCGCACCTCGCCGCCGGCGTCACCGTCGGGCAGCGCGGCGAGGACGGCGCCCGCCTGGTCGATCTTGCCGGTCTTCAGGTCGCCCTCGGTGTAGCGGCGGAACTCGGCGGTGCCGGCGTCGTCGTCCGGGTAGACGTCGGGGAAGAGCCGCCCGACCACCGGGTCACCGTGGTCGAAGCCGTCGGTCAGCAGGCCGACCACCTCGTTGGCGACCTTGCGCAGCACCCGGACCTCGTCGACCGCGAACGTGGCCACGTAGTGGTCGCCCCGGCGGCGGAACATGCTCATGACCGGTCCACCGTCGCCCAGAGCCCGTACGCGTGCAGTTGCGCCGCGTCGTGCTCCATCCGCTCCCGCGCGCCGCTGGAGACCACGGCCTTGCCCTTGTGGTGCACGTCCAGCATGAGCCGCTCCGCCTTCTCCCGGCTGTACCCGAAGAGCTTCTGGAACACCCAGGTCACATACGTCATCAGGTTGACCGGATCGTCCCAGACGATGGTCACCCATGGCCGGTCGGAGACCGGCACCTCTTCGGTGTCCGGCGTCTCGACCGGCGCAACCTGTGGAGCCGCCATGCCCCCCATCGTGCCACCGGATCCGGGGAACCGATGAACCGGAACGGCGCGCGGGTCGTCGTCACCCGCCCGGGCCGCGTACGCGAGCCCGGGTCGCCGTGTGCCGGCGGCGTGGTCAGGCAAGCAGGATGCCGTGGTCGACCGCATCGGCGAGCACCGCGCCCAGCGAGAGACGGATCACCTCGAAGCGGCGGGACACCTCGCGGGACAGTTCGAGTTCGACCTCGCGCAGCGCGCGCTGGGCCCAGGAACGGGCGGCGTTCGGGTCGTTGTTGCCGGGCGCCCGCCAGTGCTGCCAGCAGCCGCCGTTGAGGGCGACACCGACCGGCGGGAGCACCTCGTCACGCTGCGCGCCGGGCAGCCCGGCCAGCGCGTCCAGGGCGCCCGCGCCGGTCAGCCCGGCGACCCCGGCCGTGCTGGTCACCAGGAGCACCCGGTCCAGCTCGGGGCCGTCCGGGTGGTCGGCCAGGCCCCAGCGCACCGCGTGGGTGATCCGCCGGCGTACGCCCTCGGCCAGCGGCGCGCCGAACACCCGGGCGGCGGCCTCGTCGACCAGGCCGCGCACGGCCTCGTCGCACTGGGCGGTGGCGAGCAGCGACAGCGCCTCCAGCTCCCGGTCGAGCATCTGCGGCAGGCCGGCGCAGCCGACCCCGAAGACGATCTCCTGCACCACCCGCAGGTGGATGTTGGCCAGTTCCAGGGCGAGGTGCTGGCGGATCCGGCGGGCGCAGGCGCGGGCCTGGCGGTCGATCCGGTCGGCCAGCTCACCCGGCTCGACACCGGCGAGCACCGGCACCCGGCCGTGCGCGCCGGCCGGCACCGGCGGGCGGGCGCTGCCGCGACGCAGCACCTCGTCGGCCGCCCAGCCGACCAGCGCCCGGCGCAGCTGCGGCAGCTCGGCGCGGCGGGCCGGGAACCACCGGGCCGGGGTGAGCGCCGGCACCGCGGCCAGCAGCGCCGCGCGGTGCGCCTCGATCGAGACCGACACCGGGTCGAGCCGCCGGGTGGGCCCGGTCCGGCCGGGTGCCGCCCGGTCCTGGGCCTGTGTGCCGTCGCCCGGCGTCGCCGGGCCGGTCACGCCGGGCGTGACGGCGAAGAACACCTCGACCGGGGTACGCGCCACCTCGGCGAGCAGGTGCAGCTCGGCCGCGCTGAACGCCTGGTCGGCGGAGATCACGAAGAGCAGCGCGCCGGCCCGGCCGACGGCGTCGCGCAGCACCCGGCCGCCTGCGACGCCGAGCGTGCCGGTATCAGGCGTGTCGACCACCGCGAAGTGCCGCAGCAGCGGATCGGGCAGGCTCAGTTCGACCCGGCGCGGCGGCCGGGCCAGTGCCGGGCCGGCGGCGAGCGGGTCGGCGCCGTAGGCGTGCGGCTGGCGGTAGCCCGGGACGTACGCGGCGCGGGTGGCGGTGGCGGCGTGCTGGACCAGCAGGTTGCTTCCCGGCGGTACGGCGAGCGTCGCGGCCTCGACCCCGAGCAGGCCGGCGATCAGCTCGCGCCGGTTCGCGCCGGCCGGACCGGCGACGACCACCGCCATCGGCTCGTCCGGGCCGGGCGCGGTCACCCCGAGCCGGGTCGGCAGCGGGGCACATCCGGGGGGCTCGGCCTGCCGGCGTGGGTCGGGCACGTCGACCGAAGGGAGCGGACCTGGCGTCATCAGGCGGGCCTCCCGGTCGGGCGACCGGGGTACCGGTCGCGGATTCTCCCTGGTTGCAGGGACTGCCGGAAGAGTACGGGTGTCGGCCATCCGACAACCAACACATCCGGTACTCACGGGTAATGAACAGATTACTCAACTTCACTGCGTGACGGTGCGTACGCGGACGGAACACGGTCGATATGCTGCATCGATGAGTAGGTGGGAGTTCGTCGGCCGTACTGATGAACTCAACCGTCTGTTGTCGGCGGTCGGTGGCCCGGAGGGGCGCGGGTTGCTCTTCAGCGGCGACGCCGGGGTCGGCAAGAGCCGGCTGCTGCGCGAGGGGGTGGCCGCGCTCTCCCCCGAGCGGTACGCGATCTGGTCCATCGCGGCCAGCGCCACCACAGCCGCGTTGCCGTTCGGCGGGCTGGTCCAGGTGCTGCCCGCCTCGCAGCCGCAGGGCCTGTCCCCCGCCGGGATCCTGCGCTGGGCCGTGGACGTGCTCCAGGAACAGGCCGCCGGGCGGCCCATCGTGCTCGCCATCGACGACGCGCATCTGCTCGACCCGCCCTCGGCGGCGCTCGTGCACCTGGTCGCCCGCTCGGAGAACGCGTACGTCATCGGGACGCTGCGCAACGGCGAGCAGGTCCCGCTGCCGATCCGCGCACTCTGGACCGACGACCTGGCCGACCTGGTCGAACTGCGCCCGCTGTGCCGCAGCGAGACCACCGGGCTGCTCGCCGCCATCCTGGGCGGCCCGGTCGACGCCGGCTCCTCCGACCGGCTGTTCCAGCTCTCCGCCGGCAACCCGCTGCTGCTGCGGGAGCTGGTGCTGGCCGCCGACGACGAGCTGAACCGCAGGTACGGCATCTGGACCTGGACCGGGCGGCTGGAGCTGGCGCCCAGCCTCACCGAACTGATCGACACCCGGATCGGCCAGCTCACCCCCGGCGTCCGGGCGGTCGTCGAACTGGTCGCCTTCGGCGAGCCGCTGGGCCTGCAACTGCTGGAACGCGCGGCCGACCCGGCGGACGTGGAGACGGCCGAGGAACGCGGGCTCATCGCGCTGGTCCACGACGACCGGCGGCTCAACGTCCGCCTGGCGCACCCGCTCTACGGCGAGGTGATGCGCCGCCACTGCCCGGTCAGCCGCACCCGCCGGCTCCAGGCCACCCTCGCCGGACTGCTGGAACAGGTCGGCAAGCGCCGCCGGGAGGACCTGCTGCGCGTCGCGGTGTGGCGACTCGACTCGGGTACGGCGCAGGACGTGGCCCTGCTGCTCGAAGCGGCGGTGCAGGCGTTCGGCCGGTACGACGTGCCGCTGGCCACGCGGCTGGCCCGGGCCGCGCTGGAAGCCGGCGGCGGCACTGACGCGGCGGAGCTGCTCGCCACCATCCTCATGTTCGGCGATCGGCCGGACGAGGCGATCGGCGTGCTCGACCAGGTCGCCGGTGAGATCCACGACGACCGGCGGCGCAGCCGGTGGCTGACCGTCCGGGGCATGGTCAGCTACTGGGGGCTCAACCGTGAGTCCACCGTGGAGGAGATCGCCGCGCGCGGCGAGGAGCTGAGCGACCCCGCCGACCGGGCCCGCGTACGCGCGTTCGAGGCCACCATGCGGCTGCACCGGCTCGACGTCGACGTCGCGGTACGGCTGGCCCAGGAGGTGCTGGACCGGCCCGCCGCCCCGATGGCCGCCCGGGAGCTGGCCCGCTGCACGCTCGCCCACCTCCAGGCGGCGCAGGGGCAATACCAGCTCAGCGCCACAGCGATCGCCCGCGTGCAGGCCGAGGCGGCGTGCTGGCGGGGCGACATGCCCTACCTCCAGCTCGCCATGGAACTGGCCCGGGGCACCCGGCTGACGCTCTCCGGCGACCTGCCCGGCATCGACGCGATCGTCGCCGACGAGTTCGCCGACCTGGCCGGAGCCGGCGACTTCCGGCTCGGCACCGGCTACCTGGCCATCCTCCAGGCGTACGCGGCGCGGCTGCGCGGGCGCGGCGACGAGGCGCTGCGGACCAGCCTGGAGGCGTGCGCGGTGCTCGCCACCAGCCGGGTGTACGCGGGCCTCGCGCACGCCGAGCGCGCCCAGGCCGCCGCGCTGCGCGGGGACGTGACGCACGCGGCCGACGCGATGGCCGAGGCGGACCGGACGCACGCGCCCGGCATGGCCGTGCTCTACCCGTGGCTGGAGCAGGCCCGGGGCGCGGTCCAGGCCGCCACCGGTGACCTGCCGGCGGCCACCAAGCACCTGTGTGCGCTCGCCGACCGGCTGCGCGAGGACGGCCTGGCCGGGCACGAGCTGCTCGTCCTGCTCGACCTGGTCCGGCTGGACCAGGCCGCCGCGCCGGTCGGCCCGACCTGCACCGACGGTGGCCGGCGCACCGTGGCGCAACGCCTGGCCGAACTCTCCGAGCAGGTCGACGGCGTGCTGCCGCCGCTGGTCGCCCGGTTCGGCCGGGCCGCCGTCGACGGCTCACCGGACGCGCTGCTGGCCGTCGCCGACGGCTTCGCCGACCGGGAGCTGATCGTGTACGCGGCCGAGGCGACCGCCCTGGCCCTGCACCGGACGCGACACGTCCGGGCCGGCGCCACCGGGCCGATCCGGGAACGCCTCGCCGACCTGCTGCGCCGCTGCGACGAGATCTCCACCCCGGCGCTGCGGCTGCTGCGCCCGACGCTCAGCGAGCGGGAATGGGAGATCGCCCGCCTCGCGGCCGACGGCGTGACCAGCCGCGCCATCGCCGAGCGGCTGTACCTGTCCACGCGCACGGTGGAGAACCACCTCCAGCGCGTCTACAGCAAGCTCGGCGTCGCCGGGCGCGGCGAGTTGCGGGCCGCACTGCGGTCGATGCCGGGGCACGACGGCGCGGAGCCGGGCTGAACTCTAGGCTGGGGCGGTGAGCACCCTTCGCCCCGCGCTGCTGACCGACCACTACGAGCTGACCATGGTCAGCGCGGCCCTGCGTGACGGCACGGCCGACCGACGCTGCGTCTTCGAGGTGTTCAGCCGGCGGCTGCCGGCCGGGCGCCGGTACGGCGTGGTCGCCGGGACCGGCCGGCTGATCGAGATGATCCGCGACTTCCGGTTCGACCCGGCGGAGATCGACTTCCTGCGCCGTACCGGAGTGGTGGACGACCGGGCCGCGCAGTGGCTGACCGACTACCGGTTCACCGGCGACATCGACGGCTACGCCGAGGGCGAGCTGTTCTTCCCCGGCTCTCCGATCCTCACCGTGTCCGGCACGTTCGCCGAGTGCGTGGTGCTGGAGACGCTGGTGCTGTCGGTGCTCAACCACGACTGCGCCATCGCCGCCGCCGCGGCCCGGATGGTCACCGCGGCCCGGGGCCGGGCGCTGATCGAGATGGGCTCCCGGCGGGCGCACGAGGAGGCCGCCGTCGCGGCGGCGCGGGCCGCGTACCTGGCCGGGTTCCGGTTCACCTCCAACCTGGCCGCCGGGCAGCGCTACGGCATCCCCACCGCGGGCACCGCCGCGCACGCCTTCACGCTGCTGCACGACGACGAGCGGGCCGCGTTCGCCTCCCAGGTCGCCACGCTGGGCAAGGACACCACGCTGCTCGTCGACACGTACGACATCGCCCAGGGCATCCGCAACGCGATCGCGGTGGCCGGGCCCGAGCTGCGCGCGGTCCGGATCGACTCCGGCGACCTCGCGGTGATCGCCCAGCAGTCCCGCGAGCTGCTCGACTCGCTCGGCGCCACCGAGACAAAGATCATCGTCTCCGGCGACCTCGACGAGTACGCCATCGCCGCGCTCGCCGCCGAACCGGTGGACATGTACGGTGCCGGCACCGCAGTGGTGACCGGCTCCGGTGCGCCCACCGCCGGCCTGGTCTACAAGCTGGTCGAGGTGGAGGGGCGGCCGGTGGTCAAACGCTCCGAGCACAAGGCCACCATCGGCGGCCGGAAGGTCGCGGTCCGCCGGCACAAGCCGACCGGCACCGCCACCGAGGAGGTCATCGTGCCGCAGGGCGTACCGGACCGGCAGCCCAACGACCGGCTGCTCCAGCACTCGTACGTGGTGTCGGGCGAACCGGAGACCCTGCCCACGCTGGAGGAGTCCCGGGACCACCTGCGCCAGTGCCTGATCTCGATCCCGTGGGAGGGGCTCAAGCTCTCCGCCGGGGATCCCGCCGTACCGGTGACCGTCGTACCCGCGAGCTGAGGAGGAACCCGTCAGATGGCGAACGCCCTGATCATCGTGGACGTGCAGAACGACTTCTGCGAGGGCGGCTCCCTCGCGGTCGGTGGCGGAGCCGGCGTGGCCGCCGGCATCTCCCGGCTGCTGGCCGCCGAGCCGGACCGGTGGGACCACGTGGTCGCGACCAAGGACTACCACGTCGACCCGGGCGCGCACTTCGGCGACCCGCCGGACTACGTCGACTCCTGGCCCCGGCACTGCGTGGTCGGCACCTCCGGTTCCGAGTTCCACCCCGAGCTGGTGACCGACCGGGTGGAGGTGATCTTCCACAAGGGCGAGCACGCGGCCGCGTACTCCGGTTTCGAGGGGCACGGCCCCGACGGCGAGTGCCTGGCCGACTGGCTGCGCCGCCACGGCGTGGACCGGGTCGACGTGGTCGGCATCGCCACCGACCACTGCGTGCGCGCGACCGCCCTGGACGCCGCCCGGGAGGGCTTCCGGACCACTGTGCTGCTGGACCTGACCGCCGCTGTCGCGCCGGACACGCTCGACGTGGCGCTGCGGGCGCTCGACGGCGCCGGGGTGACAATGGTGGGCGAGCCTGTGATCACTGCCGCTTGACCGGGTAATCGCTTGCGGGTGTCGTACCCCGGCCCCAGGATGGCGCCGGAGGTACGGACCGTCGTGAACCTGAAGCCTTACCGGGAGGCGCTCGCCCTACCCGGTCTCCGATCGTTGCTGCTGGTGTCGGTGCTGGCCCGTGTGCCGCTGACCGCCACCGGGGTGACGCTCACCTTCTACGTGGTGCTCGACCTGGGCCGCGGCTACGGCGCCGCCGGCCTGGTCGGCGCCGCGTCGACGGTCGGCGCGGCGGTCGGCGCCCCGCTGCTCGGGCGGCTCATCGACCGCCGTGGGCTCCGCCCGGTGCTGGTGCTCACCACCGTCGCCGAGGCGCTGTTCTGGTCCGCCGCGCCCACGCTGCCGTACCCGGTGCTCCTACCGGCCGCGTTCTTCGCCGGGCTGCTCGCACTGCCGATCTTCTCGATGGTCCGCCAGTCGATCGCCGCGCTGGTGCCGGTGGAGAAGCGCCGCCCCGCGTACGCGCTGGACTCGATGGCCGTGGAGTTGTCGTTCATGGTCGGCCCGGCCCTCGCCGTGGCACTGGCCACCGCCGTCACGCCGCGCCTGACGCTCTGGGCGGTCGGCGCCGGGATCGTCGCCTCCGGCATCTGCTTCTGGCTGCTCGACCCGCCGATCCGGGCCGCCGACGAGCCGGCCGGGCCCCCGCGCCCGGTGCACCGCCGCGAGTGGCTCACCCCGCGCCTGCTCGCCGTCCTGGCGGTCAGCCTCGCCGCCACGCTGGTGCTCGGCGGCACCGACGTCGCGGTGGTAGCCGTGCTCCGGTCCGGTGGCGAGGTCGGCTGGACCGGCGCCGTGCTGGCCGCCTGGGCGGTCGCCTCGCTGGCAGGTGGCTTCGCCTACGGCGCGGTACGCCGCTCCTTCTCCCCGCTGGCGCTGATGGCCGCGCTGAGCCTCACCACCATCCCGGTCGGGCTGGGCGGGTCGCACTGGTGGCTGCTCTGCCTGGCGCTGATCCCGGCCGGTGCGCTCTGCGCCCCCACCATCGCGTCCACCTCCGACGCGGTCAGCCGGCTGGCCCCACCCTCCGTCCGAGGGCTGGCCATGGGCCTGCACGGCTCCGCCGTGACGGTCGGCATCGCGCTCGGCGCGCCGCTGGCCGGCGCGGTGATCGACGCCTCCGCGCCCGCGTGGGGCTTCGTGGTCACCGGCGCGATCGGCGCGCTGGTGGCGCTGGCGGTGCTCCCGATCGAGCTGCGCCACCGCCGCACTCAACTCCTCACCCCGACCCCGGACCCCGACGTGGCCCTGGCTTCCCGCTAGCCCTCGGCCCCCGCTCACGCCTTCCGCCCACCCCACCCCGCGTGATCAGGGAGTTCGTGTCTCCCCGAGGCGTGGCCGAAGCCAGTACGGGGAAGTGGCTGCATCCACGCACCCCGGACACCACCACTCCCCCGACCTGGTGCCGCACCCCGCCCCACCCCGGCGAACGGGCGGGGACGGGCGGGAGGGAAAAGGGCGGGCGCCGCACCCCCTGAGGGGTGCGGCGCCCGGCCTTGAACTACTGCGTCAGCGCTGGTCGAGGTTGCCTGCGGTGTCCTCCTGGTAGCTGGCGCCACCGTTGACCTCGCTGGTCAGCGGCTTCGCGCCACCCTCGGGCGGACCGGCCAGGCTCTGCCCGGCGGCCAGCTCGGGGAACTTCGCGTCGAACGCCGGCCGCTCGGAGCGGATGCGCGGCATCCGGTCGAAGTTGCGCAGCGGCGGCGGGGAGCTGGTGGCCCACTCGAGCGAGTTGCCGTGGCCCCACGGGTCGTCGACCTCGACGACCGGGCCGGTCTTGTACGACTTCCAGCAGTTCCAGATGAACGGCAGCGTCGAGATACCGGTGATGAACGCGCCGATCGTGGAGATCGTGTTCAGCGTGGTGAAGCCGTCGGCGGCCTGGTAGTCGGCGTACCGGCGCGGCATGCCCTCGTTGCCCAGCCAGTGCTGCACCAGGAACGTGGTGTGGAAGCCGATCATGGTCAGCCAGAAGTGAATCTTGCCGAGCCGCTCGTCGAGCATCCGGCCGAACATCTTCGGGAACCAGAAGTAGATGCCGGCGAACACCGCGAACACGATGGTGCCGAAGAGCACGTAGTGGAAGTGCGCCACCACGAAGTACGAGTCGTGCAGGTGGAAGTCGAGCGGCGGGCTGGCCAGCAGCACACCGGTGAGACCACCGAAGAGGAAGGTCACCAGGAAGCCGATCGAGAACAGCATCGGCGTCTCGAAGGTGATCTGGCCCCGCCACATGGTGCCGATCCAGTTGAAGAACTTCATACCGGTGGGCACGGCGATCAGGTAGCTCAGGAAGCTGAAGAACGGCAGCAGCACCTGGCCGGTGGCGAACATGTGGTGCGCCCAGACGCTCATCGACAGGGCGGCGATGGCGATGGTGGCGGCCACCAGGCCCTTGTAGCCGAAGATCGGCTTCCGGGAGAACACCGGGATGATCTCGCTGATGATGCCGAAGAACGGCAGCGCGATGATGTACACCTCGGGGTGACCGAAGAACCAGAACAGGTGCTGCCACAGCATCGGCCCGCCGGTCGCCGGGTCGTACACGTGGGCGCCCATCAGGCGGTCCGCGGCGAGCGCGAACAGCGCGGCGGCCAGCAGCGGGAAGACCAGGATCGCCAGCAGGCTGGTGACCAGCATGTTCCAGGTGAAGATCGGCATCCGGAACATGGTCATGCCGGGCGCGCGCAGGGTCAGGATCGTGGTGATCAGGTTGACCGCGCCGAGGATCGTGCCCAGACCGGAGATGGCCAGGCCGACGACCCACATGTTCGCGCCCACGCCCGGGGCGTGGTCGGCGGTGCTCAGCGGCGTGTACGCGGTCCAGCCGAAGTCGGCCGCGCCGCCCGGGGCGATGAAGCCCGCGGTGGCGAGCGTGCCACCGAACAGGTACAGCCAGTAGGCGAAGGCGTTGAGCCGGGGGAACGACACGTCCGGCGCGCCGATCTGCAGCGGCACCACGTAGTTCGCGAAGGCGAACACGATCGGCGTCGCGAAGAACAGCAGCATGATCGTGCCGTGCATCGTGAAGAGCTGGTTGTACTGCTCGGGCGACAGGAACTGCAGGCCCGGTCGCGCGAGTTCGGCGCGCATGATCAGGGCCATCAGGCCACCGATCATGAAGAACACGAACGCGGTGACCATGTACATGATCCCGATCTGCTTCGCGTCCGTGGTGCGCAGCAGCCGCGCGATGGCCGACCCCTTGACCGGCTCCCGGACCGGCCAGGGCCGGGTCACGACCGGCTTGGGTGCGACGGTGGTCACGAGTGGCCTCCGGTTCTGGTTGTCCCGCTCGGCGCGCTGGTCATCGGCGCAGCCGTCATCCGTAGGGAGGATAGTCCCCGGTAGGTGGCCTCGCCGCGTGGGGTGGGCGGCTACGATCTCCCGCCTTTCAGAGCGGGCCGGTCAGGAGCCGGTAGTGCTCCCGGAAGATCCGGCCGCCGCGTCCGCGCAGCAATGGGTCGCGCAGCGCCGGCGGCACGTCGCGGGTGCGGTTGCGGTCCCGGGTCCGGTCCCGCACCCAGCGGGTACGCGGCCGGCGACGACTCTCGTACGCGAGCAGCGCGGCCTCGACGCTGCCGGCGGCCCGCAGCGACTCGGCGAGCACGACGGCGTCCTCCAGCGCCATCGCGGCGCCCTGGGACAGCGTCGGCGCGGTGGCGTGAGCGGCATCACCGACGAGCAGCACCCGGCCGTGGAACCAGCGTCCCAGCTCGACCTCCTCGGTGCGTTCCACTGACACGGTCTCCAGCGCGGCCAGCACCTCGGGCACCGGGCCGCCGTACGAGCCGAACAGCTCGTGCAGGCGGGCGAGCGGGTCGGCGGGCAGTTCGGTGCCGGCCTCGTCGGCGTAGCAGTAGAGCCGTCCGGCGCCGAGCGGCACAACCAGGAACCCGGCCCGCTGGCCGAGCAGGGCGGTCCAGTCCGCGATCCGGGGGCCGCCGCGCACCAGGGCGCGGTAGACCACCTGCCCGGCGGGGCGTGGTGGTCCGCCGAGCGCGGCGAGCGTTCGTACCGCCGAGCGGGGCCCGTCCGCGCCGACGACCAGGTCGTACTCGCCGCTGGTGCCGTCGGTGAAGCCGACGGCGACCCGGCCGGGCAGCAGGTCGACGGTGCTCACCTCGGCGCCGTGGCGCACCGCGCCGCCGGCGCCGGTGAGCAGCACCCGGTGCAGTTCGGCCCGGGGCAGCGCCCGGCACTCCCCCACGCCGGCCCAGAGCGCGTCGAGGTCGACCTCGCACAGCGGCGCTCCGGCGGCGTCCAGGAAGCGCTGCCGGTGGATCACCTGGCCGAGCGGGCGCAGCGGCCCGTCGAGGTCGAGCCGGCGCATCGCCCGGGCGGCGTTGCCGGGCAGGTAGAGGCCGGAGTCGATCGACTCGGTGGGTGGCAGCCGCTCGGTGACGTCGGGCCGGAACCCCGCCAGGCGCAGCGCCCGGGCCACGGCGAGGCCGGCGATGCCCGCGCCGACGACGAGGATGCGCAGGGGGGAACCACCCATCACGGGGTACGCCTCCGGAGGGGGATCGGAACGCGTTGGAGGCAAGACATTACTCGCCGCAACCAGGCGGCGGAAGTGCCCATGCGCCCTGGCGCGGGCCGCCGGTCGGCGGCACACCCCGTCCCACCGGCAGGAATCCCGCCTCCATCTGGGGGAAGGGGGCGGTCGCGGCTCTCCGCCGTGCCACCGGCCGGACGCGGAGCGTTAACGAGACCGGCGCAATTGCGCAATGATTTCAGACATGTAAATGTATTCCTTGCATCGTGGGAGCGCTCCCGCCCGTATCACCGACCGAACCGGCGCCGTCCCGCGCCGAGCCAAGGAGCATCATGAAGCGTCCACTCAGGGCCCTCGCGGCAGCCGGACTGCTGGCCGCCGGCACCCTCGTCGCCGTCGCGCTCGGCGGCACCGCCTCCGCCGACACCCAGATCTGCGAGCAGTACGGCTCGACCACCATCGGCGGCAAGTACGTGGTGCAGAACAACCGCTGGGGCACCAGTGCCCAGCAGTGCATCAACGTCACCTCGACCGGCTTCTCGATCACCCGCGCGGACGGCTCCGCGCCGACCAACGGGGCACCGGTCGCGTACCCGTCGATCTTCGTGGGCTGCCACTACACCAACTGCTCGCCCGGCACGAACCTGCCGGTGCAGGTGAAGAACATCAGCAGCGCACCGTCCAGCATCAGCTACAACTACGTCAGCGGCGCGATCTTCAACGCGTCGTACGACATCTGGCTCGACCCGTCGCCCAAGCGCGACGGCGTGAACCAGATGGAGATCATGATCTGGCTCAACCGGCAGGGCTCGATCCAGCCCATCGGCTCGCCGGTCGGCACCGCCAGCATCGCCGGCCGCACCTGGGAGGTCTGGCGCGGCAGCAACGGCTCCAACAACGTCATCTCGTACCTGTCGCCGTCGGCCATCCCCAGCTTCAGCTTCGACGCGATGGCGTTCATCAACGACACCCGTAACCGGGGTGCGATCACCAACGACTGGTACCTGACCAGCATCCAGGCCGGCTTCGAGCCGTGGCAGGGCGGCGTCGGGCTCGCGGTGAACTCGTTCTCGCAGAGCGTCAACACCGGCTCGAACCCGCCGCCCACGTCGGCTCCGCCGACCACGTCGGCGCCGACCACGCCCCCGCCGTCGGGCGGCGCGTCGTGCACCGTCACCTACAAGGCGGCGAACGTGTGGAACAACGGCTTCACCGCCGACGTGACGGTCAAGAACACCGGCTCCGGCACGATCAACGGCTGGACGCTGAACTACAACCTGCCCTCCGGGCAGACAGTCACCAACGCGTGGAACGCCACCGTGAGCCAGAGCGGCTCCGCGGTGACCGCCCGCAACGCCGGCTACAACGGCACGCTGGCACCCGGCGCGTCCACCAGCTTCGGCTACCAGGCGACGCTGAACGGCAGCTACTCCGCGCCGAGCAGCTTCACGCTCAACGGCTCCACCTGCGCCCGCGGCTGACCACCGCACGCGGAGAGGGGCGCGGTCCGCAGCGGACCGCGCCCCTTTCCGCGGGTACGTCTCAGCCGGCGAGCGCGTCGATGTCGCGCATCTCCTCGGCGGTGAGCGAGAACCCGAACACGTCGACGTTGGCACGGATGCGCTCCGGCGTGACCGACTTCGGGATGACCACGATCTCGTGGTCGATGTGCCAGCGCAGCACCACCTGGGCCGGTGACACGTCGTGCGCCTGGGCGATGCGGACCAGCACCGGGTCGGACAGGTCGCTGGCCTTGAACGGGCTGTACCCCTCCAGCGCCACGCCCCGGTCCCGGTGGGCGGCGTGCGTGTGCCTGTCGTACAGCGACGGGCTCCAGCGGATCTGGTTGACCGCCGGCGTCTCCTCGGTGGCCTGGATCAGCTCGTCGATCTGGCCGATCGAGTAGTTGCTCACCCCGACCGTGCGCGCCATGTTCGCGTCCCGCGCGGCGAGCATCTCCCGCCACACCGGGATGCTGTCGCCGGGCGCGGACGGCGGCCAGTGCACCAGCCACAGGTCGACGTAGTCGGTGTCCAGGGCGGCCAGGCTGGCCTCGATGGTCTCCCGCTCCCGGCCCACCCGGTCCGGCGGCAGCTTCGTGGTGATGAAGACGTCCTCCCGGCGCAGCCCGCTCTCCTTGACCGCCCGCCCGACCTCCTTCTCGTTGCCGTACATCGTGGCCGTGTCGATGTGGCGGTAGCCGGCGTCCAGCGCGGCGAGCACCGCCTGGCACCCGGCCTCGCCGGTGGCCTGCCACGTGCCGAAGCCGAGCAGCGGGATCCGGACGTCGCCGGCGAGCGGAAGGGTGGGCTGGTCGCTGTCCATGTCCCCCGTTCTACCCCGGTTCGCCGCACACACACCGGCATCCCGGCGCGCGCGGCGCGTCTGGGGGAGGATGCGGGGATGGCGGACCGGCTGGAGGAGTACCGGCGGAAACGGGACGCCGCGCGTACCCCGGAACCGGTGCCCGAGCGGGATTCCGGGCGGAAGCGGTCGGCGCGGCGCGCACCCCGCTTCGTCATCCAGCAGCACCACGCCCGGAGCCTGCACTGGGACCTGCGGCTGGAGCACGACGGCGTGCTGGCCTCCTGGGCCGTGCCGCGCGGCCTGCCCCGCGACCCGGGCCGCAACCATTTGGCCGTGCACACCGAGGACCACTCATCGGACGCTAGAGTACTGACTTATGAGGGGACGAGCAACCGCCGAGCTGGCGGCCACGTACGAACGGATCTCTGACGACCGCGAGGGGCGGGAGCTGGGGGTGGACCGCCAGCGCAAGGACAACCAGGCGGTGGCCGAACGCGAGGGCCTGACGCTGGTCGGCGGAGCGCCGTACACCGACAACGACCTGAGCGCGAGCACCAAGGCCAAGAAGGACCGGCCGCAGTACCGGCGGCTCCTCGCGGACGCCCGAGCGGGCCGGTTCTCGGTCATCATCGCCTACACCCAGGGCCGCCTCACCCGCACGCCCCGGGAGTACGAGGATCTGATCGACCTCGCCACCCAGTACGGCATCCGGTTCCTGTACGTCCGCTCCCCCTCGTTCGACCTGAACACGGCCCAGGGCCGTGAGATCGGCCGGACGATGGCCGCCAGGGCCGCCGGGGAGGCCGAGGAGACCGCCGAGCGGGTGGCCCGTGCCGTCACGGACCGGGTGGAGCGGGGCGAGTTCCACGGCGGCCCCCGGCCGTACGGGCTGGAGCCGGACGCCAGGACCATCCGCGAGGACGAGGCCGAGCGCATCCGGGCCTGGGCGCGCCACGTGCTCGCCGGTGGCTCGCTGCGGTCCATCGCCCGGGAGCTGAACGAGGCTGGGGTGTCCACGATCTCCGGCGCGCCGTGGCGCGGCGAGGTCATCCGGAAGATCCTTCTCAACCCCCGGGTGGCCGGGCTCCGCGTGCACAGGGGCGCGGAGTACCCGAGCTGGAGCCCTGAGATCATCGCCCCCGCCACCTGGCGCGCGCTGAAGGTCGTCCTGGAGTCGCCGGACCGGCGGCGCAACCCCGGGAGCCCGGCCCGGAAGTACCTCGGGGTGGGCCTGTTCACCTGTGAGCGGTGCCCCGGGACGACGGTCAACACCAGCCGGAACCACAACGGACAGCGGACGTACCTGTGTAAGAGCTGTTACCGGTCGTGGAAGGCCCAGCCCATCGATGACTGGCTGGTCGGCCCGGACGGACTGGTGGAGCTGTTGCTGGCCCAGGAGGACCAGCGCGCCCGGCTGATGCCGCGCCGGGAGTCCGGCGTGGACTTGGCCGCCCTGGAGACCGAGGCGAGCGCCATCCGGACCAACATGGCCGAACTGGCGACGGAGTACGCCCTGGCGCGCGGCGCGGTGAGGGCAGCCCTCCAGCAAGGGATGGCGGCCGGGGAGGCCCGCCTGGCCGAGATCGAGGCGGAGATTGTGCGTGCGGGCCAGGTGGACCCGCTGACCGAGATCCTGGGTGATGACCCGGTGGCCGTGTGGCGCGCGACCACCGACCTCCACCGCCGCCAGGCCGTGATCCGCAAGCTGATGACCGTCACGCTCGGCCCGCCGATCCGGGGCCGCGCGCCGTGGGAGCCCGAGAAGTTCATCCGCGTGGAGCCGGTGGAGCCCGCCTGAACCTTGCCGCGATGACAGCTACGTGAAGGGCCTCGGCACCCCGCCGGGGCCTTTCACTTTGTAGTCACGGCTTTGTGTCCCAGGCCACGAAATCCGTTGGCGCATAAGGGCTCTGGAACTTCACAGGCGTTGGGGGACTCCACTAGCGTTAGCGGCACAGGGAGAGATCCCGACCAACTTGCAAGCGGTCCGCCATCGAGAGCGGTCCCGCTGCTGGCCTAATGCCAGCGCACCGGCTCGGCGGTAACCAGCCCGTCCGTGGTACGGAACTTCCGCACTCCGAGGAGTTCTCGTGCCTACCAGCACGCCTGAGCCGACGATCGGGCAGCAACTCGCCGCCGCCCGGCACTCGCCCCGCACGTACGCCAAGAGCATCGTCAAGCGCTGGCCCGCCCTCACGGCCGCCCAGCGTGCCGAGGTGTCCGCCATCCTGAGCCCGATCGTGGCCTCCCAGGACGGGGGCAAGTGATCATGTCGGAGAAGACGAACGGCTCCCCCTCGCCCAAGGGGAAGCCGTCCCAGAAGAAGAACCAGACCGCTGTGAAGTCTACCGGATCGTTCGACCTGAGCCGGTGTGACGCGGGTTGCGGCGCGTGCTGGATCACCCTCGTTGGTGACCGGCGTTACTGCGAGGTTGAGGCCACCAGCGCGGCGCGCCGGGATCTGGCCGAGATGCTGGCCAGGGGTGGCGACGATGCCTGAGCCGTACCTGTCCGATGAGCACCGCGCCTACCTGGAAGCCCACGCCGTGGACCCGGACCAGGCCCTGGCCGCCGGTCGCGTCCGCTCGCTGTTGACCCGGGACGACCTGGCCCAGATCCCCAGCGAGTGGCAGGCCGGGATCGGCCGCTACATCCCGGAGAACGGGGGCCTCCTGTTCGTCTGGACCGGCCCGACCGGCTCAGTCAATGTCCAGCTCCGGCCGGACGACGACAAGCGGCCCCTGGGCAACGACGGGGAGCCGATGAAGTACGTCTACCAGGGCGGCCGTCCGCCGGTCCTGTGGGCGGTCCGTGAGGTCGAGAACCCGGTGGGCGTGATCCTGGCCGAGGGCTCGAAGCAATGCCTGGTTGCCGCCCGGTACGCCCCCGAGGGCTACAGCGTGTACGGCCTGGCTGGGTGCTGGGGCTTCTCGGACGATGGCGTGGCGATCCCGGACCTGGAGGTTGTGGACGGGCTCCCGGTGAAGGTCATCCTGGACGCGGACTTCTCCACCAACCTGTTGGTGTGGAGCGCGGCCGACCGGCTCCAGGCCGCGCTCAAGGCCGAGGGGGCGGGCCTGATCGAGTGGGTCCGGCTCCCCGCCGGTGGCAAGGCCGGGCTGGATGACTACCTGGCCAAGCGCGCTCACGACCGGCGCGCCCGGGTGCTGGGGAACCTGCTCAGCGAGGCAACCGCCAAGTTCCCGGCCAAGCCCAACGCCAAGGTCCAGAAGAAGGCCGCGCCGAAGAAGCCCCCGGTGGCCGGTGACGGCCGGAAGACCATCGTGGTCAACCAGGACCGCAAGGTGGTCAAGGACGAGCTGACAGCCGCGATGGTCGGCATGTTCTCCGGGACCGAGCTGTTCAACCACGGCCAGGTTCTCAGCCGGTACTCGGACGGCTGGATGACCCAGCTTGACCGGGGCGCGTTCAACGACGTGTCCAGCGAGGCCGCGCTGATGGTCTCTGACGACGGGGACGGCGGGTACGTGCCGGGGTGGGCGGACCCGAACGTCATGTCCGCCGTGCTCTCCAAGGCGTCCGAGTTCGCCCCGCTGGACCGGATCTCCCGCGCCCCGTTCGTCCGCTCGGACGGCTCGATCTGCGCGACCCGTGGCTACGACGAGGCGTCGCGGACGATGCTCGCGCTGGACCCCGGGCTGGAGGGGCTGGAGATCCCCGAGGAGCCGACCCGGGATCAGATCGAGGCGGCCCGGGTTCTGCTCATGGACGAGATGATGGGCGGCTTCCCGATGGACGACGCGAGTCGGGCCAACGCCCTGGCGCTCATGATCACCCCGGCCATCCGGGGGATGGTCCCCACGGCCCCGCTGGCGGTCATCGACGGCCGCCGCAAGGGGGTCGGCAAGGGCAAGCTGGCGTCCTGCCTGGCGCTGATCCACACCGGTGAAGACCCCGAGCTGGGCACCAGCTTCCCCGACAACGACGAGGAGATGCGCAAGCAGATCACGTCCACGCTCCGGGAGGGCCGGGATCTGGTGTTCCTGGACGAGGCCCACAAGCTCCGGGGCGCGCCGCTGGCCGCCTTGCTGACGAGCTCGACGTGGCGGGACCGCATCCTGGGCGCGAGCAAGAACGAGGCTCTGCCGAACCGGGCCACCTGGGCCGCCCTGGGCAACGAGGTCCAGGTGGGCGACGACATCGACCGCCGGGTCTACCGGATCGCCATCGGTCTGGCCCCGGGCTACCTCCGGCCCGAGGACCGGCCGGTCAGCTCGTTCCGCCATCCGGACCTGGAGGGCTGGGTCCGGCGCAACCGGCGCGAGTTGCTGGCCGCCGTCCTGGTCCTGGTGCGTGCCTGGTTCGCCGCCGGCCAGCCGTGCGAGCGGGACTGCTCGTTCCAGAGCTTCGACAAGTGGGAGCGCGTGGTGGGCGGGGTTCTGGAGGTGGCCGGGGTCAAGGGCTTCCTGGACGGCCGCAAGGCGTGGCGTCAGGAGTCCGACCACGACCAGCAGGCATGGGACGCCCATTTCTTCTGGCTCCGGGAGACGTTCGGTACGAACAGCTTCACGGCGCGCGAGGTGATGGAGAAGGCCCGCGCCAACCTGGCCGCGTTCTCTGGGCCGCCGAACTGGTCCGACCCGAACAAGGAGGGGTTCACCGAGCGGATCGGATACCTGTACCGCTCGCACCGGGCCTCGGAAACCTTGGGCCTGGTCCTGGTGAAGGCGGGCAAGCGGCACAACTCGGTGAACGCCTACGCCGTGGTGTCCGAGTCCTCGTTCTTCGAGGAGCCCGGGGTGGTCGCTCCTGGGGGCGATGGGGGCGATGGGGGCGATGCTTCTACCTCGATTCCTCTGGAAAAAGCCGTCTCGGGTGGAGTGACCGAGCCGTCACAACAGAACAAGAAGCGTTCGCGTATGGGGAATGGGGGCGGGAGCTCCGCCCCCGTCGCCCCCATCACCCCCACTCTGGCCCCGGCCCCGGCTCCCGCCCCGTGCCCCGAGGCGGACGACTGGGACCACATGCCGGACTTCTGCCCCAAGTGCATGGCCTACCAGCGCGCCCGGCGCGCCTGACCCTTCCCATCCCCCGGCCGGGCCGGTGAAGGCCCGGCCGGGCCACCCTCCAGAGGAGACGAACCCATGAGCAAGACCACGTACATGCCCCAGGCGTACCCGCTCGCGGTGGCCTGGTGGAACCACCTCGGGGACTGGAGGCTTCCGGACGGCCCGGACGCCGAGGCGTGGCTGACCGAGAAGATCACTGACGAGTTCTCGGCGCTGGTGACCGGGTGGCAGATCACGGAAACCGACGACCCGAACGAGCCCCCCGTCTTGACCGTTCCCGTGTCGCCTGACGGCCCCCTGTCGGGCGTCCCCCGGTGCCAGGTCGTGTACGCCTCCACGCTGACCGAGGCCATCACGTCGCTGGCCCGGAACCTGGCCGCCCGCTCTGCCCGCGAGGTTCGGCGCGGCAAGAAGACCGAGGAGGCCACCTCGTGAGCCCTCTGTACCGCCCCGATCTGGCCCGGCTCCTGGCGCTGGTGGCCGCGCTCGCCATCGCCTGGCAGACCGCCCGCCCCTGACAGTCCAGCGTCAAGAACGGCCCCTGGTTCGTCCACCCCGGACGGCCGGGGGCCGTTCCGCTCTGCCCCGCCGTGTCCTTCTCTGTCCTCGGCCCCGCCGCGAGATGTCACCCCAAATCGTGAAATGCCCTCTGGCCGTGATCCCTTGGAAGGGACAACCTTGATCACGGGGCCGCCGCGCCCCGGCGCACCTGGCGTCCGATTCGTCCGGCCAGGGCAGCCCGACCGAGAGAGGCCCGCTCCGCCCGTCCCCCGGTCGCTGACTCGTCCAGGGCCGCCGCGCATAACCGGCATTCTGTTGTATCGCAATCCAGCCCAAAGAGGACAAAGACATGGCCCTGATCCCCGGTCTGACCGTCGCCCCGCCCGAGCCCGGCCTACGCCGGTACGGCCTGTTCAACGCCGCGTCCGGCCCGCTGGATCTCCCCGCCCCGCACGGTGAGGGAGGCGGCATCCGGTACACCCCCGTCACGTGTGGCGCGGCGTACGCCTATGGCGTCAACTGCTACGGGGGCGAGGTCTCGGCTCCGGCCAAGCCGCTGGACGGCGGCAACCCCGAGGTGGCAACCGGCGTGTTCCTCACGCTCGCCACCCTGGAATGCACCCAGGTCGGTTACACCGAGGCCGAGCTACGCGCCCAGGTCGTCCGCCGCCTGGAGGCCAGCGAACAGCCCACCGTGGAGCGCGCGCTCTGGTCCGGCCTGGACTTCGAGGGCAACGCCCTGGACATCCTCCACCTGGACGCCGAGGCCGAGGCGGTCCCGGGCGGGTACGACCCGGACCTGATCACGGACGTGGTGGGCGCGCTGGAGCGCTACGCCTACACCGAGAGCGGCTACGGCTACGGGGCCACGATCCACGCCCCCATCGAGGCCGCCGCGTTCGCCGCCGAGGCCGGGCTGATCCTCCAGGACGGCCCGCGCAAGGTCACCCCGCTGGGCTCTGTCTGGGCGTTCGGCGCGTACCCGCTGGGCGAGATCATCGTGACCGGCCAGGTGACCCTCTGGCGCGCCCAGGAGGCACAGGTCCACACCGCGTTCGACCGGGAGACGAACCTCCGCCTGATGGTCGCTGAGCGGGCCTGGGCGGCATCGTTCGATTGCCTCGCGGGCCGGGCCACCTTCTCCCCGCTGGGGAGCTGACCCATGACCGCCTTTCCCTTCCGGCCGCACCGCCAGGCGGACCGCCCCGCCTGGTACCGGCTCGTATGCCCGGGAACGTGCCCGGCCGATCTCGTCATGGGGACGGCCGAGGCCGCGCGCCTCGTCCGCGAGCACCCGGCCGTTTGCACCTCCCCCGGCCCCGCTGTCCAGACGTTCGCGGGCGGGGCGGTCATCCGCCCGCTGGTCTACGCCGATCGGGTGGTCCGATGAGTAGCCGGGGCCGCCGCCAGAACCCGCCGCCGGTGAAGTGCTCGGCCGAGTCCAAGCGCACCGGGAAGAAGTGCGGGCGCTACGCCGTTCCTGGCCGCCTCCATTGCCCGAACCACGGCGCGTACGCCGGTCCCGCCGGACGGGCCGTAGCCGAGGAGCGCGCCGCCGGGACCATCATCCTGGCGGAGATGATGGCGAACGATCCGAACCGCCCGGTCTGGGAGATCATCCTGGACTCGATCCGCACGGTGGACGTGCTCGCTCGGGCCGCCCGGGACGACGTGGCCCAGGGCCGGGTCACCACGGCCGAGGGCATCGAGCGCGTGGCCGGGCTCGCCCGCTCCGCCCACGCGATGGCCGCCAGCGCGGTGGCGACCAAGGCCCTGGACATGGCGACCCAGGTTCCCCGTCAGTGGGAGGCCGTGGCATCGGACCGGGTGGCCGTCCTCCTCCTGGAGTGGATCGGCCTACCGTCCGGCCCGGCCGTGATCGAGGCCATCAAGGCGGCGCTGGGTGACATGGACCTGAACGACTCGCGCCCCGCTCCCCGGCCGGACGGCCCGCCATTCCTGGCACTGGTGACCCAGGCCCAGGCCGCCGAACTCGCTCCCCGGCTCGGCCTGGCCGCCGGGGATCTGACCGCCTGGTTCTCCCAGGTGGCGCAAGCGGTGGCGGACGGCCGTCCGGTGCCCAATCTCCCGGGCGCGCCGGTGGCCGCTCTCCCGGCCGCCCCGGTCGCTCCGCTCCCGGAGCCCGCCCCCGAGCCTCCCAGCCATGACAGCAAGGTGGCCGGCTCAGGCGACGAGGAGCCGGAACCCCAGGTCAGCGAGCCCGCTCCGCCGGTGGCCGCTCAGACCATGCTCGCCGCGCTGGCCGAGGCCGCCCGCTCCTTGACACTTCACGGTCAAGCCCAGGCCCAGGCCGAGGAGCCCGAGGTGGTGGACGCGGAGCTGATCGAGCCGGAGCCCGAGGCCGAGCGCCAGCCGTCCCGGATCTTCGACCCGGTGCGCCGGATCTACGTCCGGAACCCCAAGTACGTCCGGCGCGCCAGCGGCTCCAGCGGCGTGACCGCCCTCGGATATCGCGGGGGCCAGCCCACCATGCCGACCACCCGCCTGAGCTTCTGAGAGGAACCACGATGACCGACGACCTGGCCGAGTCCTACCGCCGGGGCTGGTTCCCGCCCGGCCTGAGCGAGGTGGAGCGCGCCCAGCGCGCCGAGCTGATGCGCCGGGCCTCGCTCTCGATGCCGCGCCCCCGGGGGCTGACCGCCTCCCAGCACGCCGAGCGCCGGAGCGCCCTGGTGGCCGCCGCCGAGCCGTACCGGAACCCGGACCTGTTGCGCCGGGTCGCGGCCGGGGACCGGCCCGCCGAGTTCCGCTCCCGGACCAGCTCCTACCAGTCCGAGATCGGGCGCGCCCTGGACGGCGTGCTGGGCCGTCGCACCACGGACGCCCGGCGGGAGCTGGCCGCCGCGCTGGGCGCTGCCCGGGGACGCGCGGAGATCCAGGCGGCACGCCAGCGGGGCCGGGCGCTCGCCCAGCGCGAGCAGAGCGCCGCGCTCCTGGCCGCCCTGGACCGGCGCACCGAGGCCGCCCTGGAGCGCAAGCGGCGTCTGGTCCCCCAGGGTCCGATCCGGCTGATCTGACCATGACCGAGTTCGTGGGCCGCCGCGCCGCCGCCACGTACCTGGGCATCAAGCCCAGCACGCTCGCCAACTACGTGAAGGAGGGGACCGGCCCCGAACGGGAGCTGGACCTGGTGCTGGTGGGCCGTCGATTCCAGGCGGTGTTCACCAAGGAGGAGCTGGACCGCTGGCTGGACAACCGCCCCAAGATCAAGAACCGACTGACCACGGAGGACCGAGAGATGTTCGCCCGCAAGACCAAGACCACCCGGCCCGCCCAGGCCAAGACCCCCGACCCCCGCGCCGCGCTGGTCCACGAACTGGCCAACGCCGGGGTGACCGCCATCCCCTCGGCGTGCGGAACGTGTGGGGCCACCGTGCACGCGCACGACCCCGAGGCCGTCCAGACCTACCGCCAGGTGGGCACCTGGGGGATCAACTCCCGCCAGGTCCGCTCCTGGCGCTACCACCGGGTGTGCTCCCTTGCCACCGGCGGGGCCGAGCTCCTGGCGCTGGTCCTGGACCCCGACGCGCGCCCGGTCCGGGTGACCCAGGCTCACGCGGATGTGGTTCAGAAGCTCGGCGCGCCGCTGGCGTACCGGGAGCTGGAGAAAGCCTCGTCCACCGACGCGGGCCGGGGGCGTCGCCCGTTCCAGCATGTCCCCGGGGCTGAGCTGGCCGAGCTCCGCGCGGCCGTGGAGAAGCGCCACCAGGAGCTGACCGTCCCCGTCCCGCACTCCTCCGGCTGGCCGTGCGGGGTGTGCGGCCAGTCTCACGAGCTGGCGGACGCCTGGGACACGTACCAGGGCCGCCCGGTGTGCGCCGGGTGCTCCCAGCTCATCCAGCGCGCCGGGTGCGAGTTCAACCCGCTGTTGACGGATCTCGCCTTTCAGCGCGCCCGAGACCTGATCCCCGCGCGCCGCCAGGTGAGCCCGTTCCCGCTGGCGCGCGAGATGGCCTCGTACCGGCCGCTCGGTCCCGGGGAGCGGCGCGAGCCCTGGGCGTACGTGACCGACCTCCCCGAGGTGCCGCTGACCCAGGAGGAGCGCCTGGCCGAGCTCCTGGCCGAGGCGGAGAAGAAGCTGGCGGTGGCGGCATGAACGGGGCCGTGTTCATCTCGGACGGCATCCAGCAGAACATCAGCCGGACGCCGCGCCAGATGCCGCCCCAGGTCGATGGGGAGCACCTGTTCACGATCGAGCAGCACTCCAGGGTCACCAACCTGAACCCGGAGGACGGCACGTTCCTCTTGGACGCGGAGAACCTGATCGCCCTCATCGGCCCTCGGTGCTACTGGTGTCTTGCCACCACCGACGACGGGACACCGTGCCCAGGACTTCCCGCCTGAAACACCCTCTGTCCGCCTCCCCGTGACCGGGGGACATTGGATCTAGCCGGGCGAGCGCTCCCAGCGCGACGACCCCGGCACCTCGCGCAGACGCGAGGCACGCACGGCGGCCGGGCACCTCGCCCGGTCCGCTACCGGCCTAACGCCGGTGCACCGGCTCGGCGGTATGGGACAGCCCGCCCGGGTGCGGAACACGACTCCAGCCAAGGAGCGGTTCCGTGTCCGATGTCGGCTCTGCCCGCGTAGAAGTCACTGGCGACGTTCGCCGGTTCGCCCGGGACACCGAGCGCGACCTGGACCGCGCCCTGAGCCGGATCAAGACCCCGACCATCGACGTCAAGGCGGACGTGGACGTGGACCGGGGCCGCCTCGGCTCCTCGTTCGCCGGAGCGGGGACCGAGGCCGCCCAGGCGATGACCGAGAGCATCGGGAAGGGCCTGGGCGGGCTCTCCTCCGCGCTGGGGAGCAACCCGTACGTGGCCGCCGCCGGTGCCGCCATCGCGGCGACCATCGCGGCCGTGGCCGCTCCGGCGATCGGCGCGCTCCTGTCCGGCGCGCTCATCGGTGGCGCTGGCCTCGGGGTGATCGGGCTCGGGGCGTGGTTGCTCCGGGAGGAGCCCGCTCTGAAGGCCGCCGCCAGCTCGTTGACCGGCACCCTGAAGACCACCTTCACCGACGCGGCCAAGCCGATGCTCGGCCCCCTGGTGGAGGCGCTGGGCACGTTCGAGGATCTGGTGAAGCGGATCAGCCCCCAGGTCCGCCAGATGTTCCAGGGGCTGGCGGACTCGGGCGCGATCCAGGCCCTGGCCGAGGGGCTGGCCGGGCTGGTGGAGAACGCCCTCCCCGGGTTCCAGGAGCTGATCACGGCGGCCGGGCCGTTCCTCAAGGAGATGGCCGCCGCGCTGCCGGTGCTCGGGACCGGGCTGTCCGTGTTCTTCTCCGCTATCGCGGACGGGGGGCCGGGGGCGGCCCTGTTCTTCAAGGACTTCCTGACCTTCATCAGCTCCATGATCGCGGGCCTGGGCGTGATGCTGGGCTGGCTGAGCTCGGTCTACCCGGCCGTGCGTCAGTTCTTCATCGACGCGGCGGTCTGGATTCAGGGCGCGATCACGTGGCTGACCCAGTTCGGCGTCACCGTGGGGACGGCGCTGGCTCCCCTGGTCCCGATCTTCACCGGCGTGTGGCAGACCATCAGCGCGGTGGTCAGCACCGCGTGGAAGCTGATCGTGAACGCGGTGACCACCGCCATCAAGGTGGTTCAGGGCGTCATCGCCGCTGTCTCGGCCGCCATCCGGGGCGACTGGCAAGGAACCTGGAACGGGATCAAGGCGGTTGTCTCGGCCGTGCTGAACGGCATCCGGACGGCGGTCTCCACCACCCTGAACGGCATCAAGGGCGTGATCTCCGGCGCGCTGAGCACCATCCGGGCCGCCTGGTCAGCCGGGTGGAGCGCGATGGTGTCGGTGGTCACCGGTGCGGCGTCCCGGGTGGGCTCGGCCGTGGCCGGCTTGCGCCAGACCGTGATCGGCGCGTTCGCCGCCGCTGGTAGCTGGCTGGCCGATGCGGGCCGCCGGATCATCGACGGTCTGATCTCCGGCATCCGGTCCGGGTTCGATCGGGTCCGCTCCACCCTGAGCTCCCTTACCTCGATGTTGCCGGACTGGAAGGGTCCGGCGGAGGTGGACGACAAGATCCTGTACGACGCGGGTCAGCGGGTGATGAAGGGCTTCCGGCTCGGCATCGAGGACCAGCGGCGCTCGATCCAGGACACGCTCCAGGGCCTGACCGGGGATCTCCCCAGCTTCACGGCGGGGCCGGTGCGCGGTGGGGACGGGGCCTCGGCCACCAACCTGGGCGGGGTGACGTTCAACGTGTACGTCTCGGGCGCGACCGGCCGCGAGGCCGGGGAGGAAGCGGCCGAGGCGATCCTGGAGCGGCTGGGCGCTGCCACGCTCGCCCGGTGACGCGGGGACGGGGCTGACGCTTAACTGTCAGGCCCGGTCCCCGTCGCGGATGATCTGGCGGACCCGCTCTCGGCTGTAGCCGGTGGCCGCCACGATGTCCACCTGGCGCACGCCGTCCCGGTCAGCGGCCCGGATCTCCTCGACCAGCGCGGCGCGTGCCTGGTCCACCTTCTCCCGGGCCTCGGCCACCAGGCGGGCGGCCCGCTCCTCGGCACGGGGCACCCCGGCTTGCGCCGCGCGCAACTTCCGGACCGCCGCCTCCAGGTCTGCCACTTGGCCATCGTCCCTGGTCAGACGCTAGGCCAACTCGTGTATCCAGTCAGTTGGCCAACCTTGCAGTCTTGACGTTTGGCCAACTGGAGAGTGTGATGGTTGGCACAGATCACGGCGTGTAGCAGGGAGGCAACATGATCCACCTACCGGCGGTGCCCGTGGCCGTGACCGACGCTCCCCCGGGGCAACCGGTCACCGTGTGGTTCGACACCGGGAGCGGCCCCGGGCTGGAGATGATCGTCCCGCCGGAGCAACGCTGGCGGATCACGCGGCGCGGTGATCGTGACGTGCTCCTCCTGATGCCCGAGCCGGAGGACGTGGAGGCGTTGCACGTCCTGGCCAACGCTCAGGCCATCTGGAGTTCCTACGATCCCGACGAGCAAGACCCCCTCTGATCGCTGGGGCTGACCCGAACAGCTCCCAGCACGACGGAACCCCCCGGCGGCAACCGGGGGGTTCCGTCACGTCTGGGGTCAGGTGGCCGGGACGGTCTCCGGCCAGTTGCGGCGCACGGTGCTCCGGCTCACCCCGGCCAGCTTGGCCAGCTCGGTCACGGATGCGTTCGGGCGCGCGGCCAGGGCCGCCGCCACCTTCCCGGCCGCGCCGCCCCGGCGGGTCCGGCCGTGGCCGCTGCGCTCCGGCACCTCGGGTACGGCCACCGGCTCGGGCTCCCGGGTCGCCTCCACGGGCTCGGGCACCACCGAGACCTCCGGCACCTCGGGCATAGCCACCGGTGCGGCCACCCTGGCCGCCCTACGGCCGGATCTGGTCAGCACCTCCACGGACAGCAGGAACGCCACCGGCGCGGCCACGGCCACCAGGCGGCCCGTCCAGGTCGGTTGTGCGCTGGCCACGTTCGCGGCCAGGGTGGCCACCACCCCCACCAGTACGGCCACTCTGGCTACCGGGCGCGGCCGTAGTCCGGCTCTCCGGTCTTCCAGGAGCGCGGCCACCCCGACCACGATCAGACCGTCGATGGCCACCGGCAGGGAGTAGGCCACCCACGCGCGTTCCCCGGCCGCCATGGCCACGTCCGCGATGTGCGAGAAGCTGGCCGCCCCGGCCACTAGGGCCACCAGGGCCGCCGCCAGGCGGGCCGCGATGGTGTGCGCGCTCATCGGGTGGCCGCCGGGGACACGGTGGCGGTCCGGCTCGGGCTCGGGCTGGGATCGGTGGTGGACCCGACCAGAGCGCCGCCGACACAGCACAGGACCAGGGCCACGACCGGCAGGACCAGGACGCCGATCACCAGGAGGATCAACGCTCCCCCGGTGAAGCCGAGGAACGACAACCCGGCGTTGGGCTTGGGCGGGGGCGGGAGCTGGGGTACGAAGTAGGTCATGGCCGGTCTCCTCAAAGTCGGTAGTCCCCCTACCGAGGACCACCCGATGGAGTACCTGACGTTCCACGGGGAGATCCCCGCCGGGGAGTACGGCGGCGGGCGGATGATCGTGCACGACACCGGCACCTACCGCGCGGAGAAGTGGCGCGACGACGAGGTGATCGTGGTGCTGGACGGCGAGCGCACGAAGGGCCGGTACGTGCTGTTCGCCACCGGCGGCCGGGGCCGGGACTGGATGATCAGGCGTACCGACCCGGCGCCGGAGGGCTGGACGCCGATGCCCGAGCTGGTCCGCCCGATGCTGCCCGCCGAGGGCGGGCGGCTACCGCGCGACGCCGCCGCCTGGGGGTACGAGCTGCGCTGGGCGGGCGTGCGCGCGATGGCGTACGTCTCGGGCGGCCGGCTGCGGCTGCTCGACGGCGACGACACGGAGGTCACCGGGGAGTACCCGTGGACACGGGCGATGGCCGAGGCGCTGGCCCCGGCCGAGGCGGTGATCGACGGCGTGCTGGTAAGGATCGACCCGGCCGGGAGGGTCCGTCCGCCGACCCGGCGCGACGGGCAGTTCCTCGCCGTCGACCTGCTCTGGCTGGAGGGCGTGTCCAGCCTCGACGTGCCGTACGCGCAACGCCGTGACCTGCTCGACGGTCTGGCGCTCACCGGTCCGCACTGGCAGACTCCGCCGTGGTTCCCGGGAGTCGGCGCGGACGCCCTATGGGCCGCCCGTGAGCAGGGGCTCCCGGGAGTGGTGGCGAAACGCCTCGACTCCCCGTACGAGCCGGGCCGGCGCAGCCGGCACTGGCTGAGCATCGACGCGAGCTGAGGACCACCGTGCACCTGACGCACCTGGAGTGCCCGCGCTGCGGCAGTGAACACCCGGCCGACGTGTTGCAGAACCTGTGCGGCTGTGGCTCGCCGCTGCTGGCCCGCTACGACCTCGCCGCGGTGGCCGCCACCGTCGCCCCGGAGCAGTTCGGGCTGCGCCCGGCCGACCTGTGGCGCTACCGGGAGCTGCTGCCGGTCGCCGATCCCCGCTTCGTCACCACGCTGGGCGAGGGCTGGACGCCGATGTGGCGCGCGCCGGCGTACGGCCACGAGATCGGCATCGCGGACCTGATCGTCAAGGACGAGGGGCTGACCCCGACCGGGTCGTTCAAGGCGCGCGGCGCGTCGGTGGGCGTGAGCCGGGCCCGGGAGCTGGGCGTGAAGCGGATCGCCATGCCCACGAACGGCAACGCCGGCGCGGCCTGGGCCACCTACGCGGCGCGGGCCGGGATGGGCGCGACGATCGCCATGCCGCTGGCCGCGCCGACGATCTGCCGCGAGGAGTGCCTCGCCGCCGGCGCCGACCTGCGGCTGATCGACGGCCTGATCAACGACGCGGGCCGGGACATCGCCGAGCTGATCGCCGGGTCGGACGGGGGGATCTTCGACGCCGGCACGCTGCGCGAGCCGTACCGCCTCGAAGGCAAAAAGACCATGGGGTACGAGATCGTCGAGCAGCTCGGCTGGCAGGTGCCTGACGTGATCGTCTATCCGACCGGCGGTGGCGTCGGGCTGATCGGCATCCACAAGGCGCTGCACGAGCTGCGCGAACTGGGCTGGGTGGAGGACCGGCTGCCCCGGCTGGTCGCGGTGCAGTCCACCGGGTGCGCGCCGATCGTGCGGGCGTTCGCGGCCGGGGAGGAGCGCGTCACCCCGTGGGAGGACGCGCACACCGTCGCGTTCGGCATCACCGTGCCCGCGCCGCTCGGCGACGAGCTGATCCTGTCCGCGCTGCGGGGCAGCGCCGGCACCGCGATCGCGGTGGACGACGCGGAGATCCTCACCGACCTGCGTGACTTCGCCGCCCGGGAAGGGCTGCTGCTCTGCCCGGAGGGCGCGGCCTGCCTGACCGCCGCCCGGCACCTGCGCGCGGGCGGGTGGATCCGGCCCGGGGAGCGCGTGGTGGTGCTCAACACCGGCGCGGGCCTGAAATACCCCGGCCTGGTGCAAGGAGGGGCCCCTTCTTAACGTCTCCGGTAGAGCAGGGGCCCCCGCTTAACACGTGCGCACCGGGCGTCAGGACGTCGGCGGCTCGTCCTCGCCCGCCTCCTCGGCGGCGTCCGCCTCCTCCTTCGTCTTGTGCACCGCGCCGTCGGCGTGCTCCGGCGGACCGTAGACGGTGTAGAGGACCAGCGGGTTCGGCCCGGTGTTGACGAAGTTGTGCTTCGTGCCGGCCGGCACGACCACCAGGTCGCCGGAGACGACCTCCTTCTTCTCCCCGGCCACCCGCGCCTCGCCGGTGCCGCTGACGAACGTGAGGATCTGGTCGATGCCCTCGTGGACCTCCTCGCCGATCTCGCCGCCCGGCGGAATGGTCATGATGACCAGCTGGGTGTGCTCCCCGGTCCAGAGCACGCGGCGGAAGTCGGGACTCTTCTCGGCGACTGTCGCGATCGTGAAATGCTCCATGGTCCGCTCATACCCCGATCCCGCGCCCGCCACGCCGGGAGTCGCAGATGGTGGAATTCCCCACGCCGATCCGGTTTGGATCCCCTGAGAGGGGGCATGTGCTGCCCATAAGACCGGTGCGGGCTGGGCCGGTCGAGCCAGGTCCCCGCCGGCGTACCGCCGTACGGCTGCGGTGGTGGGAGACGGCCGGAGCGCGGCGACGTTACGACCGGAGGTCGTGCGGCGCCGTGCGCTCGTCTGCGCGTCCGGTCAGGCCAGCACGGCCAGGTGGAACGGGCGGTCCGCGTGCCCGCTCGTGCCGTGCGTCTCGACGAACACCGCGTTGGCGATGCCCGAGCGCGGCGCCACGGTGATGACACCCTGCGGGACCAGCCCGTTGGCGGTCGCGGGGCCGACCGTCCCGACGTACGCCGCTCCGGCCACGTCCTGGTCGAACGAGACCTGGTACATCCCGGCGGCGAGCCGGGTGGCCGAGGTGGCGCCGAGGCCGCGGACGAGCCTTCCGTTGGCGTCGACCACGGCGAACAGCATGCGTGCGGTGGCCGGCAACCCGACCGGCGAGCACGAGTTGATCTCGGTGTCGGCGCGCGCGGCCTCCCGCATGCTCGGGATCGGCTGGCCGGTGGTTTCCCTCCTAGCTCTACGGCTGGGCATGGTGATCCTCTCTCCCGCCGGTACGCCGGCAGGAGGCGTTCGTACGCGTCCGGGCGATCGTCGGCGGTCCCCCTCGGTGATTCCGACGCTATGTCGGCGAGCCGCCCGGCAACCAGCCGGAGGACTGTCCGATCACTGACAGTGGACAGCTCTGAGCTGCGGAAACGTCGGTCCTACGGTCGATTCGCGACCGGCTCCGCCGACCCCTGCGACGCCCGCTCCGGCACCGGAGCCGACCGGAAGCCATGACGCAGCGCAATCGTCTGGCTACATTGAAGTATGGTGCCGCCGCTCCGAGGTCGATCTCCGGTCTACCGCCCGGTGCTGGCCGCACGGCGCGGGGAACTGGAGGCGCTGGCCCGGCTCGACGACGCCTCCGCCGCGCTGCTCGCACCGATCCTCGACGTCCCGGCGGACGCGACGTCCATCGTGGACTCCCTGATCCGGCTGCCCGCCGGGCTGCTGCCCGCCGTCGACGTGTCGGCGCTGCCGGATGCCACGGAACACGACCCGGTCCGCTGGGGCGTACCGCTGGTGCCGGTCATCGGTCTCGCGGACAGTGACCGGCGGCTGGCCGCGCACGGCGCGGCGGCCCGGGCCTGGGCACACCACGCGGTCGTCCGGTTGCGCGTCGGTCCGGACCGGGCCGGGCCGGACGCCGCAACCGCGGCCGCGGAACGGGTGTGGCGGGTGACCGGCCTGCTGCCCGAGCAGTGCGACCTGCTGCTCGACGCCGGGGACGTGTGCTGCCAGGCCGACGTCCGGCTGGCCGAGCCGAGGGTCCGGCGGGCGGCGCAGTGGGCCCGGCGGCACGCCTGGCGCTCGGTGACGGCGGCGGCCGGCGGGATGCCGCCGGCCCTGTCCCGGCTGCCGGTGGACGAACCGGTCCGCCTGGAACGGTACGACTGGTCGCTCTGGCGGCGTCTGGCCGATCTGCGCCTCGGGTACGGCGACTACGGCGTCGGCTGCGCGGTACGCGACGCGGACGAGCCGGGCGACCGGACACCGACGCTGCGCTGGGCAGCCGACGACGCGTGGTGGGTCTACCGCTGGTCGCGGCGGGGTGGGCGGGGCGACGAGCGCTTCGCCGACCTGTGCCGCACACTCACTGCCGCGCCGCACTGGTCTTCGGCCGGGGCCGGCTTCTCGTGGGGCGACCACGAGATCGTCCGGCGGGCCCGGCGGGGCGCCGGCGCGGGCTCACCCGCCAACTGGATCGCGTGGAGCACCTCGCACCACCTGGCGCACGTGCTGGCCGCGCTGGTCCGGCCGGAACCGGACCAGCGCGCCGGCTGAGTTCACTCCTTCTCGGTGAACCCGAACTGGACCACGCCCTCCTCGTCGACCATCGCGTCCACCGACGTGTCGTTGAGCAGCTCGGCCGCGTCCGAGTCGAGGAAGATGCGCGCACCCTCGGTGTCCACCACCTGGTCGCCCTGCACCGGCTGCGGCACCAGCTCGATCGAGAGCGAACCGGCGTCGGTGTCGGCGGCGATGCGCAGCCCGCCGGCGTCGGCGACGTCCTGCTGGGCGGCGAGGTCACGGATCACCAGGACGGCGTTGTCGGTCATGGTCAGCATGGCTGAACTCCTCATGGCTGGATGTCGGGTTTCGCGGGCGACACGGCCCACGCGGTCGGCTCGCGACCCGGAAGCGGGCGAGACACGATCTCGCCGCGCTGGAAGCAGGGCGGTTCCACCGCCCTCACCCCCACCGTGCCCGCTGCCAGGTCATCCGTCAAACGGAACCCGGCGATCGGCCGCTCCCCGGTGAACAGGTGTTTTCCCCGAGCCGTACCGGGAACACCGGGGGTTTGCGGTGACCGCATCGGCGGCCGCAAATAACCTTTCGCGCCGGAGCCTTTCCCGCAGGAAATCTCCGTGGCAGCATCTTCCCATGCATCGTCGCCTATTCCCCCGGGCGCTCGCGGTGCTGGCGCTGGTCGCCACCGCGGCTGCCGCCGGCACCACCACCGCCACCGCCGAAGCGCCCACCCCCGCGCAGACCCGGCTGAACGCCACCATCGACGCCGTCCTCGCCGACAGCCGGCTCAACGGGGCGCAGGCGGGCGTGGTCGTCGTCGACACCACCACCGGTCGTACGCTCTACGACCGCAACGGCACCCGGCGGCTCATCCCCGCCTCCAACACGAAGCTGCTCACCTCGGCGGCGGCGATGGAACTCCTCGGTCCGGGCCACCGCTTCACCACCGAGGTGAGCGTCGACGGGCCGCGGCGCGCCGGGATGCTCTCCGGCGACCTCTACCTGCGTGGCGGCGGCGACCCCACCATCCTCGCCGCCGACTACGACCGGCTCGCCGAGCAGGTCGCCGCGGCCGGCGTACGCGTGGTCGCGGGCGATCTGATCGCCGACGACACCCGGTACGACAAGGGCCGCCTCGGTCCGGACTGGACCTGGGACGACGAGCCCTACTACTACGCCGCCCAGGTGTCGGCGCTGACAGTGGCCCCGGACACCGACTACGACGCCGGCACCGTGATCGTCCACGCCGCGCCGGGCACCCGGGCCGGCGCCCGGCCGAAGATCACCATGACGCCTGACAACGGCTGGCTGCGGATCGACAACCGGGCCGAGACGGTCGCCGACGGCGAGACCACCATCTCCTTCGAGCGCGAGCACGGCGGCAACACGGTGGTGGTGACCGGCCAGATCGCCGTCGGCCAGGCCGCCGAGAGCGACTGGGTCACCGTGTGGGAACCGACCGGGTACGCCGCCGACGTGTTCCGCTCCGCGCTGCGGCGGCACGGCGTACGGGTGCTCGGCCGGACCGTGCTCGGCACCGCCACCCCCGACACCGCCAAGCCGCTCGCCCGGCACGACTCGATGCCGCTGGCCGACCTGATGGTGCCGTTCCTCAAGCTCTCCAACAACGGTCACGCCGAGGTGCTGACCAAGGAACTGGGCCGGCAGCTCTCCGGATCCGGCACCTGGGCCGCCGGGCTGTCAGCGATCAGCGGGTACGTGGGCGACGCCGGAGTGGACACCGGCACACTGCGCCAACGCGACGGTTCCGGGCTGTCCCGGCGCAACCTCGTCCCGCCGGCCCAGTTCGTCACGCTGCTCTCGGCGGTCCGCGCCGAACCGTGGTTCGACACCTGGTACGCCGCGCTGCCGGTGGCCGGCAACCCGGACCGGTTCGTGGGCGGAACGCTGCGCAGCCGGATGGGCGGCACGGCAGCAGCGAACAACGTGCACGCCAAGACCGGCAGCCTGACCGGCGCGTCAGCGCTCTCCGGCTACGTCACCGACGCCGACGGGCGGCTGCTCGCCTTCTCGATCGTGCTGAACAACTACCTCACCTCGTCGGTGAAGGGGCTGGAGGACCAGATCGCCATCGCGCTGGCCTCGTACACCGAGAAGGAGACGGCGACCGCCCGGCGGACGGTGCCGGCCGCACCCGAGTCGCCGCGCGTGCCGGAGGGCCGGGAGTGCTCCTGGGTGAAGCCCGCGCTCTGCTGACCGGCCCGTACCGCCCCGGTGCTCAGGCGCCGGGGCGGTACGGACGCGGGTCGGCCGCGGGATCGCCGCGCTCGACCAGCGCGTCGATCTCGGCCGACGGCAGCCCGCGCAGCGTGAGCACCCGGCGGCCCCACACGTGCAGGCGGCACGGATGCGGGCTGGCGTCGTTGCGGCAGATGGTCCCGCCCGACCAGGCCCGCGGCGCGTGCACCACCACCGCCCGCACCGCGAACTGGACGTCCTCGACCGTCACGTACGGCGGCATCGGGATCTCGCGCAGCACGTCACAGTCGGTGCGCGGGCGGGCGGGGGCGACGGGGGCAGGGCCGGTCATCGGTCGGGCCTCCACAGAGGATGGTCGGACGGGACAACCGAAACGTACGACGCCCGGCCGGGTACGCGACGGACAAACTGTCCCCGCTCAGCGCAGCGCCACCGCCTGGAGACTGACGTTGCCGCAGTCGCCGAGCGACTCCTCCACCGTCCAGTTCATCAGCAGCTTCGCGCCGCGCGGGGCGCGGAACTTGATCGTGAACTCGGCGGTGAGCGCGGTGTGCGGATCCTCCATCCGCAGCGTGGTCACCGGGCCGCCGCTGGAGACGCGCACGTCGAGGCGGCCGCGGGCCATCCAGAGCCCGGCGTACAGACGCACCGTGCGCTGCTGCCCGTCGGCCGCAACCGCGAGGTTGAACCCACTGCCCCGGTTGCAGGTGTAGACGCCGGACATGGTGCCGCTCGCCGACGCGACCGGGTTGCCGTCCCGCCAGGCGTACGCCTCGGGGTTGTTGCTGAAGCTCTCCCGCCGCCCCCGGCCGCCCTCGTCGCGGATCTCGCCGGAGCCGCCCCGCTTGCGGACCGTCCGGTCGGCACCGGTGAGCCCCCAGTGGACCCAGTCGGTGGGGCCGGCGGCGGTGAGGTCGACAGTGGCGGGCACCTCGGCGCGGGTGACGGTGACGGTCGGCGGCAGCGCGGGCGTCGGTGACGGCGACGGCGTGGACGGCGACGGGCTCGGCGACGGCGGCCGCTGCCGGGGACGCAGCCCCGGGTTGACCACCGAGTCGCCGGCCTCGTTCGGCAGCCCGACCCGGCCGGGCGGCGCCACCGGCACCCCGGCGTGCTCCTCGCGTGGCGTGTCGTGCCGTTCGACGCCGAGGTAGACGGCCAGCGCCGCCAGGCAGAGGACCGCGGCCAGCCCTTCCAGCATCAGCCGCCTCCGGCGGCGCAGCCGGCGCAGCGCGGACCGGGTACGCGGAAGGCCGTGCCGGTGCGAGCCGGGGCCGGTACGCGGACGGTCCTCCTGGCCCACCACACCCTCCACTTCGGTCACGACACCGCCGGAAACGACAGGTGCGCGACGGGCTTCACGGTGTCACCGCACGGCTCTTTGCGCCATATGTCGAGTGACGGGCGTTTCCAGTTCGTTACCTGACGACCGCTCGCCGGACCGGCCGCTCAGCTTACCGTGATCGCCTGCAACGCCACCCCGTCGTTCTGCCCCCCGGTCACGGTCAGGGCGTGCCACCTGATCAGCAGCCGCTCCCCGGGGGCCGCCCGGAAGCGGATGACGTACTGGTAGAAGCGGTCGCCCGCGGCGAGGGCGACCTCGCGGACGGCGGGATCGCCACCGCTGGACAGCGACAGGTCGAGCCGCGCACCGGCCGAGAACGTGCCGACGAACAGCCGGACCGTACGCACATCCCCGCTCCCGGCCACGCCGAGCGTGAAGCTCTTCCCGGCGCCGCGCTGGAAGACACCCGCCCGGGTGCCCTCCTGACGCGCCGTCGGCGTGCCGTCGGTCCACTGGAGATCACACGCGCCCGCGTTGTGCTCCAGCCGCTCGCCACCCGGATCCTGGATCTCGCCCGTACCGCCCGCCTTGCGATGGAAGCTGTCCGCGCCGGTCCCGCCCCAGTGCCGCCAGTCCCGCGTACCGAGGTCGGTGAGCGACAACGACCCCGGCAGCGGCGCCAGGTCCACGTCGAGCAGCGGCCCGCCGGGGGCGACCGGTTCGCCGGTGGCCGGTGCCTGGTCGCCCGGAGCTTGACCGCTGGGCGCTTGGCCGCTCGGCGCCTGGTCGCTGGGTGGCTGGTCGCCGGGTGGCTGGTTGCCGGGTGCCTGGTTGCCGGGTGCCGCCACGGGCGCGGTCTCCCGGGCCAGCGGGGGTGGCGTGGACGACCGGGCCGCGTACGCCAGCGCCGCCACCAGGCCGGTCACGGCCACGGCCGCCAGTACGGCGCGCCGGCGTCGACGCCGCGCCCGGGCCGCGGCGACGCGGGTGGCCGGGGCGTCGGGCGGGGGGCGCATCGGACCGGCGATCGGGGCTAGGGTCCGGCTCAGCCGGGCCTTGGCCGCTCGGGCGGCGGCGCGCAGCCGGGCACCGATCCCGCCGGTCACGTCGGACAGGCCGCCGGTCAGGCCGGCGAGGCGCGCCGGGATGCTCTCCCGGGCGGAGTGCCGGCCGGGTCTCGCCTCCGCCTCCTGAGGCAGACCGGAGCCGGCCGGCTCGTCGGCTGCACCCGGCCGGACCGGTGACGGGCCGGACAGGTGCAACCCGATCGGGGCCGGCCCGACCAGCGGAACCCGGCCGCCGGGCGGACTCGGACGCGGCTCGGGCACCGACGCCGACGTCCCGGAGGCGAGCGGGCCTGGCCCGAGCGTCCGGGAGGCTGGCGGGTCGGGGCTGGGCGTCCGGGAGGCTGGCGGGTCAGGGCTGGGCGGAGTCGACGTAGGAGGGCCGGGCGCGGGAGGGCCTGCGGGGAGCGTGCCGGACACGGGCATGTTGGCTGGAAGCGGGCCTGTGGCGGGGAGGTCGGGAGTCGGCGGGCCACCGGTACGCGGAGGCGGCCAGACAGCGGTACCCGGCGGTTCCAGGTCCCCCACGGAAACCCGATCGTCCGGGTCGGCCGGTGGACGGTCCCCGTCCGGCGGGGTCACCGTCCGGGGCGTGGCGGGATCCGTGTCCCCAGGGAGGCGGCGTGGACCGGCGGGGCGCTCCGGCGCGTCGACCCCGTCGTCCGGTGTGGGCAGCCAGCCCCCGACCCGGATCCCGGTACGCGCGATGTCGTCCTCAGCCACCGACCCTCCCTCGGCCACCGGCGGCGAGCGGCCCGGCCCCGTGGCTCGCCGTAGGGAGGATGACACAGAACGCGATCTTGCAGAAGGCATCAGCCCTCGCAATTCCCACGCCTGCCCGGCGCCGGCCATCCCAGCAGGACAGATCTTGGAGGATTTCCGCCCCCACAGGGGCCATTCCGTACCAAGATCTCCGTACCCAGCCACGGCGGACCGCGCCCACCCGAGACCGTCGGGTCGATCATGAAGTTGGCGGCGGCAAAACGGGCATCCAAGGCCGCTAACTTCATGATCGACGCGTGTCAGCGGGGCGGCGGGGCGGTGGGGGCGGCGGGTCAGTGGCGGGTGCGGCGTTCGAGGCCTCGGGTGGGGTGCCAGCTCTCGATCACGAGGTGGTCTGGTGGGTCGCCCACCCGGGTGAGCACCACCTCGGTCAGCTCGATCCGGAAACTGTGCGAGCCGTCCTCGGCGGGCGGCTCCTCGTGCGCCGGCCGGCGATCTTCGCGTCTCCGTCCCAGGTGGACGGGTCGTCCGGCGGGGCGTCCTCGGTCGGGCTGTGCAGCGCCACCCGGGGATCGCGGCGCAGGTCGAGCGCCTTGACCGCGCCGGCCATGCTGCCCAGCCGCAACTGCCCGTCGTCACCGAAGTCGAACTCGGTGCCGCTGATCCGCGGCGAGCCGTCCCGCCGCAGTGTCGCCATCGTGCCGTGCTTGCGGACCGCGAATCGGGCGCGTACCCGCGCCGCGAACTCGGGTTCGGCCGCCACCAGGTCGGACCACCATGTCATGCGCCCGAGTGTGTCCGGAAAACCTGACAACCCGCGGCACATTTCCCAGCGGACTCAGCCCACCTGGAAACCGAGCGCCTGGGCCAGCATCACCGCCTGCTCGGCGTCGATCCGCGCGCCGGAACGCTGCACCGCCGTCGGGTCGAGCGCGGACAGGTCGCTGCCGCGCAGGTCGGCCCGGATCAGCTTGGCGGCGTGCAACTGGGCGCCGGAGAGGTCCACGCCGGTCAGCGTCGCGCCGGTCAGGTCGGCGCCGGTCAGGTCGACCTCCCGCATCCGTACGTCGGTGATCCGCGCCCCGCGCAGGTCGGCGCCGGCGAGCGTGACGAAGGACCAGTCGCCCCGGTCGACCCGCAGCGGGCGCAGGTCGCAGCGGTCGAACGTGCTGCCGACCAGCTTGCAGCCGGTGAACTCGGCCTCGAAGAGGTTGCACTTGCTGAACGAGCACCTGGTGAACGCCGAGTCGGTGTGCCGGGAGGCGTTGAACGCCACGTTGCCGAACACGCAGTCGGTGAAGACAGCGCCCCGGCTGACCGCCTCGGTCAGGTCGACGTGGAAGAACTCGCATCGCACGAAGTGCCGGTCGGCCAGCTCCTCGGCGTACCAGTCCTGCTGGCGGTAGGTGACGTCCTCGACCGGCTCGGGCATGCCACCGACCCTAATGACACTTCCGGGGCCGAGGTACCTGCGGGTAGGTTCGCGTCGTGAGTGTCACGGTGAGCACCGATCCCGGCCACGTCGGCTTCGCTTCCGCCCGGCTGGCGCGGATCGACGAGCACTTCGCCCGGTACGTCGACGACGGCCGGCTCGCCGGCTGGCAGATCGTCGTCAGCCGCCGGGGCGAGGTCGCCCACTCCTCGACGTACGGGCTGCGGGACCGGGAGGCCGGTACGCCGGTCGAGGCGGACACGCTGTGGCGCATCTACTCGATGACCAAGCCGATCACCTCGGTCGCGGCGATGATGCTCTGGGAGGAGGGCCGGTTCGAGCTGAACGACCCGGTCAGCCGCTGGCTGCCGGAGTTCGCCGACGTACGCGTCTACGACCGGGGTTCGGTGCTCAAGCCGTACACCGTGCCGGCGGTCGAGCCGATCCGGATCTGGCACCTGCTCACCCACACGGCCGGCCTGACGTACGGCTTCGCCCAGGTCTCGGTGGTCGACGGCCTGTACCGGGCGGCCGGCTTCGACCTGGGCGTGCCGGCGGGCGCGGACCTGGCGGCGGCCTCGGCCGGGCTGGCCCGGCTGCCGCTGCTGTTCCAGCCGGGCACGAGCTGGAACTACGGCGTCTCCACCGACGTGCTGGGCCGCCTGGTCGAGGTGATCTCCGGGCAGTCGCTGGACGCGTTCTTCGCCGAGCGGATTTTGGGCCCGCTGGGCATGACGGACACCCGCTGGTGGGTGGACGCGGCGGACTCCAAGCGCCTGGCCGCCCTCTACGCCCCGCACCCGGCCACCGGCCAGGCCGTACGCGCCGACGGGGTGGGCCGGGCCGCGCTGGCGGAGCCGACCTGGCACTCCGGCGGCGGCGGGCTGGTCTCCACGGCGGCCGACTACCACCGGTTCACCCAGTTCCTGCTGCGCGGCGGCGAGCTGGACGGGGTCCGCCTGCTCGGCCCGCGCACGGTGCGCTTCATGACCCGCAACCATCTGCCGGGCAACCGGGACCTGGCCTCGTTCTCGCCGGAGGGCTTCGCCGAGACGATCCTCGACGGGATCGGCTTCGGGCTGGGCTTCGCGGTGGTGCTGGACCCGGTGCCGTCGCGGGTGCCGAGCAGCGTCGGCGAGTTCTACTGGGGCGGCCTGGCCAGCACCGCGTTCTGGGTGGACCCGGTGGAGGAGGTCACCGCGCTGCTGTTCACCCAGCTGATGCCGTCGAGCACGTACCCGCTGCGCAGCCAGTTGCGCCAGCTCGTCTACTCGGCGATCGTCGACTGAGCCGGTTCGGCGGAACTCCCGCCGCCCGCCTGTGGGCTGCCTAGCCTGTGAGGCATGAGCGACATCGTCGTGTTCGGCGCCGGCGGGACGGCGGGTTCGCGGATCGCGGCCGAGGCGGTCGAGCGGGGGCATCGGGTGACAGCGGCGGTGCGGCGTCCGGAGGCGGTCGGCTACCTACCCCCCGGCGTACGCACGGTGACCGGCGACGCCACCTCGGCGCGGAGCGTACGCGAATTGGCCGAGGATGCGGACGTGCTGGTGGTGGCCATCGGCGGCGGCGAGCGCGAGTTGTGGCGCGACGCCGCGCGGACGCTGGTCGACACGCTGCGTGAGTTGCCCGACCCACCTCGGGTGATCCACGTCGGCGGCGGCTCGACGCTGCTCACGCCGAAGGGCACCCGTTACCTGGACGAGCCGGACTTCCCGGAGGAGTACCGGGACTCGGCGCACGGCCAGGCCGACGCGCTGGAGTTCTACCGCACCAGCGCGGACGGGGTGACCTGGACGTACGTCTCCCCGCCGCCGCTGGAGTTCCACCCGGGTGAGCGGACCGGGCACTACCGCACCGGCACCGACCAGCCGGTGACCGACGCGCAGGGCCGGTCGGTGCTCACCTACGAGGACCTGGCGGTGGCGATCGTCGACGAGATCGAGAATCCCCGGTTCGGCAACGCCCGCTTCACCGTCGCGTACTGATCCGGCGCGTACTGATCCGGCGCGTACTGATCCGGCGCGTACTGATCCGGCGCGTACTGCTTCAGTCGGCCAGCCGGGCGGGGAAGCCGCCGGTGGCGATTGGACCCCAGGACTCGATCGTGACGCGGATCAGCGACTTGCCCTGGGCGACCATCGCCGACCGGTACTCGTCCCAGTCCGGGTGCTCGCCGGAGATGCTGCGGAAGTAGTCGACGAGCGGCTCCAGCGCCTCGGGCAGGTCGAGCACCTCGGCCACGCCGTCGACCTGCACCCACGGGCCGTTCCAGTCGTCCGAGAGCACGCACGCGGAGACGCGCGGGTCGCGGCGGATGTTGGCGACCTTGGCGCGTTCGGGATAGGTGGAGATGACCAGGCGGCCCTCGGCGTCCACGCCGCACGCCACCGGGGAGGACTGCGGGCGCCCGTCGGAGCGGGTGGTCATGAGCACGACGTGGTGGCGGGGGCGGAGGAACTCGATCAGGGCGTCCCGGTCGACCCGGGTGTTCTTCGCGATGCTGCGTGCCATGCCCTCGGTTCTACCAGGCCGGCCGGTCGATCTCAGCGCGGACGCCCGGCGGCCCGCTGCGCCGGGACCTGCTCCGGCACGCGCGGGCGGGCCGAGGGCCGCCAGGCACGGCCGTTGGCGTAGATCACCCGGAAACCGAGGTACGCGGCGAGCGGCGCCCAGTGTGCCGAGCGCATCCGGACCTCGGCGGCGTTGTGGCGCTGACCGTTGGCGAGCACGTCGAGCAGCACCGTCTCGAAGGCGGCCGACTCGACCCAGTCGACCTCGCGGGTGAAGCCGCAGATCAGCGCCGCGCCGGTGACGTCGAGGAACCCGCGCAGCGTGGCGTCGGAGGCGCGCAGCACCGAGCAGCTGCCGAAGTAGAGGCGGCGGCCCTCGCAGCGGCCGGCCATCCGCTCGGCGACGTCCGACAGCTCGACCGAGTCCCAGTCGGTGAGGCAGAGCCGGCTCGGCTCGCCGTGCATGGCGAAGAAGCCCACCCGGTGATCCGCGTACTGCTTGAGCAGCCACCTGTCGACGAAGTAGAACAGCTCGTCGCGGGTGGCCGCGTCCTTGTGGATGTAGCGGATGCGGCCGAGCCGTTCGAGCAGGTCGAGCGTGGGCAGGACGGATCCTCGTTCGTTGAGGTCGCGGTGCCACTGCCCCTCGACGCAGAACACGCCGCCACGCGCCAACGCCCACCTCCCCACCCGTCGAGGTCGCCGCCCGGGTCCGGGAGCAGACGTTACCGCCCACCTCCGACGGGCGACACCCGGCAGCGCGTTCGCAAACAGGCACTATTCACAGCCGATATCCAGCAACCGCCCGATGTGAGAACAATTTCGGCTAATCACCACGAAGAATCCTCTCACCTGTCACGGTGAGAGAGACGGGACGTACCGGTCGATGTGCCCGTCCAACCCCAGTTCCGCTCTGACATCGGGAGGACTCTGTGCGCGTCAACACCCTGAAGCGGGCGGCGGTCGCGTTCGCGCTGGCCCTGCCCGGGGCCGCCGTGGCGACCGTCGTGGCCGCGCCACCGGCCCACGCCGACGGCTGCTACACCTGGAACCGCATGCTGTCCCAGGGACAGTCCGGCTCCGACGTACGGCAGCTCCAGATCCGGGTGGCCGGCTGGGCCGCGTACGGCGGCATCGTCCGGGTCGACGGCGTGTACGGCCCGGAGACGGCCGCCGCTGTCAAGCGCTTCCAGGCCGCGTACGGGCTGCGGGCCGACGGCGTGGCCGGACCGAAGACGTTCGCCAAGATCTACGACCTGCAGAAGGACAGCGACTGCACGCCGAAGCACTTCAGCTACGCCGAGCTGGACAACGGCTGCGGCAAGGGCGGGTGGGCCGGTGGCCCGCTCTCGTCGTCGGCCACCCGGGAGAACGCGCTGCGCACCATGTGGAAGCTGGAGGCGCTGCGGCGCAGCCTCGGCGACAAGCCGCTCTACGTGACCAGCGGGTTCCGCAGCATCGCCTGCAACCGGCAGGTCGGCGGCGCCGCGGACAGCCAGCACCTCTACGGCAACGCGGCCGACCTGATCGCCAAGCACCGCAGCCTCTGCGACATCGCCCGTTCCGCCCGCGACCAGGGCTTCAGCGGCATCTACGGCCCCGGCTACCCGGACCACGACGACCACACGCACGTGGACTCGCGGCGGGAGAACAACCGGGACAAGGTGCCCAACACCAGGGACTGGTCCGCCCCGGACTGCGGGGTCGAGTAACGCGGTGACGGCGGCCCGGCACGGGGGTGGGGGCTCCCCGGCCGGGCCGCCGTCGGCATGCTCCGGCACGACCGACGCCGCTCCGCGACGGGGCGTGGACGCGACCGGAACCGGGCGCCGGGCGTCGGCTCACCCCGGGCCGGAGGGGCCGGGTGAGCGGGCCCGGGGATCGGGCGAGGCGTGGCGTCACCTCACCCGGACCGGGCGACGGGTCGGATCGCCCGGGGCCTGGCGACGGAGTCAGCTCGCCCGGGGCCAGCGGGGCCGGGCGGTGGGAGCCGACCGGGCGGCGACGGGCCGCAGACCGGGCCGGACCGGCGGAGCGGCGACCCGCGGGACCGGACCGCGCGCCGCCTGAGCCGCGGCGGCCGGGCGGACGGCCTGACCCGGCACCGCCCGCGCCGGCTGTCCCGGCACCGGACGTCCGGCCTGCCCGGCGGCCGGACGGGCGCCGGACGGGCCGGTCAGCACGAACGGGAAGGGCACGTGCACGAACGGGTTGCCGTGCCGGATCAGCGCGTCGATCTGGCGGTCGTTGAGACCGTGTGTCTCCAACACGCGCCGGCCCCAGCGATGCAACCGGCAAGGGAACGACGAGCCGTCGTTGCGGCACTTCGGCCCCGCGGGCCACTCCTCGGCGGCGTGCACCACCACCGCCCGGACCGCGAGGCGGACGTCCTCGGGGGTCAACGGTGCCGGTACCGGCACCTCGCCCAGGATCTGGTCGATGGGATCCGTCGACTGCTCACCAACTCGCACGGCAGGCCTCCCGCAGCTCGGCAGCGGTGCGGCGGAACGGCCGCACCACATCCTCGCCCACTGGTACGGCCGGGAAACGGCAGCAGTTCAATCCCGCCACGCGGCGAGCAGTTCGGCCGGCCCGATCGCCGTGACACCGTCAACCGCACGGCCACTGCGCACCACCGCGACGACCGGCGTCTGGTCGTCGGCGCCCGGTAGCTGGGCGCGGTGGTGAAGCAGCCGGGCCAGGTCGTGACCGTCGAACGCGCCGTTCTCCAGCCACTTGACCGAGCCCACGAACGTGATCCGCTTGGCCACCGGGCTACGGTCACCGCCGACCAGGTCGATCTCGGGATCGTTGATACGCGTCCAGTACCCGCCCACCACCGCCGTCTCGAACGGCAGGTGCCCCGGCGGCAGCCGGCGCAGCGACTCCCGGATCACCGGCTCGACCGCACGTCCCCGCCATGAGGTCCAGGACGAGTGGATGCGGGCGAGGGTCAGATCCCCTCTGCCGCGCTCGATCTCGGCGAGGTAGTGATCGAGGAAGGCGAGCCAGAAGCGGAGATACGGATCGGCGACCACGTACCGGGTCTCGCGCGAAGGACGGGTGGACAGCGGGAGGGTGGCCTCCACGATCCGTTTGTCAGCCAGCAGTCGGAGCGCGCGGTGCAGCGAAGCCTGCGGGATTCCGCCGGCGGCCCGCGCGATGGAGGAGGCGGTGCGCTCCCCGGAGCCGATGGCGCGCAGCACCACGCCCGGCTGGGACTGCGGCGGAAACTCGGCAGCGAGGGCCCGTTCCCCGCTGACGATCAGTGCGGACGTGGGATCCGGGACAGCCTTGGCGAGGTAGTCGCGCACGGTCTCGCCGGGGGCCCAGTCGTCGAGGACGAGCGGCAGGCCGCCGGTGACGAGATACGCATCGATGGCATCCACCGACGGCAGCTGGAGCATCTCGCCCACGTCGCCGGGGCTCAGCGGCGGCACGACCATTTCGGTCGCGCGTTGGTGGAACGGCCGACCGTAGTCGTTGAGCGCCTCCATCATCGCCAGGTCCGAGCCGACGCAGATCAGCAGGACCGGCCTACGGGACAACTCCCGGTCGAAGACCTTCTGGAGGGTGCCCTCGAAACCTGGATCGGTGGCGATGAGGTAGGGCATCTCGTCGAGCACGACGACGCTGGTCTGGTCCGCGGGCAGCGCGGCGGCGAGGAGGGTGAGTGCCGCGTCCCAGGTGGCCGGTGCCTGCCCGGCGAACAGACCCGCTCCGGGAAGTGTCGAGCCGGCCGCCGCCGCAACGAAGAGCCGCAGGTCGGCGGCGGGTGTGGGTTGCGCCGAGGCGGTGAAGAAGAGGTGGGGTACGCCCGTACGCTCGACGAACTCCTCCACGAGGCGGGACTTGCCCACCCGGCGACGTCCTCGCATGAGCACTGCTCGTCCGGGCCGTCCTGCGCGTCAGACCAGGCCGGCGTCCTGGACCAGGAGGGCCACCTGCACGCGGTTGTTCAGGTCGAGCTTCGTCAGCAGGCGCGACACGTACGCCTTCACCGTCGCCACGCTCATGAACAACTCGGCGGAGATCTCCGCGTTGGTCCGGCCCCGGCCGAGCAGCACCGCGACCTCCCGCTCCCGCTCGGAGAGGCCGTCGAGCAGCCGCACCGCCCGCTCCCGCTTCGGGTCCGGGCTCGCCCCCGGCGCGGTGCCGGTGACGTGCGCGATGAGCTTGCGGGTCACCGCCGGGGACAGCGTCGCCTCCCCCGCCGCGACCCGGCGTACCGCCGCCACGATCTCGGCCGGCGGGGTGTCCTTGAGCAGGAAGCCGCTCGCCCCGGCGCGCAGCGCCCGCAGCACCTGCTCGTCGGCGTCGAACGTGGTGAGCACCAGCACCTCGGGCGGTTCCGGGGTGGCCCGCAGCGCCTCGGTGGCGGCCAGCCCGTCGACCCGGGGCATGCGGATGTCCATCAACACCACGTCCGGGGCGTACGCGGCGACCGCCGCCGGCACCTCGGCGCCGTCGGTGGCCTCGCCGACCACCGCCAGGTCGGGTACGCCGCCGAGGATCATCGACAGCGCGCCGCGGACCAGCGGATCGTCGTCGACGATCAGCACACGCACCGGCGCGCTCACCGGGCCGCCCAGGGCAGCCAGGCGGTCAGCCGGAAACCGCCGTCGGCGTCCCGCCCGTGTTCGAGGCGGCCACCGGCGAGCGTGACCCGTTCCGCGATCCCGACCAGCCCGGTGCCGGCGCCGGGAATGGCGGTGGGCGACGCGCCGACCGGCCACGGGTTGTGGATCTCCACCGCCAGCCCGTCCCCCGGGCCGCCCGCCAGCCGGACCGTGACCACCGCGCCGGGCGCGTGCTTGCGGGCGTTGGTCAGCCCTTCCTGCACGATCCGGTACGCGCTGCGCCCGATCGCCGCGGGCACCGCCTCCGGCTCGATCACCTCGTCGACCACGGTGACCCGTACCCCGGCGTCGCGGCTCTCGGCGACCAGCGCGGGCACGTCGGCCAGCGTGGGCTGCGGCCGTTCCGGCGTGGCCTCGGAGCCGACCTCGGCCCGCAGCACGCCGATCACCTCGCGCAGGTCCTGGAGCGCGGCGTGCGCGCTGGCCCGGATCACCCCGGCCGCCCGCGCCACCTCCTCCGGCGGCGCGTCCGGCCGGAACTCCAGCGCGCCCGCGTGCAGGCTGAGCAGGGAGATCCGGTGGGCGAGCACGTCGTGCATCTCCCGGGCGATCCGGCCGCGTTCGAGCTGCCGGGCCTGGTCGAGCCGGAGCTGCTGCTCGGCCTCGGCCCGCTCGGCCCGGTCCCGCAGGGACAGCACGAGCTGGCGGCGGGCGCGGACGAACAACGCCCACGCCACCACCACGCAGATGAACAGCCCGGTCCACACGGCGGAGGCCCAGACCGGCAGCGTCGGGTCGGGCCGGACCGCGAGGTAGACCGGCAGGCTCAACAGTTGCCAGGCCACCAGCGCCAGGCCCACCGGCAGCGGCCGGTGGACCAGCACGGTGAACACGATGACCAGCAGCGCGACACCGCCGGTGACCGAGAAGAGCGCCAGCGGCGCGGTCGCCACCGCGAGCCCGACCGGCCAGCGCCGGCGCAGCCAGAGCGCGCCGCTGACGAGCAGGCCGACGAGCAGGTCGACCTCCTCCAGCCAGGCCGGACCGGCGTTGAGGCCGAACTCCGGTGTGGCGCTGGTCACGTCGCCGTGCGCGATCAGCACCCAGAGCAGCGAGGCCACGAACAGCACGCCGTCCACGAACCAGTCCCGCGGCGTCCGCCGGGCGGCTCGGGCGGGCACCAGGGAGCCCGGCAGGAGCCAGGGATGATCGGGTACGGCGGCACTGGTCACCCGTCCATGCTAGGAAGCCCTCCGGACCGGCTACCAGCTACCAAAGTCGACGCCTGCGGTGAACCGAGGTCGACGGCGGCGCAGACCGCCGGCCGCAGCGCGTGACCGGGTGGCCCCGGCAGGCTCGACGGCATGATCGAAGTCGACCAGCTCACCAAGCGGTACGGTCCGCACACCGCCGTCGAGGACGTCACGTTCCGGTGCGAACCGGGTTCCGTGACCGGTTTCCTCGGGCCGAACGGCGCCGGGAAGTCCACCACGATGCGGATGATCTGCGGGATGACGCCGCCCACCTCGGGCGGCGCCACAGTCGGCGGACGCCCGTACCGGCACCTGCCCAATCCGGGACGGGAGATCGGCGTGCTGCTCGACGCCTCGGCGCAGCACGCCGGGCGCACCGGGCGGGAGACGCTCACGCTCGCCGCCCGGACCATGGGCGTGGACCGGGGGCGGGTGGCGGCGGTACTCGACCAGGTCGGGCTGAACGACACCGCGGCCCGGCGCCGCGTCGGCGCGTACTCCCTGGGCATGCGGCAGCGGCTCGGCCTGGCTCTGGCGCTGCTGGGCGACCCCCGGGTCCTGATCCTGGACGAGCCGGCCAACGGCCTCGACCCGGAGGGGATCTTCTGGATGCGCGGCCTGCTGCGCGACTTCGCCGACCGGGGCGGCACGGTGCTGCTCTCCTCGCACCTGCTGCGCGAGGTGGAGGCGGTGGCCGACCGGCTGGTGGTGATCGGCGGCGGCCGGGTGGTCGCCCAGGGCGGCAAGGACGAGCTGCTCGCCGGTGCCGGCACGCTCGTGCGCGCCCGCGACCCGCACGCCCTGCGCCTGACGCTGGACCGGGCCGCGCTGCCCGCCACCGCCGGCACCGACGGCGGCTTCGTGGTCCGGGCCGAGCCGGGCCGGGTCGGTCAGGCCGCGGCGGACGCCGGACTGGTCCTCACCGAACTGCGCCCGGCCGGCAGCGGCGGCCTGGAGCAGCTCTTCCTCACCCTCACCGCCGGCGCGTCGACCAAGGAGGCCGTCCGATGACCACCACTGCCGTTCCGACCGCCCGGCCGCGGCACGAGCCGGCCGTCGCCGGTCCCTCGCTGGCCCGGCTGACCGCCGTGGAGCTGCGCAAGCTCGCCGACACCCGGGCCGGACGCTGGCTGCTGATCACGATCGGGCTGATCGCCGCCGCGATCGTGGTGGTGCAACTGTTCGTCGTCGACGCGCCGGACCAGACGTTCACCGCCTTCTTCACGCCGTCGCTGCTGCCGGTCGGGCTGCTGCTGCCGGTGCTCGGCATCCTCTCCATCACCGGCGAGTGGTCGCAGCGCAGCGCGCTCACCACGTTCGCGCTGGTGCCCCGCCGCGAGCGGGTGATCGTCGCCAAACTCGCAGCGGTGGTGCTCGCCGCGCTCGCCTCGGTGCTCGTCAGCCTGGCCGTCGCCGCCGCCGGCACGCTCGCCGCCCGCGTCACCGGCGGGGCGGGCGCCTGGACGTTCGACTGGCAACTGCTGCCGCACGCGGCGGTGTTCCAGGTGGCGAGCGTGCTGATGGGCGCCGCCTTCGGCCTGCTGCTGCTGAACACGCCGCTGGCGATCGTCACCTACCTGCTGCTGCCCACGGTGTGGAGCCTGCTCGCCGCGATGATCTCCGCGCTGCGTGAGCCGGCCCGCTGGCTGGACACGTCGTACACGATGGAGCCGCTGCTCGGCGCCGAGATGAACGGCGGGCAGTGGGGCCGGCTCGGCGTCTCGCTCGCCGTCTGGGTGCTCCTGCCGCTGGTCGCCGGTCTGGTGCGCACCATGCGCCGGGAGGTGTCCTGACAGTGACCGCCTGGCAACCCGGCGAGGACGTCGTGGTCGACGGCGGACGCGGCGAGCTGGTGCTGATGTGGGCGGGGTTCCCGCTGCTCGGGGCGGGGCTGGGCGCCGGGCTGACCGCGGTGTCCGGCTGGATCGCCGGGCTGGCCTGGTTCCCGTTCCAGGGCCTGTTCGAGTTGCTCGACCGGTGGCCGGACGATCGGGCGTACCCGATCGGGGCCGGGGTGGGCCTGCTCGGCGGCCTGTTCCTGGCGGTGGTGGCGGTCCGCGAGCGGCTGACCGTCACGGTCGGGCACCGGACGGTGCGGCTGCACCGCGACGGGCACGGCCGGGACCTGGCGCGCGCCGACGTTGCGGGGGTGTTCGTCGACGGCAAGGCGCTGGTGCTGCTGGACACCGCCGGTGGCGAGCTGGTCCGGGAGAAGTCCGACCTGGACGCCGAGCGGCTGCGGGAGGCGTTCACCCGGCAGGGCTGGCCGTGGACCGGGCAGGACCCGCACCGGGACGCGTACCGGCGGTGGGTGGAAGGGCTGCCCGGCCTGCCGTCCGGCGCGGACGCCCTGCTGCGCGCCCGGCAGCGGGCGCTCGACGGCGGCCACGACGCCGAGACCCGGGAGTTGCACGGGGAGCTGGCCCGGCTCGGCGTCGTGGTCCGCGACGAGGGCAAGCGGCAGTACTGGCGGCTGGTCGCCGGCCCGCCGCAGGGGTGACCGCCGCCGCCGGGCTGCGATCTTCGCGCCGAGGATTCACGTTCGTCCATACGGGTGCGGCTCGCCGGACGGCGGCGGCCCGGCCGGAGTACGTCGGTGCGACGGGAGGGACCGGCATGGCGGTTCGGCGCCTGGTTCCTGCTCGGCGCGCTCGTCTACGCGCTGTACGGCTACCGCCGTTCGGCGCTGGCCCGGCGCGACGAGGACACCGCCGACCGGGCGCGCTGACCGCGCGCCGCCCCGCCGGCCGACGTGACATGCCACATCCGCTGGCGCGTTTCCGGCATCAGAACGAACTGTTCGGGCATGTTCTCCGTACACACGTGTGGTTCGTGACGTCTACCTCGGAGGCATGGTGTCCGCACTTCGAACTGATCCATTCGCGGGGGCGATTCTCCAGGTCGGCGTACTCGCGGCCCTGGCCGGCACGGTCGGCCTGAGCGCGTACGGCTGGCTTGCCGGTCTGCTCTTCGGGGTGGTGACGGTCGCGGCGCTCGGATACGGGCTGCGCCGCTCGGGCGCGGACCGGCTCGGCCCGGCCGACTGGGTGACGCTCACCCGGGCGACGCTCGCCGGCGGGGTTGCCGCGCTGACAGTCGACTCGTTCCGCGAGCCGATCGTGGTGCCGGTGCTCGTCGTCCTGAGCGCGGTGGCGCTGTCGCTGGACTGGGTCGACGGGCAGGTGGCCCGGCGTACCGGCACGGTGAGCGCGCTGGGCGCACGGTTCGACATGGAGGTCGACTCCTTCCTGGTCCTGGTCCTCTGCGGGTACGTCGCCGACCAGGTCGGTGCCTGGGTGCTGGTGATCGGCGCGATGCGGTACGTCTTCGTCGCCGCCGGCTGGGTGCTGCCGTGGATGCGCGGCTCGCTGCCTCCGCGCTACTGGCGCAAGGTGGTCGCCGCCACGCAGGGCATCGCGCTGGCGGTGGTGGCGGCAGGCGTCCTGCCCCGGCTGCTCGCGGTCGCGGTGCTTCTCGGCGCGCTCGCGATGCTCGTCGAGTCGTTCGGACGGGACGTCGCCTGGTTGTGGCGGCACCGCGTACCGTCGCGGCGGCGCCCGGTGGCGCTCCCGGCCGCGCCGGTGTCCCCCGCGCCCGCCGGTCACCGCTCCGAGTGGGCGCCGGGCGCGCGGATCGCGCGCGAGCCCGCCGAGGTCGGCGGGCGGCGCCCGTGACCGACCTGTCCCGCCGGGCGGACGGCGACGACGCCCCGAACGGCACCACGACCGACGGCACCGCGAACAACGGCACCACGACCGACGGCACCGCGACCGACGGCACGACGGCCGAGAGCGACCGCGCCACGAGCGACCCGGGCGACAGTGCCGCGTCCGACGCCGGCCCGGTCGACCGCACCCCCGGCCACACAGGGGCCGGGGACGACGGCGTCGCGACGCCCGGCCGACCGCGCGCCCGGCGGCTGCTCGCCGCGACGGTCACCGCGCTGGCCGCCGCACTCGTGCTGGTGGCGCTCGTCGCCCCGAGCGACGTCAACGAGTTCAGCCCTGGCGCGTTCCTGCGCATCCCGGTGGAAGGGCTGGTCGCCGTCGCCCTGCTGCTGGTCCTGCCGGCACGTCCGCGCCGGGTGGTGGCCACGATCCTCGGCGCGCTGCTCGGCCTGGTCCTCGTCCTCAAGGTCGCCGACCTCGGGTTCTCGCTGGTCCTGGACCGCCCCTTCGACCTGATCGCCGACTGGACGTTCCTCGGCGCGGGCGCGGAGTTCCTGTCCGAGTCGTACGGCCCGGCCGCCGAGGTGGGTGCGGTGGCGCTGGCAGTGGTCGCCGTTCTCGCCGTACCGCTGCTGGTGACGCTGTCGGCGCGGCGGCTGGCCCGGGTGGTGGCCGGCCACCGGATGGTCTCCGCGCGCGCGACCACCGCGCTCGCCGCCGCCTGGGTGGTCTGCGCCGTGCTCGGCGCGCAGATCGTGCCGGGCGTCCCGGTCGCCGCAGACACGGTGGCGGCCGGTCTCTACGACCGTGCCCGGCAGGTACGGGCGGGCCTCAACGACCAGGAGACGCTGAACACGCAGCTCGCCGGCGACCCGTTCCAGAACGTGCCGGGCGACGAGCTGCTGACCGCGCTGCGCGGCAAGGACGTGCTGTTCACGTTCGTGGAGAGCTACGGCCGGGTCGCGCTGGAGGACCCGGACCTCGCACCGGAGGTGGACGCCGTCCTGGACGAGGGAACCCGCCAGTTGCGGGCGGCCGGATACGGCAGCCGCAGCGCGTTCCTCACCTCGTCCACCACCGGCGGCGGGAGCTGGCTCGCGCACGCCACGCTGATGAGCGGCATCCGCGCGGACAACCAGTTGCGCTACACCAACCTGGTGCGCAGCGACCACCTGACCCTCAACGGCGCGTTCAAGCGCGCCGGCTGGCGCACCACGCTGGTCATGCCGGCGCTCACCCGGGCCTGGCCGGAGGCCGACTTCTTCTCCCCCGACCAGGTGTACGGCGTGAAGGAACTCGGCTACCGGGGTCCGCTGTTCAGCTTCTCCTCACCGCCGGACCAGTACACGCTGTCGACGTTCCAGCGCCGCGAGCGCGGACCCGGGCACGCACCCGTGATGGCCGAGATCCCGTTGCTGTCCAGCCACATCCCGTGGACGCCGGTGCCGCCGCTGGTGGACTGGGACGACGTCGGCGACGGCTCGGTCTACAAGGGGACCGCGCGCGCCGACCGCGCCAAGGAGGGCACCCGGGAGGCGTACCGGCAGTCGGTGGTCTACACGCTGCGCACGCTCATCTCCTACGTGCAGCGGTACGGTGACGAGAACCTGGTGCTCGTGTTCCTCGGCGACCACCAGCCGGCCCGGGCGGTCACCGGTGAGGGCGCCGGCAAGGACGTGCCGATCACAGTCGTCGCCAAGGACCCGGCAGTGCTCGACCGCATCGCCGGGTGGGGCTGGCAGGACGGCCTCAACCCCGACCCGCAGGCCCCGGTCTGGCCGATGGAGTCGTTCCGTGACCGGTTCCTGCACGCGTTCGGACCGAAGTCCACCACTCACAGTTAGGGATGTCGTGACGATGCTCGCGCGGGCCTGGGGGATCACCCGTTCCCTGGCCGTCTACCACGGTCAGCCGGCCAAGCACCGGCGTGCCCGGCAGCTCTACGGGCAGTTCCTCTCCCCCGGCGACCTCGGCTTCGACATCGGCGCCCACGTCGGCGGCCGGGTGCGTACCTGGCGGCGGCTGGGCGCGCGGGTGGTCGCCGTGGAGCCGCAGCCGGACTGCCTGCGGGTGCTGCGCCTGGGCTTCGGGCGGGACGCCGACGTGACGATCGAGCCGACGGCGGTCGGTGCGCGGTCCGGGAGCGCGCGGCTGGAGCTGTCCAGCGCGACGCCGACGGTGTCCACCATGTCGTCGTCGTGGATCGAGTCGGTCACAGCCGATCCGAGCTTCGCCGGGGTCCGCTGGGACCGGTCGGTCGAGGTGCCTGTGGTGACGCTGGACGACCTGATCGCGCGGCACGGCGTACCGGCGTTCTGCAAGGTAGACGTCGAGGGCTTCGAGGTCGACGTGCTGGCCGGGCTGAGTCATCCGGTGCGCGGGCTGTCCTTCGAGTACCTGCCGCCCGCGCACGACTCCGCGCTGGCCGCGTTGGAGCTCGTGGAACGGCTGGGCGCGACGGCGGGCGGCTACCGCTACAACTACTCGCCGGTGGAGACCATGCGGTTCGCGAGCGACCGGTGGCTGGACGCGGCCGGGCTGGTACGCCTGCTGGAGACGTACCGCCCGGCCGGTCGCTCCGGCGACGTCTACGCCCGGCTGGCGGCCTCCTGAGCGGCGCCGTCAGAATCGGTACGCGGTGTGGTACTCGGGCACCAGCACGCGGCTGCGCGGCGAGACCCGGCGCACCTCGGCGACGAGGGCGTCGAGGCGTTCCCGGTCGCTGTCGGCGACCGTCGGCGGGTTGGTGAGCGCCGTCTCGAAGTTGTCCCAGTGCACCGGCACCACGACCTTCGGACGGTCCAGCGCGGCCATCAGGCGGGGCACGTAGTCGGCGGTCGCCGTGGTGGCGGCGGAGGCGACCATCGCGACGTCCGGGGCGAGCCCGCTCAGCTTGCGCTCGTCGAAGTCGCTGGCGCCCATGAAGAACACGGCCGGGCCGCCGTCGACCCGGATCTGGTACGCCAGCGTGTCGCCCTCGGGCAGGTCGGCGATCGTCTCCGGATGGGGCGGCCGGCTGATCCGTACCCCGGGGAAGGCCATCGACCAGGTGGGGTTCCGGCTGCGCAGCGAGCCGGCCACCTCCACCGTGTACCCGTCGAAGTCGAGCACCTCGCCGCCCTTGACCGGGGCCAGTTGCCCGGTCGGCAGCCCGTACGCCAGGCCGAGGTGATACGCGGTGAGCGTGCCGAAGACCCGGGCACCGGTCCGGGTGGCGATGTGCGGCACGTCGTTGAAGTGGTCCCAGTGGGTGTGGGTGACGAAGATGTTCTCCGCCCGGTCGGCGAGCCGGTCGACCACGTCGGCGGCCACTGTCAGCCGGGTGTCGGGGTTGAACGGCTTCCGGAACAGCCCGGTGTCGTACCGGCTCAGGTACGGGTCGACGAGCACCGTCCGGTCCCCGATGTCGATCCGCCAGCCGGAGGTCCCCCACCAGCGGAAGCTCACCGCGCCGCCGCGTCGCGTACCGCCGGCGGCGCGGCTCGGCGCGGCGACGGGGCTCGGCCCGGCGGCGCGGGCCGGGGCGCCGGCGACGAGTCCGGCGGTGGTGACGGCGGCGGCGCCGACCGCTGTGTCGCGTAGCAGTCGACGGCGGGCGTAGCCGGACGGCCGGTTCTCGGGCATGTGTCGTCCTCCCCGTTCGGGATCGGTGATCGGTAGGCCCAGACCACCACCCCGCCGGCGTCGATGTCCAAGATCGACGAGCGCAACGACCGATATCCGGACCGATATCACCGCAGGCCAGGCCGGTGGCCCGGCCTGGATCAACGCAATGAATCGACGGCGGTCCGGGCCGCCTCCCCCATCGCCAGGTCCACGTCGATCCGGCGGGCGGCCAGCCGTTCGGTGCGTACCGCCACCGCGATCGCGTACCTGCGGCCGTCGGGGTACTCCGCGACGCCGGCTTCGAGGTGCAGTCCCGGCAGGGTGCCGGTCTTCCCGGCGACCCGGACCCCGGGTGGGAAACCGGCGGCCAGCCGGGTCCAGAAGAGCTGCCGTGCCATCAGCTCCCGGACCATGGCGCACGCGGGCGCCGGGCCGGCCTCGTCCCGCCACACCAGACGCAGCAGCCGGGTCAGCTCCCGGGCGGTGCTGGAGCTGGTGTGCTCGGGGTCGAAGACCCGCATCGCGCGGACCCGTTCGGGCGACAGGGTGGGGAAGATCCGCGCGAAGTCCGCCTCGGTGCGTGCGCCCACGTCGGAGAGCATCGTCTCGACGAGTTGCCGGGGGCCGCCGACGATCCGGGTACGCGGCAGGTCCAGCTCCGCGGCCAGCATCGGCAGCACGTCCGCCCCGATCCGGCGCAGGAGCAGGTCGGCCGCCGTGTTGTCACTCACCGACATGGCCAGGTACGCGAGGTCGCGCAGGGAGACCTCCACGTCGTCGGCGCAGCCGGCCACGCCCCAGCCGCCGAGCCGGTCGGCGGCACCGACGAGCACCCGTTCGGTCGGGTCGAGCTGGCCGGCGGCCGCCTGCCGGGCGAACTCCAGCACCACCATGATCTTGAAGATGGAGGCGATGACGATCTGCTCGTCGGCGCGCAGCGCCACCTCACCGCCGGCCGGGTCGTCCACGTCCACGACGTGCAGGCACCCCCGCACCCCGGCCCGCCCGAAGATCTCCCCGATCCGTTCCGCCACATCCACGCCGACACGGTAACCAGCGGCGACGCTAGGGTGCCCGGATGGACCTGCTGCGGCACCTGCGGCATTTCGTGGTGGTCGCCCGGGAACTGCACTTCGGCCGGGCCGCCGAGACGCTGGGCATGGCACAGCCGCCGCTGAGCCAGTCGATCCAGCGGTTGGAGCGGGAGCTGGGCGTCACCCTGTTCGACAGGTCACAGCGCCAGGTCGGCCTCACCACCGCCGGCCAGTTGCTGCTCGGCGAGGCCGACGAGCTGCTGGCCGGTGAACGCCGGCTGCGTCACCTCGCCGATCGGGTCCGCCGGGGCGCGCTCGGGGTGCTGCGCGCCGGCGTACCCCCGGAGACCCCGGCCGTGACGTTGCGCGCGCTGCTCGACGCGCTCGCGGCCCGCGCGCCCGGGCTCGCCCTCGACCTGCACGAACTGACGAGCGCCGAGCAGCACCGGATGCTCGCGGACGGGCGGCTGGACGTCGGCCTGCTGCACCATCCGGTCGACGGGGCCGGGCTGCGCTTCGGCGAGCCGGTGGACGTACCGGTGGGTGTGCTGCTGCCCCGGGCCTCGCCGCTGGCCCGGCCGCGGGAGATCGCGCTCGCCGATCTGGCCGGCATGGATCTGGTCACCGCGCCACCGGTCACCGCGCCCGGCTGGCACGAGCATCTGCTGACCGTGTGCCGGCAGCACGGTTTCGCCCCGGCCCGGGTCCGCCCCGCGCGCAACCCGGAGTTCCTGTTCGGTCTGCTCCTGGCCGGCGGTGCGGTCGCCGTCGAGCCCGCCGCGCTGGCCCGCCGGGAACCACGTGTCGCGTGGCGACCGATCACCGGTACGCCGCTGGTCCGGCGGATCTCCGCGGCCTGGCCGATCCGGGCGGCGCACCCGGCCGCGCCGATGTTCGGCCACCTCGCCACCGAGACGCTCGCCGCGCCCGACGAACCGGGCGGGCCGGCGCTCCTCGCCCCGGCGGCCCGGCCGTGGCCGGTGCTGTTCGAGGCCGGCCGGGACGAAAAGTTGGCCCGCTGACCTCCCGCAGTTCACCTCGATCCGACTAACATCGCTGATCATGAATATGAAGCGTGTCACCCGCTCGCGACCCGGGCGGTTGATCGCGGCGGTCGTGCTCGCCGTCGCGGTCGGTATCCCGCTCGGCGTGACCGGCGCCGCGTCGGCCGCGACACCCCTGACCGTGGCTCAGGCGCTCGCCGCCCAGGACGGCCGGACGGCCACCGTCACCGGCTACGTCATCGGCCAGCCCACCGCCACCAACACGGTGCTCACGTCCGGCTTCACCGCCGACACCGCGATCGCCCTCGCCGACCAGGCCGGTGAGACCGGCACCGGCCGGATGCTGTACGTGCAGGTGACGGCCGCCTGGCGGAGCACCTTCGGGCTGCTCACCAACCCGTCGCTGCGAGGGCGGCAGGTGACAGCGACCGGCGCGCTCACCGCGTACTTCAGCCACGGCGGGCTGAAGAACCCGACCGCGATGAGCCTCGGCGGCGGCGCCACGCCGAGCCCCACGCCGACCCCGAGCCCGACCGGCACCACCGGGCCGGACGCGTACTACGCGGCCGCGGCCGGCAAGACCGGGCCGGCGCTGCGCACCGCGCTGCACGGCATCATCAAGGTGCAGACGAAGCTCAGCTACGACCAGGTGTGGGACGCGCTCAAGGACACCGACCAGGATCCGGCCAACCCAGCGAACGTGGTCCTGCTCTACAGCGGACGGTCGCAGAGCAAGACGAGCAACGGCGGCGGCGCGAACGACTGGAACCGGGAGCACGTCTGGGCCAAGTCGCACGGCGACTTCGGCACCGCCACCGGGCCCGGCACCGACGTGCACCACCTGCGCCCGGAGGACGTGTCGGTCAACTCGTCGCGCGGCAACAAGGACTTCGACTCGGGCGGCGGCACGGTGGCCGAGGCGCCCGGCTGCTACACCGACGCCGACTCGTTCGAGCCGCGCGACGCGGTCAAGGGCGACGTGGCCCGCATGATCCTCTACATGGCGATCCGGTACGAGGGTGGCGACGGCTGGCCGGACCTGGAACCGAACGACTCGGTCTCCAACGGCTCCGCGCCCCGCCTCGGGCGGCTGTCGAAGCTGCTGGCCTGGAACGACCAGGATCCGCCGGACGCCTTCGAGAAGCGCCGCAACCAGCGCATCTACGAGCGCTGGCAGGGCAACCGCAACCCGTTCGTCGACCACCCCGAGTGGGCACGGTCGATCTGGGGTTGACGCTCGTCCCCGATGTGAGGAAGCGTCGCGAGCGGGTAGAGACATCCGGTTGGCACGGCCGGGGGCGGTCGGCACGGACGCGCCCCCGGGCACCGCACGATCGGAGATGAGGCTCTCATGGCCCAGAACGACATTCCGGACATCGCACTCAACGACGGCAACACCATCCCGCAGCTCGGCTTCGGCGTCTTCCAGATCGAGCCGAAGGACACCGCGCGAGCCGTCGGCACCGCGCTGGAGGTCGGCTACCGGCACATCGACACCGCCCAGATGTACGGCAACGAGGCCGAGGTGGGTCAGGCGCTGCGTGCCTCCGGGCTGGACCGCGGCGAGGTCTTCGTCACCAGCAAGCTGAACAACGGCTTCCACCGCCCGGACGACGCCCGCAAGGCGTTCGAGCAGTCGCTGCGGGAGCTGAAGTTCGACTACCTGGACCTGTTCCTGATCCACTGGCCGCTGCCCACCCGCTACGACGGCGACTTCGTCTCCACCTGGAAGGTGCTGGAGGAGCTGCGTGACGCGGGCACGGTCCGGTCGATCGGCGTGTCCAACTTCCAGGTCGCCCACCTGGAGCGGCTGGCCGCCGAGGCGGACGTGGTGCCGGCGGTCAACCAGATCGAGGCGCACCCCTACCTCGGCAACGAGGAGGTGCGGGCGTACGACAAGGCGCACGGCATCCTCACCGAGGCGTGGTCGCCGATCGCGCAGGGCAAGGTGCTCGACGACCCGACAGTCGTCGACGTGGCCGAGCAGGTCGACCGGACCCCGGCCCAGGTGGTGCTGCGCTGGCACGTGCAGCGCGGCGACATCGTCTTTCCGAAGTCGACCACGCCGAAGCGGATCGAGGAGAACTTCGCGATCTTCGACTTCACGCTCGACGACACCGCGATGGAGCGGCTCACCTCGCTGGACCGGGGCGAGGCCGGCCGGACGGGCCCGAACCCGGACGAGTTCGACTACATCCCGAGCTGAGCGTCACGCGTCGGAGGGGCCCCGGAATCCCGGGGCCCCTCCGTTGTTGACTTCGCGCGCACTCGAAGGGGCAGGGTGACCGGCAGAGCTCCGACGGGGAGGAAGACATGCGCTACCGCACCATCGGCACGGACCCGGCCACGCGTCGCGAGGTCAGTGTGCTGAGCCTCGGCGCGATGCTGTTCGGCACCGCCACCGACGAGGCCACCTCGTTCGCCATCCTCGACCGGTACGTCGAGGCGGGCGGCACCTTCATCGACACCTCGGACAACTACGCCTTCTGGCACAACGGGGGCCAGGGTGGCGAGAGCGAGGAGCTGCTCGGCCGCTGGCGGCGCAGCCGCGGAATCGGCGGCGAGGTGGTCATCGCCACGAAGCTCGGCGCCCGTCCGCTCGCGCCCGGCACCAGCTATGTGGACAACCCGGAAGGGCTGTCGGCCAAGGTGATCCGCGAGTCCGCCGAGCGCAGCCGGGAGCGCCTCGGCGTCGAGCGGATCGACCTGCTCTACGCCCACATCGAGGACCGGACGATCCCGATGCGGGAGACCGTGGAGGGCTTCGCCGAGTTGGTCGCCGAGGGCACGGTGGGGCTGCTGGGCGCCAGCAACCACCGCGCCTGGCGGGTCGAGCGGGCCCGTGCGCTCGCCGCCGCGGCCGGCCTGCCCGGGTACGAGGTGCTCCAGTACCACCGCAGCTACCTGCCCCGGCGGCTGGACGTGCCGAGCGAGCTGGACCCGGACGGCGACGTCGGCTGGGTCGGCCCCGACCTGCTCAGCTACCTGCGCACGGAGCCGCAGCTCACGCTGGTCGCGTACTCGCCGCTGCTGAAGGGCGCGTACGTCCGGCCGGAGCGGCTCGGCGAGGAGTACGTGGTGCCCGCCACCCCGGCCCGGCTGGCGGCGTTGCGGGCGGTGGCCGCCGAGACCGGCGCCACAGTCAACCAGGTGGTGCTGGCTTGGCTGACGGGCGGGGACATCCCGTCGATCCCGCTCGTCGGTTTCTCCTCGGTGGCGCAGCTGGAGGAGAGCCTGGCCGCCGTCGACCTGGAGCTGACCGCCGACCAGCGGACCCGGCTGGACTCGGCGCGCTGACCGGCGCCGGGCCGGGTGGCTCGCACGCCACCCGGCCCGTGCCGCTCAACCGGCGGGGAACCGGTCGACAGCGACGTCGAGCCGCAGGGTGCCGGTGCCCGGCAGGGTCACCTCGGTGGCGTCGGCCGGGCGGGCCGCGCCGTCGTACCAGCCGGCGTACAGGACGTAGGGCGGCGTCCACAGCCACGCCACGGTGACCGGCTGGGGGCCGAGCACGCGCAGCGCGTACTCGCCGTCGCGATCCAGATCCAACGAATAGCCGATGACCTCACGGGTACGCGCGTTGCGCACCGTCAGCTCGGCGACCACCGGGCGGCCCTCCGGGTCGACGAGCCGGCCGGTGACCAGGACGCCACGCCGCACGGCGAGGTTGTAGACGGTGGTGGCGCCGGCCCGGACCGTGACCGGCACGGCCTTGCCGCGCAGGGCGAACCCGCCGGACCACTGGGCGGCGTTGTCGGCGGTGGTGAACAGCAGCGGCCAGGCGTACGGGCCGAGCCAGTCGATCCGGTAGCGGCCCTGCGTGTCCAGCTTCACACCCCAATCCGGGAAGAAGCCCGACTCGGGCGCGAGCGTCACGGCGCCGGAGGTCGCCGGCCTGCCGGTGGCCGCGCTGGTCACGGTGCCGGTGACGACACCGGCGCGGTCGAGCCGGATCGGGGGCACGGTGACCGTCTGCCCGGCCCGGAGGGTGACCACCCGGGCCTGCTTCGCGTCGCCGGTGCCGCCGGTCGCGCCGACCCACTGCGCGCCGTACGCCGATCCGCCGGCGGGGCGGGCGAGCAGGTTCCAGGAGCCGGCCGCGACCAGGCCGACGCGGACGTTCCCGGAGGCGTCGGAGCAGTACCGTCCCGGGTTGTCGGGGAGCTCGCCGGTACCGGCGGGTGCCGGCGTCACACAGGCCCCGGCGACGGGCGCGCCGGTCGCCGCGTCGACCACCCGGGAGACCACGTTCGCGGCCGGGGTCAGGACGACCACGGCGGTGCCGCTGCCGTCGGCCAGGACGTTCACCGTGGCGTAGCGGGGCAGGTGGGTGTCGTCGCGGGTGTAGACCCACACCTCCTGCGGGCCGGGGATCAGCGGCGGGACGGTCACCCGGGTGTCGCCGCACGGATTGCGCCGGGGGTCGAGGAACACGCACAGCCCGTCGACCGCGGCGCCGGTGACCGCGTCGCGCGCCCGCAGGGTCGACCCGCTGGGCGCGAGCAGGCGCTCGGAGACCTCCGTCGTGTCCCCCGCGGACACCCGGACCGTTCCGGCCTGCGCCCAGCTGGTCCGGCCCGGCACCCACTGCCTGAGCACCTCGTCGTCCTGGCCGTCGCTGTACACCGGGGTGACAGCGATCTTGTAGTCGCCGGCCGGCACCTCCACGCTGAGCTGCCCGGACTCGTCCAGCGGCAGGAGGTCCTTGTCGTAGCTGCTGTCAGCGGCCGTCACGGCGACGTTACCGGCGACCGGGCTGCCGTCGAGCCTGCTGACGGTCAGGTGGAGCACGCCTGCCGGATCCGCCGCCGCACCGGCGGCGGTGGGTGCGGCGGTGACGGCCAGGGCCGCCACGGCGAGTGCGCCGAGCACTCTTCGGACGATGGACACGGTGGACCCCTCTCGGTTTCAATGCGCAGAGAGGCGTCCGCGTAACCACAACCGGGACGCGCCCCCGTGCGTCGGATGCCGGCGCAGCATATGGCAGGCGATCGATCAAGCACTGTCCACGATCGGTCATCCGGCGGGCTGCTGCGGGAACGGTCATAACCCCGCCTTCCTCCCGTACCGGCCGTCGTCGGCCGGGAATCGCCACCGCCAGATCGGATCTGGCGGGCCGTCTGGCGCCTTCGGGGTGAGGCCGGCACAACACCACAGCTTCCCGGCCTCGTTGAAACAGGCGATCGGTCGGGCGGCACACCCGTACGGCTGTCGAGAACACCGACGAGGAGAGGTAGCGATTCATGAGCAACCGGAACACCGGCCTGGCCGTCGAGGCCGAGGGCCTGGTCCGGTCCTTCGGTTCGACCCGGGCACTCGACGGGCTGGACCTGCGGGTTCCCGCCGGCACCGTCTACGGAGTGCTGGGCCCGAACGGCGCCGGGAAGACCACCGCCGTACGGGTGCTGGCGACGCTGTTGCGCCCGGACGGCGGCACGGCCCGGGTCTTCGGACACGACGTGGTGCGTGACGCCGACGCGGTGCGCTCCCGGGTGAGCCTGACCGGCCAGTACGCCTCGCTGGACGAGGACCTGACCGGGGCGGAGAACCTGGTCCTGCTGGGCCGGCTGCTCGGGCTGGGCCGGTCCGGCGCCCGGGACCGGGCCGAGCAGCTGCTCGCCGCGTTCGGGCTGACCGAGGCGGCGGGACGGCAGGTGAAGAAGTACTCCGGCGGGATGCGGCGGCGCATCGACATCGCCGCGAGCATCCTCAACACCCCGGACCTGCTGTTCCTCGACGAGCCGACCACCGGGCTGGACCCGCGCAGCCGCAACCAGGTGTGGGCGATCGTGCGGGCTGTGGTGGCGTACGGCACGACGGTGCTGCTGACCACGCAGTACCTGGACGAGGCGGACCAGCTCGCCGGCCGGATCGCTGTGGTCGACCACGGCCGGGTGATCGCGGAGGGCACCCCGGGCGAGTTGAAGGCGTCGATCGGCGCGGGCAGCGTCCACATCCGGCTGCGCGATCCGGGGCAGCGGCCGCAGGCCGAGCAGGTGCTGCGGGCGTCGCTCGGCGTACCGGTGCAGCTCGCCGCGGACCCGGCGGCGCTGACCGCCCGCGTCGGCGAGCACGGCACCGACCTGGAGGCGGGTACGCAGGCGGCGCGGGCGCTCGGCGAGCTGGCCGCCGCCGGCATCGTGGTGGACGACTTCTCCCTCGGCCAGCCCAGCCTGGACGAGGTCTTCCTGGCCCTGACCGACCACCCGGCCGTCCCGGCGGACGAGCGGGACGACGAACTGGAGACGGCGCGATGAGCGACACCGCGATCACCACCGGGCGGGCGCCGTCCGTCTACATGCCGTCCGCCGAGGCGCTGGCCACTGTGCTCGCCCCGGCCGAGCGGCCGGCCCGGCCCGGCGCGCTGTCGGCGTCGCTGACGTTCGGCTGGCGCGCGCTGCTGAAGATCAAGCACGTGCCCGAGCAGCTGTTCGACGTGACCGCGTTCCCGATCATCATGGTGCTGATGTTCACGTACCTGTTCGGTGGCGCGCTCGCCGACAGCCCGCGTGCGTACCTCCAGTTCTTCCTGCCCGGCATCATGGTCACGAGCGTCGTGATGATCACCATGTACACCGGGATCGGGCTCAACAGCGACATCGAGAAGGGCGTCTTCGACCGGATCCGCACGCTGCCGGTCTGGCGGCCGTCGGCGCTCGTCGGGATGATCTTCGGCGACGTGCTGCGCTACGTCCTGGCCGCCGTGGTCATCCTCACCGTGGGCGTGGTGCTCGGCTTCCGTCCCGACGGCGGGCTGCTCGGGGTGCTGGCCGGAATCGGGCTGCTGGTGGTCTTCTCGTTCGCGTTCTCCTGGGTGTGGACGTTCTTCGGCCTGGTGCTGCGCAGCGAGAAGTCGGTGATGGGGACCAGCATGATGGTGCTGTTCCCGCTGACGTTCCTGAGCAACGTGTTCGTCGACCCGTCCACCATGCCCGGTTGGCTGCAGGCGTTCGTCAAGGTCAACCCGATCACCCAGCTCGTCACCTCGGTCCGAGCGGCGATGGCCGGCTCGATGGACGGCCCGAGCACCATGTGGATGCTGCTCTGGAGCGCCCTCTTCGTGGTCGTGTTCGGCACGCTGACGATGTACCGCTACAACCGTCGCTGACGTGACACCGGTGGCGGGGTCCACACGGCCCCGCCACCTCGCCGGTCAGAGCCACCAGGGCACCGGCTCGGCCGGCTGGTACCGGCAGGCGCCGCCGGTGGTGATCGACTCGCGCAGGTGGGCGGCGAGCGCCGGATGCCGCTCGCCGATGCGGCGCAGGGTGTCCCGGATCCGCCCGGTCACCGCCTTGCGCGCCCGTTCCGCCTGGTCACCGAGACGCCGGCTGCGCCCGGCCAGCCCGGCGGCGGCACGCAACTGGTCGAGCAGCGCCGCGCGCTCGGCGTCCAGCTCGGCCAGCCGCTGCCCGTCGTCGCGCGTCGCAGCCCGGTCGATCTCGTCGTCGAGCCGCCGCAGGTGCCGTCGGTAGCGGGCCTTCGCCTCGTCGTCGAGCACCGGATCGGCGCCGAGGCGGCGCGCGGCGGCGAGTTCCGGGCCGGCCGCCGGGTCGAGCAGTTCGACGGCGGGCACGTCCGTGCCGGGCCGGCTCAGCAGCAGCCGCAGGTCGTGCAGCCCTTTGGCGTCGGGCAGGTGCACCACGACGCCGTCGTACGCGAGGCGCCACACGGGCCCGTCCGGCCGGAACTCGGGCCGGATCACGTCCGCGCCGCCCGCGCCGGGGTCGGGCGGCCGTGCGTTGCCGTGGACGGCACCCGCCCGGGACAGACCCGACGCGGCGCGGCGGCCGGGCGACGACGACGCGACCAGAGCCGGGGCGCCCGCGCCGAGCCGGACCGCCACCGGCGCGACCACGGCGGAGGCCGCCGCCGGGGCGGGAGCCGTCGCGCCCAGCCGGTCCACCACCTGGACCATGCCCAGCGTCCGCGCCTCGGCCACCGTCTCGGCCCGCAGCCGCCACGCCTCGGCCGCGTCGCCCGGCCCGTCGCGCCCGGCGAGCGCGCCCACCAGCCCGGCCCGGGCCAGCACCGACCAGGGCCGGGCGCCCAGCCGGTCCGCGGCGTCCCGGGCCGCCCGGTAACAGTCGATCGCGTCGTCCCACCGGCCCTCGGCCGCGTCCGCCATGGCCAGCCACAGGTCGACCGGGCCACCGATGTCGCACCCGAACAGCGCCGCCGTCCACTGCCCGCGGTGCGGGGCCAGGGCGGCCCGCACCTCCGCGCACCGGGCCGGGTCGCCGTCCACGGCCGCCGCCTGCGCCCGCAGGCGCAGCCACAGCGGCGACACCGACCGGGGGTACGCGGTGCCCGCGGCCTCGATCGCGGCGGTGAGCCGAAGCACGGTGGCCGCGTCGCCGCGCTCGGCGGCGGTGATCGCCCGGAGCAGCTCGGCCTGCGGGTGCGCGGCGCCCACCCGGTCGAGCACCGCCTCGGCCTCGGTGAGGCGGCCGTACAGCAGCAGCACCGACCAGCGCATGTGGTGCGTCATGAACGCGTGGTCGGAGTGCGCCGACTCGCGGTAGCTCTCCGCCTCGGCGAAGCACGCCTCGGCGGTGGCGAGGTCACCCCGGAACGCGGCGATGATCGCGCTGTCCGCGGTCGCCGCCACCCGCTGCCGGGCCACGTCGCCGCGTCGCGCGCCGGTCACGAACGCGGTCAGCTCGTGCCGGTAGCCCGGATCGCCCAGCTCCAGCAACGCGACCCAGCGCAGCGCCGTGGCCCACAGCTCGGTCTCCCGGTCGCCGCTACGACGGGCCACCTCGCGGATCTCAGCGGTCACCACGGCTCGTTCGTGCGCGGTGCCGAGCCCCCAGGTGGTGTCGTGGCGGGCCCACAGGCTGAACGTGAGCGCCTCGTCGTCGCGGCCGTGCCGGGCGAGGGTCTCGGTGGCCGTGATCAGGTCGGTGACCAGCGCGCGTACCGGCCGCTCCGGCTCCGGTTCCGCGATCAACCGCCGGTACGCCTCCCGGACCAGCTCGGCGGCGTCGAGCCTGCGGCGGGTGGCGGAGTGCTGCCGGTGCGCGATGAGCGCCACCCGGGTCAGCACGCCGGGATCGGGCAGTTCCCGGGCCAGCGCGGCGGCCTCGGCCAGCAGCCGCTCGACCTCGGCCGGTGGGCCGGCGTGGTGCAACAGCCCGGCCAGTTCCAAAAGCACCCGGACCCGCCGGCCGGGCTCGCCGGTCAGTTCCAGCGCGCGCCGGTAGTGCCGTACCGACTCGTCCACAGCGATCCGGCCCCCGGCGTCGCGGGCGGCGGCCAGCAGCAGGTCACCGGCGCGTTCCGGCTCCAGCTCGGCGCCGGCCAGCCAGGCGTGCCGGGCCAGGTGGGCCGGGCTGAGCGCGCCGGCGAGCGCGTCCGACCGGTCGACGGCCCGGACCACAGCCGCGTGCCGGGCCCGCCGATCGTCGTCGGCCAGTCCGTCGTAGAGCGTCTCGCGGACCAGGTCGTGCACGAAGACGAAGCGTCCGTCGCTCCGGGGCAGCACCAGCCGGGCCGCGGCGGCGCGGCCGAGCAACCGGTCGACCTGCGCGACCGGGGCGGGTACGCAGGCGGCGAGCGTCAGCCTGTCGAACTCGCGGCCGAGCACCGCGGCCATCGTGAGCGCCTCGACCACCGGGGCGGGCAGCTGGTCGAGCCGGCGGCGCACCACCTCCCGTACGCCGGGGGCGACGGTGTCGGTGAGGCCGTGGGTGTGCCAGAGCCGGGCGGTCTGCTCCACGAAGAACGGGTTCCCGCCGGTGCGCCGGTGCACCTCGGCGACCAGGCTCGCGTCGGGCTCCCGGCCGGCGGTGCGGGCCATCAGCGCGGCCACCTCGGCGCGATCGAGCCCGGCGAGCGTGACTGTGGTCGCCTTGGCGGTGAGCGGCAGCAGCCACGGCCGCAGCGGGTGCTCGACGGATTCGACTTCGGCGTCCCGGTAGGTGCCGATCAGCAGCAACCGCTCGAACCAGGCGTGCTGGGTGACGAACTGGAGCAGCCGCAGCGACGCCGGGTCGGCCCAGTGCAGGTCGTCGAAGACCACGGCGACCGGGCGGTGCTGGGCGACGGCGACCAGGGCGGCGGTCACCGCGTCGTGCCTGTCGAACTCGGCCCGGCCCGCGTCGCCCGGCTCGGCCACGTGCGTGTCGCCGGGCTCGGTCGGGTCGCCCGGCTCGGTTGCCTCCGCGGTGTCACCCGCCGCCCGCTCGCCGAGCAGTGCCGCCAGGCCCGCGTCGGCCGCCTCCCGCACCCCGCGCCGGTCGTCGGCGGACCGGGCCAGCCGCCGCAGGACCTGCACCCATGGCCAGTAGTCGGGTGCGGTGTCGGAGTCCCAGCAGGCGGCGCCGAGCACCAGCGCCCCGCTGCGACGGGCCTCGTCGGCGGCGGCCGAGACCAGTGTGGTCTTGCCGATGCCCGGCTCGCCGGTGACCAGGACGAGACCGCCGTGGCTGTCGACCAGCCGGGCCACCTCGGCGCGCAGCAGCGCAGCGGGATGCTCCCGCCCGATGATGTGTTGGCCGAACCTCGGCTCCATGACCTCACGACGCTAGTCGAAGGGTCCGACAAACCGGGGAGCGTTCAGATCCGCGCGTCGGTGACGACGTGCGCGCACGCCGGACAGGCGGCCGGTCCCTGTTCGGCGAACCACCGGCAGGTACGCCGGATCGCGCACTTCGGCAGCGTCTCCTCCGCGGGCGGGGCGGTCTCGGCGTACGAGGCGGCCATCCGGGCGCCCAGCCCGCAGTGCGAGCCGGTCCAGAAGCCGCAGGACGAGGTGACGCACGGGCCGGCGAGCCGGGCCCGCGACTCGATCGGCTCGTCGGAGTCACCGAGCCCGGCGAGCGCCACCTCGGCCGGTACGGCCGGGGTCACGTAGGCCACCCGGCCCGCCGGAGTGATCATGCCGAGGAACACGGTGGCGTTCGACGCCGGGGTGCTCGGGCACATCCGCTCCGGCGTGCCGGCCGGCCGGGCGGCGTCGGTCACCGCTGGATCCAGAACCCGATGTCGTTGATCTTCTGCCCGAGGTCCTGGGCGAACGGGCCGTCGATGACCCAGAGGCCGTACCACTCGGGACGCAGCTTGATGTTGCCGTGACCGACGGTCAGCGGGTTGGTCAGCTTGGCGTCGGCGGTACGCAGGGCGGCCAGGCCGGCCTTCTGGATCTCCGCGGCGATCAGGGTCTGCTGCTCGGGGCTCAGGTCGACGCCGTCGACCACGAAGCGGAACTCGTTGCGGGCCATGTGCTACCTCCGGTCACTCGTACGATTCGGTGCCCAGCCCGCGACGCAGGCTGGTGCGGGTGAAGGCCGCCCAGCCGGCGTGCGAGGCGGCGTCGGTGCGGTGCCCGGCGCGGGCGAGCACCCGGGCGGCGTGCTCCGCCCAGCGGTGGACGGTCGCCGCCGCGTCGCCCCACAGTTCGCGGCAGGCCGCGACCGCGAAGGCGACCTGTTCCGGCGCGCCGGTGAACCCGGCGGGTCCGTCGGCGACCCGGATCGTGCCGTCCGGGCGGACCCGCACGCTCGGGAAGTGGTGGTGCAGGCTGGCCAGCGTGGCCAGGTGGGTGGCGTCCCGCCGGCCGGCGGCGAAGCCGGCGCGCAGCTCGTCGTCGCGGCGGTGCCGGATCCCGTGCAGCACCAGCGCGTCGCCGGCCGCCTCGATCCGGGCGACCACCTGCACCGGCACGCTCCAGGCCGACGGCGAGTTCGCCGACCAGAACGCCAGCCAGGCGGCGAGCCGGGCGTGGAAGTCGGCCTGGACGGCGACCGCGAGCGCGGACCCGTCGGGCGCGCGCAGCGCGGCGGTGGCGATGCGATCCCTGGTGATGAGCGGCGTCGCGGGGCGGCTCGGAGCGGCCGCCGCGGCGCCGGTGGTGGAGGCGACGGCCAGGCCGGTCACTGTGACCGCCGAGGCCGCCGCCGCGCCGGCGAGCAGTCGCCGACGGTCGAATGGGTGTCCGTTGTCGTTCATCGTCGGCCCTTCGTCGACGGCAGTGGCCCGACGTTATCGACCGGAAGCGATCAGGAAAACACCCTGTGTGACGGGAGGTCGACAGGAAAGCCGGGGATACCCGGCGGCGTGAACGACTGTTCCTGTGCCGCATTCACGCGACCCGCCGTCGCTCAGGCGCGGAGCAACCCGGCGACGGCCCGCTGCGCGTCGGCTACCGTCGCCGCCGGCAGATCGAGCGCCCAGAGCGCGGCGGCCAGGTAGTCCAGGACGCGCCAGCGCTGCTCCCCGGTCAGCGGCGGGCGCCGCGATCCACCGAGGGCCGGTCCGCCGGCGTCCGCGGGGTCGCCGTCCGAACCCCGCCGCACCCCGCCGAGCGCCGCGCCCAGCCGGGCGGTGAACAGCGCGGCGAGCCGCTGGCGGTCCACCCCGATCAGGTACGGCGCCAACTCCGCGTCGGCCGCGATCAGCCGCAGCCAGCGGTGCACCGCCGCGCGCACGGCGACCGGGCCGAGCCGGTCGCAGGGCTCGCGGGAACAGGTCGCCACCTCCGTGGTCCGCACGACCAGGGGTACGGATGATCGAGTCCGGTCAGTTCATCGCAACCCTTGATATCGATGAATACCTATCTATAGGCTGGCGGCGTTCCGCTCACCCCCCATCCCAAGGAGTGTGAACCATGCGTAAGCCCAAGCTGTCCCGGATCCTCGCCACCCTCGCGGCCGCGACGCTGGCAGCGCTCGGCGCGGTAGCCGTCAACCCGGCTCCGGCCTCCGCCGCCGTCCGCAACGTCTGCTACAACATCAGCCAGGCCGGCCCGTTCGCCAACACGGCGGTGCAGGCGGCGGCGATCTGGAACAACTACACGAACAACATCAACATGGCCCAGTGCGGGTCCAACCTGCGGATCACCTACACCTACGGCGGCGGCTCGTACGCCCAGCGCACCAGCCTCGGCAACGGCCGCGTGGTGATCGACTACTACCAGGCCCAGCAGTACTCGCCGCTGCGCATCATGACGCACGAGATCGGCCACATCCTCGGCCTGCCGGACAACTACAACGGCAACTGCGCCATCCTGATGTCCGGTGGCAGCGCCGGCACGAGCTGCACCAACCCGTACCCCAGCTCCACCGAGGCCGCCCGGGTCGACTCGCTGTTCGGCTTCGCCGCCCGCAGCGCGACGCCCGCCCAGGTCTTCACCGGCAGCTGGCCGGCCGCCTCGACGGTGGGCGCCCAGCGCTGACGACGCAGTGACGACGGGGTCGGCGGGTCACCGCCGGCCCCGTCCGCGCGTCCCGCGCCGACCCGACGCGGCGTCGTCGGCGAGATCCGCCGCGCGGCGGCTCAGCCCTTCGACCCGCTCCCGGAGCCGGCGCAGCGCCTCGGCGTTCCCGTCCACGTCGGACACCTCGTCGAGCAGGCCGACGTAGTCGGCGGCCAGCCGCCGGTGCGCCGGGGCGACCGGCCCGACGTACCGGTCCAGGTCGATGATCTGCTGGGCGAGAACCGCGGTGGCGGCACCGAGCGCGGCCCGCTCGTCGGCGCGTGCGTCCCGCCCGGCCCGGCGCGCGTCGGCCAGGCGTCCGGCCCGCCGGCCGCCCAGCCAGAGCACCGCCGCACCGGCCACGACCCCGGCCACCGCGCCGCCGGCCAGCAGATACCGGGGCAGCGACGGGCTGATGGTACGGGCGCCGTCAGGCACCAGACCGGCCCGGACCAGCCGGTCGTAGTTGAGCACGATCACCTTCAGCGCCTCGACCGGCCGGTCCACGAACGCGTCGGCGCCCCGGCTGATCGTGGTCTCGGCGACCATGGCCCGCCCGAGGTCACGCGGGCCGTCGCCGCCGAGGCGGGAGCAGCCGTACGTGTCCCAGTCCTCGCCGTCGCGGCTCATCGCCAGCACCAGCGTGCCCTGGGTGGCGCGTTCGGTGTCGTCGCACGCCTCCCGCAGGTCGGCGCCCGGCTCCATGATCAGCACCACCAGCCGCCGGTTGCCGATGACCCGTTCGGCGGCGGCCCGGTCCAGGTCCACTCCGGGCGCCGCGTAGACCGAGGAGCCGCGTACCTGCCGGGCGGCCGGACCGTCCAGGATGCCTCCGGTCCACAGCGCCCAGCCGGCCAGCGCCAGGCAGGCGAGCACCGCCCGGCCGAACGCGGTGCCGACCAGGCGGCCGAGCAGCCGGCGCGGGCCGGTCGCCGCCACGCCACGACGGGTCGCCGTCCGCTCGGGACGGGTCGCGACGCGGCTCACGACAGCCTCGCCCGCAGGTAGACGTCCGGCCGGTAGCCGGGCATCCGCACGTCCCGGGCCACGTCGTCCAGCTCGGCCGCCGCGTCGGCGAGCAGTTCGCGTACGTGCCGGTCGGGCAACCCCTCGTCGAACGCGTCCCGGGCCGCCCGCAACCGGCCGACCCCCCGGACCAGCGCCGGGTCGCTGCGCGCGTCGGTGAGCAGCGACAACTCCACAGCCAGCGCGGAGAGCCCGGCCAGCCGGGCCGGCGTGCCACCCGGACCGACGTCGGCGGGACGGCGGCCGGACCCCCGCACGGTACGGATCGACAGCACCACGAAACCCGCCACGCACCCGGCGAAGATCCAGGGCAGCGCCGGCAACGCCACCCGCAGCGGGTCGAACGGCCGGTACGGCAGCGGACGGTCGAACAGCCCCGCGTACCGCACGTCGGTGACCTGGGCCAGATACGCGCCGAGCACGTTCTGCTGGGGATAGGCGTAACGGCCGAGCCGTCCGCCGAACTGGGCGTAGAAGCTCGCGCCCGCCACCTCGGCGAACGACGCCGCACCCGGACCGTGGTACTCGATCCAGTCGCCGTACATCACCACCAGCGGCTGGTCCGGGGCGAGCCGGTGCAGCGCCGGCCCGTACGCGGGCAGCGGTTCCCCATACGGCTGGGCAGGCAGCACCACGAACCAGGCGCCGTCCGGGAACGCGGCGCTCGCGGCCTTCTCCGGCAGCCGGGCCAGCGTGGCGCCGGGGCCCACGTACCGGCCGGTGGCGCGCAGCGCGGCGACCACCGGGGCCAGTTCCGGGCCGGTCGGCTCCCGCCAGCGCAGGTCGTCGCCGTCCGGCGGGGTCGGCTGGTCGTGCAGCGCGGCCAGCAGCGCGAGCACCGAGCCGGTCACGTCGCCGGTGGCGAACCGGGCCCGCCAGCCCGGCAGGTCGTCCGGCGAGGCCACGTAGAGCCCGCCGCTGACCTCGGTGCCGACGATCCGGATCTCGGCGTTCTCCACGTCCTTCACCCGCCGGCGTTCGGCCTCGTCCAGACCGGGCGGGGCGACCAGGATGCGGGTGCCCCGGTCACCGACGGCGGCCCGGACCCGCTGCTCGTCCCAGCGCGCGACCGCACCCGGCAGCCGGACCACCGGATCGGCGGCCACGAGCGCCGTCATCTCCTCGACCGAGGGCACGCTCGCGTCGCTCAACTCCCCGGCCGAGCCCTCGGGCAGCGCGGCCGTCGACGGGGAACGCCCGTAGCTGACCTCCACGCTCTGCCGCTGCGCCACCAGGAACACCACGAGCACCGCCGCCGCGGCGGCCAGCAGCGACCAGCGCAGCAGCTCCCGGCGTACCCTCGTCACCGCCCGGCCCGCCACAGCTCGTCGGCGCGGCGGGCGTGCTCGGCCGCCGCGCGGGCCGCGTCGGCGCCGCCGCGCCCGGCGGCGAGCATCTCGGCGTGGGCCAGCAGCCGCTCGGCCTCCGGCACCGTCGCCGAAGACGCGTCCCGGCTCACTGTGGCGTCGTGGATCGCCGCCCGCGCCGACGACCAGGCGACTCGCCGGCCCTCGGCCCGGACGCGGCGCCGGGGCAGCGACACGGCGAGGAAACCGGCGGCCACCGCCACCACTCCCCCGCCCAGCCAGGGCAGCACGCTCGCGGTCATGATCCCTGTCTAACGCACCGCCGCCAGCGCCGCGCGCCGAGGGCGGCGGCTCAGCCGGCGCCCGCGTTCTCGTGGACCACGTGCGGGCACCCCTCCACCCGGCAGGTGTCCTCCAGCAACGCGCGGATGGCCGGCGTCACCCGCAGGTTCTGCGCAAAGCCCACCATGTCCGCGTAGAGCTGGTTGTGGGTGCGCTCGTAGCGGCGACGCTTCGGGATGGCGGTGAGGAAGCCGGCCCGCACCGCGCCGTTGAGCACCGAGGCCGGGTCGACGATGCGACGGCCCGACAGCAGGCCCTTCTCGTCGAGCGAATCGCGCCGGTAGTGCCCGTCCGGCCGGACGAACTTCAGGAACAGGAACCGCAGTTGCAACGCGGTGGGGCAGGGACCGACGAAGTGGCGCTCCCGGCGGCCGTCACCGCCGAGCAGGCGGACGAAGTCGTTGACGTCCTCGATCGCCGGACGGCTGTCGATCTCGACCGAGACGAAGCCGGTGAGCTGCCCGAAGTCGGCCTCGGCCAGACTCGGCAGGCAGGCGTCGAAGCGAGTGCCGTGCAGCGTCGCGTCGGACAGGTCACAACCGGCCATCTCGCAGTTCTGGAAGCGGGTCGACTCCAGGTTCGCGCCGCGGAAGCTGACCTCGGCCAGCGACAGGTTCGCGAAGGTCAGCCCGGACAGGTTCTGCCGTTCCAGCGGAGCGTGCGGCAGCAGCCGGTCGCAGTCGGGAAGCCCGAGCAGCACCTGGAGCATGTTGCGGAACGCGGTCGGCGCCGTGGTCGCGCTCGCCAGCCGGGTGAGCAGTTCCTCACCGGCGGCGAGTTCCCTGATCCGCGCGCACAACACGCGGATGGCGAAGGAGTCCGGCGGGAAGGGCCGGCAGTCCAGCAGTTGCGCGAATCGCACCGGGTTCACCGCGAAGTACCGGGCGGCCCGGTCGCCGATCTGATGCTCGAAGATGACGTCCTGGGCGAAGCGCACCCGCTGCCGCTCCGACGCGGCACGGAAGACCGGCAGGCGGCAGATGGCGTCGGTGCAGCGTTCCCGCTCCACGTCGGAGAGGTCGGCCGGGAGCACGAAGGCGGCGAGTTCGCCGATCTCGTGGACCGGCACACCCCGGTTGTCGTTCTCCAGCTCGGCGACCGCGACGTCGCTGATGATGTCGAGGAGATCCGCCCGGTTGACGACGTTCTCCTGCAACTGCTCCTTCTTGTACTCCCGGTCCATGATCGCGTCCACCGCGTCGTGGACCAGGTCCATCTCCGAGTAGTCGTCCGGGATGCCGTCGGTCTGACCGAGCGCGACCCGCTCGGCCAGCAGTTCGGCGTAGTACGGGGTACCGCAGAGCCGCATCAGCTGCGGCTTCGCGTCGACGATGTCGAGCAGGCGTTGGTCGTCGTCCTGAAGGCGGATCCGCGCGAACGTGCGGATCGACTCGGGTCGCCAGGGCAGCAGGCGGAACTCCTCGACGTACTCGTGCGCCACCGCGAGGAAGTCACGCAGTGCCTGGTTGGAGCTGAGCAGCGAGTCCCGGACGCAGAGCAGGATGCGCGGCGTGGTCGGGTTGTCCGGCCGGGCCACGATCTCACGGATGTACTCGAAGAAGTCGGGGTCCTGGGCGATGACCTCGTCCAGCCCGTCCAGCAGCCAGCTCGCGAAGCCCCGGGTGAGCATCCACTGGAAGGTGGGCTGCTTGACCGGGCGGGCGACCTCGGTCTGCAACAGGGCGTCGACCATCGGGCCCAACGCCGGCGCGCTCGCCAGCGCGGCGTAGTCGGGCAGCAGCGGCAACGGCCGGTAGGCACGGCGGAGCTGCTTCTTCGCCTTCTGGAAGTTGGCGTAGAGCGTCGCGAACAGCGACTGGAACAGCACGCTCTTGCCGAAACCGGCGGGCGCGGTCACCAGGACGATCGGGCGGTCCCATCCGCTCTGGCTGTCGAACCGGCGGGCCAGCTCGGTCAGCAGGTCGTCGCCGACCGCGCCGGTACCCACCGCCCGGAAGGGCTGCGGTGTCCGCCGGCGGGCCGCCGACTCCCCGTCCCGGGACAGTTGCTGCGCGGCGGTGCCGGCCATCGCCGACGTCGGTGAGTCGTCCCACTTGAACCGGGCGTCGAAGAACTGGATCGGCACCCGGATGTCCACGTTGAACTCGTGCTTGGCAAGCCTGCGGAACTCCGTCGACAGGCCCTGGGTGGACTCCACGAGCAGGAACTTCGCCCCCGGCGTACGGGCCTCCTCGGCGAAGCGTTGCAGAAGGCTCGCCTCCCGCCGGTGCAGGTCGTCGGCGTCCGGGACCGCGGGGCACCAGACGGTCATGTGCTCGCTGTTGTCCGCGTACGCCGCACGGCGGGCCCGGACCACCTCGGCCCGCGTCTGCACGGGAACCGACCACCCCTCCGACTCGAGGAACGTCACCGCCTCGTCGTAGAGCGTCATCGATCATCCTCCATCAGGAATCGGAAGGGTTCCCATCTGTCGTGACCGCCGACGACGTGCAGGAACGCGCAGGCCCGGCTGACCGCGATGTAGCTGGTCGTCCAGTCCTCGTCCCCGTCGTCGGCGTAGACAACGGCCGGTGCCTCGCACCCGTGGAACTGACGCACCGTGCACACCGCCAGGCCGTCACCGCGCAGTCCGGGGCTGACCCGCACGCCCTGGCCGGCCAGTGCCCGGCGGATCGCGGCATGGCTGCCCTGCGTCGCGGTCACCAGGACCGCCTGGCTGGTCGCCAGGTCCTTCACGATCTCCACGACCGCGTCCACGCAGGCCCCGACGAGATCCGCCGTGCCGTCGGTGAACCGGGGCCGCCGGCCGTCCGGGCCGGTGAACGGCGTGTGCGCCCCGGAGACGCGTGCCACCAACTTGGCGATGGGCAGCGTGTTGCGGCAGTTCTCGGTCAGCCAGAACTCGTTGAACGCCCCGTCCGGACGCCACGTGCCGGACCGGTCCCGCTGGTACGGGTCGGCGAACAGCACGACCGAGCCGTCCGGCCGGACGAGTTCGCGCAACGCCACCAGCAGGTCCTCGTCGTGGCTCTGCGCCTCGTCCACGATGAGGCAGTCCAGCGGTCGCCCGTACGCCTCGACCAGGCTCAGCACGGTGGCCCACAACGGCTCGCCCTCGTACCCGCCGATCCGGTCGGCCCCGAACAGGTCGCACAGGACGTCCTGCGGATCGCCGGAGCTCACCCCCGGTACCCGCAACTGGCGGCGGATCTCCAGGCGCAGGTCACGCTGCTGCCCGATCACCGCCACGCGCAGCCCGCGGGCCGCCAGCTCCCGCGCCCGTTCCTGGGCCAGCAGGGTCTTGCCGGTGCCCGCCGCGCCGAGTACGAGCGACGCCGGGCGGCGGGACGTGCCCGCCAGCACCTCCAACTGCCGCCCGGTGAGCTGGATCTGGCGCCGGGTCAGGCGGTCCAGGTCGTCAGCGGCCAGGTCGACGTCGTAGCGCAGGGTGCGCGCGACCACCGCGCTCGGCGCCAGCGCCGCCAACGCCTGCTCGAAGTCCGACCGGCTGGTCCATCCGCGCTGGTCCCAGTGGGCCATGACGCGTTCCACCAGGACCGGCGCATGCTCCAGCGAGGCTGCGGTCAGCACGATCGTGTCCGGGGCGTGCGGACCGAGGTTGCCCGACGGCCGCCCGTCGGTGAACACGACGCAGTGCCCGGCCGGCACCTGCCGGATACCCGTGCTGCGGCGCAGCCAGTTGGCCAGCGCGTACCGGTTGCGCACCGCCTGGTCGAACGGATCGCCGAGCGGCACGTCGGCGCCGCGCCGGGAGGCGAACCACTGCCGGTCGGTGACCCGGTAGCCGCCGTCCTTGACCTCCATGATCAGCAGCCCGTGCCGGGGATGGAGCAGGACGAAGTCGGTCTCACCGATCCGGAGCCGGGCCTGGCCGGAGTCGACGTACGCCAGGTTGTGCAGCACGCACCACGAGTCGTTCAGGGAGCGGAGACGCTCGAAGACGACCCGCTCGCCGCGCGTGGCGTTCGTTCGCTGATGCCGCGGGAAGAAGCGCGCCAAGACCGCCTCCGGGCGGAAGACGAACAGGAAACCTCATTGTCGGTGGGCGGCAGCCAGGCATTCCACCACCTGAATTACCGTCTTCTGTAGACGATCGGTCACCTTGAGGTCACGCACCGCACACCGAACTGACAGGCATCGTGCCCGAACGGATGAAGCGGCAACGGCAGGACGGGGGGCCAGAATTCGGATACAAGCACCTCGATCAGCTCGGGGAGGAATGCGCATGCCGGTCGGGAACACGGGCGTCCTGCTCGTCGACTGGGACAACCTGGCCGGCGCCGTCATCGGTCGTGGCCACCTGGTCGAGCGGGGCATCGTCGACGCGCTCTGGAGCGACGCGACCACCAGGTGCGGTGGCCACCTCCAGTACAAGCACATGGCGGCGGTGCGGTTCGACGGCAGCATCACCACCGCCATGACGGAGCACCTCATCGACGCCGAGGTGGTGGTCAGCCTGAAGGAACAGGCCGACATCCACCTCACCGTGCTCGCCATGGACTACCTCCACCAGGGCTGCGGTCAGTTCGTGCTGGTCACCGGTGACCAGGACTTCATTCCGTTGATCCGCCGCCTGCTGCGGGACGGCTGCCGGGTGACGGTCGTCTACGGCGACCCGGACCGGCTCTCCCCGCAGTTCCGGAGCATCCTCACGCTGCCGGGGCTCGACTCGATCTGCATCGACGACATCTACTCGCTCCGGCAGCCGCCCGCCGCCGACTGCAAGGCCCTGCTCGGCCTGGTCGAACTGCAACGACGCGGTGTCATCCTGGGCGGACGGGAACAGGCCGAGCGCACCGCGACGCTGGCGCAGTGGGGCGTCCTGCCCGACGAGGACGAACTGCGGTACTGGGCGCTCATCGAGTCCATCGGGCAGAAGGTCACCCGCACCGACGCGGCGGTACGCGCCAAGGACGGTTTCCTGCCCCGCCCGATGACCCGCGTCTACGTCGACCTGAACGCCGGCCGGTTCACCGATCTCGTCGCCGTCGACTACGCCGTGCGGCGCCTGGCGGCCCGGCCGAAAGGGCTGACCGCCACCCAGCTCCGCAGCGGGCCGTTCCAGTCCGACGACGGATCGCGGCTGTTGCGCGTGCTCGACGCGCTCACCGCCGTGCGGCTGGTGCGCCGGGGCGCCGACGACACGTACTCGGTGACCACCGACGATCTCGCCCTGGGCTATCTGGAGCCGCTGTGGCGGGTGCACGCGGCCCTGACCATGGAGTCCTTCCGGCAGCAGCGGCGTTCCATCCCGTACCGGAAGCTGTCCGGGCTGATCGGCGCCGGCGGTGTCGGACAGGGGCCGAACCGACGCGCCGCCGGCGCGGTCAGCCAGGCCATCCGGTACGCCGCCACGGCCGGCGTGATCGACGCGGTCGCGGTCGACGGCGACCGTCACGCGATCGCCACCGACTCGGCGTTCGTCCGGCCGATCGAGAACGCCTACCACGAGCTGTACCGCGCGTTCGCCGATCGCGGCCCGAGCCCGGTGCCGGAGAACGAGATCCTGGAGTTCATGACGGTCCGGGACCGGACCCGGGCGGAGCCGGTGTTCGGCTACGACTCCCGCGACCGGCACCGGATCCTGCGGGTTCTCGCCCAGTCCCGGGCGCTCACCTGGCGGGACGAGAAGGTCACCGTTCCGCGTACCCGATGGGGCGACGCCGGATCGTCGTTCGCCTAGGGGCCGTCGTGCTCCGCCGGGTCCGGGCCCGCCTCAACGCCGTCGGACGCCACGGGCTGGTGTTCGCCGGGGCGGTGGCGACCTGCGCCGCAGTGGCCGCCGTGGTGGTGGCGGTCGCCGGCCCCGGTCAGCGGGCCGCCCCGATCGTCGGCTCCTTCGCCGTCATCGCCTCCACGGTCGGCGCGCTCGCGGCGATCCACCTCTCCCGGCAGGCGCTGGCCCGCACCGACCGGCAGCTGGAGGAGACCCGCCGCTCACTGGTGCTGAGCCGGTACCCGCTGCTGCTCCCGGTACACCAGGCGGTGGCCTTTCCGGACTCCGGCGGCATGGTGACGCACCACCCGCCCGCCGAGGACCGGTTCGCGCTCGCCTCGGCGCCGGAGCCGGCGTACGCATTCCTCGCGATCACGAAGAACCGTCTGGTCGTCCCGGTGGAGAACGTCGGCGAGGGGCCGGCGCTGCGGGTCAGCGGGACGCTGTGGTGCTCGGACGGCCGCAGCGGCCCGGTCACCGGGGTGTCCGCGCTCGGCGCGGGCCGGAGCGGCGTGCTGGCGGCCGTGCTGAGCCACGACGGGCGACCGACACCGGAGCGGTTGCGGGCGATGGTGGCGCGGGACACCGGGCCGGCCATCGCCTACCAGCTCGACCTGCACTACGTCGACGTCTTCGCCAACGCCCGCCGGACGACCGCACTGTTCGACCCGCGGGGACGCGGCGCGTGGCAGCACTCCTACGACGACGAATAGCCCTCGTTGAAGCCCTCCACGAACCCGCCCGCGAACCCGGAGAGGACACATCCGGCACAACACAGGATCACCAGCAGCGCCGGCACCGCGACCCAGAGGACTATCGCCCACCTGCCGTTCTCCTGGGCCGGCGGCGGCTGCACGAACGCCTGCGGCGGGTACTGCGGCGGCGGGTAGTGCGCCTGCTGCTGGTACGGATCCGGCTGGTACGGATCCTGGTAGTACGGGTCGTGAGGGTGCATCCGGCCATCGTGCCCACCGACCGCAACCGCCGGAACACCCGAACGGCCGGAAAGGGGAAAGCCCCAGCACGAGGCTGGGGCCGGGTATTGAGACGGCTCGGACAACGACTACATGTCAGCTCATCGTCGCCAGCCACCATCTCCCCTACGAGCAAGGTTAGGGTCACCCTCCGCAAGCGTCAACTCGGTCACCCGTACGAGTTGAGACGCCGATCATGCCATCCGAACAACCCCTCGTCCGGCCCGGTGGGCATCGAGGTGGGTCAGCACCGTCTGGTTGGCCTCCCAGCCGTCCGGGAACTTCACCGGCACGTCCAGGTGCACCCGCTCGGTCGACGGATACGCGTCGAGCAGCTCACCGATCCCGGCCCGCGCCACCACCACGCACGCGTGCCGGTGCCGTGACGCCAGCACGCACAGCCGCCCCGACTCCAGGTGGAACGCGGTGGCGTCGCGCCGGCCGGAGAGCGGGTGCAGCACGATCGTCACGTCGTACTCCCGGCCCTGGAGCCGGTTGGCGGTGTCGACTGTGATGCCCGCCCCGGCCGCGCCCAGCCGGGACCGGATGGCCGCGACCTGGTCGCGGTGCGCGGCCCCGACGGCGATCCGGTCCGCGGTGACCGGCGCGCCGCCCGGCGCGGCCTCGCTCACCGCGACCGCGCCGCGCCGCAGCACCCGCAACGCCAGCTCCGCGCAGGCCGCGGCAGCCTCCCCGTCGGTACGCACGGTGTGCCGGGCGGGCAGCTCGTGCAACGCCCAGCCGGTGGCGGCGGCCACCTCGACCGAGGCGTCGTAGGCGTCACCCGCACCCGCCTCGGTGAACGTCAGCGCCCGGTCGGACGGCCCGGTCCCGGCGCGGAACCCGGTGAACGGGTAGAACGCGGCGGACACCACCGGGGCGGCCGAGTCGGGCAGCCGCCACGACACCGGCAGCCGGTGCACCGGCAGCTCCGGGTTGTGCCGCAGCAGCGTGGCCACCGCCGACTGCATCGGATCCCAGGTCAGGCCGGTCCAGCGGAACGTCTCCACGGTGCTGAACGGATCGAGCTGACCGGGGTCGCCGACGAACAGCGCCCGCTCGAACCGCCCCGCCACGCGCAGCAGCGCGTCCGCGCGCATCTGGTACGCCTCGTCCACGATCGCCCACGGCCAGCTCCCCTCGGTGACAGTGGCCCACTTGGCCGCCGTACCGATGGTGACCGCCGGGCCGCCCAGGTCGGCGACCTTCGCCGCGACCCGGACCGCCGGATGGGCGGTGACCCGCTCGGTGGACCGGTAGTCGGTGGCGGAGAGCCGCCCGACGCGCAGCTCCGGCGCCCTGCGGCCGAGCCGGTCGATGAGGTCGTCCACCTGCTCGTTGGTCTGCGCCACGATCATCAGCGGATCGCCGGTGGCGGCGGTCTCGACGGCGGCGCGGACGACGAGGGTGGACTTCCCGGCGCCGGGTGGCGAGTCCACGACGACGCCGCGGTGCGTGCCGTCGCGCAGATCCCGCAGCACACGCTGGATCACCTGCTCGGCTTCGTGCAAGGAAGGGCCCCCTTTTAACGTCTCCGGTAGAGGCGGGGCCCCTTCTTAACACGTGCCACCTGGGCGCGGCTCCGGCACCTGCGCTTCGGGTCGTACCGTCGAGGGCTCGCAGCGTCCGCGAGCGGACGCCTACGGCTTGCGGGCGAGCAGCCCGACGAAGGTGTGGTAGGTGTCGGTTTGCTGCGGGGCCGGCGCGTCCGGGTCCGGACGCCACTCGGCCAGCGGCACCAGGCCCGGCTCCAGCGGCGTCAGCCCGTCGGCGAAGGCGAGGATCTCCTCGTCGGTACGCCAACGACCGGTGCCGAGCGACTCGTTGAACACCCGCTCGACCTCGCGGGCCTTGCGGGAACCCTCCGGATCCCGCTCACCCGGGTCACGGAAGTGCGAGATCGCGACGTAACTGCCGGACGGCAGCGCGTCGATCAACGCCGCTGCGACCGATCGCGGGTCCTCGTCGTCGCCGATGTGGTGCAGGATCGCGAAGAGCAGCAGCCCGATCGGGCGGTCGAAGTCGAGGAACCGGCGGACGTCCGGGTCGTTGAGGATCTCCTCCGGCTCGCGGATGTCGGCCTGGATCACCGTCGCGGTGCCCTCCGCGGCGAGCAGCGCCCGCCCGTGCGCCAGGACGATCGGGTCGTTGTCCACGTACACGACACGGGCAGCCGGGTTGTGCTCGATCGCGACCTCGTGCACGTTGCCCTGGGTGGGCAGCCCCGACCCGATGTCAAGGAACTGGTCGATGCCCGCCTCGGTCACGAGGTGGCGGATCACCCGGCGAAGGAACGCCCGGTTCGCCTGACCGGCGGCCGGCCCGTCCGGCGTGATCCGCAGGGCGTGCTCGGCGACCTTCCGGTCGACCTCGAAGTTGTCCTTGCCGCCCAGGAAGTAGTCGTAGACCCGGGCCACGCTGGGAACGGTGACGTCGATTCCGGGCGGTGCGGCCTTGTCGCGGGTCACAGGCGTCTCCAGGCTCCGTGGGCGGTTCCGGGCGTTTTCGGGGAGTGTAGCGACCGTACAGGGTGGATGGTCGCCCCAGATGGGATCGCTCCCACCGGTCCGGCCCGTCACCAGGGCGTTCATCGATCGACACGCCGAGGTCATCGCAGCTCCGCCGCCTCGCACCACCCGTCGTGACCATCCCGGTGTCCGCAGCGCCCGCCGCCGGGCAACCGCATGTCGCACCAGACCCGGTGCCGCAGGTGCTGCGCGTCCTCCTCGCTGAGCGTCGTCTCACCGAAGTCGACGGCATCCAGGTGCCCGAGCGACCGGGCGAGCGCGGCTGCCAACTCGGCGGCGACGTCCCGGCACGTCAGCGTGGTCGGCAGGTGGATTATCCAGCGCGGCTCAGTCATCGTGGCCGCGCCGCCGGCAGCCGTTGTGGCGGGACTGCCACTGCCGCAGCGCCTGACGGACCCGCTCCGACTCGGTGCGCGCCGTGGTGAGCTCCCGGTGCAGGCGGTCCATCTCGTCGGCGACCCGGCACAGGTAGTCGTGCACCTGCGCCGGGTCCAGCCCACGCCAGCGGGTGTCGAACACGGCGCTGCGCACCTGGTACGCCTGCATCCGCTCCCCGGTCACGTAGATCACGACGTCACCGCCCCGACCACCACGGCCTCGTCGGGCAGCCCGGCCGCGGCGAGCGTCGCCCTCCCCCACCGGGCCAGCCGGCAGGGGTACGGGACGCGCTCGCTGCGGCACAGCGGTCCCTGCGGCCAGTGCTCGGGCACGTGTACGCGCACGGCCAGCGCGGCGACGAGTAGTTCCTCGTCGGTGACAGGGGTGAGGACGGGGAAGTCGGCGAGCACGGCGGACATCGGCGGGCGCCTCCGGGTCGGGGTCTCGTGGAGTGGCGCCGGGGCGGGCGGGGACGGCGGGAGCCGCGATCGGGGGACGCGGTGCCACCGGAGCCCGGCACCCGCCCCGGGCCATGCGCTGACCCTCAGTCCTCCTCGGCAGGAGACGCATGCCCTGCTGATCGTGGCCGCCATACACACACTGCATACGCTCGGTCACCATCACGAGACGCCGTGCGATATGCACGGCGCGTATACCGGGCCGCTCCGGAACGGGTTGAATGGTTAGGCTCGACTTCGGACACAGGTTCTCCGCGAACGGCGAGGTTGCCGGTGACACCTGCGAACTGCCCCCGCTGCGGCGGCCGCCTGGCGCGCGACAACGGCACGGGACGCTGCGCGCCCTGCCAGGCCGCCGAACGCGACCGCCTCAGCACGCCGCCCGCCGTACCCGATTCGTTCTGGGACCATGAACCGGTTCGGACGGCGCTGGCCCGACGGCATCTCGGGCAGGTGATCCGGGCGTACCGCCACCACCCGTACCACGGGCGGAGCCCGCTGCCGCAGAGCGTCGTCGCGGGGTGGCTGGGGATCACGCAGGCGCAGTTGAGCCGGATCGAGAACGGGCCAGCCCTGGTGCATCTCGACCGGTTGACGCATTGGGCGACCGTGCTCCGCATCCCCGCCGGATTGGCTCTGGTTCGCAGTCGGTCCAGACTCCCCGGTGAGCGCCCGGGCCGACGGGAATCGCGCAGCACCAGACCTGGGGCGGCGAACTCTATTGGCTGGCATCGCGGCGGTGTCGGCAGGATCCGGCTTGGTCGGCGTCACTGAGGAGCCCCAGCCGCGCCGCATCGGCAGTGCGGACGTGTCTCGGCTGAACGCGGTGCTGGAGCTCTATCGGTCGGTCGACTACGAATGCGGCGGTGGCCTGCTCTATCGGGAGGTAGCCCGATTCGCGGAGTCGGTGTATCGGATGCTCGACTGGTCGCACTCGGCCGGACTGACACCGCGCCTGGTCGCGGCGGTCGCCGCGGCTCGTCAACTGGCGGGCTGGACCGCGCTCGACGCAGGCCGGCACGCCGATGCCCAACGGCATTTCGCCGCCGGCGAGCGGGCGGCGGTAACCGCTGACGACGCTCCGCTAGCGGCCTTGATTCGGTACTCCCAGGCCAAGCAGCTACAACACCTTCGGCACAACCAGGACGCCGTGGCCGCTCTGCGACTGGCCGGCTCGGAGCTGGAATCGCGGGCAACACCGGCGGTGAGGGCGCTGCTTTGGGGCGCGGAGGCTGCCTCGATAGCCGCCCTCGGCGACCACCGAAGCGCGCTGACCCTCCTCGGTCGCGCGAGTGATCAGTTCGAGCGTGTGGATCCCGAACGGGAGCCGACCTGGATGGCCTTCTACGACCGTGGCGAACTGCTAGCCCAGTACGGCCGCGTGTACCGCGACATGGCCCGGCAGACCGGCACGCACGTGGCACAGGCGGTGCGGAGCGTCGAAGAGGCGATCGTCGCCTTCGGCCCGGCGAACGTCCGCAGCATGGTCCTGAACGAGGTCGGCTTGTGTAGTGCGCTCTTCCTCGCCGATGAGCCCGAGCGGGCGGTCGCTGTCGGCACGCGCGTGGTCGAGCAGTCGCGTGCGCTGAGTTCCAGTCGAGTGGTTGATCGAGTGCTCAACCTGCGGCGCGATCTCGGACGGCACCGCCACCTTCCTGTCGTTGCCGAATTCGATCGGACACTCACCGCACGAGCTGCGGCCACGGTATGAGCGGACGGTTCTCGGAAGAAGCGATGACCCGCGCCATGCGGGAGATCGCCAGCGGGCTTGAGGTTCAGACCGAGGATGCCCGCCTCCTGCGGCTGACGAACAACGCCGTGTTCGCGTTGCCGGATTCCGGGCTCGTCATCCGCATCGCGCGGACGCACCGGCTCCGGGATCGGGTGACGAAGGTCGTTCAGCTCGCGCGATGGTTCGCCGAGCTGGACGCGCCCACGATCCGGCTGGCGCCTGGCGTGGCGCAGCCGGTTGCGGTCGGTGACTTGGCCGCCTCGGTATGGGCCTACGTGCCACCCACTGGGCCTACTCCGACGGTGGATGACCTCGGCTCGGCGCTGCGGCGGTTTCATGCGCTCGGACCCCCGCCCTTCCCGCTGGCCGTCTGGGATCCGATCGGGGATGCGCGTCGACGCCTGGCGGATGCCGACGGCTTGAGCGCACAGGACCATGACTATCTGATGACGTGGTGCGACCGCTTGGAGCCGCAGGTCGCCGATCTCAACCGACGCGTGGAGCAGTCGCTCATCCACGGGGACGCGCACGTCGGCAACCTGCTCCGGGATGCGTCCGGCGGCATCCTGCTCTGCGACTTCGACGCCACTTGTCTTGGCCCTTGGCAGGTGGACCTGGCGGCGGTCGCTGTGGGCGAGGCTCGGTTCGGAAAGACCGGGGCGCATCGGGCGCTCGCAGAGGCGTACGGGTACAACGTGATGTCCGACCGCAACTGGTCGCTTCTGCGGGAAGCCCGCGAGCTCAAAATGATCGCTGCCGCCACGCCGCTTCTCGCGAGTTCGGCGAGCGTCGCGGCCGAATTTGCCAAGCGATTGCAGTCAGTTTCCCAAGGCGACCACGGTCTACGTTGGAAGCCATTCGCCGATCTCGCCTGAGAGCCTCTCGGCGAGCGACTGCCGCTCCGGTGGGATCCTGTGCTCGTGCTGGAGAATCTGCGACTACGGCACCAGACCGCAGCGGAGGCCGACGGTCTGGTGGAACAGCTTGTGGACGTATACCTCGACGCACACGCCGACGACGGCCCGCGCTACACGGCCGCGCGGTACGAACAGCAGCTCGCCGCGCACATGCCCCGGGAAGGCTGGGAGCTGGTGGCGGCCAGGGTCGATGACGATCTGGTCGGCTACGTGTACGGCTTCCCGCTCGGATCCGATTCGCATTGGTGGGACGGCATCCACGAGCCGGTACCGGACGGCTTCACGGACGAAGACGGGCAACGGACATACGCGGTCTGCGAACTGCTGGTGCGGCGATCGTGGCAACGCCGGGGTATCGCGCGGGCGCTCCACGATCGGCTCCTGAGCACGCGGCGGGAGGAAAGGGCCACGCTGCTCGTACGACCCGACAACGTTGCCGCCCAGCAGGCGTATGACTCCTGGGGTTGGCAACCGGCCGGATGGCTCCGGCCCACGCGGGAGGGAGCACCGCTGTTCGAGGTCCGCATCAAAGCCATTGCGTCGAGCCGGTGATGGACAACGCGTCGACCTTCACCTCTAGGTGTCAATGATCTGACAGGCCACAGGACAAGGCTCCTAACACCTATCGCACCGGCTTCCGCCCGGCGTTCATCGCGGCTAGCTTGCCTTTCGTGGGGGATCTTGAGAAGGGCATCTACGAACACCTGATCACGGAGAAGCTGGCGACGCAGCTCAGGCATGTCGATAGCGCCCTCGTCCGGGATGCGAAGCTGGATGCCGCCGACGCGCATGACGTCCTGGCCCGGCACATCGCGGGCCTCGCGCGGCGGGCGCTCCTCGGCGTCGGTGGCGGGGAGAACAAGTTGGCCCGGCAGGTCGACCTGGCGAACCGCATCGCCGCGCACATCGCTCAGGCCGAGCCCCGCGCCGTCACCGCCGATGACCAGGTAGCGGACGCCCAACGTCTGTTGCACGCCATCGCCTCACCGCCCACCCCACCGGCCGCACCGGTCTTCCCGATCCGCCCCTCGACGCCGCTTTCCACCGGCGCGCTCCTGGTCAACGGCCGGCACCAGCCGCGCATCGGCCACGAGGTCAGCCACGAGATGGCGTCGGCGGACGAGGTGGACCTGCTCTGCGCCTTCATCAAGTGGCACGGGCTGCGCATCATCGAGCCCGCGATCACCGAGCTGGTCGGCAGAGGCGGTCGGGTACGGGTCATCACGACGACGTACATGGGCGCCACCGATCAGCGGGCGCTCGATCGGCTCGCCGAGCTGGGTGCCGAGATCAAGGTGTCCTACGAGACGCGGACCACCCGCCTGCACGCCAAGGCATGGCTGTTCCGGCGGAACAACGGCACCACCACCGCGTACGTCGGTTCGTCGAACCTCTCCAAGGCCGCGCTCGTCGACGGCGTGGAGTGGAACGTGCGCATCTCGAACCTGGAGCAGCCGCACGTCATCGACACGTTCGAGGCGACGTTCGCCGACTACTGGAACGACTCGGCGTTCGAGACCTACGACCCGGCAGCCGATGGCGAGCGCCTACGTGTCGCGTTGCGCGGGGAACGCGCCGACGACGCACCGACTGAGATCGCGAACCTGGACGTGCGGCCGTTCCCGTACCAGCAGGAAGTTCTTGACGACCTCGACGCCGAACGCCTGGTGCACGGCCGCTGGCGCAACCTGGTGGTGATGGCGACCGGCACCGGCAAGACGGTGGTGGCGGCGCTCGACTATCGCCGGCTCCGGCGAGCCGGCCGCGTCGACTCGCTGCTCTTCGTCGCACATCAGGAGCAGATCCTGCGGCAGAGCCGGTCGGTGTTCCGCCAGGTCATGGGCGACGGCACGTTTGGCGAGACGCTTGTGGGCGGCGATCGGCCGCAGGGGTGGAAGCACGTCTTCGCGTCGATCCAGTCGTTGCGCCAGCGGGAGATCGACCCCGAGGCGTACGACATGGTGATCGTCGACGAGTTCCACCACGCCGAGGCGGCCACCTACACGGCGCTGCTGAAACGGCTTCGGCCGCGCGTACTCCTGGGTCTGACCGCGACGCCCGAGCGGAGCGACGGCCGTGACGTGCGCCGGTGGTTCGACGGCCGCGCGTCGGTGGAGTTGCACCTGTGGGAGGCCCTCGAACGGCAGTTGCTGGCGCCGTTTCAGTATTTCGGCCTGCACGACGACGTGGACCTGACGCGGGTGCGGTGGAAGCGCGGACAGGGGTACGACAAGGGCGAGCTCGACGGCGTCTACACCGGCAATCACGCACGGGCGCGGCTCATCCTGCACGCGGTCCGGCGGATCGCTGACGTCGGGCGGATGCGCGCGCTCGGCTTCTGCGTCAGCATCGGGCACGCGGAGTTCATGGCCGACTGGTTCACCCGGCACGGTGTACCGGCGGCGGCCGTGACATCGCAGGTCAACCGGCCGGAGCAGCACACGCTGATCGACCGCTTCCGCAAGCGCGAGGTGAAGGTGCTCTTCACTGTCGACCTGTTCAACGAGGGCGTCGACCTGCCGATGGTCGACACCATCCTCATGTTGCGCCCCACCGAGAGCGCCACGATCTTCCTCCAGCAGCTCGGACGGGGTCTGCGGCTGGACGACGACAAGCCGTGCCTGACGGTGCTCGACTTCATCGGCGGTCAGCACGCGAACTTCCGGTTCGACATGCGCTGGCGGGCGCTCGCCGGGGTCAGCCGGCGGGCGGTCGAAGCGGCCGTCCGGGAGGACTTCCCCTCGCTACCCAGCGGCTGCCACATCGAGCTGGACCGGGTGGCGAAGGAGATCGTCCTCGCCAACCTCAAGTCGGCGCTCCCGACGTCGAAGAACGCGCTTGTGGCCGAGCTGCGGCAGCTCGGTGACGTCAGTCTGTCCGACTTCCTGCGCGAGACCGGCCTGGAAATCGAGGACGTCTACCGATCGGCGAGCATCGGCGGCTGGGCCGGGCTGCGGCGCCTCGCCGGTCTCGACCCGGACGAAGGCGGCCCGGACGACCGTGACCTGAGCCGGGCCATCGGCCGGATGCTCCACACCGATGATGTCGACAGGTTGGATCTGATCGCTCAGGTCGCCGCCGGACAGCGCCCCACCGCCGGGCGGCTGCTCGACATGATGCACTTCAGCCTGTGGGGGTCGTCGGTGCCGCTGGCCGAACGCGACGCCCGGCTCAGGAGGCTGTGGGCGGAACCGGCGCGCTGTGCCGAGCTGCCGCAGGTAGTCGACGTGCTCCGTGACCGCATCCATCGGGTCACCGAGCCACCTGCCCCGGGCCGGGTGCCGCTGCGGGTACACGCCCGCTACAGCCGCAACGAGGCGTGCGCAGCATTCGGCATGACCAACCCCGGCTCGCTGCGCGAGGGCGTGAAGTGGCTGCCCGACGAGCGCGCGGATCTGTTCTTCGTCACGCTCGTGAAGTCCGAGGAGCACTACTCCCCCACCACCATGTACGCCGACCGCGCCATCACGGACAAGCTGTTCCAGTGGGAGTCGCAGAGCACCACCTCATCAGGCTCGGCCACCGGCCAGCGGTACGTCAACCACGTCGCGCAGGGCTCGACGGTGCACCTGTTCGTCCGCGAGACCAAGATCGCCGATCGCGACCTGGGCGCACCGCCGTACCTGTACGCGGGTCCGATGACGTACCGGGAGCACAGCGGCGACCGGCCCATGCGGATCCTCTGGGAGCTGCGGCATCCGCTGCCCGCCGACATGTACGCCGCCGCCCGGGCGATCGCTGCCTGACCTGGGATCTCGCCCACTCGCCGAGTCAGGCGAGCGGGCGAGAAGCGTCGGCCTGCTCACGACGTCGGGCCGGCGCTGGCAGCACTCGGGACAACAGCACCGCGACCGCACCCGCGACCACTCCGACCATGGTCCCGGTGACCAGGCTCGACATCACCGCCGCACCCCGCAACAACGCCTCCCGCGCCCCCGGCTCCAGCCCGGCCAGCCCCGGCGCGTCCATCCCCAGCGACGAGTCCCAGAACACCTGGTGACCGGCCGCCAGGAACACCCCGTACAGCGCCCCGATCACCACCATCGTCAGGAACGGGCGCGGTGGCCGCCGCCACAGCACTGCGGCCACCCAGCACAGCGGCGGCCCGACCGCCAGCAGCGCAGCCACGACCGTGCCCTCCGGCACGACGTCCAGGTCGTGCAGCGCCACGCGCGGGGCGGCCAACGCGGCGAGCGCAACCAACGCCGGCCAGGAGAACCCGAGGGTACGGCGACCCGCGCTCATCGCGTCACCTCCGACGAGACCGAAGCCGACGTCGGTACGGGAGCCGACGCCGAGCCCGGCGCGGTCGAGCGCACGAACTTCAGCAGCGCGACGAACGCGAGTACGGCCGTCACCGCGCCCCCGGCGAAGCGCACCCAGTGACCGGCGACGAATTCGGCCGCGACCTGGCGCAGGTACTCCGGCGAGTGCGTTCCCACCGGGTCCACGAACATGATCTCGTTGCGCGGCCAGAAGAAGACAGCGGAGAACACGAACTCGCAGACGACGAACACGGCCGTGGCGCCGGCGACCCACCAGCGCAGCCGGCGGTCGCGCCAGGTGAGCAGCGTCGCGGCGACGCTGCTGAGGATCACCGACGCGCCGAGCGGCGGGAAGTAGTCGTGCGGGCCGCCGTGGACGAGGAACTCGCGGGCCCGGTCGAGCGAGGCGGGCGCGTCGCTGAAGATGTTCGGGTAGAGCATGACGGTCTCGGCGGCGACCCCGCCGAACGACATCATCGACGCCCATACCATGACAATAAGGGCGAGCCAGGTCAGTCTTGTGCGTACCACGAGGGTTCTCCTCACGTTTCGGGGACGCCATCGACGCTAGGTCGGCCGTCCCCGGCCGTCGTCCGCGTGGCCGCGCGACCGGATGTCGCTTCTCGGCGTACGCCTCGGGGTCGTCCCTGACGCCTGCGGACGACAGCGGTGAGGGTCCGCGCGGACCTAGGCTCGAAGGCGTGCCCGACACCTCGCCCACCCGCGCCGATGTGCTGCTCGCGGCGGCCACGCTCGGCCTGGTCGCGGTGGCCGTGGCGGCCGACCGGCCCTCGCCCGGCGGCGCGGCGCTCGCCGTCGTGGTCGGCGCGGCGCTCGCCGTCGTGGTCGGCGCGGTGCTCGGCGGGCTGGTGCTGTGCGCCAGGCGGTGGCCGCTGCCGGCGCTGGTCGCCACGGCAGTCGTGATCCTCGGGTACTACGCGCTGGATCTGCCGCCCGTCGGAGTGGCCGCCCCGGCCGCCGCCGTCCTCTACCGGGTGTCCGAGCGCGGGCGTGTCGTCCCGGCCGCCGTGGTGGCCGGGAGCCTGCTGGCCGTGTCCGTGGTCGCCCGGCTGGCCGAGGGCGACGACATCGCGGTGGTCGTCGGTACGGAACTCGGCTCCGAGGCGGCGTTGCTGCTCGCCGTCATCGCCCTCGGTGACGCGGTACGCAACCGCAGGTCGCTGCGGGCGGCGCTGGTCCGGCAGGCGGTCGCGGCCGACGAGGAGCGCCACCGGGAGGCGGCCCGTCAGGTCGAGGCGGAACGGCTGCGCATCGCCCGGGAGATGCACGACACGCTCGGGCACACCATGTCGGTGATCACGTTGCAGTCGGCAGTCGCCCGGGAGGCGCTCGCCGACAGCGATCCGGCGCAGGCGGAGAATGCGCTGGCCGCCATCAGGTCGGTGAGCGGCAGCGCGATGGCGGAGCTGCGGGCGACGCTCGGCACGCTGCGCCGGGAACCCGGTCCACGGGAACCGGCCCCCGGCTTCGACCGACTCCCGGCGCTCGTGGACGGCGTACGCCGGGGTGGGCTGACTGTCGACCTGCGGATCGAAGGTCCGGTGGACACGCTGCCGGCAATCGTGGGCAGCACCGTCTACCGGGTCGTGCAGGAGGCGTTGACGAACGTCCTGCGCCACGCCGAGGCCACCCGGGTCACCGTCACGGTCCGCGCCACGCCCGGCCGGCTCGCGCTGGAGGTGGTGGACGACGGCCACGGCGGCCCGCCCGCCGGGCGCAGGGACGGGACGGGCCAGGGCCTGCGCGGCATGGCCGAGCGGGTAGCCCTGCTCGGCGGCACCGTAGAAACCGGCACCATCCAAACCGGCAGCACCGGAGCAACCGCCGCAACCGGCACGGGCGGCACCGCCGGCTTCCGGGTGTCGGTCTACCTGCCACTGACGGGAGTCGCCGCGTGAACCCGATCCGCGTCGTGCTCGTCGACGACCAGCACCTCGTACGCACCGGCCTGCGCGCGCTGCTCGACCGGGCGCCGGACATCGAGGTGGTGGGCGAGGCCGGCGACGGCGGCAGCGGCCTCTCGGTGGTACGGGAGCAGCGGCCCGACATCGTGCTGATGGACGTCCGGATGCCCGGCGGGGACGGACTGGAGGCGACCCGGCGGATCCTGACCGACCCGATGCTGGACGGCGTGCAGGTCGTCATGCTCACCACGTTCGACGACGACGAGTACCTGTTCGAGGCGATCCGCGCCGGGGCAGCGGGTTTCCTGCTCAAGGACACCCCGCCCGACGCGCTGCGGGACGCGGTCCGGACCGTCGCCGGTGGCGACGCGCTGCTGTCCCCCGCCGTCACCCGCCGGGTGCTGGCCGCGGCGGCCCGTTCACCGGTGGCCGACCCGGGGCGGCTGGCCGGACTGACCGCACGGGAACGGGACGTGCTGGCGCAGGTGGGCGCCGGGCGGTCCAACGCGGAGATCGGGCAGGCGTTGTTCCTGAGCCCCGACACCGCGCGTACCTACGTGAGCCGGCTGCTCCAGAAGCTGAACGCCCGCGACCGGGCGCAGCTCGTCGTGATCGCGTACGAGAGCGGGCTGGTCCGCCCCGGCGAGGGCTGAGCCGCGCCGGGGCGGGTCACAGTCAGGTCGACGCCGCGTCCGCAGGTGCCGGTGCCGCGTGCCGGCCGCCGCCGTTGCGCCGTTCGTCGCCGTGCCCCGGCCACCACGCCTTGTGGCCGATCAGCCCGGTCAGCGCCGGCACGAAGAACATCGACATGACGAACGCGGACAGCACGATCCCGATCGCCACCGCGAAGCCCATCTGCTGGAGGAACGAGATCGGCGCGAGCATCAGCACCCCGAACGTGCCGGCCAGGATCAGCCCGGCCGCGGCGACTGTCGGCCCGGCGTGTTCCACCCCGATCGCGGCGGCCTGGTGCGGTTCGTGGCCCTCGCGCGCCTCCTCGCGTAGTCGGGCGATCATCAGGATGTTGTAGTCGGTGCCGATCGCCACCACGAACAGGTAGAGGATGATCGGCAGCTGGAACGTCACGCCCGGGTTGCCCTGGAGCCCCTGGAACACGTAGACGGTGGCGCCGAGCGTGGCGGCGAAGTTGAGCAGCACGGCGATCACCAGATAGACCGGCGCGACGAGGCTGCGCAGGAGCAGCGCCAGGATGATCGCGATCAGGAGTGCGGCCACCGGCAGGATCACCGACAGGTCCCTGTTGTTCGCCGAGTTGATGTCCGCGAAGATCGCCGTGGTGCCGCCGACGAGTGCCCTGGTGCCCGGCGGAGCCGCCTCGTGCAGGGACTTCCGCAGGTCGTCGCGTACGAGCGTGATCGCCTCGTTGGACATCGGGTTCTCGTTCAGCAGCAGGTTGATCCGGACGACGCTCGGGTCGGTGGCGCTGCGCTCCGGCGGCTGCGCCTGCCCGACGCCGGGTGCGCGCGCCGACGCGGCGGCGAAGTCGTTCACCTGCTGCTCGGTGAGCGGGGTGCCGTTGCCGGTGGTCAGGTAGACCTCGGTGGGCGCGAGCGCCCCGGCGGCGAACCCGCGCTGGAGGTCCTGGGCGGCCCGCGCCGACTCGGTGTCCTGCGGGAAGCCGGCGCCGAAGTCGTAGTCGGCCTTGTAGCCGAGCACACCGGCGGCGAGCGCGACGAGCAGCGCGCCCGAAGCGGCGGCCACCACGGCCGGGCGGCGGCCGACGACGGCGCCGAGCCGCCGGGACAGGGTCGCCTTGGGCGGGCGCTGCCACGCCTTCGACGGCCAGAACACCCACCGGCCGAGCAGCGACACGAGCGCCGGGATCAGGGTCAGCGAGGTGACGAGCATGACGCCGACGGCGATGGCGAGCGCCGGGCCGAGCGACCCGAAGAAGCCGAGTGAGGCGAGCAGCAGCACCAGGAACGCCACGATGACCGCACCGGCGGCGGAGGTGATGACCTCGCCGATCCGCTGCACCGAGACGATCATGGCGGTGCGCTTGTCGTCTCCGGCGCGCAGGCGCTCGCGGTAGCGGAACAGCAGGAACAGGATGTAGTCGGTGCCGATGCCGAACAGCACGATCAGCAGGATGGTCTGGAGGTCCTGGCTGACGTTGAGGTCGAATGCCTTGCCGGCGGCGGCGACCAGCCCGGTGGTGACGGACATGACGACGCTGATGACCACGACCGGCAGCAGCGCGGCGATCGGGCTGCGGAAGATGATCAGGATCAGCCCGATGATGAGGACGATGGTGGCGACGCCGACGACGGCGAACGCCTCGTTGAACGTGTCCTCGTTGTCGACGAAACTCGCCACGTCGCCCGCCACTCCGGCGGTCAGCCCGCTGCCGGCCAGGTCCGGCCCGAGAGCGGCGCGCAGGTCGCGTACCGCGTCGAGCAGGCCCGGGTCGTCGGGGCTGTCGGCGTCGAGACCGACGGTGACCACCTGCACGGACTTGTCCGGCGCGACGGCCTGCGGGCCGGTGAGGTAGCCGGAGGTCTGCGGGATGTTCCGGGCCTTGAGCGCGGCGGCCAGCTGCCCCACGCGCGCCTCGTCGGCCGCGGTCAGCGGTCTACCGTCGCTGCGTTTGACGACGACGGTGGCGGTGGCGGTGGCGGCCTGCGGGAACGACTTCGCGCCCAGCTCGGTGGCCTGCACCGACTCGTAGGTGCGCGGCAGGAAGCTTTCCTGGTCCGCGGAGGTGATGTCGCTCAGTGAAGGACTGGCGGCGATGATCGCGATCGCGGCGACGACCCAGCCGCCGATCACCCACCAGGCCTTGCCCACGACGAATCTGCCCAGGCGCTCGAACATCGTTTCCCCCGTGTGTTCGGCTGTGTCGCACGCGATCCTACGCTGCGTGAGCAATCCCTTTCGGACGGCTCGCGGACTTCCGTCGATGATCCGGGTGGTCGAGGATCGACGGATGAGCGCGACGCTGCCCGGTCCCGGAGTGCTGACGGCCTGGTTGGCGGCGACGGTGCCGGCTCCGCTGGTCTTCTTCGAGTGGACCCACAGATGGGAGGAGGACCAGCCGGTCTCGACCGCGCTGTGGTGGCCCGTGCTCGCGTCACCGGTGCTCGCCGCCGTGCTGGCGGCCCGGCAGCCCCGGCGACCCGGGGTGGCCCTGGGCGTGTCCACGCTGGTCGCGACGGCGCTTCTCGCGTTGTCACTGGCGCTCTTCCGGTGGGTCGTGCCGCTGACCGGCGAGGCCCACTGGGGGCGGGCTCTGCTCGGCGGCGCGGCGCTCGCGGTGGCCGGAGCGCTGATCGGGTACGCCGCCGGCGGGCGCCTGCCCCACCGGGTCCGCCCGGCGTCGCGGCGCGGCTATCTGATCGGCGGGCTCGCCGTGGTGTTCGGCGCGCTGCTGGCCCAGTCCGCGGTACGGCTCGGCGCCGAGGACAGCACGATCGGGCAACCCCCGCATGAGTACGGCGGCGTCGGCCCCTACTCGACGTCGGCGGGCCGGTTCACGGCACCGGCCACCGGGGCGTACGCGATCTTCGCGGTGGGCTTCTCCCCGGCGGACCCGGACTGCCGCGTCACCGGCGGCGGCGCGGAGGTCCGGACGGCCGAGCCGGTCTCCGTCCCGCCGGGCGACTACGGCAGCGATGCCGCCACCTATTCCTGGGTGGCGACCGTGCGGGTGCCGACGCCCGGTAGGTGGACGCTCGACTGCCGCACGACCGACCCGGAGGCGTCCTACGTGGTCGGTGACGTGCCGGAGATCCGGGGCGCGGTGGGCGAGGTGATCCACTGGCCGGTGGGCGTGATCTGGCTGTTCGGCGCGGTTCCCGGCCTGCTGATCGTCGCGGACACCGCCAGGCGACGGCGAGCGTCCCACCCGGCGGTCCTTAGCGCCGCCGGAAATACATAGAGGCAAAAGCGATATGCCTCAGAGTCATAACTATGACTCTGAGGCATATCGGTCTCGGCGGCATACGTCGAGGCTGGACCACCGGGCCCGGGCGCTCGACGACAGCTGGCGTCGCCGACGGCTGCCCGGCGGCGGCGGACGCGACGTGAACCGGGCGGCGGAAGTGTCGTAGGGGTCTCGTAGCCTGGCGCGGTCATCGACGATCGCAGGGAGGCGACGTGCTCGACCACTTCTCCGTAGCGGTACGCGACCTGGAGGCGAGCGGCGCCTTCTACGACGCGGTCCTCGCCCCGCTGGGCGGGCGGCGGCTGATGGAGCCCGGCCCGATCGGCTACGGCGTCGACGCGCCCGACTTCTGGGTTGAGCCCGCGCCGTCCGGCGCCACGCCGGTGCCGGTGCACATCGCGTTCACCGCCGCCGACCGCGCCACGGTGCGGGCGTTCCACGACGCGGCGGTGGCAGCGGGCGCGGAGGTGCTGCACGCGCCGAAGGAGTGGCCGGAATACCACGCCGCCTACTACGGCGCGTTCGTCCGCGACCCGGACGGCAACAACGTCGAGGCGGTCTGCCACCGCCCGGAGTGACTCCCGGCGCATCCGGGAGGCAGGATGGACCGGTGGAGATCGAGCCGGTCGAGCACGCTCCCGTACGCGCCATCCGCCGGGCCTGGCTGGCGCAGCGCTGGCACGATCTCGCGTTCCTGCACTGGGCGGTCCCGCCGGAACGGGTGGCGCCGCTGCTGCCCGCCGGCACCCGGCCGGACACGCTCGACGGGCTCACCTACGTGGGGCTGATCGGGTTCCGGATGGTCGGGCTGGGGCTCGGCCGTGGCCCGGGCGTGCCGTACTTCGGCACGTTCTGGGAGACGAACGTCCGGCTCTACTCGGTCGACGGCTCGGGGCGGCGCGCTGTCGTGTTCCGCTCGCTCGACGCGTCCCGCCTGGTGCCGGTGCTGGTGGCCCAGGTGAGCCTGCGTCTGCCGTACAAGTGGTCGGCGATGCGGCTGGACCGGTCCGGTGACACGCTCACCTACCGCTGCCGCCGCCGCTGGCCCGGTCCGGCCGGCGCGACCAGCCGGATGGTGGTACGCGTCGGCGCGCCCATCGCCGAGCCGACGCCGCTGGAACACTTCCTGACCGCCCGCTGGGGCCTGCACACCCGGGCGTACGGCCGCACCCGCCACCTGCCGAACTGGCATCCACAGTGGCCGCTGCACCGCGCCGAACTGCTGCACCTCGACGACGAGCTGGTCACCGCCGCGGGCCTGCCCGCACCGGACGGGCCGCCGGTGAGCGTGCTCTATTCCCCCGGCGTACCTGTCGTCTTCGGCGGCCCCACGTCGGTCGGGTGACCGCCACGTTGATCGACGCCAGGTCGGCGGAGTGGCGGCATCCGGCACACCGGAACACCGCCACTTCCCCGAGGTGGCCCCGGCACGTCCGCGCGGCGCGGAGGCGAGCGGGGTCAGTGCAGCGGGTCGTGGGTGCCGTGCGGGACGTCGGGACGGCATCGGCGTACCCGGTCCGCGGCCATCCGGCCACCCACCGCCAGCCCGTACCGCTCCACCGCGGCGAGCCCGTACGCGCTGCACGTCGGCGTGTAGCGGCAGGTCGCCGGCCAGCGGTGCGACAGCCAGCGCCGGTAACCGAGGATGGCGGCCCGGCCGGCCCGGTCCACGGCGGGCCGCCGGACGACGCCCGCGGTCACCGAGCCGAGGGTGAGCAGCATCGAGAAGAGGCCCAGGTCGCAGCAGCCCGGCCCGTCGCAGGTGGGCACGTCGCAGTTGCACCAGTCCCGGCTCTTCTTTTTCTTGTGGTGCCGCTTCCGGAAGATCACCACGCCATGATGCGACACGCCCGCCACTGTCGATGAGGCGACCGGACCGGGTCCGGTGTGATCGGGCCGGTGGACGGCGGGGAACCTAGCGTCGAAGGCGTCACCAGGAGGGAAGACCGGGTGCTGGATCGGCTCAACGCCGCGCTGGACCACCTCGAACAGCGGCTCGACCAGCCGCTCGACGTGGCCGCGCTGGCCCGGATCGCGGGCGTGTCGGAGCACCACTTCGGCCGGCTGTTCTCGGCGCTGGCCGGGCTGCCGCTGTCGGAGTACGTGCGCCGACGCCGGATGACGCTGGCGGGCGCCGACGTGCTCGCCGGCCGGGAGTCGCTGCTCGACGTGGCGGTCCGCTGGGGGTACGGCTCGAACGAGGCGTTCGCCCGCGCGTTCCGGGCCGTGCACGGCGTCGGGCCGACGCAGGCCCGGCAGGCCGGTGCGGTGCTGCGGTCCCAGCCCCGGATGTCCTTCCGGCTCGTCGTCGAAGGGAACACCAGCATGGACTACCGGATCGTGACCAAGGACGCCTTCCGGCTCGCCGGGCTGACGGCGCGGGTGCCGCTCGTGCACGAGGGGATGAACCCGCACATCGTGGCGTTCGTCAGGGGCATCGACCCGGCTACCGTCCGCCGCATCGAGGCGCTGTCCGACCAGGAGCCGCGCGGGATCGTCAACGTCAGCGCCGAGCTGGCCGGTTCCCGGGACGAGGGCACCGAGCTGGACTACTGGTACGCGGCGGTCACCGGCGCGGACGTGCCGGACGACCTGCGCAGTCTGCCGGTCGAGGCCGGCGAGTGGGCGGTGTTCTCCAGTTCCGGGGCGTTCCCGGTGGCGGTGCAGCACCTGTGGCGGGCCGTGTTCACGTCGTGGTTCCCGTCCAACCCGTACGAGACCCGCCCGGGGCCGGAGATCTCGCGGGTGCGGGTCGCGGAGGACGGCGGCACCGCCGACGCGGAGCTGTGGATCCCGGTCCGCCGGGTCTAGGGTCGCGCCACCGCCGCCGCTCGCGCCAGCGCGGCCGGCACGTCGTGCACGTGGTACGGATGCTCGCCCGGCTCGATCGCGGCGAGGAACATCGCGTACACGGCGGCCAGCCGCAGCGGCGCGACCGGCCGGAGCAGGTCGACGGCCCGGTGCGGGTCGCTGCCGGGCACGTCGGCCCGCCACCGTCGCGCCCACGCGTCGACCAGCCGGGCGGCGGCGTCCGCGTCGACGTCCTCGGTGAGGCGCAGGATGTCGAAGGCGGGATGGCCGGCGAACGAGTCCGCCCAGTCGATCACGGTCCGGCGCCGGTCGTCGCCGCGCACGTTGCCGGGGTGCAGGTCGCCGTGCACGAGCGTGTCCGGCAGGCCGCAGCCGGCGACCTGCCGGAGCCGCCGGTCGAGCCCGTCGAGCAGGCCGGCTGCGGCCGACACGTCGTGCCCGGCGAGCCGTTCCCGGATCCAGTCCGCCAGCCGCGCCCCGCGCAGGTCCGGCACCCCCGCCGCGACCAGCTCGCCGACGATCCCGCACGCCCGCCGCTGCACCAGGTGATGTCCGGCCGCGACGGCGGCCCGCTCGCCCTCCCCGGCCCCGTACCGGTCCTCCCCCGGCACGTCGTCCAGCAGCATCCGCCCCTCCCCGTCGGCGGCGAGCACCACCGGCACGCCGATCAGGGAGTTCGTGTCACCGGGAAGACCGGCCACCGAGGGGAGCCGGCCGAGGACCTCGGGCTCGTGGCGGGCGAAGGACGGTAGCTGCTTCAGCCACGCCGGGCCCTGGTCGGTGTCCAGGCGCCAGATGGCGGAGAGGTTCCAGGTGCGCTGCTGCGCCACCGCCGTCACCCGGCGGCAGCGCCGGCTCAACTCGCCGGTCGCCCACGCGACGCTGCGAGCCGGACCGCCGGCCTCCGCCCACGGCTGGCGCAGCGGGTGCGGCGCGAGGTCCACGGCCGCCGGTTCCAGGGGTACGGCCGGCGCGTCGACTACCTGCGCCAGGTAGCGGACGTGGCCGCCGGGAGGCGTGGAACGGTCGGCGTCGAGCAGCCGCAGCACCGTCACCTCCAGCCCGTGGCGCTGCCGGACCGTGTCGACGATCGACTGGACCTCCTGCCACCACGGCTCCGGCACGTCGAACGGCGGCAGCGCGCCGAGCGGACGGCCGACGGCGTCGAGCAGGACCAGCGAGACGGTGCGGGACACGGCCGGACGGTATCCGGGCACCCCTACGGGAGGCGAGCGGATTGATCCGGGTCAGGTTCGGGACCGCTCCCCGATGTCCCGGGCACGGGCGCCCGGAACGCTGAGGCGATGAGCCTCCTCGATTCCCGCACACGTCCCACGCACCAGTGGCTACGCCCGGTCGCCGTGGCGTCTGCGGTGCTGCTGCTCGGCTACGGCCTGCTGCGCCTGCTCGACCGCCTGGACGGGCACAGCGACAAGGGCGCCTGGGCCTGGAACACCGGGCACACGCTGTTCCTGCTCGGCGTCCTCGGCTTCGCCGCGCTGATCGTCGGGCTGCACGGCCTGCTGCGTACCCGCTCGTCACGGTTGCGGACGCTCGACGACGTGGCCGCGCCGGCCGGCCTGGTCGGCGCCGCCGCCTTCGTCTGGGTGATCCTCGGTGACCTGTTCCCGCGCTTCGCCGACGCGGTGCCCACGCCCGGCCTTGTGCTGTACGGCGGACCGCTGCTGTTCGAGGTGGGCCTGCTGGTGCTGCTGTACCGGGCGGCGGCGGCCCGGCTGCTGCCGGTGTGGGCGCCGGTGCTGGTGCTGGCCGGGTTCCTGGCGATCGCGGTGAACCTGAACCTGCTGCCCGTGGGCGCCGCGCTGGTGCTGGCCGGGCTGCTGCCGCTGCGCGTCACGCCCCGCCCGGTGGCCTGACCTCCGTCACCGCCAGACGGTCCGGCGGAACCCCTTGTGACCGGCGCACACGTCGCGCTGGCCGCCGGTGCGGCTGATCGAGCCGTCGCGGCACTGCACCAGCCAGCCGCGGTCGGACCAGAACCCGGGTACGCACTCGAACCAGTCGCACACCCCGGCAGCCGGCCGGCGGATGCGCTGGCCGTCGCAGAAGTCGTACCCGAAGGGGTTCGCCGGTGCGCCGCAGCGGCGCTCGACCGGCGGCTGCGGCGTGCCGCGCGGCGGTGCGGGACGGACGCGGGACGGCTCGGGGCTCGTGCTGGGCCGGACCTGGACGGCGGGCGCGACGTGCGGCGGCGCGGGCGTGCCGGTGGCCCCCGGGGTCGCGGCGGCGGCGCGCTCCGAGCCGGCCCGGGTGGGCGGGTTGGACTCGATGAGCATCGCCGGCACGATCAGCGCGAGCGCCGCGCCGACCGCCACCGTCCGCCGGCCGCCGGGCACCAGCGCGGTGACGCGGGCCTGGGCGGGGGTGAGCACTGCGGGGCGTTCCGGCCGCGCCGCGGTGTGCTCCGCGATCAGCTCGTCCAGCTCGGCCACGACTGCGGCGCGCTGCTCGATCGCGTCGGCGAACGCCAGCGTGAGCGTGAACCGGAAGTCGGCCGCCGCGCCGGTGGGCAGCAGCAACCCGGAGGTACGCCGCCGGTCCAGCACCTGGATCAGGGTGACCGGCGCGCCGGGGTCGTGGGACAGGCCGGTCATCCGGCCGTACGCCCAGTCGCGCCGGCCGCGTCCGCCGAGCAGGACCAGGCGCCGGTTGGTGAGCACGGCGAGCCCGGCGTCGACCACCTTGACGCCCTCGGGGCGGCGGGGGCGCAGCGCGGGCGGGTCGGGGTCGACTGTCAGTTCGGGGGCGGGCAGCACGGCTGTGTGCCGGACCTCGACCAGTTGCGCGGCCGGGAGTGTCCAGAAGACCACCTCGCCGGGAGCCAGCTCCATCGGCAGGCCGACGCCCGCCTGAGCCGAGCCGTGGAAGGACACCGCGAGGGTACGCAGGCGGCGCAGCTCGTCGTCGCGGCGTCGCCACGCCTCGTCGGCGGCGCGGAAGGCCCGCTGACGCCGCTCGTTCTGCCGGTGCGCCCACCGGTACCGCCATGTGGAACCCGTCGAATCAGTCTTCGTCACGCCGACTCCTCCGCCGCGCGAGCCCACCAATCGGGGTGTCATTCATGTCAACTGTGCGGCAGGGGTACGAAGACACGCGAAAGTCGCCAATTAGACCGATCGGCTGATTGACCTACACAATCGGCGGAAACTCCCGCGTCGATTCACGTTCCGTGCCACCGGCTCCCGGCGGTCCCGCTTCGTCATGCGCGCGCGTGGACACGTCGGTAACGTCAGCCGCAACGGCGGGGCGGAGCGCGGCCCCCGGGCGGCGAGGAGGTGCACCGGTGGGCGACCCGGCCGTGGTGGTGGGAGTGGACATCGGCACCACCAGTTCCAAGGCCGTCGCGTTCGACACCACCGGCCGGCAACTGGCCAGCCACTCGATCGGCTACCCCCTGGAGGAGCCGAACCCGGGCTGGGCCGAGCAGGACCCGGACCTCATCCACGAAGCCGTGATCGGCGTGATCCGCGCGGTGGTGAACGAGCTGCGCGTACCGGTTGCGGGCCTGTCGTTCAGCACCGCCATGCACAGCCTGATCGGGCTGGACGCCGACGGCACCCCGCTGACCCCGTCGATCACCTGGGCCGACTCCCGCGCGAGCGCGCAGGCCGAGCGCCTGCGGGCCGCGCCCTCCGGGCTCGCCCTGCACCGGCGCACCGGCACCCCGGTCCACCCGATGGCGCCGCTGCCCAAGCTGGTCTGGTTCGCCGAGCAGGAACCGAAGCTGCACGAGCGGGTCGCGCACTGGGTCGGCATCAAGGATCTCGTGCTGCGGCGGCTCGCCGACGCGCTCGTCACCGACCACTCGGTGGCGTCCGCCACCGGCCTGATGGACATCCACCGGCTGGCCTGGGACACCGAGGCGCTCCGCCTCGCCGGCATCACCGAGGAGCAGCTCCCCCAGCTCGTACCCACCACCCACGTACTGCCCGGGCTCACCCCCGAGGCGGCCCGCGCCACCGGGCTGCCGGCGGACACGCCGCTCGTGGTGGGCGCCGGCGACGGGCCACTGGCGAACCTCGGGCTCGGCGCGGTACGCCCCGGCGTGGTGGCCTGCTCGATCGGCACCAGCGGCGCGATGCGGGTGATGGTGGAACGCCCCGGCGTGGACCCGCTCGGCGGCGTGTTCTGCTACGCGCTCACCGAGGACCGCTGGGTGGTCGGCGGCGCCATCAACAACGGCGGCATCGTCCTCCAGTGGGCGAACGACGCGCTCGCCCCCGAGCTGGGCGAGCACGCCGAGGAGGAGCTGCTCGACCTGGCCGCCACGGCGCCGGTCGGCTCCGGCGGGCTGATCATGCTGCCGTACCTGCTCAGCGAACGGGCGCCGCACTGGAGCGCGCTGCCCCGCGGCGCGTACGTCGGTCTGACCCACGGCCACGGCCGGGCGCACCTGGTCCGGGCCGCGCTGGAGGGCGTCTGCCAGCAGCTCGCCCTGGTCCTCGCCTCGGTCCGGGCCGCCGGGAACGAGGTACGTGAGGTCCGCGCCAGCGGCGGGTTCGCCCGCAGCGCGCTGTGGCGGCAGATCCTCGCCGACGCGCTCGGCATGCCGGTGCGGTTCCCCGCCGGGCACGAGGGGTCCGGCTTCGGCGCGGCGCTGCTCGGCATGCAGGCGCTCGGCCTGATCGAATCGATCGAGGTCGCCGCCGATCTGGTCCGGATCGAGGAGACGGTCCGCCCGGATCCCGCCTCCGCCGCCACGTACGCCGCACTGCTCCCCCTCTTCTCCGAGCTGTACGACGCCCTCGTACCCACGTTCGCGTCCCTGCGGCGGATGGCGCCGAGCCTTCCGCCGGAACCACCACCCACCGCACCACCCCGCTGACCGACCGAAGGGCGTGATAGCCGTGGTCACACTGTTCGCCGCACCCGCGGAACCGCTCACGAACGCCGGTGACACCCAGCTCGTCCTCGCGGCCCTGCTGGGCATCGCCGCGGTCGTGCTGCTCATCGCGTGGGGCAAGGTGCATCCGTTCCTGGCGCTGATCCTCGGCGCCGCGGTGCTCGGCGTGGTCGCCGCCGTACCCGTCGACAAGATCGTCACCTCGTTCAGCGGCGGCGTCGGCTCCACTGTGGGCGGCGTGGGCCTGCTGATCGCGCTCGGCGCGATGATCGGCGGCCTGCTGGCCGAGTCCGGCGGGGCGGACGGCATCGTGGAGCGGGTGGTCGGCCGGGTCTCCGGGACCGCGCTGCCCTGGGCGATGGCCGGTGTGGCCGCGCTCATCGGCCTGCCGCTGTTCTTCGAGGTCGGCGTGGTGCTGCTGGTGCCGATCGTGCTGCTGGTCTCGCTGCGGGTGAACGTGCCGCTGATGAAGATCGGCATTCCCGCGCTCGCCGGCCTGTCGGTGCTGCACGGCTTGGTGCCGCCGCACCCCGGCCCGCTGGTGGCGATCGACGCGCTCGGCGCCAACCTCGGTCAGACGCTCGCCCTGGGCCTGCTGGTGGCGATCCCCACGGTGATCATCGCCGGCCCGGTCTTCGGCAACTTCATCGCCCGGTACGTGCCGGCCACCGCACCGGCCGAGCTGCTGCCGACCCGGCGCGACGCCGCCGTCGACCGCAGCCCGACCCGGCCCGGTGACGGCCGGCTCGACGCCGACGGCGACCTGGTCACCGCGGACGACCTGGTCAACCCGGGCACCGGACGGCCCGGCGGCGCGATCGACGAGCCGGTCGGGCGGCGCTCGCGCCGGTCCCCGGCGCTCTGGGCGGCTGTGGTGACGGTGCTGCTGCCGGTGGTGCTGATGCTGCTGCGGGCGGTCGGCGAGCTGACGCTCGGCGAGGACACCGCCGGCCGCAAGGCACTGGACATCGTCGGTACCCCGATCATCGCCCTGCTGGCAGGCGTCATCTTCGCCATGATCTTCCTGGGCTACCGGTCCGGCTTCAGCCGTACCCAGGTCTCCGGTTTCCTCGGCGGCTCGCTGCCGCCGATCGCCGGCATCCTGCTGATCGTCGCCGCCGGTGGCGGCTTCAAGCAGGTACTCGTCGACGCCGGCGTGGGCGACCTGGTCGCGAACGCCGCCGACGGTGCGAACCTCTCGCCGCTGCTGCTCGGCTGGCTGGTAGCGGTCGGCATCCGGGTCGCCACCGGCTCGGCCACCGTCGCCACCATCACCGCCGCCGGCATTGTCGCGCCGCTGGCCGCCACGCTCCAGGGCCCCGAGGTGGCGCTGCTGGCGCTGGCCATCGGCTGCGGGTCGCTGTTCTTCTCCCACGTCAACGACGCCGGCTTCTGGCTGGTGAAGGAGTATTTCGGGTTGACAGTCGGGCAGACCATCAAGAGCTGGTCGGTGATGGAGACCATCATCTCGGTGGTCGGCTTCCTCGGCGTCCTGCTGCTCGACGTCTTCATCTAGCGACGGTCAGGGAGCCTCGACGCCGGAGATGCGGAACTTGTGCACCTCGGCGCCGAGGATCTCCGTCACCTGCTCGGCCTCCGGTCCGGAGCCCCGGAACGCCAGCAACTGCTCGTCGGACTCCCACCGCTCGTAGACGTTGATCCGGCCCGGCTCGACCAGGTCGGCGCTGACCGCGAAGTCGACGCAGCCGGGCGCGTCCCGGGCCGCGCGGACGGCGGCCTCGCAGGACGCCAGGTAGGCGTCCCGCCGGGCCGGATCGACGTAGAGGGTGCCGGCGACGATGAGCATGCCGGCCATCCTGCCACCCGCTCCCGGTCAGGACCGGGTGATCGCGTTGGCGTGGATCGCCTCGTTCAGGTACGCGGCCATCCCGGGCCGCAGCGTCTCGAAGTACGCGGTGAACCGCGGATCCGCCACGTACATGTCGGCCAGGCCGGTGTGGATCTCGTACGAGCAGTCGTACCACCACTTGGTGATGAGCTGCCGGTGCTCCTCGGCCAGCGCCATCGCCTCCGGGCCGTCGGCCGGCGCGCCCGAGTCCATCAGCGCGACGAACCGCCGCCCCCAGTCCTCGTTCTCCGCCTTGTTGCGCAGCCAGTCCTCCTTCGAGTAGCGGCCCGCGCGCTCCTGCGACTGCCGGTACGCCTCGGTGCCGCCCCAGCGCTGCTCCGCCTCCTCGGCGTGCTCGTCCGGGTCGAAGTCACCGAACACCTCGAACCGCTCCTCCGGCGTCAACTGGATCCCCAACGTCCTCGCCTCCATCGCGTGTTCGATCGCCGCGACCATCTCCTGGAGCTTCCCGATCCGCCCGGACAGCAGCTCGTGCTGCCGGCGCAGGTGCGCCACCGGGTCGGCGTCCGGATCGTCCAGGATCTCGGCGATCTCCTCCAGCGGGAACCCCAGCTCGCGGTAGTACCGGATGAGCTGCAACCGGTCCAGGTCGGCCTCGTCGTAGCGGCGGTAGCCCGCCGGCGTGCGCCCGCTGGGCCGCAGCAGCCCGATCTCGTCGTAGTGGTGCAGCGTCCGGACCGTCACCCGGGCCGCCCGCGCCACCTGTCCCACCGTGTACGGCATGGTTCCCTCCCTTCCGCGACCAAGACTCCCGCCTCCCGCTGCGTGAGGGTCAAGCCGGACAGCACGACGCCCCCGACCAGGATCGGCCGGGGGCGTCGTCGGTGCGGTCAGTTGGTGACCTTCTCCTTCTCGGGAGCGGCGAAGGTCGCGTTGGCCGGGGTGCGGAAGGCGTGCACCAGACCGGCGATCGAGAGCAGCAGGAGCAGACCCGCGCCGAGGTACAGGGCCAGGGCGCCCTGCTCGGCCTTGCGGCCGAACTCGCTGAAGCCGTACGAGGTGAGCAGCAGGCCGCGCAGCGTCTCGCCCTTGAACACGGTCTCCCGCTGGGCGCTCACCTCGGCGAGCTGCTTCTGGAGGTCGGCCAGGTTGGCGGCGTTGCTCTGCTCGGCCTGGGCCACCTGCTCCCGCAGCGCGCTCTGCGGCTCGCCCAGGTCGGCGTAGGTCTTGCCACCGGCCATGTTCTTCAGGTGCAGGCCGATGTACTCGTTGGCGTAGCACTCGGCCTGCTTGCCGGTGGTCATCTTCTGGCCGGCGTACTCGCGCAGGCAGTCCGACTTCTTCTCCTCGTCCGACAGCTTGTCCGCCGGGGTGAAGGTGATGTGCTGCGCGCCGAGCTGGTCGCGTACGTAGTCGTTGGCGAAGTTGGCGTTCGTCGTCAGGACGACGCCGACGACGAGCAGCAGGACCGCCAGGCCCAGCCCACCGATGCTGAACAGCAGATCGAGCGTCCGTCGCTTCATATCAAACTCCCGTGTGGAGGGTGTGTTCGTCTTGTTGACGAGAACCATCATGGCGGTGCCGGACCGCCGGTGAGCAGGGTCGAATCCCCTGTCCCGTCCGGGACCTTCGGCCCCCGTCGACCCGGGCCGGTCAGCGCTCGGCGCCGGCCCCGGACAACGCGGGGAGCAGGTCCGGCAGGGCGGCCGGACGGCCGTACCGCCAGCCCTGGCCCTGCCGGCAGCCGATCGCGGTGACCGCCGCGTGCTGCGCGACAGTCTCCACACCCTCGGCCACCACGGCCAGGTCGAACGCGCCGGCCAGCCGGTTCACCATCTCGACGGTGGCGTACGCGCGGGCGTCGCCGGCGTCCAGCCGGGACACGAACGACCTGTCGATCTTCAGCTCGGTGGCCGGGATACGGTGCAGGTAGCTCAGCGAGGAGTACCCGGTGCCGAAGTCGTCGATGGCGATGCGGATGCCGAGGTCGCGCAGCTGGGACAGCCGGTCGAGCACCGACTCGCTGCCCTCGATCAGCGCCGACTCGGTCAGTTCCAGGGTGAGCGCGCGGGGCGGCAGGCCGGCCGCGCCGACCGCGCCGGTGACAGTCGCGATCAGGTCCGGCCGGCACAGGTGGGCGGCGGCGATGTTCACCGCCACAGTCACGTCCGGCGCGTGCTCCCGCCAGGTGGCCGCGGCCCGGCACGCCTCGTGGATGACCCACCTGTCGATGGCCACGATCAGCCCGGTCTCCTCGGCCAGCGGCAGGAACCGCGCCGGGGTCAGCACACCCAGCCGGGGATGCCGCCAGCGCACCAGCGCCTCGGCGCTGCGTACCGTGCCGGTGTCCAGGTCGACGATGGGCTGGAACTCCATCAGCAACTGGCCCTCGTCCACAGCGCGGCGCAGGTCGGCGATCAGTTCGGCCCGGCTGACCGCCGACTCGCGCAGCTCCGGCGTGCACGTGCGGTACGCGGCCTTGCCTGCCGCCTTCGCCGCGTACATGGCGATGTCGGCGTCCCGGAGCAGGTCGGTGTGCGAGGTGTGCTGCGGCCCGTACTCGGCGATGCCGATGCTCGCCGACGGGTGGACGCCGAGATCCTCCTCGCCGGGCAGCGGTTCAAGGGCTGCCAGCAGCCGGACCGCGAGCCCTTCGGGTGACACCGGGCGCTCCCCTGCGACGAGCACTGCGAACTCGTCGCCGCCGAGACGGGCGATCATCCCGTCCGGGCCGACCGCGTCCCGCATCCGCTCCGCGGTGGTGGTCAGCAGCCGGTCCCCGGCGGCGTGCCCGAACCTGTCGTTCACCTGCTTGAAGCCGTCCAGGTCGAGCAGCACCACGGCGACCGGCCCACCCCCGCGCAACGCCCGCCGCAGCCGCCGGACGAACGTCAGCCGGTTGGGCAGGCCGGTGAGCTGGTCGGAGTACGCGAGCCGGCGCAGCCGCCCGACCAGCCGCAGGTTCTCGTTCGCGGCCAGCCCTTGGCGCAGTGCCAGCACCCCGAGCAGGCCCATCATGCCGACGAAGACGACCTGCGGGGTCTGCCCGCTGGGTTGCCGCGACAGCAGGACCGCGACGATCGCACCGCCCACCGGCAGGTACGGCAGCGCGACCCGCCACCACGGCGGCAGCGGCGAGTCGACCACGTCGTCCTCGCCCTCCCCGTCGTTCGGCGGCGGATAGCGGGTGGCCAGGCCGACCAGCAGGTAGCTCAGCGGCCAGCAGACGTCGACCGGGTGACCCGGCGTGTAGTCGCCGCGCGCGACCAGGGAGACGTAGACGGCGTCCGCGCCGGACCGGATCGCCAGGCCCGCACCGATCACCGTGAGCGCCCGCCACATCGGCCGGCCCGGACCGGCGACCGCCACGAGGATGGTGAGCTGCATCAGGTCGAACATCGGGTAGAGCAGCCCGAACGTCCGCATCGGGTCGGCCAGCTCGGCGTCGGTGATCCGGTGGAACACCACCACCCAGCCGATCGGGATGAGGGCCAGCCCGACGATGACCCCGTCGAGCAGGGTGCGGGCCCGGCCGATCACGCTGCGCGGGCCGGTGCGGGAGCAGAGCAGCGCGGCGGTGCCGGTGACGATGCCGGCGGCGAACAGGCCCCCCACCAGCGGCGTGTGGGGCAGGCCGAGCCCGCCGAGCCGTTCCACCGTCCACACCGCACGGCCGAGCGCGGCGAGGGCCATGGTGGCTGCGAGCAGTTCCCAGAACCGGCGCAACACGGCCGGCTGACGTCGCGCCGCGCCGGCGCAGAGCACTGCCGCCCAGCTCGACACCGCCATCGCGCCGAGGTCGCTCACCAGCGCCGCGCCCGGCAGGCGGGCGGCCAGCCAGGCCATCTCCCCGAGTACGACGACAGCGGCCGCGACAAGTCCGACACGGCCGACGAGCGGATGACGGGCCGGCGCCGCGACGGCGAGGCTCACGTCGTGCTGGGATACAACGATGCGCTCCGGCTCTCTTCCAGACGTGCACCCTCGACGACGAGGACCGGACGACGGACGGCGCAAGCCTAGCCAGCGCCGGGGACTGCCGCCAGAGTCGACGACTGTCGGTCAGCGGACCGCAGGCGGGTGCCGGTAGAGGGAGACCAGCACGCCGTAGCGCGGCTGCCCCGGCGGCGCCTCCTCGGCCTCGCCGACCAGTTCGTCCAGCGTGGACCGCAGGCGCCGGGCCTGGGCCGGCGTGAGCCGCAGGTGTCGCAGGTGCACGAGCGGGTCGGGGTCACCGGCGAGTTCCTCGGCGTACGCGCCCAGCAGCGCAGCGGTGGCGCCCGCGTCGGTGTCGGCGCCGACGAGCCGGCGGAACGTGCGTTCGTGGTAGCGCTCGGTGCCGCCCCGGACCTGGCGGCTGTGCGCCGGGCGGACCATGCCGGCCTCGGTCAGCACCGCGAGATGGTGGGCCACTGTGCCCTTCGCCGCGCCGAGACGGGCGGCGAGCTGGCTGAGCGTGGCGGGACCGGCTCCGAGCGCGAACAGCAGCCGGTGCCGGAACGGGTGGGCCAGCGCCTTGAACTGGGCCGGGTCGCGGATCTCCAGCGGATCGTCGGTCACCGCGAAAGCGTCTAGTTCTCTTGACGCTTTGTCAACCGGCTGCTCTACTTCTCCCCCACCGCGAGAACGGGGACTCGATGGATCCGGACCAGATCACCGCCATCGTCGAACGGGCCGCCGCCCTGGTGGCCGACGAGTACGTCCTGCCCGACGTCGCCGACCGGGTCGCCGGCCACCTGCGCGAGCGCCTGCGCGCCGGGGCGTACGCCGGGGCGGGCGACCCCGCCACGCTCGGCGCGCTCGTCACCGCCGACCTCCAGTCGGCGAACCGCGACCTGCACCTGCGGCTCAAGCACCACGACCAGCCGCTGTCCGACAGGGCCGACGACCCGACCGGGGAACACTTCGCGCGCCTCGCCGCGCTCGGCATGGGCGGCGCGACCCGGGTGCAACGGCTGCCGGGAAACGTCGGGCTGCTGGAGATCCAGCCGTACGTGTTCCCGCCCGACCTGGCCGGCGACGCGCTGACCGCCGCGCTGCGGCTGCTCGCCGGCACCGACGCGCTCCTGCTCGACCTGCGCGGCACCGAGGGCGGCAGCCCGGACGGGGTGGCGCTGCTCTGCGGCTGGTTCTTCGCCGAGCCGACGCACCTGCACACCATGCACGAGCGCTCCGGCGCCACCCGCCAGTTCTGGAGTGCCGCCTGGCTGCCGGTCCCCCGCTACGCGCCGGAGAAGCCGGTCCACGTGCTCACCGGTCCGGCGACGTTCTCCGGCGGCGAGGAACTGGCGTACGACCTTCAGCAGTTCGGCCGGGCCACAGTGGTCGGTGAGCCCACCCGGGGCGGCGCGCATCCCCGCGTCGGGCACCGGCTGCACCCGCACCTGGAACTGACGGTGCCGGTGGCCCGGCCCGTGCACGCGGCGAGCGGCACCAACTGGGAGGGCTGCGGCGTCACCCCGGACCTGGCGAGCCCGGCCGACGGGGCGCGCGACGTCGCGTACCGCCGGAGCCTGGAGGCGCTGCTCGCGGCGGACCCGAACCGGCCGACGGCGGCCGAGGCGCGGACGGCTCTCGCCGCCCTGAGCTGAGCCGCGCGGGTCAGGACCAGTCCTCCGCCGGGGCCGGGTCCTGCGGCGCGACGGCCGTGCCGGGCGGCCCGCCGTGCGTCCACGGCGTCTCCTCCGGCGCCGGGAACGCGCCGCCCGGCAGGAAGCCGTCGGACAAGCTGGTCAGGCAGATCCGCTCGCCCACCTCGGGCACGCTGCCGGGAGGCGCGGTCAGCCCCCGGCCCATCCCGCCGGACAGTTCCAGCACCACCTCGGTCTTGCCGTCGGCGCCGGGCGTCACGAACACGACCTTCGCCTTCTGGGCCGGGCGGGCCGGGGAGTACAGCGTCGCGCCCACCGGCATCGGCACCGGCTCGGTGGTGACCACCTGGATGCGCGGGCGCAGCACCGGCCGCTTGCCGGAGTCGTCCACCCGCGCCGGGTCGGCGAGCGTCACCTCGCCGACGAACGCCTCCCCGGATAGCCGGTGCTCGGCCATCACCAGCGGATCGTCGTAGGCGCGCTGCACCGCCCACGCGGTCGACGCCCGTTCCAGCCGCTGCAACCGCAGCGCCGCCGCCACCGCGCCGTCGCGCCGCGGCTGCGGGCCGCCCCCGGCGTCGACGTGCTCGGCGTGCGCGGTGAACGCGTCCCGGTCACCGGCCCACCGGCCCGCCACCCGCGCGCCGGCCGGCAGCGCCCGCAACAGCCCGACGCCGCGCCACATCAGCTCCCAGGTGGGCGCGAGCTGGTCGCGCAGCAGGCCGGCGAGCTCGTCGTACGCGGCCGCGCGGGCCGCCGGGTCGTCCTCGGCCCGGGTGTACGCCTCGATAGCGGGGGCGAGCCGGCGGTTGTCGAAGTCCGGGTCGGTGGCCGGACCGGCCGGCGGGCAGTGTGCCGGGTCCTCGGCACGGGCCGCCGCCTCGGCGCCGGTCAGCCCGGCCGGCGGGTCGAGCCAGCCCAGCACCGCCGGCAGGTGCAGGTCCTCCACCACGCTCTGCCCGGTCGCCCAGTGCAACGTCAGCGCCTCGGTGAGCGCCAGCAACGCCGACGATCCGGGCTGCTCGGCACGCTCGGCGAAGAACGTCAGCCAGCGGCCGAGCAGCGGCACCGACTGATGCACCGGATAGTCGCCGTCGGTACGGCGGAACCGGGTGGAACGGCCGAACAGCCGCAGGAACGTGATCCCGGCCGGGTTCGGCACCAGCAGTTGCGGCGCGTCGACGTACCGGTGGCGGACGTCGCGGCCCCGGTCCACCGGCACCGCCTCGGTCAGGTCGCGGAACTCGTCCAGGTAGGGCAGGACGATCCCGGCCAGCTCGGCGGCGAACGCGAACCGCTGGTCCCGGTTGCGCGGCTGCGGCACCACGAGCAGCCGGGCCTCGTCGGGCGCGGCGCCGACCATCGCTGCCAGCGGGGCGTTCGCCTCACCGGCCAGCGCGAGCGGCACCAGCACCAGCGGCCGGTCGGACAGGTGCAGGTGGCGGACCGTGGCGACCGGCTGGGCCCGCCCGGTGGCGACCGCTTGGGCCCGGGCGAGTGCGCGGAGCGTACTCACGCGGGGTGTCCGGCGAGGGCGTCGGCGCGCAGGCGCGCGGCGGCCCGCAGCAGCGCGGCGGCCTCCGCCTGCTCCGGCTCGGGCGCGGTTACGCCCTCGGCGAGCGCCAGCACGTCGGCGACGTCCTCGACGCCGCCCAGCGCCTCGCGGACCGGCCGGCCCAGCGCGCCGGTCTGCCCGCGCGCCTCGTGCCGGCAGAAGTACGCCAGCTCGCAGGCGGCCAGGCAGTCGGGTGCATAGCGAGCGGGCACCTGGTGCAGCGCGGCGGCGAGCGTGGCCGGATCGGCCGCCGGGTCGACCGTGAACCCGGCCGGTACGGCCGCGAGCAGCTCCTCGACCCGGGCCATCCGGGCCAACTGGCGGCGCAGCACCAGCAGTTGCCGGCGCACGTCGAGCAGGCTGGCCACCGGCTGATTGGCGAAGTCGCGCGGGCAGACCAGCACCACCTCGTGCGACACCAGCTCCGGGTCGCGTCCCTCGGCGGCGAGCAGCTCGCGCAGCGCCAGCACGTAGACGGCGGACTGGATCGCGGCGGCGGCGACCTTGCCCGGGTCGGCCTGCCCGTCGATCACCGGGAACGACTTGATCTCCACGACGTGGAACCGGCCGGCCAGCCGCGCGGCGACCAGATCCGGTTCCAGGTGCACCCGGGTGCCGGCCACGTCCAGGCCGAGCAGCGGGTGGTCGAACAGCGCCGGGCCGTCGCCGCTCGCGGTCAGCGCCGCCCGGGACCGTTCCGGCCGGTCGTCGTCGGCGCCGAGGTCGGTCCAGGTCGCGGCCTCCGGCACCGGTACGCCGAGCCGCTCCGCGACCAGGCGCAGCAGTTCCGCCCCGCCGTCGGCCTTGACCTGGGCCTCGAACGCGTTGCCCCGGGTGATCGCGAAACGGGACTGCCCGAACCGGGCCGGGAAGCCGAGCCGCTCGGCGAGCGCCGGCTTGTCCGCGCCCGCGCTGTCCAGCACGGCGCGGCGGGTGCAGCCGGGGTTGCCGGTCAGCGCGGCGACGGTACGGGCGTTGTGCCGCCGGGGCGGCCCACCACCCCGGATCTGCGCCAGCCGCTCCTCCATCCGATGAAGTGTAAGGAAGGGCCCCTTGTTAACGCCTCCGGTAGAGGAAGGGCCCCTTCTTAACACGGCGGTCAGATCTCCCTCAGGCGTCGCCACCCCCAGCCCCGCTCCCAGTCGTTGACCGGCCAGGGCACCGGCACGGTACGGCGATGGAATTCCCGGCCGAGGGGCTCGACGACGCACAGCAGGTCGGCTCGGGCCGTCGGCGGCCGGTGCAGCACTGAGCGAGCAGCTCGCGATGGTTCTCCGGTTCGATGCCGCGGTCGGGCCACCCCGTCAGCGGTCGGCGGAGCGGTTCCAGGGCGAGCGCGGGGACTGCGCTCCCGCCACCGGACGACGCCGGCGGCGGTGCCGGCGCCCGGGCGTGCAGGGTGGACGGGCAGCGGTGTGCACCGGCGGGGCGATCGGAGTGGCGGGCTGCCGGCCGATCAGCCAGCAGAGGAAGCGGGTCACCGGTCAGCCGACCGGGAGGCGCTCGGCCTCGGCGCGGGAGATGTCGTACTGGGCGCCGCAGAACGTGCACTGCTGCCCGTACCGGGTGCGCAGCGGGATCAGCGGGATGAAGAAGAGGCTGAACTTGGTGACCCGGCGGGTGATCACCTGGGCGGCCTGGTTGCCGCAGTTGCGGCAGACAGCGGTGACGACGCCGGATCGGACGACCTTGGTCCGCAGCCCGAAGATGAAGAACATCGCCCGGCATTACCCAGCCAGCGCCCGTGTTAAAAGGGGCCCCCTCCTCTACCGGAGGCGTTAAGAGGGGGCCCTTCCTTACAGCCAGATGGGCTTCCAGTCCGGCACCTCGTGGAAGCGTCGCAGCTCGGCGAACCCGGAGACGATGCCGGTCCAGGCGCCGTACGGCGGGTTGCCCTCGTCGAAGCCGGACTGCACGAACGTCAGCTTCGTCCGGCCCTCGGACTCGTCCAGCTCCCAGGAGGTCACGCCGGTCGGTCCCCAGTCGATGGACAGCGCCCGCCCCGGCGTCACGTCGAACACCTTCGCGGCCTCACCGGCGTCGAAGCCGCCCATCGCGTACCGGCCGCCCTCCCAGGGCTCGATGCCGATCGGGTAGCCGAACCAGGCGCCGGCCTGCTCGGAGTCGGTGAGCGACGTCCACACCTTGTCCATCGGGGCGTCGATCAGCAGTTCGCCGCGCAGGTCGGCGGAGGTGAAGTCGGTACGCGGCAGCAGCGGCCGGCCGTCGAGGTGGTCGTTGAGGTTGGCGATCGCCAGGTACCAGAACGTCTGGAGCACGCCCCGGATGCTGCTGCCGCTCATCGCCTCCTCGAAGCTGAAGTGGCTCTGCCGCAGCGTGAGTACGGTGGCGTCGCCGTCGGGCTCCAGCTCGAACTCGGTGGTGGTCTCCACCCCGTCGAGCGTCCACGCGAAGCGCAGCGTCCGGTCGTCGGCGTGCAGCAGCCGCTGGTGTGGCGCGTCGCCCTCGGGCGTGTAGCGGCCCCAGAACTCGTACCGCCGGGGCAGCTCGACCTCGGCGTGCTCGGCCAGCCAGACGCGCAGCTCGGCGGCGTCGGTCAGGGCCCGGCGGACGGTCGCCACCGGGGCGGCGAGGCGGGCGCGGATGATCATCGGCTCAGTCATGCGTGTCGCCTTTCGGGTAGCAGGCCACGGCGAGCTTGAAGGCGTCTCCCTCGGCGCCGCCGTAGCGCGTGAACAGGTCCTGCAGCGTCGTCTGCAGGTCGTGCAGGAACTCCTGCCGCCGCTCGGCGGGCACCCGGATCTCGCCGGAGACGCCGATGGACGGCAGTTCGGGGGCGGTGCGGTCGAGCGCCGCGATGTCGGCCTGGACCTCCTCCATGAGGTCGAGCAGGTAGCCCAGGCTCAGCTCGTCGCGGGCCCGGCGGGTGCCGCCGATGCGGCCGACCAGGCGGGGCGAGAGCCAGTACGACCGGGCGACGGCCTGGTAGATGCCCTCGGAGATGCCGCGCACCTGCCGCTGCGCCACCTGCTCGGCCAGCCCGGCCGCGACGAGCTGCTTGACGTGGTAGTAGACGCGCTGCGGCGTCTGCTCCAGCCGGGCCGCGACCTCGGTGCAGGTGCGGGGCTCGGCGAGTTGCCGCAGCACCTCGATGCGCTGCGGCTTGAGCAGGACTTCGGCCTGCTCGCGCTGTTCCAGGTACAGGACGTCTCTCATGGCAAAATCAGTTTGTACGTACAAAACTTCTTTGTCAATGGCTTCGACGAAAGGCCGCGCGGTCCGCGCGGCCTTTCGTCGGTACGTCGCGTCAGGGCGTCCAGTCCGGACGCAGCGGGTACCCGTTCACCCCTTCCGGGCCGTTGTGCGTGGCGAGCACGTGGTGCAACTGGATGCCGTTGCGCTCGAACGCCAGCCGGGAGCCGGCCATGTAGAGCCCCCACACCTTCGCGGTGCCCGGCCCGACCTCGCCGACGCAGAAGTCCCAGTGCTCGACCAGGTTGCGGCACCAGCCGGCGAGCGTCAGCGCGTAGTGCTGGCGCAGGTTCTCCTCGTGGTGCACCTCGAACCCGGCGTCGTGGATCTCGCTGATCAGCCGGCCCGGACCGGCCAGCTCACCGTCCGGGAAGACGTACCTGTCGATGAACGCGCCGGAGCGGTGCGGCGCCCGGTTGTCGGCCCGGGTGATGCAGTGGTTCAGCAGCCGCCCGCCGGGCTTGAGCCGGGAGCGCAGCGCGCCGAAGTAGGCCGGGTAGTTGCGCACCCCGATGTGCTCGGTCAGGCCGATCGAGGAGATCGCGTCGAACTGCTCGCGCGGCGCGTCCCGGTAGTCCAGGTGACGCACCTCGGCCAGCTCGCTCAGCCCCTCCCGCTCGATCGCGGCGCGCGCCCAGTCGGCCTGCGCCTTCGACAGCGTCACACCGAGCGCCTTGACGCCGTACTCGCGGGCCGCGTGCCGGACCATGCCGCCCCAGCCGCAGCCGACGTCCAGCAGCCGCATCCCCGGCTTGAGCGCCAGCTTGCCGGCGACCAGGTCGTACTTGTTGCGCTGCGCCTCCTCCAGGGTGTCGCCGGGGCTGCGGAAGACCGCGCAGGTGTACGTCATGGACGGCCCGAGCACCTTCTCGTAGAAGGCGTTCGACACGTCGTAGTGGTGCGAGATCGCGGTGCTGTCCCGGATGCGCGAGTGCCGCAGGCCGGTCATCAGCCGCCGCCAGCGCGGCGCCGCCTCCTGCGGCGGGGGCGGCGGCGGGCGCAGCCGTTCCCAGCCCAGCCCTCGGACCAGCGCGAGCGCCTCGCTCATCGCCGGGATCCGCAGCGGCACCTCGTCCTTGATCACCCGCAGCGCCTCGTACGGGTCGCCCGGGTGCACCCCCTCCAGCCCCAGGTCGCCGCTGACGTAGGCCCGGGCCATGCCCAGGTCGCCCGGCGCGGTGAGCAGGTAGGACAGGCCCCGCTCGGTGCGGATCGCCAGGGTGATCCCGGCGTCGGCCGGGCCCAGCGTGCTGCCGTCGTAGCCGGTGACCCGGACGGGCAGGTCGCCGGTGGTGACCGCGCGGACCACGTCCGCGACTGTGGGTCCGGTACGCCGCCCGCCCGCCGGCGGGCCGGCCGGGGTGCTCGCCGCCCCCGGTGTTCGGTCGGTCAGACTCATGCTCGGGATACCGCCTTCTCGTACAGTCCGGTGAGTCGGTGGTCCGGGTCGTAGCGGTCCTTCACGGCACGCCAGGTGTCCCCGCCGTAGAGGCGGTCGAACTCCCCCCGGTCGTAGTACGCGTCGGAGTAGAGCGACTTGTGACCGCCCACCTCCGACACCATGCGCTCGATCTGGCGGTTGACGTCGCCGTCGGCGGCGCCCGCCGCGATGGCGACGCTTCCCCAGAAGCCGATGTTCACATACGTTTCGCCCGGTCGGAGCGGATATAGCGGCCACGCCTTCGCCGACCCGGGACCGGACGGTTCCCGCAGCCGCAGCGGGCACAGCCACACCGGCGTCATGCCCACGTTCGCGGCGAACCAGCGCAGGAACTCGGGCGTGCGGTCCAGCGGGACCTCCACGTCCTGCACCACCCGCTCCCGGGCCGGGCGGCCCCGCCACCTGTCGACCCGGGCGGCCACCTGGTGCCGGTGCTCCAGCCGCACGATCCGGTGGTAGACGTCGCTGCGCCGGTAGCGCCGCGGCCACAGCCGCCGCACCACCGGGTGCTGCACCCCGAACGCCGCCGAACACCAGAACCAGTCGGTGTCCCAGCGCCAGAGATAGTCGTACGCGGTGAGCGCGTCCCGGGTGCGCCGGCGCAGCGAGCGGTAGTAGATCTCCTGGCCGGTGTAGTCGGACGGGCCGTCGTCGGCCTCGTCGGTGAACGTGCCGAGCACGAGGTACGCCTCGCCGGGGCTGAACACCACCCCGTCCATGGCGTCGACCGGCTCACCGCCCCAGGCGCCCTTGGCGACCACCTCGCCGATCGCGTCGACCAGCTCCTCCAGCCGGGTGAACCGGATGTTGCGCAGTGACACGTACCGGCGGATCGGTTGCAGCTCGATGCGCAGCCGGGTCGCGTAGCCGAGGCTGCCGAGCGAGTTGGGGAAGGCGCGGTGCAGGTCGGCGTGCTCGCCCCGGGGCCGGGTCGTGACGATCTCCCCCGCGCCGGTGAGGACGTCCATCTCCAGCACCGACTCGTGTGGCAGGCCGTTGCGGAAGGAGGTGGACTCGATGCCCAGCCCGGTCACCGCCCCGCCCAGCGTGATGGTGCGCAACTGCGGCACGACAAGCGGCATCAGGCCGTGCCGCAGCGTCGCGTCGACCAGATCCTCGTAGGTGCACATGCCCTGCACGTCGGCGGTGCGGGCCGCCGGGTCCACGGCGAGCACCCCGGTCAGGCCGCTCACGTCCAGGCCGGGCGTACGCGGCGCGGAGCGGGGCCGGAACAGGTTCGAGGTCTGCTTGGCCAGCCGTACGGGTTCCCCGGCGGGCACCGCGGCGTAGGAGCGCCGCAGCGTGTCCACCGCCCGTTCATGATCACGGACAGCGTGCATGAGATCACCTTACGCTCGGGTACGACAATTCGTGGGATGTCCACGGTGGCCATTCCGCGACCGGCCGACGACGCGCGCGTTACCGTGACCGCCATGCCGAATCCCGCGCTCACCGCCCTCGACGACGCCGGCCTGCCGTACCGGGTGATCCGCCACGGCCCGGTCGCGAGCCTCGCCGAGGCGGCTGCGGCGCGCGGCGTCGAGGTGCCCGACGTGGTCAAGACGATCGTGGTCCGCCGTGGCGAGGGCGACCTGCTGTTCGTGCTGACGCCCGGCGGCCGGGTGATCTCCTGGCCGAAGCTGCGCGCCCTGCTCGGGGTGAGCCGGCTGTCGATGCCCGACGCCGAGGCGGCGAAGGCCGCCACCGGGTACGCGCGCGGCACCATCACGCCGTTCGGCGCCACCACCGCCTGGCCGGTGGTCGCCGACGAGCGGCTGCGCGGCCGGGAGATCACGCTCGGCGCGGGCGAGCACGGCCTCGCCGTCGCGGTCGACGCGGACACCGCGCTGGCCGCGCTCGACGCGACGGTGGCCGACGTGACGGACGAGGAGCCGACGCGCTGAGCGGTGGCCGGCACGCGCCCACCGGCATAGCGTGGAGGACATGCCGAAAGCCGTCTGGAACGACCTCGTCGTCGCCGAGAGCGACGACACAGTGGTGGTCGAGGGCAACCACTACTTCCCCCGTGCCGCGCTGCGCGACGACCTGATCCGGGAGTCCGACACCCACACGGTCTGCCCGTGGAAGGGCACGGCCTCCTACTACACGCTCGAACACGGCGGCGCCACCAGCCCGGACGCCGTCTGGTACTACCCCGATCCCAAGCCGGACGCGGAGATGGTCCGCGACCGGGTGGCGTTCTGGAAGGACGTCCGGGTCGTCGACTGAGTCACCGTGCCGCCGGGGCGACTGGCACCCGGCGGCCCCGGTGGGTCACTATGCCCCCATGGCCGACCCGCACTCCGACCCGTCCGGCACCGTCTACGGCGCCCGCCGCGCCCGTGGCGCCCGTGGTGTCCGGCTGCCCCAGGACCCGCTGATGCGGATCGCGCTGGGCGTCGGCGTGGCGGGCGTACTCCTCGGGGTCTTCTTCGCCACCGGCGTGCTCGGCGGCGGTGACGACCGGCCGGTGGTGCCGGCGGCGGCAGTGCCCACAGCGGAGCCGAGCGAGCCGAGCGCGGAACCGACGGCGGAGCCCACGCCGTCGTCGTCGCCCTCGCCGAGCGCGGCGCCGAGCACACCCGCCGCGCCGGTGGCCACGCCGAAGGTGATCCGGGGCGTGCCGTCCGGACGCTGCCTCGGCGTGACGGGCGACGAGCCCGAGGGCGCGCAGGCGGCGCTGGCCGACTGCACCGGCGGGCCGGAGCAGCAGTGGGTGGTCACGCCGGTCACGAACGACACCTACCTGCTCGTCAACGCGGCGAGCGGCAAGTGCCTGGACGTCAACGAGGCGAAGACCGACGACGGCGTCGACGTGCAGCAGTGGTCGTGCAACGGGCAGGCCAACCAGCAGTGGCGGTTCCAGCAGGCCGGTGACGGTGCGGCGCTGCTTGTGGCAGTGCACAGCGGCAAGTGCGCGCAGGTCGACGACGCGGGCACCGAGCCCGGCCGCGAGCTGGAGCAGGCGCCGTGCAGCGGCGCTCCCGAGCAGCAGTGGGCGGCCGGCTGACCGGTCGGCCCCGGTGGCGCCGCCCCGCCGGCCCCGGTAGCGCCCACCCGTCAGCCGCGGTAGCGCCGACCCGTCAGCCGCGGTAGCTCCAGGCCCGCCGGCCCGCCGCCACGGGCAGCGCGAGCGCGGGCTCGCCGGCGGGACGGCGCCGCAGCAGCAGCGACAGCCCGGCCGCGCCGACCGACAGCGCGCCCGCCACGTACCAGGCCAGCGCGTAGTCGCCGAGCCGGTCCCGGACCAGACCGGCGCCGGTGGCCGCCAGCGCGGCGCCGAACTGGTGCGCGGCGAACACCCAGCCGAACACCACGGCGCCGGACGCGCCGAACCACTCCCGGCACAACGCCACAGTCGGCGGGACCGTCGCCACCCAGTCCAGCCCGTAGAAGACGATGAAGACCAGCATGCTCGGCTCGGCCGTACCGGCGAACAGGCTCGGCAGCACCAGCAGCGACGCCCCGCGCAACGCGTAGTAGGCGCCGAGCAGCAGCCGGGCGTCGACCCGGTCGGTGAGCCACCCGGAGGCGATCGAGCCGGCGATGTCGAAGAGCCCGACCACGGCGAGCAGCCCGGCGGCTGTGGTCTCCGGCATGCCGTGGTCGTGCGCCGCCGGCACGAAGTGCGTACCGACCAGGCCGTTCGTGGTCGCGCCGCAGATCGCGAAACCGCCGGCGAGCAGCCAGAACGGCCGCGTCCGCGCGGCGGCGGCGAGCGCGCCGACCGCCCGCGCCGCGGCGCCGCCCTCCGGCCGGGCCGGCGGCACGACCTCGGTCGCGCCGTAGGCGGGCCGCCCCAGGTCCGCCGGATGCTCCCGCAACAACCACACCACAAGGGGTACGACCGCCAGCGCGGCCCCGGCGACGACGAGTGCCGCCGTGCGCCAGCCGTGGTCGCGCACCAGCACCGCGAGCAGCGGAAGGAAGACGAGCTGCCCGGCCGCGCCCCCGGCGGTGAGCACACCCGTCACCAGTCCCCGCCGCTTGACGAACCAGCGCCCGGTCACCGTCGCCACGAACGCCAGCGCCATCGAGCCGGTGCCCAGCCCGACGAGGACGCCCCAGCACAACAGGAGCTGCCAGCTCTCGGTCATCCCCACGGTCAGGCCGCTGCCGGCGGCCACCAGCACCAACGCACCGGCCACCACCCGGCGGATGCCGAACCGGTCCATCAGCGCGGCGGCGAACGGCGCGGTGAGGCCGTACAGCAGCAGGTTGACCGACACGGCGGCGGAGATGGTCGCCAGCGGCCAGCCGAACTCGGCGTGCAGCGGGTGCAGCAGCACGCCCGGGGTGGCGCGGAAACCTGCGGCACCGACGAGCGCGACGAAGGCCACGGCGGCGACGAGCCAGGCCGGGTGCAGGCGGGATCGTGTCACCAATCGAGTCTCGGACCGGGCGGTTCCTGCGACGAGTGGCCGGAAAGCCATCGTGCGCAATAATCGGGCCATGTCCGTACCGCACCGGGTCGCCGTCCTCGCCCTCGACGGCGTGGTGGCGCTCGACCTCGGCACCCCCGCCCAGGTTCTCGGCGCCGCCCGCGCCGACGACAGCACCCCGCTGTACACGGTGGCGACCTGCACCCCCGGCGGCCTGCCGATACGCAGCAGCGCCGGCTTCCAGGTCCTCCCCGACCACGGGCTGGAACTGCTGGAGCGCGCCGACACCGTGATCGTCCCCGGCATCCACTCCGGCTCGCCGCTGGACGACGGCACGGTGGCCGCCGAGGTGGCCCAGGCGCTGCGGGCCGCGTACGACCGGGGCGCCCGCGTCATGTCCATCTGCACCGGCGCGTTCGTACTCGCCGCCGCCGGCCTGCTCGACGGCCGCCCGGCCACCACGCACTGGGCGTACGCGTCGCGCTTCCGCCGCCTGCACCCCGGCGTACGGCTCGACCCCGACGTGCTCTTCGTCGACGACGGCCGCGTGCTCACCTCGGCCGGGGTGGCCGCCGGAATCGACCTGTGCCTGCACGTCGTCCGCACGGACCACGGCAGCGCGGTGGCCAACCGGGCCGCCCGGCGCTGCGTGGTGCCGCCGTGGCGCGACGGTGGGCAGGCCCAGTACATCGAGCGGCCGGTACCCCGCGGCGCTGACAACGGCACAGCGGCCACCCGCGAGTGGGCGCGGCAGCGGCTGCACGAGCCGGTGGCGCTGCGCGAGATGGCGGCACACGCGCGGATGAGCGTCCGTACGTTCACCAGGCACTTCCGCTCCGAGACCGGGCTCAGCCCGGCGCAGTGGCTGCTCCAGCAGCGCACCGAGCACGCCCGGGTGCTGCTGGAGACGACGGATCTGAGCGTCGACCGGATCGCCCGGGACGCGGGCTTCGGCACCACCGCCGCGCTGCGCCAGCACTTCCACGCGCGGGTAGGCGTGTCCCCCACCGCCTACCGCCGCACGTTCCGCCACCCGCCCCCTGCGACGTCCCCCGCCCCGCCCGCGCCCGCTTCCGTCGATCTTGGAGTTGTGGCGCCTGGAAGGCCAGGCATGTCGGAGTTGTCCACTGCCACAACTCCATGATCGATTATCTGCCGGTCAGGCGAGGTGGGGCTGGCGGCGCAGGGCGCGGAGCTGGGCCAGGTGCAGCGGCAGGTGCACGCGGATGTGCAGGTCCAGCGCCCTGCCCCAGGACAGCGAGTCGTCCACGTCCAGGTCGAAGCCCTCGCGCAGCACGGTGTCCACCGGCGTCTCCGCCGCCGGGCCGAGCCGCTCCGCCAACGCGCACAACTTCTGGCTGGTGGCCCGGAACAGCGCGGCCAGGCCGTCCAGCCCGCCGCACTCGGAGACGAGCGCGTCCAGTTGCGGCCGGTGGATGGTGTCCAGGTCGTAGTACGCGAACGGCGAGCCGGCCAGCACCGCCTCGGTCGCCTCGCTCATCAGCTCGTCGTTGGCGGCGAGGTGCGCGACGATCTGCTCGGCGCTCAGCTGACCTTCGGGCGGCGGCCCGAACCCGCCCGCGTCGATCTCCGCGAACAACTCCTCGTACGCCTGCCGCAGTGCCGGGGCGTCCACCTCGTCCATGCCCCGCATCCAACCCTCGCAGCCGCTGCGGGCACCCCGGCTACCGTGCCCGGTTCACCCAGACGCGTGAAGGCCGGCACCCCGTTGGTTCGGGGTGCCGGCCTTCAGCTTGGTCTCACTTGTTGGTCTCAACTGTTCCAGTGCTGGGCGACGAGGTCGGCGGCCTGCTGCTCCCACTGGGCGTAGTGGTCCGGGTAGGCCGACACCTGCACGGTCTGGGCGGCCTTGGTCAGCGGCATGTCCTGCCAGCCGTCGACCTGCTTCAGACCCTTCAGGAACGCCGTCGTGGAGTACTCCGGGTCGGTGATCTGCTCCACCGTGCCCCAACCACTGGATGGGCGCTGCTGGAACAGGCCCTGCGAGTCGTGGTCGTTACGGTCACCGAGGTGGCCGAGGTTCTCCAGCTTCGACTCCTGCAACGCCGTAGCGATGGAGACGACAGCGGCACGCTCGTCCATACCGGCCTTCTTCGTCGCCGCAATGATCGCCTTGACGTTGGCGGTCTGCTCGTCGTTCAGGTCGATACGCGACTGCTCACCCTGCACACCGTGCGGGATCAGCTTGTCACCCTGCACGCTCACACTGACCGGCTTCGCCACGTGCGGGGTCTCCGCCGCGTGAGCGGCCACCGGACCGGCGAACACGCCACCGGTGAAAGCCAGACCAGCAACACCCAGAATGCTCTTACGCAGAATCGTGTTCATCAGAAGTGCTCCATTCGGGGGTCGACACACCCCGCAGGGGGACGGGGATGCGTGGGCACCGTCAGGCGCTCAAGAAAGTCTTCGGGGGGATCGGCTGCTCGCGAGGGCCGGGGGGTGCCTCGTCGCGGCGCCGGAAGCATGTTCAACGACCCGCCACCCGCCACCATTCCCGGGGGCGCCACACGCCTCCGGAGAGCAGGCGCGGGGGTTCACGTCGTCGGAACCGTGTTCAACGACCAGCCGGCCAGGATGATTCCCCGCGGCTCACGTCGCCGGAACCGTACTCAACGACCAGCCGCCCGAGGTGATTCCCAAGGCCTTGCAGATACCACCGGTTGCGTCCACGGGAGTGGTGTACGACTTGCCCGTGATGGGCGTGTTGCGTAGATGAGAGACGGCCATCGCGTCGATCCTTCAAGACGACCAAGTCAGAGAAGGAGAAGAGGACGCGATGGCCGCTTCAGAGAGTGTGAACCCTGTTGACCTGCTGCGCGAGCAGATCGAGGGCGCGTCGTCGGACGTGTTGCAAGCGATGATCAAGACGTTCGTGCAGGCGGTGATGTCCGCCGAGGCCGACGCGATCTGCGGCGCCGGGTACGGGCAGCGCAGCGATGAGCGGGTCAACTCGCGCAACGGTTACCGGCCTCGGGAATGGGACACCCGCGCCGGCACGATCGACCTGGCGATCCCGAAGCTGCGACACGGCAGCTACTTCCCGGAGTGGTTGCTGACCCACCGGCGTCGGGCCGAGCAGGCCCTGGTCTCGGTCGTGGCCACGAGCTATCTGCTGGGGGTGTCGACTCGGCGGGTGGAGAAGCTGGTCGAGCAGCTCGGGATCCGGCAGCTGTCCAAGTCGCAGGTCTCGGAGATGGCCGCGCATCTGGACGCGCAGGTGGAGGCGTTCCGCAACCGACCCTTGGACGCCGCCCACTACACGTTTGTGTGGATGGACGCCCTGACGATGAAGGTCCGCGAGCACGGCCGGACCGTCAACGTCCACGCCCTGATCGCGGTTGGGGTCAACGCCGACGGCGGCCGTGAAGTGCTGGGCCTGGACGTGGCCTCCGACGAGGACGGCGCCGGCTGGTTGGCGTTCCTGCGCAGCCTGACCGCCCGAGGCCTGTCCGGTGTCCGCCTGGTCATCTCCGACGCCCACGCCGGCCTCGTGGCCGCGATCGGGGCGGCTTTGCCGGGAGCTTCGTGGCAGCGGTGCAGGACCCACTATCTGCGCAACCTGCTGACGAAGGTGCCCAAGTCGGCGCAGCCGTGGATCGCCACCCTGGTCCGCACGATCTTCGACCAGCCCGACGCCGACGCTGTCCGCGCCCAGTTCGACCGGGTCGTGACCACGATCGAAGCGAAGTTCCCGGCCGCGGCCGAGCACCTCGACGCCGCCCGCGACGACCTCCTGGCGTTCACCGGCTTCCCCCGCGAGATCTGGCGCCAGATCTGGTCGAACAACCCACAGGAGCGGCTCAACAAGGAAATCCGCCGTCGCACCGACGTCGTCGGGATCTTCCCGAACCGGGCGGCGATCATCCGCCTCGTCGGCGCCGTCCTGGCCGAGCAGACCGACGAGTGGACCGAAGGACGCCGCTACATGGGCCTCGAACTACTCGCTAAAGCCCGCCTGATCACCATCGACACAGACCAACACGCCACCGACCAGACCGACCCGACCTCGATCGCCGCATAACATCAGACCGGATCACGCGATGGCCGTCTCTTACACCACCAGCGCGGACGCGACCATACCACCCCGCTCGCGGGGCGAGCCTTGCTCGGTCGTTCACCCGGTTACAACGCCACCCACCCGCCAGCGATTCCACCCCCAGAGTGCCACCCACCACCCCCGAACCGGACACCCCCGCCCACACCGGCACCGATCGCACCACACGCACCCGCCCCCGGCCGTCGATCATGAAGTTGACGCCGACAAACCGGACACCAAACACCGCCAACTTCATGATCGACCCCGAGCCAGGCGGGGCCGACCCGGGCGAGAGGACGGCACACCGGATCACCTGCGCGATCTTGCGGTTCGAGCCCTTCAGATGCCCCATTCGCGCGGTTTGCGGGGTACGAAAGTGCAAGATCGCGGATGCCCCAGGGGATCCCGGGCGGCTCTTGTGCCCGAGCTGACGAGGACTCGCCAAGGCTCCAGGAGAGGCCGCCGATCTTGGAGTTGCGGCACCTCGCGAAAGCCGCAAACCGGGCATCATGGGCACCACAACTCCAAGATCGACGAGAGCGAGAGCGCGAGAGCGAGCGGGCGGGCGGGCGGGCGCAAGCTCAGCGGCGGCCGTGGCGGGCGCGTAGGTAGTCGGAGACGACGTACTCGCCCAGGTCGTCCAGGTCCGGGGTGAACATCCGGCCACCCGAACGCCGCGCCACCGCATCCACGAACCGGCGCAGCCCCGGATCGTCGCCCAGCATGAACAGGTTGAGCGTAGCGCCGTACCGGGTCAGCCGGTCCACCTCCCGGATCGTCGCCGAGATCGTCTCCGGCAGCGGCGGCCAGTGGAAGTACGCCTCACCGTCCTCCGGGTCCAGGTGCGCTGTCGGCTCGCCGTCGGTGACCACCAGCACCACCGGCTCGGCACCCGGGTGGCGGCGCAGGTGCCGGCCGGCGATCCGCAGCGCGTGCTGGAGGTTGGTGCCCTGCTGCATGTCCGGCTCCACCGCCGCCAGCTCCTGCTGGGTCAGCGGCATCGCCTCCCGGCCGAAGCCGACGATCTGCAGCGCGTCCTGCGGGAACCGGGTCGCCATCAGGTGTGACAGGGCCAGCGCGGTCTGCTTCATCGGACCCCAGCGGCCCTGCGAGATCATCGAGTACGACAGGTCGACGCACAGCACCACCGCTGCCGACGCCCGCCGTTCGGTCTCCACCACCTCGAAGTCCTCGACCGCGAGCGGCACCGGCACTCCGGGGCCGGCCCGTCGTACCGCCCGGGTGAGCGTGCGCACCACGTCAAGCGGCTGTTCGTCGCCGTACTCCCAGGGGCGTGACGCCCCGCTCACCTCGCCTGCGGCGCCCGCCGTGCGCAGGTCGTGCCGGCCGCGCGGGCCGGCGGTCAGGTCGGAGAAGACGCGCCGCAGCGCAGTGCTCGCGAGCCGGCGCAGCGCCTTGGGGCTGAGCGTCAGCCCGTCCGCGTCGCGGGTGACCCAGCCCTGGCGGCGCAGTTCGCGCTCCAGCTCCTGCAACCCGCGCACGTCGTCGGCGGCGTCCCGGCCCAGCGTACGGGCGACGGCCTCCACGTCGACGTCGTCGAGTGTGGCGCCGGGCTGGTCCTGGTCGAGGGAGTCCAGCAGCTCGTCGAGCTCGGCGATCTCGTCGAGCGCGCCGGTGGCCTCGCCGTAGCCGAGCGGCTGGTCGCCGCGGACCCGCTCGCCGCGCTGCCAGTTCAGGTCCGGCCGCAGCGACCGCAGGTGCGCGTCGAGCTGGGACAGTTCACCGGAGAGCCGGTCGCCGAGCGACTGACGCATCAGCCCGGCGAGTTCCTCACGTTGCCGGTCCGACAGCGACCGCATGAGCCGCTCACCTGCGGCGGCCCGCCGGGCCAGTACGTCGATCAGCTCGTCGACGTCCCTGGGGCGTTCCGGGAAGAACTCGCCGTGGCGGCGCATGAACTCGGCGAACGCGTCGGTGGTGTCCTCGGAGCGGGCGTGCCGGGCGAGCAGGTCGTTGAGGTCGCGCATCATCTCGGCGAGCTGCCGCTGGACGGCCGGGTCGGCGGTGGCCCGGGCCGCGTCGCGCAGCCCGGCGAATCGCTGCTCCAGCACGTCGCCGCGCAGCCCGTCGAGGATCCGCTGGTACGTCTGCCGCGCCTCGGCGCTGGCCCAGTCGTACTCGGAGAGCTCCGACACCGCGCGGGCGGTGGAGCGGGGCAGGTTGTCGAGCACGGCCTCGGCGAACCGGGCGTCGTCGCCGTCGCGGCCGCGCAGCTCGTCGCGTTCGGCGGCGAGCGCCTGGTCGAGCAGTGCCCGGGCCCGGGTGACGGCGCCGTCGAGGTCGCCCCGGCGCAGTGCCTCCCGGCGCAGGCGGCGGGCGCGGGCGGCCAGGTCGTCGAGCCCGCCGCGCCCCTGCGGGCCGCGTCGCAGCAGCTCGCGCAGCGATTCGCGCAGGCTGCCGCCGGCGAGCACGTCCGAGCCGACCGCGTCCACAGCGGCGCGTACGTCGTACGGCGGGGCGAGCGGGTCGGGTCCGCCGCGCCACTGCCCGTACCGGAAGCGGTTGCCGCCGGCCACTGTCAGTCCCGGTCCCCGTAGACGGTGCGCCCGGAGTCGGTGACGTCCTTGCCGAGCCGGCGGGTCAGGTGCAGCCCTTCCAGCACGAACTCGATGCCGGCGGCCGCCTCCTCCGGGCTGGGCGCGTCGCCGAGCCCGAGCCGGTCGAGCACCTTGGCCAGCCCCGGCACGGTGCCGACCTGGCGTAGCAGCTCGGACGAGGAGACCAGTTCGCCGGTCTCGACGGCGCCGCCCTCGGCGACGATCGCGGTGAAGCCGGACAGGTCGAGCCCGGCGAGCCGGGCGCGGAACGTCTCGGCGGTGGCGGTACGCAGCAGGTGCGCGAGCACCTCGATCTCGCGTCCCTCCTCGCCGCTCTCGAACTCGACCTTGCCGCGCAGCGTGGAGGTCACCGACACGGTGTCCCCGATCCGGGCCACAGGCGCCTCCGGCCGGGACGCCGACCCGGCCGCCCCACCCGAGGCACCAGCGCCGGCAGAAGCACCGGCCAGCAGACCCGAACGGCGCAACGCGGCGGCGGCCACCGTCTCCGCGGCGGCGATGGCGAACCGGGCGGACACACCGGAGCGCGGGTCGACCGACGGCGACTCCCGCACGTCGCGGGCGAACCGGGCCAGCACCTCCAGCACGTGCTCCGGCACGACGGCGACCAGGTCGGCCTCCTGCCGGATCAGCGCCAGCTCCAGGTCCAGGTCGAGCGGATAGTGGGTACGGATCTCCGCGCCGAACCGGTCCTTCAGCGGCGTGATGATCCGGCCCCGGTTGGTGTAGTCCTCCGGGTTGGCACTGGCCACGAGCAGCAGGTCCAGCGGCAGCCGTAGCTGATAGCCGCGGACCTGGATGTCGCGTTCCTCCAGCACGTTGAGCAGCGCCACCTGGATGCGTTCGGCCAGGTCGGGCAGCTCGTTGACGGCGAAGACGCCCCGGTTGGTACGCGGTACGAGCCCGAAGTGGATGGTCTCCGGGTCGCCGAGCGTGCGCCCCTGGGCGAGGCGGATCGGGTCGACGTCGCCGATCAGGTCACCGACGCTGGTGTCCGGCGTGGCGAGCTTCTCGCCGTACCGCATCGAGCGGTGCAGCCACCCGATCGCCAGGTCGTAGCCGGCCGAGTCGACGAGCGCCTGGGACGCCGGGGTGAGCGGGTGCATCGGGTGCTCGTTGAGTACCGAGCCGGGGATCACCGGGGTCCACTCGTCCAGCAGCGCGCCGAGCGAACGGATCAGCCGGGTCTTGCCCTGCCCGCGCTCGCCGAGCAGCACCATGTCGTGCCCGGCGAGCAGCGCGCGCTCGACCTCGGGCAGCACCGTGTCCTCGTAGCCCACGATGCCGGGGAAGCGGTCCTCGCCGGAGCCCATCCGGGCGAGGAGGTTGTCTCGGAGTTCCTGTTTGACCGTGCGGTAGCGGTGGCCGGCCGCGCGCAGCCCGCCGAGTGTGCTCGGCAGGTCGGCGGGCGGGACCGGGGAAACCTGGTTGGGAGCGGTCACCCGATCCACGCTAGCTCAGAATTCGCGTACCGCCCGGGGGTCGGTCCCGCCCCGTGCCGGGACCGATCCTCCGGGCGGCGTCTCAGGCGCGGCGTCGCAGGTGGTACGCGTACGCGGCACCGGCCAGCGTGACCGCCCAGACCGGCCACAGCACCATCGGCAGGGCGGCGGCGTTGCCCTCGCTGATCAGCTCGGCGAACTGCGGCGCGGCGAGCAGGTCGAGGCTGGCCGCCAGCACGGCGAGCGCGACCAGCCCGGCCGGGATCACCGCGAGGAGCACCGGCACCCGCCGGCCCGCCAGCCCGGGCATCCAGCGCGGGAACCGCTCTCCCCAGCGGGCCACCAGTCCGAGCGTGAGCACCGCGCCGACCACGGCGAACGCGCCCAGCCCCGCGCCGGCCCAGATCGCACCGTCGGCCCGCATCTCGGCGAGCGTCTCCCGGGACATTCCCAGCGGGACGCCGGCCAGCCAGGCGAACCGGGTGAACGCGTAGAGCACCGGGACGACGGCCGCCGTCCACGTCGCCCACCGGCCCCACCGGGCGGCCGCAGCGGGCGCGGTCCAGCCCGGAGCGGACCCGTCGGCGATCCGGCGACGCCAGCGCAGCAGCGCGCCGGCCAGCAGCATCCCCCCGGCCAGGGCAGCCAGCCGGGCGAACAGCGGCCAGGTGAAGACGTCGGCGTAGTCCACCGAGGGCCAGCCGAACGGCGCCCCGATGATCAGCATCGGCGCGTAGCCGAGCAGGGCGAGCACCCGCATCCCGGGCACCACCACCGCCAACGCGAGGGCGACGGTCGTGGCGTACCCGGTGATCAGCAGTCGCACCGGGCGGGACTGCCGCCGGGCCGGGCCGGTCATGGCCAGGGCGGCGACGGCGCCGGTCAGCAGGACCGCCGCGAACAGCGGCGGGCCGACGGCGTCCGGCAGCAACTGGAGCAGGCCGGCGGCGTCCCCGCCGTGCGGGTCGTTCGTGCCGAACGGGTAGCCGGCGCCGGTGAGCGCCGACAGCAGGGCGAGCACGCCCCAGCCGCCGAGCCAGGCGGCGGCGAGCGGGGCGGCCGGGTCCAGCCGGGTGCGGGTGTCCCGGGGAGGTGCGGAGGCGATGGTCGTCGTCATGCCCTCAGCCTGGACCGGCCAGGCGCGCGTTCCATCCCGCCACGGGGTGGACCCGCTCCCCCACGGGAGGGACCGGTCAACCGGCCGGGATCACGAAGCCCGACTCGTAGGCGGCGACCACCGCCTGGGTCCGGTCCCGGACCCCGAGCTTGGCCAGCACGTTCCCGACGTGCGTCTTCACCGTCTCGACGCCGACGACCAGCCGGGCGGCGATCTCCGGATTGGACAGGCCGGCGGCCATCAGCCGCAGCACCTCGGCCTCGCGCTCGGTCAGGCGCGCGGCGCGAAGCCGGTCGCCGTCGCGCCGCCCGTACGTGTCGACGAGCTGCCGGATGGCGGCCGGGAACAGCAGCGAATCCCCGGCCGCCACCACCCGGATCGCCTGCACCACCTCGGCCGGGCGGGCCCGTTTGAGGAGGAAACCGGCTGCCCCGGCGCGCAGCGCCTCGTAGACGTACTCGTCGTTGGCGAACGTGGTGACCACCAGGACCCGGGGCGGGTCGGCGGAGGCGGCGAGCAACCGGCGGGTGGCCTGGATGCCGTCGATGGCCGGCATCCGCACGTCCATCAGCACCACCCGCGGTCGCAGCTTCGCGACCAGCGGCGGCACCTGGGCCCCGTCCGCCGCCTCGCCGACGACACGCAGGTCCGGCTGGGCGTCCACGATCGCCCGCAGGCCGACCCGGATCAGTTCGTCGTCGTCGACGACCAGCACGTCGATGGTCACCGGGCCTCCCCTCTCGGCACCGGCAGGGTGGCCCGGACGCGCCAGCGATCCCCGTCGGGGCCGGCGTCCAGCCGGCCGCCGAGCAGCAGCACCCGCTCCCGCATGCCGTCGAGCCCGCGCCCGCCGCGGGCCGGCCCGGCGGCGCCACGCACGCTGTTGACGAGCTCGATCGCCAGCCCTTCCGGGGGTACGGCGACTCGCAGCGTGACCGGTCCACGGCCGTGCCGGGCCGCGTTCGTCAGCCCTTCCTGGACGATGCGGTAGCCCTCGCGGGACACCACGGCGGGCAGCGCGTCGAGCGCCCCGTCGACCCGGGACTCGACGTCCAGCCCGGCGGCGCGGGCCGCGGCGACCAGCCGGTCGAGTCCGGCGAGCGTTGATTGCGGCGCGGGTGCCGTCGCGGCGCCGGCCTCGCGGATCAACCCGAGGACGTGGTCCAGGTCGTCCATGGCGCGGCGGCTGGTCTCCTCGATGGCCGTCAGGGCCCGCCGGCTGAACTCGGGGTCGGTGTCGAGCAGTTCCCGCGCGGCGCCGGCCTGGAGGGTCGCCACGGTCAGGGCGTGGCCGACCGAGTCGTGCAGTTCGCGGGCCAGCCGGTTGCGTTCGGCCAGCCGTACCGCGTGGGCCTCCAGCGCGGCGATCCGCTCGGCCTGGGCCGGGCCGAGCAGCACCGGCGCCATCGAGGCGGCGAGCGCGCCCAGGCCGGCCACGGCGTAGCCGAGCCCGGCCAGCACGGCGAGGCCGGCCAGCCCGGCCTGGACCGGGTGCGCCGGGTCGACGGGGCCGAACCGCTGGTCCGCCACGGCGCCGGTGTCCATCCCGGCCAGGCCGGCGACGAAGACCAGCGCCATCGGGAACGCGCTGATCGCGGCGAACCACACCACCGCGCCGGTGCCCAGGTGCAGGGCGATCCAGAGCGCGGCGCGCAGCCGGGTCTCCCGGTCGATCCGGTGCCCGGGCGCGGGCTCCGGCAGGTCGACGGCGAGCAGCGCCCGGGCGGCGGCGATCTCCAGCGCCCGGCTGCCGGCCAGGAACACCGGCACCACGGCGAGCCCGGCGGCCACCACCAGCAGGCCGAGCACGAGCGGGCGGGGCGCTGTCGCGTTCCCCAGCATCTGCGCGAAGACCACCGCCAGCAAGGCGTACGGCAGGGCGAGCACGCCACCGAGGAGCAGGAACACGGCACGGCGCCAGGTGCTGGCGCGCACCAGCGGCGCGAACACCCCCCGGACCGTCACCCGGTCATTGTCCGCCCCGTCGTACCGGTCCGGCTCCCCCGTGCCGGGGAGATTCCGGCCGGCTCACCCGCCCAGGCGGGCGCGGACCATCCGGGGTACGGCGGCCAGCCCGGTGACCGGGCGGAACGCGTGCGCGGCGGCGACGAGTGCGGCGTACTCGTCGTCGGCGAGGTCGATCTCGGCGGCGGCGGCGTTGCGTTCCATCTGCTCGACCCCGGAGGCGCCCGGGATGGCCACCACGTTCGGGTGCCGCAGCACGTACGCGAGCGCGATCTGGCTCGGCGTGGCGTCGTGCGCGTCGGCGACCTCGCGCAGCGTGGCGATCAGCGCGGTGCCGCGTTCCAGGTTCTCCGGCAGGAAGTACGGGTTGGCCCGGCGTACCGCCCCGGCGGGCGGGTTCGTGGCGTCGTAGCGGCCGGAGAGGAAACCCTGCGCCAGCGGGGAGTACGCGATGACGATCCGGCCGGCCTGCTCCGCGTACGGGATGAGGTCTTCTTCGGGGCCGCGGTCGATCATGCTGTAGCGGACCTGGTTGCTCAGCACCCGACGGCCCAGCGCGGCCTCGGCGAACCGCCACCGGCGCAGGCCGTAGTTGCTGACGCCGACCTCGCCGACCAGCCCGACGTCCTGCAACGAGCGCATGCCGCGCATGGTGGTGGTGTCGGCGACCACCGGGTTGGCCTGGTGCACCTGGTAGAGGTCGATGCCGTCGACGCCGAGCCGGGCGGCGGAGGCGACAGCGCGCTGCTGCACCACCGGGGCGACCGGCAGCAACGGGAAGATCTTGGTGGCGACCACGACCTTGGCCCGGTCGTCGCCCAGGGCCGCGCCGAGGATGCGCTCGCTGCGGCCGAAGCCGTACAGCTCGGCGGTGTCGAACAGGGTGACGCCCAGGTCGAGCGCCCGCCGGACGATCTCGGCGGCGCGGCGCTCGTACTCGGGGCCGTAGCCCCACTCCTTGGAGCCGAACTGCCAGGTGCCGAGGCCGATCTTGGAGATGGGCTTGGGGGTGTCGAGCCGCGCGTAACGCATGAGGCCGAACGTACCCGCGCCGCTGCGTGCGCACTCCGGTCCGGACAGAATGGCCTGGTGACCTACCTCGCCAGCGACGACCGTTACCACGAGATGATCTACCGGCGCACCGGCCGGAGCGGGCTGAAGCTGCCTGTCATCTCCCTCGGCCTGTGGCACAACTTCGGACCGGACCGCCCCTTCGAGCGGCAGCGCGACATCGTCCGCCGCGCCTTCGACCTCGGCATCACCCACTTCGACCTGGCGAACAACTACGGCCCGCCGCCCGGTTCGGCGGAGGAGAACTTCGGCCGGCTGCTCGCCACCGACCTGAAGCCGTACCGGGACGAGCTGGTGATCTCCAGCAAGGCCGGGTACCTGATGTGGCCCGGCCCGTACGGCGAGTGGGGTTCGCGCAAGTACCTGGTCTCGTCGCTGGACCAGTCGCTGCGCCGCCTCGGGCTGGACTACGTCGACGTCTTCTACTCGCACCGGTTCGACCCGGAGACTCCGCTGGAGGAGACGATGGGCGCGCTCGACGCGATCGTCCGCTCCGGCAAGGCGCTCTACGTCGGCATCTCCAACTACGACTCGGAGCAGACCGAGCGGGCCGCGGCGATCCTCCGCGACCTGGGCACGCCGCTGCTGATCAACCAGCCGTCGTACTCGATGATGAACCGCTGGACGGAGAGCGACGGCCTGCTGGACACGCTGGAGCGCGTCGGCGCCGGCTGCATCGCCTACAGCCCGCTCGCCCAGGGCCTGCTCACCGACCGTTACCTGAAGGGCATCCCGGCCGACTCCCGGGTGCGCACGAGCGTCTTCCTGAACGAGAGCGACCTCGACGAGGAGACGATGGCGACGGTCCGGGGGCTCGCCGCGGTGGCGCAGCGGCGCGGGCAGACCCTGGCCCAGCTCGCCCTGGCGTGGGCGCTGCGCGACCCGCGCATGACCAGCCTCATCATCGGCGCGAGCAGCGTCGGGCAGTTGGAGGGCAACGTGGCCGCGTTGAACAACCTCGACCTCGCCGGGGACGACCTGGCCGAGATCGAGCGCCTGCTCGGCTGAGTCACCAGATGCGGCGCCGCCCGGCGCGGTGGTTGCGGACACCGCACGGCCGCCCGGGCGGCGGCCCGCCGGTCCGCCGCAGTCCGACCACCGCCGCCGCGAGGAGCGCGACGACGAGCGCCGCCGCGCCGACCAGGAGCGGCCGGGACAGCGGTCCGCCGTCGGTCACCGTCGCGACCGGCACCGCCGGCTCGTCGTCGGCCGCCGGAACGGCGAGGGTACGCGGGGGCGACGCGCTCGCCTTCGGCGCTGCCGACGGCGGGTCCGACGCACCGCGTGCCGCCCGGAAGATCACGTCCGAGCAGGAGTAGTACGTGTCCTGGGTGTCCGAGTTCTGCCAGATCACATAGACGATGTGCCGGCCGCTACGGTCGGCCGGCAGCCGCCCCCGCATCTCGTACGCGCCCGCGCGGATCGGCGGGTCGGTGACCTGAAGGAACGGCTTCTCCTCCAGATCCGCCCAGGTCAGCGAGCGTCGAGGCGAGTACGAGCCGGTGGTGACGTAGTACCGGAACGTGCCCCGGTGCGGGATGGTGGTGCGGTAGCGGAACGTGTGCCGGGCCCCGGCCGTGAGCGTGGTGGCGGGCCAGTCGGCGCGCGCCAGGTCCAGTCCCCGGTACGCGGACAGCCCGCCGCTGCACAGCTCCCCGTCCGGGATGCGTTCCCGGTCCCGCCCGTCGATCCGCGCCACCCGGATGTTGTCCCACTCGCGTACCGCCGCTCCGGCGGCGACCGCGGCCCGGCAGGCGGGCGTCTGCGCCCGGCCACCCTCGGGCCCGCACGCGGCGGCCCGGCTCAGCGGGCTGGTCGGCGTACCGTGCGCCGCGGCCGGCGCGGCGGTCAGCGGCACCGTCGCGGCGACGGCGGCGAGCGCGGCGAGCGCGCGACGTGCGGCCATGTGATCGACCTCCCGCGCACTGGTACGGCCGCGAGCCGCCAAAGGTTCGATCCGCGCCGATCGGCCGGGGCGGCATGACCGAACGGACAACCGGGGCGGCGACGGACACCTGATGGGCCCTACAGTGACGAAACCCTGTGATCGAGGAGCGTCCCTTGTCCGAGCCGGCCCCGTCCCCCGAGCCGTCCCGCGCCGCCCCCGCGGCCGGGCCCGCGCCGGGCGACGTCCCCGCCCCCGCACAGCCGTACCTGCTGGTCCTGCCCACGATGGAGGGCGCTCCCGCGCCGGTGCCCTGGCCGGGCGCCGAGGGGCAGCCCGGCTGGGCGATTCCGGTCACCGTGCCACCCGGCACCCAGGGGTACGCGTTGTTCCTCCCGCTGGTCCCGGCGACCGGCCAGCAGACGGCGACCGGCCAGCCTGCGGCGGCGGTGCCCGCCCAGGCCACAGCGCCCGCCGCCGAGCGCTCCCCGCAGGAGGGCGCTACGACGGCAGCGACAGGTAGGGGAAAGCCCGCCGCCGCACCGGCCGACCGGCCGACGGGCGGAGAGGCTGTCGCCGCCCCGGCGGCTTCGGCCACTACACAGGCGGCCGGCTCGAAGCCGTCCGTCGCGAGCGCCGACGCAGCGGGGGCGGCCACGGCCGGCTCCGGTGAGGCCGGCGCGCGTCCCGGCGACGGCGCTCCGCAGACGGCCACTTCCGCGACCTCAGACCCGGCGGGGGCCTCGCAGACGTCTGCCGCTCCCGCGGGCCCGCAGCCGGCCTCCGGGTCATGGGCAGCGCCGGGCACGCAGCCGGCCTCCGGGCCGCCGCCCGCGCCGGGTGCGCAACGTGCTCCGGGCACGCCGCCTCCGCACGGCGGTGGGCCGGTGCCCGCGCCGCCGTACCCCGGAATGGGGTGGAGCGGGCACCCGCAGGCGCCGACGTGGGCGCCGCGACCTCAGGTGCCGCGGACCTCGTTCCTCGGCGCGCGGTGGCCCGGCCCGAAGGCGGCGACCGGGCGGGCCGTGCCGCTCGCGGTGCTGGCCGCTGCGGTCGGCAGCGCGGTCTTCGTGCCGCTGGGCCGCGTCGGCGTCGGCTGGTTCCTGGGGTGGCTCACGCTCACGCTCGCGGTGGTGCTGGCGGTCCGGTCGAAGACCGCGGAGCTGCCGCGCGCCGACAAGTTCATCCGGGCCGGGTGGGCGGCGGCCGCGCTGGCCCTGATCGCCGTGCCGGCGTTCCGCAACGCCTGGTGGCTCGTGACGTTCTGCGTGCTCGGCGCGCTCGGCTGCGCCACCCTCGCGATCATCGGCGGGCGGCTGGTGCGCTCGGTCCTGTTCGGCCTGGTGGCGACGCCGTTCGCGGCGTTGCGCGGCCTGCCGTGGGTACGCCGGCACATCACCGCCTCGCCGCAGGAGGCGACGGTGCGAAAGGTGACCGTCTCGGTGGTCGCCACGGTCGTGGTGCTCGTGGTCTTCGGCAGCCTGCTCGCGTCGGCCGACGCGGCGTTCTCCGAGGCGCTCGGCTCGCTCGTCCCCGAGATCAACCTCGGTACGGTGTTCGGCTGGCTGTTCCTCGCAGTGGTGGGCGGGCTGATCGCTGTCGCCGCGCTCTACACGCTCGCCGCGCCGCCCGACCTGTCCACAGTGGATCGCGAGGGTGAGCGCCGTCTCGGCCTGCTGGAGTGGGCCCCGGCCATCGGCGCGCTCACGCTGCTGTTCGCCGGGTTCGTGGTGGTGCAGTTCACCACGCTCTTCGGCGGGCAGCAGCACGTGCAGCGGGTCGCCGGGCTCAGCTACGCCGAGTACGCGCGCAGCGGCTTCTGGCAGCTGCTCTTCGTCACGCTGCTGACCGTGGCGGTGCTCGGCGGGGTGAGCCGCTGGGCACGCCGGGAGCGGCCGGTCGAGCGGATCATGCTGCGCGTGCTGCTCGGGCTGATCAGCGCGCTGAGCGTGGTGATCGTGGCGTCGGCGCTGTCCCGGATGTGGACGTACCAGAAGGTCTACAGCTTCACCGGCGAGCGAATCTTCGTGATGGCGTTCGAGATGCTGCTCGGCACGGTCTTCCTGATGATCATCGCGGCCGGTGTCAAGTGGCGGGGCCGGTGGATTCCCGGCACCACGCTCGCGCTGGCCGTGGCGATGCTGCTCGGCCTGGCCGTGCTCAACCCGGAGGACTACGTCGCCCGCCGCAACACGCTGCGGTACGAGCAGACCGGCAAGATCGACGCCTGGTACCTGCGGGCGTTGTCCGCCGACGCCACGCCGGCACTCGCCAAGCTCCCCGACCCGGTACGCCGGTGCACGCTGAGCTGGATCGCCGACGACCTGGCCGAGCCCGATCCCTGGTACGCCTGGAACCTGGGCCGCCAGCGCGCCCGTAAGGCCCTCGACGAGGTCGGCCCGCAGGCGATCGGCGGTCCGAAGGACTGCCGACGGGCTGACCAGTTCGACCTGCCGAAGACGCGGCGTCCCCGCTGACGTCGCAGGCCGGGCCGCGGACCACCGCGGCCCGGCCACCGGCAGCCGTCCGGCGACCGTTCATCCGCTCCTCACCTCGACGCCACGGCGGACACCGACTCCGCACCTAGCTTCGGCTGCGCGAACGACAACCGAGGTAGCGGAGGTTTCTCCATGTCCACCCGTCAGCTCGTGACGGCACTCGTCGCCGGCGCGGTGCTCGCCGTGCCGGGCGTCGCCCACGCAGGTCCGGCCGACCGTCCCGGCGTACCGCCGCAGCGGACCCACTTCGACCTTCAGGCCCACCGTGGCGGCATCGGGATGACCACCGAGGAGACGCTCGCCGGGTTCGCCAAGGCGATGCGCCTCGGCGTCACCACGTTGGAGCTGGACACCCAGGTCACCCGGGACGAGAAGGTGGTAGTCACGCACGACCGGCAGGTCAGCGCGCAGAAGTGCCGCGACACCGCCCCGGTGCGGCCCGGCGACCCGGCCTACCCGTACGTCGGGAAGTACATCAAGGACCTCACGCTCTCGCAGATCAGGACCATGGACTGCGGCTACCAGCAGTTGCCCGGCTTCCCCGAGCAGGAGCAGATCGCCGGTGTCCGGATGGCCGAGCTGCGCGACGTGCTCGACCTGGTGAAGCGTTACCGCGCGCACGGGATCACGCTCAACATCGAGACCAAGGTGGAGGCGGGCGCGCCCGAGCAGACCGCGCCGCGTGAGCTGTTCGTCCGGCGGGTCTTCGAGGAGATCCGGCGCTCGGGCATCGAGCGGCAGATCACCATCCAGTCCTTCGACTGGGGCGCGCTGCGGGAGATGCACCGGCTCGCGCCGCGCTGGCCGCTCGTGGCGCTGACGAACTACGACTTCCTCCAGGTCGGCAAGCCGGGCGCGTCGCCGTGGCTGGGCGGGCTGGACGTGGACGACTTCGGCGGCGACTTCGTCCGGGCCGCCGCCGCGATCCCCGGCGTGACCGCGCTGTCCCCGAACTACGGGTTCCCGCAGAACGGCACGATCGCCGACCCGAACTTCCGCTTCCACCCGGACCGCCGGATGATCGCTGACGCGCACGCGCGAGGGCTCAAGGTCATCCCCTGGACCTGCGACGACATGCCCACAGTGGCGGCGCTCATGGACATGGGCGTCGACGGGATCATCACCGACTACCCGAACCGGGTGCGGCAGCTCATGGCCGAACGCGGGATGCGGTTGCCGAAGGCGTACCGGGCGCGCTGAGGTCCGGCGGCGGCCCGGTCAGGCCGGGCCGCCGCCGAAGCCGATCTCGTTGCCGTCCGGATCGTGGAAGATCACCTTCCGGACCCCGTTGTCGTAGGTCTCCTGCACTGTCGGCGTCAGACCGCGGGCGGTGATCGCCGCGACGCGGGAGTCGAGGTCGTCGACGAAGACCGTCTGCATGGCGTGACCGGCGTGCTCGGGCCGCACGTCGACGTAGAGGTAGCGGTGCTCGGCCAGCTCCCACACCGCCTCGCTGTCGTTTGGCCGGAACTGCGGCGGTGCGCCGAACAGCCGCTCGTACCAGTCCGTCGCCACCGCGAGATCGCGCACCGGGACGCCGGCGAACAGGTCGACAGTCATCCGGCCAATCTATCCGGGTCGACGTGCCGGCGCGGGCTCACGCCGTACCGGCGTTTGAACGCCGCGCTCAGGGCGAAGGAACTGCCGTAGCCGACCCGGTGGGCCACCGCGCCCACCGTGGCGCCGGGCTCGCGGAGCAGATCGGCCGCGAGCGCCAGCCGCCAGCCCGTCAGGTACGCCATGGGCGGCTCGCCGGCCAGCGCGGTGAACCGCCGGGCCAGCGCCGCCCGGGACATCCCCACCTCCGCGGCGAGCGATGCCACCGTCCACGGCCGGGCCGGGTCGTCGTGCAGCATGCGCAGCGCGCGGCCGACCACCGGATCGGCGTACGCCCGGTACCAGGCGGGCGCGGCGGCGCCCGGCCGGGCGAACCACTCCCGCAGCGCGGCGATGAGCAGCAGGTCGAGCAGGCGATCGAGCACCGCCTCCTGGCCGGGGTCGTCCTTGACGATCTCGGCGGCCAGCAGCGGCACCAGCGGCGTGTCCCACGACTCGCGCCGCACCACCGCGAGCGGCGGCAGCGCGTCCAGCAGCCGCCGCCCCACAGTGCCCCGCACCGGGTACGTGCCGGTGAGCAGCACGGTCCGGCCGTCCGGCCCGTTGCCCCAGGTGCGTACGCCCCACCGCGTCATCGCGAACAGCTCGCGCCCGTCGGGAGTGGTGCAGTGCTGGCCCGGGTGCACGACCACCTGCGGCGCCGTGGCCGGGTCGTCCGCCACCGTGTACGGGGCTGGACCGCGCACGATCGCCACGTCACCCTCGGTCAGCCGCGCGGCCTCGCCCTCTTCCGGCACGATCCAGCCGTCGCCCCGCACCACGGCGACGAGCGTGAGCGGCGCCTCGTCCCGGATCAGCATCGACCAGGGCGGGGTGAGGATCGAACGCAGCAGGAAGGCGCCCCGCGCACGGGGACCGTCGAGCAGGCCGGAGACGGCGTCCACGAGACGATTGAACACAGGATCGCGCGTCCTGACCATGTGCCGTCTCACCGCACGGCGGTTCGATGAGGACATGCGACTCGTACAACTGACGCTGGCCGGCGCCACAGTCGGGGCCGGGCTGATGGCGGGCCTGTTCGCCGCATTCGCGTACGCCGTGATGCCGGCGCTGCGCGGCACTGAGGACCGCACGTTCGTCGACGCGATGCAGCGCATCAACGTCACCATCGTCAACGGCTGGTTCCTGCTGGCGTTCCTGGGTACGCCGGTGCTGGCCACGCTCGCGGCGGTGCTGGCGTGGCGGGGTGCGGCCCGGCCGGCGCTGCCGTGGATCGTCGCCGGGCTCGCTCTCTACCTGGTGATGTTCGTCGTCACCGTGGCGGTGAACGTGCCGTTGAACGACGCGCTCGCGGCGGCTGGTTCCGCCGATCTCGCTGCGGCTCGGGAGCGCTTCGAGTCCGCCTGGGTCACCTGGAACGTGGTCCGGACGCTGGCGAGCACGGCCGGGTTCGGCGCGCTGTGCTGGGCGCTGGTGCTCGCGGGCCGCGCCGCTTGAGCGCCGTTTGCCTGCGAGATGCTAGTGTCCTGAGTCGTTAATTCGCCTACACTTTGTTTATGCCAGGGAAGGCGCAGGGGTCGTTGGTGCTGTCCGACGACGAGCGGCAGACACTGCTGCGGTGGACGCGACGGGCGAAGTCGTCGCAGGCGTTGGCGATGCGGGCGCGGATTGTGTTGGCGTGTGCGGACGGGACGCCGAACACGCGGGTGGCCGCGCAACTCGGTGTGTCACGGGACATGGTGGGTAAGTGGCGGTCGCGGTTCATCGCCAGGCGGCTGGAGGGCTTGTCGGACGAGCCTCGCCCGGGCGCGCCGCGCAAGGTGACCGACGACGTGGTCGAGGCGGTGGTGGTGGCCACGTTGGAGCAGGCGCCGCCGCGCGGCGACAGCCACTGGTCGACACGGTCGATGGCCAAGGCGGTCGGGTTGAACCAGACCGCGGTGTCGCGGATCTGGCGGGCTTTCGGGCTCAAGCCGCACCTGGTGGACGACTGGAAGCTGTCCACCGACCCGCAGTTCATCGAGAAGGTCCGCGACATCGTCGGGTTGTACCTCGACCCGCCGGTCGGGGCGATGGTCCTGGCGGTGGACGAGAAGAGCCAGATGCAGGCCCTCGACCGCACGGCGCCGGTGCTGCCGATGATGCCGGCCGCGCCGAGTCGCCAGACCCACGACTACGTCCGTCACGGCACCACCAGCCTGTTCGCCGCGTTGGACCTGGCCACCGGCCGAGTGATCGGGCAGACCCAGCGCCGACACCGGCATCAGGAGTTCCTGCGGTTCCTGCGCACGATCGACCGGGCTACACCACCGGATATGGACCTGCACCTCATCCTCGACAACTACGGCACCCACAAGACGCCGCAGATCCAGCAGTGGCTGGTCAAGCATCCGAGGTTCCACCTGCATTTCACGCCGACCTACTCGTCATGGCTCAACATCGTGGAACGCTGGTTCGCCGAACTGACCAACCGGAAACTGCGCCGTTCCACCCATCGCAGCGTCGCCGCTCTCGAAGCCGACGTGCGCGCATGGATCGACGCCTGGAACGCCGACCCGAAACCGTTCGTATGGACCCGCACCGCCGACGAGATCCTCGAATCCCTCGCCGCGTACTGCAGACGAATTAACGACTCGGGACACTAGGAGATGAACCTGTCCGCGTACTCCTCCGCAGGTTCCACGTTGGTGATGACGTCGATCAGGACACCGTCCGGGCCGGCGAGGATGAAGTGCCGCTGTCCGAACTCTTCGGTCCGCACGGGAAGCACGACCTCCAGGTGCCGCAGGCGCTCCCACTCGGCGTCGACATCGTCCACCTCCAGGTTGAGCAGCATCCCACTGGCGACCGGCCCGCGGTAGGCCGCCGGGATGGTCTCGTGGCTGCTGTCCAGCACCGCCAGTTCCCAGTTGTCGCGGCGCAGGCTCACGTACCACTCCGTCTCGAAGGTCGGCTGGAACCCGAAGTGCTCGCGGTAGAAGGCCGCAGCCGAGGTCACGTCGGTCGTCATGAGGACCGGGTACGAGCTGGCGAGTGTCATGGCGAACTCCTTTACATACACTGTGCAGGTAAAGGAATATACATACACGGAGCATGTAAAGGAAGAGTGCGGCATGGCGCGAGCCACCAAGGAGCAGAGCGAGATCACCGGCCGGCGCATCCGGGACGTCGCGACTGCCCTGTTCGCCGAACGCGGCTACACGGCCGTCCGCCTGGAGGAGGTGGCCGCCGCAGCCCAGGTCACCAGGGGTGCGGTCTACCATCACTACCGCAACAAGCAGCACCTGTTCGAAGCCGTCGCAGCCGCCGCGCAACAGCGGGTCGCCGCTGCGGTCGCCAGCGCTGCCGAAGCGGTCGCCGATCCATGGGACGGCCTGGTCGCCGGCTGCCGGGCGTTCCTCACCGCCAGTGTCGACGACACACACCGGCGGATCCTGCTGGTCGACGCGCCCGCGGTGATGGGTTGGCGCACGTGGCGCAGCCAGGACGCGGCCGCTTCCGGGCACCACCTGGCCGAGGCGGTGGCCACGCTGGCAGCAGCCGGGCACCTTGAGGTCAACTCGCCCGAGGCAACTGCCACCTTGCTCTCCGGCGCGATGAACGAGGCAGTGCTACGGATCGCCGAAGCCCCGGACCGGGACGCCGCATTGGTCGAGACGTGGCCCGATCTGCTGCGCCTGCTTCAGTGCCTCCGCGGGCCGCGCACCGCACCCGTCCGGCACGGTTAGCTGGTGGTGCGGCCTTCGAAGGTGACACCGGCAGCACATGGTCAGCACAGAGCGGCGCGACGCTCAAAGAACTGATGGCGCGCATCGGCCATACGAGCACCCGGGCAGCGATGATCTACCAGCACGCGACCCGTGACCGCGATCACGCCATCGCCGCCGCGTTGGACGCCCTGATCGAAGAGGCGCGCGGCAAGCTCAGCGCCTGATCTGACACGATCTGGCACATTGCGACCCGAGAAATCGACGAATGACAAAAGCCCTGGTGGGAGGCATTGTCTCTCACCAGGGCTTTTCGCTTGGGTGGAGCCGAGGGGACTCGAACCCCTGACCCCCACACTGCCAGTGTGGTGCGCTACCAGCTGCGCCACGGCCCCTTGCGGTCGTCCCCGGTCGCCCGGGCACGGAGAGAACTATACACACGCCGCCCGGCATGGTCATCTCGCGGGGTCACCCGCACCCGGCTCAGTTCAGCGCCACGTCCGGCGGGAAGTGGGCCACCGCGGCCAGCATGCCGCCCTGCCGGCGCAGCACCATCGGCCAGAGATCATCCGGCCGGTCGACGAAGGCGTCGCCGGGCAGCGCGTCGAACACGAACCAGGAGCCCTCCTCGATCTCGCGCTCCACCTGCCCGGCACCCCAGCCGGAGTAGCCGGCGAACACCCGGATGCCGCCGATGGCCTCGCGCAGCTTCTCCGGGTCGACCGAGAGGTCGATGGTGCCGACCGCGCCGGAGACGCGGTGGAAGCCTTTGACCGGCCGGACGGGGTGCCGCATCCGGGCCAGGCAGATGGCCGAGTCGGGCTGCACCGGGCCGCCCTCGAACAGCACGGCCGGGTCGCGGGCGAGGTCGCTCCAGTCGCCGAGCACGTCGGCCACGGAGACCTCGGTGGCCCGGTTCAGCACCACCCCGAGGGCGCCGCCGGGTTCGTGGGCGACGAGCAGCACGACCGTACGGTCGAAGTTCGGATCCTTGAGCCCCGGTGTCGCGACCAGCAGTCGTCCGGTCATCGACTCCATGGCTCGGCCACCGATCGCCTGCCCCTCACTCTGCATGTCCGACACCCGTCAGCCGTGCGCCCGTACGGGCCCGAGGCCGTCGACCGTCCACCCTGTCAACGCCATGTCACGCACCATAGCCTGCGTCCGGCCCGCTGGTTAAGGTCTGACGGGCGGGTGATCACGACGGATCGAGGGAGGGCCGGATGGCGGCGCAGGCCGAACTGGCGGTGATCGGCGGGTCGGGGCTCTACGCCCTGCTCGACGGGGTGGAACACGTCGTGGACACCCCGTACGGCGAGCCGTCGGGCCCGATCACGGTCGCCGAGGTGGGCGGTCGCCGGGTGGCGTTCCTGCCCCGGCACGGGCGCGATCACCGGTACCCGCCGCACCTGATCCCCTACCGGGCCAACCTGTGGGCGCTGCGGTCGCTCGGCGTACGCCAGGTGCTGGCGCCCTGTGCGGTGGGTGGCCTGTGGCCGGAGCTGGGGCCGGGGACGTTCGTGGTGCCGGATCAGTTGATCGACCGCACCAGCGGGCGCGCGCAGACCTACTACGACAGGGGCGCGGTGCACGTGTCGTTCGCCGACCCGTACTGCCCGGCGGGGCGGCGCACGCTGCTGGACACGGCGGCCGGTCGGGGCGTGCCGGCGGTGGACGGCGGGATCGTCGTCGTGGTCGAGGGTCCGCGCTTCTCGACCCGGGCGGAGTCGCGCTGGTTCGCCTCGATGGGCGGCACGATCGTCAACATGACCGGCCACCCGGAGGCGGTGCTGGCCCGCGAGCTGGCGCTCTGCTACACGTCGATCGCGCTGGTGACGGACCTGGACGCGGGGGTCGAGGCGGGCGAGTCGGTCACCCACGAGGAGGTGTTCCGCGTCTTCGCGGAGAACACGGACCGGCTGCGCGGGCTGCTCCTGGACGCCGTGGCGGCGCTGCCCACCGAGCGGGAGTGCGAGTGCGGAAGCGCCCTGGACGGGATCAAGCTGCCGTTCCCGCTGCCCTGAGCGCGGGAAGCGCCCGAAAAGTCGCCTTCGGCCCGATAGATTCGGCTGGTCGGGAGACTGGGCACCGGGCCGGCTCCGGCATCCGCGTGCGGAACGGAGGCAGCCGGCGATGGCGACGGTGCGGGAGGCGACCTACGACCTGCTGCGCGTGCTCGGCCTGACCACCGTCTTCGGCAACCCCGGCTCGACCGAGGAGCCGTTCCTCCAGCACTTCCCGGACGACTTCCACTACGTGCACGCGCTCCAGGAGGCGTCGGCGGTCGCGATGGCCGACGGCTACGCCCAGGGCACCGGCCGGCCCGCGCACGTCAACCTGCACACCGCGCCGGGCACCGGCAACGGCATGGGCAACCTGGTCACCGCCTGGCACAACCGGACCCCGCTGATCGTCAGCGCCGGCCAGCAGACCCGCGAGATGCTGCTGATCGAGCCACGCCTGGCCAGCCCGCGGGCGGTCGAGCTGGCCCAGCCGTACGTCAAGTGGGCCCACGAGCCGGCCCGCGCGCAGGACATCCCGGCGGCCTTCATGCGGGCGTACGCCTCGGCGGTGCAACCACCCGCCGGGCCGGTGTTCCTCTCCCTGCCGATGGACGACTGGGACCGTCCGGCCGACCCGCCGCCGCAGGTGCGTACCGTCGCCACCCGGATCGCGCCGGACCCGGACCGGCTGCGGAGCTTCGCCGGCGCGCTGGCCGCCGCCCGCACCCCGGCGCTGGTGCTCGGCGCGGCGGTGGACCGGTCGGACGCCTGGACGGACGCGGTAGCGCTGGCCGAACACCTGGCCGCCCCGGTCTGGGCCGCCCCGGCGCCGGAGCGCGCCGTGTTCCCGGAGCGCCACCCGCACTTCCGGGGCGTGCTGCCGTACGCGATCGGGCCGCTGTCGGAGGCGCTGCGCGGCCACGACGTGGTGCTGGTGGTGGGCGCGCCGGTGTTCCGCTACTACCCGCACGTGCCGGGCGACTACCTGCCCGGTGACGCGCGGCTGCTGCACGTCACCGACGACCCGGACGAGGCGGCCCGCGCTCCGGTCGGGGAGAGCCTGCTCGGCGACGCCGGGCTGACCATGGCCGCGCTGCGCGAGCTGCTGCCGCCGACCGACCGGGCGGCGCCGTCACCGCGCCCGCAGCCGGCCCTGCCGGAGCCGGCCGACCCGCCGAGCGCCGACGCGCTGTTCGCCGCGCTCGCCGCCGTGTGGCCGGCGGACGGGGTGCTGGTGCAGGAGTCGCCGTCCAACCTGGCCGCGCTGCGCCGCCGGCTGCCGATCGAGCGGCCCCGCTCGTACCTGACGATGGCCAGCGGCGGTCTCGGCTTCGGGCTACCGGCGGCGGTCGGCATGGCGCTCGCCGAACGCGACACCGGGCGTGGCCGCCCGGTCGTCGCGGTGGTCGGCGACGGCTCGTTCCACTACTCGGTCCAGGCGTTGTGGACGGCGGCGCGGCTGCGCCTGCCGCTCGCCGTCGTGGTCCCGGTGAATCAGCAGTACGCGATCCTCAAGGCGTTCGCCGAGCTGAAGCACACGCCTGGTGTGCCGGCGCTGGACCTGCCCGGGCTGGATGTGACGGCGGTGGCGCACGGTTACGGCTGCGCCGGTGAGGTGACCACGCCGGACGGGCTCGGTGCGGCGCTCGCCGCCGCGCTCGGCGCGGACCGGCCGACGGTGCTGCCGGTGCCGATCAGCACCGACGTGCCGCGGATCCTGTGAGTCTCAGCCGGGCCGTACGGTCAGCGGGGCACCGCTGGCGGCGTCCAGCACGGCCCGGCCGCCGAGCGGCGCGTCGAGCGTGACGCTCACCGGCTTCATCACGAGCTGGGCGGTGCACGGGCCGGTGGGCGTAACGACGGCGCCGCCGATCACCACCACGTCCGGCCGTTCCAGCACCAGCGGGGTGGGCGGGCCGTCGCAGGCGCCGACGCCGAGCAGGTAGTCGATGCGGTCGCCGTCGACCGCCCGCAGCTGCTGCGCGGACACCAGGCCCGCCGGGAGCGGCCGGGCAGGCACCGCGCCGCCGGGGGCCCGGCCGGTCACGCGCGGTGCGACAGCGATCCGCGCCACGGGTACGGCCAGCTCGTCCACTGTGAACAGCCAGGCGGGCACCTCGGCACGCCCTCGGCTGGTCCAGACCGGTGCGGTGTCCAGCCGTACCCCGGTCACGGTGAGCGCCACGCACGCGCCCGGCGCCGAGGTCGACACCGGGTCGTTCGGGCCGGGCCGCCCGGTCGGTGCCGGGTCCGGTGCGGCCGGGCGCCCGTCGCACGGCGGCGGGTCGCCCTGGTGGAGTTCGGCGTACGCGTCGGCGGCGCTGACCAGCGGCACCCGCAGCGTGCCGTCGGGGAACCGGATCGTGGCGTCCTTCGGCACGTCGGCCGGCATCGGGATCTGGTCCCGGTACCAGCCGGCGCCGAACGCCGTCTTCGTCTCCTCGGTGAAGCCCGGGTCGCCGGTGAGCACTGTGGCGTCCTGGATCGGCACGTACCCGTCGCGCCAGCCCGGCCCGGGCCGCCAGCCCGCCGCCACCTCCTCGGCCCGCTCGGTGAACGCGGTCCGCTGGTCCGGGCCGGCGGGCGGGGCCGCCCCCGGATCGGCGCCGGGCGTGGCGCAGGCGGAGAGGGCCAGCAACGGGATCCCGAGCAGGGCGAGCACGCGACGCATACGGGTTGGACGCCTGCCCGTCCCGGCCGGTTCCCCCCGGCTCAGTCCTCGCCGCCGAGGTCGGCCTGGTACGCCTCCCAGAGCAGGTCGGCGCCGTGCCGCCGGTGCCGGTCGAGCGCGCGCACCAGGTCGCGGGTGCGGGCCCGCACCTCCGCGGCGGACACCCCGGGCAGGCGTACGGCGTGCTGGAGCGCGGCCAGCGCCGCACTGATCGCGGCGTGCTCGCCGACCAGCAGGCGTACGCCCCGGTCCAGCCGTGGCGCGGCGCGCACCAGGTCGGCGTAGTGCCCACCCACTCCCTCGGTGACGCGGACGTGTTCGGTGAAGCCCCGCCGGACGGGGTCCAGATCGGTGAGAAGTCGCTCCCGCCAGCGCGGCCCGGTGGCCGGTGCCCGCCCGAGGGCGCGCAGGTCACCGACGGCGCTCGGGAGCACGGCGGTCGGCTGCTGGATCGGACTGGTGACCATGGGACACCTCCCTCTGCTGGGTGCGAACCCGTATGGCGATGGTGGACCTGGTTCGAGGGCCTGTCCAGCGGTCCGCGCCGCCTCATCTGCCTCTCGGGCATCACCGGCCCCAGCCGCCCCGCAGGCCCCAGGGATGGCGGCCCCAGAGACGACTGTGCGCCCCGGTCCGGGTGGACCGGGGCGCACAGGCCGTGTGGTGGAGGTGCCGGGAATCGAACCCGGGTCCTTCGCCGGTTTGTCAGGGCTTCTCCGAGCGCAGCTCGCTATGCCTCTACTCGGCCCCACCGCTCACGCGAGCAAGTTGGTGTGACGGGCCCAGTCGCTGATTGATCTCGCCGCACGGACCCCGCGACCGGGTCCGATTGGCCAGCCTTCTAGCTGATGCCGGCTAACTGGGTCGAAGGCGCTCCCAGGCCGACAGACTTGCTACTCGCCTCAGGCGGCGAGAGCGAAGTCAGCGCGATTGTTCTTGGCGCTTATTGGTTTCCGACGACCGATTCTCGAGACGACGTCGGCTTCCTCGGCTCGCTTCCCCTGTCGCTGCGTACGAAGTCGAAACCAGTCACCCCCTCGAAGCGCTGCCCCTGTCGGCAGCACACCAAGCCTAACGCCTGGCGCAACCGGTTTCATCCCGAGGCCCGCTCGACGCGGGCCACCGGACGAACCGGACGTATCACTCAGCCATGCCCTTGCCGCGCCGGCCCACCGCCCGGGCGATCTCCCGGTCGGCGTCCCGCTTGGCGAGGTCCTGGCGCTTGTCGTACGACTTCTTACCCCGCGCCAGGCCGATCTCCACCTTGGCCCAGCCGTCGGAGAAGTAGACCTGCAACGGCACCAGCGTCAGGCCGCTCTCCTTGAGCTTGCCCAGCAGCCGGTCGATCTCCAGCCGGTTCAGCAGCAGCTTCCGGGTACGCCGGGGCTCATGATTCGTCCAGGTGCCCTGGGCGTACTCCGGGATGTGCATGGCGTGCAGGTAGATCTCGCCGTCACGCTCCTGGGCGAACGCGTCCACGAGCGACGCCCGCCCGGCCCGCAGCGACTTGACCTCGGTGCCGGTGAGCGCCATGCCCGCCTCGTACGTGTCGAGGATGGCGTAGTCGTGGCGCGCCTTCTTGTTGGAGGCGACCACCTTGCGACCCTTTTCCCGTGGCATCGGCGCCACCCCCTTCCTGATCGACTCACCGGCCACCGGCCGGCGAGCGGAGATCATGCTACCGGAACCACAAGGGCCCTCCCGCGCCGTTTATTCCGGCGCGGGAGGGCCCTCGGTGAGCCGTACGAGGTGACTAGACCCGCAGGTAGAAGCGCAGCGTGACCCAGGCGGTGACCGCGCTGACCACGCCACCGACGGCGGCCATCAGCGGGAAGGTCAGGAAGATCTCGGACCAGGAGATCGGGGTGATGAGGCCCTCCAGGGCCGCCATCGAGCTGCCGGCCGACAGCAGCTTCACCCCGACCAACGCGAGCAGGCCCAGGATGGAGCCGAACAGACCGGCCACCACCGCCTCCAGCACGAACGGCGCCTGGATGAACCAGTTCGACGCGCCGACGAGCTTCATGACCGCCACCTCACGCCGCTTGCTGTACGCGGCCACCTGGATGGTGTTCGCGACGAGCAGCAGGGCGGCGATGGCCATCACGGTGGCGATCGCGAGGGCGCCGTTCTGGAACCCGCTGAGCACGCCGAAGACCTTGTCGAGCAGCTTGCTCTGGTCGACGATCGTGTCGATGCCCTCGGTGGCCTTGTACTTGTCGTAGATCGCCTTGTACTGCTCCGGGTCGTTCAGCTTCACCCGGTACGACTCGGGAAGCTGGTCCGGCTTGACGGCGCTGACCAGGTCCGGGGCGTCAGCGTACATCTGCTGGAAGCGCTCGTACGCCTGCTCCTTGTTGACGTACGTCGAGTCCTTTACCAGCGGGTCCTGGCCGAGCTGCTGGCCCAGCGCGTCGACCTGTTCCTTGGTGGCATCGGTCTTCAGGAAGATCGAGACCTCGACGTTCTCGTAGTAGAGGTCCTTCATGTCGCCGACCTTCTGGTAGAGAAGGCCGCTGCCGCCCAGCATGAACAGCGACACCGCCATAGTGATGATCATGGCGATGGTCATGGTGACGTTGCGCCACAGCCCGACCAGTACTTCGGACAGGACGTACTTCATCCGCATCGGGATATCCTCCGGCTCTCCGGCGTGAGGTTTCGTCGTCAGGGTCTACGGAACGTCGGCCGGCTCAGCCGTAGACGCCCCGGGCCTGGTCGCGCACGATGCGGCCGCTCTCGATCTCGATGACCCGGCGCCGCATCTGGTTCACGATGTTGGAGTCGTGCGTGACCATCACGACGGTCGTACCGGTGCGGTTGATCCGGTCCAGCAGGCGCATGATCTCGATCGAGGTGTCCGGGTCCAGGTTTCCGGTCGGCTCGTCGGCCAGCAGGATCAGCGGCCGGTTGACGAACGCCCGGGCCACCGCGACACGCTGCTGCTCACCACCGGACAGCTCGTGCGGGTAGCGGTGCTCCTTGCCGCCGAGACCGACCAGCTCCAGCACCTCCGGCACGACCCGGCGGGCGACCGCCTTCGTCTTACCGATCACCTCCAGCGCGAACGCCACGTTCTCGTACGCGGTGCGGTTCGGCAGCAACCGGAAGTCCTGGAAGACGCAGCCGATGGAACGCCGGAAGTGGGGTCGCTTCCAGGAACGCATCGACGTGACGTCCTTGCCGTTGACGACGACCCGGCCCTTGTTGGGCGTGACCTCGTGCAGCAGCAACTTGATGATGGTGGACTTGCCGGAGCCGGATGGACCGATGAAGAAGACGAACTCGCCCTTCTCGATCGAGACGGACACGTTGTCGAGCGAAGGCCGGGACGCCTTCGGGTACGTCTTCGTCACTTGCTCAAGCTGAATCACGGGTCGGTAGTCTACGCGGTGTAACCGCAGAGCCAAGCCCCACGCCCCGCCGAAGCGGTGCGCGTCATCGATTTACCCGGTCAGACCGAGATCGATGACGCGCTGCGTCCAACCGTGATCACGCACTGTCAGCGCTGAGCTGCTGCTGCTTCCGCCAGCGGATTCCCGCCTCGATGAAGCTGTCCAGGTCACCGTCGAAGACCGAGGACGGATTGCCCGTCTCCTGCTCGGTACGCAGATCCTTCACCATCTGATACGGGTGCAGGACGTACGAGCGCATCTGGTCGCCCCAGGAGCTGGTGCTGCCGGTCTTCAGGCCGGCCAGCTTCTCCTCCTCCTCCTGCCGCTTGCGCTCCAGCAGCCGGGCCTGAAGCACCCGCATCGCGGACGCCTTGTTCTGGAGCTGGGACTTCTCGTTCTGGCAGGTCACCACGATGCCGGTGGGGATGTGGGTCAGCCGCACCGCCGAGTCGGTGGTGTTGACGCTCTGCCCACCCGGCCCGGACGACCGGTAGACGTCCACCCGGACCTCGTTCTCCGGGATGTCGATGTGGTCGGTCTGCTCGGTGACCGGCAGCACCTCGACCCCGGCGAAGCTGGTCTGCCGGCGGCCCTGGTTGTCGAACGGGCTGATCCGCACCAGCCGGTGCGTGCCGGACTCCACGCTGAGCGTGCCGTAGGCGTAGGGCACCTTCACCGTGAAGGTTGCCGACTTCAGGCCCGCCTCCTCGGCGTACGAGGTCTCGTAGACCTCGGTCGGGTAGCCGTGCCGCTCGGCCCAGCGCAGGTACATCCGCAGCAGCATCTCGGCGAAGTCGGCGGCGTCCACGCCACCGGCCCCGGCCCGGATCGCGACGAGCGCCTCCCGCGAGTCGTACTCGCCGGAGAGCAGCGTCCGGACCTCCATCTCCTGGATGGCCTTGGTCAGCCCGGTGATCTCCGACTCGACCTCGGTCAGCGCGCCCGGGTCGTCCTCGGCCTGGGCAAGTTCCAGCAGCACCCCGGCGTCGTCGAGCCGGGAGCGCAGGTCACCGAGCTTGGTGATCTCGCCGTTGACGTACGACAGCTGCGACGTCACCTGCTGCGCCTTGGCCTGGTCGTCCCAGAGGTCGGGGGCGGAGGCCTCCTGCTCCAGCCGGGCCTTCTGCTCGCGCAGCTTGTCGAGGTCGAGCACAGCCTCGATGTTGCGCAGCGTGGCGTCGAGGTCCTTGAGCTGTTCGGCGTAATCGGCAGCGGTCACGACAGACAAGACTACTGCCTGGTCGACGCAGGTGGTCAGCCGACGGGCGCGGTCTTCAGCCAGGACAGCGCCGCCTTGTGGTAGGCGACGGCGAACTCCAGCGCGCTGGCGTCGTAGCTGTCGCCTTCCTTCTTGGCGTTCTTGACCTGCTCCCGCACCGCCGCCAGCGCCTCGGTGTGGTACTCGTTCGCCGTCGCGTACAGGTTCTTGAGCTGGCTCGACGAGTGCAGGTCACCGAACGCGATCCGTAGCGCTATCGGGTTACGGATGGTGTCCTTGCCGGGATTCTCCGCCAGCCAGCGGGAGAATGTCCGTTTCCCGGCCGCCGTCAGCGCGTACGGCTGGCTCATCCGCGGCCCGGGCTTGCCGAGACGCACCAGACCCTTCTCGGCCAGGACCGGCAGCTCCCGGTAGACCTGACTGCGGGTCATCGACCAGTACGGCGCCAGCCGGCGCTCAGCGGCGGCCATCAACTGGCCGCCAGTCATCGGGCCGTCGTGCAGCAGACCGAGCAGAGCTGCTGCCGTCGGGTTGACTCCGGATTCCGCCATGCCCTCTAAGCTGCCACTTTGTCGGCTCTGGCGTCCAGGATTTGCTCATTTCGGCACCCGATGACGGGTCCGATGTGCACTGTCGGATGAGGAAGAGGGCCCGCCCCGGCCGGGACGGGCCCTCTCGGAGCGCCTCAGCCCATGTGCGGGTAGACGTGATCGGTCGGCGGGACGAACGTCTCCTTGATCGTCCGCGGCGACATCCAGCGGACCAGGTTGTGCCAGGAGCCCGCCTTGTCGTTGGTGCCGCTGGCCCGGGCGCCGCCGAACGGCTGCTGCCCGACCACCGCGCCGGTCGGCTTGTCGTTGATGTAGAAGTTGCCGGCGGCGTACCGCATCTTCTCCGCCACCTGGTCCACCACCCGGCGGTCGGTCGCGAAGATCGACCCGGTCAGCGCGTACGGCGCGATCGACTCGGCCTGGGTGACCACGTCGTCGAAGCGGGCGTCGTCGAAGACGTGCACGCCGAGGATCGGCCCGAAGTACTCGGTGGTGAACGTCTCGTGCGCGGCGTCGGAGCACTCGAACAGCGTCGGCCGGACGAAGTAGCCGACCGAGTCGTCGGCGGTGCCGCCGGCCAGGATGCGGCAGGAGTCGTCGCCCTTGATCAGCTCCAGCGCGGCGGTGTGCCGGCCGAACGCCTTGTCGTCGATCACCGCGCCGCCGAAGTTGCTGAAGTCGGTCACGTCGCCGTAGGTCAGCGAGTCGGCGGTGGCGGCGAGCCGGTCGCGCAGCCCGCCCTCCCAGATCGACCGCGGGACGTACGCCCGCGAGGCGGCCGAGCACTTCTGGCCCTGGTACTCGTAGGCGCCCCGGATCAGCGCGGTGTGCAGCGCGTCCACGTCGGCGCTGGGGTGCGCGACGACGAAGTCCTTGCCGCCGGTCTCGCCGACCAGCCGGGGGTAGCCCCGGTAGCGGGCGATGTTGTCGCCGACGGTCTTCCACAGGTGCTGGAACACCTTGGTCGAGCCGGTGAAGTGGATACCTGCGAGGTCCGGGTCGGCCAGCGCCACCTCGGAGACCTCCTCGCCGCGCCCGGTGACCATGTTGATCACACCGGGCGGCAGGCCGGCGGCCTCGAACAGGCGCATGGTGAAGTGCGCCGCGAACTGCTGCGTCGGGGACGGCTTCCAGACCACAGTGTTGCCGAGCATGGCCGGCGCGGACGGCAGGTTGCCGGCGATCGCGGTGAAGTTGAACGGGGTGATCGCGTAGACGAACCCCTCCAGCGGCCGGTGGTCGAGGCGGTTCCAGACCCCGGGCGAGGACAGCGGCTGCTCGGCCAGGAGCCGCCGGGCGAAGTGCACGTTGAAGCGGAGGAAGTCGATCAGCTCGCACGCCGCGTCGATCTCGGCCTGGACGGCGGTCTTGGACTGGCCGAGCATGGTGGCCGCGTTGAGCGTGTCCCGCCAGGGGCCGGCGAGCAGGTCGGCGGCGCGCAGGAAGATCGCGGCCCGCTCCTCGAACGGCAGCGCCCGCCACATCGGAGCGGCGTCCTTGGCGGCCCGGACCGCGGCGCGGGCGTCGTCGTGGGTGGCGTGCCCGGTGACGCCGAGGACGTGCGCGTGCTTGTGCGGCTGCACCACGTCGATCGAGGCGCCGCCGGCCATCCGGCGCTCGCCCGCGATCGTCATCGGCAGCTCGATCCGCTCGGCGGCCAGTTCGGCCAGCCGCCGCTGGAGCCGTTCCCGGTCGGCACTGCCGGGCTCGTAGGTGTGCACCGGCTCGTTGAGCGGCTCGGGTACGGAGAACACGGCGTCCATCACAGGCTCCTGGCGATCTCGACGGCGACGGCGAAACCGGACCCGCTGGCGCCGGCCGGCGGCCGGACGCCGGACACCGCGGGGTCAGCGGCGGCGGGACCTGGCCCGATTCTGTCACGAGACGCCCCCGCCGACCGCGCCTCCCCGCCACACCGGACAGCCGGATCATCTCGGGACCGTCGGCTCAACCCACCCACATCCGACGAAACATCGGATCGCAACCCCGTTCATCGACGATTCGTCGGCACCCGCGCGGACCGGTTGATCGACTCCACCTCGGGGGGACGGCGGCATCCGAGCCTTCGGGATACCACCACATCGGCGTACTGCAGTCGATCAAGGCGCGGACGGCACACGGCCCGCCCGGGGAGCGACGGCACGCCGCGTACGCTGGATGACCGGTGACCTGCCCCGCCCGGCGCGGGAAGATCCGGCGACCGTCGAAGGGAAGACGATGAGCAACCAGCCCGGCAGCTCCACGGCCGCGGAGACGGATCAGCCCGAGGCCGTCGAGCCCACCACGGGCGACGGGACCGCCGTCGAGACGTCCTCCGGCGAGGAAGCAGCCGGGCACGCGGACGAGGGCACTGTCACCGGTGGGCGGCCGGAGTTCGCGCCGGGCGCGATCGTGCTCGCCCTGATCTCGGCCGGGTGGCTGGCCGCCATGCTCTGGTCCACCCGCGAGGCGATCCACTCCACGGCGGCAGGCGTCACCGCGATCAGCCTCTCCGCGTACGCGCTGCCAGGCGTCATCACCGCGGCGCTGGTCACCGGCGCCACGGTGGCCCTGCTCGCGACCAACCGGCTGGGCCGCGCCACGCTGCGCTTCCTGGCCGCCGTCGGCACCGGCCTCCTGGTCGGGCTCGTCACCGCGGTGGCGATCAACCTGACGTACGCGGACAACGCCACCACGAACACCATCGCCGGTACCGCGGCGGCGGCAGCGATCATCGGCGGGGCGATGGCCGGTGCGCGCCAGGCCCGGGTGGTGGGGGCGATCACCCTCGCCACGCTCACCGCGCAGATCTTCGTGGTGCTGTTCAGCCGCGTCCGCGACCCGCTCTCCGACCTGTTCGGCGCCGGGGAGACCCAGCAGTCGGTGCTCGACGCCGCGAAGTGGGTCTCGCGTACCGAGTCGCTGCTCGCCGGGCTGCTCGCCGGCCTGGCCGCGTACCTCTATCTCACCTGGTCCCGGCGTCGGGCGGAGCGCCGCGACGGCGCCGCGTCGCCGCTGCGCTGGCCGGCCTACCTGGTCGCCGGGGCGGGCGCGGGCCTGCTCCTGCTGCTCACCGAGGTGATCATCCGGATCGGCGGCCGTGGGCTGCTCGACCTGGCCGCGGCGCTCAGCGAGGCCGACGAGGTGGCGCAGACCGCGCTGGGCACCTCGCGGGTGGACAACGGGATCTGGGTGCTCTTCGTGGGCGCGCTGACCACGCTCATCGTCTTCGGGCGCACGCTCGGGCCGCGCCCGGTGGACGACGACGAGGACGAGCCCGCGGCCTGAACCGCGCGCCGTCAGCCCGCTTCGCGCAGGAGCAGGTCCAGCTCGGTCACGTCGTACCACTCCAGTTCGTGGTCCTCGGCGCCGTCGACTGTGAACTGGGCGTCCGGGTCACCGGCCTGGGCCTCCACCACCACGTCGACGGCGGCGGCCACGTCCTCGACCGCGTCCGCGCCGTCCACGTGCAGCGCGGCGACCGACTTCACGGGTACCGGTCCGACCGGCCGGACCACGCTCGATCCCAGCTCGCCGCCGACCCGGCCGACAGCACGGGCCGGCAGGTCGGCCGAGACCACCACCCGTCGCCGGGGGGCGGCGGGGTCGTGCCGGAGCAGGAGCAACGCGTCCTGGGCGGCCCGGGTGAAGGCCACGTACTCCAGTTCCTCCTCGTCGCCCTCGGCGTACCACTCGCGCAGCTCCGGGGTCACGGCGTGCGCCGCCTCGGCGCTCAGCCCCTCCTCGCGCAGCCGGGCGAGCATGGGAACGGTCGCCGGCAGGTACACCCGGACAAGCTCGTCGGTCACCGGTCACTCCCACACTCAGGCCGATCGTCGGCGGACGCCGACTCCGGGCGCCGATCATGCCGTACGCCGAGACCGTCATACACCCGGCACCCGCGCGGGTGAAGTCTCCCGCCGGTGTGTCTCCCGAACGGGCGCGCGGCGATGTCACCTGGTGATGGCAAACTGAAGCAAACACAACCAACCCCGGGAGTCACACCGTGGAGTCGAGGTTCCTGCTGCTGTCCGACGTCGCCGCCGAGCTGAACGTGTCGGACTCGCAGGTCTACCACATGGTCCGCAGCGGCGAACTGCCCGCGATCAAGATCGGTGGCCGGGGCCAGTGGCGGGTCGAGCGCGCCCGGCTGGAGGAATACATCGAGCGCAAGTACGCCGAGACCGCCGAATGGGTACGCGGCAACCCGCTCGGCGAGCGCGACGAGGAGTGACCACCCGGGGACCGTGAGCCATTGACGGCGATCGTCCGCGTCCGGGAAGATGAGAGTCTGTCGGAGGCAAACGAAGGCAAACGCAAGGATTCGAGATGGTCGACACCCGCCGTCCCCGCGCACCCCGCCCGCCGGTCCGTCTCCGGCCCGCCCCGCCGCTCGACCCGCCGTGCACCGACGAGGAACCGCTCTGGAGTCCCGTCGGTCAGCTCACGCTCGACCTGGCCGACCCACGCCGCCGTGCCGCCGCACGCCCCGCCGGTCGAGCACCGGACCCGGCGACCGCCTGGCCCCGCTGGTCCGGGGCGCAGGCGTCAGCCCTCGCCTCCGCCACACCCGAGGGAGCGCGAGCCGCGCACCTGTTCGTGCGCACCTTCCTGGAGATCGTCAACGGCTTCCGCCCACCCGGTCAGCTCCGGCCGCTCTGCCTGCCCGAGTCGGCCGGCCCGGTGGCAGCCGAGCTGACCCGCGCGGCCCGCCGGGTGACACCGGTCCGCCGCCGTACCGCCCGGCCGGCGCTGCTGCTGCGGCGCCTGCGCGTGTGCGAGCCGCGCGCGGGTGCGGTCGAGGCCACCGCCGTGTTCGCGGGCGCCGGGGGCGCGAGCTGGGCGGTGGCGATACGCCTGGAACGCCGTCGAGGCACCTGGCTGTGCCAGGTCCTGGACGTCCTTTGAGCCCGGCCATCGCCTCCCCGACCTGGCCCGACGCGCCGCGGCCACCCGCGCCGGTCGGCGTGCGGACGCCCGGCACTCAGCGCCCGGGCCGGCGCGATCTTGGTACCAAACGGCCCTCATAGGGGCCCTTTCCTACCAAGATCTCCACCGCTCCCACCAAGCGGAACGCTAATCTCGCTCAACGGGAGGTTCGCCGCAACAACCAGGCGAACGAGGATCTCCAGCCCACCCCACCCCACCAAACCCCCGCGATCTTGCACTTTCGTACCCCCGATTCCGGTATGAATCGGTCACAACAGGGGCCGCAACTGCAAGATCGACCGAGGGAGGGCGCGAGGGAGGACGGGAGGGAGGACGGGAGGACGGCGACGGGCCCCGGCCTTGGTGGCCGGGGCCCGTCGTGGGTGTTCGGGGTCAGTTGCCGCCGTTGGGCGAGCCGTGGCAGCGCTTGTACTTGCGGCCCGAGCCACACGGGCAGGGCGCGTTACGGGACGGGCCCTCACCGCCGTCGACCTGGCCGGGCGCGGCCCGCCGGGCGGTGCTGGCGGCCACAGCCTGGCCGCTCGCCCCGGCCGGCGCACGGCGCGGCGTGGTGGCGGCCGGGCGCTCCGAGGACTGCTGGCCGATGCCGAGCGCCGGCGCCTGCTGCTCGGGCCGCTCGATCACCGGGGCACCCCGGCCGGCCTCGCCGTCCACGGCGGGCGCGGAGTATTGCAGGCCCTGCTGCTGCGGCGCGCGGTTGAGACCCTTGGCCCGGATCTCCACCGGCTTCTCCAGCAGCTGCACCTCCTCGGCCTCCGGCTCCGCCTCCTCGACCTGGACGTCCAGGTTGTAGAGGAAGCCGACAGTCTCCTCCTTGATGCCGTCCATCATGGAGGCGAACATGTCGAAGCCCTCGCGCTGGTACTCGATGACCGGGTCGCGCTGGGCGTACGCCCGCAGGCTGATGCCCTCCTGGAGGTAGTCCATCTCGTAGAGGTGCTCGCGCCACTTACGGTCGATCACCTGGAGTAGGACCATGCGCTCGAGCTGACGCACCGCCTCCTCGCCGAGGCTCTCCTCACGCCTGTCGTACGCGGCGTGCGCGTCCTCCTTCAGGCGGGCGAGCAGGAAGTCCTGGTCGATGCCCGAGCGGGAACCGACCTCCTCTTCCAGCTCCTCGACGGTGATCCCCACCGGGTAGAGCTGCTTCAGGCTCGACCAGAGCTGGTCGAGGTCCCAGTCCTCGGCGTAGCCGTCGCTCGTCGCGCCGACCACGTACGCGGTCACCACGTCGTCGATCATGTTGCGGACCTGGTCGGACAGGTCCTCGCCGTTGAGCACCCGGAGGCGCTCGGCGTAGATCACCTGGCGCTGCTTGTTCAGCACCTCGTCGTACTTGAGGACGTTCTTGCGGATCTCGGCGTTCTGGCCCTCGATCTGGGCCTGGGCGCTCCTGATCTGGCGGGTGACCATCTTCGACTCGATGGGCACGTCCTCCGGGATGTTGAAGCGGTCCATCACGGCCTCGACCGCGCCGGCCCGGAAGCGCTTCATCAGCTCGTCCTGGAGCGACAGGTAGAAGCGGGACTCGCCCGGGTCACCCTGCCGGCCGGCGCGACCGCGCAGCTGGTTGTCGATCCGGCGGGACTCGTGCCGCTCGGTGCCCAGCACGTAGAGCCCACCGGCGGCGGCGACCTCCTCCGCCTCGACGTCGCACGCCTGCTTCCAGGTCGGGAGGATCTCCTCCATCGCCTTGGCGTACTCCTCCGGCTGCTCGACCGGGTCGAGCCCGCGCTGGCGCAGCTCGTTCGCGGCGAGGAACTCGGGGTTGCCGCCGAGCAGGATGTCCGTACCGCGGCCGGCCATGTTGGTGGCGACGGTGACCGCGCCCTTGCGCCCGGCCTGCGCGACGATCTCCGCCTCCTTGGCGTGGAACTTCGCGTTCAGCACCGAGTGCGGGATGCCGCGGCGGCGCAGCATGTGCGACAGGATCTCGGAGTTCTCCACCGAGACGGTGCCGACCAGCACCGGCTGGCCCTGCACGTGCCGCTCGGCGATGTCCTCGACGACGGCGTTGAACTTGGCCTTCTCGGTCTTGTAGATGACGTCGGGCCGGTCGAGCCGGACCATCGGCCGGTGCGTCGGGATGGTCACGACGCCGACCTTGTAGACCTTGTTGAACTCGCCCGCCTCGGTCTGGGCGGTACCGGTCATGCCGGAGAGCTTCTCGTAGAGGCGGAAGTAGTTCTGGAGGGTGATGGTGGCGAGCGTCTGGTTCTCCTGCTTGATCTCCACCCCCTCCTTGGCCTCGATCGCCTGGTGCATGCCCTCGTTGTAGCGGCGGCCGTGCAGGATGCGGCCGGTGAACTCGTCGACGATCAGGACCTCACCGTCGTTGACGATGTAGTCCTTGTCGCGCTTGTAGAGCTCCTTGGCCTTGATCGCGTTGTTCAGGTAGCCGACCAGCGGGGTGTTCACCGACTCGTACAGGTTGTCGATGCCCAGGCGGTCCTCCACCTTGGCCACGCCGCGCTCGGTGATCGCGATGGTGCGCTTGGCGTAGTCGACCTCGTAGTCGCCCTCGCCGTCGGTGCCGGGCTGGAGCCGGGCCACCACGGCGGCGAACTCCTGGTACCACCGGGCGGAGTGCTCGGCCGGACCGGAGATGATCAGCGGGGTACGCGCCTCGTCGATCAGGATCGAGTCGACCTCGTCGACCACGGCGAAGAAGTGGCCGCGCTGGACCAGCTCGTCCTTCGACCAGGCCATGTTGTCGCGCAGGTAGTCGAAGCCGAACTCGTTGTTGGTGCCGTAGGTGATGTCGCACTCGTAGGCCGCGCGGTGCTCGCTGGCGGGCCGGTTGGGCAGCACCACGCCGACCTGCAGGCCGAGGAACTCGTGGACGCGGCCCATCCAGGCGGCGTCGCGCTCGGCCAGGTAGTCGTTCACCGTGATCACGTGCACGCCCTTGCCGGCGAGCGCGTTCAGGTAGACCGGCATGACCGAGGTGAGCGTCTTGCCCTCACCCGTCTTCATCTCGGCGATGTTGCCGAAGTGCAGCGCCGCGCCACCCATCACCTGGACGTCGTAGGGGCGCTGGCCGAGCACCCGCGAGGCGGCTTCCCGGCACACCGCGAACGCCTCGGGCAGCAGGTCGTCGAGGGTCTCGCCATCCTCGAGCCGCTCCTTGAACTGGTCGGTCATGGCGCGCAGCTCGTCGTCGCTGAGGTTGACGTAGTCGTCCTCGATCGAGTTGACGGCGGCAGCGATGGCCTTCAGCCGACGCACCATGCGGCCCTCGCCGGCGCGAAGGAACTTTTCCAGAATCGACACGGATCAACGCTCCCCTAGACGGTCTCGAACCATCGTAGGCGCTCCGACGCGACGATGGTCACTGGTGGCGGCGGTCCGGGCTCCGGAACCCGACATAACGCCGCGACCGTGCGCCACCGGCCGCTAATCGGGTTACGCCGTGCGCGAACGATCCGGCACGATGGCTCGAATGGAGCCTGTGGAGATCATCGAGGACGGCCTGCTGCTGCGCCAGTGGCGCGCGGAGGACGCCGACGCGGTGCACCGTGCCTGCCAGGATCCGGACATCCAGCGCTGGACCACCGTACCTCGCCCGTACCTTCTGGAGCACGCGAGCGAGTACGTCACCACGATCAGCGCCACCGCCTGGGCCGAGGGCACCGGTGCGCTCTTCGCGGTCTGCGACGCCGGCACCGGTGAGCTGCTCGCCTCCTTCGGCCTGGTCTCCGTCGACCGCGCGCGGGAGTCGGCCGAGGTGGGCTACTGGACCGCGCCGTGGGCCCGGGGCCGGGGCGTCGCGGTCCGCGCCACCCGCGCGCTCGCCCGCTGGGCGTTCGACGCGCTCAAGCTGCGCCGGCTCACCTGGCAGGCCGAGATCGGCAACCACGCCTCCCGGCTGGTCGCGCTGCGCGCCGGCTTCCGGATCGAGGGTGAGCTGCGGCTTGCCGACCCCAGCCCCGGCGGCCGGCCCGAGGGCTGGATCGGCTCGCTGCTCCCCGGGGAGGTCGCCGCCGCCGGCGACCCGGTCCCCTACGGCCCGGACACGCTCCAGGCCCGCCGCGCGGCGGTCTTCGGCCGGCCGCAGCCGGTCCTGTTCGCCACCGCAGGCGACACCGAACTGCGGCTGCGCGCGCTGGAGGAACGCGACCTGGCCGCGGTGACCCGCACCTGCCAGGACGAGCAGACGATCCGCTGGACCACGGTGCCGCACCCGTACCGGCCGGAGCACGCCGAGGGCTTCCTGCGCGACCTGGTGCGCCCGGCCTGGGCGCGGGGAACGGCAGTGACGTTCGCCGTGGCCGACCCGGACGACCGCTACGTCGCGTCGATCGACCTGCGCCTGCTGCCGAACGACCCGCTGGTGGCCGACGTGGGCTACATGACCGCGCCGCACGCCCGCGGCCGGGGCTACCTGCCGGCCGCGCTCGCCGCGGTGTGCGCCTGGGGTTTCACCACGCTCGGCCTGGCCCGGATCGAGTGGCGGGCGAACGTGGGCAACACCGCCTCGCGGCGGGCCGCCGAGAAGGCCGGGTTCACCGTCGAGGGCACGCTGCGCGGCGGCGTCCAGCACCGCGGCGAGCGGCAGGACGTGTGGATCGGCGGCCTGCTCCCGGGCGACCTGGCGTGACGCCGGAGGCGATCGAGGGGTACGGCGTACGGCTGCGGCCGTGCCACCTCGCGGACGTGCCCGAGATGGTGGCCGGGTGCGCCGATCCGGAGATCCGCCGGTTCATGCCCCTGCTGCCCGACCCGTACGACTCCGACGCCGCTCGCTGGTGGGTCACCGAGGGCGCGCCCGCGGCGTGGGCGGCGGGCGGTGCGGCGTACACGATCGCCGACCCGGCGAGCGACCGGCTGCTCGGCAGCATCGGGCTGACCCGGCTCAGCGCGGAGCGGGCGACGTACGAGATCGGTTACTGGGTGGGAGCGGCGGCGCGCGGCCGGGGCGTGGCCACCGCCGCCACCCGGCTGCTGACCGAGCGGGCGTTCGCCGCCGGGGCGGCCCGGTTGGAGTTGCTCACCCGCACGGAGAACGTGGCGAGCCAGCGCATCGCGCTCGCCTGCGGTTACCGGCACGAGGGCGTACGCCGGGCGGCGGGCGCGGACGGCGACGGCGTACGCCAGGATCTGATCGCCTGGGTGCGGCTGGCCGACGACCCGCCCGGGCCGCTCGCCCGGTTGCTGCCGGACCTGCCGGACGGCCGGCTCACCGACGGCGTGGTGACGCTGCGCCCGGTGGAGCTGGCGGACACGGACGCGCTGTACCGGCTGCACTCGCTGCCGGAGGTGGTGGCGAACCGGGTGCCGCCGGTGGCGCCGGAGCGGGCGGCGCTCGCGCGCCGCTGCCGGCTGGCGGCGAGCCGCTGGCTCGCCGGCGAGGCCGCCGACCTGGCGATCGTCGACGCGGTCACCGGCGCTGTCGTCGGCGGCTGCGCGCTGTTCTACGACGAGCCGGCCACCGGGCAGGCCATGATCGGCTACAGCCTGCTGCCCGAGGCGCGCGGGCGCGGGCTGGCGGCCCGGACGGTCCGGCTGGTCGCGGGGTGGGCGTTCGGCATCGGGGTGGCCCGGCTGTGGGCCGGCACGCGGCCGGACAACGTCGCCTCGCAGCGGGTGCTGGAACGGGCCGGCTTCCGGCGGGAGGGTCTGTTGCGCGGCCGGCTGCCCGGCCCGGACGGCGCCCGTGTCGACTCGGTGGTCTACGGCCGGCTGGCCACCGACGAGAATTGAGTACGGGCCCCCGCGCGGGGGCCCGTACTCACCGGTCAAGGGGTCACGTGTCGAGCTGGATGATCCCGTAGTCGTACGCGTGCCGCCGGTAGACCACGCTCGGGCGGCCGGACTCCTTGTCCTGGAACAGGTAGAAGTCGTGGCCGACCAGTTCCATCTGGAACAGCGCGTCGTCGACGGTCATCGGTTCGGCGGGGTGGACCTTCGCCCGGGCGATGTGCCACGGCTGGTCGTCGGGTTCGGTGTGGCCGCTCTCGTCGGGGCGTTCCGCGACCGCTGTGGCGGTGCCGTGGCCGTCGAGCGCCGCCAGTCCGGGCCCGTCGAGGTCGGCAACCGGCAGGCCGGCGGTCGCGGCGGCCACGGAGATCGGCGCATGCCGTCCGCGGTGTACCCGGCGACGGTCCGCCGCGCGGCGGAATCGCGTGTCCAGCTTGGCGATGGCGGCGTCGAGCGCGCTGTAGAAGTCGTTCGTGCAGGCCTCGGCCCGGATCACCGGGCCGCGCGTCACGCACGTGATCTCCACCCGCTGGCAGGTGTCCGCCTGGCGTGGATTGCGCTCGTGGAACAACTCGACGTCCACGCGAATGAGCTTCTGGTCGTAGCGTTCGATCTTCGCGAGCTTCTCGGCTACGTGCACCCGGTAATGGTCCGGCACTTCGACGTTACGGCCCTTGACCACGATGTCCACGTGACCTCCCTTGTTCGGACGGTCGTTCGGTCCGGATCATCCGGTCGACGCACCCGGGAGGGCCCCGCTCGGCGTCGACCGGTGTTGTTCGGCTACGCCTCCTTCCAGTGCCGGGGGAAGGTTTGACCCTCACTACCCCCGACACCGAAACGCTAACTCCTGTACGGCCAACCGTCACCCCTGGTTGCCGAAGGCGGTCGCGAAATTTAACAGCTCATACACCATGGGGTGAAACGGATACACGAAGCGTCACCGACGGTGCCGCTTTTGCGTTGCGGCGAGCACGGCCGCGGCCTTTGGCGTCATTCCCGCGCGGTGCAACATCCGGCTCACCGCCGCCAGCGTGGCGCCGGTGGTGACGATGTCGTCGAGCAGCACGACCGTCTCCCCCGGCCGGTGGCCGGCCGACGGGCGGCGCAACCGGAACGCCTCCTCGGCCGCGGCGGCCCGCCCGGCGCTGTCCAGCGCCACCGAGTCGGTCCGGGGCAGCGCCCGCAGCGGGCGCAGCACGCGTACCGGCCAGCCGGCCGCGCGTAACCGGGCCGCCGCCGGCCGGACGAGCCGGTCGAGGTGGTCGCCGTAGCGGGCCCGGGCGGCGCGAGCGGTGTCGGGCACCGCCACGAGCGTGACCGGGCCGGGTTGCCCTGCCGCCACCGCGACCACCTCGGCGAGCAGCGCGCCCAACGGCCGGGCCAGCCCGTGCCGGCCCCGTTCCTTGTACGCCAGCAGACCCTCGCGCAGCGCGCCGCCGTACGGGCCGAGCGCGACGCAGGGCGGCAGGCCGGGTGGAGCCGGATCGGGCCGGGCAGGTGCGGGACGCAGCGACTCCAGCTCCCGCACGCAGCCGGGGCAGAAGCCGTGCCGCAGCCGTACCGATCCCGCGCCGCAGCCCGCGCACCCGGCGGGCAGCACCAGGTCGGTCAGGTCCGACCAGAGCCCGCCCAGGTCACGCACGGACGGCTCAGTAGAGGAAGAACGGCGCGGTCGGGTTGGTCGCCCGGCTGCCCGACGGAACGTCGAGCACCTGCTCCCGCTTCACGTAGTCGAACGGGTTGTTCCGCCAGGCCGCGCCGTCCGTCTCGAACATGAACGAGAACGCGGCCAGGCCGCGGTCGCCGCCGCCCGGATAACCGGCGAGCTGGGTCACCGGGGCGCCGATCTCCACCGCCAGCGGGGTCTCCCAGGCACCGTCGACGCTGAGCTGGTGGATCGCCGAACGCCGGTCCGCCTCGTTGCCGGCGAGCGCCAGCTCGTTCTCCGCCACCCAGTCCACCACCGTCACGCCGGTGAGCAGCGTGGTCACCCGGCGGGGCTGTCCGAGGCTGACCACGCCACCGTCGACGCTCACCGCGGCGACGAAGACCGCGCCGCCGGAGGCCAGCGCGATCCGGTGGCCGTCGAGGGAACCGGCCACAGCCGTCACCGGCCCGGGAACGGACAGCGGGATCTCGCTCATCCGGCCCGCGCCGTCGAACCGGTAGAGCCGGCCGTCCGCCGCCACCAGACCGGCCGGGCGGGCCTTGTTCAGCGACCGCAGCCAGGTGGGACGGCTCATCGCCCGGAACGTACGGTCGCCGGGGCTGAGCATCGCGACCGGTTCCGGACCGGTGCCCACCTTGAGCCGCCTGCGGTTGTCCGACCCGGTCACCACGAGCGCGGCGAGCACCTGGTCGTCGGCGCGGGCGAGCGACGCGGAGACCACGTTGCGGTTCTCCGCGGGCGGCAGCGGAACGGCGGCACGCGACTCGTTGCCGAACGCCAGGGGGCGGACGGCGCCGTCGTAGACGGCGAACCGCATCGGATCGCCGCCGCGTGGATAGGCGGCGGTGGAGACGCGCTCCCGCCGCAGGTCGACGGTGAGCCGCTTCTGGTTCTGGATCTTCAGGTCGACCTGGCCGTCGAGGTCCGACAGCGACCATGCCAGCTGGGTGCCGAGCCGGGTCAGCCGCTGCTCGTTGGCGCCCGGCATGTTCAGGTTTATCTCCCAGTGGCCGTCGGCGCCGGTCGCATTGTTGATCAGCTGGGTGCCGTCGGGCAGCCCGGTCACGCCGGGGGCCAGCCAGTCCGACGGGCGGTCGGCCAGCCACTTCATCACCTCGGTGATCCGGCGCTCGGTCGGCGCCGACGAGGGCAGGTAGCGCTGGTCCGGCACCAGCCGGGTCAGGTCGGTGTTCCAGAAGTAGACGGTGCGGGGACGGTAGTACTCGCGCATCGCCGAGTCGCTGGCCAGCAGCACGTTCGGCAGCTCGGTGATCAGCAGGCCGGTACCGGCCTGCTCGGCCCGGCGCAGCTCGAAGGCGTACTGCGTCTCGCTCGCCACCGGCGGGCCGAGCGTGCCGTCGGCGCGCAGCACGCCCACCTGCTGCACCTTGAGCGTCACGGTGCTGGTGCCCTGGTTGTTGGGCGGCGTGCTCTCCGGCTTCTCCCGCAGCCGCACCACTGTCAGTTCGACCTCGCTGGTCTGCGGCTTGCCGGGAAGCAGGTCGCGGGCCTCCGCGGCGAGGAACTTCCGGGCCCGGGCGTACGCCTGGTCGCGTTCCCCTGCCGCGGCGGCCCGCAGGTAGTTCTCGATGAAGGGCACCGGCTCGCTGCTGTCGGCCGGCTCGGGCGGCCGGGCCGGGCTGCCGTTGAGCGCCCCGGACTCGGCGGCCGGCACCGAGCCGTCCACCTGCACGTCCGTCTGGTCCGGGATGCCGCATCCGGCGAGCGCGGCCGGCAGCAGCGCGCCGGTCAGCAGCAGGGCCAGGACGCGGCGGTTCACGGCCGCGCCTCCGCGTGGTCGCCCCCGCCGGCCGGTCCGGCGGTCAGCGCCGCGACACCGCCGCCGGGCCCGACGGCGGGCAGCCCGCCGTCGCGGGGGCCGCCGAACGGCACCGTGGCGTCGGCCGGCACCAGCCGCAGCGGGGAGGTGGTGAGCCGGTCCCCGGCCCGGGCCGGCAGGGTGAGGCGGAACTGCGCGCCCTGCCCCGGCGCGCCCCACGCCTCCAGCCAGCCGCCGTGCAGGCGGGCGTCCTCCAGGCTGATCGACAGGCCCAGCCCGGTGCCGCCGGTCTGCCGGGCGCGCGACGGGTCGGCCCGCCAGAAGCGGTTGAACACCAGCTTCTCCTCCCCCGGCTTGAGGCCGACCCCGTGGTCCCGCACGGTGATCGCCACCGCGCTCTGGTCCTGGCCCAGGGTGATCCGTACCGGCTTGGCCTCGCCGTGCTCGACCGCGTTGCCGACCAGGTTGCGCAGCACCCGCTCGACGCGGCGCGGGTCGACCTCGGCGATCACCGGAGTGTCCGGCAGGTCCAGCTCGATGGTCACCCCGACCCGCTCGGCCAGCCCGGCCAGCCGCTCGGTCACCCGGTGCACCACCGGCACCAGGTCGGTCGGCTCGCTGTCCAGCACCGCGAAGCCGGCGTCGAACCGGCTGATCTCCAGCAGGTCGGTGAGCAGTTCCTCGAACCGGTCCAGCTCGGCCTGGAGCAGCTCGGCGCTGCGGGCCACCGCCGGGTCGAACTCGTCGCGCTCGGCGAAGATCAGGTCGGCTGCCATCCGTACCGTCGTCAGCGGTGTCCGCAGCTCGTGCGAGACGTCTGAGGTGAACCGGCGTTGCAGCCGGGACATCTCCTCCAGCCGGAGGATCTGCCGTTGCAGGTTCGTCGCCATCTGGTTGAACGAGGCGGCCAGCAGGGCGAGGTCGTCCTCGCCGGAGACCACCATGCGCTGGTCGAGCAGGCCGGCGGAGAGCCGCTGCGCGGTGCGCGCGGCCACCCGTACGGGCGTCACCACCAGGCGGGTGACAAGGGCGGCCAGCAGGCCGAGCAGCAGCACCAGCGCGACGCCGGTGGCGACCACCGTGGCGCGGGCGTCGGCCGCCGTCGCGTCCTGCCGCGCCAGGGGTACGAGGTAGTAGAGCTCGACCTGCCCGAACTTGGTGGGCACCGGGGAGCCGTAGACCAGGTATTTCGTCCGCTCGTCGCCGAGCGAGCCGGTACGGATCTGGTGTGCGACCTTGCCGGAGGCGACTGTGGCCCGCAGCTCGTCGCCGATCACCGCGCCCACCGGCACGTCGGGCGTGGTACGCGGCTCGATGAACTCGGCGAAGTTGTCGGCGGTGATCGCCACCACCACGCCGCTGGTCTGGGTGGGGTCTCCGCCGGCCAGGTAGTTGACGGTGCCGTCGATGGTGTTCTGGAGCTGCGCCTCCTGCGGCTGGCTGTAGAGGTTGAACTGCTTGGCCGCGTACTCGCTGCCGTTGCTCAACCGCAGCCGCACGTCGGTCTCGGCGTTCTCCAGCAGGATGCTCGTGATCTTGTCGGCGATCAGATAGGCGAAACCGCCCACCAGCAGGCTCGACGCCACCAGCGTGATGGTGACCACACGGACCTGGAGCGACCGCCGCCACGCCTGGTGCACCGCGGCCACCAGCCGGGCGACCCGGCCGGTCAGGACGAGCCAGATCGCCCGCACGGCGTGGAGCCGGCGGGGCGCGGCGGTCGGCGGGTCGGGCATCGGGGTGGTCACCACAGTGCTGACCAGGCTATCCGGTACCCGCCTTGTAGCCCACGCCCCGCACGGTGAGGATGATTTCGGGTCGCTCCGGATCCGGCTCGATCTTGGCGCGCAGCCGCTGGACGTGCACGTTGACCAGGCGGGTGTCCGCCGCGTGGCGGTAGCCCCAGACCTGCTCCAGCAGCACCTCGCGGGTGAAGACCTGACGCGGCTTGCGGGCGAGCGCGACCAGCAGGTCGAACTCCAGCGGCGTCAGCTTCACCTCCTCGCCGTCGCGGCTGACCGTGTGGGCCGGCACGTCGATGGTGATCTGGTTGCCGGGCGGGCCGATGGTCAGCATCTCCGGCGCCACGTCCTCGCCGCGGCGCAGCCGGGCCCGCATCCGGGCCACCAGCTCCTTGGGCTTGAACGGCTTGACCACGTAGTCGTCGGCGCCGGACTCCAGCCCGAGCACCACGTCGACTGTGTCGCTCTTGGCGGTCAGCATCACGATCGGCACGCCGGACTCGCCCCGGATGGCGCGGGCCACGTCGATGCCGCTCATGCCCGGCAGCATCAGGTCGAGCAGGACGATGTCGGGTCGGTTGTCGCGGAACGCGGCCAGCGCCCGTTCGCCGTCCGCGACGAAGGACGGCACGAAGCCCTCGCTGCGCAGCACGATGCCGAGCATCTCGGCGAGGGCGGGGTCGTCGTCGACCACGAGTACCCGGGCTCTCATGGGGTTTATCGTTCCATCCCCGTTCGTCTGGAGTGTTCGGCGTCTCCACGAGACCGTAGCGCCGAGCGGCCCCGCGCACCACAGCAAGTCGGCGTGGCCGCCCAGCGTGGCGCGCCGGGGCGGACGGGTCCACCGGATGCGGACCCGCCGTGCAACCATGATCCCCCGGGCGTCGCCCCGCCCGCCACCTCCGCTCGCCCCGCCCAGGAGTACGCGTGCCCGACGCCGGCCCGACCGCGGTGCTGCCGCGCCGTCCGCTGACCGTCGGCGAGCTGCTCGACGCGGCCGTGCTGCTGCTGCGCGACCAGGCCCGGGTGCTCGTCCCGCTCGCCCTGCTGCTGGCCCTCGCCGAACAGGCGGTGCTCCACCCGCTGCGGATGCTCGCCGGGACCGAACCGCCGTTCTGGTGGCCGGCGGAGTTCGGCGACTCCCTCCGCGTGTACTGGCTGCTGCTGGCGGCCGGCGCGGGCACCGAGGCCGCGATCGTCGCGCTGCTCGGCGCCCCTGCGGCTCGCGGCGCCGGCGCGGCGCTTCTGGGGCGCCGTCCCGCACCGTCGGAGCTGCTGCGCGGCGCCCGGCTCGGCGCGGCACTGCCGGCCGCCGTCCTGGTCGGGCTGACCGTCACCGCCGCCGGGCTGACCGGGCCGGGCTGGTTCCCGGCGTACGCGCTGCTCGGCCTGGTGGTGCCGGTCCTGGTGCTGGACGGGGTGCCCGCGCACCTGGTGCCCTGGCGGGCGCTACGCCTGGCCGGCCGGGTCAGCGCGCGGGCCGCCGCGATACGGCTGCTGGGCTACCTGGGCTGGTGGCTGATCCGGCTCGGCATCGGGCTGGGTCTCTACCAGGGCCTCACCATGCTGGGCCTGTTCGACGTCTCGGCCTGGGCGCTGCCGGTGACGATCGCCGCCTTCACCGCTGTGAACGCGCTGGCGTACCCGGCGCTCGCCTGCCTGGACGCGGTGCTGCACCTGGAGACCCGGATCCGCACCGAAGGGCTGGACATCCGGCTCTCCCGCGCGCCGGCCGACGTGCCCGAGCCGGTCCTGCTGGCGGCGCACCGGTGAGCCGGTGGTGGACCGAGACGGTCGCGGCCCTCGGTGACGTGGTGCCGCTGCCGCTGGTCGCGCTGATCCTGCTGGCGGTCGCGCTGCTGGCGGCGCTGGGCTGGTACTTCTTCCCGGCCTGGGTGCCCCGCCGGCTGCCCCGGTTCAGTCTCCCCCGGTGGCGGCGTCCACGGCTGCCCCGGTTCCGCCTGCCCCGGTTCCGCCTGCCCCGGTTCCGGCGGCGCAGCCGGAAGCGCACCGATCCGCCGCCGGTACGCCTGCCCGCGCCCCGGACCCCGGAACCCGTGCCGGCAGGCGGGCTCGGGCCGGCCGACCGGCTGGCGGCCGAGGGCCGGTACGCCGAGGCGGTCCGGGAGCGCCTGCGCGAGATGGTCCGGCTGCTGGTCGTCCGGCAGGTGGTGGAACCCCGCCCCGGGCTCACCGTCGTCGAGCTGACCGAGGCGGCGGCCCGTAACCGGCCGCAGGTCCGGCCGACGCTGCACGCGGCCGGGGCGATCTTCTCCGATCTCTGGTACGCCCAGCGTCCCGCGACCGCCGCGCACGACCGGCGGATGCGTGAACTCGCCACCGACCTGAGCCGCGAGCTGACCGGGGAGGAGCCGCGGTGACGGCCACAGTCGTACCGGAGACCGTGACGGCGGCGGCCACGGCGGCGCCGCGCCGGCGTCCGTACCGGTTGATCGTCCCGCTCGGGCTCGCAGTGCTGTTGATCGTGACCACGCTCGTGCTGCGCGCGGTCGACCGGCCCGACGCCGACGAGCCCGGTTTCCTGTCCCCGGTCGCCACCGACGACGACGGCGCCAGCCTGCTCGCCGAGGCGCTGCGGACGCAGGGCGTGCCGGTACGCCGGGAGACGGATCTGGCGGCGGCGCTGCGTACCGCCGGGGCCGGGCCGAGCACGCTGTTCGTGCCCGCGCCCGGCCTGGTGCACCCGGACCTGCTCGACGGGCTGACCACCCTGCCGCCCGGCAGCCGGCTGGTGCTCGTCGAGCCGTCCCGGCGGGTGCTCGCCGAGTTGGACACCCCTGTCGAACCGGCCGGCGGGCGCTGGGCCGCCCGCGCGGTGCCGCCGGACGCCGACGGCACGCCCTGCCCGCTGCCCGAGGCGGTCCGGGCCGGCACGGCCGCGATCGACCTCCAGCGGTACGCCGGGCCGGCCGAGGTGGACCACTGCTACGGCGGCGCGCTGCTGCGCGTCCCCGGCCGGGTCGAGGTGGTGCTGGCCGGCGCCAGCGACCCGTTCCGCAACGACCGGATCGGCGAGTGGGGCAACGAGGCCCTCGCCACCGGCCTGCTCGGCGGCGACCGCCCGCTGGTCTGGCTCGACCTGCCCGAGCCGGCGTCGGCCCCGACCGGTCCGAGCTGGTCCCCGGAGCCGTTCACCGAGGAGCCCGCCCCGGCCGGCAGCGGCAGGTCGGAACGGCCCGACCCGCCCGACCGCGCCGACCCGCCGCGGGAGAACCCGCTCTGGGGCGCCTTCCCGCAGTGGTTCTGGGCCCTCCTGGTGCAGCTCGCCCTGGCCGGCCTGCTCGTGGTGCTCTGGCGGGCCCGCCGGCTCGGGCCGCCGGTGTCGGAGCCGCTGCCGGTGACCGTCCGGTCCGCCGAGACGGTACGCGGCCGGGCGCGGCTCTACCGCCGGGCGGGCGCCCGGGACACCGTCGCCGCGACGCTGCGCGACGCCGCGCTGGACCGGCTGACGACCCGGCTCAACCTGCCCCCGGGCACGCCCGACGACGAGGTGGCCGCCCGGGTCGCCGAGCGCGCCGGCGCCGACCCGGAACGGGTGGCCGACCTGCTCTACGGCCCCGCCCCGGAGAAGGACCGCGAGCTGCTGGAGCTGGCCCGCGAACTGGACGTCCTGACCCGTACCCTGGCCCCGCATCCCAGCGAAGGAGACACCCGGTGACCGGACCCGTCACGACCACCGCCCCGTCCGGCGCCCGCGCCGCCCTGCACCGGCTGCGCGCCGAGGTCGCCAAGGCCGTCGTCGGGCAGGACGCCGTGGTGACCGGCCTGGTGATCGCCCTGCTCTGCCGGGGGCACGTGCTGCTGGAGGGCGTACCGGGAGTGGCCAAGACGCTGCTGGTGCGGACGCTGGCGGCCGCGCTCGACCTGGACGCCAAGCGGGTTCAGTTCACCCCCGACCTGATGCCGGGCGACGTCACCGGCTCGCTGATCTTCGACCAGCGCACCGCCGCGTTCACGTTCCGGGAGGGGCCGGTCTTCACCAACCTGCTGCTCGCCGACGAGATCAACCGCACCCCGCCCAAGACGCAGTCGGCGCTGCTGGAGGTGATGGAGGAGCGGCAGGTCTCCGTCGAGGGCGAGCGCCGCCCGCTGCCCGACCCGTTCATCGTCGCGGCCACCCAGAACCCGGTCGAGTACGAGGGCACCTACCCGCTGCCCGAGGCGCAGCTCGACCGTTTCCTGCTCAAGCTGACTGTGCCGCTGCCGGAGCGCGAGGAGGAGCTGGGCGTGCTGCGGGCGCACCACGCCGGCTTCGACCCGCGCGACCTGCGTGCCGCGGGCGTACGCCCGGTGGCCGACGCGTCGGACCTGGCCGCCGCCCGGGCCGAGGTGCGGATGGTGCACGTGGCCGAGCCGGTGCTCGGCTACATCGTGGACCTGTGCCGGGGCACCCGGTCCGCTCCGGCGCTGGAGCTGGGCGCGTCCCCCCGGGGCGCCACCGCGCTGCTCAACGCCGCCAAGGCGTGGTCCTGGCTGGCCGGCCGCGACCACGTCACCCCGGACGACGTCAAGGCGGTCGCCCGGCCCACGCTGCGGCACCGGCTGCGCCCGCGTCCGGAGGCGGAGCTGGAGGGCGTGACTGTGGACGCCGTGCTGGACTCGGTGCTGGCCACCGTGCCGACGCCGCGATGACCTGGCGGGCGGGTCTGCTGCTCGGCGCGGGCGCGCTGACCCTGCCGGCCTGGCCGGCGCCGTTCCTCGGCGTCGCCGTGCTGACCGCGACGGTGCTGCTGCTGGTGCTGCTCGACCGGGCGATGGCGGTCCCGCCGGACGCGCTCACGGTGACCCGGTCCGGGGAGCGGACGGTCCGCCTCGGCGGCACCGCCACCGTCACGCTGCACCTGGCCAACCCCACCGATCGCACGCTCCACGCCCAGGTACGCGACGCCTGGGTGCCGTCGGCCGGGGCGCGCCCGGACGTGCCGCCGGACCGCCTGCTCACCGTGCCGCCCGGTGGCACCGCCACGCTGCCGGTCCGGCTCACCCCGACCCGGCGCGGCGACCGGCCGGCGGTGGCGCTGACCGTACGCTCGCTCGGGCCGATGCGCCTGGGCGCCCGGCAGCGCGCCGGGCAACCCGCCACGCCACAGTGGACGCTGCGGGTGCTGCCACGCTTCGACTCCCGCCGGCACCTGCCGGAGAAGCTGGCCCGGCTGCGGGTCATCGACGGCGTGCAGGTGACCCGGGGGCGCGGTCACGGCACCGAGTTCGACACGCTGCGCGAGTACGCGGTGGGCGACGACGTCCGCTCGATCGACTGGCGGGGCAGCGCCCGCCGCGCCGACGTGCTGGTGCGCACGTGGCGCCCGGAGCGCGACCGGCGGCTGGTCTGCGTCCTGGACACCGGCCGCACGTCGGCGGTACGCCTCGGCGACGAGCCGCGGCTGGACACCGCCATCGACGCGGCGCTGCTGCTCACCGCGCTCGCCGCCCGGGCCGGTGACCGGGTGGACCTGCTGGCGGCGGACACGGAGATCCGGGCCCGGGTGACCGGCAGCGGCCGTCCGGCGCTGCTCGCCCGGCTGGTCGACGCGGTGGCGCCGTTGCAGCCCGCGCTGGCCGAGACCGACTTCGAGCTGATCGCCGCCGAGGTGCTGCGCCGGGAGCGGCAGCGCAGCCTGGTGGTGCTGTTCACCGCGCTGGAGGCGGGCGCGATCGGCGACGGGCTGCTGCCGGTGCTGCCCCGGCTGGCGACCCGGCACCGGGTGGTGCTGGCCGCGGCCGGCGACCCGGTGCTGAACCGGCTCGCCACTGCCACCCCGGCCGGCCCGGACGACCCGTACGCGGCCGCGTCGGCGTGGCGGGCGCTGGCCGAACGGGACCGGGTACGCGCCGCCCTGTCGCGCTACGGCGTGACTGTGGTGGACGTACCGGGGCACCGGCTGGCCCCGGCCGTCGCCGACACCTATCTGCGGCTCAAGTCTCTCGGCCAGCTCTGACCGCGCGCCGGCCGAGCACCAGCGCGTACGCCAGGAAGGCCAGCCACACCGCGGCGCCGGCGGCCACCCGCAGCGGGATCGGCACCGGCGCCGGGGTCACGAACGCCTCGATCAGCGCGGAGACCGCGAAGAGGCCGACCAGGCCGGCGGCGACCACGACGGCGAGCCGTCCCGCCTCGGCGACCGCGCGGCCGCGCCCGAGGTGCGCGGGCGGAGCGATCCAGGCCCAGGCGGTCCGCAGTCCGACCCCGGCGGCGACGAAGATGCCGGTCAGCTCCAGCAGCCCGTGCGGGGTGATCATGCCGAAGAAGACGTCCGCCCGGCCGTAGGAGATCATCACGCCGCCGACCACGCCGATGTTCAGCGCGTTCTGCCACAGCAGCCAGAGCACCGGCACCACGAGCACGCCGGCGGCCAGGCACTGGGCGGCCAGCCAGGCGTTGTGCGTCCACAGGTGGAACGCGAACGTGGGCGCGGCGAACTCGGTGTAGTAGCCGGCGAAACCGGAGTCCACGAGCTGCCGGGCCGCCTCGGGGCCGACGAACGCGGCGGCGGTGTCCGGGTTACCGGCGACGAACCAGATGAGGAAGGCGCTCAGGGCGCTGAACGCCGTGGCCACGCCGCACCACCACGGCCAGGCCCGGTAGAGGGCGGCGGGCAGGTCGGCGGCCAGGAACCGGCCCACCGCCGCCCAGGACAGCCGGGGGCGGCCGGTGACCCGGGCCCGGGCGGCGAGGACCAGGTGGGACAGGCGGTTCACCAGCGTCGGCTCGGGTGCCCGGGCGCGCAGCGCGGAGAGGTGTGTGGCGCTGCGCTGGTAGAGCGCCACCAGTTCGTCGACCTCGGCCGCGTCGAGGCGACGCCGGCCGGTCAGGTGTTCCAGCCGCCGCCATTCGGCGCCGTGCTCGGCCACGTACGCGTCGAGATCCACTCACCCTCCCCCGTTCGGCGTCCATGGTGTTCACTGTCGGGGTGCGCGCGCAACCTCCCCCACCGCCCAGTTGGGCCGATGCCGGTCTGGTCAGCGGCGAGGCGGTGGAGCTGGACGTCCGGGTGGCCCGGCTGGGCTCCCGGGTGCTCGCCCTGCTGATCGACGCCGTGATCCAGCTCGTGCTGTTCCTGCTGCTCGGCGCAGTGCTGGCCATGGTTGCGCTCGCCCTGCTGGGCGACCTCCTCGACGCCGCGCTGGCCGGCGCGCTCCAGGTCGTGCTGCTGGTGCTGGTCCTGCTCGGCTATCCGGTGGTGATGGAGCGCTTCGCCGGTGGCCGGACGGTGGGCAAGCTGGCCGTGGGGCTGCGGGTGGTGCGGGCCGACGGCGGCCCGGTGGGGGTGGGCCAGTCGCTGACCCGGGCGCTCGTGGGCGTCGCGGTGGAGTGGCCCGGGCTGGTGCTGCCGCTGCTGAGCTGGGCGGCGAGCGTCACGGTGATGCTCACCGACCCGCGCGGCCGCCGGCTGGGTGACCTGGTCGCCGGCACGCTCGTGGTGCACAGTCGAGGCGCCGCGCTGTGGCGGCCGCTGCCGCCGGCTCCGCCGCCGCTGCTGGCCTGGGCGACCACGCTCGACCTGACCCGGTTCGACGACGGGCTGGCGCTGGCCGTCCGGCAGTATCTGGACCGGCTGCCTCAGCTCGCCGAGCCGGACCGTTCCCGGCTGGGCCGGGCGTTGTGGGTGGAGGCCGCGGCGGTCACCTCGCCGCCTCCGCCGTGGTCCGCGCCGGACTGGGTCTACCTGTCCGCCGTGCTGGCCGAGCGGGGGCGCCGGGCCGCGCTCCGGCTGGGCCGCGCCCGGGCGGTCACCGCCACGCTCTGGCCGGAGCTGGTCCCGCCCCCGGCCGCGGTGCCGCACGCCGTCGCGCCGGCCACCCTGCGTCCCGCCGCGCCGGCCGTCGGCCGGTTGCGGTCCGCGGCGCCGGAGGCCGTCCCCGATCCGGTACGCCGCTGAGCCGGGCTCAGCCGAACAGCCCTCGCCCCCACCAGTCGGCGGCGTCGCGTACGCCGGGCGGGCAGGCGAACAGGCCGCTGGAGACGTGCCGCAGGTACTCGTTCATCGCGTCGTTGCGGGCCAGCCGGGTCTGGATCGGCACGAACTGCCGGCGCGGATCCCGCTGGTAGGCGATGAAGAACAGACCGGCGTCGAGCCGGCCCAGCCCGTCCGAGCCGTCCACGAAGTTGTAGCCGCGGCGCAGCAGGCGGGCGCCGTTGTTCGCGTCCGGGTGGGCGAGCCGTACATGTGCGGTGTCGGCGATGAGCGGCTCCCCGTCGTCGCCCTTCGCGGCGAAGTCCGGTTCGTCGAACTCGTCCCGGAGGCCCAGCGGCGCGCCGCTGCCCTTGGTCCGCCCGACGATCATCTCCTGCTCGGCCAGCGGGCTGCGGTCCCACGTCTCGATCAGCATCCGGATCTTCCGGGTGACCAGGTAGGAGCCACCCGTCATCCACTCCGGGCCGTCACCGGGCTGCACCCAGAGCTGGTCGCGGAGCAGGCCCGCGTCCTCGGCCTTGAGGTTGGCGGTGCCGTCCTTGAAGCCGAACAGGTTGCGCGGCGTGGCCTGGTCCCGCGACGTCGACGAGGTACGCCCGAAGCCGAGCTGCGACCAGCGGACGCTCACCACGCCCATGCCGATCCGGGCCAGGTTACGGATGGCGTGCACCGCCACCTGCGGATCGTTGGCGCAGGCCTGGACGCAGAGGTCGCCGCCGGACAGCTCCGGCCTGAGCGCGTCCCCGGCGAAGTGCGGCAGGTCGGCGAGGGCTGCCGGGCGGCGGGCGGCGATGCCGAAGCGGTCCCGGCCCTGCGCGTCGCGGAACAGCGTCGGCCCGAAGCCCACAGTGAGGGTGAGCTGCGACGGGGGCAGTCCGAGCGCCTCGCCGGTGTCGTCCGGCGGAGCCTCGGGCATGCCGCCGACGGCGCCGATCACCCCGGCGTCCTTGCCGGCGGTCATCCGGGCCGCGGCGGCGGTCCACTCCTGGAGCATGGCGACGAGCCGGTCCCGGTCCTTCGTGACCACGTCGAACGCGACGAAGTGCAGCCGGTCCTGGGCCGGGGTGGTGATGCCGGCCTGGTGCTCGCCGAGGAACGGCACCGACCCGGCGGCGGACCCGGTGGCTGAGGCCTCGTTCCCGTCGGCGAGCAGCGCGCCAGCGCCGCCCGCCACCCCGGCGACGCCGGCCACACCGACGCCGGCCAGTGTCATCGCCCGGCGGCGGGACAGGCCGCGACCGGTCCGCTCGCGGTTCGGCTCGCTCGTCGCGTCACCACCGGCCGGGCCGGTCATCGCGCGACTGCCGCCGCGACCTTGCTGACCGGCTCGGCCAGCGCGTTCACCGCGTCCGACAGCTCCTTGAGCTCGGCCTTGCCGAGCTGGGTGTGCAGCTTCCAGCCGTCGCCGTCCCGGTGCTTGCCGAGGGTTGCCTCCACGTTCGCGAACTCGCTGTCGAGCTGCTTCACCAGGTCGGGCGCGCGCTGCTCCAGCGCCGGGCGCAGCGCCGCGATCGCCGCCTTCGAGCCCTCCAGGTTGGCGTTGAAGTCCCAGAGGTCGGTGTGCGAGTAACGCTCCTCCTCACCGGTGATCTTGCCGCTGGCGACCTCGTCGAGCAGCGCCTTGGCGCCGTTGGCGAGCTGGAGCGGGGTGAGCTTCTCGGCGTCCGCCTTGGCGACGATCGCCTTCACGTCGACCAGGAGCCGGTCGGCGATCGGGCCGTCCTTGCTGACGTCCCCGGTGGTCCAGAGGTCCTTCTCGATCCGGTGGAAGCCGGTGAACTCCATGCCCTCCTCGACCACCTCCTCGCGGCCGTCGATCTTCGGGTCGAGGTCGCCGAAGCTCTCCGCGACCGGCTCGATCCGCTCCCAGTAGGTGCGGGCCACCGGGTACAGCGCCTTGGCCCTGGCCACGTCGTTCGCCTTGACCGCGGCCACGAACTCCTCGGTCTTCGTCAGCAGCGCGGCGGTCTGGCTGCGCACGTACCGCTGGTAGCTCTCGGTCGCCTGGGTCAGCGCGGCGTCGGGGGCGACAGTGGCGGCGGTGCCGGAGACCTTCAGCGCGCCCCGGATGCCCCGGCCGCTCATCCCCGGCTTGCAGGCCGTCTCGTACGTGCCGGCGGTCAGCTCGACCCGCAGCTCGCGGCTGAGCCCGGGGGCGATGTTCTCCACCTCGCCCATCACCCGGTCACCGGCCGCGTAGACGTAGAACTCGTTGACCTTGGAACCGGTGTTCGTCACCTTGAAGGTCACCTGACCGGCGTCGATCTCGGTGTCGCCGACCTCGCAGACGGTGTCGGTGGCCTTGACGGCGATCGGCCCGCCGTTCGTGGCGTCGGCGTCGTCACCGCCCCCGCAGCCGGTCAGGCCGGCGACGGCGAGCAGCCCGGCGGCGGCGGGCGCGACGAGTCGAGTGGTACGCATCGTGCGGGGTCTCCTCGGAAACGGGCGGGTCAGGAGCGGGGGGACGGAACGGCGGCGTCGGCCGGCGCGGCGGACGTCTCGGCGGACGTGTCGGCGGCCGGCTCGGCGGGCTGAACCGGCTCGGCGGACTGCACCGGCTTCGCGGGCTTGGCCGGCTTGCGCAGGAAGAGGACGAGCACCGGCACCGCGTACGCGACCCAGGCGACCAGTTCCAGCACCGTCGGCGCGGCGGTGACGTTGAACATGCCGGCGAGCAGCGCGCCGTACCAGGAGCCCGGGTCGAGCGTGCCCGAGATGTCGAAGGCCAGGTCGTTCAGGCCGGGCAGCACGCCGGCCTCCTGGAAGTCGTGCACGCCGTACTTGAGGATGCCGGCCGCGACCAGGATGAGCAGCGCGCCGGTCCAGGTGAAGAACCGGCTCAGGTTGATCCGTACCGCGCTGCGGTAGAGCAGGAAGCCGATCACGACGGCGGTGGCGATGCCGCCGGCCAGGGCGAGCAGCGAGCCGGGCCCGGTTCCGCCGGCCGCGCTCTCGGCGGCGGCGTAGAAGATCAGCGCGGTCTCCAGGCCCTCGCGGATCACGGCGAGGAACGCCATGCCGGCGACCGCCAGGGAGCCGACGGCGAGCGCGTCGGTGAGCTTGCCGCGCAGCTCACCGGCGATGGTGCGGGCGGCCCTGCGCATCCAGAAGATCATCCAGGTCACGAAGACCACGGCGGCGACCGAGGTGACCGCCTCGAACAGCTCGCGCGACTCGGAGGTGCGCAGCAGCGAGGTGGAGGTGTACTGGATCAGGGAGCCGAAGCCGACGGAGAGCGCCAGGGCCAGGCCGACGCCGACCCACACCTGCGGCAGCCGGTCCCGGCGCTGCGACTTGACCAGGAAGGCGACGAGGATGCTGACCACGAGGGTCGCTTCCAGGCCCTCGCGCAGGCCGATCAGGTACGTGGCGAACATGGATACTCCGTAGTCAGGCTTGCCTCAGTTAACTTAGGGCAGCCATACCTTGCTCCTGTTCACAGCAAACGTCAAGCCGATCCGGGTAACGTCACCTGGTTCGACATCCGCCGGACTCCCCCCGTACGCGAAAAAGGACCGGGGCGGCCGCGCGGCGGCCGACCCCGGTCCTTTCGGGAAGCGTGGGACTCAGTAGCGGTAGTGGTCCGACTTGAACGGGCCCTCCGGGGAGACGCCCAGGTAGGCGGCCTGCTCCTTGGTCAGCGTGGTCAGCTTCGCGCCGAGCGCGTCCAGGTGCAGCCGGGCGACCTTCTCGTCCAGGTGCTTGGGCAGCACGTAGACGCCGATCGGGTATTCCTCGGTCTTGGTGAACAGCTCGATCTGGGCGATCGTCTGGTTGGCGAACGAGTTCGACATCACGAAGCTCGGGTGGCCGGTGGCGTTGCCCAGGTTCAGCAGGCGGCCCTCGGAGAGCACGATGATGGCGTGGCCGTCGTCGAAGCGCCACACGTCGACCTGCGGCTTGATGTTCTCCCGGGTCACGTCGCTGCGCTTGGCCAGGCCGGCCATGTCGATCTCGTTGTCGAAGTGGCCGATGTTGCCCACGATGGCCTGGTGCTTCATCCGGGCCATGTGCTCGTTGGTGATGACGTCGAAGCAGCCGGTCGCGGTGATGAAGATGTCGGCCTGCTCCACCACGTCGTCGAGCGTGGCGACCTGGTAGCCGTCCATCGCCGCCTGGAGCGCGCAGATCGGGTCGACCTCGGTCACCACGACCCGGGCGCCCTGGCCGCGCAGCGACTCAGCGCAGCCCTTGCCCACGTCGCCGTAGCCCATGACGACAGCCATCTTGCCGCCGATCAGCACGTCGGTGGCGCGGTTGATGCCGTCGATGAGCGAGTGGCGGCAGCCGTACTTGTTGTCGAACTTGCTCTTGGTCACCGAGTCGTTGACGTTGATGGCCGGGAAGAGCAGCGTGCCGGCGCGGTGCATCTCGTAGAGCCGGTGCACACCGGTGGTGGTCTCCTCGGTGACGCCCTTGATGCCGGCGGCGATCCGGGTCCAGCGCTGGCCGTCCTCGGCCAGCGAGCGGTGCAGCAGTTCGAGGATGACCGCGTACTCCTCGGAGTCGGCGGACTCGACCGGCGGCACGACGCCGGCCTTCTCGAACTCGGCGCCCTTGTGGACGAGCAGGGTGGCGTCGCCGCCGTCGTCCAGGATCATGTTCGGGCCCTGCCCGTCGGGCCACGCCAGCACCTGCTCGGTGCACCACCAGTACTCCGGCAGCGTCTCGCCCTTCCAGGCGTAGACCGGCACGCCGGCCGGGGCCTCCGGGGTGCCCTCGGGGCCGACCACGATCGCCGCGGCGGCGTGGTCCTGGGTGGAGAAGATGTTGCAGGACGCCCAGCGGACCTGCGCGCCGAGCGCGACAAGGGTCTCGATCAGGACGGCGGTCTGAACGGTCATGTGCAGCGAACCGGTGATGCGGGCGCCGGCCAGCGGCTGGGCCTCGGCGAACTCACGCCGGATCGCCATCAGGCCGGGCATCTCGTGCTCGGCGAGCCGGATCTCCTTGCGCCCGAACGCGGCGAGCGACAGATCCGCCACCTTGTAGTCGCCCTCGGCGAGGGTGCTCGGCCGGGCCTGCGACGACGCGCCGCTGGAGGCCGCCGGGAGGGTGCTGGTCATGGAAGCTCCTGTCGAACGATGGTGGTGCGCAGCCTTCCACCTTACGCTCGCGGGCCACTCGACCCGTGCCCGGTTGGCCGACCGCGCAATCGGCCGGTCGGCGGACAGCGCACGGGGCGGTCGGTCGTGAGCGGACTTTCCACCCACGGCCCGGCCGCCCCGCGCATCCCCCCGGTTTGGTTCCCCCGCACGTCACCGGACCTTCGTCGCGACAACGCTGCGTACCCATAGAGTCACACCACGCAGCGTGACCGTCAAGCCATTTCGGGAAAGTCGGACTTGCGCAGATCAGTGCATGCCGCAAGTGGCGACGAACGCCTCGCCCGCCCCGCCCACCGTCAGCGGGCCACCGGCCGCCGTACCGACCGCCGCCTGACCCGCGTCCAGCGTCACCACGCCCACGCCGTCGTCAACTGTCAGCTTCCCGGCCCGGCAGAGCACCACACGCGGCCCAGGCAGCGTCAGCCGCACCCCCGGTGACCCGGCAGCCACCTCGACCCGGTGCAGCGCGAAGTCCTCCACCGGCACCGGCCAGGTCAGCACCCCCGGCTCCACCTGCTCCGGCCGCAGCACCGGCTGGGTCAGCACCTCGAACCGGAGCACCCGCAACAGCTCGTCCACGTCGACCCGCTTAGGGGTCAGCCCGCCGCGCAGCACGTTGTCACTGGCCGCCATGATCTCGACGCCGGTGCCGTGCAGGTAGGCGTGCAGGTTCCCGGCCGGCATCCAGATGCCCTCGCCGGGCGCCAGCCGGACGTGGTGCAGCAGCAACGCCACCACCACGCCCGGGTCGGCCGGATAGCCCGACGCGAGCGTGCGGACCAGCTCGGCGTCCGCCGAGGCCGGCCCGGCCTCCGCCGCCGCCAGCACGGCCGCCACCAGCCCCGCCCGCTCCGCCCGGGGCCAGCTCAACAGCAGGCGTACCGCCTCCCGCAGCCCCGCCGGCCCGTCGCGCAACGCCGCCACCACAGGCTCCAGCGCGGGTACGCCGAACGCGGCGATCGCCGCCGCCGACTCCCCCGGATCGCGGAAGCCGCACAGCGCGTCGAACTCCGAGAGCGCCACCAGCAACTCCGGCTTGTGGTACGGGTCGACGTAGTTGACCCGCCCCACGTCGACGGCGTGCCCGGCGCGGGCCTGCTCGGCGTCCGGATGCGCCTGGAGGCTCAGCGGCGCGTCGGCGGCCAGCACCTTCAGCAGGAACGGCAGCCGGGTGCCGAACCGGCCGACCAGCCGCTCACCCAGCCAGTGGCCCGGCTCGGCCACCAGCAGTTCGGTGAGGCTGACCGGTCGGCCGTCGCGCTGCACAGTGGCCGGGGCGCCCGGGTGGGCGCCCAGCCACAGCTCCGCCTCCGGCCCGTTGCTCGGCACCGGCCGCCCCTGCAACTCGGCGATCGCGGTGCGCGAGCCCCAGGCGTAGTCACGGATCCGGCCCTGCAACAACTCCATCGGTCAGCTCCCGGGCCGCCCGGCCACCTCGTCGGCCGGCTGCGCCCCACCACTGGTCACGGCCTCCGGGACGGCGGTGTCCGCCGCCTGCCCGGTGCCGGCCCGCTCGGCGGCGGGCGAGTAGATGTCCGGCTCCAGGTAGATCACCCGGGCGGTGGGCACCTCGCGGCGGATCCGCGCCTCGACCGCGTTGATGTCACGCGCCAGGTCCTGGGCGGTCTCCCAGGCCGGCACCGCGATCTTCGCGGCCACCATCAGCTCCTCGGGGCCGAGGTAGAGCGTCTTCATGTGGATGATCCGCTCGACCTCGGGACCGCTGGTCACAGCCTGCTCGATCTTGTCCAGCTCGCTCTGCTCGGCACCCTCGCCGAGCAGCAGGCTCTTGGTCTCGATCGCCAGCGTGATCGCGATGATCACCAGCAGCACACCGATCATCGCGGTGCCCGCGGCGTCCCACATGCCGTCTCCGGTGATCAGCGTCATGCCGACGCCGAACAACGCGAAGACCAGACCGACCAGGGCGCCGAAGTCCTCCAGCAGCACCACCGGCAGCTCCGGCGCCTTGGCGCGACGGATGAACCGGACCCAGGACTGCTTGCCCCGGACCAGGTTCGACTCCTTGATCGCGGTACGGAAGGAGAAGCTCTCCATCACGATCGCCGCGACCAGCACGACCACCGGCACCCACTGCCAGTTGTCGATCGGGTGCGGGTCGGACGCCTTGTGGTACGCCTCGTAGAGCGCGAACAGGCCACCGATGCTGAACAGCACGATCGCCACGATGAAGGCGTAGATGTAGCGCTCCCGGCCGTACCCGAACGGGTGCTGCGGCGTGGCCTGCCGCTTGGCCCGCCGGCCGCCGAGCAGCAGCAGGCCCTGGTTACCCGAGTCGGCCACCGAGTGGATCGACTCGGCCAGCATCGACGACGAGCCGGTGAGGGCGAACGCGATGAACTTGGTGACGGCGATGCCGAGGTTCGCCGCCAGGGCGGCGACGATCGCCTTCGTGCCCCCGTTTGCGCTCATTCCCCGCCTCGCTCGATGCCCCGTGTGCTCACTGGTTTGCCAGCTCCTTCATCTCCGTGATTGCCGGTACCGCCATCGGGTCCAGCCCGTGCGCCAGGGCCAGGTAGATCGAGGCGAAGTCGGGGACCGCCACCAGCGACGCGAGCCGCTCCAGCGCGGAGCCGCCCTCGGCGGTCACCACGTCGCAGCGCACCCCGCGCCGCTCGGCGAGCGTCTGCACCGCGTCCGCGCGGCGCTCCTCGACCGCCAGCGGCTCGTCGGTGTCGTCGTCGGCGTTGAGCCCGCCGTCGCGCAGCAGCACCAGCCGTAGCCGGGTGCCGTCGGGCTCGTCGTCGCCCGGGTCGGCGAAGATGTCCCGCTCGCCCTCGGCCAGACCGCCGAACACGCCGTCGAGCAGGCCGACGCGGCCCCGGCCCGCCTCGCCCAGCGCACCGGCGACCACCGGGTAGCGGGCGTTCGCGGACAACGTGTCACCGAACCGCCGGGCGGCCACGGTGGCCAGCGGGGACGAACCCCACACGATCGGGATCGAACCGGACAGGCCGAGCGCCAGCGACTTCGCCGGGTTGACGAAGGACTCGGCGGTCGGCCGGCATCGATCGGCGTCGGCGTCCAGCCGGGCCGCCGTCTCGGCCAGATCCGCCTCGTTGACCTTCACGAGCCCGAGGGTACGGGCGGCCAGCAGAACCGGCACGGTGAGCGCCCAGAGGCTGGCCCGGGCCGGCGCGCGCCGGGGCACCGGGATGAACGGCGCGCGGGCCCGCTCGGCCACCGACTGGAGCTGCGAGTCCGGCGCGCCGACCGCGACCAGCCGGGCACCGCGCCGGTGCGCCGCCTCGGCCGCGCCCAGCGCCTCCGGGCTGCGGCCCGACGCGCTCACCGCGATGACCACGTCCGCCGCGCCCACCCAGCCCGGCACGCCGGCGCTGCGGTGCGGGATGACCGGCACCGGGCAGCGCGGCCCGGCGACGGTGGCCAGCACGTCACCGGTACGCCCGGCGGTGCCGATGCCGGCGATGACCACCGCGCGGGGTCGCCCGTCGTCGGCGAGCACCGACAGGTTCGCCTCGGCGGCCAGCGCCGCCGACTCGCGCACCTGGGCGCCCGCGGACGCGGTGAACCGGAGCATGCCGCCCGGATCCCGCTCGGAGAGCTGCGCCGCGTCGTCCAGCAGGGCCTCGTCGGCGTGCCGGTGGCCGCTGACCCCGGCCGTACCCTCCATCACCGCGACGACCCGCCCCGCGCGTCGTCGGCGGCGGGTCCACCGCGCGCCTCGTCCAGCAGGAGCACCGGGACGTCGTCCCGGACCTCGAAGATGCGACCGCACTCGGTGCAGGTGAGCGTCTGCGCCTGCGCGTCGTAGTCGAGCGGGGCGTGGTGCGTGTCCGGGCAGGCGAGGATGTCGAGCAACTGCGGGTCCAGGGCCACGGCGCGGCTCCTTCCACGTATGCGGTCTCACCGGTCGGCGGTGCCGATCGGCGCACGCGATCTTATCGGCCGAGCGGCCCCGGCACCGGGCCCCGTTCGGCCCCGGTGTTCCGTCCTCCGGCCGGGCAGGTGGCGGCTACCGGGTCACGGCATGACCACCCACAGTCACGGTAACCCCGGGACCGGGTCGGGTTCCGGCTCAGTCCGGCAAGCGGGGCAAGACGCTCGTCGCGTCCCCGGCAGGCGAGGCCGGCGGCGTCGGGGCGGGCGCGGGCGCGCCGTACACGTTGCCGGCCGGGCGGGGCGGCGTCGCGCCCCCGTACACCGTGGGGGCCGGCCCGGGCGTGCCGGAGCGGTAGGTGGTGGTGCTGCGCGGCAGCGGGACCGGCGGGAGGCCGGCGTCCACGCCGCCACCGCTGCGGTCGGCGCGGTTGCGGCGCAGCAGCAGGACGATGAGAGCGGCGCCGACGAGCACCAGCCCGATACCGAACCACATGATCATGGAACCTCCGAACGACGAGTCGTCGGCCGCGGCGGTGGCCGGGGCGACGGCGGCGGCCACCGGCGACGTGTCGGTCGCCTCGGCCGGCGTGGTCTCGCTCGCGCTGGGCGTCGGCGAGGGCTTACGGGACGGGCTGGGACTCGGCGTCGGCGCGCCCACCAGCCGGGCCGACCCGCCGGCGCGGCCGAGCACGTCGCCGTTCGCGGCGCTCGCCTCACCGGCCAGTTCCAGCCGGCCGCCGACGGCCCCGGCCAGGAAGGACACCCGGTAACGCACGGTGACGCCCTTGCCCTTGCACAGCGGCCGGTCGACCGGCGCGACCGCGGCGGTGGCGACGGCGCCGCCGTCCCCGGAGACCTGCACCGGCACCCATCGGCCGCCGGACGCCACCTGCACCCGGACCTGGTCGGCCCGCAGGCCCTCCAGCCGGAGCCCGACAGCGGTACGCAACTGCACGCAGCCGTCCGTCCGCTTGCGCACCTCGACCGCCACCGTCCCGGGCGGACCACCGGCGGTGAAGCTCTTCGCCGAGCGCAGTCCCACCCGGTCGTCCCGGGCCGACGCCGGTGACGCCGGGACGGCGATCAGGCCACCCAGCAGCGCGCCGACCATGGCCCACCGCGCCGCGTGCCGCCCTGCCGACATCTCCACCTCACCGTTGCGTCCGGACCGGATCCGCCGGTCAGGTTACTACCGGCCCCTCCGGGCACCCGCGCATCGAGCACGCCACATGTGTGCCGCGCCACGCGATCACCGCCCGCCCAGGTCACCGCCCGACGCGCCTGCATCGGCGAGCGCCCGCCGGCACAGCCGGTCGGCCGTACGGGTGGTCTCCGGCAGCCGGTACCGGGGCGTCAGTGCCAGTACCCGCTCCACCGCTTCGTCCAACCCCATCCGGTGCCCGACGCTCACGAAGACCGGCCGGACACCGTCCTGAGTCCGCAGCACCCGCCCGACCACCTCGCCCTCGTCACACAGGTCGGCGCTGTCACCACGCTCGGGACCGGGGCCCGTCCACGAGCCGACGAGCGGCGTCTTACCCACCCCGATCGTGGGCAGCCCGGTCACCAGGCCCAGATGACAGGCCAGCCCGAACCGGCGCGGGTGCGCCAGCCCGTGGCCGTCACAGACCAACAGCTCCGGACGGGTGGTGAGCCGGTCCAGCGCGGCGAGCAACGCCGGCATCTCGCGGAACGCGAACAGTCCCGGCACGTACGGGAAGGCGGGCCGCCCCACGCACACCGCCTCGTCCACCACGTCGAGGGTGGCCGCGTCGAGGACCGTGACGGCCGCTGCGAGCAGGTCACGGTCCTGCGCGTACGCCACGTCCAGCCCGGCCACCGTCGCGGGCGCGGCAGGACCGGGCCCGACCAGGTCCACCCGGGACCGCAACTCCTCCTGTACGCGTCGCGCCTCCGCCACGTCGGCGGGCGGCAGGTAGGGCACGGGCGGGCCGCCGGTGGAGGGCATGGCGTTCCGGGCCGCTGTCAGGAGGCGATGGTGGGGTCGGCAGCCGGGTCACCGGCCTGCTGGAGCTGCTCCTCGAACATCACGAAGGTCCGCCGCCGGATCCCCTTGATCAGCGCGGCTTCCTCCGCGGTGAACGGTCGCCTCTCCGCGACGGCGGGCGCCGCGATCGCCCGGACCGTCTCGTAGAGCGCGAAGACCGGCCCCTCTCCGCTCAGGTAGCGTCCGCGCAACTGCTCGACGTGCTGCACGAAGGCATCAGCCGAGCGCACGTAGATCTCGCCGCCCACGCCACCGATCACGTCGTCGACGAGCTCGTCCGCCGGCCGCCAACCCCCCGTCGAGCGGTCCAGCTTCCAAGCGGCGTGGCCGCCATCCGGTGTGGCGACCAGCTTCACAGGCGTGTCGTAGTGCTCGAAATAAGCGGGAAGTTCGACGCCGTCGACTGTAGCCATCACTCACGCTCCTTGTGCAGCGCCGTCTGAAGAGCCTCCCAGAACAGCTCACGCTGGCGCCGAAGCACCGCCCGACGAATGGCGGACTCTGTCACCGTCACGCTACGTCCCTCCTCACGAGCGACCGCTTCGAGGTCGCGCCGCACTTCGAAGAGGGAGTGTTCCCAGGTCGCCACTCTGTCGAGTGGCGCCAGTTGCAGCCGGAACTCAGCGATGTGCCCGTTGGAGGCACGAAGGAACATCTGTACGTCTCGGTATCCACTTTTCTGTGGGCTCTGGAAGCGGTCTTCGAACTTCACCAGATCCAATCGCCCGTCGTTCCTCAGACGTGCCAGTCCGCCGTAGAGTTCGTCGAGGTTGCCAAACGAGACGTAGCCGCCCGCGAGATCCTTCAGCTGTGACGCATCGCCGCCGTAGCCCTTGATCTTGTCCTCAGCCCGCCCACGGTCCTTGGGCTCACGACGCGGGTGATATTCGGCACCACCACCGCATGACTCTGCCAAATCCCGCCCCAGGGCGTTGAGCTCCGACTGTGCGACAGCGGCTTCCTCATACAACTGGTCCAAGAACTGCTTTCGATACGCGGCGTCACCGAGTCGCGTTAGATCGAAACCCGGCTGCGCGGCCTCCGCGCCATCAGTCGTAAAGGATTCGCTCACCGCCAGGTGAGCGCCTGTCAATCGAGTCGGCATCAGGGCCGGCGGTTCCGTCGATGCAACGACGTCAGCCCCCCGTTCCCGGATCTCGCCTACCACGTCCTGCAATACGTCGATGGCCTGCTGGTGGCTGGCCAGGTGGTGCAGGGTCAGCGGCCGCGCGGTCAGCGAGTTGGCGAGTTCCGGCGTCGCCAGGATCATCCGGACCAGGTCGGGCCGCTCCGCGAGCTGCCGCACCAGCGTCTCGGCCAGCAACTCCTCGCGTCGCGGCGGCGCCTCCCAGCTCTGGTCGAGCATCCGCTGCACGCGCGGGTCGGCGAACAACCGGGTGAGGTCGGCCGCACCGCTCTCGTCCAGCGCCGGTACGAGCCGCCGCAGCGTCGGCACGTCGGCGTGCTGCGCCAGCTCGACGGGCGTCACCCCGGCGGCGAAGGCGTCGTCGAGGTTCCCGCTCTGCGCGAGCGCGTCGCGCACGTAGAGCCCGGCGGCGATCCGGTCGGCGTGCGCCTGCCGGTGGTCCTGGTGCACCCGGGCCGGTTCCGGCTCGACCGGCGGCGCGCTCCCCGGCAACGGTCCGTCGCCCCGGCGGTAGATGGTGGTGGACTCGCCGAGCAGGTGGACGTGGTTGAAGTCCGGGACGTGGCCGTCTGCGATCGGCGGCGGGGCCGGCGGCCGTGGCCGCACCGGACGGGGTAGCGGCTCGGGCAGGACGCTGTAGGTGCCGGGCGGCCGGCCGGCGAGCGGCATCGGCCGGCCGTCGGGGCCGAGCACCAGAGCGTCGACGCCGACGACGTTGCCGCGGGCCGGACGGCCGCTGTGGTGGTAGATCGGCCGGTCCGCCACGTCGCCCGTCTGCGGGTCGAGGAAGAGGATCGTGCCGTTCTGGTTCAACGCCACCCACGCGTGCGATCCGCCGCCCTCGAAGCTGGTGATGAGGAACGCGTAACTGCCGTGACCGCCCGACGCGAGCTGCGCGTACAGGTCCCGGTAACCGCCGTCCACCAACAGCTGCCGGTCCCGGCCGGTGATCCCGGGCCGATCCGGCCGGCAGAGGTTCTGGAACCGGCCGCCGGTCGTCTGCTCGACCCGCAGCGGTCCGTCCGCCTCGCCGCCCACCGGCCGGTTCACGTCGCCGTGCAGGTAGCCGTCGAACGTACGCGGCGCCGCGACGCGCGGCCGTCCGTGGACCCAGGTCTCGAACAGCGACAGGGTGCAGTCGAGGCAGTTGATCCCCCGGGTGGCGTCGGCCGCCGGTCCGCCGTCGTTCGCGAGGCGGAACCAGCCACCGCGCCGGGGATCGGCGGTACGCGTCACGCTGCCGTCGGGGTTGCGGGGCATCTGCCGTTCGAGGTCGGTCTGGTGCAGCGCGAGTGGAGGCCGGAGCCCTCCCCGGCGGCCGTAGGGCCGGGACCTGTCGATCGGCTCGGGGTGTCCGTGACCGGTGAGCGCGGAGTGGTCGGCCGTCTCCACCGCGCCGACGGCCAGGTCCGCCACGTCGTCGTTGATGCGGTAGAAGTCGAGGTCGTCCTCGACCATCACCTCCTGCGGAACGAGCCTGCCGGCCAGGACGTGCCGCGCCTCCTCGCGCAGGTCGGCCGCCTCCAGGGCGGCCTCGTGCGACTCCCGGTGCCATCGTTCGGCCGCCAGGGTCCGGCCGGCGCGGCGCAGCTCCATGGCCTGCGCGGCCCAGTCGCTGGCCCGTTCCTCGTGGTACGTGGCGCGCTCATGCAGCCAGTCGGCTCGGGTCTCACGTCGACGGTCCTCGAACCAGGTCCGCTGGGACTGCAGGTGACCGCGGTAGCGGCGTCTGTCGAACGACTCCCTGTCGGCGACCAGCCGTGCGGCGCGCTCCCGGATCGTTCGCAGGTCGGGAGGCGGCGGGTCGAGCCGGCTGAGGTCGGGACCTGGGGAGTCCGCGGACGGCCGGGGCGGCGCCAAAGACTCCAGCAGGGGGAAGCGGGGGTTCGGAATCGGGCGCGGATCCGGGCCGGGCAGGCCTGGGAACGGTGCCGCATGCGGTTGCGGTGACGGCGTGGACACCGGCGCCGAAGGTCCGAGGCCGGGGCCGGCCCGGTCCGACAACGGCGGCGCCGCCACACTCGGATGGTCAGTGGTGGACGGGGAGAGCGTGGCAGGTGCCGCTCCCGCCTGCACGGGGGTCGACGGTGGCGGGGCGTTGTCGATCGGCGTCGCCACCGGAACCGCGCCGCTGTGGACTCCGGGCGCGGTCGACGGGGGCGTGGCGACGGGCGCTTCCGTGATCACCGAGGACAACGTAGGGCTCGTGGTGACCGTCGGACGTGCCACGTCGTGCGGGACGACATGATTGTGCGGCGGCGTCGTCGTGGGATCCGGCGCCGGGAGGGGCAGGTCCACGGCGAGCGGGTGCGGACCGGCGGCTTGGGGCGTGACGTGCGTGGGTGTCACGGGAACGGCACCGGCGATCGTGTCGCCGCCCTGGACGACCGGCTCGGCGACCCGCTGGGCCGGGATCAACCCGACGGGATCGGCGGCGACCGGCACGTCCAAGCCGACCGGGGACACCGTCAACCCGCTCAGCTGCCCGTCGAGGCGGCGTTGCAGCGCCGAGTCCGCCTGGTTGGTGGCGGACCCGGTGGCGCCGGAGGCTGCCGCACGTGCCAGATCCTCCAGCGACGGCCCTTGGCCGGTCGCCAGACCCGCAGCGGTCTCGGCGAGCGTCTCCCCGGCCATCTCCCGCCCGAACCGCTCGCCGATCTCCGCGAACCGCCCGTTGGCGTGCCGGCCCAGCCCGGCCATCGGCGCGACCGCGCCGCCGGCGAATCCGCCGAGAGCCGACGTGCTCACGTCGGTCAGGTCGAGGCCGTCCCGCCGGCCGGTGGAGTTCTGGTACGCCTGCGTGCCGAGGCTGGTGCCCGCCTCCTGACCGGCCTCCAGCAGTCCGCCGATCGCGGTCCGTCGAGCCAGCGTGCGGGCACCGGACCTGGCCGCCTCCTTGGCAGCGCGTTCGCCCGCCTCTTTGAGGCCCTGCTTGACCGCCTTGCGGGCGAGCTGGGCCACCAACCGCTTGAAGATCTGCTGCACCACGACCCGCGTGGCGGTGATCGCAGCGGCCGCCGCCGGTGAGGCGGCGCCCAGGGTGAGCACCGTGGCGACCGCCAGGGACAGCAACTCGACGACCAGGATGCCCAGCTCGATCCAGGCTTCCAGCTTCGCGCCCTCGATGTCGCAGCCGCAGGAGTCGACCAGACGCGCCAGCTCGTCTGTGGCCGCGACCAGGACGTGCAGTGGAGCGTCCTGGCCTTCGGCGAGCTTGTGCCACGCCGTGTCGAACGCGCCGGCGACCAGGCCGACTCCCCCGTACCCGCTCTTGACCTCGCCGGCGGCGGTGATCGCGTCGTCGCGCGGACGGGTAAGGACGCCTGCTACGCCGTACCACTGGTCGGCCAGGTCCCAGACGGCGCGCTCGTTGCCCTCCGGCCATTCGACGCCGACCACCCAGTCGAGCGCCTCGTAGATCCAGCCGGGCAGGTCCCACGGGCAGAAGTCGAGCGGGTGCGGGATCGGGCTGGGCAGCATGCTCACGCGCGGGTCCTCCGGTGGTCAGCGCCGGGGCCGATGGGGGTTGTGCCCTTGCTGCGGGATCTTCCCGAGGTCACGGGCGTTGCTGAGGTCCGTCTCCACGGTGGCCGTGACCGAGCGGACGACGTCCGACCCGAGCACCTCCAGCGACCGGCCGAGAAGCTCCCACGCGCGCAGCAGCGTCTCGGCGTAGCCCTGGTAGTGCTTGTCGAACGCGGCGCCGATGTCGTCGCGGCCCCAGGGCCGCTGCGCGCTCGCGTGGGCGATCGGCTCGCCCGTCTCCCGCCGGGCCGCGCTCACCGCCCGCCCCGACAGCGCCAGGTCAGCCCCGCCGCGCCGGGCCCGGTCCGGGTCCAGCCAGATCTCTCCCCCGGCCACCTGTCACTCGCCGCGGGCCAGCACGGAGTCGGCCCGGCCGAGCAGCGCGCCGAAGTCATGGGTACGCAGGAATTCGACCGAAGGGGAGCCCGGCGGCAGGTATCCGGAGACCAGTTCGCGGGTGGCGGCGCTCGCCGCCGTGGAGGCGCGCAGCACGGTCTCGGTGATCTTCCGGCTCAACGCACGGGCGTCCCGGTCCTGGAACGCCGCCGGGCTCACCTCGACGCTGATCAGCTCGCCTCGCGCGCCGACGACGGCGGTCACCTGACCGTCGTCGGAGCGTTCGGTGACCCGCAACTCGGCCAGCTTGGTCTGGAGATCGTCCAGACCGGACCGCAAGCGCTGGTATTGGCCGTACACCTCGTCGAATCGCGCGCGTAGTGCACGGTTCGCATCCCGGTCCGCACTCTCGGCCACCGTCGCTCCCCTTCCGTCACCGTGGGTAGGGCCGACCATACCGGGTGCCACGAAATCCGTGGGGTCCGGTAATTTCAGGTGGTGATCGAGCGACAGCAGGCCGAGCAGATCGCCTCGGTGTGGGCCCGGCGGGACTCCGACCGCCTCGGTTTTCCCTGCACGCCGGAGGTCGAGGAGTTCGACCTGGGCTACGTGGTGAGTTCCGTCGTGTCCACCGAGGCCCGGGCGCTCCCCGGCGACCTGCCGACCACTGTGATCGACAAGGAGACCGGCGAGGTGTCCACGTGGCCGCGGGTGCCGGCCGCGGCGGTCGAGCGGATGTACCGGCAGCGGCGTCCGGCCGAACCGCGCCCGCCGCGTACCGTCGACCCGGCCGCCCAACTGCTGCGTGAGCTGACCCGCCTGCCCACGCCCGGCGCGGCGGCGCACCTCACGCTCGACGGCCGGCAGCACGTCGCGCAGGGCGCGAAGGGCGAGATCGAGGTACGCCACCATCCGCTGGTGCAGTCCTATCTGGACGAGCTACCAGCGGGGCATCTGGTACGCGGCGGGGAGCGGCACGCCGAGATTATCGTCGTCTCGGACGCGCTCTACGAGCACGACCACCGTCGGGCCGCCGAAGGTCTGCCACCGCTGTCCATCGAGGACGCCCGCGACCTGCTCGGCACCAGCCGGATCGAGAGCTTCCGCGTCCGCGAACCCGGCGACCCCGCGGGCGGCCCGGCCGAGTTGCGCTGCGAGTCGTGCATCAGGTTCCTCGTGCACGTCAACGTGCTGCCCTGGCCGGAGCTGGCCCTCGCCGAGGAGTGGCAGTCCGAGCCCCAGACGCCTCCCGAGCCCGACCGGTTTCCCGCCGAGGTGGCGAACGCGCTCGTGATCGCCGGCTGGCGGCCGCACTTCGGCGACGAGGTGTCCGCCGCCACCTCGGTCCGCAAGGTCAGCGAGGTCCGGGGCGCACAGCACACCCACGCCACCTTCCCGGCCGCGCTGGCGACGCTCACCGCCTTTCCCGGGCTGGTCACCGCACGCCAGGGCCCCGGTGAAGCGGTCTGGATCTCGCGCTTCGAGGTACGACCGCGGAAGGTGGCACACACCGCCGACTCCCTCGCCGACTTCGCCGCCGTCCTGGGCGCCCGCCTCTTCCCGCTCGGCAGCGAACGTCAGGAGAGCATCCTCGCGGTCGACGAGCACGGCCGGATCTTCGCCCTCGACCAGGCCGGCGAGTGGTTCCTCGGCGCCGACATCGACGCCGCCCTCACCACCCTGCTGCTCGGCCGCGCCCCCGCCCGGGTCCGCGACGACGGCACCTGGTGAGCGGCGGGCGAGCGGTCAGAGGGCCACGCCGGTCAGCACCGTGACCCGCGGCTCGGTGTAGTCGTCCATCGCGCTGCGCAGCCCTTCCCGCCCGACCCCGGAGCCCTTCATCCCGCCGTACGGCATCTGGTCGGCCCGGTACGACGGCACGTCTCCGACGATCACGCCACCGACCTCCAGCGTGCGGGCGGCGTCGAACGCCACGTCGAGCCGGTGGGTGAAGACGCCGGCCTGGAGGCCGTACGCCGAGTCGTTGACGGCGGCGAACGCGGCCCGGTCGTTCACGACCGGGGCGACCACCAGCACCGGTCCGAACACCTCTTCGGCGCACACCTTCGCGTCGGCCGGCACGCCGCTGAGCACAGTGGGCGGGTAGGTGGCGCCGTCGCGCCGCCCGCCGGTCTCGATGACGGCGCCGGCGGCGACCGCCTCGTCCACCCAGGTCTCGACGCGCTGCGCCGCCTCGACCGACACCAGCGGGCCGACGTCGGTCAGCTCGGAGCGCGGGTCGCCGGTGCGCAGCGCCTGCACCGCCGCGACGAGCCGGGGCAGGAAGCCGTCGTAGAGCCATTCGTGCACGTAGACCCGCTGCACGGCGATGCACGACTGCCCGGCCTGGTAGTTGGAGAACGTGGCGATGCGGTGTGCGGCGAAGGTCAGGTCCTCGTCCGCCGCCCAGTCCTCGCAGATGACCGCCGCCGCGTTGCCGCCGAGTTCCAGCGTGACGTGCTTGTCCGGCGCGGCCCGGCGGATGGCCGCGCCGACCGGTCCGGAGCCGGTGAACGACACCACCGGCAGCCGCGGGTCGGTGACCAGTTCGGCGGCGCGCTCGTTCGGCAGCGGCAGCACCGAGAACATGCCCTCGGGCAGGTCGGTCTCGGCCAGGATCTCGCCGAGCAGCAGCGCGGTGAGAGGAGTGGCCGGGGCGGGCTTGACCACGATCGGGGTGCCGACGGCGAGCGCCGGGGCGACCTTGTGGGCGACCAGGTTGAGCGGGAAGTTGAACGGGGTGATGCCGAACACCGGCCCGCGCGGCACGCGCCGGACCAGGGCGATCCGCCCGGTGGCGGCGGGGTCGGTGTCGAGCCGTTGCAGCTCGCCGGAGAAGCGGCGGGCCTCCTCGGCGGCCCAGCGGAACGTGGAGATCGCGCGCCCGACCTCGGCCTTCGCCCATTTGACCGGCTTGCCGTTCTCGGCGGTGATCAGCGCGGCGACCTCGTCGGCCCGCTCGGCGAGCCGGCGGGAGACGTGGTCCAGGGCGGCCGCGCGGGCGTGCGCGGGCAGGGCCGCGGCCTCCGCGGCCACCGCGGCGGCGCCCGCGACTGCGGCTTCGACCTGTTCGGCCGTGGCGAGCGTGGTACGCCCCACCGGCTGCCCGTCGTACGGGTGGGTGACTGTCAGCTCGTCCTCGCCGTGGGCAGGGCGACCGGCGACGTAGAAGGCTCTCGGCTCCACGACCGGCAGCCTAGACCACAGACGCCCACGCGGAAACAGTTGCTCAAACCCTTGTCTGCCTCGGATTTAGTAGCCAAGATGGCAGTCAGATTGCGATAACCTCCGCTGACCCTCTCCCCGGCCACCCTCTCGGAGACTTCTGATGAGCGACCAGCAGCAGCTGCGCAACTTCGTCAACGGCGAGTACGTCGACCCGGTGGACGGCGGCTACGCCGACCTGATCGACCCGTGCACCGGCGAGGTCTTCGCCCAGGCCCCGGTCTCCGGCGCGGCGGACGTGGACGCGGCGATGAAGGCCGCCTCCGCCGCGTTCGAGACCTGGCGGGACGCCACACCGGCCGAGCGGCAGCGGGCGCTGCTGAAGTTCGCCGACGCGGTGGAGTCGCGGGCCGCCGAGCTGGTCGACGCGGAGGTCCGCAACACCGGTAAGCCCCGGCAGCTCACCGCCGACGAGGAGTTGCCGCCGGCGGTGGACGAGCTGCGCTTCTTCGCCGGGGCGGCCCGCCTGCTGGAGGGGCGCTCGGCGGGCGAGTACATGGCCGGGCACACCTCCTACGTGCGGCGCGAGCCGATCGGCGTCTGCGCCCAGGTGACGCCCTGGAACTACCCGCTGATGATGGCGGTCTGGAAGATCGCCCCGGCGCTGGCGGCGGGTAACGCGGTGGTGCTGAAGCCGTCGGACACCACGCCGGTGTCGACGCTGCTGCTGGCCGAGATCGCCGCCGAGCACCTGCCCCCGGGTGTGTTCAACGTGGTCTGCGGCGACCGCGACACCGGCCGTACGCTGGTCTCCCACCCGACCCCGCAGCTCGTGTCGATCACCGGCTCGACCCGCGCGGGGATGGAGGTCGCCGCCGCGGCGGCGCCGGACCTGAAGCGGACGCACCTGGAGCTGGGCGGCAAGGCCCCGGTGGTGATCTTCGACGACGCGGACGTGGCGGCGGCGGCCGAGGCGATCGCGATGGGCGGCTACTTCAACGCCGGTCAGGACTGCACGGCGGCGACCCGCGTGCTCACCGGTCCGGGCATCCACGAGGATTTCGTGGCCGCGCTGACCGAGCAGGCCCGCAACACCCGCACCGGCGCGCCGGACGACGCCGACGTGCTCTACGGCCCGCTGAACAACGCCAACCAGCTCGCCCGGGTGAGCGGCTTCGTGGACCGGCTGCCGGACCACGCGAACGTCACCACCGGCGGCACCCGGGTCGGCGAGCGCGGCTTCTTCTACGCCCCGACAGTGGTCTCCGGCGTACGCCAGGCCGACGAGATCATCCAGGACGAGGTGTTCGGGCCGGTCATCACCGTGCAGCGCTTCTCCGACGAGGACGAGGCGGTGCGCTGGGCCAACGGCGTGGACTACGGCCTGTCCGCCTCGGTGTGGACGCGCGACCACGGCCGGGCCATGCGGATGACCCGGCGGCTGGACTTCGGGTGCGTCTGGGTGAACACGCACATCCCGTTCGTCTCGGAGATGCCGCACGGCGGCTTCAAGCACTCCGGCCACGGCAAGGACCTGTCGGTCTACAGCCTGGAGGACTACACCCGGGTCAAGCACGTCATGCACAACATCGAGGGCTGAGCCGATGGCCACGAGCGAGGAGCTGCACAAGCGCCGGGTCGAGGCGGTGGCGCGGGGCGTGGGCAGCACGATCCCCGCGTACGTGGACCGGGCGGGCGGCGGCACGATCACCGACGTGGACGGCCGCGAGTGGATCGACTTCGCGGCCGGCATCGCTGTCACCAACGTGGGCAACTCCGCGCCGCGCGTGGTCGAGGCGGTACGCGCGCAGGTCGAACGCTTCACCCACACCTGCTTCATGGTCGCGCCGTACGAGTCGTACGTGGCGGTCTGCGAGCAGCTCAACGCGCTGACGCCGGGTGGCTTCGAGAAGCGGTCGGCGTTGTTCAACTCCGGCGCCGAGGCGGTGGAGAACGCGGTGAAGATCGCCCGGCACGCGACCGGGCGGCCCGCTGTCGTGGTGTTCGACCACGCGTACCACGGCCGGACCAACCTGACGATGGCGCTGACCGCGAAGAACATGCCGTACAAGCACCGGTTCGGGCCGTTCGCCGGTGAGGTCTACCGGGTGCCGATGTCGTACCCGCTGCGCGACGGCGGGCTGGACGGCGCCACCGCGGCGGCCCGGTCGATCGAGATGATCGAGAAGCAGGTGGGCGCGGAGAACGTGGCGGCGCTGCTGATCGAGCCGATCCAGGGCGAGGGCGGTTTCGTCGTACCCGCTCAGGGTTTCCTGCCGGCGCTGCGCGAGTGGGCGACGGCGGCCGGGGTGGTGTTCGTCGCCGACGAGATCCAGACCGGTTTCTGCCGCACCGGCGACTGGTTCGCCTGCGAGCACGAGGGCGTGCAGCCGGACCTGATCACGCTGGCGAAGGGCATCGCGGGCGGCCTGCCGCTGGCGGCGGTGACCGGCCGGGCGGACCTGATGGACGCGGTGCACGTCGGCGGCCTCGGCGGCACGTACGGCGGAAACCCGATCGCCTGCGCCGCCGCGCTCGCGTCGATGGAGACGATGCGGGAGCTGGACCTGGGCGCCGCCGCGCGCCGGATCGGCGCGGTGATGGGTGAGCGGCTGCGCGTGATCGCCGCCGGTGACCCGCGCGTGGCCGAGGTACGCGGCCGGGGCGCGATGCTCGCGATGGAGATCGTGGTGCCGGGCACGCTGACCCCGGACCCGGCCGCCACGGCGGCGATCTCGGCGGCCTGCCACGCGGCCGGGCTGCTCACCCTGACCTGCGGCACCTACAGCAACGTGCTGCGGTTCCTGCCTCCGCTCGTCATCTCCGACGACGAGCTGGGCCGGGGACTGGACATCCTGGCGGCCGCCTTCGGCTGACCCCGGACGTGGGACACCATGGGCCCGATCTCCACCAGGACCGGCCCATGGTGTTCCGCCCGGAGGATCAGCGGAGCAGCTCCACAGTGTTGCGCCGGACCAGGTTCTTGCCGGGTTCCCGGATCGCGTCCATCGCCGCCGTGTTCAGCAGCACGCAACTACCAGACGGCCCGGTCACCGTCACGGTCACCACCTTGTTGTTGTCCAGGTTCGTCACCCGCAGCCGGGTGCCGAGCGGGAACTGGCCGCTGGTGGCTGCGGGCGCCCCGCCCTCGGCGAAGAACGTGAGCGCGCCGGAGCAGACGCTGCCGCCGATCGGCTGCGCCGCGCCCGGCCGGGTCTCACCCGGCTGCGCGCCCGGCGCCGGGGCGGCGGCGCCGTCGAGGCGTTCCACCACGTTGCGGCGGACGACGTTCTTGCCCGGCTCGCGTACCAGGTCCATGGCGGCGGCGTTCAGCAGCACGCAGCTCCCGGACGGCCCGGTCACCGTCACCGTGGCCACCTTGCGGTTGTCCAGGTTCGTCACCCGCAGCCGGGTGCCCACCGGGAACCTGTCGCTTGTCGCGGCCGGCGGCCCGCCCTCGGCCGAGAAGGTCACCGACCCGGCGCAGACCGATCGCGCGGCCGGCGCGGTGTCCGCGAAACCGAGTCCGGTGCCCACCGAGACCGCCACAGTGGCGGTCACCGCCACAGTCGCCGCCAGCACGTGCTTGCGCTGCACCCTCACGTTCTCTCCCGTCGTCGCTGTCGTTCGACGCGTGGTACGGACGGGAGGGCCGGACCGTTCACCCGGATGCGTGGGCTACAGCGGACCGTAGCGGGTGTGTGGCGCTCCGGTCATCAGCGCCCAGTACCTGTCGCCGTACGACCAGTGCCACCACTCCGTGGGGTAGTTCACCAGCCCCGCGCCGCTCAGCGCCGCCACCAGCACGTTCCGGTTGCGCCACGCGCTGACCGGGATGTGCCGGGCCGCGGTGAAGCAGGCGTCGGCGCTCTCCTCCGGGGTGGCGTCGAGCGCTGTGCCCATGTCCAACTCCACCCCGCCGGCGTCACACAGCGTGAGGTCGACTGCTCCGCCGGTGCTGTGCGGGGCCACCTCGACCGGCGAGACGAACTTGGTGGTCTCCCGGTGCAACCGGTCCGCCGGCCAGTCCGGGTGGCGCCGCCGCAACTCGTCCCGGTAGCCGGTGAAGATGTCGAGCTGCGCCCGGTACGGCCGGTACCCCTCGACCACGAGCAGGCGCAGCCCGGCCGGCAGCGCGCGCTGCGCGGCCAGCAACCGGTCCGCGACCCCGAGCCGCACCCGGGCGTACGCCCCGGCGGGATCGGCGGCCCGCCCGTCCACCCGCAGCCCAGGCACCTCGCGCAGGTCCACCAGGGGTTCGCCGTCGTCCCGGCTGGACACCGCGGCGACCCGGGGGTCGGAGAGCAGGATCACGGCGTACCCCCGGGGTGTTCGCGCGACGGCCGGGCCGCGTGCCTGGTGAAGGCAAGCGCGACGAGCCGGTCCACCACATCGGGGTACGCGACGCCGGACTCGGCCCACACCTTCGGGTACATCGAGTGGGCGGTGAAGCCCGGCAGCGTGTTCAGCTCGTTGACGAACAGGTCGCTGGTGGTCTCGTCGTAGAGGAAGTCGACACGGGCCAGGCCCCAGCCGCCGATCGCGGTGAACGCCCGCACCGACAGCTCGCGGATCCGCTCGGTGACCTCGTCCGGCAGCGGCGCCGGGACGATCATCGGGTCGGCGTCGCCGAAGTACTTCTGCCGGTAGTCGAACCAGCCGCCCGCGACCCGGACCTCGCCGACCGCCGACGCCTCCGGCTGCCAGCCGCCGAGCACGCCGCACTCCAGTTCCCGGCCGGTCACGCCCTGCTCGACGAGCACCACGTGGTCGTGCCGGAACGCCTCCTCCACGGCGGCAATCAGGTTGTCGCCGTCGGCCACCCGGGAGATCCCGATCGAGGAGCCCATCCGGGCCGGCTTGACGAACAGCGGCCCGCGCAGCCCGACCACCAGCTTCTCCGGGTCGGACGCGGCCCGCCAGGTCGGTTCGTCGAACCAGACGTACGGCGTGGTCGGCACGTCCTCGGCCCGCAGCGCCCGCTTCATCGCCACCTTGTCCATGCCGACTGCGGAGGCGAGGATGCCGCACCCGACGTACGGCACGCCCAGTGACTCCAGCAGCCCCTGCACCACGCCGTCCTCGCCGTACGGGCCGTGCAGCACCGGGAACACCACGTCCAGTTCGGCGTGCACAGTCGCGGGGGCGTCGGCCGCGCCGACCGCGACGGTGCCGGTTGTCGTTCCGCGTCGCAGCTCGACCGCCGGACCGGTGACCGGCAGCCGGTCGTCGATCGCCCGCCCGGCCGTCACGGTGCCGAGGTGCTGCGCGAGCACCGGTTCGGGCAGCAGCCGGATCCCGCCGGTGCGGGTGATGCCGAGCGCCACCACCCGGTGCCCCTGCTCGGCCAGGGCCCGGGCCACGCCGAGCGCCGAGGCGCAGGAGACCTCGTGTTCCGCCGACGGGCCTCCGAACACGACACCGATCCGCACTGTCTCTCTCATGCCGCCGCTCCCACTGTCATCCGGTCGCCCGCCAGCCGGGCCACCAGGTCCGCTTCCACGTTTCCGCCGGTCAGCACCACGCCGACAGTCATCTGCCGCCTGCCCTCGGGTGGCCACGGCGCCCCGCCCCCGGGGCGGGCGACGCCGCCCGCGCCGGACGGCTCGCCGAGGCGCAAGGCGCCGGCCAGCGCGGCCGCGCCGGACGGCTCGACGAGTACCTTCAGGTCCAGCAGGAGCAGCCGGAACGCCTCGGCGATCGCGTCGTCGTCGACACGGACCACCCCGCGGACGCGGTTGCGGGCCACCGCGAACGGCAGGTCGCCGACGCAGCCGGGGCGGAGTCCGTCGGCCAGGCTCGGCGCCGGGGCGACAGGTGTGGGCCGTCCGGCGGCCAGGCTGCGCGCCAGCGAGTCGCAGCCGAGCGGCTCCACGCCGTACACCTCGATCGGGGTTCCGGCCGCCGCCAGGCAGGCACCGGCGATGCCGCCGCCCCCGCCCACCGGCACCACGAGCGCGTCCAGCGGTGTGCCGCGTCGCGCCGCCTCCTCGATCAGTTCCAGGCTCGCGCTGCCCTGACCGGCCACCACGTCCGGGTGGTCGTACGCGTCGACCAGCGGGTGGCCCTCCACCTCGGCGATCCGCCGGGCGACTGCGAGGCGCTCCTCGACTGTGGTGCCGGCCCGGACCACCCGGGCCCCGGCGGCCCGCGCCCGGTCCACCTTGACCGGCGCGGCGTCCTCCGGCAGCACGACGGTCGCGGCCAGCCCGTGCCGGCGCGCGGCGAGCGCCACCGCGACGGCGTGGTTGCCGGTGCTCTGCGCGACCACGCCGGTGTGCCCGGCGGCGGCGAGCCGGCCGACCGCCAGCATCGCGCCGCGCATCTTGTACGAGCCGCCGTCCTGGAGGTTCTCCGCCTTGAGCAGGATCCGGGCGCCGGCCAGGCGGTCGATCGCCGGGCTGTGCAGCACCGGGGTACGCACCACCCGACCGGACAGCACGCGGGCGGCCTCCTCGACATGTGTTCGGTCCGGCAGTACCGGCGCGTCGATTCGGGGCATGGTCTCTCCTTCGGGATTCGAGTGGGCGCGGCGGCGCGGCAGGTCGAACAGCCAGTGCGCGCCGAGCGCGGTGAGGCAGCGGTGCGCGGCGAGGCTCAGGGCCAGCACGAGCGCGGTGAGCAGGACCGGGTAGACGGTCACCAGCAGCGCCCGGGCCGGCCCGGGCAGGCCGGCCACCGGTGCGGCGAGGAGCCGGTCCAGCAGCGCCAGCACCGGCATGTGGATCACGTAGACACCAAGCGTGCGGCGGCCGAGCCGGGCCAGCGCCGGACCGGCCAGGCGGTGCCGGGCCAGCCGGGCGGCGGCGGTCAGCCCGAACGCCACAGCGATCACGGAGACGAGCAGGTACACGCCGGGCCGGCTCTGCGCGCCGGCCAGCGCCATGGCGGACAGCCCGATCGCGTACGCAAAGCCGGTGCCCACGAGCCGGCGGGTGTTCGCGCCGTCCGCCCACCGGGTGAGGTACGGCCGCAGGTGCACGCCGGCCAGGAAGAACACCAGGTTCTGGTAGACCTGCCCCCGGTTCCCGGGACTGTCCAGCAGCCCGGTGGCGGCCACCGCGGACAGCGCGCCCGCAGCGGTCAGCAGCACCGCCGGATGGATCCGGCGCAGCGCCTTCGCGATCGCGAAGTAGAGCGCCAGCGCGTACAGGTACCACAGATTCGAGGGCGTCACGGTGAGCTGGGCCAGCAGCTCACCACTGTCGGTGGCCCGGTCGGTCGGGAAGTCCGGTGCCGACGCCAGCAGCGCGGTGTGGATGAGCAGCCAGATCGCGTAGAGGTAGAGGTTCCGCGCGATCCGGGGCCGCCCGGCCACCCGCCACGGTCGGGCCACCGCGTTCGCCGCGAAGATGCCGGAGAGCGCGAAGAACAACGGCATCCGCAGCGGCAGCAACTGCTCGCCGAGCAGCCCCCACGCACCCGGCACCGGCAGGCCGACCCGCCAGTCGACGCGCAGGTAGTCCTTGACGACGACGTGCCACAGCACCACGAGCACGATGCAGGCGCCCTTCGCCACGTCGGCCCAGAGCACCCGGCCGTCGGGCGGCACGTTCCCCTCGGCACGGGTCGGCACTGCGGTCTCCTCTCCGGCCGTCTGCGGGTGGAAGGCGGCTCCGCCGGTCCCGTCCTCGGGCAGGTGTCATCGCGGGACGCCGCGACGGCGGCTCCCGGAGTCGTGTGTGAGGTGGTCAGCCCACGGGGGGCAGGTGGACGTCGACCCGCAGGCCGCCGTCCGGCCCCGGACGCGCGGCGATGATGCCGCCGTGCGCCTGGGTGATGGAGCGGGCGATGGCCAGGCCGAGCCCGGCGCCGCCGCCCTGGTTGGTCCGGTCCCGGGCGAGACGCCGGAACGGTTCGAACAGCCCGTCGACCGCCTCGGCGGGGACGCTCTGCCCGCTGTTCATGACGGTCAGCGCGGGGTCGCCGCCGACCGTGACGACGAGCCGGCCGCCCTCGCGGTTGTACTTGATGCCGTTCTCCACCAGGTTCGTAACCAGGCGTTCCAACAGTACCCGCTCGCCGGTCACGATCCGGGGCGACAGCTGGGCCTCCACCGTCACGCCGGCCTCGGCGGCCCGGTCGGCGTACGCGGCCAGTACTCCGCTGACGATCTGTTCGAGGCGTTGCGGGGTGGAGGACCGCAGGCCCTGGTCGCTCTCGCTGAGCGCGAGCAGCCCTTCGATCAGCCGCTCGTTGCGTTCGTTCGTGGCGAGCAGTTGGGCGGTCAGCAGTTCCAGTTGCTCGCCGGTGAGCGACTGGGCCATGCCGACCTCGATCAGGGTGCGTTGCACCGCGAGCGGCGTACGCAGTTCGTGCGAGGCGTTCGCGGCGAACCGCCGCTGTCCCTCGTATCCGGCGGTGACCCGGTCCAGCATGTCGTCGATCGCGCGGCCGAGCCCGGCCAGCTCGTCCCGGCCGCCGCGCCGGATCCGGTAGCCGAGGTTCTGCGGCCCCAGGTTCGCGATCGGGGCGGCCAGGTCGTGCACCGGGCGCAGGCACCAGCGAGCAGCGCCCCACACCGCGAACCCGATGGCCACCAGCACCAGCAGTTCGATGAGCATGGGCAGCAGCGGGACGAACGGGCGGCCCGGCTCGCACACCGCGCCGATCGTGGCCAGGCCGCAGAACCGCTCGGCCTGCCCCCACACCATTTCGAGCAGCGACTTGACCAGGTTGGGCAGCATGAACCCGGCGAGCAGGGCGAGCACCCCGACCAGCAGGATGCGGCGGCGGGGGCTCACTCCGGCTTGCCGATCCGGTAGCCGGCCTTCGGCACCGTGTGGATGACGGACGGCTGGCCGAGCTTCTTGCGCAGGGTCATCACCGTCACCCGGACCGCGTTGGTGAACGGGTCGGCGAACTCGTCCCACGCCTGTTCCAGCAGCTCCTCGGCGCTCACCACCCGGCCACCGGCCCGCATCAGCACGTGCAGGACGGCGAACTCCTTCGGGCTCAGCCCGAGCGGGCTGCCGTCCCGGGTCGCGGAGTGCCGGGCCACGTCGAGCACCACACCGTGCTGCTCCAGCACCGGCGGGAGGGCCGGGGTGGATCGGCGGCCCAGCGCCTGCACCCGCGCCACCAGCTCGGCGAACGCGAACGGCTTGGTCAGGTAGTCGTCGGCGCCGAGCCCGAGGCCCGCGACCCGGTCCCGGATGCCGGCGGCGGCGGTGAGCAGCAGCACGCGGGTGCCGGCGTCCGACCCGGCCAGGCTCCGGCACACGTCGTCGCCGGTGGCGCCGGGCATGTCCCGGTCCAGCACCGCCACGTCGTACCGGTTGACCCCGATCCGTTCCAGCGCGCCGTCCCCGTCGTAGCAGACGTCGACAGCCATGGAGAACCGTCGCAACCCCTCGGCGACCGTGTCCGCCAAGAGCCGCTCGTCGTCCGCCACCAGCACCCGCACCGTTGCGCTCCCCCGTGTCTTCGCTCGTCGTCCGGCACACCATCGCAGGCCGGAGTTAAGGGTTCCGTAAGCGTCCGCAGCAGCCATCCTCCACGCGGGCCACGCTGCGACAACCGGCGTGGGGCCGTCTGGGCCGTTCGTCCGGTACGCCTGCGGCGCGAGCACCGCTCAAGTGACCCGGATCACGCATTGGCGCTCGGGGGTGAGGTGGGTCACGATGGGTGGAAGGAGGCGCTGGTGGCTGACCCGTGGCTCGCCCTGGAGTTCGGCGCGGATCCGGCGGAGCGGATCGCGCAGATCGGTGCCGCCCACGAGGCGTTCCTCGCCGCCGGCACCACCTCCGGCCGGGTCCGGGAGGTGGTGGCCCGATCCTGGGAGCGGTCCGCGCTGCTCGACCCGGAGACCACCGCGCCGGTCGACCTCGCCGACGACGCGCTGGAGACGTACCGCGCCGTGCACCCGCTGGCCCGGGTGATGCCGCTGTTCCGCGACCTGCTCGGCGGCATCGCGCAGGACGGCGCGCACCTGATGGCGGTCTGCGACGCCGCCGGCCGGCTGCTCTGGGTGGAGGGCCATCCCGGGGTGCTGCGGCACGCCGAGCGGATGAACTTCGTACCGGGAGCCCGCTGGGACGAGGCCCACGCCGGCACGAACGCCCCCGGCACCGCCCTCGCCGTCGACCACGGCGTGCAGATCTTCGCCACCGAGCACTTCGTCCGGCCCGTGCAGCGCTGGACCTGCGCCGCCGCGCCGATCCACGACCCGGCCAGCGGCGCGCTGCTCGGCGCCGTCGACATCACCGGCGGGGACCACCTGGCCAACCCGCAGAGCCTCGCCCTGGTCCGGGCCACCGCCCGGGCCGCCGAGGCGTTCCTGGCCGGTGCCGCGCCCGCCGCGCCGGACGTGGCGTACGTGTCGGCGCTCGGACGTGACGAGGCGGAGTTGCGCGTCGGCGGCCGGCGCATCCGGCTCGGCCGGCGGCACAGCGAACTGCTGGTGCTGCTGGTCGACCATCCCGAGGGGCGCACCGGGGAACAGCTCGGCCTCGACCTGTACGGCGACGACAGGCGGCACCCGGTCACGCTGCGCGCCGAGCTGTCCCGGCTGCGCCGCGTGCTCGGCGAGGAACTGCTCGACTCCCGCCCGTACCGGCTGCGGCCGGCCGTGCGCGCCGACTTCCGTACCGTCACCGAACTGCTGGAACGTGGCGATCCGGCGGCGGCGCTGCGCGCGTACCCCGGGCCCCTGCTGCCCCTGTCGGACGCGCCGGGAGTCGCGCGACTGCGCCGCCTGGTCGACGGCCAGTTGCGCGCCGCCGTGCTGGCCGGCGCCGACCCGGGGCTGCTCGCGGCCTGGACCGCGACGGCGGCCGGGTCCGACGACCTGGCCGCCTGGCAGGCCCTGGCCCGGGCGTTGCCGCCGGGCGCGCCCCGCCGGCCGCTCGCCGTCGCGCGGGCCCGCCAGCTCGCCGAGGAGTACGCGCTGCCGCGCGCAACGTTCCTGCAACGTCCCGGAAACTAGCCTGCCCGCCATCCACCCCAGACGGACGGCGGAGGTACCCATGACGCGCTACGACGCCCCCACCCACTGGCAGTCCCGCTACGACCACTACATCGGCGGCGAGTACGTGAAGCCGCACGGTGGGAAGTACTTCGAGAACCCGACCCCGGTGACCGGGCAGACCTTCTGCGAGGTGGCCCGGGGCACCGCCGAGGACGTGGAGAAGGCGCTCGACGCGGCGCACGGCGCGGCCGACGCGTGGGGCCGCACGTCGGTCGCCGAACGCTCGCTGATCCTCAACCGGATCGCCGACCGCATGCAGGACAACCTGGAGTCCCTCGCGATCGCCGAGACGTGGGAGAACGGCAAGCCCGTACGCGAGACGCTCGCCGCCGACCTCCCGCTCGCGATCGACCACTTCCGCTACTTCGCCGGCGCGATCCGGGCGCAGGAGGGCTCGCTCGGCGAACTCGACGACGACACAGTCGCCTACCACTTCCACGAGCCGCTCGGCGTGGTCGGGCAGATCATCCCGTGGAACTTCCCGATCCTCATGGCGGTGTGGAAGCTCGCCCCGGCGCTGGCCGCCGGCAACGCGGTGGTGCTCAAGCCGGCCGAGCAGACACCCGCCTCGATCCACTACCTGCTCTCGCTGATCGGCGACCTGCTGCCGCCGGGCGTGGTGAACGTGGTGAACGGCTTCGGCGTCGAGGCGGGCAAGCCGCTGGCGTCCTCGCCGCGGGTGGCGAAGGTGGCGTTCACCGGCGAGACCACCACCGGGCGGCTGATCATGCAGTACGCCAGCGAGAACATCAGGCCGGTCACGCTGGAGCTGGGCGGCAAGAGCCCGAACATCTTCTTCGACGACGTCAGCGCCGCCTCCGACGACTTCCTGGACAAGGCCCTGGAAGGCTTCACCATGTTCGCCCTGAACCAGGGCGAGGTGTGCACCTGCCCGTCGCGGGCGCTCATCCAGCAGGGCCACTATGCCGACTTCCTGGCCGCCGCCGTGGACCGGACCCGGCAGATCACGCAGGGGCACCCGCTGGACACCGACACGATGGTCGGCGCGCAGGCGTCCAACGACCAGCTGGAGAAGATCCTGTCCTACCTGGACATCGGGCGGCAGGAGGGCGCTCGCGTCCTCACCGGCGGTGAGCGGGCGGACCTCGGCGGCGAGTTGTCCGGCGGCTACTACGTCCAGCCGACCATTTTCGAGGGCGACAACTCGATGCGGATCTTCCAGGAGGAGATCTTCGGCCCGGTGGTGTCGGTGACCTCCTTCGCCGACCTGGACGACGCCGTGAAGATCGCCAACGACACGCTGTACGGGCTCGGCGCGGGCGTGTGGACCCGGGACCTGAACACCGCGTACCGGGCCGGACGGGCGATCCAGGCCGGCCGGGTGTGGACGAACTGCTACCACGCGTACCCGGCGCACGCGGCGTTCGGCGGCTACAAGCAGTCCGGCATCGGCCGGGAGAACCACAAGATGATGCTGGAGCACTACCAGCAGACCAAGAACCTGCTGGTCAGCTACTCGCCGAAGAAGCTGGGCTTCTTCTGATGGGTGACACCGTGACCCTGACCCCCGCGGCGGCCGACCTGATCCGGTCGCTGCGGGGGCAGCACGGCCCGCTGATGTTCCACCAGTCCGGCGGCTGCTGCGACGGCAGCGCCCCGATGTGCTACCCGGCCGGTGAGTTCCGCACCGGCGGCTCGGACGTGCTGCTCGCCTCGCTGGCTGTCGACGGGGTGCCCGAGCCGGTGGAGTTCTGGATGTCGAAGGCCCAGTGGGAGCTGTGGCAGCACACCCGGCTCACCGTCGACGTGGTGCCCGGCCGGGGCAGCGGCTTCTCCCTGGAGGCGCCGGAGGGCGTCCGCTTCCTCATCCGGTCCCACCTGAACCGCTGATCTGTCCGAGATCTTGCAGCTCGCGGGCATCGCGGCGGTGGGATGCTGACGCCGTCCACTTCGGAGTACGCGTCCCACCACCGCCCGACAGGAGACCGCGCATGAACCCGGTCCGACAGCCAGTGCTCGCCGCCGGCCTCACCGCCCTGGCCACCGCCGCCACGCTCGGGCTCGCGCCGGGCGCCGCCGTCGCCGCCCCGGCCGCCTCCCCCAGCATCTCCGTCAACTGGTTCGGCGCCGCCGACGTGCGGGCGCACACCGCCACCGTCGGCGGCCGGTTCGACTGCGGGGCCGAGCGCGGCCTCGCGTACATCGAGGTGCACCTCGACCAGCGGGTACGGCGCGGGTCGGTCACCGGCTTCGGATTCGGCGTGATCGGCGCGTGCACCGACGAGCGCACCGCCGGCACCTGGACCGCCACGATCCCCGCCGACCAGGGCAGATTCCGCCCCGGCCCCGCCACCACCATCGCCCGCCTGGTGATCGAGCCCAACTCCCTCACCGAAACCACCGAACGCGTACGCCTGCGCCCCCACTGCGCCCGCCCCTGACCGCATCGGCGGCCTCCGGTCAGGCGATCTGCCGGAGGTCGTCGCCGTAGTCGAAGATGATCCGCAGCCGGGCGCCGAGGGCATTGGCGTACCGGCTCAGCGTGGCCACCTCGTTGACGTCGAGGTCGCCGTTCTCGATCTGGCTGACCCGGCCCGGCGTGACCCCCATGATCTCGGCGACCTGCCGCTGGGTGAGCCCCAGCCGCTTGCGCTCCTCGGCCAGGTGGAACGCGCTCACCCACGCGTCGGTCCGGGCGCGCTCCGCCTCGTACGCCTCGTCGTCACCGCCGAGTTCGGCGCGGACCTCGTCCCAGTGATAGAACTCCGTCACCTGCTCGACTATAGCCCGAGCTAAACTCGGAGGGCTACGCTCAGCGGTTGTCCAGGAGCGGCTGGGTGGGGTTCCACGGGGGTCCGCCGGCGGCGTCGTGGCGGCGGCGGGCTATCGCGGACAGCGCCTCCAGCACCACCCGGTTGCCCAGGTACGCGGTGATGTCGGCGTGGTCGTACGGCGGGGCGACCTCGACCACGTCCAGCCCGACCACCGGCAGCTCGTAACAGACCCGGCGCACCGCGTCGAGCAGTTGCCGGGAGGTGAACCCGCCCGGCTCGGGCGTGCCGGTGCCCGGCACCATGCCCGGGTCGACCACGTCCACGTCGACGGAGAGGAACACGCCCTCACACTCGTCGGTCGCGATGCCGAACGCCTCGGTGAGGCACGTGTCCAGGCCGCGCGCCACGATCTCGGTCATCTCGTACGAGCGCATCCGCTGTTCCGCCATCCACGCCAGCGTGTCCGGGCCGGGCCAGTAGCCGCGCAGCCCGATCTGGAGGAAACGGTCACCGCGTACCGCGCCGGACTCGATGAGCCGGCGCATCGGCTGGCCGTGGCCGTGCAGCGAGCCGAACTCGACGTCGCCGGTGTCGGCGTGCGCGTCGAAGTGCACGAGCGACACCCGGCCGAGCCCGTGGTGCCGGGCCACGCCTGTGGCGTCGGGCAGCGCGATGGAGTGGTCGCCGCCGAGCACCACAGGGATCGCCCCGGCGGCGGCGACCGCGTGCACGGCGGTCTCCAGCGCGGCCAGCGAGCGCTCGATGTCGCCGCTGAACATCTCCACGTCGCCGGCGTCGTAGACGCACAGGTCCTTCAGCCCGTCGACGCGCAGCGCCAGCGACGGGCGGGAGCCGTCGTGCGGCAGGTAGCAGGCCTGCCGGATGGCGGACGGCCCGAACCGGGTGCCCGGCCGGTGCGAGGTGCCGCCGTCGAACGGCGCCCCGATGATCACCACGTCCGCGTCGGCGTACGTGACCGGTTCCTCGACTGTGCACGGTGGCACGCCGAGGAACGTGATGTCGGGACCGTACATCGGGCCGTACCGGGTCATCGTTCCTCCATCCCCCACGGCGAACCGTAGCCGGTGAGCAGGTTTAGGAAGGGGATCGGCGGGAACGCCTCCGGGCCGAGCACGCCCGTGCCGGACCAGGCGCCGGTGGCGAGCAGTTCCAGCGCGACGACCGGGTTGACGGCGGTCTGCCAGACCACCGCCTGGTGGCCGTACTCGGCCATCGACCACTCGTTGTCGACCACGTGGTAGAGGTAGACGCGGCGGGGCCGCCCGTCCGGCCCGGTGCCGGTGACGTACGTGCCGGCGCAGGTCTTGCCGCTCATCCGGTCGCCGAGCGTGGCCGGGTCGGGCAGCGCGGCGGCCACCAGGTCGCGCGGCGACACGTCGACCCCGCGTACGCGCACCGGCTGGGTGGAGTCCAGCCCGAGCTTGTGCAGCGTGCGCAGCACCTCGATGAACTCGGCGCCGAGGCCGTACTTGAAGGTGACCCGCTTCGCCGGCACCCAGCGCGGGATGAGCAGCACCTCCTCGTGCTCGACGTTGACGCACTCGACCGGGCCGATCCCGGCCGGGAAGTCGAACACCTCCGGCTCGCTGAACGGTTCGGTGGTGAACCAGCCGCGCCCGGCCTCCCAGATCACCGGCGGGTTGAGGCACTCCTCGATGGTGGTCCAGATGGAGAACGAGGGCGCGAACTCGTACCCGGCGACTGTGAGGTTCGCGCCGTCGCGTACCCCGATCTCGTCGATCTCGGCGAAGAGTTCGTCGGCGGCGTAGCGGGCGAAGACGTCGGACAGGCCCGGTTCGACGCCGATGCCGCAGAGCGCGAGCCGTCCGGCGGCGGCCCACTGCTCCGCGACGGCGAACTGCTCGTCGCCGAGCTTGACCCCGGTCTCGGCGTAGGGGTGCTCGGGGTGCGGCCGGGACAGCGACATCGCCATGTCCAGGTAGTCGGCCCCGGCGGCGAACGCGCCGTCGAAGATCGGCATGACGAAGCGCGGGTCCACCGCGTTGAGCACGTGCGTGATCCGGTGTTCCCGGCACAGCGCGGCCACCGCGTCGGCGGAGGCGGCGTCCACTGTGGCGGCGACGAACCGGTCGCCGTGCCCGGCGACGGCCCGCGCGGCCCGCGCCGGGTCGTGGTCGGCGACCACCATGATCTCGAAGAAGGTACGGCGGGCGGCGATGGATACGGCGGCGGAGCCGACGCCACCGGCGCCGACGAGGAGGATACGCATCAGGAGTCGAACCCCAGTCCAAGACGGTCGAGAGTACGGAGCCAGAGGTTGCGCCGTCCGTCCCGCGCATCGGCGCGGGCGAGCGACCATCGGGTGAGGTTGATGCCCACGGACCGGGCCGGTTCCGGCGGGAACGGCAGCGGCTTGCGGCGCACCAGGTCGAGCCGGGTCAGCGGGGTGTCAGTGCCGGAGAGCAGGTCGAGCGTCACGCGGGCCCCGAACCGGGTCGCGCCGACGCCGAGCCCGGTGAATCCGGCGGCGTACGCCAGGCGTCCGGAGTACGCGGTGCCGAAGAACGCGCAGAACCGGGTGCAGGTGTCGATGACGCCACCCCAGCGGTGGCTGAACCGCAGGCCATCGAGTTGCGGGAAGGTCGCGAAGAAGTGCGACGCCAGCGTGGTGAAGGTGGCCTCGCGCTGCTCCAGCGCGGGCGCCACCCGGTTGCCGTAGTGGTAGACGGCGTCGTAGCCGCCGAACAGGATCCGGTTGTCGGCGGTGAGCCGGTAGTAGTGGAACTGGTTGCCGGTGTCGGCGAGCCCCTGCCGGTGCCGCCAGCCGATCGCGTCGCGCTGCGCCCCGGTCAGCGGCTCGGTCATCAGCGCGTAGTCGTAGACCGGCACGATCCAGGAGCGCAGCCGGCGCAGCAGTGGCGGGAACGCGTTCGTGGCCAGCACGACCTGCCGCGCCCGTACCGCGCCGGGCGCCGCGTCCGCGCCGCCCGCCGTGGTGGCGAGCAGCCCGGCGCCGTCGCCGGTCAGGCCGGTGACGCGGGTGTGCTCGTGCACGCGTACGCCCAGGTCGAGCGCAGCCCGGCGCAGTCCCCAGGCGAGCTTCGCCGGGTCGAGCAGGGCCACCCGGTCGCGGTCCCACATCCCGCCCAGGTACGTCGGCGACGCCACCTCGGCGCGTACCTCGTCTCGGTCGAGCAGCCGCACGTCGTGGCCGTACCGGCGGGCCAGGTCGGCGTCGGCGGCGAGCCCGTCGAGCTGGTACGGCTCGACGGCAACCGCCAGCTCGCCGGTGCGTTCGAAGTCGCAGTCGATGTCGTACTTCGCCACGGTGGCGGCGATGGCGTCGAGATTCTCCCGGCCCAGCCGTTCCAGCTCACCGATCTCGCCGGGGAACCGCTCGACGCCGTTGGCGAGCCCGTGGGTCAGCGACGCGGCGCAGAACCCGCCGTTGCGCCCGGACGCCGCCCAGCCGCACGTGCCCGCGTCGACGAGCAGGACGTCGCGGTCCCGGTCGGCCTCCTTCGCGAGCAGCGCGGTCCACAGCCCGGCGTACCCGCCGCCGACCACGAGCAGGTCGGCGGTGTGCGTCCCGGTCAGCGGCGGCAGCGGGTCGGGGCGAGCCGGGCGGTCCAGCCAGTACGACACGGGCGCGGCGTCGGCCAGCGCCCGGCCGGTATGCGGGAGTGTCATGGCTTGCCCGCCGGTGTGGCGACCATCGCGAGGGCGGCCCGGCGTGCCCGCCGCCCGCGCAGCGAGGTGGCCCCGACCAGCAGCAACGCGATCACGAACATGGCCGTGCCGATCACGTTCACCTGCGGCGGGATGCCCCGCTGGGAGGCGCCCCAGACGTACATGGGGAACGTGACAGTGGTGCCGGCGTTGAAGTTCGTGATGATGAAGTCGTCGAAGCTGAGCGAGAATGCCAGCAGCGCGGCGGCCACGATGCCGGGCAGCACGAGCGGCAGCGTGATCCGGCGGAACGTCTGCCACTCGCTGGCGTACAGGTCCATCGCGGCCTCCTCCAGCCGCCGGTCCATGCCGGAGAGCCGGGCCTTCACGGTGACCACGACGAACGACACGCAGAACATGACGTGCGCGATGACGATGGTCCAGAAGCCCTGCGGCACCCCGGCGGCGACGAAGAGGGCGAGCAGCGAGGTGCCCATCACGAGTTCCGGGGTGGCCATCGGCAGGAAGATCAGCCCGTTGAGCCCGGAGCGGCCGCGGAAGCTGTGCCGGACCAGCGCGAACGCCATCAGCGTGCCGAGGAGCGTGGAGACGACCGTGGCGATGAGGCCGATCTGCATGCTGCGCACCACGGCGTCGCACATGTCCGAGGTGGCGCAGGGCTGCTTCCAGTTGTCGAGCGTGAACTCGTTGAAGTCGTAGGAGAGCCGGCTGGAGGGCCGGTTGAAGGAGAGCCCGGCGACCACCATGATCGGCAGCGTCAGGTAGCCGAGGACGAGCAGTGCCACGCCCATCACCCACCGGTCGGCGAGCCAGCGCCTGAGTCCGTTCACAGCGCCCGCCTTTCGTTCGCGACTGCGGGGCTCCGCTTCGCTGCGCTCCTCGCGCTCACAGCGCCCGCCTTTCGTTCGCGACTGCGGGGCTCCGCTTCGCTGCGCTCCTCGCGCTCACGGAACCTCCTCCGTGCCGGCCTTCCGCAGGTAGACGAAGACGATCGCCAGGATCGCGGCCATCAGCAGGAACGACAGCGCCGCGCCCTGCGGATAGTCCAGCCGGACCAGGAACGCCGAGTCGATGACGTTGCCGATCATGTACTCGTTCGGCGTACCGAGCAGCTCGGCGTTGATGTAGTCACCGGTGGCCGGGATGAAGAACAGCAGCGTGCCGGCGATCAGACCGGGCATCGACAGCGGCAGCGTGACCTTGGCGAACGCGCGCAGCGGGCTCGCGTACAGGTCGCTCGCCGCCTCCAGCAGCCGGGAATCGAGCCGCTCCAGGCTCGCGTACAGCGGCAGCACCAGGAACGGCAGGAAGTTGTACGTCAGGCCGAGCACAACGGCGATCGGGGTGGCCAGCAGCCGGCCGTCCGGGCCGAGCAGGTGCACGTCGCGCAGCAGCCCGACCAGCGCGCCGTTGTCCGACAGGATGGTCTTCCAGGCCAGCGTGCGCACCAGGAAGCTGGTGAACATCGGCGCGACCACCGCGACCAGCAGCAGGTTCTTCCACCGGCCGGCCTTCTGCGCGATCGCGTACGCCAGCGGGTAGCCCATCAGCAGCGCGAGCACCAGCGCGATGGCCGAGTAGAGGAACGACCGGGAGAACTGCGGCCAGTACGCCTGCAACGCGTCCGGGTAGTTGCTGAACGCCCAGGTCATGGCGTACCCGGTGGAGAGCGAGCCGGCCGGGTCGTAGAGGCTGGCCGAGGCGAGTTGCACCAGCGGGAGCGCGAAGAAGACGAGCAGCCAGACCGCGCCGGGCAGCAGCAACAGGTACGGCAGGAGGCGGCTGCGCCCGCGCCGCACCGGCGGCGGCACCGGTTTCCCGGCGGAGGTCGGTACGTGGGCCAGCGCGCTCATGACGCCACTCCGCTTCGCTCCGTGCCGCCATGAGGCACCTTCGCGCTGAGCCGGCCGATTCGCTCGCTGCGCTCGCTCATGGCAGCGCACCCACCGGCGGCTCGTCGAGCAGCGGCGCGGTCTGGTCGTCCTCACCGGCGGCCCGGGGCAGCAGGAACGCGTGCCGCGGATCCCAGTGCGCGGTCACCGCCGTACCGACGGCGAGGCGGCCGCCCAGCCCGCTGTTCGCGGCGAACGCGGACAGCTCGCTGCCCCACGCGGTGCGCACCAGGTACTGGGTGCTCACCCCGACGTAGGAGGTGTCGGTAACGATGCCGCCGACGTGCTGGTGCCCGGCCGGCACCCCGTCCGGGCCGTCGGCCAGGTGCAGCTTCTCCGGACGTACGCCGAGGAAGGCCGGCCCGTCGGTGAGCCGGGCCCGGCCGGCGGGCACCGAGAAGCGCGAGCCGTGCGCCGTGACCAGCACGTCGTCGGCGGCGCGACCGCCGGCTTCGGCGGCGAGCAGGTTGGACTGGCCGAGGAAGTTCGCCACGAACGCGGTGGCCGGGTACTCGTAGATGTCGGCGGGCGCACCGAGTTGCTCGATCCGGCCGGCGTTCATCACCGCGACCGTGTCGGCCATCGTCATGGCCTCCTCCTGGTCGTGGGTGACGTGCACGAACGTGATGCCGACCTCGGTCTGGATCCGCTTCAGCTCGATCTGCATCTGCCGGCGCAGCTTGAGGTCGAGCGCGCCGAGCGGCTCGTCGAGCAACAGCACCTGCGGGTGGTTGATGAGCGCCCGGGCCAGCGCGACGCGCTGCTGCTGGCCGCCGGAGAGCTGGGCCGGGCGGCGCCGCCCGTACCCTTCGAGCTGCACCAGGGCGAGCATCCGCTCCACCTGGTCGCTCACCTTGCGGATGCCGCGGCGGCGCAGCCCGAACGCCACGTTCTCGTGGATGTCCAGGTGCGGGAAGAGGGCGTAGCTCTGGAAGACGGTGTTCACCGGCCGCTTGTACGGCCGCAGCCCGGCGATGTCCTGCTCGCCGAGCAGCACCTGCCCGCTCGTGGGCTGCTCCAGCCCGGCGATCATCCGCAGTGTGGTGGTCTTGCCGCAGCCGGACGCGCCGAGCAGGGCGAAGAACGAGCCCTGCGGGATCGTGAGGGTGAGGTCGTCGACGGCGGTGAAGACGCCGAACCGCTTGGTCAGGTCGACCAGTCGCAGGTCACCGGCCGGGGTCTGCTGCCCCTTCACGCGCCGATCACCTGCTGGAACTTGGTCTCGTACTCCTTCTCCTGCGCTTCGTCGAGCGCCATGAAGACCTTGGCCTTGGACAGCATCGTGTCGTCCGGGAAGATCAGCGGATTGGTCGCCAGATCCGGGTCGATCTTCTCCATCTCGGCCTGCGCGCCCTGCACGGGGCAGATGTAGTTGACGTACGCGGCCAGCTTCGCCGCCACCGCCGGGTCGTAGTAGTGGTTCATCAACGCCTCGGCGTTGGCCTTGTGGGTGGCCTTGTTCGGCACCAGCATGTTGTCCGACCAGAGCATCACGCCGGACTCGGGCACCACGAACTTGATCTTGTCGTCCTCGAAGCCGAGCTGCACGACGTCGCCGGACCAGCCGATGCACGCGGCGATGTCGCCCTTGGCCAGGTCGGGCGCGTAGTCGTTGCCGGTGAACCGCCGGATCTGCTTGCTGTCCACCGCCTTCTTCAGCTTGTTCAGCGCGTCGTCGAACTGGGCCGGGGTGAACTTGGCCGGGTCGTGGCCGAGCGACTGGAGCAGCAGGCCGATGGTGTCGCGCATCTCCGACAGCACTGTCACCTTGCCCTTGAGATCGGGGCGGGTGAGCAGCTCGTCGACGGTGCGGATCTCCTTGGTGACCTTGGCGTTGTACGCGAGCCCGGCCAGCCCGGACTGCCACGGGACCGCGAGCTGGGTCTCGGCGTCGAAGGAGCGCCCGCGCAGCGACGACAGCAGGTTCGCCTCGACGTTGGGCATCTTCGACTTGTCGAGCTTCTGCACCCAGCCGAGGCGGATCATCCGGGCGGCCATCCAGTCGGTGAGCACCATGATGTCCCGGCCGGTGCTCTGACACCCGGCGAGCTGGTTGCGCACCTTGCCGAAGAACTCGTTGTTGTCGTTGACGTCCTCGGTGTACGTCACCTGGATGCCCGACGCGGCGACGAACGCGTCGAGCGTGGGGCGCTTGGACTCGTCCTTCTCGTCGGTGTCCATGTACTGCGGCCAGTTCGAGAAGGCGACCTTCTTCTCGGTGGCGGACAGATCCTCGCTCTTGCAGCCGGCTTCGGTCTGCTGGGCGCCCTTGGTCCCGCAGCCGGCCAGGGTGCCCGCGGTGGCGAGCAGCGCGGCCGAGCCGACGGTCCCGGTGAGCAGACCACGCCGGGTGAGGGTCCGGAGGGGACTACGCATGTGACGACTCCTTGGGGGGCATCGTCGGCGGCGGGACGGGGGCGGCGCGCCGGCGGGAGGGTCAGTGGCGATGGACGACTGATCCTGACATGAGAAAACCTCTCTCACAAGGGATTCCGTTGCCGGAATAGCCAGTCGCCACGAAATACGCCAGACTGCGCGGGGCACTACGCTCAACACGGAGAATCGGACACGAGGAGCGTCGATGGTCAACCGGCACCAGGAGAACTCCAACGGCGCCCGCCGGGTCACGGTGCGTGAAGGAGCCAATCACGCTCTGCTCGACGACGTGGCCAAGCAGATCATCGAGCAGCTCCAGGAGGACGGGCGCCGTCCGTACGCGAGCATCGGCAAGGCGGTCGGCCTCTCCGAGGCGGCGGTACGCCAGCGGGTGCAACGGCTGCTCGACGCGGGCGTCATGCAGATCGTCGCGGTCACCGATCCGCTCCAGCTCGGCTTCCCCCGTCAGGCCATGATCGGGCTGCGCACCGACGGCGACCTGGAACCCGTAGCCGACCGGCTGGCCGAGTTCGAGGAGATCGACTACGTGGTGATCACCGCCGGCTCGTTCGACCTGCTGGCCGAGGTGGTCTGCCGCAACGACGCACACCTGCTGGAGATCCTCCAGAAGCTGCGCGGCGTGCCCGGGGTGCTCTCCACCGAGGCGTTCGTCTACCTGAAGCTGCGCAAGCAGACCTACAGCTGGGGCACCGCCTGATGCGGATTCCGTCGACAGGGAAGTGATATGGCGCTGAATCCGTCGCGCTGAAGCTTGTTCGCTTGCCTTATCGGCATCGCCTGTGGGATAACCGTGGGCAGAGCGGCCGGTGTCACCCCTGACCGGCCCGAGACCCGATGGGGCTGACATGGCCAACGCCACCGACCATCTATGGATGCACTTCACCCGCATGGCGAGCTACCCGGCCGGCGAGGTTCCGACAATCGTCCGGGGCGAGGGCGCGTACGTCTGGGACGCGCAGGGCCGCCGCTACCTGGACGGGCTGGCCGGGCTGTTCGTGGTGAACGCCGGTCACGGCCGCGCCGAGCTGGCCGAGGCCGCCGCCAAGCAGGCCGGCGAGCTGGCCTACTTCCCGCTCTGGTCGTACGCCCACCCGAAGGCCGTCGAGCTGGCCGAGAAGATCGCCACGCTCACCCCCGGCGACCTGAACCGGGTCTTCTTCACCACCGGCGGCTCCGAGGCCGTCGAGGCGGCGTGGAAGCTGGCCCGGGCCTACTTCAAGCGCACCGGCAAGCCCACCAAGCACAAGGTGGTCAGCCGCTACATCGCCTACCACGGCACCTCGATGGGCGCGCTGTCGATCACCGGCCTGCCCGGCATCAAGACCGACTTCGAACCGCTGGTGCCCGGTGGCATCAAGGTGCCGAACACCAACTTCTACCGGGCCCCCGAGCACGGCGACGACGCCGAGGCGTTCGGCCGCTGGGCCGCCGACGAGATCGGCCGGGCGATCGAGCGGGAGGGGCCGGAGACGGTCGCCGCCGTCTTCCTGGAGCCGGTGCAGAACTCCGGCGGCTGCTTCCCGCCGCCGCCCGGCTACTTCGAGCGGGTACGCGAGATCTGCGACGCGTACGACGTGCTGCTCGTCAGCGACGAGGTGATCTGCTCCTGGGGCCGGCTCGGCGAGTACTTCGGCGCCGTCCGCTACGGCTACCAGCCGGACATCATCACCACCGCCAAGGGCATCACCTCCGGCTACGCCCCGCTCGGCGCGATGATCGCCGGCGAGCGGCTGATGGAGCCGTTCCTCACCGAGACCGGCATGTTCGCGCACGGGGTGACGTTCGGCGGCCACCCGGTCTCCTGCGCCGTCGCGCTGGCCAACCTGGAGGTGTTCGCCCGGGAGGACCTGATCGGGCACGTCCGCGCGAACGAGGGCGCGTTCCGGTCCACCCTGGAGAAGCTGCACGACCTGCCGATCGTCGGCGACGTCCGGGGCGACGGCTACTTCTACGGCATCGAGCTGGTCAAGGACAAGACGACCCGGGAGACGTTCGACGAGGCCGAGTCCGAGCGGCTGCTGCGCGGCTTCCTGTCCACAGCGCTGTTCGACGCCGGGCTCTACTGCCGGGCCGACGACCGGGGCGACCCGGTGGTGCAGCTCGCCCCGCCGCTGATCGCCGACCAGCAGCACTTCGACGAGATCGAGCAGATCCTGCGCGCGGTGCTGACCGAGGCGTGGTCGCGGCTCTGACGCCGATGACCGACTACCGGCATCTGTCGTACTGGCTGTCCGGCCTGGACGAACCGCTGACACCGCGACCCGGGTTGCCCGGCGACACGGACGCCGACGTGGCGATCGTGGGCGCCGGGTACACCGGGCTGTGGACGGCCTGGTACCTGGCCGAGGCCGCCCCCACGTTGCGCGTCGTCGTGCTGGAGCGGGAGATCGCCGGGTACGGCGCGTCGGGGCGCAACGGCGGCTGGTGCTCGGCGCTGTTCCCCACGTCGCTGCCGGCGCTGGCCCGGCGGCACGGCCGGGACCGGGCGCTGGCCATGCAGCGGGCCATGCACGACACGGTCGCCGAGGTGGGGCGGGTCGCCGCCGCCGAGGGCATCGACTGCGACTGGCGGGCCGGCGGCACGGTGATGCTCGCGCGTGGCGAGGCCCAGCTCCAGCGGGCCCGCGCCGAGGTCGCCCAGGCCCACGCGCACGGGCTCACCGACGACGACCTACGGCTGCTCGACGCCGCCGAGGCCGCCGCGCGCTGCGCCGCCGAGGGGGTACGCGGCGGCACGTACACCCCGCACTGCGCGGCCGTACACCCGGCGAAGCTGGTCCGGGGTCTGGCCCGGGCGGTGGAGCGCCGGGGCGTACGCATCCACGAGCGCACCCCGGTGACCGCGCTGCGGCCGGGCGCGGCGGTGACCCCGGCGGGCGTGGTCCGGGCGCCCGTGGTGGTGCGTGCGACGGAGGGCTACACGCCGGGGCTGCCCGGCCAGCGGCGGACCGTGGCGCCCGTCTACTCGCTGATGGTGGCCACCCCGCCGCTGCCCGAGGAGACGTGGGCGCGGATCGGGCTGGCGGAACGGGAGACGTTCTCCGACTACCGGCACGTCATCGTGTACGGCCAGCGCACCGCCGACGGCCGGCTCGCGTTCGGCGGGCGGGGCGCGCCCTACCACTACGCCTCCCGGGTCCGGCAGGGCTTCGACCGGGAGCCGCGGGTGTTCGCGGCGCTGCGCCGGGCGCTCGGGGAGCTGTTCCCGGTGCTCGGGCCGGACGTGCCGGTGACGCACGCCTGGGGCGGGCCGCTCGGCGTGGCCCGGGACTGGGCCGCGTCGGTGGGGCTGGACCGGCGTACCGGGCTGGCCTGGGCCGGCGGCTACGTCGGTGACGGCGTCGGCACCAGCAACCTCGCCGGGCGTACGCTCGCCGACCTGATCCGGGGCGTGGAGAGCGACCTCACGGCGCTGCCCTGGGTCGGGCACCGCTCCCCCCACTGGGAACCGGAGCCGCTGCGCTGGCTGGCCATGAACGCCGGCCTGCGGGTGATGTCCTCAGCCGACCAGAGCGAGCACCGCACCGCCCGCCCGTCCCGCCGAGCCGGTCTCTTCAACCGCTTCCTGGGCCACTGACCGCGCCACCCACCCCGGCGCCCACCCCGTTGATCATGAAGTTAGCGGCACTCAGGGAGATCGAAAACGCCGTCAACTTCATGATCGACCGGTGGAGGGCCGGGGCCCGCGGGCCTGAACGGCGGTGGGTCAGTGGTGGGGTGGGATGACCCGGAGGTGGCCCCGGCGGCCCTGCTGGGGGGTCTGGGGCTTGGCGGGCTCATCCTCCGGAGGACGGGGCGGGACGGGGCGTGCGGCCTCGCGTACCGCCTCGGCCAGCGCCACCAGGTCGTCGGTGGTGGGCGGCGGCGGCTCGAACTCGCCCTCGTGCCGCACCACGTCCCAGCCGCGCGGGGCGGTCAGGCTGCGGGCGTGCGGCTCACACAGGTCGTACGTGTGCGGTTCGGCGAATGCCGCGAGCGGGCCCACCACCGCCGTCGACTCGTTGTAGACATAGGTCAATGTGGCGACCGCTTGCCGGGGGCAGCCGTTACGGGAGCAGCGCCGTGGTGACCTCACGGCGGCAGGGTATCCCCATTACCGGGTCCGGCGCACCGCTTCGCGTTACGACACGCCCGTCATGGTGATCACAATTCCTCCGATCGGCGCAGCGGCACGCCGGACGGCCGCGCGACGGCGGGTGGACCGCCGATGCGGGCTACCCTGTGCGTCATGACGAGCCCCCAGAACCGCCGCCCCGGCTCCGGCCGGCGCACCCACCGTGACCGGCACGGTCGCGGGCTGCGCGGGCGGCTGGTGCCGGCCACGGTGCCGCTGGCGCGGACGAAGGCCGAGGTCTTCGACGATCTGGTGCTCGACACGGTGGAGACGCTCGAACGCCGGTTCGCCAAGGAGCTGGCCGGGGTGGAGTTCGCGGTCGAGGACGTCCCGCCGGATCTGAACGTCTACGACTCGGACGTGCTGGAGGACGGCGAGGTGCCGCTCGCCCGGCTGCTGCCCGGGCGGCCCGGCCGCCAGGAGGTGCCGCCGCGGATCGTGCTCTACCGGCGGCCGCTGGAGTTCCGCGCGATGGATCGCGAGGACCTCGCCGACCTGGTGCATGACGTGATCATCGAGCAGGTGGCGAATCTGCTCGGGGTCGACCCGGACGAGCTGGCCTGACCGGCTGACCGGACAGGCGCCGCCACCCGGCCGGACGCGCCGGCCGGACAGCGACCCGGGTCCGGGCGGCCCCCACCGCCCGTGGACCCGTACGTGGATCAGGCGGCGACCCGCCGCTTGAGCTTGCGCCGCTCCCGCTCGGAGAGGCCACCCCAGATCCCGAACCGCTCGTCGTGGCCGAGCGCGTACTCCAGGCATTCCGTCTTCACTTCGCACCGCGAGCAGATGCGCTTCGCCTCGCGGGTCGAGCCGCCCTTCTCGGGAAAGAACGCCTCCGGGTCGGTCTGCGAGCAGAGCGCTCGCTCCTGCCACTCCGGCGCGTTCCCGAGCAGGTCGGCCACCTCGAGCTGGCCGTCCATCGATTGCCTCCTTGTCGCGCACCGGCGTCATTCGCCGCTGCAACCCCCCACGCGAAAGGCGTGCCTGTCCGTACGGTCACCATTTGTTGCGTTCCGTGCGAACAACCCCATTCAAATTACACGCGTGTAATGCGTGCGCCGTCAAGCCAAACTTGATAATGGAGTCGCCCTCCCGACACGTCCGTGACGACCGCCGCGGTCGCCCGTAGCCTCGCAACCTGCCCTATCGATTCAGACCCCGGACGAGTAACGCCCTCCCCGGCGAGTTGCCGGAAGTTTTCTGCCGTGGCGCATCGCCGGCAGGCCGGCCGGACGCCCCCGCCGGCCGCTCGCACCAAGATCAGAATTGGTGGGGCAAAGGGTAACCCGCTTCCCGCTGTACCGCCCGTCGAGCCGTCCAACGCCGACCGCGCCCCGTCCATCATGTGGACGGGGCGCGGGTTCCGGCGCGACTGACGGATCAGTCCAAGCGGGCTGGTGAGCTGGTGGGCCAAACGAATTCGGCGATCGACCCACCGGTGACCGAGATCGCGCCGGCGGACGTACTCTCGTCCCACCAGACGGTATACACACCCGCCTCCAGATCCGGGTAGACGGCACTGTGGAACACCCCGTCCCGGACGTGCCGCTCGCGTACGGCGGAGTGGGTCCGCGGGCCGTCGAGGTCCACGCGGCTGATCTCGATCTCCCGGCCGTGCAGGTCCCGCCCGGTGTGGATGATCAGCGCGCCCCGGTCGCCACCCAGGTCGAGCACGACGCTGCCGACCTCCGACGGGCCGAGATCGTGATGGTGTGACATTCGCCGGCTCCCGTCAGGACTTCTTCGCCTGCGGGTTGCCGAACCCGTCGTACGGCGTGCCGAGGAACGGGAAGTCGGCCAGGAACGGCGCTGTCACGTCGGCCGCGCTCAGGCCCGGTGTCACCGCCGCGGCGGCGGCGTCCGGCCGGAACGTCTTGTCGACGAGCGGCACGGTCAGCCCGGCGATGGCGCGCAGCGCGATCGTCACCACGTCGTCGGCGGGACGGCGGCCGTTGGGGAAGCCGGCCAGGTCGCCGCCGAGCACACCGAACCGGTCCGGTTTGCGGCTGGGCCGGATCGCCGTGTTCAGCCGCAGCATGTCCGCCTGCACGTCACCGGTGGTGTTGGCGAAACCGTCGATCAGTCCGGCCGGGACGCCGGTGAGCAGGATCGCCACCAGGTCGGCACGCGGCTTCTTGGACTTGTTGAGCGCGTCCAGATTGGGGAACACACCCGGGTAGAGCGCCGGCAGCAGCCCGGCCAGCTCGGGCCGCTCCACGAACCCGGCGAACCGCTTGTCCTCCGACGGCGGCAGCGTGTTCCAGACGTCCTTCCTGGACATCGGCACGATGACCTCGTTGAACAACGGGTTACCGAGCCGCGACACCTGCGTGAAGGGTCCGGCGGCGGTGTCAGCGGCGACCCGGTCACCCAGCACCCGCACCTGCTGGCGGGACGCACTGGTCCAGACCCCGATGGTCGAGGCGCGGTCGGCGTAGCCGTAGCGGGCCGCCTTACGGCGTACCTGGTTGAGCGGCACCTGCACGGCGAGACTGTGCACGTTGAGCCGGTCCAGCGCGTTCACCGGCTCGCCCTCGTCCCGGAACAGCTTCTTGCCGGCGACGTGCAGCTGCTGGAACGGCCGCAGCGTACCCAGGTCGAACACCGCGCCCAGGTCGACGAAGAAGCCGTCGGCCCGCTGCCCGGCGAACACCTTCTCACCGGTGGACAGCTTGAACGTCGCCTGCCGGACCAGGTTCTGGTAGTTCGGCGTGGACAGCGGCCCGACGTTGCACGGCGGGCAGGGCAGTTTGTGCGCCAGCACGCGCGCGCGGCCGTCGGCGATCCGGGTCAGCCGGTAGAACTGCCGCCGGTTCCAGTTCTTGCTCTCCAGCGACTCGATCGGCCCGGTGTTGTAGAGAAAACTGTTCTGGTTCGTGATCTCGGTAGTGAATTCGAAACGATAGGTGACGTCCGGATAACCGTCGCCGTCGTTGTCGATGTGAATCTCGTACCGGACGTCGTCACCGAACTCGAAGAAGTTCGGGCCGCCGGACGGGAGCTGCACCGGCACGTAGTTGGCGATCAACGTGACCGTGTCCGGCTGGCTCGGCGTGACGAACGCGTACAGGTCGGAACTGTCGGCGACCGGATCCTTGGCGATCTCCGGGGCCTCGCGGTGAGAGGACATGGCGGACGCACCTTCGTCGGGGGAACGGAAGTCGGAACCGGCGCCGGGAGCCCGCGCCGGTGGAGGGTGGGATCAGCGCCGGCCGGCGGCGCGCACCAGGCGGTCGGCCAGGCCGCGGTCGCGTACCTCGACCCGGGTGGTGCCGACGAAGACGTCCATGACGCCGGCCGCGGCGTCGCGGAGGTGGACCACGATCGGCTCGTCGCGCCGGCTCGCCGTGGGGGCGTTCTGGGCGGCGGACAGGCCCGGCACGGTGAGGGCGGCGGCGCCCAGTGTCGCGCTCGCCGCGGCGGTGAGCGTCTGCCTGCGGGTCAATCGCGGCCAGGTCCGCCGTTTCGGCGCGTCGGTGGTCTCGTCAGTGCTCATCGGCAACCTTTCCGGACCGGCGCCGCAGCGCCGCAGCGGGCCGGGCGCCCGGACACCGCCGGGCCCCGGTTCGGGGTCACCGGCGGCGGTCCTCGCCGAAACCGCCGCCGGCATCCACAGGTACGGCGCGCGGCGGGGAAAGGTTCGACCTCAGGCGCGGGCGTGACCGTACGCGGTCGTCCGCTTGCGGAACGGCCGCCCCGCGGCGGTGGCGATGGCGCGCAACTGCTCCTCGGTACGGGCCGACCCGTTGCCCGAGCCGGCCATCCGGGAGATCGTCTCCTCCATCAGCGTGCCGCCCAGGTCGTTGCAGCCGCCGCGCAGCATCTCCACTGTGCCTTCGTCGCCGAGCTTCACCCAGGAGCACTGGATGTTGTCGATCCGGCCGTGCAGCAGCAGCCGGGCCATCGCGTGCACCACCCGGTTCTCCCGCCAGGTCGGGCCCGGGCGGGCGATGCCGGCCAGGTAGATCGGCGCGTTCGTGTGCACGAACGGCAGCGCCACGAACTCGGTGAACCCGCCGGTACGGTCCTGCACGCCGGCCAGCACCCGGAAGTGGGCGAGCCACTGGCCCGGGTGGTCCACGTGGCCGTACATCATCGTGGAGCTGGACCGGATGCCCAGCTCGTGCGCCGTGCTCACCACGTCGACCCAGGCGGAGGCCGGCAGTTTGCCCTTGGTGAGCACCCAGCGCACGTCGTCGTCGAGGATCTCGGCGGCGGTGCCCGGGATGGTGTCCAGCCCGGCCTCGCGGAGCTGGAGCAGCCACTCCCGCACCGGCACGCCGGCCTTCGCGGCGGCGGTGACGATCTCCATCGGGGAGAACGCGTGCACGTGCATGTCCGGCACCCGCGCCTTGATCGCGCGGACGATGTCGGCGTACCCGGTCACCGGCATCTTCGGGTCGATGCCGCCCTGGAGGCAGACCTCCGTCGCGCCTGCCGTCCACGCCTCCTCGGCCCGGTCGGCGACCTGCTCCAGCGAGAGCCGGAACGCGTCGGCGTCGCTCTCCCGCTGGGCGAACGCGCAGAACCGGCAGCCCACGTAGCAGACGTTCGTGAAATTGATGTTGCGGTTGACCACGTAGGTCACGTCGTCGCCGACCGCATCCCGGCGCGCGTCGTCGGCCAGCCGGCACAGCTCGTCGAGCGCCGGGCCGTCCGCGCCGAACAGCGCCAGCGCCTTCGCCTCGTGCGCCGGAGTCAGCAGCGCGGCCGGGTCGTCAGCGGCGAGCCGCAGGCCCGCGCGCAGGTCGGCGTCCGCGCCACCACCCACTGGTACGCCGGCGCGCGCCTCCGGCGCCACCTTGCCGGCCACCTCGGCCCAGTCGCCGTACACGCTGTCGAAGTCGCCCCGCCGGTCGTCGGTACGGCCGGTGACGTCGATGGTGACGTGCAGGTCGGTGCGACCGCCGTAAACCTCCTCCGGCTCCTGCCAGGGCCGTCCCTCCGGGCGGGCCGCCTCGACCGCGAGCCCGGTGGCCGGGTCGGCGAGCGCTGTGACGTGCGGCAGCAGGCGCGGATCGAGCCACGGCTCGCCCGCCCGGACGTACTCCGGGTAGACGGTCAGCCGCTCGCGCAGCGTGAACCCGGCACTCGCGGTACGCGCCGCCAGCTCGTCCAGGTGCGGCCAGGGCCGCTCCGGGTTGACGTGGTCGGGCGTGACCGGGGAGACGCCGCCCCAGTCGTCGATGCCGGCGCGCAGCAGCAGGTCGTACTCGCCCGCGATGAGGTTCGGCGGGGCCTGGATGCGGGCCTTCGGGCCGAGCAGCACCCGGGCCACCGCCACTGTGGCGGCCAGGTCGTGCAGCTCGGCGTCGGGCATGCCGCGCATCGCGGTGTCCGGCTTGGCGCGGAAGTTCTGCACGATCACCTCCTGGAGGTGGCCGTACTCCCGCATCGCCCGGCGGATCGCGAAGATCGCGTCGACCCGCTCGGCCCGGTTCTCGCCGATGCCGATCAGGATTCCGGTGGTGAACGGCACCCCGACCCGGCCGGCGTCGTCGAGCACCCGCAGGCGTACCGCGGGTTCCTTGTCCGGTGAGCCGAAGTGCGGGCCGCCCGGTTCGGACCAGAGCCGGGTGGCGGTGGTCTCCAGCATCATGCCCATGCTCGGCGCGACCGGCTTGAGCCGCTGCAACTCCGACCAGGTGAGCACGCCCGGATTGAGGTGGGGCAGCAGGCCGGTCTCCTCCAGCACCGCCACCGCGCAGGCGCGCAGGTAGTCCAGCGTCGAGTCGTACCCCCGCTCGTCCAGCCACCGGCGGGCCGCCGGCCACCGCTCCTCGGGCCGGTCGCCGAGCGTGAACAGCGCCTCCTTGCAGCCCTGCGCGGCGCCCTCGCGGGCGATCGCCAGCACCTCGTCGCGTTCCAGGTAGGCGGCGGGCAGCCGGTGCGGCACGGTGGCGAACGTGCAGTAGTGGCAGCGGTCCCGGCAGAGCCGGGTCAGCGGGATGAAGACCTTCTTCGAGTACGTGACCACGCCCGGCCGCCCGGCGTCGCGCAGCCCGGCGTCGCGGATGTCGCCGGCGATCCGGAGCAGGTCGTCGAGCATCGGCCCGCGAGCGGCGAGCAGCGCGCCCGCCTCGCCGGCGTCGAGCGCCCGGCCGGTGGCGGCCCGCCCCAGTGCCCGCCGGATGCTCGCCTCGGTCGGTTCGGGGTCGCTGCGATCAACCATCCGCCCAGCCTAAGCGCTGCCGGACGGCCGGACGCCCGCCCCCGGCCGCGGTCCGGGCACCGGGACGACCCGGGTGAGCTGCCGCACAGCGGCGGGCGACGGTGGCGGCCCAGGTGGCGGCGGGCGACGATCTCCGTCGCCCGCCGCGCGGGGCTCAGCGAGGCTGGTTCGGGTCCTCGCGGTCGAACCGCTGGGTGCGCTCGTCGTCGGCGGCCGGCGACGGCGCCCCCGGCTCGGCGGACTGGCGCGGGATCGCCTGCGTCGGGTCGGCCGACGGCGGCTGGCCGAACGGCGGCGCGTGGTGCGGCGAGCCGTACTGCGGCGCCTGCTGCGGTCCGGCGAACGGGACACCGGACTGCGGGTCGGCGGACGGCGGACCGGAGTGCGGAGCGTGCGGCGGGGCGGTGTTGAACGGCGGCGCCGACTGCGGCTGGCCGTACGGGCCGGGCTGCTGCGGCCAGCCGGGCGGGGGCGAGCCGGCCTGCGGGTAGCCCTGGCCGGGCTGCTGCGGGTAGCCGCCCGGACCGGGGTAGCCGCCGGGCTGACCCGGCTGCTGCGGCCAGCCGGGCTGGGCCTGGCCGTACACGCCCGGCTGCGGCTTGGGCTTCGGCACGTAGTAGAGCGTGCGCCAGATCTTGAACACCACGAACGCGGCGACCGCGAAGATCGCCAGCCACGCCGCGCGGGTCAGCAGGCCGAGGAACGCGTCCAGCACCTCGCCGTCGGCGAGCCGGCCGACCAGCCAGATCAGGAACGTCAGCGCGCCGAACACGGCGGACACGGCGTACTCGACGAGCGCCACCTGCGTGATCAGCTTGGCCTTCGGCACGACCGGGAGGATCACTGTGGCGATCAGGACGGCGAGCACCGGCAGGACCGTCGACTCCAGGCCGATGAATGTGAAATACGTGCTCCCGGCCCGGCCGGTGGACGTGCTGTAGTCGTCGATCGGCAGCAGGCGCAGCAGGCCGACGAAGAGCAGCACGGCGTTGGCGCCGAGAAGGACGAGCGCGGCCAGTTCGCGCAACGGCTTGATCAACTGGCTGGCCTGCGCGGCGTCGCCGGACGCGGGCTCGGCGGGGCTGGTCACGGACTCCCCCAGGGGACGAAAGCGGACAGTTGCCGAAGTGAGCGTAGTCTCTCCGGCCACCGGACGATCGACGGCGGCGCGTGCGGAAGGATGGACGCCATGCGCATCGTGGTACTGACCGGCGGCATCGGGGGCGCCCGTTTCCTGCTCGGCGTGCGGGCGTACGCCCGGGAGGTGGGCGCCGAGGTGACCGCAGTGGTCAACGTCGGCGACGATCTGCTGCTGCACGGGCTGAAGGTCTGCCCCGACCTGGACAGCGTGCTCTACACGCTCGGCGGCGGCGCCGACCCGGAGCGGGGCTGGGGCCGGGCGGGCGAGACCTGGACGGTGAAGAACGAGCTGGCCGCGTACGGCGCGGAGCCGAGCTGGTTCGGCCTGGGCGACAAGGACGTCGCCACCCACCTGGTGCGCACCCAGATGATCAACGCCGGCTATCCGCTGTCCCAGGTCACCGAGGCACTGGCGGCCCGCTGGCAGCCGGGCGTACGGCTGCTGCCCGCCACCGACGACCGCCTGGAGACCCATGCCGTCGTCACCGACGAGCAGGGCCGGCGGGCGATCCACTTCCAGGAGTGGTGGGTGCGGTATCGGGCCGGCGTACCCACCGACCGGTTCGTCTTCGTCGGCGCGGACGCGGCGAAGCCCGCGCCCGGCGTGGTCGAGGCGATCGCCGCCGCGGACGTGGTGCTGATCGCGCCGAGCAACCCGGTGGTGAGCATCGCCCCGGTGCTGGCGGTGCCCGGGCTGCACGACGCGGTTGCCGGCGGCCCGGCCCCGGTGATCGGGGTGTCGCCGATCATCGGCGGTGCGCCGGTACGCGGCATGGCCGACCGCTGCCTCGCCGTGCTCGGCGTGGAGTGCAGCGCGGCCGGCGTGGGCGGCCTCTACGGCGCCCGGCCGGCGGGCGGGCTGCTCGACGGCTGGCTGGTCGCGCCGGAGGACGAGGGCACTGTGGTGCCGGACGTGACCGTCCGCGCGGCGCCGCTGCGGATGACCGACGAGGCGGCGACCGCCGCGATGGTGCGCGCCGCGCTGGAGTTGATGTGAGGCTGGAGATCCTGCCGGTGCAGGGCATCGGTGACGTGACCGAGGGCGACGACCTGGCGGCGCTGATCACCGGTGCGGCGCCCTGGCTGCGCGACCACGACGTCCTGGTGGTCACCAGCAAGATCGTGTCGAAGGCGGAGGGCCGGCTGGTCGACGTGCCGGCCGACGGCCCGGAACGGCTCGCCGAGCGGGACCGGATCCTGGCCGGGGAGACCGCCCGGGTGGTGGCGACCCGGGGCGCGACCCGGATCGTGCAGACCCACCACGGGTTCGTGATGGCCTCCGCCGGCATCGACGCCTCGAACGTGGACAAGACCAGGCTGGTGCTGCTGCCCGTCGACCCGGACGCGTCCGCCCGGGCGCTGCGCGCCGCGTTGCGCGACCGGTACGGCCTCGACGTCGCAGTGATCGTCAGCGACACGATGGGACGCCCGTGGCGCAACGGGCTCACCGACGTGGCGCTCGGGGTGGCCGGCATGCCGGCGATCCGTGACCACCGGGGCGAGGTCGACCCGTACGGCAACGAGCTGTTCGTCACCCAGATGGCGGTGGTCGACGAACTCGCCGCCGCCGGTGAGCTGATCAAGGGCAAGTGCGACCAGGTGCCGGTCGCGGTGGTCCGGGGTTACCTCGCCGCGACCCGGGACGACGACGAGGGCGCCCGCACGCTCGTGCGCGACGCCTCGATGGACCTGTTCTCGCTCGGCACGGCCGAGGCGCGCGCCGCCGGTCTGCGGGCGGCGGCGACGCTCGCGGACCGGATCGGCCCCGAGCCCGCCGATCCGGCCGCGGTGCGGCGGGCGATCGACGCGGTGGCCGACGTGGTCGCGCCCGGCACCGTCTTCACCCACGTCACCGACGACGAGGTACGCGCCGGACTCGCCGCCACAGTGCCCGGCTGGCCCGCCTCGGCCACCGGCCTGCTGCTCGGCGCGGCGCCCGCCCCCGTCGACCCGGCGGACCTGGTCCGGGTCGGCGCGGACCTGCAACGCCTGCGCGCCGCGCTGGCCGCCGAGGGCGTCGACTCGACGTTGCTCCCGCCCCCGTCCGGCAGCACCGCGAGCGCCACGCTGGCGCTCTGACTCCGGCGGGCGTGCTCAGGCGTCGAGGACGGCCCGGCCCAGCGGTGTGAGCGTGTGCAGGACGGTGTTGCGGTCCCGCCGGCTGACCAGCAGTCCCGCGTTGCGCAGCACAGTGGTGTGCTGGCTGGCCGCGGCGGCGGAGATGCGCAGTCGGCGTGCCATCTCGCCGGTGGTGCAGCCCTCGTCGGCGGCCTGGAGCACCCGGGAGCGGGTACGGCCGAGCAGGGCGGCGAGCGCCTCGCCCTGCGGCGACGCGGCGGCGCCGGACGCGGGCGTCAGGCCGGCGAGCCGGTCGACCGGGTAGACCAGCACCGGGGGCAGCGTCGGGTCGACCAGCGCCACCGGGGTACGCGAGCAGAAGAACGACGGGACGAGCAGCAGCCCCCGGCCGTCCAGGTGCAGCTCCCGGGTGTCCGGGTAGTCGAGCACCTCCAGCACACCCGACACCCAGCGCATGTTCGGCCGCAGGCTGGCCAGCAGCCCTTCGGCGCCGCCGTCGAGCATGGCGCGCGCACGCCGGGCCCGGTCCGCCTCGACCGCCGCCTGCACGCGGGACCAGTAGGGCGTGACCGCCAGCGACTGGTACCGCGCCATGGCGTCGGTGAGGTGGTGCAGCGTATCCGGCTCGCCACGGGCGAGCGAGGTGGCCGACGACGGCAGCGTGGTCTCCCCGGCGAGCAGCGTCAGGTCGCGGCGCAGCATGTCCACAGAGGTGCCCCGGATCGCGTCCAGCCCGGCCTGGAAGCCCTCGCGGCTGGCGAACGGGGTGAGGAAGTCGGGGAAGTAGCCACGCGGCGGGTTGAGCGCGAGCAGCAGGCGGTACTGCTCGGCGTCGGTGTCGGTCCGCAGGCCGTGCGCCACTGTGCGCCGCCACGTGGTCATCATCGGATCCCGGCTGCGCCCCTGGAGCAGGTGCAGGCTGAGGACCAGCTCCCAGAGCGGGTCCGCGGCCGGGGCGACCCGGGTCCGCAGAACGTCCTCGCCCGAGAAAATGATCTTCAACATGGGTTGCTGCTCCCGTGCGGACGGCGGGGGTGCCCGCCACACCTCGCACTGTACCCGCCGGTACTAATCTCCATCTTTAAGCGTCAGGTGAAAAACCTCGACGCTGGGCGGGCCGGTTCGGCAAACTCTCTGTTGCCCGCCGACGCCGGGGCGCAATGTCGACCCGGACGCCGGCTGACGGGCGTGGCCGGGTGGCACCACGAGGGTCTGCGACATCAGTCGCAGGGGTGCCGCCCGGCCCTCGCTCATCCGATCCAGAGCGCCACCCGGTGGTCCTCGTCCGTGACGTAGTAGCAGCGTCCCGCCAGCTCGGCCAGCCCTTCCACGTGATGGAACGGCGCCAGCTCCGCCACCACCTCCCCGGCCACCAGGGCGCTCCCGCCCGCGTCGTGCCGGAACCGCACGTGCCGGGAGGTCACCTCACCGCCGTGCGGATGGTCGTCCAACAGCACCGAACCCTTGCCCAGCGCGTCGATCGACCCGGTCACCGCCGCGTAGCCGCCGTCGCCGGTCGGCGTGATCGCGCGGAAGCCGGCGAGCGCCCCGGGCGGCGTCACACCGGTCAGCGCGTACGCCCCGAGCGCCCGCAGGTCGCCCGAGTGCTCCGGGTCGTCGAACATCTCCGGTACGCCGGCCAGCTCGACGTAGACCGGCTCCCCCGCGGCGGTCACCGGGAAACGCAGCCCCAGCAGCGCCGTACCGGCCGGGGTGAACGCCGCCGCCTCGACGTTGACCGGCAGGTCGTCCGCGGCGAGCCGGGTCACCCAGCTCTTGGCGCGGGCGGTGCCCCGGGCCAGTGTCTCCACGATGAACCGCTCCCGGACCCGGTCACCGGGCGGCAGCAGCGTCAGCGGGGCGGCGGCGAGCGCGTCGTTCACCGCCCGGTGCAGCCGGAAGCGGTTGCGCACCACGTGCACCGGCAGCGGCCCGGCCACGGCCTCGTCCTCCCGGAACCGGGCCACGAACGCGCGCCGGGGCCGCAGCGGGCCGCCCTTGGACCCGAAGTGCGAGCCGAAGACGTACACCCACCCGTCGTGGTGGGCGAGCGCCTCGCCGTCCTCGGTGCGGCCGTTCTCGCGGCCGGCATCGGCAGGTACGTGGTGCGCCACCCAGTGGCCGTCGTCGCGTTCCAGCAGCAGCGCCAGGCACTGCTCGACCGGCCCCTCGTCCAGCACCGTCCAGAAGCCGCGGCGCGCGCCGTGCGCCCGCAGCAGCGCGGCCGACCGCACCGGCAGGAGGTCGCTCGCCTCGTTGCCGGCCACCAGGAACTCGACGAGTCGCAGGGTCACCGCGCCAGGGTACGGAGGGCGCGCTCGTAGAGTGTCCGGGTGCCCGATCTCATCCCGTACACCGAGTTGCACGCCGACGCCGTCGCGACGCTGAGCCGCTGGACGGCGACCAGCCCCGCCGCCGACGCCGCCCGGGACCGGACCCTGGCGCTGCTGGCCGACGGGCCGGTGGCGATGAGCCGGACGCACCGGGCCGGGCACGTCACGGCGAGCGCGCTGGTGCTCGACCCGGACGGCCGGGTGCTGCTCTGCCTGCACGGCAAGATCCGCAGGTGGATGCAGCTCGGCGGGCACTGCGAGCCCGGCGACCGGACGCTCGTGGCCGCCGCGCTGCGCGAGGCCACCGAGGAGTCCGGCATCACCGGCCTGACCGTCGAGCCGGAGCCGATCGACGTGGACATCCACCAGGTCGCCTGCCAGGGCGGGTCGTTCCACTACGACGTCCGGTACGCCGCCCTGGCCCCGGCGGGGGCGGTCGAGCGGGTCAGCGCGGAGTCCGAGGCGCTCGGCTGGTTCCCGCCGGACCGGCTGCCCGAGCCGCTCGCCCACGCCACGGCTCAGCTCGTGCCGCCGGCGCTCGCGGTGCTGGCCCGCCGCGCCGGCGGCTGAGCGGCTCTACCGCGCCGCCGGACGCGTCCCGGCGGCCCGGCGGATCAGACCAGGCCCTCCTCGCCGCGTTCCTTCAGCTCGTCCACGATCTTCTTCACGTCCTGCGCGCGGTCACGCGGGCAGACCAGCAGCGCGTCCGGGGTGTCCACGACGATCAGGTCGTGCACCCCGACGGTGGCCACGAGCCGCCCGGAGTGCGGCACCACCACGGTGCCGGTGGTGTCGTGCAGCAGCACGCCCGGCTTCGCGTCACCGCCCAGCACCACGTTGCCGGCGCCGTCGGCGGGCAGCACCTCGCCGAGCGTGTGGAAGTCGCCCACGTCGTTCCAGCCGAAGTCGCCGGGCACCGTACCCACCCGGCCCGCAGTCGCCGCACCCTCCATCACCGCGTAGTCGACCGAGATCCGGGGCAGCGTCGGCCAGATCCGGCCGAGCACGTCGTCCTGCTCCGGGGTGCCCCAGGCCGCCGCGATGGCGGTGATCCCGGCGTGCAGCTCCGGCTGCTGGCGAGCCAGCTCGGACAGGAAGACGTCCACCCGCCAGACGAACATGCTGGCGTTCCAGAGGTGCCGCCCGGAGCGGACGTACACCTCGGCCACCTCGGCGGCCGGCTTCTCCTTGAACTCGCGTACCGGGCGCAGCGGGCCGTCCCCCGCCGGCTCGCCGGTCTCCAGGTAGCCGTAGCCGGTCTCCGGGCGCGTCGGGGTGATGCCCACAGTCATCAGCAGCCCCTGCTCCGCGCCCCGGATCGCCTGCCGCACGACCTCGGCCAGCCGGGCCGGGTCGCCGATCAGGTGGTCGGCGGCGAACGAGCCCATCACCGCGTCCGGGGTCCGGGCGGCGATCACCGCGGCGGCCAGCGCGATCGCCGCGCAGGAGTCGCGCGGTGACGGCTCGACCAGGATGTTCTCCTCCGGCAGGCCAGCCAGTTGCCGAGCCACCGCCGCGGCGTGCGCGGCCCCGGTGACCACGAGCGTGCGCTCCGGAGTGGTCAACGGCGACAACCGGTCGACAGTGGCCTGCAACAGCGAGGCGGGGGTGCCGGTCAGCGGGTGGAGGAATTTGGGATGGCCGGCACGGGACAACGGCCACAACCTCGTGCCGCTGCCGCCCGCCGGGATGACGGCGTAGAACATCAGCACATCATGCCCGAAGCGGGCGAGCCGTCACGGTCGGTCGCCCGGGACCGGCAGCCGACGCTCAGGACCGGGCCCGTCGCCATGCCGCGATGTGGACCTCCGCGCTGGACTCCCAGGTGAACTCCTTGGCCCTGTCGAAACCGGCCTTGGCCAGCGACAGCCGCCGCTGCTCGTCGTCCAGGAGGGCACCGAGGTCGGTGGCGATCTGGTCCGGGTCCTCGCTGGTGTAGGCCACCGCGTCGCCGCCCACCTCGGGCAGGGACAGGCGCGGCGTGGTGAGCACCGGGGCGGCGCACGCCATCGCCTCCAGGATCGGCAGGCCGAAGCCCTCGCCGTACGAGGGGTACGCCGCCACCAGCGCGCCGCCGAGGAAGCCGGGCAGGTCGGCGTAGCGCAGGTAACCCGGGCGCAGCAGCCGCAGGTGCGACGGGACCTCGGCCACCGCACGGTCGATGTCGTCGTCGTGGCCCTGGCCGCCGGCCACCACCAGCGCGGGCGGGTTCGGCCGGTCGGCCACCGCCCGGGCCCAGCCGCGGATCAGGTTGGGTACGTTCTTGCGCGGCTCCTTGGCCCCGAGGAACGCGATGTAGCTGCTGTCGCCGAGCCCCAGGCGGGCCCGGACGCGTGCCTTCTCCTCGTCACCCGGCGCGTGGAACGCGTCCTGGTCGACACCGTGGTAGGCGACGTCGATCCGGGTCGGGTCGGCGTCCAGCAGCCGGATCAGCTCGTCGCGGGTGGCCTTGCTCGGCACGATCACCCGGTTCGCCCGGCGCAGCGAGGTCTTGATCGCGCTGCGGAAGAAGGTCCGGCGCGACTTGTCGTAGTGCTCCGGCTCGGTGAAGAACGTCGCGTCGTGCACGGTGACAGTCACCGGGCAGCCGGCCCGCAGCGGGCAGGTGTAGAACGGCGAGTGCAGCACCTCGGCGCCGACCTGCTGGGCCAGCAGCGGCAGGCCGGTCTGCTCCCAGGCCAGCCGGGCCGGCCGGTGCGCCACCGCCGCCGGGGCGGGGATCACCTCCGCGCCGGGCAGCATCCGGGTGTAGCGCTCCAGGTCGGTGCGGAGGCTGACCACGGCCAGGTCGACGCCGGTGCCGCAGACCCGGCCCAGCGCGCCGAGCAGTCCGTCGACGTATCTACCGACGCCGCCACGGTCGGCGGGGACACTCGTGGCGTCGATGAGAACGCGGGGCGGGCGACCGGCGGTCACGGGGCGACTCCTCAGGTGGCGCAGTTGTGGGGAATAACACTCTCGGCAAGCCTACGCCGGGCCGGGCGCGAGGCGCTGACCGCGACCCGACGGTACGCCGACTTGTCGCTGTCATCGAGTACGCACGCGGGGCGCGTATCGTTCGCGCCGATGGCCGACAACATTGCCCGGGTGTTCGCCGACGCGATCGCGACCGACCCCACCCGACCGCTGCTGACCTGGTACGACGACGCCTCCGGCGAACGCACCGAACTCTCCGGGGCGACGCTCGCGAACTGGGTGGCGAAGACCGCGAACCTGCTCACCGACGAGGTCGGCGCCGCGCCCGGCGACGCGGCCGGGGTGCTGCTGCCGCCGCACTGGCAGACCGCCGCGGTGCTGCTCGGCTGCTGGTCGGCGAAGCTCACAGTGACCGGCACGCCGGGCCCGGTGGAGGCACTGTTCGTGGCCGTCGGCCGGGTGGACGAGGCGGCCGGGTGGCCGGCCGGCGAGCGGTACGCGCTGGCGCTCGACCCGTTCGCGCTGCCGATGCGGCAGGTGCCGGCCGGCTGCACCGACTTCGTCTCCGCGGTACGCGGACACGGCGACCACTTCACGCCGAACTCGGCCGGTGGCGAGGCGGACGCGGCGCTGCTGGCCCGCGCACAGGCTCGCGCCACCGAGCTGGGCCTGGCTCAGGGCGATCGCCTCCTGGTCGACGTGACCACCCACCCCGACCCGGTCGACTGGCTGCTCACCCCGCTGACCGCAGGCGCCAGCGTGGTCGCGTGCGCCCACCCCGACCCGGCCCGCCTGCCTTCCCGCGCCGAAACCGAGAAGACCACCCACACCCTGGCCTGACGCCCGCCCCTTCCCCTCCCCCGCGTTGATCTTGCGGTTTCGGCCCTCGGGACGGGTGATTCGCCCCCTTCGCCGGGGCGGAAAGTGCAAGATCAACGGGCGGGGCGGCGGGGCGGAGAGTGCGAGATCAGCGAGGCGGGGCAGGGCTGTCGGCGGTGGCCCGGCGCTGGGCCAGGGCGGCGAACGCCGTCAGGGACTCCGGGTTGGCCAGGGCGCCCTTGGCCGCCGCGCTGTCGATCGGGGTGCCCGTCAGGATCTTCTTGACCGGTACCTCCAGCTTCTTCGCGCTCAGCGTGCGGGGCACGGCCCGGACCTGGTGGATCTCGTCCGGCACGTGCCGCGGCGACAGCGCGGTACGCAGCTCCCGGCAGATCTTGCGCCGCATCTCGTCGTCGAGTTCCAGGCCCTCGGCGAGCACCACGAACAGCAGCAGCTCGCCCGCGCCGCCCTCGTCGTCCTCCAGGTGCACGACGACCGAGTCGACCACCTCGTCCAGCCCCTCGACCACCGAGTAGAACTCGGCGGTGCCGAGGCGTACGCCGCCCCGGTTGAGCGTGGCGTCGGACCGGCCGGTGATCACGCACCCGCCGCGCTCGTTCACCGTGATCCAGTCGCCGTGCCGCCACACCCCGGGATAGACCTCGAAGTACGCCTCCCGGTAGCGGGCGCCGTCCGGGTCGTTCCAGAACCCGACCGGCATGCTCGGCATCGGCTCGGTGATCACCAGCTCGCCGAGCTGCCCGATCACAGCGCTGCCGTCGGCGGAGCGGGCCTCCACCTTCGCGCCGAGCGCCCGGCAGGCGATCTCCCCGGCGTACACCGGCAGCAGCGGCACGCCGCCGACGAACCCGGTGCACACGTCCGTGCCGCCGGACAGCGACTGGAGCTGGAGGCGGTCGCTCACGTTCTCGTACACCCAGGTGAAGCCCTCGGCCGGCAGCGGCGCGCCGGTCGAGCCGAGGCCGCGCACCGCGGACATGTCGGCGACCTCGCGCGGCACCAGCCCGGCCTTGCGGCAGGCCAGCAGGAACGGCGCGGACGTGCCGAAGTACGTGGTGCCGGTGTCGGCGGCCAGCCGCCACAGCGCGCCCAGGTCGGGGTGGCCCGGGTTGCCGTCGAACAGCACGATCGCTGCGCCCACCGCCGGGCCGGAGACCAGGAAGTTCCACATCATCCAGCCGGTCGTGGTGAACCACAGGAACCGGTCGGACGGGCCCAGGTCGTGGTGCAGCGCCAGCATCTTGAGGTGTTCCAGCAGGATGCCGCCGTGGCCGTGCACGATCGGCTTGGGCAGGCCGGTGGTGCCGGAGGAGTACAGCACGTAGAGCGGGTGGTCGAAGGCGACAGGGGTGAACGTCAACGGCTCGTCCGTCGCCGCCGCCAGCTCCGCCCACGGCAGCGCGCCGTCGGGGGCCGGGCCGTCCGGATCGAGGTACGCGATGGCGACCGTGTGCCGCAGCGACGGCAGCGCGGCCCGGATCGCGGCCACCTCGGCGCGCCTGTCGACCGGCTTGTCGCCGTACCGGTAGCCGTCCACGGCGACCAGCACCGTGGGCTCGATCTGCTGCCAGCGGTCGGTGACGCTGCGGGTGCCGAACTCGGGCGCGCAGGAGGAGAAGACCGCGCCCAGGCTGGCGGTGGCGAGCAGCAGGACGTACGTCTCCGGGATGTTCGGCGCGTACGCGGCCACCCGGTCGCCCGGACCGACACCGAGGCGGCGCAGCCCGGCGGCCACCCGGCGGACCCGCTCGCGCAGCTCGGCCGCGGTGAGCGTCTCCGGCGCGCGGGTCTGACCGTGCGCGATAACCGCCGGGTCGTCGTCGCCCAGCCCCGGCATGCGCAGCACGTTCTCGGCGTAGTTGAGCGTCGCGCCGGGGAACCAGCGGGTGCCCGGCATGGCCCGGCCGGTGAGGGTGGCGGTCGGCGGGGTGTGCGCGACCACGTCGAAGTAGTCCCAGATCGAGCGCCAGAACGCGTCCAGGTCGGTCACCGACCACTGCCACAGCGCGTCGTAGTCGGCGAACTCCAGCCCGCGGTGCTCGGCCAGCCAGCGCAGGTAGTCACCGATCCGGGACCGCTCCCGCACGTCCGCCGGCGGCGTCCACAGCACGTCAGCCACTGTTCCACCCTCCCCTGGGCCCGCCACGACGGTGTGCCGGGGCCGTGGCGCCATCTTGCCCTACCTCGTGCCGCCATTGTCCGCGCCGGGTACGCCGTACGGGGCGTGCCCCGCCCACACCCCGAACCCCCACCCCATGTGGCCCGGGTGTAAGGAAGGGCCCCCTATTAACGCCTCGTGCAGAGGAAGGGCCCCTTGTTAACACCTCGCCCTCCGCGGGTGTCCGCCGCCGGTGGAGGCGGCGCGGGTAGGCCGGGGAGTGTTAACAGGGGTCCCCTCCTCTACCGCAGGCGTTAACAAGGGGCCCTTCCTTACACCTCAGCCGGCGCGGTGGGCCTGGATCGCGCGACGCCGGGCGAGCCGGTGCGCGCGCCGGATCTCGGCCTCCCGGAAGCGGCGCTCGTCCTCCGGCGTCTCGGGCAGCACCGGGCGGACCGGCCGGGGCGTGCCACCCACGTCGACGCCCACGAACACCAGGTACGCGGTGGCGACCCGGACCGGTTCCTCCTCGGCCGAGTCCCAGCGTTCGGCGACCACCTTCACCCCGACCTCCATCGAGGTCTGTCCGGTCCAGTTGATCTGCGCGTGCGCGTGCACGAGATCGCCCACCCGGACCGGCTCGGAGAAGACGATCTCGTCGATGGACGCAGTCACCGCGGTGCCGCCGCTGTGCCGCGCCGCCGCCGCGCCGGCGACGTCGTCCACGAATTTCATCAGTACCCCACCGTGCACGGTCCCGTACAGATTGACATCGACCGCGGTCATGATGCGACTGAGCGTGACGCGGGAGTACGACGTGGGCTTACCCGGCGGGACCGCGGGATGATCTGTCATGCCGAAAACGGTACGGTGCGCGGATGCGACATCTCTGGAGCTTCCTCGCCGGGTTGGCGGTGGCGCCCGTCACCTGGGTGCTCGTCACGCTCGGTCAGGACGGATCTGAGCGGACCGTCGACCGCTGGGTGGAGATCGGGACGTACAGCACGCCGAACCTGATCGAGCCGGCCGTCTATCTGGGCGTCGCCGGCATCCTGCTCGGCCTGCTCGGCACGTTGCGCTTCTCGCCGTTCGGCCCGCTGGTGGCCGGCCTGCTGCTCGCGGTCCCGTACCTCGGGCTGTTCGTCACGCCGTTCAGCGTGCGGGACCGGGTGCCGGACGACCTGAAGCTGCTCGGTGACCCGCTGCCGCTGCGCGACCCGCTGGACAACGGCACGCTGTTCCTCATCGGCGTGCTGCTGCTGATGGCCGTGTTCAGCACGAGCCGCTGGCGGCGTCCCGTCACATCCGCGACGGCCGAGGCGGAGCTGACCCCGGCCGTCACACCGGTCGAGCACAAGCCGGCGCTCACCGACTGGCCCCCGGCGCCGGCGAAGGACCCCGACACGCCGCCGCTCACGCTCGCGTACCCCGAGTCCCCCACCGAACCCCTGCCCCGCCGCACCGGCGGCGAGTCGCCGTGGTCCGCGCCCCCGCGCGGCGCCGGCCGGCCGGAGGGCACCGAGAGCCGTTGAACGAGCGCGGGCGGGCCGGTACGTACCGGCCCGCCCGCCCGAACGCCTGCAGTCAGCCCTTGAGCAGCTGACGCGCCATCACGATGCGCTGCACCTGGTTGGTGCCCTCGTAGATCTGGGTGATCTTGGCGTCCCGCATCATCCGCTCGACCGGGTAGTCGCGGGTGTAGCCGTAGCCGCCGAGCAGCTGGACCGCGTCGGTGGTGATCTCCATGGCGGCGTCGGACGCGAAGCACTTCGCGGCCGCACCGAAGTAGGTCAGGTCCGCGTCGCCGCGCTCGGACCTGCCGGCGGCGGCGTACGTGAGCTGCCGCGCCGCCTCCAGCTTCATGCCCATGTCGGCGAGCATGAACTGGATGCCCTGGAAGTCGGCGACCGGCTTGCCGAACTGCTTGCGCTCCTGGACGTAGCCCTTGGCGTAGTCCAGCGCGCCCTGAGCGATACCGACGGCCTGGGCGGCGATGGTGACCCGGGTGTGGTCCAGCGTCTTCATCGCGGTGGCGAAGCCGGTGCCCTCGGCGCCGATCATGCGGTCGGCCGGGATCCGGACGTTGTCGAAGTAGACCTCACGGGTGGGTGAGCCCTTGATGCCGAGCTTCTTCTCCGGGGCGCCGAAGCTGACGCCCGGGTCGGACTTCTCCACCACGAACGCGGAGATGCCCTTCGAGCGCGCTGTGGGATCGGTCACGGCGAACACGGTGTAGTACTCGGAAACGCCCGCGTTGGTGATCCACCGCTTCACGCCGTTGAGCACCCAGTGGTCTCCGTCACGTACCGCCTTGGTGGTCATCGCGGCGGCGTCGCTGCCCGCCTCCGGCTCGGAGAGGCAGTAGGAGAACATGCCCTCCCCGGCCGCGACCGGGGTGAGGTACTTGCGCTTGAGTTCCTCGGAGCCGGCCAGCAGCAGCGGCATGGTGCCCAGCTTGTTCACCGCCGGGATCAGCGAGGACGACGCGCAGGCCCGGGCCACCTCCTCGATCACGATGGCCGTGGCCAGCGCATCCGCGCCGGCGCCGCCGTACTCGACCGGGATGTGCGGGGCGTGGAAGTCGGCCGCCCGCAGGGCCTCGTAGGACGCCTTGGGGAACTCACCTGTCTCATCCGCCTCGGCGGCGTGCGGAGCCACCTTGGCCGCACAGACCTCACGGACCGCCTCCCGGATCGCCTCGTGTTCCTCCGGCAACCGGTAGACGTCGAACGACTGCTCTGCGGCCATGTCGGCCCTCCCCTTTCACCGCTATCATGCGCAGTCTGTGCCGCCCGGGGGCCGACGACTGCCGCAAACTGAAGGATAGCCACCGGCCCCGGCCGAACCTTACCGGCGGGTAGGCTCGCGCCCGAGCCTCGCCCGCCCAACCCCATTACCCTCACAGCAGACATCCAGTTCCCTCGGTGCCCGGCCTCGGCGCCCCAGCAGAATGCGACGCGTGGAAGCGCCGCCAGTGCGAGCGGAGAAGACAGGCGTGACGATTCCGTACCCGAACACCCAGCCGATGCCCGCCATCGCCGCGGTGACCCCGCCGTCCGGCGCCGCCCGCCCGCGGGTGACCTTCCTCGGCACCGGCTACCTCGGTGCGACCTACGCCATCTGCTACGCGGAGCTGGGCTACGAGGTGCTCGGCTTCGACGTCGACGCGGACAAGATCGCCAAGCTGAACGCGGGCGAGGTGCCGATCCACGAGCCCGGCCTCGACGAGCTGCTGCGGCGCAACCTGGCCGCCGGCCGGCTGCGGTTCAGCACCGACATCCAGGAGACCGCCGACTTCGGAGACGTCCACTTCATCTGCGTCGGCACCCCGCAGCGGGCCGACGGCATGGGCGCCGACCTGTCGTACGTCGAGGCGTCCGTGACCAGCCTCGCCCAGCACCTGACCCGCAAGGCGCTGATCGTCGGCAAGTCCACCGTGCCGGTGGGCACCGCCGAGTGGGTGGAGCAGCTCGTCGGCAAGCACACCCCGGCCGACCTCGGCGTCGAGGTGGCGTGGAGCCCCGAGTTCCTCCAGGAGGGCTTCGCCGTCGACGACGTGCTGCGTCCGAACCGGATCGTGGTCGGCGTCAAGAGCGAGTGGGCCAACGGCATGCTCTTCGCCGCCCACAAAGGCGTCTTCGACCTTGCCGCCACCGAGGACCGCGAGGTGCCGCTGGTGGTCACCGACTTCGCCACCGCCGAGCTGGTCAAGGTCGCCGCGAACGCGTTCCTCGCCACCAAGATCTCCTTCATCAACGCGATGGCCGAGGTCTGCGAGGCGGCCGGCGGCGACGTCACCCAGCTCGCCCGCTCGATCGGCTACGACCCGCGCATCGGCAACCGCTTCCTCCAGGCCGGGCTCGGCTTCGGCGGCGCCTGCCTGCCCAAGGACATCCGCGCCTTCCAGGCCCGCGCGCAGGAGCTGGGCGCCGGTGAGGCGCTGCGCTTCCTGCACGAGGTCGACCTGATCAACCAGCGCCGCCGCAGCCGCGTGGTGCAACTCGCCGCCGAACTGCTCGGCCGCCGCTCCGGGCCGGCCGGCCCGGACCTGTCCGGCACGCGGGTCGCGGTGCTCGGCGCCACGTTCAAACCCAACACCGACGACGTACGCGACGCGCCGGCGCTCGCGGTCGCCTCGCTGCTCGGCAAAGCCGGCGCCGACGTGCACGTGTTCGACCCGCAGGGGGTCGAGAACGCACGCCGGGCGGTGCCCGAGCTGACGTACGAGGAGACGATGAACGACGCCGTCCGCGGCGCCGACCTGGTCTGCGTGCTCACCGAGTGGGCCGAGTTCCGCAACGCCGACCCGGTGGCCCTGGGCGAGCTGGCGAACGGCCGCAAGGTGGTCGACGGGCGCAACTGCCTCGACTCCACACTGTGGACGCAGGCCGGCTGGGAGTACCGCGGCATGGGTCGCCCCTGATCCGCTGAGCGCGCGGACCGGCCGCCGGGGAACGTCTCCCGGCGGCCGGTCCGTTTTTGTTGTCCCGAACGCGGCGGCAACTGTCGAAATCCCGGCCCACTCAAGGCATGCTGCCTCTGGGAGGTCCACAGTGCGGGGGCACGGGCGGACGGGAGACTGTCGTGGAGAGCTTCAGGTGCGCCTCGTGCGGGCAGGACATCAAGCCCGCCGTCGTCTGCCCGCACTGCGGCGCGCACCAGCCGCAGTGGGCCGAGCACCTGGCCGACATCGAGCGCTCGATCGCCGAGATGAAGGCCCGCGACGCCGAGATCGCCCGGGAGCAGCGGCAGATCGCCGCGAAGATGCAGGCCGCCCTCTTCCAGCGGGACATCCTGGCGCACGCCGGTGAGGAACGGATCAGGCAGGCCACCCGGCCGCGCCGGGTGCTGCGCCGCCGGCCCGGCCGCCGCCCGCCCACCGACGCCACCGGCGCGCCGCCCCGGGTGCCCCGCCAGGGCACCCCGCCGCCCGGCCCGCCGGAGGACCTGCCCCCGTCGCCGCCGCGCGGCCGCCCCCGCTGGCTCGACGCGGACGACCCGGAGCACCCGCCCGAGGCGTCCTCGCGCGAGGTGCAGAACATCCCGCTCGGGCTGGGCGCGCTCCTGCTCGGCGTCGCCGCGGTGGTCTTCGCCGCGGTCGCCACCAGCTCGATGGACGCGCTGGCCCGCCTCGGCGTGCTGCTGGTGGCGACGGCGCTGATGCTGCTCGCCCCGCCGGTGCTGGCCCGGCGCGGGCTCACCTCCACCGCCGAGACCATCGCCGCGGTCGGGTTGCTGCTGGTGCCGCTGGCCGGGTACGCGCTCTGGGCCGTGGACCGGATCGGCGGCGGCTCGTCGGGTGCCGCGTTCGCCGGGACGATCTTCCTGGTCACCACGCTCGTCGCCCTCGGGTACGCGTACGGGACGGGTCTGCGCGCGCCACGCTTCGCCACAGTGCTGGCCGCCCAGCCGGTGCTGCCGCTGCTGGCGTACGAGCGGATCACCGGGCCGGTCGGCTGGGCGCTGGTGCTGACCGTGGTGGCAGTGCTCGACCTGGCGCTCGCGCGCTCGGCGGTGGTACGCGAGCGGCCCGTCCGGCGGGACCTGCCCGTCACCGAGCCGGCACCTCCCGTCCCGCCCCGGCAGCGCGCCGACGACGACCGGCCCGAGTCGGCGCCGGAGGAGTCCGCCGAGGTGCTGGGCGGTGAGACACCACCGGGTCCGGCCGCCACCGCCCGGCCGGTGCCGTGGCTGCCCGAGCTGACCTGGCTGCTGCACGGCGTGGCGGTCGCTGTCGCGCTGGCGTACGCGGTGACCGGACTGCTGCGCGCCACCACGGTGCCGCCGGCCGCCGCCGCGGGCACGGTGCTGCTGCTCGCCGCCCTGGTCGCGCTGGCCGGGACGCTCGTGCTGCGCCGGCCGCCGCTGCCGGACGTGGGCGCCGGCATCCTCACGCTGGCGGTCATCGGCGCTCTCGGGCGGGTCGCCTCGGTGGCTCTGCCCGGCCGGTCCCTGCTGCTCATCTCCGCCGTCATCGCGCTGACCGGGCTCGCCGTCCGGGCCGTACCGGAGACGGCCCGGCGTGGCCCGCAGATCGCCTCCGCGGTGGCGCTCACGGTCAGCGGCCTGGTGGTCGCCGGTGGCGCGCTGCGCGCCGGGCTGGCCCCGGTCCGGGCCGCCTTGCCGGCATGGTCGGCGGATCTGACCGGATGGCACACCGAGCTGGCCCGGGCGGTCGGCCCGACCGGCTGGCAGCTCGCGGCCAGCGCGTCGTTGCTCACGATCGCCGCCGTGATCGCGCTGCCGGCCGAGATCCGGCGCGAGTTCGCAGTGGTCGGCGCGGCGCTCACCGCGCTCGCCGTACCCGCGTCGCTCGGTCTGGGCTGGGCGGCGGCCTGCTGGCCGATGCTGCTCACAGCGGTAGCGGTCGGCGTGCTCGGGCTGACCGCACGCACCGAACGGTCCGCTGTGGCGCACGCGGTGACAGCGGCCGGGCTGGGCCTGGTCGGCGCGGGTGCTTCGCTCGCCCGCCCGGCGCTCACCGCCGCCGCGCTGACTGTTCTGTTCCTGGCCGGGGCGCTGGTGTCCCTCGCCCCGCGGGTCCGGCTCGCCGCCGCCGCGACGGAGACGGTCTGCTCCTGGGCCGCGGGCGGCGCGGCGTTCGCCCTGCCCGGTGCCGTCGCCGCGTTCGTGGCGGCCACGGTGCCGACGCCGCCGGTCGCCACACCGGCGAACCTGCGCGAGATCACCGTGCCGATCCTCGCGGCGAGCTTCCTCGCCGTCTGTGTCACGCTCGGCTACGCCGCCCTGGTGCAGGTGGCACAGCGGCACCTGAGCATGCCGCACGCGCTCGGTACGGTGCTCGGCGCGGTGGCGGTCGCCGCCGCCGCGTTCGGCGCGCCGGGCGCGACCTCGGCCGACGCGTGGGTGGGGAGTCTGCTCCTGGTCGCCGCCGCGCTGCTGGCGCTCGCCCCACGCATCGACGCCGGCCGCCGCGCGGACATGTCCCTCGACGGGTCCGACCTGGCGCTCGCGGCCACCACAGTGGCGCTCGTCGCCACGCTGGCCCGGATCGCCGCGGTGCTCGCCCCCGGCGGTCAGCTCGTGGTGGCCTCCGCGCTGGTGCTGCTGGTGGCGGTGGCCGCCCGCGCGCTGCCCGAGGAGTGGCGGCGCGGCCCGATTCTCGGCATCGCCGCCGGTGGCACGCTGATCGGCCTGATCGCCGCCTGGAGCGCGTTGCGCGGCGGACTCGGCGTGCTGGCCACCCCCGGCCCGATCTGGGCCGGTGACCTGTTCGGCTGGCCGGCCGCGCCGACCGGCGGGTCGACCTGGCAGGCCCCGGTCGCGCTGGCGCTGCTGGGGGTGACCGCGGCGATCCTGCTGCCGCCGCCGTGGAAGTACGACGTCTCCGGCCTGGCCGCCGTGCTCGCCACGGTGGGCGCACCGGCCGCGTTCGACCTGCCCTGGTGGTCCCCGGTGCTGGTCGGCTGCATGGTGGCCACCGTCTACGGCATGGCGGCCGCGGCCGCTGTCGATCCCCGGGCCGCGCTGTCCCGGGCCACAGTGGCCGGGGTGGTGGCGCTGCACGCGGCCGGGGCCGGGCTGGTACGGCCGTGGACGACAGCGCTGGCGCTGGGCAGCATCGCGCTGATCGGCGCGACGGTGGCCGCGGTGGCCCGCACGCTCGCGCCTTCCCTCGTCGACGACATCCGCAGCGAGGGCATGCCGCCGCACCTGGTGCAGGTGGGCGGCGCGGGCGCCGGAGCCGCACTGCTCGCGCTGCCCGGCGCGGTGGCCGCGCTGGCAGTCGAGTACGGCCGCCCACCGCAGGTGGTGCTCACCGCCGCGCTCGCCGCCGCCAGCATCGGGCTGGCCGCGATCGCGGCGGTACGTCGGCAGGTGCCGCAATACCTCCCGTACGCCAGCGTCGCGGTGGTCGGCGCGGCCACAGTGACCGCCGCCGCGGCGCTCGCTGTCGGCCTGCCGGCGGGCGTGTTCGCCGCCGCCGCCGCGCTGCTCGGTGTGCTCGCCGAACTGGTACGGGCCGCCACCGTCCCGCCCGCCGGTTCGGGCCGGCCGGTACGCCGCTGGACCGTGCTGCTCAACGGGGCGCTACGACGTGCCCCGGACGATCCCGAGCTGCGCTGGCGGGTCAGCCCGGCGGCCGGCGCGCTCGCCGCCGCGGCGCTGCCCACCGCACTGGCGCTGGCCACTCTGGCGCCCTCACTCGTGGTGTCGCTGTTCTCGCCGTTCGCGGTGCTGAGCCGGGTGTGGCAGGGGCCACCACCGGAGTTGCTGACCCCGCCGCCGGAGGCGGTCAACCCCACGCACGTGCTCACCGCGCTGCTGCTGACGGTGACCGCGGCGCTGGCCGCCACCGGGTTCAGCGGCGGCCGGCGGTCCCGGGCGGTGCCGGTGATCCTGCCCGGCGCAGCGATCACCCTGCTGATCACGCCGGTGGCGCTGGGGCGGGGCTGGCCGGTGACCGCGCTTGCCGCGCTCGCGGTGTTCACCATCTCGATGCTCGGGCTGGCGCTGACCCCGCCACCGGCGATCGCCGAGCCGGGCCGGTCGATCCGGGTTGCCCGGGTGCTGGTCTTCGCGCTGGGGCTGGCCGCCGGTGGCGCCGGGCTGGCCGGCAGCCTCGCCACGAGCGACCTGACCGTGTTCACGCTCGGCGGGGCGGTCGGCGTGGGTGCTGTCGCCGCGCTGTTCGGCACCACCCAGCGGGCGCGCATCCTGGGCTGGTTGTTCGGCTCGGTGATGGCTCAGCTGTTCGTGCTCACGATCGGCCTGAAGTCCGGGCTGGCGGCCGTCTGGTCCGCGTTCGGGGTGCTCGCCGTCGGCGCGGCGTTGCAGGTGTTCGCCGCCACGCTGCCCCGGCTGCGCCGTCCCGAGGCGTACCGGGAGGCGGCCACAGTCGAGTGGAGCGGCTACGGGGCGGCGCTCATCGCGCTGGCGCTGGCGTACGACTCGCCCCGGCACATCGCCGCGCTGCTGGCCGCCTGGGGCGCGGTCCTCGGGGTGGCGGCCAGCCGTCCGGGACGCCGTCCGATGGAACGCAACCTGCTGTTCTGGGCGGTGGTGGCCTGCGAGATCAGCGCCTGGTGGATCCTGATGCGGGTGGCCGACGTGGCGCTGCCGGAGGCGTACACGCTGCCGTTCGCCGCGCTGGCCCTGCTGGTCGGCGTCCTGCAACTGCGGCACCGGCCCGACCTGTCGAGCTGGGTGGCGTACGGGCCGGCGCTGGTCACCGCGTTCCTGCCCACGCTGGCGATCGTGATCGCGACCGAATCCAGCATGCTGCGTCAGGTGCTGCTGCTGCTCGGCGCCGTCGCGGTGCTGATCTTCGGCTCGACCAGCCGGCAGCAGGCCCCGGTGATCGTCGGGGCGACGGTGACCGCTATCGCGGCCGTGCACGCGTTGTTCAGCCTCGGCCCGTGGCTGGTCCTGATCCCGGTCGGCATCGTGCTGCTGGTGCTCGGTGCGAGCAACGAACGCCGCCGCCGTGCCCAGGAGCGCCTCCAGACCGCCCTGCGCGGCATGCGGTGAGCCGGTCCCGGTCCCGGTCGGGGCCGGGACGCGACTGATCAGGTCACGCTCCGTGTCGAAGGGCTGCGGCGGGGATGCCGCCCCTCTGCCGCCTTTGCTCTGCACCCACTGACGCAGCAGTCACCAACTGTGACGATGGCCGCCGCCGAGCCGTTTGGGGACGGGAGGCCGGGTTGCAGGCCAGAGCCGTGCTGCGCCGATGGCTGCAGAGCAAAGTGGGCGGAGGGCACAGACACGCGTCGGCCCGGCCGGTCACGCTGAGCGACCAGACACCCGGGAAACAGAGAGTGACGAGACGGTCAGATCAGGGAGGCGCGCAGCGCGGCATCCTTCTCCGCGACCAGGTCCTCCAGGCTCGCCTGGTAGGCGGCCATCCTGTCGCGCAGCACCGGGTCCGAAGCGCCCAGGATGCGTACCGCGAGCAGGCCGGCGTTGCGAGCGTTGCCGATCGACACGGTGGCGACCGGCACCCCGGCCGGCATCTGCACGATGGACAGCAGCGAATCCATGCCGTCCAGGTACTTCAGCGGCACCGGGACACCGATCACCGGCAGCGGGGTGACCGAGGCGACCATGCCGGGCAGGTGAGCCGCCCCGCCCGCGCCCGCGATGATCACCTGGACACCACGTCCGGCGGCGGCCCGGCCGTACTCGATCATCTTGACCGGGGTGCGGTGCGCCGAGACCACACCAACCTCGTACGGCACGCCGAACTCGTCGAGCGCCTCGGCGGCGGCCTTCATGACCGGCCAGTCCGAGTCGCTGCCCATGATCAGCCCGACGGTGCTCATCAGTGCCCCTCCTGGAGCCAGCGGGCGGCACGCGCGGCCCGGGCCCGTACGTCGTCCAGGTCGTTGCCGAGCACGGTGACGTGCCCGATCTTGCGGCCCGGGCGCACCTGCTTGCCGTACAGGTGGACCTTGGCCCCGGGCTCGGCGGCGAACAGGTGGTGCAGCCGCTCGTCGATGGACTTGCCGCCCGGCGCGCCACCCAGCACGTTCGCCATCACCACGACCGGCGCGGTCAGCGAGGTGTCCCCCATCGGGTAGTCGAGCACCGCCCGCAGGTGCTGCTCGAACTGGGAGGTCCGGGCCCCTTCGATGGTCCAGTGCCCGGAGTTGTGCGGCCGCATCGCCAGCTCGTTGACGACCAGCCCGGACGGCGTGTCGAACAGCTCCACCGCGAGCAGACCGACCACGCCGAGCGCGGTCGCCAGGTCGATGGCGAGCTGCTGCGCGGCCACGGCCTGCTCCTCGGGCAGGTCGGGCGCGGGCGCCAGCACCTCGACGCAGATGCCGTCGCGCTGCACCGTCTCCACCACCGGGTACGCGGCGACCTGCCCGAACGGCGATCGCGCCACCTGCACGGCCAGTTCACGGCGCAGCGCCACCCGCTCCTCGACCAGCAGCGGGGTGCCACCGGCGAGCAGCGTGGCGGCCAGCTCACCGGCCTGACCGGCGTCGTCGACCATCCAGACGCCGCGCCCGTCGTAGCCGCCCCGGGCGGCCTTGAGCACCACCGGCCAGCCGGTCTCCTCGCCGAACGCGATCAGGTCGGCCGGGGACTTCACCGGACGCCAGGCCGGGTTCGGCGCGCCCAGCTCGCCGAGCCGTTCCCGCATCACCCGCTTGTCCTGCGCGTGCACCAGCGCCTCGGCCGGGGGGAACAGCTTCACGCCCTCGTCGGTCAGGGCGCGGATGTGCTCGTTGGGGACGTGCTCGTGGTCGAAGGTGACCACGTCGCAGCCCTTGGCGAACGTGCGCAGCGCGGCCAGGTCGGTGTGGTCGCCGTACTGGACGTCGGCGGCGACCAGCGCGGCACCGTCGTCCGGGGCGAGCGCCAGCACGCGCAGCGACTGGCCGAGAGCGATGGCGGCCTGGTGGGTCATCCGGGCGAGCTGGCCGCCACCCACCATGCCCACGACGGGGAGACCGGTACGGGAGTCCATAGCGCCGCCAGCCTATAAGGGCCGGTGCCGGGCCGGACCGTGAGGGCGGCCCGGCCCACTCCGCTCAGCCGAGCTGCGCGACCAGCTCCTCGACGCCGGTCACGGGCCGCTGGCAGACGAAGCCCCGGCAGACGTACGCGGCGGGCTTCCCGTCGACGAACGGCCGCCCGGCCAGCAGCGGCACGCCGGGCTGGTCCGGGGCGCCGGCCACCACCACCGCGCCGGGCGGGGCGTGGCGCCGGGCGGCGGCCACCAGCGGGTCGCCCTCCGGGTCACCGGTCGCCACAGCGATCTCGTACGGCCCGGACAGCAGCGCCTCGCCGACGGTGGCCGCGTACCCGGTGAACCGGGCGTGCCTGTCGACGATCGGCGCTACCGTCGTCAGCGTCTTCTCGGCCGCCTCCCGGTAGCGGGTCTCGCCGGTCAGCGCCGCGTACGCCACGAGCGCCGCGACGATCGCCGACCGGCCCGACGGGGTCGCGTTGTCGGTCGGGTCGGCGGGCCGGGTGACCAGGCGCTCGGCGTCGTCGGCGGTGTCGTAGAAGGCGCCGTCCGGGCCGGCGAAGCGGGCCAGCGCCACGTCGAGCAGCTCACCGGCCAGCGTCAGCCACCGCCCCTCGCCGGTGAGCTGGTGCATCGCGCAGAACGCCTCGGCGACGCAGCCGTAGTCCTCCAGCACCCCGGCCGGCTGACCCACGACCTTGTCCCGGGAGACGCGGCGCAGCCGGCCGTCCACGAGATGCACGGTGGCCAGGTGCTCGGCGGCGTCCCGCATCGCACCGTCGGAGACGATGAGCACGCCGTCCATCAGGTTCGCGTCTTCGTCGTCGGGCGACACGAGCAGCGAGGCGACCTGCTGGAACTCTGCGATGGCGGTGATCGCGAGCCCGTTCCAGGCGGCCACCACCTTGTCGTCGCGGGCGGGCTGGGGCCGGGTGTCGCGGGCGGCCAGCAGCCGGCCCACCACGTCCTGCCAGCGGGCCCGCACCTCCGGGTCGGCGTCGTCGACGTCCCGGGCCAGCCGCAGCACGCTGGTGCCGTGCTCGAACGTGCCGTCGGCGGTGACCTCGAAGAGGTCCGCGGCGAAGCGGCCGTCGTCCTCCCCCAGCACCTCGACGAGCTGGCCGGGCGTCCAGACGTAGGTGAGCCCCTCGACGCCCTCGGTGTCCGCGTCGAGCGCGGAGGCGAAGCCCTCACCGGCGCGGTGCAGCTCGTCGGCGAGGAAGCGGGCGGTGTCGCGGGCCACCCGGCGGGCCAGCCGGTCGCCGGTGAGCCGCCAGAGCTGGGTGTAGACCCGCAGCAGCAGCGCGTTGTCGTAGAGCATCTTCTCGAAGTGCGGCACGGTCCAGTGGCCGTCCACCGAGTAGCGGGCGAAGCCACCGGCGAGCTGGTCGTTGAGGCCGCCGCGGGCCATCGCCTCGCAGGTGTGCCGGACGATCTCCAGGCTGCGCGCCGAGCCGGTGCGCTGGTGGTGCCGGAGCAGGAAGAGCAGGTTCATGTGCGGCGGGAACTTCGGTGCGCCGCCGAAACCGCCGTTCGTCTCGTCGTACTCCCCGGCGAGCCGGCTCGCGGCGGCGTCGAGCAGTTCGGCGGTGAGCGGGGCGGTGACGCCGCCGACTGCCTGCGCGCCGCCGATCGCCTCGACCACTGCGGTGCCCTGCCGCAGCACCGCCTCGCGCTGGTCGCGCCAGGCGGTGGCGACCGAGCCGAGCAGCCGGATGAAGTTGGCGCGGGGGAAGTACGTGCCGCAGAAGAACGGGGTGCCGTCCGGCGTGGCGAAGACGGTCATCGGCCAGCCGCCCTGCCCGGTCATCGCCTGGGTGGCGGTCATGTAGACCGCGTCGACGTCGGGGCGCTCCTCGCGGTCGACCTTGACGCAGACGAAGTCGTCGTTCATCAGCCGGGCGACTGCCTCGTTCTCGAACGACTCGTGGGCCATGACGTGGCACCAGTGGCAGGCCGCGTAGCCGACCGAGATCAGCACCGGCACGTCGCGCCGTTTCGCCTCGGCGAACGCCTCGTCGCACCAGGGCCACCAGTCGACCGGGTTGTCGGCGTGCTGGAGCAGGTAGGGCGACGTGGCCTCGGCGAGTCGGTTCACCACCCGACCTTAGCGAGCGCGCGGAGCCGGTGCGGCGCGAGTGCGGCGGCCGGGCCGGGGTCGTGGTCCCGGCCCGGCCGCCGTCTCACCGGGTCAGGGTGAGCGTCGAGGTGTCCCGCACGGTGAACTCGTTCCAGTACTCGAAGTCGCGGACCAGGATCTCGCTGACCGCCTGGGCGGTGCCGCGCTGGAACTTGACGTCGGCCGGGTAGGTGGTGGCCGACCACGGCACCACCTGGCCCGGAACGCACGGGATGTGGGGTGAGAAGTAGCCACGCACCATGCCCGCCTTCTTCTGCTCCTGGACGAGTTCGCCCGCGATGGAGAAGGAGTCCGCCCGGGTGCAGGTGATCGAGCCGCGGACGGTGGCGATGCCCTTGTTGTCCACCGTCGCGACCGGATCGACGGTCAGTGTGACGTCGAGCGCCGGCAGCGGCGGCGGGTTGCCGATGTGGACCTGGCCGCGCAGACCGCCGGTCGCGCCCTCGCACCGGATCTCGAAGGTGGCGTCGAAGCGCTCGACGTAGTCGAAGGGCCCCCACGCGGCGTCGAGGACCGTGAACGATCCGGTGCTCTGCGCGCAGGAGCGCCCCCAACCGCCGTTGTAGAGGCGGATGCCGGCCGTGCCGCTTCCGTCCGGCTGGCCGACGTTCTGGTAGGTGTCGCCCGCCTTCAGCGGCTGGCCGGCCGGGGCGCTGATCTCCAGACGCCAGGTGTTGTCGGCGTCGCTCCAGAACTCCATCCCGAAGTGCTGCTGGTCGTGGCCCCACGCGTTCATCTCGTCGCCCGGTGTCGGTGCGGCGGAGCTGTAGGAGTAGGAGTTGCCGGCGGTGATCGGATCACCCGGCTCGCCGGTGACGGCGAACGACCAGGACTCCGCCGGCCGGGCCTGCGCCGGCGCGGGCATGACCAGGCCGGCGGCGCCGGTGGTCAGCGCCATGGTCGAAGCGAGCAGGATCCGTCGCCAGGAACGTCTCATCGTCGTCCTCCCCGTGTGGACGTCAGCGGGGACGCCTGTCGTGCCCGCCGTGCCAGCAGCGTAGGACCGGCCGGGCGTCCTCCGCTGCCCCGTCCACGGCGGACGGACCGGTCAGGAGGCGCCGTCGGCGCGCAGCGGGAAGACGTTGCCCCGGGCCGCGTCGCGCAGCGACGCGAGCACTGCGGCGATCTTGTCAGCCGGCATCGGCTTGAAGAAGTGGTAGCCCTGGGCGGCGGTGCAGCCCAGCTCGGCCAGCGCGGTGCGCTGCTCGGCGGTCTCGACACCCTCGGCCACCACCCGCAGGCCCAGTTCGTGGGCCAACCCGACGGTGGTCCGGACGATCGCCGCCGCCTCCGGCGAGTCGGCCATCCGGAGCACGAACGAGCGGTCGACCTTCAGCTCGTCGACGGCGATGCGGGTGAGGAACGTCAGCGACGAGAAGCCGGTGCCGAAGTCGTCCACGGCGAGCTGCACGCCCATGCCACGCAGCGTGGCCAGCACCTCGTCGATGACCTCCCAGCTCGCTCATCACCACCGTCTCGGTGATCTCCAGGACCAGCCGGTGCGGCGGCACCTGGTGGCGGCGCAGCGCTTCCTCGATCTCGGCGGGCAGCCGCGGGTCGAGCAGGCTGCGCGCGGACAGGTTCACCGAGATCGGGACGTCCAGCCCGTCCCGCGCCCATCCGGAGGCGACCTCCAGCGCCTTGTCCAGCACGTACCGGGTGAAGCTGCCGAGCTGCTCGCTGTTCTCCACCGGGCGGATGAAGTCGGCCGGGCCGAGCCAGCCCCGGCGCGGGTGCCGCCACCGGATCAGCGCCTCCACCCCGGTCGGCGCGCCGGTCGCCAGGTCCACCGCCGGCTGCAACGCCAGCACCAGCTGGTCGTCGGCGGCGAGAGCCTCCCGCATCTCCGCGAGCAGCGCCAGGTGGTCGGTGCTCGCCGCGTCGCGGGAGCTGTCGTACGCGGCAACGCTGCCGCCGCCCTCCTTCGCCTGGTACATGGCGATGTCGGCGCGCCGCAGCAGCTCCGTCAGGTCGGCCGCGCCCGCGTCGGCGACCACGACGCCCACCGCGACCTCCACGGACATCCGCACCCCGGCCACCTCGGTCGGTGCGGCGAGGCGCTCGGCGACCTCCCGGGCCTGGCGCAGCGCGTACGCCAGCGGGGCCGTCCGGTCCTCGACCAGCGGCACCGAGGTCAGCAGCAGCGCGAACTCGTCGCCGCCGAGGCGCCCGAGCAGGTCACCCGGCCGGGTCAGCGCGGCGAGCCGGTTGGAGGTGAGCCGCAGCAACTGGTCGCCCGCCGAGTGCCCGAGCGTGTCGTTGACCTCCTTGAACTGGTTCACGTCGAGCAGCAGCAGGGCCACCGGGTGGTCGTGCGCGCGCTGCCGCAGCGCCTGGTCCCCCTTGGCCAGCAGCGCCGCCCGGTTGAGCAGTCCGGTGAGCTGGTCGTGCACCGCGTCGTACGACGAGCGGGCGGTGACCAGCCGCAGCTCCCGGTGCGTGGCGGCGTCGTGCAGGGCGGCGGCCAGCGCGTCGCCGAAGGCCGCCACGCCGTCGCGTTCCCGGGCGCTCGGCGGGGCGGACCGGGCGAACCGCACCCGCAGGCGGCCGACGTCGGCGGATCCCACCGCGAGGCGGCGCACCAGTTCGTGCTCCCCCGCGTCGGCGCCGGCGGACGGCTCCACCTCCCGGTCGCGTACCTGCCCGCCGCGGTCGGCCCGGTAGCGGCGCCAGCGTCCCTCACCCCGGGCCACGTCGACCTCGACCAGCTCCGCGCCGAACAGGGTGAGCGCGCCGGTCACCGCGGCGGTCGCCACGCCGCGCTCGTCGAGCTGGTTGAGTGCGGCGGTGGCCTCGGCGAACGCCCGCCAGGTACGCCGCTCCTGGTCGGCCCGGAGCCGGTGGCGGTAGGTCTGCTGGAGCAGCCAGAGCGGCGGCGGCAGGAGCAGCAGCCAGCGCGCGTCGAGTTCGAGCAGCGCGACGACCACCAGGCCGACCGCCACGTTGCCGACGAACATGAGCAGCTTGCCGCGCAGCGCGGCGAGCAGCGGCGGACCGATCGCGATGCCGTGCCGCAGGGCGAGCGTGACGGCGCCCAGGAAGGCGGTGGTGAGCAGGTACGTGACCGCGGCGGCGGTGAGCGTGAGCGCCAGCTCCGGCGTGGGCGCGGCGAGCAGCGGCGGGCCGAGCGCGGTGGCCACCGCGGCGGCGAGCGCGGTGGCGGCGGTGAGCGAACCGGCGATCCCCACCAGTTCCAGCGCCGGACGACGGTCGGAGACCAGCGACATCACGGTCCAGGCGGCGCCCACGCCCAGCAGGGCCGCGGCCGGGAGCCAGCCGGCCGGCACCAGCCAGAGGCAGACCACGAGCGCGGCCTCGCCCCAGGTGATGCTCACCATGCCCGAGGCGGTACGGAAGCGCAGCCGGGCGAGCTGGGCCACCGCGAACGCGACGATGGCGATGCCGAAGCGTGCCGGACCGGGCAGTGGGTGGTCGGCCGGCAGGTGGGACGGGACGGTGAGGCCGAGCGCGGCGGCGAGCAGACCGGTCAGCGCGACCGCGACGGTGAGCAGGACGACGCCCACCGGTGTCCCACGCAGGCCGATCCGGTCGGGGGAACGGTCGGCCGGCTCGGTGGTCACGGGGCCGCCCCGTCGACGGGTCGGGCCGGGGCATGGTCGGGGGCCGGTGCTGTCTTCGACATCGGCGTCCCCCTTCCGCGCAGGGTCCGGGGCCTGACGGTCCCCCCGGCGGAAGGCTAAGCCAAAGCCGGTGGTCGCAACAGGGGGCGACGACCGGCTTCGACGTGATTCACGCGGTGTTCAGCTGTTCCGGTGCTGCTGGGAGCCGTTGGGCGCATTCGTCGGTGAATCCTGCTCGACGAGCCCGTCTGTCGGATCGGCGACTGCGGAATCGGCCCGGCCGGGGGTGCCCTGCTGCGGGAAGCGGTCGGGCAGCCGGCGCAGCCGGGCGTTCATGTTGCGGATCAGCAGGACGGTGACGGTGGCCAGCGCGACGATGAGGAAGAGGCCCATCGGACCGGCCAGACCACCCGTACGGGTGTCACCGAAGTTGTTCTGCGCGAGCACCTCGACGGTGGTCAGCATGGTGTTCCTCCGATGTGCGACTGAGCACCAGGGTAGACCCCGGCCGGGTCAGTGGGCACGGCACGCCTCTCGTACGCCGGCGAACAGGTCGGACTCGGGCAGCGGGCTGTCGACCAGCGAGCGGGCGAGCTGGAAGTCCTCCGTCGGCCAGGCGCGCTTCTGCAACTCCATCGGCACCTGGAACCAGAAGCCGTCCGGGTCGATCTGGGTGGCGTGCGCGCGCAGCGCGTCGTCGCGGACCGGGAAGTAGTCGGCGCACTCGACCCGGGTGGTGATCCGGGCGCCCTTGTCGGGGCGCTCGTCCCAGCGCTTCATCCACTCGCCGTACGGCGACTCGAGCCCGGCGGCGAGCACCGCCTCGTGCAAACTCATGATCTTGGCCCGGGAGAAGCCCACGTCGTAGTAGAGCTTCAGCGGCTGCCACGGCTCGCCCAGCTCGGGGTGGCGGTCCGGGTCACCGGCCGCGTCGAACGCCGCCACGGTGATCTTGTGGGTCATGATGTGGTCGGGGTGCGGGTAGCCGCCCTCCTCGTCGTACGTGGTGACGACGTGCGGGCGGAACTGCCGCATCAGGCGCACCAGCGGCGCGGCTGCGACGTCCACGTCCTGGAGGGCGAAGCAGCCCTCCGGCAGCGGCGGCAGCGGGTCGCCCTCGGGCAGCCCGGAGTCGACGAAACCGAGCCACGCCTGCTCGACGCCGAGGATGGCCCGGGCGGCGTCCATCTCGGCCCGCCGGATGTCACCGATGTTCGCCCAGACGTCGGGGCGGTCCATCTTGGGGTTGAGCACACTGCCCCGCTCGCCACCGGTGGCGGTGACGACCAGGACGTCCACCCCCTCGGCGACGTATTTCGCCATGGTGGCGGCGCCCTTGCTCGACTCGTCGTCGGGATGGGCGTGCACCGCCATGAGACGCAGCTGTTCTGCCACCTTCGGCGCTCCTCGTCTGTGCCCGCCGACCGACCCCCGGGCCGGCCGGCTGACCTGCCGGAATCTCCCCCCCGCGCCCGCGAAAGCCCCCGTGACGGCCGGTCGGGGGCCGCCACCGGAGTGGCCAGGGCCACGCCCGCCGGTCCAGGCCGACCTGCCATCCTTGACTCAGCGCCGGGCTGGGAAGATGGACCTAGCCATTCTTGCCGATGCCGCCGACAACAACGCCAGGAGATACCCGCCGGTGAGCGAGACGCACGCCACAGTCGCCGCGAAGGCACCGGTCTTCCCGCCGGGCCGCTACGGCCGCCGCCGGGAGCCGGGGCGCCGCCGGCCGGTCCTGCTCGCCCTGACGGTGACGGTCATGCTCGCCGTCCTCGGCCTGGGCGCGGCGAAGCTCTACTACCAGTACGGCGACCCGGAGTACCAGGGCGAGATGATCAGCTACACCGACATCACCGACTCCCGGGTGGTCGTCGACTTCCGGGTCACCGTGCCGCCGGGCGGCTCCGCCACCTGTCTGCTGCGGGCCCGCTCCCACGACGGGGCCCAGGTGGGCAGCGCCGAGGCCACCGTGACCGCGGAGCCCGGCCAGCGCCACATCCGGACCCGGCAGGAGGTCCCCACGAGCGCCCGGCCGTTCATCGGCGAGGTCCTGCGCTGCCGGCCCGCCGGCTGAGCCGGACCGCCGGCGAGTCGCCGGCCACCGCACCCCGGTCCCGCCGCCGGCACCCGGGGTGATTGATCACACCTCGACGCGACCCGCACTGGTAGCCTTGCAAGTTCACCTGTCAGCCAGTCCGCACCAATCGAGGAGACCGCCTGTGTCCACAAATGGAAACGAGGCGCCCGCCACCTGGCTGTCCCAGGACGCCTACGACCGTCTGCAGGCCGAGCTCGACGAGCTGATCGCCAACCGACCGGTCATCGCCGCCGAGATCAACGCCCGGCGCGAGGAGGGCGACCTGCGGGAGAACGGCGGCTACCACGCCGCCCGCGAGGAGCAGGGCAAGGCCGAGGGCCGCATTCTCTACCTCAAGGAGCTGCTGCGCACCGCCAAGGTCGGAGAGGCGCCGGACACCGACGCGGTGTCGCCGGGCATGGTCGTGAAGATCTACTTCGACGACGACGCCGACGACAGCGAGACCTTCCTGCTCGGCTCCCGGGAGATCGCCTCCACCACCGACCTCACGGTCTACAGCCCCGAGTCCGCGCTCGGCAAGGCCATCCTCGGCGGCAAGGCAGGGCAGACCTGCACCTACACGGCGCCCAGCGGCGCCGATATCAAGGTGACCATCGTCTCCTTCGAGCCGTACAGCGGCTGACCCCTCCGGACCCGCGCCGGACGGCTCGGGTCCCGAACCCGACCGAGGCTGACAGGCCCTCCTCGGACCCGAGCCGCACACCCGAACGCCCCGACCGGATCATCCGGCCGGGGCGTTCGCGTTCCGCCGAGCGCTCAGCCCTCGCCGGTGAAGACCACCTGGTAGCCGCTGGCCCGCAGCGCGCTGATCAGCGTGTCCGAGTGCTCCACCCCGCGGGTCTCCACGGACAGGGCCACCTCCACCTCGCCGAGGCGCAGGTGCGGGTTGGCGCGCTGGTGCACCACGTCCACCACGTTGGCCCGGTGCTCGGCGATCTCGCTCAGCAGGGAGGCGAGCTGGCCGGGCCGGTCCGTGCAGCGCACGGTGATCCGCAGGAACCGGCCCGCCGCCGCCAGGCCGTGCTCGATCACCCGGAGCATGAGCAGCGGATCGATGTTGCCGCCGGAGAGCACCGCGACGACCGGCGCGGTCACCTCCACCGCGCCGGCCAGCAGCGCCGCCACGCCGACCGCGCCGGCCGGCTCGACCACCTGCTTGCCTCGTTCCAGCAGCATCAGCAACGCCCGGGAGATGTCCTCCTCGGAGACCGTGACGACGTCGTCGACGAGCTTGCGGACATGGGTGAAGGTCAGCTCGCCCGGACGGCCGACCGCGATCCCGTCGGCGATCGTCGCGAACGAGGGCAGCCGCAGCGGCTCGCCGGCCCGCAGCGAGGGCGGGAAGGCGGCGGCGCTCGCCGCCTGGACCCCGATCACGCGTACGTCGGGACGCAGCGCCTTGGCCGCCACCGCCATGCCCGAGACCAGGCCGCCGCCGCCCACCCCGGTCACGATGGTGCGCACGTCCGGGCACTGTTCGAGGATCTCCAGCGCCACGGTGCCCTGCCCGGCGATCACGTCCGGGTGGTCGAACGGGTGGATGAACACCGCTCCGGTCCGCTCGGCGAAGGTCTGCGCCGCGACGAGCGACTCGTCCACCGTGTTTCCGACCAGCTCGATCTGCGCACCGTACCCCTTCGTGGCGGCGACCTTCGGCAGCGGCGCGTTCACCGGCATGAAGACGGTGGCGTGTGCGCCGACCAGCCCGGCGGCGAGCGCCACCCCCTGGGCGTGGTTGCCGGCGCTCGCCGCGACCACGCCGCGGGCCCGCTCCTCGGCCGAGAGCCGGGAGATCCGCACGTACGCACCGCGCACCTTGTACGACCCGGCGCGCTGGAGGTTCTCGCACTTGAGCCAGACCGGCCCGCCGAGCGCGGCGCTGAGCGGCCGCGACGGCTCCAGCGGGGTGGTACGGGTGACACCGGCGAGCAGTTCCCGCGCGGCCTGTACGTCGGCGAGACCGACCAGTTCCGTCATGCCCCGATCGTGCCACCCGGGGTGGGCGGAACCTGCGGCGACGTCGGCGCGACCGGCATCGGCGCGGCGGGCGCGGGCCAGCCCGGTCGGCCGGGCCAGACCGGCTGCCCGGGCCACACGGGCACGGCCCGGGAGAGCCGGTCCTGCTGGGCGGCGGAGATCCGGCGGACCAGCACGACGAACGCGATCCCGGCGACCAGGCAGGCCACCGCCGGCACCAGCCGCGGCGCGAGCGCGTCCTCGTAGAAGCGGACGTACGTGGCGAACTCCGCGTCGTTGCGGGGCAGCTCGGTCAGCCGGTCGTAGCGCTGCTGCTCGGCCCGCGCGACGAACCGGTCGCCGATCAGGAACACCAGCCAGCTCGCCCACCACACCCCGACGAGCCACGACTGGCGGCGCTGCCACACGCTGTTGCGGAGCAGGTCGGCGAGCACCCGGGCCGGTACGACGAGGTTGGCCAGCGGCACCAGCCACCCCGCGATCGCCCACGCCGGGCTCAGGTTCGGCACCGCGCCCGGGAACGCGTCCAGGTTCTTGCGCGCCCGCCAGGTCCAGATCACCACGAGCGTCCCCGCAGTCAGGAGCGCGAGCAGGTAGGGCACCGAGAACAGCACCTCGGCCAGTACCGCGCCGAGCAGCACGTCCCGGTCGAGCTGCTCGGCGGCCGAGCGGGCCATCCGCACACCCACCAGCGGGAACAGCGCCGTCAGCAGGTAGCACAGGGTGGCGGCGCCGACCGCGGACGCGCCGGCCACGGCCAGGCCGCGCACCCCGTACGTGGGCACGCCGGGGCTCACCGCGGGCTGACCGATTCGGGTACCGCAGCGCCGGCACTCCTCATAGGCCGGGGACGTGGCGTCGCCGCAGGTCTGGCAGTGCATCGGGGACCGTCCGAGGTGGTGAGCGCGACAGGGGTGCGCACACGCTAGACGATCAGCCGGCGGCCGGCGACCCCGTTCCGACGCGGGGATAGCCGGGGGCGTGCCGGGCCCACGGCGCCTGCAACTCGAACTGGCCGGCCACTCCGAGCAGCAGCAGTTCGGAGCCGGGCGGGCCGACGAACTGCACACCCACCGGCAGGCCGTCCGGGCGGCGGCCGACCGGCACCACGATCGACGGCAGCCCGGCGATGTTCCACGGCGCCGCGTACGGGGCGTACCTGATGTTGGTCGACATGTTCGCCAGCCAGGAGCGGCCGGACCACCCGGCGGCCTCCGGCGGCGGCCCGGCCAGCGCCGGGGTGAGCAGCAGGTCGATCGAGTTGTCCGCGAAGAAGTGCACGGACCGTTCGCGCCAGGCGGCCCGGTCGGCCTCCCGCACGTACCCCCGGCGCTGCGCCCACTCGCCGAGCCTGACGTGCCGGCGGCTGCGCCGCTGGAGTTGACGCGGCGCCACCCCGGCGGCGCGCACGTCGGCGGCGGCCGCCGCGAACCAGGTGGCGATGCCCTGGAGGCCGAGCCGGGTCGGGTAGACCGGGTCGGCGGGCACGGTGTCGTGACCGGCGGCGGCCAGCAGCCGGCCGGCGGCGGCGACCGCGTCCCGGTTCGGCGCGTCCGGCGAGACGCCGCGTACCGGCGAGCGCAGCGAGACGCCAACCCGCAGCCGCTCCGGCGGGACCAGCTTGTCCGGCCGGCGGCCGGCCAGCACCGAGAAACCGACCACCGCGTCGGCGACGGTGCTGGTCAGCATGCCGTGCTCGGTGAGGCCGAACCAGTCGTCCGCGCCGAGCTGGCAGGGCACCACGCCCCGGCCGGGCTTGAGCCCGACCAGGCCGCAGCAGGCCGCCGGAATGCGGATCGACCCGAGACCGTCGTTGCCGTGGGCCATCGGCACCAGCCCGGCGGCCACCGCGGCGGCCGCGCCGCCGGACGAGCCGCCGGGGGTACGCGCCGGATCCCACGGGTTGCGGGTCACAGCGGTGTCGTCGTCGGTGAGGGCCCACAGGCCCAGCTCCGGCATCCGGGTGACGCCGAGGATGACAGCGCCCGCGCCGCGCAGCCGCCGGACCACCTCGTGGTCGGCCTCCGCCACCTCGGTACGCATCGCGGCCGACCCGTTCCAGGTGGGCAGGCCGGCCACCGGCGTGTTCTCCTTGACCGCCACCGGCACCCCGGCGAGCGGCAGGTTCGCCAGTTCCTCCTGCTCGTCGACCTTCTCCGCCTCGGTGATCGCCTCGCCGCCGCGTACCGTGCGGAACGCGCCCAGCTCGGCGTCGACCCGGGCGACGTGGTCCAGGTGGTCGGCGACGACCTGGGTGGCGGAGACGTCGCCACGGCGTACCGCCCGGGCGATCTGTTTCGCGGTCGTCCCGACCCAGGTCGTCGGCAAGATGTCCGGCACTGCCACCCTCCCCAACCAGCGGTCAGCCCAGGGCCTGCTCCAGATCGGCGAGCAGGTCGTCGACCGTCTCGATGCCGACAGACAGTCGCACGAGATCGCCGGGAACTTCAAGCGGCGAGCCCGCAGCGCTTGCGTGTGTCATCCGGCCCGGGTGCTCGATCAGGGACTCGACGCCGCCGAGCGACTCGGCGAGCACGAACAACCGGGCCCGGTTGCAGATCTGGACGGCGTGCTCCTCGCCGCCCGCCGCGCGGAACGAGATCATGCCGCCGAACCGGCGCATCTGCTTGGCGGCCACCTCGTGGCCGGGGTGCGAGGGCAGGCCCGGGTAGACGACCTGGGCGACCTTGGCGTGTCCGTCCAGGTAGGCCGCGACCCGCTCGGCGTTGTCGCAGTGCCGGTCCATCCGTACCCCGAGGGTCTTGATGCCGCGCAGGGTGAGCCAGGCGTCGAACGGCCCGTTGACCGCGCCCATCGCGTTCTGGTGGTAGCGCAGCTCCTCGCCGAGCGTGCGGTCCGCCGCGACGAGCGCGCCGCCGACCACGTCGGAGTGCCCGCCGACGTACTTGGTGGTGGAGTGCACCACCACGTCCGCGCCGAACGCGATCGGCTGCTGGAGGTACGGCGAGGCGAACGTGTTGTCGACCACCAGCAACGCGCCGGCGTCGTGCGCCACCGCGGCGAGCGCGGCGATGTCGGCGATGCCGAGCAGCGGGTTGGTCGGCGTCTCCACCCAGACGATCCTGGTGGTGCCCGGGCGGATCGCGGCACGAACGGCGTCCGGGTCGGATACCTTCGCCGGGGTGTACGACAGGCCCCAGCGCTCGGCCACCTTGGCGAACAGCCGGTACGTGCCGCCGTACGCGTCGTCCGGGATCACCACATGGTCGCCCGGCTTGCAGACGGTCCGCAGCAGCGTGTCCTCGGCGGCCAGGCCGCTGGCGAAGGCGAGCGCCACCGGGCCGCCCTCCAGCGCGGCGAGGCACTCCTGGAGCGCGTCGCGGGTGGGGTTACCGGAGCGGCTGTACTCGTAGCCCTCGCGGGGCGCGCCGACGGCGTCCTGGGCGTACGTGCTGGTCTGGTAGATCGGCGGGATCACCGCACCGGTGCGGGCCTCCGGGTCCTGACCGGCGTGGATGGCGAGTGTCTCGAAGCCGTGGCTCATGCCGCAGACGTTAGCCCCCCGCCCGCTCCCGCTCTCGTCAACCCGGCGCGAGTCACAACCGCGAAGGTGTCGGGGTGGTCGGCCATACTGGTCCGGTGAGTACGACCGAGGCGCTCCCCTCCCGCCTGCACGGCGTCGCCGACCGGATCCCCACGTGCCTGGACGACCTCAAGGGGCCCGAGCACGGCCGGGTCACGCTGCCGATCCGCCTCGCGTGGTCCGGTCTCACCGAGTTCGACGTCGACGACAGCGGGCAGCGGCTCACGCTCTACCGCACGCTGATGGACTGCGGGCAGCGCGAGGACATCGTCCGGTACGTGAATCCGGCGCTTCTCCGGCAGGACTGGTCCCGCATCCGCAAGCTGACCGCACACCGGGTGATCCGCCTCTGGGAGAGCAGGATCCCGGGCCTGGCGGCCTAGCCGTGGACGAGTTGCACACGCGCTTGCTGCGCGTCGGATTCCGCGCCGCGCCGATCATGAGGTTGACGGTGCCGCCGGTCCGATTTGTCGCCGCCAACCTCATGATCACGCTCGCCCGGAGGTGGGGTGGCCGGGTGGGGCCCAGGGTGAGCTCGTGAGCGGGTGTGTGTTCTGCGGGATCGTGGCGGGCGAGGTGCCGGCCTTCCGGGTGACCGACGAGCCGGACGGCGTCGCGTTCCTCGACACCCGGCCGGTGTTCAAGGGCCACGTGCTGGTGGTGCCCCGCACCCACCTGGTCACCCTGTCCGACCTGCCCGCCGACGCGCTGCCCGGCTACTTCCGGCTGGTGCAGCGCATCGCCGTGGCCGTGGAGTCCGGTCTGGGCTCCGGTGGGACGTTCGTGGCGATGAACAACCGGGTGTCCCAGTCCGTACCGCACCTGCACACCCACGTGGTGCCCCGGACCAAGGGCGACGGGCTGCGCGGCTTCTTCTGGCCGCGCACCCGGTACGCCGACGACGCCGAGGCGACGGAGTTCGCCGGGCGGATCTCGGCGGCGCTGGCCTGACGCCGACGTGGGCGGGTAAGGAACCCGGGGCCGACGATGTTGCACACGCTGGGAAAGCCAAGAGAGGAGTCCCACCGTGTTCCTCCGCCGCATGAAGGCCGAAATGATCTCTCCTGACCAGGCCCTGCCGGGCCGCCCGATCGCGATGCCGATCGCCGACCGGCACGAGGTGCTGCCGTCCTCGCTGAAGGGCCCGTTCCCCGAGGGCGCGCAGGTCGCCGTCTTCGGCATGGGCTGCTTCTGGGGCGCCGAGCGGCTGTTCTGGACCCTCCCCGGCGTGATCACCACGTCGGCCGGTTACGCGGGCGGGTACACCACCAACCCGACGTACGAGGAGGTCTGCTCGGGCATGACCGGGCACGCCGAGGTGGTCCAGGTGGTCTACGACCCGTCGAAGATCGCCTACGAGGACCTGCTCAAGGTGTTCTGGGAGAACCACGACCCGACCCAGGGCATGCGCCAGGGCAACGACGTGGGCACCCAGTACCGCTCGGCGATCTACACCACGACCGACGAGCAGCTCGCCGCCGCCAAGGCGTCGCGGGACGCGTTCGCGCCGATCGTGGAGCGGGCCGGCAAGGGTGAGATCACCACCGAGATCGCGCCGCTCGGCGACTACTACTTCGCCGAGGACTACCACCAGCAGTACCTGGCTCCGACGAAGAACCCGAACGGCTACTGCAACCACGGACCGAACGGGCTGAGCTGCCCGGTCGGCGTGGCCCGCACCGCGTAGCCAGACCCGAGCACTGCCCCACTCGGGCCCTCGTCCTCCAGGGACGAGGGCCCGAACGCACTGCGGTCAATCGGTGGCTCGGGGATGGCCGGTGCCGGCGTGCTTGATCCAGCAGGTCCGGGTCTGGTCGTCGACCAGGTACCAGACGCGGCCGCCGGCGGTGACCTCGTACTGCCACTGCGGCAGGGCCCTACCGTTGTGCACCGCAGTGGCGAGGGAACCCTTGAGGGGGTGCTGGCGGCTGGTCGCTCCTCCCAGCCCTTGGCCGCGTCATTGGTGGCGAACCGCAGGGTGTACCCACCTGGCCGGGGTGGCGGGGCGGCGCGGTCGCCGCGCTTCGCGCTCACTCGTCGGTCGGGCGCGTGACCGGCCCGAAGTCGTCGGCGCTGGGCGCGGCCAGGATCCGATGCAGATCGGGATCGGCGTGAACCTCGGCGGTGTGCCGCCATTCCGCGAGCAGCTGGGACACCGCCGCGGTGCTGCCGACGGCCGCTGCGGCCTCGGCCGTGGCGATGAACTCGTCGGTCATCTGCTCGGCGTCCCCCTGCGGCAGGAACCGCATCCAGGGCAGCACGGTCGGAAGCGTCTCGCGGACCAGGGCCGGCTCTCGCCGCGCCAGGCCGGCCAGCAGCCGCGCGGTCAAATCGACCACCTCCCCCTCGGCCTCTGCCCGTTCGGCGGACATCAGCACCAGGTCGGCGGCGTCGCGGCGACGTAGCCGCAGTGCCCGAGTACGAGCCAGCCGCTCCGCGGTTTCCGTCGGCTGGCGCAGCAACTCGGAGAACGGCACGGACTCCAAGGGCATCGACATGACATCAACACTACTTCAGAAGTAGCGCGCTGCGGCATTCCTCACACCCTCGCGGGAGCCGAATCCCGACATCGGGTGGAGCGAGGCAGGAACCGAAGGCGTGACAGGTGACCACCCTGCGTGACGGCGCATCGTAGCAAGCTGTCACACGTTCGTCATCGTCTCAACAGGCGAACTGCAACAAGCTCTGGCAGCATTGGCTTGTATGTGCGGACTTGCGGGAGAGTTCCGCCGTGACGGTTCACGCGCCGACGTCTCGGCCGTGGAGCGGATGGCGGCCACGATGAGTGACCGAGGGCCCGACGACAGCGGCGTCTGGTCGCAGGGCCCGACCGCGCTGGGACACCGGCGCCTAAAGATCATCGACCTGTCCGCGGCGAGCGGCCAACCCATCGTGGACGCCGCCGCCGGGCTCACCGGTGTCTTCAACGGCTGCATCTACAACTATCGAGAGCTGCGCGCCGAGCTGCAGGCCAAGGGCCACCGGTTCTTCTCGTCCGGTGACAGCGAGGTCGTGGTCAAGGCGTACGCCGAGTGGGGTCTCGACTTCGTCGACCACCTGATCGGCATGTTCGCGGTGGCGATCAGCGAGCGCGACACCGGCCGCCTGGTGCTGGCCCGGGACCGCCTCGGCATCAAGCCGCTCTACCTGGCCGAGAGCCCCGGCGTGGTGCGGTTCGCCTCGACCCTGCCGGCGCTGCTCGCCGGTGGCGGCATCGACACCACCATCGACCGGGTGGCGCTCGCCCACTACCTGAGCTTCCACAGCATCGTGCCGCCGCCGCGCACGATCCTGGCCGGCGTCACCAAGCTGCCGCCTGCCACGGTCCGGGTGTACGAGGCGGACGGCTCCACCCACGAGCGGGTGTACTGGGATCCGGCGTTCAGCCGCGCCGCCGAGCGGGCCGGCTGGTCCGAGCGGGACTGGCAGGACGCGCTGCTCGACTCGCTGACCACAGCCGTACGCCGCCGCATGGTGGCCGACGTGCCGGTGGGCGTGCTGCTCTCCGGCGGCCTCGACTCCAGCCTGGTCGTCGCGCTGCTCGCCGGCGAGGGGCAGGCCCGGTCCGGCCTGGCCACGTTCTCCATCGGCTTCGACGCGGTCGGCGGCCGGGAGGGCGACGAGTTCGTCTACTCCGACCTGGTCGCGAAGACGTTCGGCACCGACCACCACCAGATCCGGGTGCCCACCGGTGACCTGCTGCCGCCGCTGGAATCCGCCGTCGCGGCCATGAGCGAACCCATGGTCAGCCACGACTGCGTCGCGTTCTGGCTGCTCAGCCAGGAGGTCGCGCGGCACGTCAAGGTGGTGCAGTCGGGCCAGGGCGCGGACGAGATCCTGGGTGGCTACCACTGGTACCCGCCGCTCGCCGGGGTGGACCGGGAGCAGGCGCTCGAGACGTACGCGAAGGCGTTCTTCGACCGCGACGCGGCCGGACTGGCCCGGGTGCTCAACCCGGCGTGGCTGGCCGACGGCGACCCGGCGCGGGAGTTCGTGGCCGCGCACCTGGGCCGCGCGGGGGCGCAGACCGCCGTCGACGCGGGCCTGCGGATCGACACCCAGGTCATGCTGACCGACGACCCGGTGAAGCGGGTCGACAACATGACCATGGCGCACGGGCTGGAGGCCCGGGTGCCGTTCCTCGACCACGAGTTCGTCGAGCTGGCCGCGAGCTGCCCGCCGGAGCTGAAGCTGGCCCAGGGCGGCAAGGGCGTACTCAAGGAGATCGGGCGCCGGGTCCTGCCGCACGAGGTCATCGACCGGCCCAAGGGCTACTTCCCGGTGCCCGGACTCACCCACCTGGAGGGCAAGCTCCTCGACCGGGTACGCGACGCGCTGACCGCGCCCGAGGCGCGCCGTCGCGACCTGTTCCGCGCCGACTACGTCGACGCGCTGCTCGCCGACCCGAATGCCGAACTGACCCCGTTGAACGGAAACAAGCTGTGGCAACTGGGACTCCTGGAAATGTGGCTCCAGAGCCACGGAATCGACTGACCGTGACGGACACCCTCGCCACCGGAACGGCGCGTACCGACCGGGAACGGGTGCTGGGCCGGCGCCGGGAACTCACCGGCCCCGGCGGTGACCCGGTCGCACCGGGTACGCCGGAGCCTCGGCAGCCGGAGACCGCGTCCGCCGACGCCTCGGGCGTGGTGCTGGACTGCGGCTGGGGCCGGCTGGTGTTCGGGCAGACGTTCGACGACCAGGTGCACGTGGCCGACGTGCTGCGCTCCGAGGCGGTCGGCGCCCGTGACATCTGCATCTACCTGCGCGACCCGCACGTGCTGGTGTCCCGGCTGCCGGACGAGCTGTTCATCGACCCGTCGCTGACGTACCGGCTGCCGCTGGGCGAGAAGCGGCCCGCCGCCACCGAGGGCGGCGAGGTCCCCGGGCTGACCGTCCGGCCGCTGCGCGACGCCGCCGACGCCGAGGCGGTGAACCGGATCTACGCGCGCAACGGCATGGTCACCGCACCGGTCGAGGTGCTGGTGGACAACGCCGGCACGGACCGGTTCCTGCACCTGGTGGCCGAGGACACCACGGGTGAGGTGGTCGGCACCATCACCGGCGTGGACCACGTCGCGGTCTTCGGCGACCCGGAGAAGGGCGCCAGCCTGTGGTGCCTCACAGTCGACTTCAACACCGCCCCGCCCGGCACCGGGCAGGCACTGCTCACCGCGCTCGCCGACCGGCTCGACGAGCGCGGCCGGGCGTTCGTGGACCTGTCCGTGCTCGCCGAGAACTCGGGCGCGATCCGGCTGTACGAGCGCCTCGGCTTCCACCGCACCGGCACGCTCTGCGTGAAGCGGAAGAACCCGATCAACGAGCGCCTGTTCCTGCCCGCCATGCCCGAGGGGTACGACGAGCTGAACCCGTACGCGAAGATCGTCGCGGACGAGGCGATGCGCCGCGGCATCCGGGTCGAGGTGACCGACCCGCACTGGGGTGAGCTGAAGCTGACCACCGGCGGCCGGACCATCCACACCCGCGAGTCGCTGTCGGAACTGACCTCGGCGGTGGCGATGAGCCGCTGCGACGACAAGCGGGTGACTCGGCGCATCCTCACCGAGGCGGGGCTGTCGGTGCCGCGCGGGCGTACCGCCACCGGCGAGCCCGACGACGTGGCGTTCCTGAACGATGTGGGTCCGGTGGTGGTCAAGCCGGCGCGGGGCGAGCAGGGCAACGGCATCACCGTCGGCGTGCGTACGCCGGAGGCCCTCACCGCGGCCGTCGAGCTGGCCCGCCGGTTCTGCCCGGACGTGCTGATCGAGGAGCTGCGCGCGGGCGAGGACCTGCGGGTCGTGGTGATCGACCACGAGGTGGTCGCCGCCGCGGTGCGTCGGCCCGCGCAGATCACGGGCGATGGCGTGCACGACATCACCGAGCTGATCGAGCGGCAGAGCCGGCGCCGGGCGGCGGCCACCGGCGGTGAGTCCCGCATCCCGGTCGACGACATGACCCGTGAGGTGGTGGCGGAGGCCGGGTACCGGATGCACGACGTGCTCCCGGAGGGCGAGGTGCTGGCGGTCCGGCGGACGGCCAACCTGCACACCGGCGGCACGATCCACGACGTGACAGCCGAGCTGCACCCGGCGATCGCCGAGGCGTGCGTCACTGCCAGCCGGGCGCTGGACATCCCGGTCACCGGGCTGGACCTGCTGGTCCCCGCCCCCGACCGGCCGGAACACGTGTTCATCGAGGCGAACGAGCGGCCCGGACTGGCCAACCACGAGCCGCAGCCGACCGCCGAGCGCTTCGTCGACCTGCTCTTCCCGGGTACCCGGGCACCGCAGCGACTCTGGTCGCCGGCCGGTGCGGCAGGCTCTGGGGCATGACCGCACGCAAACCCCAACCGCTCAAGCTCGACCTCGACTACCTCCGCCAGGTGCTGGTGGAGCTGCTGGAGATCCCCAGCCCGTCGGGGCGCACCGACCACATCCAGCAGTACGTGGGCGAGCGGCTCTCCGCGATCGGGATCAGCTCCACGCTGACCCGTCGCGGGGCGCTGAGCGCCTGTCTGCCCGGCCCCCGGTCGACCGGCGCCGACCGGGCCGTGGTGGTGCACACCGACACCATCGGCGGCATGGTGAAGCGGCTCAAGGAGAACGGCCGGCTGGAGGTCAACCCGATCGGTACGCACAGCGCCCGCTTCGCCGAGGGCGCCCATGTGCGGATCTTCACCGACGACCTGGACCGGGTGGTCACCGGCCAGGTGCTGCCCCTGAAGGCGAGCGGCCACCGCTACAACGAGGCGGTCGACCTCCAGGGCGTCGGCTGGGAACTGGTCGAGGTGCGGGTGGACGAGCCCGTACACGACGAGGCCGGGCTGCGGGCGCTCGGCATCGACGCCGGGGACTTCGTCGCGTTCCTGCCCAACCCGACCATCACCCCGAACGGGTACGTCAAGTCGCGGCACCTGGACGACAAGGCGGGCGTGGCGGCGGTGCTGACCGCGTTCAAGGCGATGGTCGACGCCGGTGTCACCCCGGCGGTCACCGCGCACCTGCTGGTCACCGTCACCGAGGAGATCGGTCACGGCGCGAGCCACGGGCTGGACCCGGACGTCGCGGAGATCGTCTCGGTGGACGCGGCTGTGGTCGCGCCGGGCCAGCAGTCCCGGGAGACCGCCGCGACGCTGGCGATGGGCGACGGGGTCGGCCCGTTCGACTACCACCTGACCCGCAACCTCGCCTCGATCGCCAAGGAGCACGGCGTCGACCTGGTCCGCGACGTGTTCGACTACTACCGCTCGGACGTGGCCGCCGCGGTCGAGGCCGGGGCGCACGCCCGGGTGGCGCTGCTCGGCTTCGGCGTGGACGCCACCCACGGCCACGAGCGCACCCACCTCGACGGTCTGCACCAGCTCACCCAGCTGCTCTGCCTCTACCTCCAGAGCCCGCTGGTCTTCCCCGAGTGGGACGCCGAGCCGGAGGGCGACCTGGCCGACTTCCCGTCGCTCGCAGTGCAGCCGGCGAATGAAGAGGGCCCGCGCGAGGGCCCGATCGGCCTGGACTGACGCCTGTGATCGAAATCCGTTGCCGCGGCCGCCGGGAAGTGGATAGCGTGGCGGTACACGGGAAAGGAGGTGGTCCAGACTTGTATAGCAATCGGACTCGTGAGGTGGCTGTCCGCTAGCCGCTGTCCTCGACAGTGAAAACTCGTCCGCCGCGAGGCGGGCATGCACGATCGTCGAGACCGTGTGGCAGCGGTGCGGCGAAACCACGACAGCCACCCGACCCCCGGGGTGCCGGCCCAGTCCAGCCGGCCCGCGCGTGAGCGCGGAAGCCCCGGGGGTCGCTTTTTGCCTTCCGGAGGATGCCGTGTCCATGCGTGAGCTGGTGGTGCTCGGTACGGCCAGCCAGGCCCCGACCCGGCAACGCAACCACAACGCCTACCTGCTGCGCTGGGACGACGAGGTGATCCTCTTCGATCCGGGCGAGGGCAGCCAGCGGCAGATGCTGCACACCGGGGTCACCGCCACCGACCTGACCCGGATCTGCGTCACCCACTTCCACGGCGACCACTGCCTCGGCCTGCCCGGCATGATCCAGCGCCTCTCGCTCGACCGCGTACCGCGCCCGGTGGCTGTGCATTTCCCGGCCGGCGGCGCCGAGTACTTCGCCCGGCTGCGCCACGCCTCCAGCTTCTACGAGACCGCCGAACTCGCAGTCGAGCCGATCGACGCCGACGGGCAGCGGATCACGCTGGGCATCGGCACGCTGGAGGCCCGCCGGCTGCGGCACCCGATCGAGACGTACGGGTACCGCCTGGTCGAGCCGGACGGCTGCCGGATGCTGCCGGAGCGGCTGGCCGCGTACGGCATCGCCGGTCCGGACGTGGGGCGGCTGCTGCGCGACGGGCACCTGGACCGCGACGGACGCCGCGTCACCCGGGACGAGGTGAGCGTGACCCGGCCGGGGCAACGGTTCGCGTTCGTAATGGACACCGGGCTCTGCGACGGCGTGTACGCGCTGGCCGAGCACGCCGACCTGCTGGTGATCGAGTCGACGTTCCTGGAGTCGGAGGCGGCGCTCGCCGCCGAGGTCGGGCACCTCACCGCCGGTCAGGCCGCGCGGGTGGCGGCCGAGTCGGGGGTACGCACGCTCGTGCTCACCCACTTCTCCCAGCGGTACGCCGACCCGCGCCGGTTCCACGACGAGGCCCGGGAGCACTTCTCCGGTGATCTGGTGATCGCCGAGGATCTCCAGACGGTGCAGGTGCCGCCCCGGCGGGTACCGTCGCCCGGGTGACGATCTCCCTACGTTCCGCGACCGGGGCCGACCTGATGGCGGTCGGCGCCCTGCACCAGCGCTCCCGGACGGCGGCGTACTCGTCGTTCCTGCCGTCCGAGGCGCTGGCCGACCCGACGCCCGAGGCGATGGGCCGTTACTGGGTGGAGCGGCTGACCTGGGAGGGCGCCGACCACCGGATGACGGTGGCCGAGCGGGACGGGCGGCTGGTGGGCTTCAGCTACCTCGGGCCGGACGACGAGGGCGACCCGGCGACCGGGCTGCTCAACGCGATCCACCTGGAGCCGTCCGAGCGGGGCAGGGGCACCGGGCGGGCGCTGATGGTGGACGCGCTCGACGCGATGCGGGCCCGGGGATGGACGCGCGCGGTGCTGTGGGTGCTGCGGGACAACGCCGTCGCGCGGGGGTTCTACGAGCGCGGCGGCTGGACCGCCACCGGTGAGCAGCGGGACGAGCACATCGGCCGGGTGCTCGTCCCCCAGCTCCGCTACGCCCGCCGCTTGTAAGGAAGGGCCCCTTCTTAACGCCTCCGGTAGAGGAAGGGCCCCCTTTTAACACCGAGTGTTAAAAAGGGGGCCCTTCCTTACACCGCAGGGTCAGCGGGCGCCGAGGTGGGCCAGCAGGTCCTGGCGGGTCAGCACGCCCTTGGGCTTGCCGTCGACCAGCACCAGCGCCGCGTCCGCCTTCTCCAGCAGTCCGACCGCCTCGCTCACCGGCTGGCCGCCGCCGATCATCGGCAGCGGCTCGCCCATGTGCCGCTCGATCGTGTCGTGCAGGTGGGCCTGGCCGGTGAACAGCGCGTCGAGCAGGTCCTTCTCGGCGATCGAGCCGGCCACCTCACCGGTCACCACCGGCGGCTCGGCCTTGAGCACCGGGAGCTGGGAGACCCCGTACTCGCGCATGTAGTCGATGGCGTCGCGGACCGTCTCGGTCGGGTGCACGTGCACCAGCTCGGGCAGGCCACCGGGCTTGCCGGTGAGCGCGTCGGCGACGGTCGGCTCGGTGCCCGAGTCGTCAAGGAAGCCGTACCGGGCCATCCACTTGTCGTTGAAGATTTTCGAGAGGTAGCCCCGGCCGCCGTCCGGCAGCAGCACCACGATCACGTCGTCCGGGCCGGCCTTGCGGGCCACCTCCAGCGCGCCCACCACGGCCATGCCGCAGGAGCCGCCGACCAGCAGACCCTCCTCGCGGGCCAGCCGGCGGGTCATCTCGAAGGACTCCTTGTCCGACACCTCGACGATCTCGTCGGCGATCCCCCGGTCGTACGTCTCCGGCCAGAAGTCCTCACCGACGCCCTCGACCAGGTACGGCCGGCCGGTGCCGCCCGAGTAGACCGAGCCCTCCGGGTCCGCGCCGATCACCTTGACCCGGCCCTCGGACGCCTCCTTGAGGTAGCGGCCGATGCCGGAGATGGTGCCGCCGGTGCCGACGCCCGCGACGAAGTGGGTGATCTTCCCCTCGGTCTGCCGCCACAGCTCCGGACCGGTGGTCTCGTAGTGCGAGCGCGGGTTGGCCGGGTTGCTGTACTGGTTGGGCTTCCACGCGCCGGGGATCTCCCGGGCCAGCCGGTCGGAGACGTTGTAGTAGGAGCGCGGGTCCTCCGGCGCGACGGCGGTCGGGCAGACCACCACCTCGGCGCCGTACGCGCGCAGCACGTCCTGCTTGTCCTGGCTGACCTTGTCGGGGCAGACGAAGACGCAGCGGTAGCCCTTGAGCTGGGCCACCAGGGCCAGCCCGACGCCCGTGTTGCCGCTGGTCGGCTCCACGATCGTGCCGCCCGGCCGCAGGATGCCCGCCTTCTCGGCGTCCTCCACCATGCGCATCGCGATCCGGTCCTTGACCGAGCCGCCCGGGTTCACATACTCCACCTTCGCCAGCACGGTGGCCTGAATGCCCTCGGTGACGTTGCGCAGGCGTACCAGCGGGGTGTTGCCGATCAGCTCGACGACGTTGTCGTAGTACTGCACCTCGTTGTGCCCTTCGTCGCGCCGCCGTCGTGGGGCGGTCGGTCAGCCGTCAGTTCGCCGACCAGCGTACGTGCCGTCAGGGCACCACATGCCCGGGGATGACGGAGCTGCGACGTGCCTCCCACTCCAGGAACCGCTCGGTCTCGGCGAGCACGCTGCCCGCCAGCCAGGTGACCATGACCGCGTCGTCGGCCAGCCCGAAGATCGCCAGCGGGATCTCCGGGAGCAGGTCGATCGGGGAGACGATGTACGCCGTCGCCCCGGCCATCAGCGCCAGGCGCAGGCCACCGTCGTACTCGCCCCTGGTGGTCGCGCGGATCATCCGCGGCAGCGCCGCCAGCCGTGCCCCGAGCGACGGCCCGCCCCGCGTGCCCGCCGCCAGCGCCCGGGCCAGCGCCGCGAACGCGGCACTGCGCTTCAACGTCTTCCCCATGATTTCGCCCCTCTCCGCCCGACCATGGTGCGGCCCGGTGGCAAGCCCGCGTCCGCTGCACCCATCGGTACCCGATCCGGGCACCGCCCAGCCATCCGATCAAGGACAGCAGTGGTCGTACCGGCGCGATACTGTCGGTTCATGGGGGACGCTGGTTCCGTCGCGCCGGTCCGCCGGCAGCGCGCCCGGCAGATCGCCCGCCTCGCGGCGATCGGCACGGGCGCCACGGTGGCGGCCACCGCCGCCACCGGCGGGGTGCTGCTCGGCCAGGCCCGTCAGGCCCGCCGCACCATCCCGATGGCGCAGGCCCCGCCGCCGCGCTGCGACGGTGTGTACGGCGCGAGACTGCCCGGCCCGCCGATCACCATGGTCATCCTGGGCGACTCCTCAGCGGCCGGGTACGGCGTGCACAGGCGCCGGGAGACACCGGGCTCGCTGCTGGCCACCGGGCTGTCCCGCCGCCTGCACCGACCGGTCCGGCTGCACCGGTTCGCCGTGGTCGGTGCGCTGTCCTCAGGGCTGAAGCCGCAGGTCGAATCCGCCCTGGAGGTCGAGCCGGACGTGGCCGTGATCCTGGTCGGCGGCAACGACGTCACCAACCGCTCACCGTTCTCGGTAGCGGTGCGCTACCTGGTCGACGCGGTCCGTACGCTCCGGGCGGCCGGCTGCGAGGTGGTCGTCGGCACCTGCCCCGACCTGGGCACCATCCGGCCGATCCAGCCGCCGCTGCGCTGGCTGGCCCGGCGCTGGAGCCGCCAGCTCGCCGCCGCGCAGACGGTGGGCGTGGTCGAGGCCGGCGGCCGTGCCGTCTCGCTCGGCGACATGCTCGGGCCGCGGTTCGCCGCCGAGCCCGGGCGGATGTTCGCCTGGGACCGGTTCCACCCCTCCGCCGAGGGGTACGCGATAGCCGCGGCGGCATTGCTGCCCACCGTGCTGTCCGCGTTGGGCGCGGTCCCGGAACGCAGGCCTGTCCTGCCCGGCGTGGAAGGCGTACGGTCGCTCCCGGAGGCCGCCCACCAGGCGGCCCGGCACGCCGGCACGGAGGTCAGCGGCGCCCAGCTCCGGGGTCGCGACCGCGGACCGGGCGGGCGGTGGGCGCAGCTTCGCCGGCGGGCCTTCTTCGGCGTCGGCGCGGTGCCACCGACCGGCAGCGCCGCCGACTCGGCAACGCTGGAGGGAACGGCATGAGCGAGCGCAGCGAGCGAATCGGCCGGCTCAGCGCGAAGGTGCCTCATGGCGGCACGGAGCGAAGCGGAGTGACGTCATGAGCGAGCGCAGCGAGCGAATCAGCCGGCTCAGCGCGAAGGTGCCTCATGGCGGCACGGAGCGAAGCGGAGTGACGTCATGAGCGAGCGCAGCGAGCGAATCGGCCGGCTCAGCGCGAAGGTGCCTCATGGCGGCACGGAGCGAAGCGGAGTGGCGTCATGAGCGAGCGGAACGAGGTGGCCCGGTGGGGCCGGGCGGCGGCCCTGTCGCTGCTGGCCGGGACGGTGGGCGGCGCGGCGGTCCTCGCCGGCCAGGCCATCGCCGCCCGCACCCGCGAGTACGCCCAGCCCGAGCTGGGTCTGGTGCTGCGCGCGACGGTCGGCCGTGCGGACGCCCCGCCGCTGCGGCTGGTGCTGCTGGGTGACTCGTCGGCGCTCGGCGTGGGCGTCGACCGGTTCGAGGACACCATCGGCGGTCAGCTCGCCAACCTGCTCGCCGAGGGGCCGACCGGCCGCCGGGTGCAGCTGTCCAGCGTGGGGGTCTCCGGCTCGCGCGCCACCGACCTGGCCACCCAGGTGGCCCGGTCGCTGCTCGGTGAGCGGCCGGACGTGGCTGTGGTGCTGATCGGGGCGAACGACGCCACCGCGATGTCCCGGCCCGGCGACGCGGCGGCCTATCTCGGCTCGGCGGTACGCCGTCTGCGGGAGGCGCACGTCGAGGTGGTGGTGGGCACGTGTCCCGATCTCGGCGCGGTACGCGCGGTCGCCGCACCGTTGCGTCAGGTGCTCGGCTGGTCCGGGCGGCGGATGGCGCGGGCCCAGACCGCGGCCGTGCTGAACGCCGGCGGAACCGTCGTCGACCTGGGCACCGAGACCGGTCCGGTGTTCCGCGCGGACGCGGGCACGCTCTGCCACGACGGCTTCCACCCGTCGGCCGACGGGTACCGGGTCTGGGCGCACGCCCTGCTCCCGGCGGTCGAGGCCGCGGCGGCCGTCGCGTTCCGGCACCACCGGCGACCGCCCACGGGGTGACATTTCCCGCCCGCCTCGCGGCTTCCCGGGCATGTTACTCGCGCGTTAACGTTGGTTCATGCCGATTGAGTCGCCCCGCGACGCCGTCATCGTCGCCACCGCCCGGTCCCCCATCGGCCGCGCGTTCAAGGGTTCCCTCCGCGAGGTCCGCCCAGACGACCTCGCCGCCACCATCGTCCAGGCCGCCCTCGACAAGGTCCCGGCGCTCGATCCCACCACCATCGACGACCTCTACCTCGGGTGCGGTCTGCCCGGCGGCGAGCAGGGCTTCAACATGGCCCGGGTGGTCGCCACCCTGATGGGCCTGGACGGCCTGCCCGGCGCCACGCTGACCCGCTACTGCGCGTCCTCGCTCCAGACCACCCGGATGGCGATGCACGCGATCCGGGCCGGTGAGGGTGACGTGTTCATCTCCGCCGGTGTGGAGATGGTCTCCCGGTACGCGCGGGGCAACTCGGACACGCTGCCGCCGGAGGCGCAGGCCCTCGTCGGCGGCGGCTGGGAGAACCCGCGCTTCGCCGAGGCCCGGGAGCGTTCCGCGGCCCGCGCCCAGGGCGGCTCCGAGGTGTGGACCGACCCGCGCGAGGCCGGGCAGCTCCCCGACATCTACCTCGCCATGGGGCAGACCGCGGAGAACCTGGCCCAGGCGTACGACGTGACCCGCGAGGACATGGACGCGTTCGGCGTCCGCAGCCAGAACCTCGCCGAGAAGGCGATCGCTGACGGCTTCTGGGCCCGTGAGATCACCCCGGTCACCACGCCGGACGGCACGGTGGTCAGCACCGACGACGGCCCGCGTGCCGGTGTGACACTGGAGGCGGTGGCCGGTCTGAAGCCGGTGTTCCGCCCGGACGGCCGGATCACCGCTGGCAACTGCTGCCCGCTCAACGACGGCGCCGCCGCCGTGGTGATCATGAGCGCGCAGCGCGCGTCCGAGCTGGGGCTCACCCCGCTGGCCCGGATCGTCTCCACCGGTGTCACCGCGCTCTCCCCCGAGATCATGGGTCTGGGCCCGGTCGAGGCGTCGAAGCAGGCGCTCAAGCGGGCCGGCATGACCATCGACGACGTCGACCTGGTCGAGATCAACGAGGCGTTCGCCGCCCAGGTGATCCCCTCGTACCGGCAGCTCGGCATCCCGGAGGAGAAGCTGAACGTCGCCGGTGGCGCGATCGCCGTCGGTCACCCGTTCGGCATGACCGGTGCCCGGATCACCGGCACGCTGCTCAACGCGCTGGAGTGGCACGACAAGACCATCGGTCTGGAGACCATGTGCGTCGGCGGTGGCCAGGGCATGGCGATGGTGCTCGAACGACTGAGCTGAGACCGGTTCGCCGGTGCGCGGGCCGGGTACGGGAGGCCGCATGGCGACCGTCGTGGAACGTGAGCGCAAGTACTCCGGCGACGAGGGTTTCCGGCTGCCCGACCTGACCGGGTGCGGTGGCGTCGTGACCATGTCCGACGCCACCGTCTCGGATCTGGACGCCGTCTACTGGGACACCGACGACCTGCTCCTGCTACGCAGCGGGCACGCGCTGCGCAGGCGTACCGGCGGGCACGACGCGGGCTGGCACCTCAAGGTGGGCGCGGTCGGTGGTGCCCGGGTCGAGCACCAGTTCCCGGCCGGGGCGTCCGACGACGGCCCGCCGCCCGAGCTGGTCGCGCTGATCCGGGGCGCGTCGCGCGGCCGGCCTGTGGCACCGGCGGCCCGGGTCGTCAACCGCCGCCGGGAACACCGGCTGCTGGGTGCGGACGGCCGGGTGCTTGCCGAGGTGGCCGAGGACGACGTCCGATCCGAGGACCTGGTGGACGGCGCCGCGCGGACCTGGCACGAGATCGAGATCGAGCTGGTCGAGGGCGACGAGGAGCTGCTCGACGCGCTCGGGGAGCGGCTTCGCGCGGCAGGCGCCCGCGAGGTAACGGTCAGCAAGTCGCACCGGGCCGTCGCCGGCCGGATCGAGCGCTTCGACGACCGGGAACCGGACGGCCCGGCGGCGCCGGTCCTCGCGTACGTCCGGGTGCAGCGGGACGCGATCGTCGGCAACCACGCGGCCGGGTACCAGGGGAACGAGGACGCGGTCCACGACATGCGCGTCGCGACCCGCCGGTTGCGGGCGACGCTGCGTACCTTCCGGGGGTTGTGGGACCGCCGCGAGAGCGAGGCGGTCCGGGCCGAGCTGCGCCGCCTCGGCGGCGAGCTGGGCCGGGTCCGCGACACCCAGGTGATGGCCGCCCGGCTCACCGAGGCGGTGCACGAGCTGCCGGACGAGCTGGTGCTCGGTCCGGTGGCGGCGCGGATCGGCGAACGGTTCGCCGCCGATCTGGCCGAGGCGACCACCGCGCTGCGGTCCGCGCTGGACTCCGACCGCTATCCCGCCCTGCTGACCCGCCTCGACCGGCTGGCCGACGCCCCGCCCGCCGACGTCGGCCGGCGCTGGACGGACCGCCGGATCCGCAAGGCGGTGCGCCGCGCCGACACCCGGCTGGACCGGGCGCTCGCCACCACCGGGCCGGACAGGGACGCCGCGCTGCACGAGGCACGCAAGAAGCTCAAGGCCGCCCGCTACGCGGTGGAGGTGCGCGAGCCGGTCGTCGGCAAGCGGGCCGCCCGCCTGGTGAAGCGGCTCAAGGCGCTCCAGGATCTGCTCGGCACCCACCAGGACTCGGTGGTCACGCGGGAGGTGCTGCGACGGCAGGCGCTCCAGGCGTACGCCGACGGCGAGAACACGTTCACCTACGGCCTGCTGCACGCGAGGCAGGCCGAGGCCGCCGGCCACGACCGCCCGGCGGTCCTGCGGGCCCGCGACCGGTCACGACACCGCAAGGTACGCCGCTGGCTGAAGCCCTGACCGTCCCTCCTTCTCCCCGTCCCCCACTCCGTCGATCATGAAGTTGACGGGGATCCGCGTCCGTTTTGTCGCCGCCAACTTCATGATCAACCCGACTAAGGGCGGGGGTCAGAGGGCGGTGCGGGTTCGGGTTACCTGGGCGGTGGCCTCGGTGAGCACCGGCTCGGGCGGGTCGGCGAGCGTCAGGTCGGCGGTGACCACGCGGAGCTGGTCGGGCAGGGCCAGGTCGCTGGGGAGGCGGGGCACCTCGCGGCGCGGCTCACCGGCCGCGTCGGCGGCCAGGTTGGCGATCTCCTGGACCAGCTTGTGCACCAGGTCGGCGCGGGACACGTTGCCGCCGTCCGCCTTGGCCGACCAGCGCGGCTGCTGCCAGTGCCCGACCTGTCGGACCAGCAGGGTCACCGCCCGGTCCAGTTCCGCTGCGCTCATCGCCGCCGAGTCTACGGCGACACCAGGCCGGAGCGTGCTCAGCCGGCGTCAGCGGCGTACGTAGCTGAGCAGGCGGAGGATCTGCCAGTACAGGAAGATCAGCCCGACCAGCAGACCGAAGGCGCAGTACCAGGCGTAGCGGCGGGGCAGCCGGTTCGCGGCCGACCGCTCGACCAGGTCGAAGTCGAGGATGAAACTGAGCGCGCCCGCGATGATCGCCACCACCGAGAACAGGTACGGCAGCCAGCCCACCCGGTCGCTGAGGCTGTAGACGACCACCCCCTGCCGCCCGGTGAACAGGTACGCGAACAGGTTGACCAGGCCGATCGCCACGATCCCGACGAGCCTGCCGATGACCAGCCGGGCCAGGCGCGGGGTGGCGCGTACCAGCCGGGCCCGGTAGAGCACGGCCATGCCGAGGAAGACGCCGAACGTGCCGATCACCGCCTGCGCCACGATGCCCGGATAGACCATCTCGAAGGCGCGGCTGGCCACCCCGAGCAGCACGCCCTGGAGCACCGCGTACCCGACGATGACCGGCGGGCTGGTGATCTGCTTCAGCGAGATGACGAGCACCAGGGCGAGGCTGGCCAGCGCGCTCCCGGCGAGTGCGGCGGAGATCCACGCGGCCTGCGGCACCACCACCCAGGACACCGCCGCCGTGACGCCGGTGATCAGCAGCAGACCCACGGTCCGGCTGATCACGTCGGCCACCGTCATCGTGTCGGCGGTACCGACGCCGAGCACCTGCCGCTCGGCGCGGCCGACGTCGTCCAGCCGGTCCAGCACCGGGTTGGCACTGCGCACCGTGACCACCTCCCGCCCACGTACCCGGATCCCACTCTGCCCCGGGCGGTCCGGCGGGGACGGGGAAACGGCGACGCCCGCCGCCGCGGATGCGGCAGGCGGGCGTCGTCGGGGAGGGCGTGATGTCAGTCGTCGCCCTGGAAGTAGCTGAGCAGCCGCAGGATCTCGATGTAGAGCCAGACCAGGCCGACCACGATGCCGAAGGCGGCGGTCCAGGAGTAGCGCTGCGGGAGGCCCATCCGGACCCCCTCCTCGATGTCGGCGAAGTTGAGCACGAAGCTCAGCGACGCCACCACGATGCAGACCAGGCTGAAGCCGATCGCGAGCGGGCTGCCGTCACGCAGGTGCGTGTTCACGCCGAACAGCGCCAGCACCAGGTTGACCAGCATCACGCCGAACAGGCCGGCCATGATCGCCACCATGATCCGGGCGAACTTCGGCGTGGCCCGGATGATCCGCGCCTTGTAGATCATCGCCATCAGGAAGAACACGCCGAACGTGGCCACGACCGCCTGGAGCACGATGCCGTCGTAGAGCGACTCGAACGCCTTGCTGACCATGCCGACGAAGACGCCCTCGATGACCGAGTACGCCACGACGAGCGCCGGGTTGGCCATCCGCGAGAACGAGATGATCAGGCCGAGCACCAGGCCGACGACCGCGGCACCGATCCACGCGACGCCGACGAGCGAGTCCGGCACGAGCACCCAGGCCGCCGCGGCCGAGGCGCCGAGGATGGCGAGCATGAGGACCGTCTTGACGACCACGTCGTCGAGGGTCATCGGGGTCACGGTGGGCGGAGCCACCGGCTGGCCGTAGCCGCCCGGGTAGGGCTGGGCGTAGGGCTGCTGGGGGTACTGCTGCTGCGGGTACTGCTGGGGGTATCCGGGCTGACCGTACGGCCCGGGCTGGGCGTACCCGGCCGCCCGCTCACGCTCTGCCGCCTGGCCGAGCCGGGCGAGCACCGGGTTCGAGGTCTTCACTTCTCAGGCCTCCCTCAGGGGGTCGATCGCACGTAGACGTGCTACTCCAGGGTAGACGTGGCCGCAATCGCGCGTGCTACGGCTAGCTGTGGGAAAGCTGAGAGTTCACGTGCCCGGGGCGGGGGTCGAACCCGCACGCCTTGCGGCAGCCGCTTTTAAGGCGGCCGTGTCTGCCGTTCCACCACCCGGGCGGGTGACACCGGCGCGTCGACACGCGGCGGTGCAGATCTCACCGTAGCGGCTCGGCCGCGACGCGGCGTACCCCGACGGGTGCGGCCGTTATGGTCGAGGCCGTGACCAGCGCCGCCCGCACGGCACCCGGGCCCGATCACGCCCGGGCGGCCCGCCCGGCGGCGGTCACGCGGCGGGTGACGGCCGCCGTCCGGCGGCACCGCGCGGACCTGCTCGCCGGGCTGGCGTTCGTCGCGCTCGCCGGATGGCTCACCCACGGTCTCTGGCCGGCGCCGGGCACGCGCGCACTCGCCCTCAACCCAGCAGACCAGACGCTGTACGAGTGGTTCCTGGCGCTGGACGCGCGTGCCCTGCGGGGCGAGCTGAGCCTGGTCACCGGCCGGCTGAACGCGCCGGACGGGGTCAACCTGATGGCCAACACGTCGATCGTGGCGCTCGGTGTGCTGCTCGCCCCGGTCACGCTGGCGTTCGGGGCGCCCGTGACGTTCGCCCTGCTCGTCGCCGCGAACATGGCCGGTACGGCGCTCGCCTGGTACCTGCTGTTCACCCGCGTCCTGCGGGCCCGCCGGCTCGCTGCCGTACTCGGCGCGGCGCTCTGCGGCTTCGGGCCGGGCATGGTCTCGCAGAGCAACGGCCACCTGCACATGACCGCGCAGTGGCTGGTCCCGGTGCTGGTCTGGCTCGTGCTCCGGCTGCTGCGCGCCGCCGACCCGGCCGGTCGCCCGGACGGCCCGGACCGCCGCCGGACGGCCTCCTCCGCGGCCGGGCTCGCCGCGGTCGTCACCGTGCAGGTATTCGTCGGCGAGGAGGTGCTGTTCCTCGCCGCGCTCACCCTGGCGGTGACCGCCGTCGCGTACGGGCTGGCCGACCGGGGCCTGCTGCGCCGGGCCGGTTCCGGGTTCGCCGGTGGTCTGCTCGCCGCCGCCGGGCTGGCGCTGCCGGTGCTGGCGTACCCGCTGTGGGTGCAGTTCGCCGGCCCGCAGGGCGTCGCGGACGGCATCTTCCCACCCGCCTACTTCTCCGCCGACCTGATCGCCTGGACCCGCCTGTCCGCGCTGACGGTGTTCGGCAGCCCGGAGGCGGTACGGCTCACCACCGGTCCGTCCGAGTTCACCACGTTCCTGGGCTGGCCGCTGCTGCTGGTAGCCGCCGCCTGCGCGGTCCGGCTGGGCCGGCGCGCCCCGGTGGTGGCGGTCGTGGCCGCCGCGCTGACGATGGCCGCACTCGCGCTCGGCCCGGAGGTGGTGGCCGGCGGTGAGCGGACCGGGATCCCCGGTCCGTACGCGCTGCTGGCCGGGCTCCCGGTGGTGGACGGCGCGCTGCCGACGCGTTTCGCGCTGGCGGTGCTGCCGCTCGTCGGCACAGTGCTCACGCTCGCCGTGCACCGGGCGCTCGCCGAACCCGGCCGGGCCCGCCGGGTCGTCCCGTTCGCGGTCGGCGCGGCGCTGCTCAGCGTCTTCCCCACACCGCTGCCCACGATGGACCGGCCGCCGCTGCCCGAGTTCGTCACCGGCGGCCACTGGCAGCAGTGCGTACGCCCCGGCGGGGTGCTGGTACCGGTGCCCACCGCCACCCCGCAGGATCCCTGGCCCATGCGCTGGGCCACCGCCACCGGCGTCGCGTTCGCCATGCCGGAGGGCTTCTTCATCGGCCCGTACGGCCCGCACGGCTCGGCCACCATGGGCACCTGGCAGCGTCCCACCTCGGCGCTGCTCGCCGACGTGGCCCGCCGCGGCGTGGCACCCGCGATCGGTGACCGGCAACGCCGCCAGGCCGCCCGGGACGTCGAGTTCTGGCACGCCTCGTGCATGGCGGTGACCGACGACACGCCGCACGCGGAGATGCTGCGCCGCACCCTGGAGCAGCTCTACGGGCGGCCGGGTACGCGGCTAGCCGACGCCTGGACCTGGCGGTTCTGACCCCAAACACGGCGAAGGGCCCCTCCCGTGCGGAAGGGGCCCTTACGCGAAACGCGTCAGACGCGCGCGGCGACCGGCGGGGCCGACGCCTCGGCGAACTCCTCGCGCGGGTCGTGCAGCTGGCCCAGCGCGACCACCTCACGCTTGAGGAAGAACGCCAGCGTCCAGTCGACCACCACGCGCACCTTGCGGTTGAACGAGGGGATCCGCGACATGTGGTACGTCCGGTGCATGAACCACGCCGGCCAGCCGGTCATCTTGATGCCGTAGACCTGCGCCACGCCCTTGTGCAGCCCGAGGCTCGCCACGCTGCCGGCGTGCTTGTGCTTGTAGTCGACCGGCTCGCGCCCGCGGATCACGTTGGCGATGTTGTCGGCCATCCGCGCCGCCTGCCGCACCGCGTGCTGGGCGCTCGGCGAGCAGAAGTTACCCGGCTCCTTGGTCAGGTCCGGTACGGCGGCGCAGTCACCGGCGCTCCACGCGCCCTCGACCACCCGGTCGCCGTCCACGATCTGCAGCGTCGGCCGGCAGGTCACCCGGCGGCGCTCGTCACGCGGGAAGTCCGTCGCGTCGAGCATCGGCGACGGCTTCACGCCGGCGGTCCAGACGATGGTGTCGGACGGGAAGCTGTCGCCGTCGGAGAGCTTCACCACACCGTCGACGCAGGACTCCAGCCGGGTGTCCAGGCGGATGTCCATGTCCCGCTTCATCAGCTGCTGCACCGTGTAGGCGCCCATGTCCCGGTCGACCTCGGGCAGCACCCGCTGGGTCGCCTCGACGAGCACCCAGCGCATGTCCTCCGGCTTCAGCTCCGGGTAGTAGCGCAGCGCGTCCCGGGCCATGTCCTCCATCTCGGCGAGCGCCTCGATGCCGGCGTAGCCGCCGCCCACGAAGACGAACGTCAGCGCGCGACTGCGGACCGCCGGGTCGGTGGTGGAGGCCGCCACGTCGAGCCGGTCCAGCACGTGGTTGCGCAGGAAGATGGCCTCGCCGATGGTCTTGAACCCGATGCCGTTCTCGTGCAGGCCGGGGATCGGCAGGGTGCGGGAGACCGAGCCGGGGGCGACGACCACGTGGTCGTACTGGATCTCCCGGGCCGGGCCGCTGATCGGCTGCACCACGGCGGTCATGCGGTCGTGGTCGATCCGGGTGACGGTGCCCGCCACCACGGTGCACTTGCGCAACTCCCGCCGCAGCGGCACCACGGCGTGCCGAGGGGAGATGTTGCCCGCCGATGCCTCCGGGAGGAACGGCTGGTACGTCATGTGCGGCTGCGGGTCGACGACGATGACCTCGGCCTCACGCCTGCTCAGCTTCTTGGACAGGCGCAGAGCGGCGTACAGGCCCACGTGACCGGCACCCACGACAAGGATCCGCTTCGGGTTCACGTCATCTATCTTTCCCCGGGTGCTTGGGGTAATCCCGCGCGAGACCCCCTTCTGTGACGGAGCACAACCCGTGTGACCTGCGCAACGTCCCCGGAACGGTGCGTCACCTGCGCCGGAGCAGCCAGCCCAGCAGGGCGCTCAGACCCACCGCCACCAGCAGTCCCACCACAGTCGCGGCCTGTGAGCCGTCGGTGCCGCCCACTCCCCCGAGCCACGCCAGCACCACGCCGAGCACGGCACTGGCGAGCACCACGCCACCCACCCGGCCCAGCCACCGCAGCACCACGTCCGGGTCGATCAGCCCGTCGTAGGGCAGCAGCGCGGCGAGCGCGCACAGCGAGTGCGCCAGGTAGAGCAGCGTCGCCACGGCGAGCAGCCGCCACAGCGCCGGTGGCCGGTCGAAGCCGAGCGTGGCCAGCAGCCAGCCGCCGACTGTCACCAGCGCGGTGAACGTCGGCCAGATCCGGCGCGGCCCGGCCGCCGGGAGCACCGCGGCCACCGTCATGGCCAGCAGCGAGCGCGGGGTGAAGGCCTGCACCGGGTACGCGAGCAGGAAGCCGGCCAGCACGGTGAGGAAGATGCCGCCGCGTACGAGCAGCGGCAGCGGGCTGACCCGGGCGGCGGCGAACCGCAGCGCCCGCACCCGCTCCACAACCGCGTTCACCGGGCCGCCCTTCCGTTCGCGACTGCGCTCCCCGTGCTCATCGCAGCCCCGCCTTCGGGGCGGTCGCCAGCCGGGCCACGTCGCGCAGCACCTCATCCAGGCTGCCCGCGCCCGCCCAGCGCACCACCGGCACGCCGTGCTCGCGGAGCTGGCCGATCATCGTGTCCCGGTCCAGCCGCCACAGCCGGTACGCGACCTCGGCCCAGCCGCGTTCCTTCGGCACCGGCAGCTCGGCCGGCAACGTGTCCACCGCCACCACGAACCGCCCGCCCCGGGCCAGCCGGGCCAGCATCTGCGCGGACCGCTCGTCGAGCAGCGGGGTGAGCACCACCACGAGCGCGTCCGAGGAGAGCACCTGCGGGCCGAAGACCTGGTCGTACGGCTCGTGCGGGGACGACTCGGCCTGCACGTCGAGCAGCCACTCCAGCACTGTCAGGTACTGCCGCCGCCCGGTGGCCGGACGCAGCCGGCGAGCGGCCGGCCCGTACTCCAGCATCGACACCCGGTCACCGCGGTGCAGGTAGTGCTCGGCGAGCGCGGCGGCGGCCCGCACGGTGGTGTCCAGCACCGACGCGGTCCCGTTCACGCCACCGGAGCGGCCCGCCTCGGCCAGCACGTCCAGCAGCACCACCACCTCGGCGTCCCGGTCCGAGAGCGTCGACGCGACGTGCAGCTGGCGGGCCCGCAGCGACACCCGCCAGTCGATCCGGCGCAACCGGTCACCGGGCGCGAAGACGCGTACCCCGGCCAGTTCACCGCCCTCGCCCGGCCGCCGCGAGCGGTGCGCGCCGACCAGTCCGGCGGCCCGCGGCATCGCCTCGACCGCGTCGAACGGCTCGGTACGCGGATAGACCCGGGCCCGGATCGGGTCGGTGATCACCGCGCGGGAGACCAGCAGCCCGTCGGCGGCGGCGACCCGCACCCCGGCCGGCCCGATCGGGTGCCGCCCCCACCGCAGGGCGGTGCCGGTCAGCTTCAGGTCGACAGCGCTGCCCCGGGGTACGGACGTGACGAACGGGCGGTCCGCCCCGCCGGAGCGGCTCACGTCCAGCCCGGTGCCGCCGAAGCCGACCTGCTCCACCCGCAGCCAGCGCGACATCCGGGTCCGGACCACCGCCAGGTCGTACCCGACCAGGTCGGGGTTGGCCACCGCGACGGTGGCGGCCAGCGGCGCGCCCTCGACCAGGTGGGTGTCCCCGACGCCGAGTTCCAGCTCGGGCAGCGCGGCGGGGCGGCGGCGCAGCGCGTACGCGGTCCCGAGCGCGAACGGCGTGGCGAGCACCACCAGGTCGATGCGGCCGAGCAGGACGGCGGCGACGAGCAGCACACCGGTGAGCAGCACGGCCCGGCCGAGCGCCCACGTGGGCGCCCAGCCGCCTGCCGCGTCGGCCCGGTCCATCAGCGTCCGGCGGCGTAGCTGGGCAGCGCGCCGCTCGCCGGGGCGGGCGTGGACTCCAGCACCTCGCCGACCACGAACGACGGGTCGACGCGGCGCAGCCACATCTCCGGCCGCAGCGTGATCCGGTGCGCCAGCGCGGGCGCCGCCACCGCCTTGACGTCCTCCGGCACCACGTAGTCCCGGTTGGCGAGCACCGCCCGCACCCGGGACAGCAGCAGCAGCGCCAGCGAGCCGCGCGGGGACGCGCCGACCAGCACCGACGGGTGCTCCCGGGTGGCAGCGGTGAGCACCACGATGTACCGGCCGATCGAGTCCTCGACCACCACGTCCTCCAGCGCGGCCTGCATGGCGCGCAGCGTGGCGGCGTCCACCACCGGCTTGATCTCCGCCTCCTCGCGGCGGCGGGCGATCCGGCGCCGCAGCACGTCCCACTCCTCGTCGTGGCTGGGGTAGCCGAACGACACCCGCAGCAGGAACCGGTCGAGCTGCGCCTCCGGCAGCGGGTACGTGCCCTCGTACTCGATGGGGTTGGCGGTGGCGAGCACGTGGAACGGCTCGTCCAGGCGGTAGGTCACGCCCTCGACCGAGACCTGCTTCTCCTGCATGGCCTCCAGCAGCGCCGACTGCGTCTTCGGCGGCGTCCGGTTGATCTCGTCGGCGAGCAGCAGGTTGGTGAACACCGGGCCGGCCCGGAAGGCGAAGTCGCCGCTGCTCTGGTCGTAGAGGAACGAGCCGGTCACATCGGCGGGCAGCAGGTCCGGGGTGAACTGGAGCCGCCGGAAGTCCAGTCCGAGCGCCTGCGCGAAACAGCGCGCGGTGAGCGTCTTGCCCAGGCCGGGCAGATCCTCCAGCAGCACGTGACCACCGGCGAGGATGCCGGCCAGCACCAGCTCCAGCGCGTCCCGCTTGCCGACCACGACGGTGCCGACCGCCTCCAGGACGGCCCGGGCGAGCCGGCCCACCTCGGCGGGGGCCATGCTCCGGTCCACGTCGTTCATCAGATCTTCTCCAGTTCGGCGACGATCGCCGCGAGGTCGCGCGGCGACGGAGGGCGGCGGGCGGGGGTGGCGAGGAACGTCCACAGTGGCTCGCCGAGCACCGCCCGGGCGCGGGCCGGGTCGGACTCACGGGTGACGCCGTGGCGCTGGCGCAGCCGTTCGTCGGCCAGCTCGCCGAGGCGGGGCAGGATGCGCTCGGTGAACCGCTCCTGGTTGCCGGCGCACCAGTCCAGCGGGCGCTCCCAGCCGTTGATCGCGGTGCGCAGTGCGTCCCGCGCGGACCAGTTCCAGGTGCCGGGCTCCTCACCGGCGGGCGTTCGGGCACCCGCGCGAGGCGGCGGCGGGGGTGACAGCGCGGTGGTGACCCGGCGTACGGCGAGCACGGCGAGCACCCCCGCCACGATGATCCAGATCGGCACCTTCAGGCCGACCGCGCGCAGCCCGACCACGACCACCACGACGACGGCGGCGGTGACCGCCGCGGTCCGCAGCAGCAGGCGCGCCCGGCCGCCGCCCGAGGGCCGGACGTCCTCCCCGGCGGGCTCCTCGCCGAACGACAGCAGGTCGTCGATGCTGGTGCTCACGACGCCTCCCCCGCCAGGCTGGTCAGCTCGCCGCGCAACCGGCGCAACGCGGCGCGGGCCTGGTCCCGGGTGTGCTCGTCGACCGGGTGCGTGGCGTACCGGGCCTCCCGGTAGACGTGCGCGAAACCGTCGAGCACGTCGGCGCTGGCGATCGCCGGGATGCCGGCCGCCGGGTCGCCGCGCAGCAGCCGGCCCACCAGGTCGGTCGGGGTGTCACCGGTGTGCCGGGGCACACCCGCGTCCTCGGCGGCCTCCTCCAGGCGTACCCAGCAGGCGATCACAGCGGTCCGCGGGTCGGTGGAGCGGTCGTCCAGTTCGACGAGTCCGGCGTCGAGCGCGGCCACCACCTCGCGGGCGGTCCCCTCGGCGGTACGCCTGGTGCGCCGCACCGGCACCGCGCGAGTGGTGCGCCGCAGCGCGCCCCGCAGCACGTTCCACAGGACGTACCCGACGGCGGCCAGCACCGCCGCGGACAGCAACACCACGGCGGCGGTGGCCAGCCAGCCGGGCACACCGCCCGAGGTGGACTCGCCCACGTCCCGGGGCTCGACGGGGATCGACGGCACCGCCTCGGGCGACGGGTAGTCCGGCACGTACGGGATGGTGTCGGCGGCGGGCGGGATCCGGCTGGCCCCGATGGCGGAGTGACCGGCGGCGAACGCGGCGAGCGCGAGCAGCACCGTCACCGCGGCGACCGGCCACCACCTGCGCAGTACGCCGAAATCCATCCCACCGCCTCAGGTGTTCCTCAGTCCACCCCGGCCAGGTCCTTCGCCCGGGTGAACACGTCGTCCAGCATCGCCGGTGTGAGCCGGCCGGTGAACGTGTTCTGCTGGCTGACGTGATAGCAGCCCAGCAACGCCGGCACCGACTCGCCGGACCAGTGTGCCCCATGACCGAACGCAGGTCGCGGTGTGGGCGGTCGCTGCCCGTACACCTGGCGTAGCACCGGCCACCACGCGGCCCACGCGAACGCGCCCAGCGCGACCACGACGCGCAGCGTGGGCCGGATCAACTCGACCTCGCGGTGCAGCCACGGCGCGCAGGTGTCGCGCTCGTCCGGGGTGGGTTTGTTGTCCGGCGGCGCGCACCGCACAGCCGCGAAGATGCGGGTGTCGCGCAGCGTCAGGCCGTCGTCCGCGGACACGCTCGTCGGCTGGTTGGCCAGCCCGGCGCGGTGCAGCGCGGCGAACAGCACGTCACCGGACCGGTCCCCGGTGAAGATCCGGCCCGTGCGGTTGCCGCCGTGCGCGGCCGGCGCCAGACCGAGGATCGCGATGCGGGCGTCCGCCGGCCCGAGGCCGGGCACCGGCCGTCCCCAGTAGTCCTGGTCGCGGAACGCGGCCCGCTTGACCCGGGCGACCTCCTCCCGCCAGGCCACCAGGCGCGGGCAGGCGAAGCAGTCGCTGACCGCGCCGTCGAGGTCGGCCAGGTCGGCCGCCCGCGCGGCGCGGGCGACCACGTCCTGCGGGGTACGCGACTCAGCCAAGCTTCGCCCGGAACAGTTCCAGCGTGCGGGCCCAGGCGGTGGCGGCCGCCCGCTGGTCGAAGTGCTCGGGCCGGTCCTCGTTGAAGAACGCGTGCGCGGTGCCCGGGTAGTCGAACGTCTGGCAGGTGCCACCGGCGGACTCGATGGACCGGCGTACGCTCTGCACCCCGTCGGCGGCGGACAGGCCGTCCGCCTCGGAGCAGTGGATGAGCGCGGCCTTCCCGGCGTAGCCGGCCCAGTCGGTGCGGCCGGCGTTGTCCGCCGCGCCCGTGCGACCGGCGTTGTCCGCCGCGCCAGTGGCCATGCCCTCCCAGGGCAGGCGCGGGTAGAACCCGGCGGTGGCCACGATGCGCTCGGAGAACGTGCCGGACCACAGCGCCAGGCTTGCACCCGCGCAGAACCCGGCGCAGCCCACCTTGCCGGCGACCTCGGACCGGCTCGCCAGGTATTCGGCGGCGGCGGCGATGTCGCTGGCCGCCTCGTCCATCTGGGAGCTGTTCAGCATCAGCCGCGGCTCGGTCGGCTTCACGGCCGGCCCGCCGTGCCGGAAGTCGGGCGCGAGGGCGACGAAGCCGGCCTCGGCGAAGCGGTCCACCACGGCCCGGACGTGGGGCACCAGTCCCCACCAGTCCTGGATGACGATGACCGCCGGGCTGGCCGCACCGCCGGAGGGTATCGCGAGATACCCCTCGCTCGTCCCCCCGTTGCCGGTGAAGCTCACCATCTCGCCCATGGGCCCGTCCTCCTAGCGGTCAGTCATCATTGGCTGGTCGCCCAGTTGGCTGATACGTGCCGGTAGCGTGCCACGCGGTCACCGGCGCGGGGAAGACGGAACAACAGTGGCATTCACCTCCTGTTGAACCGCCGGACAGGCACACACGCTGGGTATAGCGATTGCTAAACTAGCCCCGTGGTGGCTGGAGACTGGGACGTCTACCTGGTCGACGAGGTGCGGCAGTGGCTCGACACTCTCGACGCGTCCACCCATGCGCGAGTGGTGCAGGCGATCGACCTCCTGGCCGAGCACGGACCAGGACTCGGACGACCCCTTGTCGACACCATCCACGGTTCGTCGATGGCGAACTTGAAGGAGCTCCGGCCGGGCACCGTGCGTATCCTTTTCGCGTTCGACCCGTGGCGCTCGAGCATCCTCCTGGTCGCCGGCGACAAGTCCGGCCGGTGGAAGACGTGGTATCAGGAGGCCATTCCCGTCGCCGAGCACCGCTACGAGCTCTACCTCAAGGACCGGGCACGAGAGGAGGGGAAGGCATGAGCGACTACTCCCGGTGGCAGGACATCCGCGCCGACCACGTCGCCCGGGTCGGCGGGGAAGATGCGGTCGACGCGGGTAAGCAGGAACTCCTCGCCGAGGTCATCGGTCACCGCCTCGCGGAGGTACGGCGAGCGCGCGGCCTGACCCAGCAGCAGGTCGCCGACCGGATGGGCGTCACCAAGGGACGGGTCTCCCAGATCGAGCAGGGAAAGATCTCCGGACAGGAAGTGGTGGCCCGGTTCGCCGCGGCGCTGGGTGGCCGGCTCCACCAGGCGATCTACTTCGACGACGGTGACATCGCCGCCATCGCCTGACAGCGGATCCCGCGAGATCTTGGAAGATTACGGCCCTCATGGGGGCCGTTTCCTTCCAAGATCTCGCGGGATCGAGCGTGTTCTAGCGCGTTGACGTGGGTTCCGGGGAAGCGCTGGTGGTGGGCGTGGCGGGCGCGGTCGGGGTGGCGCTGCCTGTGGGCGCGGGTGCGGGCGGGGCGATCGACGGCGAGGCCGGTGCGCCGAACGGTGCCAGCTCCGGGCAGTACGGGTAGGCGTTGCGGGGCGCGGGCACGGCGCCGGACGAGTCCAGGCAGTTCGGCCAGCCGAGCCGGATCGGCACGCCGTTCTGGTCGAACAGCTGCGCGTCGCGGATCAGCCGCCCCTGCTGGTCGTAGACGAAGACGTCCTCGATCCGGTCGTACCGCCGGTCCACCGACGTCTGCTCGTAGCCGCTGTAGACGTCGGAGCTGGCGTTCCGGTCCACATCGACGAGCACCGCGAAGCCGAAGAGCAGCAGCGCGGCCGTACCCAGCCGGTGCAGGCGGCGCGGCCAGCCGGTGAAGCCCGCGGAACGGCGGCCGAGCCACAGTGACGCGACCACCGCGCCGATGAGCAGCAGCAGGCCGGCCGACGCGTTGTCGTTCGGCCGGGGCAGCAGACCGGGCCGGCCACCGTCCACCATGACGCTGATCAGCAGCGCGGCCAGCCAACCACGCACCAGCCACCAGGCCGGGCGCAGCGGGCGCAGGAAGTCGCTCACCGTCTCGTGCCCGAGCACCGGGCCGAGCTGACGATCCAGCAGACGTATCTGCGTGGCTGCCTGATCCCGCGCCTCGGCCAGGCGGTGGAAGCGCGCCGGTCGCCGCCCCTCCCCGGCGCCGGCGGCGGCGCGCAGCTCGGCCGCGTACGCCTCGGGGGTGCCCAGCCGGTCCACGAGCGCGCCCTCGCCCTCGGCGGCCACCTCGGCGAGGTGTTCCGGCAGGTCCTCGGTCAGCTCGTCGCGGACCCCCGGCGGCAGGTCGGCGAGCGCCGCGCGTACCCGGTCGACGTAGTCCGTGATCTCCTGCCCAGTGACGGTCATGCCGCCATCCCCCGATCGTCGAGCAGTGCGTCCATGGTGGTGGCGAACGAGCGCCAGGTCTTGCCGGAGCGGGTGAGCTGGTCACGCCCGGCCGCGTTCAGCGAGTAGTACTTGCGGTGCGGCCCGGACTCGCTCGGCACCACGTACGTGGTGAGCAGGCCGGCGGCGAACAGCCGGCGCAGCGTGCCGTAGACCGAGGCGTCGCCGACCTCGGTGAGGCCGGCCTCGCGCAGCCGCCGCAGGATGTCGTAGCCGTACCCGTCCTCGTCCTTGAGCACGGCGAGCACCGCCAGGTCGAGCACGCCCTTGAGGAGCTGCGTGGTATCCACGCTCCGCACACTAGTGCGCAATCCACACTACCGTCAATCACACAGCACTTTGCCCGGCCCTTGTTCACCGGGAGGAAGGGCGGGCGGTCCACCCGATGAAACGGTCGAACAGGTCGGCCGGGTTCGGGTTGGTGGCCATCAGGTCGGCGGTGGCGTCGAACAAGCAGCCCGCCATGTGGATGGACAGGGCGACCCGGTCGCGCCGGTAGCCCAGCAGCAGCAACAGGCGGGCCGGCTGGCACGGCCAGGGGGCCGCGCACACCCGGCACAACCAGAGGGGCCGCATCGGCACGTGCGGCCGCACGACACGGCGACTGCGATCGGGTACGGGAGAACAGTTCCTCACGGTCATCCCCCGATCGTGCTCGCGCTGTTACCGATCGTCAACCCCGATCGCTGTTACCGATCGCGAGTCAATCGCTGCTACCTACCGTCAAGAGGTGGTCGAGTTCGTGGGAATCGCTGAGATCCGAGACATGCTCGGTGGCGTCTCGCGTGCCCGCGCGTCAGTGGTCGCTTCGCGACGCGACTTCCCCGCGCCCTATCAGGTGCTCCGGATGGGCCAGATCTGGCGGAAGTCCGACGTCGAGAAGTGGATCAGGGAACACCGCCCCGACCTGGCGACGGACTAACCCCGCCCGTCCCGTCGACCAAGGACTTTGCGTACCCGGAGGCGTCCGGATCTGACACAAACTCCTTGATCACCGCCGAAGGGGCGGGCGAGAAGATGAGGGCTAGGCGAGGCTCCAGGCGATGCCGTCGAGGATGTCGTGCTCGGACGCGACCACCGACGGCATCCCGGCCCGCTCCATGATCACTCGCAGCACCAGCGCGCCCGCGCCGATCACGTCGGCCCGCCCCGGGTGCATCACCGGGTACGCCAGCCGCTGCTCACTGCTCTTACCGAGCAGGTCGGCTGTCACCTCGGCCACCTGCTCGTACGAGACGCGGGCGTGGTGGATGCGGCTCGGGTCGTACTCCCGGAGCCCCTGCGCCAGGGCGACCACTGTGGTGACCGAACCGGCCAGCCCGACCAGCGTGGCGGCCTCGCGGCCGGGCACGGCGGCGAGCGCGCGGTCGACGGCGGCGGCGATGTCGGACTCGGCGGCGGCGATCTGCGCCGCTGTCGGCGGATCGTCGTGCAGGTGCCGTTCGGTCATCCGGACGCAGCCGATGTCCACCGAGATCGCGCCGCGCACCCCGTCGGCGCGGGTGCCGACGACGAACTCGGTCGAACCGCCGCCGATGTCGACCACCAGGTACGGCGGCTCTGCATCGGCGGGCAGGCCGCGCACCGCGCCGGTGAACGACAGGCGTGCCTCCTCGTCGCCTGTCACCACCTCGGGCGGTACGCCGAGCGTGCGCTCGACCATGGCGCGGAAGTCGGCGGCGTTGGAGGCGTCGCGGGAGGCCGAGGTGGCGCACATGCGTACCCGGTCGGCGCCGGACTTCTCGATCTCCGCCGCGTAGTCGGCGAGCGCCACCCGGGTCCGCTCGATCGCCTCGGGCGCGAGCATGCCGGTCTGGTCGACGCCCTGCCCCAGCCGGACGATCTCCATCCGCCGGCTGACGTCGCGCAGCGGCGCCGCCTCCCCGGCCGACGACTCGGGCAGGTCGGCGATCAGCAGTCGGATCGAGTTGGTCCCGCAGTCGATGGCGGCCACACGCGCACTCACGGCGCCCACCCTACGGCAGCCCGCGCACGGTCAGAGGCGCAGCAGCATTCGGGTGTTGCCCAGGGTGTTGGGCTTGACCCGTTCCAGGTCCAGGAACTCCGCGACACCCTCGTCGTACGAGCGCAGGAGCTGCTCGTACACCGGCTGCGGCACGGGCGCGCCGTCGATCTCGCGGAAGCCGAACGAGCCGAAGAAGCCGGTCTCGAACGTGAGCACGAAGATCCGGGCGATGCCCAGCTCCCGTGCCGCGTCGATCAGCCCGCCGACGATCCGGTGCCCGATCTTGTGGCCCCGGCAGGACGGGTCGACCGCCACCGTCCGGATCTCGGCCAGGTCCTCCCACATGACGTGCAGCGCGCCGCAGCCGACCACCGTGCCGTCAGACGTCACCGCGACCCGGAACTCCTGCACGTCCTCGTACAGCGTCACAGTCGCCTTGCTGAGCAGACGCCGGTCGTCGGTGTAGGTGTCCACCAGCCGCCGGATGCCGCGTACGTCGGTGGTGCGGGCCCGGCGCACAGTGATCTCGTCGGCGCTCATCTCACTGGACCGCGGGCACGTCCACGCAGGGGCCGGCCGCCCACCACTTCTCCACGAGCGCCAGCGTCTCGTCGCCGAACGGGTTGACCCCCGGCCCGGCGGCGAGCGCGTGCCCGAGGTGCACGTGCAGGCACTTCACCCGCCCCGGCATGCCGCCGGCCGAGATGCCGGCGATCTCCGGCACCTCCCCGATCGCCTCCCGGCGGGTCAGGTAGTCCTCGTGCGCCGCCCGGTACCGCGCCGCCAGCTCCGGATCCTCGGCGAGCCGCTCGGCCATCTCCTTCATCAGCCCGGCCGACTCCAGCCGGCTGCACGCCGCCGTGGCACGCGGGCAGGTCAGGTAGAACAGCGTCGGGAACGGCGTGCCGTCCGCCAGCCGGGGCGTCGTCTCCACCACGTCGGGCAGGCCGCAGGGACACCTGTGGGCCACCGCGCGGGTGCCGCGAGGCGGGCGTCCGAGCTGCGCGGCCACCGCGGCCAGGTCGGCCTCGGTGGCCGGCTGGCGTTCCGGCGGGGGTACGGAGTCCGCCGCCGGCTCCTGCGGTGGTACGACGCTCAAGGAAGTGCCTCTCGGATCAAAGCTCACTTGTCGGGGCGCTCGGCGTTGGCCGCCCGCACGCTCCCCCACAGGGTGTCGTACCAGGGCTCGGGCGGCTTCGGCGCCCCCGGCTTCGCGCCCTTGCCGGCGTCCTTCGCGGCGCCCTCCGGGTCGGAGAGCACCACGAGCAGCGTCTCGCCCGGCTTGCCCATGAAGAACCGCTCCCGGGCCTGCGTCTTGACGTACTCCGGGTCCTTCCACTTGGCCGCCTCGGCGGTGAGCCGGTCGATCTCGGCCCGCTGGGCGGCCTGCGCCGCCTCCATCCGCTCGATGTCGGCCTGCTGGTCCAGGTAGACCCGGACCGGATAGGTGTACGCCAGGGCGAGCGCGATCAGCACCGCGAACAGCACCGTGGCGCGCCCGGTGAAGCGCCGGGGTTGGGGTGCGGTGAGCCGCTTGACCGGGCCACCGGCGGCAGTACGCCGGGCCGCGGCGGGGCGGCTCGCGGAGCGTACGCCGTCGGCGGCACGGGACGCGCCGGGTGACCGGCCGGCGGCGCGCGCCTCCGCGCGGACGCCGTTGTCGCGTGCCGTGGACCGGACCCGGGCACCGCCCGTCCGGCCGGGCTGACCCGGCCGGCGGGCGGGCCGCTGGCCACCCGGTGTGCGGCGCTGCTGCATCGTCACACCCCTCCCCCGGAGCGCTCGCTCAGGCCGAACGGTAGCGCGGGAACGCGCCGGCACCGGCGTACCGCGCCGCGTCGGCCAGCTCCTCCTCGATCCGCAGGAGCTGGTTGTACTTGGCCACCCGGTCCGAGCGGGCCGGCGCGCCGGTCTTGATCTGCCCGCAGCCGGTGGCGACGGCCAGGTCGGCGATGGTGGTGTCCTCGGTCTCGCCGGAACGGTGGCTCATCATGCACTTGAAGCCGGCCCGGTGGGCCAGGTCGACGGCGTCGAGCGTCTCGGTGAGCGAGCCGATCTGGTTGACCTTCACCAGGACCGCGTTGGCGGCCTGCTCGGCGATGCCCCGGGCGATGCGCTGCGGGTTGGTCACGAACAGGTCGTCGCCGACGATCTGGATGCGGTCGCCGAGCGCGGCGGTGAGCGTGGCCCAGCCGCTCCAGTCGTCCTCGGCCAGCGGGTCCTCGATCGACACGATCGGGTAGTCGCCGGCGAGCTTGGTGTAGTAGTTGCTCATCTCCTCGGCGCTCTTGGCGCTGCCCTCGAACGTGTAGGTGCCGTTGTCGAAGAACTCGGTGGCGGCCACGTCGAGCGCGAAGACGATGTCGGTGCCGAGCCGGTAGCCGGCCTTCTCCACGGCCTCGGCGATCAGGTCCAGCGCGGCGGCGTTGGTGGGCAGGTTCGGGGCGAAGCCGCCCTCGTCGCCCAGGCCGGTCGACAGGTCCTTCTTCTTCAGCACCGACTTCAGCGCGTGGTAGACCTCGGCGCCCGAGCGCAGCGCGTCCCGGAACGTCGGCGCGCCGATCGGCGCGATCATGAACTCCTGGATGTCGACGTTCGAGTCGGCGTGCGCGCCACCGTTGAGGATGTTCATCATCGGCACCGGGAGCAGGTGCGCGTTCGGGCCGCCCAGGTAGCGGAACAGGCTCAGCTCGGCGCTGCCGGCGGCGGCCTTCGCCACGGCCAGGGAGACGCCGAGGATGGCGTTCGCGCCCAGCTCGCCCTTGTTGTCCGAGCCGTCGATGTCGATCATCTTCTGGTCGATCAGCCGCTGCTCGCTGGCCTCGTAGCCGATGAGCTGGTCGACGATGCGGTCCTCGATGTTGGCGACCGCCTTCTCGACGCCCTTGCCCAGGTAGCGATCCTTGTCACCGTCGCGCAGCTCGACCGCCTCGAACGCGCCGGTGGAGGCGCCGGACGGCACCGCGGCGCGGGCGATCGTGCCGTCGTCGAGCCCGACCTCGACCTCGACCGTCGGGTTGCCCCGCGAGTCCAGGATCTCCCGGGCGACGATTCCCTCGATGGTTGCCACTGAGTCGCTCCTCGTTTGTGTGGTTCCGGTCCGTATGGGCCGCGACGGTGCGGCTGAGGCAGGTGTTGAACGCAGCGTATCGGTCCCCGCCCTGCCGCACCCCGCTCGGGGCGGCCCCCGAGGCGCTTGCTGAGACGGACATTCCCGGATTACCGGTCGTCAACCGGCAACCGGTTTGCGAGACGTTGCGTCGATCGACAAGGCTGGGCATCATGCCTGCCGCCTCGACGACTCTCCGCGTGCTCGCCGCCTCGGTCATCGCGTCGCTCTCGGTCACCGGCTGTCAGGCCCTGGACGACGCGAACGTCGCGCTCGGTCGCGCCGACCTGGTCAACGACCTCGCCGCGCGGATGGACCGGGCGCTGGAGCAGACCTGGGCCGCCGACTACCAGATCGACGGCGGCCGGACCGCCTCGATCGCGCAGACCAAGAAGCCGCTGCGGTCCACGTACACCTGGCCCGGCGGCAAGATCACGGTGACGCAGGAGTCGGTGACCCGGTGCGCGAGCACCGCCGCCCGTACCTCCTGCACCGTCTCGCCGCCCGTGCTCACCGCGGGGAAGCCGTCGGTGATCGTCTACGACGAGGCACGCAAGCAGGGCCTGGTCACGCCGCCCGCGGTGATCCGGCTGCTCACCGAGGCGGCGCTGGCGCCGGAGGCGGTCATCGAGCAGAGCGACACCACTCTCGCCGGACACCACGCCACCTGCGTCGACGTCACCCACGACGGGGAGCGCTTCAACGCCTGCGTGACGAACGAGGGTGTGCTGGGAAGCTTCTCCGGCACGCTCGACGGCAAGCCCGCCGAGGTGACGCTGAGCCGCTACACCGAGAGCGTCGAGGCGGCCGCGTTCGCGGTCCCGGACGGCGCCGGCGTGGTGGACCGCCGCCCGTCCACGTCGTGACCCCGCCCGGGTTCCTGCCTGCTGCCGATCACGGGCGGCCGCCGGAGCCGGACGACCTGGCGCTGCCGGTGGCCGGACGGAAGCTGCTGACCGGCCCGGACGAGCAGCCGCTGCGGATCGGCGCGCTGCCCGGCGACCTCGCCTGGATCCCGGTCGGCACGCTCGACGGCGTCCCGGCGTGGGCGGCCGAGGTGGCCGATCCGGAGTCGCTTCCCGGCCCGTGGCGCGGCTGGCGCGGCCTCGCCGCCGAGCTGCCCGCACCCCGCGCCGACCTGGCCGGACGGGCGCTCGCCGTGGTCACCTGGCGGCGTACCCACAGGTGGTGCGGCGCGTGCCGGGCCGAGCTGGCCGACGTGCCGGGCGAGACCGCGCGGCGCTGCCCGGACTGCGGGCTGACCGTGTTCGTGCCCCTGTCCGTCGCGGTGCTGACCGCGATCACCCGCCCCGGCCCGGCCGGCGGCGTCGACGAACTGCTGCTGGTCCGGCACGCGCAGGGGCCGACGCAGCTGTGGGCACTCGTCGCCGGGTTCGTCGAGGCGGGCGAGTCGCTGGAGGCGGCGGTGCACCGCGAGGTCGCCGAGGAGGTCGGCCTGACGCTGCGGCGACCGGTCTACGTGGACAGCCAGCCGTGGGCGCTGTCCGGGCCGGGCACGCTGCTCGCCGGTTTCACCGCCGAGGTGACCGACCCGGCCGCCGAACCGGTCGTCGACGGCATCGAGCTGACCGAGGCGCGCTGGTTCCCGGTGGATGCGCTGCCCGCCGAGCTGCCGCCCGCGTACTCCCTGTCGCGCTGGCTGATCGACGCGGTCGCCGCCCGGCGGTGACCGCAGGCCGGGTCGCCGCCCGGGCGGTGGCCGTCACACCCCCAGCAGTGTCCGCAGGTGGCGCGGCGGCGGGCAGTCGTGCGCCAGCATGGCGTCGTGCCAGTCGCGCACCGTCACGCCGTCCGGCCGGGCGGCGGCGATGTCGGCCATCTCGCTGTAGCCGACGAAGTACGTGGAGAGCTGCGTCGAGGTGAGCAGCGCCCGCCGCCACTTGCCGGCCGCCTCGCCCTCCTCCTGGAAGCCGCGCCCGGTCATCAGCGCCATCGCCTCGGACTCGGGCATGTCGTCGCAGTGCACGAGCTGGTCCAGCAGCGCGTTGATGGTCATCCGGAGCTGCATCTTGAGCTGCTGCAACCGCACCGGCAGTCCGCCGAAGCCGAGCCCCGCCATCAGCTCCTCGGCGTAGACCGCCCAGCCCTCGACGAACACGCCCGACTCGGTGAGCGCGCGTACCCGGGTCGGGCCGTCGTACCGGCGGGCGTGGGCGAGCTGGAGGAAGTGACCCGGCATCGCCTCGTGCACGGTCAGGTTGCGGATCATGTGGTCGTTGTACTCGCGGTAGAACGACTCGACCCGCTGCGCCGGCCAGTCCGCCGGGGTGGGCGAGATGCAGTAGAACGTCGGCACGTCGGCCGTCTCCAGCGGGCCCGGCGAGTCGCAGTAGGCCACCGCCACGCCGCGCGCGAACTCCGGCATCTCCTGGATCACGCACGGGTCGCCGACCATGCTGACCAGGTCGTGGTGGCGGACGAAGTCACTCGCCTCGTCGAGCGTGACCGAGGCGAGGTCGACGATCGTGGCGTCGTCCGGGTGTTCGGCGGCCAGCAGGTCCAGCGCCCGGCGTACCGTCTCGTCGTCGGCCGGACCACCGACCAGCTCGACCGACGCCGCGCGGATCTCCTCGGTGACCCGGTCGAGGTTGGCCCAGGCGCGGCGCTGCACCTCGGCTGCGCTCAGCTCGGTGTCGAGCGTGTGCCACAGCCGCGCCTCCCACCGCCGCCGGCCCAGCCGCGGGTCACGCCCCGGACCGGCGTCCGCGGCCAGGCCCTGCCGCAGCCAGGCCACGAACTCCTCCAGCGCGGCGATCGCATCGCTGGCCGCCGGGCCGACCCGGTCACGCATCGCCGGCGCCTCGGCGAGCAACCCGGGAACCTCGTCGCGGATCAGCGCCGCCGTACCGGCGAACTGCCCGACCGCCGTCTCCGCGTGGACCCGCGGCATGTCCCGCAGCGTCGCGCGCGCCGTCGACAGCGCATCGGGTACGGCCGACAGACGCCCGACGAGACTGGTCAGGCGCTCCTCGGCCGGGGCGAAGGGACGGGCCAGCAGGGCGTGCAGCAGCGGCCCCGGATTGTGGCGCAGCGGATCCCACTCGTGGCCGCGGATCTCGGTGGCCTCGAACAGTCCCCTGTCGACGAGGCTGGTGAGCAGCGCGTGGTCGACGCTCTCCGCCACGTCGAGCGCGTCCGGGTCGATCTCCGCGAGCGCGTCGGCGGCGTCCTTCAGCATCGCCTGGTCGGCGGCGAGGGCGTCGGCGGAGAGATCGGGCAGCCGGTCGTCGTAGCGGTGATCCCCGGCGGAGGTGGCCAGCCCGGGCCGGCTCTCCAGCAACGCCTCCACGATCCGCTCCGCAAGCGGCCCGAACGACTCCATCCCCCGACCCTACCGATCACCCCGCCCACTCTCCCGCCTCCCCGCCCCCGTTGATCAAGGAGTTCGTGTCCCCGCCAGAGCCCGCCCTCGACCCAAACCCCTTGATCACCGCCGCGAGTCCCCTGGAAGGCCACCGCCTGGGTGCCGGTTGGTCGGCCGCGAGCGCGCCTCCGCCCGAGGCGGGCGTAGATCTTGGACGGAAACGGCCCCTATAGGGGCACTTTCGTACCAAGATCTACGGCGATCCCGGGATGCGGACCGCGGGTCTCGACTGCCGGGAGGGGCGCGGCTGGGCATGGCTGGCGAGGTCCGGCCCGGCAGCCGACTCGGCGATCTTGCACTTTGTGCCCGGGCAGAGGGGGCATTTGCGGCACCGCTCGGGCCGAAAGTGCAAGATCGCGGGGAGAGGGCGGGGCGGGGTGAGGCGGGGGGGCAAGGTCCCGGAGGGCGGCGGGGAGGGCGTTAGGCGGGGTTGGTGGGGGTGGGGCGTTCGGCGGCTCGGATCGCCTCGGCGTACGCCAAGGTGGCCCGGCGCAGCGCGGCCTCCGGGTCGATGCCGGCCTGCCGGGCGGCGGCGACAGTGGCCAGCAGGCTCGCGCCGAGCCGGGCCTCCGGATCCACCTGCGACTCGGCCAGTGGCGGCGGTACGGCGAGGCCCACCCGGCCGGCCCGGTCCAGGATCTTCGCGGCCAGAGAGAGCGCGGGCTGGCTCAGCGCGATGCCGTCCAGCACCGAGTCGCGGGTCTTCTCGGCCCGCTTGATCCGTTCCCAGTTCGCCTCGATCTCCTCGATCGAACCGGCCGGCTCACCGGAGAACACGTGCGGGTTGCGCCGCACCATCTTGTCGACCAGCGTGCCCGCGACGTCGTCGACGGTCCAGCTCTTGCCCTCCGGCAGGTTCTCCGCCAGCCGGGCGTGCAGCAGCACCTGGAGCAGCACGTCGCCCAGTTCCTCGCGGAGCGCGTCGGTGTCGTCGGCGCTGATCGCGTCGTACGCCTCGTAGCACTCCTCCAGCAGGAAACCGGCCAGGCTGCGGTGGGTTTGCGCCCGCTTCCACGGATCGCCGCCCGGGGAGGCCAGCCGGTCCATCACCTCGACCGCGTCGAGCAGCCGGGCGCCGGGCGGATCCCACGAGCCGTACATCAGCTCCAGCTCGGCCAGGCCGGGCTCGCGGGCCAGCCGCAGCCCCAGCTCACGGGCCAGCGTCTCGTCGCCGGCCGGACCGGCCAGCCACACCGCCCCGCCGTGCGCGGCGGCGGCGTCGAGCAGCGCCTGGGTCGCACCCTCGGTCACCACGCTCACGTCGGCGCCGGCCATTCGGACCGCACGGGTCAGCTCGCTCTCCGCACCGGCGAGGACCGGGGCGGAGCGTACGGCGTCCCAGGCGGCCGAAGTCAGCAGGCCGGCGGGCAGCCGGGGTGAGGTGACGAGCAGGACGATCCGCGCGGTCATGCGGCTCCGGGAGCCGGGGAGCCGGAGGCCGGCGCCTCCGGAGTCGAGATGTCGGTGACCGGGCCGTCCTGGTCGACGTACGGCAGGGAGTAGAAGACGAACGACTGGCCGGTGTTGACCAGCGACGGCACGCCCGTCACGCCGAACCGGGGGTTGACGCGGACGTCCGACTTCTCGGCCTGCTCCTGCAGCGCGCTGCTGAGCGCGGTGGCGGTGCGGACGAACCCGGCCTCGCCGAACGCCTGCCGCACCTGGTCGATGCTCAGGCCCGGCTGGATCGCCCCGGTCTCCTCGAGGGCGTGGTAGACGGCCATCAGGGACTCGTCGCTGAGGTCGGCCGGGGGCAGGCTCTGCTGGAGCGTGCCGGAGAGGTCGACCCACTCGCCCCACAGCTTCGTGTACTCGGTGGTCGCCGGCATGCGGAGCGCCTGCTGGATCTGCTCCGGGGAGATCTGGTCGGTGACCTGGAGGCCCTTGTCGGCCGCCACGCGCTTGCCCAGGTCGATCGCGACCAGCAGGTTCAGCACGTCCTGCCGGGTCACCGAGGACCGCAGCTCCGCCGGCGACGGCGTCTGCGGGGACTGGCTACGGACGGCCTCCGCGTACTGCCGCTGCGCGTCCTCGTAGATCGCGTCGACCCGGTCGACGGAGTACCGGCTGTCGCCGACGTAGGCGGCGACGTCCGGGGCGGAGCGGCCACAGGCGGCGAGAGAGAGCGCGGCAAGGGCCGCGACGCTGACGGCGACGAGGGAACGGCGAGCACGCATGAGGGTCACTCTCTCACGCCGAGTACCGGCCTGTGACTCCGCCCACCTCATCGCGCACCCGCCCCGGACCGGGCGGCACCGGCGAACTCCTCGGGCTTGCTGTGTCATCGTCCGCTCGCCACTGTGGGGCTGGCAACACCGGCCAGCTCCTCGGGCTTGCCGAGGACGTCGGCCAGGAGCTGCCCGCACCACTCCAGCAGCGCCTGGTCGCGCAGCGGCTCGCCGCCGATCCGCCGGGTGCTCGGCCGGGGCACGCTGACCTGGTCGAGCGCCTGCTTGTAGACCGAGTCCGGGTGGTAGCGCTTGAGCCGCATCTGCTTCGAGTCGGGCAGCGGCAGCGGGCCGAACCGGATGTGCTTGCCCTGCATCGACACGTCGGTCAGCCCGTAGCGGCGGGCGAGCAGCCGGAACCGCGCCACCGCGACCAGGTTCTGCACCGGCGCGGGCGGCTCGCCGTACCGGTCGGTCATCTCGGCGACCACCTCGCGCAGACGCTCGGAGTCGCGGGCCTCGGCGAGCTTGCGGTACATCTCCAGGCGCAGCCGCTCCACCGCCACGTAGTCGTGCGGCAGGTGCGCGTCGATCGGCAGGTCGACCTTGACCTCCGCCTCCTCCTCCTGCTGCTCGCCCTTGAAGGCGGACACCGCCTCGCCGACCATCCGGACGTACAGGTCGAAGCCGACGCCCTCGATGTGGCCGGACTGCTCGCCGCCGAGCAGGTTGCCGGCGCCGCGGATCTCCAGGTCCTTCATCGCCACGTACATGCCGGCGCCGAGTTCGGTGTGCTGGGCGATGGTCGCCAGCCGCTCGTGCGCGTTCTCGGTGAGCGGCTTCTCCGGCGGGTAGAGGAAGTACGCGTACGCCCGTTCCCGGCCACGGCCGACCCGGCCGCGGATCTGGTGCAGCTGGGCCAGGCCGAGCAGGTCGGCGCGCTCGACGATGAGGGTGTTGGCGTTCGGGATGTCGATGCCTGATTCGACGATCGTGGTGCAGACGAGGACGTCGAACTCCTTCTCCCAGAAGCCGACCATCACCTTCTCCAGCGCCTCCTCGCCCATCTGGCCGTGCGCCACCGCCACCCGGGCCTCCGGGACCAGCTCCCGCAGCCTGCGGGCCGTCTTCTCGATCGACTCGACCCGGTTGTGCAGGTAGAAGACCTGACCGTCGCGCAGCAGCTCACGGTGGATGGAGGCGGCCACCTGACGGTCGTCGTACGCCCCGACGAACGTGAGCACCGGGTGCCGCTCCTCCGGCGGGGTGGCGATTGTGGACATCTCCCGGATGCCGGTGATCGCCATCTCCAGCGTGCGCGGGATCGGGGTGGCCGACATGGCGAGCACGTCGACCGAGGCGCGGAGCGTCTTCAGGTGCTCCTTGTGCTCGACGCCGAACCGCTGCTCCTCGTCGATGATGACCAGCCCCAGAGACTTGAACCGGGTGGCCGCCTGGAGCAGCCGGTGGGTGCCGATGACGATGTCGACGGTGCCGGCGGCGACCATCTCCAGCGTCTGCTCGGACTCCTTCGGCGTCTGGAACCGGGACAGCTGCCGGATCGACACCGGGAACTGGCTCATCCGCTCGGCGAACGTGTTGTAGTGCTGCTGCACCAGCAGCGTGGTCGGCACCAGCACGGCCACCTGCTTGCCGTCCTGCACCGCCTTGAACGCCGCCCGTACCGCGATCTCGGTCTTGCCGTAGCCGACGTCGCCGCAGATCAGCCGGTCCATCGGGACGGTCTGTTCCATGTCCCGCTTGACCTCCTCGATGGCGGCCAGCTGGTCGGGCGTCTCCTGCCAGGGGAACGCGTCCTCCAGCTCACGCTGCCACGGGGTGTCGGGACCGAAGTTGTGCCCCTTCGACGCCTTGCGCGCGGCGTAGAGCTGGATGAGCTGCGCGGCGATCTCCCGGACCGCCTTGCGGGCCCGCGCCTTGGACTTCTGCCAGTCCGAGCCGCCCATCTTGTGCAGCGTGGGCTGCTCACCGCCGACGTAACGGGAGAGCTGGTCGAGCTGGTCGGTGGGGACGAACAGGCGGTCGCCGGGCTGGCCGCGCTTGCTCGGCGCGTACTCGATGACCAGGTATTCGCGGCTGGCGCCGTTCACCGTGCGCTGCACCAGCTCCACGTACCGGCCGATGCCGTGCTGCTCGTGCACCACGAAGTCGCCGGCCTTCAGCTCCAGCGGATCGATGGTGTTGCGCCGCCGGCTGGGCATCTTGCGCATGTCGCGGGTGGAGGTGCCCCGGCCACCGGTGACGTCGTTGCCGGTGAGCAGCACGAACTTCGACGCCTCGTCGACGAAGCCGGCGGTCAGGCAGCCGCAGGACACGAGCAGTTCGCCCGGTGCCGGTGCGGCGGGCACCTCCTCGGTGAGCCGGGCGCCGAGACCGGCGTCGCGGAGCACCTCGACGGCCCGCTGGGCGGGGCCGTGCCCCTCGAACACGAGCGCGATCGACCAGCCCTCACCGGCCCAGCGCTTCAGGTCGTCGACCACCCGGGCGGTCTCGCCGTGGTAGAGCGGGGCCGGCTGGGCGGCCAGGCTCACCGCGATGGCGTCGTCGGGGGTGACGTCGACAGCGGCCGGCTCGTCCTCCCAGGGCTGCCGGGCCGGCGCCGCGTCCGCCTCGACCAGGCCGAACGGCGCGAGCGTCCACCAGGGCTGGCGCAGGGCGCGGGCTGCCGTGCGTACCTCGGCCAGGGTCTTGAAGGCGGCGGCGCCGAGGTCGACAGGGGCCTGGCCGCCGACGGCGGCTGCGGCCCAGCTGGCCTGGAGGAACTCCTCCGAGGTACGGACCAGGTCGTGCGCGCGGGTGCGGATGCGCTCGGGGTCGCAGAGGAGTACGTGGGTGCCGGCCGGCATGCAGTCGACGAGCAGTTCCAGCGCGTCGGCGCCGATCAGGGCCGGAGCGAGCGACTCCATGCCCTCGACCGGGATGCCCTCGGACAGCTTGTCCAGGATCTCGGCCAGCTCGGGGTGCTCGGCGGCGAGCGCGGCGGCCCGCTCCCGCACCGCCGGGGTCAGCAGCAGTTCCCGGCACGGCGGCGCCCACATCTGCGCCACGCCCTCGATGGTGCGCTGGTCGGCCACCGCGAAGGTGCGGATCTCCTCCACCTCGTCGCCCCAGAACTCGACCCGGGACGGGTGCTCGTCGGTGGGCGGGAAGACGTCCAGGATGCCGCCGCGTACGGCGAACTCGCCGCGCTTGGTGACCAGGTCGACCCGGGCGTACGCCATGTCGGTGAGCCGGCGGGCGACCTCCTCCAGGTCGGCCTCGTCCCCGGCGGCGAGCTGCACCGGCTCCAGGTCGCCGAGGCCCTTGAGCTGCGGCTGGAGCAGCGAGCGCACCGGCGCGACGACGACCCGCAGCGGCCCGGTGCGGCCGTGCGCGTCGGCGGCGTCCGGGTGGGCCAGCCGGCGCAGCACGGCGAGGCGCCGCCCGACCGTGTCGGATCGGGGCGACAGGCGCTCGTGTGGCAGCGTCTCCCAGGACGGGAAGACCGCCACCTGCTCCGGCGGCAGCAGGCTGCCCAGCGCGGAGGCCAGGTCGTCGGCCTCGCGGGTGGTGGCGGTGACCGCGAGCACCGGGCGGCCCGCGCCTCCGGCCGGCTCGTCGGCGGCGACCGCTGCCACAGCGAACGGGCGCAGCGCGGCCGGGGCGGTGAGGTCGAGCCCGTCGACCTGCGCGGCACCGGAGCGCGCCAGGTCACGCGCCCGGGCCAGCCCCGGGTCGGCCAGGGCGGCGGAGAAGAGTCCGGTGAGCATCAGTGATCACTTCCAGCGGATCGACACACGACGACGACCCCGCGTCCAGCCGGACGGGGGGTGCACCGTTCGAGCCTATCCCCCTCCACCGACGAACCGGGCCCGCCCGATGTTGGATCTTGACCGGCTGCGACCGGGCGTGGTGCGGTGGGCGGATGGTCGAGTATCGGACGGTCTTCGACGCCGAGGTGGTTTTCTCCAACGGTGGCGGTCTGCGCACCGACGGGTTCCGGCTGGACGTGCCGCACCCCGACGTCACCGACGACGAGGTGGCCGCGCTGCTGGTCCGGCACCTCGGGCTGCTCATGGTCGGCGAGGTACGGATCACGAACCGGACCGTCGTCGAGGAGCCGCACAAGGGCGGGCGCGGGGTGACCGCCCCGGCCACGGGCGGCGGGCGGAAACTCGTCGAGCTGAGTCACGTGATCACCGACGGCCTGGTCACGCTGCCCGGCTGGCCCGCACCGGCGATCAGCGAGTGGCTGACCCGGGAGGCGTCCCGGAGCCGGTACGCGCCCGGTGTCGAGTTCCAGGTCGGGCGGATCGACATGATCGCCAACACCGGCACGTACGTGGACACGCCGTCGCACCGCTTCGCCGACGGCCCGGACCTGACCGGGGTGCCGCTGGACCGCCTCGCCGACCTGCCCGGCCTGGTGGTACGCGTGCCGGCCGGTACGCGGGCGGTGGACCGGCTGATGCTCGCCCCGTACGACGTGGCCGGGTGCGCGGTGCTGCTGCACACCAGGTGGGACGCGCACTTCGGCACCGACGCGTACGCCGCACCGGACGCGCCCTACCTGACCGGTGACGGCGCCCAGTGGCTGGCCGAGTCGGGCGCGGCGCTCGTCGGCATCGACTCGATCAACATCGACGACATGACGGCGGCGGCAGCAGGTCAGCGCCCGGCGCACACCGGTCTGCTGGCCGCCGGGGTGCCGATCGTGGAGCACCTGACCGGCCTGGACGCGCTGCCGCCGACCGGCTTCCGGTTCACCGCCGCTCCGCCGCGGGTCGCCGGCATGGGCACGTTCCCGGTGCGCGCCTTCGCCGTCGTCGACGCCTGACCCGCGCCGTCGGCCCCGACGCCGCCGTCAGTAGCGCACGGCGATGCGGCGCTCGGCCGCGTCCACGCGGATCTCGCCGCCGTACGGGATGATCACCTGCGGGTCGGTGTGGCCCAGGTCGACGTCGAAGACCACCACCGGGTCGCCGGCGTAGGGGGCGAGCGCCGACAGGATCGCCGCCCGCTGGTCGGCGGCCCAGGCCAGCCGCTCCGCGACCGAGTGCGGCCGGTCGAAGTCCCACGCCTTGGGGCGGCCCACCACGATCGCCGGGACGGCGGCGAGCAGACCCCGCTCGCCCATGTTGCGCACGATCCGGAAGACCTCCTGCGCGGTGGGCATCTCCTCCGACGTCTCCAGCACCAGTACCGAGCCGGCCAGGTCGGCCGCGCGCGGAACGCGGTCGGCCGCCATCAGCCAGTGCAGGATCTCCAGGTTGCCGCCCCACGTCCGGCCCTGCACCACCCGGGCCGGGCCGTGCCAGCGCCAGCCCTCGGACGGGTACATCGGCGGCTCCTCGGCGAGCGTGGCCGGGTCACTCCAGTCGCGCGGCTCGTCGCCCCACTCGGAGGCGGCGGTCAGCTCGTACCAGCCGGTGGTGAACAGCGCGGCGCGCAGCGAGTCGAGCGTGAGCGGGTGCGGCTTGCCGGAGCGCCCGAGGTGCACGAGCACGGAGCCGCCGTGGTAGCCGACGACGCCCAGCCGGTACAGGTGGTTGAGCACGTTGGTGTTGTCCGAGTAGCCGAAGTACGGCTTCGGGTTGGCCCGCAACACGTCGTCGTCCAGGTACGGGGTGACGGTGATCAGGTCGTCCCCGCCGACCGTCGCCAGCACGGCGGTGATCGTCGGGTCGGCGAACGCGGCGGTCAGGTCACGCGCCCGGTCGCGCGGGTCGGCGCCCATGACCCGGGTGGTCGGATACTCCACCGGTTCCAGCCCCAGCTCGTCGCGAAGCCGGCGCAGGCCCAGCTCGTACACGTGGGGGAAGAGACCCGGCAGGCCGGCGGAGGGTGAGACGACCGCGACCCGGTCGCCGGGCTGCGGTTTGGCGGGATAGACAGGCACCGTCATGGCCCGACGTTATCGGCCCGGGCCAGCGGTTTTCGCCCGACGAAACCCCATGAGCCGGGCATATGCCCGCAATAGGCTGAGGCCGTGGACGACGAGCCGGAGCTGCGTACCCGGGACTGGCTGCCCCGCACGGCGGCGCTGATCCTCGGCACCCTGGCGCTGGCCAGCGCGTTCATCGCCGCCTACGTCGGCGCGCTGCACAAGCCGGACCCGCGCGACGTGCCGGTCGCCGTCGTCACGAGCGACCAGCAGGCCCAGGCCGTGATGTCCGCCGTCCGCGCCCGCACCGACACGATCAAACCCGTCGGGTACGACAGCCGCGACGCCGCCTCCGACGGTCTCACCGACAGATCGGTGTACGCGGTGCTCAGCTCCGCCCCCGACGGCGGCCTGACGCTCGCCACCGCCAGCGCGGGAGCGCCCGCCGCCACCGAACTCGTCACCGACGTGTTCACCGAGGCGGCCCGGCAGGCCGGGGTGCCACTGGAGGTCACCGACGACGTGCCGGTCTCCGCCGACGACCCGCGGGGCCTGGTCCCGTTCTACCTGGCCGTCGGCGTGGTGCTCGGCGGCTACCTGGCGTCCACGGCGCTCGGCATCTCGCTCGGCACCAGCCCGCGCGACCTGCGCCGGGCCGGGCTGCGGATCGCCACGCTCGCGGTGCACGCGATCCTGCTCGGCGTCATCGGGGCGATCCTGGTCGGGCCGGTGCTCGGCGTGTTCCCCGATCAGGTGGCGACGGTGGCGGTGGTCGGCGCGCTCGCCGCGTTCGCGGCCGGGATGGTCGCCGCCGCCGTCCAGGGCTGGCTCGGGCTGCTCGGCACCGGCATCGTGATCCTGCTGCTCGTCGTGCTCGGCAACCCCGGTTCCGGCGGCATCTACGCGCCCGAGTTCCTGCCGCCGTTCCTGCGCGGGATGCACCGCTGGAACGTTCCGGGCCTCGCCACCGACCTGTTCAAGTCGGCCATCTACTTCGACTGGCGCGGCGGCGGCTGGGCACTGACCGGACTGCTGGTCTGGGTGGTCGCCGGCCTGACCGGCCTGCTCACCGCGACCGTGTTCCGGGCACGCCGCCGGCCGAAGGCGGGACGGCACGCCGGCGAGCGGGGCTGACCGGCGGACCGTCCCAGAGTGCAGATCATCACGCCGTCCCCCTCCTGTCCGCCGGGGCCGCGCGGATACCATCCAGAGGAGTCGGACAGCGCTGTCCTTCGTCCTCGCGTAAGGAGCGCAACCGTGACCGACCAGCACGACCACGACGGCCCCGACGCCGCTCTCCGGGCCGACATCCGCCGCCTCGGCACGCTGCTCGGGCAGACCCTCGCCCGTCAGGAGGGCCGGCCGCTGCTCGACCTGGTCGAGGAGATCCGCGCCCAGGTCCGCTCCGACGTACCGGCCGCGGCCCAGCGCCTCGCCGGGCTCGACGTCACCACCGGCACGAAGCTGGCCCGCGCCTTCTCCACCTACTTCCACCTGGCGAACATCACCGAGCAGGTGCACCGCGCCCGGGACCTGCGCCGCCGCCGCGCCACACACGGCGGCTGGCTGGACCAGGCGGCCAAGATGATCGCCGAGCGGGGCGTACCGGCCGAGGAGATCGCCGCCGCGGCCCGCCGGCTGGCCGTACGCCCGGTCTTCACCGCCCACCCCACCGAGGCGGCCCGCCGGTCCATCCTGTCCAAGCTGCGCGCCGTCGCCGACGAGCTGGACACCGAGACCGCGAACGCGATCCTGTACGGCGCCAGCGACGAGGGCCCGGCGAACCGGCGCCTGGCCGAACTGCTCGATCTCATGTGGCAGACCGACGAGCTGCGGCTGGACCGGCCGGACCCGACCGACGAGGCGCGCAACGCGATCTACTACCTGCGCGACCTGTACGCCGAGGCCGCGCCGCAAGTCCTCGACGACCTCGCCGACACGCTGCGCACGCTCGGCGTGGAGACGTCGCCGACGTCCCGCCCGCTGAGCTTCGGCACCTGGATCGGCGGTGACCGCGACGGCAACCCGTTCGTCACGCCGGTGGTCACCCGCGAAGTGCTGCGCATCCAGCACGAGCACGGCATCGCCGCCACCGAGAAGGCGATGGACGAGCTGATCACCGAGGTCAGCGTGTCCCGGCGGCTGCGTGCGGTGTCGCTCGACCTGTCCGCCAGCCTGGCCAAGGACCTGGACGCGCTGCCCGAGGTGGCGCCCCGGTTCCGCCGGGTCAACGCGGAGGAGCCGTACCGGCTCAAGGCGCGGTGTGTGAAGGCGAAGCTCGCCAACACCCGGGAGCGGCTGCGTGCCGACACCCCGCACGTGCCGGGGCGGGACTACCGGGGCTCGTCCGAGCTGATCGCCGACCTGGAACTGCTGCGCGCCTCGCTGGCCCGCAACTCCGGCCAGCTCACCGCGGTCGGGCGGCTGGCCTCGGCCATCCGTACGGTGTCCGCGTTCGGCCTGCACCTGGCCACCATGGACATCCGGGAGCACGCGGAGAAGCACCACGAGGTGCTGGCCCAGCTCTACGAGGCGGTCGGCGAGGTCTCCGACTACCCGGCACTGTCCCGGCTGGAGCGCACCAAGCTGCTCGCCGACGAGCTGACCGGCCGGCGGCCGCTCTCCACCCAGGACAGCCCGCTCACCGAGTCGGCCCGCAAGACGTTCGACGTGTTCGCGGCGATCCGCGAGGCGCAGGACCGGTTCGGCCCCGAGGTCATCGAGTCGTACATCATCTCGATGACGCTCGGCGTCGACGACGTGCTGGCCGCCGTGGTGCTGGCCCGCGAGGCCGGCCTGGTGGACGTGCACTCCGGGCGGGCCCGCATCGGCATCGTGCCGCTGCTGGAGACCCCGGCCGAACTGAACGCCGGTGGTGAGCTGCTGGACGAGTTGCTGTCGCTGCCCGCGTACCGGGCGCTCGTGGCGGCCCGGGGCGACGTGCAGGAGGTGATGCTCGGCTACTCCGACTCCAACAAGGAGGCGGGCATCACCACCAGCCAGTGGTCCATCCACCGGGCGCAGCGCTCGCTGCGGGACGTGGCCGCGCGGCACGGCGTGCACCTGCGGTTGTTCCACGGCCGCGGCGGCACCGTCGGCCGTGGTGGCGGCCCCACCCACGACGCGATCCTGGCTCAGCCGTACGGCACGCTGGACGGCGCGATCAAGGTGACCGAGCAGGGCGAGGTCATCTCCGACAAGTACACGCTGCCGGCGCTGGCCCGGGAGAACCTGGAACTGACGGTGGCGGCGGTGCTCCAGGCGACGCTGCTGCACACCGCGCCCCGGCAGCCGGCCGAGATGCTGGAGCGCTGGGACGCGGCGATGGACGTGGTGTCCTCCTCGGCGTTCCGGTCGTACCGGTCGCTGGTCGAGGAGCCGGACCTGCCCGCGTACTTCTGGGCCTCCACGCCGACCGAACTGCTCGGCGCGCTGAACATCGGCTCCCGGCCGGCGAAGCGCCCGAACACCGGCGCCGGCCTGTCCGGCCTGCGCGCCATCCCGTGGGTGTTCGGCTGGACGCAGACCCGGCAGATCGTGCCGGGCTGGTTCGGCGTGGGTTCCGGTCTGGCCGCCGCGCGGGCGGCCGGGCTGGCCGACGTGCTCGCCGAGATGAACCGGAACTGGCACTTCTTCCGCACGTTCCTGTCGAACGTCGAGATGATGCTGACCAAGACCGACCTGACCATCGCCCGGCGGTACGTGGAGACGCTGGTGCCGAAGAAGCTGCACCCGATCTTCGACAAGATCGAGCAGGAGTACGAGCTGACCAAGCAGGAGGTGCTCGCGGTCACCGCCGCACCGGCGCTGCTGGACAACTCGCCGGTGCTCCAGCGCACGCTCGCCGTGCGGGACACCTACCTGGAGCCGCTGCACCACCTCCAGGTGGCGTTGCTGCGGCAGTACCGCGAATCCGGCGCCGCCGGGCGTGCGGTGGTGACCGCGCCGGGTGGGCGGCGTGCCCCGAACGACGGTACGGCGCTGGAGCGGGCGCTGCTGACCACCGTCAACGGCATCGCCGCCGGCATGCGCAACACCGGCTGAGATGTAAGGAAGGGCCCCCTCTTAACGCCTCGTGCATAAGAGGGGGCCCTTCTTAACGCCTGCGCCCGGCGCGCCGCGAGCGGCGCCCGACGCGAGCGGCGCCCGACGCGCGGCGGCGTCGACTAGGGCGTGTCCTGCCGATCTTGTAGGGGTTGGTCGTTGACGATGTGTCGGTGGTGCGTCGTGGTGAGTTGACCGATGAGGCGTGGGCGGTGATCGCGCCGCTGCTACCGGAGCCGGGCGGTGCTCGTGGGCGGTGGCGAGATCACCGGCAGGTCATCAACGGGATTTTGTGGAAGCTGCGCACGGGTGCGCCGTGGCGTGACCTGCCCGAACGTTTCGGGCCGTGGAAGACCTGCCATGAGCGGCTGCGTCGGTGGAGCGCCGACGGGACATGGGATCGGATCCTCGCGGCGGCGCAGGTGCACGACGACGGCACACCGGTGCAGTGGACGATCAGCATCGACTCGTCGATCGTGCGGGCGCATCAGCATGCCGCTGGCGCCCGCAAAAAGGGGGCTCCCCGACAAGTCCGGCGACGCCTGGTGCGCAAGATGGCGAGGCCATCGGCCGATCACGCGGAGGACTGAGCACGAAAATCCACCTCGCAGTCGACGGACGCGGCCGGCCGTTGTCGATCCTGCTCACCCCGGGCCAGGCCGGCGACAACCCCCAGCTCCTCGCCCTGCTCGACGCGATCCGCGTCAACCAGCCCGGACCGGGCCGGCCCCGCAAACGTCCGGACGTGCTGATCGCGGACAAGGGCTACGCCCATGACTCCACCCGTCGAGCCCTGCGCCAACGCGGGATCCGGCACGTCATCCCCGAACGCAGCGACCAGATCGCCCGCCGCGCCGCCAAGGGCAGCACCGGCGGGCGACCACCCGCCTTCGACAAGGCGACCTACCGCAAACGCAACGTCGTGGAACGCTGCTTCAACCGACTCAAGCAATGGCGTGACCTGGCCACCCGCTACGCCAAACGCGCATCCCTCTACCGAGCCAGCCTGATCCTCATCGCCGCCATCATCTGGCTTCCATGATCGACAGGACAGGCCCTAGAAGTCGCCGCCGCCGAAGTCACCACCGAAGTCCCCGCCGCCGAAGCCACCGAAGTCGCCGCCGCCGTAGTCCCCGCCGCCGCCGAAGTCGCCACCGGCGTAGTCACCACCGCCGCCCGTGTCGCCGCCGCCCATGTCGCCGCCCTGGTCGCCGAAGTCCTGGCCGTCGCCGAAGCCCTCCTGGTAGCCGGCGTCGTACCCGGGGTCGGCGAACGCGGGTGAGAACAGCGCGTCCGCGATCAGGAGACCGCCGACCACACCGACGCCCGCGCCGAGCGCGGTCTTCCACCACGGCGTGGAGTACCAGCCGGCCGGCACCGGCCGCCCCTGGAACCGGCCACCCGGGTAGTAGTAGGGCGTCGCGTTCCCCGGCTGCGGGCCGGCCCGGAACGTCTGCCCCTGCACGTCGACCTGGCGCTCCTTGGTGAGCGCGCCGGCGCCCTGGGCAGCGGCGAGCGGCGGCAGCTCCGGGCCCGGGTCGATGCCCATCGCGGTCCGCGCCGCCCGGATGTACGCAAGCCCTTCCAGCGCGGTCTCCCGGGCCAGCCCGAACTGGCGCGGCGTGGTCGCCTGCTCCAGCTGCGAACCGGCCGCGTTGTACCGCTCACCGGCGTCGGCGAGCGCCTGCCGGACCGCCGGAGCGTCGCCGTGCAGGTTCATCAGCTGGCCGCCGAGCCGCTCGTACCAGCGCTGCGCCTCGGCGCGGGCGTCGGCCAGCTCGTTCGCCCGGCGCGATCTGCTCCCCCTCCGCCAGAACACGAACGCACCTCCGAGCAGCAGGATCAGGACCAGCCACAACGCGAACTCCATGACTCGAACGTACCCACCGGGCGCTCGTCGTACCCGTTTGGCAAGCTCTTGGCCATGAGCTTTGCGACGCTGGCCGTGGTGGTGCTCTGCCTCGCCGCGGGCGGCGCGGTGGGCTGGCTGGCCGCGCGGGCGCGCGCGGCGGCCGACATCGCCCGCCTGGAGGCGACACTCGCCGCCACCCAGGCCGGCGAGGGCCGGCTGGAGCAGTCCATGCGGGCGCTCAGCTACGAGGCGACGGCGCAGTCCCAGGAGGCGGTGGCCCGCGCGGTCGCGCCGCTGCACGACACGCTGCGCCGCTACGAGCAGCGGGTGGCGGAGCTGGAGCGGGACCGGGTCGACGCGTACGCCGAACTGCGCGAGCAGGTGCGGTCCATGAGCGCCGTCTCCGGCGAGCTGCGCACCGAGACCAAGCAGCTGGTCGCCGCGCTGCGCGCGCCGCAGGTGCGGGGCCGCTGGGGCGAGCACCAGCTCCGCCGGATCGTCGAGGCCGCCGGCATGCTCGAACACTGCGACTTCAGCGAGCAGGTCACCGCCGCGACCGACCACCAGGGGGTACGCCCCGACCTGGTGGTGCGGCTGCACGGCGGCCGGACGGTGGTGGTGGACGCGAAGGCGCCGTTCGACGCGTACCTGACCGCGATGGAGGCGCGCGACGAGCGGGGGCGCGACACCCACCTGGACGCGCACGCCCGGCACCTGCGCGCGCACGTGGACGGCCTGGCGGCCAAGTCCTACTGGTCGGCGTTCGACCAGACGCCCGAGTTCGTGGTGCTGTTCGTGCCGGCGGACCCGTTCCTCGACGTGGCACTGCAACGCGACCCGTCCCTGCTGGAGCACGCGTTCGCCCGCAACGTGGTGCTCGCCACGCCGGCCACGCTGGTGGCGCTGCTGCGCACCGTCGCCTACTCGTGGCGGCAGGAGGCGCTGGCGCGTAACGCCGCCACCGTCCACTCGCTGGCCCGCGAGCTGTACGGGCGGCTGTCCACACTGGGCGACCACGTGGGCAAGCTCGGCAGTTCGCTGAGCGGTGCGGTGACGGCGTACAACCGGGCGGTGGGGTCGCTGGAGGCGCGGGTGCTCGTCAGCGCCCGCAAGCTGGCAGAGCTGGGCGTCTCCGACGACGAGCTGGCCGCGCCGGCGCAGGTCGAGCTGGCGCCGAGGCAGCCGCAGGCACCCGAGTTGCTGGGCACGCCGTCCACATCGGCCGAAAGGTCGACGGACGTCGACGCCTAACACGGCACGCGCGGTGACGTAGACCGATCCGTGTCACGGACTGATCACAAACCGAGGCCGGGTAGTGACACATGTCGTCGTGACACGCAGGATCACCGTCACACGTGCCCTGCCCCTCGAGGGCCCTGTTCTCTGGAGGAAGAGAACGTTGAGTAAACCCCGCACGCGCAGCCGGCGACCGTCCGCCGCGCTTCTGGCCTCGGTCCTCGCGGCCGGCGCCCTGACCGTGGGAGGTGGCGCCGGTACCGCGAGCGCCGCCCCCGCCGCCGACCCCTCGCTGCCGGCCGCCGCCAAGGCACTGGGCGCACACGACGCCAAGCTGCTCGACGAGGCCGAGGCGAAGAACGCGCCGACCGTCACGATGATCATCGCGGCGAAGAAGGGCTCGGCCGAGAAGGTCGTCGACGGCCTGACCGGCCTCGGCGCCACCGTCAGCCAGCGGTACGACCAGATCGGCTACGTGCTGGCGAAGGTCCCCACCGCGAAGGCGCTCAAGGCCGCCACGCTGCCCGGTGTCGCCGCCGTCGACCTGGACGAGACCATCAAGCTCCCCGACCCGGCGCCCGAGGCGGCACCGAAGGGCGCCAAGTCCGCCACCCAGGCTCAGGCGCTGGCCGGGCCGGGCGGTGACACCGGTGCGGTGAACCCGTACATGCCGACCAACGAGACCGGCGCGGAGGCCTTCAAGGCCGCGAACCCGCAGTGGGACGGCCGCGGTGTCACCATCGGCATCATGGACTCCGGTGTGGACCTCGACCAGCCGGCGCTCCAGACGACCACCACCGGCGAGCGCAAGATCGTCGACTGGGTCACCGCCACCGACCCGCTGGAGGACGCATCCTGGCGGCCGATGCTGACCGAGGTCAGCGGCCCGGAGTTCACCACCTCGCTGGGCACCTGGACGGCACCGGCCGGCAACTACCGGTTCAACGTCTTCCGCGAGAACATCACCGCGAACAGCGACGCGCGGGGTGACCTCAACCGCGACGGCGACACCACCGATTTCTGGGGCGTGCTCTACAACCCCACCACCGGTGACGTGCGCGTCGACGCGAACCAGAACAACGACTTCACCGACGACGAGGTGATGCGGCCGTACAAGGAGAAGTTCCAGGTCGGTCACTTCGGCACGGACAACCCGGCCACCGCGGTACGCGAGCAGATCCCGTTCGTGGTCGAGTACCGGCGCAACGTGAACACCGCCCCGGTCGGCGGCCCCGGCCTGGTCGACTACGTCAACATCGGCATCATCGAGAGCACCCACGGCACCCACGTCGCCGGCATCACCGCCGCCAACGACATGCTGGGTAACAGCGCCTTCGACGGCGCCGCCCCGGGTGCCAAGCTGGTCTCCGCCCGCGCCTGCTCGTGGGGCGGCGGCTGCACCGCGGCGGCGCTCACCACCGGCATGGCCGACCTGGTGATCAACCGCAAGGTCGACGTGGTGAACATGTCGATCGGTGGTCTGCCCGCGCTCAACGACGGCTCGAACGCCCGCGCGGTCCTCTACAACGACCTGATCAACACGTACGGCGTGCAGCTGTTCATCTCGGCCGGCAACTCCGGTCCGGGCGTGAACACGGTCGGCGACCCGTCGGTCGCCACCGACGTGGTGAGCGTCGCGGCGAGCATCAGCAAGGACACCTGGCTGGCCAACTACGGCTCGGTGGTCCGCAAGGACAACGCGCTGTTCAACTTCTCCTCGCGCGGCCCGCGTGAGGACGGCGGTTTCAAGCCGAACGTCACCGCCCCCGGCTCGGCCATCTCCACCGCGCCGACCTGGCAGCCGGGCAACCCGGTGCCGGAGGCGGGCTACCCGCTGCCCCCGGGCTATCAGATGCTCAACGGCACCTCGATGGCTGCCCCGCAGGCCACCGGCGCCGCCGCGCTGCTGCTGTCGGCCGCCAAGGCGACCGGCAAGGGCGTCACCCCGGCCGCGCTGCGCCGGGCCGTCTACACCTCGGCCCAGCCGATCACCGGCGTCCCGACGTACGCGCAGGGCTACGGCATGTTCGACGTGCCGGGCGCGTGGAGCCTGCTCGCCAAGGGCGTGCCGACCCGCACCTACACCTCCGAGGCGCCGGTCTGCACCGAGCTGTCGCCGAACCTGACCCGCTACGACCGGGCCTCCGGCACGTTCGTGCCGAACCCGAACGTCGGCACCGGCCTCTACAACCGCTGCGCCGCCGACCGTGGTGGCCAGAAGGTCAAGGAGAGCCGCCACTACGAGGTGAAGCTGACCCGTACCAGCGGCCCGAACAAGGGCATCAAGCACGAGGTCGCCTTCCGCGGGAACGACGGCACCTACAGCGCCCCCAAGGTGGTGTGGCTGCCGCTGAACAAGACCGTCACGGTCAAGGTGAAGGCCAAGCCGATGACGGCCGGCGCGCACGGCGCCATCATGACCGTCGACGACCCGGCCACCAACGTGGTCGACTTCGAGGTCGCCACCGTCGTGATCGCCTCGAACCCGGTCGCCGCTCCGGCGTACTCGTTCTCGGCCGACGGCTCGGTCGAGCGCAACGGCTTCCGGTCGTACTTCGTGACGGTGCCGCCGGGTGCGGGCGCGCTCCAGGTCAACCTGTCCGGCATCGCGACCGGCTCGCAGACCCGGTTCATCGCCATCAACCCGTACGGCGTGCCGGTCGAGAGCACCGCCAGCACCGCCTGCTACACCAACTTCTCCGACGCCGCGGTCTGCAAGCCGCAGGAGCGGGACTACCAGAACCCGCTGCCGGGCGTGTGGGAGATCGAGGTGGAGGCGCGTCGCACCTCGCCGGCGCTGGACAACCCGTTCCGGCTCCAGGCCCGCGTGCAGGGCGTCAAGGTGGAGCCGGCCGTCGTCCAGCTCCCGTCGGTCACCGCCGGCACCCCGTCCCCGGTGAGCTGGAGCCTGACCAACACCTTCGGCCCGGTCCAGGTGACCGGCGTCGGCGGCCCGCTGGCCAGCGTCCGGACCGAGCGGCCGAGCATCACCGAGGGCGCCAGCCAGGAGTACGTGGTGGAGGTGCCCGCGGGCGCCACCTCGTTCACCGCCCGGATCGGCAACCCGTCCGACCTGAGCGCCGACCTGGACCTGACGGTGTTCCGCGGCACCACCCAGGTGGGGCAGGCAGCCGACGGTGACTCGGAGGAGGCCGTCACGCTGACCAACCCGGCGCCCGGCACCTACCGGGTCGTGGTCGACGGTTACTCGATGAGCGACCCGAGCACCGCGTACGACTACCGGGACTCGTTCGCGTCCCCGGCGCTGGGCACACTCTCCGCCCCGTCCACGCCGCTGTCCCTGGCCAACGGCGCCACCGCCACCCTCACCGGTGCGGTGACCGCCCTGTCCACCCCGGCCGCCGGCCGGGAGCTGTACGGCGACATGGCCGTCACCACCACCGAGGGCGCGGTCGTCGGCCGCGGTTCGGTGGAGGTCGTCTCGGTCGACTGATCCGCTGACACGACGGAGCCCCGTCCCCTCTCGTAGGGGGCGGGGCTCCTTCGTGTCGTCAGGCGGGGCGGGCGGACTCGACCACGAACGGGGTGCCCTGCTGGCAGGTGGTCATCATGCCCGGCTCGGGGCGGCCGGTGACCTCGACCCGGGCGCCGGCCTTGAGCACGTCGCGCGGGCCACCGACGAGCAGGTGGCCGTCGAGCAGCAGACAGTTCGGCTCGACGCCGGCCTGCACCGTGCCGCTGATGACGGTGCCGCCGACACCCGGCGGGGTCGACGGCCCGCCCTTCCAGGAGGGGTCCGGACGGCTCGGGCTGGTGCCGGGGTCGGGCTGGCTGGTCACCGGGGCGGCTCCCGTCGTACTCGGGCTCGGGTCGGAATCGGCGGACCCGTCGCCGGGTGCGGCGCAGGCGGTCAGCGCGAGACCGGCGAGCAGTGCGACGAGCACCGTACGAGGAGTCTTCATGGTTTGTTGGACGCGGCCGACGGCCGATCCGTTCCCGGTCAGCCGCGGGCCGCGGCGGCGGCCTTCATGTCGCGCTTGAGCTCCTGCGGCAGCGAGAACGTCAGCCGCTCGTCGGCGGTGGTGATCTCCTCGACGTCGCCGAAGCCGCGCTCGGCGAGGTGCGCGAGCACCTGCTGGACCAGTTCGTCCGGCACGCTCGCGCCGGAGGTCACACCCACGGTCCGGGCGCCGGTCAGCCAGGCGTCCTCGATCTCGTGCGCGAAGTCGACCAAATAGCCGGCGCGGGCCCCGGCGTCGAGCGCCACCTCGACCAGCCGGACCGAGTTCGAGGAGTTGCGCGAACCGACCACGATCACCACGTCGCACTCGGGGGCGATCTCCTTGACCACGTGCTGGCGGTTGGAGGTCGCGTAGCAGATGTCGTCGCTGGGCGGCGACTGGAGCAGCGGCAGCCGCTTCTTGAGCCGGGCCACGGTCTCCAGCGTCTCGTCCACCGACAGCGTGGTCTGGGAGAGCCAGACCACCTTCTCCGGGTCGCGCACGGTGACCTTGTCGACGCCGTCCGGGCCGTCGACGAGCTGGATGTGGGCGGGCGCCTCACCGGCGGTGCCGATGACCTCCTCGTGCCCCTCGTGGCCGATGAGCAGGATGTCGTAGTCCTGCGCGGCGAACCGCCGGGCCTCGTGGTGCACCTTCGTGACCAGCGGGCAGGTGGCGTCGATCGCCCGCAGCGAGCGCTGCTTGGCCTGCTCGTACACCTCGGGGGCGACGCCGTGGGCGGAGAAGATGACTGTGGCGCCCTCCGGCACCTCCTCGTTCTCCTCCACGAAGATCGCGCCCTGGGCCTCCAGCGTGCGCACCACGTGCTTGTTGTGCACGATCTGCTTGCGCACGTAGATCGGCGCGCCGTAGAGCTTCAGCGCCTCCTCGACGGTCTGCACCGCCCGGTCCACACCCGCGCAGTAGCCGCGGGGGTTGGCCAGGAGCACGCGCTTGCCGGTCCGGGGAGTCGTCTCAGCGTCAGTCACCCGCCCATCGTACGTGCCGCTCTCCCGCGCGGCAGCGGCCGCGAGGCGCACGCGGGCGCTGTCGGTCCCGGGCCGTAGGGTGGGCGGGTGAGCGCGGGCGAGGAGGGGCGGAGCACGTCTGACGGGCAGAGCAGGTCGGACGGGCAGAGCAGGTCGGACGGGCGCAGCACGGCCGAGGAGCCGTGGCCGGTCCGGGTGGTCAGCCAGAAGGTGGGCGCCTGGATCGCCCGCCTGGGCTGGGTCTGGGTCGACGGCCAGGTGGCGCAGATCAGCCGCCGCCCCGGCGCGAGCACCGTCTTCCTCACGCTGCGCGACCCGTCGGCCGATCTCAGCCTGACCGTCACCACCAACCGCGACGTGCTGGACGCGGGCGCGCCGGAGCTGCGCGAGGGCGCCCGGGTGGTGCTGCACGCCAAACCCGAGTTCTACGCCGCGCGGGGCACGCTCAGCCTGCGGGCCGACGAGATCCGCCAGGTCGGCCTCGGCGAGCTGCTGGCCCGGCTGGAGAAGCTCAAGAAGCTGCTCGCCGCCGAGGGCCTGTTCGACCGGTCCCGCAAGCGGCGGCTGCCGTTCCTGCCGGGCCGGGTGGGCCTGATCACCGGCCGAGCCTCGGCGGCCGAGCGGGACGTGCTGACCAACGCCCGCCGCCGCTGGCCCGCCGTCGACTTCCGCACGATCAACGTGGCGGTGCAGGGGCCGAGCGCGGTGCCGGACATCGTCGGGGCGCTCAAGGTGCTCGACGCCGACCCGGCCGTCGACGTGATCGTCATCGCCCGGGGCGGCGGGGGCATCGAGGATCTGCTTCCCTTCTCCGACGAGGCGCTGTGCCGGGCGGTCTTCGCCTGCCGCACGCCGGTGGTCAGCGCGATCGGCCACGAGACGGACGCGCCGCTGCTCGACTACGTGGCCGACGTGCGCGCCTCCACCCCGACCGACGCGGCGAAGCGCATCGTGCCGGACCTGACCGAGGAGACCCGGCTGATCGGCCAGGCCCGGTCCCGGCTCGAACGGGCGGTGCGTCACCTGGTCGACCGGGAGCAGCACCGGATCGACCTGCTGCGCTCCCGCCCGGTGCTGGCCCGGCCGCAGGTGATGGTCGAGCAGCGGGCGGTGGACGTGTCCGCGCTGCGCGACCGCGCCGGCCGGTCCCTGGAGCACCGGCTGCGGGGCGCCACCGACGACCTGCGGCACACGCTGGCCCGGCTGCGCGCGCTGTCCCCGGCGGCCACGCTGGAGCGCGGCTACGCGATCGTGCAGCGCGCCGACGGCCACGTCGTCCGCGCGGCCTCCGAGGTGGCCAAGGGCGATCCACTGCGGGTACGCCTCGCCGAGGGCGAGCTGACCGCCACCGTCGACGGCTGAGGGAAGAGAGACGATGACCGGGACGAAGCAGGACGAACAGCTCAGCTACGAGCAGGCCCGCGCCGAGCTGGCCTCGGTGGTGGAGAAGCTGGAGGCGGGCGGCACCTCGCTGGAGGAGTCCCTCGCCCTCTGGGAGCGCGGCGAGCAGCTCGCCGGGGTGTGCCAGCGCTGGCTGGACGGCGCCCGCGCCCGCATCGACGCCGCCCGCCAGCGCGCCGAGGAGTGACGGTGGGATTCGGCGCGATCGCCGAACCCCACCGCAGACCTCAGTTGAACAGGTTGTACAGCTCGGCGGGGGCCTCGACGACCTGGTCGGCCGAGGGCTTCTGGGCCGGCGCCGCGTTGCCGTAGTCGGTGTAGGTGATCTTCAGGTCCTGCGCGGCGCTCTGCCCGGCGGCCGGGATCTTGAGCACCATCTCGCTGAGCCGGCCCTGGGTGTCGACCTTGGCGGTGAACGGCACCGACTGGGCCTGCGCCCCGAGCGCGGTGATCACGGCCGGGTCGAGCGAGCCCGCCTCGGCGGCCTTCGACACGTCGACGGTGCCCTCGTACGCGCCCTCGCCGGTCTGCCGTACCTCGGTGATGCCCTGGGTGAGCACGGCGCTGCCGGCCGGGTCGAGCTTCTCGAAGTCGAAGCCCAGCGCCCGGTTGCCCTTGACCCGGTTCTGGTCGAGGTGGTGGTACTTGCCGGTGTTGAGGTTCTTCACGCCGGGGATCTGCGCCGCAGCGGTGCCGCCGAGTTCCAGCTTGACCCAGCTGTCCGGCTTGGCGTGGATCAGGTCCAGCTTCATCATCAGGTCCGACGACGGGTCGCCGATGGTCATCCGCATGTCGGCGCTCTGGCTCGGCTCGTGCACCTGCCCTTCGGCGGTGGAGCCCGCGCCGGTCATGGAGAACTTGAAGTTCCCCTCACGGATCGCGTTCGTGGAGTCGAGCAGAGCCTGCTTGGCCGCGCTGCTGGACGCCGTGGCGCTCGGTGCGACGCTGCCGGAGGCGCTCGGGGTCGCGGAGGCGTCGGACGTCGTCCCGTTGCCGTTGCAGGCCGCCAGGCCGGGAATGAGCAGCGCCGCGGCGAACGCGGTGGCGCTGAAGCGTCGAATCTTCACGTCAACCTCTCCAGGTGGGTCGTCCGGGCTCGATGTCCCTTCTGTTCCCGGAAGCGGGGTTCCGCAATCCCGCGTCCCCCGGAGGGAGGACGTCAGCGCAGCGACGTGGCGAGCTTGCGCAGCTCCGTCTCCCCCGCGTCACCGACAACGATCACCGTACGGTTCGGCTCCAGCAGGACGAGCGCCTGCTCGTTGCCGCGTGCCGTGTAGCGCTGCCAGCTCAGCCCGCCGGGCAGGTCGGCCGCGCCCTGCGGCTGCCCCTCGGTCAGCTCGGCCGGCAGCAGCTTCTCCGCCGGAACGTTGCTCTCCACGAGTTGCGCGCCCCGGCCCTCCGGGGTCACGTACCCGATCCGCAGCGTCGAGCCGTCCGCCTCGGTCCGGAAGCGGGCGTTGACCGTACGCCAGTCGTCGCCCAGCCCGGTCGGCTCGCTGACCGGGAAGGCGTTCGCGGAGCGGGCCTGCTCCAGCGCGGGCGCCGGGTCGACTGTGACCGGCGAGTCGCCGCCGAGGAAGCCCCGGTAGAAGGCGAGCAGCAGCGCGATCGGGACCAGCAGGATCAGCAGGGACAGCGCCATGTCCTTCGGCGACCGCTCGGAGCGGGCCTTCTCCTTGCCCGCCGGCGGCGCGGGGGTGTCCACCACGGGGGCCGGCTCGCCCCGATCCGCGACGAGCGCGGGCTGACCCTCGGACGGGGCCGGGGCGCCGTCCGGTCGGACCGGCGGCTGGCCCTCCGGCGGGGTGGCGTCGGTCGGTGTGCGGTCGGCAGGCTGTGCGGCTTCCACCCGGCCATTGTCGCAGCCCACCGGGTGACGTGATCCTGGCCTCCTCCGCCCCGCCGGGACGGCGAACCTGAGATCGTGTGAGGATCAGCGACAAAACCGGCGGCGGTGGCCGCCGGTCCCACCCCGCAACGTCGCGAGGAGGCCGCCATGACAACCACCAGGACGCGGACGCCCCAGGATCTCGACCGCAACCTCGCCCTCGATCTGGTCCGGGTCACCGAGGCCGCGGCGATGGCCGCCGGCCGCTGGGTCGGCCGGGGCGACAAGGAAGGCGGCGACGGCGCAGCAGTCGACGCCATGCGAAAGCTGATCAACTCGATCCCGATGCGCGGCGTCGTGGTGATCGGCGAGGGCGAGAAGGACAACGCCCCCATGCTGTTCAACGGCGAGGAGGTCGGCGACGGGACCGGCCCCGAGGTGGACGTGGCGGTCGACCCGATCGACGGCACCACGCTGATGAGCAAGGGCATGCCGAACGCGCTGGCGGTGCTCGCGGTCGCCGAGCGCGGCGCGATGTTCGACCCGAGCGCCGTCTTCTACATGGAGAAGCTGGCGGTCGGCCCGATGTACGCCGACGTGGTGGACATCAACGCCGGGGTGGCCGAGAACATCAACCGGATCGCCAAGGTCAAGGGCACCGACGCCGCCGAGGTGACCGTGTGCGTGCTGGACCGGTCGCGCCACGACGACCTGATCAAGCAGATCCGGCGTACCGGTGCCGGGATCCGGCTCATCTCCGACGGGGACATCGCGGGCGCCATCGCGGCGGCCCGCGGCGAGTCGGACGTGGACGTGCTGATGGGCATCGGCGGCACCCCGGAGGGCATCACCGCCGCGTGCGCGCTCAAGTGCATGGGCGGCATGATGCAGGCCAAGCTCTGGCCGAAGGACTCCGACGAGCGTCGCAAGGCGCTGGACGCCGGGCACGACCTGGACCGGGTGCTGTTCACCGACGACCTGGTCACCGGCGACAACTGCTTCTTCGTGGCCACCGGTGTCACCTCCGGCGACCTGCTGCGCGGCGTGCGCTACCGCTCCGGCGGCGCGTACACCCAGTCGATCGTGATGCGCTCCAAGAGCGGCACCATCCGGGTGATCGACTCGTACCACCGCCTGGAGAAGCTCGCCCTCTACTCGGCTGTCGACTTCGACGGACGCCCGCTGGCCGAGCAGGAGTGAGCCGGACCGGGACGGCGGCACCACCGGCACCGCAGACGCTGTCGACCGGGCGACGTGTCGCCGGTGTCGGGTTGGCCACCGCCTCGGGCGTGATGGTCGCCGTGCAGTCCCGGATCAACGGTGAGCTGGGCGTACGCCTGGCCGACGGGATCGCCGCCGCGGTGGTCTCGTTCGGTGTGGGCCTGCTGATCCTGCTGGTGCTGGTCCCCGCCACCCCCGGTGGCCGGCGGGGACTGGCCGCCCTGCGCGGCGCGCTGCGCTCCGGCGCGCTGCGGCCCTGGCAGTGCCTGGGCGGCGTCTGCGGCGCGTTCCTGGTGGCGACGCAGGGGCTGACCATCGGCGCGCTCGGCGTCGCGGTCTTCACCGTCGCGGTGGTGGCCGGGCAGTCCGGCAGCAGCCTGCTCGTCGACCGGGCCGGCATCGGCCCGGCCGGCCGGCAGCCGGTCACCCCGAACCGGCTGATCGGCGCGGTGCTCACAGTGCTCGCCGTCCTGCTGGCGGTGGGCGACCGGCTCGGCGACCCGCACGCGCTGGCGCTGGCGCTGCTGCCGCTGGCGGCGGGGGTGGGCATCGCCTGGCAGCAGGCGGTCAACGGTCGGGTCCGGGCGGCGGCGGGCAGTGCCATGACCGCCACGCTCGTGAACTTCACAGTCGGTACGGCGGCGCTGCTCGTCACCTTCGCGGTGGACCTGGCGGTACGCGGACGGCCGGCAGGCGCGTTCCCGGACGAGCCGTGGCTCTACCTCGGCGGCCCGCTCGGGATCGTGTTCATCGCGCTGGCCGCCGCCCTCGTCCGGTTCACCGGGGTGCTGCTGCTCGGCCTGGCCACGATCGCCGGGCAGATCGTCGGTGCGGTGCTGCTGGACCTGCTGCTGCCCACCGCCGCCTCGCACCCCGGCCTGGACACGCTGCTCGGCGCGACGCTGACTCTGGTCGCGGTGCTCGTCGCCGCCTTCGGCCCGACCCGCCGCCCTTAGCGGGCGGCGGCGGGCGCGGCGGCGCGCAGGCCGGTGATCATCTCGTCGACGACCCGGTCCAGCGGCGTCCCCTCGATCCCGAACGTCTCGCTGGCTGCGGTGGAGTCCATCACGAACGGCCCGGCGAACTGGTGCGCGGTCTCCCGCATCTCCCGGGCGAACGGGTCGGCCAGACCACCGAGCCAGAGCACCGGGTAGGGCATCCGGGTCAGCCGGGGCGCCGGCGCCCCGGCCCGCTTCGCCGCCCGGTCGGCGAGCGCCCGCATGGCCATCGGGGGCGCGCTGGGCACGTGCCAGGCCCGTCCCCAGGCGCGCGGGTCGGTGGCGGCGGCGACGAGGGTACGGGCCACGTCCCCCACGTACGTCCAGGTGTGCGGCGCGTCCCAGGCGACCGGCAGGAACACCCGGTGCCCGGCGAGCACCTTGGGCAGCACCATCATGGGCAGCGAGGTGCCGCCGAGGCCGATGTAGTCGGAGCCGCGTACCTCGGTGACCCGGGCCCGGCCGGCGCGGTGGGCGGCCAGCGCGTCGGCCCACATCCGATTGCGGACGCGGCCCTTGACGCCGGTGGCGGCGAGCGGGGTCGCCTCGGTCATCGGGGCGTCGACCGGGCCGTACCCGTAGAGGTTGCCGACTGTGGCGAGCACGGCGCCGCTGCGCTCGGCGGCGGTGAGCAGGGCGGCGGCCAGCGGCGGCCAGTCCGTCGGCCACGTGTGGTACTGCGGGTTGGCGCAGTTGTGGAGCGCGTCCGCGCCCTCGGTCAGCGCGGCGAGCCGGTCCGCGTCGGCGGCGTCGGCGGCCACCCGCTCGATCGCCGGGTGCTCGGGGCCGGTGCCGCGCCGGGTGACCACCCGCACCCGCTCGCCGCGCTCGGCGAGGAGGCGGGCGGTGGCGGTGCCGACGGGGCCGGCGCCGACGATCACGTGCAGTGCCATGACAGGTCCACCTTCACTGAAGCAGTAATTCGAATCGAGAGCACCGCTCTCGGAACAGAGCATGACTCACGGAAGCGGCGCAAGTCAAGAGCAGTGCTCTCTCTTTTGATTGCTGCTCTCGTCGTGGCAGAGTGGGGACATGGTCGCTCCCTCGCTCCGCGCCCGGGTCCGCGCCGGGATGATCGAAGAGATCAAGACGGTCGCCCGCCGCCACCTGGACACCGACGGCGCGAACCTCTCCCTGCGCGCTGTGGCTCGCGACCTCGGCATGGTCTCCTCGGCGATCTACCGCTACTTCCCCAGCCGCGACGACCTGCTCACCGCGCTGATCCTGGAGGCGTACGACGCGCTCGGCGACGCGGTGGAGGCGGCCGACGCCGCCGCCGACCAGGCCGACCTGCGCGGACGCTGGCTCGCCGCCTGCCGGGCCGCCCGCGCGTGGGCGCTCGACCACCCCGCCGAGTACGCGCTGCTCTACGGCAGCCCGGTGCCCGGGTACGCGGCCCCGGACGACACCGTCGTGCCGGCCCAGCGCCCTCCGGTGACCCTGGTCGGCATCCTGCGCGACGGCCTGGCCTCCGGCCGGCTCGCCCCGCCCGACGAGGATCTGCCCGAGCCGCTGCGCGGCGACGTGGCCGAACTGGTCGAGCTGATCGGGATGGACGTGCCGCCCGCGCTGCTGGCCCGCGGCATGGCCGGCTGGACCCAGTTGTTCGGGCTGATCAGCTTCGAGCTGTTCGGCCGGATCAACCGGGCGCTGCCGCACCGCGACGAGTACTTCGACCACCAGATCGGCCTGATGGCCGACCTGGTCGGCCTGCCCTGACGCCGGTCGGCGTCAGGTGCCGTCGGAGGAGTGACCCGGGAACAGGTGCGCGGTCGGGTCGATGACGACAGCCGCGTTGTTGACGGCGGTGGCGGCCTCACCGAAGCCGGTGGCGATCAGGCGGACCTTGCCCGGGTACTCGGTGATGTCCCCGGCCGCGAACACCCGGGGCAGGTTGGTGGCCATCGCGCTGTCCACCACGATGTGCCGGCGGTCGAGGTTCAGCCCCCACTCGGCGAGCGGGCCGAGGTCGGCCGTGAAGCCGAGCGCGGCCACCACGGTGTCCACCGGCAGCGTCTCCACCTCGCCGCCGCGTACGGTCAGCTCGGCGCCGGTGACCGTCTCCTCGCCGTAGAGCCGGCTCACCTCGGCGTTGACCACGATCCGCACCGGCAGCGCGCGGACACGCTCGATGGTGGCGGCGTGCGCCCGGAAGCGGTCCCGCCGGTGCACAAGCGTCACCGACCGGGCCAGCGGGGCGAGCGTGGCCGCCCAGTCGAACGCCGAGTCGCCGCCGCCGACGATGAGCACGTGCCGGTCGGTCAACTCGGTGGGCTGCGGCACGAAGTAGACGATGCCGCCGCCGGTGAAGCTCTCCGCGACCGGCAGCGGCCGGGGCGTGAAGCTGCCGAGCCCGCCGGTGACCAGCACCGCGCCGCAGCTGAGCTGCTCACCGCCGGCCAGGCCGAGCACCGGCCGGCCGTCCAGGTAGGACAGCTTCTCCGCGCGTACGCCGAGCCGGTAGTCGGGACGGAACGGCGCGGCCTGCGCGACCAGGTTCGTGACCAGCTCGCGGCCCTTGATCGCGGGGAAGCCGGCGACGTCGAGGATCAGCTTCTCCGGGTACATCGCGGTGACCTGACCGCCCGGCTCGGGCAGCGCGTCGATCACCGACACGGAGAGTCCACGGAAACCGGCGTAGTAGGCGGCGAAGAGCCCGGCGGGACCGGCCCCGATCACGGCGACATCGACCTCGCGCATGGCGTACCGTCACTTTCCGCTTCGGGATCACCCCGTGCTGATGCGGAAACGGTAGGCGGGCAGGTGGCCGCGGGCAAGGACGTCCCGCGGTTCGATCAACGCGCCGTCAGGGCAGCGTCATCCTCGGTGAGCCGAGACGGTCGGACTCGCCGGTGTCGTTGCGGCGGCGGAACAGGATCGCCGCGACCACGCCGCCGAGCAGCCCGAACAGGTGGCCCTGCCAGGAGATGCGCTCGTCGGTCGGCAGGATGCCGAGCAGTTGCCAGCCGTAGAGCAACCCGACCAGCAGGCCGACGGCGAAGTTCCACCAGCTCCGCTCCACCACGCCCCGGGTGAGCAGGATGCCGAGGTAGCCGAAGATCACGCCGCTGGCACCGACCACCACCGAGTTGGGTGAGCCGGTGAACCAGACGCCCAGACCGCTGACCAGGATGATGACGGCGGTGGACCAGAGGAACCGGCGGGTGCCGGCGGCGAGCACGAACGTGCCGAGCAGGATCAGCGGGATGCTGTTGCTGTAGAGGTGGTTCCAGCCGGCGTGCAGGAACGGCGAGAAGAAGACACCGTCCAGGCCCTGGAGCCGCTGCGGGATGATGCCGGCGGTGTAGTCCAGGCCGAGTCGCAGGCCGACGTCGAGCGCCTCGATGAGGAACAGCACCGGGACCACCGCGCACATGGCGACGAAGGCCCGGCCGAGCGCCGCATAGAACGCGTCGGTGCCGAACCGGTAGGGGTCGCCACTGGGGCCGCCGTGCCAGGTCACCTACCAAGAGCTATCAGCAAATGCGGCAGGCCGCCAGTCGGACGGCGGTACGACGACGGCGGGACACCCGGGTCTGTCCGCGTGTCCCGCCGTCGTGGTGATGTCAGTACCAGCCCGAACTCTGCGACTTCTGCCAGGCGCCGCAGGGAGTGTCGTACCGGCCCTTGATGTAGCCGAGACCCCAGGTGATCTGGGTCGCCGGGTTGGTCTTCCAGTCGTCGGCGACCGAGGCCATCTTGCTGCCCGGCACCGCCTGCGGGATCCCGTACGCCCCGGAGGAGCTGTTGGAGGCCTTCGGGTTCCAGCCGCTCTCCTTGGTCCAGAGCTTGTCCAGACAGGGGAACTGGTCGATGCCGAAGCCCTTGTCGAGCATGATGGCGCAACCGATCTTCCGGTTGCCGCTGTACTCAGCGCACGAGGACGGGATCGGGCCGTCGTACGGCTTGGCCTTCGCCTCCGCCTCCTCCTCGGCCGCGGCCCGCTCCTTCTTGCGGGTGGCGGCGGCCGCCTCGGCCTTCCTGGCCCGCTCGGCGGCCTCCTTCGCCGCCGCGGCGGCACGCAGCTTCGCCTGGTACTCGGCGGCACGCTGCCGAGACGAGTCCACGCGGTGGTCGGACAGCCGGTCGCGCTGGTACGCGTACTCCGTCTGGTCGACCTTCAGGCCGACCTGCGCGGTCAGGCCCTGCTGCTGGGTCTGTCGATCCTCGCCCAGATAGAAGCCGCCGGCGACGCCCACGGAGAGCAGCGCGACAGCGGCCGTACGGGCGCCGAACCGGCTCCACAGCCGACTCACGAAGTTTCCCTTCGTCGGGGGCAGGGACACGGCACGCGCATGGCCGGGTCGGGTCACGCCGGGTGCCGTGAGCGCACCGGTACCGGTGTGACTCCGGGGCCGTGTCCGGCTCCCGAGTGGTAGGTGACGCTCGATGGACACCATTGCGCACAGTGAGGCCAGTGGGAAATGGCCGGGCTCAAAAGTGATCTGCGTCACCCCAAAAATGCTGGCAAAGTAGGGCAAAAGCGGCGCTCAGCCGGGGATGTCCTCCAGCAGGTCGGTGACCATGGCGGCGATCGGAGAACGCTCCGATCGGCTGAGCGTGACGTGCGCGAAGAGGGGATGCCCCTTCAGCGCCTCGATCACCGCCGTCACCCCGTCGTGCCGGCCGACCCGCAGATTGTCCCGCTGGGCCACGTCGTGGGTGAGCACCACCCGCGACCCCTGGCCGATGCGCGACAGCACGGTGAGCAGTACGCCCCGCTCCAGCGACTGCGCCTCGTCCACGATGACGAACGCGTCGTGCAGGCTCCGGCCGCGGATGTGGGTCAGCGGCAGCACCTCCAGCAGCCCGCGCGAGGTGACCTCCTCCAGCACGTTCTCGTGCACCACCGAGCCGAGCGTGTCGAAGACCGCCTGCGCCCAGGGCGACATCTTCTCCGACTCCGACCCGGGCAGGTAACCGAGTTCCTGGCCGCCGACCGCGTACAGGGGGCGGAACACGATCACCTTCTTGTGCCGGCGCCGCTCCATCACCGCCTCCAGGCCGGCGCAGAGCGCCAGCGCGGACTTGCCGGTGCCGGCCCGCCCACCGAGCGACACGATGCCGATGGACTCGTCCAGCAGCAGGTCGAGTGCGACCCGCTGCTCCGCCGAGCGCCCGTGCACACCGAACGCCTCCCGGTCGCCCCGGACCAGCCGGATCGTCTTGTCGGGCAGCACCCGGCCCAGCGCCGAGCCCCGCCCGGAGTGCAGCACCAGGCCGGTGTGGCAGGGCAGGCCCGCCGCGGCGTCGACGTCGAGCGTCTCGCCCGCGTACAGCCGGCCGATCTCCTCCTCGGCCAGATCCAGCTCGGCCATCCCGGTCCAGGTCGGGTCGCTGGCCTGACCGTGCCGGTACTCGTCGGCGCGCAGGCCCACCGAGGCCGCCTTCACCCGCAGCGGCATGTCCTTGCTGACGAGCGTGACCTCACGCCCCTCGGCGGCCAGGTTGAGCGCCACGGACAGGATGCGCGCGTCGTTCGACTCGTTGCGGAAGCCGGGCGGCAGCACCCCGTCGTCGGTGTGGTTCAGCTCCACCCGCAGCGTGCCGCCCTGGTCGTTGGCGGGCACCGGGCGGTCCAGCCGGCCGTGCCGCACGCGCAGCTCGTCCAGCATGCGCAGCGACTGGCGGGCGAACCAGCCCAGCTCGGGGTGGTGTCGCTTGCCCTCCAGCTCGGAGATCACCACCAGCGGCAGCACCACCTCGTGCTCGGCGAAGCGGTGGAAGGCCGCCGGGTCGGACAGCAGGACCGAGGTGTCCAGGACGAAGGCCGGGCCGGCTGGTCGGGGCTCCTCGGCCTCCGCGGCGGCGGCGCGGCGGCTGCGGGTGGTCCGGCGGGTCGGGGCGGTCGAGGCCGGGGTCTGCTCGGCTCCGGCGGGGGTACGGCGAGTGGTCACAGGCCTGCTCCGCGGATGGGCACCCGGCCACCCGAGTTCCGCCTCTTCCGGTGCCCGGAGGACACGGGGTCGGATGCGGGCCCCGTGCGCGAGGACGCAGGTCCGGGCTGTCCGGCTGGCCCGGGAAAACCCCGTGCCATGCCTAGACGCTAATCGCACCGGGGCCGCGGGGCTAGAGGTGCGCGTGGATCATCGTTCGGTCTTCGCCGGACGTACACCCGTTCGAGTGACCGGCGGACCGGAACCGGCCGGGATGCATGCCCCCTGCGCGCACCCCGGCCGGTCGTCCACTGCGGCGCCGCGACGCGGCGCGGGCCTCAGCCCTGGCGGCGCACCAGCGTGCCGGCCCGCGGTCCGGCGCCGGCCGCGCCGAACGACGATCCGGTGTACGTGGTGCCCACCCGGCCGACGGCGCCGAGCTGGGCCGTGGCGGTGACGCGGACGGCCGGGGCCGAGCCGGGCCGGGCGGCGACCGCTGCGGGTACGGAGGTGCCGGCGAACGGCACGGCCGAGCGCCCGGCCGAGGTCACCACGGTCGGGCCGGGACCGGACAGCGCCGAGGCGATCGCCGCCTGGGCATCACGCCGACGGCGGTTCCAGGCGCCCCGGTCACCGTCGAAGTAGCCCTGGCGGTAACCGAACCGGTAGCCGATGCGGTAGCTGAGCTGACCGTGCAGGCGCCCGGCCGCGTAGCAGGTGGAGCCGAGCAGGAGAACGAGCACCACGGCGAGAAAGGGAGTCATCGCTCGTCCGCCCCGGGCAGCGGGTCGACCACCAGCAGGCGCTCCAGATCGTCGGTGCTGACCTCCTCGACCAGCTCCACGCTGATCCGGCAGCCGTCGAGGATCACCTCGGCCACCGACGCCCGGCGGATCTCCCCGCCGGAGTCGTAGACCCGCACGCTCAGCTCCGGGCAGCCGAGGTGGGTCCGCCAGGCGTCCCACTCCCCCCGGTCGCCGACGCTGAGTGAGAGATACCGGCACCCGCGGGCGAGATAGAGACGCCAGGGGGCGCTCAGCCCGGCGGACACTCCGTCCGCGATCAGCCCGAAAGCCTGGGCACGTGTCGCGAGCTCGGTCACGAAACCCCCTCGGCACCCGCGGAGTGACGCATGTGAGCACTCGTCGTCTCAAGCACGTGACACACCGTAAGTTGTCTCATGAGCGTGACAGTATCAGCTTTTCAGGCCTTTGCCGCCGTACTCGTGTCCATCTATTCTGCCCGGGTGACACCCCTCAGGAGCAGCACTGGATCGTTTACCGGAAATCCCGGATCATCGTCACGTCGGCGTGACAGCAGCGCGCCGAGCCGTCCTCTAGGGACCGACTGGCCGTACCGTCACGGGGTGACCGAGACGACCAACGCACGGAAGATCGCGTTCGCCACCTTCGTCCGGCGCGCGCTCGACGACGCCCGCGCACTGCGGGCCTGGAGCGGCACCGAGGTCTCCCGGCGCACCGGCGTCTCCCGCCAGACCATCAACCGATGGGTACGCGGCGACTGGGCCAGCGACCCGGAGGCGGAACGGGTGGTCGCCTTCTGCGAAGGGCTGGGGCTCGACCCCGCCGCCGCGTTCACCGCGCTCGGCTGGGACCGCGCCGCCGGACCGCGTACCGCGCCGACCCCGCCCCCGATGGACCCGGACGTGGAGGCGCTGCTGCGCCGGCTGGTCGACCCGAACGTGTCCGACGCGGAGAAGTTCCACATTCGAGAAACCATTCGTTACCTCGCATATCGCCCGACTCTGCCGGGCGGTGTCCGAAATAGGGGTAAACAAGCAGGGTAGTTCCTCAGATGGCGAAAGAACGGAAGGTCGGACCCGATCGTTTCGCCTCGGGGACGGATCGGACCCGCTAGCGTCCACGTTTGTACTGCTAGGGGCTCGTCATCGGCGGGGGGACGGGACACAGCCGAACCCAGCCCTGCGGGACAGAAGGAGGGGTCTGTCCATGACCCTGAAATGGTTGGCAGTCGTGGTCGCGGTGGTGTCGCTGACATCGTGCGTGACCGGCAACGTGGTGGTCGGCGTACTGGACGGCGGGCAGCTTCCCCTGGTCGTCAACCTCTTCGCGCTCACCACGGCCGGCACCGCGGTGATCCTCGCCGTCGTCGCCGAGCTGCACGATCGGCTCAACGACCGGGTCAGCGCGCTCACCGAGTTCCTGGTGGCGCGGCTCAACGAGATCGAGGCACACACCGGCGACCGCAACACCGGCTTCGTGGAGGGCTACCTGCTCAGCCACGGGCAGGAGGCGGCCGTGGTGCCGTTCGGTCGCCGGGGACGAGGAGCCGCCGAACGCTGATCCCCACGTCGTTCCGACGTCACATCTCGGCCACGAATACGCCGCCCGGCGCGGGGTACGCTGACGCGCGTGCCGCCGTTGAATCTGGGCAACCAGCAGCCGAAGACCCCGTTGAACGCGGAGCACGCCTGGCGTGCGACCGCTGACCGCGCGGGTGACGTCGTCCTCTTCTTCGACTTCGACGGCACACTGGCGCCCGTCGACGACGACCCCACGGCCGTACGGCCCGCGCCCAACGTGCTCACCGCGCTGGAGGCGCTCGCCCCGCACGTCCGCCGGATCGCCATCGTCTCCGCCCGCCCGGTGGACTTCCTGCGTGACCACCTCGGCGGCCTCGCCGGCATCGACCTGTACGGGCTCTACGGCCTGGAGCACAGCCACTCCGGCGGCGAGACGGTCACCGAGCCGGCCGCCCTGCCGTGGGTGCCGACCATGTCAGAGCTGGCCGAGCAGGCCCGCGCCGAACTGCCGCCCGGCGCGCTCGTCGAGTTCAAGCGGCTCTCCGTGGCGCTGCACTGGCGTACCGCACCGCAGCTCGGCGACCTGGTGCAGGAGTGGGGCCGGGCCCAGGCCGAGCGGCTGGGCCTGCGCGCCCAGCCGGGCCGGATGGTGCTGGAACTGAAGCCCCCTGTCGACCGGGACAAGGGCATGGTGATCGGCGAGACGGTCCGGGACGCCGGTGGCGCCTGGTACTTCGGCGACGACGTCTCCGACATCAAGGCGTTCGCCGCGCTGCGCGCCCGCGCCGCCGCCGATCCCGACTTCCTCGGTGTCTGCGTCGCCGTCGCCAACCCGGAGACCGGTCACGAGGTGGCCGATGCCGCCGACCTGACCCTGGACTCCCCGGCCGCCCTGGCCGACTTCCTCACCGCCGCCCTGCCCCACCTCCGCTGACACCCCGCCCCGCGGTTTCTCCCCCGCGATCTTGCACTTGCCGCCCCGGCAAAGCAGGGCAAAAGCCCCGCCCTCGGGGCCGAAAGTGCAAGATCGCCGGGGCGAGGGCGGCGGGTGGGGCGGTGGGGGCGAGGGGGTCAGGTGCCGAAGCGGCGCTGGCGGGTGGCGTAGGAGCGCAGGGCCCGCAGGAAGTCGACCTTGCGGAAGTCGGGCCAGTTCAGCTCGCAGAAGTAGAACTCCGAGTGCGCGCTCTGCCAGAGCATGAAGCCGGAGAGCCGCTGCTCGCCACTGGTCCGGATGATCAGATCCGGGTCCGGCAGCCCCTTCGTGTAGAGGTGCTCGGAGATGTGGTCGACGTTGATCGAGGTGGCCAGTTCCTCGATCGTGCCGCCGTTCGCCGCGTGCTCCACCAGCAGCGAGCGGACCGCGTCGGCGATCTCGCGCCGCCCGCCGTACCCGACTGCGATGTTGACCTGAGCCCCGCCGTCGCGGTCGCGGGTGCGTTCCTCGGCGGCCTTGAGCGCGGCGGCGTGCTGCGCCGGCAGCACGTCGAGCGCGCCGACCATCCGCAGCCGCCAGGGGTTGCCCTCCTCGGCCAGCTCGGTGGTGAGGTCCTCGATGATCTGGAGCAGCGGGTCCAGCTCGGCGGCCGGGCGGGACAGGTTGTCGGTGGAGAGCAGCCAGAGTGTGACGTGCCCGACGCCTGCCGCGTCGCACCAGCGGAGCAGCTCCTTGATCCGCTCGGCGCCCATCCGGTGGCCGTCGTTCGGGTCGACGAAGCCCATCTCCCGGGCCCATCTGCGGTTGCCGTCGCACATCACGCCGACGTGTGCGGGTACGGGCTTGCCCGCGAGCTTCGCCGTCAGCCGGCGCTCGTACACGGAGTAGAGGAGTTTCCGCAGAGTCATCACCTTGCAGGGTAGCGACCCGCGGGAGAGATCAGTGTCTCGGTGGCATATCACCTGACTGTGCGCCGGTCCGGCGTGGTCGCGGCAGGTCCGCCCCGATCGCCATCAGGGTGCGCGCGTCCAGCCGGCCGTCGCCGAGTCCCAGCTCCACCACGGTGCGGTAGACGCGTTCGTCCCGCCGGGCCGCGCCGACCACCGCGTCGACCACCCGGCGCCGCCGGGCCAGCCACGCCGCCACCGAGCTGTGCCGCAGGTGGGTGCCGAGCCGGGCGCGCAGCGCGGCGGCGTACGCCCGGGCGGCCCCGGCCGGGGAGCCGGCCGCCGCCGCGCCGGCGAGCGCTCCGGACCGAAGCGCGTAGAAGATGCCCTCGCCGGTGAACGGGTTGATCAGCGACAGCGCGTCCCCGGCCAGCACCACCCGTCCGCGGCCGGGCGCGGGCCGGTGGGTGGACAGCGGCAGGTGGTGCGCCCGCAACCCGGTCACCGTGGCCGGGTCGACGTCCGGGAGCAGCGCTGCCATCCGGTCCAGCAGGTGCGCGCGGGTCAGTGGCTCGCCGCGCAACACCTCCCCGTACCCGACGTTCGCGCGACCGTCGCCGATCGGAAAGGCCCAGGCATACGCGGGCCAGCGCGCGGCCGAGGTGACGATGAGCTGTTCGGGCGGCCCGGCCGGTGTGGGCGCGTAGCCCCGGATGGCGAGCGCCAGGTGCCGGTCCGGGTTGACCGGATGACCGAGCGCGCGCCGTACCACCGATCCGGCGCCGTCAGCGCCGACCACCGCCCGTGCGGACAGCTCTCCGTCGAGCACCACCCGGTCGGCGGCGATGTCCACCCGGCGTACGGTGTGCCGCCGCAACTCCGCGCCCGCCGCCACCGCCGCTGCCACCAGGCGCGCGTCGAACACCTGGCGGGGCACCGTGTACGCGGGCCGGGGCAGCGTCCGGGCGACGGTGCCGCCACCGGGGCCGACCAGGCGCAGCGCGGGCAGTGGCGCGTAGCCGTCGACCGCGCCGGTCACGCCCAGCTCGGCGAGGACGTCCAGCGCGTGCGCGGCGATGCCGTCTCCGCACGCCTTGTCGCGGGGGAAGTCGGACCGGTCGAGCAGCAGCACCCGCGCCGCCCCGGCCCGCCGCGCGCCGAGCGCTGCGGCCGCTCCGGCCGGCCCCGCCCCCACCACCACGACGTCCCACATGTCCTCATCCTGCCCCGCCGCACCCTGCCCTGGGCGACGATCATGAGGTTGACGGCAGCGAAGGAGATCGAATAAGACGCCAACTTCATGGTCAACCGAGTGAGGGTGGGGTGCGGGTGGCGCGGTGCAGGGAGTAGAAGGTGAGGGCCGCCGCCGTGACCAGGGGGGCGCCGTCGCGGATCAGGCCGTCGGTGCCGAGCAGCCACCAGCACAGCGGCAGGTCGATCGCCAGGACGCCGAGTGTGACCACTACCAGCGCCCGGCGCGCCCATGCCCGGTCGCGCAGCAGGAAGGCGGTGCAGAACAGCACGGCGTAGCTGACCGCGATGCCGGCGCCGAACCAGAAGATCAATGCCGGTACGGCGGCCAGCCGCCCGTCCAGTACGGCGCCGGTCGCGACGAGCGCCGGCACCAGCATCAGCGGGCTGTAGGTGAACGCCGCGACCCGGGCGGTGAGCAGCCAGCCGTTCGCCTGCGGGCGCTTCGGCGCCATCTCCCGCCAGGCGATCGTCCCGCCCTCGACGACCAGGCCCTTGCGGTGCCGGACCAGGTGCGCGCGGATCGCCTCGGAGCGGTAGAGCAGCACCACCACGGCGACGCAGAGCGCGGTGAGCACGGCGAACCCGACCAGGCCCGGCAGCGCGGGCACCCCCTGCCGGGGCACGATCAGCCGCCCGACCGCGAAGATCGTGGTCACGGCCAGGATCAGCCCGAACGGCCGCGCACCCACCCGGCCCTTGTTCACCTGCCCGATCAGCAGCAGGAAGCCGAGCGACCGGAGCATCGCCCAGCCGGTGCGTACGGCCAGACCGAACTCCTGCTCCGGGGCGTACCAGTAGTTGAGCAGCTCGACCACGACGGTGGCCGCCGCGGTCACGGCGAGCAGCGTGGTGAGCGCCCGGACGGCGGACGGCCGCCGGACCTCGACAGGTTCAGCGGCCGTCCTCATGGCATCCGATGTTGCCCGGCGGGGGCAACAGGCACACCTGTTACTTCTGCGGCTCCGCGTCGAGCCGGGCGCGCAGCGCGTCCAGCTCGGCCCAGAGCACGCCGGGGAGCTTGTCCCCGAACTTCTCGAACCACTCGGTGACCAGCGGCAGCTCGTTGCGCCACTCGTCCGCGTCGACCTTCAGCGCGATCCGGACGTCCTCCGGGGTCATGTCCAGACCCTCGACGTCGAGCGCGTCCTGCGCCGGCACCATGCCGATCGGCGTCTCCACGGCCTCGGCCCGGCCCTCCAGCCGCTCGATGACCCACTTGAGCACGCGGGAGTTCTCGCCGAAGCCCGGCCAGAGGAAGTTGCCCTCGGCGTCCTTGCGGAACCAGTTCACGTAGTAGATCTTGGGCAGCTTGGCCTCGTCGCCGTCCGCGCCCTTGCCCATCTCGATCCAGTGCCGGAAGTAGTCGCCGGCGTTGTAACCGATGAACGGCAGCATGGCCATCGGGTCGCGGCGGACCACGCCGACCGCGCCGGAGGCGGCGGCGGTCGTCTCCGAGGAGAGCGTGGCGCCCATGTAGACGCCGTGCACCCAGTCGCGGGCCTCGGTGACCAGCGGGATGGTGTCCCGGCGGCGGCCACCGAACAGGATCGCGTCGATCGGCACGCCGTTCGGGTCGTAGTAGTCGTCGGCCAGGATCGGGCACTGCGTGATCGGCGTGCAGAAACGGCTGTTCGCGTGCGAGGAGAGGCTCTCGCTCTCCGGCGTCCAGTCGTTGCCCTTCCAGTCGATCAGGTGCGCCGGCGGCTCACCCATGCCCTCCCACCAGATGTCGCCGTCGTCGGTGAGCGCCACGTTGGTGAAGATGGAGTTGCCCCGGTCCAGCGTCCGCATGGCGTTGGCGTTGGTCTTCCAGTCGGTGCCGGGTGCGACGCCGAACAGGCCGTACTCGGGGTTGATCGCGTAGAGGCGGCCGTCCGCGCCGAACCGCATCCAGGCGATGTCGTCGCCGATGGTCTCGACCTTCCAGCCCGGGATGGTCGGCTCCAGCATGGCGAGGTTGGTCTTGCCGCAGGCCGACGGGAAGGCGCCGGCGATGTGGTAGACCTTGCCCTCCGGCGAGGTGATCTTGAGGATCAGCATGTGCTCGGCGAGCCAGCCCTCGTCGCGCCCCATCACGCTGGCGATACGCAGCGAGTAGCACTTCTTGCCGAGCAGCGAGTTGCCGCCGTAGCCGGAGCCGTACGACCAGATCTCCCGGGTCTCCGGGAAGTGCGAGATGTACTTGGTCTCGTTGCACGGCCACGCCACGTCCTGCGCACCCGGCGCGAGCGGGGCGCCGATGGAGTGCAGCGCGTGCACGAAGTCGGCGTCGTCGCCCATCGCCTCCAGGATCGACGACCCCATCCGGGTCATGATCCGCATCGAGGCGACGACGTACGGGCTGTCGGTGATCTCCACGCCGAACATGGGGTTCTCGGCCTCGACCGGGCCCATGCAGAACGGGATGACGTACATGGTGCGCCCGCGCATGCTGCCGCGGTACAGCTCCGTCATCGTCCGCTTCATCTCGGCCGGCGCCATCCAGTTGTTGGTGGGGCCGGCGTCCGCCTCGTCGACGGAGCAGATGAAGGTGCGCTCCTCCACCCGGGCGACGTCCGTGGGGTCGGTACGCGCGTAGAACGAGTTGGGCTTCTTCTCGGGATTGAGGCGGATCAGGGTGCCGTTCTCGACGAGTTCGTCGGTGAGGCGGCGCCACTCCTCATCAGACCCGTCCACCCAGACCACACGGTCCGGGGTGGTCAGTTCCGCGACCTCACGTACCCAGGCGAGCAGCTTGGGGTTGGACGTCGGGGCCTGATCGATACCCCGAACAGCAGCCGGAGCAACCATGTCACTTCTCCTTGTGGTCGACGCTGACCGATCTATGGGGTGCACGAGTTCCGGCGGGCTGGTACGCCGCCTCGTGGAAACCTGGGATTGGGCTCAGCGTAAACCGGACTGCCTCGTCAGTCAGTGGGACTGGTTGTGAAGAACTGCACAAGGTACGGCCACGCTGCGGCATCACGATCTGATACCCGCTTTCGCGCGCAGTTTCACGCAAATCCTGCGGTGAACCTTCGACGGCCGGGTCCGGCACCGAGTGACCGCGACGCCCGATCGCGTTGAAGCGTACGAACATGTCGCGAAAGACGATTCCGTGATGCGCTCCACAGATTCGCACAGCGCGTTACGCTCTGCTCACGGACATCGAGAACGGGCGACGCCTCTCCGACCCCGGCAGCCCGAGCGCGACGGCCGCGGCGAAGCCGTCGTGGCCGACTCGCCGTTGCAGTCCGCCCGGTTACCGCGCAACCGGTACTCTCGGCGGGTGGCCGCGACGATGACCGGAGACCAACCGGGGGCTCCGCAGACCCGCCGGGGTCCGATCGGAGCACTGCTCGACCGTTTCGGTCACCTCATCCACGAGCTGAGCAAGTTCGCCACCGTCGGCGGCCTGGCCTTCGTCGTGGACTTCATCCTCTTCAACTACCTGTCCAGCGGCCGGGACATGGCACCGCTGGCCGCGAAGACCATCTCCACGGTGATCGCCGCGACCGTCGCCTTCCTCGGCAACCGGTTCTGGACGTGGCGGCACCGGCAGCGGTCGAACCCGGCCCGCGAGTACGCGCTGTTCTTCTTCTTCAACGCGGTCGGCCTCGGCATCGCGGTGGCCTGCCTGGCGATCAGCCACTACGGGCTGGGCGCGATCTGGCCCGCGGTGTTCCAGACGCCCCTGGCTGACAACATCGCCAGCTTCGTCGTCGGCACCGGCCTGGGGACACTCTTCCGGTTCTGGTCGTACCGACGGTTCGTCTTCGTCGAGGCGGGAACACCTCCCGTTCCGGCAACGAGCCACGACCGAGAGTCCGGGGCGTGACGAACCGCCCATCCCGACCCGCCGGGCCCAGCCGGCCCAGCCAACTGCCTAAGGTGTTCCGCATGCCTGGAGTCCGTCTGCTGCCCGAGCGCTGGCAGAAGTTCATCCACGAGGCGCTCAAATTCGGCATCGTCGGCGGCATCAACACCGTCATCAATTACGCGGTGTTCAATGCGCTGGCACTCACGGTTTTCCGTGACGGTCAGCTGAAGGCGACAGTGATCGCGACGATTGTTGCCACGATCACGTCGTATCTGATGAATCGTCACTGGACGTACCGTGATCGACCGAAATCGGCACTCCGGCGCGAATACGTCCTGTTCTTCCTCTTCAACGGCGCGGGTCTGCTCATCGAACTCGGCGTCCTGGCCCTGGCCAAGTACGGCCTCGGCGTACACGGCCTGCTCGCGCTGAACGTCGCCAAGACCATCGGTGTCCTGCTGGCCACGCTGTTCCGCTTCTGGTCGTACCGCACGTTCGTCTTCCAGCCGGTACCCAAGCACGCCGAGGAGACCTGGCACTCGGTGCCGCGTGACGAGTGGGACAACGTCGCCGAGATGGACCCGGTGGCCGAGCTGGCCGAGTCGGTCAGCGAGCTGGAGGAGGAGGAACCAGCTCCGGGCGCCGGCCGGGTGGCCGACTTCCCGCCACCGCGTGGCCGCCCCGCACCGGCGGACGCCGGACTGGGTGGCGCGCTCGGCGCCGACCTGGACGCCGAACTCGCCGCGGAACTCCAGCCCCGCCGCGCCCGCCGCTGAACGACGAAAGGCCGGCACCCCTGACACGGGGTGCCGGCCTTTTCCGTCGGTCAACGTCAGGGCTGGTCGCGCAGGGCCTTGCCCTCGGTCATGTCGGCCAGGATCTCGCGCATCTCGCCGTCACCCAGGCTGTGCTTGTCGTGGTGCGCCTCGACCAGCTCGTAGAGCTTCGTCTGAACCTTGTCCACGCCCGGCACGTCGTGCAGCACCGACTGGCCGCGCTCACCCGCCGACTCGATGGTCAGCGTGCCGCAGCCGAGCAGCCGCTCCACGAAACGCTGGTGCATGGCGTGGTCGTTGATCCGGGTCAGCGGCAGGTCCCGCCGGTTACGCGACAGCACCCCCTGCTGGAGCAGCACCCGCTCGTTGGTGAACAGGTAGTGCGTGGTGCGCCAGACCAGGAACGGCCACAGACCCAGCCACAGCACCAGTGCCAGGCCGACCACCGCGATCGCGTAGAGCGCGATCGTGCCGCCGCTGCCGTCGGGCAGCAGGAGCCACCCGGCGACGACCGCCGCGACGGCGAGCACGAGCACCAGGACCGGCCGGATCAGGGCCTTCCAGTGCGGGTGCAGGTGCAACACGACGTGCTCGTCCTCGGTGAGCACGTCTTCGGGGAACGCCACGGCTGAACCTCCTCGCAGAACCGGACGCGCTGACCGTAACCGGTCGGCGCATCCGGCCGGCATCGGCCGCGCGGACGGCTACCCGTGGTTGTTAACAGGGGGCCCTTCCTCTACCGGAGGCGTTAAGAGGGTGCCCTTCCTTTCACCGCAGGTGCAGCACGTCGCCTGCGGCCAGCCGCAGCGTCTCGGCGCCCGTCTCGACCAGGAGTTGCCCGTCGGCGTCCACGCCGGTGGCGGTGCCGTGCACCTCGCGGCCGTCGGGCAGCAGCACCCGCACCTGGCGGCCGACTGTGGCGCACCCCGCCAGGTACGCCTCACGCAGCCCGCTGGCCTCCGCGTCGCCTCCGGCGTCACGCCAGCGCTCGTACCAGTCGGCGAGCGAGCGCAGCAGCGCCCGCAGCAGCGGATCGCGGTCGGTGGCGGTGGCGCCGGCGAGCTGGAGCGACGTGGCGGGCAGCCCGGTCGGGTTCTCCGGCAGCTCGTCGGCGCGCAGCGTCACGTTCAGCCCGACACCGACCACGATCGCCGGCGGCCTGTCGTTCTCCCCCGGCACCGCCTCGGCCAGCACCCCGGCGCACTTCGCACCGTCCACCAGCAGGTCGTTGGGCCACTTCAGCCGCGCGTCCAGCTCGGCCAGCAGCCGTACCGCCTCGGCCAGCGCGACACCGGCCAGCAGCGGCAGCCAGCCGTACCCGGTGGTGGGCACGGGCGACCAGCCGCGCTCCGCGACCGCCTCGCCGGGCCGCAGCAGCACGCTCGTCGCGAGACCGGCGCGCGGCGGCGACTGCCAGACGCGGCCCCGGCGGCCGCGGCCGGCGGTCTGCCGCTCGGCGACCACCACCAGGCCCTCCGGCTCGCCGGCCCGCGCCGCGGCCACCACGTCCGCGTTCGTCGAGCCGGTCTCGGCCAGCAACTCCAACCGGCGCCAGGGCCCGTGCGGCGCGACGAGCGCGCGCCGCAGCCGGGCCGCCGACAGCGGCGGTCGGTCCAGATCGGTGTACGGCGAACCGGGCATCCCGCCAGCCTACGGCCACCGGGTCCGCCGGTCGCCGCGAAGCGGTGAGGCGCACTGCACAGCCTCAGACACCTGAACCATCGTTATATTCCACGGGTGACTACCGAGACCGGGTTCAACATCCACACGACCGCCGGCAAGCTGGCGGACCTGGAGCGACGGCTCGACGAGGCGGTGCACGCCGGGTCGGCACGCGCGGTCGAGAAGCAGCACGCGCGGGGCAAGAAGACCGCCCGCGAGCGGATCGAGATGCTCCTCGACGAGGGCTCGTTCGTCGAGCTGGACGAGTTCGCCCGGCATCGCTCGACCAACTTCGGGCTGGAGAAGACCCGCCCGTACGGGGACGGCGTGGTGACCGGCTACGGCACCGTGGACGGCCGGCAGGTCTGCGTCTTCTCGCAGGACTTCACCGTCTTCGGCGGCTCCCTCGGCGAGGTCTTCGGCGAGAAGATCGTCAAGCTGATGGACCTCGCCATGAAGATCGGCTGCCCGGTCGTCGGCATCAACGACTCCGGCGGCGCGCGGATCCAGGAGGGCGTCACCTCCCTCGGCCTCTACGGCGAGATCTTCTTCCGCAACGTCCGGGCCAGCGGCGTCATCCCGCAGATCTCGCTGATCATGGGCCCGTGCGCGGGCGGCGCCGTCTACTCCCCGGCGGTCACCGACTTCACCGTCATGGTCGACCAGACCTCGCACATGTTCATCACCGGCCCCGACGTGATCAAGACGGTCACCGGCGAGGACGTCGGCATGGAGGAACTGGGCGGCGCCCGCACCCACAACACCCGCAGCGGCAACGCGCACTACCTCGGCACCGACGAGGAGGACGCGATCGAGTACGTCAAGGCGCTGCTGTCGTACCTGCCGTCGAACAACCTGGACGAGCCGCCGGTCTTCGACGCGCCCGCGATCCTCGACGTCACCGAGGAGGACCGGGAACTGGACACGCTGATCCCGGACTCGGCGAACCAGCCGTACGACATGCACCGGGTCATCGAGCACGTGCTCGACGACGGCGAGTTCCTCGAGGTGCAGCCGCTGTACGCGCAGAACATGGTTGTCGGTTTCGGCCGCGTCGAGGGGCGTCCCGTGGGCGTGGTGGCGAACCAGCCGATGCAGTTCGCCGGCACGCTCGACATCGCCGCGTCGGAGAAGGCGGCCCGGTTCGTGCGCACCTGCGACGCGTTCAACGTCCCGGTGCTCACCTTCGTCGACGTGCCCGGCTTCCTGCCCGGCACCGGCCAGGAGTGGGACGGCATCATCCGCCGCGGCGCGAAGCTCATCTACGCGTACGCCGAGGCCACCGTCCCGAAGGTCACAGTCATCACCCGCAAGGCCTACGGCGGCGCGTACGACGTGATGGGCTCCAAGCACCTCGGCGCGGACCTGAACTTCGCCTGGCCGACCGCGCAGATCGCGGTGATGGGCGCGCAGGGCGCGGTGAACATCCTCTACCGCTCGGAGCTGGCGAACGCCGAGGACCCGGCCGCCGTCCGCGCCGAGAAGATCGCCGAGTACGAGGACACGCTCGCCAACCCGTACATCGCCGCCGAGCGCGGCTACGTCGACGGGGTGATCCCGCCGCACGAGACGCGTACCCAGATCGTGCGGGCGCTGCGGGTGCTGCGCACCAAGCGCGAGACGCTGCCGCCGAAGAAGCACGGCAACATCCCGCTGTAGCCGACCTGGTGCCCCGCCACCGAGTCGGCGGGGCACCGGCGTCAGCAACCCGGGTTCGCGGCCACGCACATCCGCTCGGCGGCGACCCGGGCCATCTGCCGTACCTGTTCCTCGGTCACCCTGGCCTCGGGCACCTGGCCCTGGGGCAGGTCGGTCCGCAGCCGGCCGGACGGGATCAGCACCGTCACCAGGTCACCCACCCTTACGACCAGCCGGTCCTCGTACAACGGCGCATAGCCGGGCGGCCGGCCGGTCGCCTGGTCCGGCGGCACGCTCGCCTCGTGGCGCAGCAGCAGCGCCTGATCGCCGGCGAAGCCGCTCGCCGCGACGTACCAGCGGTGCACGACCTCGGCGCCGACCATCCCCCGCTCGGTGTAGGCCTGGCCCGTCGTCCGCCACGCGCCGCAGGCCGCGACAGTGCCCTCCAGGTCGGTGACGAACCGGCCCGCCGCCCCGGGTTCCATCCGGTAGACCTCTTGGGTGAGGACCGATCCGACGGTGGTCGCGGGCTCGGTCGGCGGTTCCATCAGGGTCTGCGACCGCGAGTAGCGCGAGCGCGGTTCCTCGGCCGGCCGCCCCTGTTCCCGGGCGCAGACCTGGAGGAGGTCGTCGACCCGGACCGGCTCGTCGAGGCCGGTCTCGCTGAGCCGCTCGCCTGTGGGAACGGGGATGTCGGCCGGTTCCAGCATCGCCTCGGCCACGATCTCCCCCGGCCCGTCGACGGCGCCGGCGGGCGGTGGCGGCGCACCGCCCCGATCCACGAGGGTCGCGGTGAGCGCCGCGACGACCACCACCGAGACCGCGGCGAGCGCGGCGGAGCGCCGGCTGCGCCGCCGGGCCGTGGCCCGGATCGCCTCCGGCTCCGGCCAGGTGACGTTGCGCAGGTCCCGGTGCAGCAACTCCACGAGCGCGACGTCGTCAGGCATCTGCCGCCTCCTCTTCCAGGTCCACCACGGCGAGCAGCCCGGCGAGCGCGGTCCGCCCCCGGGACAGCCGGGCCTTGACGGTGCCGATCGGGGCCTCGGTCTCCCGCGCCACCTCGGCGACCGGCATGCCGAGCAGGTAGTGCATGGCGATCGCGGTGCGCTGGGCCTCGGGCAGCCGGCGCAGCGCGGCGACCACGTCCAGCGTCTCGGTGCTCGGCGGCGGCACGTCCGCCACCGCGCCATGGCGCAGGTAGGCACGGGCCCGGCTGCGCAGGCTGCGCCAGCGGCTCACCGCGATCCGGCTCGCCACCACACGTACCCATGCCTCCGGGTCGTCGTACGCACGCACCGTGGACCACCGCTGCCAGGCCCGGATGTACGCCTCCTGCACGGCGTCCTGCGCCTCGGCGAGGTCGCCGGTGAGCACGTAGACGAAGCCGAGCAGCCGCTGCCGGCTGCCCCGGTAGAACTCGTCGAAGCCGTCGCTGTCGGGCACCTGCCACCTCCCCGTGTTCGTGAGGGGACACGCCTGGCGGCGCGGCGCGGGTTGCCCGCTCAGCCGAGCAATTTCTCCAACTCGCCGAGCGGGAAGCCGCCGGCCGGGATCCGGTCGCGGACGGCCCGGCGTACCGCGGTCTGCACCGCCGCGTTGGCCGGGGTGGGTACGCCGTGCAGTCGCCCGAGCAGCACGATCTCGCCGTTGAGGTGGTCGGTCTCGACCGAGCCCGCACCACGGGCCAGGCTCTGCCAGGTGGAGCCGCCGGAGCCCACCGGCCGGTGCGACACCAGGTCACCGCGTTCGGCGGCCTCCTCCTCGACCGAGGTGTGGGCGATGCCGGCGGCCGCGAGCGCCGCCTCGCCCTCGGCGCGTACCCGTTTCGACAGGGCTTCGGGCACGTCCCGGCCGAGCAGCGCCTGGAGGCCGTTGCCGAGGTTGGCGAGCAGCTTGCCGTACTTCCAGCGCATCACGTCGTCGCGCACCGGCGCGACGAACCCGGCGGCGGTCAGGTCGGCGGCGACCGCGCGGCTGGTGTCGTCGGCGCCGCTCGGGTAGCGGCCGATGTGCAGCATGCCCGGATGCGGATGGCCGTTGGCGACCACCACGCCCGGTTCCAGGTGGGTGGCGGGCAGCCACACGCACACCGGGTGTACGCGGGCGAAGCGCCGCAGCGCGGCCGGCTCGTTCGCGACGCCGTTCTGGGCCAGCACGACCGGCAGCCGTTCGCCCGCCGTCCCGCCACCCTCGACCGGGACGTCCGCCCAGACGTCGAGTGCCGCCACGGTGTCCTGCGACTTCACGGTGAGGACCAGCACTGTGTCCGCCGGCAGCGGCGGCCCGTCCGGCCCGGCCACCGCCGGGAGCCGGCCGGTCACGTCACGGTCCGGCGTGCGCAGCGTCAGACCCCGCTCCCGCAGCGCGTCCAGGTGCGCGCCGCGGGCCACGAGCGTCACGTCGTGGCCGGCGTCGGCCAGGAGTACGCCGATGGTGCCGCCGACCGCGCCCGCTCCGATGATCACATATCGCACGGTCCGATTCTGCCCTGCCACGTAGCGGCCCGCTCCGCGGCGCGATACGGCGTGCAGCGGGCCGGCGCGGCTCGGCGCGTTCGTGCGGCTCGGCGCGGTCAGCCGGTGAGCCCCGCGTCGGCCAGGATCGGGCCGGCCAGCAGCAGCGCGCCGGCGGCCAGCGCGCCCACGCTCACCAGCAGGAACACGCCCACCCAGAACAGCGCCGGGAACGGCGTGATCCGGGCGAGCTGGTCGGCGTCGGACTGCGGCATCCGGCCCCGGGCGCGCTGCCGGTGCAGCTCGAACACCGGCCGTACGCCACCGATCAGCAGGAACCAGACCGACGTCCAGGCGAACGCGGCCTGCACCTCGGGCGAGGTGTACCAGGAGACGGCGAGCACCACCCCACCGGTGACCAGCAGCGACAGCACGCCGAACAGGTTGCGGATCATCACCAGCATGGCCAGCAGCAGCGCCACCGCGAGCCAGAGCAGCAGCGTGATCCGGTTCCCGGCCAGCAGCCACGCGCCGCCGAGGCCGAGCAGCGACGGCGCGACGTATCCGGCGAGCAGCGTGAGGATCATGCCGGGCCCGGTGGGACGGCCGGCGGAGAGCGTGAGCCCGGAGGTGTCCGAGTGCAGCCGGATGCCGTGCAGCCGCCGGCCGGTGAGCAACGCGACGAGCGCGTGGCCGCCCTCGTGCGCGATGGTCACCGCGTTACGGGCGATCCGCCAGGGCAGCCGGGCCACGACCACCGCGAGCGCGACCACGGCGGTGAGAACCACGAGCAGCGGCGGCGGGTCCGGCTGGGCGCTGGTCAGCGTGTCCCAGAGCGTGGTGAGACCGTCGATCAGGGGCATGGGCGGGGAGCCTACCGCCCCGAGCCGTGTCGTTCGACCGGCGTGCTCCCGCAGCCGGTCAGACTTGGCCGGGCAGTTACTGGAACGGAGATGATGTCGGGTGGATTCGGTAACTGGTGCGTCCGTGACCCCGCTGACCGAGGCCGATTATCTCGCGATGGGCGACGGTCACCACCGCGTCGAACTGTTCGACCGAGGACTGGTCGTCAGCCCCGCCCCGGACCTGCGGCATCAGCGGGTGGTGCGCCGGTTGGCGAACGCCGTCGAGTCGGTGGCCGCGCCGGTCGGGTTCTGCGTCCATCACGGCGTCAACGTTCGGCTCGGCGTCGACCGGATCATGATCCCCGACCTCGTCGTCACAGATGCCGACGACGAGGGCGCGATCCTGGACGCGGAACGTGTGGCGCTGGTCGGCGAGGTCGTCTCGCCCCGGAACTCCGGAGTCGACCGGGTGTTGAAGATGCAGCTCTACGCGATCGCCCGGATTCCGTGGTACCTGCTCGTCGAGCAGGACGGCGACAGCCACTCGCTGCGGCTGCACCGGCTCGACGGCGCGCACTACGTCGAGGATGCCGTCGCCAAGGCAGGTGAGACGCTCAGTGTCACCGAGCCGTTCCGCTGGGCGATGGACCCGAGCGACCTGCGCTGATCCGCAACTGTCGCGCCACCTGGGCGAACGACGGCCGCCGATGAAGATTTCCTTTCTTCCTATTGCGATCTAGGGCACTAATCTCCAAAGATGGGCATCAATCAACGGACGTCCCTCTGGAGGCAACCATGGCCCGTACCAGACTCTCCGTACGCCGGCTTCTCGCCGCCGGCCTGGCCGCCGCCGCCACCGCGGCCGCGGCCCTCGTGGCGACCGCCGGACCGGCCGCCGCCGCGACCACGCCCGGGATCGACGTCTCCCGCTACCAGGGCAGCATCAACTGGACCAGCGTGCGTAACTCGGGCATCCAGTTCGCCTTCATCAAGGCCACCGAGGGTACGAGCTACAAGGACCCGAACTTCAACGCGAACTACGTCAACGCGTACAACGCCGGGGTGATCCGCGGGGCGTACCACTTCGCCCGGCCGAACATCTCCGCCGGTTCCACCCAGGCCAACTACCTGGCCAGCAACGGTGGTGCCTGGTCGGCGGACAGCCGTACGCTTCCCGCCGCGCTGGACATCGAGGGCAACCCGTACAGCGGCGGCTACTGCTACGGCCTGAGCACCACCGGCATGCGCAACTGGATCCAGGACTTCCTGAACACCTACCGCTCCCGCACCGGCCGGTACGCGGTCATCTACACCACCACGAGCTGGTGGAACCAGTGCACCGGCAGCTGGACCGGCCCGTGGGCCAACCACCCGCTGTGGCTCGCCCGCTGGGCCAGCGCGCCGGGCACCCTGCCGGCCGGCGCCCCGTTCTGGAGCTTCTGGCAGTACACCAGCACCGGCGCCGTCTCCGGGATCAGCGGCAACGTCGACCGCAACTACTGGAACGGCGACCGCAGCCGGCTGATCGCGCTGGCCAACAACACCTGACCGGCGCGCGAAAGCAATGGGACCGCCTCGTCTCGGGGCGGTCCCGCTGTCGTCGTACCCGAGGTCAGGCTCTGCGGCGCGCGGTGGCCGGGACGGGCACCGGCGTCCGGCGCATCAGGCGCCACGCCGCCACACCGGCGACAGTGAGCGTCAGCACGCCGAGGACCGCGACCGGCGCGGACAGGCCGGCGCTGATCAGGAGCAGTACGACGTCGCCGAGCGCCACGAGCATCCACAGTGCCAGCCGCGGGCCGGTGTACCTCCGTCGGTAACCCATGTCGCGCCTCCTTCCGTCGTCGGAGGGATTCATACCCCCGACGACGGAAAGCCATGCGAGCGAGTTTCGTAACCGCGCGGGATTCCCGGTCAGTTCTTGCGGTCCGGCACGAAGCCCTTGGTGATGATCTCCCAGTTGGCCAGGTTGGCGTCCCAGTCCTTCGCGGGCACCTCCCAGCGCAACGCGAAGCCCCGGTTGCTGGCGGTCGCCACACCCCGGTTGCGGACATGGAAGCGGGTGTCGCCGTTGCGCGTCTCCAGCCAGTCCCAGTCGGCGCAGGTGCGGTAGTAGCCGTCGCACTTGGTGATGCCGACCAGCTTGTAGCCCCGCACACGCGACGCGCGGTACGGCTCCTGTTTCTGCCAGTCGGTGTACGCGTCGGGCTTCGGATCGGACGTCCACTGGATGAACAGCACCCGCCGGCTGCCGCCGACCTCGTAGAGCACGACGTTGTCCCCGCCGACCCGCGCCTGGAAGTTCTCCGGGATCGGCACCTTGAAGCCGTTCGGGCCGGTGTAGAGGCGCCAGCCGGCCGGCAACGCGGCCCCGGACGCCGACGGGCTGGCCGACGGCGTGGGGCTGGCCGACGCCGCCGGGGCGCTCGGCGACGCGCTCTCGCTCGGCGCGGGCGGCGGCGCCGCCGACGCCGAGGTGCCGGCCGTCGGCTCACCGCCGTCGCCGTCGTCACCGTTGTTCAGCAGCGGCACGGCCACTACCAGGCCGACGAGCAGCAGCAGGACCAGCGCGCCGATCAGCAGGTTGCGGCGGTTGGGCGCGGACTTCTCAACCGGCAGCACCGTCGCCCGGCCGGTCGACGGCGCGGGATCGGCTGAAGCCGGAGCCGGGCTGACCGGCGCGGAGCCGGACGCGGCCGGGCTCACCGGCGCCGGGGTGTCGGTGACCGGCTCGCCGTCGAGCCGCGTCTCGTCCAGCGCCGGGTCGACGCCGTCCACCCGGGCCTCGTCGTCCACAAGCGTCTCGTCGGTCGAGGGCGCCGGGTCGAGCTTCGCCGTCGGATCGGCGGGCGGCGGGGTCACCTTCGCGGTGGGCCCGGCGTCCGAGGTGGGCGCCGGCACCTTCGCCGTCGGGTCGGCGGCTGCCGCCGTACCCCCGGTTGCGGCGACCCCGGACGCGGCGCGTTCGGCCTGGTCGGCCGGGCGCGGCGCGGGCACCAGCGGCGGGCGCGGCACGCGCGGACCGTTCGGCCCGGGACGGCGTACGCCGTCCAGCAGCGAGATGCTCTTGGCCCGCCGGCCGGCGGCCTTGCGCAGCATGCGCTCGGCCACCTCGGCGGTGATCCGCTCGTCCGGGTCCTTGCGCAGCAGGCCCTGGAGCACCGGCTTGAGCGGCCCGGCGTTGCGCGGCGGCGGCATCGGCTCGGTGGCGAGCGCGGCGAGCGTGGCGATCGCCGACGGGCGCGCGTACGGCGACTTGCCCTCGACCGCCGCGTAGAGCGTGGCGCCGAGCGACCAGAGGTCGGCCTCCGGGCCGGCAGTGCCGTCGCGGGCGCGCTCCGGAGAGATGTACGCGGGCGAGCCCAGTACCATACCGGTGCGCGTCACGTTCGGGTCGCCGGGGATGGTGGCCAGGCCGAAGTCGGTGAGCACCACGCGGCCGTCCTCGCCGAGCAGCACGTTGCCCGGCTTGACGTCGCGGTGCATGATCCCGGCCTTGTGCGCGGCCTTCAACGCGTTCAGCACGCCGAGGCCGATCTCGACCGCCTTCGCCACCGAGACCGGGCCGTCCTCGGCGATGGTGTCCTGCAACGACTTCGACGCCACGTACTCCATGACGATCCACGGATCGCCGTCGGTGCGCAGCACGTCGAAGATGCGGACCACGTTGACGTTGTTGAGCCGGGCGATCGCCCGCGCCTCACGCAGCGAGCGCTCACGCATCTCGCGGCGCTCCTCCGGGGTGAGGCCGGGGGGCGGGACCAGTTCCTTGATGGCCACGTCCCGGTGCAGCACCTCGTCCCGCGCCTTCCAGACGCGGCCCATGCCGCCTTGACCGAGCGGCGTGAGAAGCCGGTATCGGTCGGCGACGAGTTGGGGGAGCGCGTTCGACATCGCAGAAACCGTACCCGGCCGCTGCGACGCCCACACCGTCGGCACGCCACTGTACGGCGAAGGTCGAATTCGCGACGCGTACCCTTGGGTCATGTCTGCCGAGGAGCCGCTGTTCCGGATCGTCCGTGGCGTGCCCACCGCCGAGGAGCTGGCCGCTCTGGTCGGCGCGATCGTGGTCCGCACCCGCCCGGCCCAGGCCGCCGCGCCGGCCCCCGTGTCGCAGTGGGCGCGCAGCGCACGCCCCGCCCTGGCCGGGCCCGTCGCGGGGCCCGGCGCGTGGCGGGCCTCCGGCCTCCCCCGCTGACCTCACCTCCCGCCCGCGGCGACGGGCGGGGCTGCCGGGATCAGCGTCGAGCCATTAACCTCACTCAGGGAAACCGTGTGGTGACGGGCAGGAGGCTCCGATGATCCCGGAGGACAACCAGCCAGCCGGCTGGCTGCGCGGCTACGGCGGCATCGAGGCCGACATCCGGCAGATGCGGGAGTTCGCCGACCGCCTCCAGGACGAGGTGACGCGCAACTACTCGCCGCACCTGTCCTACATCGCCGACGACATGAAGGCGCCGGTGCCCAACCCGGCCGACGCCTTCATCGAGCTGGTCCAGTTCCTCCAGGCCCACCACGACACCCAGACCGCCGCGGTGAGCGCCGTGTGGGATCTCGCACCGGCGACCGGCCGCCTCGCCGACGCCGCCGGACGGATCGCCGCCCACTACGGCGACGCCGACGCGTTCTCCTCCGCCCGAGTGGCCGACGTCGAACGAGCGCTCGCCGGGCCGTCGAGCACCGTCGCCCGCCCGATGCCGCCACTGGCCGACCCCACCGCCCCCGAACAGAGCCGGGTGATCCTGCCGTGATCGAACGGGGCAGCGGACGCACCTCCGGGCTGACCGACTGGCGGCTGATGGACGTCCTCAGCATGTGGGCGTGCGTGCAGGACCAGGACACCGCCGGCCAGTGGAAGCAGGTGGCCGGCTGGCGCAAGGTCTGCGACCTCGCCCTGGCCCACCTGAGCCGCCTTCGGGAATACCGGCGCGGTCTGGCCGAGGCCTGGCCGCCGGAGACCAACACCGCCGCGCGGGCGTACATCGCCGAACTCGACCAGCTCATCGACCGCGTGCAGCGCACCCACGACGCCGCCGCCGCGAACTACGACGCGTTGGCGGCCGCCGCCCGCGCCATCGGCAGCGCGCGGGCCGAGCTGCAGCCGCTGCACGAGGAGTACGCGAAGAAGCTGCGGCAGAAGCAGGCGTACGAGGCGACGATCGCCGACCCGAAGGCGGTGGCGGGCAGCCGGTTGCCGGAACGTCCCCCGGTGACGGACGACGACTTGGAGCAGTTGAACGTACGGGCTCGCGGACTGATGACGGGGTTGAGCGGCGAACTCCAGCACGCCCAGGTCATGCTTCGCCAGCCGCCACCTCCGGTTCGGCCTCCCCGCGACGCCTCTACAGAGGAAATCGGAGGAAGTAGCGGCACCGTTCCCCTCATTCCTCCCATCGTTCCGGTCGCAACTGGCCCAAGTGCAAGGGCTGCCTATACCGCCGGGCACTCAGAGAAACGGCTCCCACCAGCAGCACCGAATCATGGGCCTGTGACAGGCCCTGTCCTCGGAGGCATCTCGCCTGGCACGGCGGGAACAATTTCGCAGCCTGCTGCCGGGCCGAACATCACACATCCTGCCCCAGCAAGCCTCGGCACGCCGCCAGCGCTTCCGCCCAACTTGCCGCGGACGGGTTCTAGCTCCCCGACCGGTGGAAGGCCGTCTGCCAGTCCACTGAACCCGGAGAGCCAGCGCAACGGCTCAGCCGCCGCTCCACGCGCCACCCCACCTGGGCTTATCGGAGGCGCACCTGTCGGCGGACAGGGACAACCGAACCGGTCCGCGCCGCGCAAGGTCAACCCAGTTGGCGGTGTCATCGGCGGAGGCGGAGCAGGCACCTCTCCCACCGGAGCAGCGGGTTCTCGACCTGGCGGCGCTCGAGCTTCTGGCACCTTTTCAGTTCCGGCAAGCGGAAACGCAGCGGGTGGACCGATGGGTTACCAACCAAAAACGAGCCGCGGACGTGCCGATCAGGCGAAGGAATCGGCGTGGGATCCGGACAATCCTTGGGAAACGCAAAAAGGCGTCGAACCAGTGATGCGACCCCCCGAGGATGAGGGCCCGATAGATCCAGGGCCGGCCATCGGCTTTAACAGGTGAACCTAGATCGCGGCCAGGTTAGCGTCGCACTACTGGCAACTTTAGCGGCATTGACGGGCGCAGCAGTTACCCCCGTTCACCTCGAACTCAAATCATCATCTTCGGAGAAGCAGTGGCACCTTCAATACTTGAAGGCAACACAGGCACACACCCTTAACCAGGGCGAAAATGTCATTGTCGCGGTCCTAGATACTGGTGTCTCCCCTCATCCCGACCTTGGGGGGAACCTACTTAAGGGCGCAGACCTGATCCAAGGCGGATCTAGCGTAGGCCGAAGCGATTCGAGTGGACATGGAACGGGAATGGCGGGTCTAATCGCGGCGACCGGCCGCGGAGGTTCCGCTCAAGGAATTGCACCCCAGTCCAAAGTTCTCCCGGTAGTAGTGACACCGCCCGACGGTCGTGGAGACCCTGATGTACTGGCGGAAGGAATTGACTTCGCAGCCTCGCAGGGCGCCAAGGTGATTAGCATTTCCAGCGTAGGCGGCGCAAGCCCGAAGCTAGTTCAAGCAATCCGCACTGCAACAGCGGCGGATATCACTATTGTCGCCGCTGCCGGCAACCGACCGGAGGATGCCTTCGTTGGCTACCCCGCCGTTGAGGAATCGGTAATCGCCGTTGGCGGAATCGACAGAACAGGAAACCACGCCGCGATCTCGGTGGCCGGACCTGAAATTGATGTCGTAGCGCCGGCCGTTGACATCTATAGCACCGGACTCAACAAGGGCTATCGAGTCGGCACCGGCACGTCGGATGCGACTGCGATCGTTGCCGGGGCTGCTGCTCTCATCCGCTCCAAGTACCCCAACCTCCCTGCCCAGGAAGTCGCCCACCGGCTGACCGCCACCGCCGTCGACAAGGGACCACCCGGTCGCGACGACCAGTACGGCTACGGCGTCATCGACCTGGTCGCCGCGCTCACCGCCGACGTACCGCCGCTCGGCTTCGAGTCCTCCAACGTCACGCCACCGGCGTCAGCGGAGGCAGCACCCGACAAGGGCGACGACGGCAGCGCGACCGTACGCGGGCTCGCCACCCTCGGTGTGCTGGTGGCGGCGGGCGGCGGGTACCTGTTCTGGCGGCGCCGCCGACGTGCCGACGACCCGCCGCCGAGGGTCAGCCGGTAGCGTCGGCGGGGTGTCGACCTCCGTACCGGTGCGCCTCGTGCTCGCCTCGCAGTCTCCCGCCCGCCGCAAGTTGCTCCAGGCCGCCGGGATCGAGCCGGACGTGCTGGTCAGCGGCGTGGACGAGTCGCAGGTGGTGAGCGATCGGGCCGAGGATCTGTGCCTGGAGCTGGCCCGGCTGAAGGCGCAGGCGGTACGTGATCGGCTGCGGCCCTCGCCGGACGAGCGCACGCTGGTGCTCGGCTGTGACTCGGTACTCGCCTTCGACGGCGAGATCCTCGGCAAGCCCGATGACGCGGCGGACGCCACCCGGCGGTGGCAGCGGATGCGCGGGCACAGCGGTGTCCTGCACACCGGGCACTGCCTGATCGACGTGACCCACGAGTCGCGCGCCGAGGCCGTCGCCTCGACCACCGTGCACTTCGCGGATGTCAGCGACGACGAGATCGCCGCGTACGTGGCGACGGGCGAGCCGCTGGCCGTGGCGGGCGCGTTCACCATCGACGGGCTGGGCGGGGCGTTCCTGACCGGGATCGAGGGTGACCCGGGCACGGTGGTGGGGTTGTCCCTGCCGTTGCTGCGCCGGCTGCTCGCCGAGGTGGAGCTGAGCATCGTCGACCTGTGGACGAAGATCGCGCCCGGGGGCCAGGAGATCGAACATCTCGGCTAACGTCCGGACATGACCACGAAGCCGCTGCCGCTCACCCCGGAACTGCACGCCTACCTGGTGGCCCACGGGTCCGCCCCGGACGAGATCGTCCAGGAGCTGGCCGAGGAGACCCGGGCGGCCCTGCCCGCCGAGGCGGTCATGCAGGTCGCGCCCGAACAGGCCGCGTTCCTGACGTTCCTGACCCGGCTGCTCGGCGTACGGCAGGCGGTCGAGGTCGGCACGTTCACCGGCCTCTCCTCGCTGGCCATCGCCCGAGGGCTGGCCGAGGACGGCCGGTTGACCTGCTTCGACATCTCCGAGGAGTACACGGGCGTGGCCCGGCGCTACTGGCAGCGCGCCGGCGTGCAGGACCGCATCGAGCTGCGCATCGGCCCGGCCGCGGAGACGCTGCGCGAGCTGCCCCGCGAGCGTTACCTGGACTTCGCGTTCATCGACGCGGACAAGGTCGGCTACCCGATCTACTGGGACGAGCTGGTGCCGCGTATGCGTCCCGGCGCGGTGATCGCCGTCGACAACACGCTGCGCGACGGCCGGGTGCTCGCCCCACGCAACGCCGACGACCGGGCGATCGCCGCGTTCAACGACGCGGTCATCGCGGACGTCCGGGTCGAGGCGGTCATGCTGCCGATCGCCGACGGGGTCACACTCGCCCGGGTGCTCTGAGCCGACCGAACACAACCTCGCCGAGGTGGCGGTATCCCTGAGCACCGGATACCGCCACCTCGCCGACATGGAGTCGATCAAGCCACCCGCACCAAGCAAGCAGCGCACGGCGGCCATGACACCCACCGCCGACGACCTCACACTCGCCCGGACGCGCTGAGCCGACCGAACACAACCTCGCCGAGGTGGCGGCATCCCTGAGCACCGGATACCGCCACCTCGCCGACATGGAGTCGATCAAGCCACCCCGCACCAAACAGGCAGCGCACGGCGGCCATGACACCCACCGCCGACGACCTCACACTCGCCCGGACGCGCTGAGCCGACCGAACACAACCTCGCCGAGGTGGCGGTATCCCTGATCGCCGAAGCCGCCACCTCGCCGAAGTGGAGTCGATCAAGCCGCGCGGACCGGCGCGGGCAGGGCACGGCCCAGCCGCACGGTCAGCAGCACCGCCACTGCGATGAACGCGGGCAGCAGCAGGAACGCCGGGTGCGGGCCGACGCCGTCGGCCACCCATCCGAGGGCCACCGGCGCGATCCCGAAACCCACACCCATCGAGTACGCGGACCAGCCCGCCGCCTTGTCCGCGGCCGGACCGGCGACGGCCAGCGCGATCGAGATCGCCAACGGGTAGTGCAGCGCGTTGCCGAGCCCGAGCACGACCAGCCCGGTGACCGCGAGCCAGCCGACGGTGCTGCCCCAGAACAGCGCGAACCCGGCCGTCGAGACGGTGAGCGCGCCGAGCAGCAGCGGCACCGGCGCCCAGCGCAACGCGGCCCGGCCACCGGCGAGCCGGCCGGCGAACATGCCGCAGACGATCGCAGCGACCGCCGCCGACGCCCCGCCCGCGCTCAGCCCGGCATGGGTCCGCAGCACGTCGGCGGTCCACAACGACAGGCAGACCTCGATCGACCCGGTGACGGACATCAGAACCCAGGCGATCCAGTACGCACGCGGCAGCCGCCCCGCCGCACCGGAGCCGAAGGAGGAAACGGGCTCCCCGGAGGCGGGAACGGCCGAGGCCCGGACGGAGGAATCGGTGGCGACGGCCTCGACGGCACCGGAGGCGGGAACAACCGAAGCGGGCACGGCAGGAGCGGGAACGACCGAAGCCGGGACGGCAGGAGCGGGGACGACCGAAGCAGGCACCACGGGAGCGGGGACGACGGGAGCTGGCACCACGGGAGCAGGCACCACGGGACCGGGGACGACCGAAGCAGGCACCACGGGAGCGGGGACGACGGGAGCAGGCACGACGGCCTCGGAAACCCCGAGGGCGGGGACGGCGGAGACCCGGGTGGAGGCGGCCACGGGGACGGGCATGCCGGCAGCCGCGTCAGCGGGGGCGGTTTTCGGCCCGCGTACCCGGAAGGTCAGGGCGGCGAGCGCGACGAGCGTGATCAGCCCGACCTCGACGGCCATCAGCGGTCGCCAGCCGAGACCGGCGTCGACGGTGGCGCCGATGGTCAGCGGCGCCAGGATGCCCATGCCGGCGCAGGCCGCGTTGGCCTCGGTGAGCGCGGCGGGGGCGGCGGGTCCGTGCCGGGCGGTGAGCACCACGCTGACGCCGCTGACGACCATCATGCCGAAGGTGGCGATGACCGCGACGGAGGCGAGCGTGGCCGGCAGCGGACGGAGCAGGCCGAGCGCGGTGACTCCGGCGGCGACACCGGCGAGGCCGAGCCAGATGGCCGGGCCGCGGCCGAGGCGGCGGGCGACCGGGGCGAACAGCGCGCCGCCGGCGAGCGCGCCCACGGCGATGCCGGTGCTGTGCAGGCCGGCGACGGCGGCGCTGGTGCCCTGTTCGTCGCGGAGCAGGGGTACGACCGGGCCGAACCCGTAGAGGAAGAAGCCCCACAGACCGAGCTGGGCGTAGGTCAGCCAGGTGATCCGGTCACGGGTGAGGCGGGGCACCGGCCTTACGCTACGCGCGCCCGGCCGGTGCCCCGCCCCTGCTGAGAGGTAGGTCTCCCCTGCTCAGCGGACGCTGCGGGCGAACTGGCGGGCGGCCCAGAACACGCCTGCGGCGGCGAGCACCGCGATGATGCCGAGGCCCTGCCAGACGCGGTCGTTGCCGAGGTCGCCGTTGAACAGCGCACGGGTGCCCTCGACCGCCCAGGAGAACGGGTTCCACTTGGCCACGCCTTGGAGCCAGCCGGGGGCGAAGGTGAGCGGCAGCAGGATGCCGGAGAGCAGCAGCACCGGCTGCGCGACTGTGTTCATCAGTGGGGCGAGCGCGTCCTCGCTCTTGACCTTGAGCGCGATGCCGTAGGAGACGGCCGAGGTCATCAGCGCGATGAGGGCGAGCATCAGGTACGCCAGGAGCAGGTTGCCGATGAACACGCGCAGGTCGAACGCGAGCGCCAGCAGCGTGATGATGATCGCCTGAGCGATCAGCGAGACGACGTCGCGCAGCGAGCGGCCGAGCAGCAGGGCGAGCCGGCTGACCGGGGTGACCCGGGAGCGCTCGATCACGCCGGCGCGCAGCTCGGCGATCAGGCCGAACCCCTGGAACAGGCCGCCGAAGATGGCCAGCAGCACGAGCAGGCCGGGCACGAAGATCTTGTACGCGGCGGCCTGGGTGGGCGCGTTCAGCGCCGGCTTGAGCAGCGGGGCGAACAGGAGCAGGTACATCACCGGCTGGAAGACGCCGACGAAGATCCATACCGGGTTGCGCAGCAGCAGTTGCGTCTGGCGCTGGAAGATCAGCCAGGTGTCGCGGGCGAGTTTCATGACAGCTTCTCCGGGGGTCAGGACTCGCGCAGCGAGCGGCCGGTCTTGGTGAGGAAGACGTCGTCGAGGCTGGGGCGGTGCAGCTCGATCGAGCGCAGGTCCAGCCCGGCGTGGTCGAGGCGGCGCAGCACCTGCGGGATGGCGGTGGCGCCCTCGTCGACGTAGAGGCGCAGGCCGCCCTCGTCGACGGTCTCCAGCTTGCTCACGTACGCCTCGGTGTCGAGCAGTTCGGCGGCGCGCGGGGTGCTGGGCGCGTCCAGGCCGACGATCACCACCTCGCCGGAGATCTCCCGCTTCAGCTCGGCCGGTGTGCCCTCGGCGACCACCTCGCCGTGGTCCATGATCGCGATGCGGTCGCAGAGCGCGTCCGCCTCGTCCAGGTAGTGCGTGGTGATGAAGACGGTCATCCCCTCGGTGCGCAGCCGGCGGATCTCGTCCCACATGTGCGCGCGGCTCTGCGGGTCGAGGCCGGTGGTCGGCTCGTCCAGGAAGACGATCTTCGGCTCGTGGATGATGCCGAGCGCGATCTCGACGCGCCGGCGCTGACCGCCGGAGTAGGTCTTGCACTTGCGGTCGGCGTACTCGGCGAGCTGGAACGCTTCGAGCGCGCGCTCGGCGCGGCGGTGCGCCTCGGCCTTGCCGATGCCGTAGAGGCGGGCCTGGAGGACCAGCTCCTCACGGGCGCTCGACTCGTCCCAGGTGCTACCGCCCTGTGCCACGTAACCGATCCGGCGGCGCACCTCGGCCGGGTCCTTGCGCAGGTCGGCGCCGGCCACAGTGGCCTCGCCACCGTCCGGCTCGATGAGGGTGGCGAGCATCCGCAGCGTGGTGGTCTTGCCGGCGCCGTTGGGCCCGAGGAAGCCGAAGATCTCCCCCGCCGCCACGTCGAGGTTGACGCCGCGGACCGCGTCCACGGTCTTCGTCTCGCGACCCGCGCGGGAGCGGTACGACTTCCGCAACCCCCTGGTCTCGATCATTTCTGCTCCTGGTCGTCCGGGCGGACCTGAGCGGCCGCCGATCGTCCGCGAGGACGCACGAATCCCCCGCGATTCCCGCTGAGGCTAACGCGATATAGCTCTTTTGGTCAACGTTGATTATGTCGTGTCACCGTGATCCGTCGGACCAGCCCGACCAGCCCTCGGCCTGCTCCATCCCATCGGGCAGGTACGACACTCCCGACTCGATCCGCTCCGCGATCCGCTCGCACCAGGCCGTCTCCGCCTCGGCGCGGGCCAGCCACAGCTCGAACATCCACCCGACGTGCACCGGCTTGCGGGTGCGCACCCAGTCCGAGTCGAGCGAGGCCCGCATCGACTCCACCCCGGCCCGCAGCAGGTTCGCCCGGTTGCGCAGCGCCGCCGCGGCCTCGTCGCGGGGCATCGCCGGCAGGAAGGAGAACGCCGCGACGAACGGATCGGGCGGCTCCTGGACCTGCCACCACTGCGCCCGCAGCAGCGTCTCGAACTCGTCCTCCCCCTTCGCCGTCACCTCGTACGTGGTGCGCGCCGGACGGGCGCCCACCTGCTCGACCGAGACGGTCCGCAGCAGGCCCTCGTCGGTGAGCTTGCGCAGCGCGTGGTAGATCGAGCCGGGCTGCACGTTCGCCCACTTGTCCGCGCTCCAACTGAGCAGTTCGCGGCGCACGTCGTAGCCGTGCACCGGCTGCATCCACCTGACCAGGCCGAGAATCATCATCCGCGTCGCCGACACGGGACAAGCGTAATAACCAAGTTTGACTACAGTGCCGCATCCCACACTGAGCGATCGTTAGGCTCCGCAGCTCGGCCGCTAAACTCCCGGCAACGACCTCCCGGGAGGAGCCACAAGGTGCGCAAGGTTCTCATCGCCAACCGCGGCGAGATCGCCGTCCGCGTCATCCGCGCCTGCCGCGACGCCGGGCTGGCCAGCGTCGCCGTCTACGCGGACTCCGACCGGGACGCCCTGCACGCCACGCTCGCCGACGAGGCGTACGCCCTCGGCGGCGACACCGCCGCGGACAGCTACCTGCGCATCGACAAGCTGATCGACGTGGCGGCCCGCTCCGGCGCGGACGCGGTGCACCCCGGCTACGGCTTCCTCTCCGAGAACGCCGACTTCGCCCAGGCCGTCATCGACGCCGGGCTGACCTGGATCGGCCCCACCCCGCAGGCGATCCGCGACCTGGGCGACAAGGTGACCGCCCGGCACATCGCGCAGCGCGCCGGCGCGCCGCTGGTGCCCGGCACCCCGGACCCGGTGGGCAACGCCGACGAGGTGATGGCGTTCGCCGTCGACCACGGCCTGCCGGTCGCCATCAAGGCCGCCTTCGGCGGTGGCGGGCGCGGCCTCAAGGTCGCCCGCACCATGGAGGAGATCCCGCACCTGTTCGAGTCGGCCACCCGCGAGGCGGTCGCCGCGTTCGGCCGCGGCGAGTGCTTCGTCGAGCGCTACCTGGACAAGCCGCGCCACGTCGAGGCGCAGGTGCTGGCCGACCAGCACGGCAACGTGATCGTGGTGGGCACCCGGGACTGCTCGCTTCAGCGCCGGCACCAGAAGCTGGTCGAGGAGGCGCCCGCGCCGTTCCTCACCGACGCCCAGCGGGCCCAGATCCACGACAGCGCCAAGGCCATCTGCCGGGAGGCCGGCTACCACGGTGCCGGCACCGTGGAATACCTGGTCGGCGTGGACGGCACGATCTCGTTCCTGGAGGTCAACACGCGGCTCCAGGTCGAGCACCCGGTGACCGAGGAGACCGCCGGCATCGACCTGGTCCGCGAGCAGTTCCGCATCGCCGACGGGGAGAAGCTGCGCTTCACCGAGGACCCGACGCCGCGCGGGCACGCCATCGAGTTCCGCATCAACGGCGAGGACCCGGGCCGCAACTTCCTGCCCGCACCGGGCACCGTCACCGCCCTGCGCCTGCCCTCCGGGCCGGGCGTGCGGGTGGACACCGGCATCTCGGCCGGCGACGTGATCGGCGGCAACTTCGACTCGCTGCTGGCCAAGGTGATCATCGTCGGCGAGACGCGTACCGAGGCGCTGGAGCGGGCCCGCCGGGCGCTCGACGAGATGGTGGTCGACGGCATGGCCACGGCGCTGCCCTTCCACCGCCTGGTGATCCGCGACGAGGCGTTCACCGCCGAGCCGTTCACCGTGCACACCCGGTGGATCGAGACCGAGTGGGACAACACCGTACCGGCCTTCACCGCCACCGCCGGCGCCGCCGACGAGCCGGCCGAGCGCGAGACCGTCGTGGTCGAGGTGGGCGGCAAGCGGCTGGAGGTCGTCCTCCCCGCCGGGCTCGGCGCGGGTACGGCGGCAGCCGCGCCCGCCGCGAAGAAGCCGGCCCGCCGGGGTGGCGGAGGCAAGGCGGGTGCCGCGGTCAGCGGTGACACGCTCACCTCCCCGATGCAGGGCACGATCGTGAAGATCGCCGTCGCCGACGGCGACGAGGTGGCCGAGGGCGAGCTGGTGGTGGTGCTGGAGGCGATGAAGATGGAGCAGCCGCTGCACGCGCACAAGGCCGGCACTGTCAGCGGGCTCGCCGCCGAGGTCGGCGCGGTGATCACCGCCGGCGCGGCGATCTGCACCATCGCCTGAGGTGTAAGGAAGGGCCCCTTCTTAACGCCTGAGGTAGAGAAGGGGCCCCTTCTTAACAGCGCGGGGCCGGGTGGTCTGAGCCACCACCGGGGGCGGGAGCGCCGCCGGGCGGGAATGATGGCCGGGTGCGGTTCCTTCACGGCGCGGTCCCCGCGCACGACCTGACCTACAACGACGTCTTCATGGCGCCCAACCGTTCCGAGGTGGGCTCCCGGCTCGATGTCGACCTGGCCACCACCGACGGGACCGGCACCACGATCCCGCTCGTGGTGGCGAACATGACAGCCGTCGCGGGCCGGCGGATGGCCGAGACCGTGGCCCGGCGCGGCGCGGTGGCGGTGATCCCGCAGGACATCCCGATCGAGGTCGTCGCCAACGTGGTCGGCTGGGTCAAGCAGCGGCACCTGGTGCACGACACGGCGATCACGCTCGGCCCGACCGACACCGTCGGCGACGCCATCCACCTGCTGCCCAAGCGTTCGCACGGCGCGGTGGTCGTGGTCGACGCGGACGGCCGGCCGATGGGTGTGGTGACCGAGGCGGACACCGTCGGGGTGGACCGCTTCGCCCAGCTCCGGCACGTGATGTCGACCGAGCTGCACACCGTTCCGGCGGACGCGGACCCGCGTACCGGATTCGATCGGCTGTCGGCGGGCCGGCGGCGGCTCGCGCCGGTGGTGGACGGCGACGGACGCCTGATCGGGGTGCTGACCCGGCAGGGCGCTCTGCGCGCCACGCTCTACAAGCCCGCAGTGGACGACCGGGGGCGGCTGCGGATCGCCGCCGCAGTGGGCATCAACGGCGACGTCACCGGCAAGGCCGCCGCGCTGCTGGAGGCCGGGGTGGACACGCTCGTGGTGGACACCGCGCACGGGCACCAGGAGCGGATGCTCCAGGCGCTGCGGGCGGTCCGCCGGCTGGACCCGCCGGTGCCGGTGGCGGCCGGGAACGTGGTGACCGCCGACGGCGTACGCGACCTGGTCGACGCGGGCGCGGACATCGTGAAGGTCGGCGTCGGACCGGGTGCGATGTGCACCACCCGGATGATGACCGGCGTGGGCCGCCCGCAGTTCTCCGCCGTGCTCGACTGCGCGGCGGCGGCCCGCTCGCTGGGGCGGCACGTCTGGGCCGACGGCGGCGTACGCCACCCGCGGGACGTGGCGCTGGCGCTCGCGGCGGGCGCCTCGAACGTGATGATCGGCTCCTGGTTCGCCGGCACCTACGAGTCCCCCGGCGACCTCTACACCGACGCCGACGGGCGGCGCTACAAGGAGAGCTTCGGCATGGCGTCGTCGCGTGCGGTGAGCGCCCGTACGGCCGAGGACAGCGCGTTCGACAGGGCCCGGAAGGCGATCTTCGAGGAGGGCATCTCCTCGGCCCGGATGTATCTGGACCCGAACCGGCCCGGCGTCGAGGACCTGATCGACGAGATCATCTCCGGCTTACGCAGCGCGTTCACGTACGCGGGGGCGCGCAGCCTGGAGGAGTTCCACGAGCGGGCGCTCGTCGGCGTGCAGAGCGCCGCCGGGTACACCGAGGGGATGCCGCTGCCGACGAGCTGGTGACGCCCCGATCGGCCCGCCGGCTCAGTCGAACAGTCGCTTGATCACGGTGCGGGCGGCGGCCTCCGGGTCGTCGCCCACCCGTGGTGGCAGCGCGCCGGAGAGCCAGAGCGTGGCGAAGCCGTGCACGATCGACCAGGCCGCGAGCGCGTCCGCGTCCGGCTCCCGACCGGTGTGCCGGGCCACCCCCTCGCGCAGCACCTCCCCCGACCGGGCGCGGGCGGCGACCAGCTCCGGGTCGTCGGCCCGGTACAGCTCGGGCCGGAACATGACGTCGAAGTGCGCGCGGTGCCGCACCGCGAACCCGACGTAGGCCACGCCGGTGTCGAGCAGGTCGTCCCCGGCCTGCCGCAACGCGTCGGCGAGCAGGTCGAAGCCCTGCGTGGCGAGCGCGGTGAGCAGCCCGGCCTTGTCGCCGAAGTGGTGCGCGGGCGCGGCGTGCGAGACGCCGGCGCGCCGGGCCAGTTCACGCAGGCTCAGCGCGGCCGGCCCGGACTCGGCGATCGCCTCGGCCGCGGTGCTCAGCAGGACGCGGCGGAGGTCGCCGTGGTGGTACGAGGCCATGCCGTCACCCTAACTTGTCATTGACAAGATGGCACCCGTCGACGCAATCTTGTCAGCGACAAGATATTCGTCGGAGGGATCGACAATGGCACCCCTGATCGCACTCCTCGCCGGCACCGCGCTGGCCCGGATCGCCGGCCTGCTCGGCGTGGACGCCCTGGACGGGTGGCACCCCGCGCTGCGGGTGGGGCTGGCGCTGATGTTCGTGCTGACCGGCGTGGCCCACTTCGCGTCCCGCCGGGCCGACCTGATCGCGATGGTCCCGCCGTCGCTGCCCCGGCCCGGCCTGCTGGTCGCAGTCACCGGCGTGCTGGAACTCGCCGGCGCGCTCGCCCTGCTGTTCCCGGCCACCGCGCGCCCGGCTGCGGCCGGGCTGGTGCTGCTGATGCTCGCCATGTTCCCGGCGAACGTGTCCGCAGCTCGGCGTCACCTCACGCTCGCCGGCCGCCCGGTGACGCCGCTCGGCGTCCGTACGGTGCTCCAGGTCGTCTTCGTGGCCGCGGCGCTGGCGGTCGCCCTCGGCGGATGACCCGACGGCAGGCCCGGCCGGGACGGCCCCGGCGGGGACGCGGCTCAGGCCCGGGACGGCTCCGCCTCGGCGGGCGGGGACTCCCCGGTCTCCTCGTGGCGCACCGTCGGCAGGCGCAGGCAGGCGACCAGGCCGATCAACAGGAACCCGGCGCCCGCGAAGGCCGCGTACCTGGTGGCGTCGGAGAACGCCTGCTTCGCCTCCTCCGCGATCGGGGCGGTACGCGGGTCCGCCTCCAACCCGGTGATCGCCGCACCGGCGCTCTCCTTGACCGCGCTCACCACCTGGTCCCGCTGGACCGGGGTGAGTCCGGGCTGGTCGGCCAGGCGGTCGCCGAGGATCCCGCCGAGACCGGCGAAGAGCACGGTGCCGAGCACCGCGATGCCGAGCGCGGAGCCGACCTGCCGGGCGGTGCTCTGCAGGCCCGAGCCCTGGCCGCTGAGGCGTACCGGCACCTGCGACAGCGAGACGCCGGTGAGCTGGGCGGTGGCCAGGCCGACGCCGACGCCGTACACGAACAGGAAGCCCAGCGGCGCCCACCAACTGGTGTCCGGCGCGACCACGAACCCGAGCCCGGCCACGCCGACCAGTTCGGCGGCCACGCCGAGCTGGACCACCCGGGCCGCGCCCCAGCGCTGGGTCAGCGGCGCGCCGATGCCGCTGGCCAGGAAGCTGCCGACGGCGAGCGGCAGCAGCGCCAGGCCGGTTCGGAAGGCGCTGTAGCCGAGCACGTTCTGAAACCACAGCGGCAGCGCGAACAGCAGGCCGAACTCGCCCAGGCTGACGATCGCGGCGGCCAGGATGCCATTGCGGAACGAACCGATGCCGAACAACGACAGGTCGAGCAGCGCCGGGCGGCCGGCCCGGTTGCGGCGTACCTGCTGGGTCAGGAAGATGCCGAGCGCGACGAGACCCACCAGCGCGGCCACCGGCACCGGCGAGATCGACGCGGTCCAGTCCAGCCCGAACAAGCTGAACGGCCGCTCCCGTTCCCACCAGCCGTAGGTGCGGCCCTCGATCAGCGCGAAGACCACGCCGGTCATGCCGACCACCGAGAGCAGCGCGCCGAGCAGGTCCAGCCCGCGCTCGGCCCGCTCGTCGCGGGACTCGGCCACGAGCACGAGCGTCGCGACGATCACGGCCAGGCTGACCGGCACGTTGATGCCGAAGGCCCACCGCCAGGAGTACGTGGTGGTGAGCCAGCCGCCGAGCAGCGGCCCGAGCGCCGCCGCGCCACCGATCGTGGAGCCCCAGACGGCGAACGCGATGCCCTTCTCCCGGCCGGTGAAGTTGGCGTTGAGCAGGGAGAGCGAGGTGGGCAGCATCATCGCCCCGCCGACGCCCTGGAGCACCCGGGAGGCGATGAGTGTCTCGCCGGAACCGGCGAGCGCCGCGAGCACGCTCGCGACCACGAACACGGTGACGCCGACGAGGAACATCCGCCGCCGCCCGGACCGGTCGGCGAAGCGACCGGCGACCAGCAGCAGCGCCGCGAAGACCAGGGTGTACGCCTCCTGCACCCACTGCGCGTCGGTGGAGGTGATGTCGAGGTCCCGGATGATCTGCGGCACCGCGACGTTCACGATCGTGGCGTCCACGATGATCATCGCTACGCCGAGGCTGATGGCCAGCAGCCCGAACCAGCGTCCGCGCCCGTCGCCGCGCATCTCGCCCTCCTTTTAGCTAGATTTTCTAGCTACCCGAGATGCTAGCTTTATCCTGTGGAAGGGGTGCCGTCAACCGGAGAGCCCGCGCCGGGTCCGCCGCCGAGCAGCGAGGCCTCCCGCGCGCTGCGCGACGTGCTGCGGATCGCGGGTGACACCCGGGCCGCGCTGGCCCGCCGCCTGGGCCTCAACGCCACCGACGCCGCGGCGATCGACCACCTGGTCTCCAGCCCGGAGCCACTGGGCCCGGTGGAACTGGGCAACCGGCTCGGCATCCGGTCCGCCTCGGCGACCACGCTCGTCGACCGGCTCGTGCAGGCCGGTCACGTCGCCCGGACCCCGCACCCGTACGACAGGCGGCGACTCAGCCTCCAGGTGACCGAGAGCGCTGTGAGCGAGGTGCTGGAGGCGCTGCGCCCGATGCTCGTCGGCGTCGACCGGGCGGTCGCCCGGCTCACGCCCGAGCAGGCCGAGGCCACCACCGCGTTCCTGCGCGAGGTCACCGAGGTGATGCGGGAGTACGTCGCCACCGCCCCCGACGAGCCGTCCCGGGCACGCGCCGACCGCGGCTGAGGAGATTCTCAGAAATAGTTTGGGGCCTGATGGTTCGGGAGCTAATCTGACGCTCGTGAACATGGGCCCGCTCGTCCGCTTCCCCGACGCGTTGCACCACGCGCCGTTCGGCCGGCTGATCTCGATCGCCGGTCACGTCGTCGAGCAGCACTGGGGGCGTTACCTGGCCGAACACCACGGGCTCACGTCCGCCGGCATGCGGGTCCTGATGATCCTCCTCCGTTCCGGCGACGTGAGCCACCGGGAAATGGCCGAGCTGTGCTTCGTCCGGCCCGCCACGCTCACCGGCATCGTGGACACGCTCGAACGCGACGGCTTCGTCAGCCGCCGTCGCGACCCGGAGGACCGCCGCACGGTCCGGCTCACGCTGACCGACAAGGGCGGCGAGCACGCCCGCGCCATCATCGACATGATCCACAGCGACCGGCCGTTGACGTCGGTCGACGCCGACCCGGCCAACCGGGCGGTGATCCGCCAGTTCCTGATCGAAATCATCACCGGCATGTCCGACGGGGACCTCCGTCGGTTGAACCGGGACAGCGAGTCCGACACCGAGCCGCCAACGGGGAGCCATCCGTGTTGATCCGCCTGCTCCGCTCACATCTGCACCCGTACCGACGATGGCTGGCCGCCGTGGTGGCCTTCCAGTTCGTCGGCACCATCGCCTCGCTCTACCTGCCGAGCCTGAACGCCGACATCATCGACCGGGGCGTCGCCGTCGGCGACACCGACCAGATCCTGCGTACGGGCGGGTGGATGCTGGTGGTCAGCCTGCTCCAGATCGCCTGTTCGATCGCCGCCGTCTACTTCGGCGCGAAGACCGCGATGGCGTTCGGCCGCGACGTCCGCGGCTCGATCTTCCGCCGCGTCAACAGCTTCTCCGCCCGCGAGGTCGCCCGGTTCGGAGCACCGTCCCTGATCACCCGCAACACCAACGACGTCCAGCAGGTGCAGATGCTGGTGCTGCTGAGCTGCACCATGCTGGTGGCCGCGCCGATCATGAGCGTCGGCGGCGTGGTGATGGCGCTGCGCGAGGACGTCGGGCTCTCCTGGCTGATGCTGGTCTGCGTACCGGTGCTCGCAGTCGCGCTGGGCCTGATCATCCGCCGGATGGTGCCGGGCTTCCGGCTCATGCAGACCCGGATCGACACCGTCAACCGGGTGCTGCGCGAGCAGATCACCGGCATCCGGGTCGTCCGGGCGTTCGTCCGTGAGCCGTACGAGACCGACCGGTTCCGGGTCGCGAACACCGACCTGACCACCACCGCGCTGCGGATCGGACGGCTCCAGGCGCTGATCTTCCCGATCGTGATGCTGGTGCTGAACGTCTCCAGCGTCGCCGTGCTCTGGTTCGGCGCGGCACGGGTCGACTCCGGTCAGATCCAGGTCGGCGCGCTCACCGCGTTCCTGCAATACCTGATGCAGATCCTGATGGCGGTCATGATGGCCACCTTCATGCTGATGATGGTGCCCCGGGCGGCGGTCTGCGCCGAGCGCATCGAGGAGGTGCTGGACACCGACTCGTCGGTGGTGCCGGCCACCGACCCGGTCACCGAGGTCACCGGCCGCGGCGAGCTGGAACTACGCGGCGCCGGATTCCAGTACCCGGGCGCCAGCGCGCCGGTGCTGCACGACATCTCGTTCCGCGCCGAACCGGGCCGGACCACAGCGATCATCGGCTCCACCGGCGCCGGCAAGACCACGCTGCTGACGCTCATCCCCCGGCTCGTCGACCCGACCGCCGGCGCGGTCCTGGTCGACGGCGTGGACGTACGGGACCTGGCCCCGGACGAGCTGTGGCGGCGGATCGGGCTGGTGCCCCAGCGGCCGTACCTGTTCACCGGCACCGTCGCCAGCAACCTGCGCTACGGCAACCCGGACGCCACCGACGCGGACCTCTGGGCCGCGCTGGAGATCGCCCAGGCGCGTGACTTCGTCACCGAGATGCCGGGCGGGCTGGAGGCGCCGATCGCGCAGGGCGGCACCAACGTCTCCGGCGGCCAGCGGCAACGCCTGGCCATCGCCCGCGCGCTCGTCCGCAAGCCGGAGATCTATCTCTTCGACGACTCCTTCTCCGCGCTCGACCTCGGCACGGACGCCCGGCTGCGGGCCGCCCTCAAGCCGGTCACCGCGGACGCGGCGGTGGTGATCGTGGCCCAGCGGGTCTCCACGATCATCGACGCCGACCAGATCATCGTGCTCGAGGACGGGGGTGTCGTCGGGATGGGACGACATGAGGAACTGCTGGAGAGCTGCCCCACGTACGCCGAGATCGTCGCGTCGCAGCAGACGGCGGAGGTGGCCGCGTGAGCGCGCCGACCGGGGGGAACAGCGGGACGCCACCGGTTCCGCAGCAGAAGAACGAGCCGACGCGGCTGCCGCCGGCCGGACGGCGCCCCGCTGGCGGCCCGCCGCACATGAGCATGGGCATGCCGGCCGAGAAGGCGATGAACTTCGGGCCGTCGGCACGGCGGCTGCTGGCACGGCTGCGGCCGTACCGGCTCCAGCTCACCGGCGTGCTCGCGCTGGCCCTGGCCAGCGTCGGGCTCAGCGTCATCGGGCCGAAGGTGCTCGGCCACGCCACCGACATCATCTTCAGCGGGGTGATCGGACGGCAGCTTCCGCCCGGCACCACCACCGAGGCGGCGGCGGAGGCGGCCCGCGCCGAGGGCAACGGCAACTTCGCCGACATGCTGGCCCGGATGGACGTGATCCCGGGGGCCGGCATCGACTTCGACGCGCTGGGCCGGGTGCTGGCGTTCGCTGTCGTGCTCTACGTCGGCGCGAGCATGCTCCAGTGGGCGCAGGGCTGGGTGCTCAACGGCGTGGTGCAGCGCACCGTGCTGACGCTGCGCGCCGACGTGGAGGAGAAGCTCAACCGGCTGCCGCTGCCCTACTTCGACAAACAGCCCCGCGGTGAGCTGCTGAGCCGCGTCACGAACGACATCGACAACGTGTCGCAGACGCTCCAGCAGACGCTGAGCCAGTTGCTCACGTCGCTGCTCACCGTCGTCGGCGTACTCGGGATGATGTTCTGGATCTCGCCGCTGCTGGCTGTCGTCGCGCTCGTCGCGGTGCCGATGTCGGTGGTGGTCACCAGCCTGATCGCCAAGCGGTCGCAGGGCAAGTTCATCGCCCAGTGGAAGCACACCGGCGAGCTGAACGGCCAGATCGAGGAGGCGTACACCGGGCACGAGCTGGTCAAGGTCTTCGGCCGGCAGAAGGAGGTCGAGGCCGCCTTCCACGCCAAGAACGAGGAGCTGTTCCGGGCCGGCTTCGGCGCGCAGTTCGTCTCCGGGCTGATCATGCCGGCGATGTTCTTCATCGGGAACCTCAGCTACGTCGCGATCGCCGTGGTCGGCGGCCTGCGGGTGGCGTCGGGCTCGATGAGCCTCGGTGACGTGCAGGCGTTCATCCAGTACTCGCGGCAGTTCACCCAGCCGCTCACCCAGGTCGCGTCGATGGCCAACCTGCTGCAGTCCGGGGTCGCCTCGGCCGAGCGGGTCTTCGCCGTGCTCGACGCCGACGAGCAGAGCCCCGACCCGGCCGAGCCGGCCCGGGTCGCCGACCCGCACGGGCGGGTCGAGTTCGAGCACGTCTCCTTCCGGTACGACCCGGAGAAGCCGCTCATCGACGACCTGTCGCTGGTCGCCGAACCGGGTCACACGGTCGCCATCGTCGGTCCCACCGGCGCCGGCAAGACCACACTGGTCAACCTGGTCATGCGGTTCTACGAGCTGGACGCCGGGCGGATCACGCTGGACGGGGTGGACATCTCCACGATGCGCCGCGACGACCTGCGCGGCCGGATCGGCATGGTGCTCCAGGACACCTGGCTGTTCGGCGGGACCATCCGGGACAACATCGCCTACGGCCGGCCGGACGCCACCGAGGAGGAGATCCTCGCCGCCGCCCGGGCGACGTTCGTGGACCGGTTCGTCCGCAGCCTGCCGGACGGCTACGACACGGTGATCGACGAGGAGGGCAGCAACGTCAGCGCCGGGGAGAAGCAGCTCATCACCATCGCTCGGGCGTTCCTGGCCGAGCCGTCGCTGCTGATCCTGGACGAGGCGACCAGCTCGGTGGACACCCGAACCGAGGTGCTGCTCCAGCGCGCCATGGCGGCGCTGCGCTCGGACCGGACGAGCTTCGTCATCGCGCACCGGCTCTCCACCATCCGCGACGCCGACCTGATCCTGATGATGGAGCAGGGCCGGATCGTCGAGCAGGGCACCCACGACCAGCTCGTCGCCGCCGGTGGCGCGTACGCCCGGCTCTACCGGGCGCAGTTCAGCGGCGCGGTGATCGAGGACGAGGTGCCGGCGCCCGCCCCGGCCGGCCCGCCGGGGATGCGTGCCGGCGCCGGCACGCCGGTCGGGAACTGACGTGGACCCGGCCACAGGTCCGGCACCGGTCCCCGTCCGGGTGCCTCACCGGCACCCGGACGGGCCGGGGTCAGGCCGGGAGCAGCGCCGCCGACCGGCTCGCGACCACCGCGCCGATCAGGCCCAGCGCCTCGGCGGCGGGCATCGGGTCGAGCACCCGGCCGTCGCGCAGGCGCAGCGAGACCGAACCGTCGGCCGCCTCCCGGGGGCCGAGGACCCCGGTGTACGGGACGCGGCGGCGGGACGCGTCCCGGATCCGGGCGCCGAGCGAACCGGCGTGGTCCACCTCGGCCCGCAGCCCGGCCGCCTCTGCCCGGCGGGCCAGCCCGACGGCCGCGTCGGCCTGCGCCGCGTCCACCGGGAGGAGCAGCAACTGCACCGGGGCGTACCAGGCGGGGAACGCGCCCTCGTGCACCTCGATCAGGTACGCGAACAGCCGCTCCATGCTGCCGACCAGGCTGCGGTGCACCATCACCGGCCGTTTCCGGCGGCCGTCCGAGTCGGTGTACGACAGGTCGAACCGCTCCGGCTTGTCGAAGTCGAGCTGCACGGTGGAGATGGTCGACTCCCGGCCGGCCGCGTCCACGATCTGAATGTCGATCTTCGGGCCGTAGAACGCGGCCTCCCCCGGCGCCTCGACGACGTCCACCCCGTCGAGCGCCGCGCGGAGCAGTTCCTCGGCCCGCGCCCAGCCGGCGTCGTCGCCCACGTACCGCTGGTCCGGCCCGCGCAGCGACAACCGCAACCCGGCGGGACGGACGCCGAGCGCGGCGTGCGCCTCGCCGATCAGCCGCAGGATCTCGCGGACCTCGTCACCGACCTGCTCCAGGGCGCAGAAGTTGTGCGCGTCGTTGAGCGAGATGGCCCGCACCCGGGACAGCCCGCCGAGCACCCCGGAACGCTCCGCCCGGTACATGCCGCCCAGTTCGGCGACCCGCAGCGGCAACTCCCGGTAGGAGCGGCCGCGGGCGCGGAACACCAGCGCGTGGTGCGGGCAGAGCGCCGGGCGCAGCACGAACTCGTCGTCGGCGCTCAGCCGCATCGGCGGGAACATGTCGTCGGCGAAGTAGCCCAGGTGCCCGGAGCGCTCGAACAGTTCCCGCTTACCGAGCGGCGGCGAGTAGACGTGCTGGTAGCCGGCCCGGCGTTCCAGCTCCCGGACGTACTCCTCGACGGCGTGCCGGGCGGCGGCGCCGGCCGGCAGCCAGATCGGCAGCCCGGCGCCCGCGAGCGGGTCGGAGACGAACAGCTCCAGGTCCCGGCCGAGCCTGCGGTGGTCGATCATGTCGCTCTCCTTGATCGGGTACGACCCGGAGGCGAGCAGGCCCGGAACGCCGCGAGGCCCCGGAGCGGATCGCCCCGGGGCCTCGTCGACGGAAACGTCAGTGCGGCGCGCCGGGAACACCCGGCGTCGTGGTCACTACCGCGCTGCGCATGCCCGAACGATAGGCACGCGGACATCGACGGCGCATCTGAGTTTCAGAGAGTGGGTGCGGGTCGCCGGCACGGGACCTGCCGGCGACCCGCGGCGGCCCGGGCATCGGGAACGGGGGACCCGACGGCTCCGGTGCCGCGTCCGACCAACGGTACGCCGGGAATCGACGACGCGCCGCCCCGCCCCGGCGCGTATGCCCCGGTGACCCGTCACTCGCGGGCGGGCCGCCTCGTTTCACATCTACGGCCTGCCGGTGTCGGCTGTCACCGTGCGGTGGGGCCGGTGGTGGTGACGCCGGGCACGGCGTCAGGCTCGATCCGGTCGAACGGAGAACTCCGGCGAGGTGGCGGTCGTGGCCGAACTCATCTCTGACGTCGCGTCGCCCATGTGGGCGTACGCGCTGCTGCTGATCCTGCTGATCGCCGACGCCTTCGTCCCGGTGGTGCCGACCCAGCTCGTCATGATCACCAGTGGGGCGCTGACGGTGTACGGCGGGCTCAGCCTGCCGCTCACCATCGCGGTCGGCGCTGCCGGTGTGTTCATCGGTGACCTGGCCTGCTACCTGATCGGCCGCAGCACGCCGACCCGCCGCGCGGCACGCGCCACGCCACCCGGACGGGCACGCCGCGCCGTCACCCGGGTCACCCGTGGGCTGCGCGAACCGGGGCCAATGGTGATCCTGCTCTGCCGTTTCGTACCCGGCGGCCGGATGGCGGCCTGCTTCTCGGCCGGGCGCAGCCGCTACCCGTACCGCCTGTTCCTGCCGTACGAGGCGGCGGCGGCGCTCGCCTGGTCCAGCTACGGCACGCTCGTCGGCCACCTGGGCGGTACGGCGCTGACCCACTCGGCGTGGCGGCTGCTGCTGATCGGTGGGGTGGCCGCTGCGGGGTTCGCGCTGGCCGGGTGGGCGATGACCTGGATCAGCAGCACCCGGCAGACCCGCGCCGAGGCCACCGCCGACTCCGCCGGCAGCTGACCCCCGAGCACCTGATCGACGTAAAGGAAGCACAGGCCATGAGCGACGCGGCGAGATGGCACGACGTCAAGGCCAGGGCCCGGCGAATCGATCCTTCGTGGGACGACGCCGAGCGCGCGGCTCGGCGCAGACATCTCAGGGAGCAGATGCTGGCATCGATCGCCGCCGCGCAACCGGCGGGAGACCGGGCGGACGATCCACCTCGACCCGACCTCACCTGACGCGGTTCTCGGGGGGCCGGTAGGGGACGACCCGGGGAGCGAACTGGGTGGTGGTCCCGGATCCGTCTGGGGCGGTTCCGGCGACAGGCTGGCCGTATGCCTGGAACGCGGAGCAGCGGCCTGCTGGCCCTCGGCGGGATCGTCCTGGCGGCGGTGCTCGCGATGGTCGGTCATCTCGAGGTGAGCGACGACCTGGATCCCTGGTCGCTGACCGTCAGCGACTTCGCCGTCTCCGACCGGGGCGGCGTCATCGACACCGCGATGGCGGTGCTCGCGGCGGCCAGCCTGGTCCTGCTGCCGTCGCTGCGCCGGGCCGGTGCGGGCCGCGTGCCGCTCGCGCTGCTGACCGCCTGGTCGGCCGGGCTGCTGGCCGCCGCCGTGGTGCCCACGAACGAGCCGGGCACGCCCATGGACACCGCTGCGTACGTGCACCGGTACGCCTCGGTGCTGTCGTTCCTGGCCCTGCCGGTGGCCGGCTGGCTGCTCGCCCGTCACCCGGTCGCCGGAGCCGCCGCCTGGCTGCGCGGACTGACCGTGGCCAGCCTGGTGCTGGCGGGCGCGATGATCTGGTCCGCCTACCCGGGCGACCGCGCGCTGCTCGGCCTGATCGAGCGCCTCCTCATCCTCACCGAGACAGCCGTCATAACCACCCTGGCCCTGCACGCCACCCTGAGCCCCAGGACCAGCGCCGTCGATCATGCAGTTGCGACCCCGCACGGACCGGGCATACCGGTCGGATCGGGGGCCACAACTCCATGATCGACGAATGCCTGCGAACGGCTGCTACTCCAGCTCGTGGAGCATGAGCTGGCGGGCGGCCTCGGTGATGGAGCCGGACAGGCTCGGGTAGATGGTGATGGTGTGCGCCAGCTCGTTGACGGTGAGGTTGTTCTCCACCGCCATCGTGATCGGCAGGATCAGCTCGCTGGCCTTCGGCGCCACCACCACGCCGCCGATCACCTGGCCGCTCGCCGGCCGGCAGAACAGCTTGACGAAGCCGTCGGCCAGGTCGTCCATCTTCGCCCGGGCGTTGCCGGACAGCGGCAGCATCACCTGGCGGGCCGGGGTCTTGCCGGCGTCCACCTCGTCCTGGGAGACGCCGACGGTGGCCAGCTCCGGGTCGGTGAAGACGTTCGCCGCGACGGTACGCAGCCGCAGCGGCCGGACCGCCTCGCCCAGCGCGTGCCACATGGCGATCCGGCCCTGCATGGCCGCGACGCTCGCGAGCGGCAGCACGCCGGTGCAGTCGCCCGCCGCGTAGATGCCCGGCACGTTGGTACGCGAGACCCGGTCGACAGTCACGTAACCGCCCCGGGCCAGCTCCACGCCGTACTCGGCCAGGCCCAGGTCAGCGGTGTTCGGGATCGAGCCGACAGCGATCAGCGCGTGCGATCCGGTGACCTGGCGGCCGTCGGAGAGCACCACCTCCACCCCGTCGCCGACACGGCGGACCGCCTCGGCGCGGGAGTTGTTCAGGATGCTCATGCCCCGGTTGCGGAACACCCGCTCGATCGCCGACGCGGCGTCGGCGTCCTCGTGCGGCATGACCCGGTCCCGGCTGGACACGAGCGTGACCTTGACGCCCATGGCGAGGTACGCGCTGGCGAACTCGGCACCGGTCACACCGGAACCGACCACGATCAGGTGCTCGGGCAGCTCGGGCAGGTCGTACACCTGGCGCCAGGTCAGGATGCGCTCGCCGTCCGGTACGGCGGTGGGCAACTGGCGGGGGGTCGCGCCGGTCGCGACGAGCACCGTCGACGCGGCGATGGAGTATTCGGCGCCACCGTCGGCCGGGGTGACGATCACCCGGTGGGTGTGGCCGAGCGTGTCCTCGCCGAGCCGGGCGGTGCCGGCGACGAACTCGACGCCGGCCTTGACGAGCTTGGTGTGGATGTCGGCGGACTGGGCCAGCGCGAGCCGCTTGACCCGCTCGTGCACCGCCCGCGCGTCGACGGTGACCGCCTCCAGGCCGTCGGAGTGCACCCCGAACTCCTCGGTGTCCCGGTAGCCGGTGACCACCTCGGAGCTGGCGATGAACGTCTTGGAGGGCACGCAGTCGGAGAGCACGCAGGCGCCGCCGGCGCCCTCCGCCTCGACCACTGTGACATCGGCGTCCAGCTGTGCGGCGACCAGAGCCGCCTCGTACCCGGCCGGCCCGCCGCCGATGATCACGATCTGGCTCACAGAGCCATCCCTTCGTCGAAGCTCACAGTGACTTTCTTCTCCCCGTCCCGTCCGACACGCACTGTCGTATTCTCCCCCACCCGTCGGCCGGGCTATCGTCGTCGCCGTGCGTCTCTACGCTGCTTACGGCTCGAACCTGGACCCCGCCCGCATGCGCGCCTACTGCCCGCATTCGCCGATGGTGGGCACCGGCTGGCTTGAGGGGTGGCGGCTCACCTTCGCCGGCGAGGACGTCATCGGGTGGGAGGGCTCGGTCAGCACCGTGGTCGAGTCCCCCGGTGACCGGGTGTTCGTGGCGCTCTACGACATCCACCCGTACGACGCCGCGCAGCTCGACGAGATCGAGGGCGTGACGGCCGAGACGTACCGCAGGCTGACAGTCCGCGTCTCGACGCTCGACGGCGACGTGACCGCGTGGGTCTACGTGTTCGACGGGTACGAGGGCGGGCTGCCCACGGCGTGGTACCTCTCGGAGATCGCGAACGCCGCGGAGAAGGCGGGCGCGCCGGACGACTACGTCACCGAGCTGCGGTCCCGCCCCACCGGCACCGCGTCCGCGTAGCGCGTCTCCCACACCGACAGTCTGCGCCGCGCGGCCCTACGGGCGCTCGGCGACCCCGGTACGCGGGTGCCGGGTCACACCCGCGAGGCGGGCACACTCCGCTCGTACATGTCGGTCCAGCGCTCCTCCACCAGCCCGACGGAGCGGTAGAGCGTGACCGGCGCGGTCGGGTTGGCCAGGTCGACGCCCAGCCCGGCCCCGGCGCGGCCCTTCGCCGCGTAGACCGCGAAGGCCCGGCGCAGCAGCGCCGCACCCACCCCGCGACGCCGGTACGCGGGCAGCACCGACAGCGTCCGCACCCACCCGAGGTCCTGGTCGAGCGCCTGGTCGGAGGACTGGAGCGCACCGGCCGGCTCGCCGTCGACCTCGGCCAGGAACCACTCGTCCCAGACCTTGCCGTACGACGGCAGCAGCTCCCGCCACTGCTCGAAGTCGAGCGGGTCGTGGTCCGGGGTGTCCCGGAACGCGGTGTCGTAGATCCGGTGGAACAGCCGCAGGTCGCTCTCGTCGTCGGCGCGCAGCGGCCGCACCGTCACCCCGGGCGGAGGCGCCGGCTCGGCGGGCAGGTCGGCGAACGAGCGACTCATCCGGATGTAGCGCTTGATCCGGGTGAACCCGGCCTCGGTCAGCTCACCGGCCCAGCGGGTCTCCGGCGCGTACACCCCGGTGCGCGCGGTCAGCGCGGGCAGGCCGCGCTCGGCGGCCCGCTCGGCGACGCGTTCCAGCAGCCGGGCAAGCAGCGGCGCGCGCAGGTCGGCGCCGCGGTCGGGGTCGACGAGGACGTCCACCCACTCCCGGCCCACGCCGCTCGGGTTGGCCAGGATCGACCAGGCCACCGCCGTACCGTCCGGGTCGGTGACCAGCCAGGAGTCCCGGTCCGGGTCGACGAACGGCGCGGTCAGCGCGGACCGCACGTCCTCGTCGTCGAAGTCCGGGTAGCCCACGGCGAAGGTGTCGGAGGCGTGCACCACCGCGAGGATCGCGGGCACGTCGTCGAGGGTCGGGCGGCGGGCCGACCAGCCGGCGGGGAGCGTCACGGGCCAGATCCTGGCAGCCGGACCGGCCGGATCGCCTCCCATTTATCCGCCGCGGGCGCGGAGCCGCGCGGCGCCGAGCAGACCCAGCAGCTCAGCGCCCTCGGCCGCGTCCAGCGCGCGGAACGCCGCCGACGCCAGCCGGTCGGTCACCGCCTCGGCCCACAGCCGGCGCCGCACCAGCGGCCCGACCGGCGGGTACGGGGGCACCCAGCCGCACGCCGCAGCGCCCGCCTCGCCCTCCGGCCCGGCCAGCACCGCCTCCAGCGGCGTCAGCCCGGCCGCGCGCACCGCCAGCAGGTACGCCCCGGCGAAGTGCTCGCGCAGCAGCAGCATGCCGACAGCCGCCCGCGCACCCGGGGACGGATCGGGCACGGGCATGGCCCGCCAGGCGGCGAACAGTGGCATGCCGCTGCCGTCCGCCGCGTCGACCGCCCGGCCCAGCAGCGCGGCGAGCCGCGACGACTCGGCGCCGTCGCCCAGCCGGGCGGTGCCCCACCGGCAGCACTCGGCCAGGTTGGCGGCGGCCACCTCCAGCGGCGGGACGGTCCGCGCGGCGGCGTCCCAGCCGTCCGTGACCGCCTCCGGCGCGATGAAGCCGAGCGCCGCGGCCACCGTCTCGGCGCGGACGTCGCCGAGCGCACCGGCCCGCCCGGTGATGTAGAAGGCCCATCCGGAGATGCCCAGCAGCCGCGCCCGGCGCAGCGTGGACGGGCAGCGGGCGAACGCCTCCCCGAGTTCGAGCACCAGCGGTTTGCAGGCGGCGGCGAGCTGTTCCGGAGTCATCGGCCGCCCGTCACCGTCACTCCACCGAAGCCATTCATCACGCTCAGTCTGCCGCGTGGTCACCGGTGTCGGCATCCCCCTCTTCGGCGTCGAGCGCCTCCAACACGGCCTCCACCTCGCCGGCGCGGCGCCGGGCCGCTGTGACCGCCCGTTCCGCGCCCCGGCGGGCCAGCCGGGCCCGGCTCAGCTCCTGCTCGGCGACGGCCCGGCGACGCTCCAGCTCGGCCAGCTCGGTCTCGATCCGGTCCAGCGTCGCGGCGCCGTCCCGCTCGGCCGCGTCGGCCGTCGCCAGCTCCTTCTCGGCCCGGTCCAGGTCCGCGCGGGCCCGGGTCAGCTCCCGGGTCGCGGTCCGCCGCCGCCCGGCCCGTTCGGCCCGCGCCGCCCGCTCGTCGCGGGCCCGGCGCGCGTCGGCCCGCTCGGCCGCCCGATCCGGTACGACAGGCGCCTCCTCGCCCCCTGTCACGAGCCGGAGCTGGGGGCGGGGCACCTCGCCGAACCCGGCGTAGTGGCTGGCCCGCAGCAGGCGTCCGGCGCGTACCTGCTCGGCCACCTCGGTGTCCGACAGCGCGGCGTTGAGTGTCGCCTCCACCTCGCCCAGCGGCAGCTTCCCGGCCGGGGGCGCGGCGGGTTCGGCGGCGGCCAGCCGGCGTACCTCCGCCACCAGCGCGCCCACGACGGCGCGCCGCTGCGCGGAGAGTTCCCGCAGCGTGCCGCCGCGCAGGTCGCGTTGCGCGGCGCGCAGCGACTCGGCGAGCTGGGTGAGGTCGGCGACCAGCTCGGGACGGCGGATCGCCAGCAGGTTGACCAGCCACGCCGCCACTGTGGGCCGGCGAAGCTTGCCGATCTCCCGGGCGGTACGCGGGTCGCCGGACTGCCGCGCCTGCGCGACGGCGGCGTCCCGGGCCGCGACGAACCGGTCCGGCGGCGTGGCGTAGAGCTGCCGGACCACCTCCGCGGGCACCTCGGCCATGCTCAGGCGTCGATCCGGGTGCCCGGCTCCAGACGGCGGTAGTCGGTGTTGGACATCGCCGTGTACTGCCGGTCCAGCACACCGAAGCCGTTGTCGTTGAGCAGCCCGTCGTGCAGTGCGTACGCCCGGCGCGGCGCGACCGCGCGGATGAAGTCGAGCACCTCGGAGAACTTCGACCAGGGCGCGTGAATCGGGGCGAACAGCGTGTCGACCTGCACGTCGTCGGGCACGAACAACGCGTCGCCCGGGTGGTACACCACGTCGGCGAAGAGGTAGCCGATGTTCTGGATCACCGGGATGTCCGGGTGGATGACCGCGTGCTGCCCGCCGTACGTCCGCACCGGCGTCCCGGCGACTGTGAGCGACTGTCCGGGCTCGACCGTCACCAGCGCCTCGGCGGCGTCGCCGAGCACCCCGGCGAGCGAGGCGGGACCGTGCACCGGCACCGGCCGCCGCTCCAGCGCCCGGGTCAGCGCGGCGACGTCCACATGGTCCGGGTGCTCGTGGGTGATCAGCACCGCGTCGGCGCCGTCCAGCGCCGCCGGATCGCTGAAGACACCCGGGTCGACGACGAGCACCGCACCGTCGTGCTCCAGCCGGAGACAGGAGTGGGCGTATTTGGTCACCTGCATCGTGACTCCTCGATTATCGAATCGTGATGTCCTCAGCGCAGTCTGCCGGAACCGGCGCGACCACGCGTCACGTCCGAGGTATCGGTCCCGGCAGTCGGGGCCGCCGACGATCGGAGTACGGGGTATGGGCGGACGACGACTCCGGGGCGTGGCCCTGGTGGCTGTGGGTCTGATAGCGGCACTGGGTGTGGGCGCCTGCGGCGCGGGCGGGGACTCCGGCAGTGACTCGGCCGCGCCGGCGGCCGACGGGGGCGCGGGGCGCGAGCAGGCCGCCGAGGGCGGCGCGGACAGCGGTGGCGCGGATCGCGACCAGGCCGCTCCGGGCGGCACCGGTGGCGCGGACCTGCGGGTCGACCAGCGGTCCATCATCTACACCGGAACCATGCAGGTCCGGGTGGACGATGTGGAGGCCGCCGCGCGGGAGGCGACCACAGCGGTGACGGCGGCCGGCGGATTCGTCGGCGCGGACCGGCGGTCGAGCCGGGCCGCCGAGGCGCGGGCGGCGCTGACGCTGCGCGTGCCCGCGGACCGGTTCGCCGCGGTGATCGACCGGCTCGCCGGTCTCGGCCGGCAGGAGCGCCGGGAGATCCGCACCGAGGACGTCACCGAGCAGGTGGTCGACCTGGACGCCCGGATCGCCACCCAGCGGGCGCGGGTGGAGAGTTCCCGCAAGCTGCTCGCCCGGGCCACGTCGGTGGACGAGCTGGTCCGGCTGGAGAACGAGGTGGGCACCCGGCAGGCCGACCTGGCCGCGCTGGAGGCCCGCAAGCGCCGGCTCGCGGACCTGACCTCGCTGTCCACCATCACCGTGACGTTCCTCGGTCAGGACGCCAGCACCGCCGAGGAGGAGGCCGACCTGGGCTTCCTGGCCGGGCTGGGCGGCGGCTGGACGGCGTTCCTGGCCTCGGCCCGGGTCCTGCTCACAGTGCTCGGCGCGGTGCTGCCGTTCGCGGTCGTGATCGGCGTACCGCTGTGGTTGCTGCTCCTGTGGCGGCGCCGGGTGCGGGCCCGGCGGACGCCGCCGCCCGGCCCGAACCCGGCGGCGCCGATGCCGCCGGGGCCGCTCGGCGGTCCGGTCAGCGCGCCGCCGCCAGTGCCCGCAGCGCGGTCTGGACCATGAGGCGTACGCCGGCTTCGATGGCGCGCTCGTCCACGTCGAACGAGGCCCGGTGCAGGTCCACGTTGGGCCCGCTACGGCCGACGCCGAGACGGGCGAGCGCGCCCGGCACGTGCTCCAGGTACCAGGAGAAGTCCTCGCCGCCCATGCTCTGCGGCGTCTCGGCGATGCCGTCGGGGCCGAGCGCCGCGGCGGTGGCCGCGGTGAGCACACCGATGGCCCGGGCGTCGTTCGTCACCGGGGGCCGGCCGCGCAGGTATTCCAGGTCGACTGTGGCGCCGGTGGGCGCGAGCACGTCCCGCACCACCTGAGCGACGATCTTGGGCGCCTGGTCCCAGGTGTCGCGGTCCATCACGCGTAGCGTGCCGGCCGCGCACGCCTCGGACGGGATGACGTTGTAACGGGTGCCGGCCGAGGCGTGGCCGAACACCAGCAGCAGCCCGCTGTTGGCCGGCACCCGGCGGCTGATCAGCGTCGGCACCTCGGTGACCAGCCGGCCGAGCGCGTCCACCAGGTCGACGGTCAGGTGCGGGCGGGCGGTGTGCCCGCCGGGCCCGGTGAGCCGGACGGTGACGTTGTCGGCGGCGGCGGTGATCGGCCCGACCCGCAGGCCGACCTTGCCCACCGGCAGGTTCGGGTCGCAGTGCAGCGCGAAGATCTGCACCACGTCGTCCAGGCCACCGGCCTCGATGACCTCCAGCGAGCCGCAGGGCAGGATCTCCTCGGCCGGCTGGAAGATCAGCCGGACCCGGCCGTCGAGGCGGCCCGTGTCGGCGAGCTGGGCCAGCAGCATGCCGACGCCGAGCATCACCGACGTGTGCACGTCGTGGCCGCAGGCGTGGCAGACGCCCTCCACGGTCGAGCGGTACGGCACGTCCTTCGGGTCGCTCAGCGGCAGCGCGTCGATGTCGGCGCGGAGCGCGATGACCGGACCGTCCGGGCGTCCGTCGATGTCGCAGATGACGCCGTTGCCCTTCGGCAGCAGGCGCGGCTTGAGACCGGCGAGGGACAGCTCACGGTGCACCAGCGCGGCCGTCTCGAACTCCTCGCCGGACAACTCCGGGTGGGAGTGGATGTGACGGCGCGTTTCGATGAGGCCGGGTACGCGCAGCGCGAGCAGATGGTCGAGCTCGAAGGGCAGGGGCTGGTAACCGGTCGGCGCCTCGGGCCGGGACGACGACAGCAGGCCGCCGGAAGGCAGCGTCAACGCACTCGTCACGTCGAATTCTCGATCACTAGAAGTGGATGGATCTTCGGGTCGGACAGCAGACAGCCTAGACCTCCGGCGGTGACGCTGCGCAACATCTTTCGCGTAGCGGTCGGACCGCGCAGCGTCACGAATGCCCTGGTGAGAGGGCTCGAATATCTGCGGGACAGCAGGTAGATCGCGGTCGAACGCCGTCATCCGCCTCCCACCTCCTACAACGCGTAACCGTTTCATCGGCCACAAATAACGACCCGTCGTTCCGAATTGTCGCATTAGTCGCGGCAATTAACTGCCGCTCCGACAATTGCACGACAACTGTCGGCTGCCGGAAGACTCCCGACGGTGACACGAGCGTCCGACCGCCGACCGCACACGCTGTCCGTCCCGTTCACCCGATCCGGTTACCCGAATCGCCGAATCGCACACGCGAAGGCGGCCCGCGCCGCACACCGAGGGTGTACGACGGGGCCGCCTCCGGACAGTTTCAGAACCGGTCGCTGGGCCGGTAGATCCCCCACACCTCGCGCAGCGTCCCGCAGACCTCGCCGACCGTGGCGCGGGCGCGCAGCGCCTCCTTCATCGGGTAGAGCACGTTGGTGTCCCCCTCGGCGGCGGCGCGCAGCTCGGCCAGGGCCCGCTCGACCGCGCCGGAGTCCCGCTCCGCGCGCAGCCGGGCCAGCCGCTCCCCCTGCGCCGCCTCGATCGACGGGTCGACCCGCAGCGGCTCGTACGGCTCCTCCTCGTCGATCCGGAACCGGTTGAGCCCGACCACCACCCGCTCACCCGAGTCGATCTCCTGGGCGATCCGGTACGCGGACTGCTCGATCTCCCGCTTCTGGAACCCGGCCTCGATCGCGTCCACCGCCGAACCGTGGTCGAAGACCCGGTCCATCAGCTCGGTGGCGGCCGCCTCCACCTCGGCGGTCATCGCCTCCACCACGTACGACCCGGCGAACGGGTCGACGGTGGCGGTCAGGTCCGTCTCGTACGCCAGCACCTGCTGGGTCCGCAGCGCCAGCCGGGCCGCCTTCTCGGTGGGCAGCGCGATGGCCTCGTCGAAGCTGTTGGTGTGCAGCGACTGGGTGCCGCCGAGCACGGCGCCGAGGCCCTGCACCGCCACCCGGACCAGGTTCACCTCCGGCTGCTGGGCGGTGAGCTGCACGCCTGCGGTCTGGGTGTGGAACCGCAGCATCATCGACTTCGGGTTCTTCGCGCCGAACTCGTCGCGCATCAGCCGGGCCCAGATGCGCCGGGCCGCGCGGAACTTCGCGACCTCCTCCAGCAGCGTGGTGCGGGCCACGAAGAAGAACGACAGCCGGGGCGCGAAGTCGTCGACGGCCAGCCCGGCGGCGAGCGCCGCGCGGACGTACTCCACGCCGTTGGCGAGCGTGAACGCGACCTCCTGCGCGGGCGACGCGCCGGCCTCGGCCATGTGGTAGCCGGAGATGGAGATGGTGTTCCACTTCGGCACCTCGGCCCGGCAGTAGGCGAAGGTGTCGGCGACCAGCCGCAGCGAGGGCTTCGGCGGGAAGATGTACGTCCCCCGGGCGATGTACTCCTTGAGGATGTCGTTCTGGATCGTGCCGTTGAGCGCCGCGCCGGGCACGCCGTTCTCCTCGGCCACGAGCTGGTAGAGCAGCAGCAGCACCGAGCCGGGCGCGTTGATGGTCATCGAGGTGGAGACCTTGTCCAGCGGGATGCCGCCGAACAGCGTGCGCATGTCCTCGATGGAGTCGATGGCGACGCCGACCTTGCCCACCTCGCCGTGCGCGATCGGGTCGTCCGAGTCGTACCCCATCTGGGTGGGCAGGTCGAACGCGACGGACAGGCCCATGGTGCCGGCGCGAAGCAGCTGGTGGTAGCGCGCGTTGCTCTCGGTCGCGGTGCCGAACCCGGCGTACTGTCGCATGGTCCAGGGCCGGGACGTGTACATCGTCGGGTAGACCCCGCGGGTGTACGGGAACTCGCCCGGCTCGCCCAGCCGGGCGTCCAGGTCCGCCGGAAGGTCTGCCGCCGTGTAGACGCCCTGGATCGGGAAACCCGACTCGCTTGACCGCGCATCGCTCATTACCGGATGGTAGGACGCGCAGACCGCCTGGTGGGTGAGGGATACCGCACACCTCGCGGCGGCGACCCACCGGAGGTGAGCGACCGACCACATACCGTCGAGTAGGTAAACGCCCGCCGCGTCGGGTTTCGCATCGGGCGTCGGAACCAGCAAGATAGAGGGGTTGTGTCCCAGCCCCCTCGATATCCCCCGGTGGCTTTTCTGTGACTCAGATTCCGACGTGGAGCGGCGGACCGGCCAGTCCCCCCACTGGACGCGCGGCGCCCGGCACCACCATCGGTGGTCGCTACTCGCTGCGCTCCCCGGTGGGCAACGGAGGCATGGGCACGGTCTGGCGGGCCACAGACACGTTGCTGCGCCGTGATGTGGCGGTCAAGGAGGTCGTCCTCCCGCCGGGGCTCGCCCCGAGCGACCGCGACGCGCTCTACGAACGGACGCTGCGGGAGGCCCGTGCCGCCGCCGCGATCCAGCACCCGGCAGTGGTGCAGGTCTACGACGTGGTCACCGAGGGTGGCCGCCCGTGGATCGTGATGGAACTGCTGGACGCCCGCAGCCTGGCCGACATGGTGATCGAGGACGGGCCGGTCGCGCCGCGCGCCGTCGCCAAGATCGGGATCGCGCTGCTCGGCGCGCTGGAGGTGGCGCACGCGATCGGCGTGCTGCACCGCGACGTCAAGCCGGCCAACGTGCTGATCTGCACCGACGGCCGCTGCGTGCTCACCGACTTCGGCGTCGCCCGGATGCCCACCGACGTGCAGCTCACCACGCCCGGCATGGTGCTCGGCTCGCCGCACTTCATCTCGCCCGAGCGGGCCATGGGCCAGGAGTTCGGGCCGCCGAGCGACCTGTTCTCGCTCGGCGTGACGCTCTACACAGCGGTCGAGGGCCGGCCCCCGTTCGACAAGGGCGACCCGATCGAGACCATGCACGCCGTGGTCGAGGACCCGCCCGCCACGCCGCAGCGCAGCGGCCCGCTGACCGGCGTGCTGATGGGGCTGCTGGAGAAGGACCCGGCCCGCCGGATGGACGTGCACCGGGCCCGCGCCAACCTGCGCGAGCTGCTCGCCGGGCCGCTGACCAGCACCGCCACAGCCGTCAACTCGGTCACCGACCCGTACGCGGTGGTGCCGGTGCCGCGCCCGACCACGCCGCCGGCGATCGCGGCGGAGCCGAAGCCGAGCGGGCAGATCGGCGGCCGGGCGATGATCGGCCCGGACGAGTCGCTCACCGACCGGCTCGCCGCGCTGCGCCGCGGGGAGCGGCCCGCCGGCGAGAAGCCCGCGGCGGGTGCCGCCGCGCTCGACGAGACCAGCGCCGACGCGCTGGCCGGCCCGCTGCACACCCCGACCGGCGCGATGTCCGGGCCGGGCACGCCGGAGGCCACCCAGCGCATCTCGCCGGACGCCACGGTGCGGCTCGGCCAGGGCGCCGGAGCGGACGCGACCCAGGCGGTGCCGACCGCCTACGGCCGCACCGTCGACGCCACCCAGCCGGTGTACGGCGGCAACCAGTGGTCGGTGCCCGGCACCGGCCAGCCCTGGACCACAGCGGCCACCTCGCCACCGGCCGCCGGTGGTGGCGGCGCGGTCGGCGGCGCCAAGGGCCTGCTCGGGCGCGTGAAGGCGTGGCCGCGCAAGGTCCAGCTCGCCGCCGCCGGTGGTCTCGCCGTGGTGCTGCTGGTGAGCGTGATCGCGCTGACCAGCGGCGGCGACGACGCTCCCCCGCCGATCGTGGGCGCGCTGCCGTCGAACTCGGCCGCCGCCTCGCCGGTGGAGATGCAGGAGCAGACCGTCAAGGGCGTGACCATCCAGGTGCCGAAGGGCTGGCAGCGGCAGACCGGCGGCCTCTACGTCGACTACGTCGACCCGGAGGACGAGGGCCGCAAGGTGCGGGTCATCGCCGAGGCGTGGGGCGGCACCTCGATCAGCTGGGCCGAGTTCGCCTCGCGGAACCTGAAGAAGAACAGCACCAAGAGCAAGACCTGCCCCGCCCCCTACACCGAGGTGTCGGTCTCCGAGCAGCCGCTGGCCGGGCAGACCGCCGGCCAGCTCGAATACACCTGCGGCGAGGGTGAGTCCATGCGCCACGGCATCTGGCGGGGCGTGGTCAAGGACGGCAAAGTCTACTCGTTCTACCTCTCCTCGACCGACGCGCGGTTCGCCGAGAGCAAGCCGATCTTCGACGCGATGGCCGGCTCGTTCCAGCTCACGGCGGCCAACTGAGTCGAGGCCGACGGCCAGTGGTGATCCGTCGCCGTGCTTTCATGAGGCAATGGCGGCGGAAACCACTGACCTTGACGACCTTCGCGTACGCGCCGAGCGCTGGCTCGCCGACGACCCGGACCCGGACGACCGCGTCGAGCTGCGCACGGTCCTCGACGGGCTGCCCGGCACGGCGGCCGACCTGGCCGACCGGTTCGCCGGCCCGCTGACCTTCGGCACCGCCGGGCTGCGCGGCCCGCTGCGGGCCGGGCCGAACGGCATGAACCTCGCCGTGGTCACCCAGGCCGCCGCCGGGCTCGTCGGCTGGCTCGCCGCCCAGGGCGGCGAGGGCCCGCTGGTGATCGGGTACGACGCCCGGCGCGGCTCCCGTGCCTTCGCCGAGCGCACCGCACAGGTGGCCACCGGTGCTGGCCGCCCGGCGCTGCTGCTGCCCCGGCCGCTGCCCACGCCCGTGCTGGCGTTCGCGGTCCGGCAGCTCGGCGCGGTCGCCGGGGTGATGGTCACGGCCAGCCACAACCCGCCGCAGGACAACGGCTACAAGGTCTACCTGGGCGCGCAGCTCGGCGGTGAGCTCGGCGCCGGCGCGCAGATCGTGCCGCCCGCCGACGCCGGCATCGAGGCGGCCATCCGGGCGGTCGGCCCGCTCGCGGCGGTGCCGCTCGGCCCGGCCGGTCAGGTGCTCGGCGACGACATGGTGACCGCGTACGTGGAGCAGGCCGCCGCGGTGGTGGACCCGGCCGGACCGCGGGACCTGAAGGTGGCGTACACGCCGCTGCACGGGGTTGGTGGCGTGGTGCTGACCGCCGCGTTCGCGCGCGCCGGTTTCGGCGTTCCAGGCGTGGTGCCCGAGCAGGCCGAGCCGGACCCGGCGTTCCCGACCGTGAGCTTCCCCAACCCGGAGGAGCCGGGCGCGGTGGACCTGCTCGTCGCGCTCGCCGACCGCACCGGCGCCGACCTCGCCGTCGCCAACGACCCGGACGCGGACCGCTGCGCGGTGGCCGTACGCGACGCCGGGTCCTGGCGGATGCTGCGCGGCGACGAGGTGGGCGCGCTGCTCGCCGACCACCTGATGCGGCGCGGCGTGACCGGCCTGTACGCCACCACGATCGTGTCGTCGGCGCTGCTGCGGGCCATGGCGGCGGCCCGGGGCCTGCCCTACGACGAGACGCTCACCGGGTTCAAGTGGATCGTGCGGGCCGGCGGGGGCCGGGAGCCGCTGGTGTACGGCTACGAGGAGGCGCTGGGCTACTGCGTCGCGCCGGGTCACGTCCGGGACAAGGACGGCATCACCGCCGCGCTGACGGTCGCCGAGCTGGCCGCCGGTCTCAAGGCCGAGGGCCGTACGCTCCTCGACCGGCTGGACGAGCTGGCCGCCGAGTTCGGCGTGCACCACACCGAGCAGCTCTCGGTCCGGGTGGAGGACCTGCGGGTGATCGCGGACTCGATGGCCCGGATCCGGGCGGCCACCCCGACCACGCTGCTCGGGCAGCCGGTGACCGAGGCGTCCGACCTGCTCCCCGACGCGGACGTGGTGATCCTGCGCACCGGCGCGGCCCGGGTGGTGATCCGGCCGTCGGGCACCGAGCCGAAGCTCAAGGCGTACCTGGAGGTGGTGGAGCCGGTGACCGGCGGCGACGTGCCCGCGGCCCGGCAGCGCGCGCGGGCCGCCGTCACGGAGCTGCGCAACGAGATCGCCGACGCCCTGGGCCTCTGACCCCTGGTGCAAGGAAGGGCCCCTTGTTAACGCCTGGCGTTAACAAGGGGCCCTTCCTCTACCGGAGGCGTTAAGAGGGGGCCCTTCCTTACCGCTTGCCCAGGGCGGCGTCGACGGCCTGGCCCAGCGCGGCGATGACCAGGCTGATCGACGGGCGCACCACGCTGTCGTCCAGGCTCACCGTGCCGGAGAACCCGGCGCCGGCCGCGATCTCCTCGAGGCGCCGGCTGGCGTCCTCGGCGGCCGGGCCGGTCAGCCCCAGCGCGGGTTCCATCCGCAGCACCGCGACCAGCGTCGCGAGCGCGGCGGTCCGCTCGTCCGGGAGCTGCCCGCTGGTCAGCGCGTCGGCCAGCCGCTGCCGGATGTCCGCCTCAACCGAGGCGTCGGCCACCGGGTAGCGGTGCACGTGGATGAAGCCCAGCTCGGTCTCGTCGACGTCGCGGACCACGCCCCGGCCGCAGAGGTCGGAGAGGATCCGATCGCGCAGCCCGTGCCGCAGTCGCTGCACCCACGACGACGGCGTGTGCGGGGTGTCCGCGGCGATCTTGGCGAGTACGGCGTCCGCGATCGGCTCGCCGGTCGGGGCCGGGTCGACCACCGCCAGGTTCCCGTCCGCGTACGCGACCCGTCCGGCCAGGGCCAGCTCGACCAGCACCGCGGCGGCCATGCCCAGGTCCAGGCTGATCCGTGGCATGGTGGCCTTGCCGGTTTCGTCGTCATACGCGAGGAGCAGCAGCTCCTCGGCGAGCGCAACACCAGTCATGGCCCGGAACGCTAGCGCCTCCCCGCACCCCCGCGCATCGACTCGCCGGGGCCGCCCGATTCACGGCGAGAGGGCCCTTCCCCGCGGGAAAGGGCCCTCTCCACCGAATCGCCGGATTGCCCGGTCAGAAGCGGGGCATGCCGCCGAACTGGCGGTCGCCGGCGTCACCCAGGCCGGGGACGATGAACTTCGAGTCGTTCAGTCCCTCGTCGATCGAGGCGGTGACCAGGCGCAGCGGCAGGCCGGAGCGCTCCAGCCGCTCGATGCCGACCGGGGCGGCCAGCACGCAGAGCACCGTGATGTCGGTGCAGCCGCGGTCGGCGAGCAGCCGGCAGCAGTGCTCCAGCGAGCCGCCGGTGGCGAGCATCGGGTCGAGCACCAGCACCGGCAGACCGCTGAGGTCGCGCGGCAGCGACTCCATGTACGCGCGGGGCTCGTACGTCTCCTCGTCGCGGGCCAGGCCGACGAAGCCCATCGACGACTCGGGCAGCAGGCCGAGCGCGGCGTCGGCCATGCCGAGACCGGCCCGCAGCACCGGCACCAGCAGCGGCGGGTTCGCCAGCCGGCTGCCCTCGGTGGCGGTGACCGGGGTCTGGATCGAGTACTTCTCGACCGGGAAGGAGCGCGCGGCCTCGTACACCAGCATGGTGGTGAGTTCGCGCAGCGCCGCCCGGAACGACGACGAGTCGGTCCGGGCGTCCCGCATGGCGGTCAGCCGCGTCTGGGCGAGCGGATGGTCAATGACGTGTACGTCCACGATCGCTCAACCTACCGTTTGGCGGTCCGGCGCAGGGCGGGTGCGGTACGACCAGCGACACCGCTCACGTATGACGCTCACGACCGGTCATCCGTGAGCAAGATCACTCGACTCGCGGGTGCGTACTATTCGGGGCATGACGGCGACAACGACGTCGGCCCGGTCGGACCTCACCGAGCTGGGACGATCCGAGACCGCTCTGCGGACCTTCCTGCACGGCCTGCCCGGCGTGGACCAGGTCGGCGCGGAGCAGCGGGCGGCGCAACTCGGCACCCGCTCCATCAAGACCACAGCCAAGGCCGAGGCGATCGACCTGGCGATCCGGATGGTCGACCTGACCACCCTCGAAGGGGCGGACACCCCGGGCAAGGTGCGGGCGCTGGCCGCGAAGGCGCTGCGCCCCGACCCGGCCGACCCGAGCTGCCCGCACGTCGGCGCCGTCTGCGTCTACCCGTCGATGGTCCCGTACGTGGCCGAGGTGCTGCGCGGCAGCGGCGTGCACCTGGCCAGCGTGGCGACCGCGTTCCCGTCCGGCCAGGCCCCGCTGGAGATCAAGCTCGCCGATGTGCGGGCGGCGGTCGAGGCGGGCGCGGACGAGATCGACATGGTGATCAACCGGGGCGCGTTCCTGGCCGGGCGCTACTCCGACGTCTACGACGAGATCGTGGCCACCAAGGAAGCATGCGGGGACGCCCACCTCAAGGTGATCCTGGAGACCGGTGAGCTGGCCACGTACGACAACGTGCGGCGCGCGTCCTGGCTCGCCATGCTCGCGGGCGGTGACTTCATCAAGACCTCCACCGGCAAGGTCCCGGTCGCGGCCACCCTGCCGGTGACGCTGGTGATGCTGGAGGCGGTCCGCGACTTCCGCGCCGCCACCGGGCGCCAGGTCGGCGTCAAGCCGGCCGGCGGCATCAAGACCACCAAGGACGCGATCAAGTACCTGGTCATGGTCAACGAGACAGTCGGCGCGGACTGGCTGAGCCCGGACTGGTTCCGGTTCGGCGCGTCGAGCCTGCTCAACGACCTGCTCATGCAGCGCACCAAGCTGACGACCGGCGTGTACGCCGGCCCCGACTACTTCACCCTGGACTGAACGCGATGTTCGAATACGCACCCGCCCCCGAGTCCCGCTCGGTGGTGGACATCAAGCCCTCGTACGGGCTCTTCGTCGACGGCGCGTTCGTCGACCCGGCCTCCGGCGGCAGCTTCAAGTCGGTGAACCCGGCCTCCGAGGAGGTGCTGGCCGAGATCGCCGAGGCGGGCGCCGACGACGTGGACCGCGCGGTCCGCGCCGCCCGGAGCGCGTACGAGAAGGTCTGGGGTCCGATGCCGGGCCGCGACCGGGCCAAGTACCTGTTCCGGATCGCTCGGCTCATTCAGGAGCGCTCGCGTGAGCTGGCGGTGCTGGAGTCGCTGGACAACGGCAAGCCGATCAAGGAGTCCCGCGACGTCGACCTGCCGCTGGTCGCCGCGCACTTCTTCTACTACGCGGGCTGGGCCGACAAGCTCCCCCACGCGGGCTTCGGCCCCGACCCGAAGCCGCTCGGCGTAGCGGCCCAGGTCATCCCGTGGAACTTCCCGCTGCTCATGCTGGCGTGGAAGATCGCCCCGGCGCTGGCCGCCGGCAACACCGTGGTGCTCAAGCCGGCCGAGACCACCCCGCTGACCGCGCTGCTGTTCGCCGAGATCTGCCAGCAGGCCGACCTGCCCGCCGGCGTGGTGAACATCGTCACCGGCGCCGGCGACACCGGCCGGGCGCTGGTCGAGCACCCGGGCGTGGACAAGGTGGCATTCACCGGCTCCACCGAGGTGGGCCGGGCCATCGCCCGCTCGGTCGCGGGCACCCGCAAGAAGCTCACGCTGGAGCTGGGCGGCAAGGCCGCGAACATCGTCTTCGACGACGCCCCGATCGACCAGGCCGTCGAGGGCATCGTCAACGGCATCTTCTTCAACCAGGGGCACGTCTGCTGCGCCGGTTCCCGGCTGCTGGTCCAGGAGTCGGTGGCCGACCGGGTGCTGGAGTCGCTCAAGCGCCGGATGGCCCAGCTCCGGGTCGGTGACCCGCTGGACAAGAACACCGACATCGGCGCGATCAACTCGGCCGAGCAGCTGGCCCGCATCCGGGAGCTGTCCGACGCCGGGTCCGCCGAGGGCGCGGAGCGCTGGTCGCCGCCGTGCGAGCTGCCGGAGCGCGGCTTCTGGTTCGCGCCGACCATCTTCACCGGCGTCACCCAGGCCCATCGGATCGCCCGCGAGGAGATCTTCGGCCCGGTGCTGTCCGTGCTGACGTTCCGCACCCCGGCGGAGGCCGTCGAGAAGGCCAACAACACGCCGTACGGGCTGTCGGCCGGGATCTGGACCGACAAGGGTTCCCGGATCCTGTGGCTGGCCGACCGGCTGCGCGCGGGCGTGGTGTGGGCCAACACGTTCAACAAGTTCGACCCGACGTCGCCGTTCGGCGGCTACAAGGAGTCGGGCTACGGTCGCGAGGGCGGCCGGCACGGGCTGGAGGGGTACCTCAATGTCTGAGCGGGTCGCGGTACGCAAGACGTACAAGCTCTTCATCGGCGGGAAGTTCCCGCGCAGCGAGTCGGGACGGTCGTATCTCGTGCAATCCGCGAACGTGTCTCTTGCCTCCCGGAAGGACGCGCGGGACGCGGTAGTCGCCGCCCGCGCCGCGGTGAAGGGCTGGGCCGGGGCGACCGCGTACAACAGGGGTCAGATCCTCTACCGGGTCGCCGAGATGCTGGAGGGCCGGCGCGAGCAGTTCGTCGCCCTGGGCGTCCCGGCCGACGAGGTGGACGCGGCGATCGACCGCTGGGTCTGGTACGCCGGTTGGTCCGACAAGCTGTCCCAGGTGTACGGCGGGGCGAATCCGGTGGCCGGCCCGTACTTCAACCTGTCCGCGCCGGAGCCCACCGGCGTGGTGGCGGTGGTGGCACCCGAGGAGCCCGCGCTGCTCGGCCTGGTGAGCGTGATCGCCCCGGCGATCGTCACCGGCAACACGGTGGTGGTGGCCGCCTCCCCGGCGGCGCCGCTGGCGGCGGTGACGCTGGCCGAGGTACTCGCCACCTCCGACCTGCCCGGCGGGGTGGTCAACATCCTCACCGGCCGGCTGACCGAGACCGTGCCGACGCTCGCCGCGCACATGGACGTCAACGCGATCGACCTGACCGGCGTCGCCGACGCCGACCTGGCGGCCGACCTGGAGATCAAGGCCGCGGAGAACCTCAAGCGGGTGCTCCGGCCGGCCCCGGCCGACCACGACTGGTACGCCGATCCCGGCATCACCCGGATGACCACGCTGCTGGAGACCAAGACGGTCTGGCACCCGAAGGGCGTCTGACCGGCGCAGCCCAGTCCGGCCCGAAGTGGCGGCACACCCCCAGCCGGGTTGCCGCCACTTCCCCTTCCACCCACCTCCCCGAGCCGGTGCCGATCTCACCCGGCGCCCCCACCAAGATCGACGCCATTCCCCCGAAGTGGCCACATCAGCCACCCCCGGACAACACCACCTCCCCGAGCCGGTGCCGACCTCGCCCTCAACGTCCACCCTCGACCAGCAAGATCAACGCCAGCTCCGCGAAGTGGCCGCATCCACCCGCCCCAGATAACGCCACCTCCCCGAACTGGTGCGGACATTGCCCACGCACCCTCACCCCGGACTTCAAGATCAGCACCAGCACGGCGAGGTGGCTGCATCAACCCGCCCGGGACAGCGCCACCTTCCCGAACTGGCGTGGATCTTGCCTGCGGTGCCCGCCCGGATCAGCAGGATCAACACCAGACCCCGGAGTGGCCTGAATAGGGCCCCGATGCCGCCGAAGCCAGCAAGATCAACACCAGCTCCGCGAAGTGGTCACATCGACCAGCCCGGGACGGCGCCACCTCCCCGAGCCGCGTTGATCCCACCCGGAGCACCCATACGGAATGACCAAGATCAACACCCGTACGCCGAAGTGGCTGCATCAACCGGCCCAGGACGGCACCACTTCCCCGAACTGGCGTGGATCTTGCCGACGGGCGCCCACACGACCGCGGCATCGTCGGCACCGGTTTGCCGGGAAGCGGCCCGGACTCCCCGTCAGCAAGATCGACAACCAGTGCGCCGAAGTGGCTGCATGGACCGGCCCGGGACGGCACCACCTCCCCGAGCTGGTGTTGATCTTCGGGAGCGGGGAACGGGGACCGGGGCGACGGAAGGGATCTACTACCGGGGGTAGGATTGACGGGTGACTCGGCTGGGGGACCTTGAGCGTGCGGTGATGGACGTGCTGTGGGACGCGGCGCCCGCCTCGTCGGACGGGGTGACCGTGCGCGAGGTCGCCGACGCCCTGGACGGCCGGGAACTCGCCTACACCACTGTGATGACCGTGCTCGACCGGCTCGCCGGCAAGGGCATGGTGCAGCGCGAGCGGGAGGGCCGCGCCTGGCGTTACCGTCCGGCCGCCACCCGTGAGGCGCACATCGCGCAGCTCATGCTCGAAGCCCTCGACCTCGGCGGCAGCCGGGACGCCGCACTCGTGCGCTTCGCCCGCTCGGTGACCGGCACGGAGGCGGACGTGCTCCGCGCCGCGCTCGGGGCCGAGGCCGGGGCCGCGCTCGGCGCCGAGGCCGGGGCGACTGTCGAGGACGGACCGGCCGGCCGGGTCGAGAACCCCCGGCCCGGCCGGCCGGCGCTCGACGAGGCGACGGACCGGTAGGGCGGCTGCCGTGGCGTACGCCCTGCACTTCGCCGCGATCATCCTGGCCTGCTGGCTGACCGCGCAGGTCCTCGCCGCCGCGCGCTGGACCTGGCGGGCACCCCGGGTGGCGATCATCTGCTGGCAGGCGGTCGGGCTGGCGCTCGGCCTGTCGGCCATGGGGCTGCCGATGGCGCTGGGGCTCGACGCGTACGACCGGGCGACCGGGCACGCGCTGCTGGCCCTGGCCGACGACCTGGCCCACGGCACTCTGCCAGCCGGTGTGGGCGCGGTGCACCTGAGCCTGGTCGGCGTCGGTCTCGGCATCGGCGCGGTGCTGCTCACCACGACGGTCCGCAGCCTGCACGGCGCGGTCCGCGCGCAGCGCCGGCACCGGGAGCTGCTGCACCTGGTGGCCCGGCGTGACCCGACGGTGCCCGGGGCGCTGGTGCTCGACCACCCGAGCGCGGCGGCGTACTGCCTGCCCGGGGTGCGTCCCCGGGTGGTGGTGAGCGCGGGCACGCTCGACCTGCTCGACCCGGCCGAGCTGGCGGCGGTGCTCACCCACGAGCGGGCGCACGCCCAGGAGCGGCACGACCTGGTGCTGCTGCCGTTCACCGCGCTGTGCCGGGCGCTGCCCTGGTTCCGGTGGGTGCGGGACGCGCACGCGCGGGTGGCGCTACTGGTCGAGATGCGTGCCGACGACAAGGCCCGGGAGCTGCACGCGGACGCGCCGCTGGCCGGTGCGCTGCGCCGGTTCGCCGCCGCCGAGCACCGGGTGCAGCCGGCCGGCACGCTCGGACTCGGCGACCGCGACCTCGACGTACGCGTGCAGCGGCTGCTCGTCGCGGACCGCCCGCCGCGGGTGCTCGGCGCGATGGCGCTGGCTGTCGCGGGCACGCTCGTCTCCCTGCCGTTCGCCCTGTTCCTGAGCTGACGTCGCCCCCTACGGGACTTCTCCGGGTTCGCGCGCCTCTATAGGTAGTGAGGCTACGTGTAGGTTGGCTACGACAAGAGAGCCAACCCATGGGAGGACGACAGTGGACCCGCTGCTCCTCGCCCGCCTCCAGTTCGCCACCACCACCTCGATCCATTTCCTGTTCGTGGCGGTCACGCTCGGCCTGGTCACGCTCCTGGTCGGGTTGCAGACGGCCGGCTACCTGACCGGCAAGCCGGTGTACGAGCGGCTGACCCGGTTCTGGGGCCAGCTCTACGTGATCAACTACGTGCTCGGCATCGCCACCGGCATCGTCATGGAGTTCCAGTTCGGCCTGAACTGGAGCGGGCTGTCGCGCTACGTCGGGAACGTCTTCGGCGCGCCGCTGGCCATCGAGACGCTGGTGGCGTTCTTCCTGGAGTCCACGTTCCTCGGCATGTGGATCTTCGGGTGGCACCGGCTGCGGCGCGGCGTGCACCTGGCGCTGCTCTGGGGCGTGGCGATCACCGCGTACGCCTCGGCCTTCTGGATCATGGTGGCGAACGCCTGGCTGCAGAACCCGGTCGGGTACGAGGTGCGCGACGGCGTCGCCCACCTCACCGACTTCGGCGCGCTGCTCACCAACCCGACGTTCGGCATGGCGTTCGGCCACGTGATCTCGGCGAGCCTGGTCACCGGCGGGCTGCTGATGGCCGCGGTGAGCGCCTGGCACCTGCTGCGGCGAACCACCGACTACGCGCTGTTCCGCACCTCGCTGCGGCTCGGCCTGGTCACCGCGGCCCTGGCGGTCAGCATGCTCCAGGGCTTCGGCTTCGCCCAGTTCGGCCCGGTCGGGCAGCTCCAGCCGACCAAGTTCGGCGGCGGGCCGGAGCGGGACGCGCTCGTCGCCGACTGGACCGCGCGGTTCGGCCCGGGCGACTGGGAACCGCCGGTGCTGTCGAACGTCGGCCTCGGCTTCATGATCCTGATCGGCTTCACGCTCGGCGCGCTCTGGCTCCTGCTGCCGCTGCTCTGGCGCGACTGGATCATCAGGTTGAAGGCGCCGCTCTGGCTGATCCTGCTCGGCCTGCCGCTGCCCTTCGTGGCGATGCTGCTCGGCTGGATCGCCCGCGAGGTCGGCCGCCAGCCCTGGGCCGCGTACGGGCTGCTGCCCACCGCGCAGGCCGTCTCGCCGGTCTCACCGGGGCTGATGCTCACCTCGCTGATCGGATTCAGCCTGCTGCTCGGCGCGCTCGCGGTGGCCAACTGGGTGCTGCTGGCCCGGCACGCGGCCCGTGGAGCGCAGGACCCCGCGCTCGGCCGCCCGCCCGCGCCCGACAGCGACGCCCACCACCAGCCCGTGTTCGTCTGAGGGAGCCCGCCGTGGAACTCGCCTGGTACGCCCTGCTCGGCCTCTTCTTCGCCACCTACCTCGTGCTCGGCGGCTACGACTACGGCGTCGGCCTGCTGCTGGCTCGACGTGGCCCGGCGCCGGGAAGCCGGGCCACGCTCACCGCGCTCGGGCCGTTCTTCCTCGGCAACGAGGTCTGGCTGGTCGCCGCCGTCGGCATCCTGTTCGGCGCGTTCCCCCGGCTGGAGGGCGAACTGCTCTCCGGCTTCTACCCGGCCGTGCTCGCCGCGCTGGCGGGGGTGGTGCTGGTGACCGCCGGGGTGCAGTTGCGCAGCCGCCCGGCCTCCGCCGCCGCCCGCGCCCGCTGGGACCGGGTGGTGGTGGTCGGCTGCGTGCTGGCCGCGCTGGGCTGGGGCGCGGTGCTCGCCGGGCTGCTCCAGGGCGTGCCGTTGAGCGCCGACGGCCACGTGGTCGGTGTCGGTCATGTCGCCACCCCGTTCGTCGCCGCCGCCGGGCTGGCGCTGCTCGCGCTGGTGGCGGTGCACGGTGCGACGTTCCTCACGCTCCGGCTGCCCGCCGCCGAGGCCCCGGCGCTCGCCCGGCTGGCGAGCGGCCTGGCGCCCGCCGCACTCGTCGCGGTCGGCGCGGCCACCGTCCTGGGTGTGCTCTCCGATCGGGTACGCGCCGCTGTGGCGCGCCCGGCTGTCGCCGTACTCCTGCCGTTGGCGCTCGTGGCGGCGCTGCTGGCGGCCCGCGCGGCGCTGGGGCGGGGCCGGGCCGGGGTGGCCTTCGCGGCGACCGCGACGGCGCTGGCGCTTCCGGCGCCGCTGATCGGAGCCGCGCTCTGGCCCCGGATCCTGGTCTCCACCACCGACCCGGCGGCGTCGCTCACGGTGGCCGAGGCGGCCGCCGGCCGCCCGACGCTGGCGCTGTTGGGATGGCTCGCGTTACCGCTCCTGCCGGCCCTACTAGGCTTTCAGGCGATGTGCTGGTGGGTTTTCCGGGGACGGATCGACGGCAGGGCACCGGTGTACTGGTGAACCGCCGCCCGTTCGACCCGCGTCTGCTGCGTCGGGTCCCCGCGGCCCGGCGCGACCTCGCCGTGCTCGCGGTGCTGGGCGGGCTCACCGCGCTGCTGGTGATCGCCCAGGCCACCGCGCTGGCGACACTGCTGGCGACGGCGTTCGACGGGCGGCTGCACCGGCCGGCGCTCGCCGGGTTCGTGGCCGCTGTCGCCGGGCGGGCGCTGGTGAGCTGGGCGCAGGGCACCGTGGCGGCGCGGGCCGCCGCCACGGTGAAGGCGGCGCTGCGCGCCGACCTGCTCGGCGCGGTCGGCCGGCACGGCCCCACCTGGGTCGCCGGACAGCGGGCCGGGCAGCTCGCCACGCTGGCCGGGCGCGGCCTGGACGCGCTCGACCCCTACTTCACCGGCTACCTGCCGCAGCTCGTGCTGAGCGTCACGGTGCCGGTGGCGGTGCTGGCCCGCATCGTGTTCGCCGACTGGAGCTCGGCGCTGATCATCGCGCTCACCATCCCGCTCATCCCGATCTTCGGCGCGCTGCTCGGCTGGCAGGCGCAGGCCGCCACCGAACGGCAGTGGCGGCGGCTGTCGCTGCTCGGTGGGCACTTCCTCGACATGGTGGCCGGGCTGCCCACGCTGCGCGCGTTCGGCCGGTCCCGGGGGCAGGTCGACGTGGTACGCCGGATGGCCGACGGCCACCGCCAGGCCACCATGAAGACGCTGCGGATCGCGTTCCTGTCCGCGCTGGTGCTGGAACTGGTCGCCACGCTCTCCGTCGCGCTGGTCGCGGTGCCGGTCGGCATCCGGCTGCTCGGCGGCGGCCTCACGCTCTCCACCGCGCTGCTGGTGCTGCTGCTCACCCCGGAGGCGTACCTGCCGCTGCGGGCCGCGGGCAGCCGGTTCCACGCCAGCATGGAAGGACTCACCGCGCTGGACGAGGCGCTCACACTCTCCGCCACCGACGCGCCCGCCACCGCCGAACCGCGCCGTCCGGCGCCGCGCGGCCGGGGTGAGATCCGCTTCGAGGGCGTCACAGTCGCGTACGACCGGACCACAGCGCTGCGCGACGTCACGCTGACCGTCCGGCCCGGCGACCGGGTGGCGATCATCGGGCCCAGCGGCGCGGGCAAGAGCACGCTGCTCAACCTGCTGCTCGGCTTCGTCGCACCGACCTCGGGCCGGGTCACGGTCGACGGGGTGGACCTGGCCGGCGTCGACCTCGACGCCTGGCGGCGCGAACTGGCCTGGGTGCCGCAGCGGGCGCACCTGTTCGCCGGGTCGCTCGCCGACAACATCCGCCTCGGCGCGCCGGACACCTCCGATGCCGCGCTCGCCGCGGCGGTCACCGGCGCCGCGCTCGACGAGGTGGTAGGCGCCCTGCCCGACGGGCTGGACACCCGCCTGGGCGAGCGCGGCCACGGCCTGTCCAGCGGTCAGCGGCAGCGCGTCGCCCTGGCTCGTGCGTTCCTGCGGGACGCGCCGATCGTGCTGCTCGACGAGCCGACAGCGCGGCTGGACAGCGCCAGCGAGGCGGTCGTGCTGGACGCGACCCGGCGGCTGGTCGCCGGACGTACCGCGCTGCTCGTCGCGCACCGGCCCGCGCTGCTCGCCGACGCCGACCGGATCCTGCGCGTCGAGGACGGCCGGGTCACCGAACTGCACCCGACCGCCACCGGACCGGCGGTGCCGCGATGATCCCCGTCTCCCCCACCCGCCCGGTGGTGACCCGGTGACCGCCGCCGACGGCGTGACGCCTGTGGGCCGCGAGCCGGCCGGGCCGACAGCGGTTCCGGTGCCGCCCTCCGGCTCGCCGGAACCGCCCGCGCCCGCCCGGCCCGGCGCGGAACGTGCGGTGCTGCGCCTGGCCCGGCCGTACCTGAGCCGGCTGCTCGGCGCCGGGCTGCTCGCCGCCGCCACCGAGTTCGCCGGCTTGGCGCTGATGGCCACCGCCACCTGGCTGCTGATGAGCGCCGCCGGCCGTCCGCCGCTGGACCGGCTGACGGTGGCCATCGTCGCGGTCCGGGCACTGGCGGTCAGCCGGGGCGTGTTCCGGTACACCGAACGGCTCGCCGGGCACGACGCCGTCCTGCGCATGATCACCGACGTGCGGGCGCGCGTCTTCGCCACGCTCGCCGCCCGCCGGGAGACCGGCCGCCGTACCGGGGACGCGCTGAGCCGGCTGGTGTCGGACGTGGAGGCGGCCCAGGATCTGCTCCTGCGCGTCCTCGTACCGGGTGCGGCGGCAGCGCTGGTCAGCGTGCTCGCGGTCGGCGTCGCCGCGCTGATCTCGCCACCGGCCGCCGGTGTGCTCGCGCTCGGCCTGCTCGTGGCGGGCGTGGCGCTCCCCGCGCTCGCCGCCCGGATCACCCGCCGCGCCGCCGACGAGGTGGCCCCGCTGCGGGGCGCGCTCGCCGTCGACGCGGTCGACCTCACCCACGGCGCCGCCGACCTGGCCGCGTTCGGCGCGACAGGCGCCGCGCTCGCCGCCGCCGACGAGCGGGCCGGACGACTGGCCCGGCTGGAACGAAGGCTCGCCGCGACCGGCTTCGCGGTGGACGCGCTCGGCGTCCTCGTGGCTGGTCTCACCGCCGCCGCCGTGGTGGTCGTGGCGCTGCGCGCCGAGGTCGGCGGCGTGCTGGTCGGCGTCCTCGCGGTCGGCTCGCTCGCCGCCGTGGAGGTGGCGCTCGCGCTCGTCGCTGCGGCCCGCCAGCGCACCCAGCTGCGGGCCGGGCTGGCCCGGGTCGCCGACCTGCTCACCGAGCCCGGCCCGGCGACCCCACCGGACGCGCCGGAGCCCACTGTCGACGGCCACGACGTGCGGTTCGCCGACGTGACGGTCCGCTACCGGGCCGGCGCCGCCCCCGCCCTGGCCGGATTCGACCTCGACCTGCCGGCCGGCCGGCGGGTGGCGGTGGTCGGGCCGAGCGGCGCCGGCAAGAGCACGCTCGCCGCGGTGCTCACCGGCGCGGTACGCCCCGACACCGGCCGCGTCACCGCCGGCGGCGTGCCGGTGTCCGAGATCCCGGCCGAGCACCTGCCCCGGGTGGTCGGCGGCCTGCTCGCCGAGGCGTACGTCTTCCACGCCACGGTCAAGGAGAACCTGCTCCTCGGCCGGCCGGACGCCACCGAGGCGGACCTGACCGCCGCGACCCGGGCGGCCGGACTGCTCGACTGGGTACGCGAACAGCCAGACGGCTGGGACACGGTGGTCGGCGAGCAGGGCGGGCAGCTCTCCGGCGGGCAGCGGCAGCGGCTCGCGCTGGCCCGCGCGCTGCTGGCCGCCCCGCCGGTGCTGGTGCTCGACGAGCCGACCGAGGGGCTCGACCCGGCGGCCGCCGACGCGGTGCTGAACTCCACGCTCGCCGCCACCCCGGCCGGGCACTCGGTGCTGCTGATCAGCCACCGGCTCAGCGGCCTCGCCGGGTTCGACGAGATCGTGGTGCTCGAAGGCGGCCGGATGGTGCAGCGCGGCCGGCACGACGAGCTGGTGGCGCGCCCCGGCTGGTACCGGGAGCAGTGGCTGCGCCAGGAGGCGGCCGAGCGCGGCTACCTGGCGATCATGCCCTGACGTCCGGCCGATCGGGGTTTTCCCTGACGCGGGTGTCGCCCGCCGGTGGCAGGCTTACCCGCATGCGGGTGCATGAGGAGGCAGTGGTCGACCGCCGGCTGCACGAGTTGTCCACGCGGTTGCACGGACCGAACCGGCTCAAGGCCGACCTGCTGACCGAGGCGCGGCACGCGCTGGAGGACGCCGTCGAGGCGTACCGGGAAGGGGGCCTGCCGCGGGCGGAGGCGCAGCGGCGGGCGGTCGCCGAGTTCGGCAGCGACGCCCAGCTCGTGCCGGGTTTCCAGGCCGAGCTGGCGGTCGGCGCGCTGCGCGGGCTGGCGCTGCGCACGCTCGTGGTGGCGGTGGTGCTCATCGCCGCCGGTGACCTGACCTGGCAGGGGTCGAGCTGGAGCGACGGTCCGCCCCCGCCACAGAGCTACCTGCTGCTCTCCGCCGCGCTGAACGGCATCTGGGGCGTGGTCGCCGCGCTGGCGCTGGTCGCGCTGCTGGTCGGTCCGCTGGTCGCCCGGTGGGGTTCACCGCGGCTCGTCCGCCCGGTGCGGCTGATCGGTTTCGGTCTGACCGGCAGCCTGCTGCTCGGCGCGGTCGCCGGGGGCGCGCTGTTCGGCTGGTCGATCGGGCTGTGGGACGCCGCGCTCACCTGGCCGCCCCTGGTCATCGGGATGGTGGTGGTCTCGGCGGCATGGTTCGCGCTGGCTCGGGCGGCCCGCTGCTGGGTGCTCGCCGACCGCCGGCTGGCCGGCTGAGCGGCCGCCCCTCGGCCTTGCTGCTCGGGCGTTCGGCTGCCCGCTCGGCGGGCCGGGCTGCCGCCGCGGTCAGGCCGGTGCGGTGGGTGGCTCGTCCGCGCCGAGGAACCGTCCGACGGTGGCGCTGAACTCGCGCCAGCCGGCCCGCTCCCCCGCCAGCGCCCGGCCGCCGGCATCGGTCAGCTCGTAGGTGCGGCGCTCCCGGCCGTTCACAGTGCTCCAGGTGCTCGCCACCAGCCCGGCCCGCTCCAGCCGGCGCAGAGCCGGATAGATGGTGCCGGTGGGCAGATCCAGCGTGCCGCCGCTGCGGGCACGCAAGGCCTCGATGATCGCGTAGCCGTGCAGCGCGCCCCGTTCCAGCACGGCGAGCAGCAGCGCGTCCAGGTGTCCATGCAGCGCCTGCGCCTTCATGCGTAGCAACGCTACTTGTCGCGCCGCCGCGACGCCAAGGGGTGCGACTCCCGGTCGGAACCGTCGCCCACTAGGGTATGTGCGCAGAGTCACTCGGCGGCGCGACGCCGTCGGGTGGGCAACCCGAACGCACACGGAGGTCAGCGTGGCCCGCCAGTCGCCCCAACGGCCCGACGCCGACGAGCCCGAGCTCGACGACACCGACGCCGCCGCCGCGGCCGACGAGGTCGAGGAGGACCGCCCGCCGGCCGACCGCGCGCTCTGGGACGAGGTGCGGATCGACCCGGTGGAGATCGCCCTGCCCGCAGGCACCGGCTTCACGCTGCGGGCGTACCGGCAGGCGCGCGAGCTGACCCCGACCGACGTCGCCGAGCGCGACCAGGACGACCCGTTCCTGGCCCGCCGTCAGGTCGTCGAGACCGAGGAGGACGAGGAGGTGGTGATCCTCGACGAGGAGTTCGCCGCCCTCTCCGCCGAGGAGGACGACGAGGACGAGGAGAAGGACGCCAAGTCCCGCCGCAAGGGCAAGGCCGACGCCTCGGACGACGAGAAGGCCGAGGCCGACGAGGACGACGCCGAGGACGACGAGGACGAGGACGAGGCGGGCGACGAGGAGGTGCCGGTCTTCCTCACCCACAAGGGCCGGCTCCTGCTGTTCAAGACGCCGGAGTCATTGGTCACTTTCATCCGTTCCGGTGCGCCCAACGACCTGTCCCAGCTGGACAGTTGGAATGAACTGTCCGAACGGCTGGAGCCGGCCGACATCGCCCCGCTGGACGAGGACACATACGAGCTCGACCTGGTGGTGGAGAACCTGCGCGGCGGCCACGACGCGTGGGACCACGAGCTGCTCATCGAAGCCGGTGAGATCGCCCGTGACCTGGCGTACGCCCTGCGGCTACCCGCCGTGCTGGACATGCTCTCGGCGGGCTCCAGCCTGGACGACCTGGACGAGGCGCTGCGCGCTTCCGTCAACGGTGGCGTCGGTGGTTTCCTGGGTCGTCGGCGGCTGAAGAAAATCGGGGCACAAACCGCAAGTTTGGGTTGGCGCACCATTGTCGGCAAGATCTCTGCGGTTGTGGACTGGCGCGACTGACCCGGAGCGGGGAGCATCAGTCTCTGGCAGAGCAAGACCTGTGTCCCGGGAGGAGGACGACGCCGTGGCGCTCGTGCGCGTGTACTGCGGTCTGGCCTCGGCAGATCCGGCCGACCGAACGGCTTCGGCCGGAACGACGCTGACGTCCGCTGTGGTCGACGACGCAGGCCGTCTGCTGCACGTCTGCGAGATCGGTGACGATCCCGCCGGTTACGCCCGGCTGGTCGCGCTGCTGGTGGAACGGTCCGGCGGTCCGAGCGGCGCGGCCATCGCCGCGGACAGCGACGACCACATCGTCACCTCGCTGCTGAGCGCCGCCGGCCGCCCGCTGGCGATCGCGGACGACGACTCGGTCGACGACTTCGCCGAGCGCTTCGCCGACGACGACTCCCTGGAGGAGATGCAGTCCCCGCCCGCCGAGCGCCGGGCGGTCGGGCTGGCCCGTGCGCTCCAGGCCGGCGCGCTCTCCGCGGTGACCCTCCCGGCGCCGCGCGAACTCGCCGGATACACGCAGGTCCTGGCCGCGCACGCGGCGCTGGCGAGTGGCCGTCACTCCGCCGCCGTGACACTGCGCGAGGTGCTCCGCGAGCTCTACCCGGCCGCGCTGCGGGCCTACCCGGATCCTGCCGACCGGGTCGCCCTGGCGGTCCTCGACGCGCTGCCCGAGCCGGGGATGCTCACCGGCCCCGCGGGCCGTGGTGGCCGGGACGGCGCGCTGGCCGCCGACGCGGTCGTCGCGCAGCTGGCCGGCGAGGGCGTGGCCGACGCCGACGCCGTCTCCGACGCGGTGACCGCGCTGCGTGTCGCCATCTCCGAGACGCCCCGGCGGGCCACCGTCAACCGCACGCTCACCGCGGCCGTCGCCGAGACCGTACGCCAGGCCGTCGCCTCCGTCCGGACCTGTGACGCCGGCTGCGACGCGCTCGTCGGCGCGCTCGCCGAACGCACCGCTCCCACTCCCGCGACCGGCCGCCGGGCCGCCGCCCGACGGGGCGAGCAGGTCGACGAGCTGGCCTCGACGCCCGCGGCCGACCTGCGTCCGGTGCGCTCCATCCAGCCGGACCCGATCGCCGAGCCCCACCGCGGTCGTCCCGAGCCGGCCGGGGCACCCGAGCCGGCCGGCCGTCGCGGTCGTCCCGAGCCGCTCCCCGGCGGGCGGCGCAGCCGTCCGGAGCCGGTGTCCGGTCCGGCCGCCACGACGACGCCCCGGCCGCTCGGCCCGCCACCCGTCGCGCCCGCGCCCGTCACGCCGCCGCCGGTCGCCCCGGCGCCGGTCACGCCCGTCGCTCCGGCAGCAGCACTGGGCCGGCCGACCTCGGCTCCCCCGGCGCGGCCCGAGCCGACCGGCGCGCCGCTGCCGTCGCGGGTGGACGGCCCCACCAACCGGCCGGTCTCCGCGCCGCCTCCGCCGCCACCCGGGATCACGCCGATCGCCCCGTCCCCGCGCGGCGCCGTGCCGCCGGCCGAGGCCGGCGAGCCGTTCCGCCCGACGCTCACCACCGCGGCCATCAACAAGGCGCGGGCCGAGCGGCAGCGCACAGTCATCCCGCCCCGGCCGAAGACCAACCAGAACCCGCACCAGGAACCGCCCACCGGTGGATTCAGCGCCACCGACCTGAGCATCCCGGTGCCGGCCCCGCGCCCGCCCGCGCCGGAGGCGCCGCCGGGCTCCCGGGCGAACTGGCCGCTGGTGAACACCGAGGACGACACCGCCCGGGAGCGGGAGGGCACCACCTACCCGTACGGGCGGGGCGTGGACGCGCCGAGCGACCCGGGCCGGGTCACGCCGCCGTGGCTCGCCGACGACCTGCCGCAGGAGCCGCCGATGCTGCGGCTGGTGGAGCCGCCGCCGCTCGCCGACCGCGCGCTGCGCGACGAGATGGGCCGGCCGGCCGACCCCGGCCTGGAGACGCCCCCGCTGCGTCTCGTCGACCAGGGCGACCCGGGCCGCGTACCGCTGCCCGCCGCGCCCGAGCGGCGTCCCGCCCCGAAGGAGCACCGGCCGCCGCCGGTCTCCGACGAGGGTGACGGCGACCTGCTGATCTTCGCGCAGGCCAAGTCCGCCTGGTTCGTCGGCCACGGCGACGAGGCCGACCTGGAGTGGTCGACCACCGCCGACACCGGCTGGCAGGCGGCCGAGCAGGCGGCCCGTCCGGCCGTCGGCGCCGAGACCAAGGCCGGGCTGCCGAAGCGCGTGCCGCAGGCCAACCTGGTCCCGGGCTCCCCGCTGCGCGAGGAGCGTCCTCTGCGGATCGTCCGGAACGCGGCGAGCCTCGCCGAGAACACCACCGGATACTTCCGGGGCTGGCGGCGCGGCCAGGAGATCGGCGGCTTCGCCGTGGGCGGCCGTCCGGGCCGTGAGGCGGCCGGCGGCTGGGACTTCACCCGCGACACCGGCGACCGCGACGACGACCGGGAGTACGAGTACCGCTCGGCGGGCTACCGCTCCTGACCGGGCCCGCCGGGGTGTTCCATCCCACACCGGGACGATTTGACGCTGGGCTGGACCGGCCGGGAACATACCCGGCGGACCAGCGGCGGCGCCTGTTCGCCGGGGTGGGAAGGCGATTCCATTGGCGACACCGGCGTTCGACTCCACTGTGCTCACCCGGCGGGGCGTCCTCGCCGCCGCTGCCGGGAGCCTGCTGCTCGCCGGGTGCGCGCCGCAGGGCCAGCGGCCGGACGACGGCCCGTCCAGCAGCGCGCCGAGCGACCAGGACCTGATCGTCGGCGCGAGCCTGGAACTGACCGGCGCCGGGTCGCTGCTCGGCGTCGCCCAGCGGCAGGCCCTTCAGCTCACCGCCGACTCGCTCAACCGCACCGGCCTGCCGGTCGGGAACCTGGTCCGGTCGGTCCGGCTCCAGATCCTGGACAACGGCAGCAATCCCGAGGTCGCCGCCCGCCACGCCGCCGAGTTCACCCGGGCCGGCGCCCAGGCGCTGATCGGCGGCGTGCTCGGCGAGACCTCGGTGGCCCTCGCGGCGGCCGCCCAGCGGGTCAAGACGCCCTTCCTGTCCCTCGGCTACGGTGACCGCATCGCGCTGCCGCTGGACGAGCGCACGTTCACCTACAAGCTCACCCCGGACGCCGTCGACATGGCGCGTCGCCTGGTGGAGCTGTTCGAGTCCAAGAAGATCCGGCGGGTGTCGGTGCTCGCCGCCGACGGGATGCACGGCGACTCGGGTGTGCGGGCGATGCGGGAGGCGCTCGCCGACAGCAGCACCGACCTGGCCCGCACGGTACGCCTTCCGGCGACCGGCCGGCGCTTCCGTACCGCCGCCGAGCGCGTCGCCGGGGGCCAGCGGGACGGCGTGGTGGTCTGGGCTACCGCACCCGACTCCGGTGTCGCGGCACGGGAACTGCGCGCCGCCGGCCACCGCGGCCCGATCTTCTTCGACGCCGGCGCGGTCGCCGACGACACCGTGCAGGGAGCGAACGCCGCCGCCGTGGAGGGCGCGTACGCGGTGCACCCGGCCTGCCTGGACGTCTCCGCCGCCACCGCCACCACGACGGCGCAGCTGGCCCGCCGGGACTTCGTCAACCGCTACACGCAGCGGCACGGCGTCAGCCCGAACTTCGCCCCGTACGCCTCGGACGCGCTCCAGCTCCTCGCCACGTCGGCGCGGATGGCGACGAGCCTGGACCGGGGCCGGCTGCGGGCGCTCCTCCAGGCGCAGACCGTCGAGGGCATCGCCGGCGGATACGCGTTCCGCGCCGACCGGCACGGCGGCATGGAGCCCGACTCGCTCGCCGTGTACCAGGTGTTCCGGGGCAACTGGACCCGGTACGCCTGACCTCACCCGTCGCCCGGTGACCGTCCCGCCTGGAGGGTCACCGGGTGATCGCGTACCGTGTCCGCCCCCAGACGGCAGGAAGCGCCCGGTGGCCCTGAGGCCGCCGGGCGCTTCCGCGCGTCGGTCAGGCGGGCGCGACGGCCCGCGAGCGCCGCATGGTGAGCACGTACTCGACCAGCGAGATCAGCACGTGCTTCGTGGACTCCCGGTTCCGGGCGTCGCACGGCACCACCGGCACGTCGCGGGAGATCGCCAGCGCGTCCCGGACGTCCTGCGGATCGTGGTACTGCATGCCGTCGAAGCAGTTGATGGCGATCAGGTACGGCAACCGCCGGTGCTCGAAGAAGTCGATCGCGGCGAAGCAGTCGGCGAGCCGGCGGGTGTCGACCAGCACCACCGCGCCGATCGCACCCCGGACCAACTCGTCCCACATGAACCAGAACCGCGTCTGACCCGGAGTACCGAACAGGTACAGGATCAGATCCCGGTCGATCGAGATACGACCGAAGTCCATCGCCACCGTGGTCGTCGTCTTACCCGGCACCTGCCGGGTGTCGTCGACGCCGACACCGGCGGAGGTCATGATCGCCTCGGTGGTCAGCGGCGTGATCTCGGAGACCGAGCCGACCAGCGTCGTCTTGCCGACGCCGAACCCACCGGCGATAACGATCTTCGCCGACGTCACTCGGCCGCTCGGGGCCGGCGGCCGGTGCGACATGTCAGAGCCTGCGAAGTCCACTCAGCACCCTCTCCAGCAGTTCAGTGCCCACCGCGTCGTCGGAGTCGTCCAAGATGGTCGGCTCGTGGACCGCGACCAGGCCGTCCGTCGCCATGTCGGCGATGAGCACCCGGGCCACGCCGAGCGGAAGCTGCATCCGCGCCGCGATCTCGGCGAGCGACTGCACACGTCCGTCACACAACGCGGCGATGTACTGGTGTTCACGACCGTGGCCGCCACCATTGCCAGTGGCAACCGCTCGGCCGCGCACCGTCGTCTCGACGAGTGCCTCCAGGGCGATGTCGAGCCGGGGACGGGTACGGCCGCGGGTAACGGCGTACGGCCGGACCAACGCTCCGGTCGGCTCGTCACGATCCGCCATTTCGCCGCTCACCTCCCTCGTACCCGGCACCGGCTCGCCCCGGTGGCATCCGTCGCTGTCGTAGTTGTTCCCGCACCTGACCCACCGGCCAGCGCGTCATTCAGCCCATCATCCCCACAGCCGTACGCGGCTGCGGCGTCAGGGCATCGCCCACCCGGTCCACGAGCAGGGCCATCTCGTACCCGACCTGACCCACGTCGCAGCTCCGCGCCGCCAGCACAGCGAACGACGAGCCGTCGGAGATGGACATCAGGAACAGGAAACCGTTGTCCATCTCGACGACTGTCTGCAACACCGCTCCGCCCTCGAAGCAGCGGGCCGCGCCCTGGGTCAGGCTGACCAGACCGGACGCGATCGCGGCGAGCTGGTCGGCGCGGTCCCGCGGAAGGTCACGGGACGAGGCGAGAAGCAGGCCGTCGGCCGAGACCGCGACCGCGTGCGCCACACCGGGCACCCGGTCGGCGAAGTTGGCGAGCAGCCATCCGAGATCCTGCGTAGTAGTCATCCTTGTTGCTCCTTCTGCCCGCTCCCGGCCACCGGGCCTGAGCCAGACTGCGAGGACTGCTGCCCGCCCGGAGTGCCCTCCGGGCCGGTCGTGTTGCTGTCGGTGTTACGCCCGCGCTGTACGCCCCGATGGTAGGCCGAGAGCAGGCCCCGAACACCCTCCGGAGTACGCCGCTGCACCGACGCGGAAGGCTTCTCGATGCTGCCGGGCACGAGCTGCGCCATCGGCGTCCGCTTCGGCAGGCCCTTCTGGGTGGTCTCCGCAACCGGGACCTCGGTGGCCGCCGACGCGGCACGCCAGCCGTCGTCGGCCGCCGTCTGCCACGGGGAGGAGGACTGCGGCGACGCGGTCGGCTGCCGGGTGGGCAACCCGCCGGTGTGCGCGGGACGGGCGTTCCCGTTCGCCGCGCCGTTGTCACGCGGTGCTCCGCCGGCCGTCGGAGTGTGTGCCATCGGCGTGTTACCTGTCGTTGCGGGTGTCTTCTGCGGCACGGGCCGGCCGGCCGTGTCCACCTTGGCGAACTGCTGGGTGGCGGCGCCGCCGTTCGTCGTCGCGGCCGGTGCTGCCGACTCCTCGTTGGGTCCGGGCCGGCGGGTGCGGAACCACGCCGACTCCAGCTCCCGGAAGATCGGCAGCTCCATCGTCTCGTCCGCGTACCGCTGACGGTTGCCCTGCTGCTGCGGCGCGGCCGGGCGTGCCACCGGTGCCGCCGGGCGGTTCGCCGCCGGGGCCTCGGCCGGCCGGCTCGCGGCCGGAGCGGCGGACGGCTGGCCGGCCGCCTGCTGCGGGGTGGCCGGAATCTCCGTGCGCGGCACCCGGGGTAGCTCGGTGGTCATGTCCATGCCACTGGTGGGCCGTTCCGGCGCCGCCGGAGCCGGGGTCGGCGCGACCGGCGGCCAGACCGGCGGGGCGCTGACACCCGGTGCGGGCATCGGACGTGCCTGCGGCTGGTTCGCCGGCGGCGCGGAGGCCGGGTACCCGGCGGCGGGCTGCCCGGACACCGGCGCGGGGTGCCCGGAGACCGGCGCGGCCGAGACCGGACGGTACGGCAGCGGGTCGCCGGAGACCGGCGCCGCGGAGACCGGGCGGCCCGAGAACGGGTCGCCGGAGACCGGCGCGGCCGAGACCGGGCGGTACGGCAGCGGGTTGCCGGAGACCGGCGCGCCGGAGACCGGGGGCAGCGGCGGGGCCGACACCGGCGGGACCGGCGGCGCGGAGACCGGCGGCGGGCTGTAGGGCCGCGCCTCCGGGCTGCTCGGCAGCTGGCGCGGGATCGCCGGCTGCTGGCCGGTGCTGCCCGGGTCGCCGTCGGCCGGGTTGCGCCGCTGCGGCAGCGGGTCCGTCGACTGGCCGTTGGGCCGGCCGCCGAATCCGCCGTCGCCGCCGGACGGGCTGGCGCCGGTCAGGTCGGACCAGGCCGGCATGGCACGGCCGCCACCGGCGTTCGCCGGGGTGCCCGAGCCGTTGCGCGGCGCCGGGTCGAAGGCGCGTCCGCCGAGCGTGACCTGGTTGCCCGAGGAGCCCGGGTGGGGCGCCGGCGGCAGGCTCGGCGGGTTGTTGTTGCCGAAGGCGGCCAGGGCGCCGAAGGCCGGTGCCGGGCCGTTCTGCTGCGGGCCCGCGGCCGGCAGGGCCGGTCCGGGCAGGCCACGGCCGGCCAGGGCGCGCGGCACCAGGACCGAGGTCGGCAGCGTCACGTCGGCGACGGTGCCCCGGTCGGCACCCGGCCGCAGCTCGACCCGGACGCCGTGCCGGGCGGCCAGCCGCGCGACCACGACCAGGCCCATCATCCGGGAGACCGCGACGTCCACCTGCGGCGGCGTGGCCAGCCGCTCGTTGAGGTCGCGGAGCTGGTCCGGGCTGATGCCGATGCCGCGGTCCTCCACGTAGAGGGAGGCGCGGTCGCCGACCCGCCGGGCCTCCACCATGACCTGCGAGTCCGGCGGGGAGAAGGCGGTGGCGTTGTCGAACAGCTCGGCGACCAGGTGCACCAGGTCGTTGACCGCGTGGGCGGCGACCTCGATGTCCCGGTCGATCACGCCGAACTCGATCCGGGTGTAGTGCTCGACCTCGGACTGGGCGGCGCGCAGCACGTCGATCAGTGCGGCGGGCTCGCGCTGCACACGGGTGGAGTCCGCACCGGCGAGGACCAGCAGGTTCTCGTCGTTGCGGCGCATCCGGGTGGCCAGGTGGTCGAGCTGGAACAGCTCGGCCAGCCGGTCCGGGTCCTCCTCGCCGCGCTCCAGGCGGTCGAGGTGGCCGATCAGCCGGTCGACCAGGATCTGCGAGCGGCGGGCCAGGTTGACGAACATGGTCGCAACCGAGGCCCGCAGGGCGGCCTGCTCGGCGGCGGTCCGGACGGCCTCCAGGTGGACGGCGTTGAACGCCTCGGTCACCTGGCCGAACTCGTCCTTGCTGCGCACCGGCAGCGGCTCGGCGATCTGGTTTGCCAGTTGCACAGGGGAGAGCTGGCCGGTCACCTGCGGGTCGCGCAGACGGGCGACCGCCTGTGGCAGCCCGTACTGGGCCACCGCCAGGGCGCCCTGGCGCAGGTCGCGCAGCGACCGGGCCATCGAGCGGGCCACCAGGTACGCGAACAGGATGGCCAGCAGCAGCATGGTGAGCAGCAGGCCGGTCTCCAGGAACACCTGGCGCTGGGTGTCCGAGCGCAGCGCGTCGGCCTGCCGGACCACGTTGCCGTCGAGCCGGGCCTCCACGGTCCGGATCAGCTTGGCGTTGGCGACCATGGTCTGGTCCCACTGGTCCGCCCCGAACGGGGCGTTCTCCATCGAGCCGTTGTTGTTGCCCGAGACGAAACTCGTGAAGCGGTCGGCCTTGCGCAGGTCGGGCCCGGAGACGGTCTGCTCGTAGAACAGCTTGTCGGGCTCGGTGGCGACCGACTGGAAGGTCGCCAGCGACTGCGACTGGCCGGTGCCGCTGGCGATGAACTGCTCGCGCAGCGCGGCGGTGTACTGGTTCTGGGTCAGCGCCTGGTGGACGACGACCCGGCGCTGGGTCAGGTATTCCTTCTGCCGGGCGACGGCGGCCGCCGCGCGCATCCGGTCGCTCAGGTCGTTGTTGCCGGCGAGCTGGGTGGCCGAGTCGCGGATGGCCAGCAGGTCCTCGATCAGCTGCCGGTACGCCTGGTCGGCGTCGTTGATCTTCAGCTTGCCGTTCAGCACCTGGCTGCGGGTCGCCGGAAGGTCCTTCAGCTGGGTGTCGATCGTGTCGAGCAGCCCGACGAAGTTGCGGGGCAGGTCGTCGATCTCGCCACGCTGCCGCAGGTACGGCGACTTCGCCTGGTCCACCCGCTGGTTGGCGCGGTTGTAACCCTCCTGGTACTGCGCCCGGGTCTGGAACTCCTTCGCGCCGAGGAAGAGCACGGCGCCGACCCGCTCGTCCTGCACGGTGTCAACCAGGTCACCCGAGTAGCCGATCAGGTTGGCCAGATCCCCCGCCCGGTTGGCATTGTTGAGCGTCTCCAGGTGGTCGACCAGACCACTGGTGCCCACCACGACCGTGGCGATGGTCGGCACGATCATGATCAGACCGAGCTTGGACCAGATCGGCATGTCGCGCAGCCGACTCATCGGCCGGCGCAGCCGCGACAGGAAGGAGCCCGCCGTCGTTGGCCGTTTGCTCACGTCACCGCCCTCGCATTACCGCACCCCGCGCCACCCTGAGGGCAACGCCGAGCGACCGACCCGGCGGGTCGGACCTCCGAGATTCCATCACGCCGCTCCGCAAAGAGAAAGCCCAGGTTGTCCCTCACCGGAGGTGTGATGAGATGTTGATGCAATTTGATAGCAATCCGTCTGGCCGGAGTCACTGAAGGTAATGGAACACCCGCACCGCGTCGTCCTGCTCGCCGGCCCCTCCGGGTCCGGAAAGTCATACATAGCCCAGCGAACCGGACTTCCGGTGCTCTGCCTGGACGACTTCTACAAGGACGGCGATGACCCTACGTGTCCGCGTCGAAACGGACAGGTGGACTGGGAGTCCCCCTTGTCCTGGGATTCGGACACGGCGGTGCAAACAATCGCCCGACTGGCTCGTGAGGGCAAGGCCGAAGTGCCGGTTTATGCGATCGGCGCAGACCGTCGGGTAGCCACCCGGCCATTCGATGTCGACGGATCGCCAATCTTCGTCGCCGAGGGGATCTTCGCGGCCGAGATCGTGGCCGAGTGCCGGCGACTGGGCCTGCTCGCCGGTGCGTACGCGCTGCGCCGCCCGCGCGGCGCGACGTTCCTGCGCCGCCTCGCCCGGGATCTCGCCGAGCAGCGCAAGGCGCCCCGGGTGCTGCTCCGGCGCGGGGTCGCGCTGCTGCGCGCCGAGCCGGCCGTGCTGCGCCGGCAGACCGGGCTGGGCGCCGAGGCGGCCCGGGCCGGGCAGGTGCTGCGCGGGGTGGCCGCACTGCTCTCCGGCCACCCCCGCCAGTCGTGATCAGCCGATCAGCTCGGCGTACGCCGGCTTGATCACCTCGTCGATGATCCGCAGCCGCTCGTCGAACGGGATGAACGCGCTCTTCATCGCGTTGATGGTGAACCACTGGAGTTCCTTCCAGCCGTAGCCGAAGGCCTCCACCAGCAGCGCCATCTCCCGCGACATCGAGGTGCCGCTCATCAGCCGGTTGTCGGTGTTCACAGTCACCCGGAACCGCAGGTCACGCAGCAGCCCGATCGGGTGGTCGGCGATCGAGGCCGCGGCGCCGGTCTGCACGTTCGACGACGGGCACAGCTCCAGCGGGATGCGCTTGTCCCGCACGTACGCGGCCAGCCGGCCCAGCACCGGCGGGTTGCCCGGGGTGATGTCGTCGACGATGCGGACGCCGTGGCCGAGCCGGTCGGCGCCGCACCACTGGATCGCCTGCCAGATGGACGGCAGGCCGAACGCCTCACCGGCGTGGATGGTGAAGTGGAAGTTCTCCCGCTGGAGGTACTCGAACGCGTCCAGGTGCCGGGTGGGCGGGAAGCCCGCCTCGGCGCCGGCGATGTCGAACCCGACCACCCCGGTGTCGCGGTGCCGCACGGCCAGCTCGGCGATCTCCTGCGAGCGGGCCGCGTGCCGCATCGCGGTGAGCAGCGTGCCGATCCGGATCGGGGTGCCCGCCTCGGCGGCCAGCGCGCTGCCCTCCCGGAACCCGGTGACCACCGCGTCGACCACCTCGTCCAGGGTCAGGTTCTGCTCCAGGTGCTGCTCCGGCGCGAACCGCACCTCGGCGTAGACCACGCCGTCGGCGGCCAGGTCCAGCGCGCACTCGCGGGCGACCCGGCGCAGCGCGGCAGGGGTCTGCATGACCGCCACCGTGTGCGCGAACGTCTCCAGGTAGCGCTCCAGCGAGCCGGAGTTCGCCGCCTCGGTGAACCAGACGCCGAGCGCCGCCGGGTCGGTGGTGGGCAGTTCGTGGCCGACCTCGGCGGCCAGCTCGACGATCGTCGCGGGCCGCAGGCCGCCGTCGAGGTGATCGTGCAGCAGCGCCTTCGGGACCTTGACGATGTCCTCGTACGAGATTGCGACCATGCTCAGACCCTAGTCACCCCCGGTACGGGCGCGGCGGTGGACCGGTCCGGTCAGGGCCGCCAGCCGTACACCCGCTCCACCGCGAGCCGCAGGACCACCCGCCCGTCGGCCACCATGGCGGCCCGGTAGTCGGCCCAGTCCGGGTGCTCGCCGCGGATCCGCCGGTACACCTCGACCAGCTCGTCGACAGTCGCGTCGTCGGTGGCCGCAGCGGGCGGGGTGAGCGTCACGGTGCCCTCGGCGACCGCGTACGCCCCGCCGTCGGCGGTGGTCACGTGGAAGCTGGCCCGGGGGTCGCGGCGCAGGTTGCGCACCTTGGCCCGGTCGCCGGTGGTGGAGCAGCGGATCAGGCCCGGCTCGGCCAGGTAGTCGAGGTTGGACAGCTGGGGGCGGCCGTCCCGGCGCAGCGTGACGAGCACCCCGCGCCCGCGCTCGCCGAACAGCTCCCAGAGCCGGGCGCTCACGGCGCTCCCTTCGTTCGCGACTGCGGGGCTCGCAAACCCGGCTCACTCCTCGCGCTCACTGCGCTCACCGCGCCACCTCGGTTCGCAGCGGCGCGAGCGCGGCGGCCAGCCGGGCGAGCTGATCCAGCATGAGCGCGGCGGCCTCCTCCCGGCCGGGGTCGGGTCGCAGCTCGCCCGCCTCGTCCAACGCCTGCCGCAGGAAGACGACCACCTGGTCGTTGACCGGGGTCATGTTCAGCGTGGTCACCACCTGCTTGATCATCTGCACCGCGCGCAGGCCCCCGGAGGTCATGCCGTAGCTGACGAAGCCCACCGGCTTGTGCTGCCACTCGTAATAGAGGTAGTCGATCGCGTTCTTGAGCGGCGCGCTGAAGCCGTAGTTGTACTCCGGCATGACCAGGACGAAGGCGTCCGCGGCGTCGATCTCGGCGCTCCAGGCCCGGGTGTGCTCGTGCAGGTAGACCCGCTCGGACGGGTGGTGCGGCTCGTCGTGGAAGGGCAGGTCGACCTCGGCCAGGTCGAGGAGGCGTACCTCGTCGAAGCCGGCGTGGCGGACGGCGGCGGCGGTGAACCAGTCACCGATGCGGCGGCCGACCCGGCCGGGGCGGGTGCTGGCGACGACGACGGTCAGGCGGGGCATGGCGAGGTCACTCCTGTCGGGACGGGGGCCGGGGCGGTGAGCCGGGGAACGAACCAGGCGACGATCGGCCCGATGCCGATCGCGTAGAGCAGGGTGCCGGGGCCGACGGCGCCGCCGAGCAGCCAGCCGACGGCCAGCACCGTCACCTCGATCGCGGTGCGGGCCGGGCCGAGCGGCAGGCCGCGGGCGGCCAGGCCGGTCATCAGCCCGTCCCGCGGGCCGGGGCCGAGACGGGCGCCGAGGTAGAGCGCGGTGGCGAGGCCGTTGAGCAGGACGCCCGCGACCAGCAGGCCGATCCGGCCGGCGAGCGGAGCGACCGGCGGCAGGAGCGCCAGCGTGGCGTCGAGGGCCAGGCCGACGAGCGCGACGTTCGCCACGGTGCCGACGCCCGGCCGCTGCCGCAGCGGGATCCACAGCAGCAGCACCAGCAGCGCCACGCCGTTGACCAGCAGGCCCATCGGCAGGCCGGTGCGGTCGGCGAGGCCCTGGTGCAGCACGTCCCAGGACGCGAGCCCGAGGTCGGCGCGGACCATCAGCGCGACGCTGACGCCGAACAGGGCCAGGCCGGTGAACAGCCGTACCAGCCGGGACCGCAGTTTGGTTGACATGTCATCAACCTAGGCCGCAACTTGGTGACATGTCAACAACACCGGTACGATCGGCGCATGGACGAACCGCGCTGGCTGGACGAGCAGGAGGACCGCGCCTGGCGCGGCTACCGCCGCATGCGCCGCCTGCTCGACCTGGAACTGGCCCGGGAGCTGATGCAGGACGCCGGCCTCTCCGAGCCCGACTACGACGTCCTGAGCGACCTGTCCGAGACCCCGGAGCAGCGGCTGCGGCTCAGCGAACTCGCCGACCGGATGCTCTGGTCCCGCAGCCGCCTGTCCCACCACATCTCCCGCATGCAGCAACGCGGCCTGGTCACCCGGGAGGAGTGCGTCACCGACGGCCGCGGCTCGATCGTCGTGCTCACCCCGGCCGGACGCCGGGCCGTCGAGGCCGCCGCACCCGGGCACGTGGCGGCCGTCCGCCGGCACCTGATCGACCGGCTCACCCCGGCCGAGGTGGCCGCGCTCGGCACGCTCAGCCAGCGGGTGATCGACCACCTCACCGGCCGCCTCACCGGCCGACCCGAGACGGAGCACTGAGCCGTGGACGATCGCATCCTCGCCCGGCTGCGCTGCCCGGTCTGCGCCGAGCCGCTCACCGAGACCACCGCCGGCACCGCACGCGCGCTGCGCTGCCCGCGCGGGCACAGCTTCGACATCGCCCGGCAGGGATACGTGAACCTGCTCGCCGGCCGCGCCCCCCACACCGGGGACAGCGCCGAGATGGTCGCCGCCCGCGCCGGCTTCCTCGCCGCCGGCCACTACGACGCCGTCGCCGCCGCGCTGGCGACCACAGCGGTACGCGTCGCGGGCTCCGACGCGTACCCCCTGGTCGTGGATGCCGGCGCCGGGACCGGGCACTACCTCGCGGCGGTGCTGGCGGCGCTGCCTGAGGCCGCCGGCCTGGCCCTGGACGTCTCCAAGCCGGCGCTGCGCCGCGCGGCCCGGGCGCATTCGCGGGCCGCCGCCGCGCTCGCCGACACCTGGCAGCGGCTGCCCCTAGCCGACCGGTCCACCTCAGTGCTGCTGAACGTGTTCGCGCCGCGCAACGGCCCGGAGTTCCACCGGGTGCTCGACCCGGGCGGCGCGCTGCTGGTGGTCACCCCGGCCGCCGACCACCTGACCGAACTCGTCGACGCGCTGGACCTGCTGCGGGTCGACCCGGACAAGGCCGACCGGGTCGCCGGCAGCCTCGGCGCCCACTTCGCCGAGGAGTCCGCGACCGGGCACCGGGCCCGGCTCGCGCTGACCCGCGCCGAGGTCAGCACACTCGTCGGGATGGGACCGAGCGCCTGGCACGCCGACCCGCGACGGCTCGCCGCGCGCATCGCCGCGCTGCCCGAGCCGGTGCCGGTCACGCTCTCCGTCCGGCTCGGCGTGCACCGCCCGCGCTGACCCGGCTCAGGTGGAGAGGTCGACCTCTTCCCAGCCCGGCGGCTCGTCGTGGTACGGCCCGCGCAGCACCACCGCCCACTCCAGCGCCCACCGGCGCTGCCCGATCGCGTTGGCGTCCACCAGCCCCGGCAGCGCGCCACCCGCCTTCTCGGTCTCCAGGTACGCCCAGTCGAGGCAGTAGTGCAGGTCCAACAGCGCCGCGGCGTCACCGGGATGCTGCGGCGCGGCCAGGATCCGGGCCCGCCACTGGCCGAACGTCTCCCCCGCCACCAGGTTCGGCATCCGCTCGACCAGCCGCTCGTCCACCGGCACCGTCGGGTCCAGTTCCTTGGCCAGCCCGAGCACCCAGGCCAGCGAGAACAAGGCGTCGTGGTGCAGCACGAACGACCTGTGGTCGCCCCGGCCGCCCATCACGAACTGCCACTCCGGCGGCGTCACCGAGTCGACCAGGTGCGACTCCAGCAGCCAGCCCATCGCCGCCCGGGCAGGCATCCCGAAGCAACGGGCCAGGATCACGTGCAGCACCGCGATCCGGGCCTCGATCTCCGGGGTCGGACGCAGCTCGATCTCGTCGCCCGGCTCCCACACCAGCGGGAACTGCGGCGGCGGCAGCGGAAGACCCAGCCGGGACAACTCGTCCAGGCTCGCCTCCCGGACGGCCCGGGGATCGGGAGCGGGTACGCGCACGGTCAAGCCCCTGTCTGCTCACCTCGGCTCGTCGCCGGCCGATCCCCCCTGGCCTGGGAGGATAGCGGCTCCGGCCGGGCCGGCACCATGGCCGGTCCCGGTCAGCCGATCCGCTCGACGACCAGAGGCGTCGCGTCCGGCGCGTCCGGCGCCACCCGCACCGCGCGGCGCGCCTCGTCCAGCGCGGCGGGCATCCGCTCGGCGTGCTCGGCCCGCAGCTCGAACAGCGGGTCGCCGACACGCACCCGGTCACCGCGGCGCTTGTGCAGCACCACGCCGGCCGGGATGCTCACCGGGTCCTCCTTGCGGGCCCGGCCCGCGCCGAGACGCCACGCGGCCACCCCGATCGCGTACGCGTCGATGTCGGCGACCCAGCCGTCCTCGGTGGCGGTGACCAGCTCGACCTCGTTCGCGGTGGGCATCGGGGCGTCCGGGTCACCGCCCTGCGCCCGGATCATCGTGCGCCAGGAGTCCATCGCCCGGCCGTCCCGCAGTGCCGCCTCCGGGTCGGCGTCCGGCAGCCCGGCCGCGTCGAGCATCTCCCGGGCCAGTGCCAGCGTCAGCTCCACCACGTCGGCCGGACCGCCACCGGCGAGCACCTCCACCGACTCGGTCACCTCGACCGCGTTGCCCACTGCGAGGCCGAGCGGAGTGGACATGTCGGTGAGCAGGGCGACCGTCCGTACGCCGTGCGCGCCGCCCAGCTCGACCATGGTGCGGGCCAGCTCGCGGGCGTCGTCGACGTTCTTCATGAACGCGCCGGAGCCGACCTTCACGTCGAGCACCAGCGCGCCGGTCCCCTCGGCGATCTTCTTGCTCATGATCGAGCTGGCGATCAGCGGGATCGCCTCGACGGTGCCGGTGACGTCGCGCAACGCGTACAGCTTGCGGTCGGCCGGGGCGAGCCCGTCGCCGGCCGCGCAGATAACCGCGCCCACGTCGCGGAGCTGGGCGATGAACTCGTCGTTGGTCAGCGCCGCCCGCCAGCCCGGGATCGACTCCAGCTTGTCCAGCGTGCCGCCGGTGTGGCCCAGGCCCCGGCCGGACAGCTGCGGCACCGCCGCGCCGCACGCGGCCACCAGCGGGGTCAGCGGCAGGGTGATCTTGTCGCCGACGCCGCCGGTGGAGTGCTTGTCCACCGTCGGCCGGGACACCGGCGACAGGTCGAGCCGCTCGCCGCTGGCGATCATGGCGGCGGTCCACCGGGCGATCTCCGGGGCGGTCATGCCGCGCAGCAGGATCGCCATGGCCAGCGCCGACATCTGCTCGTCGGCGACCAGACCCTTGGTGTACGCGTCGACCACCCAGTCGATCTGCCCGTCGCTCAGCACACCCCCGTCCCGCTTCGCCCGGATGACGTCAACCGCCGTAAAAGCACTCACTTCTCAAGATCCAATCAGTTGATCGCGCGTGGCCGCACCGACCCGCGAACGGTGACCAGGTCGGCCCCGGCCCCAACCGCAACCCCGACTCAACCCCAGCGGACCGGAATCTCCGTAGGAGGCTCACCCTCACCAGCCCAGAAGATCGTCCCCGAGGCGTCCACCACGACTACGCGCGGCGTCCGCGCCAGTCCCCACGCGATCGCCTCGGCCGGGTCGTCCCAGGTCGACCCCTCCTCCAGCACGCCGGTCTCGGCGCCCTCGGTCTCACCGGACGACCGCTCCCAGTACGTCGTCCAGACCTGCTGCCCGGCCGACAGGTCGGGGTGCACGAACACGGTGCCCCGGCCCCGCCAGGCGGCCAGCCGGTCCGGCACCACAGGCACCGGGTGCTCGCCGGTCACCGCCTCGATGTCGGCCACGTCGAAGGCGTGCGGCAGCAGCTCCGCCATCCGCAGCGGTCCGCCCTTCGCCTCGACCAGGCACTCCGGCCCGCCCTGCTCCCAGAGGAGCTGCCGGCACCTGCCGCACGGCATCAGCGGCTCACCGGTGGCGTCGACGCAGGACAGCGCCACGATCCGGCCTCCGCCGGTCGCGTGCAGTTGCGAGACCACGCCGCACTCGGCGCAGAGCGTGACGCCGTAGCCGGCGTTCTCCACGTTGCAGCCGACCACGACCCGGCCGTCGTCGACGAGCGCGGCGGCACCCACCGGGAACTTCGAGTACGGCACGTAGGCGTGCCGCATGACCTCGGTGGCGGCGGTACGCAGCCGCTCCCAGTCGATCTCCATCACAACCCCCATTCTGCCCAATCAACGCCGATCGGTCGCGGGTGCGGCCGGAGACGACGATGCCCGGCGGGTCGCCCCGCCGGGCACGGTGTCGCGGCGGGCGGTCAGCCCTTGATGTACGGCTTGCCGTCGGCGGCCGGCGCCCGGACCTTGCCGACCAGCCCGGCCACGGCCAGGATCGTCGCCAGGTACGGCAGCATCGCCAGGAACTGGCTCGGGATGCTGCTGCCGATCGCGCCCAGGTAGGTGGCGAGCTGGTCGGCGAAGCCGAAGAACAGCGCCGCCAGCAGCGCGCCGGTCGGGCTCCACCGGCCGAAGATCAGCGCGGCCAGGGCGATGAAGCCCTTACCGCCGATCATGTTCTTGGTGAACGAGTAGAGCGCCAGCGTGTACGAGGCGCCGCCGACCCCTGCCACCAGACCGGCCAGGATCACGTTGCGGTAGCGCAGCCGCAGCACCTTCACGCCCAGCGTGTCCGCGGCGGTCGGGTGCTCGCCGACCGAGCGGGTCCGCAGGCCCCACCGGGTACGGAACAGCGCCAGGTGGATGACGAGCACCAGCAGCAGGCCGACGTAGAGGAAGATGTTGCCCCGGAACAGCGCCGGACCGAGCAGCGGGATGTCGGACAGCAGCGGGATCTCCCAGTTGCCGAACCGGGGCGCGCTGTTGTACTTCGCCGCGTCGGTCTGCATCAGCCGCTCGTACAGGAAGCCGGTGATGCCGACCGCGAGCAGGTTGAGCACGATGCCCATGACCACCTGGTCGACCAGATAGCGGATGGAGAACACGGCCAGCAGGAACGAGATGAACGCGCCACCGATGGCGGCGGCCACCAGGCCCACCCAGACGCTGCCGGACATGCTGCCGAACAGCGCGCCGGAGAAGGCGCCCATCAGGAGCTGGCCCTCGATCGCCACGTTCACCACGCCGGAACGCTCGCAGAGCACACCGGCGAGCGCGCCGAAGATCAGCGGCAGGGCCAGGATGAACGTGCCGCGGACGACGTTCACCAGCGGCATGAAGTTGCGGCCCTCGGGCGCGGCCGAGACCTGCCAGCACAGGAAGCTCAGCACGAAGGCGACCAGCCCGGCGCCGAGCAGCAGCGTGAACCAGCGCTTCGGCACACCGGCCAGCAGGGCGCCTCCGGCCGCGGCGGTGATCAGCCCGAACAGGATCGCGCCGACCGTACCGTTGATCTCCAGGGCGGCCCCGCCCTCGGTCTCGCTGAGCGTGAACCGCGCGTGCTGGTCGGTCGCGAGCGCGCCGAACAGCACCGCCGCGAGCACACCGAGCGCCAGCAGGACCGCGCCGATCTTCCGGTTGCGGGTCCAGAAACCCTCGTCGACCGCGGTAACGGCGACCTCGGGGACAGCGGTGGTGGACATGCTCACCAGCCCTTCGCGAGGCTCGTCTGCAACCGGGCGGCGCGGGCCGCCCGGAGCTGGAAGATCGTCTTCACCAGGGCAGGCGCGGCGATGAAGATGACGATGAGCGCCTGGAGCACGGTGACCAGTTCCAGCGAGATGCCGGAGTACGACTGCATCCGGTTGCCGCCGGCCTGGAGCGCGCCGAACAGCAGCGCGGCCAGCAGCACGCCCCACGGCTTCACGCGGCCGAGCAGCGCGACCAGGATGCCGTCGAAGCCGATCTGCGCGATCACCAGCGGGGTCAGCGCGGTGGCGGTGGTGCCGAGCACCATGGTCGAGCCGCCGAGACCGGCCAGCATGCCCGCGAACACCATCACCAGCACGTACGTCTTCGTGACGCTGATGCCGGCGGTCCGGGCCGCGTCCGGGTTCGCGCCCACGGCCCGCAGCTCGAAGCCGAGCGTGGAGCGGTTGAGCAGCCAGGCGATGAACCAGGTGGCCGCCACCGCGAGCAGGATGCCGGCGTGCACCCGCAGGTCTTCGCCGAGCAGCCGGGGCAGCTGCGCGGTGGAGTCGACCGGCTTGCTGATCGCGTCCGCCCGGTTCGGGTTCTGCACCCCGTTCTGGACGATGATCCAGGACAGGAAGTAGACCGCCACGTAGTTGAGCATGATCGTGTTGATCACCTCGTGCGCGCCGGCCCGTGCCTTGAGGATGCCGGGGATGAAGCCCCAGAGCGCGCCGCCGAGCGCGCCCGCGATCAGCGCCACCAGCAGGTGCACGACGGGCGGCAGCGGCAGCGCGAAGCCGGCCACGGCGGCCAGGATGACGGCGATCGTCGCCTGGCCCTGGGCGCCGATGTTGAACAGGCCGCCGCGGAAGGCGAGCGCCACCGACAGGCCGGTGAAGACGAGCGGCGCGGCGTAGGTGAGCGTCTCCGAGATCGGGCTCATGGCGGCGGTGAAGCCGACCGCGTCCGGGTCGAAGATCGCGCCCTTGAACAGGTTCGCGTACGCCTCGCTGACCACAGTCCAGCTGGCGTTCAGCGCGTCGGTGGGACGGGCGGTGATGTAGCTGTAGGTGGCGAGCACCTCGGGGTCGGACACGATGATCAGCACCGCACCGACCACCATCGCCAGCAGCACCGCGAGCACTGTCACGGTGAGCGTGTTGGCCGCCCAGAGGTTGTCCAGGAACATCCGGCCCATGCTGGGACGGGACTCCCCGGCCGGGTCCGGCTTCTTCGCGGTCGCGGTGGCGGGGACCGTCTGCTCGGTGTCACCGGCCGGCTGCGTCGGCGTCGCCCGGGCCTCGCTCAGCGACTCCTGCGCCTCGGTCGCCGGTTCCTTGTCCGGCGAGCCCGAGACGGGGTTCGGGTTGGTCATGCCTCGTCCTCGTTGCCAGGGCCGTCCTCGGTCGCGGTGGCGGCGTCCGGGGTGGCGGCGTCCGGGGTGATGCCGGCCATCAGCAGGCCGATCTCCTCACGCGGGGTGTCCGGGCCGACGATGCCGATGATCCGCCCGCGGTACATGACCGCGATCCGGTCGGCCAGGCCGATCACCTCGTCCAGTTCGCTGGAGACCACCATGACCGCGGTGCCGATGTCCCGTTCGCGGATGACCCGGCTGTGGATGAACTCGATCGAGCCGACGTCCACGCCCCGGGTGGGCTGGGCGGCGATGAAGAGCTTCAGCGGCCGGGACAGCTCCCGGGCCACGATCACCTTCTGCTGGTTGCCGCCGGAGAGCGTGCCGACCGCCGCGTCGGCCGAGGAGGTACGGACGTCGAACTGCTCGATCCGCTCCCGCGCCGACTTCGCGATGGCCTCGGGCTTGAGCGACAGGCCCTTGCCGAACGGCGGCCGGTCGTAGATGTCCAGCACCAGGTTCTCCGCCACGGAGAACTCCTTGACCAGGCCGTCCACGCTGCGGTCCTCCGGCACGTAGCCGACGCCGGCGCGGAGCACCTTCTTGGTCGACCAGCCGTGCGTCGGCTCGCCGTCGAGGCTGATCGTGCCGGCGAGCACCGGGCGCAGGCCCATGATCGCCTCGATCAGCTCGGTCTGGCCGTTGCCCTGCACGCCCGCCACGCCGAGCACCTCGCCGGCGTGCACCGTGAGGTCGACGCCGTCGACCGCGCGTACCTGCCGGTCGTCGTCCACGACCAGGCCGGCGACCTCCAGGATCGGCTTGCCGGGGGTGCCCGGCTTCTTGTCCACCGTCAGCCGGACGCTGCGTCCCACCATCAGCGCGGCCAGCTCGTCCCGGCTGGCGCTCGGCTCGGCGGTGCCGACGGTCTTCCCGCGCCGGATCACCGTGATCCGGTCGGCGATCGCCTTCACCTCGCCCAGCTTGTGGGTGATGAACACGATCGACTTGCCGGCGGCCTTAAGCGACCGCATGACGGTGAGCAGTTCCTCGGTCTCCTGCGGCGTGAGCACGGCCGTGGGCTCGTCGAGGATCAGCAGGTCGACGTCGCGGGTGAGGGCCTTGACGATCTCCACCCGCTGCTGGATGCCGACCGGCAGGTCCTCGATCACCGCGTCCGGGTCGACGCGCAGGTTGTACCGCTCGGAGACCTCGGCGACCTCGCGCCGGGCACGCCGGCGGTCGAGGATGCCGGCGAAGGGCCCCCTGACCTGCTCGGCGCCGAGCATCACGTTCTCGGCCACGGTGAAGACCGGTACCAGCATGAAGTGCTGGTGCACCATCCCGATCCCGGCGGCGATCGCGTCCGACGGGCCCTTGAGCTTCAGCGGCTTGCCGTCGACCAGGATCTCGCCCTCGTCCGGCTGGTAGAGGCCGTAGAGCACGTTCATCAGGGTCGACTTGCCGGCGCCGTTCTCGCCGAGCAGGGCGTGGATCTCTCCAGGCTCCACCGTCAGGTCGATGTGGTCGTTGGCGACCAGATCACCGAACCGTTTGGTGATGCCGCGCAGTTCGAGTCTCAGCGCAACCTCCTGGAGTGCGAGCGATGGTGCAGCGTAGCGACCTGCCGCGCCGCCACCACGCCGGGTGGGGATGTTCGGGGGATTCAAGGTGATCGGCCGCCCCGGCGCCGGGGTACCTTCCCCGTTGCGCCGGGACGGCCGGATCGTCAAACCTGGTGCCCGCCGGCCCCCGCTGCCGATGATCGCACCGCGGCGGCCGGCGGGACCGTCACTTGGTCGGCTGGGCCTTCGAGGTGACGGTGATGGTGCCGGCGGCGATGTCCGCCTTGATCTTGTCGACCTCGGCCTTCAGGTCCGCGGGGACCTTGCTCTCGAAGTCGTGGTACGGGGCGATCGAGACGCCGGTGTTGGCCAGCGTGCCGACGAAGCCCGGGGTGGACTGGAGCTTCTCGCCACCGGCGGCCTTCACCACGGCCTCCTTGACGGCCTCGGGGATGTTCTTGACGACGGTGGTCAGGATCACCCCGCAGTCCGGGGTGCTCTCGCAGCCGTCGATGTCCACCCAGACGACCGAGTACTTGCCGCCCGCGGCCTTGGCCGCGGAGGTGGTGCCGAGACCGGCGCCACCGGCGACCGGCATCACGACGTCGGCGCCCTGGGCGACCAGCGCGTCGGAGACCTTCTTGCCCTCGTCCTGCTTCTCGAACGAGTTCGCGAAGGAGCCCTTCTGGGCGGCCTTGTCCCAGCCCAGAACCTGGACGTTCTTGCTCTTGGCCTTGTTGTAGTACGCCACGCCGTCGGCGAAGCCGTCCATGAAGATGGTGACCGGCGGGATCGGCAGGCCACCGTAGGTGCCGACCTTGCCGGACTTGCTCATCCCGGCGGCCAGGTAACCGGCCTGGAACGCGGCCTGCGCGGTGTCGAACTGCATCGGGTAGACGTTCGACACACCCGGGTTGGCGTCGACGATGCCGAACTGCTGGTTCGGGTTCTTCTCAGCCGCCGCCTTGGTGGCGTCCGACATCAGGCCACCGACGGCCAGGATGAAGTCGCACTTCTGGTTGACGAACCCGGTCAGGTTGACCTCGTAGTCCGCCTCGGCCTTCGACTGGACGTTCTTGATCTCGATCTTGTCGTTCTCCTTCTGCGCCTCCTGGAGGCCCTTCCAGGCCGAGGCGTTGAAGGACTTGTCGTCGATGCCGCCGACGTCGGTCACCATGCAGGCGCTGAACTTCTTGCCACCGTCGCCGCCGGCGTTCTTGTCGTCGTCCGGAGCCTCACCACACGCGGCAGCGCCCAGCACGAGTCCACCCGCCACGATGGCGGAGGCGATCCGCATCCCACGCACAGAGCGCAAGACGTCTCCTTCCCCTTGCACACCGCGTCGTGCGCGGTGCACAGCCCTTCGCCGGCCTGCGGTGTGCCGCCGGCGTCCCACGTTACGGACGGGAGCGTACGCCCGCGCCCACCCACCGGCCGACAATCGTGCACGACTGTTGAGCGTCTGTTACCCCGGTGTAACCCTTGGGTGGGGCACGTCACTTCTCATGCCGGTAGGCGCGCGCGGTGGTGTCGCGAACGTCCGTTTTCCCGAGCTTCCCCGACTCCTGGCGAACTAACGCCAGAACACCGCGACGGCAGCGTTGACCAGCGTCAACCCGACGATCGCGAGGAAGTGGCCACGGTTGACGGTCTCCCGCTTACGGGAGAAGAAGACCATGACGAAGATGAGCAGCGCGAGCACCAACTTGGTAACAAGTTTCGCCGGGGCCGGCTCGTCCCCGTCCCGCAGCGGAGCGGACAGCCCGATGCCGGTGAGGATCTGGATGATCGCGCCCCAGAGCATGGCGGCGTTGATCCGCAGCCGGCCGGTGACGTACTGGGCGATCGCGCCACCGAGCAGCAGCGCGAAGCCGATCAGATGGACGTAGAGAAGAATCAGTCGAAGAGCTTCCACGCGGCCCATCCTCCCTCATCAACGACGCTTCGTAGTAGTCACCCCGCCGACCTGCCGTCATACCGTGACCCGCCCTCCCGCCGCCCTCCCGCCCCCCCTTCCCCCGCGATCTTGCAGTTACCGCCCCGGCATCCGGGACGAATGCCGCGCGCCACGGGCCGGAACCGCAAGATCGCGGGGGGCGGGAGAGTGGGTGGGTGGGGGGAGGGCTAGCGCAGGCGCCAGACCTGGAACGTGGGGCCGTCCGCGGGGAGGGTCACCGTTCCGTCGGCGTCGGGATGGAGGGCGGGGGCGTCGCCGTAGACGTTGTCTCCGGCTCCCACGCCGGTCAGGCGGACCGGGGTGCCGGGGGCGCGGCGGGCCAGCACCAGCACCGTCGACGAGGGCGCCTCGCGCAGGAAGACCAGCGTGTCCGCGTCCGCGTGCATCCACCGCAGGCCGCCGTGCCGCAGCGCCGGCTCGTCGCGGCGCAGCGTCAGCAACGACCGGTACGCGTCGAACGTGCGCCGGTCCCAGCTCTGGCGCCGGTGCCACGGCATCGGGGTACGCGAGCCCTCCCCGTTCGTGCCGGTCAGGCCCAGCTCGTCCCCGGCGAAGACCACAGGCGTGCCGGGCATGGTGGCGAGCAGTCCGGCCGCCACCTCCTGCCGGGCCGCGTCGCCGACCACGGTGCGGATCCGGGCCGAGTCGTGCGAGCCGAGCAGCTGCCACGAGTGCGTGTACGACCGCCAGGACACCAGCGACCGGTAGGTGTTCATGGTGGCGAGCACCGCGCTCGCGTCGCGCCGCCGTACCCCGCCCGGGGTGCCGAGGAAGTTCGGCACCGGCTCGTCGCCGTGGCGCAGCCAGGACCAGACCGGGTCGGTGAAGCCGACGTAGTTCATCGTCCCGTGCCAGCCGTCGCGGTCCAGGTCACCTGTGTGGTCGTGGCCGTGCTCGGCGAGCAGCAGCCCGTCCGGCCGGGTCTCGGCGACCACCTCGCGCAGCAGCCGCGCCACCTCGTGGGTGTACGCGTCCGCACCGCGCCGCCCGGTCATGTTCGCCACGTCGACCCGCCAGCCGTCCAGCCCGTACGGCGGGCGCAGCCAGCGGCGCAGCAGCGAGTCCTCGGCGGTGGCGAACCGGCGGCGCAGTTCGGCGCTGCCCCAGTTCAGCTTCGGCAGCGACTTCACCCCGTTCCACGACTCGTAGTCCGAGCCGGGCAGGTCGAAGTAGTACAGCTCGCGCTCCGGCGCGTTGACGTCGGAGACGGCGGCGGTGAACCAGTCGTGGGCGTCGCCGGTGTGGTTGCTGGTGATGTCGCCGAGCAGCCGCCAGCCCCGGGCGTGCACCGCGTCGGCGAGCCGAGCTAGCGCCGCGTCGCCGCCGAGCAGCGGGTCGACGGTGTCGAAGCTCGACGCGTCATACCTGTGGTTGGACCGCGCCGGGAAGACCGGCGTGAGGTAGACGGTGTTGACGCCGAGCCGGTCCAGGTGGTCCAGGTGCTCGGTGACGCCGTCGAGGTCGCCGCCGTAGAACTGGCGGGGCGTCTCCGGGCCGCGGCCGACGACCGGGGTGTCCCAGTCGCATGGAATCGCCCAGTCCGGCGTGGTCCGGCCGTCGGCGGCGGCCGAGCGGGCGAACCGGTCCGGGAAGATCTGGTAGATCACCGCGTCCCGGGCCCAGGCCGGCGGCGGGGCGTAGCTGACCAGCTTGAAGTCGCCGTTGTCCGGCACGTCGTGGCCGGCCAGCCCGGCCGCGTTGAGCCAGCGGGTGCCGCGTTCGCCGTCGAGCAGGAAGCGGTAGTTGCTGACCGGGTTGCGGACCTCGACGTCGGCCCGCCACCACACGTCGCCGTTCTCGGTGCGGTCGATCCGCGCCTCGGCGAAGCGCGGCTCGCCGTCGCCGGTGGTGCGCACGTGTACCTGGGAGACGCCGGTTCCGGCCGGTACCCGGACGAAGACCGGCACGGTCTGCCCGAGCGCGGGCTCCTGCTCCGGGACGTAGGTTGCGGAGCCGTCGTGGTGCGGCTGAAGGGACATGGTGCTGCCTTTCGCGTCGTACCGACAGGGAGAGGGGGCGGGCACCCGCCGCGGTCGGTTCACCCGACCGCGGCGGTCCGCCCGAGAACCGCTCCGGTGTACGCCGACACGACGCCCTTGCCGCAGCGTGAGCCGAGGAGGCTCAGCCCTTGACCGCTCCGGAGGTGAGTCCGGAGACGATGTAGCGCTGGAGCAGTTGGAACACCAGCACCGTCGGGATCGCGGTGAGCAGCGTGCCCGCCGCGAACATCCCGAAGTTGTTGTTGCGCTCGCCCGCGACCAGGCCGAACATGCCGACCGCGAGGGTCTTCGACTCGGGTTCGGTGAGGAACACGTTGGCGATGATGAACTCGTTGATCGACCCGATGAACGCGAGCAGGCCGGTCACCGCCAGGATCGGCGCCACCAGCGGCAGCATGATCCGGAAGAAGACCTGCACGTGCGACGCGCCGTCCATGGTCGCCGACTCGTCCAGCTCCTTCGGCAGCGTGTCGAAGAAGCCCTTCATCAGCCAGGTGTTCGCGCCGAGCGCCCCACCCATGTAGAGCAGGAACAGGCCCCACGGGGTGTTGAACCCGATCACCGGGTAGAGGTCGGTGAGCGTGGTGAAGATCAGGAAGATCGCCACGATCGCCAGGAACTGCGGGAACATCTGGATCAGCAGCAGCGCGAGCAGGCCGACCCGGCGCCCGGCGAAGCGCATCCGGGAGAACGCGTACGCCGCGAGCGACGACAGGAAGATCGACGCGAAGCTGGCCACGCCCGCGAGCAGCAGCGAGTTGAGGAACCAGTGGCCGAACGCGGTCTTGTCGAACAGGTTCGTGAAGTTCTCCAGCGACGCCCCGGTCGGCAGCAGCTCGGTGGAGGAGAGCGTGCCGAGCGGGTTGAACGCCGCCGAGATCACGAACAGGATCGGGAAGAGGCTGAACGCCACCGCCAGCACTCCGACCAGGTGCCGCCAGCCCACCTGCGCGAACCAGCGGCCGCGCGAGCGGCGGGCCGGCCGGCGGGTGGTCGTGGGCGTCTCCGCGATGGTGGTCACGAGTACACCTCCTCCTGCTTGCGGGTCCGCCGGAAGCTGATCGCCGACACCGTCGCCACGATCGCGAAGATGAAGATCGAGACGGTGGCGGCCAGGCCGAACTCGGCGCCCTGTGCGCCGAACGCGAGCCGGTACGTGTAGGTGATCAGCAGGTCGGTGGCGCCGTTGGTCGGGTTGTCCGGCGCGAACGGGCCGCCCTCGGTGGTGAACAGGATCGCGTTGACGTTGTTGAAGTTGTACGCGAACGACGCGATCAGCAGCGGCGACAGCGCCACCAGCAGCAGCGGCAGGGTGACCGCCCGGAACGACTGCCAGGGCGACGCGCCGTCGACCGAGGTCGCCTCGGTCAGCTCCCGGGGAATGGCCTGTAACGCGCCGGTGGCGACCAGGAACATGTACGGGTAGCCGAGCCAGAGCTGCACCAGCAGCACCGCGATCCGGGCCGACCAGTTGCCGCCGAACCAGTCGACGTCCAGCCCGAACAGGTTGTTGAGCAGGCCGAAGTCGGTGTTGAACATGTCCCGCCAGATCAGCAGCATGGCGAACGACGGCATGGCGTACGGAAGGATCAGCACCATCCGGTACAGGTTGGTGCCGCGCATCCGGGGTGAGTGCAGCGCGAGCGCGATGGCCATGCCGAGCAGGAACGTCAGCCCGGTGGAGCCGATCGCGAACGCGAAGTTCCAGGCGAGCGTGCCGAAGAACGGGCCGGAGATGTTCGGGTTGGTGAGCACGGTGCTGAAGTTCTTCAGCCCGACGTCGACCTTCCATCCCTGGGCGAGGCGCTCGCCGTCGGCGGCGACGAAGGAGCCGGACTTCTCGTCGGCGGTCCACGTCCTGCCGGTCTCGCTGTCCTTGACGCAGTCGCATCCGGCGTCGTACGCCCGGATGGCCTTGCCCTCGTACGCCCGGGTCAGGCCGTTGGAGCGGATGGCGCCCTCGTCGGTGGGCACGATGAGCGCGGTGACGGCGTCGCTGCGGTTGCTGGCCTGCCCGATGTTCAGCAGGGTGTAGCCGTCCGCCGCGGTGATCTTGCCGCTGAGGCTGCTCACCTCGACGTCGGCGGCGTCGAGCTTGCGCAGCCCGTCCGCGTCGCCGGCGAAGACGTCCTTGGTCTTCGGGTCGCTGAGCAGGAAGGTCAGGGCGCCGGTCGCCGGGTCGCCCTTGGTGGCGATGGTGAGGTTGTACTCGGTCGAGCCGGGCACCTGCTTCACCGAGGCGGTCTGCACGGCGACGATCGCGTCGTCCTTGCTGCCGCGGTGGCCGTCGCCGAAGTTCGTGAACGCGGTGCTCGCGGTGTAGAGCACCGGGAAGACCTGGAACGCGATCAGGAAGAGCGTGCCGGGGACCAGGTACTTGGCCGGGATGTGCCGGCGGCTCAGGTAGAGGTAGAACAGGCCGGCGGTGGTGACCGCCAGGACGCCCAGCGCGAGCCAGTGTTCGGCCTCGATGAGCGGGAAGGCCGCCCAGATCGCGATCCCGGCCACCAGGCCGAGCAGGACCACCTTGACGACGAGGCCGGTCGCGGTGATCGGCGCGTGTTGCCGCGCGGTACGGGACGTGCGCGGGAGCCCACGGCGTACGGGCTCCCGGCCCGGGGCCTGCGGTGCAGACCCCGGGCCGGACAGCGGCGCGCTCATTACTTGATCTGACCCTGGATGGTCTTGCCGGCGGCCGTGATCGTCTTGGCCGGGTCGGCGCCGCCGATGATGGCGGCCTCCGCCTTGCCGAACGGATCCCAGATCGCGGCCATGGCCGGGATCGCCGGGAGCACCTGGCCGTTCTTGCCGGCCTCGGAGAACTTGGCCAGGTCCGGGTCCTCGCCCTTGACCTGGTCGAAGGCGGCGGTCAGCGCCGGCGGGCGCGGCTCGGCCTTGTACAGCGCGACGGCCAGCTCGGGCTTGGTCACGTAGTTGGTGACGAACTCCTGGGCCAGGGCCTTGTTCTTGCCCTTGGCGGCCACGTAGAACGCCTGGACGCCCACGAACGGCTGGGCCTCCTTGCCACCGGCGAAGCCGGGGACCGGGGAGATGTCGTAGGAGATGTTGGCCTTCTTGGCGTCGGCCACGGCCCACGGGCCGGAGACCAGGAACGCGCACTTCTTGCCGGTGAAGGTGGCGATGGAGTTCTCGCCGGTGATGGAGCGCTTCAGCGCACCCTCGCCCTTCTCACCCAGCTTGGCGATCTTCTGGAAGGCAGCGATCGACTCCGGCTTGCCCACGCCCAGGTCCTTCGGGTCGTAGTCGCCGTTCGCCGCGGTGCCGAACAGGTAGCCGCCGCCCGAGGTGTAGAGCGGGTAGATGTGGTAGGCGTCGCCGTTCTGGCCGGACTGCAGGCACAGGATCTCGCTGGCCTTCTTCTCCGCCTTGAGCTTCTTGCCGGCGGCGACCAGGTCCTCGATCGTCTTCGGCGCCTCGGGGGCCAGCTCGGTGTTGCGGATCAGCGCGACGTTCTCGGTGGCGTAGGGCACGCCGTAGAGCTGGCCGTTGAACGTGACGGCCTTGATAGCGGTCTCGTTGAAGCCGGACTTCTGCTCGGCCGGGAGCTGCACCGGGTCGATGGCGCCGTTCTGGACCAGGTTGCCGATCCAGTCGTGCGCGCCGACCACGACGTCCGGGCCGCTGCCCTGCTGCGAGGCGGTGACGAAGTTGGTCTGCAGGTCCTTGGAGACGGCCTGGACCTCGACGGTCACGCCGTTCTCCTTGCCGAACTCCTCGGCGAACGGCTTGAGGGCGGCCGTGCGCTTGTCGTCGGCCCAGATGACCAGCTTGCCGCCGGTCGCCTTGGCGGACTCGCCGGCGGCCGGCTTGTCGTCGCTGCCGCTGTCACCACAGCCGGAGGCGGCGAGCGCCAGGCCGAGGACGGCGACCACACCCGCGGTACGGATGCGCATCGGTACTCCTGTCGTCATGGCGGCCCGCCGGGGGAAGGGCGGCCCGCCAGTGGAAACCTCTGAAAGTTCTTGCTGACCGGCGCCGAGATGCTGCGCCGCTGCTCTCGCATGTTGCGGGGACGTTAGCAAGAGGTTGCAGAGAATGGAAGGGCTTGCAGAAGTGTACGCAAGACTTTGCCGTTGGGCTAAAGTGCCGCACATGCGCGCTCGACTGTCCGACATCGCCCAACAGGCTGAAGTCAGCGAGGCCACGGTGTCGCGGGTGCTCAACGACCGCCCCGGTGTGGCCCCCGAGACCCGGCAGGCCGTCCTCACCGCCCTCGATGTGCTCGGCTACGAACGACCGGCCCGGCTGCGCAAGCGCAGCGCCGGGCTGGTCGGCCTGGTCGTGCCGGAGCTGGACAACCCGATCTTCCCGGCGTTCGCCCAGATCATCGAGTCCGCGCTCGCCCCCACCGGCTACACCCCGGTGCTCTGCACCCAGACCCCTGGTGGCGTCCGCGAGGACGAGTACGTGGAGATGCTGCTGGACCGGCAGGTCTCCGGCATCGTCTTCGTCTCCGGCCTGCACGCCGACACCGCCGCGGACCACGACCGCTACCGCACGCTGCTGGCCCGGCCGCTGCCGATCGTCATGATCAACGGATACGCCCCGGGCATCCCCGCGCCGTTCGTCTCCTGCGACGACCGGGAGTCAGCCGAACTCGCCGTCGCCCACCTGGTCGCGCTCGGGCACCGCCGGATCGGCCTGATCACCGGCCCGGACCGGTTCGTGCCGGTGCAGCGCAAGGTCGCCGGCTACAAGGCCGCGATGGGGCGCCTGACCGACATCAGCGAGGACGAGCTGGCCGAGCTGACGGAGCTGTCCCTGTTCGGCGTGGAGGGCGGCGAGGCGGCCGCGGGCCGGCTCATCGAGCGCGGCGCGACCGGACTGGTCTGCGGCTCGGACCTGATGGCGCTCGGCGCGATCCGGGCCGCCCGCCAGCGCGGGCTGTCGGTGCCGGGCGACATCTCCGTGGTCGGGTACGACGACTCCCCGCTGATGGCGTTCACCGACCCGCCGCTGACCACCGTGCGCCAGCCGGTCGCCGCCATGGCCGTGGCCGCGGTGCGGGCCCTGGTCGACGAGATCAACGGCCACCCCTCCCCGAACTCGGAGTACCTGTTCCGGCCCGAGCTGGTGGTACGCGGCTCCACAGCGGTGGCCCGCCCCGCCGACCCTCCGAAGCGCCAGCGCTCCGCCACCCCCACCCCGTCCCTCCCCATCCCCGCCTGACTCCCCCCCGCGCCCTTGAGCGGGGCGATCATGAGGTTGGCGGGGACAAATCGGGCGACGAAGGCCGTCAACCTCATGATCGACGGGAGTCGGCGGGCGGTGAGGGTGGGTGGGTGTCCCGGGATGCGGGAGAGGGTGCCGGAGCAGCGGCGGGTGATGGCCGTCATTTCTTGCGCAAGGAATGCTTGACTCTTGCAGTGCGATGGCGGCATTCTGCTCAGACACCCTGCGCCGCACCAGAAGCCGCCACAGAACGGGATCGACACCGATGACCTCCGTCCCCAGCACCACCCCACGCACCGCCGACGACGACTGGTGGCGGTCCGCGGTCGTCTACCAGGTGTACGTCCGCAGCTTCGCTGATGCGAACGCCGACGGTGTGGGTGACCTCCAGGGCATCCGGCAGCGCCTGCCGTACCTGCGTGACCTCGGCGTGGACGCGCTCTGGCTGACGCCGTTCTACACCTCGCCGCAGGTCGACGCCGGCTACGACGTGGCCGACTACCGCGACGTCGACCCGCTGTTCGGCAACCTGACCGACTTCGACGAGATGATCACCGACGCGCACGCGCTCGGCCTGCGGATCATCGTGGACATGGTGCCGAACCACACCTCCAGCGCGCACCCGTGGTTCGCCGCCGCGCTGGCCGCCGGACCGGGTTCGCCGGAGCGTGAGCGCTACCTGTTCGCCGACGGCAAGGGCGAGCAGGGCGAGCTGCCGCCGAACGACTGGGAGAGCATCTTCGGCGGTCCGGCGTGGACGCGCGTGGTCGACGGCCAGTGGTACCTGCACCTGTTCGACCCGGCCCAGCCCGACCTGAACTGGCGCCACCCGGAGGTGCGGGCCGAGTTCGAGGACGTGCTGCGCTTCTGGCTGGACCGTGGCGTGGACGGCTTCCGGATCGACGTGGCGCACGGGATGATCAAGGCCGAGGGCCTGCCGGACGTGGGCTTCAACTCGATGACCACCGGCCAGCGCCAGTCCGAGCTGCTGGGCAAGGGCCGGCTGCCGTACTTCGACCAGGACGAGGTGCACGACATCTACCGCGCCTGGCGGCCGATCCTGGACAGCTACCCGGGCGGCCGGATGGCGGTCGCCGAGGCGTGGGCCGAGACGCCGCAGCGGCTGGCCCGCTACATCGGCCCGGACGAGCTGCACCAGGCGTTCAGCTTCGACTTCCTCGACGCCACCTGGTCGGCCGACTCGTTCCGCAAGGTGATCGACACGGCGCTGGCCGAGTCCACGATCGTGGGCGCGCCGACCACCTGGGTGCTCTCCAACCACGACCGGCAGCGGCACGTCACCCGGTACGGCGACGGCGAGGTCGGCCTGCGCCGTGCCCGTGCCGCCGCGCTGCTGATGTTCGCGCTGCCCGGCTGCGCGTACGTCTACCAGGGCGAGGAACTGGGCCTGCCGGAGGTGCTCGACCTTCCCGACGAGCTGCGTCAGGACCCGGCGTTCCGGCGCACCGGGGAGAGCCGGGACGGCTGCCGCGTGCCGATCCCGTGGGGCGGCGAGCTGCCCCCGTACGGCTTCGGGCCGGACGGCAGCGAGCTGAGCTGGCTGCCGGCGCCGGCGACCTGGCGGTCGCTGTCGGTGACCGCCCAGACCGGGGTGCCCGGCTCGACGCTGGAGCTGTACCGGACCGCGCTGCGCACCCGGCACGAGCACCCGGCGCTGGCCGGCCTGGACGCCATCACCTGGCTGGAGACCGAGCCCGGCGTCCTGGCGTTCCGCCGCACCGCCGGGGACGCCGAGGTGACCTGCGTGGTGAACATCAGCGGCGCCGAGGTGACTGTGAGCGGCTACGGCCGCCCGCTCGTCGCCAGCGCCGAACTCACCGAGCGGGGCGACGGACACGTCCTGCCGGTGGACGCGGCTGCGTGGTTCGAACGGCGCTGAGCCGGGTAACCCGCCAACGACCTGGCCGTCCGTTGTGCCCCGCGCCGACGGGCGGCTGGGCTGCCGACCCCTTGTGGTGGGGGGTGAGGTGGCCCCGGCCCCTCGGGAGTCCGCTCCCGGGGGGCCGGCGTCCATCGGGGAGCGCGCGCGTCCTCAGCCGCCCTTGGCGGTGAGCAGCGCGGCGATCCGGGCGAACCCGGCCCGGATCTCCTCCCGGTCGGGCGCCTCCACCGGCTCGGGCTCCGGCTCGCGTTCGGCGGCCCGTTCCAGTTCCTCGTCGATGACGTCCTCGAAGTCGCCGTAGAGGTCCGCCTGGTCGATCTCGGCCGCCTCGTCCTCGGCGGCGATCTGCGCGGCCGCGATCTCGCCGCGGATCTCCTCCGGTGTGAGCGCCGGCAGCAGCGGCTCCACCACCGCCATCAACTGCTCGTCGGCCACCACCGCCTCGGCCAGCGCCAGCGCGTGCGGTCGCTCGTACGGGCCGCAGACCACCGGCTCCCAGTCGTCCTCGGCACCGAGCGGGCCGAACGTGATGATCCACGGCAGACTCCGGATCGGGGAGTCGTCCGGCAGGTCCAGTGTCACGAGTGCGCCCACCGGCCCATCATGGTCGCCGCACATCGGCCCGGGGAACGCATTCATCGGACTCTCCCCGCTTCGGGGACCACGCTCAGCCACGCGTACCGGCGTCCAGCGCCGCACGGACCAGCGCGACAGCCCGCTCCGGCGCGACACCCAGGCGCCGCGCCTCGGCGGCGTACTCGGCGGCGGCCCGGTGCAGCCGGTCGGTGGCGTCGTCCCGGCCGGGGGCCACCACCGTGCCGTGCCGGCCGCGCGTCTCCACCAGGCCGGCGCCCTCCAGTTCCCGGTACGCTCGCGCCACGGTGTTCACGGCCAGCCCCAGGTCGGCGGCGAGCTGCCGCACGGCCGGGAGCCGGGTGCCCACCGGCAGCCGCCCGTCGCCGATGCGCGCGGCGAACTGCGCCCGCACCTGCTCGTACGGCGGCACCGCCGACTCGGCGTCGATCCGGATCCGCGCGCTCATCCCGCTCCCCCCGGTGTCCCCGGTTCCGTCTCCTCGTCGAGCACGTCCGCCTCCACGTCCACCTCCCGGGCACCGCCCTCGGCCAGGTCCACCACCCGGCCGTACCGGCTGGTGGCGGCGAGCGCGGCGCCGAAGAGCACCAGCTGGTTGAGCAGGTAGAGGTAGAGCAGCAGGCCCACGGCGGTGGCGACCACTGTGTACGCGGGGTTCCGCTCGGTGCGTACCACGTAGTAACGCCCCACGGTGTTCAGCAGGGTGATACCGACGGCGATGGTCAGGATCGCCGGGCGCAGCCGGCGCCGGCTCATCCGCAGCCGCGGCACTGCGAGCAGCAGCGCGGCGGCGAGCACGGCGTTGACGAGCACGCTCAGCAGCGCGCTGATCGTGGTCAGGCCCACCGAGCCGGTGCTGCGCAGCAGGAAGCGCAGCAGCGACTCCAACGCGTCCACGGCGGCGACCGAGACGAACAGCAGCACGAAGACCGCCACCAGCACGCCCAAGTCGACAAGCCGCCGCACCACGAGGTTGCCGGGCTGCTGGTTGAAGCCGTACATCAGCCGCTGCGAGGAGCGGATCGCCTCCACCCAGCCGATGCCGGTGAAGACCAGGATGACCAGGCCGACCACGCCGACGGTGCTGCTGCTCTCGGCGATCTGTACCGGGTCGAGGAAGGGCAGGTTCTCCTCCAGGAAGTGGGCCGCGCCGCGGCTGACCTCCTCGTTGTCGCGCAGCACCGCGCCGAAGATCCAGTACGCGACGAGCGCGAGCGCGAACACGGCGAAGAAGCCGTAGTACGCGATGGCGGCGGCGAGCCGCCCGGCGAGCAGGTCGGCGTAGAGCGTCCCGGCCCGCCAGACGTGGTCGAAGACCGACGAGCGGCCCCGGGCCGCGTCGATGCGGCGCCCCACCGCCGCCTCGATCCGGCCGAAGACGTTCACCCCGTCATCCTCGCCGATCTCCGCCCGTGGCGGAGGGGCCCCGGCCGGTCGGATGTTCAGCTCCGGCCGCCGAGCCGGAAGTCGCGGCGGGGCTGCCACCGGGTCGCCCCGCTGTGCGAGAACAGCGTGAACGCGTCCACCTGGAACAACGCGGAGAAGTCGGCCAGGTCCTCGTACGCCCTGTCGAGCACCTCGGGCGGCACGTCCTGCGCCACAGTGACGTGCGGGTGGTACGGGAAGCGCAGCTCGCGCCGCAGCTCGGGGGCCGAGTTGATCGCGGCCGCCAGCAGTTCGCACTCGCTGATCCCGGCCGCCACCGCCACGAACACCACCTGGGTGACCGGGCGGAACGTGCCGGTGCCGCGCAGGTGCAGCGTGAACGGCAGGTGCGCGGCGGCGACCCGGTCCAGGTGCTCCTCGACGGCGGGCAGCGCGCGTACCGGAATCTCGGTGGGCCCGAGGAGGGTGACGTGCGCGGGGACGGCGAGCGGGTCGCCGGCCTCGACCCGGCGGCGGGTGAGCAGCCCGCCCCAGGGCTCGGGGACGTCGACCGCGATCCCGATCTGGATCGTGTCCGCGCCGCCCGGCGCCGTGTCACTGCCCGCCACGTCGCGCGCCACCCCTCCGGCCACCGGCTGCGTCACCCGTTCCCGCCCGTCCGGGCCGTTACTCGAACCGCACCGGCGGGAAGAAGCCGACCCGCTCGTACGCGTCCCGCAGCGTCCCGGCGGCCACCGACCGGGCCTTCTCCGCGCCCCGCGCCAGCAGCTTGTCGAGCTGGGCCGGGTCGTTCAGGTAGGCGTTCGTGCGTTCCTGGATCGGCGTGACGAACTCCCGCACCACCTCGGCGAGGTCCTTCTTCAGGTCGCCGTAGCCCTTGCCGTCGTACGCGGCGACCAGGTCGTCGACGGACCGGCCGGACAGCGCGGAGTAGATCGTCAGCAGGTTGGTGATGCCCGGCTTGCCCTCGGCGTCGAAGACGATCTCGCGGCCGGTGTCGGTGACCGCCGAGCGGATCTTCTTGGCCGACCGGGCCGGGTCCTCCAGCAGGTCGATGATGCCGGCCGGCGAGGACGACGACTTCGACATCTTGGCCGTCGGATCCTGCAGGTCGGTGATCTTCGCGGTGTCCTTCACGATGTGCGGGGAGGGCACTGTGAAGGTGCGGCCGAACAGCGAGTTGAACCGCTGCGCCAGGTCGCGGGAGAGCTCCAGGTGCTGCCGCTGGTCCTCGCCGACCGGCACCGCGTTCGCCTGGTAGAGCAGGATGTCCGCGGCCTGGAGGATCGGGTACGTGAACAGGCCGACGCTGGCCCGCTCGCTGCCCTGCTTCTGCGACTTGTCCTTGAACTGGGTCATCCGGCCGGCCTCGCCGAAGCCGGTGATGCAGCCGAGCACCCAGGCCAGCTGCGAGTGCTCGGGCACCTGCGACTGCACGAACAGCGTGCTGCGCTCCGGGTCCAGGCCGAGCGCGAACAGCTGCGCGGCGGCGAGCCGGCTGCGGCGCTTGAGCACCAACGGGTCGTGCCCCGCGGTGATCGCGTGCAGGTCGACGACGCAGTAGTAGGCGTCGTGGCTGTCCTGCAACGCCACCCAGTGCCGCAGCGCGCCCAGGTAGTTGCCGAGGTGGAACGAGTCGGCCGTCGGCTGGATGCCGGAGAAGACGCGCGGGCGGGCGGGTACGTCGGACATGGCGGCAATTCTGTCAGCAAGCCCCGGCGTCCGTCATGACGGGCCGGTGGATCGGGCGGGTACGGGCGGAAGCGGACCGTTCACCTCACGCCGGGGCTCGGGCAGCCGCGCGGCGGAGACCGCCAGGCGGGACACCCGCCGGCCGTCGAGCGTGAGCACCCGCAGCAGCCAGCCCGCCGGATCGGCGGGGACCGATCCGGCGGCCGGGTCGACAGCCACCGGCACCTCGTCGCCCGCCACGGGCAGCCGGCCCAGGGCGGCCATCACGTACCCGCCCACCGTCTCGTACGGCCCGGCGGGCAGCGGCACCCCGGTGCGCTCGGCGAAGTCGGTCAGGTTGAGCCGGCCGTCGACGACCGCGGGCAGGCCGGCGGGTTCCGGTTCGAGCGGGCCGTGCTCGTCGTCGCGGATCTCCCCGACCAGTTCCTCGACCAGGTCCTCGCAGGTGACGATGCCGGCCGTGCCGCCGTACTCGTCGACGACGACGGCCAGGTGGTGGCCCTCCCGGCGCATCTCGGTGAGCGCCGCCAGCACACGCTTGCTGTCCGGCAGGCGCTTCACCTCCCGGATCAGGTCGCCGACCAGGAGCAGCCGGTCCGCGTCCGGGCGCAGCAGCACGTCCCGCAGGTGCACCAGGCCGACCACGTCGTCGTGGGTGCCGTCGACCACCGGGTAACGGGTGTGCGGGTCGGCCCGGACCAGCCGCTGGGCCTGCGCCAGCGGGAGCGCCGCGCTGAGGAAGACCACCTCGGTGCGGGGCACCATCACCTCGCGGACGAGCCGGGCGCCGGCCACCAGCACCTCGTCGATGATCCGCCGCTCGTCCGGGTCGAGCAGCGTGTTCGCCGCGACCAGGTCCCGTAGTTCGGCCTCGCTGATCCGTTCCCGCCCGGCGGTGGGGCTGGCCCCGAGCAGGGCGGTGACCAGGCGGGTGGCGCCGTCGGCGCCGCGCACCACGAGACGGGCCACGGTGCGGGCCAGCGGGCCGGGTTCGCGTCGGGGCCGCCCCGACGGTCGCCGCCGGGGCCCGGGACCACCACCCTCCCGCATGAGAAGGATGGTAGACAGCGGCCACCCTACGCTCGGCTCAATGTGCGGATCTGTTCAATCATGAAGGATTATGATGGAATAGAGGCGGACTCAACTCGACAGCCGCGACACAGCCCCCGGCCGTAGGGTGATCACGGGACGGCCGCCGCGGGACGCGGCCCAGGCAGGAGGACCGACGTGAAACTGCTCGTCACCGGCGGCGCCGGCTACATCGGCAGCGTGGTGACCCGGATGCTGCTCGACCACGGCCACCAGGTGACCGTGCTGGACGACCTGCGCACCGGTCACCGGGAGGCCCTCGCCCCCGACGCCACCCACGTCGAGCTGCCGGTGCACGAGGCCGCCCGGGTGCTCACCCCCGACGCCGGGTTCGACGGCGTGCTGCACTTCGCCGCCCTCATCGCCGCCGGCGAGTCGATGATCCGCCCCGAGCTGTACTGGCACACCAACACGGTCGGCTCGATCGCGCTCATCGACGCGGTCCGCGCCGCCCGGGTGCCCCGGATGGTCTTCTCCTCCACCGCCGCCGTCTACGGCAACCCCGCCGAGCTGCCCATCCCGGAGACCGCCGTCAAGGCGCCCACCAGCACCTACGGCGCCACCAAGCTGGCCGTCGACATGGCGCTCACCTCCGAGGCGATCGCGCACGACCTGGCCGCCGTCTCGCTGCGCTACTTCAACGTCGCCGGGGCGTACCTGCGCGACGGGCTGGCCATCGGCGAGCGGCACGACCCGGAGACGCACCTCATCCCGATCGCGCTCGACGTGGCCGCCGGACGGCGGGAGAAGCTCCAGCTCTTCGGCGACGACTACCCCACAGTCGACGGCACCTGCGTCCGCGACTACATCCACGTCGAAGACCTGGCCCGCGCCCACCTGCTCGCGCTGGACGCGGCCACCCCGGGCCGGCACCGCATCTACAACCTCGGCAACGGCAACGGCTTCACCAACCGGCAGGTGGTCGACGTGGTCCGCGAGGTCACCGGGCACCCGGTGCCGGTCGAGGTGGCCCCCCGCCGCGAGGGCGACCCGGCCGAGCTGGTCGCATCCTCCGCGCTGGCCCGCGACGAGCTGGGCTGGACGCCGGCCAAGCCCACCCTGCACGACATGGTCGGCGACGCCTGGGCGTTCTACCGGGCGCACGTCGCGGGACAGCCCTCATGAATGTCGCCGACCGCGCCACGGCCGGCTTCCGGCAGCGGTACGGCGCCGAGCCGGCGGGCCGCTGGGCGGCTCCCGGACGGGTCAACCTGATCGGCGAGCACACCGACTACAACGACGGCTTCGTGCTGCCCTTCGCGCTGCCGCTGCGTACCGTGGTCGCCGCCGCGCCCGCCCCCGACGGACGCTGGACCGTCTGGTCGGAGCTGGACGACGAACCGGTCGAGTTCGGCGCGGCGGAGGCCGACGAGCCCGGCCGGGTCGACGGCTGGGCCGCCTACGTGGCCGGGGTGGTGTGGGCGCTGCGCGCCGACGGCCACGACGTGCCGGGCGCGCGGCTCGCCGTCGCCTCCGACGTGCCGGTCGGCTCCGGGCTCTCCTCGTCGGCGGCGATCGAGTCGGCGGTGCTGGCCGCGCTGGTCGACCTCGGCGGGCTCGACCTGCCCGCCGGGCGGTGGCCGCGGCTCGCCCAGCGGGCCGAGAACGATTACGTCGGCGCACCCACCGGGATCATGGACCAGTCCGCGGTGATCCGCGGCCGGGCCGGGCACGCGCTGTTCCTCGACTGCCGCACCGAGGAGGTCGAGCAGATCCCGTTCGACCTGGACGGCGCCGGGCTGGCCGTGCTGGTGATCGACAGCCGGGCGCCGCACCGGCACGCGGACGGCGAGTACGCCGCTCGGCGCAAGAGCTGCGAGCAGGCCGCCGCGACGCTCGGGGTGACAGCGCTGCGCGACGTCGACGTGACCGGCCTCGACGCCGCGCTCGCACGCCTCGACGACGACGAGACCCGCCGCCGGGTCCGGCACGTGGTGACCGAGAACCAGCGGGTGCTCGACACCGTCGCGCTGCTGCGCGCCGGCCGGGTCCGCGACACCGGTCCGCTGCTGACCGCCTCGCACGCCTCCATGCGCGACGACTTCGAGATCACCGTGCCGGAGATCGACACCGCGGTCGAGGCGGCACTGTCCGCCGGGGCGTACGGCGCGCGGATGACCGGCGGCGGCTTCGGCGGCTGCGTGCTCGCCCTGGTCGACGCCGACGCCGCCGACGCGGTGGCGGCCGCCGTGACCGAGGCGTACGCGGAGCGCGGCTTCACCGCCCCCGGCACGCTCACGGTGCTGCCCGCAGATGGCGTCACCCGGCTGTAAGGAAGGGCCCCTTATTAACGCCTGCGGTAGAGGAAGGGCCCCTTGTTAACAGCGCACTGTTAACAAGGGGCCCTTCCTTGCAACCCAGGGTCAGCCGGCCTCGACGATCATGCCGGCGCCGACCGTACGGTTCGTCGACTCGTCGATGATCACGAAGCCGCCGGTGGTGCGGTTACGGCGGTACTCGTCGGCCAGCAGCGGAACCGTGGTGCGCAGCCGGACCCGGCCGATCTCGTTGAGCTTCAGCTCACCGGCCGTCTCGTCGCGGTGCAGCGAGTTGATGTCCAGCCGGTAGTGCAGCCCGCGCACGATCGCCCGCACCGAACGGGTCGTGTGCTTGATCGCGTACTTGCCGCCGACCTGCAACGGCCGCGTCTCGTCCATCCAGCAGATCATCGCCTCGATGTCCTGCACGGCCATCGGGGCGTTGTTCGGCCGGCAGATCATGTCGCCGCGGGAGATGTCCAGCTCGTCGGTCAGCCGGACCGTCACCGACATCGGCGGGAACGCCTCGTCCACCGGGCCGTCCGCGGTCTCCACCGCGGCGATCCGGCTGGTGAAGCCCGACGGCAGCACCATCACCTCGTCGCCCGGCTTGAGCACGCCGGAGGCCACCTGACCGGCATAACCCCGGTAGTCGGTGACGGTGGTGGACTGCGGCCGGATCACGTACTGCACCGGGAACCGCACGTCGACCAGGTTGCGGTCCGAGGCGATGTGCACCCGCTCCAGGTGGTGCAGCAGCGACGGGCCCTCGTACCAGGGCATGTTCTCCGAGCGGGTGACGATGTTGTCGCCCTGCAGCGCGGACACCGGCACCACCGTCAGGTCCGGCACGTCGAGCTTCGCGGCGAACGCGGTGAACTCGTCCGCGATCCGCTCGTAGACCTCCTGCGACCAGTCCACCAGGTCCATCTTGTTCACGCACAGGACCAGGTGCGGCACCCGCAGCAGCGAGCAGAGGAACGCGTGCCGGCGGGACTGCTCCACCAGGCCCTTACGCGCGTCCACCAGGATCAGCGCCAGGTCGGCGGTGGAGGCGCCGGTGACCATGTTCCGGGTGTACTGGATGTGCCCCGGGGTGTCGGCGATGATGAACTTCCGCCGCGGCGTGGCGAAGTAGCGGTACGCCACGTCGATGGTGATGCCCTGCTCCCGCTCGGCGCGCAGGCCGTCGGTGAGCAGCGCCAGGTTCGTGTACTCGTCGCCCCGGGCCGCACTGACCGCCTCGACGGCGGCGAGCTGGTCACTGAACAGCGACTTGGTGTCGTAGAGCAGACGGCCGATCAGCGTCGACTTGCCGTCGTCGACGCTGCCCGCGGTGGCGAACCGCAGCAGGTCCATCGGCCGCGCGGTCTCGCTCTCGGCCGGGGCCAGGGTCTCGACGCTCATCAGAAGTAGCCCTCTCGCTTGCGGTCCTCCATGGCGGCCTCGCTGACCCGGTCGTCGCCGCGGGTCGCGCCGCGCTCGGTGATCCGCGTGGCGGCCACCTCCTCGATCACCTTCTCCACCGTGTCGGCGTCCGAGCGGACCGCCGCGGTGCAGGAGGCGTCACCCACGGTCCGGTACCGCACCTGGGCCTTGAACGGCTGCTCACCGGCGCGCGCCCGGAAGAACTCGTTCACCGCGTAGAGCATGCCGTCGCGCTCGATCACCTCGCGCTCGTGCGCGTAGTAGATCGACGGCAGCGGGATCCGCTCCCGCTCGATGTAGTGCCAGACGTCCAGCTCGGTCCAGTTCGACAGCGGGAACACCCGGATCGACTCGCCCGGGTGGTGCCGGCCGTTGTAGAGCGCCCACAGCTCCGGACGCTGGTTCTTCGGATCCCACTGGCCGAACTCGTCGCGGAAGCTGAACACCCGCTCCTTGGCCCGCGCCTTCTCCTCGTCGCGCCGGGCGCCGCCGAACAGCGCGTCGAAGCGGTGCTTCTCCACCGCCTCCAGCAGCACCGGCGTCTGGATCCGGTTGCGCATGCCGTCGGCCGACTCGCGGACCAGGCCCTTGTTCAGCGCCTCCGGCACGCTCGCCACGATGAGCTGCAGGCCCAGCTCGGCCACCCGCTGATCGCGGTAGTCGAGCACCTCGGGGAAGTTGTGCCCGGTGTCCACGTGCATCACCGGGAAGGGGATGTTGGCCGGCGCGAACGCCTTCTGGGCCAACCGGAGCATCACGATCGAGTCCTTGCCGCCGGAGAACAGCAGCACCGGCCGTTCCATCTCGGCGACGACCTCGCGCATCACGAAGATGCTCTCCGCCTCGAGCGCGTCGAGGTGCGACACCTGGTACGCGGCGGGGGACGTCATGACACGAACTCGATTCGCACGGATCCGTACATCGGATTCCAGACCTTTCAGGTCGGACTCGTGAAGAAGAACGCTCAGGTTACCCGGAATGCCGCTGCAACGCTGCAAGCAACCGACTCGCGAGATCCTTGCGGCAGACCAGCAGATCCGGTAGGCGCGGGTCGGCCCCGTTGTATTTCAGCGCAGAACCGTCGATCCGGGAAGCATGCAGACCGGTGGCCGTCGACACAGCGACCGGAGCGGCCGAATCCCACTCGTACTGACCGCCCGCGTGGATGTACGCGTCGATCTCACCCGTGACCACGGCGGCGATCTTCGCGCCCGCCGAGCCCATCGGAACCAGATGAGCGCCGACGTCCTCTGCCAGGTCGGTCAGGAAAACCGGCGGACGGCTACGGCTGGCCGCCAAGCGGATGACCCGCGCGCCGCCCCCGGTGGCCGCCTCCACTGTCATCGGCGGGTACGCCGGCGGGTGGTCCGTGCCGAGCACCCGGTGCTGGGCCGGCAGCGCCACCGCGCCCGCCACCAGACCGTACGGCCGCGACGCGTTACGCGACCAGAGCGCCACGTGCACCGCCCAGTCCGCGCGCCCCTCCTCCGCGTACTCCCGGGTGCCGTCCAGCGGGTCGATGATCCAGACCCGGTCCGCGGTCAGGCGCGAAAGCGCCGCGTCTGTCACCTCCGCCGTCCAGGCCAGCCGCGAGCCCTCGTCCTCCTCCGACAGCACCGCGTCCGCCGGCCGCCACTTCGCCAGCTCGGTGCGGATCAGATCGTGCGAGACCTTGTCGCCGGCCGACCGGAGCGCGCCCGCGTCGGCGAAGCCCATCTCCGCGCGCAGGGCCGTCAGCGCCTGACCGGCCCGGGACGCCAGCCACCGGGCGAACCCGCCGTCGATCATCGGAGGACTGCCCATGCTGCTCCCGTCACCCGCCTTCGCTCCCGTCGCCCGAGGCTACCGGCCGGGCTCCGCCCCGCCGCTCAACCCCCGTGGTACAGGTTCTGCGTCGGCTCCACGCCCTTCAGAACCACGGACTCCACCACGTCCGCCGCGCGGTCCACCAGGAACTCCAGCTCCTTGCGCTCCGACGAAGAGAAATCCGAGAGTACGTAGTCAGCCGGGTCCTGCCGGCCCGGCGGCCGGCCGATGCCGAACCGCACCCGCACGTAGTCCTTGGTGCCGAGCGACTTCGACATCGAGCGCAGGCCGTTGTGCCCGCCCTCGCCGCCGCCGCACTTCACCCGCACCTGCCCGTACGGGATGTCCAGCTCGTCGTGCACCGCGATCACGTGCGCCGGCGGGATCTTGTGGAACTGCGCCAGCCCGGCCACCGGACCGCCGGAGAGGTTCATGTACGTCAACGGCTTCAGCAGCACCAGCTTCGGGCCGCCGAACCCCAGCCGCCCCTCCGCGGCCTCGGCCATCGCACGCTTGTGCCGCCCGAACTTCGCGCCCACCCGGGCCGCCAGCAGGTCGGCCACCATGAACCCGACGTTGTGCCGGTTGCCCGCGTACTCCCGGCCGGGGTTGCCCAGGCCGACCACCAGCCACGGTCCCGCCTCGTCCGTCACCCGACGCCCCTTCCCGCTCGCTCGCCCGACCAGCCGTCCCGATACGCCGACAGGCGCCCCCGGGAACCGGGGACGCCTGTCGCACAGCCTTGCGGACCGGTCAGGCCTCGGTCTTCGCCTCGGCCGGGGCCTCCTCGCCCTCGGCGGCCGGAGCGCCCTCGGCACCCTCGGCGGTCTCCTCGCCGACCTCGGCCTCGGCCTCCTCGGTGGCCACCTCGACCTCGGGGAGGGTGGCCTCGAGCTGCTCGGCGGTCGGAGCGGCGGTCACCGAGGCGACAGCGGTCTCCTCGTCGGTGGCCAGCTCGACGCCGGCCGGCAGCTCGACGTCGGCGGCGGTGATCGTGGTGCCCGGCTCGGCGCCCTCGATCGACGCCTCCAGGTGGTCCGGCACCTTGGTCGCGTCGGCGGTCACCGACAGCGTGTCGTGGTCGTGCACGATCAGGGTGTCCTTCGCGGCCTCACCGGTCAGCTGGACCGGGACCTCGACGGTGACCTTCTCGCCACGGCGGACCAGCAGCAGGTCCACGTGCTCGAAGGTGTCCTTGATCGGGTCACGCTGGATCGCCTTCGGCAGCGCCAGCACCTGGGTGCCGTCGCTGACCTCGATCGCGAAGAGCTGGTTCGCGCCGCCCTTACGGATCGCGGCGGCGAACTCCCGCGCCGGAAGCGCGATGTGCTTGGGCTTCTCGCCGTGGCCGTACAGCACGGCGGGCACCTTGCCGGCCCGGCGGGTACGACGGGCACCACCCTTGCCGAACTCGGTACGGGGCTCGGCGCTGATCTTTACCTCGGACACGGGGAAACTCCTGATGCTTCGCTGCGGCGGCTTGTCGTCTGGCGGTGCTGGGGCGAGGGGCTCGCTGGGGCTAGGGTCATGAACGACCGCCCGGAGCACCGCGTCGATGACGGCGCCTCCGTGCGGTGCTTGTCAGCAGCCCGCCGGGCACCCTCGCCGTGGCAACCGCACCAGTCTACCCGAGGGAATTCCCGGCTCTCCGGCAGTCCCCCATATCACCGCCCCGCCGGTTCCGCAGGGCATCGGCCCGGCCGCCGGGAACTCCCGGCGACCGGACCGCACGCTCAGCTCAGGCCACCGAACAGGGTGGTCACCGAGCCGTCGTCGAAGACCTCCCGGATCGCCCGCGCCAGCAGCGGGGCGATCGACAGTACGGTCAGCTTGTCCAGCTGCTTCTCCGACGGCAGCGGCAGCGTGTTCGTCACCACGACCTCGCTGATCGGGCTGTTCTTCAGCCGCTCCGTCGCCGGGTCGGACAGCAGCGCGTGGGTCGAGGCGACCACGATCTCCGCCGCGCCCTGCTCCTTGAGGATGTCCGCCGCCTTGGTGATCGTGCCACCGGTGTCGATCATGTCGTCCACGATCAGGCACACCCGGCCCTCGACCTCACCGACCACCCGGTTCGCCACCACCTGGTTCGGCTTGAGCGGATCGCGGGTCTTGTGGATGAACGCCAGCGGGCAGCCGCCCAGCCGGTCGGTCCAGCGCTCGGCCACGCGTACCCGGCCCGAGTCCGGCGCGACCACCGTCATCGGCCGGCCCGCGTACTTGTGCTCCACGTACTCGGCCAGCACGTCCATCGCGAACAGGTGGTCCACCGGGCCGTCGAAGAAGCCCTGGATCTGCGCGGTGTGCAGGTCCACGGTCAGGATCCGGTTCGCGCCCGCCGTCTTCAGCAGGTCGGCGATCAGCCGCGCCGAGATCGGCTCCCGGCCGCGGTGCTTCTTGTCCTGCCGCGAGTACGGGTAGAACGGCAGTACCACGGTGATCCGCTTGGCCGAGCCGCGCTTCAGCGCGTCGACCATGATCAGGGTCTCCATGACCCAGGTGTTCACGCCGTGCGTCACGGACTGCACCACGAAGGCGTCCGAACCACGGACCGAGTCCTTGTACCGTACGAAGATCTCGCCGTTGGCGAAGTCGTACGCGTCGGCCGGCGTCGGCGCGACGCCGAGCACCTCACCGATCTCCTTGGCCAGCTCCGGAAAACCCCTCCCGGAGAAGAGCATCAGGCTCTTGCGGTTTTCGGCGACGATGCTGCCCATGGGCCCGTCTGCTCCCGTATGTCGGTGGTGCCCGGCGGCGGTGGGGCCGGGGACTGTTCGGTTGCAGTATGCCCCCGGTTCAGCGATCCACCCACGGCCCGCCGATCCCCGTGGATTCAGTCACCTTCGCTTGCGGCGCCGCCCGTGTCCGGCGCACCCTCACCGGCCCGCCGCGCCGCCTCCGCGGCGTCCGTACCGGCCCGCTTGCGCAGCACCCAGCCCTCCACGTTGCGCTGCTGACCACGCGCCACCGCCATCGCGCCCGGCGGCACGTCTCCGGTGATCACCGAACCCGCAGCGGTGTACGCGCCGTCGCCCACCCGCACCGGCGCCACGAACATGTTGTCCGCTCCGGTACGGGCGTGACTGCCGATGGTGGTGTGGTGCTTGCGTACCCCGTCGTAGTTGACGAAGACGGTGGCCGCGCCGATGTTGCTGTGGTCGCCGATCGTCGCGTCGCCCACGTACGACAGGTGCGGCACCTTCGACCCGTCACCGATCGACGCCTTCTTGGTCTCCACGAACGTGCCGACCTTCGCCTTACGGCCCAGCCGCGACTCCGGCCGCAGGTACGCGTACGGGCCGACGCTCGCCTGCGGGCCCACCTCGGCGCCGAGCGCGTGGCTGCGCACGATGCTCGCGCCCGCGCCCACAACCGTGTCCACGAGCGTGGTGTCCGGGCCGACGAGCGCGCCCTCGCCGACCACTGTCGCGCCCTGGAGCTGCGTGTTCTGGTCGATCACCGCGTCCCGCTCGACGGTCACGGTCACGTCGATCCAGGTGGTGTGCGGGTCGAGGATGCTGACCCCGGTACGCATCCAGCCCTCGTTGATCCGGTCGCGCAGCAGGCGGCGCAGCGCGGCCAGCTCGACCCGGTCGTTGCAGCCGAGCGTCTCCACGTGGTCGGCGGCGCAGTGCACGGCCACCGGCTCACCGGCGTCGCGCAGCAGCGCGAAGACGTCGGTCAGGTACTCCTCGCCCTGGTCGTTGTCCGTGGAGAGCTTGCCCAGCGCCTCCCGCAGGCGAGCCGCGTCGAATGCGTAGATGCCCGCGTTGATCTCCCGCAGCGCGCGCTGCTGGGGGGTGGCGTCGCGCTCCTCGACGATCTGCTCCAGGTGCCCCTGCGCGTCCCGCACGATCCGGCCCAGACCGGTCGGGTCCGGCACCTCGGCGGCCAGCACTGTCGCCGCCGCGGCGGCCTCCTCGTGCGCCTCGACGAGCGCCTGGACCGTCTCCGGCCGCAGCAGCGGCACGTCCCCGTTGATCACCACGACGGTGCCGGTCGCGTCCGGCACCGCGTCCAGCGCGATGCGGACCGCGTGCCCGGTGCCGAGCTGGCGCTCCTGGAGCACCGGCGTGGCACCCGGGGCGACCTCGGTCAGGTGCTCCCGGACCTGGTCGGCGCCGTGGCCGACCACGACCACCGAGCGGTCCGCGCCCAGCGGACCGGCTGCGGCCAGGACGTGACCGAGCAGGGTACGGCCGAGCAGCGGGTGCAGCACCTTGGGCAGGGACGACTTCATCCGCTTGCCCTCACCGGCGGCGAGCACGACAACGGTGCGGAGGTGGGGCTGGGACACGACGTGGCTCCCGTCGGGACGGCGACAGTCTCGCGGTCATGCTAACCACGCGGCTCGCCACAATTCGCATCCGGCCACACAAACGCCGTTCGCCCGGGAGCGATCCGACGAATGAGCTGGGGTGCCTGGATTCGAACCAGGAGCTCAAGGCTCCAAAGGCCTGCGGGTTGCCGTTACCCCACACCCCATTGCCATGTCAAGACCTACGGAGCGGCGTCTTTCCCTTGCACTTCGTCCGCGATCCGGAACAGCTCGGCGATCATACCTTCGATCCGCCAGTAGAGCTCACGACTGCGGGGCACGGTGATCACGAGGCAGCCGTGATAGGTGTCGCCGGTGTTCCGCCGTACGGTCGTCGGGTTGTGCCGCTTGAGCACCGTGCGGCGAAACCTCTCCGCGGGCAGTCGCAGCCGCCCCACCCACCAGCGCACAGCGGCCTCGGCGTCCGCCGACTCGTGGATGCTCACGCGATAGGTCGGCACCGTCCGGTCCACGCCGCAGACCTCCAGGAACCGGAGGAACAGGGCCAGCAACCCCGGATCGGTGTTGACGAACTGGATTGTCACCGCCCGCCGCCAGGGCTTGGACTTGGCTCCCTCGCACCAGTAGATCGCCGCGCCCAGCATCAGAAGATCCCGCTCACCGAGACCGCCGACCACACCGGCGGCGCGCGCGTGCTCCGCGACCTGGGCGGCGTCCCGCGCCTCCCGGTACGCGCTCCAGCGTGCCTCCGTCATCGCCTTCGAGTGCTCGCGGCGCCGCTCCGCGGCCGCGTCGTCCGGGTCCAGCGGCAGGTGGCGCACCCACTGGTACGCGGTCGACTTCGCCACCCCGAGCTGCGCCGCGATCTGGTTGACCGACCGGCCCGCCGCGCGCAGCCGCAGGGCCTCGGCACGGGTGTCGTCCCGGGCTCGCGGCCGGCGGGTCCACTCCGGCGGCGGGACGCCGCGCAGCAGCGCGTACACCCGGTCGCGGCCGATGCCCAGGCGGGCCCGGATCTCGGCGACGGAGAGCTGCTCGTCTACGCGCAGGCGCCGCGCCTCGGCGGCGAGGGGGTCGGTCACCGGAGCAGATTAGAACACCCGTACGACAGCAGCCGGTCTGACCAAGAGCGTCGCGCCTGGCAGGATGGACGGGTGACCGACGTATCCGGCAGCGACCGCGCCCGGCGGCGGCCCGTGCCGGCGGCGAAGCCCTCCCGGGTGCGGATGTCCGCGACGCAGCGGCGCGAGCAGTTGATCTCGATCGCCCGGCAGATCTTCGCCGAGAAGGGCTTCGACGCGACCTCGATCGAGGAGGTGGCGGCGCGCGCCAAGGTCTCCAAGCCGGTGGTCTACGAGCACTTCGGCGGCAAGGAGGGGCTCTACGCGGTGGTGGTGGACCGGGAGGTCCGCGCCCTGCTGGACCGGATCACCACGGCGTTGACAGCGGGCAACCCGCGGGAGCTGCTGGAGCAGGCCGCGCTGACGCTGCTGACCTACATCGAGGAGGAGACCAGCGGGTTCCGGGTGCTGGTCCGGGAGTCGCCGCTGATGTCGGCGACAGGCAACTTCAGCAGCGTGATGAACGACGTGGCGCACCAGGTGGAGCACATCCTGGCGGGCGAGTTCTCCATCCGGGGGTACGACCCGAAGCTGGCGGAGCTCTACTCCCAGGCGCTGGTGGGCATGGTGGCGCTGACCGGCCGCTGGTGGCTGGAGGTACGCAAGCCGCGCAAGGAGACGGTGGCGGCGCACCTGGTGAACCTGGCCTGGAACGGGTTGTCGCACCTGGAGTCGAAACCCGGGCCGATCCCCCGGGGCTGACGCCACGTCGGCGCAACAGCCGCTTCAGCGCTCACCGATGGGGTGGTAGCGGCGCTGCCGCTCCTCCTCGGCGTGCTCGGCGGTGCCGACCTTGTCGTAGAGGCCGGTGGCGAGCAGGACCAGCCCGAACAGCAGCGACACGATGACTGTCGACATCGAGAAGTTCAGGAAGTTCGCCGGGGTCTGGAGCACCGACATCATCAGGATGCCGGTGACCAGGAAGACCACGCCGGCGGTGAGGTTCATGTAGTGGCCGAGGTTGTCGCGGCGGGACGCCCCGATCAGCAGGACCGCGCCGAAGACCACGGAGACCAGCGAGAAGGCCAGGTTGGTACGCAGGCCGAGCGCCCAGTCGCTGTCCCGGCCGAACAGTCCTTCGCCCCAGGTCTGGAAGACGCCGAAGACGCCGAAGACCAGGATGTAGAGGCCGATGAGCCCGGACAGCACCCGGTAGAGCGGCCGCGCGGGGTGGTTCACCGGGAAGTGCGCCATGATGCCCTCCAGCCGTGTGACTGATTCGGGGCAATTGTCACCTGCGTTGTCCGGTCGCGTCCGGAAAACACCGAAGGCCCGGCGCAGCGCGCCGGGCCTTCGGTGAGAGACGGGATCAGAGCACCAGGCGGGCCTTCTGCCAGGCCTCGTGCTCGTCGTCGGAGCCGACCTTGCCGTACATGCCGACCATCAGGAGCACCAGCGCCAGGGTCAGGACCACGACGTCGGTCATGATCGAGAAGTTGAAGATGTTGGCGTCGGTCTGCAGGAACGCCAGCGCGGCCAGGCCGATCACCATCAGCGTGTAGGCCAGCCACTGGTTGATCGCCACGTCGAGGTTGCGGCCGATCGCCGTGCCGACCAGGATCACGACGCCGACCAGCACCGACAGCAGCGAGAACGCCATGTTGGTGCCCTGGCCGAGGACCTTGGTGTCGTCCTGGGCGAGGAAGTCGTTGCCGGCGCTGGCGATGATGCCGAGGCCGCCGAAGACGACGAAGTACAGACCAACGAGCCCGCCGATCGCCCGGTAGATCGGCCGCGCGGGGTGGTTGACGGGGGTGTGGGCCATCTCTGCGTCTCCAAAAGACCGTTCGGACGAGGGTTCCACAGGTGATTGTCCCGTACGCCGGTCAGTGACGCCGCACACCCCCCACCCCGGGCGGCAGGTCAGCCGCCCGGGAGCTCCTCGGCGAGGGACAGCCAGGTCTCCTCGGTGCGGTCCCGCTCGGCCCGTACCTCCTTGAGCTGGGCGTCCAGCTCGGCGACCCGGGCGTAGTCGGTGGCGTTCGCGGCGAGCTGCTCGTGCAGGCCCGCCTCCTTCTGTTCGAGCTTGGCGATCTGCCGTTCCAGCCGGTTGAGTTCCTTCTTCGCGACGCGTACCTCGGCCGCTGACATGCCCTCGCGCGCCGACGCCGCCGTGGCCGGGGTGAGATCGGCGGGTGCCGGGCCGCCGGCCGCGGCGGCGCGCGCGAGGTACTCGTCGACGCCGCCGGGCAGGTGCACCAGCCGGCCGTCGCCGAACATGCCGTACGCGACGTCGGTGACCCGCTCGATCAGGTAGCGGTCGTGGCTGGCTACCACGATGCTGCCGGGCCACGAGTCGAGCAGGTCCTCCAGCGCGGCGAGCGTGTCGGTGTCCAGGTCGTTCGTGGGCTCGTCGAGCAGGAGCACGTTCGGCTCCCCGGCGAGCAGCCGCAGCATCTGCAGGCGGCGGCGCTCGCCGCCGGACAGGTCGCTCACCGGGGTCCAGAGCCGCTTGTCGTCGAAGCCGAAGATCTCGGCGAGCTGGGCGGCGCTGATCTCCCGGTCGCCGAACTGCACACGCCGGGCCACCTCCTCGACGGCTTCCAGCACGCGCAGGTGGCCGGGGAGTTCGGCGAGTTCCTGGGACAGGAACGCGGGCCGGACGGTCTGCCCGGCGGCGAAGCGCCCGCCGTCGGGGCCGGTCACCCCGGCGAGCATCCGCAGCAGGGTGGTCTTGCCGGCGCCGTTGCGGCCGAGGATCGCGACCCGGTCGCCGGGCCCGACCTGCCAGGTGGTGTCGTGCAGGATCTCCTTCGGGCCGGCGTGCAGCCGGACGTGTTCGAGGTCGTACACCTGCTTGCCGAGCCGGGCGGTGGCGAGCCGCTGCAGCGACATGGTGTCGCGGGGTTCCGGCACGTCGGCGATGAGCGCGTTCGCCGCGTCGATGCGGAACTTGGGCTTCGAGGTGCGTGCGGGGGCGCCCCGGCGCAGCCAGGCGATCTCCTTGCGGAGCAGATTCTGGCGGCGGGCCTCGGTGGCGGCGGCGACGCGTTGCCGCTCGACGCGTGCCAGCGTCCATGCGGCGAAGCCGCCCTCGTACGCCCGGACGGTCTGGTCGGCGACCTCCCAGGTGGTGGTGCAGACGGCGTCGAGGAACCAGCGGTCGTGGGTGACCACGACGAGCGCGCCCTTGCGGGTGACGAGGTGCCGGGCCAGCCAGTCGACGCCGCCGACGTCGAGGTGGTTGGTGGGCTCGTCGAGGACGAGCAGGTCGGCGTCGCGGACCAGCAGCGCGGCGAGTGCGACGCGGCGGCGTTCCCCGCCGGACATCGGGCCGACCGGCGTGTCCAGGCCGAGGTGGGGCATGCCGAGGCCGTCGAGGATGGCGCGGACACCCGCGTCGCCGGCCCACTCGTGCTCGGCGCCCATGCTCTCGCCGAGCCAGGCGGTGCCGAGCACCACGTCCCGCACGGTCAGTTCGGGGGCGAGGTCCAGGCGCTGCGGCAGCCAGGCCACCCGCAGGTCGCGGCGGTGGGTGACGCGGCCATCGTCGGGTTCCTCGGTGCGGGTGAGCAGGCGCAGCAGCGTCGACTTGCCGGCGCCGTTGAGGCCGACCACACCGACCCGGTCGGCGTCGTCGAGGCCGAGCGAGACCTCGGTGAGCAGCGGCCCCGCGGCGCCGTACCCCTTGGACACCCGGTCCAGGTTGACGATGTTGGCCACTGACCCACCCTTCACGACTCAGGCGTCCCGGGGGCCCGGGACGCCTGAGTCAAGGGTACGGGGCGTCAGACCACGCGGGCGCCGGCGACCGGACCGTGCGCGACGCGGGCCTCCCGGCACACCCCGGCGGCGGTGATCTCGGCGGCGATCCGGACGGCGTCGGCCTCGCCGGTGGCGAGGAAGACGCAGGTGGGTCCGGAGCCGGAGACGATGCCGGCGAGCGCCCCCGCGGCCTCGCCGGCCTTGAGCGTCTCGGCCAGCGAGGGGCGCATGGTCAGCGCGGCGTCCTGGAGGTCGTTGCCGAGCGTGGCGGCGAGCACCCGCGGATCGCGCTGGCGCAGCGCGGCGAGCAGCGCGTCGGTGCTGCCCAGCGGCGTGCCGGCGGCTCCGGCGTCACGCAGCCGGTCCAGTTCCCGGTACGCGGCCGGGGTGGACAGGCCGGCGTCGGCGATCGCCACCACCCAGTGCCAGGAGGTGGGGCGGGCCAGCACCGGGCTGACCGCCTCGCCGCGGCCGGTGCCGAGCGCGGTGCCGCCGTGGATGAGGAACGGCACGTCCGAGCCGAGGTCGGCGGCGATGCCGGCGAGCTCGTCGCGGGACAGCCCGGTGCCCCAGAGCGTGTCGCAGGCGACGAGCGCGGCGGCGGCGTCGGCGCTGCCACCGGCCAGCCCGCCGGCGAGCGGGATCTGCTTGCGCAGGTGCAGCCGGGCGTGCGGGGCGACGCCCGCGTAACCGGCCAGCGCGTGCGCGGCGCGCAGCGCCAGGTTGGTGTCGTCCAGCGCCAGCTCGCCGGCGCCCTCGCCCTCCATGGTGAGGGTGAGCGTGTCGCCGCGACGGGCGGTCAGCTCGTCGTAGATCGAGATCGCGTGGTAGACGGTGTTCAGCTCGTGGTAGCCGTCACGCCGCAGCGGTCCGACCCCGAGATGCAGGTTGACCTTGGCGGGCACCCGCACCTTGACCGGGCCGCCGGCGCCGCGCCGCTGCCCGTCCTCGTCCCCCGGTCGCCATGCCTCGGTCACCGGGTGGACTCCACCGGACGTGGGCGGATGTCGAACGGCTTCGGCACTGTCAGCTCCTCGGCGAGGGGTCGGGCAACGGCGCCAGCCTACTGCTCGCCGCCGGGGGCGTCCGGGGCCGACGCGGCGATGGCGGCGAACTGCTCGACGGTGAGCGATTCGCCCCGCGCGGACGGGTCCACGCCGGCGGCGGTGAGCGCCGCGGCGGCCCGGTCCGCGCCGCCGGCCCAGCCGGCCAGGGCGGCGCGCAGCGTCTTGCGGCGCTGGGCGAACGCGGCGTCGACGACGGCGAAGACGGCCTTCCGGGGTACGTCCGGCCGGGGCGGCTCGCGCCGGGTGAACGCGACCAGGCCGGAGTCGACGTTCGGCACCGGCCAGAACACGTTCGGCGGGACCTTGCCGGCGGCGCGGGAGCGGGCGTACCAGGCGAGTTTGACCGACGGGATGCCGTACACCTTGGAGCCGGGACCGGCGACGAGCCGGTCGGCGACCTCCTTCTGCACCATCACCAGGCCGTGGCGCAGCGTGGGCAGCTCGGCGAGCAGGTGCAGCACGACCGGCACGGCGACGTTGTAGGGCAGGTTCGCCACCAGCGCTGTGGGCGCCGGGCCGGCCAGGTCGTCGGCGGTGACCCGCAGCGCGTCGGCCGGATGGACGGTGAGCCGCTCGGCGGCCGCCCCGGCGAAGCGGGCGGCGGTCTCCGGCAGCGCGGCGGCGAGCGCCGGGTCGAGTTCCACAGCGTGCACGTGCGCGGCGACCGGGAGCAGGGCGAGCGTGAGCGAGCCGAGCCCGGGGCCGACCTCCAGCGCCACGTCGTCGGGGGTCAGCCCGGCGGTGGTGACGATCCGGCGCACGGTGTTGGGGTCGTGCACGAAGTTCTGGCCGAGTTTCTTGGTCGGCGTGACGCCGATGCGCGCGGCGAGTTCCCGGATCTCCGCCGGGCCGAGGAGTCCGGTCACGCCCCGTAGCGTAAGCGCCCCCGCCCGCGGGGAAGGAAGGGCCCCTTCTTAACGCCTCGCGATATGGAGGGGCCCCTTCTTAACGCCACGGACCGAACGCGCTCACCGCCACGGGCCGAACGCTCGCTCACCGTTCGTGGAGAGGGCGGCGCAGAGGGCGTCCACGTCGGTGCCGGTGGTCTCGGCGAGGAAACGGACCGTGAGCGGGATCAGGTACGACGCGTTGGGCCGTCCCCGGTACGGCATCGGGGTCAGGTAGGGCGCGTCGGTCTCCACGAGCATCTGCGCGGGCGGGGTGACGGCGGCGGCCTCGCGCAGCGCGGCGGCGCTGCCGAACGTGACGGTGCCGGCGAAGCTGAGCAGGAAGCCGCGCCGGACGCACTCGCGGGCGAAGTCGGCGTCGCCGGAGAAGCAGTGCATGACCACGGTTTCCGGGGCGCCCTCGTCGTCAACGATGCGCAGCACGTCGGCGTGCGCGTCCCGGTCGTGGATGACGAGCGCCTTGCCGTGCCGCTTGGCGATGGCGATGTGCGCCCGGAAGCTCTCCTCCTGCGCGGCCCGCCCGTCGTCGCCGGTACGGAAGAAGTCCATCCCGGTCTCGCCGACGCCCCGGACCCGGTCCCGGCCGGCGAGCGTCTCGATCTCGCGCAGCGCCTCGTCCAGGTCGGCCAGCCGGGGCGCCTCGTTCGGGTGCAGCGCGACGGTGGCGAGCACCGGGGCGTACCGGTCGGCGACGTCGGCGCTCCACCGGGACGAGTCGACGTCCACCCCGACCTGGACGAGCCGGTCCACGCCGGCCCGGGCGGCGACGTCGATCGCGGCGGCCACCGGGTCGTCGCCGGTGGTGCCGCCGGGAGGCGTGCCGAACTCGCCGACGGTGATGTCGAGGTGGGTGTGGCTGTCCGGCACGGGTACGGGCAGCGGCTCGGGGGCGGGCGGGAACTCCCCGGCCCGGCGGGCGGCGCGCTGCTTGCGGGTCTCGGTCTGCTCGGTCATCGCGGCCAGCATCACACACCCGCCCGGGGCTGCGTTCCCGGACCGCCACCGGCTGTTCACATGCCTCACATCTGGCGGGCTTAGCGTCCTGGAGTGACAGTCACCGACCAGGCCGGCGGGCCCGCCTCCGACCGGGCCGGGTTGCGCGTGACGTACGGCGGCCGGGTGCATCCGGCGGAGGAGATCGCCCGGGGCGCGGCGTACGAGTTGTTCAGCGCCGACGAGGCGCCCGGGTTCGAGTGGTGTCCCCGGCCCGGCAACGGCTATCCGTGGCGCCGGTTCGTGCACGCGACCGAGGTCGACGCGGTGCACGGGGGCGCCGGTTCGGCCGACGACACGGACGCGCCGCTGCTGATGCCGGTGCACCGGGACCGGGGCTGGGCGTACGTACACCAGCTCAGCCAGCAGCCGGGCGCGGCGGCGGATCCGACGCTCGCCGCCGTACGGGCGTCGGCGGTGATCCGGCCGGGTACCCGGATGGTGAAGGTGCTCTCCGCCCGGCAGCTCGCCGGGTACGTGCGGGGCGTGCTGCCGCACGGCTTCTGCTACCGGGAGCACGACGTCGCGCACCTGCGGACACCGGCCGGGATGGCGGTGCTGCGGGGCGACTCCGAGGGCGGCGACGTGGCGTACGCGGTGCGCTGGCGGGCCGCCGACCCGGCCGACTACGACGTGCCCGTGGGCCCGGCGCACCGGGGACTCATGGCGTTGCCGCCCCGGGACCGGCTGGGGCCGCCGGTGCTGGGTACCGGGTTCGTGCCGAGCAGCGCGCAGCTCGTACCGGAGTTCGTCACCCGGGAGTTCGCCGACCTGCCGATGCCGGCGAACGCCACCCTGCTCGCCTACCCGGCCGACGGGGTGGAGGTGGTCCTCTACACCTACCAGGCGGAGCAGCGGGGCTGGCTGCGCCTGGCCGGCCCGCAGTGGCGGCACCTGCTCGCCGCGGTGCCGGGTCTCTCCGCCGACCAGGAGTACGTGCCGACCGGCGAGGCGCCGCGCTCCACCCGGCTCGTCGGCACGTACGCGGGTTCGGAGTACGAGGCGGTGGCCGACCAGCCGGGCGGGTTCCGGGTGCTGGCGATGACCCGGGCGGCCCGGTACCCGGTGGACGCGGCGGCCCGGCGGGTGCGCACGGCGGCCTGGCGCGGGGTGCCCTGCCTGGTGCTGCGGGAGGAGGGCGGCTGGCTGCGGTTGCGGCTGCGCCGCCCGGATCCGGACGCGGTGGCCGCGACCGGCGCGCAGTGTCTGGAACGCGGCGTGTACGAGGTCTGGGCGCCCGGCGCCGAGCTGGCCGACGACCGGGTGGTGGACCTGCCCTATCCGGCCCGACACGAATAGACGAGGGCAGGTCGGGAAGGCGTGGGGTGTCCGAGAAACCCGCGCGAGGGGGAATCCCGACATGCCTTTCGTCACCGTCGGTACGGAGAACTCCGCACCCATCGACCTGTACTACGAGGATCACGGTTCCGGTCAGCCGATCGTGCTGATCCACGGTTTCCCGTTCAACGGGGCGACCTGGGAGAAGGTGAGCGGTCCGCTGCTGGACGCCGGATACCGGGTGATCACGTACGACAGGCGTGGATTCGGCAACTCCGCGCAGCCGGCCATGGGCTACGACTACGACACGTTCTCCGCCGACCTCGACGTGCTGATGACCGAACTGGACCTGCGGAACGCGATCCTGGTCGGGCACTCCATGGGCACCGGTGAGGTGACCCGCTATCTGGGCGCGTACGGGTCGGACCGGGTGGACCGGGCGGTCCTGATGGCCCCGTTGGCGCCGTACCTGCTCAAGGCGCCCGACGACCCGGAGGGCGTCGACAAGAGCATGTTCGACGGGTTCCAGAAGGCGATCATCCAGGACCGGTTCGCCTACCTGACCCAGTTCTGCGACGCGTTCTTCAACGCCAGCGAGAACCGGGGGACGCTGGTCAGCGACGAGGCGTACCACGCGCACTGGCAGATCGGCGCGCAGGCGTCGGCCAAGGGCACCCACGACTCGGTGGACGCCTGGCAGACCGACTTCCGCGGTGACCTGCCGAACATCAACGTGCCGGTGCTGATCATCCAGGGCGACAAGGACAACGTGCTGCCGTACCCGGTGACGGGCCAGCGGCTGGTGAACATGCTGTCCGACGCCAAGCTGGTCACGCTGAAGGGTGCGCCGCACGGCACGCCGTGGACCCATCCCACCGAGGTCAACAAGGCCATCATGGAGTTCATCGGCAAGCCGAGCATGGCCCGCGCCTGACCGGCGCGCACGACCGCGGCCCGGGGAGAGATCCCCGGGCCGCGGTTCGCGCGCGTGTTCAGCCGGCCAGGCGGGCCAGCTCCTCCTCGACGATGGACGGGTCGAGCTTGCGGAACACCGGCTTCGGCGCCGCGAGCGGCCGGCCCACTTCCAGGGGTACGGACTCCCAGCGCGCCCCGACCGTGTAATCACCGGTCAGCACCGGGTACGACGGCCCGCCGTCGAGGTCGTCGACCTCCTCGATGACGGGCATCGGCGCGTGCACGCCGGTGCCGCCGAGCAGCTCGTGGATCTTCTGGGCGGAGTGCGGCAGGAACGGGGTGAGCAGCGTGTTGGCGTCGCTGACCACCTGGAGCGCGACGTGCAGGACGGTGCCCATGCGGGGCTTCTCGTCCTCGCCCTTGAGCTTCCAGGGCGCCTGCTCGGAGAGGTACTTGTTGGCCTCGGCGACGACCTTCATGGCCTCGCCGATGGCCTGCTTCTGCCGGTGCCGGGCGATCAGGTCGCCGACGGTGGCGAAGCCGGCCTTCGCGATGTCCAGCAGCGCCTGGTCGGCCTCGGTGAGCCCGGCCGGGTCGACCGGCGGGATCGCGCCGAAGTTCTTCGCCGCCATGGACACGGACCGGTTGACCAGGTTGCCCCAGCCGGCGACCAGTTCGTCGTTGTTGCGGCGCAGGAACTCGGCCCAGGTGAAGTCGGTGTCGTTGCTCTCCGGGCCGGCCACCGCGATGAAGTACCGCAGCGCGTCGGCGTCGTAGCGCTCCAGGAAGTCCCGGACGTAGATGACCACCTTGCGGGAGGAGGAGAACTTCCGGCCCTCCATGGTCAGGTACTCGCTGGAGACGACCTCGGTGGGCAGGTTGAGCCGGCCCAGCTCGCCCGGTTCGCCGTCGCGGGCGCCCTCACCGGAGTAGCCGCCGAGCAGCGCCGGCCAGATCACCGAGTGGAAGACGATGTTGTCCTTGCCCATGAAGTAGTAGGAGCGGGCGTCCTTCCCCTCCCCGTCCGCCGACCACCACTTGCGCCAGGCCTCCGGGTCGCCGGTGCGCCGGGCCCACTCGATGGACGCGGACAGGTAGCCGATGACCGCGTCGAACCAGACGTAGATCCGCTTGTCCGGGCGGTCACGCCAGTCGTCGAGCGGGATCGGCACGCCCCACTCCAGGTCGCGGGTGATGGCCCGGGGCTGGAGGTCGTCGAGCAGGTTGCGGGAGAACCGCAGTACGTTCGGGCGCCAGCCGTCGCGGGTGTCCAGCCACTGCCGCAACGCGTCGGCCAGGGCGGGCAGGTCGAGGAAGAAGTGCTCGGTCTCGACGAACTCCGGGGTCTCCCCGTTGATCTTCGACTTGGGGTCGATCAGGTCGATCGGGTCGAGCTGGTTGCCGCAGTTGTCGCACTGGTCGCCGCGCGCGCTGTCGTAGCCGCAGATCGGGCAGGTGCCCTCGATGTAGCGGTCGGGCAGCGTCCGGCCGGTGGACGGGGAGATCGCCCCGATGGTGACCTTCGGGACGATGTAGCCGTTGCGGTGCAGCCCGGTGAACAGCTCCTGCACCACCGCGTAGTGGTTGCGCGTGGTGGTGCGGGTGAACAGGTCGTACGACAGGCCCAGCGCCCGCAGGTCCTCGGCGATCACCCGGTTGTAGCGGTCGGCCAGCTCGCGCGGGGTGACCCCCTCGGCGTCGGCCTGCACCTGGATCGGGGTGCCGTGTTCGTCGGTGCCGGAGACCATGAGCACGTCGTGACCGGCCATCCGCATGTACCGGGAGAAGACGTCGGAGGGAACGCCGAATCCGGATACGTGGCCGATGTGGCGCGGGCCGTTGGCGTAGGGCCAGGCGACCGCGGCGAGAACGTGACTCATGAGCAGCAAGCCTAGTGATTGCCGTGGGCGTGCCGCGAACCAATGGGGTGCGCGCTCCGACCGTACGTCCGATTTGTCGCCGACACGCGGCGTGAGCTGCCCGACAAGCCAGACGTACCGGTGTGAAATGAACATCGTGACCAGCAGACCAGCGGCGCCCGAGCCGTCGGCGGCCGCCACGCGGCGGGCGGCGCGGCCCACGCCGCCCGGCGGGCCCGTCGCTCCCCAGCCACGGCTCGACCCGGCGGACCCGCCGGTGGAGGTGGAGCCGACCACCGGAGCGCCGGTGGACGCGGTGCCGAGCCGGGTGCCGGTACGCCAGCCGCGCTGGCAGCGCGAGGCCGCCCCGTCCGGCGGCTGGGCGCCGATCGAGGAGGTGCACTGGGACGGCACGCCGCTGCGCGACGAGCCGCGCCCACGTCCGGGCCGGCCCCCGGCGCGACGGGAACGCGCCCGCCCGGCCGCGCCGCCGAGCCCGCCCGCCGGGCTGGCCGTGCTGCTGACGCTGAGCCTGCTCGCCGCGTTCTTCGCCTGGGTGAGCGCCGGGCCGTTCTGGCTGGCGGTGGGGCACTCGACCGGCGGCACCGTGATGATCACCGAGTGCGCGGGCGGCGGGCTCACCCAGCGCTGCCGGGGCATCTTCTCCGCCGACGGCGACCGGTTCCAGGCCCACGGGGTACGGGTCAGCGGCGTACCGGCCGGGCGCACCGACACCGGCAGCTCGCTGCGGGCGCGGATGACCGGGCCGGACGGGTCCACCGCCTACGCGGACACCGGCGTCGGAAGGCACCTGCGCTGGCTGCTGGGACTGGCCCTGGTGGCCGGCTGCGCCGCCGGGATCGCCAGGTGGACCGGGGCGACCCGGCTCGCGGACGAACGGCAGCGGCGCTGGGCGGTCGGCCTGGCGCTGGCCGGGCCGGCGTTGATCACCGTCGGCTTCCTGGCCGCCGCCTGGTGAGGTGAGGCGTTAAGAAGGGGCCCTTCCTCTACCGCAGGCGTTAAGAAGGGGCCCTTCCTTTCAGCTGTGCACGACGGCGTACACCTCGCGCCGCCGCAGCCCGTACGCGGTGGCGACCTCGGTGATCGCGTCCCGGCGGGACAGCCCGGCCGCCTCGCGCTCGGCCACCGCCGCGCGCAGCGTCTCGTCGTCCGGCCGGACCGCGGGCGTGGCCGGTGCGCCCGCAACGACGAGCGTGATCTCGCCCCGCGGATCGCCCTCGGCGGCCCACTCGGCCAGTTCGCCAAGCGACCGGCGGACGACCTCCTCGTAGGTCTTGGTCAACTCGCGGCAGAGCGCGGCGGGCCGGTCCCTGCCGAACGCCTCGGCCAGGTCGGCGAGCGCACCGGTGATGCGGTGCGGCGCCTCGAAGAACACCAGCGTGCGGTCCTCGGCGGCGAGCGCGCGCAGCCGGGAGCGGCGGGCGCCGGGGGTACGCGGCAGGAAGCCCTCGAAGCAGAACCTGTCACAGGGCAGCCCGGACAGTGCCAGCGCGGTGGTCACCGCGCTCGGCCCGGGCGCGGCGGTGACCGGCACACCGGCGTCCAGTGCGGCCCGGACCAGCCGGTAGCCGGGATCGGAGACGCTCGGCATGCCGCCGTCGGTGACCAGCGCGACCGTGTAGCCGGCGGCGAGCACCTCGGCCAGCTCGGGGGTACGCCGCTCCTCGTTGCCCTCGAAGTACGAGACGATCCGGCCGGGCACAGTCACGTCCAGGTCGCGGGCCAGCCGGGTGAGCCGCCGGGTGTCCTCGGCGGCGACCACGTCGGCGGCGGCCAGCACCTCGCGGAACCGGGCGGACGCGTCGGCCGGGTTGCCGAGCGGCGCGCCGAGCAACACGAGCCGCCCTACCTCGGACATTTCCCCCACGGCGTGCGCTCCCTCATCGACGGTCGTACCAATTTCGGAGACGAGAGACGCCACCGGGCACCCTCGCAGCCTACGATCGCCGGGTGACGAGTGCGTCGACAGCACAGAGCGCGAACCCGGACCCTTCCACCACCGACCGGGGCGACGGCGCCGGGCGCGGGCTTCCCGCCGCCGTGCGGCGCCGGCTCGCCGCCGTCGATGATCGCATCGGTCGAGGTCAGGCGTGGCTGGCGACAGCGGTGGTGGTGGCCGTCGCGGCGATCCTGCGCTTCGTGGGGCTCAGCTTCCCGCCCGGGAAGATCTTCGACGAGACCTACTACGCCAAGGACGCGTACGGGCTGATCGACCGCGGCTTCGAGTGGAACTACAAGGACAACGGCCCTTCGTACGTGGTGCATCCACCGCTGGGCAAGTGGATGATCGGCATCGGCGAGTGGGCCTTCGGCTACCAGGACGCGGACAGCGGCGTCTCGGTGCCGGGCCACCTGATCACCACCTCGCCGGAGTTCGGCTGGCGGTTCGGAGCGGCGGTGGCGGGCACGCTGTCGGTGCTGCTGCTGGTCCGTATCGGGCGGCGGATGTTCCGCTCCACGGTGCTCGGCTGCGCGGCCGGCCTGCTGCTCGCGCTCGACGGCTACCACCTGGTGCTTTCCCGCACGGCCATCCTCGACATCTTCCTGCTGCTGTTCGTGCTCGCCGCGTTCGGCGCGCTGGTGCTCGACCGGGACGCCCGGAGGCGGCGCTGGGCGCGGGCGCTGGAGGGCGGGCTCGACCCGACACAGCCGGGCCGGGCCGGCCGTCCGTCGTCGGGCTGGCGGGACTGGCCGTGGTGGCGGCTGGCAGCAGGTGTGCTGCTCGGCTGCGCCTGCTCGGTGAAGTGGAGCGCGCTCTACTTCGTACCGGCGTTCGCGTTGCTGGTGCTGCTCTGGGAGGTGGGCGTCCGCCGCTCGTCCGGGGTACGCCGGCCGTGGCGCGACGCCGTGCTCGACGAGCTGCCGTGGCTGCTCGCCGCGGGCGTGCTGATGCTCGTGACCTACGTGGCGACCTGGTCGGGCTGGCTGCTCGGCCAGGACGGCTACTACCGCCTGGCGGAGCGCTACCCGAACAACCCGGAGCTGAGCGACACCCCGATCATCGGCGCGCTGATCAACCTGTGGGAGTACCACAAGGCGGCGTACGGCTTCCACACCCAGCTCGACGACCCGCACAAGTACCAGTCCTGGCCCTGGCAGTGGCTGCTGCTCGGCCGCCCGGTGGCGTTCCACTGGTCCGGCGACGGCAGTTGCGGCGCACCGAGCTGCGCCTCGGAGGTGCTGCTGCTGGGTACGCCGCTGCTGTGGTGGTCGTTCCTGCCGGCGCTGGCCGCGACCGCCTGGCTCGGGCTGGCCCGGCGTGACTGGCGGGCGGGCGCGATCCTGCTCAGCGCCGCCGCCGGCCTGCTGCCCTGGTTCTGGTTCGCCCTCGACGGCCGGACGATGTTCTCCTTCTACGCCGCGCCGGCGGTGCCGTTCCTGGTGCTCGCGGTGGTCTACGTGCTCGGCGCGATCGCCACTCCCGCGCCGGTGTCGAACACGGCCGCGCCACCGGACCCGCAACAGGTCCACGACCGCCGGCTGGTGGGCGGGATCATCGCGGGCGCGTACGTGTTGCTCGTGGCGCTCTGTTTCGCGTACTTCTACCCGATCTTCGTGGGCCGGGTGCTGCCGTACGCGGACTGGTCGGCGCGGATGTGGCTGGACGGCCGCTGGATCTGACGCGGGACGCCGGGCACTGCGCGGCGCCGGGGCACCAAAAAAGCGCGCCCCGATCGCCTGCCACGGGGGAAGCGGGCGATTGGGGCGCGCAAGAAAGAGCTTAACCACACTCCGGCAACGGCACAACGGGTGCGGGCCGGTCAGATTTCCGACGAGTGCACCACCGGCCGAAAGGTTTACATGGTGCAGCTAACGGTGGGTGGCCGAGCGCGACCGTGACGGCCCCGGCGGACGCCGGAGACGGACCTCCGGCGGGCACCTCCGACCCGGATGATCTTCCAATGTGGATCTCACTACACTTCGCCCGGTGATCAACAAGAGACGATCGACGGCCGTCCTCATCGGACTGCTGGCGGCGGCCGCGCTGATCGGGCCGAGCCCCGCCGGGGCCGACGACGAGACCACCGAGCCCGTCGCCGAACCACCCAAGGTCGAGCTGGTCCTCGACGTCAGCGGATCGATGCGGGCCCGCGACATCGACGGGCGCAGCCGGATCTCCGTCGCCCAGCAGGCGTTCAACGAGGTGGTCGACGCCCTGCCGGACGAGACACAGCTCGGCATCCGGGTGCTCGGCGCCACCTACCGGGGCAAGGACAAGAAGCAGGGCTGCCTGGACACCCAGCAGATCGTGCCCGTCGGCCCGGTGGACCGCACCCAGGCCAAGGCCGCCGTGGCCGGGCTGCGGCCGACCGGTTTCACACCGGTCGGGCTGGCCCTGCGCTCCGCCGCGCAGGACCTGGGAACCGGCAGCACCGCCCGCCGGATCGTGCTGATCACCGACGGTGAGGACACCTGCGCGCCGCCCGACCCGTGCGAGGTGGCCCGCGAGCTGGCCGCCCAGGGCACCCGCCTGGTGGTCGACACGCTCGGCCTGGCGCCGGACGAGAAGGTACGCAAGCAGTTGCTCTGCATCGCCGGCGCGACAGGGGGCACCTACACCGCCGCGCAGAGCGCCGACGAGCTGACCGGCCGGATCAAGCAGCTCGTCGACCGCGCCCGGGACACGTACACCGCCGCTCCGGCTGTGGTCGGCGGCGGCACGGCGTGCGAGGGCGCGCCGCTGCTCGCCCCCGGCGTCTACAGCGACCGGGAGGCGTTCTCCGAGCACCGCTGGTACCGGGTGCCGGTGCGTCCCGGGCAGGAACTGCGCGCCTCGGTGAGCGTCGCGCTGGACCGGCCGGTCAACCCGGACTACGGCGTGCTGCTGCGCGCCACCGCGCCGGACGGGCGGGAACTGGTCCGGGGCGTCGACGCCGGCAGCGGGCGTACCGACGTGGTCTCCGCCGGGCTGCGCTGGTCGGCCGCCGAGGAGGAGGAGGACGGGCCGAGCCCGGAGCCGAGCGCCAGCGCGGAGCAGTCCGTACGGACCGTCTGCCTGGTGGTCAGCAACTCGTTCGCGGCCAAGCCCGGCACCCAGGCCCGGCCCGGCATGCCGGTGGAGCTGACAGTCGACGTGGTGGCCGCCTCCCCCGCGCCGGACGGGCCGGATCTGGGCCGCGGCTGGGTGCTGCTGCTCCTGCTCGCGCTCGCCGGACTGCTCACCGGGCTGGTCGCCGGACTGCTCACCCGCTGGTGGGTGCACACGTGGAGGGTGAACTGAGCATGCGTACGCTGATCCGCTCCGCGGCGGCGATCACCGCCGCCGGACTCGCCCTCACCCCGGCGGCGGCCCTGGCCGCGCCCAGCCCGTCACCGGGCGCGACCACGGTGACCAAGGCGGGCACCTCGTTCCTCACCGCCACCACAGTCGCCGCCGGCCAGCCGGTGCAGGTGGGCGCGTCGACCGGCGACCACCTGTACTGGTCGTTCCGCGCCGACGCCGGGCAGGTGCACGAGGTCACCGCCACCGTCACGTTCCCGAAGCCACGCAGCGGCGCGTCCACCTGGACCGTCGACGTCTTCGACGGGCTGCGCCGCCGGCAGGCGTGCACCGCTGGCGCGCAGACCCCCACCGCCGGCGCGTCGGCGACGAGCGTCGCGCTGGGCTGCACGCTGCGCCGGGTACGGCCGTGGGCCGAACCCTGGTCGGGCGACCCGCTGCCCGGCACCTACTACATCCGGCTCTCCGTCACCGACCTGCCGGAACCCGACCTCGGTCTGCCGATCGACGTGGAGATGCTCGTCGGCGCGACCGACGAGGGCGGCGCGTCCGGCGACGACGGTGAACTGGCCGCGCCGCTGGTGCCGAACACCAGGGCCGGCACCGTGCTCAGCGCCGAGCCGACGCCCGAGCCGGTGGCCGACGAGGAGACCGACCTGACCGGGTGGCTCCCCGAGGCCGGATCGCGCTGGGTGTGGACCACAGTGGGCGGCGTGCTCGCCGCCGTGGCCGGCGTGGTCGGCTTCGGGCTCACCCGGCGGCCGCGCCGCCCCTGAGGACCGCAGCCGGTGGCCGCCGCGAACCCGACGCGGCGGCCACCGGACGCGCTCATGCCTCGGCGATACGCGGGCCGCGCGGCACCCAGCCGATGAACCGGTCCTGGAGCGCGGTGACCGGCACGGAGCGCAGATCCTGCGTCGCCGCGGCGAGGCAGGACCCGAGATAGACGCTCAACGATGCCCGGTCCACCTGGTACTCGCGCAGCAGGTGGTGACGTTTCGTGGCGCAGGGCCAGTCGTCACCGCACGAGCCGCAGGTCCAGTCGGGGGTCACCGGCACGTGCTCGCCGCCGGTACTTCCCGAAACCTCCGCGCCAGGCGTCATCGGCCGCTCCTTCCGAGTCAGGAATGGTGGTGATGGACCGGTTGCCTCCCCGCAACATTCCTTCAGCGCAGCGGCACGCCCAAGCGTTACGGTACGTTCACCGCGTGTCCCCGTCATCCACCTCTCGTGCGTGATCTGCTCCCGGCCGAGGTCGCCGTGGCGGTGGCCGACGCGGCCGACTGGGCCGGTGAGCTGCTCCCGGCCGAGCTGGCCGCCCTGGGTGAGCGCGCGGTACCCGGCCGGCGCCGAGACTTCACCGCCGGGCGGGTCTGCGCCCGCCGGGCACTCGGCGCGCTCGGCCTGCCCGCCACGCCGGTACCGGCCGGCGCCGACCGGGCCCCGATCTGGCCGCCCGGCGTGGTCGGCGCCATCACCCACACCCGCGACTACTGCGCCGCGGCCGCCGCCCGCGCCACCGACGTGCGCGCCGTCGGTATCGACGCCGAGCGCTACCGGCCGCTCTCCCCGGGGGTACGCCGGAAGGTGTGCCGCCCCGACGAGGAGGCGGACCTGGCCCGGCTGCCGCCCGGCACGCCCTGGCCGACCGTGTTGTTCAGCGCGAAGGAGACCGTCTACAAGGTCTGGCACCCGCTCGTCGGCACGTGGCTGGGCTTCGCCGACGCGCGCGTCGTGCTCGACCCGGAGACGGGCACGTTCCACGCCGCCATCGCCCCGGCCCGGCTCGCCGCCGCCCCGGTGCCCGATCCGCCGTCAGCGGTGACCGGACGGTTCGCCGTGGACGACGACCTGGTCCGCACCGCGGCCGTCCTGCTTCGTCGATGAGGCGCTGCCGGGCGGGTTGTGCCCGGCTTGTACCGTCGTTCCGACTGAAAATTCCGAAGGCGCCCAAGGAGTACGGTGAGCCACCCTCAGCCTCCGTCCGGGTCACCGGACCCGAACCAGCAGCCGCAGGAACCGCCGACGCAGGCGTTCCCCACCGCCCCGATGCCGCCGGTGCCGGGCAACCCGTACGCGCCACCGCCCGCTCCGACGTCGGGCTCGCCCTACCCGCCGCCCTCGGACGCGCCGCAGCCGCCCGTCTCGGGCGCGCCGTACCCGCCGCCGGGCAGCGAGTACCAGCCGCCGGGTGCCGCGTACCAGCCGCCGGGCGGTGCGTACCCGCCGCCGGGGTCCGAGTACCAGCCGCCGGGTGCGGCGTACCCGCCCCCGGGCGGCGAGTACCAGCAGCCGGGTGGCTACCCGCCCCCGGGTGGTTACCCGCCGCCGGGTGGTGGCGCGTACCCGCCGCCGCCCGGAGCGCCCTTCGGACCGCCGGCGAAGAAGTCGAACAAGAACGTCTGGATCACTGTCGGCATCATCGCGGTGATCCTGCTGCTGCTGTGCTGCGGTGGCGGCATCTTCGCCATCTACAGCGGCGCGAAGAAGACCCAGGAGGCGATCGACTCGCTGCCCACCCCGGGCGTCACCTACGGCCAGCCCACAGGTGACACCCCGACGGGCGCTCCCACCGGCACGCCGCAGCCGGGCAACACCGACGACAAGACGTTCAACATGCCGGCCGGCGACAAGCTGGTCGTCAACGACGACCGGGGCACCATCGAGATCACCGTCGGCAACTTCCGGACCAGAAACGCCGCCTGCAGCGAGGTCATGCCCGGCCCGAAGAACGGCATGTTCCTGATCGCCGACGTGACCGCCGAGATCACCAAGGGCACCGGCTCGATCAACCCGTTCTACTTCACCTGGGTCGCTGCGGACGGCACCGAGGAGAGCGGCATCGGCGGCGCCTTCTCGGGTTGCGGCAAGCTGATGACCTCGGGCAACAACCTGCCCGAGGGTTCCAAGCGCAGCGGCCAGCTCATCTTCGACGTCAAGGACCAGAACGGCGTCGTGGAATACAAGCACCGCTTCCGTTCCGCCGGGTCCTGGAAGCCCTGACCCGAACGAAACCCCGCACGGGGGCCGGTCCACTACGGACCGGCCCCCGTGTCCGTTCGGACGGCGCCAGAAGCCGAACGGACATTTCCATGTGCACGAGCCGGCCCTCGGTCGCCAGGCTCGGAGCATGGCTAACGAGACGACGATCCCGCTGCTGCCGTGCCGCTCCCTGGACGATGTGGCGCCCTTCTACCAGGCCCTCGGCTTCGAGATCACGTACCGGCAGGAGCGCCCGAACCCGTACCTGACACTGCGGCGGGAGGATCTCCATCTGCACTTCTTCGGGATGCCGCAGTTCGATCCCGCCGACTCGTACGGCTCCTGCCTGGTGGTGGTGGACGACCTGGTCGACATCCACCGGGCCTTCACCGACGGCCTGCGTGCCACGTACGGCAAGGTGCTCGTCTCCGGCGTGCCCCGGATGACCCGGCCCCGGCCACGCCGCAACCAGGAGGGCCACTTCGGGTTCAGCATCGTCGACCCCGGCGGCAACTGGATCCGGTTCGTCGGCCGGAGCGATACCGCGGAGACCGACGACAGGGGCGGGCTGGCCCGTACGCTGCAGAACGCGGTGGTGCAGGCGGACTCTCGCGGCAATCCCCAGCAGGCCGCGCGGATCCTCGACGGCGCGCTTGCCCGCCCGGATGCCGCCGACGACCCGGCCGTCCAGGTGGAGGCGCTGGTCTACCGGGCGGAACTGGCGCTGCAACTCGACGAGCCGGAGTCCGCGCGGGAGCTGGTGCGGCAGGCCCGCTCGATCCCGCTGGACGACGGACCGCGCGACGCGCTGGCCGACACGCTGCGGCACGCCGAGGACCTGATCACCGCACTGCCGCCCGCATGACCGCACGGCGGGCGGGCGCCCGGCCGGTGGCGGCGGTTTGCCGGCCGGGTCAGCGGGGACGCGCCTCGGCAGGCGGCGAGGGCCGCCACGCGACGATCCGGGGAGGCGGCAATGAGCGTCGAGCGCGCGAAGAACGACCTGGAGGACCTGGCCGGTCCGGCCCGGGCGCGGCTCGGTGACCTGAACCAGGACGAACACGCCGAAGCGGGCCGGGTACGCGAACAGGATGAGATCCGGGGCAAGCGCCCCGGCGAGCACATCCAGGCGGACGCCCGCGACGCCGACGACGACTTCTCCGCCTGACCCCGTCCTGCCGGAGATCCGAGGTCGGGCCGCGCCGCACGCGCGGCGGGCGTGCGCTGTCGGGGTTGGCTCCTATCCTGGGACGATGGTTCTCACCGACGTCACCGGGTCCTGGGCAGGCACCAACGGCTTCCGGCTGATGCCCGCCGATCCGCTCGCCGAGTCGCCGGCCGCGCTCACAGTCGCCACCGCGGCCGGCGGGCACCTGACCACCGTGTCGTACTCGTGGGAACATCCCGACGACGGCCCGCAGGACGGCCTGCTGGTGGTCGGCGCCGGCGACCGGCCGGGCTCGCTCGTCGCCTGGTGGGGCGACTCGTGGCACCAGCAGCCGACCCCGATGACGCTCACCGGTGCGGCGGGCGGGGCGGCGGTCGAGCTGACCGCCGAGTACGGCGGCGGCTGGGGGTGGCGGATCGTCCTCGACACCGCCGACCCGGCCCTCCTGCGGCTACGGATGGAGAACGTCGTCCCCGCCGACCAGGCCGGGCCCGGCACACCGGCCGGGCCCTACCCGGCGATGGTCACCGACGTGCGCCGGGCCTGACCGTCGCGGGCATCCGCGACGCGGCGACGCCGCGGTCAGGCGTCGAGGATCTCCCGCAGCCGGCGCGCGAACGCCTCCGGCTGCCCGGCGTGGCCCATTCCCTCGCCGAGGAACCCGCCGTGGTGGCTCGGGAAGACCGCGGCCTGTCCGCCGAGCAGCTCGGCGGTGGCCACCGACGTCCGCGCGGTGAGGGTGTCCGCCGACTCCTCGCCCACCGCCACCACGACCCGGGTGGGCGCGGCGCGCAGCGCGTCGGCGTCCGGCCGGTAGACGGTGACCGCCGCGGACCGGTCGGAGAGCAGCGGGTCGTCGCGGCTGCCGTCGTCCTCGGCCGGCATTCCGAACGCGGCGGGGTCCGGCGCGGGCTGGGCGAAGTAGTCGTCGCTGAACTCGCCCCGCCACGACGTCAGGCCGATGAACGCCGCCATGCCGGCACCCCAGCCGTTCTTCCGGTACGCCTCCTGGCAGGCGGCCATGGCCCGGCCGGCCGCCTCGGCGTCGGGGAGCAGCGTGGTCAGCGGCGGCTCGTGCGCCACCAGCGTGGTCACCACGTCCGGGTGGGCGGCCACCAGCGCGAGCGCGGTCACCGCGCCGCCGCTGCTGGCGAACATGTCGACCGGGCCCATGCCGAGGGCGTCGACGATGTCGCGGACGTCCCGGGCCTGCACCTCGGGCAGCGAGTCGTTCCGGCCGTCCTTGCGGACGCTCCGGCCGAGCCCGCGCGGGTCGTACGTGATGACTGTGCGGTCCGGGAAGTACGACGCGAGCGTGGTGAAGCCGTCGGCGCACATCGGCTGGCCGATCATGAACAAGGGGCGGTGCCCGGCCTCGGCCGCCTCGGGGGCGTGGACGTCGTAGACCAGGTCGACCTCGGGCGTCTGGAGAGTGAGCGTCTTCATGCCTCTGTCGACCGGCGCCGACCTCGGAAATCATCGGTCCGGCGGAAACTCGTGCCGGGCACGGCTCGCGGCGGTGTCGACGCCCACCGCCGCGAGCCGTGCCGTCGCGGTCAGCTCACCGTGCCGGTGACGGTGCTGCCGGACTTGGTCACGTAGTAGGTCAGCTTCGTGCCGCTCCAGAAGTGGAACGTCAGCGTGACCCGCTGGCCGTCGTTGACCTCGGCGAAGAACTCCGGCTTCAACGCGATCGTGTTGCCGGTGTAGTTCGGCGCGAACGTCACGTCGAACTCCTTGTACGAGGTCCAGTTGTGCGGCCCGGCGTTGCTGCCGTCGGCGTACTTCGCCTCCATCGTGGCCAGCTGGTCACCGCGGAACTGCGCCGGGAGCGTGAACGCCGCCGTGGTGCCCGTGGCGTTCGACAGCACCGGCGGGTCGTACGTGATGATGCTGATCCGCCACGGCACGCCCGTGGAGAAGCGGGCCTGGAGGTTGGCGTTCACCCCGTACGCGCGGGAGCCGACCAGCCGGGTCAGCGCCGACGCGGTGAGCGTCAGGGTGCTGCCGGAGACCGTGTAGTCGGTGCCGTTCACCAGGTCGGTGGTGCCCTGGCGCAGCCCCTGGAACGTGGTGCCGTTCAGGTTGAGCGTCAGGCTCTTGGCGGTGATCGTGCCGGTACGCGGCACGTACACCTGGTCGCTGGACGCGGTGCCGGAGCGGGTCGTCCAGCTCGACTTGATCTGCGCGAACAGCTCGGGGTCCTTCCACACGAACGACGTGCGGTCGAAGTGCTGGCCGTTGTCCCAGAGCTGGGTGGTCAGCTTGCGGCTACGCGCGTAGTGGCCGAGGAACTCAAAGAACTTGAGCTTCTCGCCCTGCTCGATGGTGCCGGTGTGGCGGTCGAAGCCGAGCAGCCCGTACTCGCCGATGATCACCGGGATGTTGCGGGTGACGAAGGCGTTGTAGACCCGGTCGAACTGGTCGGTCAGGTCCTGCTGGACCGTCGCGTCGAACCGGGTGCCCCCGGCGACGTTCACGCTGAACGGCCAGTACCCGTAGAAGTGCACGGTGGCGATCAGGTTCGGGTCGTTGAGCGTGTTGAACGTGCTGACCAGCTCGTTCACCCGGGCCTGCTCGGCGGAGGTGTGCAGGGTCGGCAGGACCAGCAGCCGGGTGGCGTTGCCCCCGCCGGACTGACGGACGATGCGGTGGAACGAGGTGTTCAGCTCGTTGAGGAGCGTGGCGTTCTGCGCGTCGCCGGAGCTTCCGGTGAACTGCGGCTCGTTGACGCTCTCGAAGGTCAGCTTCGGCGAGGAGTCCTTGAACGCGGCGGCGATCTGGGTCCAGAGCGCGTTGTAGCGGTTCAGCACGTTGGTGCGGTCGGTGGGCATCGTGTTGATCCACTGCCACGAGTCGTGGTGGATGTTGAGCACCACGTAGAAGCCGTCGGCGAGCGCCCAGCCGACCACCTCGCGTACCCGGTTCAGCCAGGCCGCGTCGATCGTGTAGTTCGGCGCGGCGCCGTGGTGGTTGCTCCAGGTCACCGGGATGCGGATGCTGTTGAAGCCCTGCGCCCGGACGTTGTCGAGCAGCGCCTCGGTGACCCGCGGGTTGCCCCACGCGGTCTCGTCCGCGCCGACCGCGTCGAAGGAGTTGCCGAGGTTCCAGCCGGGCTGCATGGCGGCGACGGCGGCCATGGCGTTGCCGGCGGGCGGCGGGGTCGTGGGCGGTGGCGTGGTGGGCGGCGGGGTGGTCGGGGGCGGAGTGGTCGGCGGTGGCGTGGTGGGCGGCGGCGGGGTGGTCCCGCCGACGCCGCCGGTGCAGGCCACACCGTTGAGCGAGAACGCGGTGGGCGCGGTGTTCGCGCCGGACCAGGAGCCGTTGAAGCCGAACGAGACGCTGCCGTTGGTGGCGATGGAGCCGTTGTAGCCGACGTTCGTCGCGGTGACGTCGGCGCCGGAGGAGGTGACTGTGGCGCTCCAGGCCTGGGTGACCCGCTGGCCGGACGGGAACGTCCAGCGCAGGTTCCAGCCGTTGATCGGGTCACCGAGGTTGGTCACGTCGACGTTCGCGGTGAAGCCGCCGGGCCACTGGCTGGCGGTCGTGTAGGTGACGCGGCAGCCGGCCGCCGCCTGGGCGTTCGTCGCCATCACGGCGGTGCCTGTCACGAGTGCCGCGGCGGTCGCGGCGACCAGGCCGACCCGCAATCGGGCGGTACGGGGAGAGCGGAACATGGTGGTTCCTTCGTGGTGGGGTGGGGCGCGTGGACGGGGAAGGCGGGGCGCGCACCCGCCCAGCGCGAGAGTAAGTTTGGATTCCAAACATTGTCAATCGGTAGCCGTGGATGCGAGAGGCCGACGGGGCATCAGGCGGCCGGCGGCGTCTCGACGGTGAGGTGCGCCGACAGCGCGCCCAGGAAGTCCGGCGCGTCGAAGATCCGGCCGGCCGACGCGACACCGGTCGCCCGCGTCTGCCCGGTCAGGATCCGGTGGACCGCCTCGACCGCCAGCGGCGCGCTGATCGCGTAGATGTCCTGCCCGTGGGCCACCACCCGCCGGCGGACGTCGCCCGAACGCACCACCACGTCGACGGTGAACGTCTGCGCGGACCGGCCACGCTCGTCCACAGCGGCCGGCGCCTCCCCGGCGGCCAGATCCCCTGCCGCGTTCGCGGTCATGTACGTGCACACCTCCGGAATGTCCAGGTGGCTCGGCACCGTCACCACGTCGGCCATGGTGAACTCGCCGAGCACCGGCCGGACACCGAGCGGCGCCGGGAACTCCCAGTCCCGCCGGGGCAGGTCGCCGTCGGCGTACACCAGGCGCCCGTCGGTGAAGCGGACCCGCCGGCCGTCGCGGCGCTCGCGCGAGACGACGCCGGAGGCGACCGTCCCGGCCGTCGGGTGCCAGCTGCTCAGCCCGTACGCGACGTGCGCCTCGTCGGCCGCCGCCCAGTCCCCCATCGCGACGGTGACCAGCAGGTCGCCGAGCCCGCCGAAGAACGCCATGGCGGGCACCACCGCGACTCCGGCGGCCTCGGCACGCTCGGCGTAGTGCGCGAACGTGTCCCGGTTCGCCTCGATCTCGGCCGCCACGTCGACGTAGGGGATTCCGGCCCGCAACGCGGCCTCGATCAACGGGCCGGCGGTCGAGGCGAACGGCCCGGCGCAGTTGACCACCGCCGCCGCCCCGGCCAGCGCCCGGTCCAGCGAGCCCGGGTCGTCGACCGACGCCACCCGCTGCGCCACCCCCGGGAAAGCGGCCGCGAGCTTCCCGGCGTCGCGTCCCACCGGCAGCGGCTCGTAGCCCCGCTCGCGCAGCTCCGCCACCACGAACCGTCCGGTGTGCCCGTACGCCCCGAACACCGCCACCTGCATGACGTTCCCCCTCGAAGATCGACTGGAATGATCCTCGCCGGAATCCGAGAGCCGGGACAGTGGCGCAAACGCCAATGCCCGTACAGTTTCGGACATGACCCTGATCGCGCTCGCCGCCACCGACGGGATGCTGCACTTCGAGCTGGCGGCGGCGTGCGAGATCTTCGTGCGCGACCCGACCGGCCTGGCCGATCCCTGGTACGACCTGGTGGTCTGCGGTCCCGGCCCGGTCGGCGTCGGCCGGTTCGCGGTCACACCCGACCACGGGCTGGACCACCTCGCCCGCGCCCACACGGTGATCGTCCCGGCGATCGAGGACACCGACGCCGAGCCGCCGTCCGACCTGGTCGACGCGGTCCGCGCCGCGCACGAGGCGGGCGCCCGGATGGTCTCGTTCTGCACCGGCGCGTTCGTCCTCGCCGCCGCCGGCATCCTCGACGGGCTGCGCGCCACCACCCACTGGGCGCACACCGACGCGCTCGCCGCCCGCTACCCACGCGTCCAGGTCGACCCGGACGTGCTCTACGTGGACAACGGTGACGTGCTCGCCTCCGCCGGCAAGGCCGCCGCGCTCGACCTGTGCCTGCACCTGATCCGCCGCGACCACGGCTCCACAGTCGCCAACGCCGTCGCCCGCCGCCTGGTGGTGCCGCCGCACCGCGCGGGCGGCCAGGCCCAGTACGTCACCACACCGGTCCCGGCCCGCGAGGACCACCCGCTCGCCGCGCTGCTCCCCTGGGCGATGGCACGGCTGGACCGCCCGCTGACGGTCGCCGACCTCGCCCGCCAGGCCACCATGAGCACCCGCAACCTGGTCCGGCACTTCACCGCCGCGACCGGCGCCACGCCGTCGCAGTGGCTGGCCACGCAGCGCATCCGGCGGGCGCAGGAGCTGCTGGAGAACACCGACGACGGCATCGACGCCGTCGCCGAGGCATCAGGCATGGGTACGGCGACGACGCTGCGCCGCCACTTCCAGCGCACCGTCGGCGTACCCCCGGACACCTACCGCCGGACGTTCCGCCGCGGCTGACCGGGTTGCCCGGCGGTTGTAGCGTCGGCCACCCGACCACCGGGAGCAGACCATGGCTGAGCAGGTACGAATGCCCGACGACGGCGCCGGCGGCAGCGAGTTCTTCGAGGCCCGCGCGTTCCGGCACGGCGGCTATGGTCGATTCGACCACCAGCCGATCGTCGCTGCGCTCGTGGCACGCATCCGCGCCCTCTCCGGCGGCTTCGTGCCGCCGAAGGGGACGGTCGCCTGACACTCGGCACGGGGGAAGATGTGTTCGACGTGATCGTGGTCGGCGGTGGGCCGACCGGCATGATGCTGGCGAGCGAGTTGCGCCTTCAGGGCGTCGGCGTGCTCGTCCTGGAACGCGACGCCGAGCCGCCGCCGTACGTGCGCTCGCTCGGCCTGCACGTCCGCAGCATCGAGGTGATGGACCAGCGCGGGCTGCTGGAGCGGTTCCTCGAACACGGCGGCACGCACCCGATCCGGGGCTTCTTCGCCGGCATCGACAAACCCGCGCCCGCCGACCTGGACACCGCACACCCGTACGTCCTCGGCATCCCGCAGACGCTCACCGACCGGCTGCTCGCCGACCACGCCGCCGAGGTCGGCGCCGAGATCCGGCGCGGCAGTGCGGTGACCGGGCTGGAGCAGGACGACGACGGCGTGACAGTCCACCTCGACGACGAGAGCGCGTCACCGCTGCGGGCGCGGTTCGCCGTCGGCTGCGACGGCGGGCGCAGCACCGTCCGCAAGCTGCTCGGCGTCGGCTTTCCCGGCGAGCCGTCGACGATCGACACGCTGCTCGGCGAGATGGAGGTGACCGCGTCCGCGGACGAAATCACCGCGATCATGACCGAGGTACGCCGCACCGAGAAGCGGTTCGGGCTCGGACCGTCCGGCAGGCCCGGCGTGTTCCGGGTGGTCGTACCGGCGGCCGACGTGGCCTCGGCGCCGCCGACGCTCGACGACTTCAAGCGGCAACTTCACGCGTACGCGGGCACCGACTTCGGCGTGCACTCCCCCCGCTGGCTGTCGAGGTTCGGCGACGCGACCCGCCTGGCCGAGCGCTACCGGGCCGGGCGGGTGTTCCTGGCCGGCGACGCCGCGCACGTCCACCCGCCGCTGGGCGGGCAGGGGCTCAACCTGGGCATCCAGGACGCGTTCAACCTGGGCTGGAAGCTGGCGGCGACGGTGAACGGCTGGGCGCCGGACGACCTGCTGGACACCTACGAGACCGAGCGGCGCCCGGTCGCCGCCGACGTGCTGACGAACACCCGCGCGCAGATGCTGCTGACCACGAACGAGCCCGGACCGCAGGCCGTGCGTCAGATGCTGGCGCAGCTCATGGACTTCGACGAGGTCAACCGCTTCCTGATCGAGAAGGTCACAGCGATCAGCGTCCGGTACGACGTCGGCGAGGGGCATGCGCTGCTCGGGCGGCGGCTGCGCGACGTACCGCTGCGGGAGGGACGCCTGTACGAGCTGATGCGTACCGGCGGCGGGTTGTTGCTGGACGGGACCGGGAAGCTGTCGGTGGACGGCTGGGCCGACCGGGTCGGGCACGTCGCCGGCACCGGCGACGAGCTGGACGTGACGGCGGTGTTGCTGCGGCCGGACGGGCACGTGGTCTGGGTGGGTGACGATCAGCAGACGCTGGAGGATGCGCTGACCAGGTGGTTCGGTGGCGCGACGAGGTGAGCTGCCGCCGACCGCCCGAGGGCGTTCAGGGTCCGGTCGTCTGGTAGCTGCGGAGCGCGGCTTCGGCGAGCCGGGGGAGGTGATCGTCGCCGCCGGGCTCGTTGCCCTGCTCATGAACGACCACCAGGGTGGCGCCGATCCGGACGAGGATGCTGTCCCATTCCAGGGTGATCGATCCGGAAGTCGTGCTGGCGTCGACGCGCATGCTCTCGTCGCCCAGTCGCGGCCCCGGTACCACCGCGAAACGGTAGCTGTCTCCGTCCTGGCCCGGTGACGCGACGGCAGGGCATCGGCCGATGAACGTCCGCAGGTCCGCCATCGCCTCTCGGGCGCCGTCGTCGGCGTACGTCCTGAGCACTTCGCTCGCCACCCACGGGTAATCGGGGCCCTCGCCAGAGCTGACGGTGGCGGCGGCCATCGCCGACGGAGCACCGGTCAGCCGGTTGGCCGACAACAGCGGAATCATGTCCGCACAGGGCACCTCGGGGCCGGGGCGCTGCCGGCCCGCATCCGGAGCCATGACCGTCGCGATGTCCAGTGTGAAACCTGGTGGTAGCGCGTCCGTGGTCACCAGCCGCGCCGACAGTGCCGCGGAGTAGCCGGCGCCGCCGGTCGCCGGAATCGCGGACGGCTTCCGGGTGGTGGGCGTGCCGGTCGCCTGGGCCGTGGAGGGGACAGCTTCGCCCGCCGAACCATCCGCTGGATCAGCAGTAGAGGGTCCGCACGCAGCCACCACGCAGACCGCGCCCGCCGCGCCCAACCTCCGCAGCACCGTCCTGAGCACCGGGCAGACTCCATCTGTCGTACGGACGCGTCAGGCTACCAACGGACGTGACTCCGATCGGCCGCCCGGCTGCGGGCCGGGTGCCGGACGGACCCGGGCACATCCGAGCGCTGCGAGAGATCGTCAACTCCCCTACGCTGCGCCGCGTGACGATTCTGATGATCTACAACGGTGACACGGCACCAGACGCTCCCGGCACGCGTACCGGCGGTGTTCCGCTCGTGCCTGCGGGCTTCGACTGGCCGGTGTGCGACGAGTGCGACGGACCGATGCAGTTCCTGGCCCAGGTCCGACTCGACGACATCGACGCGGACGACGCCGCGCTCTTGTCGATCTTCATGTGCCAGAACGATCCGGGCCTGTGCGACGAGTGGGATGCGACAGCCGGCGGCAACCGCGCGTTCGTCTTCCCTTCCGGGGCGCTGGCTCCGTCTGCCGTGCCCCCGGGCGACACCGTCCTGGCGGCCGAGACGTCCGCCGTCACGTACGTGCCGATGCACGACTCCGACGGCTACGACGAGGCGCGCGAACGCTGGCGCGGTGAGTCCGGCCGACCGCTGCGAGACGTCCTCGGGCAACTCGGCCGACTGCCGGCGTGGCTCCAGTTCGACCAGACGCCCACCTGTCCCGCCTGCGCTCTGCCCATGTCGTTCGTCGTCCAGCTCGAGGAAGGCCACGATCACCGCACCGGCTTCAACTTCGGTGGCGGTGGCTGCGGGTACGGATTCCGCTGCCGGCCGTGCTCGACGGCGGCGTTCCTGTGGCAACAGTGACCTGCTTTTCATCGCTTGACGAACGCCAATGGTAAGCCGTAGCTTACCGTTCGTGGGAACTTACCGAACCGAGGACGGGTGGGACGCCCTGGGCGACCCGACTCGGCGGGCGATCATCGCGTGTCTCGCGGAGCAGCCGCGGGCGGTCGGCGAGCTGGCCGCGGTGCTGCCGGTCAGCCGGCCGGCGGTGTCGCAGCATCTGCGGGTGCTGAAGGACGCCGGCCTGGTGACGGACCGCACGGCGGGCACAAAGCGTGTCTACCGGCTCAATCCCGCCGGCGTGGCCGCCTTACGAGATCAGCTCGACACCTACTGGAGCCGCGCGTTGGACGGCTTCAAGGACGTCGCCGAGCGTCCTGACGAGGAGGAATCATGAGTGGAGCGGATGCGGTGGTGCGGCGGCAGATCGTGGTCGACGCGCCGGTCGAGCGTGCCTTCGCGGTGTTCACGGAGCGGTTCGGCGACTTCAAGCCGAAGGAGCACAACCTGCTGTCGTCGCCGATCACCGAGACGGTGTTCGAGCCGAAGATCGGTGGGCACATCTTCGACCGCGCCGAGGACGGCAGTGAGTGCGCCTGGGCGCGAATCCTCGTCTTCGAGCCGCCGGACCGGCTCGTCTTCAGCTGGGACATCAGCCCGGCATGGCAGCTCGAACAGGATCTGGAGAACGCCAGCGAGGTCGAGGTCCGGTTCGTCGCCGAGACACCGCAGCGCACCCGGGTCGAGTTGGAGCACCGCAACCTGGACCGGCACGGTCCGGGTTGGGAGTCGGTTCGTGACGGCGTCGGCCACGATCAGGGCTGGCCGCTGTACCTGGACCGCTACGCCGGACTGTTCACCGAGGCCGGATAGCACGCGCCTTGGCAACCGCCGGCACGATCATTCACGAGCCTCGAAAGGCTCGGAGAGAGGCACTGGCAGACTGCCGTCATGCCGTCCGAACCGCCGTCGTGGACAATCAAGCACTTCTCGCAGGCCAACCCGGCGGGACCGGGTCAGGACAGCGTCCCGGCCTTGCTACGCCGCATCGCCGACAGCATCGAGCAACGGCCTGGTATCGAGGTTCAGGACGTCGTCATTCAAAGCGAGATCACTGCCGACGGTGACTGGTGGTCGGCCACCGTCTACTTCCACGAGCCGTCGCCGTAACGCATCCGGCCGGCCGCTCGACCGCGTCGCCGCCGACGGGCGGCAGCCTTCCCGTAGTCCGGCCACGAGTGGGCCAACACTCGTCGGGGTGTAGGCAGGCGGGATGGCGGGTACGTCGCGCCCTACCCCTTACCCCTGCTCAGGAGGACGCTATGACCGTCGTACTCGCCGTTGTCTGCAAAGACGGGGTGGTGATCGGCGCCGACTCCCAGATCACCGAGAGCGACCGCGGTCTGAGCTTCCCCGCCCAGAAGCTGCACCCGCTGGGCGACTGCGCCGCCTGGGGCGGCAGCGGTGCGCGGGGGGTACTCAACGACCTGCGCCCCCTCCTCCAGGACTCGGCCACCGCCATCCTCGAAGCACCCGACATCGGCGACGAGTTGCAGGAGCGCGTCCTGCCCGTCTTCAAGAAGCACTACGAGAACTACATCCCGGACGTACCAGGCGAGGGCGCCGGCGGCGGGGTGTCGGCGTACCTGCTCGCGGCCGGCTTCAGCCAGGGCGGCCCGTGGATCGTGGAGATCAACCCCAACGGACTCATCGGCCGCTACGAGGACGTGGGCTTCCACGCCATCGGCTCCGGCGCGCCCATGGCCCAGCAGGCCGGCGCGCTGCTGTCCCACTTCCGGATGACCACGCGCACCGTCGAGTACGGCGTGGTCGGCGTGGTACGGGTGCTGGAGGCGCTGGAGCGGACCTCGCCGTCGGTCGGCGGGCCGTTCAGCGTCGCGTGCATCCGCGAGGAGGGCGCCCACCACCTCGACGAGAAGGAGATCGCCAAGGCGCTGAAGGACGCCGAGCGCTGGCGCGATCTCGAACAGAAGGCGCTCGACGGCCTGTTCGCCTGACGCCGGCGCGTGCGAGCAAACCGTCATCCGCGCGGAGGAGCCCGGACAACAGTCCGGGCTCCTCCGGTCAATGCGGTGTCGTCAGGCAGGGATCGCGGTGAGGTACCAGAGCTGCCCGGTCACGTTCTGGCACTTGTCGGTGAACGCCGCACCCTTCAGGACGGACGTCGGCGCGAATCGGTTACCTTCCAGGCATTCGCCTTCCTTCTCCCGGAACTTCGTCTGCAGCCGGAAGAGGTTGTCTCCGGCCTTGACCAGCTTCCACTGCTGTCCGGTGACCTCGCGGCACGTGTCCAGGAACGCGGCGCCGCCGAGGACCTTCCCGGCGATCTGGTTGCCTTCGAGGCACTTCTGCTCGCCGAGGAACTTCGTCCGCAGCGTGTAGTAGCCGTCGGGGCGCTTGGTGAGACTCCAGGCCTGCCCGTCAACGTCCTTGCAGGTGTTCTGGAACGCGGCGCCGGCGAGGGTTGAGTTGCCGTCGACGCGGTTGCCTTCCAGGCACTCGTTCTCACCGCGGAACACGGTATTGAGCTTGTAGTATCCCCCCGCCGAGGCTGGGGCCTGGGCCGCCGGCTGCGCCGCGACATCCACCGTCTTCACGGCAGCGGCGTCTGAACCGTCCACAGGCTTCTCGTTGATGGACGTGTCGACCGCCACCGCGGGCGCGGACGCGGCGGCGGATGCAGAGGCGGATGCCACGCTCGTCGGCGTGGCCGACTCGGACGCAGACGGGCTTGACTCACTGGCCTGCTCGCATCCCGCCGCAGCCATGGCCAGAACCGCCAAGACCACCACAGACTTTCGCATTTTTTTCACTGTCGTTCCCATCAAAGACGATTTTCGATACAATCAGCGCGCCTGCAATTGCCGCAATTCATCTGGCCAATCACACGGAACGCTGGTGCCGCAACGGTACGGGTGCTCCTGGCAGCCAAAACAGGTCGAGCGGGTGGCAAAATCGCGCCCGTTCGGGGCGGCCCGACTGGTGTGTCGGCTCATTGTGGGGCGCTGGCCGACGACGCCCGGATCCCCCGGTCGGCCGGAACTCTAAACGCGATTAACAATAAGGAAGTCAGGAGTGCCGATCGAATCCCGGGGGGCCATTGCCGACAAACTGGATAACCCAAGCATCGGCAACAAGTCATAACATTTTCTTGAATAGCGAAGACTTCCGGTTGTCGCCGTCTCGGACGCTAATGCTCGGCAACAAACGCCCTCATAAACACCGCAAAGGGCGAGCGGCGACGCCGCCGAGCAGGTGGCCCAACCGACCTGGAAGACGGCTCGAGACGGCGCCGGGCACCCGACATCCGGCGCGCTGTTCGCCTGCTGGTCGGTGGCGGGACACAGCAGGTTTCGGGTCCTTCACCCTCGCGGTCGCACTTGACCCGCCCGACTACTGTCGCAGCGGCTGTTCCTGTCGTGTCGGCGTTGACCACTCAGACGTCTATCTCAACAGCTTCATGAGTGTGTCAGGGACTCGTGACGGGTCTTCTCGTAGGCGTCGGGGCTGACGTTACCCAGACGGCCGTGCCGGCGCCGTGGGCCGCAGAAGCCTTCGATGGAAGAGAAGACGACCGTTTCCAGTTCGTGCCGTCACGGCCAGGCGCGGGTGTGGACCAGTTCGGTCGTGAGGGTGGCGAAAGACCGTCTCGGCCATGGCGTGTCGCACCACCGCGGGGTGAGCGCCCACCTCACGATGCGCCCAAGCCACTTGCTGCAGAAGATCAGAAAAGGCCGTCCCCCACCACGGGAGACGGCCTTTGAACTGGGTGGAGCTGAGGGGATTTGAACCCCTGACCCCCTCGATGCGAACGAGGTGCGCTACCGGTCTGCGCCACAGCCCCTCCGCCGGCGAACCAGCGTCGGTCCCACCCGGCTTTCACCGGGCGGGCCGACGACAAGGCTAACAGGTCGCGCCCCCACGACGCGAACCGCCCCGCCGCCCCGTAGATCTTGGAAGGAAAAGGCCCCCGGAGGGGCCCGAACCTTCCAAGATCGCCACCAGCAAGGCGCCGGCACGAGGTCAGGCGCCTCGGCCGGACTGGTAGGGGCGTCCGCGCAGGCCGCCCGCCCGCCGGTAGGACACCGAGCCGCCGCTCGCCGCCGGTGGCAGGTCCGCGGGACGGTCCAGCCCCATCGCCGTACGCCGGACCGCCTCGCGCTGGGCGGCCAGCCGGCGCTGCGCCTCCCGTCGGGCCGCCGCGCGCCGGGCCTGCTCGCGGCGCACCTCGGCCTGGCGGGCGGCCAGCCAGGCCGTCTCCCGGGCGTCCGCGCGCCGCCGCCGGCGCTCGGCCAGGGCGCGCTGCCGCAGGTGTACGACGTACGCGACGAGCAGCGCGCCGGTGACCGAGACACTGATCCAGAACCCGGGTCCGACGAGCACCACGCCGCCCAATTCGACCAGGTTGAGCAGCAGCAGCGCGGCCAGCACCCGGCGCCGACGGTAGATCGCCGGGGTGTGCCGTCGCCGGGGCGGGTGCCGTCGGCGGGACTGGGCCGGCACCGCGGAGACGGGCCGGAGTCGCCCGGAGCGTCGGCGCAGTGGCGGTGCGGAGACCGGACGGGCAAGACTGCCCGTGTCGGAGTCTTCACTGAGGGTCACGACGAGGGAGCGCGGCGGGTGCAGCGGTCGCCGCCCGGGCACGGTGCGCCGTCGACGCCGGCGCTGGAGCACCCGCGCCGTCGACTGCGCCCGCTCCGCCACCAGCCGCTCGGTGGCGTCGTACCGGCGGACCAGCGCCGGAGCGAGGGCGAGCAGACCGGCGGCGGCGAGGACGGCGAGGAGCACCGACGTGGGCACCCTCACCCCTCCCGTCACCAAAGTTCTCCGGCGAGCGCCGCCGCCGCAACTTCTTCCGTCTACCGTCGTTTACGGCGCACTTCGTGCGGGCGGGCAGCGCTTGCCACAGCTTGCAGTTACTTGAGGTTACGGGCCGCCGACCCGGTTCACAGTGCGCCGCGCCGGGCGTTCGCCTCAGCGGCGGTTGTCACGTACGCGGTGCCACCGCGCCAGCAAGCCGCCCTCGGCTACTACTTCCTCGCCCGTCATCGCGTATCCGATGTGGTCCCGCCACGCGCCGTCGATGTGCATGTAGCGCACGTGATAGGCCTCCTCGCGGAAGCCGAGTTTCTCCACCACCCGCCGGGAGGGCATGTTCTCCGGCCGGATGTTCACCTCGATCCGGTGCAGACCGCCCGGTCCGAACGCGTGGTCCACGGCGAGCGCCACAGCGGTCGGGATCACGCCGCGACCGGCCACCCTGGAGTCCACCCAGTAGCCCACGTACCCGGAGCAGAACGCCCGCCGCACGATGCTGCCCACGTTCACGTGGCCGACCAGCCGCTCCTGCCCGTTCTCGCGGAGGCAGACGGCGAACGGCATGCCCTCACCGGTACGCGCGGACTTGCGCTGGTCGGCGTGCACCAGGCGGAACGCGGCGGGCGAGTTCGTCTCGTACCAGCCGCCGGGCACATGGGACTCCCACGGCGCCAGCCACTCGCGGTTCGCGCGCCGGATCTCCGACCAGGCGGCGGCGTCCGAACGCCGGTACGGCCGCAGTACCACCGGACCGTCCACCAGCACCGCCGGCCACCCCGGCGCTCGCCGGAACCTCACCGAGCTTGCCTTCCGCTCGCGACTGCGGGGCTCGCAAGCTCACTCCTCGCGCTCACCGAGCCGGCCTTTCGCTCGCGACTGCGGGGCTCGCAAGCTCACTCCTCGCGCTCACCGGCGCCGGTCCAGCAGGAGCACGTCCACCGTAGACCCGGCAGCCGCAGTGGTGACCCGCTCGCCGAGCACCAGCAGGCCGTTGGCCTCGGCCAGGCCGGAGAGCGTGTACGGGCCACCGGCGAGCGGCTGCACGGTGTACCCGCCGCCGCGCCGCTCGGCCACGTGCGCGGGCCGGAACTCGCGCAGCCCCACCGGGGACGAGACCGTCTCCAGCAGGTGCGCGCGGACGCTCGGCCGGAACACCGGCTCGGCCCCGGCCAGCAGCTGGATGGCCGGGCGGGCCAGCACCTCGAAGCCGATCAGCGCCGCGCCGGGCTCACCGGGAAGACACACCACCGGCACCTCCTCGGCGCCGACCGTACCGAACCCGAGAGCCGTTCCGGGATAGAGGGCCACCTCTGTGAAGGCGACCGGCCCGGCGCGCCCGCCGTCGCGGCGGGACAGGATGCGGCGGACCATGTCGCCGGGACCGGTGCCGGTGCCGCCGGTGGTGATGATCAGGTCGGCGCGCAGCGTCTGGTCCTCCAGCAGGCCGCGCAGCGCCTCCGGGTCGTCGTCGCAGATCCCCACCCGGTACGCGAGCGCGCCCGCCTCCGCCGCCGCCGCGGTCAGCGCGTGCGAGTTGGTGTCCACCACCTGGCCGGGCTGGCTGCCCCGGCCCACGTCCACCAGCTCGTCGCCGGTGGCCACGATGACCACGCGCGGGCTGGGCCGCACCACCACGTGCCCGATGCCGGTGGCGGCGAACACCGCGACCAGGGCCGGTGAGACGTACGCCCCGGCGCGGGCGAGCAGCGTGCCGGCGACCAGTTCATCCCCGGCGCGGCGCAGGCCGTACCCCCGTTTGGGGGCGCGGAAGATCTCGACGGCGGCCATGCCCTGGTCGGTCCACTCCACCGGGACGACCACGTCCGCGCCGATCGGCAGCGGCGCGCCCGCCGCGACCGAGAAGCAGGCGCCGGGGGTGAGCCGCACCGGTCGCCAGCTCGCCGCGCCCAGGTCACCCACCACGTTGAGGCGGATGCTGCGGCCGCCGGGCATACCGGAGGGGGCCGGGACGTAGCCCGGCCCCCGACTCCCACCGGAGATGTCCTCCCAGCGCGCGGCGTACCCGTCCACCGCCGCCTGGTCGAAGGCGGGGTACGAGTGCGGGGCGACCACGTCCTCGGCGAGCACGTTGCCGTACGCCTGGGTCAGGTCGAGGTCGAGTGGAGGCAGCGCGCGTAACCTGCGCAGCACACTGCCCAGGTAGTCGGCGAGCGGCGTCAACTCGTTCGCGGCCGCCTCGGCGTCGGCCGTCGCTGTCATGTATCGGCACCGCCGGACGCGTCGCGGATGCCGTTGAGGACCGCGGCGGTGACCGTCTCGTCGCCGTTGTTGACGAACTCGGTCAGCCACTTGCGGAACTCGGCCCCCAGGTCCTCCCGCTCGGCGGCGATCTGCACCACGGTCTGGAGGTAGCCGAGCGGCATGCCGGTGTCGTAGCGGGTGCCCCGGTAGACGATGGCGTGCACCGGCACCCCCTCGGTACGCAGCAGCTCCATCGCGTCGGTCAGCTGGATCTCGCCGCCGCTGCCCGGTCGGGTACGCCGGATCGCGTCGAAGATCTTCCCGGGGAGCACGTACCGGCCGAGGACGGCGAGGTTGCTGGGGGCGTCCTCCGGGCTGGGCTTCTCCACCATGCCGGTGACCTTGACGACCTCGGCGATGTCGGAGTATTCCGACTCGGCCGGCTCGACCGACGCGATGCCGTAGCGGCTAGTCTCGGCCGGGTCGACCTCGAAGAACGCGAGCACCACGCCGCCGGTGCGGGCCTGGAGTTCCAGCATGGCCGGCAGCAGCGGCTCGGAGGGCTTGACGAACTCGTCGCCGAGCAGCACCGCGAAGGGCGCGTCGCCGACGTGCGACTCGGCATACCCGACGGCGTGACCGAGGCCGAGCTGTTCCGGCTGGCGGACTGTGTAGATCGCTGCGAGTTCCTCGGTGCGCTTGACCTCGGCCAGCAGCTCGGGCTTCTTGGCGAGCCGTTCCTCCAGGTCCGGCCGGCGGTCGAAGTGGTCCACCATCGAGGTCTTGCCGCGACCGGTGATCAGCAGGATGTCGTCGATGCCGGCCTGGGCGGCCTCCTCGACGATGTACTGCAGCACCGGCCGGTCGACGACCGGCAGCAGTTCCTTGGGAACCGCCTTGGTGGCCGGCAGGAACCGGGTGGCCAGGCCGGCGGCCGGGATCACGGCCTTGACCGCGCGGGAGCGACCGGGGGCCGCTGAGGGGTTCGCTGAGTGCTCCGACATGTCGCGAGACTATCGGCCACGGCTCTGCCGCGGCGGGTGAGGACCGGAAGACGCGCCGCCCTGGACGGTGCCCGCCGGGTCCGCCGCGCCGGCCCGGGGCAGCCCGTCCGGCGGGCTGACACCGGCGGCCACCACCGGGATCTCCTGGGTGGGGACCGGATCGGGTGCCGGGGCGAGCCGGTAGCCGTCGCGTCCGGCGGCCTTCGCCGCGTACAACGCGTCGTCGGCGGCGTCGAGCACCTGCTGGCCGCCGGCCGCGTGGTCCGGGTAGACGGCGATGCCGATGGAGACGGTCACCGGCACCCGCACCGGCTCGTCGCCGCTCCCCTCGACCGCCACCGGCTGGTCGCGTACCACCGCGCCGAGCCGCTCGGCGACGATCGTGGCGCCCCGGGCGTCGGTCTCCGGCAGCAGCACCACGAACTCCTCGCCGCCCTGCCGGAACGCCAGGTCCACCTCGCGGATCACGCCGCGTACCCGGCGGGCGAACTCGACCAGCACGGCGTCCCCGGCGGCGTGCCCCCAGGTGTCGTTGACGTTCTTGAAGCGGTCCAGGTCGAGCGCGAGGACGCTGAGCATCCGGCCGAACCGGTTCGCCCGCTCCACCTCGCGGCGGATCGACTCGCGCAGGTAGCGGTAGTTCCACAGCCCGGTCAGCGGGTCGGTGAGGGAGAGCCGTTGCGCCTCCTCGTGCACCCGGACGTTCTCCACGGCGACCGCGGCGTGCCCGGCGAACGTCCGCAGCGTCACCACGTCGTCGTCATGGAACTCGTGCCCGCCGAGCCGGTCGTAGAGCACGAGCACGCCGAGCGCCGCGCAGGCCGAGCCGGGCGGGTCGCCGTCGGCGGGCGGATGGCCGGGCCGGTCCGGGCCGCGCGGTTCGGCGCCGCCGGGGGTGGCGAACGGCACCGCCACGTACGTCTCGCAGGACGGCTCCCCGGTCGGCGTGTCCGGCGGCGCCCACCGTCCGCGCAGCGGTTCGCCGGTGGCGGCCACCGCGCCGAGCACCCCGGCGCCGACCGGCACCCGCAGCGTCGCCGGGTCGGCCGGGTCGCCAGTCGGCCGGCGTCCGGTCAGACCTTCCACGCACCGGCCGACGAGTACGCCGTCGCCGTCGACCAGCAGCACCGCGCCGGCCCGGGCGCCGGTGGCGGCGATCGCGCTGTCCAGGATCACCCGCAGGATGCGTTGCAGGTCGTGCGTGCTGGCGAGCGTGTCGCCGAGCACTGCGAGGTGGTTGCGGAGCTGGTCGCGGCTGCTGGTCAGCGCCGTCACGTAGGTGCCGGTCTCCCGGGTCATCCGGTTGAACGCGCTGGCCAGCCGTCCGATCTCGTCGCGGCTGCGCACCGGCACCCGGGCGCTCAGGTCGCCGCGCGCCACCCGGTCCACCGCGCCGGCCAGCTCACCGAGCGGCCGGGTGGTCACCCGGGCCAGTCGCCAGGCCGCGAGCACTGCGAGCAGGGCGGCGAGCGCGACCGCGGCGATCAGCGCCCCGTACAGGCCGGGCGCACGTTCCCCCGGCACCGACAGCACCAGCGGCAGCGGCTGACCGGGAGAGGGGCCGACCCGGCGCACGTACCGGCCGTCGCCGGTCCCGGTCACCCGGTTCCCGTCCGCCTTGCCGGCGGCGGCCAGCACCGCTGCGCGTACCCCCTGGTCCTCGGTCGTGTGGGTGATGCCGCCGGGGTCGTCGAGGAGGGTGATCCCGACGCCGGTCACGGCGGCGAGCCGCGCCACGAAGGCCCGGTCGACGGGCTGGGCGGCGGCGACCGCGCCCAGGTCGGTGCCGGCCGGGTCGCGGAGCCGGACCTGGGCGGCCAGCGCGGCGACTCCGGTGGCGGGCGCGCCGGCGCAGTCCTGCCAGCGCCCGGCCGGGCCGCCGGGCGTGGTGTAGGTGGTGCGGCCGGCGGCGTCCGCGATCAGCACGGCGGCGGCCAGGCCCCGGGCGACCACCTGGTCGGCCGCGCGCGACCGGACGACCGGGTCGCCGACCAGCGCGACCGCGTCGGCCGCCGCGCGGAGTTGCTGGCAGAGCGCGTCGATCGAGGTACGGACACCGGCCGCGGCCAGGCCCAGCCGCTCGGTGGCGCGGCTGTGGTCGACGGCGCTGAGCGTCGCCCCGACGAAGAACGCGCCGAGCAGGACGGGGCCGAGGACCACCGCGAGGAAAGCCGCCGTCAACCGCCCGCGTAGCGTCAATCTTCCCCCCGGAAGTTCCGCTCCCTTGGTGCGATGCTGACACAGAGCGACCATTAGGCAAGCGTTGCGTCAGGAGTGTTGCGTGCCGGAATTTTCGGATGAAGCGCACGATGCGAAGCGGGAGATGCGCATCGCGCTACTCGCCGCGCGCCGGTCGCTGTCCGCGGCCGACCGCGCGGTGGCGGCGGCCGCCGTCCAGGCCGAGCTGGTGACGTTGGTACGCCGGCTGCGGCCGGCCAGGATGAGCGCGTACGTGCCGGTCGCCTCGGAGCCCGGCGGGGACGACCTGCCGGACGTGCTGCGCGCCGCGCTGCCGCCCGACGCCGAGTTGCTGCTGCCGGTGCTGCGCGAGGACCTGGACCTGGACTGGGCCCCGTACACCGGCCCGGAGTCGTTGCGCGCCGCCGGCCGGGGCCTGCGCGAGCCGACCGCACCGCCCCGGGGGCGTGCCGCGGTGGCCGGAGCCGCCCTGGTCGTGGTGCCGGCGGTCGCGGTGGACCGCCGCGGCATCCGGCTGGGCCGGGGCGGCGGCTCGTACGACCGCGCGCTGGCCCGGGTGCCCGCCACAGTGCCGACAGTGGCGCTGCTGCACGACGGCGAGCTGGTCGCGGCGGTGCCCGCCCTGCCGCACGACCGCCCGGTGCACTGTGTGATCACTCCGGCGGACGGGCTGGTGGCGGTCCCGGGTGTGGGCCCGGGCGCTTCCGCTGGACGAACCCGGGGGTCATGACGCACCATTGGCACTCGAAGTCCACGAGTGCCAGAAGGCCGTGCCGAAGATCCGGAGGAGAACGTGCCCACGTACCAGTACGCCTGCACCGCGTGCGGCCACCAGCTCGAGGCGGTGCAGTCCTTCTCGGACGAGCCGCTGACCGAGTGCCCGGCGTGTGAGGGGCGGCTGCGAAAGCTCTTCAACTCGGTAGGCATCGTGTTCAAGGGCTCCGGCTTCTACCGTACGGACTCCCGTCCGTCCGGCTCCGACAACGGCGCCTCGACGACGAGCAAGCCGGCCAAGTCCGAGTCGTCCTCGTCGTCGTCGGACTCCTCGTCCTCGTCGTCCTCCTCGTCCGGGTCGTCTTCCTCATCCGGTTCGTCTTCTTCGTCCGGATCCGGGTCGACGGCGAGCAAGGCACCGGCGGCGTCCAGCTCGTCCTGACCCGCTGCTCGCACGCGACACGTGGCCGTTCCCGCTCGGGGGCGGCCACGTTCCGTTCGCGGCGGATACTCGCCGGCTCGGCGAGGTTGCTGCTCGACCGGTGGCGGATGCTCGCCGGCTCGGCGAGATTGCTGCTCGGCCGGCGGCGGAAGCTCGCCACCTCGGGGAAGTTGCTGCTCGACCGGTGGCGGATGCTCGCCACCTCGGCGAGGTTGCTGCTCGGCCGGCGGCGGAAGCTCGCCACCTCGGCGAGGCTGCTGCATCCGCCAGCCCGGAAGCAGCAACCTCCCCGAGCTGGCGGTCCCAGCCGTACCGGACGTCCGCTGGTGACGGCGGGCCTCCCCCGGGGGAACGGTTTTCCACAGGGCGGCGGGTTATCCACAGGGGCGGGCGATGGGGCGGCGCGCGCCGGGAGGCCGGGCCTAGCCTGCGGGTCGGACGGTTGACCGGCGGCGGGAGGCAGCGGTGACGGATGGCGAGGCGACGTTGCGTCCGGTCCGCTGGCGCGGGCTGCCCCGGCGCCGGACGCTGCTGCGGGTGACGCTCGTCGCGGTGCTGCTCGGCCTGGCCGCTGCGGTGCTCCGGACGCCGCCGTCCTGCCCACCACCCCGCGTCCTGCCGGCCGCCTCGGCGACGGCGTCGCCGTCCGGCGGCACCCCCGCCCTGCCGGCCGGTGCGGTCGGCGTGCCGATCCGGCTGGCCGAGCCGGCCGCGCTCGCGGTGCTGCGCCCGGGCGCCCGCGTCGACCTGCTCGTCGTGCCGGCCGGCGGTTCGCCCGACCCGACGCTGCTAGCTCCGCGCGCGCTGGTGCTCGACGTGGTCGGCGCCACCGGGGCGGTCGACGGCTCCTCTGCGCTCTACCTGGCGCTGCCGCCGGAGCAGGCCAGGCGGGCGGTCGGGTTGCCGGAGGGCAGCCGCTTCGCCGTGGTGGTACGCGGCTGACGCGATCAGCCCCAGTGCGGGGGGCGTTCGGCGAGCAGCCAGTCGTCGTTGCCGCCGGGGCGCTCGCCCCAGCCGCGGTCGGTGTCGTCGCTGGTCTGCTCGGGCAGCACCACGAAGTCGTCGCTGAGGTCGACCACGCGGTCGTCGTCGTCGCGCGGTGTCCGGATGGCGGGGTCGGTCACGAGCAGCAACGATACCGCCGAACGGGGCGCCGGCTCGATCCCCGGGACCGGCCGGATCGTCCCGAGCCCGGCCGTACCGGGCCGGGAGCCGTCGGAACGCCACACACCGGGCGCGACGGGCCGGGGTGGCGGTGATCGACGCGTCGGGCGGCCGACCGGCCCGGGGCGTTGGTAGCGTCGGACGGCGTGACGACGCCGAGCGGTGGCAGCCCCGACGACGAGACCTGGCGACGCCCGGACCAACCGGCACCCGCCGGGGAGAACGCCCCCGGGGCGGTCCCCCGGGACGGCGCGGACAGCGCGGACGCCCACCCGGCCGGTACTGGAGCCCGGCCCGGTGACGCCGGTGACGCCGGCGGAGACCATGAACCGGACCGCACCGCCGAACCGGCCGGGACCGCCAGCCCGTGGTCACGCGAGGCGGCCACCGACAGCCCGTGGGCCCGGCCGGAGACGGCGGGCGGCTGGACGGTGGCCGGCGGCGCGTGGCCGGGGTCGCCCGGTGGTGGCCCACCGCCCTCGGGGTACGCGGGACCGCCGCCGAGCACGCCTCCGCCGCCCGGCTGGCGGCCACCGGTACACGTGCAGCCGTCACCGCCCCGACGGCTCCCGCCGCAGGACATGGCCGCGATGGACCAGGCGGAGCAGCGCGCGCAGCGGCTCACCTACGGCATCGGGGCAGCCGTCGCAGTGGTGCTGGTGCTGCTCACCTGCCTGCTCTGCTCGCGGGTGCTGTTCTGAGCCGTACCGGTCAGACGACGCCGTCCCAGACCATCTTGGCGCCGCTGTCCCCGGTCAGGTAGACGTACACGATCGCGAAGACCGCGAGCACCGCCACCACGACGGTGAGCACGATCGGGAGCCAGCGGGGCAGGTTCCGGCCCGCGACGAGGCGGCTCGTCGACAGCACGAGCAGCAGCGCCACGACGCCGAGCCCGAGCGCGAACCAGAACAGCGTGTCGCCGTACTCGGCGTGCTCGTGGATCTGCTGGAGCCGGTCCGGCGGATAGCCCTTCGCGCGCAGGGCCTCCTCCAGCTCCTCGCCGGACTCGGTCGCCACCCAGGCGACGATCGGGGTGGCCACGGCGAGCGCCGCGACCGCCCAGCCGAGGCGGGGCCGCCAGCGGGGCAGCACCCCGTACGCGACGGCGAGCAGTGCCAGCAGCGGCACCAGCACCACCGCCGCGTGGATGACGAGCACGTGGACGGGCAGACCGTTGATTTCCCTGAACACCGACACCTCCGGCGAGTGGGTGGTTTGGCGCGCTCAGCGTACGGCGTGACGCCGTCTTCTTCGATACACGCGGGCGCGGCGGTGCCGGTTCACCTGTGGCCCCGGCCACGGGTGAACAACGCTCGCTTGTCGGCCCGCCTGAGCCGTGCTGTCATGGATCCATGTCCACAGGTGAGGAGCTGCTCCGGTCGAGGGGCCTACGGGTCACCCGGCCGCGTCTCGCCGTGCTGGACGTGCTCTCCGCCGGCGGTCACCTGGAGGTCGACGAGATCACCCGGCGGGTCCGCCGGCGGATCGACTCGGTCTCCACCCAGGCCGTCTACGACGTCCTCGGCGCCCTGTCCCGGGCCGGGCTGTCCCGCCGGATCGAGCCGGCCGGCAGTCCCGCGCGGTACGAGGCCCGGGTCGGCGACAACCACCACCACGTGGTGTGCCGGGGCTGCGGGGAGATCGCCGACGTGGACTGCGCGGTCGGCAGCGCCCCCTGCCTGGACCCGAACGTGGCGCACGGCTTCGAGCTGGACGAGGCGGAAGTGACCTTCTGGGGCCTCTGCCCTACCTGCCAGTCCCGCCGCTCCGCCGACGACTGACCGCCGCACCGACGACCGCCGCACGTCGACTGGCCGCCGCACCGAGGACGGCCGACGACGGCGCGTGGCACTCTTGATCGGTGGACACCGAAGACCTCGGCCTCTTCGGTCCGGGATCGGTCACGTGGAAGGTGCACGAGGAACCGATCCTGATCGTCGCCGGCCTGCGCTCGCTCTACCTCCAGGCGCTGCACCCCCGCGCGATGGCCGGCGTCGCCCAGAACAGCAACTACCGCACCGACGCCTGGGGGCGGCTCGTCCGCACGGCGACGTACGTGGGAACGACGATCTACGGCACCACCGCCGAGGCGGAGGCGGCCGGGCGACGGCTGCGTACGCGGCACGCCCGGATGCGCGCCACCGACCCGTTCACCGGTGAGGAGTTCCGCGTCGACGATCCGGAGCTGCTGCGCTGGGTGCACGTCACCGAGGTCGAGTCGTTCGTGAGCACCGCCCGGCGGTCCGGGCTGGCGCTCACCGACGACGAGGTGGACGGCTACTACACCGAGCAGCGCCGGTCGGCGGCCCTGGTCGGGCTGGACCCGGACGACGTGCCGGGTACCGCCGCCGAGGTGGCCGACTACTACCGGGACGTACGCCCCCGGTTGCGGATGACCCGGGAGGCGGCCGAGACCGCGGTGTTCCTGACCGCGCCGCCGATCCCGTGGAAGCTCAGCCTGCCGGCGCGGGTCGGCCTGAACCTGGGTCCGCCGCGCTGGGCGTACTTCGGGATCGCCGCCACCGCGCTGGGGATGCTGCCGCCGTGGGCGTTGCGGCTCTACGGCGGGCTGGGCCTGCCCACCACCGCCCTGTCGGCGGACCTGAGCGCGCGGGCGCTGCGGCTGGCGCTGGCCGCGGTGCCCCGGCGCTACCGGGAGGGCCCGTTGCAGCAGGCCGCCAAGGAACGCGCCGCCCGCCTGACCGCGGCCTGACGGCGTCGCGCACTCACTCCGGGTCGGCGAAACGCTCGACTGCGGACCAAGGCTCCTTGCCCGGGGTCTGCGCGCCGGTCGGGCACGTACGCCGGTAGTCGCACCAGCCGCACCGCGGGCCCGGCTCAGTAGGGAACGCCGCGTCGGGGTCGGCGCCGTCGGCCACCGCGCGCTCGGCGGCCATGATGTCGCGGGCGGTGTCCTCGGCGCGGGTGAGCTGCCGGTTCAGGGACTCCGGCGTGTGCTCGTGCGCGGCGACGGTGCCGGTCGGCAGGTGGTGCAGCTCGACCCGGCGGCACGGCTTGCGGAACACCCGCTCGGCCGCGTACGCGTAGAGCGCGAGCGCCTGCGAGCCGCGCGCGTCGTCGGCGTCGAGCCCGGTGCGGCCGGTCTTGTAGTCGACGATGACCAGCTCGGGCCGCCCGTCCGGGCCGGGACGCGAGTCGATCCGGTCGGTGCGGCCGTTGAACGCGAGCACCGCGGTCTTGACTGCGACCACCCGTTCCACGCCGACCGGCTCGTCGGCCGGGTCGAGGCCCGCCACGTAGCTCTCCAGCCAGGTCAGCGCCCGCCGGAAGGCGTCGCGCTCCTGCTCGTCGTCGCGGTAGCCCTCGCGGACCCAGGTGCCCTTGAGCAGCGTGCCGAGCACCTCGGGGCGGCGGCGGTCGGGGGCCAGCGCGTACCAGTTCTTCAGCGCGGTGTGGACGCTCGCGCCGAGCGAGTTGTGCGCCCACGGCGGGCCCTTGGGCGGCGCGGGCCGGTCCACGTAGGCGTAGCGGTAGCGGCGGGGACAGTCCGCGTACGCGCCGAGTTTGCTCGGTGTGCAGACGAACAGGCGTTCCGGCATGCCCTCGAAGCCGAGCTGCTCGGACTGCTCGGCGCGGGGTCGGGGAGCCTTGGAGCCGCTGGCTGCTGACTGTCGTCGCACGCGGAGAATCCTGCCATCCGCATACGACAGCGGACGGACCCGCTCAGGCGTTGTTGAGGTACTGGGTCACGAACGCGGCGATCGCGTCGGCGATGAGCTGCACCGCGATGGCGGCCAGCAGCAGACCGGCGATCCGGGTCAGCACCTCGATGCCGCCGGGGCGCAGCACCTTGACGATCCCGCCGGAGAAACGCAGCACCACCCAGACGGTGACCATCACCGCGACGATGGCGAGCCCGATGGCGAGGTAGTCGACGGCGCCGCCGGCCTGCTGCACGAACAGCATGGTCGCCACGATGGCGCCCGGCCCGGCCAGCAGCGGGGTGCCGAGCGGCACCAGCGCGATGTTGGAGGTGACCTGGTTGCTCGGGTCGTCCGCCTTGCCGGTCAGCAACTCCAGCGCGACCAGGATCAGCAGCAGGCCGCCCGCCGCCTGGAGGGCGGGCAGGTCGACGTGCAGGTACGCCAGGATCGTCTGCCCCGCCACCGCGAAGATCACGATGACCCCGAGCGCCAGCGCCACGGCCTGCCAGGCGGCCCGGTTCCGGTCACGCGCGGGCAACGGCCCGGTCAGCGCGAGGAAGATGGGCATCATTCCGGGCGGGTCGACGATCACCAGCAGGGTCACGAAGACCTCGCCGAAGAGCTTGAGATCCACGCGGACACGGTAGCCGTGCCGTCGGATCGCTTCAGCTCGAAGCGACAGGGGTCACCCCGCGGGCCTGCGCGACGATCCGCTCGTACGCCTCGGGGTCGGTGGTGTGCGCGCCGAGCCGAACCGTCTTGTGCGTGCCGTGAAAGTCGGACGAGCCGGTGACCAGCAGTCCCAGGTCGGCGGCGAGCCCGCGGACGTGCGCCCGCTCGGCCGGGTCGTGGTCCTCGTGGTCGGCCTCCAGCCCGGCCAGGCCGGCCGCCGCCAGGTCCGCGATCAGCTCGTCCGGCACGATCCGGCCGCGCCTGCTGGCCCTCGGGTGGGCGAAGACGGGCACGCCACCGGCCGCCCGCACCAGCGCCACCGCCTGGAACACCTCGATGTCGTCCTTCGGCAGCCGGTACCGCTCGCCGAGCCAGTCCGGCCCGAACGCCTCGGTGGTGGTGGTGACCAGACCGGCCCGGATCAGCGCCTGCGCGATGTGCGGGCGGCCGACGGTGCCGCCGCCCGCGCCGGCCAGGATCTCCGTCCAGCTCACCGGGATGCCGTCCGCCTGGAGCAGCCGGACGATGCGCTCGCCGCGTTCCTCGCGGGCCCGGCGGACCCGGGCCAGTTCCGCGGCCAGGTGCGGCTCGGCCGGGTCGAACAGGTACGCGAGCAGGTGCAGCGGGATCGCCGGTTCGGCGCCGAACCACCGGCAGGAGATCTCCGCGCCGCGGATCAGGGTGAGTCCGGGCGGCAGGACGGCGACGGCGGGCGCCCAGCCGGCGGTGGTGTCGTGGTCGGTGAGTGCCACCACGTCGAGCCCGGCCTCGGCGGCGGCCCGGACCAGTTCGGCGGGCGTCAGGGTGCCGTCGCTGGCGGTGGAGTGGGTATGCAGGTCGATGCGGGCGGGGACGCTCACCCGCCCGACGCTACGCCCCGTCCGGCACCGTGGGGACGTCGGCCACCACCACCGGGCGGTCCTCCGGCGCCAGCCCTTCGACCTTCGAGGCCGTGGGCCGGTCACCGGCCAGCACCCGCTCGGGCTTGACCCGGACCAGCCCGCCGGTCGCGTCCACGTGCAGCGCCACGCCGCCCCGGGTCCAGGCCACGCCGCCGGCCAGCACCGGGCCGGCCGGGTGGGTGACCGGGCTGGCCGGGTCGCGCAGGTCGACCAGGAGGGCGGTGCGCGACGTGCCGTTCGCGAGCAGCCACCGGCCGTCGAAGGAGACGGCGCCGAGTCCGTCGGTGGCCAGCTTCAGGCCACATCCGGTACGCACCGGGGCGAGGTCCCGGGCCGGGTCGAGCAGGGCCAGGCAGAGCTGCTGATCCCGGCCGGCGGCGACCAGGCCGACCACCCGGCCGTCGGGCCGGGTGCCGTAGACGGTGCGGACGGCCGGGTTCACCGGGCCCGGCTGCCCGCCCAGCGCGCGGTTCCAGACGCTCATCCCGCCGTCGCCGGGCTGCCGGATCAGCACCGCGTCGCCGGTGAAGCCGACCGGCACGGCGCCCTCCGGCGCGGCGATCCGGACCGGCGCGATGAGCTGGCCGGCGACCACACCGGCGGCGATCACGTCCGTGCCGTCCCGCCAGGCGACCTGGCGGCCGTCCGGGGAGATCGCCACCGCGTCCGCGGCGGCGAGCATGACCTGCGGCGCGGCGCCACCGACCGGCACCCACCAGAGGGTACGGCCGGCGACGGTGGCCGCCGAGGTGAGCAGCCAGCCCTCCTGCTCGTGGATCCGCTGCGCCCGTTCGACGCCGCTCACACCGGTCAGCTGCCGCCGTTCGCCGCCGCTGGTGTCCAGCCGGTCACCGACGAGCAGGTCGAGTTCGGCGCGGACCGGCCCGAAGCGGGTGACCGAGGACGGCCCGGAGGGCGCCGGGGACGGGAAGAGGACGGGCGGGTCGCCGAGCACCACTGTGGGCGTGCCGCCGTCGCCGCCCGGTGCGCTGAACTGGACCACTCCGGTGGTGACGACAACGGTGGCGACCCCGGCCAGGGCCAGGCCGGTGAGCGTACGCCGCCGGCCCGTGCGCCGCGCCCGGCGCAGGATCTCCCCGGCCGGGTCGGCGGGCAGCGGGCGGGACGTCTCGACGCGGCGGGACAGGGTCTCCCGCAGCGCCCGCTCCAGCTCGTCGTCGCTCACGGGGAATGGACGCTCCGGGCTGCCCGTCCGGTTGTCACAGTGGTGCCGGGTGCCGCTCATCGGCTCTCCGCCGGGATCGGGACGGCGGGGCGGACCGGAGTCGCGGGTGGGGCCGGTCGGGGCACCCGGGCGGCGGGCCGTCGCGCTGGGGCACGGGTCGGCTCGGCGCCCCGGGCCGGCGGGACGGACCGGCCGGCTGCGGCGGGCGAGGCAGGCGGGGTCGCGGCGGGCGCGTCGGCCGGCGTGGGCAGGCTCAGGGCCGCCTCGGAGCCGAGCCGGCGGCGCAACGTGTTCAGCGCACGGGAGGTCTGGCTCTTGACCGTGCCCGGGGAGATCTCCAGCAGCGCGGCTGTCTGCGCCTCGGACATGTCCTCGTAGAAGCGCAGCACCAGCACGGCGCGCTGCCGGGCCGGCAGCGCCTGGAGGTGCCGCCAGAGCGCGTCCCGGTCGAGTTGCTGCTCGATCTCGTCGACGCCGGCGCGCTCCGGCAGCACCTCGGTGGGGCGCTCGCCGTGCCAGCGGCGCCGCCACCAGCTGGTGGACGTGTTGACCATGACCCGGCGGGCGTACGGCTCGATGGCGTCGATCCCGCCGAGCCGCTTCCAGGCGAGGTAGGTCTTGGTCAGCGCGGTCTGGAGCAGATCCTCGGCGGTGGCCCAGTCACCGGCGAGCAGGTACGCGGTGCGCAGCAGTGCGCCGGACCGGGCCGCGACGAACTCGCGGAACTCCTCCTCCAGCGGATCTCTGCTCACCACCACACTCATCTCCCCCCGTCCTGCCTGGCAGAATGCCACGGCCTGCCCGGTCGGGTCGATGGCGGAAGGTGTGCAGTTCATCCGATGTTCGGACGAAAAGTTTCAGGCTCCGTCGTCGGCCTTGGCCTCGTCGGCTTCCTTGCCCAGCCGCGCCTCGACCGCCTGCGGCTCGTACATCTCCTCGACCACGCGCAGGTAGAGCTCGTTCGGGTTGGGCAGGTTCTTGATCACTCGGAGTGCCTGTTCCTGACCGGCGGACTCCAGCACGAACGTGCCGTAGTTGAGGGCGCGGCCGGTCGGGCTCTGCTCGTACTTCATGTCGGTGACCCGGGTGAGCGGCATCATCGCGACCTGCCGGGTGATGATCCCGTTGACCACCATCACCCGCTTGTTGGTCAGGATGAACCGGTCGTACCACCAGTCGGCGACCTTCCAGGCCACCCAGCCCATCACGGCGAACCAGAGCAGCACGGCGACGGTGGTCAACGCGCCGACGTCCCGCCCGGCGAGGAAGCCGGAGAGGTAGCCGAGCACGAACGTGGCCGCCACGCCGACGATGATCGGGGTGGTGAGGTGGATCCAGTGCCGCTTCCACTCGCCCCGGTAGCGCTCGGTGGGGAAGAGGTAACGCGCCACGAGCGAGCTGGGCTCGTCCTCCAGCGGCAGCACCCGGCGGGGTGCCATGCCGGAGGCGTCGGACCGCAGCCCGGCCAGCTCGTCCTCGGAGATCGGCTGGTCCGGGAAGCCGTCCGGGTCACGCGTCCAGGCCCGGCCGGACCGCCCCTCACCGGTGTAGGCGCTGCCGTAACCGGCGTCGTCCGCGTCCGCGTACGGGCCGGGGCCGTAACCGGCCGGGTCGTCCGGGTCGATCCGGGGGATCGGCTCGGTGTCGCGCTCCCGGCGTGCCCGGTCGGGGTCGTCCGGGTCGAAGGGTGGACCGGAGGGGCTTCCCATGGGCGGCTAGGCGACGAGGTTGGTGAAGAAGTCGCCGAAGCCCTGCGCGATGTCCATGATGCCGCCGCCGAGAGACTTGAAGACGTCGGCGGCGGAGTTGGGCCGGTACGCAACAAAGAAGATCAAGAATGCGATGCCGGCCCAGGTGAGGACCTTCTTGACCATAGCGGGCCATCCTCTCGCGCGGCGCCGGGTCCGTTTACCGCAGCGGCACCCAGAGTATCAGCATGGTGTCTTACCGTGAATATCTGCGTCCGCTCTCCGACTAGCCGTGGCGAGCCGGTCAGGCCCGCCCGTGCAGGTACGGAGATGGTGCGCCGTACACGAGTTCGGGCGGTGTCCACTCGGTGAGGTCGTGCAGCACGACTTCTTCCGCGAGGAGGTGACCCGCACTCGCCGGCCAGGCTATCGCATGGAGCCACATTCCCCGAGCCTCGCCGGCGTACGCGCTTCGATCCGTTTCGGAGCGGACGAGCCACAGTGGAGTCGGATGGCCGCCCACCCGGATCTTCGCGTGCGGCAGGCGCTCGGGATGACCAGGGCCGGGATCGGTGAGCGCCTCCTCCACCTGTGGGCCGGGGTCGGGTCCGGGCAGTCCCGCGAAGCGGGAACCGAGACCGACGCCGGGTTCCTCGGCGACGAAGATCAGGTCGGCCGGCCCACCGTCCAGGGGGGCCGGACCGGCGCAGGCGACGAGCGTGGCCCGTACGCCCGCGCGGTCGTCGCCCGCCCACGCCACGCCGGTGAGCGTCCAGCCCGGCGGGAGCGGCCACGGGCACCACAGCGGCATCCGGAGCCGGCCTGCCGGGTCGGGGTCGGCGGCCATCCGCTCCACCACGCTGGCCATGATCTCGGCACTGATGTGCTCCGGCACGTGCAGCGGCGCGACCGGGCCGCAGCGCACGCACCGGTGCTCGGCGTGCATCAGATCCGGCTCGCGCACCGGGCCCGCGCACTTCGGACAACTCACCGCGACAGTCACACCCTCACCGTCACCCCGGACCCGCGAGGCGTCAAGCGGGGCGGGCCGACGAACGTGGGATTTCCGTCCGGCGGTGGACCCACGCGGCGTTCAGTCCGGCGGCGGCCCGGCGTACGACCGGATCCAGGCGTGCATGGCGATGCCGCTGGCCACGCCCGCGTTGATGGACCGGGTCGAGCCGTACTGGGCGATCGAGAACAGCGCGTCGCACGCCGACCGGGCCACCGCCGACAGACCGGGCCCTTCCTGGCCGAACAGGAGCACGCAGCGGCGCGGCAGCACCGCGGTCTCCATCGGCCGGGAGCCGGGCAGGTTGTCGATCCCGACCACCGGCAACCGCTCGTCGCGCGCCCACGCGACGAACTCCTCGATCGTCGGGTGGTGCCGGACGTGCTGATAGCGGTCGGTCACCATGGCGCCCCGCCGGTTCCACCGCCGCCGCCCGACGATGTGCACCTCGGCGGCGAGGAAGGCGTTGGCGTTGCGGACCACGGTGCCGATGTTGAAGTCGTGCTGCCAGTTCTCGATCGCCACGTGGAAGTCGTGCCGGCGCCGGTCCAGGTCGGCCACCACCGCCTCGCGCCGCCAGTAGCGGTAGCGGTCCACCACGTTGCGCCGGTCCCCGGCGGTGAGCAGCTCCGGGTCGTAGCGCGGGTCCTCCGGCGGGTCACCGGGCCACGGCCCCACACCCACGTCGAGCTGGTCGTCGGTCACGGTTGCCGAGGGTACGGCCCGGCGGCGTCCCCGGTCAGCGCAGGTCGAGCGCGCCGCCCAGCCGGTCGAGGAAGCGTGTGTCGGCGGGGCTCGACGCGGTCTGCCCGGCCCGGCACACCCGGGCGGCGACCGACTCCACCCACTGCCGGTACGCCGCCGAGTCGGCCGGGTCGGCACGGCGGCGCAGCACCCGTACCGCGGCCCGGGCGGCGGCCAGCAGGTCGACCAGGTCGGTGAGGCGCTCGTCCCGCTCGGTGGTCCCGTCGTGGCGGGCGTAGATGGCGGCCACCACGGCGCGGACGAGATCGCTGTCGAAGGCCCGGCCGGCGGCCACCGCGTCCAGGCCGGCCAGACCGGCGGCGACGCCGCGCGGCGGGCGCCCGGGTCCGGGTGAGGCGGCGGCGACGAGGACGCGGCCCGGCAGGTCGGTCAGCAGGTCCCACTCCGCCGCCGAGTAGGCGGCGGTGGTGAGCGGTGCGGCACGGCGACCGGCGGAAGGCGGCTCTCCGGCTACGGAGTGGCTCATGGGAACCTCCAGCCCGAGCATATGCCCCCGGACGAGGTCCGGGCCCCGTCCCCGCCGAACGGAGAACGAGGCCCGGTAGCCGGACGGACGCGAGGTCAGCGCGGCTCGGGGAAGCTGGGACGCTCCGGGTCGACGCCGTCCGGGACGGCGGCGGCCGCGTACTCCTTCTTGGGGACCATGACCTTGCGGCGGAACACACAGACGAGCGTGCCGTCCTGGTTGTAGCCGCGGGTCTCGACCGCGACCACGCCGCGGTCGGGCTTCGAGGCCGACTCCCGCTTGTCCAGCACCGTCGTCTCGCCGTAGATGGTGTCGCCGTGGAACGTGGGTGCGACGTGCCGCAGCGACTCGATCTCCAGGTTGGCGATCGCCTTGCCGCTGACGTCCGGCACGGACATGCCCAGCAGCAGCGAGTAGATGTAGTTGCCGACCACCACGTTGCGCTTGAACTGCGAGGCGGACTCGGCGTAGTGCGCGTCCATGTGCAGCGGGTGGTGGTTCATGGTGAGCAGGCAGAAGAGGTGGTCGTCGTACTCGGTGACCGTCTTGCCCGGCCAGTGCCGGTAGACCGCGCCGACCTCGAACTCCTCGTAGTAGCGGCCGAACTGCATCCTTGTCCCCTTCACGGGCGGCGATGGAGTTCGGCACAGCATGCCTTATCGCTTGTTAAGGCGAGGGGCGGGGCGCTCGCCCGGCGGAAATGTCACACCGGGGGCCACCGAGGTCCGGACGCAATGAGCGGCGGGGCCCTCCCCGGCACCCGCCGCCCACGCTCTGATGCGAAGAATTCTGCCGTACGACCACCCGTCGCCGACAGAGACGGAGGTCACATTTACCCTTTCGTAACACTACTCAAAGTAACCGACACGAGGTCGATAAGCGATCTCCGCAGGCCGGATAGATGCTCGTCAAGCCCGAAGTTACCGAGACGTAGCGGAAACTGAGAGTGATCTCCTTGGAAACGCTCCCATCACGTCCCGTCACGCAAGTGCGGCGTGCATTTGCGTTCCGCACGAACGGAGCGAACAGATGGTGTTCGATGTGCTCAGGGTCACCGTCCCGGCGCTCAGCGTTTCGTCACCCCCGCGGCGGGAATTCGGACGGACTGACCCTGGTTCCACCGGACGTACGACAATCCGCGGTGATCGGAGAGAGCAAATGGCAACGGTTGAGCTGACCACGGCCAACTTTGACGAGGTGACCGGGCGCGACGGGATCGTCCTGCTCGACTTCTGGGCGGACTGGTGCGGCCCGTGCAAGCGCTTCGCCCCGGTCTACGAGCGCTCCTCGGAGAAGCACCCGGACATCGCCTTCGGCAAGGTCGACACCGAGGCGCAGCAGGAGCTGGCGGCGAAGTTCAACATCAGCTCCATCCCGACGATCATGGCGATCCGTGACGGCGTGATCGTCTTCGCCCAGCCGGGCGCGCTGCCGGAGTCGGCGCTGGAGAACCTCATCGAGCAGGTCCAGGCGCTGGACATGGACGACGTCCGCAAGAAGCTGGCCGAGCACAACCACTGACGTTCCACACGCCACCGGCCGGTGCCCTGCTTCGGGCGCCGGCCGGCGGCGTTTCCGTACCGCGGCGGGCTCGCTTGCGCTTTGTTCGAACACGTGTTCGAATGAACCCCATGCGCTGGGACAACCTCTCCGCTCCCCCGGACGAGGGGACTCCCGATCGGGCGGCGCCGGCGGCTCCACCCCTGCCGCTGGCGCTGCCCGGCGCCGTCGCCCGCACGTTCGACACCCCGGGCTTCGCCGGTATGACCTTCTACGAGGTCCACGCCAAGTCGATCATCAACCGGGTGCCCGGCCAGTCACGCGTGCCGTTCGAGTGGACGATCAACCCCTACCGGGGCTGCTCGCACGCCTGCGTCTACTGCCTGGGCGGCGACACTCCGATCCTGATGGCCGACGGCCGCACCAGGGCGATCAGCGAGCTGGAGCCCGGCGACCGCATCTACGGCACCCGGCGGCGCGGCGCCTACCGCCACTACGTCGTCACCACGGTGCTCGACAAGTGGTCCACCGTGAAGCGGGCCTACCGGGTCACCCTCGCCGACGGCACCACGCTCGTCGCCAGCGGCGACCACCGGTTCCTCACCGAACGCGGCTGGAAGCACGTCACCGGGACCATGCGCGGCGGCGGACGCCGTCCGCACCTGACCACCCGTAACCGCCTGCTCGGCACCGGCGGGTTCGTGGTGGCGCCGAAGCGCTCGGCCGACTACCGCCGGGGCTACCTGCACGCTCTGGTCCGCGACGACCACCCCGCCGGTCACCGGCGCGACACCCGGTTCCGGCTGGCCACCGCCGAGGCAGAGGCGCTCGACCGGGCCGAACGCTATCTGGCCGACGCGGGGGTCACCGTCGAGCGGACCACCGTCGTCCGGGTGGGCCGCCGGGCGACGACCACTGTGGTACGCACTTCCGGCCCGGCCGACGTCGTCACCGGGCTGTTCACGCCACCCGACGAGGCGACTGGCGACTGGGCGCTGGGCTACCTGGCCGGCATGTTCGACGCCGCCGGCACCTGCCACCGGGGCGTGTTCCGGGTCAGCGTCGCCGACGACGAGAGCCGGGACCGCGCGGCCGCGGCGCTGGAGCGTTTCGACTTCCGGTGGGCGCTCGACGTGCCGGGCGCCCCCGGTGCGGCGCGGCAGCTCCGGCTGACCGGCGGGCTGCCGGAGCGGCTGCGCTTCTTCCACCTCACCGACCCGGCCGTCACGGCCCGGCGCTCGATCGAGGGCATGGCGCTCAAGTGCGCGGCGCAGCTCCAGGTGACAGCCGTCGAGGACCTCGGCCTGGAGCTTCCGCTGTGGGACATCACCACCGGCACCGGCGACTTCATCGCCAACGGCGTGGTCAGCCACAACTGCTTCGCCCGCAACACCCACACCTACCTCGACCTGGACCCGGGCGCCGACTTCGACCGCAAGGTGATCGTCAAGGTCAACGCCGGTGAGCTGGTCCGCCGCGAACTGGCCGCGCCTCGCTGGCGCGGCGCGCACGTCGCCATGGGCACCAACGTGGACTGTTACCAGCGGGCCGAGGGCCGCTACGGCCTGATGCCGCCGATCATCGAGGCGCTGCGGGACTTCGCGAACCCGTTCTCCATCCTGACGAAGGGCACGCTGCTGCTGCGCGACCTGCCCCTGTTGCTCCAGGCGGCCGAGGTGACACGGGTCGGGCTGTCGTACTCGGTGGGGTTCGTCGACGAGGCGCTCTGGCGGGCGGCCGAGCCTGGTACGCCGAGCCCGCGCCGCCGCCTCGACGCGGTCCGCACCCTCACCGACGCCGGTTTCTCCGTCGGCGTGCTGATGGCGCCGATCCTGCCCGGTCTCAGCGACGACGAGGAGTCGATCGACGCCACTGTCGCGGCAGTCGCTGCCTCCGGGGCGGCGAGCGTGACGCCGCTGCCGCTGCACCTGCGGCCCGGTGCCCGGGAGTGGTACGCCCGCTGGCTGGCCCGGGAGTTCCCCCACCTGGTGCCCCGCTACCGGCAGCTCTACCAGGCCGGCTCGTACGCGCCGCAGGCGTACCAGCGGGAGGTGACAGCGCGGGTGCGGATGGCGGCACGCCGACACGGGCTGAACCGCGGCGAGACCGGCGACAACAGACGGCTGCCCGAGACCCCGCCGCCCGCACCGGCCGCCGAACAGCTCTCCCTGCTCTAGCGACCGGGGGAAACCCGCACCGGCGGGGCTAGTCTCGGGGAATGCGTTCCGCTCAGCAGATCCTCGCCGACTCCGCCGTGATCGCCGTCGTGGGCGCCTCCCGTGATCCGGGCAAGGCCGCGCACCGCGTACCGCTGGAGATGCAGCGGCACGGGTGGCGGATCATCCCGGTCAACCCGACTGTGGACGAGCTGTTCGGCGAGAAGGCGTACCCGACGCTCGCCGACATCCCGCACCCGGTCGACCTGGTCGACGTGTTCCGCCCGGCCCGCGACGCGGTCGACGTGGTGCGGCAGGCGGTGGCGATCGGCGCCCCGGCGGTGTGGTTGCAGCTCGGGATCTTCTCGGACGAGGCGCGCCGGATCGCCGAGGAGGCCGGCCTCGACTACGTCGAGGACAAGTGCCTCATCGTCGAGCGGGCCGCCGCCGGCCTGACCCGTCGCGACTGACGGCTCCGGGCGGGGGTTCGGGCCCGAAGATCAGGTCGAGCTGGGCGTCGAGCGCGGCCAACGCGGTCTCCGGGGGGTAGTGACCGCCGAGCACGTAGATGCCGAGACCCTCCATCACCGCGAGCAGCCCGACCGCGGCCCGTTCCGGGTCCACCCGGCCGTCCGCGACGAACGGTGAGCCGGTGGCGATCTGCCCGGCCACGAAGGCCAGCAGCGCGGCCGTCTCGTCGTGCAGCGCGGCGGCCACGGCCGGCCGGACGGCGGTGTACGCGAGGAACGCCAGGGCCACCCGCCCGTCCGCCCGCCGGTCCTCGTCCAGCGGCAGCAGCTCGGCCAGCATGGCCCGCAGCAGCGCCCGGGGCGCCGGAGTCGCGCCGAGCGGCTCGACCGCCTTCCGGACCCGGGCCTCGTTGCGCTCGCGCACCACGGCGAGCGCGAAGACCATCATCTCGTCCCGGGTGCGGAAGTAGTGCTGCACCATCCCGGTGCTGACCTCGGCGGCGGCGGCCACGTGGCGCAGGCTGACCGCCTCCAGGCCCTGTTCGGCCGCGACCCGCATCAGCGCGTCGGCGATCAGCGCGCGACGCTCCCGGTGGTCGACCCGCTTCGGCATGCCCCCATGGTTTCACAATACGACTGCATTGACACCCCGCCGACACGCGTTTTACATTGCAGTTGTATTGAAGAAGAGGGGGTGCGGTCATGGGACGGGCGATCCGGCTGGCGCGGCGTGCGGTGGCGTACGAGTGGGGCATGTGGCGCAGCCTCACCCGGTGGATCCTGCGCCGCCCGTATCCGGTCGCCCCGGGCGCGGGGACGTACGCCTACGTCGGCGGCGTGCAGCCGATCCTGCTGGCCTTCATCGCCCTGTCCACGATCGAGATCCCGATCCTCGACGTGATCCTGCGGCACACGGTCGACCAGCCGACAGTGCGGCACGCGGCGATCGCGCTCGGCGTCTGGGGTGTGCTGTGGATGATCGGGCTGCTGGCCGCCCTCCGGATCCATCCGCACGTCGTCGACGACGCCGGCCTGCGGGTGCGCAACGGCACCTCGGTCGACGTCACGATCCCGTGGAGCGCGGTCGCCCGGGTGGCGGTCCGCCGCCGGTCGCTGCCGTCCAGCCGGGCCGTCCAGTACGACGCGGACGACCCGGCGGTGCTCAACCTCGGCGTCGGCAGCCAGACGGCGGTCGACGTGGTGCTGCGCGAGCCGCTGTCGGTACGGCTGCCGAAGGGGCCGAGCGAGCCGGTACGGGAGATCCGGCTGTACGCCGACGACCCGACGGCGCTGGCCGAGCACGCGCGGCGGCACCTGCCCGCCGCCGAGCAGGCAGCGCGCCGGCCCGAGCGGTGAGCCGGGCCCCTACTGCTTGTACTGCTTGAGCAGACCGCGCGAGATGATCGTCTTCTGGATCTCCGAGGTGCCCTCGCCGATCAGCAGGAACGGCGCCTCGCGCATCAGGCGCTCGATCTCGTACTCCTTGGAGTAGCCGTAGCCGCCGTGGATCCGGAACGCCTCCTGGACCACCTCGGCGCAGTACTCGGACGCGAGCAGCTTCGCCATGCCCGCCTCGACGTCGTTGCGCTGGCCGGCGTCCTTGAGCCGGGCCGCGTTGACCATGAGCGCGTGCGCGGCCTCGATCTTCGTACCCATCTCGGCGAGCTTGAACGCGACGGCCTGGTGCCTGGCGAGCGGCTGGCCGAAGGTGTGGCGCTGCTGGGCGTACGCGACCGCCAGCTCGAACGCCCGGATCGAGATGCCGCAGGCGCGGGCCGCGACGTTGACGCGGCCGACCTCGATGCCGTCCATCATCTGGTAGAAGCCGCGGCCGACCTTCTCCTCGCCGCCGAGCACGGCGGAGGCGGGCACCGTGACGCCGTCGAGCACCATCTCGGTGGTCTCGACGCCCTTGTAGCCCATCTTGTCGATCTTGCCGGGGATGGTGAGGCCGGGCGCGGTCTCGCCGAAGCCGGGCTCCTTCTCCAGCAGGAAGGTGCTCATGTTGCCGTAGACCGAGTCGGCCCCGGTGTCGGTCTTGACCAGGGTGGCCACCACCGACGAGTACGCCCCGTTGGTCAGCCACATCTTCTGGCCGTTGAGGACGTAGTTGTCGCCGTCGCGGACGGCCTTCGACTTGATCGCCGAGACGTCCGAGCCGCACTCGGGCTCCGACATCGAGAACGCGCCCCGCACCTCGCCGGTGGCCATCCGGGGCAGCAGCCGGGCCTTCTGGTCGGCCGAGCCGTGCTGCGAGATCAGGTACGCCACGATGAAGTGGGTGTTGACGATGCCGGAGATCGACATCCAGCCCCGGGACAGCTCCTCGACCACGAGCGCGTAGGTCAGCAGGGACTCGCCCAGGCCGCCGTACTCCTCGTCGATGGTGAGGCCGAACAGCCCCATCTCGCGCATCCCGTCGAGGATGTCGCTCGGGTACTCGTCGGCGTGCTCCAGCCGCTGCGCGTGCGGGATGATCTCCTTGTCGGCGAACTCCCGGACGGTTTCCAGGATCGACCGCTGCACGTCGGTCAGTCCGGGTGTCTGGGCGAGTCGGGCCATCTCAGCCTCCGGGGTCGGCGCCTTACTCATGGGTAACTGAACGCTCGGTCAGTATCGGTCCCGCGACCGGCCGCGCCAAGGTGACCAGTCCACACAACCGCTGTGAAAAGGTTCACCGCTGCGGGTAGCGTCCGCAAGAGAAAGGGCCGTCGACCTGGGGAAAGGGGCGCCCGTGACCGACGAGCAGCCACCGTCGCCGTACGAGCCGCCGTCGCACGGCCAGCCGTACGGGCAGCCGCAGTACGGCCAGCAGCACCCGCAGTGGGGCCAGCAACCCCCGTACGCACCGCAGCCGCCCTACGGCCAGTACGGCCCGCCCGGTCAGGGGCCGGGACCAGGCCCCCGTGGCACGAACGTGCTCGCCATCCTGTCGCTCGTCTTCGCGTTCGTCTTCGCGCCCGCCGGCATCGTCTGCGGCCACCTGGCCAAGCGGCAGATCCGGCAGACCGGCGAGGACGGCGACCAGCTCGCCAACTGGGGACTGATCCTCAGCTACATCTTCACCGCGATCGGCCTGCTGGTCTGCTGCGGCTGGATCGGGCTGGCGATCTGGGCCAACTCCGACAACGGCACCTACTGACAGTCAGCGGAACTGCGCCTCCCGGACACTGTTGCCGCCGTCGACCACCAGCATCTGCCCGGTGATGTACGACGCGGCCGGCGAGCAGAGGAACGCGATGGCCGCGGCCACCTCGTCCGGCGTGCCGGGACGCCCGACCGGCGTACCCAGGCCCTGCTTGATCTCGGCCATGGTGGACGCCGCGGTGTGGATGATTCCGGGCGCCACCGCGTTCACCGTCACCCCGTCGGCGATCATCTCCATCGCCAGCGCCCGGGTCAGCCCGACCACACCGGCCTTGGCCGCCGCGTAGGCCGCCTCGGTGGGCAGCGCGTTGACCGGCCCGGCGGTGGCGGCCAGGTTGACGATCCGGCCCCAGCCCCGCTCGGCCATGCCGCCGATGAACGCGCGGCTGCACAGGAACGCGGTGGTCAGGTTGCGGTCGATCTCGCCGCGCCACTCGTCGTACGTCAGCTGGGCCACCGGCCGCAGCACCTCCGGGCTGGCCCGGCTCGCCAGGCCCGCGTTGTTCACCAGCACCTCGACGTCGCCGAGCTGCTCGGCCACCGCGTCGGCGAGCGCGCCCACCTCCGACTCGTCGGTGAGGTCGGCGACGAAACCGGTGACGCCCAGCTCGCCCGCGCGTTCGTGGATGCGCCTCGTGGTGGACACGATCGCCACCCGGGCGCCCAGGTCGGACAGCCGGCGCGCGGTCGCGTACCCGATGCCGTCCGGACTGCCCGCGCCGGTCACCAGCGCGACCCGGCCGTCCAGGCGCATGGTGGCCGGTTCCGGCAGCGGCGCCGGCCGTTCGGAGTCGGCGGCGCCGGCCGGCTCGCCGGCGCGCGGGCGCCGCACCGACCCCGGCCGGCTCATGTCCCGTCGCGACCGACCCCCACGCGCGTCAAGTGCCATGCCGAGGATCCTGCCCCGTGCCGACCCCACGGGCAACGCGGTGGCCGGAAAGGGGACGTCCGTGTCGCGCGCAAGGTGGCTACCCTGAGCGCGACCACGTACCTGGAGATGATCAGATGACCTATCCCCCACCGTCCGGTGGCTGGCAGGACCCCTCGGCGGCCGGGCCGCAGTCGAGCCCACCGGCCGATCCGATGGCCGGCAATCCCATCCCGGCCCAGCCCACCTCGGCGGACCCGTACGCGTCCGCCGACCCGTACGCCGGCATGAAGTCCGCCGACCCGTACGCGGCGGCCGGTTACCCGCCGGGCGCCTATCCGCAGCCGGGCGCGTACCCGCCCCCGGGTGGTTATCCCGGATACGGGTACCCCTCCGGACCGAAGCAGAACGGCCTGGCCATCGCCGCGATGGTCATTTCGATCGTCGGCGCGCTCGGCCTCTGCGGTTACGGCCTCGGCGGCTACATCGGCGTGGTGGGCGCGATCCTCGGCCACGTGTCCCGTAAGCAGATCAGGGAGCGCGGCGAGGGCGGCGAGGGCTTCGCCACCGCAGGCATCATCGTCGGCTGGATCGCCACCGTGCTGGCCGTGCTGGCCACCGCCGCCATCGTGATCTTCATTGTCTGGGCGGCCAACCAGGACTCGTCCGGCTACGACAGCACGACCTACTGAACTCGGCGGGCCGCCCCGCGAACTCGGGGCGGCCCGGGCCGGTCACTCCGAGGGCGGGGTGAACGAGGAGGTACGGGACATGCCGGCGGCGCGTCCCTTGGCGGCGATCACCAGCGCCATCTTGCGGGACGCCTCGTCGATCATCTCGTCGCCGAGCATCACCGCGCCGAGCTTCCCGCCCGCCTCCGAGGTGTAGTAGTCGTACGCGTCGAGGATCAGCTCGGCGTGGTCGTAATCGGCCTGCGCCGGGGAGTAGACCTCGTTCGCGGCGTCGATCTGGCCGGGGTGCAGCACCCACTTGCCGTCGAAGCCCAGCGCCGCCGACCGCTTCGCCACCTCGCGGAACGCGTCCACGTCCCGGATCTGCAGGAACGGGCCGTCGATGGCCTGCTTGTCGTGCATCCGCGCGGCCATCAGGATGCGCATGAGGATGTAGTGGTACGGGTCGCCCGGGTAGTCCGGGATCAGCGCGCCGACCACCAGCGACTTCATGTTGATCGAGGCCATGAAGTCGGCCGGGCCGAAGATGATCGTCTCGACCCGGGGCGAGGCGCCGGCGATGGCGTCCACGTTCACCAGCCCGGCCGCGTTCTCGATCTGCGCCTCGATGCCGATCCGGCCCACCTCCAGGCCGAGCGTCTTCTCGATCTGGGTGAGCAGCAGGTCCAGCCAGTGCACCTGCTCGGCGTTCTGCACCTTCGGCAGCATGATGCAGTCCAGGTTCGCCCCGGCGCCCTCGACCACCTCGATGACGTCCCGGTAGGTCCACGGCGTGGTCAGGTCGTTGACCCGGACCACGCGGGTCTTGCCCGCCCAGTCGCCCTCGTTCAGCGCGGCCACGATGTTCTTGCGCGCGTCCGGCTTCGCCAGCGGGGCGACCGCGTCCTCCAGGTCCAGGAAGACCTGGTCGGCGGGGAGGCCCTGGGCCTTGCCGAGCATTTTGACGCTGGAGCCGGGTACCGCCAGGCAGGATCGGCGGGGACGACCGACAGCGGTCATGGATGCGCTCCTTCCAGCGTCCGGCGCGAGTGCCGGCGCAGCGGTGGATTTCGAGAACTTAACGATCCCAAAGGGCGTGGTGACGCCACGGTAACCTCGTGCCGTGACCGGGGTGAATGGACCTGTGGAAGATCTCACTGAGCGTCGGATCGTGGTGCTGACCGGGGCCAGCTCCGGCATCGGGCTGGCTGCCGCGGAGGAACTGGCGCGCCGCGGTGACCAGGTGGTGCTGGTCGGCCGCGACCCGGCCCGGCTGCGCGCCGCGGGCGAACGGGTCCGCGAGTGCTGCGGCGAGCAGCCGGAGCTGTTCCGCGCCGACTTCGCGGTGCTCGACGACGTACGCGGGCTCGCCGAGCGGTTACGCGAGCGGTACGACCGGATCGACGTGCTCGCCAACAACGCCGGCGCGATCGTGCTGGAACCGATCACCACGGTCGACGGGTTCGAGCTGAGCATGCAGGCCAACCACCTCGCCCCGTTCCTGCTCAGCAACCTGCTGCGGGACCGGATCGGGCGGATGGTGGTCACCGGATCGGACGCGCACCGCAGCGGTGTGCTGGACCCGGACGACCTCAACTCCGCGTTGCGCTCCTACCGGCCGTTCCGCGCGTACGGCACCAGCAAGCAGGCGAACATCCTGTTCACCGCCGAGGCGGCGCGACGCTGGCCGGAGGTGCCGGCGCACGTGTTCCACCCCGGCGTGGTGCGTACCCGCTTCGGCAACGAGAGCCGGATCGTGGCGCTCGGCATGCGGCTGCTGCCGTTCCGCAGCCCGGAGAAGGGCGCGGAGACGCTCGTCTGGCTCGCCTGCCAGGATCCGGCCCGGCTGATCGACGGCGGCTACTACGCCGACCGCAAGCCGCACCGGCCCCGGCCCAAGGCCGCCGACCCGGCGCTGGCCGCCCGGCTCTGGACGGCCAGCGCGAAGGCGCTCGGGCTGGACGCCTGACGGAACCGAGAGGAACACATGACCACGGAGCAAGCGGTCCTGCTGGTCGCGCTCGTCGACCTGAGCGCCGACGTGGACGCCGGGCGGCGGTACGAGGACGCGGTGCTGGCGCTGCTCGGCCGGCACGGCGGCGAGTTGGAACGTCGGCTGCGCACCGGGGACGGGGAGACCGAGGTGCACGTGATCCGGTTCGCCGCCCGCGCCGGGCTCGACGCGTTCCTGGTCGACCCGGAGCGCGTCGCGCTGCGCGCCGAGCTGGGCGACGCGGCCCCCGCCACCCGGGTGCTGGAGGTCCACGACGTCTGAGGTCACGACACGTGCACCGGGACGCTCGTGACCACCACGCCGGGCAGCGCGCGCAACGCGACCCGTAGCCGCTGCTCGGCGCGGCTGTGCAGCAGCCGGTACCGCCGCCGGCGCAGCACCACCTCCGGCACGATCACGGTGAGCGTCAGGTCCGGGCTCGCGGCGTGCAACGCCTCCAGGTAGTGCGCCAGCGGCCCGATCACCGACCGGTACGGCGACACGATCGTCTCCAGCCGCAGGTGGTCCCCCCAGGCCCGCCACTGTTCCCGGAACCGGTCCGCCTCGGCCTCCTCGGGAGCGAGGTGCACGGCGAGCGTCGGCCGCCCGAGTGACGTCGCGTACGCCAGCGCGCGCAGCGACGCCCGGTTCAGCCGGGCCACCGGCACGACCACCAGGTGGCGTACCTGCTGGGGCAGTTCGTCGCCCTCGGCGGGCGGCGCGGACGGCGGCGGATGCAGAGCCAGCGCGTGGTGCAGCCGGGCGTAGTGCCTGTGGATCCGGCGGAACAGCAGCACGAGCAGCGGCACGGCGAGCACCACCACCCAGGCGCCCTCGGTGAACTTGGCGACCGCTGCGGTCAGCAGCACCAGCCCGGACAGCGCCGCCCCGGCCGCGTTGACGGCGAGCCGGCGGCGCCATCCCGGCCCCCGGTGGCGCCGCCAGTGCACCACCATCCCGGTCTGGGACAGCGTGAAGGCGAGGAACACGCCCACCGCGTACAGCGGGATCAGCCGCTCGGTGTGCCCGCCGAACGCGACGAACACCGCCGCTGCGGTCAGCGCCAGCGCCACCAGCCCGTTGCTGAACGCCAGCCGGTCACCCATGTGCAGGAAGCGGCGCGGCGCGTGCCCGTCGCGGGCCATGAAGAACAGCAGCCGGGGGAAGTCGTTGAACGCCGTGTTCGCGGCGAGCAGCAGGATCAGCGCGGTGGTGGCCTGGAGGATCGCGTACCCGGGCCCGCTCGGGAACGTCACCCGGCCGAGTTGGGACAGCAGCGTCTCGTCCGCCCGGGGCACCAGGCCGTCGAGGTGGATCAGCCCGACCAGGCCGGCGAACAGCGTGACGAGCATGGCGACCATCCAGCCGAGCGTGGTGCGGGCGTTGCGCCACTCGGTCGGGCGGAACGCGGGCACCGCGTTGGAGACCGCCTCGATGCCGGTCATCGACACCGCGCCGGACGAGAACGCCCGCAGCACCAGCAGTAGGCCCAGGCCCTCGGCGGCGGGCACCGACGGCGGCGGCACCGGTGCGAAACCCCGCGCCGCGGCCTTCGCGTAACCCACAGCCAGCACCGCGAGCAGCACCACCACGAACGCGTACGTGGGCAGCACGAAGATGTTCCCCGCGGTGCGTACGCCGCGCAGGTTGCCGGCGAGCAGCACCGCGATCACCAGCACCCCGAGCGGCACCGCCCACGAGCTGAGCCCGGGTAGCGCCGAGGTGACCGCGTGCACCCCGGCCGCCACCGACACGGACACGGTCAGCACGTAGTCGAGCATCAGCCCGGCCGCGGCGGCGAGTCCCGGCGTACGCCCGAGGTTGTCCCCCGCGACGATGTAGGAGCCGGCGCCGTGCGGATAGGCCGGGATGGTCTGGCGGTAGGAGAGGCCGACGGCGACCATCAGCACCACGAGCACGGCGGCGAGCGGCAGGGCCAGTCCGAGCGCGGCGCTCCCGGCCAGCACCAGCACGGCGAGCATCGCCTCCGGCCCGTACGCCACGGAGCTGAGCAGGTCGGAGGAGAGCACCGGCAGCGCGACGAGTTTGCGCATCCGCTCGTACAGCACCGACGCGCTGGACAGCGGCGGCCCGAGCAGCGCCCGGCGGACCCGGGCGGCGGTCCGGCCGGCCCGGTCGCCGGGCAGGTCGGCCGCACCGGTGGCGACCAGTTCGTCCGGCTGCGCCACGGTGAACATGTCGATCGGCGCCAGCCGGCCGAACCGGGTGGGCGCCGGGTGCCGGTCGTGCCGCCCGAGCGTCGGGTCGACCGGCAGGTCGTCGGCGCGGCGCGGGCCACGCCAGCGCTCGCCGATCCGGCCGAGCGCCGCCCGTTCCTCGTCGCCGAGCGGCGGGAACTCGGCCGAGGGCGTGACGACGGTGCCCGCCTCCGCCGCGTCGTCCCGGTCCGCCCCCACCCTGAGCACTTTCGTGCAAACCGGACGGCCCGGTGGCCGGAACGGCGCGACTTCGCCCCGACCGGCTCAGTCGCCGAGCGGCGTCGGGTCGGCGGGGGCCGCGACCGGCGTGGCGCGACGGCCGGCGCGCGCGCCGCCGAGCACCACCACCGCCACGCCGGCCAGCAGCAGCGCCAGGCCCGGCAGCGCCAGCGGCCGGGGCAACTGCCCCAGCCACACCCAGCCGATGAGCGCCGCGCCGGGCGCCTCCAGCAGGATCAGCACGCTGACTGTGGTCGCGGAGACCCGGTGCAGGGCGTAGTTGAACATCGAGTGGCCGAGCAGCTGGGCGCCCGCCACCAGGCCGAGGATCGCCAGCCAGGTCGCGCCGTCGAAGCCGTGCAGGCGTACGCCGCCGACCAGGCACACCACGAGCAGGATCGCCGCGCAGACGCCGTAGCAGACGGTGGTGTAGGTGGTGGTGCTGATGCTGGCCCGGGCCCGCTCGCCGAACGCGGTGTAGACGGCCGCGAACAGTCCGCCGACCACCGCGAGCAGGTCGCCGGCGAACGCCCGGCCGGAGACGCCGAAGTCGGCGCCGGTGGCGAGCACCGCGCCGAGCACCGCCACCGCGATTCCGGCCCACACCGCCGTCGGCAGCCGCCGCCCCTGCCCGCGGGCGATCAGCCCCTGCCACACCGGCTGCGTCGCCCCGAGCGCGGTCGCGGCCGCCACCGAGGTGAGCTGCGCGCTCGGCATCCAGGTGGCGAAGTGGGCGGCAAGGGCGACCCCGGAGAGTACGCAGTAGAGCCCCTCGCGCCGGCCCGGCCCGACTGTCAGCGCCCGGAGTTCGGCGCGCCTCCTGGTCAACGCGACAGGGCCCAGGACCGCCACCGACAACGCGGTACGCCAGAACGCCACTGCCAGCGCCGACGCGGCGGCGAACGCCACGAGCGGCGCCGAGGACGAGACCGAGGCGACGGCCAGGGCGAGCGCGCCCACCGTCAGCGCGTCGAGCGGCGGGCGATGCGGAACGGTCGGCACGAACGGTAATCCTCACACGGACACCCGACCGACACGGAAAGTCAGCATTCCGTTACGATCATGCGCGTCCCGGCGATCCCCCCTCGACGTCCGGAGGCGTTCCCTCATGCCCGGATTCCAGGCGGTGCTGTTCGACTTCTTCGGCACCCTGACCCATGGCGTGCGGCGCGGAGCCGCCCACCGCGCCACCGCCGACATGCTCGGCTGCTCCACCGAGGCCCTGGTGGAGGTGCTGGACAGCAGCTTCTACGAACGGGCCAGCGGCTCCTTCGGGAACGCCGAGTCGACGATGCGCTGGGTGTGCGCCCGGCTCGGCGTCCGCCCGTCCGACGCGACCGTGCGCGCCGCCGTCGCCACCCGGCACCGGGCAGTACGCGCGGACACCCGGCTACGCGCCGAGGCGGTGCCGGTGCTGGCCGCGTTGCGCCACCGGGGCGTCCGTACCGGGCTGGTCAGCGACTGCACGCACGAACTACCGGCGTTCCTGCCGCAGCTCGCCGTCGCGCCGCTGCTCGACGCCCAGGTCTTCTCGGTACGCCTCGGACGCTGCAAGCCGGACCCGGCGCTCTACCTGGCCGCGTGTTACCGGCTCGGCCAGGCCCCGGCCGACTGCCTCTACGTCGGGGACGGCGACAGCCAGGAGCTGACCGGTGCGGAGCGGGCGGGGCTGAGCGCCGCCCGGTTGGCGGCACCGGATCTCGCCGACCACGTGGTCCTCAACGCCGACCACGGTTTCGACGGGCCGTCGCTGACCTCACTGAGGGGCGTGCTCGACCTGCTCAACCCGGTCCCCGTCGCCTGACCCGGCCCGCCGACGGTTCGCACGGTCAGCGGCGGCGGACGCGGTGCAGGCGGAACGGCTTGCGGACGGCCCGTACCACAGGGGTCGGTCGGGGCTGCTCGCTCAGCGAGCCGTCCGGCAGGTCGGCGCCGGACACCGCGGTGCCGGCGGGCGCGAGCCGGTTCAGCGCGCACCCCTGTGCCGCCCACCGCTCCACCAGCTCGGCGGCGGAGCCGGAGGCGTTGAGCCGCTTCGCCGCGACCAGCGGCGCGACGGTGTCCCACTCCTCGGTGCCCGGTTGCAGCCGGGTCACCCGCGCCGGCCAGCTGACGATCCGCCCGCCGTGGTCGCCGCGCAGCGTCACGTCGGCCGTGTCGCTGTCGGCCAGCCCGGGTGCGGCCTGCTCGCCGGGACCGGTGACCACCAGCAGGGTGCCCTCCAGCGGCAGGCACCACAGCGCGTACGCCGGGCCGCCGGCGGTGCTCACCCAGCAGACCGCGGCCTTCTTCACCGCCTCGTCCACGAGCGGCGGCGTCACCCGCTCGTCCACCTCGTCACTCACCCCGCCATCCTGCCCCATCCCCCGCCCACCCCACCCCGGAGAGGGCCACGGGCGGGCGGTCAGCCGATGAACGGGGGGACGGTGATCTCGCCTCGGGCCACCGGCATGACCTGGCCGGAGACGGTGGCGCCCACCGCCAGCCCGCCGGACGCGGTCACCGTGCAGGCGAGCGTCGACGGACGGTTGATCTCGATGCCCTGCCGGACGGTGTACTCCGCGCGGCCCTCGCCGGGCAGCAGGCCGCTGGCGACCAGCCACACGCCCAGTCCCAGGGCGGCCGAGCCGGTCGCCGGGTCCTCCGGTACGCCGAGCCCCGGCACGAAGACCCGGGCGTGTGCGGTTTGCGAACCGGGCTCCCAGGAGAAGAGGCTGACGTGCTCCACTCCGTACCGCTGCGCCGCCGTCGTGTTCAACCGTGCCCGGGCCACCGCGTCCGGGCGTACCGGAAGATAGGGGAATTCGAGGCCGCACCCGGCGACCCGCGGTGGCGGGCCGACGTGGTCGGGGCCGGTGAGGCCGACCATCTCCAGCAGCGGCTCCGGGTCGAGTTCCGGGCCGAGCGTGGGCGTGCCGCCGGTGAGCGTCGCGCCGGTGGCTGTCACCTCGATCGGCAGGACGCCGGCGCCGCACTCCTGGGTGACCCGGCCCGCGCCGAAGACGCCACGCCGGCTCGCGGTCACCGCGGCGCCGACGCTCGGGTGCCCGGCGAAGGGCAGCTCGTCGGCCGGGGTGAAGATCCGGGCCCGGTAGGTGGCGCCCACCTGCGTCGGCGGCAGCACGAAGACCGTCTCGGACAGGTTGAACTCCAGCGCGAGCGCCTGCATCTGCTCGGTGGCCAGCCCTTCCGCGCCGAACACCACGGCCAGCGGGTTGCCGGCGAACGGGCGGTCGGTGAAGACGTCCACGATCTCGTAGCCCAAGGTCGACATGCTGTTAGAGAGTAGGCCCTTAGGCTGGTGCCCGTGAGCACGCCGAACCGGGTCTACCTCGCTCGACTCGCCGGAGTCGCCGTTTTCGACCCGAACGGCGACCAGGTCGGCCGCGTCCGCGACGCGGTGGCCCGGATGCGGGCGACCCAGCGACCGCCGGAGGTGGTCGGTCTGGTCGCCGAGATGCCGATGCGGCGGCGCATCTTCCTGTCCATCAACCGGATCACCTCCATCGACACGGACGCGGTGGTGCTCGGCAGCGGCACGCTCAACCTGCGCCGGTTCGAGAAGCGCCCGAACGAACTGCTGGTGCTCCAGGAGCTGCTGGACCGCCGGGTCCAGCTCGACAGCGGGCAGGCCGGCTCGGTGGTGGACGTGGCGATGGAGTCCAGCCGCGGCGGCGAGTGGGCGCTGAGCCGCGTCGCCGTGCGCGAGCACACCGGCCGGCTCACCCGCCGCGGCCACCTCCACCAGGTCGACTGGGACCGGGTCCGCGGGCTGGGCGCGGTGGGCGACAACCGGGGTACGGCGAACCTGCTCGCCGTCCTGGAGGACATGCGCCCGGCCGACCTGGCGAACGCCCTCCAGGATCTGCCCGACGCCCGGCGCAACGAGGTGGCCGCCGCGCTCGACGACGAACGCCTGGCCGACGTGCTGAGCGAGCTGCCCGAGCGCGACCAGGTGGAGATCCTGGCCGCGCTGGACCGCCAGCGCGCCGCCGACGTGCTGGAGGAGATGGAGCCGGACGACGCGGCCGACCTGCTCAACGAGCTGCCCCCGCCGGAGCAGGACGTGCTGCTGGACCTCATGGAGCCGGACGAGGCCGACCCGGTACGCCAGCTGCTGCGCTACGCCTCCGGCACTGCCGGCAGCGTGATGACCTCGGAGCCGGTGATCCTGCCGCCGGACGCCACGGTGGCCGAGGCGCTGGCCCGGATCAGGGAGGCGCAGCTGTCCCCCGCGGTGGCGGCCCAGGTCTTCGTGGCCCGTGCCCCGCTGACCACGCCGACCGGCCGCTACCTGGGTATGGTGCACTTCCAGCGGTTGCTCCGCGAACCGCCGGCCGACCTGCTCGGCGGCATCGTGGTGAACGACATCGACCCGCTGCGCACGTCGACCCCGCTGCCCGAGATCACCCGGCGGATGGCCACGTACGACATGGTCGGCATGCCGGTGGTGGACCGGAACAACCGGCTGGTCGGCGCGGTGACAGTGGACGACGTGCTGGACCACTCCCTGCCGCGGGACTGGCGGGACCGGGACGCGGCCCCCACCTCGTCCGCCACCGACGACGGCACCCTGGACGGCGACGATGAGTGACCAGCGACGCGGCGACCGGCTCGACCAGCCGCGCGCCCCGCGGAGCCTGCACCTGCCGCGGATCGACGCGGAGACGTTCGGCCGCTGGGCCGAGGGCATCGCCCGGGGCATGGGTACGGCGAACTTCCTCGTCTACATGACGCTGATCCTGGTGGCCTGGTTCCTGTGGAACACGCTGGCGCCGGCGAGTCTGCGCTTCGACCCGTACACCTTCACGTTCTTGACCTTGATCCTCTCCCTGCAGGCGTCGTACGCGGCGCCGTTGATCCTGCTCGCGCAGAACCGGCAGGCGGACCGGGACCGGATCGCGATGGACGAGGACCGGCGGCGGGCCACGCTCCAGAAGGCCGACACGGAGTACCTGGCCCGGGAGATCGCCGCGCTGCGAATCGCGATGGGTGACGTGGCGACCCGGGACTTCCTGCGCTCGGAGCTGACCCGGCTGGGTGAGGAGCTGGACGAGGCGGCCGAGCGGCGGCGCAGGCGGGAGCGGCGGCAGCAGGAGCGGGAGGGCCGGCGGACGGGCGGCGGCGAGCCGCTGGACGAGCCCCGGGACGAGCTGGACAGCGACTACGCGCGGGACGGCCGGCGCGACGGCTGAGCGGTCATCGAATCGCTCACACCGCCCCCGCCAGCGGCGGGGGCCGATGACCCGCGACGTAGCATTGCGGGCATGTCAGCACCCGTCAGCACCGTCTCCGACGCGATCCAGGCCGCCCTGGCCACCGTCAACGACCCGGAGATCCGCCGGCCGATCACCGAACTCGGCATGGTCCAGTCCGCCGAGCGTGGTGAGGACGGCGTGGTCCGGGTGGAGCTGCTGCTCACCGTGGCCGGCTGCCCGCTGAAGGACAAGCTGCGCAGTGACATCACCGCCGCCGTCGGCGCGGTACCGGGCGTGAGCGGTGTCGAGATCATCTTCGGTGTGATGAGCCCGGAGCAGCGTCAGGAGCTCCAGTCGAAGCTGCGCGGTGGCGGTGCCACCGCCGAGCCGGTGATCCCGTTCGCCCAGCCGGGCTCGCGGACCCGCGTCTACGCGGTCGCCAGCGGCAAGGGCGGTGTCGGCAAGTCCAGCGTCACAGTCAACCTGGCCGCCGCGCTGGCCTCGCGGGGCCTGTCGGTGGGCGTGGTGGACGCGGACATCTACGGCCACTCGGTGCCCCGGATGCTCGGCGCCGACGGCGCGCCGACCCGCGTCGAGGACATGATCATGCCGCCGCAGTCGCACGGCGTGAAGGTCATCTCGATCGGCATGTTCACCCCCGGCAACGCCGCTGTGGTCTGGCGCGGGCCGATGCTGCACCGGGCGCTTCAGCAGTTCCTCGCCGACGTCTACTGGGGTGACCTGGACGTCCTCCTGCTCGACCTGCCGCCGGGCACCGGCGACATCGCGATCTCGGTGGCCCAGTTGCTGCCGAACGCGGAGATCCTTGTGGTCACCACGCCGCAGGCTGCGGCCGCCGAGGTGGCCGAGCGGGCCGGTGCGATCTCGCTGCAGACCCACCAGCGGGTGGTCGGCGTGATCGAGAACATGTCCTGGCTGGAGATGCCGGACGGCTCCCGGATGGAGGTCTTCGGGGCCGGTGGCGGCGCGGCGGTGGCCGAGTCGCTGACCCGCACGATCGGCGCGCAGGTGCCGGTGCTGGGGCAGATCCCGCTGGACACCCGGGTACGCGAGGGCGGCGACGCCGGTCAGCCGATCGTGCTGGCGCAGCCGGACGCCCCTGCCGCGAAGGCGCTGTTCGAGGTCGCCGACCGCCTGGCCGTCCGCCGCGAGTCCCTGCTCGGCAAGCCCTTGGGCCTCAAGCCGGCCGGCCGCTGACCCTCACCCACCGCTCCCTTCCCACCGCCCCTTCCCGCCGCACGCGGGAGGGGGCGCGGTCAGGTGGCGTCGTCGTAGGACGGGCGGGGGGCCGGGGGCGCGGGGGTCGGGGTGCTGGTCGCGACCCTCGGGGTACGCAGGTCGGCGGCCTTTGCCACGTCCTTCAGCTCGTCGTGCACGCCTGTGACGTCCGAGCGCAGGTTGTCGTACATGCTCTGGAGCGGCTTGCGGATCGCCTGCTCGTCGTCCTCGCTGAGCAGGTGCTTGCGGATGAACGCCTTGGGGTGCAGATCCTCCAGCTGGATGTCCGTACCCAGCTCGCGGCTCAGGTCACCGGTCGCGTTGCGCGCCATGTTGCGCAGGTTGCGGACCATCCGGAGGCCGTCGTTGATCACGTTGGGCAGCCGATCGCCGAAGATCAACAGCGCCAGGAGCAGCAGGACGCCGATCTCCCACCAGTTCAGGTTCTCGAACACCGCGGCCTCCTCGTCCGTGTGAGGGCAAGACTACGCACGTCAGGTGACCATCGGGGAGGGGGTGACGGGTCCTCACTTCGCATCCGCGGCGAGCGTCACCGACGCGTTCTGCCGCGACGACCCGCGCCGGTACTCGACTGTCACCACGGAACCGGGCGCGTACTTGCGCACGAGGGCCACCAGGTCGGTCGGATCGGTCATCGGATGGCCGTCCAGCCGGAGCACCACGTCCCCGGTACGCAGTCCGGCCGCCGCCGCCGGGCCGGCCGGCTCGACCGCGTTGAGGCGTACGCCGCCGCCGGTGGCGCCGGTGCCGCCGACCTGGGCGCCGATCACCGTACGCCGGGCCTTGCCGGTGCCGATGATGTCCTCGGTGATCCGCTTCGCCTGGTTGATCGGGATGGCGAAGGCGAGACCGATGTTGCCGGCCTCCTGCCCGTCGGCCACCAGCGACTTGATCGTCGAGTTCACCCCGACCACCCGCCCGGCGCCGTCCACCAGCGGGCCGCCGGAGTTGCCGTGGTTGACAGCGGCGTCGGTCTGGATCGCCGCGTAGTAGCGGGTCGGCCCGCCCGGCTCGCCGGCCTGCATCGTCCGGTCCAGCGCGCTCACGATGCCGGCGGTGACGGTGTTGGCGAGCGACAACGGCGACCCGATGGCGAGCACCGGGTCACCGACGGCGAGCGCGTCGGAGTCGCCGAACTGCACCGGGGTCAGCCCGCTGCGCGAGACCTTGATCACGGCGAGGTCCGACTCCGGATCCTGCCCGACCACGGTGCCGGCGGCGGTGCTGCCGTCGTTGAACACGACAGTGGCCTTGCCGGGGCCATCGGCGACCACGTGGTCGTTGGTGACGATGTGACCCTCGCTGGTCACCACGAAGCCGGAGCCCTCGCTGGTGCCGCCGAGGCTGACCACCCGGATGGTGACCACGCTGGGCAGGACCCGCTCGGCCACCCCGGCCAGCGACTCGGGCTTGCGCTGGGCCAGCGCCGGGGCCTGCCCGGTCTGCGCACCGATCGTCGGCACGTCACCGCCGCGCAGGAAGGCGTACGTCAGGGCGCTGCCGAGAGAACCGGCCAGCAGCGCCGTGACCAGGGAGATCAGCACCACCTGGCGCAGCCCCGGCCGGGTCGGCAGGTCCGGGTCGGTGACCGGCTCCGGCTCCCCCGCACCGGACGCCGGCGCCGCCGGGATCACCACGGCGGCGGGCGCGTACGGATCCCGCCACGGGTCGGCCAGCGCGTCGGACCACCACGGCGACGTCGCCTGACCCGGGGCGTCCTGCGGCGGTCGTCCGGACGCCGGCCCACCCGGTGCCGGCGATCCGCCGGGCCGCCGCCAGTCCCAGCCGTCGGTCACGTCGGTGCCTCCCACTCCGTCCCGCTGGCCCCGCGCCGACGGCCGGCGGAGCCGGACGACAGTGACGCGCGGGACGCATCCAGGATTACACGGATGACGCGAACGGAGTCAGGGGTTGCCGTCCGTGAGCACTCCGCGGCGGACTCGCGGCTGCGCCGGTACCGGCCCGCCTCTACGCTCACAGTGCATACCGCCCCTCGCACCAGTCCGCCCCTCGGAGGTGTCCCATCGCCACGGTCGCCGGTCACGGCAGTTCGACGGCCCAGGCGCTCCACTTCGCCGAGTCTTTCGTCACCGAGGATCTCGTGCTGCGCACGGCCCGCGCCCTCGCCCACGAGGTGGGGGTGGAGGCGGTCACGCCCGGGTCGGGTGCCGCCCTGCGGCTGCTCGCCGCCGCCGGCAACGCCCGGGCCGTGGTGGAGATCGGCACCGGCACCGGGGTGAGCGGCGTGTGGCTGCTGCGCGGCATGCGCCCCGACGGCGTGCTCACCACGATCGACGTCGAGGTCGAATACCAGCGCATCGCCCGGCGGCTGTTCCAGGAGGCGGGCTTCCCGTCGGGGCGTACCCGGATCATCACCGGCCGGGCGCTCGACGTGCTGCCGCGGCTCGCGGACGGTGCCTACGACCTGGTCTTCGTGGACGCGGTGGCGACCGGCTTCGCCGCGTACGTGGACGCGGCGCTGCGGCTGCTGCGCCCCGGCGGCGTGCTCGCGCTCAACGGCGCGCTGGCGGCCGGCCGGATCGGCGACCCGGCCGCGCGGGACGTCGAGACGGTCACCGTACGGGAGACGATCAAGGCGATCCGCGAGTCGGAGAACTGGGTGCCCGCGCTGCTGCCGGTCGGCCACGGTCTGCTCGCCGCCGTCAAGGCCTGACCAGGCTGATCAGGCGTGCCCTGCACGCCTGATCAGCCCAGCGTCGCCAGCCAGCGCAGCAGCCCGCGCACTCCCCAGCCGGTGGCGCCCTTGACCAGTTCGCCGTGCGTGTCGTCGGACCACGACGGCGCGGACATGTCCAGGTGCGCCCACCGGTCCCGCAGGTCGCCGGTGAACTCCCGCAGGAACAGCGCGGCGACCACCGAACCGGCGCCCTGCGCGGGGGAGCTGTGCAGGTCGGCGATCTCGCTGGCCAGGTACTCCACGTAGTCGTCGGCCAGCGGCATCCGCCAGGCCCGCTCACCCGCCGCGGTGATCGCGTCGAGCAGGCCGGCCGCGAGCGCGTCGTTCTCGCTGTAGAGCGCGGCGTGCCGCTTGCCCAGGGCGACGGCGTTCGCGCCGGTCAGCGTCGCCAGGTCGATCAGCAGGTCGGGCTTCAGCTCGCGGACCGCGTACGCCAGCGCGTCGGCGAGCACCAGCCGGCCCTCGGCGTCGGAGTTGGTGCTCTCGCTCGTCAGCCCGCCGTAGTGCCGGATCACGTCGCCGGGGCGGAACGCCGAGCCGCTGACCATGTTCTCGGCGAGCGGGGCGAGCGTGGTGACCCGGACCGGCAGGCGCAGTTCGGCGGCGCCGAGCGTCGCGGCGATCACGGCGGCGGCACCGGCCATGTCCTTGCGCATGAGCTTCATGGCCGGCACCGGCTTGATCGAGATGCCGCCGGTGTCGAACGTGATGCCCTTGCCGACGAGCACCACGTGGGTACGCGCGCCGTCGGGCCGCCAGTCCAGCTCCACCAGGCGCGGGCCGCTCGCGGAGCCGCCGCCGACGGCGAGGAGACCGCCGAAGCCCTCGGCCGCCAGTTCCTCCGGGCCGCGTACCCGCAGGTGCAGGCCGGGGCGCCCGGACGCGGCCTCGGCCACCTGCGCGGCGAACCACTCCGGGTTCTTGGTGGACGAGGGCATGTTGGTCAGGTCCCGGGCGAGCCGGGTCGTCTCGGCGGTGGCCCGGGCGGCGTCGAGCGTGCCGGCGAGAGCGTCCGGGTCGTCGACGAGCACCGACACCTCGGCCAGGACCGGACGCTTGCCGGCCTCGGTGAGACGGAATCGGTACGAGCCGAGCAGCAGCCCTTCGGCGAGGCCACGCAGCGCCGCCGTCGCCTCGCCGGGAAGTGCGATGGTGATCTGCGTCTCATCCTTCGCCGCGCGGGCCAGCGCCGCTCCGGCGGTGCGCCAGTCGCGCTCGTCGCCCTCGCCGACGCCCAGAAGCCACAGCCGCGCCGGGGAGCCACCGGGACGCAGGTGCTCGCGTACCTCGCCGGCCGCGCCGGTGAGCCGGGTGGCGGGCAGGACGGCTGCGGCCTCGGCAGGGACGTCGTCGCCGAGCGGCACGGCGGTCGGGACCAGGCGGGCCGTGGAGGCCGGCGAGACCGTGGGGTCCGGCGAGGCCAGGGAGTCCGGGGAGTCCGGCCCTCCGGGACGGACGGGCAGGACGAGAGCGTCGGGCCCTGCGGGCCCACTCACCAGACGAATGACCAGCACGCTGGACCGTACCTCCGAAATGGGTTGAACGGGCACATTCCCCCACGCAGCCGTCGAGGAAAGACCCTGAGCCACCGGGCATGCCGGTGGCTCAGGGTAGGACGAACCGCCCGCACGGCGGACGCCGTGCGGGACACTCCTCGAATCAGCCCGCGGCCGCCTTCAGCGCGTCACCGAGCGCGGTGGCCTCGTCGGGAGTCATCTCGACGACGAGCCGGCCACCACCCTCCAGCGGGACTCGCATGACGATGCCCCGGCCCTCCTTGGTGACTTCCAGCGGACCGTCGCCCGTCCGCGGCTTCATCGCCGCCATGTTGTCTCCCCTCAGACCTACACCAGGGTCGGTGAGTTGCCCCACAGCCACTTCGCCATCGCCATCCGCAACCATCGCGGAAGGCTCGACCAACGATTTTCCCTGATGAACACCGCCGGACCCAAACCGAAGCAGCATTGATGTAACAGCATCTAGCTTATCTTGGATAGGCCTGTCACAATGTGCGGTCATGCAGGCACGGTCGGCACTCTTCGACCTGTACGGCGACCACCTCCGGGCCCGGGGTGGCCGCGCACCGGTTGCCGCCCTGGTCAAGCTGCTCGCCCCGCTCGGGATCGCCCCACCGGCGGTACGCACCGCGGTCTCCCGGATGGTCCGTCAGGGCTGGCTGGAACCGCTCCGTCTGGCGTCCGGACCGGGATATTCGATCACCCCGAAGGCGGCACGTCGACTCGACGAGGCGGCGTCCCGGATCTACCGGACCGGACGGCACAGCTGGGACGGACGGTTCGATCTCCTGGTGCTCACCGCGCCCTCGTCCCGCCGGGACCGGCAGCGGCTCGCCGCGAACCTCGCCTTCCTCGGCTACGGCACGCTCGACGACTGCACCTGGGTGGCCACCCGCCCGGGTGAGGACGTCGACCTGCTGCTCGACGAGGCGGGCGTGCGCTACGAGCGGTTCACCGCAGCGCACGCGGCCGGCACCCCCGGCGCGATGGGCGTGGTCCGCCGCGCCTGGGACCTGGCCGAGATCGGGCGGGCGTACGAGCGGTTCGTCGCCGAGCAGAAGCCGCTGCTCTCCGGCGTCACCGTGCGCAGCAGCGACGAGGACGCGTACGCGGCCCGATTCCGGCTCGTGCACGCATGGCGTACGTTCCTGTTCCGGGATCCGCAACTGCCCCCGGCACTGCTGCCCGAGCGCTGGCCGGGCACCAGCGCGGCCAGCTTCTTCGACCGGCACGCGGCCCGGCTCCGGCCGGCCGCCGACCGGTACGTCGAGCAGTGCCTCGACACCGGCAACCGCCTCGCCCGACAGAAGGGTCGTTAGAACGTGACCGAGCCGCTGCTCGTCGACCGCACCGACGCCGTCGTCACCCTGACGCTGAACCGCCCGACGGCGATGAACTCGCTCGACGTGGCGCTCAAGGAGGCGCTCCGGGACACGCTGGCCGAGCTGGAGACCGACCGGTCCTGCCGGGCGGTCGTGCTCGCTGGCGCGGGCGGCTCGTTCAGCGCCGGGCAGGACCTGCGCGAGCACGTGCGGACGCTGGAGACCTCGGACGCCGACCCGCTGGCCACGGTCCGGGCGCACTACAACCCGATCGCCGCCCGGCTGGCCAACCTGCCCAAGCCGGTGGTCGCCGCGGTGCGCGGGATGGCCGCCGGGGCCGGCGCCTCGCTGGCGTTCCTGGCCGACTTCCGCATCGGCGGCCCGAAGACCCGGTTCCTGATGGCGTTCGCCGGGGTGGGCCTCGCCGCCGACACCGGCGCCTCCTGGACGCTGCCCCGCCTGGTCGGTCACGCCAAGGCCGTCGAGCTGCTCATGCTCGCCGAGCCGGTCGGCGCCGAGGAGGCCTGCCGGCTGGGCCTGCTGACCAAGCTGGTGGACGACGACGAGCAGGTGCTCCCGACCGCGCAGGAACTGGCCGCCCGGCTCGCCGCCGGCCCGACCGTCGCGTACGGGGCGATCAAGCGTCAGCTCTCCATCGCCGACGCGGGCACGCTCGCCGACGCGCTGGCCGCCGAGGCGCAGGCCCAGGCGATCTGCGGCGCCACCGCCGACCACCGGGCCGCCACGACGGCGTTCGTCGCCAAGCAGAAGCCGGTCTTCGAGGGACGCTGACCGCCCCGGTCGGCCCCGGAGGTCAGTCGTCCTCTTCCGGATCCTGGTTGGCCTCGACGCCGAGCACGAACGCCTGCATGGCCAGCTCGTCGCCGTACGGCGAGACGAACGCCGGCAGCTCCCGCGGGCCCAGCTCCTGCACGTAGGACCAGAAGATCCGCACCGCCTCGGCGCGCGACGCGGCCTCGATCGGCAGGTCCAGGCTGACCAGCCAGGTGCTGCGGGCGGGCGGCGGGCCGAGCCGGTCGGCCAACGACCGCCAGCGGGCCGGGTCGAGCGCCACGACCGGTCCGTCCGGCGCCGGGCCGTCGACCGGCACCGGCTCGTCGAGCACCCGCCGGGTGTACGTGACCACGAGCGACCCGGCCACCGCGTCGGACTGCGGATCGTCCGGGTCCTCCCGGGTCTCGGACGATGCGAGCGCGACCCGGCCGAGCGCGACCAGGCGCAGCGGCTCGTCGACGAGCACTGCCACCCGGTCACCGGGCCGGGGGCGGGCCGCCTCGGACAGCCCGGTCAGCTCCAGCGCGTCGTGGTGCACGAGCCGCTCGGCCTCGAAGCGCTCGGCGGGCAGCAGCACCGCCCAGGCTCCGGTCGTGGTCGCACCGTCTGTCGTCCCGCTCGTACGCGGCTCGGTGTCGGTCATGCCCCAATCCCATCACGCCGGAGGTGGCGCGCTCCGTCACACCCCGGCCCGGTCACCGCTCACGTGGCAGTCGGCCAGGTGGTCGTCGACCATGCCGGTGGCCTGCATCAGCGCGTAGGCGGTCGTGGGGCCGACGAACCGGAAGCCCCGCTTCTTGAGCGCCTTGGCCATCGCCACGGACTCCGGGCTGGTGGCCGGCACCTCGGCGAAGGACCGGGGACGCGCGGCCCGGGGCGGGGGCGCGAAGGACCAGAGCAGCGCGGAGAGGCCCTCGGGCAGCTCCGACGCGGCCCGGGCGTTTGCGATCGCCGCCTCGATCTTGGCCCGGTTGCGGACGATCCCCGCATCGGCCATCAGCCGGGTCACGTCGGCCTCGCCGTAGCGGGCCACCGACTCGATCCGGAAGCCGGCGAAGGCGTCCCGGAACGCCTGCCGTTTGCGCAGGATGGTCAGCCAGGACAGGCCGGACTGGAACGCCTCCAGCGTCAGCCGCTCGTAGAGCGCGTCGTCGCCGCGCAGCGGCCGGCCCCACTCCTCGTCGTGGTAGACGGCGTAGTCGGGGGTGCTCGCCCCCCACGCGCAGCGCGGCAGCCCGTCGGCGCCGGTCACCAGGTCAGTCACGGCGTCCACGATAGGCCGGGCCACCGACAGCCCCGCCGCGCCAACGACCGCCCGTCAGGGCAGGCGGCCCTGCTCGACCAGCCGGGCGAACTTCTTCAGCGCCTGGGTGAGGCTGAACTTCGAGCCGGGCCAGAGCACCGGCCACGCCACCCGGCCGGCCGCCCCGCCCGGCAGGTGGAACCACTCGTGCCAGACCACCTGCGTGCGGTCGCGGTCCATCGGGGTGCAGCGCAGCACGCCGGGGCCGCGCAGCAGTTTGCCGCAGTGCACCACGCCGACCTCGTAGGGCGCGTCGACCCGGACCACACGCATCTCGTCGCGGAGCACGGCCGGACCGAGTGCGGTGACCGCCTCGACCAGGCTCCCCTCGCCGCCGTCGCCCTCGACCACCCGCACCCGGGTCAGCGGGATCCAGTCCGACTGCCGCTCCCACGCGGTGAGCGCGGCGAACACCCGGTCGGCCGGGGCCTCGACGATCACCGTGGCGGTGACCTCGGCGGCACCCCGGCGGGACGCCTCGGCGAAGTCGTCGGCCGGCCGGCCGGCGCCGGTCACGCCGACTCCGAGCGGACCACCGAACCGCGCTCCCGGTCGTCGTCGGCCGGACCGGCCGCGATCCCGTTCGCCGGGGAGACGGTGTCCTCGGTCGCCGCGGCGGCGGGGGCCTCCGCCACGCCCGCCTCGGCCGGGGCGCGTCCGGCCCGGCCGTCGGCGTCGGTGCGGCCCGGCTGCCCGTCGGTGTCGGTCCGGGCCGGCGGCTCGGGCGCGGACAGGTCGATCACCACCGGCTCGGGGGTGGACGGGTCGGGTGCCTGCTCGGTCTCGGGACGGGTCGCGGCGGCCTCCTCGCGCGCCCGGCGCAGCGCGTCGGCGTCCTCGGTACGCCCGTCCCGCAGGGCCGCGTTCTCCGCCTCCAGGACGCCGATCAGCTCGGTCTTGTAGCCGATGTCGTACGCCGCCCGGCGCAGCGCCGCGTCGACCTGGCTCATCCGGTAGCCGCGCAGCGCCGTGTCGAAGCGGACGTCGGACACGTCCGACTCGTCGAGCGGACGGCTGCCGGGCAGGGGCACGGCCCGCCCGTCCGGCTCGGCCGGCGTGAGGCCCGGATCCTTGCCGGAGACGAGCACCGTCACCCCGAACACCACAGCCGCGACGGTCAGCGCGACGACCAAGAGGAGCAGAACCTCACCCATGCACAGATCGTGGCATGCGGGCCGGGATCGGGCGAGCCCTCCGGGACGTCCGGTCGGTAAATGCGTCCGGCGCACGGGACCGGCACGGGCGGCGCGGGCGGGACCGGATAGCGTCGGACCGGCCGGTGCGGTCCGGCGGCGAGGAGGCGGGCATGACCGGGGCGTTGCGGCTGGGCGGACGGGCGTTCGGCCCCGGTGAGCTGGTGGTGATGGCGATCGTCAACCGCACCCCGGACTCGTTCTTCGACCGCGGCGCCACCTTCGCCCAGGACAGCGCGCTGCGCGCGGTGGAACGCGCGGTGGACGAGGGCGCCGAGATCATCGACATCGGCGGGGTGAAGGCCGGGCCGGGCGACGAGGTGGACGTGGCCGAGGAGATCCGCCGGACGGTGGACACCATCGCGGCGGTCCGGTCCGCCTTCCCCGACGTGGTCGTCTCCATCGACACCTGGCGTGCCGAGGTGGCCGTGGAGGCGGTGGCGGCCGGCGCGGACCTGCTCAACGACACCTGGTCGGGGGCGGACCCGGCGCTGGCCCGGGTCGCCGCGGCGACCGGCGCCGGGCTGGTCTGCTCGCACGCGGGAGGGCTCGCCCCGCGTACCCGGCCGCACCGGGCCGCCTTCGACGACGTGGTGGCCGACGTGGTCGGCACCGTGACCGGGCTGGCCGAGCGCGCGGTCGGGCTGGGTGTGCGCCGGGACGGCATCCTGATCGACCCGGCGCACGACTTCGGCAAGAACACCCGGCACTCGCTGGAGATCACCAGGCGGCTGGCGGAGCTGACCGACACCGGCTGGCCGCTGCTGGTGGCCCTGTCGAACAAGGACTTCATCGGCGAGACGCTCGACCTGCCGGTGCCCGAGCGGCTGGAGGGGACGCTCGCCGCCACGGCGGTCTCGGCCTGGCTCGGCGCCCGGGTGTTCCGCGCCCACCAGGTCCGCGAGACCCGCCGGGTGCTGGACATGGTGGCGTCGATCCGGGGCGACCGGCCGCCGGCGGTGACCCGCCGCGGGCTGGCCTGACGGGCCGGTCCGGCGCGTCAGGTCCAGCGCAGGACGCCGCGCCGCCAGGCGTAGAGGATGCCGAGCGCGACGATCGCCACGAAGACGCCCATCTCCACGACTGTGGTGGCGCCGAAGCCGGGCCGGTCGAAGACCAGGGCCCACGGGAACAGGAAGACCGCCTCGACCGCGAAGAGCACGTAGAGATACGCGTAGACGTAGTACCGGATCTGCATCTGGGCCCAGTCGCCGCCGACCGGGTCGAGACCGCACTCGTACGTGGCCCGCTTGCCCCACGGCTCGGCCGGACGGCTCGGACGTAACACCCGGTTCGCGGAGAACGCCGTCACGAAGAAGAGCACGGCGGCGAGCAGCAGCAGACCGAGCGTGGCGTACGAGCCGAGATATCCGGTCACGACCGGAGCGTACCGGTCCCGTCCAGATGTCCCGGACACGTTACGAATTCGTTTCCTCGCAGGACTAGTGCTTGATGGCAAGTATCACCGAATAATGGGATCTCATTGATCGTCCCGGAGGACAGATGGCCCGCCCCCGCGTTGCGCCCGTTCGGCGGGTCGCGCTCCGCCGTACCCTCGCGCTGCTGGCGCCCGCGCTCGTCGCGGCGCTGGTGGCGGTGGCGCCGGCCGGGGCCGACGCCCACCCGGGGCCGGCCGCCGTGCTCCGGCTGATCGAGCCGGTGGAGCCGGGCGGTGAGCCCGGCGGCGAGCCGACCGAGCCCGCGCCCACCGGCGAGCCGACGGCCACCGCGACGGCCCCGCCGCCCACCGAGCCACCGCCGCCTCCGACCACGCCCCCGGCGCCGGTCACCACCTCGCCGGCCCCGCCGACGAGCGCGCCCGCCGAACCGGCGCCGACCACCGCCGCGCCGGCCACCACGGCACCGGCACCCCCGCCGGTCGTGCCGCCGGTCAAGACCCCCCCGCCACCGCCGGCGCAGCCGGCCGGCGGGCCCCTGGGGGTACGCGTGAACACCGACGACGTGGTCCTCCCGCCGGCCTACTGGAACGCCGACGCCACGGTGGCCACGCTGCGGGTGACGGTGACCAACACCGGCGGGCGGGCGGAGCGGATCAGCCTGGGCTACACGCTGCCGCCCGGCCTGACCGACGCGGGCACCCCGGGCTGCGAGCCCTCCGGCGGCGGCAACCACCGCTGCGTCGGGTGGGACGCGGAGCCGGGCGCCCGGTTCAGCGCGACCATCCGGGTCCGGGTCGACGGCGACGCCTGGCGGACCATGCCGCTGGCCGGGTCGGTCCAGGTCACCGCCGTCGCGCCCGGTGTGACCGGCGCGGCGTACGACGACGAGGGCTTCGCGGTGCTGTTCCCGCCCGGGCCGCCGGTGCCCGGCATCTCGCTGCGCGCCGACGAGGTGCTGTTCGACATCAGCGGCGCGCCCAGCACGCTCACCGTCCGGCTGGGCAACACCGGCAAGGTCGACGCGGCGGGCCGGATCGAGGTGCTCCTGCCCGAAGGGGTGACAGTGGCCGGCACCGAGAGCGGCTGCGCCCCGGTGTCGGCCGACCGGACGCGCTGCGAACTGGGCACGCTGGCGGCCGGGCGGACCACGACCGTACGGCTGACGCTGGCGGCCTCGGCGGAGGCGCAGCGACGGGCGCCCCTGTCCGGCGCGGTGATCGGCCGGCTCGACCCGCGTAGCGGGCGCGACCGGCAGGTGCAGATGAGCTTCCGGATCAGCGCGGCGGCGGCGGACGCCGTCCCGCCCGGCGGGGCGCCGGCCCCGACCGGCTCCCAGGGCGTGCTCGTCGCCGCCGGCGAACGGGACGGCGACGACACCTCGGTCCGGGGGACCGCCGTCGCGTTGATCGCCGTGTCCGGTCTCCTGGTCGTGCTCGCACTGACTCTGGCGACCCGTTCGCTGCGCCGCCGCAGCGACATCACCGTGCCGGAGCGTCCGATCACCGACCGGTGATCATGGATATGTGGTGATCTGGGTTACGGGCCCAGGTACTAAACGCTGCAAAGCAGGGCATACAGCGGCCCGATCCAGTCCCATACGTCGGACCTCGACCAAGGTGGCCCTAACGTGGCGACGTAGGCTCTGACGTGAGAATCGGAGCGGGCCGGGCCGGCGAGGGCGACGGCGCTCAGTTAAGCGAGGTGCGGGTGTGACCAAGCAGATCCGTCAGCTGGACCGGGTGGTCATCCGGTTCGCCGGTGACTCCGGCGACGGCATGCAGCTCACCGGCGACCGGTTCACCTCGGAGACGGCACAACTGGGCAACGACATCTCCACGTTGCCCAACTTCCCCGCCGAGATCCGCGCTCCCGCCGGGACTCTGCCCGGCGTGTCGAGCTTCCAGGTGCACTTCGCCGACTACGACATCCTGACCCCGGGTGACGCGCCGAACGTGCTGGTGGCGATGAACCCGGCCGCGCTGAAGGCCAACCTGGCCGACCTGCCGCGCGGGGCCGACATCATCGTCAACACCGACGAGTTCACCCGGCGCAACCTGGCGAAGGTCGGCTACGCGGCCAGCCCGCTCGACGACGACTCGCTCGCCGGGTACGCGGTGCACCCGGTGGCGCTCACCTCGATGACGATCGGCGCGCTGGCCGAGCACGACGTGTCCAAGAAGGACGCCGAGCGGGCCAAGAACATGTTCGCGCTCGGGTTGCTGAGCTGGATGTACTCCCGTCCGTACGAGTCCACGCTGCGCTTCCTGGAGCGCAAGTTCGCGGCCCGCCCCGAGCTGGTGGCGGCGAACGTGGCAGCGTTCCGGGCCGGCTGGAACTTCGGCGAGACCACCGAGGACTTCTCCGTCCGGTACGAGGTCAAGCCGGCCAAGATGCTGCCGGGCGCCTACCGGAACATCACCGGCAACGCGGCGCTGTCGCTGGGCCTGGTGGCCGCCGGGGTGCGCTCCGGGCTGCCGGTGTTCCTCGGCGCGTACCCGATCACGCCGGCCTCGGACATCCTGCACGAGCTGAGCAAGCACAAGAAGTTCGGCGTGGTCACCATGCAGGCCGAGGACGAGATCGCCGCGGTCGGTGCGGCGCTCGGCGCGTCGTACGGCGGCTCACTCGGCGTGACCACCACGAGCGGCCCGGGTGTGGCGCTCAAGAGCGAGACGATCTCCCTGGCGGTGGCGCTGGAACTGCCGCTGGTCATCGTCGACGTGCAGCGGGCCGGCCCGTCCACCGGCATGCCCACCAAGACCGAGCAGGCCGACCTGAACATGGCCCTGTACGGCCGGCACGGCGAGGCGCCGGTCGCGGTGATCGCGCCGAAGTCGCCGTCGGACTGCTTCCACGCGGCGCTGGAGGCGGCCCGGATCGCGCTGACCTACCGCACCCCGGTGATCCTGCTGTCGGACAACTACGTCGCCAACGGCTCCGAGCCGTGGCTGCTGCCCGACGTGGAGTCGCTGCCCGACCTGCGGGTCGAGTTCGCCACCGAGCCCAACGGCGAGGACGGCACCACGTTCCTGCCGTACCTGCGGGATCCGCAGACGCTGGCCCGCCCGTGGGCGGTGCCCGGCACGGCCGGTCTGGAGCACCGGATCGGCGGCCTGGAGAAGGCCGACAAGACCGGCGACATCTCGTACGACCCGGCGAACCACGACTTCATGGTGCGGACCCGGGCGGCCCGCATCGAGACCATCCCGGTGCCGGACGTCGAGGTGGAGGACCCGGACGGCGACGCCCGGGTGCTGGTGCTGGGCTGGGGCTCGACGTACGGGCCGATCGGCGCCGCCTGCCGTGGCCTGCGCCAGCGCGGGCTCTCGGTGGCCCAGGCCCACCTGCGGCACCTGGCCCCGATGCCGGCGAACCTCGGCGAGGTGCTGGGCCGCTACGACAAGGTGGTCGTACCGGAGATGAACCTCGGCCAGCTCGCCCGCGTGATCCGGGCGAAGTACCTGGTCGACGCGATCGGCTACAACCAGGTCCGCGGCCTGCCGTTCACGGCCGCCGAGCTGGAGACGATGCTGGAAGAGGTCCTGAAGAATGCCTGAGCCCGTCGCCCTCAAGCTCACCGCCAAGGACTTCAAGTCCGACCAGGAGGTGCGCTGGTGCCCCGGTTGCGGTGACTACGCCATCCTGGCGGCCGTACAGGGCTTCATGCCGGAGCTGAACATCCCCCGGGAGAACATCGTCTTCGTCTCGGGCATCGGCTGCTCGTCGCGCTTCCCGTACTACATGAACACGTACGGGATGCACTCGATCCACGGCCGCGCCCCGGCGATCGCCACCGGCCTGTCGGTGTCCCGGCCGGACCTGTCGGTCTGGGTGGTCACCGGTGACGGCGACGCGCTCTCCATCGGCGGCAACCACCTGATCCACGCGCTGCGCCGCAACGTGAACCTCAAGATCCTGCTGTTCAACAACCGGATCTACGGGCTGACCAAGGGCCAGTACTCGCCCACCTCCGAGGTCGGCAAGATCACCAAGTCGACGCCGGTCGGGTCGGCGGACGCCCCGTTCAACCCGCTGTCGCTGGCGCTCGGCGCCGAGGCGACGTTCGTGGCCCGGACGATCGACTCGGATCGCAAGCACCTCCAGTCGGTGCTGCGGGCCGCCGCCCAGCACGAGGGTTCGGCGTTCGTGGAGATCTACCAGAACTGCAACATCTTCAACGACGGCGCGTTCGACCCGCTGAAGGAGCCGGCCACCCGGGACGACTTCCTGATCCGGCTGGAGCACGGGCAGCCGATCACGTTCGGCAAGGACGGGCAGTTCTGCGTCGTCCACCCGCCCGGTGGCTTCGGGCTGGAGGTCCGGGAGACCGCGAACACGCCGGCCGAGGAGATCGTCGTGCACGACGCGGGCGTGGCCGACCCCGCGTACGCGTTCGCGCTGTCCCGCCTGCCCGGCCTGGACCTGAGCAACACCCCGATCGGGGTGTTCCGGTCGGTGGACCGTCCCTCCTACGACAGCGTGGTGCAGGAGCAGGTCGCGGCCGCCAAGGCCACCGTCGACCAGACCCCGGAGCAGCAGCTCTCCGCGCTGCTCGGCAGCGGCGACACCTGGACGATCCTCTGATCCGCCGCTGACCCGTCACGCCGAAGGGCGGGCCGTTCCCCCGCGGAACGGCCCGCCCTTCGCGTGTGTGCCAGCCCGGTCAGGCGGCCGCCGAGGCGGGCACCCACAGCTCGTCGACGGCCCGCTCGGCCGCGGCGAGGCTCTGCTCGAACAGCGGGATCAGCTCGGCCATGGCCGGGTTGACCGGGGCCAGGGTCAGCTCGGCGCAGATGAACCGCGGCTCCAGGCCGGTCAGGGAGAGGCCGTGCGGCAGCCACGGCTCGGCGTGGTCCCAGCCCTCCCGCGGGGTGCCCGCGCCGTACCCGCCGCCGCGGCTGACCAGGACGACGAACTGGCGGTCGCCGAGCAGCCCGGCGTTCGTGACCGGGTCGTACGCGATGCCGGGGGCGCTCAGGTGGTCGACCCAGGACTTCACGCTGCTGGGCGGGCCGTAGTTGTAGAGCGGGAGCCCGAGCAGGACCGTGTCGGCCCGCTTCACCTCGGCCACGACCTCCTCGGTCAGCCGCCAGGACGCCTGCTGCTCGGGCGTGTGCTGATCCGGCGGGACCATGCGCGCGAGGCCGCTCGCCGTGTCGAGGTGCGGAAGCGGGTTCTGACCCAGGTCGCGGTAGGTGACGGTGCCGTCCGGATGGGCGGCGCGCCACGCGGCGGCGGCGCGGGCGGTGAGCCGCCGGCTGACCGAACGCTCCCCGGTGATGCTCGAGTCGATGTGCAACAGGTGAGCCATTTCTTCCTCCTCCATCGATCGTTCGTGTAGGACCAACTATTTATAGCAGGTCGATGTTCCCCGGGCCGCGTAAACTGGGTCACATGTCCGCCGCACCGGTCGAGGAGTCCGAGCGCCGCTCCGGGCCTTTGCTCGACCACCTGGCCCGGCGGATGCGGCTGCGCTCGGAGTCGGTGCTCGCCCCGCTGGGCCTGCGCCCCCGCCACCTGGTGGCGCTCACCGTGCTGCGCGACGCCGGCGGAATCAGCCAGCAGGCGCTCGCCGGCACGCTCCAGATCGACAGCACGAACGTGGTCGGCCTGCTCAACGATCTGGAGGCGGACGGCCTGGCCGAGCGCCGCCGCTCCCCGGAGGATCGCCGCCGGCACGAGGTACGCCTCACCGAGGCGGGCACGAAGCGACTGCGCGAGGCGGAGTGCGCGCTCGCCGGGGCGGAGGAGGAGGTCCTCGGCGCGCTGGCTCCGGGCGAGCGGGACCTGCTCTACGACCTGCTGCGACGGGCCACCCAGGGCCGGTCGTCGACCTGCGGCGAAGTGATCGCGGAGGGCGGCCCGGGCGCCTGCTGACCGCTGGCGCTCAGCGGGGCCGGGTCAGATCGCGGTGGTGGCCTGCGGCCGGTCGTCCCGGACGTGGACGAGCATGTCGCCGGTCTCGATCACCGCGCCCGCGCGGTCGTTGAGCGTGACCACCTTGCCCCGGCGGACCAGCGCGATGACCAGCGACTCCAGCTCACGCGGGGAGCGCCCTACCTCGTCGCGCTCGGCCGACCGCATGGCCAGCGCCATGCCCTGACCCGGGGTGAGCAGGTCCTCCACCACGTCGATCAGGGGCGGGGCCGAGGTGGACAGGCCGAGCAGCCGCCCGGCCGTGGCCGACGAGACGATCACGTGGTGCGCGCCGCTCTGCTTGAGCAGCGGCGCGTTCTCCGCCTCCCGGACCGCCGCGATGATGCGTACCTGACCGGCGGTGAGCTGCCGGACCGTGAGCGCCACCAGCACCGACGCGTCGTCGCTGTCCGTCGCGATGATGACCGACTTCGCGGTACGCACGTGCGCCTGCTCCAACACCGACGAGCGGGTCGCCGAACCCTCGATCGTCACCAGCCCGTTGGAGGTGGCCTGCCGCAGCGCCGGCCCGCTCCGCTCGACCACCACGATCTTGGACTTGTCCGTGCCGTTCTCCAGCAGGGCGGAGACCGCGCTGCGGCCCTTGGTGCCGTAGCCGCAGATGATGACGTGGTCCTTCACGGTTCTCCTCCACCGCGACAGGCGACGGCCGGTGCGGTACTGCTCGGTCAGGACTTCCAGGGTGGTGCCGACCAGGATGATCAGGAACAGCACCCGGGCGGGGGTGATGAACAGGACGTTCGCCAGCCGCGCCGACGAACTGACCGGGGTGATGTCGCCGTACCCGGTGGTGGAGAGCGAGACCACCACGTAGTAGAAGCAGTCGAGCAGGCTCAGGCCGCTCTCGTCCACGTCGCGGTAGCCGTCGCGGTCGAGCCAGACCACCGCCACCGTGGCGAAGACCAGGCCGAGGGCGGCGAGCAGGCGCAGACTCAGCGCGCTCAGCGGCCCCCGCCGTTGCGCGGGAAAATGGATCACCGTCGGTCCTGCTCCGCCACCGTCGCCTGCACGCCCACAAGATATCGGGTACGTGGGGATTCGGCCCGCCGGGTGCCGAACGGAACGGCCGGGGCGCTTCCGGGGGCGTGGACGGGGCATGATGGGGACGTCCGGGACGGCGACCGCGAGGAGGCCGGCATGTCGTTGCTGCGACGCGTGATCGGCGGGGTGCTCCGGCGCATCCGCCTGCGCCAGGGCCGCACGCTGCGCGAGGTGGCCCTGGCCGCCGGCGTCTCCCTGCCCTACCTCTCCGAGGTCGAACGCGGCCGCAAGGAGGCCTCCTCCGAGGTGCTGGCCGCGATCTGCCGCGCGCTCGGCATCCACCTCGCCGACCTGCTCGAAGAGGCCCGCGACGAGCTGCGCCGGGAGCGTCCGGCCCCGGTCGGCCCCGGGGTCTCGGCGGCCCGCTTCGACCGGGTGCCGACCGCCCGCACCGGGCCACAGCTGCGGGTCGGGCCGCCGCGGCTGTCCGTCACGCGCCGCCCGGCCGTGTCTCCCCGCCCACCAGTGACCCGCCGGCCCGCCGTCTCGCTCCGGCCGCACGTCGGCCGCCGCCCGGTCACCGCCACGCCGCTGCTGGGCGGCGCGCTGCGGCCCTTCGGCCTGGTGCCGGCGCCGCTCGGTGCGCCCTTCGACGCCGCCACGCCGATCGGGTTCGCCGGCGGCATCCGGATCTGGCCGGCTCCCTCCGCCCCGGCCGTCCGCCCCCGTCCGCGTACCTCCGTCACTGTCGCCCGGCGGCGAGCCCGCGCGGGCCGGCGGCGGCCGGTCGCCGCGTAGCTTCTGCCCAGGGCGAATCTGCCGCCGGCAGAAAGCCTGGGCCGCACGGGTGCGCCCGGCGGACGCTGGAGACCGCCGGGTTCCCGGGCGGTCCCCCGCCCACCGGCGTACGGAGGTGGGCGGCGATGGGTGGCATCTGGATGCTCGACGAGGGGCAGCCGGCGTTCGGCGACCGGGTCTTCGAGCGGCTGCTGAAGGAGCGGATCATCTTCCTCGGCACCGAGGTCACCGACGCGTCGGCCAACCAGATCTGCGCGCAGATCCTGCTCCTCGCGGCCGAGGACGCGGAGCGCGACATCTTCCTCTACATCAACTCGCCGGGTGGTTCGGTCAGCGCCGGCATGGCCGTCTACGACACCATGCGGTACGTCAAGAACGACGTCGCGACGCTGGCGCTCGGGATGGCCGGCTCGATGGGCCAGTTCCTGCTCTGCGCCGGGGCGGCGGGCAAGCGGTTCGCGCTGCCGCACTCGCGGATCATGATGCACCAGCCGTCCGGCGGGATGGGCGGCACCGCCGCGGACATCACCATCCAGGCCGAGAACATGCTGCACGTGAAGCGCACCATGCAGGAGCTGATCGCCCAGCACAGCGGGCGGACGCTGGAGGAGATCCAGCGCGACTGGGACCGCGACCGCTGGTTCACCGCCGAGCAGGCCCGCGAGTACGGCCTCGTCGACCAGGTGCTCACCCGCGTCGACCAGCTCACGGCGTGAGCGGGCGCGGCCCGGCCGGTCCCGCACCGGCCGGGCCGCCCTCGCGGTCAGGGGTAGGTGACCACCGTGCTGGTGCCGTACGACCCGACGACAGGCGTGCCGATCTCGTTGATCGTGCGCTCGATGCCGCCGCTGCCGTCCAGGAACACGGTGATCGCGTCGTGGAACCGCACCCCGGCCCGGCGCGGCGCCTCGATCCCCCGGTCGCAGCGGATGTCCACGCCCTGGTTGAAGTACGAGTACACGCCCAGTCCCCACGCCTCGTGCGTGCGGACGTGGTCGGCCACCTTGTACGACGCCCAGCCGTTGCCGGTCGGGCTGCGCCAGGCCGCCTGGCTCGGCGGGTCGTAGGGCAGTTCGCTCTGGTAGAACACGGTCCGGCCGCGCTCGCCGTTCCAGATCGTCTGCCAGCGCTGGTAGTGCTCGACGAACAGCCCGTACGCGGTCACGTCGTCGCCGTTGACGATCACGCCGGTGGCAGCGGTGTTCACGGTCCAGCCGATCGTGCCGGCCCGGCCGTGGTCGCCGCGCCAGGCCCAGATGTTGTCGATGAGCGTGTGCCGGCTGTGCACCACCAGACTCGTCACCGCCCGCCCGGCGTACGGGCCGCCGATGCGGAAGAAGACGTCCTGCAGCGAGATCGGGTTCGTGGCGTGCGACCGGTGGCAGTGCCGCGTACCGACCTCGACCAGCACCGGCGACTCGACCGGCCCGGCGTCCACGAGCACCCCGGCGATGCGGACCCCGTCCACGTCCTCGATCCGCAGCGCCGCGTCCCCGCGGTCCGGCACCAGGCTCGGCATGCCGAGGCCGAGCACGACGGTGTCCGGGCGGCGTACCCGCAGGGCCCGGTCCAGGTGGTAGACGCCGGGGGTGAGCAGCAGGTGCCGGCCCCGGGCCAGTTCGGCGTTGATGCGCTTGGCCGAGTCGGTGGGCCGGGCCAGGTAGAACGCGGACAGCGGCAGCGACGGCACCGGCGCGCCGCCGGTGGCCCAGGTGGTGCCGGCGGTGTCGCGGCGCAGGCGCGGTACGGCGACCCGCCAGGCCCCGCGGGCGTCGACGAACAGGTACGGCTTCTCCCGGGTGACCGGGCTGGTCGGCAGCGTGGTGTACGGCGGGTCGGGGAAGCCCTGCGCGGGCGCGCCGATGACGCCGGAGAAGACCTGGTTCCACACGCCGTTCGTCCACTCGCCGCCGAGTTCGCTGTCCCGGGTGAGCCACTGCTGCTGGGAACCGTTGATGGTGATGCCGTCCACCTTGGAGTCGGCGATGTAGCCGCCGCTGGAGTAACCGCCGTTGCCGGGTTCCAGCCACAGCACGCCCTTGACGTGCACCCGGCGCATCGGTGACGCCTGCGAGACGGCCCATTGGTTCGACCAGTCGGTCGGGGTGACAGCGAGGTTCTCCGCCGAGCGCCAGAAGTTGGTGAGCGCGGAGATGCCGGCGGGCGAGTTCGGGTCCGGCTGCCCGACCACCCGGACCGCGCCGTGGATCTCCACGTCGTCCGGGTGGGCGCCGAGACCGGCCACAGTCGTGTAGTAGCCGAGCCGGGCGTCCACCTCGTAGCGGCCGGGCTTGAACAGTACGGCGTACCTGTCGAAGCCCATCTCGTTGCGTTCCTGGGCGGTGAACAGCCGGTCCAGCGTGGACTGGATCTCCTCGACCGGCGTGCTGGGGTCGTACACGAAGACGTTCGGGCCGAAGTCGGGCTCGCGACCGGGGCGCGCGGCCGGCGATGCGGCCGGGGACGCAGCCGCGGCGCCGGCCGGGAGGCCGAGGGCGGTGAGCGAGGCCGCGGAGGCGGTGAGCGTGAGGAAACGGCGGCGGGAGGGGTCGGGTGATCGCATCTGCCTGCCTGTTCGGTGATGGGACGGGAGAGCGCTCTCTCGGCTGTTCCTACCTCATCACCGTCGATACCGCCAGAGCCCGCCGGTTCCGGAACCGGCGGGCTCTGCTGCGGGCTGTGCTCAGGCGCGCTCGGCGCGCTGCTGCACCAGGTCGTCGACGAGCTTCTCGACGTAGTCGGCGGTCTCCTCCCAGCGGGTGACCGCGACGCAGCGGATGCCCATCGCCTTGACCGGGTAGTCGTTGCCACCCACGTCCAGGCGGTCACCCACGAAGAGCACGTTGTCGATCTTCAGGTCCAGGTGTTCCAGCAGCTTCCGCATGCCGTACGCCTTGTCGACGCCCTTGCGGGTGACGTCGATCGAGGTCGAGCCCCCGCCACGCACCTCCAGGTCGGGCAGCTTCGCCGCGACCGCGTCCCGCAGCCGCCGCTTCTTGTCGCCGTCCGGATCCCAGCCGTACTTCTCGGCCGGCGGGGCGGACTGCCCCAGCGCGGAGAACGTGATCTGGCTGCCCCGGTCCTCGATGATGTCGCCCCAGGTCTTCGCCTCCCACAGGCCCAGCGCCTGCGCCGACTCGGTGAGCGCGGTGACGACACGGGCCTTGTCGGCCTCGGTCAGATCCTCCGCGTAGACCTGCCGCCAGTCCCCGTCGGACCAGCGGTAGTAGCGGGTGCCGCAGGTCGGCATCAGGTGCAGCCGGTCGCGCTGCTCCTCGGTGAGGTCGAGGTGGGCGAGCACCTGCGACTGGAACTGCTCGAACCGGCCACCGGAGATGACCAGCACGTCCACCTCGGTGAGCAGGTGGCCGAGCAACTCCGCCATCCGACGATCGATCTGGGACTTGGAAATCGCCAGGGTGTCGTCGAGATCGAACGCCACCACTCGAAGATCGTTCACGAATACCTCATGTCGTCGCGGACAGGCCAGGACCTGCCAGGGTACCGACGGGTCCTGGCACCGGCCTGAGGGCCCGGCGGGTGACACGTCCCCTCGACGGAGCGTAACCCGGCAGGTCTCCGGGCAGCCCCGCTTCCCGCTCCCGGCGTCAGCGCTCCCCCCGTCGACGGGATCGTCGGCGTCGATAGCGTTCGGCCGACAAACACCTTCATCGATGGAGGAGTGCCGGTCGCCGCCGCGCCCGCCGACGACATGTCCACGCCGGCGGGTTCGTCCACCTTCCCGCTGGCCGACCCGGACACCCTGCTGGCGAAGGACGGCTCCTACATCACGTACGGCACCAGAGTCGGCGCCGGGACCGGCGCGCGCTGCGGCGCGACCGGCAGGCTGTACGTACTGGTCCTCACCCAGGGCTCCGGCAACAGCGTCGGCATGGTCGACTGTGCCTCGCACGACGCCCTGCCGTCCGGCCCGGGCGCCTGGGCCGTGGCGTGGCACTGGTGGAACGGCTCCACCCGCTTCTCGATGACCGGCGTCCTGACCCGCCCCTCCACCAGCTTCCTCGTCTCGTAGCCGGCGCGCCGCGGGTCGGGCCCGCGGCCTGGCGCGCCTGACGACACCGCTGCTCACCATGCGCTTTTGCGTGGTCACGCTGGGTTGAACTGCTTCACGGAAAATTGCATTTGGCAAGAGATGGCACCGAAATTTTCTCGATGCGATGCATCTGCTTGTCAGGTACCCGACAGTGAATTGCCCACTCTTGTGCTAGCTGTCGGCCGGGAGGATGCTCGAACGGTCGAACGGCACTGCGTCGCCTCACACAGAGGGCGGCGCCCGGCTGCCACCGGACGCCGCATTCGACTCCACCGCTGCAACGGAAGGAGTCACGTTGACTGTAATCCCTCACGGGTCAGACTTCGAGACACCAGAGGACGAGGACGAAACCGTTGCCGAGCCGACCGACCGGCACCGGCTCATCCTGGCGTACATCAAGACGCTCAGTCCGATCATCGCCGCCGTCGTCGCCTGCATCGGGACGCTGGTGGCAGCGCTGGTCCGCTGACCCGCCGGCCCCGCGCTCCGGCTCCGGCCGGACGCGGGGCCGTCCCGCGCTGAATGGTCTGGCACACTGCGGCGATGCCGACGTTTGATCGACTCTTCGCCGAACATGTCGGCACCGGCCTGGCCCGCCAGATGGCGCTGGCCGACCTGCTCGGCGAGCGCGACTGGCAGCTCGACGTGCCCGACGGCATCGCGACGTTCGGGACCGACCTGCGGTACCGCGTCCAGCTCCTCGGCACCGAGAGCCACGACAACGGCACCTGGCTGTGGGCCTGGGCCAACGAGGCCAGCAACCTCCCGCCGGCGCTACTGAATCTGGCCGGCTGGCTGCGCGAGTACGGGCACCGCCAACGGGTCGCCGAACTCACCGAACCCACGTTCCCGCTTCAGCGCGCCGACGGACACCGCCTCGCCCTGCTGGCGTCCGGCCTGAGCGGCCGCTGCTACTACCGCGGGCCGTACGACGGCGGCGCCGTCTTCTTCCACCTCGACGACGCCCCACCGCAGATCACCGCGCCGGTCCGGCCCGAGCGGGCGCTGACCGTCCTGACGCAGGTCCTTCAGTCCTTCCCGGTGGAGCACCGCGTCGCCGTCGAGTCGTTCCTGCACCAGCAGGGGTGGCGGCTGGATCGGGCGCCGATGTCGGTGACGGCGCAGGATCGAGGCGGGTCGGTCCTGCGTGTCGAGTTCGACGCGATGGGTCGGGTCAGCAACCTGTCGGGAACGGTCAGCCCGTAGGCGGAATGTGGTGCCCCCGGCAGGATTCGAACCTGCAACACACGGTTTAGGAACGATTTAGCGGCTACCGGGCCACCTGCCGCCCCACCAGAGGATTCGCGTGGAGGCTCCGCCGTGGTGTGCTTGATCGTTCCGCGTATGTTCCGGACGACTTCCTACCTCGCCCGCCGCCGCGCTCGCCCTTGAAGTTGGCAACCGACGCGGTTACCGTCCCGCGGGTGCTAGATGATCCACTTGATGCAGGCAGGCCGCGCGACGGGCTAGCCCTGGGCCTGCGTGCGGTGCTCATCTGGACCGTCCTCGGGCTGCCAGCGATTGGGGTCAGCTACCTCGTCTGGGATGTGACTGGCGGCTACTGGCTCGGGTATCTGGCGGGCTCCGCCATGCCGGTGGCGGTGACCCTATGGCTCGCCCCGCGGGTTTCCTACCGACGTCGGGATGCACTGATCGCTGTGATCGCGTGGCCGTATATGGCGGGCGTGATCGCATCTCGAATGGCGCTGCTGCCATACCGGGACTGGGCGCCCCGGACAGACGAGGTGCGGCGCTCGCGTTGGCACCACAACCCGCGATACGCCGGCTACTGGTGGATCTCCCAAAACCCGTCACCGTGGCCACCGAAGAAGTGAGACACCCGCGCCCGGTGCGCCGTCAAGTGCGTGTCCACCCTGCGGACAAAGAGCAGCCGCCGGACTCAGACGTTGAAGCGGAACTTAGACGGGCGGACGCGAGCCGAAGCCCTCCGCCGGAGGCGCCCTAACCGCAACCCGCGACCGCCGCCAGCTCGCCGATGTGGCCGGCGTCCGCTCCCCTACGCCGCGCGGGCTCGCGGCCGCGCGGCCCGGCCGGCTGCCGGCCCAACCCTCACCCGTCAACCGGTCTGTCGTTCTGCGGCGGCCCTCCGGGCTCCCCGCTCTCCACGCGTCCCACCAGATGCTTGACATGATCGCGGCGCTCTCAGTGGAGGCCGACCCTTGGCGATCCGTTGAGGTCGGGAACGATGAGGCCGTGGGCATGAGTGTGCAGGTTCATGAGTACAGCGGTGTCGTTGTCGAGCGGCTTACGGACGAAGCGGACGTCGGGCTTCTCTGCTCCTTCGCCGCATCGGAGCCGTCACGTTACCCGTTGCTCTCCGGGGTCGATCCCTACGACGACACCTGCTTCAACCCTCGCCAAAGCGTCAGCCTGGCGGCCGAACTTCGGTCGATCATTGAGCAATCCGAGGATGGCCGGGTGCGAGCGGCTGCCCAGGCGGTGGTTCAGCTCGCATCGCTCCTAGAGGTCGCGCCCCGACGCCCTCATCACAGACGGCTCCTGTTCATCGGCGACTGACTGAGAGAGTTCGCCAAGGCGCACCAGGTCATCTGTCAGCCATGTGCTGGGACGGATTAGTCAAACATGTGGTGGGATAGACACATGTCGTGTCCCGGCTGATGCTTTACACCTGCGTCCCACCAGATGCTTGACATGATCGCCGTGGGCAGCGTTGGCGGCGGGTGAGCTAAGCAGCCAGCGGCTTCCAGCGCTTGATGACAACCGGGTCAGCATGCGGGGCAGGCCATACCTGCAGTCGAAGCCGCTCCATGGTCGCCGGATCGTCGTCGGAATCAATGCCGAGAAGTTCTGCCTGGGCCAAGTTGCTTCTCGCGGCTCGTACGCGAACCGGTCCCGCCGCTACGCGGAACCGTGCGGCCTCCGGCTCGTAGTCGGTGCAGCCCATGACGACGAGTCGGCCCGAGGAAACTTGCAGGCTTGCCTCCACGACGTGGTCGAACTCCGCGCTGTCGTCCTCCGGCGCTGCCTTCAACACCTCCACGGTCACGGCCACGTTGACGTTGACGGTGGTGCCGACCGCCATGGCGTCCGTGTCGACGGCAAGGTTGTCGAGCACCGCCTCTTCGGTCCAGGCGTCGCCAAGATCGGTTACGGACCCGTCATCGAGCAGGTGAACCTGGTAGTAGTCCGCGAAGAGTTCCAGCTCCGTCGAGATCAAGGCACCCTCCCAGTCTTCGTGCCTTGCGAAGTCTCGTCGCAGACCAAGGTCGACTGTCAAGCATCTGGTGGGACGGATTCGTCAAGCATGTGGTGGGACTAGACAAAGATCGCCAAGGGCTAGCCGAGCGGCATCCGAGCGACGACTTGCCATTCGTACATGCGCCGCTCTCGATCTCGATCAGATCGACGTGGCTGATCGACACGGTGGCGGGGTCAGGAGCTACGGACTGCACCGCCTGAACGTAAGGCTCGGATGGGCCGTCGGCGGTCAGGTAGGCAACGCTGACGTGAGGTCGGTATCGGCTGGGGTCCTCGGAGACCTGGTCCTCACCGACGACGCGCCGGATGGCGGTCCGGGTAGCGGCTCGGTCCGGGTAGCGGCTCGTAGCCGTTGGACGGGCAGGGCGGGCATGACGATGGCCTCGTCAGCCACAACGATCGCGCCGAACTCGACAGCGACCGCGGGCAGTTGCGCGAGTTGCTTGCCCGCCTCCTCGATGACTGCGCCCAGTGTCGCGTCGCTTGTTTCGTCGGTGAAGCCGATGCCCTGCACGGTGAGGTGTAGCCACTGGTCCGGGATCAGCGTTGCGGTGGGAGCTGCGGCCACTGCGGACCGGTACGAGTCCGCTAGGCGGTACAGCTCGGGTTGGTCCTCGAAGGTCACATGGAAGGGCGTAAAAGCGGCGCCGCTTCAACCTCGCGGTACGGTCGGCTGGGCTGGTCGACGTGACGCCTCACGACCTACGGGCCACGCACGGGAGCTGGGTCGCGGACTCGCATGGCGTCCTGGTGGCCGCTCGTCGGCTCGGGCACGCCAACGCCAGCGTGACGACCCGCCACTACGCCCGTGCCGTTGACGGCCGCGACGCGGAAGTCGCTCAGCACCTGCACGCGAGCAGGGCGAAGATGGCGAGGCGATCGGGCACGCAAGCCCCGAAAGACGGAACAGTGATCGGTGATCAAGGGCCTGACCTGGTGCCCCCGGCAGGATTCGAACCTGCGACACACGGTTTAGGAAACGTACGACCCACCGAAACGCGCTCGCCTGACGGGTCGAGGTCCCGGCTGGTCCCGGCTCCGTCTTTTGCAGTTTCCGCAGGTCAGGCCGCATTTATGCAAGCGTAGGTCGATCCGTTGCACGCACCCCTACCTGCGCGGACTCTCGCCCAGCTCCGGACGCTCACCGGACGCGCCCGCAAAGGCGCGCAGTACCCGGTAGGGGTATCAGTCGCCCTCTCCGCCGGAGACGTAGGTGCCGCGCTGCGGCACGGTGAAGACCAACCCACGCTCCCGCAGCAGAGCTACGGCCTGCCGGACGGTGCCCCGGCCAACCCCGTACTCCCCGCGTAGCTGGGACTCGCTGGGGATTGGTCGTCGGGGTGCCAGCTTGCCCGTCTCGATCTGCTTAGCGATCAGGTCAGCAAGCTGCACATACATCGGCACCGGCGACAGCGGATCAAGCATGTCATCAATCCTCACCCGACGTCCTGAGACGTTCTGCCTTGAGTACGTCGGGGTACGTGTGGTGACGTGGGGCGACAAGACAGGACGAGTTGGATTACCTTCTGTAGGCGACTGCAAACCCGCTGGCAGGAGGACTCGTGAAGCTCTGGCCCTTCAAGCGTCGTCGCCCCGCCCCGCTCGACCGGACCGGCCCAGCGACCATCTACCACTCCCGGACCGGCGCATACCCGGCGGTTGGTGTCGCGCGAGTCGTCTACCCGCCGGAGCGGCCGTTGCTCACCCTGGCCGGGGAGCACCGGGCGGGGCTGTGGCGATGATCGAGCGGCGGGAGGTGCCGTTTCTGGTCCAGTCGGCGTGGTACTGCCTCGACTACCACCGCCACGCGCGCTGCTGGAAGTGCACCGACACCGGCTCCTGTGTGATGAGGGAAGCCGCACGCAACCGGATCAGGGAGTGGCGCAGGTTCCGTCACCTCTGGGGGTGGCCGCGATGAACCTCAAGGCAGGGGACCTCCTCCACGTCACCCGCGCTGCTAGCGTCCAATTCGGCAAGCCGATCATCTTCCGGCTGATCCGGGTGCTCCCTTACCCGACGTACGACCGGTGGGCCTGGCTCGACGGGTACCAGTTGAACGAGAAGGGTGATGCCGTCGAGCGCCGGGAGATATTCGTGCAGCCGGAAGGGCTACGGAAGCTCGCGGAGGCCAAGCCCTCTCCCGCCCCGCTCGCTCCACGCCTCGCGCCCCGGAAGGCTCCCGCCCAGACCTCGCCCAGGAGGACACGCGCAACGCCCGCCTAGGCCACGAAAGGCGAGGCAGTTGCCGTCGAGTGGTACAACCTCATCGGGGCTGAGGGAGGTATCGCGTGAGCACGTTGGAGGCCATCACGCTGTTGGTTGCGATCATCAGTGCGTTGACTGCGGTCGTGGCCGCCCTCTTCGCCGGGTCGCAGGCAGTGGCCGCAACTCACCAAGCCCGGTACGCCCAGGCGCAACTTTCCCTCGCGGAGCAGGTCCGCAAGGACCAGGCTCAGCCCTACGTCTTCGCGGACCTGCGGCCGGACGAGCAAGACCCGGTCAAGGTCATGCTCGTTGTGCACAACACCGGTTCGACCGTCGCCAAGAACATCCGCGTCACGTTTGACCCGCCGCTCTCCTCCGTCGCCATGCCGGACTTTGCCGCCGAGATGGAGGTGCTGAGGGGTGCCATCGCAACACTGCCTCCCGGGCGTGCGGTGAAGTGGTTCTTTGACATCAGCTTCCAACTCTTCGACACCCCGAACGCGCCCCGCCGGTACACGGTGACGGTCAATGCTGATGGCCCGTTCGGTCCCGTCGAGGAGTTGGTCTACGACATCAACCTGGACGACATCGGGCGTAGCGACGCGAGCAAGCCGCTGCTGAAGAAGGTTGCGGATGAGCTTGAGAAGTCGCGCAAGGCGCTCGACAAGATCGTCGTGCAGCATCAGAAAATTGCCAGCCGTCTCCCCGCTCCGGAGGTCCCGTCACAGCCGAGACGGACGGCAGCCGGCTCCGCCACGTCCGGGGAGCCGGCTGCTGAGTGATGGCGTAGCTACCCGGCCTCCGCGATCCGGCGGAGCGCCGCAGCGACGTTGAGCACCTTCTTGCCACCTACCCGGCTGTTCTTGTGGTCGAACGTCTTGGCGGTGAACCGCAGCTCAACCGGCCCGGTCGGGCACTCGCCGGTGAGCGTCACCCCGCCGTCGCGCTGCTCGCTGATCTTGAAGGCGGTGAGCTGCTGCGCGACCAACTCCGCCTTCTGGCGGCTGGTCATCTTGCGGGTTACGTTCACCTTCATCCCGGCGCGCGAGGTCCCGTAGCGTCCCTTGTAGTCGGCGCTCGCCCGGTTCAACTCCGGGTAGCAGATCCAGCATCCCGCCCGCTCTGCCGCGTCTTCTGGGAGCGCGTCGTGGCCGTGGTCGCTGTGGGCGTTCTCCCACTGCGCCTCCTCGTGGCACGGCACGCACAGCTCGACGGCGCGAGCCGCGTCCCGGTCGGTCGAGTCTCCGGAGCCGGTCCCGACGTTCCGCACGCCGCAGCTCCGGCAGCCCTTGTCCGCCTTCTTGGCCGGAGCGGGCTTGGCCTCGCTGGCCGCCTTCTCCGCCTCCGCCTTGGCAGCGGCCAACTCCTCCGCGTTGCGGCGGGTGACCTCCGCCGTAACGAGCGGCAGCAGGGTCGCCTTGTTCGCGGAGCCCATCCCCTTGATGCCCAGCTCGCGCGCCTGCTTGCGGAGGCCGGTGGTGGTGGTAGCGATCTCGATCATGGCTGCGGTCCCTTCTCAGTGCCAGCCGGTCAAGATCAACTATCCGCCAGTAGAGTGCAAATGGAAACCCTTTCCAACAGATCCCCTCAAAGCCGGCAGCCGGCTCCCGGTGGGTCCGGAGGCCGGCTGCTGGTCAGGCCGGGTCTAGCCGTCGAGCGGCCAGCCGTTGTAGTCGGCGTGGACCGGTGGCCGCTCGTTGACCGGCATCGGCCCGTACTGCCGGGCGTGCTCCCGCGTCAGCTCCTCCGCCCGGCGCTGGTCCGGGGTGATTGCCTCGCCCGGTAGCGCGTCGAACTCGCTGCCCGGCGTCTCCGGCTTGCTCATGTCTGCCTCCTCTCAGAAGGGATTGACGAGAAGCGAGCGGTTCTGGAAGCTCATGTTCTCGCTGTTGAACGCCGACACCTGGTACATCGCCTCGAAGGTGTAGAGGCCGTTGACCACCGGGAACGCGTATTGCGGAACCAGGGCAAAGGAGGAGTTGCTGGCGAAGAAGCTTGCATCTCCGTCGGTGTCCCAGGTCAGGGAGCGCGTGTCGGAGGCGTTGAAGGTCACCTGGCCGTCGGCCTGGTTGATGATCCGGAAAGACATCTTCGCCACCCGGTTGTTGTTTGAGTTCGGCGCGCTGCCCCAGATCATTTGACAGCCGAAGAAGACGGCAGCCTTCTTGCTGGAGCCGATGCGAACGTCAGTAACCCGAGGTCCCTGCCCGTCGGGAGCGGCTACCCACTGCGGGATGCCTCCCACTGACGTGTCATTGACCGTGATGACACTTCCCTGGTCGTCAGCCTTCATCCCAAAGGCCAACTGTGCGAGGTCTACCACCTCGCCCGTGTCGGGGTCACGGGCTGCCAGCCCGTACTGGCCGTCAGCGATCTCTCCGGCGATCACCTTGACCACGCCGTTCTCGTCACAGATCTCCATGCCGACGCGGCCGGTGCCGTCCGGGAGCTGCCCGAACCGGGCCATGACCCGCCCGTTGGGGTAGTAGAACTCCAGCCCGACGCGGGGCGGTTGGTTCTCACCGTCGAGGTATTGCGACAGCGCGACAACTTCTCCGGGTTGAGGCATCTCAAATCCCCTTCAGTAGGTGGGTTGGTGTCGGGTACGGCCAGGTGGTGGCCGTGGTCAGGGTTGGGGCTGGCACCCCGAATCCAAGCCGGGCAACGGCTTCCGCTCCGGTAGCGCAGAAGTCGAGGCCGTGCCCGTCGGAGCCGTTGGCCTGGTAGCAGGCCTGGTGCGTCATCTCGTGCAGCAACGTCCCGAAGAGGTGCTGCGGGTGGTCGAGGAGCGCGCGGTCAACCCCAATCGCCCACGCCTCCGCGTCCCAGGCTCCGGCGAGCCGGCTCCCGTCAGTTCGGCTGAGAATCCACGGCGCGAGCCGAATCAGCACCGGCCGCAGCCGCCCGCCGAAGCAGACCGCGTTGAGCCGGTCGTACAGCTCCGCTACCGCCTCCGGGTTCACTGCGCTCTCCGCAGCGGGCGGACGTTGCTCGACGCGGGAACCGTCGGGCGCGCAGCGAAGATGTGCGGCGCATCGTCGTCCGGCGGGATCAGGTGGGCGTAGAACTTCTGCGTGGTCTCATAGCTCGCATGGCCCATCTGCTCGGACAGGCGGTGGATGTCTCCGCCCGCTGACAGCCACAACGCGGCGAACGTGTGGCGGAGGTCGTGCAGCCGGGTCGCCTCCGGCAGTCCCGCGGCCTGCACAGCCTTCTTGAGGATGTTGCGGTAGAAGGCAGCCGGCTCGACCGGCTCCGCCCAGTTCAGCCGGAAGCCCTCCCGGACCTTCTTGCCCTGAGCGTTGGTCGTGTAGGTCGCGCCCGGCTTCCGGTTCGGGAACAGCGGCGCACCCGGTTCATCCGCCCGCTCGTGGGTGCCGGTCAGATAGGTGTGGAGGTCTTCCGCGAGCCACGGCGGCAGCTCGACGCGGCGAGTGCTCTCCTCGCTCTTGGGGGTGTCCGTGACCCACGCCCCGCCCTCTTTGCGACGGGTGCGGTGCACGTCCACGTACCCGCGCCAGGTGTCCTTGACCTTCCACAGCTTGACGTCGGCCACGTCGAGCCCGGCCAGCTCCGCCGCGCGCAGCCCGGTGTACGCGAGGAACCGGATAACCAGCCCGTACGGCTCCGGCGCTGCCCCGGCAGCCCGCTCGACCTCTCCCGCGTCGAGGAACACCGCTCGGAACTTGGCCTCACGGTTGGGCTTCCGCCCCGGTAGCTTCCGCAGCACGGCCGGGTTGGTCGGTAGGGCGTTGTCCTCCACCGCCAACTCAAGCACCGCCCGGAACGTGTTGTAGGCGTTGCGGACGGAGTTGCCCCGCGTCATCCGCCGTCGCTGCCGCGTCCCCTCCGGCAGGCATCCGCCGTCGGTGAGCTTCGCGCGGAACGCCCGGCAGTCGCTCGTGCGGATCTCCGACACCGGCCGACCCCGGAAGAACTCCCGCGAGTGGAGCAGGGCCGACCGGTACCGCTCGACCGTGCGCGCCTTGACGTTGACGGCCACCTCGGTGAGGTACTGGTCGGCGTAGGCGTCAAAGGTGAGTCGAGCGGCGCGCGGGTCGCGGTTGCTCTCCCCAGCCAGCTCACTGAGGATGAAGCCGTTGGCCTCCGCCTCCGTCGGGAACAAGCGCGCGGGTCGGTGCTCCCGGCCAGCGAGCCGGTACCGCCACCGCACCTCCCACTGACCGTCCGGACGCTGTCGCGGGGCAGGCAGCTTCTTGGGCTTGTGGATCATCGCCCCGCCTCCTCGCGCTTGCGGCTGGAATGACGGGAACGGAAGAGGCTGCGGACGTTCACCGTCCGGTAGTCGGTGCACCGGTAGCACCAGACGATGTCCCCCTTGAACGGGACCGGGTCAAACGAGACTCTGTGGCCGCAGGAGAGCCGCGACTCATGCACGTTGTTCATGCGAGGCCACCCCGCGTCGCGGTCCGGTAGACCCAGCGGATGAACTTCGCATGCCAGGGCCGCCCGTCGGGGCTCAGTAGACCCTCCTCGTTCAAGGCAGCCGCTACGGCGGTGTACGTCGCCCCCGCCCGGCAGTCGCGGACGATGCGGCGGATGAGGTCCGGGTCGAGGCTCATGCCGCCACCTCGAAACCTGGGCAGCGATCCGTCCACTTGTCCCGATGAACACGTATCGCCTTGTCCGGCCCGACGTACAGCTGCGAGCGCTGCCCGGTGACGTCGTGCTCCTCGCGCGGCACCACGAACTCAGTGAGGTGATCGACCAGCTTGGCCCGCGAGGTGAGCGTCACCTTGAGCCCAGGGATGGGGCGAGCCGTCGCCACGAGACACCACATCTCAGCGGTGAAGTACCTGCTCGGGACGCTTTCGACATCGAAACCTTCCGCCGCAAGGCAGTGCTCGATCTCGTGCATGAGTTCCAGCGCCTCGAATGTCCGCTTGGTCATGCTGCGGCCTCCCAGATCCGGGCGACCGTCGAGGCGTACCAGCGCTTGCCGCCTCCGGGAGTGGGGATGCCGTCCGCGTCGAGGCCGGAGGCGACCGCAGCGAAGCTCTTGCCCGCCTCGCGCTCCTGCTTGATCCGGGTCACGGTCGCGTCGTCTGCCTGGCGGGAGCGACCGAACCGCGCTCCTTGAGCCTTGGCCTCCGCCATGCCGTCGGCGGTGCGCTGCCCGATCATCTCGCTCTCCCACTGCGCGACCGCAGCGAGGATGTGGGCCACGAGCCGACCGTTGGGGGAGCCGGTGTCAAGGTCAAAGTCCAGCACCACAACGCTCCAGCCCTGCCGCTGAGACGCGGCGATGAAGGAGGTGAAGTGCTGGACCGACCGGGCGAGCCGGTCAAGCTTGCACACCATCAGCCCGTCTGCCTCACGGCGCTTGAGCCGGCGCAACGCCTCTTGGAGGCCGGGCCGGTTGTCCGTCCGCCCGGAGTACCCGGCATCCGTCACGATCTCCAGGTCATACCCCCGGCGCTCCGCCTCCTCGCGGAGGCGTTCCGTCTGCGCGTCGAGCGAGAAGCCCTCCTTGGCCTGCTCCCGCGTCGACACGCGGACGTAGCCCAGCATCAGCGGCCTACGTGGGGCGTCCGGTGCTCCCGTTCCACGCCTCGTGGGCTGCCGACGCTCGCGGGTCGATCCGGACACCCCCGGCCCTCCGGCAGCGCTACGGCCACGAGAGCCGGTCACCGCCCCGCCCCCGCCCGGCGAGCGCGACCGGTGCACAGCGGCCAGGCCACCTGGTTGATGACGAACAGCACCCCCAGCAGCGCCGCGATGAGGTCTGCGGTGGTGGCGAGGCTCCCTGCCCCAACCAGGATCACCGCAACACCCGCGATGATCGCCAGCTCAGCAAGGGCGACGCTGACGCCCGTCGGTACGGCCATCTCCTCCTCCTTCCGTAGCGTGAAGGGTCCATCACGCTCCGTGACCGACGGTACGCCAGCTCCACAGTGGACAGTTAGGGCAGAGACTCGCCTCTTCTGATTCCCTTGCAGGCCAAGGGGTCTAGCGCAGGCGAGCGCGCCCGTTGGTCGCTCGACGCTGCGGCATCAGCTCCCCTACGTGGACCACCTCCGGTTGCCCGCCCGCCTCCGGCTCCCAGGACAGCCCCAGCCGACTGGCAGACGGGAGAGCGGCCGGAGGCTCCGCCGCGTCGTCGTCTGCGTCGTCCCAGATCCCTTCCAGGACCTCCCGCCACGCCGGGTTGACGCTGACCGCCACATCCACCCCGCCCTTGAATCCCGCTCGCTCCAGCGCCCAGGTGATCGCCTTCAGCCGGTCAGAGGCGGACAGGTCCGCGTCCCGCGCGATCCCCAACAGCAGCTCCATCAGCTCATCCCGCGCTGCCTTCAACTGCTCCTCCGCCTTGAGTCGAGCCGGGGTGCCCTTAGCCGCTCCGTGCATCGGGCAGACGGTCGTCCCGTTCACTGCCCACCGACCGCACTGGTTCCCGGTCCTCTTGCTCTTGGCCTTGCACTTCAACTTCCTAGAGGTCACCGTCACCGAGAGGTGTTTGTCTGCCATCGCCTTCTCCTCCTCCTTGGGTTCGTGCACTTCTTTCAACCTCGCGTCGTACGTCGCCGACCCCCTTAAGGAGGGGTCGGGCCGTACTTGGTACGCCCCCAAGATCGCGTAGTTGGGCCGTAGTTGGCTCACGAAGTTGGGGGCGACCAGGGAAAACACATCAAGATCCGTTAAGCCGTCGTTGGTCCGTCGTTGGTCCGCGAAGTTGGTTTCCGGTCAAGATCCGCGAAGTTGGCCCCGACCAGGGGAAACGCGAAAACCGTCGTTGGTCCGAAGTTGGGTCACCCGTCCGCCTCGCCCGGCTCCCGGACGTACTGGTAGACCGCTGCCGTAGAGCCGGACGGGCCACCCTTCTTGCCAGGGATCTTGACGGCGCGCTCCGCCTTCACCATCGCGTCGAGCTGCCGGCGGATCTTGCCTTCCACCGCCTCCGACTCAACGCGGGCACCGCCGTAGATCCGCTTCACGACCTGCTTCACGGTCATCCCCTCGCGCGGTCCGGCCCGAAGCGCGGTGTCCGCCGTCATCTTGGGCGTGACCGTCTCGGAGCGGCCCAGCGAGTGGGAATGCGAGACCATCAGCGGGCCAACCTTGGCGAGCGGCTGCTTGAGGTGCTTGACCTCGACCTCTTCGGAGCCGGCTTGTCCGTCGAGGAAGACCACCGAGCCAACACCCGCCGTGATCCAGCGGGAGCCGTACACGTCGGACAACTCGTTGGGGGTCTTGTTCTGTCCGTTGGCCTTGCGCTGGTGATGGAGACCGACCCAGTTCATCCCCCGGGCCAAGACCTCCTGCATTGCCATGTTGAGGCCGGAGCCGGTCGCATCATCGGACAGCGACGCGGCCAAGTCCTTGTAGCTGTCCACGTACACGTCGGAGATGCCCTCGCCGAACTCCGCGCGGATCCAGTCCGCCATCGCGGAGGGCGATCCCATGATGTCGACCGGCAGGGGACCGTTCCACACCTCCAGGCGCTCCGCGAGCGTCGGCCGGTCCTCCTCCCGGACCATCCGCCCCAGCGAGCGGGCAGCCTGCGCCGGACGGTCCATCGCCAGGTACAGCCCGCGCCCCTCCAACGGAACCACCGGCAGATCCCAAAGCTCATCCCCAAGCCCAAGCCGCGCAAGGATGAGCTGTTGAAGAGTCGTTGTTTTGCCGACGCCGTCACCGCCGACAATTAGCAGCGCCTCGCCCGTGATCCACAAGACTTTCTGGTCCTCGCCCCAGATCGTCGGCAGACCCTCGCCCAGCTCCGTCAGGAATTCCGCCCCAGTCATCCGACGGCTGCGCTTGGACAGGCTCAGCAGCTCCTTGTACCGCTTGGAATCGAACAGTTTCTTGGCCTGGTGACGGTTCTCCATGTCCTGCACCAGGCGGAGCACCGCTGATCCGGAGTCGTCATCGTCCCCGCTGGGCTCATTAGAGGAGCCGAGCAGCTCGCACCAGTCCTCCTCGACTCGCGCGCCCAACTCGTGGATCGTCTTGGAGACGGCGGGGTTGAGCAGGCGGGTGAACTCCGTCTCCGCCTGGCCGGTGGACTCCCGGCGAGCCTTCCCGGAACCGCCGGTGACCTCCGCCAAGAACTGCTTGCGGAAGATGGCTACCGCCGTCTCCAACCCACGGTGCCCTTGGGCGCTGTCCCGGATGGCCTGCCATAGACCGTCACGGGTGATGTCGTGCGCGCCGGAGGAGCCACGCAAGGCCAGCTCCCCTGCCGTCTTAGTGATGAGCCTCGCCATCTGCGCGCAAGGTTCGGCGGAGTCCTCAGCGATCCACCCGGCAACCTCTGCGTCGGGCAACTCCGGCGCGTCCTCACCGACCACCGGGTCATCCCGCATCAGGTACCGGTCCCACGCCTCCGGGAGCCACGGCAGCTCCTCCGGGTCCGGAGCCTCATCCTCCAGCGCCTCGCCGTCCGGGCTGAACCACACGTACTGCCGGCCTGACGGATGGAGCGACGGGGCACAGATGACGTAGCGGTGGCCGTACTGGACGAACTCGATGCCGCCGCCATCCTCCGGCGCAGGGCTGCCACGCCTACGGCCAGGCCGGCAGCGGAACAGGTAGATGCCCGAGATGCCGTCATCTCGGGAGCTGGAGCGCCACGTAGGCGGAAGGTCGCCAAGGCGTTCCTGCAACACCTTGAAGGTTTCCGCGCCGGGCTTGTCGTCGTACGCGTCAACATCCACGCCGATCAGGCCGTGCCCCAGGCGGAGCGCGATGTTGCCGGCCCTGAGCTTGACGCCGTTCTTGGGGTCGACGGTGAATCGGCCGGAGGTCACCCACTCCTCGACCTGTTCCCGGCTGGGCTGCGGGTTGCTCCACCCCGTTACCGCGTCCGGAACCGGGGACTTCTTGCCAGGGGGCAGTGGGATCGGACGCCAGAAGTTCGGGTCTTCGTCCGCGTACGCCGCAGCGGCAACTTTGTATGGCGTGCCCATCAAGCACCGCCGCAGAGGACAAAGTTGCTGTTAGCGGCAATTCTGTCTTTCACGCTATGGTTCTCCTTGTCTTGGTGTTGCTCTGCCCCGGTTGCCCGCCGGGGCATTGCGCTTTCAGCCGACTCTGCGGACTTCCAGCCCATCGACCGCTTCCCGGCCCATCGCCTCGATGACCAGGAACAACCTGGACAGAACGGTTTGCGAGATGAGGTGGTAATCGCCTTCACCGAGCTTGTTGGAAATGCCAAGGTTCCGGAACCTGATGAGGTACAGGAACGAATCGATGGCCTTCTTATGCGGGTTGTCCGGCTCAACGAGAACAGCCACGAGGCTCCCCGTTGCCGCGCCCAGCTTCTGGCTGGTCCCATCCCACTCCAGACGCGATTCTCTGATCAAGTCCGGACCCATCCAAATTGCCTTAGGCATTGCTGTTCTCCTTCTGCTTGGCGGCGATGCCGGCGGTCAGTAGCTCCCGGATCACCCGCGCGTACGGGCGGTCAGTCCGCTCCGCCTCCGCCTGGATGTACTCCCACTGCTCCGGGGCCATGGGAATCCGCCTGCTCTTGCCGATGACCGGCCTGCCCGGTCCGCGCTTCTCGCTCATGTCAATCCCCCTCAGATAGACAGAAAGGGACCAGCCACTGCGGATTGTTAGCCCGCTAGCGGCTGGTCCCTTCTCGCTGAAACCGAGATTACCGGACCCAGGTGGGTCGCGGTTTTCTACAGAAACTCAGCGCCGTGCAGCTACAGAGGGCCGACGCTTGACCCGCTCGATCTCCGCCAGGACTTCCCACCGGTGCGGCGTGCGCCCCAGCCGCCGGTAGAGGCGGGAAGCCGCCCGGCACCAGGACGAGTGGATGTAGTAGACCCTGGTCTTGCCGTAGACCTTGGTGCACTTGCTGAAGCTCATCACGGCGCAGCCTCGATCTCCGCCGGACCGGCCTCCGCGAGGTCGCAGCCGGCCCCGTGCTCCAACGTGAAGTCGATGGCGCTGCTGTCCTCCGCGTCCTCCGTCGTAACCCACCGGCAACCCGGCTCGCACGGGTAGAGGTCCGCGATGCGGGCGAGGATGGCGGGGGTGTCCGGCAGCCGCACCTCCCAGAACGTGTCGCTGAGCCGCTGCACCAGCTCCCCGACATCGAGCCCGGACTTGTACCAGGAGAGCGGCAGGGGCAGAAGGATGTGCCGCATGGTCTGGGTGCGGTAGTCCTCCGCCCGCCGGTCGTAAGAGCTGGCGGAATCCTCGATGAGCAGGTGGAGCCCGATCAGCTCCGCCCGGAGGTGGTCGACCTCCATCAGGTACAGGACGACGCGGCTGCTGTCAGCCGCAACAACTGAGACGATTCGATAGGTTTGGCCGTACGACATCTCCACCCTCCTCCAGGGGGTTGACGGCCCGGCTGGCTCGCCTCCAGCCGGGCCGCGTCGTTCACAGATTGGGCAGGAACGGGCGCGAATGCGCCATGGCCGGGAGCCGGTCGTACATGCGCTCCGCCTCCGCGATCGGGTCGAGCCCGACCAGCCCGGCAGCCTCCTCGCGCAGCCGCTCGACCTCAGCGGGGATGCCCTGGCGCTGCTCGATGAGCTTCCGGGAAGCCTCGCGGAACGCCGCAGCGCCGATCCGCCCCTGCCGGGCGCGATCCTGGAGCACGCCCCAGGCGTTGCGGATGTTCTCCGCCTGGGCCGCCAGCTCCTCGACGGCGTGGTTGATCGACTGCCGCCGACCGGCGATGAGCTTCTGCCCGGCGGTGCGGTAGTGCTCCTCCGCCTTCCGCTCCAGCGCGTCGAACTCCTTCCACTGCGCCGGGCTGTACTTCCCCTGCGGGGTGTTCTCCTTGTCGGCGCGGTACTGCGCCAGCGTCCGGCTCACAGCGCCTCACCCCCGCCACGGCGGTTCATGCCGGGGAATCGGTCGGCCAGGTCCTCCCTGGGGGCGGTCAGAAGCTTGTCCGCCGCGTCGAGCGCGGGCAGCGCCTCCGTCAGTGCGGTCCGCTCCATGTGGACGATGTTCTCCAGTTGACGGCCGACGCTGTCCAGCGCCGCACCGAACGGGTCAGTGCTCACCTTTCACTCCTCGTGTTGTCGGTGCTCTCTCCGAGCAGCGAGGCCAACCCGGCCTCGATGACTACTCGCTTGGCTTCCTGCATTCCGCGACCGCGCATCGCTGCGACCAGCTCCACGCGGGTCCACGTCTCCTCCGTGACCGGGACCTTGATCGACCGGCCGTACAGCTTGGGCGCGCTCATCAGGACCAGCCCCACTGGCGCTCTCGTGGGTCCCGGTCCAAGATGGCCTGGCCTTCCGGCGTCTCGCTGAGAGCCGCGTCGATCTCCGCCGCGCGACGGGACAGTTGCGCCCGCTCCCCGACGGAGAGCGGAGTGCCCGGCCTGCCGTTGCCGTACAGCGGCCTCCGCGTCGAGCCGGGCTGCCTCCGCGCCGGGAAGGCCGGTGCCGTCTTGGGCGTCTGCCCCGCCTCGCGCAGGATCTCTGACGCTGCGTCGTTGGACATCTCTCCACCTCCCCATCCAGGGGCCCAGATCAGGGGCCCAAGATCAACTTGACCGTACGCTGAGGCGGGGCTGTTGATCTTGAGATGGATGAGCTGGTGAAGCGGTCACGAGACAGTGCTTGAGCCTCGCCCTCTCAAGGGGAAGGCGAGCGAGCCGGAAGGGTGCAGGAGGTCAGCGCTGCAAGCACATACCCGGAGGGGGTACCTGTCTCAGCGGGCAAGCTCCCGCGCTGCAACGGACGTGGAACGGACTTTCGATCTTGGCGAGCGCCGACGATCAAGCCTTTGACCTGGTGCCCCCGGCAGGATTCGAACCTGCGACACACGGTTTAGGAAACCGATGCTCTATCCCCTGAGCTACGAGGGCGCGAGCGCCTAGTCTAGCGACCTTGGGGTTCACCTGGGGTGGCAGGGAGTGGCCCGCGTTCACCCACGTCCCCCGACCCCTGTTCTCCCAGCCCAGGACCACACCCGGAGCACACGGACCCCGGGTTGCGACCGGCGGTCGGCCACGGTGACCCGCGTTTGCACCGGTTCACCCGGGTTGGCACCCGCTGGAGAGCACACACCGCGCACATCATCGAAGATCAACGGTGTTCCGTCCGTAGGGCCCACAGTCGGGGTCCGGGATGACCTGCTGGCGGCGGCTGGAGGAGTGGAACCGGGCCGGGGTGTGGCAGCGACTGCACGAGGTGCTGCTGGCCGAGCTCCAGGCCGCCGGGAAGCTGGACTGGTCCCCGCGCCGTGATCGACCCCTCGCATGTGCGGGCCGCCAGACGCGGCCCAAAAGCGGCCCGAGCCCGGTCGACCGCGCCCGCCCAGGATCGAAGCACCACATCCTGACCGAGGGCGCCGGCATCCCCCTCGCGGTGTCACTGACCGGCGGCAACCGCCACGACGTCACCCAACTGCTGCCGCTGATCGACAAGATCCGGCCCGTGCGTGGCGGCGTGGCCGGCCGGCCCCGCCAGCGCCCCGACCAGCTGTTCGCCGACCGCGCCTACGACCACGACAAGTACCGCAAGGCGGTACGAGGCAAGGGCATCCGCCCGCGCATCGCCCGCCGCGGTCAACCCCACGGCTCCGGTCTCGGCGCCTTCCGCTGGGTGGTCGAGCGCACCGTCGCCTGGTACCACGGCATGAAACGGCTACGCATCCGCTGGGAACGCCGCGACGACATTCACGAAGCCTTCCTCGGCCTGGCCACCTGCATCATCACGTACCGACATGTCGTACCACTTTATTAGGACCTCTTAGAGCCGGTCTGCTATCGCTCCCGAGGTGACTCCCCTTGTGTCGAAGAATCGTTTGGCAATCCCAGCAAGATGGTCGGCGTCGTACTCTCGGTGGTTCTGCACGAGGATCACAAGGTCGGCTGAGGCGATTGCGCCCTCAAGGTCATCTATTTTCGGGAAGTCGACTCCCGCCGCCGTCCAATGCTCGACGTGCGGGTCGTGGTAGCTGATCTTCGCGCCCAGAGCGGCGAGCCGGCGCGCCAGCGGCACCGCTGGAGACTCGCGCTGGTCGGCGATGTTGGGCTTGTATGTCACACCGAGCAGCAGAATGATTGCACCGTTGATGGCCAACCCGGCACCATTGAGGATGTTCTGCGCCCGACTCGCGACGTACGTCGGCATAGTGGCGTTGATTTCCTGCGCCAGTTCGACGAACCGGAACGGGTACCCGAGCTTTGCCCGCACCTTGTGGCTCAGATAGTTCGGGTCGATCGGGATGCAGTGGCCGCCTACGCCGGGACCTGGGTAGAAGGCCTGGAAACCGAACGGTTTGCTCGCGGCGGCGTGTATGGCGTCCCACAAATCGATGTCGAGTTCGTGGCAGAATCTGGCCATCTCGTTGACCAAGGCGATGTTGATATGCCGGTACGTGTTTTCGAGCAGTTTCGCCGTCTCGGCTTCCCGGGTTCCCTTGGTTCGGACGACCGTGTGGATGAACCGGCCGTAGAACGCCACTGCCCGCTCGGTGCTCTGTGTAGTGTCACCTCCGACCACCTTCGGCGTGTTGTGGGTGCCGAAACGCTCGTTTCCCGGGTCGATGCGCTCAGGGGAAAAGGCGAGGAAGAAGTCCACGCCTGCGACGAGACCGGACTGTTCGAGGATGGGGCGGACGATCTCGTCGGTTGTCCCGGGATAGGTCGTTGATTCGAGCACGACTAGCATGCCGGGACGCAGGTTACGAGCCACTGTGTGGGCTGCGGCCTTGACCGCTCCCAGATCGGGGCCGCCGTCCTTGGACAGCGGTGTCGGCACGCAGATGACGACCGTGGCCGCGGTGGCGATCTCCGCATGAGCAGTCGTGGCGCGGAACCCGGATCGGACCATTTCGGAGACGTCGGCGTCCGAAAGATCATCCACGTGTGAGACGCCGCCGTTGAGAGCCTCGACGACCGTCGAGCTGACGTCGAAGCCGAGCACGGACATGCCGGCCCTCAACGCCTGCTGAGCCAGCGGCAGTCCAACGTAACCGAGTCCAAGCACCACAAGATCGACAGACACGTGCCCGCTCCTTTCACACCCCGTGCGGAACGTCGTCAGCCGGTTGATGCTATGCGGCGATGGTGGCCCCGAGAAGATGTACTGCCAACCTGATGTTTCCTTGAGATGTCGACACCCGGTCGTCCCGCGACCTGTGGCAGGGTAGCTGGCTTCCCCCTGATATCGGGACACCCTGGAACTGGACGTTCGTCCAGAGGGAGGGCGCTTGGCTCCGGATGAGCCACGAGACGCTGCGGAACTGATTGCGCGCCGAGGAACCACGATCCCGGATCCGGCCGCTCCACCGGCACCGGATCGGCCTCACTCTGCTGTGGACGCAACCCACGACCTGTCCGGGTAGCTGCGTAAGGGACGGGACGATCCGGTGTATCGGCGGAGCCAGCGGCTCGCGAAAACTCCGCAAGGGCAGTCTGAACCGCCCCGGGTTTGGTAGCGGCTAGATGGGTTGGGTTTCCGGCTGGGTCTGCCGGTGTTCGGTGGGATCGTAGAGGGCTTCGAAGGCGGCTGGTGGTAGGTCCGCGGCTCCGCTGTGCGGGCGGCGGTGGTTGTACCAGTCGACGTACTCCAGGGTGGCGATCTCGACGTGGTCACACGTCCGCCACGGCCCGTGCAGTTTGATCAGTTCGGTCTTGAACAGGCCGATCGTGGATTCGGCCAGAGCGTTGTCGTAGGCGTCGCCGACGGATCCGACGGACGGGTCGACGCCGGCGGCGGCGAGACGTTCGGTGAACGCGATGGAGGTGTACTGGCTGCCCGCGTCGTTGTGGTGCACCAGCCCGGCCAGATCCGTGGCGCCCTGACGGCCGCGGGCCCAGATCGCCATTTCCAGCGCGTCCAGCACGAGGCTGGTCTTCGTCGTGGTGGCGGCCCGCCAGCCGATGATGCGGCGGGAGTAGGCGTCGATGACGAACGCGACGTAGACCATCCCGGACCAAGTAGGCACGTAGGTGAAGTCGGCGACCCACAGCCGGTTCGGCGCTTCGGTGGTGAACCGGCGTTGCACCAGGTCCGCCGGCCGGGGCGGCGTGTTCGTCGGCGATCGTGGTGCGTCGGGTCTTGCCCCGCACCACCCCGCGCAGGCCGAGCTGCCGCATGAGCCGCTCGACGGTGCACCGGGCCACCGGCACCCCTTCACGGTTCAAGCTCAGCCACACCTTCCGAGCCCCGTAGACGCCGTAGTTCGCCGCGTGCACCCGCCGAATCTCCTGCCCAAGCCAGGCGTCGCGGCGCGTGCGGGTGGAGGGTGTGCGCCGGGAGGCGGCCCGGTAGGTGCTGGCGGCGATCTGCCAGCCGTGCTCCGCAAGACCCGGCAGATCGGCTCGACGCCGAACACCTGCTTGTGCTCGTCGATGAACCTCACGAGCGCGGCTGTGGCCGGTCGAGCTCGGCGATGCTCCTATGTCAAGCCGCCGCGGTCATCGCGGTTCTCACCCTGGTAGGAGGCAATGTCGTGACGGTTCTGGTGGGCTGGGAGGTGCCGCGTTCGTCGGCGTTGAGGGCGGTGAAGACCCGGTCGGACAGCCGGCGGCGCAGTAGCCGGAGCGCTTCGGTGCGGGTGTTGCCGACGGCGAGTTGCTTGTCGACGTAGTCCTTACCAGGGCCGACGCCGCGGGCCTGGGTGACGGCGATCATGTGCAGGGCGGTGTTGACGACCCGGTTGCCGCCCCGGTTGAGCCGCACGCGCACGGTGTTACCTGACCAGACGGGGATAGGGGCGGTGCCGTTGAATCGGGCGTAGGCGTGCTTCGAGCGGAATCGGGCCGCGCCGGCGGTCTCGCCCAGGATCATGGCCGCGCCGAGGACACCGCAGCCTGGGACGGCGAGCAGGCTGGGCGCCAGGACGCGGACCAGGTCGCGTAGTTCCCGCTCCAAGCCGTTGATCTGCATCGTCAGCTCGCGGCATCGCACGAGGAGGTCCCGGGCGATCCGAGCGACCGTGCCTTCGGCATCGGAGAGCCGGTCGGTGAGTTCGTCGATGACGCAGTAGCGGCGCAGGCCTCGGGACGGGATCTGCAGGCCCGGGTCGAGTTCGTGTAGATGCCACCGCAGGCGGTTGACCAGCTTGGTCCGCTCCGCGACCAGGTCCCTGCGGTGATCCGACAGGAGCTTGACCTGCCGGGCCGGGCCGTCCAGTTGCGCCACCGGCAGGTCCGGTTCACGCAGCGCCGCATGCGCCACCGCCAAGGCGTCGATCGGGTCGGACTTACCCGCTTGCCGAGAGCTCCGACGCGCCGCGGCCATCAGCCGGGTTGGCACCCGCACCACCTGGTGCCCGGCGCGCAGGAGATCGCCCTCCAGGCGGCGGGTCAGGTGCCGGCAGTCCTCCAGCGCGAACCGGACCTGCGGCCATTGCGCCGCCCACTGCACCGCCTGCAGATGCCCATCGCTGGTCGTTCCGACCGTCCGCTCGCCGAGCTTGCGGCCCAACTCATCCACCGCCACCAGCGTGTGGCTGCGCTTATGCGCATCGACCCCGATCACGACCATATCGCCTCCCCTTGCCCGACCAGCTGGAACCTTCAGCCGGGCGGCGGGGGCACGCCTTCATCGAGCATCGGCACGCACCTATCAAGCCACACCGCGCCCGGCGCAGGTGTCCGACAGGGCCGCACATCGCACGAGAAGCCACCAAACCAGGATGCCGGGGCAGCAAAGAAACGAGCGAACCCCGCCGGACGACGATCAGGCTGGCATGAACGCGAAGAAAGCCGACGCCGCCTTCAGAATCTCGTTCGCCCGACGCAGTTCCGCGTTCTCCCGGCGCAGCCGCTTCAACTCCGCCGACTCGTCCGTGCTCACCCCGGCCCGCTGGCCGGCGTCGACCTCGGCCTGGCGCACCCACTTACGCAGCGTCTCCGCGGTGCCGATGCCCAGCTTGTGCGCCACCGCGCCGATCGCCGCGTACTCCGACTCATAGTTCGGCCGCACCTCAGCGACCATCCGCACCGCTCGCTCACGCAACTCACGGGGATAAGGGGAAGGGCGTGACATGGCTCGATCCTCCACAAGAGGTCGGGCCGCTACCAAACCCGGGGCGGTTCAGTCAGCGCCATGACGTGTGAGCCTGGCTGTCGAGGGCATGGATGGCGGGATTTCGCACCCGCCCCCGATCCGCACGAAGATCTTGGCCGCACCGGGGTCCCGAGGCCGGGGCCGGTCGCGCTAATACCGCTCCCATTCGGCGCTCAGCCCCATCAACGTCGAGGCATCTGGCAGGCCGTGCAGGAACCTGGGGATCTCGGCCGGGTCCAGCCGGTTGGCGCCGTCGAGTGCCGCCAACGCCAGGACGTACAGATAGTTGATGGTTGTCGCCAGGTACATCGAGAGCGCCGGGAGACCTTGCGGTCGGGCCTGGCCACCTGCCTCGCGGTAACGCCGCATGAAGGTGGAGATGGCACCAGCCGCGACGCCCGGATCAGTACCGGTCCAGTTCAGCATGGTGCAGACGAGTTCCCGGTCGCGGTCGGCCGGTCCCGCGTTGTCCCAGTCCACCAGCGTCCGCCGGCCGCTAGCCGTGATCAAGATGTTGGCCGGCTTGACGTCCAGATGGCAGCTGTAACCGGCAGGTGCAGCCGTCGGCACCACCCAACCCGAGAACTCGACCAGGTCCGCCCGGCGGACCCGCAGCGGCTCAGCCCACCGGGATCGGACGGCAGCCAGTCGAGCCAGCAGGGAGTCCCACTCGTCGGCGCTGGGCGTGATCTCGTACCACGGGTCGATGGCCCGATCGGTGCGGTGATCGGTGCCATGCAGGACAGCCAGAATTTCGGCGGCATCGCTCAGGTGGCGAGCGGCCGAACTGATCTGGCTCCCGTCGGCCCATGTGTACAGCCGGCCGTAGGCGACCCCGGGCAGGGCGGACGGTACGACAAAGCCACCATTCCTGGCGGCGATGCTTTGTGGGGCGGCCAGCCCGCGGGCCATCGCCAGTTCGGTGAAGGCCACCTCGGCGGCGACCCTGTCTGGGTCCGGATGGTCGTAGAACATCTTCAGCGCGTACGCGCGACCACCGGAATCGACCCGATACACCCGCCCCATCGAGCCGCGGGCGGCAAACGTGACCCGATCGGCATCGCCGAGCCCGAAGTGGTCACACATGTGGCGGAGGGCGTCGACCTCCGCGACTGTCGCGCGCGGATCCGTAACGCCGATCATGGGCGCTCCACATCAGTTCGGGCGGCATCGGGGGTTCCACGCGGGGCGGCCTGGTATTCCCCACTGCCCGGGAGTTCGCCGCCCGCCCGGAGGCAGCCGGACCTACGAATCACACGGTCTCTGATTCGAAACTTCCCGGCCCACCTGGACCACGTCATTGTGGCTGCGCCGGTCCGCCAGCCCCGCAGCGCACGACCGGCGGTATCAGGACGGACTCAGCGACAGTCGAGCCGCCACGGCAACGTCGATGCGCTGGCACACGCTCTCCGCCGCGACCGCATCCGACCAGGTGGCCAGGCGATCTCGACGACCGGCGATCAGCCCGAGGAAATTGTGGATCTCCTCGACGTACGCTTGCCGAAACCTATCCCGGAAGTCGGCGTAACGCTGTGGCGCCACCATTGACCGGGTCGAGAAGGTGGCCTGCTCACCAATCACCTCGGCGTAGACCTCACATCCGCCACCGCTGGTCCGCTTGCTGACCAAGGAGCAGGCCACTCCACCCGAGTGCCGCAGCGAGGTCAGCAATGTGTCGGCCACCCCGTCGAGATCGACCTGGACGGCGACGACGTCGGCCACCTCGGTCCCGAATGTCCACAGGGCGAGGTCGACGTCATGAATCTGCAGATCGAAGGCGAGGCTTCCACCAGCGACCTGGTAGCCGGTGGGGGGCGGAGCACCATCCAGGCTGGTGTACGTGGCCAGGGTGATCCGCTCGGTCCCGGACCGCACCAGGTCACGTAACGCCAGGTACTCCGGAGCGAACCGCCGCTGGAACCCGATCCGTAGAGCCACCCCGCGCTTCTCGGCCTCCTCGCCGAGCGCCTGGCTCGCCACCGGATCGGCGCTACACGGCTTCTCCAGCAGGATCGGGACGCGGTGCCGAAACAGGGCCCGGACAGACTCCTCATGATTGTCCGTCGGCGTACAGACGACCGCCCCGTCGAGCGCGCCCGGCTCCAGCGCGTCCAAACCGGCAACGGTCGGTAGCCCGAGCCGGTCCGCGACGGCGCGGGCCCGCATCGGATCGGGCTCCACGACGACGACCCGGGCCCGCGCAGCTGCCAGATTTCGCGCGTGCACCTCACCGATTCGCCCACCACCGACCACGGCGATTCGCGGCGCGACCATCAGCCGACCTCGCCATCGCTGGTGGACTCCGGATTCGACATGCCGCCGAGGCGGTACCGCAGCGAGGCCCTCCCGGTGCACCGCACCGGCACGCCGGCCTCCAGCAGCTGCTCGAGAATGATGTCGTCCTCGCCGAGCCGCTCGGCAACCTCTCGCTCGGTACGGGATCGCCCGAATCGCAGCTGGGACAGCAGCACCCGGTCGAACAGCCACTCGCCCATGTCCACCATGCCGGCGTCGGCACGGTCGCGGACCACACTGTCACCCGGCTTCATCACTCCCGCGGCTTCCATCGCGGCGAGCCGTTCGTCAGCTGCCGGCCCGGCCGGCAACCACGGGAACGCGCGTACCGGCGCATCCTTGCCGTCCTCGCCCACCAGGCGCCGCCAGGAGTGCACCGCCGGGAAGCCCGATCGCGCCGCAGCCAGCAGCATTGCCAAGTGGTCGGCGTCCCATACGTTGTCGTCGTCGAGAAACGCCACGAAATCGCCGGTAGCGCGGCCGGCCGCCAGCTGCCGCAGCGCGGAGATGCGCTCGAAGGGCTGCGCCGGAAGGACGCCGCCGCGTGCGCGCAACTCCGCGACGGGCAGGCCGCGTACGGCATCGTCGAGCCACGCCGGCCGCTCACCATCGGCCGCGAGGTCAAGCCATACGGTGATCCGTACATTCGCGTCGACCCGCTGCGCTCGGACGCTGTCCAGGGCGGCGGTCAGACTAGGCCGAGTACCGCCACTGATCACCACTACGTCAACGGTCGGGCGGGCCTGGACCGGTCGAGCCGACACCGGTCGTCCGATCATCGCGTCGGCCAGCCGGTCAATGTTGTCGAGCCCGGCCAGAAACGCGTGGTGCGGGACGACCACGTGCCGCTCGTGCCAGCGGCGGGCCACCGGGGTGGGCGGTGCGTGGTGGGCGATCCGCTCGTACTGCTTGACCGAGAAGGGTCGGAACAGCGGGCCTTCGGGCACCGGCGGATACACCGTGTCCAGCGACAGCCCCGCGTCGGTGACCACCTGCTCGATGAAGGTCTGGCGGTCGCCCCGCGCGTCGGGGACCTCCACCGCCATGCCGTAGAAATTCCCGGTCTTCAGCGCGCTGGCGGCGGCAAACACCCGCCAGCCGGCGTCGGACATCCGATCGACGAACCGGTGCGCGGCGTCGCTTCGGCGGGCAGCCTGGTCATCGAAGCGCTCGAGCTGGTCCAGCAGGAGAGCGGCTGATGCCTCTGACAACGCGTGGTTCGCGCCGTGCATCAGCAGTGCCGGTTCAAGCTCGTTGGTGGCGGTCCGCGCGGTCACCGCCGCCCGGCGCCGGGAATCCATCACCAGGGACTCCATCCGGGCGGCCAGCTCCGGGTCGTCGGTCAGTACGACGCCACCCTCGCCGCAGGCCAAGATCTTGGTGGCCTGCAGGCTCATGATGCTGATGTCGCCCAACGTCCCCACCCGACGACCGTCGTCGACGGCCGAGAAGTGACTGTGCGAGGCGTCCTCGATAAGGATGGCCGACGGGTACGCCGCGCGCAGCGCCCCGACATCGTAGTGCTGTGCATACAGGTGGATGCCCAGCACCGCGGCGGGCGAGACGTCCGGGGCCGCGCCGATCAGGCAGGGCGAGTCCGCCGTGCCGTCGAAGAAGGCAGGCATCGCGCCTACCCGCATGACTGCCGTGGCACAGCTGACCCACGTCGTCGCCGGCATCAGGACCGTATCGCCGGGCCCGATGCCGGCCGCCTGCAACGCGACCACGATCGCGCTGGAGCCGCTGGTGGTGAGGATCGCATGGCGGCGCCCCACGGTGTCGGCGATTCGCTCGGCGGCGGCCACGTTGCGCGACCGCCATCGACTGCGGGCGCCGCTGACCGCGAGTCGGCCGCTGAGGAAGGTCGTGCCGACGCGGCGGATGGTCGAGTCGTCGGTCTCCGGCCAGCGGGGCCAATCTTCCACCGTCACGTACCCACCCTCTCCGGTAATGCCCATGCCTCGATAGTGCTGGCTCATCTACAGAGTCGTCCGGTGCACTTCGAACGCCTCCGCGTAGTGCACCCCGATCTCAGCCCCACGCAGGCAGGCCAGTCCACGCACGGCCTCCTCGCTGCGGATGTGCGGTACTGCGCGATGCTGCGTGGCATAGGCCTGCAACGCGGCCAGCTTGGTGTCGAGCTGGTCGGTGATGTCGACGAATGCAGCCGCCCGCGGCAATGGTTCGGCCGACCACTGGATCTTGGTGATCTCGTAGCTGAACACGTGCGGTACCAGCCAGCGGCCAAACTGCCGGGCGATCGGTCGAGCGGCCGCGAAGCCGGCGGCAAACGTGGCGACATGATCCTGGTCGTAATCGTGCCCGCTGGGGAGCAACAGCAGGTCCGGCTCGAACTCGTCGGCGGCGGACTGGATCAGGTCAACCAGCTCGCGCCGCGGCACCGTGTCCAGTCGCTCGCACATGTCCTTGTCTGGGTAGGCTATGGAGTACTCGAAGCCGAGGATGCCGCGTACGGCTTCGATCTCGGCGACCCGCTCGGCGAAGCCGGCGCGACGGTCCAGGCCGGCGTGATGCATTCCATCCACCGACATGAACAGCACGCGCACGGCGGCGTTCTCGTCACGTAGCCGGGCGAGCAGGCCACCGCAGCCCAGCACCTCGTCGTCGGCGTGCGGTGCCAGGACCAGGACCCGTCGGAAGTCAGGCATGACGCACATCCCTACTCTGCCTGCTGCGGGCATACTCGATTGCATCCAGGATCAGGTTGTCCAGTCCGACCCGGGGCTTCCAACCGAGCTCGGTGGCCAGCGTCAGGTCGGGCATCTTGCGGAACGACTCGGCCTCGAAGTAACGCGGGCCGTGAATCGACTGGGAGTCGACAAGCGCGACCTCCGAGGTGCTGCCAGCCAACTCGCGAACCCGATGCGCCAGGCCCATCATGTCGATCTCGTTGCTGGTGCTGCCGATGTTGACGACGCCGACACCAGCGCCAATTGCCGCATCCATGTGGTGCACCACGAACTCAGCGAGGTCGGTCGGCGAGCAGAACGAACGCAGTTGGGTGCCGGAGGCGAAGACGGTGATCGGCTCCCCGGCCAGCGCCTGCCGGATGAAGGTCGGCAGAACGTGACCACCAGCCCCGGACTGGCGTGCGCCGGCCACGTTGAACGGTCGGATCACCAGCACGTCCAGGCCGCGGTAGCGGCTGTTGAGCGCCATCACCTCGGTCAGGGTCTTGCCGACGGCGTACTCGATCCGCGCGTTGTAGTTGGCCGGTACCCGGATGTCGGCGTCCTCGGCCAGGACGCCGCTGTGGCCATATACCTCGGCCGAGCTGAACACGCACAACTTGGCTTTAGCCCGCAGCGACGCCTCGATCACGGCGGAGGTGGAGACGACCAGGTCACGCCCCAAGGTGCCGGCGTGCTCGAGGATCCCGGCCGGGCCCAGTCGCGCCGCGCAGTGGATGACCCGCTCCGCACCCTGGAAGCCGTCCCCGTTGGCGAGGTACTCCTCCACCGGCGCGCGGACCACCGTCACACGCGGATCGTCGTCGAACAGAGAGTCGACGACCGACGACACACCGGAGTCGATGATCCTGACCTCGGTGCCCTCGGCCAGATACGCCTCCACAATGGTCGAGCCGATGAAACCCAGCCCCCCGGTTACCACAACCTCAGGCACAATCTTCCCCGTTCAACCGTCCGTCGGTCGCCAGGCGGCGATCGGATCCACGGGCGCAACGCATGCCGGATCCGCGAACTGAGCGATCGAGGCTACGTTGCGCCGTCATACAGTGCCTCCGCCGTCGCGATGCCGGCCACCCAGTCCGTCATCGCGCGCGTCGAGCCCGGCCCGTAGGCGGGGTCATACCGATCATCCATGATCGACTCGATGCTGACCTCCCGGCGTTCGACCGCCGACCGGTAGGCGGCCTCGATTGCGGCAACCACGTAGAGGTTGTCGGTGATCGAGCACCAGGGCGCCACACCCTCGGCCAGGGCGTCCTGGAAGTGCCGCATCGACAAGCCGAAGCCCATGGGAAACCAGTCACCGCTGATCATGCGCGGCCGCGTAATGCGATCGATGTTGCGGCGACTGTCCGAGCGCCGGGTCGATACCACCAGATCGCCGTCGGGCCGACAATCGACACCGCCGTCCGGTCCCTGGACCCAGATGAACTCCGAGCCGTGACTCACCTGGTGCGCGCCGTAGTAGGTGCCCGACAGGATGACCAGCGCCTGCATGCCGTTGGCGTACTTCAGGGCCAGGTGTCCGTAACCGTCGTTGCCGGTGACACCCGGCTGGCCGGGCTCGTGACCGATGAGGGCGTAGACGGTCTCCGGCGGCCCCAGCAGGTGGTGGGCGAGCGCCAGGTGGTGCACCCCCACCGCAGCGGTCCACCACCGGGTGTCCCGGCCGTACCAGGGATGGCGGTCCGTGTCGAACTTCGCTTCCGTCCGGATCTGCGCGTACGACGGAGTACCAATCAACCGCTCGACGCATACCAGGTGCTGCAGGCCAAGGAGGTTCGGCGCGAAGCACATGTTCTGGTTGACCATCACCGGCACTCCGAACCGCTCCGCCAGAACGGCGATCTGTTCGGCCTCTGGATAGGACACCGCCAGCGGCTTCTGCACCAACGCCGGCTTTCCGGCTTTCAGCACGGCCTCCAGCAGCTCGGTCCGGAGCCCCTGCTGATGCGGCGCGGCCACGTCCACCACGCCGACCGCGGGGTCGGCAAGCAGGGCGGACAGCTGGTCGTACGCGGCCGCGTCGGGGCGCTCCTCGCGAAAACCGGCCAGCGCGGCGGTGGCGATGTCGTAACCAGCGACTACCGAAAGGCCGAGGGCGTCATAACCTTCACGATGAGTGGCTGCGATGCCACCCACGCCGACCTGCCCGATTCCCAGGCTTTGCATGCGTTCCTCTCCGAGCCGGGCCGCGGCGCGGTCAACGGATCGCTCTCACGATGGCGGTGCCTGTCCCCAGACCCCGAAGGTCGCTGGCCCCATCGCCCATCAGGAGCTGGAAACCGCAGCGTCGAAGGTGATCGAGGGTTGCCTGAACCCGGTCGTCGCCGTCGCCTGACGAGTGCATCTCCAGCACGATGCGCCGTACCTGGACCAGAGCGCCCGCCTCGGCCAGTTCGGCGATGACACCATGCTCGCCGCCTTCGATGTCGACCTTGAGGAGATCGATCGGCCCCGGTATCAGCTCAGACAGCCGGCGCGCCGGAACGTCGACCGCCTCCGGTCCGCCGCGGTGCGCCTCGACGCTGGTGGTCAGCCGACCCGGCTTGGCCGCTCGACGGTACAACGCGACCGAACCACCACGGCCATGGGCAGCCAGGTGGTGGGTGGTCAGGTGGGTGGCCACGACGTTGCGGCGCAGATTGCGGTCCAGCAGTGCGAACACGTCCGGGTCCGCCTCAATGGCGGTAATCGACGCCCGCGGATAGCGGCGACGGAAGTAGAGCGACGCCAGGCCGATGTTGGCTCCCACGTCGACGATCGTGGGGCGGTCGCCCAGATCGCCCATCTCGTAGCAGCCGTCGACGAAGATCTCACGAACCAGGTAGCTCAACGTGTCGAGATTGAACGTCTCCACATCGGCCCCAGCCACCGTGGCCCATACGGGCGCCGACCGGTAGGGCTCGCCCCGACGCAGCCGCCGTCGCAACCACAGAGAGGCCAGGTCAGTACGCGCCCGACGCGACAGTCGTTGCGGCGTCCAGCCCGTAACCATGTCACCCCCGTAGTGCCGACGATCATGCGGCATCGGGCCACCCTACACACATCGTCGAGAGTTGACTATCCCGTGATTCGGGGTCCTTCGCAGCCGGGCCTGATGTGGCATATTGCTGCCCGATGGACGTGCGAATAGTGGCGGAACCGCATCAGGGCGCGACGTACGCGGACGTGCTGCGGGCGGCCCGGGCTGTCGAAGACGGCGGCTTCGGTGGGTTCTTCGTGGCAGATCACCTGATGGCCTTCGGGGACGGCGACGGCGAGCCCGGCCCGGTCGAAGCCTGGGTCACGCTGGCCGGCCTTGCCCGGGAGACCGACCGGATCCGGCTCGGCACGCTGTTGAGCGCCGCGACCTTCCGGCATCCGAGCGTGCTGGCCGTCCAGGTCGCTCAGGTCGACCGCATGTCCGGCGGTCGGGTGGAACTCGGGCTCGGCGCGGGGTGGTGGGCCGATGAGCATCGGGCGTTCGGGATCGGCCTCCCCGCGCCTTCCACGCGACTGGACCGGCTCTGCGAACAACTCGAAGTGATCACGCGGCTGTGGTCGTGCCGGATCGGCGAGCGGGTCACCTTCACCGGCCGCCACTACCAGCTGGTCGAGTGCCGCGGATTGCCCAAGCCGCAGCAGGACCGCCTACCGGTCATCGTCGGCGGCCTCGGTCCGCGACGAACTCCGGCGTTGGCCGCCCGGTATGCGTCCGAGTTCAACGTGCCGTACGCGACCGCCGCTGAGATGACCGACCAGTTCGCCCGGTTACGGCGCGCCTGCGAGGCGATCGGCCGTGATCCGGGCGAGCTGGTCTACTCGGCTGCGGTGGCAGTCGCGTGCGGACGGACCGAGCAGGAGTTCGCCGCCCGGGCATCGGCCGGCGGCTCGACACCGCAACGGTATCGGGAGCGCAAAGCCGGCGGCCGTCCGGACGAGGTGGTGAGGCGCGTCCGCGAGTACGCAGCGGCCGGCTGCGAGCGGATCTACCTTCAGCTTCCGGATGTCCACGATATCGACCACATCCGTCTACTGGCCGATGAGGTGTTACCGGAACTGCGTAGCGGCTCGACGGCACCGGCGGAGGTCTGACGGGCCGGTGCGCCCGGTCGCGAGCCGCTATCGTGCCAGATGTTCGGCAGGCCGGCGCTGGTCGATGGGGGCGGAAGTGCGTACAGGCGATGGTTCCAGTGTTTCAGCCGGATGGCGGCTGCCCGACCCGGAGTGGTTTCGCACTGAGCAGCCGTACGACGGATCGCTGCTCCTCGCCGAGCTGCTGGATCGCGCGGCCGCGCGGTTTCCGGACCGTCCGGCCCTGGTGGACGGCACGGGTGTCGCCTACACCCATGCCGCTCTGCGGACCGCGTCGGCTCAGGTGGCGGCCCACCTGAGCCGACGCGGCGTCGGGCCGGGGGAGTACGTCGGCTTCCTCTGCGGGCACCACACGGCCGGGATCCGAGGGCTGCTCGGCATCAACCGATCCGGCGCCGCGTACGTGCCGATCGACCCCCGATGGCCCCTGCCCCGGATGGCCGACGCGCTGAATCAGGCCGGTTGCCGGCATCTGGTGGTGGATCGCGCCCACGCCGGCCGCGTGCCGGGGCTGATCGAACTGGCGCCCACCCTGACCGACATCCACCTGGTCGACGGCGATCCACCCGATCTCGAGCGGATGCTCGATGCCGACGCGGTGGAGGACCTATGGGACACAGTGGCCGAGCAGCCGGAACCGCATCGCGCGGCCGGCTTCGGCCTCCGTGACGACACCGATCCTACGGCGGACATCGCCCGCGCCGACGCCTACCAGTGTCACGTGGTCGGCCTGGCCGCGCCGTTCGTCAACCCGGGGACACGCGTACTGGAAATCGGCTGTGGATCCGGGCTGATTCTGACCGAGCTCGCCGGATCGGCGGGCCACTACGTCGCCGTCGATCCATCCCGGGTCGCCCTGGCCCGCATCCGAGCCTGGGCTGACGGGACCGGAGCGTCCGTCGAACTCGTCCACGGCTTCGCGCACCAGGTCAGCGAGCTGGTTGACGGTCCCTTCGATCTGATCGTGCTGGCCAGCACGATCCAGTTCTTTCCCGGTACGCGGTATCTGACGGACGTCATGGACCAGTGCCGTCGACTGCTCGCCCCGGGCGGGCACCTCGTAGTCGCCGACGTCGTTGATCCGGTGTACGCCGACCGGCCCGAGCTACTGGCCGTTCCTCGGCGGTACTTCACTGGGCGCCATGCCGATCACGGCGGTGTCACGATCGTCGACCGAGCCGACACGCCGCTGCGCGACGACCCTTATCTGGGTCGCCGCTACGACGTGGTGCTCGGCCCGGGCGGCGCCGAGCCCAGGGTGGTCCGGCCTCAGCTGTGGGGCGCTCGGGACATGACGGCGGTCGAACCCCTTCCGGCCGCGGTCGGCCAGCCATCCGACCTGGCATACTGCATCTTCACGTCAGGCTCCACCGGCCATCCGAAGGGTGTCATGGTCACCCAGCGCTCGGTGGTCCATCTGATCGACTGGGTCAACCGGACCTTCGGCGTGACGGAGCAGGACATCCTGCTGTTCGTCACCTCGTTCGCGTTCGACCTCTCGGTGTACGACGTCTTCGGCACGCTCGCTGCCGGCGCAGCCGTCCGCCTGGTGGCGGACGATGAGCTAGCCGATCCCGACGCACTGCTCGACGCGATCGAGGCCGGCGGGGTGACGTTCTGGGACTCTGCGCCGGCCGCCATGGCTGTGCTGTTGTCGGCGGCGACGGCACGCGCGGCGGCCGGCGATGCCGGGCCGATCGAGTCACTACGGCGGGTCTTCCTCAGCGGCGACTGGGTTCCCCTGGCCATGCCGGGCACGATCCGGGAGTTCTTCCCCCGGGCTGAGGTGATCGCGCTGGGCGGCGCCACCGAGGCGACCGTCTGGTCGAACGCGTTCGTGGTCGACACGGTCGAGGACCACTGGCGCAGCGTCCCGTACGGCCGGCCGATGCAGAACGCGAGGTACCACATTCTCGATGCCGATCGGCAGCCCTGCCCCGTCAACGAGGCCGGAGACCTGTACATAGCTGGTATCTGTGTGGCCGAGGGCTACCTCGGCGATCCGGAGCTGACCGCACGGAAGTTCCTGCCGGACCCGTTCGGTGGTGGCGCTGCCCGGATGTACTGGACAGGCGACCGCGCCCGATGGCGGCCCGACGGCAACATCGAGTTCCTCGGGCGACTCGACGACCAGGTGAAGATCCGGGGATACCGGATCGAGCTCGGCGACGTCCAAGCCGCGATGTCGGCCCACCCGCTGGTGGACGAGGCTGTCGCGGTAGCCGATGACACCTGCGGGCACAGACGGCTGGTGGCATTCTACACCAGCCGCCGCGGCCAGCTTGATGTCGAGGCGATGCGGGTCCACCTGAGCCGGCTGCTGCCCGAGTACATGGTGCCGGAGGTGCTGCGAACCGTGGACGATCTACCGGTCACGGCCAACGGCAAGGTTGACCGGTTGGAGCTGCTACGGCTGACCGCAGCAGCTCCAACCGGCGGACGTTAGCGGTCCGCGCTGCCGGGCCGGTCGGCCAGGTGCGCACCCAGCCGTCGCGACAACGCCAGGGTCGTCAGGGTCGGGTTGGCCGCCCCCATCCGCGGGAACGTCGTCGGCCCGGCAGCGTACAGGTTGGCCACAGCGACGAACTGCTGGTCGCTGTCGAGCGTGTCGCCGATACGCACGAGGCAACCCTCGTGCTGGAGCGTCCCCAGTGTGCCCTTGCCGGTGTACGGGGTGCCGGGCGGTACGTCGGACGACGGTGACGCGGCGCCGTACTCCGCGAACTCAAGCCGGTGAGGCTTGAGGTCGTACAGGTGACGGACCGCTTCCCAGATCCGCTCGAGCTCTTCCTGTTGGGCTCGGAGCACGTCGCGATCTCGCGGACCGATCTCGGCCCGCACCCGCCATTGGTCACCGGCCTCGCCGGGCACCCGGATCAGCCCGTTGGCGCCCGGCTCCTGCTCACCCAGCGTGGTCACCGTGACACGCCACCGCCCGTCCTCGGTCGGTTCCACCTCGAGAAAGAAGTTCGACCGAGCCGATCCGTCGCCGACCGCGGTGAAGCTCCCCAACCGCAGTGGGCTGTCGGGTGCCGCGCCGGGCTCGACCTCGACCGCGAAGCCCTGAGCCAGGTGGTCGCTCAGCCCGAACAGGTGGGCCGGCGCCGAGGGCTCGGCCTGCTGGATCGCGTCGATGGCGAGTCGACCGCTGTCCACCGTGCCCGCGCAGAGCACCACCGCGTCGGCCGTGATGTCGTGGATCTCGCCGGTGTCGGCGCGGCGTACCCGTACCCCGGTCGCCCTGCCGCCGCCGACGACGACTGACTCGACCTCGGTATCGCAGGCCACCTCGACGCCGCCACGCGCACCCACCGACTCACCGGTCTGCGGATCCCGCCAATGGTCCAGCGGTGAGTAGGCGCACCACCGGTCGTCGGTACCGCGGTAGGCCCGAGGCGCCGGCCCGAACACGTGTCCGCCCAGGGTGATTGTCTCGGGCCCGGCATCGGCCGGGTCGATGTACCCGCGCAGCGGCACGCCCAGATCGTCCGACAGTCGGTCATAGAGAGACCGGCCGCCCCGCCACGACTCGGTGAGGTCGGCCACGATCGACGCTGGCCACGCCGACCCGGCCAGTGCCCAGGGCTCCAGCGGCAGCACCAGGCCGAACCAGTACAGCGATCGCCCGCCGAGGCGAGCGCGAAGTCCCGAGTTCCTGTCGTAGAACGGCGGCGAGTCGGAGGTCCACGACCGCCGGAAGTACTCGTCGGACTCCGGCTGAGAGCTCACCTCGGCAGCCTTTTCCGGGTCGTACGCGTACGACACGTGGCGCGGGTCGGCGGCCGGTCCGGCCTCGAGGACGAGCACGCCGGTCTGGCCGCGCCGCTCCAGCTCGGCGGCGAGCTCCAGCCCCGCCATGCCGCCGCCGACGATCACGATCCGGGCATGAGCGGGCAGCTCGGTGATCAGTAAGTTGGTCACAAACGTCCCCTGTTGTCGGCCAATGGTCGGATCAGCGCAATGATGCGGCGTAGTCGATCGCCCTCAGTCCGCGGGCGAACGGCCCGGTGTCATCGGTCGCCCAGTCCGGGTCGAAGTACGGATAGTTCTCGTCGTTGTACTCGTGGCCGGCTTCCATGAAGGACATGAGGTACGCCCGAACGGCGTCCCGTTCCTGGCCATTGGTAGGTTCAGCCACGTATGACACGCTCCACTGCGTGCGATCCCTGCCGCCGAGACTGGCGTGCCAGAGGTGCACGTCGAAGATGATCACGTCACCCGGCTGGGTCGCGAGGACCTGCCCCGGCCACCAGCGTTCTTCGACCGCTTCGCTGTCCGTTCCGGTCGACCACGGCCACGCCGCCCGGAACGCTGCCAGCTTGTCGAACAGGTCGGGCCAGTGCGAGCCCGGCATCACCTGCAGCGCGCCGGACGGACCGTCGAGGGCGTCGAAGTAGGTCACCACCTTGATGGCCTGAAGGTCCCGACTCAACGAGTCGCTGTGCCAGAACGAGGCGTCGTTGTAGAAGTTCCCCTTGGCGGGCTTAGGTATCACGCCGCCGCCCAGCAGTACCTGCGCGATCTCGACCAGCCGCTCGTCGGCCACCAGGGCACGGCTGACCGGCGTACGAGGACCCATCATGGGCAGGAAGACGCTGTCATCCCCGGTCGCCGGGCGACGATGCGCGGACGGTTCGATGGTGTAGTTCTCGCTCAGGCTCCGGCGTACCTCGGCCTCGAGCTCCGCGTTCAGCTCAGCGGACAGGAAGCCGCGAAGGACCAGAAATCCATAGGTGTGGAAGTAGTCGCGCTGCTGTGCGCTCAGGACACTCACTATTCGACCTCATCCCCATCATTCGGTCCGGACCGCCGTACGGTCACCCCATCGAGCGCGTCGGCAACGGTCGTCGTCAACCAGTCCCGCCCGGTGACCCGGTAGGACCGAACCCCTGCCTTTTCCTGCATCGCGGTGAACTGGAATTCGTGCAACTCACGCCGAAGCCGGACGGTGAACTCCCAGAACGGTCGGTCATGCACCGCCAACGCAGCGGCCAGGTCGGCATCGGGCACCGCTGGCGGTGCCGTGCTGACGTCGGCCAGCAGTATCACCTCCCGGCAGGTTCGCAGCAGCTCGTCCAGCACGCGGCAGAGCGTGCGCTCAGGCAACGACCGCCAGTAGTCGGTGATGATGCCGACTGCGAACTCCTGGTTGGCGTACGGGAGCCTCGCCCCGAGCAGTCGGTGCGTCACGTCGGGCCCGCCGGCCTGTCCCGGAAAGACGACCGCGTGCGGCGTTGCCGTGGTCGCCGGCCAGCCACCTGGATCCCCGAGCAGCAGCGTGCGGCCGTCTGCCGCATCGATGAGGGCCAGCACCTCGGCCAGATCGCCCAGTTTGGCGCAGTCGCCCGAGGTCGCCGGGAGCCGCTGCCCGAATGCGTGCAGGGCCGGGAACAGACCGCGGGCCGGCAGCACCCCAAAGGCACACACCGCCTCCACCTCGAGTTCCGGGTGCAGCGCCAACATGATGTGGTCGTTTCGCCGGTCCCGGATCAGCTCCATGTGCCTCGGCCGATCGTGCGGCTGGTGAAAACAGATGCCGTCGGGCAAGAAGTATGTGGGCAGGCCGATGCGCGCCATCCGGTAGGCCAGCTCCATGTCCTCGACGCCCTTCACCTCGAATGCGGTCTCGAAGCCACCGACATCATGAAACGCCTTGGCCGGTACGCTGGCCGCCGACGTCCAGAAGAACGCCCAGTCCGTCGCGGCCGGCTCGGCCAGCAGGTCGACCAGCGGATCGTGCAACAGCGGATTGCGCTCCACCGCCCGGAAGACCGTCTCGGTGTCCTCGAAGTCCCAGTCCGATCCGAGCAGGACGGGCCACTGCTCGGGCGTCAGTTCCCGGGCCGAGGTGTAGCCACAGTAGGAGGCCGACAAGAGTTGGTGCGCCCGCGCGTGAGCGGCCAGCAGCCCCGGGTGCGCCATACACTCGGCGTCCAGGAAAAGCAGCACTTCATGGCGGGCCCGGGCAGCGCCGATGTTCCGGGCCGCCGGCGCGCCGACGGCGGTGTCGTTGCGGATCACCTGGATCGATGGGCCGCCGGTCAACAGGTCGGCGATGTCTGGCTCCACCGGAACCGCCGACCCGTCGTCGACCACGATCACCTCGAACCAGTCGTTTTCGAGGTGCTGCCGGTGCAGTGACCGCAGCGTGGCCCGCAGCGGCGGGGTCCGGTTATGGTTGGGCACGATGACCGAAATACGGGGAAGCTCCTGCGACATGCCAACTCCTCGGCGCGGGGTCAGGCGTTGACGGTCAGTGGCAGGACCCGTCGGTGCGGTTCATCGGGCCCGACCGTGAAACCTTTGCAACTGGCCTGGTCGAGCATCACCCGATGCTCGGCGTACGGCGGGTACGACTCCTCATCGAAGTCGATGTACCGATTGCGATAACACCACCGGCACTCCTCGAAACGGTTGGACAGGACGCCGCCGCTGTGCTCGGTGCGCAGCCGTTGATAGAGTTCGCCGTTCCAGATCTCCGCGAACGAGTGCGTGGTCAGATCGCCCAGCAGGTACTGCTGGTCGGGCACGCCGATCAGATGATCGCAGAAGCCGACCTGGCCCCGGTAGTTGACGTAGCAGTACATCCACGGATGGGTGCAAGTCTTGTCGGCGTGCTCCATTAACGACCAGGACGGGTCGAGGGCGGTGTTGAGCTGAACGTCGACCTGTTCCGCTTCCGCTACCGCGGCCATCTCGGCCAGCGCGGCGGACATCTCGGCCCGGTGGAACCGCAGGTTGTCAGGGTCGTCGTGTCCGGTGGACAGCGGGTTCAGGTGGACCCGGATGCCCAACCGAGCGGCGTGTCGCACGATGCCGGTCAGTTCCGCGATGGCGGCCGGCTGAACCACGACGTTCAAGTGGATGCCGGCGGTGCCGACGCCGCTGACCGCCGCCTCATCGGCCAGAATCTCCAGGTTCCGCAGGATGACGTTCAGCTTGGCACCCGGTCGGAGAGCGGCGAACGTCTCGGGCTCGGCGGCGTCGAACGAGACCGCGATCAACGATCGCGTACTCACCAACCGACGCCACAGCACCTCGTTCGGCACGGTCAGGTTGGTCACCAGGCGGAGCCGGACACCGTAGTCGAGCGCCTTCTCCACGTAGGCGGGGAAGTCCTTCAGAACCGTGCTTTCGCCCCAGCCGCGGAGGTCGACGATCTCCGCCGTCGGGAACAGCTCGGCCGCGACCGCATCGAACAGCTCCGGACTCATGTTGCGGCTGCGGTCGAACGGGCCGTTGGAGCGACACATCGTGCAGGACAGGTTGCAGTTCTCCGTTAACTCGACGAACAACACCCGGGGAAGGCTCGACAGGACCGCCTGGCGCCGCTCGAACTCGCGGATGTTCAGCTCACGATTGCTGACCCGGGTCTCGCTGTCCATGTGCATTCTGACCAACCTTCGCTACTGACTGGCTGCCCTGCGTCTTGGGCATCGCGGCCACCCGCGGCCCGCGCCCACCAGGAGATTTGGGCCATGCTACCCCCGCCACGGTCGCCATGGCGCCCCGACGGAATCGATTTATCTCGATAGATGTGAGCCAGTGTGGACTTCCGCGATCCGGCGTTCATCGCTGAGAGGCGCAGTTGTCGCTCCCAAGAGCATCTGTTATACAAGCAGGGCCTGCGAGCCGGGCGCGGTGACCACGGGGGGAGCGAGGCGGGGGATGCACGAGCGCACCGGCGGGGCGACGGCCGATGTCGAAACGGTCGTCGTGGCGGCCTGGACCGAGCTGCTGGGGCCGGGAAGTGCCGCGCCGGACGCCGACTTCTTCAAGATCGGCGGGGACTCGCTACGTGCGGCCGAACTGATGGCCAAGGTCAGCCGCTCTCTCGGCCACCGGCTACGCTTCCGGTTGATTGCCAACAACCGCACGCTCAGCAGCCTTGTCGCCGCGATTCAGGCTGAGTTGGTCGTGACCGATCAGGCGTAGCGGCCGGCGTGGAGCGGCCGTGGACACCCCGATGCACTGGAGGCGCAATTGGCCGGCTCGGACGCCGCTGCGGTAAGCATCCGCAAGCTGGAACGTGGCTACACATCGTCCACGTTGCGGCTCGGCCGCGTCACCTACCGGCCCGCGCTGAGGGGCATCGACCTCGACATCGAGCGGGGCACGCTGTTCGGCCTGCTGGGGCCCAACGGGTCCGGCAAGACGACGCTGATCAAAGTGCTGTCGACTCTGCTGGTACCGAGCGCCGGAGCGGTGAAGGTGGCTGGGTTCGACGTCGTGTCGCGGGCACAGGCGGTCCGCCAACGGATCGGGCTGGTGCTGGGCGGCGACCGCGGGGTCTACGAGCGTCTCTCCGGTCGTGACAACCTGCGGTTGTTCGCCCATCTGTACGGGCTGGACCATCGCGAACAGAAGCGTCGCATCGACGAGATGGTCGACGTTGTCGGCCTGACCGCCGACGCCGACCGCCGGGTCGAAGGTTACTCGCGTGGCATGAGGCAACGGCTGCAGCTTGCCCGCGGCATGCTGCACCGCCCCGAGGTGCTGTTCCTCGACGAGCCCACCAACGGCATCGACCCGGTTGGCGCCCGCGAACTGCGCGAGGTCGTGGCCCGGTTGCGCTCGGCCGGCACCACCATCCTGCTCACGACGCACTACATGTTCGAGGCCGACGAGCTCTCCGACCAGATCGCCATCATCTATCAGGGTCTGATCATCGCGCGCGGCACGCCACAGGAGCTGAAGCGGACCGATGAGGGCCTGCGGATCCTTGACGTCGAGGCGTTCGGTGTGCCTGACGACGTGATCGCCCGGATCGAGGCCTTGCCCTCGGTAGTCGCCGTGACGGCCGGTCACCGTGGCGCCGCGCAGCTTCTCGAGGTCCAGACCCACGACCACGAGCGGACCGAGGCGGCGATTCACCAGCTGCTGGCCGGCGTTCGGATCGGCCGCGTGGTCACCCGGGCACCGAACCTCGAGGATGCGTACGTGACGCGGTTGGCGGAGGCCCAGCGGCAGGGAGACGCCGTCCGGAACCAGGTATCGGCGTGAGCCCCGGCAGCGGCTGGCTGTCGACCGCCTTCGTGATGGCCCGGTTGCAGCTACGCACCATCAGCGCGTCCGGCTTCTTCCTGCTCGCTGTGCTCGGCGAGCCTCTGGTCATCGCGCTGATCGTGATGGCGACCGCCGGCTCGGACACCGACCGGCTCAGCGTCGTCGGTGGGGTCGCCCAGATCGGAATCTGGAGCGCCGCGCTGTTCGGCTCGGCGAACATGTTCCAGTCGATGCGGGCCGAGGGCACGCTGGCCCACCTCGCGTCGTCGCCGGCCCCGTTCTACGCCATGCTGACCGGCGTCGGCATCGGCAGCTCCGTGCACGGCCTGTACGCCATGGGCGTAGCAACCCTGCTCGGCGTCTTCGCGTTCTCGGTATCGCTGCCAGGCCTGTCGGCTCTCCCGATGATACTCATCGCGCTGCTTAGCGCACTGATCGCGGTTGGCCTGCTCGGTGTACTGCTGGCCAACCTGCTCGCCCTGTATCCCCAGTCGAACGTCATCACCAACTTGCTCAGCTACCCGATCTGGTTGCTGTGCGGGTTCGTGACGCCGGTCGAGGACCTGCCGGCGGTGCTGCGGCCACTGTCGTACGCGCTCGCCCCGACCTGGAGCAACCGGGCGCTGGACCAGGCGCTGCACGGCGAAGCGGCACTGCAGTCGGTCGGTTGGGCCCTGGGAATATCCGCCGTCTACTTCGTGATCGGCCAATTCCTGGTCCGGCGGACCATGTTCGTGGCCCGGGTCCGTGGAACGCTGGAGCTGCTGTGAAGACTGTGCGACTGGCGATCGCGTCGGGCACGTTGGGCTACCGTGCGCTGTTCAACTGGATCGCGCCTAGCGCCTACATCCCCATCATGTTGCTGGGCCCATTGCTGCAGATCGTGTTCTTCGTGACGACGGGCAGCCGGTACGGCGTCGAGAGCAAGCAGTTCTACCTGGTGGGCAACGCGTTCCAGACTTGCACGACGGCCACGATCTTCGGTATGACCATGGCGATCGCCAACGAGCGGTCGACCCGAACACTGGCGCCGATCCTGGCGACCGGGGCCAGCCGCATCGCCGTCTTCCTCGGCCGGGGTGCCCCGATCATCCTCAACGGGCTGCTGGTCTCGACGTTCTGCCTGCTGGTGGGCTCGCTCATCACGGGAGTCCGGGTGCCGTACGCGACGCTCGGCCCGATCTTCGTGGCGCTGCTCTTCAGCGTGACGTCGTGTACCGCGCTCGGCGTTCTGGTCGGGTCGCTGGGCCTGCGGTACCGCGACGTCTTCATCGGCTCCAACCTGGTGAACATGATCCTGCTCGGCCTGACCGGAGCCAACATTCCGCTTGATCGGCTGCCCGACTGGCTGCGCGTTGTCTCCTCGGGGCTGCCGCTCACCCACGGCCTGGCCGCCGCCCGGGATCTGGAGCACGGTCAGACCTTCGGCGCCGTCCTGCCCGACCTGGGCGTCGAGCTCCTGGTTGGGGCGGGGTACCTGGTGGTCGGTCTGATCGTGCTGCGCCGGCTGGAGCACGCCTCACGGATCAAGGGCGTTCTCGACCTCTGGTAGCCGCGGTGAGCAACGCCGCCTGCGTCGCCACCGTCGGGTGGAGCAGGCAGTCCGCCGGGGCCACCGGTACGCCCGACTCCGCACTGAGCCGCGCGGCCAGTCGTACCGCGGCCAGCGAGTCGCCGCCAGCCGAGAAGAAGCTGTCATCGGGGCCGGCTCCGGGGTTACCGATGATCTCGGCCCAGATCGCTCGAACCCGGGCCTCGGCCGGGGACCACTGGACGTCGGGTGGGTTCGGTACCGCTTCGGGTAGGGCGGCGAGCAAGGCCTCCCGGTCCACCTTGCCGCTGGGGCGTAGGGGAAGGGAGTCGATGCGGGCGAAGCGGGACGGTGCCACCCCGGCCGGCATCCACCGGGCGACGGCCGCGGCGGCGCTGGCCCGGGTCGCTGCCCAGTTCGTTCCGTCGCTGACCAGAAAGGCGACAAGTTCGGTGCCGGCGGCGTTGGGCCGCGGGACGACGACGGCATCGCGGACGCCGGGGAGGCCGCGCAGCAGTGTGGTCAGCTCCGCGAGCTCGATCCGCACCCCGTTCACCTTCACCTGGTCGTCCAGCCGACCGCGCAGAAACAGCCGACCGTCATAGTCGTACGAACCGAGGTCACCGGTCCGGTACCACGGCGGCTCGGTCGCCGCCTCACCCGGAAGCCTGCTCGCCGGATCTGCGGTGGCGCCGAGATAGCCCAGCGACCGGTACCGCGTGCCGATCCACACCTCACCAGGCTCATCGGTGCCGCATCGCCGGCCGTCGGACGCCACCACCGCGAGTTCGGTTTCCGGCAGCGGCCAACCGACCGGCAACGGGTCCAGGCAGGCATCCTCAACCTCGTACCAGAACTTCGCCAGTGTGGTTTCCGTCGGCCCGTACAGGTTGATCACCCGGCATTGCGGGCCGAACGCAGCCTTCCACCGCCGCACGTCGTCGGCCTGCAACGGTTCGCCGGCGAAGAACACCAGCCGCAGCGGCGTCTCACCGGGACCGTCGCAGGTGTCCAACCAGGTGCGGGCCAGTGACGGCACAACGTGCAGCACGGTGACCGAGTCAGCCCGCACCCAGTCCCGGATCTGCTCACCGGTTTGCAGCGGGTCGCCGAACACGACGGTGCCGCCGACGGTGAGCACGGTCAGCACCTCGCGCAGCACGACGTCGAAGGTGATCCCGGTGATCGCGCCGACCCGGTCGGTGGCGCCGAACCGGAACTGGGTGGCCTGCCACTGCAGGAAGTGACTCAGGCCGGCCCGCGCGCCCAGGACACCCTTGGGTTGGCCGGTCGTGCCCGAGGTGAAGAAGACGTAGCCGGCCTCCGGGATGGCGGGCAGTGGCGAGGCAGGCCGGGCACGCCGGGTCGGATCGACCTCGAGCTGGGGCACGCCGGCGTTGGCCAGGTAGCGGGAGGTCGCCTCGTCGACGGTCGCGCCCACCGACATCACCAACCGGGGCCGAGCGATCTCACAGCACGCCTGGCACCGGGCCGACGGCTGGCCGGGATCGAGCGGGACGGCCACCGCTCCGACGGACAGGGCCGCCACCAGCCCGATCACGAACTCGGCACCCCGATGCGCGTACAGGCCGATCCGATCGCCCGGTCGCACGCCGGCCGCGCGCAGAGATTCGACGGCGCTTCCCGCCGCCTCCTGCAGTTGCCGATACGTCAATTCGCGACCGCGATCAACCACGGCCACCCGGTCCGGCCCGGCCGTCGCGGCCGCGACGAACCGCTCCATCACATCGTTCACCGCTACCGGCACCTCGGCCCGGGTCGCCGGGGCCCGATCGGTAGTCACGGCCGAGCGCAAGTGCCGCAGTTCGACGTGCGGGCGGGCGGCCGCGTCCGCCGCCAGCAGGCCGAACGCTTCGGCCCAACGGCCCAGTTGCCGATCGCTCAGCCCAGTGGTCCCGTTGATCAGGGCGATGCTCGTCCGCTCGCCAGTGCCGCGGGACGCGATCGTCAACGGAAAGCCCGCCCCGAGGTGGTGCTCGTGAACCCGGACCGCACCGTGCACGATCTCCGGCTCGGGCAGATGGTTGAGCAGCACGTCGAGCTGAATGCCCGGCCCGTTGGCGCCGCGCCGCGACGCCTCGACGATCGAGTCGTAACCCACTCCGCTGTGCGCCGCGGCATCTTCGAACTGCTCCTGGCACTCGTTGACCAGGTCCACGAACGACCGGCCTGACTGGACCCGGACACGGATCGGCAGGACCCCGACCAGGCAACCCACGAGGTCCCTCGTCGCCGGCGTACGGAAGTCGGCCAGGATGCCGATCGTCAGGTCGGTGCACCCGGTCAGCCGCGACAGCGCAAGGGCCGATACCGCCAACCGGACGACCGCCGGGCTGGCGTCGGCGGCGTGCCCGACACCGTCCAGCTGGGTCCAGGTGCGCGGCGCATCCACCACCGGAACCCACCGCGCCGGTGCCGGTCGGCCCGGGGGCACCAACCGCCCGACTGCGTCCGCCAGCCGCTCGGACCAGAACTCGTGGGGACCACTGTTTCGTCGCGGGTCGAGCGACTGCCGGTCCCGCAACGCGAGGTCGGCGTAGCGCACCGTGCTGTCGGCTGCCGCCTGGGTGGTGTCCGACGTCCCGGCCAGCAACCGCTGAAGATCTTCGGCGAGCACCGCCACCGCACGGCCGTCGGCGACGGTGTGATCAATGCGTACCTCGACGGCCGGCCCGCCACGGTCGGACAGGCGGAGGTCCCACAACGGAAACGGGCCCGGCGCCGAAGGCGGTCCGGCGTCGGCGGCGGTGACCGCGTCGACCGCGCGGGTCAGCGCCGGATGCTGCGGAGGATGGATGCGCTGCACAGGAACGCCGTCAAGGACCTCGATCTCGGTGCGCAGGGCCGCGTGCCGGGCGACCAACTGGTCGACCGCGCTCCGGACGTCGGCCGGAGTGACACCCGTTGGCAGGCTCAGCCGGACCGCCACCGGAGGTGTGGGCGCGCCCCGGACGGCCGTCGTGGCCCAGATCGCCAGTTGCCGACCGGTCAGCGGCGCGGTGAGCCCACGTGGGCCCGCAGGGCGGCCGCGCCCGGACACGTTCCGCAGGAGCGCCGAGAACGGTCCGTTGAATCGCGGGTCGGCGAACAGCTTGTGTTCGAAGTGCTCACCCCCGACGTAGTAGGTGTGCAGCCGGCCAACGTGGCGGCGCCATCGTTCCGTCACGTCGGCCGGGTGGGCGCCGAGGAAGAAATGCGCGTCACCGGGAAACCAGCCCGGCTCGTGGGTGGCGGTGGCCTGCAGGGTGCGAGCGAACACCTCAAGCCGACAGCGCAGCGAATCCGCGTTCGTGTCCAACGGATAAGCCTGCCGCTCCTGCAGAATTGCGTGCCCCTCGGCGATGGTCGGCGGCTGATCGTCATAGGTGATCGGATAACCGGTACGCCGCAGCAACCCGATCAGTCGGTACCGGATGACGTCCGACTGTGACAGCGGCGCCCGGTCTCGCGCGGGCGGCTCGCTGTCGAACAGCGCGAGCAGGTCGACCTCGTCGCCGGCCGCCAGCAGTTCGACAGCGATCGCATGGGCGATCGTGCCGCCAGCCGAGAACCCACAGAGCCGGTACGGTCCACGTGGCTGGAACGCCTTCAGCTGCGGAATGTAGTACTCGACGAAGCCCCGCACCGTGGTCGGAATCGGGCACTCGCCTTCGATCCCGGCCGCGCGGATGCCGACGATCCGGGCGGGTAGTGCCGGTCGGGCGGCACCCAGCGCGAACGCGTTGCCTGACGCGGAATGGATGTAGTAGATCGTCGGGGCGTCCGGAGGGGTGACGGTCGGCGCGGGCTGCAGGCACCATCGCCGGTCTGCGTGCCGTCGTAGGTGGACACTGAGCGTTGCGATCGTGCTGTGCTCATCGAAGCACGCGGCGAGGTCGCCCGACCCGAACACCTCGCGTATTCGGGCCAGGAACGCGTACCGGGCCACCGGGTCGACATACACCGGTCGCAGCGACTGCTGGGCACCAAGACTCCCGCACTCCACGCCGAACTCGCTGGCCACCTGGGCGATCGCGCTCTCGGTGCCGTCCCGGTGGCGAGCAGCAAAGAACTCGAGGTTCGCCAGGACAATCAGCCTCCCCGTACTGCGGTCAGCCCGTGATCTGGGTGCCGTCAGACGGAGGATACATACACTCGCTGCTATCGGCGGCCCCCGCCGACGCCGGCCCCGGATCGGCATAATGGCCGGATGCAGCTGCTGGACCAGGCGGGCGTCCACATCACTCAAGCGGGACCCAGGCACCGACAGCCGAGGCCGTCCGCGGTGAGGGCCGAGGATCCACGGCGGACGGCGGACGTCCTGGCCGGCTACGGCACCCATGAAGACGTGCGCGCGGACCGGCCGGCTCCGGGTACGGTAGCTGATCATGCAGCCGACCTCGTGGGTGAACTGGATCGCCACCGACGGCCGCCGCCCGGTGGAGAGCCCGGCGCGGCTAGTCAGCCTGATCGAGTCGGCCACATCCATCGCTTCGGGGGCAATCGATGACTGACATCCGCGCGGTACTGCTCGACTTCGGCGGCACGCTGTTCGCCATGCCGCCGGGCTACGGCCCGTATCTGCGGGCGGCCGAATCAGCCGGTGAGTCGATGACCGAGGATCAAGCCGCTGATCTGGCCCGGCGGTTCCAGCAGACGATGTCCGATCCCACCGTGATCGCGATGGAGGAGGTGCGGGACCGCTCGCCGCAGGCCCACCGGACCGCCCTGATCACCAGGTACCGCATGGCCGGGATGTCGGAGAAGTTGGCCGATGCGCTCTACGCGCAGCTGGTGGCGGAGGCCACGTGGGAGGTCTTTTCCGACACGGCCTCGACGCTACGGACCATGCATGCGGCCGGACTACGGCTGGCTGTGGTGAGCAACATCGGGTGGGACCTGCGGCGGCACTTCGTTCGGGCGAACATCCACGATCTCATCGACGCCTACGTGCTGTCCTGCGAGCTGGGGATCGAGAAGCCGCAGCAGCTCATGTTCACGACGGCCGCCCAGGCGCTCGGGGTGCAGGCCGAGCAGTGCCTGATGGTCGGGGACGACCCGTACTCCGACGGCGCGGCCATCCGGTTCGGCATGCCGACCCTGCTGCTGCCGCCGCATCCAGGCGGCGACCGGGGTCTGGGCCTGGTCCTGAGATGCCTCGGCCTGGCTGCCGGCGCGGACACCACCGACCGGCTCCGCGACGCGGTGGAGGCGTGACATGGAACGGATGACCTTCGCGGGTATGCAGATCCTGCAGCTCACCGACGCCGAGGCGGATCAGCTTGTGGCCGGCGGGCTCACCCCACCGGACGACGTCAACATGATTCAGACGGCCGTCCGCTACCCGGCCGACCAGCTGCGCCCCATGTTCGACACGAAGCCGACCTGGATCAGTTGGGTCAGCCCGATCCCGGACGGACGAGCCAGCTTGTTGTCGGCCCAGTCCGGGCGGGAACGGCGCCGGTCCCGGCAGGCGCTGGCGGCCTTCGACGGGCTCGACATCCGGTTCCACCCGACGATCGAGGCGGAGGTGTTCGATCCATGGCTGACCATCTACACCTCGATGGTCGACGGCATGGAGCAGGGGCTGAACATCGCCCGGGACTCGCGCGACGAGATCCTCGCACCCGACTCGCCACACCGGATGGCGACGGTCCACCGCGACGGCCGACTGGTTGGCGGCTGGGTCATGTATGACATGCCCGACTTCGACATCTTCCGGATGCGCTTCGCGGCCTTCGAGCCGGCCCTGCGCGATCTGGGTGCGGCCAGAGCGGCGATCCTCGTCACCGCCGACTGGGCCCGTGACCGTGGCCGCGCACTGTTCTCGCTGGGCAACGACATCAACTTCTACAGCAAACTCCTGAAGCCTGGCCTGCAGCATTTCAAGGTGCGCCTGGGTTTCCGGCCGACCCCCACCCATCTGCTGAACGATGTCGGCGAGATGGTGTGCGAACGGGTCGTCAACCTGGCCGGCTTGTCCTCGCTCGCGTTGGCGTACCTCGACGACGACCCGACCCCGTCAGCCACCGCCCTCGACTACCTCGACGGTACGTGTTGCCTGCAGCTCAATGCGTACGTCGAAGACGGTGCGGAGGTCGACCTTTCACTGTACGACGTGGACCCCCACCGTGTCCATTTCATTCCGCGGCGCGCCGATCAGCGCTGAACCGCCCGACTGTTGCCGCGCTTCACCACGACGTACGCCGACGGATGGGCCCCGCCCCGCTCAAGAAGGATCTCTTTGATCACCCGTAGCAGGGGCGTGCGTTGGACGGTCTCCCGGAACAGACGCTTGTCCTCGGTCAGCAGGACCGCCCTTCCCCGAGGCGTCATCACCCTGCTGATCTCACCCAGTGCCGCCGGGTACATCTGGATGTTGTGTTTGTGCGTGCCGACCCGCTTGCCGAACGGCATGTTGGCGATGATCCGGTCGATCGAGCCGTTGGGGAACGGCAGACGCTGGGCGTCGACGTTCAGCAGCGAACCGTCCAGCCCGCGGCTGTGTACGTTGGTCCGGGCCGCCCGGGCCCAGCTCGATTGGACGTCGCCGCCGATCAGCAGGCCGGGCTTGGCCATCTCGCCGGCCAGTACCAGTAGGGTTCCGGCTCCGCAGAACGGGTCGAGTACGGTCTGCCCGTCTTCGATCTTCGCCAGACGGACCATCACCGCGCCGATCACCGGATTGGTGGACGCCGGTGCCCGCAACAATGCTCCGAACCGCTCGGTCAGGTACAATTCGCCCACCTCGCCCACCAGTCCTCCGGGCGAGTCGACGACGTTGATGTCCCAGTTGCCGGCGCTGTTATGCCAGTGTGGGTCGGCCTCGAACTGGTCCCGGATGTCCCAGCGCGCCTCACCCAGGTCACCCACCCTGAACTGGATCTGCGGCGAGTCGCCGGTCAACGCGGCCAGGACACCACGCTCGGTGGATTCCCGTACTCGCCGATCCGGGTCCGGGTACAGGCAGATCGCTGCAGTGTCGAAGTAGCGGATCGCGGCCAGCGGACGCAGCGTTCCCCGGTAGGAGAGCTGCAGTGCGTCGCGCCGCCGGGCCACCACTCGCACCTCGGCACCGGAGAAGGTGCGCAGCTCCTCGAACAGGTAATCCACTGCGCCGGGCACCGTACGCAGCAGGATCTCGTCGTCGATCGACCGGTCTAGATCAAGTCGCCGGGGTCGACCATCGCTTGTCATATGTTGCATCTTACGGTTCGTGTCCGTGGCCATCGGCGGCCCGCCGGCTACGCCGGTACGCGGGCGGCCCGGCCAACCGGCGCGAGCAGCGCGGCGACCCGACCGAACCCGTCGGCAAGCCCGTCGAGCACGGCATCAGCTCCAGCCGCCAGAAGGTCACTGACCGTGGCCGGGCCGGTGGTCACCCCGACCGCGCGCAACCCTGCTCGGTGGGCGGCCGTGATGTCCTTGACCGTGTCGCCGATCAGCACGCCGCACCGGCAGCCGCCGGCAACCGCGTCCGACGCCGCCACCACGATGTCGTCCCGATCGACCGCACGGTCACCGAAGCCGCCGTCGATGAGCAGGTCGGCCAGGTTGGTCCGGCTCATCTTCCACCGCGCCACGGGGGCGGCGTTGCCGGTACACATACCGAGCGCGATACCGGCCTCCTGCAGTCGGGCGAGCATCACGCGGACGCCGGGCAGGAGATCGCCGGGGCCCCCGGCCTCGAGCGGACCCAGGTGCCCCGGCATGGATGCAACGATCGTCGGCAGGAGCCCGTCGATGTCGCGATCGGAGACGCGGTGTCGCCGGAGCATGACCCGGATCGTTCCAGCGTCGGTGCAACCGGCCAGGTCGACGCCCGCGTAGGACAGGTGACCGCGCTGGTATGTGAAGTCGAGGATCGGCAGCCCAGTGGCGGCCCGCACCGCGTCGGCCATCGCCCCCATGTGGGCGCGCTGCACGGATGAGCCCGGGCGGATCAACGTCCCGTCGAGGTCGAAGAGCACAAATGGCCGGCCGCAGGAGTCGTCGGGTTGATGGTTCCTGGGCAACCGCTGGCGCATTCGAAGTCCCCGCTCTGTCATCGTCATCCGGCGGCCCGACTGTAGTCCATCCCCCAGCGCGGCGTCGGCCCGCAGATCAGGCCCGACCCATCCCGACCAGCCCTCCCCGTCGAGCAGCGCATCGACCCCGAGAGCGGAGGCCAACCGTGTGCCTGCCACACGAGGCCGGTGCGGTTGATGTCGCGCCGGGCCGCTCCGGACAGTGACATCGGCATGCCTGGATTTCGTATTGAGGACGGTTATAAGAAGGAGGCTGGCGTGTGGCGTGACCAGGGTCTGAGAACCTCAGTGGCGATCGCCCTCATGATCGGTGGTGCCCTCGCGGTCGCACCGGCGACCGCCCATGCGCCCGTCTCCGCCGGTGCTGGGGATGTGTTCGCCGTGGATACCTGTGGTGCTTCCGGAATGACCGAGGTGCACGCGATGTCGCGGGCCGGCAACTTCCGCTCCTTCAGCCTGCATCCGGCTACCGACCTGGGCCCCGCCCGATCTGAACCGGTGGACGTTCGGCTTCGGTGAGTTCGACCCGGACAGGTTGAACGCGAACGTCTTCTCCAGCCCGACCAGCGTCGCCGGAGGGGAACTCCACGCGGATGATGCTGGCAGTGGCACCGGTGTCGGGCAATACCACTTTGCTTGTCATGCATCGCCGGTACACCGACGGTCTTGACCGGTCACGACCACTGCGGTGAGTAGCAGCGCTCGGACGATCCGCCAACGGCCGGTCAACACGGACAGCGGGCCGACGGCGACGCTCTCCCCCGCTTGGTGCACGGTCGCGGTGAAGGTCTCGGCGACCGGGTCGAAGCGCAAACTGGCGTCCTCGAAGCCGATCCAGCGCCGCACCAGCGGATACCATGCCTTGTAGACGGACTCCTTGGCACTGAAGGTCAGCCGGTCCCAATGCACGTCGGGTCGGGCCGAGCGCAGGGCGGCGAGACCGGGCAGCTCGTCGGGACGGGCGATCAGGCGCAGGAGTCCGTCGGGAAGTGGCTCGTGCGGCTCGGCGTCGATGCCGATCGAGTCCAGCAGCGTGACCGGAGCCAGCGCCGCGCCCCGGTACCCTGTGCAATGCGTCATGCTGCCCGCGATGTCGGCCGGCCAGATCGGGGCCCGGTCGGGGCCGCTCGGCACGGCCACCGGCGGCAGTCCCAGTTGGGTGAGCGCAAGCCGGGCACAGTGCCGGACGGTGGCGTACTCCAGGCGACGCTCCGGCACCGCCCCTGCGACGGCTGCCGCCTCCTGCGGGTACGGACGCGCTTCGGGCGGGTCGCACAGGAACTCCGCGACAGCTACGCCCTCCGGCAGGATCTTCGCGAGCACAGCCGATTGTGGTTCACGCCCGGCCCAACCGTCGACCCGGATCCCCACGGGCTCCGCCGGGGCGCGTAAGGCGACGACTCGCTGGAGATCACGTCGGATGCGGAGACAGGTGCGGCCCACGAACTGCGCCGGGTCCCCGTTTTCCGCCAGCAGTCGGGCGCAACGTCGGAGAAGCCCAGCGGTGACGACCTGCGACAATGGCAAAAAGCGGAGAAGGCGTTGTTGTCGGGGTTGCCGGCGGCGACTCCGCACGTGGTGCCCGACCCGCGGCTGGTCACCGCGAACGCGGTTCGGCGCCTTTGGGCGTTGCTGGGTACTCTGTCCGCTGCCGCGAGGGCGCTGGCACCGGGCGGCTCGATGATCAGGACCGGCAGCGGCGATCAGTTGGGTGCAGGCAGATGACTCGCGCTCGGGGGCGTAACACCGCAAGCACGCATCGCGGCGGGCGTCTGCCCGGTGCGGCGCGTCCCGAGGTGCCCGAGTGCGTCGACACCCCGTCGGACCCCACCCGCCGACCCGGCAGCCACGTCGGCGGATAACCACGCCGCTGACGTTTCCCAACGCAACGACGCCGCCATCCATCGACGGCACGAAGCCGAGGCGGCCCTACGGAAGGGGTCGCCAGAAGCGATAAGCACGCACACAGGGGCCACAGCGCTTCTGCTGATCTTCAGCAAGCGACCACAGCTACGCCGCGCTGCGACCAGCACACCAAGAAAGAAAACGAAGAGCCGCAGATCATCGGCCTGCGGCCACAAGCGGAGCGTCGTTTTAGGAAACCGATGCTCTATCCCCTGAGCTACGAGGGCGCGAGCGCCTAGTCTAGCGACCTGGGGTTCACCTGGGCTGGCAGGGAGTGGCCCGCGTTCACCCATGATCCCCGGACCGCTGTTGTCGCAGCCCAGGAGCACACCCGGAATCTCCATGTGACGCCGGTTGATCTTGACGGGCAGGGCGGGCCGGCCGGCAGGACCGGGGTCGCGTCGGCGAGGAGCGTGCTGGTTCAGGCCGCGGCGCGGATTGCCGGTGCCGGTCGGGTGAAGGTCTTGCGGTCGCGGATGAGTGCCCAGAGGACGTCGACGCGTCGTCGGGACGCCCCGAGGGTGTCGCTCTACTGGAACTGGCCCTATTTGCTGGTCCAGGCCGGCCCCGAACAGGCCCTCGCCTGGCGCACCTGTGGTCACATTCGCCACCCGCACGGCGCGCTACCCGACCTGTTCTTCCCCGCCGACCGGTCATGGCTGGTCTCCGCGCTCTGGGACGACACCTGGACCTGCGTCGGCGGCCCCGCACCACTGATCCACACCCTGGAGCGCGACCCCGTGGCCAACGCCCGCCAGGTCCAACTCGGCGAGGACGCGCTGCCACCGGGGCTGGTCCGCGAGTGACGACCCACGTCCCGGGTCGGCGGTCAGCCTCCGATCGTGGCTATCGCCCCCACTTCTCTCGGCAGGACGGCAGTCGCTGGTCGGTTTGCCGTAGATCCGCTTCCCGTCCGGGCCCGTGTAGCAGTGCTCGAGGTGGTCTTCGGCTTGGAACAGCGGGCGCCTGTCGATCTCTGTCCCGTGGCCGTCGTAGCTGACCAGTTCGGGGGCGTTGCCGGGGGCGCTGTCGGGATGCGGAGGATCGGCACGGGATGCCTCATGTGTTCGGGGCGTTGAGGACGCAGTCCACGGCCGTGTAGAGGGTTTCGGTTTCGGACTTCAGGATCGAGTCCTCGGCGGGCAGGGCTCGTTCGATGGAGAGCCCTTGGAGCACGGTGAGCAGGAATCTCACTCGGCGTGCGTGGTCTTCCCTGGGGAGCGCGCCTTCGTCAGCGAGAACCGTCAGCCAGTACTCGACACGGCGCCACCCTTCCCGCTCCAGGGCGAGATAGGCCGCGCGCACCTCCTCGGTCGGTTCGGGTGCGATGAACATCTGGTACGCCCTGCTCCACGCCTCACGTGCCTGCTCCCCGACACCGGTGGGGGAGAGCACCTGCCGGAGACAGTTGACCAGTCGATCCCGGGCGGACAGTGATCGGTCGTGGATCGGGTCATCAGGGAAGAGGTGGTCGTAGATCCTGGCGAGCACCGCGTCCTGCAGCGCCCGCTGGGTCGGAAAGTGGAACCTGAGCGAGCCTGTGCTCACCCCGGCCCGTGCCGCGACCGCACGCACGCTCAACCGCGCAGCCAGGTCCTCGGCGAGCATCGCCGCCGCAGCCGCGAGGATCCGCTCCCGTGAGCTGGTGCTCCCGTCGTCCCGTGTCACCTGCCACCTCCTGGCACATCGTACTAGCACGCCGTGCTAGCGTTGCCACTAGTACGGCGTGTTAGTGGACCCGGGCGATCGACGGTGAGTGAGGAAACGTGATCGAGGACTGGCGGCAACAGCGGGCGGCCAAGCGCATCAAGAGCGGAGACGGCCGGGCGTTGAAACGCCTCCGCTGGTGGCAGCTACCCTTCCGCACACTGTTCTACCTCGCACTGCCCAACGGGAACGGCCGGCAGACGGTGTACGCCGTCGACATCCCACGCCGGACCGACCCGGAGGGCGGCAAGGCGAGAGCGCACCTGTATCTCGACGGCAGACACCACGCCGAGTCCAAGCTCCCGGCGGCCTTCCCCGTGGAGGGCGGCACCATCGAGGTGGCGAACAGCGCATTCGGGCTCAAACGCTGCCACTACGTCATCACTGCGGGCGCCGAGTACCCCCTCTTTCCCGATCCGAGGTCCGCCGAAGGACGCCGTGCCCGCGTCGAACGCGAGCACCCGACGCTGAGCCGCTCGATCAGCCTCCTCTCGGTGCTGATGCTCGTCATCGGCGTGGGCCTGAACCTGCTGCAACTCGCCGGACCGGTTTCGCAGATCCCCCCGATCGCGGAGAACGTCGGAACGTTCGAATCGCCCGTCCGCCTACCGATCTGGCTCAACTTCGCCCTCGCCGTCGGGGCCGCACTGGGGAGCGCCGAGCGGGCACTCCGCCTGCGTTACAGCGTGCTCGACCACGCAGGGAAGTAACCCCATCCACAGGAGGACAGCATGACCGCGGCAACCAAGCCGAACTCACTACTCACTCCGGGCGAGCCCCGCAACGGGCCGTCAGCTCCCGCCGGGGTCGAATACCACCGGGTACTCGCTGGCGACGAACGCCGGATCGGCCGCGGCATTCTTGCGATCATCCTCCTGCTGGCCGGGTTCGTCATCTTCCCGACGGTCCTCGGCAGGGCGGCCGCGGCCATCGACGTACAGCAGGGCAACACCCCGCCGATCCTGGGCGGCACCGACTACACGCCGCTTTACCACGCCAGCACGATGCTCTCCCTCGGCCTGCTCATTCCGTGGAGCATGCTCATCCAGCGGTGGCTCTACGGCGTACCCGGTGCGTCCCTGCACTCCGTGACGTCACGGTTCCGCTTCGACCTGCTCAGCAGATCGCTGCTCGTCTTCGGTCCCGCCTGGCTGGTGGTCGTCGCCCTCGGATCTCTCGCGCCCGTCGACGAGGCCCCCTGGTCGCAGACCGACCTCGTCGCCATCTTCATCGCCACGATGCTCCTCACCCCGCTCCAGTCGGCGGGCGAGGAATACGGCGTACGTGGGTTGATCTTCCGCGTGATCGGAAGCTGGACCCGCAGCCGACGGGCGGGACTGGTCGCCGGGGTGCTGGTTTCGAGCGTGCTGTTCACGGCCGCACACGGAGCGACCGATCCGTACATCATCGTCTGGTACTTCGTGCTCTGGACCGGACTGGCCATCATCACCTGGCGCACCGGCGGGCTGGAGATCGCGGTTATGCTGCACGCCGTCCTCAACACGTTCTCCTTCATCCTGGCCACGTCCCTGCGGGTGGACCTCGGTAGTGCACTGCAGGACCGCTCAGCCGGAGTCGGCACGCCGTACCAGCTCGTCCCCGCCTTTGCGATCGTCGTCATCACCGCAATCATCTGGTGGCGCACCCGAAAGACAGGCCCAGCACTTACCACGGGCCGTCATCAAACATCACGTCACACCCGATCGTGACCTCGGCGAGGCAACGGCCGTGTTGCGCTCCCCGACGCCGCTGCGGCTCGGCGGGCAGCTCGAACCCTCGGTGGCCGGTGCCAAGTCCACTGTGGCCAAGGGCCGCGGCCGAGCCGACCGGCAACTCCTCGCCCGACTCTTCGTCAACCACCACCCCGCCGCACCCCGCGACGAGTACGACCTGCTCCGCGTCATCCTCCACAACGCCACCCGCACCGGCCTCGCCGCGCAGAACCGGACCGACCACCCCGACTTCGCTCAATACCTCGTCGGCGGAGTTCCCTGGGTCGGTCATCACCACCCGGCACGCGCAGCCAAACTCGCCACGCTGCTGGCCCACGCTGTCGCAGCACCGGAGACTGATGCGGCGCGGCAATTTCGCCGGATCCGACAAGGACGCGTCGAACCGACCGAAGCACGGCCTGAGCAGGACTTACGCCCGCTCTGCTGATCTTCGGCAAGCGAGCAACGCGCGCGTGCGACCCACTAACACGAAAACAAAATAGGAACCTGCAGGTAGTCAGCCTCCGGGTACAGATGGAGCGTCGTCTTAGGAGTCTCCATACGACTCCGGTTGATCTTGGCGGGGAGGGTGGAGTCTCTCGATGATCGGCGCCAGCGGGTGCTGGTCGAGTTGCTCGGCGATGAGGTCGTCGACAGCGGCGATGCGCTGTTCCAGGGCGGGGATCTCGGTAGCCAGCTGCCCGACGACCACGGCGGCGGCGCGTTGCCCGGGCAGGTTTACGGTCTGCTGCCGCGCGGCTGCCACCATCGCCTCGGCGACGTGGACAGCGTTCTTGACGTGGCCGCGTCGGAGCAAGGCGGTGATCCGGTCGACGCCGGCGTGCCGGATCGCCACCGGCGCCTGTCAGCACGCCAGGACCATCATCGGTCCCTTCCGGTTGAGTTCCACAGCCCGCTCCAACACCGGGCCGATCCCGGCGAGTAGTTCCTGCAGCCGGAACAGGGTCGCGACGCGCTGCCCGGCGAGGTCCGCCTCGAAGCTCAGCCACGATCCCGGCGAACACACGTCAGCCATCCCCGCTCCCGGCCCCGCAGGCACGGCAAGCCCGAGCCTGCCGCCGTCGCCGGCCGGCACCCCGGACAGGATGTGCGAGGAACTGGATCAAGGGCCTGGCAGCTGCGACGTCGTGATGATCAACACGTCCGGCCGACTCTTCTCTTACGTAAGGGTAGGTTCGGTACCGGTGAACCCGGGTGTGGCCGGGTGACTCCTGCGGCGGTCCTGACGAGTCCGGGCGATGAGGCCCGCAGACCGTCCAGACCGACTGTTGCTGATCTGTGAGTAGCTGCGTCCCGTGGTTCGGGGCGGGAGCTGTGCGCGTCCGTCAGGCACCCGAGTGGAAATGGCTTTATGTCTTCTGTGCTGTCCGCGGGCTCCCGGCCGCGTCTGTCCCGTCCGTCCTGGCTGTCGCCGAAGGTGTTCCGCACCGAGGTCCTCGCCGGTCTGGTCGTCGCCCTGGCGTTGATCCCAGAGGCGATCTCCTTCTCGATCCTGGCGGGGGTCGACCCGCGGGTGGGGCTGTTCGCCTCGTTCACGATGGCCGTCACGATCGCGATCTGCGGTGGGCGGCCGGCGATGATCTCCGCCGCGACCGGCGCGATCGCGCTGGTGGTGGCGCCGCTGGCCAAGGAGCACGGACTGGACTATCTGATCGCGGCGGTGATTCTCGGCGGGGCGATCCAGGTCCTGCTGGCGGTGCTCGGGGTGGCGAAGTTGATGCGGTTCATCCCGCGCAGCGTGATGGTCGGTTTCGTCAACGCCCTCGCGATCCTGATCTTCGCCGCGCAGGTTCCGCACCTGCTCGGGGTGCCGTGGCTGGTCTACCCGCTGGTCGCCGTCGCCCTCGCGATCATGGTTGGACTGCCCCGCCTCACCCGCGCGGTTCCGGCGCCACTGGTCGCGATCGTGGTGCTGACCCTGGTCACCGTCGTCGCCAGCGTGGCGGTGCCGACCGTCGGTGACGAAGGTGCCCTGCCGGACAGCCTGCCCACCCTCGGCCTGCCGCAGATCCCCTGGACCATGGACACCCTCACCCTGATCGCCCCCTACGCCCTGGGGATCGCGTTGGTCGGGCTGATGGAGTCGCTGATGACCGCCAAGCTCGTCGATGACATCACCGACACCCCGTCCAGCAAGACTCGCGAGTCCTGGGGCCAGGGGGTCGCCAACATCGTCACCGGGTTCTTCGGCGGCATGGGCGGCTGCGCGATGATCGGCCAGACGATGATCAACGTGAAGGCGTCCGGTGCCCGCACCCGGCTGTCGACGTTCCTGGCCGGCGTCTTCCTGCTGATCCTGGTCGTCGCGCTCGGCGACGTGGTCGCGGTCATTCCGATGGCCGCCCTGGTCGCCGTGATGATCATCGTGGCGGTGTCGACGTTCGACTGGCACTCCGTCGCCCCGGCCACCCTCAAGCGGATGCCGTACGGGGAGACGATCGTCATGCTCGCCACCGTGGTCACCACCCTGGCCACCCACAACCTGGCCATCGGTGTGGTGGTCGGCGTGCTCACCGCCATGGTGATCTTCGCGCGCCGGGTCGCCCACCTGGTCGAGGTCACCAGCGTCCTCGACCCCGACGGCGGCACCCGCATCTACTCGGTGCACGGTGAGCTGTTCTTCGCCTCCAGCAACGACCTCGTCGGCCAGTTCGACTACACGAACGACCCTGACGCCGTGGTCATCGACATGACCCACGCCCACGTCTGGGACGCCTCCTCCGTCGCCGCCCTCGACGCCATCACCACCAAGTACGCCGCACGCGGCAAGACCGTCGAGATCATCGAGCTGAACCAGCCCAGCGCCCGCATCCACGACACCCTCGCCGGCCGACTCGGTGTCGGCCACTGATGGCCTCCACCAGTCGCGACACCGGGCCGGAGCAGCGCGCCTCCGGCCCGGCCACCGGTCGCCTCATGCAGATCGGCGAAGCCGCCGAACGGGTCGGGCTCAGCATCCGCACCATCCGCCACTACGAGGAAGCCGGCCTGATCGTCCCCTCCGCCCGCAGTGACGGCGGCTTCCGCCTCTACACAGAACCCGACCTCGACCGCCTCGCCGTCGTCAAACGCATGAAACCGCTCGGGTTCACACTCGACGAGATGCGCGACCTCCTCGCCGTCCTCGACGCCCTCGACACCGCCACCGGCGTCGACCGCGCCGCTCTGCTCGACCGGCTCGACATGTTCCACACCGCCGCTACGACGCGGGTCATCGCACTGCGCGACCAACTCGCCATGGCCGAAGGCTTCGCTCGCGCGCTACGCGACGAACTCGACCACCACGGCGGCCCAACCGCCTGAGGCGCCGCCGCTGCCGATTGCCCATCAACCGATGGCCGGCCTTCTGCCGATCAGATGATTTTCGCGACGGCGTGATGAGCGCATGAAACGCCGAACGGCGGCCCGCTGAACCAGTCGGGCCGCCGTTCAGAGAATGAGCCTTTTTCATCCTGATCTTGCAGGTCAGCGTGGGTAGGCGGGGGCCGTAGATCGATGAGGGCGAGGCTCCAGGTAAGACAGCAAATCGACCAAAACCCGATGCCCCAACACGGGAGCCTCGCCTGTGCTGTCTTACCCGTCCACGATCTCGTTGTCCAGCCGGACCCTGAACCACCTCGCTGACCGTATCCGCCACCACCGTGACCAGCGTCGATCCAGGTGGCGGCGCCTCGACGCGGGACGGCAGGCACTGCTCGCTCTGGCTCACCTGCGCAACGGTGATACCTACACCCGGCTGGCCGCCGGGTTCGCCGTCGGCGTGAGTACCGCTTGGCGGTACGTGCAGGAAGCGATAGCCCTGCTCGCGATGGCCGCGAACGACCTGGCCACCCCCATCAACCGGATCCGCCGGCTGGCGTACGCGATCCTGGATGGCACCCTGATCCCGATCGACCGGGTCGCCGACCAGCGGCCGTACTACTCGGGGAAGCACAAGCGCCACGGCGTGAACGTGCAGGTCATCGCCGACGCGGCGGGCCGCCTCGTTTGGGCTTCGCCGGCGCTGCCCGGCTCTGTCCACGACCTGACCGCGGCCCGGACCCACGGCATCATCGAGGCGCTGACCAGCGCAGAGGTGACGACCTTCGCGGACAAGGGCTATCAGGGAGCCGGCGGGAGCGTGCGCACGCCGTTCAAGCGGCGCCGCTTCCGGCCCAAGCTGTCACGCCGACAGAAGGCCGTGAACCGGGCCCACGCGAAGATCCGCGCCCGCGGCGAACGGGCGATCGCCACACTCAAGACCTGGAAGATCCTGGTCAAGCTGCGCTGCTGCCCACGGCGGGCGACCACGATCGTGCAGGCCATCCTCGTTCTGCACCACGTCGAAGCCAACCGCTACGCAGGATGAAAAAGGCTCAATGTGGATCAGAGCGGGCGGATGTTCTCCGCCTGCGGACCCTTCTGGCCCTGGGTGATGTCGAACTCCACCTTCTGATTCTCGTCGAGGCTGCGGAAGCCGCTCGCCGAGATCGCGGAGAAGTGGGCGAAGACGTCGGCGCCGCCGTCGTCCGGGCTGATGAAGCCGAAGCCCTTGTCGGCGTTGAACCACTTCACGGTACCTGTAGTCATGTCTGCTCCTTCGCAGGCTGTTAGAGACCGCACTGTGCGGACCCTTACGCCGCCGCGTTGATCACCCGCGTCGAAACGACACGAAAAACGAAAAGCGCCTGGATGGGTTTCAGATGCCCCATCAGGCGCCGGAAAACGTCTACGGAAATCAAAACTGCAACTCGGCTACCGTAGCACATGATCCGTCGTCGATCCGATGGCGGTGAGTGGACCTGGCCGCCGGCCTTGCTCCCCTGCGGAGGCGCGCCCGGATCCAGGCCACCGCAACCGGCACCGACCGCGCCGACCTGCTGACAGGCTTGCCACGTTCCACACCCGCCGCCACTGCCCTATCGGGCGATTCCACCGTCGCGCACCAGAGCGTGATGGGTGGAGCGCCCGCGTACTCTGATCGCTCGGGCAGCCCCGTGTGGGCGGGGGCGAAGGTCGGTGGGCATGAGCGAGCGGGACGCACTGCGAGGTCTGCTGCGGCAGTCGCACCACGCCCGGCCCGAGGATCTGCCGGGGATGGCACGGCGGGCCGCCCGGCAGCTCGGCGCCGACGACATGATCCTCTATGTGGTCGACCACGAGCAGCGTCAGCTGCTCGCGCTGCCCGGTCCGGACGCACCGCGTCGAGTCTCGCTGGCCATCGAGGGAACCATGGCCGGCCGGGCGTTCAGCATGTTGCGCCCGTTCGGCGGCCCGGTGGACGACGGTGCGCGGTTGTGGTTGCCGCTGCTCAACGGTCTGGAGCGCGTGGGCGTCGCGGAGGTGGTCGCCGCAGCTGCCGTGCCTGACTCCGCGGTGGCCGCGTTCGAGGCGGTGGCCTCCCTGCTCGCCGAGCTGGTGATCACCCGATCGCACCACAGCGACACGATCGAGTCGGTCCGCCGCCGCGAGCCGATGCGCCTGCCCGCCGAGATGCTGCGCGCCCAACTTCCTCCGCTCACCTTCTCCACCGGTGGCGTGATCATCAGTGGGATCCTGGAGCCCTGCTACGACGTGGGTGGCGACGCCTTCGACTATGCGGTCAACGGCGACATCGCCCACCTCGCCCTGTTCGACGCCGTCGGGCACGGCTCCGGTGGCGGGATGCGCGCCGTGATGCTCGCCAGCCTGGCCCTGGCCGCGTACCGCAATGCCCGTCGGGGCGGGTTCGACCTGGTCGAGACCTACCATCACATCGACACCGCGGCGCGTGACCACGACCGGCGCGGACTGATCACCGGCGTGCTGGCCGAACTCGACCAGCGCACCGGCCGGCTGCGGGTCATCTCCGCCGGACACCCGGGCGGGCTGGTGCTCCGTCGCGGCAGGGTCGCCGCCGTCCTGCCCACGCCCACCGCCCTGCCGGTGGCCCTGGGCGACCGGCGTCCTCCGATGGTGGTCGAGGAAGCCCTCGAACCCGGCGACGACGTGCTCTTCTACACCGACGGCATCATCGAGGCCCGCTCGGCCGACGGGGAACGGTTCGGCACCGAGCGGCTGGTCGACTTCACCGTCCGAGCACTGGCCGACGGGCTGCCGCTACCAGAGACCGCGCGGCGTCTCGTCCACGCGATCCTCGCCTACCAGGATGACCGGCTGCAGGACGACGCCACCGTACTCATGGTCCGCTTCCGTGGGCCCACGGCAGGCAGAGCCTGACCGCCCCGCAGTCCCAGCGTCGCAACGGCTGTTCCGCCGCCCGCCGCGACGAGATTCCCCGCCTCGCGCACTCAGACCGCGGTGGGTGGCGGATCTGCCACCCGGCCGAACAGCTGCATGATGCCGGTCAGGTCGAGGATCCGGCGGACCTGCCCGGTGGCGTTGAGCAGGGTGAGATCCACTCCCCGGTCGACCGCGTGGTGGTGCGCTCCGACCAGGATGCTGAGTACGGTCGAATCGATGAAGGTCAACCCTGCCAGGTCGATCTCCACCGTCCCGGCCTGGGCGACGGTCTCGTGCAGCAGGTCATCGAGCCGATCGGCGCCCGACATGTCGATCTCACCGGACAGCGCCAGGACACGACGATCAGCACCGACGTCGACATGCCAGTGCCAGGTCTGCTCCGTGGCCACTGTCACCCTTCCTCGTACACGGTCGATCGGGGGCGCAGCTGCGCTGTCACCGAGGCGGTCGTTCCCTGTCCGGAGTTGTCGATCATCAGCCCTTCGGTGAGCTGCTGTGCCAGCCACAGTCCCCGGTGGCCGACCTCCCCGGGCGACGGCAGGGCGACGGCAATCTCACCCAGCCCGGGCCCGTTGTCGCTGACCTGGCAGGTCAGCAGGTCGTGGTGCTGCCACAGACGCACCTCGCCGCTGCCCCCGCCGTGGCGCACCACGTTGGTGACCAACTCGTGCACCGCCAATACGAAGTCCTCCAGCCCGTCGCCGACCAGACCCGCCGAACGGGCTGCCGCGGCGACCGCGTGACGCAGCGCCGTAACCCGCGCAGCGGTGATCTCTTCCGACAACAACGCCACGTCGCCGGCGCCGCGAGCGGTGCTCCACCCGGCACCCACGTCGTCCGTTCCGCCGCTGCCCATGATCGGACGCTACACGCAGCTGATCCGCCGCGCCCGGGCACGCCGGCCAGGCGTAGGACGGCGACCCCTCGGACCGCCGGTCACGCACAGCATCCCGGTCGCCGGCCGGATGTGAAGAGGTGCGACGAGCGGGGCTGCCCGGTCCGAGGCGGGAACCCAGGCGTTCGCCTGGTGGGCCGGCCGGCTCATCGCCCGCCGACGACCTCGCACGAAGGGTGGGCTGGTCAGTCCTGTCGCCGCGGCCCCCGCTACTGCTTCTCGTTCTGCCGGAGGGCTTCCTCGAGTTGGTCTTCCAGAATGATGATCCGGCAGGCGGCCTCCAGGGCGGTGCCGTCGTCGACCATTTCGCGGGCCCGGGCGGCCAGGCGCAGTTGGTAGCGGGAGTAGCGGCGGTGCCCGCCGCTGGAGCGCTGCGGATTGATCAATTTTGTCTCGTCCAGGCGACGCAGGAAGTCCTGCGTGGTGCCGAGCATCTCCGCGGCCTGCCCGATGGTGTAGGCCGGGTAGTTCTCATCGCCGAACATGTCTTCGGGGTTTTGCCCCATGTCACCTCCACGTCGAGGGCCCCGGCGCACAAGCGCCGGGGCCCAGGGTTACGGGTCAGAACACCATCTACCGACCGGAACGTCGGCTTGTCGTATCCGCACCAGCCGTCATCGACGGCTTCGGGTGCGAGGATCGCATATGCGTGACCGGAGACCACCTCTCGTTCGATGGAAACTGCGGTGTCCGCCCGGCCTGACATGACGGCCGACGGCGGGCGATCCAACGGTGTAAGGCCCTCCCTTTCCTCTGCGTACACGTTTCCCTTGCTGTCGTACGGTCCGCCGGCGCCGGAGCCCACGCGACTTCACAGCCCCGACACGTGCAGCGAACATCAGCCGGAGCCCTGAAAGAACCTTGGCCCCACCTGCACCCCGGCGTGTGTCACGCCGGAACTGACGTGCTCTTACTGCCTCTCAAGAGGAACGGTGAAGCATGTTCCTCTTCTATCCGCCCGTCGTGTCCTCACGGCCGGACGGCCCGTCTGCGTCTTGACGGATCTTTCCTCTCGACTTGAAGAAGAGTATGCCGTACCGCAGAAGATGTCTAGCCGTTCCAACCTAGATTTCCTGGCCGACGGTCCTCAGGATGACGGGTCCGCCGAGCAAGCAGGCGCGAGCCATGGCGACAACGACCCGACGCCGATGCCACCTACCGGCCGATGAAGACCGCCGCGCGGTCGACGACGTACCAGGGCCGGCCGCGTTGGTCGCGTTCACCGCCCACGACGCAGCCCTCCGGAGGCCCTCGCCGGCGGGTACGCGCTCGTCGCGGACCTGCGCGCGGCAGGCGGCCGGCATCCGGCCGACGAACGGCTCCGCGGCTGGTCGCGGAACTGCAGGCGACCAGTGACCGCTTCGCCGAGCTGTGGGAGTCCGGCGCCGTCGGCCGGCACGAGCCCGCCCGCAAGACAATCGATCATCCGTACGTGGGTCCGCTGACCCTGGACTGCGACGTGCTCACCGTGGCGGGCAGCGACCTGCGCATCATGATCTACACGGCCGAGCCGGGCACCGAGGATGCCGACCGCCTGGCCCTGCTCACTGTCGTCGGCACCCGGGCGCTCGCCGGTGGAGACCAGCTCGGTGTGGATCGCGGTGACACCACACCGGCCGGAGCCGACGTCCGGCGGCCCGGAGAGGTCTCCGGGCCGCCGGACGGTGGGCTACTTGATGCCGGTCAGGGCGCCCAGGGCGTTGGCGGTCCGGAAGTACGGGTTACGGCCCAGGTCGCCGACGGCGGTGATGATGGAAGGCATCCGTGAGGAGGAGTGGTTCACGCCTCCTCGTCGTCGCCGAAGGAGTCGAAGACCTCGTCGGCGACCATGCCGCCGGCGAAGCCGAGAGCGGCGCCGCCGACCACGCCCGCGGCGACCGCGCCCATGCCGGGACCACCATGACGCTCCTGGTGGTGCTCCTCCTTGTAGTGCCCGCCGGGGTGGCCGTACGCGGCGTGCCCGTAGCCGGGCGCGCCGTATCCCTGGGCGGGCGGGGCGTAGCCGTGGCCGTGGCCGGTGTGCAGGCTCTGGTAGCCGTCGAGGGCCTGGCGGACCCAGGTGTCGACCTGCGCGGCCCAGTCGACGCGGTCGGCGTCGGCGTGCGCGGCGTGGTAGCGGCCGTACGAGTCGTGGCCGCCGGTGAACAGGCCACCGCGCTTGTCGAACTCCAGCACCACGTCGACGCCGTGCTCGTTCGCGACGAAGGTCAGCTCGACCTCGTTGACGCCGTGGGCGTACTGCGCGGCGGCGTAGTACTCGATCTCCTGGTAGAACGGCAGGCTCTGGTGCAGCCCGGAGATGTGCCCGCGTTCCAGGTCGGCGCCCTTGAACCCGAAGCCGAGCCGGCCGAACGCCTCGAGGATGCGTTCCTGCACCGGCAGCGGGTGCACGTACACCGGGTCCAGGTCGCCCTTGTCGATCGCGCCGCGGATCGCCACCTCGGTGCGCAGGCCCATCGTCATACCGTGCAGATTCTGCCCGTACAGGTCGGTCACCGGGGTCTCCCACGGCATCGCCACCTGGAACGGCAGCGACAACTGCTGACCCTCGCGCAGGTGCAGACCACCCGCGACCTGTACGCGGTGGAACTCGACGAGGGCGTCGTACTCCTCCTCCGCGCCGTCGATCTCCACCCGGGTGACCAGCCCGACGGTGATGTGGTCGATCTCCACGTCGTGACTGCCGCCGGTCAGGTTCACCTGCCCGGCCAGCATCAGTCCCGGGCGGGTGCTCGGATTGGACAGGACCGTATCGACGCTGGGGCCGCCCACCCCGAACGCGCCCAGCATCTTCTTGAACACCACGAACCTCTCCCTCGACGACCGCCGTACGCGCGACACGAGGACCGTGAAACTTTCACGTGAAACCCTTGTGCCACAACGAGATCAACGGCGTCCATAATGGAAGCCGTCGAGCGGGGAAGCTACCAACGCCACCTGAGAAGTAGCTGAGTGAATCCAGGCGGTTACCCTCCGGCACCAGGGTGGAGTGCCGCGACGGCTCGCATGGCGACGTCGACGGAGGCCTGAAGGTCCTCGCGGCTCGCGCCGGCGTGGATCCGCCACGCGTACCAGAACCGCGACGAGCTGGCCCGCAACCTGAGGCGGGCACGGCGGTTCGTGAATCCGTTGCGGACAGCAGCGGCGAAGTGAGAGGCCCGGCGCGGAGAACGATCCTCCGCGCCGGGCCCCGGGTCGGTTCCGGTCAGGCGGCGCAGGTGGCGGTGGCGCCCTGGCCGGTGCCGGTGCCCTGGAAGCCGAAGTTGGTGGTCTGGCCGGCGCCGACCTGCCCGTTGTAGCCCACATTCGTGAACCGGACGGTGCCGCTGGTGCCGCTGGCCTGGGCGTTCCAGGTGCCGGTGATCGCGGCGCCGCCGGGCAGCGCGACGGTCACGGTCCAGCCGTTGATGGCCGCGGAGCCCGCGGTGACGTTCACGCTCGCGGTGAAGCCGCCGTTCCACTGGTTGATCGCGACCGCCGCGGAGCAGCCGTTACCGGCCGGCGGCGGGGTGGTCGGCGGCGCCGTGGTGGGCGGCGCGGTCGTCGGCGGAGCCGTGGTCGGCGGTGCGGTCGTCGGCGGGTTGGTCGTCGGCGGCGCGGTGGTCGGCGGGTTCGGCGCGCCATTCGCGAGGCTGAAGGCCAGGTCCGGCTGGAACGAACCGGCCGTGTAGCGGCAGCCGTCCGCCTCACCCGGGGGCTTCACCCAGAGGTACGCGTCGATGTTGGCGTCGCCGGTGTTCGTCGTCGGGTACTGCCCGATGCGCCGGTCGGTGTTGTCGTCGGCGCACCAGTCCCCGGCGGCTCCCCCGTTGCGGCTGGTGTCGATGACCTGCCGCTTGCCGGAGATGCCCATGCCGTTGAGCGCGGAGATGACGGCCCGGCCGAAGTTCGCCTCACTGGAGGTGGGGTTGAAGTTCGACACGTTGGTGAAGAAGCCGTCGGCGTACTGCACGCCGGCCGCGCGGAGCCGGTTGGCAGTGTCGTTGGCGCTGTTCCAGGTCGAGTGGCCGCCGTCGAGGTACACCTTGGCGTTGGGGTTGGCCGACTTGATGGTCTGGGTCGCCGTGGTGAGCGCCTGGTTGCGGGCGTTCAGCTCGCCGGTGCTCAGGCAGGTCTGGAGCGCGAGCGAGTCGGTCTCCAGGATGATCAGGACGGTCTGGTTGCCGAGTCCGCGGGCGAAGTTGGACACCCAGGTCTGGTACTGGTTGAGGTCCGGCGCCCCGCCGGCGCTGGCGCCGCCGCAGTCCCGGTTGGTGATCTCGTACACCGACAGCACCGGGATCTGCTGCGCCGCGTTGGCGGCGCCGATGAAGCTGGAGACCTCGGACTGGATGGTCGACGGGTTGAAGTTGGCGTACCAGCGCGCCTGCGGCTGGCTGGCGATCTTGTCGCGGATGACGGCGGCGCGCGAGTCGCCGGGGTTGGCGGCGACCCAGCGGACGACCGCCGAGGACGGGTCGCGGTAGAGCGATCCGGACACCGTGCCGGCGGATGCGCCACCGACGGCGAAACCGACGCCGGCCGCGGCGAGGCCCGCGACGGCGGCCACGCTGATGGCCGCTGATCTGCGGCGGGACGAGCGGATAGCCACGTCGTGTTTCCTCCTGATCACATAGACGTATCTAAGTTCATGGGAGCGTTCCCACGACGGTAACGGAGGCGGGCGTCGATGCCAAGATGTGAACGTCGGCCACTGCCCCGTAATCTGGCGACGGTCGACGAAGCGGGCGTGGGAGGAAGACCAGGCATGACGGCGCTACCAGGCCAGCATCTGCCCACGGCGGATCCGTCGGTCACCGGGCGGCCCGCGGACGAGGATCTGCGGACGCTGTTCGGCAAGTCCATCGCCGTCTTCGCGGCGCTCGCCGGGCCGACACACGTGGTGGAGGCGGCGAACCCGGCGTTCTTCACCGCCATCGGCGAGGAACGCGCCCGCACCGGGGTCGCGCTCGCCGAGCTGATGCCGGAACTGGACGGCCAGGGCTTCATCGCCCTGCTGGACGAGGTCTACCGCACGGGCGACTCCTACACCGGCCACGACGCCCGGATCATGCTCGGCACCGGGTCGCAGGCGCGGGAGGCGTTCTTCGACTTCACCTACGAGGCACGCCGCGACGCCGACGGCACGGTGACCGGGATCCGCGTGATCGGGGTGGAGACCACGCAGGTCAAGCACGCGCAACGGCTGATGGCCGAACACCGCGCGATGCTGGAGCAGATCGCCCGGCAGGCGCCGCTGGCCGAGGTGCTCGACGGGATGGCCCGCTGCATCGAGAACCTCGCGCCGCAGGAGGTGCTCGTCTCCGTCCTGCTCGCCGACGCCGACGGCCGGCACCTGCGCCACGGCGCCGCGCCCAGCCTGCCCGACTTCTACAACCAGGCCATCGACGGGATCGCCACCGGCGAGGGTGTCGGCTCGTGCGGCACCGCCGCGCACCGGCGCGAGCCGGTCATCGTCACCGACATCGCCACCGACCCGTTCTGGGCCGACTTCCGCGACCTGGCCGAGCGGGCCGGGCTCGCCGCCTGCTGGTCCACGCCGATCCTCGCCCGCGACGGCAGCCTGCTCGGCACCTTCGCCATGTACCACCGCACCCCGCGCGTCCCGCGCGACGCCGACCTGGCGCTCGCCCGGGTCTTCACCGGCACCGCCGCCCTGGCCATCGAACGCCACCACATCGAACAGGCGAAGGCCGAAGCGGACGCCCGCGCCCGGGCCGCGCACGACGAGCTGGCCCGGGTGGTGCGGGCGGAACGGGAACTACGGGCCGAGGCGGAACAGCGTGCCGCCGCGGCGGCGGAACTCACCGCCCGGCTGCGCGCCGCCGCAGCCGCGCAGGCCGCCACTCCGCGCCCCGAACGGTGTCAGCTCGGCGGCGGCGACGGCTGCACGGCACCCGCCGAGATCAAGATCGCTGACTCGTGGGGTGACTCGGCGTGGGGCTGCCCGCCCCACGTCGAGGAGGCAATCATCAACGTGCGTTCGGTCTTCATCGCCAACAAGGAACTCGGCGGCCTGGCCGCCTACCTGAACCGCTGACCACTCGACCGCGCCTGGCGACACCATCAAGGGGACCGGTGCGCGCGGCCGGGGCCGTCACGCCCGGCTGACGGCCTAGCGCCCGTCGGGCGCGCCGGCCGGCTCGCGAGCGGGTTGCGCCGCGGCGAACGGGCTCCGCAGACGGGTCATGGATTCGGCGCTGACGTCCGCGATCGGACTGCGCTCGTCGTCGGTGGCTCCGACCCCCTCCACACGGAAGGGGTTCAGGGCGAACGTGTTGTCGGGCACGAAGTGCTCCAAGGGAATCTGCACGGCAGCGCTCGACTCAGTCGTCGCGGCTGGGAAACCGTGGGAGAAGCAGGGGGTGGCGATCAGTCATCGGTACCCCGCGTCGTCAGCCTAGCGCGCATCGGCCGGGCGGGCGCGCCACGGCCGGAATCGGCGACGGGCTCAGAGCTGGACGACGTGGCCCACCCGGGGTGGCGTACGGCCCGCGAGGACGTCGAGCCACGCGTCCCGCAGCGCCTCCGGACCGGCGCCGACCCGCACGTCGAGCCATCCGCTCACCACCCGGGAGAACCGCTGCCAGGCGTCGGCGAACCGCTCGTCGAGCCCGTCGCGACCCCAGTCCTGGCTCCGCTTGCGGATGCGCACCGGCGCGAAGAAGACCTCCCCGGCGTCACCCGCGTTCGGCGTCTGCTGGGTGAGGCCGACGGCGATGTCCCGGACCAGCAGGTCGCCGAGGTGCGCGCGCAGGGCGGCGCGGGTGGCGGGTGAACCGGACAGGTCGAGATAGACGGTCGGTACGGCGTCGAGCGCGCCGATCTCGTCGTAGGAGAGGACCTCGTCGTAGCAGCCCAGCGACCTGGTGAAGGCGAGGTTGCCCCGCGAGGTGAGCCCGATCAGGCGCGGGCCGCGGCCGTGCAGTTCGAACGCGGTGGCGTACGCCGTCTTGCTCGACGCGGACGACAGCACCAGCGACCGCGCGCCGTAGGCGTCCTCGTCGATCACCTGGTCGGCGAGCATGAACGAGGTGAAGAACAGCGGCCGGAACAGGATCAGCAGGTCCTCCTGCTCCGCCCGGTAGGCGGGGTCGCCGGTGGTCGACCGGTAGGAGTTGTACGGCGAGGGCAGGCCGGCCCGGTGCGCGCTCGCGTCGCGGAACCCGGACGCGTCCACCCGGTCCGGGCGTACCACCAGGTGGCCGGCGGGCGGCAGGTAGCCGTAGACCCGGTGTCCCGGCTCGACGCCGGACACTGTGGACGCGACCACCTCGGCGAAGCCCCACAGCGGCGGGAGGCCCCACCGGTCGTCGAGTCCTCGGGGCTGCGGCGGGAAGAACTCCCAGTAGCGCATCGCCTCACCGAGCACCGCATACGTCACGTTGTTGGCGGTCAGGCCGACGCGGTCCACGCGCAGAAGCGCCTCCCCGTCGGCGAGGTCGGGCACAGCGCCGTCGACGAGTGTGGTGCGAACGAGGTCGTCACGGGCCACAGCGAACGTCCACGAGTCAGCCATGGCCTGACGCTAGGCAGCCGGGAAACCGGAGGCAAGTGCACTGGGAGTGCAAAATCCCACTCGACCGCATCGTTGCGCGCGGCCGGTTCAGAGGTAACGAACACCCGTCAGCTCCGCCGCCGCAGCCCAGAGGCGCTGACCGACGGCCGGGTCGGCGGCCTGCCGGTTCAGCCGCGCCTCGGCCACCGGGCCCCAGGTCTCGAAGAGCCGGGACGGGCCGAAGAACTGGCCGCCGCGTACCTCCGGGTCGGTCGCCGCCCGCAACTGCGGCAGGGCGCCCTGCTCGACCGGCTGGGTGGCGAGCAGGCCCAGCCGCCCGATCATTCGTCCCAGCCGGCCCCGGTGTTCCCAGGCCCGCGGCGTGAGGTTGCTGCGGGTGAGACCGGGATGCGCCAGCGCGCTGACGATCGGCAATCCGGCCGCGCGCACGCGACGGTCCAGCTCGACGCCGAAGACGGTGGTGGCGAGCTTCGAGCGGCCGTACGCAGCGGAGGCCCGGTAGTCGCGCTCGGACATCAGGTCGCCGAAGTCGAGCCGCGCGTTGCGGTGGGTGAGCGAGCTGAGGCTCACCACCCGCGCCGCCCGTGCCCCGGCGAGGGCGTCCAGCAGCAGGCCGGTCAGCGCATACGGGCCCAGCATGTTGGTGGCGAACTGGAGCTCGAAGCCGTCGGCGGAGGTACGGCGCGGGCCGAGCAGCACCACACCGGCGTTGTTCACCAGCAGGTCGATCGTCGGGTGGTCGGCGGTCAGCTTCGCGGCGAACGCGCGTACCGATTCGAGGCGGGCCAGGTCCAGCTCGCGTACCTCGGTGTCGCCGCCGATGCGGCCGGCGGCCTGCCGGCCGGCGGCGGTGTTCCGCACGGCCAGCACGACGTGGGCGCCACGGCGGGCCAGTTCGGTGGCGGTGACCAGGCCGAGGCCCGAGTTCGCTCCGGTCACGACGGCGACCCGGCCGCGCTGGTCGGGGATGCGGTCGGCGGTCCATCCGGTCATCTGCTGCTCCTCGGGTACGGCGGTTCGTGTCGAGCGATGACGCTAGGAGCGGTCGGGCCCGGCTCGGTCGTTCGCGGTTGCCTAGGTCCGCGGGACCTACCCTGGGCGGGCGGCGTCGCGGCAGACTGGCGGCATGAGCAGCCCGCATCCGTACGCACGCGAGCTGGGCGCCTTCCTGCGCGCCCGGCGCGGCCGGCTGCGCCCGCGCGACGTCGGCCTGGAGCCGGGCGGCCGGCGCAAGGTGACCGGCCTGCGGCGGGAGGAACTGGCCCTGCTGGCCGGGCTGAGCACCGACTACTACCAGCGGATGGAGCAGGGCCGGGAGGTACGCCCCTCGGACGACGTCCTGGACGCGCTCGCCGGCGCCCTCGGCTTGGACGACACCGAACGCCGGCACCTGTTCACGCTGGCCCGGGCCGCCCGGCGGCCGGTGCCCGCCCGCGTCGACCGGGAGCCGGAGCGGGTGCCGGACGGCACCCGGCGGCTGCTGCGGGTGATGGACACGCCGGCTGTCGTCCTCGGCCGGCATCTGGACCTGCTCGACTGGAACCCGATGGCGCAGGCGCTGCTCGGCGACCCGGCGGACCACCCGCCCGGCCGGCTCAACATGCTCCTGCTGCTGTTCGACGACGCGCTGACCGGGGGACGGAGCTGCCCGGACTGGGAGCGGCAGGCGCTCGACTACATCGGCATGCTCCGCGCCGCCGTCGCCGACGACCCGACCCATCCCCGCGCCACCGCGATCGTCGGCGAGCTGAGCATCCGCAGCGCGGAGTTCCGGCGGCTGTGGGCACGGCACGACGTCCGCGCCTCGGTGAGCGGCACGAAGACGTTCCGGGTACCAGGACTGGGCGACATCGTCCTGGACTGGGACACCTATCCGCTGCCGGGCAGTCCCGGCCCGGTCGTGCTCGTCTTCACCGCCGAGCCGGGCAGCCCGGACGCGGATCGGCTGCGGCTCCTGGCGTCGTGGCGCGCGACCCGCCCGGCGTCCGCCGACGGCCGACCTTGATCAGCGGAACGCCGGTCACCGTTCCCGGTTGAGGCCGACGATCGCGCCGTTGAGCGCGGTGGCGAAGAGGGTCCACGCGACGTACGGGGCGAGCGCCGCCCCGGCGGGACGGTCGGTTCGCGCCGCGCGGCGCAGCAGCACCAGGTTGGACGCGTTGAGCGCGGCGATCTCGGCCAGCGCGGCGCCGGGCCTGCGGGCGCCGAAGAACAGGGCGGTCCAGCCGGCGTTGAGCGCCAGGTTGAGCGCGTAGCCGCGGGCGAACGCGGCGCGCTCGGGCCCCTCGAAGCGGTCCAGCGCCCGCGCACCGGCGACCGCGATCAGCCCGTACAGCGGGGTCCAGACGAGGGGGAACGCGGCCGACGGCGGCTGCCAGGCGGGCTTGCGCAGATGGCGGTACCAGCGCGACGAGGTGCCGGTGGAGGTGGCGGCGGCGCCCGCGGCGGCGGTCGCGGTGACTGCTGCCGCGGTCTTGACCAGCGTCGGTACTCGCATACCGCTCAGCTACCCGGCCTGCCGCGAATCAACCCGACGCACAGATCCTTCACCGGAGCATGCGGAACTCGTAGACAATTTTCATGCCCTTCGATAACCTCGCCGTTCAGTGATGCTTGTCGATAGGAGGCCCCATGCGACGGCTCGTGCTCTCCTTCACGCTGGCGGCGATCGGCGCCTGGGCCGTGGTGCCGGCCCCGGCCTCGGCCGCGCCCCGCCCGGCACCCGCACCCGTCACCGACGCGGTGACCGCGAAACTCCTCGGCCAGGCCGACGCCGCGACCCGGACCGCCGGGCCGCAGCGGACCCGGGTCACCGTCACCCGGGCGAGCGGCGGATGGGCCTTCGGCACCGCGGTGCTGCTGGCGGACCGGTCCCGGGACGCGCACCCCACCGGGTCGGTCTTCCTCGCGCGGGCCGACGGCAAGGGCTGGACCGTCGCCTTCGACGGCGAGGCGTCGTTCGGTGACCTGGCCGCCGCGTCACCGCTGGTGAGCAAGGACGAGAAGGCGGTGTTCACCACGCCCGTCGCACCGATGTACGCGGGGAGCGACTTCCGGACCGGCATGGCGCTGCCCTTCGCGGTCGGGCAGACGTGGACGCTCACCGGCGGGCCGCACGGCTGGGGCGGCGGCGCGCCGTGGAGTTCCGTCGACCTCGCCGGCGGCGACCAGGTGGTCCGGGCCGCGCGGGCCGGAACCGCGTACACGATGTGCACCGGGTGGATCCGGGTCATCCACGACCGGGGCTACTCGACCGACTACTACCACCTGTGGAGCAGCATCTCGGTGAACGGCGCCGCCGTCGGGCAGGGCGCGTACCTCGGCTACACCGGCACCGACGTCACCTGCGGCGGCTCCGCCACCGGCCGGCACGTGCACTTCGGGCTGCGGCAGAACTCGGTCTACGTCCCGATCGCCGGGCACGGCATCGGCAAGTGGGACTTCGTCAACGGCGCCGGCGAGTACCAGGGTGGCGCCCGGCACGGATCCGCCTTCGCGGGCGTGGGCGGCGCCGTCTACAACTACGGCGCGCTCGGCTTCAACCAGGGAGTCGTCGACGCGAACGGCGGCGGCACGCTGACCCGGCGCTCCGGCCCCGGAACGGGGTACGGCGTCCTCGGATCGCTCGCGGACGGCGCCACGGTCACCGTCTCCTGCTCCGCCAACGGCACCTCGCACACCGGCCGGTACGGCACCACCGCGTTGTGGGACCGGCTCAGCGACGGCAGCTGGGTGTCCGACGCCTACCTGTCCACCGGCGTCAACGGGCCGATCAACGGCTGGTGCTGACCCCGGACTCCCGTCGTCCGGCGCGCGCCGGTGCCGAGCACGGCGCCGGCGCGCGCGGCGTATGACACAGACGGGATGCCCACATCCATTGCAGTCCATCGATGGATGTCCATAAGCTCCTGCCACCTCGAGTGCGGCCTGGCCGGGCGGCACACAGTCGATGTCGGGAGGGACCATGGTCCGTTGGCGTAGATTCCTCGGCCGGATGGCGGCCGTGTTGGCAGTGGTCACCGCGGGAGCGGTCGCCGTGACCGCGCCGGCCACGGCGGCCCCGGCCGGGGACATGACGCCGTACGTCGTCGGCGGCACCCGGGCCGCGCAGGGCGAGTTCCCGTTCATGGTCCGGCTCTCGATGGGCTGCGGCGGAGCGCTCTACAGCCCGCGACTGGTCCTCACCGCCGCGCACTGCGTCGGCCCCACCGGCGCCAACACCAGCATCACCGCCACCCTGGGCGTGGTGGACCTCCAGTCCTCCAGCCGGATCCAGGTCCGCTCCAACTACGTCTACCGCGCCCCCGGTTACAACGGCAACGGCGACGACTGGGCGCTGATCCGGCTCGCCTCCCCGGTCACCTCGCTCGCCACGCTCAAGATCGCGACCAGCACGGCGTACGACAACGGCACCTTCACGGTGGCCGGCTGGGGCGCCGCGCGGGAGGGCGGCGCACAGCAGCGCTACCTGCTCAAGGCCAGCGTGCCGTTCGTCGACGACACCACCTGCAACCGCTACTACGGCGGTGACGTCATTCCCGGCGAGGAGATCTGCGCCGGGTACGCCAGCGGCGGTGTCGACACCTGCCAGGGTGACTCGGGTGGCCCGATGTTCCGCCGGGACGCCGCCAACGCCTGGATTCAGGTGGGCATCGTGAGCTGGGGCAACGGCTGCGCCCGCCCCAACTACCCCGGCGTCTACACCCAGGTCAGCACGTTCGCCTCGGCGATCCAGTCCGCCGCCGCGAGTCTGGGCGGCTGACAGCGCGGGGCGCGGTGGCCCGGTCGCGGCGCAGCGGCCGGGTCACCGCCACGTCCGTACGGCCGGGCCGCGGCACCGTCGCCTGTGCACGTGGATGAGGGTGACTGCTACCTTCCGGACGCATGGACGACTCCCCTCGCTGGTACCGCCCCGCCCCCGACGCGCTGCTCCTGGTCGGCAGCGCCGCCGCGCTGCTCGGCTACCTGATCCCCTGGTTCCGCGCCAGCCGCCTCCATCAGTGGTCGTACTCGGGCTGGACCTACCTGGAGGCCGAGGGCGGTTGGACCTGGCTGGTCGTGGTGTCCCTGGTGATCGCCGTCCTCGCCGGTCTCTGGGCCGGGCGGAGCGTGGCGTGCGCCAAGCTCGCGGTCGGCGCGGCGGTGGCCGGGATGTTCCTCGCCGGTGCGGTGGTCGCGGTGAGCCTGGGCGCGCTGCCGGAGCGCGACAGCATCAACTGGGTCGGTGAGCTGCCCTTCGGGATGGGGATGCCGCTCATGGCCGTCGGATTCGGGGCCGTCGTCGCCGGGGCGCTGGGCGTCGTACGCCGCCCGGTGCAGGAGTGACGCGACATCACGCCGCCGGCAGGTCCACCACCCGGGTGGCCCAGCGGGCCATCAGCGCCGGGTCGTGGGTGATGACCAGGACCCCGGCGGAGTGCCGGCGCTGGTAGTCGGTGACGACGGCGGCGACGTGCGCCTGGGTGGAGGCGTCGAGCATCGCGGTGGCCTCGTCGCAGAGCAGGTAGTCCGGCCGATGCACCAGGGCGCGGGCCAGGCAGGCGCGTTGCAGCTGCCCGTCGCTCACCGCGTGCGGCCGGCGGGTCAGCAGGTCGGCGGTGAGGCCGACCAGGTCGGCCAGTTCCGCCGTACGGGCTGCCGCCTGCTCGCGTGATGTGCCGGTGGCGCGTAGCGGCTCGGCGATGATGTCGGCGAGGCTGAGCCGCGGGTCGGTGGCGGCGCGCGGGCTCTGGAACAGGATCGCGACGCGGGTGCGCAGGTGCGCCGGCAGGCGGTGGCGGACGCCGCCGAGCGGTTGACCGTCGATCGTGACGTGACCGCCGTCCGGGGCGTGCAGCAGGGCGAGGACGCGGGCCAGAGTGGACTTGCCGCTGCCCGAGGGGCCGCGCAGTCCGACCGTCTCGCCCGGGGCGACGTGCAGGTCGACCCGGTCGAGGACGCGCTGCCCGCCGTACGCGACGGAGACCTGGTGCGCGGCGAGCCCGGCGGCCGGCGCGGCGCCCGGGGCGACGGCGTCGGTGGCGCCGGGAACCGTGAGCGTCATGCCGGTACCTCCTCGCGCAGCGGGTGGTGGCAGGCGACCCGGCCCTCGCCGTCGGCGGCGAGGCGGGGCAGGGCGTCGCAGGTGCCGGTGGCGCGGGCGCAGCGCGGGGCGAAGGCGCAGCCGCCGGGCAGGTCGGTGAGCGCCGGCGGGTGGCCGGGTACCGGAACGAAGGCGCGGTCGGGCAGCGCGTCGAGCAGACCGGCGGTGTACGGGTGGGCCGGGTCGTCGAACAGCGCCCCGGCCGGGCGGTGTTCGACGATGCGGCTGGCGTACATCACGGCGACGGTGTCCGCGACGCGGCGCGCGGCGGTCAGGTCGTGCGTGATGAGCAGGACGGCGGCGCCGGTGTCGCAGCGGCGGCGCAGCAGATCCAGCGTGTGGTCGACGAGCGGCCGGTCCAGGCCGGTGGTGGGTTCGTCGGCGAGCAGCACCGGCGGGTCGGGCGCGAGGGCGAGCGCGGTGGCGAGCCGCTGGGCCATGCCGCCGGACAGCTCGTGCGGGTACCGGTTCAGGTCGGCCGGGTCGAGACCGACGTCGGCGGCGATCCGGTCGGCGGCGGCCGGCGCGTCGCGGCGGCTGTGTCCGTGGGCGCGCAGCGTCTCCTCCAGCAGCTTCCGCCCGGTACGCACCGGGGTGAGCGCGGTGGCGGGGCTCTGCGGGACGAGGCCCACGCCCCGGCCGCGTACGTGCCGGGCGAGGTGCCGCTCCCCCGCGCCGATCAGGTCGGCCTCCTCGCGTCCCGGCGCGTGCAGGCGGGCCTGCCCGGTGACGGTGGCGTTGCGCGGCAGCAGGCCGAGCAGGGCGTGCGCGAGGACGGACTTGCCGCACCCGGACTCACCGACCACTGCGAGCAGCTCGCCGGGCCGCAGCGTGAGGCTCAGGTCGGTGACGGCGTGCACGACCGCGTCGCGCAGCCGGAAACGGACGGTCAGCCCGTCGACGGTCAGCAGCGCCGGGGCGGTCACAGGTGAAGCTCCGCTCGTACGCGCGGGTCGAGGCGGTCACGCCAGCGGCCGGTGAGCACGGCGAGCGCCAGCGTGGCCGCCACCAGCAGGAGGCCGGGGACGATGCTGGCCCACCAGGCGCCGGTGAGCAGTGACCGCTGCCCGTCGTTGATCATGTTGCCGATCGAGGCCAGGTGCGGCGGCAGGCCGAGGCCGAGGAACGACAGCGCGGTCTCGTGCCAGACGGCGTGCGGCACCATGAGCGTGGTCGCCAGCGCCAGGCGCGGCAGCACGTGCGGCAGCAGGTGCCGGGTGAGCACCCGGACGCGCCCCGCGCCGCCGGAGATCGCGGCGTCCACGAACGGCCGGTTGCGCAGGCTGAGCAGCTCGGAGCGGACGATCCGGGCGGTGGACAGCCAGTGCGTCAACGCGATGGACGCGATCACCGCGCCCAGGCTGGGACGCAGCATCGCCACGATGAAGATGCCCAGCAGCAGGTGCGGCAGCGCGGCGACGGTGTCCACGACGCGCATGAGCGCCCGGTCGACCCAGCCGCCGACGCTGCCGGCGACGGCGCCGACCAGGCCGCCGATGACCGCCGCGACGAGCGCGGCGACCGCGCCGACGAGCAGCGAGACGCGCAGGCCGTAGAGGCTGCGCAGAGCCACGTCGCGGCCGAGGTCGTCGGTGCCGGCCAGGTTCTCCGGCGAGGGCGCGAGCCGGGTACGGGAGAGGTCGACGGCGCTCTGGTCGAGCGGCCACAGGACCGGGGCGAGAAGCGCGGCGGCGACGACACCGGCGAGCACGACGACGGCGACGGTCGTGCCGACGCCGCCGGGGAGGCGCAGGCGCCGGACGCGCGCAGGGAGGGCGAGGTCAGTCATCGAGGCGTACCCGGGGGTCGGCGGCGGCGTAGGCGAGGTCGGTGACCAGGTTCGCGGTCAGCACCACGACGGTGGTGGCCAGCGTCGTGGCCTCGAGCAGCGGGAAGTCGGCGCCCAGCGCGGCCTCGACGGTGACCGCGCCGAGGCCGGGCAGGGAGAACACGGTCTCCACCAGGACCGCGCCGCCGACGAGTTCGGGCAGGTGCGTGCCGACCAGGGTGAGGAACGGCAGCAGCGCGGTCCGCGGCGCGTGTCCGAAAAGGACGACCCGGCCGGGGAGCCCTCGGGCGCGGGCGGCCAGGACGTGGTCGTCGCGCAGGCTCTCGGCGACCGCGTCGCGGACGAACAGCACGAACCACGGCGCCTGAGAGATCGCCAGCACCGTCACCGGGAGCACCAGGTGCCGGGCCACGTCGGCCGGGTCGGTGCCGGTGGCGGTGATGTCGGTGAGCCCGCCGGCGGGCAGCCACCCGAGGCTGAGGGCGAACACGGCGATCGCCGCGAGGCCGATCCAGAAAACCGGCATGGACTGCACGGCGTACGCGACGGCGCGCAGCGCCCTGTCGAACCAGCCGCCGCGCCGGTACGCGGCCAGCGTGCCCAGCAGCACGCTCGCCACCAGCACCAGAGCGAGCGCGGTGCCGACGAGCAGCAACGTCCAGCCGGCCCGGGACGCGAGCACCGAGGTGACCGGCTCGTGCCGGCTCGTCGACCACCCGAGGTCGCCGCGTAGCAGGTTGCCGATCCAGCGGGCGTACTGCAGCGGCAGCGGGTCGTCGACGCCCCAGTTGGCGCGGATCTGCGCGAGGTTCTCCTCGCTCGTGGTGAACGCCGCCGCGCCCGCGTACTGCTGCGCCGGGTCGATCGGGGAGGCGGCGCCGAGGGCGAACATGCCCATGCTGGTGGCGGCCAGCACCGGTAGCGCCACCAGCAGCCGCCGGCGGACCACGGTGCCGGCCCCGGCCGGCCGCCGCCGGCCGGTCACGGCTGCCGTCACGGCTTCTTCGTCCAGGTGTGCACGTTCCACCAGATGCTGTTGGCGACGTCGTGCTCGTGCGGCTCGACCCGCGGCGTCACCCCGGTCACGGCGTCCTTCAGCACGTAGGTGTGCCGGAGGTAGGTGAGGAACACCCACGGCACGTCGGCGGCGAGCTGCTTCTGGAACGTGGCGTACGCGGCCTTACGGGCGGCCGGGTCGGCGTTGTCCCGGCCCTCCTGCAACGCGGCGTCGGTGACAGCCGAGCGGTACGAGCCGGGGTTGAAGAAGCCCTGCCCGGCGAAGGCCGAGCTGAACAGCTTGTACGAGACGAAGTCCGGGTCGTACGGCGTGCCGTAGCCCATCATCAGCGCGTCGTCACCCATCCGCGGGGTGATCGCGTCCCAGGTCAGGCCCTCCGGCGTGACTTTGATGCCGACCTTCTTCGCGTCGGCGGTGACGGCCAGGGCCAGTTCCTTGCGCAGGCTGTCGGTGGCCGGGTACATGAGCGCGAACGCGGCCGGCCGCCCGTCCTTCATCCGGATGCCGTCCGGGCCGGGCTTCCACCCGGCGGCGTCCAGCGCGGCGGTCGCCGCGGCGGTGTCGGCGGCGGGCCTGCCGGCGATCGACGGCTCGGCGTATTCCGACGTGGGCGGCACCGGGCCGAACGCGGGTTCGCCCGCGCCGCCGAGCACGCCTGTCACCATGGCCTGCCGGTCCACCGCGACGTTCAGCGCCTTCCGGATCGCGAGGTCGCCGGTGACCGGGTTGCCCATCGGCAGCATGACGCCCCGGTAGTCGGCGGTCGGCACCTTCTGCACCCGGTAGCCGTCCCGGCCCTCGAACCCGGACGCGAGCTTCGGTGCCAGCTCCGCCGCGTCGAACTCGCCGGCCCGCATCCGCTGGGCCCGGACGTTGTCGTCGGCGACGAACGCCACCACAACGCCGGAGTTCGCCGGCTTGCCACCCCAGTACGTCTCGTTGGCCGCGAGCACGAGCCGGTCACCGGGTGTCCACGAGGTGAACCGGTACGGGCCGGTGCCGACCGGCTTGCGGTTGAACGCGGCCTTGTTGACGTCCTGCCCGGCGAACGCCTTCGCCGGGACGATCCCCAGCGCCAGCCGTTGCAGGAACGGCGCGTACGCGTACTTGAGGGTGAACACGACCGTCGCCGGGTCGGGCGCGGTGACGGAGGCGAGCATGTCCAGATCGGACCGCAGCGTGGAGTCGACTCCCGGGTCGAGCACCGCCTGGTAGGTGAACACCACGTCCTGGGCGGTCAGCGGGCTGCCGTCGTGGAACAGCACGCCCTCGCGCAGCTTCGCGGTGACTGTCTTCCCCTCCGCCGAGACGGCAGGCAGTTCACGGGCCAGGGCGGGCACCAGCTCGTTGCGGGCGTCCCGGGCGACCAGCCCGTCGAAGATCAGCGATGCGCCGTCGACGCCGTAGTTGAGCACCGGGTTGAGCGTGTCCGGCTCGCCGGCGGTGGCGACCACGAGCGTGTCCGCGCCCTTCGGGCCGCCTGTCGAGGCCGTGGGCGACGAGCAACCGGCGGCGGCGAGCAGGGCGGCGGCGAGCACCGCGGCCACGCGTACGGGCTTGGGTCTGATCGCCACGGCAACCCCTCGAACACTCGTCTGCGGGTGGCAGCGGGCGGGCGCTCCGGCGAGGATCGATCATCGCGTGCCGGAGCGCCCACTACCGCCACTATTCGGTAGTTGCCAACTATATGCAATAACCTCTGGTCGATGACGGCGACCCGCCGCCCCCGGTGTCGCTCGCCAGGCGGACGTCCGGCGCGCTGAATATGCTCGGGTGGTGAAGGACAGCGAGCAGGCGGTGCTGGCCGGGATGTTGCAGTCGGCCGAGGACGCCGCCCCGGTGCAGGCGGTCGAGGCCGTCACCGGCGTCATCGCCACGGCGCTGAACGCGCGCGGCGTCTCGCTGCTGATCGCCGACCTCAGCGGCCGTGCGCTGGTCCGGCTGACGCACCAGCCGGCCGGCGGCGGTACCGGCCGGCGTCACGGCGAGGAGGACGCCGAGGTCCTCCCCTTTGACGGCGGGCCCTACGAGCAGGCGCTCCGTCAGCAGGCCCCGGTGGTCGTCCCCGGCGACGGCGCCTGGACCGTACTGGCGCCGGTCACCGACCGCGGTGAGGCGATCGGCCTGCTGGAGATCGAACTGCCCGACGACCCGGACGGCGACGTGGTGAACTGGGTCGCCCGTACCGCGCACGCGCTGGCGTTCGTGGTCATCGCCAACCGCAGGCACACCGACCTGTTCGAGTGGGGACAGCGCACCACCCCGTTCAGCCTCTCCGCCGAGATCCAGCGTCGCCTGCTGCCCGCCTCGTTCACCTGCGAGGCCGGCGCCTTCGCCCTCTCCGGCTGGCTGGAACCCGCCGCGAGCGTCGGCGGCGACACCTTCGACTACAGCCTGGCCCGGGACCTGCTGCACCTCAGCGTCACCGACGCGATGGGCCACGGCGTGGCGAGCGCGCTCACCGCCACCCTCGGCGTGGGCAGCCTGCGCAACAGCCGCCGCCGTGGCGCCGGCCTGGTCGCCCAGGCCGAGGAGGCCAACCGGGCCGTCGCGGAGAACGCGAACGTACGCGGCGCGTACGTCACCGCCGTGCTGGGCCGCATCGACCTGACCACGGGACGCTGCGAACTGGTGAACGCCGGGCACGTCCCACCGATGCTGGTCCGGGACGGCCGGGTCGTACCGGTGGACCTGCCGGGCAACTTCCCGTTCGGGATGTTCCCCGGCGAGAGCTACCGCAGCGGGGAGCTGCCACTGCTACCCGGCGACCGGCTGGTGGTGGTCACCGACGGCATGCGCGACCGCAACGCCGCCGACCTCGACCTGCCCGCCGCCCTGCTCCGCCTCTCCCACCTGCATCCCCGTGAGGCGGTCCGGGCGCTGTCCGACGCGGTGCTGGAGATCGCCGGGCCGGCGCTGGCCGACGACGCCACACTGCTCGTCATCGACTGGTACGGCGACCACGGGCCCCGGCGCAGCACCGCCGGCGCCGACCTCGCCCGCGCGAGCGGTCGATCCGGTGAGGAGCGCTCACGGCACCAGCGGTGACGCGTCCTCCGCCGCCGCCACCGTGTCGAACAGCGGGATCACCCGGTCCACCGAGGTGATCGAGAAGACCCGGCGCACTGACGCACGGACGCCGGCCAGGCCGAGCCAGCCGTCCCGCTCCCGCAGGCTCTTGTAGCCGACCACGAGCGCGCCCAGGCCGCTGGAGTCCATGAACCCGACCCCGGCCAGATCGACGACGACGACCCGGGCGCCGGCCTCCGTCAGCTCGTACAGCCGGTCGCGCAGCTGCGGGGTGGTGCTCATGTCCAGGTCGCCGGCGACTTCGATCACCGTGCCGACACGCCCCCGCCTGCTCGTCGCCGAGAACTCCACCACTCCCCCCTCAACCGCGCACCTCGCTACCCGACACCGTGCCAGAAGTCGGGCGCTGCCGCCTCCCGTGGGCAAGCGCCGGCTCAGCGGTCTTCCCGGGAAGTGGTGGACGACACCTCGGTGCCGGTCCGCCGCACCGGAGCGGGGATCCGCACCGCTCGGGCGGGCACCCGGTACGAGCAGGCCGCGCGACCTGGCCGCTGTCACCGTCGACCAACGGCTCCATCTGCGGTAGCGCCGTCGCGGGCGCGGCTGAACTACCCTCGCCGCCGTGGACACTCTGGAGATCGATGCGCCTGTCGTCGGCGTGACCGTCTACCCGGACCGCGCCCGGGTCACCCGCCGCGGCCGCGTCCGGCTGGCCGCCGGCGACCACCGGGTACGCGTCGCCCCACTCCCGCTGGGCCTGCGCCGCGACTCGATCCGGGTGGGTGGTCGGGGCGCGGTGACGGTGCTCGGGGTGGACGTGGCCGCGTGGCGGCAGGCCCGCAGCACCGACGCCCAGGTCATCGAGCTGGAACAGCGGCGGCGCGACCTGGCCGACGAGCTGGCCGAGGTCGGTGACACCGACGCGATCGAGGACCAGCGCGGCGAGTTCCTCACCCGGCTTGCCGAGCGCGCGGGTGGCACGTACGCCCGGGCGCTGGCCGCGGGCGACGCGGCCCCGGCCGACGTCGCGGCCTTCACCGACTCGGTGGCCGGTCAGCTCGCCGAGTCGCGGGCCCGGCGGCGCGGGCTGGCCCGGCGGCGCATCGAGCTGGCCGAGGAACTGGCCGCCGTCGACCGGGAACTGGACGCGGCGCGCGGCAAGCGGGAGCCGGACCGGCTGGCCGCCGAGGTGTCCGTCTCGGTGGAGGCCGACGAGACCGAGGTGGAGCTGGAGCTGACGTACCTGGTGGACGGCGCCCGCTGGACCCCCTCCTACGACCTGCGGCTGGTCGAGGACACCATGACTGTCACCTGGTTCGGGCTGGTCAGCCAGGGCACCGGGGAGGACTGGCCGGAGTGCGAACTCCAGCTCTCCACGGCCCGCCCGGCGGCGGCGAGCGGCGTACCCGAATTGTCGCCCTGGTATCTCGACCGGTTCCGGCGGCAGCCGCCGATGGCCGTGTCGGCCGCGTCGTTCGGCGGCGTGGTGCCGCCCCCGGCGCCCGGCGCGGCGCCGGCGGCGGGCCGTCCCCGCGCGGCGCGGGCCGCAGCGCCGGCGGTGCGGGAGAGCGTCGCCGAGGTGGAGCAGGGCGTGACGGCTGCTACCTACCGGCCCGCGCGTCCGGTGGCGGTGCCGGCGGACGGCAGCGCGCACCGGGTGACGATCGCGGTGCTGGAGCTGCCGGCCCGGCTGGACCACGTGAGCGTGCCGGTGCGCGCCGCCGAGGCGCACCTGCGGGCCACGGTCCGCAACACGTCGGACCACACGCTGCTGCCCGGCCCGGCGTCGGTCTTCCACGGCGCTGATTTCGTGGCGGCGACGCGGCTGAAGACGTGGGCACCGGGCGAGGAGACCGAGCTGGCGCTCGGGGTGGACGACCGGCTGCGGGTGGAGCGGAAGCTGTCCCGGCGCACCGAGAGCAAGGCCACGCTCGGGTCGACGCGGCGACGGGAGGTGGAGTACCGCATCACTGTGGCGAACCACACGCCCCGGTCGGCCACTGTGGAGCTGCGGGATCAGCTACCGGTGTCCCGCGACGAGTCAGTGGTGGTACGCGAGACGGTGCTGACGCCGCCGCCGGCCGAGCGTACGGAGCTGGGCGAGCTGACCTGGCGGCTGTCGCTGGCGCCGGGTGAGAGCGGCGAGATCGCCCTGGGCTTCCGGGTGGAGCTGGCGAAGGGCGTCGAGCTGACCGGCTGGCGGGAGTAGGCGTTAGGAAGGGCCCCTTCTTATGCACGAGGCGTTAAGAAGGGGCCCTTCCTTCGGTTCTCAGATGCGGCGGCGGCCGTAGAGGCCGGCGAAGACGGCGACGCCGATGGCGGCGAAGCCGACCTGGAGCAACAGCTCGATCCAGTCGATGCCGGGGGTGTCGTCGACGCCGAACGCGCCGGCCACCAGCGTGCCGATGAACGCGGCGACCACACCGATGAGCAGGGTCAGCCAGATCGGGATGTTCTGCTTGCCCGGCACCACAAGGCGCCCGAGCGCGCCGATGACGAGGCCGATGATGAGCGCGGTGAAGAAGCCCGTGATCTCCACGAGAGGCGTCCCTTCCCTCAGATGTGTTGGCGTCTGGCTGGTTGCCCCGATCAACCAGCCGGCCAAACCCGGGAGCCGCGTTCGTCACGGAACTGTCATGACCGTCCCTGATCAGTGGTCCGAGGGCTGGCGGCGGCGCGGCGCGCCGGGCGGCTCCTCCCGGTCGATGCGCAGTTCCCGCTCCAACTCGGCGATCACCATCCGCAGGTCGTCCAGTCGCTGGCTGATCGCGATCCGGTCCACCTCGTCCGGTATCCCGTCCCCGTCGGAGTCGTAGTCGGAGGCCAGCCCTTCGGTCATCTCCAGCCGGCGCGCCTCCTCCATCGAGTTGACGATGACGGCGATGAGGATGTTCAGCAGGAGGTTGACCGCGATCATCACGAAGCTGACGTAGTAGAGCAGCGTCCACGGCGACACCTCCAGGCCCTGTTCCAGCAGATCCGGCAGCGTCTCCAGGGACAGCAGCACGAACAGCGTGACGAGCGAGCGGCCGATGTCGCCGTACTGCTCGGGGTAGCGGTCGCCGAAGATCAGCCAGCCCGCCATGCCGTACACGTAGAGCGTGACGGCGGCGAGCGCGAGGAAACCCGCGACGCCTGGGAGGCTGCGCCACAGCGCCGCGACGATGGTCCGCAGGCCGGGTGAGAAGCGCACGAGGCGCAGCACCCGGGCGACCCGGATGAACCGCAGCACAGCCGAGTCGCCGTGCAGGCCCGGGACGAATATGGCTGCTGTCACCAGCAGGTCGAAGACGTTCCAGCCGTGCCGGAAGAAGTCCTGCGGGCGGCGGCCGTACGCGAGCACCCGGATGGTGATCTCCACGACGAAGACCGCCCGGAACATCCACTCCGTCCACCGCAGCACCGGCCCGGCGGCCCCGAGGTTCGGGTACGTCTCGATGCCCAGCACCACGCCGTTGGCCATGATGAGCACCACGATGGCCACCTCGAACGGCCGGGACGCGACGATCCGTGCACAGTGGCCGGCCAGCCCGCGCTTTCCGTCACTGGTCCGGCGCCCGCCGCGCGGTGCCGGAACCGTGTCCCCGATCAGCGTTCCCCTCCGGGGCGCCGGAGCCGGACCACGCGCGAGCAACGGGGGGTAGCCACCCGGACACTCTAGTGGATCACCACGGGCGGGCGGCCCGGGCCGAGGTGCGCAGGGCCCGGATCACAGCCAGCCGCGGCGTTTGAACAGCAGGTAGAGCGCGCCGCAGACGGCGAGCATCAGGGTGACCGCGAACAGGTAGCCGTACCGCCAGTCCAGCTCCGGCATGTGGGTGAAGTTCATCCCGTAGACGGTGCCGATCAGGGTGGGTGCGAACAGGATGGCCGCCCACGCGGAGACCCGTTTGATCTCCTCGTTCTGCTCGAAGCTGGCAGCGGTCAGGCTGCGCATCTCCTCGTTCTGCGCCTGCGACACCAGTGTGGCGTTGACTGTGAGGATGTTCTGGAGCAGGTGCCGGAACCCGTCCACCCGCTCCACCACCTGGGTCAGGTGGTCGGCCACGTCGCGCAGCCGGCGGCGTAGTTCCTCGTCCGTGCCGTACCTGTCGAAGCCGTGCGTGAGCGCGTCGACCACCTTCAGCAGCGGCCGGGCGGCCCGCTGGAACTGGATCACCTCGCGGCTCAGCTCGTAGATGCGGCGGCTGGCGTTCGGGTCGCCGCCGAACACCTCGGTCTCGATCTCGTCGATGTCGTTCTCCAGCCCGGCCACCACCGGCGCGTAGCCGTCCACCACCCGGTCGAGCACGGCGTAGAGCACCGCCTCCGGGCCGAGCGCGAGCACCTCGGGTTCGGCCTCCAGCCGCCGCCGTACCCCGGCCAGGTCCGGCGTGCCGCCGTGCCGCACGGTGATCACGAAACCGGGACCGAGGAACAGGTGCAGCTCGGCGAACTCGACCGCCTCCCGGGCGTCCAGGTAGCGGGCGGCGCGCAGCACCACGAACAGGGTGTCGCCGTAGCGTTCCAGCTTGGGGCGCTGGTGGGCGTTGATCGCGTCCTCGACGGCCAGGTCGGGGAGGTGGAACTCGGCGGCGAGCGAGGCGACCTCCTCCCGGCCCGGGCGGCGCAGCCCGATCCAGGCCATCGCGTCGTCGAGGTGTTGCAGGCAGCGGAACGTGTCGGCGAGGGTGACCGGCGACGCCCGGCGTACGCCGCCGACGTAGACGCCGCTGTCGACCAGCCCGTCGGGTCGCTCCGGCTCGGCCGCGCCCGCGTCGATGGCGTGCTCGTCCAGGCGGCGGCCGAACCCCTCCGAGGACCGGTTGTCCGCCATGCCCCTCCCCCGCTGCTCGGCCGGGTCGCCGAGTCCCCCGCCCGCGCTCGCGCAAACGTCAGGGGCGGTAGCGGTAGCCCATGCCCGGTTCGGTGATCAGGTGGCGGGGCCGGGCCGGGTCGTCCTCCAGCTTGCGGCGCAACTGGGCCATGTACTGCCGCAGGTAGTTCGTCTCGTGGTGGTACTCCGGCCCCCACACGTCGTGCAGCAACTGGCGCTGGCTGACCAGCTTGCCCGGGTTGCGCAGCAGCTTCTCCAGCATGGCCCACTGGGTGGGGGTGAGCTTGACCTCGACGCCGTCGTCCCGGGTGACGGTCCGGTCGGCCAGGTCGACGGTGTTGCGGCCGATCCGCAGCGCGGGCACGGCGGGCGTGGCCGGGGCGAGCCGCCGGGTCACCGCGCGGATGCGGGCCAGCAGCTCGTCCACCCCGAACGGCTTGGTCACGTAGTCGTCGGCGCCCGCGTCGAGCGCGGCCACCTTGTCCTCGCTGCCGGCCCGTCCGGACAGCACGATGATCGGCACGGCGGTCCAGCCGCGCAGGCCCCGGATGACGTCGGTGCCGTCCAGGTCGGGCAGGCCGAGGTCGAGCACCACCAGGTCCGGCGGGTGCCCGGCGGCGGCCTTGAGCGCGGCGGCGCCGCTGTCCGCCACCTCGACGTCGTAGCCCCGGGCGCGCAGGTTGATCCGCAGCGCGCGCAGGATCTGCGGCTCGTCGTCGACGACCAGGATCCGGGTCATTCCTGCGGCTCCTCCGGCTGGGTGGCGGCCGGCAGCCGCAGCACCATGGTGAGACCGCCACCGGGCGTGGTCTCCGGGGTGATGCTGCCACCCATCGCCTCGGCGAGTCCCCGGGACAGCGCCAGCCCCAGGCCCACCCCGGTCTGGTTGTCCCGGTCGCCGAGGCGCTGGAACGGCAGGAAGACGTGCTCCCACTGGTCCTCCGGGATGCCCGGGCCGGTGTCGATCACCCGCAGCTCGACCTGTCCGGCGTGCGCGCTGCCGGTGATCGCCGGCGGCCGGCCGGGCGGGCTGTGCCGCAGTGCGTTCGCCACGATGTTGACCAGCACCCGCTCCAGCAGGCCCGGGTCGGCGAGCGCCGCCGGCAGGTCGGCCGGGATGTCGGTGGTCACCTCGGCCGCCGCCGGGCCCAGCTCGTCAAGCGCCAGGGGTACGGCGTCCTCCAGCCCGATCGCTGTGGCGCTCACGCCCAGCGCGCCGGCCTGCAACCGGCTCATGTCGAGCAGGTTCGCCACCAGCCGGCCCAGCCGGTCCAGCGACTCGTCGGCGGTGGCGAGCAGTTCCTCCCGGTCGTCCGCGTCGAACTCGACGTCGTGGCTGCGCAGGCTGCTCACCGCCGCCTTGGCCGACGCCAGCGGCGTACGCAGATCGTGGCTGACCGCCGCGAGCAGCGCGGTCCGCATCCGGTCGGCGGCGGCGAGCGGGCGGGCGGTGGCGGCCTCCTCGGCCAGCCGTTCCTGGCGCAGCGCGACGGCGGCCTGCGCGGCGAACGCCTCGACCACCCGCCGGTCGGCCGCCTCCAGCCGCCGGCCGGCGAGCACCACGCTGAGCCGGTCGTCGACCGGCACCACCGTCTCGCCCGCGCCCGGGCTGCCGGGCGGCCGCTCGCCGACGCTCGCCACCACCCGCCAGGCGTCCGCCCCCCGGGCGCGCGCCGGGCGTCCGCCGGCCTCGTCGGTCAGCTCCAGCACGCTCACCGCGCGCAGCCCGAACGTCTCCCGCAGCCGGTCCAGCAGCGCGGGCAGCGGCCGCTCGCCGCGCAGCACGCTGCCCGCCACGGTGGCCAGGGTCTGCGCGTCGGCGGAGGCCCGGGCCGCCTCCCGGGTACGCCGGGCCGCCACGTCGACCACCCAGCTCACCGCGATGGCGACGCCGACGAACACGCCCAGGGCGAGCAGGTTGTCCGCCTCGGCGATGGTGAGCGTCCGGTACGGCGGGGTGAAGAACCAGTTGAGCAGCAGCGAACCGCCGAGCGCGGCGACCAGCGCGGGCCACAGCCCGCCGACCAGCGCCACGCCCACCACACCGGCGAGGAACAGCAGGATGTCGTTCGTCAGGGTGAGGTCGGGCAGCGTCCGCAGCACGAGCGTGAGCAGCGGCATGCCGAGCACCGCGAGCGCGTACCCGATCAGTCGCCGGCGTCGGGACAGCGCGGCGGGCACCGACGTGCCCCGGCGCCCGCGCCCCGCCTCCGGGTGGGTGACCAGGTGCACGTCGATCGGGCCGGACAGCGCGGTGGTGGTCACCCCGACGCCCCGGGAAAACACCTGCGCGAACCGGCCCCGGCGGCTCGCGCCGAGCACGAGCTGGGTGGCGTTGACGCCCCGGGCGAAGTCCAGCAGCGACGCCGGGATGTCGGTGCCGAGCACCTGGTGGTACGTGCCGCCGAGGCTCTCCACCAGCACTCGCTGCCGAGCGAGCTGGGCCGGGTCGGCGCCGGCGAGCCCGTCGCTGCGGGCCACGTGCACGGCGAGCAGGTCGGCGCCCTTGCTGCGGGCGGCGATCCGGGCCGCCCGGCGGATCAGCGTATCGCCCTCGGGGCCGCCGGTCAGCGCGACCACCACCCGTTCCCGCGCCTCCCAGGTGTCGGAGATGCCCTGCTGGGCGCGGTACGCGTCGAGCTGCTCGTCGACCTTGTCGGCCAGCCAGAGCAGCGCCAGTTCGCGCAGCGCGGTGAGGTTGCCGACCCGAAAGTAGTTGCCGAGCGCGGCGTCGATCTTGTCGGGCCGGTAGATGTTGCCGTGCGCCATCCGGCGGCGCAGCGCCTCCGGCGTCATGTCCACCAGCTCGACCTGCTCGGCGGCCCGGACCACCTGGTCCGGCACGGTCTCCCGCTGGGTGGTGCCGGTGATCTGCGCGACCACGTCGTTCAGCGACTCCAGGTGCTGCACGTTGACAGTGGAGAGCACGCTGATCCCGGCGTCGAGCAGCTCCTGCACGTCCTGCCAGCGCTTCTCGTGGCGGGAGCCGGGCACGTTCGTGTGCGCCAGTTCGTCCACCACGACGACCTCGGGCCGCCGGGCCAGCACCGCGTCCAGGTCCATCTCGGTGAACTCGACACCCCGGTACGTCATCGACCGGCGCGGCACCACCTCCAGGTCGCCGATCATCTCGGCGGTGTGCCGGCGGCCGTGCGTCTCGACCAGGCCGATCACCACGTCGGTGCCGCGCTCGGCCCGGCGCTGGGCCTCTTCGAGCACGGCGTACGTCTTCCCGACGCCCGGAGCGGCACCGAGATAGATCCGCAGTTCACCCCTGCCCACGCCCCCATCCTCCCCGAGTGCAAGGAAGGGCCCCCTGTTAACGCCTCGCGAGGTGAAGGGGGCCCTTCTTAACACTTCCGTCAGCGCGCCGGGAACGCCTCGTCCAGCGCCAGGTTGAGTTCCAGCACGTTCACACCGGGCTCGCCCATGAAGCCCAGCGCCCGGCCGGTGGTGTGCTCGGCGACCAGCCGCCGTACCGCCGCCGGGTCCGCGCCGCGCTCCCGCGCCACCCGGGCCACCTGGATCCGGGCGTACGCCGGGGAGATGTGCGGGTCGAGGCCGCTGCCGCTGGCGGTGACCGCGTCGGCCGGCACGGCCGGGCGGGCCGGGGCGTCCCCGCGTACCGGGGTGACGATGCCGCCCTCGGCCACGTAGTCGTGGCCGGGCTGGGCCGCCTCCACCGGCACGCCCTGCCAGGTGGCGACGAACGGCGTCGCGGGCGCGGCCTGGTTGACGCTCACCACGCGGGTGACCCGGCCGGTGAGGCCGTCGGCGCGGAACACGGCGAGCACCGCGCCCACCCCGTCCGGCGTGCAGTACGGGCGCCGCCCGTCCACGCCGTCGAGTTCCCCGACCGCCTTGCTGCGGGCGCAGACCTGGGTGAGCAGGCTCTGCGCGGAGGTCTCCTCATCGCCGGTGAGCGTGTCCACCACGCTCTCCGGGCCGAGGTTGCCCGCCGCGGTGGCGGTCGGGTCGTAGCCGTCCCCGGCGGCCGACGGGCGGGACTGGAAGTAGCGCGGGACCGGGTTGCCGTCCGCGTCGGTGAACGACTGGCCGATCAGCGAGCTGCCGACGGTCCGGCCGCCGACGGTGAGCAGTGAACCGTCCGCCCTGCCGTCGAGGCCTGGGAGCCGACCGACGGCGACCAGGGCGAGCGGGTAGACCAGGCCGAGCAGCACGGTGAAGACGAGCACCGCGCGCAGGGCGGCCAGGTGCTGGGAGAGCCAACTGGGAAGGCGCATCACGAGATCCCCGGGACGAACTGGACGAGCAGGTCGATGAGCTTGATGCCGACGAACGGCACCACGATGCCGCCGAGGCCGTAGAGCCACAGGTTGCGGCGCAGCAGCGTCGAGGCGCTGGCCGGGCGGTAGCGCACGCCGCGCAGGGCCAGCGGGATCAACGCCACGATGACCATCGCGTTGAAGACGACGGCGGAGAGGATCGCCGACTCTGGGCTGGCCAGGCGCATGATGTTGAGCCGGTCCAGCGACGGGTAGATGCCGGCGAACATGGCCGGGATGATCGCGAAGTACTTCGCGATGTCGTTGGCGATGCTGAACGTCGTCAGCGCACCCCGGGTGATCAGCAACTGCTTGCCGATCTCCACGATCTCGATCAGCTTGGTCGGGTCGGAGTCGAGGTCGACCATGTTGCCGGCCTCCTTCGCGGCCGACGTGCCGGTGTTCATGGCGACGCCGACGTCCGCCTGGGCCAGCGCGGGCGCGTCGTTGGTGCCGTCGCCGGTCATGGCGACGAGCCGGCCGCCCTCCTGCTCCTTCTTGATCAGCGCGAGCTTGTCCTCCGGCGTGGCCTCGGCGAGGAAGTCGTCCACGCCCGCCTCGTCGGCGATGGCCTTCGCGGTACGCGGGTTGTCACCGGTGATCATCACGGTGCGGATGCCCATCCGGCGCATCTCGTCGAAGCGCTCCCGCATCCCGGCCTTCACCACGTCCTTGAGGTGGATGACGCCGAGCGCCCGGGCCGGTTCCCCGGCCACGTGCTCGGCCACCACGAGCGGCGTGCCGCCGGTGCCGCTGATCCCGTCGACCAGTTCACCGACCTGTTCGGTCGGGTGGCCGCCGTTGTCGCGTACCCACTTCATCACCGCGGCGGCCGCGCCCTTGCGGACGTGCCGGACGCCCCCGTCGGCGTCGAGGTCGACGCCGCTCATCCGGGTCTGCGCGGTGAACGGCACGAACGTGGCGTGCGGGATGAGACCGGGCTCGCGCTCGCGCAGCCCGTACTCGTTCTTCGCGAGCACCACCACCGAGCGGCCCTCGGGGGTCTCGTCGGCCAGGCTGGACAGCTGCGCCGCGTCGGCGAGCGTGGCCGCGTCCACGCCGGTCACCGGCAGGAACTCGGCGGCCTGCCGGTTGCCGAGCGTGATCGTGCCGGTCTTGTCCAGCAGCAGCGTGTTGACGTCGCCCGCCGCCTCGACCGCCCGGCCGCTCATCGCCAGCACGTTGCGCTGCACGAGCCGGTCCATGCCGGCGATGCCGATCGCGGACAGCAGCGCGCCGATCGTGGTCGGGATGAGACAGACCAGCAGGGACACGAGGACGACGCCGGTGACGCCGGAGTCGGTGATCGCCGCGGTGTCGGGCGCGGCGGCCTGGTAACCCTTGGCGAAGATCGCCATGGGCTGGAGCGTGACGACGGCGAGCAGGAAGATGATCGTCAGCGCGGCCAGCAGGATGTTCAACGCGATCTCGTTCGGCGTCTTCTGCCGGTTGGCGCCCTCGACCAGCGCGATCATCCGCTCGATGAAGCTCTCGCCCGGCTTCTGGGTGATCCGGACGACGATCCGGTCGGAGAGGACCCGGGTGCCGCCGGTGACCGCGCTGCGGTCGCCGCCGGACTCCCGGATCACCGGGGCGGACTCGCCGGTGATCGCCGACTCGTCGACGCTGGCGATTCCCTCCACCACGTCGCCGTCACCGGGGATGACCTGCCCGGCCTCGACCAGGACGACGTCACCCTGCCGCAGTTGCGGGGCGGGCACCGCCTCGTCCCGGTACGCGTTCGCGGCGGCACCGGGCGTCCAGCCGACCAGGCGGGTGGCGATGGTGTCCTGCTTGGCCCGGCGCAGCGTGTCAGCCTGCGCCTTGCCGCGTCCCTCGGCGACCGCCTCGGCCAGGTTCGCGAAGATCACGGTCAGCCAGAGCCAGACGGTGATCGCGACCGCGAAGACCGACGGGTCGGCGACCGCGAGCACAGTGGTGAACAGCGCGCCGATCTCCACGATCAGCATCACCGGGTTGCGCCACAGGGTGCGCGGGTCGAGCTTGCGCAGCGCGTCCGGCAACGACCGGAGCAACTGGCGAGGGTCGAGCAGTCCGCCGCCGACCCGGTCCCGGCGGCCCGGCGTGCCCGGAGCCGGCGCGTCGGCAGTCTGCACAGGCGCGGTCATGTCCTTGTCTCTCATGGTTGTCACAGCCCTTCGGCCAGCGGGCCGAGCGCGAGTGCGGGAAGGAAGGTGAGCGCGACGAGGACGACTGTGACGCCGACGACCATGCCGACGAACAGCGGCCGGTGGGTCGGCAGGGTGCCCTCGGAGGCGGGTGTGGGTTGCTGGCGGGCCAGCGAGCCGGCCAGCGCGAGCACGAAGATGATCGGCAGGAACCGGCCGAGCAGCATGCAGAGCCCGAGCGCGGTGTTCCACCACTGTGTGTTCACGGTGATGCCGGCGAACGCGGAGCCGTTGTTGTTGCTGGCCGAGGTGAACGCGTAGAGCACTTCGGACAGTCCGTGCGGCCCGACGTTCAGCGCCGTCGAGGCGTTGCCGGTGGCGAACGCGGCGGCGGTGCCGGTGAGCACCAGGGCCGGGGTGATCAGGAAGTACATCGAGGCGAACTTGATCTCGCGCGAGCCGATCTTCTTGCCCAGGTACTCCGGGGTGCGCCCGACCATCAGCCCGGCCACGAACACCGTGATCACCGCGAGGATCAGCAGCCCGTACAGGCCGGCGCCGACCCCACCGGGAGCGACCTCGCCGAGCATCATGTTGCCCAGCGTCATCATGCCGCCCAGCGCGGTGTACGAGTCGTGGAACGAGTTGACGGCGCCGGTCGAGGTGAGCGTGGTGGCCGCCGCGAACGTGGCCGAGTTCGACACGTCGAAGCGCACCTCCTTGCCCTCCAGCGCCGCGCCGACCGCCTGCGGCACCGTGCCGTCGCCGGTCAGCTCGAAGACGTTCGTCAGCGTGATGCCGGCGAGCGCCAGGATCGCCATGACGGCGACGATCGCGTAGCCCTGCCGCTTCTGCCCCACCATCCGGCCGAAGACCCGGGGCAGGCTGAACGGGATCACCAGGATCAGGAAGATCTCCAGCCAGTTCGTCCACGCGGTCGGGTTCTCGAACGGGTGGGCGCTGTTGACGTTGTAGAAGCCGCCGCCGTTGGTGCCCAGCTCCTTGATGACCTCCTGGCTCGCCACCGGCCCGCCGGTGACGGTCTGGGTGCCGCCGGTCAGCGTGGTCACGTCGGTGCCGCCGGACAGGTTCTGCACCGCGCCGCCGAGCATCAGCGCGAGCGCGCCGAGCACCGCGATCGGCAGCAGGATCCGCAGCGTGACCCGGGTCAGGTCGACCCAGAAGTTGCCCAGCTCGCCGGTGCGGCTGCGGGCGAAGCCCCGGACCAGCGCCACCGCCACGGCGATGCCGACGGCGGCCGAGACGAAGTTCTGCACCGCCAGGCCGGCCATCTGCACCAGGTGGCCCATCGTCGACTCGCCCGAGTACCACTGCCAGTTCGTGTTGGTCACGAACGACACAGCGGTGTTCCAGGCGCCGTGCGGCACCACCGGGTCGAGTCCCAGCGAGAGCCACAGGTGGTTCTGCAGGCGCTGGAACGCGTACAGGAACAGCAGGGAGACGGCCGAGAAGGCCAGCACCGAGCGGGCGTACACGCCCCAGGTCTGCTCGGCGGCCGGATTGACCCCGACCAGGCGGTAGATCCCCCGCTCGACCCGGGACGACCGGGTTCCGGCGACCACGCGGTGCATGTAGTCGCCGAACGGCCGGTGCACGGCGACGAGCGCCACCACCAGGGACAGGACGAAGAGCACGCCGGCTGTCGTCATGCTCATCAGAAGCGCTCCGGGAACAGCAGGGCGGCGACCAGGAACACGCCCAGGCCGATCGCCAGCACCAGGCCGACGGCGTTGACGGCGTTCACAGCTTCTCCACGCCCCTCACCACGAGGGCGAGAGCCGCGAACAGCCCCACCGTCAGCAACACGAACAGCACGTCAGACACGGCTGATCTCTCCTAGCGGAAGATGTCCTCGCGACCGCCTCCCGGCCGCGCCGGGCAATCACAGCGCCGTATCCGCCGGACGGACAGGGGTCTTGACGCGACCATCACGCGCGGCCGCGGTTTCTTGACGCGCTTTTCACGCCGCCTCCGCGGCCGGTGATCCGGGTCACCGGACGGGCCTCGACGCCGATCGACCGGAGGTGCCGGTAGCCGGCGCCGAGCACCGCGGCGAACCCGATCGGCACGGCCCGGGACCAGGCGTCACCCGGGCCGGTCAGCTCGCCGTAGCGGTGCGCGAGGAACCCGACGAAGACCGCCGCACCCAGCGCGGCCACCGCCGCGACCGCGCGCAGGTCGGCCATCGCGAGCGGCGAGGCGCGGACCTCAGCGGGCGGCGGCGCGGGAGACGAGCGCCTCGGCCACCTCGCGCAGCTTGCGGTTGGAGTCCTGGGAGAGCTTGGCGAGCAGCGTGAACGCCTCCTCGGCGGAGCAGCGCCGCTGGCCCATGATGATGCCCTTGGCCTGCTCGATCACCGCCCGGCTGCGCATCGCCTCCTGCATCTGCCGGGCCAGCGTCGCGGTGCTCTCGTAGAGGTGCGCGTTGGCGAGCGCCACCGCCGCGTACGCCGCGAACTCCTCCGCCAGCTCGATCGACGACTTGTCGAACGCGCGCGGCGCGCCGCCGTGGATGTTCAGTGCCCCGGTGACCGCCTCCTGGATCGGCAACCCGATCGACAGCGAGCTCTGCACGCCCGCCGCCCGGGCCCGTGCGGCCCAGCCCGGCCAGCGCGGCTCGTCGGCCAGATCGGGCAGGCAGATGCTCACCGCGCTCATCGAGGCGTCCAGGCAGGGGCCGTCGTCGTGCGCGTACTGCCACTCGTCGAGGCTGCGGGCCAGGTCGCTGGTGTAGGCGATGGCCCGGTTCGCGCCCGCCTGCACCAGGGAGACGGACACGTGCGCGCTGCCCGGCACCGCCCGGTTCGCCAGTTCGGCGACACGTGCCAGGACGTCGTCGAGCGCCACCTCGTCGAGCCGGATCCGACTCAGCTCCGCGAGGGCGTCGGCGGGTTCCATGCTGGCGGATTCCATCCTCGTGTCCTGTCCTGGCGGGGTCATCGGCGTCTGTCGTTCCGCTGACGGTACCCGGCACGGGCGGGTCCGAACGCCTCCCACGCTGCGATGTCCACCCGGTCGACGTATCGTCGGGTACGGGTCAAGACATGTGCCCTCCCTGCTCGCGGCGTGCCTCGCCGCGGGCTTCCTCAATCGGTGAGGTCGGAGGTGACATGTCGGACGAACGGCCGGTCTTCGGCTGTCATGACGTCCCCACGGCGTCCGGGGCGTTCCGCCGGGACGAGCCGATCATGTGGCTGAGCTGCGACGCAGGCGTGGACATGACATGGATCTCGGTGGCCGGCGAGGTGGACCTCAGCAACGCACACCTGCTCACCGAACTCGTGGAGTCCGCCGTCGCCGCGCCCGCCCCGCTCGTGGTGATCGACCTCGCGGAGGTCAGCTTCTTCGGCGCGTACGGGACGAACGCGCTGGTGCTGGCGCAGCGGGTGCTCACCGGGCACGGCCGTCGGCTGGTCCTGCACCGGCCCTCCCCGGTGGTCCGGCGCGTCCTCGGCGTCACCGGCACGCTCACCGCGTTCGAGGTCGTCGATCGGCCCGCGTTGCCTGCCGCCGGCGACGGGTCGGCACGTCCCGTCGTACCCACCCGCTCCGGGTCGTAGAGTTGTCCCGGTAGTCGACGTCCCGTCGGGGGCGTCACGAACGAGCGTCAAGAAGCGGCGCAGGTCCCGATCCATGCCGGAATCGGGATGCTGGTCCGTCACCACGGGCCGATCCCCGTCACCAGCCGTCCCGGCCTACCGGGCCGACGGCGTCGCTTCGCACAAGGACGTCACAGCTCATGCCGCAGGCCCACCCCGACCTCGCCGCTGCCTTGATCAGACTCGGCCGGATCAAGTACGACGAAGTCGACCTCGACGTGGTGTTGTCGACCATCGCCCAGGTCGCCAAGGACACCCTGCCCGGTACCGCCGAGGTGTCGGTCACCCTGGTCCAGGGCACGGAGGCGCACACCGCCGCGTACACCGGCGAGCTGGCGCTGACGCTCGACGAGTGGCAGTACGCGCAGGGCCGCGGCCCGTGCCTGGACGCCGCCACCACCGGCACCGCCATGCTGGTGCCGGACATGGCGGCGGAGAGCCGCTGGCCGGAGTGGGCGGCCCGGGCGCACGCGGCGGGCGCGGCCAGTTCGCTGTCGATCGGCCTGCCCATCCAGGAGGCGATGGTCGGCGCGCTGAACATCTACGGCGCATCGCCCGGCGTCCTGGACCGCCAGGTCGAGCTGGCGCAGACGCTGGCCGGGTACGCCGCCATCGCGCTCGCCAACGTCCACCTCTACGAGAGCACGGCGACGCTGGCGCAGCAGATGCAGGAGGCGATGCAGAGCCGGGCCGTGATCGAGCAGGCGAAGGGCATCATCATGGGGCAGCGGCGCTGCTCGGCCGACGAGGCGTTCGCCATCCTGGCCCGGGTGTCCCAGGACTCCAACCGCAAGCTGCGTGAGGTCGCCGAGTCACTCGTCGATCGCGCGGTGCACGGGCCTCGTGACTGAGCGTGAGGTCAGCGCGGCATCTCGCGCCAGCCGGAACCGCTCGCGCGCCATGCCCCGGCCAGGATCGTCGCCGAGCCGCGGCTCGGGCACTGCTGGATCCGGGACCGGCCGCTCGCCCCGCCGATCTGCGCCTGGACCTGCCACTGGCTTCCGTCGGTACGGATGTAGACGTCGCGCCGTCCGCGAGGGTTGCTGACGCCGTTCCACCAGTGTTCCTCGACCACCATGCGGTGACCGTACCTCAGGAGACCCGGACCGGCCCAGACCGGAATTCCGTTGCTCCGCGTGACCGGGCGGCGCACCCTCCACGAATGACCTCACCGGACCTGCCGCGCCAGTTCACCATTCGCGAAGGCGAGCTGCGCATCCTCAACCCGTTCGACGACGTCAAGCTGGCCACGCTGGGCCGGGCGATCCGGCTGCGGCCCGGCGACGAGCTGCTCGACCTGTGCAGCGGAAAGGGCGAATTGCTCTGCACCTGGGCCCGTGACCACGGGATCACCGGCACCGGGGTCGACATCAGCACCGCCTTCACCGCCGCCGCCCGGCAGCGCGCCGCCGAACTCGGCGTGGCCGGCCGGGTACGTTTCGTGCACGGCGACGCCGCGGCGTACACCCCGGAGCGGCCGGTCGACGTGGCCGCCTGCGTCGGCGCGACCTGGATCGGCGGCGGGGTGCCCGGGACGCTGGAACTGCTCGACCGGGCGCTGCGGCCGGGCGGCATGGCGATCGTCGGCGAGCCCTACTGGCGGCGTGACCCGCCCGACGACGAGGCAGTCACCGGCTCGCACGCCCGGTCCCGCGACGAGTTCAAGGATCTGCCCGGCCTGGTCGAGTCGTTCGGAGAGTGCGGCTGGGACCTGGTCGAGATGGTCCTCGCCGACCAGGACAGCTGGGACCGGTACGCCGCCTCGCACTGGCTGAACCTGCGCCGCTGGCTGGACGCCAATCCGGACGACGAACTGGCCCCGGAGCTGCGGCGGGAGCTGACCGAGGACCCGGTGCGGTACGTCCGTTTCCAGCGCGAGTATCTGGGGTGGGGCGTGTTCGCACTGCTGCGGCGCTGACCTGCTTAACGAACGGCTACGCAGGGTAAAGACAGATCATGGGACAGTTGCGCACCTCGCCGCCGCCGCCGCAGGCCTCAGAGCTGGAGCGGTGGGTGCTGGACAGTCCCGAGGATCTGCGCGGCCTGCGCGCCTCCCTACGCGACGCGCTGAACCGGCACGGCCTGGTGCAGGGTGCGGACCTCGACGAGGTGCCGCACCTGGTCGTGCTGGTCGCCACCGAGCTGGCCAGCAACGCGCTGCGGCACGGTCGCCCGCCCACCATCATCACGCTGCTCGCCACCGACGACCGGTTCCTGCTCGACGTGGCCGACCACGACGTCAGTTCGGTGCCGGAGCTGACCGACATCCACCCGATGGACTCGGGCGGGCGAGGGCTGTTCCTGGCCCAGTCGGTCTCGCTCGACGTCGGCTGGTACGGCACCGAGAAGACCAAGAACATCTGGGCCTCGTTCTCCCGGTGACGACCCGGCCGACCGGCCGCTCAGCGGTCCCCGGCCGGGATCGGGTCGTCGTACTGGCCGGACGGCCCGGCCAGCGGTTCGCCGCCCACCAGCGGCCACGGGTTCGGGGTGCAGCCGTGCAGGCCGAGCGTCTGCTGCACCATGACCGGCGCCGGGCCGCCGGCCCGGGGGCAGCGCTCGTGCCCGCGGCCCAGCCGGTGGCCGACCTCGTGGTTGAGCAGGTACTGCCGGTAGCGGGAGAGATCGGTCACGTGCGGCACCCCGTACACCCAGCGGGCCACGTTGATCACCACCTGGTCGCCGTTGCGGCAGGACGTGTAGCGGTCACTCGGGTCGCCGCAGAGCCGCCCCCGGGTGACAGGCGTGGTGAGCAGCACTGTGAAGTCGGCCGGGTCGTCGCGGCCCACCCGTTGCAGCCGCCACCGGCCGTCGCCGGTCCAGCCGCGCCGGTCGGCGAGGGTGGCGGCGACGTCCCGGGCGAACCGCTCCACGTCCACGTTGCGGATGCCGTCCTCCACCGCGACCCGGTAGCGCAGCAGCTCACCGGAGCGGCCGGCGACCGCGCCGACCGTGTCGGCGGTGCGGAAGGTGCCGTCGCCCCGGGCCGGATAGCCGATGCCGGGGGCCACCCGGCCGGCCGCCGGGACCGGCGTCGGCGCGGCGCGGGCGCCCGCTGGGGGCGCGCTCGGTGCCGCCGCCGGCACGGTCCGCCGCACCTCGATGCGGTCCAGCAGGTCCGGGTGCCGGGCGGCGTACCCGCCGGCGGCGAGCGCGGCCGCGACCAGGACCACCGCCAGGAACCGCCCTGATCGCGATCTCCGCCGCCGGTGCAGCCCCCGCTCGTGCCCGCCCACGCCGATCTCCGTCCGTCGCGCCGCCCCGCTTCGGGCAGGAGTACGGACGCCGGGCCCGGACGGTTGAACGGGCGGGCCGGGTACCGTCGGTGCCGGGGTGGGCGACCTGCCGCCTGTCGGAGTCCAGGGAGAGCCACCCGTGTCACCAGCCGAGCGACTGCTCGACGCCGCCGTCGCGACCGCGCGCGGCACCGACGTACGCGCTGCCGAGCGAGCCCTCGACGGGCTCGTCGTGGCCGACGGCGCGGCGGTGGACGCGGCGCTGCTCGCCCGGCTCACGCGCGACGTGGGCCGGCTCTGGCCGCGGGGCTGGCAGCCCGCCGACCTGGACCGGCTCGCCACCCGGCGGCTCACGCCGCGCGGCGCCCGGCTGCTGCGCGACGTCATGGCCGCGCAGCGGCGCACCCTGCCCGCGCCGGTACCGGCCTGGTTCGACGACCAGCTCACCGGCACGGGCGCCCGCTGGGACGACGACGCGGGCTGGCTGGACCGGCGCGCCGACGGGGACCGGATCACCGCGTTGCGGGACGCGGTCGACGCGGCCGTCCTGGTGGCGGGGCTTCCGCCGGTCGCGGCGCTCCGGCCGCCGCCCGGCTCGGCGGGCACCGCACTCGCCGCCGTGACACCGAGCGGTTCCCGGATGCTCGACCGGGTACGCGCACTGCTGGCGAAGGCCGAGTCGACCGGCTACCCGGCCGAGGCGGAGGCGTTCACCGCGAAGGCGCAGGAGCTGATGGCCCGGCACAGCATCGACGCGGCGCTGCTCGACGCCGGGGCCGAGCGGTCCGGCGGCCCGGGCGGCGTGCGGATCGGCGTCGACGCCCCGTACGCGGCCGCGAAGGCACTGCTGATCCAGGAGGTGGCGGCGGCGAACCGGTGCGAGTCGGTCTGGTCCGACGACCTGGGCTTCGCCACAGTGCTCGGTTTCCCGGCCGACCTGGCGGCGGTCGAACTGCTGCACACCTCGCTGCTCGTGCAGGCCACCGCCGCGATGCTGCGCGGCCGGGGCGAGCGCGGCAGGGCCGGCGGGCGGCGCACCAAGGGCTACGACGAGTCGTTCCTCAACGCGTTCGCGCTGCGCATCGGCGACCGGCTGCGGGAGGCGAGCGCGGCGGCGGCCGAGGAACTCGACGACGACCGGCTGCTGCCGGTGCTCGCGGCCCGCTCAGATGCCGTCCGGGAACGCGTCGACCAGCTCTTTCCGGGCACCACCCGGCACCGCCTCCAGGTGCGTGACGAGCAGGGCTGGGTCTCCGGCACCAGCGCCGCCGACCGGGCCTCGCTCGACCCGGGCCGCCCGGCACGCCGTCCGCTGCGCGGGGGCCGCTGACCTTTCCCGGGGGATGATGTCGGATCGGGCGGACCGGCTCCGACCCGTCTGCGAGGCGCCACCGCCGGTGGCCCGCACCCGAGGAGTGCACCGTGAAGTACATGCTGCTGATCTGGAACCGGCCCGGCTTCGTGGAGGAGCTGTCCGAGGCGGAACGCACAGCCGTCTTCGGTGAGGTCGACGAGATCATGAAGGAGCTGACCGAGTCCGGCGAGCTGGTCGGCGGCGAGGCGCTCGCTCACCCCTCGCAGACCCGTACGGCCCGTCCGGCCGCCGGTGGCGGCGTCGAGGTCACCGACGGGCCGTTCATGGAGAGCAAGGAGCAGTTCGCCGGCTACCTGACTGTCGACTGCGAGACCCCGGAGCGGGCCGCCGAGATCGCCGCGCGCTGGCCTGACGTACGGCACGGTTTCGGGGTGCTGGAGGTGCGCGCGGTGATGGAACAGGCCGGGACGGAGATGTGACAGCAACTGTGGTCGAGGACCTGCTGCGTACGCTCGCGCCGCAGGTCCTCGGCGTGCTCGTCCGCCGCCACGGCCAGTTCTACGCCTGCGAGGACGCCGTGCAGGAGGCGCTGCTCGCCGCCGCCGTGCAGTGGCCGGAACAGGGCTTGCCGGACCGTCCCCGCTCCTGGCTGGTCACAGTCGCCACCCGGCGGCTCACCGACGAGTGGCGCAGCGAGCACGCCCGCCGGGAACGCGAGGTGGCGGTGGCGGTCCGGCAGCCCGCGTACGCGACTGTCGCCCCGCCCGCCGACGAGGATCCGCCCAGCGGGGACGACACGCTGCGGCTGCTGCTCCTCTGCTGCCATCCGGTGTTGCCGGTCAGCGGGCAGGTGGCGCTCACGCTGCGTGCCGTGGGCGGGTTGAGCACCGCCGAGATCGCCCGCGCGTACCTGGTGCCGGAGGCGACGATGAGCCAGCGGATCCGCAGGGCGAAGCAGCGGATCGAGGCGTCCGGCGCGCGTTTCACGCTGCCGTCCCCGGCGGACCGGGACGAACGGCTCGCTGCCGTGCTGCGGGTGCTCTACCTGGTCTTCAACGAGGGTTACACCGCGTCCAGCGGCGAGGCGCTGCACCGGGCCGAGCTGACCGGAGAGGCGATCCGGCTGACCCGGGAGCTGCGCCGGCTGCTCCCGGACGACGGCGAGGTGGCCGGGTTGCTGGCGCTGATGCTGCTCACCGACGCGCACCGGGCCGCCCGTACCGGGCCGGACGGTGAGCTGGTGCCGCTGGCGGAGCAGGACCGCAGCCGATGGGACCCGGACGCCGTCGCCGAGGGGGTGGCGTTGGTGACCGAGGCGCTCACCTGGTCGGCGCCGGGGCCGTACCAGGTGCAGGCGGCCATCGCCGCGGTCCACGCGGAGGCGCCCGCCGCCGAGGACACCGACTGGCGGCAGATCGTCGCGCTCTACCGGGTGCTCGCGCAGGTCGCGCCGAACCCGATGGTCACGCTCAACCAGGCCGTCGCCGTGGCCATGGTGGACGGCCCGCGTGCCGGGCTGTCGCTGCTGGCCACGCTCGACGCCGACGACCGGACCGCGGGCCACCACCGGCTCGCCGCCGTCCGCGCGCATCTGCTCGACATGGCCGGTGACCGTACGGAGGCCCGGGCCGCGTACCTGGCCGCTGCACGGGCCACCACGAGCCTGCCGGAGCGGCGTTATCTGGAGGTACGCGCCGCGCGCCTGGCCGGCGACAGCGGAGACCGGCCGGGCTGACCGGCGCGGATCAGAACAACCGTCCCCGGTACGGATGCGGCCGACCCCACCGCTCCTCCCACTGGAGCAGTTCCGCCTGCCATCGCGGCAGGTCGGGCCGGTATTCGCGGATCAGTTCACGGTTCTCCGGGCGGCCGGCCAGGAACCGCCAGTAGGACTCGACCGCCTCGCGGGTCTCGTCCAGCGAGTAGCGGCCCCGCTCGTCCGCGACCCACTCGTTGACGAACTCGACGCCGGTGGGGGCGAAACTGACCTCGTACTTGTCGCTGTCCCACCCCTCGTCGAGCGGACGGCCGTTCGCCACGTCGTCGATCATCTGCAGGGCGTCCAGGCATGCCGAGTAGGAGACGGAGACGTCGGTGATCAGCCACGCGCCGAGAGCCCGATAGCGCTGATCGGTCACGTTGAACAGCGGGAGCCGGTACTCATCGACGGAGAAACTGATGAACGCCAACGGAAGTCCTCTGGATCATGGGATGACGACCGGCCATCCGTGGGTGAAGCCGCCCGAGCCATTGTAGAAACCCTCGATCACCAGGCCCTTGTGAGTGCCACGCCACATGCTGGTGCCGGGCACCGGCTTCGCATTCTGGAAGGCGCCGGTGATGGCGTTGTCGACCTGGGCCGGCGTCCAGTCGTCGGGGAAGAACGAGCTTTCCCCGCCGTTGCCCTTCTTCGGCTTCCAGGCCCCGTGCGGCGGGTTCAGCGTCGGATCGAAGAACTCCGGTTTGGCGGTGTAGGCCCCGGTCTTGGGATCCTTGACGACACTGCCGGGCTGAAGCCGGCGACCGGGGAAGTCCTCACCGCCGGGCCGGTAGTGGTAGCCCGACCCCTTGGGCATGCCCGGCTTCACGTGGCCGCCCATCACGTGCTCGGTGAAGTGCGGGTTCATCCGGTCGGGCCGGTTACGCGTCTTCGTCCGCTTGAGAAAGCGCAAGGCGGCGCGCATCAACCGGCCGCCTGCTCTACCCCCGCCCATGTCACCTCACCCGTCGACGAGTTTCCAGAGGGCTTCCTGGACGAGGTTGCCGACGATGGTCCGGGCCAGCGCATGGAAGATCGGTATCTCCAGCAGCGAGGCACCGAAGGTGACAGCCGCGGTGGCGATCGCCTGGGCGATCTGGATGGCCAGGACGACCAGTTGCACGATGACGGCGACCTTGAGGGCGAGCACGATCGCGCCGCAGATGATCAGGCCGGTCCCGGTCAGGACGGCGGCGGTGACACCGTCGCGCAGGCTGTCGGCCGGGCTGTCCTCCTTGTTCCACCAGCTCTGGAACGCGGTGATGTCCTGGCCGGTGTGCTGGGTCCAGACCGTCGCGGCGCCGGTGTTCGCCTCGGTGACCACGCCGGAGAGGGTGCCGGAGAACCCGATCCAGGCGTTGCCCATCTCGAAGAGTTTGGTCTCGTCCGCCTCGGGCCAGGTGTAGCCGAGGACGCCGAGCAGCGACCGCAGCTCGCCGGGTAGCTCCATGCCCATGCTCAGCCTCCCAGCTTCCGCCGCAGGCCGTCGAGGTTGCGGGTGATGGCCGCCTCGGTCTCGGCGTAGCGGACGGCCATCCTGCCGAGGTCGGCGCCGGCGGCGGCGATCTCGTCGAGCGCGCTGTCGAAGCACTCGAACGCGAACGCGGAGACCTCGTCGTGGGCGGCGCCGATCAGTGAGCCGATGTCGTCGGCCCCCCAGGGACGGCCGAAGCCGGCCAGCTCGGCCCGGAAGGCGGTCAACGCCGCACCGAACCGGGTGGCGACGCCGTCCAGCGCCGACCCGGAGGCACCCAGCCGCTCCGGATCGACCTCGACCGGCATCAGCGCCCGTCCTGGCGGGCGAGCCGGTCCTGGGCCTGCATCAGAGCGTCGGTGAACATGGTGAACTGGCGCCCCGCGTCGGCCTGGATGCGGCGCAGTTGCTCACCGAGCGAGCCCAGGTCGACCTCGCCGGGGGCGGTGGCGGCCTGCTCCCGCAGGTCGGCGAGCGCGGCGTTGACCGCAGCTTCGATCTCCTCGGCGAGGGCCTCGCTGGCCATCCGCATCACACGGGGGTCGAGCGTCAGCCCGGTGACCTGTCCGGGTGGGCCGGCGGTGACCCGGATCAGGCCGTCTGCGGCCTCACCGACGCCTTCCGGCGGTGCCACCTGCTCGCCCGCATCGGTCTGCCGCTGGAGCGCGGCCATGGTTTCGGACAGCACCCGGCCGAAGCCGGACGGGTCGGCGGGATCGGCCATCGAGGAGCTCCTCCGCATTCGAGGTCGCCTCGCATCCTATGCACCGGAGCCGATCCCGGTGGTCCCGCCGGATCGATGTGGACGGTGGCATCCGCCACTCGGGATCGTCACCGTCCGTACACAGCACTCCGGGCCGGCCCGCGGGCCGACCCGGTGGTGTGTGTGCGTCGCGTACTCAGCTCTTGAAGGCGTCCTTGATCTTCTCGCCGGCCTGCTTGAGCTTGGCGCCCGCCTGGTCGTTGCGGCCCTCGGCCTCGAGGCGCTCGTTGTCGGTCGCCCGGCCGACGCCCTCCTTGACCTTGCCCGCGGTGTCCTGGGAAGCGTTGTCGATCTTGTCGTCCAGACCCATGATGACCTCCACTGATGCGGTTGCCTGACGACAACTGGTTACCCCGTCGGCCGTCGGCTCAATCCCCTCACCCGATCGGGCGGAAGCTCCGCAGCCGCAGGCTGTTGCCCACCACGAACACCGACGAGAACGCCATGGCCGCCCCGGCGAGCATCGGGTTGAGCAGTCCGGCCGCCGCCAGCGGCAGCGCCGCGACGTTGTAGGCGAACGCCCAGAACAGGTTGCCCTTGATGATCGCCAGCGTCCGCCGGGAGAGCCGGATGGCGTCCGCGGCGGCCATCAGGTCGCCCCGGACCAGCGTCAGGTCGGCCGCCTCGATGGCCGCGTCCGTGCCGGTGCCCATGGCCAGCCCGAGATCGGCCCGGGCCAGCGCGGCGGCGTCGTTCACCCCGTCGCCGACCATGGCGACCACGCGGCCCTCCCGCTGGAGCCGCTCGACCACGTCGACCTTGTCGGCGGGCAGCACCTCCGCGATCACCTCGTCGATGCCGACCTCGGCCGCCACCGCCTTCGCCACAGTGGTGTTGTCGCCGGTGAGCAGCACCGGCTTCAGGCCCAGCTCACGCAGCCGCGCGACAGCAGCCCGGCTGGTCGGCTTCACCGCGTCGGCCACCGCGAGCACGCCCCGGGCCCGCCCGTCCCAGCCGGCCAGGATCGCCGTCCGCCCGGCGGCCTCCGCGCCGGTCGCGGCCCGCTCGACCTCCTCGGGTACGTCGAGACCCCGCTCCCGCAGCAGCCGGGCCCGGCCGACCACCACGGTCCGGCCGTCGACGGTGCCGGTCACGCCCAGCCCTTCGGCGTTGGCGAACTCGCCGACCGGAGGCAGCGGTCCGGCCTCGGCCGCGGCCTCGGCGACGGCCCGCGCGATCGGGTGCTCGGAGGCGGCCTCCAGCGCGCCGGCCACCCGGAGCAGTTCGTCGGCGTCCTCGCCGTCGGCGGGCAGCACCTCGGCCAGCGCCATCCGGCCGGTGGTGACGGTGCCGGTCTTGTCCAGCACCACTGTGTCGACCCGGCGGGTGGACTCCAGCACCTCCGGCCCCTTGATCAGCACGCCGAGCTGCGCGCCGCGCCCGGTGCCGACGAGCAGCGCGGTCGGGGTGGCCAGGCCGAGCGCGCACGGGCAGGCGATGATCAGGACGGCCACCGCGGCGGTGAACGCGGCGGTCGGCCCGGAGCCGGTGCCGAGCCACCAGCCGAGCGTGCCGGCGGCCAGCGCGATCACGATCGGCACGAAGACGCCGGAGATCCGGTCGGCGAGCCGCTGCACCGCCGCCTTGCCGGTCTGTGCCTGCTCCACGAGTCGCGCCATCTGGGCGAGCTGGGTGTCCCCGCCGACCCGGGTGGCACGGACCACCAGCCGGCCGCCCGCGTTCACCGTGGCACCGACCACGGCGTCGCCCTGGCCCACCTCGACCGGCACCGACTCGCCGGTGAGCATGCTGGCGTCGACTGCGGACGTACCCTCCTCGACCACACCGTCCGTGGCGATCTTCTCGCCGGGCCGGACCACGAACCGGTCCCCGACCGCGAGCCGGCCGACCGGGATCCGGGTCTCCTGCCCGTCGCGCAGCACCGCCACGTCCTTGGCGCCGAGTTCGAGCAGGGCGCGCAGCGCCGACCCGGCGGTGCGCTTGGAGCGCGCCTCGAAGTACCGCCCGGCCAGGATGAACACGGTCACCCCGGCGGCGGCCTCCAGGTAGATGTTGCCGGCACCGTCGCCGCGGGTGATGTCGAGGCTGAACGGGTGCTTCATCCCGGGCATGCCGGCGTCGCCGAGGAACAGCGCCCAGAGCGACCAGCCGAACGCGGCCAGCGTGCCGAGCGAGACGAGCGTGTCCATGGTCGCCGCGCCGTGCCGCAGGTTGATCAGCGCGGCGCGGTGGAACGGCAGCCCGCCCCAGACCACCACCGGGGCGGCCAGGGTGAGCGAGGCCCACTGCCAGTAGTCGAACTGCCAGGCCGGAACCATGGCGAGCACGATCACCGGCAGGGTGAGCACGGCGGAGACCCAGAGCCGGGTACGCGCGGTGCGCAGTTCGTCCACCGGCTCCCCGGCCGCTGCCGCCTCCGCCTGCTCGGGCGGCGGCGGCACCACAGCGGTGTAGCCGGTCTTCTCGACGGTGGCGATCAGGTCGGCCGGCGCGATGTCGTCGGCGTACCGGACGGTGGCCTTCTCGGTGGCGTAGTTCACAGTCGCCTCGACGCCGTCCATCCGGTTGAGCTTCTTCTCGATCCGGGCGGCGCAGGACGCGCAGGTCATCCCGCCGATCGCCAGTTCGATCAGGTTCGGCGCGGTGGGCAGCGCCTTTCCCGTGGCAGTCATCGCGGCACCTCCGGCGCTCAACTGTGCCCGTGACCCGGGGTGCCGTGTCCGGCGTCCGGGGTCGGTGCGGTGGTGGGTGCCGGCGCGGTGGGCACCGGCGCGGTCCGGTCGCCGGCCAGGACGGTGAACTCGGCGGTGTGCACCGCGTCGCCGTGCCGGAAGTCCAGGTAGAGACGGTACGCCCCGGCCGAGGGAACCTCGGCGGCGAACGTGATCGCCGGCCCGGCCGGTGTGCGCCCGTCGCCGGGCGTGCCCTCCGGGTGCACGTGCAGGTACGCCAGGTCGCCCTGCCGCAGCGCCACCAGGTGCCCGTACGCGCCGAGGTAGGGCGCAAGGTCGGTGACCGGCCGCCCGTCACGGCTGACGGAGAGCGTGAGCCGGCTGGTGCGGCCCGGCTCCGGCGTGCCGGTCAGGGTGACCGTGTAGCCGTCGACGGTGGTGCTGGTCGCCGGTGCCGGCAGCGGCCGGGCGGTCAGCTCGCCGGGGACCGTGACGTCCAGGCCGAGGGTCAGCGGCTCGCCGCCTTCGGGGGTGAAGTCGGCGAACGCCCGCCAGACGCCGGGGCCGCCGAGCGGTGAGGCGACCCGCCAGGTGCCGTCGCCGGCCATCTCCGGATGGACGTGCCGGAACCCGGAGAGGTCCCGGCGGGCGACGATCAGGTGCATGCGCTTGTCGTGGGCCACCTCGAAGCGGGTGACCGGCGCGCCGTCCGGGCCGGTGATCCGGAAGGCGAACTGCCCGGCCGGGGCGCCGGCGGGCTGGAACGTGTAGCCGCGCTCGGAGACGAGCAGCCCGCCGGGCAGGTGCGCGGAGGCGCCGCCCGCCTGGCTCTCGTCACCGTGGCCGGTGTCGCCGGCCCCGTGGTCGCTGTCGGTGTCGTCGTGTCGGGTCTCGGCGGCCGGGGCGACGGGATCGGCCAGGTTGCCGATCCCGTACGCCGCGCCGAACACCGCCACGAGGCCGAGCGCGAAGCCGCTGAGCTTCGTCGCCGTGTTCATGGTGTCTCCTCGGTTGTCGCGGGTCCGCCGGACCCGTCACGCACCGACGAGGTCGTAACCGGCCTCGTCGACCGCCGCGCGGACCGCGTCCACGTCCAGCGGGTTCTGACTGGTGACGGTGACCCGGCCGCCGGCCAGGTCGACCTGGACGTCGGTGACGCCCGGAAGTGCGCTCAGCTCGGTGCTCACCGAGTTGACGCAGTGCCCGCAGGTCATGCCGTTCACCTGGTAGGTGGTCTCCATCTCGCCCTCCGATCTGATACCCCCCAGGGGTACGTCCCGAACGTTAGCATACCCCCGAGGGGTACGCTATCCTCGGTTTCATGACCGCGCCGTCCAGCCCGACCCGGGGCTACACCGCCAGCAAGGACCAACTCCTCGCCCGGCTCCGCCGGATCGAGGGCCAGGTCCGTGGCATCGAGAAGATGGTCGAGGACGACCGTTACTGCATCGACGTGCTGACCCAGATCTCGGCCATCCAGGCGGCGCTGGACAAGGTCGGCCTGGGCCTGCTCGACGGCCACGCCCGGCACTGCATGCACGAGGGCGCCGCCGAGGGCCGGGCCGACGAGATGGCGACCGAGATGATGGCCGCCGTCGGGCGCCTGATGAAGCGCGGCTGAGCGGGGACCTCCGGCCCTCGGGACCAGGGCACATCGACCCGTGCCGACGCGCCCGGGCGGACGTACCGTCGAAGTGGCGGGCAGGCCGGACCGGCGGACCCGCGGCGACGGACGGAGGGCGGCCCGATGATGTGGCAGAGCCCGATGATGGGCTGGATGTGGATCTGGTCTCTGCTGGTGCTCGGGGTGCTGGCGGGGCTCGTCTGGGCGGCCGTGCGGTGGACCGGCCCGCAGTACCTGGGCCCGACGACGGCCCGGCGCATCCTGGACGAGCGGTACGCCCGCGGCGAGATCGACGAGGACGAGTACCGGCGGCGCCGGGCGGGCCTGGCCTGACCCGAGCGGGGCGCGCGTCACCGGTCGCGCCGCCCGGGAGCGGCCGACCGGGCTGCCTACCATGGCCGGGCGACGACCCGGACGTGGTCGACACGTCCGCGCCGGCCGGGTGACCAGACCGGTCCGGCGGACCAGGCGTCGCCGCGACCGTTGGGAGAGACGCCATGGGTGCCGACCACACCCGCCCCGCACCCGCTGCGCCGCCGGGCGTACGACGGCTGCTCGTCGCCGTGGTGGTGCCGCTGTTCGCGCTCACAGTGATCGCGGCGCTGGTGCTCTGGCCCGGGCAGGACCGGGAGCCGGTCGGCGGCGCTGACGTCCCCCGCTACCACGGCACCGTGACCCGGGTGGTCACCGAGCCCTGCCCGCCGACCCCGGAGGCCCCGGAGGGCGGGGGTGGCCCCTGCGGCACGGTGACGGTCACCGCCGAGCAGGGCCCGGACGCGGGCCGGCAGGTCGAGACGCCGATCCCGGCCGGGCCGGGCGCACCCCGGGTCGCGGTCGGTGACGAGGTCGTCCTGGTCGAGCTGACCGACCCGGCCGACCCGGCGGTGAAGTCCTACAACATCGCCGAGCACCAGCGCGGCACACCGCTGATCTGGCTGATGGTGCTGTTCGCCGCCGCGATCGTGGCGTTCGGCCGGTGGCGCGGGCTCGCCGCGCTCGGCGGCCTGGTGGCCAGCTTCGCCATCCTGCTCGGCTTCGTGCTGCCGGGCATCGGCGCCGGCCAGCCGCCGCTGCTCGTGGCGATCGTGGGCGCCGCGTTGATCATGTTCGTGGTGCTCTACCTGACCCACGGGATCACCGCGCAGACGTCGGTCGCGGTGCTCGGCACGCTCGGCAGCCTGGTGGTCACCGGCGTGCTCGGCCTGCTCGCCACGTCCGCCACCCACCTGACCGGCTTCGGCAGCGAGGACGCCACCACGCTGTCCATGTTCCAGGGCGACGTGGACCTGCACGGGCTGCTGCTGGCCGGCATCATCATCGGCTCGCTGGGCGTGCTGGACGACGTCACAGTCACCCAGGCGGCCACCGTCACCGAACTGGCGCACGCCAACCCCGGGCTGTCCCGGCGGCAGCTCTACCGGGCGGCGACCCGGGTCGGCCGGGCCCACATCGCGTCCACCGTCAACACCATCGTGCTGGCGTACGCGGGCGCCTCGCTGCCGCTGCTGCTCCTCCTGGTCGCCGACTCCCGCCCGGTGAGTGAGATCCTCACCAGCGAGTTCCTCGCCCAGGAGATCGTCCGCAGCGCGGTGGCGACGCTCGGCCTGATCGCCGCCGTACCGCTGACGACCGGACTGGCCGCGATCGTGACCACCGCCGGGCGGCGCTCGCGCGGCGCGGAGCCGGCGCCACCCGCGGCCCGGCCGCCGGCCGGACGCGACGACGCGCTGGAGGCCCTGGGCGGCGGGAAGAGTACGGAGGCCGCATGGTGACACTCCGCAGCGTGACCATCGATTTCAAACGCGACGCTGGTCACGGTGCGCCACGGCGAAATCTCGCTATTGGTCGGCTTCCGGACGTAGATCCTCAGGAGTGCTGTCAGGTAACCTCGCTGCCGGTCACCGCCGAAGGCGCGCACCGGCGCCAGCGGTGCCGCCGCCCAATCGCCTGCGGGCGAACCGGGGAACCAGGTACATGGGGTGAATCCGCGACAGCGGTAGGGGCCACTTCCGTCCCGAACCCGTCAGCTAACCCGGTCGGCGGCCGACGGAAGGGAACACTGTGACGGCACCCCTGCGCCGCTGGCTGACACCCGTGGTGGCCGTGCTGGCCTCGCTGGCCGTGCTGGCCGGGCCGACCCCGGCGACCGCGGCCCCCACCGCGGCGGCCCCCGGCAACCCCTCGGGACACGAGGAGGACGGCGAACCGCCGCTCATCACCGAGGCGATCGACGCCGCCAACCGGGCCTTCCTCCAGGCCAAGGCGAAGCTCGCCAAGTCCCAGGACCGCCAGCGGCGGCTGGCGGCCGAGGTGAAGACGGCACAGGCCGAGCTCGAAGCGCTCAGCCCGCAGGTCAACCAGCTCGCCGCCCAGTCCTACCGGACCGGCCGGATGGGCGCGATGGCCATGCTGCTGGAGAGCAACTCACCCGACTCGTTCGTCCGCCGGGTCAACGCCCTGGACGAGCTGAACCTCCTCAACGCGCAGCGCCTAGCAGCCATCAACGCGGTCAAGACCCGCGCCGAGCAGGCCAAGATCGCGCTCGACGCCGAGGTGCGCGAGCAGGAGAAGCAGAAGAACGCGATGGAGCGCGAGAAGGTGCAGGCCGAGCGCGCGCTGAAGCTCGTCGGCGGTCTCGGCTTCACCGGCGGCCTGGTCTCCGCCACCTCACCGGTCGCCAAGATCGGCCCCGGCCGCACCGCCGACGGCGGGTGGAAGGCGGAGTCGTGCAGCGAGGACGACCCGACCACCTCGGGCTGCGTCACGCCGCGCACGCTGCACGCGTACAAGGAGGTCCGGCGCGCGGGCTTCAAGCGCTTCGTGGGCTGCTACCGGCCCGGCGGGCCGTGGGAGCACCCCAAGGGCAAGGCGTGCGACTGGTCGCTCCAGAACAGCGGCTTCGCGCCCTGGCACAACAACGACACCCGCCGGTACGGCAACGAGGTGGCCGCCTTCCTCATCCGCAACGCCGACCGGCTGGGCATCTACTACGTCATCTGGAACCGGCAGATCTGGTTCCCGGCCACCGGCTGGAGTTCGTACAGCGGACCCTCGAACCACACCGACCACGTCCACATGTCGATGCTCTGACCCGGACACCACGAAAAGGGGCCGCCCTCGGGCGGCCCCTTTTCTCGTCCGTACGGGTCAGCTCGCCAGCGCCGGGTCGGCGGGCGCGGCCGGGGCGGGCAGCGGGGCCGGGGCCTGCGCCACGGTCCGCACCTCGCCACCGGCGAGCCGGTACGACATGCCCACCACCGTGCACCGCCCGGCGGCCACCCGCTCGGCCAGCACGGCGGACCGGGCCAGCAGCGTCTCCACGGTCTGCGCGATGTGGACGTCGACGATGCCGTCGAGGTCCTCGACCCCCTGGCGGGCGGCGCGCAGCAGGCTCGGCGAGACCGCGTCCACCACAGCGCCCAGGTGCCCGGCCGGGGCGGCGCCGGTCCGGACCCCCTCCCGGGCGGCCTGGACCGCGCCGCACGAGTCGTGCCCGAGCACCACCACGAGCGGGGTGCCGAGCACGGTGACGGCGTACTCGACGCTGCCGAGCACCTCCGGCCCGGCGGTGTGCCCGGCGGTACGTACCACGAAGAGGTCACCGAGACCGCGGTCGAAGATGATCTCGGCGGCGAGCCGCGAGTCGGAGCAGCCGACGATCACCGCGAACGGGTGCTGGCCGTCGGCCACAGCCGCCCGGTGCCCGGCGTCCTGATTCGGATGCTGCGGGACGCCCGTGACGAACCGGTGATTACCGGCACGCAGTTCGGTCAGTGCCTGCTCCGGGGTGCTCGGCGTCATGTCCCTCACCTCGTCTACCTGGGGAACCACCAGGCCGAACGGCCTCGCGACCCACGGTCACACGCACCTGGGGGCACGTCAAGATTCGTGATACGCATTTCATACTTTCCCGTCGGCGCCCCGCCCCGGACCGCGCCGATTCGGCAGGTGGCGGACGTGGCCATAGCATGACCACCATGGCGACCACACCAGTTGAGGACGGGAGCCGCCGTAACTGGACCTTCCTCACCAACCACGGCCACGTGCTGCTGGCGATCGCGCGCAACCCCACCGCCCGGCTGCGGGACGTGGCCGACGAGGTGGGCGTGACCGAGCGGGCGGCCCAGGCCATCGTCGCCGACCTGGAGGCCGGGGGCTACCTGCGTCGTACGCGGGTGGGACGGCGCAACGAGTACACGATCAACCCGAAGGGCCGCTTCCGGCACCCGGCCGAGGCCGACCAGCAGGTCGGCGCGCTACTGGCCCTGTTCGCCGCCGAGTCGGCCGGGGACGCTGCCGCCGACAGGTGACCCGGGCCGGCACCACGTGTGCCCGCGCGGGCGGGCGAGGCGGGTAATCTCACCGCGTGCGCGACAGCTTGCGGCCGGGCGCGACCACGGGACGCGTCCGGGCCGGACACCGGATCAGGTCCGTCCTCTCCGGAGCGGCGGTGACCGCCCTGCTCGGCGGCGCGCTGGCGGTGCCCGCGCCCGCGCAGGCCGCCCCGAAGTGCGGCCCGGCCGGCGGCCCCGCGCCCACCGAGGTGCCGTGGGCGCTGAGCCGCCTCGACCCGGCCGCCGCGTGGCGGATCGGCAAGGGCGCGGGGGTCACCGTCGCGGTGATCGACTCCGGGGTCTCGCCCGCCCATCCCCTGCTGCGCGGGCGGGTGCTGCCGGGTGAGGACTTCAACCAGCTCGTCCGCCTCAAGGGGCAGTGCGACCTGGTCGGCCACGGCACCATGGTCGCGGGCATCATCGCCGGCCGGGAGGGCACCGGCTCGCCCTACACCGGCATTGCCCCGGAGGCGAAGATCCTGCCGCTGCGGGTGCTGGCCGAGAACAAGGAGAACTTCGACCCGGACGTGCCGGCCGAGATCGGCAAGGCGATCCGCTGGGCTGTCGACCACGACGCCGACGTGATCAACCTGTCCCTGGTCACGCTCGACGACCCGGCGCTGAAGTCCGCGGTGCAGTACGCGCTCGGCAAGGACGTGGTAGTCGTCGCCTCCGCCGGCAACCGGCAGGAGAACCGGGAGGACCGGCCGGCCTATCCGGCGGCGTACGACGGTGTCGTCGCCGTCGCCGGGATCGACGAGCAGGGCGGGCACGTCGGCAGCTCGGTCAGCGGGGACTATGTGGACATCGCCGGCCCCGGCCTGAACATCGTCGGGCCCGCTCCGCAGGGATCGGGCTACCGGGCCGAGCCGCAGGGCGGGACGAGCTTCGCCACCGCGTACGTCTCCGGGGTGGCCGCGCTGGTGCGGGCCGCACACCCGGACATCAGCGCCGACGAGGTCGCCTACCGGCTGACCCGTACCGCCGACAACCCGCCCGACGGGCACAACGCCGAGGTCGGCTTCGGGATGGTCAACCCGTACCGGGCGGTCACCAGCCTGCTGGGCACCCGGGAGGACCCGCCGCTGGGCGCGATGCCGCCACCGGCGCCGCCGGCCGACCCGCTGGCCTGGCAGCGCACCGTCGCGATCTGGGTCGCTGTCGTCGGCGCGCTGCTGGCCGGCGTCCTGCTGACGTTGCGCCCCATCCTGGTACGCGGACGGCGGCGCGGGTGGCGTCCCGGCCGCCGCGACGTCCCGCAGGACGCCTGACAACACACGACGGCTCCGCCCGGCACGAGCCGGAGCGGAGCCGCTGTGGACCGGTCGGGGGTCAGTTGCCCCAGACCTTGGAGTTGCTCATCTCCGTGGTCATGTAGTTCTCGCGCGCGATGCCCACGGCACCGCCGATCTCGTTCAGGACCTTGTTGATGTCCCGCACGGCGGCATCCCACTGGGCCTGGTGCTGCTGGTAGGCGGCCCGGTCCTGGCCCTCCCACTCGAGCTTGGTCAGCATCGCCCGCAGCGTGTCGAGCTTCTCGTCGATGGTCCGCGAGATGGCCTGCATCTGCTGGTTGCTGCTCTCCAGAACAGCGTAATCAACCTTGATGCTCATCGATTCCTCCTCTGCCTGTCTTCGCGGATCACGGGTTGAGAGCAGCGTGGAACTTGTCCAGCATCTGCTGCTGCTCTTCGTCGTTGACCTGGTGCGTGGTGCCGGACTTGTCGAGCAGGTCCGCGATGTTGTCCATCGCGGTCAGCAGCTTCGTAGTGTCCTCGTTCCAGCGAGTCATCAGGCTCTGGAAGCCCGTGGACGCCTGGCCCTTCCAGGCCATCGCCAGGTCGTCGACCACGTTCCACAGCTTCTTGAGCTCGCCGTCGACGTCGCTGCGCGTGGACCGCACGTCACTCGCGGCGGTGTGCAGAGTCGCTGCACTGACCTCGAACGCCATGCTTCACACCCTTCCGTCATCTTGTGGCGGCGGTTCCGCCGCGCCCTCCCCCGCGGCAAGGCGTACACACCCCACCGACGGACACTTCATCCGAACCGTAGCGGACGATGTCCAACCCGCGCAGCCCTGCTGTCCCATGGTCGTATTCCGACATCCCACTGTCGACAGACGCGATCCGCGGCCCTCAGTACGAGGTGGACGGTCGAGGCCGAGGTCACGACCGCTCGCGCGAGGATTTGACGATCGTCGACACGCCGAAGACCAGCACCGCGACCAGCAGCACCACCACGGCCCACAGCATCGGCTTCTCGAAAGCGCGCTGGAACGACAGCACCAGCAGTGCCGCGCAGGTGCTCAGCGACACCACCTCGGCGGCCCGCCGCAGCCGCGCCGAGCGGGTCAGCGCGGCGAACAGCATCAGGACCACGAAGACCGGGATGGTCAGCAGGACGTACAGCAACAACGAGAAGAGCAGGGTTTCCATGCGTCGCTCCCGTCACCCGTAGAACTTGGCGTCCCGCACCCAGTCGATCTTGATGTCCTTGATGTCCGGGTCCGAGCCGGTCGGCGCCCAGCCGGGGCGGGAGTCCGCGGTGAAGGTGAACCGGTTGTCGGTGTGGAAGGCGGCCAGCAGCGCGTGCAGCAGCGCGCTGATCTCACCGAAGACCAGGACCAGGACGGCGGCGGTGGCGGTCAGACCGACGATGCCGATGGCCTGCGCCAGCGCGGTGGTGGCGGGGAAGAACTGGAGCGCGATCGAGGCGATCACCGCGACCAGGATCGGCATGAGCGCCTGGGCCAGGCCGGAGATCGCGTCGTTGTACGCGTCCCGGGCCGCGGTGAGCGTGTCCCGGTTGGCGGCGAACGCCTCGGCCAGCGAGTTGATCTCCGCCCCGAGCTTGCGGAGGAACAGGTCGAACGCGTCCCGGTCGTCGAAGTCCCACTCCGCCGCGTCCGGCGGAACCGCCGCCATGGCCGCGCCGAACTGGTCCGCGCCGAGCAGGCGGGCCGCCTCGTCCCACTTCTTGATCGACTCGTTGACCTGCTGGTTGTCGAACGACTCCAGGTAGAGGATCGCGCCGATCAACGCCGCCGAGGCGACGATCCAGACCAGGTTGCCCTTGGCGACGGCCGCCGCCGACCGGACCGGAGCCGTGGTCTCGGCGACCGTCACGGTGCCGGTCACCGTCCCCGAGGCGTTGGCGATGAGGATCTCCGGCGGCATCAGGCGTCCTTCCCGTGGCGGGCCCGGCCGGTCACTTGACCACCCAGGGCTGATCCGACCTCTCCCAGTTCTTCGCGCTCTGTTCGAGCTGCGCGGCGGCCTTGCGCAGATGCTCCACGCCGGTGCGGACGTTGTCCAGGTGCCCGTCCACAGCCGCGTTGTGCCGCTCGACCGCGCCGGTGCCGAACCAGCTCAGCGCGCCGCTGGGCAGCTTCACCTCGCCCAGCAACGTCTCGACGTTGCGGAGGTATTGGATCGGGCCGTCCGGGGCGTCGAGCATCCGGCCCGCCTTCCGGATCGCGTCGACGTCGACAGTGTTCGGCATCGTCGGCCTTCCTCTCGCTCAGCGCCGCAGGTTGCGGGTCGGGTCGGACACGTCCACCCCGAACTGACGGAACCAGTCCTCCGGGGTCAGCGTGCCGTCCTGCGCACGGCGGACCATCTCGGAGTCGCCGAGCATCTCGCTCAGCATCTCGCGCTGCCGCTCCTCGAAGGCCGCGTAGGCCGCGTCGATCGCCGCCTGCATCGCCTCGGACAGCGAGAAGCTGTCCAGCCGCATCGCCCGCGCGTTCAGCTCGATGTCGCCGACCTTCATGCCGCCGTCGACAGTCACCCGCACCAGCCCGTCCGGGCTCTCCCCGGTCACCCGCAGCTCGGCGCGCTGCCGCTGGAGATCGGCCAGCCGGCGCTGCTGTTCCTGCGCCTGCCGCAGCAGGCCCTCCATGGCCGCACCGAAACCCGACGGGCTGCTCACGTGCGCGCCCCTCTCCACTCGCGACGATCGATCGGGCCGACGCTACCGGACCGGGCCGCCCGGCGTCCGTCCCGTCAGGCCGGCTCCGTCCACGCGGTCTGGATCAGCTGCTGGCCGTCGCGGCGACGGACGAGCGTGCCCCGGCCCGGCGGCTGCGGCGTCGGCCGCAGGTTGCCGAAGACCGCACCCTCCTCCCGGCTGCCGGACATCAGCAGGCCGGGCGAGTCCAGCTCGCGCAGCCGTTGCAGCACCGGCTCGTACAGCGCACGGGCCACACCGCCGACCCGGCGCGTGATGATCAGGTGCAGGCCGATGTCCCGCGCCTGCGGCAGCAGCTCGTGCAGCGCGCTCAGCGGGTTGCTGCCACCGGAGGCGACCAGGTCGTAGTCGTCCACCAGGATGTACAGGTCCGGACCCTTCCACCAGCTCCGGTCACGCAGCTGGGCGGTGGTCACGTCCGGGCCGGGCAGCCGGTTCTGCAACGCGCTGCGGATCGAGCCGAGGCCCTGGCTGAACACCTGGTTCGACGGCGCGTAGTCGAGCAGGTGGTCACCCTCGACCGCGCCCAGCAGACCACGCCGGTAGTCGGCGATGACCAGCCGCGCCCGGGCCGGGGTGTACCGCTCGGCGATCCCCCGGGCGATCAGCCGCAGCAGGTTCGTCTTGCCGCACTCGGCGTCGCCGAACACGGTCAGGTGCGGCTCGCCCGCCAGGTCCAGGTAGACCGGGGCGAGCGCCGACTCGTTGACGCCGATCGGGATGCCCGGGGCGGACCGGTCGACCACCTTCGCCAGCTCGGTGACCGCCAGCTTGCGCGGCAGCAGCCGGACCTTCGGCGCCGGCTGTCCCGGCCAGTTCGCCGCGACGTGACCGGCGAGCGCCACCGACGCCTCGGTCAGGTCCTCGATGTCGCGCTTGCCGTCGATCCGGGAGATCGCGGTCAGGAAATGCAGCTTGTCCCGGGTCAGACCGCGACCGGGCGCGCCCACCGGCACGTTCTGCGCGGCCCGCCTGTCGATCTCCGACTCCGACGGGTCACCGAGCCGCAGCTCCAGCTTGGTGCCGAGCAGGTCCCGCATGTTGATCCGGATCTCCGCCCAGCGCACCGCCGTGATCACCACGTGGACGCCGAAGCCGAGGCCCCGGTTCGCCAGGTTGGTGATCGTCTGCTCCAGCTCCTCGTACTCCTGGCGCAGCGTGTTCCAGCCGTCCACGACGAGGAAGACGTCACCGAACGGGTCGTCGGCGAACTCACCGGCCGCCCGGCGGCGCCGGTAGCTCGCCACCGAGTCGATGCCGTGCTGGGTGAACCGGTTCTCCCGCTCGTCGATCACGGCTACCACCTCGGCCACCGTCCGCCGGACCGCCTCGACGTCCCGCCGGCCCGCGACACCCGAGGTGTGCGGCAGCCCGTCCAGGCTGCGCAACGCGCCACCGCCGAAGTCGAGGCAGAAGAACTGCACCTCGCGCGGCGTGTGGGTGAGCGCCAGCGACGCCAGCATCGAGCGCAGCATGGTGCTCTTGCCGCTCAGCGACGCCCCGACGATCACCACGTTGCCGCCGGCCCCGGCCAGGTCGACCATCATCGGGTCGCGGCGCTGCTCGTACGGGCGGTCCACGATGCCGACCGGCACGGCGAGCCGGCCGCGGCCCGGCCAGTCGGCGGTGGTCAGGCCGTACGTCGGGTGCACGCTCAGCTTGGGCAGCAGCTCGGCCAGCCCGGACGGCTCGGCCAGGGGCGGCAGCCACACCTGGTGCGCCGGCTTGCCGCGGCCCTTGAGCTGGTCGATCAGCACGTCCAGCATCGCCACGGCCTTGCCGTCGCCGCTCTGCTCCGGCTCCGGGGCGGCCTCCGCCGGGCTCGGCGCCGCCGGCACCGGCACGTAGTCGATGCCGTACGGGACGATCCGGCGTTGCACCTGCGCCCGGGTGGAGCGCTGCACCTGCCCCGGCGCCCGGTACGGGCCGGACACGTACGCGGCGCGGAACCGCAGCATGGTCGCGGTGTCGGTCTTCAGGTAGCCGTGACCGGGCGCGCTGGGCAGCTCGTACGCGTCCGGCACGCCGAGCACGATCCGGCTCTCCACAGCCGAGAACGTGCGCAGACCGATCCGGTACGACAGGTGCGTGTCCAGGCCGCGCAGCTTGCCCTCCTCCAGCCGCTGCGAGGCGAGCAGCAGGTGCACGCCGAGCGACCGGCCGAGGCGGCCGATCATCACGAACAGGTCGATGAAGTCCGGCTTGGCGGCGAGCAGCTCGGAGAACTCGTCACAGATGATCAGCAGGCTGGGCATCGGCTCCAGCGGCTCACCGGCGGCCCGCGCCTTCTCGTAGTCGTACCGCGAGACGTAGTTGCCCGCCGCCCGCAGCACCTCCTGCCGGCGGTTCATCTCACCGGCCAGCGCGTCCCGCATGCGGTCCACCAGCGGCAGCTCGTCGGAGAGGTTGGTGATCACCGCGCTGGTGTGCGGCAACGCGTCCAGCGACGCGAAGGTGGCGCCGCCCTTGAAGTCGACGAGGACGAAGTTCAGTTCCTCCGACGAGTGCGTCACCGCGAGCGCCGCGACCACCGTCCGCAGCAGCTCGCTCTTGCCGGAACCGGTCGCGCCGATGACCAGGCCGTGCGGGCCCATGCCCTCGTGCGCGGACTCCTTGAAGTCCAGCTCCACCACGTTGCCGTCCGGTCCCAGGCCGAGCGGGATGCGCAGCCGGTCGCGGTGGCTGCGCGGACGCCAGGTCTGCCGGGTGTCCACCGTGGCCGCGTCGCCGACGCCGAGCAGGTCGGGCAGCTCCATGCTGCGGGCCAGCGGCTCCTCGGTGCTCGCGCCCTGCTGCTGGGAGAGCCGGAACGGGGCGATCTGCCGGGCCAGCCCTTCGGCCGCGCTCAGGGAGAGCCGGTCCGGGCGGCCGAGCCGCGACGTGGCGGTGCCGCGGACCAGGTCGAGGCCGGTGCCGTCCCCGGCGTCCAGGCAGAGCAGCCAGCGCCCGGCGTCACGCGGGACCGCGCCGGACAGGTCGAACACGGTCGTGCCGAGCAGGCCCGGCCCGGTCAGCGCGCAGGTCGCCGAGACCTCGCCGCCGTCGAGCACCACCACCACGTGCGGCGCGGTGGTCAGCGGCTTCGCCTCGGGCGAGAACCGGGGCCGCCCGCCCAGGTCCTGGGCCAGCGCGGTCTCCGCCTCGTCCAGCGCGGCGAACACCATCCGGCGCGCGCCGGCCGCGTCCGTACGCCCCGGGTGCTGGGCGTGCGGCAGCCACTTCACCCAGTCCCAGGCCGCCTGCCGGTCCGGCGCGGCGACCACAACCACCAGGAGGTCCTCCGGGGCGTGGAACGTGACGAGCTGGCCCAGCGCGGCCCGGGTCAGGTCGAGCACCGGCTCCCGGTCGCCGCGCAGCGCGATCCGGCTGAACGCGCGCAGCGACAGCGCGGTCGGCAGGTCCGGCACGCTGGAGTGGGCCCGGACGAACCGGCGCAGCGCGATCGCGCTCATCGGTTCCAGGTCCTCCACCGGCTTGGTCTCCGGCGGCACGATCTCCACCGCCAGCCGCTGCGGGCCGAGCGCGATCCGTACCTCGCCGAAGTCGTCCTCGGTGATCCGCCGCTCCCAGAGCCGGCGCGAGGCGGCGATCGACCAGAGCGCGTCCGGCTCCGGGTGCCGCCAGGTCATCGCGGCGCGCTGCTGCTCGGCCGCCCGCCGGGTGCGCTTGCGCATCTGCGCGAGGTAGCGCATGTAGTCGCGCCGCTGGGCGTTCAGCTCGGCCTTGTCGTTGCCGCCGTTGCCGAGCGTGCCGATCGCCATGCCCAACATGGACACACCGAACAGGCCACCGGCGACGTACGTCATCATGCCGCCGCCCCGGCCGGCGTAGAGGAACGCCATCGCGCCGACGCCGCAGAGCATCGGCAGGATCATCAGCACCTGACCCATGCCCTTGGCCTGCGGCTCCGGCAGCTCGGGCGGGGACTCCAGCAGCACCTCGCCGCGCGGCAGCGCGGGCCCCGGTTGACGCGGAAGTCGGCGGAACACCACCGTACTCACGGCTCTCCCCTCCCCAGAAGCGGCCCTGATCGTGGTCTGCCACCGCCGGTGAGCGTCGGGTGGGCAACCTGTGCGACCGCCATCGTAGGTAATCTCCCGGTGGCGTCGTGGACCCGTGGGGGCGGCGCCGACGGCCCAGCGGATCGTATGCGAGCACGAGGAGGCCACTGTGGCGACGAAGACGGCGACCGGTGGGCTGAGCCGGATCACCATCGTGGCGCCGCGTACCAGGATGGATCTGGCGCTGCCGTCCGACGTGCCGCTCGCCGACCTGCTGCCCACGCTGCTGCGGTACGCGGGCGAGGACCTGGCCGACGAGGGCGTGCGGCACGGCGGCTGGGCCCTGTCCCGGCTCGGCGGTCAGCCGTTCGACGGCGGCCGGACCGCCGCGCAGCTCGGCGTCCGCGACGGCGAGGTGCTCTACTTCAACCCGCGTGCCGCGACCGCCCCCGAGATCGTCTTCGACGACGTGGTGGACGCGGTCGCCACCTCCACCACCCAGCGGGCGGGCGCCTGGCAGGTCGGCACCACACGGGTGTTCGCGGTCCTGCTGGCCGCCTCGGCGCTCGCCGCGGGCGCGGTGGCGACGCTGCTCACCGGCCCACCGCAGCTACCCGGCGCGGCGGCCGCGTTCGTGGTCGCGGTGGCGCTGCTGGTCGGCGCCGCGGTGCTGTCCCGCGCCGCCGGCGACAGCCGCACCGGCGCGGTGCTGGCCCTGGTCGGGATCGGGTACGCGGGCGTCGGCGGCCTGCTGGTGCTCGCCGGTGAGCGGACGCTCGGCGAGCTGGCCGGTCCGCACGTCCTGCTCGCCGGCACCGCTGTGGTGGTCTTCGGCGCGATCGCCGCGCTCGCCGTCGGCGACCGCCTGCCGCTCTTCCTCGGCGCGGTGGGTGTGGGCGCGGCGGTCGGCCTCGGCGCGGTGCTCAGCCTGGCCTTCGACATCGGCGCGGCGGCGTCTGCGGCGGTGGTGTCGACAGTCGCGTTCGGCGCGCTGCCCGCCCTGCCGATGCTCGCCTACCGCCTGGCCCGGCTGCCGGTGCCGTCCATCCCCACCGGCCCGGACGACCTCAAGACCGACACCGAGTCGGTGGACGGGCCGTCGGTGCTGCGCAACAGCGAGCGCGCCGACGCGTTCCTCACCGGTCTGCTCTGGACCGTCTCGCTGCTGGTGCTCGGCGGCGAGGTGGTGCTGGCCGAGAACGGCCGGCTCCCGGCGGTCCTGCTCTGCCTGGTGCTGGCGCTGCTGTCGCTGCTGCGGGCACGCCCGTTCCTCAGCCGCGCCCAGCGCACGCCGGTGCTGCTGTCCGGCACCGTCGGCCTGGGGCTGGTCGCCGCCGCCACGTTCGCCGCCGGCTCGCTGGCGGTACGCCTCGGGCTGATCCTGGGCGGCCTGGCCGTGCTGGCCGTGATCAGCCTGGTCTACGGCCTGACCGTGGCCGGCAAGCGGATCTCCCCGGTCTGGGGCCGGACCCTGGACATCGTCGAGATCCTGCTCATCATCGCGCTGGTGCCGCTGGCCGTCTGGGTCTGCGGCGCGTACGGCTGGATCGTCAACCTTCGACCGTGACGGTCCCCATCGCGGTGCCGACCGGCGCGGTGGCGTAGACGCCGGGGCCGTGCTGGCCGTCCAGCGGGCGGGCCGGCACGCCCGCGCGCCGCGCCATCTCGCGGACCGCCTTCACCAGCGCCTCGGCGTGCCCGTCCATGGCTGCCACCCGCAGCAGCGGCGGCACCCGCCGGCCGCCCGGGAGCACCACGGCGGCGACCGTGTGCGAGGGCGCGGAGGTGGCGGTGACCGCGTCGACCAGCGCGCCGAGTGAGCCGTTGGGGCGTACCCGCAGGGCCAGGCAGCGCTGCGTCCAGCCGCCCCCGCGCAGGCTGGTCCACGTCTCCACCGGGGACTCCGGTGCCAGGTCGAGCCCGGCCCCGGACACCACCGCCGCGTGCAGCTCGTTCCGGTCGAGCACCCGGTGACCGAGGCCGGCGGCGTTGAGCGCCTTGCCGAGCCGGCCCACCCCGGCCGCCACCGTGCGGTGCACGCCGCGCAGGCCGCCGCCCCGGCTCACCGCCTCGGCCCGCGCGTCGGACACCGACAGGCGCAGCGCCACCCACACGGTCCGGTACGCGGACGGCGGCGCGCCGGGCGCCGGGTACCAGACCAGGGTGTGCGAGACGACCTGGGTCTGGGTGACCGGGCCGGAGAAGTCGGCGAGCACCGCGAGCGCGCGGTCCACCACCGCCGCCTCGATCGAGCCGGCGGGCGCGCCGGGCCGGCCGGTCAGCGCCAGCGCGGCGAACCAGCCCCGGTCGTCCTGCCCGATGCCGAGCCGGGTGCCGCGCTCGGTCAGCTCCACCACTGTCAGCTCCGGGGCGAGCGCCGCCAGCCTCGGGTCACCACCGGGCGCCGCGCCCCGGGCGCGGTCGCGGCGCCGGCGCAGCCGGCGGCGGAGCATCAGGTCCTCGTACCACCAGCGGCCGCCCCGGCGCGCGAACGCCGCGGCCACCGCCAGCAGCGCCAGGACGGCGACCACCGCGAGCAGCCACGCCGGGCCGGCGGTGGCGAACCAGACCGCGAGCGCCGCGCACTCCACCACCACGAGCTGCCCGACCACGACCGGGCCGAGGCGTCCCCGGCGGCGCTTGTCGGCCGGGGTGACCGGCCGGTCCGGCGGTACGGCGGGAGTGGTGGCGGTACGACCGGGTGGCGCCTGGAGCTGCGTCATCGGTGTGCGTCCCTTCTGGACATCCTGGGCATCCGCCGGGCGGGTGCGGTCGTTCGGTCGGCGGACGGGGTCCGGCGCACCCCCGACGGCCCCTTATCGTAGGGAAGCCCGCGGCGCTGTTCGGACCTGTCGCCGCGGACCCACCCCCGCCGGAGGTTAGTCATGCGGACCCGCCGCGATCAGGTGCAGGCGTACCGCTTCGTCACCCGCCGCATCGTCTCGGCGCTGCTCTCCGGTGATCCGGAGACGAACGACCTGCCGATGCGCCGCCTCGGCATGGCGGTGTTCGGCAGCGTCATCGCGGCCGCAGTGGTGCTCGGCGGCGTGGGCGCGTACGGCCAGCTCACCAGCAACTCCGCGCCGCTGGAGCCGAACACGCTGGTGATCGAGCGGGAGACCGGCGCGACGTACTACTTCGGCGAGGACAAGGTGCTGCGCCCGACGCTCAACTACGCCTCGGCGCGGCTGATCGTCAACGACGCCGCGGCGCAGCCACGCACCATGTCCCAGGCGTCGATCAAGGACCGTCCACGCGGGCGGCTGGTCGGCATCGTCGGCGCCCCGGACGACCTGCCGGATCGCAAGTCGCTGGTCGGGCTCCCCTGGTCGGTGTGCGACGTGCCGGACCCGAACGACCCGCGGCGCTCCACCACCCACCTGGTGATCGACCGCGCGCTGCCCGGCGGCACGGCGCTCACCGACCGGGCCGTGGTGGTGCGGACCAACGACGCGCGTTACCTGCTCACCGGTGGTTCCCGGCTGCGGGTGGCCGGCGACGAGCAGGCGCTGGTGGCGTTGAAGATGGCCGGCGCGACGAACCTGACCGTCGGGCAGCAACTGCTGAACGCGGTGCCGGCCGGGCCGGTGCTGCGCAAGCCGGCGATCGCCGGGGACGGCGGCGCGAGCGGGCTCACAGTGGCCGACCGGCCGGCCCGGATCGGCCAGGTCTACCAGGCCGCCGGCCAGTACTACGTGCTCACCCGGCAGGGCCTGGCGACAGTCCGCGAGGTCACCGCGCTGCTGCTGCTCGGCGGGGGTGGCGAGGTGACGCAGATCACTCCGGATGAGGCGGGCCGGCTCCTCACCGACCAGCGCCTCGACGCGGACGGCCTGCCTGCCCGGCTGCCGACGCTGCACGAGGTCCGTCCGGGACGGACGGTGCTCTGCGCCACCTACCGGCCCGGCCCGGCCGGTCAGCCGCCGACCACCACGCTGGAGGTCTTCGACTCCCCGCCGGCCGAGCTGACCTCGGCGACCGCGATGCCCGCGCGGCAGGGCGCCCGGGACGCGGTACGCACCGCCGAGAGCGTGCTGCTGCCCGGTGGCAAGGGCGTACTGGTGCAGGCCACGGCCGGGGAGAGCGGCAAGGCGGCGGCCGGTTCGACTGTCTACCTGATCACCGCGCAGGGCATCCGCTATCCGCTCGGCACCGCCGGGGGCGACGCGAAGAGCGCGCTCGGGTACGGCGACGTGACGCCGCTCGCCGTACCCGCCTCGCTGCTGGCGCTGGTGCCGACCGGACCGACGCTGTCCCGCGAGGATGCGATGACCTACTTCGATGCGTCGACGCCTCCGGGGGCCACCGCGACACCGTCGGCCGGTGGCGCGGAGGCGCAGGTCCAGGGCGGTTGACAGGCCCTGCGGCGATCCGAAGTGGAGGATCTCCGTCACGGGTCGCCCGGGTTGGCTCGCTTCGACTAACCTGAGTACGGCGAACGGTTATCGACGATGACTACGGGGATGCAGCCATGACGGGGCGCACGACAGTAGACGTACTGTCCTTGGAGGACTTTCACCAGCGGCTCGAGCGGCGTCTGCACGAGGCGGAGTCGGTGTTGCGCAAGCTCAACACCCAGATGCAGTGCCGCCCGCCGGCCCTCGGCACGTTCACCGACGCGACCGACAACGCACGTCGCTACTCCGAGACCCACCAGAGCTACGTCAACCACGTCGACCGGCTGCGCCGTGCGATCCTGGCCGCCCGCGAGGCGACCCACAAGATCATGACGAACTACAAGACCGCCGAGGCCCGCAACGCCGCCGCCGCGGCCGACATCGCCGCCGCCCTCTCCGGGCTGAACGAGGCGATGAAGCAGCCGAAGGAGGACCCGCGTGTCTGAGTACACCCGGCGCTACGAGCACGTCAGTCACGAGGAGCTCTACCAGGGCGTCAACGCCGGCGACCCGAAGCAGATCGAGGCGCTCAGCGCCCAGTGGACCTCCCTCAAGGGCACGCTCGACGATCTCGGCCGCGACCTGACCGCCGACCTGGAGGCGCTGGCGAAGACCTGGACCGGCGACGCCGCGCGGGAGTTCCACCGCCGGCTGGACATGGTCGTCCGCTACTCCGGCAACCTCGCCGAGGGCATGACGGGTATCCGACAGGGCCTCGACATGATGTCCAGCGAGCTGCGGGCCGCGCAGTCCAAGGCGGAGAGCCCGGAGAAGACCGACGACAACGACAAGCTGCTCTCCGGCGCCGGCAAGGGCTTCCTGATCGGCGGCGCACCCGGCGCGGTGATCGGCGGGATCGTCGGCCACCAGCAGGACAAGGCCGAGCAGGAGAAGGCGCACCAGCGGATGGTGCAGGTCGTGGCCAAGCTCGCCGAGGGCTACGACTTCTCGGCGTACGGCCGGATCGTCGTACCGGACCCGCCGGAGACCGAGCTGCCCGGCCACACCGGCAACGGTGACCCGACGCTGCAGAACGGGCCGTCGGTGAAGACGCCGTCGTCCGGCCCGAGCCTGGGCAGCTTCGGCCCGGGCGCCAACGCCACCGCCACCACGTCGGGCGTGCACCACACGGCCCCGACCGGCGGCACGCCGGGCGAGGGCACACCGGGTGCGGGCACTCCGGGCGGCCAGCCGGGCGCGGGCGCTCCGGGTTCGGTGCCGACCGGCGGCACCGTCGACCCGACCGGCACCTCGCTGGCCGGCGCCACGCCGCTGACCAGCACCGCGGGCGGTCCGACGATCGGCGGCGGCCCGGGCTTCGGTCCCGGCGGCGCCGGACCGACGACGATGGGCGCCGGCGGACCGGGTGGCGGGCTCTACGGCGCCCCCGGTGTGCTGAGCACCGGCTCGCTCGCGGGCACCGGCGCCAACTCGGCGTCCTCGGCCCGCTTCGGCGGCATGTCCGGCGCGGAGAACCGCTCGGCGGCCGGCACGGGCCGGCTCACCTCCGGCCGTGGCCTCGTGGTCGACGCCGGGAGCAAGTCCGCCGAGCGCACCGGCGGCGCCACCGGGCGGCCCGCAATGGCCGGCCGCAGCGGCGTGCTGGGTGGGCGCGGCGGCCACGGCGACGACGAGTCCGACGGCCGGCTGACCTGGCTCACCGAGGACGAGATGGTCTGGGGCGACGGAGACGCCGCTCCGCCGCCGGTGCTCGGCGGCAACTGACCCGGCATCCACTGGACGGCGCGGCACCTCGGCAGGGGCGCCGCGCCGTCGCACGTCCGGCCCGCGTGGGTCTCCGTCCACACCGACCCGTGGGGTGGCTCACGTAAACCGCAAGATCCTTGAGCTGCGGGATCGTCCGTCGACCGATAGGTTGAATAGGTGCTGCCCGTAGCGTTCGCCCCGTCCACCTGGACAGCGACGCTGCGCCGGATCGCCCGCACGGCTGTGGCCGGCCTGGTGCTGATCGCCGGCCTCCAGGGCATCACCGCCGCACCCGCCCACGCCGCCGCGGCCTCGCACGCCACAGTCGCCTCGCACGCCGTCGCCTCGCACGTCGCGGCGATCGAGCACGTCGCGACGCGGCAGGCGGTCACGGCCGGCGCCGCGGAACTCACGGCGGCCGACGCCACGACCGCCGCCCTGCGGACCACCGGCCCCGGCACCCGCCCGGCCGGCACCGAAGGCCTTTCCGCCGACTCCGCCGGGCGCGTTCCCGGCGTCGAGGTCGTCGCCGCCGCCGACCCAGGCCGGGCGCACATCGCCCGTCGCGGTCCGCCGCGCGCCTGACCGGGCAACCCTTCCGGTACGCCCCGGCGCGGTCCCACGGGCCGCACGCCTCGCGCCCTGCCGCGCGTCCCGTCGCGTCCGAGTCACGACGCGCACCCGCCCGGATGTCCGGGCCACAACCGTCGATCGTCCTACGTTCCACCCACGAGGTGCTGGTAATGCAGACCGTCTTCTCCTCCGTCCTGCCCGACATGCCCGCGGCCGCCGTGATCTGGCTGGTCCTGCTCGCCGTGGCCGCGACAGTGGTCGCCGCGCTGATCGTCCGCCCGTCCCGGTTCCGTTCGGAACTGGTCGACCGGATCAGTGACGCCGCCCGCCCGAGCAGCATCGAACGCGCCGAGCGCGCCCGCGTACGGGACCAGGAGCGGATCCGCTACGCCGACGAGGTGGCAGTGGCCGCCTCCCGTGCGACGGCGACCGCCGAGCGGAGCCGCGCCGAGTGGCTGACCGCACAGGAGGAGGCCGAGGCTGCCTGGCAGGCGTACCAGGCGGCCGAGGAGGACGTCCGGCGCCTGACCGCCGCCGCGGCGCTGCCGCTGCCCCGGACCGCCCGGACCCCGGCCGAGTACGCGGACCGGGAGCGCTGGCTGCACCGGGCCGCGATGGACGCCCAGTGGCGCGACGAGATCACGGTGCGGCAGCTCAGCGACATCCTCGGCGGCAACGGCTGGGATCCGAGCCGGCACCCGGTGGAGCAGGAACTGCTGCTGCGCCGGCTGGTCCGGGACAACATGGCGGCACGGCACCGGGCCGCCGCGCAGCGGGAGCAGGCCGCCTGGCAGACCGCCGAGCTGGCCGCGGCGGCGGCGCAGAGCCTGCGCGACGAGGCGTTCGCGGCGCTGCACCCGGTCGCCGAGCCGCAGACGGAACTCTCCATCGTCGGGTTCGCCGGGCCCGAGGCCACCCGGGAACTGCCGACCGGAACGGCGAGCCCCGAGGTCACCCGCGAACTGCCGCCGGTGGCTCGCGGCCGGGCGGCCGTCGCGGCCTGAAAACCCGTCGCCCGGCAGCGGCCCGACAGGCCGTCGTCCGGCAGCGGCCCGACGGGTCGTCGCCCGGCAGCGGCCCGACAGGCCGTCGTCCGGTGCGGGTGCCGAAGGCGAGCGCCCCCGCGGCGGGGACGACCGCCGGGCGTGGCGGGCTCGGCTCGGCTAGCGTGGTGGCGTGTCCCGTGAAGCCTGGGTGCTGGTCGTCCTCGCCGCCGTCCTCGCGGCGGCCATGCTGGCCGGGGCGGTGCTGCTCGCCATCCGGGTGGTCCGCACCCGCCGCATGCTCGGCGCGCTCGGCGCCGGTGGCAAGGTCGCGTTCTACGGCGCGCTGATCTACACGATCCTGCCGGTGGACCTGCTTCCCGACCCGATCTACCTGGACGACATGGGCGTGCTGGCCGGCGCACTGTTCTACCTGGGCCGGCTGGTCGCCAAGCACCGCGCCGAGCAGCGGGCCGCCGGGGAATCCCCGGTGGCGACGTTGCCGCCCGGCGCGGCGCCCCGCCGCTGAGACGTCACCGGCACGGAACGAGGAGACGACATGGCGGCACGGCATCGGTTGGATCCGAGCGACGAACGGGTGGCCCGCTTCTTCGCGGATCGGCACCTCGCCACGCTCACCACACCGCGTGCCGACGGCACCCCGCACGTCGTACCCGTGGGGGTGACCTTCGACCCCGCGGCCGGGCTGGCCCGGGTGATCACCTCAGCCGGGTCGGCCAAGGCCCGGCACGTCGCGGCGGGCGGGCCGGACGGCGTCCCGGTCGCGGTGTGCCAGGTCGACGGCCGCTGGTGGCTGACCGTGGAGGGCCGGGCGGTGCTGCGCCGCGACCCGGAGTCGGTGGCCGAGGCCGAGCGCCGGTACGCCGAGCGCTATCGCACGCCGCGTCCGAATCCGGAGCGGGTGGTCATCGAGATCGCGGTGACAGGGCTGCTGGGAAGCCTGCCCGGCTGAGGCGTCTGTCCGGTTCCGCGGTGGCCCCGGTCACGCCCGGAAATGGGCTGCCGAGGCAGAGCGGTTGAACTCTCCGTACGCCGAGCGCCACTCCTGGTGCCGCGTCTCCCGCACGGAGCCGTCGACCCCCGAATGGAGCCTCGACCATGAACCCGATCATCCGTAAGTGTGTGCTGTCCGTCGCCGGTCTGGCCGCGGCCGGCGGTGCCGTCGCCGGTCCGGCCGCCGCCGCCCACGCCGCCCCGGTCAAGGGCAAGGGTGACCGCGCCGCCGACTACGAGTACCAGGCGCAGCCGAACTTCTTCTACTGCGGTCCCGCCTCGACCCGGATCGCGCTGTCGGCCGAGGGCAAGGACGTGAGCCAGGACGAGCTGGCCGCCAAGCTCGGTACCACCGAGAACGGCACCGACTCGGCCATCGACATCACCCGGGTCCTGAACGAGTACACAGGTGGCAAGTACCGGACCACCGAGATCCGCGACGACGTGGCCACCCGGGAGCAGGTCGACCGCCTGCGCGCGGACATCCGTACCGCTGTGGACGACGACCGGCCCGTGGTGGCGAACATCCTGGGCGGCGCCCGGGACGTCGACGGGGTGGAGCACAGCTACCCCGGCCACTACGTGACAGTCGTGCGGTACGAGGGCGACGGCGACCGGGTGCTGATCGCGGACCCGGCCCGGCCGGACGTGCCGACGTACTGGATGGACGTGACCGAGCTGGCCAACTGGATCGCCGGCCGCGGTTACAGCTCCTGACGGACGGGCCGGTCTCCCCTGTGGAGGCCGGCCCGACACGACGGCGGCCACGCTCCCCACCCGGGGGCGTGGCCGCCGTCGTGTCCGAAGCGGGTGTACGTCAGCGACCGGTGTCGCCTTCGCCGGTGCGCTGCTGCGCCATGTCGACGCCCTTGTCGATCTGGTTGTCGTACTTGCCGCCGGTGCGCTTGTCCGCAGCGTCACCCGCCTTCTCGATGCCCTGGTCGACCTGCTTGTCGTGCTTGTCCGCGAAGTCCTTGGCCTTGTCCATGAAGTCGCTCATGTCGGATCTCCCTTCGATACGTTGAATGCCTTCCCTAAGGCCGGGGGCACAAACGCCGGGTGGGCGGTTGCGGCCTTGGTGTCGGATCGGCTCGCGTCGGGTACCAACGGCCTCGATCGAGGAGGGCGACGTGGACGACGACGCTGGTATACCCGGGCGGGCACCGACCGCCGGACCGCGGCAGACCTGGGCCGGACTGCCCTGGCCGGTACGGACGGCGGTCACCTGGAGCGCCTGCCTGCTGGTGGTGACGGCCGGGCTGTGGCTGCTGGGGCAGATCGCCGTGCTGCTCGCGCCGCTTGCGGTGGCGCTGGCCGGCACGCTCTTCCTCGCCGCGCTGCTCGACCCGGTCCTGGTACGCCTGCGCCGGCTGCGGGTGCCGGCCGGGCTCGCCGCGCTGCTGAGCATCCTGCTGCTGCTCGGCATCCTGGGCGGTGCCGGCGTCCTGGTCTGGAACCTCACGGCGAGCCAGTTCGGCGAGCTGAGCCAGCAGCTCGACGAGGGGTTGCAGCGCACCCGCGACTTCGTCACCTCCAGCCTGCCGGTCACCGACCAGCAGCTCGACCGGCTCGTGGAGCAGATCCGGCAGGGCCTGAGCAGCGGTGCGCCCGACCCGGTCGCCGGGGCACGCAAGGTCGCCGAGGTCGCGGGCGCGGTGCTGCTCGCCCTGGTGCTGCTGTTCTTCCTGCTCAAGGACGGCCGCTCGATGTGGCGCTGGGTGCTGCGGCGGCTGACCGGCCCGCGCCGGGAGCTGACCGCCGAGGCGGGACGGGCGGGCTGGCGGACGCTCGGCGCGTACAGCCGAGGCACGATGATCATCGCGGCCATCGACGCCATCGGCATCGGGCTGGCCCTGGTCGTGCTGCGTGTCCCGCTGGCCCTGCCGCTCGCCCTGATCACGTTCCTCGGCGGGTTCGTGCCCATCATCGGCGCCACGGTGGCCGGTGCGGTGGCGGTGCTCGTCGCGCTCGCCGCGAACGGTCCCACCACCGCGCTGCTGACGCTGGCCGCGGTGATCGCCGTGCAGCAGATCGAGGGCAACCTGCTGGAACCACTGGTCATGCGGCGGCAGGTGCAGCTGCACCCGGCGGTCATCCTGGTGGTGGTCACCGCCGGCACGCTGGTGGCCGGGGTCGCCGGGGCGTTCGTGTCGGTGCCGATCGCGGCGGTGCTGTGGCGGGTGCTGGACACCGTGCAGCGGCACCGCGCCGCCGAGCGGAGCGGCTCCGACGTTCCCGCACCGACCGCCGACCCGGGCCGCGCCGCCGAGGCAGCCGGCTGATTCCGCCGCCGGTCAGGCGGGGTGCGGCTGGCGCAGGTGCGTGGTGAACCACGTACCTGCCTGGTCGGCCACCTGCTCCAGCGTGCCGGGCTCCTCGAACAGGTGCGTGGCGCCGGGCACGATCCGCAGCTCGGCGACCTCGCCCAGCGCGTCCCGGGCCTGCTCGTTGAGTGCGATCACCTGCTCGTCCAGGCCGCCGACGAGCAGCAGCGTCGGTGCGCGTACCGCAGTCAGTGAGCTGCCGGCCAGATCGGGCCGGCCGCCGCGGGAGACCACAGCGCCCACCCGGTCCGGCCGGGCCGCGGCCGCGACCAGCGCGGCGGCGGCGCCGGTGCTGGCGCCGAACAGCCCGATCGGGAGCCTCCCCAGTTCCGGGTCGGAGCCCATCCAGTCGACGATCCCGGCGAGGCGCTCGGCCAGCATGCCGATGTCGAAGCGCAGCTCGGCGGTGATCTCGTCCCGGGCCTCCTCGTCGGCGGTCAGCAGGTCGACGAGCATCGTGCCGAGCCCGCGCTCGTTGAGTGCACGCCCGACGGCCATGTTGCGCGGGCTGTGCCGCGAGCTGCCGCTCCCGTGCGCGAACAGCACCACCCCACCGGCTCCCGCCGGCACCACCACGTCCCCGACGAGTCCGCCGTCCACCACAGGCACCGAAACCTCACGCATTCCCCTCACCGCCCCTCCCGCTCTCCCCCTCCCCTCACGCATACCCCCCACCCCGACGATCATGAAGGTGACGGCCCAGAAAGCGCTCCCCCACCCCGCCAACTTCATGATCAATCCCACCGGGGAAGGCCCCGGGGCAGATCTTGGTACGGAACGGCCCCTGGAGGGGCCATTTCGTACCAAGATCCACGAGGGCAGCACCCCAACCCCGCACCCCGCCCCGGACAGGGTTGATCATGAAGTTGGCGGCAGATTCCGAGATCGAAAACGCCGCTAACTTCATGATCGACGGGGACAGCGGGGAAGCCCGGGGGACAGCCCGGGGGAAAGCGCACGCGTGCGGGTTGCGTTGACGTCGGCGGCAAGGTTTAGCGTCAACCTGGCAGTGAGGGACGGGGGCGGCGGATGCGGATCGGGGAGCTGGCGCAGCGGGCCGGTACGAGCACCCGCACCCTGCGCTACTACGAGGCCCACGGGCTGGTCCGGCCGAACCGGTCCGCCAACGGGTACCGGGTGTACGACGAGGCGGAACTACGCGTCGTCCGTGAGATCCGCTCCCTGCTGGCGATCGGCTTCGGCCTGGACGACATCCGCCCGTTCGTCGCCTGCCTGCGCGCCGGGAACGACTCCGGTGACGTCTGCCCCGATTCGGTGGCGGTGCTGCGGCGCAAGCTCGCCGAGGTGGACGACTACCTCGACCGGCTGGGTGACGTCCGCCGCCGGCTGCACGACCAGCTCGCCCACGCGATCGCCCAACGGGAGGAAACATGCCTCAGGACACGGGGACCGGCCGGCTGAACCCGGTCACCGACGACACCTTCGCGGCCACAGTGCTGGCCGCCGACCGGCCGGTGGTGGTGGACTTCTGGGCCGAGTGGTGCCCGCCGTGCCGGGTGGTGTCGAAGCACCTGGCCGAGCTGGCCGAGGAGTTCGGCGACGCGCTGCGCTTCGTCACCCTGAACACCGACGAGAACCCGGCCACCGCGCGCGCCCACCGGATCATGTCCGCGCCGACCATGCTGGTGTTCCGGGGCGGTGAGGTGGTCGGCTCGATCGTCGGCTCCCGCCCCAAGGACCACCTGCGGCGCAGCTTCGCCCAGCACGTGGACGGCTGAGCCCTCGCCTGGACGGCTGAGCCCTCGCCTGGACGGTTGAGCCGCCGCCGGGCGGGAACGCGCCGGGTGACCACGGACCCCGACCGATCGCGAGGATCGTCATGGCGAAACAGGACAGGTCCCGGGAACAGGAACTCACCGACCAGGAACGCCGCAAGCAGGAGCTGAAGCGCTCGCCGGACTGGGCCGACCGCGCCTCGACGGCGCGGACGTCCGACGATCCGCGGGCCACGGCGCCGCGCGACGCCGGTGGGCGTCCGTCCAACGGCCGCCAGTTCTGAGGTACGCGTACCGAGCGGTCCCGCCCTTCGTGGCGGGGCCGCTCACTCCATCCGTTCGGGCAGGTGCATCAGCGGCGCGCGGCCCTGCGGCTGCTCCGGTTGCGGCCCCCTCGGGTGTGTCGGCGGCACGGCCACGGTGACCGGCTGCGCGGAGGTGACCTGCAGCGGCTCGCCGTGGTGCCGCAGCTCCACGACGGTGTCCGGACCGCCGTTGCGCAGCGAGTACGTAGTCTGGTGCGGCCGGACGTCGACCCGCAGCCGCATCCCGTGCCACTGGAGCGAGAACTCCAGGCGGCTGAGGCGGCTGGAGAGCCGGGGCGCGAAGGAGAGCATCCCGTCGTGGTCCCGCAGCCCGCCGAACCCGGCGACGAGCGCGATCCAGGCACCTGCGAGTGACGCCATGTGCACGCCGTCGCGGGTGTTCTCGTTGAGGTCGTGCAGGTCCATCAGCGCGGCCTCGCGCAGGTAACGGTGGGCCAGTTCGAGGTAGCCGACCTCGGCCGCCAGCACCGCCTGGGTGCAGGCGCTCAGCGACGAGTCACGTACGGTGCGGCGCTCGTAGTAGACGAAGTTGCGCAGTTTCTCTGCGGCGCTGAACGCGTCGCCCCGCCAGTGCATGGCGAGCACCAGGTCGGCCTGCTTGACGACCTGCTTGCGATAGAGGTCGAAGTACGGGTAGTGCAGCAGCAGCGGGTACTTCTCCGGCGGCGTGTGCTCGAAGTCCCACTCCTGGAAGCGGGTGAACCCCTCCACCTGCTCGTGCACCTCGGTCTCCGCGTCGTACGGGACGTGCATGTCGTTCGCGGCGTCCCGCCAGGCGGCGGCCTCCTCCTCGGTGACGCCGAGGTCGAGCGCCTGGTCCCGGTAGCGCATCGCGCAGTCCGCGGCGGTACGCAGGTTCCGCTGAGCCATCAGGTTGGTGTAGACGTTGTCGTTCTTCACCGCCGTGTACTCGTCCGGGCCGGTCACGCCGTCGATGTGGAACCGGCCGGCGCGGTCGTGGTGGCCGAGCGAACGCCACAGCCGGGCGGTCTCGATCAGCAGTTCCAGCCCGATCTCCCGTTCCAGCGCCTCGTCGCCGGTGACCAGCACGTAGCGGCGCAGCGCGTCGGCGACGTCGGCGGCGATGTGGAACGCGGCGGTCCCGGCGGGCCAGTACGCCGACGACTCCGGCCCTTCGATGGTGCGCCACGGGAAGGCGGCGCCTTCGAGGTTCAGCGTGCGGGCGCGTTCCTGGGCCTGCGCCAGCGTGTCGTACCGCCACTGCAACGCGTCGCGCACCGCGCCGGGCTGCGTGTACGTGAGCACCGGCAGCACGAACATCTCGGTGTCCCAGAACGCGTGGCCGTCGTACCCCGGGCCGGTGAGGCCCTTGGCCGAGATCGGCCGTCGTTCCGCGCGGGCGCCGGCCTGGAGGACGTGGAAGAGGCCGAACCGGACGGCCTGCTGCACCTCGGGGTCGCCTTCGACGCGCACGTCGGCGGCGTCCCAGAACGCGTCCAGGTATTCGCGCTGGGCCCGGCGCAGCCCGTCCCAGCCGTCGAGCCGGGCCGCTGCCAGCGCCGCGCCGACCTGGTCGCGCAGGGCCGGGAGGGACCGGCGGCTGGACCAGCCGTACGTGAGGTACTTGACCACCCGCAGCGTCTGGCCGGGCTTGAGCACGCAGCCGATGGTGGTGCGGACCCAGTCCTCGTACCCCTCGCTCTCGATCGTGGTGCGTTCGGGTCCGTCCACGTCGTGGCCCATCGCGGCGGCGACCCGCAGGCCGCTGACCTTGGTGCGGTGGATGAGCTGGCCGCCGTCGTCGGTGGTCAGCTCCTCCTCTGCCTGCAACGGCGACTCCAGGACGGCGGCGACCCGCGGGTCGCGGCTCTGCGGCGGCAGCGACTCGTTGGCGACCAGCTCGGACTGGAGGATCAGCCGCAGCGGCCCGTCGACCGGCTCGACCTCGTAGTGGATGGCCGCCACCGAGCGCTGGGTGAACGACACGAGCCGGGTGGTGCGGACCTTGACCTCGCGGCCGGCCGGGGAGCGCCAGTGCAGTTCCCGCTGGAGCGTGCCGGCACGCATGTCGAGGACCCGCTCGTGGGCGAGCAGTTCGCCGTAGCGCACGTCGAGCGGCTCGTCGTCGACGAGCAGCCGGATCAGCTTGCCGTTCGTGACGTTGACGATGGTCTGCCCGGATTCGGGGAATCCGAAGCCGGCTTCCGCGTAGGGCAGCGGGCGCAGTTCGTAGAACGAGTTCAGGTAGGTGCCGGGCAGCCCGTGCGGCTCGCCCTCGTCGAGGTTGCCGCGCAGCCCGATGTGCCCGTTGGACAGCGCGAACACCGACTCGGACTGGGCCAGCACGTCCATGTCGAGCTGCATCTCCCGGACGTGCCAGGGCTCGACCGGGTACGCCCGTTCCCGGATCACGCGGCCGGCTCCGGGGCGAGCAGGTCGGCGAGGTCGGTGACCACCACGTCGGCGCCGTGCGCCAGCAGCTCGTCGGCCTGGCCGACCCGGTCGACGCCCACCACGTACCCGAATCCGCCGGCCCGCCCGGCGGCGACGCCGGCGAGGGCGTCCTCGAAGACGGCGGCCTGCGACGGTTCGACGCCGAGCAGCCGCGCGCCTTCCAGGAACGTGTCCGGGGCCGGTTTGCCGCGTAGCCCGTTCGCGCGGGCGACCACGCCGTCCACCCGTGCCTCCAGCCAGCGGTCCAGTCCGGCGGCGTGCACCACGGCGGCGCAGTTGGCGCTGGCCGAGACGACAGCGCGGCGCAGTCCGGCCGTGGTGGCCGCCTCCAGGTAGCGCACCGAGCCCTCGTACACCTCGACGCCGTCGTGCTCGATCCGCTGGAGCAGGACGACGTTCTTGCGGTTGCCGAGGCCGTTGACGGTGTCCGCCTCGGGCGGGTCGTCCGGCGATCCCTCGGGCAGCGTGATGCCGCGCGAGGCCAGGAATGTGCGCACCCCGTCGGCGCGCGGTCTGCCGTCCACGTACCGGTTGTAGTCCGGTCCGCTGTCGAACGGGTGGAACGGCTCGCCGGTTTCGGCCGACCGGCGTCGCAGGTACGCGTCGAACGTCTCCGCCCAGGCGGCGTTGTGCACCTTGGCGGTCTGCGTCAGCACACCGTCCAGATCGAAGAGACAAGCGTTCACGTGCGCGGGGAGGCCCAGCATCGCTTGAATCTATCCAGCCCTCGCCCCGGGCAAACCCCGTTCGGGGCTCAGCGGTTCGGGCGGAGCGTCCAGATCACTGTGAGCGAGGAGGTGACCGTGCCGTCCTCGGTGTGGACCTCCACCTCGACCGGGAACTCCGGCCGCCGCCCGGCGTCCAGCTCGGCAAGCACCTCGGCGGGTACGCCGCCGAGCCGCGCGGTCGCCAGCACCGGCCCCACCGCCACCTTGAGGTAGCGGATGGTCGCGGTCACGGCCAGGGGTACGGCCCGGTCGAGCGCCTGCCCGAACGCGGCCAGAACAACCGCGCCCGAGGCGGTCTCCCCCAGCGTGAACATGGCTCCGGCGTGCGGGCCGCCCACGTGGTTGTGGTGCGCCGGGTCGTCGGGGAGCCGGACCACGGCCCGGACCCCGCCCTCGGCCTCGGGCGCCACCTCGACGAACTCGATTCCGAGCGTGCGGGCGAACGGCACGGCGTCGAGGAGACCGGCCGCCACCTGGCGAGAGTCGATGCTCATGCCCGAACGCTACTCGCCAGTAACAACACCGGCAAGGCCGATCCCTGGTCAGCCCGCGCTCAGGTCGGTACGGCGGACGATCCACCAGACGACGAGGAGTGCCAGCGCGGTCAGGCCCAGATAGCCGCCGGCGACGATCAGGTGGAACTCGGGGATCCGGCTGCCCGGCTGGTACTGGAGGTGCTGCTGCAGGTTGTGCTCGACGAAGCAGGCGAGCGTCCGGCCGGTGCCGTTGTCGGGCGGGCAGAGGCGTTGCAGCTCGACCCCGGTGAGCTCACGCCCGGAGGCGTCGAACGCGCCGGACGGCCCGTCGATCCCGTAGTCGATCATGCCGCCCTTGACGACCAGGGCGTTGTCGCGCAGCACACCCACGCCCGGCCCGCCGATGACGCGGTGCGCGGTCAGCGGCTCCATCAGCGTGGGGTAGCGCCACCGGACGAGATAGGTCAGGCCGACGAAGCCGACGATCACGCCGAACACGGCCGGGAGCGTGCGCTTGATCGCGGCGCCGAGCGCGACACCGACCGCGAACCAGCAGAGGCTGATCACCGCCGGAAGCATCGCGGTGTTGAGGAACGGCCCGTACTCGAACAGGCTCACCGGTGCGACCCGGGCCTGGAGTCGCTCCAGGTGGTCGCTGACACCGGCGACGGCCGAGGTCACCGCCGCCACGAACAGGCCGAGCAGGGCCAGCCGGGTCCAGAGCCACCGCTGCGGGGAGACGTCCTGGCTCCAGGCCAGCAGCAGGGTGCGCTGCTCGTGTTCCCTGGTCAGCACCGGGACGCCGACGAACACACCGATCAGCAGCGGCATCCACTGCACCACCTGCGACAGCACGGCCAGCGTCAGGACCAGGCCGGATGAGCCACCGAGCCGCCGGCCCTGCGGCGACTCCTCCGCGCAGAACGTCTCGTGACACTGGTGCCACAGGCTCGTCAGCTCCACCGACAGGTAGGTCATCCAGCCCACCAGGACCGCGGCCAGGACCAGCGTGCCGATCACCGTCCAGCGGTGCTGACGCCAGGTCAGCCAGAGCAGACCGCGTACGCCCCCGGCGTACCCGGGGTCGCTCCGGCGGTTCGTGGGTGCGGACAGCTGGCCGACCGGGCTCATGCGGCTGCCTCCCGCTCGTGCGGCGCGGCGGCCGACGCTCTGAGGTGGGTCAGGATCAGCTCGTCCAGGGTGATGGGCTGGGCGGTCCAGCCGGGTGCCACGACGGCGTGGGCCGCCGGTGTCGCCGGCCGCCGGAGGACGAAGGTGGACTGGCGGCCGGTGTGCTGGGCCTGGACGACCGTGCCCGGCCCGGGTGGCTGGTCGGCGCGGGGCCCGGTCAGCCGGACGTGGCTGTCGAGGAGTTCCTCGACGTCGCCGGCGAGGACGGGCCGACCGGCGTCGAGCAGCAGCAGGTGGTCACCGACGCCGCTCAGCTCGGCGACGATGTGGGTCGACAGCATGACAGTCATGTCGTCGTCGGCGACCTCCGCCAGCAGCTCGCCTGTCACCTCGACGCGGGCCAGCGGATCCAGGTTCGCGAGGGGTTCGTCCAGCAGCAGCACCGCCGGGCGGGAGCCGAGCGCGACCGCCAGCGCGACCTGCGCCCGCTGCCCGCCGGACAGCTTGCCGCAGCGGCGGTCCAGCGGGACGGCGAAGCGGTCGAGCCACGACAGCGCCCGCCGCTGGTCCCACACACGGTTCGTCGAGCGGCCGAAGCGGAGCATGTCCGACACGGTGAAGTCGCGGTAGAGCGGCTTGTCCTGGGCCAGGATCGCCACCCGGCTGCCACCGTCGGCGGACCCGCCCCGCACCACCTGCCGGCCGTGCACCGACACCGTGCCGCCGGTGGCCGCCAGGGTGCCGGCGATGATGCTCAGCAGCGTCGACTTGCCCGCGCCGTTCGCGCCGACCAGCGCGACGACCCGGTTGGCGGGCAGCGCGAACGAGCACTCCCGCAGCGCCCACACGGCGCCGTAGCGCCGGCTCAGGTCACGCGCCTCGACGGCGACCGGCTCGCCGCTCACGCCGCGCCCTCCGCGTTCTCTCTCCTCGCGGGTGCCGCGTTCGCCGCGATCACCGAGGCGAGCAGCGCCTGGACGTCCTCGTCCTCCAGACCGGCCTCCCGGGCCTGGCCGAGCCACCGGGCCAGGCTGCCGCGCAGGCGGGCCATGACGTGGGGATCGGCGTGCCCGAGCGTCCCGCTGACGAACGTGCCCGCGCCCTGCCTCGCCTCCACCAGGCCGGACAGCTCCAGCTCCCGGTAGGCCTTGAGCACAGTGGTCGGGTTGACGGTGCACGCGGTCACCACGCTGCGCACGGTGGGGAGCTGGTCCCCGGGCCGCAGCGTCCCGATCCGCAGCGCCTCACGGACCTGCCGCACCAGCTGGGCGTACGCGGGGACGCTGCTGGACCGGTCGACATGAAAGTTGATCACTCTGGTGACCCTCCGTCAGATTGTTATGGTTAAGTAGAACACCAGTTAAGCGACATGGCAACGACCGGACGGCGTTTCGGAGGCTGCCGACTCCGGGTAGCGAGTGGCCATGAACCGCGATCTCGCGCGCGGGCTGACGGTGGCGTGGGCGCTGCCGGAGTTCCGCGACGGGCTGCGTCACCTCGTCGACCTCGACGAGGTGACGGTGCTGCTGGCCGCGCTGTCCCTTCCGGACCGTGACCGCGAGGTCGAGCGGAGCGCGCTGGGCCTGCTGCGGTCCGGGCTCGACAGCACCGAGGTCCGGGAGGCGGTGTTGCTGCTGCTGGAGCGGGACACCGTACGCCGGCCGCTCGTCGCCGCGGCGGTGGAGCCGCTCGCCGACCGGCCCGGCCTGGTCACCGCCGTCACGTCCGCGGCCGAGGACCCCGGGGTACGCCACGAGGTGCGGGCGATGCTGGACAGCGCCGGCGTACGCGAGCTGATCTGGCGGGCGGTCGACGATCAGGTGAGCGACAACCGGTTCGGGCTGATCCGCCGGGCGGCGGTGCTGTTCGTCAGGCACCCCAGCGCACGGCGCCTGGGGTGGGCGCTCCGCCGGCACGGCGTGCTCCGCGAACTGCGCCACAGGGCGTGACCCCTGATCTGCGGTTGCCCGGTCGTGTCACCTCCGAGACCTTCGGGCTCTACTGTGCCGGCTCCTGCTGAGGTCGCTCGGCCGTCACTCGTATCCCATCGCGGGGATGATCTCGCCCAGTTCCCGCTCGACGTACGCGCGGGTGCCGGCGTCGAACTGGTCGTCGCGGTGCGCGAGCTTGTCCGCCTGGAACGTCGACGCGGTGACGGCGTCCTCGACGCCCAGCCGCTCGAACAGGGCCCGCCGCTGCCCGGGCCAGTCGGCCGCCAGGTCCTCCGCCTTCACCTCGACGTATCGCCGGGTCGTCAGGTCGGCCGCGTTCCTCCAGGCCAGCCACCTGTCGTAGACCGGCAGCAGGTAGGCCAGCACACCGTCGACTGTGGACGGCGCCCACGGCTGGGCCAGGTGGGAGGCGAGAACCGAGATCGGGTGACGCTTGATGTGCACGATCGTCGCCTCGGTCACCAGTTCCCAGAGGAAGTCCAGGTAGAAGAGGTTGAACGGCGTCTTCTCGCACCAGGTCGGCTTGCCCGCGTCGGCCGCCGCCCCGCCGAACAGGGTGTCGACCAGGCCCCGCAGGACGCCGATCAGTTCGCTCCGGTCACGGAAGTACCTCGGGACGACCCGTCGTCGGCTGGCCGGCCCGAACGGCCCGGAGGGCCGGTCGCCGTCGCCGAAGCCCTCCGCGGGCGCGGGCTCCTCGAAGGCGTGCACGATCACCTGCGGCCAGAGCCGGTGTACGGCGTCCCGATAGCGCCGCTCGCCAACCAGCTCGGGCACTGTCTTGCCACGGTCGTCACGCCGGCCGGGCACGCGTACGGTGAGGAAGTCGCTCAGCCGGTGCAGCGCGTCCTCACCGACGATGGGGTCGTACCGGTCGGTGAGCGCGCCGGCCAGGTCCCGCAGGCCACCGGGTTCGACGAGGAACTTGGTCTCCATCGGGATCCGGTGGATCAGCGGATGCTGGCCGATGACGTCGGCGATCCGCGACGTGCCCGAACGGCCCGTACCCGCGACGAAGACCGGTGAGGGGGACGACATGGACGGCAGTCAAACTCCCGGCCCGGCGCAGGGGCAATCCAATTATCCCCGCCGCGATCAGCTGATCGCCCTCCTGGCCGAGGCGGTCGGGTCCGTCACAGTGGCGCACCCGACGCGGGTCGCCGTCGACGGGCCGCCCGCCGCCGGCAAGACCACGCTCGCCGACGAGCTGGCCGCCGTCCTGCGCGCCCGCGGCCGGTACGTCATCCGGGCGACAGTCGACGACTTCCTCTTCCCCCGGCATCGGCGCTACCGACGGGGTGAGTTCTCGGCGCAGGGCTGCTACGTCGACACCCACGACCACGGGACGCTGAAGCGGGTGCTGCTCGATCCGCTCGGCCCGGGCGGCGACCGGCGCTTCCGGCACACGGTCTACGACCACGCCACCGACGCGGTGCTGTCCCCGCCGCTCACCACCGCTCCCGCCGACGCCGTGCTGGTGTTCGACGGCGTCTTCCTCCTGCGCCCGGAACTGCTCGACCGGTGGGAGCTGCGGGTGCTCGTGTCGGCCGCGCCGGACCGTACCGTGGAGCGTGCGGTGGTCCGGGAGAGCCCGGTGTCGTCCCGGGCCGACGTCGAACGGCGCTGGCGGGAGCGTTACCTTCCCGCCCAGCGGCTCTACTTCGCCACGGCCCGCCCGGCCGAGCACGCCCACGTCGTCGTGCACAACGACGATCCCCGGCAGCCGATCTGGGAGACCCGGACACACCCGGATGGCAGGCTGGCGACCATGAACAGGAATCGGGTGGCCGCTTGGATCGCGGCGTACGAGCAGGCGTGGCGCACACCGGGAACGGCGGCGCTCGGCACGATGTTCACGGCCGACGCGAGCTACCGGCAGGGGCCGTACCGGGATCCGGTCGTCGGCCTGCCCGCCATCACCCGCATGTGGGACAGCGAGCGCGACGGACCCGACGAGGTCTTCGAGATGACATCGGAGATCGTCGCGGTCGACGGCGACACCGCTGTGGCACAGGTGCAGGTCCGGTACGGCGACCCCGTCCACCAGGAGTGGCGCGATCTCTGGATCATGCGGTTCGCCGAGGACGGCAGGTGCCTGTCGTTCGAGGAGTGGCCGTTCGCGCCGGAGAAGCGGGCCGCCGCCGGGTGAGAGACGGGCCGTCTAACTTGATTTTTAACACGTGCGGCGTGGGCGGGGATTGACGGATTTCGTCTTCTTTCCGGCTGCTGTCTTGGCGTTTGTGGTGGTCGCGATGTGGACGTCGTAGCGCGGGGTGGGGTGGTCGTTGCGGCGGCCGGGTGGCCGTCCTGGTCCTGGCCGGGAGGGTTTGGGTGCACCGGCCGGACAGGTCGCCTTCGTGCGCAGGTGCCGAAACCCGCGGCGGACGCGGGCGGGTGACAGACGCTGCGGTGGTGCGGGTTTCTCCCAGGGGCGGCGCAGGTCGGCGGCGAGGGCGCGGGCGAGACGGAGCTGGGTGTAGGCGGCGAGGATCATCCAGGTCCACCGGTCGGCGGCCTGTGGCGTGCGGATCTTGGGGCAGGTCCAGCCGAGGGTCTGCTTGAACAGGCGGAATGTGTGCTCGATGTCAAAGCGACGTAGAAACGTTTGCCAGAGCCGGTCGACATCAGCGGCGGTGGCGTCGACGCCGGACCACCACAGCCAGACCGGCTTCGGGGTCGCGCCGCTGGGCAGATGGTCGACCTCCAAACGGATGACGGTTCCCTCGATGACCGGCAGTACCTTCGCCGCAGCGGTCCAGGCGGATCGATGGGTCAACCGTGGGTGCAACCGGTCCCAGGCTCGGGCCCGCGCCGTGCCGTAGAGGCGGGTGTCGGCGACGGTGGCAGCGTCCGGCTCACCCCAGGTAGTGGGATCGCCGAAGACGAACTCGTCGCCGTGCCTGCGCGGTCGGCCGATCGTCCCGGGCTGCCGGGGGCGGCACTGCCCGGCGTAGCACCCGGTCCGAACGCATCCGAGCCAGGACCTGCACCGGCAGGTCACGCAGGAGGAACGCCAGTCGGGGTGCGTCGTAGCCGGCGTCGGCCACGACCAGGATCTCCAGGTCCCCGGCCTGCCACTGCCCGGCCGCGATCAGCCGGCCCACGATGTCTCGCAGCTGACCAGCGGTGACCGTGGCCGCGTCGTCACCAGGCGCCAGCCGCACCGCGTCCAACGGCGCGGTCCACGAACTGCGACCAGATTCCAGGGCCACGACCATCGAGTACGGCCAGCCCGGGATCATGATGGTCTGATCCTTGCCGCGACCGTAGGTGTGACACAAGATCCGCTGCGGCGAGGTGTGCGCGTCCGGCCGCAGCCAGCAAGTGATGTCGACCGCCAGGACGAGACGACCATCAGCTGCCCGCGGCAACGACACCCCGGCGAGGGCCGTGCGCAGCCGATCGACGTCCAGCCGCCCGCAAGCGAGGGCGTCATACAACGCCCCGTGACCGCGGCGGTGCTCACCCACCAGCGACAACTCCACCAACGACCGGACCGGCCCGTCGGCGCACAACACCGCGTCCGTCAGGTCGAACAACGCGTCAGCCCGAGCGGTCAGGCAGTCGTAGAACTCTCGCCGGAACCTGTCCAGCTCCCCGACGACATCAGCCCGACCACGGTCATGCACACTGGTCACCAGAACAGCCCTTGGTAATTGATGCTCTTCCCTAGACAAGAAGATCATCGACCAAGGGCTGTTTCTGTGATCGGCCAGGGTCCCCACAGGACCTTCGGAGGTTAAAGATCAAGCTAAGGCGTGTTTGGTAAGTGCAGCCACTCACCCGGGGAGATAGTCGACGATCTGCGCTACCTAGCCCCAGCGCTGCCTGATCAGCCCGAAATCCGGGCGACAAGCTTAGAGCCCGGACCGCTTGCGGCGCGGCGGGCGTGCCTCAACCGGATTCAATTGGACTAGGCGGTTCAAACGGTAACCTAAGGGGTAGGCGGCCCGGTGGTGAAGCTCCACCAGCCCGAGCCCGGGCGAAGGGGCGCCTGCTACGAGGAGGTAATCATGAAGGCAGTGGTATACGAGGGGCCGCGGCAGATCAGCGTCAAGGACGTACCGGACGCGCGGATCGAGCGCCCGACCGACGTCCTGGTACGGATTACTTCGGCGAATATCTGTGGCTCGGACCTGCACATGTATGAGGGCCGGACGGACTTCGAGCCCGGCCGCTGGTTTGGCCACGAGAACCTGGGCCAGGTCATCGAGGTCGGTGCCGGCGTCGACAAGGTGCGGATGGGTGACTGGGTCGTGCTGCCGTTCAACATTTCGTGCGGACATTGCAAGAACTGTGAGCGTCAGCTGACGAACTACTGCCTGACCGCGCAGCCGGAGCCGAAGATGGCCGGTGCCGCGTACGGCTTCGCCGACATGGGGCCGTGGGCCGGAGGGCAGGCCGAGCTGTTGCGGGTGCCGTGGGGTGACTTCAATTGCCTGCGGCTGGGCGAGGACGCCGAGCAGCGACAGACCGACTATGTGATGCTCGCCGACATCTTCCCGACCGGGTATCACGCCACCGAGATGGCTGGTGTCAAGCCCGGCGATCAGACGGTGATCTACGGGGCGGGCCCGGTGGGTCTGATGGCCGCTCTCTCGGCGACCATCCGAGGGGCGAGCAAGGTGATGGTTGTGGACCGGCACCCCGACCGGCTGCGGCTGGCCGAGTCGATCGGTGCGATCGCCATCGACGACTCGAAGGTCGATCCGGTGCAGGCTGTTCTCGAGCAGACGATGGGGCTGGGCGCGGACAACGGCTGCGAGTGCGTCGGTTACCAGGCGCACGAGCCTAACGGTCAGGAACAGGCCAACCTGACAATGAACCGGCTGGTCGCCTCGGTGCGCTTCACCGGCAAGATCGGCACCGTGGGCGTCTTCGTGCCTCAGGACCCCGGGGCCAGCGACGAGCTGGCCAAGCAGGGCAAGCTTGCCTTCGACTTCGGCATGTTCTGGTTCAAGGGCCAGCACATCGGCAGCGGCCAGGCTCCGGTCAAGAAGTACAACCGGCAGCTACGCGACCTGATCGCCGCTGGCAAGGCCGAGCCGTCGTTCATCGTCAGCCATGAACTGCCCCTCGACAGTGCCCCGGACGCTTACCAGCATTTCGACAACCGCGACGACGGCTGGACGAAGGTCGTCCTGCACCCGGCAATGGCGGGTGCCTGACATGGCCGAGAGCCCCTAAACCTCAAGACGGGTTATAGGTGGTCGTGCGCTCCCGGCACGGCCGGTGACGGGCGGCGTGCTCGGGGCTGGTTGTCCCCGCCACGGCGGTGTCGAATCTGTGGCGGGCCACGCCGCACGGTTGGCATAGTCGCCCGCTCCGACCGAGCCGGTCATAGCCACTCGCAGATGATGACGATGGTCAACACAGCTTGGAACCGGACGGCCAACTTGTCATACCGGGTGGCCACGCCGCGGTGGCGTTTGAGTCTGGCGATGCCGTTCTCGACGGCGTGTCGTAGCCGGTAGAGGTCTTTGTCGAATTTGGATGGGCGGCCGCCTTTGGAGCCTTTGGCCTTGCGGTGGGCGTCCTGGTCGGCCTTACTCGGGATGCATGCCTTGATCCCGCGCGAGCGCAGGTGGCCGCGGTTGCCGCGACTGGTGTAAGCCTTGTCGGCTAGGACCAGGTCGGGGCGGGTTCGGGGCCGACCCACTCCGAGGCGGGTCACCCGGATCCGGCCCAGGACCGGGATGAACTGCGAGCTGTCGCCGCGATGCCCCGCGGTTACGACCAGGGACAGGACCCTCTGGCCCTGCTCGCAGGCGAGGTGGGTCTTGGTGGTCAGGCCACCGCGGGAACGGCCGAGTGCGTGATCGACGGGTTCGTCGTGAATCCCGCCGGGTGGTTCCTTTTGCAGGTGACCGTCCTTGCGGGCGCCGGCGGCGTGCTGGTGGGCGCGGCTGGTCGTCGAGTCGATGCTGACCGTCCAGACGATCCGGCCATCGGCATCAGCGTCGGCCTGCGAGGCGGACAGGATCTGGTCCCAGGTCCCGTCGCGCTGCCAGCGGCGGAACAGGCCATAGACCGTCTGCCATGGCCCGTAGGTGCCCGGGACGTCACGCCACGGCGACCCGGTCCGGATCCGCCAACGAATCCCGTCAATGAGCTGCCGTTTCTCCCACTTTGGCGGACGACCGGTCGTCGACGCGGCAGGCAGCAGCGGGGCCAGGACGGCCCACTGCCGGTCGGTCAAGTCATGCCGTCTCGTCACCGCAACGCTGGGCACGAAGTCTCCGGTATGAAGTTCTTGCTTGGTCGCAGAACCAGCTACCGGAGACCTCTTCAGCTATCGATCACCGCCACGCGTGACTTCGATCAACCCGACTACGTTTTGAAACACGCCTTAGCTTGATCTTTAACCTCCGAAGGTCCTGTGGGGACCCTGGCCGATCACAGAAACAGCCCTTGGTCGATGATCTTCTTGTCTAGGGAAGAGCATCAATTACCAAGGGCTGTTCTGGTGACCAGTGTGCATGACCGTGGTCGGGCTGATGTCGTCGGGGAGCTGGACAGGTTCCGGCGAGAGTTCTACGACTGCCTGACCGCTCGGGCTGACGCGTTGTTCGACCTGACGGACGCGGTGTTGTGCGCCGACGGGCCGGTCCGGTCGTTGGTGGAGTTGTCGCTGGTGGGTGAGCACCGCCGCGGTCACGGGGCGTTGTATGACGCCCTCGCTTGCGGGCGGCTGGACGTCGATCGGCTGCGCACGGCCCTCGCCGGGGTGTCGTTGCCGCGGGCAGCTGATGGTCGTCTCGTCCTGGCGGTCGACATCACTTGCTGGCTGCGGCCGGACGCGCACACCTCGCCGCAGCGGATCTTGTGTCACACCTACGGTCGCGGCAAGGATCAGACCATCATGATCCCGGGCTGGCCGTACTCGATGGTCGTGGCCCTGGAATCTGGTCGCAGTTCGTGGACCGCGCCGTTGGACGCGGTGCGGCTGGCGCCTGGTGACGACGCGGCCACGGTCACCGCTGGTCAGCTGCGAGACATCGTGGGCCGGCTGATCGCGGCCGGGCAGTGGCAGGCCGGGGACCTGGAGATCCTGGTCGTGGCCGACGCCGGCTACGACGCACCCCGACTGGCGTTCCTCCTGCGTGACCTGCCGGTGCAGGTCCTGGCTCGGATGCGTTCGGACCGGGTGCTACGCCGGGCAGTGCCGCCCCGGCAGCCCGGGACGATCGGCCGACCGCGCAGGCACGGCGACGAGTTCGTCTTCGGCGATCCCACTACCTGGGGTGAGCCGGACGCTGCCACCGTCGCCGACACCCGCCTCTACGGCACGGCGCGGGCCCGAGCCTGGGACCGGTTGCACCCACGGTTGACCCATCGATCCGCCTGGACCGCTGCGGCGAAGGTACTGCCGGTCATCGAGGGAACCGTCATCCGTTTGGAGGTCGACCATCTGCCCAGCGGCGCGACCCCGAAGCCGGTCTGGCTGTGGTGGTCCGGCGTCGACGCCACCGCCGCTGATGTCGACCGGCTCTGGCAAACGTTTCTACGTCGCTTTGACATCGAGCACACATTCCGCCTGTTCAAGCAGACCCTCGGCTGGACCTGCCCCAAGATCCGCACGCCACAGGCCGCCGACCGGTGGACCTGGATGATCCTCGCCGCCTACACCCAGCTCCGTCTCGCCCGCGCCCTCGCCGCCGACCTGCGCCGCCCCTGGGAGAAACCCGCACCACCGCAGCGTCTGTCACCCGCCCGCGTCCGCCGCGGGTTTCGGCACCTGCGCACGAAGGCGACCTGTCCGGCCGGTGCACCCAAACCCTCCCGGCCAGGACCAGGACGGCCACCCGGCCGCCGCAACGACCACCCCACCCCGCGCTACGACGTCCACATCGCGACCACCACAAACGCCAAGACAGCAGCCGGAAAGAAGACGAAATCCGTCAATCCCCGCCCACGCCGCACGTGTTAAAAATCAAGTTAGTCGGCGGATATCTCCCCGAGAACGCGTTGCGCCTCGGCCGATTCCTCCGCGTCCTCGGGGTCGTCGACCGTGCGGGAGTAGGTGGACAGCGTCTTCCAGAGCGCCCAGCCACGTCCGCGCGCCCAGGTCGCGTCGTCCACCGACAGCCGCTCGCGGAATGCCGCCCGGCCCTCGACGCTCAGCAACGTCCAGGCGATCGCCAGGTCGCAGGCCGGGTCACCGACGCCGCATGTCCCGAAGTCGATGACGGCCGCCAGTCGGCCGTGCGCGAGCAGCAGGTTTCCCGAGGCGATGTCGCCGTGGAACCAGCGGTCCACCCCGTCCCAGCGGGCGCCGACCGCCCGCGCCCAGATCTCGCGTACCAGCGCGGCATCGACGCGGCCGTCCAGCGCCAGGAGCGCATGCTCGACCTTCTTGTCGTACGTGCGCAGCGTGCCGCCCCGGAACCAGTTGTGGACGCCCGGCTGCGGACCACCGGCGGCGTCGACGTCCTGCAGGGCCGCGAGGAATCCGGCCAGGTCGAGGGCGAACCGCACCGGGTCGGCGATCCGGTCCACGGCCGCGGTCTCGCCGTCGAGCCAGCGGTAGATCGACCACGGATGGGGGTAGCCCGCGCCCGGCTCGCCCTTCGCCAGCGGTGCGGGGATGGGCAGTGGCAGCCGAGCGGCGAGGGCCGGGAGCCACAGGTGTTCCTTCTCGACAGCCAGGGCGTACTCGGCAGCGCTGGGCAGGCGCACCAGCAGCTCGGGGCCGAGGTGGAAGGTCCAGTTGTCCCAGCCGCCCTTGGCGACCGGTTCGATCCGGAGGTCGGCCAGGTGCGGGAACTGGTCGGCTACCAGGCGACGCACCTGCTCCACGCCGACGGCGGTGCGCCGTGGCGGGGGACCGAGATCCGGTACGTCACTCACGCCCGTTTGGTGTACGCGACGAACGCCGCCCAGCTCGACGGCGTGAACGTCAGCGCCGGCCCCTGCCGGTCCTTGCTGTCCCGCACCCCCACCACACCGGGCAGGTTGTCCGCCACCTCGACGCAGTTGCCGGAGTTGCCGCTGCTGCGGGTGCTCTTGCGCCAGGTCGCGCCGGTCAACTCCATCGCTTCGCCGCCTCCGAAATCGCCGCCAGAGTCGCCCCATGCGGCATCGCCTCCGCGCAGGGGGAGAGCTGTAACCAGGGTCAGGTGCGCTTGGTGTGCGCGACGAACGCCGCCCAGCTCGACGGCGTGAACGTCAGCGCCGGCCCCTGCCGGTCCTTGCTGTCCCGCACCCCCACCACACCGGGCAGGTTGTCCGCCACCTCGACGCAGTTGCCGCCGTTACCGCTGCTGCGGGTGCTCTTGCGCCAGGTCGCGCCGGTCAACTCCATCGCTTCGCCGCCTCCGTGATCGCCGCCAGAGTCGCCCCGTGCGGCATCGCCTCCGCGCGAATGGACTCCCACGTCTGCCGCAGTGAGTTCACGTCCACCGTGCGCTCCACGATTGTGCCGTGCAACGGGTTATCCAGATAGCCCAGATCGTCGCCGTCGGCCGGGGTGGCGAGCACGAAAGCACCGTTGAGCCCCGGATAGGCACCGACCGTCTCCGGCACCAGGTGCAGGTGCACCCGGGGCCGCCGTGCCATCTCGATCAGGTGCTCCAACTGCTCCCGCATCACCTTCGGCCCGCCGACCGGGCGAGCCAGCGCCGCGTGGTCGAGCACCACCACGAACTGCGGCGGCGTGGGGCCGTCCAGCACCGCCTGCCGGGCCAGCCGGGCCGCCACCTGCTGTTCGACCGCCTCGCCGACGAACTGCGCGGCCCCTTCGTAGAGCGCTCGGGCGTACCCCTCGGTCTGCAGCAATCCGGGCACCACGAGTGGCTCGTAACTGCGTAACGCCGTCGCCTCCTGCTCGATGCTCACCCACTCGCGGAACCACGGCATCAGCGCCTCCTGCATCAGCGCGTCCCGGATCCGCACCAGCAGGCCGCCGCCGTTCAGCACCTCGTCGCAGCGCTCGGTGAACTCGGCGCGCGGCGCCCGGCGGCACTGCTCGACGGCCGCCACCAGCGACGCCGAATAGCTCACCCGCTCGCCCAGCGCCTCCTGGGTCAGCCCGGCATCGGTACGTAACCGGCGCAGCTCACCGGCGAACAGTTCCCACAACGGCACACGGATCATCTGCACACCTCTGCACACGGCTGCACACGGAAATCGGCCGGTCGGACGGCCAGGAAGGTGGGGGTGGAACGCCTTCCGACACTAGCGGCGCGGTGACGAGACTGTCACGCAGTGGAGCCGAATTCGTCCGGTTCCCGCTACCGAGAGGAGTTGCGCCGTGCGACTGCGCTGGTTCCGCTGCCGGGGTGCGTCGGCACCGACACTGCCCCACCGGGTACGGGGCGACAACCTGCCGGAGTGGATGCGGCAGCCGACGCGTCCACTGCCGACGATGGGCCCGGGCCGGGTCGGCAACCTCACCCCGGCGCAGCAGTGGCGGGCGAACGGCGGTCGCTGGTCCGTACCGGAGCAGCGCGGGAACGGCGGCGGCCATCGGTCCGCCCCGGAGCAGCGCCCGGGAGACGGCCACCACGAGGAGCGCCGGTGATCAGCCACCAGCTCGGGCAGCCGCCGGACGGGCCCAGGCCGGATCGCCCCCGGCCGTACCCGTTGCACGCCACCCCGCACACGCCGCTGCGTCCGATGTGGTGTTGCCGGGCCTGCGGCCAGCCGTGGCCGTGCCCGATGGCCCGCCTGCTGCTGCGCAGCGAGTACGAGGACAACCGGATCGGGTTGTCCATCTACCTGTGCGGGCTGCTGTACGAGGCCACGCGCGACCTCTACCGGCTGAACCCGAACGACGCGCCGGCCCCGGCCGACATGTTCGCCCGCTTCGTCGGCTGGGGCCCGTACCGCCGTCACCGGCCCGTCCCACCGGGCGGCGACTGTTAATAAGGGGCCCTTCCTCTACCGGAGGCGTTAATAGGGTGCCCCTCCTTTCACCGCCAGCCGACGTCGATGCGGTCGCCTCGCTCGTCGAAGAAGTGCAGCGCGTCCATCCGTACCTGCACGGCGAGCGGGTGCCCGGGCGACACCTGCGGGTACGGCGCGAGCCGTACCGCCAGTTCCGCCGGACGACGGTGGTGGCGGCCCGGGTCGGGCAGCACGCTCGTGCGGTTGCCGCCGCCCCCGCCGGCCTCCGGGGCCGGGGCCGACGACTCCGTCGCGCGGCCGGTGAGCCGCTGCATCACCTGGTTGAACCGGCGCAGGCCGCGCTGGCCCGGTGCGGCCTGCTCGACCGGCGTGCCCATCTCGTCGACGACGATCGCGGTGGCGCCGATGTCGAGGAAGGCGAGCGACTCGTGGCCGTGGTGCTCCAGGTAGCGGATGCGCCCGTGCAGCACGTCACCGGCGGTGTCCGGGGCGACCGGGGTGAGCGCCTCGGCGCGCATGCCGACCACGATCCGCTCACCGTGGTAGTGCGCCACCGCACGGCTGCGGATGTCGTCCCAGGGCAGGTAGAGCGACTGCTCACCGAGGTTCAGCGCGACGTACCGGTCGAGGTGGACGTAGACCGACGCCTCCAGCAGGTTCATCCGGGGGCTGCCCAGGAACGCGGCGACGTAGAGCGTCGCGGGCCGGCCGTACACCTGGGTGGGGGTGCCCACGTCCTGGAGCACGCCCTTGCGCATGATGGCGACGCGGTCGGCCATGGTGAGCGCCTCGGCCTGGTCGTGGGTGACGTAGATGGTGGTGACGCCCAGCTCGCGGGTGAGGCCGGAGATCTCCGCCCGCAGCTCGGCGCGCAACCCGCTGTCCAGGTTGGAAAGTGGCTCGTCCATGAGGAACAGGCCGGGCCGGCGCACTATCGCCCGCCCCATGGCGACCCGCTGCCGCTGGCCGCCGGAGAGCTGGCTGGGCTTGCGCCCGAGCACGTCGCCGATGCCGAGCGCGCTCGCCACGTCCTGGATCCGCTCGCCGCGCGGGCCGGGCTCGACGCCGCTCAGGCGCAGCGGGAAGCCGATGTTGTCGCCGACCGTCATGTGCGGATAGAGCGCGAAGTCCTGGAAGACCATGGCGATCTTCCGGTCCCGCGGCGGCAGGTCGTTCGCCAGCTCACCACCGAGCATGATGGCGCCGGAGGACGGATCCTCCAGTCCGGCCACCATGCGCAGCACTGTCGATTTCCCGCAGCCCGACGGGCCGAGCAGCACCATGAACTCGCCGTCGTTGACGTCCAGATTGATGGTGTCGACCGCGACTGTTCCGTCCGGGAACACCTTGGTGACATCCTTGAGCGCGACGGTCGCCACCGCCACCTCCCCAGCTACTCGCCCCAAACCCGGGAATGACTGTGACCAGGATCATCTGATTCGCACATCGGGTAAACGTGCCATGTTCAGCTCGTGACAGTCCTATTAACCGGTATTCGCCGGGCTCCGCAGTTAAGTGACCTGCCGGTAACCACTTTTACGGCGTTTCGCCGAGGAACACGCGGCGCACCACGCGCTCGGCGGCGTGCCCGTCGTCGAGCGCGCAGAACCGCGACCGGAACGCCGTCCGGGCCCGCTCGGCCGCCTCGTCGTCGACCGCGCCGGAACGGAACACGTCGAGCAGGCCGGGGAAGTCCAGCGCCACCGCGCCCGGCGGCTCGGCCAGGAGGTCGAAGTAGACGCCCCGGGCGACCCGGTAGGCGTCCCAGTCCGGCGCGTAGACCACTATCGGCCGGTCCAGCACCGCGTAGTCGAACATCGCCGAGGAATAGTCGGTGACCAGCACGTCCGCCGCCAGGTAGAGGTCCTCCACCCGGTCGTACGCGCTCACGTCCAGCACGCCGTCCGCGGCCGGTCCCCGGGGGTGCCGCTCCCGGTCGTGGAAGTAGTGGCTGCGCATCAGCAGCCGGCCCCGGGGCCCGAGCACGTCGAGCATCCGGTCCGGGTCGAACGGCGGCCGCCACCCGGGAAGGTGCTCGCGGTGCGTCGGCGCGTAGAGCACCACGTACTCGTCGGGTGCGATGCCCAGCGCGGCGCGGACCTGGCCGCGGTCCTCGGCGGTGGCCAGCGCCAGCCGGTCGTTGCGCGGGTAGCCGACCTCAAGCGTGGTGTAGTCCGCCGGGTACGCCCGCTCCCACATCTGCGTGGAGAAGCTGTTCGAGGTGATGCTGTAGTCCCAGCGGTCGACGCGGCGCAGCAGGCCGGCGAAGTTCATCCCCATCGCGCCCACCGGGTAGCGCTGCTGGTCCAGGCCCATCACCTTCACGGGCGTGCCGTGGTGGGTCTGCACGTGCACCGAGCCGGGGCGCTTGCGGACGAAGTCCGGGAAGTTGACGTTGTTGACGAGCCAGCGGGCGCGGGCCAGCACGCGGTGGTACTCGCGGCTGCCGGCCACCACGTACTCGACGCCCGGCGGCAACGTGGCCACCCGGTCGCGGCGGACGATCCACACGCCGCGCACCTGCGGCGCGAGCCGTCGGGCCGCCTCGTAGATCACCGCCGGGTTGCACGAGTAGCCCCGGTACCAGTAGGCCGCGTACACGGCGAGCGTCGGGTCGATCGGCCGGTGCAGCTCGGCCCGGTAGTACTCGCCCAGTGCCAGGTCACGGGCCCGCCGGGCGGTACGCCGCACCACCGGCGTCACTCGCCGCCGCGCCCTCCGCGCGGTACGCCGGGCCGTCTCCCCCGCCTGGTGCGCCTCGCGCAACGCGCTGAACGTCCGCCAGCGCCCGGCCGCCACCAGCCGGTGCTTGAGCCCTTCCGGGCCGGACGGGACCGGGTAGCCCTCGGGCGGCAGGAACCGCACGTAGTCGGCGTGCATCTGGGCGAAGAACGGCGCCCGCAGTTCGGGGGCGATCCGGTCGCCGTTGCCGAGCACCGTGAGGTAGTGCCAGATCATCCGCTCGAAGACGGCCGGCCGCAGCCCGGTCACGTGCCAGCGGTCCATCAGCCCGAACACGCGGTGCCACTGGGCGAAGACCTCGAAGTGCCGGTCCCCCCGGGTCTTCGTGATCGCGCCGGTGCGGCGCTGCCGGTAGTTCAGGCAGATCCGGTCGAGTACGCCGATCCGCCCGGCCGCCATCAGCGCCGGATAGCTGAACGACACGTCCTCGTACCAGCCCGGCTCGAAGCGCAGCCCGCGTTCGAGCAGGAACTCCCGGCGTACCACCCGGTTCCACGCGGTGTGCAGCAGCTTCAGCGTCTCCGGCCGGTCCCGCAGCGTGAACGTCGTCGCGCCGGGCGGGTCGGGGAACACGTCCCGCATCGCGCTGCGGGTGCCGATGTTGTTCCAGTGCGCCCGGACGTGATCGACGATCAGCACGTCCGGCGCGGTGTCGCGGAGCCGGTCCGCGACGTGCGGCAGGCAGCCGGGCACCAGCCAGTCGTCCCCGTCGACGAACCACACGTACTCGCCGACGGCCCGGTCCAGCCCGATGTTGCGGGCCGGACCGAGCCCGACGTTCTCGGCGAGGCGTACCGGGCGGACCCGGGGGTCGCGCAGCGCGTACTCGGCCAGGATCTCGCCGCTGTCGTCCGGCGAGGCGTCGTCGACGCCGATCACCTCGATGTCGCCGAACGGCTGGCCGAGGATCGAGTCGAGACATTCCCGCAGGTAGCCCTGCACCTTGAAGGCCGGCACGACGAAGCTGATCAAGGTCACCCCGGCCCGCCCTCCGTCAGCCCGGCGAGCGCACACCCCCACGGGCGCGGGCCGGCAGGACCACCCAGGCGAGGACCACGCTCGCGACAAAAACCACGAGAAGGTACGCACCGATTGTAGCTAGAGCGATACTCGCATATCCGGCGATCAGCCCGATTGCCAGCAGCAGCGAACGCCCCGGCCAGCCCAGCGTGGCCGCGTGCAGCGGCGGCGCCGACTGCCGCTTCTCCAGCCGCGCGGTCAGGTCGTAGTGCAGCAGCGTGAGCACCAGGACGTACCCGAAGATCAGCCAGGCCGGGGCCCGGCCCGCCACCCCGACCGCGATGGCGAACAGGTACTCGGCGGCCCGCAACGCGGCCGGCACCAGCCAGTCCAGCGACCCGTCGTGCGGCGCCCGCGACGCCTGCGCGGCCCCCAGCAGCAGCACCAGCGCGAGCACCGGCACGAAGACCGGCAGGTCCCCGCCGCCGTGCACCGCCAGCAGCGCCCACACCAGCGTCCCCGCCGCGCCGAGCGCGCCGAGCACCGCCAGCAGCAGCGGCCGTCGCGCGGTCGGCAGCGTCCGCACCAGCAGGCCGTCGTCACGGTGCAGACCCGCGTCCACAGTGGTCAGCACCGGCACCCGCATCCACCGCGCCCGCAAGGTCCGCAAACCCCCTGTGTACGCGAACGCCAGCGTCCCCCAGACCAGCACCGCGACCAGCGCCACCAGCGGCCCGAACAGCGCGGCGGCGATCGCGATGAGCGCCCACCGCTCACCGATCGGGAACACCACTGTGCGCTTCAGCCAGTACGACACCGAACCCGTGTCCGCCTGCACCCGCGTCGACGCGGCGTTCAGCTTCCCGCCGATGCCGCCCGCGTCGGCGCTCACCACCTTCGGCCGCCGGGCCGCCTCGTCGTGCAGCGCGCCATACCACGTGTCCGTCATGTGCCGCACTGTCTGCAACGTCATCGCGGCGAGCGCCAGCGCCCAGCCGTACCGGAACCCGGCGTGCGTGGCGCCGAAGCCGAGACCGGCGTAGACCACGTACTCCTTGAACCGGTCGGCCATCGTGTCCAGCCAGCCGCCCCAGGCGCTGAAGTGCCGGGTGTAGCGGGCGAGCTGCCCGTCCACGCAGTCCAGCACGAAACCCAGGTAGAGCAGGACCGCGCCGGCCACCAGCGCGGGCCGTCCACCGGCGCCGAACAGCACCGCCGCGGCCACCGCGAACGCCACCGAGACCATGGTGACCCCGGTCGGGCCGATCCCGATCCGGGCCGCCGCCTTCGTGACGTACGGGGACCAGGTGCTGACGAAGAACGTGGTGAAGAAGTCGTCCCGCTCCTTCACCGACAGCTTCAACTCGGCGCGGTCCTCGTCGACGGCGGCCACCGCCGACTCGGCCGCCACCCGCTGCGCCTCGTCGCCGACCCGGTGCGCCACGAGCAGACGTACCCGATGGGCGAAGATCAGCGTGCCGCGGGCGGCGAGGTCGGCCACGAGCCGGTCCACCGCGCCCAGCGGCCCGCCGCCCGCGGCGCGGCGGGCGGCCTCGGCGAGCGCCGGCAGGTCCGCCGCGCCCACCCGCAGCGCGCCGCCGAACACGCCGCTCGCCTCGGCGGCGCCGACCTCGACCACCTGCCCACGCTCCTCACGCACGGTGGCCTGCCCGGGAGCGGGCGGATCGGTGAGCACCAGCGCCACCGTCGGCCCCACCGGGCTGGTCGCGAGATGCTTGAGTACGGCGGTGTGCGCCACCAGGTCAGCGCCGCTGACCAGCACCGGGCCGGTCGCGGCGGCCACCAGATCGGCCAGCTCGGTCAGGTCGGCGGCGATGCGCACGTCGTCCGCCCCGGCCCGCCGCCACTGCGCGGCCAGCCGTTCGGTGAGGTGGCCCGCCGCCGGGTCGGCGGCGAGCACGATCGCGAGCGTCACCGCTTCGCCGCGTCGGCGTAGGCGGCCAGCGCCTCGTCAATCGTCCCGTCGACGATCAGCCGTCCGGCGTCGAGGTAGAGCCCCCGACGGCAGAACCGGGTGAGGTCCTTGTCGTTGTGTGACACCAGCACCAGCGTGCGCCCTTCCGCGAGAAGTCGCTCGATGGTCGCATAGCACTTCGCGCGGAACTCCGCGTCCCCGACCGCTGTCACCTCGTCCACAAGCAGCACCGGGTGCGGCAGGTGCGCGATCACCGCGAAACCCAGCCGCACCTTCATCCCCGACGAGTAGTGCCGCACCGACGTGTCGATGGCGCGTTCCACCTGCTCACCGGCGAACGAGACGATCTCGTCGAAGTGCTCCCGCAGGTACGCCGACGACAGCCCGTGCAGCCCGCCCACCAGGTAGAGGTTCTCCCGGCCGGTCAGGTCGCCGGAGAACCCGGCGGACAGTTCGAGCAGCGGCGCCACCCGGCCGTGCACCCGGATCGAGCCCTCGTCCGGGATGAGCACACCGGCGATCAGCCGCAGCAGCGTGCTCTTGCCGGTGCCGTTGCGGCCCACCACGCCCACCGTCTCGCCCGGCTCGACCCGGAACGACAGGTCACGCAACGGCCAGAACCGGCCCGCGTCCGGGTCGCGGGCACCCCGGTGCACGATCAGCTCCCGCAGCCGTAGCTGACGGCGCCGGTTGCGGACGAACCGGATGCCGAGCCCGTCCGCCTCGATGATCGGGGCCATTCAGAGTTCCTTCAGCACTGCCGGTTCGAGGCGGTGGAACGCCCACCAGCCGAGCGCCAGCACCAGCACACTGCCGGTCACCGTGATCGTGAGCAGCCGGGCATCAGGGAACTCGTCCGGATACCAGACCGCGTGGTGCAGCTGGAAGATCCCGACCAGCGGGTTCAGCTCGTACCCGATCTTGAGCCAGCCCGGCATGCCCGACTCCCGCACCAGGTCGAGCGGGTAGATGATCGGCGTCGCGTAGAACAGCAGCCGGATGACCAGCCGCATCGTGCGTTCGATGTCGCGCATCAGCACGTTGCCCGCCGACAGCAGCAGCGCCAAGCCCACCAGCAGCACGAACTGCACCGCCACCGCCAGCGGCAGCGCGAGCAGGCTCCAGCCGGGGCGGATCTTCCCCTGGCTCGCGTAGATCGCCGCGACGGCGGCCAGGATCGGCAACCCGGCCAGGTACTCGGCGAACCGTCCGGCGACCCGCCCGATCGGGAAGATCGGCCGGGGCAGGTTCATCGTGGTGATCAGCCGGGACTGCCCGGTGAGCGCGTTCGCCGCCTCGGTCAGCGCCGAACTCGCCCACATCCAGGCGAAGATCCCGGTGATCAGGAACAGCGGGTACGACCCGGCCGCCTCGCCCAGGTGCCGCCGGGTCGCGCCGGAATAGAGCACGCCGAAGACGAACCAGTAGATCAGGCCCATGCCGAGCGGCTCGATCAGCGACCAGAAGTAGCCCAGCACCGACTGCTGGTACTTCACCGCGAGATCCCGGCGGACCAGGATGCGCAGCGAGGTGCGGGCGGACCAGAGCGCCGCGACGCCTGACGTCACCGCATGATGGTCGCTTTGTCAGTCGCGCTCCCGGGCCGGGTGCGGGCCGGGGTCACCCCAACGAGGTCAGCACTCGATCACGTTGACGGCGAGCCCGCCCCGCGCGGTCTCCTTGTACTTGACCTTCATGTCCGCGCCGGTCTCCCGCATGGTCTTGATGACCTTGTCCAGCGACACGTGGTGCACCCCGTCGCCCCGCAACGCCAGCCGGGCCGCGGTGATCGCCTTGATGCTCGCCACCGCGTTGCGCTCGATGCACGGAATCTGCACCAGGCCACCCACCGGATCGCAGGTCAACCCCAGGTTGTGCTCCATGCCGATCTCAGCGGCGTTCTCCACCTGCTCCGGCGTACCGCCCAGCGCCTCGGCCAGCCCGGCCGCCGCCATCGAGCACGCCGAACCCACCTCACCCTGACAGCCCACCTCGGCACCGGAGATCGACGCGTTCTCCTTGAACAACACACCGATCGCGCCCGCCGCCAGCAGAAACCGGACCACGCCCTCCTCGGAGGCACCCGGCACGAACCGGGTGTAGTAGTGCAGCACAGCCGGGATGATCCCGGCAGCACCATTCGTCGGCGCGGTGACCACCCGCCCGCCGGCCGCGTTCTCCTCGTTGACCGCCAGCGCGAACAACGTCACCCAGTCCATCGCGCGCAGCGGATCCCCGCTGCCGGTCTCCGCCTCCAGGCCGCGCCGCATCTCCGCCGCGCGCCGCCGGACCTTCAACCCACCCGGGAGTACGCCGTCACGGGTGCAGCCGTTCTCCACGCACTCGCGCATCACCCGCCAGATCTCCAGCAGCCCGGCGCGCACGTCCGCCTCGCTACGCCAGGACACCTCGTTGGCGAGCATCACCTCACTGATCGACAGCCCGGTCTCCGAGGTGACGGTCAGCAACTCCGCACCGGTCAGGAACGGGTGCCGTACCCGGGTGCTGTCCGCCTTGATCCGGTCCGCCCCGGCCGCCGCCTCGTCCACCACGAACCCGCCACCGACCGAGTAGTACGTGCGCGTCCGCACCTCGCCCCCGGCCGCGTCGTACGCCGCGAACGTCATCCCGTTCGGGTGATACGGCAACGACCGCCGGCGATGCAGCACCAGATCCGTGTCCGGATCGAAGTCGACCCCCTGACTGCCGAACAGGTCGAGCCGCCGCTGCGTGCGGATCCGCTCCACCCGCGGCCCGACCGAGTCCGTGTCGACAGTCTCCGGGACCTCACCCTCCAGCCCCAGCAGCACCGCCCGGTCACTGCCGTGCCCGTGGCCGGTCGCGCCGAGCGAGCCGAACAGCTCCGCCCGTACCCGCGCCACATCCGCGAGCATCCCGTCGGCCTTCAGACCCGCCACGAACGTACGGGCGGCCCGCATCGGCCCGACGGTGTGCGAGCTGGACGGCCCGATACCGACGCTGAAAAGATCGAAAACACTGATCATTTGCTGCTTTCCTCGCCGTCGTCCCCGTTGTGCGGATCCGAGCCGGTGCGTGGGTGCCGCGCCCGCCGGGCGGGTAGACGGCCGGCGCCCGGGGTGGGGGCGCCCGACCGGCGAGCCTACCTCGCCCCCGTGAATACCCGCCCCCACTCCGCCACATACCCGACCCGGCGCACACGCCCACCCCTCCCCGTTCCACTCCCGCCGTCGCCCACCCGCTCCCTCCCGCCCGCTCAGGCCCGCGCCCGCCCCGCCCGCCCTCGCGCTACTGCCGCCGACTCCCGCCCCGCTCCTCCCCGTCGATCTTGGAGTTATGGCGCCCAGGATGCCCGATTAACGCCATTCGCGAGGTGCCACAACTCCAAGATCGACGCGCCGTGGCCTGCCCCCGGGGAGATCTTGGTACCGAATGGCCCTCATAGGGGCACTTTCCTACCAAGATCTCCACTGATCCCAGTCGACGGAACATCCGTCCCGCGAGGCGGAAAGTGCTCGACGCAGCACCCCTCGCCGAGCAGGGCTCCCGCCCCACGCCACCCCACCACTCCCGCGATCTTGCAGTTGCGGCCCTGAACAACTGCGCGAATCGGGCACAACGGGGGCCGCAACTGCAAGATCGCGAGGGTTGCGCGGGGCAGCGCGAGGGCTGCGCGGGGTGGCACGACGGCGGCACGGGGCAGCGCGAGGGTGAGGCGAGGAGCGGGGGCGTTGGTGAGGAAGCGCCGGGGTAAGCACCTACGGGTGCCCGGGTCGCCGATCCTCCTCGGGGCTGAGGGCGCGACGCGTACCCCTTTCTACCGTGGAATCAGCGCGGCGGATCGCCGCAGAAGTGGGAGACGACGATGAGTCGCAAACTGGTCCGGCCCCGCCAGGGGCGCATGATCGCCGGTGTCTGCGCCGGCCTGGGGCAGCGGTTCGGCATGTCGGCCGGCATGGTCCGGCTGCTGTTCCTGCTGTCGCTGCTGCTGCCCGGCACACAGGTGATCATCTACCTGATCCTGTGGATCCTGATGCCGAACGAGGACCGCTACCTCGCCACCCGCTGACGCGACACGAGCCGGGACGCCGGCACACACGCGACGCGCCCGCCCCGGATCATCGGGGCGGGCGCGCGGCGTCAGAGCGGTCAGGGAGCGGTGTACGTGACCGTCACCTTCTCGTACCCGAGGGAGCGCAGCAGCCCTTCGAGCATCTTGCGGGTGTTCTCCTGGGCCCGGGCGGTGAGCCCGCTGTCCCGGGCGGCAGCGGTGATGCGGTCCTCGGCGAGCTTGTAGACCTGCTGCTGCCGGTTGGGATCGCCCGCGACCAGGTCGTTGAGCCGGTTGATCAGGCCGCGCTGCTCGGCGAACACGTAGCTCTTGTCCATGTCCAGATCGGTCTCGCCGAGCTGCGGCGCGGGCAGCTTGATCTCGGCGGACTTGCCGTCCTCGGAGACCACCACGGCACCGTCGGCGATCTTCCCGAAGTCGACGTACGCCTCGACCCGGCCCGCCCCGACGAACAGCGTGCGCTCGTTGAGCAGGAAGTCGGGCACGTTGCGCCTGTCGTTCTGCACGTCGACCACGACCTGGAAGTTGCCCTCGGCGGCGACGTAGCGGCTCAGGTCACGGATCGACTTGAGCAGCGGCGGCTGGCTGCGGTCGGTCTGCTCCTTGGCGAACGGGTTGCGGAAGTCGGGCAGCAGACCGGTGGCCTGCACGCCGAGCAGCACCACGACCGCCAGCGCCGCCGCGCCGAGCACCCAGAGCAGGCCGCGCGCCGGGCCGCCGCCCGACGCCGGGGCACCGGGGGCGTACTCGCGGTCGTGGTCGGGCGAGCCCTCCGCCCGGTCGCGAAGGGACTCGCTGGTGGGGTAGTCCGGGAACTCCCGGGTGGGCTCGTTGATGTCACCGTCGCGGGCCATCGCCCTCACCGTCCTCGTCCGACACTTCCTCGTCCGACACATCGATCCTCAGCCGACACATCGACTGACAATGACGGTACGGCCACCGTGCGACAGTCGCTCGCCGAGCGCCCCGATCGGGTGAAACCGCAGGTCAGGCGAACGCGGACAGGCCGGTGAGCCGCTGGCCGATGACGAGCTGGTGGATCTCGGAGGTGCCCTCGTAGGTGAGCACGCTCTCCAGGTTGTTGGCGTGCCGCATCACCGGGTACTCCCCCGAGACGCCGTTGGCGCCGAGGATCGTGCGGCACTGCCGGGCGATGGCGAGCGCCTCACGGACGTTGTTCAGTTTGCCCACGCTCACCTGGTCGGGCCGCAGCGTGCCCGCGTCGGCGAGGCGGCCCAGGTGCAGCGCGAGCAGCATGCCCTTGTTCCACTCCACCGCCATGTCGGCGAGCTTGGCCTGGGTGAGCTGGAATCCGGCGAGCGGGCGGCCGAACTGGGTGCGCGTGGTCGCGTACTCCAGAGCGGTCTCCAGGCAGTCGCGGGCCGCGCCGAGCGCGCCCCAGACGATGCCGTGCCGGGCCTCGGTCAGGCACCCCAGCGGCGCTTTGAGCCCGATCGCCTCGGGCAGTCGCGCATCGGCCGGCAGCCGGACGTCGTCGAGGGCGATCTCGCCGGTCAGGGACGCGCGCAGCGACATCTTGTGCCGGATCTCGCGCGCCGTCACCCCCGGCGTGTCCATGGGTACGGCGAAGCCGCGCACCCCGTCGTCGGTACGCGCCCAGATCACGCCCACGTCCGCGATCGGCGCGTTGGTGATCCACAGTTTGCTGCCGTTGAGGATCCAGTCGTCGCCGTCGCGGCGGGCGCGGGTGGCCATCGAGGCGGGGTCGGAGCCGTGGTCGGGTTCGGTGAGCCCGAAGCAGCCGATCGCCTCGCCGGCCGCCATGGCGGGCAGCCAGCGCTGCTTCTGCTCCTCGCTGCCGTAGCGCCAGATGGCGTACATGGCGAGCGATCCCTGCACCGACACCAGCGAGCGGACGCCGGAGTCGCCGGCCTCCAGTTCCAGGCAGGCGAGCCCGTAGGCGACCGCTGACGCGCCGGCGCAGCCGTAGCCGGTCAGGTGCATGCCGAGCAGGCCGAGCTTGCCGAACTCGCGGGCCAGTTCCCGGGCCGGGACCTGGCCGTCCTCGTACCAGCCGGCGACGTGCGGGCGTACCCGGTCGGTCACGAGCCGGCGCACGACGGTGCGGATCTGCCGCTCCTCGTCGCTGAGCGACGCATCGATGTCGAGCAGGTCGAGAGGAGTCATGGCGTCACCTTAACCAAGACTCAGGGAGGCGTCACTCGCCCTGGTCACCGAGCACGAGCACCCGCGCGTGGATCTGGTTGCGCTGCTGGAGCGCCGCGCGCAGCGCCCGGTGCAGGCCGTCCTCCAGGTAGAGGCCGCCGTTCCACTGGACGACGTGCGGGAAGAGGTCGCCGTAGAAGGTGGAGTCCTCCGCGAGCAGCTTGTCCAGCGCGAGTTCGCGCTTGGTGGTGATGAGCTGGTCAAGCCGCAGCGGGCGCGGCGGAATCTCGGCCCACTGCTTCAGCGTGAGGTTGTGCTCCGGGTAGGGACGCCCGTCCCGGACCGCCCTGAAGATCACGGCGTGCTCTCCTCCCCAGGCCAGGCTGACAATGTGGATGTCAGCCTAACCGCTCAGGTCCACCGTCCCCGCCGCACCACATCCTGCACCGGACGCCGCCCTCGGCGCAGCGACGGTGACCGGTGGTCGACAGCTCGGTAACCTACTGTGATCGCACCGATCGGGTGCAGTTCCGGCGGTACCCCGAACGCCTCCCGGTACGCCCCGATGCGCTGCGGCGGGATGCCGAAGAAGCAGGCGCCCAGCCCCTCGTCCACGGCGGTGAGCAGCATCAGCAGCGCCGCGAAGCCGGTGTCCACGTACCAGTAGGGCACCGGCCAGCGGTCCTCGGCGCGGTCCGACCAGCCCTTGTCCGCCTCGGCGTAGCGGTCCAGGTAGGCGTCGCGGTTGGCGTGCGGCACCACGATCAGCGGAGCCCGGCGCATCCCGGCCAGCCAGCGTTCCCGGCCGCCGCCACCAGGCGTGGTCGCGGCCCAGAACCGTTCCCGGTCCTCGGGTTCCTCCAGCACCAGGAAGCCCCAGCCCTGCGAGAACCCGGCCGACGGGGCCCGGACGGCGTGGTCGAGCAGCCGGTCCACCACCTCCGGCGGCACCGGCCTGTCGGGGTCGTAGTTGCGCACCATCCGGCGGCGCCGGACGACGTCGGCGAACTCCACGCTCAGACCTCCGGGCGGACGCCCCAGGCGCCCCGCCAGGTCTGCCCCGGCTCCAGCATGATCAGGTCCTTCCCGGAGCGGAACGCGTCGGGCGGGCACGTCATCGGCTCCACCGCCACGGACCGGCGGTGCCGTTCCCCGCCGAGCGTGTCGCCGGTGAACACCTGCCACCAGCCGAACTCGCGGTCCGCCCAGATCCGCAGCCCGGACGAGCCGTCCGGCGCGCTCAGCACCACCGCCGAGCCGCCGTCGGCGTCCCGCTCGACGTCACCGAACGCGGTGTCGAGCACCAGGTCGCCGATCGGGCGCGGGCTGGTGAAGTCGAACTCGGAGCCGGTCACCTCGGCGGCGGCGACCGGCAGCAGGCGGCTGTCCACCAGCACCCGCCGCCGGGCCGGTACGTGCAACCGCAACTCGTCCACGCCGACCTTCGGCAGTTGCAGGTAGGGGTGCACGGAGAAGCCGAACGGCGCGGGCTCGTCGGAGACGTTCGTCGCCTCGTGCTCGGCCCGCAGGCCGTCCGGGCCGACGCTCCACCGGGCCCGCAGCCGCAGTGCCCACGGGTAGCCGGGGCTCGGCGGCAGGTCGTAGCCGACGGTCACGCTGTCCGCGGACTGCTCGATCGGCTGCCACCGCACCCAGTTCACCAGGCCGTGCAGGGCGTTGTGCCGCTCCGGTTCGGTGAGGTCGAGCTGAAACGACCGTTCCCCGACCGTGTAGACGCCGTCCCGGACGCGGTTCGGCCACGGCGCCAGCACCTGCCCGGCCGAGCCGGGGCAGACCTCGTCCTCGGCGTACCCGTCGAGGTGGTCCACGCCGTCGTAGCGGTAGGCCCGCAGGCCGCCGCCCACCTCGACCACGACGGCCTCGTGGCCGTCGGCCGCGATGGTCCACTGTGTACCGGACGGAGGCTGCACGTCGATCCCCATGTCGGCGACCCTACCGTCAGTGCCGGTCCTCGGCGGGAGTGGTCGAGCGATAGCGCAGCAGCGCCGGGAACGCCACCACCAGCAGCACCGCGAGTACGGCGGCGGCCAGGCCGCCACCGACCATGGCGAAGCCGGTGCCGAAACCGGCGGCCATCGCACCGGCCCGCAGGTCGCCCAGACGCGGGCCACCGGCCACCACGACCGTGTTCACGCCCTGGAGGCGGCCACGCATCCGGTCCGGCGCGTAGACCAGCAGCATCGACTGGCGCAGCGTGGCGCTGACCAGGTCGGCGGCGCCGGCGACGCCCAGCAGCACCACCGCCACCCACAGCTGCCCGGCCAGCCCGGCGAGCGCGATGGCCACGCCCCAGCCGACCACCGCCACTGTGAGCGCGAGGCCCTGCCGTCGTACCCGGCCGATCCACCCCGAGGTCAGGCCGCCCAGCATCGCGCCGATGGCGATGGAGCTGTAGAGCCAGCCCACCGCCGAGGCACCGCCGAAGCGTTCCTGCGCCAGCTCCGGGAACAGCGCCCGCGGCATGGCCAGGATCATCGCGATCAGGTCGATGGCGAAGGAGAGCAGCAGCACCCGCGTGGTCGCCAGGTAGCGGAAGCCGTCGACGATGCTGGCGAACCCGGCCTTGCGGACACCGCCGTCCGGATCCGGCGCGGGCGGCATCGCGGGCAGCCGCAGCGTGGCCCAGAGCGACGCGGTGAACAGCAGCGCGTCCGCCGCGTACGCGATGGGCAGCGCCACCCCGACCTGCCACGCGGCGAAGATCAGGCCGGCGGCGAGCGGGCCGAAGACGGCGGCGGCGGTGAACGTGGTGAAGTTCAGCGTGGTGGCCGCAGGGACCAGCTCCGCGGGCACCAGCCGGGGCAGGATCGCGCTGCGGGCCGGCGAGGTGATCGCGAAGGCGGTCGACTGGAGGCCGACGAGCAGCAGGAGCAGCAGCGGGCTGCGCGCACCGGCCAGCGACTGCACCAGAAGCCCGAGCGTCGAGACCCAGAGCACGCAGCCGCCGACGAGCAGCACACGGCGGCGGTCCCGGGCGTCGGCGACCGCGCCGCCCCACAGCCCGAAGATCAGCAGCGGTACGAAGCCCGCGATGCCGAGCAGACCGACCCAGAGCGAGCCGCCGGTCAGGTCGAACATCTCCACCGGCACCGCCACGGCGGTGAACTGGAACCCGAACATGGCGATCGCGTTGCCGGTCCAGACCCGCCGGTACGCGGGCACGCGCAGCGGACGCAGGTCGATCGCCCAGCGGCGCGCGCCCCGCCGCCGGGCCTGCGTGACGTCGGTCACGGCGCGAGCCGCTCGACGACGAAGAACCCGTCCCCGGTACGCCGGAAGCGCAGCCGGTCGTGCAGCCGGCTGGCCCGGCCCTGCCAGAACTCGACAGTCTCCGGACGGACCCGGAACCCGCCCCAGTACGGCGGCGCGGGGATCGGGTCCACGTCGGCGAACCGCTCGGCCGCCGCCCGGTACGCCGCGTCGAGCGCGGTCCGGTCCGGCACCACCGTCGACTGGGCGCTGGCCCACGCCCCGAGCTGCGAGCCGCGCGGCCGAGTCGCGAAGTACGCCTCGGTCTCGGCCCGGTCCACCTGCTCGACCCGGCCGGTCACGATCACCTGCCGCTGCATCGGGAACCAGGGGAACACCAGGCTGGCCCACGGGTTCCCGATCACCTCGGCGCCCTTGCGCGAGCCGTGGTTGGTGTAGAAGACGAAGCCCTCCGGGCCGTATCCCTTGAGCAGCACGGTGCGCCCGCTGGGCCGGCCCCGGTCGTCGGCCGTGCCGAGCACCATCGCGTTCGGCTCGGGCAGCTGATGGGCCACCGCGTCGGCGAACCAGCGGGCGAACTGGGTGTGCCAGTCCGGCGCCAGGTCCGTCTCGGTCAGGCCCAGATCGGCCGCGTACTCGTTACGCATGCCGGCCGGGGCGGGTGTGTCGCCTGTCACTGTGGTAGTCCCTCTCCCGGGCGTGCCGGCGTCCCCCGACGCTGGCCAGGCCCCGGTACCCAGTCTTCTCCTCCCCGAACGGGCGTCCACCGGCGGGGATGTCGCGTGGCGCACAGTGGCTGTGGGTCGCGCAGCGCGTTACCCACCGGGCAAGATGTCACGAACCACATCCCTGAAGGGTCGCCTGAGCTGCGGGGCTCGATCAGCCCGCCCGGGCGCGCCGAGCCGAAGCCAGGAGACGACATGTCCGATTTCAAACCGGGCCTGGAGGGCGTCGTAGCCTTCGAGACCGAGATCGCCGAACCCGACCGCGCGGGGGGATCACTGCGCTACCGGGGCGTGGACATCGAGGACCTGATCGGCCAGGTCTCGTTCGGCAACGTCTGGGCACTGCTGGTGGACGGCCGGTTCGGCCCGGGCCTGCCGCCGGCCGAGCCGTTCCCGGTGCCGGTTCACTCCGGTGACATCCGCGTCGACGTGCAGTCCGCGGTCGCCATGCTGGCCCCGTACTGGGGGCTCAACCAGCTTCTCGACATCTCCGACGAGCAGGCCCGCGAGGACCTGGCCCGGGTGTCGGTCACCGCGCTGTCATTCGTCGCCCAGTCGGCGCGCGGCCTGGGCCTGCCGGCCGTGCCGCAGAAGGAGATCGACAAGGCGGAGACCATCGTCGAGCGGTTCATGAAGCGCTGGCGCGGTGAGCCCGACCCGCGGCACGTCAAGGCCGTCGACGCGTACTTCATCTCGGCCGCCGAGCACGGCCTGAACGCCTCCACCTTCACCGCCCGGATCGTCGCCTCCACCGGCGCGGACGCCGCGGCCTGCATCTCCTCCGGCATCGGCGCGCTCTCCGGCCCGCTGCACGGCGGCGCCCCATCCCGGGTGCTCAGCATGCTGGAGGCGGTCGAGCGCAGTGGCGACGCCGACGGGTACGTCAAGGGCGTCCTGGACCGGGGCGAGCGCCTGATGGGCTTCGGCCACCGGGTCTACCGGGCCGAGGACCCGCGCGCCCGTGTGCTGCGGCGTACCGCCAAGGAGCTGGGCGCGCCCCGCTTCGAGGTCGCCGAGGCGCTGGAGAAGGCCGCGCTGGCCGAGCTGCAGGCCCGCCGCCCGGACCGCGTCCTCGCCACCAACGTCGAGTTCTGGTCCGCGGTGGTGCTGGACTTCGCCGAGGTGCCGGCGCACATGTTCACCTCGATGTTCACCTGCGCCCGGATGGGCGGCTGGTCGGCGCACATCCTGGAGCAGAAGAAGCTCCAGCGGCTGGTCCGGCCGTCGGCCACGTACGTCGGCCACGGCCCGCGCAAGCCGCAGCAGGTCGAGGGCTGGGACGCCATCCCGCACGGCGTCTGACGTGTAAGGAAGGGGCCCCGCTTAACGCCTCCGGTAGAGGCGGGGCCCCTTCTTAACGCCCGGCTCCGTGCCCACGAGGCGCTGCGCCGCTGTGGCGCACGACTCAGCGCCGACAGTGGGACCAGCCGCCGGTCCGGGCCGCCCGGGTGGGAGGATGAAGGCCGGCAGCGCTGCCGGCCGGGTTCGGACCCCGGCCGCCTCGTGCGCCCGGCGCACGCCCGGCCATCGGTCCGCGCCCGCACCAAGGGCCCGTCCCGCCCACGCGGAAGGATCAAGACAACCGTGGCTGACGCACCGACCATCCGGATTCCCGACGAGATCAGGCCCGCCGACGGACGATTCGGCTGCGGCCCGTCCAAGGTCCGTCCGGCCGCGGTCTCCGCCCTCTCCGACGTCGCCACCAGCTACCTGGGCACGTCGCACCGGCAGAAGACGGTCCGCGACCAGGTGTCCCGGCTGCGCCGCGGCCTGGCCGAGTTCTTCTCCCTGCCCGAGGGGTACGAGGTGGTGCTCGGCAACGGCGGCACCACCGCGTTCTGGGAGGTCGCCACGTTCGGCCTGATCCGCGACCGGGCCCAGTTCGCCAGCTTCGGCGAGTTCGGCGCCAAGTTCGCCAAGTCGGTCAAGGACGCGCCGTTCCTCGGTGAGCCGACCGTGCGCAAGTCCGACGCGGGCAGCGCCCCGTCGCTCGTGGCCGAGGCCGGCGTGGACGTCTACGCCACCCCGCACAACGAGACCTCCACCGGCGTCGCGGTGCCGATCAGCCGGGTCGCGGGCGCCGACGAGGGCTCGCTGCTGCTGGTCGACGCCACCTCCGGCGCGGGCGGGCTGGACGTTGATGTCGCCCAGACCGACGTCTACTACTTCGCGCCGCAGAAGTGCTTCGGCTCCGACGGCGGGCTCTGGCTGGCCCTGATGTCGCCGGCCGCGCTGGCCCGGGCCACCGAGGTCAAGGAGTCCGGCCGGTACATCCCGGCCTTCCTCGACCTGGTCACCGCGATCGACAACTCGCGGCTGGAGCAGACGTACAACACCCCGGCGCTGGCGACCATCTTCCTGGCCGCGGAGCAGACCGACTGGATGAACTCCCAGGGCGGGCTGGCCTGGGCGGCCAAGCGCACCGCCGAGAGCGCCGGCATCGTGTACGGCTGGGCCGAGCGCTCGTCGTTCGCCACGCCGTTCGTGTCGGACCCGGCGCTGCGGTCCAACGTGGTCGCCACCATCGACTTCGCCGACGAGGTGGACGCCACGGCGATCGCCAAGGCGCTGCGCGCCAACGGCATCGTCGACACCGAGCCGTACCGCAAGCTGGGCCGCAACCAGCTGCGGGTGGCGCTGTTCCCGGCCGTCGAGCCGGCCGACGTCGAGGCGCTCACCGCGTCCATCGACTACGTGGTGGAGCGACTCTGATCACGTCGTGACGGTGCGTGGCCGTCGGGGCCCCGGCGGCCACCCACCGTGATCGTTACCGCAGCTCAGTCACGACATGCCGGGGTGTCGCAGTCCCCATCGGCGGGTAGATGAGCGTACGGTGGTGCGAGACGCCCGGGTGGCCGGCTCCCGTGGCGTGACGGCCAGCGAAGCGGGACGGAGGCAAGCCCATGCGCCCAGTACGCTTCGTCGCCCTCTCCGAGGACGGCCAGGCCCTGGTGCTCGCCGACGAGGTGGGGCGCCTGCTGGCGCTGCCCATCGACGAGCGGATCGCGTCGGCGCTGCACGCCGAGCCGGGCGCCCCGCCGCTCGCTGTGGTGCCGAGCGCCACCGACCCGACGCCGTCGCTGTCCCCACGCGACATCCAGGCCCGGATCCGGTCCGGCGAGTCCGCGGAGGACGTCGCCCGCATCGCCGGCGTACCAGTCGACCGGGTGCTGCGTTACGCCGGTCCGGTGCTCCAGGAGCGGGCCATGCTCGCCCAGCACGCCCGCCGCACCCGGCTCAAGGGCGCGGAGAAGCCGACCCCGCTGGCCGAGGTCGTCAACGGCCGGCTGGCCCAGCACGGCATCGACACCGAGAAGATCTCGTGGGACGCCTACCGCCGCGACGACGGCACCTGGCGGATCATCGCGACCTGGCCGTCCGGCAAGGCCACCGCTCAGGCGGTGTGGGATCTGGACAAGACCCGGCAGAACGTCGCCCCGCACGACGACATGGCGCAGTACCTGTGCGCCGAGCGGCCCACGCCGATCCTCGGCCAGGAGCCGGCGCCGGAGCGGGGCGGTCACGCGCTGCCCGGCCCGTCGCGCGGCGAGCCGAGCCGGGGTGGGCACGGCCTGCCGGCTGCCTCCGAGCACGCCCGTCCGGGGCGTGACCCGATCCGCGCCGGCCGGGACGCGTTGCTCGCCTCGCTGGACCGGCCGCTCGGCGGCACGTCCGGGCGTGGTCTCGACACCCGCTCCCCGGCCGCGCTGGCCGGGCAGGAGGCGCCCCGCCAGCGGGCCGTCGCCGGTGGTGCCGCCGCGCTGCTCGGTGGTGGGCAGGGTTCGGCCTTCGACGACGACTCGGACGCGCCCAAGGAGATCCCGGCCGTACCCTCGCTCGCCGTGCTGCGGCCCCGCCGCACCGGCCCCGCGGCGGCGACCGGCGGTGCGGCAGCCGAGTCCACGGATGCCGGTGGCAAGCCGCGCAAGCGGTTGCCGAGCTGGGACGACGTGCTGTTCGGCACCGGCCCGGCGGCCCGCGAATCATCCTGATCCACCGCTCCACCCTGGCTCGTTGAGAGGGCACTCTAAGTGCCGGCGTGCCAGGGTGGAGTCATGGAGTACACGAACCTGGGACGCACCGGTCTGTCCGTGAGCCGACTCTGCCTCGGCACGATGAACTTCGGTCCGCAGACCGACGAGCCGGACAGTTTCGCCATCATGGACCGGGCGCTCGAACACGGGATCAACTTCTTCGACACCGCGAACGTCTACGGCTGGAAGCTCGGTGAGGGCGTCACCGAGCAGATCGTCGGCCGCTGGTTCGCGCAGGGCGGCGGGCGCCGCGACAAGGTCGTCCTCGCCACCAAGGTGTACGGCAAGATGGGCGAGTGGCCCAACGAGCAGGGCCTGAGCGCCCGGCACATCATCCGGGCCTGCGAGGACTCGCTGCGCCGGCTCCAGACCGACACGATCGACCTCTACCAGATGCACCACATCTCCCGGACCACGCCGTGGGAGGAGATCTGGCAGGCGATGGAGACGCTCGTCGCCCAGGGCAAGGTGCTCTACGTCGGATCGTCCAACTTCGCCGGCTGGCACATCGCGCAGGCGCAGGCCGCGGCCGGCAAGCGCAACTTCCTCGGGCTCGTCTCCGAGCAGTGCATCTACAACCTGCTGACCCGGTACGTCGAACTGGAGGTCGTCCCGGCCGCGCAGCACTACGGGCTGGGCATCATCCCCTGGTCGCCGCTGCACGGCGGGCTGCTCTCCGGCATCATCCGCAAGATGGCCGAGGGCAGCGCGGCGCGCGGCACCACCGGCCGCTCGGCCGACGCGCTGGCCGAGCACCGGAACACCATCGAGGCGTACGAGAAGCTCTGCGCCGACCTGGGCCACGACCCGGCGGATGTGGCGCTGGCGTGGCTGCTGTCCCGGCCGGGCGTGACCGCCCCGATCGTCGGCCCGCGCACCATGGACCAGCTCGACCGCAACCTCGGTGCCCTAGACGTCCAGCTGGACGAGTCGACGCTGACCCGCCTCGACGAGCTGTTCCCGCCGGTCGGCAACGGCGGTCCCGGCCCCGAGGCCTGGGCCTGGTAGGTGTAAGGAAGGGCCCCTTCTTAACGCCTCCGGTAGAGGAGGGGCCCCTTCTTAACGCCCCGCCCGAATCAAGCCCCCGCCGCCAGCGCCCACGCGGCGACGGGGGTGTAGCGCGGCGTACGGCCCAGGTGGCTGCGGATCAGGAGCACCTCGCCGGCCGTCCACTGCGGCCCGGCGTAGTCGTGCAGCGTGTGCACGTCCGAGCGGACGTCGGCCTCGGGCACCCGGTCGCCGGGGCGGGCGATGGTCAGATGCGCCCGGAACGGCTTGTCGTCGCAGGGCAGCCCGGCCTCACGCAGCCCCTCGCGAATCGACAGGGCGAGCGCGTCGAGCACCTCGACCTCGCCGCGCACGTCGACCCAGAGCACAGTGGACCGGCCCTCACCGAAGCGGCCGCCACCGGCCAGGCACAGCCGCGGGGAACGAGCCGTCCGGGCGGCCGAGGCGAGCGCGTGCTTCACATCGGGCAGCCGGTCGTCCGGCACCTCGCCGAGGAAGGCGAGCGTGAGGTGCAGGTTCGCCGGGTCGGCGAGGCGGGCGTGGCGGGCGGCCGCGACCCGCAGGCCCTTCATCCGGGCGGTCAGGTCCGCGACGACCACGGCAGGTGGGTAGATCGCCGCGAAGAGACGCACCCGGTCAGCGGTGCCGCTGGTGGTGCGCGGCGCGCGCGGCCGGCAGGGTCAGCCCGGCGGCGTGCAGCAGCCCTTCGACGCGTACCCGTTCGATCTCCCGGTCGACGCCGTCCAGCTCGGCCAGGTGTTCGGCGATGCCGAGCGCGTGGCAGGCGGCGCGCAGCCGTTCGTCGTACGCCTCGATGACCGCGCCGTGCCACACCACGCTGCGGTCGGCGGCGGCGAGCCGGTGGCCGCCGAGCCGGCGCAGGTCGGTGGCGAGTTGTTCCAGCGGGCGGCGGCCGTCCTTGTCGAACTCGGTGAGGTCGATGTCGCGGGTCAGCGCCTCGGCCTCGATGGCCCGGTCGAGCCGCGCGATGGTACGGCGTTCCCGGCGCTGCTCCCGCCACTCGGCCCATCCGCAGGCGACCCGATCGATGATCTCGTCGGCGCAGAACAGCAGCGCGAACAGGGCAGGCAGGCAGCAGACGGCGAGGATCGCCAGCGCCAGCAGCAGTCCCTGCCCCACTTCCACACATCGACGCTAAGCCCTGCCGCACCGGCCCGCCACCCGTTTGGGTAATCGGGCCGGTACGACCGGCTATCAGGGCTACTTGGCGCCGGGCGAAACCACGTAGAAGCGAGGCATCGGCAGCACCCGCATCCGCAGCCGGGCGCCGGAGCGGCGCAGCTGCCAGGTGAGCGCCAGCAGCGCGGCGGTCAGCGAGATCAGGCCACCGGCCCAGATGCTCGCGCCCGCGCCGTACGTCTCGGCGACCCAGCCGATCAGCGGCGCGCCGACCGGGTTGGTGCCCAGGAACACCAGCACCCACAGCGCCATCACCCGTCCCCGGAAAGACGCGTCGACACCGAGCTGTACGCGCTGGTTGGCGGCCTGGGCAAAGTAGATCATGAAGAACCCGGCGGGCAGCAGCAGCGTCACGACCATCCAGTACGCCGGGGCGAGCCCGACGAGCGTGCCGAAGATCGCGCAGCCGATCGCGGCGCCGAGCACGAGCCAGACCGAGGGCCGGCTGCGCCGTCCGGTGCCGGCCAGCGCCCCGACCAGCGCGCCGGCCGCGAGGGCGGTGCTGAACAGGCCGAACGAGGCGGCGCCGGTGTTGAACACGGTCTTCGCGAGCGCGGCGAGGGTGAGCTGGAAGTTGAACAGGCTCATCCCGATCACCGACATGAGGACCATCGGCAGCAGGATGTCCGGGCGGCGTGCCACGTACCGGAGGCCGTCGACCACCCGGGCCTGGTCCCGCTCGCCGACCGGCGGCAGGTCCTTGCGGTGCAGCTCGTCGGTACGCATCCGGACCACGTTGACCAGCGGGGCGATCGAGCTGAGCGCGGTGACCAGGAAGACCGGGCCGACGTCGACGACGGCGATGGCCAGGCCGGCGACGGCCGGGCCGACGATCCGGGCGGAGTTGAACACTGCTGCGTTGAGCGAGAGCGCGTTCGGCAGCAGCGGCATGCCGACCAGCTCGGAGACGAAGGCCTGGCGGACCGGTGTCTCGACCGCGTTGGCGACGCCGAGCAGGGCGGCGAACGTGAAGACGTGCCAGAGCTGCACCAGGCCGGTGAGGACCAGGATGCTCATGGCGAGCGACAGCACGGTCCAGAAGGCGTTGGCGACGAAGAGCAGCATCCGCTTGTCGTAGCGGTCGGCGAGCCGGCCGGACAGCAGCGTGAGCAGGAGTACGGGGGTGAACTGCAACGCGGTGACCACGCCGAGCGCGGTCGCGGAGTTGTCGCTGAGCTCGAGGACGAGCCAGTCCTGGGCGATGAACATCATCCAGACGCCGATCAGTTTGATCAGCTGTCCGGTGGCGAAGAGTCGATAGTTGCGGACTCGTAGGGACTGGAACATCGTGCTCAGCTTGGCCTGCACTCTAGGTGCGCCTCCTCGCATCGGTACGCTTCATCCACAGCTGACGAAGCGAACCGCGGGCGGCGGTGTCAGGCGCGAGCGATGCCCTGGAGGATGTCCGCTGCTCGCCGTAGCGTCTCGCGTTCGTCCTCGGTCAGCGCGGCCAGCCGGGTGGCCAGCCACTCGTTGCGGGCCCGCTCGAACTGGTCGAGTACGGCCCTTCCCCCTTCGGTCGCCGCCAGGATGACCTGCCGTCCGTCGGTCGGATGGGGGGTGCGCTGCACGAGGCCGCGCTCCTCCAACTTCGCGACGATCTTCGTCATCGTGGGCGGCTGCACCCGTTCGACATCAGCCAGTTCCCGTGGCGTGAGGGCGCCCGCCAGGTTGAGGCTGGTGAGCGCCGACAGCTGGGTGACCGTGAGGTCGCCGACCGGCCGGGCTTGTCGGACCCGCCGGTTGAGCCGGGTGATCGCATCTCGCAGCTGAGGAGCCAGCTGCGCCGGTGGCACGCGTTTCGCCGTCACCGTCCGCTCCGTCACACTAGTTAGCCTAACTAATGAGCCTGGCTAACGACATGCGTTATGACCAGGCTCACCAGCGTCAGAGCAACACGGACTCGACCGGCCCGCGCAGGAAGTACACGATGAACAGCACGGCGACCCCGTACAGGAGCGGGTGGACCTCCCGGGCCTTACCCTTGGCCACCTTCAGCAGCACGAAGCTGATCACGCCGGCCCCGATGCCGTTCGAGATCGAATAGGTGAACGGCATCAGCGCGATGGTGAGGAACGCCGGGACGGCGATCTCGTAGTCGGTCCAGTCGATCGTGCGGACCGCCGTCATCATCAGGAAGCCGACCACCACAAGCGCCGTCGACGCGGCCTCGAACGGCACGATCAGCGACAGCGGCGCGAGGAACATAGCGAGCAGGAACAACGCGCCGGTGACCAGGTTGGCCACGCCGGTCCGGGCACCCTCCGCGACGCCTGCGGCGCTCTCGATGTACGACGTGTTGCTGGACACCGAGGCCGCGCCACCCGCGGCGGCGGCGATCGAGTCGACCAGCAGGATCTCCTTGGCCTTCGGCGGGGTGCCCGTCTCGTCGAGCATGTCCCCTTCCTGGCCGATCGCGACCATCGTGCCCATGGTGTCGAAGAAGTCCGTGATCAGCAGCGTGAAGATGAACATCAGCGGCACCAGCCAGCCGACCCGGCTCCACGAGTTCAGCACGTTGAACTGGCCCAGCAGCGACAGGTCGGGCAGGTCCACGATCTGTTTGGGCAGCTCGGGCACGTTCAGCGCCCAGCCCTTCGGGTTCGGCTTGCCGTCGACGAAGGACGGGCCGACGTCGGCGATCGCCTCGACCACGATGGCCAGCACGGTGGAGGCCAGGATGCCGATCAGGATCGCGCCGCGGACCCGGCGTACCACCAGGACCAGCGTGATCAGCAGGCCGACCACGAAGACGAGCATCGGCCAGCTGACGATCTTGCCGTTGATGCCCAGCCCGACCGGCACCGTGGAGTTCGCGGCGTCCGGCACGCGCCTGACGAAACCGGCGTCGACCAGGCCGATGATGGTCAGGAACAGACCGATGCCGACGCCGATCGCGGTCTTGAGCTGCGTGGGCACCGAGCGGAACACCGCGGTACGCAGTCCGGTGAGCACCAGGATGCCGATCAGCACACCCTCGATGACCACCAGGCCCATCGCGTCCGCCCAGGTCATCTGGGGCGCGATCTCATAGGCGACGAGCGCGTTCACGCCCAGGCCGGCCGCGAGCGCGATCGGGAACCGGGCCACCACGCCCATCAGGATGGTCATCAGGCCGGCGACCAGCGCGGTCGCCGCGGCGAGCGCCGGGATGGCCAGCGAACGGCCGTCGCCGTCCTTACCGCTGCCCAGGATCAGCGGGTTCAACACCACGATGTACGCCATCGTGAAGAACGTGGCGAAGCCGCCTCGCAACTCCCGGCTCAGCGTCGACCCGCGCGCCGAGATCAGGAAGAAGCGGTCGAAGGCGTTTCGTGGATGCGCGGGATCGGGCGGTGTGCCGTGATCCGGCGGCGGGGCAATGGACATGGTTCCTCATCTGGTCATCGGCCGGGTTTTGTCGCGCGCATCGTCCCAGATCACCTGGCAGGCAGGGAAGAACGATCACGTAGGCTGGGCCGGTGTCACAGGAGCAACAGCCGCGGCCGGAGCCGCTCGACCCGCCGATGGTGCCGTTCGCCGTCGCCGGGCTGATCGCCTGGGCGGTGGCCGGCCTGGTGCTGCTGATCTTCTTCCGGGACTGGCTCACCGAATCCGGGCGTCAGAACTGGCTCTGGACCTGTCTGGCCGGTTTCCTGTGGGGCTTTCCCGGCTTGGCGGTGATGATGCGGCACGACGCCAACCGGCGTCGCCGACGCGCTGCCGACGCGCAGCGAGCGCGCTGACCCGTCAGGGGTGGCCGTACGGCTCCGCCGGTTCGGCCGCCTCCACCGAGCCCGGGGCCCGGCTGACGGTCATGGCCTCGACCGCGCTGTCGTCGTAGACGGTGGGCAGCTCGTCCACGGACGTCTCGGCCGCTTCGATCATCGTCTCCGAGTGCGCGCCGCAACCGTGGTCGGCGCTCACCACCCGACCGTCGTCAGGGGCGTAGAAGTTGCCGCAGGCGCCGAACGCCAGGCGCAGCGAACCGGCGAGCGGCAGGTAGAAACCGCAGGTGCCGCAGCGTGCGGCGGCCGGCGCGGCGGCCGAGATGGCGGCGTCCGGGCCGTGGTCCCCGTCGTACCACCGCTGGGCGGCCTCGGCGCGGCCCTCCCGGGACAGCACCCGGGCCCGGCCCAGGCCCAGCTCCCAGGCGGTCTCCTCCACTGCGGGGTCGTCGGAGAGCAGGTAGCCGGGGGCGAGCCGCTCGTCGTCGGCCGGGGTGGGCAGCAGGTCGCCCGGACCCAGGTCGCCCGGCTTGAGCCGCTCCTGCCAGGGCAGCCAGCCCGGAGCGAGAAGCGCGTCCGGGCCGGGCAGCAGCACCGTCTCGCAGATGGTGACGTGCCGGCTGCGCGGCACCCGGGTCACAGTGACGGCCCAGCGCCAGCCGCGGTAACCGGCCATCCGGCATTCGAAGTAGTGGGTGACGACCCGGTCGCCCTCGGCGACCGCCTGGAGATGATCGCCGATGTCGGTGGGCTCCACCTCGGTGATCGCGTCGCGGGCCACCTCGACGGCGGCGGCGCAGACCTGGTCGAGCCGGGGAGCGCGGGCGGAGGCGGGCCTGGTCACCTGACCATTGTTCCCCATGCCCGTCCACGGGCGACAGGCACTCCCCGGAGTCATTCTCTCCGGGTGATGCGGCACACGCGGAGCGGATGGGCGAGGATGGGACGCATGGCGCTGTCCTCCCGCTCCGGCCGCTCCTTTCTCGGGCGGACCGTCGGCACCGGCATCCGCGCCACCCGGCTGCTGCTGCGGGGCTCGCTGCACGGCGGACGCTGGATGACCCGGCGTGCCGGCACGGCCCGGGCCCGCAGCGCCGGCAACGAGGTGGGCATGGTCCGCCTGTTCGACCTGCACGCGCTCTCCTGCGCCGGTGACACGCTCATCGCGATCGGCCTGGCCGGGACGATCTTCTTCGACGTGCCGCTGGGCGAGGCGCGCAACAAGGTGGCCCTCTACCTGCTGGTGACCATGGTCCCGTTCGCCATGCTCGCCCCGGTGGTCGGCCCGCTGCTCGACCACTTCCGCCACGGCCGGCGGTACGCGCTGGCCACCACCATGCTGGGCCGGGCCTTCCTGGCCTGGTTGATCTCCGACTACATCGGCGGCTTCGGGCTCTACCCGGCGGCGTTCGGCGTGCTCGCGCTCTCCCGGGCGTACGGGGTTGCCCGCTCGGCGGCGGTCCCCCGGCTGCTCCCGGAAGGGCTGGGGCTGTCCCAGGTCGGGGCGCGCGCGAGCGTCTACGGCACTGTGGCCGGCGCGCTCGTCGCACCGATCGGCCTGGCCGCGTTCTGGTTCGGGCCGCAGTGGCCGCTGCGGGTCGCCTCGGTGATCTTCCTGATCGGCATGGTGATCTCGCTCCGGCTGCCGCCGAAGGCCGACTCCGAGCCGCCGGAGCGGATGCCGCACCCGCTGCGCGCGCTGCGCCGCCGCGACGGCGAGCGCCCGCTGGGCCGGGGTCGCCCCAGTGGCCGGCTGGTGATCGCCACGCTGATCGGCGCGGCGGCGCTACGCGGGCTCTACGGCTTCCTGCTGCTGTTCCTGGCCTTCGCGATCAAGGCCGGTGACCTGACCACCGACTTCTTCGGCCGCGACCTCGGCGCCCAGGGCGCGCTGGGCCTGGTCGGCGGCGCGCTGGCGGTCGGCACGTTCCTGGCCACCGCGCTCGGCACCCGTCTGCGCATCCACCGGCCGACAGCGCTCCAGTCCAGCGGCACGATCGTGGTGGCCGGTGTGGCCGTGCTCGCCGCGCTGAAGTTCTCGCTGCCGATGGTGGCGCTGCTGTGCCTGGTCGCGGCGATGATGAGCGGGATCGCCAAGCTGGCGGTGGACGCCTCGATCCAGGAACGCATCCCGGAGCGGCTGCGCGCCAGCTCGTTCGCGCACTCGGAGACCGCGCTGATGCTCGCGTTCGTGGCCGGGGGCGGGCTCGGGCTGGTGCCGTTCACCGGCCTGATCGGGGTGACCGTCGCCGCCGCGGTGGCCGCGCTGGTGGCCGTACGCGGCGTGCTCGTCGCCGGCAAGCTGCGCGGTGAGCACCTGGCCGGCCGGCCGCTCGGCGACGAGGAACTGGCGGCGGAGCAGGCGACCCGCGCCGAGAAACCGGCCACCACCTCGTTCGACGACCCGGCGCCCACGTCACCGGCGCCCCAGCGCTCCGGCCCACCGCCGGACGACGACGGGCTGGCCCCGCCCGGCTTCCACATCTACCGGCCGTCCTCCTCGGTGGGCGGGCCGGGCGGCGTCGAGGACACCGAGCGGCGCGACCCCCGGGGGCCGGTGGCGTGACCGGTCTGCTGGTGGTCACGGCCGTGCCGGCCGAGGCCGAGGCGATCCGTGCCGGCCTCACCGCACCGGCAGCGCCGAACGGGACGGCAGCGCCGGACGGGACTGCACCGCCGGACGCGACTGCACCGCCGGACGTGACGGTGCTGCCGGTCGGGGTCGGTCCGGCCGTCGCCGGGGCCGCCACGGCACGGCTGCTGGCGCTGGCCGAGGCGGCCGGGCGGCCGTACCGGGCGGTGGTCAGCGCCGGCATCGCCGGAGGGTTCGTCGGCCGGGTCGCGGTGGGCGGCACTGTGCTCGCCGACCGCAGCGTCGCCGCCGACCTCGGTGCCGAGTCACCGGCCGGGTTCATCCCGGTCGAGGACCTGGGCATGCCTCCCGAACTGCTGGGCGGCGGCCGGATCGTGCTCGCCGACCCGGGCCTGCTGGCCCGTCTGCGCGCCGCGCTGCCGGGGGCCACCGTCGGCACCGTGCTCACCGTCAGCACGGTGACCGGCACCGCCGCGAGCACGGCGGCCCTCGCCGAACGGCACCCGGACGCGGTGGCCGAGGCGATGGAGGGGTACGGCGTGGCGGTAGCCGCCGCTCAGGCCGGCGTGCCCTTCGCCGAGCTGCGTACGGTCTCCAACCCGATCGGACCGCGCGACCGGAGCGCGTGGCGGATGCGGGAGGCGTTCGCCGCGCTCACCGCCGCGGCGGCCGCCCTTCAGTGATCCATCCACCTGTGGACAACCCTGTGGATAAGTCGCCGGGCTGGGGACGGCGGGCTCAGATCGTGATGACGACCTTGGCGCGCGCGTGCTCGGTTTCGAGGTAGCGGACGGCCTCGGGCACCTCGCGCAGCGGATGCGTCCGGTCGACCACAGGCGTGAGCCGGCCCGCCTCGGCGTGCTCGCGCAGCACGTCGAGGTGGGCCCGGCCGGGTGACGTGGCGAGGACGACGACGCGCTGCCTGATGACCGGCGCGAGGAGCCGTCCGCGCGCCAGCAGCCCGATCGGGCCGAGCAGGCTGCCGCCCCGGTAGACGCCGCCACCGGAGAGCACGAGCGTCCCGTCCGGCGTGAGCGCCCGCCGCAACGCGGTCAGGGAGCGGTTGCCGACCAGGTCGAACACCACGTCGTGGCGGCGCCCGTCGCGGGTGAAGTCGTCGCGGGTGTAGTCGACCACGTGGTCGGCGCCCAGGGAACGGACCAGCGCGACGTTGCGGGTGCGGCACACGCCTGTCACAGTCGCGCCGAGTGCCTTCGCCAACTGGACGGCGAGCGTCCCGACGCCGCCGGAGGCTCCGTTGATCAGGACGCGGTGGCCGGGCCGGACCTGCCCGGCGTCGCGCAGGCCCTGGAGCGCGGTGACCCCCGCCAGCGGCAGTGCTGCCGCCTGCGCCGCCGTCAGGTTCGCCGGCCGCGGCGCGACCAGGTGCTCGGGCACGCACACGTACTCGGCGAACGCGCCGTCGGCCTCGCCGAGGTCGCCGAAGACGGCGTCGCCGGGGCGTACCTGCCGCACCTGGGCGCCGACGGCCTCGACCCGGCCGGCGAAGTCGCGGCCACGGATGCGGGCGCGGGGCCGCGCGAGGCCGAGCGCCAGCCGCGACAGCCGGGGGTCGCCGCGCATGACGTGCCAGTCGTACGCGTTCAGCGCGGCGGCCTCGACCCGGACGAGGACGTCGCCGGGGCCGGGCGCGGGCGTCTCGACGTCGGCGAGCACGAGTGTCTCCGGGGGGCCGTACCGCTCCTGGACGATCGCCTTCATGTCGCCACTCCCTCCCAGGTGTACGGCGTACACCATGATGGGACAAGGCTAGGTGTACGCCGTACACCAGTCAAGACGGTTACTGTGTCAACGGCCTTCGGGAGGACTGGGGACGACATGGCGGAGCAGACGGAGACGGTGCGCCGGACACCCCTGACCAGGGATCGCGTCCTGCGTACCGCAGTCGTGCTCGCCGACCGGACCGGCATCGAGTCGCTGAGCATGCGCAACCTCGCGCAGGATCTGGGCGTCGTGCCGATGGCCCTCTACAAGCACGTCGCCAACAAGGACGAACTGCTCGACGGCATGATCGACATCGTCGTCACGGAGATCGACCCGCCGGCGCCCGGCGACTGGAAGCAGGCGATCCGCCGGCGCATCCTGTCGGCGCGGCAGATGCTGCTCCGCCACCCGTGGGCGTCGCTGGCGATCGAGTCCCGGACCACGCCCACGCCGGCCGTCCTCGCGTACCTCGACTCGACAGTGGGCGCGCTGCGGGCGGGCGGGTTCTCCACCGACCTGGCCCACCACGTCATGCACGCGCTGGGCAGCCGGGTGCTGGGCTTCAGCCAGGAGCTGTTCGACACCTCCCGGCAGGCGGGCCGGTCCGGCGCGACGAGCGCCGACCCGCCGGCGGACCTGCCGCCGGAGGCGGCCGCCCGGTTCCCGCACCTCGCGGCCATCGCCACCGCCGCGTCCCACGACGACGACTCGGTGGTCGGCCCGGGCTGCGACGACCAGTTCGAGTTCGAATTCGCGCTGGACCTGCTGCTCGACGGCATCGAGCGGCTGCACCGGAACGGCTGGACGTCACACCGGACGGGGTGACGGGCCGCCCGGCCGCCGGGGTTACGGTGGGACCGTGGCGCTCTCCCTGGCGATCTCCCCCTGCCCCAACGACACGTTCGTCTTCGACGCCCTGGTGCACGGCCGGGTGCCGGGCGCGCCGGCGGTCGAGGTGACCTACGCGGACGTCGACGTCACGAACACCGCCGCCGAGCGGGGCGCGTTCGACCTGGTGAAGGTCAGCTACGCGGCGCTGCCCTGGCTGCTCGACGACTACCACCTGCTGCCCTGCGGCGGCGCGCTCGGCCGGGGCTGCGGCCCGCTGGTGCTGACCCGTGGCGACCGGACCGACCTGTCCGGCGCGACGGTGGCGGTGCCCGGCGAGCGGACCACCGCGTACCTGCTGTTCCGCCTCTGGGCGGCCGACCAGGCGCCGGCGCGCATCGAGGTGGTGCCGTTCCACGAGATCATGCCGGGCGTGGCCGCCGGCCGGTACGACGCGGGCCTGGTCATCCACGAGGCGCGCTTCACCTACCCGCGGCACGGGCTGACCGCCCTGGTCGACCTGGGCGAGTGGTGGGAGGGCGACACCGGGCTGCCGATCCCGCTCGGCGCGATCCTGGCCCGCCGGGGCGCCGTCGACCCGGTCGAGGCCGCCGCATGGATCCGCGAGTCGGTACGCCAGGCGTGGGCCGACCCGGAGGCCAGCCGCGAGTACGTCCTTGCGCACGCTCAGGAGATGGAGCCCGACGTGGTGGACCGGCACATCGGCCTCTACGTCAACGAGTTCACCGCCGACCTGGGAGAGGCCGGCTTCGCCGCCGTGGAGGCGCTGCTGGGCCGGGCCGCCGACGCCGGGCTCGTCCCTCAGACCTCCAGCTCGCGCGCCACCGCGTGGACCAGCTGAGCGATCTTCTGGGAGGTCTTCCGATCCGGGAAGCGACCCCGGCGCAGGTCCGGCTGGACCTTCGCCTCCAGCACCTTGATCATGTCTTCCACCAGGCCGTGGAGTTCCTCGGCCGGCCGGCGGCGCAGCTCCGCCACGGACGGCGGCGCCTCCAGCAGCTTGACCCCCATCGCCTGGGCGCCCCGCCGGCTGTCGACCACGCTGAAATCGACCCGCTGGCCACCCTTCAGGTCGGCGACACCCGCCGGTAGCGCGCCCTTCGGCAGGAACACGTCGCCACCCTCGTCACTGGTGACGAACCCGTACCCCTTGGCGGCGTCGTACCACTTCACTCGACCCGTCGGCACCTGTTGAACCCCGCTCCACTCGAACCGTCTACCCCTCCAAGGCTAGCCCGATGATCCGGTCCAGCGCCCTCGGGAATTCGACGAGATCATCAAGCACCAGGTACGCCCCGGCCTCGGTCAGTTCGTCGGCCGAGCACGGGCCGGTCGCCACTGCCACGCCCGGGATTCCCGCGGCCCGCGCGGCGGCCATGTCGGCCACGTGGTCGCCCACGTAGAGCGTCGCGCCGTGCTCGCGCAACGCGACCGCCTTCTGCTCGGCGAACACGTCCCCGGCCAGCTCGTCGACCGGTAGCCCGAGGTGGTCCAGGTGCAGCTTCGCCAGCCGGCCCATCTTCGCGGTCACCACCATCGTCCGCCCGCCGCGCGCCTGCACCGCGCACAGCGCGGCCTCCGCACCCGGCATCGGCACTGTCGGCGTGATCGCGTACGCCGGATACAGCTCCCGGTAGAGCGTCACCGCCTCCTCGACGCGCTCAGGCGGGAACCAGTGCGCCAGCTCGGTACGCAGCGGCGGGCCCAGCCGGGAGACGGCCAGTTCCCCGTCCACGTGCACGCCCGTGCGCGCGGTGAGCGCCCGGAACGCGGCGGCGATCCCGGGCCGGGAGTCGACCAGGGTCATGTCGAGGTCGAAGCCGACCATCAGCGGAGACATGCCGAGAACCTACCCAGCGGGCTAGCGTGGTACGACGATGACCACCTCACTCGCCGACCACCTGCGGGCCCTCCCCGACGAGTCGCTTGCCGCCCTGCTCCAGCTGCGGCCGGACCTCGTCGTGCCGGTGCCGGCCGACGTGTCCGCCCTCGCCCTGCGCGCCCAGTCCCGGGTCTCCGTGGCCCGGGCGCTCGACGGGCTGGACCAGTTCACCCTCCAGATCCTCGACGCCGCCCGGCTCACCCGCGGCCCCGAGGGCGCCACCTCCACCGACCAGATCCTCGCCATGGCCACCGCCGGGCCGCAGCCGCCCGCCCCGACAGCGGTCCGCGCCGCCGTCGACCGGCTCCGGGCCCGGTTCCTGCTGTACGGCCCCGAGCACGACCTGTGCGTGGCCGGCGGCATCGACGAGGTGTCCCCGTACCCGGCGGGGCTGGGCCGGCCGGCGGCGGAGCTGGACCCGCGCGCGGCGGCGCTCTGCGCGGACCCGGCGAAACTGCGGCGGACGCTGCTGTCCGCGCCGCCCTCGGCCCGCGCGGTCCTGGACCGGCTCGCCGCCGGGCCGCCGGTCGGGACCGTGGCCCCCGGTGCGCTGGAGGCCCCCGCCACCGGCGCCGAGGACGTGCTCCCGCCCGACCTGGTGAACGGCGGCGCGCCGACCGGCTCGCCGATCCGCTGGCTGGTCGAGCACCGGCTCCTGGTCCGGATGTCCGGCGGCCGCAACGGCACCGTCGAGCTGCCCCGCGAGGTGGGGCTGGTGCTGCGCCGCGACGCCGGTCCGCTCGGCCCGCTGCGCACCAGCCCGCCGGTGGTGTCCGGCCCGCCGCGCGAGGTGAAGTCCGTCGACTCGGCCGGCGCCGGGCAGACCATGGAGGTGGTCCGGCACACCGAGGCGATGCTGGAGGCGCTGACCGCCGAACCGGCACCGGTCCTGCGCTCCGGCGGCGTCGGCGTACGGGACCTGCGGCGGCTCGCCCGTGGCCTCGGGCTGGACGAGCCGACCACCGCGCTGCTGTTCGAGGTGGCGTACGCGGCCGGGCTGACCGGCGAGATGGAGCTGACCGGCGCGGCCACCACCCGGTACGGCGGCGACCAGCAGATCCTGCCCACCGGCGGATACGAGGTGTGGCGCGCGGTGTCGCTGGCCCAGCGCTGGGAGCAGCTCGCCCGCGCCTGGATGTCGATGCCCCGCCAGGCCGGCCTGATCGGGCAGCGCGACGACCGGGACCGGCCCATCTCGGTGCTCTCCGCCGAGGCGGAACGAGCAGGGGCGCCGGCCGCCCGGCGTGCGGTGCTCGCCGTGCTGGCCGACCTGCCACCCGGCACCGCCCCGACCACCGACGAGGTGCTGGAACTGCTGGACTGGCGCGCGCCGCGGCGGGCCCGGGGGCGGGAGACGGCGCACCGGGAGGTGCTCGCCGAGGCCGCCACGCTGGGCGTGACCGGGCTCAATGCGCTCACCTCGTACGGGCGGCTGCTGCTCGCCGAGCTGACCGAGGCCGACGAGCGCGGTGACGACCCGCTCGGGCTGCGCTCCGACGCCGAGTCGGGCGACGCGTCGACGACGGTACGGGCGCTGGACGGGCTGCTGCCCGCCCCGGTCGACCACGTGCTGGTGCAGGCCGACCTGACAGTGGTGGTGCCCGGCCCGCCCGACCCGGCGCTCGCCGCCGAACTGGACGTGGTGGCCGAGCACGAGTCGGCGGGCGGAGCCAGCGTGCACCGGGTCACCACGGCGAGCATCAGGCGGGCGCTCGACGCCGGCTACACCGCCGACGACCTGCACGCGCTGTTCCGCCGCCGCTCGCGTACCCCGGTGCCGCAGGGCCTGACCTATCTGGTCGACGACGCGGCCCGCAAGCACGGCGGGCTGCGCGTCGGGTCGGCCGGCGCGTACGTGCGCAGCGACGACGAGACGCTGCTCAGCGAGGTGCAGGCGGACCGGCGACTGGAGCCGCTGGCGTTCCGCCGGCTCGCGCCCACGGTGCTGGTCACCCCGTACCAGGTCAACCGGATGCTCACCGCGCTGCGCGACGCCGGGTACGCCCCGGTGCCGGAGGACGCCAGCGGAGCGACTGTGCTGGCGCGGCCGAAGACCCGGCGGGCGCCGGCGCGTACCGCGATCGGCCGTGCGGTCGACCCGCTCGCCACGCCGAAGCTGCCGATGCCCCGCCTGCTCGGCGTGGTGGAGCAGATCCGCCGGGGCGAGGCGGCGGCCCGGGCGGCGCGGCGGGCCCCGGCGGTGGTCCGCGGTGCCCCGGCGGCCGGCGGTCCTGCGCCCGTGTCCGGGCACGGCGACGCGCTGGCGGTGCTCCAGCAGGCGGTACGGGACAAGGCGCTGGTCTGGGTCGGCTACGTCGACGCGCACGGGGCGACCGCGTCCCGGCTGGTCCGGCCGGTGTCGATCGGCGCCGGCTACCTGCGCGCCGAGGACGACCGGACGGAGATGCTGCACACGTTCGCGCTGCACCGGATCACTGCGGCGGTGCTGGAGGAGTGAGCTACTCCCCGTTGCGGCGCAGCGTGCCGATCACCGACACGGCCAGCAGCAACGCGAACGCGGCACCGGCCGACTCGCCCACCGAGTCGACGAAGCCCTGCTGCTGCACCAGCAGCCCGAACAGGAACCAGCCGAACACCCCCGCCGCGGCGGCCGCGTAGGCGAGCACGACCGCCGTGGGCACCTCCTGCTGCCGCGTCCGTTCGTCCTCGGGAAGCACGTCCTGGTCAACGGTCATGGCAGTCCCTCCCCGTCCCGGCATGGACCCGGCTTCCAGGGTTACACCAACCGGACCGCGCGGACAGGGGTTAAAACCCTGATCCGGGCGCTCCGGTCACGGGTGGGACGAGTTCCGGGCCGGTTCAGGTGCCGGGCGGCGCGCTCAGGTTCCGGGGCGGCGGCCGATCACGACCACGCGGGTGCCGACCGAGCCCAGCTCCCACAGGCGTACCGCGTCACGGTGCAGCAGGTTCACGCAGCCGTGTGAGCCGATCGCGCCGTTGTGCAGGTAGGTGGTGGTCTCGTGGAAGCCGATCCCACCGTTGAACTGCTGCCAGTACGGCAGCCACACCTCGTACGGGTTGGACCACTCGCGCGGGTTCTTCCGGCCCACCGAGTACGTGCCGGCCGGGGTGGCGTAGCCGGACATGCCGGTGCGGGTGACTGTCGGGCCCATCACCACAGTGCCGCCGCGCATCGCCCAGACCGTCTGCCGGGTCAGGTCGACGCAGAAGGTGAGCCGGGAACCGGCCCTGCACCGCGCGGTGTCGGTGGCGGCGAGCCGCTTCGCCACGTCGTACGTGGTGGGGCCGGCGCGACCGGAGGACGGGCTGATCCCGTACCGGATCTGGAACTTCTTGATCGCCGCGCAGTCGGCGGCGGACTGCTCGCCGTCCACGGTCAGCGTCCCGAAGCCGCCCAGCCTGGTCAGGTACGTCTCCACGGCCCGCTGGTGCTCCCCCTGCGGGCACCCGGCGGACGCGCTCGGCTTCGGCTTGGGCTTCGTCGTCTTCGTCGCCTCCGGCGACCGGGAGGGTTTCGGCGAGGCCGTCCGGCTCGGCTGCGCCGACGGGGACGTGACCGGCTGATCCGGCGTGGGCGACGCGCTCGCCCCCGATGCTCCCTCCGTCAGCCCGACCGGGCCGGGGGTGCTCCCCCCGGCGCCTTCCGCCTGCGGATCGAGCGCACAGGCGCCGACACCGACCAGCACGACCACCGCCAGGGCGGTGACCCGGGCGAGAAACCGGACACGCTGCATGGGCCCTCCCTGGACAGTTGTCCCGCTTGCTAGACGTGTGGGACGAGTATGACGTTGCCTGTCCAGCGAGACTTTTTTGCGGCGCCCTCCGGCGTGCAACACTGGATGGTCGGCCTGCGGCAGGTCAGCCGGGGTGCGGACGGGATGCCGGGCGACCGGGTTCCGGGCGACGAGTTTCCGGGCAGCGGGTTCCGGGCGATGCGAGAGGACGCTGGCGTGAGCGGTGGACCACTGATCGTGCAGTCGGACAAGACGCTGCTGCTGGAGGTGGATCACCCCGACGCGCAGGCGTGCCGGATGGCGATCGCGCCGTTCGCCGAGCTGGAACGCTCCCCCGAGCACGTGCACACCTACCGGCTCACGCCGCTTGGCCTGTGGAACGCCCGGGCCGCCGGCCACGACGCCGAGGGCGTGGTCGACTCGCTGATCAAGTATTCGCGCTACCCGGTGCCGCACGGACTGCTCGTCGACGTGGCCGAGACGATGGACCGGTACGGCCGGCTCCAGCTCGCCAACGACCCGGTGCACGGCCTGGTGCTGCGCGCGCTCGACCGGGTGGTGCTGATCGAGGTCGCCAAGAGCAAGAAGCTCGCCGGCATGCTCGGCGCGAAGCTCGACGACGACACCGTCGCGGTGCACCCGTCCGAGCGGGGGCGGCTCAAGCAGGCGCTGCTCAAGCTGGGCTGGCCGGCCGAGGACCTCGCCGGGTACGTGGACGGCGAGGCGCACCCGATCGAGCTGGCCGAGTCCGGCAAGGACGGCGGCAAGCCGTGGACGCTGCGGTCGTACCAGCGGGAGGCGGTCGAGGCGTTCTGGGCCGGCGGGTCCGGCGTGGTGGTGCTGCCCTGCGGCGCCGGCAAGACGCTCGTCGGGGCGGCGGCGATGGCCGAGGCGAAGGCGACCACGCTGATCCTGGTCACCAACACGGTGGCGGGACGGCAGTGGAAGCGGGAGCTGATCGCCCGCACGTCGCTGACCGAGGAGGAGATCGGCGAGTACTCGGGCGAGCGCAAGGAGATCCGCCCGGTCACCATCGCCACGTACCAGGTGCTCACCTCACGGCGCGGCGGCGCGTTCACCCACCTGGACCTGTTCGGCGCCCGCGACTGGGGCCTGGTCGTCTACGACGAGGTGCACCTGCTGCCCGCGCCGATCTTCCGCTTCACGGCGGACCTCCAGGCCCGTCGCCGGCTCGGCCTCACCGCGACTCTGGTACGCGAGGACGGCCGCGAGGGCGACGTGTTCAGCCTGATCGGCCCGAAGCGGTACGACGCGCCGTGGAAGGACATCGAGCAGCAGGGCTGGATCGCCCCGGCGGAGTGCACCGAGGTACGGGTGACGCTCACCGACGCCGAGCGGCTGGCGTACGCGACGGCGGAGGCCGAGGAGCGCTACCGGATGGCGGCGACCGCCCGCACGAAGCTGCCCGTGGTGCGGGCCCTGGTGGACCGGCACCCGTCCGAGCAGGTCCTCGTCATCGGCGGGTTCCTCGACCAGTTGCACCAGCTCGGCGAATACCTGGACGCGCCGATCGTGCAGGGCTCCACCACGAACAAGGAGCGCGAGCGGCTGTTCGACGCGTTCCGCTCCGGCGAGATCCGCACCCTGGTCATCTCCAAGGTCGGGAACTTCTCCATCGACCTGCCGGAGGCGGCGGTGGCGATCCAGGTGTCAGGCACGTTCGGCTCCCGGCAGGAGGAGGCGCAACGGCTCGGCCGGGTGCTGCGCCCGAAGGCCGACGGCCGGCAGGCGCACTTCTACACGGTGGTCTCCCGGGACACCATCGACACCGAGTACGCCGCGCACCGGCAGCGGTTCCTGGCCGAGCAGGGGTACGCGTACACCATCGTGGACGCCGACGACGTGCTCGGGCCGTCGCTGCCCACAGTCGACTGAGCGACCGGTGGGCCGCCCCTTCCGGGCGGCCCACCGTCACGACCGGGTCAGGAGTAGTTGACCAGGAAGTAGTAGCTCGTCGTGTCGGTCCACACCCCGTCGGCGGTCCGGCCGCGCACCCGCATGGTGTACGAGCCGGCCGAGGTCGGGGTGAAGGTCGCCGTGGCGACTCCGGCGGCGTTCGCGGCCACTGTCACCGGCTGCCCGTCGTCGACTGCGTACTCGAACTCGGTCACGCCCGGGCTGCCCTGCGTGAAGGTGAACTCACCGGCCACCCCCACACCGCCGGACCACTGACCGGCCGGGTAGGTGCCCGACGCGACGAGCGGCGCCGTGCCGACCAGGAACGGGTAGTCGGTCTGCGGCGTCTGGTCGCCCGAGGCGGTACGGCCCCGCACCGAGATGAGGTTCGCGCCGTTGCGGTCCATCGTCACGGTGATGTCCGTGACAAACGCATCAGGCTTCTTCGGCACGCTCTGCCAGGCGCCGCCGTTGAGCTGGTACTCGAAGGTCGTCACCTCGCTGATCTCGGTGTACACCCCGAACGTGCCGACCGACCCGACCCCGCCACGCGGGCTGTACTCGTCGTACGCGCTGCTGACGTTGACCCGCGGCTCACGGACCCGGAAGTAGTACCGGCGCTCCGGGCTGACCGTGCCGTCGGCCGTCCGGCTGGTGACCGTCAGCAGCGTGTAGCCGGAGTGCGTCGGCGTGATCTCGATGGTCGCCCGGCCGTCCGCGCCGGCGGCAACCACCTGCTCCTCGCCGCTGTACTCCAGGACGTAGCGGTACTCCGTCACGCCGGGACGGCCGGGGTTGAAGGTGAACCGGCCGGTCTGGCCGGGCTGACCCGCCGAGTCGTTCTCCGGGTAGTCGCTCGACGTCACCACAGGCGCGTCGCTGACCTCGAAGGTGTACGTCCGCGTCGGCGAGAAGGAGCCGTCCAGGAACCGGGTACGCACCGTCAGCATGTTGCTGCCGGAGCGGTCCGGCGTGAGCATCACCCGGGTCCAGCTGGAGTCCGTGTCCACGACCTGCTCGGGCCCGTCGTTGAGGCGGTAGACGTAGGCGTCGACGTCGGGCATCACGGTGTCGAACTGGAACTCACCCGGCATGCCGACACCGCCCCAGGCGCCGTACTCGTAGTAGGTGCTGGAGTAGACGGACGGCTTGGTGTCGATGACGTTGAACTGGTGCTCCTGCGTCTCCGAGACCGTGCCGTCGGCGCTGACGCTCCGCACGGTCAGCGCGTACCAGCCCGGCTCGGTGGGCGTCCAGTGCAGCACCGCGGTGCCGTCCGCGGCCGCGTCGACGCGCAGCAGATTGCCGTCACCGAACGAGTACTCGTACGCCACGACAGCGGTCCGGCCGGGCCGGAACGTGAAGCTGCCGGGACGGTCCACCACGCCGTCGTGCTCGGGGAAGGAGAAGTCGGCCGACTCCACGGTCGGCAGGTCGCGGACCGACACGTTCTCGGTGTACCCGCCGACGAACTCGCTGCCGACGTAGCTGCGTACCTCGACCTTGACGAGGCCCGCCTCGGCGAACGTCACCGGGATCTCGGTCGGGCCGTCGGGGTTCACCGGCACCCTGGTCTCACCGCCGGCACCGATCCGGTAGCCGAACTCGGTGACCCCCTCCACATTCGTCGACACCGCCAGCTTGCTGGGCAGCCCGATGCCGGCCATCGTCACCTGCACCTCCGGCGCGGTCGACTTCACCCAGAACTCGTAGCGGACCGTCTCGGACGAGTTCGACGCGCTGTCCACACTGCGCACGCTCAGCGAGTCGGAGAACGAGGTCGGGGTGTATTCGAGGGTCACGTCCGCACCGGGCGCGGGCGCGGGGATGTAGTTGTACGCGTCGCCGAAGCGCCCCCAGTAGTAGCCGACCACGTCCGGCGAGCCGTTGGCCTTGAACGTGAACGTCCCCGGCACTCCCGCCCCGCCGTGCGGCAGGCCGTCGTTCGGGTACTTCTCCGAGGTCACCACGGGGGCGGCGGGTCGCTGCGCGTCCACCTTGACGTAGCACGGCTCGGCCCACGGCGAGAAGTCGTGATCGTCGTAGGCGCGGGCGGTCCAGGCCACCACGGTCCCGTGCGGGTACTGCGACATGTCCCAGTCGAGCTTCGAGAGGGCGCCGCCGTAGCTGTAGCCGAACTGCTCGGCGCGCTGGTCCTCGTGGCCGACCGGCCATGCCGCGAACTGCCCCCGGTAGTTGGCGTCGTTGCTGTCCGCGTCCGCGCCCTTGACCATCAGGCCGTGGTTGCGCGGCCCCACCGGCTGCGGCTCGGTCTTGGTCCCGCAGGCCCAGGCCGGGAAGTCGATCCCGATCTGCCCGACCGTCGGCGCGTGGTTCGCCTCGCTGTTGATCACCGGGAACGGGCGGAGCTTACGGCCGTGGGAGAGCTTGCCCTCGGAGCCGTGCGGCACCCGGATCTCGACGGTGAGCGTCTGCTTGCCCTGATCCGCGAGCTTCTGGAGGGCGGGCATGATGTCCCACGCCAGATAGCCGGGGCAGGCCGCCTCCCCGCCGGCCTGCACCGTGCCGAGCAGCTCGCGACGACGCGGGCTCGACGCCCAGCTCGTGGTCGCGGTGATCGGGTCGGTACGCCACAGCTCGACCGGCTGGGCGGTCGCGCAGTCCGCCGCGGAGCGCTCCGCGACGACCAGGTCCGCCTTGTGGACGACGGTCCCGCGGAAACGCGAGATGTCGAAGGTGAAGTAGGACCGGGACTTGTGCTTCGTGCCGGTCGCGTCCGTCCAGGCGCCGACCGGCGCGTCCCCGTCCGTGTTGACGAACGACTTCCTCGGCTGTTGCGAATCCGTGTAGGCCCAGCCGGACTTGCCGGTGGTCCGGTGCTCGTAGGCCTGCGCCGGAGCGGTGTCGACACTGATCAGGCCGGCACCGAGCACAATGCCCAGTGACGCGGCGAGCATTCTTCGTGCGCGCACGACGATGCCCCTCCCCCCGTTGGACAACGGCGTGCATCGCCGTCGAGTCGCATGAGGGTATCGAGAAGGGACGACATCTGAGTACGCCGATTCGGGTGGGCTCCGGTCGACCGGGCGGACCGCGTCGTCACGGCCCGCCCGGTCTCGCGGTCAGCCTCGTCCGCCGGCGCGGAACGCGACCCAGGCGTCGCTCATCCGGTCGGCCTGGCCCGGGGTGAACATGTTCATGCAGGAGTCCTGCGTGTAGTCCATGAAGTTGTGGATCGGGTCGAGGCCCGGCGCGGTGCAGGTGTCCGCCCCGATCGGGCAGTTGAACTGCGGCGCCGCCTCACGCGGGGTGTCGGCCACGAAGTCGCCGGACGCGGAGCAGCCGTGCGCGAACGTGTGCTCCAGCATCAGCCAGTGCCCGACCTCGTGCGTGAGCGTGTCACCGAGCGCGTACTTGCCGGCCGTGCCGCCCGGCATCGACTCGTCGAGCATCACCACGCCGTCGATGTAGTCGCGGCCGTTGTTGTAGCCCTTCGGGAAGTACGCCCAGCCGAGCAGCCCGTCACCGATGTTCGCCGCGTAGACGTTCAGCGTGCGGGAGTCGCCGGTGTAGAGCGCCTTCTTCATGTCCCGCTCGCTCTTGCCCGGCACCACCGTGTACCAGGAGCTGTTGACGGTCCACGTGGTGTCCACGAGCGAGAAGCGGAACGGCGTGTCCGACGCGTCGGCCGCGGTACGACCCGCGAACGAGTCGTTCAGCACAGTCATCTGCGCCGAGATGAGCGTGTTCCAACGGGCCTTCTCGGCCGCGCTCAGCTCGTGGTCCGAGATCATGTGGAAGATCGTCGGCACTGTGACGCTGCCGTTCGCCAGGCGCGGCGAGTCCTTGATGACGCCGTACGCCTTGGCCTCGTTCGTCGAGTAGAGCTCGGGCTCCTTGACGGTGGCGCCCTCGCGTACCCGGGCGGCGCTGTGGTTGTCGGCGCCCGGGTCGCACTCGGCGACCGCGGGAGAGGCGGCCACGGGTGCCGTCGTGGCGGAGGCTCCTCCGGCGGTCAGGAAGGTGGCGGCGGCAGCGACGAGCACTGCCAGGTGGATCGTCGGTTTCCTGTGCATCGTTGCACCTTTCGCGAGGCATGAAAGGAGTACCGACGCGGGGTTGTCAAAGCTGCGGATCGATGACGTCGTCGTTCCGCCATGAGACCACGTCACCGGGCGTCCGCAACAGCCCCCGGCGGCTCGGTCGATGTCACGGCGTCGGCGATGGCGCGCGCCACGCACTCGTAGTCGCGCACCAGCGGCCCGACCAGCTTGGGGTCCGGCTCGAACGCGGCGACCAGTCCGCGTACCAGATCTCTGAGCCGGTCGTCCGGGCCGAGCCGCCGCCCCCGGTGCCGGCGGGCGACGCTGCGCCACCGGCGCAGACCGACGTCGGCGAGCCGTTCGCGGAGTTCGGGCGCGGGCAACGGGCAGCCGTTCGCCCACAGGTCGGCGAGGGCCCGCAGAATCGCCTCCCGCGTCGGGTCAGCCATGCAGATAGCGGGCGCGGCGGCCGAAGTCGCGGAAGCCGAGCCGCCGGTACAGCCCGGCGGCCGGGTTGTCGTCGTTGACGCAGAGCCACGCGGCGTCCGCGCCCGCGTCGGCGAGGCCACGCAGCACGCGCGCCACCAGGTACGCGCCGACCCGCCGCCCGCGCCACCCGGGCACCACGCCGACCTGGTCGATCCAGTTGTCGAGCACGGTGACGAAGCCGGCCGGCGCACCGTCCGGGCCGCGTGCGAGCAGTGTCAGCTCCGGGCGGAAGTCCTCGTCGTCACGCAGGTCGCCCAGCCACTCGCCGGCCTCCGGCTCGACGAATCCGGGCCGGTCGGCGAACGACGCGCGGTAGGTGGCGAACAACTCCGGTCCCAGCGTCGCAGGCTCCACAGTCACGCCGTCCGGCGCGGCGACCTCGGGCAGCGCGTCGAGGTCGTGCCGCAGCACCCACTCCAGGAACGTCCGCGTGTAGCCACGCGCCGCGAACAACTCCTCCGCGCCAGCGGTCCACGTCTCCGTGGTGACCAGCAGGCCCGCACCTTCCGCCTGCTTCTCCGCCCGGTCCAGCAGCGCGCCGCCGAGCCCGCGCCCGCGCCACGCCGGGTGCACGAGGCCGGTGGCGGTGGCGGGCGTCCGTCCGGTGCCGACCCCGACGGCCGCGACCAGGTCGTCGCCGGACCAGACGCCGTGGGTACGCGTCTGGAGCAGCCGCGCCCGCGCCAACGGGGTACGCCCGAACAGCGGCAACCCGCCGTCAGTGGCGAGGCACGCCTGCGCCAGGCCGGTCAACGCGGGCAGGTCGTCCTCGCCGAACTCCCGCCAGACCAACGCATCCGTCCCGTCCACGCCCGCTCCCGCCACCCCGCCCGACCCCCACGGTCCAGCACCCCGTCGAAGTAGGCCCCACCCCTCCCCCCGAGGTCAACCACTTTCCCCACCCACCCCGGCCCTCCGGGCCACCCACCTTGAGACAGACGCCCCACGGACCGGGATCGGCCGAGATCTTGGAAGCACCCTCCGCGATCTTGGAGTTGTGGCACCTCACGAATACCGCTAATCCGACCATCTGGGCGCCACAACTCCAAGATCGACGGAAGCGCCCCCACCACCCCGTTGATCTGTGAGTGGGGTTGTCAAGGGGTTTGGTGGTGGGTGGTGATGGTGCGGTAGAGCTGTCGGGCGATGTAGCGCTTGAGGCAGCGGGTGATTTCTCTGGTGGTGCGGCCTTCGGCGTGGCGTCGGGTGATGTAGTCGCGTGTTTCGGGGTGGATGCGTCGGCGGGTCAGGGCGATGGTGTGCAGGGCGCTGTTGAGGGTTCTGTCGCCGCCGCGGTTGAGGCGGTGTCGGTCGGTGCGGCCGCTGGCCACGGGGATGGGGGCGGCGCCGGCGAGGGTGGCGTAGGCGGCTTCTGAGCGGACGCGGCCGGGGTGGGACCAGGCGGTGAGGGCGATCGCGGCGGTGACGGGTCCGACTCCGGGTTGGTCGAGCAGGGGCGGGCACAGTTCGGTGACGAGGGCTCGTAGGCGCTGGTGGTTGTCGGCCAGTGTGGCGTCGAGGATGTGGATGTGCCGGGCGAGGGTGACCAGTTCGCGGCGGCGGGTGTGTTCCTCGCAGGGCAGGGCGGTGGTTTCGGGCAGTTCGAGGGCGGCCAGGCGGGCGATCTGGATGGTGGTGGACAGCCCGCGTAGCGCCTCGCGCAGAGTGTCGTCAGCGGTCAGGATCAACGCTTTGACCAGGTTGACCGCGGCGGTGCGGGCATCGGTGTGGTGCCGGCGGCAGATCAGCAGCAGACGCAGGGCCTCGCGTGGGCCGTCGCTGCGGGGCACGGCGATGCGCTCAGCGGGCAGCGCCAGCACCGTATGGGCGGCGGCGACCGCGTCCAGCTGGTCGGACTTGCCGCCCCGACGACGGGCCGCAGCGGGGGGCTTGGGTGCCTCGCAGACGGGTTCGTCAGCAGCGGTCAGCAGCCGGCACAGCCCTTGCCCGTGTGACCGGGTGCCCTCCACCGCCCACAACCGGCGCCCCTGCGGTGGGGTGTGCGCGACGGCGAAGGCCAACAACCGGCTCAACCCGTCCGGGTCAGTGGACACCGTGACCTGCGCCAACACCCCACCGAGTCGGTCCACCACGGCGGCGGTATGCGTATCGGTGTGAGTATCGACCCCCACCACCACGTCATAGCGATCCGCGACCCGTTCTACGATCCTTCTCATCTCGGATTGTTGCTCCTTTGCCAGCGACGACCGGGACAGTCGGCGTCGGCTCGGGAAGACATCACCTCGGCGGCAAATCTGTGATGGGCCACGTGTGCTCGCACGGGCAGGCTTCTGATCAGGCCAGCAGGGTGGGCCGGGCCGGCGCCGACGATCACCCGGGGACAGGTCTTGCACAAGGCACACCCACACCACAGGCGGCCGGATCAACGAAGAGCCACCCAAGTGATCACCAACGCCGAACCCTAACGGCAATCAGCCGAACCGATCACCACAGACATAGAAGCGTCTTGCACTTCCTGCCCCGGCGAAAGGGGCAAGACGCCCAGGTTCCGGGCCCAAAGTGCAAGATCGGCGAGGCGAGACGGGGCGGGGGAGGGAGCGGGTCAGCGCAACGGGGTGTGGGACGGGTCCACCCGCTCGGACGGGGGTGGGGGCGGGGGTGGGGTGCCGTCGCCGAAGGGACGACCGCCCAGCTCCTCCCGCCCGTGCGGGATCAGCCAGTTGCTCAGGTCGGGGCCGAGCGGCACGATCCCCGTCGGGTTGATGTCCCGGTGGACCTCGTAGTAGTGCCGCTTGATGTGGTCGAAGTCGATCGTGTCGCCGAACCCGGGCGTGGTGAACAGGTCCCGCGCGTACGCCCACAGCACCGGCATCTCGCTGAGCTTCTGCCTGTTGCACTTGAAGTGCCCGTGGTAGACCGGGTCGAAGCGCACGAGCGTGGTGAACAGCCGTACGTCCGCCTCGGTGATCGTGTCGCCGACCAGGTACCGCTGCCCGGCGAGCCGCTCGCTCAGCCAGTCCAGCCGGTCGAACAGCCTGTGGTACGCCTTGTCGTACGCCTCCTGGCTGCCGGCGAAGCCGCACCGGTAGACCCCGTTGTTGACGTCGGCGAAGACGACCTGGTTTACCTCGTCGATCTCGCCGCGCAGCGGTTCCGGGTAGAGGTCCGGCGCGCCCGGCCGGTGGTGCGCCGTCCACTCGGTCGTGAGGTCCAGGCTCATCTGCGCGTAGTCGTTCGTCACCACCTGCCCGGTGGGCACGTCGACGAGCGCCGGCACTGTGATGCCGCGCTCGTAGCCGGGGAAGCGGGCGAAGTACGCGTCGGCCAGCCGCTCGATGCCGAGCACCGGGTCCTTGCCGTCCGGGTCGAGGTCGAACGTCCAGCTCCGCTTGTCGTGGGTGGGCCCGGCCACGGCCATCGAGATGGCGTCCTCCAGCCCGAGCAGGCGCCTGATGATGATCAGCCGGTTGGCCCAGGGGCAGGCCCGGCTGACCGCCAGCCGGTAGCGCCCCGGCTCCACCGGCCAGCCGTCCCGCTCGTCGGCGGTGATCCGGGTGGCGATGTAGCGCTGGTCCCGGGTGAACTCACCACCCGGCTCCACGTACTTGCCGCCGGTCCGGTCCAGGACCTCGTCGTCGCTGCCCACACCCACCTCCGAGTTCGCCTTTCGTTCCCATCATGGTCGCTCCGGCGGCTCCCGGCAGGGCGAGTGCCCCGGAGAGGGGCATAGGCTGCCCGCCGTGACCGATGTGGAGGCGGCAGCCCGGCGTTTCGTCGCCGACGTGTGGAACGCGGGGCGCGAGGAGAGCGCGTACGAGCTGGTGGCGGCGGACTGCCCGGGCCTGGGCGGCACCGGCCCGGCGGCGATGCTGGCGTGGCACCGGGACCGGCGGGCGTCGTTCCCCGACCTGCGCTACAAGATCGTCGACGTGGTGGCGACCGGTACGCGGGTGGCGGTGCGCTGGCGGGCCGCCGGCACCCAGGCCGGCCAGTTCGGCCCGGTGCCGCCGACCGGCCGCGTGGTCAGTTATTCGGGCGCGACGTTCCTGCGCTTCGACGACGACGGGCGGATCGTGGACGTGTGGAGCGTCAACGAGCTGTTTCAGGTGCTCCAGCAGCTCGGCGTGGAGATGCTGCCTCCGCTCACACCCGGCGAGGCGTGATCCGGCCGCCCGCGCGGGCCAAAGCGCCGGGTGGTGGTCGCGCGCGCCCGGGCCACAGGGCAGGATGGGCGGCATGAGCGAGCACGGTGGAGTGCCCGGCGGGGGCCTGGTGAAGGGCCTGGCGGTCACGTTGAAGACGATGACCCGCCGCTCGACCACCCAGCAGTACCCGGACGTCGAGCCTGAGCTGCCGCCCCGCTCCCGTGGCGTGATCGCGTTGCTGGAGGAGAACTGCACCGTCTGCATGCTCTGCGCGCGCGAGTGCCCTGACTGGTGCATCTACATCGACTCGCACAAGGAGGAGGTGGCGGTGCCCGGCGCCGCCCGTCCTCGCCAGCGCAACGTGCTCGACAAGTTCGACATCGACTTCTCGCTCTGCATGTACTGCGGCATCTGCGTCGAGGTCTGCCCGTTCGACGCGCTCTACTGGTCGCCCGAGTTCGAGTACGCCGAGTACGACATCAAGAACCTGCTGCACGACAAGGACCATCTGGGCGAGTGGATGGCCACCGTGCCGCCGCCGCCGGCTCACGACCCGCTCGGCGACCCCTCCAAGGAGGAGACCACCGCCGCCCGGAAGGCGGCGGGTCCGTCGGCCCGTCCGGCTCCTTCCCGGGTACGCCCCGACGCCGCCACCGATCCGGGCGGAGGCACTGCCTCATGACCGGTGCGGACGTCCTGCTGCTCGCGCTGGGCGCGGTGGCGGTGGGCGCGGGTGCGCTGGTGGTCGCGACCCGCCACCTGGTCCGGGCCGGGTTGTGGCTGGTGGTGTGCCTGGGCGCGCTGGCCGGTGACTACCTGGTGCTGACCGCTGAGCTGGTGGCCTGGGTGCAGGTGCTCATCTACGTGGGCGCGGTGGTGGTGCTGCTGCTGTTCGCGGTGATGCTGACCCGCGCGCCGATCGGCCCGTCGGACGACCTGGACCGGCCGGGCTGGGCCGCAGCGCTCGTCGGCGCGGGCAGCGGCCTCGGCCTGGCGGTGCTGCTGATCGACGCTTTCCGTTGGTCCCGGGTGGACCTGCCCGTCGCCGGCACCGCCGAGCGCCTCGGCGAGCAACTGTTCCGTTCCTGGGTGCTGCCGTTCGAGGTGCTGTCGGTGCTGCTGCTGGCCGCGCTGGTCGGCGCGATCGTGCTGTCCCGCCCGGACATCGGCCGCCGGTCCACCGACACCAGCGCGGCGCAACCAGCCGACGAGGGCAGGCGCCCGTGAGGCCGGTCATCCCGTACGTCACCGCCGCGCTGCTGTTCGGCCTCGGCGTGTACGGCGTGCTGCGCCGCCGCAACGCCGTCCTGGTGCTGATGGCGGTGGAGTTGATGCTGAACGCGGTGAACCTGGTGCTGGTCACCGCCGACACCACCGTCAAGGCCGTGCTGCCGCACTCCGGGCAGGTGTTCGCGCTGTTCGTGATCGTGCTCGCCGCCGCCGAGATCGGTGTCGGGCTCGCCATCGTGCTCCAGCTCTACCGGCTGCGCGCCAGCGTCACGGTCGACGACGTGCCGCTCGACGAGCCGGCGCCGGCGGTCGCGGTGGCCCCGGGCGGGCTGCCGACGCCGGAATCGCCGGGTACGGAAGGAGCGGTCCGGTGAGCACGCCGACGCTGTGGCTCGCCGCGGTGCTGCCGGCCGCGCCGCTGGTCGCCAGCCTCCTGGGCCTGCTGCTGCCGCCCGCCCCGCGCCAGGACCGGGCGGCGGCCCGGCGGTCGGCTGTCGCGCTGGGCGTGGCCGGGGCGGCCGTGTCGCTGCTGGCCGCGCTGGCGTTGCTGGTCCGCGTGGACGCCCCGGTCGAGGCGTCCACCACCTGGGTCGACCTGGGTGGGCTGCGGGTCACGCTGGGCCTGCGGCTGGACGGCGTGGCGGTGCTCGTCGCCACCGCCGTCGCCGCCGTCGCGCTCGCAGTGCAGGTCTACTCGATCGGCTACCTGCGCCGGGGCCCGCACGACGACGTGGACGTCGACCACCGCTACCCGCCGTACGCCGCCCAGCTCAGCCTCTTCACCGCCGCCATGCTCACTGTGGTGGTGTCCGGCGACCTGATCATGCTGCTGGTCGGCTGGGAGGTGATGGGCGTCTGCTCGTACCTGCTCATCGCCCACGACCGGCGGCTGCCCGAGGCACCCGGTGCGGCGGTCAAGGCGTTCCTGGTCACCCGTGTGGGTGACGTCGGCTTCCTGCTCGGCATCGCGCTGCTCGGCGTGGGCGCGGGCAGCTTCCGGATCGCCGACGTGCTGGCGCACGACTACGGCACCGGCACGCTCACCGCAGCCTGTCTGCTGTTGCTCGCCGGGGTGGCGGGCAAGAGCGCCCAGTTCCCGCTGCACACCTGGCTGCCGGACGCGATGGCCGGTCCCACGCCGGTGTCCGCGCTGATCCACGCCGCCACCATGGTCGCCGCCGGGGTGTACGCGGTGGCCCGGCTGTTCCCGCTGTTCGAGCGCGCACCGGCCGCGCTCGCCGTGCTGGGCGTGATGGCCGCGATCACGATGCTGCTCGGCGCGTTCGCCGCCACCGCGCAGGACGACATCAAGCGCGTGCTCGCCTGGTCGACCGTGTCGCAGATCGGCTACATGACCGGGGCGCTGGCGGTCGGCGCACCGGCTGCCGCGCTGTTCCACCTGCTCACCCACGCCGCGTTCAAGGCGTTGCTGTTCCTCGCCGCCGGTGCGGTGATCCACGCCGTCGGCACCACGCTGATGTCCCGGATGGGCGGCCTGCGTACCGCCATGCCCGTCACGTTCTGGTGCATGGTGGTCGGCCTGGGCGCGCTCGCCGGCGTACCCCCGCTCTCGGGTTTCTGGAGCAAGGACGGCGTGCTCGCCGCCGCCGAGGCGGCCGCGCTCGACGGCGCCGGGCCGACCGCCGCCTGGGTGGGCTGGCTGGTCTGGCTGGCCGGGCTGGTCGGTGTGGCGGTGACCGCCTGGTACGCGACCCGCCTGCTGCTGCGCACGTTCCTCGGCCGGACACGCACGCCGCTGCTGCGCCCGCACGACCCGCCCGCGCTGCTGCGCTGGCCGGTGCTGCTGCTCACGGTCCCGGCCGCGCTGCTCGGCCTGGCCGCGTTCGCGCCCTGGTTCGCCGACCGGCTGCGCGTGCCCGGCGACGACACCGCCGAGGCGGTCGAGCTGGTGCACCTGGCGCCGAACCTGATCCTGCCGTTCCTGCTGCTGCTCGCCGGGGCGGGCGTCGCCTGGGCGGGCTGGCGCCGCGACCTGGCCGCCGACCCGGCCCGCTTCCTGGGCCCGCTGCGGCCGGTCTTCGCCCGCGCGTTCCGGCTCGACGACGTCCAGCACGCCCTCGTCGTACGCCCGGCGGGCGCGCTCGCGCGGGTCGTGCGTACCGGTGACGAACTGGGCGTGGACGGCCTGGTCGAGGGCAGCGGCCGGGCGGCGGTCGAGGTGGGCGGCGGCCTGGCCGCGCTGCACCGGGCGGCGCTGCCCCGCGCGGCGGCCGGGGTGCTGGCCGGCGCGCTGCTGATCGGCCTCGCGGTCGCGCTGATCGGAGTGACCTCATGACGTTCGGGCAGGTCCTGCTGGTCTCCGTGGTCGCGGTGCCGGCGCTCGGCGCGCTGGCCACGGCGGTCGTGCCCGGTGACCGGGCCGGGCGGGTGGTCGGCACCGTCGCCGCCGCGTTGACGTTGCTGGCGACGTTGCCGCTGGTCGGCGGCGACCACGGCTGGTTCGGGTACGGGCCGCGCCCGGCGGTGCAGCCGTGGCACCAGGTCGACCTGACCTGGGTGCCCGGGCTCGACCTGCGCTTCCACCTCGGCGTGGACGGCATCTCCTGGCCGCTGGTGGTGCTGACCGCGCTGCTCACGCTGCTGTGCTGCGCGTACACGCTGTGGCGGGTGCCGACCGGTGGCGGCAGCGGGCGCGCGCTCGTGGCGCTGCTGCTGGTGGTCGAGGTCGGCATCCTCGGCACGTTCCTCGCGCTCGACCTGGTGTTGTTCTTCCTGTTCTTCGAGGTCGTCCTGCTGCCGATGTACGCGGTGATCGCCGGCTGGGGCGGCGCGGACCGCCGTCGGGCGGCCCGCAAGTTCGCGCTCTACACGCTGTTCGGCTCGGTGCTGCTGCTGGTCGGCGTCTACGTGGTGGTGGCCGCCGCGGGCACCGCCGACCTGGTCACGCTCACCGGCGGCGCAGGGCTGTCCCGGGGCACTCAGCTCGCCGCGTTCACGCTGCTGGCGCTGGCGTTCGCGGTGAAGAGCCCGCTCTGGCCGCTGCACTCGTGGCTGCCCGACGCGCACACCCAGGCGCCCACCGTGGGCAGCGTGATCCTCGCCGGGGTGCTGCTCAAGATGGGCACGTACGGGCTGATCCGGGTCGCCGTCGGCGTGGCCCCGGAGGGCGCCCGCTGGGCCGCGCCGGTGCTCGGCGTGCTCGCCGTCGCCGCGATCCTGGTCGGTGGCCTGGTCTGCCTCGCGCAGGACGACCTGAAGCGGCTGATCGCGTACTCCAGCGTGGGACACATGGGCTTCGTACTGCTCGGGGTCGCCACGCTCACCGCCACCGGGATCCAGGCCGCGCTGATCGGCAACATCGCCCACGGTGTCATCACCGGCCTGCTGTTCTTCCTGGCCGGGGCGGTCAAGGACCGCGCGCACACCGGTTCGCTGGCCGAGCTGTCCGGGCTGCGGGAGACCGCGCCCCGGCTGGCCGGGCTGCTCGGCTTCGCGGCTGTCGCCTCGCTGGGGCTGCCCGGTCTGGCCGGGTTCTGGGGTGAGGCGTTCGCCGTGGTCGCCGCCGTGCAGCGGGGCGGCCCGCTCTGGCTGACCCTGGCCGTGCTGGCCGCGCTGGGCGGGGCGCTCACCGCCGCGTACTTCCTGCGGCTGCTGCGCCGGGTCACCCACGGGCGGCCCAGCCCGGCGGTGGCGGGGCTCGCACCCGGGCTGGCCGGGGCGGAACTGACCGCCTGGGCGCCGCTGGTGCTGCTCGCGCTCGCGGTCGGCCTGGCCCCGGCGCTCGTGCTGTCGTACGCCTCCGGTCCGGTGGAGGCGCTGCTGGGGGTCGTCCCATGAGCCTGGTGCAGAGTGTCGACAACGTGGCGATGCTGCCCGCGTACCTGGCCGCCGGCACGGCCGTGCTGGTGCTCCTGTTCGACCTGCTGGTGGCCCGGCCCGCCGTCACGGTGGCGGTGGCGGCGCTCGGCGCGGCCGGCACCGCGGCCGGCGCGGCACTGGTCGGGGCGGCCGGTGAGCGGCGCACGTTCTGCGTGGGCGCGGACTGCTCCTGGGTGTGGGGTGGCCGGGCCGCGCTGGTCGGGGCCGTGATCGCCCTGCTCACGCTCGGCGTGCTGGCGCTGTCCGGTCCGCTGCTGCGTGCCGGGCGCACCCCGGTCGGCGAGTACTGCTTCCTGCTCGCCTGCGCGATGACAGGCGGCGTGGTGCTCGGCGCCGCGGGTGACCTGATCACGCTGATCGTGGCGCTGGAGACGCTGACGCTCCCGCTGTACGTGCTGGTCGGCCTGCGCCGGGGCAGCCTCGCCGGTGCCGAGGCGGCTGTGACGTTCTTCGTGGTGAGCGTGGTCGCCACCACAGTGACGCTGCTCGGCGCGGCGCTGCTCTACGCGGTCACCGGCACGCTGCACCTGGACCGGCTGGGCGCCACACTGGCCGCCCGCGACGACCTGACCGATCTGCCGCTGACCACAGTCGCTGTGGCGCTCGTGGTGGCCGGGCTGGCGTTCAAGGTCGCCGCCGTGCCGTTCCACGCCTGGGCCCCTGCCACGTACGACGGCGCGCCGCTGCCGGTGGCCGCGTACCTGTCGACCGCCTCGAAGCTCGGTGGCGTGGTGGCGCTGCTGGCTGTGGTGCAGCGGGCGCTGCCCGGTGACCTGACCGGCCCGGTGCTGGCGGCGCTGGCGGTGCTGACCATGACCGTCGGCAACCTGGTGGCGCTGCGCCAGCGGCGTACCGTGCGGTTGCTCGCCTGGTCGTCGGTGGCCCAGGCGGGGTACATCCTCGCCCCGCTGGGCGCGCTGGCGCTGGCCGCGGGCCGCACCGGCGACGCGCGGGCGGCCGCGTACGCCGCAGCCGTCGCGTACGCGATCTTCTTCGTGCTGCTGGAACTGGCCGCGTTCGCCGCTGTGGTGGCGTTGCGACCGGCGGACGGCGACGGCGGCACGCTCGCCGACCTGCGCGGCGCGGCGCGGCGGCACCCCTGGGTGGGCGGCGCGTTCGCGCTGGCGCTGATCGGGCTGGCCGGGCTGCCGCCGGGCCTGGCCGGGCTGTTCGCCAAGGTGACGGTGGTACGCGCGCTGCTGGCCGGGAACGCGGGCTGGCTGGCGCTCGTGGTGGCGCTGAACGCGGTGATCGGCCTGGCCTACTACCTGCGGGTCACCGCCTCCCTCTACGCGACGCCGGCCGGCGTGGCGACGGTCCGGCCCGCCCGGACCGTGGTGCTGGCGCTCGGCGTGGCCACGGTCGCCGCGGTGGTGATCGGTTTCGCACCGCAGCTCGTGCTGGACGTGGCGGCGCGCTGACCGGTTCCTGCCCGGATGGGCGACCGCTTCAGCCTGCGCACAGCAACATCCAGGCAACTTTCAGCCATGAGCCGGATGGTTGACGGGTACCGGTGTGTTGAACCGGTCAGCGGGCCTCCCGCAAGGGCCCGTGCACCGAAGGAGAGATCGTGCATCACAACCGTCTCAAGACCGCAGCGCTGCTCGGCCTGTTGACCTCGCTGATCCTCGCGGTCGGCTACTGGTTCGGCGGTAGCGGCGGTCTCGTCATCGCCGTCGTCGTCTCGTTGCTGATGAACGGCGTCACCTACTTCTACTCCGACAAGCTCGCACTGCGCTCGATGAAGGCGCAACCGGTCAGCGAGGCACAGTTCCCCGAGCTGTACCAGATGGTGCGGGAGCTCTCCACGCAGGCCGGCAAGCCGATGCCGCGGCTCTACGTGAGCCCGACGTCGCAGCCCAACGCGTTCGCCACCGGTCGTAACCCGGAGAACGCGGCGGTCTGCGTCACCCAGGGCATCGTGGAGATCCTGGACTACCGGGAGCTGCGTGGCGTGATCGGCCACGAACTGTCCCACGTCTACAACCGGGACATCCTGATCTCCAGCGTGGCTGCCGGCCTGGCCGGCATCATCACCATGCTGGCCAACCTGGCCTGGTTCATCCCGCTGGGCTCCTCGGACGACGAGGACGCCCCGAACCCGGCCGTGCTGCTGCTCACGCTGATCCTCGGCCCGATCGCCGCCACGGTGATCCAGCTCGCGATCAGCCGGAGCCGGGAGTTCCAGGCCGACCAGTCCGGCGCCGAGCTGAGCCGCGACCCGCTGGCCCTGGCCAGCGCCCTCCGAAAGATCCACATGGGTACGCAGGCGCGTCCGCTGGCGCCCCAGGGCCAGCTCGCCAGCACCGCCCACCTGATGATCGACAACCCGTTCAAGCGGGGCGGCGGCATCGCCGCGATGTTCGCCACCCACCCGCCGATGGAGCAGCGGGTGGCCCGCCTGGAGCAGATGGCCCGCAACTCCGGGCCGGTGCAGTTCCAGCGCTGACCCGCCGTACTCCCCACCGCGCCCGCGTCCCACGACGCGGGCGCGGTGGTGTGTCCGGGCACAATGCGTTTCCCCCGGTCAGGTCACGCCGTTAGGGTCGAAACGTCTCCCGCTCATTACCCTCCTGGAGGTCGACTGTGGCCGCACTGCGCCAGTACCAGGGCGTCTGGCGGATCCCCGGCGCGCCGATGCTGCTGATCCTCGGCATCATCGGCCGGCTCGGGATCGGCATGACCCCGCTGGCGCTGCTGCTCGTCGTCGAGCAGGTCACCGGCCGGTACTCCCTGGCCGCCGTCGCCGGCGGCATCTACGCGCTCTCCGGCGCCGCGCTCAGCCCGGTCGCCGGCCGGATCGCCGACCGGGTCGGACCCACCCCCGTCCTGCTGCTCACCGCGGTCACCCACCCGCTCGCCCTGATCGGGCTGCTCGTCGCCACCCGCTCCGACAGCGGCAACCTCGGGCTGATCTACCTGGCCTCGGGCGTCGCCGGAGCCACGTACCCGCCGCTCACAGCCGCGATCCGGGGCGCCTGGAACGACCTCACCGCCCCCGCCACCGGCCGGGCGCACCTGCGCAACACCGCGCTCGCCGCCGAGACCACCCTCTTCGAGGTCGTGTTCGTGATCGGGCCGCTGCTGGTAGCCGGCTTCGTGCTGCTCGCCGACGCCTCCGCCGCGCTCGTCGGCGCCGCGGTGGTCACCCTGATCGGCACCGGCACCGTCGCGCTCGGCCGGGTCATGCGCGGCTGGCGCCCGCACCCCCGCGAGCACCACGCAAGGGGCCTCGGCCCGCTGCGGCTCGGCGGCTTCCCCGCGCTGCTGCTCTGCGTGGCGAGCCTCGGCATCGCGTTCGGCGCCTCCGGCGTCATCGTCCCGGCCTTCGCCGGGAACTCCGGCGCCGACGACCCGGAGAGCCTTGCCGGCGTGCTGCTCGCCGTCTGGGGCATCGGCAGCGCCATCGGCGGTTTCTGGTTCGGCGTACGCAAGCCCGCCGCCAACATGACCCGCCAGTTCGCCTGGCTGCTCGGCACCGTCGCGGCCAGCTTCGCCGTCTTCGCGGTGATGCCCGGCCCGGCCGCGCTCGGCGTCGCGCTGGTGCTCGGCGGCGCGGCCATCGCCCCCGCGCTCACCCTGGAGAACACGCTCGTCGGGCGGATCACCCCGGCCGGCATGCTGAACGAGGCGTACACCTGGGTGGTGACCATGTCGGTGGCGGCGAGCGCCGCCGGCGGCTCGATCGCGGGCCTGATCATCGACCACGCCGGCGGCGTCTCGTGGGCGTTCGTCTTCGCCGGGGTGGCGGTCGCCGTCGGAGCCGCGGTCGCCGCGCTGCCCGGCGGCCCGATCGCCCGGGCCGAGGCCACAGCGGTACGCGCCGAGCAGACGCTCGCCGCCTGACCGCTCACCCGCCGGCGGTCACCACCCGCTCCACCCCGGGCAGCTTCTCCACCGCGGCCCGGATCGGCGCCGGGTCCTCACCCTGCGCGAGCAGCACCGACAGGACGACCCGGCCGTCGCCGTCCGGCCGGGCCGCAACCGTCCTGCCACCGCAGCGCAGCCCGGTGTCCCCGCGCGCCTGCCCGATCCGGTAGTCGACCTCCCCGATCTGCGGCGTGCCGGCGCCCGGCCGGAAGACGACGTCCAGCCGTACCGGAGGGTCGGCCTGACACGCGGCCGACGCCGCGGCGGAAGGGGTGGCCGCGCCGCCGCCGGCCGGCATCGGCGTCGCCGGTCCGGACAGCGTCGCCATGGTCGCGGCACCGCCGGTGACTGTCACAGCGGCCACCCCCGCCAGAACCGCGGCCCGGCGCCGGCTCCTGGCGCGCCCCCGTGCGCGCACCTGGGCCGCCGGGCTGAGCCGCAGCCCGGTCATGTCCTGCTCCAACTCCCGCAGAGCCTCACCAATGCGTGCCGACATCGACTTCCTCCTTGTCGTCGGTCAGTAGAACGGCGAGCGCGGCACGGCCCCGGGACAGGTACGACTTGACAGTCCCCTCCGGCATGCCGGTGGTCCGGGCGATCTCCGCCACCGGCAGGTCGTGGAGGTGGTGCAGGACGACGACCAGCCGTTGCGCGTCGGGCAGTCGCCGTAACGCCGCCAGCAACGCCACCCGGTCCGGGTTGGGCCCGGGCGCCGGAGTCTCCCGGCCCAGCCGGGCCCGCGCGGCGAACCAGCGCCGCAGGCCGCGCCACCGGTTGGCCGTCAGGCGCCAGGCCACCGTCCGGACCCAGCCCTCCGGATCCTCGTACGCCCCGACTGTCGACCAGCGCTGCCAGGCCCGCGCGTACGCCTCCTGCGTCACGTCCTGGGCCTCGGCCAGGTCGCCGCAGAGGGCGTAGACGTGGTGCACGACCCGCCGCGCGGTCGCCGTGTAGAAGGCGTCGAAGTCCTCGGGGCCGTCCATGCCCACCTCCCGTGTCCGCTCTCACCACTCGACACCCCGATGCGGCTCCGGCGGTTGCACCCGGATCAGGACGCTCCGGGTCGTACCCGATCCGGCACCTTCACCCGGCCGGGCCGGTCGTGCGGGCCCGTCGTCTGCGGTCCGGGCCGGTCACGCGGGCCTGTCGTCTGTGGGCCGGGCCGGTCGTGCGGGCCCGCCGGCCCGGTCTGCTCTGTGTTGTGCGCTCCGGGGCCGGGGCGCGCGGCGGACACCGCGGCGACCAGACCCAGCGCGAGGATCGCCACCGCGCACGCCAGGAGCGTGGGACGTGCCCCGAACGCGGCGGTCGCCGGACCGCCGAGCATCGTGCCCAGCGGTACCGCCAGCACGGTGACCGCCCCGTTGGCCGCCAGCACGCGGGGGAGGTCCACGGTGCCGGAGCGGCGCTGGAACAACGCCGTCGCGGTCGGCTGGTAGGGCGCCCAGACCAGGCCGGCGAGCGCGAACGCGGGCAGCGACAGGACGACCGGCGCGCCCAGGCCGAGCGGCATCAGCGCGGCGCCGAACAGCACCACGATGCCGGCGAGCGTGGTCCGCAGCGGCCGTCCGCGCAGGTGACCCGTGAGCAGCCCGCCGAGCAGGGAGCCGACGCCGAACGCGGTGTAGTAGGCCGCGAGCGTCCCGGCGGAGGCGTGCAGGTCGTCGGTGACGTGCACCGGCATGGCGACGTAGAACGGCCCGAAGAGGAAGAAGAACGCGAAGGTCAGCGCCAGCAGTCCGAGCAGCGACCGGTCCCGTCCGATGATCCGGAATCCCGACGTACGCGACGGCCCCGCCCCGGCCGGGGCGTTCCGGTACCGACCGTTGGTGTCCCGGTCGTGGACGGTCGCGGTGTCTCCGTCACGGACGGCTGCGGCTTCTCGGTCACGGACGGCGGCGGTGTCTCGCTCACTGACGGCCGCGGCTTCGCGATCGCGGACGACCAGGCGGTAGCTGACGGCCAGCACGGCGAAGCTGGCGGCGTCGACGGCGATCACCCACACCGCGCCGACCCAGGCGATGAGCAGGCCGGCCAGCGGCGGGCCGACGATCGTCGCGGCCTGGCCGAACACGCCGAGAAGCGCGTTCGCGGCCAGGTGGTGCCGCTGCGGCAGCAGCTCGGCCACGAGCGTGAACCGACCGGCCGACCCCCACGGGTGCAGCAGCGAGGACACCGCCAGCAGGGCAACGTAGAGACCGACGTCCAGCACCCCGGCGAGGTGGGCGACGGGGATCGCCCCCAACGCGGCGGCCCGCACCGTCGCGTCCCAGCCGGCGAGCTGAGCCCCGCTCCGTGCACCCAGCCACCGACCGAGCAACAGCGTGCCGGCCGCCCCCGGCAGCGTGTACGCGGCCACCGCGAATGCGGTCCACGTGCCGCGTTGCCCGACGGGGGCGAGTTGCAGAGCCAGCCACGTCACCGCGACCAGGGCGAGCCCGTCACCGAGAGCGGATGTCGCGAGACCGGGCAGCAGCCGGCGCAGTACCGGTTGACCGAGCACCGGGCGATAGGGGAGGAGCATCGCGGGGGTCATGGCTCCCAGCCGACCTCACGACCGGCCCGTACCCCAAGGAAGTCGCCTGACGGCAGAAGGAACCGCAGCTGTTCGCGGCCGAGATGCAGGCCGTGCGTTCCGGCCACTGCGGATGCCTGATCCCGCACCGTGGCAGGTGACCATGCCGGTCACCTGCCACGCGACTCGATCGTCGTGCCTACCGGTAGTTGGTGAACTGGAGCGCCAGCCCGAAGTCCTCACCCTTGAGCAGGGCGATGACGGCCTGGAGGTCGTCCTTCTTCTTGCCGGTGACGCGGAGCTGGTCGCCCTGGATCTGCGCCTGCACGCCCTTCGGGCCCTCGTCGCGGATCTTCTTGCTGATCGCCTTGGCCTTGTCCGAGTCGATGCCCTGCACCACCTTGGCGTCGATCTTGAAAATCTTGCCCGACTGACGGGGCTCGCCGGCGTCGAGCGACTTCAGCGAGATGTTCCGCTTGACCAGCTTCTCCTTGAAGACGTCCAGCGCGGCTCGGACCCGCTCCTCGGTCTCCGCTTGGAGGCTGATCGCCTCCTCGCCCGACCAGGAGATCTCCGCGCCGGTGCCGCGGAAGTCGAACCGCGTCGAGAGCTCCTTCTCCGACTGGCGGACGGCGTTGTCGACCTCCTGCCGGTCGACCTTGCTCACGATGTCGAACGACGGGTTCGCTGCCATGCTCATGCTCCTGCTGTCCGGCGGTCTGTCCTGGTCCGTCCCGCGCTGACCAGCGTGGGACCTCCTGACGGTACCCGGTTGCGGCAGTGCCGGGGGCAACCGCTATCCTTGCTTCCGCTGCCGCGTTGCGACGCGGCGGTGTGCCCTGGCGGGTTGCCCGAGCGGCCAATGGGAGCGGACTGTAAATCCGTCGCGAAAGCTTCAGAGGTTCGAATCCTCTACCCGCCACCAGGTGCAGATACGGCCCCTGACCAGCAGGAATGCTGATCGGGGGCTGTTGTCGTTTGTCTGGCCGAGTCCGGCTGGGTCCAGCCGTCTACGACTGGTTGTGGGCAGATGGTGGGCAGGTCGATCTTTCCCGGTGAGGGCCCTTCTGAGGCTGCGAACGCTCGGGTTGGTGGCCAAACCGTGTCTGCCGGGGGCAGTGCGTGTAGCGACCGGGCTGAGGGTTGCGGCGAGGTGTCGGCCGCGTGGGCGAGAGGGGCCGGGGGCAAGCCAGTCCCGGGGTTGGACTGGCGCGGCAGTCGGAAGCCCTGACCGCCGATTGTGCCGACTGATTCGGCTTCCGTACCGCCTGCCGTCATCGTCCTGGAGACCGGATCAACAGACTCGGGGCGGCGGTCCGGCGGCAGTCGGTGGCTCTCCGCCCCGGCGCCGAAGGCAGCCGGGGCGGCTTGCCGCCGGCCGGGTTCCCGCCCGCGTCGCGCAGAGCGCGACGCCTTGATCCAAAACAGAGGAGATCGGCAATGAAGCCATTCGGCTTCCGCCCCCGGATGCCGCACGCTTCTGCTGCCAGGGACTCGAACCCTGAACCCCTCCGGCCGTCTATGGATCATCTCAGATCGGGCAGATCGGTGCCCGGACCTGGGCGGCGTCTCTCGTTGCCTTACAGCGGTTGACAGCCCTTGTCGGCGTCAGTTATGCCCGATGATCTCGTCCAGCCCGGCCTGAAACAGGTTGGTACGGCGGCCCGACCGGGTGGGATGCTTGCTGCCGGCAGATCGGGGTCTGGAAGCGCCTGCCGAAGAAGGTTGGAGCATCAGGTGTTACGTGACGATGTGAATCCCGAGACGGTCATCCTTGCCGTTGCGAAGGCCATCGAGGCGACATTCGACCGTAGTTCTTGGCTCGAACTGGCACTTTTAACCAATACCCGGGACGTTGTTCTGAGCCATCACCGGCTGCTTCGCAGCATGGACTGGGGTGACCCCGACTACTTCGGGAACATTGCCGAAGTAGTCCCTCAGATGTTGGGCGAGGGTCGGCAACGACGAAGCCGAACAAGTGCTCGAACCAGCTTTCCGAACTTCAAGATCGTGGAGGACTTCCTCGACCTACCCAACTGGCTCCGTCGTTCCGTGCCAGACCTGTACGCGAAGCTGTATGGCGGTCCAGTGCCCGTGGATGCCCTCCAAGCCGCCGCCACCGAGCTAGGCATCACTGACGTGGATGAACACGCCGCCCGCATCAGGCGCGGTCTCCATGACGACCCGGCACAAGCGATCGGGTCGGCGAAGGAACTGTTGGAGACGGTGCTCAAGTCAATCCTCGGCCTGCACGGCACCGGCAGAGAGACCAGGCTCGACATTCCCGAGTTGCTGAAGAAGGCGAATGTCCAGCTGGGGCTGGATCCTGCAGGGGTCCGAGCTCGTGACCCCGGCGCCGAGCAGCGGCGGAAGGCGCTGGGAGCACTCACTCAGTTGGTGGTCTCGACTGCTGAGCTGCGTAATGCTGGTTTCGGCACGGGCCATGGCGTCAGCCAGCGGCCGGAGTTGGACGTGGCAACCGCCCGGCTGGTGGTCGCCGCGGCCACTGCAGCGGCCACCTTCTACCTGGAAGCACACGCCGCAGACGACGACTAACCTGGCAGCGCTACCAGCACTAGAAACTCCCCGGGCTACCTGTGCGGATGAGCGCGGCGGCCGAGTCTTGACGATCTTGCCTCAGCGGCACGCCCTTCGCGTCCTCGTGACGCCTCGCTTACAAGCTCTGTGCGGACCGTCCGACGTCGTCTGTCCGTGTTCGCGGCCTCGGACGACTGTCCGCGTCTGGCCGCTGCCGGCCGTTCTCGTCCCGGCCGGTTGCTGTCGCCGTTGCTGTCGACAACTACCCTCGCTGCGATCCTGTCGGCTGGTACGGGCCGCACACGCCCTGACTCTGCCGGCACACTCTGGGCGTGTAGACACCCGCCAGCCCTGACCCTTGCGGCGCAGCCACCTCCACGGTGTGGGTCTTTCACGGCTCGAACGCCGGCGAGGTTCAGCCGGGCCGCGCCGAACGAGTCGATGATCAACCAGCCCTGGCTGCCGTCCGGTATGGCAATCTGCTGCTTGGTGCTTTCGCGGGGACCGGTTAGCCATCCCATCGGGCTGTCCTAGGGCCTGTCCTGTCGATCATGGAAGCCAGATGACAGCGGCGATGAGGATCAGACTGGCTCGGTAGAGGGATGCGCGTTTGGCGTAGCGGGTGGCCAGGTCACGCCATTGCTTGAGTCGGTTGAAGCAGCGTTCTACGACGTTGCGTTTGCGGTAGGTCGCCTTGTCGAAGGCGGGTGGTCGCCCGCCGGTGCTGCCCTTGGCGGCGCGGCGGGCGATCTGGTCGGCGCGTTCGGGGATGACGTGCCGGATCCCGCGTTGGCGCAGGGCTCGACGGGTGGAGTCATGGGCGTAGCCCTTGTCCGCGATCAGCACGTCAGGGCGCTTGCGGGGCCGGCCCGGTCCGGGCTGGTTGACGCGGATCGCGTCGAGCAGGGCGAGGAGCTGGGGGTTGTCGCCGGCCTGGCCCGGGGTGAGCAGGATCGACAACGGCCGGCCGCGTCCGTCGACTGCGAGGTGGATTTTCGTGCTCAGTCCTCCGCGTGATCGGCCGATGGCCTCGCCATCTTGCGCACCAGGCGTCGCCGGACTTGTCGGGGAGCCCCCTTTTTGCGGGCGCCAGCGGCATGCTGATGCGCCCGCACGATCGACGAGTCGATGCTGATCGTCCACTGCACCGGTGTGCCGTCGTCGTGCACCTGCGCCGCCGCGAGGATCCGATCCCATGTCCCGTCGGCGCTCCACCGACGCAGCCGCTCATGGCAGGTCTTCCACGGCCCGAAACGTTCGGGCAGGTCACGCCACGGCGCACCCGTGCGCAGCTTCCACAAAATCCCGTTGATGACCTGCCGGTGATCTCGCCACCGCCCACGAGCACCGCCCGGCTCCGGTAGCAGCGGCGCGATCACCGCCCACGCCTCATCGGTCAACTCACCACGACGCACCACCGACACATCGTCAACGACCAACCCCTACAAGATCGGCAGGACACGCCCTAGGCGTTCCAGCCGGACAGGGGGCTCGCACCCCAACGCCACTCCAGCGGCCACCAGGCCGAAACCGACACCGCCGATCACGCCGACACCCACGGCGGTCAGCACCACCGTCACCTGCTGTCGCCGTAGGCCAGAGCCCCGGCGTGTTCACGGACCGCGCTGATCGAGCGCGCTGGCGTTACCCTGCTGTCCCGGGGAACGAGCAGAGAGGACCCGCGCCGACCATGGGTAGCTTCAACGAGCCGCTGTCACGTCTGACCAGCAATCGTCTAAACAACCTGAAGTCCGAGCTTGAGCGCTGCGGCTTGGAGCAAATCACCAATGAGGAGTACGTCCAGCACCTGGTCGCCGAACTAAGTCTGGCCGCGGTTACGCTTTCCGACGGCTTGCCACCCGAGGTTACAGAGGGAAAGGATGGGCTCAAGGTCCTCGTCAAGACGCCGGCTTCAGCGGGGCCCGTTGAGCTGTTGGACAAGTACGACGTTGAGAAGCCGTCATACAACGAAGTCCTCTACATCCGTGACAAGGCCGTGCATTCAGTCAGGACCTTCCCCCACGACGCCGCCACTGACGACGTTCGAGCGTGGGTGAAGGCCGAACGCGAGCGGCACCACCGAATCGTGAAGGGCTTCAACGATGCAGCACTCGCACTGAACGGACAGCTGCAGGAGATGGCGCAGAAGATCGCTGCGAAGCGGCGCGCCGCAGGAGGCCGCGCTTCCCAGCTGGCCGCCGACATCCAGGATCTTTAGACGGTCCCGCGCCAAGCCGGAACCTTCCGATTACAAGCTCGGCGGTCGCGTCCAGAGCCGTGCTGACGCCAGCCCTGAGGCGGGGACTTGAACCCTGAACCCCTCCGGTGGCTTGTGGATCATCCCAGATCGGACGGATCGGCACCCTGACCTGGGCGAGGTCTCTCGTTGCCTTACAGCGGTTGATAGACCTTGTCGGCATCAGTTGTGCCCAGCTTGTGCCCGACGATCTCGCCAGTCCTTCGCTGGCCGTCGAGGTTCCGGCATCAGCGGCGACCTCCGCCGGGGGATGCGGTCGCAAGCTGGCGACTTCTGCCGACTGTTAGCAGCTAACATCGATGAGCAGGGGCCGGACCTCGTCGCTTCGCCTTCAGGTCCCGTCCCTCATCAACGCCGACGCTGCCTTCTTGGGTCGCGTCCGCGCTGGTGGTGTAAGAGACGGCCATCGCGTGATCCGGTCTGATGTTATGCGGCGATCGAGGTCGGGTCGGTCTGGTCGGTGGCGTGTTGGTCTGTGTCGATGGTGATCAGGCGGGCTTTAGCGAGTAGTTCGAGGCCCATGTAGCGGCGTCCTTCGGTCCACTCGTCGGTCTGCTCGGCCAGGACGGCGCCGACGAGGCGGATGATCGCCGCCCGGTTCGGGAAGATCCCGACGACGTCGGTGCGACGGCGGATTTCCTTGTTGAGCCGCTCCTGTGGGTTGTTCGACCAGATCTGGCGCCAGATCTCGCGGGGGAAGCCGGTGAACGCCAGGAGGTCGTCGCGGGCGGCGTCGAGGTGCTCGGCCGCGGCCGGGAACTTCGCTTCGATCGTGGTCACGACCCGGTCGAACTGGGCGCGGACAGCGTCGGCGTCGGGCTGGTCGAAGATCGTGCGGACCAGGGTGGCGATCCACGGCTGCGCCGACTTGGGCACCTTCGTCAGCAGGTTGCGCAGATAGTGGGTCCTGCACCGCTGCCACGAAGCTCCCGGCAAAGCCGCCCCGATCGCGGCCACGAGGCCGGCGTGGGCGTCGGAGATGACCAGGCGGACACCGGACAGGCCTCGGGCGGTCAGGCTGCGCAGGAACGCCAACCAGCCGGCGCCGTCCTCGTCGGAGGCCACGTCCAGGCCCAGCACTTCACGGCCGCCGTCGGCGTTGACCCCAACCGCGATCAGGGCGTGGACGTTGACGGTCCGGCCGTGCTCGCGGACCTTCATCGTCAGGGCGTCCATCCACACAAACGTGTAGTGGGCGGCGTCCAAGGGTCGGTTGCGGAACGCCTCCACCTGCGCGTCCAGATGCGCGGCCATCTCCGAGACCTGCGACTTGGACAGCTGCCGGATCCCGAGCTGCTCGACCAGCTTCTCCACCCGCCGAGTCGACACCCCCAGCAGATAGCTCGTGGCCACGACCGAGACCAGGGCCTGCTCGGCCCGACGCCGGTGGGTCAGCAACCACTCCGGGAAGTAGCTGCCGTGTCGCAGCTTCGGGATCGCCAGGTCGATCGTGCCGGCGCGGGTGTCCCATTCCCGAGGCCGGTAACCGTTGCGCGAGTTGACCCGCTCATCGCTGCGCTGCCCGTACCCGGCGCCGCAGATCGCGTCGGCCTCGGCGGACATCACCGCCTGCACGAACGTCTTGATCATCGCTTGCAACACGTCCGACGACGCGCCCTCGATCTGCTCGCGCAGCAGGTCAACAGGGTTCACACTCTCTGAAGCGGCCATCGCGTCCTCTTCTCCTTCTCTGACTTGGTCGTCTTGAAGGATCGACGCGATGGCCGTCTCTCATCTACGCAACACGCCCATCACGGGCAAGTCGTACACCACTCCCGTGGACGCAACCCCTTCTTGCTGCCTCACTGTGCGTCACATGTCGCTGCAACGGCGGCAACCCCAGCTGCACCTTCATACTCAGACGTCAGCCTGATAGGGTCCCTGCTCACCTTCCTGCTAACCTTCCTGCTAATCACCGATGAGCAGGACCATGCCGGGAAGGCCTGCAGTGAACACTGAAGAACTAGCCGAGATCGTGGAAAATCTCCGCGTCCTGGGCAGCGATGTAGCAGACGTTGAGGTCAAGAAGGCGCTTGGCGGCCTACCTCGAAGCGTCCGAGAGACCCTGTCATCCTTCTCAAATACACGTGGCGGCGTCATCATTCTTGGCCTGGATGAGAGCGAGGGGTTTGCCGCTACCGGCTTAAGTGACCCCGCTACGATGGCTGCCAACTTCGCCTCCACCTGCTCCGATGAGATGGAGCCTCCCGTCCGCGCATTGGTGCAGATTCAGGAGTTCGAAGGCGCACAGGTATTGGTCGCCGAGATTCCCGAGATTGATCGGAGCCAGAAGCCCTGCTACTACAAAGGAGCAGGGCTGACAAAGGGTGCCTACATACGGGTACATGACGGCGATAGACAGCTGTCCAGCTACGAAGTTCAAGTAATGCTGTCTTCCCGCGGTCAGCCGCTCGACGATTCCCAGCCGGTGCCGGGCGTCGGCCTTGAGGCACTCGATCGCCATCTAACGGCTTCTACAATCCTGCGGCTTAGAGAAAGTCGGCCCTACGCATACCGGGACCTCGACGTAGAAGGAGTTCTGCGGAAAGCGAAGATTCTGGTGCCGGACGGCAATGGGGACGACGTAGTATCGCTAGCCGGACTGCTTGCGTTGGGCCAGTACCCTCAAGAACATTTCCCTCAACTCATGCTCAGCTTCGTGCATTACCCATCCGACTCCGGGCCAGATAACGAGACCGGAGTCCGCTTCCTCGACAGCGTTGCCATTGAAGGACCAATTCCCGCCATGGTCCGGGACGCTATGAGCGTCATACGTCGCAATATGGTCCGCCGGTCCATCGTTACTGGGGCTGGAAGACAGGATATCTGGGAGTACCCCGAAACGGCCCTCAGGGAGGCAATAACTAACGCCCTAGTACACCGTGACCTATCGCCAGCAGCGCGGGGGACGCAGGTGCAGATCGAGATGTTCCCCAACCGCCTAGTAATAAGGAATCCGGGAGGACTGTACGGCCCGGTTACAGTGGAGAACCTAGGCGAAGAGGGGGTCTCCTCCTCACGAAATGCCTTGCTTCTCCGAATTCTGGAAGATGTGCCAATCCCGGGAGAGGAGCGAACCGTCTGCGAGAACAGAGGCTCCGGAATCAGGGCGATGGTCGGCTCACTACGTCGGGCAGGAATGACTGCGCCAAGCTTTGATGATCGAATCTCGGCGTTCATAGTTGCATTCCCCAATCACTCGCTGCTGAATGACGAAGCAGTGCAGTGGATCGCGAGCCTCGGCGAGGCCAACCTAACCGATAGCCAGTGCTTGGCATTAGCCATCCTCCACAACGGTGCTTCGCTCGACAACGCCACCTACAGGAAGGCCGCAGGACTGGATTCCAGGGTAGCGACGATCGAACTTCAGGACCTTGTAGCACGCGAATTAGTGGAGCAGATCGGCACTCGGAGATGGGCGCGATATAGGCTGCCGCCCCGCATCGAAGAGGACGCAGAGCATGGAGGTCGTCCACGTCGCAGATCCCCTGCTGACCGACGGCAAGAGATCCTGGATGCCCTTGGAGCCCAGACACTGTCTCGCGCTGAATTGGCTGAAGCGACAGGATTGACTGATCAAACTGTGCGTCGTTGGCTGCTAGTTCTCCGACGCGAGGGCTTAGTAACGACGACTGAGGGCTCGACTTCAAGCAAGAACACGAAGTATCGCCGCATTCCTGGAAGACAACTAGGCCAGCCATTGCCATTCACGAGCTGACGGCCGCAATCGGTTCATAGAGCCATTTTCATCCTGCGTGGCGGTCGGCTTCGACGCGGTGCAGGACGAGGATGGCCTGCACGATCGCGGTCGCTCGGCGTGGGCAGCAGCGCAGCTTGACCAGGATTTTCCAGGTCTTGAGGGTGGCGATCGCGCGTTCGCCGCGGGCGCGGATCTTCGCGTGCGCTCGGTTGACGGCCTTCTGCCGGCGTGACAGCTTCGGCCGGAAGCGGCGCCGCTTGAACGGGGTGCGCACGCTGCCGGGGGCGCCTTGATAGCCCTTGTCCGCGAAGGTCATCACGTCGGTGCTGGCCAGGGCGTCGATGATGCCGTGGGTGCGGGCGGCGGTCAGGTCGTGCGTCGAGGCGGGCAGCGCGGCCGAGGCCCAGACGAGACGCCCGGCCGCGTCGGCGATGACCTGCACGTTCACGCCGTGACGCTTGTGTTTTCCGGAGTAGTACGGCTTCTGGTTGGCGACCCGGTCGATCGGGATCAGGGTGCCGTCGAGGATTGCGTAGGCGAGCAGACGGATCCTGGTCATGGCCGTGGCCAGGTCGTCGGCGGTCGCGGCGAGCAGGTCGATGGCCTCGCGGACATAACGCCAGGCGGTCATGACGCCGATGTCGAATCCGGCGGCCAGGCGGGTGTAGGTGTCGCCGTTGCGCAGGTGGGCCAGGGCGAGCAGGGCTTGCCGGCCGGGGTCGAGGCGTCGCCACCGAGACCGTTGCTGCTGGCGGCGGGTTCGGATGAGGGCGGCGAGGTGGTTCAGGCTGCGGGTGGACAACGGAATCGCGGCAGGGTAAGACAGCACAGCGAGGCTCCCGGTTGGGGCATCTGATCTTGGTCGATTGCTGTCTTACCGGGAGCCTCGTCCTACCTGGACACCGGCCTCCCACACCGCCCGTGACCTGCGCCGTCACGATGAAAATGGCTCATAAGAGGAGGGGCGCAGAGCCTGACAAGGGGATTGCCATCCCGTCTGCCGTCGACCCGCCCTCCTGGGGAGCGGGCCGCCGCCCGGCCCGCCACGTCAAGCGGACCTTGACGCCCGAACGGACGCTGGCGGGCCGGGCGGGGGTCTGCTCGGCTCGCCCGGGTCGAGGGCAGACCGGATGGCTTACCGCAACCACCCACGGACCGCGACCCGCCGACTTAGCCCCGGCCATCCTGGAGCCGGAGCGCCCCCGCCGGAGGCGCAGTAACCGCAACGCGGCGACCGCCGCCAGCTCGCCGACGCAGCTGGCGTGCGCTCCCCTACGCCGCGCGGGCTCGTGGCCGCGCGGCCCGGCCGGCTGCCGGCCCACCACCACCCCGGTCGACCGCCTGTCGTTCTGCGGCGGCCCCTTGGGCTTCCCGCTTCCGCGCCAGCCGCCGGGCGTGTTGCGTGGCCGGAGTCGGAGCGCCAGCGGAGCGACGGACGCGCGCCCAGGCGGCGGCGCGTGCGGCCCGTTCAGGGCCGCCTTGAGGACGTATCGAAGCCTCGAACACGGGTTACTGCCTCGGCCGAAGCAATCTGTAAGTTCTGACGACTGCTTCGACGGTTCCGCGTGATCGATCAATGCTTTGTTGTTCGACTAGGACCGTACCCACCTCGACGGCGAAGAGGGCTGCAAGCTCCGGGTCTGCGGCGACTTCGCGCCGTGCGGTCGTGGGCAGACGGGCTGTGGTTTCCCCGCCTGCCGATAGGCCGAGGCTTGCATAGGTGCCGCGACCGTGTTCGGTGGTGACGTAGCCATCGGCCCGCAAGGCGGCTATCGCCTGGCGGACTGTGCCGCGGGCTGCCCGGAATTCGGCGGTTAGGGTGCTCTCGGTTGGTAAGAGTGCACCCGGCGGGATTGCGCCCCTTTCAATGCGTTCCCTTAGCTCATCAGCGATGACGCGATAGCGGGGCTGTCCGTATTGCGGGGTGGGCACGGCTTCACCGTACCTGGCACTTGTCTTGCCAAGTGCCAACCAAGTGACCCGTTTCGACGTATGGACAACACGTCCACTTGTAGGTACCTTTCCCGGTGTGTGACCAGGGTGACGGTTCGTATCAGGGGTGGTGCCGTGCCAGCCCTGGTCGCACCTGACGCGCGGCGTCCTGTCGGACCGGTTGCGGTAGCCGCGCGGACAAGTTGGCTCGGCGATACCCGACCCGTCTGTGTCGGACGGTGCGCCGTGCCTTCATCCGGGCCGGTGGCCGGCTGCATTCCCGCGTAGCTGGCCACCGGTCCCCGCCTACCTGTGGAGGTGCGATGTCCGGCGCTCATCGTCGGCGCGGTTGGTTTTCGTCCTGGTGGTCCTCAAGGCGTTCGCGGGCTGTTGTCGCAGACAGCCGCGTCTCGCCGATGCGGCGCACGCCAACCAATGCCGCGCCGACGTACTGGTGGGCTGGGGTACCGACTCGGGAGTTGCCTACGTTGCGCTACGCGCCGTTGATGACGCTGGCGCAGTCCTACCGAGGCAATGGTGGGCGGTGGACTCATTGAGGCGGCCGAACAAGTCGAGCGAGACTGCGGGTCACCCGGGCTGGTGCGCGCCGGATCGCTGCGGCCATTTGGTGCCCCCTGTGATGGCTCACATGGCCCGGCGTCATCGAGGACCGATGTTCCGGGTTGGTGACGTCCGATCGAGCGGAGTCGTCGTCACCTATCTCATCGGTGCTGACGCCTTGGCGCCGTTGGTTGCGCTGCACTCGACGTGCCGAGTGGGAAACTGCTGGGCGGAGTTGTCCCTGTCGCAGGTGACCGAACTGATCGAGCATCTGCGCGGCCTGGTGGAGCAGGCTAACGGTGACCGTGGAACCAGCGATGAGTGAGGGCCGGCCCATGACCGAGAGCGCTACGGCGTCGGCCACGTCGGCCGTCTGTCCGGGATGGTGCCGAGGCTGCGGACCGAACGACCCGATGCACCGCGGCTTCATCGCCACCATCGGCCGGGAGCGAACCGGCTGGGTCAGCCTTCAGCTACTCATCGACCGGTTCGAGCGCCGCGACCTGGCCGTCAAGCTCGACGCGACCCGCTACGGCGCGACGCAAACCGTGCTTCTCTCGGCGGCGCAGCTTGACCGGCTGATCGACGAGCTAACGCGCGCCCGTGACGTGATGCGGGCACCGGTCAGTCACGGCCATCGGCCGGGGGAGACGCGATGAACTCCGGCAGCCGTCGGCGCATCGCCGTTCCCCGTACTCCTGGCCCTCGTCGTGGGCAGCCGCCGCGAGCAGCGGTAGCGGTCCCTCCGGTTCCCCACCGGCCAGCGGGCGGGACCACCTGGCAGACGTTGGAACGTCTAGGGGGTACGGTGACCGGTGTGCATGGCCGGGACTGGCGCCCTCGATACCTGCAACTCGCGGAGGAGTTGCGGGTAAAGATCATGAGCGGAGAGATGGCCCCGGGCACCCTCATGCCCAGCGAAACCGAGCTGGCCGAGTCGTCCGGCCTCTCCCGTACCAGCGTCCGCAACGCCATCCGGCAGCTCCGCGAATGGGGCCTCGTCCGGGCCGAGCAGGGGCGCGGGACCTACGTCCGGGCACCTCGGCAGCGGGTACGCCGTCGCAACAGCGAGCGGTACCAGTGGGAGAAGGATCGGGTTCTGCTCGACGAGGCCGAGCGGTTGAAGACCGGTGCCACCGAGCACGATACCGGCCTGACCGTCGATGACCTGAAGTTCCATGCGGAGTACTCCCGGGTGGAGGCGGATGCGGAGATGGCGGCGGCCTTGCAGGTCGAGCCGGACACGCCGCTGCTGCGCCGGGTCTACTGGACTTCCTCCCGCCACGAGAGCGCGCCGCTGACCGTGTCGTACTCCTACCTGCCGTACGACCTGGTTGCCGCGAACCCGGACCTGCTCGACGAGAGCAAGGAACCATGGCCCGGCGGCACACAGCACCAGCTCTACACGCTCGGCATCGAGCTGGATCGGATCGACGACGAGATCCGAGCGCGTCCACCATCCCCGGATGAGGCCGAACTGCTCGACATCGACCCGGGCGTCTCCGTGCTCACCGTGCGGAAGACCTCGGTCGACACCATGGGCCGGGTGGTCGAGGTCGCCGACGTGGTGATGCCGGGTGACCGGACCGAGCTTGTCTACTCCCACAAGCTCCAGCGGTGGAAAACTTGACGCAGTTCGTCTCGGTCATCACTCCGGTCCACGCGCCCAGCATCGAGCACCTTGCTGGCGCGTACGAGTCGTTGGCGAAGCAGGAGATGCCGGCCGGGTGGGACTGGCAATGGCTCGTCCAGGAGGACGGGCAGACCGGCGCCCTGGTCGACGCGCTGCCTGACGATCCCCGGATCAGTCTCGGCACCGGCCGCCCCGGCGGGCCTGGCGTCGCCCGTACCCTCGCCCTTTCCCGGGTCTCGGGTGACCTCATCAAGGTCTTGGACGCTGACGACCAGTTGACTCCCGGCGCGCTCGCCCGAGACATCGCCGCGTTCGACGTGCACCCGCACATCGGTTGGACCACCTCGCGGGTACTCGACCTGCTGCCCGACGGATCGACCGCCGGATGGGACAAGGACCCAGATGGCGGAGTCGTCGACCGCGGTGAGGTTCTGTTGTTCTGGCAAGCCAACGACTACCGAGCATCGGTACACCCGGCAACGCTGTGCCTGCGGCGAGACCTCGTCTTCGCCCTGGGCGGCTGGATGGCCCTCCCTGCCTCCGAGGACACGGGCCTGCTGCTCGCCGCCAACGCCATCAGCGCCGGCTACTTCACCCGGGAGTACGGGCTGCTCTACCGCAAGTGGCCCGGCCAGGTGACCAGCCAGGCCGCACATCGGGAACCGGCCGAGTATCAGGCCCGAATGAGGATCATCGAGGCCAGAGCCAACGCCCTGACCTCGATGCTGCCGAACGGTCTACCGCTCACGCCTCTGGCGTAGCCTCGTGCCCCGGCATGCCGTGGGTACGCCGCCGCTCCTTCATCTCGGCCTCGTAGATGTGCCGCCGTCCGCCGGCTAGCTTCTCCCGAGCGTCCCGCTCGATCTCCTGGAACGCGGCGTAGTAGCCGTCGTCGAATTCCTCCATGATCTGGAAGGTCCAGCGGCCGGGGAGCAGGTTGCGCCCCAACAGCTCGTGCTCGACCCGGTCGGCCGTCTCGTCGTGCCCGGCCTCGCGGAGCAGCTTCACCACCCGGTCGAGGGTGAGATCCGCACCGCCCACGAGTTGGTGCGCCGAGTACAGGTGGCCTCGTACCCGGTGGACCGTCTCCAAGGCCTTGCTCAACTCGCCTAAAGCCTCGACTGTCGTATCATCGACGTTCGCAGGTCGCGAGTGGTCCTGATCGACGGCTCGGCCATGATCGTTCGCCATAGCCGTACGAGTACCCGGCAATCATGGTCTGAACGCAGTTGCGTCGCCGGTGACGTTGGAACTCTCCGGCGGTACGAGGTAGCGAAAGGCCCTCCCACCACGCCTCCGACAGCCCGGCGAACAAGGAGGCAGCTCTGGCTGGCGGGGAGAGTCCTGCGGCTGGTCGGGCGAGTCGTAGCTGGTGTGGCGAAACGTGCGCCTGAATCTTTGGCATCACGTCGTGGATTTATCGTGCGGCGAGTAATCTCCTCCGCATTGGTAGGTGCTGTCCAGCGGCGCGGAGTTGGACATTCGCGTCGCTAGACATGAGAAGACCTCCGCCCCAGGTGTGGGAGCCGCGAGGCGGAGGCCTTCCCCGTAGGGCGGGCCCAGTTGACCGGTCAGGTCAGTTGGGCCCGCACCCCTTCCCGGCCAGCGTCGCCGCGAGCCAGAGCGCGTAGGCGAGCACCCGCAACGCGGGCACCACCCACTCGCTAGAGCGCCTGGTCTGCTCGGCGTCAGCCTGCCGGGTCTTCGTCGGGACTTGGCGTCCCTTCTTACGCACGGACTTCACCGCCCTCTCACTGAGATGCGTCCGGGAGGCCGGGTTGCCCCCCGGCCGGCCGGAGGGGCAGCTGTGCCAACTGAACCGCGGTGAGCGGTCTGCCAGTGCGTCGGGAAGAACGATAAGGCTTCTCGCGAGGTGACGTGGCAAGTCCGTTACACGGAGCGGAAGTATTTCCCCCCATGCAAACCGTGCGACCTGCCGGATGCCTGTCGCATGGCGGTTGACTTGCGGCTCTTCATTCGGTACCGCCTGGCTTTTTGACCAAAACGCATATTTAAGGCTTATACATCTTTTGTGGTAGCCAGTTCAAATGCCCGATTTACGAATCATGAGTCAGTCGCCTGTCGCCTTCCTCGTCCATTCGCTGGCCGCGTGAGGTAATGGCCGCCCTCTGGTTGAAGTTATTGACATGTCTGCCAAGTGCCGTCTACGTTGGACCGCAACTTGGCAGACAAGTTAACAAGTAGAGGTTGAGCGATGGCTCTGCGAGGCGGCACGCGGTTCGCGGTGCGGTTCGAGGACGTGTTCCCGGCGGGGTGCGCGTTGGTGCCCGAGTCGATGGGTGAGGTCGAGGACTACGACGAGAAGACCGGCCGGCGTAGCCCGGCGAAGGACAAGGTGACTGGCCAGCGGGTGTGGCAGGTCCGGGTGATGGACCTGGACCCGGAGCTCGGCAAGCGCTCCCGGGAAACGACGGTGAAGATCTCCGCCGACTACCAGCCGGTCCCGCCGACGGGTGCGCCGTTCGAGGCGGTGGAGTTCGAGGGCATGACGGTCACGCCGTACGTGTCGAACAACGGCCGGATGGCGTACTCGCTGCGGGCGACCGGGATGCGTGCTCCGGCGGGCGTGGCCAAGAAGGCGGCGGCGTAGCCGCATCGGGTGGGGGCGGGGCTGTCAGGTCTTGGTGGACGGCAGCCCCGCCCTCTGTCTCTTCCCCCGCTCTGTCGAGAGAGGTAGTGACGTGTCCAAGCGTAGGCGTTCGCCTGCCCCGGCTCAGCCTCGGTGCGGCGTGTGTCAGTCCCGGTTCGACCCAGTCGGCGGCGCGGCCGACCGCTGCCCGCTCTGCGTCGAGCAGCTCGTTCTCCCGTTCCCTCCGGTCCGCGACTCGTCGGGTCGGTTCGTGTCGCTGCGGGCTGCGCGATGATGCGCCGGCCGCGTGGCGAGGTGGTGATGACGACCGCCGGGGATCTGCTGGTGATCCGGCCGAAGCGGTTCGTCCTGCCGATGTGGGCGGTCGTGCTCGGCCTGCTGCTGCGCTGGTTCGCCAGGGGCTGCTGGTGGTGCCTGCGCCACCCGGTCATCGTCGGCCTGGTCGTGCTCGCCGTGGTCCTCTACGCCGACTACGGCTGGGCGGGCCTGGTCGTGCCGCTGGTCCTGGCGTCTGCGGTCTCGGCTGTGTGGCGATGGCGCGATGAGGCGTCCTGGTGGCGGTGGTGCGCCGGGCCGCTGCTCGGCCGGTTCCGTCAGGTCTTCGTGTATCGGCGGGCGTGGCGCGAGGCCATGACTCTGTGCGGCCTGGCCGAGACGTACGACCGTCGCGCCGTCCTGCCCGAGCTGCTGCGCGTGCGTTCAGATCAGGCCCTCGATGTGCTGACCATCCGCATGGTCCGCGGGCAGACCCCGGCCGACTTCCAACGGGTCACAGCGAACCTCGCGTACGCCTTCGGTCGGCGGCACGCCCGGGTCTACTCCGAGCGGCCCGACGACCCGACGACCCGTACCGGCTACTGGGCGCTGCTGCTGGGGTGGGTGGACCGGGTGCGGTTCCGGGACCGGCCGACTGTGGTCTACCTGGTCCTCGTCCGCACCGACGCCCTGCGGCCGGTGGTGGCGCCGTTTGACGCCCCGGCCGTACCGGACCTCACCGCTCTGCCGCTGGCGCGGCGGGAAGACCTGGGCACCTGGTCCCTGCACCTGCTCGCCACACATGTTCTCATCGGCGGGGCCACCCGGTCTGGCAAGGGCTCGGTGCTCTGGTCGCTGGTTCGCTCGCTGGCCGGCGGCATCACCTCGGGCCTGGTCCGGCTCTGGGTGATCGACCCAAAGGGCGGGATGGAGTTCGCCATGGGCCGGCCGCTGTTCGCCCGGTTCGCCTGCAAGTCGTTCGAGGCCATGGCCGACCTCCTTGACGAGGCCGTGACGGTCATGCGGGAGAGGCAAACCCGCCTCGCCGGCAGGGTCCGCGTGCACACCCCGACCGAGGCTGACCCCCTGGTCGTGGTCGTCATCGACGAGATGGCTGCGCTGACCGCGTACCTGCAAGACGCCGAGCTGCGCAAGCGCATCGCCGGCTCGCTCGGGCTGCTGCTGTCGCAGGGTGCCGGTGTCGGCGTCCTGGTGGTGGCCGCGTTGCAGGACCCCCGCAAGGAGGTGCTGCCGTTCCGGGACCTGTTCCCGACCCGCATCGCGCTCGGCCTGACCGAGGCCGCTCAGGTTGACCTGGTGCTGGGCGACGGTGCCCGCAACCGGGGCGCCCTGGCCGACCAGATGCCCCGATGGGCAAAGGGCGTCGGGTACGTGATCCTCGACGGCACCCCGGAACCGATGCGGGTCCGCTTCTCGTACGTCACCGACGACCACATCCGCGACCTCGCGCGCGAATACCCGGCTCCGGCCGACGCTGCGGACATCCTCGCCCAGGTCGGCCGCGAGTCGACACCGGCACCGGTCCGGCCGGCCCTGCCCCGGCAGCGTCGCGGGCCGCTGCTGCCGGACGCGCTGCGCAACATCCTCGACGCCGACGGGGGTGAGTCGCGGTGACCGCCCCGACCTTCTACCGGCTCCGCGCACCGAACCCGGACGGCGCGAGCAGCACGGCGGTATCCGTCCGCGTCGACCCCGACCGGCCCGACCCGTACCCGGTCTATCTCGCCGTCGGCGGCAGCCGGCGCCGCATGCACCTGACCCCCGACGAGGCGTGGGCGCTGTGGCGCTGCCTCTCCGAAGCGGTCGCCTCCCTCGGCGAACCGCCCGACCACATCCGTACCCGCGTCACCCCGGACCGGAGGTAGCCCCGATGTCCCTCAAGCGCTTCTTCCTCGGCACCCACCGCATCAAGCCGCTGAACATCGACCTCGACGGCTCTCCGGACCGGCTCGCCGCCGCCCTGCACGGCCTGGCGCACATGGTCCGCCGCCGGGACGACCTCGACGGGCAGCGCATCCGCATTACCGTCACCATCCGCATCCCGGAGGGCGACTTCGAATGATCCGCCACCGAGCCGAGTCCGGCATCCGGGTGCTGATCCTGCTCACCATCGGGATCATGGCCGGTGCCGCCGCCTTCACCCACGTCCACGATCTGACCGTGGCCCACGGGCAGCCCGACTGGATCGGCTGGGCCAACGCGGTAGCCGTCGAGCTGATGGCGATCTACCTCGGCCTGGAGATCCGCGCCCGCCGTCGCGCCGGTCGCCCGGTCGGCCTGGTCGGCGTGCTCCTGGTCGCGTTCGCCCTGCTCTCCCTCGCCGCCCAGGTCGCGGAAGCCGAACCGTCCGTGTGGGGCTGGATCGTGGCCGCCGTGCCATCCCTGGCGTTCCTCGCCCTGGTCAAGGTCGTCCTGTCCAGCGCACCCGCCCCGGCACCCGAACCGGACCAACCGCCGGTCGACTGGACCTACGAGGTTCCCGAGCAAGTTGTCACCGAGCCCGAGCCTCAGCAGCCGACCGCGCCCGATCCGGCGGTCCGCCCGGCACCGGCCGCGGTGCTGCCTCCGCTCGGCGTCGTCCAGCCCAACCGACCCCAGGTCGTCGGGATCATCCGATGACCGCTCCCACCCTGCCCGGCCTCGGTCCCGCCGCCCCGACCCCGGTTGCTCCTCGGCCGGGGTCGCGGGCGGCCCGCATGGCGTTGCCCCGCTCGGTCGACGTGCTCAAGGAGATCGCCGCCGAGTACGGCGTCTGCGTGCGCCCGCTCGCCATGCGTCGCACCGACCTCGATACCGGCCTGACCGAGGTCATCGACCTGCCCTGCGGCGCGACTCGCGAGGACAAGTGCGCGCCGTGCGCCAAGAAGAACCGCCGGCTACGGCAGGCCCAGATCCGCGAGGGCTGGCACCGCGACGACGAACCGCTACCCGGCCCGGAACCCGCGACCGAGGCGCAGAAGTCCCTGATCCTGTTCCGCGCACACCTGGAGTTCTCCCGCGACGAGGCCGTACGCGGTGCCCAGTGGGACCAGGTGACCGACCTCGACGAGGCGATCCGCGAGGTAGAGGAAGCCATCGCCGCCGAGGGCCTGCGCGGGCGCGTCGGGCCACCCCACGCCACCGCCGACGAGGACTCCGATGACGAGCCCGGCCGCCGGCGCAAGCGCTCCACCAAGCGGCGTCAGGACGCCCCCGAGCTACCTCGGCGCAAGGTCGAGCGGCGCACCATCGGCAAGACCTACACCGCTCCGGACGGCGCGACGTTCCGGCCGTCGATGTGGCTCACGCTCACCCTCGACTCGTACGGCCCGGTCCACCTCGACGGCACCCCGCTCAACCCCGACCGGTACGACTACCGCCGCGCAGCCTGGGACGCAGTCCACTTTCCTCGACTCCTCGACCGGTTCTGGCAGAACCTGCGCCGCTGTGAGGGCTGGAACGTTCAGTACGCCGGCTGCGTCGAGCCACAACGCCGACTCGCCCCACACGCGCACTTCGCCATCCGGGGCACCATCCCTCGGGACGTGCTCCGCACCGTGGCGGCGGCCACCTATCACCAGGTGTGGTGGCCGGCGGTCGACGTGCAGCGCTACACCCTCGACCGGCTACCCGTCTGGGACGAGCAGGCGGCGGCCTGGGTCGACCCCGACACTCGGGAGCCGCTGATCACCTGGACGGAAGCCCTCGACGCCATTGACGACGACCCGGACTCCGAGCCGGTGCACGTCGTACGCTTCGGCGCCCAGGTCGACGCCCGCGGCGTCATGCCCGGCACCGAGGACGCCGAACGGACCATCCGGTACGTCACGAAGTACATCACCAAGCACACCGGCGACGTCCACAAGGCGACTACTGACCGGCAGCGCAAGCACCTCGACCGGCTCTGGCAGCAACTCCAGGTGACGCCCTGCACCGACCGGTGCGCCAACTGGCTGCTCTACGGCGTCCAACCCAAGAAGGCACACGCCAAGCTCAAGCCTGGCCGCTGCAAGGGCAAGGTTCACCAGCGCGACACCCTCGGCATCGGCGGCCGGCGCATCCTCATCTCCCGCGACTGGTCCGGCAAGACCCTCGCCGACCACAAGCACGACGTACGCGCCTGGGCCCGGGCACTGCTCGGCGCCACCACCGACAGCGCCACCGCCGGGCAGCTCGTCGACGACCAGGGCGCCACCGCCGAACGGATTCGGCACGCCTGGGAACTCGCCCGACCCGACGACCCCGACGTGGGACCGCTGGCCCACCGGCTCATGCGCTCCATCAGCGAACGCGCCCGCTGGCGGTCCGAACTGCTCGCCGCCAAGGACCGGGCCGCGCAGGGGTCCACAGATCTTTCGGCAACTCAGCACAGCGCACAGCACGACGGGGAGGGGACGCAGTGAACGAGGAGTTGTTGACCGTGCGGGAAGTGCTTGCCGAGCTGCGCGTACCGCGCTCGACCTGGTTCTACTGGCGGCAGACCGGTAAGGGGCCACGGGTCATCAAGCTCCCGAACGGGCAGCTTCGGGTCCGCCGGTCGGCGCTCGGTCGGTGGCTCGGTGAGCTGGAGCAGGACGCCGCATGAAGAGCTACGAGGTCCAGATCTGGGAGATCGGCAAGCGCGCCGACCGGAAGGCTCGGCCCTGGCGGGTCCGCTGGGCGGTGAGCGGCCAGCGCTTCGAGGAGATGTTCCGCACCAAGGCCCTGGCGCACTCGTTCCGCGCCGAGCTGGTCCAGGCAGCCAACGCGGGGGAGCCGTTCGACCCGGCCACCGGCCGCCCGGTTTCCGACGCCAGAACCAAGAACCCCACCACCTGGTACGCACACAGCCGCGCGTACGTCGAGATGAAGTGGCCCCGGGCGGCGGCCAAGACCCGGCGGTCGATCGTCGAGGCGCTGACCTCGATCACGGTGACCCTGACCCGCCCGGCCAAGCGCGGCCGACCGGCTGAACCCCTGCTCCGTGAGGCGCTGTACCTCTACGGCCTCAACCCGCGTCGCTGGTCCGACGAGATCCCTACCGAGCACGCGGCGGCGCTGGCCTGGCTGGAAACCGCGTCCCTGCCGGTTGTCGAGCTGGACTCACCCGCGATGGTCCGCCGCGTCCTCGACAGCCTCTGCGTACGCCTCGACGGCAAGCCCGCGGCTGCCTCCACCGTCCAGCGGAAGCGGGCCACCTTCTACAACGTGCTCGGGTACGCCGTCGAGCTGGAGCTGATCGACTCCAACCCGGTCGACAAGGTCCAGTGGACCGCTCCCGAGGTGGCGCAGTCCATCGACCGGCGGGTGGTGGCGAACCCGGCCCAGGTCGCCACGCTGCTGGAAGCGGTGAGATCTCTCGGCAAACGGGCCGACAAGGTCACGGCGTTCTTCGGCTGCCTCTACTACGCGGGCATGCGGCCCTCCGAGGCGGCCGACCTGCGGCGGGAAGACTGCGACTTGCCCGGCCGTTGCGTCGACTGCGGCGCCGACTTCGACGACCTGGCGGCGGTCAAGCCATCCCGGTCCTGCGACCACGAGAAGATCGAACACCGGTGGGGCCGCCTGGTGCTCGCCGGCACCTCGCCGCGCGCCGGGTCGCACTGGACCGATGACGGCGGCTCCCACGAGCGGCGTGGACTCAAGCACCGGGGGAGGGCTGAGACTCGTACGGTGCCGATCCCGCCCTGGCTCGTCGAGTTGCTGTGCGTGCACGTCGAGAATCACGGGGTCGGTCCGGACGGTCGGTTCTTCCGGGGTCTGCACGGTGGGCCGCTGTCCGAGTCAGTCTACGACCGGTGGTGGAAGCTCGCCCGCGAGAAGGCGCTGACGGAATCGCAGGTCGCCTCGCCGCTCGTCCGCCGACCCTACGACCTTCGACACGCGGCGGCCTCGCTCTGGCTGAATGCTGGTGTCCCCCCGACCGAGGTAGCTCGGCGCCTGGGCCACGGCGTCGCCGTCCTGCTCCGCGTTTACGCCAACTGCATCGACGGCGGCGACGACACCATGAACGACAAGATCACAGATGCGCTCCCCTGAACATGGCCGGCGAGCTGTCCCGACTGCCCACCGGCAAGCGGCACGGTACGGTTCCGACGTGTTTACCGGGGCTGGTGCCAAGATGGGCGTTGAGGCGGCTCAGCGCCTCGCCGCCTTGGGCTGCTGCGAGATCGAAGATGGGCTGACCGACGCCGAGTTTGCTCGCATTGAGCGGGAGTTCGGGTTCGAGTTCGCGGAGGACCATCGAGCCTTCCTCGCAGTTGGGCTTCCAGTGTCGTCCGCGCCGGAGGACGGCGCGACGTGGAGTAACCCGTGGCCCGACTGGCGGGGCGGTGACCCGGAAGCCCTGCGAATGCATGTCAACTGGGAGCTCGACTTTCTGATCGAGCGAGTTGAGGACGGCGAGTGGGACCCGCGCTGGGGTTCTCGACCGAGCACCCGCGACATGGCTTCCCGCGAGGCCCGTCGGGTGCTCTTGGCTGCGCCGAAGATGGTCCCCGTCTACGGTCACCGCTTCCTGCCAGCCGGTCGGGGTAGCTACGGCCATCCTGTGCTGTCGATGTGGGGGTGGGACATCATCGTTTACGGGGCGGACTTGCTCGACTACATCGGCAATGAGTTCGACCGGACCTACGACGACCGGCAGCAGGCGGAGGTGACCGTCCCTTTCTGGCGGGACTACCTACCTACTCAGGCGTGAGGGCGGGCGGCTGGGGCACCTGCAGTGGGCGTGGGCAGATGGTGGGCGGTTGACTGACCGACACCCGCCAGAGGGAGTGAACCGGCAGCTCAGCGGTAGTGGTCGGACCAAGATCACGGACGCCCTGTAAATCCGTCGCGAAAGCTACAGAGGTTCGAATCCTCTACCCGCTACCAGGTGCAAGAACGGCCCCGTGAGCTGCGAAACGCGCTCCGGGGCCATTCTCGTTCAGGTCGTACTTTGCTCGTCAGCCCTGTCGGCTTGCGCCGTTAAGCTGAGCCATGATCGAAGCGGGCAGTCGCATGCGCGGTCAAGCGCCTCCGCCCGCCGTCGTCTTCGAGGCGCTGACCGAGCCCGACCGCGACCCGGCACGCCCGTGGCTGCGGTTGCTCGACGACGAACAGCGACCGCAGATCCTGCGCCGCGAACGCCCGAACCTGGTCGTCTGGTCATCGCTGTGGTCAAAGCGACCCGACGCGCAGGTGCGCTTCGATCTCGCGTCCGACGGGCATCAAGGCACTCTGCTTCGGTGGACGTTGCTGCTCGCCGAGCCTCTTCCCGACCCCTCGCTGCTCGGGCATCTGCGTAGGCGACTGAACGAGCTGATCAACGCGAATCTGCGGTACACCTTCGGCCAGTAGCCGCGTGACCGGTCCGCCGGGCCGCGTCCTCCGGCGGACGGGCCGGTAGATCGATACTGGGTCGTGGATCAGGATGAGGTTCGGGTGCTGGCGACCGCCGAGTTCACCAGACGGATGCGCGCCGGCAAGCCCCGAGGCGGGTTCCAGATCGACGACTGGCAGATCTCCGAGCCGTACGAAGCGCAGGTGCGAGGACTCCGCGGAACCGAGCGTCTGCTGGTCGTCGACTTCGTCCCCCGTGGGGAGACCCGAGCCCGGGGGCACTGCAAGCTCAGCGTGGCGGTCGATCCGGACACCGGCGTGGCGGACATGCTCAGGTGACGTACGCCGAAGGCGCTGAACGTCCCTGGTGAGCCCACTGAGCGGTTCCGGCGTGAATGAGGGAATCATCCTCTGGCGTTCATGACACGGGCAGGTATGGTGGTCAATGCCCGCGGGTCCGGTGGTGTTCCACCGGGCGGATCGGCCAGGTCGAGCCGGCCGGGCGACCCAGGGTTGGTGGTGTGGGGTTTCGCGTGACTTGATCCCCTTCGTGGGTGAAGGTGGGAATCCGCAATGGACGAAGCGGCTGACGTCCCTTCACCCCCATGACCTGGCTGCGTGTCGTGGGTGGCCGGGCCGAACGGCGGAACCTGACAGCTACTCGGGCTGGGCGGGTCCTCTCCGCTTTTCTGCCCCTCAGGCTTGTGGCACGATCGGGAAACCTTCACTATCCCTGTGGCAATCTCCCGACAGGAGCAATCATGTCTGGTCGAACGCTGGGCCGGCTGCTTGGCTCGCTCCTCGTGCTCGCCGCCATCGCAGGCGCCTTCGGCATCCTCCCCGGCACCAGTAGCGCGCAACTCGCCGACATCGTCTGGACGATGGACGCCCCGCGCTGAATCATCGAGTCGTCCGCCGGCCGGCGGACGACGTCTCGGGTAGGAGGGGCATGGCAAGCCAGGGCCGACCTCGTAGGTCAACGGAACGTGCCTGGCTCGTCACCGCCCCTCTGGCGCTGCTGGCGGTGGTCTTCAGCACCTGCATCGCCCTGGTGGCGGACCACCCGTTCGGCAAGTGGCCGCTCGCCTTCGTGTTCTTCGTCGTCATGGCGGGGATCAGCTTCGCGGTGCTGAACGTCTACGTCCGGCGCCAGTCGGTGGGCGTGACGCTCACCGAGGTGCCACTGATCGTGGCGCTCTACTTCCTGCCGCCCTTGAGTGTCGTACTGATCTACACACTCTCGGTGCTGATCTGGAGTGCCTCGCACCGTTTCGGCGCGGCGAAGCTCTGGTTCAACGTCGCCAAGGCCGCCGCCGCCACCTCGCTGGCCAGCCTCGTACTCCTGGCGCTGCCGCCGCTGCGCGGTGTCGGGCCGGGGACCTGGGGCTCGCTGTTCCTCGCCGTCTGCGTGGTCACGCTGGTCAGCCTCGTGAGCGTGGTCGGCGTGCACGTGCTGCTCCAGGGCTGGCAGGCCGGGCGGGACGCGCTGCGCAGCATGCCGACCGCTCTGCTCACCGCCGCCATCAACGTGGCGATCGGCCTGCTCGTCCTGATCGCCCTGAAGACGACGTGGTGGTCGGCTCTGCTGCTCGCCGCCCTCTTCAGCGGCCTGGTCCTGGTCTACCGCTCCTACTCCCAGTTCTTCCGCCAGCACCGCACGCTGGCCGGGATGTACGAGCTCACCCGCCTTCTCGCCTCCGGCACCGAGCGGTCACTCGCCGACATCCTCCTCGACCGGGTACGCGCGCTGATGCAGGCCGAGTACGCGACGCTCTGGCTGCCCGCCCAGGGCCGGCATCCCGAGGTGCTGCTCACCGCCCGGGTGGACACCCCCGGCCTGCTGGACCTGGCGCCCACCCCGGCGAGCCTGCGCCAGCAGGTGCACAAGAAGGGTCGTACCCTCTCGATCGGCCGCTGGCTCGGCGGCGATCCGGCGTTGCGGCAGGCCGCGGGGGAGGAGCGGGTCAAGGACGCCATCGTGGTGCCGCTGCGCTCCGGCCAGGCCGTGATCGGCACGCTGGAGGTGACCAACCGGCTCAGCGACATCGGCCACTTCGCCCCCGGCGACATCCCCGTCTTCGAGACGGTCGCCGCGCACGCCGCTGTGGCGCTGGAGAACTCCCGCCTGGTCGACCGGCTGCGGCACGACGCCGACCACGACGCGCTCACCGGCCTGCCCAACCGGCGGCGCCTCACCTCGTCGGTGGCGGAGGCGGTCAAGATCCGCGCCCCGGGTGAGGTGGTGGCGCTGCTGCTCTTCGACGTGGACCGGCTCCGCCAGGTGAACGAGTCGCTGGGTCACGCCGCCGGCGACAAGGTGCTCATGGAGGTGGCCGAGCGGCTGCGCTCCTGCGCGCCCTCCTCGGCGCTCGTCGGCCGGGCCGGCGGTGACGAGTTCCTGGTGACGCTCCGGCTGGAGAGCACCGAGGCGGCCCTGGAACTGGCGGCCCAGCTGCGGGAGCAGATCCGCGACGAGATGGTCTTCGACGCGCTCACCCTGGACGTGGACACGGTCGTCGGGGTGGCCGTGCACCCGGACCACGGCAGCGACGCGGTGGCGCTGCTGCAACGCGTCGACCTGGCCGCCACCGCGGCCAAGTCGGTACCGGGCAGCGTGCAGCTCTACAGCCCGGCGCTGGAGTCGCGGTCGCTGCGCCGGCTCGGCCTCGCCGGCGACCTGCAACGCGCGCTGGACGAGGGCGAGCTGGAGGTCTACTTCCAGCCGAAGGTCACGCTGCGGGACCGCCGCCTGGTGGGCGTGGAGTGCCTGGCCCGGTGGGAGCACCCGGCGCACGGCAGTGTCGCCCCGGACGACTTCGTGGCGGTGGCCGAGCACACCGGCCAGCTCGGCCGGCTCACCGAGTTCGTGCTCCGGGAGAGCCTGCGGCGCAGCCGCGACTGGAGCCACGGCGAACAGCCGCTGTCCGTCGCGGTCAACCTCGCCGCGCGTACGCTCACCGACCAGCACTTCCCGGCGCTGGTACGCGACCTGCTGGCCGAGTACGGCGTACCGCCGCAGCGGCTGACGCTGGAGGTCACCGAGGCGGGTGTCCTGGACGGCACCGACCGTCCCATACCCACCCTGCGCAGCCTGCGTGACCTCGGTGTCCGCCTCTCGGTGGACGACTTCGGCACGGGTAACTCGTCGCTGGCGCAACTGCGCCGGCTGCCTGTGCACGAGGTGAAGGTGGACCGGTCGTTCGTGCAGGGCATGGCGACCGATCCGGGCGACCTGGCGATCGTCAACGCGGTGGTGACGCTGTCCCAGCAGTTCGGCCTGGCGGTGGTGGCCGAGGGCGTGGAGAGCGAGCTGACGCTGGAGCTGCTCCAGGACATCGGCTGTGAGATCGGCCAGGGATTCCTGTTCAGCCGCCCTCTGCCGTACGAGCGGCTGGAGGCCTGGTTCGGCGCCCAGGTCGACCCGGAGACGGTGGTCGCGGGGGAGCTGCCGCGCCTGCGAGTGGTGCCCTGACCAGGGCGGACACGCACTCGGGGGATCCGATTTCACCTGCGCGACGCGGTCGTGTACTGTTTCCCCTGCGCGACACCCCCCGGGGTGATCGAGCAGGCCCCCTTAGCTCAGTCGGCAGAGCGTCTCCATGGTAAGGAGAAGGTCTACGGTTCGATTCCGTAAGGGGGCTCAGAGGGTCCGGCTGGACCCGCCACGGCGGTGTAGCTCAGATGGCAGAGCAAGCGGCTCATAATCGCTGTGTCGCCGGTTCAAGTCCGGCCACCGCTACTCTCGTCCTCCGGGCCCAGCCCGGTGGCCGGTGGGATGGGCGCCACAGGCGCCCACTTTGCATGTCCGCGTCGTCAGCGCGTACGCTGACACGCCGTAGTTGATATCCGTGAGCGAGGAAGGCACTCCGCCGTGGCGAAGGCGACCGATGTCCGGCCGAAGATCACTTTGGCGTGTGTGGAGTGCAAGGAGCGCAACTACATCACGCGCAAGAACCGCCGTAACGACCCGGACCGCATCGAGCTGAAGAAGTTCTGCCCCCGGGACGGCAAGCACACCGTCCACCGCGAGACCCGCTGACCGCGGCTGGCGCAGCCGGCACCGCAACAGCTTCTCGAACGCCGATCCACCTGACGGGTGGCCTCCGGGCCGCCCGACCGGGCGGATCGGCGTTCGTGTTTTCCGTGTAGGTTCGGCGGCATGTCCCTGGACCCGTCCTTCGTCGGCCGGACGTACCCGCCGACCGCCCCCTACCAGGTGGGCCGAGAAAAGATCCGCGAGTTCGCCACCGCCGTCGGCGCCACCGACCCGGTCCACCACGACCCGGAGGCGGCCCGGGCGCTCGGCCACCCCGACGTGGTGGCGCCGCCGACGTTCCCCGTGGTCGTCACCATGTCGGCCAGCCGGCAGATCGTCGAGGACCCGGCGCTCGGCGTCGACTACAGCCGTGTGGTGCACGGCGACCAGCGGTTCGCGTACACCCGGCCGGTGGTGGCCGGGGACGAGCTGGTGTGCGTGAACACCATCGAGGAGGTCACCACCCGGGGCGGGCACGGCTTCCTGACCACCCGCACGGACGTGAGCACGGTGGACGGTGAGCCGGTGGTCGCCGTGTGGTCCAAGATCGTCGTACGCGGGGAGGCCTGAGGACATGGAGCTGCCCACCCAGACGTACCGGGTGACCCGCGCGGACCTGGTCCGCTACGCGGGCGCCTCGGGCGACTTCAACCCGATCCACTGGAGCGACCGCACCGCCACCGGCGTCGGGCTGCCGGGCGTCATCGCCCACGGCATGTTCACCATGGCGCTGGTCGGCCGGGCGGTGGCCGGCTGGGCCGGCGCGCCGGACGCGGTGGTGGACTTCGGCGTCCGGTTCACCCGCCCGGTGGTCGTCCCGGACACCGAAGAGGGCACCGAGATCGAGGTGTCAGCGGTGGTCAAGGAGGTCACCGAAGAGGGCCTGACCAGGCTCGACATCACCGCCACCTGCCGGGGTGAGAAGGTGCTGTCGCAGGCTCGGGCGCTGATCCGCACGACGCGCTGAGGGTTCGCCCGACGCGCGAGGGGCAGACCGGTTGGGAAAGTCGCACGACTACCCGTACACTGGTCCGCCGTGGGGCAAGTGACCCCCGCTCGGCACAGCGTGTCCGGGTGGAGGTGAGTTGCCGCACAGGGGTGTAGCTCAATTGGCAGAGCAGCGGTCTCCAAAACCGCAGGCTGCAGGTTCAAGTCCTGTCACCCCTGCGCCTCAGGCCTGACCGTTCCGTGGGTCGCGCCGCCCTCACCGGCGGCGTCCGGCCCGTGGTGGTGGCATCGGTGGGGTGGTTCCGAGGCGTTCGGGCCCTCCCGGCCGGTCCGCCGGCCGCGGCCCGTCGCGGGACGGTTGGTCCGGCCGGCGTGACCAACACGCCGCGCACGCCGCCCGGCGTGCGACCCCATACCCGCACGGAGGGCGAAGTGGCCGAGAGCAAGCGCCGCGGCGAGGACGACGGCGACGAGCGTCTGAACGACGACGCGACCGTCGACGACGTGGCCGACGACGACGCCACCGACGCGGACGAGCCGGTCGCCCGGGGTGGCACCGCGACCCGCAAGCGGGCGCAGGCCGAGCCGGCCGAGGGCCGGAAGACCCGCAAGGACACCGAGCGGATCGGGCTGTTCGCCCGCATCGCGCGGTTCTTCCGCGAGGTCGTGGCAGAGCTGCGTAAGGTCATCTGGCCGACCCGCAAGGAGCTGCTGACCTACACGGCCGTGGTGGTCACCTTCGTCGCGGTGATGCTGGCGATCGTGGCCGGCCTGGACTACGGCTTCGCCAAGGCGGTGCTGTGGGTCTTCGGCGAGTCCAGCTGACCTGCGGACAGCGATACTGACGGAAGTGAGCGAGCGTGCCTGAGTACGACGAGACCGCCGGAACCCCGGACGAGCAGTCCACGGTGGCGACGGCGGCCAACAACGAGTCGGTCGAGGCCGCCAGCGAGCCGGAGTTCCCGACCACCGAGCCGGCCCCGGACGAGGACTTCGACCCGGTCGCCGAGCTGCGCCAGAAGCTGCGTTACGCGCCCGGCGACTGGTACGTGGTGCACTCGTACGCCGGCTACGAGAACAAGGTCAAGACCAACCTCGAGACCCGGATCACCTCCCTCGACATGGAGGACTTCATCTACCAGGTCGAGGTGCCGACCCGGGAAGAGGTCGAGGTCAAGAACGGCAAGCGGTCGCAGGTCCAGGCGAAGGTCTTCCCGGGCTACATCCTGGTCCGGATGGAGCTGACCGCCGAGTCCTACTCCTGTGTCCGGAACACCCCGGGGGTCACCGGCTTCGTCGGCGCGACCGACCGGGCCGACCGGCCGGCGCCGCTGAGCCTCGACGAGGTGCTCAAGTGGCTGGCCCCGGCGGTCGAGACCGAGCAGAAGAAGGCCAAGCCCGAGATCAAGGTCCTCGACTTCGAGGTCGGCGACTCGGTCACCGTCACCGACGGCGCGTTCGCGTCGCTGCCGGCGACGATCAGCGAGATCAACGCCGACCAGCAGAAGCTCAAGGTGCTGGTGTCGATCTTCGGCCGGGAGACGCCGGTCGAGCTGAACTTCAACCAGGTCGCCAAGATCTGACGTACGTCGGCACCGGCGGCCCGCCCCTTCCCGGGTGGCCGCCGGTGCGCCGTTTCGCCATCCGCCGACCTCGGCGCGGGGGGTGGCCGACGGCTGCGCTACCCTAGAACGTCGGCTGTCCGCACCGTGCTGACCGTGCGCGCCCGCGGACCGGCGAGAATCCCAGTTCCAAGCCCCAGGAAGAGACATGCCTCCGAAGAAGAAGCTCGTCAAGACGTTCACGCTTCAGCTGCCGGCGGGCCAGGCCACCCCGGCGCCGCCGGTCGGCCCCGCGCTCGGCCAGCACGGCGTGAACATCATGGAGTTCTGCAAGTCCTACAACGCGCAGACCGAGTCCCAGCGGGGCGACATCGTCCCCGCCGAGATCAGCGTCTACGAGGACCGCACGTTCACCTTCGTGCTGAAGACCCCGCCCGCCGCCCGGCTGCTGATCAAGGCCGCCGGCGTGCAGAAGGGCTCGGGCGTCCCGCACAAGGAGAAGGTCGGCTCGGTCACCCGCGCCCAGCTGCGCGAGATCGCCGAGAAGAAGATGGCGGACCTCAACGCCAACGACATCGACCAGGCCGAGAAGATCATCGCCGGCACCGCCCGGTCGATGGGCCTGACCGTCGCCGACTGATCTCGCTCCACCGCTCCACCCGATCTTTCTGTTCGTGGGAGGGCCGCGTACGCCGCGCGCCCGCCAGAGACCACAGGAGTCACCAGAAATGCAGCGCAGCAAGAGCTACCGCAAGGCCGCCGATGTCATCGACCGGTCGAAGCTCTACACCCCGGTCGAGGCCGTCAAGCTGGCCAAGGAGACCACCAACGTCAAGTTCGACGCCACGGTCGAGGTCGCGATGCGCCTCGGCGTCGACCCCCGCAAGGCGGACCAGATGGTCCGCGGCACGGTCAACCTGCCGCACGGCACCGGTAAGACCGCCCGCGTGATCGTCTTCGCCGCCGGCGCGAAGGCCGAGGAGGCCGTCGCCGCGGGTGCGGACGAGGTGGGCACCGACGAGCTGGTCGCCCGTATCCAGGGCGGTTGGCTGGACTTCGACGCGGCGATCGCCACGCCCGACCAGATGGCCAAGATCGGCCGGATCGCGCGGATCCTGGGCCCGCGCGGTCTGATGCCGAACCCGAAGACCGGCACCGTGACCATGGACGTCACCAAGGCCGTCTCGGACATCAAGGGCGGTAAGATCACCTTCCGGGTGGACAAGCACTCCAACCTGCACCTGATCATCGGCAAGGCCTCCTTCTCGGAGAACCAGCTGGTGGACAACTACGCCGCGGTGCTGGACGAGGTGCTGCGGGCCAAGCCGTCCGCGGCCAAGGGCACGTACCTCAAGAAGGTCACCCTCACCACCACGATGGGCCCGGGCGTCCCGGTCGACCCGAAGGTCGTGAAGAACTTCCAGGAGGGCTCGGCCGAGGGCTGAGCACGCGTACTCCCGAACGGGGCCCCGCCACCACGTCGTGGCGGGGCCCCGTTCGTCTGTCCGGTGTGGCACTCTCGGGCGCATGCGGCTCGACGGCGTCTGGCTCCGCTACCACAGGCACGGCCCGTGGGTGCTGCGGCAGGTCGACGTCGCGATCGGCTCGGGTGAGGCAGCGGTCGTGCTCGGCCGCAACGGCGCCGGCAAGTCCACTCTGCTCCAGCTCGCCGCCGGGGTGCTGCGCCCGAGCCGGGGCCGGGTCGCCGACCGGCCGCCGGTCGTCGGCTGGGTGCCGGAGCGCTTCCCCGCCGACCAGCCGTTCACAGTCGGGGCCTACCTGTCCGCCATGGGCCGCGTCGCCGGCCTGCCCGGTCCCGCCGCCGACCGGGCGGTGCGCCACTGGGTGGAGCGACTGGGCCTGACCCGCTTCCACGACGTGCGCCTGCCGCGGCTGTCCAAGGGCACCGCGCAGAAGGTCGGCCTGGCGCAGGCACTGCTGCGCCCGCCCGGCCTGCTGGTGCTCGACGAGCCCTGGGAGGGGCTGGACGCCACCGCCCGCGAGTCGGTCCCCGAGATCATCGGCGAGGTGCTGGCCGACGGCGGCACGGTGCTGGTCAGCGACCACCGCGGCGAGACGGTCCGGCTCCCCGGAGCCCGGCACCTGTCGGTCACCGACGGCACGGTGACCGAGGAGGCGTCGTCGGGCGGCGCGGCCGTCGCCGTGGTCGAGCTGGCGGTCCCGGCCGCCGGGCTGGCCGCCGCCGTCGCCCGCCTGCGCGCCGACGGCCACCAGATCCTTCGGGTACGCGAACACGCCGTCCCGCCCCCGGCCACGCACCCGGTGCCGGCCTCCGCCGGGCCGTCGGGCACCCGCGGGTCGGTCGGCGCGTCCGCCGCTGGTTCCCCGGACCAGGCCGGTGCCGAGGCCGGGGACTCCGCCCGGCCCGGGCCGGCGCCGGAGGTGGCCCGATGATCGCGCTGGTCCGGCTGCGGCTGGCCGGCTTCGTGCGTACCGGACGGGCGCTGGCGCCGGTGCTGGCCGGCCTGCTCGTCCTCGGCGTCCTCTACGGCGGTGGCCGGGCCCGGCCGGCGGAGGCCTACGGCGTCTCCGCCGTGGTGCTGTTCCCGGTGCTGGCCTGGCAGACCAAGATCCTGCTGGACGTGGAACCCGACGTGCAGCGCCGGATGGCCCGGGTGGTGGCCGGCCCGGCCCGGGAACGGGCGGCCGGGCTGCTCGCGGCACTGGTGGCCGGGCTCGCCGTGGTGCTCGTCGCGCTGGCGCTGCCGTGGCCGCTCGGCGGGGTCACCGCTGCCGTCGGGCCGGGGGAGCGGCCGGTGCTCGTCGGGGTGGCCCTGGGGCTCTGGGCGCACCTGCTCTCGCTGCCGGCGGCGGTGGCGCTCGGCGCGCTGGCGAGCCGGGCCGTGACCCGCAGCGCCGGCTACGGGGTCGCCGTGCTGGTCACCGGCGCGGTCGGGGTCGTGGTGCTCGGGCTCTCCGGCTCGGTCGTGCCGTGGCTGGCCCCGCCGGTCATGGCGACCGCGCGGGCGGTCACCGGGCCGGTCGCGGCCGGGGCCGGTCTGCTGCTCACCGGCTGGGCCCTGGCCTGGACGGCGGTGGCGCTGACCGGCTACGCCTGGGCGCGGCGCACCCGGGCCTGAGCCCTGGTGACCGGGAGCACCTCCGGCGATTTGGTGCTGCGGCGCACGTCGCGTAACCTGGTGCGGTAGTTCCACCCAAAGACCGCTGGTCACCGTGCTCCGGCACGGTCGAAGGTCCCGCGACGACGGGCGACCCGCGCAGGGCGGTAAGCGAAACTCGGTTTCACGCACGGTCCGCCGACTGTGCCCGTGTCCCCGGCCCTCGCCCCGTGCGCCCTGCGCCGGGGCTTTTTCGTTGTCGTGATGCCTCCGCCGCCGTCGTCGAGCCTCGGCTCGCCGCCGGCGTACCAGCTCCGAGCAACGAGAGAGGAGGGACATGGCGGACAAGCCGATCCGGGCCGACAAGGCCACGGCCGTCGCCGAGCTGACCGAGAGCTTCCGCAACGCGGGAGCGACCGTGCTGACCGAGTACCGCGGGCTCACGGTTTCGCAGCTCACCCAGCTGCGGCGCTCGCTCGGCAAGGAGACCAGCTACACGGTCGCGAAGAACACGCTTGCCAAGCGTGCCGCGGCCGATGCGGGCATCTCCGGGCTCGACGAGCTGTTCTCCGGTCCTACCGCGCTGACTTTCGTTTCGGGCGACGTCGTCGAGGCGGCGAAGGGGCTTCGCGACTTCGCGAAGGCCAACCCGAAGCTCGTCATCAAGGGCGGTGTCTTCGAGGGCAAGGCCATTTCCGCGGCCGAGGTCACGAAGCTCGCCGACCTGGAGTCCCGCGAGGTGCTGCTGGCCAAGCTGGCCGGCGCCATGAAGGGCAACCTGAGCAAGGCCGCGGCCCTGTTCCAGGCTCCGCTCTCCAAGGCCGCCCGCGCGGCGGCCGCCCTGGCGGACAAGAAGCGCGAGCAGGAGGGCGCCGAGGCGGCCTGAGGCCCTCCCGGCGCACCACGTTCTTAGTTTTCATTGCGAGAAAGGACGCCAGACATGGCGAAGCTCAGCACCGACGAGCTGCTCGACGCGTTCAAGGAGATGACGCTGATCGAGCTCTCCGAGTTCGTGAAGCAGTTCGAGGAGACCTTCGAGGTCACCGCCGCCGCTCCGGTCGCCGTCGCCGGCCCGGCCGGTCCGGGTGCCCCGGCCGCCGAGGCCGAGCCGGAGAAGGACGAGTTCGACGTCATCCTCGACGCCGACGGTGGCAAGAAGATCCAGGTCATCAAGGTCGTGCGCGAGCTGACCGGCCTGGGCCTCAAGGAGGCCAAGGACCTGGTCGAGGCCGCTCCGAAGGCCGTCCTGGAGAAGGCCAACAAGGAGACCGCCGAGAAGGCCAAGGCCAAGCTCGAGGGCGAGGGCGCCAAGGTCACCCTCAAGTGACCTTGCTCCACCTGACGCGCGTCCGGCTCACGTGAGCCGGGGCACATCGCGTCGCGGCGGGCGGTGATCCGGGAGACCGGGTCACCGCCCGCCGTGTTGGTGCCGCCCGCCGGCGAACGGCGTGAGCAGGGCGTACAGCGTCCTCTCATCGGCCGGTCAGCGACGTCTGTCGGTAGCCCGTCGGTGGGAAAGACACCCCGAGCAGTAACCGGCCCTTGACGCGGCACGGGCCTGCCAGGCACGCTGAACATCAGCAAGACCTTCCGCGCTTGCAACGGCCGCCTCTCGGGTAAGGCAACGGCAGCACCGCCGCCGCGGCTCCCGGGCGGACCGGCAGGAGCGTCGCGTTCCGAGCGGCCCGGTCGACCCGGTTTTCCGAGGTCCCAGGGCTTGTTCCGCGACGACCTGCGGGGTGGGCTGGACAGCGGTTAGCCTCTCGGCTACACTGCTAGTTTGCGCTGCCTTCCGACTTGACCCCTGCTCGGAAATGTCCGATTGTGGATATTTCTGGTGGGGTCATTGGAGTGCACGCGTACCAGCCGTTCTGCAGCACCGGTCCTCGGAAGGACGCATCTTGGCAGCTTCCCGCCCTGCGAAGACCAGTCGTACGTCGAGCGCATTCGCGCCCCGCCGAGTTTCTTTCGGTCGGATCACCGAACACCTCGAGGTCCCCAACCTCCTCGCCATCCAGAACGAGTCCTTCGACTGGCTCGTCGGCAACGAGGCTTGGCAGGGCCGGTCGGCGGACGACCCGCACGCACGCTCGGGTCTCGCGGAGATCCTCGACGAGATCAGTCCCATTGAGGACTTCTCCGGCACCATGTCGCTCTCCTTCTCGGCTCCGCGCTTCGACGAGGTCAAGGCCTCGATCGAGGAGTGCAAGGAGAAGGACCTGACCTACTGCGCGCCGCTGTTCGTGACCGCGGAGTTCACCAACAACACCACTGGCGAGATCAAGAGCCAGACGGTGTTCATGGGTGACTTCCCGATGATGACGCCGAAGGGCACCTTCATCATCAACGGCACCGAGCGCGTCGTGGTCAGCCAGCTCGTCCGCTCGCCGGGCGTGTACTTCGACAAGCAGCCGGACAAGACCTCCGACCGCGACCTCTCCAGCGTCAAGGTCATCCCGAGCCGGGGTGCCTGGCTGGAGTTCGACATCGACAAGCGCGACACGGTCGGCGTTCGCATCGACCGCAAGCGCCGCCAGGCCGTCACCGTCCTGCTCAAGGCCATCGGGTGGTCCGCCGAGCGCATCCGTGAGAAGTTCGGCTGGTCCGAGCTCATGATGACCACGCTCGAGAAGGACCACATCGCCGGCCAGGACGAGGCCCTGCTCGACATCTACCGGAAGCTCCGCCCTGGCGAGCCGCCGACCCGTGAGAACGCCCAGACCCTGCTCGACAACCTCTTCTTCAACCCGAAGCGGTACGACGTCGCCAAGGTCGGGCGCTACAAGTTCAACAAGAAGCTCGAGCTGGACGTGCCGATCACCACCGGCACGCTCACCGAGGACGACATCGTCGCCACCGTGGAATACCTCTGCCGGCTGCACGCCGGTGAGGAGGGCTACGAGGCCGACGACATCGACCACTTCGGCAACCGTCGCCTGCGTACCGTGGGCGAGCTGATCCAGAACCAGGTCCGGGTGGGTCTCTCCCGGATGGAGCGGGTCGTCCGCGAGCGGATGACCACCCAGGACGTCGAGGCGATCACGCCGCAGACCCTGATCAACATCCGCCCGGTGGTGGCGGCGATCAAGGAGTTCTTCGGTACGTCGCAGCTGTCCCAGTTCATGGACCAGACCAACCCGCTGGCGGGCCTGACCCACCGGCGCCGGCTGAGCGCGCTCGGCCCGGGTGGTCTGTCCCGCGAGCGGGCCGGCTTCGAGGTCCGGGACGTGCACCCGTCCCACTACGGCCGGATGTGCCCGATCGAGACGCCGGAAGGCCCGAACATCGGCCTGATCGGCGCCCTGTCCACGTTCGCCCGGGTCAACCCGTTCGGCTTCATCGAGACGCCGTACCGGAAGGTCATCGACGGCCGGGTCACCGACCAGATCGACTACCTGACCGCGGACGAGGAGGACCGGTTCGTCAAGGCGCAGGCAAACGCCCCGCTGAAGTCGGACGGCACCTTCGCCGAGGACCGCGTCCTGGTCCGCCGTAAGGGCGGCGAGACCGAGGACGTCGCGCCGGGCGCCGTGGACTACATGGACGTGTCGCCGCGGCAGATGACCTCGGTCGCCACCGCGATGATCCCGTTCCTGGAGCACGACGACGCCAACCGCGCGCTCATGGGTGCGAACATGCAGCGTCAGGCGGTGCCGCTGGTCAAGGCCGAGGCTCCGCTGGTCGGTACGGGCATGGAGTACCGCGCCGCGGTCGACGCCGGTGACGTCGTCGTCGCCGAGGTCGGCGGTGTGGTCGAGGACCTGTGCGCGGACTACATCACCGTCCACCAGGACGACGGCCACCGCCGTACGTACCTGCTGCACAAGTTCCGCCGCTCCAACGCCGGCTCCTGCGTCAACCAGAAGCCGGTCGTCTTCGAGGGCGACCGCGTCGAGGCCGGTCAGGTCATCGCCGACGGTCCGTGCACCGACGAGGGCGAGATGGCGCTCGGACGCAACCTGCTGGTGGCGTTCATGTGCTGGGAGGGCCACAACTACGAGGACGCGATCATCCTGTCGCAGCGCCTCGTGCAGCAGGACGTGCTCACCTCGATCCACATCGAGGAGCACGAGGTCGACGCCCGGGACACCAAGCTCGGCCCGGAGGAGATCACCCGCGACATCCCGAACGTCAGCGAGGAGATGCTCGCCGACCTCGACGAGCGCGGCATCATCCGGATCGGCGCCGAGGTCGTCCCCGGCGACATCCTGGTCGGCAAGGTCACCCCGAAGGGTGAGACCGAGCTGACCCCCGAGGAGCGGCTGCTCCGCGCGATCTTCGGTGAGAAGGCGCGCGAGGTCCGGGACACCTCGCTGAAGGTGCCGCACGGCGAGACCGGCACGGTCATCGGTGTGCGTACCTTCTCCCGCGAGGACGGCGACGAGCTGCCCCCGGGCGTGAACGAGCTGGTCCGGGTCTACGTGGCCCAGAAGCGCAAGATCCAGGACGGTGACAAGCTCGCGGGCCGCCACGGCAACAAGGGCGTCATCTCCAAGATCCTGCCGATCGAGGACATGCCGTTCCTGGAGGACGGCACCCCGGTCGACATCGTGCTGAACCCGCTCGGTGTGCCGTCCCGGATGAACATCGGCCAGGTCCTGGAGACCCACCTCGGGTGGGTTGCCAAGACCGGCTGGAGCGTGGACGGCGACGACGCCGAGTGGAAGCGCCAGCTCCGCTCGATCAACGCGCACGAGTCCGAGCCGGACACCAACGTGGCCACGCCGGTCTTCGACGGTGCCCGCGAGGAGGAGATCTCCGGCCTGCTGGCGTCGACCCTGCCCAACCGGGACGGCAACCAGCTCATCGGGGGCAGCGGCAAGGCGCAGCTGTTCGACGGTCGTTCCGGCGAGCCGCTGCCGGACCCGATCGCGGTCGGCTACGTCTACATCCTGAAGCTCAACCACCTGGTCGACGACAAGATCCACGCCCGGTCGACCGGCCCGTACTCGATGATCACGCAGCAGCCGCTGGGTGGTAAGGCGCAGTTCGGTGGCCAGCGCTTCGGTGAGATGGAGTGCTGGGCCATGCAGGCGTACGGCGCCGCCTACGCCCTGCAGGAGCTGCTGACCATCAAGTCCGACGACGTCCTGGGCCGGGTCAAGGTCTACGAGGCGATCGTCAAGGGCGAGAACATCCCCGAGCCGGGCATCCCGGAGTCGTTCAAGGTGCTGCTCAAGGAGCTGCAGTCGCTGTGCCTCAACGTCGAGGTGCTCTCCAGCGACGGTGTGGCCCTGGAGATGCGCGAGACCGACGACGAGGTGTTCCGGGCGGCGGAGGAGCTGGGCATCGACCTGTCCCGGCGCGAGCCGAGCTCGGTCGAAGAGGTCTGAGGTGGTGATCCGGGGCAGGGTCACCCTGCCCCGGATCCCACTCGTTAGCTAGCAGTACAGACGACGACATAGGGGACATAGTGCTCGACGTCAACTTCTTCGACGAGCTGCGCATCGGCCTCGCCACCGCTGACGACATCCGTCAGTGGTCCCACGGCGAGGTCAAGAAGCCCGAGACCATCAACTACCGCACCCTCAAGCCGGAGAAGGACGGGCTCTTCTGCGAGAAGATCTTCGGTCCGCAGCGGGACTGGGAGTGCTACTGCGGTAAGTACAAGCGGGTCCGCTTCAAGGGCATCATCTGCGAGCGCTGCGGCGTCGAGGTGACCCGCTCCAAGGTTCGCCGGGAGCGGATGGGTCACATCGAGCTGGCCGCTCCGGTGACCCACATCTGGTACTTCAAGGGCGTGCCGAGCCGGCTGGGCTACCTGCTGGACCTCGCCCCGAAGGACCTCGAGAAGATCATCTACTTCGCCTCGTACGTCGTGACGAGCGTGGACGCCGAAGCGCGTCACCGCGACCTCTCGACCATCGAGAACGAGATCCTGGCCGAGAAGCGGCAGGCCGAGAACAGCCGCGACTCGGAGATCGAGAAGCGGGCCGCCAAGCTGGAGGCCGACCTGGCCGAGCTGGAGGCCGAGGGCGCGAAGGCGGACGTCCGGCGCAAGGTCAAGGAGGGCGGAGAGCGCGAGATGCGCCAGATCCGCGACCGGGCCCAGCGCGAGATCGACCGCCTCGACGAGGTCCTCGACACCTTCCGCAAGCTGGAGCCGAAGCAGCTGGTCACCGACGAGCTGCTCTACCGCGAGCTGCGCGACCGCTTCGGTGAGTACTTCACCGGCAGCATGGGCGCCGAGGCGATCAAGGCCCTGGTCCAGAACATGGACCTGGAGGCCGAGGCGGAGAACCTGCGCGAGACCATCCGCTCCGGCAAGGGCCAGCGGAAGATCCGTGCGCTCAAGCGGCTCAAGGTCGTCGCGGCCTTCCAGAACACCCGCAACTCGCCGCTCGGCATGGTGCTGGACTGCGTCCCGGTCATCCCGCCGGACCTGCGCCCGATGGTGCAGCTCGACGGTGGCCGCTTCGCGACCTCCGACCTGAACGACCTGTACCGGCGTGTGATCAACCGGAACAACCGCCTCAAGCGGCTGATCGACCTCGGCGCGCCCGAGATCATCGTCAACAACGAGAAGCGGATGCTCCAGGAGGCCGTCGACGCGCTGTTCGACAACGGCCGCCGTGGCCGTCCGGTCACCGGCCCGGGTAACCGGCCGCTGAAGTCGCTGTCCGACATGCTCAAGGGCAAGCAGGGCCGGTTCCGCCAGAACCTGCTGGGCAAGCGCGTCGACTACTCCGGCCGTTCGGTCATCGTGGTCGGCCCGAAGCTCAAGCTGCACCAGTGCGGCCTGCCCAAGCAGATGGCGCTGGAGCTGTTCAAGCCGTTCGTGATGAAGCGGCTGGTCGACCTCAACCACGCGCAGAACATCAAGTCCGCCAAGCGGATGGTCGAGCGGCAGCGGCCGGTCGTGTGGGACGTGCTGGAAGAGGTCATCGGCGAGCACCCGGTTCTGCTGAACCGCGCGCCGACCCTGCACCGTCTGGGCATCCAGGCCTTCGAGCCGCAGCTGGTCGAGGGCAAGGCCATCCAGATCCACCCGCTGGTCTGCACCGCGTTCAACGCCGACTTCGACGGTGACCAGATGGCGGTCCACGTGCCGCTGTCCGCCGAGGCCCAGGCCGAGGCGCGGATCCTGATGCTGTCGTCGAACAACATCCTCAAGCCGGCCGACGGCAAGCCGGTCACCATGCCGACCCAGGACATGGTCATCGGTCTGTACCACCTCACCCACCTCACCCCGGGTGGCAAGGGCGAGGGCCGGGCGTTCAGCTCGGACGCCGAGGCGCGGATGGCGTACGACAACGGCGAGCTGCACCTGCAGACGCCGGTCCGGATCCGGCTGCGTGACGTGGTCGGTGTGGACAACGGCGCCGGCGCCGAGCCGTGGACCGCCCCCGAGGGCTGGACCGAGGGCGAGCCGGTGACCGTGGAGACCACGCTGGGCCGGGTCCTGTTCAACGAGACGCTGCCCCCGGGCTACCGCTTCGTGAACTACGAGATCCGCAAGGGCCAGCTCTCCGCGATCGTCAACGACCTCGCCGAGCGCTTCCCGAAGGTGGCCCTGGCGGCCACCCTGGACGGGCTCAAGGAGGCCGGTTTCCACTGGGCCACCTGGTCCGGCGTCACCATCGGCATGGAGGACGTCATCGCTCCGCCGCGCAAGCGGGAGATCCTGGAGCGGTACGAGAAGGAAGCCGACCGGATCGACAAGCAGTACCAGCGTGGTCTGATGACCGCCGAGGAGCGCCGCGGCGAGCTCATCGAGATCTGGACCAAGGCGACCAACGAGGTCGCCAAGGAGATGGACACCGCGCTGCCGCAGGAGAACCCGCTGTGGAAGATGATCAACTCGGGTGCCCGCGGTAACCTGCTCCAGCTCCGGCAGATCGCGGCGATCCGTGGTCTGGTGGCCAACCCGAAGGGCGAGATCATCCCGCGGCCGATCAAGGCCAGCTACCGGGAGGGTCTGTCCGTGCTGGAGTACTTCATCTCCACGCACGGTGCCCGCAAGGGTCTCGCGGACACCGCCCTGCGTACCGCCGACTCGGGTTACCTGACCCGGCGTCTGGTGGACGTCTCGCAGGACGTCATCATCCGCGAGGAGGACTGTGGCACCGACCGCGCCATCCCGATGCAGGTCGGTGAGCGCATCGACGGCAAGCTGGTCGTGCACGAGCACGCCGAGACCAGCGTGCACGCCCGGACGCTCGCCGACGACATCAAGGGGCCGGACGGCACCGTGGTGGCCCACCGCGGCCAGGACATCAACTCGATCCTGGTGGACGCGATCGTCGCCGCCGGGACCGAGACGGTGCGGGTGCGCAGCGTGCTCACCTGCGAGTCGAAGCTGGGCGTCTGCGGTGCGTGCTACGGCCGCTCGCTGCCGACCGGCAAGACCGTGGACGTCGGCGAGGCGGTCGGCATCATCGCCGCCCAGTCGATCGGTGAGCCGGGTACGCAGCTGACGATGCGTACCTTCCACACCGGTGGTGTCGCGGGTGAGGACATCACCCAGGGTCTGCCCCGTGTCCAGGAGATCTTCGAGGCCCGGGTGCCGAAGGGTAAGGCGCCCATCGCCGACACCCCGGGTCGCATCCGGATCGAGGACGGCGAGCGGTCCCGCAAGATCGTGGTCATCCCGGACGACGGCAGCGACGAGATCGTGTACGACAAGATCTCGAAGCGGGTCCGGCTCCGGGCGCACGACGGCGACCACGTCGAGGTCGGCGAGAAGCTCACCGAGGGCACCATCGACCCGCACGAGCTGCTGCGCATCCTCGGCCCGCGCGCGGTCCAGGTCCACCTGACCCAGGAGGTCCAGGAGGTCTACCGCTCGCAGGGTGTGCTCATCCACGACAAGCACATCGAGATCATCATCCGCCAGATGCTCAAGCGGGTGACTGTGATCGACTCCGGCTCGACCGAGTTCCTGCCGGGCGTGCTGGTCGACCGGGCGCTGTTCGAGTCGGAGAACCGCCGGCTCGTCGGCGAGGGTGGCGAGCCCGCCGCCGGTCGCCCGGTGCTGATGGGTATCACCAAGGCCTCGCTGGCCACTGACTCCTGGCTGTCGGCGGCCTCCTTCCAGGAGACCACCCGGGTGCTGACGGACGCGGCGATCCACGCCCGCAGCGACTCGCTGATCGGCCTCAAGGAGAACGTGATCATCGGTAAGCTCATCCCGGCCGGTACGGGCATCAGCAAGTACCGCAACGTCCGGGTCGAGCCGACCGAGGAGGCGAAGGCCAAGGTCTACTCGATGACCGGCTACCCGGAGACCGACTACGGCTTCGGGCCGGCCAGCGGCCAGGCGGTTCCGCTGGACGACTTCGACTTCGGGTCGTACCGCTAAGCAGTAGGAAACGACGAGGCCCCCGGCATCCGCCGGGGGCCTCGTCGCGTCCGGAGTGCCGGGACCGGCTGCCTTCCGCCGGGACGGACGGCCGGGTCGGGGCATGATGGAGGCATGACGACCGTGCCCGGGCAGGCGCCCGTCGTGCCGCAGGCGTACCGCCATCCGTACGACCCGGAGCCGGTCCGCTCCACCAAGGCCCGCGCCGTCTTCGCGCTCGGGCTGATCGGCGTGCTCACCGGTCTGTTCCTCGGCGGCGCGGTGCCGGCCACGATCGCGCTCGTGCTCGCCCGGCAGGCGCGCCGGGAGGCGTACGCCTCGGGTGGTTATCTCACCGGCGCGGACTGGCTGCGGCGCGGCGAGCAGATGGCGCGGACCGGTCTGGTGCTGACCGCCGCCGCGGTGGTCGCGGCGGTGGTGATCGGCGTGGTCCGGGCCGCGGACGCCTCGTTCGGCCACGACTTCGCGCCGAACTTCGACTGACCCGGTGGGGGAGCGGGCCCGCGCCCGCCCACCCCGCAATGATCGGCGGCGGTAGCCTGGCCGGTGTCCGCCGCGCGGCGGGCGCGTGTGGACAGGAGGACCCCGTGACGGAACCGGCTCCGCCGGGAGGCGACCAGCCGCGCCCCGGGCCGTACCCGCCGGGTTCCGCGTCCGCGCCGGCGCACCAGCCGGGGCCGTACGGGGCGTACCCGGGGAGTCCGCCGGCGCACGGCGGCGGGTGGCCGGCGCCGGCGAGCGTGCCCGGCCACGGCGGCTGGGGTCCGCACGGCGGGCCGGCGCTTCCGCCGCCGCCGGCCGAGACGCCGCGGCCGCCGAAGCGGGTCGACGCGGTGCCGGGTACGCCGTTCGGCGTGGTCCACCTCGACGTGCCGCCCGTCACCTCCGGCCTGGCGATCGGGTCGCTCGTCGCAGGCATCGCCGCGATCGGGGTGTCGCTGCTGGTGTTGTGCTTCGGTCTGGCCGGCCGCGACGTCGGCGGCGCCTGGGCGGCCGGCGCGTTCACAGTGCTCGGCGGGCTGATCGGCGCCGGCGCGGTGGTGGCCGGGCTGCTCGCCCGGCGGCAGATCCGGCGGCCGGCGCCGCCGCCGTCGGTGCGCTTCACCGGCGCCGGCCTGGCCGTGGCGGGAATCTCCTGCGGGGCGGCGGGGGTGCTGTTCGGCCTGATCGGGCTCGCGCTGGCTCTGGTGGTGCAGATCACGTGACGCCGCGTCTGCGACGCCTGCGGCCGGTGACCTGGGTTGAGCGGTATGTCCGGGTGTCCGAAGGCCGGGCGGTGTCGGGGCCGCCGGGTCGCGCGGCGGACGAGCCGGTACACTTGTCACTGTAGGTGCCCATCACCGGCGCATCGGCGACCCGGAGACCGGGCGGCGGACCGCACAGCGGTCCTTCCCGACCCATCCGTTTTGACCGGCGCGGCTGTGGTAGGTACTCTTTCCCCTTGTGCCCGGGCCCGCCCGGGCAATGCGTGCGTGCGCTGGAACCGGTCAGCCGGTGATCGCGCGGTCGCACCACCAAGACCGGAAGATCCGGTACGACGCGTGAGCGGCCGGCACCGGAACCGTGACTCGGGCGACACGCCCGACCGCGGGTGCTGGGGAGCCGTCAGGCGGCCCTGGTTGAAATGTAGGAGAGCCGCCCATCCGGACGGCTGGAGCAGACGGCGCGGTCGCCTCGCAGCGGCCGAAGGGAGCGGAGAAACCCGGTGCCCACCATTCAGCAGTTGGTCCGAAAGGGCCGTCAGGCCAAGACGACCAAGACCAAGACCCCGGCGCTCAAGGGGTCTCCCCAGCGGCGCGGCGTGTGCACCCGTGTGTACACCACCACCCCGAAGAAGCCGAACTCGGCGCTGCGCAAGGTCGCTCGTGTCAAGCTCAGCAGCCAGATCGAGGTGACCGCCTACATCCCGGGCGTCGGCCACAACCTCCAGGAGCACTCGATCGTGCTCGTGCGCGGCGGTCGTGTGAAGGACCTCCCGGGCGTGCGGTACAAGATCGTGCGCGGTTCGCTGGACACCCAGGGTGTCCGCAACCGCAAGCAGGCTCGCAGCCGCTACGGCGCGAAGAAGGAGAAGAGCTGACATGCCGCGTAAGGGACCCGCTCCGCGGAAGCCGCTGGTCGCTGACCCGGTGTACAACTCGCCCCTGGTCACCCAGCTGGTGAACAAGATCCTGCTGCGCGGCAAGCGTCAGCTCGCCGAGCGCATCGTGTACGCCGCCCTGGAGGGCTGCCGCGAGAAGTCCGGCACCGACCCCGTCGTCACGCTCAAGCGCGCGATGGACAACGTCAAGCCGACCCTCGAGGTGCGCAGCCGCCGTGTCGGTGGCGCCACCTACCAGGTTCCGGTCGAGGTCCGGCCGTCCCGCGCGACCACGCTCGGTCTGCGCTGGCTGGTGACCTACTCCCGGGCGCGGCGCGAGAAGACCATGGTCGAGCGGCTGATGAACGAGCTGCTGGACGCGAGCAACGGCCTCGGCGCCGCCGTCAAGCGGCGTGAGGACACGCACAAGATGGCCGAGTCGAACAAGGCCTTCGCGCACTACCGCTGGTAACACCTGAGGTTCCGGCGCCCACCGGCGCCGGAACCGCCACCAGTTGTGTCGAGACGACGATAAGTAGGGATTGAAGTGGCCGCCGCAGACGCGCTCGCCAACGTACGCAACATCGGCATCATGGCCCACATCGATGCCGGTAAGACCACTACCACCGAGCGAATCCTGTTCTACACCGGCATCACGTACAAGATCGGTGAGGTCCACGAGGGCGCCGCCGTCATGGACTGGATGGAGCAGGAGCAGGAGCGCGGTATCACCATCACTTCCGCCGCCACCAAGTGCGAGTGGAAGGGCCACACGATCCAGATCATCGACACGCCCGGCCACGTCGACTTCACGGTCGAGGTCGAGCGGTCGCTGCGTGTTCTGGACGGTGCGGTCGCGGTCTACGACGGCGTGGCCGGCGTGGAGCCCCAGACGGAGAACGTCTGGCGGCAGGCGGACAAGTACAACGTCCCCCGGATGTGCTTCGTCAACAAGCTCGACCGGACCGGCGCCGACTTCTTCCGCTGCGTGCAGATGATGATCGACCGGCTCAACGCCACCCCGCTGGTCCTCCAGATCCCGATCGGCGCCGAGTCCGACTTCATCGGCGTGGTCGACCTGGTCGAGATGCGTGCGCTGACCTGGCGCGGCGAGACCCAGAAGGGTGAGGACTACGCGGTCGAGGAGATCCCGGCCGACCTCGCCGACTCGGCTGCCGAGTGGCGCGAGAAGCTGATGGAGACCCTCGCCGACGTCGACGACTCGGTGATGGAGAAGTACCTCGAGGGCGAGGAGATCTCGGTCGACGAGATCAAGGCCGCCATCCGCCGGTCCACCATCGCCGGCAAGGCCAACCCGGTCCTCACCGGTACCGCCTTCAAGAACAAGGGCATCCAGCCGATGCTGGACGCGGTCGTCGCGTACCTGCCCTCGCCGCTGGACATCCCGGCGATCGAGGGTACGGCCACCGACGGCGAGACCCCGCTGCAGCGGAAGCCCTCGGTCTCCGAGCCGTTCTCCGGGCTGGCCTTCAAGATCCAGACCGACAAGCACCTCGGCAAGCTGACGTACGTCCGGATCTACTCCGGCACGCTCGAGTCCGGTTCTCAGGTGATCAACTCCACCAAGGACCGCAAGGAGCGGATCGGCAAGATCTACCAGATGCACGCCAACAAGCGGGAGGAGCGCAGCTCCGCCCAGGCCGGCGACATCATCGCGGTGCAGGGTCTGAAGCAGACCACCACCGGTGACACCCTGTGCGACCCGGCGAACCCGGTCATCCTGGAGTCGATGACCTTCCCGGAGCCGGTCATCGAGGTGGCCATCGAGCCGAAGACCAAGGCCGACCAGGAGAAGCTCAGCACCGCCATCCAGCGGCTGGCCGAGGAGGACCCGACCTTCCGCGTCAAGCTGGACGACCAGACCGGTCAGACGGTCATCTCCGGCATGGGCGAGCTGCACCTGGACATCCTGGTCGACCGGATGCGCCGCGAGTTCAACGTCGAGGCGAACATCGGTAAGCCGCAGGTGGCGTACCGCGAGACCATCCGCCGCAAGGTGGAGAAGGTCGAGTACACCCACAAGAAGCAGACCGGTGGTTCCGGCCAGTACGCCCGCGTGATCATCAGCGTGGAGCCGCTGCCGCTCGGCAACGACGCCCCGACGTACGAGTTCGCCAACGCGGTGACCGGTGGCCGCATCCCCCGGGAGTTCATCCCCTCGGTGGACGCGGGCGCGCAGGACGCCATGCAGTACGGCATCCTCGCCGGCTTCCCCCTGGTGGGCGTCAAGCTCACCCTGGTGGACGGCCAGTACCACGAGGTCGACTCGTCGGAGATGGCGTTCAAGATCGCCGGCTCGATGGCGATGAAGGAGGCGGCCCGCAAGGCCGACCCCGCTCTCCTCGAGCCGATGATGGCCGTTGAGGTCACCACTCCTGAGGAGAACATGGGTGACGTCATCGGCGACCTCAACTCCCGGCGTGGCATCATCCAGGCGATGGAGGAGCGCAGCGGCGCTCGCGTCGTCCGGGCTCTGGTGCCGCTGTCGGAGATGTTCGGCTACGTCGGCGACCTGCGGTCGAAGACCCAGGGCCGGGCTAGCTACAGCATGCAGTTCGACTCCTACGCCGAGGTTCCGAACTCGGTGGCCAAGGAGATCATCGCCAAGGCGACGGGTGAGTGACGCTCACCCTCGGCTGACCCGATGACACGAGGGCGGTCGCGGGAGGGTTCTCCCGCCCGCGGCCACCTCGATCGGATTGCGTGAGACCGGGCCTGTAGGCTTCATCGCCGCAGAACCCACAAAAGCTCTCCGGCCTTCCGGCCGGAAAGGCTGTCGACAGAGTCCTAAGCGCCGAACGGCGCGCCGGGGCGAACGAACCAAGAAAGTCCACAGGAGGACACCAGTGGCGAAGGCGAAGTTCGAGCGGACTAAGCCGCACGTCAACATCGGCACCATTGGTCACATCGACCACGGTAAGACGACGCTGACGGCGGCCATCACCAAGGTCCTGCACGACCAGTACCCGGACCTGAACCCGTACACGCCGTTCGACGAGATCGACAAGGCGCCGGAGGAGAAGGCCCGCGGCATCACGATCTCCATCGCGCACGTCGAGTACCAGACCGAGGCGCGTCACTACGCGCACGTCGACTGCCCCGGTCACGCCGACTACATCAAGAACATGATCACCGGTGCCGCGCAGATGGACGGCGCGATCCTGGTGGTGGCGGCGACCGACGGCCCGATGCCGCAGACCCGCGAGCACGTGCTGCTGGCCCGTCAGGTCGGTGTGCCGTACATCGTCGTGGCGCTCAACAAGAGCGACATGGTCGACGACGAGGAGCTCCTGGAGCTCGTCGAGCTCGAGGTCCGTGAGCTGCTCTCCTCGCAGGAGTACCCGGGTGACGACCTGCCGGTCGTCCGGGTCTCGGCGCTGAAGGCCCTCGAGGGCGACCCGGAGTGGACCGGGAAGCTCCTGGACCTGATGAACGCCGTGGACACCGCGATCCCGCAGCCGGAGCGCGAGACCGAGAAGCCGTTCCTCATGCCCATCGAGGACGTCTTCACCATCACCGGTCGCGGCACCGTGGTCACCGGTCGCGCCGAGCGCGGCATCCTCAAGCCGAACGAGGAGGTGGAGATCGTCGGCATCCGTGAGAAGTCGATGAAGACCACCTGCACCGGCATCGAGATGTTCCGCAAGCTGCTCGACGAGGCCCGCGCGGGTGAGAACGTCGGTCTGCTGCTGCGCGGCATCAAGCGCGAGGACGTCGAGCGCGGCATGGTCGTCATCAAGCCGGGCACCACGACCCCGCACACGGAGTTCGAGGCGACGGTCTACATCCTCTCCAAGGAGGAGGGCGGCCGGCACACCCCGTTCTTCCAGAACTACCGCCCGCAGTTCTACTTCCGGACCACGGACGTCACCGGCGTCGTCACGCTGCCCGAGGGCACCGAGATGGTCATGCCGGGCGACAACACCTCGATGACGGTGAAGCTGATCCAGCCCATCGCCATGGAGGAGAACCTGAAGTTCGCGATCCGCGAGGGTGGTCGTACGGTCGGCGCGGGTCGCGTCACCAAGATCATCAAGTGAGCTGGGTAACCCCGATTAGCGTTGCCGCCGGTCGTGCGGCATACTAGTCAGGTTGCGTAACGACAGTCGGTCACCTGCGTCCGGTTGACGCTGGACCTCCGGGAGTCAGACTGTCTCGCGTAGGGTGGTTGGCCGCCATCGGCGGTCAACCACCCTCGCGCGGCGTCCAGGTCGCGGTCACCGCGATCGGCGCCATGACCCACCGCGTGGTCAGAGAATCGCTCCGGAGTCCCGGGGCGGAGCCTGGCCCACGGGCGCGACACGCCCGACCGCGGGGGTCGGCGGAAGTGGGCCTGTGCCAGCCGGTACAGGCGCCCGCAACACAGCGGCATCGAGAGAAGGAACAGAAGCCACCATGGCGGGACAGAAGATCCGCATCCGGCTCAAGGCCTATGACCACGAGGTCGTCGACTCCTCGGCTCGGAAGATCGTCGAGACGGTGACGCGTACCGGGGCGCAGGTCGCTGGCCCGGTGCCGCTGCCCACGGAGATCAACCGTTTCTGCGTCATCCGCTCGCCGCACAAGTACAAGGACTCGCGCGAGCACTTCGAGATGCGTACGCACAAGCGTCTGATCGACATCATCGACCCGACCCCGAAGACGGTCGACTCGCTCATGCGCCTCGACCTGCCGGCTGGCGTCGACATCGAGATCAAGCTGTAGGGACCGGACAAATGGACAGGCAAGTCAAGGGGATCCTGGGCGCCAAGCTCGGCATGACCCAGGTCTGGGACAACAACAAGGTTGTGCCCGTGACCGTGGTTCAGGCCGGCCCGTGCGTCGTGAGCCAGGTTCGTAGCGCCGACAAGGACGGCTACTCCGCGGTCCAGCTGGCGTACGGGGTCATCGACCCGCGCAAGGTCAAGAAGCCGATCGCCGGGCACTACGCCAAGGCGGACGTCGCGCCGCGCCGGCACATCGTCGAGCTGCGCACCTCCGACGCCGCGGACTACGCGCCGGGCCAGGAGGTCACGGTCGAGGAGTTCCCGGCCGGCGTCGTGATCGACGTGACCGGCAAGACCAAGGGCAAGGGCTACGCCGGCCCGATGAAGCGGCACGGCTTCCACGGTCTGCGTGCCAGCCACGGTGTCGAGCGCAAGCACCGCTCGCCCGGCTCGATCGGCGCCTGCGCGACCCCGGGTCGCGTCTTCAAGGGCACCCGGATGGCGGGCCGGATGGGTGGCGTGCGCTACACCGTCCAGAACCTGACCGTCCAGGCGGTCGACACCGAGAACAACCTCCTGCTCGTCCGCGGTGCCATCCCCGGCCCGAAGGGCGCGCTGGTCCTGGTCCGCACCGCGGCCAAGGCGAAGGTGAAGAAGGGCGGTGCGGCCAAGTGACCACCGTTGACGTCATCAACGTCGAAGGCGCCAAGAGCGGCTCCGTCGAGCTGCCGGCCGACATCTTCGACGCGCAGGCCAACATCGCCCTGATGCACCAGGTCGTGGTGGCCCAGCTTGCGGCGGCCCGCCAGGGTACGCACAAGACGAAGACCCGCGGCGAGGTCTCCGGTGGAGGCAAGAAGCCGTACAAGCAGAAGGGCACCGGTCGTGCCCGCCAGGGCTCGACCCGCGCGCCGCAGTTCGCCGGCGGTGGCGTGGTCCACGGCCCGGTGCCGCGCGACTACAGCCAGCGCACCCCGAAGAAGATGAAGGCCGCCGCCCTGCGTGGCGCCCTCTCCGACCGGGCCCGCGCCGGCCAGGTGCACGTCGTCGAGGCGTTCGTCTCCGGCGAGAAGCCGTCCACCAAGGCGGCCCTGGCCACGCTGACCAAGCTGACCCAGGCCCGTCGGGTCCTGGTCGTGCTGAGCAGCACCGACGAGCTGAACTGGGTGTCGCTGCGGAACCTGCGCAACGCGCGGGACAGCCGGGTGCACCTGATCGAGGCCGGCCAGCTCAACACCTACGACGTGCTGGTGGCCGACGACGTGGTCTTCACCAAGGAGGCCCTGGACGAGTTCCTGGGCGTTCCCGCCGAGACCACCGAGGAGGATGGCAAGTGAGCACGATCGCCGATCCGCGTGACGTCATCGTCGCGCCGGTCGTCTCGGAGAAGAGCTACAGCGAGCTGAACCGCAACTGGTACACCTTCCTGGTGCACCCGGACGCCAACAAGACGGAGATCAAGATCGCTATCCAGCAGATCTTCAACGTCCGCGTCCTGACGGTCAACACGCTCAACCGCGAGGGCAAGCGCAAGCGGACCCGTACCGGGTTCGGCAAGCGCAAGGACACCAAGCGCGCGATGGTGAAGCTGGCTGACGGTGACCGTATCGAGGCCTTCGGCGGCCCGGTCAGCTGAGGGGTGTAGACAATGGCTATCCGTAAGTACAAGCCGACGACGCCGGGCCGGCGTGGCTCGAGCGTTGCCGACTTCGCCGAGATCACCCGGTCGACGCCCGAGAAGTCGCTGCTGGCTCCGCTGCCGAAGAAGGGCGGACGCAACGCCCACGGCCGGATCACCACGCGGCACCACGGTGGCGGCCACAAGCGCCAGTACCGTCTGATCGACTTCAAGCGGGTCGACAAGGACGGCGTGCCGGCGAAGGTCGCCCACATCGAGTACGACCCGAACCGCACCGCGCGCATCGCGCTGCTGCACTACGCCGACGGCGAGAAGCGTTACATCATCGCGCCGAAGGACCTGAAGCAGGGCGACCGTGTCGAGTCCGGTCCGGGCGCCGACATCAAGCCGGGCAACAACCTGCCGCTGCGCAACATCCCGGTCGGTACCACCATCCACAACGTGGAGCTGCGTCCGGGCGGCGGCGCCAAGCTGGCCCGCTCGGCCGGCGTCGGCATCCAGCTGCTCGGCCGTGAGGGCGCGTACGCGACCCTGCGTATGCCGTCCGGTGAGATCCGGCGCGTGGACGTGCGCTGCCGCGCCAGCATCGGCGAGATCGGCAACGCCGACCAGTCGAACATCAACTGGGGTAAGGCCGGCCGTATGCGGTGGAAGGGCAAGCGCCCGACCGTCCGTGGTGTCGCGATGAACCCGGTCGACCACCCGCACGGTGGTGGTGAGGGTAAGACCTCCGGTGGTCGCCACCCGGTCAACCCGCAGGGTAAGCCCGAGGGCCGCACCCGTCGTAAGGGCCAGCCGAGCGACCGGCTGATCGTCCGCCGCCGCTACGCCACGCGTAAGCGCGGCTGAGGGAGATAAGACATGCCTCGCAGCCTGAAGAAGGGCCCGTTCGTCGACGACCACCTGCTCAAGAAGGTGGAGACGCAGAACGACAAGGGCTCGAAGAACGTGATCAAGACCTGGTCGCGGCGCTCGACGATCATCCCGGAGATGCTGGGTCACACGATCGCCGTGCACGACGGACGCAAGCACGTCCCGGTCTTCGTGACCGAGGCCATGGTCGGGCACAAGCTCGGCGAGTTCGCGCTGACCCGCACGTTCAAGGGTCACGAGAAGGACGACCGGAAGAGCCGCCGGCGCTGACGCCGCGGGCATACGGATAGAGGAACAAGGGGTTACAGCGATGCCAGGAAAGGGCGACGCTCCGGTGCTTCCGGGCGCGCGGGCGGTTGCGCGGCACGTGCGCATCTCGCCGATGAAGGCGCGCCGGGTGGTCAACCTCGTCCGCGGCCTGCCCGCGAAGGAGGCGCTCACGGTGCTGCAGTTCGCGCCGCAGGCTGCGAGCGAGCAGGTGTACAAGGTGCTCGCGAGCGCGATCGCCAACGCGGAGAACAACGAGCGGCTGGACCCCGACGCGCTGCTCGTCAGCGAGGCGTTCGTCGACGAGGGCCCGACCATGAAGCGGTTCCGGCCGCGTGCGCAGGGCCGGGCGTACCGGATCCGCAAGCGCACCTGCCACATCACCGTGGCGGTCGAGGCGGTTGCGGCGGCCACGCCGAAGAAGTCGGCGAAGAAGGCCGCTCCGGCCAAGCCGGCCGCTGAGGAGCAGAGCACGACGGAGGGTGCCGAGTAATGGGTCAGAAGGTTCACCCGACCGGGTTCCGGCTCGGCATCTCGACCGACTGGAAGTCCCGCTGGTTCGCGGACAAGCTCTACAAGGACTACATCGGCGAGGACGTCAAGATCCGCCGCATGATGTCCAAGGGCCTCGAGCGCGCCGGCATCTCCAAGGTCGACATCGAGCGCACCCGTGACCGGGTCCGCGTCGACATCCACACCGCCCGGCCGGGCATCGTCATCGGCCGTAAGGGTGCGGAGGCCGACCGGATCCGCGGCGAGCTGGAGAAGCTCACCGGCAAGCAGGTCCAGCTGAACATCATCGAGGTCAAGAACCCCGAGTCGGACGCGCAGCTGGTCGCCCAGGGCGTCGCCGAGCAGCTCTCCAGCCGGGTCAGCTTCCGTCGGGCCATGCGCAAGGCGATGCAGTCCGCGATGAAGAACCCCGCCTGCAAGGGCATCCGGGTTCAGGTCTCGGGCCGTCTCGGCGGCGCCGAGATGAGCCGGACCGAGTTCTACCGCGAGGGCCGGGTTCCGCTGCACACGCTGCGGGCCAACATCGAGTACGGCTTCTTCGAGGCCCGTACCACCTTCGGCCGGATCGGCGTGAAGGTCTGGATCTACAAGGGCGACGCCGTCCCGGGCCGTGAGGCCCCGGCCGAGGCCGCCCCGTCGCGCGGCCCGCGCCGTGACCGTGGCGACCGGCCGGACCGGCCGCGCCGTGGCCGCTCGGGCTCGTCCGGTACGACCGCCGGTGGCACCGAGGCCGGCCGGGCTGCCGCGACCACCATCGCGCAGCAGGCGGAGACGCCGGCCGGTGAGCCGGTCGACAGCAGCGCTGTCGCCGCAGCCGCCTCGGCTCCGGTCGGTAACCAGCCGGCAGAAACGCAGCAGGAGGGCTGACAGATGCTGATGCCGCGCAAGCCCCCGAAGGGCTTCCGCAAGCCGCACCACCCGGACCGCAGTGGCGCGTCCAAGGGTGGTAACCGGGTGGTGTTCGGCGAGTTCGGGATCCAGGCTCTCGAGCCGGCGTACGTGACCAACCGCCAGATCGAGTCGGCGCGTATCGCGATGACCCGCCACATCAAGCGTGGCGGCAAGGTCTGGATCACGATCTTCCCGGACCAGGCCCTCACCAAGAAGCCGGCCGAGACCCGGATGGGTTCCGGTAAGGGTTCGCCCGAGTGGTGGGTCGCCAACGTGAAGCCGGGGCGGGTTCTCTTCGAGATGTCCTTCCCCAACGAGCAGATCGCGCGAGAGGCGATGCGTCGCGCGATCCACAAGCTCCCGATGAAGTGCCGCATTGTTACGCGCGAAGTGGGTGAATCCTGATGGCAGCGGGCGTCAAGCCCTCCGAGCTGCGTGAGCTCTCCGAGGAGGAGCTGGTCACGAAGTTGCGCGAGGCGAAGGCGGAGCTGTTCAACCTCCGCGTGCAGGCCGCAACCGGGCAGCTGGACAACAACCGGCGGCTGCAGGTCATCCGTCGGGAGATCGCCCGGATCTACACGATCATGCGTGAGCGTGAGCTGGGTCTCTCGGCCGCGCCGACTGAGGTGACTGCATCATGAGTGAGAACACCACCGCCCCCGCGCGGTCCCGCCGCAAGGTCCGCGAGGGCCTCGTGGTCAGCGACAAGATGGACAAGACCGTCGTGGTCGAGGTCGAGGACCGCGTCAAGCACGCGCTGTACGGCAAGATCATGCGCCGTACGAGCAAGCTGAAGGTGCACGACGAGCAGAACTCGGCCGGCATCGGCGACCGGGTCCTGATCATGGAGACCCGGCCGCTGTCCGCCACCAAGCGCTGGCGGCTCGTGGAGATCCTCGAGAAGGCCAAGTAGCGAAGGCTCGAGCTCGGCCGGGTCTCGGTCGGGCGCAGGTTCCGCCAGGCTCCGGCCGCCCCGAGCGGCCGGAGAACCGGCAGACATAGGAGATAGACGTGATTCAGCAGGAGTCGCGACTGCGCGTCGCCGACAACACGGGTGCCCGGGAGATCCTGTGCATCCGGGTGCTCGGCGGCTCCGGTCGGCGCTACGCGAGCATCGGCGACGTCATCGTGGCGACCGTCAAGGACGCGATCCCCGGTGCCGGTGTGAAGAAGGGCGACGTCGTCAAGGCCGTCGTCGTTCGGACCGCCAAGGAGAAGCGGCGGCCGGACGGGTCGTACATCCGCTTCGACGAGAACGCCGCCGTCATCATCAAGGACGGTGGGGACCCGCGCGGTACCCGCATCTTCGGCCCGGTGGGCCGGGAGCTGCGGGACAAGCGGTTCATGAAGATCATCTCTCTCGCGCCGGAGGTGTTGTGACCGTGAAGGTCAAGAAGGGCGACACGGTCGTCGTCATCGCCGGCAAGGACAAGGGTGCCAAGGGCAAGGTCATCGCGGCCTACCCGAGGCAGGACAAGGTCCTGGTCGAGGGCGTGAACCGGGTCAAGAAGCACACCCGCATCAGCACCACCCAGCGTGGCGCCAAGACCGGTGGCATCGTCACCCAGGAGGCCCCGATCCACGTCTCGAACGTGATGGTCCTGGACTCCGACGGCAAGCCGACCCGCGTCGGCTACCGGATCGACGACAACGGCCAGAAGGTCCGCATCGCGCGTAGCACCGGTAAGGACCTCTGATGACCACGGCTACCGAAACCAAGACCCTGCCGCGCCTCAAGGAGCGGTACCGCAACGAGATCGTGGGCGAGCTGCAGAAGCAGTTCGAGTTCGCCAACCCGATGCAGGTTCCGCGGCTGGTCAAGATCGTCGTCAACATGGGTGTCGGCGAGGCCGCTCGCGACGCCAAGCTGATCGACGGGGCCGTTCGCGACCTGGCCACCATCACCGGCCAGAAGCCGCAGGTCCGGCGGGCCACCAAGTCCATCGCGCAGTTCAAGCTCCGCGAGGGCATGCCGATCGGCGCGAAGGTCACCCTGCGCGGCGACCGGATGTGGGAGTTCCTGGACCGGCTGCTCTCCATCGCGCTGCCGCGTATCCGTGACTTCCGCGGCCTGGACGGGCGCAAGCTCGACGGGCACGGCAACTACACGTTCGGCCTGACCGAGCAGTCGGTGTTCCACGAGATCGACCAGGACAAGATCGATCGCCAGCGGGGCATGGACATCACGGTGGTCACGACCGCCACGACCGACGACGAGGGCCGGGCGCTGCTCAAGCTCCTGGGCTTCCCGTTCAAGGAGAACTGAGATGGCCAAGAAGGCGCTGATCCTCAAGGCGGCCGCGAAGCCGAAGTTCTCGGTTCGCGCGTACACCCGCTGCCAGCGGTGCGGGCGTCCGAAGGCGGTCTACCGCAAGTTCGGTCTCTGCCGGGTGTGCATCCGGGAGATGGCCCACCGCGGTGAGCTGCCCGGCGTGTCCAAGGCTTCCTGGTAATAGCCCGGCGCGCTCCGGCGCGTCAGCTGAACTGTCTCTTCGCCGTAGGCCCCGGGCCTGGCCCGGGGAACCCCGGCGAGAAAGGTTGACGAGTTTTCATGACGATGACCGACCCGATCGCAGACATGCTCACGCGTCTGCGTAACGCCAACCAGGCGTACCACGACCGGGTGACGATGCCCTACTCGAAGATCAAGGCGAACATCGCCGAGGTCCTCAAGGCCGAGGGTTACATCGCCACCTGGTCGGTCGAGGAGCCCGAGGAGGGCGCCGTCGGCAAGCGACTGGTCGTCGAGCTGAAGTACGGCCAGAACCGCGAGCGGAGCCTGGCCGGCATCAAGCGCGTGTCCAAGCCCGGTCTCCGGGTGTACGCCAAGTCGGACGGGCTCCCGCGGGTGCTCGGCGGGCTGGGCGTGGCGATCATTTCGACGTCCCAGGGGCTGCTCACCGACCGGCAGGCCCGCAAGCGGAGCGTTGGCGGGGAAGTCCTCGCCTTCGTCTGGTAACGGGAGACAGGTAGAAATGTCGCGTATTGGACGTAAGTCGATCCCGGTGCCTGCCGGCGTCGACATCACGATCGACGGCCGGACCGTCAAGGTCAAGGGCCCCAAGGGCGAGCTGAGCCACGTGCTGGCCGAGCCGATCACGGCGGAGCGGGGCGAGGACGGCGAGCTGCACGTCAACCGGCCCAACGACGAGCGCAAGGCCAAGGAGCTGCACGGCCTGAGCCGTACGCTGGTGGCCAACATGATCGTCGGTGTCACCGAGGGCTACCGCAAGAGCCTGGAGATCGCCGGTACCGGTTACCGCGTGACCGCCAAGGGCAAGGACCTGGAGTTCGCGCTCGGGTTCTCGCACCCGGTCCTGGTTCCGGCGCCGGAGGGCATCACCTTCACGGTCGAGAAGCCGACGCTGTTCCACGTGGCCGGCATCGACAAGCAGCAGGTCGGCGAGGTCGCCGCCAACATCCGGAAGATCCGTCCGCCGGAGCCCTACAAGGGCAAGGGCGTGAAGTACCAGGGCGAGGTCATCCGCCGCAAGGCTGGAAAGGCAGGTAAGAAGTGAGCGCCACGCTGCTCAAGCGCCGCCGCGGCGTCGCCGCCAAGCGTGCCGTCGGGCGTGCGCGTCGGCACTTCCGGGTCCGCAAGAACGTCAGCGGCACCGCCGAGCGTCCCCGCCTGGTCGTCACCCGCTCCCTGCGCCACGTGGTGGCCCAGGTCGTGGACGACACCAAGGGTCACACCCTGGCGTCGGCCTCGACCATGGACGCCTCGTTGCGCGGCGCCGAGGGCGACAAGAGCGCCCTGGCCGGCAAGGTCGGCGCCCTGCTCGCCGAGCGCGCCAAGGCCGCCGGCGTCTCGAAGGTCGTCTTCGACCGTGGTGGCAACCGGTACGCGGGGCGTGTCGCCGCGCTTGCCGACGCCGCCCGCGAAGCCGGGCTCGAGTTCTAGAAACCCCGTCACGAGAGAGAAGGAAGGCTGCTGATGCCAGGTCAACAGCGCCGTGGCGGCGGGTCCGGTGGCAACGAGGGTGGTCGCCGCGACAACCGCCGTGAGGGCGGCCGCGGAAACGCGCCCGTCGAGAAGACCCCGCACCTCGAGCGGGTCGTCGCGATCAACCGCGTCGCCAAGGTCGTGAAGGGTGGTCGTCGCTTCAGCTTCACCGCCCTGGTGATCGTGGGCGACGGCGACGGCACCGTCGGTGTGGGCTACGGAAAGGCCAAGGAGGTGCCCGCGGCGATCGCCAAGGGTGTCGAGGAGGCCAAGAAGCACTTCTTCAAGGTGCCGCGGATCGGTCAGTCGATCCCGCACCCGGTCACGGGCGAGGACGCCGCCGGTGTGGTGCTGCTCAAGCCGGCCTCCGCCGGTACGGGCGTCATCGCCGGTGGCCCGGTGCGTGCCGTGCTGGAGTGCGCGGGCATCCACGACGTGCTCTCCAAGAGCCTCGGCTCGTCCAACCCGATCAACATCGTGCACGCCACGGTGGCGGCCCTGAAGGGGCTCGAGTCCCCGGAGCAGGTCGCGGCCCGTCGTGGTCTGCCGGTCGAGGACGTCGCGCCGGCCGCCATGCTGGCGTCGCGGGCGGGGGTGGCGTCCTGATGGCACGCCTGAAGGTCACCCAGGTCCGGTCCGAGATCGGGACCAAGAAGAACCAGCGTGACTCGCTGCGTTCCCTCGGTCTCAAGCGGATCAACGACGTGGTGGTCAAGGAGGACCGGCCGGAGATCCGCGGCATGATCTTCACGGTCAACCACCTCGTGAAGGTCGAGGAGGTCGAGTAATGACGATCAAGGTGCACCACCTGCGTCCGGCTCCCGGCGCCAAGACCGACAAGACCCGTGTGGGTCGCGGTGAGGGCTCGAAGGGCAAGACGGCCGGTCGCGGTACCAAGGGTTCCAAGGCCCGCAAGAACATCTCGGCGGCGTTCGAGGGTGGGCAGATGCCCATCCACATGCGCCTGCCGAAGATGAAGGGCTTCAAGAACAAGTTCAAGGTCGTGTTCCAGGTGGTCAACCTGGACCGGCTGGCCGAGCTGTTCCCGAACGGCGGCCAGGTCGGCCCGGTCGAGCTGGTCGAGGCCGGCGCGGTCCGCAAGGGTCACCCGGTCAAGGTGCTCGGCACCGGCGACCTCGGCGGCGTGTCCCTCCAGGTGTCGGCGCACGCGTTCAGCGCGTCGGCCAAGGAGAAGATCACCGCCGCCGGTGGCTCGGTCACCGAGCTGTAAGACGATGTTCATGGCGCCCGCTCAGTTGTTCGCGACTGGGCGGGCGCCATGGTCTACCGGCCACGTGTGCGCCGGGTAACATCGGATTCGGTTTATGTAGCCGGGCGCATCTGCCCGGACCGGGACCGGGCTGTTAGAGTCCGTTCCCAGCCATGGATTCCGGACACTCCGTCCGGCACCACACCCCGCCCCGCCAGGGACTCGTCACCGGCGGCCCGCGTCGCGCAGGAGGAAGAAGTTGCTGTCCGCCTTTCTCAGTGCGTTCCGTACGCCTGACCTGCGCAAGAAGCTGCTGTTCACAGTAGGCATCATCGCGGTCTACCGGCTGGGCGCCACGCTGCCCAGCCCGGGCGTCTCGTACGGCAACGTGCAGAAGTGCCTCGACACGATCCAGGGTGGCAGCACGGGTGTGCTGAACCTGCTGGATCTCTTCTCCGGTGGTGCGCTGCTCCAGCTCTCGGTCTTCGCGCTGGGCATCATGCCCTACATCACCGCGTCGATCATCCTTCAGCTGCTGACGGTGGTGATCCCGCGTCTGGAGCAGCTCCGCAAGGAGGGCCAGGCCGGGCAGGCCAAGATCACGCAGTACACCCGCTACCTGACGCTGGGCCTGGGTGTCCTCCAGGCCTCGGCGTTCGTGGCGCTGGCCCGCTCCGGGCAGCTGTTCAACAACCAGTGCGACCAGTTCCCGATCGTGCCCGAGGGCACCGGCATCCCGAACTGGCTGACCCTGAGCATCCTGGTCATGACCATGACCGCCGGCACCGGCGTGGTGATGTGGCTCGGTGAGCTGATCACCGACCGGGGCGTCGGCAACGGCATGTCCGTGCTGATCTTCACCTCGATCGCGGCCCGCCTCCCCAGCGAGGGCTGGAAGATCAAGACCACCAAGGGCTGGGGGATGTTCCTCCTCGTCATCGCCCTGGTGCTGGTGGTCATCACCGCTGTCACGTTCATCGAGCAGGCGCAGCGCCGCATCCCGGTGCAGTACGCCAAGCGCATGATCGGCCGGCGGATGTACGGCGGCACGTCGACCTACATCCCGCTGAAGGTGAACCAGGCGGGCGTCATCCCGGTCATCTTCGCCTCGTCGCTGCTCTACCTGCCGCAGCTCGCGCTCCAGTTCTTCGATCAGAACGACCCGGGCAAGGTCCAGGCGTGGATCCAGAACCACATCGTGAAGGCGAGCGCGCCGGAGCACATCGCGATCTACTTCCTGCTGATCATCTTCTTCACGTACTTCTACGTGTCGATCACGTTCAACCCGACCGAGGTCGCGGACAACATGAAGAAGTACGGCGGCTTCGTGCCGGGCATCCGCCCCGGCAAGCCGACCGCCGAGTACCTCGACTTCATCCTCAGCCGGATCACCCTGCCGGGCGCGCTCTACCTGGGCATCGTCGCGATCCTGCCGAACTTCTTCTTCATCTGGCTCGACAACCAGCAGTTCCAGAACTTCCCGTTCGGCGGCACCGCTGTGCTCATCATGGTCGGCGTCGGTCTGGAGACCGTGAAGCAGATCGAGAGCCAACTCATGCAGCGGAACTACGAAGGGTTCCTGCGGTAGATGAGACTCGTTCTGGTTGGCCCGCCGGGCGCGGGCAAGGGCACACAGGCGGAGTTCGTCGCCGCGCACCTCTCGGTGCCGAAGATCTCGACCGGTGACATCTTCCGGGCGAACGTCTCCCAGGGCACGCCGCTGGGCGTCGAGGCCAAGCGGTACATGGACGCCGGCAAGCTGGTTCCGGACGAGGTCACCATCAACATGGTGCGGGACCGGCTCGCCGAGCCGGACGCGAGCGAGGGCTTCCTGCTCGACGGCTTCCCGCGGACCACGCCGCAGGCCGCCGCGCTGGACAAGCTCCTCGCCGACCTCGGCACCGCGCTGGACCTGGTGCTGGAGCTGGTCGTCGACGACGACGAGGTGATCCGGCGGCTGTCCGGCCGGCGCACCTGCCGCGGCTGCGGCAAGATCTGGCACGTCGAGTTCGACTCGCCGAGCAGGGAGGGCGTCTGCGACCGCTGCGGCGCCGAGCTGTTCCAGCGCGACGACGACAAGCCGGAGACCATCGCCGCCCGGCTGCGGGAGTACGCCGAGAAGACCGCGCCGCTCGTGGACTACTACGGCGCCCAGGGCAAGCTGGTCGGCATCGACGCGACCGGCCCGGTGGAGGACGTCACCGTCCGCGCCATCGACGCGCTGCGCTCGTACGGCGGCTGAGGTCCCACCCGCCACCCGGCGGATAGAGTGCGAACAGCGGGGTACGTGCGACGTGCCCCGCTGCTCCGCGTACGCGTGACGAAAGGTAACCACCACCATGCGCCGTCCCCAGCTGGACATCCAGCTGAAGACCCCCGAGCAGATCGAGCTGATGCGGGCCGCCGGTCTGGTCGTCGCCCGTGCCCTGCGCCGGATGCGGGAGGCGGTGGCGCCGGGCGTGTCGACGGCCGACCTGGACGCGATCGCCGAGTCGACCATCCGCGAGGCGGGCGCCGTGCCGTCGTTCAAGGGCTACCACGGCTTCCCGGCGTCGATCTGCTCCTCGGTCAACCGGCAGGTGGTGCACGCCATCCCGTCGGCCGAGCAGGTGCTGCGCGAGGGCGACCTGATCTCGATCGACTGCGGCGCGGTGCTGGACGGCTGGCACGGCGACGCGGCGGTCACGGTGCCGGTCGGCGAGGTCGACCCGGCGCTGCTGAGGATGACGGCGGTGGCCGAGGACGCCATGTGGGCCGGGATCGCCGCCGCGGCGCGCGGTGCGGCCTCCGGCAAGGGCCGGCTCACCGACATCTCCCACGCGGTCGAGACGGCGGTCCGCAAGGGCGGCCGGTACGGCATCGTCGACGGCTACGGCGGCCACGGCATCGGCACCGAGATGCACCAGGACCCGCACGTGCTCAACCACGGGCGTCCCGGTAAGGGGCCGCGCCTGGTGCCGGGCCTGGCGCTCGCGATCGAGCCGATGATCACGATGGGCTCGCCGCGTACCGTCGAGCTGTCCGACGGCTGGACCGTGGTGACCCGGGACGGGTCGATGGCGGTGCACGTCGAGCACTCGATGGCGCTGCTGGACGACGGCGTGTGGGTGCTGACCGCCGAGGACGGCGGACGGGCCCGCCTGGGCGACCTGGTGACCAAGCGGCAGACGTCGGTGGACTCCCCGGCCTGATCGGGGCCCCGGCCGCGCCGGATGACCGGCCACGTCGTGCCGGGCTGGCGATCGGGTGACATGCTTGCTCCCATGGAGGAGCGCAACCGCATGCGGGCGGCCGACGCGGACCGTGAGGCCACCGCGGAGCGACTCCGGGCGGCGTTGAACGAGGGCCGGCTCGACCTGCACGAGTACGACGACCGGCTGCGCCGGGCGTACGGGTCGAAGACCTACGGCGAGCTGGACGAGCTGCTGACCGACCTGCCCGGCGCCGGCCCGGCCGGGCGCCCCCTGCCGGCGCCTCGCGCGGCCGGGGAGGGCGGGGTCGCGGTCCCGGGCACGGAGGCCGTGAGCGGGGCGCGCAGCGCCTGGCTGCTGGGGGTCTGGGGGCCGTGGCTCAAGGTGGCCCTGATCCTCACCGCGATCTGGTTCGTCTCCCAGCTGGCTGAGGGCGAGTTCGAGTTCGACGACTACTGGCCGCTCTGGGTGCTCGGCCCGTGGGGCGCCGTGTTGCTCTACCAGACCGCGCAGGGGCTGGCCACCGGAGCGCCGGAGAAGGACGCCGAACGCCGGCGGCGCAAGCAGGTCGAGCGGGAAGCCCGCCGGCGGGCGAAGCGCGAGCTTCCGGAGACGTGACCTGCGTCATATCCGAGCCGTCCGGGTGACTGTCGCGCCGGTCGGTTTGGCGAGCACGTACGGGTCGGCGTACACTTTCTGATCGGCGCACAGCGTCCACTCCGCCATGCCCACCCTGCGCTTCGGTGGGAGTCGGAGCCGCGGCTGGCGCGGGTTTCCTGATCTTGGTCAGTTCACCCGTGTAAGACGTTGTGGGCCGTCCGGAGTAACCGACGTCAGGACAGCGGAGGACATGCCGAAAAAAGACGGAGCCATCGAGATCGAGGGTCGGGTCATCGAGCCCCTGCCGAACGCCATGTTCCGGGTGGAGCTCGCGAACGGTCACAAGGTGCTGGCTCACATCAGCGGCAAGATGCGGCAGCACTACATCCGCATCCTGCCGGAGGACCGGGTCGTCGTCGAACTCTCGCCGTACGACCTGACCCGCGGGCGCATCGTCTACCGCTACAAGTAAGCCTGACGGCGGCCGGGACGTTTCCGTGTCCGTCTTCGACGTCCGGGTCGCGCTGTGTCGCGGGTCCGGGCCAGATGGGAAGTAAGGCAACCGTGAAGGTCAAGCCGAGCGTCAAGAGGATCTGCAACAAGTGCCGGGTGATCCGCCGGCACGGCCGGGTCATGGTCATCTGCACCGACCCGCGCCACAAGCAGCGCCAGGGCTGACGCCCCACACATCACCAGCTCGTCCCAGCCGCGGTCGGGTGCGCAGCGCGTACCCCCTCGTGGTTGACCCCCGGTCGGAGGCCGGGGCCCGCTCGGGCAGCGACCGATCCCGGTCGCCGGCGTTCTTGACGCCGGAAGGACAGGGACGGCCGGTAGCGGGGTGGGACGGGTCCACACCTCCGCCACAACATCACGAGGAGTACGCCCGCACATGGCACGTCTAGTCGGCGTGGATCTCCCCCGCGAGAAGCGGATGGAGATCGCGCTCACCTACATCTTCGGGGTCGGTCGCACCCGCGCCCTGGAGACGCTCGCCGCGACCGGCATCTCGCCGGACAAGCGCGTTCGGGACCTCACGGACGAGGAGCTCGTCGAGCTCCGGAACCACATCGAGGGCAACTACAAGGTTGAAGGCGACCTGCGCCGCGAGGTCGCCGCTGACATCCGCCGCAAGGTCGAGATCGGCTGCTACGCCGGTATCCGGCACCGCCGCGGTCTGCCCGTGCGTGGCCAGCGCACCAGGACCAACGCGCGGACCCGGAAGGGCCCGAAGCGGACCGTGGCCGGCAAGAAGAAGCCCGGCAAGAAGTAACTAGGAGCGCACAGACTTATGCCACCGAAGGCTCGTGCCGGAGCCGCCGTCAAGAAGGTCCGGCGCAAGGAACGCAAGAACGTCGCCCACGGGCAGGCGCACATCAAGAGCACCTTCAACAACACCATCGTGTCCATCACGGACCCGACCGGTGCGGTCATCTCCTGGGCCTCCTCCGGCCAGGTGGGCTTCAAGGGCTCCCGCAAGTCGACTCCGTTCGCCGCGCAGCTCGCCGCCGAGGCCGCCGCGCGCCGCGCGATGGAGCACGGCATGCGCAAGGTCGACGTGTTCGTCAAGGGCCCCGGCTCCGGCCGGGAGACCGCCATCCGTTCGCTGCAGGCAGTCGGCCTCGAGGTCGGGCAGATCTCCGACGTCACGCCGCAGCCGCACAACGGGTGCCGTCCGCCGAAGCGTCGCCGGGTCTGAGAGGTTAGAGAGAGATGGCTCGTTACACCGGTGCTGACTGCCGCCGTTGCCGGCGGGAGAAGATGAAGCTGTTCCTCAAGGGCAGCAAGTGCGATGGTCCGAAGTGCCCGTTCGAGTCCCGGCCGTTCCCGCCCGGGCAGCACGGCCGCGGCCGCACGAAGGAGACGGAGTACCTGCTCCAGCTCCGTGAGAAGCAGAAGGCCCGTCGTGTCTACGGCGTGCTGGAGAAGCAGTTCCGCGGCTACTACGAAGAGGCCGTGAGCAAGGAGGCCAAGACCGGCGAGGTCCTGCTGCAGATCCTCGAGTCGCGGCTGGACAACGTGGTCTACCGGGCCGGCTACGCCAAGTCCCGGGACATGGCCCGTCAGCTGGTCAAGCACGGCCACTTCACGGTGAACGGCAAGAAGGTCGACATCCCGTCGTACCGCGTCAAGGAGCACGACATCATCGAGGTGCGTGCCAAGAGCAAGGAGCTCACCCCGTTCCTCGTGGCGCAGGGTGAGGCCGGCTCGCGGACCGTTCCGGCGTGGCTGGAGGCGATCCCGAGCCAGATGAAGATCCTCGTGCACTCGCTCCCGGCCCGCCAGGTGATCGACACCCAGGTCCAGGAGCAGCTGATCGTCGAGCTCTACTCCAAGTAAGGGCTCGTTGCGGTGGCCCGTCCTCCGGGGCGGGCCACCGGAACAGTTGTGTCGTGGGCGTCAAATAGCGGGCGCCCCGGAAGAGAAGAGAAAAGATGCTCATCAGCCAGCGACCGTCTCTCTCCGAAGAGTCGATCAACGAGACCCGCTCCCGGTTCACCATCGAGCCGCTGGAGCCCGGCTTCGGCTACACGCTGGGCAACTCGCTGCGGCGTACGCTGCTGTCCTCGATCCCGGGTGCGGCGGTCACCTCGATCAAGATCGACGGTGTGCTGCACGAGTTCACCACGATCCCCGGTGTCAAGGAGGACGTGGTCGAGCTCGTCATGAACATCAAGGAGCTGTGCGTCAGCTCCGAGCACGACGAGCCGGTCAGCATGTACCTGCGCAAGCAGGGCCCGGGCGATGTGACCGCCGGTGACATCCAGCCCCCGGCCGGTGTCTCGGTGCACAACCCGGACCTGAAGCTCGCCACCCTCAACGGCAAGGGCCGGCTCGACATGGAGCTGACCGTCGAGCGGGGTCGCGGCTACGTCACCGCGGCGCAGAACAAGCAGGCGGGCGCCGAGATCGGCCGGATCCCGGTCGACTCGATCTACTCGCCGGTGCTCAAGGTGACGTACCGGGTCGAGGCGACCCGTGTCGAGCAGCGGACCGACTTCGACCGGCTCATCATCGACGTCGAGACCAAGCCGTCGATGGGCCCGCGTACCGCGCTGGCCTCGGCCGGTTCGACGCTGGTGGAGCTGTTCGGGCTGGCCCGGGAGCTGGACGAGACCGCCGAGGGCATCGACATCGGGCCGTCCCCGCAGGACGCCCAGCTGGCGGCGGACCTGGCCCTGCCGATCGAGGAGCTGGACCTCACCGTCCGCTCCTACAACTGCCTCAAGCGCGAGGGCATCAACTCCGTTGGTGAGCTCATCGGGCGTACCGAGGCCGACCTCCTCGACATCCGCAACTTCGGTCAGAAGTCGATCGACGAGGTCAAGATGAAGCTCGCCGGGATGGGCCTGGGGCTGAAGGACTCGGCTCCGAACTTCGACCCGGCGCACGTCGTGGACGCCTTCGGCGAGGCGGACTACGACACCGACGACTACCGCGAGACCGAGCAGCTCTAGTCCGCGCTGCCGCCACACCTGAGGAGCACCAAGCATGCCCACGCCCACCAAGGGCCCCCGCCTCGGCGGCAGCCCCGCGCACGAGCGGCTGATGCTGGCCAACCTGGCCACCGCGCTGTTCCAGCACGGCAAGATCCAGACCACCGAGACGAAGGCCCGGCGGCTGCGTCCGCTGGCCGAGCAGCTCATCACCAAGGCCAAGCGCGGCGACCTCGCCTCGCGCCGCCGCGTGCTGGGCGTCGTCAAGGACAAGGACGTGGTCTACGCCCTGTTCGACCAGATCGCGCCCCGGTACGCCAACCGCAACGGTGGCTACACCCGGATCGTGAAGACCGGTCCGCGCAAGGGTGACGCCGCTCCGATGGCGATCATCGAGCTGGTGGAGGAGCTTCAGGTCGCCGAGCCGAAGGCGAACAAGAAGACCGCCGCCCGCAAGGCCGCCCAGCAGGACAAGGTCGAGGCCCTGGCCCCGGCCGAGGAGACCCCGCGCTCCAGCGCCGGTGACCAGGACGCCGAGGCGCCGGTCTCCGCGTCGGGTGACACCGCCGCCGCCCGTGAGGACAGCGACGAGGCCACCGAGAACGACAAGGCCTGACATCAGGCTCGACCGGGCCCGGCATCCCTTCGGGGGTGCCGGGCCCGTCGCCGTCGACAGGAGGGACGAGGTGGACGAGCGGACCCGGCTGCGGCTGGACGTCTCGTACGACGGCACCGACTTCTCCGGCTGGGCGCCCCAGCCGGCCCGGCGCACAGTGGCCGGCGTGCTCATGCAGACGCTGGACCTGGTGCTCGGCGCGGGCACGGCGACCGGCCTGACGGTGGCCGGGCGTACCGACGCCGGTGTGCACGCCACCGGGCAGGTCTGCCACCTCGACCTGCCGACTCCCGTGTGGCGGGAGCACGAGGGCCGGTTGTTGCGCCGGCTGGCCCGGCTCCTGCCCCCGGACGTCCGGGTACGCGCGATGACCGAGGTACCCGCCGACTTCGACGCCCGGTTCTCGGCCACGTTCCGGCGCTACGAGTACCGGGTCACCGACGCCCCGTGGGGCGCCGAGCCGCTGCGCCGCGGGGACACCCTGGCCTGGCCGAAGCCGCTGGACCTGGCGGCCCTGAACGCCGCCGCTGCCGGGCTGGTGGGCGAGCACGACTTCGCCGCGTACTGCCGGCGCAAGGAGAACGCCACCACGCTGCGCGAGGTGACCCGGCTGGACTGGCGGCGCGACCCGGACGGGATCCTGGTCGCCACCGTGCAGGCCGACGCGTTCTGCCAGAACATGGTGCGCAGCCTGGTCGGGGCGATGCTGGTGGCGGGCGACGGGCGGCGGCCGGTCCAGTGGCCGGCCGGCCTGCTGACCCGCCGCGAGCGCTCCAGCGAGGTGACCGTGGCGCCCGCGCACGGCCTCGCCCTGGTCGCTGTGGGCTACCCGGGCGACCCGGCCGAGTACGCCCGCCGCGCCGAGGAGACCCGCCGGTTGCGGGTGCCGGTGGCCGAGGGCTGAGCCAGCCTCAGTCCGTGCCCCGCTGACCGGCGCTGTCCTCGGCCGAGTCGGCGTCGGGCTGCCCGGCCGTGCCGGCCGCCGCGCGACGGTCCAGCACACCCCGGTTGAGGTGCAGTTCGACCAGGTCGTACATGATCTCGCGGGCGGTCGCGTCGTCGCTCGGGATGCGTTCCCCGTCGGCGCGGGTGACCAGGCAGAAGGCGACGTAGTGTCCGCGTACCTGCCAGGCGACCCGGGCCGCGGCCTTCTCCACCGCGTCGGTGTCGTCGCCCGCCGCCATGCCACGGAACCGTCCCTGGCGCGCGTCGAGCAGCGGCCGGATGCGGTCGCGTACCCGCTGGGCGGTGGCCACGTCGGTGAGGTTGAACAGACCGGCGGTGATCAGGTGGTCGCCGTCGGGGGAGCGGAGCGTGCCCCGCACCACCTGGTTGCAGCCGAGCCGGACCAGCAGGTCGGCGATCTCGCCGGTGGCCGCGACCTGGCACTTCGTGCTGGCCTGGGTCTTCAGCACCCGGTAGGCCGGTTTCCCGTCGGTGACCACCAGGTCCTTGGTCGGGAAGACCTCCTTGGCGGTGAGCGATGCCTGGTCGGTGTCCCGGGAGTCCAGGTCGGTGCCACCGGACGGCGTGCTCGACTCGGTCGGCTGCGGGGTCGGCTGGCCCGCCGGCGGCGTGGTGGTGCGTTCGTCGAGCAGGGCCGCGACGGCGAGCCCGGTGAGCGAGAGCAGGAGCAGTACGGCGGCGCCGCCGACGAGCGTCTGCCAGAACCGGCCGCCGCCGCGGCGTTCGGCGCGCCGGGTCCGGGGCAGTTCGGAGACGTCGGCGGCGCGGGCGGTGGGGCTGGCCGGGATCGGCACCGTCGGCCGGTTCGCCGCCGCCGGTACGGGTGCCGGCATGGGCGGCGCGGGCTGCGGCACCGGGGAGGGCTCCCGTGGTGGGGCAGGCCGTCCCGGTGTCGGCGCCGGGGCCGGTGGCGCGGGAACGGGTGCGCGGGCGTCGTCCGCCACCGCCTGCCCGCCGGGGTCGGCCTGCTCGGTCGCGCCGGTCGGCGGCAGCGCCGCTTGCGGGCGCGGCGGCGGGGGCAGCGACGGCGTGGGGAAGCGGGAACGTGACGGACCCGCGGGCGGGGGCGTGGCTGCGGGCCCGTTCGGGGCCGACCCGGGCTTCGGGTACTCCAGGAAGGCGTCCTCATCGGACTCGTACCGGTACACCATGTGGCATAGAGTAGGGCTGATTGTCCCTTTCAGGGGTAATATCGGGAAATTCTGGCGGAGTGGCGTGCGACCCCGCCCGTGACACCGTCGCCGGAACCCCTGCGGCCCGGTGCGAGAATGCGGGCGTGACCGGCGACCACTACTTCACAGCTGAGCCCTCGACCCCGGCCCGCCCCCGCGAGGTCGAGTTCACAGTCGCCGGGCGCGACTACACGCTCGCCTCGGCCGGCGGCGTCTTCTCCGCCGACCGGCTCGACCCGGGCACCGCCGTACTGCTGCGCAAGGCCGACCTGCCGGCCGCCGACGTCACCGGCGCGCTGCTCGACATCGGCTGCGGCTTCGGCCCGATCACCTGCGTCCTGGCCACTGTCGCGCCGAAGGCCACCGTCTGGGCCGTGGACGTCAACGAGCGCGCCCGCGCCCTCACCACCGCCAACGCGGCAAGGGTCGGTGCCGCCGACCGGGTACGCGCCGTCGCGCCGGACGAACTGCCGGACGACGTCACCTTCGCCCAGATCTGGTCCAACCCGCCGATCCACATCGGCAAGCCGGAACTGCGCGGCCTGCTGCTGCGCTGGCTGCCCCGCCTCGCCCCGGACGGCGTGGCCTGGCTGGTCGTCGCCCGGCACCTCGGCGGCGACTCGCTGCACCGCTGGCTGGTCGAGCAGGGCTGGTCGGTCGAGCGGCACGCCAGCCAGAAGGGCTACCGGGTGCTGCGGGTCACCCGGTAATCCGGTGTCGTCCACCGACCCGGCTCGGGCAGGATGCCCGCGTGGGATACGTGGACGTGGCAGGAGTAGGGCACATCCTCCCGGACGGGCGTGAGCTGTTCAGCGACGTGTCGTTCCGGGTCGGTGAGGGTGCCAAGGTGGCGCTGGTCGGCCCGAACGGCGCCGGCAAGACCACGCTGCTGCGGATGGTCGCCGGTGACCTGCCGGTGAAGACCGGCGCTGTCGCCCGCTCCGGTGGGCTGGGCGTGATGCGGCAGTTCATCGGCATGATCGGCGACGAGTCCACGCTCGCCGACCTCGCCCTGTCGCTGGCGCCGCCGGCGCTGCGCGACGCCGGGCGGCGGCTCGCCGAGACCGAGGCGGCCATGCGGGCGGCCGAGGTCCGCGGCAAGTACAGCTCCGCCGCCGCCAAGACCCAGCTCGCGTACGCTGAGGCGCTCGCCGCCTGGGGCGAGACCGGCGGGTACGACGCCGAGGTCCTCTTCGACACCGTCGCCACCATCGTGCTCGACCTGCCCTGGGACAGCGCCCGGGAACGGCCGGTCCGCACGCTGTCCGGCGGCCAGCAGAAGCGCTTCGCGCTGGAACTGCTGCTGCGCGGCCCCGACGAGGTGCTGCTGCTCGACGAGCCGGACAACTTCCTCGACGTACCCGGCAAACGCTGGCTGGAGGCGCGCCTGCGCGAGTCGGGCAAGTCCGTGCTCTACGTCTCGCACGACCGGGAACTGCTGGCGCAGACCGCCGACCGGGTCGTCGCGGTGGAGGGCGGCAGCGCCTGGGTGCACCCGGGCGGCTTCGCGAGCTGGCACGAGGCACGGGTGGCCCGGCACGCCCGCCTCGACGAGCTGCGCAAGCGCTGGGACGAGGAGCACCAGAAGCTGCGCGAGCTGATGCTGATGTACAAGCAGAAGGCCGCGTACAACGACGGGATGGCCTCCCGCTACCAGGCCGCGCAGACCCGGTTGCGCAAGTTCGAGGAGGCCGGGCCGCCGCCCGTACCCCCGAAGGACCAGGACATCCGGATGCGCCTGACCGGCGGGCGGACCGGCAAGCGCGCGGTGATCGCCGAGCAGTTGGAGCTGGACGGCCTGACGTACCCGTTCGACCTGGAACTCTGGTACGGCGACCGGGTCGCGGTGCTCGGCGCGAACGGCACCGGCAAGTCTCACTTCCTGTGGCTGCTGGCCCGGGGCGGCACCGACCCGGAGCCGGGCAACACGCCTGTGGACGGCGCCGCCGCGCTCGCACCTGTCGCCCACGGCGGCGTGGTCCGGCTCGGCGCACGGGTCCGGCCCGGGCACTTCTCGCAGACCCACGACCGGCCGGAGCTGATGGGCAAGACGCTCGTCGAGGTGCTGTGGCGCGGCGACGACCACCGGGCCGGCATGGACCGGCACGCCGCGATGGCGGCGCTGTCCCGGTACGAGCTGGCCGGCCAGGGCGACCAGCGGTTCGGCACGCTCTCCGGCGGACAGCAGGCGCGGTTCCTGGTGCTGCTGCTGGAGCTGTCCGGGGCGACGCTGCTGCTGCTCGACGAGCCCACCGACAACCTCGACCTGGCCTCGGCGGAGGCGCTGGAGGCCGGGCTGACCGCGTTCGAGGGGACTGTGGTCGCGGTGACACACGACAGGTGGTTCACCCGTACCTTCGACCGGTTCGTGCTGTTCCGGGGCGACGGCGACGTGGTGGAGACGCCGGAGCCGGTCTGGGACGTGGGGTGATCGACAGGGACCTGGCCGACCGGCTGTGCGCGGTGGACGGCGTGGTCGCGGTGGCGCTCGGCGGCAGCCGGGCCCGCGGCGACCACCGGCCCGACTCCGACTGGGACGTGGGCCTCTACTACCGGGGCGCGCCGGACCTGGCCGGGCTGCGCGCGGTGGCCGCCTCGATCGCCGACGGGCCGGTGGACCTCACCGCCCCGGGCGGCTGGGGGCCGTGGGTCGACGGGGGCGGCTGGCTGCGCGTCGGCGGGGTGGCGGTGGACTGGATCTACCGCGACCTGGACCGGGTGCACCGGGTCTGGGCGGACTGCCGGGCCGGCCGCTACACGGTCGAGGCGCAGGCCGGGCATCCGCTCGGTTTCTACTCGCACGCGTACGCCGGGGAGGTGGCGCTCGGGCGGGTGCTCGGCGACCCGACCGGTGAGCTGACCGCGCTGCGGGCCGAGACCTTCGACTACCCGCCCGCGCTCGGCGCCGCGCTGATCGCAGGTGGCTGGGAGACCGGGCTGCTGCTCGACGGCGCCGCCAAGGGCGCGGCAGGGGGCGACGCCGGCTACGTGGCGGGCTGCCTGTTCCGGGTGGTCGGCGTGCTGGTCCACGCGCTGCACGGCCGGGCCGGGCGGTGGCTGGTCAACGAGAAGGGCATGATCGTCTCCGCCGGGCGCCTGCCCGGTGCGCCGCCGGACTTCGCCGAGCGGGCGCAGGCGCTGCTGGGCGCGGTGGGGCGTACCCCTGAGGAACTGGCGGCGACGATCGGTGCCGCCCGGACGCTGGCCGACCAGGTGCTGCCGCTGCCCGGATGACACCCGGGCAGCGGGCATAGGGTGGATCTCGTGAGTGAGATGACCTATCGCCGGCTGGGCGACTCCGGGCTCGTGGTGTCAGTTGTCGGTATCGGCTGCAACAACTTCGGCCGCAAACTCGACCTCGACGGCACCCGGGCGGTGGTGGACGCCGCGCTCGACGCCGGGATCAACTTCTTCGACACCGCCGACATCTACGGCGAGCCGCAGGGTGCCTCCGAGGAACTGCTCGGCCGGGCGCTCAAGGGCCGCCGCGACGACGTGGTGGTGGCCACCAAGTTCGGCATGGACATGAACGGCGCGAACGGGCCGGACCACGGCGCCCGGGGCGCCCGCCGCTACATCGCCCGCGCGGTCGAGGCGTCGCTGCGCCGGCTCGGCACCGACCACATCGACCTGTACCAGATGCACGAGCCCGACCCGGGCACCCCGATCGACGAGACGCTCGCCGCGCTGGACGACCTGGTGACCGCCGGCAAGGTGCGCTACCTCGGCAACTCCAACTTCGCCGGGTGGCAGATCGCCGACGCCGACTGGACCGCGTCGTCGCAGGGGCGTACCCGGTTCATCTCCGCGCAGAACCACTACTCGCTGGTGGAGCGCGGGGTGGAGGACGAGGTGATCCCCGCCTGCGAGCGGTTCGGCCTCGGCATGCTGCCGTTCTTCCCGCTCGCCAACGGGCTGCTCACCGGCAAGTACAAGCGCGGCGAGGCGCCCCCGGCGGGCAGCCGCCTGGCCGGTGGCGGCCGGTACGCCGAGCGGCTGGCCGCCGCGCGCTGGGACGTCATCGAGGCGATCGAGGCGTACGCGGCCGAGCGCGGCATCAGCATGCTCCAGGTGGCCATCGGCGGCCTGGCGGCCCGTCCCGCCGTGACGTCGGTGATCGCCGGCGCGACCACTGGCGAGCAGGTGAAGGCCAACGCCGAAGCCGGGACGTGGCAGCCGTCCGACGAGGACCTGACCGCCTTGGACGCCATCCTCTGACCGTCCCTGCCGGTACATATGCGCCCGCTCGCGCGTCGGGGGTGCGCCCGCTTGTCGGCGTGCGAGCGTCGGGGCTTGCCCCGCGCGGCGTGCGCCCACCGTGGCCCGCCCGCCCGCGCGCCCGCCCGCGGAGGCACCCGTGGCGTTCCACTCAGAGGCAGCGCTCACGATGAGTGGAACGGTATGGGTGTCAAGAGGGCCCACAGACACCCACGGCGTTCCACTCGTCGCCAGATTCAGTCGCGAGTGGAACGCCATAGGTGTCTGTGGGCGGCCTCCTGACGCCCGTGCTGTCTTGGGCGGCCCGCTCCGGCCAGGTGGCGGGTGGCGGCCGGGGGCGCGGCGGGGCGAGACTCGGGCCTGCGGGGCTGCGGGGCTGCGGGGCTGTGGGGCTGCGGCTGTGGGGCTGCGGGCTTTGGGCTGCGAGCCGGGGTGCGGGGGGCTGCGGGTGCGGATCAGTGGTTTGCCGCGGCGGCGCGACGTTCTGCCAGGGCCTGGCGCACCAGGGCGACAGTGGCGTCGGGCCGGCGTAGCACGTCGTCGACGGTGAACCGGAGCACGACCCACCCGGCCGCGCGGAGCGCGTTCAGGCGTGCCACGTCCCGCCGGAAGTGAGCCCGTTCCCGGTGGTGGTCGCCGTCGTACTCGACCGCGAGGCGGAGAGCCGGCCAGGCCAGGTCCACCCGGGCCACGAAGCGTCCGCCGGTGCGCACCTCGTGCTGGGCGGTCAGCGGGCCGAGACCGGCGTCGAGGAGGAGCAGCCGTAGCCGCGTCTCCATCGGGGACTCGCTCAACGGCTCGGCCATCGCCAGTACCTCGCGCAGCAGCGGAGCGCCCGGCCAACCCGGCCGGTCGGCGGCGTAGGCCCGCAGGACGGGCAGCTTCACGACCCGGCGACGCAGCAGCGCGTCAACGGCGACCAGCGCCTCGGCGAGTGAGCCCTGCCGGCCCAGGTCGAACGCGGTACGCAGCGGGGTCGTGACCGGCAGCCCCGCGAACCGGGTGCGGTCCGACTCGGGCAGGGGCGACCGGGTCACCAGCAGCCGTGGATGAGGACGCATGCGGGCCGGGCTCGGCAGCAGCACGGTGACCGGCGCGTCGCGGCTGAGCACGTCCGTGCCGAACAGCCAGGCGGCGCTGCGTCCCGCCAGTGCGGCACCCGGCGGCAGGCGCAACGCCACCGCCTCGCACCACATCCGGTGGTCGTCGGCGCGGTATCCGTCCCGGTGCACGTACACGTCCGGCAGCAGGCGGATCCAGGTCGGCCCGCGCAGCATCGTCCAGGTGAGCAGTCCTTCGGAGACGGCATGGCTGCCCCGGAACGGCAGGATCGCCAGGCGGCGCGGGACACGGGCGGGAACGGACATCCCGGCAGCGTGTCGTGACGAGACGATCACCTGTTGCCCCGGTACGGCATGTGAACGGTTCCTGGGAAAAACCTCACCCGGGGTTCCGTACGGGCGGGAGGCGTCGTACGGTAGGCCGCAAGTGACCCACGGGAGCCCGGTGCGGACCGGGCTGAGAGGGGGGCTGGGAGCCCCCGACCGTCGAACCTGATCCGGGTAATGCCGGCGCAGGGAGGAGCGTTGCCGTGCTGTCCCTGGGACGACTGCATCTCATCACCGACACCCGGCCGGGGCGTGACCCGCTCGCCGTGCTGCGTGCCGCCCTGCCCGTGGCGGGCGCCGAACTCGTCGTGCAGGTGCGCGTGGAGGACGACGCCACCGACCGGGAGGCGTACGAGCTGGCGTGCCGGGTGACCGAGGCATGCCGGCCGTACGGGGCACAGTTCCTGGTCAACGACCGGCTGCACGTGGCGCTCGCGGTGGACGCCGCCGGGGGCCACGTCGGTGCGGACGATCTGCCGGTCGCAGCCGCACGCCGGGTGCTCGGCCCGGACGCGGTGCTCGGCGCGACCGCCCGGGGGCCGGTGGGCGCCCGTACGGCCGTGGATGCGGGCGCGAGCTACCTGGGCGTGGGCCCGTGCCACGTCACCACCACCAAGTCCGGCCTGCCGGACCCGATCGGCCCCGAGGGGATACGCGCGGTCGCCGAGGCGGTCAGCGTCCCGGTGATCGCGATCGGTGGGGTGACGGCCGCGAGCGTGCCGGCGCTGCGGGCCGCCGGGGCGTACGGGGTGGCGGTGGTCGGCGCGCTCAGCCTGGCTGCCGATCCGGCGCACGCCACCGCCGAGCTGCTGCGGGCGCTGACGTGTTAAAAGGGGGCCCTTCCTCTACCGGAGGCGTTAACAGGGGGCCCTTCCTTACCGACGTGGCGGTGGTGGGCGCCGGGCCGGTGGGACTCGCGATCGCGTGGCGGTGCGCGCAGCGCGGACTGCGCGTGGTGGTGCACGACGACCGGCCCGGGTCGGGCGCCTCGTCGGTGGCCGCCGGGATGCTGTCGCCGGTCGCCGAGGCGTACTTCGGTGAGCACGAACTCACAGCGCTTCTCGTCGGGTCCGCCGCCCGCTGGCCCGGCTTCGCGGCCGAGCTGACCGAGGCGAGCGGCGTCGACCTCGGCTACCGCACCGAGGGCACGCTCGTGGTCGGGCTCACCGCCGACGACCTGGCCGAGGCGGGGCGGCTGTGGTCGTACCAACGGGGTCTGGGACTGCCGATCACGCCGCTGCGGCCCTCGGAGCTGCGCGACCGCGAGCCGGCGCTGGCACCGCGCGTGCGCGGCGGCGCGGTGGCCCCCGGCGACCACCAAGTGGATCCGCGACGGCTGGTCGCCGCGTTGCGGACGGCCGTGGAGCGCGCCGGCGTGGAGCTGCGCCCGGCCCGCGTCGGCGCGCTGTCCGAGGTGGACGCCCGGGTCACAGTGGTCGCGGCCGGCTGCGGCGCGGCGGGCCTGACCGGCCTGCCGGTCCGGCCGGTCAAGGGCCAGGTGCTGCGGCTGCGCGCGCCGGGTGGCGGTCCGCCGGGCTTCCGGCACGTGATCCGGGGGTACGCGGACAGCGAGCCGGTCTACCTGGTGCCCCGGGACAGCGGTGAGGTCGTGGTCGGGGCGACTGTGGAGGAACGCGCGGACACCGAGGTCACCGCCGGTGGCGTGCTGACACTGCTGCGCGCCGCCGCGGAGCTGGTGCCGGAACTCGTCGAGTACGAGCTGGTGGAAGCAGTCGCCGGGCTGCGCCCCGGTACGCCCGACAACGCGCCGATCATCGGGCCGCTCCCCGGGCGGCCGGGCGTGCTCGCCGCGACCGGGCACCACAGGCACGGCATCGTGCTCACGCCGGTCACCGCCGACCTGGTCACCGAGCTGATCGTCACCGGCGAGCCGGATCCCGCGCTCGCCCCCTTCACCCCGGACCGCTTCGGGAAGGAGCGCACGTGGAACTGATCGTCAACGGCACCGGCCGGACGTTGCCCGAGGGCGTCACCGTCGCCGAGGTGGTCCGCACCGTCACCGACCGGGAGCGCGGGCTCGCCGTAGCGGTCAACGGCGAGGTGGTGCCACGCGGCGGCTGGGCGGCGAGCGTGCTGCGCGACGGCGACCGGGTCGAGGTACTCAGCGCCACCCAGGGCGGGTGAACGGATGTCCACACTGGAGATCGGCGGGGTCGCGTTCGGCTCGCGGCTCATCCTCGGCACCGGCGGCGCGGCCAACCTGCACGTGCTGGAGCAGGCGATCCGCGCCTCCGGCACCGAGCTGGTGACGTTGGCGCTGCGCCGGGTGGACACCACGCCCGGCGGCTCGGGCGGCCTGCTCGACCTGGTGGAGCGCTGCGGCGTACGGCTGCTGCCGAACACGGCCGGCTGCCGCACCGCCGTGGAGGCGGTGAAGACGGCGCACCTGGCCCGGGAGGCGTTCGACACCGACTGGGTGAAGCTGGAGGTGGTCGGCGACGAGCGCACGCTCCTGCCCGACGGGGTGGAGCTGCTGCGCGCCGCCGAGGAATTGGTGGCCGACGGGTTCACAGTGCTGCCGTACACCTCGGACGATCCCGTGCTGGCCCGGCGGCTGGCCGACGTGGGCTGCGCGGCGGTGATGCCGGCCGGGTCGCCGATCGGCTCCGGGCTGGGCATCGGCAACCCGCACCACATCCGGCTGATCCGGGCGGCTGTGGACGTGCCGGTGGTGCTCGACGCGGGCATCGGCACCGCCTCCGACGCGGCCCTGGCGATGGAGCTGGGCTGCGACGCGGTGCTGCTGGCCAGTGCCGTGACCCGGGCCGCCGACCCGGTGGCGATGGCCACGGCCATGCGGTACGCGGTCGAGGCCGGGCACCTGGCGTACGGCGCGGGCCGCATCACCCGCCGCTTCCACGCCTTGCCGTCCACCCCCGACGAGGGACGGCCCGACCTGTGACCGCTCTACGCGTTGCGGATCCTGGTACGGAGGCGCCCCTGGAGGGGCGGCCGCGCACCAGGATCTACACCGGCCCGACCGGGGTCGTGCTGCTCACCGATCGGCGGGTCGCCAAGGGGGCGCTCGTCGACGTGGTCGCGGGGGCCGTCGGCGGGGGAGTGCGCTGGGTGGTGCTGCGGGAGAAGGACCTGCCCCGCGCCGAACGCCTCGCGCTCGCCGTCGAGCTGCGCGCGATCCTCGCCGAGGCAGGCGGCACGCTCGTCGTGGCCGGACCCGATCCGCTCGACGGGGACGCGGTGCACCTGCCCGCCGCCGGCCCGTACCCGCCGCCCGCAGTCGGACTGGTCGGCCGGTCCTGTCACGACACCGCCGAGCTGGCCCGGCTCACCACCGAGCACTACGCCACGCTGTCCCCGGTCTACGAGACAAGAACAAAGCCCGGCTACGGCCCGGCGTTACGGCCGACCGGGTTGCGCGAGCTGATCGCGGCAAGCAAGGTGCCCGTGCTGGCACTGGGCGGCATCGAAACCACAGCCCAGGTCACCGCATGCGTAGAGGCAGGTGCCACCGGAGTAGCAGTCCTGGGCGCCATCATGCGCGCCCCAGACCCCACCGAAACCGCCACCACGCTGGGCAGAGCTTTCGAGGAGGCGGCCACCCGTGTGGCGCGCACCCACCCCGCGCGATCCGACCAAGGCCCGCACGCCGCAGCCCCGACCGCAACCACTGTCGGCCGCAGCCGTCACAGCAACCACCGGAGAAGAGAACCAGTGACGCCGAAAACAGTTCTCAGCATCGCCGGCTCCGACTCCGGAGCAGGAGCGGGCATCCAGGCCGACCTCAAGACGTTCGCCGCGCTCGGGGCGTACGGCACGAGCGTGCTCACCGCCGTCACCGCGCAGAGCACCCGGGGCGTGGACGCCCTCCTACCGCTGCCCCCGCAGACAGTGCGCGACCAGATGGACAGCGTCCTCGGCGACTTCGACGTGCGCGCCGTGAAGACCGGCATGCTCGGCACCCCCGCGGTCGCCGACGCGGTGGCCGAGGCGGCCCGGGCCGGGCGGCTGCCGCACCTGGTCGTCGACCCGGTACTGGTCGCCACGAGCGGGCACCGGCTCGGCGTGGTGGAGGCGGTCGAGCGGCTGCTGCCGTACGCGGAGGTGGCGACACCGAACTGCGCGGAGGCCGCGGCCCTCACCGGAGGCCCGGTGGGCACCGTCGAGGAGATGGTCGCGGCGGCGGAGGCGCTGGCGGCGCGCGGCCCGGCGTTCGTGGTGGTGACCGGCGGCGACGTGGACGCCGACGGCGAGTCGGTGGACGTGCTCGCCGGCGGCGGGACGACCCGCCTGCTGCGCGCGCCCCGGGTGGACACCCGGCACAACCACGGCACCGGCTGTTCGTTCTCGGCCGCCGTCGCGGTCCGGCTCGCCGCGGGCGACGCGGTGCCGGTCGCGGTGGCGGCCGCCAAGGAGTACGTCACCCGCGCGCTGACCGGCGCGCGGACCTGGGAGCTGGGCGCGGGACGCGGCCCGCTGGACCACTTCGGCTGGTCCGCATGAGCGACAGGGAGGCTGTCATGCAGGCACGTCGCAAGGTGTACGTGGAAGGGTCACGCCCGGACGTCCGGGTGCCGTTCGCCGAGGTGACGCTGACCGGGGACAACCCGCCGGTACGGCTCTACGACACCTCCGGTCCCGGCTCCGACCCGGAGGTGGGGCTGCCCGCGCTGCGCGGAACGTGGATCGCCGAGCGCGGCGACGTGGCCCCGGTACGCGGCGCCGGCACGCCGCTGGCGGGTGTGGAGGGGAAGCGGCCGACGCAGCTCGCGTACGCCCGGGCCGGGATCGTCACTCCGGAGATGGAGTTCGTGGCGGTCCGGGAGTCGGTGGCGCCGGAGTTCGTCCGGGACGAGATCGCGGCCGGGCGGGCCGTGCTGCCGCTCAACGTCAACCACCCCGAGTGCGAGCCGGCCGTCATCGGCAAGGCGTTCCTGGTGAAGGTCAACGCCAACATCGGCACCTCGGCTGTCACCTCGTCGGTGGCCGAGGAGGTGGAGAAGCTGACCTGGGCCACCCGGTGGGGCGCGGACACCGTGATGGACCTGTCCACCGGCAAGCGCATCCACGAGACCCGGGAGGCGATCGTGCGGAACGCGCCGGTGCCGATCGGCACGGTGCCGATCTACCAGGCGCTGGAGAAGGTCGGCGGCGACCCGGTGAAGCTGAGCTGGGAGGTGTTCCGCGAGACCGTCATCGAGCAGGCGGAGCAGGGCGTCGACTACATGACCGTGCACGCCGGGGTACTGCTGCCGTACGTGCCGCTGGCGGTGGACCGGGTCACCGGCATCGTGTCGCGGGGCGGCTCGATCATGGCGGCCTGGTGCCTGGCGCACCACGAGGAGAACTTCCTCTACACGAACTTCCGGGAGCTGTGTTCGCTGCTCGCGAAGTACGACGTCACGTTCTCCCTCGGTGACGGCCTGCGCCCCGGTTCCATCGCGGACGCCAACGACGAGGCGCAGTTCGCCGAGCTGCGCACGCTCGGTGAGCTGACGAAGGTCGCCTGGGAGTACGACGTCCAGGTGATGATCGAAGGCCCCGGGCATGTGCCGATGCACAAGATCAAGGAGAACGTGGACCTCCAGCAGGAGTGGTGCCACGAGGCGCCGTTCTACACGCTCGGCCCGCTGACCACCGACGTCGCGCCCGCGTACGACCACATCACCTCCGCGATCGGCGCGGCGATGATCGGCATGTTCGGCACCGCGATGCTCTGCTACGTCACCCCGAAGGAGCACCTCGGGCTGCCCGACCGCGACGACGTGAAGGCGGGCGTGATCGCGTACAAGATCGCCGCGCACGCGGCCGACCTGGCCAAGGGGCACCCCGGCGCGCAGGCGTGGGACGATGCGCTGTCCAAGGCCCGGTTCGAGTTCCGCTGGGAGGACCAGTTCAACCTGGCGCTGGACCCGGAGACCGCGCGGGCGTACCACGACGCGACTCTGCCCGCCGAGCCGGCGAAGACCGCGCACTTCTGCTCGATGTGCGGGCCGAAGTTCTGCTCCATGAAGATCACGCAGGAGTTGAAGGACTACGCGGCGCGGGGCATGCGCGGCAAGTCGGAGGAGTTCGTCGCCTCCGGGTCACGGGTCTACCTGCCGCTGGCGTGAGCGAGGCCGGGGTCGGGTCGCTTCCGGCCCGCCCCCGGGCCGCCGTTCACTCGCGGTGGTGCCGCCCGGTACGCAGCGAGCGGGCGTCGTCGGCGTTGTCGTCCGAGGCGAGACCGGCGACCCAGTCCACGTACTCGTCGTCGGCCTCGGCACCCGGCTCGGCCGTACGGTCGGCCGGCTCCGGGTCGCCCTTGGCCCGGTTGCGCCGGAACAGGCCGCGCCGGGTCTTCGGCTTCCCGCCGGACGCGTCGGCGTCGTCCGGTTCGGCGTGCCGCCCGCGCCGGGAGTCCGCCTCCGTCTCCGCGGCGGCGGCCTCGGGCAGCGCGGCACCCGCCTCGCCCGGTGCGGCGGTCGCCGCCTCGGGCCGGGCGACAGGTCTCCCCGCCTCCGGCCGGGCGAGCGGCCCCGCCGGGCGGGCGTTCGTGGCGAGCGCGTCCCATCCGGTGCTCGCGCCCGGCTCGGGCAGGCCACGGTGGCGGGGGCGCGGCGCCGGCTCGGCCGGGGCGGACGCCTCCGCGTCGTCCCGGGCCGGTGCGTCCGGTTCGGTGGTGGCGCGGTGCGGGCGGGCCGCCGGGGTGATCGGCCAGGCCGGGCGTACCTCGCCGGGCGCTCCGGTGACGTCCTCGAACATCGGGAACCTGGGCCGGGACGACGGGGTCGGCGCCGGGTCGTCGAAGAAGAAATTGCGTCCGGGACGCCCGGTCGGTGCGACATCCCCCGTGGGGGCATCGGTGCGGGGAGCCGGGCTGCTCGGCGTCGTCAGCGGGGCGTCGGCCGGGCTGCTCGGCATCGTCGACCTGGCGTCGGCCTGCTCGATCGGCGTCGTCGGCGCGGCGTCGGCCGGGCCGGAGCCGGGGGAGGCCGGGCCGGTGGCACGCGGTCCGGCCTTCGGGGCGCGGGGGCGCCGGGAGCGGGTGGAGCGGCCCGTGGCGCCGGTGTCTCCGGTGGCCTCGGCCGGTGGCGCGGCGGGGGTGTCGCTGTCCGCGTCGGCCGTGACCGGTCCGGCGAGCGCGCCGCTGTCAGTACGCGGGCCGGGAACGTGGCCCTCGGCGGTGCCGCCGGTGGCCGGTGACGTGGCTTCCGAGGTGGTGCCCGCAGCGGCGCTCGGGGAGGCGGCATCCGCTGGGCGGGGTGCTGTGGCGTCGGCGGGTGACGTCGATCGGTCGGTGGTGCCGCTGGACCGGCTGGCGCGGGTACGGCGCGGCCGGGTCACCCGTGGCGTGGTCGCCGCCGCTTCCTGGGGCGGTTCCGGTGCGGCATCGTCCGTGCCGGCTGCCGAGCCGGTGCCCGAGGCGGCCTCGCTGTCCGGGACGCCGGTCGCCTGCCCGGACGTTGCATCGGCAGGTTCGGAACCGGCAACGGCCCGGTCGGCGGTGCCTGCGCGGTCCGTGGTGACCGCCTCGCCGGTGCCGCCCGCGTGGGCGGTGCCCACGTCCGTGCCCGGAACCGGACCCGTGCCCATGTCCGTGCCCGGACCCGCGACCGGGACCGGGTCGGGGCGGCCCGCGGCGAGGACGTCGATGGCCGAGGTCCGGCGCCCCGGGGGCAGCAGACCCGGCATGGGCTGGCCGTGGCCCGTGTCGGCGACGGCCGGGCGCTCACCCGCCGGCCGTTCCGCAACGGCCGGCTGATCGACGGCGGGCCGATCCGCGAGGGCCGGCCGGCCGGCGGCGGGAAGATCGGTACCGGCCGGAGCCGTCGCCGTGGCCGAGCCGCCGGGCTCCGGCCAGTTCCAGTGCGCCGGCGCGGCGGCGCCGCTCGTCACCGGAGGCGCGGGCGGGGCGGCCGGGGCGCCCGGAGTGGACGAGTGCGGCAGCGGCGCGAGGATGTCGGTGGCCTCGACGGCGTCGGGGTCACCGGTGGCGGTGACCGGCCGGGGCAGCACTGTGGTGGCGGTCGAGCCGAGCGCACCGGCGATCACGGCGATCAGCGCGCCGTAGTAGGGCGCGACCTGGTAGCGGTCGGTGGCCGAGCCGGGACCGGCGGTCAGGTAGGCGAACGCGACGAGCACCGGGCCGGCCGCCCCGGCCGCGCCGCCCACCAGCGGCGGCCATTCGGCCCGGCGGGCGAGCACGCCGACCGCCCCGCCGGCCAGCAGCGTGAGCACCGGCAGCAGCAGCATGGACAGGCGTTGCGCCGCCTCCGGATCCAGCCAGGAGGGTTCGAGGACGCCGAGCCGTACCGTGGCCAGCGGCCGGCTGGACACGATCGTGGGCGCGACGGAGAGCAGCGCCATCAGCCAGACGATCCCGGCGGTGATCGCCACGCCCCAGCCGAACGGCGGCTTGAGCAGGACGGCGATCGCGGCGCCCGCTCCGACCACCGCGCCGAGGGCGGCGCAGATGCCTGCGGCCCAGACCGGGTCGACGGATCCGCCCAGCTCGGCCGCGCGGGCCGGTTGCATGCACAGCGGGGCGACCACCGTCGCGCCCAGCGCGCTGACGCCGGCGATGGAGAGCAGTTCGGTGGTGCCGCCGGGACTGTCGTCGCGACGGGCGAAGCGCTCGGTGAGGACGGCTCCGGCGACCGTGGCGACAGCGGCGAACCAGCCCACCCAGACGAGCTGGGCGGGCCACCGGTTGACCGAGACGTCCACGAACGCGCCGTCGAGGCGTACGACTCCGAAGCCGTACGCGATCCCCAACTGGCCGGCCCCGGCCAGCACGCTCACCCCGAGCGCCGTGAGCAGCAGCCTGCCCCACGTCCGAAAGGCCATGTCGGGCACGTTACGGCCCGGTGCCCCCGATCGCCACCTTGCCGCCGCGCGGCGCGGCGAACCTGCCGGTGCGGCTACTTCAGCTCGACCAGGCGCGCGAGGTAGGTGGTGTCGCCGACGTTCGTCAGCATGTGCACCGCGCCCGGGTCGCGGTAGACCACGCCGCCGGTCGGCTCGTCGGCGTCGATGGTGGTGCCGTCGATCGTCTGCACGACGTTCTTGGCGCCCTGGATCGCCACCACCAGGTACGGGTGGTCGTGGCGGTGCAGCGGCTGCCGCTCACCCGGCTCCAGCCGGATGTGCCAGACGCGTACGCGGTCGTTCTCGTACACGATCTCCTGGCCCACCGGGCCGAGTTCGAGGTCGGCGGAGAGTTCGGTCATCGTGTTCCGTCCAGTCGGGGGAGCACCTCGGCGGCGATGAGCTCCACGTGGTCGAGGTCGTCGAAGTCGATCAGGCGCAGGTGCACCCGGGTGGCCCCGATCGCGGCGAACTCGCCGATCCGGTCGACCAGCTGGGCGGGGGAGCCGACCACCGGGTCCTCCGGCGGCAGCGCGCTCGTGACGTGCAGCGGCGCGGCCCGGCGCTGCGCCTCGGCGTCGGTGCGTCCGATCGCCACCACGATGCCGGCGGAGAGCGTCAGGGGCGCGCGGCCGGCGGCGTCCCGCCCGGCGCGGTCGCACGCCTCCCGCACCCGCTCGTACGCGGCGGCGGTCTCGGCCACGCTCTTGAACGGCATGTTGAACTCGTCGGCGTAGCGGGCGGCCAGCTCGGGGGTGCGCTTCGGTCCCCGGCCGCCGACGATCACCGGCGGGCCGGGCTGCTGCACCGGCTTGGGCAGCGCGGGCGCGTCGACCAGCCGGTAGTGCTCACCGGTGAAGCTGTACGTCTCGTCGGACGGCGTACGCCACAGCCCGGTGACGATCTCCAGTTGCTCGGCCAGCCGGTCGAAGCGCTCGCTGACCGGCGGGAACGGGATGCCGTACGCGGTGTGCTCGCGCTCGTACCATCCGGCGCCGATGCCCAGCTCGACCCGGCCGCCGCTCATCCGGTCGACCTGGGCGACCATGACGGCGAGCGGCCCGGGAAGCCGGAACGTGGCGGATGTGACGAGCGTGCCGAGCCGGATCCGGGAGGTCTCCCGGGCCAGCGCGGCGAGCGTCAGCCAGGCGTCGGTGGGGCCGGGCAGCGCCGGCTCGTCCCCCATGGCCCGGTAGTGGTCGGCCCGGAAGAAGCCCTCGAAGCCGGTCTCCTCGACCAGCCGGGCGAACCGGAGCTGGTCGTCGTAGTCCGCACCGCGGTGGGGTTCGGTGAACACCGAGACCCGCATGGTCACCGGCCTCCCACGGGTACGCCGGGGGCGTCCCGCTCCATCAGCAGTTCGTGCAGCTCGGCGCTGATCCGCGCGACGTCTTCCAGGTGTTCGTGGCGGCCCAGCGTGCGCGGCCGGGGAACGTTCACCTCGACCACCTCGCGGATGCGGCCGGGGCGCGGGCTGAGCACGACTACCCGGTCGGCGAGCAGCACCGCCTCGTCGATCGAGTGGGTGACGAAGACGATCGTCGCCTTCGTCTCCATGTGCACCCGCTGGAGTTCGCCGGAGAGTTCCTCACGGGTGAGCGCGTCGAGCGCGGAGAACGGCTCGTCCATGAGCATCACCCGGGGCGAGCCGATCAGCGACCGGCACAGCGACACGCGCTGCTGCATGCCGCCGGACAGCTCGTGCGGGAGGCGCTTCTCGAAGCCGCCCAGCCCGGCCATCTCCAGCAACTGGCGGGCCCGGTCGCGGTGCTCGGCGCGGCGCCAGCCGAAGATCTCCACCGGCAGCAGCACGTTGTCCAGCACCGAGCGCCAGGGCAGCAGCGCCGGACGCTGGAACAGCATCGCCACGTCGCGGCGGGGCTTCGTGATCGGCGTACCGCCCACGGTGATCTCACCGCCGGTGACCGGCAGCAGGCCGGCGATCATGCGCAGCAGCGTGGACTTGCCGCAGCCGGAGCGGCCGAGGACGGCGACGAACTCGCCTTCGGCGACGTCGAGGTCGATGCCGCGCAACGCCTCCACCCGCCCCGAACGGCCGTCGAAGGTGCGGGACACCCCGGACAGTCGGATCATCTTCCGCCGGCTCCCTTCCACGTCGTCCGAACGCGAGCCGGGCTAGCGTAGCGGACCGTGCTTATAGCACCGTCCGGGGTGGACGTCAGTCCGCTTTCCGTCACGCAACTTCGTTTCCGTTCCGCAACCGGGACGGCGGCGGCAGGTCATCTGGCTTCTCGTACGCTGTTGCGCGCGAAGAGTCCCCTCACGACGGTCCAGTCGGCCGAACCCACCTGCCGACCCCGTCGGACCCACGACCCGACCGGCGAAGAAGTCCTGGTCGGAAAGGACATGGTGCACTGATGAGAAGGCTGACCCGTACGGTCGCCGCCGCGGCTATGGCCACCGCCCTCGCCCTGGTGGGCGGCTGCAGCAGCGACTCGGAGAAGTCCGAGAGCGGCGGCGGCAACGGCGCGGCGCTGGAGAAGGTGACGTACCTCACCTCGTTCGGCAACTTCGGGCGTGACTCCTACGCCTGGGTGGCGAAGGACAAGGGCTTCTTCAAGGAGGCCGGTTTCGACGTCGACATCAAGCCCGGTCAGGGCACCGGCTCCGTGATCCAGACCATCACCGGCGGCCAGGCCGACTTCGGCCCGATCGACCTGACCGGTGGCATCCTTCAGCTCGGCAACGGCCAGGCGAAGGACTTCGTGGCGGTGGCCGCGATCCAGCAGCGCACCATGGCCGCCATCGTCACGGTCGAGGGCAAGAACATCGCCACGCCGAAGGACCTCGAAGGCAAGAAGCTCGCGGACACCCCGACGTCCGTCGTGCGCAACCTCTTCCCGACGTACGCCCGGCTCGCCGGCATCGACGGCAGCAAGGTGACCTGGGTCAACGGTGAGGCGCAGGGCCTGATCGGCATGCTCGGCTCGGGCTCGGTGGACGGCATCGGCCAGTTCGTCGTCGGCCAGCCGACGGTGGAGACGGTGACCAAGAAGAAGCCGGTCGTCCTGCCGTACAGCAACGTGATGCAGGACCTCTACGGCAACGCGCTGATCACGTCGTCGAAGATCGCCAAGGAGAAGCCGGAGATGGTGAAGAAGTTCACCGCCGCGCTGCTCAAGGGCCTGGAGTACTCGCTGGCCAACCCGGACGAGGCGGGCGAGATCCTGAAGAAGAACGTGCCGGCCGCCGTCCCGGCTGCGGCGTCCGCCGAGCTTCAGCTGATGGCCGCGTACGTCCGGTCGAGCAACTCCGGCACCGCGATCGGCACGCTGGACAGCGGCCGGGTCGCCAAGAGCATCGCGCTGCTCCAGGGCGCCGGTGCGCTGAAGCAGAACCTGACCCCCGACCAGATCATCGACTTCAACCTCGCGCCGAAGGCCTGACCGGTCCGCTCGGGCCAACGGGGGTGCGACCCGCCGGACACCCCGGTGGGGCGCACCCCCTTCCCGTGCCGGTCACACCGACCGGCGCAGAGAGGAGGACACGTTGACACAGTCGACCGAGGCCCGGCCGGAGGCGCCGCCGCGCCCGGCGGTCCGGCGCGGGATGGCCGTACGCCCGGCGGCGGTCGGATTGCCGGCGCTGGGACTGGTGATCGCGGTGGCGGCCTGGTGGCTGGTCACCTCGGGCCTGAACCTGGTGCACCCGGCCGCGCTGCCCCCGCCGCAGGCGGTGGGGAAGTCCCTCGCCGGCACCACCGAGGTGCTGCTGCCCGCGCTGGGCATCACCACCTGGATGACAGTGTTCGGCTTCCTGCTCTCGTCGGCGGCCGGGGTGCTGATCGGGATGGCGCTGGCCGCCTCCCGCCGGGTGGAGCGGATGTTCGCGCCGCTGCTGGTGGCGGTGAACGCGGTTCCGAAGATCGCGTTCGGGCCGCTGCTCGTGGTCGCGGTGGGCTGGGGGCAGAAACCCATCCTGACCATGGTGTTCCTGCTCTGCTTCTTCCCGATCGTGCTCTCCACCGCCACCGGTCTGACCACCACCCCGGCGGACCTGGCGGAGCTGGGCCGGTCGCTCAACGCCTCGTGGTGGCAGTCGTTCCGCAAGGTGCGCTTCCCGGCGGCGCTGCCGCAGATCTTCGTCGGGCTCAAGGTGGCCATGCCGCTGGCCGCGATCGGCGCGGTGATCGGGGAGTTCTACTCCGACCGTCCGGGTCTGGGTTACCAGATCCTCCAGTACAACGGCGTCGGTGACACCGCGACCGCCTGGGCTGCGATCGTGCTGGTGGCGCTGATGAGCATCGTGCTCTACGCCGTCCTGAGCCTGGTCGAGCGGCTGGCCCTGCCCTGGGTGCGGGCCACCACCTCAGCCCGCTAGCCACTGACCCGAAGACCCGGCGTCGACCGGACACCCGGAAGGAAACCTCAACCCGCGGGTGCTGGCCGCCCACGACAGGTGTGGCCCCACCGCAACCGGCGCAGGGATCAAGCTTGACCGCCCGGAGCCGGTTGCGGTGGGGCCACACCCCCACCGCAACCAAGCAATCAGCCAGCGAGCCGCCAACGACCACCACGAGCCACCAGCGTCGTCAACGCCTGCGGCATCAACCCGGAGTGGTTGTCCGGCGTCATCCGGATCGGCCCGGACAGCCCGTCGAGCTGCGAGGTCTCCAGCACGTCACGCAGCGCGTCCCGGTCGACCTTGCCCGGATCGCCGCCGGCCCGCTGCTCGGCGTCGGCGATCAGCTGGACCGCGTCCGCCGCGAACGAGGAGAAGCCGTTGTAGCCGCCGAACCGGGCGGTGTAGTCCTGGAACCACTGCCGGCGCGCGGCCTTCGCCGGGGTGGTGGCGATCACGTCGTCGATCACCATGGTCTGGGTGAAGATCAGCGTGGCCTCCTCGGTGGAGCGGGCCGACGGGCCGAGGAAGAGGTCGCCGGCGGCCGTGGCGTCGAAGAACAGCGAGCCGCGGAACTTGCTCTGCCGGGCGGTGGTGGCGGCGAGCGTCGCCTGCTCCGGCGTGGTCCACAGGACCAGGGCCTGCGGCTTGCGGGCGATCAGCTCGTTGATCTGCGTGCCGACCTCGGTGTCGGTGGCGCGCACCGACTCGTTGCCGACCAGCTTGACCGTGGTCTTGCTCAGTTCGCGGCGCAGGGCGGTGAGCCCTTCCTGGCCGTAACCCTCGGCGCTGTGCAGCAAGGCCACCTTGCGGACGCCGCGCCGGTCCAGTTCCGCGGCGAGCGCGGCGGCGCTGTCGGTGGCGTTCGGGGCGAGCTTGAAGACATATCGGCGCTCGGCCACCGGCTCGGTGACCGCGCTCGACGACGCGAGTGCGATCGTCGGAATGCGCTTCTCACCGATCGTGCGGGCCGCGCCGACGGCGCATTCGTTGCAACCGCCCATGATGACGGCGCTCACCCGTGAGTCACCGCTGAAATCATTGATGTTCCGCAAGGATTCCGCGGCGTCCGAGCGGTTGTCCTTGACCCGCAGATCGATCTTCCGGCCGCCCAGTGCGCCGGAGGCGTTCAACTGCTCGACCTTCAGTTCCAGAGCCCGTTGGTAGACCTTGCCGACCGGCGCCGAGGCGCCGGAGAGTTCCAGGTCGGCGGCGATCACGATCGGGCTGGTGTCCTGCGGTTCCCCGCCGATCCCGCAGCCGGTGAGCGTGGTGGCCAGCACGGCCGATGCGAGCGCCGCGATGCGCGCGGAGCGGATGGGGCTCAACTCAGTCCTCCAGGTGCGGCGCGGGCCGACGCCCGATCACCGCCGCTCGTCCGTCCTCAGTGGAGGAACGGGATTGGTTTGCCGTACGGTGTGCGCGAAGCCTGCAAAACCTTGCCAATGCCGGGGCCTGTGGTCAAGCCGGGCCGTCGAGTGCTGTTTCGGGACAGCCATCCCACATGCTGGGGACACGGAACATTAACTGACAATTACTGCACAGATGCGTGTGACCACTCTGGAGTGACATCCCCTGATCAGGGGGTCGGAGAAAAGAAGGTATTAGGTGATCGGATCACGGGTTGCGTCGACCGCGACCGTTTCCTGCCTCACCGCGGCTTCCCAAACAGGATCTCGTCTGATGAAATCGCGGCCGTGCCGCGCGTGGCGCTGGCCGCTGCACCAGGCACGGGTCAGCGGGTCACGCGTGGAAGAAACGACGGAGGCGATGTCGTGAGCACCGGACCTACGACCCTGCCCGGGAGCCCCAACGCCGAACAGCGGAATCGGCGCCGGCTCCTGCCCAGGCTGCGCGACGCGCGGATCCGCTCCAAGCTCGCCCTCATCCTGGTCGTTCCGGTCGCAGCTGTCATCGCGCTGGCAACTATCCGACTCATCTCGGTGGGCCAGGGCGCGTACGAGGCGGACCAGGTCCGGTCGCTGAGCGCGGTGTCGGTCGACATCGCGGCGCTCACCCAGGACCTGCACAAGGAGCGCATGGCGGCGGCGGTCTTCCTGGCCGACCCGAACCAGAAGCCGGACGCGTACAACCTGCGGGTGCGTCAGACCGACGAGCGCATCGCGGCGTACCAGGACGAGCGGGGCAAGCTCGGCGACGTGACGGGCGCGATCAGCAACCAGCTCAAGGTGATCGACGCCCACCTGTCCACGTTGAACGGCACCCGCCAGGAGGTGCTGGACCGGCTGCAGATGCCGGTGGCCGAGGCGAGCCTGCGCTACGGCATCGTGCTGGACGACCTGGTCGCGTACAGCGACGCCCTGGCCCAGCAGCCGGGCGCGGACAGCCTGGCCGACGCCCGCCGCGCGGTGGCCGCGTTCGCCCACGCCAAGGCCGAGGTGGCCGAGGAGCAGGCGGTGGCCTTCACCGCCCTCGACGGCGGAAGGATCGACGAGGAGCAGTTCTCGTCCTTCGTGGCCACGCTGACCGGTCAGCAGGAGGCGCTGCTCACCTTCTCCCGGTCCGCGACGCCGAGCCAGCGGGCCCTGGTGGACCGCACCGTCTCCGGTGACGCCGTCCAGCTCGCCGACCGGGTCGCGGGCGACATCTCCCGGTCCATCGGGCGTCAGGCGCTGGTCACCCGCGACGAGGCATCGGCCGCCATCGGCGCGGTCGACGACCTGATGCGGTGGGCCGAGATCCAGCTCCTGGACGACATGCTGGCCGACGCCGACGAGGCACGCGCCGACGTGATCCGGCAGGCGATCGTGGAGAGCCTGCTCGTGCTGCTCACGCTCGCGGTCGCGGTGACGCTCGCCGTGGTGCTCGCCCGCTCGCTCAACGACTCGCTGCGCCGGCTGCGCGAGGGCGCGCTCGCCGTGGCGAACCACGACCTGCCGGACGCGGTGAGCCGGCTCCAGAACGTCAACGCCATCGGTGACGGCGGTGTGGACGAGATCGTCCAGCAGGTACGGGATCCGATCAAGCTGAGCAACCGCGACGAGGTCGGTCAGGTGGCTGTGGCCTTCAACGTGGTCCACCGGGAGGCGGTCCGGGTCGCGGCCGAGCAGGCCGCGCTGCGGACGAGCGTCTCGGCGATGTTCCTCAACCTGGCTCGCCGCTCGCAGAGCCTGGTCGACCGGATGATCGGTGAGCTGGACGCGATCGAGCGTTCCGAGGAGGACCCGAAGCGGCTGGCGCAGCTGTTCGAGCTGGACCACCTGGCCACCCGGATGCGCCGCAACGACGAGAACCTGCTGGTGCTCGCCGGCGCCGACTCGGCCGTACCGCGTCGCGACGACGCGCTCCTGGTCGACGTGCTGCGCGCCGCGCAGTCCGAGGTCGAGCTCTACAACCGGATCGAGTTCGGCACCGTCGACACCGACATCTCGGTGGCCGCGCACGCCGTCAACGACGTCGTCCGGCTGGTCGCCGAGCTGCTCGATAACGCCACCCGGTTCTCGCCGCCGAACACCACAGTGGTGGCCGACGGCCGCCGGATCCGCGACTACGTGCTGATCCAGATCGAGGACCGCGGTCTGGGCCTCAGCGACGACCAGCTCGACTCGCTCAACCGGCGACTGGCCGCGCCGCCGACCGTCGACGTGGCCGCGTTCCGGCTGATGGGTCTGGCCGTGGTGAGCCGGCTCGCCTCCCGCTACGGGATCCGCGTCGAGCTGCGCCGCAACGTCGAGGGCGGCACAGTCGCCCAGGTCACGCTGCCGAACTCGACAGTGGTGCTGCCGGCCAACCGGGGCCAGGCCCCGCTGACCCGGCCGCGTCAGCCGCTCGCCGTCGAACAGTCGCCGCTCAGCCAGGTCGGCGCGGCTGACGCGCTGGCCGGCGCCGGGCGGGGTGCGGCCACGGCGACGCTCGCCGACCAGTGGCGCGGGGCGACCACCGCTCCGCCGTCGCGGTGGCAGACGCCCGGCGAGACGCGCGACACCACGCCTGCCGTACAGCTGGGTGGGGCGACCGGTGCGCTGCCCACCGTGGCGGCGCCCGCTCCGGTGGCGGCGGCGCCCGCTACCGCGCCGGCTCCGGTCTCCGGAGCAGGCTGGTCGGCCGGGGGACCGACGGTGGCGTACCCCGCGCTCGACCCGCTGCCCAAGCGGACGCCGGGTGTCGAGACCGCGCAACCCGCGACCCAGGCCGCGCCTCCGGCCTACCAGCCGCTCGCGGCGGCGCCGGCGGTGGAGAGCACCCCGGCGACGCCGGTGGTGGCCCGGCCCGAGCAGCGGGCCGAGGCGCCGATATTCCGTGAGATGGAGGCGGTCTGGTTCCGTTCGCACGGAGAGGACGAGACCACCATCTTCACCCGTCCCACGTTCGACGAGCCGCCCGCGCCGGCACAGCCGGCGGTGGCGCCCCCAGCGGCGCCGGCGCGTCCGAAGCTGCCCACCCGTACCCCGGGGGCCCAGGCGTCGGGGCTGACCACGTCGACCACGCCGTCCGCGTACAGCCCGCCGGAGGATCCGTCCACGCCGCCGGCGGCCGCGACGCCGCCCCCGGCGCCACCCGCCGCCGCGCCCGCGCCCGCGCCGCCGATCGACCCGGAGGCCTGGCGTACGGCGGCCGACGAGGGCTGGTCCCGGGCCAGCCGTGCCGCGGAGCCCACCACCGGCGGCACCACCCGCTCCGGGCTGCCCAAGCGGGTGCCGCAGGCCCAGCTCGTGCCCGGCGGGATAGAGCCGAAGAGCGGCCGGGACCGCAGCCGGCGCACGCCGGACGAGGTACGCGGTCTGCTCTCCGCCTACCACCGTGGCGTCCAGCGGGGCCGTACGGCCGGCGCCGACCTGAACAGCACCTCGACCAAGGAGACGAACCGATGAACAGGCCGGCGGCCATGCAGGACATGGGGTGGCTTCTCACCAACTTCGCCGACAGCGTTGCGGGTATCGCGCACGTGGTGGCGGTGTCCGCGGACGGGCTGCTGCTCGCCTCCTCCCGGGACCTGCCCGGTGACCGGGCCGACCAGCTCGCCGCGATCACCTCCGGCGTGGTGAGCCTGACCGAAGGCGCGGCGCGGATGTTCAGCGCCGGCGGGGTGTTGCAGACCGTCATCGAGATGGACAGCGGCTACCTGTTCCTGATGTCCATCAGCGACGGTTCGTCGATGGCCGTCCTCGCGGCGCGCAGCTGCGACGTCGGCCAGGTGGGTTACGAGATGGCGCTGCTGGTCGAGCGGGTCGGCCAGGCACTGGTCCCGCTGCCGAGAGACGCGGTCCGGTCCTGATCGGACCGGGGAGCTGACGACCGGAGCCGGTGCGGCTCCGAACGAGGGGAGGTGATCGCGAGATGGACCCGCGACGTGATCCACGTGGCGCGCTGGTGCGGCCGTACGCGGTCACCCGGGGCCGCACCGAGCCGTTGCAGAACATCGCGCTCGAAGCGGTGCTGTCGAGCACGCCGACGCAGTCGGCCGAGGCGCGCTTCGCCGGGCACGACAAGTACCGCATCTCCTCGGTCTGTGAGGGCCGGGCGCAGTCGCTTGCGGAAATCGCCGCTTACACCCGGATGCCGCTGGGCGTCACCCGGGTGCTGGTCGCCGACATGGTGGCCGAGGGCCTGCTGACGCTACACACTGCCGCTCCCGCGACGGGTTTCGCGGCGCGGATGAACCTGCTTGGAAGGGTGCTAAGTGGACTTCGCGAACTATGACCCCGACGGGGTGAACCGCGGCCGGGAGATCATCTCCGCGAAGATCGTGATCGCGGGTGGCTTCGGCGTGGGCAAGACGACACTTGTCGGAGCGATCTCCGAGATCCAGCCGCTGACCACCGAGGCGCTGATGACAGCGGCCGGCGTGGGCATCGACGACGCGTCGAAGGTGCCGGGCAAGGAGACCACCACGGTCGCCATGGACTTCGGCCGTATCACCATGGCCGAGGACCTGATCCTCTACCTGTTCGGCACGCCGGGCCAGACCCGCTTCTGGTTCATGTGGGACGAGATCATCCGGGGCGCGGTGGGCGCGGCGGTGCTGGTGGACACCCGCCGGATCACCGACGCGTTCGCGCCGCTGGACTACTTCGAGAACCGCAAGCTGCCGTACGTCGTGGCGTTGAACCGCTTCGGCGACGCGCCGCACTACGAGCTGGAGGAGGTCCGGGAGGCGCTCGCCATCTCCCCGGACGTGCCGATGGTCCTGTGCGACGCCCGCCAGCGGGACTCGGTCAAGCAGGTGCTGGTCACGGTGGTCGAGCACGCGATGCTCCGCCTCCAGGCCGAGCACGGCTACCCGGCCTCGGTGGGCTGACCGCCTGCGGGTCAGTCGACCCGCAGGCGGTACCCCCGCTTGACCACCGTCTGCACCACGCGGGGCGCCGTCAGCCCCGCCCGCAGGCGGGCGACCGCCATCTCCACCGCGTGCTCGTCGGCGCCACGTGGCAGCGTCCGCAGCAGCGCGGTGCGGGAGAGCACCTTCCCCGGCGACGCGGCGAGCGCCCGCAGCACCGCCATCGGCGCCGGCGCCAGCTGGCGCAGCTCCCCGTCGACCACCGCGGCGTGCCCGCGCAGCGTCAGCACGTGCCCGGCCGCCTTCACCGAGACCGTGCGCCGGGGCAGCTCCTCGACGATGGTGCGAACCAGGGCGCCCAGCCGGGCCCGGCTCGGCGCGCTCACCGGCACCCCGCGCCGCACCAGCGGCTCGGCGGTGACGGTGCCGACGCACCCGGCCAGCACGTCGCCGCGCAGCGCCTCCAGCACCGTCTCGGTACGGTCCCCGGCCGCGCGCAGCAGCGCCTCGGCCGCCGGGGCCGAGGTGAACGTGACCGCGTCGACGAGACGCCCGGCCACCAGGTCGATGAGCCGGTGCAGCGGCGCCGGGTCGGCCGGCGGCGCCCACCGGTACACCGGCACCTCGATCACCGTGGCGCCGGCCGCCACCAGCGCGTCGGCGCACTCGGGCTGCCGCTCGCCGTGCAGTTGCATCGCCACGACCTGGCCGGCCACTCCGCGCCGGACCAGGTGCTCGACCACCTCGTCGCAGCTCTCCGAATCCGGGGACCAGTGCTCGCGCAGCCCGGCGGCACGGATCGCGCCGGTCGCCTTCGGACCGCGGGACACCACGTACGCGCGGGCGAGCGTGGTGCGCAGCGGCTCGGCCAGCCCCCAGCCCTCGGCCGCCTCCAGCCAGCCCCGCATGCCGATGCCGGTGTTGGCCATCAGCACGTCCGGCGGGTGTTCCAGGCAGGCCCGGGTGGCCTCACGCAGGTCGGTGTCGTCGGCCAGCGGGACGATCCGCAGCGCCGGGGCGAGCACCACCCGCGCACCGCGCCGCTGGAGCAGCGCGGCCAGTTCGTCGCGCCGCCGGTCGGCGGTGACCCCGATGGTGAAGCCGGCCAGCTCGTCCCGCATCATTCCTCCTGCCGTAACCGCACCTCGACCAGGCCGTCCCGGCAGCGCACCGGATGCCGGCGCAGCGTCACGCCCGGTAGGTCCAGGCACCGCCCGGTGGTGAGGTCGTAGACCTGCTTGTGCAGCGGCGAGGCGAGCGTGGGCACGCCGCCCCGGCTGCCCACCAGACCCCGGGACATGACGTACGCGCCGCCGACCGGGTCGAGGTTGTCCACCGCGTACAGCCCGTTCGCGGTACGGAAGACCGCCACCTGTACGCCGTCGACGAGGGCGGCCACGCCCCGGTCGGGGTCGAGCCGGTCCAGCGGGCAGACCGGGGTCCAGTCCAGCGTGACGACGGGGCTCATCGGCGTACCTCCGGCAGGCCCAGCGCGACGGGCTGGCGGCGGTGTCCGCCGTCCGGGGGCGCGCCCCGGGCCGGCACCGGCTGGCCCCGCTCCTGGGTGAACGTGATGGACGGGTCGGGCACCTCGGGCGCGTTGACGAAGGAGGTGAAGCGGCGCAGCCGGTCCGGGTCCTCCAGGACGTCGCGCCACTCGTCGGAGTAGCTCGTGACGTGCCGGGCCATGGCCGCGTCGAGGTCGGCGCAGAGCCCGAGCGAGTCGTCCACGAGCACCGACCGGAGGTGGTCCAGGCCGCCGTCCATGGCCTCGATCCAGGCGGCGGTGCGCTGCAACCGGTCGGCGGTGCGGATGTAGTACATGAGGAACCGGTCGATCAGCGTGACCAGCTCGGTGGTGCTCAGGTCGGTGGCGAACAGGTCGGCGTGCCGGGGCCGGAAGCCGCCGTTGCCGCCGACGTACAGGTTCCAGCCGCTCTCGGTGGCGATGATCCCGAAGTCCTTGCTCCGGGCCTCGGCGCACTCCCGGGCGCAGCCGGAGACCGCCGACTTGAGCTTGTGCGGCGCCCGCAGGCCCCGGTACCGCAGCTCCAGCGCGACCGCCAGCCCCACCGAGTCCTGTACGCCGTAGCGGCACCAGGTGTCGCCCACGCACGACTTCACCGTGCGCAGCGCCTTGCCGTACGCGTGGCCGGACTCGAAGCCCGCGTCGACGAGCCGGCGCCAGATCTGCGGCAACTGGTCGACCCGCGCGCCGAACAGGTCGATCCGCTGCCCGCCGGTGATCTTCGTGTACAGCCGGAAGTCGCGCGCCACCTCGCCGATCGCGATCAGCTTCTCCGGGGTGATCTCCCCGCCGGGAATCCGCGGCACCACCGAGTAGCTGCCGTCGCGTTGCAGGTTCGCCAGGAAGTGGTCGTTGGTGTCCTGGAGCGACGCCTGCTCGCCGTCGAGCACGTGCCCGGTGCCCAGCGAGGCCAGGATCGAGGCCACCACCGGCTTGCAGATGTCGCATCCGCTCCCGCGCCCGTGCTCGGCGACGAGCCGGGAGAACGTGCGGATGCCCCGCACCCGGATCAGGTCGAACAGCTTCTGCCGGCTGTGGTCGAAGTGCTCGCACAACGCCGTCGACTGGCGTACACCGGCGGCGTCCAGCAGCTGCTTGAGCATCGGCACGCAGGAGCCGCAGCTCGTACCGGCCCGGGTGCACGCCTTCAGCGCCGGCACGTCGGCCGCGCCGCCGGCGATCGCCGCGTCCAGGTCGGCCCGGGTCACCGCGTTGCAGGAGCAGACCTGCGCGCCGGCGGGCAACGCGCCCGCACCGGCGCCCGCGCCGCCGGCCGGCGCCAGCAGGGCCAGCGGGGGAGCGGGCAGCGGCCCGCCGACACTGGCCCGCAACGCCGGATACGCGCTCGCGTCCCCGACCAGCACGCCGCCCAGCAGCGTCCGCGCGTCGTCGGAGAGGACCAGCTTCGCGTACGAGCGGGCGGCCGGGTCGGTGTACGTCACGTCGAGGCAGCCCGGGGTGACGCCGTGCGCGTCACCGAACGAGGCCACGTCCACGCCGAGCAGCTTCAGTTTCGTCGCGGTGTCCGCGCCGGGGAACGTGGCCGCGCCGCCGAGCAGCCGGTCCGCCACCACCTCGGCGGTGGCGTACCCGGGCGCGACGAGTCCGTGGCAGACGCCGTCCACCGCCGCGCACTCGCCGACCGCCCAGATCCGCTCGTCGGCGGTCCGGCAGGCCGCGTCCACCAGCACGCCGCCGCGCGGGCCCAGCGGCAGCCCGGCCGCGCGGGCCAGCTCGTCGCGCGGCCTGATTCCGGCGGCGACCACCACCAGCTCCGCGTCGAGCGTGCGCCCGTCGGCCAGGTCGAGCGCGGCCACAGTGCCGTCCGGCCCGGGCCGCAGCGCCGTGGTGGCCACCCCGAGGTACGGCGTGACGCCCAGCTCCTCGACGTACCGCCGGAGCATCGCGCCGCCCGCCTCGTCCACCTGCACCGGCATCAGCCGGGGCGCGAACTCGACCACGCTGGTGGCGAGCCCGAGCAGCCGCAGCGCGTTCGCCGCCTCCAGCCCTAGCAGACCGCCACCGATCACCGCGCCGGCACGGCGGCCCCGGGCGTGCTCCCGGATCGCGGTCAGGTCGTCCAGCGTCCGGTAGACGAAGACGCCGGGCAGGTCGGTGCCGTCGACCGGCGGCACGAACGCGTACGAGCCGGTGGCGAGCACCAGCGCGTCGTACGGGTACTCACCGGCCGCCGTGGTCACCACCCGCCGGGCCCGGTCGACGCCGGTGGCCGGTTCGCCCAGGCGCAGGTCCACTCCGGCGTCGGGGGTGTGCACCGTCAGCTCGTCGGCGTCCACCCCGTCGAAGACGGCCGAGAGCCGCACCCGGTCGTACGCCGGACGCCGTTCCTCGGCGAGGACCGTGACCCGCCACCGCCCGTCGGTGTCCCGGGCCCGCAGCGCCTCGACGAAGCGCTGCCCCACCATGCCGTTGCCGACGACGACCAGCCTGCTGATCCGCTCGGTCATGACGCCACCTCCACCGTCTCGCGTACCTCGTCGGTTGTGGACGGATCCGCCTCGGCGAGCCAGCCGGCGATGCCCGCCACCGCGTCCCGGCAGCTGCCGCAGCCGGTGGCGGCCCGGGTCGCCGCGGACAACGCCGCCGCTGTCCGGGCGCCCGCCCGCCAGCACGCCACCAGCGCGCCCTTGCTCACGTCGTTGCACCGGCACACGGTCGCGGCGTCCGGCATCAGCGCCGGTGACGCGGCCGGCCCGGCCGGCGTCTCGCCGAACGCCCGGCCGAGCAGCAGCGAACGCCGGTCCGCCGGCACCGGCGCGCCCCTGTCGAACAGCTGCACCACGGTGCCGACCGCCGGGTTGTCGCCGAGCAGGATCGCGCCGGTCAGCCGCTCGTCCCGGATGCGCAGCCGGGCGTAGGTGCCACGGACCGGGTCGGCGAAGGTCAGCTCCTCGACGGGCCCGCCCGGGTCGCCCGTGCCGGCCACGTCGCCCATCGCGGCCAGGTCGATGCCGGCCGCCTTGAGCCGGGTCACCGCCGGCCGGGGCCGGTAGCGGGCCAGCGGGTCCGCACCGGTCAGCACGTCGGCCACCACCTGGGCCTGTGCCCAGGCGGGCGCGACCAGCCCGGTCAGCGTGCCGTCGTGCTGCGCGCAGTCGCCGATCGCGGAGATCCGCCGATCACTCGTCCGCATCCGGTCGTCCACCACCACGCCCCGCTCGACGGCGAGCCCGGCCGCCGCGGCGAGCGCGGTGTCGGGGCGTACCCCGCAGCAGAGCACCAGCAGGTCGGCGGCGAGCGTCTCGTCGTCGCCCAGGTGCAGGCGGACGCCGGTGGCGTCGGCGGTCACGGCGGTGGCCGCCACCCCGAGCCGGGACCGGACGCCCAGGCCGGCGAGCGTGCCCGCGAGGACCGCGCCGGCGGGCGGGTCGAGCTGGCGTTCCATCAGGTGCCCGACCGGGTGGACCACAGTCACGTCGAGACCCCGGGCGGCCAGCCCGCGGGCCGCCTCCAGCCCCAGCAGCCCGCCGCCGAGCACGATCACGCGTCGCGCGCCCTCGGCGGCGGCGAGGATCCGGCGGCAGTCGCCGAGCGTGCGGAACGGGACGACCCGCTCGGGCAGCGGGGCGAGGCCCGGCAGCGGCGGCACCACGGCCCGGCTGCCGGTGGCGAGCACCAGGTGGTCGTACCCGTGCCGCTCGCCGTCGTCGGTGACCACCTCGCGGGTGGCCCGGTCCACGGCGGTGACCGCCGCGCCGGTGCGGACCCCGACCTCCGGCCCGATTGCTTCGACCAGCTCCACGTCCGGCTCGCCGATGCGTCCGGCGAGCAGCGTGGAGAGCATGATCCGGTTGTACGCGCGGTGCGGCTCCGCCCCGAGCACTGTGATCCGCCGGTCCCCGCCGCGCGCGTGCAGCTCGGCGGCGAGGCGGGCGCCGGCCATGCCGTAGCCGACGACGACGATGTGCTCGCTCATGCCGCCTCCACCCGGACCGCGCAGATCTTGAACTCGGGCATCCCGGAGACCGGGTCGAGGGCGTCGTTGGTGACCGAGTTGGCGCGTTGCGCGCCGGGCCAGTGGAACGGCGCGAAGACGGTGTCCGGCCGGATCGCGGTGCTGAGCCGGGCCGGTGCGCGCAGCTCACCCCGGCGGGAGACCACCCGTACCGGCGCCCCGTCGGTCACGCCGATCCGTGCCGCCAGGTCGGGATGCAGCTCGACGAAGCCGCCCGGCGCGGCGCGGCGCAACGCGGCCACCCGCCGGGTCTGCGCGCCGGACTGGTACTGCGCGAGCACCCGGCCGGTGGTGAAGTGCAGCGGGTAGTCGGCGCACACCGGCTCGGCGGCCGGCCGGTGGGTCACGGCGTGGAACCGGGCCCGGCCGTCCGGGGTGGGGAAGCGGTCGGCGAACAGCCGGGGGGTGTCCGGGCCGTCCCGGTCCGGACAGGGCCAGAACACGCCGGTGTCGGCGTCGATGCGGTCCCAGGTGATCCCGGCGTAGTCGGCCGGCCCGCCGGCCGAGGCCCGGCCCAGCTCCGCGAACACCTCGCGCGGGTCGGCCGGCAGCGGCGTCCCGCCCCCGGTCAGCCGTTCGGCGAGCGCGGCGAGGATCTCCAGCTCGGTACGGACCCCGGCGGGTGGTTCGCGCAGCGCCCGGCGGCGCAGCACCCGGCCCTCCAGATTGGTCATCGTCCCGTCCTCCTCGGCCCACTGGGCGACCGGCAGCACCACGTCGGCCAGCTCGGCCGTCTCGGAACGGACGAAGTCCGCCACCACGAGCAGGTCCAGGGCGCGCAGCCGGGACTCGACCCGCGCGGCGCGGGGCGCGGACACGACCGGGTTGGAACCGAACACCAGCAGCGCCCGCGCGCCGGACGGCGTGCCGAGCGCGTCGAGGAGCTGGTACGCCGGCACCCCCGGCCCGGGTAGCGAGTCCGGTTCGACGCCCCACACCCCGGCGACGTGCTCGCGGGCCGCCGGGTCGTCGATGCGCCGGTAGCCGGGAAGCTGATCGGCCTTCTGCCCGTGTTCCCGGCCACCCTGCCCGTTGCCCTGCCCGGTCAGGCAGCCGTAGCCGGAGCCGGGGCGGCCGGGCAGGCCCAGGGCCAGGGCCAGGTTGATGAAGGCGGTGACCGTGTCGACGCCCTTGGCGTGCTGCTCGGCGCCCCGGGCGGTGAGGACGACCGCACGGTCCACAGTGGCAAGTGCGCGGGCGGTCGCGTACAGGTCGGCCACCGGCACGCCGGAGAGCCGTTCCACCTCCGCCGGCCAGTAGCCGGCCACCGTCCGCCGGACGTCGTCGAATCCGGTGGTCCGCTCCGCCACGTACGCGCGGTCCAGCCAGCCCTCGGTGAGCGCGATGTGCAGCAGCGCGTTCGCCACCGCGAGGTCGGTGCCGGGCAGGGGTTGCAGGTGCAGGTCGGCCTGGCGCGCGGTGGCGGTGGCGCGCGGGTCGACAACGATCAGCCGGCCGCCGCGTTCCCGCAGGTCGGCGACGTGCCGCATCAGCGGCGGCATGGTCTCGGCCGGGTTCGCGCCGACCAGCAGCAGCGTGTCCGCGTGCCCGAGGTCGGCGAGCGGGAACGGCAGTCCCCGGTCGATCCCGAACGCCCGGTTCCCGGCCGCGGCGGCCGACGACATGCACCAGCGCCCGTTGTAGTCGATGTGCCGGGTCCGCAGCGTCACCCGGGCGAAGCGGCCCAGCGCGTACGCCTTCTCGTTGGTGAGCCCGCCGCCGCCGAAGACCGCTACCGCGTCCGGCCCGTGGTGGTGCTGCACGTCCTTGACCCCGGCGGCGACGCGGTCGAGCGCCTCGTCCCAGGTCGCCGGGCGCAGCTCGCCGCCGGGCCGGTCGCGCAGCAGCGGGGTGGTGAGCCGGTCCGGGTGGTCGAGCAGGTCGGCGGCGGTCCAGCCCTTCTGGCAGAGCCCGCCCCGGTTGGTGGGGAAGTCGCGGGCGCCGACCTCGACACCGTCGCCGGTGGCGCGTAGCACCATGCCGCACTGCAACGCGCAGTACGGGCAGTGCGTGGCGGCCTCGACGAGGCGTGACCCCGTTCGCGTCGCCGTGCGTGCACCGTCTGTCATGTCGGAAAAGCGTGCCGTCGGGCGGTTTCCGGTCCGGGTCTGCTCTGTTTCGGTCCTGTCACGAGCGCTTCACACCGCACGCGGGTGACGAGACGCTCCGCAGGGCTTAGAATGTGGGACAACAATCTCATATAACGGGAGGCATGATGAGCGTGGCGGACGCGTTCGACGCGGTGGCCGGCAGCTACGACCAGGCCCGGCGCCGCCTTGTGCCCTGCTTCGACGCCTTCTACGGCACCGCTGTCGAGGTGGCCGCACCCCCGCTGCGCGCCGCGCTCGCCGCCGGGCGTACCCCCGAGGTGCTGGACCTGGGCGCGGGCACCGGCCTGCTGTCCCTGCTGCTGACCGCGGCCGTCCCCGGGGTCCGCCTGACGCTCGTGGACGGCGCCCCCGGCATGCTCGCGGTGGCCGCCGGGCACCTGGACGCCCGTGGCGTGCCGCACCGCACTGTCCACGCCGACCTGGCCGGCCCGCTGCCCGCCGGCCGGTACGACGCGGTGGTCTCCGCGCTGGCCATCCACCACCTCGACGACGAGGGCAAGCGGGCGCTGTACAAGCGGGCCGCCGACGCGCTCGTCCCCGGCGGGGTGTTCGTCAACGCCGAGCAGGTCGCCGGGCCGACCCCCGCGCTGGACCGCCGCTACGACGAGGTGTGGACGGCGCGGATCACCGAGCTGGGCTCCGACGCCGAGGAGATCGCCGGCGCCCGCGAGCGGATGCGGCACGACCGGCCGGCCCCGGTGGCCGAGCAGTGTCGCTGGCTGACCGAGGCGGGCCTGGTGGACGTGGACTGCTTCTTCAAGGAATGGCGTTTCGCGGTCTTCGGCGGTCAGCGGCCGGACGGATCGGCGAGGTGATTCTCGAGCCGATCGGCGAAACGGGACGCGCCGGCCTTCCTTAGGTGGGCGATCAGTTCGACCGCGTCCTTGTCCTCGGCGACCAGGCTGCGCCGGTAGTAGTCGATCTGCCGCGCCAACGTTCTCATGACCAGAGGCATCGAACGGTCGGCCACCCAGTTGAGGAACTCGTCGCCGGTGCGGACCGACAGCGATTCCCGTACGCATTCCGGCGGAAAGGCGCGCCGGTCGTCGGTCACCAGGATGTCGGCGCGGCCGTGGACGGCGGCGGCCAGCACGTGCCGGTCGTCCGGGTCCGGCGGGCACGGAACGTCGTTCGGCGAATAGCCGGTGACGAGGCCGTACGGGAACGCCTGGACGAAGCGGCGTCGCTGCCCGCCGATCGCCTGCTCGGAATGCTCGGGCCGCTTACGGCGCAGGCGATACATCCATTCCGCCAGAACGTCCTCGCGTCCAGGAACACCAGTGAGGCGCTGGGGATCACAGTGGACACCCTACCCAGCGCCCCCTGGCCGGGCCCGGAACTACACGTCGTCGGTGAAACCCAGCGCGTCGGATTCCCACATCAAGGCCTCGTACGACTTCCGTCGCTCCTCCATCTGCCGTTGCCGGAATGCGAGGACGTCGCGGAGGAAGAGGCGCCGGTGGCTGCCGACCCGGTGGGACGCGATCGACCCGTCCTCCAGGAGGCGGACGAGTGTGGGGCGGGACATGCCGAGCAGCTTCGCCGCCTCGGTCGTCGTCAGTTCGCGGGAGATGGCACTGATCGCGACGCCGTCGCCGCGGGCGAGCATCGCCGAGATCTGATGGAGGACGTCGAACATCTGGGCGGGCACCTCGACCTCTTCGCCGTCCGCCGAGACGAGGCGGGCCACGCCTCCGCCCGCGGCGAGGGGGTGCCGCACGAGGAACTCCTCCATGGCGGCCGCCTTCTGGCGCTCCGCTCCCTCGGTGGGCATGACCGAGGCGGCCATGCCGGTTCTGAGGCTCATGACGGCTCCCTGTGGCAGATGCGGCTTGTGTCGTCCCAGCCGTTCGGACCTGCTCTATCGTCGCCCCCAAGTGCAATATCCGCAACCGGCTTCCCTTGTTTCACCTGCAGGTGTCCGATTCCGCGATCGGCGGGGACGAGGATGACTGGCGGTCATACCGATGGGTAGTCTTCGCGGCATGACCGCCAAGGTGACGCTGTCGTTCTCCGACGAGACGATCGAGGAGGCGCGCCGGTTCGCCAAGCGGGAAGGGCTCTCCCTCTCCGCCTGGATGGACCAGGCCGCCCGGGAGAAGGCGCTGCGTGAGGTCTTCACCGCGCACGCCGACGCGGTCGGCCGTGCCGGCCTGGACCTGGAAGCCGCCGCCCTGGCCGACGCCCAGGAGGTCGCGCTCGTCGACGACGCCCTGTTCGGCGGGCGTCCGCGTGCTGCGTAGGGGTGAGGTCTGGCGCATCTCCGGCGCCCGGGAGCGGTTCGGCCTGGTGATCAGCTCCGACGTCTACAACGCCACTGCGGTACCGATCGTGATCGTGGCCGAGGTGGTCGAGGAGTCGCTGCTGCGCGACTCGCCGCTCGCCGTGCCGATGGGCGCGTACGTGGTGATGCCCGACCGGATCTCCTCGCCGATGAAGAAGTGGTTCACCGAGTGCGTGGACGTGGCGGACACCGAGACCATGCAGCGGGTCGGCCGGGCGCTGCGGATCCTCCAGGATCTGTGACCGCCTCACCGGCGCCGTCCGGCGGACGTGCGATCTCCGTTGCCGGGCCGACGCGTGTGGGGCACGCCGGGGAAACCACGGGCTGAGAGCGTCGCCTCGTCATCGACGAGGAGGAGTCGCCCGTGAGCACGCTCGTTTCCGCACCGACCACGCCTCCGGCCACCACCGCCGGCCGGCTCACCGAATGGCGGCCGGAGGACCCGGCGTTCTGGGCGGCCGGTGGCGCCCGGGTCGCCCGGCGCAACCTGTACGTCTCGATCTTCGCCGAGCACGTCGGCTTCTCGGTGTGGAGCCTCTGGTCCGTCACGGTGCTGTTCCTGGGCCCCGAGTACGGCATCGACCCGGCCGGGAAGTTCCTGCTCACCGCCGTACCGGCCGCGCTGGGGGCGGTGCTGCGGCTGCCGTACACGCTCGCGGTGGCCCGCTTCGGCGGCCGGAACTGGACCATCGTGAGCGCGCTGCTGCTACTCGTGCCGGCGGTGCCGATGGCGGTGCTGATCGAGCCCGGGGTGTCGTACGCCACGCTGATGGTGCTGGCCTGCCTGTCCGGCGTCGGCGGCGGCAACTTCGCCTCGTCGATGGCGAACATCAACCTGTTCTTCCCGGAGCGGCTCAAGGGCCGGGCGCTGGGGCTCAACGCCGGCGGCGGCAACCTGGGCGTACCGGCCGTGCAACTGGTGGGGCTGGCGGTGCTGGCGACCGCCGGCGCCGCGTACCCCCGGCTCGTGCCGGCGGTCTACCTGCCGCTGATCGTGCTGGCCGCGCTGGCCGCGGCCCGGTGGCTGGACAACGTGCCGGGGGCGCGCAACGAGCCGGGCGCGCTGCGCGCGGCGGCCCGCGACCCGCACACCTGGGTGATGTCGCTGCTCTACGTGGGCACGTTCGGATCGTTCATCGGCTTCGGGTTCGCCTTCGGCCAGGTGCTCCAGCTCCAGTTCCACGACCGGTTCCCGACCCCCGTGGACGCGGCCTGGCTGACCTTCCTGGGGCCGCTGATCGGGTCGCTGATCCGGCCGGTGGGCGGTCAGCTCGCCGACCGGCTGGGCGGGGCGCGGGTCACGTTCTGGAACTTCGTCGCGATGGCCGCCGGGGCCGGGCTGGTGCTGTACGCCGCCAGGGAGAAGTCGTTCCCGCTCTACCTGGCCGGGTTCCTGGCGCTGTTCGTCTTCTCCGGCATCGGCAACGGGTCGACGTACAAGATGATCCCGGCGATCTTCCGGGCCCGGGCCGTCGCGGAGAGCGAGCTGACCGGCGACCCGGAGGCGGCACAGCGGCGGGCCCGGCGGCTGGCCGGCGCAGTGATCGGCATCGCCGGGGCGGTCGGCGCCTCGGGCGGGGTGCTGGTGAACGTGGCGTTCCGGCAGTCGTTCCTGGCCTCCGGCACTGCTGATGCCGCCTACCTGGCCTTCATCGGCTGGTACGCGCTCTGCTTCCTGGTCACCTGGGTGGTCTACCTGCGTCCCGGACCGCGTACGCTGGTCGGCGTGTGACCTGTGCCATGACGAACCCGCAGGCCACGCGCGGCGCGACCCCGTTTTGACCTGCCGCCGGGCGGCCGGGTATCGTTGCCTGCTGTTGTACGACATTCTTAGGCGTGCCGCATCAGGTACGCTTGGTCGTTCGTGCGCGCTGGTCCGGCTGGGTACTCCTGGTCACCTCGGCGCGCGACCCCAGACCGACGACGAGACAAGGTAGACCTGTGCGTACGTACAGCCCGAAGCCGGGTGAGATCGAGCGTCAGTGGCACGTCATCGACGCCTCTGATGTCGTGCTGGGCCGCCTGGCGACCCACGCCGCCACGCTCCTGCGTGGCAAGCACAAGCCGACTTTCGCGCCGCACGTCGACACGGGCGACTTCGTCGTCATCGTGAACGCGGGCAAGGTCGCGCTGACCGGCAACAAGCGCCAGACCAAGGTCGCTTACCGCCACTCCGGTTACCCGGGCGGCCTGAAGCGGGTCGGCTACGACGAGCTGCTCACCAAGCGGCCCGAGCGGGCCATCGAGCTGGCCGTGAAGGGCATGCTCCCGCACAACAAGCTGGGCCGTCAGCTTCTCAAGAAGCTGAAGGTCTACGCCGGTGCCGAGCACCCGCACACCGCGCAGCAGCCGGTGCCGTTCGAGATCAAGCAGATCGCGCAGTGAGCGCGGGCGAAGGAAGCAGCATGACCGACATCACCGCCACCGAGGTCGCCCCCGAGGCCACCGAGGCGCCGGCGCCCGTCGCGCGCGCGCCCCGTGGTGACCGCCCGATCCAGACCGTGGGTCGGCGCAAGGAAGCCATCGTCCGGGTCCGGATCATCCCGGGCAGCGGCAAGATCACCTGCAACGGCCGCGACCTCGAGGCCTACTTCCCGAGCAAGGTGCACCAGCAGCTCATCAAGGACCCGCTGGTCACCGCCGAGAAGCCCGAGGCGTTCGACGTGATCGCCAACCTGCGTGGCGGCGGCACCACCGGCCAGGCCGGCGCGCTGCGGCTCGCCATCGCCCGGGCGCTGATCGTCAGCGAGCCCGACGACCGCCCGGCCCTGAAGAAGGCCGGCTTCCTGACCCGTGACGCCCGGGTCAAGGAGAGCAAGAAGTACGGCCTCAAGAAGGCCCGCAAGGCTCCCCAGTACTCGAAGCGCTGATCATCACAAGCGTCTTGTACTTCTGACGGACGGCCGGTCCGCTTCCCCTTCCCGGGAGGCGGACCGGCCGTTCCGCGTTTCTCCTCTCATCGGCAGTTCCACGGAGGTTGGCGGGTATGGGCCGGTTGTTCGGCACGGACGGCGTACGCGGGCGGGCGAACGCGGATCTCACCCCGGAGTTGGCGCTTGCGGTCGCGGTGGCCGCGGCCCACACGCTGGCCGAGACCGACAAGAGCCATCCGCCGCTCGCGGTGGTCGGCCGGGACACCCGGGCCAGCGGCGAGATGCTGGAGGCGGCGGTGGTCGCCGGGCTCACCAGCGCCGGCGCCAACGTGGTCCGGGTCGGCGTGCTGCCCACCCCGGCGGTGGCGTTCCTCACCGCCGAGGCAAAGGCCGACCTGGGCGTGATGCTCTCCGCCTCGCACAACCCGATGCCGGACAACGGCATCAAGCTGTTCGCCGCCGGCGGGCACAAGCTGCCCGACGAGATCGAGATGCGGATCGAGGAGGCGGTGAAGGCGAACGCCACCACCGCCTGGAAGCGCCCCGTCGGCGCCGGTGTCGGCCGCGTGCACGACCTGCTCGACGGCGCCGACCACTACGTGCAGCACCTGGTCGGCACCGTGCCGCACCGCCTCGACGGGATCAAGGTCGTGGTCGACTGCGCCAACGGCGCGGCCGCCGACGTCGCACCGGTCGCCTACCGGGAGGCCGGCGCCGAGGTGATTGCCATCCACGCCGAGCCGGACGGGCTCAACATCAACGACGAGTGCGGCTCGAACCACATCGAGGCGCTGCGCGCCGCGGTGGTCGAGCACGGCGCCCACCTCGGCATCGCCCACGACGGCGACGCCGACCGCTGCGTCGCGGTCACCGCCGACGGGAACGAGGTCGACGGCGACCAGGTCATGGCGATCCTCGCGCTGGCCATGCGGGACGCCGGCGAGCTGACCCAGGACACCCTGGTCGCCACAGTGATGAGCAACCTCGGTCTCCGGCTGGCCATGTCCGAGCACGGCATCCGGCTGGTCGAGACCAAGGTCGGCGACCGGTACGTGCTGGAGGAGCTGCGCGCCTCCGGCCTGGCGCTCGGCGGCGAGCAGAGCGGCCACATCGTGCTGCCCGCGTACGCCACCACCGGCGACGGCGTGCTGACCGGCCTGCACCTGATGGCGCGGATGGCCGCCACCGGCACCTCGCTGGCCGAGCTGGCCGCCGTGGTCACCAAGCTGCCCCAGGTGCTGATCAACGTGCCGGTCGGCGACCGTACCGTCGGCGCCGCCGCACCGGCCGTCCGGGCCGAGGTCGAGCGCGCCGAGGCGGAGCTGGGTGAGACCGGCCGGGTGCTGCTGCGCCCGTCCGGCACCGAGCCGCTGGTGCGGGTCATGGTCGAGGCGGCCACCGAGGACACCGCCCGCGAGGTCGCCGAGCGCATCGCCGAGCAGGTCCGCACCGCCAGCCCGGTCGCCTGACCGACCCGGGGCCGCCTGCTCTTCCTCCTCGCCGGTCAGCTCGGCCGGACGCGGCGGTCAGTTCGCCTGGACCCGGCGCAGGAAGCGGGCGGCCAGGTCGGCCACCGCGCCGGCGTCCAGCTCCTGCGCCGGCCCGGCCACGGTCACCTCGGCCAGCGCCAGCCCGGGTACCTCGGTGTCCCGCCAGCCGCCGACGAACCACGCGCGTTCCTCCTCGGCCAGCGCCAGGTTCGCCGCGTCGAGCACGGCCGCCGGGTACGGCAGCCAGAACCGGAACTGGTGGGTGTGCGGCGGCGCCGGGTACACCCGGGCGCCGGGCAGGGCGGCCAGCGCCTCGGCCACCACCCGGGCGTGCACCACGTACCCGGGGAGGCGGGGCAGCTCCCGGGTCAGCCCGGCGAGCGCTGCGAGCGCCGCCGGCCACTGCTGGAACAGCGTGCCGCCGTAGCGGTGCCGCCAGGCACGCGCGTACCGGATCAGCTCCGCGTCGCCGGCCAGCGCGGCACCGGAGATGCCGCCCAGCGACTTGTAGAACGAGACGTACGTGCTGTCGGCCAGCGCCGCGATCTCGGCCGGCGAGTAGCCCAGATGGACTGACGACTCCCAGAGCCGGGCCCCGTCGAAGTGCACCCGGGCGCCGCGGGCGCGCGCCGCCGCGACGACGGCCACCAGCTCGTCCCAGGTCGGCAGCACGAACCCGGCGTCCCGCAGCGGCAACTCCAGGAAGAGCGTGCCGATCGGCTCGTCGAGCGCCGCCACCTCGTCGGCAGCCGGGTTGCGCGGCGCGCTCGTGGTGCGCACCGCGCGTACGCCGGCGAGCAGCGCGTACGCGTCCCGCTCGTGCGTCAGCGGATGGCTGAGCGGGTGCAGGCCGACACCGGCGCGGCCGGTCAGCTCCGCCCCGTGACGCATGGCCACCTGCTGCGCCATCGTGCCCGACGGGAAGAACGCGGCAGCCTCCGCGCCGAGCAGCTCGGCGACCCGCAGCTCCAGCTCCGCCACCGGCCCGCCCTCGCCGTACAGGTCGGGCGGGTCGTCCCCGGCCACCTGATCGAGCGCGGCGAGCTGTTCCCGTACGGAGGCCGGGCGTACGCCGGAGAGCATCGTGTCGCAGTCACGCTGGGCGGTGAACCGGCGCAGCCGCGTGGCCTGCTCGTCGCTCATCCGTCCGCCCGGAGCCGGCGCAGCCGGGTCACCGCCTCGGCCAGCACCTCCGGCCGTTTGCAGAACGCGAACCGGATCAGCCGGCGCCCGGCCTCCACGTCGTCGTAGAACACCTGCGTCGGCACCGCCACCACGCCGCAGCGCTCCGGCAGCGCCCGGCAGAACTCCACCCCGTCCCGGCCGCGCAGCGGCGTGACGTCGGCGGTGACGAAGTAGGTGCCCTCCGGCGCGAGCACGCCGAACCCGGCGTCGGCCAGCCCGGCGGCGAGCTGGTCCCGGCGGCGTTGCATGTCGTCCCGGAACCCGGTGAAGTACGCGTCCGGCAGCCCGAGCGCCACAGCCACCGCCGGTTGCAGCGGCCCGGCGTTGACGAACGTGAGGAACTGCTTCACCCGCAGCACCGCCGCCACCAGCGGCGCGGGGCCGCTCACCCAGCCGACCTTCCAGCCGGTGCAGGAGAACGTCTTGCCGGCCGACGAGATGCGCAGCGTCCGCTCCCGCATGCCCGGCAGCGTGGCCAGCGGTACGTGCGGCGCGGCGGCGTCGGTGAACACCAGGTGCTCGTAGACCTCGTCGGTGACCGCGTACACGTCGTGTTCCCGGCACAGCTCGGCCACCGTCGTCAGCTCGTCGGCGGTGAAGACCTTGCCGGTCGGGTTGTGCGGCGAGTTCAGCAGCACCAGCCGGGTACGCGGCCCGAACGCGGCGCGCAGCTCGTCCGGGTCGAACGCGTACCTGCCGTCGGGGCCGGGCCGCAGCGTCACCGGGCGGCGGACCGCGCCGGCGAGCGCGATCGAGGCGGCGTACGAGTCGTAGTACGGCTCGAAGCAGATCACCTCGTCACCCGGCTCGCAGAGCGCGAGGATGCTCGCCGCGACCGCCTCGGTGGCGCCGGCCGTCACGACGATCTCGCCGTCCGGGTCGTACTCCAGGCCCCAGAACCGGCGCTGGTGCCCGGCGACGGCGGCGCGCAGCGCGGGGATCCCCGGGCCGGGCGGGTACTGGTTGTGGCCGGTACGCAGCGCCTCGGCCGCGGCGGCGAGCATCTCCGGCGGGCCGTCGGTGTCCGGGAAGCCCTGCCCGAGGTTGACCGCGCCGGTGCGCACGGCCAGCGCGGACATCTCGGCGAAGACGGTGGTGCCGAACGGCCGCATCCGGGCCACCAGGGGATCGGTCGTCGTCACGGCGGCCAGCCTACGGCCCGCCGCCGACCGCTCACCAGCCGAAGCAGGTCGCGCCGTACTCGCCCGAGTCCGTGGAGACGACCTTGCCGTTGACGGTGATCCGGCAGGTCACCTCGCCGGACTCGACGGGGCTGGCGATGATCTGCACCCGCTCGCGGTCGTTCGCGGTGAGGCTCAGCCGCCAGGGCGTGTCCACGGCGCCGGGCTGGTGGAAGTTCGCGTCCGCGTCGTAGAACTGCACCTCCGCCTCGCCGTCGGTGGCTGTGACCTCGTACAGGACGGTGAACCTGCCGGGTCCGCCGGACGGGGTGGTGACCGGTCGGGCCGGGGGACCGGTGGGCTCGTCGGCCCATCCGTCGGGCTCGCCGTACAGCGGCCCGTCGTACCGGTCGCCGGAGGCCGTCCCGTCGGTCATGGAGCGGCCGAGGAAGGACAGCCCGACGCAGCCGCAGACGATCAGCGCGAGGACGGTGACGATGCCGATCACCAGACCGGCCACCCAGCCGCCGCCGCTGCGGCGCGGCGGCATGCCCGGATACGCGTACGGCGGCGGGTAGGGCCCGGGCGGGTAGGACCCGGATTTGTGAGGGCCGGGCGGGTAGGCGCCCGGTGTCCAGGCCGGCTGTGCCGAGAAGTCCGGGACGCCGGGCTGGGACGGCCAGCCGGGCGTGGCCGGGAAGCCTGGGGCCTGCGGATCGCCGGAGGCCGGTGGGACGGCCGGGCGTGGCGTGGCGGCCGGGTCGGCCGGAGCCGCCCACCCCGGTTCGCCCACCGGCCGGCCCGTGCCGCTCGGGGACGAGGCCGGGTCGGTTCCGGACGCGCTCTCCGGGCCGGCTGCCGCCCAAGGGCTCGGTGCCGGGGGCGGCGACCAGGGCGCGGGCGGCGTCCACGGCTGCGGGGCGGCCAACGGGTCCGGCGGCGTCCAGGACGAGGGCTGCGGCGTGGCCGGCGCGGCGGTCGGGTCGCTCGGTCCGGAGGCCGGTTCGGGGGCGGGGGTCGTCTCGGACATGGGCTCAGCTCACAGGGGTACGGCGCGGACGACCGCGGAACGGTGGGGCCGGGGGACGGCGCCCGGCCTCAATGTAGGCGGTGGCGACCAGCCGTGCGGTCCCGGCCGGCGGTCCGCGCCCCGCGTCCCGAACCGGTCCGGACGGGCGGAACGACCTGGATGGTGCTTTGTCCGGTAATCGCATCCCCGGCGCTCGGTTCGCTCAAGTTCAGTGATCGTTAACCGCCTTTCCGAGCACGCACGATGAGCGAAACTCGGTTAGGCTGCGGACCATGTGTGGAATCGTGGGTTACGCCGGTGCGCGCCCGGCGCTCGGCATCGTGCTTGACGGACTGCGGCGTCTCGAATACCGCGGCTACGACTCGGCCGGCGTCGCCGTGGTCTGCGAGGACGAGCTGCTGACCGAGAAGAAGGCCGGCAAGCTCGCGAACCTGGAGAAGGTCCTCTCCGAGCGGGCGGCCGACAACCCCGAGGACTGCGCCGCCAGCCCGATCGGCATCGGCGACGGCACCACCGGCATCGGCCACACCCGCTGGGCCACGCACGGCGGCCCGACCGACCGCAACGCCCACCCGCACCTCTCCCCGGACGGCCGGGTCGCGGTGATCCACAACGGCATCATCGAGAACTTCGCGAAGCTGCGCGCCGAGCTGGAGGACGAGGGTGTCGAGTTCGCCAGCGACACCGACACCGAGTGCGCCGCGCACCTGATCGCCCGCGCGCTGGCCGACCTGCGCTCGGCCGGCGAGACCGACAGCCCGGCGCTGCTCGCCGCCGCCATGCGCGTGGTCTGCGCGCGCCTGGAGGGTGCGTTCACGCTGCTCGCCGTCGACGCCGGCATCCCCGGCGCGGTGGTCGGCGCCCGGCGCAACTCGCCTCTGGTCGTCGGCCGGGGCGACGGCGAGAACTACCTGGCCAGCGACGTCGCCGCGTTCATCGAGCACACCCGGGACGCGGTCGAGCTGGGGCAGGACCAGATCGTCCTGATCACCCCGGACAGCATCGACATCACCGACTTCCACGGTCAGCCGGCGAGCGGCACGGACTTCCACATCGACTGGGACTCGTCGGCCGCCGAGAAGGGCGGCTACGACTGGTTCATGCTCAAGGAGATCGAGGAGCAGCCGCAGGCCATCGCCGACACGCTGCTGGGCCGGCTCACCGAGACCGGCGAGATCGCCCTCGACGAGGTCCGCCTCAGCGAGCAGGACCTGCGCGACGTCGACAAGATCTTCATCGTCGCCTGCGGCACCTCCTACCACGCCGGCCTGGTCGCCAAGTACGCCATCGAGCACTGGACCCGCATCCCCTGCGAGGTGGAGCTGGCCAGCGAGTTCCGCTACCGCGACCCGGTGCTGGACCGGTCCACGCTGATCGTGGTGATCTCGCAGTCCGGCGAGACGATGGACACGCTGATGGCGCTGCGCCACGCCAAGGAGCAGAAGGCCCGCGTGCTGGCGATCTGCAACACCAACGGCTCGACCATCCCGCGCGAGTCCGACGCGGTGCTCTACACCCACGGCGGCCCGGAGATCGCCGTCGCCTCCACCAAGGCGTTCCTCACCCAGGTCGTCGCCTGCTACCTGATCGGCCTGCACCTGGCCCAGGTGCGCGGCATCAAGTTCGCCGACGAGGTGGGCGCGGTGGTGGCCCAGCTCCAGGAGATGCCGGGCAAGCTGCGGGAGCTGCTGGACCGCATCGAGCCGGTCCGTGAGCTGGGCCGCGAGCTGAAGTCCGAGCCGACGGTGCTGTTCATCGGCCGGCACGTGGGCTACCCGGTGGCGCTGGAGGGTGCGCTGAAGCTCAAGGAGCTGGCGTACATGCACGCCGAGGGCTTCGCCGCCGGCGAGCTGAAGCACGGCCCGATCTCGCTGATCGACCAGGGCACGCCGGTGATCTGCATCGTGCCCTCCCCGGTGGGCCGGGGCATGCTGCACGACAAGGTCGTCTCCAACATCCAGGAGGTCCGCGCCCGCGGCGCCCGCACCATCGTGATCGCCGAGGAGGGCGACCAGGCGGTGGTCCGCTACGCCGACCACCTGATCTACGTGCCGCGTACGCCGACGCTGCTGGCGCCGCTGGTGACCACGGTGCCGTTGCAGGTGCTGGCCGCCGAGATCGCCGCCGCCCGCGGGCACGACGTCGACCAGCCCCGGAACCTGGCCAAGTCGGTCACTGTCGAGTAGCCGATCTCGTCCACGGTCCCTCCGCCCGCACGACGGGTGGAGGGACCGCGTCGTCTCCGGCCTGCCTCACGGGCGGCCGCCGGACGGCCGCGGACCGGTCGCCGGAGGGCCGCGGGCGGTCATCGGCCCAGCACGATCCGGGCCATGCCGTCCAGCGCCGGGTTGTCCGGATCCCAGTAGCCGGTGTGGCCGTGCGGAGCGCTCGGGAAGCGCCTCCCGCCGAAGTCCGGCGCGCTCGGGTCGGCGCCGAACCAGAGTCGCTCGCCGTGCGGGTCGAGCACGGCGAGCGCCGGACCGAGCGGCGTACCCGCGAGCAGCGCGCGGCGGGCCAGCTCGTCCGGTGGGCGGGCCAGCCGGATCACGTCGTCCGGCGCGGTCGACGACCAGACCTGACCGGCGGGCATCCGCAGCTCGGCGGCGTGGTCGACGCCGACCCCCGGCGAGCCGACGAAGACCAGCGCGTCGGCGCCCAACCCGTGGTCGCGGGCGGCGGTGCCGACCACGAGCGAGCCGTAGCTGTGCCCGAGCACCGTCTGCCGGGCCGGTGGGCCTTCGTGCGCGGCCCGCAGCCCGTCCTGGAACCGGTGCAGCGCCGGGCCGGCGTCCTCGGCCTGCCGGGTGCCCGCCGCCTCGGTGAGGAAGCCGGGCGCGTCGTAGTCCAGCCAGAGCACAGCCGCCGCCTCCTCGCCCGGCCCGAGCGCCGCGCATCGCTGCAACACCCGTGCTGCCCGGCCCAGCTCGGCCGGCGCGTCGGCGAGATCCGAGGTCATGCCCGGGACGTACGTGAGCACCGAGGCGGCGCGGTCCGGGTTGCCGAGCGCCACCACCGCGCGGCCGTCGCCGGCCGGGTCGAGCCCCAGCAGGTACGCCCGCGGCGCCCCGCCCGCGGCCAGCCGCTCGCCGAGCCCGTCCAGCCCGCGCAGCGCCGCCTCGACAGCGGCGAGCCGGACCCGCCGGGACGCCTCCAACGGCCCGGCCGGAAGCGGATGCAGCAGCCCGAGCCGGCGCGCGAGCAACTGCTCCCGCCGGTCGCCGAGCAGTAGCCGGTTCGCCTGGTCCCGGACGGCGGCCGGAAGCCCGTCGAGGCGCCCGATCCGGCCCGGTTCCCGCCCCACCAGCCAGCGCCGCTCGGCCGCGCTCAGGCCGGCCCACCAGCGGCTCACCTCGGCCGGCCCGGCGCCGGGACCGGGCCGCCACGCGGGCGGGACGCTCACCCAGCCGCGTACCGCAGCGGTGGTCAGCTCCGCCAGCCGGCCGGCCGCCTCGCGGTCGGCGGCGCCGGCGAGCGTCAGCGCGCCCCGGATCCCGGCCCGCGCGTCGACCACCGCCGGCCCGGTCTGCCCCGGCGGCCGTGCCGGGTCGGGCCGGACCGCGCCGGTGCGGTCGACGAGCAGGCCACCGGACTCGGCGCGGGCCACCTCGGCGCCGAGCCGGGCCTTCGCCGCGCCCAGCCGGGCGCCGAACTCGGCGAGCACCTGATCGACCTCGACCAGTGCGGGCAGCACGTCGGTGAGATCGGTGCGCAGATCCCCGATGCGCCGCTGCGCGGCAGTCGAGGCCGCACCCGACCACCCGGGGCGGAGCGTGCCGATCCGGGCGGTCAACGCGTCGGCGCGCTGCCGTACCGGCGTGGTGATGCCCCGCCACGCCGCCCCGGCGGTGGACCAGGCGCCCGGATCGGCCCGCCAGAGCTGCGCGTAGCCGACCGGCACATCCACGGCGTCGGCCGGACCGTCGTTCACCGGAGCACCCCGGTGAGGCGGCGGGCGGCGCGTTCGTCGACCGCCTCGTAGCCGTCCGCGCCGCGGCGCAACGCCTGAGCGGTGTCGGCCACCCGGGCGCCGAGCGCGCCGGACCAGCGCCGCACGGCCGACTCCAGTTCGGCCAGCGCCACCGCGGATCGCCAGCCGTCCGGTGCCGCCACCAGCAACGACTCCGGCGCCGCGCCCGGCCCGCGGGCCAGCCGGTACGCGTCGTCGGCCAGCTCGCGCGCCACCGATCGCAGCAGCTCCGGGTCGACGTCGAACGGTTTCTCCACCACGTGCCCTCCCTCGCCCGGCGCCACCGGCCGGCTCCGGACACCGGGACGCTAGGCGGCACCCGGCAATGGCCGCCGACCCCTGTGGACAACGGTCCGGGTTATCCACAGGGCTTGTTCGCCAGCCGGTCCCGGGCGCGTACCGCCGGTAGGGTGAGGCCGTGATCGGGGGAGCCGCGAGCGGATGCTGAGCCGGCGCGACGAGCGGGGCGGGGTGGCATGAGACAGGTGTGGCGGGTCGCGGACGTTCGTGCGGCAGAGGCGGGCCTGATGGCCACCCTCCCGCCCGGTGCGCTGATGCAGCGGGCGGCGGCCGGGCTGGCCCGCCGCTGCGCGTTGCTGCTCGCCGACCGGGGCGGTGTCTACGGCGCCCGGGTGCTGGTGCTCGCCGGGTCCGGCGACAACGGCGGCGACGCGCTGTTCGCGGGCGCGCATCTGGCCCGCCGGGGCGTGGCGGTGACAGCGCTGCTCCTCACGCCGGGCCGGGCACACGCCGAGGGCCTGGCCGCCCTGCGCGCCGCCGGCGGCCGTGTGGCCGACCGGCCGCCCGCTGTGGTCGACCTGGTGCTCGACGGCATCGTGGGCATCGGCGGCGCCGGAGGGCTCCGCGAGACGGCCGAGCAGCTGGCCGCGAGCCTGACCGGGCAGCGCGGGCGCGGCGGCACGCGCGCCACCGTGGTCGCGGTCGACGTGCCGAGCGGCGTCGCTGTCGACACCGGCCACGTCCCGCTCACCGACGCCGGGCGGCCCCGGGCGGTCCGCGCCGACGTGACAGTCGCCTTCGGCGCGCTCAAGCCCGCACTGGTCGTCGGGCCGGCCGCCGAGCTGGCCGGCGAGGTCGAGCTGGTCGACATCGGGCTGACGCCGTGGCTGCGCGGCACGCCTGCGCTCCAGGTGATCGAGCAGACGGACGTGGCCGACTGGTGGCCGGCGCTGGGCGCGTCGTCGGAGAAGTACACCAGGGGCGTAGTAGGCGTCGCCACCGGGTCGGCCACCTACCCCGGCGCCGCCGTGCTCTCGGTCGCCGGAGCGCTCGCCGGTCCCACCGGCCTGGTCCGCTACGCCGGGAGCGCCGAGGGCGAGGTGCTGCACCAGCATCCGTCGGTGATCGCCACCGGCCGGGTCGCCGACGCCGGCCGGGTGCAGGCGTGGGTCTGCGGCTCCGGGCTCGGCACCGGCGAGGACTCCGCCGCCGAGCTGCGCGCGGTGCTCGCCGCGCCGGTGCCGGTGGTGCTCGACGCGGACGCGCTGACGCTGCTCGTCGACGGCAAGCTGGCCGACCGGCTGCGCGGCCGGGACGCGCCGATCGTGGTGACGCCGCACGACCGGGAGTACGCCCGGCTCTGCGGCGAGATGCCGGGGGACGACCGGGTCGCCGCCGCGCTGCGGCTGGCCGCCTGGATGAACGCGGTGGTGCTGCTCAAGGGCGACCGTACGGTCATCGGCACGCCCGACGGCCGCGCGTACGTGAACCCGACCGGCACCCCGGTGCTCGCCACCGGTGGCACCGGCGACGTGCTGGCCGGGCTGCTCGGTTCGCTGCTCGCCGCCGGGCTGGCCCCGGAACGGGCGGCCGCCGCGGCGGCGTACCTGCACGGGCTGGCCGGGCGGGAGGCGGCGCGCGGCGGTCCGGTGACCGCGCCCGACGTGGCCGCGGCGTTGCGTCCGGTACTGGCCCGGCTGGGCTGATCCGGGCGGCGGCGCCCGGTGGCGGCGGGCACCGCCCGCTCGGCTCACGGCGCTGATGATCACTGACGGAAGTAGGCTGAGGACATGTGGCAGTCGGAGGTGCGCGTCGACCTGGACGCGATCCGGGAGAACGTGACCCGGCTCAAGGCCGGCACCAGCGCCGAACTGATGGCGGTGGTCAAGGGCGACGGGTACGGCCACGGCATGGTGCCGGCCGCCCGCGCGGCGCTCGACGCCGGGGCGGACCAGCTCGGCGTCTGCACGCTGGACGAGGCGCTGCGGCTGCGCGAGGAGGGCATCACCGCGCCGGTGCTGGCCTGGCTGCTCAGCCCCGGGCTGCCGCTGCACGACGGGATCACCGTCGGCGTCGACCTCGGCTGTGCCGGCCTCACCCAGCTCGACGAGATGATCCAGGCGAGCCGCCGGGCGGACCGCCCGGCCCGGCTGCACCTCAAGATCGACACCGGGCTGGCCCGGGGTGGCGCCACCGTCGCCGACTGGCCGGCGCTGCTGGAGGCCGCCGCGAAGGCCCAGGCCGACGGTCTGGTCGAGGTGGTCGGCGTGTGGAGCCACTTCGTGTACGCGGACTCGCCCGGTCACCCCACCACCGACCGCCAGCTCGCCGTGTTCCAGGAGGGGCTGGAGATGGTGACGCGTGCCGGTCTGCGTCCGCGCTACCGGCACCTGGCCAACTCGGCCGCCACGTTGACCCGGCCGGACACCCACTTCGACCTGGTCCGGCCCGGCATCGCCGTCTACGGCCTGTCGCCGGTCGCGGGCGAGCAGTTCGGTCTGCGTCCCGCCATGACCGCCCGCGCCCGGGTGATGCTCACCAAACGGGTGGCGGCCGGCACCGGCGTCTCCTACGGCCACACCTACCTCACCGAGCAGGAGGCCAACCTCGCGGTGGTGCCGCTCGGCTACGCCGACGGGGTGCCGCGGCACGCCTCCAACACCGGCCCGGTGCAGCTCGCCGGCAAGCGCCGGACCATCTCCGGGCGGGTCTGCATGGACCAGTTCGTGGTCGACTGCGGCGACGACGAGGTGGCCGACGGCGACGTGGCGACGCTGTTCGGCAGCGGCGCGGACGGCGAGCCCACCGCCGACGACTGGGCCGAGGCGGTCGGCACCATCAACTACGAGATCGTGACCCGCTTCGGCGGTGTGCGCGTGCCCCGCGTCTACGACGGCGAGCACGCATGAGTGTCCGGTTGCCGCGACCGCGTACCGCTGCCGGCAAGGTGGCCGGGCTGGTCGGCGCCGCCGTCGGCGTTGCCGCCGCCGGGCTCGCGGCGGGCGTGGTCAGCGAGCGGGTGCTGGTCCGCCGGCTCAAGAACGATCCCACCGACCGGTACGCCGACGAGGTCTTCGGTGAGCAGCGTTACGACGAGGCGTACCGGCTGGAGATGCCGGACGGCACCGACATCCACGTCGAGGTGGTCGAGCCGACCCGCCCTGTCGCAGGGCACCCGACTGTGGTGCTGGTGCACGGGTTCTGCCTGGACATGGGCACGTTCCACTTCCAGCGCAAGCGGCTCGCCGAGCGCGGCGACTACCGGGTGGTCGCGTACGACCAGCCGGGGCACGGCCGTTCCGGCCGGCTGGAGAGCGGCGAGTACGACCTGACCGCGCTGGGCCACACGCTGCGCCGGGTGCTCGACGAGGTGGCCCCGGACGGCCCGCTGGTGCTGGTCGGGCATTCGATGGGCGGCATGACGATCATGGCGCTGGCCGAGCTGTACCCGGAGATGTTCGGTGACCGCGTGGTCGGCACCGTGCTGATGGCCACCTCGGGCGGCCTCGCGGCGGAGACCAAGCTGGTGGCGCCCGCGCTGCTCGGCCGCGTCGGCTCGCCGGTGCTCTACATGATGAGCAACGCCACCCGGTACGGCGGGACCGTGATCGACCGGGCGCGCCGGTCGACCTCGAACGTGGCCTGGCTGCTCACCCGCAAGTACGGCTTCGGCACGTCGAAGCCGAGCCCGGCCCTGGTGTCGTACGTCGAGATGATGAACTCGCGCACCTCGGCCGACACGGTCACCCGCTACCTGCGCACGATCGCCACCCACTCCCGGTTCCCGGCGCTTGCGGCGCTGGCCGGCACGCCGGTGCTGGTGATCGTGGGCGACAAGGACATGATCACGCCGGTGACGCACTCCGAGGAGATCGTCCGGCGGCTGCCGCACGCCGAGTTCGTGAAGATCAACGACAGTGGGCACGTGGTGATGCTGGAGCACGCCGACGAGGTGAACGTGGCGCTGGAGAGGTTCCTGGACTCGCTATGACAGTGGTCGTGGAGCTGAAGACGGTCGAAGACACCCACGAGTTCGGGCGGCGGCTGGCCGGGGTGCTGCGGGCCGGTGACCTGCTGCTGCTCAGCGGCCCGCTCGGCGCCGGCAAGACCGCGCTGACCCAGGGCATCGGCGCCGGCCTCGGCGTACGCGGGGACATCACCTCGCCCACCTTCGTCATCGCCCGGGTGCACCGGCCCGACCCGGCGCGGGGCGGCCGGGTGACGCTCGTGCACGCCGACGCGTACCGCCTGGGTGAGGCCGCCGACCCGCGCGCGGAGATCGACGACCTCGACCTGGACGCCTCGGTTGACGAGGCGGTCACCGTGGTGGAGTGGGGCGAGGGGATGGTCGAGCAGCTGGTCGACGCGCACCTGCGGGTACGCATCGACCGCCGCGACGACGACACCCGGGCGGTCACGCTGGAGCCGGTCGGCGGCGACTGGACCGCCCGGGTCGCCGAACTGTCCTAGGGCTGAAGGGGCATCGTCCAGCAGTTGGAGTAGGCGGTGCGCCCGGCGAGCCGGTCGGTCAGCCAGGCCACCGCGTCGCCCTGGTCGGTGATGAGCGGCGCCAGGTGGTTGGTGAGGAGCTTGTCACCGAGGTTGGGCAGGCTGACGGCCTGGTAGGTCACGTTGGCACCCTTGCGGCACCAGTCGACCGCCAGTTGACGGGCCTGCCGGTGGGGCACGATGTCGTCCTGGACGCCGGTCGCCACGCGTACCGGCCCGGCGGGCTTGAGCGTGCCGATGCGCTGCCGGTCGAGGACGGCGGCTGCCTCGGGCGAGGCGGCGATGACAGCGGTGAGGGACCGGCCGCCGGTGATCCACCTGCTGCTCTTGGTGAACGCGTACCGGAGGATGGCGTCACCGACGCACATGGTCGAGGTGTCGGTGAGCGCCGCCCGGCCGGCGTCGTTGACGTTCGCCTCGATGACGTCCCGCACCGCCGGGTCGGACTGGGCGAAGCCGTTGAGCGACCAGCCCAGCGCCCCGGCCAGCGCGCTGCCGTCGATGCCGCCGATGACAGCGGTCAGGTCGGCCGGCGGCGCGCCGACGTAGGTGCCGGCCAGCGGCACGTCGGGCGCGTAGGTGGGCTGGAGTTCGGCGGCTGCGGCGCTGGCGCCGCCACCCTGGCTGTAGCCGTACAGACCGACGCGGGACCGGTCGGTGACCGACGCGCCCGGCACGGTGCGGGCGGCGCGGGCCGCGTCGAGCAGGGCACGTCCCTCGTCGAGGCGGTTGACGTACGTGTGCAGCCGGTCGGTCGCGCCCAGCCCGACGTAGTCGGTGACGACGACCGCGGCGCCGGTGGCGAGGAGGCGGTAGATCGCCAGGGCCTCGTAGCCGACGGACAGGGTGTCGCCGGTGAGGGTGAGCGGGTGTTGCAGGGCGAACGAGGGCGCGCACTGGTCGCCCTGCCCCATCGTGCCGGAGGCGACGGCGACCAGCGGGCGCGGGCCGGCGCCCCGCCACGCCGCCGACGGTTCGATGTAGGCGCCGGTCACGCCGACGGCCCGGCCGTTGGAGTCGGTGGACCGGTACATCAGGCGGGTGGCGGTGCCGGGCATCGGGCGGCCGTCGAGCCCGGGGATGCTGAGCCCGAGCGGCAGCGGCTCGGTACGGATCAGCGTGCCGTTGGTGGCGGGCAGGTCGGCGGGCGGGTGGTAGAAGGCGGGGATCGTCACGCCGCGGGAGACCACCGGCGTGGTGCCGTCGGCGGCTGCGGCTGCGCCGGATCCGGCCAGGTAGGTGGCTGCCGCCGCGGCGACGGCCAGCATCCGGAGGCCGGTCGTGCGGCGGGGGGAGGGGGCGGCGGAGGGCGTGCGGGGACGGGTGTTTCTCCTGCTCACGGGCACTCCTAGCGAGCATCGATGGTGGTGGATGCAAGCTAGCAGTGGCGGTGTGGCGTAAGTAACTTGCCAGTAGGTTACGCTCCGGTAACTTTTCCCGTCCAGTACCCGGCCCTGCCGCCGCCCGGGAGTGTCGGTCGCGGCTGGTAAGAAGATGGCGACCGACGAGGAGAGGTTGCCGATGCCCGACGCCCCCACCCTGGACCTGCCGGCGCTGCTGCCGGAGGCCTGGCGTGCCGTGCTCACCCCCCACCTGGATCCGGCCCGCACCGCGGCGCTGGCCGAGTTCGTCGCCCGGGAGTACGCGACCGCCACGGTCTTCCCGCCGCTGGAGGACCTCTTCTCCGCCTACCGGCTGTGCGGGCCGGCCGACACCCGGGTGCTGATCCTCGGGCAGGACCCGTACCACAAGGCGGGCCAGGCGCACGGGTTGAGCTTCAGCGTGCGCGAGGGGGTGGCGGTGCCGCCGTCGCTGCGCAACGTCTTCAAGGAGCTGGGCGAGGACCTGGGTGTGCCGAAGCCGCGCAGCGGCAACCTCGACGGCTGGGCCGCGCAGGGCGTCCTGCTTCTCAACTCGGTGCTGACGGTCCGGCAGGCCACGCCCGGCTCGCACGCCAACAAGGGCTGGGAGGAGTTCACCGACGCCACCATCCGGGCGCTCGACGCGCTCGACCAGCGCGTGGTGTTCCTGCTCTGGGGCGGCTACGCGCGCAAGAAGGCGGCGCTGGTGACCAACCCGCAGCACGTGGTGCTGGAGGCCGGGCACCCGAGCCCGATGAACCCGCGCGGCTTTCTCGGCAGCCGCCCGTTCAGCGCTGCTAACAAGGCGCTGGCCGACGCGGGGCTGCCCACCGTCGACTGGGAGCGCTCAGCCGGCTGACCCGCCCGGCGCCTCGCCCGCCGCGGCGAGGCGCCGGCGGTACCGGGACAGCAGCTCGGCCGTGCGCCGGTCGGTCACCTCCACCTCGACCAGCGGCTCGACCGGGTACGTACGTTCACCGAGGCGGACCTCGATGGGCTCGGGCAGTTCCTCGCACATCCGGGCCCGCAGCTCGCCGTAGCGGGTCAGCCAGCGGTGCTCGCCCGGCTCTTCGGGCTCCGTGTGGATGCCGCCCCACACCTGCCATCGAGCGTCCCAGCGCTGCGCGTAGATCCGATCGAGGAGCGCGCTGAACTGCGGCGAGTCCCGCCAGCGCACCGCGATCTCGACCGCGTCCACCGGCAGCGGCGCGCCCTGCAGCAGTGCCGCCGTGCCGCCCGACAGCACGTACGGCAGGTCGCCCAGGGCGTCCATGATCCGGTCCAGCCGGAGGACTTCGATCCGCTCGGCAAGCACCGTCCCGGCCATCTCGTCCAGCGCGGCGTCCAGGTGGCTGTCCAGCGGCTCGACCTCGATCCGCAGTTGCCGGCCGAGCGCGGCGAGCAGGCGTTCCGCGGCGGTCAGGCTCGGCAGCCGGTCGCCGCGTTCGATCCGGGCGATGGCGGCCTGACTGAGCCCGGACCGGGCGGCCAGAGCCTGCTGGGTGAGCCCTGCCTGCTCGCGTTCACGCCGCAAGGTCCGGGCGATTTCTCGAACGAGGCGACTCTCCGTCATCTCCGGAGAATGGCAGTCCTCTTCTTGGCCTTATGCCCCTGAGTCATATTTATGACCCAGAGGCATAAGGCTCTCACCTCTTCTCTTTGATCCGGGCGCTACGCATCGTGACCGGACGAGCGGCGAGGGCGTGCCGAGGGCGTGCCGGGGGCGTGCCGGGGGCGTGCCGGGGGCGGACGGGGCGGACGGAGCGGACGGCTAGGCTGGCTTACCGTGCTGGTACTCGTGGTGGACTCCTCGACGCCCGCGGTGACCGCGGCCCTTGCCGAGGTCTCGGCGGACGGCGTCGCGGTCCGCGCGTCCCGGTGCACCGTCGACGCCCGCGCCCACGGCGAGCTGCTCGCGCCGCAGGTCGACGCCGTGCTGGCGGACGTCGGTGCACGGCCCGCCGACCTGGCCGCTATCGTCGCCGGCCTCGGCCCGGGCCCGTTCACCGGGCTGCGCGTCGGGCTGGTCACCGCCGCCACCATGGGTCAGGTGCTCGGCGTACCCACGTACGGCGTCTGCTCGCTGGACGGGCTCGGCCACCCGGCGGCCGCCGGCGAGCCGGTGCTGGCGGCGAGCGACGCGCGGCGCCGGGAGATCTACTGGGCCGTCTACGACGGCGCCGGCCGGCGCCTGGCCGGGCCGGAGGTGGCCGCCCCGGCGGTGGTCGCCGAGCGGGCGCGCGACCTTGCGGTCACCGTCGCGGTCGGCGACGGCGCGCACCGGTACGCGGACGTGCTGGGGCTGCTGGTACGCGACGAGCCGCACTACCCGGACCCGCTGGCGCTGGCCCGTCTCGCCGCGCCGCGGATCCGCGCGGGCGCGCCCGGCGAGACGCTCACCCCGCTCTACCTGCGCCGCCCGGACGCGGTCGCGGCCACCGGCCACAAGCCGGTCCTGCCATGAGGCTGGGCCGGTTCCGCTGGTGGCACATCGACGAGGTGCTGCCCATCGAGGCGGACCTCTTCGGCGCCGAGCAGTGGTCGGCGGCGATGTTCTGGAACGAACTCGCCAACGGGCACTTCTACCTGGTCGCCACCGACGACGACGGCGCCGTCCTCGGCTACGCCGGGCTGGCCGTGTCCCCGCCCGACGAGGCGTGGGTGCAGAACGTCGCGGTCCGCCGGGACGCCCACCGCCGGGGGATCGGCCGGCTGCTGCTGGAGGCGCTGCTCGCCGAGGCGGTCCGGCGCGGCGCCCGCAGCACGCTGCTGGAGGTCGCCGCGGACAACGCGCCCGCGCAACGGCTCTACGCCACCTACGGCTTCGAGCCGATCGGCGTACGGCGCGGCTACTACCAACCGAGCAACACCGACGCGCTGGTCATGCAGCGCAACGAGGACTGACGCGCATGGCTGACGAACCCCTGATCCTCGGCATCGAGACCTCCTGCGACGAGACCGGCGTGGGCATCGTGCGCGGGCACACGCTGCTCGCCGACGCGCTCGCCTCCAGCGTCGAGGAGCACGCCCGGTTCGGCGGCGTGGTGCCCGAGGTGGCCAGCCGCGCCCACCTGGAGGCCATCGTGCCGACCATGGACCGGGCTCTGCGCGAAGCCGGCGTCACCATCGCCGACATCGACGCCATCGCCGTGACCTCCGGGCCGGGCCTGGCCGGCGCACTGCTCGTCGGGGTCGCCGCCGCCAAGGGGTACGCGGTCGCGGCGGAGAAGCCGGTGTACGGCGTGAACCACCTTGCCGCGCATGTGGCGGTGGACACGCTCGAACACGGCCCGCTGCCCGAGCCCGCGATCGCGCTGCTGGTCTCCGGCGGGCACTCCTCGCTGCTGCGCGTCGACGATCTGGCCCGCGACGTGGTCCCGCTCGGCGCCACCATCGACGACGCCGCCGGCGAGGCGTTCGACAAGGTGGCCCGGCTGCTCGGGCTGCCGTTCCCCGGCGGGCCGTACATCGACCGCGAGGCGCGCGCCGGTGACCCGGCGTCGATCGCCTTCCCGCGCGGGCTGACCGCCGCGAAGGACCTGGTCGGACACCGGTACGACTTCTCCTTCTCCGGCCTGAAGACGGCTGTGGCCCGCTGGGTGGAGGCGCGGCAGCGGGCCGGTGAGCCGGTGCCGGTCGCCGACGTGGCGGCATCCTTCCAGGAGGCGGTCTGCGACGTGCTCGTCGGCAAGGCGATCGACGCCTGCCGCAGCAGCGGCATCGACACGCTGGTGATCGGCGGCGGAGTGGCGGCCAACTCCCGGCTGCGGGCGATGGCCGAGCAACGGGCCGGCAGGCACGGCATCCGGGTGCGTACGCCCCGGCCGAAGCTCTGCACGGACAACGGCGCGATGGTGGCCGCGCTCGGCTCCCACCTGGTCGCCGCGGGCGTCGCGCCGAGCCGGCTGGACCTGCCGGCCGACTCGGCGATGCCGCTGACAGTGGTCAGCGTGTGAGCGGGGAGGGGACCGACATGATCGTCCGCATGTGGGAGGCCAAGGCCGAGCCGTACGGCTTCGCCGACCTGATCACCTGGGTCTGCGAGACCGCGCTGCCCGAGTTCGAGCACGACCCGATGCACGTCTCCAGCGAGGTGTTCTCCTCCACCGACCACCGGCTGGTGGTCATCTCCAAGTGGCGGAACAGCCCTCGGGATCTGCCCGAGCCGCCGGCGCGCCTGATCGCCCGCCCGCCGCACAGCTGGGACTTCACACAGGTCGACCGCTGACGCGAGGGTCGTCACGACCGCCGGAATTGGTTGGCGCGCGGGTCGCCCCGGCACCTAGCGTCGGTGCGCCATGCGCTTCTCACCGGCCGGCGATCCCGGCACCCCCGACGCGCGGTCGGCCACTCGATATCTCGTGTGGCTCGCCGGGCGACATCCCGTCATCTTCGGCGCCGGGCTCGCGCTCGGCGTGATCTGGATGCTGGCCCAGGCGCTGGTGCCGGCCGTGCTCGGCCGCGCCGTGGAAGCCGGCCTGGCCCAACGCGACCCGGACGCGCTGGTGCGCTGGAGTCTGGCCCTGCTCGGGCTGGGTCTGGTGCAGGCCGTCGCCGGGATCCTGCGCCACCGCTGCGCGGTGCACAACTGGCTCGGCGCCGCCTACCGCACCGTGCAGGTCACGGTGGACGCCACGAACCGCCTCGGCGCGGCGCTGCCCCGGCGGGTCGCGGCGGGCGAGGTGGTGAGTATCGGCACCGCCGACATCGAGCACATCGGCAGCGCCATCGACATCACCGCCCGGGGCGCCGGCTCGGTGGTCGGCATCGTCACCGTGGCGGTGATCCTGCTCAGCGCCTCCCAGCCGCTCGGCCTCGTGGTGGTGCTCGGGGTGCCGCTGCTGATGGCGCTCGTGGCGTTGCTGATCCGCCCGCTGCACCGGCAGCAGGCCGCGTACCGGGACTCGACCGGCCGGCTCACCGCCCGGGCCGCGGACATCGTCTCCGGCCTGCGCGTGCTGCGCGGAGTCGGCGGCGAGCCGGTGCTGTCCGAGCGCTACCGGCAACGCTCGCAGGCGTTGCGCGCGGACGGGCTGCGGGTGGCGCGGGTCGAGTCGCTGTTGCAGGCGGCGCAGATCCTGCTGCCCGGCGTCTTCGTGGTGCTGGTGACCTGGCTGGGCGCCCGGTTCGCGCTGCGCGGCGAGATCAGCGCCGGCGAGCTGGTCTCGTTCTACGGCTACACCGCGTTCCTGGTCAGCCCACTGCGCAACCTCACCGAGGCGGCCGACAAGCTGACCCGGGGACACGTCGCGGCCCGTCGGGTCGTCCGGTTGCTGCGGCTCGCGCCGGAGTTCACCGACCCGGCCACCCCGGTGCCGGTGCCGGCCGGGCCGGGCGAGCTGGCGGACGTACGTTCCGGACTGGTGCTGCGACCGGGCCGGCTGACCGCGCTGGCCGCCGCCACCCCGCAGGACGCCACCGAGATCGCCGACCGGCTCGGCCGGTACGCCGACGGGGACGTCACGCTGCACGGCGTACCGCTGCGGGACGTGGCGCTGGCGACGGTGCGGGAGCGGATCCTGGTGGCCGACAACGACGCGCAGCTGTTCAGCGGCGTGCTGCGCACGGAGCTTGACCCGCACGACCGGGCCGAGCCCGGCGCCGTGGCGGCGGCGCTGGCCGCGGCGAGTGCCACCGACATCGTCGAGGCGCTGCCCGGCGGCCTGGACGGCGAGGTCGCCGAACGCGGCCGGGAGTTCTCCGGCGGGCAGCGGCAACGGCTGCGGCTGGCCCGCGCGCTCGTCGCCGACCCGGAGACGTTGATCCTGGTCGAGCCGACCAGCGCGGTGGACGCGCACACCGAGGCGCGCATCGCCGAACGGCTCGGCCCGGCCCGCCGCGGCCGCACCACGCTCGTCTGCACCACGAGCCCGCTGGTGCTCGGTCACGCCGACCACGTGGTCTTCGTCGAGGACGGCAAGGTCGTCGCCGAGGGCCGGCACGAGGAACTGCTCGCCGGCGAGCCGCGCTACGCCGCCACGGTGAGCCGGGAGGAGGACCGATGAGCAACGCGCTGCCCGTCGCCGACATCGCCCAGGTCCGCCGGTACGTGCGCGAGCTGATCCGCCGTCACCCGCGTGGCCTGGCCGTCGCGCTCGGCCTGCACGCGCTCGCCGCCGGCGCCGGGCTCGTCGCCCCGCGCCTGCTCGGTGACCTGGTGGAGGGGATCTCCCAGGGCATCGCCGCGACGACTGTGGACCGGGTCGTGGCGGCCATCGCCGCGTTCGTGGTGGTGCAGGCGGTGCTGGTCCGCTTCGCGCACCTGGCCTCGGCCCGGCTCGGTGAGCGGGTGCTCGCCGAGCTGCGGGAGGAGTTCGTCGACCGGGTGCTCGCGCTGCCGCTCGCCACTGTGGAGCGGGCCGGCACCGGCGATCTGCTCACCCGCACCTCGCGGGACGTCGCCGCGCTGTCCCGCACGGTCCGGTTCGCCGGGCCGGAGACGCTCATCGCCGCGCTGACCGTGCTGCTGATCCTGGGCGCGCTGGTGCTGACCGGCCCGCTGCTGGCGCTGCCCAGCCTGCTGGCGGTGCCGGTGCTGTGGGCCGGCACCCGCTGGTACCTGCGCCGCGCGCCGCAGGGCTACCTGCGGGAGAACGCCGCCTACTCGGACATCACCGACGGGATCAGCGAGACGGTCGAGGGGGCGCGGACCACCGAGGCGCTGCGGCAGGCGGCCCGCCGCCGGGCCCGCGGCGACGCGGACATCAGCCGGTCGTACGCGGCCGAGCGCTACACGCTCTACCTGCGGACCGTGTTCTGGCCGGTGGCCGAGTTCGGCTACCTGGTGCCGATGGTGGCGACCCTGCTCATCGGCGGCTGGTTCCACCTGAAGGGCTGGGCCAGCCTCGGCCAGGTCACCGCCGCCACGCTCTACGCCCAGCAGCTCACCGACCCGATCGAGCGGCTGCTCGGCTGGCTGGACGAGTTCCAGGTCGGCGGCGCCTCGCTGGCCCGGCTGCTCGGGGTGGCCGCCGAACCGGACGAGCGCGCCAAGGCATTCGCCACGCCGGACGAGCGCGCCGCCGCTGCGGGCAGTGCGGGCGGCGCGGGCCGGCTCGCCGCGCACGACGTCCGGTACGCGTACCGCCCGGGTCACGACGTGCTGCACGGCGTGACGCTGGAACCCCGGCCGGGTGAGCGGCTCGCGATGGTCGGCCCGTCCGGGGCGGGCAAGTCGACGCTGGGCCGGCTGCTGGCGGGCGTGCACGCGCCGAGCGCCGGCACTGTGACAGTGGACGGCCGGCCGCTCGCCGGAATGCCCCTGGCCGAGCTGCGTACCCATGTCGCGCTCGTCAGTCAGGAGCACCACGTGTTCATCGGGACGCTCGCCGACAACGTGGCGATGGTCCGGCCGGACGCCGACCCGGCTCGGGTACGCGCGGCGCTGGCCGCGGTCGACGCGCTGGACTGGGCGCTGGCCCTGCCGGACGGGCTCGACACGGCGGTCGGGGCGGGTGGCCACCCGCTCACCCCCGCGCAGGCGCAGCAGCTCGCGCTGGCCCGGCTGGTGCTCGCCGACCCGCACACGCTGGTGCTGGACGAGGCCACCTCGCTGATCGACCCGCGGGCGGCCCGGGCACTGGAACGGTCGCTGGCGGCGGTGCTGCACGGCCGTACCGTCGTCGCCATCGCGCACCGGCTCTTCTCCGCGCACGACGCGGACCGCGTGGCGGTGGTCGCCGACGGGCGGATCACCGAGCTGGGATCACACGACGAGCTGGTCGCGGCCGGTGGCTCGTACGCCGCGCTGTGGCGCTCCTGGCACGGCTGAGAACGCGCGACGGGCCCCGGCACACGTGCCGGGGCCCGCTCGACGGCCGGGGGTCACGTGCGGCGGGTCAGCCGCCAGGTCGCGTACCCGCCGGTGCCGAGCGCGATCAGGAACACCGCCCACACCACACCGGTGCCCACCTGGAGTCCACCGCCGCTGCCCACGTTGGCCTGGGCGGCGGCGACGAGCGAGTCGCTCTGCGCGGGCGGCAGCGCGGCCGGCGGCAACTGTTGCCAGCGCACCAGCCCGGTGCTCTCCAGCATGGTCATGTGGTCGTTGACGAACGTGTTGGCGTCCTCGGCCAGCTTGCGCACGATCGGGTCGCGGGTGCTGGCCCGGACCGCGCCGATCACCGGGAAGATCTTGCCGTGGGCGACCCGCAGCCGGGTGACGAAGATCTGGTCGAACCGGGCGCCGGTGGCGTTCTGCATCTCGGTCAGCCACCCCTTCTGCTCGGCCGTCGGATCCGTCGGCAGGGTGGCGCCCAGCTTGTTCGCGGCCTCGACCACCAGCAGGTCCAGCTCCGCGTGCTGCTTGGCGATCTCCGCGCCGACCTCGCGTACCCGGGCGGACTGGCCCTTCTCGGCCGCCATCTGCCCGGCCGGCATCTCCCACAGCCCGGCCAGCCGTACGCCGTTGAGCAGCGTCATGTCGGCGGCGTTCATCTGCACGCCGGGGTTGGGTGCGGCCTGTGCCGTCCCGGGAATGACGCCGATCCCCGCGCCCAGCGCGGCGAGCAGCAGTACCACCCGGTGCGCCAGCTTGCGGCGTGCGGATTCCAGCGATGCCATGGTTGCGGTGCCTCCTCGGTCCGGACCGGTACGCGGGGTCGTGGACGGCCGCGCAAGCCGGCCGCCCGTCCGCACACTGGTACGGATCGGCGGGCCGATCAGTTCAGCGGGTCGGCGAGGAGTCGTTCGAACGCCAGCTCGGCGGCGCCGATCAGCGCCGCGTCGCCACCGAGCTTCGGGGTACGCAGCCGTACGTGCTCCAGGCACGCGGGCAGCCCGTTGGAGTTGAGCCGGCTGCGTACCTGCGCCGCGGAGGCCAGGTATAGGTCACGCATGGTGCCGCCGAAGATGACCATCTCCGGGTTGAAGATGTTCACCAGGTTCGCGACGCCGAAACCGAGCCAGTCGCCGGCCTGCCGTACCGCGGTCTGGGCGCGGGCGTCGCCGCGGTCGGCGGCGTCGAAGACGGCGAGCAGGGCGTCCCGGCCACGCGCCTCGGACCGGCCGGCGGCGCGCAGCAGCCCGTGCTCGCCGATCTCGGTCTCCCAGCAGCCGCGCCGGCCGCAGTCGCAGCGCACCCCGTCGCGGACCACCACCATGTGGCCGACCTCGCCGCCGTAGCCGCCGTGCCCTCTCAGCCGCCGGCCCCCGGCGATGATGCCCGCGCCCACGCCGACGTCGCCGTAGATGTAGATGACGTTGTCGCAGCCGACCGCCGCGCCCCGGGCGTGCTCGGCGTACGCGGCCACGTCGGCCACGTTGCCCACCGTGATGGGTACGTCTATCCCCAGCTCGACGGCGAGCGCCGCACCGATCGGCTCGTCCACCCAGCCGGTGGTGGGGCTGAGCCGGACCAGTCCGTCCTCCCGGCGGACCATGCCGCACACGGCCACCCCGGCGCCGACGCAGATCGCGTCCGGCGGCACCGACTGGTGCATCTCCTTGACCGCGCCGGCGAGCAGCGGGGCGGCCTCCCCGGCGACCAGGTTGCGCGGCCGGTCCATCTCCCGGCGGTCGAGCACCTCACCGCCGAGCCCGACCCGCGCGGCCCGCAGCCGGTCCACCTCGACGCTGTACGCGTACGCGTAGACCCGCCCCGACTCGGGCCGGACGACGAGTGACGGTCGTCCGGCCCGGCCGGTCTCCTTCGGCGTCCCCTCGCTGACCAGACCGGCGCCGGCCAGGTCCGCGGTCAGCGCGCCGATGGTGCTGCGGTTGAGGCCGAGCGCTGTGGTCAGCTCGGCCCGGGTGGTGGCGCCGTGGACGTGTACATAGCGGAGCAATGCGCCCAGGTTCTGCCGACGGATCTCGTCCTGACTGGGGCCCGCGCGCATTGCCACTGCCATGGTGTTCCCGTACCCCGGGTCAGCGCGTGCCGGTGGCGGCGGCCCGCCGACGCGACAGCGCGTCGATGGTCGCCGCGGCGAGCAGCACCACGCCGGTGACCACGAACTTGACGCCCGAGCTGTATCCCATGAGTCCCATACCGTTGTCGATGACCGCCACCACTGCGCCACCGAGCACGGCGTCGAGGACCCGGCCCTTGCCGCCGAAGAGGCTGGTGCCGCCGATCACCGCCGCGCCCACGGCGTAGAGCAGTACGTTACTGCCCCCGGTGTTGGGGTCGACCGAGTTGGCCCGGCTGGCGGCCACGATGCCGCCGATCGCGGCCATCGAGGAGCAGATGATGAACACGGAGATGCGGATCCGGTCGACGTTGATGCCGGCCCGGCGGGCCGCCTCGGCGTTGCCGCCGACCGCGTAGATGTGCCGCCCGTAGCTGGTGCGCTGGAGCACGAACGTCCAGACGACGAGCAGGATCGCGATGATCGGCACCACGATCGGCACGCCCTTGAGCGAGACGACGAGCACGTTGCGGCTGCGCTCCAGGTTGAGCACGTAGACCGCCACGCCGAGGATCACGGCCAGACCGGCGATCCGCGCGGCGACCACCGCGATCGGGTCGGTGAGCAGGCCGCGGGCGGCACGGTTGCGGTGCCGCAGCAACTGCACGGCCGCGTACCCGGCGACGGCGACGGCAGCGAGCGACCAGCCCAGCACGGGCGAGAGGTTGCGGTTGGCGATCGCCACGAGCACGTCGTCCCGGACCGCGATGTTGGCGCCCTCGTCCATGAGCGTCAGCACGACGCCCTGGAAGGCCAGGAACCCGGCGAGCGTGACCACGAAGGAAGGGATGCCGACCTTGGCGACCAGCAGGCCCAGCACGGTGCCGATCACCACGCCGGTGACGACGGCGGAGAGCACCGCCACGTACCAGGGGTAGCCGAGTACCGTCACCACGTTGGCCAGGATCGCGGCGCAGACGCCGCTGGCGAAGCCGGCGGAGAGGTCGATCTCGCCGAGCAGCAGGACGAAGACCAGACCCATCGCGATGAGCGTGACCGCCGCGCCCTGGGTGAACAGGTTCGCCAGGTTGCCGGCGGTGAAGAACGACGGGCGGGCGATCGAGAAGCCCACCGCCAGCGCCACGAGCATGACCACGGCGGGGAGCGCACCGATGTCGCCGCCGCGTACCCGGCGCCAGTAGTTGTTCACGTGGCTGCCGACGGTCGGTGTCGGGGTGACGCCGGCCGGGCCTTCCTTCTTCACGACGATGGCGGTCATCGGACGGCTCCTGGAGTGGTGTCGGCGGGCGCGGCGCCGTTGCCGCCCGGCTCGCCGGTGAGGCCGAGGCTGCCGGAGCGGCCGGCGGTGATCAGCTCGACCACCTGCGAGTGGGTGATGTCGGTGGTCTTCACCTGGGCGACCATCTGGCCGAGGTAGAGCGCGGCGATCCGGTCGGATACGGCGAAGACGTCGTTCATGTTGTGCGAGATCAGCACCACGGCCAGGCCGTTGTCGGCCAGCCGGCGGACCAGCTCCAGCACCTGGGCGGTCTGCGCGACGCCGAGTGCGGCGGTCGGCTCGTCCAGGATGACGAGCCGGCTGTTCCAGAGCACGGCCTTGGCGATGGCCACAGTCTGCCGCTGGCCGCCGGAGAGGCTGGCCACGTGCTGGCGCAGCGACTTCACGGTGCGCACGCTCAGGCCGGCGAGCGTCTCGGCGGCCATCTGCTCCATGGTCGGCTCGTCGAGCACGATGCCGCTGCGCTTCTCCCGGCCGAGGAACATGTTCTGCACGATGTCGAGGTTGTCGCAGAGCGCGAGGTCCTGGTAGACGACCTCGATCCCGAGCGCGGCGGCGTCCCGAGGGCTGTTGATGGTCACCGGGCGGCCGTCGAAGACGAACTCGCCGGCGTCGGTGGGGTGGATGCCGCTGATGCACTTGACCAGGGTCGACTTGCCGGCGCCGTTGTCGCCGACCAGCGCGGTCACCTCGCCGGCGTGCGCGGCGAAGGCGACGTCACGCAGCACCTGGACGGGACCGAAGCTCTTGTCGATCCCGCGTAGCTCCAGCAGGGGGGGTTGCGGACACGGGGTTCTCCTTTGGGCGGAGGGAGGTCTCGGATCCCGTCCGGCGCGGGCGCCGCCCGGCACGGGGAACCCCGTGCCGGGCGGCGCCGCCTGAGGCGGGTGGGTCAGCTCACGCCGGCGTCGGTGCAGAGCTTCGCGAAGGCACCGGTGCAGAGCTCTTCCTTGGTGACGTATCCGTCGGCCACCACGTCCTTGACGTTGTCCTTGTAGATGGCCTTGGGCTCCAGCAGCACCGACGGCACGTCCCGGCCGCCCTCCGGGTCCTTGACCGTCTGGCCGGTGTCCTTCCGCTCACCCTTGGCGAGCGCGATGGCCAGCTCGGCGGCGGCGTCCGCCTCCTTCTTGACCGCCTTGTAGACAGTCATGCACTGGTCACCGGCGAGGATGTTCTGCAGGCCCTCCTTGGTGGCGTCCTGACCGGTCACCGGAACCTTGCCGTTGAGCTTGTTCTTCTTCAGCACCGAGATGGCCGCGTTGCCGAGACCGTCGTTGGCGGCGAGCACGCCGTCGATCTTGCCGCCGGCCTTGGTCAGCTGCTGCTCGAAGATCGTGGCGGCCTGCGCGTTGTCCCAGGCCGGCACCGAGTCGTCGGCGACCTTGGTGTACTCCTTCGAGTCGAACTTCGGCTTGAGCACCGAGTCGTACCCGTTCTTGAACAGGGTGGCGTTGTTGTCGGTCGGCGAGCCGTTGAGGTACGCGATCGACGGGTTCTTGACGCCCTTGTCGGTCAGGCACTTGCTCAGGCCCTCGCCCTGGAGCTTGCCGACCGCCTCGTTGTCGAAGCTGACGTAGTACTGGGCGGAGCCGCCCAGGGTCAGCCGGTCGTAGTCGATGGTCGCGACGCCCTGCGACTTGGCCTTGTCGAGCACGGCCTTGCCGGTGCCGGAGTCCAGGTTGACGATCATCAGGACGTTGACGCCGTTGGTGATCATCTGGTCGGCGATGGTCTGGAACGCGGTCTTGTCGTTCTGCGCGTTCTGGATGTCGGACTCGACGCCGGCCGCGTCGAACGCCGCCTTGAGGTACTTGCGGTCCGCGCCCTCCCAGCGGGCGGAGGACTTGCTGTCCGGCAGGATCACGCCGATCTTCGGCTTCTTGGCGTTGGAGCCGCCGGCCTCGTCGGAAGAACCGCCGTTGTCACCGCAGGCGGCCATGCTGCCGGTCGCGAGAAGACCGACGGCCGCGAAGGTGAGGAAGCCCTTGCGCATGTGCAGGGTCCTTTCGGAGGTGGGGGAGTGGTGATGTTTTGTTGTGCCCGGCAACGTATTCCCCGCTTCCCATGCGCCGCAAGACTGCCGAGGTCAGAAGTTTGTTGGCGGCGGTAACAATTCAGCAACGCGGTTGTCACCCGCGGGACACCGCCGGGAGAGCGCGTTCCGGAAACGCTCCCACACGTACCGTCACGAGCCGCTCAGGCAGTGGCGATCGACGCCGTCGTCGCCCCGGTCAGCGCCACCAGATCCGTCGGCGCGAGCTGCACCTGCAACCCCCGGCGACCCGCCGAGACGTACACCGTCGGGTGCGTCAGCGCGGAGGCGTCGATGACAGTCGGTAGCCGCTTGCGCTGCCCGAGCGGGCTGATGCCGCCGCGGACGTATCCGGTCGCGCGCTCGGCCGTCGTGCGCTCCGCCATCGTCGCCCGCTTGCCGCCGGCCGCGGCGGCGAGCGCCTTCAGGTCCAGCTCGCCGGTCACCGGCACCACCGCCACCGTCAGCCCGCCGTCGACCTCGGTGACGAGCGACTTGAACACGCGCTCCGGCGCCACGCCGAGCGCGGTCGCCACGAGCGCGCCGTAGTTCGGCGCGCCCGGCGAGACGTCGTAGGTGTGGGTGCTGTGGGCGATCTTCCGCTTGCTCAGCAACGCGATCGCCGGAGTGCCAGGGCCCGCCACGGGCTCAAGCTAACCCGCGCGCCGCGACACCGCGAGCCGGAAACGTGAGCCGGGGTCAACCGCCGGGCGGAACCGGCCGGCAGACGAGCACAGTGGGGTCGCCTGCCACCCGGGTCAGCGCCAGACCGGCCGCCTCGTCACCGGACAGCCGCAGGTCGCGGCGCAGCTTCTCCGGCTCCAGCGCCGAGCCGCGCTTACGGATCTCGACCCGGCCGACGCGCCGCTCCCGCAGCAGGGCGCGCAGCCGCTTCAGCGAGAACGGCAGCACGTCGGTGATCTCCAGGCAGCGGGCGAACGGGGTGGGCCGGGCCTCGTCGGCGTACAGGTAGGCGATCGACGGGTCGGCGAGCGTGGCGTCGAGGTCGGCGGCCAGCTCGGCGACCAGGTGCGCGCGCACCACGGCCGGATCCGGGTCGTAGAGGAACCGCCGCACCGGTCCCACCGGCGCCTCCTGCGCACCGGTCCCGGTGAGGTGATAGGAAGGGACCCTTTTACTACCGGAGGCGTTAAGAAGGGGCCCTTCCTTCTCGCGCAGCAGGGTGGCGCGGCGTGGGACCTCGGCCAGCTCGCCGCACCAGAGCGCGGCCTCGACCAGGTCGCCGTCCACGCTCACCCACTCCGCCTCGGCGCCGGCCGGGATCAGCGCGTGGTCCAGCCCGGGCGCCACCTTCACCACTGTGCGCGGCACGCGTGCGGCCAGGCCGGTGACGAAGTCCCACGGCGGCGAGTAGGCGTTCGGGTCGAACACACGCCGCCCGGTGCCGGCCCGCCGCCGCGCCGGATCGCAGAACACGGCGTCGACCCCTGTCGCGTCGAACGCTGTGGCGTCACCGCGCTCGACAGTCACCAGGTCGGCCAGCCCGGCCGCCTCGGCGTTCGCGGCCGCCATCGCGGCGGTCACCGGGTCGGCCTCCACCGCGTACACCCAGATGCCGGCGCGGGCCGCGGCGAGCGCGTCGGCCCCCAGCCCGCACCCCAGGTCGGCCAGCGTGGTCACACCCGCGGCCCGCAGCCGCGCGGCGCGCCGGTCGGCGACCGCGCGGCGGGTGGCCTGCTCCAGCCCGGCCCGGGTGAGGAACATCCCGGCCGCCGCCGCGCCGAACTTGCCGACCGCCCGGCGGCGCAGCTCGGCCTGGGTGAGTGCGGCCGCCGCGAGCCCGCCGGGGATTCCGGCCGAACGCAGCGCGGCCGCCGCCGCCAGCGGGTCGCCGCCGGCCACCCGTTCGGCCGCGGCGAGCGCGGCCGACCCCTCGGGGGTACGCAGCGCGGCGAGCTGGTCGAGATCCACGCGCTCATTCTCCCGGCCCGGTTCCGGCGCGACACGGAGGGCGACGCGTTGGCACTCTCCTTGACGGAGTGCTAGCCGAGGAATAACCTGCGATTAGCACTCTCACCCTGAGGGTGCCAACGCCCGAGCCTCGTGCCCGGGGGTTGAGCGCCAGGCGGACCGGCACCCGCGACGACGGCCCCGCCCGGTGGCATGTGGCAGATTGACGCTGGTCGGCATGCCGGCCGGCAACGACACCAAGTACCCGGGAGGGTATGCCCGTGACTACCGCGACCAAGGTTGCGATCAAGCCGCTCGAGGACCGCATCGTGGTCCAGGCGAACGAGGCCGAGACCACCACCGCCTCGGGCATCGTGATCCCCGACACCGCCAAGGAGAAGCCGCAGGAGGGCACCGTCCTCGCTGTCGGCCCGGGCCGGATCGACGACAAGGGCAACCGCGTGCCGATCGACGTGAAGGTCGGCGACACCGTCCTCTACTCGAAGTACGGCGGCACCGAGGTCAAGTACGCCGGCGAGGAGTACCTGGTGCTCTCCGCCCGCGACGTCCTCGCGGTCATCGAGAAGTAAGCAACCGATCAGTGTCGTTGCCCCGGTCCGGCTCGCCGGGCCGGGGCGACGTCGCTTCGAAGGGATACTGATGGCGAAGATCCTCAGCTTCTCGGACGACGCCCGGCACCTGCTCGAGCACGGTGTCAACGCCCTCGCGGACGCGGTGAAGGTCACCCTCGGCCCGCGCGGGCGCAACGTCGTCCTGGACAAGAAGTTCGGTGCGCCCACGATCACCAACGACGGCGTGACCATCGCCAAGGAGATCGAGCTCACCAACCCGTACGAGAACCTCGGCGCGCAGCTGGTCAAGGAGGTGGCGACCAAGACCAACGACGTCGCCGGCGACGGGACCACCACCGCCACCGTGCTGGCCCAGGCCATGGTCCGCGAGGGCCTGCGCAACGTGGCCGCCGGCACCAACCCGACCGGCCTGAAGCGGGGCATCGACGCGGCGGCCGCCAAGGTCTCCGAGGCGCTGCTCGGCAAGGCCGTCGAGGTCGCCGGCAAGGAGTCGATCGCGCACGTCGCGACCGTCTCCGCGCAGGACGCCGCCATCGGCGACCTGATCGCCGAGGCGATGGAGAAGGTCGGCCGCGACGGCGTCATCACCGTCGAGGAGGGCTCCGCGCTCACCACCGAGCTGGAGGTGACCGAGGGTCTCCAGTTCGACAAGGGCTTCATCTCGCCGAACTTCGTCACCGACCTGGAGGCGCAGGAGGCGGTCCTGGAGGACCCGTACATCCTGATCACCACCCAGAAGATCTCGGCGATCGAGGAGCTGCTGCCGCTGCTGGAGAAGGTTCTCCAGAACAACAAGCCGCTGCTCATCGTCGCCGAGGACGTCGAGGGCCAGGCCCTGTCCACGCTCGTGGTCAACGCGCTGCGCAAGACCGTCAAGGTCTGCGCCGTCAAGGCCCCCGGCTTCGGCGACCGCCGCAAGGCGATGCTCCAGGACATGGCGATCCTGACCGGTGCCGAGCTGGTCGCCCCGGAGCTGGGCTACAAGCTCGACCAGGTCGGCCTGGAGGTGCTCGGCACCGCCCGTCGCGTCGTGGTCGACAAGGAGAACACCACAGTCGTCGACGGTGGCGGGCAGGCCTCCGAGGTCGCCGACCGGGTCGCGCAGATCCGCAAGGAGATCGAGGCCTCCGACTCCGAGTGGGACCGGGAGAAGCTGGCCGAGCGGCTGGCGAAGCTCTCCGGCGGCATCGCCGTGATCAAGGTCGGCGCGGCCACCGAGGTCGAGATGAAGGAGCGCAAGCACCGCATCGAGGACGCCATCGCCGCGACCAAGGCCGCGGTCGAGGAGGGCACGGTCCCGGGTGGCGGTGCCGCCCTGGCCCAGATCCTGCCGGCGCTCGACGACGACCTGGGCTTCACCGGTGACGAGAAGGTCGGCGTCTCGATCGTGCGCAAGGCGCTCGTCGAGCCGCTGCGCTGGATCGCCCAGAACGCCGGCCACGACGGCTACGTGGTGGTGCAGAAGGTCGTCGCCCAGGACTGGGGTCACGGCCTCGACGCCGCCACCGGCGAGTACGTCGACCTGGCCAAGTCCGGCATCATCGACCCGGTGAAGGTGACCCGCAACGCGGTCAGCAACGCCGCCTCGATCGCGGGCCTGCTGCTCACCACCGAGAGCCTCGTGGTGGAGAAGCCGGCCGAGCCGGAGCCGGCCGCCGGTGGGCACGGCCACTCGCACGGTCACGGCCACCAGCACGGCCCGGGCTTCTGACCCGACCGCACGGCCCGACGTCAGGGCACACCGCCGACCCGGTGGTGTGCCCTGACGCGTATGCCCTTACGGAACGCTGACGACATTGGCAGCCGGGCCGGCGGGTCGACCAGACTGGACGCCGTGAGCACCCTCTCCCGTCGCCGCGCGGCACTGGCCGGTGTCGTCGCCGCCGTGGTGGCACTCGGTACCGCCGAGCCCGTGGCGGTCCTGACCGGCCCCCGGTCCGCGCCGCTCGTCGCCGTCGGCGGACTCGTCGTCGACCTGGTGCCCGAGCCGGTCAAGCAGTTCGCCATCGACGTCTTCGGCACGTACGACAAGATCGCCCTGCTGGTCGGGACGGCGCTGCTGCTGGCCGCCTTCGGGGCGCTGCTCGGCCTGGCGGCGGCCCGGCGGCTGGTGGTCGGCCTGGCCGGCGTCGCCGCGTTCGCCGTGCTCGGCGTCGCCGCCGCGCTGACCCGGGCGGGCGCGAACGCGTTCGACGCGCTGCCCTCCCTGGTCGGCGGCGGACTCGGCGCGCTGACGCTCTGGGCGTTCGTGGCCGGACCGCTGGGCGCCGGCCCGGCACGCCGGGAGCAGGCCGGGCGCGACCGGGCCGACGCGGCGGACCGGCCGCCGTCGGCGCCGCCTCCGGCGGTCGCCGCGCTCGCGGGGGAGGAGAGGACCCCGGGTGGCTGGGAGCCGGTACGGCACGACGACGACGCGGAGTCGCGGCGGCGGTTCCTGCGCGGCGCCGGGCTGCTCACCGGCGCTGCGGCGGTGGCCGGGCTGGGCGGGCACTGGCTGGCCGGGCGGCGCGGCGTGTCGGCGGCCCGGGAGGCGGTGACGCTGCCCGCCCCGGCCGTGCCCGCCCCGCAGGTGCCGGCCGGAGCCGACCTGTCACTGCCCCGGCTAGCGCCGTACGTGACGCCGAACCGGGAGTTCTACCGGATCGACACGGCGCTGGTGGTGCCGCAGGTGGACCCGGCCACCTGGCGGCTGCGGATCCACGGGCGGGTGCGCAACCCGATCGAGCTGAGCTTCGACGACCTGCTGGCCCGCCCGATGGTCGAGCGGTACGTGACGCTCGCCTGCGTCTCCAACGAGGTGGGCGGCGACCTCATCGGCAACGCGCGCTGGCTCGGCGTACCGATCAGGGAACTGCTCGACGAGGCCGGCCCGGAGGAGGGCGCGGACCAGGTGGTCGGGCGCGCGGTCGACGGGTGGACCTGCGGCACGCCCACCTCGGTGCTGCGCGACGGGCGGGACGCGCTGCTCGCGGTCGGCATGAACGGCGAGCCGCTGCCGATCCAGCACGGCTTCCCGGTGCGGATGGTGGTGCCCGGCCTCTACGGGTACGTGTCGGCCTGCAAGTGGCTCACCGAGCTGGAGCTGACCAGCTTCGCCGACTTCGACGCGTACTGGGTGCCGCGCGGCTGGTCCGCGCAGGGACCGATCAAGACGCAGTCCCGGATCGACACGCCCCGGCCCCGCAGCCGCCCGGCCGCCGGCCCGGTGATCGTGGCCGGTGTGGCGTGGGCGCAGCGCCGCGGCATCCGTCGCGTGGAGGTACGCGTCGACGGCGGCCCCTGGCAGGAGGCGACGCCGGCCCCGGCGGTGTCGGCGGACACCTGGGTGCAGTGGTCCTGGCGGTGGGACGCGACGCCGGGCGAGCACACGCTCCAGGTGCGGGCGACCGACACGACCGGTGAGACCCAGACGGAACAGCGCGCCCCGGTCGCCCCGGACGGCGCGACCGGCTGGCACACAGTGCGGGTCACGGTCACCTGACGACCGCCCCACCCCGAAAGATCAACACCAGTTCCCCGAAGTGGTGGCATCAGAGGCTCCGCGATATGGCCATTTCGCCGAGCTGGTGTTGATCACGCGGGGGGCCGGGGCGGGACGACACGACGCCGCGCCCCGGGGGTCCGGGGCGCGGCGTCGGGGGTCGTGAAGCCGGTCAGGCGACCTTGCGCTGGTCCGGCACGGCGGTGTTGTGCGGCCGGCCGAGGCGCGCCTCCAGCCGGGCGATGTCCACCTTGGTCTGCCGGCGGTCGGCCAGGTCCTCCCAGCCGAGGGCGAGCAGCCGCAGCCGCTCGGACTCGCTGAACCCGCCCCAGACGCCGTACGGCTCGCGTACGGAGAGCGCGTGGGCGGCGCACTCGGCGCGTACCGGGCAGGCGCGGCAGACCGACTTTGCACCCATCTCGCGGCGCAGCCGGGAGGAGCCGCGCTCGCCGTCCGGGTGGAAGAACTGCGCGCTGTCGCGGCCACGGCAGGCTCCGAGCCGCTGCCAGTCCCAGAGCTCGTCGATCGGTCCAGGCAGCCTACGTACGTTCGACATCAGCACCCCTCCTCCCGCGCGGCACCGCGGAGAATGTTCGTTGCCAGCTACCGGGCGGCGGTCCGCGCGGGATGCCGGTTCCGGATGAACCCCTCGGTACCCGAGCGGTCCGCGGCTCACACATCTGTGATCGAAAACCTCGGACACTCGGCGGCATATGCCCCATCTGTCGGAAAAGTTCGGATGATTGCCCGGAACCCCCTCCCGAGCCCACCTCCGCATGGTCTGCTCTGAGTCGGAGAGGAGACCACTGTGCGTAGTGTTCTTGTGTGCGTTCGGACACCATTGGCGGCCCAGCATCTGACCTCCGCGGCGGCGCGGCTCGGGCTGTCCGGCGTCGTCCGGACGGCCGTCTCCGATCCGGAGGTGATGTTGCGGCTCGCCGAGCGCCCGGTGGACGTGGTGCTCGCCGACACCGCCCTGACCCGTCCGGACAGCGCCGGCTTCGTCCGGCGGGTGCTGGCCCGTGCCCCGCAGGCGGCGGTGCTGCTGCTCGGCGCCGAGGAGTCGGAGTCGGCGGCGGCCACCATCAGCGCCGGGGCGCGCGGACTGATCCAGAACGCCGACCACGACCTGACCAGCGCGGTCGCCAAGGCGCTGCTGCTGCTCTCCGCCCCCGGGCGGAGCAACAGGCACCGGGTGGCGGACACCGCCCGGGACGCGGCGGCTGTGGGCGGGCCGACCCGGCCGGCGGCGCCGGGGCGTACCCAGGGTGGGCCCGGCTGGCCGGCGACGGCGCCGGTGGACGCGGCGGGCCTGCCCACAGTGGTGCCCGTGCAGCGGGGTGAGGACCCGGACGACCCGGCGGCGGCCGACGGCGCGGAGGCGCCCCGGCCCGGTGCGGCCCAGCGGCCGGCGCGGTCGCCGCGCAGCGCGATCGGGCTGACCGAGCGGGAGCTTCAGGTGCTGCTCGGCATGGCCGAGGGCAAGAGCAACGCGGAGATCGGGCGGGAGCTGTTCGTCTCCGAGGACACGGTCAAGACGCACGCCCGGCGGCTGTTCCGCAAGCTCGGCGCGCGCGACCGGGCGCACGCCGTGGCGGCCGGGTTCCGGGCCGGCCTGGTCGCCTGACCCGCGCGGGGATCACTCCTGCGCGGAGTCGTCGGTGCCCTCGGTGAGCGTGTCGTGCACGCCGTCGGCGTAGCCGCGGGCGTAGTCCCAGCTCACGTAGTGGTCCGGGTCGGGGTCGTAGGCCGGCTCGTGCACCCGGGGACGCCCCGAGTTGAGCAGGTGGCGCAGGTTGCCGCGCAGCAGGTCCCAGTCGAAGTAGTGCGGCTCGCGGCAGTCCTCGCACTCGATCACCAGGCCGCGCACACCGATCGGCTGGAGCAACGCCTGGTAGATCTCCAGATCGGCGAGATCCTCCAGGACGTCCTGGCGCTCGACCTCGCTCAGCGGGTCGAGCGCGTCGTCGTCGCCGGGATCGTGCAGGCCGGCAGCCGGATCGGCCGGGTCGCCGTTGAACGGGTCGATGGGCTCGTCGTGCACCCCTTCACCGTAGACCCCGCGCCGCCGGAAAGCCCGCCCCAGCCCGTGCTGTGGCCCGGCCTACCCTCGGGCCCGCCGCTTCCCGGGCGCGCACGGGCAAGTGGGTACGATGAGGCGACGCGCCGTCACCAGGCGCCTGCCGGTGCCCCCGCGCGCCGCCTCGCTGCAGCCCGTACGACCAGCTCAGGGGAGCAATCGTGGAGAATTCGCCCAGCACCGAGATCCCGGCCGGCACCGACGGCGGGGAGTTGGGTGGCCATCTGCCCGAGCTGCCGGCCGGTTCGGCCCGGGTGGTGCCGCTCGGGCTGACCTTCGACGACGTCCTGCTCCAGCCGGGCGAGTCGGACGTCGTGCCCAGCCGCGTCAACACCCGCACCCGCCTCACCCGCAACATCGAGCTGACCGTGCCGCTGCTGTCCAGCGCGATGGACACGGTCACCGAGGCGCGGATGGCGATCGCCATGGCACGCCAGGGCGGCATCGGCGTGCTGCACCGCAACCTCTCCGTCGAGGACCAGGCGCTCCAGGTCGACCTGGTGAAGCGCTCCGAGTCCGGCATGATCACCAACCCGGTGACCGCCAGCCCGGACGACACGCTGCGCGAGGTCGACGCGCTCTGCGGGCGCTACCGCATCTCCGGCGTGCCGGTGGTGGACGGGCAGGGCCAGCTGGTCGGCATCGTCACCAACCGCGACATGCGGTTCGTCTCCGACCCGGCCACGCCGGTGCGCGAGATCATGACCCGCACCCCGCTGATCACCGCCCCGGTCGGCGTGAGCAAGGACGACGCGCTCGGCCTGCTGCGCCAGCACAAGATCGAGAAGCTGCCGATCGTGGACGCGGGCGGCAAGCTGCGCGGCCTGATCACGGTCAAGGACTTCACCAAGAGCGAGCAGTACCCGAACGCCACCAAGGACGACGCGGGCCGGCTCCGGGTCGCCGCCGCGGTCGGTGTCGGCGAGGACGGCTACAAGCGCGCCCGTGCCCTGGTCGACGCCGGCGTGGACGTCGTCATCGTCGACACCGCGCACGGCCACCAGCGCGCCGTGCTGGAGATGGTCGCCCGGCTCAAGCGGGACGTCACCATCGACATCGTGGGCGGCAACATCGCCACGTACGCGGGCGCGAAGGCGCTCGTCGAGGCCGGCGCGGACGGCGTGAAGGTGGGCGTCGGCCCGGGCGCCATCTGCACCACCCGGATCGTGGCCGGTGTGGGCGTACCGCAGATCACCGCGATCATGGAGGCGGCCCGCGCCGCCGGCCCGGCCGGTGTGCCGGTCATCGGTGACGGCGGCATCCAGTACTCGGGCGACATCGCCAAGGCGCTCGTCGCCGGCGCCGACACGGTGATGCTCGGCAGCCTGCTCGCAGGCTGCGAGGAGAGCCCCGGCGAGCTGATCTTCATCAACGGCAAGCAGTACAAGGCGTACCGGGGGATGGGCTCGCTCGGCGCGATGCAGTCGCGCGGCCAGGGCAAGTCCTACTCCAAGGACCGCTACTTCCAGCAGGACGTGCTCGCCGAGGACAAGCTCGTCCCGGAGGGCGTCGAGGGCCAGGTGCCCTACCGGGGGCCGCTCTCCGCCGTCGCCCACCAGCTCATCGGCGGGCTGCGCGCCGCGATGGGGTACGTGGGCGCGGAGAGCATCCCGGAGCTGCACCGGCGTGGCCAGCTCATCCGGATCACCGCGGCCGGGCTCAAGGAGAGCCACCCGCACGACATCCAGATGACCGTCGAGGCGCCCAACTACCACTCCCGCTGAACCACCACCCCCAAACCACCTGGAGTCCCCCATGCGTGACGTGGTCGAGATCGGGCTGGGCAAGACCGCGCAGCGCGGCTACCACCTGGACGACATCGCCATCGTGCCGAGCCGCCGCACCCGGGACGTCGACGACGTCTCCACCGCGTGGCAGCTCGACGCGTACCAGTTCGGCATCCCCTGCGTCGCGCACCCCTCGGACGCGACCATGAGCCCCGCCTCGGCGGTCCGGCTCGGCCAGCTCGGCGGCCTCGGCGTGCTCAACGTCGAGGGCCTCTGGACCCGGTACGAGAACCCGGCCAAGATCCTGGAGGAGCTGGCCGGTCTCGGCGAGGACGCGCGGGCGACCAAGCGCCTCCAGGAGGTCTACGCCGAGCCGATCCGCCCCGACCTGATCGCCGAGCGGGTACGGGAGCTGCGTGAGGGCGGCGGCACGGTGGCGGTACGGGTCTCCCCGCAGCACACCCTGGCGCTGGCCCCGGTGATCCTCGACGCCGGCGTGGACATCCTGGTCATCCAGGGCACGCTCGTCTCGGCCGAGCACGTCTCCACCACCGACGAGCCGCTCAACCTCAAGGAGTTCATCGCCGACCTGGACCTGCCGGTCGTCGTCGGCGGGTGCACCGACTACAAGACCGCGCTGCACCTGATGCGTACCGGCGCGGCCGGTGTGATCGTGGGCATCGGCGGCGACGACTGGTCGACCACCGAGTCGGTGCTCGGCATCCGGGTGCCGATGGCCACCGCCATCGCCGACGCCGCCGCTGCCCGCCGCGACTACCTGGACGAGACCGGCGGCCGGTACGTGCACCTGATCGCCGACGGCGACATGCAGACCTCCGGCGACATCGCCAAGGCGCTCGGCTGCGGCGCGGACGCGGTGATGCTCGGCGAGCCACTGTCGTTGTGCGAGGAGGCGCCGGCCGGGGGCGCCTGGTGGCACTCCGCGGCCAGCCACCCGTCGCTGCCCCGTGGGGCGTTCGAGGTGGCCGGTGAGCCGCTCGGCTCGATGGAGCAGCTGCTGTTCGGCCCGGCCGACGAGCCGGACGGCCAGCTCAACCTCTTCGGCGGCCTGCGCCGCGCGATGGCCAAGTGCGGCTACCGCGACCTGAAGGAGTTCCAGAAGGTCGGGCTGGTCCTCGACCGCTGAGCATCGGCTGAGCACCGCGCGACGGCGCGGGCGGCGGCCCGGACGTGTTCCGGCCCCGCCCGCGCCGTCGCGCGTCTAGGCTCGCCGGGTGGGACGGGGGCGGGTCTGGGCGGCAGGGCTGGTGACGGCGGCGCTCGCGCTGAGCGGGTGCACCGGCGGCGACGACAACGGGTTCCGGCCGGGCGCGGCGGACGCCGGTGACCCGTACGTGCCGGGGGCCGGCAACGGCGGCTACGACGTGGGCCACTACGCGCTGGACGTGCGCTACGACCCCGCGAGCGACCGGCTCACCGGCACCGCCACGCTGACCGTCACCGCCACCCGGGCGCTGTCCCGGTTCCAGCTCGACCTGGCCGGGCTGGACGTCGAGCGGGTGCGGGTGGACGGAGAGGCGGTGAAGCACCGCCACGACGGCGCCGAGCTGATCGTCACCCCGTCGGGCGGGCTGCCGTCCGGGCGGCGGTTCACTGTCGAGATCACGTACGGCGGGGTGCCGAAGCCGCTGCCGAACGCCGAACTGGGCGACGGCGGATTCCACGCCACACCGGACGGTGCGATAGCGCTCGGTCAGCCGGAGTCGGCGAGCACCTGGTACCCGGTCAACGACCACCCGTCGGACAAGGCCACCTACGACCTCGCGGTCACCGTGCCGGACGGCCTCGCCGCGCTGTCGAACGGCGTGCCGGAGGGGAGGACGTCGAGCGGCGGCTGGACCACCTGGCGCTGGGCGGAACGCGCGCCGATGGCCAGCTATCTGAGCACGCTGGTGATCGGCGACTACCGGGTCAGCAGCGGCACCCACGCCGGCAAGCCGCTCGTCACCGCCGTCGCCGCGGCGCTGCCCGCGGACGGTCCGGCCGCCGCGTCGGTGGCCCGCACCGGCGAGGTCGCCGACTTCCTGGCCGCGCGCTTCGGCCCGTACCCGTTCGAGGCGTACGGCGGCGTGGTGGTCGCCGACGAACGCATCCGGTACGCGCTGGAGACGCAGAGCCGTCCGGTCTACGGGCCGGCGTTCTTCCGCGGGGACCGGCCGAACACCGAGGTGGTCGCGCACGAGCTGGCGCACCAGTGGTTCGGCGACAGCGTCTCGGTGGCCCGGTGGAGCGACATCTGGCTCAACGAGGGCTTCGCCACGTACGCCGAATGGCTCTGGGCCGAGCACGACGGCGGGCGCACAGTGGCGCAGACCGTCGTCGAGCGCTACGCGGCCACCGACTGGTCGAGGCCCACAGTCGACCCGGGCCGGGCCGGGATGTTCGGCGACGCGGTCTACCAGCGGGGCGCGCTCGCGGTGCACGCGCTGCGCCGCGCGGTGGGCGACGAGGCGTTCTACCGGGTGCTGCGCGGATGGCTGGCGCAGCACCGCGACGGCAACGTCACCACTGCCGATTTCATCGGGTACGCCGAACGAACGTCCGGGCGGCCGCTGCGGGCGCTGCTGGACGCCTGGCTGGTCGGGGGCACGCCACCGGGACTGCCGTGACGCACGCGTGACCGCCGCTGGGTAGGCTGCCGCGGTCGGAGCGGCCCGTGGACGGGGCCGCCGAACGGGCCCCGGGAGGGATCGAGGCGATGACGCGGCGCGGCGCACGACGACGGATCGGGTTGCTGACCTGCGGCACGCTGCTGCTGGCCGGCTGCGGTTCGGCCGAGCCGGACCCGGGCCCGTCGTCCCCGGCCGGTCCCGCGCCGGCGACCTCGCGCAGCTTCGCGCCGGGCGCGGCCGGAGCCGGCGACGCGTACTTCCCGAGCTACGGCAACGGCGGGTACGACGTCGCGCACTACACGGTGAAGGTGCGCTACGACCCGGAGACGGACAAGCTCAGCGGCACCACCACGCTGCGGGCCACCGCGACCGCCGACCTGTCCGCGTTCAACCTGGACCTGGCCGGGCTGACCGTCCGCTCGGTGACTGTGGACGGCACCGCCGCCCGGCACAGCCGCACCGAGGACGAGCTGGTGATCACCCCGGCGATCGGGCTGACCTCCGGCAACGGGTTCACCGCCGAGATCCGGTACGACGGCAGGCCGGAGGCGCTGCGTACCGAGGCGCTGGGCGAGGGCGGCTGGCTGCACACCGTCGACGGGGCGATCGCACTCGGGCAGCCGGAGTCGGCGAGCACCTGGTTCCCGGTCAACGACCACCCGTCGGACAAGGCCACCTACGACATGGAGATCACCGTCCCGAAGGGACTCACGGCGGTCTCCAACGGCGTGCCGAAGGGGAAGGCGACCAGCGGCGCCTGGACCACCTGGAAGTGGTCGGAGACCGCGCCGGCCGCCAGTTACCTCACCACCGTGGCGATCGGGAAGTTCCGGGTCACCACCGGGCAGCACAAGGGACGGCCGGTCTACAGCGCGGTCACCACGCAGGTCGCCCAGGGGGCGCCGGACCGGTCCGTCGCGCGCACGGTCGAGGTCGCCGACTACCTGGAGAGCGTCTTCGGGCCGTACCCGTTCGACTCGTACGGCGGCGTGGTGATCGCCGACGAACGCATCCGGTACGCGCTGGAGACGCAGAGCCGTCCGGTCTACTCGGCGAGCTTCTTCCGGCAGGGCGACAACACCGGCGTGGTCGCGCACGAGCTGGCCCACCAGTGGTACGGCAACAGCGTGTCGATCCAGCGCTGGCAGGACATCTGGCTCAACGAAGGGCTGGCCACGTACGCCGAGTGGCTGTGGGCCGAGCACAGCGGCTCGACAACGGTTCAGCGCATGTTCGAGCAGAGGTACGCGAACGCCGGCGGTCAGGTGTGGCGTACGCCGCCGGGCAAGCCGGGCGTGGCGAACCTGTTCAGCCGCTCGGTCTACGACCGGGGCGGGATGACCGTGCACGCGCTGCGGGTGGCGGTGGGCGACACCGCGTTCTTCACCATCCTGCGCACCTGGGCGGCGGAGCGGAAGAACGGCAACGCCACCACCGCCGACTTCGTGGCGCTGGCCGAGCGGATCTCCGGCAAGAAGCTGGCGAAGGTCTTCGACCCGTGGCTGTACGGCACCGAGCGCCCGCCCGCCCCGAAGCCGCTGTAGGGCCTCTAGTTCTTGACGCGCAGCGACGGGTGGGCGGCCAGGAACGCGTCGGCCCGCCTGCCGCGCAGCGCGGTGAGGAAGTCGCGGCCGAGCGGCTTGAGCTGCTCACCCCGGTACGCGCCGCCGCTGCTCACCCCGGCGCCGGGCAGCACGACGAGCGTGAGCCGGTCGGCCGGCAGGCCACCCAGGACGTACGCGTAGTCGATCAGCTTCCGGCCGCCCCCGGCGTACACCAGGGTCTTGCCCAGCGCGGCCACCACCTGCTCGACCCGCTGCGGGTCGCGGGCCGTGCCCTGGTCGAGGATCTTGCGGGCCAGCGCCCGGAGCAGTTGCTGCTGGTGCCGTTGCCGGGTGTAGTCGCCGCCCGCGGTGTAGCGCTGCCGCGCGTAGTCGAGCGCCTGCCAGCCGGTCAGGTGGCGGGTGCCCTTCTCGTAGACCATCTGCGGCCCGGTGTAGCCGCCGCCGGTCAGCGTCCGCATGGTGCCGTCCGGGCGGCGGTGCCGGGACTCGACCCGCTGGTCGACGTAGAGGTCCACCCCGCCGAGCGTGTCCACCAGCTTGTCGAAGCCGCCGAACGTGATCACCGCCCCGGCGTCGATGCGCAGGCCGGTGTAGCGGGAGACGGTGGTGCGCAGCAGCTCGTACCCCTGGGCGGTGCTGGGGTTGCGCTTGTCGCCCGGCACCCGGCTGCCGTAGCTCATCGCGTGGGTGAGCTTGGTCCGGCCGCCCGGGTAGCGGGCCTTCGGGTACGGGGGGATGTCCACGACCAGGTCGCGGGGGAGCGAGAACAGGTACGCCTTGTCCAGCCCGGCCGGTACGTGCAGCAGCAGCACCGCGTCGGCGTGCGGCTCCCAGCCGGGGATGCTGACCCGGGTGTCCACGCCGACGAGCAGCAGGTTGAGCGGGCCCTTCAGGTCGGCGCCGGGCGGGGGTGTCGGACTGGCGGTGGTCGGGGCGGGCGTCGGTGAGGCCGGCGGCGCGGTGCTCGGTCCGGCGGCCGGGGCGGCCGGGCGGTTCGCCACCAGCCGGGTGGTCACCACCGCTCCGGTGGCCACCAGCAGCGCCGCCACCAGTGCGGCCAGGCCCAGCAGGCGTCGTCTCGTCACGTTCGTTCCTCCCCGTGGTGTTCGACGCGCCGGGGGCCGCCGGAGGTTGCAGCGGCGGGAATCCCGGCGAATCGAGCGCTCTGCATGATCTGCGAAAAACACTTGCTGGCGCCATAGCTACCGGTCGGTAATGATGCGTTCATGCGTTACGACGTGCTCGTCATCGGTTCGGGCTTCGGCGGCAGCGTCACCGCGCTCCGGCTGGCCGAGAAGGGCTACACGGTGGGCGTCCTGGAGGCGGGGCGGCGCTTCGCCGACGACGAGTTCCCGCGTACGTCCTGGCGGGCGCGACGGTTCCTCTGGGCGCCCCGGCTCGGCTGCTTCGGGCTCCAGCGGATCACGCTGCTGCGCTCGGCCGACCGCAAGGCCGGAGGCGGCGTGCTCGTGCTCTCCGGCGCCGGGGTGGGCGGCGGCTCACTGGTCTACGCGAACACGCTCTACGAGCCGCTCGACGCGTTCTACGCCGACCCGCAGTGGCGGAACATCACCGACTGGCGCGACGAGCTGGCCCGCCACTACGACCAGGCGAAGCGGATGCTCGGCGTCACCACGTACCCGATCGACACCCGCGCGGACCAGGCCGTCCGCGCGGTGGCCGAGCGGATGGGGGTGGCGCACACCTACCACCCGACGCCGGTCGGGGTGCACATCGGGCGCCCCGGCGAGCGGGTGGCCGACCCCTACTTCGGCGGGGCCGGGCCGGACCGCACCGGGTGCAGCCACTGCGGGTCGTGCATGACCGGCTGCCGGCACGGCGCCAAGAACACGCTCGTGAAGAACTACCTCTGGCTGGCCGAGCGCCTCGGCGTGCAGGTGCACCCGCTGACCACGGTCACCGCCGTACGCCCGGACCCGGCCGGCGGCTACGCGGTGCACACCGAGCGCACCGGCGCCTGGCTGCGCAAGCGGCGCGAGGTGATCCACGCCGACCAGGTGGTGTTCGCGGCCGGCGCGCTCGGCACCCAGCGGCTGCTGCACGAGATGAAGTCGACGGGTGCCCTGCCGGCGCTCTCGCCCCGGCTGGGCGAGCTGACCCGCACCAACTCCGAGGCCATCCTCGGCGCCTCGGTGGCGCCCGGCGCGGCCCGGAAGCGCGGCCTCGACTTCACCGAGGGGGTGGCGATCACCAGCTCGTTCCACCCCGACGCGCAGACCCACATCGAGCCGGTCCGCTACGGCAAGGGCTCCAACGCGATGGGCCTGCTCCAGTCGCTGCTCGTCGACGGCGGCCCCCGCCGGGTCCGGCGCTGGCTCGGGAGCATCGTCCGGCAGCCCGTGCTGGCGGCGCGGATGCTGTCGGTACGCCGCTGGTCCGAGCGCACCGTGATCGCGCTCGTCATGCAGTCGGTCGACAACTCGCTGACCACCCGCTACCGCAAGGGGCGGCTGGTCTCCGGCCCCGGCCACGGCGCGCCCAACCCGACCTGGATCCCGGCCGGCAACACGGCGGCCCGGCTGCTCGCCGAGGAGATCGGCGGCACCCCCGGCGGGGCGGTCACCGAGCCGTTCAACATCCCGGTGACGGCGCACATCCTCGGCGGCGCGGTCATCGGCGCCACCCCGGACGAGGGGGTGATCGACCCCTGGCACCGGGTGTACGGCCACCCGGGGCTGCACGTGGTGGACGGCGCGGCGGTCTCGGCGAACCTGGGCGTCAACCCGTCGCTGACGATCACCGCGCAGGCCGAGCGGGCCATGTCGTACTGGCCGAACAAGGGCGAGGCGGACCCGCGCCCGGCGCTCGGGTCGGCGTACACCCGGGTCGAGCCGGTCCCGCCGCGGCGGCCGGCCGTCCCCGCGCACGCCCCCGCCGCCCTGCGGTGAAAGGAAGGGCCCCTTCTTAACGCCTCCGGTAGAGGAAGGGCCCCTTGTTAACACGTTCACCCCGCCACACCGCCGGGGCGCGTCCGCGCGGCCGGTGACTGTCGGTAGGCTTTGCGCACATGAGCACGCCTCGCCCCGTCCTCGTGGTGGACTTCGGAGCCCAGTACGCCCAGCTCATCGCGCGCCGTGTCCGCGAGGCGAAGGTCTACTCGGAGATCGTCCCGCATTCCATGCCGGTGTCCGAGATGCTGGCCAAGAACCCGGCCGCGATCATCCTGTCCGGCGGCCCGGCCAGCGTCTACGCGGCTGACGCGCCGCAGATCGACGCCGGGATGTTCGACGCCGGGGTGCCGGTCTTCGGCATCTGCTACGGCTTCCAGGCCATGGCCCAGGTGCTCGGGGGCACCGTCGCGCGCACCGGCAACCGCGAGTACGGCGGCACGCCGCTGCGCCCGCGCCTGACCGAGCCCGGTGTGCTGCTGCGCGACCTGCCGGCCGACCTGCCGGTCTGGATGAGCCACGGCGACTGCGTCACCGAGGCCCCGGACGGCTTCACCGTGACCGCCGAGTCGGCGGGCGCCCCGGTCGCCGCGTTCGAGGATCTGGCCGGGCGCCGGGCCGGCGTGCAGTTCCACCCGGAGGTCGGGCACACCGCGCACGGCCAGGAGATGCTCAGCCGCTTCCTGTACGACATCGCCGGCATCGAGCCGACGTGGACGCCGTCGAACATCATCGACGAGCAGGTCGCCCGGATCCGCGAGCAGATCGGCGACAAGGAGGTCATCTGCGGCCTCTCCGGCGGTGTCGACTCGGCGGTCGCCGCCGCGCTCGTGCACCGTGCCGTGGGCGATCAGCTCACCTGCGTGTTCGTGGACCACGGGCTGCTGCGGGCCGGTGAGGCCGAGCAGGTCGAGAAGGACTACGTGGCGGCGACCGGCATCAAGCTCAAGGTGGTCGACGCGCGGGAGCGGTTCCTCGGCGCGCTCGCCGGGGTGACCGACCCGGAGCAGAAGCGCAAGATCATCGGCCGGGAGTTCATCCGCGTCTTCGAGGCCGCAGCCCGGGAGATCGCCGCGCACGGCGACGTGGAATACCTGGTGCAGGGCACGCTCTACCCGGACGTGGTGGAGTCCGGCGGCGGCACCGGCACCGCCAACATCAAGAGCCACCACAACGTCGGCGGCCTGCCCGAGGACCTGAAGTTCGCCCTGGTCGAGCCGCTGCGCACGCTGTTCAAGGACGAGGTCCGCACGATCGGCCTTGAGCTGGGACTGCCCGAGGCGATGGTGTGGCGGCACCCGTTCCCCGGTCCGGGCCTGGCCATCCGGATCATCGGCGCGGTCGACGAGGAGCGCCTCGCCGTGCTCCGCAAGGCCGACCTGATCGCCCGGCAGGAGCTGACCGCGGCCGGTCTGGACCGGGGCGTCTGGCAGTTCCCGGTGGTGCTGCTGGCCGACGTGCGCAGCGTCGGGGTGCAGGGCGACGGGCGCACCTACGGCCACCCGGTGGTGCTGCGCCCGGTCTCCAGCGAGGACGCGATGACCGCCGACTGGTCCCGGCTGCCCTACGACGTGGTGGCCCGGATCTCCACCCGGATCACCAACGAGGTCGCCGAGGTCAACCGCGTGGTCCTGGACGTGACGAGCAAGCCGCCGGGCACCATCGAGTGGGAGTGACGCGGCTCAGGCCGCGGGCGGCGTCTGCGGGCCGGCCTGCGGCCCGCCCGGCGTCCGCGGCTCGGTCGGCGTACCCGGCGGGACCGGCCCGGCCGGCGGGACCGGCGGCCACCCGGGCGCGGTGCCCGGCGGGTGCGGCCAGGCGGGCGCGCCGGCCGGCTCCTCGGGCATCAGGAACCACATGATCGGGTACGCGAGCGCGGCGAGCCCGCCGGTGAGCACGGTGGCGGTCGCGAAGATCACCCGGATCAGTGTGGGGTCGGCGGCGAAGTAGCGGCCGAGGCCGCTCGCCACACCGGCGATCATGCGGTCGCTGACCGGCCGGCGGAGCTGCTTGTACGGGGCCTGGGAGGGGTTCGGGAAGGTCATGTGTCAACGGTCCCGCGCGCCGCGGCGGGCGACCTCGGTGACCGCCCGGACGCCTACCCTGAGCTGCCCCTGAGACGCCAGCGGAGAGTCAGGAATCTGACTCTTTTCGATGTCGGTAACCCGCTACGGGGAGAATTTGCTCCCGTGACCACCTCGCTGGAGCCGCTCCGCAGGATCGCGGCATACGCAGTTTGTGCTGACTCAAACGGCCGAGTGTTGCTGGTCCGCGCATCGGAGCGCTCCGGCACCCCCGGCACCTGGTCGCTCCCCGGAGGAGCGGTCGACCACGGTGAGGACCCCAAACACACGGTCGTCCGGGAGACCGCTGCCGAGACCGGGCTCTCGGTGGCGGTCGCCGGCCTCCAGGACGTGCTCGCCGACATGCGGGCGTTGCCCGAGCGGCACATCACGATCCACACCGACCGGCTTCTCTACACCGTGTCGGTCCGCGGCGGGACGCTCACCGAGCGGGTCGACCGCCCGACCGACCTGGCCCGCTGGTTCACCCTCGACGAGGCCCGGGAGCTGCCGCTGCGGTCGTTCACCGCACGCGCCCTGGGCCTGCCCACCTCCACCGACGACATCGTGCCGGAGGAGGTGCCCGAGTTCCCCTCGTTCTACGCCGTCCCCGGCCCGGACGGGCTGCACCGGGCGCAGCGTTTCGCCGCGTACGCGGTGGTGACCGACCCGGAGGAGCGGGTGCTGCTGACCCGGGTGTCCGACGGCTACCCGGGCGCCGGCTGCTGGCACCTGCCCGGCGGCGGCACCGACTACGGCGAGCAGCCGGGCGCGGCGCTGATCCGGGAACTGGTCGAGGAGACCGGCCAGACCGGCCGCCTGGTCGAGCTGCTCGGGGTGGCCAGCCACCGGGACGCCGCCTCGCTCGGCCCGGAGGGCTACCCGATCGACTGGCACGGCGTACGCGCCTTCTACCGGGTGGTCGTCGACCAGCCCGCGCCGCCCACCGTTGCCGACATCGGCGGTTCGACCTGCGAGGCCCGCTGGTTCCGCCGCGAGGAACTCGGCGCCCTCCCCACCGACCGCCTCACCGAGGTGACGGCCGAAGCAGTCCAGGCCGCCCACCTCCTCTGACCCACCCACCCCCGCCCTCCGGGCGCCCACCCCGGCGATCATGAAGTTGACGGCGCGAAATGTCCGCCTCGGTACCGCTAACCTCATGATCGACGGAGTGGGGCGCGGGGAGTGCGCGGGGGCGCGCGGGCGGGGGAGGGTGCTGTGGAGCAGCGGCGGCGGGTCGGGGCCTACGGGGTGCTGCGGGACTCCGACGGGCGGGTGTTGCTGGCGCGCGGTTCGGCGAGGTGCCCGTACCCGGGGGTGTGGCAGTTGCCCGGCGGCGGCGTCGAACACGCCGAGCACCCGGCCGACACGGTGGTACGCGAGTTCGCCGAGGAGACCGGCCTGACCGTCGCGCCCGGCGCGATCCGGGCCGCGGTGGCCGACGTGGCCGCGTTCGCCGACCTGGGGATCGCGCTGCACACCGATCGGTTGGTCTTCGAGGTCGAGGCGCGCGGCGGGCGGCTGCGGCCGGAGCCGGCCGGTGGCAGCGACGAGGTCGGCTGGTTCACGCCCGACGAGGCAGCCGCCCGGCAGCTGATGCCGTTCACCGCCGAGCTGCTCGGCCTGCCTGTGACTCCGCTGCCGGCCGACCTGCCCCGGGCGCTGCCCGCCGAGCCGGCCGGGCCGTCCGTCGACCGCCGGCAGCGCTTCGCCGCGTACGGGCTGGTCACCGACCCCGCCGACCGGGTGCTGCTCACCATGATCGCCGACGGTTATCCGGGCGCGGGCCGCTGGCACCTGCCCGGTGGCGGCACCGACCACGGCGAGCAGCCGGCCGCCGGGCTGCTGCGCGAGCTGGTCGAGGAGGCCGGGCAGCTGGGCCGGGTGGTCGACCTGATCGCCGTGGACAACCTGCACAACCCGGCCGCGCTCGGCCCGGAGGGCCGCCCGCTGGACTGGCACGGCGTCCGGGTGATCTACCGGGTACGGGTGGACGCGCCGACCGACGCGGTGGTGACCGAGCTGGCCGGCGGCTCGACCGCGCGGGCCGCCTGGTTCGCCCCGGAGCAGGTCACCGGTCTGTCGATGACCGACGTGGCGGCGCGGGCCACCGGGCAGCGGGTGAGCTGAATCGCTCGCCGAGCCGCCCTGGGTGACCTCCGGTACAGTCGGAAGTACGGCTGACCGACGAAAACGGGCGTTGAGGCCCGAGATGGGAATGAGTGGGCGGTTCGCGCGGTTAAGGGAGATATAAGTACCGCCGGCAGCTATCGCCAAGCCCCTGTCCCCTGTGCAATGGTGTACTCCGCAAAAGGGCTGCCGGACCCGAAAGGTCCGGCACGAGACAGCCGGACACCCGCCCCGCAGTGGGCGGCCAGCCGATCCGGTGATGGAGGAAACGTGCCGAGAGCCCCATGGCGCCGGCGTCGTACGACTGACAGTCCGCGCCCCGCAGGGCGTCGCTGGGCGGGCAGGTTGCGCCGCAGCAGTACGTTCGCCCGCCAGGTGCTGCTGGTCCGGGTGGGCCGCCGGGACGGCGCGGCCGTCTCCGGGACCGACCTGGTCACCCCCGACCACCGTTACGCCGACCGCCAGCGCCTCCGCTACGGCCGGCTCGACACCGACATCGAAGCGGTACGGCCCATCAGCCCGGCGCTTCCCCCGGCGACACCCGTCGACGACGAGTCCCCGGCGATGTCGATCCCGCTCCTGCCGGGTGAGCGCACCGCCGCCCGCCGGGCCAAGTTCGCGCTCGTCAACGCGTGCACGCTGAGCAGCCTCATGCTCGGCATGCTGGCCATCTTCCTGGCCATGCGCGGTGAGGTGCAGATCGCCGCGATCTGCCTGATCGCGTGCGTCGCGTTCGACGGCCTCGACGGCGCGCTGGCCCGCAAGCTCGGTGTGGCCAGCCCGTTCGGCGCGCAGATGGACTCGCTCGCCGACATGTGCTCGTTCGGCCTCGCCGCGCCGGTCGTGGTCTACGCCTCGCTCGCCGGTTCGGTGCCGCCGGCGGCCGCCGCGGTCTCCTGCGCGCTCGTCGCCGCGTGCGCGGCCGTCCGGCTCGCCCGGTTCAACGTCTCGCCGAAGGACGGCCGCTTCTTCTGCGGCGTGCCGACCACCATGGCGGCGGCAGTGCTCGCCCTGACCGTGGCCATCGGCGTGCCGGTTCCCGGCCTGGTCATGGTGGCCGGCGTGGCGCTGCTCGCCTTCGCCATGGTGTCCAGCTTCCCGTATGCGAAGCTCGCCCGGCTGCTGAAGCTGCCGCCGTGGCTCTGGCTGGCCCCGGTGGTCGGCGCGCTCGTCGACATCCGGCTCACGTTCGCCCTCGTGGTGGTGGGCTACCTGGTCAGCGGGCCGCTGCTCTGGCTGCACCAGCGCCGTACCGCCTGACCCGAGAACGACAGAAGGGGCGCCGCGAGAGCGGCGCCCCTTCTCTCATGTCCGGCGCTCAGCGCCAGCGGGCGATCACCGTCGCGCCGCCGACCACCTTGTCGCCCGGCCCGACGAGCGGGTCCGCGGCGTCGGCCGGCAGGTAGACGTCGGTACGCGAGCCGAACCGGATCAGGCCGAAGCGCTCACCCCGGGCCAGCAGCGAACCCACGGGCGCCCGCTGCACGATCCGGCGGGCGATCAGCCCGGTGCGCTGCGCCACCACCACGGTGCCGTGGTCGGTGTCCAGCACCGTGTACGCCGCCACGTTGTGCTCGGCGTCCGGCTTCATGGCGTTGACGAACCCGCCGTCGGCGACGAAGTAGTCGACCACCTTGCCGGCCACCGGAGCGCGGTTGACGTGCACGTCCAGCACCGACAGGAAGACCGCGATCCGCAGCCACTCGCCGTCACCGAAGCGCTCGTCCTGAAGGCGCTGCACGGACAGCACCTGACCGTCCGCCGAGGCGACCACCGCCGACGGGTCCTCCGGCACGTCCCGCTCCGGGTCGCGGAAGAACGCGGCCACCGGCGCGGCGGCCAGCGCCGGCAGCAGCCAGAGCTTCGACTTCGGCCGCGCGGCCCGGGCCAGAGCGGCCAGGCCGAGCGTGATGCCGGCCGCGGCCACCCCGTTCGAGTCGATGTGCATGCCCCGGGTCAGCGGCACGCTCGACGGCCGGTACGCAGGGGACAGCGAGGCCGCGAGCGCGACCGGCGCCGGGGTGAACCGCAGGTGGTGCACGCGTACCGGCGGGGTGTTGCGCAGCACCAGGTCGGTGCGTACGCCGTGCAGCACGCCCTGCCGGTCCAGCTCGCCGTCGGCGCCCTCGGTGCGGAACAGCGGCGCGGCGACGCTCAGCACCGCGCCCTCGGCGAGGTATTTCGCCAGCCCGTCGATCGCGACGCGCGCCTCGTCCGCGGTGCCGGTGAACGGCTCGGCGACGACCACCACCGCGGCGGCGTCCGCCTCGGCGAGGGTGTCGACCACGCGTACCCGGTCGGCGACCCAGCGGCCCTGCGCGGTCACGTGTTCGCGCAGCGCGGCCGCCGCGGCGCCCTCCGCCGGCACCACTGTGAGCCGGTCGCCGGGGAGCAGCGCCTCGATCGCGGCGGCCAGCACCGCGGACTCCGGGGTCGCGCCGACCAGCAGGCCGGCCTTCGGGTCGTTACGCCGGGCGAACTCGCTGACGAGCGTGCGGGCGGCGCGCTCGCCGATGCGGACCGCACCGGAGGGAGCGGTGACGCGCACGGCGGGGGACTGGGTCATGTCGGACGGGCTCCTGACGAGATAGCGAACGGACGGGGCGGCTCCGGCGACCCGGCCGGCGGCTCCGGCATGGTCGGGGTGCGCGGGCCGGCCGGCGGAGACGAGATCTCCGCCGACCAGCATAGGCCGCGTCCGGAGGGCGCCGCAGTGGCGCGGTCAGGCCGGATCCCCCGGCGTACGGCGCTGCGGAGCCGCCTCGTCGGCCGGTGGATCGAGCGGCGGCAGTTCGCGGGTGGCCGGTTCCGCGGAGTCGGTCGTGGCCTCGGTGGCCCACTCGTCGGCGCGGTCGGGCGTCTCCGGGCCGGCGATCGTCTCCGCGCCGCCGGCGGTCTCCGCGCCTGCGGCCGGGGAGCCGTACGGCGCCGAGACCGTGACGTCCGGCGCGGGCTGCGTGGTGGGCTGCTCCGGGGGGCGGCCCGAGCGCAGCGCGCCGATCAGCCCGAGCAGTCCGATCAGCACCAGCCCGCCGGCCAGGAACCAGCCGACCGGGGGTACGGAGAGGCCGAGGATCCGGGCCAGCAGCCACCAGACGGACAGGCCGAGGAAGACGAGTCCGAAAGCGAACGACACGATGTCGGTACGGTGTGCCTTCACCGGGTCACCTCCAGCTTGCCGGCGTTCACGTGGACGTAGAGGCGCAGCTTGCCGCCACCGGGACCGTCGGCGCCCGGGTCGGTGGTCTCCCACTGACGACCGCCGAGCCCGCCGCTGCGCCGGCCGAAGACAGTGGCGTCGCCGGCGTTCACGTCGGCCACAGTGGTCACGTCGACGTCCGGCGGTACGACAACTGTCGCGTTGCCGAGGTTCACGTCGACAGTCACCTGGACGTCCTGCTTGTCGAAGTCGATCCCGCGCAGGTCGAGCGTCGCGTCACCGAGGTTGTTCTCGTACCGGTCGGCCAGGTCGCGCAGGTCGGTCGGCGCCCAGGTGACGTTGCCGTCGATGCCGCGTACCCGGTCGTAGGACTCGGCGACGGTGGCGATGCCGAGCGCCGCCGCTGTCACCAGGCCCAGGGCGATCAGCCAGCGGGCCCGGCCGAACCAGGTGCCGACGAGCAGACCGAGGCCGATGGTCGCGAGTACCGCGGCGAAGTAGCCGGCGGCGCCGACCGGGAAGACGTCGAGCAGGTCGAGCATTGCGACCATGCCGAGCGCCAGGAAGATCAGCGAGAACGTGATCGCGCCGAGCGGCGAGCGCTCCTTGGGCCGCTTCGGCGGTCGCGGCGGCCGGACCGGTGGCGGAAAGGGCGGCGGGACGGGCGGCGATCCGGCGTACGGGCCGTGCGGGGCGAACGGCGGCCGGTAACCGCCGGGCGGCAGCGGTGCGCCCACCGGCGCGGGCGGCGGCACGGCGGCCGGCTCGTCCAGCCGGGCCCCGGCGTCCCGCGCGCCCGGCCAGGCCGGGTTCGCGCCGTACGCGGGCCAGGTGGCGGTGTCGGCGACCGGGCCGGTCACGTGCTGCATCGCGACGGTCGTCGGCTCGGACGGGCCCGGCCGGGTGCCGGCCGCGGCGGGCCAGCCCGGCGCCGGCAGCGTCGGGTAGCCGGTAGTAGGCCCGGGGTGGCCCGGCTCGCGCTCCGCGTCTGACGTGGCCGGGTGCCCCGGCTCGGACGGCGCCGCCGGCGGGTAGCCCGGCTCGGACGCGGACACCGGCGGGTAGCCGGGCTCGGAGGCGGGCGCCGGCGGGTAGCCGGGCTCGGCGGGCATGCCGCCGGACGGCGCCGCCGCGGGGTGTGCCGGTCCGGCGGGTGTGCCGGTCCACTGTGCCGCGGGGGGAGCCGCGGTCCAGGTGCCCGGCGCCGGGGCCGGCGGCGCGGGCCAGGCCACCGGTGGTACCGGACCCGGCGGGGGACCGTGCGGCGGCGCTGGCTGAGCCGGCCGCTGCGCCGGGCCGCGCTGCTCGCGGTTGAGCAGGAGCGCGCCGCCGATCAGGATCACCGCGCCGAGCAGGATCGCCCGGAACCCGTCGGTGACGACGTAGGCGAAGCCGAGCGCCACCACGATGCCGAGCACGATCACCGTGATCGGGGACATGCTGGACCGGCCCCGGCCGAGCATGGCCTCCACCGGCGAGGCGGTGTCGCCCTCGCCGGGGATGATCAGCCAGCCGGCGACGTACACGATGATCCCGATGCCGCCGAAGAAGCCGAGCACGGCCAGCAGCACTCGCCACAGCACCGGGTCGGTGTTCGTGGCCCGGCCGATGGCGGCGCACACCCCGGCCAGGTAGCGGCCCTCACGGGGGCGTACCAGGCCGTACCGGGTGGTGAAGCCGGCGGCGCCGGGCGGTGGGGCGTATCCACCGGGTGGCGGACCGCCGAACGGCGTGCCGCCGCCGGGCGGCGGGGGCGCCTGGTCGGTGGGTGCCGCTCCCGGCGGGGGCGGCGGGGCGTCCTGTGCTGCCGCCCAGGGGCGGGGCGGACGGGCAGCGTCCTCGTTCATGCCTTCGATACTGCTGCCCCGGCCGCCCGAGCAGCCTCCGGACCCGACCCTGACCCCCCCCTGAGATCCTCCGCCGGTGAAACTCCGGGGCGTCCCCGTGGTCCCGGGCGTCGCGGCCGTGTGACGATCGGGGCGTCGGCGCCGCCGGCGCGTCCGCCTCGACCTGGGAGCCTCCGATCAGCAGCACCCCCGCCCCGCACGCCCCGCGCCTCTACCGGGCCACCGACCACCGGCTGGCCGCCGGGGTGGCCGCGGGCATCGCCGAGCACCTGGGCATCCCGGTGCTGCGGGTACGCGTGGCGTTCATGGTGCTGCTCGGGCTGAGCGGTCTCGGCCTGTTGCTCTACGCCGCCTTCTGGGCGGTGGTCCCGCCCCGCCCCGGCGACACCGCCGTCCCGCCCCGCCGCGACCTCGCCCAGCTGCTGCCGTTCGTGGTGATCGGGCTCGGCGTGCTGCTGCTCCAGGTGGTCGCGTTCAACTCGGTGGGCGCGGCCGGCACCGCCGGCTGGCTGGTGGCGATCATCGCGGTCGGCGCGGGCGTCATCTGGCACCAGTCCGCCCCGGAGCGCCGCCGGCAGTGGGGCGACTCGGCGGTGCCCTGGCTGGGCGCGGTGGTGGAGGAGAGCGACAGGCGCGCGTTCGTGCTGCGCTTCATCGGCGGCGGCGTGCTCGTCGCGGTGGGCATCATCGGCGTGGCGGCCGTCTACTCGCCGGCGCAGAACTTCGACGCGGTGCTCAACGGCGTGATCTTCGCGCTGGTCGGGCTGGCCGGCGTGGGTGTGGTCACCGGTCCGGTGCTCTGGCGCACCTGGAACCAGCTCCGCTCCGAGCGGGAGGGCCGCATCCGTGAGCAGGAGCGCGCCGAACTGGCCGCGATGGTGCACGACCAGGTCCTGCACACGCTGGCCCTGATCCAGCGCAACGCCAGCGACGTCAAGACGGTGCAGCGGCTGGCCCGGGGTCAGGAGCGCTCGCTGCGCAACTGGCTCTACAAGCCGACCGCCTCGCCCACCGAGCGCTTCGCGGCCGCCCTGGAGCAGGCCGCCGCCGAGGTGGAGGACACGTTCGCCATCACCGTCGAGGTGGTGGTGGTCGGCGACCGGGAGACCGACGAGCGGGTGGGCGCGATCGTGGCCGCCGCCCGGGAGGCCCTGGTCAACGCGGCCCGCCATGCCGGTGTGCAGACCGTGTCGCTGTACGCCGAGGTGGAGCCGGAGCAGGTGAGCGTGTTCGTCCGGGACCGGGGCAAGGGCTTCGACCCGGATACGGTGGAGAATCACCGGCACGGCGTCCGGGGCTCGATCATCGGACGGATGAAGCGGCACGGCGGCCGGGCGGAGATCCGGTCCGAGCCGGGGGAAGGGACCGAGGTCCGGCTGATCCTGCCGATCAGCGGCTCCGGCTCCACGGCGGAAAGGGACAAGTGACATGTCCGAGCAGGAACCGGTCGAGGGTACGGCGCCGAGCGGGCCGCTGCGGGTGTTCCTCGTCGACGACCACGCGATGTTCCGGGCCGGCGTCCGCGCCGAGCTGGGCACGCGCGTGGAGGTGGTCGGTGAGGCCAGCTCGGTGGCCGAGGCGGTGACCCGGATCGCCGCCACCGCTCCGGACGTGGTGCTGCTCGACGTGCACATGCCCGACGGTGGTGGCCGCGCGGTGCTGGAGGCGATGCGGCGTACCCACCCGCAGGTGCGGTTCCTGGCGCTGAGCGTCTCCGACGCCGCCGAGGACGTGATCGGCCTGATCCGCGCCGGCGCGCGGGGGTACGTCACGAAGACGATCTCGCCGGAGGAGCTGACCGACGCGATCCGGCGGGTGGCCGACGGCGACGCGGTGTTCAGCCCGCGGCTGGCCGGGTTCGTGCTCGACGCGTTCGCCTCCCGGCCGGACGCGCCGGTGGCCGACCCCGAGCTGGACCAGCTCACCAACCGCGAGCGCGAGGTGCTGCGGCTGCTCGCCCGGGGGTACGCGTACAAGGAGATCGCCAAGGAGCTGTACATCTCGATCAAGACGGTCGAGACGCACGTCTCCAACGTGTTGCGCAAGCTCCAGATGTCGAACCGGTACGAGCTGTCCCGGTGGGCCGCCGACCGCCGGCTGGTCTAGGAACCGACGCCCGCCCGGGGGCGGGGCCTCGGCGACCTCGTACCCCGGGGGTGCCGGTGGTGCCCGCTCGGTCGGCATGGCATCATCCGGACGGACAAAAAACCCGGCAGTCGGGTGCTCGCGAAGGGGGCCGACGCCGGCGCGGTGAACGTCACAGCCTCCCGTGTCGCAGGGACGTCCGTCGACCTGTCTGTGCCCGTCTTGCCTGTTCAGGGCCCTATCGTCCGTGCGCTTTGTGATCTTTTCTCAAGTATCGGCAACGTGGCGACCAACTAACGGCTTGATAACGGCACCTTCACGGAAAGGGCCGGTTGGTGTCACAGTGGCAGCACCTCACCCCCCGGTGTGAGGCATCTCGTCGGGCCTGCCGACCACGTGACGCCGTCTTTCGCGCCGCCGCGTGGTCGCCGACCCTGCGCGGTGTCTCGTCCAGGGTGTGGCGCCCGGCGGATCGGTACCCCTGGGGTGTCCCGAATTCCTCTGCGGTAAACCGGCGTCCTGCGGTTCGGGTCGCCGGTGGTGTCACCCCCAAAGACGTGCGTGAAACTCACGACGGAACCAGGTTAGAAAGAGGAGGCCCCTCGGAATGAGAGTCTCGAAGCGGGCGAGCGGCGCGCTCGCGGTGGGCGCGGCATTCGCGCTCGTCGCGTCCGGCTGCTCCAGCGGGAACAACGACGGTGGCGACGCCGGCGCCAGCAAGGACGGCGCGATCGTCATCGACGGCACCCAGCCGGAGAACCCCCTGGTTCCGGCGAACACCACCGAGACCGGTGGCGGCGCGATCATCGACTGGATGTGGAGCGGTCTGGTCGAGTACCCCAACAACGGTGGGGCGCCGCAGAACCTGCTCGCCGAGTCGATCGACACGAGCGACTCGAAGGTCTTCAAGGTCAAGATCAAGCAGAACACCAAGTTCCACGACGGCACCACCGTCAAGGCCGAGAGCTTCGTCAAGGCCTGGAACTGGGCTGCGTACGGCCCGAACGGCGCGCAGAACGCCTCCTTCTTCTCCGACATCCAGGGCTTCGACGAGGTCTACACCGAGGACCCGGACGGCCCGGACGGCCCGCAGAAGGCCCCGGAGCCGAAGGCCAAGGAGATGTCCGGCCTGAAGGTCATCGACGACTGGAACTTCGAGGTCACGCTCTCCGCGCCGACCGCCGTGTTCCCGACCAAGCTCGGCTACAGCGCCTTCGTGCCGCTGCCGGACGCGTTCTTCTCGTCCACCCCGGCTGACTTCGGCAAGAAGCCGATCGGTAACGGCCCGGTCAAGCTCGTCTCCTGGCAGGACGACGTCGAGATCAAGCTGACCCGCTTCGACGACTACAGCCTGCGCGACAAGATGAAGATCAAGGACGTCACCGTCAAGATCTACCAGGACGACGTTGCCGCCTACAACGACCTGGTTTCTAACAACCTGGACTTCCAGCAGCAGGTTCCGGTCTCCGCGCTGGCCGGTGAGAAGTGGAAGACCGACCTGGCCGAGCGGGCCATGGCCTCGACGACCCCGTCGACCGGCATCATCGCCTTCCCGATCTACGACAAGCGCTTCCAGAACCCGAAGCTGCGCAAGGCGATCTCGCTGTCCATCGACCGGCAGTCGATCACCGACAAGATCTTCTTCGGTACCCGTAAGCCGGCCGACAGCTGGGCCAACCCGCTGACCCCGGGCGCCGAGCCGGGCAACTGCACCGCCTGCAAGTTCGACGTGGCCCAGGCCAAGCAGCTCCTCCAGGAGGCCGGTGGCTTCCAGGGCAAGCTGACCCTGTCGTACAACGCGGACGCCAGCCACAAGGAGTGGATGGAGGCCGTCGCCCAGCAGATCAAGACCAACCTGGGCATCGACGCCGTTGCCGTCGGCGTGCCGACCTTCGCGGTCTTCCGCGCCAACATCAACGCCTACAAGATGACCGGTGCCTACCGGGCCGGCTGGCAGCAGGACTACCCGGACGTGGAGAACTGGATCAACCCGCTCTACGTCACCGGTGGTTCCTCGAACGACGGCAAGTACAGCAACCCGCAGGTGGACGCCCTCGCCAAGGAGGCCTCCGCGGCCCCCAGCATCGAGGAGGCCCACAAGAAGTTCGCTGAGGCCGTCAAGCTCATCGACCAGGACGTCCCGTCGATGCCGATCTACTTCGGTGGCCAGCAGTCCGGCCACTCGGAGAAGATCAAGAAGCTGGAGCTGACCAACGTCGGCGAGCTCGACATCACCTCGGTCGAGCTCTGATCCGAACGGTCTGACCCCGGGTCGGGCTCGCCTACCGGTGAGCCCGACCCGGGGCCGTTCCGCGAGGGGGTGTACAACGGACCCCTCGCACGTTGTCGCCGCCGCGCCGGCTCACCCGGCGCTCCCTGTCTGGAGGACCACCCCATGGGCCGTTATCTCTTGAGACGGCTGCTGCAACTCGTGCCGGTGTTCATCGGCACGACGTTCCTGATCTACTGGCTCGTCTGGTCGGTGCCCGGTGACCCCTTCGCCGGCAAGTGCGGCGACCGCGGTTGCCCCCCGAACTACCGGGCCATGATGACCGAGAAGTACAACCTCGACGAGTCGATCTGGGTGCAGTACGCCAGCTACATGAAGAACCTTCTGCAGGGTGACTTCGGTATCACGTTCGGCGGTCGCGAGATCAGCGACATCATCGCCACGTCGTACCCGAACACCCTGAAGCTGGCGGTGGTGGCCCTCGCCATCGAGGCCGTGATCGGTCTCGGCGCCGGCATCCTGACCGGTCTGCGGCGCAACGGCTTCCTGGACAACCTGGTCCTGGTCTCCACCCTCTTCCTGATCGCCCTCCCGGTCTTCGTCATCGGCTTCGTGCTGCAGTGGCTGCTCGGCGTGAAGTGGGGCATCATCAACCCGACCGTGTCCAACGAGATGCGGTTCAGCGAACTGATCGTGCCGGGCTTCGTGCTCGGGAGCGCATCGATGGCGTACATCGCCCGGGTGGCGCGTACGAGCATCGCCGAGAACCGGCGTGCCGACTACGTCCGCACCGCGATCGCCAAGGGTCTCCCGATGCGCCGCGTGGTCGGCGTGCACCTGCTGCGCAACTCGCTCATCCCGGTGGTCACCCTGCTCGGCACCGACCTCGGCGCGCTGATGGGTGGCGCGATCGTGACGGAGGGCATCTTCGGCATCAACGGCATCGGCCGGCAGGTGCTCCGCTCGATCGTCACCAAGGAGAGCGCTACCGTTGTCGGCATCGTTGTGGTGCTGGTGCTCGTCTATCTCATCATGAACCTGGTGGTGGACCTGCTCTACGCCGCCCTCGACCCGAGGATCCGCTATGAGTGACCGCCGCAGCGTACGAAACGTCCCAGCAGTCTGCGCGGGCAACCACGCCCGTGCCGAGCGCAGCGAGGTACGGGCATGAGTGACCCGAATACCGCGTCGATCGTGTCGACGCCGCCCGCGACCATGCCCACCGAGGCGGGGTCGGGCGCGCCCACCAACGCGGGCCTGCCGGAGAGCGCGAAGCAGAACAAGCCGCGTGGCCTGCTCGGTGACGCCTGGATCGACCTGCGCCGCAAGCCGCTGTTCTGGATCTCGGCGACGATCATCCTGGTCTTCCTCGTGATGGCGGCCTTCCCGTGGCTGTTCACCTCCGGCGACGCGGTGAACGGCTCGCTGGACCGCAGCCGGGTCGAGCCGTCGTCGGCCGCCTGGTTCGGCTACGACGTGCAGGGCCGCGACGTCTACGCCCGGGTCATCTACGGCGCCCGCGCCTCGATCGTGGTGGCTGTGGTCTCCACCTTCCTGACGCTGCTGGTCGGCGGCACGATGGGCATCATCGCCGGCTACCGCGGCGGCTGGGTGGACGCGCTGCTCTCCCGCATCGCGGACATCTTCTTCGGCCTGCCGTTCGTGCTCGGCTCGATCGTCATCCTGACCACGTTCAACGGGTCCGGCACCGACAACGGCGAGTGGACGATCATGGGGCTGGTCATCCTGTCCCTGAGCGTGCTGAGCTGGCCGGTCGTGATGCGGCTGATGCGCTCCTCGGTGCTCGCCACCAAGGAGGCCGACTACATCGTCGCGGCCCGCGCGCTCGGCGCCGGCACCGGCCGGATCATCCTCAAGCACCTGCTGCCGAACTGCCTGGCCCCGCTGCTGGTCTACGGCACGATCATGGTCGGCTCGTTCATCGGCGCGGAGGCCACGCTCTCGTTCCTGGGCATCGGCCTGAGGCACCCGGTCGTCTCCTGGGGCATCATGATCAGCGAGGCGCAGAACTACATCCGGGTCTCGCCCTACCTGCTGTTCTTCCCCGCCGCGTTCCTCGTCGCCGCCGTGCTGAGCTTCGTCATGCTCGGCGAGGCGGTCCGCGAGGCCCTCGACCCGAAGCTCCGATAGGGGAACTGAGTTGTCCGACATTCTCGTGTCCGAGCAGTCCGCCCCGGGCGCCGACGGATCCGGCCGCCCCTCGGGCCGCCTGCTCGAGGTCGACGACCTTCGGGTGGAGTTCCGCACCCGGGACGGCGTCGCCAAGGTCATCAACGGAGTCACGTACCACGTCGACGCGGGGGAGACCCTCGCCGTGCTCGGCGAGTCCGGCTCCGGCAAGAGCGTCACCGCGCAGACCATCATGGGCATCCTGGACACCCCGCCCGGCTTCGTCACCGGCGGAAAGGTCCGCTTCCACGGCAAGGACATGCTCACCATGTCCCCCGAGCAGCGGCGGCGGATCCGGGGCGAGGGCATCGCCATGATCTTCCAGGACTCGCTCTCGGCCCTCAACCCGGTTTTCACAGTCGGCTTCCAGATCGCCGAGCAGTTCCGCATCCGCCGCGGCATGAGCCGCTCGGACGCCAAGAAGCGCGCGATCGAGATGCTCGACCAGGTGAAGATCCCCAACGCCAAGGGCCGGTTCAGCAACTACCCGCACCAGTTCTCCGGCGGTATGCGGCAGCGCGCCATGATCGCCATGTCGCTGGCGCTGGACCCCGAGGTGCTGATCGCCGACGAGCCCACCACCGCGCTCGACGTGACCGTGCAGGCCCAGATCATGGACCTGCTCGGCGAGCTCCAGCGGGAACGGCAGATGGGCATGATCCTGATCACCCACGACCTCGGCGTGGTCGCCGACGTCGCGGACCGGATCGCGGTCATGTACGCCGGCCGGATCGTCGAGGAAGCCGACGTCTACGACCTGTACCGCAAGCCGGCGCACCCGTACACGCTCGGCCTGCTCAACTCGATCCCGCGGATGGACGAGAAGGGGCAGGAGCTCCGCACCATCAAGGGCCTTCCGCCGAACCTGATGAACATCCCGACGGGCTGCGCGTTCAACCCGCGCTGCCCGATGGCGCAGCCGATGTGCCGGGAGAAGGTCCCGCCGCTGCTGCAACTGGGCAACGGCCGGGCCAGCGCCTGCCACTTCGCCGAGGAACTGGTGAACCGTGACTGAGAACATCATCGAGGTTCGTGACCTGGTCAAGCACTACCCCGTGACCCGGGGCGTGGTGTTCAAGAAGACCATCGGTCACGTCAAGGCGGTCGACGGCGTCTCCTTCGACCTCAAGGCCGGCGAGACGCTCGGCGTGGTCGGCGAGTCCGGCTGCGGCAAGTCGACGCTGGCCCGGGTGCTGATGAACCTGGAGAAGCCGACCGGCGGCCAGGTGCTCTACAAGGGCCAGGACATCTCCAAGCTCTCCGGTGGCGCGCTGCGGCGGCTGCGCCGGCAGATCCAGCTGGTGATGCAGGACCCGTACACCTCGCTGAACCCCCGGATGACGGTGGGTGACCTGATCGGCGAGCCGTTCGAGATCCACCCCGAGGTGGCCCCGCGCGGCAGCCGGCGCAACAAGGTCAAGGAGCTGCTCGACCTGGTCGGCCTCAACCCGGAGCACATCAACCGGTACCCGCACCAGTTCTCCGGCGGTCAGCGGCAGCGCATCGGCATCGCCCGGGCGCTGGCGCTGCGGCCCGAGGTGATCGTCTGCGACGAGCCGGTGTCGGCCCTGGACGTCTCGATCCAGGCCCAGGTGATGAACCTGCTGGAGAAGCTCCAGACCGAGTTCGGGCTGTCGTACGTCTTCATCGCCCACGACCTGTCCGTGGTGCGGCACCTCTCCGACCGGGTCGCCGTGATGTACCTGGGCAAGATGGTGGAGATCGGCACCGAGGACGAGATCTACGAGCGGCCGACCCACCCGTACACCCAGGCACTGCTGTCGGCGGTGCCGGTGCCGGACCCGACCGTACGGGAGAGCAAGGCCATCATCCGGCTCCAGGGCGACGTGCCCTCGCCGGTCAGCCCGCCCTCGGGCTGCCGGTTCCGCACCCGGTGCTGGAAGGCGCAGGACGTCTGCGCCCAGGAGGTGCCGCTGCTCCAGATCCGGCCGGGCTCGGACCACCCGAGCGCCTGCCACTTCGCGGAGAAGCGGGAGATCGTCGTCACCCACGAGGTGGCCTGATCCGTTCCGGACCGCCTGCCGGCGTCAGCCCGACGCCGGCAGGCGGTTCGTCGTCTCCGTGGCCGTCACAGCGCCTCCGTGGCCGTCACAGCGGGCCGCGGCCGGCGCGCAGCAGCAGGAGCGCGAGCTGGGTGCCGTCGGCGCCGAGTTCGGACCGGAACCGCTCCAGGATCTCCCGCTCGCGGGAGAGCACCAGCCGGGTGCCGCCGGACGCCATCCGGGTCGCGCCGACCTCCTGGGAGAGCGCTGCCCGCTCCTGCCAGAGCGCGATGAGGGTGCGGTCGATCTCGTCGATCCGCCGCCGGATCTCGCCGATCCGTTCCGCCGCCGCCGCGTCGTCGGTGCCGGTCCGGGCCGCCGCGGCGCCGGTCGGGTCGCCGCCGGCCGGCCGGTCGTGCCGCGCCAGGCTGCCGCTGGACTCCACCACGTCAGTCATCATCGTCGTCCCTCTCGGGGCTCGGGCCCGGTACCCGGATCCCGGGACGGAAAAGCCCCGGGCTCGGGGAGCCCGGGGCGTTTTCGTAGGTCTGTGATCAGGCGCGACCCACGGCTGCCGGACTCCCGGTGCCGTAGTAAAAGTAGAAGCGCTGATCGAACACGTCGTCGAGTATGCCGACCACCCGGGCGGGCGCGCAAGAAGACGCACCAACAGGTGAGACGTGACGGCGTGCGCCGGGCGGCGGCGCGGGCGGGGAAGTGTCCGCCCGGCGGCATAGACTCGGGCTGCGATGCATCCTCTCTTCGACATTCCCACATCCCCGCCCGCGCCGGAGTCCCCGCCCGCGCCGGAGTCCCGGCCGACCCCGCCGCGCCGTCCCGGGGGCGCCGGGTCGGACCCGGCCGCCCTCCTCGACGGCCTGAACGGCCCCCAACGGGACGCGGTGACCCACGCCGGCTCCCCGCTGCTGATCGTGGCCGGCGCCGGGTCCGGCAAGACCCGGGTGCTGACCAACCGGATCGCCTACCTGCTCGCCGCCCGCGACGTGCACCCCGGCGAGATCATCGCGATCACGTTCACCAACAAGGCCGCCGGTGAGATGAAGGAGCGGGTGGCCGCGCTGGTCGGCCCGCGCGCCCGGCTCATGTGGGTCTCGACGTTCCACTCCGCCTGCGTACGCATCCTGCGGGCCGAGCACGAGCACGCCGGCCTGAAGTCGACGTTCTCGATCTACGACGCGGACGACTCGCGCCGGTTGATGCAGATGGTCGCCCGCGAGCTGGATCTGGACCCGAAGCGCTACCCGGCCCGGGGCCTGGCCGCCCAGGTGTCGAACCTGAAGAACGAGCTGGTCGACCCGGAGGAGTTCGCCGGCCGGGCCAAGGGGCCGAACGAGCGGGCGCTGGCCGAGGCGTACACGCTCTACCAGCGGCGGCTGCGCGAGGCGCACGCGCTGGACTTCGACGACCTGATCATGACGACTGTGCACCTGCTCCAGTCGCACCCGCACGTGGCGGAGAGCTACCGGCGCCGGTTCCGGCACGTGCTGGTGGACGAGTACCAGGACACCAACCACGCCCAGTACGTGCTGATCAAGGAACTGGTCTCCGGTACCGAGGGGATCCCGCCGGCGGAGCTGTGCGTGGTCGGTGACGCCGACCAGTCGATCTACGCGTTCCGCGGCGCGACCATCCGCAACATCCTGGAGTTCGAGCGGGACTTCACCGACGCCCGCACGATCCTGCTGGAGCAGAACTACCGCTCGACCCAGACCATCCTCAACGCCGCCAACGCGGTGATCGACCGCAACACCTCCCGCAAGCCGAAGCGGCTGTGGAGCGACGCCGGGTCCGGCGAGCAGATCGTCGGGTACGTCGCCGACACCGAGCACGCCGAGGCCGACTGGGTGGCCCGGGAGATCGACCGGCTGGTCGACGACGGCGAGACCCGCCCGGGCGACGTGGCGGTGTTCTACCGCACGAACGCCATGTCCCGTGTGTTCGAGGAGGTGTTCATCCGGGTCGGCCTGCCCTACAAGGTGGTCGGCGGGGTGCGCTTCTACGAGCGCAAGGAGGTCCGCGACGCGCTCGCGTACCTGCGCGCCGTGGTCAACGACGACGACACGGTCAGCCTGCGCCGGGTCCTCAACACCCCGCGCCGGGGCATCGGCGAGCGGGCCGAGGCGTGCGTGGAGGCGCTGAGTGCCCGGGACCGCATCTCCTTCGGCGCCGCGTTGCGCCGGGCCAAGGACGCGCCGGGCATCTCCACCCGGGCGGCGAACGGCATCGCCGAGTTCGTCGCGCTGCTCGACGCGGCGCGGGAGCTGGCCGGCACCGGCACCCCGGAGGAGGTGCTGGAGGCGGTGCTGACCCGCTCCGGCTACCTGGCCGAGCTGGAGGAGAGCCTCGACCCACAGGACGCCGGCCGGGTGGACAACCTCCAGGAACTGGTGAGCGTCGCCCGGGAGTACACCGAGCGGATCGAGGCGCTCGGCGCCGACGACGAGCGAGCCACGCTCGCCGGCTTCCTGGAGCAGGTGGCGCTCGTCGCCGACGCCGACCAGATCCCCTCCGACGACCCGGACCACCAAGGGGTGGTCACGCTGATGACGCTGCACACCGCCAAGGGCCTGGAGTTTCCGGTGGTCTTCCTGACCGGCCTGGAGGACGGCGTCTTCCCGCACCTGCGCTCGCTCGGCGACACCCGCGAGCTGGAGGAGGAGCGGCGGCTGGCGTACGTGGGCATCACCCGGGCCCGCCAGCGTCTCTACCTGTCCCGCGCGGTGACCCGGTCGGCCTGGGGCGCGCCCGCCTACAACCCGCCGTCGCGGTTCCTGGAGGAGCTGCCGCCCGAGCTGGTCCGCTGGGAGCGCACCGAGGGGTCGTACACCTCGTGGGGCGGCGGAGGCGGGGGCGTCGGCGGCCGGGCGGACCGGCTGGGCCGCAGCGGCTTCGCCGGCGGCACGCCCAAGGCGACCGAGCTGGCGAAGCGGCTGGGCGTGGACGCCAGCCGGCTGGCCACCGCGAGCGAGCTGAAGCAGGCTCCGAAGGTCGCGGTGGGCGACCGGGTCAACCACCAGCGGTACGGCCTGGGCCGGGTGCTGGCGGTGGAGGGGGCCGGGCCGGGTGCCCGGGCCCAGATCGACTTCGGCGACCAGACCATGTGGCTGGTGCTGCGGCACGCCCCGATCGACAAGCTCTGAGCGTCAGGCGGACGGACCGCAGGCGCGGCCGGGCAGGAGACCGGCCCGGCCACGCCGGTGGACCACTGCGTCAGCAGGCCACGCCGATGCCCCGGGCACGCAGGAACGGCGCCGGGTCGATCTGGTTCCACATCGCGCCCTGGTGCACCTCGAAGTGCAGGTGCGGGCCGGTGGAGTCGCCGGTGGAGCCCTCGTACCCGATGACCTGACCGGCCTTGACCGTGTCGCCGACGCCGACGGCGAGCCGGCTCTGGTGGGCGTAGTGGGTCAGGTAGCCGTTGTGGTGGTCGATGAAGACCGAGATGCCGTAGCCGTCGCCCACGTCACCGGCCTTGACCACGGTGCCCGCTGCGGCGGCGTGGATCGGCGTGCCGGCCGGCATGGCGAAGTCGATGCCGGCGTGCTGGGTGCCCCAGCGGGGCCCGTAGCACGACGTGATGTCGGCGCCCTTCATCGGGATGACCCAGGTGGGCTTCTTCGCCACTGTCGTCTTCTTCGGCTTCGGCTTGGGTTTCGCCGTCGCCGTCTTCTTCGGTGCCGGGCTGGTCGCGCTCGCGCTCGGGCTCGGCGACGGGCTGGCCGGTACGGCGGACGGGGTGACCGGCTCGCGGGCCGAACGGTCGGCGCGGTCGGCGTCGTCGGCGCGGGCCGCTACGCCGAGGTCGACGGCGGCCGGCGTCGGGTCGGACGGGGCGGTGGTGACGACCACGCCGCCGATGCCGAGGCCGAGCAGGGCCACCGCGCCGGTGACCACGTAAACGGTGCGCCGGGCGCGGCGCGGGCGCCGGTGCCGGGCGGGAGCGTTGTCCGGGGTGGGGCTGCTGTGCTGCACGGGATCCTTCATCGGTTCGAGGGGCACGTGACCTCGAAATACTGGTGTCGGTGCAGGTCGCAGCGGGTATCGGGGGTGCGGAGGCGGTGGCCCGCGCCGCCACCGCGCGTCCGGTTTCGGACCGGCCGGCCGGTTCGATCGAAGAGACGATCATTCGGTGATGTGCTCCCGCTCACACCGGCCGGTGTGACGTGGCAGACATCGGCACAGACGAAACCGCCCGGACCGTGCGGTCCGGGCGGTGACGGGGCGGTACGGAGCGTCAGGACGCGGCTACGTCGCTGTAAACTGCCTCGACTTCGAGCTGAATGTCCACTCCGCGATCCTTGAGGAACGCCACCGGGTCCTGCGGCTGGCCCTTGACATGGATCTCCAGGTGCAGGTGGGAGCCGTAGGAGTGGCCGGTGTTGCCGACCAGGCCGAGCTGGTCGCCGGCCTTCACCTCCTGGCCCTCCTTGACCGTCACCGCGGAGGAGTGGCCGTAGATGGCCTCGCTGCCGTCGGAGTGCTGGACGATGACGGCGTAGCCGTAGCCGCCGAACCAGCCGGCCTTGGTGACGGTGCCGGCGTGGACCGCCTTGTAGGGCGTGCCCTCCGGGGCGACCAGGTCGATGCCGGTGTGCAGCTTGCCCCACCGCATGCCGTAGGGGGACTTGAAGTCGTAGCCGTGCAGCGGCAGGAGCCACGGGTCCTGCTCGGCGGCCTTGCTGTCGGAGCGGTCGGCACGGGACGGGCGCTCCGCGCTGTCGGCGCGGGCGGCGGCGTCCTGGCTGGCGATCGAGGCCTGCCGGAGCTCGTCGAGGACCGACGGGCTGACGCTCTTGGCGTCGGGGAGGGCGTTCGCGCCGATGGCGACGATGCCGGCGCCGACGAAGGCGGTGGTGACCACCGCGGCGTAGCGGCTCCGCGGGGGGGTGGGTACGCGGCGGCGGCCGCGATAGCGATCGGGCTCAGACGACAGGCGCTGGCGCACGCACACCCTCCGTTGTCGGGGATCCGATGCGACTCCGGACCGTTCGGTGAAGCTCGGTCGAACCTCCGGTGCCGCGTCGTCACCCGTCCGTGGACCTGATGACAACCGTGGACACGTTAGCCAACCGCCACTCCTGTCACAAGCCGAAGCGCCGAAATGCTGATTCGTTATGTCCAATTCCATCCGACCTTGTCATAGCTCGTGCCGCCGGTCGGATGGTATGTCGACTGCCCATTCGTCGCGGACAGTGACCGAACGGCGGAGGTGTCCGGCTTTCCGCGTACCCGGGTGGGCGGTAGTGGGCCGGCTCGTATGTGGGAAGGTCCGGCCCGGCTTCCCGCCTCCGGTCCGGCCGGGTTACCGTTCGTTCAGGTCAGGAGTGCCGGTGAAAGGTGTGCGCAGATGAGCTCTCGTATCCGGGTCGTCGTCGCGAAGCCCGGCCTGGACGGCCACGACCGGGGGGCGAAGGTGGTCGCCCGCGCCCTGCGTGACGCGGGCATGGAGGTCATCTACACCGGCCTGCACCAGACGCCCGAGCAGATCGTCGAGACCGCCATCCAGGAGGACGCGGACGCGGTCGGCCTGTCGGTGCTCTCGGGCGCGCACATGACGCTGTTCAAGCGCGTCGTCGAACTGCTCACCGAGCGGGACGCCACCGACATCGTGGTGTTCGGCGGCGGCATCATCCCCGAGGCCGACATCCCGGAGCTGGAGCGGCTCGGCGTCGCGAAGATCTTCACCCCGGGCGCCACCACCGGCTCGATCGTCGAGTGGGTGCGGGAGAACGTCGCCCAGCCGGTCGGCTGACCCCGCCCGGTTCCCGGCCCCTGCGTGCCCGGCCCCCGCGTTTCCGGCTCCGGGCACGGGGGGAGGGGCCGGACGCACCCCTCACACGCCCGGCCCCTCTATGCACGATGCCCCGCCGCCACCCCTCGACCGACAGGGCATCGGCCGCTCCCGTCGCCGCGCTTGACCAGCGCGCCGACATCACACTCAACGACGCCCCCGACGGGCGGTTACGCCCGGGCCCGGACATCCCCCGGACGGCTGACGCCCCCGTGCGCCGGGGCCTCAGTGATCGGCCCGGCCGAGCCCGGTCTGTGCATTACCGCACACCCCGCACCCGCTCGGTTGCCGCCCGTTCCCATCTCGTTAGGCTGCGGCAAATGGCCTGTCTCATCTGATGACAGGCGTCAAACTGATTTTCCGAAGCTGGTGGCGGCGCGACGGCGCGCCGCGGAGACGGGACGGGACGCGCAATCGTGGACCTGTACGAGTACCAGGGGCGGGACCTGTTCGAGCGGCACGGCTTGCCCGTGCTCGCCGGCGGCGTCGCCACTACCCCGGAGGAGGCCCGCGCGATCGCCGAACGCCTCGGCGGCCGGGTGGTCGTCAAGGCGCAGGTGAAGGTCGGTGGCCGCGGCAAGGCCGGCGGCGTGAAGCTGGCCGAGGGCGCGGAGGAGACGGTGGCTCGGGCCACCGACATCCTCGGCATGGACATCAAGGGTCACACCGTCCACAAGGTCATGATCACCGTGACCGCGGACGTGGCCGAGGAGTACTACTTCTCGTACCTGCTCGACCGGGCGAACCGCACCTTCCTCTGCATCGCCAGCGTGGCCGGCGGTATGGACATCGAGCAGGTCGCGGCCGAGACCCCGGAGCGGGTCGTGAAGGCGCCGATCGACGCCAACACCGGCGTGGACGAGGCCAAGGCGCGCGAGATCGTCACCGCGGCCGGCTTCCCGGCCGAGATCGCCGACCAGGTGGTCGAGGTCGCGGTCAAGCTGTGGCAGGCGTTCGTGGCCGAGGACGCCACGCTCGTCGAGGTGAACCCGCTGGCCACGACCAAGGACGGCAAGCTGCTGCTCCTGGACGCCAAGGTCACCCTGGACGAGAACGCCGGGTTCCGGCACCCGGACCACGAGGCCCTGGTCGACCAGGCGTCGGTGGACCCGCTGGAGCAGGCCGCGAAGGCCAAGGACCTCAACTACGTCAAGCTCGACGGCGAGGTCGGCATCATCGGCAACGGCGCGGGCCTGGTCATGTCCACGCTCGACGTGGTCGCGTACGCGGGCGAGCGGCACGGCGGCGTCAAGCCGGCCAACTTCCTCGACATCGGCGGCGGCGCGAGCGCCGAGGTGATGGCGAACGGCCTGGAGATCGTCCTGTCCGACCCGTCGGTCAAGAGCGTCTTCGTCAACGTCTTCGGCGGCATCACCGCCTGTGACGCGGTCGCCAACGGCATCGTGCAGGCGCTGGCGCTGCTGGAGCAGCGCGGCGAGAAGGCCACCAAGCCGCTCGTCGTGCGCCTCGACGGCAACAACGCCGAGGCCGGCCGGGCGATCCTCGACGGCGCGGCCAACCCGCTGATCCAGCGGGTCGACACCATGGACGGCGCGGCCGAGCGGGCCGCCGAGCTGGCAGCTGCGGGGGTCTGACAATGGCTATCTGGCTGACCAAGGACTCCAAGGTCATCGTGCAGGGGATGACCGGTTCCGAGGGCTCCAAGCACACCCGGCGGATGCTCGCCGCCGGCACCAACGTGGTCGGCGGCGTGAACCCGCGCAAGGCCGGCACGACCGTCGACTTCGACGGCACCGAGCTGCCCGTCTTCGCCTCCGTCGCGGACGCGATGAAGGAGACCGGCGCGGACGTCACCGTCATCTTCGTGCCGCCGCAGTTCACCAAGGCCGCCGTGGTCGAGGCGATCGACGCCGGCATCGACCTGGCCGTGGTGATCACCGAGGGCGTGCCGGTGCACGACACCGCCGCGTTCTGGGCGTACAACCGGGCCCAGGGCGAGCGCACCCGGATCATCGGCCCGAACTGCCCGGGCATCGCCTCGCCGGGCGCGTCGAACGCCGGCATCATCCCGGCCGACATCACCGGCTCCGGCCGGATCGGCCTGGTCAGCAAGAGCGGCACGCTGACCTACCAGATGATGTACGAGCTGCGCGACATCGGCTTCTCCACCTGCGTCGGCATCGGCGGTGACCCGATCATCGGCACCACCCACATCGACGCCCTGGCCGCCTTCGAGGCGGACCCGGAGACCGACGCGATCGTCATGATCGGTGAGATCGGCGGCGACGCCGAGGAGCGGGCGGCCGAGTTCATCAAGGCCAACGTCACCAAGCCGGTGGTCGGCTACATCGCCGGCTTCACCGCCCCGCCCGGCAAGACCATGGGCCACGCCGGCGCGATCATCTCGGGCTCGGCGGGCACCGCCGACGCCAAGAAGGCGGCGCTGGAGGCGGTGGGCGTCAAGGTCGGCAAGACCCCGACCGAGACCGCCAACCTGATGCGGGAGATCATGTCCGGCCGCTGAGCGGCCGAGCGACGTGTCGAGGGGGCCGACCGGGGAACCGGTCGGCCCCCTCGCGTTCAGCGATACCAGTACGGGTAGTACGAGTTGCCCCGGGCGCGCACGATGGCGCTGGCGACGATGTTGATCACGCCGAACGCGATGGCCAGCCAGCCGAGCAACTGCGACCGGCCGTTGCGCCGGGCGTCGCGGATCGACAGCGCGCCGAAGACGATGCCCAGGATCCCGCAGCAGAGCAGGCCGAAGACGATGCCGAGGACGCCCCAGAGCGTGGTCCGGTCCCGGCCGACGGCCGGTGGCGGCGGGGGCGGCGGATACGGAGCGTGCACGGCTTCCTCCGAGCGGTCGGCGCCGCGACGGGAACGGTCGCGTCTGAGGCCGAGGCTAGACCGGATCACCACCGCGGGACCGGGGTTCGGCGAACTCGCCACGCTGCCGACCCGGTATCGGACTGCCGTCCTTCCCGCGGCGTGCCAGAGTAGACACGATGTCACGCGTCACCCCTGACCAGCCCCGCCGTCCGGCCACCGGTCCCCCCGCCGGCGCCCGGCCGCCCGGCCGTGCCCGCCCGGCCGCGCGGGTGCCCGCACCCCGATCGGGTGAGGAGCCCCGCAGCCGGGCCCCGCTGCCGGTCGCCGCCGGGGTGGCCGCGCTCTGGGCGGCGCTGACCTCCTGGCTGCCGGTGTCCGCCGTGCTGGGCCTCGCCCAGCTCAGCGAGGACGCCGGATCGTTCGGCGGCGCGTTGCGCGCCGGCCTGGCCGGCTGGCTGCTCGGGCACGGGGTGCCGTTGCAGACCACCGCCGGGCCGCTCGGCCTGGCGCCGCTCGCGCTCAGCGCGCTCGCCGTCTGGCGGCTCACCCGCGCCGGGGTGCACGTCAGCCGGGCCGTCGGCGCGCGCGGGGCCGGCTCACCCCGCCAGGCGCTCACCGTCGCGGTCGCCGTCGGCATCGGGTACGCGCTGCTCGGCGCACTCGCCGCGTTCGCTGTCGACGCGGGCGGCCTGCGGGTCTCCCCGGTCACCGCCGCGCTCACGTTCGCCGCGTTCGGCGTACCCGCCGCCCTGGTCGGCGCGCTGCGCACCACAGGTGTCTGGGCGCTGCTGGCCGAGCGCTGCCCACCGCCGGTGCGCGACGGTCTGCGTACCGGACTGGTGGCGGCGCTGCTGCTGTGCGGCGCGGGTGCCGGTGCGGCCGGGCTGGCGGTGGCCACCGGTGGCGGCGACGCGGCCGACATGATCGGGGCGTACCGGACCGGGGTGGCCGGTCAGGCGGGCATCACACTGGTCAGCCTCGCCTACGCGCCGAACGCGACCGCCTGGTCGGCGAGCTACCTGCTCGGCCCTGGGTTCGCGGTCGGCACCGACACCGCCGTCCGCACGAGTGAGGTCTCCGTGGGCGCGCTGCCGGCCGTACCGCTGCTGGCGGGCCTGCCGCGCGGCCCGATGGACGGGCTCGGTGGCGCGCTGCTGGCCGTGCCGGTGCTGGCCGCGATGGCGGCCGGCTGGCTGCTGGCCCGGCGGCTGCTGCGCGCGGCGGCCGAGGAACGCACCGAGGTGGGCTGGCCGGCGCTGCTGCTGCCGGCCGCGCTCGCCGGACCGGTCGCGGGCGCGCTGCTGGGGCTGTTCGCGGCGGCCTCCGGCGGGTCGCTCGGCGGTGGCCGGCTGGCCGAGGTCGGGCCGTCACCGTGGGCGGTGGCCGCGGTGGCCACGCTCGTGATCGGAGTGGGCGCGGTGCTCGGCGCCGCCGCCACCCGCACGCTGACCTGCCCGACCCCTCCGCCCCGCGCCACCCCGGCTCCCCGCTGACCTCGCGGCGCGGCTCGGGAACGCGAGAGGGGCGCCCACCGGATGGTGGACGCCCCTCGTCGGACGCCGGTCAGGCGCCGAAGTTGTTCATGTTGATCGCCGCGCCCGCGATGGCGCTGACGATGCCGACGACCACGCCGACGGCACCGCAGATCAGGGCGGCCCGGGCCTGGCCGGCGTTGCTGGCCTCACCGGCCTGGACCTTCTTCTGGCCCAGCACGCCGAGGACGACGGCGACGATGCCGGCCGGGACGCCCAGCAGCGGGCAGCACAGGCCGAGCACGATCGACGCGATGCCGACGATCATGCCGGCCAGGCCCATGGTGTTGTTCTGGCCCTGGCCCTGCCCCGGCCCGCTGGGGTAGCCGGCGGCCGGGTACTGCGGCGCGGCGCCGTACGGCTGCTGCTGCGCGTACGGGTCCTGGCCGTAGGCGGGCTGACCCGACGTGGGCTGGCCGTACGGCTGGCCCGAGGTCGGCTGCTGGCCGTACTGCGGCTGCTGCCCGTACGGGGGCTGCTGGCCGTACTGCGGGGCCTGCGGCGGCTGCGCGTACGGGTCGTGCGGCTGCGCGTTCGGATCCTGGTTCGGCTGCTGGCCGTACGGGTCCTGTCCGGGGTAACCGGGCTGCATGTCTGGTGCTCCTCAGATCGGTTCGGGTTGTCGGTCAGTTGCTGCCGCTGTTGCCGGCGAGACCAGCAAGGCCGCCGAGGAGGCAACATCCCACCACGATGATGCCGATCCAGATCAGGCCGACGATGAGGGCCCACTTGGACCACTTCTTGGACTCGGCGGCGGCGGCTTGGGCGCCCGCGTAGTCACCCTGCTGGATCAGCGGGTTGACCTTCGACGCGTTGATGATGGCCGGGATCGCGAGCGGCCAGAACAGGAAGATCGCGACGATGGACATCGTCATGTTGTTGTCGATCTGCTGCGGCTGCTGCGGGGGGTATCCGGGCTGCATGCGAAGTACTCCTCGGTCCGGTGGCACGCGGCGTGCCGGGTTCACTGGGGGTGCGGGCCGGGCACGGGGCCGGACACCGGGCGACCGGCAGCGTACCGCGATCACGCCACCGGGGAGGTCACCCGATGAGCCGCCGCCCCGCGGCCGGGCCGCCTGACCTGCCCGATAGGGTTGCCCGGTGACCGAGCCCGCGTCCGTCGCCCGCCTCGTCGTCCTCGTCTCCGGTTCCGGCAGCAACCTCCAGGCGCTGCTGGACGCCACCGCCGACCCCGGGTACGGCGCCCGGGTGGTCGCCGTCGGCGCCGACCGGGACGGGATCGCCGGCCTGGACCGGGCCGCCGCAGCCGGTGTGCCGTCCTTCGTCGAGCGCGTCAAGGACCACCCCACCCGCGCCGACTGGGACAAGGCGCTCGCCGCGCGGGTCGCCGAGCACCGGCCCGACCTGGTCATCAGCGCCGGGTTCCTCAAGCTGGTCGGTCCGGAGTTCCTGGCCGCGTTCGGCGACCGCTACCTCAACACGCACAACACGCTGCTGCCGGCGTTCCCCGGCATCCACGGCCCCCGCGACGCGCTGGCGTACGGCGTCAAGGTCACCGGGGCCACCCTGTTCTTCGTCGACGCCGGCATGGACACCGGCCCGATCGTGGCCCAGGTCGCCGTGCCGGTGCAGGACGACGACGACGAGGACACGCTCACCGAGCGCATCAAGTCCGCCGAGCGGCGCCAGCTCGTCGAGCAGGTCGGCCGCCTGGTCCGTGAAGGTTGGACGATCACCGGCAGAAAGGTCACCATCCCGTGAACGCCACTGAGGACGCCGGCCGCCGCCCGATCCGGCGCGCGCTGGTCAGCGTCTACGACAAGACCGGCCTGGCCGAGCTGGCCCGTGCCCTGCACGAGGCCGGCGTGGAGATCGTGTCGACCGGGAGCACCGCGTCGACGATCTCCGGCGCCGGGGTGCCGGTGACGCCGGTCGAGCAGGTCACCGGCTTCCCGGAGATCCTCGACGGGCGGGTCAAGACGCTGCACCCGAAGATCCACGGCGGCCTCCTCGCCGACCTGCGCAAGGACGCGCACGCCGCGCAGCTCGACGAGCACGGCATCGCCGGCATCGACCTGCTGGTCTCCAACCTGTACCCGTTCCAGGCCACCGTCGCCTCCGGCGCCGACACCGACGAGTGCGTCGAGCAGATCGACATCGGCGGTCCGGCGATGGTGCGGGCCGCGGCGAAGAACCACGCCTCGGTGGCGGTGGTGACCGACCCGGCCGCGTACCCGGCGGTGGTGGCCGCGCTCGCGGAGGGCGGCTTCACGCCGGCCCGGCGCCGGGCGCTGGCGGCCCGCGCGTTCGCCGACATCGCCGACTACGACGTCGCGGTGGCCGACTGGTTCGCCACCACCGTGTCGCCGGCCGAGGACGGCTGGCCGGAGTTCGCCGGGCTGGCACTGCGCCGCCAGGCGGTGCTGCGGTACGGCGAGAACCCGCACCAGGCGGCGGCGCTCTACACCGACCCGGGCGCGCCGGCCGGGCTGGCCCAGGCCGAGCAGCTGCACGGCAAGGAGATGTCCTACAACAACTACGTCGACGCGGACGCCGCCTGGCGGGCCGCCAACGACTTCGCGGACCAGCCGGCGGTGGCGATCATCAAGCACGCCAACCCGTGCGGCATCGCTGTCGGTGCGGACGTGGCCGAGGCGCACCGCAAGGCGCACGCCTGCGACCCGGTCTCCGCGTTCGGCGGCGTGATCGCGGTGAACCGGCCGGTCGACGCGGCGATGGCCGGCCAGGTCGCGGAGATCTTCACCGAGGTGCTCGTGGCGCCCGGCTTCGACGAGGACGCGCTGGAGCTGCTGCGGGCCAAGAAGAACCTCCGCCTGCTGCGGGCGCCCGAGTTCGCCGTGCGGCCCGCGGAGTGGCGGCAGGTCAGCGGTGGCGTGCTGGTGCAGACGCGGGACGCCGTCGACGCGCCCGGCGACGACCCGTCCGGCTGGACGCTCGCGACCGGCGACCCGGCCGACGAGGTGACACTGCGCGACCTGGCGTTCGCCTGGCGGGCGGTCCGCGCGGTCAAGAGCAACGCGATCCTGCTGGCCCGCGACGGCGCCACCGTCGGTGTCGGCATGGGCCAGGTCAACCGGGTGGACTCGGCGCGGCTGGCGGTCAGCCGGGCCGGTGACGAGCGGGCCCGCGGCTCGGTCTGCGCCTCGGACGCGTTCTTCCCGTTCGCCGACGGTCCGCAGATCCTCATCGACGCCGGGGTGCGGGCGATCGTTCAGCCCGGCGGATCGATCCGGGACGAGGAGACCATCGCGGCCTGCAAGGCGGCCGGCGTGACCATGTACCTCACCGGCACCCGGCACTTCTTCCACTGACGAGTCCGGCCTCCGGGTGCGTCGGTCGTCCATCCGACGACTGACGCACCCGGACGTCGTGCCGTTGCCCGCCGCGGGAGGCGGTTGCTAGCGTGTGGGCGGCGACGATCGAGCGTCTCCGCTGTCTGTGAGCCCGGCAGGTGTGCCATGCGCGTTCGCGACCGGTTGACCGCCGTCGTCGTCACGCTGGCGTTCGTCCTGGCCGGACTGGGAGCGGCAGCCGCACCCGCCGTCACCGCACCGGCCGTCGCCCCGATCGTCGAAGCGCTCGCCGCCGCACGGCCCGCTCCCGACGTCGCACCACCCGTCGAAGCGCTCGCCGCCGAGCCGGCCGCCGCCTCGGCGAGCGGAACGAGCCCGGCCGCGCTGCGTGCCGCGTACCCCCGAATCTCCTGGTCGGAGCTTGCCGCCGGGCCGTGGGACGACCACGGCGGCGGTCTCGGCTACGCCGACGGACCGGACGACCTGGCCCCGGCCGCGCTCCCGCGCATGGCCGGTCCGGCGGTGCCGGAGCCGGTCGTGCCCGCGCCCCGGCCGCCTGTCGTGCCGCTGCCGCCGCGCGGCCCGCTCGCCGCGCGCGCCCCGCCGGCCGCCTGAGCCGCACCGAACCCGCAGCCCGCACCGGGACGCGCGCTCGCGCCGCACCGGACACCGCCGCGTCGACCCGGCGGTCTCCGCCGCGAGCTGCCGTCCACCGGTACGGCGGCGCGCCTCACGCCGCCGGGCCGCCTCGGGTTCGTCCCGGGTCCGCCTTCCGCACGCGTGCCCGCATCGGAGGCCCCGCCCCCTCTTCCTCCGGGGGACGGGGCCTTCGTCGTCACGCCTCGGTGCGTACCTCGGCGAAGTGGCAGGCGCTGGGGTGCGGGTCCGCCGCGCGCGGTACCGCCTGCGGGTCCTGCGTCGCGCAGACCTCCTCGGCCTTCCAGCAGCGGGTCCGGAAGTGGCAGCCGGACGGCGGCTCGGCCGGGCTCGGCACGTCGCCGGTGAGCCGGATGATGGTCCGCCGGTCGCGGGCCTCCGGGTCGGGCACCGGCACCGCCGACAGCAGCGCCTGGGTGTACGGGTGGGTCGCGCGCTGGTAGATCTGCTCCTCGGTGCCGATCTCCACGATCCGGCCCAGGTACATCACCGCCACCCGGTCGGAGATGTGCCGGACCACCGACAGGTCGTGGGCGATGAAGATGTACGACAGCCCCAGCTCGTCCTGGAGCTGCTCCAGCAGGTTGATCACCTGGGCCTGGATGGAGACGTCCAGGGCCGACACCGGCTCGTCGCAGACGATGATCTCGGGCCGCAGCGCGAGCGCCCGGGCGATGCCGATGCGCTGCCGCTGACCGCCGGAGAACTGGTGCGGGTAGCGGTTGACGTGCTCCGGGTTGAGCCCGACCACGTCCAGCAGCTCCTGCACCCGCTGCCGCCTGCTGCGCTTCGGTGCCGCCTCCGGGTGGATCTCGAACGGCTCGCCGATGATGTCGCCGACAGTCATGCGCGGGTTCAGCGAGGTGTACGGGTCCTGCATCACCATCTGCATGTTCCGCCGCAGCCGGCGCAGGTCCGCCCCTGCCGCCCGGAGCAGGTCGCGCCCCTCCAGCGTGACCCGCCCGGCGGTCGGCGTCTCCAGGCGCATGAGCAGCCGGGCCAGCGTGGACTTGCCGCACCCGGACTCGCCGACCACGCCGAGCGTCTCACCGCGCCGCAGCTCGAACGAGACGCCGTCGACCGCCTTGACCTGGCCGATGGTCTTCTTGAACAGCACGCCCTGGCTGATCGGGAAGTGCTTGACCAGCTGGTCGACGGCGAGGATCGTCTCGCCGCGCACCTTGGCGGGTTCAGCCGTCGCGGTCATCGTGCACCTCCTGGGCGAAGTGGCACGCGCTGGTCCGCCCGTCGGCGAGCACCAGGTCGTGCGGCACCTCGTCCACACAGACCGGCTGGACGTACGGGCACCGGGGGTGGAACGGGCAGCCGGACGGGATCGCCATCAGGTTCGGCGGCAGCCCGCGGATGCTGGACAGCGCCTGGCCGCGCACGTCCAGGCGCGGGATCGACTCCAGCAACCCCTTCGTGTACGGGTGGGCCGGCGCCCGGTACAGCGCATGCACGTCGGCGTGCTCGACGATGCGGCCCGCGTACATGACCGCGATCCGGTCGGCGACGCCGGCGACCACGCCCAGGTCGTGGGTGATCAGGACGAGCGCCATGCCGAGATCCCGGCGCAGGTCGGCCAGGAGGTCCATGATCTGCGCCTGCACCGTGACGTCCAGCGCGGTGGTCGGCTCGTCGGCGATCAGCACCTTCGGGTCCAGCGCCAGCGCCATCGCGATCATGACGCGTTGCCGCATGCCGCCGGAGAACTGGTGCGGGTAGTCGCCGAGCCGCTTCGCCGCGGCCGGGATCCGGACCAGATCCATCAGTTCGACGGTGCGCCTGCGCGCGTCGGCCCGCGACATCCCGGCCCGCTCGCGCAGCGACTCGCCGATCTGCCAGCCGACCGGGAAGACCGGGTTCAACGCCGACAACGCGTCCTGGAAGATCATCGCGATCTCGGCGCCGCGGATCTGCCGGCGCTCCTCCTCCGGGCGGGTGAGCAGGTCCCGCCCCTGGTAGAGGATCTGCCCGGCGCGCACGTACGCGGGCGGGGTGTCCAGGATGCCCATGATCGCCTGGGCGGTGACGGACTTGCCGGAGCCGGACTCGCCCAGCACCGCGAGCGTCTCACCGGCGTCCAGGTGGTACGTCACCCCGTTGATCACCCGGGCCACGCCCTCCCGGGTACGGAACTCGACGTGCAGGTCCCGTACCTCCAGCAGGTGCCCGCCGGGCGGCGTGGGTGAGGCCGGCGTGGGCCGGACCGCGTTCTGCGTCATGAGGAAGTCACCGCAGCTTCGGGTCGAAGGCGTCGCGGATCGCGTCGCCGAGCATGATGAAGGCGAGCACGGTCAGGGCCAGGAACGTCGACGGCACGATCAGCGGTGTCGCCGACTCGCGCATGTGCACCCGGCCGGCGTCGATGTCGATGCCCCAGGAGATGGTCGGCGCCTTCAGGCCGATGCCGAGGAAGCTCAGCGTCGCCTCGGCCGCGATGAACGACCCGAGCGCGATGGTGAGCACCACGATGGCCGGGGCGAGCGCGTTCGGCAGGATGTGCCGCCACATGATCCGGCCGTTGCCGGCCCCGAGCATCCGGGCTGCGGCCACGTAGTCCTGCTCACGGGCGGTGATCACCGAGGAACGGACCACCCGGGCCGCGGTGGTCCATCCGAGCAGCGCCAGGACGAGGATCACCGCGAACAGGCGTACCGTCTCGCCGCTCGTGCTCACGCGCTTGAGCAGCACGATCGCGGCGAGCAGCAGCGGGATCCCGAGCACGATGTCGATCACCCGGGACAGCACCGCGTCGACCCACCCGCCGAAGTAGCCGGCGACCATGCCGACGACGAGCGCGATCACGCCGGTGATCAGCGCGGAGAACGCGCCCACGAGCAGCGAGGCGCGGGCGCCGTAGACCGCGCGGGCGAACGTGTCGCAGCCCTGGAAGTCGTACCCGAAGACGGCTCCGCCGGACGGCCCGGCGTGCTGCCGCGACAGCACGCAGTCGCGCGGGTCGTTGGCGGCGAACAGCCCCGGCGCCACGGCCATCGCGGCGACCAGCACCACCAGGAGCAGGCTGATCCAGAAGACCGGGTTGCGGCGCAGGTCCCGCCAGGCGTCACCGGCCAGGCTGCGGGCCCGGTCCGGCCGCCCGGCCCGCCCGGGCGTGCCCGGTTCGCCTGACACACCGCGTCGCGCGGCCTGGTTCTCGGTAGCCGCCACCGTCTCGAAGTCGCTCACTGCGGCACCTCGCTGCGCTCACTCATAGCGGATCCTCGGGTCGAGGACGGCGTAGAGCACGTCCACCACCAGGTTGGACAGCAGGTAGACCACGACGAGCACGCTGACGATGCCGACCACAAGCGGGCCGTCCTCGGTGCGGATGCCGCGGAACAGGTTGAAGCCGACGCCCGGGACGTTGAACACGCCCTCGGTGATGATCGCGCCGCCCATCAGGTTGCCCAGCTCGACGCCGAGGAAGGTGACCACCGGGATGAGCGAGTTGCGCAGCACGTGCACGCCGACGATGCGGCGCCGCCGCAGGCCCTTGGAGCGGGCGGTGCGGACGTAGTCGGCGCGCAGGTTCTCGGTCACCGAGGTACGCGTCAGCCGCAGCGCGGTGGCCAGCGACAACGAGCCGAGCACGATGCCGGGCAGCAGCAACGCGTAGAAGGAGGGTTGCGCTCCGGCGGTGGGCGGGAAGATCGGCCAGCGTACGCCGAGGAAGTACTGCGCCAGCGGGGCCAGCACGATGGTGGGGATGCCGAGCACCAGCAGCGTGAGCACGAGCGTGGCGTGGTCGAACACGCCGGAGCGGCGGATCGCCGCGATCACGCCGGCGGTGACCCCGAAGATCACCGTCACGGCCATCGCGATCACCGCGAGCTTCAGGGTGACCGGCCAGGCGGCGGCGAGGATGTCGCTGATCTGCCGCCCGGTCAGCGACTGCCCGAGGTCGCCCTGGACCAGGCCGCCCAGGTAGTCGAAGTAGCGGTAGAAGAAGCCGCCGACACCCGTCGCGTCCAGGTGGTACTTCTCGGTCAGGTAGGCCCGCTGCGCGGCGGTCACCGGCCGCTCCCCGGCGAGGGCCTGGATCGGGTCGCCCTGCCCGGCGAACATCAACGCGTAGACGATCAGCGTGGTCCCGAAGAAGGCGAGGACCATCTGGAGTAGTCGCCGCAGGATGAAGCGGAGCATGCTGGCAAGTCTGCCGAAATCAGGCTAAATACGTGCCAATGCGAGGGCCGGGCCACCCGGTGGGGGTGGCCCGGCCCGTCAGCGGGGTGTCAGGCGCGTTCGATCTTCAGCAGATCCACCCGGTCGAAGAGGTCCACGTGGACGTTCTTGACCTTGGTCGAGTGGCCGAAGTTGTTCTGCCCGTACCGCAGCGGGATCACCGGCATGTCCTGCGCGAGCAGGTCCTCCGCCGCCTGGTACTTCTTGATCGCCTCGTCCTCGGTCGCCGCGCGGGCGCCCTCGGCGAGCAGCTTGTCGAACTCCGGGTTGCTGTAGCCGTAGTAGTTCGACGAGCCGGTGGTGCTGTACAGCGGGCCGAGGTAGTTCTCCATGGACGGGTAGTCCATGACCCAGCCCATCCGGAACAGGCCGACCGGCTGCTTCTGCTTGAGCTTGGTCAGCAGGTCCGCGAACTTCGGCTCGGCGGTGCCCACGCACTCCACACCCAGGTTGGCCTTGAGCTGGTTGCATGTGGCGTCGATCCAGTCCTTGTGGCCGCCGTCGCCGTTGTAGGACAGCTCGATCTTCTTCGGGCCGCCCGCGGCCTCGTACATGGCCTTGGCCTTGACCGGGTCGAACGCGCCCGCCGTGCCGATGGTGTTCTCCCGGTAACCGGCGACCACCGGCGAGACGAACGAGCGAGCCGGCTGCTGCGAGTCCTTGAAGATCGACTTGGTGATCTCGTCCCGGTCGATCGCCATCGAGATCGCCTTGCGCACCTCGGGCTTGCTGAACTCCTCCTGGAACGTCGGGAAGGCCAGCACCTGCAGCGACGAGGCCGGGCTCTGCTGGAAGCGGTCGCCCAGGTCGGTCGCGGCGGTCGACAGGTTCTCGGTCGGGATCGTCTTGATCACGTCGAGGTTGTCCGACAGCACGTCCGCGTACGCCGCGGTCGGCTGCTGGTAGATGCGGAACTCGACGCCGCCGACCTTGGGCTGCTGGCCCGGGAACGCGTCGTAGCGCTCCACCTCGACCTTGGCGTCGTGCTGCCAGCTGCCCTTCATCTTGAACGGGCCCTGGCCGATCGGCGCCTGCTCGTAGCCCTCGGCGAGCACGCCCGGGGCGGAGAAGGCCGCCTTGGGCAGCGGGTAGAAGGCGGTGTAGCCGAGCATGGACTTGAAGTCCACGTACGGCTGGCTGAGCGTCACGGTGAAGGTCAGGTCGTCGACCTTCTTCAGGCCGCTCATCGTCGTCGCCTTCGGGCTCTCGCCCTGGAGGTCGTCGTAGCCGGCCACCTTCTCGAAGAAGTAGCTGGAGTTCTGACCGTTCGGCGCGTATGCGCCGTAGTTCCAGGCGTCGATGTAGTTGTCGGCGGTGACCTTCTCGCCGTTGTGGAACGTGTAGCCGGGCTTCAGCTTGACCGTCCAGACCTTGTTGTCGGACGTCGTCACCGAGTCGGCCGCCACCTCGTGCGGCTTGTTCGCCTCGTCGTAGTCGACGAGCGGGCTGAACAGGGCCGACAGGACCTGGGAGCCGCTCGTCTCGTTGGTGTTTGTGGGCACGAGGTGCTGCGGCTCGGCGATCTCGATCCGCACGGCCGCATCGGAGTCGCCGGCACCGCCGCCGCCACCGCCCGAGCCGCAGGCCGTCAGGCCGAGCGTCACCGCGAGCGGAAGCGCGGCCCAGGCCGCGAGCCTACGAACACGCATGGAGTCTCCTCATCTCCTCACGCTGCGCGGTCGTCCCGGCGCTGGGTGACTCTGCGCAACGAGCGGTAACGGTAGGTCGCGATCCGGCCCGTCGACAACTAGTGCGTGGTCAGCTGATGACGGATCGTGTTCGGCGGGCCTTGCCGCTGTTGTCCGCGCGTGCTAAACCTCGCCCCTACCTGGCCTTTTATTCGCCCCTGGTGGTCCGTTCGAGGTCGGTCAAGCGCGTCTGCGACGTCCGGCCCGCCTGTCCGGTCCCTGCCCGTCCGGGCGTGTCAGGGCCGCCGTGTCACGGTGACTGGTCACTCTCCGTGAGTTAGGGCACGTTGCGGAGCGTGATCGTCGGCCGTCGTCGTCCGGGCCCGCCCGCAGCCGTGAGACGATCACGACGTGACGGCGACGATCCTGGACGGCAAGGCCACCGCGGCGGAGATCAAGGACGAGCTACGGGCCCGGGTGAAGGCGCTCGCGGAACGCGGCATCACCCCTGGCCTCGGCACCGTGCTGGTCGGGGAGGACCCCGGCTCCCAGGCGTACGTCAACGGCAAGCACCGTGACTGCGCCGAGGTCGGCATCGCCTCGCTGCGGGTCGCACTGCCGGCCGACGCCAGCCAGGAGCAGCTCGACGCGGCGCTGGCCGAGCTGAACGCCGACCCGGCCTGCCACGGCTACATCGTCCAGCTCCCGCTCCCCGGGCACCTCGACACCCAGCGCGCGCTGGAGTCGATCGACCCGGACAAGGACGCCGACGGGCTGCACCCGGTCAACCTGGGCCGGCTCGTCCTCGGGTACGACGCGCCGCTGCCCTGCACCCCGCGCGGCATCGTGGAGCTGCTGCGCCGGCACGACGTGCCGCTGCGCGGCGCGAACGTGGCTGTCGTCGGCCGGGGCAACACGGTCGGCCGCCCGCTGGGCCTGCTGCTGACCCGGCGCAGCGAGAACGCCACCGTGACGCTCTGCCACACCGGCACGCTCGACCTGGCCGCGCACACCCGCGCCGCCGACGTCGTGATCGTCGCCGCCGGTGTGCCCGGGCTGCTCACCGCCGACATGATCAACCCGGGCGCGACGGTGGTGGACGTCGGGATCACGCGGGTCATCGGCGAGGACGGCAAGGGCCGCTACACCGGCGACGTGGACCCGGAAGTCGCCGAGGTCGCCGGGAAGCTGGTGCCGATGCCCGGCGGCGTCGGTCCGATGACCCGGGCGATGCTGCTGACGAACGTGGTCGAACGGGCCGAGCGGACCGCCTGACACCCACCCAGGTCATAACCGTCCGCCCCTGACCCGATCGGTGCCAGGATGGCTGATACGGTCCGGAAAACCGACTGGTATCAGGGAGTGGGACGACCATGGGTAAGAAGGTCACTGTCGTCGGCGCCGGCTTCTACGGCTCGACCACCGCACAGCGCCTGGCCGAGTACGACGTCTTCGACACCGTCGTGATCACCGACATCGTGGAGGGCAAGCCGGCGGGTCTCGCGCTCGACCTCAACCAGTCCCGCGCGGTCGAGGGCTTCGAGACCAAGGTCGTGGGCGTCACCACCGGCCCGAACGGCGAGGGCTACGAGGCCATCGAGGGCTCGGACGTCGTCGTCATCACCGCCGGCCTGCCGCGCAAGCCGGGCATGAGCCGGATGGACCTGCTGGAGACCAACGCCAAGATCGTCCGGCAGGTCGCCGAGAACGTCGCCAAGTACGCTCCGAACGCCGTCGTCATCGTGGTGTCGAACCCGCTCGACGAGATGACCGCGCTGGCCCAGCTCGCCACCCAGTTCCCGAAGAACCGGGTGCTCGGCCAGGCCGGCATGCTGGACACCGCCCGCTTCACCAACTTCGTCGCCGAGGCGCTGAGCGTACCGGTGAAGTCGGTACGGACCCTGACGCTCGGCTCGCACGGCGACACGATGGTCCCGGTGCCGTCGAAGAGCACCGTGAACGGCAAGCCGCTGCGTGACGTCATGCCGGCCGAGCAGATCGAGGAGCTGGTCGTCAAGACCCGCAACGGTGGCGCCGAGGTCGTCGCGCTGCTCAAGACCGGTTCGGCGTACTACGCCCCGTCCGCCGCCGCGGCCCGGATGGCGAAGGCCGTCGCCGAGGACTCCGGCGCCGTCATGCCGGTCTGCGCCTGGGTCGACGGCGAGTACGGCATCTCCGGCGTCTACCTGGGCGTCGAGGCCGAGATCGGCGCCGAGGGCGTGAAGCGGGTCGTCGAGACCGACCTGGACGCCGACGAGCTGGCCGCGCTGAAGGAGGCCGCCGAGGCGGTCCGCGCCAAGCAGGGCGACGTCGCCAGCATGTGACGCCCGTCCCACCGCATCGAAGGCCCGCCGGCTCCGCCGGCGGGCCTTCTGCCGTCCCACCCGCGGTTCTCCCCGTCGATCATGAAGTTGACGGCGTAGTCGATCTCCAATTCCGCCGTCAACTTCATGATCGACGGGGTGGGGGGTGGAGGGTGAAGGGGGCGGTCAGGTGGGGAGTGGCCAGGACGGTGGGGGAGAGGGACGTGAGCAGGTGCTGCCGGGAGTGGCGGGCCGTGGGCTGGTCCTCCTCGTGGGCGTACGCCAGCTCCGGGTCGACCAACTGGATCGCGTGCACCAGCAGGTCGCCGGTGATCAGGAGGCGCTCGTCATCCGCCTCGATGAGCACCGACTGGTGACCCGGCGTGTGGCCGGGCGTGTGCAGCAGCCGTACCCCCGGGGTGAGGGGCGTGTCGCCGTCGACCACCCGCAGCCGGCCGGCGGCGCGCAACGGCGTGAGCAGCCGGGCCGGCAGTTCCGGGTGGAACAGCTCCAGCGCGTCCACCTCGGCGCGCTGGACCAGATGGTCCGCGTTCGGGAACAGCGGACCGGCCCAGCCCACGTGATCGGTGTGCAGATGGGTGAGGACCACGGTGCGGACGTCGGCCGGGCCGATCCCGGCGGCGGCCAGCTCGGCCGGCAGCCGGCCCGGCACCGGCGCCCAGCTCGCGGCGAGCGAGTCGGCCGGGCCGATACCGGCGTCGACAAGCGTGACCGGCCCGTCGCCGGCCCGCACCGCGAACGCGCGGAACCGCAGCCACCACCTGCCGTCGTCGGTGACGGCACCCGGATCGAGCCGGTCGGCAGCCGCCCAGTGCGCCTGGGTGGCACCGGGAAACGCCTCGCCGCGGGGCTGGAAGAAGGGCCCCTCGCCGTCGGAGAGCGCGGTGACCGTGATAGACCCGATGGTGCGGCTGCGCGGCATCGGACGATGATGCCAGCGGCCCGAGGCGCGGCGCAGCCCGCTTTTCCGGCGGCCCACCCGGGCCGCCTGGGGACTGCCGGCCAGTTTCCAGTACGCTCGTACTGCTTGAGCACGTGTCCCCCGAGAGGAGCGCCGGCCGATGGCGAAGATCAAGGTAAACAACCCGGTCGTGGAGATCGACGGCGACGAGATGACCCGGATCATCTGGAAGCAGATCCGGGAGCAGCTGATCCTGCCCTACCTCGACGTCGACCTGCACTACTACGACCTGTCGATCCAGCACCGTGACGCCACCGACGACCAGGTCACGGTCGACGCCGCCAACGCCATCAAGGAGCACGGCGTCGGCGTCAAGTGCGCCACCATCACCCCGGACGAGGCCCGGGTGGAGGAGTTCGGCCTGAAGAAGATGTGGCGGTCGCCGAACGGCACCATCCGCAACATCCTCGGCGGCGTGGTCTTCCGCGAGCCGATCATCATGTCGAACGTGCCGCGGCTCGTCCCGGGCTGGACCAAGCCGATCATCATCGGCCGCCACGCGCACGGCGACCAGTACAAGGCCACCGACTTCGTCGTCCCCGGCCCCGGCACTGTGACCATCACCTACACCCCGGCCGACGGCGGCACGCCGATGGAGATGGAGGTCGCCAACTTCCCCGGCGGCGGCATCGCCATGGGCATGTACAACTACGACGAGTCGATCCGGGACTTCGCCCGCGCCTCGTTCCGGTACGGCCTGGACCGCGGCTACCCGGTCTACATGTCGACCAAGAACACCATCCTCAAGGCGTACGACGGCCGGTTCAAGGACATCTTCGCCGAGGTGTTCGAGAACGAGTTCAAGGCCGAGTTCGAGGCCGCCGGCCTCACCTACGAGCACCGGCTGATCGACGACATGGTCGCCGCCGCGCTCAAGTGGGAGGGCGGATACGTCTGGGCCTGCAAGAACTACGACGGTGACGTGCAGTCCGACACCGTCGCGCAGGGCTTCGGCTCGCTCGGCCTGATGACCTCGGTGCTGCTGTCCCCGGACGGCCGCACCGTCGAGGCCGAGGCCGCCCACGGCACCGTCACCCGGCACTACCGGCAGTACCAGAAGGGCGAGAAGACCTCGACCAACCCGATCGCCTCGATCTACGCCTGGACCCGGGGCCTGGCCCACCGGGGCAAGCTGGACGGCACCCCGGCGGTCACCGAGTTCGCCGACACGCTGGAGAAGGTCATCGTGGACACCGTCGAGGGTGGCCAGATGACCAAGGACCTCGCGCTGCTCATCTCGCGGGACGCCCCGTGGCTGACCACCGACGAGTTCATGAACGCGCTCGACGAGAACCTGGCGCGCAAGCTCGCCGCCTGACGTGCAAGGAAGGGCCCCTTCTTAACGCCTCGCGTTGTAGAAGGGGCCCTTTTTAACACCTCAGGCCCGCCGGGGCGGCGTGACCTCGTTCGGTGCGCCCTCGTTGACAAGGTGGACGAGATGCCAGTCGCGTCCATGAAGGTGGGCCGTGGCCGCGCGCCGGCCGGCCGACCTTCGAGGCTGCTGAGCGCAGCCAGCCGTCCCTTCCCTGCGGGGGGTCCTGTCCCGGGCCCCCCGCGCCCCCTGCTCGGGCCGCGGCTGTTAAGAAGGTGCCCTTCCTCTACCGCAGGCGTTAACAAGGGGCCCCTCCTTTCATCCGGCGCGGAGCAGTTCGGCGGCGCGTTCCGGGGCGATGTCGTTGATGAACACGCCCATGCCGGACTCCGACCCGGCGAGGTACTTCAGCTTGTCCTTGGCCCGCCGGATGCTGAACAGCTGAAGGTGCAGGTGGCCCAGCTCCCTGTCGATCCGTACCGGCGCCTGGTGCCACGCCGCGATGTACGGCATCGGCAGGTCGAACAGCCCGTCGAAGCGGCGCAGCAGATCCAGGTAGAGCGGCCCGAAGGCGTCCCGCTCGGCGTCGTCGAGCGCCGGGATGTCCGGCACCGGCCGGTGTGGCGCCACGTGCACCTCGAACGGCCAGCGCGCCGCCGCCGGGACGTACGCGGTCCAGTGCTCGTTGCTCGTCACCACCCGGTCCCCGGAGGCGCGTTCGGTGGCCAGCACGTCGGCGTAGAGGTTGCCCCCGGTGCGGTCGGCGTACCGGCGGGCGGCGGCCAGCATCGTGCGGGTGCGCGGCGTGACGAACGGGTACGCGTAGATCTGCCCGTGCGGGTGGTGCAGGGTCACCCCGATCTCCACGCCCCGGTTCTCGAACGGGAAGACCTGCTCGACGCCGGGCAGCGCGCTCAGTGCGGTGGTGCGGTCGGCGAGCGCGTCCAGCACCGTCCGCACCCGGTGCGGGGAGAGGCGGGCGAAGGAGGCGTTGTGGTCGTCGGTGAAGCAGACCACCTCGCACTTTCCACGTCCGGGGCGTACCGGGGTGAACGGCGTGATCTCGGCCGGCTCGTCGGCCACCCGCTGGCTCAGCGAGGGGAACCGGTTCTCGAAGACCACCACGTCGTAGTCGGGTGCCGGGATCTCACTGTGCCGCTCACCGCGGGACGGGCACAGCGGGCACTGGTCGGCCGGGGGCAGGAACGTGCGGGTCTGCCGGTGCACCGCCACCGCCACCCACTCGTCGGTCAGCGGGTCGTACCGCAGCTGCGAGGCGGGCGGGGGAGGGGGCAGGTCCCGCCGGTCCGGCTGGTCGCGGACCGCGTCGTCCCGCTCGTCGAAGTAGATCAGCTCGCGGCCGTCGGCCAGCGCGATCTGCGTACGCTTCACTCCGCCCCCCTCGTCGTGGGCACCGTCACCAGCTCACCCACCCTGTCGTCGAGTACCCGTCGGGCCTCGGGTGCCAACCGGTCGTCGGTGACCAGCACGTCCGCCGCCTCCAGCGGCACGATCGACGAGATGCCGACGGTGCCCCACTTGGTGTGGTCGGCGAGCACCACGAGCCGGTCCGCCGCTGCCACGAGCGCCCGGTTCGTGTCCGCCTCCATCAGATTGGGGGTGGTGAAACCGGCCCGTTCGCTGATCCCGTGCACGCCCAGGAAGAGCAGGTCCAGGTGGAGCGCGGCGATCGCGGCCACGGCGAGCGGGCCGACGAGCGCGTCCGACGGTGTGCGTACGCCGCCGGTGAGCACCACCGTCTGGTCGGGCCGGCCGCCGACGTGCAGGGCCTCCGCCACCGGCAGCGAGTTGGTGACCACTGTGAGGCCGGGCACGTCCACCAGCCGCCGGGCCAGCTCGGCGGTGGTGGTGCCGGCGGAGAGCGCGATCGCGGCGCCGGGCCGGACCAGCCCTGCGGCATGCTCGGCGATGGCGGCCTTCTCCGCCGACTGGCGGACGGACTTGGCGTGGAAGCCGGGCTCGTCGGTCGAGCCCGGACCGGCCGGCGTCGCGCCCCCGTGCACCTTGGCGAGCAGGCCCTGCTCGTGCAGCGTGTCCAGGTCGCGCCGGATGGTCATGTCGGAGACGCCGAACTCGGCCGCCAGCTCGGTGACCCGGACGCCGCCGGCGCGGCGCAGTCGTTCCAGGATGGCCGTCTGCCGCTGCCGCGCCAGCATCCCCGGCTCACCTCCGCGCCTCACCGACCCACGCGGGCGCTCCACGCGGTCGAACGTGTTCCAACAAAGACGAACACTACCGCGCAACGAGGGGTGATGCGAGACCGCCGCCGTCCGGAAGCCGGACGACGGCGGTCGAGGGTGCTGGAGTGCCGGGACTCGGCCGGCGGTCAGGCGGTCACGCGGGCTGGAGGCGGGGCTCCACCCAGCCGGTCTCGGTCAGGTGCTCCATCACCTTCCCGATGGCCTCCTCGACGCTCAGATCCGAGGTGTCCACCACCAGGTCGGCGTCGGTGGGCGCCTCGTACGGGTCGTCGATGCCGGTCATCCCGGTGATCAGGCCGGCCCGGGCGCGGGCGTACAGGCCCTTGCGGTCGCGCTGCTCGCAGACCGCCAGCGGCGTCGCCACGTGGACCAGCAGGAAGCCCGCCCCGGCCGTCTCCGCCATCTCCCGGGCGGTGGCGCGGGCCGCCGCGTACGGAGCGATCGGGCAGCAGATGCCGACGCCCCGGTGCCGGGCGATCTCGGCGGCCACCCAGCCGATCCGGCGCACGTTGAGATCCCGGTCGGCCTTGCTGAACCCCAGCCCGGCGGAGAGTTCCCGCCGCACCACGTCGCCGTCGAGCAGCGTGATGGTGCGGTCGCCCTGCTCGCGGAGCACGTCGGCCAGCCCTCGGGCGATCGTCGACTTGCCCGAGCCGGACAGGCCGGTCAGGAAGATCACCAGCCCTCGGTGCCGCCGCGGCGGGCGCGCCCGGGCCAGTTCCTTCGCCACCGCCGGCGGGGTGTGCCACTCGGGCAGCGGGAAACCCCGGTCCAGCAGGTCGTCGATCTCGCGCGCGCTCAGCGCCAGCCGCCGGTTGCGCGGCGGGATGTCCTCGCGCCAGCGCCACTGCCCGTCCCGGTTGTCGTAGGCCAGCTCGCGGGGGACCAGCACGCGCAGACCGGCGCCGGAGAGCATGCCCTCGGTGGAGAGCAGGTGGGTCACGCCGTACGCGGCGGCGACCCGGGCCCGCAGCAGCGCGTCGCTGATCTCGTCGCGCCGCCGGGCCAGCGGCACCGCCACGAGCGTCGCCGGGGGCATCCGGTCGCGGGCGGCGAACACGCTGCGCACCAGCGACTCGGCCGGCAGGCCGCCGATCGACTCCTCGCCCACCGGGATCATCACCAGCAGGTGCGCGCCGAGCGTACGGGCCGCGTGCGCGATCTGCGCCAGCTGCGGCCGGTGCAGGGGACGGTCGGCGAACACGCCGAGCACCCGGCCCGGCGGCAGCAGTCCGCGTACCTCGTCGGGGCCGCGCCGCAGCCGCTGGAACGGCCCGTGGCCGCCGTCGCCCAGGCGGCGCACCGTGCCGCCGACACCCACCATGCCCTCGCGGCCCGGCCAGACGTCGGTCACGTCCATCGCCGCCACCGGCGCGCCCTCGCCGTCGGTGAGCACCACCGCCCGGCGGGCCGGGTCGGCCGGGTCCAGCCCGTCGGCGAGCGCCGCCGGCACCTGGAGTGTCACCGGCACCGGCCACGGCGTGCCGTCGGCCAGCCGGCCGCGCCGGTTCAGCGAGGACAGGTCGGCCCGGCTCATGAAACCGGTGAGCGGTGCGTACGCCCCGCTCAGCAACAACTGGAGATCGGCCAGCTCAGCGGGTCTGGGCGCGTACGACGGCGCATCCCGCAGAACGTCCTCGGGCAGCAGCCACCCGTTGCTCATCGAACCCCCAACTCACCGGCCGGCACACAGTTTCGCAGCCCACCGGCGATCGGTCGAGAGCGCCACCCGGCCTCCCGGTGATCGCCTGTTCCGGCGACCGTGCCGAGGACGAGTCGGGGTCACCGAATCCTTACCGGCGGGCCGCGGCCGGTCGATCGTGCGAACGGCTGCCTGCGCGCGCCGACCGGCCGAGCGCGCGGTCCCGTATCCGCCGGACCGCTCGGCGGAGACGGGACCGGAGCCGGCGCGAGTCCTCCACCCGAGGCGCGCCGCCGCTCCCGCCACCTAAGGGCCGCGGAGGCCGAGGATCAGGGGATCGCAGGGGTCAGGAGAGGCTCCGGCGAGGCACCGGAGTTCTACGCTGAACGGCGTGACACTGCTCGCGACCGAGTCGCTGACCAAGACGTACGGAGGCCGGGTCACCGCGTTGGCCGACCTCACCGTGTCGGTCGAGCCGGGGATCATCGGGCTGGTGGGCGCGAACGGCGCCGGCAAGTCCACTCTGATCAAGATCCTGCTGGGTCTGCTCCCGCCGACCAGCGGCCGGGTGCAGGTGCTCGGCCTCGACCCCACCACCGACCCCGCCGCGGTCCGCGCCCGGGTCGGCTACATGCCCGAGCACGACGCCCTCCCGCCCGACCTGTCCGCCGCCGAGCTGGTCACCCATCTGGGCCGGATCAGCGGGCTGCCGCGCACCGTCGCCCGCGAGCGGGCCTCCGAGGCGCTGCGCCACGTCGGTCTGCACGAGGAGCGGCACCGGGCCGTCGGTGGCTACTCCACCGGCATGAAGCAGCGGGTCAAGCTCGCCCAGGCGCTCGTGCACGATCCCGACCTGCTGCTGCTCGACGAGCCGACGAACGGCCTCGACCCGGCCGGCCGGGACGCCATGCTCGCGCTGATCCACCGGATCGGCACCGAGTTCGGCATCTCGGTGGTGGTCTGCTCGCACCTGCTCGGCGAGGTGGAGCGGATCTGCGACACGCTCGTCGCCATCGACGGCGGCCGGCTGCTGCGCGCGGACCGGGTGTCCGCCATGACCACCGCCACCGACGTGCTCGCGGTCGAGGTGAGCGAGGGCACGGAGGAATTGGCCGCCCGGCTCACCGCGCTCGACCTGCCGGTGACCCGCGACGGGCGGCTGCTGCTCGTCCCGCTCGCCGACGACGCCACCTACGACCAGATCCTCGGCGCGGTCGCCGAGCTGGACCTGCCGCTGCACCGGCTGGACCAGCGGCGGCACCGGGTGGCCGAACTCTTCGCCGCGAGGGAGCCCAGCCATGTCTGACGCGACCGGGGTCATCCACGACATCGGCTACCAGCGCTACACCGGTCCGCGGCTCGGCCGCCGGCAGGTCTTCGGCGCGCTCTACCTGCACGGCGTGCGTACCGTCTTCGGGCTGGGCCGCAGCGCCAAGGCCAAGATCTTCCCGTGGCTGGTCGTCTCCGTGGTCACAGTGGTGGCCGCCGGCGTCACCGCGGTACGCAGCCAGATCGGCGAGGTGGTGATGACGTACGCCCAGTTCGCCGACGCGATGAGCTGGCTGGTCATCTTCTTCGCCGCGGTGGCCGCGCCCGAGCTGGTCTCCCGCGACCTGCGCAGCGGCGTGCTGCCGCTGTACTTCTCCCGGCCGCTGCCGCGCGGCGACTACGCCCTGTCCAAGCTGCTGGCGCTGGTGACCGCGCTGTGGCTGCTGCTCGGCGGCCCGCAGCTGGTGATGTTCCTCGGCGCCGCGTTCACCACGAACCGGGGTGTACGCGGGGTGTGGGACGAACTGCTCGACCTGCTGCCCGGGCTGCTCTACGCCGGGCTGTGGGCGGTGGTGTTCGCCTCGATCGCCCTGCTCGTCGCCTCGCTCACCGGCAAGCGCGCGTTCGCCGCCGGCGGCATCGTGGCGGTCTTCCTGATGACCACGCCGGTCGTGGGCGTGCTGTCCATCCTGCCCTCGCGGACGATCAACGAGCTGGCCTTCGTGGCCTCTCCGCCGACGCTCGTCGGCGGCGTGGGCAACTGGGCGCTCGGCGACCGGCTGACCCAGGGACGGGGCGGCATGCCGATCGGCGACTTCGGGCCGGTCTACGCCGTGGCCGCCGTGCTGCTGGTCGCCGCCTGCGTCAGCCTGCTGCTCCTGCGATACCGGAAGGTGGCCGCCCGATGACGGCGATCAGCACCCAGTCGACGGCCGGCGCGCCCGCCGCCGCGACGAGCACGCTCGACCTGGCGGGCGTCTCCCGCTGGTACGGCAACGTGGTGGCGGTCAACGACGTCACCATGCGGCTCGGCCCCGGCGTGACCGGCCTGCTCGGCCCCAACGGCGCCGGGAAGACCACGCTGCTGCACATGATGGCGGGCTTCCTGTCCCCGTCGCGCGGCACCGTGACGCTGGACGGGGAGCCGACCTGGCGCAACCCCGCCGTCTACCGGCGGCTCGGCCTGGTCAGCGAGCGCGAGGCGGTGCACACGTTCCTCAGCGCGTACGAGTTCGTGCTCGCCAGCGCCAAGCTGCACCGGCTGCCCGACCCGGAGGCCGCCACCCGGCGGGCGATCGAGCTGGTCGAGATGGAGGACGCGCAGACCCGCCGGATCGGCACCTACTCCAAGGGCATGCGGCAGCGCACCCGGGTCGCCGCCGCGCTCGTGCACGACCCGCAGGTGCTGCTGCTCGACGAGCCGTTCAACGGGATGGACCCGCGCCAGCGGCTGCACATGATGGCACTGCTGCACCGGCTCGGCGACGCGGGGCGGACCATCCTGTTCAGCTCGCACATCCTGGAGGAGGTCGAGCAGGTCTCCGGCACGGTCCAGGTGATGGTGGCCGGCCGGCTCGCCGCCTCCGGCGACTACCGGACCATCCGCCGCCTGATGACCAACCGGCCGCACGTGTTCGGGGTGCGTTCCACCGACGACCGGGCGCTGGCGGTGGCGCTGATGGCCGAGGCGTCGGTCTCCGGCGTCGAGCTGGACCGAACCGGCCTGACGGTCAAGGCCGGCGACTACGGCGCGTTCACCCGGGCACTGCCCCGGATCGCGCTCCGGCACGGCATCCGGGTCCGGCAGCTCCTGCCGGAGGACGAGTCGCTGGAGAGCGTCTTCTCGTATCTGGTGGAGGCATGATGTCGACAGTCACCTGGATCACCGCGCGCGGCCTGTTCGGCCGGAGCCGGTTCCTCATGCTGCTGCCGTTGCCGCTGGTCCTGATCGGCCTGGCGGTGCTCTGCCGGTCGCTCGGCGTCGACCCGGGCCAGTGGGGACCGCCGGTGCTCGTCGGCCTCGGCCTCGCGGTGGTGCTGCCGGTGGTGGCGCTGATCGTGGGCACCGGCGTGCTCGGCGCGGAGATCGACGACGGCACCGTCGTGCACATCCTCACCAAGCCGCTGCCGCGCTGGCAGATCGTGCTGCCGAAGCTGGCGGTCGCGGCCGGCGTCACAGCGGTCACCGTCGGCGTCCCGATCTACGTCGCGGGCGTTCTCGCCGATTCGGTACGCCTCGGACTCGCACTGGTCGCCGCCTCGGCGGCGGGCGCGCTGGCGTACTCGGCGCTGTTCCTCGCGCTGAGCCTGGTGACCCGGCGGCCGGTGCTGCTCGGCCTGGTCTACGTGCTGATCTGGGAGGGGCTGCTGGGCCGGTTCGTCGGCGGCACCCGGGTGCTGTCGATCCAGCAGTGGGTGATCGCCCTGGCCGACCGGATGGCGCCGACGCCGCTGCTCGGCACCACCGTCTCGGTGCCGGTCGCGGCGGTGCTCACCGCCCTGGTGGCGGTCGGGTTCACAGTGCTGGCGATCGACCGCCTGCGCTCGTTCAGCGTGGCCGGCGAGACGAGCTGAACCCCGGGGCGGAACCCGTTTTCCGGCACGAGCGCCGGAAAACGGGTTCTGCCCTGCCGTGTCCGGTCTGTTAGTTTGCGGCGGCTACGCACACCGACACGGGGAGAACACCTTGCGTTCAGCTCGCCTCGCCCTGCTGGCTCCGGCCGCGGTCGCGATGATCGTCATGTCCGGCTGCGATGACGACAAGCCCTCGGCCGGGCCGGCGGCGCCCTCCGCCCCCGCCGCCACCTCCGTGCCGCCGGTGACCCCGGCGCCGGCGGGCCTCGACGAGGCCACCCGGAAGACCTGCGCGACGGCGGAGAAGGACATCACGGCCGCGCTGAAGGAGGTGGCCGAGGCGGAGAAGATCGGCCCGCCGGCCGGCCACTCGGCGGTCAGCGCCCAGTACTCGGCGGGCGCGGCCACGCTCTACACGCACGCCTTCACCAGCAGCGACGAGGTGAACGCCGCGGTGAAGGGGGTCGCCACCGCCATGACCGACCTCGCCGACACCTGGGCCAAGGCGCCGGGCAAGGCGCCGAGCAAGGCGGATCTGACCACCGCCCGGGACAAGCTCAAGGCGGCCTGCGCGGCCGAGTGAGGCATGCACCGCCGAGGGGCCGGCCCGGTCGGCCCTCCGGGGTGTTAAGAAGGGCCCCTTCTACAACGCCAGGCGTTAAGAAGGGGCCCTTCCTTACATCCGGCCGCCGTGCGGCGGTTCAGAACGCGCAGGCGATGACCAGTTCCGTGGTGCGGTCCGGCAGCAGGTCCAGCTTCGCGATCCGGCCCGCGGCCCGCAGGTCGTCGGCGACGGTCCCGAGCCGGTCGAGCACCGCCGCCGGTCCGAGCGCCTCGGCCAGCGGCACGTCCGCCTTCATCGACAGCTTCCGTTCCGACTTGGCGCGGCGCACCTGACCCAGCGCGTCAGCGGCCAGCCGCAGCAGCTCCGGGTCACCCGGCGCCTCCATGGCGCGGCCCACCTCGTACGTGGTCGGCCACGGTGAGCGGTGCACCGACCCGTACCGCCACCACGACCAGACCTCCTCGGTCACGAACGGCAGCACCGGCGCGAACAGGCGCAACTGCACCGACAGCGCGGTCGCCAGCGCCGCCCGGGCCGAGTCGGCGGCCGGCCCGGTGCCGTAGGCGCGCTCCTTCACCAACTCGATGTAGTCGTCGCAGAACCGCCAGAAGAACGCCTCGGTGGCCATCAGGGCGGCCGTGTGGTCGTACCCGTCGAAGGCGGTGGTCGCGGTCGCGACCACGCCGGACAGTTCGGCGAGCATCGCGGTGTCCAGCGGTTGGGTCGCCGCGGCCCGCAGCGCGTCGGCGGCGCCCAGCCCGAGCGCGAACCGCGACGCGTTGAGCAGCTTGGTGGCCAGCCGGCGGCCCACCTTGACCTGGGCCGGGTCGAAGGCGAGGTCCATGCCCGGCTTGCCGTTGGCGGCCCAGTAGCGGACCGCGTCGGACCCGTTGCGCTCCAGCAGCGCCATCGGCGTGACCACGTTGCCCTTGGACTTCGACATCTTCTTGCGGTCCGGGTCGAGGATCCAGCCGGAGAGCACAGCTGTGTGCCACGGCAGCGCGCCGTGTTCCAGGTGGGACCGGGCCACAGTGGCGAACAGCCAGGTCCGGATGATGTCGTGCCCCTGCGGGCGCAGGTCCATCGGGAAGACCCGGGCGAACAGGTCCGGGTCGGTCTCCCAGCCGCCGACGATCTGCGGGGTCAGCGACGAGGTGGCCCAGGTGTCCAGCACGTCCGGGTCGCCTGTGAAACCGCCCGGCTCACCGCGCTGCGTCTCCTCGTATCCGGGCGGCGGCTCGCTCGTCGGATCGATCGGGAGCATCGCCTCGTCCGGTGTGAGAGGGTGGGACCAGTCCGGCTCGCCAGCGTCGTCGAGCCGGTACCACACCGGCACCGGCACGCCGAAGAACCGCTGCCGGCTGACCAGCCAGTCACCGGTGAGACCGCCCACCCAGTGCTCGTACCGGTGCCGCATGTGCTCCGGCACCCAGCGCAGTTCCCGCCCCCGGGCCAGCAACTCCTCGCGCAGGCCGGCGTCCCGGCCGCCGTTGCGCAGATACCACTGCCGGGTCGAGACGATCTCCAGCGGCCGGTCGCCGCGCTCGTAGAACTTCACCGGGTGGGTGATCGGCCGCGGCTCGCCGACCAGGTCGCCCGCGTCGGCGAGCAGCTCCACGAGCGTCCGCCGGGCGCCGTTCACCGTCTGCCCGGCCAGTGCCGCGTAGGGCTCCGCCGGCACGCCGGCCGGCGGCTCCGGCAGCAGGCGTCCGTCCCGGCCGATCACCACGCGGGTGTCCAGCCGCAGTTCCCGCCACCAGGTCACGTCGGTCAGGTCACCGAACGTGCAGACCATCGCGATGCCCGTGCCCTTGGCCGGGTCCGCCAGCGGGTGCGCGCGCACCGGCACCTCGACCCCGAACACAGGGGTACGCGCAGCGGCGCCGACCAGGTCCGCGTACCGCTCGTCGTCGGGGTGGCAGACGAGCGCCACGCAGGCCGGCAGCAGCTCCGGCCGGGTGGTGTCGATCAGCACCTCGCGGCCGTCCGGCCCGGTGAACCGCAGCCGGTGGTACGCGCCGGGCCGCTCCCGGTCCTCCAGTTCCGCCTGCGCGACGGCGGTGCCGTACCCGACGTCCCACAGCGTCGGCGCCTCGGCCTGGTACGCCTCGCCCCGCGCCAGGTTGCGCAGGAACGCGCGCTGGCTCGCCGCGCGGGCCGCCGACCCGATCGTGGTGTACGTCAGCGACCAGTCCACCGACAGCCCGAACCGCCGCCACAGCGCCTCGAACGCCTTCTCGTCCTCCACAGTGAGCAGCTCGCACAGCTCGATGAAGTTGCGCCGGGAGATCGCTGTCGGGTTCTTCCGGGCCGCGTCGTCCACCGGTGCGGCCGGCGGGCGCCAGTCCTTGTCGTACGGCAACGACGGGTCGGGACGCACGCCGTACACGTTCTGCACCCGGCGTTCGGTGGGCAGCCCGTTGTCGTCCCAGCCCATCGGGTAGAAGACGGTGCGTCCGCGCATCCGCTGGAACCGGGCCACCGTGTCGGTGTGGGTGTACGAGAAGACGTGACCCATGTGCAGCTCGCCCGACACGGTCGGCGGGGGAGTGTCGATCGCGTATACGTCCGACCGCTCCTTCGTGCGGTCGAACGCGTACGTGCCGTCCTCCTGCCAGCGGCGGGCCCAGGTCTCCTCGAGGCCGTCCAGGCTCGGACGCTCGGGGACGCCGCCGCGAGGGCTGATCGTCGTGTCGGTCATCAGCCGATGGTAGGCAGCCACCCTGCCGCACTCCACGACTTTCCCCACCCCGCGCGTCCTCGTCGATCTGTGAGTGGGGTTGTCAAGGGGTTTGGTGGTGGGTGGTGATGGTGCGGTAGAGCTGTCGGGCGATGTAGCGCTTGAGGCAGCGGGTGATTTCTCTGGTGGTGCGGCCTTCGGCGTGGCGTCGGGTGATGTAGTCGCGTGTTTCGGGGTGGATGCGTCGGCGGGTCAGGGCGATGGTGTGCAGGGCGCTGTTGAGGGTTCTGTCGCCGCCGCGGTTGAGGCGGTGTCGGTCGGTGCGGCCGCTGGCCACGGGGATGGGGGCGGCGCCGGCGAGGGTGGCGTAGGCGGCTTCTGAGCGGACGCGGCCGGGGTGGGACCAGGCGGTGAGGGCGATCGCGGCGGTGACGGGTCCGACTCCGGGTTGGTCGAGCAGGGGCGGGCACAGTTCGGTGACGAGGGCTCGTAGGCGCTGGTGGTTGTCGGCCAGTGTGGCGTCGAGGATGTGGATGTGCCGGGCGAGGGTGACCAGTTCGCGGCGGCGGGTGTGTTCCTCGCAGGGCAGGGCGGTGGTTTCGGGCAGTTCGAGGGCGGCCAGGCGGGCGATCTGGATGGTGGTGGACAGCCCGCGTAGCGCCTCGCGCAGAGTGTCGTCAGCGGTCAGGATCAACGCTTTGACCAGGTTGACCGCGGCGGTGCGGGCATCGGTGTGGTGCCGGCGGCAGATCAGCAGCAGACGCAGGGCCTCGCGTGGGCCGTCGCTGCGGGGCACGGCGATGCGCTCAGCGGGCAGCGCCAGCACCGTATGGGCGGCGGCGACCGCGTCCAGCTGGTCGGACTTGCCGCCCCGACGACGGGCCGCAGCGGGGGGCTTGGGTGCCTCGCAGACGGGTTCGTCAGCAGCGGTCAGCAGCCGGCACAGCCCTTGCCCGTGTGACCGGGTGCCCTCCACCGCCCACAACCGGCGCCCCTGCGGTGGGGTGTGCGCGACGGCGAAGGCCAACAACCGGCTCAACCCGTCCGGGTCAGTGGACACCGTGACCTGCGCCAACACCCCACCGAGTCGGTCCACCACGGCGGCGGTATGCGTATCGGTGTGAGTATCGACCCCCACCACCACGTCATAGCGATCCGCGACCCGTTCTACGATCCTTCTCATCTCGGATTGTTGCTCCTTTGCCAGCGACGACCGGGACAGTCGGCGTCGGCTCGGGAAGACATCACCTCGGCGGCAAATCTGTGATGGGCCACGTGTGCTCGCACGGGCAGGCTTCTGATCAGGCCAGCAGGGTGGGCCGGGCCGGCGCCGACGATCACCCGGGGACAGGTCTTGCACAAGGCACACCCACACCACAGGCGGCCGGATCAACGAAGAGCCACCCAAGTGATCACCAACGCCGAACCCTAACGGCAATCAGCCGAACCGATCACCACAGACATAGAAGCGTCATGCAGTTGCTGCCCTGACAAAAGTCGCAACCCGGGCATCAGGAGGGCCGAAACCGCAAGATCGACGAGAGCGAGAGCGAGAGCGAGGGCGGTAGGCGCGGCGCGGGCGGGGAGGGCGGGGCTAAGGGCTAGGGGGTGGGGGTGGGGGTGGGGGTGGCGTGGATCAGGACCGTGGCGCCTGCCGAGAGGGGGGCCAGCAGCCACTTCAGGGGCTGCTCGTCCTCGGTCGGGTCGATCACGAGGCGATCACCTTGGTGCAGGTTCATCTGGGTGGCGATCTCGGCGGCCAGACGGCGCCACGCGCCGAAGCTGGTGCCGTCGGGCGTGGCCGGGCCAGCCGGGTCGACGGCGACGTAGTCCGGCGGGTCGGTGGGGTGCCGCAGCACCTCGGCCGACCAGTCCAGCCAGCCCGGTGGCACCTCGGCCAGCTGCCCCGGCCCGGTGCCCACCAGGTACCGGTGCGTCCCCTCGGGCACGTCCTCCAGCCAGTCGTCGAGGCGTTCCGGGGTCACGAACACCGCGTCGTACGGCCGGTCCGCGCCGGGTTCGAGGACCGGCAGCCCGGCCAGCGCACGGGGACGGAATGACACCGTGAGCCCGATCGACCAGGCGCCGATCAGCACCGCCGCGGTACGCCAGTGCGGCGGCAGCAGCACCGCCACCCGGTCACCGGGGCGCAGCCCGCACCCGTCGCGCAGCAGCCCGGCACTACGGGCCGCCCACCGGCCCAACTGCGGCCCGGTCAGCTCGGTTCGCTCGCCGGTGGCGTCGTCGAGATAGGTCAGCAGTGGCTCGTCGGTCGCGACGGCGGCGGGTGCGCGGGTGGCCATCGGATGTACTCCTCCCTGGCGGTCAGCTCACCCTAGCCGGGCGAACCGGTCGACCAGGAGGGCCAACCGCCGCTCGTGTTCGTCCCGCCGCAGACGGCCGCCGCGCATCAGCGTGACCTGGCCGTGCAGCGCGCTCCAGAACGTCTCGGTGAACGTCTCCAGGTCGTCGTCGCCGGTGAACGGGCGCAGCGTCTCGGCCAGTTCGGCGAAGGCCCGGACCAGCTCGACGGGTGTGTCCTGGCTGGCGAAGGAGAGGGCGACGGGGAGGGTGAAGATCGCGTCGTAGAGCGCGGGCCGGCGTTCGGCGAACGCGGCGTACGCCGTGGCGATGGCGGCCACCGCGGCCCGCGGGTCGGTGGCGGCGGCCCGGGCGGCGGCGAGTTCGACTGCCAGTTCGGCGCAGCCCTCCAGGGCGACGGCCGCCATGATGGCGTCCTTGCCCTTGAAGTGGCTGTAGAGGACGGGCTGGCTGTACTCGATCTCGGCGGCGAGGCGGCGGGTGGTGACCGCGTCCCAGCCCTCCGACTCGGCGAGGTCCCGGGCGGCGGTGATGATCGCCCGTTCGCGTTCCGCCCGCTCCCGCTCCCGGCGCGCCTGAATCGACATGACCGGCACTCTAGCACCGCTAGCCAATCTATCGGCGCTCTGCTAGCTTCGCTCTCATCCCTAGCAGCGCTAGAATCTTGGAGTCGGCATGCTCACCCTCGTCGCCTACGGGCTCGCCATCGTCCTCAGCCTCTTCATCGTCCTGATCGGCGCGCGCTTCCTCCTCGTTCCCCGAGCCGCCGCCGCCGGCTACGGCGTCCCCGCCGCGGAGGGCACGGGAGATCCCGCGTACCTCACGATCAAAGGGCTGCGTGACCTCACCTACGGCCTGGTCGGCCTCGCCCTGATCGCCTTCACCAGCGCCGACGCCGTCGCCTGGTTCATGCTCGTGGTCGCACTCGCTCCGCTGGGCGACACCCTCATCGTGCTGCGGCACGGCGGCTCCCGGGCGACCGCCTTCGGCATCCACTTCGCCACCGCCGTGGTCGTCCTCCTCGACGCCGCGCTGCTGTTCGCGCTCTAGCCGGGCCCACCGGTCCGCGACCGTCGACTTTGGTCGCGGGCCCGGTCGTCCGACGGCCGTATCGGGGGGCCGGGTGGCTGCGGGACCGTGCGGGCATGACGACCGAACCCCCGCGCCGGCGGCTGGTGCCGGCGATCGCACTGCTGCTGCTCGCCCCGTGGACCGCCGAGTGCTCCTGGGGCGGCTTCACCCTCACCGGCATGCCGTTCGTGGTGCTGGTGCTCGCCCCGATGTACGGCGGGGCCGCGCTGCTGATCCGCGAGACGGCCCGGCGGTTCGGGCTCGGCTGGCCGGGGATCGCGCTGCTCGCTGCCGCGTTCGGCGTGATCCAGGCCGGCCTGGTCGACCAGTCGTTGTTCAATCCGGGGTTCCTGGACGACACCGAGTTCGCCGACACCCGGGCCGCGGCGGAGGCCACGCTGGTGCCCGGTCTCGGGTTCAGCGCGAGGCAGGCAGTCGACTACGTGGGCAACCATGTGGTGCTGACCGTCTGCGCGCCGATCGCGCTCGTCGAGTCGTACCTCGGCGCGGGCCGCCGGGCGCGGCCCTGGCTGGGCCGACCGGGGCTGACCGCGGCGGCGCTGCTCTGGCTCGGCGGCAGCCTGCTGGTGTTCGCCGACGACGGCGGCCGCAAGAACTTCCTGGCCTCGCCGGTCCAGTTGGCGGTCGCCACCGGCGTGGCACTGGCCCTCATCACCGCCGCCCTGCTCCGCCACCGGCACGCCGGGCCACCGCCCGACGCGCCGACGCCCGCCGGGCCGACGCCCGCAGGCCGACCGCAAACCGAAGCCGGCCCGCCCCGGCCGCTCCGGCCCGCGCTGGTCGTGGCGGCGGCGTACGTGGGTTCCACGATCGCCCCGGGATGGCCGGGAGTGGTGCTCGCCCTCGCACTCGCCGGGATCGCCGCCGCCCTGCTGACGCGCTGGTCCCGGCGACCCGGCTGGGGGCAGCGGCACGTGCTCGCCACCGGTACGGCAGGCCTGGTCGTCGCCGCAGCGCTCGCGTACACCGTGCCGACCTATGCCCCGGCGAACCCGGTGGCGGCGCTGGTGGGTGACGTGGCGATCAGCGTGATCGTGCTGCTGCTGGTGGGCGGCGCGTGGTGGCGGGTCACGGCAGTTCGGGACCGCCGTCGAGCAGCGGCGCCAGCAGGTCGCCCTGCTTCTCCACCCGCTTGAGCACCTCACCAGCGGTGTACGGCCGCGTCGACGGCCGCTTCCCCGCCGCCCCGGCCTCCACCTCGTCCCAGGTCAGCGGCGTGGACACCGAGGGCACCGACTGGGCCCGCAGCGAGTACGGCGCCACAGTCGTCTTCGCCGCGTTGTTCTGACTCCAGTCGATGAAGATCTTGCCGGGGCGCAGGTTCTTCGCCATCTTCGACACGACCAGCTTCGGGTGTGCCTGCTCCAGCTCCTGCGCGATGCGCTTGGCGTAGTCGGAGACGAAATCGGCGTCCTGCGTGCCGGCGATAGGGCAGCAGAGCTGCATGCCCTTCTTCCCGGACGTCTTCGGGAACGAGGAAATCCCGTCGGAGGCCAGCCGGTCGCGCATCAGCAGCGCCACCCGGCAGCACTGCTTGAGCGCGGCCGGGGCGCCCGGGTCCAGGTCGACCACCATCATGTCCGGGTGGGCGCCGATCTTCCACTGCGGAGTGTGCAGCTCAAGCGCGGCCAGGTTGGCCAGCCACACGAGTGTGGGCAGCTCGTCGCAGACCACGTAGTCGATGGTCTCCCGCCCCTTCGTGGACCCGGGGGCGGGCAGGTTCTCGGTGCGTACCCAACCGGGGGTCGCGGCGGGTGCGTTCTTCTCGAAGAACGAGCCGCCGTCGACGCCGTTGGGGAACCGGATCCGGGTCAGCGCGCGGTCGCTCAGGTGCGGCAGCAGCACCGGGGCGATCCGGGTGTAGTAGTCGATCACCTCGCCCTTGGTGAAGCCGGCCTTCGGGAACAGCACCTTGTCCAGGTTGGACAGCTCCAGTGGGCGCCCCTCGACCTCGACCTTCAACCGCTCAGAGGGCATCGTCGACCTCCTCGGGCGGCTTGTCCGGGCGCAGGCGCAGGATGCGCGGGAAGCGCAGCCGGCCGTCCGGCGTGCGCTGGCCGTACTTGACCTCCACCACGATCCGGGGAGTTACCCAGATCGCGCCCCGGGCATCCTCGCGCGGCACGCCGGCGGCGAACGGCGAGTCGGTGGCGCGCAGTGGTTCCAGCTCGCGCAGCAGTTCCCGTTCGAGCGCCGCGCCGATCCCGCCGCCGACCCGCCCCCGGTAGACCAGCCGTCCGTCCGGGCCGGGCACGCCGACCAGCAGGCCACCGACGCGCCGCGCGCCGGGCCGCCAGCCGCCGACCACGAAATCGGCGGTGACCTCCAGCTTGACCTTCACCCAGTCCGGCGAGCGCACGCCGGGCCGGTAGAGCGAGTCGACCCGCTTGGCCATCACCCCTTCCAGCCCGTGCTCGCCGGCCGCCGCGTAGGTGGCCGGGCCGTCGCCGAAGACCGGCGGCACCGCCCACCGGGCGGCGCCGAGCCCGAGCGACTCCAGCGCCGCCCGCCGCTCCCGCCACGGCCGGGCGGTCAGGTCGACGCCGTCGAGCCGCAACAGGTCGAAGATCATGTATGTGACGGGTGCTGTCGCCGCCAGCCGCGCCGCCTTGGCCGGGTTGCGGACGTGCATCCGCTCGGCGAGCGCGGTGAACGAGGGCTGCCCGTCGGTGAAGAGGACGACCTCGCCGTCGAGCAGCGCATCGCCGACCTGCTCGGCCAGGTTGAGCAGTTCCGGGTACGCGGTGGTGATCTCGACGCCGGAGCGGGCGTAGAAGTGCCTGTCGCCGCGCGAGATGTCGGCGAGCGCGCGGACGCCGTCCCATTTGAACTCGTACGACCAGGCGGCGCCGGCCGGGAGCTGCCCGGTCGTCGCGAGCATCGGCTTCAACGGCGCGCCGGGCACCTCCTGACTGTAGTTGCGCACGGAAGCGCGTGCGTCCCGTTCGATCGTTTGCGATTCTGGTTGTCAACCGGGGAGAGGAGCGCGGGAATGCGGGCGATCTGGAAAGGAGCGGTGTCGTTCGGCCTGGTGTCGATCGGGGTGAAGGTCTACTCGGCCACCGAGGAGAAGGACATCCGTTTCCACCAGGTGCACCGTGAGGACGGCGGCCGGATCCGCTACAAGCGCACCTGCTCGGTCTGCGGCGAGGAGGTCACCTACGACGACATCGCCAAGGGGTACGACATCGGCGGCGGCGAGATGGTGATCCTCACCGACGAGGACTTCGCCGACCTGCCGTTGAGCACGTCGCACGCGATCGACGTGCTGGAGTTCGTACCGGCCGAGCAGGTCGACCCGATCCTCTACAACAAGGCGTACTTCCTGGAGCCGGAGGGCTCGGCGACCAAGCCGTACGTGCTGCTGCGTGACGCGCTGTCCGACTCGGAGCGGGTGGCGATCGTCAAGGTGGCGCTGCGCCAGCGGGAGCAGTTGGCCACGCTGCGCGTCCGCGAGGGCGTGCTGCTGCTCAACACCATGCTGTGGCCGGACGAGATCCGCCGGCCCGACTTCGGTTTCCTGGACGAGGACCTGAAGGTACGCCCGCCGGAGCTGGCGATGGCCAGCTCGCTGATCGACTCGATGGCCGGGGAGTTCGAGCCGGACGCGTTCACCGACGACTACCGGGCCGCGTTGCAGGAGGTCATCGACGCGAAGGTCGAGGGCCGCGAGGTGGTGCAGCCGGAGGAGGAAGAGGCCGCTCCGGCCGCCGCCGTGGACCTGATGGCCGCGCTGAAGGCGTCGGTGGAGCGGGCCCGGGCGGCCCGGGGCGAGGCGCCGTCCGGTGGCGGCGCCGAGCCGACGCCGATCTCGTCGGCCCGCTCGGCGAAGAAGGCCGCGAAGAAGGCGCCGGCGAAGAAGGCCGAGCCTGCGAAGAAGACCACTGCCAAGAAGGCGCCCGCGAAGAAGACGGCGGCGAAGAAGGCCGAACCGGCCAAGAAGACCGCCGCCAAGAAGACGCCCGCGAAGAAGAAGACCGCCTGACGCGTACGGCGATCGCCCCGCCCCCGGTGGCGGGCGGGGCTCCGCCGTTCAGCCGCGGCCGAGCTTCTCGGTGGGGGTGACGCGGACGATGACGCGCTCCTCGCCGGGGCGGCGCCAGGGGTAGGTGTCCTGGCCGAGGTACTTCTTCGCCATCCGGTCGATGTGCTCGTCGGCGCCTTCGGTGACGAACTCGACGGTGCCCTTGATCCAGAGCGTGCGGAAGTCGTCGGCCTTGTCCGCCACCGACACCGCGACCACCGGGTTGCGGGACATGTTCAGGTACTTCTGCCGGCCCTTGGCCGTGTTGAACACGATGTGCTCGCCGTCGGTGTCTACCCAGACCGGGGTGACGTGCGGGGTGCCGTCGGCCTCGATCGTCGCCACGTGCGCGAGCTGCGGCTCGCCGAGCAGGGCCAGGTCTTCTTCGCTGAGGATCGCCATGGTCGGAACGTACCCCGTGCGGTGCCCCCGTATCGGGCATCGTGTCCGGATCGTGGCGGCCGTATGGGCACGCTGGGGCTCCGGGCGGGTACCGTGTGCGCTGGCCTCGGCGGCGGCCCGCCGGGGGCGCACCCACCCACCCTGCAGGGAGTCGACGTGAGCGAGCGTGTGGAGAACCGGTCGGCGGGCCAGGCCCCGGCCACCAAGGCACAGCGGCGGCTGGCCGCCCAGCTGGCCGAGAAGAAGGCAGCCGAGGCGCGTCGCCGCCGGCAGTCGATCCTCGGCGCGGCGGTCGGCGTGCTCGCGGTGGTGGCCCTGGTCGGCGGTCTGGTCTGGCTGAACAGCGGGGACGACGACAAGACGTCCACCGCCGGCTCCTCGGCCAGCCCCACCGCGCCGGCCGAGCCCACCGCGGCGCCCGCTCCGGAGCTGCCCGCCGGTTTCGACCCGGCGCTGAAGACCAAGCCGACAGTGCAGGCCGGTACCGGCGAGCTGAAGAAGCTCACCGTCACCACCCTGGTCAAGGGCACCGGCCCGGCGGTGAAGGCCGGGCAGAACATCACCACGAACTACGTGGGCGTGTTCTACAAGGACGGCAAGCAGTTCGACGCGTCCTGGGACAGCGGCCAGCCGGCCACCTTCCAGATCGGCGTGGGCCAGGTCATCAAGGGCTGGGACCAGGGCCTGGTCGGCGTGCCGGTGGGCAGCCGGGTCCAGCTGGACCTCCCGGCCGAGCTGGCGTACGGCAACGACGCCGCGGGCGGCCGTCCGGCCGGGCCGCTGCGCTTCGTCGTCGACGTGCTGGCTGCGCAGTAGATCACTCCGGGCTTCCGTCCGGTCACCCAGCGGCAGTAGGTTCATGGTCACCACGGGCGGCACGTTCGCCCGTGGTGATCTGCCCACCGACGCGGAGGTGCACGTGGCGGCGCTGGACGAGTCCGGGGTGACCCGGCAGATGTGGACGCTCTACGAGCCGGTCCACGCGGTGACCTACTTCCACCCCCGGGCCCGGGCCGCGTTCGAGGCGGTCGGGCTGCGGGGCTACTGGCGCGGCTACTTCGCCGGCCGGGCCGCGCCGCTCGGGCCGGTCGACGCGCCGACCGTCACGGCCGCCTTCTTCAGCTTCGCGCCGGCCATGGTGGCTCGCGCGCTGCCCTCGGTGTGGCGCCTGGCCACCCCGGAGGAGACGCTGCGGGCCCGGCTCACCGGTGGCGTGCAGGCGCTCGCCGAGTTCACCTACGAACTGCCCGAGTCGCACCTGGTCGAGGCCGCCGACCTGCTGGAGGAGGCGGCCGGCCGGGTGGACGTCGCGGGCCGGGTGCTCGGCGCGGTCAACGCCGCGCTGCCCCGGGGCGAGTACCCGCTGGCCCGGCTCTGGCAGGCCGCCACCACGCTGCGCGAGCACCGCGGCGACGGCCACGTGGCGGCGCTGGTGACGACCGGGCTGGAACCGGCCGAGGTGGTGGCCTGGCGGTGCCGGGTCGACCAGTCCCGCGAGTTCCACCAGCCGGCCCGGGGCTGGACCGACGAGCAGTGGACCGCCGCCGAGCAGCGCCTGGTGGACAAGGGCTGGCTGACCGCCGACATGGACCCCACGCCGTACGCCACGGAGACGTTCCGCGTGGTCGAGGAGGCCACCGACCGGGCCGCCGCTGGTCCGTGGCGGGCGCTGGGCGCGGAGCGTACCGGCCGGCTGCGGGAGCTGCTGGAGCCGATCGCGACGCGCTGCCGCACGATCATCCCGGCCAAGGCCCCGATCGGCCTTCCGGCTCAGCGTTCGGCCGGAGCGGCGCTGCCACGGTGAGTCCGGCCGCCGGCTGGGGCAGGATGGTCGGCGTGGTGGACGCGGTGCTCTTCGACCTGGACGGCGTGATCGTGGACTCCGAGCCGGTCTGGGAGGAGGTCCGGCGGGCGTACGTGGCGCGGCACGGTGGCGTCTGGCAGCCGGACACCCAGCGCCGGCTGATGGGCATGAGCACCGCCGAGTGGGCCGCCTACCTGAGCGGTGAGCTGGGCGTCGACAGGTCGGCCGAGCAGGTCGCCACCGAGGTGGTGACCGAGATGGCCCGGCGGTACGCGCAGCACGTACCGCTGATCGACGGCGCCGACGCGGTCGTGCGCCGCATCGCCGCGCGGTGGCCGCTGGGGCTGGCCAGTTCCTCACCGACCCGGCTGATCGCGGCGGCGCTGGACGCGACGGGCCTGGCCGGCGCGTTCGGCGCGACGCTGTCGACCGAGGAGACCGCCCGGGGCAAGCCCGCGCCCGACGTGTGGCTCGCGGTGGCGCAGCGGCTGGGCGTCGACCCGGCCCGGTGCGTGGCTGTGGAGGACTCGTCGAACGGGGTCCGCTCGGCGGCCGCCGCCGGGTGCCGCGTGGTGGCGGTGCCGCACGCGTCGTACCCGCTCGACCCGGACGCCGAGGCGCTCGCGGCCGTGCTGCTCCCCTCGATCGGCGCGCTCACGCCCGAGGTGGTGGCGGGGATCGACTGAACCACCCACCCGCCGCCGCCACCCGGCCTACGGTCGGTGACATGAGGGCTGTGGTGTACGAGGGGCCGCACGAGGTGGCCGTCAACGAGGTCGACGACCCCCGGATCGAGGATCCGAACGACGTGGTCGTCCAGGTCACGACGACCGCGATCTGCGGTTCGGACCTGCACATGTACGAGGGACGGACGGCCGCCGAGCCGGGCATCGTGTTCGGCCACGAGAACATGGGCGTGATCGTCGAGACCGGGCCGGGCGTGACGAGCCTGCGCGTGGGCGACCGGGTCTCGATGCCGTTCAACGTGGCGTGCGGGTTCTGCCGCAACTGCCGGGAGCAGCGCACCGGTTTCTGCCTGACGGTGAACCCGGGCTTCGCCGGCGGCGCGTACGGCTATGTGTCGATGGGGCCGTACCGGGGTGGGCAGGCCGAGTACCTGCGGGTGCCGTTCGCCGACTTCAACTGCCTGAAGCTGCCGCCGGGCACCGAACACGAGAACGACTACGCGATGCTCGCCGACATCTTCCCGACCGGCTACCACGGTGTGGCGATGACCGGGCTGCGGCCGGGCGAGAACCTGACAGTGATGGGCGGCGGGCCGGTCGGACTGATGGCCGCGTACTCGGCGGTGCTGATCGGGGCGTCCGAGGTGTTCGTGGTGGACCGGGTGCCGGACCGGCTGCGGCTGGCCGAGTCGATCGGCGCCACAGCGATCGACTTCAGCGCGGGCGACCCGGTCGAGCAGATCCGGGACCGGACCGACGGGGTGGGGACCGATCACGGCGTGGACGCGGTGGGATACCAGGCGTCCGCGCCCAGCGGCGAGGAGCAGCCGGCGCTGGTGCTGAACACGCTCGTGGAGGTGGTGCGCGCGACCGGGGCGATCGGCGTGGTCGGGCTCTACCTCTCGGCGGACCCGGGCGCCCCGGACGAGCACTCCGCCCGGGGTGAGCTGCTGTTCAAGGTGGGCAAGCTGTTCGAGAAGGGCCTGCGGATCGGCACCGGGCAGGCGAACGTGAAGACGTACAACGCGTACCTGCGGAACCTGATCACGGCGGGGCGGGCGACGCCGAGCTTCGTGGTGAGCAAGGAACTGCCGCTGGACGCGGCGCCGGAGGCGTACCAGCGCTTCGACCGCCGCGAACCGGGCTACTCGAAGGTCGTGCTCAAGCCGGCCGCCTGACGAGCCGTCGTACGGTGGCCGGGTGCGCCCGGACCGAATGTTCGGGCGGCTGCCGGGTAGCGCACCCGGGAGGACGGCGGAGGGACGGCGATGAAGGCGATCGTGTACGAGCGCAGCGGGGACGCCTCGGTGCTCCAGGTGGTCGAGCGGCCGGTGCCGGAACCCGGACCGGGCGAGGTGCTGGTCCGGATGGCCGTGTCGGGGGTGAACCCGACCGACTGGAAGGCCCGCCAGGCGTGGCCGCTGCCGGCCGGCTGGCAGATCCCGCACCAGGACGGCGCCGGGGTGGTCGAGGCGGTCGGCGAGGGCGTGGACCGGACGCTCATCGGTGAGCGGGTCTGGGTGTGGGAGGCGGCGTGGCAGCGGCCGTGGGGCACCGCCGCCGAGTACACGCTGGTCCCGGTCCGGCACGCGGTGCCGCTCGGTCCGGCCTCGTTCGACCTGGGCGCGGCGCTCGGCATCCCGTTCATGACCGCGCACCGCTGCCTGACCGCCGGCGAGTTCATGCCGGACAAGCTGCACGCCGGCGCGTTGAGCGACCACGTGGTGCTGGTGCAGGGCGGCGCGGGGGCGGTGGGCAACGCGGCGATCCAGCTCGCCCGGTGGGCCGACGCGTGCGTGATCACCACGGTGAGCAGCCCGGAGAAGGCGCAGCTCGCGGCGGCGGCGGGTGCCAGCTTCGTGATCAACTATCGCGAGCAGGACGTGGTCGAGGAGGTCCGCAAGGTCGCGCCCGACGGGGTCCACACGATCGTGGAGGTGTCCGCCGCCCGCAACGCCGCCGCCGACGTACGGATGCTGCGCACCGGCGGGGCGGTCTGCGTGTACGCCGACGACGGCGGTGGCGAGGTGACGTTGCCGATCCGGCCGCTGATGGGCCCGAACGCCCGCTGGCAGTTCGTGCTGATCTACACCGCGCCGAAGGTGGCGAAGGCGCAGGCGGTCACGGACATCGCGGCGGCGGTGGCGCAGGGCGCGATCCGGGTCGGTGAGGAGGCCGGGCTGCCGCTGCACCGGTATCCGCTGGCGGAGGCCGCCGCCGCACAGCAGGCGGTGCAGGACAGCGTGGTGGGAAAGGTGCTGGTGAGCACCGCCGACGAGTAGGCGACCGGATTTCCCCGACAGCCGGACAGACGCGAACAAGTTTCGCAACAATGACGGTGCGGGTCACCCCGTAACGGACGGGCGGCCCCGGCGCGGTGCGAACGCCGGGGCCGCCCTCTGGGAGGAATGTCCGTTGGGAACGCGTTCCTACCCGTGTAGGCGACGGTACGCCGCGAAACGTTACGACGCGGTCAGTTCCCGCACGTCGAGCCCGCCGTCGGCGTACCGCGAGCGCACCACCTTCTTGTCGAACTTGCCGACGCTCGTCTTCGGCACCGCGTCGATGAACGCCCAGCGCTCCGGCAACTGCCAGCGGGCCACCGAGCCGGCGAGGAAGTCCCGCAGTTCCTCCGCGGTCACCGAGGCGCCCTCGCGGATTACCACCGTGGCCAGCGGCCGCTCGTCCCAGCGCTCGTCCGGTACGCCCACCACGCACGCCTCCAGCACCGCCGGGTGGGCCATCAGGGCGTTCTCCAGCTCGACCGAGGAGATCCACTCCCCACCCGACTTGATCACGTCCTTGGCGCGGTCGGTGAGCGTGATGTAGCCGTCCGGCGAGAGCGTGCCGACGTCACCGGTCCGCAGCCAGCCGTCCCGGAACTTCTCCTCCTCCGGGGCGTCGTCGCCGATGTACCGCGCGGTCACCCACGGCCCGCGTACCTCCAGCTCGCCCACCGACGTCCCGTCGGCGGGCAGCGGCTCGCCGGCCGGGCCGACGATCCGCGCCGTCACGCCGGCCGGAACACGGCCCTGCGTGTAGCGGTAGCGCCAGGCGTCGTCGCCGGTGGCGCCGGCCGGTGCCCGGGAGACCGAGCCCAGCGGCGACATCTCGGTCATGCCCCAGGCGTGGATGACGTCGATGCCGTACCGGTCGTGGAACGCGTGCATCAGCGCCGGAGGGCAGGCCGATCCGCCGACGATGACCTCCTTCAGCGAGGAGAGATCCACCTCGTGCGCGTCCAGGTAGGCCAGCAGGTCGGTCCAGATGGTCGGCACCGCCCCGGCGAGCGTGGGGCGCTCGGCGGCGATCATCGCGGCGATCGGCTCGGCCTGGAGGAACCGGTCCGGCATGATCAGCGAGGCGCCGGACAGGAACGCCGCGTACGGCAGGCCCCAGGACATCGCGTGGAACATCGGCACGATCGCCAGTTCCCTGTCGTTCGGGCCGAGCCCGAAGCCCTCCGGCATGCAGACCTGGAGCGAGTGCAGGTAGATCGAGCGGTGCGAGTAGGCGACGCCCTTGGGGTTGCCGGTGGTCCCGGAGGTGTAGCAGAGGGCGGCGGCGTCACGCTCGTCCACCTCCGGCCAGTCGAAGTGGTCCGGGCGGTCGGCCAGCAGCGCGTCCCAGTGGTGCACTGTGATCCGGTCGCCGGCCGCGGTCAGCAGCGGCGCCGGGTCACCGCCGCCGACCACCACCACGTGCGCCACGGTGGTCATCTCGCCGATCACCCGGGCGAGCAGCGGGATGAGCGTGGTGTCGACGAGGACCACCCGGTCCTGCGCGTGGTTGGCGATGTAGGAGACCTGGTCGGGGAAGAGTCGGATGTTGAGCGTGTGCAGCACCGCGCCCATGCTCGGTACGGCGAAGTACGCCACCAGGTGCTCGTTGTTGTTCCACATGAACGTGCCGACCCGCTCGTCGCCGGTCACCCCGCACTCGTCGCGCAGCGCGTGGGCCAGCCGGGCGGCGGCGCGGCCGACCTCCGCGTACGTCATCCGGCGGGGTTCGGCGCCGGTCCAGGTGACCACCTCCGCCGCGCCGTGCACGGTGGAGCCGTGTTCGAGGATCCGGGCGACCTGGAGAGGGGCATCCATCATCGTGCTACGCATGGGTAACAACGTAGTGGCGGCGGTCACATCTGCGGAACCCCCCGGAATCGCCGAGGTGATCACGGATGATGCGTAGATTGTCCGGGTGAGCATCTCGTGGGCCGACTCGTACGTGGGGCAGCTCCGCGCCCTGGCCGGTGACCGCACCCTGATGTTCGTCGGCGCCCGCGCCGTGGTGCGCGACAACGCCGCCCGGGTGCTGCTGATCCAGCGTTCCGACAACGGCCAGTGGGCCCTGCCGGCCGGCGCCATGGAACTCGGCGAGTCGATCGCCGACTGCGCGGTCCGGGAGGTCCGGGAGGAGACCGGGCTGCGGGCGCTGCGGGTCAGCGCGTTCGCGCTCTACACCGGCCCGGACCGCACCCACACCAACATGTACGGCCACACGTACCAGGTCTTCACCACGGCGTTCCGGGTCGACGAGTGGGACGGCGAGCTGGCCCGGTTCACCGACGAGACCACCGACTCGGGCTTCTTCCGCCCGGCGGACTTCCCGCACCCGCTGTCGTCGAGCGTGCACGAGACGCTCGCCGACCTCGACGTGTTCGAGCAGACCAACCGGCTGATCCTCAAGTAGCCGCCTGTCACAGCATCGTCTGCGACTTCGCCTCCATGTCGGCGGCGGCCTCGTCCTTCGACTCCTTGGTCAGCGGCTTGCCGCCGGGCGCGGGCGCCTTCCCGCCGAGCGGGTCGGCACCGCCGGTGGCACCCTGCGGGCCGGTGCCGCGCAACTGAAGGTTCGGCATGGCCAGCGTGACCAGCACGGCGATCACGGCGATCAGGCCGGTGGTCAGGAAGACCAGGTGCAGCGACTCGACGAACGCGGCCTGGACGGCGGCGCGTACCGGGGCGGGCAGCGCGAGGATCGCCGCCGGGTCGTTGATCGAGAAGTCCCCGCCGGCCGTCACCGCGGCCCGCTGCTCCGGCGGGAGCTGCGCCAGCGCACCGGGCAGCCGCGCGGACATCTCGGCGGTGAGCCGGGACGACAGCACCGCGCCGAGGATGGCCACGCCGAACGATCCGCCGAGCGACCGGAAGAACGTCGCCGACGAGGTGCCCGCGCCCAGGTCGCGCACGCTCACCGCGTTCTGCACGGCCAGGATCAGCGACTGCATGCACAGGCCCAGCCCGACGCCGATCACCACCATGTAGCCGAACGCGAGCCAGAGCGAGGTGGCCACCTGGAGCTGCTGGAAGAGCAGCATGCCGACCACCAGCACGGCCGCGCCCGCCACCGGGAACCACTTGTACCTGCCGATCCGGCTCATCGCCCGGCCGGTGAGCACCGAGGTGACGATGACGCCGGCCATCATCGGCAGCATCAGCAGACCGCTGCGGGTCGGCGAGGCGCCCTTGACGATCTGGAGGTACAGCGGGATGAAGATGATCGACCCGAACATCACCAGACCGAGCACGAAACCCGCGCCGTTGGCGAGCGCGAACGTGGCGCTGCGGAACAGCCGCAGCGGCAGGATCGGCTCCTTGGTCCGGGCCTCCTGGGCGACGAACAGCACGCCCAGCACCGCGCCCGCGGCGAACAGCCCGACGATCACGCCGGAGCCCCAGGCGTACTCGGCGCCGCCCCAGCTCAGCGCCAGCAGCAGGCAGCTCACGCCGGCCACCAGCAGCGCCGCGCCGATCCAGTCGACTGTGTGCTCCCGCCGCTCGAACGGCACCAGCCGCATCACGTGCCAGCAGACCACGATGGCGAGGATCGCCAGCGGCACGTTGATGTAGAAGATCCACCGCCAGTTGTTCTCCGCGAAGTAGCCGCCGACCAGCGGTCCGGCCACCGACGACACACCGAACACGGCGCCGAACAACCCCTGGTAGCGGCCACGCTCCCGGGGCGACACCACGTCCGAGATGATGGTGAACGCCAGCGTCATCAGGCCGCCCGCGCCCAGGCCCTGCACGCCCCGCGTGACGATCAGCTGGGTCATGTCCTGCGACAGCCCGGCCAGCAGCGAGCCGAGCAGGAACATCCCGATCGAGAACAGGAAGACCGGCCGGCGTCCGTACAGGTCGGCCATCTTGCCGTACAGCGGCGTCGAGGCGGTCGAGGCCAGCAGGTACGCGGTGACCACCCACGAGTAGTGGTTGATGCCGCCCAGCTCGCCGACGATGGTCGGCAGCGCGGTGCCGACGATGGTCTGGTCCAGCGCCGCCAGCAGCATGCCGGTCATCAGACCGAACATCAGCAGGCGGATCTGTCGGGCGGGCAACGCGGGACGGGCGGCCTGGGCGGTCATCCCGCTTCCTATCCCACCGGGGGCGGATCATGCCCCCGGTGGGCGTACGAGTTTCATCGGGCGGCGTGCCGCCCCTCGGCGAACTCCTCGACGATCTTGGCGCAGAACGCCGGCAGGTCGTCCGGCTTGCGGCTGCTGACCAGCCCGTTGTCGGTGACGACCTCCTGGTCGACCCACTTGGCGCCGGCATTGGTGAGGTCGGTGCGCAGGCTCGGCCAGGAGGTGATGGTGCGGCCCCGCACCACGTCCGCCTCGACGAGCGTCCACGGGCCGTGGCAGATCACGCCGACCGGCTTGCCCGCGTCGAAGAACGCCCTGACGAACCGGACCGCCTCCGGGTCCGTCCGCAGGAAGTCGGGGTTCGCCACGCCACCGGGCAGGACCAGGCCGTCGTACGCCCCGGCGTCCGCCTCCTCGGTGGTGACGTCGACCTGGTACTGCTTGCCGTGGTCGAGGTGGTTGAAGGCCTGGATCGTGCCGGACTCGATGGAGACCAGCTCGACCTGGGCGCCGGCGTTCTCCACCGCCTCCCGGGGCTTGGTGTACTCGACCTCCTCGACGCCGTCGGCGGCCAGGAAGGCGATGCGCTTGCCCTGAAGTGTCGCTGCCATGCTGTTCTCTCCTCTCCGGGGTACGTCTGAGACGGTTCCCCCGCCCGATGCCGCGAAACCGGACGCATCGGGTGGCCCGCGTCGCACCAAGGTTTGGCCCGACGGCCCGGGGGGATCCGCAGAGGCATGGCAGGAGCAGCAGCGGAAGAGCGCCGGCTGGCCACCGTCGTGGCGAGCTGGCAGCAGCGTCCCGTGCTGGTCGTCGGGGACGCCATGCTGGACGAGTGGCGGTTCGCCGAGTCGGAGCGGCTCTGCCGCGAGGCGCCCGCGCCGGTCCTCACCCTGCGGCGGCGGATCTCCGCTGCGGGGGGCGCCGCCAACACGGCGGTGAACGTCGCGGCGCTCGGCGGCCGGGCCGCGCTGGTCGCCCCGGTCGGCGCCGACGTAGCCGGCGACGAGCTGCACGACTGCCTGGACCGGGCAGCGGTCTGGGACCGCACGGTGAGCCAGCCCGGCCGGCCCACCCCGGTCAAGCGGCGGATGCTCGCCGGCAACCAGATCCTGCTCCGCGAGGACTCCGGCGGTCCGGAGGACGGGCTGGACGCCGACGGCGTGGCCCGCCTGCTGACCGCGCTGCACTGCGCCACCGAGGAGCTGCGGGCGGTGGCCGCCGGTCAGCCGCTCACGCTTGTGGTCTGCGACTACGGCCTGGGCGCGCTGCCGTCGGCGGTACGCGCCTGGCTGGTCGCCAACCGCGACCGGTACGGCACCGTGGCGCTCGACGCGCACGACCTGGCCGACTGGCGCGGGCTGAACCCGACAGTGGTGACGCCGAGCTTCGCCGAGGCGACCCGGCTGCTGGCCCGCGCCGCCGCCGGGTTCGCGCACGCCGAGCGGGGCGCCGTCCCCAGCGGTGACGTGCACCTGAACCACCCGGCGGAGGCCGACGGCCCGTCCGAGCTGATGGTGGGCGCCGCGCCCGGCGGGTCCGGTGAGCGCGTACCCGGCAGCCCGCACCCGACCTCCGGTACGCCCGCAGCCGAGGTCCCCGCCGGCCCGACCGGCGAACCGGTGCCGGGCGAGGAGCGGGTGGCGCTGACCGGCGACGGGCTGAGCGTCACCGGGACCGGCGTGACTGTGAGCGCGGCGGCCGGCGCCGGCGTGGACCGGGCCGTGCTGGCCGAGTCACGCCTGCCCGAGCTGCGCGAACACACCGGCGCCGACGTGGTGGCGGTGACCCTGGACACCGAGGGCGCGGTGGTCGGCGGCGCCGAGGGCGAGCCCCGGCGCAGCCACAGCACCCCGGTTCCGGCCAGTCACGCGGTGGGTGCCGGGGACGCGTACCTGGCGGCCATGACGCTGGCGCTCGCCGCCGACGCGGGCCTGCCCACCGCCGCCCAGCTCGCCCAGCTCGCCGCCACCATCACTGTGGCCGACACCGGCACCTGCGTGTGCCGCCGGCAGGACCTGCTGGCCGCGCTCGGCACCGGCGCGGACGAGGGCGGGCATCCGGCGCTGGTCGGCGCCGACGAGCTGGCCGCCCTGGTGGACGAGCACCGGCAGGCCGGGCGGTCGGTGGTGTTCACGAACGGCTGCTTCGACGTGCTGCACCCGGGGCACGTCCGCTACCTGACCCAGGCCCGCGCGCTCGGCGACCTGCTCATCGTGGCGGTCAACTCGGACGGCAGCGTACGGCGGCTCAAGGGCCCGGATCGGCCCGTCAACCCGGTCGAGGACCGGATCGCCCTGCTGGCGGCGCTGGCCTGCGTCGACCACGTGGTGGTCTTCGAGGAGGACTCGCCGGCCCGGCTGATCGAGGCGGTCCGGCCCGACGTCTACGTCAAGGGCGGCGACTACCCGCCGGAGATGGTGCCGGAGGCGCCGCTGGTACGGCGGCTGGGCGGGCAGGTGCGCACGCTCGGGTACGTACCGGACCGCTCCACCTCGGCGATCATCGACCGGATCCGCGCCCACCCGGTCGGCGACCCGGTCGGCGACACGGTCGGCGAGGGCAGGCCGGCGTGACCCGTCCGCTCGACCCGGGCACGCCCGGACGGTTCCGGCACCACCGGCGGCTCGACGTGCTGATCCCCACCCGCAACCGGCCCGCCGAGCTGGCGGTCACGCTGTCCGGGCTGGCCGCTCAGGAGGGCGTACCCGGGTTCGGGGTGGTGGTCAGCGACCAGTCCGACGGCGATCCCGCGTACGCCCACCCGGCCGCCGCCACGATGGTGCGGGCGCTGCGGCACCGGGGGCATCCGGTGCTGCTGACCCGGCGGCTGCCCCGGCGCGGCCTGGCCGAGCACCGGTCGTACCTGCTGGCCCAGTCGGCGGCCGACGCGGTGCTCTGCCTCGACGACGACGTGTGGCTGGAGCCGGGCGCGCTGTCCCGCCTGGTCACCGCGCTCGACGAGTTGGGCTGCGGGTTCGTCGGCAACGCGGTGCACGGCCTCTCCTACGCCGACGACGTCCGCCCGGAGACGCACCAGCACTACGAGGAGTGGACCGGGCCGCCGGTGCCGGAACGCATCCAGCCCGGCACGCCGGAGTGGCACCGGGCGTCCATCCACCCGGCGGCGAACCTGCTGCACGTCACCGAGAAGCTCGACCTGGCGGCGGACGAGTGGCGGGCGTACAAGATCTCCTGGATCGGCGGGTGCGTGCTCTACGACCGGGCCAAGCTCGTCGAGGCCGGCGGCTTCGACTTCTGGGAGCGGCTGCCCGAGCGGCACCAGGGCGAGGACGTCGCCGCGCAGCTCGCGGTGCTGGAGCGCCACGGCGGCGCCGGGGTGCTGCCCAGCGGGGCCTATCACCTGGAGTCGCCGACCACAGTCACCGAACGCGACGTGGAGGCGTGGGAGGTCGTGCTCAGCGAGTCGCCCGCGGAGGTGTGAGCAGCTCGCGGGCCGCCTCGACCACCTCGGCGACTGGTACGTCGGCCACGAACGACACCCGGTGCGGGCACTCGCCGTCGCCCGGCCGGTGCGGGTAGATCCCGGGTGTGCAGTCGACGCCGCAGACCGGGCAGTGGGTGGTCCAGGCCGCGATCGGGCGGTGCCGCCCGCGCAACGGCGACGCCCCGTTGATCAGGTTGCCGACCCAGAAGACACCCACTGTCGGCGCTCCCACGGCGGCGGCCAGGTGCAGCGGGCCGGTGTCGTTGGAGACCACGAGCGCGCAGTCCGCGTACGCGGCGGCCAGCGCGCCCAGGCTGAGCGTGCCGACCTGGGGACGCACCGGCACCCCGGCCGCCGCCACCACCGCGTCGACCGTCTCCTGCTCGGCCGGGGTGCCGGTGACCAGCACCTCGTACCCGTCTCCGGTCAGCTCGCGGGCGACCTCGGCGAAGCGTTCCGGCGGCCAGCGTCGCCGCGTGTCGGTGGCGCCCGGGTGCAGCGCGACCCGCGGCCGGGTGGGTTCGCCGAGCACGGCGGCGGCCTCCGCCCGGTCGGCGGCGGTGACCGCGAGCGACGGGGTGATCGTGGTGGCGGGCGCGCCGACCAGGGCGACCACCTCCAGGTAGCGGATCACCTCGTGCTGGTAGTAGACGTAGCGCAGCCACCGGTCCAGCGGCGGCGCGCCCTCGGCCCGCAGACCGGCGGTGACCCGGGCGCCCAGCCCGGCCACGAACGGGTTCGAGTTGCCGCCGCCGCCGTGCACCTGCAACGCCAGGTCGAATCGTTCGGCGCGGGCGGCGGCCAGGAACGCCGGGACGTCACCCGGCGACTCGCCGGGCCCCGGGTCGCGGATGCCGGGCGCCGCCGGTACCACCAGCACCCGGTCCACCGGGCCGGGCCGGTCGCGCCAGAGCGCCGCGTGCCACGGCGCGCCGAGCAGCACGATCTCGGCCGACGGGTACGCGGACCGCAGCGCGTCCAGCGCGGGCAGCACGAAGATGAAGTCACCGAGCGCGTTGGCGCGCAGCACGGCGATCCGTTCGACGTCAGGGACGCGCTCGCCCACCGGCCCGAGCGCCGACGGCTCCAGGTCGCGGCGCGGCGAGCGGGAGTCAGGCGGGCTGGTCACGCGGCCCCTACGGCCTGTCGATCTCGTCGAGCGCGGTGTCCGGGTGGTGCAGCTCCCGGTCCGCGGCCGGGTCGGCGGGCATCGGCGTACGGTCGGCGCCCGGTCGCGGGCCGGTCCGGCCGACGGTGATGGTGCGCGGCGCGGGCCGGGTCGCCCGGGGCAGGTGGACCCGGAGCAGGCCGTGGTCCATCACCGCGTCGATCCGGTCCGGGTCCACGCGGGACGGCAGGTCCACGCGGTACTCGAAGCCCCGGGTGGTGAACCCGCCCGGGATGCCGTGGTCGGCGTTCACCTCGGCCTCCGACCGGGCGCGTACGCACAGCTCCCGGTCGTCCAGCTCGACGGTGACCTCCTCCGGCGCCACGCCGGGAAGCCGGACGACTACCTCCCAGCCGTCGGCCGTCTCGGCCAGATCCACGTCCTGGCTGCCGGAGCGTCCGCCGACCAGCCGGCTCAGCTCGGAGCGCAGCGACTGGAGTTCGCCCATCGGATCCCAGCCCTGCTGGCGACCACGCCAGCCCCGTCCGCTGCCCTGTTCCGTCATCGCGCGTCTCCGATCCGCTGTGTCGCCGAGGAGGGTCGCAGCGAGCTGGGCGCGTTGAGATCGTGCTCCGGGTCGACGCCGACACCGAGCCGGTCCACCAGTTCGCCACCGAGCCACGCGCTCACGCCGAGGATCGCCAGGGCGACCACCTCGATGGCGACGAGCGCGCCCCCGGCCGCCCGGGAGTCGGCGTTGAGCCGGACCGCCCAGACCGCGGCGAACAGCAGGATGACCGCCACGTTGGCGGCGGCGTGGGTGACACCGACCCGCTTGGCGCGGGTGCCGGCCGGCAGGGCGAGCAGGTCGAACGCCCCCGCCGCCGCGGCCAGCAGGCCGCCGATCAGACCGACGGTGATGTTCCAGTACGCGACCTCGGCCAGGAAGCCGGGCCCGCCCACGGTGTCCACCACGTCGAAGATCACCGCGGTCACGAAGAGCGCCACCGGGAACATCACGAGCATCGGATGCACGGGATGGCCGAGCACCTTGAGTCGGCTCTCCATCTCGGCCTCCATCCGTCGCGTCCGGACGCACGCTGCGAACCGGTCCCTACCCGCCGGCTCCGGGGGCAAACCCGGCGCTCGACGCGCTCTCCTAGGCTGACAGTGGCGGATCACGGCCCGTCGCGGGCCGGAACCGTCGTCGAGGTCAACGGACGGGGGAGGAAGACGTGACGACCCGGGAGATCACCAGCGAGGCCGAACTACGCGAGCTGATCGGCACACCGATGCCGCGGGCGGCCGCCAAGGACCGCCGTACGCTGCACGAACGCGACCGGGAGTGGCTCGCCGCCTCGCCGTTCTGCCTGATCGCCACCGCCGGCGCGGACGGCACCTGCGACGTCTCCCCCAAGGGTGACCCGCCCGGTTTCGCGCTGGTGCTCGACGACACCACGATCGCGATCCCGGAGCGGCCCGGCAACCGGCGGGCCGACGGCTACCGCAACGTCCTGGCCAACCCGCACGTCGGGTTGATCTTCCTGATCCCCGGCCGCACCGACACGCTGCGGATCAACGGCCGGGCCCGGCTGATCTCCGACGCGCCGTGGTTCGCCGACATGGAGGTGAAGGGCCACCGGCCGCTGCTCGCCGTCGAGGTCGCGATCGAGCAGATCTTCTACCACTGCGCGAAGGCGTTCCTGCGCTCCGAGCTGTGGCAGCCGGAGACCTGGCAACCGGACGTGCTGCCGACGCGGGCCCGGCTGATCAAGGAGGTGGAGGCCCCGGCGGAGAGCCTGGCCGACCTGGAACGCCACTACGGCCCGGCCTACCTGGAGACGCTCTACCGCTGACCCCGTCGCCGGCGGCCGGCACCGAGCGTTGCGCTTGCGTCAGCGCCGGGCGTTGCGCTTGCGTTTGCCCCGGCCGGTGTAGCCGCGACCGTCTCCGACCGGCGTCGGCGCCACCCGGCGCGGCCGGTCGCGGCGCGCCGCGTCGTGGCTCGCCCGGCCGGCGCGGTCGCCTGGTCGGGCGGCGCGCCGGATGCGGGACAGCGTCAGCACCACCCCGGCGCCCAGGGCGAACAGCCCGACCACACCGAGTACGCCCTGCACCCGCCCGCGATGCCCGCTGAGCTGCCCGAAGTCGGTGACGAAGTCGTTCGGGTCCGCCGGGTTGACCCAGATCGGCACCTCGGTGCCCGCGGCCCGGCACACCTCGAAGCAGGGCACCTCCTGCGAGTGCGTCCGGCCGTCGACCGCGTAACTGAAGTACATGGTGCGCGACGAGGAACTCCGGTTTCCACCGCTCTTTGTCACCTGGTCGACCACCGTCGCCTGTGTGGGCGTACCCCGCTCGCGCAGCGTCACTCCCCAGTCGTCGAGCGCCATCTGGGTGTGGAACGGCAGCCAGAGCAGGGCGCCACCGGCGACCGCCAGCAGCACGTACGCGAGGCTGAGCCAGAGCGGCCGACGCATGATCACGCCGCCATCGTGGCCGGGCGCCGCAACCCCGGCGACCTACCCGGCCGGGGTGAAGCGCGCGGGCACGCCGACGTCGGACAGGGCACGGGCGAGGTGCGGCGCGGTCGTCTTCACGTACGCCGCGCCGATGTGCGAGCCACCCCGGTAGATGAGCACGTTGCCGAACACCACAGGGCACCTGTCGGTCGGGCAGACGGCGTCGAACAGGTCGATCATCTTGACCTTCGGCGCGCCCGCGACCGCCTGCCGCTGCATCCGGTAGGCCGGGTCCTGGTCGTGCTTCTCCCTGTCGAACGCGCAGGCGGACAGGCGCTTGCGGTTCTTGTCGGCGCACGCCACCGCCGCGCCCGGATGCGGGTTGTTGGCGAGGACGACGACCTTGGTCCCCACCGAGTCGAGCTTCTTCCACGAGGCCCGTACGCCGGACACCATCGCCGCGACGGTGGCGCGCTCACCCCCGCTGTCCAGGGCCGTCGACGCCGACTGCGAGGTGACCACGTAGTCGGGGCGCTCCTGCACCAGGCGGTCCAGCAGCGCACGGTTCCACTCGATGCAGTCGGTGTACGGCTTGCCGGACCCGTCGCCCTTGAGCACCTGGGCGCTGGTGAAGGCGCATCCCGCCTTCGCCATGATCAGCAGCTTCCAGTCGTTCTGGGCGGCGAGCACCTGGAACGCGGGCAGCCACTGGTCCATCTTCGAGTCGCCGACGAGCGCGACGGTGGTGGACCCGTTCGGAACGCCGTACGTGCAGGACAGCACCTCGGCGCCCTCGACCTGCTGGAAACACTTGTCCCGGTTGGTGTCCGGCACGTCCATGAAGCCCTGCCGGATCTGCAGCGGGTCCGGCGTGATCGCGTCGAACCGCTCCGGGACCGGGCCGATCGGCGCCGTGCCGGGCGCTGTCGACAGCAGCGCCGCGCCCGGGGCGTACCGGCCCTTGGTCGTGGTCGCGGCGGCGGCCCACGCGCCCATCAGCACCAGGACCAGACCGGCGCAGATGCCGGCGAGCGTGAAGTTGCCGCCCAGGCTCAACGCCAGACGCGGCGACGTGGAGATCTTCCGCGAGTACCGCAGCGGGTTCTCGACCAGCCGGAAGGTGAGCCAGGCCGGGATCACCGAGGCGAGCGCCACCACCAGGCCCTCGGTCACCGACAGGTCACCGAAGTGCGCGGCGGCCACCACGAGCATCGGCCAGTGCCACAGGTACAGCGAGTACGACAGGTCACCGATCCACTGGAACGGACGCATGCCGAGCACCAGCACCGGCCCTCGGGAGCCGGCCGCGGCACCGGCCGCGATCACCGCCGCCGCGCCGAGCGTGGGCAGCGCCGCCGCGTACCCCGGCCATGCGGTCTTCCCGCTGACCAGCAGCGCCGCCGCCACGATCGCGGCGAGGCCGAGCCACCCGAGGACGACAGCCACCGACCGGGGCATCCGCGCGGCGCGGACCGCCAGCAGCGCGACCGCCGCGCCGACCGCGAGCTCCCACAGCCGCGTGGTGGAGACGAAGAACGCGCGCTCGGGCGAGTTCGCCGTCTCGACGATCGACCAGACGAACGACGGCACCGCCAGCACCGCGAGACCGACCCACAGGACCGGCCGTACGTTCGCCCGCCGGAGCCTGCGCGCGGCGAGGATGGCCAGCACGATCAGCAGCGGCCAGAGGAGGTAGAACTGCTCCTCCACGGCGAGCGACCAGAAGTGCTGGACCGGCGACGGCGCGACGTCCTCGGCCAGGTAGTCGACCGCGCGGTCGGCGAACCGCCAGTTGACGACGTAGGTCGCCGCGGCGGCGATGTCGCCGCCGATGACCTGCCACTCACCCCGGGGTACGAACAGCCGGACCGCGACGGCGGTGGCCGCCAGCACCACAGTGGCCGCGGGCAGGATCCGCTTGGCCCGGCGCGCGTAGAAACCGGTGAGCGAGACCCGTCCGCTGCGCTCGATCTCCGAGATGAGCTGCCCGGTGATGAGGAAGCCGGAGATCACGAAGAAGACGTCGACGCCGACGAAGCCACCGGGGATGAACGGCAACCCGGCGTGGTAGAGCAGCACCAGCCCCACGGCGACAGCCCGGAGCCCGGCGACGTCTGCCCGGAACCGGCTCGGCGTCGCCTCCCTGCCCGGCTCGCGTCCGGTCGCCGTGCCGGCCGGTTCCTCGGCGGGCGAACCTTCCCGATCGGCAACTTTCGTCAACGGCGGGGAAGTCATCGCGATCCTCAAACTCTGCGGGCTGGGGGCGAGGGAACGATAGCGGCTGGTCACTCGGCGGGACAATCGCGCCGCGTCACCACCTCACCGGCGCGTGACCTCGAACCCGGATGCGGTTGAATCGGCTGCGTGGCGAAGACCCTGACGATCACCACCCGCAACGCGAGCTTCCAGCAGTGGCAGGCGCTGCTGACCAACCGCACCAAGCGGCAGCGTTCCGGGGAGTTCCTGGTCCAGGGGGTGCGCCCGATCACGGTGGCCCTGGAACAGGGCTGGGAGATCCGTGCCCTCCTCCACCCGGACCGGCAGCCCCTGTCCCGCTGGTGCCGCGACCTGCTCGACCGCGCCGACGCCAGGCGGGTGGCCCTCGCGCCGGAGCTGATGCGGGAACTGAGCGGCAAGGAGGAGGAGTCACCCGAACTACTCGCAGTCGTGGCGCAGCCCGCTGACGACCTGGCCCGCATCCCGGTCGGGCCGGCCATGCTCGTGGTGGTCTTCGACCGCCCCAAGACCCCGGGCAACATCGGCACGCTGATCCGCTCCGCTGACGCCTTCGGCGCCTCCGGCGTGATCATCACGGGCCACGCCGCCGACCCGTACGACCCGAAGGCGGTCCGGGCCACCACCGGGTCGCTGTTCGCCCTGCCCGTGGTGCGCGTCCCCAGTCACCGCGACGTCCTGGACTGGGTCGCCGCGGTGCGCGCGGACGGCCTTCCGCAGGTCCAGATCATCGGTACGGACGAGCACGGGGACGTGGACGTCGCCGAGCACGACCTGACCGGCCCCACTCTCCTGCTCATCGGCAACGAGACGCACGGGCTCAGCAAGGGCTGGCAGGAGGCCAGCGACCGGATGGTGCGCATCCCGATCGTGGGGGCGGCGAGTTCCCTGAACGCGGCGGCGGCCGGGACCGTGGCGCTGTACGAGGCGGCCCGGCAGCGCGCCGAGCGCCGGTAGCGGTTGCGCCGCCACCGGACGCCCGACGCTCCCCTGTCCGTCGGCGTTCTCCCCTACCCGGACGGGCGGGTGGACGCCCGCCCCGCGACCGCCTGCCGGTGGGCCGCACTGCCCTCCCGATAGAACAGGTAGCCGCCGTGGTGCAGGACGTCGCCGTCGAACCGGCCGTCGGCGGTGAACCCGCTGTCGTCCCAGTAGTCGATGTGCTCGCCGGTCACCTCGTACCGGCCGGTGTAGGCGCTCGCCCGGTCGCCGCGCGCCTCGTCGTACCGGCCGTCGGGCAACAACTCCTGCCGGATGTGGCCGTCGGCGGTGACCCACATCCCGACGTACGGATGAAGGGCCTCGGAGACCGAGGGCCGCGCCGGCGTCGCGGACGGGGCGGCCTGCGGTACGGGCGGTGTCTCCGTGCCGCAGGCGGTGAGCGCCGCCGTCAGGAGGACGGTGGCGGCCTTGCGGTGGCTGGTGCCGGACATCTGTGTGGATTCCATGAGTCCACGGTGCGGAGTACGGCCGGTCGCAACCACGGTGCGTCACACCCCGGCTGGGCCTCCTGGCGGCCGACCGCCCGCGGTTATGTTGGGGTGGTGGACGGCAGCAACCCGCTCGGCGAGTTCCTGCGCGCCCGGCGTGAGACGACCAGCCCGGCGGAGGCCGGCATCGTCTCCTCGGGCCGGCGCCGGACGCCGGGTCTGCGGCGCGAGGAGGTCGCCCAGCTGTCCGGGGTCAGCGCCGACTACTACGCCCGCCTGGAGCAGGGGCGGGAACAGCACCCGTCGGAACAGATGCTGAACGCCCTGGCCCGCACCCTCGGACTCGACGCCGAGGAGGCGGCGCACCTGCACCTGCTGGCCAGGAGCGGCCGCAAGCCCGCCCGCAGGGGTACGCGGGAGACCGTCCGGCCGAGCCTGCTGCGCCTGATGGACGGCTGGCTGCACACACCCGCGCTGATCGTCGACCGCAGGATGGACGTGCTGGCCGCCAACCGGCTCGGACGCGCCCTGTTCGCCAAGCTGTTCGAGGCCGATGAGCCCAACCTCGTCCGGTTCGTCTTCCTCGACTCGGCGGCCCGTTCCTTCCATCCCCACTGGGACCGGGTCGCGCAGTCCAGCCTGGGCGCGCTGCGGGCCGCCGCAGCCGACATGCTCGACGACGCGCGGCTCACCGAACTGGTCGGGGAACTCTCGCTGAAGAGTCCGGAGTTCCGCCGGCTGTGGGCCCGCCACGACGTACGGGGAAAGACGCACGAGGCGAAGCTGTTCCACCATCACGACGTCGGCGAGCTGACCCTCACGTACGACTCCTTGACCGTCGCCGGGGCGACGGGCCAGCAGCTGGTCGTCTACCAGGCCGAGCCCGGCAGCCGGTCGGCGCAGGCGCTGGCGCTGCTGGGCACGGTGGCCGCCGACCTGCCCGCTCCGGGCAGAAGAACTCGGGCGGCCTCGTAACGGCGTCTACAGCCGACACGCTAGCGATGATCCCGACTGTTCTCCTGATGGGATTTCCCAGCGACGCTAGGACGATCATCCGATGCGACAGGAGCATCCGCAGCGCGTACCCGACCGCACCGACCGGCCCGGTGTCGAGGGCAGGTGGGCGGTCGCCCGCTGGCGGCGCGCCCTTGCGGTTCTCGCGCCGCTGGTCGCAGCGGTGCTCGGCGCCGCGATGGCCACGCAGTGGGAGGTCGGCGGCGGCCGAGCCGTCAGCTCTCTCCCCGCTCCGGCGCGATGGATGGCCGAGAACCTGCCGTTGTTCGACGGTGGGGAGCCGGCCTGGATCTGGCGTGGTCCCTTCTTCGTGTCGATGCTGCTGACGCTGCCGCTCGTCTGGACGGTGACGGGCCACGCCACCGCGACGCCTCGGCGCCTCACGAGATACGGGCTCCTCGCCGCGGCCATCGCGATCGGCCTGGAGTACAACAGCCCCGGATACGGGTGGATGTTCGACCTCGTGGCCCTGCTGACGGCGCTGGCGGGCACCGTCTGGTGCGGGCTGCAGGGGCTGCGTCGCGGTGTGCTGCCACGCCGCGTCGCGTGGGCGCTCATCGCGGCACTGCCGTTGACGCCACCGGCCGGCTTCCTCACGTTCTGGTACCTGCCGCCTGGCCTGACCATGGGCGTACTGCTGGCCTGGGCGGCTGCCGCCGGCTGGCCCGGCCGGCCGAAGCAGCCGCGGCGCGGACGATTTACGGACCGGCACCCGTCGGCGGAGGGGCGATCGCCCTCGGGAAACGGCGAAGCCCAGGTCGATGACCTGGGCTTCTGTACCGAGCCGCCTGACGGAATCGAACCGTCGACCTACGCATTACGAGTGCGTCGCTCTAGCCGACTGAGCTAAGGCGGCAACGACCGCCAAGTGTACGGCACGCCCGACCGGAAGCCGAACCGGATCCCCCGCCTCCGAAGCCGGACACCCGACCACATCCGCCCCGGTACGGGAGAGACTTCGCGCCCGGTCCGGACTACCCTGCGGCGGGTGACCGACGAACCGCCGCGACCACCGGCTCCCGAGGCGCGTCCCGGCGAGCGTGCCACCCGCCGCCCCCGCAGCATCGACCCCCGGGAGCTGGGTTTCACCCCCCGCCGGCCGGTGCCCTGGCTCGCGCCACTGCTCCTGATCAGCACCGGCCTGCGTACGTTGCTGGCCATGCTGTTCGGGGCGTACCTGGACAAGCGCGAGTTGCAGAACGCGTTCAGCGACGGCACGTTCCGGCAGGTCGGGCCGGACGGTGGGCTCTGGCTCGACTACGTGGCCGACCTGGGTGACGGCTTCGACGCCACGTACTCGGTGGCGTACCTGCTCGCCCAGCCGGAGCTGACAGTGGACGGGCACACCCTTCCCCGCGCACAGACGCTGGTAATGGGCGGCGACCAGGTCTATCCCGCGGCGGGCTACGAGGCGTACGAGGACCGGTGCAAGGGTCCGTACCAGGCGGCGCTGCCTGTTGCCCCGCCGGAGCAGCCGAAGCTGTTCGCAGTGCCCGGCAACCACGACTGGTACGACGGCCTGACCGCGTTCCTGCGCCTGTTCGTGCGTACCCGGGACCGGCACTTCGCCGGCTGGGGCACCGGCCAGTCCCGCTCGTACTTCGCCGTCGAGCTGCCGGCCGGCTGGTGGCTGCTCGGCCTCGACGACCAGTCCGGCTCGTACCTGGACGACCCGCAGCTCACCTACTTCGACGAGGTGGCCCGCAAGCTCACCCCGGAATCCAAGGTGATCCTGGCGGTGCCGGCGCCGACGTGGGTCAAGGCCGTCGACCACCCCAACGCGTACGACTCGATCGACTACTTCATCCGTACCCTCGTCGCGCCGACCGGGGCGCAGGTACGGGTGCTGGTCTCCGGCGACCTGCACCACTACGCCCGCTATGCCGGGACGGACCGGCAGCTCATCACGTGCGGCGGCGGCGGCGCCTACCTCTACCCCACGCACCGGCTGCCGGAGAAGCTGGAGGTGCCGCCGCGTGACACGCTGACCCGGCGGGCCAGCAACACCCGGGAGTACGACCTGGCTGCGCGCTATCCGGACAAGGCGCGCTCCCGCCGGTACGGCTGGGGGATCTTCGCCCGGCTGCCGTTCCGCAACCCGGGCTTCACGACGCTGCTCGGCACGCTGCACACGCTGCTGATGCTGGCCATGGCCGGGGTGGCGGTGCAGCAGGTGGGCACCACCGAGCAGCGGCTGTTCAGCGTGCCGCTGGCGATCATGCTGGTGGTGGCGATGATGGGCGCGGTGTTCTTCGCCAAGCCGCCCACGGCGGGCGGGAAACGGCACGCCCGGCACTGGATCCTCGGGGTGGCGCACGGGCTGGCCCAGGTGGCGCTCGCCGCCGGCGGCACGTGGGTCTGGTTGCAGCTGCCGTTCTACGACTGGCCGTGGCCGCTGCCGGCGGTCGCCGCGGTGGTGCTCTACGGGCCGCTGAGCGGGCTGGTCGCCAGCCAGCTCGTGGCGCTCTACCTGCTGGTGGCGGGCGCGTTCGGGGTCAACCTGAACGAGTTGTTCGCGGCGCAGGGCATCGAGGACTCGAAGGCGTTCCTGCGGTTCCGGATCGACCCGAACGGCACGCTGACGATCTACCCGATCGCCGTGGACAAGGTGTCGCACGACTGGCAGCTGAACCCCGACCAGTCCCCCACCGCCTCCTGGCTGACCCCGAAGACCCCGCTGACCCCCCGCCTGGCCGAACCCCCCATCGTCATCCGCTGACCCCGGCCCCCACCCCGTCGATCATGAAGTTAACGGCGAATTCGATCACCATTTCGACCGCTAACTTCATGATCAACGGGGAAACGGTGGGGAGGGGGACGGTCAGGGCTGGGGGTAGTGCTGGTCGTGGGCCTGCCTCGGGCCGCACACCGACGCGCGGGAGCACATCGAGCGGGAGCCGTCGGCGTCCAGCCGGACCGTGACCGCGTCGCGCGGAACACTGTGGCCGACCACCTTGCCCTCGCCCTGCGGAGTGGACACCCGGCTGCCGACCGCCGGGGCCGACTCCTGGAACTTCTGGTACAGCGGGTGCTCGTACTTCAGGCAGCACATCAGCCGCCCGCACGCCCCGGAGATGCGCAGCGGGTTGAGCGGCAGGTCCTGGTCCTTCGCCATCCGGATGGTCACCGGCTCGAAGTCGGTGAGGAACGTGGCGCAGCACAGGTCGCGCCCGCAGGAACCGATGCCGCCCTGCACCCGGGCGGAGTCGCGGGCGGACAGCTGCCGCAGCTCGACTCGGCAGTGCAGCGTGGCGCCCAGGTCGCGGACCAGCGAGCGGAAGTCGACGCGGTGCGGCGCGGTGAAGTAGATGGTGGTGCGGTCACTGCCGTTCTCCGGCGTGGCCAGGACGTGGTCCACGGCGACCACCTTCATCGGCAGGCCGTGTTCGCGGATCAGCCGCTTGGCGGCGACCTTCGCCTCGGCCTTGCGCCGGCGCAGCATCTCGTCGCGGCGCAGGTCGTCGTCGCCGGCGATCCCTGCGAGCTTCGGGAAGCTGTCGGTGTCCTCGCTGACCCACTGCGCGGCCCACACGCACTCGGCCACCTCGGGCCCCTCGTCGGTGGGCACCAGCACCCGGTCGCCCACCTGCGGGCGCAGCTCGCCCGGGTCGAGGTAGTAGAGGCGCCCGTACCGGTTGAAGCTGACCGCGCAGAGCATGCCCATACGCCACACCCTACGCGGATCGACGACCGCCGCACGGCGCACCTGTCGCCGCCCGGTCACCCACCGCAGCGATCATCGACCTCGACCCGGCCGAACCGGCCCCATCGCCTCGCCCGGACGGCTGAATCTCCGGCGGGCCCCTGACAAACACCGCCCGGGCGCGTTGAGTGAAGGCATACCTGCGGGGGGTGCAGGGGAAGGCCACGGCGCCGCCGCCGTCACCCGGCCACGGCCGGTCCGGTGCGCGGCGCCGTGGACCGTCAGTAGCCGATCCGGGTGGTGCCGCCGTAGCGCGGAGCGGTGGTGGCGCGGTCCCGCCACGGCGTCTCGGCCAGGCTCGGCCCCCACTGGCGCAGCAGCGTCTCCGCGCCGTCGTAGGCCACCCCGAGCACACCCAGGACCCTCGTCGCGATCTCGGCCGCCGCCGACGCCCCGGCCCGTCCGGCCTCGGCGCCGGGCCGCGTCGCCGCGTGCACCGCGACCGCCTCGGCCGAGCCCAGCACCTCGGCCAGCGCCCGGGCCAGCGCCGCCCGGCTGCCCTCCACCCAGCCGGCCAGCGCGTCGGCGTAGCCCGCTGTCGACTCCAGCCGCCCGACCAGGCTGTCCGGCCCCTCGTCCAGGTGCCGCATCAGGGCGGCACGTGCCTCGTCGTACGCCGACGCGGCAGCGCCGGACCAGGCGACCTGGTCGGCCAGCAGCGCGCAGGTGTCGTCGTACCCCCGGACGAGCCGGCGCACCGCGTGGCCGGCGCCGGTCAGCGGCGCGGGATGCAGGTCGAGGAACTCGCGCACGGCCGCGCCGGGAAGCACCTGCATGCGGCGCAGCAGCGGCCAGAGCCGGTGCCCCTCGGGCGCGCCGGCGGCCAGCAGCGTGTCGACGCGGCCGAGCAGGTCGAGCCCCGGCTCGGCGAGGCGGTCGAGCGCGTCCATCAGGCCTCCCGGGCCAGCCGCCGGGCGACCGCGTCGTCGGCGGCGGCGTAACGGTCGGCGGCGCTGCGCAGCGCCGCCGCTGCGGCGGCCAGCCGGACGGCGGCGGCCTGCGCCTCGCGCGCCCGGTCGGCAGTGGCCACTGTCCACTGGCGGTGCAGCGCACGGCCCACCTCACCGGGGCGGCCGGCGGCGTGCGCGCCGAACGCGGGATGCGGCGGGTCGGTGGCGGTCACCGTGCGGGACAGGGTGGCGAGGGTCGCGCCGGCCTCGTCGAGACGGGCGGCCAGGGCACGCAGCGTCTCCATGTCAGGCCCCCGCCAGCGGCCGGTACGCCGCGAAGGTCTCGTTGTGCAGCTTCTCCCGCGCCCACTGCGCCGCGTCGGCGGCGGCGGTGACGGCGGCCTGCACCGAACCGGCCACGTCGCGCGGGCTGCGGTGGTGCAGCGGGCCGAGGAAACGCACGTCGGTGATGCGCCCGCCGGCGGTCACCACCACCTCGACGAGCCCGTCGGGTGAGCGGACGGTGACCTCGACCGTCGCGACCGCCTGGTCGAACTCGGCCTGCAGGTTCTCGATCCGGCGGTAGCGCCGCACCGCCTCCTCGATCCAGGCCTCGTCGATCTCGCCCCGCGGCATCGGCGGACTCCTCCCGGCCGGTCGGCCCGACCCTCACTGAGCGTGCCGCCTCGGTCACCGCGGCATCACCGGACCGTACCGCACGCCAATCGCGCGTGTCGATGCCCTGTGGACAGTGCGGAAAGTGCCCGGCTCAGCCGCGCCAGAGGGCCAGCATCATCGCCTCCACCGCGATCCGCGGCTTGACGTTGGCCTCGATCGCCGCGCGGCACTCCAGCACCGCCTCCAGGCGGCGCAGCGAGCCCTCGGCGTCCCACTTCTGCGCGCCCGCACCGGCGAGCGACGCCGTGTCGGTGTGCACCGGGGCGACCGGCGCCCGCCACGCCATGGTGAGCGCGTCCCGGTAGAACCCGGCCAGGTCGACCAGGGCGCGGTCGAGCGCGTCCCGCTGGGCACGGGTGGCACGCGACTTCTGCCGCTTCTCCAGATCCTTGAGCTGACCGGCCGCGCCGCGCATGGCGCCGGCCGCGCCCCGGCCGGTGCCGCCCGCGCCGAGCGCGGTCTGCAACGCCGTACGCTCCGCCTCGTCGATCTCCGCGACGGACGCGGCGGCCTCCGCCTCGGCGGCCTCGATGAGCGCCGAGGCCGCGTCGAACGCCGCGCCCACGCCGGTCAGCCGACGCGGTACGGCCAGCACCGCGTCACGCCGCTGCCGGGCCTCCGGGTCGCGGGCCAGCCGCCGGGCCCGGCCCACGTGCCCCTGCGCCGCCGCGGCGGCCCACTCGGCCACGTCCGGCGCGACGCCGTCGCGGCGGACCAGCACCTCGGCCACCGCTGCCGGCGGCGGCTGCCGCAGGGGTACGACGCGGCAGCGCGACCGGATGGTCACGGAGATGTCGTCCGGGTGGGTGGACGGGGCGCAGAGCAGGAAGACGGTACGCGGCGGCGGCTCCTCGATCGCCTTGAGCAGCGCGTTGCCGGCGGCCTCGGTGAGCCGGTCGGCGTCCTCGATGATCACGATCTGCCACCGGCCGCCGGACGGCGCGCTGGCCGCCCGCAGCACCAGCGCGCGCATCTCGCCGACGCCGATGGACAGGCCCTCGGGCACCACGAGGCGGACGTCCGCGTGGGTGCCGGCGAGCGTGGTGTGGCACCCGGGGCAGGTGCCGCACCCGGTGCCGTGCACGCACTCCAGCGCGGCGGCGAACGCGCGGGCGGCCACCGAGCGGCCCGATCCGGGCGGCCCGGTGAAGATCCAGGCGTGGGTCATGCCGCCGCCCGGGTCGGCCGGCGCAGCCGGGCCCGGGTCGCCGTCGTGCTCCTCGGCGAGCGCGTCGAGGTCGTCGTGCCCGCCCGCGGGGGACGTCACCGGCGCGCGCAGCAGGGCGGCGGCCGAGGCGGCGGCCCGCCGCAGCATGGCCACCGCCTCGTCCTGCCCGACCAGATCGCCGAAGACGTCGGTCATCGTCGGGGTTGCTCCATCGTCACCAGCTCCGCGTCGGATAACTCGGGCTGGACCGAGGTGTCCGGGCCCTGCGCCGGACGGGGGTGCACGATGCCGGCCGGATCGGTGAGCAGCTCGCCCACCCGGCGGGCGACCGCGTCGGCGGTCTCGTCGATCGGGCGGGACGCGTCGAGCACCAGGTATCGCTTCGGGTCACCGGCGGCGAGGTCGAGGAAGGCGTACCGGACCCGCTCGTGGAACGTCAGCGACTCGGCCTCCAGCCGGTCGGTGCCCTCGTTGCGGTCCTCGACCCGGCTCAGGCCGGTCCGCGGCTCGACGTCGAGCAGCACCACCAGGTCGGGCTTGAGGCCGCCGGTGGCCCAGGAGGAGAGCCAGGAGACCTCGTCCACCGGCAGCGTCCGGCCGGCGCCCTGGTAGGCGAGCGACGAGTCGACGTACCGGTCGCTGATCACCACAGCGCCGCGCACGAGCGCCGGGCGGACGACAGTGGCCACGTGGTGCGCCCGGTCGGCGGCGTAGAGCAGCGCCTCGGCGCGCGGCGACGGCGCCTCGCCGGGGTTGGTGCCGAGCACCAGGGAGCGGATCCGCTTGCCGACCGGTGTGGCGCCCGGCTCGCGGGTGACCACCACGTCGCGGCCCTGCGCGCGCAGCCGCTCGGCCAGCTCGGCGAGCTGGGTGGACTTGCCGGCGCCCTCGCCGCCCTCGAAGACCACGAACAGGCCGCTGGAGACGAACGGCTCGGCCGGCATCAGCGGGCGGCCCCGGATCGATCCCCAGAGGTCGGCGAGGACCGGTACGCCCTTCTTGTCGTCCATCTGCCCGAACGCGCTGATGCCGGCGATGATGCCGGCCGCGCCGGCGGCGAGCAGCAGCAAGCGGGTGGAGGAGATGGAGATGCCCAGGTCGGCGATGGTGAGCTGGCGGGAGCTGCCGACGCCGACCAGGAGGCTGCTGAGCGCGATGGCCAGGATCAGCACCAGCCGGGTGCCGATCTGCACCACCGCGAACACCCGGCCGCGCACCTCGTCGGCCACCTCGCCGCCGAGCAGCGTGGTGCCGGCCAGGAACGCCATGCCGGCGCCCGCGCCGACCAGGATCGCGCCGAGGATGGCCATGGACAGGTGGATGGCGAAGGCGAGCACCAGCACCGAGGCGCTGGCGAGCACGATGCTCATGCCGAACCAGCGGCGGCGGGACATGTCCCGCACGATCATCGGCCCGAGCCCGATGCCGAGCGCCAGACCGACGAAGATCGCGCCGAAGAGCAGCGAGAACGCGGCGTCACCGGCGCCGAGCGAGTTGGCGAAGAACTTGCCCGTGCCGACCACGATCCCGCCGCCGGCGAACGCGCCGAAGATGCCCAGCACCAGGCCGCGGACGAGCGGGGTCTGGCCGATGTATTTCCAGCCCTCGGAGAACTGCCGGAACATGCTCTGCTCGGTGCGCTCCGCCTCGCCGCGCTGGGCCTCGCTGATCTCCTTGATCCCGAACGCCACCACGAGCGCGGTGGCCAGCCGGGAGAAGGCGTTGAACCAGAGCGCGAGCTGGGCCGGTTCGGCCCAGTTCGGCAGGTCGCCGCCGAACGCGCCGGGCAGGCCGCGGGTCAGCACGGCCAGGGCGACGGCCGCCGCGACCGGCGTCAGGCCGTACGTGGTGATCAGCGTGAGCTGGTTCGCCGCCTCCAGCCGGGTACGCGGGATGAGGTTGGGGACCGCCGCCTCCTTGGCCGGGATCCACAGCAGGGTGATCGACTCGATCAGGAACGTGGCGATCAGCGCCCAGCCGACCACCAGCCCGCCCGCGGCGCCGGTGAGCGCGTACAGCGGGATCGAGGCGAACAGCACGAAGCGCAGCAGGTCGCAGATGACCATGGTCCACCGGCGGTCGAACCGGTCGGCGAGCACGCCCGCCACCGGGCCGAGCACCAGCGCCGGGAGCAGCCGGATCGCGGTCACGCCACCGAACGCGGCGCCCTGGGCGGTGCTGCCGGAGACCTGGGAGGCGGCGAACAGCGCGGTGGCGAGCAGGCCGAGCCAGTCGCCGAAGGAGGCGGCGCTGAGCACGATCCACAGCCTGCGGAACGGCCGGATGCGCAGCACCGACCGGATGGCGGCGACGCCCGAGTGGTCGGCGGCTGTCCCGGACGACACGCCGGGCGACTCGCCGTTGTTCTGGCTTTCGATGGCCGTACCTCCACGTGCCGGCCCAGGTCTGGGCATCCCCGGTGGAACACTCTAGTCGCGCAGGAGGGGTCGTCCCCCGCGACATTCACCTGCTCGCCGAGCCTAGGCCGCCGGGACCACCGCCCGCAGCCCGGACAGACGCGAGGGTATTTCGCATTGCCGTCCAGACAGTTAGCGTGCAGACGTGGCCATCGACCGTGACAAACTTCGCGATCGTCTCGACCGGGCGACCGCTCACCTCGACCCGCCGTACGCGGTGGTCGACCTCACCGCGTTCGACGCCAACGCCGAGGCGCTCGTCGGCCGGTCCGGCGGCAAGCCGCTGCGCGTGGCGAGCAAGTCGGTACGCGTCCGCGAGCTGCTGACCCGGGCGCTCAAGCGGCCCGGCTGGCACGGCGTGATGGCCTTCACGCTGCCCGAGGCGCTCTGGCTGGTCCGCTCCGGGGTCAGCGACGACGTGCTCGTGGCGTACCCGACGGCCCACCGGGGCGGCCTCGCCGACCTGGCCGCCGACCCGGCGCTCGCCGACGCGGTGACGCTGATGGTCGACGACACCGCACAGCTCGACCTGATCGACCGGGTGTGCCCGCCCGCGGGCCGCCCCGCGCTGCGGGTCTGCCTCGACCTGGACGCCTCCTGGCGCCCGCTGGGAGGCCGGGTGCACGTCGGCGTGCGCCGCTCCCCGGTACACAGCGCGACGGCGGCCGGCGCGCTCGCCGCCGCCGTCGCCGGCCGGCCGGGCTTCCGGCTGGTCGGCCTGATGTCGTACGAGGCACAGATCGCCGGCCTCGGCGACGCGCCACCCGGACAGGCGATGCTCGGCTCGGCGATCCGGGTCGCGCAGCGCGGGTCGTACCGGGAACTGCTGGCCCGCCGCTCGGCCGCGGTCGGCGCCGTCCGCGAGCACGCCGACCTGGAGTTCGTCAACGGCGGCGGCACCGGCAGCGTGGCCGCCACCAGCGCGGACCCCGCGGTCACCGAGGTCACCGCGGGCTCCGGCCTGTACGGGCCGACGCTGTTCGACGCGTACCGTGCCTGGCGGCCCACCCCGGCGGCGTTCTTCGCCTGCGCGGTGGTCCGCCGCCCGGCGCCCGGGCTGGCGACGGTGCTCGGTGGCGGCTGGATCGCCTCCGGCCAGGCGGCGACCAGCCGGCTGCCCCGGCCGTGGCTGCCGGACGGGCTGAAGCTGCTCGGCGCGGAGGGCGCCGGCGAGGTGCAGACCCCGCTGGCCGGGAAGGCCGCCGACGGCCTGCGCGTCGGCGACCGGGTGTGGTTCCGCCACGCCAAGGCGGGCGAGCTGTGCGAGCACGTCAACGAGGTGCACCTGGTCGAGGGGGACGCGGTGGTCGCCACCGTGCCGACCTACCGGGGCGAGGGGCACGCGTTCCTCTGAGCCGCCCGCGGCTCTGCCCCACCACGTGACGACGGCGGGTCCCGACGCACTCTCGGGAACCCGCCGTTCAACGTGCCGCTCAGCCCTGGTGGGCAACCTCCGTGGGGGCGTTCACCTGCCGGTGCAGGTACTCCCGGATGAGCGCCTTCGCCTCGACCAGCACCCGCTCGTCGCCGTCGGTGCGGCGGCGGAAGGCCAGCTTGATCAGGGCATCAGCGGCCTCCACCGCGACCTCCAGGTGGAACCGCAGGTCGGGCACCCCGGCGAGGCCGAAACGCTCGGTGAGTACGCGGGCGAGCTGCTCCGCGATGACCCCGTTGTTGTCCCGCTGGTCGTCCAGCAGGTGCAGGTCGACCACGTCGCCGAAGTGCAGGGTACGGAAGCCGGGAACGGTGCGGTGCATCGAGATGTACTCGTCGATCGCCGCGTCGACCCCGTCCCACCAGTGGGTCAGGTCGTCCGAGGAGAACCGCTCGTCGAGCCGCTGGAGGTAGGACTCCATGGTGCGCAGGGTCAGTGCCTGCACGATCGCCCGCTTGTCCGGAAAGAACTGGTAGACCGACCCGATCGCCACCTCGGCACGCTCGGCGAGCAGGGTCGTGGTCAGCCCTTCGTACCCCACCTCGTCGACGAGCTCGGCGCAGGCGTCCAGCATCCGCTGGACCCGCGCGACACTTCGGCCCTGCACCGGTACTCGACGCAGCGGCCCGGTCGTGGCGGCTGGTGTGGACACTCGGCGCCACCCCCCTTCGACGGATGAACATATCTGCACGTCACGAGTCTGTGACTACCGGTACAACGAGCCGGGCTCGATTGCGGTATTTACCAGGCACAACGTTCCTGATATGAATTCAGTTCATATTCATGTCGAGGAGTGGCCGCGATGACCGGTACCACCGCCACCTGGTCCAACTGGGCCGGCAACCAGCACAGCACCGCGCTCCTCACCGTGCGCCCGCGTAGCGTCTCCGACGTCGTCGAGGCGGTCCGCCAGGCCGCCGCGGCGGGCCGGACCGTCCGGGCCACCGGCAGCGGCCACTCGTTCACCGCCACCGCCGTCGCCGACGGGCACCGGATCGACCTCGCCGAGCTGGAGACCGACGTCACAGTCGACGTGGCGCGCCGCCTGGTCACCGTACCGGCCGGGATGACGTTGCACACGCTCAACGATCTGCTCGCCGGGCACGGCCTCGCGATGCCGAACCTCGGCGACATCGACGCCCAGACCATCGCCGGTGCGCTCTCCACAGGCACCCACGGCACCGGGGCGAAGCTGGGCTGCCTGTCCACCTTCGTGGCCGGGCTGACGCTGGTCACCGGCACCGGCGAGGTGCTGCGCTGCTCGGCCGAGGAGAACCGCGACGTCTTCGACGCCGCCCGGGTCGGGCTCGGCGCGGTGGGCGTGCTGGTCGAGGTCACGCTGCGCTGCGTGGACGCCTTCGTGCTGCGCGCGCACGAACGCCCGGCCCCGCTCGCCGAGGTACTCGACGACCTGCCCGGCCTGTACGACGCGCACGACCACGCCGAGTTCTACTGGTTCCCCTACACCGACCGGGTGCAGGTCAAGACAAACGACCGGGTACCCGCCGACGACCGGCCGCTGCCCCGCTGGCGCGGCTGGCTGGACGACGAGTTCCTCTCCAACACCGTCTTCGCCGGCGCCTGCCGCCTCGGCCGCGCCGTACCCGCCCTCGCACCCCGGATCAGCGCCGTCTCCGCCCGCGCGCTCACCGAACGCACCTACACCGGCCGCTCCGACCGGGTGTTCTGCACACCGCGCCGGGTCCGCTTCGTGGAGATGGAGTACGGCCTGCCACGCGAGGCGCTGCCCACCGCGCTGGCCGAGCTGCGCCGGATCGTGGACCGGCTGCCGTTCAAGGTGCTGTTCCCGGTCGAGGTGCGGTTCACCGCCGCCGACGACATCTGGCTGTCCCACTCGTACGGGCGGGACTCGGCGTACATCGCCGTGCACCAGTACGTGGGCATGCCGTACGAGCCGTACTTCCGCGCGTTCGAGCAGGTGGCGACCGAGTTGGGCGGCCGGCCGCACTGGGGCAAGCTGCACTGGCGCACCGCCGAGTCCCTCGCGAGCGCCTACCCGAGATTCGCGGACTTCCAGTCCGTCCGCGCCCGCCTCGACCCCCACAACCTTTTCCAGAACCCCTACCTGACGCAGGTCCTGGGCGCTTGAGGATCTTGGAAGGAAAGGGCCCTTATCGGGGCCGTTTTCTTCCAAGATCTCGGCTGGCGGTCACCCCGGCCAGCCGGCCGCCCGCAGGGCGGCGCGGAGTTGGGCGATCACCTCTTCGGGACGGGCGCGCAGGACCCAGGCGGGGAACCGGAGAACACGGTCGCCCTCGACCCACAGGTCGTTCTGCCGCCGCATGTCCGCCCAGGCGTGTGCCGGATCGAGATGCTGCCCGCCGTCCACCTCGACGTGCACCCGCCACTGCTCGAAGTACGCGTCGAGGTAGCGCCGCCGGCCGGCGGAATCCCGGCGGACCACCTGACGGCTCGGTTCGGGCAGGCCGGCACGGCGGACGAGACCGAGCAGGTCGAGTTCGCCCAGGGAGTGCGCACCCCCGGCCGCATCCGTGGCGGTGGACAGGATCAGCCGTCGTCGGCGGACCCGGGGCATCCGCTCCACCACCTCGTGCACGTCGTCGCCACCCACCAGACGCTGCTGGAAGGCAGCCGCGACGATCGCACGGGCCCTGGTGTCGGTCGGTGCCCACTGCGCGGCGTCGACGATCGACCGGGCCGCCGCCGTCCGGGGCGGCGCCGCGACCGGCACCACGTCGGAATCGGGCAGGTGGGTCGTCCGGTGCGCCAGCACACCGGCCGGCAGCGGTGATCGACGGGTCGTGGCTGGCAGAAGCAGGTGGACCACCCGTTCAGAAAACCCGCGCAGCCCGCCCGCCTGAGCCGCGGTCATGCCGCCCAGCAGCGCGGTGGGCCCGGCCGCCAGCACCGCGATCCACCGGAGTTGCGCGGGACCGACCGGGCCGTTGTGCGCGACGAGAACCGCGCGATGCGCCTGTCGCCACCGGCCGGTCGTCACCCGGTGGCGGATCGCCCTACGCGTGAGATGCGCTCGTGCCTGCTGAAGGCTGAGCACGTCCTCCTGCCGGAAGAGCAGCCAGGTCAGTTCGTCCGCGTCATCCGACGGCAGCGCCCGCCGCATCCCCGCCCAGGAGTTCCCCACCCACCCACGGTGCCCCCGACGCGGCCCTTCCGCCGCCCCTGTGGACAACCACCAGATCTTGGAAGGAAACGGCCTCCATGAGGGCCCTTTCCTTCCAAGATCACTCGTTCGGGGTTGAGGTCGCCTTCTTGGGGGCGGCCTTCTTCGCGGGAGCCTTCTTGGCGGCCGTGGTCTTCTTGGCCGCCGTGGTCTTCTTCGCCGCCGTCGTCTTCTTGGCCGGGGCGGCCTTCTTCGCTGCCTTCTTCTTCGGCGCCGGGCCCTTCGCGCGCTTCTCGGCCAGCATCTCCGACGCCTGCTCCAGCGTCAGCTCCTCCGGCGTCTGCCCGCGCCGCAGCGACGCGTTGAACTCGCCGTCGGTCACGTACGGCCCGAAGCGCCCGTCCTTGATCACCAGCGGCTTCTCGGTGAGCGGGTCGTTGCCCATCTCCCGCAGCGGCGGCGCGGCGGCCCGGCGCTGACGCGTCTTCGGGGCGGCGAGCAACGCCAGCGCCTCGTCCAGCGTGACGGTGAACATCTTGTCTTCCGAGTCCAGCGAACGGAACTCGTCACCGCGCTTGACGTACGGGCCGTAGCGGCCGTTGTTGGCGAACACCTCGACGCCGTCCGGGGCCACGCCGATCAGCCGGGGCAGGCGCAGCAGCTGCAACGCCTGCTCCAGGGTCAGGCTGTCCGGCGTCTGCGAGCGCAGCAGCGACGACTTGCGCTCGCCGCTGGCCACGTACGGGCCGAACCGGCCGGACTTGAGCACGATCGGCTCGCCGGTCGACGGGTCGTCGCCGAGCTTGCGCTCACCGCCGCCGCCGAGGAACAGCTCGTGCACCTTCTCCGGGGTCAGCTCGTCGGGCGCCAGGCCCTCCGGGATCGGCGCCCGGTCACCCTGCGAGCCGCTCTCCTCGCCCTCACCCGGGGCCGCCGGTGCCGGCGTCGGCGCCTGCTGCTCGCCGGGCAGCGCCCGCTGGAGGTACGGCCCGTAACGGCCGACCCGGACGACGACCTCGCGGCCCTCGTCGTCGGTGAACAGCGGGATGGAGTTGACGCTGCGCGCGTCGATCTCGCTGAGGTTCTCGGTGACCAGCTTCTTCAGGCCACCGGCGTGCGCGATGGCCTGGTCGCCGGTGCCGTTGGTGCTGCCGAAGTAGAAGGAGGTGAGGAAGTCGACGGCGGCGTGGTCACCACCGGCGATCTCGTCCAGCTCGTTCTCCATGCTGGCGGTGAAGTCGTAGTCGATCAGGCGCGGGTAGTGCCGCTCCATCAGCCCGATCACCGCGAACGCCAGGAACGACGGGATCATCGCCTGGCCGCGCTTCACCACGTACCCGCGGTCCTGGATCGTCTGCATGATCGACGCGTACGTGGAGGGCCGCCCGATGCCCAGCTCTTCGAGCGCCTTGACCAGCGACGCCTCGGTGTAGCGGGAGGGCGGCTGGGTGTGGTGGCCCTGCGCGGCCAGCTCGTCGGCGGTCAGCGGCTGGTCCTTGACCAGCGTGGGCAGCCGCCGCTCGGCGTCCTCGGCCTCGGCGTTCTCGTCGTCGCTGGACTCGACGTACGCGCGCAGGAAGCCCGGGTCGGTGATGGTCTTGCCGGTCGCGCCGAAGTCGGCCTCCTCCTGCGCGGAGGAGACGGCGCGGATGCGCACCGACACGCTGGAGCCGACCGCGTCGGTCATCTGCGAGGCGATGGTGCGCCGCCAGATCAGCTCGTAGAGCTTGAACTCCTCGGCGGACAGCTCCTTGGCCACCTCGCCCGGGGTGCGGAAGTTGTCGCCGGCGGGACGGATCGCCTCGTGCGCCTCCTGCGCGTTCTTCACCTTGCCGGTGTAGCGGCGCGGCTCCGGCGGCACGCTGCGCTCGCCGTACAGCTCGACGATCTGCCGACGGGCGGCCGCGATGGCCGTCTCGGACAGGTTCACCGAGTCGGTACGCATGTAGGTGATGTAGCCGTTCTCGTACAGGCGCTGCGCGGTGCGCATCGTCTGCTGCGACGAGAACCGCATCTTGCGGGCCGCCTCCTGCTGGAGCGTGGAGGTGATGAACGGCGCGTACGGGCGGCGGCGGTAGGGCTTCTCCTCGACCCGGGTGACGGTGAACGGCTGGTCGGCCAGGCGGGCCGCCAGCCCTCGGGCCCCGCCCTCGTCGAGGTGGACGACACCCGCACCGGCGCGAACGCGACCCGTGGTCGGCTCGAAGTCCTTGCCGGTGGCGATCCGGTCACCGTTGAGCGCGACGAGCGTGGCGTTGAACGTCCGCGGGCCCTCGCCCGGCTTCGCCACGGCGAGCGTGGCCAGGATGTCCCAGTACTCGGCGGTGCGGAACGCCATCCGCTGGCGCTCCCGCTCGACCACGATGCGCGTCGCCACCGACTGCACCCGGCCCGCCGACAGCTTCGGCATGACCTTCTTCCACAGCACCGGCGAGACCTCGTAGCCGTAGAGGCGGTCGAGGATGCGCCGCGCCTCCTGGGCGTCGACCAGGTCGCGGTCGATCTCCCGGGGGTTCGCCACGGCGGCCTGGATGGCCGGCTTGGTGATCTCGTGGAAGACCATCCGCTTGACCGGCACCTTGGGCTTGAGCGTCTCCACCAGGTGCCAGGCGATGGCCTCGCCCTCGCGGTCCTCATCCGTCGCCAGGAAGATCTCGTCGACCTCCTTGGCCAGCTTCACCAGCTTGCTGATCTGCTGCTTACGGTCGGGCGAGACCACGTAGAGGGCGTGGAAGCCGTTGTCGACGTCGACGCCGAGGCGCGCCCAGGGCTCACCCTTGTACTTCGCCGGGACGTCGGCGGCGTTGCGGGGCAGGTCCCGGACGTGGCCGAAGCTGGCCTCCACGACGTACCCCGGGCCGAGGTAGCCCGAGATCGTCTTGGCCTTCGCCGGTGACTCGACGATGACCAGACGGGTGGTTCCAGCGTTGCTCGGCACGTCTCTCCCCGACCTCACTCCTACGCCATGCCCGCTTCGGGCCGTGTTGCGCCACCCGGACCACAGGCGGTCCGGATGTCCAACGTAACGCGCCGTCCGCGTTCCGGGTTTCGTGGGCGGCAAACGGGCCGCCCTCCCGGCGACCGCCGGCCGCACCCTGCCGGACGGCGTCACGGTACACCGTGGGTAGGGCGACAGGCGGGTCACTGTGACGATCGCGTACCCCCGGCGGAGCCCTCCCCGGGTGTCCGGCTTCGGACAGCGGCGGTCAGCCCCGAGAGCCCGGCCAGTCCGCCACCGGCGCCGTCGCCGGCCGTTCCCCCACCAGCTCGGCGAGCCGCGACATCCGCCGTCCGCCGATCCGGAACGCGGGCCCGCCCTCGTCCGGCTCCACGAACGCGGCCGGCAGACCCACCGCCGCCAGCGCGGCGCGGACCACCGGCCAGGACTGCTCGTCGGCCGGTCCGAGCCGCAGCCGGAATCCGGCCGGCTCGGCCGTGCCGGCGGCGGCCGCCCAGAGCCGCAGCCGCCGCCCGTCCAGGTGGAAACGGGCCGGTGGCCGCTTCACCGCGCCGCGCAGCCAGGCCCGCGCGAGCGGCGCCAGCATGCTCGTGTACGCGGTGCGCACCCGGTGCCGCCCATCCTCGGTCGGCTCCCAGCTCGCCGGCACACCCCGGGCGCCCAGCTCGGCCACCAGCACGTGCACCCGCCAGGCGGCGTCGACCACCACGGAGATCCGGGCCGTGCCGCCCATCCGCCCCACCTCACCCGGCCCGGCGAGCAGGCCGGCGAGGTCCGCCAGCGCGGGATCGGCCGCCTCGGTGGAGAACAGCGAGGGCTGGCGGGCCGGTTTCGGGGTGGGAGGGGTCAGCGACACTCCGGGACCTCGTCGAAGGCCTCTTTCAGCTCGGTCGAGTTGAGTTTGCTGGTGTCCAGCGCGCTCGCGTCGTACTCCTTGTTGAGCGTGCCCACGGCGGCGCGCACGCCGTCGTAGAACGGACCGGCCTGGGCGGTGTCGAGCCGGTCGATGGCGGACCGGGCCCGGCCGTACGCGTCACGCATCTTGCTCAGCGACCCGAGGAACCCGGCGGACACCTCGGCGCCGCGTTCGGCCTCGGGCACGCCCGCCTCCTCGACCTTGCGCCGGGCCGTCTCGCTGGCCTGCTCGGCACCGGCGAAGAGCCGGACCAGGTTCTCCTTGGCCTGCGCCGGCGTGGTCTGCGCGGTCATCTGCTGCTGCGTGCTGCTGGTCAGTTTGGAGATCTCCGCGCGCCACGGGGTGAGCGCCTGGCACACCGACGCGGCCCAGACCCGGGGGTTGGGACCGCCGCCGCATCCGGCGACCACGAGGACCAGCGTGGCCAGGACCACCGTGAGCTTTCCGGCGGTTGCCGCCCGGCGCGTACGCATGCGATGCAGCGTACGACCTCCGGGCGGAACCGCCACCGGTCAGGTTTGCCGGGCACGGGGTTCCCGGCCGGCCGGGGCCGGCCGGGAACCGTCGCGTGCGATCAGGCGTTCACCGTCTCCGGACGCTGGTCCGGGGTGCCGGCCCCGCTGTCCTCGTCGGTCATCGCCACACCCTTGCGCTTGCTGAACACCACTGCGGCCGCGATGATCAGCGCGGCCACCACGGCGATCGTGATGCGCAGCGCCGGGTTCTTGTCGTCGCCCACGCTCCAGGCCACCACGGCCGGGGCGATCAGCAGCGAGACCAGGTTCATCACCTTGATCAGCGGGTTGATCGCCGGGCCGGCGGTGTCCTTGAACGGGTCACCGACGGTGTCGCCGATGACTGTGGCGGAGTGCGCGTCGGAGCCCTTGCCGCCGTACGCGCCGTCCTCCACCAGCTTCTTGGCGTTGTCCCAGGCGCCACCGGAGTTGGCCAGGAACACCGCCATCAGCGTGCCCGCGCCGATCGCGCCGGCCAGGTACGCGGCCAGCGCGCCCGGGCCGAGGCCGAAGCCGACAGCGATCGGGGCCAGGATGGCCAGCAGGCCGGGGGTCATCAGCTCGCGCTGCGCGTCCCGGGTGCAGATGTCCACGACCTTGCCGTACTCGGGCCGCTGGGTGCGGTCCATGATGCCGGGCAGCTCGCGGAACTGGCGGCGTACCTCCATCACCACGGCGCCGGCCGAGCGGGAGACCGCGTTGATGGCCAGGCCGGAGAAGAGGAAGACCACCGCCGCGCCGATGATCAGGCCGACCAGGTTGCGCGGGTTGGACACGTTGAGCGAGTTGAGGATCTCGGTCCCGACGTCGCCTACGCCCGCGTCCTCGTACGCCGAGCGAAGCGTGTCGGTGTACGAGCCGAACAGCGCGGTGGCGGCCAGCACCGCCGTGGCGATCGCGATGCCCTTGGTGATCGCCTTGGTGGTGTTGCCGACGGCGTCCAGCTCGGTGAGCGTCCGCGCGCCGTGCTCGTCGATGTCGCCGGACATCTCGGCCACGCCCTGCGCGTTGTCGGAGATCGGGCCGAACGTGTCCATCGCGACGATGACGCCGACGGTGGTGAGCAGGCCGGTGCCGGCCAGCGCGACCGCGAACAGGGACAGCGTGATCGAGCTGCCGCCGAGCAGGAACGCGCCGAAGACGCCGGCGCCGATCAGCAGCGCCGAGTAGACGGCCGACTCCAGGCCGACGCTGATGCCGGCGAGGATGACGGTGGCCGGGCCGGTCTGCGAGCTCTTGCCGATGTCCTGCACCGGGCGCCGGTTGGTCTCGGTGAAGTAGCCGGTCAGCGCCTGGATCGCGGCGGCCAGCACGATACCGATCACGACCGCGCCGATGGCGACCAGCCGCGGGTTGCGGTCGACGTCGGTCAGCCCGCCCTCCAGCTCGGCGAACGTGGCCGGCAGGTACGCGAACGCGGCGATCGCGACGAGCACCGCGGCGATCAGCGCGGACAGGTAGAAGGCCCGGTTGATCGCGGTCAGGCCGTTGCGGTCGCTGGCGCGCAGCCGGGTGATGAAGACGCCGACGATCGCGACCAGCACGCCGATGGTGGAGATGATCAGCGGGAAGACCAGGCCGGTCTCGCCGAACGCGGCCCGGCCGAGGATCAGCGCCGCGACGAGCGTGACCGCGTACGACTCGAACAGGTCGGCGGCCATGCCGGCGCAGTCGCCGACGTTGTCGCCCACGTTGTCGGCGATGGTGGCGGCGTTGCGCGGGTCGTCCTCCGGGATGCCCTGCTCGACCTTGCCGACCAGGTCGGCGCCGACGTCGGCGGCCTTGGTGAAGATGCCGCCGCCGACCCGCATGAACATGGCGAGCAGCGCGGCGCCGAAGCCGAAGCCCTCCAGCACGGTCGGGGCGTCACCCCGGAAGATCAGCACGACCAGCGCCGCACCGAACAGGCCGAGGCCGACGGTGAGGAAGCCGACCACGCCGCCGGTGCGGAAGGCGATCTTCATGGCGGCCTCGCGGCCACCTTCCCGCTCCCGCGCGGCCGCCGCCACCCGCAGGTTGGCGCGGGTGGCCAGCCACATGCCGGCGCCGCCGATGAACGCGCTGAACAGCGCACCCACCACGAAGAACGCCGAGCGGCCGGCCTTCACGAGCGTTTCGTTGCCGTCGGTGTCGTGCACCGGCAGCAGGAAGAGCAGCACGACGGCGATCACCACGAAGATCGCCAGCGTGCGGAACTGCCGCAGCAGGTACGCCGACGCGCCCTCCTGCACCGCGCCGGAGATCTCCTGCATGTTGGTGGTTCCCTTACCGGCCGCCAGGACCGCCCTGGTGAGGGCGGCCGCGAAGACGAGCGCCACCAGCGCGATGACCGCGGCGATGACGACGTACGTCACGTTGGCTCCGGTAAGGGACAGTGCGCCGCCGTCGGCGGCCAAGGTCCCGGACATCTATGTCCTCCTGTACCGAACAACTCGCGCCGACCTGTGGAGACGCACGGGCCGACGCCTGGATGCGGACTCGCAAGCGCGCGCCGACCCACTCCGGCGGACCAGCGATGAACTCCCGTTCCCGCTGGCTACGGGACGGGATCACTTGCTGACAACCCGCGTACTGTAGCCCTCTGGCGTGGCGGAGGTCACACCGAGGGGGCACCGTGTCTCGATGATCTTCGTAACTGTGTTATGCGAAGAAATCTGATATATGGCGCGGCCAATACGACGAGGCCGCGCTCCCCCTTCGGGGAGCGCGGCCTGCGTGTGCGTTTCGGGTCAGGCGCGGCCGGCCGGCCAGGACATCCGTACCTCGGTGCCGACGCCGTCGTCGACCGGACGGACCTGGAGATCCTCCACGAAACCGGCGAGCAGCGCGAAGCCCACCCCGGTGGTGAGCGCGTCCTCGCTGAGCGACTCCTTGGCCAGCTCGTCCGGGCCGAGCGCGGCCAGGCCGAGGCCCGCCTCGATCGGGGCCCGGTCCACCACCCGGACCGTGTAGCCGCCGCCGTCGGACATCTCCACGTACACCGGGTCGGCCAGGCCGTACTGCCGGTGCAGCGCGACCGCCCGGGTGCACGCCTCACCGATGGCCAGGCGCACCTCGTCCAGCAGGTCCTCGCGTACGCCGGCCCGCCGGGCCACCGCGACGCCGACCAGGCGGGCGGTGCGCACGTGCACCGGGGCCGGAGAGAAGGACAGCTTGACGGTCGCCATCACGCGCCGGTGGAGTCGGCGGCGATGGCCGCGTCGACCGTCGGATGCAGCGGGAAGACCTGGTCCAGGGCGGTGATCCGGAAGATCTTGAGCAGCGGCTCCTTGTCGCAGACCAGCGCGAAGGAGCCACCGGCCGAGCGCAGCCGCTTGAGCGCGCCCACGAGCACACCCAGACCGGTCGAGTCGAGGAAGTCCACCCGGCCGAGGTCGACCACCACGTGGCGGGCCCCGCCGTCGATCAGCTCCAGGAGCCGTTCCCGCAGGCGGGGGGCGGTGTAGACATCCACCTCACCACCGACCTCGAGCACCGTGTGCTCCCCCACGGCGCGGGTCGCCAGCGACAGCTCCATCGGTCCCTCCTCGGTAAACTCTCCTGGGCATCTAACCATCTCCCCGTGCGGCCCCCTCGGTCACCGGCCACGCCCTCCCCATACCCCCACCCTGCGGTTCCCAATTCCGAACACCAGTGCGAGAGTGCAGGACGTGACCGACCACAGCCCCGGCCCGCGGCGTGCGCCGGGCGAGCTGCTGCGCCGGCTGCGGCTGCGTCACCCCACCGACCCGGTCACCCACGTCGAACGCGTCCCGGCCCGCGCCGGCGAGCCCGTCGGGTGGCCCGGCTGGGCACCGGAGGAACTGCGGGCGGCGTTCGCGCGGCGCGGCGTCACCGCCCCGTGGCGGCACCAGGCCGAGGCCGCCGAGCTGGCGTACGCGGGCCGGCACGTGGTGGTCGCCACCGGCACGGCGTCCGGCAAGTCCCTGGCGTACCAGCTTCCCGCGCTGAGCACGCTGCTCGCCGACCCGCGCGCCACGGTCCTCTACCTGGCGCCGACCAAGGCGCTCGCCGCCGACCAGCTCCGCGCCGTCGCCGGTCTCGAACTCGACGGGGTACGCCCCGCCACCTACGACGGGGACACTCCGCGCGCCGAGCGGGAGTGGATCCGCCGGCACTCCCGGTTCGTGCTGACCAACCCGGACATGCTGCACCACGGCATCCTGCCCGGGCACGCCCACTGGTCCGGGTTCCTGCGCCGCCTCGCGTACGTGGTGGTCGACGAGTGCCACACCTACCGGGGCGTCTTCGGCTCACACGTCGCGCACGTACTGCGGCGGTTACGGCGGCAGTGCGCGCGCTTCGGGCGTACCCCCGTCTTTCTGCTGGCCTCCGCAACCTCGGGTGACCCGGCGACGGCGGCCGGGCGGCTCACCGGCCTGCCGGTCACCGCCGTCACCGAGGACACGTCGCCGCGCGGCGGGGTGACGTTCGCGCTCTGGGAGCCGCCGCTGCTGCCGCCCACCGAGTCGTCCGTCGACGCCGACCTCGTCCAGGTCCGGCGCTCCGCGCTGCGGGAGACCGCCGACCTGCTCGCCGACAGCGTGGTCGAGGGGGTACGCACGCTCGCGTTCGTGCGGTCCCGCCGGGGCGCCGAGGTGGTCGCCGCGAACGCCCGGCGGTCGCTCGACGAGGCGGTACCCGGGCTGGGCGACCGGGTGGCCGCCTACCGGGCCGGCTACCTGCGCGAGGAGCGCCGCGAGCTGGAACGGGCGCTGCTGCACGGCGACCTGCTCGGCCTCGCCTCCACCAACGCGCTCGAACTCGGCGTCGACCTGGTCGGGCTGGACGCGGTACTGATCTGCGGCTGGCCCGGCACCCGCGCGTCGCTGTGGCAGCAGGCCGGGCGGGCCGGGCGCTCCGGCGACGAGGCGCTCGCCGTGCTGGTGGCCCGGGACGACCCGCTCGACACCTACCTGGTGCACCACCCGGAGGCGCTGTTCGGGCGACCGGTCGAGGCGACGGTACTCGACCCGGCCAACCCGTACGTGCTCGCGCCGCAGCTCGCCTGCGCCGCCCACGAGTCCCCGCTCACCCCGGCCGACCTGGACCTGTTCGGGGAGGGCGCGAAGGAGGCGGTGGACTCGCTGGTCGAGGCGGGGGCGCTGCGGCAGCGACCCACCGGCTGGTACTGGCGGCACCGGGAACGCCCCGAGGTCGACCTGCGCGGCGAGGGCGGCGCACCGGTGTGCGTGGTGGAGGAGTCCACCGGCCGGCTGCTCGGCACCGTCGACGGCGGGTCGGCGCACTTCCTGCTGCACACCGGCGCGGTCTACCTGCACCAGGGCGTCTCGTACGTGGTCGACTCGCTCGACCTGACCGACGGGTGCGCGCTCGTGCACGCCGAGGAGCCGGACTGGTCCACCCACGCCCGCGATGTCACCTCGCTGTCGGTGGTGTCGGTCCGCTCGTACGTGGACGCCGGACCGGTCGGCCTGTTCCTCGGCGAGGTGGACGTGACCAGCCAGGTGGTGTCGTACCAGCGGCGGCGCATCGCCACCGGCGAGGTGATCGACACCCGCCCGCTGGACCTGCCCGCGCGGGAGCTGCGCACCGTCGCGGTGTGGTTCACGCTCTCCCCCGAGTCGCTGACCGCCGCCGGTGTCGAGGCGGCTGACGTGCCGGGCGCGCTGCACGCCGCCGAGCACGCCGCCATCGGCCTGCTGCCGCTGATGGCGACGTGCGACAGGTGGGACATCGGCGGGCTGTCCACCGCCCTGCACCCGGACACCGAGGCGCCGACCGTCTTCGTCTACGACGGCCACCCCGGCGGGGCGGGTTTCGCCGAGCGGGCGTACGGCACCGCCGCCGCCTGGCTGCGCGCCACCCGGGACGCGATCGCCGAGTGCGGGTGCGAGACCGGGTGCCCGTCGTGCGTCCAGTCCCCGAAGTGCGGCAACGGCAACAACCCGCTGGCCAAGGCGGAGGCGGTGAAGGTCCTCGACGTGGTGCTGACCAACCTCGCCACGGCCGGCGGCGAGGCGGCGGTGGCCGGCCCGGAGGCGGTGACCGGCCCGGAGGCGGTGACCGGCCCGGGCTCGGGCGGCCCGGAGCGCGGCGAGGTGTTGCCCCGGCAGGACGACCGGGCGGCCCGCCCAGCTCAGGCGGCCGGTGCCCCACCCGCCTGACCGCACCGGGCCGGTTGGGGCTGCCCGCCGCCACTTCGGGGAGGTTGCGGTATCGACAGGTGCTGGACCCCGCCACTTCCCCGAACTGGTGTCGATCAAGCTGGGCCGTGCGGCTCCGCGGGTGCCCAGGTGTCTGGTTGGTGGGACGGGTGCATGAGGGTAGGGCCGTCGGGGCATTGATGCATGGGAGCGCTTCCATGCATCATTTCTGGTAGCGCGCAGGTGACCCGAGACCCGTCCCGCCGGAGGTGCCGCCGTGGCCGACACGATCGCCGAGACCGTCGAGCTGCTCTACACCATCGACCAGGAAAACCTCACGCCCGACCAGCAGATAGCGCTGGGCACCGCGATGGCCACGCTCGCCCAGGCGGAACGGCTGGAGCAGATCAACGAGCGTCTGCGCGGCATCCATCAGGTGCTGAACAGCTGGGCGATGAAGGCCACGGTCGACGGCGGCCGCTGACCTTGCGTCCCGCCTCCACTTCCGGCGCGCGGTCGCGCAGTCCCGGCCCGCGCCGGTCACGGCAACGGCGCCATGCTTCGCCTCATGCCACCGTGCGGCTCCTGCGTGCGGGCCCGTCCGTCCAGGCAGCGGTGGGTGCGCTCGGGCGAGCGGTCGTCGGCCCGCTGTGCAAGACTCCGGCGACCCCTCGAAGGAGAGCCCATGTCGCCCGACAACCTGCAGGCCCAGCACCGGTTCATCATCCGTCAGCGACTCCGGATGATGGTCAACCAGTACGAGGTGCACTCGGTCGCGCCCGACGGCTCCGAGGGTGGGCTGCTCGCGTTCGCGCAGCAGAAGCGGCTCGCCTTCAAGGAGCAGGTGACCATCTACACCGACGACTCCAAGCAGTACCCCCTTCTCGGCTTCAAGGCCCGTCAGCGGCTCGACCTCGGCGCCACCTACGACGTGACCGATCACGCGGGCAACCCCATCGGGCTGTTCCGCAAGGACTTCGCCCAGTCGCTGCTGCGCTCGACGTGGCACGTCGAGCAGCCCGGCCTGCCGCCCGCCACCGGGCAGGAGCGCAGCCTGCCGGTCGCGCTGCTGCGCCGGTTCGTCGACTCGCTCTCCTGGCTGCCGTACCACTTCGACTTCATGGCCGGCGGCCAGCCGGTGTTCTCGGTCGACCGGAAGTGGGGTCTGCGGGACCGGTACAACGTGGAGATCCAGCACCCGCAGATCGACCGTCGGCTGGTGATCGCCATGGCGGTCGGACTGGACGCCCTCCAGTCCCGCTGACCTGCGGCACTCGGGCCCGGCCCGGCTCTCGGTTCCGGCACTGGCGTCCGCCCGTCAGGACCGGGCCGGGCCGGCCCGGGACGTCGCGACGGCGTCCCGGGCCAGCCCCGGCAGCGGGGCGACGCGTACCCGCGCCGTGACGATCAGGTCCAGTCCGTCAGCCCGGCATCCGGTCATCCGGCCGCCGTTGGCCGAGACCAGGTCGGCGGCGCGAGCGCACGCGACGCCGGCTCCGTCGAGCACCTGCACGGCACCGGCCAGCGCACCGAAGTCCGCCGCGTTGCGGGCCTGATGCCGGGCGCACCGGGCCGCCCCGACCGCGGCGCCGAACACCCCGACCAGCACGAACACCATTCCGATCGCGAGCAGGCACACGGTCGCGCCGCCCCGGTCGGTCGAGGACGTCCTCACACCAGGCTTCCCACGCTCCCCTCTCCCCGCAGGCCCGCCCACCCGGGATCTGCTCGCCCCGCGCCTGCTCGGGTCGGCCCGGCCTCCCACGACGACCTGGCGGAAGGACGAGTCGGCCCAGGCACCGCCGGCTCTCACGGCACCGGCCCCGGCGCTCCGGGTTCCACTGCGGCCACCGCCTCCGCCGACACGACCAGCCGGGGCAGCCGCGTACCGAACGTCCGGACCGGTGCCCGGACCGTCGCCGTGACCCGATCGCCTGTCACAGTCACCGACACCTCGGCGCCGTCCGGGGCGTACCGGGTTGCGGCAACCGTGCCGGGCTCGCCCCGGGCCGCCGCGAGCGCCGCCTCCCGGGCCGCGTCGACACACGCGACCCGGGTACCCACAGCGTTCACCGCGGTCAGACCGGCGACGAGGAGCAGCATGAGCGCCGGCAGGCCGGCCGCCAACTCGGCGGTGAAGGAACCCCGCTCGCACGCGACCCACGAGCGCCACCGGCGCCGCACCTCCCCGGCCCGGGTGCCGACGGCGTCCCGGGTCGAGCCGGGCTCGGTCGACACGTCGAGTGGGACTGCTGGTTCGTGGAGCCACCCACCACCACGGCCGGCCCGCCGGCGCCCGATCACTTCAGGGCCCGGTCGATGACGGCGGTCAGCGCGGACTGCACGTTGCCGGAGGTGAGCACCTTCAGCAGGATCCCGGCGAAGGCGACCGCGGCGAGGGTGCCCACCGCGTACTCGGCGGTGTTCATACCGGCGTCACCCCGCAGGCGGGTGAGGAGCTTGCGCATGTCGTACGTCCCTTCTCGATGGTTCACAGCACGTCGCCGAGCACGGCGACGATCACCGGCACCAGACCGGCGAGAATGAAGGCGGGCAGGAAGCACAGCCCGAGCGGCAGCACGATGAGCACGCCCGCGCGGCGGGCCGCCGCCTCGGCCGAGGTCGACCGTTCGGCGCGCAGGTCGTCGGCCAGCCGGGTCAGCGCGCGAGCCAGTGCGGCGCCGCTGTTCGACGAGCGGACCGCCGCCGCGACCACGGGTTCGGCCCCGGTGACGCCTTCCAGGTGCGCCCAGGCCTCGCCGGGGCTGCCTCCGAGCCGTAGCGTCCGGCCGACCCGGCCGAGCCGGTCCGCGAGTGGCCCGCCGAGCGCCTCGGCGACGGCGAGCACCGAGCGGTCGACCGGCGCGCCCGCCCGCAGCGCGGCCGCCAGCAGGTCCGCGGCGAGCGGCAGGTCGGCGGTCTCCCGCAGCCGCCGTTCCCGGGCGGCGCGCGGCTCGATCCGGCGTAGCAGACGGTCGGCGGCGGCACCGGCCAACAGCCCGAGGAACACGCCCGTGACACCGCCGACCACCACCGCCACCGCGATTCCGGCCAGCGCTGCGCCGAGGCGTACCCGATCCGGCCACCACGCCGGGCGAGTGGGCGGCGGCGTCGGAGCGAGCCGGCGCAGCCGCCGTGCCGGGCGGACGACCGGACCGGCGACGACCAGGAGCGACGCGGCGCCGCCGAGACACACGGCGGCCAGTACCTGCCGTGACATCAGGCGGCCCGCCCGGGCGTGACGCCGAGTCGCTCGGCCCAGAGCAACCCGCCGACCTGCAACACGACTGCCGCCACCGCACTGCCGGCACCCACCGGCGTGTGCAGGAGCACCGCCACCGGGTCCACCCCGATGCCGTAGCCGAGACCTATGCCGCCGAGCGGCAGCGCGGCGAGCAGCCACGCGGTCGCCCGAGCCCCGGCGGCCTGGGCGGCGGCAGCGGCAAGGCCCCGGTCGGCGGCGCGGGCGTCGGCCTCGATCCGTTCCAGCAGATCGGCCAGCGGCGCACCCGTCTGGTCGGCCAGCCTCCCGGCGGCCCGGGCCAGCCGCGCGACGCGTCCCGGGCCGTCGTCGACACCGCCGTCGACGGGTAGCCCGGCCCGCAGGTCGGCGGCGACGGCGGCGAGGCGGTCGAGATCGCGGCGGTGCGCGAGGGTGGCTGTCCGGTGGGTACGTCGGCGCAGCACCGCCCGGGCCGCGAGCACGCCGTAGGTGGCGAGCACCAGGGCGGCCACCGGACCGCCGAGCAGTGCCCCGGTCACGGCCCCGCACAGCGCCGCCACTGGCAGCACGCGTCCGGCGGAGAGCGGCGGCGCAGGAGCCGACGCCGGAGAGGGTGTCACCGGAGCCGGCACGAGGCCCGTCCATCGCCGTACCTGATGCCCGACACCGGGTCGACGCCGTTCCCGGCCCCGGCCGGGAGGCCGTGCGGACGCCTTCGGCCCGGCGTCGAGCGGACGTCGTCGCAGGTCCGGGAATGCTGGACGTGCGCCCTTCACCCGCTCGACCGGGATGTCCGCACTGCCCAGGACCGCCAGCCGCCGGGCGCGAGCGGCCCGTACCGGCCAGGCGACGGCGACCGCCGCAGCCACCAGGAGCAGGACCGCCGGCCAGAGGTGGCCGGTCACGACGGTTCTGCCGGACCGGGCCACGCCGCCTGGAGGATCGGCGGTACCGGCGCTCCCCGCTCCCGCAGCAGGCCGGCGAGCAGCAGGGCCGCCGGGGCAAGACCCCGGCCGCGCGCCCAGGCCGGAACCACCGTCACCACCCGGTCGGGCCCGTCGGGCAGCAGCAGGCCGATGGAGTCGAGGACGCGCCCCTCGCCAGTACGGCGGAGCTGGAGGACGACCTGCAACGCGGCGGCGACCTGGGCGTGCAACGCGAGCCGGGGCAGGCCGCCGAGCATCCCGAGCGCCTCCAGCCGGGCCGGAACGTCGGCCGGGGCGTTCGCGTGCAGCGTTCCCGCCCCGCCGTCGTGGCCGGTGTTCAACGCGGCGAGCAGGTCGACCACCTCGGCGCCCCGGCACTCGCCCACTACCAGCCGGTCCGGCCGCATCCGCAGCGCCTGCCGGACCAGGTCGCCGAGCCCGACGGCTCCGGCGCCCTCGACGTTCGCCGTCCGGGCCTGCAACCCGATCACGTGCGGGTGCACCGGGCGCAGCTCGGCGGCGTCCTCCACCAGCACGATCCGCTCGGTGCCAGGTACCAGCCCGAGCAGCGTGTTGAGCAGCGTCGTCTTGCCGGATCCCGTGCCGCCGCTGACCAGGTACGCGAGGCGGGCCTCCACGAGTGCGGCGAGCAGCGGGGCGATCGGCCGGGGCACCGTGCCCCTCTCGACGAGTTCGTCGAGGGTGAACGGCCGCTGCCGGAAGGTACGCAACGACAGGTAGGGCCCGTCGGTCGCCACCGGAGGCAGCACCGCGTGCAGCCGGGTGCCGTCGGGCAGGCGCGCGTCGGCGTACGGGGAGGCGTCGTCGAGCCGACGCCCGGCGGCCGAGGTGAGGCGCTGCGCCAACCGGCGTACGTCGTCGAGCGTGCCCAGCGGCACGGCGACCTGCCGTAGTCCCCGTCCCCTGTCGACCCAGACCCGCACCCCGTTCACCAGCACGTCGGTGACCTGCGGGTCGGCGAGCAGCGGCGCCAGTGGACCGGCGCCGACCAGGTCGTCGTGCACCCGGTCGGCGATCCGCAGCAGCGTGGTGTCGCCGAGCACCGCCGTCGCCGGTTCGGCGCGTACCGCGGAGACGATCGCCGCGGGCGTGACCGGGGTGGCCTCGGCGGCGAACCGGTGCCGGACCCGGGCGGCCAGCTCCCCCGGGTCGGCCGGCGCGGTCATGCCGCACCCGCAGCCGGCGACCCGACCAGCTCGTCCACGATCCGCTGGCACAGCGCGGCGAGCGGCCCCTTCCCACTCGCGCCCGGCGCCTCGCCCCGCTCCAGCCCACGGCACAGCCCCGGCTCGGGTCGCAGCGTGCCGGCGAGCGGCAGCCCCAGCGCCCGGGACACCTCGGCCGCGCGCAGCCGGCCGGGCGCCGGACCACGCACGATGACCGACAGGTCGACGCAGTGCGGCGCGGCGACGGCGGCGACCCGGGCCGCGGCGGCCGCCGCCCGCAGCTCGGCCGGTACGACGAGCAGCGCCCGGTCGGCGGCCTGGAGCGCGACCACAGCCGCGTCGTCGAGGTGCCGGGGCAGGTCGAGTACGACCAGGTCCCGCCCGCGTCGGCCGGCGTCGACTGTGGCGGCCATCGCCTCGGCCGGCAGGTGCCGCAGGTCGCCCCGGTCCCAGGAGAGCACCACCAGGTCGCCCCGGCTGGGCAACGCGCGGATCAGCGACGGCGGGTCGACCCGCCCGTCCGTGCCGGCCAGCTCGGGCCAGCGCAACCCGTCGAGCTGCTCCCAGCCGAGCACCAGATCGAGACCGCCGCCGAGCGGGTCGGCGTCGACGAGCAGCGTGCGGAGCCGGGACCGGGCCGCGCTGACGGCGAGCCCACCTGCAAGCACGCTGGCTCCGGCGCCGCCCCGGCCGCCGAGCACAGCCACCACCCGGCCCTGATCCGGGCCCGCCGGACCGGCCACGCACTCGGCGAACCGGTCGACCAGCCAGGGCTCGGCCGCCGGCAGCGTCGCGACGTGCTCCGCGCCGATGAGTTCGGCCAACTCCGTACCCGGATCGAGCTCTCCGGAGCGACCGACCAGGACCGTGCGGGCGCGGCGGGGAAGGCGCGCCCGCAGGCAGGCCGCCGCCTGGTCGGCGCCGATGAGCACCAGCGGCGCCGGCGCCCAGCGGGCCCGGGCGGCGGCCGGGTCGGCCGCCAGCTCGACCTCGGTGCCGCCGGCCGCCGCGAGTCGCAACAGCTCGTCGAGAAGGTCGCCGTCGGAGGTGACGAGCAGGGGCAGGCGACGGTACGGCGGGAGCGGGGTACGGGGCGGCATGGCGGCCTCCATCGGTCGGACTCGGACGTGCCGCGGTGCAGCCTGCCCGGCCGAGGGATGCGGGACCGGTGCCCTGTGGACAACGGAGGGCGTTGTGGACAGACCTCGGTGGCCCGGTTGATCTGCTATGTGCCGGAGACGGAGGCAACGAGTGGCCCGTCGGCCATTGACGACAGGGATGATCAGTAGCGGATAATCGGGGCCCCTCGCCGCTCGATGAACGGCACCGGCTTGCGGAATCGAGGCCATGACCGATTCGCCGCACCCCCTCACGCCCCCCTCGGTACGACCCCATTCACGGTCCGCCCCAACGGCCGGCGGCGAGATCTGGCTCCGCGATCCGTCGCCGACGCTGCTCGCCGCCATCGCCATCGGGCTCGTGGTCGTGGTGCTGGCGAGCATCGTCAGCGTCTTCGCCACGCCGCGTCGCCCCGACCTCCCGCCGCCGCTCGAGGGCCAGGCGATCCTGGCGTCCCCGACGAGGGCGGGGTCGGTGACGGAGACGCCCGCCGAGTCCTACGCGCCGCCGTCGGTGTCGTTCTCCAGCCGCGCCGTCGCGCCCAGCCGCACCGCCGCACCGACCCGCCGCCCCACCCCGAGCAGCCGGCCGACCTCGCCGAAGCCGTCGATCCCCCGGTCGAAGCCGCCGGTGGTCGGCCCGGGGGAACTGGCCCCACTGCCGGCCTCGCGTGAGTCGCGGCTGCGCTCGCACGGCGGTGGCCCGTCGACCTTCATCGACTTCGTCAACAGCCACGGGTCGACAGTCGTGGTCCACTGGATCAACTACGATGGCCGTCGACAGCAGTACGCGGTGCTGCGGCCCGGGCAGTCCTACCGGCAGCAGACGTACGTCGGTCATCCGTGGGTCGTGGCCGACGAGCGGGGCCGAGGCTTGGTGTGCTTCGAGCCGGACCGGCAGACGCTGCGCGCGGTGATCCGGTAACTCCCTTGCCGGGCCCGGCCGGCGGCTGCGACGCTCCGCCGGGTGATCGACAAGCCGGACATCGACGAGCGGCTGCTGGCGGCCGAGGTCGCCGCCGCCTGGTCGGTGGACGTCGTCGACCTGGCGTTCATGCCGGTCGGACTCGACGGGCACGCGTGGGCGTACCGGGTGGAGACGTCCGACGGCGGGCGCTGCTTCCTGAAGGTGCGCCGCGGCGACTTCACTCCGGCCGCCGTCCTGCTGCCCGGCTTCCTCCGGACGCAGGGCCTCCGGCAGGTGGTCGCGCCGCTGGACCTTCGCCTCGATGGCGGGGTTGCACGTCGGTTCGGGGACTACCGACTACTGCTCTACCCGTTCCAGGACGGCGACAGCCTGTGGGGCCGCGGTCTCACCGACCGCCAGTGGACCGAGTACGGCGATTTCCTGGGCCGGCTGCACCGGGTCACGCCGAGCGCTGAGGTAGCAGCCGTCCTGCCGGTCGAGACGTACCGATCGAGCGCGGGCGACCGACTGCGGACCCTCGGCGGGCAGGCCGCAACGAGCGAGGTCCTGGGCGCCTTCTGGAAGCGGTATGGTGCCGCGCTGCGCCGGTTGGCGGAGACTGTCGACGACCTGGCGTCGCGCGTGACGCCGGGACAGCACGTCATCTGCCACGCCGACATCCATCCCGGCAACCTGATCGCCGACGGCGACGGTCCGCTGCACGTCGTGGACTGGGACGCGCCGATCCTCGCGCCGCGCGAGCGGGACCTGATGTTCGTCCACAGCGCCGACTTCGGCGACCACCCGATAAACGCGCACCGGGCTGAACTCTTCCGCGAAGGCTACGGGGCGCTGGAGCCGGACCCGGTCCTGCTGAGTTACTACCGCGGCGAACGGCATCTCGACGATGTCGCCGCGTTTCTGGGCAGCATCCTCGGTCCCGAGGCGAGTGCGGAGTCCCGGGCCAACGATCTGCACTGGCTCATCCGCATCGCCGAGGCGGTCGCCGACCCCGGCTACGCGCCCTGAGCTGACGCGGAACGCTCGTCCCGCAAAGGGACGACCCCCGTCGGGGGGAGACGGGGGTCGTCTTGTGGTTCGGCTCCGGGGGGGTCGAGCCGAACCGACTCAGCGGTCACGGGGGGTGCAACCGCCGAGGCCCATCGGCGCCGGGTCTGCGAACTCCCGCCGCGAGGACAAGCATGCCGCAGTCGACCCTTATACGTCGAGTGTTGTTCACTCCACGCAAAGCTAAATTCATCGATAGCCGCCTGTGACCGCCGTCACTCCACCGGGTGCTCATCGGCTTTCGCGACCCGGGCGGACGCCTCCGCGCCTTCCGTCGGGCTAGACTTTCGCGCCGTGGGCCGCAGCGCCGCTTTCTTCGATCTCGACAAGACCGTCATCGCCAAGTCGAGCGCCTTGGCGTTCGGTCGGCCGTTCTACCGGGACGGGCTGATCACCCGGCGTGACGTGGTCAAGTCGGCGTACGCGCAGTTGATGTTCCGGCTGGGCGGCACCGACGAGCAGACCATGGCCCGCACCCGGGACTACCTGGCCACGCTCTGCAAGGGCTGGCCGGTGGAACAGGTCCGCCAGATCGTCGCGGAGACACTGCACGAACTGATCAACCCCTACGTGTACGCCGAAGCGGCCGCCCTCATCGAGGAGCACCAGGCCGCCGGGCGGGACGTGGTGCTGGTCTCCGCGTCGGGCGACGAGATGGTCCGGCCGATCGGCGAGCTGCTCGGGATCACCGACGTGATCGCCACCCGGATGGGCGTGGTCGACGGCCGGTACAGCGGCGAGGTCGAGTTCTACGCGGCCGGTCCGAGCAAGGTCGAGGCGGTCAGCGAACTGGCTCTTGAGCGGGACTACGACCTGGCCGACTCGTACGCGTACTCCGACTCGTACTCCGATCGGCCGCTGCTGGAGTGCGTGGGGCATCCGACGGTGGTCAACCCGGACCGGGCGCTGCGCAAGCTGGCGGTGGAGAACGCGTGGCCGGTGCTGGAGTTCCGGCACCCGATCCCGCTGGGCCGCCGGCTGCGCGAGCGACCGGCGGTGCCGGTCGCGGCGGCGGCGCTCGGCGTGGGCGTCGGCGTGGCCATCGGCATCGCCTGGTACGGCCGGCACCGGCGCACCCGCGCCGCAGCACCCACCGCCTGACACCCCGCGCGCGTCAGGACGCGGCGAGGATCTCGTCGCCGATCAGCGTGATCTGGTCGGCGCCGACCTCCACCGCCTTCATGTAGTGCCGCAGCCAGGAGCGCAGGCCGTCGGGCGTGCCGGTGGCGAACGCGCCGGCCGCGCCCACGTACTCCGGTTCGCGCTCGCGGTGCCCGACGTCCACCGCGACCAGCCCGCGGGGGTCGAACCCGGTGGAGATCAGCACCAGCCGGGCGGCGGCACGGGCCACCACCCCGGACGGACCCGGGAACGGGCGCAGGTTCAGCAGCTCGCCGTGTACGACGGCCGCCAGCACCAGCGGTGGCACCTTGGTGCCGCCGGCGACGAGGGCGGCCAGGCCGTCGAGGCGGGCCGCGACCACCGGGTCGGCGACCGGGCGGCCCAGTTCCTCCTCGGTCACCACGTCGCGGGCGGCGAGTACGTGCAGCCGGGCCATCACCTGCCGGGGAGCCTTGGGCCAGAGGTCGCTCAGCCCGGGCAGCGCCCCGGCGACCCGGAGCGCGCCCTGGAGCACCGGGTCGGTGACGGTGCCGGCGCGTACCTCCTCGCGGTCGTGGACGCGGCCCTCCAGCGCGGCGCTGGCCACTGCCGAGCGGAGGCTGACCTCGGCGGCGACCTGGCCGCCCTGGCGGCGCAGCGCGCGGTGCCGGTGGGCCAGGTCGACCCGCTCGCGGGCCTGCTCGACGGCGGTGGCGACGTCGGCGAGCGCGAGCAGCGGGGCGAGCGGATCGGTGGTCACCCCGTCACGCTAGCGACCGCCGGGCTCCTCCCAAGCCGGGGGTTGTCAATAAGGGGCCCTTCCTCTACCGGAGGCGTTAAGAAGGGGCCCTTCCTTACACCTCGGCGCGAGGGAAGGGCCACTGGGCGCGCGGTGAGGGGCCGGACGGTCGCGAGCGGGGTACGGCGGGACTAACCTTCCCCGGAGTAGGAGACGCAGGTCACGCGACGAAGGAGTCACCGCATGAGCGAGGCATTGGCCAACTTGCTGAACGAGACGCGCCAGTTCCCGCCGCCGGCTGAACTCGCCGCGAACGCCAACGTGACCGCCGAGGCGTACGAGGAGGCGGCCGGGGACCGGCTGGCCTTCTGGGAGCGCCAGGCCGGCCGGCTGGCCTGGGCCCAGCCGTGGGAGCAGGTGCTCGACTGGTCGAACGCCCCGTTCGCGAAGTGGTTCACCGGGGGCAGGCTCAACGTGGCGTACAACTGCCTGGACCGGCACGTCGAGGCGGGCCTCGGTGACAAGGTGGCGATCCACTGGGAGGGCGAGCCGGGCGACACCCGTACCGTCACCTACGCCGACCTGCACAAGCTCACCTGTCAGGCGGCGAACGCGCTGACCGAGCTGGGCGTGACCGCCGGTGACCGGGTGGCGATCTACCTGCCGATGATCCCGGAGGCGGCGGTGGCGATGCTCGCCTGCGCCCGGATCGGCGCCACGCACAGCGTGGTGTTCGGTGGCTTCTCCGCCGACGCGCTGACCAACCGGATCCAGGACGCCAGCGCCAAGGTGGTGATCACCGCGGACGGCGGCTTCCGCCGGGGCAAGCCGTCGGCGCTCAAGCCGACGGTGGACGAGGCGGTGGCGAACTGCCCGTCGGTCGAGCACGTGCTGGTGGTCCGGCGTACCGGTGAGGAGGTCGCCTGGTCGGCGAAGGACCACTGGTGGCACGAGACGGTGGAGACGGCGTCGCCGGAGCACGAGGCGCAGGCGTTCGACGCCGAGCACCCGCTGTTCATCCTCTACACCAGCGGCACGACCGCCCGCCCGAAGGGCATCCTGCACACCACCGGCGGCTACCTGACCCAGACGTCGTACACCACGCACGCGGTGTTCGACCTGAAGCCGGAGACGGACGTCTACTGGTGCACGGCCGACATCGGCTGGGTGACCGGGCACTCCTACATCGTGTACGGCCCGCTCTCCAACGGCGCCACCCAGGTCATGTACGAGGGCACGCCGGACACCCCGCACAAGGGCCGGTTCTGGGAGGTCGTCGACAAGTACAAGGTGACCATCCTGTACACCGCGCCGACGCTGATCCGCACCATGATGAAGTGGGGCGAGGACATCCCGGCCGGGTACGACCTGTCGTCGCTGCGCCTGCTCGGCAGCGTCGGTGAGCCGATCAACCCGGAGGCGTGGATCTGGTACCGGCAGCACGTCGGCCGCGGCGAGCTGCCGGTGGTGGACACCTGGTGGCAGACCGAGACCGGCGCCATCATGATCTCGCCGCTGCCCGGCGTGACCGAGGCGAAGCCCGGCTCGGCGATGAGCCCGCTGCCCGGCATCGTCGCCGACGTGGTCGACGACCAGGGCCAGTCGGTGCCGAACGGCGGCGGCGGATACCTCGTGCTGAAGGAGCCGTGGCCGTCGATGCTGCGGACGATCTGGGGCGACGACAACCGGTTCCTGGAGACGTACTGGTCCCGGTTCGGCGCCGGTGCGAACACCGGGGACGAGTGGGTCTACTTCGCCGGTGACGGCGCGAAGAAGGACGACGACGGGCACATCTGGCTGCTCGGCCGGGTGGACGACGTGATGCTGGTGTCCGGCCACAACATCTCCACCACGGAGGTGGAGTCGGCGCTGGTCAGTCACCCGTCGGTGGCGGAGGCGGCGGTGGTGGGCGCGACCGACCCGACCACCGGCCAGGCGATCGTCGCGTTCGCCATCCCGCGCGGCAGCGCGGAGATCTCCGGTGACGCGGGCGAACAGCTCATCGCCGAGCTGCGCAACCACGTGGCGAAGACGCTCGGCCCGATCGCCAAGCCGCGGCAGATCATGCTGGTGCCGGAGCTGCCGAAGACCCGCTCCGGGAAGATCATGCGCCGGCTGCTGCGGGACGTGGCGGAGAACCGGTCGCTCGGCGACGTGACCACGCTCCAGGACTCCTCGGTCATGGAATTGATCTCGTCGGGGATGAGCGGCGGGAAGTCCGACGAGGACTGACGTCGACCGACGACGAGGGGGCGGGCCGCCGGACGGTCCGCCCCCTCGTCGCATCCGGGATCCGCGCCGGTCGATCGGGGGATCCGGGACTGACCTGATCGGCCAGAGGGCCTGATCAACTCTGTCGATGTCGCTCGTCGTCGGTTACGTTCAGCCAACCGGCGGATTTCGACGAGCGTCACTGAGACGGCCGGTCCCCACCATTCCCTACGAACGGAGTGGCATGCTCCCCATGTCGCAGCACAGGGCACGGCGACGCTTACTCGTCGCGCTGCCCGCCATCGCGCTCGCGGCCACGTCGCTGACCGTGACGGGCAGCGCGGCGGCCCAGCCGGCCCGCTCCGCACCGGTCACGATCGGGGCGGACGAGCACTACATCAACTACGCCGAGCCCGAGGTCCAGCCGGACACCGGCGGCAAGGAGGTCAAGGGCCGCGACGGCGTCTTCTCCTCGCCTGCGGACGAGGCCCGCGCCTACGACCGCAAGTACGCCGGGGGCAACCCGATCGCGGCCCGCGAGCTGGCCAAGCTGGAGGCCAAGTCCATCCGGACCGGCCACAGCCCTCGGAAGATCAAGAAGGCCAAGAGCACGCAGACCGCCAAGCTGCTGACGCTGCTCGTCGAGTTCAACGACAAGGCCAACGACGACTTCACCGACGTGATGGTCCCGAAGACGGTGTTCGAGGACCGCACCTGCGTTCCCGGCACCGTGCAGAACGGGCCGCGGCACAACACGATCCCGAACCCGGCCACGCTGCCGCACAAGGACAACAACTCGATGTGGGTGCCGGACTTCTCTCCGGCCCACTACGACAAGATGCTGTACAGCAAGAAGGGCATCACCGAGCGGGTCCGCAAGGACCTGAAGGGGCCGGACGGCAAGCCGGGCATCAGCCTCGCCGGGCGGACCATGCACAACATGTACCTGGAGATGTCCAAGGGCGCTTACACCGTGGACGGGCAGGCCAGCCCGTGGATCACGGTGCCGCACTCGGAGGGCTGGTACGCCGCCTCGCGCTGCTTCCAGGACGAGAACGGCAACTGGGTCGCCGGGCGTGAGCAGTCGATGAACGGCCACCCGGACAACCCGCAGGGCGCGGGCCGGCTCGCCACCGACGCGATCGACGCGCTGGCCGCGGCCGACCCGAACTTCCCCTGGGCCGACTACGACATCGAGGACCAGAGCGACCGCGACGGCGACGGCAACTACCACGAGCCGGACGGCGTGATCGACCACCTCGTGCTGGTGCACGCCAACCAGGGCAAGTCCCGCGGCGGCGGCGACGTCGGCATCTACTCGGTCTGGGCGCACTCGTCGACCGTGACCGGTGGCTACACGATTCCGGGCACCAACCTGAAGGTGTCGAACTACATCGTGCAGCCGGAGGACGCCGGCGTCGGCGTCTTCGCCCACGAGTTCGGGCACGACCTGGGCCTGCCGGACCTCTACGACACCTCCGGCAACGCCGACTCCGACGTGGACTTCTGGGACCTGATGGCGTCCGGCTCGCACTCCGGCGAGATCTTCCAGGCGCTGCCCACCCACATGGGCCTCTGGGACAAGTGGGTGCTCGGCTGGGCCGAGCCGAAGACGTTCGGGCCGGGTGACCGGTCCAAGCTGGTCAAGCTCGGGCAGACGTCGCGTACGCCGGTCGGCACCGAGGACGGCATCAAGATCGACCTGCCGGACAAGGTGATCTCGCTGGCCACGCCGCACAGCGGCTCGAACATGTGGTACTCCGGTGCCGACCAGAACTGGGCCGACGTCAAGCTCAGCCGCACGGTGACCGTCCCGAACGCCGCTGATGCGAAGTTCTGGATGTGGAACAACTACGTCATCGAGGCGGACTGGGACTTCGGCTTCGTCGAGGTCTCCACCGACGGTGGCGCCACCTGGAGCGAGCAGAAGGTGTACGCCGAGGGCGGCGCGCTGGTCTCCACCAACGACGGCTACGCCGACCCGAACGGCCGCATGGTCGACTTCGGCAACAAGAAGTACGGCCTGACCGGCAGCACGAACGGGTGGCGGCACGACTACGTCGACCTGTCGTCGTACGCCGGGCAGACCGTGCAGGTGCGGCTGCGCTACGCCACCGACGAGGCGTTCGTGGAGCGCGGCTGGTTCGCCGACGACTTCTCGGTGACCGGCGGCGGCGCCACCACCTGGAGCGACGACGTGGAGAGCGGCGCGGCGGGCTGGACCCAGACCGGTGGCACCTTCACCGACACCAGCGGCGCGGGTTGGTACATCGACTCGGGCACCCAGGTGAAGTCGCACTACTACCTGGCCGAGTGGCGTAACTTCGACGGCTTCGACAAGGGCCTGAAGTACACCTACGACACCGTCTACTCGCACGAGGCGTGGAAGGTCGACCGGATCGCGTACAACGCGCCGGGCATGCTGGTCTGGTACCGGGACACCCAGCTCGGCGACGTCAACCACGTCACCGCGCAGATGACCGCGCTGCCCAGCTACGGCGCCAAGGGCGGTCTGCTGATCGTCGACTCGCACAACGACCCGCTGCGCCGCAAGGGCGTCGCGGCCGAGAAGGACCCGTCGGTGCTGAAGAACCTGCCCAGCCGGCCGCAGTCCTCCAACGCCGCGTTCGGCCTGAAGCCGACGTACCCGTTCAAGGAGTGCCTGGAGGCGGCGGACGAGCCGTACAGCGAGTACTGCACGAAGTTCGGCCCGCAGGCTCCGGTGCGCGGCTTCACCGACGCCAAGGGCTGGTACCCGGGCATCGAGATCCGTGACGGCGCCGCGTACGCGCGGGACAACGACGCCTCGGTGGTCGTCCCGTCGCGGGGCAACCAGCAGTACACGACCCGGGTGGTGAACCCGGACGGCACCCCGGCGACGGACTACTACGGTTCGACGCTGGGTGGCGGGGCGATCGTGCTCGGCACCGGCAACCCGGGTGACGCGGGCGTCCAGTACGGCGTCTCGATCATCATCAAGCGGGCCGCCAAGGACAACTCGTACGCCACTGTGTACGTGGTTCCGCCGCGGAGCTGAACCGCACGTTCAAACCGGAACCGGAATGACCGAAAAATGAGCTGAACAGGCTCGATGGGGGAAGGGTCGGGAGCGCGAGCGCTCCCGACCCTTCCGCGTTACCGCTTAATCCATGACTGTCACTGCAATCCATGATCCAGGCATCGCTGCTGGTCAACGGCTCGGTGACAGGCAGGCGTGTGACGGTGAAAAGCATCCCCAACAAAAAGTTGCTACAAATCGACGCACACATCTTCCCACCAGTCGCAGCAGTGTCTATGTTCACCCTTGGTCCCACTAGTGGGACGTTCCACCGGCCCGTACCCCCAGTTGGGCCGGTTCCCTCACACCGGAGGTACCACGTGCGCAAAGTCGCAGTGGGTCTGCTCGGGCTTTCGCTGACCGCGACGGGACTGGTGGCAGGCACGTCCGCCAGCGCCGCGCCGACGCCGAAGTTGCCGGCCGCCGCCCCGTCGGTGGCCGAGCCTGCGCAGGCTGAGCACGACCTGCCCAACCCGCTCGAGGAGAAGCGGCGCGCGCTGCGCCAGGAGGGCCTCAGCGAGGTCCTGTCCGGCAGGGCGAAGGCCCAGAAGATCAACGGCAGCACGGTCGTCAAGGTCGGCGAGCGGGCTGCCGAAGGTGCCGCGGCGGGCAGGTCCGCCAAGAGCACCAAGGCCGGCAAGGGTCCGACCAAGGACCAGTACGTCGAACTCTCCCGCGAGCGGACCGACAAGATCTTCGTCATCCTCGCGGAGTTCGGCGACGAGCGGCACCCGAACTACCCGGACCAGGACACCGACCCGGACACCCCGGGCCCGTCCCGGTTCGACGGTCCGCGCGTCAACCAGATCCCGGAGCCCAACCGGGCGGTGGACAACTCCACCGTGTGGCAGGCCGACTACAGCGCCGACCACTTCCGGAAGCTGTACTTCGGCACCGCCCCCGGTGACGAGTCGGTGAAGCAGTACTACGAGGCCCAGTCCTCGGGTCGGTACAGCGTCGACGGCGAGGTCACCAACTGGGTGAGGGTGCGGTACAACGAGGCCCGCTACGGCCGTTCCGACGGCTACCCGTGCGCCTCGAACGTCTGCACCAACACCTGGGCGCTGGTCCGCGACGCCGCCAACCAGTGGGTCGCCGACCAGAAGGCGCAGGGCCGCTCCGACGCGGAGATCGCCGCGGACGTCAAGGCGATGGACGAGTGGGACCGGTACGACTTCGACGGCGACGGCAACTTCAACGAGCCGGACGGCTACATCGACCACTTCCAGATCGTCCACGCCGGCGGCGACCAGGCCGACGGTGACCCGTACCAGGGTGAGGACGCCATCTGGAGCCACCGGTGGTACGCCTTCGCCAGCGACCAGGGCAACACCGGCCCGGAGAACTTCCCGGCCGGCGGCACCCAGATCGGCAACACCGGCGTCTGGATCGGTGACTACACCATCCAGCCGGAGAACGGTGGCCGGAGCGTCTTCTACCACGAGTACGGCCACGACCTCGGTCTGCCGGACGACTACAACGTGGTCAGCGGCGGGGACAACAACAACGAGCACTGGACCCTGATGGCCCAGAGCCGGCTCGGCGCCAAGAACGACGGCGGCATCGGCGAGCGCGGTGGCGACCTCGGCGCCTGGAACAAGCTCCAGCTCGGCTGGCTCGACTACGAGGTCGTCGTGGCCGGGCAGAAGCGCACCCTGGAGCTGGGCCCGCAGGAGTACAACTCCAACAAGGCCCAGGCCGCCGTGGTGGTGCTGCCGCAGCGGGAGTACACGTTCCAGAACGGCAAGCCGTTCGAGGGTACGAAGCAGTTCTTCTCGGGCAACGACGACGACCTGAACAACACGATGACGCGCACTGTCGACCTCACCGGGAAGACCAGCGCCGCGCTGTCGATGAAGGGTCGCTACAGCATCGAGGCGGACTACGACTACCTGTTCTTCGAGGCGTCCACCGACGGTGGCCAGACCTGGACCTCGCTGGCCGGTACGGCCAACGGCACCCCGCTGAAGGAGATCTCCCCCGGGCGCTACGCCCTGGACGGCTCCAGCAACGACCAGTGGGTCGACGTCAACATCCCGATGGACGCGGTCGCCGGCAACGTCGTGCAGTTCCGGCTCCGCTACCAGACGGACGGCGGTGTCTCCGAGGGCGGCTTCTACGGTGACGCGATCACCGTGACCGCCGACGGCCAGACGGTGCTCACCGACGGCGCCGAGGCCGGTGCGAACGGCTGGACCCTCAGCGGCTTCAGCATCGTCGAGGAGACCTACACCCGTAAGTTCGACAACTACTACATCGCCGGCAACCGGTCGTACGTCTCGTACGACAAGTACCTCAAGACCGGCCCGTACTTCTTCGGCTACGCGAACACCCGCCCGGACTACGTGGACCACTACGCGTACCAGGAGGGTCTGCTGATCTCCTACTGGAACCTCCGGTTCGCGGACAACGACACGTTCGCGCACCCGGGTGAGGGTCGGAACATGATCATCGACGCGCACCCGCGGCCGATCTACAACCTGACCGGGCAGCCCTGGCGGGCCCGCGTCCAGGTCTACGACGCGCCGTTCAGCCTGAAGAAGGCCGACTCGTTCACGCTGCACCTCAACAGCCAGCCGCAGTACATCCGCGGCCAGGCGGCGCAGCCGCTGTTCGACGACACCAAGCAGTACTGGTACCCGGAGCTGCCGAACCACGGCGTCAAGCTCCCGGCCACCGGCACCAAGATCAAGGTTCTGGAGCAGAACGGCACCTCGGTGAAGGTCCGCTTCTCCTGATCCACTGATCGACGCACCACGCGATGCCCGGGCGGTTCACCCGCCCGGGCATCGCCCTTTCCGGGGAACCCGGCGTACCCCACCCGCGTCCCATCCGTTCGACACCCGCACCACGCTGCCGGCCGCTCCGCGATGGCGCTGATCGCCGGCGCGGCCGAGACGGAGGATCCGTGTCCGACGACCACCAGCCGGCCGCGAGCGGCCCCGCCTCGCCCTCCGGCCGCCCCACGCCGCTGTCCGCCACCGACCTGCCGACGCTGCGCCGGCCCGCCGGCCCGCCGAAGAGACCGACTGACAACCGGCCCACGGGCGTCGTCGCCGGCTGGATCACCCGGGGCGGTCCCGGGCCGTGCTACGGGCTGATGGACGAGAACGGCACGGAGTACGCGGTGTACGGCCCGAACGCCGGCGAGCTGCGCAAGGGCGACCTGGTCACGCTGCGGCTCACCGCGCGGGACCGCTCCGTCGACTGCGGACCCGGCATCCCGATGCGGATCATCGAGGAGTGACAGGCAGTATCGATGCCCTCACGCACCCGGTGGACGGCCGGGGATGCGGTTCCGGGTGACCGCCCGGAGAAATCCCTGATCCTGGTCACCTGCGGGGCCGGTGGGTGACCGGCGGCCCTAGGCTGTGCCCCATGACCGACCAGCGCGGCGGACCCGTCGACGAGTCCTGCGTCCTGCCCGAAGGGCCGTGGACGCACCGGTTCGTCGGCGCCAACGGCAGCCGGTTCCACGTCGTCGAGGCGGGCACCGGCCCGATGGTGCTCTTCCTGCACGGCTTCCCCGAATACTGGTACGCCTGGCGCGAGATGCTGCCGGCGGTCGCCGACGCGGGCTTCCGCGCGGTCGCTGTCGACCTGCGCGGTTACGGTGCGAGCGACAAGCCACCCCGGGGGTACGACGGCTACACGCTCGCCGCCGACGTCGCCGGCCTGATCCGGGCACTCGGTGAGCGGTCGGCCACCGTGGTCGGCACCGGCGCGGGCGGGCTCATCGGCTGGACCGCCGCCTCCTTCCACCCGACCCTGGTCCGGCGGCTCGTGGTGCTCGGCGCGCCGCATCCGCTGCGGCTGCGGGCGGCCATCTTCGCCGACCCGCGCGGCCAGTTCACCTCGGCCACCGCGACGCTGAAGTTCCAGCTCCCCCGCTACGAGCACGTACTGGCCCGCGACGGTGCCGCCGAGGTGGAGGAGATCCTGCGCCGGTGGGGTGGCCCGCGCTGGGTGTCCGGCCCGGACTTCGCCGACTACGCCCACTGCTGCCGGGTGGCGATGCAGATCCCGCAGGCCGCGTTCTGCGCGATGGAGGGCTACCGCTGGGCGTTCCGCTCCGTGCTGCGGCTGCACGGCTACCGCTTCGTGAAGCTGATGCAGAAGCCGCTGGTCACGCCGACCCTGCAACTGCACGGCGCGCTCGACCGGGCCTCGCTCCCCCGTACCGCCCAGGGCTCCGGCCGCTACGTCACCGCCCCGTACGAGTGGCGGCTGCTCGACGACGTGGGCCACTTCCCGCACGTGGAGGCCCGGGACGTGGTGCTCGGCGAGATCCTGCGCTGGGCGAAGTCCTGACTCAGACCCGCTGCTCGCCCAGGTCGGCCACCTCGGCCGCCGGCGCCCAGCCCTGATAGACGCCGAAGTCGAACGCCTCCAGCCCCATCGCCTCGGCCACCGGCCAGCGCCCGCCGGTGTACTCCAGCCGCAGCCAGCCCTCGTGCTCGGCCAGCACGATGAACGGCTGGCCCTGCCAGGTGCAGGTGGTCCGCACGTACGCCAGATCGTCGACCTCGGCGGCCGGCACCACCCGGACGTACCGGCCGGGGCGCACCTCGGTGAATCCCTCGTCCGGGCCGGGCTGGTACAGACGGATGTCGTCGCCGTCGGGGCTGGCCTGGTACTCCCGCCCCCGCCAGCGGGCCACGTAGCCGTCCCGGCTCACGCCTCGCCCGCCTTCCGCCACAGCAGCTCGTCGGTGTCCAGGACCGCGACCAGCCTGCTGTCACCGTCCGCGCCGACCCGCCACAGCTCGGCGCCGTGGGGGAGCCGGGCGCTGTCCACCTTGAACTCGGCGATCACGTCGCTGCTCTCCCCCGGCGCGAAGCCGTTGCCGCGGAACGGGGACCGCTCGATCACCCAGCCCTCCATCGCCCGCATCGCCGCCTCGTTCGGGCCGCCGTACGGGATCCGGTAGAGGCTCGGCCGGTAGGCGGGCCAGCGCAGCAGGTAGATCTCGTCGTCGTCCGGGGAGAACGGCGAACCGGGGTGGCCGAGGCCGAGCGCGCGGTACAGCTCCGCCGGGGTACGCAGGTGTGCCAGTTCCCCGGCCCGGTGCACGAATCCGGAGACCCGGTCGTAGCCACGCTCCAGGTAGTACGCGAGCTGGCTCGCCGCGATCGCCTTCTGCATGGTCACCGGCCGGTCCGCAGTGGTCGTGGGCGCCTCCGGACGCTGCCGCTCCGCCGACTGCGGCGCGGCGGCCGGCTCCGGGTCGTCGCCGAGGCCCACCTCGGCCGCCCAGTTGGCGAGCGCGAGGACCTGCTCCCCCGGGTACGTCGCGCCGACCGGGCTGCCCGGGTTGACCCGGAACGACCACGCCACGTCCGGCCACCTGCGGATGAGCTGGACGAACTTGACCCGTACCGTCTCGATCCGGCCCTCGGTGTGCTCGGCCAGGCGTTCCGGCGAGGTGTAGACCGAGACGCACCTCCCGCCGTCGACCTGGTCGGCGTGCCAGACGAAGCCGGGGTCACCCGGCCGGCTGCCGGTGGCCGAGTCGGGCGCGACCGGCAGCAGCACCCGGGCCAGCAGCAGGGTGGTGAGGAAGCCGTCGGTGCTGCCGCTGCCCGCGGCGGCCAGCAGGTCCTCCTCGACGTCGTTCGCCGGTACGAACTCGGCGGCCGATTCGTCGCCTGACGGCTGATCGTCAGTCGTTTCGGAGGCCGCGGGCCCCGCCGTGTCCGGCGCCTGCGTGGACAGCGCCACGGTCGGCTCACCGGGCGCGAACAGCGACGTGGTGACCTGTTCGTCGCCGGTCGCCGGCTCGAAGAGGGACACGGTCGGCTGTTCCGCCGGCACGGGGTCGGACAGCGACGCGGTCGGCTCGGCCGGCGGGCTGGTCAGTGGCGCAGTGGGGTCGTCCGGCGCGGGGTCCGACAGCGACGTCGTCGACTCGGACGGCACCGGATCGAACAACGAAACGGTCGGCTCGGCCGGTGCCGGGTCGAACAGCGAGACCGTCGGCTCGGCCGACGGCGACGGCGCGGTGGCGTCCGCTGCGGGAGCCGGCGGCTCGAACAGCGACGCCGTGGGCTCGGACTCCGTCGTGAGCGACACCGTCGGCTCGGCCTCGCCCGGGCCGGCCGGCGGCGCGGTCGGCCCGGTCGGCACCCGGTCGAACAACGAGACAGTCGGCTCGGCCGGGGCCGACGGCGTGAACAGCGGCGCGGTGGCCTCGCCTGCCGGGGACGGCGGCTCGAACAGCGACCTCGTGGGCTCGGACTCCGACGCGAGCGACACGGCCGGCTCGTCGCGCGGCGCACTCCGGTCCGTGGCGCCGGTGGCCCCGGCATGGGCCGGCGTCGGCTCGGTGAGGTTCACCGTGTCGTCGGCGACCGGCGGGTCCACGGGAAGCGGCACCGTCGGGTCGGTGGTGCCGGCCCACGGCGTGGCCGCCCTCTCGGCCGGTTCCGCGCGCACCGGACCGGTCGGCTGCGCCGACCAGGGCGGCGCGGGCTCGGTCAGGTCGCGGGCCTCGATGACGGTGCCCTCGATGACGATGGGTGTGAAGTCGCGGCGTGAGGCGGGCGGCGCGGAGACCGGTTCGGCGATCGACGGAGGCAGCTCCTCCACCGGCTCGTCGATCGTCTCCCACCGCGTCGTCTCGCCCTCGGTGCCGCCCGGGGCGGTCTCCCATCCGTCAGCAGCGGCGGCGGTAGCGGGGCCGGCGTCCGCCGCGGTGGCCGGTCCGGCGTGCCGCCGGGGCAGCGCCTCGGTGGCGTCCTCGGACGGGCGGGTCGGCCGGAACGCCTGAGTCGCCTCCTCCGACCGGGGCACTCGCGACGGCTCGTCCGTCCGGGCCGGGAAGGCGTGGGTCGGGCCCTCGCGTACCGGCTCGTTCAGCGGCCGTCGGCGCGGGAACGGCTGCCCGCCGGCGAACCGCGTCGGCGGGGTGGCCCGGTCGCCGGCCCGGCGCGACGGGTCCAGCGGCGACGGGCGCCGGGCCGAGCGGCCACCGGACGAGGGTTCGAAGAAGGAGCGGGACGGCGGCGGCGCGGAGGCATCCGGTGGCTCGTCGACGGGTGCCGCCGGGGCGGTGGTGAACGGGTCCGGCTCGTCCGGCCGGCGGCGCAGATCGGTGAGCCAGCCGTCGAGGGCGTCCGCATCCGACTCGGTGCCGGGGGCGGTCCGGCTCGGGACGTCGCCGTCCGGCGCCCGGCGGCGGGGCGGCACGGTGGGCATCCGCCGCCCCAGGACCGAGGCGGCCCGCATCGGCACCGTGGGCGGCTCGTCGGTCTTCATCAGCCGCTCGTCCCGGCCGGGCGCGCCGGCAACCGTCGGCACGACCGGAGGCGGAACAGCCGGAGGCGGCACCGCGGGCGGCGGCACGAGCGGAGGCGGCACAGCGGCCGGCGGGACGGCGGCGGAAGGCACCGGAGCAGGCGTGACAGCAGCCGGCGGGACGGGCACGGCCGCCGGACGGGGCGCGGCCTCGGGCACCGCGTTCCGGGCTCCCCGGGTGGCGTTCTCCACCCGTTCCAGCCGGGCACGGGCGCCCATGGTGCGGCCGGGCAGCCGGACGTCGCCCCGGGACAGCTGAGCCACGTACCAGGCGGGCAGGTAGCCCTCGATCGGCAGGCCGGGATTGACCGCCAGCCACCACTCGGGGTTGGGCCAGCCGGCCGCCAGATCCGGGTAGGGGACGCGGCGGGTGGGGCCCGCGTTCTCCCCCAGGCTCGCACGCAGCGCGGCGACGGAGGTGAAGGCCAGCACGTGGGTGCGACCCCCGGAGGTCCAGGTGCCCCACCCGGCGGTCGGTCCGTTCGCGACCGGAAGCAAGAGATCGACACGGGTCAGCGCACGGAAGTACTGCTGCTGGTCCTGGGCGCGCAGCGCGTCCCGCATCGCCACCTCGGCCTCGGTGGCCGGCTCCCATCCGGTCACGGCCACCTCTCCTTCCGCGAACAGGCCACAGGCATCGCATACAACCTACAAGGTGGCAGCAAGATCAGGACTTCTGGCCATCGACGGTCGGCCCCGACGTGAGTGAGCCGCTAACATCCCGTTCCGGAGCCGACACGTTACGGAGGTCGTCGATGTCTCGGCCAGTCGCGTACCCCGTCGTGGCCGCCCTGGCGACGCTCCTCGTCGCCGGGGTTCCGGCCGCTCCGGCGACGGCTCGCGCACCCGCCGGCTGCGCCTCGCCGCCCGCGCCGGCCCGCCCGGTGGCGGACCAGCCGTGGCCGCAGCAGCGGTACGCCCCGGAACGGCTCACCCCCCTCGCAACGGGGGCCGGGGTCGTGGTCGCGGTCGTCGACTCGGGAGTGGACCGGTCCCACCCGCAGCTGGCCGGTCGCGTCCTCGACGGCGCCGACTTCCTCGATCGGAGCGGGGACGGCACCCAGGACTGCGCCGGGCACGGCACCGGGGTGGCGAGCATCATCGCCGCCGCGCCGCAGCCCGGCGTCGCGTTCCGCGGCCTCGCGCCGGACGCACGCATCCTGCCGGTACGGGTGAGCGAGCAGCAGGTGGTCGACGGGCGGGAGTCGGGGCGTACCGTCGACGCGGCCGGGTTCGCCCGGGCCATCCGCTGGGCCGTGGACCACGACGCCGACGTGCTCAACCTCTCGGTCGTGCTGTACGCGGACGACCCGGCCGTACGCGCCGCCGTCGCCTACGCGGTGCGGCGGGACGTGGTGGTGGTGGCCGCCGCCGGCAACCTGCACGACAACGGCGATCCCCGGCCCTACCCGGCGGCGTACGACGGGGTGCTCGGCGTCGGCGCGATCGGGCGGGACGGGACACGCTCGGCGTTCTCCCAGACCGGCTCGTACGTGGACGTGGTCGCCCCTGGTAGCGAGGTGCTGATGGCGGCGCCCAGGTCGGGCCACCAGCGGGCGGAGGGGACCAGCTACGCCACTCCGTTCGTGGCGGGTACTGCCGCGTTGCTGCGCCAGTACCGGCCCCGGCTGAGCGCGGCCGAGGTGGCCGGCCTGATCGTGGCCGCCGCCGACCCGGCGCCCGGGCGGGACGCGGGCTACGGCGCGGGGGTGCTCAACCCGTACCGGGCGGTGACCGAGTCGGCCGGCGCGACCGATTCCCGCACCCGGCCGGGGGCGGCGCTTCCCGCCGAGCGGCCCGATCCGGCCGCACTGGCCCGCCAGTCCCGCCGGGACACGGCCCGGGACCGGGCGCTGCTGGCCGCCGCCGTCGCGGGCGGGGCGGTGGCACTGGTGGCGGCGCTCGCCCTGGTGCTGCCGCGCGGCGCACGCAGGCGCTGGCGGGCGGCGGACCCGGCAGTTCCGAGCTGATCGCCGGCCACGCGCGAAGCCGCGCGGCCCGGGTCACCTGCCCGGGCCGCGCGGCGTCGGTTCACTGGAACAGGTTGGCGTTGCGCTTCTCGGTGTCGAGGTAGTCGGTCGCGGAGTCCTCGACGGCGAGCTTGATGTCACGCAGCATCGCCTGGAGGTCCTGCGAGGCGGCCCGCCACCGGGACTGCCGCACCTCGTACGCCTCGCGGGCCTCGCCGTTCCAGCTCGCCACCAGTGGGGCGGCGTCGCGTTCGAGCTGACCGAGCTGACTCTCCAGCGTGGACAGCGCCCGTTGGATGTCGGCGCCCGCCTGTTGCAGGGCGGCGAAGTTGACGACCAGCACACCGTGCTCCATGGATTCGATCCTTCCGGTTGTCAGAGCGGCAGCTGGATGCCGCGGTTGGTGCCCGCCACCCGGCCGGCGGCCTCGGTGTCGGCGACGTCGTAGTGGCGGCCGGCGCTGCGGATCGCGGTCGCGGTCTCGCGCAGCGCCCGCTGAAGGGCTGCCTGGTCCTGCGCCCACTGCTGCTTGACCTGCGCGAACGATCGCCCACCGGCACCCCGCCAGGCCTGCTGCAACACCTCCAGCTCGGCCATCAGGCCGCTGAGCATGGTCTGGAGCGACTGGTCGACCTGCTCGAACTTCGCGGCGGTCTGCTGCATCACCGCGGCTTCTGCCTGGGTCTGGGACATCCCGGACGTCACCTCGTCTCCTCGGTCGTGGCTGGCCACCGTGTGACCACCGTGGACTCGTCGGCGGGGGTCCGGGGCCGGTGGAGGGGGAAGCCCGGTGGCGGCGGACACGCAACTCGACGATTTCGTCGCTGACGGTAGCCGCCCGACTCCGGTTCTGCTACCCCCTCGGGCTCCCCTGTGGACAACCCGCCCACTACGATGAGCCACGGCAGCGTCACGCGGAGACCCGGCGAGGAGGTGCGGTGACCGCGAGCACGTCCGAGCGGCCCGCGTCCGTCCCGGTCCGCACGTCACAGTGGACGAGTCGTCCGACCGCTCGCCTGCGCGCCGGCCAGATCGTGGCCACCCAGGTCGCGGCGGCGGTGCTGGTCGCAGCCGCCGGGCGGGGTGTCGTGCCGACGGCCGTCGCGCTGCTGTCGGCGGCCCTGCTGCTGCCGGCCGCGTGGGTCCGGGTGCGCGGCCGCTGGCTGCACGAGTGGCTCGTCACCGCTGCCGCGTACGTGACGCGGCGGCGCGCCCTGCCACCGGCGGCCGATCCGGCGGCGCTGCTGGGGCTGCTCCGGCCGGGCTCGGTGGTCGGCGCGACCGAGGCGTCCGGCGGGGCGGCCGTGCTGCACGACGCCGCCGGGCTGACCGCCCTCCTGGAGCTGGGCGACCCGGACGACCTGCTCGGCGACCACGCGCACGAGCTGCCCACGCCGTTCGACCTGCTTCCCCCGGCCGGTCCGGACGCCCCCGCGATCCGGCTGCAACTGGTGTTCTCGTCGTCGCCCGCACCGGTGCCCGCGGTTGCCGGCGGTCCGGCCGGGACGTCGTACCGCCAGCTCACCGACGGGCGGGTGGCCGCGCGGGCACGGGTGGTGCTGGTCGTCCAGGTGCTGCGCGCAGACGGCTGGCCGGACGAGGACCTGTTGCGGGCACTGTCCGGCACCCTGCGGCGACTCGTCCGCCGGCTCGGCCCGCTCACCGCCCGGCCGCTGGGCGGCGACGCGGCGCTGCGGGTGATCGCCGAACTTGCCCACCACGAACCCGGCGCCCCGGTACGGGAGACCTGGCCGCTGCTCACTGTCGGTGGCTTGACGCAGGCCACCTGGCGACTGCGCCGGTGGCCGGATCCGCGTGGCGAGGCGGCCCGAGGGCTGGTGGGCCGCCTGCTCGCACTGCCCGCGACCGCCACCACAGTCGCGCTCACAGCCGGTCCGCGCACCGGCACCGCGCCGGTCCCGGCCGAGCTGGCGGTACGGGTGGCGGCCGGGAGCGCGGCCGGGCTGTCGACGGCGGAACGCACGCTGCGCCGGATCGCCGGTGACGTCGGCGGCGAGTTGCGCCGGCTCGACGGTGAGCACCTCGCCGGGCTGGCCGCCACGCTGCCGTTGGCGGTGACCGGCGGTGCCGCGTCCCCGGCCGGGTCGCCTCCGCCCGCGCTGGACCTGCCCTCGGCCACCGCCGGCCTGATGGTGGGCGCGAACCGGCACGGCGCCGCACTCACCGTCCGCCTGTTCCGCCCGGCCACGACCCGGGTGCTGCTCGTGGGCGGCGTGCCCGCGGCGCAACTGCTCGTGCTGCGGGCGCTGGCGCTCGGCGCGCGCGTGGTGGTGCAGACCGGCCGCCCCCGCTTCTGGGAGCCGTTCGTGCGGGGTGTCGGGACGGTCGGCGGCGGCGTACCGCTGCTCCCGCCGGGCCGTCCGGCCGGTGGCGCGCCCGGCTCGCCGCTGCACCCGCTGCTGGTGGTGGTGGACGCCGGCCCGGTGCCGCCGGAGGCCGGACCGGCAGCCGCCTGGCAGTCGGTGCTGGTGGTCCGCGACGAGCTGACCTCGGCCGACACGCCCGCGCTGGCCCGCGCCGACCTGGCGATCCTCCAGCCGCTCGACCCGGACGAGGCCGCGCTGGCGGGCGCGGCGCTGGGCCTGGGCGGCTCCGCCGAGTGGCTCACCCGGATCCGCGACGACATGGTGGCTGTGGTCAACCGGCGGGCCCTGCGCTGGGCGCTACTCTCGCCCACACCTGTCGAGTCGCAACTGGTCGGTCGCCCGGCCCGGCACTGACGAGCCGCCCCGCCGCGTACCAGGTCGAGCCTTCCCCTGGTGGTACGGCCGTGGCACGATCCCGGCCATGGATTTCCTGAAGGGTCTTCTGATTCGCGTGGGTTCGACGGCGGTGGCGTTCTGGCTCGCCACCCTGCTCATCCCGGGCATCTCGCTCGACTCCGACTCGGCCACCGAGACGGTGATCACGCTGGTGCTCGTCGCGGTCATCTTCGGTGTGGTGAACGCGGTGCTCCAGCCGATCATCAAGACCGTGGGGTGCGGCTTCTACCTGCTGACCCTCGGCCTGATCGCGCTCGTGGTGAACGGCCTGCTCTTCCTGCTCACCAGCTGGATCGCCGGTGAGGCCGGACTGCCCTTCCACGTGGACGGGTTCTGGCCGGAGGCGGTGCTGGGCGCGCTCTTCGTCGGCATCGTCACCTGGATCCTCGGCGCCGTCCTCGACCGCGACTGACACCGGACCCCGGCCGGCCGCCGTCGCGGCCGGCCGGGGCCACCAGGCCAGCCGTAGGGAATTGGCTGGCGAGGGCCCCGGCCGGGGGTACTAGCCTCGGCCGGGTGTTCACCCTGACCCGCGCGGACGGCTACGAGATCAGCACCGACCCGGATCGGATTGACCTGGACCGGGTGCACGTCTGGCTCTCCACCGACGCGTACTGGGCGCTGGGGCGGGAGCGGGAGACGGTGGCGCGCGCGTTCACCGGCTCGATCGGCTTCGGCGTCTACCGGCCGGGTGACGGACGGCAGGTCGCTGTCGCCCGGGTGGTCACCGACGGGGCCACGTTCGCCTGGCTGTGCGACGTGTACGTGGACCCGGCCGAGCGGGGTAGCGGGCTGGGCACCTGGCTGGCCGGCGCGGTCCGCGACCACCTGAACGAGCTGGGCGTACGCCGGATCCTGCTGGCCACGCTCGACGCGCACGGGGTCTACGCGAAGATCGGCTTCAAGCCGGTCGCAGCGGATCGGTGGATGGAGCTGGATCAGCGGGTGACGCCGGTCACCGATAAGGACCAAGATAAGGATCCACCACTTACGGTGGAGCGGTGAACCAGCTCCGGCTCGGCTACCTGTACGGCGTCGGCGCGTACCTGATCTGGGGTTTCTTCCCGATCTACCTGAAGCTGCTGCGCCCGGCCGGGCCGGTGGAGATCCTCGCGCACCGGATCCTCTGGTCGGTGGCGTTCGTGGCGTTGCTGCTGGCCGCCACGCGGCACGCCGGCTTCCTGCGCAAGCTGGCCCGGCGACCCCGGGCGCTCGCCGGTATCGGGCTCGCCGCCGCGCTGATCGCCGTCAACTGGGGCACGTACATCTACGGCGTGAACTCCGACCGGGTCGTGGAGACGGCGCTCGGTTACTTCATCAACCCGCTGGTGTCGGTGCTGTTCGGCGTCCTGGTGCTGCGGGAACGGCTGCGTCGCGCCCAGTGGGCGGCGCTCGGCGTGGGTGCGCTCGCGGTCGCGGTGCTCACCGTCGACTACGGCCGCCTGCCCTGGCTGGCGCTCACCCTGGCGTTCAGCTTCGCCGGGTACGGGCTGGTCAAGAAGCAGCTCGCGCTGCCCGCCACGGAAGGGCTGTTCGTCGAGTCGGCGGTGCTGGCGCTGCCCGCACTGGCGTACCTGGGGTGGCTGTCGGCGCGCGGCGACTCGACGTTCGGGCACGTCTCGGCCGGGCACACCGCGCTGCTGGTGCTGGCGGGGGCTGCCACCGCGATCCCGCTGCTGCTGTTCGCCGGGGCGGCGAACCGGCTGCCGCTGTCCACTGTCGGCATGCTGCAGTATCTCGCGCCGATCCTCCAGCTCGGCTGCGGCGTGCTGATCTTCCACGAGCCGATGCCGCCGGCCCGGCTGGCCGGTTTCGCCCTGGTCTGGCTCGCCCTGGTGGTCTTCACCGCCGACGCCCTGCGCCACTCCCACCGCACCCGCCAGGCCGCCCGCACCCCGACCGCCCCCACCCCCACCCCGTCCCGCTGATCTTGCACTTACCGCCCCGGCGAAAGGGGCGAACCAGCCGCACCAAGGGCCGCAAGTGCAAGATCAACGGGGAGAGCGGGCGGGGGCAGGGTCAGCGCAGGTCGTAGGCCAGGACGGGGGCGTTTGTTCCTCGGAGCAGCTCCAGGCGGACCAGCTCGCCCTTGGTGAAGCGGGTGACGCCGGAGAAGCGCAGGTCGTCACCGGGGGCGGCGAGCCACGAGCCGATCTGCTCCGTCGCGCCGTCCGGGCCGTGCGCCACCAGCCGGAACGTGTACGCCTCCCGGTGCCCGGCCCGCCTGTCGTACCCGCAGTGCATGGTGACCTCGGTGCCCCACGGCGTCTCGGTCAGCCCCACCTCGGCGTGCACCGGCACCGTCCCGGCCACCGGCCGCATCGAGGCCAGCGCCACCGGCGGCTTCGACGGCTCGGCCGGCGACTGCACGAGTCCCACCCCGACGCCCGCCAGCACCGCGAGCGCGGCGGCGGCGAGCGCTGTCAGCGCGTACCGTCGGCGGGAGCGGGACCGCTCGCGGCGCTTGCGCTCGCGCGCGGCGTCGAGCAGCGCGGGCACCCGCGACGTCTCCGGCCCGACCTCCAGGAACTGCTCCAGCCCGGCCGGGTCGAGCCGCCCCAGCAGGCCGGGCAGCACGGCGATCTCGGCCACCGCCTCCCGGCACTGCGCGCACCCGGCCAGGTGCCGCTCGTAGGCGACCCGGTCCGCCGGGGCGAGGGCACCGAGCACGTACGCCCCGTCGTCGTGCGCGAACTCGCAGCGTGTCACCCGGTCACCCCCATCTCGGCCAGCGCCAACCGTAGTGAGCGCAGCGCGTAGTGGGTACGCGACTTCACCGTCCCCGGCGGTACGCCCAGCCGTGCCGCCGCCTCCGCCACCGAACGTCCCTGGTAGAAGCACTCGACGAGCACCTCCCGGTGGGTCGGGCTGAGCCGGTTGAGCGCCTCGGCCACGGTCCACGCCTCCACCGCGCGCTCCGTCTCGTCGACCGTCTCGGCGGTCTCGGGCAGTTCGTCCGTGTAGACCTCGCCGACGCGGGCCGAGCGCCGCCGCCAGGCGTCGATCGCCAGGTTCCGCGCGGTGGTGAACAGCCAGGCGCGTACCGAGCCGCGTCGCGGGTCCAACGACTCGGGGTGCCGCCAGGCGCGCAGGAGCGTCTCCTGCACCAGGTCCTCGGCCCGGGGCCGATCGCCGTTGACCAGCCGCAGGGCGTGCGCGTACAACGCGTCGGCATGCTCGTCGTGCAGCGCGCGCAGCAGTTGGGCGTCGTGGTCGCTGATGGCGGTACCTCGCTTCCGGCGGCGGGGAAACCGGCGATGCGTTCGCCCTTCCATACGTGCCGTGACGCCGAACGGTTCATCCGCAGGTCAACGCGGAGCTGTTCACGTCCGGTTCAGGTCCGGGCCGATCCCCGCTCACCGTGCCCTGGCAGCGTCCGGCGGGTGAGCGCCCGGGCCGTCTCGCCCGCGCGCCTTCCGACGTTGAGATCAGGAGGCTCCACCTCATGAGCGACCGGCCTCGCCTGCTTCCGCTGCTGGGTGGCACCCGCCACGGCAGCCGCGACGCGATGACCTGTCTGTACCGGTGCGGCAACGCGTGTGACCACCCGGTGCCGAACCCGACCGACAACCCGTACTTCGGCGACGTGGTCGACACCGAGATCTCCCGGCGCGGCGTGGTCCGGGCCGGCGCGGTCGGCGCGCTGGTGCTCGGCTTCGGCGGCGCCGCCGCGGGCGCGCTCGCCGGCGCCGCGCCGGCCGCCGCCGCACCCGCCGCCCCGCCCGTGCCCGGCGGCGGCGAGGTCTCGCCCGCCGGCGCGGGCCGCCCTGGTAGCGGCGCGTTGACGTTCAAGCCGATCCCGCCGAACAAGCTCGACACCCTCGTGGTCCCCAACGGGTACGACCACTCCGTGGTGATCCGCTGGGGTGACGAGGTCGTGCCCGGCGCGCCCGCGTTCAGCCTCGGCCGGCAGACCGCCGCCGCCCAGTCCAAGCAGTTCGGCTACAACAACGACTTCGTCGGGGTGCTCCCGATCGACCGTCGGCGCGCGCTGCTCGTGGTGAACCACGAGTACACCAACGAGGACCTCATGTTCCCCGGCTTCACCAGCCAGGACGCGCTCACAGTGGAGCAGTTGCGGGTGGCGATGGCCGCGCACGGCATGTCCGTGGTGGAGCTGGAGCGGGTGGAGAACACCGGGCAGTGGCAGCCGGTACGGCGTGGCCGGCGGGAGTACAACCGCCGGGTCACGGCGCTGGCGACGAAGTTCGAGCTGACCGGCCCGGCCGCCGGCTCGTCGTGGCTGCGTACCGCCGCCGACCCGAAGGGCCGGACGGTGATCGGCACGCTCAACAACTGCGCCGGTGGCGTCACCCCGTGGGGCACGGTGCTCTCCGGCGAGGAGAACTTCAACCAGTACTTCGTCGGCGGAGACGGCGCGCCGGAGGAGCAGAAGCCGAAGCTGGCCCGGTACGGCATCCCGACCGACGTGCGCCACCCGAGCGGCAGCCGCAAGTGGGAGCGGGCGGACGAGCGCTTCGACCTGGCCAAGCACCCCAACGAGGCGAACCGGTTCGGCTGGATCGTCGAGATCGACCCGTTCGACCCGCAGGCCAAGCCGCGCAAGCACACCGCGCTGGGCCGGTTCAAGCACGAGGGCGCAAACGTCATCGTGGCGCGCAACGGCCGGGTGGTCGCGTACATGGGCGACGACGAGCGCTTCGACTACCTCTACAAGTTCGTCTCGGACAAGAAGTTCATGCCGGGGAAGTCCTCGGTGGCGCGGCGGCACAACCTGACGCTGCTGGAGTCGGGCACGCTCTACGTCGCGAAGATCGAGGGCGACAGCCCGGCCGCCGAGATCGACGGTTCCGGCAAGCTCCCGGCCGACGGTGGGTTCGGCGGCCGGGGCCGCTGGATCAAGCTGGTCAGCGGCAACCGCTCGTACGTCGACGGCATGACCGCCGCGGACGTGCTCACCTTCACCCGGCTGGCCGGGGACAAGGTCGGCGCCACCAAGATGGACCGGCCCGAGGACGTCGAGCCGAGCCTGCTCACCGGCAAGGTCTACGTGGCGCTGACGAACAACAGCGACCGCGGCAAGGCCGGCAAGGCGCCCGCCGACGAGGCGAACCCGCGCAACAGCAACAAGCACGGGCAGATCCTGGAGCTGGTCGAGGACCGCGGCGACAACACCGCCGAGACCTTCGCCTGGTCGCTGCCGATCGTCTGCGGCGACCCGGCCGACGCCTCGACCTACTTCGCGGGGTACGACAAGACGAAGGTCTCCCCGATCTCCTGCCCGGACAACGTCGCCTTCGACGCCACCGGCAACCTGTGGATCTCGACCGACGGCAACGCGCTGGGCAGCAACGACGGCCTGTTCGCCACCGCCGTCGAGGGTCCGGAGCGGGGCCACCTGAAGCAGTTCCTCACCGTGCCGCTCGGCGCGGAGACCTGCGGCCCGTTCATCACCGGCGACAACCGTTCGGTCTTCGTGGCCGTGCAGCACCCGGGCGAGGTTTCCGGCGCGTCGGTGGAGAACCCCGCCTCCACCTGGCCGGACGGCGACTTCGCCAAGCCCGGCGTGGTGGTCACCTGGCGCCTCGACGGCGGCCCGGTCGGTAGCTGACCCACCCCGGGGGCGGTCCGGCGCTGGACCGCCCCGCGAGGGGCCGCCGACCCACCAGGTCGGCGGCCCCTCGTCAGTTCTCGGAGGCGGTCCCGGCGGGGATCGGCGCGCGGCGAGTCAGTTCTCGGAGGCGATCCCGTCGGCGATGGCGCGCGCGGCGGTGAGGAGCTTGGCGCGGACCACCCGGGCCGATGTCATCATCTCGCCGGCCGGCAGCGCGCAGGCCAGCACCACCCGGCGCTCGATGTCCTTGTCCGGGCTGACGAGCACCGCGGCGCACGCCACGCCCTGCCGGAACTGCCCCAGCTCCAGCTGCATGCCGCGCCGGTCACCGGCGGCCAGGTCCGCCTCGAACGCCTCGACAGTGGTGAGGGTGGCGGTGGTGAACGGGCGCATGCCGTACTCGCGCAGGTAGCGGAAGCGCTGTTCGGTGGTGAGCGTGGCGAGCAGGCTCTTGCCCAGCGCGGTGGCGTGCGCGCCCTCGTCGAAGCCCGGCACCAGGTCTTCCATGTAGGGCGAGCGCGGCCCCTCGGCGGACGCGGTCACCGCCACCTGCCCGCCGACGAAACGGCCGAGGTAGTGGCTCCAGCCGGTGTCCGACGCCGCGCGGCGCAGCGCCTCACCCACCGCCGGCGGCCCCCGGAACGCGGTGACCAGCTCGCGGTAGCGGTCGGCCACCTCCAACCCCACGATGTACGTCCCGTCCTCGCGCCGGATCACGTAGCCCTCGTACGCGAGCGTGCGCACCAGGTGGTAGGTGGTGGCGACGGTCAGCTCGCAGCGCCGGGCGATCTGCTTCACGGTGAGCCCTCTCGGCGCACGGCCGACCGACTCGAGCACTCGAAGCGCGCGAGACACACTACGGATCAGGTCCGAAGGTTCCGCCAAGGGGTCGCGCACAACCACCTCCGCCGCCGGGGACTTACACCATATGAAAAACCGGCCGAGTGCGAAATGCCTGTTCGGATGGAGGATGCCAGAAGACCGGACACAGAACGTGTGTCGACGGACACGATGAGCAGCCAAAACGTCCGGGCGTAAGGTGTGCTCGCGATGACTGAAACAGTTTCGCGAGTCGCCTCTCCGGCGTCCCGCCACGCCGTCACGGTCGGCGCGGGCGCCACCCTCACCACGATCGTGTGCGTCCTGCCCGTCTTCCTGGTCGGTGGGCTCGCCGTCCAGCTCGCTGACGAACTCCGCTTCAGCCCGGCCGGGCTGGGCCTGGCCGTCTCGATCTACTTCGGCGTGAGCGCGCTCGCCTCGGTGCCCTCCGGCGCCCTGGTCGAGCGCTTCGGCTCGGCCCCGGTAGCCCGGGCCGCCATCCTGCTCTCCGCCGCCTCGCTGCTCGCAGTGGCCGGGCTGGCCCGGTCGTACCCGATCCTGGTGGCGCTGCTGGCGCTCAGCGCAGCCGCCAACGCCCTCGGGCAGCTCGCCAGCAACGCCGCGCTGGCCGAGCACGTACCCGCCCACCGGCAGGGCCTCTCGTTCGGCGTGAAGCAGGCTGCCGTACCGGCCGCTACGCTGCTGGCCGGTCTGGCGGTACCCACTGTCGCGCTCACCGCCGGCTGGCGCTGGGCCTTCGTGGCCGCAGCGGTGGCCGCGCTCGCCGTGCTGCCGGCCGTACCCCGGGCCGGACGGGACCGGCGGGCCCGGACCGCCTCCGGTCGCGGTCCCGGCGGCACCGGCCCGCTCGTGGTGATCGGGCTGGCCGCGACGCTCGCGGCAGCCGCGGCGAACGCCCTCGGCACGTTCCTGGTCGACTCGGCTGCGGCGCGAGGGCTCTCCCCCGGCCTGGCCGGCCTGACGCTGACCCTGGGCAGCGTGGTGTGCGTGCTCGCCCGGGTGGGCGTCGGCTGGCTGGCCGACCGGCGCACCAGCGGGCACGTCGGGCTGATCGCCGGGATGCTGCTGACCGGCTCGGTCGGCCTCATCCTGCTCGCGGTGGCCGGATCGGCGCCGCTGGTAGCGGGCGTGGTGCTCGGCTTCGGTCTGGGCTGGGCCTGGCCGGGGCTGATGAACTTCGCCGTGGTCCGGCTCCACCCGCAGGCCCCGGCCGCCGCCACCTCGATCACCCAGACCGGGGTGTACGCGGGCGGCTGCCTGGGTCCGCTCGGCCTGGGCGCGCTGGCCGGCGCGGCGGGCTACCCGGCGATGTGGCTGACTGCTGCCGCGGCGATGCTCCTGGCCGCCTTCCTGATGCTGCTGGGCGCCCGCCTCCTACGCCCCACCCCCACCCCCACCCCCACCCTCCCCTGACCGTCCGCGTCGCCCCCGAGCCCCGTCGCGTCGATCATGAAGTTAGCGGCGCGACACGCCGTATGGGCGGCCGTCAACTTCATGATCGACGAGAGCCCGGACGGGCGGCGACAGGCCGAGGGGGTGAGGGCGGCCGGGAGGTCAGCTGGTGCGGTCGGCGATGTAGTCGCAGAGGGACTCCAGCGCGCGACGCGCCGGCCCCTCGGGCAGCGGAGCCAGCCGGGCGCGTGCGTCCTCGGCGTAGCTACGCACCGTCTCCCGGGCGCGCTTGAGCGCCGGCGACTCCCGCAGCAGGCCCAGCGCCTCGGCGTGCAGCGCGTCGTCCACCAGCGGGCCGGTGGCCAGGATCTCGCGCAGCCGTACGCTCGCCGCGTCCGCGTCGTCGGAGGCCATCGCGTAGAGCACCGGCAGGGTGGGTACGCCCTCGCGCAGGTCGGTGCCGGGCGTCTTGCCGGACTGGACCGACTCGCTGGCGATGTCCAGCAGGTCGTCGGAGAGCTGGAACGCGACGCCGATGATCTCGCCGTACTCGGCCAGGGCCTCGACGTGCTCGGGAGCCGCGCCGCCGAACATGCCGCCGAAGCGGGCCGAGGTGGCGATGAGTGAACCGGTCTTCTCGGCGATCACGTGCAGGTAGTGCGCGACCGGGTCGGTGTCGCGCGGGCCGACCGTCTCGGCGATCTGGCCGTGCACCAGCCGGGCGAACGTGCGCGCCTGGAGGCGTACCGCCTCGGGGCCGAGGTCGGCGGCGATGTCCGCGGCCCGGGCGAAGAGGTAGTCGCCGACCAGGATGGCGACCGAGTTGGTCCAGCGGGAGTTGGCGCTCGGGGCGCCACGCCGCACGGCAGCCTCGTCCATCACGTCGTCGTGGTACAGCGTCGCCAGGTGGGTGAGCTCCATCACCACGGCGGCGGGGACGACCTGGTCGGTATCCGGGTCGCCGAACTGGGCGCCCAGCGCCACCAGCAGCGGACGGAACCGCTTGCCGCCGGCCTCGACCAGGTGCCGGGACGCCTCGGTCACCAGCGGATCGGCGCTCGCCACGCTCGCCCGCAGGCTCGTCTCGACCCGGTCGAGCACGCCCAGCACGGAGGCTTCGACGCGCGGGTCGGCGAGATGCAGGCCGAGCGCGCCGAACTGACCTGAACGCTCGCCAGCCGGGTTCGCCACGTCCTCAACCATGCCACACCCGTTCGACCTGCTCGTCGACGGGGATACGCCGGGGGCCGGCACGCCACGGCGTACCGGCCCCCGGTGGGATCACCTCTGTCATCTGACGAATTCGGCGGCACCGGTCGTCAGGTCGAGCAGCGGGCCGGGCACCACGCCGAGGACCAGCGTGGCGAGCACGCCGATGACCAGGGCGGCCGAGGTGAGCGCACCGGGCACGGTCACCGTCGGGGTGGACTCGCCCGGCTCGGACAGCCACATCATGACGACGACCCGCAGGTACGGGAACGCCAGCACCATGCTGGTCAGCACGCCGGCGATCACCAGCCACGCCTGGTTCGCCTCCAGGGCCGGGCCGAAGACCGCGAACTTGCTGGTGAAGCCGCTGGTCAGCGGGATACCGGCGAAGGCCAGCAGGATGAACGTGAAGATCGCCGCGAAGAACGGCGAGCGGCGGCCCAGCCCGGCCCAGCGGGACAGGTGGGTGGCCTCCCCGTCGGCGTCGCGCACCAGCGTCACCACGGCGAACGCGGCGAGCACCGAGAAGCCGTACGCGGCCAGGTAGAACATGGTGCCGGAGAGCCCTTCACGGCTCGGTGCCAGCACACCGACGAGCAGGTAACCGGCGTTCGCGATCGACGAGTACGCCAGCAGGCGCTTGATGTCGGTCTGGGTGACCGCCAGCACCGCGCCGACCAGCATGGTCAGCACCGCGATCGCGCCGAGCACCGGGGTGAAGTCCCAGGAGGCCCCGGCGAACGCGACGTGGAAGACGCGCAGCAGCGCCCCGAACGCGGCGACCTTGGTGCAGGCCGCCATGAAGCCGGTGACCGGTGTCGGCGCGCCCTGGTAGACGTCCGGCGTCCAGACGTGGAACGGCGCAGCGGCGGCCTTGAACAGCAGGCCGATGGCGAGCAGCGCCATACCGGCGAACAGCAGCACCGGGCTGGACGGGGAGTCGGTGACCGCGGCGTGCACGGTGGCGAAGTCGACGCCGGCCGTACGGCCCGGGATGCCGGAGGTGAAGCCGTAGATGAGGGCCACACCGAACAGGAAGAACGCCGAGGCGTACGCGCCGAGCATGAAGTACTTCAGCGCCGCCTCCTGGCTCAGCAGACGCCGGCGGCGGGCCAGCGCGCAGAGCAGGTAGAGCGGGAGCGAGAAGACCTCCAGCGCGACGAACATGGTCAGCAGGTCGTTCGCCGCCACGAAGATCAGCATGCCGCCGATCGCGAACGACATCAGCGGGTAGACCTCGGTGGCGCCACCGACGCCCTCGGCCTGCCGCCGGTCCTCCGCCGACTCGGCGGTGACAGCGGCGTGCGCCACGAAGGCGCCGCCCCGCTCCACGGTGCGCTCACCGACGAGCAGCAGCGCCATCACCGCGAGCACCAGGATCGCGCCCTGGAGGAACAGCGTCGGGCCGTCGATCGCGATGGCGCCGCCGATGGTGATCAGCCGGTCGTCGGCGTTGAGAATCACCATGACGATCGCGGCGAGCATCGCCACCAGGGCGAGCCCGAGTTGCACCGCGTTGCGCAGACGACGCGGCACGAACGCCTCGACCAGGACCCCGAGCAGCGCCGCACCCAGCATGATCAGGATGGGAGCGAGCGCCGCGTAGTCGATCGACGGCAGCCTCAGTTCACTCACTTCGCGGCCTCCTGGACGCTGCCGACCTCAGGGGCGGGGTCGGACTTGCCGACGTCCTGCATGGTCGCCTGGACGGCGGGGTTGATGACGTCGGTGACCGGCTTCGGATAGAAGCCGAGCAGCACGATCAGCGCGATCAGCGGCGCGACGACCACCTTCTCGCGCAGGGTGAGGTCACGGCGCATGCCCTCGACCTCGGTCAGCGCCGGGTTCAGCGTGCCCTGCGTGGTGCGCTGCACCATCCACAGCACGTACGCCGCCGCCAGGATGATGCCGAGCGTGGCGATCACCGCGACCGGCTTGTTGACGGTGAACGTGCCGATCAGCACCAGGAACTCGGAGACGAACGGCGCGGTACCCGGCAGCGCCAGTGAGGCGAGACCGGCGAAGAAGAGCACACCGGCCAGCACCGGCACCAGCTTGCCCGCGCCGCCGAAGTCGCTGATCAGCGCCGAGCCGCGCCGGGCGATCAGCATGCCGACCACGAGGAACAGCAGGCCGGTGGCCAGGCCGTGGTTGAGCATGTAGAGCACCGCGCCGGTGCCGGCCTGGGTGGTGAACGCGAAGATGCCGACGCCGATGAACCCGAAGTGCGCGATCGAGGTGTACGACACCAGGCGCTTCAGATCGTTCTGACCGACCGCCAGCAGCGCGGCGTAGATGATGCCGATGACACCGAGTGCCAGGGCCCACGGTGCGAACCAGCGCGACGCCTCCGGGAACAGCGGGAGGCAGTAGCGCAGGATGCCGAACGTGCCGACCTTGTCCAGCACGCCGACAAGCAGCGCGGCGGCGCCGGCCGGTGCCGCGCCACCGGCGTCCGGCAGCCAGGTGTGGAACGGGAAGAACGGCGCCTTGATCGCGAAGGCGACGAAGAAGCCCAGGAACAGCCAGCGGGCCGTGTCGGTGGCGAACTCCGCCTGGCTCAGCGCCTGCCAGTCGAAGGTCTTCCCGCCGACCACCCAGAGGCCGATCACCGCGGCCAGCATGAACAGACCGCCGACCAGCGAGTAGAGGAAGAACTTCACCGCCGCGTACTGCCGCTGGTGGCCGCCGTAGCTGCCGATCAGGAAGTACATCGGCACCAGCATGACCTCGAAGAACACGTAGAACAGGAAGACGTCGGCGGCGGCGAAGACGCCGATCATCGTGCATTCGAGGACGAGCAGCAGCGCGAAGTACGCGGGCACCGAGCGCTTCGACGCCTCGGCGTCGTGCCAGGACGCCAGGATCACCAGCGGCACCAGGATCGCGATCAGCATCAGCATGACCAGCGCGATGCCGTCCACCTCGAAGGTGAAGTTCACGCCCCAGTTCGGGATCCACGGGTACGACTCGCGGAACTGGAACCGGTCACCGCCGGCGGAGAAGGCGAACCACATCACCACCGAGAGCACCAGCACCAGCAGCGACCAGCCGAACGCCACCAGCTTGGCCAGGTCCGGACGGCTGCGGGGCAGCAGTGCCACCACCAGGGCGCCGACCAGCGGCGCCACGGTCAGCACCGAGAGGAACGGGAAGTTGGACATTATTCGGCCTTACCTCCGTCGTGACTGCGTGGCCCGCCGGCGGGGGCGGCCGCGTTGAGGTCGATCACGCCAGCCACCCCGCCTGCACCGCCAGGAACGCCGCCACCACGAGCAGCGCGCCGGTCAGGATCGAGGTCGCGTACGACCGCACGAAGCCGGTCTGGAGCCGCCGGAGCCGGCCCGAGCCCCCGCCCACGGCGGCGGCCAGGCCGTTGACCAGCCCGTCGACGCCCCGGTTGTCGAGGAACACCAGCGCCCGGGTGAGGAAGATGCCCGGCTTCTCGAAGACCGCCTCGTTGAAGGCGTCCGTGTAGAGGTTCCGGCGGGCGGCGGTGACCACCACGCCGGCCGGCTGCGGCTCGGTGGCCGTGCCGGAGCGGAACAGGAACCAGGCCAGCCCGGCGCCCAGCACGGTGAGCAGCAGCGACAGCGCGGTGAGCAGCCAGTGCGCCAGCACCGGCGCGTGCTCCCCGCTCTCGGCGGCGAGCCCGTTGGTGGCGGTGAGCCAGTCCGGCACGGAGGTGGCGAGCAGGAAGCCCGCGCCGACCGAGCCGACCGCCAGCAGGATCAGCGGGACGGTCATCAGCTTCGGCGACTCGTGCGGGTGCTCGATGTCCTCGGTCCAGCGCTTCGGGCCGTGGAACGTGAGCACGAACAGCCGCGTCATGTAGAACGCGGTGAGCCCGGCGCCGAGCAGCGCGGCCATGCCGAACAGCCAGGCCGTCCAGCCCTCCCGCTCGAACGCGGCCACGATGATCGGCTCCTTGGAGAAGTAGCCGGAGAACGGGAACATGCCGATGATGGCGAGCCAGCCCATCATGAACGTCAGCCAGGTGACCTTCATGTACTTGGACAGCCCGCCGAAGCGGCGGATATCCACCTGGTCGTTCATGCCGTGCATGACCGAGCCGGCGCCGAGGAACATGTTGGCCTTGAAGAAGCCGTGCGCCAGCAGGTGCACGATGGCGAGCGCGTACGCGCCGCCGCCGAGACCGACGCCGAGGAACATGTAGCCGATCTGGCTCACGGTCGACCAGGCCAGCACGCGCTTGATGTCGTCCTTGGCCGCGCCGATGATGCAGCCCATCAGCAGCGTGAGCGCGCCGACGCTGACCACCACGAGCTGGAGCGTCTCGTTGGCCGAGAAGATCGCGTTGGAGCGCGCGATCAGGTAGACGCCCGCGGTGACCATGGTGGCCGCGTGGATGAGCGCGGACACCGGGGTCGGGCCCTCCATCGCGTCCGGCAACCACGCCTGGAGCGGGAACTGACCGGACTTGCCGGCCGCGCCGAGCAGCAGCAGCAGGCCGAGCACCAGCACGGTGGTCGAGGTCATCGAGCCGACCCCGTTGAACACCTCGTCGTACTGGGTGGTGCCGAGCACGGCGAACATGATGAAGATGCCGATGGCCAGGCCGGCGTCGCCGACCCGGTTCATCAGGAACGCCTTCTTGCCGGCGGTGGCCGCGCTGGGCCGGCCGTACCAGAAGGAGATCAGCAGGTACGACGCCAGGCCGACGCCCTCCCAGCCGAAGTAGAGCATCACGTAGTTGTTGCCGAGCACCAGCAGGAGCATGGCGGCGACGAACAGGTTGAAGTACGCGAAGAACAGCCGCCGGCCCGCGTCGTGCGCCATGTACTCCACGGCGTAGAGGTGGATCAGGAAGCCCACCCCGGTGATCAGCAGGACGAAGACCGCGGCCAGCGGGTCGAAGAGCAGACCGAAGTCCACCTTCAGGTTGCCGACCGCCATGAAGTCCCAGAGGCTCAGCTCGACCTGCTTGTTCTCCAGCCCGCGCAACTGGAAGAAGTAGGTGAGCCCGAGCACGAAGGCGGCGCCGATGGCGCCCACTCCCAGCCAGTGGCCCCAGCGGTCGGCCCGCTTGCCGAGCAGCAGCAGGATCGCCGCGCTGACCAGCGGGATCGCCACCAGCAGCCAGACACTGCCCAGCATCCCGTCCGCCGTGGCGAAGGTGACGGCTTCGGCTGGCTCAGACTGGGCGATCGTCAGAATCTGTTCCACCACGAGCCCCTCAGTACTTCAGCAGGTTGGCGTCGTCGACGCTGGCCGAGCGCCGGGTCCGGAAGATCGCCATGATGATCGCGAGCCCGACCACGACCTCGGCCGCCGCCACCACCATCACGAAGAACGCCATGATCTGGCCGTTCAGGTCGCCGTTGATCCGGCTGAACGTGACCAGGGTCAGGTTGGCCGCGTTGAGCATCAGCTCGATGCACATGAACAGCACGATCGCGTTGCGCCGGACCAGCACGCCCACGGCGCCGATGGTGAACAGCACCGCCGCGAGGATGAGGTAGTAGTCCGGGGTCACCGTGCCAGCCTTTCGTTCGCGACTGCGGGGCTCCGCTTCGCTGCACTCCTCGCGCTCACCGATCAGTCCCCTTCGGTGCGGTCTCCTCGGCCGTCAACTCGCGCACCGGCATGATCTCCGGGATGCTGCGGTCGGTCAGCCGGCCGTCGGGCAGACGGGCCGGGGTGGCCACCGAGGAGGACGTGGCGTAGACGCCCGGGCCGGGCTTCGGTCCGGGGTAGTTGCCGGGGCGGAACCGCGCCTTCATGGTGGCGATCTGGTCCATCCGGTCCGCCTTGCGCCGCTCCACGTGCGCCAGCACCATCGCGCCGACGGCGGCGGTGATCAGCAGCGCCGAGGTCAGCTCGAAGGCGAAGACGTACTTGGTGAACAGCAGCCGGGCGATGCCCTGGACGTTGCCCTCGCCGTTCGCCTCGTCGAGCCCGACCGGCTGGACGCCGTCGAGCGCGCGGTAGAGGCCGGTGCCCACCAGGCCGGCGAAGCCGAGCCCGAGGACCACTGCGGCGACCCGCTGGCCGCGCAGCGTCTCGATGAGCGAGTCGGACGCGTCCCGGCCGACGAGCATCAGCACGAACAGGAACAGCATCATGATCGCGCCGGTGTAGACGATGATCTGCACCATGCCGATGAACGGCCCGGCCTGGAGCACGTAGAACACGCCCAGGCAGAGCATGGTCAGCACCAGCCAGAGCGCGGAGTGGACCGCGTTGCGGGCCCACACCATGCCGATCGCCCCGAGCAGGGCCAGCGGCGCGAGGATCCAGAAGGTGACCTCCTCACCCCCGGACACCTGGCCGGCGGCGGCGAGCACCGTAGCCGAGGTCATGCCTTGCCTCCCTTGCCCGCCGCGGCGGCGGACCGCTGCTCGGCCTGCTCGGCACCGGGGAAGGTCACGCCGGGGTGCTCCTCCACCTGGTACCGGCCGGGGCCCATCGGCGAGCGCTCGGCGCCGGCCGAGGTGCCCGGGTTGGTGAGCGCGCCGACGTAGTAGTCCTTCTCGCTGTCGCCCAGCCGCATCGGGTGCGGCGGCTGCTCCATGCCTTCGAGCAGCGGCGCGAGCAGCTGCTCCTTGGTGAAGATCAGGTCCTGCCGGTTGTCCCGGGCCAGCTCGTACTCGTTGCTCATGGTGAGCGAACGGGTCGGGCAGGCCTCGATGCAGAGCCCGCAGAAGATGCACCGGGCGTAGTTGATCTGGTAGGTGCTGGCGTACCGCTCACCAGGAGAGAAGCGCTGCTCCTCGGTGTTGTCGCCACCCTCCACGTAGATCGCGTCGGCCGGGCAGGCCCAGGCGCACAGCTCGCAGCCGATGCACTTCTCCAGCCCGTCCGGGTGCCGGTTGAGGATGTGCCGCCCGTGGTAGCGCGGCGCCGAGACCGGCGGCTTGAACGGGTAGTCGGTGGTGACGACCTTCTTGAACATGTGCGAGAAGGTGACACCGAAGCCCTTGAACGTTCCGGTGATCGCGCCCACGTCACACCTCCCTGGAGTCCGGGCCGGCGACCACGTTGGCCGGCTCCCGCTCGGCGAGCACGCGCTTCGTACGCGGGCTCGGCGGAACCTGAAGATCCATCGGCGGCAGCGGGAAGCTGCCGTACGGCCGGGTGTCCGCCTGCTCCTGGAGCGACGGCTTCGGCTCCTTCTTCCGCGACGGCCAGAAGAGCGTGGCCAGCAGCAGCACGCCCGCGCCGACGGCGGTGACGAGCAGCCGGTCCCGGGTCTGCCAGTCCTCGATCGAGCGCAGCCCGGCGAGCACCATGATCCAGACCAGGTTCAGCGGCAGCAGCACCTTCCAGCCGAACCGCATGAACTGGTCGTACCGGAGCCGGGGCAGCGTGCCGCGCAGCCAGACGAAGACGAACACCAGCATGATGACCTTGCCGAAGAACCACAGCATCGGCCACCAGCCCTCGTTGGCGCCCGACCAGATCGTGATCGGCCACGGCGCGTGCCAGCCGCCGAGGAACAGCGTCACGGTGAACGCCGACATGGTCACCATCGCGACGTACTCGCTGAGCATGAACAGCGCGAACTTCAGCGAGCTGTACTCGGTCTGGAAACCGGCCACCAGCTCCGACTCCGCCTCGGGCAGGTCGAACGGCGCCCGGTTCGTCTCACCGACGATGGCGATGAAGAACATGATGAAGCTGGGCAGCAGCAGGATCGCGTACCAGCCAGGCGCGGCGAGGTCGAAGCCGCCGATGCTCAGCCGGGTGCCGTCGCCCTGCGCGGCGACGATCCCGCTCGTCGACATGGTGCCCGCGGTCATGAACACCGCGACCACGCTCAGGCCCATGGTGACCTCGTACGAGACCAGCTGGGCCGCCGAGCGGAGGCCGCCGAGCAGCGGGTAGGTGGAGCCGCTGGCCCAGCCGCCGAGCACGATGCCGTACACGGCGAGCGAGGAGAAGGCCAGCACCACCAGCACCGCCACCGACACGTCGGTGACCTGGAGCGGCGTCCGGTGCCCGAAGATGCTCACCATCGGCCCGAACGGGATCACCGACAGCGCGGTGACCGCGCAGACCACCGAGATCACCGGGGCGAAGAAGTAGACGACCTTGTCGGCCTTGCGCGGGAGGATGTCCTCCTTGAAGGCCAGCTTCACGCCGTCGGCGAGCGTCTGGAGCAGACCGAACGGACCGGCCTGGTTGGGGCCGGGCCGCACCGCCATGCGGCCCACGACCCGGCGCTCGAACCAGACGCCGAGCAGCGTGGCCGCCACGGCGACGACGAACGCGAACAGGATCTTGCCGAGGACCAGCCACCACGGGTCCTTGCCGAAGTCGGCAAGCGTCGGGTCCTGCGCCGCGAGGATGACGGGGTTCACTGCACCCACCTTTCGTTCCCGACTGCGGAGACGCTCACCACGTCGCCGGACGTCGCGCCGAGGCCGCGCCGCACGGTGGAGCCGGGTGAGTTGGTCGGCAGCCAGACGACGCCGTCGGGCATCTCGGTGATCGCCGCCGGCAGCGTGATCGCGCCGCGGTCGGTGCCCACCGTGACCGGGTCGCCGTCGGCCACACCCAGCGCCTCGGCGGTGCCCTTGCCGAGCCGGACCACCGGCGGGCGGGCGGTGCCGGCGAGGTGCTCGTCGCCGTCGGTGAGGCTGCCCAGGTCGATCAGCTGGTGCCAGGTGGCGAGGACCGCCTCGCCCGGTCCGGGCTGCCGCACGGCGGCCGGCTCGACCGAGGGCGCCGACGGCCGCTCGACCCGGGTGCGCGGCAGCGCGCCCAGCTCGCGCCGGATGCTCGGCACGTCACCGGTGCCGAGCCGCACGTCGAGCTGCGCGGCGATCGCGTCGAGGATGCGGGCGTCGGTCATCGCGCCGGTGTCCAGCACCTTCTCGAACGTGCGCAGCCGGCCCTCCCAGTCCAGGAAGCTGCCGGCCTTCTCGACCACCGGCGCGACCGGCAGGACCACGTCGGCGCGGCGGGACACCGCGCTCATCCGCAGTTCCAGGCTGACCAGGAACGGCACCGCGTCCAGTGCGGACTCGGCCAGGCGCGGGTCGGCCAGGTCGGCCGGGTCGACGCCGGCCACCACCAGGGCGCCGATCTGTCCGTTCGCGGCGGCGGTGAGGATGCCGTCGGTGTCGCGGCCGGCCTGGCTGGGGATCACCCCGGCCGGGATGTCCCACGCCTCGCCCAGCTCCGCGCGCGCGGCCGGCTCGGTGACGACCCGGCCGCCGGGGAGCAGGTTGGGCAGGCAGCCCGCGTCGACAGCACCGCGGTCACCCGCGCGCCGCGGCACCCAGACCAGCCGGGCACCGGTACGCCGGGCGACGTCCGCTGCCGCCGACAGGCCGCCCGGCACCTCGGCCAGGCGCTCGCCGACGATCAGGATCGCGCCGGGCTGACCCAGCGCCTCGGCCACTGTGGCGTGCTCGGCCAGCACGCCGGCCTCCTCGCCGGGCACCACCCGGGCCAGCTTGGCCCCGAGCTTCTCCAGGCCGCGCGTGGCGAACGGCGCGAGCGCGTACACGGTGAGCTTCTTCTTCAGGTACGCCTTGCGCAGCCGCAGGAAGAGGATCGGGCACTCCTCCTCCGGCTCCAGGCCGACGAGCACCACAGCGGGCGCGTTCTCCACGTCCGTGTAGGTCACGTCGGTGACCCCGGCGACGCTGCTGGCCAGGAAGTCGGCCTCCTCGCGGGAGACCGGGCGGGCCCGGAAGTCGATGTCGTTCGTGTGCAGCGCGATGCGGGCGAACTTCGCGTACGCGTAGGCGTCCTCGACTGTCAGCCGGCCGCCGGTCAGCACCGCCGTGCCGGTCGCGCCGTCGCGGGCCGCGCGCAGCCCCTCGGCGGCCCGGGTCAGCGCCTCGCTCCAGGACGCCTCGCGCAGCTCACCGGTCTTCTCGTCGCGCACCATCGGCGTGCTGATCCGGTCGAACGCGCGGGTGTACTGGAAGCCCCAGCGGCCCTTGTCGCAGTTCCACTCCTCGTTCACCGCCGGGTCGTCGCCGGCCAGCCGGCGCAGCACCTTGCCGCGCCGCCAGTCGGTGCGCTGCGCGCAGCCGGCCGAGCAGTGCTCGCAGACGCTGGGCGTGGAGACCAGGTCGAACGGGCGGGCCCGGAACCGGTACTGGGTGCCGGTCAGCGCGCCCACCGGGCAGATCTGCACGGTGTTGCCGGAGAAGTACGAGTTGAACGGGACGTCCCCCTCGTCACCCTCCTCGCCGTACGCGTCGTCCCGGTAGATGTTGATCTCCTCGTGCGAGGAGCGTCCCATCAGGTCGATGAACTTGTCGCCGGCGATCTCCTCGGAGAACCGGGTGCACCGCTGGCAGAGCACGCAGCGCTCGCGGTCGAGCAGCACCTGGGTGCTGATCGGCAGCGGCTTCGGGTACTCCCGCTTGTGCTCGTGGAACCGCGAGTCCGTCCGGCCGGTGGACATCGCCTGGTTCTGCAGCGGGCACTCGCCGCCCTTGTCGCACATCGGGCAGTCCAGCGGGTGGTTGAGGAGCAGCAGCTCCATCACACCCTCCTGGGCCTTCTTGGCGACCGGGGAGGTGAGCTGCGTCCGCACCACCATGCCGTCGGCGACGGTCTGGGTGCAGGAGGCGACCGGCTTGCGCTGGCCCTCCACCTCCACCAGGCACTGCCGACAGGCGCCGGCCGGGGCCAGCAGCGGGTGGTCGCAGAAGCGCGGGATCTCGGTGCCGAGCTGCTCGGCGACGCGGATCAGCAGCGCGCCCTTGGGCGCGGTGACCTCGACGCCGTCGATGGTCAGCGTGACGGTCTCGGTCTGCTTGGCTACGTCGGTCATCAGTGCGCCCCTACCAGGGTCTTCTCCGACAGCTTCGGAGCGGTACGTCCCTCGATGTAGTCGAGGTAGTCCTGCTTGAAGTACTTCAGCGACGAGGTCACCGAGCTGGTCGCGCCGTCACCGAGACCGCAGAACGAGCGGCCGAGGATGTTGTCGCAGGTGTCGAGCAGGGTGTCCAGGTCCTCGTGGGTGCCCTGGCCGGCCAGGATGCGCCGGTAGACCCGGACCATCCAGTAGTTGCCCTCCCGGCACGGGGTGCACTTGCCGCACGACTCGTGGTGGTAGAACTCCAGCCACCGGTAGGTCGCGTACACCGGGCAGTCCTGGTCGGAGAAGATCTGCGTAGCAGTGGTGCCCAGGATCGAGCCGGCCGCCGCCACCCCCTCGAAGTCCAGCGGCACGTCCAGGTGCTCGGCGGTCAGCAGCGGCGTCGACGAGCCACCAGGGGTCCAGAACTTCAGGTTGTGCCCGGGCTTCATGCCGCCGGCCAGCTCGATCAGCTCGCGCAGCGTGATGCCCATCGAGCACTCGTACTGGCCGGGGTCGGCGATCCGGCCGGACAGCGAGTAGATCATCGGGCCGGACGACTTCTCCGTGCCCATCGTCTTCCACCAGTCCGCGCCACCGAGCACGATGTACGGCACGCTGGCGATGGTGCCGACGTTGTTGACCACGGTCGGGCTGGCGTACAGGCCGTGGGTCGCCGGGAACGGCGGGCGCAGCCGGGGCTGGCCGCGGAAGCCCTCCAGCGAGTCCAGCAGCGCGGTCTCCTCACCGCAGATGTACGCCCCGGCGCCGGAGTGCACCACCAGGTCCAGGTCGAAGCCCGAGCCGAGGACGTTCCGGCCGAGATAACCCTTGGCGTACGCCTCGTCGACGGCGCTGCGCAGCCGCCGGGCGGCGTGCACCGCCTCACCGCGGATGTAGATGTACGCCCGGTTGGCCCGGATCGCGTACGAGGCGATGATGACGCCCTCGACGAGCGAGTGCGGGTCGTGGGTCATCAGCGGCAGGTCCTTGCAGGTGCCCGGCTCGCCCTCGTCGGCGTTCACCACCAGGTAGTGCGGCTTGCCGTCGCCCTGCGGGATGAACCCCCACTTGAGACCGGTCGGGAAGCCCGCGCCGCCTCGCCCGCGCAGTCCGGAGTCCTTGATCAGCTGGATCAGGTCGTCCGGGTGCGCCTTGAGCGCCTTGCGCAGGGCGGCGTAGCCGTCCAGCTTCTCGTAGGTGCCGAGCCGCCACGCGTCCGGCGAGAGCCAGCGCTTGGTGAGCACCGGCGTGAGCTTGGCCAGCGTCTCCGGCCGAGGAGTGGTCACTTCCGGACCCCCGTTCCGCTCGCGTCCGCCGGGTCGGCGCCGTCCGCGCCCGTACCGGACTCCGCTTCCTTGAGGTTGCGCTCCTGCGCGCCGGCCGCGTCGCCGGCGGGCTTGCCGTCGCCGGCCGGCGGGTTCGCCGCCACGCCGGCCGCCTCCGCCGCCCGCGCGTCGCGCGGTGCCGGGGCCGGGCCGTCCACCGGGACCTTGGTGCCGGGCGCGTCCGGCACCGGGGTGCTCGCGTCCGGCTGCCGGGTCTCGGCGGTACGCACCTGCGGCGACTTGTCGTCCGGCGCCTTCACGTCCGGCGCGGTGCTGCCGGTGGCCGCCTCCGGCTCGGCCGGCTCGGGCGCGGGGGCCGGCTTGGCGGCCTCGGCCTTCGCCTTCGCCTCGGCGGCGGCCCGGTCGGCCTCGGCCTTGCTGCGGATCGGGGTCTTCGGGTCGAAGCCCGGTACCGAGACGCCGTGCTGCTCGGCCAGGCGCAGGCCGCGCAGGCTCGGCTCGCCCGGCCCGCCGTCGGCCACCGCGCCGTCGCGCTCGTCGGCGAAACCGGCGAGCTGGACCGCCATCTCCTTGAGCGTGCAGAGCCGCGCGCCACGGGTCGGCATCGGCCGGCCGCCGGCGCGCAACTCCTCGACCACGTCGAGCGCGGCCTGCGGCTCCACGTTGTCGAAGAAGTCGTAGTTGACTGTCATCACCGGGCCGTAGTCGCACGCCGCCAGGCACTCGGCGTGCTCCAGGGTGATCTTCCCGTCGGCGGTGGTCTCCTCGTGCCCGACGCCGAGGTGCTCGGCCAGGGTGTCGTAGACCTTCTGCCCGCCGAGCACGTCGCACATGGTGTTGGTGCAGACGCTCACCAGGTAGTCACCGGTGGGCTTGCGCTTGTACATGGTGTAGAAGGTGGCGACGGCGCCGACCTGGGCCTTGTTGAGCCCGAGCACCTCGGCGCAGAACTCGACACCGGCCGGGGAGACGTAGCCCTCCTCGGACTGGACCAGGTGCAGCAGCGGCAGCAGCGCCGAGCGGGACCGGTCCGCCGGGTACCGGGCGATGATCTCCCGCGCCCGGGTGCGAGTCGTTTCGGAAAAGCTCATCGGTCACAACCACCCATCACGGGGTCCAGCGAGGCGCCGCCGGCGATCACGTCGGCGATCAGGCCACCCTCGGCCATCGCCGGGAGGGCCTGGAGGTTGACGAAGCTCGGCTCCCGGTAGTGCACCCGGTAGGGCCGGGTGCCGCCGTCGGACACCGCGTGCACGCCCAGCTCGCCGCGGGGCGACTCGATGCCGACGTACACCTGGCCCGGCGGAACCCGGAAGCCCTCGGTGACGAGCTTGAAGTGGTGGATCAGCGACTCCATCGACTGACCCATGATCTTGGCGACGTGCTCCAGCGAGTTGCCCATGCCGTCCACGCCGATGGCGAGCTGCGCCGGCCAGGCGATCTTCTTGTCGGACACCATCACCGGGCCGGGCTTCAGACGGTCCAGCGCCTGCTCGATCAGCTTCAGCGACTCGCGGATCTCCGCCACCCGGACCAGGTAGCGGCCCCACACGTCACCGTCGGTGTGGGTCGGCACGTCGAACTCGTACGTCTCGTAACCGCAGTACGGCATGGTCTTGCGCAGGTCCCAGGCGAGACCCGCGGACCGCAGCACCGGGCCGGTGACGCCGAGCGCCATGCAGGCGGTCACGTCGAGCACCGCGACGTGCTGCGTACGCTCCAGCCAGATCGGCTGGCCGGACAGCAGGTTCTCGTACTCCTTGAGCCGCTTCGGCATCAGCTGGAGAAAGTCGCGGATCTTGCGGATCGCGTCGTCCGGCACGTCCTGCGCCACACCGCCCGGCCGCACGTACGCGTGGTTCATCCGCAGGCCGGTGATGGTCTCGAAGATGTCGAGGACGTACTCCCGCTCGCGGAAGCCGTACAGCATCATGTTGATCGCGCCCAGCTCCATGGCGGTGGTCGCCAGCCAGACCAGGTGCGACGAGACCCGGTTGAGCTCCATCATCAGCACACGGATGGTGGTGGCCCGCTCGGTGACGTCGTCGGTGATGCCGAGCAGCTTCTCCACCGCGAGCGCGTACGCCGTCTCGTTGAACAGCGGCGAGAGGTAGTCCATCCGGGTCACGAACGTCGAACCCTGGACCCAGTTGCGGTACTCCAGGTTCTTCTCGATGCCGGTGTGCAGGTAGCCGATGACCGAGCGGGCCTCACGGACCGTCTCGCCCTCCAGCTCCAGGACCAGCCGGAGCACGCCGTGGGTGGACGGGTGCTGCGGACCCATGTTGACGACGATCCGCTCGTCGTTGATCGGGTCCGTGCCGGAGACGACCTCGTCCCAGTCCCCGCCGGTGACGGTGAAGACCTTGCCCTCGGTCGTCTCGCGCTCGGTCGCGTAGTTCGACGTGGTCATTGGTACGACCTCCTACGGTCCGGCGGGGGGATCTCCGCACCCTTGTACTCGACGGGGACGCCGCCCAGCGGGTAGTCCTTGCGCTGCGGGTGCCCCTCCCAGTCGTCCGGCATGAGGATCCGGGTCAGGGCGGGGTGGCCGTCGAAGACCACGCCGAACATGTCGTACGTCTCCCGCTCCTGCCAGTCGGCGGTCGGGTAGACGGCGGTGACGCTCGGGACGTGCGGCTCCTCGACGGAGACCGCCACCTCCAGCCGGACGCTGCGGCGGTAGGTCATCGAGGTCAGGTGGTAGACCACGTGCAGACGGCGCTCCTGCGCGCCCAGGTAGTCCACACCGGACACCGACGAGAGCAGCTCGAAGCGCAGCGCGAGGTCGTCGCGCATCACCTGGCAGACCTCGGCGATCCGCTCCGGGCGGACGTGCAGGGTCAGCTCGCCCCGGTCGACCACGACCTTCTCGATCGCGTCGCCGAAGTCCGGGTACGCCTCTTCCAGCGCGTCCCGCACCTCGTCGAAGTAGCTCCCGTACGGCCGGGCCGCCTCCTCGATGGGCTTGCGCGGGCGGACCAGGCCGCCGTAGCCGGAGACGTCGCCGGTGCCCTGGTTGCCGAACATGCCCCGGCCGGCCGGGCTGGCCGGCGGGTACTCCGCCGGGGCGGTCGAGCTGGCACCGACCGGGGTGGTGGGTACCGGCACCCCGCCGTCGTTGTTCTTGTCGTTGCTCATTTCGGGCCCCTATGCGACGCCTGAAGGTGGTTCTGCGCCTTCATCCAGTTCTCGATCCGCAGCTGCTCCTCACGCCCCTCGCGGACCGCCTTCGTCCACTCGGCACGCCGGGCCTTGTCGCTGCGGTACGACGAGGGCATCGAGCCGTACGGCACCACCGGCACGTCGCCGCGCGCCTGGCGGGCCTCCAGCATCTTGCGGCCGTTCGGGCCCAGCGGCTCGTGCATGATCTTCTCGCGCAGCTTGAGCACCGCGTCGATGAGCATCTCCGGCCGGGGCGGGCAGCCGGGGAGGTACATGTCGACCGGTACGACGTGGTCGACGCCCTGCACGATGGCGTAGTTGTTGAACATGCCGCCGCTGCTGGCGCAGACACCCATCGAGATGACCCAGCGGGGCTCGGCCATCTGGTCGTAGATCTGGCGCAGGACCGGGGCCATCTTCTGGCTCACCCGGCCGGCCACGATCATCAGGTCCGCCTGGCGGGGCGAGGCGCGGAAGACCTCCATGCCCCAGCGGCCCATGTCGTAGTGCGGACCGCCTGCCGCCATCATCTCGATGGCGCAGCAGGCCAGACCGAACGTGGCGCCCCAGACCGAGGTCTTCCGCGTCCAGTTGACCAGCTTCTCGACGCTGGTGAGCAGGACGCCGGAGGGGAGCTTCTCCTCGATGCCCATCTGCTACCTCCTCAGTCCCAGTCCAGGCCGCCGCGACGCCAGACATAGGCGTACGCGACGAAGACCGCGACGATGAACAGGACCATCTCCACGAAGCCGAAGATCGGCAGGGCGTCGAAGGAGACCGCCCAGGGGTAGAGGAAGATGATCTCGATGTCGAAGACGATGAAGAGCATCGCCGTCAGGTAGAACTTGATCGGGAACCGGCCGCCGCCGACCGGCTGCGGGCTCGGCTCGATGCCACACTCGTACGCCTCGAGCTTGGCCTTGTTCAGACGCCGCGGGCCGGCGAGTCGGGCAGCGGCCACGGAGAACAGCGCGAACGCCGCAGCGAGGGCGAACAGCCCGATGATGGGTGCGTAAGGAGAGAGCGTCATCGTTGTCCCCTGCTCGTCCTTCCCTGACCTCGGTGGTTGGCCAAAATCACACTATTCACGTCCCTCACGACCTCGGTCGGCGGGGGTCGATCTCTGTCCGGCCCGTGGACGTTCCGCCTCGGGCCGGTCGTCTTCTACACGGCCGGAGCCACCTTCGTCATCGCGTTGATGACCCGGTCCATCGCGTCCCCGCCGCGCGGGTCGGTCAGGTTGGCCAGCAGCTTGAGCACGAAGCGCATGAGCATCGGGTGCGGCATGCCGTGCTTGGTCGCCATCCGCATGATCTCGGGGCGGCCGATGAGCTTCACGAAGACGCCGCCGAGGCGGTAGTAGCCGCCGAAGCGGGCCTTCAGCTCCTGCGGGTACGCCATCAGCGCCCGCTCCCGCTCCGCGCCGGCCGGGCGGGCGAGCGCCTGCACCACGACCTCCGCGGCCATCTCGCCCGACTCCATCGCGTACGCGATGCCCTCGCCGTTGAACGGGTTGACCATGCCGCCGGAGTCACCGACGAGCAGCACGCCGCGGGTGTAGTGCGGCACGCGGTTGAAGCCCATCGGCAGCGCGGCGCCGAGGATCGGACCCTCCGCGTTGGACTCGTCGGTCATCCCCCAGTCCTCGGGGGTGTTCGCGAGCCAGTCGGTGAGCAGCTTGCGGTAGTTCGTCTTGCCGAACGCCGAGGAGGAGTTCAGCACGCCCAGGCCGACGTTCACCCGGCCGTCGCCGAGGCCGAAGATCCAGCCGTAGCCGGGCAGCAGCGCGTCGCTGCCCTTGGCCCGCAGCTCCAGCCAGGACTCCAGGTAGTCGTCGTCGTGCTTGGCGGGCGAGCGGTAGTAGCGGCGGACGGCCACGCCGATCGGGCGGTCCTCCCGCTTGGCGAGCCCGAGGGCGAGCGGGAAGCGGCCGGAGACGCCGTCGGCGGCGACCACGAGCGGCGCGTGGAACGTGGCGGGTTCCTTGTCCGGGCCGACCTCGGCCTGCACGCCGATCACCCGGTCGTCGGCGCCGAGCACCGGCCCGAGGACGCTGACGCTGGTCTGGAGCTTCGCCCCGGCGGCGACCGCACGCTGGGCGAGCAGGTCGTCGAAGTCGAGCCGGGTGCGCACCAGGCCGTAGTTGGGGAAGCTGGCCAGGTCGGGCCAGTCCAGTTCCAGGCGTATGCCGCCGCCGATCACCCGCAGGCCCTTGTTGTGCAGCCAGCCCGCCTCGGGCGAGGTGTCCACGCCCATCCGGATCAGCTGCCGTACGGCGCGAGGCGTGAGCCCGTCGCCGCAGACCTTCTCCCGGGGAAACTCCGTCTTCTCCAGCAGCAGCACGCGTACGCCGTGCCGCGCCAGGTGGTACGCCGTGGCCGATCCTCCGGGACCGGCGCCCACGACGATGACGTCGGCGTCGTTCTCCACCGCGGTCATCCGCGCCTCCTCCCGCATGCTCGTGAAATGCTTCACAAGCCGATCCGGTTGGAGTCTATGACCGGCGTTACACCAGTACGCGCTGAGGGGGGCCTAACTTCGCGGAAACGCGCCGGTAAGAGCGTCGAGACCGGTCAGGGGCGCACCTGCGCGGCCGGTCCGAGCCCGGCGTCGAGGCGGATGGCCTCGGGCAGGTGGTCGCGCAACGCGCCACCGGCGGCCCGGTCCAGCGCGGCCAGCACCTCGGCGACGACCTGCCGGACATCGGCGGGATCCGCGCCGGCCAGCTCGCGGAGCTGCGCGATCAGCTCGGCGGCGTCGTCGTCGGTGGCGGCCTGGTCTGGTCCCGTCATGGGGGCGAGCCTACGGGACAAAGTAGACCAAAATCGGATATTCACGAAATGACCAGCGTTCGCTGGCCGGGCGGTCAGTTTCGGACTGCCCGGTGCAGCGCCACAACGCCGCCGGTCAGGTTGCGCCACGCCACCCGGCCCCAGCCGGCCGCGCCGATCCGCGCGGCCAGCGCCGCCTGGTCCGGCCAGGCCCGGATCGACTCCGCCAGGTAGACGTAGGCGTCCGGGTTGCTCGACACCGCGCGGGCCACCGCCGGCAACGAACGCATCAGGTACGACAGGTAGACGGTGCGGAACGCCGGGTTCACCGGAGTGCTGAACTCGCAGACCACGAGCCGCCCGCCCGGCCGGGTCACCCGGGCCAGCTCGGCCAGCGCCGCGTCGGTGTCGTTGACGTTGCGCAGCGCGAAGGAGATGGTCACCGCGTCGAAGCTGGCGTCGGCGAACGGCAGCCGAAGCGCGTCCCCGGCCAGCAGCGGCACCGACGGACGGGTGCGCTTGCCGGCGTGCAGCATGCCCAGCGACAGGTCCGCACCCACCGCGTACGCCCCGGAGTGGGCCAGTTCCTCGGTCGACACGCCGGTGCCGGCACCCACGTCCAGCACCCGCTCGCCCGGCCGCAGCCCGAGCGCCGCCCGGGTGGCCCGCCGCCACGACCGGTCCTGGCCGAACGACAGGACGGTGTTCGTCAGGTCGTAGCGGGCCGCGACACCGTCGAACATCGCGGCGACCTCGTGCGGCTGCTTGTCCAGGCTGGCGCGCTGGCCCTGCGGGGTACGGCTCACCCCTCCACTCTGCCAGCCGCGTCGCCCCCGCCTCCCTCCGGGTACGCGACAGGGCGGGGTGGTCACCCACCCCGCCCTGGTCGCGTATCGGTGCCCCGGTCAGTCGCCGGTGCGCTCCTCGCCCGGAGCGACAAGGACCACCTTGCGGCGGCGGGACAGCATCATCAGCGCCGCGCCGGCGGCGAGCACGGCCGCGCCGACGCCGCCGATCAGGCCGACCTGCATACCGGTCACCGGCAGGCCACCGTCGCCGCTACCGCCACCCGCGCCACCACCGGCGGTCGGGGTCGGCACCGCCGTCGCGTCGCCGGTCGGCGTCGGCTGGGCGGTCGGCGTCGAGGTCGGCTGGGTGGTCGGCGTCGGGCTCGGGGTCGACGGGCTCTGGTCGACGAAGACGTCGAACACCGCGCTGTTGTCACCGTCGTCGGTCTCGGCGAACGCGCGCCGCTGCGCCGAGCTGGCGACCCGCGGCTCCTCCTCGGGCGCACCCGAGGCCGCGTCCAGGCCCTCGGCCCAGAGGATGCCGGGCCGGAGCAGCTTCTCGGTCACGTCCGCGCCGACAGTCACCCGGACGTCGGCGGTGTAGTACTGGCCGGGCTTGAGCACCGCGCCCAGGTCCTCGCAGTACGCGTTGAGGAAACCACCCAGGTTCTGCTCGACGCAGCCGTCGGGCAGCTTCGCGAAAGTGACACCGGCCGGCAGCGCGATCCCGTACTTGATGCCGGTGGCGCGCTTGCTGCCGTCGTTGAACACGGCCCAGTCCAGCGGCGCGGTCCCGCCCGGCCGGACCGGGCGCAGGCCGGACTCGTCGGCGTCGTCGCCGTCCACGCGCACGTCGGCGTACACGTCCTGGACCCAGGTCGTGAGGTCGTAGCCCGGCTCGGTGACGGTGATGTCGTGGTCGATCGTGTCCAGCACTCCGGCGCCGTTCGCCGCGCTGATCGAGACCGTGAGCGTGCCGGCCGCGCCCTTGCCGCCGGTGGAGAACAGCGGGAGACCGAAGTCCTCAGTGGTGCCGGCGGGCAGGTCACCGAGCAGGCAGGAGAAGGTGGTGCCACGGATGTCGCAGCCGGCCGGGACCAGCACGCCGACCTTGGCGGTCTTGAGGCCCTTCGTCTCGACGGTGACCCGGACGTCCTTCGCGTCGACGGTCCCCAGGGTGTTGTTCACCTGGAACTTGAACGGCTTGGCCTTCGCCTCGCTGACGCCCTTGGCGAGCTGGTAGCTGAGCGGGATGAGCTGGAGGTCGGCCTTGTCGGCGGCCTGTGCCGGGCCGGCGGCGGCGCCGAGACCGGCGGTGGAGAGCAGGGCCACGACGCCGGCGCGGGCCAGCGTGGACCGGTAGCGGAAGGTCATTGTTCCCCCGGGGGTAGGGACACGTGATCACGTACCGAACGAACGGACGGTACCGGAGCGACGCCTCGTCACGCCACCGCGCAGCGGTGGGAATTCCCATCGATCCCGGCAGACGGCAGGGGCGGGATGGAAGACCCATCCCGCCCCTGCCGCGGTGCGTTATGTGAACGGCCCTCATGGGCCGATGGAGGACGACGGTCCGACGGACGCCGCCAGCGTAATGGCGTCGTCGGCTCACCGGGCCGTGCTCACCCGGGTCGCCGCCGACCTGTTACCTGCCTGCTCGCGGCCCGGATCGGTGGTGTCGCGCGGGCAGGCTAGCCGCCGGTGATCACGCAGGTGAAGACCCCTGGCCGAAGCTTCACCGGAAACGGGCGGAGCTCCGGCCGCACGACGGACACCGACCGGCCGAACGGCGGAACGGCGGAACGGCGGGACCGGGTCAGTTGACCTCGACCAGCGGCAGCGACTTCCCGGCACCGCCGCCGGGCAGGGCGATCGACGAGAAGTGCGAGACGACGCGGTCGTCGCTCGGGTCGTCGGCGGGCGTGTGGTGCACCGCGAGCCGGTTGTAGAGCGTGTCCCGCTGGGCCGGGATCCGGTCGGCCGACCGGATCATGCCGATCAGCTCGTGCAGGTTGGACCGGTGCCGGGCGCCGGCCGAGGAGATGACGTTCTCCTCCAGCATGATCGAGCCGAGGTCGTCCACGCCCATGTGCAACGCGAGCTGCCCGACGTCCTTGCCGGTGGTCAGCCAGGACGCCTGGAGGTGCGGCACCGTCTCGAAGAACAGGCGGGCCACCGCGACCAGGCGCAGATATTCCAGCGTGGTCGCCTGGGTGCGGCCCTTCAGGTGGTTGTTCTCCGGCTGGTACGTCCACGGGATGAAGGCCCGGAAACCACCGGTGCGGTCCTGCACGTCGCGGATCATCCGCAGGTGCTCGATGCGCTCGGCGTTCGTCTCGCCGGTGCCCATCATCATGGTGGCCGTCGACTCCAGGCCCTGCCGGTGCGCCAGCTCCATGACCTCCAGCCAGCGCGCGCCGGACTCCTTCAGCGGCGCGATCGCCTTACGCGGCCGGTCCGGCAGCATCTCGGCGCCGGCGCCGGCGATCGAGTCCAGGCCGGCGGTCTTGATCCGGGCGATGGCCTCGTCCAGGCTCACGCCGGAGACCTTCGCCATGTGCAGGATCTCGCTCGGGCCGATCGAGTGGATGGCGAGCTGCGGGTACGCCTTCTTGACGGAGGAGAACAGCTCCTCGTAGTACTCGACGCCGTAGTCCGGGTGGTGCCCGCCCTGGAGCATGACCTGGGTGGCGCCCAGCTCGACCGCCTCGCCGCAACGGCGCAGGATCTCCTCGGTCGGGTGGGTCCACCCCTCCTTGTGCTTGGGGGCCCGGTAGAACGCGCAGAACTTGCACGCCGTCACGCAGACGTTCGTGTAGTTGATGTTGCGGTCGATCAGGTACGTGACGATGTTGTCCGGGTAGCGGCGCCGCCGTACCGCGTCGGCCGCCTCGCCCAGCGCGTGGAAGGGCGCGTCGGTGTAGAGCAGCAGCGCCTCCTCGGGCGTGATCCGCCCGCCGTCCGCGCCGCGTTGCAGGATGTCGTCGATCTCCCGGTTCGCCGTCACATCCCCGAGCGTACGTCGCGGGCCCGACGGCGGGAAACGCCACTCCTCACCCGGTGACGAGAGACCCACCCGGTCAGGGCATGCCCGGACTGGCCACTGGCAGCCCGATCGCCTTGGCCGCCTCCAGCAGCCGCTCGTCGTACGTGACGAACGCGACGAACTCGGCCGCCGCCTGCCGGGCCAGGATCTCGGCGGTGGCGAGGTGAACGGCGTCCAGGCTGCGCAGCATCGGCTCCGGATACGCGCCCGCTGTCGCCCGGACCGTGGCGTCGATCTCGACCCGGTAGAGACGTCCCAGCACCGAGGGCACACCCACCAGCGCCTGTGGAGCGGCGCGACGCAACGCCCGTGGCACCTCCACCTCGACCAGGGCCGACGACACCAAGGCGGTGCCGGCGCGCTCGTTCAGCCAGCCGAGCAGATCCGCCGTCTCCGCCTCCCGCCGCAGCATCTTGATGACCGCCGCCGAGTCGAGGTAGATCACCAGCGCTCCTCGTCGCGCGCCTCGACCAGCGCGGCCGCCGCGTCCACCGTGGGATCCCCGAGCACCGGCGGCATCGGGACCGGGCCGGTCGTGGTCGGGGCCGTGGCCCGGCCCTCGGCCACCAACCGGCCGAGAAGCGCGTCACCGGCCAGCACCGGGACGAGGCGGGCGATCGGCTCACCCCGATCGGTCACCTCGACCGTCTCACCGGCGCGCACCCGCGCCAGCACCCGGCTGGTGTGCTGATTCAGCTCCCGGACGGCGATCTGCTCCATGAGGCAAGTGTAGGACGTAACGTTCTACGCGTCACGGACGGCGGTCGACTCGAAACGCCACTGCGGGAAGCGGAGCGCTGGCGCCGCCCGCCTACGCTCTCGGCGTGCCAGTCGTATCGCCGCCGCCCACCCCCGTACGCGTGGCCGGCGCCCGCTCCGCCCTCTGGTCCCTCACCATGACCGCCGTGCTCGTCGGCTTCGGCCTCGCCGTGATCGTGGTCAGCGCGGTGGTCGCCCACCTCACCGTGGGACTGCCGATCGCGGTGCCGATCTCCGTCGCCCTGGTCGGGTGCCTCGCCTTCGCGGTCGGCCTGCGCCTGCTGCACCGGGGCTGGTGGCTGACCCTGCTGTCGGTGCTGCCTGCGCTGTTCGTGCTGGTGGGCACCGTGCAGCTCGCCCCGGAGTCGGTGCTTCGGGAGCGTGGCGTCGCCCAGCAGGTGACCATCACCGACGTGCAGACCGTCGGCAAGCGGCACGAGTTCGTCCTCCAGGGCGGCACCGGCCGGCTCGACGAGCCGCTGGTCTACCGGGGCAGTTCCCCCGGCTACCGGGTCGGCCAGCGACTGACAGTGCTCGTCGACCCGCGGGGCGAGGTGGAACTGGCCGACGCGCAGGACGTGGACCCGGCCGGTAAGCGGGGCATGCTCGTGCTCGGCGCGGCGGGATGGACCCTGCTCGCGCTGGTCGGCGGGTGGCGCGGGCACGTCAGCCGGGCCCGTGGCCGCGCCGCCACGGCACCGCCCGTGGTGTTCTGACCGGCGGCGCCGCTAGGCGTCGTAGTCGACAGTGAGTTCGTCGGTGACCGGGCTGGACTGGCAGGTCAGCACGTAACCGGCTGCCACCTCGTCGGGCTCCAGCGCGTAGTTGCGCGCCATCGTCACCTCACCTGAGGTCACCTTGGCCCGGCAGGTCGAACACACGCCGCCCTTGCAGGCGTACGGCAACTCGCCGCGCACCCGCAGAGCCGCGTCGAGCACCCGCTCGTCCCGGCCCATCGTGAAACTGGACGAGCGGCCGTCCAGCAGGATCGTCACCTCGGTGCCGGCCCCGGGCCGGTCGGTCTCGCGCCGGACCGGCTCCGGCGGGGCGTCGACGTGGAACAGCTCGGTGTGCACCGCCGCGTCCGGCACGCCGCGACCCGCGAGCACCGCCTTGGCGTCCACCACCATGCCGTACGGGCCGCAGAGGAACCACTCCTCGATCTCGTCACCGGGTACGACGGTGTCGAGCAGCCGGGTCAGCCGGTCGGCGTCGATCCGCCCGGACAGCAGCGCCGACTCGCCCATCTCCCGGGACAGCACGTGCACCAGGTGCAGCCGGGTCGGGTAGCGGTCCTTCAGGTCGGCCAGTTCCTCGGCGAACATCACCGAGTTCGCCGTGCGGTTGCCGTACACGAGCGTGAACGTGCTGCGCGGCTCGGTCGCCAGCGCGGTCGCGGCCAGCCCGAGGACCGGGGTGATGCCGGAACCGGCGACCACCGCGCCGTACCGGCGGGCCCGGTCCGGGGTGAACGCGGAGGTGAAGTGGCCCAGCGGCGGCAGCACCTCGACGGTGTCGCCGCCGCGCAGCGCGCCGCAGGCGTACGCGGAGAACGCCCCACCCGGAACCTCACGCACCCCGACCCGCAACCGGCCGTGCCGGGCCAGCTCGTCGGGGGTGGAGCAGATCGAGTACGACCGCCGCACCTCCTCGCCGTCGCCGTCGGCCGGGCGGCGGACGGTGAGGTGCTGCCCGGCGGAGAACGCGAAGGTCTCGCGCAGCTCCTCCGGTACCGCGAACGTGATCGACACCGAGTCGTCGGTGAGCCGGTCCACGGAGGCGACGGGCAGCGGATGGAAGACCGGCCGGCGGCGCACCGGCCGGGTGATGGTGACAGTCACAGCGCCTTCAGGTGGTCGAAGGGTTCGGAACAGGAGCGGCAGCGCCACAGCGCCTTGCACGCGGTGGAGCCGAAGCGGCTGATCTGGGTGGTCTCCGGCGACCCGCAGCGCGGACAGCGTACGGCGAGGGTCAGCGGCACCACCGTGTCGTCGCCGCGCGGCGCGGGCGGGGCGATGCCGGCGGCGGCGAGCTTGGCCCGGCCGGCCTCGGAGATCCAGTCGGTGCTCCACGCCGGGTGGTAGACGGTGCGGACCTCGGCGTCCGGGTGCCCGGCGGCGGCCAGCGCCCGGCGGATGTCCTCCCGGATCACGTCCATGGCCGGGCAGCCGGTGTAGGTGGGGGTGATGGTGACGACGACCCGGCCGGTGTCCGGTTCCTCGTCGACAGCGCGCAGGATGCCCAGCTCGTCGATGGTGATGACGCGGATCTCCGGGTCCACCACCGCCGCCGCGGCCGCCCTGGCGTCGGTCACCAGCGCCACCCTCCGTTCGCGACTGCGGGGCTCCGCTCCGCTGCACTCCTCGCGCTCACCAGCTCGCTCCGGGGTGGGCGCGGTGCAGCACCTGCATCTCGGCGAGCAGGTAGGAGAGGTGCTCGGTGTGCAGGCCGTCCCGGCCGCCACCGGGCGCCCAGCCCGTCTCCGGCCGGATCAGCGTGGCCTCGTCCAGCACGGCGGACACGGCGGCGTCGAAGTCGGCCCGAAGGGTGGACGGGTCGACCGGCGCCGCCGGGTCCGGGGCGAACAGCTCGTGGACGTACGGCCACACCTGGTCGACCGCGTCCTGCATGCGCCGGTGCGACTCCTCGGTGCCGTCGCCGAGCCGCTTCACCCACAGCGAGGCGTGGTCCAGGTGGTACGCCGACTCCTTGCGCGCCTTCGCCCCGACCGCGGCCAGCCGCTCGTCAGCGCAGCCGGCCAGCGCCGTGTAGAGCGGCGACTGGTACGCGGCCAGGAAGAACAGCTTCGCCATGGTCACGCCGAAGTCGCCGTTCGGCAGCTCGACCAGCAGGCAGTTGCGGAACTCGCGGTCGTCGCGAAGGTAGGCCAGGTCGTCCTCGTCGCGGCCCGCGCCCTCCAGCTCGCCCGCGTACGTGAGCAGCAGCCGCGCCGCGCCGAGCTGGTCCAGGGCGATGTTGGCGAGGGCGATGTCCTCCTCCATCTCGGGCGCGCGGGAGGTCCACTCACCGAGGCGCTGCGCGGCGATGAGCGCGTCGTCGCCGACGGCCAGCGTGAAGTCGAACAGGCTCATAGGTGCGCAGCCCCTTCGGGGACCTCGTAGAACGTCGGGTGGCGGTAGACCTTGTCGGCGGCCGGGTCGAAGAACGCGTCCTTCTCGTCCGGGCTGGACGCGGTGATCGCGCTCGCCGGCACCACCCAGATGGAGACGCCCTCCTGGCGGCGGGTGTAGAGATCCCGCGCGTTGCGCAGGGCCAGCTCGGCGTCGGGGGCGTGCAGGCTGCCGACGTGCGTGTGCGACAGGCCACGGCGGGCCCGCACGAAGACCTCCCACAGGGGAGAGGACGCGCTGTTCATGCCGCTACCGCCTTTCGTTCCGCCCGCTTCGCGGCGTACGCCGCGGCGGCCTCCCGTACCCACGCGCCGTCGGCGTGCGCCTTGCGCCGGTGCGCCATGCGCTCCCGGTTGCACGGCCCGTTGCCCTTGATCACCCGCATCAGCTCGTCGTAGTCGGGCTGGGTGTAGTCGTACGCCTGCCGCTCGTCGTTCCAGCGCAGGTCCGGGTCGGGGAGGGTGAGGCCGAGCACCTCCGCCTGGCCGACGCACATGTCGACGAAGCGCTGGCGCAGCTCGTCGTTGGAGAAACGCTTGATCTTCCAGGCCATGGACTGGGCGCTGTGCGTCGAGTCGCCGTCCGGCGGGCCGAACATGGCCAGTGACGGGTACCACCAGCGGTCCACCGCGTCCTGGGCCATCGCCTTCTGCGCCGGGGTGCCGTGCGCCAGCGTGTGCAGGATCTCGTAGCCCTGCCGCTGGTGGAACGACTCCTCCTTGCAGACCCGGATCATCGCCCGGGCGTACGGGCCGTAGGAGCAGCGGCACAGCGGCACCTGGTTGACGATCGCCGCGCCGTCCACGAGCCAGCCGATCGCACCCACGTCGGCCCAGGTCAGGGTCGGGTAGTTGAAGATCGAGCTGTACTTCTGCCGGCCGTCGAGCAGCAGATCCACCAGCTCGTCGCGGCTGATCCCGAGCGTCTCGGCGGCCGCGTAGAGGTAGAGGCCGTGACCGGCCTCGTCCTGCACCTTGGCCAGCAGGATCGCCTTGCGCTTGAGCGAGGGCGCCCGGCTGATCCAGTTGCCCTCCGGCTGCATACCGATGATCTCGGAGTGGGCGTGCTGGGCGATCTGCCGGATCAGCGTCCTGCGGTACGCCTCGGGCATCCAGTCGCGGGGTTCGATCTTCTGGTCCGCGTTGATGACGTCGGCGAAGTACGCCTCGACGTCCTCGTCCGGGGCCGGACCACCGCGCCGGGCGCGCGCCGCCGCCTCGCGCAGCGCCGCCTCCGCCGCCTCCACCTCGCCGAGCAGGCCGCCGCCCGGAGCGTCCTCCGGCGGGGCGAAGTCGTTGCCATACATGCAGCCAGTGTTACAGCTCGCCACGAATGACACCAGAGGGTGTAACAGGTTTCGAGGGCCACCTCGCGTCACCGGACGTGCGCACGCCGCCATCGGCCCTGGTGGCTGTGATGTCGATCACTGCGAATCGCAGAAATCCCCCAAGAGCGGCAAAGCCGCTCAATATCCCGCCCACCCGGCAAAGTCACGGGTGTCGAGACCTGGCATCCGCGCTGTCCGGAAGTAGACTTCCGACCGGCAAACCGTTCGGCTTCATGATCGTCACCGTTCAGGCCACCGTCCCCCGGCCTAGTGGCGACCGGGCCGAACCCATGCGGAAGCGCCGGTCCCCCCGGCCAGACATCTGGAGCTCACCACTCATGCGACCTCGCGTGACCTTGGTGCTCGCCATCGTGGCGGTCCTCATCGGCGGCGTCATGCTGGTGCCGGCCGCGTACGCGAAGCTCTCCGGCGGAGACGGCGCGGGCGGCCTCGGCGGCGGCGAGCAGGTCCCGGCGCCGGCACCGACCGCGCCGGCGCCCCCGACGCTCGCCGACGCCCCGGTGTCGGTGAACTTCAAGGGTGAGTTCTTCTCCTGGGCCCTGATGGACCGCGAGACCGGCACCGTCACCGGCGCGAAGAACATGAACCAGACCAGCTCCACCGAGTCGATGCTCAAGGCCTGGATCATCGCGGACTACCTTCGCCAGCTCGGCGACAAGCAGCCGAGCGCCGGGCTCAAGAAGGCGGCGATCCTGGCGATCCGGGACAGCGACGACGACGGCGCGAACGCGGTGTACCGGGCGGCGGGCGGTTCCTACAAGCCCCAGCCGGGCGGCCGGCCCGACCCGGTCATCGCGCGGGCGATCCAGATCTGCGGCCTGACCGACACCAGGCCCGGCAGCGTGCCCGACTACAAGGGCTGGTGGAGCTTCACCGAGATGTCCCCCCGGGACGCGGCCCGCCTCGGCGACTGCATCGCCGACGGCCGCGCCGCCGGCCCCAAGTGGACCAAGTGGCTGCTCAGCGAGATGACCAAGGTGGCCGGCAGCGTCAGCAAGCAGGGCGCGCGGTCCGGCGGCGGCCGGTGGGGCATCATCGACGGCCTGCCGGCGACGATCAAGTCGCAGGGCCCGGTGCACATGAAGAACGGCTGGACGCAGCTCGCCTACGACGGCAACTGGCACGTCAGCTGCCTGGCGTTCACCGACAAGTGGAGTCTCTCCGTGATGATGCGGTACCCGGGCAGCTCCGGTCTGCCGTACGGTGCGAAGATGTGCGCCGCCGTCGCCACCCAGCTCGTGGCGCCGCAGCCCGGCGCCGCGCTCAAGGTGCCGCAACAGCCGGTCGGGAAGCTCTGATGGCCGGTGCCCGGCGTCGGCCCGGCAGCTACCGGCGCCCGCTCGCGTTCAGCGCCCTGGCTGCGGCCCTCGTCGGCCTGCTCGGCCTCTCCCTGCGTGTGATCCCCGGCTCCCCGCTGGAGGCCACCGCGAACTCGCATCCCGAGCCGACGAGCGAACGGTCCACGCAGCAGTCCGTCGACCGCAACGCGCCGCGTGTCGCCCCCTCACCGTCGATCGCCCCGCTGCCGTTCCAGGCGAAGAACCTGGACAGCCTCAAGATCAAGGGCTGGTACGCCTGGTCCGTCCTGGACAAGCGCACCGGGAAGATCATCGGCTCGGCGAACATGGGCGAGACGAGCACCACCGCGTCCCTGATCAAGTCCTGGGTGGTGGCCGACTACCTGCGCCTGAGCGCCGCGGAAGGCCGGACGCCGAGCGACGCGAAGCTGGCCGACGCCACGAAGATCATCCGGGACAGCGACAACACCCGGGCGCAGGAGTTCTACGAGAACGTCGGCGGCTCGGACTCGATCGAGCGGCTGATCTCGATCTGCAGGCTGACCGACAGCGAGGTCGCCTCCGACGGCGGCTGGAGCCGCACCGAGCTGTCCCCTCGGGACACCGCGCGCCTCGGTCTCTGCATCGACGACGGTCGGGCGGCCGGGCCGAAGTGGACCAAGTGGCTGCTCAACGAGATGCGCCAGGTACGCGCCCCCGGCGACTTCGGCATCCGCAAGGCGTTCCCGGCGGCCCAGCAGAAGAAGATCGCCATCAAGAACGGGTGGATCGACCGGGACAAGGAAGAGGAGTACCACGTCAACTGCCTGGCCATCGGCGACACCTGGACGATGGGCGTGATGCTGCGCACCCCGTTCGGCGTCGAAGGCGGCTGGGAGTACGGCATGGACGCCTGCGAACGGATCACCAAGGCGCTGCTGCGCCCCGCGACCTGACCCAGGCACGCCCGGCCTGACTCCGCGCGGCCGGCCCTCGCGCGGCCCGCGCGGCCATCCCTCTCGGTCAGCCCTGGAAGAACTCCGGGCCGCCGGCCGGCAGCGCCGGCACCTCCCCGTGCGCGGCCGCCCGGCGGGCGAACTCGCGCAGCCCGGCCACCTGCCGCTCGCCCAGCGAGAAGTCGAGCGCCCGGAAGTACGTGGCGAGCGTGGCCGCGTCGAACGTCTCCCAGCGGGCCGCCGCCTCCGCCACCTGGTCCAGCTCGGCCAGGCACAGGTCGCGCGAGCGCAGGAACGCCTCGTGCACCTCCTTGACCAGGCCCGGGTGGGCGGCGGCGAACTCGCGGCGTACCGCCCAGACGGCGAACACCATCGGCAGGCCGGTCCAGTCGTGCCACGCCTGCCCCAGGTCGGTCACCTCGAGGCCCTTGGCCGGCGCCTCGTAGAGCGCGCGCAGCGCCACGTCGCCGATGAGCACTCCGGCGTCGGCCTCCAGCAGCATCTGGGTCAGGTCCGGCGGGCAGCGGAAGTACTCCGGGCGCACGCCGTGCCGCTCGGCGAGCAGCAGCTGGGCCAGCAGCACCCCGGTACGCGAGGTGGAGCCGAGCGCCACCCGGGCGCCGTCCAGCTCGCCCAGCGGGCGGGTGGACACCACGTTCACCGAGAGCACCGGCCCGTCGCTGCCGACCGCCAGGTCGGGCAGGAGCAGCAGGTCGTCGGCGTGCTTGAGGAACTCCACCAGCGTGATCGGGCCGATGTCCAGGTCACCGGCGACCAGGTCGGCGCTCAGCCGGTCCGGCGAGTCCTTGTGCAGGTCGACGTCGATCAGCGCGCCGGACCGCATCAGCCCCCAGTAGATGGGCAGGCAGTTGAGGAACTGGATGTGCCCCACCCGGGGGCGGGCGATGCGGTCGGCCATGACCCGACCGTATCGCCGTGGCTTCCGCCGCGCCGCCGGGGGATCCGATCGAGTGGTGAACTCCGCACCCGGCGGGAAGGAAGGGCCCCTTGTTAACGCCTCCGGTAGAGGAAGGGCCCCTTCTTAACACCAGCGGTCAGACGGACTTCGCCACCACGGAGACGGCGGCAGGCGTGGCCGTACGGGCGGCGGCGCGCTCGGCGCGTACCGCGCGGCGAACCGGCCCGAGCAGCGCCACCACGACCAGCAGGCCGGCCACGCCGCAGCCGGCGATCAGGACGCGCGGGCCGGCCACCTCCAGCAGCAGGCCCCCGACCAGGTAGCCGCCCATCGCCGCCCCCTGCGCCGCCGCTCCGAAGACCGCGAACGCCCGACCCCGGGACGCCTCGGGCACCCGCCGGGCCAGCAGCAACTGGTCGAAGACGTTGTTGCCACCGTTTGCCACGCCGCCCGCCAGCCAGATGGGCACGAGCAGCCAGGCCGAGGGCACCGCGGCCGAGACGAGCACCGCCAGGCAGCAGCCGCCGAGCAGCACCAGCCCGGCCCCGAGCAGCGCGCCGTCGTCGGCGAGCCGGCGGGCGACCCGGGCGAACAGCCACGCGCCGAGCACGATGCCGAGCGTCCAGGAGCCGGTGACCAGGCCGTACACGGTGGTGCTGCTGCCGAGCGTCTCCCGGATGAAGAAGACCTCGATCACGTTCACCGCGCCGACCGCGCCAATCACGGCGGCCACGCTGCCGACCATCACCGTCAGCAGCGGGTCGCGGCGCAGCCGCCACGCGGGCGCGACCGCCGCGGCGACCGCGGCCGGCGTCCGGCGCCCTCCCCTGCGGGTACGGATGAGCAGCCCGGCCGCCACCAGCGCGAGGTAGCTGAACGCGTCGACGAGCAGCGGCACCCGGGTGCCGAACTGCCCGACGAGCAGCCCGGCCAGCGCCGGACCGGCGAGCGCGCCGAGCGTCCCGGCGGTCTGGTTGAGCGCGCCCGCCCGGGGCAGGTCCTCGGGCCGGACCATCACCGGCACCAGCGCGGCGATCGCCGGCTGGGTGACCGCGAGCCCGGTCGCGAGCAGCGCCACGAGTGCGATCACCAGCACCGGATCCCGCGCGTACGCGAGGGCCAGGCAGACCGCGGCCTGCGCGAGACCGGCGGCGACGAGCAGCAGCCGGCTGTCCACCCGGTCGGCGAGCCGGCCGGTCAGCGGCGCGAGCACCACGAGCGGCAACGTCGCGGCGAGCAGCAGCCCGGAGACGGCGAGTCCGCCGGCGCCGGCGGACTGGAGGGCGAGCGTGAGCGTGGCCGCGGCGAGGAAGTCCCCGCAACTGGAGATGCCGCGCGCGGTGGCCGCGAGCCAGACGTCCGGCCAGCGCGACTCGTCAGTTGTGAAGGACATGCTTCGAAAGTAATCCTTCACAAATGACGCGCGCAACCCCCTCAGTCGACGGGCATCGCCCGGTACTGCGTCGCCACCGGCCGGACCCCGGCCGGCGGATCGGTCCGGGTCCGCCGCCGGTACGGCTCCATCAGCGCCTGGATCGCCTGGTTCAGCTCGGTCAGCTCCTCGGCGGTCATGAGCAGCATGCTGTCGCTGAACCAGGTCGCCGCGTACCACTCCGGCGACTCGTCCGGCGCGCGGCGCAACCAGTCCCGGACCCGCTGGGCGTCGCGGACCATGTGCGCCTCGACCAGGGCCGCCTCGGCGGCACGCGCCTCCGGGTCGGCGTCCGGCCCCACCTCGACGTGGTACGACGGATTCACCGCCTGCCAGAGCCGCTCCCGGGCGTCACCCCGCCCGGGTGCCTGCTGGACCAGCCCGAACTTCGCCAGCTCGCGCAGGTGATAGCTGGTGGCGCTCGGCGAGAGGCCGGCGATCTCGGCGCACTCGGTGGCCGTCGCACCGCCCTCCAGCGTGCCGAGATGTTCCATGATCGCCATGCGGGCCGGGTGAGCGAGTGCCCGCATCACCTGCGGATCACTGATCGTCACCCGGCTCCGGCCGGGAAGCGCCTCGGTCATGCCTCAATGATCCCGCGTCGGCGGACGCCGGGATCCAGCGGTGGAACCATCGGATTCAGGCGACCTTGAGCTGCTCGTCGCCGAAGTCGGCGATCAACTTGAGGGTGCCGCCGAGCGCACCGATGTAGCGCGCGAGCACCTCCTGGGTCGCGACGTTGCCCGCCTCGATCTGCGAGACCCGGGCGACCGAGACACCCATCCTCGACGCCACCTGCTCCTGCGTCATCTCCCGCCGCTTGCGCAGCTCGGCGAGCCGCCACCCACGCGCCTGATCGAGCATCTCCCCGACCTCGGCCTCGAACGCGCGCGGGCCGCCGGCAGTGTCGATCGCCCAGTCCAGGTGGGTGGTGTCACGCCAGCGCTTGACGCCGCTCATCGGTTCTCCTCCTGCCGTTCCTTCAGGTACGTGTCGTACAGCTGCTCCGCCTCCGGTATGGCTTCGCGGTACCACCGTGTCCACTGCCCGGACTTGTCGCCGGCGACCAGCAGCACCGCTGAGCGCCATGGATCGAAGACGAACAGGATCCTGATCTCGGTGCGCCCCGCCGACGGCGGTCGCAGCTCCTTGAGGTTGCTCAGACGCGAGGCGGTGATGCTGTCGACGAGAGGTCGCCCCTCGGCGGGCCCGTTGCGTTCCAGCACCAGGATGGCCTGGTTGACGAGGCGATGGGAGTCGCGGTCGAGGACGTAGAGCTGATCGAGGAACTCCTCCACCTGCCCTGTCATCAGGATCTCCCACTCCATCCCCCACCTCCGGACTTAATAATATTATTAAGGTGGAGGCCGGGTCGAGCGAAACGCCAGCCATCCCGAAAATCGTTGGCGTGACCGGCCGGTGCTCCCGTAGCGTGGAGGACCGCCCGACGGCCGCGGTGAGCATGCACCGCAGCGGACGTCCCCGCGCCGGGAGCAGGCCAACCGCCCCGGACACGCGAGCGAGCCTCAGTTGAGCCATCGGAGTTCATCGTGCCCGCAACCGACCTTGACGCCACACCGAGCCTCGACGCCGAACTGGCCGCCGAGCGTGCCCACCTCGACGCCTCCCGCGCCGCGCTGACCCGGATGCGGGAACGCGCCGAGGCGCTCTTCTCCACCGGCGACAAGGTGGCCGGAGACTCGTACACCGCCGAGCAGCTCGGCCGGCACATGGCCCGGCGGGTCAAGGAGCTGGCCGACGACCCGACCACCCCGCTGTTCTTCGGCCGCCTGGACTTCGGCGGCGACGACCCGGACCACGCCGGGCGGGAGTACCACGTCGGGCGGCGGCACGTCACCGACGAGCTGGGCGAACCGCTGGTGCTGGACTGGCGGGCCCCGGTCTCCCGGTCCTTCTACCGGGCGAGCGCGCGCGACCCGCAGGGTGTCGCCGTACGCCGCCGGTTCGGGTTCAGCGCCGGGACGCTGACCAGCTTCGAGGACGAGCACCTGGACCGGGGCGAGGAACTCGGCACCGCCAGCCGCATCCTCACCGCCGAGATCGAGCGCCCCCGCGTCGGCCCGATGCGCGACATCGTCGCCACCATCCAGCCGGAGCAGGACGAGCTGGTCCGGGCCGATCTGACCGACTCGATCTGCGTGCAGGGCGCGCCCGGCACCGGGAAGACGGCGGTCGGGCTGCACCGCGCCGCGTACCTGCTCTATCTGCACCGGGAACGGCTGCGCCGCTCGGGCGTGCTGATCGTCGGGCCGAACCGGGCGTTCCTGTCGTACATCGCGGCGGTGCTGCCCGCGCTCGGTGAGGTCGAGGTCGAGCAGGCCACAGTGGAGGACCTGGTCGCGCGGGTGCCGGTCCGCGCGGTCGACGACCCGGCCGCCGCCGCGCTCAAGCACGACGTCCGGATGGCCGAGGTGCTGCGCCGGGCCGTCGAGGCCCACATCGGTACGCCGACCGAGCCGATCATGGTGTCGGACGGCTCGTACCGGTGGCGGATCGGGCTGGACCCGCTGCACCGGCTGGTCACCGAGACCCGCGGGGAAGGGCTGCCCTACGCCACCGGCCGGGAGCGGGTCCGGGCGCGGGTGGTGGGGCTGCTGCAACGCCAGGCGGAGGCGCGCCGGGCGGAGTCACCGAGCGACGCCTGGCTGCGCCGGATGAGCCGGATCAAGCCGGTCACCGACCTGCTCGACGCGGTCTGGCCGGCGCTCACCCCGGACGGGCTGGTGCACCGGCTGCGCACCGACGCCGACGCGCTCGCCGCCGCCGCGGACGGTCTGCTCACGCCCGAGGAGCAGGAGCTGTTCCGCTCCGGCAAGATCAGCCGCACCGCGAAGGCGACCCGGTGGACCGCCGCCGACGCGGTACTCATCGACGAGGTGGCCGGGCTGCTGGAACGGCCCGCCGGCTTCGGGCACGTGGTGGTCGACGAGGCGCAGGACCTCTCCCCGATGCAGTGCCGGGCCATCGCCCGGCGCAGCGAGCACGGCTCGATCACGCTGCTCGGCGACCTGGCCCAGGGCACCGCGCCGTGGGCGGCCACCGACTGGCGGGACTCCCTGGCCCACCTGGGCAAGCCGGACGCGGCAGTGGTGCCGCTGAGCGTGGGCTTCCGGGTGCCCGCCGCCGTGGTGGCGTTCGCGAACCGGCTGCTGCCGGCGCTCGCCGTCGACGTACCCCCGGCCCGGTCGCTCCGCAACGACGGCGCGCTCGATGTGCGTACCGCCGAGGACCTGACGGCCGCGACGGTGGCCGAGGTGCGGGCGGCGCTCGCGCACGACGGCTCGGTCGGTGTGATCGCGGCGGACGACGCGGTCGACCGGCTCCGCGCGGCGCTCGCCGACGCGGGCGTCGAGACCGCTACGGCCGACGACGTCGAGGCCGCGGCGCGCGTCACTGTGGTCCCGGCGACGCTGGTCAAGGGCCTGGAGTACGACCACGTGGTGGTCGTCGAGCCGGCTGCGATCGTGGCCGCCGAGCCGCGTGGGCTGCACCGCCTCTACGTGGTGCTGACCCGGGCGGTCTCCCGCCTGGCCGTGCTGCACCGCGAGCCGCTGCCCGCGCCGCTGACCGCCTGACGAGGAGGCCCGGCCGCGCGGACGTGGACGGCCCGGCCGCCCGGACGTGGCCGGCCGACCGCGGTCCTGGACGGCCCGGCCGCCGTCGCGGCGAGTGGGTCCGGTCAGGCGGACAGCGCGGCGGCGACCTCGCGCAGCGGACGGCCGGACTCGGCGATCGGCACGGTGAACGACAACCAGGAGCCGTCGGTGAAGTCGATCCGCAGCCGCTTCGGGTTGAGCCGGTGCCAGCCCACCCGCGCGGAGGCGATCTCGCCGCGCGCGGCCGACCACGCCACGGCGGTCTCGGTCAGAGCGCGTTCCTCGGCCTCGCGCCCGGCGAGCAGCTTGACCCCGCCGGTGCGGCAGGCCAGCAACCGCCGCTCGGTGACCGCGAGCAGCGTCTCCCGGACCTGGAGGTCGGGCCGGGGCGGGCGGAGCGCGCGATGTAGGCGGGAGGCGGCGGTGCCGGGGGCGCCGCGTCCGGCGATCCCCCAGCCGATCGCGTCGACCAGGCGGTCGCCGCGGTCCCAGGTGGCCAGTGGCAGCAGCACGTTGAGCAGCACCGAGCCGATCGTCCGCCGGCTCGGCTCGGCAGTGGACTCCGGCTCGAGCGGCGGCGCCGGAGCGAGCCCCTGGCCGACGTCGGCCTTGGCGTGGGCCAGGACACGCTCGCCCGGCTCGACGAGCATGCCGATCCGGTCGCGGTATCTGGTCTCGTCCATCGGCTCAGTATCGGTCGTGGCCGTAGCCGTCGTCGGCGGGGCGCTCCGCACCCGGCGCGTTGCCCATCACCTCGCCGACGATCTCGCGTACGCGGGCGGCGGCGGCCTCCTGCGCCCGGTTCGCCGCCGAGGTGATCTCCTCGGCGAGCGTGTACGAGTCGAAACGCATGGCCCGTGCGTTGATGTCGGTGGAGAGGATCTTGCCGTCGGCCGCGGCCACGACAGTGACCAGGCCGGAGTCGCTCACCCCCTCGGCGCTGCTCTGCTCCAGCTCGGCCATCCGCGCGCCGAGTTCGCGCTGCCACCCGTCCAGGTTGCGGGCCAGCGCCTCGATCCGGTCCAGGGCCGGGAACGTCATTGCTGCCTCTCAGTTCACGATCGAGTCGAACACGTTCTGCACGCCGTTGGTGTACGGGCCGAGATCCTCGCGGTACGTGCCGTCCACCAGGTAATTGCGGTCCTTGCGCCCGTCGGAGACGTCGTGCAGGCCCATCCCGGTGTCGAGCAGGGCACCACCGATGCCCGGGATGTTCACCGGGGACGCCTGGTTGATGGCGAACTTGCCGGGGAAGAGGATCGCAGCGCGTTTGATCTTGAACGCGAACGCCTCCCTGGTGTAGCCGGACTTGTTCCACGCCCGGTACGCCTTCTTGGCCTGCCGCAGCTCCAGCACCACCCGGCGGTAGCGCATGAGAAGCTCGGCGACCTTCTCCAGCTTGGTGACCAGCTTGGTGAGGATCTCCGCGAACCGGGCCACGATCTTGACCATGCGGCCGACGGTGGTGGCCAGCCGGGCCAGCACGCGCACCACAGTGGCCGCCAGTGTCACACCGGCGCTCAACACGGCCGCCACGGCGGCGATGATGACCTCGGTCAGGAACCAGAGCAGGAACTCCAGAATCAGCTCGACCAGCAGGTTGAAGGCGTCCACAGCGGCGTTCGCCGCATCGACCAGCACCTCCTTGGTGCCGTCCAGGCCTTTCGCCAGCTCCTCGATCGCCTCCTCGACCGACTCCATCGAGGCGTGGAACTTGTCCGCCGCGTCGCCGTCCCAGGCACCGCGCAGCCGGGCCCGGTCGGCGACCTGGTCCCCGGCGATCCGCCGGACCGCCTCCCCGGTGGTCAGCGCGAGCTGGGCCGCCCGCATCAGATCGTCCGGCTCACCGGCGACCAGTTCCAGGAGCTGCTCGAACGGCCACAGCACCGCGTTCGACAGCGGCTTGAACGGGTCGGGCGTGCCCGACACGATCTGCTCGAAGTAGGTCTTGTTGCGCTGCAGCGCCTCGGTGCTCATCCCGCCCCCTCAGACGCCCGGCTTGAACATGTCGGTGTTCGCCACGTCCGTGCCGGTGTAGGCCTCTGCGGTGTCGTCGAGCCCTTCGGCGATGTCGGCCATCACCTCGGCTCCGTCCGCCAGCCCTTCCAGGCACGCCTCGAACTGCTGCTCGTACGCGGCGGCGAGGCTGAACGACGCGGGCATCACGCCGAAGGAGTGCCGGGCCACGTGGCCGTCGCGGAACGCCCGCTCCAGCTCGCGGAACCGGCCGGCCCGGTCCCGGGAGGCGGCGGCGAACGACCTCAGCGCCTCCGGCTGGACGTCGAGATTCCTGCTCGGACTGGTCACGGACCCTCCCCAGTGTCCGGTCGGAACTTCCACCGTCGTCGACGGCGCCACCAGACTAGGGGATGCGAGCACCCGGTCAGGGGACAGCGCGGCTGGCGGGCGCACGGTAGACAGGGGAGGCACAGCCCTTCCGCCCGAGGAGATCGCCGATGATCCTGGCCCAGGCCGAACAGGTCAGCCGCCGCTACGGCGACGTGCTGGCGCTGGACCGGGTCGACCTGACCGTCCGCGCCGGCGAGCTGGTCGGCCTGCTCGGGCCGAACGGCGCCGGCAAGAGCACGCTGATCAACCTGCTGGTCGGGCTGCGCCGCCCCACCGCCGGCCGGGTCGAGCTGTGCGGCGGCGACCCGCGCGACCCGGCGAGCCGGCGGCAGCTCGGGGTCACCCCGCAGGAGACCGGCCTGCCCGGCACGCTGCGGGTCGGCGAGGTGGTCGACTTCGTCTCCGCGCACTTCCCCGACCCGGTGCCGCGAGGCGAGCTGCTCGACCGGTTCGGCCTCGCCGACCAGGTCCGCCGGCAGACCGGCGGCCTCTCCGGCGGGCAGCGTCGCCGGCTCGCCGTGGCGCTGGCGTTCGTCGGCCGTCCCCGGCTGGTGGTGCTCGACGAGCCGACCACCGGCCTCGACGTGGAGGCGCGGCACGCGCTCTGGGACGCGATCCGCGGCTTCCACGCCGACGGTGGCACCGTGCTGCTGAGCAGCCACTACCTGGAGGAGGTGGAGGCACTCGCGCAGCGGGTGGTGGTGATCGGCCACGGGCGGGTGCTCGCCGACGACTCGGTGGCGGCGATCCGCGGGATCGTCGGCGTACGCCGGGTCAGTCTGGTCGCCGACGACCTGCCGGCGCTGCCGGGCGTGGTCACCACCGAACGCGCCGACGGGCGGGTCCACCTGCTCACCACCGACGCCGACCAGCTCGTCCGCGACCTGGTCACCTCCGGGGTGCCGTTCCACGATCTGGAGGTCCGGCCCACCTCGCTGGAGGAGGCGTTCCTCGCCATCACGGCCGACGACCGGCCCGCGCCCACCCCTGCCTAGGAGACCGCCGTGCCGCTCGCCCTGATCCACGCCCGCTACCACCTGTTGGAGATCATCCGGGTGCCGGTGGCTGTGGTGGGCAGCGCGTTCTTTCCCGCCGCCTCGATGCTCTTCTTCGTGGTGCCGTTCGCCGGCGACGACCCGGTCGGCGCCACCTACGCCACCGCCGCCATGGTGACCTTCGCGGTGATGACCGCCAACATCTTCCAGTACGGCGTAGGCGTCTCCGAGGACCGCGACCAGCCCTGGAACCCGTACACCCGGACCCTGCCGACCGGACCGGCGCCGCGGCTGGCCGGGCGGATCCTGGCCGGGGTGGTCCTGACCTACGTCTCGATGATCCCGGTGGTGGTGATCGCGGCGGTCGCCACCGACGCCCGGGTCAGCGCGGTGCAGTTCCTGCTCGGCCTGGGCGCGGTCGCCGTGGTCTCGGTGCCGTTCACGCTGCTCGGCCTGGCGATCGGCTACTCGCTGCCGAGCAAGGCCGCGATCGTGGTGGCGCAGGTGATCTTCTTCCCGCTCGCGTTCGGCGGTGGCCTGCTCTCCGGGCCGGACGACGCGCCCGGCTTCATCAAGGCGATCGCGCCCTACCTGCCGACCCGGGGCGCCGTGGAACTGATCTGGGCGGCGGTCACCGACTTCCGGCCGGACACCCGGGCGCTGGTGATGCTCGTGGTCTGGGTGCTGGTGCTCGCCGCGCTCGCCGGGTGGGCGTACCGGCGGGACGAGGGACGCCGCTTCAGCTGACCTTTTGTCCGGTTCCGGCCCGGTGGCCGACCCGGCGGTGCCACGATGCCGACAGGGCGGGCGAGCGGGCCGCCCCCGGCGAGAGGGGTCACCGTGAACGGCGTCGAGCCCGGCACGCCCTGCTGGACGGACCTGGCCACGCCCGGTCTGGACGACGCCCGACGGTTCTACCCCGAGCTTTTCGGCTGGACCGGAGAGATCTCCCCCGAACCGGAGGCCGACGGCTACACCGTCTTCCGCAAGGACGGCAAGGCGGTCGCCGGGGCCGGGCCACCCGGTACGCCGGACCAGGTGCCGGTCTGGTCCACGTACGTGGCGACCGACGACGCCGATCTGGTCGCGACCCGGGTGGAGGCGGCCGGCGGGCAGGTGGTCGTATCCCCGTTCGACGTCGCGCAGCAGGGCCGCATGGCCGTGCTCGCCGACCCGGCCGGCGCGGTGTTCAGCGTGTGGCAGCCGATGGCGATGCGCGGGGCCGAGCTGTACAACGCGCCGGGCGCGATGTGCTGGAACGAGCTGGTCACGCCCGACCCGGAGGGTGCGAAGGAGTTCTACGCGCTGGTCTTCGGCTGGCATCCGGAGGAGCGCCCGGCTGGACCGGTCGCGTACACCGGGTGGCGCTGCGGCGCCCGGATCGTCGCCGGGATGCTGCCCCGGGCCGAGCCGATGCCGACGGACCTGCCCGCGTACTGGGCGGTGTACTTCGCGGTGGAGGACGCCGACGCCACCGCCGCCCGGGCCGCCGAGCTGGGCGGCACCATCCTCGTCCCGCCGCGCGACAACCCGGCCGGACGCAGCGCCGCCCTGCGCGACCCCGACGGCGCCCTCTTCTCCGTCTCCACCCTGCGCTGACCCACCCCCGCGCCCGCACCGCCCCCGTCCCGCCCGCGCCCGCCCGGTACTGCTGTCGATCTTGCAGTTACGGCCCTCGCGATGCGGCATACACACCTTTTGCCGGGGCCTGAAGTGCAAGACGCTTCTATGTCTGTGGTGATCGGTTCGGCTGATTGCCGTTAGGGTTCGGCGTTGGTGATCACTTGGGTGGCTCTTCGTTGATCCGGCCGCCTGTGGTGTGGGTGTGCCTTGTGCAAGACCTGTCCCCGGGTGATCGTCGGCGCCGGCCCGGCCCACCCTGCTGGCCTGATCAGAAGCCTGCCCGTGCGAGCACACGTGGCCCATCACAGATTTGCCGCCGAGGTGATGTCTTCCCGAGCCGACGCCGACTGTCCCGGTCGTCGCTGGCAAAGGAGCAACAATCCGAGATGAGAAGGATCGTAGAACGGGTCGCGGATCGCTATGACGTGGTGGTGGGGGTCGATACTCACACCGATACGCATACCGCCGCCGTGGTGGACCGACTCGGTGGGGTGTTGGCGCAGGTCACGGTGTCCACTGACCCGGACGGGTTGAGCCGGTTGTTGGCCTTCGCCGTCGCGCACACCCCACCGCAGGGGCGCCGGTTGTGGGCGGTGGAGGGCACCCGGTCACACGGGCAAGGGCTGTGCCGGCTGCTGACCGCTGCTGACGAACCCGTCTGCGAGGCACCCAAGCCCCCCGCTGCGGCCCGTCGTCGGGGCGGCAAGTCCGACCAGCTGGACGCGGTCGCCGCCGCCCATACGGTGCTGGCGCTGCCCGCTGAGCGCATCGCCGTGCCCCGCAGCGACGGCCCACGCGAGGCCCTGCGTCTGCTGCTGATCTGCCGCCGGCACCACACCGATGCCCGCACCGCCGCGGTCAACCTGGTCAAAGCGTTGATCCTGACCGCTGACGACACTCTGCGCGAGGCGCTACGCGGGCTGTCCACCACCATCCAGATCGCCCGCCTGGCCGCCCTCGAACTGCCCGAAACCACCGCCCTGCCCTGCGAGGAACACACCCGCCGCCGCGAACTGGTCACCCTCGCCCGGCACATCCACATCCTCGACGCCACACTGGCCGACAACCACCAGCGCCTACGAGCCCTCGTCACCGAACTGTGCCCGCCCCTGCTCGACCAACCCGGAGTCGGACCCGTCACCGCCGCGATCGCCCTCACCGCCTGGTCCCACCCCGGCCGCGTCCGCTCAGAAGCCGCCTACGCCACCCTCGCCGGCGCCGCCCCCATCCCCGTGGCCAGCGGCCGCACCGACCGACACCGCCTCAACCGCGGCGGCGACAGAACCCTCAACAGCGCCCTGCACACCATCGCCCTGACCCGCCGACGCATCCACCCCGAAACACGCGACTACATCACCCGACGCCACGCCGAAGGCCGCACCACCAGAGAAATCACCCGCTGCCTCAAGCGCTACATCGCCCGACAGCTCTACCGCACCATCACCACCCACCACCAAACCCCTTGACAACCCCACTCACAGATCAACGGCGCGGGAGGGTGGGGTGGGGGTCAGGTGGGGCGGACGGGGACCACCAAGGGGCCGTGGTCGCCGGGGATGACGCGGATGTGGGCGCGGTAGTGGCGGGCCAGCAACTCCTCGGTGAGCACCTCCTCGGGCGGCCCGGCGGCGGCCACCCGGCCGTCGGCGAGCAGCACCAGGCGGTCGGCGTACTCGCCGGCGATGGAGAGGTCGTGCATGGTGGCGAGCACTGTGAGCCCGTGTGCGCGGCGGAGCTGGTCGACGAGTTCCAGCACCTCCTGCTGGTGCCCGATGTCCAGCGCGCTCGTCGGCTCGTCGAGCAGCAGCAGGGTGGCGCCCTGGGCCAGCGCCCGGGCCAGGAAGACGCGCTGCCGCTCGCCGCCGGAGAGGGTGGCCAGCTCGCGGTGGGCGAACGGGCCCAGGTCGAGCCGGTCCAGCACCTCGTGCACGGCGGCCAGGTCGGCGGCGGACTCGCGGCCCAGCGGCGGGATGTACGGGGTGCGCCCGAGCAGCGCGTAGTCGAACACCGACATGCCGATCGGCACGACAGGGGACTGCGCCACCGTGGCCACGATCCGGGCGCGGTCGCGGCGACGCAGCGCGCCGATCGGCGTACCGAAGAGGGCCACCTCGCCCGGGCCGGTGAGCAGGCCGCCGACGGCGCGCAACAGCGTCGACTTGCCGGCGCCGTTGGGTCCGATCACTGTGACCCACTCGCCCGCCGTGACTGTGAGGTCGACGCCGGCCAGGACCGGGATGCCGCCGAGGGCGACGCGCAGGTCGTGGACGCGCACCGCGGGGGCGTTCACATCGCCACCCGGCGGGCGGTCCGCAGGACCAGCACGAAGAACGGGCCGCCGAGCAGCGCGGTGACCACGCCGATCGGGATCTCGGCGGGCGCGGCGGCGGTCCGGGCGACCACGTCGGTCAGGGCGAGGAACGCGCCGCCGAACAGCATCGACAGCGGCAGGATCACCCGGTGGCTGGAACCGGCGAGCAGCCGCATCGTGTGCGGCACGATGATGCCGACGAAGCCGATCAGCCCGGACGCGGACACGGCGGCGGCGGTGCCGAGCGACGCGGCGGCGATCAGCAGGTAGCGGGAGCGCTGCGGGTGCAGGCCGAGACCGGCGGCCTCGTCGTCGCCGACGGAGAGCACGTCCAGTTCACGCCGGTGCAGCAGCACCACCACGGAGGTGAGCACGAAGTACGGCAGGACCAGCCACACGTCGTGCCAGCCGGCGGTGGCCAGCCGCCCGAGCAGCCAGGAGTAGACCTGCTGGATGTTGTCGGAGTGCTGTTGCAGCAGGTACGTCTGCCCGGCGGCGAAGAACGCCGACACCGCCACCCCGGCCAGGATCAGCGTGGCCGGGGACCGGTCCCGGCCACCGGCGGCGCCGAGCAGGTACGTCAGCACGACCGCGCCGAGCGACCCGACGAACGCGGCCAGCGGAATGGTGATCGGCAGCCCGGTCAGCGCCCCGCCCGCACCGGCGCCGAGCACGATCGCCGCGGTGACCGCGAATCCGGCTCCGGCCGCCACGCCGAGCAGGTACGGGTCGGCCAGCGGGTTGCGGAAGACGCCCTGGTAGCAGCCGCCGGCCAGGGCGAGGAGCGCGCCGACGAGCAGGCCGAGCACGACCCGGGGCAGCCGCAGCTCGGTGATGATCGCGACTTCCCGCTCGGTGAGCCCGCTGTCCAGGTGCACCCCGGGCAGCAGGTTGAGCAGTTCGGCCGCGACGCTGCCGGGCGGCAGGCTGACCGGGCCGAGCGAGACGCCCGCGACCAGCGCGACGAGCACCGCCACGACACCGGCGAACAGCCAGCGCTTGCGCAGCCCGGCGGGCCGGATCGGGGCACCGGCCGCGCCGCGCGCCCCACGCCGCCCCGGCCGGGACAGCAGCCGGGCACCCGGCCGGGGCGCGTCGGGCGTCCCGGCCGGGTTCGGGGCGGATTCCGCCTGTCGTAGGGCCACGGTCAGGCCGGGACCTTGGCGGTGGCGTCGACGATCACCTTGAGCAGTTCGACCACGCGCGGGCCCCAGCGCGAGGCGATGTCGTCGTCCAGCTCCACGATCTGGTTGTTCTTCACGGCGGTGATGCCGGACCAACCGCTGCGCGCCTTCACCGTGTCGGCGCTCTGCTTGCAGCACTTGGTGTCGGAGAGGAAGACGAAGTCGGGGTTCGCCTTGACGATGACCTCCTGGGAGAGCTGCGGGTAGCCGCCGTTCTTCCCGTCGGCGTCGGACGCGTCGGCGATGTTCTCCAGGCCGGCGAGCGCGTAGATGGTGCCGATGAAGGTCTTGCTGGTCGCGCTGTACAGCTCCGGGCCCAGCTCGTGGTAGTAGGTCGGCTTCTCCGTACGCTTCGGCAGGTCCTTGGTCAGCGCGGTGATGTCGTCCTTCATCTTCTGCACCACGGCGTCCGCCTCGGACCGGTGGCCGGTGAGCGTGCCCAGGTCGGTGAGCTGCCGGTACGTGTCGTCGAGCGTGGCCGCGGCGGGGATCTGCAGGACCGGGATCTTCAGCGCGACGAGCTGGTCGGCGATCTTGTTGAGGTTATCCGAGATCACCACGAGGTCGGGGTTGCGGGAGGCGACGGCCTCGGCGTTCGGCTGGTAGCCGGACAGGTCGGTACGGGGCGCCTCGGCCGGGTAGTTCGACTGGTCGTCGACGGCGGTGACCTGCTTGCCTGCGCCGATGGCGAACAGCATCTCGGTGGAGGTCGGCGAGAGCGAGACGATCTTCTCGGGCCGCTTCTCCAGCGTCAGCTTGCCGACTGTGGCCGGGAACGCGCCGCCGGAGCCGCCGGCGGCGGGGGTGTCGGTCGAGGTCTTCTCGGCGCAGCCGCCGAGGAGCAGCACGCCGGCCGCGAGGGCGGTGGCGAAGAGCCGGGGGGTACGTCGGGACATGGGGCCTCCTGTCGGTCGAGGAGTGTGGTGCTTCGCCGACAGGGGGAAAGGCCCGTCCGCGAGGCGCCCTTCCTCGAGAGCGCGTGTCGCGACCGGGCCTCAGGCGACCTGGCTCGTCCCACGTCCGTCGGCGCCGTCGGAAGGCCGGCGCCGCGCGTACGGGGCATCACAGTTGCGGGACAGCGCCGGTTTCACACCGGCTTCGCTGTGGCACGGTCGGTGCCACGGTAGCGCACGACCAGCGGAGATCGTCCGGACGGGCGGGGTGGGCGGGAACCCCGGCGGGGGTGGAACCGGGGTTCCCGCCCGGTGGTGAGGTCAGCAGTACTGGCTCTGCTTGCCGATCGCCCGGTACGGGCAGTCGGCGTACTCGGACAGGATCAGCACGGCCTCCCGGTTGCGTGAGGTCTGCGCCGGGATCACCTCGTCCGGCGGGTAGAAGCCGCCGCCGGAGGCCGAGCCGGGGTACATCTCGAAGGTGTACGCCCAGATCTTGTGGGCGCCCCACATCCAGTCGATGCTGGTGCCGTCGGCGATGTAGAGGTCGCTCGACTGTTCCGGGGTGTAGTTGTTGGTCGCCGCCATCTGCCGCCCGATGGTGGCGAAGGTGTTGTACTGGTCGGTGTTCATCCCGGTGGCGGTGTTGCTGTACGTGTATCCGTACGGCCAGAGCACCAGCTGCGAGTAGGTGTGGAAGTCGATGTTCGCCTTGATCTGCTGCACCCCGCCGACGACCCGGCTGTTGACGAAGTTGCGCAGCGCCGCGGTCTCCGGGGCGGAGAAGGCGGACGGGCCCCGGTAGGTGTCCGACGACTTGGTGCCGGACGAGCCGCCGCAGCAGCCCCACTGGTAGGCCCAGTTGCGGTTCAGGTCGGTGCCGATGGCTGTCGAACCGCTGTTGGGCTGCCGGTTCTTGCGCCAGGAGCGGTAGGAGCCGGTGGCGATGTCGTACTCGCTGCCGTCCGGGTTGACTGTGGGGACGATCCAGATCTCCCGGGAGTTGACGATGCTGCTGATCCGGGAGTCGCTGCCGTAGTTGTCGGTGAAGAGGTTGAGCAGGTAGATCGCCATCTCGACGGTCAGGTGCTCACGGGCGTGCTGCTGGGCGTTGAACAGGATCTCCGGCTCGGCCTCGTCGGTGGCGACGTTGTCGGAGATCTTCACCGCCATCAGGTCCCGGCCCTGGTACGACGTGCCGATGCTCAGCTTGCGGGCGATCGTCGGGTGGTCGGCGACCACCTTGTTCACCACGGCGGTCAGCTCGGCGTAGTCGTGGTAGTTCGAGTCGGCGGGCGGGAACGCGTTGGCGGTCATGCCCCCGTCGGCGTGGTTGTGCTCCGGCACGACGTCCTTCTCGAGCCGGAACCCGAGCCGGGTGATCGCGTTGGCCTCGGCCTTGGTCGCCGTGACGTGCAGCACGCCGTGCTCGGAGTAGTCGATCGCGGCACCGGTGGAGGCGACCGCGGTGCGGTCGGCCGCCGTACGCGGGCCGAGCACCCGGTAGGCGACGGTGGCCGGCTCACCGGAGCCTTCCGGTGCGGGCCGGGCGACGGCGGGCGCGGCGGCCGCGGTGACGATGGTCAGGCCGATGACGGCGGCGAGCGCCAGCCGGCGGCGGAGCGGAGAGGAGCGGAAGGCCATGGACAACCTCCTGGGGGTACGGGAGATCCCGTTGTCCGCACACTCCACCAGGAGACACATGGTCATATCAATATCTGTCTTTGCCTTGGGTCATCCCGACCTGATCGTCACTTCGGCAATGATTTTCTACGCCTGAACATCTGGCGAAACTTCCCGCCAAGCGCGACAGTGAACGGCAACGATGCCGTCTCCCTGTGGAGCTGCCATGTTCGGACGACCCATGCGCGCGGCCGCCCTCGCCGGCCTCACCGCGCTCACCCTCCTCGCCACCAGCGCACCGGTCCAGGCACAAGCCCCGCGACCGGGCGTCACGCACGACGAACAGATCACCTTTCAGGAGTTCTCCCGCTTCCCCGACTGGCGTAGCGGCTCCCACCAGGGCACCCGCGCCGTACCGGGCCGCCACCCGGCGCTGACCATCGGCCGCCCGGCGGGCACCACCGAGTTCACCGACGAGCACACCGGCACGACCCGCACCTGGGAGTACGCCACCTGGACCTCGCCCGAGCGGCGGATCGGCTTCGACGCCACCGAGATGGTCGCGTCGTGGAACGCCGCCACCCCGGCCGGCACCTGGATCCAGGTCGAGCTGCACGGCACGTACAACACCGGGGCACAGACCCCGTGGTACGTCATGGGCCGGTGGGCCTCCGGCGACCAGGACATCAAGCGCTCCACGCTGGACGGCCAGGGCGACCCGTGGTCGAGCATCTGGACCGACACGTTCTCGGTCGACGACGCCGACGCGGGGGTGCTGCTGCGCTCGTACCAGTTGCGGCTGACGCTCTACCGCGCGCCCGGCCAGGCCGCCGCGCCGCAGGTCCGGATGGTCGGCGCGATGGCGTCGAACGTCCCGGACCGGTTCACCGTCACCCCCAGCCGGGGCGGCATCGCCTGGGGCACCGAGCTGGCCGTGCCGCGCTACTCGCAGAACATTCACATCGGCGAGTACCCCGAGTACGACGGCGGCGGCGAGGCGTGGTGCTCGCCCACCTCGACGGAGATGGTGGTCGAGTACTGGGGCCGCAAGCCCTCGGCCGAGGACACCTCGTGGGTCGACCCCTCCTACCCCGACCCGACCGTCGACCACGCCGCCCGGATGACCTACGACTACGAGTACGAGGGTGCCGGCAACTGGCCGTTCAACACCGCGTACGCGTCGAGCTTCCCCGGCCTGGAGGCGCGGGTCACCCGGCTGCACTCGCTCGACGAGGCGGAACGGTTCATCAAGGCGGGCATCCCCGTGGTGACCTCGCAGTCGTTCCTCGCCAGCGAGCTGGACGGGGCCAACTACGGCACCTCCGGGCACCTGTTCGTGATCGTCGGCTTCACCGCCGACGGCGACGTGATCGTCAACGACCCGGCGTCCTCGTCGAACGACGCGGTCCGCAACGTCTACAAGCGGGAGCAGTTCGAGCAGATCTGGCTGCGCACCAAGCGCTACCGGGCCAACGGCACAGTGGCCTCCGGCTCCGGCGGCATCGCGTACCTGATCAAGCCGGCCGACCGGCCGTGGCCGGTCGTCCCGGGCTCGACCAACTGGTGAACGGGCCGGCCGGCCGGTGAACGGTTCGGCTGACCGGTGAAGGGCCCGGTGCCGTGTGCGGCGCCGGGCCCTTCGTCCGTCCGCTCAGCCGTCGCGGCGCTCGGCGTCCGGCTCGGCGCCCGGCTCGTCCTCACCGGCGAGCGCCGAGCGCAGCCGGTCCTTCTCCGCGCGCCGCCGCTCCGACGCCTCCGCCATCTCGCCGGCCATCTCGTCCCGCCAGTTGCGCAGCAGAAAGAACGACAGCGCGGCGGAGGAGATCAGCGCCACCATCAGCCGCAGGAACATGTTCATCTCGACGAACCAGAGGGCTGCCAGCACGGCGACGAACAGCCCGACCCGGCCCAGCGTGTACTTGACCGCCGCGCTCATTCCCGCATTCCCACTCTCTCCGTGCCTCAGCCCGTACGCCGGGCCAGCCAGTGCACGCCATGAAACCAGATGACGGCGTAGACCACGGTGAACACCGCCGCAGCCAACGCGCCGGTGAACAGCGCGGGCAGCCCGGAGGCCAGGCCCGCCGCCAGCAGACCGGCGAGGACGCCGAGCCCGAGACCGGCCAGCGCGGCCACCACCCGGGCGGCGCCGAACTCCCAGGCCCGGAACTCGTCCCAGAACAACCAGAGCGGCAGGATCACCGCGAGCCAGCCGTTCGTACCCCCGAAGCCGCTGTCGCCCACCGTGGCGAACGCGAACTCGAAGACCAGCAGCGCCAGCACCCCGATGACCAGGCCGGCCAGGCTCACCCCGAGCAGGTCACCGAGGGTGAGGATGCGCCCCTCGGCGTCGCGCCGGGGGAAGCCGCGCTGCTGTTCCTCGTCGCTCATCGCCAGGTCAGGCCCAGACCTGCTGCGGCTCGGACCGGCGCTCCGCCAGCGACGGCGGCCCGTCGTACTCGCGGACGATCTCGTAGCGGGTGTTCCGCTCGACCGGACGGAAGCCGGCGTCCCAGATCATGTGCAGCAGGTCGTCGCGGTGCATGGTGTTCGGCGTGCCGTACGAGTCGGCGTCATGGGTGATCTTGTATTCGACCACCGAGCCGTCCAGGTCGTCGACGCCGAAGTTCAGCGAGAGCTGCGCGACCGACAGCCCGTGCATGACCCAGAAGCACTTGACGTGCGGCACGTTGTCGAACAGCAGCCGGGAGACCGCGAACGTCTTGAGCGACTCGGCCGGCGAGGCCATCGTGGTCCGGGCCTGGATCCGGTTACGGATCTTGCCGTCCGCCGAGTCGACGAAGTCGTGCTGGTAGCGCAGCGGGATGAAGACCTGGAAACCGCCGGTCTCGTCCTGCAGCTCACGCAGCCGCAGCACGTGGTCGACCCGGTGCCGGGGCTCCTCGATGTGGCCGTAGAGCATGGTCGACGGCGTCTTCATGCCCTTCGAGTGGGCCAGCCGGTGGATGCGCGACCAGTCCTCCCAGTGGCAGTTGTGGTCGACGATGTGCTGCCGGACCTCCCAGTCGAAGATCTCCGCGCCACCGCCGGTGAGCGACTCCAGGCCGGCGTCCATCAGCTCGTCGAGGATCGCGTCGGCGGTGAGCCCGCTGATCTTCTCGAACCACTGCACCTCGGTGGCGGTGAACGCCTTGAGGTTGACCTTCGGCAGCGCGGCCTTCAGCTCGCGCAGCACCTTCGGGTAGTAGCGCCAGGGCAGCGTCGGGTGCAGGCCGTTGACGATGTGCAGCTCGGTGAGCTGCTCGTCCTCCATCTCCTTGGCCTTGCGGACGGCCTCGTCGATGCGCATCGTGTAGGCGTCCTTCTCGCCCGGCTTGCGCTGGAACGAACAGTACGCGCACGACGCGGAGCAGACGTTCGTCAGGTTCAGGTGCCGGTTGACGTTGAACATCACCCGGTCGCCGTTGAGCTCCGTACGCCTGTGGTGGGCCAGCCGGCCCAGCCAGGTCAGGTCGTCGCTGGCGTAGAGGGCGATGCCGTCCTCGCGGGTCAGCCGCTCCCCCGCGTACACCTTCGCCTCGAGTTCGCGCTTGAGTCCGGCGTCCATCCGAAAGCCACGTCCTTCCACCTGGGTTCCCGATCGAGCGTACGTCGCGGGTCCGACCGGCCGCCGACGTGGTCGCGCCGGTTCACCGGCCGTCACGCTCCGCACATCGACATCGTCGCAACCGTGAGGTAAGACAGGGTGGGGCGGAACACACACCAGGGCCGTCCTGTCCCGACACGCCCCAATCACGCGTGACGGACCCCAGACCGGACGGGGAGCGGTATGGCTCACAGCACCAAGGCCCGACGGCGACGAGGACGGCAGCCGGTGATCTCACCGATCCTGCGCCCGGCGCTCTGGTCCGTCCTTCTGGGGGCGGTCGCGGCCGCGGCGCTCGCCACACCCGCCTGGGCCGACCCGCTGCCCGACGTCGTACCCGACACCGGCTCCCGGCCCCAGGTCACCGGCCCCCTGCAACTGCCCGGCTCGTCCGGCACCGTCCGCGGCGTACCCGGCACCGTTCCCGGCGTACCGGGCGCCGTTCCCGGCCTCCCCGGCACCGTCCCGGGCCTGCCCGGCGTCACCACCCCGGGCGGCACTGCGGGCCTGCCGGGCACCACCGGCGTGACCAACCCGGCCGACGGCCCGCTGATCGCCCAGATCAACCAGCTCGACGCCCGGGTCACCCTCCTCGGCGAGGAACTGCTCCGGATCAAGACCGAGCGGGACGCCGCACAGACCGAGCTGACCCAGTCCGCCGCCCGGCTCAAGGAGGCCCAGGACGCGCTCACCCGCGCCCAGGACAACGCCAAGAGCGCCGCCGCCGACGCCGTGAAGGCCGACGCGGCGCTGCCGCCCGGTGAGTTCGGCGCCAGCCTGCGCGACTTCGCCAACCTCCAGCGCATCACCCGCGGCGACAAGGCCGAGGGCGCCACCACGTCGGTGACCGGCGAACTCCTCCGGGCCACCAGCGCCGAGGAGGCCGCCCGGAAGGCACACGAGTCGGCCCAGCGCCGGGCCACCGAGCAGACCACCGCGTTCACCCGCGCCGAGGCCGACCTGCGCAAGCAGGAAACCGCGCTCGTCGCGCTGCGCAAGGAGAACGCGGCCAAGCTCCTGGAGATCGAGCGCCTGGCGGACGCCGCCGAGCAGCGGCTCGGCACCTCGTACGTGGTCGATCAGAGCATCGACGGCCTGGTGGCGGACCCGCGGGCGCTCGCCGCCGTGCGCTACGCCCTCGCCCAGCTCGGTGACCCCTACCTGTGGGCCGCCGAGGGCCCGGACCGGTTCGACTGCTCCGGCCTGATGCTCGCCTCCTACCAGGCGGCCGGCTACCGGGGCCTGCCCCGCGTCGCCAAGGACCAGTACTTCGCGACCCGTTCCCGCACCGTCTCGCCGAACGCCCTGCTCCCCGGCGACCTGCTGTTCTTCGCCTCCAGCAGCAGCTGGACCAGCGTCCACCACGTCGCCATGTACATCGGCAACGGCAAGATGGTGGAGGCGCCGCGGACCGGGGACGTCGTCAAGATCTCGGTGGTCCGCTGGTCCCGGCTCTACGCCGCGACCCGGGTGATCGGCGCCGTACCCGCCCCGGCCACCCCGGTCCCGCCGCCGACCGTGCCGGCCACGCCCAAGCCGTCGACCACGCCCAAGCCGACGCCCACCACGCCCAAGCCGTCGACCACGCCCAAGCCGACGCCGACCACGCCGAAGCCCACCACGCCGACGCCGAAGCCGACGACGTCCAGCCCGGCGCCGAGCACGCCGCCGCCGAGCCCGACGGACTCGCCCGACCCGACGCCGAGCCAGAGCGCGAGCGCCGAGCCGGAGACCAGCAGCGCCGCGCCGAGCAGCAGCAGCGCCGCGCCGTCGAGCAGCACGTCCGGCAGCGGCTCCGCCAGCCCGAGCAGCAGCACCGACTGACCCAACCGCCGCTCCGGCTGTGCTCCCGGGCCGGAATGTGGCACGGTGAGATCCAGGCACTTCCGGTCGGCGCCACGGCCGGAGGCGAGCGTGGGTGCGGAGGGGCGAGATGGGCGAGCAGGACGTTCCGGCGGAGAAGGTCCACCCGGGACCGACGCCCGACCCCGCCGACCCGGCCGGCGACGACGACCACGGTTCGGCCCCACCCGGGCCGGTAGCCGTCGCGCGGGCGCGGGTGTCGGTCGCGGGCTCGGCCGTGCCGCCGCCCGCCGGTGACGAGCAGCCGCTGCCGCAGGCCGGTCCAACCACGTACCGGGCGGCCACCCCGGCGGACACCCCACCGCCGCTGGACCGGCGCCTCCCCGGCGCCACCGTGCCGCCGTCCAGTTGGTCCGCCTTCGCCGTGGGCGAACGCCAGGCGACGTCCCAGCCCGCCGCCGCGGAGGCCGACGGCGACGCCTCCCCGGGTACGCCCGGCAGTGCTCCGGCCGCCATCCCGGCACCCCGCGTCTCCGGTTCCGCACGCGTGCCCACGCCGCCCGTCGCAACCGCGGACGCGGCAGCACCGGCCGACGCCGCACCGGACCGCGACACCGCACCGGCCGAGCAGGCGGACGGGACCGCCGTCGGGCCGCAGGACGACTCCCCGTCCTCGGCAGCCGGTTCGGCCGAGTCTCCGCCGAACGCGGCGCCGGCCTCCGCAGCCGGCCGCCCGGCCCCGCTCACCGGCTCTTCCACACCCGCTGAGCAGGCCGGATCCGCACCCGCGCGGGCCAGCGCATCGGTACCCGGCCTGCGCCGTGTCTCCGCCGAGGAGGTCGCCGCCTCCGTGGTGGCCGCGCCGCCCGCCGCCGCCACCGTCTACCGGGCCGGTCCGGTGAACCCGGAACCGCCGGAGCCGGTCCAGCCGCCGGAGCCCGCGCAGCCCCCGGCGCCGAACGGCCCCGAGCCCGAGCCGGCGCCGACCCCTGTGCCCGGTCCGACGCCACCGTCGCCCGCGCCGCCGGTACCCGAGCCGGAACCACCGCTCCGGCCCACGCCACCCCTGCCCACGCCGCCCGCACCCGCCCCGCCGACGCCGACGCCCGGACCGGTGCCACCGATCCCCGGGCCGCCGGTACCGCCGCCGGGTCCGCCCGTACCCCCGCCCCCGCCCCCGCCGGGTCCGATGCCCGCGCCGCCGTTCCCGCCGCCACCGGCGATGACCGGCGGGCCGGGCCCACTGCCCGCGCCGCTGTTCCCCGCCCCGGCGCCCGGCCCGTCGTTCCCGCCCGCGCGGGCCGCCGTGCCGGGCCCGCCGGCCACGCCCGGCACGCCGGACGGTGCGCTGCCGTCGTGGGCCGCCGCACCCGTGTCGGCACCGCCGCCGCCAGTGGTGCCGGCCCCGGCGCTGCCGACCTGGCCGCCGCCGGCCACGCCCGCCCGCGACGCCGACACGACCCGTCCGGTACGCCCCCAGCCCGCCGGCCCGGATCTCGCCGGCACCGCGTACGGCGGGACCGACGGGCCCGGGTTCGCCACCGTGTCGTTCCCGCAGGGCAACCCACTGGAGAACTCCGGATCGCTGACCGGGCACATCCTGGCCCAGGGCTGGTCCGAGGAGAGCCCGGCGGCCCGGGGCGGCAACACCAAGGTGATCATCGTGCTGGCCGTCGCGCTGACCATGCTCATCGCGATCAGCCTGCTCGTGGTCTTCCTGGCCAACGACGCATTGAGCAGCCTGACCGGGACCATGCTCATCGAGTGACAGGGGTGAGCCCGCCCACTACGGCTTCGCGTTGCCGTGGCGGAGTCGGCGATGCGCCGTACACTTGTCTCCGATCACTGACCCGGCGCGCCCCGACTGCGCGCCCATGGGCGATCTTGCGGGCGATTCGGCGGCGTGACAGGCCGCGGCGGGCCATCGCGAAGATGCGCCCCGCTCGAGAGGTATTTCTTGACCACGTTCGCTGAATCCAGCACGTCCCCGTCCGTCGACCCGACGCCCGACACCGTCGACTTCGCCTCGCTCGGCCTGCCCCGGCAGGTCGTCGAGGTGCTCGCCCGGCAGGGCATCACCACCCCGTTCGAGATCCAGCGGGCCACGCTGCCCGACTCGCTCGCGGGTCGCGACGTCCTCGGCCGGGGCCAGACCGGCTCGGGCAAGACGCTCGCCTTCGGCCTGCCGGTGATCGCCCGGCTCGCCGACCGCAACCGGGCCCGGCCGCTGCACCCGCGCGCCCTGGTCCTGGTCCCCACCCGTGAACTGGCCATGCAGGTCAACGACGCGCTCATGCCGCTCGGCAAGGCGGTCGGCGTGTTCCTGAAGACCGCCGTCGGCGGTGTGCCGTACGACCGGCAGATCGACGCGCTGCGCCGCGGCGTGGAGATCGTCGTGGCCACCCCGGGACGGCTCGGCGACCTGATCGAGCGCGGCGTGTGCCGCCTCGACGACGTCGAGATCACCGTGCTGGACGAGGCCGACCAGATGGCGGACATGGGCTTCCTGCCCGAGGTCACCCAGCTGCTGGCGAAGACTCCGGCGGACGCGCAGCGGCTGCTGTTCTCGGCCACTCTGGACAACGACGTCGACACGCTCGTCAAGCGGTTCATGACCGACCCGGTCACCCACTCGACCGCACCGGCCACCGCCGCCGTGTCCACCATGGATCACCACCTGCTGCTGATCCCGCCGCACGACAAGTTCGCCGTCGCCGCGTCCATCGCCGCCCGTGAGGGCCGCACCATGCTGTTCGCCCGTACGCAGCTCGGCGTGGACCGGCTGGTCGAGCAGCTCGCGGCCGTCGGTGTGCGGGCCGGTGGGCTGCACGGCGGCAAGACGCAGCGCATGCGTACCAAGACGCTCGCCGAGTTCCGCGAGGGCCGCACGCCCGTGCTGGTCGCGACCGACGTGGCGGCCCGCGGCATCCACGTCGACGGCGTCTCGCTGGTGCTGCACGTGGACCCGCCGAAGGACCCCAAGGACTACCTGCACCGGGCCGGCCGCACGGCTCGGGCCGGCGAGTCGGGCGCGGTGGCGACGCTGGTGCTGCCCAAGCAGCGCCGCACCACCCTGGCCATGATGGAGAAGGCGGGCGTCGAGCCGGCCGAGACCCGGGTCCGGGCGGGCGACGAGGCGCTGGCCGAGCTGACCGGCGCGCGCGAGCCCAGCGGCGTACCGGTGCGGGACGAGCCGGAGCCGCGACGCGGCGGCGGCTCGCGCCGCTTCGGCGACCGCGACGGCCGGGGCTTCGACCGGGGCGGCCGGGGCGGCTTCTCCGACCGTGGTGAGCGCCGGTTCGGCGACCGTGACGGCCGGGGCGAGCGCCGCTTCGGCGACCGGCCCGCGGGCGAGCGGTCCGGCGACCGGTTCGCGGACCGCGGCGGTGACCGCCGGTTCGGCGACCGGCCGGCGGGCGAGCGCTACTCGGGCGAGCGATCCGGCGGCGAGCGCCGCTTCGGACGGCCGGAGCGCCGCGACGACCGGAGCTTCGGCGACCGGCGGTCCGACGGCCGGAGCTTCGGCGAGCAGCGGTCCGACGACCGCGGCCAGCGCGGTGACGACCGGCGCTTCGGCGAGCGGTCCGAGCAGCCGTACGGGGACCGGCAGCGGCCGGCGACCGGACGCGGGTACGACCGCGACGAGCGGCGGTACGACGACCGGCCGAGCGGCTCGCGCGGCTTCGGTGACCGGCGCCAGGACGACCGCCCGCACGCCGAGCGGCGTTTCGGTGACCGGGGCGACGCGCGTCCGGCCGAGCGCCGGGCCGGCGGCTTCCGGGCCGAGGGGCGGGGCCGGGACGACAGGCGCGGCTTCGGCGGGCGCCCGCCGGCACGTACCCACTGATCTGAGCGCACCCACCGCCGCCGCCGAGCACCCGCTCGGCGGCGGCGTTCGCGCATCCGCTGCCGCCGACGGCCGGGTCGCGTAACGTCCGGTCCATGCCGAAGTCGCTCTTCTGGGCCCGGACCGACACCGCCGGCTCCGAGCACGTCGTGCTCGACGACGGTCAGGGGCTGACCGCGCAGGGTGTGGCGCTCGCCGTGGATCCGATCCCGTACACGTGCCGGTACCGCCTGACTGTCGGGCCGGACTGGTCGACGAACCGGCTGGAGGTCGAGTCCGAGGGCGCGGGCTGGTCGCGGAGCGTACGCCTGGAGCGGGGCCGGGACGGGTGGCGCGTGCGTACCGGCGAGGAGGGTGACCTGGACGCGGCGCTGAGCGCGGCGGGCCACCCACCGGCGGGCCTGCCTGGTACCGACGACCCGGGTCGGCTGGCCGAGGCGCTCGACGTGGATCTGGGCGGTTCCCCGTTGACGAACACGCTGCCGATCCGCCGGATCGGGCTGGGGCGGCTGCCCGCCGACCTGGCCACGGCCGTGAATGTGGCGTGGGTGCTGCTGCCCGGCCTGGCCGTGGTGCCCGCCGAGCAGGTCTACACCTCGCTGGGTCCGGGCCGGGTCCGGTACGCGAGCGGCACGTTCACCGCCGACCTGGAGGTCGACCCGGACGGCTTCGTGGTGCGTTACCCGGGGCTGGCCGAGCGGGTCGACCCGCGCTGACCGGCCGGGGTCGGGCTCAGGCAGCCGGCCAGGTGGCGTCGGTCAGGAACCGGTCGATGGTGGCGAGGTGCGGGGCGAGGTCGAGGCCCTGGGCGGCCACCCACTCGTCGGAGTAGTAGGTGTCGACGTACCGGTCGCCCGGATCGCAGATCAGCGTGACCACCGAGCCGGTACGTCCGGCCGCGCGCATCTGCGCGATCAGCCCGAACGCGCCCCACAGGTTGGTGCCGGTGGAGCCGCCCACGCGGCGGCCGAGCACCGCCGAGCCGGCCCGCATCGCGGCGAGCGACGCGGCGTCCGGCACCTGCACCATCCGGTCCACCACGCTGGGCAGGAAGGACGCCTCGACGGTGGGCCGCCCGATGCCCTCGATCCGGGATCCGCGGTCGGTGCGTACCGACCAGTCACCGGCCTGCCAGGCGGGGTAGAACGCGGAGTTCTCCGGGTCCACCACGCAGAGCTTGGTGGGCAGCCGGCGATACCGGGCGTAGCGGCCGATGGTGGCGCTGGTGCCGCCGGTGCCGGCGCCGACCACGATCCAGGCGGGCACCGGGTGCCGTTCCAGCGCGAGCTGGGCGTAGATCGACTCGGCGATGTTGTTGTTGCCCCGCCAGTCGGTGGCCCGCTCGGCGTACGTGAACTGGTCCATGAACCGGCCGCCGCTGTCCTCGGCGAGCCAGCGCGCCTCCACCACGACCTTCGACGGGTCGTCCACCAGGTGGCAGCGTCCGCCCTGGAATTCGATCTGGGCGATCTTCTCCGGCGACGTGGAGGCGGGCATGACAGCGATGAACGGCAGCCCGAGCATCCGGGCGAAGTACGCCTCGGAGACAGCCGTCGAGCCTGATGACGCCTCGACGATCGTGGTGTCCGGGCCGATCCAGCCGTTGCAGAGCCCGTAGAGGAACAGCGAGCGGGCCAGCCGGTGTTTCAGCGAGCCGGTGGGGTGCACCGACTCGTCCTTGAGGTAAAGGTCGATCCCCCACTCGCGGGGCAGCGGGAAGGGCAGCAGGTGGGTGTCGGCGGAGCGGTTGGCGTCCGCCTCGACCGTGGCGATGGCCTCGGTCACCCAGCGCCGGCTGGCCTCGTCGCACCGGTCGAGATGAGTCACGTCGGCAACGTTACAAGCGAGGTGGGCTCGGGTTCTCCCGGACCCGGCGGGCCTGCCGCCGCTGACCGGCCCGCCCGGTGGCCCGGATCACCGGCGTGAGGGCCAGGGCGAGCCGGGGGAAGGCGTCCAGGAGTCGCACCTGGGCACCGCGCCAACGCGGCAGGCTGACCACCGGCCGGGGCCGCCGGGCCAGCCGGACGGCCCGCGCGGCCACCCGCTCCGGCGTGAGCAGCGAGCCGGTGAAGGACGCCAGCGCTCCCGGGTCGTCCAGCTTGTCGTGCAGCATCGGCGTCCAGATCCCGTCCGGGCACAGGCACGACACGTGTACGCCCCGGACGCCCGCCATCCGCAGGTCGCTCAGAGTGCCGAGGCTGAACGCGAGCAGGGCGTGCTTGCTGGCCGCGTACACCGTCTCGCCGGGCGCGGCGATCAGCCCGGCCAGCGAGACGACGTTGAGCACGTGGCCGCGGCCCTGTTCGCGCATCACCTCGACGGCGGCGAGCGTTCCGTTGATCGCGCCGAGCGCGTTGACCTCGACCACCGCGCGGCGGGTCGGGGCGTCGTGCGCCCAGGACGGGCCGGTGGCCAGGATGCCCGCGTTGTTCACCCAGAGCCCGAGGCCGCCGGGCGCGGCCGCCGCCTCGGCGGCGACGTCCGCGCAGGCGGATTCGTCGCGTACGTCGAGCGGGCGGGACCAGCCACCCAGCGGCGCGGCGGCAGCCGCCACGGCCGTGGCGTCGGTGTCGGTGAGCAGCACGTTCCAGCCGTCGGCGTGCAGCGCGGCGGCGAGCGCCCGCCCCAGCCCGCCGGCCGCTCCGGTCACCACGGCGGCACCCCGCACCGAGCTCGTCATCGGCGCACGGTAACCGCAACCCCCGGCCCGGGGCCAGAGGCGTCAGGCGGTGGGCGGTTCCAGCGGCTGCGGGCGGTTCTCCCACTTGGTCGACAGGGCGATGCTGGTACGGGTGGACGCCACACCCGCCGTCCGGTTCAGCCGGACGATCAGCTGCTCCAGCTCGGCGATCGTGCCGACTCGCGCCTTGAGCAGGAAGGACTCGACGCCGGCCATGAAGTAGCAGGACTCGATCTCGGGGATGCGGCGGAACGCCTCCAGCACCTCGTCGGTGTCCGCGTCGGAGTCCTCGATGATGCCGATGAGCGCGGTGACGCCGAGCCCGATCGACTCCGGCTCGACCTCGGCCCGGTACGCCCGGATCACGCCGCTGGACTCCAGCTTGCCGACCCGCTCGTGCACGGCCGGGGCGGAGAGGCCGACCTGACGGGCCAGCTCGGCGTACGACAGACGGGCGTTGCCTCGCAACAACTCCACGAGGCTCAGGTCGATCGTGTCCACGGAGAGTGACCCTATCCGTTTAGCGACCACGGAACACTGTCGGTACCCGTGGATCAACCCTTCACAAACGTACGATCACGGGGGTTCTCCGCCTGTACCATTTCCTAACCTTCCCAGTGTGTGCGTTTTTCGCGTTTGGCGGACACGTCCGGTAGCCGGTGCTGTAATTGCCATACGTCCCTCATGACGGCTCTGGGCTCGCACCGGCCGGGGGCAGTGTGTTCAGCCGGGGGCTTCGTCGACGCGAGGAGGGGGCTGTGGACACTGGAGATCGCCTGCTGACACCGGGTGAGGTCGCTGCGCTGTTTCGGGTGGACCCGAAGACCGTGACCAGATGGGCAGCGGCCGGCCGGATCGGCAGTATCCGGACTCCAGGAGGGCACCGCCGGTTTCGGGAATCCGAGGTGCGGGCCCTGCTCGAGGGGGAGGGCATGCTGGACGAGGCGGAGGACATGGGCAAGGCCCGCAACATGGGCCCGACCGCTTCCACCGGCCCCGGACCGGCGAACGCCGGCATGTACTGAACGTACGGGGCGCGGTCCGGCCGAGGGCCGCGCCCCGTACGTCGGCAACCGGGACCGTCAGTCCGGGTCCGCCTCCCGGCGGCCGGCTGCCAGCTCGCCGGACCACCGCCGGAACAGCGTGTGCTCGACACCGAGCGCGTCGAGCACCTTCCCGGCCACGAAGTCCACGAGCTGCCCGGCGGACGCCGCCGCCCCGGCGCCGTAGAAGCCCGGACTGGCCGGCAGCACCACCGCGCCGGCGTCGTGCAGCGCGATGAGATGTTCCAGGTGACTGCGGGTCACCGGCGTCTCCCGGGGCACCACGACCACCGGGCGGCGCTCCTTGAGGTTCACCTCGGCGGCGCGCTGGAGCAGATCCTTGGAGAGCCCGATGGCGATGCCGGCGCACGCGGCGGTGCTGGCGGGCACCACCGCCATGCCGCGTACCGGGTAGGAGCCGCTGCTCGGGCCGGCGGCCAGGTCACCGGCGGGCCAGTGCCGCAGGTCCGCGCCGGTGAGGTCGCGGTCGAGCCAGGCGGCCAGGTCCTCGGTCCAGTGCGCGTCCCGGAAGGGCCGGCCGGTCTCGTCCAGCACCGTCAGCCGGGCCGCCCGGGAGACGATCAGGTCCACCGCCTGGCCGGCGTCGAGCAGGCCCCGGACGACAGCCGCCGCGTACGGCGTCCCGGACGCCCCGGAGACACCCACCACCCATGGTTCGCGCATGCCTCAAGCGTGCCTGGTCGCCACGGACGGCGGGCGGCGACCCCCTTTCGGTCGCCCCGCCCGGGATGTCCAGAGGGTTCACGGAACGTCCCGCGGCATGAAATTCTTCGATCGGCGATCCACTTCCACGGAGGGGCCGGTGATGACGGCGGCGGTGCTGCGGGCGCTCCGCTCCGACTGCCCCATCCCGCCCCGCCTCTCCCCGTACGCCGACGACGTGCAGGCCTGGCTGGTGGCGCAGGTCGACCGGCTCGGTCTGCCGGCTGACCCGGCCACCCGGCAACGGCTGGCGCGGGCCGGCTTCGCCCGGTACGCCGGGCGCCTCTATCCGGACGCCACCGAGCCCGACCTGCGCGTGCTGACCACACTGTTCACCTGGTTCTTCCTCGTCGACGACGCCTGCGACGGGCGGGACGGCCTCACCCCGGCGCAGATCCGCGCGTTGCGTGACGGCGCGCTCGCCCTGCTGCGCGAGGGCCCGCGTGCCCGCCACCCGGGCTTCTCCGGCCCGCTGCGCCGGCTGCTGGTGCAGGCGTGGCGCGAGCCCCGCCGCCGGATGCCGGCCCGGTGGCGGCTTCGCTTCGCCGACGCGGTCGCCGACCACCTCGACGGGGTCCACCGGGAGGCCACCGCCACCACGTCCGGCCGCCCACCGGGCGTCGCCGAGTACGTACGGCTGCGCCGGGCCACGTCGGCGGCGTACGTGTCGTACCCGCTGATCGAGTTCGCGTCCGGGCGTCCGCTGCCCGACGCGGTCTACCACCATCCGGCACTGCGGCGGCTCGCCGGCCTCGCCAACGACCTGCTGTCCTGGTTCAACGACATCGCCTCGCTTGAGCGCGACCGGGCCACCGGCGGCGGGCACAACCTGGTGCTGGCGACGGCGGCCGAGCGGGGCGTGCCGGTGCCGGCGGCGGTCGACCTGGTCGCGGGGCACTGGCGGGCCGAGATGGACCGGTTCGCGGCACTCCTGGCGGCGGCACCGTCGTTCGGCCCGACGCTCGACGACGCCGTCGCCACCCATCTCGACGGGCTGGCCGCCGCCGTGCGCGGCACGGTCGACTGGACGCTGGAGAGCGCCCGCTACCCGGTCGGCGCGGCGCCCTGACCGGGTTCCGGCGTTGCCGTTACGGCCGCAGGCCGAGCCGGATCACCAGGTCGAGCAGCGCGAGGACGAACAACGCGATGCCGACGAAGCCGTTCGCGGTGAAGAAGGCCCGGTTGACCTTGCTCAGGTCGGTGGGGCTGACCACCATGTGCTGGTAGGCGAAGGCGACAGCGGTGAGCGCCAGCCCGATCCACCACAGCCAGCCGAAGCCGACCCAGGCGCCGAACCAGATGAACAGCGCGAACGTCACCACGTGCGCGACCGTGGAGGCGTGCAGCGCGAAGCGCCGGCCGTACCGGGCGGGGACGCTGTGCACGCCGATCTCCCGGTCGATCTCCGAGTCCTGGCAGGCGTAGATCAGGTCGAAGCCGCCGATCCACAGGCCGACCGCGGCGCCGAGCAGCCAGGCCGGGCCGGAGCCGTCGAGCGTGCCGGTGACCGCCAGCCAGGCGCCGACCGGCCCGACCGCCTGGGCCACCCCGAGGATGGCGTGCGGCCAGTTCGTGAACCGCTTGGCGTACGGGTAGACCACGAGAGGCACCACGGCGAGCGGCGCGAGCACCAGGCAGAGCGGGTTGAGCAGGGCGGCGGCGGCCAGGAACACCACGAGCGCGACGGCCGCGCCGGTCCAGGCCGTCCGCACGCTCACCGCGCCGGTGACCAGTTCCCGGTTCGCCGTACGCGGGTTCCGCGCGTCGATCCGCCGGTCGAGGATCCGGTTCGCGGCCATCGCGAACGTCCGCGCGCCGACCATCGCCACGGTGATCAGCAGCAGGTCTCCCCAGCGCACCCGGCCGCCGTTGAGCTGCATGGCGGTCAGCGCCGACAGGTACGCGAACGGCAGCGCGAAGACCGAGTGCTCGATGGCGACGAGCTTGAGGAAGGACGAGACCCGGCCGGGTCGTTCCTGTACTGCCGCCGTCATCAGATCCCGTATTCCTTCCAGCGCTTGTCGACGAGCGAGACGACCTCGGGCGACATGCGCATCTCCTCCGGCCAGCCCCGGCTGTAGCCCTCCTCGGGCAGCTTGCGGGTCGCGTCGATGCCCGCCTTGCCACCCCAGAACTGCTGGTACGAGGCGTGGTCCAGGTGGTCCACCGGTCCCTCGGTGACCATCAGGTCGCGGGCGTAGTCGACGTTGCCGAAGGCACGGAACGCGACCTCGTTGTAGTCGTGCACGTCGCAGTCCTCGTCGACGATCACGATCAGCTTGGTCAGCGACATCATGTGCGCGCCCCAGATCGCGTTCATGACCTTCTGCGCGTGCTTCGGGTAGCGCTTGCGGATCGACACGATCGCGCAGTTGTGGAAGACCCCGGCGGCGGGCAGGTCGTAGTCGACGATGTCCGGGATCAGGAAGCGCAGCAGCGGCGCGAAGATCCGCTCGGTGGCCTTGCCGAGGCCGTGGTCCTCCTGCGGCGGCTGGGACGTGACGATCGAGTGGTAGACCGGGTCGCGCTGCATGGTCATGCACTCGATGTGCATCACCGGGAACGGCTCGACCGGCGTGTAGAAGCCGGTGTGGTCGCCGAACGGCCCCTCGGGCAGGCGCTCGCCCGGCTCGATGTAGCCCTCCAGCACGATCTGCGCGTGCGCCGGCACCTGCAACGGGACGGTCAGGCAGTCGACCATCTCGACCCGCTCACCGGCGAGGAACCCGGCGAACAGGTACTCGTCGATGTCGGCCGGCAGCGGCGCGCTGGCCGAGTACGCCACCACCGGGTCCGCGCCGATCGCGATCGCCACCGGCAGCCGCTGGCCGAGCCGCTCGGCGACCGCGTGGTGCGCGGTGGAGTTCTTGTGGATCTGCCAGTGCATGCCGATGGTGTTGTGCGAGTGCTGCTGGAGCCGGTAGAGCCCGAGGTTGCGCTTGCCGGTCTCCGGGTGCTTGGTGTGGGTCAGCCCGAAGTTGTGGAAGATCCCGCCGTCACCGGGCCACACCTGCAACCCGGGCAGCCGGTTCAGGTCGACGTCGTCGCCGCGGTAGACGACCTGCTGGCAGGGCGCGGTCTTGACCTTCTTCGGCGGCATCGACTTGAGCTGCATGACCTTGCCCAGGCCGCCCATCATCCCGGAGAAGCCCTGCGGCAGCTCCGGCTTGAGCATGTCGCCGATGCGCTCGCCGATCTCGTCGAGGTGTTCCACCCCGAGCGCCATCGCCATCCGCTTCTCGGTGCCGAACAGGTTGATCGCCACCGGCATCTCGCCCCGGGTGGGGCGCTCGAACAGCAGCGCGGGCCCGCCGGCCCGGACGGTGCGGGTGACGATCTCGCTGATCTCCAGCGTGGGGTCGACCGGCGCGCTCACCCGCCGCAGCTCGCCCGCACGCTCCAGCGCCGCGAGGAAATCCTTCAGATCGGTGTACGGGAAGCGAGCCGCCATACCGCCCATCCTCCCGTACCCTCCTGCGGAGGTAAGGACGGGCCCCCTTTTAACGCCTCCGGTAGAGGAGGGGCCCCTTCTTAACACCCGCAGCTCAGGCGGCGGGCTGCCAGGCGTACGCGGCCAGCGGCTCGTCGAGCGGCGCCTCGGTGAGCCGGTTGGCGAACGTGGAGATCGTGTAGGTGCCGACGCCGAGCACCACGTCCAGCGCGTGCCGGGCCTGCCATCCGGCGGCGAGCAGCGCGTCCAGGTCGGCGTCGGGGACCGCGCCCCGGTGGTCGAGCACGGCGGCTGTGAACCGGCGCAGCGCCTCCAGCCGGGGGTCGGGCAGCGTCGCGCCGGTCCGCAGCGCCCCGATCAGCTCGGGCGCGGCGCCGTGCCGGACCAGCGTCGCGGTGTGCATGGCCACGCAGAGGTGGCAGCCGTTGCGGGTGGCGACCGTCAGCACGACCACCTCCCGTGCGACCGGGTCCAGGTCGGTGGCCTCGAACGCGGCGTTGGCGGCGAGGAAGCCCTTGAGCAGTTCGGGCGAGCCGGCCATCAGGCTCACGGCGGCGGGCAGGTGACCCAGCGAGCGGCGTACTCCGGCCATGACCGGGCGGGCGGCGGCGGGCGCGGTGTCCGGCTCGTACGCGGTGAAGCGGGACATGACAGGGCCCCTCTCGTAAGATGGTCAACGTGGTTGACGAAATAGTAAACGTGGTTGTCGAACATGGCAACGCCTGACCGCCCCGGCTTCGCGCTGCCGCTGCTCCTGCTCGCCGGTTTCCGTACGCTCGTCGACGACCTGCACGCCGAACTGGCCCGCCAGGGTCACCCCGAGCTGCGCCCGGCACACGGCTTCGTCCTCCAGGCCGTCGGCCCGGCCGGCACCACCGCCTCCGACCTCGGTCAACGCCTCGGCGTCTCCAAGCAGGCAGCGGGCAAGACTGTGGACCGGCTGGTCGCGCTCGGCTACCTGGAACGCGTGGACGACCCCGCCGACGCCCGCCGCAAGCTGGTCCGGATGACAGCGAAGGGCCGCGACGGCCTGCACCGCTCGGCTGTGGTCTTCGACGAGTTACGCGACCGCTGGGCGGCCACGCTCGGCGCCGACCGGGTCGCCGCCATCGAGGACGACCTGCGCCGGATGGTCCCCGCCGACGTGTTCCGCCTCGACATCCCCGGCTGGTTCGGCGGATGAGGCGCCGGCTCAGCGCCCGTAGAGAAGTGCCGGGTCGACCAGGACCACATCCGCCCGACCGGCCGCGGCGTCGACGAGGTCGTCCTCGAAGCCGTGGCCGCCCGCCAGCAGCAGCCGTGCCCCGGCCGCGTCGAAGCCGGGTCGCCGTACCAGCACGGTGCGGATCCGTTCCAACCGCTGGAGGTCGGCCCGGCCCAGCCGTCGACCCCACTTGACCTCACCGATCGCCAAAAGCGGGCGAGGGCCGTCGCCCGGTGGCGGCTCGCCCACCGCGACCAGGTCGAGTTCGTGACGCGTCCGGGTGTCCGGATCGGTCAGCGTCGCCGCGCTCACCTCCGCGACGTGCCCGCCGAGAAGCTCGGGTTCGGCGAAGCGGAGCGACCACTGCCGCACGATCTCCTCGAACCTGGGTCCGAGCACCGCGCTGGCGTAGCGGCGCTGCGAGCGACGCCAGACGTCGGCTCCGCGCCGCTGCTCCAGAGCCGTCCACGCCGGACGCATCACGGCCTGGTAGAAGGTGATCAACGGCTCGGTGATCCGGTAGCTGCTGCGACCGCTGCGCAGCGGGTCGGGCTCGCGCAGCAGCAGTCCGGCGTCCTCCAGCACGGTCAGCGGGTGCTGGAGGTCGGTGGCCTTCCGCCCGATGTAGCCGGCAATGCCACCCCGGCTGGCGTTCCCCTCCGCGACGGCGGCGAGAACCGAGTGGTACAGCGCCGTGTCCCGCAGGTCCGGGTCCTCGGCCAGCAGGTACCGGGCCTCACGGAACAGCGGCCGGGCCGGGTTCAGGACCGTCCGCACGATCCACGCGTCGAAGTCGTCCGACCCGGCCGGGGTGTCGTCCTGGACGTACTCCCGGCGGTACGCGGGGGTGCCGCCGACGACGGAGAAGACGCGCACCGCCAGCAGCGGGTCGTCGATCTGCCAGAAGGCCGCCGCGGCGCGGAAGTCCAGTGGCTGCACCGGCAGTTCCAGGCCGGCCCGCCCGCGCAGCGGCGCCGACCCGGCGAGCAGTCTTCCCATGAAGGACAGCGCCGAGCCGCACAACAACAACCGCGCCCGGGACCCGGTCCGCTCCGGACGCCCGGGCGTCAGCGCATGCTGGATGATCGACGGCAGGTCACGGGCCGCACGCACCAGGTACGGGAACTCGTCGAGGACGACAGTGACGGGGCGTTCCCGTCCCAGCGCGAGCAGCGCGTCGACCGCAGCACCCCAGTCCGGCAGGTGGACGGGGCCGGGTGACCCGGAGTACGCGCCCAGCGCCTCACCCAACCGGCGCAGCGATTCCGTCGACGTCGCCTCGGTCGCGCCGAAGTAGAAGCCCTCGCTCGCCTGCGCCAGTTGGTACAGCAGCAGGGTCTTGCCCTGCCTCCGGCGGCCGCTGACCACGCCGAGCGTCGCACCGGGCCGGTCGTCGGCCACGAACCGGGCCAGCTCGGCCCACTCGACGTCCCGGTCGAAGATCTCTGCGGGCTTTCCGAACAGCGGCATTCCGACACCACACTTCTTATAACTACAGTTCTAAGAAGTGTAGTCCTACATTCTGCGTCACTGACAGCTTCGCCGACGGCGGTTCATCATCGACGGATGGACGACGCATACGTGGTGGGTGACCCCGACGGCCTCAGCCCGCTTCAGGCCGAGATCCGCGACGCCGTGGCCCGCGAGCTGCACGCCCAGTTCGCGCTGCGGGCGGACCGCCTCGAACTGGCCGACCTGCCGGAGGTGGCCTACCAGGTCACGCGCCGGGTGGACGAGGTGCTGAGCGCGCGCCCGGTCACTACACCCCGGCGTACGAGTGCAGACCGGTGAAGAAGAAGTTCACGCCGAACAGGTTCATCATCACGGTCAGGAAGCCCACGATGGAGATCCAGGTGGCCACGTTGCGCTTCACGCTCGGCGTGGCCCGTGCGTGCAGGTAGCCCGCGTACACCACCCAGGAGATGAACGCCCAGGTCTCCTTGGGATCCCAGCCCCAGGCGCGACCCCAGGCCGCCTCGGCCCAGATCGCCCCCGCGATCACCGCGAAGGTGAAGATCGGGAACGAGAAGGCGTGCAGCATGAAGGTCAGCCGCTCCAGCCCGGCCGCCTCCGGGAGGCGGCGGGCCAGGGTGTACGGGAAGCTGCGCCGCCCCTGCTCCCAGCCGGACCGCATCAGGTACGCGGCGGCGGGCACCACGCCCAGCAGGAAGATGCCCGAGGCGAAGATGATCGTCGAGACGTGGATGATGAACCACCACGACTGCAGCGCCGGCATCAGCGGCTCGATCGGCACGTAGAGCTTCAGCTCGGCGAAGGCCAGCAGCAGCACCATGACCAGCGTCAGGAACAGCCCGAGCCGGCGCAGCCACGGCTGCTTCCAGAGCACCACGAGCCAGGCCGCCACACCGATCCAGGTGCCGGTCAGCACGAACTCGTACATGTTGCCCCAGGGCATCCGGTCGGCGGCGAGGCCCCGGGTGACCACGGCGCCCAGGTGCACGGCGGCGGCGAGCACTGTGAGCCAGGCGGCGATCCGGCCGGCCAGCACGGCCCGTGCGCCGGTGCGGTCCGGGCGCGGCGGCGTGGCCGCGACGGCCGGCTCGTCGATCGTGCCGCCGGCTCCGCCGACGCCCGCGCCGACCAGCTCCCGCGCCGGCGCGGCCGCGGGCACCTTCCGCGCGTTGCCCAGCGCGAACTCCACGGCGTGGCTGATCATCGCGATCAGGTACGCCAGGATCGCGAACGCGACCAGCTGGTCGGAGAGTGCGGACATCAGTCGTCTCCTTCTCGCGCCCGCCGCGCGTCCGGCGCGTCACCGCTCACCGCGGCGACGAGCTGCGCGAACTCGTCGGCGAACCCAGGGTGCTCGGTGCGCGGCAGCCCACCGGCCTCCACCAAACTACTACCGCTCGTCGGAGATCCGCCCTCGGGGGGCGAAACCCGGAACCAGACCCGGCGCCGCCGGGCGAACAGCGAGCCCATCAGGCCCAGCAGCAGCGTGCCGCTCGCCACCAGCAGCAACGTCTGCCCGGGCGCGTGCCGGACCGCGAGCGTGATGTACGGCTTGGTGCCGACGAACTCCAGAGTGCTGCCGTCGTCGAGGGTCCACTTCTCCCCCGGCCGCAGCAGCTTGGTGCCGATCTCCTTGAGCTTGCCGTCGTCGATCTGCCGCCGGTCCAGCGCGTAGACCGAGCCGGGGATGCCCGCGTCCAGCCCGAGGTTGCCCCGGTACGCGGTCAGGTTCACCGCCGGGTTCCGCTCGGCCGGGTACTGCGACGAGACGTACGGCGCGCTCTCCGGCGCGGTCGGCAGGTAGAGCCCGTCGAAGGCGATCTGCTGGTCCGGGGCACGCGCGCCGGTCTTCGGGTCGACGTTGGCGTCCGGGAAGATCGCCACGCCCTCCTCGGTCGCGTTGGAGTCACCGGTACGCAGGAACGGCGCCTCGCTGGTCTGGCTGCGGCCGTACTTGTCGGTGTACTTCAGCAGCGGCGCGTAGCCGTTGCCGAGCAGGTAGACGTTCGCCGAGCCGAGCCGCAGCGGCGAGTTGACCGAGAACCCGGCGGTCCGTTCCGCGCCGCCCGGCTCGTCCACGGTCACCGTGGCCCAGTAGCGGGACGCCAGCCCGGACGGCAGGTAGTCGGCCTCGAACTTCTCCAGCGTCAGGCAGAACGGCGGCAGGTCGGAGCTGTCCACGCGCGGGCCGAGCGACGCCTCGGCGTACTGCTGGCGGGTGTTGCAGAAGGCGTTGTCCTCGCCCGCCACCAGGATGCGGTTGCCGTGCCATCCGTACCAGGAACCGAGCGCCACCCCGAGCAGGACGGCGACCAGCGACACGTGGAAGAGCAGGTTGCCGGTCTCCTTGAGGTAGCCCTTCTCGGCGGAGACCTCGTCGCCGCGCACGGTGACCCGCCACCGGCGGCGGCGCAGCACCGCCGCGATCGCCTCGGGGTCGGCGGCGGCCGGGGCCTCCAGCACCGCGTGCTGGGGCAGCCGGTCGAACCGCTTCGGCGCGGCCGGCGGCTTCATCCGCAGCGCGCGGACGTGGTCGCGGGCGCGGGGCAGGATGCAGCCGATCAGCGAGGTGAACAGCAGCAGGTAGATCGCGGAGAACCAGACCGAGCCGAAGACCTCGAACGCGCCGATCTGGTTCAGCCGGGGCGCGAGGTCGGGGTGGTCGACGAACCACTGGTTGACGCGTTCCGGGTTGACGCCGCGCTGGGGCAGCACCGAGCCGGGGATGGCCGCGACGGCGAGCAGGAACAGCAGGATCAGCGCCGTACGCATGCTGGTGAGCTGCCGCCACGAGTTGCGCAGCAGGGCCAGCACCGGGTTGACCCGCCGCCGGGGCGCCTGCGCGGGTGGGGTCGACGGCCTGTCGTCAACGGTCGTCATCAGATGCTCACCTCGCCCACGCCCACGTTCGTCTGCAACCAGATCACCACGTTCACCCAGCCGCCGGTGATCAGCGCCAGGCCGATCGCGATCAGCAGCGCGCCGCCGATCCGGGTGACCCACCGGCTGTTGCGCCGGACGGCGCGGAACACCCCGAGCAGGCGCTGGAAGCCCAGCCCGAAGACGACGAACGGTATCCCCAACCCGAGGCAGTACGCCACGGCGAGCACCACGGCCCGGTCGGTCCCGCCCTCGGTGGCCGCCATGCCGAGCACCGCGCCGAGCGTCGGGCCGGTGCAGGGCAGCCAGCTGAGCGCGAAGACCGCGCCGAGCACCGGTGCGCCGAGCAGCCCGGCGGAGGGCAGCCAGCGGATGCGGAACTCCCGCTGCATGCCGGGGATCACCCCGAGGTAGCCGAGGCCGAGCACCACCACGAGCGCGCCGATGACGATCTCCAGCGTGCGCTCGTACCGGAAGAAGAGCTTGCCGACGCCGGAGAAGAGGATCGCGGTGGCGACGAACACGACGGTGAAGCCCGCGATGAACAGCAGCGTGCCGGCGAGCACCCGGCCCTTGACGGCGGCGGTGGTCCGTTGCGGCGCCGCCCGCTCGGCGACGCTCACGCCACCCGAGCCACCCGAGCCACCCGAGCCACCCGAGCCGCCCGCGCTGCTGCCGGCGGCGGCGCCGGTGTTAAGAAGGGGCCCTTCCTCTACCGGAGGCGTTAAAAGGGGGCCCTTCCTTGCACCCTCCAGGTCGGAGCCGGCCAAGCCGGTCACGTACGACAGGTAGCCGGGCATGAGCGGGAGCACGCACGGGGACAGGAAGCTGACCAGTCCGGCCAGCGCCGCCGCGCCGACCGCGAGCAGCAGCGGGCCGGACTCGGCGAGCTGGCGGAACGTCTCGCCCATCAGCGGGCGCCGTTCGGCGGCGGCGCCTCGGCGGCGATGTCCTCGACGATCGGCCGCAGTTCGTCGCGGGTGACGGCCCGGCGGATCACCACGGCGATCCGGCCCTCGCGGTCGAGCACGACCGTGGCCGGGGTGGTGTTCGGCGGGATGTCGAAGTTCAGCGCCTGACGGCTGGCCGGGTCGAAGATGCTCGGGTACGTGACCCGGCCCTCCTCGAAGGCGATCGCCTTGTCCTTGCTGTCCTGCACGTTGATGCCGAGGAACGTCACGCCGGAGCCCTTGGTGGCCTGGTAGGTGGCCTCCAGGTCGTCCGCCTCGGCGCGGCAGGGCGCGCACCAGGAGCCCCAGAAGTTGACCACGACGACCTGCCCGCGGTCGCGGGAGATGTCGTAGCTGCCGCCGGTGAGCAGTTCACCGCTCACCTTCGGCGTCTTGGAGCGCTGGTCCGGGGCGCAGGTGACTGTGGAACCGTCGGCCGCGCACCGGCTCTCCTGGCTGCCGGAGGAACAGCCGACCAGCGCCGTACCGGCGGTGACGGCGGCGAGCAGGGCGGCGGCGAGCCTCCGGGTGAGCATCAGGCCCCCTTGGCCGTCCGGGCGGTCGGCGAGATCGAGACGAGGTGGGCCGCCGGCTCGGAGTACCCGATACCGACGATCTTGGCGCCGTCGAAGTGGAACGAGGTGAGGCTGGCCAGGCCGCACTGGCGACGGCGCGGGTCGTGCCAGAGGCGCTTGCGCTCGACGTGCCGGCGCAGCGTCCAGATCGGGAGCTGGTGCGACACGAGCACCGCCTCCCGCCCCTCGGCGGCGACCCGGGCGGCGTGCAGCGCGGCGAACATGCGCTCGGCGATGGCCCGGTACGCCTCGCCCCAGGACGGGGTCACCGGGTCGCGCAGCACCCACCAGTTGCGCGGGTCGCGGAACGAGCCGTCACCCGGCGAGACCTTCTTGCCCTCGAACCAGTTCGCGCTCTCGATCAGGCGCTCGTCGACGCCGACGGAGAGACCGAACTGCGCCGCGATCGGCTCGGCGGTCTGCTGGGCGCGCTCCAGCGGGCTGGCCACCACGTGCACCACGGTCCGGTCGGCGAGCGCCTGCGCCGCCGCCTTGGCCATCTGCACGCCCAGCTCGGAGAGGCGGAACCCGGGCAGGCGGCCGTAGAGGATGCCGTCCGGGTTGTGCACCTCGCCGTGCCGCAGCACGTGCACCACAGTCTCCGCCACTGGTTACCCCCCGTGTCCCGCCGCTGCCGCCGCCCGCGCCGCCACCGGCAGGGCGGCGGCGATCTGCTCCCACGCGGCGTCGTCGATCGCGGTCGAGACGAACCACGACTCGAACGCGCTCGGCGGCAGGTAGACGCCACCGGCCAGCATCGCGTGGAAGAACGCCTTGAACGCCGGCACCACCTGGGTGCGGGCGCTGTCGTAGTCGTGCACGTCCGCGTCGGTGAAGAAGACCGAGAACATGTTGCCCGCGGTGGAGAGGCGGTGCGGCACGCCCGCCGCGGACAGCGCCTCGGTGGTCAGCTTGCCCAGCGCGGCGGCGGTCTCGTCGAGCCGCCGGTAGAGCGCGTCGTCGGCCAGCCGCAGCGTGGCCAGACCGGCCGCGCAGGCCAGCGGGTTGCCGGAGAGCGTGCCGGCCTGGTAGACCGGGCCGGCCGGGGCGAGCTTCGCCATGATCTCCGCGCGCCCGCCGAACGCCGCGGCGGGCAGGCCGCCACCCATGACCTTCCCGTACGTCCACAGGTCCGCGTCCGACGGGTCGAGGCCGTGCCATCCGGCGCGGGACACCCGGAACCCGGTCATCACCTCGTCGACGATGAGCAGCGCGCCGTTGGCGTGCGCGATCCGGGCCAGCTCGGAGTTGAAACCGTCGCGGGGCGCGATCACGCCCATGTTGCCGGCGGCGGCCTCGGTGATGATCGCGGCGATGTGCTGCCCCTCGGCGGCGAACGCCTCCTCGACCGCGCGCAGGTCGTTGTACGGCAGCACGATGGTGTCGCCCGCTGCCGCGCCGGTCACGCCGGGCGAGTCGGGCAGGCCGAAGGTGGCCACGCCGGAGCCGGCGGCGGCGAGCAGCGCGTCGGAGTGGCCGTGGTAGCAGCCGGAGAACTTGATGATCTTGGCGCGGCCGGTGAAGCCGCGGGCCAGCCGGATCGCCGACATGGTCGCCTCGGTGCCGGAGTTGACCAGGCGCACCTGCTCCACCGGCGTCCGCGCGATGATCTCCTCGGCCAGGTCGACCTCACCCGGCGTCGGCGTGCCGAAGCTGGTGCCGAGCGGCGCCGCCTCGCGCAGCGCCTCCACCACTGCCGGGTGCGCGTGACCGAGGATCAGCGGACCCCAGGAGCAGACCAGGTCGACGTAGCGCCGACCGTCTGCGTCGAAGAGCCACGGACCCTCCCCCCGGACCATGAAGCGCGGGGTGCCGCCGACGGCACGGAACGCGCGCACGGGAGAGTTGACCCCGCCGGGCACGACGGCCTTGGCGCGGTCGAACAGGGCCTCGGAGGCCGGGGCGTCGGCCGGGTAACGGCCGGATCCGGCGGAAAAGGTCTCGGTCACGATGGGGCCATTGTGTCAGCGCCGGAGCGCTGCCTGGCAGGCACCCCGCAACGGGGGTTACCAGGCTCACCCGCCGCTCACCCGCCTGAGCGGCGCGGCGGACCGACGGCGATCCGCTCGACAGGCCCGTCGGTCGAGATCGCGATAGGCTGACCGGGTGGATCGTGCCGAACTGTCCATCACCGTACACCGGACGGGTGACGAAGCCGTGCTTCGCCTGGCCGGTGAGATCGACATGCTCACGGCCGCCCAGCTCTCGACAGTGGTGAACGAGGTGCTGGCGGATCCGCCCCCGCGCATCGTGCTCGACCTGGCCGGGGTCACGTTCTGCGACTCGCAGGGCCTCGGCACGCTCGTGGTGCTCAGCCGCAAGGCCAGCCACACCCAGTGCCTGCTGATGCTCACCAACGTCGGCGACTTCCTGATCCGCGTCCTGGACATCACCGGCCTCCGCAGCGCCCTGATGATCCGCAACGAAGCCACCCCGTAGCCCTCACCTCCGCCCTCCCCCGCGATCTTGCACTTGCGGCCCCCCGTGCGGGTGATTCGCCCGCTTTGTCGGGGCCACAAGTGCAAGACGCTTCTATGTCTGTGGTGATCGGTTCGGCTGATTGCCGTTAGGGTTCGGCGTTGGTGATCACTTGGGTGGCTCTTCGTTGATCCGGCCGCCTGTGGTGTGGGTGTGCCTTGTGCAAGACCTGTCCCCGGGTGATCGTCGGCGCCGGCCCGGCCCACCCTGCTGGCCTGATCAGAAGCCTGCCCGTGCGAGCACACGTGGCCCATCACAGATTTGCCGCCGAGGTGATGTCTTCCCGAGCCGACGCCGACTGTCCCGGTCGTCGCTGGCAAAGGAGCAACAATCCGAGATGAGAAGGATCGTAGAACGGGTCGCGGATCGCTATGACGTGGTGGTGGGGGTCGATACTCACACCGATACGCATACCGCCGCCGTGGTGGACCGACTCGGTGGGGTGTTGGCGCAGGTCACGGTGTCCACTGACCCGGACGGGTTGAGCCGGTTGTTGGCCTTCGCCGTCGCGCACACCCCACCGCAGGGGCGCCGGTTGTGGGCGGTGGAGGGCACCCGGTCACACGGGCAAGGGCTGTGCCGGCTGCTGACCGCTGCTGACGAACCCGTCTGCGAGGCACCCAAGCCCCCCGCTGCGGCCCGTCGTCGGGGCGGCAAGTCCGACCAGCTGGACGCGGTCGCCGCCGCCCATACGGTGCTGGCGCTGCCCGCTGAGCGCATCGCCGTGCCCCGCAGCGACGGCCCACGCGAGGCCCTGCGTCTGCTGCTGATCTGCCGCCGGCACCACACCGATGCCCGCACCGCCGCGGTCAACCTGGTCAAAGCGTTGATCCTGACCGCTGACGACACTCTGCGCGAGGCGCTACGCGGGCTGTCCACCACCATCCAGATCGCCCGCCTGGCCGCCCTCGAACTGCCCGAAACCACCGCCCTGCCCTGCGAGGAACACACCCGCCGCCGCGAACTGGTCACCCTCGCCCGGCACATCCACATCCTCGACGCCACACTGGCCGACAACCACCAGCGCCTACGAGCCCTCGTCACCGAACTGTGCCCGCCCCTGCTCGACCAACCCGGAGTCGGACCCGTCACCGCCGCGATCGCCCTCACCGCCTGGTCCCACCCCGGCCGCGTCCGCTCAGAAGCCGCCTACGCCACCCTCGCCGGCGCCGCCCCCATCCCCGTGGCCAGCGGCCGCACCGACCGACACCGCCTCAACCGCGGCGGCGACAGAACCCTCAACAGCGCCCTGCACACCATCGCCCTGACCCGCCGACGCATCCACCCCGAAACACGCGACTACATCACCCGACGCCACGCCGAAGGCCGCACCACCAGAGAAATCACCCGCTGCCTCAAGCGCTACATCGCCCGACAGCTCTACCGCACCATCACCACCCACCACCAAACCCCTTGACAACCCCACTCACAGATCAACGCGGGTCAGAGGACGGGGAGGTCGCGGCGGCGGAACGTCAGCAGGCCTGCTGTGGCCAGGGTCACCGCCAGGGCCGTCAGCACGTAGAGCGGGGTGGGGGTCCACGCGTCGCGCAGCACCTGCGGGGTGTGCGTGAACGGGGACACGTCCAGCAGCCACTGGTCCAGCTCCAGCACGGCGCCGAGCTGCCCGAGCAGCACGCAGACCGCCAGCACCACCCACGCGGCGGACGCGAGCCGGGGCAGCAGGCCGTAGAGCAGCACGGCGAGCCCGGCCAGCACCCACGCCGCAGGCACCTGGGCCAGGCCCGCGGCGAGCATCCGGCCCAGCTGGCGGGGCACGTCACCGGTGCTCAGCCCGTACGTCAGGCCGGTGGCCAGACCGGTCACTCCGAGCACCACGACCGGGCCGAGCAGCGCGAACGCCACGTGCGAGAGCAGCCAGGTCGAGCGCCGCGTCCCGGTGGCGAGCACCGGCTCGGCGTGCCCGGCGGCCTCCTCGGCGCGCATCCGCAGCGCGGCCTGGATGCCGTACCCGGCTGCTGCGAGCCCGGCCAGGCTCAACGTGACCCCCAGGTACGCGTCGGCCATCCCGGACGCGCCGCCGAGCCGGGCCACGATCTCCTCCATCCGCGGGCTCCCCTCGACCGACCGGCCGGCCGCCTCGGCAGCGCCCCCGAGGATCAGCCCGAGCAGGCCGAACCCGACCGACCACCAGAGGATCTGCCCCCGGTGCAGCCGCCAGGCCAGCCCGAACGGACCGGACAACGCGCCGCCCGCGCCGGCCGGGCCGAGCCGGGGCGGCAGCACGCCCGCGCCCAGGTCGCGGCGGACCGAGATCGGGTACGCGAGCGCGGCGAGCAGCACAGTGGCGGCCAGTGGCAGCAGCACCACCCACCACCGCTCCCCCTCGTACGGGCGGACGCGGGCGGCCCAGCCCAGCGGGGACAGCCAGCTCGGCCAGTCGTCGCCGGCGGTGTCCCCGGCCAGGCGCAGCCCGAACGCGGCGCCGAGACCGGCGAGGCCGATGCCCCGCGCCCCGCCCGCAGTCTCGGTGAGCTGGGCGGCCAGCCCGCCGAGCGTGGCGAAGACGGCGCCGGTCAGCACGGTGACCAGTCCGTATGCGACCGAGCCGCCGACCGGCAGCCCGGTCGAGACGAGCCCGGCGGCGGTGAGCAGCCCGAGCACCAGGTCGGCGCCGTACGTGACGAGCAGCGCGGCGGTCAGCCCGGCGTGCCGCCCGAGCACGCTCCCGCCGAGCAGTTCCCGCCGCCCGGCCTCCTCCTCGGTGCGGGTGTGCCGGATGACCGTGAGCAGGCTCGCCAGCGCGACGATGAGCAGCAGGAAGCCGCTGCGCTGGGCGGTCAGCCCGCCGACGCTGTCGCCGTACGCCGGGCCGAGCAGCGCGACGATCGACGGGTTGCGGGCGGTGCCCTCCAGGTACGCGGCCCGCTCGGCGGCGGTCGGGAACAGTTCGAAGTAGCTGGCCGCGTACGTCATCGGCAGCACCGCGAGGATCAGCACCCACAGCGGCAGCAGGAGGCGGTCCCGGCGCAGGATCAGCCGGACCAGGTGACGGGTGCCGGTGAGCGCACTCATGACCGGTCCGCCGTCTCGGAACGCGCCACGTCGGAGGAACGCGCCACGCCGGAGGCGGGGGCCGCGCCGGAGGCGGGCGCCGTCTCGTAGTGCCGCAGGAACAGTTCCTCCAGCGTGGGCGGCGTGCTGACCAGGCTGCGTACCCCCAGCTCGGTGAGCCGGCGCAGCGCGGCGTCGAGCGACGCGGTGTCCACGTCGAAACGGACCCGCTGCCCGTCCACCCGCAGGTCGTGCACGCCGGGCAGGTCGGCCAGGCCGTCCAGCGGCGCGGCGACCTCGGCGTCGATCGCGGTGCGGTGCAGGTGGCGCAGGTCGCCGAGCGTGCCGGACTCCACCGTCCGGCCGGCCCGGATGATCGTCACCCGGTCGCAGAGCGCCTCCACCTCGGCCAGGATGTGGCTGGAGAGCAGCACCGTGCGCCCGTCCTGCCGGGCCCGGCGGACCCAGTGCTGGAAGACCTCCTCCATCAGCGGGTCGAGCCCGGAGGTCGGCTCGTCGAGGATGAGCAGCTCGACGTCGGAGGCGAGCGCGGCGACCAGGCCGACCTTCTGCCGGTTGCCCTTGGAGTAGGTGCGGCCCTTCTTGCGCGGGTCCAGCTCGAACGACTCCAGCAGCTCGGCACGGCGTCTCGGGTCGAGCCCGCCGCGCAGCCGGCCGAGCAGGTCGATCACCTCGCCGCCGCTGAGGTTGGGCCAGAGCGTGACGTCGCCGGGGACATAAGCGAGGCGGCGGTGCAGCGCCACCGCGTCCCGCCAGGGGTCGCCGCCCAGCAGCCGGACGGCCCCCGCGTCCGCCCGCAGCAGGCCGAGCAGCACCCGGATGGTGGTCGACTTGCCGGAGCCGTTCGGGCCCAGGAAGCCGTGCACCTCTCCGGTGCGGACGGTCAGGTCGAGCCCGTCGAGAGCCCGTGTGCGGCCGAAGGTCTTCACCAGGCCGGACACATCGATTGCCGTTTCCATACTTCAGAAGCTACGCTCGTTTCACAAACTTGTGAAGACTGTAGGGTCACGGGGTGAGCGTCGAGGAGCCGACCATGAACGTGCCGCCCCACCACGACGAGGAAGAGGTCCACCTCTTCGTCGAGCGGATGGCGATGGCCTTCGCCGACGTGGGCTTCCCCCGGATGGCCGCCCGGGTCCTGTTCACAGTCATGAGCGCCGACGACCCGCTCACCGCGGGTGAGATCGCCGAGCGGCTCGGCGTCAGCGCGGCGGCCGTCAGCGGCGCGGTGCGCTACCTGACCCAGTTCGCCATGCTGGTCCGCGAGCCGGTCAAGGGCTCCCGGCGCGACCGCTACCGGATGCCCGACAACCCGTGGTACGAGGCGACGATCACCAAGACCACGATCTACAAGAACTTCATCGACATCGCCGCCGGCGGGGTCGACGCACTGCACGGCCGGAGCACCCCGGCCGGCGAGCGGGTCACCGAGATGCGCGACTTCTTCCTCTTCGTACAGGAGGAACTGGAATCGCTCGGCGACCGCTGGCGGGCCCGGCGGGCCGCGACCGGGCACGGCGGCCCGGCCGGCGGCTGAACCGTCAGCGGGTGTTGCCCCAGCGCGCCTGCTCCAGCAGCTCCACCGCGCGGTCCCGGGCCGACGGGTCGTCGTCGGCGCGCAGCAGCGCTGTCGCCTCGTCCACCGCGTCGGTCAGGTGCCGCCACTGGAGATCCCGCTCCCGCACCAGGTCCGACTGGGCGGCGAGCTGCCGCGTCTTCACCCACAGGTCGACGAAGACGGTCACCTTCGCCCGCAGCACCCACGGATCGAACGGCTTGGTCAGGTAGTCGACCGCGCCGGCCGCGTAGCCGCGCAGCGCGAGCTGCGCGTCCTTGTCCGCGGCGGTCAGGAAGATGATCGGTACGTGCCGGGTGCGCTCACGCCGCTTGATGTGGGTGGCCGTCTCGAAGCCGTCCATGTCCGGCATCTGGGCGTCCAGCAGGATCACCGCGAAGTCGTCCACCAGGAGCTGTTTGAGCGCCGCCTCGCCGCTCTCCACCGCGACCGACTGCACCGGGAGACCCTGGAGGATCGCCTCCAGCGCCATCAGGTTCTCCCGCCGGTCGTCCACCAGCAGGGCCTTGGCCGTCTGCGTCACGCGTTCTCCTCGCCTCGGCTCCGGCCGATCCAGGACGCCATCAGTTCGATCAGCTCGTCCAGGTCCACCGGCTTGGTGATGTAGTCGCTGCCGCCGGCGCCGAGCGCCGACTCCCGGTCGCCGGGCATCGCCTTGGCGGTCAGGAAGACGATCGGCAGGTCCGCGAACCGGTGGTTGCGGCGGATCTGCGCGGTCGTCTCGTACCCGTCCTGGTCCGGCATCATGGCGTCCATCAGGACGATGTCCACCTCCGGGTGCTCGGCGAGCTGGCGGACGCCGTCCGCCCCGTTGTCCGAGTACAACACGGTCATCCCGTGCAGTTCCAACGCGGACGTCAGCGCGAACACGTTCCGCACGTCGTCGTCGATGATCAGCACTGTCACGCCGTCCAGGCGCCGGGTCGCGGGCGTCTCCTGCGGCTGCGGCAGCTCCATCGGCATGAGCAGCGAAGACGGCAGGCCCGCGCGGCTCGGCGACGGTGGCGCCGGCGCCACCACCGCGTCCGGCGCCAGCACATCGGGTACGAAGAGAGTGAACGTCGAACCCTGACCGGGCGCGGACGAGACGGTGATCGTGCCACCGAGCAGGCGGGCCAGATCCCGGCTGATGGACAGCCCGAGGCCGGTGCCGCCGTAGCGGCGGCTGGTGGTGCCGTCCGCCTGCTGGAACGCCTCGAAGATCAGCGACAGCTTGTCGTCGGAGATCCCGATGCCGGTGTCGATCACGGTGAACGCGATCACCCGCTGCGCGTTCGTCAGCGCCGGCACGTCGAAGACGGCGTTCTCCGCCGCCGGGCCGATCCGCAGCGTCACGGCGCCGTTGTCGGTGAACTTCACCGCGTTGGACAGCAGGTTGCGCAGGATCTGCTGCAACCGCTGGGCGTCGGTGACCAGCGCGGGCGGCAGGTCTTGGCTCACCCGTACCTGGAAGTCCAGGCCCTTCTCCTCGGCCTGCGGCGCGAACGCCTGCTCCACGTAACCGCGGATCTCGGCGAACTGGATCTCGGTGGGCTCCACGTCCATCCGGCCCGCCTCGATCTTGGACAGGTCGAGGATGTCGTCGATCAGCGACAGCAGGTCGGACCCGGCCCCGTGGATGGTCCGGGCGAACTCGATCTGCTTCGCGCTGAGGTTGCGCTCCGGGTTCTCGGCGAGCAGCCGGGCCAGCAGGAGCAGCGAGTTCAGCGGCGTACGCAGCTCGTGGCTCATGTTCGCCAGGAACTCCGACTTGTACGCCGACGCGCGGGTGAGCTGCTGCGCCTTCTCCTCCAGGCCGAGGCGGGCCAGCTCGATCTCCCGGTTCTGCGTCTCGATGTTGGCCTTCTGCTCGGACAGGAGCTTCGCCTTGTCCTCCAGCTCCGCGTTGGTGCGCTGCAACTCGGCCGACTGGTCCTGCATCTCGTGCGCCAGCCGCTGCGACTGCGCCAGCAGCTCCTCCGTACGCCGGTTGGCCTGGATGGTGTTGACAGCGACGCCGATGGTGAGCACCAGCCGCTCCAGGAACGCCAGGTGCAGCTCGGAGAACGTGGCCACGCCGGCGAACTCGATCACACCGAGCAGCTCGCCCTCGAACTGGACCGGCAGCACCACCAGGTCGGCCGGGGGCGTGTCGGCCAGCCCGGACCGTACGACGAGGCGCCCGTCCGGCTGCGCCTTGACCCGGATCGTCCGGCGCGACAGGGCGGCCTGCCCGACCAGCCCCTCACCCGGGCCGAACGTGACGTCGTGGCCGCGTGCCACGTACCCGTAGGAGGCGGTGAGCCGCAGCCGCATGCTGCCCTCGGAGCTGTCCGCCAGGAAGAACGCGCCGAGCTGCGCGTCCACCAGCGGGGTCACCTCCTGCATGATCATGCGGCAGACCTCGCCCAGGTCGCGCTGGCCCTGGAGCAGACCGCCGATCCGGGCCAGGTTCGAGTCCAGCCAGCCCTGCTCGGCGTTCTTCTTGGTCGTCTCCCTGAGGGTGACGATCATCTGGTTGATGTTGTCCTTCAGCTCGGCGACCTCGCCCTGCGCCTTCACGTTGATCCGCTGGGTCAGGTCGCCGCGGGTCACCGACGTGGAGACCTGCGCGATGGCGCGCAACTGCGTGGTCAGGGTCGAGGCGAGCTGGTTGACGTTCTCGGTGAGGTCGCGCCACGTACCGGAGACGCCCTTGACCTGGGCCTGACCACCCAGCTTGCCCTCGGTGCCCACCTCACGGGCCACGCGGGTGACCTCGTCGGCGAACGAGGAGAGCTGGTCGACCATCGTGTTGACGGTGTTCTTCAGCTCCAGGATCTCGCCCTGCGCGTCGACTGTGATCTTCTGGCCCAGGTCGCCGTTCGCCACGGCGGTGGTGACCGACGCGATGTTCCGCACCTGACTGGTCAGGTTCGACGCCATCGAGTTCACGTTGTCGGTCAGGTCACGCCACGTACCCGAGACGCCCTTGACCTGGGCCTGACCACCCAGCTTGCCCTCGGTACCCACCTCACGGGCCACGCGCGTGACCTCGTCGGCGAACGACGAGAGCTGGTCGACCATCGTGTTGACGGTGGACTTCAGCTCCAGGATCTCGCCCCGGGCGTCCACTGTGATCTTCTGCGACAGGTCACCCTTGGCGACGGCGGTCGACACCTGCGCGATGTTCCGCACCTGCGCGGTCAGGTTCGACGCCATCGAGTTCACGTTGTCGGTCAGGTCGCGCCAGGTGCCGGCGACACCGCGCACCTGCGCCTGGCCGCCCAGCTTGCCCTCGGTGCCCACTTCGCGCGCCACCCGCGTCACCTCGTCGGCGAACGACGAGAGCTGGTCCACCATCGTGTTGACAGTGGACTTCAGCTCCAGGATCTCGCCCCGCGCGTCCACAGTGATCTTCTGCGACAGGTCACCCTTCGCCACAGCGGTGGTGACCGACGCGATGTTCCGCACCTGACTGGTCAGGTTCGACGCCATCGAGTTCACGTTGTCGGTCAGGTCACGCCACGTACCCGAGACGCCCTTGACCTGGGCCTGACCACCCAGCTTGCCCTCGGTACCCACCTCGCGCGCCACGCGCGTGACCTCGTCGGCGAACGACGAGAGCTGGTCCACCATCGTGTTGACCGTGTTCTTCAGCTCCAGGATCTCGCCCTGCGCGTCCACTGTGATCTTCTGACCCAGGTCGCCCTTGGCGACGGCCGTGGAGACCTGGGAGATGTTGCGGACCTGGCTGGTCAGGTTGCCGGCGAGCTGGTTGACGTTCTCGGTGAGGTCGCGCCAGGTGCCGGAGACGCCGCGCACCTGTGCCTGGCCACCCAGCTTGCCCTCGATGCCCACCTCGCGCGCCACGCGCGTGACCTCGTCGGCGAACGACGAGAGCTGGTCCACCATCGTGTTCACGGTGTCCTTCAGCTCCAGGATCTCGCCCTGGGCGGCCACCGTGATCTTCTGCGACAGGTCACCCTTGGCGACGGCGGTCGACACCTGGGCGATGTTTCGCACCTGCGCGGTCAGGTTCGACGCCATCGAGTTGACGTTGTCGGTCAGGTCCTTCCAGGTGCCCGCCACGCCCGGCACCTCGGCCTGGCCGCCCAGCTTGCCCTCGGTGCCCACCTCGCGGGCCACCCGGGTCACCTGCTCGGCGAACAGCCGCAGCGTGTCGGTGAGCGAGTTCATCGTGTCGGCCAGCTCGGCCACCTCGCCGCGCGCCCCGACCGTGATCTTCTGCGACAGGTCGCCCTTCGCGACGGCCGTCGCCACCTGGGAGATCGACCGCACCTGCCCGGTGAGGTTCGACGCCATGGTGTTCACCGAGTCGGTGAGGTCCTTCCAGGTGCCGGCCACCCCGCGCACGTCGGCCTGGCCGCCCAGCTTGCCCTCGGTGCCCACCTCACGGGCCACCCGGGTCACCTCGTCGGCGAACGACGAGAGCTGGTCCACCATCGTGTTCACGGTCCGGCCGATGCGCAGGTACTCACCGCGCAGCGGACGACCGTCGATCTCCAGCGCCATGTGCTGGGACAGGTCGCCGTCGGCCACCGCCACGATGACCCGGGCGATCTCGGTCGTCGGGCGGCCCAGGTCGTCGATGAGCGAGTTGACCGCCCGCTGCCCCTCCGCCCACGAGCCGTCCAGGCCCTCGTCGTCCAGGCGTTCGGTGAGCCGCCCGTCGCGGCCGACGATCCGGCTGATCCGCCGCAGGTCCAGGTGCTGCCGTTCCTGCAACGACACCACGTCGTTGAAGGCGTCGGCGACCTCACCGGGCAGACCAGCCCGCCGGGGCAGGCGCACCCGGAGATCACCGCGCCCCACCCGGCGCAACGCCTCGACCAGTTCACCGAGGAGCACCTCGTGGTCGGACGCGGACGGGTCCGCGGTCAGCGACTGATTCACCGTGGCCATCGTTCCTCGCTCCGCTCGGGCTCGTGCGGTCACACGGGCCATCCCATCATTGTGCCGCGCGATCCGTCGAGGTCACCGCGTGTGATCGCGCGTCACGTGCGGTATCAACCCGGGTGGTGGGTTCGCCGGGACGCTTGGCACCCGGGGTGGGCGCGGTGGAGGATACGAAGGTGTCAGCGGAGGCAGGGCCGGCCAGCGGCGGCGCGGACGAGCGCGTCCGCCGGGTCCGCCTCCCCGCCGACCGCCGCACCCCCGCCGCGGCCCGCGCGCTGGTGCGCACCATGCTGCTCGAAGCGCGGCTGCCCGAACTGCTGAACGAGGCGCTGCTGCTCACCACCGAGCTGACCACCAACGCCGTCGAACACGCGCGTACCGAACTGGACATCGAGGTCGACACCGACCGCAACGGCCTCACCGTGACCGTCACCGACTTCGCCTCCGGCCCGGTCGACGAGCTGATCGTGGGCGTGCGCAACACCACGTCCGACATCACCGAGGTCGCCGCCCGAGGGCGCGGCCTGCTGCTCGTCGACCACTTCTCCAGCCGGTGGGGCACCACGTACCTGCCCACCGGCAAGGGCGTCTGGTTCCGCCTCGACCGGCCCGGCCCCGGCGGGTCCGCCCGGCCGTCGGCCGGCCCGCTGCGCGTCGCCGAACCGGACCGGAACGGCGACGGTACGCCGAGCGCCGCGGCCATGAGCGAGTTGATGCAGCTCACCCCCGACTCGTACGCCGACGAGCCACTGCCCGAGTTCGCCACCGGACTGCTGACCCGGGTCGCCGAGATGGTCGGCGCCGCCGGTGGCACGGTCCGGCTCGACCGGGGCGACGGACTCGGCACCCAGGTCTTCGCCCGGTACGGCCGCCCGCCGCGCGAGGGCAACGAGCTGCTGCGCGTCCCGCTCGCCGTGCACCGGCCGTACTCCGGTGAGCTGGAGCTGGACGCGGCGCCCTCGGCGTACGCCCGGCCGCTCGCCGTACTGGCCGCCGAACGGCTGTCGCTGCACCTGGAGAACGACCGGCTGCGCCGCGCCGACGTACGCCGCTCCACCTGGCTGACGTTCCTGGCCGAGGCCAGTGAACTGCTCGCCCAGTCGCTGGACGTCGAACTGACCATGGCGCTCGTCCCGCAGCTCGTGGTGCCCCGGCTCGGCCAGTGGTGCGCCGTGCACACCACCGACGAGTGGGGCCGGCTGCGCCTCGCCGCGTCCAGCCACGCCGACGAGGCGATGCTGCCGCAACTGCACCGGATCCTCCAGGAGACCGGCCCCGACTCGATCCAGTCCCGGCTGCGCGAGGCGTCCCGCAACGCCGCCCAGGTGCCGCTCGGCGGACCGATGGAGGGCTTCGCCGTACCGTTGATCGCCCGTGGTCAGCGGCTCGGCACCCTGGCCGTGGGCCGGCACCAGCGGCAGCGGCACGACCCGGACGAGGTGTCGGTGCTGGAGGACGTCGCCCGCCGCGCCGCCCTCGCCATCGAGAACGCCCGCATCCACGCCGAGCGCCGCCGGGTCGCCCAGACGCTCCAGCAGTCGCTGCTGCCGCCGGTGCTCCCGGTGGTCGAGGGCATCGGCTTCGCCGCCGAGTACGTCCCGACCGGCGACGACGCGGAAGTCGGCGGCGACTTCTACGACGTGCTCCCGCTGCCGGACGGCCGCTGGCTCGTGGTGGTCGGCGACGTATCCGGCAAGGGCGTACAGGCCGCCGCCGTGACCGGGCTGGTCCGGGACGTGATCCGGGTGCTCGTCGGCGACGGCAAACCGCTGCCCGAGGTGCTCGGCCGGCTCAACGAGACGCTCGTCGAGCGTGGCGGCGGGCGCTACTGCACGCTGGCGCTGGCGGCTGTCGCACCCGGCGACGGCGACCAGCTCGACGTCTCGCTGCACCTGGCCGGCCACGACCGCCCGGTGCTGCTGCACGGCGGTGGAGGGGCGACGTTCGTCGGCGCCGGCGGTACGGCGCTGGGCCTGCTCGACACGATCACCACGCCGACCGCCGAGCTGACGCTCAAGCCCGGCGACGCGCTGATCTTCTACACCGACGGGGTCACCGAGCGGCGGCGCGGACGGGAGCTGTTCGGCACCGACCGGCTGCGCGAGTCGGCGGCGCCGCTGGCCGGGTACTCGGCCGACGTGGTGGCCGCCCGGCTGCGCGCCGCCACCATCGCCTTCTCGGTCGAGCCCCCACGCGACGACATAGCCATCCTGGTCCTCCGGAACGACACCCCCTAGCCCGCCCGCCCCGCCCCGCCCCGCGTCCGCTCCGGGTTCGGCGTCGGCGCCGGCGTCGGCGTCCGCCTCGACGATCATGAACTTAGCCGCTCATTTCGCCCGATTCCTCCCCGCCAACTTCATGGTCAACGAGCGCTCCCTCCTCCGCGCGGACGCCTCAGCCGTCGTTCGCGGCGCTCAGCTCGCCGTCATGGCTGTTGAGCCCGCCCCGTCGCGGCTGTTGAGCCCGCCCGTCGTGGCGCTCGCTCCCCGGCGCAGCCCTCCAGCCCTCCCCGTCTCGCCCTCAACTCCCCCCTCGTGACGCCTCCGCCCGCCCCGTCGGCGGTGATCAAGGAGTTTGTGGCTCAGGAGGGCGCGAAATCTGACACAAACTCCTTGATCACCGAGTGAGGGCGGGGCGGGCCGGGCGAGGGCCGGCGGGGACAGGGCCGGGCCAGGCGGGGCAGGTGGGTCAGAGGCCGCCGGGGAGGCGGCCGGGGGCCAGGCGGTGGTGCGGATCCAGGTGGGCCTTGGCGCTGCGCAGTCTCGGCAACGTGGGCAGCTCGCCCCAGAGGTCCACGGCACGGCGTACCGCCGCGGGCGCGGCCACCACCACGCACCGACCCCGTCGGGCGATCAGCACGCTGCGAACCGCGGTGAGGATCGAGGCGACCCGCTCGGGCGGCAGCGCGCCGGACAGGGCGGCGTGGACGGTGCCCGCGCCGGCCGAGCCGCGTACCGGCACCGGGCCGCCGGTGGCGTCGCGCAGCGCGTAGACGGCCGCGTGCAGGTCGTTGATGGGCACCTCGATGCGCAGCGCCGTGTCGCCGGGCGCGAACGGGTAACGCCCCCACCATTCCGGTGCGTGGTGGCTGACGATCGCCTCGGCGCCGAGGACGGCGGTGAGCCGCTCGGCCCGCTCGGTCACGTCGGCCGGGCCGCCCTCCAGCAGCACCACGAGGCTGCCCGCCGCGGGTCGTCCGGTCACGGCGGGATGGTCGGGGCGGTTGACCACCGACGGGTGCGTCGGCGGAATGCGACGCCGGGGCAGCGGCACCGGCACCGGCAGGTCCAGTTCGACGGCGGCCGGATCGACGCCCGCGGCCAGTACGGCACGGACCAGGTCGTGCACCTCCAGCGGTGTCCAGACCGGACGGGACACCCAGAGCCGGCCGGCCGGCACGGCGTGCACCCGCATGGTGGCCGAGACCAGCACGCCGAGCCCGCCCTGCGAGCCGCAGAGCAGCCGGGCCACGTCCAGCCCGGGCACCTCGCCCCGGCCGAGTATCGCGTCCCCGCCGCCGCGACCCGGATCGCCGCCGGCACCGCCCGCCGGACCGCGTCCACTCGCCCGGCCACCGCCGCTGCCAGGGGTGGCCCGGCCGAGCGCCTCCGTGCCGGACTCGCCTACGCTCACCAACTCGCCGTCGGCGTCGAGGTAACGCACCCCGACGAGCTGGGCGCACGGGCTGCCGTGCCGGTGACGCAGCGGACCGGACTCGTCGGCGGCGAGCACCCCGCCGAGCGTCGCGCCCGGCGAGGGCGCGTCGACCGGCAGCCGCCGGTTGGTGCGCGCGAGCGTGGCCTGGACGGCGCGCAGCGGCGTACCGGCGCCGATCTCGGCCACCGCCGCGTCGCGCGGCTCGTGCCAGACCCCGGCGAGGCGGCCGGTGTCGAGCATGATGTCCACCTGCGCCGGCGCGGCGCCCCAGTCGATCTTCGTGCCGGCGCCGCGCGGCACCACTGTCAGGTCGTGCGCCGCGGCCAGCCGCAACACCTCCGCCGCGGCGTGTGGGCCGCCCGGCACGGCCACCCATCGGGCGGTACGGCCGGCCACCTCGTCGGCCGGGCCGGCGAAGCGGGCGAACGGGGTGCCGCAGATCGCGGCCAGCTTCCGGGTGATGTCGAGGGCTTCGAGTCGGTCGGTGGAACGTGCCGCATCCGCCATGGCGGTTATCGTACACATGTTCGAAAGACCTGGCGGCGAGTCGCCGGATTCGGTCGGCGGGCGAGCCCGGCGGCGGCCCGCCGACCGGTAACGTGGCGCCGTGACCGAAACCCCACCGCCCGTCGCCAAGCGCGTCCCGACCGAGCGCCTTCATCACGGTGACACAGTCCTCGACGAGTACGCCTGGCTCGCCGCCAAGGACGACCCGGACACGATCGCGTATCTGGACGCCGAGAACGCGTACACCGAGGCGCGCACCGCCCACCTGGCCGGCCTGCGCGCGGAGCTGTTCGAGGAGACGCGCCGGCGCACCCAGGAGACGGACCTGTCGGTGCCGACCCGCAAGGACGGCTACTGGTACTACACCCGCACGGTCGAGGGCCAGCAGTACGGCGTGCACTGCCGGCGCGCGGTCCGGCCGGGCGAGACGGCGCCCCCGGTCAGCGCGGACGGCGCCCCGCTCGACGGCGAGGAGGTGCTGCTCGACGGCAACCAGATCGCCGAGGGGCACGACTTCTTCTCGCTCGGCGCGTTCGACGTCAGCCCGGACGGGCGCTGGCTGGCCTACTCCACCGACTTCTCCGGCGACGAGCGCTTCACGCTGCGGATCAAGGATCTGACCACCGGCGAGTCGCTGCCGGACGAGGTACCGGACACGTTCTACGGCACGGCCTGGTCCAGCGACGCGTCCACGCTGTTCTACGTGACTGTGGACGAGGCGTGGCGGCCGAACCGGGTGTGGCGGCACGCCGTCGGCACGGCGTCCACCGAGGACGTGGTGGTCTACCAGGAGGACGACGAGCGGTTCTGGGTCGGCGTCGAGCTGACCCGCTCCGAGCGTTTCGTGGTCATCGACATCCACAGCAAGATCACCAGCGAGGTGTGGGTGATCCCGGCGTCCAACCCGACCGGCGAGCCCGCCGTCGTGGCCCCGCGGCGTCAGGGCATCGAGTACGCGGTGGAGCACCACGGCCACCGCTTCCTGATCCTGCACAACGACGGCGCGGAGGACTTCGCGCTGGCGTACACCTCGGCGGACTCGCCGGGCGAGTGGGAGCCGCTGATCCCGCACACCCCTGGCACCCGGCTGGAGGCGGTCGACGCGTTCGAGAACCACCTCGTGGTGTCGCTGCGCACCAACGGCCTGACCGGCCTGCGGGTGCTGCCGGTGGGCACCGACGACAGCTGGGACATCGACTTCCCCGAGCCGATCTACAGCGTCGGGCTGGACGCCAACCCCGAGTACCGCACGAGCGAGGTGCGGCTGCGCTACACCTCGCTCGTCACCCCCGACTCGGTCTACGACTACGACCTGGTCACCCGGGAGCTGACGCTGCGCCGGCAGAAGCCGGTCCGCCCCGGGCCGGACGGGCGGGCGTACGACCCGGCCGACTACGAGCAGCACCGGGACTGGGCGCTCGCCGACGACGGCACCCGCGTACCGATCTCGCTCGTCTGCCGCCGCGACACCCCGCGCGACGGCTCGGCGCCCGCCGTCATCTACGGCTACGGGTCGTACGAGGCGAGCATGGACCCGTGGTTCTCGATCGCCCGGCTGAGCCTGCTCGACCGCGGCGTGATCTTCGCGGTGGCGCACATCCGGGGCGGCGGTGAGCTGGGCCGGCGCTGGTACGACGAGGGCAAGCTGCTGGCCAAGAAGAACACGTTCACCGACTTCGTGGCCTGTGCCCGGCACCTCGTGAAGGCGGGCTGGACGGCGAGCGACCGGCTGGTCGCCCGGGGCGCCTCGGCCGGTGGCCTGCTGATGGGCGCGGTGGCGAACCTCGCCCCGGACGCGTTCACCGGCATCGTCGCGCAGGTGCCGTTCGTGGACGCGCTCACCTCGATCCTCGACCCGTCGCTGCCGCTGACCGTCACCGAGTGGGAGGAGTGGGGCAACCCGCTCGACGACCCCGAGGTCTACGCGTACATGAAGTCGTACACGCCGTACGAGAACGTGGCCACCGTCGAATACCCGGCGATCTTGGCGGTGACCAGCCTCAACGACACGCGCGTGCTCTATCACGAGCCGGCCAAGTGGATCGCCCGGCTGCGGTCGCTCGCGCCGGCCGGCGACTACCTGCTCAAGACCGAGATGGGCGCGGGCCACGGCGGCCCGAGCGGCCGGTACGACTCCTGGCGCGAGGAGGCGTTCGTCAACGCCTGGATCCTCGACCGCGTCGGCCGCGCCTGAGGTGTAAGGAAGGGCCCCTTATTAACAGACGTCTGTTAATAAGGGGCCCTTCCTTACACGGGGGCCTGCTCGGCCGCTGACCGCTCAGCCCGCGCGCAGCTCCTCCACCGACGTCGCGGTGCGCAGGAACAGCAGGCCGGCCACGACCGTGCACAGCACCGCCGCCAGCCCGCCCGCCGCGAGCCAGGCCAGCTGATCCCACGGTACGTCCGGCGGAACTGTCGTCTTCGGCACCCATTCGGTACGGGTGTACCGCGCCGCGGTGGCCGGATCGCCGCACAGTTCCGAGCCGGCGTCGCAGATCGTCCGCGTGAAGCCGCCGTTGCTCGGTGCCGGCATGACGCCCCGGACCAGCAGGTAGCCGACCGTCAACGCGAGCCCGATCGCGGGTACGGCGGGGGCGAGCGCGGCCCAGAGCAGCGACCGGCCGATGGTGGCCCGTGGCACGCCGGTCGCCACCTGCGCCGCGTACGCCCGTCGCCGGCTGGTGATCCCCTCGACCACCGCCACGAGCAGCCCACCGCCGGCGATCGCCATCGCCACCAGGACCGCGAGGTCGACCAGGTCCATCGCGCCGAGGTAGAAGCCCGGGTCGGCCATTCCGGAGCCGGTGCGGCGGGTCACCTCGGCCTCGGCCTGGAAGTCGGCACGCAGCCCTGCGGCACCGGCGCCGAAGATCAGCGCGGCCAGCAACGCGGCGAAGGTGCGGCTGCCGGCCCACGGGTCGGCGGCCAGCCGGCGGGCGGCGAGCAGGGCGGCCGGGCCGCGTCCGTGCCGGTGCAGCAGCCGGCCGGTCCGGTACGAGATCCAGCCGGTGCCCGACACCACGCCGATCATCGCGGTCAGCCCGCCGACGACGAGCAATGTCGGCACCAGCCAGTCGGGGGCCACGGCGCCACGCCGTTCGTACCAGAGCAGGAGCGGGCGGATCGCGGCGAACATCGCCAGCGCGGCGAGGATGAGCACGCCCGGCCACGGCCAGGGCGCCCGGGTGCGGACCTTGCGTACGACGCCGAACGGGGTGGTGGCGACCCGCCGCAGCAGCAACGCGCTCACCAGCGCGGCGACCAGCGGCAGGCCGAGCACGACGGCTGCCACCGCCACCGGGGCCGGGTGCACGTCGGTGGGCAGCGGCAGCCGCCCGTCCGCGTCGGGCCGGTGCAGCAGCCGGCACCCGGCCAGGAAGACGGCCAGGCCGACGAGGGTGCCGAGCAGGCTCGCCACGCCGGTCTCGGCGACCGCGACCCGGGTGACCTGCCCGGGGGTGGCACCGGCCAGCCGGAACGCGGCCAGCCGCCGGTCCCGGCCCGGCGCGCCGAGGCGGGCGCACTGCCCGGCCAGCCCCAGGACCGGTACGCAGAGCAGCAGCAACGCGAACGCCACGCCGGGGCGCAGACCGGGTTCCCGCAGCAGGGCGTTGGTGTACTGGTCGGAGTTGAGCCCTTCGTCGCCGGACGGCTTCACCACCGACAGCACGGTCAGCGCGGCCAGCCCGGCCAGCGTCGCGAGCGCGGCGCTCACCGCCGTGAGCACCACCCGTGCGATGTCGGTGCGGGTGCCCGCCAGCACGAGACGCAGCAGCGTCCCCGGCCTCACCGCGACCCGCCCGGCAGCGCCGGGTCGAGCCCGAGCCCGGTGTGGTCGACCATGCCGTCGCGCAGGCTGACCTCCCGGTCCGCGTACGCGGCGATGCGCGGCTCGTGCGTCACCAGCACGACTGTGGTGCGCTGCTCGCGGGCCAGCCGGACCAGTTGGGTGAGCACCTGCTCGCCGGCCAGCGTGTCGAGCGCGCCGGTCGGCTCGTCGGCGAAGATCACCCGTGGTTCGGTGACGAGCGCCCGGGACAGCGCGCAGCGTTGCTGCTGCCCGCCGGACATCTCACCGGGCCGGGCGTCGGCGACGTCGGCCACGCCGAGCCGGTCCAGCCAGGAGAGCGCCGCCGTCCGCGCCGCTCGCCGCCCCGTGCCGGCGAGCAACAGCGGGAGCGCGACGTTCTCCGCGGCGGTCAGCTCGGCGACGAGCTGGCCGAACTGGAACAGCACCCCGAATTCGGTACGGCGCAGCCGCGAGCGGGCCGCCTCCGACCACGTGTCGATCCGTTCCCCGCGCCAGGTGACCTGACCGGCGTCAGGGCGCAGGATGCCGGCGAGACAGTGCAGCAGCGTGGACTTGCCGCAGCCGCTCGGGCCGGTGACCGCGACGATCTCGCCTTCGGCCACGTCGAGCGTCACACCGCGCAGCGCGGGGTTGTGACCGTAGGCGCGGACCACTCCGCGCGCTTGCAGGAACGTCACGTGCGCACCTCCCGGTGCCAGTCGGCGACCCGGTCGAGGGTGGTGTGCAGCCACCGGAGATCGGCGTCGAGGTGGGCGATGGCGAAGTCGGCGGCGACCACCTCGTCGAGGCGGGCGCCGGGGGCCGTCTTCAGCGCGGTCAGTTCGCGCAGGCGTTGCGTGTGCGCCTGCCGCTGCGCGATCAGGTAGACGCGGGCCTGGTCGACGTCGGCCACCAGGAGCGCGACCACCACCTTGGCGAAGAGCGTGCTGGCCACGTACGGCATCGGCGGCTCGACGGTGGCGAGCCAGTGGTCCAGCGCCGCCCGCCCGTCCTCGGTGAGCGCGTACGAGGTGCGGTCCGGTCCGCTCTCGCGGGTCTGCCCGGCCGTGGCCACGAGGCCGTCGCGGCACAGGCGGGCCAGTGTCGCGTAGACCTGCCCGAAGGCGAGCGGCCGGGCGCGGGGCAGCCGCTCGTCGTGCGCGCGCTTCAGCTCGTAGCCGTGGCGCGGGCCGGCGGCGAGCAGCCCGAGCAGGACGTGCGACGTGGACACGGCCCTACTATTCGCTGAGCGAATAGTGGTGTCAAGAACGGCCCGCGCGGCGCACCACGCGGGCCGTTCGGTTCAGCGGGTCCAGGCCGGGTCGCGCCCGGCCCGGCCGAGCAGCGCGTCCATGCTGTCCGGTGCCGCGCCGGTGGGCACCGGCGGGCCGAACGCGCCCATCTTCTGCCCCGTGTCGCCCATCCGGTCCATGAACTCGTGCCCCGCGGCCACCACTGCCGGGTCCACGGTCAGCTCCTGGCCGGTGGCCCGCGCCAGGTCCCATCCGTGGACGGTGAGGTCGATCAGGGCCATCATGCCGACCGTCTCCTGCGGCAGTCCCATGCCGGGGGAGACCCCCTCCTGCGTCGCCGGGTCGGACCACGCCTCGGTCAGCCGGGCCGCCTCGGTCGCGAACCGGTCCCGCCAGCCGTCGGTCAGGTGGTCGGTCTTGCCGGACCAGTCGACCTCCTCCCGGCGGGCCAGCGCCTGGAAGTTGACCACCACGTCGAACAGGTGGCCCAGCAGGTCGCGCACTGTGTAGTCCGGGCAGGGGGTGGGCAGCACGAGCTGGTCGTCGGAGATGCCGCGCACCACAGCGGCCGTACGCGGCGCCGCGACGGCGAGCAGTTCACTGGTCTTGGTATTCATCGGGCCAGCGTATGAGGACGGCGTCGATCGGCCCCACTTCTCAGGACCAGGGGATCAGCGGCGACGGACCGCTACCACAGCGACGTCGTCGTGGATCTCCGGCGGCGCCAGCTCGACGAGCAGCCGCCGGCAGAAATCGTCCAGGTCGTCGTCCACCCGGGTGGCGGCCACGCCGAGCGCCGCCATGCCGTCGTCGATCGTGGCGTCCCGCCGTTCGATCAGCCCGTCGGTGTAGAGCACGAGCGTGGCCCCGGCGGGCAGCACGAACTCCAGGTCCGGCGGGCGCGGCGCGCGTACGCCGAGCAGGGGCGCGGACTGCGTCACGAACTCGACCCTCCCGTCCCGGCTGAGCAACGCCGGCAGGTGCCCGGCGCTGGCCAGCCGGACCAGCCCGGTCGGCGGGTGGAGCAGCAGCACGCAGATGGTGGCCAGCTCGGTCGGCAGCAGGTTGCGCATCAGCTCGTTGACCCGGTCCAGGATCACGCCCGGCTGGTGCCCCTCGACCGCGTACGCCCGTACCGCGTGCCGCAGCTCGGCCATCACCGTGGCGGCGTGCAGCGAGTGCCCGGCCACGTCACCGATCGCCACGAGCAGGTGGCCGTCGAGCATCACCAGCTCGTAGAAGTCGCCGCCCACCTCGGTCTGCGCGCTCGCCGGCTCGTACCGGACGGCCAGGTCCAGGCCGACGACGTCGGGCAGCCGCTGCGGCAGCAGGCTGCGCTGCAACGTCACAGCGATCCGGTGCTCCTCGTCGAAGGACCGCTGCGCCTCGACCGCCGAGGCGACCGCCTGGGCGAGCTGCACCAGCACCGGCGTGCGTACGGTCTGGGTGGCGGTCGGCACCACCACGTAGAGCGGGGCCCGGTCCTCGCGCAGCCGGGAGGCGGCGACGGTCACGGTGTCGCCGTCCGGCCAGCCGGCCAGCGCCCAGTTGGCCGGCTCGTCGACGCGTACCCGGGTGCCGATCGGCACTCCGGTGTCGTCCACCACCCACGGCACGATGGTGGCCGGTGTGTGCGGGTCGGCCGCCACGCCCGCCAGGCAGTCCCCGTCGAACGTCTCGGCGACCACCGCCGCCGGGGCATTGAAGATCCGCGCCGCGCCGCTCGCGGCGGCCTCCAGCAGCCGGACGAAGTTCGGCGTCGCGTGCATCTCCACAGTGGCGTCGGCGAGCGCGGCGAGCCGTTCGGCGAGCTGCTCGGCCCGCCGCCGGGCCTGGTAGTAGCGCAGCACCGCGTGGGCGGTGGCGACCAGTTCCTCCGGCTCGATCGGCTCGGCCAGGTAGGCGTCCGCGCCCCGGGTGAGACCCTGCGCCCGGTCGACCACGTCGACCGCGTGCGCGGAGACGTGGATAACCGGGATCGACGGGTGCGCCTCCTTGATCCGCTCGCACACCTCGAAGCCGCTCATGTCCGGCAGACGGACGTCGAGCACCACGAGGTCGATGTGTTCCCGGTCCACCCGCTCCAGCGCCGCCGTGCCGTTCTCGGCCTCGACGGTGACGAAGCCGGCCCGGGTCAGCCAGTTGACCAGCAGGTATCGCTTGGGGCCGCTGTCGTCGACCACAAGCACGGTCACCGGCCCGCCGTCCACCGTCACGCTCCGCCCGCGGGGAGGACCACTGTGAACGTGCTGCCCCGGCCGGGTTCGCTGGTCAGCTCCAGCGTCCCGCCGAGCAGCGTGATCAGCCGGCGCGCGTACGGCAGGCCGAGCCCGGTGCCACCGACCCGGGTCGTGCCGGGCACCTGGTAGAACTCCTCGAAGACCCGTTCGTGCAGCTCCGGCGGGATGCCCACGCCGGTGTCGGTGACCGACAGCGTCCACTGGCCGCCGCGGCGCTCGGCGCGCAGGCGTACCTCGCCGCGTTCGGTGAACTTCAGTCCGTTGTGCAGCAGGTTGCGCAGCACCTGGGCGAGCAGCACCTCGTCCGAGCGCACAGTGGCCGGGGCCGGCGGTTCCTCGACCACCAGCTCCACCTCGGGGCGCGCGGCGAGCGCCCGCAGCGTGCCGCGCAACTGCCCGAACACGGCGCGCAGATCGACGTCGGACCAGTCCGGCTCGATCCGGCCCGACTCCGCCTTGGCCAGGTCGAGCAGCTCGTTGACCAGCCCCAGCAGGTCGCCCGCCGAGGAGCGGATCAGCCCCACCTGACGGGCCTGCTCGCCGGTGAGCGGGTCGGAGGCGGAGTCGGCGAGCAGCCGGGCCAGGCCGATGATCGCGGTGACCGGGGCGCGCAGCTCGTGGCTGACGTTCGCCAGGAACCGGCTCTTCGACTCGCTCGCGGCCCGCAGCTGGGCGGACTTCTCGTCCAGTTCGGCGTAGAGCGCCACCACACCGCGGTTGGTCTCCTCCAGCTCCTCGGTGAGCTGGTTGTAGAGCGCCATCACTCCGTGGTTGGTCTCCTGGAGTTCGGAGTTCAGCACCGCCAGCTCGTCGCGCTGGCTGCGTACCTCGTCGAGGGCGGCGATGAGCTGCGCGTTCTGGGCGGCCAACTCGTCCAGCGCGGAACCCGGCGCGCGCTCGGCCAGCTCGGCGCGGAGCTCGGCGGCGCGCTCGGCCGTCAGCTCCTCGGCGTGGTCGGGCACTCGTCGGGACATCCTCACGACGGTATCGCCCTCGACGGCCACCACCCGCAACGTGTCCACCAGACGCGCGACGGCGCCGGACTGCGGCTCGTACCGTCCACCGGGGAGCGGACGCAGCGGCGACAGGTCCACCTGGAGGACCCGGCGGCCGACCGCGTCCCGGTCGAGGGCGAACGTCACGTCCGCGCCGTCGGCCCCGTGCAACAGTTCCCGGGCCACCTCGCTGAGCGCGGTGGCGATCCGTACCTGGTCCTGATGTTCCAGCCCGACCGCCGCGGCCACCTCCCGGCCACGCTGCCGGACCAGGAAGATGTCCTGCTCCACCCGGAGCGCGAGGTGCAGGAGGGGCTCGGTCATGCCGCCCCCCGGGCCACCAGGACGCAGGCGTCGTCACGGCGGACACCGGCGTCGCGCAGCAGGGTCGCGGCGGCCAGCAGCGGGTTGCGGCCGGCGAGCCCGGGATAGTCGTCCAGATCCCAGCGGTCCACCACTCCGTCACTGTGCATGACCAGGGTGGCGTCGCGCGAGAAGGGGTAGTCGTACCCGCGGATCGCCGGACGCTGGTGCCCGGCGATGCCCGGCAGCGAGACCAGCCCGCGCCGCCGCTCGCCCGGCGCGACGATCATCGCGGCGATGTTGCCCAGCCCGGCGTAGCGCAGCACTCCGGCGGCCGGATCCGGTTCGGCCACCGCGAGCGCGGCGCCCCGGGTGTGCGAGATGGCGGCGTGCAGGTGCCGCACCACGACGTCCGGCGGCCCGTCCGGCGCCGAACGGAACGCGGACACGGCGGCACCTGTGGCGGCGGCGGCGAGCGGCCCGTGGCCCAGCCCGTCGGAGACCAGCACCTGCCGCCGGCCGTCGACCTGGCGGACCGCGTACCCGTCGCCGCTCGTCTGCTCGCCGGTGATCGGCCGGGCCAGCCCGCCCGCCCAGTCCGGCTCCGGCGGTGCGGCGTCCCAGACCTGGACGACCAGGACCGTGCCCCGCCCCGGCGACGAGTAGCCGTCGAACCGGCTCGACTGCCGGGTGATCGCGCCGAGCCCGATGCCGAGCGTGCCGGCGGTGGAGTGGCCGTCGGCGGAGGAGAGCGTGAGGTCGGCCATGCCGGGGCCGGAGTCGATCGCGACCAGCTCCACGCCGGCCCGCCCGCCCCGGCGTGCCGGACGCATCAGGAGCGTGCCCTCGCGGGCGTGCTTGACCAGGTTGCTGGTGATCTCGGCGGTGACGATGGCCAGGTCCGCGACGCGCGCCGCGCTCAGTTCGAGCTGCCGGCCGAGACGCTCGGCCGCCCGGCGTACGCTGCCGGCGGTCGCGCCGGTGTCGACCCGGAACCAGATGCCGTGGTCGGGCACCACGTCGGCGATCATCGCGACCACTTGGTGACGGTGATCCGCGTCCCCTCGCCGACAGCCGTCCGGATGTCGAAGTCGTCGACGAGCCGGCGGGCGCCGCTCAGTCCCAGGCCCAGCCCGCCGCCGGTGGTGTAGCCGTCGGTGAGCGCCAGGTCGAGGTCGGGGATGCCCGGGCCCTCGTCGGCGAAGACGATCCGCACGCCGCGCCGGCGGCCGTCGGACACGGTGCTCACCTCGGCGCTGCCCCCGCCACCGTAGATCAGCGTGTTGCGGGCCAGCTCGCTGGCGGCGGTGACGAGCTTCGTCTGGTCCACCAGGGAGAGGCGGACCGCGACGGCTGTGGTACGCGCCAACTGCCGGACCCGCACCACGTCCTCGTCGCTGCGGATCGCCTGGGTCGCCGGCACACCCAGGTCGACGCCCGTGGTCATGCCGTCGCCGTCGTCTCGGTGTCCTCGTCGTCGGCCGCCGCGTCCCACTCGTCGGCGCGGCTGGCCGCGATCAGCTCCATGCCGCGCTCGACGTTCAGCGCGGTACGGATGCCGTTGAGCGACAGCCCCAGCTCGACGAGCGTGATGGCGACGGCCGGGCGCATGCCGACCACCACCGTCTCGGCGTCCAGCACTTTCGAGATGGACGCGATGGTGGACAGCATCCGGCCGACGAAGGAGTCGACGATGTCCAGTGCCGTGATGTCGATGATCACGCCGTGGCAGCCGGTGGCGACGATCCGCTCGGCCAGGTCCTCCTGCAACTGGACCGCCGTCTGGTCGGACATGTCGACCTGGATGGAGACCAGCAGGATGTCGCCGATCTTGAGGATCGGCACCCGTTCCATCAGGACTCCCGGCGCGGGCGGCGAGCGGTGGTCTCGACCCCGGTCAGGCGCAGCACGTGGCGCAGCGCGTCGGCGAGGCTCGCCTTGGTGGCGATGTCACCGAACTCGATACCGAGGGCCACGATCGTCTGGGCGATCTGCGGGCGGATGCCGGAGATGATGCAGTCGGCGCCCATCAGCCGGGCGGCCACCACGGTCTTGAGGATGTGCTGCGCGACCTGCGTGTCCACCGCCGGTACGCCGGTGATGTCGATGATCGCGTACGGCGAGCCGGTGTCGACGAGCGTCTGCAGCAGCCGCTCCATCACCACCTGGGCACGGGCCGAGTCCAGCGTCCCGACCAGCGGGACGGCGACCACGCCCTCCCAGAGCTTCACCACCGGGGTGGACAGCTCCAGCAGCTGCTCCGCCTGATCGGCGATCAGGCTCTCGCGGGCCCGGACGAACGTCTCGAACGTGAACAGGCCCATCTGGTCGACGAGCGCGGAGAAGGCGACGAAGTCGCGCAGGGTGTCGTCGCCCTTCTCCTCCTCCATCAGCTCCAGCAGGGCGTCCTTGAGCGCGAACACGCTGATCGCGGTCTCGGTGGCGGAGAATCCCTGGCGGGCCCGGTTGGTGGACAGCTCGGACAGCACCGCCCGCAGCTCACCGCCGTGCTCGTCGGCCAGGTCGGAGACGCCCTGCCGGCCGGCGTCGACCAGCGCGCGGTGCAACTCCTGCACCTGGCGAGCCAGCTCGGCCCGGCTCAGGCGGCCGCGCAGCGAACTGCCGACGATCTCCGTCCAGCGGTTGGTCAACCGGTCCGCGTGCTGACTGAGCAGGTGGGCGAGCCGACCACCCTGTTCGGCGCTCAACGCCATGGTGACCTCCCTGATTTGGACGGGCGGACTCTATCACCGGAGGCCCGGGCGCTACTTGTCACGGAGCAAAGAATGATCGACCGCACCCGTGACCGCTCCCGTTCTGCGCGGCGCGCCCATCGTGGGATACCGTTTCCCCCGAACACAGGAGGTCGACGAATGTCCTTGACGGTGCACACGGAACAGCGCGGCGACGTGGTCGTCGTGTCGGTCGCGGGCGAGCTCGACATGGCCACGGCACCGCAGCTCCAGGACCAGATCACGGATCTGCTGGACAAGGGGCGCAGTCGCCTCGTCTTCGACCTGGCCGAGGTGTCGTTCTGCGACTCCACCGGCCTGTCGGTGTTCGTCCGGGCGAAGAACAACTGCGACGAGGCGGGCGGCGTGGTCCGGCTGGCCGCCCCGCAGCGCGGCGTGCTGCGCATCCTCGAGGTCAGCGGCCTGGTCGAGGTGCTGCACACGTACCCGACGGTCGAGCAGGCCGTCGCGGGCGATCCTAACCCGGCCTCCTCCTGACCGATCCCGCTCAGCGCTCGTCCTCGATGTAGCGGGGACGGGCGATCACCATGCCCGCCGCCGTCTGCACGGCCAGCGCCACCAGCAGGAAGCCGATCGGGGCGGTCCAGCCGCCTGTCGCCTCGTAGAGGATGCCCACCAGCAGCGGCCCGAGCGCCGCGATCACGTACCCGGTGCTCTGCGCGAACGCGGACAGCGCCACGGTGCCCTCGGCGGTCCGGGCGCGCAGCCCGATCGTGGTCAGGATGAGCGGGAACGCGCCCTGGCCGAGCGCCAGCAGCAGCACCCACAGCGGCGCCAGGCCGTGCGGGGCGAGCGCCAGACCGGCGTACGCGGCGGCGGAGAACACGGTCAGCGACAGCACCAGCGGGCGGAGCGTGGCCAGCCGTCCGGCGAGCGCCGGCATCATCAGCGCCACCGGCACGCCCAGCGCGGTCACCCCGGCGAGCAGCAGCCCGGCCGTCTCCGGCCGGTATCCGGCGTCCCGGAAGAGCTGGGCCAGCCAGCCCATGATCGCGTACCCGCTGAGCGACTGCGCCCCGAAGTAGACCGCCATGGCCCAGCCGAGCCGGGTCCGCCCCGGCTGCACGCGGGCCGGGGCGGCGACCGCCACCGCCGGGGGCGCGGCCCGTCGCGCGGCGCGGGCGCGCAGCGCCAGCGGCACCCACGGGAGTACGGCCAGCGCGGCCAGCCCGGCCCAGATGCCGAGTCCGGCCCGCCAGGAGCCGAACGCGTGCGCGACCGGCACGGCGGAGGCGGCGGCCACCGTCGTGCCCACAGTCAGGGCCATCGTGTACGCCCCGGTGACCAGTCCGGTGCGGTGCGGGAAGTGCTGCTTGACGAGCATCGGCAGCAGGATGTTCGCCACCGCGATGCCGGCCAGCGCGAGCGCGCTGGTGAGCACGAAGACCGCCGCCGAGCCGGTGACCGCGCGCAGCACCTGCCCGACGGTGAGCGCCACCATGGCCACCACCAGCACCCGGGGCGCGGCCCAGCGGCGGACCAGCCACGGGGTGAGCGCGCCGAGTCCGGCGAACGCGATGGTGGGCAGCGTGGTGACCAGGCCGGCCATCGCGCCGGAGAGCCCCAGACCGACCCGGATCTCGTCGAGCAGGGCGCCGAGGCTGGTCACCGCGGCCCGCAGGTTCAGCGCGACGAGCAGCATCCCGGCGAGCACGAGCAGACCGCCCCGGACCGGGCCGGCCGCCGGGGCGGGGCCCGCCGCGGGTGTGACGCCGGGGGCGGGCACTGTCGCGGCGGGCGCAGGTGGCGGAGTCATGACCTCGAACCTACAATCATGGGATGAATTTCGGCACGAGGTGTAACCGGTGACACCCGCCGTGGATTCCGTCGCCGTGCCTCCGCGCGGTCACCGGGTCCGGCAGACGATCGAGCAGCTCCGGGAGCGGATCCTCGGCGGCGAGTGGGCGGTGGGCGGGCGCATCCCCACCGAGCCGCAACTGGTCGCCGCGCTCGGCGTGGGGCGGAACACGGTCCGCGAGGCGGTCCGCGCGCTCGTGCACGCCGGGGTGCTGGAGTGCCGGCAGGGCTCCGGCACCTACGTGGTGTCGACCGACGAGCTGGCGCCGGTGGTGGCCCGCCGGCTCACCGACGACCGGATGACCGAGGTGATCGAGGTCCGGCGCGCGTTCGAGGTGGAGGCCGCCCGGCTCGCTGCGCTGAGGCGTACCCCCGAGGACCTGGCGGCGCTCGACGGCGCGCTCGCGGCCCGCGAGGCCGCGTGGCGCGGCGGCCGGGTGGACGAGTTCGTGGAGGCGGACGCCGCGCTGCACACGGTCGTGGTGGCGGCCGCGCACAACGCCATGCTCGCCGAGCTGTACGCCTCGGTCGGCGCCGCACTGCGCAGCACGGTGGCCCAGGCGATGGGCGAGGCGCTCACTCCGGAGCGGTACGTGGACCACAGCCGGCTGGTCGAGGCGATCCGGGCCGGCGACCCGCAGCGGGCGGCGATCGAAGCCGGTGCTTTTCTCGAAGGGCCCGCCGGGGCATAGGTTGTCTCCGACGCAGACTCATCAGGGCACGGGAGTACGGATGCTCAAGGGTTTCAAAGACTTCATCATGCGCGGCAACGTCGTCGACCTGGCGGTCGGTGTCGTCATCGGCGCCGCGTTCACCGGCGTGGTCACCCAGCTCACCAAGTCGTTCCTGGAACCGCTGGTACGCGTGTTCATCGCGCTGATCACCGGCAGCGAGGACGGCCTCAGCGGCTCGACCCCGAAGTTCCGGGGCATCCCGTTCGACTGGGTGGCCTTCGTCAACGCGGCGATCACGTTCGTGCTCACCGCGGCGGCGCTCTACTTCCTCGTCGTCTACCCGATGAACAGGCTCGCCGAGCGGCGCAAGCGCGGCGAGGAGCCGCCGCCCTCGGCCCCCAGCGAGGAGGTCAAGCTGCTCACCGAGATCCGGGACGCGCTGCTCGCCGGCAACCACGGCACGCCCGGCCAGCGCAGCGCCCTGGACGACGTGCTCGGCCGCCGGCAGGAGCCGCCCGCGCCGCGCTGACGCCATAGCCGATCGGCCCCCGCGACGATCTCGCGGGGGCCGACGTGCATCGAACACATGTTCGATAGAGTCCGGGCATGGAGCAGCGTAGGCACTGGTGGAACGGGAAATGGGGACGCCTCGCCCGGCGTGACGTCTTCCTCCGGGTGGACGGCGACCGCTGGCACGTCGAGCAGCGGGCCGGCGGTGCCGAGGGGATCTCCCGCTTCTACGAGCACGCCAGCGTCGAGGAGGCCGAGGAGACGATCCGGGCGCTGCTGGACGGCACCGACACCTGGCGCGAGCTGTCCCCCCGCCCGCCGGGCGGCTGGGCCCCCTCCGTTTAGCTCCCGCGCGCCCCGGGAACCGCTTCTGCATGAGCCAGCAGCAGGACACCGTCTCCCGGGTCACCACCGGCATGCGGGTGGTCGACTCCGCAGGCGTCGAGGTGGGCACAGTCGATCTCGTGCAGCGCGGCGACCCGGCCGCGGTGACCGTGCAGGCGCCCGCCCCGGTCGACCCGGGCAGCAGCCTGGACGAGCTGATCGAGTCGGCGGCGGCCGAGGAGCCCGACGTACCGGCCGACCTGGCCGCCCGGCTGCTCCGCGACGGCTACCTCAAGGTCTCCACCGAGCTGGTCCGCACCGGCGCGGTCTACGTGCTGGCCGACCGGATCGCCGCGGTGGGCGACGGCGCGGTACGCCTCACCGTCCCGGCCGCGGAGCTGCCCGCCGAGGAGTGACACCCGGGGTCGAATGCGCCGATTCGACGGCCCTGCGCGTCGAGGCGGCCACGCCCGGAAAGCGGCCTACGCTCGTCGGGTGCTCCTGACCTATGTGGACGAGTCGTACACCGATCGCTGGTACTGGATCGGCGCGCTTCTGGTCCCGGAGGCCGTGGCCATCCCGCTCAGCACCGCGCTCGACGAGGTGATGACGGACGCGGCCAAGGCGTACGGCATCGACCGAGCCGCCGAACTCCACGGGTACGACCTGTTCCAGGGGCGGACGGCCTGGGCGAGGGTGCCGCCACGCGCCCGGATCGCCGTCTACAACGCGGCGCTCAAGGCGATCGGCACGTACGACGTCACAGTCATCCTGCGCGGCGTCGACCGGCACGGCCTCACCCGGCGCTACGGGCTCACCCGCCCCGCTCACGAGGTGGTGCTGTCACACCTTCTGGAACGGGTGGACGGATACGCGGCGATGCGGGACGAACTGGCCCTGGTGATCGCGGACGAGGTCGACAACCCCGCAAGCCACCGCTCGGGCCTGACCCGTTACCGGGTCGACGGAACCGGGGGCTACCGTTCCCGGCGGCTCAGCCGGATCGTGGACACCCTGCACTTCGCCCCGTCGCACGCCTCCCGGCTGGGTGCAGGCCGTCGACCTGGTCACCTTCCTGTTCCGCAGGATGGCGAGCGGGGCGGGCGCGGATCCTCGGGAGGCGACGACGAACACGCGGCTGTGGTCCTGGGTCGAGCCGCGCCGATACCACTCGTGGTGCTGGCATCCGACCGGGCGGCCGACGCACGAAGGGCCCGCCTGAAAGCGGGCCCTAAGGCGGTTGCGGGAACCCTGACGGGCCTCCTGCGCACTCCAGGTTAACAGTTCGTCACCCGGTCCGGCCGGAAAGCGTCGGGGCGGATTCGGTCCGGGGCGGCTCGACCGGCGGGGATGCGACCGCCCGGCGGCGGAACAGCAGCAGCATCAGCCAGCCCGCGACCAGTCCCCAGAACGCGCCACCCACCCCGAGCAGGCTCACCCCGGAGGCGGTGACCACGAACGTCACCACTGCTGCCTCCCGCGCGTCCGGCTGGGCGACCGCCGCCGCGACGGCCCCGGCGAGCGCGCCGAGCAGGGCGAGCCCGGCGACGGCCTCGACCAGCACCGGCGGGGAGAGCAGCACCAGGGCGGTGGCCACGCCGGCGCCCAGGCCGAGCAGGGCCAGGCCGATCCCGGCGGTGACCGAGGCGATCCAGCGCCGCTCCGGGTCCGGGTGGGCGTCCGGGCCGGCGGCCAGGGCCGCGGTGATCGCGGCCAGGTTCACCGCGTGGCCGCCCGCCGGGGCGCCGAGGGCGGTGGCGAGGCCTGTCACCCGCAACGCCGAGCCCAGCGGGGCCCGGTAGCCGTACCCGGCGAGCACCGCGGTTCCGGGCACGTTCTGGGCGGCCATGGTGACCAGGAACAGCGGCAGCGCGAGCCCGACGACTGCGGGCAGCGTCCAGGACGGCGCGGTGAACGCGACGACCGGTGCGACGTCCAGCCGGGCCGGCCCGGAGGTGGTCAGGGCGATCGCGACCACCGCCACGGCGAGCGCGCCCGGTACCGCCCAGCGGCGGGCGAACCGGTGCAGCAGCAGCCAGACCAGCACCACCGGCCCGGCGAGCCGGGGCACCTCGACCAGGGCGCGTACCGGGGCCGTACACAGCGGCAGCAGCACCCCGGCGAGCATGGCGGAGGCGATCGGGGCGGGGATCGCGGCGACCGCACGGCCGAGCGCGGGGATCAGCCCGGCCGCGACGATCAGCAGCCCGGCGAGCAGGAAGGCGCCGACCGCTGCGGGCCAGCCGCCGGCGACCGGTCCGGTGGCCACGAGCAGCGCCGCACCCGGCGTGGACCAGGCGATCGACAGCGGCAGCCGGTGCCGCAGGCCGAGCCAGACCGCGCAGGCGCCGCTGGCGACGCAGAGCGCGAGCAGGCCGGAAGCGGCCTGGTCCGGATCGGCGCCGACCGCGCGCAGCCCGGCCAGGACGACTGTGAACGAGCTGGCGAAGCCGACCAGAGCGGTCACCACGCCGGCCAGGACGGGCTGGAGCCGACCGCCCATGCTCTCCTCCTCCGACCGTTCCGTTTACGGAACGGCACGGTGTAGCACGATAGCCCCCATGACAGCCGCCGCACCAGCCGATGACCGGGGCGCCCGGGAGGTCGGCAGGCGCATCCGCTCGCTCCGCACCGAGCGGGGCATCTCCCTGTCCGAGCTGGCCCGCCTCGCGGGCGTCGGCAAGGCCACGCTCTCCGGCCTGGAGAACGGCGTGCGCAACCCCCGGCTGGAGACCCTGTACGCGATCACCGCGCAGCTCGGCGTACCGCTGACCGCCGTGCTCGCCACGCCCGACCAGGCGCCGACCCTGCGCGGGGCCGCGGTGGGAGGCACGCTGCTGGAGGTCTTCAGCGACCGGGAGGCGACCTACGAGCTGTACCGGATGTGGGTCACCCCGGGTCCGGCGCAGCTCTCCCCCGCCCACTCCAGCGGCGTGACCGAACACGTGACGGTCTTCTCCGGCGTGCTCCGCGCCGGCCCGGCCGACGCCCCGCTGACCGCCGGTCCCGGGGGCTACCTGCGGTGGACCTCCGACGTGCCGCACACCTACGCGGCGGTGGGCGAGGAGGAGGTTCATGCGAGCCTCCTGCTGCGCTATCCTCGTCCGTCCACACCGGACAGTTGACGCATACCCAGGATGCAAGCTGATGACATTTCTTTCAGCAGACCCGCCAGCGCGTGCAGACGCGGACCCGTTCTTCTTGGCAAGCTTGTCGTCATGACGCTCATCCTCCGCTCGGCCATCCTCAACGACGTCGGCCTCGTCCGGACCAACAACGAGGACTCCGCCCTCGCCGGTGACCGCCTCGTGGCGGTGGCCGACGGCATGGGCGGGCTCCCCGCCGGCGAGGTGGCCAGCGAGATCGTCATCCGGATCCTGGACGAGCTGACGCCGCCCACCGGCGCCGACGAGGCCGCCGACGCGCTGCGCGCCGTCGTCAGCACCGCGAACCAGCGCATCCGCGCGGCCATCACGGTGGACCCGGCCCGCGACGGCATGGGTACGACGCTCACCGCCGCCCTGCTCGCCGGGGACACCCTGGTCCTGGCCCAGGTCGGCGACTCCCGCTGCTACCTGCTGCGCGACCACGAGCTGACCCAGCTCACCCGCGACGACACGTTCGTCCAGGCGCTCGTCGACCAGGGCGCGCTCTCCCGCGACCAGGCCCGGCACCACCCGCAGCGCTCGCTCGTCACCCGGGCGGTGCAGGGCTCGGACGCGCCGCCCGCCGTCGGGGCGCTCACCGTCTTCCCCGGCGACCGGCTGCTGCTGTGCAGCGACGGCCTCTCCGACTACGTGGAGGACGCCGCCATCGCCGCGGCACTCGCCACCTACGGGGACCGCCAGCAGTGCGGCGAACAACTGGTGAAACTGGCCCACCAGGCCGGCGCGCCGGACAACGTGACTGTGGTCATCTCGGACGTCACCGAGGCGTGAGCGGGCGCCCTTTCCGGTTGCGGACCACGGCGGGTGCGGTTGGGATGAACGGATGCACATTCGCCGGCTGGCCGCCGATGAACGACTGACCACCAGCTTCCCGCTCCAGGCGTACGCGTTCGAGGCCTCGCCGATGGGCGCCACCCGGACCGACCAGTTCCGCGCGTACCTGCCGTACAACGCCGGGAACACGACGCTGGTGGCCGAGGAGGACGGGGTCACCGCGGCGGCCGTGTCGGCGATACCGATGCGGCAGAACCTGCGCGGCGCGGTGCTGCCGATGGCCGGTGTCGCGGGCGTGGCCACCCATCCGCTGGCCCGCCGGCGCGGGCACGTCCGCACGCTCATGCAGCAGCTCCTCGACGGCGTGCGCGACGAGGGCCACCAGCTCACCGCGCTGCACCCGTTCCGCGCCTCGTTCTACGAGCGCTTCGGCTACATCGGGCTGCCCCGGCGGCGTACCGCGATCTTCAACCCGGCGGACCTGGCGCCGCTGCTGCGCGCCGACCTGCCGGACGAGCTGGTGTGGGAGCGGATCGGCGCGGGGTATGCGCGGTGGCGCGCGTACACCGAGCGGTGCCTGCGCGAACGCCACGGCTTCGCCGTCTTCCCGGACTTCCGGGCGGTCGGGCTGCGCGACCGGGACGACCGCTGGCTGGTCAGCGTGGTGCGCGGCGGCGAGACGGTCGGCGCTGTCACCTACCGCATCGACGACCACGCCGGCACGCTGTTGGCCGACGACCTGCTGGTCGACGACGCGTACGCCCGCGCGTCGGTGCTCCAGTTCTTCGCCCGGCACGTCGACCAGGTGGCCCGGATCAGCGTCCAGGTGACCCCCGACGAACTGCCCGAGCTGTGGCTCACCGACCTCGACGTGCAGGTGGAGGCGCGGGTCGCCCGGCCCGACCCGACCGCGCCGATGGCCCGCCTGCTCAGCCTGGACGCGCTCGCCGAGCAGCCGGTCGGGGTCGGCCGGGTACTGATCGAGGTAGTCGGCGACCGCTGGCTCGCCGGTCGCCACCTGCTCGACGGCACCACGGGCAAGCTCGCGGTGCTGCCCGCGCAGACCGCCGCCGAGGGCAGCGTGCCGGCCGCGCGGCTCACCGCCGCCGGGCTGTCCGCCCTGGCGTACGGGGTGCTCGACCCGGCCGAGGTGGTCGTACGCGGGCTGGGCGAGGTGCCGGTGGACGCGGCCGGTGAGCTGCGCCGCCTCTTCCCCCGGGAACTGCCGCACCTGTTCGCCGACTTCTGACCCGGTTGACGGCGCACGCCCCGGGGTAGGGTCCAGCGCGTGCCGGAGTGGCTGGAAGCGGGATTCTGGGGCCTGCTCGCCGGGTCGGCCCTGCTGATCGGGGCGGCCGTCGGGTTCTTCGCGCGCGTACCGCGCCGGGTGACCGCCTCGGTGATGGCGTTCGGGGCGGGCGTGCTGCTGTCCGCCGTCTCGTTCGAGTTGATCGACGAGGCGCACAAGCAAGGTGGGCTGCTGCCGGTGGCGATCGGCGCCGCGGCCGGTGCACTGCTGTACACCGCGGCGAACGTGCTGCTGGCCCGGCACGGCGCGCGGCACCGCAAGCGCTCCGGCGACGAGCAGCCCTCCGAGCGGGAACAGCCCGGCTCGGGTACGGCCATAGCGGTCGGCGCGCTGCTCGACGGCGTACCCGAATCGGTGGTGATCGGCGCGAGCCTGCTGGCCGGCGGCCCGGTCAGCCTGGTCACCGTCATCGCGGTGTTCCTCAGCAACGTGCCGGAAGGTCTGTCCAGCGCGGCGGGCATGCGGCAGGCCGGACGCACCCGGCGTTACGTGTTCGGGCTGTGGACGGCCATCGCGTTGATCTCCGGTGCGGCGGCGCTGGCCGGGTACACGCTGCTCGGCGGCGCGCCCCCCGAGGTGCTGGCGACGATCACCGCGCTCGCCGCGGGCGCGATCCTGGCGATGATCACCGACACCATGGTCCCGGAGGCGTTCGCCGACGCGCACCTGCTGGTCGGGCTGATCACCGTGCTCGGTTTCCTGGTCGCGTTCGCACTCTCGCACGCCTGACCGTCCCGCTCGGTGCTGTCTGCTGCCTGCTGCCGCGCGGTCGCAGGCTCAGGTGCCGGCTTGGGCTGCGGCTCCGGCTTGGGCTGCGGCTCCCGGTGCCGGCTGCGGCTGCGGTGCCGGCTGCGGCTGCGGCTGCGGCTTAGCGGCGGGTTAAGGATCGGCTGTGGAGTCGTGCCGGGGCGGCCGGTCCTCCTAGCATCGGGCGGTGCGCGTGAAGTCGGCTGTCACTCTGCTCGCCCTCGCCCTGACGACGGCAACGCTGCCCGCCTGCGGCGACGATCCGGCCGTCGCGCCCGCTGCCGACGTCGGCTCGTCGGCCGGTCCGGCAGCCGCCCCGGCGGCCTCCCCGAGTGGGCGGGCCGGTCTCGGCAGCGCCCGGCCGAGCCCCAGCCCTGCCACCGTCACGTTCCGCGCCGGCAACCCGAACGGCCGGGCCGCCGTACCGGCCGAGGCGCGTCCGGTGGACACCTCGCGCCCGACCCGCACCGTCGGCAGCGGCACCCCGGCGAGCTGCACCTCGGAGGCGGTGGTGAAGGCCGTCGCGGCTGGCGGCGTCATCACGTTCGACTGCGGGCCGGCGCCGGTCACCATCACCATGAAGGCCACCGCGAAGGTGGTGAACTCGCACGGCCCGCGCGTCGTACTGGACGGCGGCGGCACTGTCACGCTGAGCGGCGGCGGCAAGCGCCGGATCCTCTACATGAACACGTGCGACGAGGCGCAGGGCTGGACCACCTCGCACTGCCAGAACCAGGACCACCCCCGGCTCACCGTGCAGAACCTGACGTTCGCCGACGGCGACGCCACGGGCGATCGCACCGAGGGCGGCGGAGGCGGCGCCATCTTCGTGCGCGGCGGGCGGTTCACCGTGATCAACTCACGGTTCGTCGGGAACCGCTGTGACCGCACCGGCCCCGACCTCGGAGGCGCCGCGCTGCGGGTGCTGAGCCAGTTCGAGAACAAGCCGGTGTACGTGGTGAGCAGCACCTTCACCGGCGGGGTGTGCGCCAACGGCGGGGCGCTGAGCAGTATCGGCGTTTCCTGGACGGTGTTGAACAGCGTCTTCCGGGACAACCGTGCGGTCGGTACGGGAGCGAACCCGGCCCGGGGCGGCACGCCGGGTGGCGGTAGCGGCGGTGCGATCTACTGCGACGGCAACGAGTTCGCGGTGCGGATCGCCGGCACTGTCATCGAGGACAACAGCGCGAACGAGGGCGGCGGCGCGATCTTCTTCGTCAGCAACAACCGCACCGGCACCCTGAAGATCGACAGCAGCACCTTGCGGAGGAACCCCAGCCGAGGCTTCGAGACGAAGGGCCACCCCGGCATCTTCTTCCTGGGCGCCCAGATCTCCTGACCGTCCTGCCCGCTCCTGCCCGACCCCGACCCCATCCCGTTCCGCCCCGCCCCGCCCCGTCGATCATGAAGTTGACGGCCTCCCCCTCGGCGTGTCGCGCCGTCAACCTCATGATCGCCGCCTGACCAGCCCGGCTCGCGCACGCCACTCTCGCCCCGCCTCGTCGATCATGAAGTTGACGGTTCCGTCGTCGGCGTGTCGCCCCGCCAACTTCATGATCACCGGCCAACTCCCGGCCCGACGGCGCCCACCCCGCCCGCCTCACCTCGCGCCTGCCCTCTCAGCTCGGTGATCAAGGAGTTTGCGTCCTAGTTGATCTCTGGGAGGGACACAAACTCCTTGATCAACAGGGCGAGGTGGGGCGGGGCGGGCGGGGTCAGGCGGAGACGGCGGGGTCAGTAGGGGTTGGGGTGGCCCGGGAGTTGGCCTCTGGTCAGGGCTGCGGGCCGCCCCGGAAGCGCCGGGTCCGGGGACAGCGGCGGGGAGCCGGTCCCGGCACGAGTGGCCATGCCGGCGAACAGCTCCTTCAGCGCGGTCACCGTGTCGATGCTCGGGCTCCACCCGAGTTCGGTCTCGGCGCGGTGGCTGGACATCAGCGGCACGTTCAGCGCCAGATCGACCCACCCGGTGTCGACGGGTTGCAGCCGCGCCCGCCAGGTCAGCGCCGCCGCGGCACGCAGCACCGGCGTCGCCACCGGCAGCGTCCAGCCGTGGAAGTGCCGGGCCACCAGCTCCGGCGTCAGCACCGGGTCGGCCGCCACGTTGAAGGCGCCGCTCGCATCACCCACGACCGCCCGGGCGTACGCGTCTGCGACGTCGTCGGCGTGCACCGCCTGCATCCGGAGTCGCCGGTTCGACGGCACCAGCGGAATCCGGCCGTACCGCAGCAGGCGCACCGGCACCAGTGGGCCGAGGAAGTACCGGCTGATCTCCGTACCGGCCTCCCGCTGGAAGATCAGTCCCGGCCGCAGCCGTACCACGCGCAGCTTCGGGTGCTCCCGCTGCACGCCGTCGAGTAGTGCCTCGACCTCCGCCTTGTCCCGGCTGTACGACGACGTCTCCACACCGGTCGCCGGCCAGTTCTCGCTGACCGGCTGGTTCTTCGGGCCGGGCGCGTAGGTGCCGACCGATGAGGCGTACACCAGGGCCGGAACGCCGACCCGGACGGCGGCCTCGATCACCGCGCGGCTGCCGCCGACGTTGGTCCGGTAGAGCGTGCGGCGGTCGTGGCTGGGCTGGATCTGCCAGGCCAGGTGCACGACCGCCCGCGCCCCGGCGAAGATCCGCACGAGTTGGTCGGCGGCACCCGGTGCGCCGATGTCGCAGGAGTGCCACTCCACGTCGTCGTACGGTTCACCGGCGTCCGGTCCGGGCAACCGGCGGGCCACGCCGACCAGCTCGGTGCCCGCCTCCCGCCGCAGCCGGCGCAGCACTGCCGTCCCCACGTTGCCGGTCGCCCCCACGATCACGATGCGCATGACGGGTGCGGTACCCGCTGAACCGGGCAGCAACCGCTCACGGACGGGGGTTCGTCCGCGCCCAGCCCTTCTCCCGATCGCGGCGACCCGAGGTGGCGGCCAGGCAACGCGGGCAGAGCCAGCCCTCCGGGTCAGCGTCGGTGAGTACGTCGGTGCCGGAGTAGTCGAACGGCACGTGCGGGAAGCGGCGCAGCCGGGTCCGGCTCAGCGGCAGCCCGCAGAGCGTCTGGTTCCGGCCCGGCAGCCAGGCGTGCACCTCACCGCCGGGGCGGCGTACGCCGTCGTCGCCCGGCACCTCGCGGGACGCCGCCACGGCGGCGGTGCTCGTGACTCGCATGGTCGCCCAGGTTCCCCGGCCGCCGCCGTTCACGCCTGGCGGCGACAACCCCTGGGGTACGCGGGCGCAGCGCGTACTCCCGTGGTGGTAGCCCGATCGACGACTCCGGGGCGACGACCGGCGGCGATGCGCGTCCATACGCTGCCGCCGTCACCACTTGCCGCGACCCGAGGGAGTCCCAGAATGTCGATCCGTCACCTGCTCGCCACCACTGTCGTCGGAGAGTTCGCCCCGGCCGCGCACACCTCGCTCGCCGCCGGGGGCATCGGCGGCTCCGGGCGGGCCGGCGCCACTGTCATCGCCCTGGTGGGCCTGGCCAGCGTGGTCGTCGGCGGGCTGGCACTCAGCCGCTCTCGCCGGGGGCCGGGCGAGGGGCGGGTCCAGGCCCTGGTGGCTGCTGCGGCCGGACTGGTCAGCCTGGTCCTCAGCGCGTGGCATCTGGCGCTGACCACCGAAGGGCTCGGCAGCGGTCAGGGGCGTGCCGGTGCGGTCGCCGGTGTGGCGTTGGGGCTGATCGGGGCGGTGCTGGGCGGGCTGGCACTGGCCCGTTCCCGTCGCACCGCCTGACCGGCCGCCCTCTTTGTCCCGGCCGCTCGTTCCGCCCGAGTCGCTCGTTCCGTCCCGGCGGCTCGCTCAGGAGGCGGTGAGCCAGCCGGGGACGGTGAGCCCCGACTCGTATGCGAGCACCACGAGCTGAGCCCGGTCCCGTACCCGCGTCTTGGTCATGATCCGGCTGACGTGCGTCTTCGCGGTGGCCGGGCTCAGCACCAGCCGGGCCGCGATCTCGTCGTTCGACAGGCCGGCGGCGACCAGGGCGAGCACCTCCCGCTCCCGCTCGGTGAGTGCGTTCAGCCGGGGGCCCGGCTCCGGGTGCCGGGTCCGGGCGGCGAACTCGGCGATCAGCCGGCGGGTGACGGCCGGGGCGATCAACGCGTCGCCCCGCGCCACCACCCGTACGCCGTGGATCAGCTCCGCCGGCTCGGTGTCCTTGACCAGGAAGCCGCTCGCGCCGGCCCGCAACGCGCCGTAGACGTAGTCGTCCAGGTCGAACGTGGTCAGGATGATCACGCGGGCGTCGGTGCCGGCGACGATCTCCCGGGTAGCGGCCAGCCCGTCCAGCAGCGGCATCCGGATGTCCATGAGGACGACGTCCGGCCGTCGTTCCCGCGTCAGCCGTACCGCAGTGGTGCCGTCGGCGGCCTCGCCGACCACCTCGATGCCGTCCTCGCCGTCGAGGATGGAGCGGAAGCCCGCGCGTACCAAGGTCTGGTCGTCGGCGAGCAGCAACCGGATCATGTCGTCTCCCCCTGTGCCGTGCGTGGCGCCGGGACCGGCAGCGGGGCGGGCCGCAGCGGAAGGCGGGCCCGCACCAGGAAGCCGCCGTCCGGGCCTGGCCCGGTGGTGAGCGAGCCGCCCAGCGCCCGGGCCCGCTCGCCCATGCCGAGGATGCCGTTCCCGGGCGGGCCGGCGGGACCGGCGCCGTCGTCCGCCACCTCCACCAGCACCTCGTCGCCGTCCGGCACGACCCGGACCACCGCCGTGGTCGCGCCCGCGTGACGGCTCACGTTGGTGAGCGCCTCCTGGACGATCCGGTACGCGGACAGATCCACCTCCGGCGGAAGCGGCCCGGCCTCCGTCACCTCGGTACGCACAGTCATCCCGCGCCGCCCGGCCGCCGTGATCAGCTCGTCGAGGCGGTCGAGACCGGGCGCGGGCCGGTTCGGCGTCGTACCCTCCTGCCGGAGCACGCCCAGCGCCGCCCGCAGCTCGCGCAACGTCTCCCGGCTCGTCTGCTTGATCACGGTGAGTGCCTCCGCCGACCGTTCCGGGTCGGGCCGGTGCAACGCGGCGCTCGCCTGCACACTGATCAGCGACAGGTGATGGCCGAGCAGGTCGTGCAGCTCGCGGGCGATCCGTAGCCGCTCCTCGGTGGCCCGGTGGCGGGCCTCCTCCTCCTTGCGCTGCTCCGCGGCGAGCACCCGGGCCTGCACCTCGGCGAGATAGGCCCGCCGGTTGCGGGTCACGCCGACGATGACCGCGACGAGCCACCCGGCGTGCAGCAGCGTCGCGCCGTTCCCGCTGACGCCGGTCCGGGTGTAGCTGTCGGCGACGGCGAACGAGACGACCGAGGCCAGGCCGAGCCCCACCGCGACAGCGAGGTACCCCTCGTCGACGACCGTGTACAGCGCCACGACGAACACCAGCATGATCGGCCCGGGCCGGTGCAGCAGCGCCCCGTACGCGGCGACAGCGGCCAGCGCCACCAGCCCCAGGGCCACCGGGTGTCGCCGGCGCAGGTAGAGCGCAGCGGACGAGGCCAGGACGACGAGCAGCGCCACCAGCTCGGCGGTCGTGTCGATGCCCTCCGACTGCACCACCAGGCCGAGCAGGGCCACCAGGGCGACGGCAGGCACGAGAGCGGTCCGCGCCCAGTGCCAGCTCGACATTGCCGAAGCGTAGCGGCCCGCGGACGCAGCGGAGGGCCCCGAAGCGGCGTCGTGTCGGTGTCGGGGCGTGGTCGGGAGGGTCGATGCGCGACGCACGCCGGGCTGATCGGCTTCGGGTAACCTGTGCCGTGCGGGCCGCTAGCTCAATGGCAGAGCTGTGGACTTTTAATCCATAGGTTCAGGGTTCGAGTCCCTGGCGGCCCACTCCCCCGCAGGTCAACGCCCCGTCCGGGGTGTTTTCTGCCGTGATCGAGGCCGGTACAGCAGCAAAGTACAGCGGTAGACCGGCCAGGGTCGCAGCGGCGTGAGCGACACAGCGAAGGGGCGGACGATGGCTGACGAGTCGCTCGTGCGCAACTCACGGCTACTCGGCTTGTTCACCGAGATCGTCCAAGGCCCGGAGGGAACCCTGCGGGCCGTTGAGGCCGCCGGGCGCGGCATCGCTGCCGAGGCGCGCTGCACACTCGCCGTACTCGCCGACAAGCTGACCATCAGGTCCGGCAGCCGGGACGAGCTGATTGAGAGCGCTCTTGCATCCGCCGATCGACTCATGGAGCTAGGGGCCATCGAGGACGATCTGAGCGAGCTGTGGTCCCGTCGCCGAGAGCGCGGTCTTGGCGACGAGGCTTTTGAGGCAAGCCTCCAGCAGATCGTCCTTCGCCTGGAGGCATGGCCCCTGTCCTGGTCACGCCAGCCCGAATGATCGGCGGCCCGTCTTTCATCGGTCGAGTGCGCGGCCGAGCCGCTTGAGCACGTCGAGGGTGGCCGCCGAGGACACCACCGTGTAGATCTCCATCGTGATGGCGAACTGCGCGTGCCGGAGGATCTGCATAGCCACCCGAGGGTGCACGTCCAGGTCGGCCAGGAGCGAGGCGCAGGTCCGCCGGGCGTCTCGGACGGTGATCCGCCGGACCCCAGCCGCGCCGCAACGTCGGTCCCAGAAGCGGTTGAAGTTGCGTGGCTCGACCGGCCGGCCATACCGCGTGGTGAAGATCAGCTCGGAGAGCTGCCAGGCCGGGCCCGCGGTGTCCCGGGCGGCGGTCTGCGCGGCCCGCCGACGGTCGAGCGCCACGGTGCAGATGTCGGTACGTCTCAATCAACCCGGACAAAACGATTTGCTCGCTGCCTGAGGTTGACACAGGGGGTGTCATCGGTCGAGCGCGTTGCCGAGCCGCTTGAGAGCGTCAACGCCAAGTGACCGGTCGCGGGTTGGCCCGTCAGTGGTGGAACCGCCAGCGGGTCGCGGTCAGTCCGTCCGAGCCGTAGCCGAAGGCCCGGACCAGAGAGATCTCGTAGAAGGCGTACCGGGGTGATCCGGGCAGACTCTCGTCGTGGGCTCGACCGTCGCGGATGTCGAATGCCCAGCCGTACTTCGTGGCGAAGGCGGCGGCCACCCCGCGCAGCGCGGCATCGCCTGCGACCTGGTGGGCCTTGCCCTCCACCACCAGGTCGAGGTCTTCGCCGCCGACGGTGAGGACGGTGTGCGGGTTGCGGGCCAGGTTCCGGCCCTTGCGGGAGGCCGGGCGGGTCGCGACGCACGGCGCGCCGTCCACCAGTACCAGCATCACCGGGGCGGCATGCGGGCGACCGTCCGGCCGCACCGTCGACAGCCAGCCCCGGTGCGCCGATCGGAGGCATGACAACGCCTGGCTCCAGGGCTTGATGGTTGCCACGTCGGTGTCGAACGGTGTCGCGTCCTTCGGCTGGAAGAGCAGCTCGGCGATCGGCGTACTGACGGTCATGACGGATCCGTGGAGTCGTCGTACTCGTCGTGCAGCCGCCACCACTGGTAGGGCTGGGTCTGCGGCCAGCCCTCGGGTGAGTCTTCCCAGGTCTCCTGCCGGCCGTACGGCGTCAGGTCGAGGAAGGTCCAGTTGCTGCCGAGCCGTTCCACGCCGCGGGCGGTGGTGGAGTAGGTACGAAAGATCCGGTCGTCGGCGCGGAGGAAGACGTTCAGCGCGAACCCGTCGCCGGCTCCCATGTCGGCGTTGAAGCTGTTGTGCAGCGACGAGTACCAGGGCAGGGTCCAGCCCATCCGGTGCCGTAGCGCCATGAGGTCGGCAAGTGGGCCACCGGAGATCAGCGCGAGGGTGACGTCGCGGGCGTTGAGGTGGGCCGGGTGGCCGACGTTGTCGGTGAACATCGAGCAGCCCGAGCAGATGTCATCGGCCCCGTGCCACATGAAGGTGTACACGATGAGCTGGCGGCGGCCCTGGAACAGGTCGGCCAGACCGACCGGCCCGTCCGGGCCCTCGAACACGTACTCCTGCTCGACCAGCGTCATCGGCAGCCGGCGACGCGCCGCGGCAAGCGCGTCGAGCTGGCGGGTGAGCATCTTCTCGCGGCTGCGCAGGGTGTCCAGCGCGGTCTGCCAGTCCTCGGTCGGCACGATCGGTGGATGGTTCATGCGGCCTCTTCCCCGTCTCGTCAGCGGCATCAGGTCAGACCGTTCCCTTAAGGAACGATGCCGATGTGACGTTAACAGAGTCCGTTCCCTGAAGGAACCATCATGAGTATCGTGGGGCCATGCAGCGAACGCAGTTCGGCGCGATGGCGTGCTCGATCGCCCGCACCCTCGACGTCATCGGTGAACCGTGGTCGCCGCTGATCCTGCGCGACGTCTACGCCGGCACACACCGCTTCGAGCAACTCCAGCGGGGCCTCGGCGTGTCCCGCAAGGTGCTCGCCGAGCGCCTGAACTGGCTGGTCACCCAGGGCGTGCTGACCCGGCGTGAGTACTCCACCCGGCCGGTCCGCCACGAATACCTGCTCACCGACAAGGGCATGGAACTGTGCGATCTGCTCCTGGTCATGGTGCGGTGGGGCGACCGGTGGACGGCGGGCGAAGCCGGCCCGCCGGTGCTCTACCGCCACCACGCCTGCGGCCGGACCAGCCAGGTGGAACTGCGGTGCTCGGCGTGCGGACAACCCATGCACGCCACGGACATCGACCTACTACCCGGCCCCGGCGCAGACTCGCGCGACGAAGATGGACTACCCGACCGAGACGAACGCCGGCAGCCCGGATGAGCGCCTGTCTCCGCGAGGCCACGCCGGAAGCCGGCCGAGCTTCGTCACCCGGTCGACCATCGACCGCCCTCAGCGGTCGTCGCATCGAAAACGGTGCCCCCACATAAACGCTCGTTAGGCCTAAGGTCAGCGGCTATGGCGAATACGAGTCGCAACCTGGGACTGGGGCACGGCAGCGCGTTCGGCGAGCGTGGGGTGGCGAAGAGGCTGGGCACATTGAGCCGGCACACATCGCTGACCGGCCGGCGATTACTGGAGATCGGCTGCGGGGACGGCACGTACACGATGCGGCTGGTCGGCGCGTTCGAGCAGATCGAGGCCGTGGACATCCAGCAGGATCGGCTGGAGCTGTTCCGGGAGCGGCTGGCCGGCGATCCGGCGGCGGCCCAGAAGATCAACGTGCGGGAGTTGTCGGCTACCGAGCTGGACTACCCGGACGAGAGCTTCGACCTGGTCACCGCCATCGAGGTGGTGGAGCACATCGACGACCTCGATGCCGCCCTGCGGCAGGTCCGTCGCGTGCTCGTGCCCGGCGGCTGCTTCGCGCTGACGACGCCCAACCGGTGGTTTCCGTTCGAGACGCACGGGTTCCTGATCCGCGGTAAGCGTTACCGGCCAGCGCGGGGTCCGTTCCTGCCGTGGATCGTGCCGCTGCACCGGCGGCTGGCCGATGCCCGTTGCTTCACCGCCCGTGGCTTGTCCGCGCAGCTCCGGCGGGCCGGGCTGGAGCGGGTAGCGGTGGACTACATCATGCCGCCGTTCGACCGGTCCCACTTCGGGCGTCGTATCCGGCCGGTGACCGACACGGTCGAGCGATCGCCGTTGAGGTTCTTCGGCATGGCCCTGGCGGTGGTCGCCCGCCGACCGGCATGACGGTCCCACCGAAACCACAGGGGTACGGCCGGACGCCGCGCACCTGCCCCATCCGTGACGAAGGGCCTCGCGCGCGCTGGCGGCCGAGTACCGCACCGAGTTGCTCGTCCCCTGACAGGTACGGATCAGCCGTGCCGAGCGGCGACATCCAGCAGACCTTCGTAGAACTCGACGAGCTCGGTGTCGCTCGGGTCGATCGTCCGTAGGCAGCGGGCCACACCCTCGGTGAGCGCGGCGGCAATTCGCTCGGCTCGGTCCGGTTCCAGGCGCGGCAGCCTCAGCAGGCTCATCGACCGGGCGGGCCACAGATACATGTCCAGGTCGTCGTCCTGAAGCATCCCGGCGGGCACCGCCCTGACGATGTCCGCGTAGACGCGGCCCTGGATGTACCACTCCCGGTCGGCGTCGAAGATCACGATCATCATTGCCGTCTCCGCTCCCCCCGCGCGCCGGCTGTCCCACACAATTCGATCCAGCCTAGTTCTCATCCTGCGTGGACTCGGGTCGCGATCGCAGAGACGCGACGGACGGGCCCGGTGTTCGCGTTCACATCGGGCCCGTCCGTCGCGCGCCTTCCGGATGTGGGTCAGCTCGTCGCGACGAGCTGGAACCGCTGGTTGGCCTGGCCGTTGCAGTCGTAGATCTGCACCTGCTGGCCGTTGCCGGTGCCCCAGACGTCGAGGCAGCGGCCGGACTGGACTCCGGTGATGGTGCCGTTGGAGTTGACGTTCCACTGCTGGTTCGTCTGCCCGTTGCAGCTGTAGATCTGGACGGCCGAGCCGTTGCCGGAACCGGCGGCGTCCAGGCACATCGAGCCGTACACGGTCAGTTGCCGGCTGGAGGTGTACGTCCACCGCTGGTTGGTCAGGCCGTGGCAGTCGTAGAGCTGTACCCGGGTGCCGTTGCTCTGCGAAGAGTTGGGTACGTCGATGCACCGGCCGGACTGGTTGCCGACGATCCGGCTCGCGCCGTTGGTCGGCGGCGGCGTGGTCGGCCCGCCGGTCGGCCCGGCGGTCGGCGACGCGGTCCCGGTCGGCGTGGGGTTGGGCGTCGCGGCGTTGAGGACGTTGAGGACCGAGGTGTACGCGGCCTTCTTGTTGCCGCCGCCGTCGAACAGCAGCGGGTTCTCGTTGGAACGCCACGAGTCGCTGTCGCGCACGCCCCACACCGTGATGCCGATGCAGCGCGGCACGTTCAGACACGCCTGCGTCAGACCCGCGTACTGGCTGGTCGACGAGTTGGTGACGTCGACCTCGGTCAGCGCCACGTCGACGCCGAGCGCGGCGAAGTTCGACAGCGTGGTCTGGAAGTTGCCCGGCAGCGAGCTGCCGCCGGTGAAGTGGGTCTGCAACCCGACGCAGTCGATCGGCACACCGCGGGACTTGAAGTCCCGGATCATGTTGTAGACGCCCTGCGTCTTGCCGTACGACCAGTTCTCGATGTTGTAGTCGTTGTAGCAGAGCTTCACCGACGGATCCGCCGCCCGAGCGGTACGGAACGCCACCTCGATCCAGTCGTTACCGGTGCCCTGAAGGTTCGACTGACGGCGGCTGCCGTCCTCGTTGAACGCCTCGTTCACCACGTCCCACGCGGCGAGCTTGCCCCGGTAGTGGGCCATCACGCCGTTGATGTGGTTGATCATGGCGGTGCGCAGCGAACTGCCGCTCAGGCGCTGCATCCAGGCCGGCTGCTGGGCGTGCCACGCCAGCGTGTGGCCGCGGACCTGGAGGCCACGCTGAGTCGCCCAGTTGTAGATCTGGTCGCCGGAGGAGAAGTTGAACTGGCCCTGGTTGGGCTGGAGCGCGTCCGGCTTCATCTCGTTCTCGGCCGTGATCATGTTGAACTCACGGGCCGCGATGGTGCTGTAGGTGGAGTCGCCGAGCCGGCTCGCCGCGATGGCGGTGCCGAAGTACCGGCCCGACTGTGCCGCGGCGGCGCCGAGCGTGCTCGCCGCCGCCTGGGCCAGGCTGGGCACCACGAGCGCGGCACCGGCCAGTGCCAGCGCGCTGGTGACGGCGGCCAGCACCACCCGGTGACTGCGCCTCGGTAGATGTTTCATGACACTCCTCTGCATATCGGACGATGATGCGCTGGCGATGCCCGGCTGGACGCGGATGAGAGCCGGCGGTGCGCTCACTCCCCGCGTCACTGCCCTGAAACTTTTCGAAGATGTACCGGTAACTTCCCTGGGAAGATATCCGCGACGGCACGATCGGTCAATGTCGATGTCAACGCGAACATGGACTCAACCGGCTGATCAGCGCGGGAGTCCATGCATGGCTATGAGAGCGAAGCGCAACGAGAACCGGGACGCGGACCGAAAGTTTCGGAGAATCCCGGCCCGGCCGCTCAGCGATCGGCGGCGTCGTACCGCTCGCGGTTGGCGTGCACCTCGTCCATGTGCGCCTCGGCCCACAGCTTCATGCCGTACATCAGCCGGTGCAGCGACTGACCGAGGTCGGTCAGCTCGTAGGTGACTGTGACCGGCACGCTCGGCGTCACGGTGCGGGTGACCAGGCCGTCGCGTTCCAGGGACCGCAACGTCTGGGTGAGCATCTTCTGGCTGACCCCGGCCAGCCGACGGGACAGCTCGGAGTAGCGCATGACCTGCGGCTCCGCGTTGCGGTCCGGGCCGTCGCGGCCGAGCGCGGCCAGGATCAGCGCCACCCACTTGTCGGAGATCCGGTCCAGGAGTTGCCGGCTCGGGCAGCCGGCGAGGAACGCGTCGTACTCCTCACGCGCCTGCGCCCGCTTCTCCGCCGCCGTCTGCGTCGGCATCGTCCGCACCTCCTCCTACCCGGGGGTACCCAACGCACTCCGAAGTGCGTACTTCCCGAAAGAAAGTTACCCCTCCATCGTGGAGCAGGGCATTCCTCAAGAACAAGGAGACACCATCATGGGTACGCGTACCTTCCGCGCCGCCGTCGTCCGCACTCCGGGCGGACCGGACACGATCGAGATCATCGACGTTCCGGAGCGCGAGCCGGGGCCCGGCGAGGTCCGGGTGGACGTCGCGGCGGCACCGGTCAACCCGGCCGACCTCGGGGTCGTCGGCGGCTTCTTCCACTCGCTGGGGCTCATCCACCAGCCGCACCACACCGGCCTGGGCTGGGACTTCGCCGGTGTCGTCGCCGCGGCCGGGCCGGGCGTCGACCTCGCCGTGGGCACCCGGGTCGCCGGGCTGGTCGGCGGGTTCGACCGCGACTTCGGCACGTACGCCGAGCAGCTCGTCGTAGCCGCGGCCGACGTCGCCGTCGTACCCGATGATCTGGATCTGGTGGCGGCGGCGACGGTGCCGCTCAACGGCCAGACCGCGGCGCAGATCGTCGACCTGCTCGGCGACCCTCCCGCCGACGGCCGGCTGCTCGTCACCGGCGCGGCCGGCGCGGTGGGCGGCTACGTCGTGCCGCTCGCCCGGGACCGGGGATGGCGGGTGACCGGCCTGGCGCGGGCCGGGGACGAGAAGTTCGTCCGCGGACTCGGGGCCGACTTCACCACGGCGGCCGAGCCGGGCTGGGACGCTGTCGCCGACGCCGCCGGATGGCAGGACCAGGGGCTCGCGCTGGTAGGCGACGGCGGCGTGTTCGTCGGCGTACGGCCGAACGCCCACCCGGCCGCCGAACGCGGTGTCACGGTGCGCGCGGTCGACGTGCGCCCCGACGGGGCACGCCTGGCCGACCTGCTCGCCCGCACCGCAGCCGGTGAGCTGCCGGCCCGGGTGCACGCGGTCCTGCCGCTGGACCGGGTGGCGGACGCGCACCGGGCGGTGGCCGAGGGCGGGGTACGCGGACGCTACGTGCTGCGTCCCTGACCGCCGCGCGCCCGGTCCAGCACCTCCTCGACGGTGAGCGGGCTGCGCGGATGGTGGGTGAGCGACAGCGGGGTGCGGATCTTGCGGGGTGCGGCGCCCTCGGCGGCGAGGTAGAACTCGCCCACGGTGAGGCGGGAGATGTCCGGCACGTCGCCGCCCTTGGCCCGGGCCATCTCCCGGGCTGCCTCGATCTGGATCGGGCTGTTCATCAGGCCGTAGAGCTGGGTCGCCGCATTGCCCGGGATGCGGTTGTGCAGGCCCTTCGGCGCCTGGGTGGCGAAGATCAGACCCAGGCCGTACTTGCGGGCCTGAGCGGCCAGCGCCAGTGTGCTCTGGGTACACGCGGTCATCGCGCCGGACGGGGCGAACGTCTGCGCCTCGTCCATGATGAGCAGCCCGAGCAGCGGCCGGTCTCCGGCCGGGTTCTTCTTGATCCAGGCGAACAGGGCCATCTGGAGCTGGTTGACGAAACTCTGCCGTACGTCGTCGGACGGCAGACCCACCAGGCTGACCACCGAGACGCGGGCCCGTTTGCCGGGGGCGGGGGTGAGGAGCACGCCGGGGTCCATCGGTGTGCCCTCGCCGCCGAACAGCGGGTCGTTCACCATGGCTGCGGTCAGGGTCTGCGCCAGGCTGAGGCCGATCTTGTCGGCGTCGTCCAGGTCGATGATTCCGTCCGGCAGGTCGGCGAGCGTGTCGATGAGGCCCTGCAGGCGGGAGCCGCCGCGCCGTCCGTAGTGCTCGACCGCCTTGCGCAGCACGGCCAGCCCCAGATGAGCCCGGGTGGCCCGCCCGGTGAGCATGGCGCGTGGTGCGAGGGACGCGACGGCGGCCTCGACGGCCTCGCCGAACTCGTCCGGGTCGTCGCGTACGCCGGTGAAGTCGGGCAGCGGCTGGAAGCTCAGCGGGCGACCCGAGTTGCGGCGGGGCGTCCAGACGACGACGTCGGTGTGGGTGAGGTAGTCGCGGGCCCGGTCCGCGTCGCCGGGGCGCCACTGTGCGGGCGGCTCGGGCCATCCCTCGCCGAGCCGTGCGAGGTCGTTGTTCGGGTCGAGCACGATGGCGGAGATGCCCGCCAGCGCGCACTCCTCGACGATGCGGCGGATGAGGACGGTCTTACCGGAGCCGGACCCGGCGAAGATCGTGGTGTGCTTGCGCAACGCCTCCAACGCCAGCGGCACGGGCGTCCCGTCGTCGTACCCGTGCCCGACGACGAAGGAGGGATCGGCCGGGCCGGTGACGGCAGCGGCTGGCGGGGGCTCGGCGGGTTCCGGCAACGGCCCGGCGTCGGGGCCCCACCGGTCCACGTCGGCCAGGGCGTGCTGGAGGAACTTCAGCTCCCGGGTCGGCCGGCGCTCGGCCAGCCAGCCCTGCAGGTCCATGGTGGCCTCGGCGAGCATGACCCGCAGCGCGGAGAGGACTCGCAGGTCCTCCTCGTCGACGCCGAGCGTCTGGCCGCCCGCCGCGGTGAACGCCCCCACCGCCTTGCTGGTGGCCGCGCTGGTCGACCAGGCGCGGTTGCGCAGCAGGAACAGCTTGCGCCTGCCGGAGCCTGTGTCGAGGGCGGCGGCCACTGACGCCTTGCGGAGCCGGGCCAGCGCGGCGTTGCCGTGGTGGTCGTCGCCGATCGCCCGGAAACACCAGTGCACCTGGTCCTCGGTGCGCTCGTCGAGCGTGAGCCGCAGCCGGGCGTGCAGCGGCGGGTCGGTGCTCGGGGGCGGGTCGACGCTGAACGCCTCGCCCGCGTCGCCCCGCTCCAGGATCCAGGCGGTGAGCCCGGCGGCGAGCAGCGGCGGCATCGCCGCGTCCTCGGATGTGCGGCGCAGCGGGCCCGTGACGTCGGCGGCCTCCCGCAGCTCGGCGAACCGGGCGTCGTAGCGGTCCATCTCCTCGCCGGTGGCGGTCACCGGGGCGGGCCGGGGAGCCCGGGGTTCCGCGATGGGCGGCTCGCCGAGGCTCGTCATCTCCCGGACCTCGTCGTCGGCGAGGCATTCGCGGATGTGCTTGTCGATCTCGATGAGCAGCTGACGCGGGGTGAACGCACCGGCCCCGGCGAAGGCGCGCGGTGATACCGGCCACGACGGGTACGGCGGGACGAACCCCGCCTCCTGGTAGCGGAGGGTGAACCGCTTCTCGATGATCGCCCGGGCCACGTCGGCGTCGTCGATGCGGCGCAGCGGCGGCGTCTCCCGGAACCGGTCTGCGACGGTGTCGGCGGCGGTGGACTTGATGATGGTCCACGAGTTCGGAATGCAGGCCAGGACGGTGAGCGTGCGCCGGGTCGTCTGCCGTAACGCCATCAGGCCGTCCGCCATCCGGGCCAGCATCAGCGCCTGCTCCGGGCTCATCGCAACGGCACCGGCCAGGGCGGGATCGCTCTGGATCGCCAACTGGGCGATGAGCGTGTCGATCTGGTCGATCGCCACCACCGACGGGCCGGTGAGGGCGAGAAGCCAGGACAGGTCCTGCACGATCTGCTGGGCAGGGCGCGGAACGCGGCGCATGCCCCAGGCCGCGCGTTCCCCGGCGGCCACCTCCTCGCCCGAGAGGAAGTAGTTCTCCGCGATGTCGCGGTGGGAGATGTCCTCGGAGGCGCTGAGCGCTAGCGCGCGAGCCGTCTCCTGGCAGGTGCGGGCGGCATGCCTGTCGAAGGCGCCCAGCCCTTCCAGGAATGCATCGAGCGCCGCTCGGGTCAGCTCGGTGTCGCCCATGACGGCCCGGCGCGCCGTCCGGGGTGCCCCGACCAGGGCGGACAGGCGCCGCAGCAGCAGTTTGAGCTGCGTCTCGCGCCTGCCGGGCACCGGCCGGGACAAGCCGTCGAGCATCGCGGCGAGCACGCCGTCCCAGAAGCTACCGGCGTCGAGCAGACCGACCAGGAAGAAGTAGCCGTCACGCTCCTGCACCTGCTGGCGGATCACACCCAGCAGGTGGGTCTTGCCGGAGCCGCGCTGACCCTGAACGACCAGGCCGAGCGGGCTGCCGTGCGGGTTCGACGCGGCCTCGTCCACCCCGGCGAGCACGTCCCGGAGGACCGGGACGTGCAGTCCCTCGACGTGGAAGGGCAACGGCCGCCACACGTCGTCGGGCACCGGCGCCCAGTCGAACCGCAGGGCGGCCAACGCGTTCCGTTCCGCCTCGTTCATCACACGCCGATCGCCAGCAGATGGTTCTCCTGCCCGCCGAGGCGGAGCGCGGCAGCGGTGTCCGCCTCGGTGAGCGTCTTCTGGTTCGACTCCGGCGCGATGGTGACGCCCTCGGACCGGCTGAGCTGCCGCAGCGCCGCGTCCAGGTCGTCGCGGGGCAGATCGGCGAAGAACGGTCGCAGGCGCCGCAGGCTCACCCAGGCACCGGGCTCGTCGGCGAGCGCCCGGTACGCGGCGACGACACGTGCCTCCAGCGCCCCGGACGCTTCGGGAGCCGGTGCCGGGGCCGGGCCGCGCACGTCGGTGAGCGCGAAGAGTTCGGCGAGCGTCGCACAGCCGCTGCGGGCCAGGACACGATCGCGCAGGTGCGCCTGCATCGCGGTGAGCGCGGCGCCGAGCGCGCTCGCTCCCCGCAGCGTGAAGTCGAGGTCGCTCTGCATCCGTACCCAGCCCTTGTCGTCCAGTTGCAGGGCGTACGTCGAGCCGCTCTTGCGGCTGGCGACGTAGTGCAGGCGGGTGAGCTTGTCGCGCTGCGGCTTGCGTACGTCCAGCCCGTAACGGTCGCGGAGTTCGGTGTTCAGCACCTCCCGCGCCTCGGCCATGAGCACGACGAGGATCGCGCTCTCGGATGCGGTCAGGTCATCGCCGGCCATGATGCCGTCCTTCCGCCAGGTCTCGGCGACGTGCCCGCAGATAAGTGCCGATCTGCTGGACCACGGTGCCGACGTCGTGGACTACTCGGGCGTTCGTGAAGCGCAGGACGGCGTAGCCGTCCAGTTGCAGTTGGACGTCGCGTTGCCGGTCGGCCTCGAAGCGAACCGGGCGGCAGTGCTCCGGACCGTCGATCTCCACCACGCACCGCTCGTCCGGCCACAGTAGATCCAGCCGCACCGGCGCGGCCAGGCGGTGCGACTGGTAGCTCTGGTTCCATCTCCGTCCGGCCGCCCAACTCTGGGCCGCGAGCGCCGCCTCCAGCCTCTTCTCGGCGTCGCTGCCCGGGTGCGGCCGGCCCGCCACCGGCGCCTGGCCGACGGGCGCTGCCGGCGGTGCGACGCGGAAAGCCGGAAGTCCGTCCAGCCCGACCGCACCGGCTCCGGCCAGCCAGACCGCCGGGCCACCGTGCTGCACGAGCCACGCGGCCCCGGCCGCCATCACCGCGCCGTCACCGTGGGCCGGCTCGGCGAGCAGCACCACTTTCCGTCTGCCGAATGCGCCGGCGACGAGACGCGCCAACGCGGCGGCCTGGGCGCGCAGCGGGAGCGTCGTGGCGCCGGACCGTCGCCCGGTCACCGCGAAGACGGCCAGGTCGGACAGGAACGAACCGGGGTAGCGGTCACGGCGCGAGCGTGCGGCGGCCGCGGCTCGCACGGCGGCGAGTCCGGAGGTGTCCGGGCGGACATCGTGCGCGGCCTCGGGCAGCCAGGCCGGCAGCAGCTCGACGGCGACCCGTTCGAGCCGGTCCAGCACGGCGTGCACGAAGTCCACGGGCATGGTGCACGCCGAGACCGGGCGGTGCACGACGGCGGCCAGCTCCGCGTGGTCGCGGGCGATCATCATGGCGACCGCGTCGGCGTCCGCGCCTAGCAGAGCGACGACGCGGTCGGTCGGCAGACCGGCGAGGACCGGGTCCATGCAGCGTCGACCCTCCCCCACCGTCGACCCCGGACGTCGGATGACCAGAGTACGAATCGTCTTCGGCCGGCGCCAGCCCTGATACGCCGGACGGCGACGAATCGGCGACGCTCAGGTGATGTCGCGGCGCATCGGGACGACCACGGCGATCGCGGCGGCGGCGATCGCGTACCCGGTCAGCAGCAGCGCGCCGGCCGCCGGTGGCAGGAGTGCGACGGCGTCGCTGCCGAGCTGCGCGGACATCGCGTCGGCGACGTACGTGAAGTCGGTGAGTGCGGCGGTGGCGCCGCCGGGCAGGAGCGGGTAGAGCGCGTTGACGCCGGGGATCATCATCAGTACGGGCTCGGCCAGGTACAGGTAGCCGACCACGACGCACACGGCAGCGACCTGGTTGCGGAGCAGCGCGCCCACGCCGGTGCCGACGAGGAGGTACACCGCCATCGCGACGCCGATGCGGGCGAGCAGCGCCAGCACTGTGGGAGCGGGCAGGCCCAGCGACACGCCACGCGCGGCGGCGACTGTGAACAGGGCCGCCGCGGCGGAGCCGGCCAGGGCGATCCCGTAGCCGAGGCCGACGATCGCGTGGGTGGCGAGTTTGGCGGCGAGCACCCGCCCTCGGCGCGGCGCGAACATGAACGTGACGGCGGCGGTGCCGTGCCGGTACTCGGACGTGGCCGCGAGGGCCCCGGCGGCGGCCGGCACGAAGGCGGTGAAACCGAGGATGCCGAGGATCGACCGCAGGCCCTCCTCGGTGTGCAGGCCAGGCATCGGCGGGTCGAAGTTCTCCGGTCCGACGAGCGCCATGAGCCCGACCAGGCCGCCGCCGAGCGCGAGGGCGGCGAGCAGCAGCCCGGTACACATGCGGGTGGCCAGCACCCGGCGTAGTTCCGCTCTGATCAGGTTCATCGGGCCTCCGCCGTGTCGGTGGTCAGTTCGAGGAAGAGCTGTTCGAGGCTCGTGGTCTCGGTGACCAGCTCGTGGATCCGCAGCCGGTGGTCCGCGGCCAGGTCGGCGACGCGCGGCGCGTCCAGTCCGCGTACCCGCAGTCGGCCGGGCCCGGCCGGTTCGACGGACCCGGCGTCCGCCGTCAGGGCGGCGGCCAGGTCGATGGCGTCCGGCGAGGTGACGAGCACCGTCGGCGGGCCGGTGAGCCGGGACCACGGCCCGGCGGCGACGAGTTCACCGCGCCGGATCACCACCACGTCGTCCACCACCTGCTGGGCCTCGTGCAGGACGTGGCTGGAGACGAGCACGGTGCGGCCCTCGTCGGCGAGCCGGCGTAGCAGGCCACGCAGCCACGACATGCCTTCCGGGTCCAGGCCGTTCGACGGTTCGTCGAGCAGCAGGACGCGGGGGTCGCCGAGCAGCGCCGTGGCGAGGCTGAGCCGCTGCCGCATGCCGGTGGAGAATTCCCGGGTACGACGGTCGGCGGCCTGCGCGAGGCCCAGCAGATCCAGCAGTTCCGCGACGCGACCGTCCGGGCAGCCGGCCATCGCGGCGTAGACGCCCAGGTGGTCACGGGCGGTGTGGCCGGGGTGGAACGCGTTGCCGTCGAACACCGCGCCGACGGTCCGCGACGGCTGGGCCAGTCGGCCGTACGGCTGCCCGCCGATCGTGGCGGCGCCGCCGGTCGGCGTCACCAGCCCGGTCAGCATGCGCATCGTGGTGGTCTTGCCGGCGCCGTTCGGGCCGAGAAAGCCGGTGACCGCGCCGGGTCGTACGGTGAACGTCAGGTCGCGGACGGCGGTGACGTCGCCGTAGCGCTTGGTCAGGCCCGACGCCTCGATCGCCAGCCGGTCGCCGGTCATGGCCGGCTCCTCGTCGCACGCCCGATCGTTTCGGCGAGGCGCGACGCGGCCGGGTCGGAGACGACGACCTCGTCGAACTCCCCGCCGGCCGCCGCGCGGTCCAGCACCAGGTGCAGACCGGGCTTACCGCGCCGGGCCGCCACGAGCTGCCGGGGACCGCCGAAGATGCCCCAGACGCCGACCTTGGCGAAGCCGGACACCGCGTACCCACGCCGGGCGCCACGGGCCAGCCGGATCGGCTCGTCCACCGGGGCGGCGTGCCGCACGGCGGCCAGGCGCAGCGTGAACCGCTCCCGGCCGACCCACATTCGTTCCCATCCGGTGAACCGGATGTCGATCACGTCGCGGTCAAGCGTTACCGATGCCATCAGTCGTCGCCCTTCGTCGTGTCGGAGTCGTGCGCTGACGTGTGCGTGTCGCCGGGGGTCGCCGGGCGGTCGGCGGGCATGAGGACGGTCGCCAGCAGCCGGGGGGTCCGTCCGCCGCCGGGCCCTCTGGCGAGCAACGGGCCGACCAGCGCGTTGAGCCCGGCCGCGAAATCGTGCAGCTCGGCGTCGGTCAGGTGCAGGACGAGCTGCTGGTATCCGACGCCGTCGGCGACGAAGTCGACGGACTCCCGGGCGAGGTAGCGGGAGAACTCCGACAGCAGACTCGACACGAACGCGGTGAAGTAGCGCGCGTGGTCCTCCGGCGTCGCCGTCGCCAGTGCTGCGGGGTCCAGCGCCGCGCCGTGCGCGGGCAGTGCGTACACCCGCTCGACGGCCCCGCGGACCTTGCGCTCCTGCACCACGTCGAGCATCCCGGTCTTCACGAGCGTCGCCAGGTGCCGGTAGAGGGTGGCCTGCGGGACGTCGGGCAGCAGCTCGACCAGGTCGTGCGTGGTCACCCGGGCACCGGCGACCGCGCGCAGGATGCGGATCCGCACCGGGTGCAGCGCGATCTCCGCCCACCGCTCCATCGACATCGTCACGCCACAGACGTTATCACTATCGAGAACGATAATGGTAGGCGATGAATGAGGACGGTGCCGGAGGGCAGCCGTCAGGCGGGCGGGCGGGTGTGGTGGGCGAGCACCCGCGCGAGCAGCCGGGTCAGCTCCGCACGCTCGTCCGGCGACAGTGGCGTGAGTAGCTCGTCCTGCACGGCGGCGAGTCGCTTCTCCAGCCGCCGCAACTGCCGGCGCCCGGCCGCGGTGATGGTGACGACGTTGCGCCGCCGGTCGGCCGGGTCCGGGCTGCGGGTGACGAACTCCCGCTCGGCGAGTTCGTTGAGTGCGGCCACCACGTCACTGACGTGGATGCCGCTGCGCCGGCCGAGCGCCGCCTGGCTGGCCGGCCCGAACTCGTCGAGCGTGGCGAGCAGCCGGAAGTGGTAGCCGCGCGCGTCGACAGCCGCGAGCCCGTCGCTCACCAGCCGCCCGGCGCGTACGGCGGTCCGGGTGATGAGCCAGCTCGGCAGGCCGGCCAGGCGGGTCGGTACGAGATCCGGCTCCGGGTTGTCCACGAACCCAGCCTAACCGAAACCGTTGGCGTCCCCAACGATCTGCGATACCGTTGGTCGCACCAACGTTAGTGTGACCAACGATCGGAGAGCGACAGTGATCGAGCCGTTCCGCGTCCACGTCCCCCAGGCCGACCTCGACGACCTGGCCGACCGCCTGGCCCGCACCCGCTGGCCCGACGAGCTACCGGACGCCGGGTGGGACTACGGCATCCCGCTGAGCCGGGTACGCGAGCTGGCCGAGCACTGGCGCACCGCGTACGACTGGCGGGAGGCCGAGGCCGAGCTGAACCGGTATCCGCAGTTCACCACCACAATCGACGGGCAGAACATCCACTTCCTGCACGTACGCTCCGCCGACCCGGACGCGCTGCCGCTGATCCTCACCCACGGCTGGCCCGGCTCGGTCGTGGAGTTCCTCGACGTGATCGGCCCGCTGTCCGAACAGTTCCACCTGGTCGTACCGTCGATCCCCGGGTTCGGCTTCTCCGGGCCGACCCGGGAGCGCGGCTGGGACGTCGACCGCGTCGCCCGCGCCTGGGCCGAGCTGATGCGCCGGCTCGGCTACCGGCGGTACGGCGCACAGGGCGGCGACTGGGGTTCGGTCATCTCCACCCGGCTCGGCGGCATCGACCCGGAGCACGTCGTCGGCGTACACCTCAACTACCTGCCCACGCCCCCGCCACCCGGCTGGACCGGGGAAGCCGGACTATCAGGCGAGGACCGGGACCGGCTCGCCCGGATCAGGCGGCTCAAGACGCAACGGCACCCTCATCAGGTGCTCTATGCCAGCCGGCCGCAGACCGTGTCGTACGCGCTCAACGACTCACCCGTCGGGCAGCTCGCGTGGATCGCGGAGAAGTTCACCGAGTGGACCGACCCGGGATCGGCCGTCAGCGTGGACCGCGTCCTCACCGACGTCTCGGTCTACTGGTTCACCGGCACTGCCGCCTCGTCCGCGCGGCTGGTGCGGGAGAGCGCGTTCGGTGGCCCGCCCGCGCCCTGCCCGCCCCCGCTCGGGGTCGCCGTGTTCGCGCACGACATCACCCGGTCCGTGCGGCCGATCGCCGAACTGACGTACACGATCCGGCAGTGGAGCGAGTTCGACCGGGGTGGTCACTTCGCCGCGCTGGAGGTGCCGGAGCTGTTCGTCGACGACGTCCGGTCCTTCTTCTGGAACCTGCGGTGACGGCGACGCTCAGCCCATGGCCGCCGCGAACATCCCGGGCTCGTACGAGCCGCCGCGCTGGTGCACGAGCACCGCGAACCGGTTCGCCGCGTTGATCAGCCCGAGCAGGCAGACCAGCGCGGCGATCTGGTCGTCGTCGTAGTGCTTGCGCACCTGCTCCCACGTCTCGTCGGACACGCCCTGGTGGGCGTCGGCGAGCCGGGTGCCCTCCTCGGCGAACGCCAGCGCCGCGCACTCGGCCTCGGTGAACACAGTCGACTCGCGCCAGGCGGCGACCAGGTTCAGCCGGACCGCGCTCTCGCCCCCGGCCACCGCCTCCTTGGTGTGCATGTCGATGCACCAGCCGCAGCCGTTGATCTGGCTGGCCCGCAGCGACACCAGCTCCTGGACGGTGCGGGGCAGCGACGACTGGTGGATCATCAGGCCCGCACCGGCGAAGCGCTTCATGAACGTCGCCGAGACCGGGTTCTCGAACAGGTTGAATCGGGTCTGCATGGTTGCGCCCTCTCTGCTGGGGTGGGCGTCGGACGAACACGAGATGCCGGGGACCGCCCCGGCGTGACGGCGGCACCGGGTGAGGACCACCACAGCGACCGGCTGTCACACGGCGACAGCGGCCGGCGTCTGGTGGGGAACGCAACCGAGCAGCGAAGGAGCCAGTCATGGCGGACCGCGCCACCGAGGACTTCCTCGCGCACCGGAACCTGCTCTTCACCGTCGCGTACGAGATGCTCGGCTCGGCGGCCGACGCGGAGGACGTGGTGCAGGAGACCTGGCTGCGCTGGGCCGGCGTCGACCTGGAGGCGGTCCGGGACCGGCGCGCCTACCTGGTCCGGATCGCCACCCGGCAGGCGTTGTCCCGGCTGCGCACGCTGGGGCGGCGCAAGGAGTCGTACGTCGGCTCGTGGCTGCCCGAACCGCTGCTCACCGCGCCCGACGTCGCAGACGACGTGACGCTTGCGGAGAGCGTGTCGATGGCGATGCTGCTGGTGCTGGAGACGCTCACGCCGACCGAGCGGGCCGTGTTCGTCCTGCGGGAGGTGTTCGACGTCGGCTACGACGAGATCGCCGAGACGGTCGAGCGGACCCCGGTCGCCGTGCGGCAGATCGCGCACCGGGCGCGGGCCCACGTCGCGGCGCGCCGCCCCCGGCGTACCGTCCCGGCGGCCGAGGCCCGCGACGCGCTCGACGCGTTCCGGCGGGCGGTCGAGACCGGCGACCTGGACGGGCTGCTCCGCGTCCTGGCCGCGGACGCCGTGCTGGTCGGCGACGGCGGCGGGATCAAGCAGGCGATCGCCCGCCCGGTCACCGGCGGCGACAAGGTGGCCCGCCTGCTCGCGGGCGGCTGGCGCCGGATCGCTGCCGTGGCGTCGATGGAACCGGTGCAGGTCAACGGCTACCCGGCGCTGCTGGTACGCCTCGACGGCGAGCTGGACACGGTCGTCGCGGTACGCCTCGACGACGGCCGGATCAGCGGCCTCTACGCGGTGCGCAACCCGGAGAAGCTGTCCCACATGACCCGCGAGACGACGCTGCGCCGGTGACCGGCGGAAAGGCACGGCGGGAGGGCACCGCGGGCGGAGCGTGCGACGATCGCCGGATGAGCAGCGCCGCCTCCCCCGACGTCAGCGCCCTCGCCATCAACGTCACAGTGCCGGAGGAGTTGCGCTGGACCGACACCCGGCGCGGCGAGGAGTTCACGCTGACCACGCTCAACATCCGGCTGCTGCCGGACGGGCGCCTCGCCGCGAAGGCGTACGGCCGGCCCACTGCCGGTGGACGCGGCGCGTACGTGTCGTTCCGGGTGCCGGACCGGCCGGAGCTGGCCGCGCTCGTGGCCGCGGCGGCCGACCGCGCCGCCGCGCTCTGGGCCGCGCACGGCGGCCTGGACTGACCGCGCTCAGCGGCGGACGCCCACCCCGCCGTAGCCGTGCGACACCGCCGCCTGCGGCTCGCCGTCGGGCCGCCAGTCCGCCACCTTGACCAGGCCCGGCTCGACCAGTTCGTACCCGTCGAGGAACCGGGCCACCTCGTCGCGGGTGCGGGGCACGAGCGGGGAACTGCTGCGGCGGTAGATCGCTGTGCCCTGCTCGGTGGGCAGCGTCGGCAGGCCGTCCAGGGTGAGGTGGGACAGCGCGAGCACGCTGCCCGGGACTGTCGCGTCGCGCAGCGTCGCCACCGCCGCGTACGGGTCGTCGGCGTCCGGCACGAAGTGCAGCACCGCGAGCAGCAGCACCGCGACCGGCTCGCTCAGGTCGATGGTGTCCCGCAGCGTCGGGTCGGCCAGCAGGTCGCCGGGACGCCGCAGGTCGCCCTGGAGCACGACGGTGCGGCCGTCGGTGGGGAGCAACCGCCGGGCGTACGCGACGGCGACCTCGTCGTGGTCGACGTAGACCACCCGGGCGTCGGGGCGTACCGCGCGGACCACCTCGTGCACGTTGCCCTGGGTGGGCAGGCCGGCGCCGATGTCGAGGAACTGGCGTACGCCCTGCCCGGCCGCCCAGCGCACGACCCGGCGCAGGAACGCGCGGTTGCTCTGCGCGGCGACGCCGGTGTCCGGGAAGATCTTCAGGACCTCCTCGGCGGCGGCGCGGTCGGCCGCGAAGTTGTGGCAGCCGCCGAGGTAGTAGTCGTACATCCGGGCGACATTGGGTCGGTTCTCAGCCTCCGTCACGCCTCGATGTGTAGCACTCTGGGCGACACACCGCTGACCCGTCGTGTCGGTGGTCCGGCCGATCCCGCCGTCCACCTGGTACGACGGTGGGACACGCCGGCGCGAGGAGGTACCGATGACAGGTGGACGGGAGACAGTGGAGGTCGAGCCGGTGGTGTTCCGCGCCGTCTACGACTCGCCCGCGTCGCTGCCCGGGCGGCACCGGTGGACCACCCCGGAGGCGGACGTGCGACGGCTGGAGAAGCTGCTGAACATGCCGGCGCGCAGCATCGGCGCACCGCTGTGGGTCAGCGGCGACGAGCCGGACTGCCCGAAGTGCGGGCGGCGAGTCACCTGGTACGACATCGTCGCGTCCGCGCTGCACGGCGTACACGACCACACGATGATCGCGCGGGTGATCCTCGGCGAGCGCAAGTACGTGAACACCGAGGTGCCGGACGCGATCCCGGGTGTCCACTGTGCCGACTGCCGCACCCCGATCACCGGGCTGCGCAGCTTCAAGTGCCACAACTGGGCGTACGCGTTCGAGGCGCTGGAGGAAGTCGTCGCCCGGATGTCCGGCCTGCCGGCTCAGTCGCCGCCCGCCTCCTGAGCGCGCCGTTCCGGACGGCGGCCGGGCGGGGCCTCCGGCTCGGGACCGGGGTCGGGCACCGGCGGCATCGGCCGGGTGACCGGCCCGTCGCCGGTGACGCGGAGCTGTTCGCCGTGGTGCCACAGCTCCACCGCGTCACCAGGCCCGGCGTCCGGCAGCTCGTAGCGGGCCTCCCGTTCGGTGAGCGTGACCCGCAGCCGGTGCCCGTGCCGGCGCAGGTGGAACGCGAGCCGGGTGATCGGCCGGGGTAGCCGCGGCTCGAACGCGAGCACGCCCCGGTCGTCGCGCAGCCCGCCGAAGCCCTGCGCCACCACCAGCCAGGCGCCGGCCAGGGACGCCAGGTGCAGCCCGTCGGCGGTCTTGTCGCCCAGGTCGGCGAGGTCCTGGAACGCCGTCTCGGCGAACAGGTCGTACGCCAGGTCGAGGTGCCCGACCTCGGCGGCGAGGATCGCCTGCGCGGACGCCGACAGCGACGAGTCCCGGACGGTCCGCGCCTCGTAGTAGGCGACGTTGCGCGTCTTCTCCTCGGCGGTGAACTCCCCCGGGCAGCGCAGCATGGCCAGCACCAGGTCGGCCTGCTTGACCACCTGCTTGCGGTACAGCTCCTGGTAGGGGAAGTGCAGCAGCAGCGGGTAGTCGTCCTCGCCGGTGCCGGCGAAGTCCCACTCCGGCTGCGCGGTGAATCCGGCCGACTGCTCGTGCACGCCGCGCTTGCCGTCGTACGGGACGAACATGGCGTCGGCGGCGGCCCGCCAGCCGGCCACCTCGGCGGCGTCGACGCCGAGCCGCGCGGCCACCTCGGGGCAGTCCTCCGCGGCGTCGGCGGCGCCGCGCAGGTTGCGCCGCGCCATCAGGTTGGTGAAGACGTTGTCGTCGACCAGCGCCGAATATTCGTCCGGGCCGGTGACGCCGGTCAGGTGGAACGCGCCGCCGTCGTCGAAGTGGCCGTAGCCGTGCCACAGCCGGGCGGTCTCGATCAGCACCTCGGCGCCGCACTCGGCGAGGAACGCGGTGTCGCCGGTGGCCGCCACGTACCGCAGCACCGCGTCGGCGATGTCGGCGTTGACGTGCAGGCCCGCGCTGCCGGCCGGCCAGTAGCCGGAGCACTCCCGGCCGCTGAGCGTCCGCCACGGGTAGGTGGCGCCGGTCAGGCGCAGCTCGGCCGCCCGGTCGCGGGCCTCGGGCAGGTGGGCGTGCCGCCAGCGCAGCGCCGAGCGGGCCAGTTCCGGCGCCAGGTACGTCAGCACCGGCAGCACGTAGCCCTCGGTGTCCCAGAGCACGTGCCCGTCGTAGCCGTTGCCGGTCAGCCCCTTGGCCGGGATGGTCCGGTCGCCGTCGGCGCGGCCGGACTGGAGCAGGTGGAACACCGAGAACCGCACCGCGAGCTGCAGCTCCGGGTCGCCCTCCAGTTCGACGTCGGCGGTGTCCCACGCCGCGTCGAGCGCGGCGCGCTGCTCGGTGAGCAGGGCGTCGAACCCGTCGTCCCGGGCCGTGGCCGCCTCCGCGACGACCAGGTCGGCCAGCTCACCGGCCGGGGTGCCGTCGACGTCCGTGCACTCGTACGCGGCGAACCGGGTGACCCGGATGCGCTCGCCGGGGCGTACCGGACCGGACAGCGCCAGCCGGAACCGGTCGGCGGTCAGCTCGGTGTCGGTGGCGATCTCGTCGGGCGCCTCGACCCGGTGCGCGACGGCGACGGCGACCCGCTGGCCGCTGCGCCCGGTCCGGTGCACGAGCACCCCGTCGGGGCCGTCGTCGCGGCGGATCTCGCCGGTGAGCGGGTCGTGGATCACCGAGGCGGCCCGGGGGTCGTCGGCGCGTTCCGGCACCCGCTGGTTGGCGAGCAGGTCGGCGCCGACCCGCAGCCGGACCGGCTCGTCCAGCGGCTCGACCGCCCAGTCGACGGCGGCGACCGGACGGCGGGTCAGCGAGACCAGGCGGGTGCTGCGGATCCGGACACCCCGGCCGCCAGGCGAGACCCACTCGGTCTCCCGGCGGACCACCCCCGCGCGCAGGTCCAGTTCCTGGTGGTGCCGCCGGATCGTGCCGGTGCTCAGGTCCAGCGGCTCGTCGTCGACCCAGAGCCGGATCAGGGCGGCGTTCGGCGCGCTGATCACGGTGTCGCTGCGTTCCGGGAACGCGTACCCGCTCTCCGGGTAGGTCAGCTCGTGCTGCTCGTGGAACCCGTTGAGGTAGCTGCCGGGCATGCCGCAGGGCTCGCCCTCGTCGAGCGTCCCGCGCCAGCCCACCCAGCCGTTGGCGAGCGCGAAGACGGACTCGGTCTCGCCCAGCCGGTCCAGGTCCGCGCTCGTGCGCCGGATCCGCCAACCGTCGTCGCCGTGCGGCACGTGCCCTCCCGAGTCCGAAGCCTGGACCGCCACCGAACCAGACCCGGCTGGGAGGTGGCTGGGACTCCGATACCCGTGGCGAACCCGCCCGCACCTGCGGGTGGCCGATCACACGGTGACGAGCACCAGCGTGGCGGCGGTGCCGAGCACCAGGAACGGACCGAACGGCAGGTGCCCGGACCAGCGGACCCGCCGGGCGGCGAGCAGCGCCACCCCGGCCGACCCGGCGAGGAGGAGCGCGAGCACCAGCCCGGCCACCAGCACCGGCCAGCCGTACCAGCCGAGCAGCGCGCCCGCGCCGAGCGCCAGCTTGGCGTCGCCGAGACCGAAGCCGCGCCGTCCGAACAGCAGCGTGGTCGCGGCGAAGCCGCCGCCGAGCGCCAGAGCGGCCAGGACGGCGCGTACCAGCGGGTCGACGCCCGGACCGGTCAGCGCGGCCACCCCGAGCAGCGCCCACACGCCGGCGGCGGCCGGCCAGGTGAGCCGGTCGGGCAGGCGGTGCGCCATCGCGTCCACGATCGTCATCGGCACCGCCCAGACCAGCCACCACGCCAGCGCCAGCCGCGCGGCGGGCGCGCCGCCGGCGAACACCGGCACGGCCACCGCGAGCAGCAACGCCACCTCCACCACCGCGGGCGGCGCGCCGACCCGGGCCCGGCAGGCCGGGCACCGGGCCACGGGGCCGAGCGCCGGCAGCGGCCGGTCCAGCCCGATCGGGGCGCCGCAGCCGTCGCACGCCGTCCGGTCCGGGCACCCCGGCGGTACGGCGTAGCGCGCCACCGCCAGCCGGAGCAGGGGTACGACCGTCAGGGCGGCGGTCAGCCGGGTGCTCGGACGGCGGGCGTCGGCCACCGGTCCGGTACGCCGCACCCGTTCAGCCGTCATGCCGGATCCCCCGTCCGGTCGCCGTGCGTTCCATCGTGAAGCACGCAGAGTGATTTATCGCTTGCGCGGATGTGACGGCCGAGGCGCACAGGAACGGGTGGTGCGACGCGGCGACGGCCAGAACGAGCGGTGGCGTGAGCCCCGCCGGACCGGTGGGACGGATCGGACGAGCGGCATGCTCCCCACCCATACCGGCGGCCCGTCGCCACCGCCGCGGCGCGTACGGGTGAGCACACACCAGCCGGCCCGGAGCCCTGCCGAAGCCCGCTCGTCATCGTGGTGACACACACCGGCCACCACCTCCCGTCTTCACTCACCGTGTTCACGTGAATTGCCTCTGTTGCATCGGCGGACGTGAGCCTATGCTCGCCCCTTGGGTACGACGCAACCCCCGATCAATTGGCGTCGGAGGCACCAGGGCACAGAATCCGCAGCGATCAGTACAGGTCAATACAAGTGGCGGCGACGGGGGCCCGGAGTGACAGTTCCGGGCGCGCTTCCGCATGCCCGGAGCGGGTCGGCGTGATCGCCCCGGGCCGGCACCGAGGAGGGATCGGCGTTGCGCACACGGCAATCCCGCCGATGGGAAATCTTCCTGCTCAGCATCGTGCTGGTGGTCGGCTCGGCCGGCTGCGGCACCGAGCCGGAGGCGGTCACCCGTCCGCTGACCGGCCGCGCCGCCGCACCCGCCGCCCATTCCAGCGCCGAGGAGAACGCGGCCGGAAAAGCGGCTCTGGCCGCCTATTCCGGCTATCTCGACGCGTCCCGGGCAGCCAGTGCGCGCAGCGATCCGTCCCATCCCGCTCTGACCCGTTTTCTGGCTGATCCGCTGCTGACCCGGGTGCGAATGGCGATTCTCGACGCGAAGGAGCACGGCGCGATGCGTACCGGGAAACTGGTCTCCGACCCCGAGGTCGTGTCGGTCGACCTGGCCGCCCGCCCGCCCACAGTCGAGATCCAGGACTGCCTGGACGCGAGCGGCTACCGGCTCGTCTACGCCAAGGACCGCAAGGCCGTGCCCGGCACGCGCGGCGGGCGCTACCTGGCCACCGCCACGGCGGTCCGGTACCCGGACGGCCGGTGGCTGATCAACGGCGGCGCCGCGCACCAGGACCAGCCGTGCTGACCTGGGGAGGAAGGGGTGTCCCGGCCCGGCCGGCCCGGGCCGGGACGCTCCGCCGGCTGCTGCTCGCCGCCGGCCTGGCCGCGCTGCTGACGCTCACCGGCGCACCCGCCCGCGCCGCCGACCCCGGTGGGTCCTGCCCGCCGGAACAGACCGACTGCGACGTCTGGGACGACGACCCCGGCACCCCGGGCGGACCGGGTGGGCCGGGTGGGCCGGGTGGCGGCGGGGACAACGGCGGCGGGGGCGGCAGCACCCCGAAGTGCCAGTGGAACGGCCGGGCCATCCCCTGCTACCACCCGATTCTCGGCTGGTTCAACAACGCCGACGGCTGCTACTACAAGCTCGAAGAGCCGCAGGACGAGGCCCCTCCCGGCAAGCAGTGGTACCAGCTCACCTGCAACGGTGGCGACCTCGGCAGCCTGCGCCGGGCGCTTCTCGACGCGCCGCCGCCCGGCTACGGCGCGCCGCCGGACCCGGAGGAACTGGCCCGCCGCGCGCTGGCCTCGATCTCGCTGCTCCCGCCCCGCGCCGCCGTGGCGCCCCGGCGCAGCCAGGGCCCCGGCCTGGTCGGGCTGCCCGTCTGGATGTGGGCCAGCCCGGGCGCGGCGTACTTCGGGCCGCTGTCCGCGTCCGCCTCCGACCGGGGACTGACCGTGGAGATCACCGCGAAGGTGGACCGGATCGTCTGGCACATGTCCGACGACATCGACGTCACCTGCGACGGGCCGGGCACGCCCTACCGGGCCGACGGGCCGAGGGCCGGCTCCACCTCACCCGACTGCGGCCTCGACCAGGGCTATCCGAAGGCCGGCACCTACCAGGTGAGCGCCACGACGTTCTGGACCGTCGAGTGGTCCGGCGGCGGCGAGAGCGGCGTCATCGCCCAGAGCCGGTCCAGCGGCGTCGTCCTGGTACAGATCAACGAGCTTCAGGTGGTGACCCGATGAGTGTCGTGGCAGCCCGCAACGGAACCCCGGTGGAGGCGCCGGTCGCGCCGCCGAAGGTGGTCCGGCAACGACGCGTCCGCCCCGGCCTGCTCGGCCTGGCGGTCCTGCTGATCGCCCTCGGCGGTCTGGGCGCCGCGTTCGCGGTCACCTCGGTCCGCTCCACCGGCACGTACCTCGCAGTGGCCCGGCCGGTCGACGTGGGACACCAACTGACCGCCGACGACCTGGTGCCGGTACGCGTCTCCGGCGGGCGGGAACTCCAGCCGGTGCCCGCCGACCGGATGGACGAGGTGCTGGGGTTGCGGGCGGCCGTCCGGCTCACCCCGGGCACGCTGCTCACCCCGGCGCAGCTCACCGAGGCCCCGCTGCTCGGCCCCGGTCAGCAGCAGATCGCGCTGGGGCTGGAACCCGAGCAGGTGCCGGCGCGCAAGCTGCACCCCGGCGACAAGGTGCTGCTGGTCAGCACGCCGTCGAACGCCACCGGTGGCGGCTCGGAGGCGTCCCGCGGCGGCGGCACCCGGTTCGAGGGCACCGTGATCGACACCGCCGCGCCGCAGAACGGCGACGTGGTGGTCTACCTGGCGCTTGCCGTACGGGACGTACCAGCTGTCGTGGCGCTCGCCGCCGACGACCGGATCGCGCTCGTGCTCACCGAGGCGGCCTGATGGCGATCATCGCCCTGGTCTCGGCGAAGGGTTCGCCGGGCGTCACCACCGCCGCGCTCGCCGCCGCGCTGAGCTGGCACCGGCGGCTCGTGCTGGCCGAGTGCGACCCGGCGGGCGGCTCGATCCTCGCCGGTTACCTCGGCGGGGCGCTGGACGGCCCGCGCGGCATCGGTGAGCTGGCGGTGGGTGAGCTGCGGGACGGCAGCCTGGAGCACGCGTTCTGGTCCCAGCTGGTCGACCTGGACGCGCCCCGCCGCGAGCGGCTGCTGCTGCCCGGCGTCGTGGACCCGGCCCAGGCCGGCAGCGTGATCCCGCTCTGGCAGCGCTTCGCCGACTACTTCACCGGGCTGGAGCGGGGCGAACCGCCGTACGACGTGCTCGTCGACTGTGGCCGGCTGGCAGTGGGCGGTCCACCGTGGCCGCTGCTGCGGGCCGCCGCGGTGGTACTGCTGGTGACCCGCGCGCACCTGCCCGACCTCTCCGCCACCCGGGCCACCGCCCGCGCGATCGAGCGGGACCTCACCGAGCACCGCGTACCGCCCGGCACGCTGCGCCTCCTCGTCGTCGGGGACGGGCACGGCACCAGCGAGATCAGCAAGGCGCTACGGCTGCCGGTGATCGCCCGCCTGCCGCACGACCCGCGTACCGCCGAGGTGCTCGCCCACGGCGGCACCGTACGGGCCAACCGGCCGCTGATGCGCGCGGCCGGCGCCCTGGAGGTGCCGGTACGGGCGCTGCTGGACCGGCGGCGCGCCCGGCTGGCCTGGCCCGGGGCGACCACACCGCGCGCGGTGACCGCGCCGAGCGTGCCGGGGGTGTCCGGTGCGGTTTGAGCCGGTCTCCCACGACCCACGCGCGCAGCAGCCGGGCGTCGTCTCCACTGTGCCGCCGCTCGCCCCGCCGAACGGGCGGCACCACGTCCCCGGCCCGGCGCCCGCCGCGCCCCCGGCGCCACCGCCACGCCCCCGGGTCGACTTCGCCGTGGTCCGCGAGCTGCGCCGGGAACTGAGCGAACGACTCACCCACTGGCAGCGCGGACGCGAGTTCGACGCCGACGCCGAGGAGGTCGAGCGCGCCCGGCTGGCGGTAGCCGTGGTGTCCGCGTACGCCGACTCGGTACGCCGGGCCGGCACGCCGATGGCCGCGGACTCGGAACGCCTGCTGCTCGACCAGGTCACAGCCGAACTCGTCGGGCTGGGCCGGCTCCAGACGCTGCTCGTCGACGACAGCATCGAGGAGGTGCACATCCTCGGCTGCGACCAGGTACGCATCACCCGGCACGGCGGCGGCGTCGACTGGGCCGAGCCGATCGCCGAGACCGACGACGAGCTGGTGGAGATCCTCCAGGCGGCGGCCCGCCGGGCCGGTGCCACCGAGCGGTCACTGTCCACCTCGAAGCCCACGCTCGACCTGCAACTACCGGACGGCAGCCGGCTCGCCGCCGTGTTCCTGGTCAGCCACCGCCCGTACGCGGTGATCCGCAAGCACAACACGCTCGAAGTGAGCCTGGAGGACATCGCGGGCGGCCGGCCCGACCTGGACGAGATGATCGACCCGCTGCTGCGCGACTTCCTCCGCGCGTCCATGCGGGCCGGGCTGAACATCATGGTCGCCGGGCTCGCCGGTGCCGGGAAGACCACTGTCATCCGCGCGCTGATGGACGAGATCCCGGCCGACGAGCCGTACGTGCTGCTGGAGGAGAGCCGGGAGCTGCTGCCGGCCCGGCGCGGGCACAAGCACCGGGCGGTGATGAGCTTCGAGTCCCGGGAGGGCCACGGCGAGCGCGGCGCGGACGGGCGGCCGGCGGGTGAGGTCAGCATCGCCGACCTGATCCCGGTGTCACTGCGCATGGGCGTGCTGCGGATCATCGTCGGCGAGGTGCGGTCCCGGGAGATCGTGCCGATGCTCCAGGCGATGACCACCAGCCGCGGGTCGATGTGCACCATCCACGCGCGTACCCCCTCGGGGGTGAGCGAACGCATCATCGAGCTGGCGCTGTCCCACGGCCGGGAGATGACAGTCGACCAGGCCCGCCGGATGGCCGGCAACGCGCTCGACCTGATCGTCTACGTGACGGTCGAGGACGAGACAGCGATCGGCGGGCGCAAGCACCGGTTCGTCTCGCACGTCGAGGAGGTCATCGGCGTCGGCGAGGGCAACCGGATCACCACCACGACCGTCTTCGGCCCCGGGCCGGACGGCCGTGCGGTCCCCCGCCACCTGCCCGAACGCATCCGCGACCAACTGCTGCGCGTCGGCTACGACGCCCGCCTGCTCACCCGGTTCGTCGAGGCCGGCGTGGGCGCTTGGCGGCGGCCCCGGCACACCCGCCTCGGGGCGCGGCCGAGCGGAGGCCCGGCGTGACGCAGATCGAACTGATCGCCCTGGTCTCCGGCGCGGCCTGCGTGGCCGGGCTGGTGCTGACAGTCGTCGCGCTCGTCGGCACCCGCCGCCCGCCGGGTCCGGCGCCCGGTGCCGGGCCGGGCCTGAGCCGGCTCTGGACCGGTTCCGGCGCGAGCCGCGCCGACCAGCGCCGCTACCAGCTCCTGCTCGGCGCCGCTGTGGTCGCCGGGGCGGCGGCGTTCCTGCTCACCGGGCTGCCGGTGGTCGGCCTGCTGGTGGCGCTCGCGGTACCGGGCGTGCCGTGGCTGTTCGCGGTCGGCCGGGCCGAGCAGCGGGCCATCGCCCGGGTCGAAGCCGTAGGCGAGTGGACCCGCCGGCTCAAGGACATCTCGGCCACCGGCCAGGGACTCCAGCAGGCGATCATCGGCACCATCGCCACCGCGCCGGAGGAGATCCAGGAGGAGGTACGCACGCTCGCCGCCCGCCTTCAGGCCGGCTGGCTGGCCCGCTCCGCGCTGCTCGCCTTCGCCGACGAGATCGCCGACCCGGTCGCCGACCAGGTGGTGGCCGCGCTGATCCTGCACCTCACCGACCGGGGCGAGCGCCTCGGCGACGTGCTCGGGTCGATCGCCACCGCCGCCTCGGCCGAGGTGGCGACCCGGCGCGAGGTCGAGGCGAAACGCACGCAGCCCCGGTTCGCGGTCCGCTTCCTCACGGGCATGACGCTGGCGACGCTCGCGTACGGGCTGGTGAACAGCGACTACATCCGTCCTTACGGGACGCTGACCGGTCAGCTCGTGATGGCGGTGCTCGGCGCGGCGTTCGTCGGCCTGCTGGTCTGGGTGCGCTCGATGAGCCAGCCGCCCCGGCCGGCGCGGTTCCTGCCCGCGCCCGACCTGGATGAGGCGATCGCATGATCCTCAACTGGCAGCTGGCGATCGCGGTGCTCGGCGGGTGCGCGGTCGGACTCGGGCTGTTCCTGGTCGTACGCGAGGCGCTGCCGGCCACCCCGGCGCTCGGGCCGGCGCTGCGCCGGCTGCACCAGCCGCCCGGCCAGGCCCCGGCCGCCGGCGCCGGGCCGGACTGGCTCGGCGGGTTCGCCCGCTGGCTGCGCCCGCCGCACCGGCAACTCGCCCTGCTCGACCGCACCCCGGAGCAGTACGCGCTGTCGGTGCTGCTCTCCGCGCTCGTCGGCTTCGCCACCCCGGCGGTCGCGTCGGCGGTGCTCTTCGTCGGCGGGGTGGCGCTGCCGGTGGCCGTACCGGTGGTGGCCAGCCTGGGCCTGGCGCTCGGCGCCGGACTGCTCGCGCACCGCACGGTCCTGGCCAAGGCGGACGCCGCCCGGGACGAGTTCCGGCAGGCGGTCTGCACCTACCTCGACCTGGTGGCGTTGCAGCTGTCCGCCGCGCACGGCCCGGTGCAGTCGCTGGAACGCGCGGCGGCGGTCTGCGACGGCTGGGTCTTCGACCGGATCCGGGAGGCGCTGCGGCTCGCGCAGCTCCAGATGCACTCGCCCTGGGACGAGTTGCAGGAGCTGGCCGAGCGCATCGGCATCCCGGAGCTGGGTGATGTGGGCGCCATCATGCGCTCCTCCGGCAGTGAGGGCGCCCAGGTGCACGAGACGTTGCGGTCCCGCGCCGACTCGCTGCGCGACCAGATCCGCACCGACAACCTGGCCCGGGCCGAGGGGGTCACCAGCAAGTTGGACATCCCCGGCTCGCTGCTGGTGTTCGTCCTGCTCGGCTTCGCCGTCTATCCGTTCCTCGCCCGTCTGTGAACCCACCTTCGAGAAGGAGACGACCATGCACCTCTACGCCTACCTGTACGTGGCGGTGAGCACCCGCCTCGCCGAGCTGCGCCGGGACTCCGAGCGCGGCGACAGCCCGGTGCCGACCGCGGTGATCATCTTCGGCCTGGTCGCGGTGGCCATGGCGGTCACCGGGCTCGCCCTGGCCAAGGCGAACAACTGGATGAACGCCATCCCGAACAACACGGCGCCGCAGGCCCCGTGATGCCCCGCCCCGCCCGTACGGTCCGGAGCCGGCCGGCGTCTGCCGGCCGGCCCGCCGGCCCGCCCGGTCCGGGGCGGTTCGCCGCCGCCCTGCGCGCCCGCCTGGCCGAGGGCGAGCGGGGCGCCAACCCGGTCGAGCTGGCCGTGGTGATGCCGGTGATCCTGGTGATGCTGTTCGGCTCGATCCAGGTCGCCGTCTGGTTCGTGGCCCGGTCCACAGCGCTGAACGCCGCGCAGACCGGTGTGAACGCCCAGCGCACGATCGACGCCGGGCCGGACGCCGGACGGCAGCGGGCGATCAGCTTCCTGCAACAGTCCGGGGACTGGCTGGTCGGCTGGGAGCAGACCGGCCCGACCTGCGTCGAGACAGCCACAGCTGTCACCTGCACGGTGCAGGGACGCTCCCTGTCGGTCATCCCGGGCGTCTCGTTCGAGGTCACGCAGACCGCGCACGGCCCGGCCGAACACTGGACCACCGGATGAACGCCGGGCCACGGCGGGACCGGGGTTCCGTCTCGATCGAGGTGGCGGTGCTCGCGCCCGCCTTCATCGGGCTGATGGTGCTGGCCGGGGTCGCCGGGCGGACCGCGATCGCGGACGAGGCGGTGGAGTCGGCCGCCCACGACGCCGCCCGGGCCGCCTCGCTCGCCCGCACCGCTGATGACGGCGCGGAGGCCGCCGAGGTGGCGGCCCAGGACCAGCTCGGCTGGGCAGGGCTGAACTGCACCGGCCCACCCCAGATCGATCTCGCGGGCTCGGTGGCCGGGACGACGACGAGCTTCGCCGCCGCGTACCAGAGCGCCGCAGGCGTGCCGGCGACAGTGACCGTCACGGTGACCTGCACCGTCTCCTTCGACGACCTGAGCGCGCCCGGCCTGCCCGGCGTGCCGGGCGGCAAGACCGTCTCGGCGAGCTTCACCTCGCCGCTGGACACCTACCGGAGTCGCGGATGACCGGGCGGCGCGAGGCGGAGAACGGCCGGGTGAGCCTGTTCCTTGCCGTGGCGATGACCGGCGTACTGGCGATCATCGGCCTCGCCTACGACGGCGCCGGTCAACTGCGCACGCTCCAGCGCGCGGACAACCTGGCCGCCGAGGCGGCCCGCGCCGGCGGCCAGATGATCGACCGCGCGCGGGCCATCGAGGGCGGCCCGAAGCGGATCGACCAGGTCGCCGCCCGCGCCGCTGTCGCCGCCTACCTCGACGCCGCGGGCGGCGTCCAGGACCACGACGTCGACTTCCCCGTGGTCGGCACCGAGACCCAGATCCGGGTACGCGTGCAGATCACCTACAGCCGGGACCTGCTGAGTCTGTTCGGCGTGCAAGAGAACGCCACCGTCACCGGTGAGGCCACCGCTCGGGCGCTCACCGGACCACCGTAGGAAGGGAAGGCCGCCATGGGCGCACCCCGACGCTCCCCCGTCCGCCGCGCCGGCCAGGTTCTCACCGGCCTCGGCGCCCTCGTCGTGCTCGTCGGCGTGCTGGCCGGCGGGCCGGTCGCGTTGCTGGCGTTCGCCGGCAACCCGCTGCCGGATCACCTGCCCACGCTGGCCGAGGTCGGTACGGCGTTGACCAGCCGCGACGACGGCCGGCTGTTCCTGCGCGCGCTGGCGGTGGTGGGCTGGTTCGGCTGGGCCACGTTCGCGTTCTCCGTCGTGGTGGAGCTGCTCGCGGCGGCGGTACGCCGGCCGGCGCCGAAGCTGCCCGGCATGCACCGCCAGCAGAAGGCCGCAGCCGCACTCGTCGGTTCGGTCGCGCTGATCCTGGTCGCGAGCCCGGCCGCGGCGAGTGCCGCCGCGCTGACCGCCCCGCAACCGGCGGTCGCCGCCGTCACCTCACCGGCCGTGGCCGCGAGCCAGGTCACCCCGCCGGCGCCGATCGCGTCGAAGGCGGACGACCCGGCCGTGTACCGGGTGGCGAAGGGCGACTACCTGGGCGAGGTGGCGGATCGCTACCTGGACGACTTCGACAGATACAAGGAGCTGGCCCGGCTGAACCGGCTCGCCGACCCGGACCGGATCCGCCCGGGTCAGCTCATCACGCTGCCGGAGGGCGCGACGGATTCGGGTGCCCGGCGGCACGCCACCGGACGGATCGTGGTCACCAAGCCGGCCGAGACGGCACCGGTCAAGCCGGGTGGCGGCGGCGCCTCGTCGACCACCCCGAAGGCGAAGCCCAAGCCCACGCCGCGGGACGCGACGCCCACCGTGGAGGCGCCTGTCGGTCAGCCGCCGGCCATGTCGGCGGGCGCGTCCCGCGCCACCGCCGAGGAGGGCATCAACCGTCCGCTCGCCATCTCGGCGGTGCTGGCCGTGGCGAGCATCGTGGGTGCGCAGATCGGCGCGCTGCTCGGGTTGCGCAAGCGGCCGGTACCCGCCCGCGCGTTGTCCAGCGGACGGCACCGGCGGGACTGAGTCAGGGCAGCCGGGCCTCGACCCGGCCGGACACGACGCGGCTGGGCAGCACGACCTGGTCGTTCGCGGCCGGGCCGTGCACCACCTCGCCGCCGTCGAGCCGGAACGCGCTGCCGTGCCAGGGGCAGACCACGCAGGCGTGGCCGTCGATCTGCTCCACCGTGCCCTCGCCGAGCGGGCCGCTCTGGTGCGGGCAGCGCTCCAGCATCACGCTGACGTCGTCGCCGTCCCGGTAGAGGATCACCGGGACGTCGTCGATCTTCTTGGTGACCAGCTCGTGCCGGGGCAGGCTGCTCAGGTCACCGACCCGGTGCCAGCCGTCGCTGATCAGGTGCAGCTCGGAGACGCTCTGGCTGGCCTGGGCGCCCTGCTTGTACGCGAGGTGCCCACCCAGGTACGCCCCACCGCTCGCGGCGGACAGCCCCAGATAGGACAGCGTCCGGCCGAGTCCGTGCCGCCCGTTGAGCCGCGCCGCCAGCGAGCCGGCGAACAACGCCAGGCCGACGGTGTTGGCGGCGGCGTGCACCAGCCCGACCCGGCGCTGGTCACGGGTGAGCGTGGCCCAGTCGTTGAGCCCGGCGACGGCCGCGGGCACCGCGCTGACCGTACCGAGGCCCACCAGGGCGGTGGCGGCGCGGCGCTGGCCGGGCAGCAGGTCCACCACGGCGGCGGAGATCCATGCGCCGACCGGCACCTGCACCATCGCGGGGTGCAGCGGATGGCCGAGCCACACGCCGTGCAGCGCGTCGCGTACCCGCTGGGAACGCAGAGTGCCCTGGACGGCGCGCTGCAGCCGGTCACCCACCCGGTCGAGACCGGTGGCCTGTTCGAGTTTCGTCAGTAGTTCGCGCACCCGTTCCGACTTCCCGGCAGGAGAGCCCCCAAACCGGACGCCCCGGAATTCCCTCCCAGGTGCGTCGCGGGCATGCTGAGCCCATGGGGGTACGCGTCGAGCACGCCGGTGCCGTGACCACTGTGATCCTGGACCGGCCCGAGGCTCGTAACGCCGTGGACGGCCCGACCGCGCGAGCGCTGGCCGACGCGTTCCGCGCGTTCGACGCCGACCCGGACGCGGCGGTCGCCGTGCTCTGGGGCGCGGGCGGCACGTTCTGCGCCGGTGCCGACCTCAAGGCCGTCGGCACTCCGCGCGGCAACCGTGTCGAGCCCGGCGGCGACGCGCCGATGGGTCCGACCCGGATGCGACTGTCCAAGCCGGTGATCGCCGCGATCTCCGGGTACGCGGTGGCCGGCGGCCTGGAGCTGGCACTCTGGTGCGACCTGCGGGTCGCCGAGTCGGACGCCACGCTCGGCGTGTTCTGCCGCCGGTGGGGCGTACCGCTGATCGACGGCGGGACGGTCCGTCTGCCCCGGCTGATCGGGGAGAGCCGCGCGATGGACCTGATCCTCACCGGCCGTGCGGTGGGCGCCGACGAGGCGTACGCGATGGGTCTGGTCAACCGGCTGGTCGCGCCGGGTGAGGCCCGCACGGCGGCCGAGGAGCTGGCCGCCGCTATCGCCCGGTCGCCGCAGACGTGCCTGCGCAACGACCGGGCGGCGGTGCGGGACGGCGCGGGGCAGCCGGAGCCGGAGGCGATGGCGACCGAGCTGGCCTACGGCCTGGAGTCGCTGGCTGTGGACGGGGTACGCGGCGCCGGCCGGTTCGCCGACGGGGCCGGCCGGCACGGTGCGCCGGCCGGCTGAGGCGTCACTTCAGCGCGCGTAGCGCGTCCTCGATGGCCCTGTGGAACGTCGGGTACGCGTAGATCATGTGCCGGAGCTGGCTGATCGGCACCGCGGCGTGCACCGCCACGACGAGGGCGGAGAGCACCTCGCCGCCGGCCGGTCCGGCCGAGGTGGCGCCGACGAGGACGCCCTGGTCGGCGTCGGCGATCAGCTTGATGAACCCGGCGTTGCCGGTCTTGTGGATCCAGCCCCGGGCCGACGAGGTGAGGTCGGCGTACCCGACCTGGACGTTGACGCCGCGCTCGCGGGCCTGCTGCTCGGTGAGGCCGACCGCGCCGACCTCGGGGTCGGTGAACGTGACCCGGGGCAGCGCCCGGTAGTCGGCCACCGGGACGCTGCCGGGCGCTGCTGTCGAGCCGCCCGCGCTCATCGCGCCGCCGACCGCGCTGACCACCCCGGCCGCGCCGCCGACGACACTCGCGGTGCCGCTGGCGTCCGGGCCGCCCTTGGTACGCCGCATGTGGTCGAGCACGTCCGGCACCACGATGCCGGCCTGGTACATGGCGATGTGGGTGAATGCGCCCTCGCCGGTGAGGTCGCCGACCGCCCAGATCCCGTCGGTGACGTGCATCCGGTCGTTCACCGGCAGGTACCGCTGCCCGGCGTCCACCCCGACGGTGTCCAGGCCCAGCTCCTCCAGGTGCGCCTTGCGGCCGGTCACCACGAGCAGCTTCTCGCCGGTGAACTCGGCGCCGTCGGCGTGCACGGTGAACGTGGTGCCGTCGTGGCTCACCCGGCCGGCCTTGACCCCGGTGTGGATCTCCACCCCGTCGGCGCGCAGCGCGTCGGCGGCGAGCGCCGACGCCTCCGGCTCCTCGACCGCGAGCACCCGGTCGGCCGCCTCGATGACAGTCACCCGCACGCCGAACCGGGCGAAGACCTGGGCGAGTTCCAGCCCGATCGCGCCGCCGCCGAGCACCAGCAGCGACGCGGGCAGCTCCTCGACCTCGATGGCCTGGTGATTGGTCCAGTACGGCGTGTCGGCCAGCCCGTCGATCGGCGGGACCGAGGGCCGGGTGCCGGTGCCGAGGACCACGCCGTAGCGGGCCTGGAAAACCTGGTCGCCGACGCGTACCCGGTTCGGGCCGTCGAGCCGCCCACTGCCCCGGACGAACCGGCCGCCCTTGCCGGTGAACCGGTCCACTGCCACCTTGTCGTCCCAGGTGTCGGTGGCCTCGGCGCGGATGCGCTTCGCCACCGGCGCCCAGTCGGGCCGCACCTGGGCGGACCCGGCCAGCTCGTTGACCCGGTGCGCCTCGGCCAGCGCGTTCGCCGCCCGGATCATCATCTTGCTCGGCACGCACCCCCAGTAGGGGCACTCGCCACCGACCAGGTCCCGTTCGATGCCGACCACGGTGAGGCCGGCCTCGGCGAGCCGCCCGGCCACCTCCTCGCCGCCGACGCCGAGCCCGACCACTACTACGTCCACCAGTTCCGGCTCCGCCATTCCGCAAGCATTCCGCACCTTCGGGACACCGACCACCGCACCGGGCCGGAATTCCCGCGCCGGTAACGAACGCGACCGCCTACCGTGGCCGCATGCACGCGCGCTTCACCCCGGTCCGGGACTGCTTCCACGACCTGTTCACGACCGGCCGGGAGACCGGTGCGTCGCTGTCGGTGTGGCACGACGGCGTACCGGTGGTGAAGTTGGTGGGCGGCACCACCGCGGCGGTCCCGCCCGGCACTGTCGTACCGGCCGCCGGGGCGGACCGGCCGTGGCGACCGGACACGCTCGTCGACGTCTACTCGGTCGGCAAGCCGGTGGTCGCGCTGTGCCTGCTGCTGCTCGTCGACCGGGGCCGGGTCGACCTGGACGCGCCGGTGTCCGCGTACTGGCCGGGTTTCCGCGCCCCGGCCACCGTGCGGCAGGTGCTCACCCACACCGCCGGGCTGCCCGCCTTCCCGGTGCCCCGGCCCGCCGCCGCCATCGCCGACTGGGACCTGCTCTGCGCCGATCTGGCGGCGGCCGAGCCCGAGTGGACGCCGGGCGCCGTCGCGGCCGAGCACGCCTGGACGTACGGGCACCTGGTGGGCGAGCTGGTCCGCCGGGTGGACGGACGCCCGGTGGGCCGGTTCCTGGCCGAGGAGATCGCCGGACCGTGGCGCCTGGATCTGGCCTTCGGGCTCGGTGAGGCCGACCGGCGGCGGTGCGCCGATCTGTCGTACGCGGATCCGGCCTGGCCGGACGCGATGCGCGGCGAGCCGGGCTCGTTGCGGGCGCGGGCGCTGGACAACCCGCCGGGCGGGCGCGACGTCGCGATGGTGAACAGCGACCTGTGGCGGGCCGCCGAGATCCCGGCGGTGAACCTGCACGCCACCGCCGCCGGGCTCGCCCGGCTCTACGCGGGCCTCCTCGCCCGCGGCACCCTGGACGGGGTACGCCTGTTCAGCCCGGAACTGGTCACCGAGGCGACGCGGGTGCAGTACAGCGGACCGGACCTGCTGCTGGACCGTCCGGTGGACTGGACGCTCGGCATGCAGTGGGAGCCGGACGGCAGCTGGGGCATGGGCGGGATCGGCGGCAGCAGCGCCTGGGCCGACCCGGAGCGCGGCTACACCTTCGCGTACGCGACAGCCCGGCTGGCCGACCACGACCGGGTGGAGGAGCTGGTCGAGGCGTTGCACTCCTGCCTCTGACAGTCGGTCACCCTCGGTGATCCCGAGCCATCGTCACGCAGCGCATTCGGCTGGCCAGGCGGCCCCGTGTTCCCTTTTCCGACTTTGCTCTGCAGCCATCGGCGCAGCACCGTGCTGAACAGGGATTTCCTCGCAGGTCCGAAACCCGCGCGAGGCCCAGTTGGTGACGTTCCGCAACCGATGCGGATATGGCTGCAGAGCAAAGGGGACGAGAGGCACACGGTCCCGGCGAGCGAGAGGTCACTTGGAGTGACCGATTCAACCGAGCCCACACTGCCACGGGAGCGGTGCGCCGGCGTGTCCGGACACGTTCGTGCGCCGGTGATGCGCGGTGCCGGCGGGACGCACGAGCCGACGTCAGCGGGCGGCGTCAGCGCAGCCAGACCGGGTCGGCGCCGGGCACCTCCAGCGGCGGCGGGTAGTCGAGTGTGTGGCGTACCTCGTCGGGCAGCCGCCACGGCTGGTGCACCGCCTTGCCCGCCACCGACGCCAGCTCGGGCACCCAGCGCCGCACGTACGCGCCGTCGGGGTCGTAGCGTTCGGCCTGCCGTACCGGATTGAAGCCGCGGTACGGCCGGGTGTCGTTGCCGGTGCCGGCCACCCACTGCCAGTTGCCCGAGTTGTTGACCCGGTCGCCGTCGAGCAGCCACCGGAAGAAGATTTCCAGGCCGGGCCGCCAGTCCAGCCCGAGGTGCTTGGTCAGGTAGCCGGCGGTGATCAGCCGGGCCCGGTTGTGCATCCAGCCCTCGGCGCGCAACTGACGCATGCCCGCGTCCACGATCGGCATGCCGGTCCGCCCCTCGGCCCAGGCGTCGAACGCGTGCGGGTCGTCGCGCCAGTCCTCCCGCGCGCCGCGCCGGTAGGCAACAGTGGACAGGTCGGGGAAACCGGCCACCACCTGGTGGTAGAAGTCGCGCCAGCAGAGCTGCCTGACGAACGGCCCGTCCCAGCCGCCGGCCCGGGTCGCCACCGCCAGCGGCGAGACACAACCGAACCGCAGGTACGGGCTGAGCCGCGAGGTCTCGTCGCCGGCCATGTCGTCGTGGATGTCGTCGTACCGGTCGAGGGTGGGCAGCCAGGCGGTGAGCCGGCGCCTGGCGACGGCCTCGCCACCGACGGCGGCATCCGGGCTGTCGCCCTTCGGCGGGTCCGGCAGCCGGCCCGGGTCGACGCCGTCGGGCAGCCGGACCCGCTTCGGCGCGGCCAACTCGTCCCGCCACCGCACGCCCTGCCAGGCCCGGAAGTAGGGGCTGAAGACCCGGTAGTGGTCGCCGCCGCCCGGACGCAGCGCGCCCGGCTCGACGATCGTCAGGCCGGGGAACAGGCGCAGGAACATCCGGTGCCTGTCGCACTCGGCGCGCAGCCGGCGTTCCCGGCGGTGGGCGTAGCGGCTCACGTCGGCGGAGAGCCCGACGCCCTCGGCGCCCACCTTCCGGGCCAGTTTCACCGTCTCGGCCACCGGGTCGCCACGCCTGATCACCAGGTCGCCGCCGCGCTTGCGCAGCGCCTCACGCAGGTCGGCCAGGCTCTGGTGCAGGAAGCGGGTGCGGTTCGGCGAGAGCTTCTGCAGCGCCGGGTCGAGCACGTAGAGCGGCACCACCCGGTCGAACGCGGAGCAGGCGGCGGCGAGCGCCGGGTGATCGTGCACCCGCAGGTCACGGGTGAACAGCACGACCGCCGTACGGCCGGTCATCCGGCCAGGGCCGGTTCCAGTGCCGGGCCGGGCACCCGCACCGGCGTACCGGGCGGGGTGAGCAGCGCCCGCGCGGCCACCGCCATCCGGCGCCGCTGCGGCACCAGGGCACGGCGCACGAAGACGTCGTAGTCCTGCGCGGCCACCTCGTCGAGGATGCCGCCGTAGAGCGCGTACGCGGTGCGCATGCACGCCTGCGAGGCCGGGTCGAGCAGCGGGATGCCCGGTGCGGCCGCGACGTAGTGGGCCTGGGCGCGGGTCACCTCGTACTCGATCAGCTCGCGGATGCGCGGCGTGGTGCGGCCGGCGGCCTTCGCCGCGAGCAGGTCGTCGCGGGTGAGGTCGAACTTGGCCATGTCCTCGTCGGGCAGGTAGGTCCGGCCCCGGTCGAGGTCCTCGGCGACGTCCCGGATGAAGTTGGTGAGCTGGAACGCGAAGCCGAGCTGACGGGCGGGCTCGCGGGCGGCGGCCGGGTCGGAACTGCCCAGGATCGGCAGCATCATGGTGCCGATGACAGCGGCCGAGCCCTCCATGTAGTCGAGCAGGTCGTCGTAGGTCGGGTACGACATGACAGTCAGATCCATCGCCATGCTGCGCAGGAACGACGCGAAGTCGTCGCGGTCCAGGTCGAACACGGCGATGGTGTGCAGCACCGCGGGGAGCAGCGGGTCGTCGACCGACGCACCGTGCAGCCCGGCGACGAATCGATCCGACCACTCGCGCAGCCGCGCGGCGCGCTCGGCCGGCGGCAGGTCCTCGGTGCGGTCGACGATCTCGTCCGCGTACCGGGTGAAGCCGTACAAGGCGTGCACATGTCGCCGTTTCCAGGCGGGAAGCAGCCGGGTGGCGAGATAGTAGGTACGGCCGTGACGGCGGTGCAGCTCGCGGCAACGGTCATAGGCAGCGGTCAGATCCGTGTCCATCGGCCCTCCTCAGTTTCGACGCAGCAATCGACGCAACTCGTAACCCTAGGGTACGCTCGCCCGCATGGCCAACGACGCAGTTGCGGGTAATGCGCTCCGCGTCGCGCCGGCTCAGCCCGGGGCGACGGACGATCCGGTCCGCGGCGTACTGGCCGCGTTCACGAAAGACCTGATCAAAGGGGTCGATGAGACGCTCGCGGCGTTCCTGGCCGCGGAAGTCGAATCGCTCACCGAGATCGACGCAGCGATGGGTGGTTTCGCGGCCACGGCACGCGACAGCGTGCTGGCCGGCGGCAAGCGGGTCCGCCCCACGTTCGCGTACTGGGGATGGCGGGGTGTGGTCGGCGGGGAGGAACCGCTGTGCTCGGTGCTCCCGGCCCTGTCCGCGCTGGAGTTGCTGCACACGTTCGCGCTGGTGCACGACGACGTGATGGACGCGTCCGACACCAGGCGAGGGCTGCCCACCGCGCACCGGGCCGCCGCCGCCCGGCACCGGGCCGCCGGACACACCGGCGACCCCGACCGGTACGGCGAAGCCGTCGCCGTCCTCATCGGTGACCTCTGCATGGTCTGGGCCGACCGGCTGATGGCGCACGCGGCGGTCCCGGCGGAGCGGCTGCTCGACGTGCGCCGCTGCTACGACCAGATGCGGGTGGAGACGGTCGCCGGGCAGTTCCTGGACGTGCTCGGCGAGAACGACTCGGCGAGCTGGACCGTCGACCGGGCGCTGCGGGTGGCCCGGTACAAGACCGCCAGCTACACCGTCCAGCGTCCGCTGCTGTTCGGCGCCTGCCTGGCGGGCGCCGACGCGGACGACCCGCTCATCGCCGCGTACACCCGGTACGGGCTGGCCGTCGGCGAGGCGTTCCAGCTCCGCGACGACCTGCTGGGCGTCTACGGCGACCCGGAGACCACCGGCAAGCCGGCCGGGGACGACCTGCGTACCGGCAAGCCGACCGCCCTGCTGATGCTGGCCCGGCAGCTCGCCGACCCGGCGCAGCGCCGGGTCCTGGAGCGGGCCGGCTCGGTCACCTCGGCAACTGAGGTGGACCGGCTGGCCGACGTGGTCCGGGACACCGGGGCCACGGCCCGGGTGGAGCGGATGATCTCCGACCGGGTGACCGAGGCGCTCGCCGCGCTGGGCACCGCACCGATCGACGAGACCGCGCGCACCGCGCTGACCGGCCTCGCCACCGCCGCCACGGCGCGGCGGGCATGATGAGCAACTTCGTGAGCAAGGGGGCCGGAATGCGTACCGTCAAGGGACGGACCGACCGGGTGGTCGTGGTCGGCGCCGGGCTGGGTGGGCTGGCCTGCGCGCTGCACCTGGCCGGCAGCGGCCGGCAGGTGACAGTGCTGGAACGCGAGCCGGTGCCGGGCGGGCGCGCCGGGCGGCTCAGCGTCGACGGGTACGAGTTCGACACCGGCCCGACAGTCCTCACCATGCCCGACCTGATCGCCGAGGCGCTCGGCGCGGTGGGCGAGGAGCTGACCGACTGGCTCGACCTGACCCCGCTCGACCCGGCGTACCGCGCCTACTACCCGGACGGGTCGACGCTCGACGTCATCACCGACACCACCCGGATGGCCGCCGAGATCGCCCGCGTCTGCGGCCCCCGGGAGGCCGACGGCTACCTGCGTTTCGTCGAGTACGCCCGCAACCTGTGGCAGTGGGAACGGGCCGACTTCATCGAGCGCAACCTGGACGCGCCGACGGACCTGCTCACCGGCAACCTGCTGAAGCTGTTCGCCGGCGGCGCCTTCCGGCGGCTCCAGACGAAGATCAACCAGTTCTTCCGCGACCCGCGTACCCAGCGGATCTTCTCCTTCCAGGCCATGTACGCGGGCCTGTCGCCGCACGACGCGCTGGCGATCTACGCGGTCATCGCGTACCTCGACTCGGTGGCCGGCGTGTGCTTCCCCCGCGGCGGCATCCACGCGGTCTCGCGTGGGATGGCCGGCGCGGCCGAGAAGCACGGCGTGCAGATCCGCTACGGCACCACGGTGACCCGGGTGGAGACCGCCAACGGCCGCGCCACCGGCGTCGTCACCGCCGACGGCGACTTCATCCCCGCCGACACGGTCGTGCTCAACCCGGACCTGCCGGTCGCCTACCAGGACCTGCTGCCGCCCAGCCGGCAGCGCAAGCTCACCTACTCGCCGTCCTGCGTGGTGCTGCACATCGGTTCGACGCAGGGCTATGGCAAGATCGCCCACCACAACATCCACTTCGGGCGGTCCTGGAAGGGCACGTTCGACGAGGTGATCCGCCGAGGCGAGCTGATGACCGACCCGTCGCTGCTGGTGACGAACCCGAGCCGCACCGACCCGTCGGTGGCGCCGGCCGGCAGGCACACCTACTACGTGCTGGCCCCGGTGCCGAACCTGGAACGGGCGCCGTTCGACTGGACGGGCGACCTCACGCAGCGGTACGCCGACCAGCTCGTCACCACTCTTGAGGAGCGCGGCTACGTCGGCTTCGGCGACGGCATCGAGGTGATGCGGGCCGTCACCCCGGCCGACTGGGCGGCGCAGGGCATGGCCGCCGGCACCCCGTTCGCCGCCTCGCACAGCCTCTTCCAGACCGGCCCGTTCCGCCCCTCCAACCTGCACCGGACGCTGGAGAACGTGGTGTTCGTCGGCTCCGGCACGCAGCCCGGTGTCGGCGTGCCGATGGTGCTGATCAGCGGCAAGATCGCCGCGGCCCGGATCACCGGGGCGATGTCGTGAGCGAGCGGGAGACCCACCTGGTCGAGCTGGTCGACGACGACGGGCTGGTGATCGGCGAGACCACGGTGGCGACCGCCCACCAGCCACCCGGGCGGCTGCACCGCGCCTTCTCGGTGCTCCTCGTCGATCCCGAGGGGCGGGTGCTGTTGCAGCAGCGGGCCGCGGTCAAGACGCGGTTCCCGCTGCGCTGGGCGAACTCCTGCTGCGGACACCCGCTGCCCGGTCAGTCGCTGACCGAGGCCGCCAACCGGCGGCTCGCCGAGGAACTCGGCGTCGACCCGGTCGACCTCACCGAGGTGGGCGTCTACCTCTACTACGCCGAGGACCCGGCGACCGGACGGGTCGAGTTCGAGTACGACCACGTGCTGCGCGCCGACGTACCCGCCGACCTGGTCACGCGGCCCGACCCGGACGAGGTGGCCGACCTGCGCTGGGTCGACCCCGGCGCGGTGGTGGCCGACCTGGACGCCCACCCCCGCGAGTACGCGCCGTGGCTCGGCGGCGTGGTCAACCGGCTGCTGCACCCCACCGACGCGTCCCGGCCGGGCGTACCGGCCACCGAGGCACCGGAGCGGTCGGGTGGCCGATGAGGCGCTGAGCGCGGGGGCCGTCGCACGCCGACTGGGCGTGGCGGTCACCACGCTGCGTACCTGGCACCAGCGCTACGGTCTCGGCCCCAGCGAGCACGTACCGGGCCACCACCGGCGGTACACGCCGGCCGACCTCGCCCGCCTGGAGATCATGCGCCGGCTGACCACCGAGGGGGTCGCGCCCGCCGAGGCCGCCCGCTGGGCCCGGCAGGCGCCGGCCGTGCTGCCTCCGGAGCGGCTCGGCCTCAAGGCACGGGCCTCGACGGTACGCGACGGCGGCGGCACCATCCCGGTCGGCCGGGCCGGGCCGGCGGCGCGCGGGCTGGCCCGTGCCGCCATGCGACTGGACTCGGTGACCATCGGCCGGACCATCGCCGACGCACTGGCCGCCGACGGGGTGGTGGCGACCTGGGAGGGGCTGCTGCGGCCGGTGCTCGCCGGCATCGGGGAGCGGCACGCCGCCACCTCCGCGCTGATCGAGGTGGAACACCTCATGTCCCGGTGCGTCTCCGAGGCGTTCGCCACAGTGGCGCGGACGTACCCGATGACCGGTCCGCCCCGGATCCTGCTCTCCTGCGCCGACGAGGAGCAGCACTCGCTGCCGCTGGAGGCACTCGCCGCCGCGCTGGCCGAGGTCGGTGTGAGTTACCGCATGCTCGGTGCCCGCGTACCGGTGCCGGCCCTGGTCGAGGCCGTCAACCGGACCGGTCCGGCGGCCGTGGTGCTCTGGTCGCACATCCGCGCCACAGCCGACCCGTGCCAGCTCACCGCGCTGCTGGCGGTGCCGCGCCGGCCGCTGCTGGTGCTCGCCGCCGGGCCCGGCTGGCGGGCCGACTCGCTGCCGGCCGGGGTGGTCCGGCCGGTGGACCTGGCCGAGGCGTTGTCGCTGGCCGTGGCGGTACGGGACTCGCTGGACCAGTCGACGACAAGCTGAGCCCCTCTCCCGTTCCGGGTCGGCGTCCACTACGGTCGGAAAGTCCGTCTGACCCCGACCCCTCCGGGAGCGACGAATGCGTCCACGCGCCCTGTCGGCGCTCGCCCTGGGCCTGGTGCTTCTCGTCACCGGCTGCGGCGAAGCCGGCAAGTCACCCGAGAAGGCCGCCGCGCCGCCGTCGGCCTCGGCGTCCCCGTCACCGACGCCGGTGACGAAGCCCTCACCGACCCCCACCACCCCCGCGAAGCCCAAGCTGCGCCCGCTGCCGAAGAAACTGCCGACGGGCCTGCACCGGGCCAGCGGGAGCAACGGGGTGGCGCTCACCTTCGACGACGGGCCGGATCCCCGCTACACCCCGCAGATCCTGGCCCAGCTCCGGGCGGCCCACGTGAAGGCCACCTTCTGCGTCGTCGGCAAGCAGGCCAAGCGCTACCCCGAACTGGTGGCCCGGATCGTCCGGGAGGGGCACCAGCTCTGCAATCACAGCTGGCACCACGACGTGAACCTGGGCCGGCGCTCCGCCGCCGAGATCCGATCCGACCTGGAACGGACGAACGAGGCCATCCACGCCGCCGCGCCCAAGGCGCCGATCACCTGGTTCCGCCAGCCCGGTGGCCGCTGGACGGCCGAGGAGGTCACGATCGCCAAGCAGATGGGCCTGCGCCCGCTGCACTGGAGCGTGGACCCGCAGGACTGGGACCACCCACCGGCGAAGACGATCATCAAGCGGGTGAAGGGCGCCACCCGGCACGGCTCGGTCGTGCTGATGCACGACGCGGGCGGCGACCGGGCCCAGACGATGGCCGCCTGCCGGCACCTGATCCCGGACCTCAAGCGGCGGTACGGCATCGCCCTGCCGCGCTGACCTGCGTTTTTGCCCGGCTCCACGGCCATGCCCATACCGGTTTTGTCGTCCGCGCAGGCATGACATATGCTTCTCCTGCCTCCGGCGGGGCCGGATGGGAGCAAGTCCGCTTGAAGTTGCGAGTGTGCAATGATGGCGGGGCCGCCCTCATCGTCTAGCGGCCCAGGACGCCGCCCTTTCAAGGCGGTAGCACGGGTTCGAATCCCGTTGGGGGCACGGTCCGGCTCGCGCCGGATGCAACACCAGCCAGGTCCTGTGGAGCAGTTGGAGTGCTCGCCGCCCTGTCAAGGCGGAGGTCGCGGGTTCAAGTCCCGTCAGGACCGCAAGCGCTGACGCCGCGCAGCTCGATGCGCGGCGTTCTGCGTATCGGCCCGTGCGGTAGCATGTGCCGAGCACCACGGCCAGGTAGCTCAGTTGGTACGAGCGTCCGACTGAAAATCGGAAGGTCGGCGGTTCGACCCCGCCCCTGGCCACATAGCCTTTCGCCGGGCTACAGGAGCGCCGACCAGCGGGAACGCAGGTCGGCGTTCTGCTTTGTGCGCTAGAAGCCTGCCTGTCCGGTCTGCCCGTTACCTTTTCGCTTCGATCCGGCGCCGTCGCATGGACACAGCGACCAGTCCGGCGGCGAGAACTGTCAGCACGGCACCGCCCACGAGCCACAGACGGCCCGGCACCTGTGCAGGTGCCGGTAAGGCCGTGACGAGCGTCGGGGCGGCTGCGGGCGCGGACGGTGTGGTCGGCACCTGCGCAGGTGCGGCGGTGATTCCCGCGCACAGCCCGGTGACGCCGTCGCGGGAGTTCACGCGGTACCGGGTGCCGGTGCGGAAGTCGTAGCCGCAGCTCTCCTCCTGGCGGCCCACCCTCAGCCGGAGCGTGGCCCCTGCCCGGAGGCTGCCCTTCTCGACCGATTCCACCGCGAGCTGGACCCCGGTGTCCGTCACCTCGGTGATCGTGCCGACGACGATGAGGTCGGCACGCTCGTCCGCGCCGGTGCGCGCGCAACTGCACGCCCAGGCCGGCTCCGCCGGTGAGGCGACCACGACGAGGCCGAGGCTGAGGGCGGTCAGGGCGAGCAGGATCGCGGCGCGCAGCTTCACACCGATACCGACGCTCGGACGGCCCCGGTGGTTCCATCTGCCGGGTGCGTCGCGACGGAGGCACCGCGGTGTGGAGCGGGCACTCGCGCGACGCGTCCCGCGTCTACGGTGAGCGGGCCCGCCGAGTGGCGGACAGGATGCCACCGGAAGGCCACGTGTGCGTGCGCTGCGTACGGCTCTGACGCCGGTCCTCGTACTGGCCGTGATCTTGCTCAGCGGGTGTGGCCGGGTCTCGGGGCTCCTGGACCGAGTCTCCCTGTTCCATCCGGTCTGGGCCGCCGACGGCTGGGTCTACTACCTGCGGGAGGTGACCTCGACCTCGGGCTCGGGAGTAGCCGAGGTGTGGCGGCAGCGACCCGATGGGAGCGCCGAGGAACCCGTTCTCAAGCGCGCGCCAGCGGTATCCACCTGCGAAGCGGGCTTGTTCAGCTTCCTGTTCGCCGGCCCCGGCGGCGACCTCGGGGTGGCCCTCGAATGCGGCTGGGACGAAACCGAGCTGCTCAGCTACTCGCCGGCCGACAAGACGTTCGAGCCTCTGGCATCGACGCGTTTCCTCGCCGAAGCCGCACTCGTGAACCGTGGCGGCGGGGGATATGTGGAGGCGCCCCGGGAGTGCGGTCCGGGGGGAGTCCAGCTGCTCGCCGACGGGAAGGCGTACGAGTTCGGCTCTCCGGTGACGGTGGGCGGAGTGACCTTCAACCTGAGCGGCGGTGACACGGATTGCGAGTCGACGGTGCTGGCGCGGTCGCCTGCGGCGCTGGGTGAACGGCTGTTCTTCATCACCGCACCCGACTCCCTCGGCAGGTTGCCGCTGCCGCCCGAGGTGAGTCCGGACGATCTCACCTGGCACCTGACGGAGTGGGCCGTCGGATCGGCCACAGCCAGGTTCATCACGGAGCTTCCCGGCCTCGCCGACCTGGCGGTGTCGCCGGACGGCCGGTCGGTGATCGCCGCCGTCGCGTCGGACCACGTGGGCGGGGTCTGGTCGGTCGACGTCCGCACCGGGAAGAAGACGAGGATCGCCGGCGGCGCCCGCGCCTACCACCCGAGCTTCTCGCCGGACGGGAAGCGGTTCGTCTACGTCGAAAAGCTCGAACGGCTGAAATTCGCCGAGGCACGGTAGCCGCCGGCGCACGAAAGAGGTCCCCACCGGCGTGCAGGCCGGTGGGGACCTCGTGGCATCCGGCTCAGACAGCGGCGGGCTGCGCCGCCGTGTCCGAGGCGCAGCAGGCGCTCTCGGTCGCCTTCGCCAGCTGCGGCGAGTCGGCCTTGACCGTGTAGACCTCCCACGGCTCGTCGCCGGGGCCGCGTACCCAGACCTTGTCCTGGAGCGCGTAGCAGCACTCGGTGTCGTTCTCCTCCAGCGTGATCAGGCCGGACTCGGTGAGGCGGTTGGTCGCGGCGTTGACCTCCTCGGTGGTGGACACCTCGACCCCGAGGTGGTCCATCACCGTCGGCAGGCCGGGCTCACCTTCGAGGAGTACGAGCTTCAGCGGCGGGTTCTCCACCGCGAAGTTGGCGTAGCCGGGGCGGCGCTTGGCCGGCTCGACGCCGAACAGCTTGCTGTAGAAGGCCACGGAGCCTTCGAGGTCGGACACGCGCAGGGCGAGCTGGACGCGGGACATGGGAACCCCCTGTCTAGATGTTCATCGAAGCAGTCTCCACCCTGCCTCTTGATTCGAAGTCTGTCAACCTAGAGAAATGTCGAAACAGGCGCCGATGTTCGAGACCCCTCGACCTCTTGCGCGAATAGGTTTGCGATGCAAACCTATTTGGGTCACAGCGCTACGGCTGCCGGGAGGAACCATGCCGTCCGAGTCACCCCGCGAGGACAATGCCCAGGAACTGCTCGCCTCGATGACCACCCTCCGCCGGCAGGCGCGGGCGGCCCGTCAGGCGTACTGGCTTCCGCTCCTGCTCTTCGGGGTGCTCATCGCGGCGGCCGCGCCGCTGTACGTGGAGTCGGCGGAGCCACCCGCGCTGCGCGCCGGGTCCGACGGTCCTGTCCTGACCGGTCTCGGCGGCGGCTTCCTGGAGAAGTCGACCGCTCTGGGCTGGTACTGGCTGGCCGCGCTCGTCGGCGGCTACCTGGCCGGCCTGGCCTGGTACCGCTGGCACGGCCGGCGAGCGGGCGTTCAGACCCCGACCCGTGCGTACGTCATCGCCGGCATCGCGGGCACACTCGTCGGCCTCGCCCTTCCGGTCGTCCTGGAGTTCCTGCTGTTCAACACCAGCGCACCCGTGTCGGGCGGCACCAGTTGGCTGACCGGTCCGCTGCTCGGCCTCGCCAACCGGGGCATGCTGCCGCACCTCGTGATCGCCGTGGGCCTGGCGGTCCTCGCCCACCTCGAACGCAGCCGTAGCCTGTGGGTCGTGGTCGGGCTCTACACCGTCGTGCTCGTCGCCGTGAACGCCTGGTTCCAGGTCTCCGACCTGCAACCGGGTGATCTGACCCGGTTCAGCTTCATGCTTGCGGCAATGCTCCCGGCACCGGTCCTGCTGATCGGCGGGGGTCTGACGCTCGCCGCCGCGAAGAAGCAGCACAATGGGTACGCGTGAGCACCGTGGACGACCCTCGCGCGGGCGGGCCATTCCCGACGAACGGTCTCGACGACACGGTCCACCAGCGGCACCGGCTCGGCATCCTGACCATCGCCGCCGAAGGCGAGCGGGTGGAGGTGGCCTATCTCCGGGAGGCCCTCGAACTCACCGCGGGCAACCTGTCCCGGCACCTCACCGTGCTGGAGGAGGCACGCCTGATCCAGGTGGAGAAGGGTTACCACGGCCGTCGTCCGCGGACGTGGATCCGGATCACCAGGGAGGGACGTCAGGCCCTGCAGTCCGAGATCGCCGCCCTCCAGGAACTCCTCCGCCGCCACCAGCAGGCCGCACAGCCCTCCACCTCGGCCGGTCCGGACGACTTCCCACCCGCGTGACGCCCTCCCCGGTCACCCGATCCCGGACGGACGGGCGGCGGGGCCGGCGGCGGGCGGTCAGGTCTTTGGGGGGCGGCGGTTCTGGGTGGGGCTGCCCTGGATCGCCTCCCAGACGCTCCGGCCGGCCTGCCGGAGTGCCTGTCCGGCCTGTCCCGCCAACTGAGCCGCCTCGGCGGCGGCGCTCGCCGGCTGGCCGGCCCCGCCCGGGCGCTCCGAACCGCGCTTCTTCTCGGTGGGACGTTCCGCCGACGGGCCCGCACCGGCGCCCTGCCCCGATCCGGCGGCACGCTCGGACTCCGTCCGCGCCGGGCGCCGGGGCGGCTCGGGTGCCTCGATCGGGCCGGACACCGCCGGAGCGGTGCGCTCGACCACCTCGCCGGCCGCGGCCACCGTACGACCGGTCTGGTCCACCACCGGCGCGGCGAGCCGGTGCACGTCGTCCAGGGTGACACCGGCCGAGCGGGCCAGCGCGTCGATCAGCTGCGGGTTCCGGTCGATCGTGGTCAGCGCCCGGTCCAGGATCTGCACCAGCTTCTCCAGCCGTACCTTGAGCAGCGCCTCGGCGCTCACCCCGGTGATGTCCAGCTCGACGCCCTCCAGGTGCACCCGGACTCCGGCGTCGAGCTGGAGCAGGTTGGCCAGCCGGGCGCGCAGCGACAGGTCGGCGTCGAGCCCGTCCACCGCGAGCCGGATCTCGTCGACTGTCAGCTCAGGCACGTCGAGCAGGACGTCCGGCTCCGACTCGGGACCGGCCGGCGAGCCGGTCAGTTCGTCACCGGGGTCCGGCACTGGTTCGGTGGCTCGGCTGTCGGTCATGCTCCCCGCTCTCCCATCGGTCCGATCGGCCGCGGTTACCCGCTTTCCGGTACGGCATCCGTCGCCCACCCCCACCTCGCGGACGCCCGCCCTGACCTCCCGGAAGCCCCGCCGGGGCACCTCCCGGAAGCGCCGTCGCGCCTTGCGCAGAGCGCCTGTCCCACCACTCAGCGCTGTCGGGAACCGGTGTTCCCGGTGTCCGGAAGCGGGCGGAACGGAAGCTGCACACCGAGACATGAGCCGGTATGGTCCGGACCTATGGGACAGGAGATGGCCGATCCGGATGAGGTCCGGCAGGAATCCGACCGCTTCTCCCTCCGCAGCAGCCTGCTCGTCCCGGCGTCCGCCGAGCGGGCGTACGCCGTCTTCACCGGCGCGCTCGCCGACTGGTGGGTGCGCGAATACACCTGGTCCGGCCCGGAGGCGCTCGCCGCGATCGGCATCGAGCCGCGGGCCGGCGGCATGCTCTACGAGATCGGCCCGTACGGCTTCCGCAACGACTGGGGCCGCGTGCTGACCTGGGATCCGCCCCGGCGCCTGGTGTTCACCTGGCAGATCGGCCCGGACCGGGTGCCGGTGCCGGATCCGGCGCGGGCCAGCGAGGTGGAGGTCCTGTTCCACGCCGGCGGTCCGGAGCGGACCCGGGTGGACGTCGAGCACCGCTACTTCGACAGGCACGGCACGGCGGCCGAGGGCTACCGCGAGGCGCTCACCGCGGGCTGGCACGAACTGCTCTGCCGCTACCTGGCGACCGTCGCCCGCACCAGCGCCTGACCCGCACCGACCGGACAGCAGCCCGTCAGCCGGCGATACCGGGCGCCGCGCCGGTCCCGGCCACGCCGGTGCCACCGAGGTCGGCCCGGCGGCCGGCGTCCGCGCCGGAACCGAAGCCACCGCCCGCCAGCCGCCGTCGCGGGGCCGTGCGCAACCGGGGGTACGCCTCGGCGACCCGGCGCTGGACCCGATCGGAGCGGTCGGCGAGCACCAGAGCCGTGGAGGTTCCACCCGACTCCGCCACCGCCTTGCTCTCGGCCGCGCGCAGTCGTTCCGCGACGACGTACGCGAACCCGGCCAGCCAGGTACGCCGGAACGCAGCCGGGTGCTCCCCGGCCGGTACGGCAGCACCGGCGAGCCCGTGCGCGGCCTGCACCAGCAGCGAGGTGAACAGCAGCTCGACCCGTTCCAGGTCGCTGGCGAAGCCGAACAGGTGCATGACGAAGCCGTTGCCCTGCCGGCGGCGTACGCATCGGCACCGCAGCGGTTCGGCGACCGCCGCGAGCAGGCCGGCCTTGTCCCGGGCGTACGGCGCGATCACGTCGACGGTCCGGTCACCGACCGGGTCGGCGGCCGGGTCACGGGCGGCGAGCAGCGCCCGGTCGACGCCGTAGCGGGCGATCAGCTCGGTGGCCTTGGCCATGAAGGCGGCCGACTCGGCGGGCGTGCAGGCCGGGTCCTCGGCCTGGGCGAGCAGCTTGCGCACCTTGCTGAGCATCGCCTCGGACATGCACCCAGAGCTACCACAGCCGGGGCGCCGGGCCGCGCGCCGGGCTCAGTCCGACCGGCTGCGCAGCGTGGCGATGGTCGACCCGGCGAGCGTGAGCAGGCAGTCGGGCAGCAGCCCGTCGGCGGCCGCCGCCCCGAACAGCGCCTCGCCGGTGTCCGCGTCGTCGTTGGCGCACGCGCTGACGAAGCGGGCCACCCAGCGGGTGTCGTAGTCGGCCTGGTCGATGCCGGGGAAGTCGAGGGCGGCGCCGCCGCCCGGGGTGTCGTCGCCGAGCATGGTGGCGGCGAGGCACCACGCCACTCCGTACGCCCCGGCGAGGCCGGAGCGGTCCACCACCGCGTCGAACGTGCCCACCACGCCGGCGCCGTCACCGGCGAGGGCGGAACGGAGCACGGCGGTCGCGTCGTCGAGCGTCTGCTGTGCTTCGTCGTTCACCCGCGGAACAGTATCGCCGGGGGTCAAGCCGTGACCCGGAAACGGCCCGTCGACCACGCAGAGTGATACCCGCAGTCGGGGTGCCGACGGAGCCGACTCCACAGTCCCGCATGCCGCGCGAGCACGCTAAGGTGCGCAGCGGACCTTCGCCGGAGGAAGGACGACCATGCTGAGAACACGCACGTCGCGCGCGGCCCTGTCCATGGCCTGCGCGGCGCTTCTGCTCGCCACGAGCGCCTGCGGGAGCGACGAGCCGGAGGAAACGCCTGCCACCCAGGTACGCCTCTACGGCACCGACGGCAACATGCTCAATTCGTACGCCGCGGAACTCAAGGACCGCGCGGACCTGGTGAACGGGATGAAGGGCACCACGCCCCTCACTCCGCTTGCCGAGAGCTTCAAGGAGCGACTACTCGCCGTAGACCCGAAGCTGGGTGACTTCCTCTACTCCGCCGAGTCGTACGACGCGGTGGTGATCAGCGCGCTGGCCGCCCAGCTCGCCGGCACCACCGCTCCGGCCGAGATCGCCAAGCAGATCGTCGGGGTGACCACCGGCGGTGAACGCTGCGACGACGTGACGGCCTGCCTCCAGCTCGCCCGCGCGGGCCGGGACATCGAGTACCGGGGCGTGTCGCTGACCCGCGCCGGGTTCACCGACACCGGCGAGCCGGCCACCGCGAGCTACGGCACCATGCACTTCGACAACCAGAAGATCGACGACAGCAAGACCGAGTTCGTCGGCGCCGGTGAGGAGTCGGGGGCGAGCACGAAGGCCCCGCCGCGCGGGCGCAAGCCGCGCGACGGCAAGGCGAAGGACGCCCCGCTGGTCCTCGGCGGGCTGCTGCCGAAGACCGGTGACCTGGCGCTGGCGAACCCGCCGCTGGCGGCCGGCGCGGCGCTCGCGATCCGTGAGGTCAACGCCGCAGGTGGTGTGCTCGGCGAGCCGGTGAAGTGGATCGAGGGCGACGACGGCACCAACCCGGAGGTCGCCAAGGCCACCGTCGCCTCGCACGTCAGCAAGGGCGTCCAGGTCATCATCGGCGCGGGCGGCTCCGGCATCTCCCGGGCCGTACTGCCGGACGTGGTGGCCGCCGGCCGGATCCTGTTCTCCCCGTCGAACACCGACGCGGGGCTGAGCGCTGTGGACGACAAGGGCCTCTACTTCCGTACCGCGCCGCCGGACAGCCTCCAGGGCCGCGCGCTGGCCGACGTGATGCTCCGGGACGGGCCGCGCAAGATCGCGATCCTGGCCCGTAAGGACTCGTACGGCGAGGGCCTCCAGGAGAACGTCCGCTCGGAGCTGGAGAAGGCCGGGATCGGCGCGGACCGGATCAAGCTGCTGACCTACGAGCCGCCGGCCGACCCGAAGACGCCTGTCGACTTCAGCGGCACCGCCAAGGAGATCAAGGCGTTCGGCCCGGAGGCGCTGCTGCTCATCGGCTTCGCCGAGTCAGCGCCGGCGATCACCGCGCTGGACGACGCGGGAGTCGACATCAAGCACTGACGCGTACCGACGCGAAGGGCCGCACCGGGGACACCGGTGCGGCCCTCGTCGTCTCTCCCGGGCTCAGCGGGGCCGGCGCCGGTCCAGGAACTCCGTCATCCGCCGGTGCTTCTCCTCGTCCTCGAAGAGCACCGCCTGGCTCAGCAGGTCCAGCTGCGGGTGCGCGGCCGCCGGGGCGTCCACCGCCATCTTGGTCAGCCGCAGCGCCAGCGCGGAGCCCTTCGCCATCTCGTCGAGCAGGCCGTGCGCGGTGGGCAGCAGCTCCGCCGGGTCGGCCACCACCCGGTTCACCAGCCCGATCCGCAGCGCCTCCTCGGCGTCCACCCGCCTGCCGGTGAACAGCAGTTCCTTGGCCCGGGCCTCACCGATCAACGCCGGCAGCCGGTAGGTCGCGCCCGCGCCGGCCAGGATGCCCAGCCGCACCTCGGGCTGGCCGAACACCGCTCGGTCCGTGCACACCCGGAGATCGCAGGCGTACGCCAGCTCGGCGCCGCCGCCCAGCGCCGGCCCGTCGACTGCGGCCACGGTGGGCATCGGCAGCGCCCGGATGCGGGCGAAGACGCCCTGGTTGATGGCGGCCAGCGCGTCCAGCCGGCCGCGCTCGCGGAGCTGGGCGATGTCGGCGCCCCCGGCGAAGATGCCCGCCGTCCCGCCGGTGAGCAGCAGCAGCCGGGGACGCGCCTCCAGGTCGGCGCAGACCGCGTGCAGCTCACCCACCAGGTCGGCGTCGATGGCGTTGCGCTTCTCCGGCCGGTCCAGCGTGACCACGAGCCGGTCCGGCAGCTCCTCGATCCGCAGCCCGCTCATTGCTTCACGCCGTCCTTCCACGTGTAGAAGCCCTGCCCCGACTTCTTGCCCAGCTTCCCGGCGGCCACCATCTCGACGAGCAGCGGCGGCGGCGCGAAGCGGTCCCCGTACGCGGCCTGGAGCGTGCGCGCGATGTCGAGCCGCACGTCCAGGCCGACCAGGTCGGTCAGCTCCAGCGGGCCGATCGGGTGCCGGTAGCCGAGCACCATCGCCTTGTCGATGTCGGCCGGGCTCGCCACCTCGTCGGCCACCATCCGGATCGCCTCCAGGCCGAGCGTGACGCCCAGCCGGGAGGTGGCGAAGCCGGGCATGTCGCGTACGACGACGGGGTCCTTGCCCAGCCGGGCGGCGAGCGCGACGGCCGCCTCGGTCGTCTCCGGCGCGGTGGCCGGGCCGACCACGACCTCGAGCAGCGCCATCGCCCACACCGGGTTGAAGAAGTGCAACCCGACGAAGTCGGCGGGGCGGTCCAGCCCGGCGGCCAGTTCGGCGATCGGGATGCTGGAGGTGTTGCTGCCCAGCAGCGCCGGCCGGCGGCTCTCCGCCTCGCGCAGGACGGCACGCTTGAGGTCGAGCCGCTCGGGCACCGCCTCCACGATCACGTCGGCGCCCTCGGCCACCTCGGCGAGCCCGGCCCGGAGCGTGACGCGCTCACGGTTGGCGGTGGCGGCCTCCTCTGTCAGCTTGCCGCGCTGCACGCCCCGGTCCCACAGTTCGCCGAGCCGGCGCAGGGCCTCGGCGCCCCGGGCGGGGTCGACCTCGACCAGCTCGACCGCGTACCCGGCGCCGGCCGCCACGTACGCGATGCCGAGGCCCATGGTGCCGGCCCCGACGACCACAAAACGACCACTCATCGACGTCCCCTCGCCGCGGCGGGGGCGCGCGGGGTCTCCGCCGCCGGGCCCGTCCGCTCGCTCGTTCCTGCATGCGACCCTATGCATGGCCGGGCCGCCGGGATGCGTGGGGGCGGAGCGGACGGGGTAAGGACGGCCCTCAACGCCGAAGGAAGGAACGAGATGAGCCAGGCACCGGAGAGCGCGGAGAGCACCGAGACGGTCGAGACCCGCGGCGACGAGCGGGTGGACCTGCTCCGTGCGGACACCAACAACGACGGCAAGACCGACGTGTGGGTGGTGGACACCGACGGCGACGGCAAGGCCGACCTGTTCCAGTTCGACACCGACGGTGACGGCAAGGTGGACATCACCATGGTGGACATCGACGAGGACGGCACGCCGGACGAGGTGGTCGACGGCGACGGCGGGCTGCCCCCGGAGCAGACCACCCCCACCGTCCAGGTCTGAGCACGTAAGGAAGGGCCCCTTCTTAACGCCTAGGCGCTTGAAAGGGGCCCTTCCTAACGCCGCAGCTCCAAGGTGGCGAGGTAGTAGGGGTGGTCGGTGTCGTCCACGTCGGTCAGTCGCCACTGTGAGCCGTGGACCAGCTCGGCGAACTCCTCGGGCGAGCAGACCAGGTAGTCGAACCAGTCGGTGCCGAGCAGCCGGTAGCGCAGCCGCAGCCGTAGTTGCCCGCCGATCCGGCCCCGCCGGCGGTTGCGCTCGTGGTAGGCGGTGTGCACCGGGTCGGTGGTCCCGTACGGGTCGGTGCCGTGGGCGATCACCCGGGCGCCGGGACGGGCCAGCGCGGCGAGCGCCGCCAGCATCGCCGGGGCGCGTTCCCGCCCCTCGAACAGTCCCAGGTTGTTGCCGAGCAGCAGGAACGTGTCGTACCGGCGGCCGTCGGCGGCGTGCTCGTCGACTGTGCCGTGCACCAGGTCGCGTACGCCCCGGTGCCGGCTGACCCGCAGCGCCCCGAGCGAGGTGTCCAGTCCGGTGACCGGTACGCCCCGGTCCTGGAGGTGCAGCGCGATCCGGCCGGCGCCGACGCCGACGTCGAGCACGTGCCCGCGTACCCGGTCCACGGCCCGGTGGTCGTGCGGCTGCCACCGCTGCGGCGGGTCCAGGTAGTGCTCGGCGGGCGCGCCGTTGACCAGCCCGTCGTCGCGCTCGATGATCTCGATGACCGGGCGGGGCAGGCGACCGCCGGCCATCGGGCGCGGTCCGATCCCGGTGGCGACCGCGTACGCGTCGCGGATCATCTCGCCGAACACGTCGCCGATCTCGGGTTCCCCGGTCATGCCCGCAACGCTATCCGGGGGTCGGCGGCGCCGTCGCCGCCGTATCCTTGGCGGCGTGACCGACCTGGACCGCCTGGCGGCGGAGAAGTACGTCCTGCTCACCACGTTCCGCAAGGACGGCCGGGCGGTGCCGACTCCGGTGTGGGCGGTACGCGACGGCGACGGGCTGGCGGTGTGGACGGTGGCCGACTCCGGCAAGGTGAAGCGCATCCGGCGCGACGGCCGGGTGACGGTGGCCCCGTGCGACGTGCGCGGCCGGCCGCACGGCGAGGCGGTGCCGGGTCACGCGACGATCGCCGACCCGGAGAGCACGAACCGGGTCCGAGGGCTGCTCAAGCGGAAGTACCGGCTGATCGGGCGGCTGAGCCTGCTGGGCAGCCGGCTGCGCCGGGGTGAGCGCGGCACTGTGGGGCTGCGGATCGTGCTGGACGGTCCGGGGCGCGACTGAGCCCGGACACGATAAAGGGCGGCGCCGCGACGGCACCGCCCTTGATCGGAACGCCGGAGAACGCCGGTTCGTCAGTCTCCCTGGCGCTGCTGGGGGATCTGCCCCTGCAGCAGGGCCCGAACCTCCGACTCGCGGTAGCGGCGATGGCCGCCCAGGGTCCGGATGGCACTGAGCTTGCCAGCCTTGGCCCACCGGGTCACCGTCTTCGGGTCGACACGGAACATCGACGCCACCTCGGCCGGTGTGAGTAGCGGCTCAGGTTCGTGCGTTCGCGATGCCATCGGGGTCACTCCTCCACATGTATAGACATCGGCCGGGGTCCCGCCGGCCGACGCGTCTCCCATGGTCCGGCTAGTCCCCGATGTCCGACATGGGCCGAACGGCTGAAGGTCCCTAGACGGACGGATGAAGCATGCCCGATTTTTACGACTTTTATGCCGCAGAAACTACCTTATTCGGACTCATGATCACGGTTCGTGACGCATCAACTACGAGACACTCTCGTGTCCAAGGCCACTTAGCAGGGCAAACCGGGCGTCAGTTGCACCGTTCGAGCAGCTGCACCGCGCGCCAGCGGGCGACCAGCTTGTCGTACGCAGCGGACGCCTCCTCGGCCTCGCCCCGGCCCAGTCCGGACAGTCCGGTGGCCACCAGCTCGGTCGAGTCGTCGGCTTCGAGCGTCTCGTCCGGCAGCAGTTGCACCAGGCCGCCGTAGTCCAGCTCGACCACCGAGCGCGGGTGGAACTCCTCCAGCCACCGGGCCGCCTCCTCGACCGCCTCGGTGATGGGCGCCTCGCCGATCGACTTGCGCAGCACCGACAGCGCCCGGGACGCCCGGCGGCGCGCCTTGGAGATCTCGGTGCGGTAGCGCAGCGCCCGCCGCTCCGGCTCGGTGACCAGGTGCCGCTCGCCGGCCTCGAACAGCACGAACCAGCGCAGGGGCACGCCCCAGGTGGCGATCTGCTCGTGCACCCGGGGCACCCCGTGCTCCAGCACCCGGGCGCCGCTGCGCCAGTCCTCCACCACGGCCTTGGCCTGCCCGGCGAGCACCGGCGGCACGAACGCGTCGGCCAGCACCGAAGGCACGCCGTCGCGGGCGCTCAGCGCCGCCTCGGCGACCCGGATACGCAGGTTCCAGGGGCAGACCAGCAGCGCGTCGTCGGACTCCAGGACGTACGCCTCGTCGGGCAGGTCGGGCAGCCGGGTCCAGCCGGCGCCGAGCGCCTCGATCACCGCCGTCCGCTGCCGTACCGGCCCCTCCAGCGGGGCGATCGCGCGGCCCTCGCTGACGTACCGGCGCCAGTACGACTGCCGGTCCCGGTCGAAGGCGGTCAGCGGCTCGTACACGCGCAGGTATGAAGCGAAGAGCGACGGCACGGCGCGATCCTCCCACGAGACGGGACCGCCCGTCGCCGCCCTCGGGCCCGTGGCGTGACATGCGCGACAGTACGGTTCGGGCCGATATTAGGCTCAACGACACCGGCAGCATCCCGCCGGCGTGCCACCCGGGTTCCGCGCCCCACAAGGGCGCACACCGACACAGGAGTCAGCCATGGGCGTATTCGCCAGTACCGACGACCCCGTCTCCACGGGGCATGAGCAGGTCGTGTTCTGCCAGGACAAGCAGTCCGGCCTGAAGGCGATCATCGGGATCTACTCGACCGCGCTGGGCCCCGCGCTCGGCGGCACCCGGTTCTACCCGTACGCCAGCGAGGCCGAGGCCCTCGCCGACGTGCTCGACCTCTCCCGCGGCATGGCCTACAAGAACGCCCTGGCGAACCTCGACCTCGGTGGCGGCAAGGCGGTCATCTGGGGTGACCCCGAGCAGATCAAGAGCGAGGCGCTGCTGCGGGCGTACGGCCGCTTCGTCGAGTCGCTGAACGGCCGCTACTACACCGCCTGCGACGTGGGCACCTACGTGGCGGACATGGACGTGATCGCCCGGGAGACCCGCTACGTGACCGGCCGCAGCGTGGAGCACGGCGGCGCGGGCGACTCCTCGATCCTCACCGCCTGGGGCGTGTTCCAGGGCATGCGGGCCGCCGCCGAGCACGTCTGGGGCAGCCCGACGCTGGCCGGCCGCCGGGTCGGCGTGGCCGGGCTGGGCAAGGTCGGCAAGTACCTGACCGCCCACCTGCTCGACGACGGCGCCGAGGTCGTGGCGACCGACGTCAGCCCGCGCGCCCGGGAGTGGGCGCGCACCACCCACCCGCAGGTCACCCTGGTCGACGACACCGAGGCGCTGGTCACCTCCGACATCGACGTGTACGCCCCGTGCGCGCTCGGCGGCGCGCTGAACGACGACACCGTGCCGGTGCTGCGGGCGAAGGTGGTCACCGGGGCGGCGAACAACCAGCTCGCCCACCCGGGCATCGAGAAGGTGCTCGCGGACCGGGGCATCCTCTACACGCCGGACTACGTGGTGAACGCCGGTGGCGTGATCCAGGTGGCAGACGAGATCGAGGGCTTCAACTTCGACCGGGCCAAGCTGCGGGCGACCCGGATCTTCGACACCACCCGGCAGATCCTCCAGCTCGCCGACGACGAGGGCGTGCCGCCGGCGGTCGCCGCGGACCGGCTCGCCGAGCGGCGGATGGCCGAGGTCGGCCGGCTGCGCACGATCCATCTGCGGTGAAGCTCACCTCCGGGGGCGGGGCTGCGCTCCACCCCCGGAGGCGGTGCGCGTTAAGTTGATTCTCGGGCTCGTTAGTACCGGTATGTCCGGTGTCACGGCCAGCCCCGGGGCTTACCCCTTACCCGGTACACTTTGTGACGGCTGGACCACTGCGACGCGCAGGTCCGGTCGACGGTGACCCGAGGTGCCGAACGATGGCATCCCCATGTACCGTAAGAGCCACGAGAGATGCCTGACGTCATCGGGGCCCGCCTTCGGGCTGCCCCGCATTCTGTGCGAGGGGGTCGAGCCATGGGGCGCGGCCGTGCTAAGGCCAAGCAGACGAAGGTGGCCCGGGAGTTGAAGTACCACTCCCCGAACACCGACCTAACCGCCTTGCAGCGCGAACTGGCGGGTAGTGGAAAGTCTGAGCACAACTTCGACGACGACTACAAAGAGTATGTCGACGACGATGACGAGGACCACGCGGACGACGACCCGGACACCTGGGCTCGTCCGACCCGCTGACCTCCGGTCACATCTGAGCACGCGGTAACCCCCGCGTGCTCACGCATGTGCTCTGCTGAGCCGGCGTACGACCGACGATCAGGGACCTGCCGGCGCTCCGAGGCGCCCGCTCCGACGCGCCGGCAGGTCCTTGATCGCGGAACCGTTCCCTCAGCGTGGCCGGTTGTTCCAGTTGTAGAACGTCGGGATGTTCTCGAAGTGGTTCCACGCGCACACCGCGTCGGCGCCGTCGCCGCCCGACACCTCCGCCCGCAGCAGCCGCGCCGCCTCCGCCTCCCGAAGCAGAGCGGTAAGCCCCGCAGCGGCGTCCCGCACCCGGTCGGCGACCGCCTCCCGGTCGGTGTCACTGATGGTCTCGGGCATGCTCCAACACTCCCTCCAGTAGGCGGATCTTGCTGTTACGGCAGTGCTCGGTCTCCGTACCGTCGAAACGCCCCAGCTCGAAGTAGCGGTTGGCGGCGTGCCCGCCGCCACAGAACCCGAAGTACGCGCAGGACGCCCGGCACGCCTCCACGCCGGTGAGGAACTCGCCCACCCACGGCGTACCGGCCGCGCCCGCGAGGATGTCGCCCAGCGGCGTGGTCAGCACGTTCCCGCTGGCGAAGTCGCCGTACCGGGGGTCGGTGAAGCCGGCCAGCTCCGGCGAGAGCACCACCACCGAGCCGTCGTGCCCGACCGTCGGGATCGGGTCGAGGCTCCGGGGCAGCAGGTCGTCGGCGGTGCCGGCCAGGACCGCGCCCGCGTACCGCAGCGACCACTCCACCTCACGCAGGTGGATCCGGGGATCCCGGCGCCAGGCCGCCACCAGTTCCGCCCAGAACCCGGTGACCGCGCCCGCGTCGCGCGCGTTCGTCCGGGTGTTGACGCCCTCGGTCTCCTCGATGTTGACGCCGAGCACGTCGCAGCCCAGGTCGAGGAAGTAGTCGTACAGCTCGGTCGCCAGGCCCGGTTCCGGCCGCGAGACCACCGCGAGCGCCGAGAACGGCAGGCCGTGGCGGCGCAGCGCCGCCACACCCGCCACGATCCGGTCGTACGCGGGCCGCCCGCCCCGGGTGACCCGCTCGCCGTTGCGCGCCCGCGGCCCGTCCACGCTGATGCTGACCCGCACCCGGTGCTCGGCGAAGAACGCGCACCAGGCGTCGTCGATCAGGGTGGCGTTCGTCTGCACGTGGTGCTCGACGTCGGGCCCGAACGGCGCCAGCAGCGCGGCCAGGTGCTCCCGGCCCGCAGCGAGCGGCTCCCCACCGTGCCAGACCACGGAGAATCGACCGCCCGCCGCCCACGGGTTCACCGACGCCGCCACCGCCTCGGCGACGGCCACCGGCATCCGCCTGTCGACCGCCCGGAAGGGGAGGTAGCAGTAGGCGCAGTCGAGGTTGCACAGCGTCGTCGGCTGCATCACCACGTACGACGGGACGGCAGAGATGCCCCGCATCCCTCCGGGCGTGCGCGCAGCCATCAGCACCTCCCCCGCCTGCCTGAAAACCGAACCTCCAGGCTAGGCCGCGGCGACCGCTCGGGTGAACCCCCGATAAAGTGCCCGGCCGATCGGCGCAGGGTGATCAGCCTCGGGTGTGCTGTCCGACCATCTGCACGTTGCCGGACCCCTCGATGATCTCGCCGGCCTGCCAGGCGTCCACACCCCGGCCGGTCAGGGTGGCCAGCGCGCGGTCGGCGTCCTCGGCGGAGACGATCGCGAACATGCCGACGCCCATGTTGAAGGTCGCCTCCATCTCCGGGTCCTCGATCCGGCCCTTGGACTGGATCAGGTCGAAGATCGGCTGCGGCTTCCAGGTGGAGCGGTTCACCACGGCGTCGACGTGCTCGGGCAGCACCCGGACCAGATTGCCGGGGATGCCGCCGCCGGTGACGTGGGCCAGCGCCCGCACCTCGGCCTCGGCGATCAGCTTGAGGCAGTCCTGTGCGTAGATCTTGGTCGGGGTGAGCAGCTCCTCGCCGAGCGTCCGCTGACGGCCGAAGTCGTCGATCACCACGTCCAGCCGCATCCGGCCGGCGCCGAGCAGCACGTGCCGGACCAGGGAGTAGCCGTTGGAGTGCAGGCCGGACGAGCGCATGGCGATCACCACGTCGCCCACCTCGACGCGCTCGGGGCTGAGGATCTCGCTCTCCTCCACCACGCCGACGCCGGTGGCCGAGATGTCGTACTCGTCGGGGCGCAGCACGCCCGGGTGCTCGGCGGTCTCGCCACCCAGCAGCGCGCAGCCGGCGTACCGGCAGCCGTCCGCGATGCCCGCGCCGATCTCGGCGACCTTGTCCGGCACGACCTCGCCGGTGGCGATGTAGTCGAGCAGGAACAGCGGCTCGGCGCCGCAGGCCACCAGGTCGTCGACGACCATGGCGACCAGGTCGATGCCGACCGTGTCGTGGATGTCGAGCTGCTGGGCGATCACCAGCTTGGTGCCCACGCCGTCGGTCGAGGAGGCCAGGATCGGGTTCTTGTACTTCTTCGTGTCCAGCCGGAACAGGCCGGCGAAGCCGCCCAGGTCACCCATGACCTCGGGGCGCCGGGTCTCCTTGACCTTCGACTTGAGCAGCTCGACCGCGCGGTCGCCCGCCTCGATCGACACCCCGGCGTCGGCGTACGAGACCGAGCGTTTGCGCTGCGTCCGGCCGGAACCCGCCGACCAGGGCTGGCGGTCGCCGCCGGCGCCCGTCGGGCTGGATCCTGCGCCGCTGCGCTCGGACACGTGCGTCACGGTTCTCCCCTTTGTGGTTCCCGCGGGCCCGGAGCGGCCGGACCCGCGTCGGTGGTGCTACGGGTGGTGGGTCGGTGTGGCGACGAGCGGACCGGTCGGCCCGGCCGCCTCGGCGGCGACCCGGCGTCCCACTCCTTCGAGCACGTGCTTGCCGATCAGGTTCCCGGCCGGCAGTTCGATCGGGTACTCCCCATCGAAGCACGCCCGGCAGAGCCGGCTCTTCGGCTGCTCGGTCGCGGCGATGAGACCGGGCAGCGATACGTAACCGAGCGAGTCGGCGCCGATGGACCGCCGGATGCCGTCGTTGTCGAGCCCGTTCGCGAGCAGCTCGGCGCGGGTGGCGAAGTCGATGCCGTAGAAGCAGGGCCAGCTCACCGGCGGCGAGGAGATCCGGACGTGGACCTCCAGCGCGCCCGCCTCGCGCAGCAGCCGGACGATCGCCCGCTGGGTGGTGCCCCGCACGATCGAGTCGTCCACCACCACCAGGCGCTTGCCGCGTACGTTCTGCCGCAGCGGGTTCAGCTTCAGCCGGACGCCGAGCGCGCGCAGCGTCTGCGAGGGCTGGATGAACGTGCGACCGACGTACGGGTTCTTCATCAGGCCCTGGCCGTACGTGATGCCTGATTCCTCGGCGTAGCCGATCGCGGCCGGCGTGCCGGACTCCGGCACCGGGATCACCAGGTCGGCCTCGACCGGATGCTCCTTGGCGAGCTGGCGGCCGATCTGCACCCGCGCGGCGTGCACGTTGCGGCCGGCGATGGTGGCGTCCGGCCGGGCGATGTACACGTACTCGAAGAGACAGCCCTTGGGCTCGGGCGAGGCGAACCGGCTGGAACGCAGCCCGTTCTCGTCGATGGCGATCAGCTCGCCCGGCTCGACCTCGCGCACCACGCTCGCGCCGACGATGTCCAGCGCGGCGGTCTCGCTCGCCACCACCCAGCCGCGTTCGAGCCGGCCGAGCACCAGCGGGCGTACGCCGTGCGCGTCGCGCGCCGCGTAGAGCGTCGACTCGTCCATGAAGACGAAGCTGAACGCGCCGCGCAGCTGCGGCAGCACCTCCAGCGCGGCCGCCTCGACCGACAGGTCGGGCCGGCTCGCCAGCAGCATGGTGACCAGCGAGGTGTCGTTCGTCGAGCCGTCCGAGTCGAGCCCTCGCACGGCGGCCTCGCGCTGCAACTCGGCGGTGTTGACCAGGTTGCCGTTGTGCGCCAGCGCGATCGTGGTGCCGGCGGTCGTGGCACGGATGGTCGGCTGGGCGTTCTCCCAGGTCGAGCCGCCGGTGGTGGAGTAGCGCGCGTGCCCGATCGCGACGTGCCCGCGCAGGCTCGCCAGCGTCGGCTCGTCGAACACCTGGGCGACCAGGCCGAGATCCTTGTAGACCACGACACCGGAGCCGTCACTCACCGCGATGCCCGCGGCCTCCTGACCGCGGTGCTGGAGGGCGTAGAGCCCGAAGTAGGTGAGGTTGGCGACCTCTTCACCCGGCGCCCAGACGCCGAAGACGCCGCACGCGTCCTGTGGGCCGGGTCGCTGGGGGTCAAGGTCGTGGCTCAGCCGGCCATCGCCTCGGGGCACCTGCCGCTCCCTCGCAGTGGGGTCTGGACTGGCCTGGCGGAGTCAGGGGGGCAGCTCCGCACGCATGGGCCGGGACCGTCGTCGGCTCTCAGTGTACGCGACCAGCAGTCGACACCGACAGTCACAAAGCGTCCGCTCAGCGTGAGCAGAGTTTGCCCTGCTCGACGCCTAAATCGGGAGGTACGGGGAGAGGTCAGCCCGGTTCCCGGAAACCCGGATGCGACCCTCAGTGACCGTTTCCGCCCATCCCTGGCGCCCGGTGGCGACCGCCAGCCAAGTCGGCGGGTCCATCTCCACCACGTTCGGCGGCGTACCACGGGTGTGTCGTGGACCACTCACGCACTGGACCGCACCGTAGGGTGGGACGCGCACCTCCACCGATCGGCCGGGGGCGCGATCCGCGAGGGCAGCCAAGAGCGTCCGGACCGCCTCCCGGAGCACCGGCCGTTCGGGCGTACGCCCCTCGTCCAGCGCCACCAGTGCGGCGCGTACCGCTTCGGAATAAGCGTGCGGAGAGGACACGACGGGACGATACGACCCGGCAGAAGGCCGCCCGACGGCGGCCCTGGGTAGAGATGATCCGGTCAGACAAGGCATAGTTGCCGACGGCGTTATTCGTACCGTGAGTGATCAACCTCGGCCGAGCGGCCGACGGGGGGATCAGACCCGGAAGGCGGTGGACGTGTCAACACACCGACGTGCCTGGAAGCAGCGGGCCGGTGTGGTCGTAGCGCTGGTCTTCGGCGCCCTGCTCACCGTCCCCGCAGCTCCCGCCCTCGCCGCCAATGTCAGCGTCTCCCCGGGATCGGTCACGGTCAACGCTGGCAGCGACGCCACCGTCACCGTTACCGTCAACCCCGAGGGCGGCGACACCAACGGTGACATCAGCCTGAGCGGCCTGCCGTCCGGCGTCAGTTGCACTAGTGGTTGCGGCGGCATCGAGTTCAACCCGCCGGGCACTGCCAAGGTCCAGATCCTTACCCTGCGCGCGAACGACAACGCCGGTGACGCCAACTCCTCAGTGACGGTCCGGATCCAGGGTGTCGGGCGACCGGACACCGCGAACTTCAACCTCACGGTCAAGGGCAAGGCGGCCCCTCCGTCGCCGCAGCAGCCGCAGACCGTCAAGACGGTCTCGGGCAAGGTGGTCAACGCCGACGGCGATCCGATCGAGGGCGCCCTCGTCATGCTCCGCGACAGCGCGGGCAAGGAACGCCGCACCAACACCAGCGGTAACGGCAACTTCAGCTTCAGCGGCTCCGAGTCCAACCCGATCGCACCCGGCCGGATCGACCTCGGCGCCTCCACCGACGGCGCCTCGCCGGTCGCCCGGTCGATCAACGCGAACGCCGGCCAGTCGGTGACCGGCGTCCGGCTCAGCATCCAGGTGAAGGCGTCGGCGAGCCCGAGCGCCACCCCGTCGGCGAGTGAGTCCGCCCCGCCGTCCGAGGAGCCGCTCGACGAGGAGGCGACCGACACCCCGTCGGCCGAGGCGCCCGCCGCGCAGCAGCCGGCCGCGAACGAGGACTCCGGCGGCTTCGGCTCCTGGCTGCTCATCCTGCTCGGCGGCCTGTTCGTCGCCGTCGGCGTGGGCACCATCGTGCTGCTCTACATGCGCCGCAAGAACGAGGGCGACGACGGTGACGGCGACGGTCCGGGTGGGCCGGCCGGTCCGGGTGGTCCCGGCGCGGCCGGTGCGATCCCGGCGGCCCGGGGCGCGTACCACGGCACCGACGACCAGACCCGCGTGGTGAACGGCATGGGCGCCCCGGCCGCGACGATGGTCGGCGGCCCCTCGATCAGCGACGCCCCCACCATGCTCCAGCGGCCGGTCGTGGACGACGTCCCGCCGGACCCGTACGGCGCGCCGCCCGGCCCGGCGTACGGCGCGGGCGGCGGCCAGGGCGGCTACGGCTACGGCGACGACGCAGCGGGCCAGGGCGGTTACGGCGGCGCGGGCGGCTACGGCAACGCGCCCTCCTCGGGCGGCGGCTACGGCAACGGACCCTCCTCCGGTGCCGGCTACGGCAACCCGGACTACGCCGCAGGTGCCGCGGCTGGGGCGGCCGGCTACGCGGCCCAGGGCGGCGGCTACGGCAACGAGCGCTTCGACGAGCCCACCGGCCGCTACACCGGTGACAGCACGCAGTACGCACCGGCGGCCGACCCGTACCCCACCAGCACCTACCAGCCGGAGCAGGACCGCGGCTACGACCAGTCCGGCTCGGCCCCGTACGGCCGTGGCCCGGAGCAGGGCGACGCTTACGGCGCGGCCGGTGGCTACGGCGCCGCGTCGGGCGGCTACGACAACGGCGCGACCGGCGGCTACGACAGCACCCGCCAGCAGGGCGGATACGGCGAGCCCACCGGCGCCTACGGCAACGCCGCGGGCGGTGGCTACGGCGACAACCCGACCGGCGGATACGGCGACGCCCCGGCCTACGGCGGCGGTCGCGCGGCGGGCGGCGGCTACGGCGACGCACCGGCCGGCGGGTACGACAACGCCCCCGCCGGCGGCTACGGCGACGCCCCGGCCGGCGGCTACGACAGCACCCGCCAGCAGGGCGGATACGGCGACGCGCCCGCGGGCGGCTACGACAACCCCGCCGGCGGCTACGACAGCCGGTCCCAGGCCGGCTACGACAAGGGCGCCGGGGGTTACGACAGCGGCGCGACAGGTGGCTACGACAGCACTCGTCAGCAGGGCGGATACGGCGACGCGCCGGCCGGCGGCTACGGCAACGCCGGTGGCGGCTACGACGGCGGTCACCAGGCGGGCGGCTACGGCCAGCAGGGCGGCGGATACGGCGAGGGCTACGGTCAGAACCCGCAGGGCGGTTACGGCCAGCAGGGCGGTTACGGCCAGGAGCCGCCGCAGCAGCGCGGGGGCGGCTACGACAACGGCTACTCCAACGACCCGGCGCAGGCGGGTCGCGCCCGCCCGGACGGGCAGGCGGACCGGAGCGGACGACGCCTCGACTGGCTGGACGACTGACAGACACCAGACGTGAGAACTGTGGCCGCCCGCGAACAGCGGGCGGCCACAGTCGTCAGCGGGCCCCGCAGGACGGGAGCGGAAGCGGTGCTCAGGCGGGGGCGAAGTAGCCCTGGCGGAGCACCGGCACCACGTCGGAGACGCCCACCTCGGTCGCGACCGTGACGTCCTCGGCGAAGCCGCCCTCGGCGAGTTCCCGCCCGGAGACGCATCCCCGGACCGCTGCCGGCACGTCCGGCGTGCTCGCCAGCGCGGCGAGCGCCATCGCGGCCTCCACCGAGAGCCCGCCGGGCACATCGGCGAGCGCGTCGAGCACGCAGGCCGCACCGAGCTGGTCCTCCACGCACGGCCGGAGCGACCCGTCGGGCCAGCGCTCCCCGGCCGCCACCACGCCCACGGGTGCGTCCTTCGAGCCGTACCCCTCGGCGCGCAGCCAGCGTCCGACGGCGGGTGCGTTACGCAGGCACGCCGCGACCACCGGCACTCCGGTGGCGCTCGCAGCGGCGCTGATCGCCGAACCGTTGGGTGACGGCAGCACCAGGTCGGCGACGAGCGGCGCGGCCCGCAGCGCCGCCGGGGACAGCGACCACGGGTGTTCGGTCGTCGTCTTCCGGCGGCCCACAGCGGCCACGGCCCCCACCCGGCGGGCGTAGTCGGCGGCCTGCTCGCCCCACGGGAACGGGTGCACCCGCATGCCGCGGCTCACCGCCACCTCCACGGCGGTGGTGAACGACAGCACGTCCACCACCACCAGGGCGGCACAGACCCGGCCGAGTTCCGCCGCCCCGGTCAGTCCCCAGTCGAACCGGACACCGGCGCCGGGTTGGGCGAAGACGGCCAAGGCCAGCGCCTCAGCGCTGACCCGGCGCCGGCTCACCGGGAGCCGGACCGTCGGACCCGTCGGCGGGCGCCGACTCGTCCTGGGCCGGGGTTCCGTCGACTGCCGGCGTCGCCGTACCCTCGGCCGGCTCGGCCTCGTCGGACGCCGCAGCGGACGCCTCGGGCTCCGCCTCGGCGGCGGGTGCGGACGCCTCGGCGTCGGCCGCCGGGGTGTCCCGGCCGGCCTTGGCGATCGGCTCGGCGTCGACAGCGGCCGGGTCCACGCCGACCGGCTGCTCCGCGGTGGCCGGAAGCACAGTGGTCGTGCCGGTACGGGTCGCCTCCACCTCCACGCGGGCCGCCTCGGCGGCACCGAACAGGCGCGGGAGCGTACCGGTGTGCGCCTCGCGCAGCTCGTCCAGGCCGATCCGGAACTGGCCGTGCACCTCAAGCCCGCCGGAGGCCGGGTCGGTGACGCCGATGAACTCCCACGGCACGCCGCGCTCGGCGCAGAGGGCGGTGAACGCCTTCTCGTGGCCGCGCGGCACCGACACCAGCACGCGGCCGGCGGACTCGCTGAACAGGAACACGAACGGCATCGAGCCACCGGCGAAGTGCTCCGGCACCACGACCCGGGCGCCCACGCCGCGGCGCAGAGCCGACTCGACCAGGCTCTGCGCCAGGCCGCCGTCGGACAGGTCGTGCGCGGAGCTGAGGTGCCCGACCCGGGCCGCCTCGGCCAGCAGTTCGGCGAGCTGCCGCTCGCGGGCCAGGTCGACCTGCGGCGGGATGCCGCCCAGGTGCTCGTGCGTCACCCAGGCCCACTCCGAGCCGGACAGCTCGACGTGCGTCTCGCCCAGCAGGAACAGCTGGTCGTGGTCGCCGGCCGGGCGCGGCACGAAGCCCATCGGCACCCGGTTTGCGACGTCGTCGAGCACGCCGAGCACGCCGACCACCGGGGTCGGGTGGATGGCGGCGGCGCCGGTCTGGTTGTAGAAGCTGACATTGCCGCCGGTCACCGGGATGCCCAGCTCCAGGCAGCCGTCCGCCAGGCCGCGCACGGCCTCGGCGAACTGCCACATCACGCCCGGGTCCTCCGGCGAGCCGAAGTTCAGGCAGTTGGTCACCGCGATCGGCTTCGCGCCGGTCACCGCCACGTTCCGGTACGCCTCGGCCAGCGCCAGCTTCGTCCCGTGGTACGGGTCGAGGCGCGCGTACCGGCCGTTGCCGTCGACGGAGAGCGCGACACCCAGGCCGCTGCGCTCGTCGATCCGGATCACGCCGGAGTCCTCCGGCTGGGCGAGCACGGTGTTGCCGAGCACGTACCTGTCGTACTGCTCGGTCACCCAGGTCTTGTCGGCCAGGTTCGGCGACGCGATCATGCGCAGCACGGTCTCCCGGAGCGCCTCCGGGGTGCTCGGCCGGGGCAGCGTCTCGGCGCGGTCGGCCTGGAGCAGGATCAGGTCGGCCGGCTCGCGCATCGGCCGGGCGTACACCGGGCCGTCGTCGACGAGCGAGCCCGGCGGCACGTCCACCACGAGCTGGTCGCGCCAGGTGACGACCAGGCGGCCCGGCTGGCCGTCCGCCGACGGCGCGGTGACCTCGCCGATGGCGGTGGCCCAGACGCCCCACTTCTCGGCGGTCTTCAGCACGGCGTCGAGCTTGTCCGGCGAGACGACGAGCAGCATCCGCTCCTGGGACTCGCTGGCCAGGATCTCGTGCGGTTCCATCGACGGCTCGCGCAGCGGCACGCGCTCCAGCCAGACCCGCATGCCGGTGCCGGCGGAGGCGGCGGTCTCGGTGAGGGCGCAGGTCAGGCCGGCGCCGCCGAGGTCCTGGATGCCGACGACCAGTTCGGCGTCGTACAGCTCCAGGCACGCCTCGATGAGCAGCTTCTCCATGAAGGGGTCGCCCACCTGCACGGACGGGCGGCGCTGCTCGCTGCCCTCGTCGAAGGTGGCGCTGGCGAGCACGGACACTCCGCCGATGCCGTCGCGGCCGGTCTTGGCGCCCATCAGCACCACGATGTTGCCGGGGCCGGTGGCGTCCTTCTTCTGCAGCCGGTCGACCGGCAGCACGCCCAGGCAGAGCGCGTTGACCAGCGGGTTGCCCTGGTAGCAGGGGTCGAAGACGACCTCGCCGCCGATGTTGGGCAGGCCCAGGCAGTTGCCGTAGCCGCCGACGCCGGCGACCACGCCGGGCAGTACCCGGGCGGTGTCCGGGTGGTCGGCCGCGCCGAAGCGCAGCGGGTCCATCACGGCGACCGGGCGGGCGCCCATGGCGAGGATGTCGCGGACGATGCCGCCGACGCCGGTCGCCGCGCCCTGGTACGGCTCGACGAAGCTCGGGTGGTTGTGCGACTCGACCTTGAAGGTCACCGCCAGCTCGTCGGAGACCCGGACCACGCCGGCGTTCTCCCCGATGCCGGCGAGCAGCCGGTCACTCGGCGGCGCCTTCTCGCCGAACTGGCGCAGGTGCACCTTGCTCGACTTGTAGGAGCAGTGCTCACTCCACATGATCGAGTACATGGCCAGCTCGGCCTGGGTGGGCCGGCGGCCGAGGATGTGCCGGATCCGGTCGTACTCGTCGTCGCGGAGGCCCAGCTCGGCGTACGGCTGAAGCTCCTCCGGCGAGTCGGCGGCCCGGGGAACGGTGTCCACGCCCAGCGCCCAGTCGTCGGTCGGGCCGGCCTGCGGCACCACGCCCTGCGGCTCGCGCAGGGCCGGGTCCGGATGGGTGGTCATGACGTCTCCTTGCTGCGCTCGCCGCCGGTGCGGCGGGTGGGCCGACCGATGTTCCCGGCCACCATCACGCCGGCGCTCCCACCAGATGCTTGAGCACCGAGGTGAAGAAGCCGAGGCCGTCCAGGGAGGGGCCGGTGAGCGCCTCCACCGCGTGCTCGGGGTGCGGCATGATGCCGACGACGTTGCCGGCCTCGTTGGTGATCGCGGCGATGTCGCGCTGCGATCCGTTGGGGTTGCCGCCGACGTAGCGGGCGACGACGCGGCCCTCGCCCTCCAGCCGATCGAGCGTCGCGGGGTCGGCGACGTAGCAGCCCTCGCCGTTCTTGACCGGGACGAGCACCTCCTGGCCCGGCTGGAACGCGTTCGTCCAGGCGGTGCCGGTGCTCTCGATCCGCAGGACCTGGTCCCGGTTGCGGAAATGCAGGTGCTGGTTGCGGGTGAGCGCCCCGGGCAGCAGATGGGCCTCGCAGAGGATCTGGAAGCCGTTGCAGATGCCGAGCACCGGCAGTCCACCGCGCGCGGCCTGGACGATCGTCTCCATCACCGGTGCGAACCGGGCGATGGCGCCGCAGCGCAGGTAGTCGCCGTAGGAGAAGCCGCCGGGCAGGACGACAGCGTCCACCCCGTGCAGGTCCGGGTCGCCGTGCCAGAGCCGGACCGCCTCGGCGCCGGCGATCCGTACGGCCCGGGCCGCGTCCCCGTCGTCGAGCGAGCCGGGGAAGGTGACCACACCGACCCGGGCGGTCACGACTGCGCGCCCGCGGTCTCGTCGGCGGTGACCACGCGGACGGTGAAGTCCTCGATGACCGGGTTGGCCAGCAGCTTGTCGGCGATCTCCCGGGCCCGGTCCAGGTCCGGTTCGCCGGTGAACTCGATCTCGATCCGCCTGCCGATCCGAACCGAGGCGACGTCACTGACGCCGAGGCGGGGCAGCGCGTTTGCGACGGCCTGGCCCTGCGGATCGAGGATCTCGGGCTTGAGCATGACGTCGACTACGACGCGAGGCACTGGGCACTCCTGACTGTGTACGCAGTTGGGTGCCGGCCCAACAATCGGGCGAGCGGAGCCAGCCTACCTGGCAGATACCGCCCGGCCCGCACCGGCCGGGGGCAGTTCCGGCACTGATCGGCCCCACCGGCGGCACCGGACGGGCACCGTTGCCCGTTCGTTGCGGCGCCGATGCGAATTCGTTGCGCTCCGTGCTTGTGTACGCCCCCTGGCACCACCTCCTACCAGGCATTCTGCCGCGAAACACCCCACCTTCGACCGGTATCCGACAGCGCGCCCGCGCGGCACGCGGCGCGCGTCACGCCATCGGCGCGATTCGATCCACACCTTGTGACAGAGGGTGTCACGGCCGTAGCATGCATCGTCAGATGTCGATGAGTTAGATCGACGTCCCTCGCCGGCCCACCCCATCCGGCGGGTGTCACCCCCTGCCCGGCAACCCCGGGCGTCCGCGCAGAAGGAGCCCCGACATGCGCCTCCGTCCCCTGCTCGCCGTGCTGACCACCGCGCTGGCCGGCGTCCTGGCCACCGCCTCCGGCGCCACCGCCGCGCCGGCCGGCCCCCAGCCGATCATCGGCGGCGGCACCGTCTCGTCGGCGCCGTGGGCCGCCGCCGTCTTCAGCAACGGCTCGTTCACCTGCTCCGGCAGCGTCATCGCGCCCCAGTGGGTGCTCACCGCCCGGCACTGCGTCAGCGGCACCATGTCCGTCCGGGTCGGCAGCGTCTACTACGCCTCGGGCGGCGTCACCCGCACCGTGAGCGCCTCCTACACCCGCTACGACCTGGCCCTGCTGCGCCTGTCCAGCACGGTCAGCACCTCCGCCGTCTCGCTGGCCAGCAGCAACCCGCCGGTCGGCTCGACCAATACCATCTACGGCTGGGGCATGACCTGCTACAGCGGCTGCGGCGCGTCGCCCCAGCTCAAGACCGCCAGCGTCCGGGTGACCAGCACCAGCGTCACCGACGCGTACGGCGGCCAGGCGATCCGGAGCACCCGGGTCAACGGCAACGCGTGGCGGGGCGACTCGGGCGGCCCGCAGTTCTACAACGGCCGGCAGGTCGGCGTCGCCTCCACCGCCGACGGCCAGAGCATCCAGAACTACGGCAGTGTTGCGTACAACCGGGCCTGGATCACCTCGACGGCCGGTGTCTGACGGTTGATGCCGATGCGGCGCGGATCGGTCGGGTGCGGCCCGGCCGTCCGCGCCGCGCCGTTTTTCAGCATCCGATCAGCTGAACACGGCTCGCGAACCACCCGGCCGGGGACTGACAGCATCGGAAGCGTGCTGGTCGTGACGACGGATCAACTGCCCGGCTACGAGATCCGCCAGATCCTCGGCGAAGTGGTCTCCTCGATGGCGAGGACCCGCAACCCGTACCGCGAGGGGGTCAAGAACCTGCGCGGTGGCGCCTACGACCCGATGGCGCCGGACAACCTGACCCGGTGGCGTACCGACTCGGTGGCCCGCCTCGGCGAGGAGGCACGCCGCCTGGGCGCGAACGCGGTGATCGGCATGCGCTTCGACAGCCGCGACTGCGGCGAGATGTGGATGGAGATCTGCGCGTACGGCACGGCGGTGATCGTCGCGCCGAAGATGCCGGACGTCATGCCGCCGGACCAGCCGGCGATCGCGGCCGAGACCGCTCACGAGCCGGAGATCGCCTCCGCGCCCGGCGGCATCGCCGAGCCTGCGAGCGCCCCCAACCTGAGTTCCGCGGCCGAAACCCCCACCGGTCCCTGACCGGCGCTGTCTGCCGCTTCTGCCGCCTCTGCCGCGTCGATCATGAAGTTGACGGCAGGAATGATCTCCCTGAGTGCCGCCAACTTCATGATCGACCAGAAGGACAGGGCGGTCAGAGGATGGGGGGCGGGGAGTAGGCCGCCGCCTCGGGGTGGGACTCCACGACCTTGGTGATTCTTGCCGTTACGCGGGACACCTGGTCGGTGGCGGCGCCTACGAAGGCGTTGCGGTCGGCCACCAGCGTGTCGACCTCGGCCCGGGTCAGGCCCAGCCGGCCGTCCGCGGCCAGGCGGTCGAACAGGTCGTTCTCGGCCGCGCCCTTCTCCCGCATCGCCAGCGCCACGGCGACCGCGTGCTCCTTGATCACCTCGTGCGCGACCTCCCGGCCCACACCCCGGCGTACCGCTGCCACCAGGATCTTCGTGGTGGCGAGGAACGGCAGGAAGCGCTCCAGCTCCCGGTTGATCACCGCCGGGTACGGGCCGAACTCGTCCAGCACGGTGAGGAACGTCTGGAACAGCCCGTCGGCGGCGAAGAACGCGTCGGGCAGCGCGACCCGGCGCACCACCGAGCAGGAGACGTCACCCTCGTTCCACTGGTCGCCGGCCAGCTCACCGACCATCGACAGGTAACCCCGGATGATCACCGCGAAGCCGTTCACCCGCTCCGACGAGCGCGTGTTCATCTTGTGCGGCATCGCGCTGGAGCCGACCTGGCCCGGCTTGAAGCCCTCGGTGACCAGCTCCTGGCCCACCATCAGCCGGATCGTGGTCGCCAGCGACGACGGCGCGGCGGCCACCTGGGCCAGCGCCGCGACGACCGCCATGTCGATCGAACGCGGGTAGACCTGGCCGACGCTGTCCAGCACCCGGCTGAAGCCCAGGTGCTCGGCGACCCGGCGCTCCAGCTCCGCCACCTTGGCGGCGTCGCCGTCGAACAGGTCGAGCTGGTCGGCGGCGGTGCCCACCGGACCCTTGATCCCGCGCAGCGGGAACCAGGCGATCAGATCCTCCAGCCGCTCGTACGCGATCAGCAGCTCCTCCGCCGCGGACGCGAAGCGCTTACCCAGCGTGGTGGCCTGCGCGGCGACGTTGTGCGAGCGGCCGGTCATCACCAGCGCCGAGTACTCGCCCGCGTGCCGGCCCAGCCGGGCCAGCGTGGCGACCACCCGGTCCCGGATCAGCTCCAGCGAGGCGCGGATCTGGAGCTGCTCGACGTTCTCGGTGAGGTCACGGGAGGTCATCCCCTTGTGCACGTGCTCGTGCCCGGCGAGCGCGCTGAACTCCTCGATCCGGGCCTTCACGTCGTGCCGGGTGACCCGCTCCCGGGCCGCGATCGAGGCCAGATCGACCTGGTCGACCACCCGCTCGTACGCCTCGACCACCCCGTCCGGCACCGGCACGCCGAGATCACGCTGGGCCTTGAGCACCGCCAGCCAGAGCCGGCGCTCCATCCGGACCTTCTCCTCCGGCGACCAGAGGGCGACCAGTTCGGGCGAGGCGTACCGGTTGGCGAGCACGTTCGGGATCGTCGTCACGTACCTCAGTCTTTCACGACGCCCGGGCCGGCCCCGGCGACGCCGGTACCCGGTCCGGTCCGGCCCGTGGGCGGGCCGGACCGAGAACGTCGTCAGCCCAGCCGATGCCGCCGGCTCCAGCGCGACGGTGGCCATCTCGTCGGTGGTGGGCGTCCCCCGGACGTCGGCGTCCAGGGGGCGGAGTGCAGGACCGATCGGTTGCCCGACGACCGCGTCCGATACGTCCCCAAGGGCTACGCGGACCCGACAAGTCGCGGATCATGTTCCCCGGTCCCACTCAGGGCCTTCACTCCTCGACCGAGGGTTCACATGCACAGACCCCTTCTCGCCGGGCTCACCACCACCGTGCTGACCGGCGGTTCCCTGCTGGTCCTCGCCGCGCCTTCCCAGGCGGCCGACACGACCACCATCTACGTCCGTCAGACGGCGGCGGCCTGCTCAGACACCGGCCCCGGCACTCTGGGCGCGCCGTTCTGCTCCATCAATCCGGCGGTGGCACGGGTCGAACCGGGCCAGACCGTCGACATCGGCCAGGGCACCTACCCGGAGCGGGTCACCGTCGGCCGCTCCGGCACCCCCGAGCAGCCGATCACCATCGTCGCCGACGGTTCCGCCACGATCAACGGCCCCACCGCCGGTGTCGTCGTGCACGGCCAGCACGACATCGTGCTCCAGAACATCCGGGTGGCCAAGACGGCCGACGGCCCCGCCCTCGACCTCGCCAACGCCTCCGGGCTGACGGTGCAGGGCGGTAGCTTCCTTCCGGCGGACACGGCCACCGCACCGATCGTCCGGCTCACCGCCGTGAGCCGGACCACGCTGGCCCAGATCATCGTCAAGGGCGTGATGCCGGCCAGCGGCATCAGTATGGACACGGCGACCACCGGTGTGGTCGTCCGCTCCGCCACCGTGGGCGGAACCTACAAGGTCGCCGAGCCGAACGTCGGCATCCGGATCGACGGTCCGGGAAACACGATCCTGAACAGCACCGTCGGCGCGTTCACCGGCGCCGGGGTCGCCATCGGCCCGGCGGCGGCGGACACCGTCGTGGCCAACACCCAGGTCCAGAGCGGGGCAGGGCTGGGGATCCACGTCCGCGGGGCCGCCCGGACAGCGATCACCAACAATTACGTACGCGACCACTGCAGCGACGGCATCCGGGTGGACGGCGACGCCACCGGTGTCTCGGTGCAGAACAACATCATGAACTCGAACGGGATCACCACGCGAAGCTACTGCGACCCGGCAGACCCGCCCGGCGTGGAGATCGGCCTCTTCGACGCCGCCGCCGGCAGCACCGTGGTGGACTACAACAACACCTACCACTACAGTTCGCCGTCCGACACGGCCTACTCGTGGAACGGCACCCGGATGGGCGTGCAGGCGTTCCGGCTCGCGTCCGGGCAGGCCGCGCACGACCTGGACACGTCCTACACCACCGAGGCGGAGGACTCGGCGAACTCCGCGGCCCCGGGCTTCCAGGCCACCGACCGCGCCGGCAACGCCCGTGCCGACAACCCGAACCGGCCCAACACCGGCGCCGGCCCGGTGCCGTGGGCAGATCGCGGGGTGACCGAATACCTGGGTGCCCCGCGCGCCTGGGTCGAGACGAAACTGGATCTCGGCACCCGCACCGTCACCGCCGACGCGTCCCTCTCGCTCCCCGGGTACCGGCCGATCTCCAGGTACGTCTTCGACTTCGGTGACGGCACGGTGGTCACCTCGGACAAGCCGGTCGCCTCGCACGCCTACACAACCACCGGCGACTACACCGTCTCGGTGACGGTCTCCGGGTCCGACAACCGGACCGGCACCGCCACGCAGGGCATCAGCGTTCTGCGCCGTACCGGCACAGTCGGTCTGCTCGCCCTCGTCAACCTGCGCTACGCGTCCGCCACGGCAGGGCGGGTCCTGACCGCCGACAAGGCCACGTTGGCCGGCGACGGGCAGTTCGACCTGGCCGATGCGGGCAACGGGCGCGTCGCCGTGCTGTCCCGCTCGGTCGGACGGTATCTGGTCAACAGCGGCGCCATCCTGCCGAACAGCCCGGCGGTCACGGACGAGCAGACCTTCGACCTGGTCACCAACGCTGACGGCACGATCAGCCTGCGCTGGAGCGGCCGGGCGTACGTGGGCGTCGACGGGAACGCTCAGCTCGTCGCCACCGCCACCGCGATCGGCACCCGGGAAAAGTTCTACCGGGTCAACCTGGCCGACGCGAACCGCACCCTGAAGGCCGGCGTGAACGGCCGGTTCGTCAGCGCGGAGAGCGCCGGCACGAAGCCGCTGATCGCCAACCGCACCAGCGCCGGCCCTTGGGAACGGTTCGACCTGCTCGACCTCGGCAGCGGCAAAGTGGCGCTCCTGGCCCAGGCCAACGGCAAGGTCGTCTGCGCGGACGGCACCGGCACCAAGCCACTGATCGCCAACCGCACCAGCGCCGGCGCCTGGGAGACGTTCGTCCTGGTCCGCAACGCGGACGGCACGGTCAGCCTCAAAGCGACGATCAACAACCGCTACGTCAGCGCCGAGAGTGCGGGCGCCAAGCCGCTGATCGCCAACCGCACCACTGTCGGCCCGTGGGAGAAGTTCACAGTCGGGGGCTGACGCTCGCACCGACGACGCCCGCCCGGCGCACAACCGGGCGGGCGTCGTCGTCAGCGCTCCAGGATCGCTGTCACGCCCTGCCCGCCGGCCGCGCAGATGGAGATCAGGCCGCGCCCGCTCCCCTTCTCATCCAGCAGCTTGGCCAGCGTGGCGACGATCCGGCCACCGGTGGCGGCGAACGGGTGTCCGGCCGCCAGCGACGAGCCGTTGACGTTGAGCTTGTCCCGATCGATCGAGCCGAGCGGGGCGTCCAGGCCGAGGCGCTCCTTGCAGAACTCCGGCGACTCCCAGGCCGCCAGCGTCGCCAGTACCTGCGAGGCGAACGCCTCGTGGATCTCGTAGAAGTCGAAGTCCTGGAGGCTCAGCCCGGCCCGGGCCAGCATCCGGGGCACCGCGTACGCGGGGGCCATCAGCAGGCCCTCGTCGCCGTGCACGAAGTCGACGGCGGCGGCCTCCGACCAGGAGAACCAGGCGAGCACCGGCAGGTTGTGCGCCTTGGCCCACTCCTCGGAGGCGAGCAGCACAGTCGACGCGCCGTCGGTGAGCGGCGAGGAGTTGCCGGCGGTCATGGTGGCCCGCTCGGCGTCCGCGCCGGAGGCGCCGAAGACCGGCTTGAGCGAGCCGAGCTTCTCCAGGCTGGTGTCCGGGCGCAGGTTCTGGTCGCGGGTCAGCCCCAGGTAGGGGGTCATCAGGTCGTCGAAGAACCCCTTGTCGTACGCGGCCGCGAGCCGCTGGTGCGAGCGCAGCGCGAGTTCGTCCTGCGCGGTCCGGTCGACGTTCCAGCGCAGCGCGGTCCGGGCCGCGTGCTCACCCATTGACAGCCCGGTACGCGGCTCGGCGTTGCGCGGGATCTCCGGCTTGAACGGCTGGTGCGGGCGCAGCTTCGCCGCGATCTTGAGCCGTTCGCCGAGCGTACGGGCCGAGTTGAGCTGGATCAGGGTGCGCCGCATGTCCTCGTTGACGGCGAGCGGCGCGTCCGAGGTGGTGTCGACGCCGCCGGCGATGCCGACCTCGATCTGCCCGAGGGCGATCTTGTTGGCGACCAGGATGGCCGCTTCCAGCCCGGTGCCGCAGGCCTGCTGGATGTCGTACGCGGGGGTGTGCGGGTCGAGCCGGGAGCCGAGCACCACCTCACGGGTGAGGTTGAAGTCGCGGGAGTGCTTGAGCACCGCGCCGGCCACCATCTCGCCGACCCGCTCGCCGGCCAGCCCGAACCGGGCGATCAGCCCGTCGAGCGCCGCACCGAGCATGTCCGCGTTCGACGCGTGCGCGTAGCGCGAGTTGGACCGGGCGAAGGGGATGCGGTTGCCCCCGATGACCGCGACCCGCCGGACACTCTGCACGATCGGCCTCCCTCGAAACTGTTGCCCGAACCCTACTCGCCAGTAGGCTACGCCTATGACCGACAGGTACGCGAGCTTCGTCCAGACGGGGGCCGGTCGCGCGCTGGTCAAGCGCCTCGGGCTGCCCGACCCGCCCCGACTGCGCCGGCACACGCCGGGCGACCCGCTCGTTCCCGGGCCGGTCCTGCTCGGCTCCTCGGCCGGCGGCCGGATCGCCGAGCCGGCCGGCAAGATCCTGACCGCCGCCGGGGTCGAGCTGGCCGACCCGGTCGCCGCCCACGACGCCGACCGCCGCTTCGCGGCCCTGGTGTACGACGCCAGCGGCATCACCGACTCCGCCGGGCTGCGCCAGCTCTACGACTTCTTCCACCCGCAGGCCCGCTCGCTGCTGCCCAGCGGCCGGGTGATCGTGCTGGGCACCCCGCCGGCCGAGTGCGGCTCCCCCCGGGAGGCTACCGCCCAGCGTGCGCTGGAGGGCCTGACCCGCAGCATCGGCAAGGAGTTCGGCCGGGGCGTGACCGCCCAGCTCGTCTACGTGACACGCGAGGGTGACGCCGGCACCCCGGTGAGCCTGGAGTCCACGCTCCGGTTCCTGCTCTCCGGCCGGTCCGCGTACGTCTCGGGCCAGGTCGTCCGCGTCGGCACCGGCACCGCCGTCGCGCCGGCCGACTGGGACCGGCCGCTTTCCGGGCAGGTGGTGCTGGTGACCGGCGCGGCCCGGGGCATCGGCGCGGCGCTGGCGAAGGTGCTGGCCCGCGACGGCGCCCAGGTGGTGGCGCTCGACATCCCGGCGGCCGGGGACGAGCTGGCCGCTGTCGCGAACGACATCGGCGGCAGCGCGGTGCAGCTCGACCTGACCGCGCCTGATGCGCCGACGCGGCTGGCGGAGCATCTGGCGTCCCGGCACGGCCGGGTCGACGTGGTGGTGCACAACGCGGGCATCACCCGGGACAAGACGCTGGGCCGGATGGACGCCGACCGGTGGGACTCGGTGATCGACGTGAACCTGTCCAGCCAGGAGCGGATCAACGACGTACTGCTGGAACGCGACCTGATGCCGGCCGGCGGCCGGATCGTGTCGGTCTCGTCGATCGCCGGGATCGCCGGCAACCGGGGGCAGACCAACTACGCGACGAGCAAGGCCGGCGTGATCGGCCTGGTCGACTCGCTGTCGCCGGTGCTGCGCGGGCGCGGGATCAGCCTGAACGCCGTGGCGCCGGGCTTCATCGAGACCCGGCTGACCGCGCGCATCCCGCTGACGATCCGCGAGGCGGGACGGCGGATGAACAGCATGGCCCAGGGCGGCCTGCCGGTGGACGTGGCCGAGACGATCGGCTGGCTCTCCTGGCCGGCGACCGGCGCGGTGAGCGGCAACGTGGTCCGGGTCTGCGGCCAGAGCCTGCTGGGGGCGTGATGGCGAAGGACCACGAGGACGACCTGAGCCTGCACGACCTGATCGAGGGCCCCACCCGGGACCTGACCGCAGCCCGAGCCGCCGCCCAGGCCCAGTCCCACCCCCAGTCCCACCCCACCCAGGCCCGCCCCTCCTCCGACGATCATGAAGTTGACGGCACTTCTGGAGATCCACAAGGCAGCCAACTTCATGATCGACGGGGTGAAGGGGAGGGGGAAGAGGCGGGGCCGGAAGGGCGGCGGCGCGTGGCACTGTCGCGGCTGCCTGCCAGTGGGGCGCTCTATCGGCGGGCGCTGCTGGGAGTGGTGCCGGGGGTCGGGGGGCGTCGCGGGGCGGACGTACCGGGGCTCGAACTGGGCGTCTCGGGGGTCGCTGTGGATCAGCGGCACCTGGCGGACTACGACCGGGTGTGCGGGTTCCGGCTGACCGACCGGCTGCCGGCGACGTACCTGCACGTGCTCGGATTCCCGCTGTCGCTGCGGCTGATGACGGGTCCGGGCTTCCCGATCCCGCTCACCGGCGTGGTGCACGTGGCCAACCGGATCACCGTGCACCGCCCGGTCGAGGTCGGCGAGAGCGTCGACTTCCACACGTACGCGGAGAACCTGCGCCCGCACGAGCGGGGCCGCCAGCTCGACGTGGTGCTGGTCGGCTCGATCGGCGGCGAGGAGGTGTGGCGCGGCGTGTCCACGTACCTCGGGAAGGAGCGCGCCGCAGGCGGCGGCCCGCGGCGCGACCGGGGTGACCGCCCGGCGCCGCCGGCCGCCTCGGCGCGGTGGCGGGTGACGCCCCGGGTGGGTACGGACTACGCGCGCGTCTCCGGCGACCACAACCCGATCCACACCTCGAAGCTGGGCGCGCGGCTGTTCGGCTTCCCGCGCCCGATCGCGCACGGCATGTGGAGCAAGGCCCGCTGCCTGGCCGCGCTGGAACCCCGGCTGCCCGAGGCGTACACGGTGGACGTGTCGTTCAAGCTGCCGGTGCCGTTGCCGTCCACTGTCGCGTTCAGTGCCTCGGCGACCGGCGAGGGCTGGGACTTCGCGCTGCACAGCGCCCGGGACGGAAGGCCGCATCTGGTCGGTTCGGTGCGCTGAGCGAAAGAGGGGACTTGCCGTCCCCTCTTTTCGGCGCTAAGTTGTTCTCAGATTGAGTTGTTCTCAACCTGAGAGAGTGAGTGGCCGTGAACGAGCAGGAGTTCCTCGCCGGGTACGACCCCCGGGACTACCCGGCGGTCGCGGTCACCGTCGACGTGGTCGCCCTGACCATCCGCGAGGGCGCGCTGCACCTGCTGCTGATCCGCCGCGGCGCGCCGCCCTACGAGGGGCACTGGGCGCTGCCCGGCGGCTTCGTCCAGCCGGACGAGGACCTCGCCGCAGGCGCCCGGCGCGAGCTGGCCGAGGAGACCGGCCTGGGCGGTGAGCGGCTGCGCCGGGTGCACCTGGAACAGCTCGGCAGCTACGGCGCCCCGGACCGCGACCCCCGCATGCGCGTGGTCTCGGTCGCGCACCTGGCGTTCGCCCCCGACCTGCCCGACCCGGTCGCCGACACCGACGCCGACGAGGCGATCTGGCTGCCGGTCACCGCGCTGACCAGCCGGCAGCTCGCCTTCGACCACGGCCGGATCATCGACGACGGTCTGGAGCGCGCCCGCTCCAAGCTGGAGTACACGCCGCTCGCCACCCGGTTCCTCGCCCCCGAGTTCACAGTCACCGAGCTGCGGGAGGTCTACGAGACGGTCTGGGGCCACCCGCTGCACGCCGGCAACTTCCACCGCAAGGTGCTCTCGGTGCCCGGCTTCGTGGAGAGCACCGGCGCCAGCACCGAACGCGGCGGCGCGCGCGGCGGCCCCCGGGCCAAGCTCTACCGCGCCGGAGACGCCCGGCTGCTGCACCCGGCGCTGCTGCGCCCCGCCCGGGAGGAGACGGTTCGGTGAGGACCGAGGAGGCGATCCGGCTGGTCACGGCCGCGCGCACCGACGCCGACCTGTTCGGCACGCAGGAGCCGGCCCGCCGCTACCGCGAGCTGGTCGGCGCGCTGCACCCCGACCGGCTGGGCGCGGCCGACCCGGGGGTACGCGCCGCCGCCGCCGACGCGCTCGTCACAGTCACCACCCGGTGGCGCACTCCCGCCCCCACGTACACAGGCGACGTCGCCACCCTGCACGAACGGAAGGAAGGGCCCCCTGTTAACGCCTCCGGTAGAGGAGGGGCCCCTTCTTATCACCTGGCCAAGGTGTGCCGGCACCCCGGCGACAACGACCTGATGGCCCGCGAGGCACGCGCGTTGCGGCGGATCGCCGAGCGCGGCGACGCCAAGCACCTCGCGTACGTGCCCCGGCTCGTCGACTCCTACCCGGCGCGCGACCCGTCGACCGGCGTGCAACGGCAGGTCAACGAGCTAATGACCGTACCCGGACTGCGAAGCCTGGACGACGTGCGCCGCGCGTACCCGGACGGGCTGGACCCGCGCGACGCGGCCTGGATGTGGCGGCGGCTGCTCGTGGCGCTCGGCCTGGCCCACCGGGCCGGCGTCGTGCACGGCGCGGTGCTGCCCCGGCACGTGCTGATCGAGCCGGACGCACACGGCCTGGTGCTCGTCGACTGGTGCTTCTCGGCCGAGCCGGGCGGGCTCGTGCCGGCGCTCGTGCCCGGCCACGAGGACTGGTATCCGCCGGAGGTCGCCGCGAAGCGGCAGTGCGGGCCGGGCACCGACATCGCGCTCGCCGCCCGCTGCATGACCTGGCTGATGGGCGACCGCGCGCCGCGCGAGCTGCGCGCCTTCGCCGACGGCTGCCAGGGCACCGCGCTCGCCACCCGGCCGGACGACGCCTGGCGGCTGCTGCGCGAACTGGACGAGGTGCTGCACCGGCTGTACGGGCCGCGCACCTTCCGACCCTTCACCCTCAACCCGTAGGGAGGCTGCCATGGGCAGTGGAATCTGGTCCACCGACGTGTACGACGCCGCCGACCGTTACCGGCGCCGCACCGGCAAGAGCGCGTTCTCCTACAGCGACAGCGGCGCCCGCAAGGTGCACCCCGCGCTCGACCCGCGCGACGCGCTGCGGGAGAGCCGCGACTCCGCCGAGCACCCCCAGTCGACGCCGATCGCCGTGCTGTTCGACGTCACCGGCTCGATGGGCCACGTGCCCCGGGTGCTGCAGAGCAAGCTGCCGCAGCTGCTCGGCCTGCTGCTGCGCCAGGGGTACGCGAAGGACCCACAGGTCATGTTCGGCGCGATCGGCGACGCCACCTGCGACCGGGTGCCGTTGCAGGTCGGGCAGTTCGAGTCCGACAACCGGATGGACGACGACCTCGGCCGGATCGTGCTGGAGGGCGGCGGAGGCGGCCAGATGATGGAGTCGTACGAGCTGGCGCTCTACTTCATGGCCCGGCACACGGCCACCGACAGCTGGGACAAGCGTGGCCGGCGCGGCTACCTGTTCATCATCGGCGACGAGCTGGCGTACCCGGCGGTGAAGACCGCTGAGGTGAGCCGGCTGATCGGGGACGGGCTGGGCGAGGACATGCCGGTCCGGCAGATGGTGGACGAGGTGACCGCGCGCTGGGACACCTACTACCTGCTGCCCGCCGGCAGCCACTACGCGGGCAACCGCAAGGTGCTGGACTTCTGGCGCGGCCTGCTCGGGCAGAACGCGGTCGAGCTGGACGACCTGGACGCGGTCTGCGAGACGATCGCGCTCACCGTCGGCCTCGGCGAGCAGGCCATCGACCTCGACGCCGGGCTGCGCGACCTGGACCGGGCCGGCTCGACGGCCACCCGGACCGTCTCGAAGGCCCTCGCCCAGGTCGGCTCGGGCCGGCGCGCGGTGGCGACGCTGCCGTTCAGCCCGGCCGACGGCGGAAGCGGGGTCACCCGGCTGTGAACCACGTGATGGTGGTCGACCTCGGCTACGGCGACGCCGGCAAGGGCACAGTGGTGGACCTGCTCTGCGCCACCCGGCAGGTCCACACGGTGGTCCGGTTCAACGGGGGCGCGCAGGCGGCGCACAACGTCGTCCTGCGCGACGGGAGGCATCACACGTTCGCGCAGTTCGGCGCCGGGACGCTCCGTCCCGGGGTGCGCACGCACCTGGCGCGGCACGTGGTGGTGGACCCGCTGGCGCTGGCCGCCGAGGCCGACCACCTCGCGTCGGTGGGCGTGCCCGACGCGCTCGACCGTCTGACTGTGGACGGGGAGGCGCTGCTCGCCACCCCGTACCACCGGGCCGCGAACCGCGCCCGGGAGATCGCCCGGGGAGCCGACCGGCACGGCTCCTGCGGGCTCGGGGTGGGCGAGGCGGTCGCGTACGGCCTCGCCCACCCCGACGAGGCACCCCGGGTGGCTGACTGCCGCCGCCCGGCGGTGCTGCGCCGGCGGCTGACCGCGCTGCGGGACCGGCTCACCGCCGAGCTGGGCCCGCTCGACGCGCCACCGGTGGACGACTGCCTGCCCGCGTACGCGGCCTTCGCGCACCGGGTGGCGATCGTCGACCGGACCTGGCTGGCAGGTGCCCTGCGCGAGGGCACCTGCGTGTTCGAGGGCGCGCAGGGGGTGCTGCTGGACGAGTGGCACGGCTTCCACCCGTACACGACGTGGAGCACCACGACGTTCGCCAACGCCGAGACGCTGCTCGCCGAGGCGGGCATGGCCGGGACCGCGCAGCGGCTCGGCGTGCTGCGCACGACCACCACCCGGCACGGTCCCGGACCGCTGGTCACCGAGGACGCGGCGCTGCCGTTCACCGACCGGCACAACGGGACGAACCCCTGGCAGGGGCGGTTCCGGTTCGGGCACTTCGACGCGGTCGCCCACAGGTACGCGCTGGAGGTGGCAGGTGGCGTCGACGGGCTGGCGCTCACCCACCTCGACCTGGCCCGGCCCGAGCTGCGGATCTGCCGCCGGTACGAGGGCCTGGACCGGCTCGTCCCCGGCCCGGCCGGTGACCTGGACCGGCAGGCGGCGCTCACCGAGCGGCTGATGCGGGCTCGGCCGGTGCTGGACGAGTCGCCTGCCGACTGGCCGGCTGCGGTCTCGGAGGCGCTGGGCGCGCCGGTGGTGCTCACGTCGCGCGGGCCGACGGCCGAGGAGAAGGAAGGGCCCCTTGTTAACGCCTTTTGTATGGGAAGGGCCCCTGCTTAACACCGCACCCCCGAGCATGGGTGCATGGGGGACGTGCTCGACCTGCTGCACCACACGGTGACGTCGCCGTGGGTGTACCTGGTGATCATCGCGGTCACCGCCGTCGACGCGTTCTTCCCGGCGGTGCCGGGCGAGACAGTGGTGATCACCGCCGGGGTCTTCGCGGCCGGCGGCGAGCCGAACCTGGTGCTGGTGATCGTGACCGCCGCGTTCGGCGCGCTCGCCGGCGACCACATCTCGTACGCGATCGGGCGCGGCGGCGGCGCGCACCGGCTGGCCCGCTTCCCGGCGGACAGCAGGCGGCGGGCCAGCTCGGAGTGGGCCCGCCGGGCGGTCGACAGACGCGGCGGGATGATCCTGACCACCGCCCGGTACGTCCCCGGCGGCCGGACCGCCGTCACGCTGACCATGGGCGCGGTCCGCTATCCCGCGCGCACGTTCCTGCTGTACGACGGCCTGGCGTGCACCACCTGGGGGGTCTACTGCGGGCTGCTCGGCTACTTCGGCGGCCTGGCGTTCGAGCACAACCCGCTGTCCGGGCTGCTCGCCGGCGTGGCCATCTCGCTGGCCGTCACCGGCCTGTTCGAGGCCGTCCGCTGGGGCCGGCGGCGGGCGCACCGGCGGGCTGCCGCCCGGCGCGACTGTTAACAAGGGGCCCTTCCACTACCGGAGGCGTTAAGAAGGGGCCCTTCCTTACCCCGCGGCGGGCGGGTGCCAGGTGACGCCGCGCAGGAGCTGGTCGGCGCCGAGCCAGGCCACGTTCATCATCCGGGTCGCTGTCTTCCCGGCGTCGGCCTCGGGGTGGTCGGCCAGCCAGTCGGCGAGCGACTCGCTGGCGCCGACCAGCCCGTACGCGACCACCTCCAGGTCGGTGGCGCCGACCTCGCGGCCGGAGGCGCGCAACGCGTGGTCGAGCATGCCGGCGACCACCTCGACCAGCCGGCCGCGCATGGCGGCGAGTTCGGCGGCGAACGGCTGGGAGCCGCGGGCCTGCCGGTAGAGGACCGCCCAGCCGTCCCGGTGCGCGCCGACGAAGCCGAAGAACGCGCGCAGTCCGCGCCAGAGCCGCTCGTCGGCGGGCAGGTCGGGGGCGGCCGCGCCGGCGATCGCCTCCATCATCCGGGTGCTCTCCCGGTGCAGGCAGGCGATGAAGAGTTCCTCCTTGGTGCCGAGGTAGGCGTACACCATCGGCTTGGAGATGCCGGCGTCGTCGGCGATCTCGTCCATGCTGGCGGCGTGGAAGCCGCGGCGGGAGAACACCTTCACCGCCGCGTCGAGCATCTGCTGCTCGCGTACGGCGCGGGGGAGGCGCTTGAAGGTCGGCGTGCTGGACACCCTTGCGAGCATACCTACCCGTGCGTAAGGTTACGCCAGAGTAACCAAAGTGGCCCCGCCCGAGAGGTGCAATCCCCCATGACTGACTTCGACCCGGCCAACTTCGCGAACGTCGGCCCGAAGGAGTTCGCGCAGCTGGTCAAGTCCACGCCGGACGCCAAGATCAACGAGATCATGTCCGGCGAGGCGCGCGGCAAGATCCTCAGCGAGGTCTTCAACCGGATGCCCACGCTGTTCCGCGCGGACCGCGCCGGTGCCACCAACGCGGTCATCCACTGGAACATCACCGGCCGTCCGGACGGTGGCACCGACACCTACGAGATCGTCATCGAGAACGGCACCTGCACCGTCTCGGAGACCGCGACCCGCGACCCGAAGCTGAGCCTCACCATGGGCCCGGTCGAGTTCCTGAAGATCGTCTCCGGTGGCGCCAACCCGGTGATGATGTTCATGACCGGCAAGCTGAAGGCCAAGGGCGACCTGGGCCTGGCCGCCAACATCGCCAACCTGTTCGACATCCCCAAGGCCTGACATGGCCGAGTTCTCGCTCGACCTGAACGAGGAACAGCGGGACCTTCGCGACTGGGTGCACGGCTTCGCCGCCGAGGTCGTGCGCCCGGCCGCGGCCGAGTGGGACGCCCGGGAGGAGACTCCCTGGCCGATCATCCAGGAGGCCGCGAAGGTCGGCCTGTACGGGTTCGAGTTCCTCGCCACCTGCTGGGCCGACCCCACCGGCCTCTCCCTGCCGATCGCCAGCGAGGAACTCTTCTGGGGTGACGCCGGCATCGGCCTGAGCATCTTCGGCACCTCCCTCGCGGTCGCTGCGATCTACGGCGCCGGCACCCCCGAGCAGCTCGTCGAATGGGTGCCGCAGTGCTTCGGCGACGTCGACTCCCCGGCCGTGGCCGCGTTCTGCACGAGCGAGCCGGAGGCCGGATCCGACGTGGGCTCGATGCGTACCCGCGCCGTCTACGACGAGGCCACCGACGAGTGGGTGCTCAACGGGCAGAAGGCGTACGCCACCAACGGCGGCATCGCCGGGGTGCACGTGGTCACCGCCTCGATCGAGCCCGAGCTGGGCTCGCGCGGCCAGGCCGCGTTCGTCGTACCCCCCGGCACTCCCGGTCTGACCGCCACCCGCAAGCTGCGCAAGCTGGGGCTGCGCGCCTCGCACACCGCGGACGTCTTCCTCGACGACGTCCGGGTGCCAGGCCGCTGCCTGCTCGGCGGCAAGGACGCGCTCGACGAGCGTCTGGCCCGCGCCCGGTCCGGGCAGCGCGCCTCCGGCCAGGCGGCGATGCGGACGTTCGAGCTGTCCCGCCCGACAGTCGGCGCGCAGGCGCTCGGCGTGGCCCGCGCCGCCTACGAGTACGCCCTGGACTACGCCAAGGAGCGGGTCCAGTTCGGACGGCCGATCATCTCCAACCAGGCGGTCGCGTTCGCGCTCGCCGACATGAAGATGGAGATCGACGCGGCCCGGCTGCTGGTCTGGCGCGCCTCCTGGATGGGCCGCAACAACCGGCCGTTCACCGCGGGCGAGGGCTCGATGTCCAAGCTCAAGGCCGGTGAGGTGGCCGTCTCGGTGACCGACAAGGCGGTCCAGCTCCTCGGCGGCGCCGGCTTCCTGCGCGACCACCCGGTCGAGCGGTGGTACCGCGACGCCAAGATCTACACCATCTTCGAGGGCACCTCCGAGATCCAGCGGCTGGTCATCTCCCGGGCCATCTCCGGGATGCAGATCCGCTGACCGCCGGCGGGCCGCGGCCCGGCCCGTGACGACGTCGCACGCCGTCGCGGGCCGGGTCGCCGCTCCCGGGCCGACCCGAACCGCGATCGGGCGCAAGATCATGCCGAACCGGACGGCCGACCGTCCGGAGCCTGGTCGACGAACCACGAACGCGAAGGAGTTGCGCCGTGGACCTGCCGTTCATCGCCGCCACGCTGACCCGACGTGGACTGCTCGCCCCGGGCGGACCGATCCGCGTGGTCTCCCAGCTCAACGCGCTGCGCCGGTGGGGCTGGAGCCTCGCCGGGGAGCTGCGCCAGGCCGCCGCCCGCGACCCCGGCCGTGTCGCCGTGGTCGACGAGCAGGGCGCCACCATGACGTACCAGGAACTGCTCGACCGCTCCGAGCGGCTGGCCCGGTCGCTGCGCTCCCACCTCGGCGTGCAGACCGGCGACCGGGTCGGTGTGCTCTGCCGCAACCACCACGGCCTGATCGAGGCGATAGTGGCAGCGATGCTGCTCGGCGCGGACGCCGTCCTGGTCAACACCGGGCTGTCCGCCGCTCAACTGGTGACTGTGGCCGAGGAACAGGGCCTGCGCGTCCTGGTGCACGACGGCGAGTTCACCGAGCGCGTCCTCGGCCTCCCGGCCGAGCTGCACCGGGTCGACGAGCGGCGGCAGGAGGAGCTGATCGCCGCCGCCGTGCCCGGCGAGAAGCTCCAGCCGCCGGAGCGGGACGGCCGCACCATCGTGCTGACCTCCGGCACCACCGGCGCGCCCAAGGGCGCCCGCCGGCCCACCCCGCACGGCTTCGGCCCGCTGGTGTCCATCATCGACCGCATACCGCTGCACGCGCGGGACACCGTGATGATCGCCGCGCCGATCTTCCACACCTGGGGGTACGCCGCACTTCAGGTGTCGTTCGCGCTGCGCGCCACAGTCGTACTGCACCGGCGCTTCGACCCGGCCGCCACGCTCGCCGCGCTCGCCGCTCAACCGTGCGATGCGATGTTCGCCGTACCGGTGATGCTGCAACGGCTGATGGAGGTGGCGCCGCCGCAGCCCCGGCCGCCACTCAAGGTGGTCGCGGTCAGCGGATCCGCGCTGCCCGGAAACCTGGCCACGGCGTTCATGGACCGGTACGGCGACGTGCTCTACAACCTCTACGGCTCGACCGAGGTCTCCTGGGCCTCCATCGCCGGCCCGGCCGAGCTGCGCGCCGCGCCCACCACCGCGGGCCGGCCGCCGCACGGCACCCGGCTGGCCATCCTGGACGAGACCGGCCGGCCGGTCCGCGACGGCGAGGTCGGGCGGATCTTCGTCGGCAACGAGATGCTGTTCGAGGGCTACACCTCGGGCGCCGGCCGGGAGAGCCGCGACGGCCTGCTCGACACCGGCGACCTGGGCCGGCTGAACGCCGACGGTCTGCTCTTCGTCGACGGCCGGGCCGACGACATGATCGTCTCGGGCGGCGAGAACGTCTTCCCGTCCGAGGTGGAGGATCTGATCGCCCGGTTGCCGCAGGTCCGCGAGGTCGCCGTGATCGGCGTACCGGACCCCGACTACGGCCAGCGGCTGGCCGCGTTCCTCGCGCTGCGCACCGGCGAGACGCTCGACCCGGAGGCGGTCCGCGAGTACGTCCGGCGCTACCTGGCCCGCTTCTCCGTGCCCCGCGACGTGGTGTTCGTCAAGTACCTGCCGCGCAACGCCACCGGCAAGGTGCTCACCCGGGAGCTGCGCCGCTACTTCGACTGATCCACATCGGTCACACGGCTGCCGTCCTCCGGTGCTACGGTCTCCCCCGATCGAACGGGGAAACGGGGAGCACCACAATGGACAGGCTTCGGCGGCGTACCGCACTCGGCCTCCTCGTCGGCGGCGCGTCCGCCGCCGCGCTCGGCCCGTTCGACCCGGTCCTCGGCGGCCGGCCCGACGACTCACCCACCCGGTGGCCGGTCCCGCCCGTCGAGCGGGAGAACCGCGCCGCCGGTGAGCCGTGGTGGCCCGAGCACGGCGGCCGGGCCGCCGACGACCGGCGGCGCCAGATCCAGGGGTACGCCTCGACGACGAGCGTCGCCCCCGGCGAGGAGATCGACTTCCACGTCGCGGTCAACCCGGGCGGCCGGTTCCGGATCAGCGTGCACCGCCTCGGCTGGTACGACGGCGCGGGCGCCCGCACGATGCTGACCAGCCCCGAACTGCGCGGCGTACCGCAGCCGGTGCCGGTGGCCGACCCGGACACCGGTGTGCTCGACTGCCGGTGGCCGGTGTCCTGGCGCCTGTCCGTCCCGCACGGCTGGACCTCCGGCCTCTACCAGGCGGTCTTCACCTCGGCCGACGGCTGGCGGGCCTGCACGCCGTTCGTGGTACGCGACGACCGGCGCCCGGCCGCGCTCTGCGCGGTGCTGCCGGTGACCACCTGGCAGGCGTACAACCAGTGGCCGCGCGACCGGCGGACCGGCAAGAGCCTCTACAACGGCTACCGGGCCGACGGGCGGCGCGACCCGGCGCTGCGGGCACGCGCAGTCACGTTCGACCGCCCGTACTCCGGCGCCGGCCTGCCCACCCACTTCGACCGCGACGAGGCCGCGATCCGGTGGCTGGAACGCAACCTCTACGACGTCAGCTACGCCACCAGCTTCGACCTGCACTCCGGGCGCCTCGACCCGGCCCGGTACCGGGGTCTGGTGTTCTGCGGGCACGACGAGTACTGGTCGGCCGAGATGCGCCGCGCCACCGAGGTCGGCCTGGACGGGGGCACCAGCCTCGCGTTCCTCGGCGCGAACAGCGTCTACTGGCACGCCCGCGTACGCGCCGCCGCCGACGGCCGCCCCGAACGGCTCGTCGAGTGCGCCAAGACGCTTCCCGACCCGGGCGCGGGCACCGGCGACCCGACGGTGACCTGGCGCAACCTCGACCGGCCGGAACAGGCGCTGCTCGGCGTGCAGTACAACGGCATCGTGCTGACCCCGCAGCCGCTCGTGGTGCGCGCCGCAGACAACTGGGTGTGGGCCGGCACCGGCGTGGCCGACGGCGACCGCATCCCGGGCGTGGTCGCAGGCGAGGCGGACGGGCTGCACGCGGCCCTCCCGCGGCCCGCCGGGACCACGCTCAGCTCCTCGCCGTACCCGGCCCAGCAGGGCGGCCGACGGCTCCAGAGCAGCTACGTCCACGAGACGGCACGCGGAGCTGTCGTCTTCGCCAGCGGCACGCTCGGCTGGACCCTGGCACTGGACCGGCAGGGGCACCGCGACCCGCGCATCGAGCGGGCCACGGCGAACGTGCTCAACCGGATGGCCGGCCGGCGCCCCGGGCCGGTCAGCCCGGAATCGTGAACCGGCCGTCCACGGCTGCCGCCGCGATGTCGGTGCGGTGGTGGGAGCCGGCCAGCTCGACGTCGCGTACCAGGGCGTAGGCGGCGTCGCGCGCGGCGGCCAGATCCGGCCCGGTCGCCGTACCGCAGAGGACCCGGCCCCCCGCGGAGCGCAACGTGCCGTCGGCGTCCCGGCGGGTGCCGGCGTGGATGATCCCGGCGCGGTCCGCGCCGGTGATCACGTCACCGGTACGCGGGCCCGCCGGATAGCCGTCGGCCGCCACCACGACCGTCACGGCCGCGCCGTCGCGCCAGCGCAGCGGCGGGTGCGCGCCCAGCGTGCCGGTGGCGGCGGCGTGCAGCAGCCCGGCCAGCGGCGTCTCCAGCAGGGCGAGTACGACCTGCGTCTCCGGGTCGCCGAAGCGCGCGTTGAACTCGATCACCCGCGGGCCGGACGGGGTGATCGCCAGGCCCACGTAGAGCAGGCCGGCGAACGGCGTGCCCCGGCGGCGCAACTCCGCCAGCGTCGGGCGCACCACGTCGCGCATCACGTCGTCGACCAGATTCGGCGGCGCCCACGGCAGCGGCGCGTACGCGCCCATGCCGCCCGTGTTCGGCCCGGTGTCGCCGTCGCCGACCCGCTTGAAGTCCTGCGCCGGCAGCAGCGGCACCGCCGCCTCGCCGTCGGTGACCACGAACAGGGAGACCTCGGGACCGGACAGGTACTCCTCGATCACCACCCGGCCGCACTCCGCGGCGTGACGCTCGGCGACCGCCCGGTCGTCGGTGACCACCACACCCTTGCCGGCGGCGAGCCCGTCGTCCTTCACCACGTACGGCGCGCCGAACTCGTCCAGCGCGCGCCCCACCGCCGCCGCGTCCTCGCAGGTGTACGCGCGAGCGGTCGGCACCGCCGCGGCGGTCATCACGTCCTTCGCGAACGTCTTCGAGCCCTCCAGCCGGGCCGCCTCCGCGCTCGGGCCGAACACCGCGATGCCCTTGGCGCGTACCGCGTCGGCGACGCCCGCCACCAGCGGCGCCTCCGGCCCGATGACCACCAGGTCGGCAGCGACCTCGACGGCGAGGGCCGCCACTGCTGCCGGGTCGGTGGGTGTCACCTCCCGAAGTTCGGCCACCGCAGCGATCCCCGGATTCCCCGGAGCCGCGACGAGCGCCTCGACAGCCGGGTCACCGGCGAGTCCGAGCGCGAGAGCGTGCTCCCGCCCACCACCACCCACAAGAAGTACGCGCACGACCGGCATCCTACTGACCACCCCACCCCGCCCCGTCGATCAAGGAGTTTGCGTCTCAGATTGAGCGGTGCGGGTCCGCAAACTCCTTGATCACCGGCGCTTCAGGGCGCGCTTGACCGTCTGGGGGATGTAGTCGGGGCGCAGGGTGTCGGACCAGGTGAAGCGGAGGATCCGCCAGCCGGCGTTGACCAGGCGGTTCTGTCGGAACCGGTCCGCGTAGACGGCCTGCGGCGTCAGGTGCGGGCCTCGGCCGTCCGCCTCCGCGATCAGACGCGCCCCGCGCCATGCCAGGTCCCCGACGCCGAGCAGGTAACCGTCCTCGTCCCGCACCGGCAGTTGCAGGACGTCCGGCGGCACGCCACCGTCGACGCACCGGAGCCTGGCGCGGGTCTCCAGCGGTGACTGTGCCCGGCCGTCCGCCTCGGCCAGGTATCCCCGAGCGGCGACCGCGCCACGGCGTCCGGTGAGGTGCGTGAGCACCAGGGACAGGTCGTTCTCGGCCAGGATCCGCTGATTGAGCGCGGAGTCGAGGATGCACACCGCCGGATAGCGCCGCGCCCGCAGCAACACGTCGGCGACGGTGCGCGCCGGTGTGGTGACCGGTACGCCGCCGGCCCGGCACACGTCCGCTTCGGCGAGCGTCAACTGGTGCACCGTCAGGCCCGGCTCCGCCCGGCGCTGCACGTGCGGCCGATCCGGCGGCACCGAGACGTGGATCGCCGCCGTCGGCGGGAGACCGGCGATGCCGTGCAGCTCGGCGGCGGTACCCAACACGGCGACCGCGCCCCGCCCGAGGCTGGCGACCGTGGCGCGAATCATGGCACGTCGTAGTGCCACAGGCGTCAGCACGGCGGGAGACGGCAGGTAGCAGCCGCGCGAGACCCGGGTCCATCGCCCGGACCGGACGAGGTACCGGATCTGCTCCCGGCCGAGGCCCAGGCGCAACGCCTGCCCCGCCGTCACGAACCCGCCCTGCGTCGCGGCCAGCCGCGTCAGTTCGCCGAATTCACCCACACGCGCAGGCTCCCCCGCGCCACCCCACAGCCGACACCCCTGTGGACAACCCTGTGGAAAACCGCCCTCCACTCCGCGCCCCACCCTGCCCCGTTGATCAAGGAGTTTGTGTCCGGATCCGACGCCGAAATGGACACAAACTCCTTGATCAACGGAGTGGGGGCCCGGAGGGCCCGGGGAGGGTGAGGGCGGGGTGGGGGGTGGGGTGGGGGGTGGGGTGGGGTTAGGGGAGGAGGGGGTGGCGGAGGACGTTTTCCTCTCGGCCTGGGCCCACGCCCACCACGCTCACCCGGGTGCCGGTCAGCTCCTCGATACGGGCGATGTAGCGGCGGGCGTTCTCCGGGAGCTCGTCCTCGGTCCGCGCCTTCGTGATGTCCTCCCACCAGCCGTCGAGCTCTTCGTAGATCGGCGTGGCGTGGTGGAAGTCGGTCTGCGTCATCGGCATGTCGTCGAAGCGCTCGCCGTTGATCTCGTACCCGACGCAGATCGGCACCTTGGCCAGGCCGGTCAGCACGTCCAGCTTGGTGACCACCAGGTCGGTGACGCCGTTGAGGCGGCACGCGTACCGGGCCACCACGGCGTCGAACCAGCCGCAGCGGCGCTCCCGGCCGGTGGTGGTGCCGTACTCGTGGCCGACCTTGCGCAGGTGCTGCCCGTTGTCGTCGAACAGCTCGGTCGGGAACGGGCCCGAGCCCACCCGCGTCGTGTACGCCTTGCTCACCGCGATGACCTTGGTGATCGCGGTCGGCGGGATGCCCGCGCCCACGCACGCCCCGCCGGCCGTCGGGTTCGACGAGGTGACGAACGGGTAGGTGCCGTGGTCCATGTCGAGCATGGTGGCCTGGGCGCCCTCCAGCAGCACGGTCTCGCCGCGGTCGAGCGCGTCCCAGAGCATGACCCGGGTCTCGGCGATGTACGGGCGCAGCCGCTCGGCGTACTGGAGGTACTCCTCGACGGTCTCCTCGACGTCGATCGCCTTGCGGTTGTAGACCTTGAACAGCAGCTGGTTCTTCTCGCGGAGCGCCAGCTCCAGCTTCTTGCGCAGGATGCCCGGGTCGAGCAGGTCCTGGAGCCGGATGCCCATCCGGGCGACCTTGTCGCCGTACGCGGGCCCGATGCCCCGGCCGGTGGTGCCGATACGGGAGCTGCCCAGGTAGCGCTCGACCACCCGGTCCAGCGCGCGGTGGTGCGGCATGATCAGGTGCGCGTCGCCGGAGATACGCAGGCGGGACACGTCCACGCCGCGCTCGGCGAGCCCGTCGATCTCCTGGAGCAGCACCTTCGGGTCGACCACCACGCCGTTGCCGATCACGATCATCGCGCTCGGTGACAGCGCCCCGGACGGCATGAGGTGCAGCGCATACTTCTGGCCGTCCGGCGTGATCACCGTGTGGCCTGCGTTGTTGCCGCCGGAGTAGCGCACGACGTAGTCGACCCGCTCACCCAGCAGGTCGGTAACCTTGCCCTTGCCCTCGTCGCCCCACTGGGCGCCGAGCAGCACGATCGCTGGCATCTTCTCGCCTCCAGAAGGCTCGGGTGCCAGGTGGCGACCGGTCAGCGAGCCCGGGGTGTCAGGCTAACAAGTAGTGACGGCGGGACCAGCAGGGGTTGGTCGAGAAGCAGGAGGCTCCTTCGTGTACGACGTGGTGCTGCTCACCCTCGGCTCGGAGCGGGACGCTCCCGGTGGTGGCTGCGGCAGCGGCGGCGCCTGCTGCGGCGGCGCGGACGACACCGCCGCCGAGACCGGCGAGGAGCGCTGCGAGACGCCGCGCGTACCGGTGCTGGCCTGTGCGGACGAGCTGACCGCCCGGGGTGCCCGGGTGACCACCGTGACCGCCCGGTCGGACTCCGAGATCGACGAGGTGCTGGCCCGCCTCGACGGCCCGCCGCGCGCCGACGGCCTCACCTGGCCGGACTCCGACGGCAAGACCCGGCTCATCGTCGCCACGGCCAGTGACGGTCAGTTGCGCGCCGTCCTGCGCCGGCTGGTCCGGCGGTACGCTCCGCCGCCGAGTCGCCGCCCCGCGGACCTGGCCGCCAACCGTACGGTGCCCGACCTCCCGCCTGTGGGCGTACTCCCGCTCGATCCGGCCCGGTCCGGGACGGCGCGGGACCTGGCCGCGCAGCTCGGGCTGCCCCGGGATCCGGCGGGTGTGGCCGCCGCGGTGCTGGACGGCACCGCCCGGCGGCTTGACCTGCTGCGCAACGACGGCGGCTCGGTGACGCTGGACGGGGCGCTGCTCGGCGCCGCCGACGACGCGGGCCGTCCGCTGCACTGGCGGGCCCGGGTCGAGGTCGACGGCACGGTGCTGAGCGACGGTTCGGAGCCGATCACCGCGTGCGCGATCGGCAACGCGGGCGGGTACGCGCGCCTGGGCGAGGTCGACCTGCTGGGCGGCCCGGATCCGGCCGACGGGCGGGTGACGGTGGGCGTCGCCGTACCAGTGGTGACCCGGTCGGCGTTGGGCCGGAAGAAGGTCCGGCTGGAGGTACGCCGGGCGCGGGGACGTGCGGTGGCGGTGGTGCCCCGCGACGAGAAGGTGCCCTTCCTCGACGACGGCGTCGAGGGCGAGCTGAGCCGCAAGCGCTCCTGGTGGACCGAGCCGGGCGCCTGGGCGGTCTGGACGGGCTGACCTCGGTCGATCCCCACCCGGCTCGCGGCGCTGGCCGGACCGCCTATCCTCGGCGGAAGGAATGGGGAGGAACCGTGGTGCACGAGAACGACGACCGGGCCCACGTACCGGGCCGACCGCAGGTGCCGCAGCGGGACGTCGAGCCGCTGTGGCCGCCGGAGGAGACCGACGCGGCGGCGGCCACGATTCCGCCGTGGGCGTCGGTGCCCTGGCCGCTCCCGCCCGCCGACGCTCCCACGCCGGTGGCCGCGGACGTTCCGGCGCCCCAGGCACCGGTGGCGGCGGACGTTCCGGCGCCCCAGGCACCCGCTGTCGACCTGGACCTGCCGTTCACGCTCGACCGGGCGACCTCCGCCCCGTCACCGGCCCAGCCGGAACCGGCGGCATCCGGCTCACCGGCGGCATCCGGCTCACCGGCGGCGCCCGGTACGCCGGCGGCACCCGTCCCGGCGACCACGCCCGCCACCGGGACGACCGGCCCGGGTACCACCGGCGAGGGCGCCGGGAACGGACGGCCCGGCTCGCCGTGGGCACAGCCGCCACAGCGGGCCGGGTCGGACTCCGCCACCACGCCGGACCCCGCCGACGCCACGGCGCCGCCGTCCGAGGCGGCGGAGGCCGACGGCATCGCGTCCGGCCGCGCCACCGTGGCACCGCCCCCGCCCGAGGCACTTTCCACCGACGGCACCGCCTCCGGCCGCGCCACCGTGGCACCGCCCCCGCCGCCTGACGCCCTCCCCGGGGACGGCACGGTGTCCGGCCGCGCCACCGTCGCCGGGACGCAGCCGTCGCCGGAATCCGGTACGGGACCGGCAGGGACGGGCGCACCCGAGCAGGCGCCCCGACTCGGGCCGTTCCCGCCGTCGCCGGGCGTACCGGCACAGCCGTCCCCGTACGGCAACGGCTACCCGTCGCCCGGCTATCAGCCACAACCGGGTCAGCCCGGCTGGTACCCGCCGCCCGGCTGGACGCCCCAGACCGGCGTGCCGCAGCCGGGCGGCCCGCTGCCTCCGCAGGCGCCGGTGTCCGGCCCGGTGGTGCCGCCACCACCTCAGCCCGGAGCGCCCCACCCGGAGCAGGGCTGGACGCCGCAGCAGGCGGTGCCCCCGACCGCCGAGGACTTCGCCCGCCGCCGCCAGGCCCGGCCGGTCGACCCGGTGGCCACCATGGGCGTACGCGCGGTGGTCAACAAGATCGGGCTGGTCCGGCTCGCGCCCGGGCGGCACGAGCAGGAGATGAAGCGCGACATCGAGATGGTCCGCCGCAACTTCGGCGGCCTGCGCCAGGTGACAGTGGTCAACCCGAAGGGCGGCGCCGGCAAGACGGTGGCGATCCTGCTGCTCGCCATGACGTTCGGCCAGAAGCGCGGCGGATACGTGCTGGCCTGGGACAACAACGAGACCCAGGGCACCCTCGGCATGCGGGCGCAGCAGGACTTCCACGCCCGTACGGTGCGGGACATGCTGCGGGACCTGGCCCAGTTCCAGGGACCGCACGGCCGGGTGGGCGACCTGTCGCAGTACGTCCGCTCGCAGGGCGAGGGCATGTTCGACGTGCTGGCCTCGGACGAGTCCGCGACCGGCGGCGAGATGCTCACCGCCGCCGCGTTCGCGGAGATCCGTGAGGTGGTCAGCCGGTTCTACAAGCTGATCTTCGTGGACACCGGGAACAACGTCCGGGCGCAGAACTGGCAGGCCGCGATGGACGCCACCGATCAGCTCGTGGTGACCATGTCGGCCCGTAACGACTCGGCCGAGACCGCCGCGCGGATGCTCGACCACCTGGAGCAGAGCGGCCGGCAGCGGCTGGTCCGGCAGGCGGTCACAGTGGTCTCGATGCCGCCGTCCCGCAAGGAGATCGACCTGCCCGCGATCCAGGCCCACTTCGCGGCACGAACCCGGGCGGTGCTGCTGGCGCCGTACGAGCGGCTCATCGACACCGGCGAGCCGCTGCGGTACGGGCAGCTCTCCTCCGCCACCCGGGACGCCTGGCTGAAGATCGCCGCGTCGGTGGCGGAAGGGCTGTAGGACGGGCGCGACGGCCGGCGCCCGGGTCGGGACCGGCCGTCGCGGCAGTGGTCAGTCGCCGGAGAGCGCGTCTCCGGCGGCCGGGTCGCAGTCGCGGAGGAACTGGGCGCACCGGGCCGCCTCGTCCGCCTCGCCGATCTCCCCCGCCGCGCGGGACAGCACGTAGAGGCAGCGGAGGAAGCCGCGGTTGGGCTTGTGCGACCAGGGCACCGGACCGTGGCCCTTCCAGCCGCTGCGGCGCAGCTGGTCCAGGCCCCGGTGGTAGCCGGTGCGGGCGTACGCGTACGCCGTGACGACCTGACCCGCGGTGAGCGCGCGGCCGGCCAGCGCGGCCCAGGCCGCACTGTAGGTCGGGAATCGGGCCGCGACCTCGGCGTACGCCTCGTCGGTGCCCTGCTCGGCCGCCGCCGCCAGCGCGGCGTCGGCCTCCTCGTGGACCGGGAGCAGGGTGGCCGGTGGCTCAGGCAACAGGTTCTGCATCGCCCCATTCAACCCGCTTCGCCCTCGGGTACGCGAGGGGCCTCGCCCGTACGGTTGGCTGAACGGCTGAGGGTTTCGTCACGCCTGCGGCGGGAGCACACGTACCCGCGGCCCATGCCGCCGCCGTGGTTCTTGCACTACAAATACAGATCCGGAGCCTCCCCAGGACCCGGTTACGCAGGAGCCCGGCGGCGTGCCCGCCGGGCTCCTGTCGTTCCCGCCCCCGGTTTCGGCACTTGCCGCGCGGGGGCAGGATGGCCTGGTGCCGACCCCACCGCCCGCGGACGTCATCGAGCCGCACGCGCCCCACGTCAACGAGATCGAGACCCGCACCGCGTTCGAGCAGCGGCTGGCCGGGGGAACCCTGGCCGGTCTGACCGTGCAGGGCCTGCGCCTCGACCTCGACCCGGTTCCCGACCTGCGCGACGTCGACGTCACCGGCACGCTCTTCGTGGGCTGCCGCTTCGCCGGCCGCGAGGTGGGCGCGGACCTGGTCCGCCGGGGCGCCAACGTGGTCCCTCCGTTCTCCGGGCTGCCCTACCCGACCCAGCCGTCGCACCTCTACACCGCCGACGAGCTGGCCGCCGGGTTCGCCGAGGGCGGGTTCGCCGGGATGTACGACACCCGGGTGTACGCGCACTTCCGGGCGCACGGCGGCGCGCTGCCGGACGTACGCGAGGCGCTCGGTCAGCGACTGCACGACCACGGCGTGGACAACGCGCTGGCCGACGCCACCCGGTCGTGGCTGGCCGCGCACGGGCCGCAGTCGGTGGTGGGTGTGATGGGCGGGCACGCGGTGCCGCGCGGCAGCGTCGCGTACCGGATGGCCGCCGTGCTGGGCTGGGAGCTGGCACGGGCCGACCGCCTGGTGGTCACAGGCGGCGGTCCGGGTGTGATGGAGGCGGCGAACCTCGGCGCGTTCCTCGCGGCCTGGCCGGCCGAGGAGCTGTCCGCCGCGATCGACGTGCTCGCCGTCGCGCCGGACTTCACCGACCACGACCGGTACACGGCGGCGGCGCTGGCGGTGCGCAAGCGGTACGCGGACGGCCCGTCGCTGCCCTCGCCCCGACCGTCGGCGCCAGGAACCGGGTGGGCCCGTTCCGGCGGGCTGGCCATCCCCACCTGGCTGTACGGCCACGAGCCGGCGAACCTGTTCGCGGGCCGGATCGCCAAGTACTTCTCCAACGCCATCCGGGAGGACACGATCCTGCGGCTGGCCCGGGGCGGGATCGTGTTCGCGCCCGGCAAGGCCGGCACCGTGCAGGAGGTGTTCCAGGCGGCCACCAAGACGTTCTACGGCACCGACGGGGCGAGCGGGGCGTACGTCTTCCTGGACCGCACGTACTGGACCACCGAGCTGCCGGTGGAGTCGCTGCTGCGGCCGCTGTTCGCCGCGTCCCCGTTCGGCGACCTGTCGCACACGATCCATCTGACCGACGACGTGCGCGACGCCGTCCGGGTGCTGGTGCAGTGAAAGGAAGGGCCCCCTTTTAACGCCTCCGGTAGAGGAAGGGCCCCTTGTTAACGCCGAGCGTTAACAAGGGGCCCTTCCTTACACGCGGGGTGTCACTTCATGGTGGTGCCGGTGGAGCGCAGGTGCTCGCAGGCCTCGACCACGCGGGCGGCCATGCCGGCCTCGGCGGCCTTGCCCCAGACACGCGGGTCGTACATCTTCTTGTTGCCGACCTCGCCGTCGACCTTGAGCACGCCGTCGTAGTTGCGGAACATGTGGTCCGCGACCGGGCGGGTGAAGGTGTACTGGGTGTCGGTGTCGATGTTCATCTTCACCACGCCGTAGTCCAGCGCCTCCCGGATCTCCGACAGCAGCGAGCCGGAGCCGCCGTGGAAGACCAGGCTGAGCGGCTTGTCCTTGCCGTACTTGGCGCCGACCGCGTCCTGGATCTGCTTGAGCACCTCGGGACGGAGCTTGACGTTGCCCGGCTTGTAGACGCCGTGCACGTTGCCGAAGGTCAGCGCCGCCATGTAGCGGCCCTTCTCGCCCAGGCCGAGCGCGTCGACCATGGCCAGGCCGTCGTCGACGGTGGTGTAGAGCTTGTCGTTGATGGCGTTCTCGACGCCGTCCTCCTCGCCGCCGACGACGCCCACCTCGATCTCCAGGACGATCTTGCCCTTGGCGGCCTCGGCGAGGAGCTGCTCGGCGATCTCCAGGTTCTCCGCCACCGGCACGGCCGAGCCGTCCCACATGTGCGACTGGAACAGCGGCTCCTGGCCGCCCTTGACGCGCTCCTGCGAGATGGCCATCAGCGGCCGGACGAACTTGTCCAGCTTGTCCTTCGGGCAGTGGTCGGTGTGCAGCGCGATGTTCACCGGGTACTTCTTGGCGACCTCGTGCGCGTACGCGGCGAACGCCACAGCGCCGGTCACCATGTCCTTCACGGACGGGCCGGACAGGTATTCCGCGCCGCCGGTGGAGACCTGGATGATGCCGTCGCTCTCCGCATCGGCGAAGCCCTTGAGCGCCGCGTTCAGCGTCTGCGAGGAGGTCACGTTGATCGCGGGGTACGCGTACCGGCCGGCCTTGGCCCGGTCCAGCATCTCCGCGTAAGCCTCGGGGGAAGCGATGGGCATGTCGAACGCTCCTTACTTACCGCTCTCGGCCGTGCAGGCCGCTGTCTTCCATGGAGGGCGGCCGTTCCGGCCCCGGGTCTTCCCCGGAGCCGACCGTTCCGGTCGCTGACGTCCACGGCTGCGCCGGACCGCGCTGTCCACCGCGGGCAGTATCCCGTAGGAGCGCGAGCGGGGCACAACCGGCCCGGACGCCGCTCACCGATTCTCCAGCCGGTCCGGCACGATGACGCTGATCAGCCAGCTCACCACCGCGACCACGATGGCGCCCCAGAAGGCGGCCCAGAAGCCGTCCACGTGGAACGGGAGCTTCAGCACCCCGGCGATCCAGTCGGTGAGCAGGAACAGCAGCGCGTTCACCACGAGCGCGAACAGGCCGAGCGTGAGCAGGTAGAACACGCAGCCGAACACCTTGATGAGCGGCTTGAGCACCGCGTTGACCACACCGAAGACCAGTGCCACCACGATCAGGGTGAGCACGTTGCTGCCGGTGTTACGGCCGCTCACCTCCACTCCGGGCACGATCAGCGTCGCGATCCACAACGCGACCGCGGTGATCGCCAGTCGGATCAGGAAGCCCATGCCTCCCATCCTGGCACCGGCCGCGCGCCGGGAGCGGGACAATCGCCGACTCCGCCGTTCCGCCCGCCACCCAGCGGCGGCCCGGAGCAGCCCGTACGGTGGTGGGGACGATGCCCGCACGGAGAACAGGGAGGGACGATGGGTCAGCCCGACGAGGACTTCGCCCCCAGTGACCACCTCGCCCCGGAGGAGCGGGATCTGGAGGCCGAGCCGGCCGACGCGGTGGAGCAGGCCACCACTGTGACCGACGAGACAGACGGCGAGCCGCACCGGGGCATGGAGGTCGACGACTGGGACGCCATGGAGCAGGCCCGCGTCGTCGCCGCCGACGAGGACGACTACCGCTGACCCGGCGCCCGGTCACCGCAGGGCGGTGACCTGACCCGGGTGTTCTGCGGCCCACTGCGCCAGCCGGTCCGCGCGCAACGCCTCCAGGAACCCGGGGGCGAGTTCCGGGTCCGGCTCGTACCCGCGACCGTTCCACTCGTCGCGTACCGGGAAGGCGAGCGCGACCGGCTCGGCCGCGGAGGTTCGGCCGGCCGCGGCCACCAGCGCCGGAAGCGACAGGTCGCCGGTGTCGGCCGTGACGGCCGGTCCGATCCGCAGGAGCAGCCGGCCGAGTTGCGCCGGATCGGTCGCCGTGCCCTGCTCCCGGAGCTGGCGGAGCAGACCGGCGGCGTAGCGGGCCGCGTTGCGGTCCCGGTCCAGCCCGCCGTCGCGCAGGCCGTACCGCTGCCGCAGCAGGTCCACCGCCGCCGCGCCGTCGAGCCGCTGGCAACCGGCCGGGAAACGCCGTTCGGTGTGCACCGAACGCACCGGCGCCGGCAGGCAGACCGGCACGCCGCCGACCGCGTCGGTCAGCTCACGCGCCCCCGGGTACGTGAGCACCGCGCCGGCGTCGACGCGTACCCCGGTCAGCCGGGCGACCGCCTGGCGGGTCGCCCGGTAGCCGGCGGCCAGGTCGGTGCCCGAACCGGCGGCGCGGGAGAACGTCGCATTGAGCTTCTCCGTCCCGCCCTGCGGCGGTACCGGCACCAGCAGGTCACGCGGGAACGACACGAGGTGGAGCCGGCTCCGGTCGGCCGGCAGGTGCACCAGCAGCACCGAGTCGGCGCGCCGGCTGCCGACCGACTGGTCGACGCCGAGCAGCAGCAGGTTCAGCGCTCCGCCGGGCTCCGGCACCGGCGTGGGGGGCGCGGGCGCCGCCGTCGGCGCCGGCGGCCGGGGCGCCATAGCTGTGAAACCGACAAGCGCGACGGCGGCGACCGCCAGCGCGGTCCCGGCCAGGCGTACGCGCCGACGGCGCCGACGGCGACTGATCACCGCCCGGTCGACGGCGGCCCGGACCGGGCCGACGGGCGGGGTCGACTCCTCGAGGCGGGCGAACGCGGCCCGCAGCTCGTCCTCGATCATCAGCAGACCTCCACGAGTTCGGCTCGGAGGGTGGCCAGCGCGCGCGAGATGCTGGACCGGACCGTGCCGACGGCGCAGCCGAGGATCTCGGCGATCTCCCCGTCCGGCAGGTCCTCGTAGTAGCGCAGCACCAGCGCGGCCCGCTGCCGCCGGGGCAACCGGGACAGCCAGGACCGGACCTGGTCCCGGTCCACGGCGGACTGGGCGTGGTCGGTCGGCGCGGGCACCGACTCGTCCGCCTCGCCGCGCAGCAGCACCCGCCGCGCCCACGATCCGCGCCGCCAGTCGATGAACTGGTTGGTGAGCATCCGGCGCACGTACCGCTCCGGGGCGTCGGTGCGGGCCACCCGCCGCCAGTTGAGCTGGACCCGGACCATGGTCTCCTGCACGAGGTCCTGGGCCTGGTGCGGATCCCCGGTCAGCATGACCGCGTACCGCAGCAGGGCGCCCAACCGCGCGTCGGCGAACTCCTCGTACGTCACTGCACCTCCCGGTGTCCCGTTTCATGGACGGTCCCGGGCAGCCGGAACATTGCGGCGGGATTCGGCCTCCCCGGAAACCCCCACGACAGGAACCGGGCGATCACGAGATCATCGATGGGTGCTGCTGACCCTGACCACGACCCACCGCCCGGCGACCGACCTCGGACACCTCCTGGTGAAGCATCCGGACCGCGTGCAGAGCTTCGACCTGCCCGCCGGTGCCGCGCATGTGTTCTACCCGGAGGCGGACGAGGCGCGCTGCACCGCGGCGCTGCTGGTCGAGGTCGATCCGCTCAAGCTGGGCGGCGGCCGCCGGAACCGGGCGCCGGAGGGCTTCGCGCTCGGGCAGTACGTCAACGACCGCCCGTACGCCGCCTCCAGCCTGCTCTCGTCGGCGCTGTCGAAGGTGTTCCGCTCCGCCCTGCGGGGCGAGTCGCGCGACCGTCCCGAGCTGGCGGCGAGCGCGATCCCGCTGACCGTACGGGTGCCGGTGCTGCGCTGCCGTGGCGGTGCCGAGCTGGCGGTACGGATCTTCGCCCCGCTGGGCTGGACCGTGACTGCCACCCCGATCCCGCTCGACGAGACGTACCCGGAGTGGGGTGACAGCCGCTACGTCGACCTGACGCTGACCGGCACGCTGCGGCTCGCGGACGCCCTCAACCACCTGTACGTGCTGCTGCCGGTGCTCGACGACGCCAAGCACTACTGGGTGGCGCCGGACGAGGTGGACAAGCTGCTGCGGGCCGGCGCCGGCTGGCTGGCCGGTCATCCGGAGCGGGGCCTGATCACGCGCCGCTATCTGGCGCACCGCCGGGCGCTCGCGGGTGAGGCGATGGCCCGGCTGACCGAGTTGCGGCTCGCCGACGAGCCGCCCGCCGACGACAGCATCGAGCCGTCGACCGGAGAGCCGGCCGAGTCGTCGGGCGGCGGGGCCGGGACGGCGGAGGACGTCCGCCGGGCCTCCCTGGCGGTACGGCGACGGGAGGCGGTGCTCGCCGCGCTGCGGGACAGCGGCGCGAGCCGGGTGCTGGACCTGGGCTGCGGTGGCGGTGCGCTGCTCACCGCGCTCGTCGCCGACCGGCGGTTCACCGAGGTGGTGGGCGTCGACGTGTCGGACCGGTCGCTCGGCCTGGCCGCCCGGCGGCTGCGCCTGGACCGGCTTCCGGAGCGGCAGCGGGACCGGATCCGGCTGTGGCAGTCCGCGCTCACCTACCGGGACGACCGGCTCCGGGGGTACGACGCGGCGGTGCTGATGGAGGTCGTCGAGCACCTCGACCCGCCGCGCCTGCCTGCGCTGGAGGACGCGGTGTTCGGTCACGCCCGGCCGGGCACGGTGGTGGTGACCACCCCGAACGTCGAGTACAACGTGCGCTACGAGGGGCTCGCGCCGGGCCGGTTCCGGCACGCGGACCACAGGTTCGAGTGGACCCGGGCCGAGTTCGCCGCCTGGGTGGACCGGGTGGCGGCGGCGCACGGCTACACGGCGGTGCTCGGCGGCGTCGGCGACGAGGACCCGGAGGTGGGCACGCCGACCCAGATCGCGGTGCTGACGCGGGATGACCGCAACGAGAACACCAGCAACGACCGGAAGGAGGCGACGAACCGATGACCGTCCTGGACATCCCCGAGCTGGCACTGGTGGCGCTCGTCGGCGTCTCCGGCTCCGGCAAGTCGACGTTCGCCCGGCGGCACTTCGCGCCCAGCCAGGTGCTCTCCTCGGACACGTTCCGCGGCCTGGTGGCCGACGACGAGAACGACCAGTCCGCGTCCGCCGACGCGTTCGACGCGCTGCACCACGTCGCCGCCATCCGGCTGCGGCGGGGACTGCTGACTGTGGTCGACGCGACGAACCTCCAGCCGCACGCCCGCGCCGGGCTGATCCGGGTGGCCCGGGAGCACGACGTGCTGCCGGTGGCGATCGTGCTGGACGTGCCGGAGGCGGTGGCCTGGGAGCGTACGGAGGCGCGCGCCGACCGGACGCACGGCCGCCAGGTGCTCAACCGGATGCGCCGCGACCTGCGGCAGTCGTACGGGCGGCTGGCCCGCGAGGGCTTCCGCAAGGTGCACGTGCTGCGCGGGGTGGACGAGATCGACGCCGCGGAGATCCGCTACGAGAAGCTGTTCAACGACCGGCGCGAGCTGACCGGCCCGTTCGACGTGGTCGGGGACGTGCACGGCTGCCGTACCGAGCTGGAGGCGCTGCTGTCCCGGCTCGGCTACGTGCTGCGGCACGACGACGCGGGCCGCCCGGTGGACGCGGCGCACCCGTCGGGGCGTACCGCGGTGTTCGTCGGTGACCTGGTGGACCGCGGCCCGGACTCGCCCGGCGTGCTCCGCCTGGTGATGGGCATGGTGGCGGCCGGGCACGCGATCTGCGTGCCGGGCAACCACGAGCAGAAGCTGCTGCGCAAGCTGCGCGGCCGGGACGTCCGGCTCACCCACGGCCTGGCCGAGACGATGGAGCAGCTCGCCGCCGAGCCGCCGGAGTTCGTCGCCGGGGTGGAGACGTTCATCGACGGCCTGGTCAGCCACTACGTGCTCGACGGCGGCCGGCTCGTGGTGGCGCACGCCGGGCTGAAGGAGGCGTACCACGGGCGGGCGTCCGGCCGGGTGCGGTCGTTCGCGCTCTACGGCGAGACCACAGGCGAGACCGACGAGTACGGCCTGCCGGTGCGCTACCCGTGGGCGCGGGACTACCGCGGCTCGGCGATGGTCGTGTACGGGCACACGCCGACGCCCGAGCCGGAGTGGGTGAACAACACCATCTGCCTGGACACCGGTTGCGTGTTCGGCGGGCAGCTCACCGCGCTGCGCTACCCGGAGAAGGAGCTGGTGGCGGTCCCGGCGGTGAAGGAGTGGTACGCCCCGGCACGTCCGCTGGTCCCGGTCACGCCGTCGCGGCCGGACACCGTGCTGGACCTGGCCGACGTGACCGGGCGACGGCACCTCACCCACGCGTACGGGTCGCTGACCGTGCCGGCCGAGAACGCCGCCGCCGCGCTGGAGGTGATGAGCCGGTTCGCGGTCGACCCGGGCCGGCTGGTGTGGCTGCCGCCGACCATGGCGCCCTGCTCCACGTCGGCAGTGGACGGGTTCCTGGAGCACCCGGCCGAGGCGTTCGCCGACTACCGCGCGGCGGGCGTCGAGCGGGTGGTCTGCGAGGAGAAGCACATGGGCTCGCGAGCGGTGGTGCTCGTGGAGCGGGAGCCGGGCCGTTTCGGCGGCGGGGTGGTGCACACCCGTACCGCGAGGCCGTTCTTCGATCCGCCGCTCGACGGCGAGCTGCTGACCCGGGTGCGCGACGCGGTCACCGGCGCCGGCCTCTGGGCCGAGCTGGACACCGACTGGCTGCTGCTCGACGCCGAGCTGCTGCCCTGGTCGGCGAAGGCGAGCGGGCTGATCCGCGAGCAGTACGCCGGGGTCGGCGCGGCCGGGCGGGCCGCGTTGCCGGCGGTGCTCGCCGCGCTGGACACCGCCGCCGGGCGCGGGATGCCGGTGGCGGGGCTGCGCGACCGGATGGCCGGGCGGGCCGCCGAGATCACCGCCTACTCGGCTGCCTACCGGGCGTACGTCCGGCCGACCGACGGGCTGCGCGGGGTGACGCTGGCGCCGTTCGCGGTGCTGGCCGGGGCCGGGGTGAGCTACGCCGACCGCGACCACGGCTGGCACCTGGCGCTGGCCGACCGGCTCTGCGCCGCCGACCCGGAGTTCTTCACGCCGACCCGGCGGCGGGTGGTGGACCTGGCCGACGAGTCGGCGGTGGCCGACGCCACCGAGTGGTGGCTGGCGCTCACCGCGGCCGGTGGCGAGGGCATGGTGGTCAAGCCGTACGCGGGCCTGGCCGCCCGTTCGCCGAAGGGCTCGTTGCTCCAGCCGGGGATCAAGTGCCGGGGGCGGGAGTACCTGCGGATCATCTACGGTCCCGGGTACACCGAGGCGGGGCAGCTCGCCGCGTTGCGCCGCCGTTCGCTGGGTCGCAAGCGCGGGCTCGCCCTGCGCGAGCACGGACTGGGCCTGGCCGCCCTGGACGCGCTGGCCGAGGACGCCCCGCTCTGGCGCCGCCACGAGCTGGTGTTCGCGATCCTCGCCTGCGAGTCCGAGCCGGTCGACCCCCGCCTCTGACGAGGACGCCCGGTCCGGCCGAAATGCCGGACCGGGCCGGGGTACCCTGTGTGGCCGTGGACACAGCAGAGAAGACCCGGATGTTCTCCGAGAGCGTGGCGCTGAACCCGCTCGATCCGAAGGACCTCATCCACACCTTCGGCATGATCGGCGTCTGGGTGATCCTCTTCGCCGAGACCGGGCTGCTCGTCGGCTTCTTCTTCCCGGGCGACTCGCTGCTGTTCCTGGCCGGGGTGGCCGCCTCTCCGGTGGCCGACGCCATCTTCGGCGACGGCACCCGCCTGTCCCTGGCCGGGCTGATGATCGGCGGTCCGCTCTGCGCCATCGCCGGCGCCCAGCTCGGGCACTGGCTCGGCGCCCGGTACGGCCGGCGCATGTTCGAGAAGCCCAACTCCCGTCTGTTCAAGCGGGAGTACGTGGAGAAGGCGGAGTACTACTTCCAGAAGTTCGGCCCGGCGAAGGCCGTGGTGCTGGCCCGGTTCATCCCGATCGTGCGGACGTTCCTCAACCCGGTGGCCGGGGTGCTCGGCATGCCGGCCCGCCAGTTCTTCGTGTGGAACGTGGTGGGCGCGGTCCTCTGGGTGGACGGCATCCTGCTGATCGGCTACCTGCTGGCCCGGCAGATCTACGACGCCATCGGCGACAAGATCGACAGGTACATCCTGCCGGTGGTCGCGCTGATCATCGTGATCTCGGTGCTGCCGATCTTCTTCGAGTTCCTCCGCGACCGGCGGGCACGCAAGCGCGGCGAGGCGGTCGCCGTCATCACCGCGGCGACTGTGGCCGGCACTGTGGAGGCGGCCCGGGAGGGCATCGAGGAGCACCGTCCCGGGCACGGCGACGGGCACGGCGGTCAGCACCGCCGCTGAGCACGTACGGACGCCGAAGGCCGGCCCTCGGACGAGGACCGGCCTTCGACAGCACTGCTCCAGCCGGGTCACACGGACGACGACAGCCGTCACCGTGCGCTGATGGCGCCACCCCTCGCACGCCACCGGTCACCCGGTCGGGACGACCCTCGGTCGGGTCGGCCCGAAGGTTTCAGCGAGCCTTCTTGGTGGCCCGCTTCCGCGGCGGGGTGAGCAGATCCGCGATCGTGGCGATCGCGGACGGCACCAGCCGGTAGTACGCCCAGACCCCGCGCTTCTCCCGCTCCAGCAAGCCGGCCTCGGTGAGGATTCGCAGGTGGTGGCTGACCGTCGGCTGCGAGAGGCCGAGCGGCGCGGTGAGGTCACACACGCACGCCTCCCCCTCGGGAGCCGACTGGATCAGGCTGAGCAGCCGCAGCCGGGCGGGGTCAGCGAGGGCCTTGAGGACCCCCGCAAGCCGCTCGGCGTCGGCGCGTTCGATCGGCTCGCCGGCAAGCGGCGAGATCTGAGGCATGGTCATTTCAGCCAACGCAGTTCCCACGTATTCCATCCTTCCACCAGCAGCATCGATCCGCCTGCATATCAGCAGATCCGAATCGGCAAACTTTTACGCCACAAGGCCGAGGTCAGCCAACGTATAGGCCGCCCGATAGGGCAATCCGGCGGCTCGCACCGTGTCGCCGGCACCTCGATCAACAATAACCGCCACACCCACCACCTCGGCCCCTGCCTCACGCAATGCGTCGACAGCCGTCAACACACTTCCACCGGTGGTGGAGGTGTCCTCGACCGCGAGCACCCGTCGCCCGGAGACGTCCGGCCCCTCGATCCGGCGCTGGAGACCGTGGGCCTTGCCCTCCTTGCGGACCACGAAGGCGTCGACCGCGTGGCCGGTGCCCGCCGAGGCGTGCAGCATGGCGGCGGCCACCGGATCGGCGCCCAGGGTCAGCCCACCGACCGCGTCGTAGGCCCAGTCGGCGGTGAGGTCACGCATGACCCGGCCGATCAACGGAGCCGCCTCGTGATGGAGCGTGACGCGACGCAGATCCACGTACCAGTCCGCCTCGCGGCCCGACGAGAGCACCACCCGGCCGTGCACCACAGCGAGGTCAGTGATGAATTTGCGCAGGTCGTCGTGGTCGCCCATGGCCCAAGAGCGTACTTCGCAAGTCTGAGCGCCATGTTTCGGGCCTGCCCTGGTCAACCCTGCGGGCGACCGACGGGTGGCGATGAGCGGCTACGCTGTGCGACCGTCCATCCCGGTCGGCCGCCGGGCCGGTGCGCGTACGGGCTGCCGCCGGTCAGCCGCGCTGCCGGCCGACCGCACCCCGGGTGTCCCGCCGGAAGCCGCGCAGCAGGCGCTTCGGCGCGTGCCGCAGCCCGGCCACCGCCACCTTGTACTTCCAGTCCGGCACGCTCACCGACTTGCCTTTGCACAGGTCACGGAGCCCTTCGGCGACCACATCGTCGGCTCGCAGCCAGGCCCAGGCGGGCAGGCGCGACATGTCGATGCCCGCGCGTTCGTGAACTCCGGTTCGCGTGTAGCCGGGACAGAGCGCCATCACGCGCACACCCAGCGGTGCGACGGACTGGCCGATCGATTCACTGAAATTCGTCACCCACGCCTTGCTGGCCGAGTACGTGGATCCCGGCATGGGGACACCGAAGCCGGCAACGGAAGAGACATTTATCACTGCCCCGTGGCCTCTCTCGATCATCGGACCGAGGGCGGCGTGGGTCAGACGCAGCACGGCGAGCACGTTGAGCCGGACCAGCCGCGCCTCGTCCGCCACCGACGAGCGGACGAACGACGTGCTCAGACTGATGCCGGCGTTGTTGACGAGCAGCTCGATCGGCGTACCGGCGGTCAGCCGCTGCTCGACCGCCGCGCAGCCGTCCTCGGTGGACAGATCGGCCGCGATCGTCTCGGCGTCACCGCCGTGCCGGCCGGTCAGCTCGGCCGCCAGCGCGTCGAGCCGGGCGGCGTCCCGGGCCACCAGGACGAGGTCCCAGCCGTCCGCGGCCAGCCGGCGGGCGAACGCCTCGCCGATGCCGAGGCTGGCGCCGGTCACCAGGGCGCGGCGCCGGGAGGGGTGGGTGTCACCGGTCATCGGCTGTCCTCGGGAGGTGGCGGGAACCCACCCGGCGGCGTCGCGGGCGGGACGGACGGGGGCGGGTTCAGGCCGGGTGGCGGCCCCCAGGGCGTCGGCCCAGGGGCGGCCGCGCCGGACACTGTCGAGCCGTAGCCGGACAGCCGCAGCGGTGCGGTACGGCGGCGCAGGAACGCGCCGGACGACGGCAGCGTGAGCAGCGCGGCGACCACCAGATAGCCGAGGATCTGCGCCACCGACAGCGTCGCGTTCACCGGGATCCACCACGACGGGTACGCGTCGCCGACGAGCCCCAGCAGGTCGGCGGTGATCCGGTCGTCCGCGCCGAGCCGCAGCGGGGCGGCCCGTTGGCCGACCAGCACCGCCAGCCCGCAGCAACCGCAGAGCAGGCCCGTGCCGGCGACCACCCAGGTCGCCGTGCGGGCACCGGACCGGCCGGCGAGCAGACCGAGCGCGAGCCCGACGAGCAGCAGCGCGGCGAGCACGCCGAGCACGGCGGCCAGCACTGTGGAGCCGCGCAGCAGACCGGCCACCTGGTCGACGTCGCCGCCGCTGGCGCCGGTCCGCTCGGCTGCCGCGTCCCGGAACCGGTCCACCGTGCCGCCGCCGACGGCCAGGTTGACCACCGCGTACGCCACGGCGCCCACCGCCATCACCAGCAGCAGCGCCGCCGCGGCGAGGACCGTGCCCGGCCGGCGGGGTGCGGCCCGTTCGGGGTACGACACGACTGATCCCTCCGGTAGGCGTCGGCTTGCAACCTACTCGGAGGGATCGTCGGCGTCGCTGCAATCCGGACGTCAACTTCCGGATGGCGGCTCCGGGTCGCGGCGCTCACCCGGCTGACCACCGGGCGCGGACGGCGGCTGACCACCCGGCGCGGACGGCGGCTGACCGCCGGGCGTCGACGGCGGGGTGCCGGGAGCCGGCGGGTACGACGGGTACGCCGGATCCCCGGACTGGCCCGGGTGCGACGGGTACGCCGGGTAGGCGCCACCGGGCACCGGCGGCTCCCAGCCGGCCTTGGGCTTGCGGAAGAACTCGTTCGCCTTCGGCAGCGCCAGCAGGATCAGCGCGGCCAGCAGGGCGAGCAGCGCGACCAGACCCAGCAGCAGGTTGACCGGGGTGTACCAGGACGGCAGCGCGTCCTCCAGCCGGCGCTGGATCTCCTCCGAGCTGGGCACGTCACCGGTGGTGTTGCCGCCGCCCGTCATGCCGCCGGTGAGACCGGTCAGCAGCCCGCCGCCGGTGCAGCAGAACAGGATGCCGCCCAGCACCCAGGTGGTGATCCGGGAGCCGTTCTTGCCCCGGTTGTTCAGCAGCGCGAGGACGACGAGCCCGGCCGCGATCAGCAGCGACACGACCGCCGTGATGATGCTGAACGCGTACGCGATGTCGCCGGCCCCTTCGGCCGAGGTGCCCGCGTACGCGTCGGTGAGAACGTCGCGGATCTTGCCGACGACGGTCAGCGCCACGATCAGGTTCAGCACCTGGATCGCGGCGACGAGGATGAGCAGCCAACTGGAGAGCGTCACCACGCCGGGACGCGTGCGGGGCGGGGTGCCCGGAGCATCGACCATGATTCTCCCTTCCTGGATCAGATGCCCACCGTAGCGATCTTCCACCAGCTCAGCACGCCGGAAACGGCTCTACCTCTCGGCGGCGCGCCGCAACCGGCGGTGCTCGGCGGTGACCACGCCGAGCAACGCGAGATCGAGCGCGACGGCGGAGACCGCGCCGAACTGGTTCACAGTGAAGTTGAAGACCTGCCCGAACAGCAGGTCGACGAGCAGCGCCAGCTTGAACAGGCGGAACGCCTCGGCCCGGTTGCGGCGCAGCAGCCAGGCGGCCCACAGACCGAGCACGGCGGTGATCAACGCGGTGGCGCTGACGCCGAGCACCGCGCCCCACTCCCGTTCCTGGTCCAGTTTCCCGGTCACCCCGTCGAGGAACACCGCCACCACCGTGAGCACCGGCTCCACCACCAGGTAGACCACCACCGGCCAGACCAGCCAGCGGCGTCCGGCCGCCCAGACGGCGAGGCGCCGGGCCCGGTCCGCCGCCCGCTGCCAGAGCGGCACCGGCGGCGGTTCCCGGTGGGGCACCGCTTCGAGCAGGTGCGCCACCGCCGTCTCGGTGGCCGGTCCGGTGCCCTGGACGAGCCGCAGCACGGCGATCCGGCGGCGGTCGGTCAGCCCGCCCGGCAGGCCGCTGAGCACCATGTCCAGTGCGTTCGCGGTGCGCTCGGCCGGGGTCAGCCGGGACCGGCCGGTGCGCCCGCGTACCGCCTGGATGAGCAGGACCAGCAGCGCGAACGCGACATAGATGATGGCGGCGGCGGGGGCGTAGAAGTAGTCGGTGCCGGTGGTGACGAACTTGCCCACCTCGTCGATGAACAACCCGAACCCGATGCCGCCGATCACCGCCCCGCCGCTGCGGGCGCCACCGCCGAGGAAGACGAGCGGGATGCCCAGGCCGACGGCGAGCAGCAGGCCGCCCCAGAGGACGTGCGCGATGTGCAGCCCGCCGCCGCCGAGCTGTGGATAGTCGGTGGCCTTCAGGTACGCCCGCACGGCCAGCACGGTGACCACGCCGGAGAGCACGAACGCCTGGAGGTAGGACGCCGCCTCGACCGCCCGGGTCGGCAGCCGGCGGACCAGCCAGCCGATCCCCGGTCGGTGACGCGACGACGATTCGGGTGGCATGTCCCGAAACCTAGTAGCCGCGCCACTCCTCGCGGGCGTAGTCCAGCACCCTCGGGCGCAACAGGGTGGAGGCCGGTACGTCGATCCGGGCCCGGTCGGCGGGGAACGTGCCGGCGGCGGCCAGCACCGCCGGGGTGAGGAAACGCAGCGGCGGCGGATCGTCCGGCAGCGCCAGTTCCGGCGCGACGTCACCCGGCGCGGCGAGCACGAACCCCCAGTCGCCGAAGCTCGGCACGTCGACGTGGTACGGCACTGTGGCGAAGCCCGCCTCGCGCACCGACCGCTCGATCGACCAGTACGACCGGGGTGCGAAGTAGGGCGACCCGGACTGCACGACGAGCCGACCGCCGGGGGCCAGCACCGGCCGGATCAGCGTGTAGAACTCGATCGTGTAGAGCTTCGCGGTGGCCGTCTCGTCGGGATCGGGCAGGTCGGCGATCACCACGTCGAAGCGGTCCGTGGCGGTACGCAGCCAGGCGAACGCGTCCAGGTTGAGCACCCGTACCCGGGGGTCGGTGAGCGACTCCCGGTTCAGCTCGCGCAGCTGCGGCTCCCGGCGGGCCAGCTCGACCACTGCCGGGTCGAGGTCGACGAGCGTCACCGAGCGCACGTCCGGGTACTTGAGGATCTCCCGTGCGGCCAGCCCGTCCCCGGCGCCGAGCACCAGCACGTCACCGTGCGCCCCCCGCATCGCCGGATGCACGAGCGCCTCGTGGTAGCGGTACTCGTCGATCGAGCTGAACTGGAGGTCGCCGTTGAGGAACAGCCGCAGGTCGGTGTCGGAGTGGCCGGGCTCGCGCACGGATCGGGTCAGCACGATCTCCTGGTAGCGGCTGCGCTCGGCGTGCACCACCGGGTCGCGGTAGAGCTGCTGGCGGGTGGTCACCTCGAAGTCGTGGGCGGTCACCCAGGCGTACCCGAGAAGCAGGCCGACCACGACGGTGGCCACGCCCAGCGCGGCCCGCGCCCGGCGGCCGAGTTCGGCGCGGAACACGGTGAAGACGAGCACCACACCGGCGACCGCGTTCACCGCGCCCACCACGAGCGCGCCCTTGAGCTGGCCGAAGACCGGGATCAGCAGGAACGGGAAGGCCAGCCCGCCGAGCAGCGCGCCCACGTAGTCGGCGGCGAACAGGTCGGCCACCGCGCTGCCCGCCGACTGCTCCCGGATGCGTTGCAGCATCACCATGAGCAGCGGGATCTCCGCGCCGATCAGCAGTCCGAGCACGAACGCGGTGCCGACGAGCGCCGGACCGTACAGGTCGAGCCAGGCGAACGCGGCGTAGAGGCCGAGCACGGACAGGCCCCCGAGCAGCGCCAGCGTCAGCTCGATCACCGCGAACGAGACCACCGCCCGGGACTGCAACGGCTTCGCCACCAGCGCGCCGACGCCCATCGCGAAGACCATCACGCCGAGCACGATCGACGCCTGACCGACCGTGTCGCCGATCAGGTAGCTGCCGAGCGCGACCAGCGCCAGCTCGTACACCAGGCCGCAGGCCGCGCACACGAAGACCGCGAGCAGGACCGCCGCGCGGGCCAGGCGCCACCGCGGCCGTGCGGCCACGTCGACTGTCACCGTCTGCTCCGGGTACGTCCGGCGGCTCCCGCCCCGGCGCGCTGCGCGGGCACCCGTCCCCGGTGGTTGCGGCGCTGGCGCACGCCCACGACGAGGAACAGCGCGGCGAACAGGAACAGACCGAGCGAGCTGAGGACGTAGATCCAGCGGTCCCGCCAGAAGTCGTTGCCGGCGTCCGGCAGCGGTGCGGCCGCGGTCGACGGCCCGGCGGTGGGGGTGGCGGCCGGCTCGGCGAGCCCGCGCTCGGCGGCGAGCAGCGGCAGGATCGTGGCGGCCCGGGTGACGGCCCAGCCCGGGTCGTCGACGAATGCCTCCTCGTCCAGCCCGAAGCGGCTCAGGCGGGTCTCGATCGCGGCGAGGTCGGCGAACTCGATGTCGTCCGAGCCCTTGATCCGGATCGTGGCGGAGTCCTCCGACTCGCTGCTCGACGAGGTGTACCTGACGTTCGCGGACACAGCGATCCAGCGCGTGCAGCCGGGAGCGTCGACGACTGTGGTGCCGTCGCCGAGGTTGGAGCCGACGCTCACCTCGTCGTACACGTCGAGCAGTTCCCAGCCGTAGCAGATGCCCTGGCTGTCGGCGGCGGCCCGGAGGATCGGCACGGTGCCGGACCGCTCGTCGGCCGCCGGCGCGGGGACGGAGGTGTCCGAGTCGCCGCTGAACACACCGATGGCGCAGACGACGACCACGATCCCCACGACCACGGACCAGATCACCGTCTGGGTGCGCTTGTCCTTCCCCGCCGAATGCTGTGCGGGCTTTCCGCTCATCAGATGATCGCGGCCGCGATGATCGCACCGGTGGCGAGGTGCACGGTGGCGGAGACCCACACCGCCGGGTGCGGCTCCGGGTCGACGAGCAGCTCACCGAGCTTGCCCGGAGTGGCCACGTCGAGCAGCACGAACGCCGCCGCCATGATCACCAGGCCGAGAATGCCGTACGCGCCCGCGCCGATCAGCCCCAGCGTGAAGTCGTCGTCGCTGGCGACGATCGCGGCCACCACGATCGTGCCCACCCCGAGCAGGTTCGACGAGAGCAACAGCGCCGCGTTGCGGTTGCGCTCGACCCAGATCAGCTCGTGAAGCTTGCCCGGGGTGGCCACATCGACCAGGACGTAACCGATGGCCATCAGAACGACGCCGACCACGCCGTACGCGAGGGTGACCAGCAGATCGGTGACGAGATGCTGCACAGAAGACTCCAGGGTGAGGGGCGAAGGGGGCTACTTACCGGAACCGGGGCCGCCGCCCCGCACCGTGCTGCCTCGGCCCCAGCCCCAGCTGTTGCCGACGACGGTGTGGTAGCGGGGGTAGGCGGTGGTCATCTTCTCCAGCAGGATCACCGAGCCGACGGCGAGCGGGAGGATCACCACCGAGTCGTCGTCGTAGCGCAGGTAGACGCCGCTGCCGTCGACGTACTGATCGGCCGGCCGCCAGGCGTCGGTGATCTGCTTGGACACCTCGCTCGGCGTCTTCCTGGAGGTGTACGCGATCGCGTTCGAGCCGATGTCCCGCCCGGAGGCGCGGGAGAAGTTGTCCTCCACGTAGCCCCGGGGCGAGAAGTTGCCGTAGAAGATCGTGAAGGCAGCGATGAGCGCGCCGATGACGGCGACCGCCACGCCCACCACGAACCACCGTCGGTACGTCACAGCTCCTCCACCACGGTCTCGGTCAGGACCAGCTCGTTCGTCTGGGGGTAGACGTGCCAGGTACGCCAGGCGAGCACGCCGTCCGGCGGCCGGGGCCGGACGGAGAGCGCGGTGACCGCGTCCTCGTCGCCGGGGAAGACCCCGATCAGCGCGTACGGGTCGCCGGCCAGCTCGGCGCGCAGCGCCGCGACCCGGGTACGCAGGCCGTCGCCGTCCGGCCGGAGCACCGTGGCGAGGAACCGGTAGCCGGTTGTCTCGTCGTGCAGCGCGTCCGGCAGGTGCGGCGGGCGGCCGGGCAGGCAGGCGACCGTCTCGGTGAGCCCGCCGAGCACCACCTGGTGGGAGGCGCCGAGCAGGCGCAGCCGCAGCCGGGGCAGCCCGGGCAGGTCGATGTCGCGTACGGCGAGCGCCGGCAGCTCCGGGCCGCCGAGGGCCAGGCTCAGATCCGCGGCGCTGGTGTCGACGTAGGGCGTGTCCAGGCAGACGAGCACGTCAGCGCACCGTCTCCGAGCCGCCCTGCGGGTAGATCATCACCTCGGCGCGGCGTAGCTCCTCACCGAGGTTGACCTCCCAGCCGGCCTCCCCGTACGCCTCGAACGACAGCCGTGCGCCGCCGGGCGCCTGGTAGTCGTAGTAGCGCATGGTGCCGTGCGGATCGAGGCCGGTGCCCTCGGTCGCGGTGTACCGGGCCTGGCCCGACTCGTCCCAGTTGTAGCGGCGGCCGGCGATCTCCAGCGTCGGGGCGCCCGGCGTCACGGTGGCCCCCGGCTCGCTGGTCCAGAGCACCAGCTCCAGATCCGGGTCGGACTCGACGGACAGCCAGCGCTTCACCCCGCCCGCGTCGTCGAGCAGGTGCTCCGCCCAGCTCCAGCCACCCTCGACCAGGTGCACCGAGCCGCGCACGGTGTACGGCACCGAGCGGATCTCGACGATGTCACCGGGCTTGAGCGCGCGCGGGTCGCCGCGCAGCGCGTCCGCGTCCCGGTCCCGGAACGGGTCGCCCGGTGCCGCCTTCGTCTTCGGGCCGGACGCGGAGCGGGACCTCCGCAGCGCGATCACGGCGATCACCACACCGGCCACCCCGACGAGGCACCCCAGCGTGGTCACCACGTACGCCAACGAACCGTTCACGACCGCCTCCCCAACGTGCTCGGCGGGAACGGTAACAACCGCATGCACGCCTGACGAAGTCCTGTTCGCTGAGTACGGGCTCAGCTACTGGCCGGTGCCGGCGAGCCGGTCGGCCGCGTACTCGCCCAGCGTGGCCCGGCCCATCAGGCAGCCGGAGAACGTGGTGAACTCGCCGTCGTCGTCGCGCAGCCGCGTCCACGCCGCCCGCCCGGCGGCCGGGTCGACCGCCTCCAGCAGCGTCGCCGCGTACGCCCGCCCGGCCGGGGAGCCCTTGCGGAGCAACCTGTCGACCCGCTTGCGGGCCGCCTCCGGGTGCTCCCGCAACCCCTGTTCCAGCCGTCGGTACGCCTCGGTCGCGGGCAGCACCTGCCCCGCCAGCCCCACCCCGCCGAAGGCGAGGGTGTCCGCGCCGTCGAGTTCCCGCACCGCCAAGTCCAGTTCCCGTTCCCAGCTCCCGCTCATGCCCCACTATGTGCCCACCCCACCAACCCCTCACGCTCACTCCGTTCGCGTGAAAGGAAGGGCCCCCTTTTAACGCCTCCGGTAGAGGAAGGGCCCCTTGTTAACACCACGGCGCACAGCACCCACGGCACGCAGCACCCACGGCACGCGGGCCGGCACGGCCGGGGACGGCGAAGGCCCGGCCGGGAGGGCCGGGCCTTCGCGGGGTGGTGCGGGTCAGGCGGCGGTCACCGCCAGGGACTCCTTGGAGTCGGACAGGTCGACGCGGACCGTGTCGCCGTCGCGGATGTCACCGGCCAGCAGCGCCTTCGCGAGCTGGTCGCCGATCGCCGACTGCACCAACCGGCGCAGCGGGCGGGCACCGTAGATCGGGTCGTACCCGTGCTCGGCCAGCCAGTTGCGTGCGGAGTCGCTGATGTCCAGTGCCAACCGGCGGTCCGCAAGACGGGTTCGCATCCGGTCGAGCTGGATGTCCACGATCGACCGCAGGTCCTCGCCCTGGAGCGCGGCGAACACCACGATGTCGTCGAGCCGGTTGAGGAACTCCGGCTTGAAGTGCGACCGGACCACCGCGAGCACACCCTCCCGGCGCTCGTTCTCGGTGAGCGTCAGGTCGCTGATCACCGACGAACCGAGGTTCGAGGTGAGGATCAGGATCGCGTTGCGGAAGTCCACGGTACGGCCCTGACCGTCGGTGAGCCGGCCGTCGTCGAGCACCTGGAGCAGCACGTCGAAGACGTCCGGGTGGGCCTTCTCCACCTCGTCCAGCAGGATCACCGAGTACGGCCGGCGGCGTACCGCCTCGGTGAGCTGGCCGCCCTCCTCGTAGCCGACGTACCCGGGCGGGGCGCCGACCAGGCGGGCCACCGAGTGCTTCTCGCCGTACTCGCTCATGTCGATGCGGACCATGGCCCGCTCGTCGTCGAAGAGGAACTCGGCGAGCGCCTTTGCGAGCTCGGTCTTGCCGACGCCGGTCGGGCCGAGGAACAGGAAGCTGCCGGTCGGCCGGTCCGGGTCGGCGACGCCGGCCCGGGCGCGGCGTACCGCGTCGGAGACCGCGCCCACCGCCTCGGCCTGGCCGACCACGCGGCCGCGCAGCGTTTCCTCCATCCGGAGCAGCTTGGCGGTCTCGCCTTCGAGCAGCCGCCCGGCGGGGATGCCGGTCCAGGAGGCGACCACTGCGGCGATGTCGTCCGCGCCGACCTCCTCCTTGAGCATCGCGCCGTCGGCCTGGAGCCGGGCCAGCTCCTCCTCGGCCTGCTTCAGCTCGGTCCGCAGCGCGGGGATCCGGCCGTACCGCAGCTCGGCGGCGCGTTCCAGTTCGCCGTCGCGCTCGGCCCGCTCGGCCTCGCCACCGAGGCGCTCCAGCTCCTCCTTGGCGGTGGAGAGCTTGGTGATGTGGCTCTTCTCGGTCTGCCAGCGCTCGGAGAGCGCGGTGAGCTGCTCGCGCTTGTCGGCCAGCTCCTTGCGCAGCCGCTCCAGACGCTCGGCGGACGCGGCGTCCGGCTCCTTTGCGAGCGCCATCTCCTCGATCTCCAGGCGGCGTACCGCCCGCTCGATCTCGTCCACCTCGACCGGGCGCGAGTCGATCTCCATGCGCAGCCGGGACGCCGACTCGTCCACCAGGTCGATCGCCTTGTCCGGCAGGAACCGGTCGGTGATGTACCGGTCGGAGAGCGAGGCGGCGGCCACTAGTGCGGCGTCGGTGATCCGTACGCCGTGATGCACCTCGTAGCGCTCCTTGAGCCCGCGCAGGATGCCGATGGTGTCCTCGATGGTCGGCTCGCCGACCAGCACCGGCTGGAAGCGGCGCTCCAGGGCCGGGTCCTTCTCGATGTGCTCGCGGTACTCGTCGAGCGTGGTCGCGCCGACCATCCGCAGCTCGCCGCGCGCCAGCATCGGCTTGAGCATGTTGCCGGCGTCCATCGAGCCCTCGCCCTTGCCGGCACCGACCACGGTGTGCAGCTCGTCCAGGAACGTGATGACCTGGCCGTCGGAGTTCTTGATCTCCTCCAGCACGGACTTCAGCCGCTCCTCGAACTGACCGCGGTACGACGCACCGGCGACCATCGCGCCGAGGTCGAGCGAGACGAGCTTCTTGTCCCGCAGCGACTCCGGCACGTCGCCGGCCACGATCCGCTGGGCCAGGCCCTCCACGATCGCGGTCTTGCCGACGCCCGGCTCGCCGATCAGCACCGGGTTGTTCTTGGTACGCCGGGACAGCACCTGGATCACCCGGCGGATCTCCGAGTCCCGGCCGATCACCGGGTCGATCTTGCCGTCGCGGGCGCTGGCGGTGAGGTCCACGCCGTACTTGGCCAGGGCCTGGTAGGTCTGCTCCGGGTCGGCGGTAGTCACCCGGCGGTCGCCGCCACGGACGGTCGGGAACGCGGCGACCAGGTTCTCCTCGGTGGCGCCGGAGTTCTTCAGCGCGACCGAGACCGCGCCGCCGACCCGGGCCAGCCCGGCCAGCAGGTGCTCGGTGGAGGTGTACTCGTCGCCCAGCGGCCGCGCGATCTGCTCGGCGGCGCCGATGGCGTTGACGAACTCGCGGGCCAGGGTCGGCTCGGCGATGCTCGACCCGCGTGCGGCCGGCAGCGCGTCGACCGAGCGTTGGGCGACGCGGCGCAGCTCGGCGGGGTCGGCCCCGACGGCGCGCAGCAGGCCCGCGGCGGTCGAGCCTTCGGTGTCCAGCAGTGACAGCAGCAGGTGCCAGGGCTCCACGGTGGCGTGACCGCGCTGGTTCGCCAGCGCGACGGCACCGGTGATGGCTTCGCGGCTCTTGGTGGTGAGACGTTCCGTGTTCATGGGCTCCCCCGGATCGGCGTGTCCACTGGACATGACACAACCAGAGTTGAGTCTATTCCGCTCAACTCCACCGCTGTGACCTGAGTCACCGTCCTCCGGTCCGGCCGGGGAGACGCGCGAGGCAGGGAGTCTCGTGGTCGGCGCGCAGCACGCAACGCCGGCCGCCGTCCAGCTTGCGGTCGCAGAACACCCAATGGCGTACGGACTGGTCGTCCTCCGTCGACACGGTGATCCCGCCCAGCTCCACCACCGCGAGGAACGCCAACGACCGGCCGGCCGTGCGACCGAGCATCTTCGCCCGGGCCAGGTCCGCCGCGCGCACCGGCAGATGGATCACGTACCGCCCGGTCACGGCCGCCCAGCCAGGTCGCCCATCGAGGGAGCCTGACGGGACTGCCACTCGCGCAACGCGCCCTTGATCCGCGCCGTCTCGTCCCGGCTACGTGCGACTTCGGCGTACGCGGCGGCGAGGTCCCCGGCGACGCGGTCGAGGAACGCGGCGACCTCGGCGGGGTCCAGCCCTCGCCGGCACGTCCTGAAACTGTGGCCCCGCACCTGCCAGGGCCGGAGCGGAAGGTACGACGCGGAGCGGTAGGCGCCGCCCGGCGCGGAGCCGGGCGGGCGCACGTTCCGCCGCTTCGGACGTATTCGCAGGAGGTTGCGCACGACACTGTCCCTTCTCGCCGAGGACGGGGGTCGGGACGAGCCACGGGGGATGCCCGCCCCGACCCTGGAAGCTCCAGGTGCCATCCGGGAGCGTTCGTCAGCAACCTACAATCGGTACCAGTCGTAGGTCAACGATCGACCCACAATTGCTTGAGGTTGGAGGTGGGCGCATGGTCGAATGGGCATGCCATCCGGGGAGTGTGTATGCCCAAGCAGCAGTACCAAGTGCTCGCAGACGAACTGAAGAGCAAGATCGATTCGGGAGAGTGGCCACCCGGCACCAAGCTGCCGAGCCGCGCCCAACTGTGCAAGGAATACGGCGTCTCCGACACGGTCGTCGGCAAGGCGATGATGATCCTGCGCGCGACCGGCCTCACCGAGACGCTCGAAGGTGTCGGCGTGTTCGTGGCCGAACGGACCTAGACGAGCCGCCCGAGCCGCATTGTGCAGTCTGCAGTTCGGCCCCGGACGCGGTGCGTGCGTGGCAGCGGTAGCCTCACCGACGTGCGAGTACGTGTCGAACAGACCGCCCTGCCCGGGATCGGCGTACGTCATGATCTGATGACGGAGTCCGGCCGCCGGCTCGGCGTGGTCTCCCACCGCAATGGCCGCCGCGACCTGGTCCTATACGACCCGGACGATCCCGACTCCTGCCAACATGACATACCCCTGACCGACGACGAGGCGGAGGCGCTCGCCGACATCCTCGGCGCGTCGCTGATGCTGGGTCAGCTCTCCGGGCTGCGCGAGCAGGCCGCTGGGCTGCTGACCGAGCAGATCGCCATGCCGGCAGGGTCGAAGTACGTCGGCAGGCGGCTCGCGGACACCAAGGCACGCACCCGGACCAGCGCGTCGATCGTGGCCGTGCTGCGTCAGGGCGCCGTGAACGTCTCGCCCGATCCCACCTTCCGGTTCGAAGCCGGCGATGTGGTCGTCGTGGTCGGTACCCGTCAGGGGCTCGACGGCGTGACCGCGATCCTCGCCGAGACCGATCCGGACGGCTGACGCGTATGCACGAAACCACAATCCTGCTCATCGAAGTCGGTGCGCTGCTGCTCCTGCTCGGCCTGCTCGGCCGGCTGAGCCGTCGCTTCGGCGTGTCGCCCATCCCCCTGTACCTGCTCGCCGGCCTGGCGTTCGGGCACGGTGGTCTGCTGCCGCTCAACGCCAGCGAGGAGTTCTTCGCGGTCGGCGCCGAGATCGGCGTGATCCTGCTGCTGGTCATGCTCGGCCTGGAGTACAGCGCGAACGAGCTGGTGGGCAACCTCCGGTCCGCCGCGCCGGCCGGCCTGATCGACGCGGTGTTCAACGCGCTGCCCGGGTTCGCCTTCGCGCTCCTGCTCGGCTGGGGCTGGGTGGCGGCGGTGGTGCTCGCGGGCGTGACCTGGGTGTCGTCGTCCGGCGTGATCGCGAAGGTGCTCGGCGACCTGGGCCGGGTCGGTAACCGGGAGACCCCGGTGATCCTCTCCGTCCTGGTGATCGAGGACCTGGCGATGGCCCTCTACCTGCCGCTGGTCACCGCGCTGCTCGCCGGGGTCGGCCTGATGAAGGGCGGCATCGCGCTCGCCGTCGCGGTGTTCACAGTGGTCGTGGTGCTGGCCGTGGCGATCCGGTACGGCCACCTGATCTCCGCCGCGCTCTCCGCCAAGGATCCGGAGGCTCTGCTGCTCGGGGTGCTCGGCCTGACCCTGCTGGTCGCCGGTGTCGCGGCCAAGCTCCAGGTGTCGGCGGCGGTCGGCGCGTTCCTGGTGGGCATCGCGCTGTCCGGGCCGGTGGCGCACCACGCCACCGAGCTGCTCTCCCCGCTGCGTGATCTGTTCGCCGCGGTCTTCTTCGTGTTCTTCGGGCTGGTCACCAACCCGTTGGACATGCCGCCGGTGCTGCTGCCCGCGCTGCTGCTCGCAGTGGTGACCATGGCGACGAAGGTGGCCACCGGCTACCTGGCCGCCCGCCGGGCCGGGATCGCCGAGCCCGGACGCTGGCGGGCCGGCCTGGCGCTGACCCCGCGCGGCGAGTTCTCCATCGTCATCGCCGGGCTGGCCGTCGCGGCCGTCTACCCGGTGGAGCCGAAGCTCGCCGCGCTCGCCACCGCGTACGTGTTGATCACGGTGGTGACCGGGCCGCTGCTCGCCCGCCTGCCGGACAGCCCGTGGTTCAAGCAGTGGCTGCGCACCCGCGCCGCCGCCGCACGGCCGCCCGCGCCGCTGCCCCTGGGCACCGGCGACTGACCGGGCCGGGCCGGATCAGCCGCAGGGCAGATCCGGCCCGGCGTTGTCAAATTGATCCCGGGAAGGTCTACCCCTGCTCCGTCCAACCGCGTTAACGTTTCGGCCCAGCAGCCAGGGTCCGCGGGTGGCCTGCGCCCCCGCCAGCGCAAGCGGAAGGTCGGCCGGTGAGCGTGCAGGAAGAGACGTTCCGCGGCTTCGCCAACCCGGTCGATCCCTCGCCCGCCGAGCTTCGGGCGTGGGCCTATCAGCCGGATTCGGTGCCGCTGACCTCGATGCCGCCGGACTGGGATCTGCTGGTCGCCGGTGACCACCTAGTGCAGACGCTGTTCGATCTGGCCATGGATCAGGGCTGCCCGGCGCGGCGGTTCACGCTGCACTGCCTCTACATCTACGCCGCCGACGGCATCCGGACGAACTTCCGCGCCCACCCCAAGCGCCGGTTCCGCAAGCTGGTCGAGCAGGCCGAGAAGTCCGGCGACGACCTGATGCGCAACTGGGCGCACAACAGCCGGGTGCTGCTCGCCCGGCCGGATCTCTTCGTCTACCGGGACTGGTGCGAGGGCGGCCTGGTCCGCGAGAACCGCCGCCTCTGACCACTCGACCCGCCCACGTCGACATCACTGGCCACGTCGACCCGACCGGCCTGGTCGATCATGAACTTGGCGGTGTTTGGTGTCCGGTTTGTCGCCGCCAACTTCATGATCGACCGCGAGGGCGGGTGGGTGGTGCCCGCCCGGAGCAGCCCGACGTCCCGGCCGGCCCTGCAGAACACGAACGGGCCGGGATCCCCCGTGGATCCCGGCCCGCACGTCGGCGGATCGTCTAGGTCGACCCGCCCTGCTTCTTGCGCCGCTCGTCGTCCCGCGCCCGGTCCACGCCGTGGTCCGTCTGGTCGGCGAAGCGCCCTTCCTTGACCTTGTCGCTGAAGCGTCCCTCGGTGACCCGGTCGAACCGCTCGCGCACGTTCTCGGCCACCTTCTCCAGCCGTTCCTCCGCGCGCTCGGCCACCTTCTTCGCCGGTTCCGTCATGACTCCCCCCGCCAGCCCGGAATCCGCTTTGGGGCTTTTGCCCCTATGGAAAAGCCTAGTTGACCCCGCTCTGCCGTACCCCGCTTTCCCCTGACCCGGCCCGCGAACCGACCGGGGAACGACGAAGGCCGGCGCGGCCCCGGGGGAGCGGGGCGCGCCGGCCTTCAGGTACGGAATCAGCGGTCGGGAGCGCGGCGCGGACGCCAGACGACGAGCGCGGTGGATGTGCGGTTGGTGGGCACGAGGTCGCCGCGGGGGAAGCCGCCGAGCGACTCCAGCTCGGCGATCCGCCGGTACGCGGCGTCCAGTTCCGCCTCCAGCCGGGCCACCCGCTGCTGCGCCTCTTCGAGCAGCCGCTCCAACCCGATGATCCGCTTGACCCCGGCCAGGTTGATCCCGTCGTCCTGGCTGAGCCGCTGCACCTCGCGGAGCAGCACCACGTCCCGGACGCTGTACCGGCGACCGCCGCCGGACGCCCGGCCGGCCTGCACCAGGCCCAGCCGGTCGTACTGGCGCAGCGTCTGGGGGTGCATCCCCGCCATCCGCGCGGCCACCGAGATCATCAAGACCTTGGCCTCGTATGCCTGGTCACCCGAGCCGACGTACTCCTCCGACATGCCCGCTCACCTCCGGTGCCGCCGTCAACTGAATCGACGTACCCGCGCGTCGAGATGTTCCCGCGCGGCGGGCGGAGTCTGCGCCGCGAAGGTCTCCAGCGCCGCCCGCGCCTCGTCCGAGACCTTCGCCGGAACCACCACGTCGAGCGTGACCAGCAGGTCACCGGCGCGGCCGTCCTTGCGTACGACGCCCTTGCCGCGGGCGCGCAGCACCCGCCCGCTGGGCGTACCCGGTGGCACCCGCAGGGTCACCGTCCCGTCCAGGGTCGGCACGCGCAGGTCCGTGCCGAGAACCGCCTCGGCGTACGTGATCGGGACGTTCAGGGTCAGGTCGTCCCCGGTGCGCCCGAACAGCTCGTCCGGGCGGACCTTGACCTGCACGAACAGGTCGCCCGCCGGACCGCCCCGCTCGCCGGGCTCACCTCGGCCGGCCAGGCGGATCCGCTGCCCGTCCGACACCCCGGCGGGGAAGCGGACGTGCAGCGTGCGGGTCTTGGTGACCCCGCCGGTGCCGTGGCACTCCGGGCACTTCTCCTCGACGATCGTGCCGACACCCTGGCAGTTGCGGCACGGCTCGGAGAAACTGAACGACCCCTGGTTGCGGGTGGTCACGCCGGCACCGTGGCAGACCGGGCAGGCCACCGGCTGGGTGCCGGGCTTCGCGCCGTTGCCGTGGCAGGTGTCGCAGACGCCGGGCGCGCGCAGCGTCAGCGGCAGCGTGACGCCGCGTACCGCGTCTTCGAAGTCGAGCGCCACCTCGGTCTCGACGTCCCGGCCGCGGGCCGGGCCGCGCGGACGTGCCGGACCGCCGCCACCTGCACCGCCGGAGAAGATCGAGCTGAACAGGTCGGTGAAGCCGCCGCCGCTGAACCGGCTGTCCCCACCCCCGGCACCGCCGCCGAACAGGTCGGAGACGTCGAACGGCATACCGCCCGGCTGGCCCGCGCCGCGGGCGTTGCGCCGGAAGGCGCCGGAGCCGAACAGCGAGCGCATCTCGTCGTACTCACGGCGCTTCTTCTCGTCACCGAGCACCGCGTACGCCTCGGAGACGGTCTTGAACCGCTCCTCGGCGCCGGTGTCGCCGGGGTTGTGGTCCGGGTGCGACTCCCGGGCCAACTTGCGGTACGCCTTCTTGATCTCGTCCGAGGAGGCGGACTTGTCCACGCCCAACGCGGCGTAGTAGTCCTTCTCGATCCAGTCCTTGGAACTCACCGGTCCACCCCCTTCCACGGGTCGAACCCCGGTCGTCCCGCCCGCCCGGTGCGGGCGGGCAGGACGTCACGGGTCGGCACTACTCCGGGTCCGCGACCGCGACCATGGCGGGCCGCAGCAGCCGCTCGCCGAGCTGGTAACCACGGCGCATGACCTGGACGCAGGTCGGCTCCGTCACGTCGGCGGAGGTCTGGTGCGCCACCGCCTCGTGCCGGGTCGGGTCGAACGGGTCACCCGTCTCACCGAACGCGGTCAGGCCGAACTTCGCGAGCGCGCCGGTGAGCTGCTCGGCCACGCTGCCGAACGGTCCCACCAGGTCGCCGTGCTCACGGGCCCGGTCCAGGTCGTCGAGGATCGGCAGCAGCGCGGTGAGCACCGCCCCGGTGGCCTGCTCCTGAACCAGGTTGCGGTCCCGGTCGACCCGCTTGCGGTAGTTGGCGTACTCCGCGGTCACCCGCTGGAGGTCGCGGGTGCGCTCCTCCAGGTCGGTGCGGAGCGACTCCAGCTCGGCGCCGAGCGGCGCGCCCGTGCCGGTCCCGCCGTTCGGCTCGGCGGGCGAGTCGACCACGGTCGGACCGCTGACCTCGGCCTCGCCGCCGATCTCGTCGACCACGACCTCGGCCTCCTCGACCAGCCCTTCGGCGGGTGCGTCGGCGGCCGCGTCGGCCGCCGAGGCGTCGTTCGCCGGCTGCTCGGTCACCTTGCCGAGCTTGCGCTTGTCGCGGATGACGACCCGGGGTTCGTCGCCGGTGTCCTTCCCGGCGCCCGGCGCCGACCCGGTGGCACCCGGGTCGGCCGCTCGTGGCTTGTCCGTCATGCGGTTACCTCATCCCTCTGCCGTGCGAATCGTGTCCGGGACCGGATGTCACTTCTTGTCCTCGTCCACGATCTCCGCGTCGACCACGTCGTCGTCGCCACCGGCCTTCGGGCCACCGGCCGCACCCGCGCCGGCACCCGGCCCGGCCGCACCCGGTGCGGTCTGCTCGCCCTCCTGCTGCTGGGCGTAGAGCAGCGAGCCCGCCTGCTGGGAGACCTGCGCCAGCTTCTCGTGCGCGGACTTGATCTTCTCGATGTCCTGCCCGCCGAGGGCGCTGCGCAGCTCGCCGAGCGCCTCGTTGAGCTGGTCACGGTTCTCGCCGGGCAGCTTGTCGCCGCTCTCGGCGAGGAACTTCTCGGTCTGCCACTGGAGCGCCTCGGCCACGTTGCGGGTCTCGGCCTCCTCACGGCGGCGCTTGTCCTCGTCGGCGTGCTCCTCGGCGTCCCGGCGCATCCGCTCGATGTCGTCCTTCGGCAGCGAGGAGCCGCCGGTGATCGTCATCTTCTGCTCCTTGCCGGTGCCCAGGTCCTTGGCGTGCACGTTCACGATGCCGTTGGCGTCGATGTCGAACGTGACCTCGATCTGCGGCACGCCGCGCGGGGCCGGCGGGAGACCGGTCAGCTCGAAGGTGCCGAGCTTCTTGTTGTAGGCGGCGATGTCCCGCTCGCCCTGGAACACCTGGATCAGCACCGACGGCTGGTTGTCGTCGGCCGTGGTGAACACCTCGGAGCGCTTGGTCGGGATGGTGGTGTTGCGCTCGATGAGCTTGGTGAAGATGCCGCCCTTGGTCTCGATGCCCAGGCTCAGCGGGGTCACGTCGAGCAGCAGGACGTCCTTGACCTCGCCCTTGAGCACACCGGCCTGGAGCGCGGCGCCGACGGCGACGACCTCGTCCGGGTTGACGCCCTTGTTCGGGTCGCGGCCGGTGAGCTGCTTGACCAGGTCGGTCACGGCCGGCATGCGGGTCGAGCCGCCGACCAGGATGACGTGGTCGACGTCGGAGATCTTGATGCCGGCGTCCTTGACGGCCTGCTCGAACGGGCCCTTGCAGCGGTCCAGCAGGTCCTGCGTCATGCGCTGGAACTCGGCGCGGCTGAGCGTCACGTCCAGGTGCAGCGGGCCGGCCGAACCGGCGGTGATGTACGGCAGGTTGATGTTGCTGGTGGTGGCGGCGGACAGCTCGATCTTGGCCTTCTCGGCGGCCTCCTTGAGCCGCTGCATGGCCATCTTGTCCTGCGAGAGGTCGATGCCGTGCTCGCCGCGGAACGTCTTCACCAGGTGGTCGATGATGCGCTGGTCCCAGTCGTCACCACCGAGCTGGTTGTCACCGCTGGTGGACTTGACCTCCACCACGCCCTCGGCCAGCTCCAGCAGGGACACGTCGAAGGTGCCGCCACCGAGGTCGAAGACCAGGACGGTCTGCTCCTTGGAGCCCTTGTCCAGGCCGTACGCCAGGGCCGCCGCGGTCGGCTCGTTCACGATCCGCAGCACGTTGAAGCCGGCGATCTCACCGGCCTCCTTGGTGGCCTGGCGCTGCCCGTCGTTGAAGTAGGCCGGGACGGTGATCACCGCGTCGGTGATCTGCTCGCCCAGGTACGCCTCGGCGTCCCGCTTGAGCTTCATCAGCGTGCGCGCCGAGATCTCCTGCGGGGTGTACTTCTTGCCGTCGATGTCGACGGTCCAGTTGGTGCCGATCTCACGCTTGACCGACCGGATGGTCCGGTCGGGGTTGGTCACCGCCTGGCGCTTGGCGACCTCACCGACGAGCACCTCGCCGTTGCGGGCGAACGCGACGATCGAGGGAGTCGTACGCGAGCCCTCGGCGTTGGCGATGACGGTGGGCTCACCGCCCTCGAGAACGCTGACGCAGGAGTTCGTCGTGCCGAGGTCGATGCCGACCGCACGTGCCATGTTCGCTTCCTCGCTTCATAACGGGTGAGCAGGTCAGACGGCCTGCCCGGCGGGTCGCCCGGAAGCGACCGCACCACAAGTTGAGTGAACTTGACTCAATAGTGCCACGCGATCGCCAATCCGCAAGTCGGGGTTGAGCCGACCCGGCGCAACCCGACCGTTACTACTGTCCGGTTGTCTTACCTTGCGTCGGTCGGGCACGCTTTAGCGGTGACGACGCATGGCGATTCCGCCACCCGTGCCGGCGCGCCCGCCGTCGCAGCCCGCACCGGAGCCACCACGGGCGACGACCAGCCTGCTCACGCCGCCGACGGCCTGCCCGCCGCGCTCACCGGCCTGCGCGCGGCGATCAGTGCGGCCCGCTTCCCGCTGACCCTGCCCTCGGCCGAGCCGGCCCGGCACGCCGCAACGAGCCTCACCGACCAGCTCGACGACTACCTGCTGCCCCGGCTGGCCCGGCTCGACGCCCCGCTCCTGGTGGTCGTCGGCGGTTCCACCGGCGCCGGCAAGTCGACGCTCGTCAACAGCCTGGTCCAGGCGCGGGTCAGCGCGGCGGGCGTGCTCCGCCCCACCACCCGCTCCCCGGTGCTGGTGTGCAGCCCGACCGACGCGGCCTGGTTCCGGCAGGGTGAGCTGCTGCCCGGTCTGACCCGGACCACCGAGCCCAGCGAGCAGCCGGGCACCCTGCACCTGGTCACCGCGCCGGCGCTGCCGCCCGGCCTGGCCTTCCTCGACGCGCCCGACATCGACTCGGTGGTCGACGCCAACCGGGCGCTCGCCGGTCAGCTGCTCGCCGCCGCCGACCTCTGGCTGTTCGTCACCACCGCCGCCCGGTACGCCGACGCCGTCCCCTGGGAACTGCTCCGCAGCGCCCGCGCCCGGGGCACCGCCGTGGCGATGGTGCTCGACCGGGTGCCCCCGGAGGCCGCCGACGAGGTCGCCACCCACCTGTCCGAGATGCTCGCCGAGCAGGAGCTGGGCGCCTCGCCGCTGTTCGTGCTCCCGGAGACCTGGGTGGACGGGCAGGGGCTGCTGCCGGACCGGATCACCGCGCCGCTGAGCGACTGGTTCGCCCGGCTCGCCGCCGACGCCGACGCCCGCGCCACCGTGGTCCGGCAGACGCTCGACGGCGCGCTGGCCGCGCTGCACCCGGTGGTCGAGGCGCTGGCCGAGGCCGCCGACGAGCAGGTCACCGCCGCCGACGCGCTGGACGAGCGGGTCCAGGCCGCGTACCGGAGCGCGGAGCGGAGCGTCGACCAGGGGCTCAAGGACGGCCGGCTGCTGCGCGGCGAGGTACTGGCCCGGTGGCAGGAGTTCATCGGCACCGGCGACTTCTTCCGTGGGCTGGAGGCCCGCATCGGGCGGCTGCGCGACCGGGTGGTCGCGGCGGTCACCGGGCGGCCCGCTCCCGCCTCGGAACTGCGTACCGCGATCGAGTCCCAGCTCGTCACGCTGCTGCGCGGGGTGGCCGCCGAGGCGGCGGAGAACGCGTACACCGGCTGGAAGGCGCACCCGGCGGGCGCGGCGCTGCTGGAGCCGGACCTGGCCCACCCCTCGGCCGACCTGCCGCAGCGGGCCGAGCAGCTGGTCCGCGACTGGCAGCGCGGCGTGCTGGAGCTGGTCCGGGTCGAGGGCGGCGACCGGCGGTTCGTGGCCCGCACGGCCGCGTACGCGGTGAACGCCACCGGCCTCGCGGTCATGATCGGCGTGTTCGCCTCCACCGCGTTCATCCCCACCGGGCTGGAGGTCGCCGCAGGCACCGGCACGGCGGTGGCCGGGCAGACCGTGCTCCAGGCGATCTTCGGCGACCAGGCGGTCCGCAACCTGGCCCGCAAGGCCCGCGTCGACCTGCTCGACCGGGTCGGCAAGCTGCTGGCCGAGGAGGCCGCGCGCTACCTGAGCCGCACCGAGGCCGAGCGCCCGGCCGCCAACGCCGGTGCGGCGCTGCGCTGGGCCGCCGTAGAGGTCGAGCGGGCCCGGCACCGCAGCGGCCTGTTCCCGGGCCCCGAGCAGGACGGTCGCCCGTGAGCGCGAGGAGTGAGCCGGTTCTGCGAGCCCCGCAGTCGCGAGCAAGGAACGCACCGTGAGCGCGAGCAAGGACGGCACCGTGGGCAACATCGTGGGACGGATGCGCGAGGCGATGCGGGGCGAGCAGCGGGTCGACCCGGACACCCTGATCGAACGGCTGACAGCGATCCAGCGGTTCCTCGGCGCGGTGGACGGCCACGTGCCCGACGCCCAGCTCGTCGCCGCGCACACGGTGGTCGAGCGTGCCGGTGACCGGCTGGCGCTCTCCGGCCGCCACACGGTGGTCGCGCTCGCCGGCGCGACCGGCAGCGGCAAGTCGAGCCTGTTCAACTCGCTGGCGCGGCTCGACCTGTCGCCGGTGGGCGTACGCCGGCCGACCACCGGTGTGGCGCACGCCTGCGTGTGGGGCCCGCTCGACGGCGCGGTCCGGCTGCTCGACTGGGTCGGGGTGCTGCCCCGGCACCGGTTCGTCCGGGAGAGCCCGCTGGACGCCGACGACGAGTCGAACCTGCATGGCCTCGTCCTGCTCGACCTGCCCGACTTCGACTCGGTGCAGCACGGCCACCGGCTGGAGGTCGACCGCCTGCTCGGCCTCGTCGACCTCGTGGTCTGGGTGGTCGACCCGCAGAAGTACGCCGACCGCGTGATCCACACCAGCTATCTGCGCGAGTTCCACAGGCACAAGGACGTCACGGTCGTGGTGCTCAACCAGGCCGACCGGCTGCACCCGACCGAGCTGCCGAAGGTCCTCGACGACCTGCGCCGGCTGCTCGACGCCGACGGGCTCGGCGGGGTGCCGCTGCTGCCCACCGTCGCGGTGGACCCGAACGGGCTGGAGGGGCTGCGGACCGAGCTGGAGCGTACGGTCGCCGAACGGCAGGCCGCCTTGCGCCGGCTATCCGGCGACGTGGACGCCGTGGTGGCCGATCTCGAACCGCTCGTGGGGCCGGAGCCGCCGCGCACCCGGCCCGGTGACGCCTCGGCGCAGGAGCTGACCCGGGCACTGGCCGGGGCGGCCGGGGTGCCGACCGTGGCGGCGGCGGTCGAGGGCGCGTACCGGCATCGGGCGGTGAGCAACACCGGCTGGCCGCTGCTGCGGAGCTGGCGCAAGCTGCGGCCGGATCCGCTGCGCCGGCTGCACCTGCCCGGGCGGGATCCGGACGCGCCCGCGGAGAGCCTGGTCGCGGCGACCTCCGTACCCGATCCGACAGCCGCGCAGCGCTCGGCGCTGACGCTGGCGATCCGCGCGGTGGCCGAGCGGTCCGGTAGCGGTCTGCCGGCGCCGTGGCCGACCGCGGTGACCGCCGCGGCCCGGGCCCGGCAGGCCGACCTGCCGGGCGCGCTCGACCACGCGGTCGCCGCGACCGACCTGGGCATGGACCGGCGGCCCGGCTGGTGGCGGGTGGTGGGCGTGATCCAGTGGGTGGTCACCCTTGCCGCGCTGGCCGGCCTGGCCTGGCTGGTCCTGGGGTACGCGCTGCGCCTGCTCGGCCTGCCGCCGCTCGAACACCCGACGCTCGGTGTGGTGCCCTGGCCCACGGTCCTGCTGCTCGGCGGCCTGCTGGCCGGGCTGCTCGTCGCGACGGTCACCCGGCCGGTGGTGGGGTGGGCCGCCCGGCGGGCCCGGCGGCGGGCGGAGGAGCGCCTGCTCACCTCGGTGGGCAGCGTCGGGGAGAAGTACGTGCTGGACCCGGTCTGGGCGGTGCTGGCACGCTACGGCACGGCCCGGGACGCACTGCGCGAGGCGGGACGGCGCTGAACCCGGCGTGCTGACCGGTGTGGGGGCGGCCGGTGCGGCGTAGGGTCGATGCATGGCCACGCCACAGACCCCCTACGACGCGGTGCTGCACGCCGCGCGCGACGTGACGAGGCTCGACTCGGCCCTGGACGCGGAGATGCTCGGCGCGGCGTTGCTGGGCAGCGTCTACGCCGTCGCGGAGCACGACCGGGAGCGGGCCGTCCGCGAGTTCGTCAGCGGCTTCCTCGCCGCCACGTCCCGGCGCCGCAGCGCCGCCGCGACCACACTGCGGGCCGTCTTCGCCGCCCTGGTGCCCGACGCCGAGGGCGCCGCCCGGGTCCGGCCCGGCGCGTACGCCCCGTCGTGGGCCGGCCAGCTCGGCCGGGTGCGCGTCACCGGCGCCTGGGCCTACGGCGACGTGTACGGCGACCAGACCTCCTACCTCGCCACGTTCGCGTACGACGACGAGGAGGAAGGCGGCCCGGAGCACGCCCTGGTTGCCCTCGTCGACCACAACATCGGCATCACCAAGGACGTCTTCGTCGGCGGCCCGGCCGGACGGATCGTCGAGCAGGCCCGGGAGATCTGCACCGAGGACGAGTTCACCTGGTTCCGCACCGAGGACCCGGCCCGGATGCACGCCGAGGTGAGCCGCCACCTGGCGGTCACCGACGACCTCACCGAGCTGCCCGCGCAGGGCTCGCTCGCCACCGACCGGGCGCTCGTGGGCGCCCGGCTGGCCGTACTCCCGGGGCCGACCCCGCCGGCCGGTCCGGCGGTCGTGCCGCCGCCCACCGACGAGGAGCGCACCCGCCTGATCCGCGCCTTCCTCGACTCGCCCGAGGCGACCCGGTTCGGCCTGCCCGAGGTGGCCGACGGCGAGCTGGCCTCGCTGCACTTCTGCCTCGGCCTGCTGCTCGACCACGCGGCCAGCTTCCCGGATGCCGACCCGATGCGGTGGAGCCCGATGGTCGCCGAGCTGTTCCTGCTCGACTGGGTGCACCGCCGGGCCGTGCTGGACATGGACGACGCGGCGATGCTGCCCCGGGTGCTGCGCGCCTGGGCGGCGTACGCGGCCCGGCAGCGCGGGCTGTCGCAGTCGGCCGCCGCCCGGACGGACGAGGCGATCACCGAGATGGTCCCGGAGTTCGCGCGGCTCTACAGCACCGGCGAGCGGCGCAGCCCGGCCACCGCGGCGGTGGCCCAGCTCATGGCGGACGGGGTGGACCCGGACGACCCGGAGGCGCTGAATGCCTGGATCGAGGCGAACCGCCACCGTCTCACCGACGACCCGGCCTAGGGCCTGTCCTGTCGATCATGGAAGCCAGATGATGGCGGCGATGAGGATCAGGCTGGCTCGGTAGAGGGATGCGCGTTTGGCGTAGCGGGTGGCCAGGTCACGCCATTGCTTGAGTCGGTTGAAGCAGCGTTCCACGACGTTGCGTTTGCGGTAGGTCGCCTTGTCGAAGGCGGGTGGTCGCCCGCCGGTGCTGCCCTTGGCGGCGCGGCGGGCGATCTGGTCGCTGCGTTCGGGGATGACGTGCCGGATCCCGCGTTGGCGCAGGGCTCGACGGGTGGAGTCATGGGCGTAGCCCTTGTCCGCGATCAGCACGTCCGGACGTTTGCGGGGCCGGCCCGGTCCGGGCTGGTTGACGCGGATCGCGTCGAGCAGGGCGAGGAGCTGGGGGTTGTCGCCGGCCTGGCCCGGGGTGAGCAGGATCGACAACGGCCGGCCGCGTCCGTCGACTGCGAGGTGGATTTTCGTGCTCAGTCCTCCGCGTGATCGGCCGATGGCCTCGCCATCTTGCGCACCAGGCGTCGCCGGACTTGTCGGGGAGCCCCCTTTTTGCGGGCGCCAGCGGCATGCTGATGCGCCCGCACGATCGACGAGTCGATGCTGATCGTCCACTGCACCGGTGTGCCGTCGTCGTGCACCTGCGCCGCCGCGAGGATCCGATCCCATGTCCCGTCGGCGCTCCACCGACGCAGCCGCTCATGGCAGGTCTTCCACGGCCCGAAACGTTCGGGCAGGTCACGCCACGGCGCACCCGTGCGCAGCTTCCACAAAATCCCGTTGATGACCTGCCGGTGATCTCGCCACCGCCCACGAGCACCGCCCGGCTCCGGTAGCAGCGGCGCGATCACCGCCCACGCCTCATCGGTCAACTCACCACGACGCACCACCGACACATCGTCAACGACCAACCCCTACAAGATCGGCAGGACACGCCCTAGGCACTCGCGCCCCGCATTGATTCGGCACCACCTCGTCGAGGTGGCGGCATCCGACCGGCCAGAACCACACCACCACGCCGAGCTGGTGCCGATCATGCAAGACCGACCCCGATCACCTCGCCCCTCGGTGATCCACATGATCCACACCATCTCGGCGAGGTGGCTGCATCGCGCCGACCGGAACCACACCACCACGCCGTAATGGTGTCGATCATGCAGCCTGCACCCTCCAGACCACCCCGCCCAACACCAGGGAAATGAACCCGGGATCTCGTTGATCCACACCATCTCGGCGAGGTGGCTGCATCGCGCCGACCGGAACCACACCACCACGCCGTAGTGGTATCGATCATGCGCCTGCCATGTCCTGACCACCCCGGCCCGACACGAGTGGGGCATGGCACGGACCTCCTTGATCCACACCAGCTCGGCGAGGTGGCTGCATCGGGCCGGTCGGGACTGCACCACCACGCCGTCATGGTGTCGATCATGTGGCCAGACGTCCCCCGACCGCACCGCTCGACACGAGGGGCATGAACCCGGACACCGTTGATCCACACCATTTCGGCGAGGTGGCGGCATCAAGCCGGTCGGGACTGCACCACCACGCCGGAGTGGTGTGGATCATGAGGTGTGGGAGACCGACGGGCTGGCCGGGCCGGACGGATCGGCGGGACCGGACGGGTCGGCGGGACCGGACGGATCCGATGGGCTGGACGGGTCGGACGAACCTGCCGAGGGTGTCGGCTCGGCGGTCGTGACCGACGGCTCGGGGCTCGGGCTCGGCTCGGGCGTCGGCGTGGCCGGGTCCGACGGCGAGTGCGACGGCGACGGTGAGGGCACCGGCGACGGGCGCGGCGGGCGCACCGGGGTGGGCCGGACCGGCGCGGACGGCGGTGGCGGCGCGGCGACCGGGCGGGACCGGTGCCGGGAGCCGAGGTCGCTGTCGTCGGGCAGGGCCGGTGCCGCCGGGAGCACCGGCCGCGCCGGGGGCACCGATGTCACGTCGACGGCGGGCGTGGGCGTGGACGGCGCCGGGGCCTGGGTGCCCTGGGGCATCGGGATGACCACCGGGCCGACCGAGGGGGTCGGCAGGAACGGGGTGCTGGTGTCGGGGAGGGCGCTGTTGCCGACGGTGGCCGACCCGGTGCTGATCGCGGCGAGGATCGGCATCGACGCGGTGCCGGCGAGCAACGCCACGGTGAGCAGGTAGCCGCGGCTGGGACCGCCCGTTCCGGGGGCGCGGTGCGCGCCCACGACCCGGCGGTACGGGGAGGCGGGCAGGGCCCGGTGCCGGCCGAGGAAGGGCGTACCGGGCGGACCCTCTGGTTCGGACACCGGCACACTCCTCACGCACGGACGGACGAAGAGCACGCGCGGATATTCGGACAAATGCCGCGCAACAGCTCACCGCAAGCTTGACCCAGTGACGCTCAGTTCACCAGCCGCAACCGCGTGTCGACACACATTTTGTACGTCGGCCGCACCCGCCACTGCGGACAAAAGCGCCTATCCGTCGTGAACCCGATCGAACCTCACCGGCGAGGGAGGCCATACTGTGGGCCCGCTCACCTCCTCTGCAATCATTCAGACACGACGGCAACGCAGCCGCCACCTCCGCGTACCCCGCGGCTGGTGCGGAACGGCGCCGGCGCTCCCGGGCCTGGGTCTGTCCCCGACCGACTCCGGCTCACGCCGCGCGGCAACCCCTACCGGGGTCAGGCGCGGTCGCCAGGGACCGACCCGGCACCAGCCGGGCGGGCGCACGAGGTGCTCGGCTCGGGTAACCCCCGGCGCCGGCGCAGACAGACAGGGAGAGACGGATGGCAAAGGGCGACCCCGGGGCCGCCACCCGCAGCAAGCGGGCCGCACCCCGCACCAGGCGCGCCGCCGCGACCGGTGAACCGGAACTCGTACAACTGCTCACCCCCGAGGGTGAGCGGATCGAGAGCGCGCTCGGCCCGGACGGGACCGAGTACCGCGTCGACTTCACCGACGAGGAGTACCGCGGGCTGTACCGCGACCTCGTGCTGGTCCGCAAGCTGGACGCCGAGGCCACCGCTCTGCAGCGCCAGGGCGAGCTGGGACTGTGGGCCAGTCTGCTGGGCCAGGAGGCCGCGCAGGTCGGCTCCGGCCGGGCGCTGCGTACGCAGGACATGGCCTTCCCGACCTACCGCGAGCACGGCGTGCTCTACTGCCGCGGCATCGACCCGATCATGCCGCTGGGCCTGTTCCGCGGCGTCGACCAGGGCGGCTGGGATCCGAACGAGTTCAAGTTCAACATGTACACGATCGTGATCGGGGCGCAGACCCTGCACGCGACCGGGTACGCCATGGGTGTCGCCATGGACGGCAAGACCGGCGGCGAGGACGGCGAGGCGGTCATCGCCTACTTCGGCGACGGCGCCACCAGCCAGGGCGACGTCAACGAGTCGTTCGTCTGGGCCAGCGTCTTCAACGCCCCGCTGGTGTTCTTCTGCCAGAACAACCAGTACGCCATCTCCGAGCCGCTGGAGCGGCAGACCCGCGTGCCGCTGTACCGGCGGGCCGGCGGGTTCGGCTTCCCCGGTGTCCGGGTGGACGGTAACGACGTGCTCGCGTCGTACGCGGTGACCCGGCACGCGCTGGACAACGCGCGCAACGGCCAGGGCCCGAGCCTGATCGAGGCGTACACCTACCGGATGGGCGCGCACACCACCTCCGACGACCCGACCCGCTACCGCATCGCCAGCGAGGTCGAGGCGTGGCAGGCGAAGGACCCGATCGCCCGGATGAAGGCGTTCCTGACCAAGCAGAAGATCGCCGACGAATCGTTCTTCACCGCTGTCGACGAGCAGGCCCGCACCGAGTCGGTGCACCTGCGCGAGCGCGTGCTCGCCATGCCCGACCCGCAGCCGGTGACCATGTTCGACCACGTCTACCCCAACGGCTCTCCCGAACTGGACGAGCAGCGGGCCCGGTTCACGCAGTACATGGAGTCCTTCGAGGGGAGCGCGCACTGATGGCCACGGAGACGCTCACCCTCGGCAAGGCGCTCAACACCGGCCTGCGGCGGGCCCTGGAGAACGACCCCAAGGTCGTCATCATGGGCGAGGACGTCGGCAAGCTCGGCGGCGTGTTCCGGATCACCGACGGCCTCCAGAAGGACTTCGGCGACCAGCGCGTGATCGACACCCCGCTGGCCGAGTCCGGCATCATCGGCACCGCCGTCGGCCTGGCCATCCGCGGCTTCCGGCCGGTCTGCGAGATCCAGTTCGACGGCTTCGTCTACCCCGCGTACGACCAGATCGTGTCGCAGGTGGCGAAGATGCACTACCGCTCGCAGGGCAAGGTGCGGATCCCGATGGTCATCCGCATCCCGTTCGGCGGCGGCATCGGCGCTGTCGAGCACCACTCCGAGTCGCCCGAGGCGTACTTCGCGCACACCGCCGGTCTCAAGGTGGTGAGCTGCGCGAACCCGCAGGACGCGTACGTGATGATCCAGCAGGCGATCGCGTCGGACGACCCGATCGTGTTCCTGGAGCCGAAGCGGCGCTACTGGGAGAAGGGTCCGGTGGACCTGGACGCGCCGATCGCCGACGCGTACCCGCTGCACTCGGCCCGGGTCGCGCGGCCCGGCGCCGACGCGACGGTCCTGGCGTACGGCCCGATGGTCCGCACCGCGCTCGACGCGGCCACCGCCGCCGCCGAGGACGGCCGCGAGCTGGAGGTCATCGACCTGCGGACGATCTCGCCGCTGGACCTGACCGCCGCGTACGAGTCGGTGCGGCGCACCGGCCGCTGCGTGGTCGTGCACGAGGCCCCGGGCAACCTGGGTCTCGGGTCGGAGATCGCGGCCCGGATCACCGAGGAGTGCTTCTACTCCCTGGAGTCCCCGGTGCTGCGGGTGACCGGCTTCGACACCCCCTACCCGGCCGCCCGGGTGGAGGAGGAGTACCTGCCCGACCTGGACCGGGTGCTCGACGCCGTCGACCGCACGTTCGGCTGGTGAGCGGCATGTCCCGGATCAAGGAGTTCAACCTTCCCGACCTGGGCGAGGGCCTGACCGAGGGCGAGATCCTCGCCTGGCTGGTCAAGGTCGGCGACGACATCGAGCTGAACCAGCCGATCGTCGAGGTGGAGACCGCCAAGGCGGCGGTCGAGATCCCGGCGAAGTGGGCCGGCCGGGTGCAGGCGATCTTCCACCCGGAGGGGTCGACGGTCGAGGTCGGCGTACCGATCATCGCGATCGACACCGATCCGAACGCCGGGCCGATCGAGGAGTCGACGACCGCGACCCCGGCGTCGGACCTGCCCGCACCGTCGGCAGCGTCGCTTGCAGCGGTCCAGGTCGCGCCGGCCGAGGGCATGGTCGAGCCGGGCCTGATCGGTGGTGTGGCCCCGGGTGGGCGTACCGCCGTGCTGGTCGGCTACGGCCCGCGCAACGCCCCGGCCAAGCGCCGCCCCCGCAAGGGCGACGCGCCGGCCGCGGCACCGATTCAGGCCGCCGCCCCGGTGGCACCCGCGCCTGTCGCTCCCGCGCCGGTGGCGCCCGCTCCGGCGCCGGCGGTCAACGGCAACGGCCGGGTCTCCGGCCCGGTTCTGGCCAAGCCGCCGGTCCGCAAGCTGGCGAAGGATCTCGGCATCGACCTGGCCACGCTCACCGGCTCGGGTCCGCTCGGCTCGATCACCCGTGAGGACGTACAGCGGGCGGCGAGCGCGACCCCGGCGGCGGCCGAGCCGCTGACGGTCGCGGCGCCTGCCGCGTCGGCCGCGAGCTTCGGCGCGGACCGCGAGCAGCGCATCCCGGTCAAGGGGGTACGCAAGCTCACCGCGGAGAACATGGCCCGCTCGGCGTTCACCGCCCCGCACGTGACGGAGTTCCTGACCGTCGACGTGACCCGGGCGATGAAGGCGCTGGACCGGCTGCGTGACCGGCGCGAGTGGCGGGACGTGCGCGTCTCGCCGCTGCTGCTGGTCGCCAAGGCGGTGCTCCTGGCCGTCAAGCGGCACCCGATGGTCAACTCGACCTGGGCCGGCGACGAGATCGTGGTGAAGGAGTACGTCAACCTCGGCATCGCGGCGGCCACCGAGCGCGGCCTGATCGTGCCGAACATCAAGGACGCCGGGCGGCTCTCGCTGCGCGAGCTGGCGGACGCGATGACGGAACTGGTGCAGACCGCGAAGTCGGGCAAGACGTCCCCGGCGGATATGTCCGGCGGCACGCTCACCATCACCAACGTCGGCGTCTTCGGCGTCGACACCGGTACGCCCATCCTGCCCCCGGGTGAGTCGGCGATCCTCGCCTTCGGCGCGGTACGGGAGCAGCCGTGGGTGCACAAGGGCAAGGTGAAGCCGCGCCTGGTGACCACGCTGGGCCTGTCCTTCGACCACCGGATCATCGACGGTGAGCTGGGTTCGAAGTTCCTCCGCGACATCGGGGACTTCCTGGCCGACCCGGAGGCGGCGCTGCTCGCCTGGACCTGACGCACCACCGCTCCGGTCACGGCCGGTGTGCCACGGGTGAACGCCCGGCACACCGGCCGTGACTTTTTTGGGAACGGATTCGTCGGATCTGAGGGCGTGAACACCTACGATCCGTAGGTACGTGGTTCAGCTCACCTAATAATCGATGGCGATGGGCGTCCCGGTGCGCTTAAATAGAGACATCAAGGGGCTGACAACCGAATAGCCAGGAGGAGAGACCCGAGATGAGCATGATCGAGCGAATCCGCACCCGCCGCGACGCCAACCGCCGCGCCCGCGCCATCGAGCACGCGCTGCGCTCCGCCAACTCGCCCGCGGTCCGCGAGGAGCTTCTCGCCATCGCCCAGCGTCACATGAGCTGACGCCATCGACCTTTCTCACCTCCTCCAGTCCGAAGACCCGCCCGGCACCGGGCGGGTCTTCGGCGTATCGGTGTCGGTCGGCACCGGGATTCCACCTCGCTCCACCGCCCGGTACGGTTGGCACGGTCGCCAACCGGCTGACTCCGGACGGACGCGGGACAACGAAACCCATCGACGTCGTCCGGTGACTTTCGGTGACCGCTGATGCTCCCCCGGGCGGCCTCGGGCGACCACCGGATACGGTGCGGGGAGCCCGCACGGCCGGTACCCGCCGGCGACGCCGGCAGCCGTGCCGACGGTTCCCCCGACCGGCATCGGCGGCCGACCTGTGATGGAGGAGGCGCACCCATGACGTCCGAGGCTCCGCACCGCCCCGGCCAGGAGCCGGGCGAGGTGTCGCCGGGCACCGGCGGACCGGTGCCGTACGGCGATCAGCCGGCGCAGCAGGACAACGGGTACAACGGCGCACCCGACCTCGGCTGGGCACCGCCCCCGCCGGCCGGTCGGCCCGCGCAGCCGGCCCCGGCCTGGGCCGCGAACGACGACCAGCCACCCGCGTGGGCCCCGCCCGCCGGGCAGCCGGTGACCGGGCGGGCGACCGCCCAGGTCCCGCAGCCCGCCTGGGGCGGCAACGACCAGGGCAACCCCGCCTGGGCCGGTTCCGGTGGCCCCTCCTGGGGCAACCAGGAGCAGTCCGGCCCTGATCGCGGCGCCGAGCAGGCGCCGCCCGCCTGGGCCGCCACGCCGCCGGGCAGCCCGGCCGAGCCGTCGCAGGCCCCCTGGGCCGCCGAGCAGAACCGACCCGGGTGGGGCTCCGGCGAGCAGCCGGGCTGGTCGCCGTCCGGTGACCCGGCCGCCCGCGGCACCGGTTACGTGCCCGCCCCGGCCACCGTGCCGAACGAGACCTGGGTCACGCCCGCCCCCGCTGACGACCCGCACCGCTCCGGCGGCTTCGCGCCCACCGGCGGGCAGCACGAGGACGCCTCCGGTCGCGCCGGTGGCTGGGCCGCCGCACAGCAGCAGGACGACCCGAACCGCTCCGGCGGCTGGAATCCGCGCGACGAGCAGCCCGCCGCGTCCGACGACCCGAACCGCTCGGGCGGCTGGAACCCGCGGGAGAGCCAGCCGGCCTGGGCACCGGGTCAGCAGACCGGTGCCACCTGGCCGCCGGCCGACCCGCCCGCCCGTGCCGCCGCCGCGGTCTCCGTGCCGGGCGCCGCCCGGCCGGACAACGCGTGGTCCACTCCGGAGCAGTCCGATCAGGACAACCGCTCCGTCGAGGACAGCGGCGGCTGGCGCGCGACCGGTGGGCCGCAGCACGACGAGGGACAGCGTTCCGGCGGCTGGCCCGCCCCGCAGGCCGAGAACCGGTCCGGCGGCTGGGACGAGCCGGCCCGCCCCGAGGACCCGGACCGCTCCGGCGGCTGGGCCGCCGGGCGCGCCGCGAGCCCCGCCGAGGCGGCACAGCCGGGCGGCTGGGAGCCGAACCAGAGCCGGCAGGTCGGCGGCTGGGGTGACGACACCGCCGTACCGCAGCAGCGTGACTCCGGTGAGCAGGCCGGCGCCTGGAGCGGCGCAGCCTCCGTACCGCAGCAGCACGAGCCCGGGCGGCCGTCGGACGAGCCCGCGCAGCCCGCCTGGGGCGCCGCCGCGCCGGCCGAGGCCCGCGCGAGCGTGTCCGTGCCGTCGTCCGACGCGCCCGCCGGCTGGGGCGGCAACCAGGACGAGCGTGCGGCCGCACCGTCGCCCGAGCCGTGGTCGCCGGCCGAGGCGTGGGGCCGGTCCGAGGACTCCGCCCCGGCCTACCAGCCCGCGCCCGCGCCGGGCATCTCCCCCGGCAACGCGGTGCCGCTGCCGGCACAGCAGCAGCGGGTGCCGGGCGCCGCGCTGGCCGCGTCGTCGCCCGCCGACCACCCGGGCCCCGAACCTCAGGGGTACGAGCCGGAGCGCGGCGACGGCGGCTGGAACGAGCCGCAGTCGCCAGCCGTTCCCGGACCGCGTACCTCCCCGGAGGGCGGCCCGGTCTCGGCGAGCGCGTCGGTCCCGGTGGCCAGCCGGGTCACCCCGCCGTCCGACCAGCCGCTGCCGACCAGTGGCCCGGCGCCGCAACCCCGGGTGTACGGGCGGCCCGCCCGCCCGGAGCCCGACGAGGCTCCCGAGCAGGACGAGTCCGGGTTCCCCGGCCAGGACGGGCCGCACGGCAACGGCTTTCCCGGCCCGCAGTCGCGGTCCGAGGACGCCGACGGCCCGCACGGGTATGCCGGAGCGCCCTCCTCGCCCGCCGCGCCGCCGGCGTTCCCGGTCGGCGTGCCGTCCTTCGTGGACACGCCCGGCAACACCCGTCCCGCCAACGGCGTGCACCCGGGAGGCGAGCAGCCCGATGCCTCCCGTGACCCGTTCGGCGGCCCGCAGAGCCCGTATGGCGCTCCCGGCGGCCAGGACGCGTTCGGCGGCCCGGGTGGGCGGCCGGACCCGTTCGGCGCCCCGGGCGGCCAGCAGGATGCGTTCGGCGGCCCCGGCCAGCAGGACCCGTTCGGCGGTCCGGGCGGGCAGCAGGCGCCGTTCGGCAGCCCGGCCGGCCGGCCCGAGCCGTTCGGCGAGCAGGACCGGTTCGGCCCGTCGGCCGGGGGACGCGCCTCGGTCGCGGTGCCCGGCCAGGGCCCGGCTGGTGGCGGCAACACCTTCCCGCCGCCGCCCCAGCAGGCCCCGCCGGCCTGGTCGCAGGACGGGCCCGGCACCGAGCCGGAGCAGGGCCGCTTCGACGCGTTCAAGCCGGACGCCGCCGAGTCGCAGACCGAGGCGCCCCCGCCGAAGGTGCGCAACGGCCGGGTGCTCGCCGCCGTGCTGATCGCGGCGGTACTCATCCTCGCCGTACCGCTGGGTCTGCTCACGCTGCTCGGCAAGGTCGGCGACGACAAGTCGGCCGGCTTCGACCCGGCGGTCGGCTCCTGCGTGAAGCAGTCCGGCACGAGCGCCGTGGCCGCCGACTGCGGTGAGCCGGGAGCGTTCAGCGTGGTGTCGAAGGTGGACAACAAGGACAAGTGCGCCGATCTGGCGCAGCCCTCGGTCTCGGTCGAGAGCGGCGGGACCACCCGGGTGCTCTGCCTGAAGCCCGCCGGCCAGTAACCGCACGTACGCGGAGCGTCCATCCCTCACCGGGGTGGGCGCTCCGCGTCGTTCCGGTGTGCGTCTGTTCACCCCGGGATCGCCGGGAGCACGCCCGGCCGGTGCGGCACGATGGGGGCATGAGCGCACGCGTACGGGCACCGGAACTGCGGGGTCGGGCCTGGCTGAACACCGGCGGCAAGGCCGTCACGCTGGCCGACCTGCGCGGCAAGATCGTCCTGCTCGATTTCTGGACGTTCTGCTGCATCAACTGCCTGCACGTGCTCGACGAGCTGCGTCCGCTCGAAGACAAGTACGGCGACGTCCTGGTCGTGATCGGCGTGCACTCGCCGAAGTTCGAGCACGAGAAGGACCCGGCGGCGCTGGCCGCGGCCGTCGAGCGCTACGGCGTGCACCACCCGGTGCTCGACGACGCCGAGATGGACATGTGGCAGCAGTACGCGGCCAAGGCGTGGCCGACGCTCGCCGTGGTCGACCCCGAGGGGTACGTGGTCGCCACCATGGCCGGCGAGGGGCATGCCGAAGGGCTGGCCCGGCTGATCGACGAGCTGATCGCCGGCCACGAGGCGAAGGGCACGCTGCACCGGGGCGAGGGCCCGTACGTGCCGCCGGCCGAGCCGGACACCGTCCTGCGGTTCCCCGGCAAGGCGCTGCCGCTCGACGGCGGGAACCTGCTGGTCAGCGACTCGGCCCGGCACTCCCTGGTCGAGCTGGCCGCCGACGGCGAGACGGTGGTCCGCCGCATCGGCACCGGCTCCCGGGGCCGCACCGACGGCCCGGCCTCCGCCGCCACGTTCGCCGAGCCGCAGGGGCTCTGCCTGCTGCCGCCGCACGTGGCCGAGGTGGCCGGCTACGACGTGGTCGTCGCGGACACGGTCAACCACCTGCTGCGCGGCGTACGGCTGTCCTCCGGCGAGGTGGTCACGGTGGCCGGCACCGGACGGCAGTGGCGCTCGACTGTCGACGACCACGCGCACGACGCCCGCGCTGTCGACCTCTCCTCCCCCTGGGACGTGGCCTGGTACGACGACCGGGTGGTCGTGGCGATGGCCGGTATCCACCAGCTCTGGTGGTTCGACCCGATCAAGCGGACCGCCGGCATGTACGCCGGGACCACTGTCGAGGCGCTGCGCGACGGCCCGCTGCCGGACGTGTGGATGGCCCAGCCGTCCGGGTTGTCGGTCTCGGCCGACGGCTCCCGCCTCTGGGTGGCCGACAGCGAGACCAGCGCGATCCGGTGGGTCTCCGACGGCGAGATGCACACCGCCGTCGGTCAGGGCCTGTTCGACTTCGGGCACGTCGACGGCCCGGCCGACCAGGCGTTGCTCCAGCACCCGCTGGGCGTGTGCGCGCTGCCCGACGGCTCGGTGCTGATCGCGGACACGTACAACGGGGCGGTGCGCCGCTTCGACCCGGAGACCGGCCAGGTGGGCACCGTGGCGGACGGGCTGGCCGAGCCGAGCGACCTGGTGCTCACCGGCGAGGGCGACGTGCTCGTGGTCGAGTCGGCCGCGCACCGGCTGACCCGGCTGGCGCCGGGCGCGCTGACGTCGGCCGGGGCCAACACGGTGGACGGCCCCCGGCACCGGCTGGAACGCAAGCCCACAGACGTGGCGGCCGGGGAGCTGACGCTCGATGTGATCTTCACGCCGGCGCCGGGACAGAAGCTCGACGAGACGTACGGGCCGTCCACCCGGCTCGTGATCTCGGCGTCCCCGCCGGAGCTGCTGGTCGAGGGTGCCGGCACGACCACCGACCTGTCCCGCAAGCTGGTGGTCAGCGGCGACGTGGCGCAGGGCGTGCTCCAGGTGACCGCCCAGGCGGCGACCTGCGACGCCGACGTCGAGCACGCGGCCTGCCACCTGACCCGGCAGGACTGGGGCGTGCCGGTGCGGGTGGTCACCGGCGGCGCGACCCGCGTGCCGCTGGTCCTGCGCGGGATGGACGCCTGACGGTGCGTGTTAAGAAGGGCCCCTTCCTCTACCGGAGGCGTTAAGAGGGGGCCCTTCCTTTCACGCGAACGGAGTGAGCGTGACCCCCGCGTCGATGAGCGCGGCCCGTACCAGCTCCGTGCACCGCACCGCGCCCGGCGTGTCCCCGTGCAGGCAGATCGACTCGACCGGGGCCGGGATGACAGTCCCGTCCACGGCGACCAGCGTGCGCTCGACGGCCATCCGTACCGCCCGGACGGCCACCTGCTCCGGGTCGGTCACCAGCGCGTCCGGTGAGCTGCGCGGCACGAGCGTGCCGTTCGGGAGGTAGTTGCGGTCGGCGAAGCCCTCGGCCACCACCCGCAGCCCGGCGCCCGCAGCGAGCTGGGCCAGCACGGTGCCGGGCTGGCAGAGCACCGGCAGCTCGTGGTCGTACCCGCTGATCGCCGCCACCAGCGCGGCGGCCTGGCCCTCGTCGCGGGCGGCCGCGTGGTAGAGCGCGCCGTGCGGTTTGAGGTAGCGGACCCGGGTGCGGTACAGGCGGCAGAACGCGTCGAGCGCCCCGAGCTGGTAGATCGTCTCGTCGCGCAGCTCGGCGAAGTCGTACGCGATGTGCCGCCGGCCGAAGCCGGCGAGGTCCCGGTAGCCGACCTGCGCGCCCACCGCGACGCCACGTTCGGCGGCGCCGGCGCAGACCCGGTGCATGGTGGCCGCGTCGCCGGCGTGGAAGCCGCAGGCGACGTTCGCGGAGCTGATCAGGTCGAGGAGCGCGTGGTCGTCGCCCAGCCGCCAGCTTCCGAATCCCTCGCCCAGGTCAGCGTTGAGGTCCATGGAACGTCACCGTAGTGCCTGGCCGGGCCTGGGCGAGCGGGGTCACGTCGTCCACCACCCCGATGACGGGGTACCCGCCGGTGGTGGGGTGGTCGGCCAGGAAGACGAGCGGCCGGCCGTCCGGCGGGACCTGCACCGCGCCGAGCACCAGGCCCTCGCTGAGCAGTTCGCCGGCGACCGCGCGGGTCACTGCCGCGCCGGCGAGCCGGGCGCCGACCCGGTTGCTGTCCGGGCTCACCGTGTACGCGGTGCGGCACAGCACGTCCAGCGCCTCCGGGGTGAACCAGTCCTGCCGGGGGCCGGGGCGCACCGTGAGCCGCAGCTCGTCCGGGACCGGCCGGGTGACGGCGAGGTCGACCGGTGCGGGTGGGCCGGCCGGGGTGCCGATCGGCAGCCGGTCCCCGTCGCGCAGCGGCGGCGGTCCGAGGCCGGAGAGCGTGTCGGTGGCGCGGCTGCCGAGCACCGGTTCGACAGCGATCCCGCCGCTGACCGCGAGCCAGGTCCGCACCCCGGCGCGGGCCGGTCCGACGCGCAGCACCGCACCGGCGGGCAGCGCGAGCGGCCGTCCGACGTCCCCCGGGCGCCGCCGTGCGGATCCGGCCCGCCACTCGACGACCACGTCGGCCGGCGCGCCGGTGAGGGCGACCGCCACGGCCCGGGTGAAGCGCAGCGTGCAGCCGGTCACGGTGATCTCCAGCCCGGCCGCATGCTCGTCGTTGCCGACGAGCCGGTTGGCCAGGCGCAGGGCGGCCGGGTCGAGCGCGCCGGAGCGGGGTACGCCGAGGTGCGCCCAGCCGGGCCGGCCCTGGTCCTGGACCGTGGTGAGCGCCCCGGCCCGCAGCACCTCGATCACGACGCGTCGACCAGGCGGACGCGGGTGCCGGGGGTGAGCCGGGCCGGTGGGTCGGCGTGCACGTCGAACAGCGGCAGATCGGTGCGGCCGACGAGCAGCCAGCCACCGGGTGACGCGGCGGGGTAGATGCCCGCGTACGGGCCGGCGAGCGCGACCGAGCCGGCCGGTACCCGGGTACGCGGCGTGGCGAGCCGGGGCACCGCCAGCTCGGGCGGCAGCCCGGTCAGGTACGCGAACCCGGGTGCGAACCCGCAGAACGCGACCCGGAACTCGGTACGCCGCAGCCGGTCGACGACTGCGGGCACGTCGACGTTCCAGTGGCCGGCGACGAGCGGAATGTCCTCGCCGTCGTACACGACCGGTACCCGGACCTCGGTGGTGGCCGCGCCGGAGGCGGCGGTGCGGGGGTGCCAGGCGGCGATCCGCGCGGCGGCTGCCTGCGGGTCCGGTACGCCGTCGAGCAGCACGGTGACCGCGCCGGGGACGATCTCGGTGGCGGTCAGCTCGCCCGCTTCACGCCGGTGCCACAGTTCGGCCCCCCACGCCTGCGCCTGCTCCGCGTCGTCACAGTCGAGGAGCAGGGCGTGCGCCCCCACCGGCCGGATCCGCATCCGGTCATCCTCCCGTCGAGTGAGGTGACGGTCCACACTACTTGCAAGTAACCTACGCCGTCGTAACCTATTGCTGTGACGACCTCCGCACCGTTCCGGCTCCGGCCGGCCGACATCGGGAAGCCGCGTATGCGCGGCTGGCTGCACGCGTACGCGTTCTTCGCCGCTCTCGTCTGCGGCATCGTGCTGTGTTCGATCGCCGCCGGCCGTCCCGGCTGGGCGCCGCTGGTGAGCTGCCTGATCTACAGCTTCACCGTGTGCGGGCTGTTCGGCACCAGCGCGCTCTACCACCGGCGGGTCTGGACCGAACGCGGCTACCAGATCATGCGCCGGATGGACCACTCGATGATCTTCGTGTTCATCGCCGGCACCTACACACCGTTCTGCGCCCTGCTGCTGGACAACCGGCAGGCCACGATCATGCTGAGCCTGGTCTGGGGCGGCGCGATCGCGGGCGTGGCGGTGAAGCTGATCTGGCCGCACGCGCCGCGCTGGGTCTCCGCCCCGCTCTACCTGGCGCTCGGCTGGGTCGCGGTGGCCATGCTGCCGCAGATCCTGCACTCCGGTGGCGTCACCGCGCTGGTGCTGCTGAGCGTGGGCGGCGCGATCTACAGCGTGGGCGCGGTGTTCTACGCGCTGCGCCGGCCGAATCCGTGGCCCACAGTCTTCGGGCACCACGAGTTCTTCCACGCCTGCACGCTCGTCGCGGCGATCTGCCACCACATCGCGATCTACTTCGCACTGTTCGCCTGACCGAGCGGACCCCGGACATGCGCGAGGGCCCCGCACCGTTGCGGGGCCCTCGGGTTCTCGGGGGTCAGGCCGGGTAGCCCGAGCCCGGGCGGCGCACCTCGCGGTACTCCTCGCGCACCACGCGGTCGTCGCGCACCGGCACCACCGGCTCGGCGACCACCTGCTCGCGGACCGGGGCGGCCACGACCCGGCGGCGGCTGTTCCAGAAGTAGAGCGTGGTGAGCAGGCCGGCGACGCCGGCGAGCATGAGCACCCAGCCCACCACGTTGAGGTTCAGCCATCCCAGATCGGCGTCGATGGCGAACGCGAAGATCGCGCCGAGCGCGATGAGGAAGATGCTGGCACCGATGCCCATGACGTCGCCTCCTTGGCGTCCTGCTGGCGTTTCCTGCCCGCCGCGGCCATGGATGAGGTAGCGGCACACATCGACATACCCAGGCGCTTCGATCGTCAATCAGGCAAGCTGGGCGGTATGACGGACGGCAGGAACGGGCAGCGGACGCTGGTTCTGCTGCGGCACGCCAAAGCCGAGCAGTCCGCGGACGGCCCGGACGCGGAGCGGTCGCTCACCGCGCGGGGCCACGCCGACGCGGCGGCGGCCGGCGCCTGGCTGGCCCGGCAAGGGCTGCTTCCCGACGTGGTGCTCTGCTCGCCCGCGCGGCGCACCCGGCAGACCTGGCACGACGTGGCGATGGGCATGACCGGCTCGCCACCGGAGGGCGGCCCGGCGGGTTCGCGCCCGGCGGTGCGGTACGAGGCGGCCGCGTACGACGCGCACCCGGACCAGTTGCTGGCCCTCGTCCGGACGGTCGAGCCGACGGCCGGCACGGTGCTGCTCGTGGCGCACAACCCTGGTGTCTCGCTGCTCTCGGCGCTGCTCGACCCGCAGCGGGCCGACCCGGACGGGCTGCGTACCACCGATCTCGTGGTGCACCGGCCGACGACCCGGTGGGCCGAGCTGGCCCTCGGCGGCGCGCCGCTCACCGCCCGCCACACCGCCCGCGCCTGACCGGTACGACTCAGACCCGGCTGTCGTAGGCCTCCCGGTTGGTGAGCACGTCGTCCATGTGCGTCTCCGCCCAGACCTTCAGGCCCTGGATCGTCTTGAGCAGCGAGAGCCCGAGCGCGGTCAGCTCATAGGTGACTGTGACCGGCACCGTGGGCTCCACGGTGCGGGTGACCAGGCCGTCGCGTTCCAGGGCGCGCAGCGTCTGGGTGAGCATCTTCTGGCTGACGCCGGCGAGCGTGCGGGACAGCTCCGAGTAGCGCATCGGGCGCGGGACACCTGCGCAGTCGGCACCGAACCGGTGCGAGCCGTCGCTGCGCAGCGCTGCCAGCACCAGCGTGACCCACTTGTCGGCGATCCGGTCCAGTAGTTGCCGGCTGGGGCACTGGGCCAGGAACGCGTCGTACTCCGCCTTGCTCATCTCTGCTCCTGCCGCCCTCTCCTGCCGTCCGGTGAGCTACGCACTTTTAGGTGCCTACTTCCCAGCAGAAAGTTACACCCCGATAGTGGAGGTCGGCGCCGCGACCCGGCGGCGTCGCGTAACGGACGACGAGAGCCAAGAGGTACACGCATGGCCCGCACCACCCTTCCCGGCGGCACCTGGACGCTGGGCGACCTGACCGTCACCCGGTTCGGCTACGGCGCGATGCAACTCGCCGGCCCCTGGGTCATGGGACCACCGGCCGACCATGACGGCGCCCTGGCGGTGCTGCGCGAGGCGGTCGCACTCGGCATCACCCACATCGACACCAGCGCGGCGTACGGGCCGTACGTCACCAACCGGCTGATCCGGGAGGCGCTGCACCCGTACCCGGAGTCGCTGCACGTCGTCACGAAGGTCGGCGCGGACCGGGACGAGCAGGGCGGCTGGCCCACGGCCCGGGATCCGCAGAGCCTGCGCCGGCAGGTCCGGGAGAACCTGGAGACGCTAGGCGTGGACGCGCTCGGCCTGGTCAACCTGCGGCTCGGCGACGCCACGGGGCCGCAGCCCGGGTCGCTCGCCGAGGCGCTGGAGACGCTCGTCGCGCTCCGGCAGGAGGGCCTGATCCGCCACCTCGGCCTGAGCAACGTGACGCCCGAGCAGGTGGCCGAGGCGCAGACGATCGCGCCGATCGTCTGCGTGCAGAACCGGTACAACCTGGCCCACCGCGGCGACGACGACCTGATCGACGAGTTGGCCCGGCAGGGCGTCGCCTACGTGCCGTTCTTCCCGCTCGGCGGGTTCACGCCGTTGCAGTCCTCGGCGTTGTCGGCGGTGGCGGAACGCCTGGGGGCGACGCCGATGGGCGTCGCCCTGGCCTGGCTGCTGCGGCGCTCGCCGAACATCCTGCTGATCCCCGGCACCAAGTCCGTCGCGCACCTGCGCGAGAACGTCGCCGGTGCCGGGCTGGCCCTCTCCGGCGACGACCTCGCCGAACTGGACCGGATCGGCCGCTGAGACGCGGCGTCAGGACGGCGGCGCGGTCGGCGGCGGCGGGTCGGGCGGCGGCGGCATCATCGCTGTCGGATGCGAGAGCCGGTTCTCCTCCACGATGAGCGTGCGGGCCCGCTTGCGGCGGTCCTGCCAGAACCACAGCGTGGTCAGCAGAACGCCCAGCCCGGCCAGGATGAACACCCAGCCGACCGCGCGCAGGTCGATCCACCAGACGTTGGCCCGGATGGCGAAGGTCATGATCGCGCCGAGCGCGATGAGAAAGATGGCGCTACCAATGCCCATGTGCGCTGCACTCCCCCGTGCGATGGCCTTGGGCGTACTCCGGTCGTGGTCCGCGACGGTTACCCGCCACCGGGCCGCCTATCCACCCGGGCGCACGCACGACGACGGCCGGCGGGCTGGTGCCCGCCGGCCGTCGTCATGAGGGGGAGAGTGACGTGTCAGGGGTGAAAGCCCCCGGAAGGGCTCAGAAAGCCTCCTCCGGGAGGTCCATGATCTCCAGGTCGGTGCCCTCGATGATCCGGCGGTCGGCGCCGATGCGGGGCAGCACCTCGCGGGCGAAGAACCGGGCCGCGGCGACCTTGCCGGTGTAGAAGGACTTGTCGGCCGCGGAGACCTCGCCGGCCAGCGCCTTCAGAGCCACGTCCGCCTGCTTCTGGAGCAGCCAGCCGACCACCAGGTCGCCGATCGCCAGCAGGAACCGGCGGCTGCTCAGGCCGACCTTGTAGAGCGCGCGGGTGTCGCCGCCCTGGGCCTCGCCCAGCCAGCCGGTCATCACGCCGAGGATGTTCTGGATCTCGGCGAGCGCCTTGCCGAGCGCCTGACGCTCCTCCTTGAGCTGGCCGTTGCCGGCCTCGGAGGCGATGTGCTCCTGGATCTCGGCGGCGACCGCCATCAGGGCCTTGCCGTTGTCCCGGACGATCTTCCGGAAGATCAGGTCGAGGCTCTGGATCGCGGTGGTGCCCTCGTACAGGGTGTCGATCTTGGCGTCCCGGACGTACTGCTCCAGCGGGTAGTCCTGGAGGAAGCCGGAACCGCCGTAGGTCTGGAGCGACTCGTGGCCGAGCAGCTCGTACGCCCGCTCCGAACCGACGCCCTTGACCAGCGGCAGGAGCAGGTCGTTGACGCGCTTCGCCAGCTTGGTGGCCTTCTCGTCACCGGCCGCCTCGGCGATCGCGACCTTGTCCTGCCAGCTCGCGGTGTAGCAGACCAGCGCGCGCAGGCCCTCGGCGTACGACTTCTGCAGCAGCAGCGAGCGGCGCACGTCCGGGTGGTGGGTGATGGTCACCCGCGGGGCGGTCTTGTCGGTCATCTGGACGAGGTCGGCACCCTGCACCCGGTTCTTGGCGTACTCCAGGGCGTTGAGGTAGCCGGTGGAGAGCGTGGCGATCGCCTTGGTGCCGACCATCATCCGGGCGTACTCGATGATCATGAACATCTGGCGGATGCCGTCGTGCTTCTCGCCCAGCAGCCAGCCCTTGGCCGGTACGCCGTGCTCGCCGAAGGTCACCTCGCAGGTGTTCGAGACCTTCAGGCCCATCTTGTGCTCGACGTTCGTCGCGTAGACGCCGTTGCGCTCGCCCAGCTCGCCGGTCTCGGCGTCGAAGTGGTACTTCGGCACGACGAACAGCGACAGGCCCTTGGTGCCCGGACCGCCGACGCCCTCGACGCCGACCGGACGGGCCAGCACGTAGTGGACGATGTTGTCGCTCAGGTCGTGCTCACCGGAGGTGATGAAGCGCTTCACGCCCTCGATGTGCCACGAGCCGTCCGGCTGCTGGATCGCCCGGGTACGGCCGGCGCCCACGTCGGAGCCGGCGTCCGGCTCGGTGAGGACCATGGTCGAGCCCCACTGCTTCTCGATGAACAGCCGGGCCCACTTCTTCTGCTCCTCGGTGCCCTCGACGTGCAGCACGTGCGCGAAGGACGGGCCGGAGGCGTACATCCAGATCGGGGCGTTGGCGCCGAGCACCAGCTCGGCGAGCGACCACCAGAGGGCGCGCGGGGCGTTGGTGCCGCCCAGGGTCTCCGGCAGGTCCAGGCGCCAGAACTCGGAGTCCATGAACGCCTTGTACGACTTCTTGAACGACTCCGGCAGCGGCGCCGTGAACGTCGCCGGGTCGAAGACCGGCGGGTTGCGGTCGCTGTCCGAGTAGCTGGCGGCCAGGTCCTCGCGGGCGAGGCGGTCGACCTCGGAGAGGAAGCTACGGGCGGTGTCGACGTCCAGGTCCGTGTACGGCGCCTGGCCGAACGTCCGGTCCGCCCCGAAGACCTCGAACAGGTTGAACTCGAGGTCCCGCACGTTGCTCTTGTAGTGGGTCATGCTCGCTGGCCCCGCTTCCCGGACAGGTGTTACCGATCAGTAACTCCAGACTGTATTACTCACCGGTAGGCAACGACAAGCCGATCTCGGAAGTGACAGCGATTACACACTTCCCGTTCATCAGTCGGCGGCGCCGACCTCCCAGCTCGGAACCGGGGTGGCGGTGGTGCTGCGCGGCCCGACGTACTCCATCAGGACCAGCGCGATGTCGTCGTCGAGCCGGCCGTGCACCCACTCGACCAGGGCGGTCTCCAGCGAGGCCAGCCCGTCCGCGACGGTGCCGTGGCCGAGCAGCCGCCAGGCCCGGTCGGCGGTGGGGAAGAACTCGCCGTCCCGGCGCGCCTCGCCCAGCCCGTCGGTGAACAGGAGCAGCCGGTCGCCCGGTTCCAGCCGCTCCACCCGGGGCCGGACCACGGGCATGAAGCCGAGCGGGGGCGCGGGCGCGGGCGGCTCCAGCGGGATCACCGCACCCCGGCGCAGCAGCAACGGCGAGGGGTGCCCGCAGTTGACGATGGTGAGCGTGCCGCCGCGCTCCTCGATCAGTGCGGCGGTGACGAAGTCCTCGTCGCCGACGTTGCGGGCCACCGCGCGATCCAGGTCGGTCACCACGGCGCGCAGGTCGGCCCGCTCGTACGCGACGTGCCGGTAGGAGCCGAGCACGATGCTGGCCAGGCGGACCGCGTCCAGTCCCTTGCCCCGTACGTCACCGATGATCATGCGGACGCCGTACGGGGTGTCCATCACCTCGTACAGGTCGCCGCCGATCTCGGCCGTCGCGGTGGAGGAGATGTACCGGGCGGCCACCGCGAGCGTGCCGACCTGCGGGCCGAGCGGTCGCAGCACCGCCTGCTGGGCGACCGAGGCGAGCCGGGACAACTCCGCGATCCGGTCCGCCTGGCGCTGGCGTATCGCCGCCGTGGCAGCAGCGATAGCGGTGGCCACCCCGACGGCTGTCACGTTGACCACTGTCACCAGCGGGCTACCCCGTTCGGCGACCGCGAAGCCGATCCCGATGGCGGTGGCCAGGCCGCCGACCGCGAGCACCACCCGCCAGGACGCCAGTGCCGCCGCGAGGAGCGGCGCGACGACCATCAGCGCGAGGTAGTGCGCCGGGCGGCCGTCAGCCAGCTCCACCGCGACCACGATCGCGAGCAGCGCGAGGGCCGCGCCGAGACCGGCGCGGGATCCGGGACTCAGCGGGCCTCGGCCCGGCTGGAAGGGTTGCGTGCGTACATCCGACAGCATGCCTGATGGACGTGAACGGGAGAATGAACCTGGCCCGTCGGTCGTGGAAGTTCTGCCCGACTGGCCGGTCAGCCGAGCACCTCGTACCGGACGTTCACGTGGCCGAGGCTGGTGGCGGCGATGGTCGCGAACGCGGCGCGGGACAGGTCCAGGCACCGGCCGTCGATGAACGGGCCACGGTCGTTGATCCGCACCACCACCGACTTGCCGTTTGCCGGGTTGGTCACCCGGACCTTGGTGTTGAACGGCAGCGTCTTGTGCGCGGCGGTGAGCGCGTCCGGGTTGAACGTCTCGCCGTTCGCCGTCATCTGGCCCTCGGCGTAGAAGGAGGCGCCGCAGGAGCCGCTGTCCACGACCTTCGGGCTGCTCGTCTTCTTCGCCGTCGGCGACGGGGAGGCGGTCCGGGCCTTGCTGCGGGAGGCCGCCTGGGTGCGGCTCGCCTTCGGACTCGGGGTGGCCTTCGGCGACGGGCTGAGGCTCGCGCTCGGCGAGGCGGACGCGCTCGGCGAGGGGGCGGCCGACGTGGGGGCGGGCGTGCTGGGCAGCGTCTCAACCACGGCCGGCTCGGCGGGCGGCTCGGCGGAGGTGAGCCGCACGGCGCCGACGGTACCGCCGACCGCGAGCGCCACGCCGACCGCCGCGGTCGCGGCGATGGCGGCGGGCGAGGAGAACTTGCGGGTACGAAGGTGCCTAGCAGCCACCGGCCCGGTCCTTTCGTCAACTGAACAAACCGGCCCGGACCGTAACGAGAGAAGCACTTCCGAAGTCAACGTGATCATGGTGCTATGCCCGCATTTACCCTGGTACGTGTAGCCGATCACGCCACTGTCGATCGGCCGAACGGCCCACCGATCGGCCAGGATGGAAACGTGCTGAGTCGTCGCCTGGTCGAGCTGTTCGAGTGGATCGACCCCGGCCCGGGCAGCACCCACCTGGTCAGCGACATCTCCGGCTGGTGGCGTGACCCCGACGTGCTCGCCCAGGTCGGGCCGGCCCTGGCCGGGCTGTTCCCCGAGGACCGCCCGACCGTCGTGATCGCCCCCGAGGTGACCGGGCTGCTGCTCGGCCCACTGGTGGCGGTCGCCGCCGGAGCCGGTTTCCTGCCCGCGTACAAGGACGGCGGCGAGCGACGCCGGGCCGGGCCGACGCGCTGGGCCGAGACGCCTCCCGACTACCGGGGACGGCGGCTGCGGGTCGGCGTGGACGGCCGGCGGCTGAACCCCGGCGACCGGGTGCTGCTCGTCGACGACTGGGTCGACACCGGCGCGCAACTGGACGCGCTGCGCCGGGTCGTCCGGGACGCCGGGGCCGGCCTGATCGGGGCCGCCGCACTGGTCGCGACCTGCCCGCCCGAGGTCGCCGCACGGCTCAGGCTGCGCGCCCTGCTCACCGGCGCCGACCTGCCGTGAGCCCGTCGGCGGTGGCGGAGCATGCCGTAGCGTCGGCGGCATGTGGCCCCGCATCGGTGGATTGCGCGCACTCGCCCTCGGCACGCCCGGCGAGCTGCGTACCCGGCTCAACACCCTCGTCCTCTCCGGCGCGAAGACCGCCACCGCCGGGCTGGTCCAGGAGTACGACGACGAGAACGAGGAACTGGAGTACGTCGGCGAGCGACTGGTCCTGGTCGACGACAACGACGCGCTCGTCGGCGTCGTGGAGGTCACCGGCGTCGAGGTGGTGCGCTTCGCCGACGTGCCATGGGACTTCGCCCGCGCCGAGGGCGAGGGCGACCGGTCGATCGAGGAGTGGCGCGAGGGCCACGGCGCCTACTGGGCCCGGCAGCGCACCCCGGTCACCGACGACACCCGGATCGTCTGCCTCCGGTTCCGGCTGGTCTCCACCGAGGGCAGCGTCGGCACCTAGCCGGCCCGGCGCAGCTCCGGCAGCAGCGCCGCCGCCTCCACCAGCACGGCCTCGTCGCCCGCGTACCAGCTGCTGGCCCGGGGCCAGTGCGTCACCACGTCGGTGAAGCCCAGCCGGGCCGCCCGGGCCACCTGCTCGGCGAGGAAGTCGGCGCTGGTGAGCGAGAACACCGGCGCGGAGTCGAGCGACAGGTAGCGGTCGAGCGTCGCCGGGTCACGGCCGGCCTGCTCCAGCGTCCGGGTCATCCGGTCCGACAACTCCGCCACCGTGCCCCACCACGCCTCGATGTCGTCGCCGCCGAGCCCGGTGGTGACCCAGCCCTGCCCGAACCGGGCGACCAGCCGCATCGAGCGGGGACCGTTCGCGGCCATCACGAACGGCACCCGGGGCTGCTGGACGCAACCCGGGTTGTTGCGCGCGTCCACGGCGGTGAACCATTCCCCGCGCCAGGTCGTGCCGTCCTCCCGCAGAATCAGGTCGAGCAGCTCGGTGAACTCGGCGAACCGGTCCACGCGCTGCCGGGGCGGCAGCGTCTCGCCGCCGAGCACCGCCGAGTCGAAGCCGATGCCGCCCGCGCCGAGGCCGAGCAGCACCCGGCCGTCCGACACGTCGTCGAGCGCGGTCACCTGCCTGGCGAACGCCGCCGGGTGCCGGAAGTTCGGCGACGCCACGAGCGTCCCGAGCTTCACCCGGGACGTCACGCCGGCCGCCGCGGTGAGCGTCGTCCACGAGTCGAACCACGGTCCGTCGACCAGGTCACGCCAGCCCAGGTGGTCGTAGGTCCAGGCGTGGTCGAAGCCCCACTCGTCCACCTGGGCCCACCGCCGACGCGCTTCCGACCAACGCTGGTCGGGCAGGATCACGATGCCGATTCGCATGATCGCCAGGGTACGACCCGGGCCGGACATCCCGGCCCGGGTCGCGGGGGATCACGCCGCCAGGTCGGCCACCACGCAGGCGATGTTGTCCGGCGCGCCGGCCGCGTACGCCTGCTCGACCAGGCGCTCGACGGCGGCCGCCGGATCGTCCGCCTCGGCCAGCGCGGCGTGCAGCGCGCCCGGGTCCACCACCGCGGAGAGGCCGTCGGAGCAGAGCAGGTAGCGGTCGCCGGGCAGCGCGGTACGCAGCGCCAGGTCCGCCTCCACCTCCGCGCCCGCGCCGAGCGCCCGGGCCAGCAACGCCCGCTGCGGATGCGCCAGGGCCTCGGCCGGCGTGAGCCGCCCCTGGTCGACGAGCGTCTGCACGTACGTGTGGTCCTGGGTGAGCCGGGACAGCTCGCCGCCGCGCAGCAGGTACGCCCGGCTGTCCCCGACGTGCACCAGCGCGAGCCGGGTGCCACGTCGCACGAGCGCGGTGAGCGTGGTGGCGGGCTGGTCGGCGTCGGTGGCGTGCGCGCGTACCGCCCGGTCGGCCCGGTTCACCGCGTCGGCAAGCGCGGCGAGCAGATCGGCCCCCGACGCGTCCGCCTGCTCCAACGGCCGCAGCGCGTCCACCGCCGCCGCGCTGGCAGTGGACCCGGCGGGACCGCGTACGCCGTCGGCGACCGCGAGCAGCGCCGCGCTCGCGTACGCGGTGTCCTCGTTGGAGTCGCGGACCGTGCCGGTCTCGCAGCCCGTCGCGTACCGGAAGGTGGTCTCGGACATGGTGGTGCCCCTCTCGCTGAGCCTGTCGACGAGGAGCGCGACGGCCCGGCCGCGCGCCGCGGTGTCCGCGCTGACCCGCCGCCACCAGGCGTCGAGCGCCTCGGCGGCGGCAGCGGGCGGCAGGCCGCAGACGGTACGGATCTCGGCCAGCGGCATCCCGGCCCGGCGCAGCCCGGCGATCAGCCGTGCGCGGTCCGCCTGCTCCGGCGCGTAGTAGCGGTAGCCCGAGTGCGGGTCCACAGCAGCAGGGGGCAGCAGCCCGCAGTCGTCGTAGATGCGCAGCGCCTTGGCGCTCAGGCCGGTCGCGCGGGCGAACGCGCCGATGGTCAGCAGTCGCACCGTGCCTCCCTCGCGCTCCTCGTGCCGGTCACCGCGACCGGCACCGGTCACGCTGGGCCTTGCCGCAGGGGACGGGTCAAGGCGTCGTTGTCGCCAGTTTGGTCAGCATCCGGCCCAGATGCGGCTCGATCGTGCCGGTCGGCGCCTCGTTCACCTCGGCCGGCGTCCACCAGCGGATGCCCGCGAACTCCACCGGATCGGGCGTGAACCGCTGGTCACGGTCGGCGGACAGCACGTACCAGAGGCTCACGTCGGTGTGCCGGTGCTCGGGCGGGCCGACCGTCTCAGTGACGGTGAGGAACGCCGGGCGCTCGCCGAACGGCGGCGCGAAGACCGCCGCCACGCCCAGTTCCTCCCGCAGTTCGCGGCGCACCGTGTAGGCCGGGTGCTCACCGGGCTCGACGTGCCCGCCGCTGGGCAGCCACATCCCCGCCAGGCGGTGGTCGACAAGCAGCACCGCGCCGTCGGCCGGGTCGCGGAGCAGGAAGTACGCGACCAGGTGCGGCGACGGCGTACGCGGCTTGACCCGGCGGAAAATGTCATCCGTGGCGGCCAGCCAGGCCAGCGCCGCCTCCCGGTGCCGCGCCTCCAGCTCGTCACCCGGTGGCAGTTCCTCGACCAGTGCCCGGATCTCGTCCCGCATCCCGCCGATGGTGCCAGCCGGGTACGACGAGGTCAGTCCGGCGGCAGCGGGTTGGCGTCAGCAGCCGCGCGGACGAACTCACGTACCCGGGACGTGGTGTTCCCGGCCGGCCACACCGGACCGCGACAGATCGGCGGCGCGTCGTGGATCGGCACGTAGGCCACGTCCGGGCGGGCGTAGAACTGCCGGGCCTGCTCGCCCACCGGCAGCACCCCGCGCCCCATCGCGACGAGCGCCAGCATCTCCGAGAAGCTGCCGCCCACCGGGCCCTTCGGCACCGGGCGGCCGGACGGGGTGCGGTCCGGCGTGCGGTCCTGCTTGAACGCGGCCGAGGTCACCGCCGGGTACTGCACCACCGGATGGTCGCCCAGCACCTCCAGCGACACCGACTCCTCGGCCGCCAGCGGATGATCAGCGGCCACCGCGAGCACCCGGCGCTCGCGCAGCAGCACCGGGCCGTTCGCCATGCCGTCGAAGGGGTACGAGGCGATCAGCACGTCGATCGTGCCGTCCAGCAGACTCGACCGGGTGCTGGCCAGCGGCGCCTCGTGCACGTGCACCTCGCAGTCCGGGTGGCGCTCGGTGAACAGGGCCACCGCGCGCAGCAGCACCGGAGCTGTCGACTCACCCACGTACGCCACCCGCAGCTCACCGGTGAGCCCGCGCCCGGCGTCGACGGCCCGCTGCACAGCCGCCTCGATGCCGGCCACCAACGGGCGCATCTCCTCAGCCAGGCGGGCGCCGATCGGGGTGAGCCGCACGACCCGGCTGGTCCGCTCGAACAGCGGCGCGCCGATGCGGCGTTCCAGCTTGCGCACCACATGGCTGACCCGGCCGGTACTCACCCGCAGCCGCTCGGCGGTCCGCCCGAAATGCAGTTCCTCGGCCAGGGTCAGGAACGTCTCGACCTCGTACCGCTCCAGCACCGGAGCACCTCCGTCGTTGCCTGCGGGTCAACGATCGTAGTCCGGATCGGGGTTGGTCCGGACGGCGCGCCGGACCAGGGTTGACGGCATGCACAACCATCTCGTGACGGTGACCGGTTTCGACCACCTCGTCCTCTCGGTGAGCGACGTCGAGCGCTCCCTCGACTTCTACTGCAGCACGCTCGGCCTGGCCCCGGTGCGGGTCGCCAGGTGGCGGGCCGGTGAGGTGCCGTTCCCCTCCGTACGCGTCGACGCCGGCACCATCATCGACCTGATCGAGGGCGACCCGACCGGGTCCAACGTGGACCACTTCTGCCTCGTGGTGGAGCCGGTCGACTGGCAGCGGGTGGTCGACTCCGGCGTCTTCACCGTGCTGACCGGCCCGGTCCCGCGCTTCGGTGCGCGCGGCACCGCCACCTCGATCTACGTCAGCGACCCGGACGGCAACACAATCGAACTGCGCTGCTACCCGGCCGACGCCTAACCTGGTCCGATGCCGGAGCTGGAACGACTCGCCGCCCACCACGCACCCGCCGTGCTGCGGTTCGAGCGGGAGAACCGGGCCTACTTCGCCCGGTACGTCCCCGGCCGGGGCGACGACTTCTTCACCGGGTACGCCGCCCGGCACGCGGCCCTGCTGGACGAGCAGGAACGCGGCACCTGCCACTTCCACGTGCTGGTCGGCGACCACGGCGCCGTGCTCGGGCGGTTCAACCTGGTCGACGTCGCAGGCGGCAGCGCCGAGCTGGGCTACCGGGTGGCCGAACGCGCCGCCGGGCGCGGGCTCGCGAGTGAAGGCGTACGGCGCGTCTGCGAACTGGCCCGCACCGAGTACGGGCTGCGCCGACTGGTCGCCTCGGCGGCCCTGGCGAACCCTGCCTCGCTGGCGGTGCTCAAGCGCGCCGGTTTCGTGCTCGACGGCTCGGAGCGCGGCGATTCGGTGCACGACGGTTCGGTGCGCAGCGGTTCGGTGTCCGGCTGCGAGGTGGATCTGGACGGGGAGCCCGGCCTAAGGCACGTGCTCGACCTCCGCGCGCCCTACGCCGCTGCGTCCCCGTAGGTGGGCGCTCCGGCCGGCTCGTACGTCAGTTGCAGCGTGCCGTGGGCGTGGGTGACCGACTCGGTGAGCCGCAACGCGCTCGGCACCGTCCCCTCGCCGAACAGGCGCTTGCCGGTGCCGAGCACCACCGGGTACACCCACAGGTTGAGCCGGTCGACCAGGCCGAGGCGCAGCAGCGACTGCACCAGGTCCAGGCTGCCGATCACGTGGACCTCGCCGTGGCGGCCGTTCATCTCGGTGACGCGCTCGGCGAGGTCACCTTTTACCAGCGACGAGTTCGTCCAGGTGAGCGGCTCGGCGAGTGTGCGGCTGGCCACGTACTTCGGCACACCGTTCAGCAGGCCGGTGAAGGGGATGTCCGCAGGCGCCTTCGGCCAGTAGCCGGCGAAGATGTCGTACGTCTTGCGGCCCAGCAGCAGCGCGTCCATGCTGCTCGCCTGCTGGAACATCACCGCGCCGGACTTCTCGTCGAGCAGCGGCATCTGCCAGCCGCCGTGGCTGAAGCCGCCCTCGCGGTCCTCGTCGGGCTCACCGGGCGCCTGCGCCACGCCGTCGAGGGTCAGGAACTCTGTCACGATCAGCTTGCCCATGGGTCCGCTCCTCCGGTTTCCGCTCGTCCCCCGTCAGACCCGTCAACGACCCGCAACTCATCGCCGAGGTGTACGTGATGGATTTCGTGGAACTGGTCATCGACGGGCAGATCGACATCGATCGCGACGACCTCGAAGACGCCCTCAACGAGGCTCTCGTCGGGCGCGGCGAGGTGACCGGTGCCGGAACAAGCGAGCACGGCTCCCACCTCGACGTCGACGTCCTTGTGACGGCGGACCGACGAGCCGTCCTGGACGCCGTCTTCGGGGTGCTCGCCGCCTTGGACCTGGGCGACTCCGTCCGGGTCCGGCCCGGCGACGGGCAGACCTGGATCCGTCCGGGCCAGTGGACCCGCTCTACTCGTGCCGGACGAGCCTGAAGGGCACCCCGTCGATCTCCGTGACGTACCCGATCACCGGCACCGGGTTCCTCAGTTCCGCGATCTCGACAAGCAATGCGGTGGCAGTGCCGGCGTAGGGCTCGGGCGGGTCGATCAGGGCGGTATCGCAGACCACCGTCGGCCACTGCTCGGGAGGACCGTCGTCCAGGTGCCAGCAGAGCAGATAGTCGAAGTTCACGGCTCCCCAGACCCGGAGGTCTCCCGGTGAGGTGCCGAAGTGGTACGGGAACCCTCCCGTGCACTCCGCCCTCTTGTTCATCACGTGATGCCAGTTCCGCGCGTACCGGAGGAATTCCGGTACGCCCCAGTCGGAAGGATGAAGCACTTCCAAGAAGCCGATGCTGCCGTGTGGGAAGCGCTCGACGAAGCGTCGGTAGTCCTCGGGAAAGGGATGGCCTGCCGCCTCGGTGAGAGCCGTCCAGTCGATCTCCGTCTCCGTCGCCCCGTCCCAGTCGAACAGGCCGGCGAGTCGATCCACGGTCGGCGAAGCATTCGGTGTCATTCGGCTTCCTCCGGCAGATGATCGTTGGTCGGGTGCACGTCCCACCTCGCCTTCACCGTAAGATCACTCTCTTCGGCAGGCGTACGCCTCCGGAGTCCTCGAAGGCGGATTCGCCATGATCCCCGATCGGACTGAGGTAAGCGACCTCCTGGAGAAGGCGCTGGCGGGTGCGGCCGCCACGTTCCAGGGCATGACGGCGCACCGGCAGGAGTCCAACTGCGAGTGCCACTGGGGCAGCGCGGAGGAACTGGCACTGCTGAAGACGCCGGACGTGCCGCTCGACGAAGACCTGCTCCGTCGCACGTACTGGGCCACTGACTGGCGCTATCCCGGCCCGCTGCTACGCCGGATCCTGCCCCAACTGACCCGGAGCCTCGTGGCGGGCCGCGTGATGCCGATGGCCGGGATGGACAGCCTCGGGTACTTGTTCACCACCGCCCGCTGGCGGGAATGGCCCAAGGGGCAGCGGGACGCTCTGCGGGAGTTCCTGGACGCCTGGTGGCTGCATGCCCTGGTCGAGCCCGATGCGAAGGTGCCCGCTCACGAGGCCCTGGAACTCATCGCCGAGACCACCGGCAAGCTCACCCCGTGGTTGGCTGTCTGGACGGAGTCGCTGGCCGACGCGGTGGCCCGACGACGGCTGGTCACGGCCGTGGAGGAGTGGGTGGACGACCTGGTGGTCGACAGGCTCCCCTGGTCGAGTTGGCACAAGGAGGACACGTGGGGTGCCGCGCTGTCGCTGTGGGTGATACGACATGCGCCGATCCCACTACGGGAACACAACGCGTCGAGCGACGTGCTTGATCACATTGGCCTGCTCGCCCTGCCCTACGCCGATCGGTGGGACAAATAGCCCTCGCGACGGCTACGTCCATGGCGTGGACCGCATCTGGATCGGCTGGTAGGCCAAGGCTCGGTCAACCACCTCGGCAGCCGTCAACTCGGGGTCGCTCCAGTAGATCAGGTTGGAGACGTAGCCGCCTGGGCAGACGAGGTCTCGCTCAAGTTGGTCCAGCCAGCCGCCCAGCTCACCCTCGTCCGCGTAGTCGACACTCATGATCCGCTCGACGAGGGCGATGGCCTCGTCCCGCGTCAGCTCTGCTGCCAAGTCGACGCACCTCACGTCCTTCGTCGACCACGCCGGTCAGCTCTCGAACGGCGATCAGCCCAAGTAGCGCTGCTTTCAATCAGCAGCCTTACCGCGCGAAGGTCCGGCACCACTAGGTGCCACAGGAGTTCTTCGACTCCAGCCAGCTCCGGCCACGCTCGCGCCTGAGAGCAATGGCTGCACCTACCGGCACCGGGGCGCGTGAGCAGCCCAGGCGGTGAGCCGCCGCATCAGCTCCGCGAGCCACGTCCGGTACTCGTGGCGCAACTGCGCATCAACCCCCACCAGTACGCCTGCCGGAAGCTCCGCCCAGATCTCCTGGGTGAGACGGCACGAGTCGGGCCCGAGCGGCACAACGGTGAGCACGCCGCCGCTGGAGTATCCGGAAGTCAACGTACGGGTGACGGCACGACGCCCCGGTTCGACCTCGACGACCTCGTGCATGATCCCCAGTCGACCGTCGGGGCTCCGATGCACGAACGCCTGGATCTCGCCGGCTCCCTTCGGTCCGGGCAGGGTGACGCCGATCTCAATCGAGTCGTCCAGCACCACCAACGAGGCCGGATCCTCCATGAAGCCGAAGGCCGCCTCCGCGCTCGTCGGCAGGTCGACGGTGGCCGTCTCCCGTACCTGGACCCCAGTCGTCGTCACCCTGATCAACCGTAGACGCGAGCGCACGCCGCATTGTGTCAGTCGATCCGTCGACGGTGGGGGCGAGATCAGCGCTACGCGCCCTCGCTAGCGGGCGCCGCCCGGTGCGAACACGGCATAGAAGTACCGAAGGCTGTCCTCCGGACCGTTCTCCAGGCGCTTGAAGGCCTTCGCGATCGGATTGCACCAGCCCTGCCCGGCGAGCTCGACCACCATGGGCCATCCGACGACGGCCAGTTCGTCTGCCGTCGTTGCGCGCCACCGTCCACCCGCATGCCGGGTCAGCACCTCGCCGACATAGCAACCGAACCCGAAGAGAGTCTCTGCCACCTGTCCAGCGGTGAGGCCCTCGGCCCGAAAGCCGTCGAGGATGGCGTCCACGGACGTCAGGCTGTCCGGCGTGTAGTCCAGGTGCACAGCGCTGACCTGGGCCGCTGACACCACGATGTCGCCCGCGAACCGGGCTGCGTTCTCCGGTACGGGCGCGTACTTCAGGCGCAGTTGCATGGTTCCCTCCAGCATGATCAACAGATCGAGATCGCGCGATCGTACCGACGACGGCCGTCGAGCGGCGGCCTCTCACGCGGCTCCCGGAAGATCCACGTGGGTCAGATGCGACAGAGGCGCTCCGCTACCTGCTCGACTGCGAGGCCGCCGGTGACTTCGACAACTTCTCCATAGCCGAGCAAGCCCGATGGAGAGCCGCCTACTACCTGAGCTGACGTTGCTGCGCAGCAGGATCTTGAAGAACTGAGCCGTCGAACCCGAAGTCGGACGGAGCCTGAGAAACCTTCCTCCGAAAAGCGTCGTCGACCAGCGCGCCGACGAGCAGGCCGTCCAGGATCTCTTCCTTCCGGACGTCATAATCAGAACTTCCGTAACTGTCGACCAGTTCCGCGAGGAGGTTCGCGACCTCGCCGAGGTCGAGGTATCGAAAGCCTTCCACAGCACGCCGGAAATCGTCCGGCTCGAGAACTTCCACCGCGAAACCCAGGCCACCACCCATGACAGCATTGAAGACACGGTGTACGTGCGAGAGCTTTTCCACCCCGACGGGCGTGCCGACCGGCACAACGCCCTCGGCCCCGTAGTCCACTGCCTCGTTGAACACGTCATTCATCGACTTCATCAACACTCCCCGATCCCGGAGCACCCTGCCGCGTCTGAGGTGTCCGCCCCAACAAACTGCGCTTCATGGCTCAACCGGAGCAGCCAGCAGCCCCCGCGGAGCCGGAGGTTCTGAGATAAGGCGGCGCTGAAGCACCTGTCAGCTTCACGGGTAGCAGTGCCCTCACAAAGACGCCCACCTCGGGCACCTGCATCATCACCGGAGCGTCAGGCGTCGCGTGGCTCGGCCACGCCCCGGATACCCGGTGTCGCTCGGGGTTGTCGGGAACTGGATCAGGCAGCCGGAACCGCGCCTGGCGGTCACGGTCACGCCGTTCGTGAGGCTGATCAGATCGGCCCACGACGTCCCCTCCATCGCTAGTGGGGCCGCGGCCTACCAACCACGGGACAGGTGGTCCGTGGAACATCGAAGGCCCCGACCGGACTCGCGTCCCGGTCAGGGCCTTCGGTTGGAGCGGGTGACGGGAATCGAACCCGCACTGTCAGCTTGGGAAGCTGATGTTCTGCCATTGAACTACACCCGCAGGCGGCACCACTCTACCTGAAGGTCACCACCCCTGTGCATCCAGGTGCCCGCGCGCCACTTCGGCGAGGTGGCGGTATCGACGAGCGGTTGACCCCGCCACCTCCCCGAGCTGGAGTGGATCAAGCACCAAGGTCGGCAACGTATGGGCGTTCTCAAATGCGTCGATGGGATGTAACGTCTGCCCCACGTTTCCGAACCGGCGTGACACACCCCCTGGCACGCCGTCAGAAAGAGGTGGGCCCATGGGACTCCGTCCCAACCTGCTGACCCGGCGTACCGCCGGTGTCGCGACGTCGACCCTCGCGCTGCTGCTCAGCACCGCCGCCGTCGGCGTCGTCCCCGCTGCTTCGGCCTTCTCGGCCGCCCCGGCCGGCGTCTGCGCCGAGCCGGCCGACGCCCACGCCGACGAACACGCGAACGCGCGCGTCGCGAAGGGCGGCAACGCCAAGCTCGACCCCAACCACCTGACCACCAAGCAGGTCCGTGACCGTGAGGCCGACCTCGCCGCCGCGCAGCGCGAGCGGGCAAGCTTCCGGACCGGCGCCGTCGCCCCGCTGGCCACCGTGACCATCCCGGTCGTCGTGCACGTCATCCAGGAGAACAGCACCCGGGCCGGCGGCAACATCACCGACTCGATGATCAACCAGCAGATCACCGTGCTGAACCAGTCGTACGCGGGCTCGACCGGCGGCGCCGCCACCGCTTTCGGGTTCCAGCTCACGAAGATCAACCGGGTGACGAACCCGTCGTGGTACCCGATCGTGCAGGGCTCCTCCGCCGAGCGCTCGATGAAGACCTCGCTGCGTGAGGGCGGCAAGAACACGCTGAACATCTACCTCGGCGAGCTGAGCAACGGCCTGCTGGGCTGGGCGACGTTCCCGAAGAGGACGCTGGACAAGATGGACGGCGTGGTCGTGCTGAACGAGTCGCTGCCCGGCGGCACCGCAACCAACTACAACCAGGGTGACACCGGCACCCACGAGGTCGGCCACTGGCTGAACCTCTACCACACCTTCCAGGGCGGCTGCTCCGGCTCGGGCGACAGCGTCTCCGACACCCCGGCCGAGGCGTCCCCGGCGTACCAGTGCCCGACCGGCCGCGACACCTGCTCGACCGCCGGCAAGGACCCGATCACCAACTTCATGGACTACACGTACGACTCCTGCATGTACCAGTTCACCGCCGGCCAGGCGAGCCGCATGCTCACCGCGTGGAACGCCTACCGCGCAGCCTGACCGTCGTACCGCGTACCGGTGCCGGCCCTGTCCTCGGACGGGGCCGGCACCGTTTCGTCGTGGGCCGGGTCAGGCGGCCGGGCGGCGGGTGTCGAAGCCGTGCCGGCCACGCCGCCCCTCGGCGGCGAGCGGGTCACGCCGGGCGGGTTCGGCCCCGCGCGGATCGAGCCAGACCCGCACCTGCGGCGGGGCGGCGCCGGGCTGGGCCACCGGATCACGGCGGGTCAGCATCGCCGCCTCGACGGTGAACTCGAACAGCCGCCAGTCGCCCTGCGGTGACGCGCGGCCGATCCGGGCCAGGCGGGCCACCGTGGCGGGGTCGGTCACCGGCCGGGCGCGGCCTGCGACATACGCCTCGTCGTCGCTCTCCTCCGGCGGGAACGAGTGCAGCGCGTAGCGGCCGTCGCGTTCGAGGTCGCGGCGCTTCGGCGAGTCGATGACGAAGCACCAGAGGCCGTCGGCGGTGAACACCGGGGAGACCGGGTGGACCCGGGGGCCACCGTCGGCGCGGACCGTGGCGAGGTAGCCGAAGCCCGGCCCGTACTGCTGCATCAGGAGGCGGATCTCGTCGGCGAGGCGGGGCTCGTCGGCGGCGAATTCGGACCAGGAAGCCATGTGGACACTCTATCGAACACGTGTACGAAGATGTAGTGCGACACGCAGGTCACCGGCACCTGTCGCTATGGTGTTCCGATGCTGCTCTCCGACCGCGACCTGGTCTCCGAGATCAAGGCCGGCACGCTCGCGCTGGAGCCCTTCGAGCCCACGCTGGTGCAGCCGTCGAGCATCGACGTACGCCTGGACCGGCTGTTCCGGGTCTTCAACAACCACCTCTACACGCACATCGACCCGTCGATCCAGCAGGACGACCTGACCTCGATGGTGGAGGTGCCGGAGGGGCAGCCGTTCGTGCTGCACCCGGGCGAGTTCGTGCTCGCCTCCACCCTTGAGGTGATCTCGCTGGGTGACCAGCTCGCCGGCCGGCTGGAGGGCAAGTCGAGCCTCGGGCGGCTGGGGCTGCTGACCCACTCGACCGCCGGCTTCATCGACCCGGGTTTCTCCGGTCACGTCACGCTGGAGCTGTCGAACGTGGCGAACCTGCCGATCACGCTCTGGCCGGGCATGAAGATCGGCCAGCTCTGCATCTTCCGGCTCTCCTCGCCGGCCGAGCACCCGTACGGCTCGGCCGTCTACGGGTCGCGTTACCAGGGGCAGCGCGGACCGACGCCGAGCCGGTCCTGGCAGAGCTGGCGCACCTGGCCGACCCGCTGACGGCGCCCACAGTTGTTAATAGGGGCCCCCTCCTCTACCGGAGGCGTTAAGAGGGGGCCCTTCCTTACACCCGGCCGTAGCTGTTGATGTCGCCGTCGTCGACCCGCTTCATGGTGATGGGCTTGCCGGACTGGGAGGCGTGCACCACCCAGCCGTCGCCCACGTACATCGCCACGTGGTGCAGGTCGCTGTAGTAGAAGACGAGGTCACCGGCGCGCAGCTCGGCCCGGCTCACCCGCTTCGTCATGCCGTGCTGCTGGCGCGCGTTGTGCGGCAGCGAGACACCGCCCTTGGCCCAGGCCGCCATGGTCAGGCCCGAGCAGTCGAAGTGATCCGGCCCGGCCGCGCCCCACACGTAGATCTTGCCGATCTGGGCGCAGGCGAACTTGACCGCCGCTCCGGCCGCGCCACCGGGGTAACCGGCGGGGCAGGGCGCCGGGCGCAGCGGGCCGCCGCCACCGTTGCCGTACACCTTGAGCCGCAGCTTCTGCAGCCGGGCGATCTCGGCGTCGATCTGCTTCTTCTTCGCCGCGAGCTGGGCCTCGGTACGCGCCAGTCCGGCGATCATCTCGTCCAGCGGCTTCTTCTTCGCCGCCAGTTCGTCGCGCAGCGCGGCGACGGAGCGCACCTGCTCGTGCTGGCGGTGCGCGAAGCGGTCGAGCAGTTCCAGGCCGTTGACCAGGTCACCGGGTGAGCGGCTGCCCAGCAGCGCGTTGACGGTGGAGAGGTTGTCACCCTTGTAGGCGTCGGCGGCGAGTCCGCCGACCTGGCCGAGCGCGGCGTCCACCCGGGCCTGGAGGGGTGCGATCTGCCGGCCGAGCGCGTCGGCCTGCTTGCGCCGCGCGGCGAGCTGCTCGCGTACGGCGTTGACCTGTTCGATGACCGGTTCGAGTTTGTTCCAGTCGCGGTCGATCTGCGCCTCGATCTCGGCGACCGAGGGTTCGGCGTGTGCCGCCGTGGCGCCGCCGGTCAGGACGACTGCGGTGCCGACGAGGGCGGCGAGGGCTGTGGTGAAGCGGGACCAGCGGGTACGCGGCACAGCCGTGGAGCGGTCGACCGACCGGCTCGACGACGGCCGCGGGGCATGGAGTGCCACCGGGCGTCCGTACTCCTTCTTCCGTACCGCCTACCGGGTTAGCTGACGGATTCGGGCGGGAAGGGAGCCGCCCTACCGCATCGCTGCGGATTCACCCCAGGTACCTGGTTCCCCGGCTCGCCCGGAGGCGACTCGGCGGTGTCGGACCGTCACCGACCGGGTTGGACGGTGAGACGTGCGGCCGACGATTCACCAGAGTAGGGACCACCGTTATCGATCCGCAACTTCCAGCGCCGTGACACTCCGTACGCGATGAGGCGCCGCACCCCGGTCGGAGGTGAAATTTTCTTTCAAGGCTGATTACTCACTGGAAAGGTATTGACCCTTGCGGGTGTGCGGAGTGAGGGTGGAAACGCAGTGACCCCCATCCCTGTCCAGGAGGTTCGATGCACCTCTCCGCCCCGCCGTCGGGCAGACGGATACTGCTCGCCGCCGCAGTGGCGACAGCCACCGCGCTGGCGACGACCGGCCCGGTGACCGCCGCGCCGGACACGTCCGCGCCCGCGAGCGACCGGCAACAACAATACGCCGCCGCCGCGGCCGAGTACGGCGTACCGCAGAACGTGCTGCTCGGTGTCTCCTATCTGGAGTCCCGCTGGGACACCCACACCGGGCAGCCGAGCACCAGCGGCGGCTACGGCCCGATGCACCTGACCGACGCCGCGCACATCCTCGCCATGCCGGGCAGCGCCCACGTCGACGAGGACGAGGACCCGCGCGGCGACGACTCCCGGCCGCTGAAGCTCGACCCGGCCACCGCCGCCGCGCCGGAGCGGGAGACCCCGCTGCCGCCCGCCTCGCTCCAGACGCTCGACGCCGCCGCCGCGCTCACCGGGCTCGACGCGGGCACGCTGCGCACCGACCCGGCCGCGAACATCCGCGGTGGCGCCGCGCTGCTGGCGTCGTACCAGAAGGCTCTGGGTGGGCCGGTCGGCGCCGGCACCGACCCGGCGGCCTGGTACGGCGCGGTGGCCCGGTACTCCGGCGCGGACACCTCGGACGCCGCGGCGGCCTTCGCCGACGAGGTCTACGACCAACTCGGCCAGGGCGCCAGCCGCACCACCGACGACGGCCAGCGGGTCACGCTCGCCGCCACCGCCGCTAAGCCGGACCGTTCCCGCCTGGCCCGCCTGGGCCTGCGCAACGCCGAGCGGCCGGACGGGCTGGAGTGCCCGGTGCGGCTGGCCTGCGAGTGGATTCCCGCGCCCTACGAGCAGCTCAGCGACGACCCGGGCGACTACGGCAACCACGACCTGGGCGACCGGCCGAAGCAGCAGAAGATCGAGTACATCGTCATCCACGACACCGAGGGCTACTTCGGCCCGAGCGTCGACCTGGTGAAGCGGGCCGACTACCTGGGCTGGCACTACACGCTGCGCTCGGTGGACGGCTACATCGCCCAGCACATCAAGACCAAGGACGTCGGCTGGCACGCCGGCAACTGGTACGTCAACGCCAAGTCCATCGGCCTGGAGCACGAGGGCTTCGCCGGTCAGGGCACCTGGTACACCGAGGCGATGTACCGCACCTCCGCCAAGCTGGTGCGGCACCTGGCGCTGAAGCTCGGCATCCCGATGGACCGGCAGCACATCATCGGCCACGACAACGTGCCCGGCATCAACGCCGGCGCGGTGGGCGGCATGCACTGGGATCCGGGACCGTACTGGGACTGGTCGCACTACTTCGACCTGATGAAGGCGCCGTTCCGCAGCACCGGCACGCCCCGTACCGGCCTGGTCACCATCGACCCGGACTTCGCCACCAACCGGCCGGCGTTCTTCGGCTGCAACCAGCAGCCGCCGGGCGTCCCGACGCCCCGGCCGCCGGCCGAACCGTGCCCGTCGCGCGGCTCCTCGTCGGTGATCCTGCGGACCGCGCCGAGCCCGGACGCCCCGCTCGTCAACGACCTCGGGCTGCGCCCGGACGGCACGCCGGACACCATGTACATCTCCGACCACGGCGCCCGCGCCTCCGCCGGTCAGACGTACGCGCTCGCCGGCCGCCAGGGTGACTGGACGGCGATCTGGTACCTCGGCCAGAAGGCGTGGTTCCTCAACCCGGCCTCCGCGCCGACGGCCAAGTGGGCCACCGGCTTCGTCGTGACGCCGCGGCCCGGCAAGGCCACCATCCCGGTGTACGGGCGGGCCTACCCGGAGCAGGCCGCCTACCCGGACACCATCCCGTACCAGACCATCTCGCCGCTTCAGTACACGTTCGCCGCCGGCCAGCGGTACGCGGTGGGCGGGGTGCTGCCCGGCGAGTACTACCGGGCGGTCTCGTTCGACGGTTCGGCACCGGGTGACCGGACCGTGGTCCGCGGCGAGAACCGCTACGTGCAGGTCCAGTTCGGTCACCGGATCATGTTCGTGAACCTGGACGACGTGCTGATCCTGCCGTCCCCGGTCGGCGCGCCGCGCTGACCCGGCACCGCACACGGGAAGGCCCCCGGTCCGCGTGGACCGGGGGCCTTCTCGCTGCCAGGGTTCCGGGTCAGGCGACCCGGACGAAGCCGGCGATCGGCATCGTGCTGATGCTCGACACCTGGACCGGTTTGCCGGTACGTGGCGCGTGCACCATCACCCCGTTGCCGAGATAGAGCCCGACGTGGTGCAGGTCGGAACCGAAGAACACCAGGTCACCGGGGCGGGCCTCGGAGCGGGAGATCCTGCGGCCCTCGTTCCACTGCGCGCCGGTGAAGTGGGTCAGCGAGATGCCCGCCGCCTTGTACGCGTACTGGGTGAGACCGGAGCAGTCGAACGAGTTCGGGCCGGTGGCGCCCCACACGTACGGGTCACCGACCTGGGCGCACGCCGTCTTGATGGCGGTCCGCGCGGCGCTGCTCACCACGCCGTCGACGGCGGGGCAGCCTGCCGGGCGGATCGAGGTCACCGGCAGCATGGCGGTCAGCCGCTTGATCTCCGAGTCGATCTGCTTCTTCTTCGCCGCGAGATCGTTCTGCTGCTTGATCTCCAGCGCGATCAGCGCGTCGAGCTTCTCCTTCTGCTTGTTGTACTCGTCGCGCACCTTGAGCACACCGGCGATCTGGCGGCGCTGGTCCTCGGCGATCCGGTCCAGCATGACCAGCTGCTCGGCCAGCGCGCCCGGCTTGGAGTTCACCAGCAGCGCACCCAGCTCCTGCGACGGGCCCTGGATGTAGTAGCGGGCCGCGATGTCGCCGACCTTGTTCATGGCGAGCGTGGAGGCCAGCTCCAGCGGCACCATCTTGTCCTTCAGCGCCTTGGACTTCTTCTGGTTGGCGCGAAGCTGCGAGCGGACCTTGTTGAACTGCTCGATGGTGGGTTCGAGCTGCTGCCACTGCTTGTCGATCTGCGCGTCGATCTCGTCCACCGACGGCGCCGCGTGCGCCGGGGCGGTCAGCATTCCGGCGCCGACCGCGGCGGCCGCGACCAGGGTGACCAGACCGTGTACCACCCGTCGGAACCCGGCCCGCCGGCCGGGTGGAGCGCTCGGGGCGTGACGTTGAGGGGGCGTGGTTGCCACCGGCACGGACTCCTTTGCAACCGACCGCCGGGCGCCTCGCGAGAGGGAAGGTCGAGGCAGACGACCCACAGCGGTCGGTGCCTCACATTAGGGAAGGCGTCCGATGGAATCAAGGCGACCCTTTGTTCAATCACGTATCCGCAATCGGTTGCACACCAAGGGTATTCAATTCATCTTCCGACGATGGCTGTCAATACGTCGTCGAGCGTCACCACACCCATCGGCCTGCGTCCGTCGCTGACCAGCACCATGTGGCGGCGTTCGCGGCGCATCGCCAGCAGCAGATCGGCGAGCGTACGGTCCGGCGGCACCACAGCCAGCGGCCGGTAGATCTCGGCCGGCACGGGCGCGCGGCGGCTCGCCCCGGCGTACCCGAGCACGTCCTTGACGTGCACGAAACCGAGCACCCGACGGGTGGACCGCTGCACCACCGGGAAGCGGGACCGGCCGGTACGGGTCGCCAGCACCTCCAGCGACGCCGGTGAGACGTCCTCGGCCACCGTGGTCACAGTGGACCAGGGTTGCAGCGCGTCCGCCGCGGTACGGCTGTGCAGGGCCAGCGCGCCCGTGATCCGGGCGTGCTCCTCGGCGTCCAGCAACCCCTCGGTACGCGCCTGGGACACCAGCCCGGCCAGTTCCTCGGCGGTGAACACGGTCTTCACCGCATCGGTCGCCTCCACCCGCCACCACCGCAGCACCTGCCGGGACGCCCACTTCATCGCCAGCAGCAGCGGCTTGGTGGCCAGGCAGAACGCCAGCATGGCCGGGCCGAGCCAGAGCGCCGACGGCTCCGGCCCGGCGAGCGTGATGTTCTTCGGCACCATCTCGCCGACCACCGTGTGCAGGAACACCACCACCGCGAGCGCGATGACGAACGACACCGGGTGCACCGCCGAGGCGGGCAGCCCCAGCGCGGCGAACGCCGGCTCCAGCAGGTGCGCCAGCGCCGGCTCGGCGATCGCGCCGAGGCCGAGCGAGCAGACGGTGATGCCGAGCTGCGCCCCGGCGATCATCAGCGGGATCTGGTTCATGGCCGCCAGCGCCAGCCGGGCCCGCTTCGACGTCGCCGCCAGCGGTTCGATGACCGTACGGCGGGAGGCGATCAGCGCGAACTCGCTGCCCACGAAGAACGCGTTGCCGAGCAGCAACCCCACCGCGACGAGTAGTTCAGGCACCGCCGTCGGGCTCCTCGGGGCGTACCACCCGCACCTGCTCGATCCGGTGCCGGTCGACCTCCACCACAGTGAACTCGTACCCGGCCTCGTCGACCGCCTCGCCCGGCACCGGGATGTGGCCGAGCCGCGCCATGAGGAACCCGCCGAGCGTCTCGTACGGCCCGTCGGGCAGCCGGAACCCGGTCTGCTCGACCAGTTCGTCGGCGCGCAGCACGCCGTCGGTCAGGACTGTGCGCTCGCCGCCGGGCACCGTCAGCTCCACCGGCCCGAAGCCGTCCACCGCGTCCGGGTCGAACTCGTCGGCGATCTCCCCGACCAGTTCCTCGACGAGATCCTCCACCGTCACCACGCCGTCGGTGCCGCCGTACTCGTCCACCACGATCGCCAGGTCCGCCCCGGCGGCCTTGAGCGCGGCCAGCACCCCGTTCAGGTTCAGGCTCTCCGGGACGTACACCGGTTCCCGGGCCACGGCGGCGACAGTGGTGGCCGCGCGGCGGGCCAGCGGCACACCCAGCGCGTCGGGCACCCCGGCGACGCCGGTGACCAGGTCGAGCGTCTCCTCGTAGACCGGGAACCGGGTCCGGCCGGTCCGCCGGGACGCCTCCAGCAACTCCGCCACAGTCGTGGTGGCGCGCAACGCGGTCACGTCCACCCGGGGCGTCATCGCCTCGGCGGCCCGCTTGTCGCCGAAGCGGATGGTGCGGCGCAGCAGCATCGCGGTGTCCGGCGGCAGCGCGCCGGCCCGGGCCGAGATGGCGGCGAGCAGGCCCAGCTCCTCCGGGGACCGGGCGCTCGCCAGCTCCTCCTGCGGCTCCACGCCGAGGCGGCGCACCAGCCGGTTCGCTGATTCGTTCAGCAGCCGGATCAGCCAGCCGAAGGTGCGGGAGAAGGCCCGCATCGGCGCGGCGGTGGCGAGCGCCGCGGGCATCGGGCGGGCCAGCGCCAGGTTCTTCGGCACCAGCTCGCCGAACAGCATCGAGATGAGCGTGGCCAGCGCCAGCGCGAGCAGGCCGGAGAAGCGTTCCGCGCCGCCGAGCGGGTGCAGCAGCGGCGCGAAGAGCCGGGCCAGGGCGGGCTCGGCCAGGTAGCCGGTGAGCAACGCGGTGAGCGTGATGCCGAGCTGCGCGCCGGAGAGCTGGAAGGACAGCTCACGCAGCGCGCGGCGGACCGTGGCGGCCCGGCCGTCGCCCTCGTCGGCCCGCCTGTCGATCTCCGCCCGGTCGACGGTGACCAGGGCGAACTCGGCCGCGACGAAGAAGGCGTTGCCGGCGGTCAGCAGCACGAAACCGACCAGGGGCAACAGCGTCAGAAGCAGAAGGCCGTCGATGCGCGTGATTGTGGCACGCGCGCGCCGATGGCGGACCCCCCGTAGCGTGGTGCGCATGGACGGTCTGCTGCTCACCGACGAACTGGTCCTGCTCGCGTACGACGACGGCGGCACGAACCGGCTCGGCAGTCCGCACCTCGGCTACGGCCTCGCCGGGGCGGTGCTGCTGGAACTGGCACTAACCGGCCGGGTGGAGGTGGCGGACAAGCGGCTCGTCGTCACCGATCCCACCCCGACCGGCGTGCCGCTGCTCGACGAGGCTCTGGCGACTGTCGGATCGGGCCGCCCCCGCAAGCCGAAGGACTGGATCGGCAAGCTCGCCAAGGGCCTGCCGGAGCGGGTGCTCGGCGGGCTCGTCGACGCCGGGGTCCTGCGTCGGGAGTCCGACCGGGTGCTGCTGGTCTTCCCGCGTACCCGCTATCCCTCGCCGACCGGCGCGGAGCCGGCGGTGGAGACGGCGGCCCGGGAGCGGATGGCTGCGGCGCTCACCGGCGACGGCCCGGTCGACGCCCGGACCGCCGCGCTGCTCACGCTGACCCGCGCGGTCGGCCTGGACCGCAAGATCTTCCGCGAGCTGCCGAAGGAGCGGGTCAAGGCGCGCATCGACGAGATCGCCGCCGGTGACTGGGCATCGGCCGCCGTCAAGAAGGCGATCGAGGAGATGCAGGCCGCGCTTATGGTCGCGATGACGGCCGGGACGAGCGCCGCCATCATGACCACCACGACCAGCTGAAGGCGACGGCGGCGGCACCGCTCGGGTGCCGCCGCCGTCGTGGTCCGGCTTCCTGCCGGGGTACGCCTCAGCTCGCGGTCGGCGCGACCTCCGGCTCACCGGCCGGGGCCTCCGGCTTGACCGAGCGCAGCAGCACGCTCGCCACGTCGACCACCTCGACCTGCTCGCCCGCGCCCTTGCCGTTCACGCCGTCGTTCAGCATCGTCGAGCAGAACGGGCAGCCGACCGCGATGGTCTTCGCCCCGGTGGACATGGCCTCCTCGACCCGGTCCACGTTGATCCGCTTACCGATCTTCTCCTCCATCCACATCCGGGCGCCGCCGGCGCCGCAGCAGAAGGAGCGCTCGCTGTTACGCGGCATCTCGGTCAGCTCGCCCTGGATCGAGTCGCCGAGCACCTCGCGCGGGGCGGCGAAGATCCGGTTGTGGCGGCCCAGGTAGCACGGGTCGTGGTAGGTCACGCCGCCGTCGACCGGCTGCACCGGGGTGAGCTTGCCGGCGCTGACCAGGTGGGCCAGCAGCTGGGTGTGGTGCACCACCTCGAACTCGCCGCCGAGCTGGCCGTACTCGTTGCCCAGGGTGTTGAAGCAGTGCGGGCAGGTGGCGACGATCTTGCGCTTGCTCTTCTCCCGGCCCTCGAACGCCTCGTTCAGCGTCTCGACGTTCTGCTGGGCCAGCATCTGGAAGACGAACTCGTTGCCGATGCGGCGCGCCGGGTCGCCGGAGCAGGTCTCGCCCTCACCGAGGATGGCGAACTTGACGCCCGCCTCGTTCAGCAGCGTGGCGACCGCGCGGGTGGTCTTCTTGGCCCGGTCCTCGAACGCGCCGGCACAGCCGACCCAGAAGAGGTACTCGAAGTCGTCGACCTCGCCGACGCGCGGCACCTCGAACCCGAGGCCCTTGGTCCAGTCCTCGCGGGTGTTCTGCGGGGCGCCCCACGGGTTGCCCTTGTTCTCCAGGTTGCGGAGCATGACGCCGGCCTCGGACGGGAAGCTCGACTCGATCAGCACCTGGTAGCGGCGCATGTCGACGATGTGGTCCACGTGCTCGATGTCGACCGGGCACTGCTCGACGCAGGCGCCGCAGGTGGTGCAGGACCAGAGCACGTCCGGGTCGATGACACCGCCCTCCTCGGCGGTGCCGATCAGCGGCCGGTCCGCCTCGGCCATGGCCAGCACGTCCACGCCGGCCAGCTGCTCCTGCGTGGCCTTCTCCTCGCCGGTGAGGTCCTTGCCGCCACCGGCCAGCAGGTACGGCGCCTTGGCGTACGCGTGGTCACGCAGGCTCAGCACCAGCAGCTTCGGCGACAGCGGCTTGCCGGTGTTCCAGGCGGGGCACTGCGACTGGCAGCGACCGCACTCGGTGCAGGTGCTGAAGTCGAGCAGGCCCTTCCAGGTGAACTGCTCGACCTGGGCGACACCGAACTGGTCCTTCTCCGGGTCGGCCTCCTCGAAGTCCAGCGGCTTGCCCTCGCTGGTCATCGGGCGCAGCGGGCCCAGGCCGGAACCGGCCGGCTTCTCCGGGTCGCGCTTGAAGAAGATGTTCGGGAAGGCCAGGAAGCGGTGCCAGGCCACGCCCATGGTGACGTTCAGCGAGATCACGATGAGCCAGGTCATCGAAATGGCGATCTTGATGAGCGCGGCGACGCTGACGCCCGCCTCCCAGTCCGGGAGGACCGAGCCGACCGCGTGGCTGAGCGGGGCGGCCCAGACCGGGTACTCGAAGTGGTCGGTGGCGACCTTGAAGCCCCGGATCACGAACCCGAAGATCAGAACCAGCAGGACGACCCACTCGACGAAGTAGCCCTGCCACATGGTCGAGCCGGTGAACCGGGAGCGGTTCTCCGCGCGGCCGGGCCGGTTGCGCAGCCGGATCGCCATCAGCACCAGGATGCCGACCAGGCCGAGGATGCCGATCCACTCGGTGACCAGACCGAAGATCGTCCAGTGCCCGATGATCGGCAGCCCACCGCCGGTGGAGACGACCTCGAAGTAGGCCTCCAGCACCAGCAGCGACAGCACGATGAAGCCGACCATCACGAACCAGTGGGCGGCGCCGACCACGCTCCACTTGAGCATGCGGGTGTGACCGGCGGTCTCCACCAGCATCTTCTTCGTACGCGCGCCCTTGTCGCCGAACCGCTCCGGCGCGGGCTGGCCGAGCCGGATGACGGCGGTCATCTTCATGACCGCGCGCACCGCAAGCCACACCGCAACGGCGGTGATGGCGGCCGCGAGGATCGTGGTGACGATCTGGACGCTGCCCATCGAGTTGGCCTCCCGGTCTGCTGCTTTGTCCGTGCAGCCTACGCGCAAGGTTACCCAGCAGTAACGTGAGTCTTCTCGCACCAGGCCACGCCGCCCTGCGCACACCTTAGGTGGACCGACGCCGAAGCGCCGGGCAGGGGCGGCGTGGCGTGACCTACGCCGGGGTGGGGCAGCGCCGGATCAGCGCCAGCGGGAGAGCAGGATCAGCGACGAGACCATCGCGCCGAAGCCCACGGCGAGGTTCCAGTAACCCCAGCTGGCGACCGGGTACGCCTGCTCGGACAGGTAGTAGAGCACCAGCCAGCCGATGCCCGCCACGATCAGCGTGACCGCCGTGACCGGCAGCCAGATCGGGCTAGGCTTGCGCGTCGACGCCGTCGCCGTCGGACGTACGTCCGTCGGCGGGGTGTACACCTTCTTCTTGCGGACCTGAGACTTGGGCACGACGCTCTCCAGAGGGGGGTACGACCTCGTCCGGCCTGACAACCGGGCGCGAGGGCGACGGTCCATGGCCAATAATGTTCGACAGCTAGCGTAGTCCGGACGGACCGTCCAGGCCACGAATGGGGCCAGGCCGGTGCACTCAGTAACCGGAAAGAGCGGACTTTCCGGGTCGAGCAGGTCGGCTCGCACCGGCGCGGGCCGGAACGAGACGACGGGAAAGGGAACGCCCGGTGGAGTACACGTCCGGCGCCGCCTCCTGGCAGAAGGTCCTCCGCCGCGCGGCAGCCGCCCTGCTGCCCCGGCGCGCACGCCAGCGCCGCCCCGGCTGGTCCGTCGGCGTACCCCTGATCGCCGCCGCGGCCGGTCTGCTGTTCACCACCACCGCCACCACCGCGGGCGGCACCTCCCTGCGTGAGGACCGCCGGCCTCAGCTGACCCAGCTGATCGAGGACCGCCGCGAGGAGGTCGCCGCCAGCGAGGCGAAGGCCGCCCGGCTCCGGGCCGAGGTGGAGGAGCAGACCGAAGCGCTCGCCGGCGCCGACGGGCCGATCAAGACCGAGCGGGACCGGGCCGCCGCCAGCCGGCAGGGCGCCGGGTTCACAGCGCTCACCGGCAGCGGCGTGACCGTCGAGCTGAACGACGCCGACCGCCGGCCCGACCAGCCGCTGCCGAAGGGCGCCAGCAACGACGACCTGGTGGTGCACCAGGGCGACGTCCAGGCGGTCGTCAACGCGCTCTGGGCCGGCGGCGCGGAAGCCATGTCAATCATGAACGTCCGCGTGCTGAGCACCAGCGCGGTACGCTGCGTCGGTAACACCCTGCTGCTGCACGGCCGGGTGTACTCCCCTCCTTTCAAGATCGTGGCAATCGGCGATCCCGCGGAACTCCAGCGGGCGCTCGCCGCCTCTGAGGGAGTGCGGGTGTTCAAGGAAGTGGCCGACCACTACCAACTCGGGTACGTCGAGCGCGTCTCCACCGTCACCGTGCCGGCGTTCGAGGACTCCACCGCGTTGCAATCGGCGACGGTGCCCCGGTGACCGGCGGCGACCCCCGGGAACGCACCGGCCACGACCGCCAGGAGGAGCCCACAGCGTTCCTCCCCCGGGTCGAGCGTCCGGCCCCGGCGTCGCCACAGCCGCTCCACCTGCCCTGGCCCGACGCCGGCCCGGCCCACACCGCCCCGGCCCGACGCGGCCCGGACACCCGCCAGCCCGCGCCGTCACGGACCGGCCAACCGCCGTCCGCCCCGCCACGGACCACCCCGCCGGTCGCTCCGCCGCCGCCGTGGCCGGGCAGTCAGGCGCATCAACCGGCGAGCGCCTCCCGCCCCGAGGCCGACCCCCGGTTCCGCCCCCCGGCGAGCGAGCTTCCCCCCAGGGGTACGCCCCACCCGGCCGGCCCGGCGCACCAGGGCGCCGGACACCACGGCCCTACGCAGAACGGCCCCGCGCCCCACGGGCCTGCGCAGAACGGCCCCGCGCCCCACGGAGCGGCGCCCCGGGGCGGTCCCGCTCCCGGGATGCGCCCGGCCGCACCCGGCGACGTCGCACGCCGGCCGGGCGAGCGCCAGTCGCGACCGGAGGGGTACGGACCGGCGGGGCAGCAGTACGCCGTCCGCCATTCCACAGGTGGGGCGATCCCGCCCGAGCGCGGTGGTCGCGGTGGACAGCCACCGCAGAACGGCACCCGCCCGTGGGAGGCCGGCGGACGCCCGCCGGAGGACGGTCGCCGACCGGCGGGGGGTGAGGGACGGCCGCCCGGCGTACCCCCTCTCGGCGGGCCGGCCGGCGCGGACCGGAACCCTCCGGGCGACAGCGGAGCCACGACGGTGCTGCCCGCCGTCACCCGCCCACCCGCGGACCCCCACCTGGACGCCACCGGGCTGATGGGCGCGGTGCCCCCGGCGCCTGACGACGGGGACGGCGGCGGTGGTGGCGCCGAACCGCCCGCCGAGCCGCCCCGCCCTCGGCGCGGCGAGCGGGTGGTGCAGCTGCGGCCCGAGCAGACCGGCGACGGATACCGCAGCGTCTACTCCGAGCTGACCCGCCCCACCGTCGGCTCCCGGCTGCGCACCGTCGTGCGGGGCACCGGCGAGCTGCTGATCACCTTCGGGCTGGTGGTGCTTCTCTTCGCCGGGTACGAGATCTGGGGCAAGGCGGTCATCGTCGAGGCCCACCAGAGCGACCTGAACAGCCAGCTCGCCCAGGAGTGGGACGCGGCGGCGGACCCGACCGTCGGCCCGACCACCGGGCCGACGGTGAAGCCGAAGCCACCGGCGGAGGGCAGGCCGGTCGCCGGCCTCTACATCCCCAAGTTCGACAAGCACTGGGTGGTGGTCGAGGGGGTCAGCCCGGAGGACATCCGGTACGCGCCGGGCCGCTACCCGGACAGTGCCATGCCCGGCGAGGTGGGCAACTTCTCCGTCGCCGGCCACCGGATCCGCTCCACGTTCTGGCGGCTGGACGAGATGAAGACCGGCGACGCGATAGTGGTCGAGACCAAGACGGAGTGGCTCGTCTACCGGGTATACCAGCAGCGGATCGTCAAGCCGTCCCAGGTGGAGGTGGTCGCGCCGGTGCCCGGCAAGCCGGGTCAGAAGCCCACCGAGAAGCTGCTCACGCTCACCACCTGCAACCCGAAGTTCGACAACTACCAGCGGTTGATCATCCACGCCCGGCTCGACCACACGCAGGCCAAGTCGGCGGGCCGCCCGGCCGAGTTGGAGGCGTGAGCCGTGTACTCGTGGATCTGGCGCAAACTCCCGTTCGGGCTGCCCGGCAAGCTGTTCGGCTCGCTGGTGCTGGCCACCGCCACCGTCGCGCTGCTCTGGTTCGTGGTCTTCCCGTGGGCCGAGCCGCTGCTGCCCTTCGACGACGTGCAGGTCACCCAGGACTCCGGCGTACCGGGTGACGGTGGGATCACCGAGCCGACCGGGCTGCCCGGCGAGGAGGAGCTGCCGTACAGCACCGAGACGAACAACGCCCCACCCTCCACCCCGAACAGGTGACAGCGATGCGCGTACTGGTGATCGACAACTACGACTCGTTCGTCTTCAACCTCGTGCAGTACCTCGGCCAGCTCGGCGCCGACTGCGAGGTGCGGCGCAACGACGAGATCGACGTCGCCGAGGTGGGCCGCGCCGGCGCCGCCGGTGTCCTGCTGTCACCCGGGCCGGGCAGCCCGGACCGGGCCGGCATCTGCCTGGACGTGATCCGCGAATACGCGGGCAAGCTCCCGATCTTCGGCGTCTGCCTCGGTCACCAGGCGATCGGCGAGGCGTTCGGCGCGACTGTGGCCCGCGCGCCGGAACTGCTGCACGGCAAGACCTCGGAGGTACGCCACGACGGCGTGGGCGTGCTCGCCGGTCTGCCCGACCCGTTCACCGCCACCCGCTACCACTCGCTCGCCGTACTGCCCGAGACGCTCCCCGACGAGCTGGAGGTCACCGGCCGTACCGCCTCCGGCGTGGTGATGGCGATGCGGCACCGCACGCTGCCGATCGAGGGCGTGCAGTTCCACCCCGAGTCGGTGCTGACCGAGGGCGGTCACCTGATGCTGGCGAACTGGCTCGCCGCCTGCGGCTTCCCCGCGGCGCTGGAGCGCGCCCCGGAACTGGCCGCCGAGGTCGACGCCCGCCGTCAGGCCGCCTTCTCCCCAGCCTGACGCCCCCGCCCGCTTCCCACCCGGCGCGGTCCCGCCCGCCCTTTCTCGGTCGATCATGAAGTTGGCGGGGATAAATCGGACGCCTTGCGCCGCCAACTTCATGATCGTCGCGAGAATGGGCGCGGCGGCGGCCCCGGGGGTCGGGGACGCCGCCGCGTCGTGCTCAGGTCTTGCTCAGCGGTCGGTACGCGTCGGGGCCACCGGCGGGAACGGGAAGCCACTGCCGCCGCCGTTGCCGCCGCCGTTGCCCGGCGTGCTCGGGGACGTGCTGGGCGAGCCGCTCGGCGTCGGGCTGGTCGGCTCCTCCTCGCGCGGCACGTCGACCCGGATGGTCACCCGCTCGCCCTTGGCCAGGCTGGTCCCCGCGCGGGGTGACTGGCTGCTGACCTTGCCCGCCTCGGCCGGGTCGACCTCGTCGCCCTCCTGGACCCGGACCTCGTAGCCGGCCTCCTTGAGCCGCTGCGTCGCCTGGTCCTCGGTGTAGCCGCGGACGTTCGGCACCTCGCTCACGTTGCCCCGGGAGACCTTGAGCGTCACCTTGCTGCCCTCGGCGACCGGGCTGCCCTCATTGGGGGAAACGTCGACGACCTGGTCCTTCGGCGCGCTGTTGTTCACTTCCTCCACGACGGGAACGAGCTTCTGCTCGCGCAGACGCGTCTGCGCGGCATCCTTGGTGCTGCCCTTCAGGCCAGTGGGGATGGTGACCTGGCCCGGGCCGGTGCAGACGTTGACGGTGACCTCGGTGTCCTTCTCCACCCGCTGGCCGAACGACGGGCTCTGGTCGACCACCGAGCCCTTCTCGCACGTGGTGTTCTGCACCGGGTCACCTGCGGTGAAACGCAGCCCGGCCTGGTTGAGCGCCGCCTGCGCCTCGGCCTGCGAACGGCCCACCAACTGCGGCACCGACACCTTCTCGTTGCCGGCCTGGTTGAGCCAGAGCGCCGTGCCGAGCGCGATCACCGCGAGCACGCCGAGGGTGGCGAACGCGGCGATGACCCAGGACGAGCTCTTGCGCTTGCCCGGGTCGCCGACCCGCGCCGCCGGCTGCTGGCGGGTCTGCGGGCCCATCATCTGGGTCTGCTGCGCCTGGTGGTAGCCGCCCGCGGCGGCGCCCATCGGCATGGTCTCCTCGGCCGGCATCACCGGGGTGGCGAGCACCGGCCGGCCGGCGGCGGCGCGGAGCAGGTCCGCCCGCATCTCGCCGGCGCTCTGGTAGCGGTTGAGCGGGTTCTTCGACAGCGCCTTGAGCACGATGGCGTCGACAGCGGGGTTGACGTCCGGGTTGATCGTGCTCGGCGTCGGCGGCTGCTCCCGCACGTGCTGGTACGCGACGCTGACCGGGCTGTCCCCGACGAACGGCGGGTGGCCGCAGAGCAGCTCGAACAGCACGCAGCCGGCCGCGTAGACGTCGGAGCGGGCGTCGACCGCCTCGCCGCGCGCCTGCTCGGGGGAGAGGTATTGTGCGGTGCCGATGACCGCGCTGGTCTGCGTCATCGTGGTGGCGCCGCTGGCGAGCGCCCGGGCGATGCCGAAGTCCATCACCTTGACCTGGCCGGTCTGGGTGAGCATCACGTTTCCGGGCTTGATGTCCCGGTGGATGATCCCGTGCCGGTGGCTGAACTCCAGCGCGGCGCACATGTCGGCGCAGATCTCCAGCGCCCGGCGCGGCTGGAGCCGCCCCTCGACGCCGAGGACCTCCTTGAGGGTCCGGCCGTTGACGAACTCCATCACGATGAACGGCAGGGTCTCGCCCGTGGGGGCGGTCTCCTCACCGGTGTCGTAGACGGCGACGATGGCCGGGTGGTTGAGCGAGGCGGCGTTCTGCGCCTCACGGCGGAACCGCATCTGGAACGTGGCATCCCGGGCCAGATCGGCACGGAGCATCTTGATCGCGACATCCCGCCCGAGCCGGAGGTCACGGCCGCGGTGCACCTCGGCCATGCCGCCGTAGCCCAGCAGCTCGCCGACCTGGTACCTGCCACCGAGCAGGCGGGCCTGCGCTGTCATCGCGTCTCTCGTCCTTCGCTCGTCGTCGTACCGCCGCCGGCCGGCAGGAGGCGTACCTCACGACGGTACGACGTGCGGACCGGATAGTCGCCTCCGTACGGCTGCACCGCGCCGGAGGTCACGCTCACACTCGCCGAAGCGGATGCGGTAGCACCGTATTTCCGGTACAGGAACGAAATCACGCCCGAGCAGAGAATGACCAGTACGGCCACCACGATCGCCGTCGTCCACAGCCCGGACCGGGAGCGCCGGGGCGGAGCGGCGGCGGGCGGTCGCGCGTACCCCAGGGGGTTGTGCTGGGGCACGGGGCGTGGCTGCGGGACGGGGGCCGCGCCGCGCGGCGCCACCGGCGGACGGGGCTGCGGGGCGGGGTGCGCGATCACGGCCGGGCGCGGCGCGGCGACCGGCGGGCGGGCCGGTGACACGGGCGGCCGGGGCTGCGGGCGCGGGGCGGCGGACGGCGGCTGCGGACGCGGAGCGGCGGTGGGCACCTGCGCCCGCGCGACGGGCGCGGCAGGCGAGGCGGGTACGCCGGAGATCGGGTGCCCGGAGCGAGCCGCCTGGGAGAGTGCGAGCTTGGCCTGCCGGGCGATGCTCGCCAGCGCGGCGGCGCTCGGCCAGCGCGCGGCCGGATCCTTCGCCATGGCCCGCTCGACGATCGCCCGGACCTGGGGCGGGATGTCGGCCGGAAGCGCCCGCGGAGTGTCCCGTACGTGCTTCATGGCGATCTCGAGGGGGTTGTCCCCCTCGAACGGGCGGCGGCCGGCCAGGCACTGGTACGCGACCACGCCCAGCGCGTAGACGTCCGAGGCGGGGGTGGCGACAGCGCCGGTGGCCTGCTCCGGCGAGATGTACGAGGCGGTGCCGAGCACCGAGCCGGCGGCGGTGAGCTGGCCGACCAGGTCCGAGCGGGCGATGCCGAAGTCGGTGAGCACGAGCGTGCCGTTCGGCCGAACCAGCAGGTTGCCGGGCTTCACGTCGCGGTGCACGATGCCCTTCTCGTGCGCCGCGTGCAACGCGTCGGCGGCCTGCGCCAGCAGTGCCATCGTGCGGGCCGGGGTCAGCCGGCCGACGCGGCTGAGCGTGGCGGAGAGCGCGTCGCCCTCGACGTACTCCATCACCAGGAAGGCGATGTGCTGGTCGCTGCCGAAGTCGTAGACGTCGACCACGCCGGGGTGGTTGATGGTGGCCATGGTCCGGGCCTCGCCGCGGAACCGCTCGGCGAAGCCCGGTTCGTCCAGCAGCGCCGGGAGCAGGCTCTTCACCGCGACGGTACGGCCCAGCACCTGGTCGGTGCCGCGCCACACGTCGCCCATGCCACCGCTGGCGATCCGCTCGTCGAGGCGGTAGCGGTTGCCGAGCTTCACTCCCGGACCGAGCACGTCAGCGCCTCCCGGAGTCGGCGATCGCCGCCGCCATGATCCGGCCGGCGATGCGGGCCGCCTCGGCGCTGCCGCCGCTGCCCGCCTGCTCCAGCTCGACGCAGACCGCGGAGAGCGGCGTGCCGTCCTTGTCCAGGGCGAAGCCGATGAACCAGCCGTGGTCCGGGGTGTTCGGGCCGGACTGGGCAGTACCGGTCTTGCCGCCGACCAGGAAGCCGTCGATGGCGGCCCGGCGGCCGGTGCCCTCCTTCACCACGTTCTGCATCATGTCGCGCAGGTCGGCGGCGACCTGGCCGCTGATCGGGCGGCGCAGCTCGCGCGGCTGGGCGGCGTCGTAGACGGTGGTGCGGTCCGGCCCGAGCAGCTGCTTGACCAGGTACGGACGCATCTGCTTGCCGTCCTTGTTGGCCACCGCGGCGGCGATCATCGCGCCCTGCAACGGGGTCATCCGCACGTTGTTCTGGCCGATCGACGACTGCGCCAGAGCGGCCTGGTCGGTGCTGCCGTCCGGGTTCTGCATGTCGCCGGTGCGGCTGGCCGCCACCGGAAGGCCGCCCTCACCGAGCTGGCCGACGGTGAGGTCCTCCTGCTCGAAGCCGAACTGCTTGGCCTTCTCCTTGACCTTGTCCGAGCCGAGGCGTACGCCGAGCTGGGCGAAGCCGGTGTTGCAGGACTCGGTCACCGCCTCGCGCAGCGTCACCTGCGACTCGGGGCAGATCGACGGCGCGGCGTTGCGGATCGGCTGGCCGGCGCCGGGCGCGGTGTAGCTGGAACCGGCCGGGATGCGGGTCTGCTGCCCGACGCCGTTCTCCAGCGCCGCCGCCGCCATGATGATCTTGAAGGTGGAGCCCGGCGGCAGCGTCTCGGACAGCGCCCGGTTCGCCAGCGGCCGGTCCTTGTCCTTCTCCAGCGTGTTGTACGCCCGGTCCGCCTCGGTGCTGTTGTGACTCGCCAGCGGGTTCGGGTCGAAGCTCGGCATGGACACCAGCGCCTGCACCGCGCCGGTACGCGGGTCGATCGCGATGGCCGCGCCCTTGGTCGCGCCGACCTGGTTGTCGTTGAGCTGCTTGTACGCCGTCTCCTGGGCCCGCTTGGAGAGCGTCAGCAGCACGTTCCCGCCACCGGTCTCGTCACCGGTGAACATGTCCTTGATTCGGCTGGCGATGAGCGCGTCGCTGGTGCCGGCGAGGAAGTCGTTCTCCACCCGCTCGATGCCGCTCGCGCTGCCGTTGACCGGCTTCCAGCCGAGCACGTGCGCGTACATCGCCCCGCCCGGGTAGGTGCGCTGGTACTTCAGCTCACCACCGGTCTCCTTGCTGACCGCGTACGCGGTGCCGCCCACCTCGATGTTCCCGCGCTTGCGGTCGTACTCGGCGACCTGGACCCGGCCGTTGTAGTCGCTGTTGCGGTACTCGTCGGCCTTGTAGGCCTGGATCCAGTTCAGGTTCGCGAACAGGAGCCCGAACAGGACCATCACGACCACGCCGACGCGGCGCAGAGGGGCATTCACGGCCGGATCACCTCCGTCGGGGCGCCGTGCAACTGCTCGGGCGGGCCGCCTGCCGGCCGGGCGGCCGGGCCACCGCCGCCGGTCACCGGGCGGCGTGCGCCGTCCGAGACCCGCAGCAGCAGGGCGATCAGCAGCCAGTTCGCCATCAGCGAGGAGCCACCGGCGGACAGGAACGGGGTGGTCTGACCGGTCAGCGGGATGAGCTTGCTGATGCCGCCGACGATGACGAAGACCTGGAGGCCCAGCGTGAACGCCAGACCACCGGCGAGCAGCTTGCCGAACGAGTCCCGTACCGCCAGCGCGGCACGCAGGCCACGCTCGACGATCAGCAGGTAGATCACCAGCAGCGCGGAGAGACCGAACAGGCCGATCTCCTCACCGATGCCGGCGAAGATGAAGTCGGTCTGCACCTCGGGCAGCAGCGCCGGCTGGCCGCCGCCCGGCCCGGCCCCGAACAGGCCGCCGGTGCCGAGCGTGAGCAGACCCTGCACCAGCTGGTAGCCCCTGTCGTACGGCTCGGCGAACGGGTCCAGCCAGATCTGCGCCCGGTCGTAGAAGTTCGCGAACGGGCCGCCCACGGTGCTGCCCAGCACGTACGCCAGGTAGGCGCCGCCGAAGAACAGGATCAGGCCGATGAGCAGCCAGCTGACCCGCTCGGTGGCGATGTAGAGCGTCACCACGAACATGCCGAAGTAGAGCAGCGAGGTGCCGAGGTCCTTCTCGAAGATCAGGACCAGGAGGCTGACCAGCCAGACCACGAGCACCGGGCCGAGATCTCGCCCGCGCGGGAAGTCGATGCCCAGCACCCGCCGGCTGGCGAGCGAGAGCACCTCGCGCTTGCGCACCAGGTAGTAGGCGAAGAACGTGAGCAGGGCCAGCTTGGCGAACTCACCCGGCTGGATGGAGAACCCGCCGAACTTGATCCACAGCTTCGCGCCGTTGATCTCGGAGAACCGGCTGGGCAACACCGCCGGGATCATCACCAGCACGATGCCGGCCAGGCCCAGCGTGTACGCGTACCGGGACAGCGAACGGTGGTCACGCAGGATCGCCAGCAGAGCGGCGGCGAGCACCACCGCGGCGAGCGTCCAGGCGAGCTGCCGGCCGCCGGTGCCGGCGAAGACGGCTAGGTCCTCCCGCTCGGCGGGCGTGGCCTTGGCCAGGTCGTAGCGGCGCAGGAAGCCGACCCCGATGCCGTTGAGCAGTGCCACCGCCGGCAGCAGCGCCGGATCGGCGTACGGCGCCAGCCAGCGGATCACCAGGTGCAGACCGAGGAAGACCAGCCCCAGCGCGGCGGCCGGAATCCAGAAGTCGGGCGTGATCGTGTCCAGCGCCTTCGCCTCGATCATCGCCGCGTACGCCGCGACGAGCACCATGGCGAGCAGGAGCAGGGACAGCTCGGCGTTGCGCCGGGACCGGGCCAGGCGTACGCCGGACTCCTCGCCCGTCGAAGCGGGCGAGGCGGCCGGTACGGCGGCTGCGGTCACGGATACGTCCTCGGGATCGAGCCGGCACTCACTCCGGCGACCGGCAACCCGCCGGGTCGGCCGGCGGAACGGTGTCGGAGGGTACGGCGTCGGGCGTGATGGTCGTCAGCGGCGTCGACGCGCCGGGGCTCGGTGAGCCGGCCGGCGGAACGGACGGTGCGGGACTGCCGCTGACCTGCGGGTTCAGCCCGCCCGCTGCCGGGCTCGGACTGGTCGCACCGGGCGACGGGTCGGGCGGGCAGAGCGGCTTGAGGTTCGGGTTCGCCGGATCCTCACTCGTCAGCTCCGCCAGCCGGCGCTCCGCGTCCGGCTCGTTGCGGGCCTGGATGCCCTGCTTCACCCGCTCCTGGGCGGCGAGGGTGAGGTCGTCGAGCCGGGCCTCGCTGCGCTCGTGCACGTTCGACAGGTCCAGTCCGGCGACCTGGCCGGGCACCCCGCGGAAGACCGCGAGCTGGCCGTCGTCGGTGGCGCCGACGTAGAACTGCCGCTGGGTGTACGTCCACCCGCCGAACGCGCCACCGCCGACGATCACCGCGAGCGCCAGCACCATGGCGACGGTGCGCAGCGGCCGGCGGCGACGCCGTTCCGGCTCGTCGTCGCGGTTGTCCGCCGGCTCCTCCGGCGCGGGTGGCCGGGGGGCGGACAGCGCCGAGGCGCGGGCCGCCGGGGTGGAGTCGTCGGCCGAGGTCGCCATGCCCCGGTCGCGGGCGGCGGCGCCGCCGACGATCGGGGACGCCTCGACGATGTCCTGGTCGGTGGCGTCGGCGATGATCACCGTGATGTTGTCCGGGCCGCCGCCGCGCAGCGCGAGCTGCACCAGGCGTTCCACGCACCGCTGCGGGTCGGGGTACTCCCGCATGGTGTCCGCGATGGTCTCCGCGCTGACCACGCCGGAGAGCCCGTCGGAGCAGATCAGGTAGCGGTCGCCGGGCAGCACCTGGCGGACGCTGTACTCCGGGTCGATGTCGCGGCCGTCGAGCGCCCGGGTGAGCAGCGAGCGCTGGGGGTGACTGCTCGCCTCCTCCGCGCTGATCCGGCCCTCGTCGACGAGCATCTGGACGTACGTGTCGTCCTTGGTGATCTGCGCGAACTCGCCGTTGCGCAGGAGATAGGCCCGGGAGTCACCGATGTGGACCATGCCGAGCTTGCTGCCGGAGAAGAGGGTCGCGGTGAGCGTCGTGCCCATCCCCTCCAGCTGCGGGTTGGCGTCCACGGTGTCGCGGAGCTGCTGGTTGGCGGTGCCCACGGCGGAGCGGAGCGCGTCGACCAGGGCGTCACCGGGGACGTCCTCGTCGAGGGGCGCCATGGCACCGATGACGATGTTGCTGGCGACGTCACCGGCGGCCATGCCGCCCATGCCGTCGGCCACGGCGAGCAGCCGCGGTCCGGCGTAGACGGAATCTTGATTACCGTCTCGGATCAGACCGCGGTCGCTGTGGGCCGCGTAGCGCAGGGTCAGAGTCATGGCCGTAATTCGAGGGAAGTGCGGCCGATCCGGATCGGCACGCCGAGGGGGACGGGGGTTGGTCCGGTGACCTTAGCGCGATCGAGATAGGTGCCGTTAGTCGATCCGAGGTCCTCGACGTACCACTGCCCGTCGCGGGGCACCAGCCGGGCGTGTCGCGCCGAGGCGTAGTCGTCGGTGATCACCAGGGTCGAGTCCTCCGCGCGGCCGATGGTGATCTGGGCCTCCCCGAGCGTGATCCGGGTGCCGGCGAGCTGACCGGCGGTGACCACCAGCTGGTGGGCGGCCCGGCCGCGCTTGGCCTTCGCCGGCTTCCCCGGCTGCCCGGTCGACGCGCCGATCCCCCGCGGCGCGGCCACGAGCCGGCCCGACCGGGCACCGGCGAAGAGGTCCCGGCGGATCACGCCGACCACCGTGAACACGAAGATCCACAGCAGGATCAGGAACCCGAACCGGGCGACGGTGATGACGAGTTCCGGCAACGCGGATCAGCCGTCCACGCGGAAGGTCAGCGTCGTGGTGCCGAGCTGGATCATGTCGCCGGGGTTGAGGGCGACCGCCGAGACCCGCTGGCCGTTGACCATCGTGCCGTTGGTGGAGCCCAGGTCGGTCAGCACCACCTGGCCGCCGTCGAAGTCCAGCCGGGCGTGGCGCCGGGAGATGCCGACGTCGGGCAGGCGCAGGTTGGCTTGGTCGCCGCGGCCGATCACGGTCGAGCCCATCTGGAGGGGGTAGGTGCGGCCGTCGCCGGAGACCAGGCGGACGTTGCGGCCGCCGCCGTGACCGGGCGGAGGGCCGTAGCCGCCACCCTGGTCGTACGCCGGGTACGCCGGGCCGGCGTCGTAGCCGCCGGGCGCGGAGACCGGGGCGACGTCCCCGCCGGTGTAGACCTCGGCGGTGACCCGGAACATGCCGGTGTCCAGGCCCTCACCGCGTTCGACCTCGACGATCACGTCGCCGTAGACCGTCCACGCCTGCTCGCCGATGAACTCCGCCTGCGACTGGGCCAGCTCCTGGGCCAGCGCGGCAGCGTACGGCGCCAGCCGACTGTGGTCGTAGGGCGAGAGATCGATCACGTAGCGGTTGGGCACAAGGGTGCGCCCACCGGCCAGGATCGCCTTGTGCGCCTCGGCCTCCCGCTGCATGGCGTTGAGGATCTCCACGGGGTGGACCACCCCTTTGAAGACCTTGGCGAAGGCCCCCTCGACCAGGCCTTCCAGACGCTTCTCGAAGCGTTGCAGCACGCTCACCGGCTCCTCCTCGGGTCCCGAGGCAATGATGGTATCCGGACACCGCCTCCGCAGCTCACACGCCGCTCGGCCGGCTGCCGTCGGCCCGTTCGTGACCAGGCCCGCGAGCGTGCTAGAGTTTCGCCCGCCACGAGCGGTGATCGTTCGTGGCGTGACCAGTGGACAGCGTAATATGTCCCGGCACCCGCCGCAGATGGCGGGCGCGGGATGCGATATGGTGTTCCAGGTCGTGCCACGGGGATGTGGCGGAATGGCAGACGCGCACGGTTCAGGTCCGTGTGTCCGAAAGGACGTGGGGGTTCAACTCCCCCCATCCCCACCAGGACAAGGGCTCCGCACACAGCGGGGCCCTTGCTTCGTATCGGGGCGTTCCGGACGTCACGCTATGCTCCGATGGTTTCCCTGCCTCCCATGGACCAGGAGTGGCGTGTGACTGTCGCGTTGGTGACCGGTTCCGGCGGTCTGATCGGCTCCGAGGCGGCCCGGCACTTCGCCGGACTCGGTCTCGACGTGGTCGGCATCGACAACGACATGCGGCGGTACTTCTTCGGCGAGGACGGCTCGACCGCCTGGAGCCTCGACCGGCTCGCCGCCGACCTCGGCTCCGCGTACACCCACCACGCCGTCGACATCCGCGACCGCGACGGGCTGGAGCAGGTCTTCAAGCGGTACGGCAAGGACATCGCCGTGGTGATCCACAGCGCCGCCCAGCCGAGCCACGACTGGGCCGCCAAGGAGCCGTTCACCGACTTCGACGTGAACGCCGGCGGCACGCTCAACGTGCTGGAGAACACCCGGCGGCACGCCGTCGACGCGCCGTTCATCCACTGCTCCACCAACAAGGTGTACGGCGACCGGCCGAACTCGCTCCCGCTGATCGAGCTGGAGACCCGGTACGAGCTGCCCGAGGACCACCGCTGGTACGACGGCATCACCGAGGACATGTCGATCGACGAGTCGCTGCACTCGATCTTCGGCGCTTCGAAGGTCGCCTCCGACGTGATGGTCCAGGAGTACGGCCGCTACTTCGACATGAGGACCGCCTGCTTCCGGGGCGGCACGCTGACCGGCCCGGCGCACTCCGCCGCCGAGCTGCACGGCTTCCTGGCGTACCTGATGCGCTGCGTGATGGAGGGCCGGACGTACAACCTCTTCGGCTACAAGGGGAAGATGGTCCGGGACGCCATCCACTCGCACGACGTCCTCACCGCGTTCGAGGCGTTCTTCCGCGAGCCGCGCTCGGCCCAGGTCTACAACCTCGGCGGCGGCCGGCACTCCAACACCTCGCACATCGAGGCGTTCCGGGTCGCCCAGGAGATCACCGGCCGCGAGGCCCGGATCAACTACGTCGAGCAGGCCCGCACCGGCGACCACCAGTGGTACGTCAGCAGCATGGCCCGCTTCGAGGAGCACTACCCGTCCTGGAAGATCACGTACGACGTGCCGATGATCCTCCGCGAGATCTACGAGGCGAACGCCGACAAGTGGGTGCCGAAGGCATGACCGCCGGGACCAAGCGCAACGTGCTCGGCGTCGGGGTCGACGCCACCGACTACGCCCGGGCCACCGAGGCCGTGGTGGCGGCCGCGCACGAGCGCCGCCCGCTGGCGCTCACCGCGCTGGCGGTGCACGGCGTGATGACCGGCGTGCTCGACCCGGCGCACAACGCCCGGCTCAACTCGTTCGACGTGGTCACCCCGGACGGGCAGCCGGTGCGCTGGGCGCTCAACCTGCTGCACGGCGCCGGGCTCACCGACCGCGTCTACGGCCCGGAGCTGACCCTGCGGGTGCTCGCCCGGTTCGCCGAGGAAGGGCTGCCCGTCTACCTCTACGGCTCCACCGAGGAGACGCTGTCCCGGCTGGTCCCGGCGCTGGAGCGCAAGTTTCCCGCGCTGAAGGTCGCCGGGGTCGAGCCGTCCAAGTTCCGCGCCGTCGCGCCGGGCGAGGACGCCGAGATCGCCGACCGGATCCGGGCCAGCGGCGCCCGCCTCGTCCTGGTCGGGCTGGGCTGTCCGCGCCAGGAGGTCTTCGCGTACGCGATGCGCCCGCTGCTGGACATGCCGCTGATGGCAGTCGGCGCGGCCTTCGACTACCACGCCGGCCTGCTGCGCAACCCGCCACCGTGGATGCAGCGCGCCGGGCTGGAGTGGTTCTGGCGGCTCGGCCTGGAGCCCAAGCGCCTGTGGCGCAGGTACGTCATCCTCAACCCGGCCTACCTGGCCCGGCTCGCGGCCCAGAAGACCGGCCTGTGGAAGGCCACCCCGCCGGCGCCGGCCACCGGGCGACCGGCCACGTTCGACGTCTGAGCCGTACCCCTACGGGCACGGGTACGGGACGAACCGGGGTGCCGTCCCGGATTCGGCGGACGTCGAAACGGGCAAGGCTAGGGGCCATGGATGACCGTCTCGCCCTGCTGCTTCCCGTCGCCGCCGTCTGGCTCGCCGCCGGACTGGTCGCGGAGGGCCTGCCCGGGCTGGACCGCGCCCGCGCGCTGCGTCGGCGTACCGGATGGTTGTCCGTCCTGGTGCTGACCGGCCTCGCGCTCACCGCGGCGGTCCTCGCCGCGGGCCTGCAGAGCGCCGGTGACACCACTGTGGACCGGGCCGCCGCCGCGCTCGGCGTCGCCGCGGTGCCGGCGGCCGTCGTGGCGGTCTGCACGGTACGGCGGGTCCGGCGGCTGCGGTCCGGCGCGGGCGCGTTCGCGGCGGCGCCGGAGACGCCCGCCCCGCACGGGCTGCGCGCGGCGGCAGCGCACCCGCTGATCGCGCTGCCGCTCCAGGCGACGGCGATCGCGGTGCTGGTGGCGGTGCTGCCGGCGATCGGCGTCGACCTGTTCACCGCGCCGGGCGTCGCCGGACCGGTGATCACCGTCGGGGTGCTCGGCGTGTGCGCGATCGGAGTACGCCACGCGCTCCGGCACAACCGGCTCGCCGAGCGGGCGATGCCGGCCGCCGAGGCGGTGTCAGCGCGACCGGCTCGCGCCCTGCACGTATAGCAGTTCCAGGATCGCCCGGGTCGCCTCGAACCAGCGGTCCAGCCAGCCGGGCGGGGGCACACTGCCCTTCGGGGGCAGCTCCATCAGCAGGCCGCGCAGCAGCGGGTGGTCCACCAGGGACTCCTGCTGCTCGACCGGCCAGCCGCTCGGCGGGAAGGACGGCTCGGTCAGCGGGTTGGGGTCCAGCGACGGCAGGGACAGCGGCGCCGTGGCCTGCTCGGGGACGCCACTCTCGCGGGCGTCCTCGCCGTCACCGGAGACCACCTCGGTGAGGACGGTGTCCCGGCGGGCACCCCGGTACTTGCCACCGAACCGCTCGGGCTTGCCCGGGCCGCTGGTGAGGTTCTCTGAACCGATCGTCGTCATCCGTCTCGCCTGCCTTGTTCGGTTGCCGATCCGTGCGGTTCAACGAGGCGGATCGGAACTGGCGACGGGTGCCCGCCGCCGCACGGGCACGCGGACGCGAATGGTCCCGCCCGGCGGCGCTGCCGGGCGGGACCACATCTCGGTGCCGGTCAGCTCCGGCCGAACACGCCGTTCCGGGCGCGGGCGACGAAGGCGTGCCAGTCGCCCGGTGCGAAGACCAGAGCCGGGCCGGTCTTGTCCTTCGAGTCCCGCACCCCGACCGCCCCGGTCACGTACGCGACCTCGACGCAGTTGTCGCAGTTCGGCCCGCTCTTCGAGCTCTTGAACCACGTCGCCTGCGTCAGGTCCACGGGGAACTCCTTGGTCGCCATTTCCACAGTGGCTCCTCTGCCAGTTTCGCGATGTGTGCGATGGACTCCTCCGGGCGCATGGCCGCTGCTCGAATGTGATCGAAGATGAAGCTGTACTTCTGCAGTTCGTCACTCTTCTCCAGGAAGAGCCCACCCGTGGCGTTCTCCGCGTACACGACATCGGGATCACTCGGCTCGGGGAAGCTGAGGATCGTGAAGGTCCCGTCCATGCCGGCGTGCGCTCCCACCTCGAAGGGCAGGACCTGCACTGTCACGTTCGGCAGTTCGGCCACCTCCACCAACCGCTTGAGCTGGCCACGCATCACCACGTCGCCGCCAACCGGCCGGCTCAGCACCGCCTCATCGAGCACCACCCACAGATCGACCGGATCGTCCTGCGTCAACAACGACTGACGGCCCAGACGGACACGCACCCGTTGGTCGACCTGTTCGTCGGTGAAGTCCGGCCGGGCCGCCCGGATCATCGCACCGGCGTACTCCTCGGTCTCCAGCAGACCCGGCACCACCTGCTGCTCGTACGCGCGGATGGAGCTGGCCGCCGCCTCCAGGCCGACGTACGCGCCGACGAGCACCGTGCTGTACGGATGCCACCAGCCCTTCTGCCGAGCCTCCCGGGCGATCTGCACCAGCTCGTCGCTCTCCGCGCCGACCACCCCGTAGATGCGGAGCATGTCGCGTACGTCGCGCGGGGTCGCCGTGGTGTGGCCGGTCTCGATCCGGGAGATCTTGGAGGCCGAGCACTCCAGCTGCTCGGCGACGACTTCGATGGTGATGCCCGCCGCCTCCCGCTGCCGGCGGAGTTCCGCCCCCAGCCGGCGCCGCCGGATGGTCGGGCTGCGCCGTTCGCTCACGGAGTCACCTCGGTGCCGTCCATCGGCTTGCGGGACCACGCTTCACAGTCACCCGGCTACCTCCGGTCGGTCGCGCCCCGGTTCGGCTCCCACCGCGGGCGCGACCGGCGGGCGGCGGGTGTGCGTTCGCGGCAGGGGTGGTGCCGGTCGTCGACCGGCCGCGACGGGCGAAACCGGCGTCCAGTGTGCCGCTCCGATACCTGACGCTTCAAGTTTCGCCGTTTGCGTGTCCGACTCACCTATCAGCAAAACTCCACGTGCAACTTGCATGTCGCACGTCCCTGATGCAGTCTGTCCGTATGGCACGGGTTACTCACCGTCTTCGCTTGATCTCCGGGCGTGGTGGCACCACGGTCCGTGGGACGGCCGGAGGGGAGCCGTCCCGCGCCCTGCGACCTGCCCCGGAATGAAGACCCCGTCGCTGTACGCCAGCTTGGCTGCGGCGACGGGAGCGGTAACCGGGAGCAGCCGGGTGATGGTCGGGTGGCGGTCCGCCACCGCGGGTACGGCCCGACCAGCACCGACCCACCGACCGCCGGTCCACGAGGCAGACCCCCCGTCACCGGACCGCACCTGCCCCCCGTTCAGCCTCGCCGGTCCCGCCGGCCGACTTCCCAGGAGCCCATGTGCTTCCCCGCTCCGGTGACGTACTGCACGTGACTCGCGCGGCGAGTGTCCAGTTCCTCCGACCGATCATGTTCCGGGTGATCCGGGTGCTCGACTGGCCGACCTACGACGGTTGGCTCTGGCTCGACGGCTACGAGTTGAACGCGGCGGGGGACGCGGTCAACCGGAGGTCGATCTTCGTACTCCAGGAGGGGTTGCGGCAGCTCCAAGCCGCGCCGGCTCCGCGTCAGCACACCGTGCGGACGGCTCGCCGCCCGGCGGTCCGGACCCCGGTCCGGGTCGGCTGACCTCACGATTCCCGGTCGGGAGGGCGTGCCGTCGCCATAGAATCGGTACGCCCACCCCGGCACGTTCCACCCCGCGCGCCATGGACCCTGAACCTGGGATGGTCATGGTCAACTTGCCCGCCGCGCGGCGGCACCACCGGTCCCGTATCGGCTATGCCCTCGGGCTCTTCCTCTTCCTCGTCACCGCGACCGCGCTCGCGCTCGCGGTACGTCATCCCGCCTTCTCCGCCACCCAGCAGCTCGCCGAGCCCGTACCGGCCCCGGAGATCACCGTTGCGGGTGAGAACGGCCGGACGGAGTCCGACACGGCCGACTCCGATGCCGCCGAGTCCGATGCCGCCGAGTCCGATGCCCACTCCGACGGGTCGGACGACGAGGACGGCTGGGCCGCCGCCGACCCGGCGGAGGACGAGGACGAACCGGCCGCGGGTGCCGGTGGCGGCGAGGGCGCGCTCGCCGAGCGGCCGACCGGCGCCACCGACGACCTCAGCCGGTCGCTGTTCTACTCCGGGCTGCTCGGACTCGCCATCTCGCTGGCCGGGCTGGGCCTGGTCGGCACCCGCAGACGCCAGTGGTGATCGTCAGGGCGTCGTGGTCGTCGCCGGGGCGGAGCCCGGAGTGCTCGGCCCGCTCGTCGGCGGCGCGGGTACGGCCACCACGATCGTGACCCGGTCGTCCTCGCCCACCGGGTAACCGGCCTCGGGATCGGTGGAGATCACCGTGCCGGCCGGGCGGTCCGACGCCCGCCGTTGCACCCGGTAGTCCAGGTCCAGCCGGTCGAGCGCCGCCCGGGCAGCCGCCTCCGGCAGCCCCACCAGCGGCGGCATCGGCACCTCCAGCGGGGCGGTCGTGGCCGGCGTACTCGGCGGTGAACTGCTCGGCGCGGCACTGGTCGGTGCGGCGGTCGTCGGGGCGGCGCTCGTCTGTGCCGAGACGCTCGGCACCGGCGGGCCCGGATCGGAGTTCCGGTCGGCGGCACGCAGCGCCAGCCACACCCCCGCCCCGATCAACCCCAGCAGGAGCAGCGCCAGGATGCCGAGCAGGATCGGCATCCACCAGCGGCGCCCGGCCTGCTCGTCGCCGTACCACTCGCTGCCGGGCTCGGGATAGCCCGCCGGACGTGGTGGCGGCACCCCGGCCCGGCCGGACCAGGCGCCCACCGGTTCCTGCGGGGTGGTCGCGTCGAGGGGACGGCGCGACCCGCCCTGTCCTGCCGGTCCGCCGGGCAACGGCCGGGTGGCGTCGCCCGCGTTCCGCGGCATGGCGCGGGTCGCCTCCACGTCCTCCTCGGCGGCGTTCCTCGGCATCGCACGGGTGGCGTCGGCGTCGTGCCCGGCCGCGTCGCGCGGCATCGCGCCGGTCGCGTCGGCGTCGTGCCCGGACGCGTCGCGCGGCATCGCGCGGGTCGCGTCGGCATCCGGGGGCAGCGCGCGGGTCGCGTCCGCGTCACCGGCGGGTGGTTCCTGACGGTCGTCGCTCATGGCACGTCCTTTCCCCACCGGGACGGGGCGCACGGCCCTCGATCGTCCACCGTAGCGGTCCCCGGCGACACCGGCTGGGATCAGCGCGCCGCGCTCGTCACGGAGTCGGCGGCGGGGAGACCGTCGGCGGCGTGGACGCCTTGTCGCCGCAGGTGAGCGTCACCTGGTCGTTCCATCGGGCGGTACCGCCGGCCACCGGCTCCTGTGCCGTGACCGGGCCCTGGCGCCCGGTGGCGTACCGGGGATAGAGCCCCGCCTCCACCAGGTCGTCGGCCGCGTCGGAGCAGGACAGCGTGCCCACGTCGGGCACGGTGACGGCCGGCGCCGGCCCGGAGACCCACACGGTGACGGTGGTGCCGCGCTTCACCGGGGTGCCGGGAGCCGGTGAGGTGCGCTCCACGGTGCGTCCGGTGCCCGTACCGAAGACCAGTCGCCAGCCGAGGCGGCGCTCGCGCAGGTCCCGGCGGGCCTGCTCGAAGTCGGCGCCCACCACCTCGGGCACGGTGAGCCCGGCCGGGGCGCTGGTGCGCGTACCGGATGGTTGGGCAGCGGTGGCCGGCGGCGCCGTGGTCGCGGAGGCCGATGTGGACGCGGCGGCGGGCGGTGCGGAGTCGCCGGGCGCGGCCGAGCGCTCCGGCTCACCGGCAAGGATCCACCCGACGCTGGCGCCGATCACGGCCAGCAGGGCCACTGCCACACCACCGCCGAGGAGCAGCCTGCCTCGCCCCGGTCCGCTGCCGTCGCCGGCCGGTTGCCGCTCGTCCGTCATGCTCCCCGCCCCGATCATCGACAACCGTATCCGTTGCTCACTGACGGTCACGGCCCGTCGTTACGACTCGCCGCGCCGACCACGGGACGTTACGCTCCCCGGCATGGTCAGACGGGGCTGGGGAGGATCGACAGCCGCCGCGCTCGGCGTCGCCGCCGGCGCGGGTGCCGCGCAGCTCGGTTTCGGGTACGGGCTGGGCATCATCAACTGGGTGCCGGACGGCGCGGTACGGGCCGAGGCGGCCTGGGTGGCGAGCCTCGCCTGGGCGACCTGGATCGCGGCGACATCGGTCATCGTCGGTGCGGTCTGCGCCCAGCGCCTGCGTGGTGGCGACGACGAGTCGCCGGGCACGCTGCCCCGGCTCGGCCTGGCGCTCGCCGCGGGTGTCGGCGCGATCGTCACCGTCCTGCTGGTGGCGGTACCCGCGCGGGCGGCCCGAGTGCCGGACGTCTCCTCGCCGCAGGCGGTCGCCGCCGCGTACGCGGGCGCGGGGCTGGTTCTCGGCGTGCTGCTCGCCGTCTGGGCGCTGCACACCCGCGCCGCCGCCACCAACCTGATCGCCACCACCGGCTGGCTCTGGCTGCTCGCCGTGGTGTCGGTGGTCGACGGGGTGATCGCCGGCCGTGGCCTGACCACCGCCCAGCTCGGCATCTGGCAGATCAGCGCGGACCGTGGCGCGTTCTGGATCCGCGACTACTTCTACTGGCCCGGTGCGCTGCTGTCGGTGCTCTCCGCCCTGGTGATCGGCCTGGTGGCGGCCCGCCGAGCCGCCCGCGCACCGGAGATCCGGGTCGGCGCGGCGGCCTCCGGGGCGGCCGGACCGCTGCTCGTCGCGCTGGCGTACCTGCTTGCCGTGCCGCGCCTGGCCGGGATCGCGGCGGAACAGTTGTCGGCCCACCTGATCGCCCCGTACGCGGTGATCGCCGGCGTCGGCGGCTCGATGGTGATGGCCGCGCTGGCTCAGCGCGCCGAGCGCCGGAGCGCCGAGCGGGTGACAGTTCCCCACCAGCGCACCGGCGAGCCGGCCCCCGTCGACGGGGAGCCCGCGATCGGCGAGGACACGGCCGAGCCGGATGGAGGATCGACGTCGGGACGGTCCGCGTCGGATCTCTCCGGGCGGACGACTCTGCCGGACACGGAGCCGAACGCGTCGGCCGGTTCGCTCCGGGATGCGGCAGTGGACGACGGGCCGGGCGTGACGTCCGGCCGGACGGAGACGGATCGGGGACGTGCCACCCGGTCCACCACCGGCCGTCGAGGTCGGGCCGTGCCACCGCAGCGGCAACCCGAGTCACCCACGCAGGCCGGCTCGCACGACAAGGGTTCAACCGCCGACGAGCCGAACCCGCGAAGCACGACGGCCTCGCCGCAGGACGACTCCTCGTCCCCGACCGCCTCGCCGGGCCAGACCGGTTCGTCAGGCCAGACCGGTTCGTCAGGCCAGGCCGATCCGCCGCCGCCCACCGACACCACCCGCCGCCGGGGTCGCTGAGCCCCACCCGCCCAGCACGCGCGTCACCTCGGCCGCTGAGCCACCGCCCACTCGCGTCGATCTTGGAGTTGTGGCACCTCACAAAACTCCCATTCGGAAGATTCGAGGCGCCATAACTCCAAGATCGACGAGGCGCGGGCCAGCGCCCGCGCGTTCGCGGCCTGCCGGGCCGCAGGCGAGCCAGGGCGAGGGCGGCAGCGGGAGTCAGTCGACGGGCCAGGTGTGGACGGGTTCGTTGCCGCGCTGGAGCTCGGCGTACCGCTGGACCATGTGGTGCAGCGCGGCCTCCCGGTCCAGGCCCCGGCTCCGCTCCGCCGCCCACACCGTCTCGGTCTGCCAGACCGCACCGTTGCGGCCGGTACGGCAGCGGCCCTCGATCACGCCGAGCAGGCGGTCCCGCTCGGCCGGGGCGACGCCGAACCGGTCCAGCCCCTGCGCGGCCACCGGCAGCAGCGTGTCGAGTACGAGCGTGGTGACCGGCACGTCCCCGAGCCGGGGCCAGTGCAGGACCGCCTCGATGCCGCGCCGGGCGGCGGCGTGGAAGTTCTCCTCCGCCGAGCTGAACGTCAACTGGCTCCAGATCGGACGGTCCGACTCGGCGAGGCCGCGGGCCAGCCCGAAGTAGAACGCCGCGTTGGCGAGCATGTCCACCACTGTCGGGCCGGCGGGCAGCACCCGGTTCTCCACCCGCAGGTGCGGGCGGTCGTTCATGATGTCGTAGACCGGCCGGTTCCAGCGGTAGACGGTGCCGTTGTGCAGCCGCAGCTCACCGAGCGTGGGCACGCCACCGGCGTGCAGCACCTCGACCGGGTCCTCCTCCTCGCAGATGGGCAGCAGCGGCGGGAAGTAGCGGACGTTCTCCTCGAACAGGTCGAAGATCGAGGTGATCCAGCGTTCGCCGAACCACACCCGGGGCCGTACCCCCTGGGCCTTCAGCTCGTCCGGGCGGGTGTCGGTGGCCTGCTGGAACAGCGCGATCCGGGTCTCCGCCCAGAGCTGCCGGCCGTAGAGGAACGGCGAGTTGGCACCGACGGCGACCTGCACGCCCGCGATGGCCTGGGAGGCGTTCCAGTAGTCGGCGAAGCTGTCCGGCGCGACCTGGAGGTGGAACTGGAGGCTGGTGCAGGCGGCCTCCGGCGCGATCGAGTCGGTGTGCGTACGCAGCCGCTCGACGCCGTTGATGTCCAGCTCGATGTCCTCGCCGCGGGCGCCGACGATCTGGTCGTTGAGGACGCGGTACCGCTCGTTGGTGGAGAGGTTGTCGGCGACCAGGTGGCGTTCGGTGAGCGTGGGCAGGATGCCGACCATCATGATCGTCGCGTCGGACTTGGCGGCCCGCTCGTCGGCGCGGCTGAGACTGCTGCGCAGGTCCTGCTCGTAGTCGGCGAAGCCGCTGCCCTCGATCAGCCGGGGCGAGGCGTTCAGTTCGAGGTTGAACTGCCCCAGCTCGGTCTGGAACAGCGGGTCGGCGATGTCGGCGAGGATCTGGTCGTTGCGCATGGCCGGTTCGGCGGCCGCGTCGATCAGGTTCAGCTCGATCTCCAGCCCGGTCATCGGGCGGTCGGCGTCGAAGCCGAAGTCGTCGAGCATCAGCGCGAACACGTCCAGGCACCGTCGGACCTTCTGCCGGTAGCGGACCCGATCCTCGCGGGAGAAGGCGCCCTGCTCGACGTCTCTGCCCATGTGTCCTCCCGGCGCCGGTGCGACGGAACCGTACCGTTCCGCAACGCATTGTGAACCATTCACGTGGTGGGCGTAAGTGCGCCCGCCCCGCCACCCGGCTGGACGGGCGACAGGTCTGCACCTGTACCCCGTCACCGCCGTCACCAGCGCGTCAGTGCGGAGAACTTCACGTGACGATTCGCACCGCCGGGGCGTACGCGAGAAGGGCCCGCACCGTCGGGGACGGTGCGGGCCCTGCGGGCCTGTGCCGGGCTCAGCCCTGGCGGATGGCCTCACCCTCGATCTCGATCTTGACCTTGCGGCCGACCAGGACGCCACCGGTCTCCAGCGCCACGTTCCAGGTCAGACCGAAGTCCTCCCGGTCGATCTCGGTGGAGGCGGAGAATCCGAAGATGTCCTGCCCGAACGGGCTGCGGCCGACGCCCTCGAACTCCACCTCGAGCTCGACCTGGCGGGTCACGCCCTTGATGGTCAGCTCGCCGACGAGCACGAACTCGTTGCCCTCGCGGGACTTCACCTCGGTGCTGCGGAACTCCAGCGTCGAGAACTGCTCCGCGTCGAGGAACTCCGGGCTGCGCAGGTGCGCGTCGCGGTCCGCCTGGGCGGTGTTGATGCTGGCCGCCTGGATGCTGGCGGTGACCGAGGACTGCATCGGGTCGTCGGTGACGGTGATGGTGGCGGTGGCGTCCGCGAACTCACCGCGTACCTTGCTGACCATCATGTGCCGCGCGACGAAGCCGACACGCTTGTGCGCGGCGTCCAGCACGTAGGTGCCGGGGGTGGGGATGGTGAGACCCTCCCAGTCGCGGGTAGTCGCCTCGGTGCTGCTGGTCATGATGCTCTCCTCCGGAGAAGAATGTTTAGGAGCCCAACGACTGACTGAGCAACTATAGTTGAGACAATATTCCCCGTGTCAAGTGTTGCTAGGATGGTGGCGTGGACCAGAACGTGTTCGACGACCCCCGGATCACCGCCGTCGGCCTGCTCGTCGAGGCGCACGCCGGGCTCGCCGCCCGGTTCGCCGCCCAGTTCGAGGAGCACGGCCTCTCCCCGGTCGAGTTCGAGGTGCTGACCCGGCTCGCCCGCTCACCCAACAACCAGCTGCGGATGACCGACCTGGCCGCGCAGACCTCGCTCTCCACCAGCGGCGTGACCCGCGTGGTCGACCGGATGGAGCGGGACGGGCTGATCTGCCGGCGTGCCTGCCCGTCCGATCGGCGCAGTTCCTTCGCGGTGGTGACCACCGCCGGGCTCAGCCGGCTGGACGACGTCCTTCCCGGCCATCTGCGGATCATCGAGCAGTGGTTCACCAGCCAGCTCGACCCGGCGCAGCTCGACGGGCTGCTGGACGGGCTGCGCCGGGTACGCGACGCGGTCCATCCGGGCGCCACCGCCGGCAGCACCGAGCCGGTCGAGGACGCCGCCTGACGGTCCGCGACCTGCCGGGCACTACCTGCCAGTCACCGGCAGAATGACCGGCAGAACCGCCCGAACGGCCGGACAAAGCGGTCCACATATTCGCGAATCGGTCGTCCGACCTCGGTAGTCTTCCGGCAGCGGGGGGCACCGGGGGGTGCTGGCGCGAGCGTGGAGCGAGGGGCAGTACCAGGGGGCTACTTCGCTCGCGCCACCCCCGCGCCCTCCGCCCCTCCCGTGCCGGCCGACGCGCAGTGCGGCCACCGCGATCGACCGGGGTGACGACAAGACGCTCATCGCCCCCGTCGGGCCGTCAGGGAGAACAGCAACTCCTCCTCCTGCGGCAGCAGGCTGACGCCGGTGACCTGTCGCGCCGCGTCCAGCCGATCCAGCACGGCCGGATCAGCGGTGCTGACCGCCAGCCCCACCAGCGCCTCGACCAGATCCCGCCGATCGGCGACACCCTCGGCCGCGTCGGCAGCCGCGGCGAACCACTCCGCCGCCAGCTCCCGGTCTCCCCGGTGCAGCGCCACGTGCCCCTCGATCAACCCGCGCAGCGCGTCCTCGGTGCGCGCGTCCCCACCCGGGCCCGGCGGATCGAGCATCTCCACGGCCGGTGGACGGCGCCGACCCGGCACCACTCCCGACGGCCACAGCTCGGCGATCGTGGCCAGCGCCTCGTCGGTGCGCCCGGCGTGGGCGAGCGCCAGCCCGACCGCGCCGACCGTCCGGCGCCGCCGCCCGGGATCACCCAGCTCCGCGAGCGCGGCCGCCACCCGGCGACCCTGCTCGACCGCCTCGGCGTATCGGCCCTCCAGGCGGGTCAGCTCGGCCTGATCGGCACGCGCCAGCACACGCAGGCGCTGGTCACCGCACTGTGCCGCCAGGCGGTCGACAGTCGCCAGCCGCCGCCGGGCACCGGCCAGCCGACCTTCGCGTACGTCGTGCCAGGTCAGGTGCGCCTGGGCGACGGCCATCTCGCGTACCCGGTGGTGCCGGGTGGCCGAGGCCAGTGCGGCCTCGGCCTGCTCGCGGGCCTCGTCGTGCGCGCCGAGCCCGAGCAGCAGCGCGCAGAGCACGGACCGGGCGGACAGTTCGCCTGTCACGTCGCCCGCCTCGGCGAAGACGACCAGGGCGGCCCGGGCCGCCGGGAGTTCCTCCGCGCCCGCGCCGTGCTCGGCGGCGAGTCGGGCCGCGCCGAGCATGGCCCAGGCCCGCAGCGTGGGCCGGGCACCAGCGGTACGCGGATCGGCGAGCAGCCGCCGCAGCCGGCCCCGGCCGGACACGTCCCGCCCGCGCAGCCGCCACCATCGGGGCAGTGAGGCGGCGAGCAGGAGCGCGGTCTCCGGCGCGTACTCGGCGGCGTACGCCAGCGCGGCGGTGATGTCGCTCGTCGCCTCGTCGAGCACGTGCACCGCGCCGGACATCTGTGCGCCCACCAGCCCTGGCGCGGTGCGGTGGACCAGACCGGCGATCACCGCGGCGTGCCGCATCCGGATCCGGGCGGTCTCGCCCTCCAGGTCGGCCTGTTCCGCGGCGAAGTCACGGACCGCGTCCAGCAGACGGAACCGGAACGGGCCGGTGCCCCTGACACTCAGCAGGCCCAGCTCGCGCAGCCGGTCCAGCATCGGCGCGGCGTCCCACCGCCGGCCGCCGTCGGCGAGCAGATCCTCGGCCAGCTCGACCGACCAGCGGTTACGGAACGCGGACAGCCGCCGCAGCGCCGCCCGGTCGGCGCTGGCGAGCAGGTGATAGCTGGTCGCCACGGCGTCGCGCAGCGTCACAGTGCCGGCGGACGGGTCGGCGGGCTCCCAGCCGGGGCGTACGCCGGTCAGGTCCAGGACGCGGTCGCCGTAGCGGTCGAGCAGCTCGGTGACGTCGAGGATGCGTCCCCGTGCCGCCATCAGCTCGATGGCGAGCGGCAGTCCGCCGAGCCGGCGCACGAGCGCGGCGAGCGCCGGCAACTCGGCCGGGGTCGGTGGTTCCCGGCGGGCCTGGGCGAAGCGGGCGGCGAACAGCGCCGCCGCCGGCCAGCGGTCCAGGCCGGCCCGGTCGGCGGGTTCGGTGCCGGCCGGCGGTACGTCGAGCGGCGCGACCGGCCGGACCATCTCGCCGGCCAGGCCGACCGGGCGGCGGCCGGTCACCAGCACCCGCAGCGTCGGCACGGCGGCGGTCAGGACGCGGAGCGCCTCGGCCACCGGCTCCGGCGCCCGGTCGACGGCGTCGACGAGCAGCAGCGCCCGCCGGTCGCCGATCCGGCAGGACAGGTCGGCCAGCCGGTTCACGCCGAACGTCGACGCCGACGCGGCGAGTACGTCGGCGGCGTCCGAGCCCTCGCCCACGAGCACCCCGGCCACGCCCGCCGGGTGGCGGGCCGCCACCGCGTGCGCGACGGTGACGGCCAGCGCCGTCTTGCCCACCCCGGCGAGCCCCACGAGGCTCACCACCGGGTACGCGTCGAGCAGCCCGGACACCTCCGCCACGTCCCGTTCCCGGCCGAGCAGCGGTACGGGCTGGGGCAGCGCCACCGGCGGATCGTCGGCGGCGGCACCGGCTGCGGGGAGGCGGGATGCCGCGGGCCGGGCGGTGTCGACGAACTCCCGCCGCTCGTCACCGCTCAGGCCGAGCGCGTCGGCCAGCAGGTCGACTGTGGTGCGCTGGGGCCGGGTGGCCCGCCCCCGTTCCAGATCGCGGACCGTCCGTACGCCCACGCCGGCCCGGCCCGCCAGCTCGGCCTGGGTCAGGCCGACGGCGAGCCGGTGCCCGCGCAGCAGGTCGGCCAGACCGGTACGACCGCCTGGGCCCCGCGCACGGTCATGATCCGGAGTCATGGGCACGAAGATTACGGATGGACTCCGACGCTCCACAGCCCATCGTCAACCACCCGACCGTCCACTGCCGATATCCGACAGGGCGCGGTTCCGGGCGTCCTCACATGCCGAGATCGCGCGCGATGATCATGCGCTGCACCTCGCTGGTGCCCTCGCCGATCTCCAGGATCTTGGAGTCGCGCCAGAAGCGGGCCACCGGGTACTCGTTCATGAAGCCGTACCCGCCGTGGATCTGCGTCGCCTCGCGGGCGTTGTCCACAGCGACTGTGGAGGCGTGCAGCTTGGCGATGGCCGCCTGACGCTTGAACGGCTCACCGGCGAGCATCCGGGCGGCCGCGTCGTAGTAGGCCAGCCGGGCCGTGTGCGCCTTCATCTCCATGTCCGCGATCTTGAACTGGATGGCCTGGTAGTTGCCGATCGGCTGGCCGAACGCCTGGCGCTCCTTCGCGTACTTGATCGACTCGTCCACGCAGCCCTGGGCCAGGCCGACGGCGAGCGCCGCGATGGCGATCCGGCCCTCGTCCAGGATGCGCAGGAACTGCGCGAAGCCCCGGCCGCGCTCGCCGAGCAGGTTGGCCGCCGGCACCCGGCAGTCGTCGAACGTCAGCTCGTGGGTGTCCGACGCATTCCAGCCGACCTTCGAGTAGCCGGGCGCGACGGTGAAGCCGGGCGTACCGGACGGCACGATGATCGTGGACAGCTCCTTGCCGCCGTCCGGCCGCGTACCGGTGACGGCGGTGACTGTGACCAGCGCGGTGATGTCGGTGCCGGAGTTGGTGATGAACGCCTTCGAGCCGTTGATGACCCACTCGTCGCCGTCCAGGACCGCGCGCGTCCGGGTGCCGCCCGCGTCCGAGCCGGTGCCCGGCTCGGTGAGCCCGAACCCGGCCAGCGCCTCACCGCTGAGCAGCTTCGGCAGCCACTGCGCCTTCTGCTCCTCGGTGCCGAATCGGTAGATCGGCATCGCGCCGAGCGACACCGCCGCCTCCAGCGTGATGGCCACGCTGGAGTCGACCCGGGCCAGCTCCTCCAGCGCCAGGCAGAGCGCGAAGTAGTCGCCGCCCATGCCGCCGTGCTCCTCCGCGAAGGGCAGCCCGAACAGGCCCATCTTGCCCATCTGACGGACGATCTCGTACGGGAAGGTGTGCTGCTCGTAGTGCTCGGCGATGGTGGGCGCGACCACCTCGCGGGCGAATTCCCGGACGCTCTCCCGCAGCGCCTGCTGCTCCTCGTCGAGCCGGAAGTCCATGTCGATCCTCCTGGAAAGGGCGGGCCGCCGGGCGCTCGTGACGCCGGGAGCGGCTGAAGCGTTAGGAGGGGCCCCTTTACATGCACCAGGCGTTAAGAGGGGGCCCTTCCTTACCGGGTCAGACGGGGGTGACGCCGTGCCGGCGCCGGGAGAAGTGCCGCTCCTTGCCGCGCGCGGCGGTGAACCGGCGTACCAGCTCGGCGCGCAGCTCGTGCGGCTCGACGATCGCGTCCACCACCAGCTCGCTGGCGAGGCGGACGACGTCGATGTCGCGCTCGTACTCCTCGCGCTTCGCGGCCACGAACGCGGCCCGCTCGGCCTCGTCGGAGATGGCGGCGATCTTGTTGGCGTAGACCGCGTTGACGGCGGCCTCCGCGCCCATCACCGCGATCTTCGCGGTGGGCAGCGCGATCGTGGCGTCCGGCTCGAAGCCGGGACCGGCCATCGCGTAGAGACCTGCGCCGTACGCCTTGCGGACCACCACACAGATCTTGGGTACGGTCGCCTCGGAGATCGCCGTGATCATCTTGGCGCCGTGCCGGATGATGCCCTGCTTCTCCACCGCGCTGCCGACCATGAACCCGGGCACGTCGCTGAGGAACAGCAGCGGCACGTTGAACGCGTCGCAGAGCTGCACGAACCGGGTCGCCTTGTCGGCCGAGTCGACGAAGAGCACGCCGCCCTTGAACATCGAGTTGTTGCCGACCACGCCGACGACCTCGCCGTTGAGCCGGCCGAACCCGATGGTCAGCTCCTTGGCCCACAGCGCCTGGATCTCGAAGAAGCTGCCGGAGTCGAGCAGGCCCTTGACGTACCGGCGCATGTCGAACGCCTGCCGCTCGCTGGCCGGTACCAGCGCGGCCAGGTCGGCCTTCTCCGGCGCGGCCACCGCCTCGGCCGCCGGCGGGTCCTGCTTCCAGTTCGACGGCAGGTACGACAGGTACGTCCGCACCACGTCGAGCGCATCGTTCTCGGTCTTGCAGAGGAAGTGACCCACGCCGGACTCGGCGCAGTGCACCTTCGCGCCGCCCATCGCCTCCAGCGTGGTCTTCTCGCCGGTGACCATCTCGACCATCCGGTCGGAGCCGAGGTACATGCTGGCGTTGCCGTCCACCATGGCGACCACGTCGCAGAACGCCGGGATGTACGCCCCGCCCGCCGCGCTCGGCCCGAACAGCGCGCAGACCTGCGGGATCGAGCCGGAGGCGCGGACCTGGTTCCAGAAGATCTTTCCGGCGCCGCGGCGGCCCGGGAACAGGTCGACCTGGTCGGTGATCCGGGCGCCGGCCGAGTCGACCAGGTAGACCATCGGGACGCCGGTCGCGTAGGCCCGCTCGATGATCCGGATGATCTTCTCGACGGTACGCGCACCCCAACTGCCGGCCTTGACCGTGGAGTCGTTGGCCATCAGGCAGACCTGGCGGCCGTCGATCGTGGCGGTGCCGGTGACCACGCCGTCGGCGGGCAGCCCGTCGGCCATCGCGTTGGCGTAGAGCCCGTCCTCGACGAAGGAGCCCTCGTCGACCAGGTACGCCACACGCTCGCGGGCGAACAGCTTCCCCTTCGCGGCGTTTGCCGCGTGGTACTTGTCCGCACCGCCGGCGCGGGCGCGCTTGCGTAGCTGCTCCAGAGCTTCACCGTCGAGCGTCACGCCGACTCCCGTTGCCACGGCCCCCGCACAGGGCGCCCACCGACCTGAACGATCGTTAGGCTACCCCACCCGCACCATCCCCGGCACCCCACCACGCCCCCGCACCCCACCCACCCCCGCTCATTTCGTTGATCACGGGGGTGGGTGGGAGAGGGGGTCAGGCGGGGCGGGGGGTCAGGCGGGTTCGGGGGCCGGCCCGGAGGACTCCGGACGGGAGCTTCTTGCCCACCAGGGTCTCGGCCAGCTCGGCGGCCTCGATCAGGGCGTCCAGGTCGATGCCGGTGTCGATGCCCATGTCGTGCAGCATGTGCACCGCCTCCTCGGTGGCCAGGTTGCCGCTGGCACCCGGCGCGTACGGGCAGCCACCGAGGCCGCCGACGCTGGCGTCGAACTCGGTGATCCCCAGTTCCATCGCGGTGAGCATGTTCGCCAGCGCGGTGCCACGGGTGTTGTGGAAGTGCAGCAGCACCGGCAGGTGGGCGTTGCGGTCCCGGACCGCCGTGACCAGTTCGCGGACGCGCCGGGGCGTACCCATGCCGGTGGTGTCGCCGAAGGCGACGCGGTCCGCGCCGTCGCGGGCGACGCGGTCGACGATCGCGGACACCCGGCGGGGGTCCACATCGCCCTCGTAGGGGCAGCCGAAGCTGGTCGCCACGATCACCTCGGCGGTGGCGCCCGCGCCGTGCAGCAGGTCGATCAGCTCGGCGATGTCGTCCAGCGACTCGTCGGTGGACCGGTTGACGTTGCGGCGGTTGTGCGTGTCGCTGGCCGAGACCACCACCTCGATCTCGGTGAAGCCCGCCGCCAGCGCCCGCTGTGCGCCACGGGTGTTCGGCACCAGGGCGGAGTAGCGCACGCCGTCGACCTTCTCGGCCCGCTGCCACACCTCGTCGGCGTCGGCCATCTGCGGGATCGCCTTCGGGTGGACGAAGGAGACGGCCTCGATGCGCCGTACCCCGGTGCGGGACAGCGCGTCGAGAAGCCGCACCTTCGCGTCGGTGGGGATGGGCTCCTCGTTCTGGAGGCCGTCGCGGGGACCGACCTCACGGATGCTCACGGAGTCTGGAAGTTCCGCCATCAGATTCACCTCACTGGGTCGAAGGTCAGCGCATCCGGGAGACGATGCCGGTGTCGTAGTCGCCGGAGAGGAACTCCGGGTTCTCCAGCAGCTCGGCGAAGAACGGCAGGTTGCACTTCGGGCCGGCGATCTCGAACTGGGCGACAGCCGCCCGCGCCCGCTCGACCGCCTCCTCGCGGGTCGCCCCGGTGAGGATCAGCTTGGCCATCAGGCTGTCGTAGAACGGCGTGACGGTGTTGCCGGCGACGTAGCCGGAGTCGACCCGGACGCCGGTGCCGGACGGCTCGTTCCAGGTGGTGATCGCGCCCGGGCCGGGCAGGAAGCGCTTCGGGTCCTCGGCGTTGATCCGCAGCTCGATGGCGTGACCGCGCGGGGTGAGCGCGTCCGGGTCGAACGTCGGCGCCAGGCCGGACGCCACCCGCAACTGCTCCTCGACCAGGTCGACGCCGTAGACGTACTCGGTGACCGGGTGCTCGACCTGCAGCCGCGTGTTCATCTCCAGGAAGAAGAACTCCTGCGTCGAGGGATCGAGCAGGCATTCCACAGTGCCCGCATTGCGGTAATTGACCGCCTCGCCGGCCCGCACTGCGGCGGCCAGGAACCGCTCGCGCAGCTCGGGCGACACCGCCGGGGACGGCGACTCCTCGACCAGCTTCTGGTTGCGCCGCTGCACCGAGCACTCCCGCTCGCCGAGCGCCACCACCCGGCCGTCCGCCAGGCCGAGGATCTGCACCTCGACGTGGCGCACCCGGGGGAAGTACCGCTCGATCAGCACCGACCCGTCGCCGAACATCCGCTCGGCGAACGCGCGGACCTTGTCGTACTCGGTGCGCAGCGCCGCCTCGTCGGCGGCCACGCCCATGCCCATGCCGCCGCCACCGGCGGCGGCCTTGACCATCACCGGGTAACCGATCTCCGCGGCTGCCGCCACCGCCGCGTCCAGGTCGCTCGCCGGTTCGGTGGTGCCGGGCGCGACCGGCACGCCCGCGGCCGCCATCAGGTTCCGGGCGTTGATCTTGTCGCCCATCGCGCTGATCGCGTCGGCGCCGGGCCCGACCCAGATCAGGCCGGCCCCTTCGACGGTACGGGCGAAGTCCGCGTTCTCGGACAGGAAGCCGTAGCCGGGGTGGATCGCCTGCGCGCCGGTGCTCCGGGCGGCGTCGAGGATCGCCTCGACGTTCCGGTAGCTCTGGGCCGGGTTCGCCGGGCCGACGCAGACCGCCTCGTCGGCCTCGGTCACGAACGGCAGCGCGCCGTCGGCCTCCGAGTGCACCGCGATCGTCCGGATCCCGAGCCGCCTACCGGTGCGGATGATCCGCCGCGCGATCTCCCCCCGATTCGCGACCAACAACGATTCGATCATCTTCTGCACGGACGTGACCCCTTCTCGACGCAAAGCCGGGGTCTCTTCTTAACACGCGTTAAGGTACGCGCGGCGTGTCAGGTCGGGTCGGTGGGCGCGAGCAGGGCCGCGAGGGTCGCGCCGCGCAGCAGTTCGGCCCGGCGCCGGCGGTCCACCTCGCCGCCGAGGAACGGCGTCGAGTTCATCAGGCCGAACGCCGCGTGGGCGAGCACCCGGGCCGCGCCGTCGGGCAGGCCGGGGTGCAGCGCGGTCAGCACGGTGACCCATTCCTCGACGTACATCCGCTGGAGCCGGCGGATCCGGCGGCGCGGCTCGTCCGGGAGGCGGTCCAGCTCGTGCAGGTGCAACGCGATCACCGCCGGGTTCGCGAGCGCGAAGTCGACGTGGAAGTCGATCAGCGACTCCAGCGCCGCACGCGGGTCGCCCGGGTGACCGGCGGCCCGTTCCCGCCCGCCCGCGAGCAACCCCTCACTCACCGGGATCAGGGCGGCGACGAGCATCGCCTCCTTGCCGGCGAAGTGGTGGTAGAGCGCGGGACCGGTGACCCCGGCCGCCGCGCCGATGTCGTCCATCGACACACCGTGGTAGCCGCGCGCCGCGAAGAGGCCGACCGCGATCTCCAGGATCTCGTCCCGCCGGGACCGGCGCCGGGCCGCACCCGCCGCACCCCGTGCCTGCTGTTCCACCGCCACCGGACCAGCCTAGACCTCGCGTTCGAACTGGGGCAGCCGCGGTTACCCAACGGTTGCCCCAGCCCGTCGTGTCAGTCCTCCTCGATGCCGTGGTCGGCGCGGACCTTCGACGCCTCGGCCTCCCGGCCCTGCTCGTCGAGCGCGCGGGCGAGCAGCCAGGCGGCCTGCGTGGCGGGACGGGAACCGCTGGGCAGCCCGCCCAGGACCGGGCGCAGCAGCCCTTCGGCCTGCTCCGGCCGCCCGTCGCGCAGCAGCAGCTCACCGGTCAGCACCTCGACCTGCGCCGCCTCACCGAACGCCTCGATCGACCGCAGGCGCTCCGGCACCCCGTCCACCCGGTCCAGCGCGGCGGTGAGGCGGTCCTCGCCGATCAGCACCCGGGCCACCGCGTCGGCGGCCATCGCCCGCTCGTACGTGACCACCGGCGCCTCGTCGGCCTCGGCCGGGAGCGCGGCCGCCGCCTCGTCCACCCGCTCGATCGCTGCGACCGCGGCCGGCAGGTCGCCGGACCAGTGCAGGGCGAGCAGTTCCCGCCGCCGGGCCCGCATCTCGTCCACCTGGAAGCCGGCCAGCCGCCAGGCGGTCGCCGCCGCCGCGAACCGCTGCGCGGCCAGGGCGTCCCGGTCGGCGTCGTAGAGCAGGCCACCGGACTCCTCCAGCACCTGCGCCCGGTGGGGGAGATTGTCCGGCCCGTCCAGGTTCTCGGCCAGCGTGTCGAGCACCGTGAGCGCCAGATCCGTCTCGCCGAGGCCGGCGTAGATGCCCGCCAGCATGTGCCGGCACCGGTCCGCCTCGGCCTGCGCGCCGGCCCGGTCGAGCCCGAGCACCGCCTCCTCGGCCACCTCGGCGGCCTCGGCCAGCCGACCGGCCACCCGGTACGCCTCGGCCAGCTCCCAGCGCAGCAGCGCGTCGCCCTCCAGCCCCTGCTCGACGCAGAGAGTGACCGCCTCGGCCAGATCCTCCACCGCCTCGCCGGCCCGGTCGGCGGCCATCAGCGCCCGTCCCCGGGTGACCCGCAGCGGCAGCTGGGCGCCGGCCGGGGCGACCGACAGCGCCTCCTCGCACGCGGCCACCGCGTCGGCCGGGTCGTCGGTGGCGCGGGCGTACGCCAGGCAGGCGCCGGTGAGCATCTCGGCGTCGCCCAGCTCGCCCGCCAGCCGGCGGGACCGCGCCGCCGCGTCCCGGAACTCCTCGGCCCGCTCCAACTGCTCCAGCACGTGCGTGCGGTGCAGCGCGACCCGACCGGCCAGCCACGGATCGGCGTCCGCCTCCGCCTCGGCCCGGTCGAGCGCGTCGAGCGCCTCCGCCCACTGCTCGCGGTGCACGTGGGCCAGGGCCAGCCGGTCCCAGCCGGCGGCCCGGTCACGCGGCTCGCCGTGCTCGGTCAGGTAGCCGGCCGACTCCCGGGCCAGGGTTATCCCCTCGTCCGCGCTCTCCTCGACCATGCTGAGCAGCACACCGAGCCGCCCGGCCACCACCTGGGCGCGCAGCGGGTCCGGCACCTCCCGCCACGCGGCGAGCGCCTCGCGGTTGACCTCGATCGCCACCGGCACGCCGTCGTCGTCCTGGGACAGCTCACCGGCCCGCAGCTCCAGCCGCCAGGCGCGGGTGGTCGCGGGCACGTCGGCGTCACCGAACCGCTCGTCGTACGCGTGCAACGCGGCGACCAGGCCGTCCCGGCGGTTGGTGCGCCAGCACTCCTCGGCCAGCGCGAGCAGTTCGTCCGCCCCGGCGTCGGCGGGCACCGTCACCGGCTGCGGAGAGGCCACCGGCGCGTCCGAGCCGGCACGCGGGGCGGGCACCGCCGGGCGGCGCAGGCTCGCGGAGAGCGGCAGGTGCTCGCCGACCGGCCCGGCCGCCAGCTTGCGGGCGATCAGGCCGGACTGGTGCGTGGTGCCGTTGCGCGCGTCGAACCGCTCGGCCAACGCGGTCGCCGTACCGGCCAGCTCGTCGGCGAGCGCACCCGCCGGCACGTCGGCGGCGGCCCGCTCGCCGGAGGCGCGGCGGTGCACAGTCAGCTCGGCCGGCACCTGACGCAGCGCGGCCGAGGCGGCGGCCGCGAAGTGCATCGCGGCCGCAGGGGTGGGCGCGCGGTCCAGCCAGTCCAGGTGGCGCTCGACCAGTTCCAGGGCGCGGGCCTCGTTGCCGGTCACGGTGCAGAACTCGACGTGGTCGGCGATGTCCCACAGGTCGGCGAGGTGCCCGCGCACCCGCCGGTACGCCTCCCGGTGCGCGTCCCGCGCCGCGTCGGTGCGGCCGGTCTCGCGGTAGGGCGTGAGCAGCGCGGTGAGGATCCCCTGCGGCTGCTCGCTACAGGTGAGCCGCCCGGCGAGCACCGGCTCGGCCAGCGCCACCGCCTCCTCGTGGCGGCCGTGCCGCACCAGGTGCGCGACCTGCGTGGTCGGGTCGCAGCCGGCGCAGTCGGAGAGCGTGTCGCGCGGGGTGGTCATCCACTTGCGGTACCACTGCTCCGCCGCCTCGTCGTCGCCCAGGTGCGCGGCCACCAGGTAGCGGTGCTTGTAGACGGCCTGGAGCGAGTGCCCGGAGTCGCGGTAGCGCCGTTCCATGTCGTCGAGCACCGCGTACGTCCGGTCCAGCGGCAGCTCCGGGAACTTCACCATGGCGTTGACCATGTACTTGAAGAACCAGAGCAGCTGGTGCGTGTAGCGCTGGTGGTAGGGCTGCGGATCCTTGTCGTACTCGGCCAGGCACCAGGAGAACGTGACGAAGGACTTCGCCGGTTCGCCGCCGTAGACGTACGCGGTGGTGCCGGTGACCCGGGCGGCGAAGGCGAGGTGCCTGTCGTCGCCCGCGTCGGCGCGGCGCAGCAACTGCTCCAGCGCGGCGATCTGCCCCGGCCCGTACGGCATGGATTCGATCTCGTGGTGCATCCGCCAGAGGTCGTCGTCAGTCACGGGTCTCTCCCGGTACGGCCCGGCCGAGCAGGCCGAGGAAGGAACTGTTCAGCAGTGCGGCGTCGGCCGCCCGGATCGGGTGGTGCCCGAGCAGCAGGGCCTGCCCGTAGAGCGCCTCGACGGCCAGCCCGACCAGCTCCGGGTCGGCGAGCGTGGTGACCCGGCGGACCAGCGGGTTGCGGTGGTTGAGCACCAGTTGCGGGCGGTCCGGCGGCGCTGAGGCGGCGAGCGCGTCGAGCACGCCGCCCCACAGCTCGTCGGCCCTGTCCCGGCTGGCGGCGAGCTGGTCGTGGAACGCGGCCGACCGGGACACCAGGTAGAGCGCCGGCAGCGAGACCGGGTCGTACGCCCGGATCACGACCTCACAGCCGAGCCGTTCCAGGGCCCGCTGCGCGGCGGTGAGGAACGGCCGCAGGGCCAGTTCGGTCGCCGGGTCGAGGATCTCGAACCGGGTGGTCAGGTCGCTCGGCTCCAGCCGCTCGATCAGCACCGACCGGTCCACTGTGGGCAGCCGCTCGATCAGCTCGGTGTCGTACGTGTAGCCGCCGTTGACCACTGCCACGTCCTGCGCGGCGGCCACGGCGGCGAGCTGGCGGAACTCGTCCAGGCTGGCGGCGTACCGGAGCACGCCGTGCCGCTGCCGGAACTCGGCGAGCGTCATCGTGCCGACGTTGGTGTCCATCGGCCACCACTGGTCGACCAGCCGCAGCATCTCGTCGTCGTGCATCGCGAGCGCCTTGACGCCGAGGTGGTGCACCTGGAGGAACTCGCCGAGCCGGCGCGGGTCGTGCTTGGCGAGCCGGACCAGCCAGCCGCGGATCTGGTCGCCGAGCGCCTCCCGGACGGAGGTGAGAAGCGCGTCCTCGTAGAGCGCCTCGCGGCTGGCGGTGGGCCGCAGCTCACTGGCGTCGACCACGCAGTGGGCGAAGAAGGCCCACTCGGGCAGCAGCCCGTCGGCGTGCTCGCTGAGCAGCATCCGCTTGAGGTAGACCCGGTGCCCGGCCCGGGCCGCCGGGTTCACCGCGGCGGGCAGGATGAACGCCACGCCGGTCAGGCCGGCCTCGGGCACCGACAGCGGCACCACGTCGAACGGGACGAACCCGAGCAGCTCCTGCGCGTACCGCTGGAGGGCGGCCCGGTCGACCGGCGCCCCGGGTGTGGTCGGCCACGGCGGCGGGCCGGCGGTGGTCGGCGTGTCACCGACCCGGACGTCGACCGGCAGCAGGCCGCCGTAGAGGCGGGCCAGCTCGGTGACAGTGGGTACGCCGAGCCACTGGTCGGCGTCGCGCCGGGGCACCAGCGTGACTGTGGTGCCGGGCTCGTCCCGGGCCTGGTCCGGCTCGGCGAGCCGTACCGCGTACCGCCCGTCGGACCAGCCCGTCCAGAGCACTGTGGGCTCGTCGGCGTGCCGGGTGACCACCCGGATCTCGTCCGCCACCAGGAAGCAGGAGAGCAGGCCGATGCCGAACTGGCCGAGGAACTCGTGCCGGGAGAAGCCCAGCTCGTCGCGCTTGGAGCTGCGGCCGATGGTGGCGAGCAGTTCGTGCACCTGCGCCTCGGTCAGGCCGATGCCGGTGTCGTGCACGCGCAGCGTCCCGTCGCCGGTCAGCTCCGGCGGCTCGATGCGGACCCGGGCCGGGGCTTTCGGCTCGGTGGACCGGCGCGCGGTGATCGCGTCGACGGCGTTCTGGAGCAGCTCGCGCACGTAGACCCGCGGACTGCCGTAGAGGTGATGACTGAGCAGGTCGACCACGCCACGGAGGTCCACCTGGAAGGTGCGGTCCAATCGCGCTCCCGGTTCGGATTTTCGGCGCTCACCGTACCGGTCAGCGCCGACAGTGTCCGTCCCGTTTCACCCCGGCGGCTTGACCCTCCACCGGGTGCAGGGCACACCGTCTCCCGGCATGACGATCACCGCCGTCCCGGGCCGCGACTACCGGCTGCTCTGGTCCGCCGCCGTCTGCTCGCAGGTGGGGGACTCCCTGCGTACGCCGGCTCTGGCCCTGCTGGCCGCCACGCTCACCCGCGACCCTCGCGCGGTAGCCGCGGTGACAGTGGCCGGGCTCCTTCCGCCGCTGCTGTTCGGCCTGCTCAGCGGCGTGTACGCGGACCGGTGGGACCGGCGGCGGACGATGGCGGTGGTGGACGGAGGGCGGGCCGTGGTGGTGGCGGCGCTGGCCTGGTCAGTGGCGACCGGGCACGCCGGGATCGCCACGCTGGTCGTCGTCGCGTCGCTGCTCGCCCTGCTGGGCACGCTCTTCGACGCGTCCGCGTACGCGCTGCTGCCCACTGTGGTGCCACCCGAAAGGCTGGCGGGCGCCAACGCCCGCCTCCAGGCCGGAACCGCGGTCGCGGGGGGATTCGTCGGCGCCCCCTTGGCCGGTGTCCTCTTCGCCGTCTCCCCCGCACTCCCGTTCACCGCCGACGCCCTGACCTTCGCCCTGGCCGCCGTCCTCATCCTCGCCATCCCCGCCCCGGCTCCCCGCCGATCTTGCACTTTCCGCCCTGGCAAGGACGCACAAAAAGGACAGTCGAGGGGCCACAACCGCAAGATCAACGAGAACAAGGGTGGGGTTTGGGAGGGGATTCGGTTTCTTCGACGCGATCGGGTTCTCTGGGCGCTGACAGTCGGGACGGCCGGGTCGAATCTGGCCATCGGAGGGCTGGCCTCGGTGCTCGTGCTCTATGCGCTGGCCGTGCTTCGGGTGCCGGAGGCGGCGTACGGGCTGTTCGCGGCCGGCGCGATCGCGGGCGGGCTGGGCGGCGCGCTGTTCGCCGGACGGCTGGCCGCCCGCTTCGGCACGCTGCCCACGCTGCGTGTCGTGCTGCTCGGTCAGACGCTGGCGCTGGCCGGATTCGCGCTGGCCCGGCACCCGCTGACCGGCGGCCTCGCGATGGCCGGGTTCACCGCCGGCTCCACGATCTGGAACAGCCTGCGGGCGGCGTACGGGCAGCGGCACGTACCCCCGGATCTGCTCGGCCGGGTGGGCGCGGCACAGCGGGTGGCCGGGCTGGCCGCCGCACCGGCCGGCGCGGTGCTGGCCGGTCTCGCCGCCCAGGCGTTCGGCCTGACGCCTGTCCCCTGGGCGGCCGCCGCGGTCTTCGCCCTGGTCACGGCCGCCGTCTGGGTGACCTTCCGAGCGCGCACCGGACCGCCCGCCGCGCCACCGCACTGATCACCCGCCCCCGCGGGTCAGCTATCGGGCCGCGCGGGCTCGAAGCCGGCCAGGCGAACGGCGATCCGGTGGCGGACCGGCGGGAGCGTGGAGACCGCCCGGAGCAGCAGATTCCGCAGCGGTCGCACGGCCGGCGGTGCGGCGGCGAGCCGGGTCAGCCCGGCGGCGAAACCGAGCACCTCCTCGGCGAGGGGGCGGCGGTCGGTGGCGTACCCGTCGAGGGCCTGCGGCCCGGCGGCGAGCGCGTCGCCGAGGGCGACCGCGTCCCGCAGGCCGAGGTTCATCCCCTGCCCACCGGCGGGGCTGTGCACGTGCGCCGCGTCCCCGGCGAGCAGCACCGGGCCGGAGCGGTACGTGCTCGCGATCCGGTGGTGGATCCGGAACCGGGACGACCACGCCATGCCGGTGACCCGGTCCGGCCGGCGCGCCGGACCGCGCTCGTCGAGCAGCGCCTGGAAGTGGTGCGCCTGCGGGTCGCGCGGCGCGTCGTCCACCGTGGCGACCAGCCGGACCGTGCCGTCGGGCAGCGGCGCCCAGACCAGTGGGCCCTGCCGGGACAGGAAGAGGCTCACCTGGTCGCGCGGCAGCGTGCTGTCCACGTGGACGTCGGCGAGCAGGAACGACTCCCCGGGGTCGGCCGGGCCGCCGAAGCCGATGCCGGCGAGTTCGCGGACCCGGCTGTGCATCCCGTCCGCACCGACGACCCAGCGCGCCCGGACCGCGCGGCCGCCGCCGAAGCGCGCGACGGCGCCGTCGCCGTCGAGGTCCAGCCCGGTCATCTCGTACGGCCGCAGCACGCGCCCGCCGAGCGCGGTGAGCCGGTCGGCGAGCACCGCCTCGGTCTCGGCCTGCGAGATCAGCAGCGCGTACGGGTAGCGCGACGGCAACCTGTCGAAGGGGACGGTGACCAGCACCCGGTCCCGGTCGCGGACGCTGAACCGGGCCGAGCGCAGCCCTCGGGCGGCGAGCGGCGCGGCGATCCCGATCCGGTCCAGCACCTCCAGGGTGCCGGCGTGCACGACCGCGGCGCGCGAGGTGACCGGCGGTTCGGCGAGCCGGTCGACGACTGTCGCGGTCACGCCGTGCCCGGCCAGCGTCACCGCCACGGCCAGGCCGGTCGGCCCGGCTCCCACCACGAGGACGTCAGTGCGTTCGGGCAGCATCGTTCCACCTCCGGGCTCGGGTCAACAACTGTTTGCCAACGCTTGTTGGCTTCACTGTAGAGCCGATGTCAACACGTGTTGGCATACAGTCGTGGACGTGACCGAACCCGCCACCCGCGCCCGCCGCTCGGACGCCACCCGGGCGGCCATCCTGCGCGCCGCCCGGGAACGCTTCGCCACCGACGGCTACGACCGGGCCACCATCCGGGCCATCGCCGCCGACGCCCGCATCGACCCCTCGATGGTGATGCGCTACTACGGCAGCAAGGAGGGACTCTTCGCCGCGGCGGCCGAGTTCGACCTGCGCCTGCCCGACCTGGCCGAGGTGCCGCCGGACCGGCTCGGCGAGACACTGACCCGGCACTTCGTGCGCCGCTGGGAGGCGGACGGGACACTCGTCGCCCTGCTCCGGGCCGCCGCCACCAACCCCGGCGCGGCCGAACGGATGCGCGGCGTCTTCGCCGGCCAGCTCGCCACCGCGGTGGCCCGTCGCGTTGCCGACCCGGCCACCGCCGCCCGCCGGGCCGGCCTGGTGGCCAGCCAGATCCTCGGTCTCGCGCTCACCCGGTACGTGGTCCGGCTGCCACCGGTGGTGGACCTCGACCCGGAGGAACTGGCCGCCTGGGTCGGCCCGACGATTCAGCGCTACCTGACCCAACCTTTGCCCCCGTCCCGCGCGTCTGGCGGGTGACGGAGGGAGGAGCCGGATGGGGCGCGACGCGGACGACGGGCGGGCGGACTACCTCGCCTTCGTCGAGGCGCACCAGCACCGGCTGCTGCGCGCCGCGTACCTGATCTGCGGGAACCGCCACCAGGCCGAGGATCTGCTCCAGGACGCGCTGCTCAAGCTGGCGCTGCGCTGGCCGTCGGTGCGCGACGGCGACCCGGCCGCGTACGTGCGCGCCATCCTCTACCGCGACGCCGTCTCCTGGTGGCGGCGCCGACGCCGGGAGTGGCTCAGCGCGTACCCACCGGACCGGCCGGGTGCCGACGCCGACGCGGCGCTGCGGCTCACCGTGCGCGCCGCGCTGGACCGGCTGCCGCCACGTCAGCGGGCCGTCGTGGTGCTGCGCTACTTCGAGGACCTGACCGAGGTCGCCACCGCCGAGGCGCTCGGCGTCACAGTCGGCACCGTCAAGAGCCAGTGCCACGACGCGCTGCGCAAGCTGCGCGACGTCGTACCCGCCCCCGGCACGTCCGGAGACGGCCTGGTGACCGGGATGGAGGCGAACCCGTGAGCGAACCCGAGCTGACCCGGCTGCTGACCCGGGCCGCCGAGGAGATCCGGCCGACCCGGCCGGCCGAGGCAGGATGGGAGCGGGCCGGACGGGTCCGCCGCGCCCGCCGGGCCGCCGGCGCCGCGGCCGTCGCCGTGGTCCTGCTCGGCGGCGGTACGACCGCGCTCCTGCACCGCTCCGGCCCGCCACCGGCCGCACCGCCCCGCCCGACTGTGACGGCGGCACCGAGCGCGCCTGTGGTGCAGCGGCCCCCCGACCGGCTCGGCGAGGCGGGCGACCCGCTGGGCCGGCTCGGCGACCGGGTCGCCTTCGCCCTCTCCGACCGCCCGGTGAGCCGGGCGCTGGCGCTGTACCAGCCGGTCGACCCGGAGACCGGCGACGCCGGTCCGGTCCGGGTGCTGGGTGACGACGGCATGGTCCGGGAACTCGACGTGGTGACGCTCGCGCCCACCCGCGACGCCGAGGGCAACGAGGCCACTCCACTGAAGCCGGGCAGCCTGTCGCCGGACGGCCGGACCGCCGCGTTCGCGCAGACCGGTGAGGTGGTCGTGGTCGGCCTGACCGACGGCGCGGTCCGCCGGTATCCGCTCACCGGCTACCTGGAACACGTGCTCTGGGCCGGGGACCGGCTGCTGGTCGGGGACAACGACACCACGCACGAGCTGGACCGGCGCACCGGGTCGGCGCGGAAGCTCGCGGTCGACCCGTGGACGCTCGTCGTGCCCGAGCCGGCCCGGTCCGGTGACCTGTTCACAGTCGGCGGCTGGTCCGGGGACGGCGGCCTGGCCGTACGCCGGTTCCCCGCCTCCGGTGGCGCGCCGGAGCGGCGGCCGGTGACCGCCGGGGAGCTTCCCCCCGGCTACCAGCTGAACGAGGTCTACGGGCGGGGCTGGCAGCGCGGCGACCGGATCGCCCAGGCCGGGTGGACCACCACCGCGGGCACCGCCGGCACGATGAGCGGCGCCGAGGGCGTGGCGGTGCTGGACGCCCGCACCGGCGCGGTGACCCGCCTGCTCGACCTCGGGCGCGAGGGCAGGACCAAGGGGTGCTGCGAGGTGTACGGCTGGACCGCCGACGGCGCGGTGCTGCTCCGCTACGACGCCGGGCTGGCCCGGTGGCGGCCGGAGACCGGCGCCGTCGACTGGGTGGCGAGCAACGTCCCCGGCCGGCTGTCGATAGCCGCCCGCTGACCGGTGCGGAACGCGGCCGGACCGGCGTAACAGCGGAACCGGCCGGTCCCGCCGCGGTGACGGCGGGACCGGCCGGGACGCTCAGCGGGTCAGGCCGCCGGGCTGGTCGCCCTTCACGACGGGGGCCCGGACCAGGTTGCCCCACTCGGTCCACGAGCCGTCGTAGTTGCGCACCTGCGGGAACCCGAGCAGGTGGTGCAGCACGAACCAGGTGTGGCTGGACCGCTCGCCGATCCGGCAGTACGCGACCACGTCGTCGGACGGGCTCAGCCCGAGCTGGTCGCCGTAGATGGTGCGCAGCTCGTCGGCGGACTTGAACGTGCCGTCGTCGTTCGCGGCGGACTTCCACGGCTTGCTCACCGCGCCCGGGATGTGCCCGCCACGCAGCGCGCCCTCCTGCGGGTAGTCCGGCATGTGCAGCATCTCGCCGGTGTACTCGCCGGGCGAACGCACGTCCACCAGCGGCCGCCCGGCCGCCACGTGCGCCATGACCTGCTCCCGGTACGCGCGGATCGGCGCGTCGTTGCGCTCCGGCACCGGGTACGAGGCGCGGGGCCGGCTCACCTTGTCCCGGGTCAGCTCCCGCCCCTCGGCGATCCACTTCTGCCGGCCGCCGTCGAGCAGACGTACGTCCTGGTGACCGAAGAGGGAGAAGACCCAGAGGGCGTACGCGGCCCACCAGTTGAAGTTGTCGCCGTAGAAGACGACAGTGTCGTCCCGCCCGATGCCCTTGGCCGCGCACAGCTCGGCGAAGCTCGCGGCGTCCAGGTAGTCGCGGGTGACCTGGTCGTTGAGTTCGGTGTGCCAGTCGACCTTGACGGCGCCGGGGATGTGGCCGGTGTCGTAGAGGAGCACGTCCTCGTCGGACTCGACCACCACGAGCCCTTCGTCGCCCAGGTGCTCGGCCAGCCACTCGGTGGTGACCAGGCGCTGCGGGTCGGCGTACGACTGGAGGTGGGGATGCGGATCGCTCGGCACAGGCATGATCCCCAAGGTACGCCGGATCAGCGCGGTGCGGTGCCGGTCAGGCGCGGCGGTGCACCAGGCGGCCGGCGACCACTGTCGCCAGGCAGGAACCGTCCGCGTCGAACACGGCGAGGTCGGCGCGCCCGCCGGTCACCAGCGCGGGCGGCCGGACCGTGGGCAGCACCGCCACCTCGTTGCGCGCCGCGGCGGAACGCAGCGCCGGGTCGGTGACGTGTTCGTCGAGCACGGCGGCCACGCCGAGCCGGAACAGCGCGTGCACCCGCTCGCGGGGCGTGGGCGCCGGCGGCAGCGGGCCGTCGTGCACGAGCGCCGGCCCGAGCGTGCCGGCCCACCGCCGCACCCGCACCCCCGGGTACGCGCCGGACAGCTCGGCCGTGGGCACTATCGCCTCGACCCGGTCACCGGCGACCACGACCGCCAGCCCGGTGCGGGGTGGATCGTCGGGTGTCAGCCGCAGCAGGTCGGCGGCGTGGACGGTTCGCACGCTCAGTCGCGCTCGACCGGCCCGAGCACCGGCCGCTTGGCGGTGACGAAGTCGCCGGAGGACCGCCCGGTCAGCCGGCGCTTGATCCACGGCGCCAGGTGCCGGCCGGCCCAGCGCAGGTCGGCGGCGCGCGCGGCGAGCCACGGGCTGGGCGCCGGATGCGGCGGCACCATCAGCCACTCCTCCTCGCAGCCGATGCCGAGCGCGGTGAGCACCTGGGCCGCGACCCGGCGGTGGCCGGCGGCCGACAGGTGCAGCCGGTCGGTGCTCCAGAGCAGCGGGTTGAGGTAGGTGTCGTCGGCGTACAGGTCGACCAGGATCGCGCCGTGCCGCTCGGCCACCTCGCCGACCGCACGGTTGAGCAGCGCGACCCGGGGGGCCACCAGCCGCTGGCCGGGCAGCCGGGCCATCACGTCGGCGAACCGGAACAGCACCACGTCGCTGCCGCCGGACCGCAGCCGCTGCACGACCGAGTCGAAGCGGGGGACGAACGAGTCCGGGTCGAAGCTGCGGCGCAGCACGTCGTTGCCGCCGGCCGCGAAGCTGATCAGGTCGGGCTTCATGGCCAGCGCGGACGGCACCTGCTCGGCCACCACGTTGGGGAACAGCCGGCCGCGGATGGCCAGGTTGGCGTACCCGAAGTCGGGCCCGGCCTCGGCGGCGAGGCGGGTGGCGACCAGATCGGCCCAGCCCCGGTAGCTGCCGTCCGGATACGCGTCGTCCATGCCCTCGGTGAAGCTGTCGCCCACCGCCACGTAGCTGCGCCAGCGCACGGCGCCTCCCTCAGACGTCCCGGCAGAAGTGCGTCACACAGTCTGTCACCGCGCGGACCGGTCCCGCTGACCCTGGACGCCGGACGTGGCGGATGTCTCGACGTCCTGTTCACGACAGCCACCCGAGGGGACAAATCCGTCCGACACGTCCGGCGGGGCAGAATCCGTCGTCCGGACCGGGGATGATGTCTGCCGTCATCCGGCCGGGCGAAACCGTCCGGCCGGTCCCGCACACGGCACGAGCGAGGAACCACATGACGCAGGGGCACCCACCGGCGGGCTGGCCACCGCCCGGCAACGCCGACCCCCGGTACGCCGCAGCACCGCCGCCCGCGCAGCCGGGACCGTGGGGGCCGCCGCCTGCGACGCCGAAGTCCCGCCGGGGGCTCTGGATCGGGCTCGCGGCGGGTGCGCTCGCGCTTGCGCTCTGCGCCGGCACGGCGGTCGGCGTCGGGCTGGGCCTGCGCGGCGACGACGAGGAGGGCCCGGCGCCGAAGGCGGCAGCCGGCGCGAACGGCGTCACCGTCACGAACGCCGAGCTGACCGCCCTGCTCGACCGGCACAGCAAGGCGCTGGCGGCGAAGGACCTGGACGGCTACCTGGCCGCGTTCGACCCGGCCCGTAAGGAGCTGATCGCCGGGCAGACCCAGCTGTTCCGCAACCTGGGGAAGCTGCCGCTGTCGGTGGCCCGCTACGAGACCATCGAGCGGCAGGGCCGCGCCGGCGACGCCTTCGGGCAGGGCGTCACGTTCCAGCTCGACGTCTCGTTCGTGCACCAGCTCGACGGCTTCGACCTGGCCCCGGTCACCGAGTGGTACCGCTGGACGATCGTCCGCACCGGCAAGGACGCGCCGATCCGGGTCACCGCTGTGACCGGCGCTCCGGCCGCCGGGAACGGTGGCTCGAAGACCGTCCACTACCCCGGTCCGTGGGACAAGTGGCGGGAGATCCACGTCGAGCGGACCCCGCACGCCCTGCTCATCGCCGACGCCGCCCGGGCCGGCGTGGCGAAGCGGTACGCCCCGGCCGCCGATGTGGCGGTCACGAACGGCCTGGCCGTGTGGCGGGCCAGCGGGCCGCCCGGCCCGGTGCCGAGCGGCTTCGTCATCACGCTCGCCGACGGCAAGGACGAGATGACCTCGCTCTACCGGATCGGCACCGAGAAGGCCACCGAGGCGGGCTTCTCGCTGGGCCTGGTCGCGGCCGAGCGCAAGGACGGCAAGGCCACGATCGGCGGCACCCGCATCGTGGTGGACACCCGCGACCGTTACTTCACCCGTACCGGCGGCGACAACGATGCCCGCATGGTGTTGCGGCATGAGGTGGCGCACTCCCTGATGACGCCCCGCACCGACCTGACCGCTGTGGACGCGTTCAGCAAGCTCGACGAGTGGGTGGTCGAGGGCTTCGCCGAGTACATCGCGTTCCACGGCCGCCCGCTCGGTGCCAGCGAGCGCACCGCGCAGGCCCGGCAGGTGGTCCGCGGCGGGTGGAACGGCACGCTGCCCGGCAACGGCGAGTGGGACGACCCCGACCGGCTGAGCTTCCACTACTGGCTCGGGCACGCCGCGATGAACCACCTCGCCGAGAAGCACGGCGAGGTGAAGCTGTTCCGCTTCGTCGAGGCGGTCTACGGCGGCACCCCGACCGACCGCGCCGCCCGGGACGTGCTGGGCGTGTCGCTCGACGAGTTCCAGGCCGGCTGGGCCGCCTACGTCCGCGCGCAGGCGCGCTGACCGGGAACGGAGACGACGAATGACGTACCAGCACCAGCAGCCGCCGCCGGCGGCGCCGAAGCGGCGCGGACGCGTGGCGTTGCTCGTCGCCGGTGGCCTGGTGGCCGTGCTCGCGGTCGCGGCCGGCACCGCCTACGGCGTGTCCCGGCTGGTCGGCGGCGATGACGACGACGGGAGGAAGCTGCGTACCGCCTGGGTGCTCGACTTCCCGGAGCGGCAGCGCAACGGGCTGAAGACGTACGACGGGCAGGACATGTTCGGCGCCTGGCTGGTCGGTGACGCCGTGGTCCGGGCCCAGCCGGACGGGATCATCGCCTACCGGCTCGGCGACGGCGCCCAGGCGTGGGGCGTGCCCGCGCCGCAGGCGTCCTCGCTGTGCGCGGCCGCCCAGACGCTAGCCGAGGGGCGGGGTGTGGTGGCGCTCGGTTCCGCCGACTCCTGCGACACGCTCGTCGGTTTCGACGCGGCCGGCGGCACGCAGACGTGGCGGGCCACGTTCCCGGTGGAACGCCGGACGGGCCGGTCCGAGATCGTCGCCCCGGACCTGTCCGTGGCCGCCGGGCAGGTGGTCGTGCGCAGCGGCGAGAGCGTTCTCGGCTACTCGCTGGCCGACGGCAAGCGGCTGTGGCAGACCGACGCCGACCGGCTGCTGCCCGGTCGCGACTGCCGTCTGACCCAGACGCAGGCCGCCGGGACGCAGGCGGTGGTCACCGCGCGCTGTGACGGCGACCAGGGCGCGCTGCTCGGCCTGGACCCGGCCACCGGCAAGCCGCGCTGGCAGCAGAAACTGCCCGCCGCGCAGCAGAGCGCCGGGGTGCTGAGCGTCGACCCGCTGGTCAGCCTGCCCGGCCTGGTCAGCGAGACGTTCGTCGCGCGCGACGCCGCCGGCAAGGCGCGGGCCACGTTCGGCAACCCCGTCGACGGTACGCGGTTCAGCGACCTTCCGATCAACCGCTCCAACACGGTCAGCGGGCCGGAGATCCGGCCGTACCTGGCCGACGCGGACACGCTCTACCTGCCCACCGAGGCGACGAACGTCGGCGGCAAGATGCGCCAGGCCAACCAGGTGGTGGCGATCGACCTGGCCACCGGCAAGCGGCGCTGGGTGTCGGCCGGGCACACCGACGGCGAGGTGGAACTCATCCGCCTCGACGAGCAGGGCGTGCTGGCGTGGGAGGTGGGCGACCGGCGGGATCTCGCCCCGCGGCTGGTCCGCATCGACCCGGCCACCGGCGCGGTGAGCGTGCTGGCCGAGGCGCCGCTGTCGGCCGGCACCGAGGGCAGCGACGCGAAGGTGCTGGAGCGCGACGGCACAGTGGTGCTGGTGCCGTGGAAGCACGTCACCGCGGACGCGGCGATCACCGTCCTGCGCTGAGTACGACGCGGGGCGGGCCACCCGTCGGTGACCCGCCCCGCGTCGCCCTTCGTCAGGCAGGCACGTAAGCCAGCAGCGGCGCCCCGCTCAGCCCGGCCGGCTCGGTCACCGTCCCGACCGGCTGGAAACGCTTGTCCAGCACGCTGATGCCGTTGTCGCGCCGGACCAGCACCGTGCCGTCGGTGCTGAACAGGATGCCCCGTACCTCGCCCGTGCCGGGCAGGTCGACCACCTTGCTGGTCCTGGTGTCGACGACCGCGAAGCTCCCGTCGTTGCGGGTCTCGTCCTTGTTGATCCAGCCGACGGCTACGTACCGGCCGTCCGCCGAGACGCTGCGGACCCGCCAGCCGTCGTAGCGGGCCGCCTGGGCCGCCGGCGGCGTGTAGCGGTAGAACGTCACCTTCGGGTCGGTCGTCGCGTACGGCCGCCCCTCGGAGACGGCGGCCCAGTTGCGGCCGTCCGGCGTCCACCACTTCAGAGTCTCGTTGCCGGCGTCGCCGTCGGCGGGCTTGCGGCTGCTCAGGTCGATGAGCGCCATGTGGCCGTCCTGCTGCACCAGCACCCGGTCGTTGGTGTTCCACACGAGCGGGTCGCCGCCGTCGCAGGGCGCCTTGCCGGAGAAGGGCGGCTCCGCCGCGATGGTGGCCCGGTCGCTGCCGTCGATCCGGGTGGTCACGAGCTTGCCGGCCTCCGCTCCGGCCGCTCCCTCCACCCAGGCCAGCCGCTCGCCGTACGGCGAGATGGTGATGGTGTTCCGGACGCAGTCGCCGCCGCCGTACGGGACGCTGGCGCTCACCCGGTCGGTGCCGCCCTTGACGACGTGCACCTCCGCGGCCTGCTCGCCGAACGACAGGTAGTACCGGGTGCCGGGCAGTGCGGCGGAGGAGGCGTCCGACGGGCTCGGGGCGGCGGACGACGGTGCGGCGGCGGACGACTGCCCGGCTGCGGGGGCGGACGGCGTGGACCCGCCGTCGCCGCAGGCGCTCACGCCCACGGCGACGAACGCGGCGGCGGCGAGGGCGGCGACGGTACGTAGTCCGCGGGCGCTGGTGACGATGACGTTCACGATTCGATCCTCGGGGGTTGGTTGGTGCGCGTCTCTGATGCACTCCCAGACGTCGGTTTCGATCTGCATGGTTGCCGCCCGATCGAAAGAACTTCGGCCCCGGGTCGGCGGACGCGGACAGGCCCCCGGCGCACGAAGCGCCAGGGGCCTGTAGGGGTTGTCTGAGGCGGCTCAGGGCACGTACGCCAGCAGTGCCCGGTTCCGGGTCGGTGCCGGCTCGGTCACCGTGCCGAGTGGCTTGAACTCACGGTCGAGGACCGTGACGCCGGTGCCGCGCCGCAGCAGCACCGTGCCGTCGGCGCTGAACAGGATGCTCCGCACCTCGCCCGTGCCGGGCAGGTCGACCACCTTGCTGGTCCTGGTGTCGACGACCGCGAAGCTGCCGTCCCGGCGGGACGGGTCGGTGCCGATCCAGCCCACTGCCACGTAGCGGCCGTCGGTGGACACGCTGCGGGCCTCCCAGCCGTCCCACTTCGCGGCCTCCTGCTGGGGAGGGGTGTAGGTGTACTGCCGCAGGTCGGTGGTGTCCGAGACGTAGGGTTTGCCGTCCGACTCGGCGGCCAGCCAGGTGCCGTCGGCGGACCAGCAGCGTTTGGTCTCCTGTCCGGGGTCGCCGACGACCTGCTTGTTGGCCGTCACGTCGTAGAGCACGGACTGGCGGTTCTTCCGCTGCACCATCAACAGGTCGTCGCCCTTCCACCGCAGCGGCCGGGCACCGAGGCAACTGATTCCCTCCGCGAGGGTCGTCGCCCCCTTCTCTCCGACGGTGGCGATCAGCAGCACCCCGTTCGCGTTGTCGGTGCTGTCCTGCACCCACACCACCCGCTTGCCGTCCGGCGAGATGCTGACGGTGTTGGCCTCGCAGCGGGAGGCGGCCTCGTGGACGACCTCGTGAACCACCCGGTCCTGCGTGCCGCGGACCTCGTGGATCCGCGACCGGGTGGACGTCTGCTGCAGGTAGTAGCGGGTACCGGCCAGCGACGACTGCGCCTGGCCCGTGGCGGTGCTCGCGTCGGCGGACGATGTGCGGGACGGATCGGTGGAGGGCGTGCGGGACGGCTCGACCGGCGGGGCGGTGACTGTGACCGACGGGCCGGCCGGTGCGGGCGCCTGGCTGTTCGGCCGGATCGCCAGTGCCGTCCCGGTCGCGGCGGCCAGCACCACGAGCGCGGCGGCGGAGGTGGCGACGGCCCGCTGGATGCCGAGCCGCCGCGAGGTACGCAGCGCCCGGTCACGCAGGTCGACCGGGGTGACCTCCTCGGCCAGGTCGGCCAGGTCGAAACGCAGTCGGTCCTGGTTCATCGGGCGGTTCCTTCCGTGACGTACAGCTCGGCGAGCTCCGGGGCCACGCTGCGCAGCTTCGCCAGCGCCTTAGAGGTCTGGCTCTTGACGGTGCCGACGGTCACGCCGAGCAGGTCGGCGGCCTCGGATTCGGTGCGGTCCTCGAAGAACCGCAGGACCAGCACGGCCCGTTGCTTGGCGGACAGCCGGGCCAGCGCGGACCGGAGGGTCAGCCGGAGCGTGGTCTGCTGGGCGTGGTCGGGGGTCGAGTCGCCTCCGCGCGGCTCGGGCATGTCGCCCGGCATCGACTCGGCCACCCGGCGGCGCCGCCACCAGGAGACCTGCAGGTGGTACATGATCTTCCGGGTGTACGCCTCCGCGTTGCCGGTCTCGTGCAACCGGTTCCAGGCACGGTGGGTACGGGCGAGCGCGGACTGGACGAGATCCTCGGCCAGGTGCTGGTCGCCGGTCAGCAGGTAGGCGGATCGCAGTAACGCGGGGGTGCGAGTTCGGACGAACAGGTCGAACTCATTCAGGAGAGGGTCCACACGAGCCGGTCCTTGGGGTCAGGTGGTGCATCAGCGTGATGCCTTCCGAGACGCCAGTTGTCCACGCCATGGTTGCCGCCGCCGGTGACTCTTTCTCGACCGGCACCGCCGGCGTCAGCAGTCGAAGACAGACCAGCAGATGTCGTTGCGCAGGCGCTGGTCGTCCAGGACCAGGTCGCGGATCTCCGCCGGGAGCTGGTCGCGCTGCCATCGGCACTCGTCGCGCCCGGCCGCCTCGCCGAGACCGGCGGGCGCCGCCGCGCGTACGGCCTTGATCGCGTACGCGGCGGCACCGAGTTCGTGGGCGGCCACGTGGGCCACGACGGCGGCCTGACCGGCGGCATACGCGGCGTTGCGTGCCGCCCCGCGCAGGTCCCGGGCCGCACCCATGGCGTGACCGCCCGCCGCACGCGCCTCCATCATCCTGACCTCGCCCCGCACCCAGGCGCGGGCGTGCTCGATCGCCTCGCGTGGGCGGCTGTCGTCCGGCCGGACCGCCTCGAACAGCCCGAGGACGTGCTCGGCGCACGTGGCCGCCCAGAGCGCCAGCAGGTGGTGGTGCTCGTCGGTGAGCGTGCCGCCCCGGCGGATCGTGGTGAACCGGGGATCGCGGATCTTCGGCAGGATCACGGCGCGACCTCCGCCCCGGCGTCACCCCGGCGCAGGTCGTGGTCGAGGCTGCTCATCAGCCGGGCGACCCGGCTGCCGCCGCCGGTCACCGGTGGGTAGCGGCGGAGCACGTCGACGAGCACGGGTGTGGCGAGCCGCCGGGATCGTTCCAGCAGCGCCTCGCCGGCGGTCTCGTCGCCGCCCGCCTCCAGTTCGGCGACGCGCGCGGCGTTGGCGGCGGCCCGCAGGATGTGGCCGACCTGGGTGGCCTTCGCGATCGGGTGCAGGTACGCGGCCGCGGCGGCGTCACCGGCGGCCCGGGCGGCGAGGCGCGCGGCCTCGGTGGGCGCGGACCGGGCGGCCCGGTGCGCGTCGAGCGACGCGATCCGCTGGAGCTTCGTCCGGGCGGCGCCGCGCACGAACGTCCAGGCCGCGTCGACGGCCGCACGGGGACGCGGGTCACCGGGAACCGCCCGCTCGTAGACCGGGAGGACGTCCTCCGCGTGCCGGACCGCGTACCGCGCCACCTCGCGCAGCTCGTCCGTCGTCAGGTCGAAGTCCCCGGGCGCTGTCATGTCGCGGGCATCGTATCGGTGATGCTCCGCCGGTACGGGCCCCAGCCGACGAACCTCTCGAACAGCTCGCGCGGGGTCGGCCCGTCGTGTGGATTGAGGCGGAACAGGTCGTGGGTGGCCTCGTGGTAGAGCCCGGACAGGTAGACCGCCAGGTCGACGGGGTGGTCCGCGTACTCGACCTTGAGCAGCAGGCGGGCCTTCGCGCAGGGCCACGGTCCGCCGCAGGCGCGGCAGAGCCAGAGCGGCCGGATCGGCAGGTGGGCCGGGTGGTCCGGCGGGTAGGGGCGTGGCCGATCGGGGTACGGCCCGAGCCGCGGTACGGGAAGGTTCATGCGTGACAGTCTGCTGACGACACCACTACGCTCGGAAGCCGTCGCGGCCGGTCCGGGGAGAGGCCGGGAGACCGACGGCGGACTGAGGAGGGCGTGTGGAGAACGAGCCGACCGCCGAGCTGATCCGCGCGCAACTGCGGCGACTGCGGCTGCGGGCCGAGCTGAGCCAGGAGGAGTTCGGGAGGCTCGTGCACTTCTCCGGCTCCCAGGTGTCGGCGGTCGAGCTGGGCCACCGGCCGCTCGACCGGTTCTTCCTCGCCCGGGCCGACGAGGTGCTCGGCACCGGCGGGCTGTTGATGTCGCTGCTCAAGCTCGCCGAGCGCGACGGCCAGCCGAGCTGGTTCCGCCCCTGGCTCGAAGCCGAACGCCAGGCGCAGCAGTTGCGCTGTTACCAGCCGAGTCTCATCCCGGGCCTGTTGCAGACGGAGAACTACGCCCGCGCGATGATCCGCACGGACGACATGCTCGCCGACCAGGAGGCCGAACGACGACTCGCGGTCCGGCTCGACCGGCAGGCGGTGCTCGCCGGAGCCGATCCACCCAAGTTCGTCGCGGTGATCGAGGAAACCGTGCTGCGCCGCGCCGACGAGAGCTTTCGCGGGTTGATGAGCCAGCAGGTGGCGCACCTGATCGAGGCGAGCAGCCACCCACACGTCGCGGTACACGTCATTCCGGCCGACGCGGGCCTGCACATCGGACTGACCGGGCCGTTCACCCTCGCTCGGGGCGGCGACGGGGGTTGGATCGGCTACCTGGAGAACCAACTCGGCGGAACAGTGATCTACAAGGATGAGGACGTGGCTATCCTGCTGTCCAGATGGGAGAGCGTCCGGAGCGAGGCACTGTCCCGCCGGCAGTCGATCGAGCTGATGAAGGAAGTGGTCGAGTCATGGAGCTGATCGGCGCGGTCTGGCGCAAGTCCACGCGCAGCGGGCAGAGCGAGTGTGTCGAGGTGGCGGACAATCTGGCCGGTGTGGTCGGGGTGCGGGACAGCAAGGACCCGGCCGGACCCGTGCTGACCTTCACGCCCGACGCCTGGCGTGCCTTCGTCCGGGTCAGCGGGAGCCGCGCGCCGCGCTGATCAGCACGGTGTGCTTGCGTACCCGGAAGGCGCCTTCGGCGTCGATGCGGGCCTGGATCGCGGCGCGGGCGGCCGCCTCCTGCGCGGCGGTGAGCGGCCCGATCATGCTGGCGACGTACGCCAGGATCGGCTCCGCGGCGGGCACCACCAGCTCGTCCGGGTAGCGCTCGACCGTCACGTCGTCGAAGTGGGCGGCGACCCGGGCCGGTGTCGCCTCGGCGGTCACGTCGTTCCGGTCGTGGAACCGGACGGCCAGGTCCGGACGGCCGATCACCGGGCCGAGCGTGTTCAGCTCGGCCAGGTGGTCGCGGCCGTTCACGGCGACGGCCAGCCGCCCGCCGGGGCGCAGCACCCGGGCGAACTCGCGCAGCGCGGCGTCCGGGTCGTCCAGGTGGTAGAGCATGCTGTTGGCGATCACCGCATCGGCGACGCCGGCTCGGAACGGCAGGTACGTGGCGTCGCAGCGCAGCACCCGGGCGCCGGGCACCTCGCGCAGCCGCGCGCACATGGCGGGTGAGAAGTCGGTGAGGGTGAGCCGGCCGCGACGGCCGACCCGGCGCCACAGCTCGCCGGTGCCGGCACCCACCTCCAGCACGTCCCCGGTCAGCGGCAGCCGCTCGCCCAGCCAGGCGAACCAGCCCTGCGGGTTCGTGCCGTACGAGTGCAGTGCGATGCGGGCGGTCAGGTTGCCGGTGGTCGTCGCGTACTGGCTCACGGCGCGAGCCGAAGGAGTGGTGGTCATCCGCCGAACTTAGAGGAAGCGGTTCTCCGGGATCCCCGGTATTAAGCGTTGCTAGCTACCGGTACCTAGTGTTACTTTCTACTGGTACTCAGCGACGCTCAATAGCGAGGGAACGAGGACATGGCCAACCAGATGACGGAGATGCTGAAGGGCACCCTCGAAGGCATCGTCCTGGCGATCCTGGCCCGCCGATCCGCGTACGGCTACGAGATCACCGCCTGGCTGCGCGACCGCGGATTCTCGGACATCGCGGAAGGCACCATCTACGCGCTGCTCGTCCGCGTCGAGCAACGCGGTTTCGTGGACGTGGAGAAGGTTCCCTCCGAGAAGGGGCCCCCGCGGAAGGTGTATTCGATCAACGCAAAGGGGCGGGATCAGCTCGCCGAGTTCTGGCGGACGTGGAGCGTCCTCGCGGAACGCATCGACCACCTTCGTGACAACGACGACCGGCACGACGAAGGAGCATGAGCATGGCCGCGAAGTGGATCGAGACGCTCGTCGGATCGCTCGACCAGAAGAAGCAGTACAAGCGGCACATGGCCCGCATGGAGGCCCTGCCGGAACCCCATCGCAGCGCGGCCAAGGCGCTCCAGCGGTACTTCATGTACCAGGGCGGGATCGTCGACGGGAACACACTCGTCGCGATGCTCGGCGACTCCGTGGACCTCTGGGAGCGCGCGGTCGCCGACAACACGCCCGTCCGCGCGATCGTCGGCGACGACCCGGTCGAGTTCGCCGAGACGTTCGTGTCCGCGTACTCCGGGAGGCAGTGGATGGACAAGGAGCGCGAGCGCCTCCGGAAGGCGATCGACGCCGCCGCCGGCAACAGCGGGGAGGAACACTCATGACCACCGCGACGCGCGAACCCGCCATCCGGGTTCGGGGCATCACCAAGTCCTACAAGGACCTGCACGTGCTGCGGGGCGTCGACTTCGAGGTGACGGCCGGGAGCATCTTCGCTCTGCTCGGCTCGAACGGCGCCGGAAAGACCACGCTCGTGCGGATCCTGTCGACGCTGCTCAAGGCGGACACCGGCACCGCGACCGTCCACGGCTTCGACGTCGCTTCGGTTCCCGCCGAGGTACGCAAGTCGATCAGCCTGACCGGCCAGTTCGCCGCCGTCGACGAAGTGCTCACCGGCCGGGAGAACCTGGTCCTGGTCGCGAAGCTCCGCCACCTGAGGAATCCGGGTGCGGTCGCCGACGACATGCTTGCCCGTTTCTCCCTCACCGACGCCGCGAACCGCCGGGCGGGGACGTACTCGGGCGGCATGCGCCGGCGGCTGGACATCGCGATGAGTCTCGTCGGCAACCCGCCGGTCGTGTTCCTCGACGAGCCGACCACCGGCCTCGACCCGCAGGCCCGCATCGAGGTCTGGCGGACAGTGCGGCAGCTCGCCGAGGACGGCACCACCATCCTGCTCACCACCCAGTACCTCGACGAGGCCGAGCAACTCGCCGACCGGATCGCGATCCTGCACGAGGGAACGATCATCCAGAACGGCACTCTCGCCGAGCTGAAGCGGCTCCTCCCGACCGCGAAGGTCGAGTACGTCGAGAAGCAGCCGACCCTTGAGGACGTCTTCCTCGCCCTCGTGGGCCACACCGCCAGGGCCGCCGACAAGGCAGCCGTGCCCGCAGGAGAGGAATCCCGATGACCATCCACGTCCTCAGCGACACCGGAACCCTCACCGGCCGTTCCCTGCGGCACATCCTCCGCAGCCCGGACACCATCATCACCACGGCGGTCACACCCGTCGCGCTGATGCTGCTCTTCGTGTACGTGCTCGGTGGAGCCATCAACACCGGATCCGGCGAGTCGTACATCAACTACATGCTGCCGGGCATCCTCCTCATCACGATCGCGTCCGGCATCGCCTACACGGCGTACCGCCTGTTCCTCGACATGCAGGGCGGCATCTTCGAGCGCTTCCAGTCGATGCCGATCCCGCGGCCCTCAGTGCTCTGGGCGCATGTCCTGACCTCGCTCGTCGCCAACCTGGCCTCGCTCGTGATCGTCACAGGCGTCGCCCTGATCATGGGATTCCGGACTGGTGCATCGGTGGTCGGCTGGCTCGCCGCAGCCGGCATCCTGATCCTGTTCACCCTCGCCCTGACCTGGGTCGCCGTCATCGCGGGCCTGTCCGCCAAGACCGTCGACGGCGCGAGCGCCTTCAGCTACCCGCTGATCTTCCTGCCCTTCATCAGCTCGGCGTTCGTCCCCACCGACTCGATGCCCGGCCCGGTCGCCTGGTTCGCCGACAACCAGCCGGTGACATCGATCGTGAACACCCTCCGCGCGCTCTTCGCTCAGCAACCCGTCGGCAACGACGTCTGGATCGCGCTCGCCTGGTGCGCCGGCCTGCTCCTGGCCGCCTACGCCGCCGCGACGGCGATCTACCGCACCAAGGTCAGCTAGCCGGCCGTAGGAGCCGGTCACCCGTCACAGGTAGAGGCAGAACGGGTGACCGGCCGGGTCGAGGTGCACCCGGACGTCGTCCTGCGGCTGGAAGTCGGCCAGTGTCGCGCCCACCGACACCGCGTACGCCGAGGCGGCCTCCAGGTCGTCGACCTTGATGTCCAGGTGGGTCATCATCGGCGGGTCGCCGGGCCCGGCGGGCCATACCGGGCGCACGTAGGCCGGCTCGTCCTGGAAGGCCAGCCAGGTGCCGCCGTCCGGCGGAGCAAGCACCACCCAGTCGGACTCGTCCTCGCGACGGGACCAGCCGAGCAGCCGCTCGTAGAACGCGGCCAGGTCCTCTGCGGACGGCGCGTCCAGCACCGTGGTCGTCAGCTTCATCAGCGGTCGCTCAGCCATGCCGCATTCCTACCCGACCCCCGGGACGTTTGCTGGACCGTCCGCGCCAGCTCGGCGGGGTGGCGGTATCGACACCAGTCGGATGCCGCCACCTCGCCGAGCTGGCGACGATCGATCCGACACGAGCGCGGAAAGGGATCGCCCGGTCGTCCGCTCGCGCCATAAGCTGCGCCAATGCTGCTGCGCATGTCGACCCTGCTGCTCCGGACCCTGCGCGAGGACCCGGCCGACGCGGAGGTGCCGAGCCACCGGCTGCTGCTGCGCGCCGGTTACGTCCGCCGGGCCGCGCCGGGCGGCTACACCTGGCTGCCGCTGGGCAAACTCGTGCTGGACCGGATCACCGCGATCGTGCGGGACGAGATGACCGGAATCGGCGACCAGGAGGTGCACTTCCCGGCGCTGCTCCCGGCCGAGCCGTACCGGACCAGCGGGCGGTGGACCGAGTACGGGGACGACATCTTCACGCTCGCCGACCGCAAGGGCGCCGAGCACCTGCTCGCGCCGACCCACGAGGAGCTGGCCGCGCTGCTGGTGAAGGACCTGTTTACCTCGTACCGGGACTTCCCGGTGACGCTGTTCCAGATCCAGACCAAGTTCCGCGACGAGGCACGGCCCCGGGCCGGTCTGCTGCGCGGGCGCGAGTTCCTGATGAAGGACGCCTACTCGTTCGACCTGGACGAGGCCGGGCTCCAGGCGGCGTACGACCGGCACCGGGCCGCCTACGAGCGCGTCTTCACCCGGCTCGGCCTGGACTTCACCACTGTCCACGCGATGTCCGGCGCGATGGGTGGGTCCGCCTCGGAGGAGTTCCTGGCCGCCACGCCGGTCGGCGAGGACACGTTCGTCGGCTGCACCGCCTGCGACTACGCGGCGAACACCGAGGCGGTGGTGACCCGCGCCCCGGCCGCCGGCGACCCCGACGCGTACCCGCCCGCCGAGGTGCACGACACCCCGGAGACGCCGACCATCGCTGCACTGGTCGAGCTGGCCGAGGCCCGGGAGCTGGGCGGGCGCACCGGCTGGACCGCCGCCGACACGTTGAAGAACGTGGTCCTCACCGTCCGACGGGCCGGCGCCGAACAGGGCGAACCGCTGGTGATCGGCCTGCCCGGCGACCGCGAGGTCGACCTCAAGCGGGTCGAGGCGGTGCTCGCCCCGGCCACGGTGGCGGTCTTCGAGGACTGGGACGCGCACCCGGAGCTGGTCCGCGGCTACATCGGCCCGCAGATCCTGGCCAAGCACGGCATCCGCTACCTGGTCGACCCCCGCGTGGTGCCCGGCACCTCCTGGCTGACCGGCGCGAACGAGCCGGGCCGGCACGCCACCGACGTGGTGTGCGGGCGCGACTTCGTACCGGACGGCACGATCGAGGCCGCCGAGGTGCGGCCCGGCGACAGCTGCCCGGCCTGCGCCGACGGCGAGCTGACCATCCGGCGGGGCATCGAGATCGGGCACATCTTCCAGCTCGGACGCCGGTACACCGACGCGTTCGCGGTCGACGTCCTCGGCCCCGAGGGCAAGCCGGTCCGGCCCACGATGGGCTGCTACGGCATCGGCGTGTCCCGGGCGGTCGCCGCAGTGGCCGAGCAGCACCACGACGACCGAGGGTTGGTCTGGCCCGCGGCGGTCGCGCCGTGCGACGTACACCTGATCGCCGCCGGGAAGGGGCCGCAGCTCGACGCGGCGCTCGACCTCGGCGGGCGCCTCGCCGCCGCCGGCCTGCGGGTGCTGGTCGACGACCGCACGCACGTGTCCGCCGGGGTGAAGTTCACCGACGCCGAGCTGATCGGCATCCCGCGCGCCGTCGTGGTCGGCCGCCGCCTGGCCGAGGGGTACGTGGAACTGCGCGACCGGGCCACCGGCGAGCGCACCGAGCTGCCGGTGGAGGCCATCGTGGAGCGCCTGCGCGACGAGGCGGGCGCGACGCGCCGCGACGGGGTGTAGCGAGCGCGCCACCGGGTACCGCAGACGGATCGACCAAAGCGTTCGGAGGCTCTCATGTTCCGCGTCAGTGACGTGATGACCAGGCAGGTGGTCTACCTCTCGGCGGAGACCCCGTTGGACGAGGCGGCCCGGGTGATGAAGGAGTCGGACATCGGCGACGTGGTGGTGACCGACGGGGCCACGCTCGCCGGCATGCTGACCGACCGCGACATCGTGGTCCGGGCGGTGGCCGAGCGTGCCGACCCCGGCACCACCACGATCGGCTCGATCATCACCCGCGAGGTGGTGATGATCGAACAGCACTGCACGGCGAACGAGGCGGCGGCGCTGATGCGCGAGCGCAACATCCGCCGGGTGCTGGTGTGCGACAGCGACCGCAAGCTCGTCGGCATCGTCTCCCTCGGTGACCTCGCCATGCAGCTCGACCCCCACTCGGCACTCAGCGACATCAGCGAGGCCGCGCCGAACGTGTGAGCGCGGGCTCCGCACGTGCGGCGGGGCCCCGCTCGGCACCGCCGGGTGGCGACGCGCGGCGGCGGATAGCCTCGACCCATGCCCGAGATGCCGACCAAGCTGGCCGAGATCGTCGACGAGTTCGCCGCCGCGCCCCGCGACGTCGTCCTGGAGATGCTGCTGGAGTTCGCGGACGTGATCCCGCCCCTGCCCGAGGGTGTGAACCGGGAGGAACTGGAGCAGGTCCCCGAGTGCCAGACTGCGTTCTTCCTGCGCGCCGAGGTGAACGCGGACAAGACCGTGAGCACTGTGTTCGACTGCCCGCCGGAGGCGCCCACCACCCGGGCGTTCGCCGGCATCCTCGCCGAAGGGCTGGCCGGGGCGAGCGCCGAGGAGGTGCTCGCCGTACCGGACGACCTCTACCAGCGGATGGGCCTGGCGCAGGCGATCAGCCCGCTGCGCGTACGCGGCGGCACCGCCATCCTGGCCCGGCTCAAGCGCCAGGTCCGGGAACAGATCTCCTGACCCGCGGGTTGTCGCTGGTCATGGACATCGAGATCTACGCCGACGTGGTCTGCCCCTGGTGCTGGATCGGCAAGCGCCGGCTGGAACAGGCCCTGGAGTCGTACGACGGCGAGGTGAACGTCCGGTTCCGGCCGTTCCAGCTGGACCCGACTCCGGTCACCGAGCCGAAGCCGCTGCTGGAGGCGCTCGGCGACAAGTTCGGCGGGCGGGACAAGGCCGAGGGCATGGCCGCGCACGTGACGGGCGTCGCCGCGGGCGCGGGCCTGGACCTGCGGTTCGACCGGGCGGTGGCCGCGAACACGTTCGACGCGCACCGGCTGGTGCGTTTCGCCACCGAGCACGGGCGCTCCGCCGAGATGGTCGAGCGGCTCTACCGGGCGCACTTCCACGACGGCATCGACGTCGGCTCGATCGACGCGCTCGTCACGTTGGCCGGCGAGGCCGGGCTGGACGAGACCGAGGCGCGGCAGTACCTGGAGTCGAACCTGGGCCGCCGGGAGGTCGCCGCCGACCTGAGCACCGCCCACCAGCTCGGCGTCTCCAGCGTGCCGACCTTCGTGCTGGCCGGAAAGTACGCGGTCACCGGCGCCCAGGAGCCGGAGACGCTGCTCGCCGCGCTGCGCGAGGTGGCGCAGCGCGAAGCGGCAGCCTGATGTTTCACGTGGAACAAGATCGATGCGGATGAGGACCTAGGCCGGCCTGGCCAGGTCCTCCACCACCCTCGCCCCGGGCAGCGCGCCGAGCGCCGGCCCGGGCAGGGCGATCTTGCTGTGCCGTACGCCCGAACCGATGATCACGTGCGGCGTGGCGATCACCCGGGAGTCGACGAGGATCGGCCAGTCCGCCGGCAGGCCGATCGGCGTGATGCCGCCGTACTCCATGCCGCTCGACTCGACCGCCTCGGCCATCGGCGCGAAGCTCGCCTTGCGCACGTCGAGCAGCTTGCGGACCACACCGTTGACGTCGGCGCGGGTGGTGGCGAGCACGACACAGGCCGCGTACCGGGTCTCGCCGCCGCGCTTGCCGGCGACCACCACGCAGTTGGCCGACTCCTCCAGCCCCACCCCGTACGCCTCGCAGAAGGCAGCGGTGTCGGCCAGGTCGGCGTCGATCGGGGCGACCAGTACGTCGTCCACGTCCACCGGGGCCTCGGCCGGCCAATCCTGCAGGGCCGCGGCGACCGGCGGGGCGAGCAGGTCGAGCCGGGTCCGGGCCGGCTCCGTCTTCAGCGTCCCCATCATGCCGCGATCCTCGCACCCGCCCGGCGGATCGACCGGCCGGACCCCGCCCCCGCCCTTCAGTTGGGATTGGTGAGGAACGCGTTCTCCTGCGCGAAGTCCCGGCTCTCGGTCGTGGTGAGCTGCCGGCGGCGCAGCACCTCGGGACGGTTCGCCTCGGCGTCCTCGATGCCGTGCCGGACGCCGACCCGGATCACGCCGTAGAGGAAGACGAAACCGAAGACGTACAGGACCACTGTGGCGACGAAGACCAGCATGCGGTCACCGTAGGCCGGTGCGGACCCGACCGTTTCTCATCTTCCGGCGGTTCCCCCGTACGTGTCCGCGAGGTGGTCGGCCCAGGTCCGGGTGCCGGTCGGCGTGGCGGTCGTGGTGAGGCCACCCGCGCGCAGCTCCCGTCCGAGCCGGCCGGGGATCCGGACCGGCAGCAGCGGACGGCGTACCCGCCGGGCCGCGAGCCAGGCGCGGGCCGCGTCGTCGTAGCGCAGCACCTCCGGTCCGCCGAAGTCCTCCACCCGGTTCGACGGTCCGGCCAGCAGCAGAACGGCGAGCCGGTCCGCCACCTCACCGGGGTCGACCGGCTGGGCGAGCACGGCCCGGTCCCCGATCACCGGGCCGAGGCGGCTCGCGCCGCTGAGCAGCCCCTCCAGAAACTCCGGGAACTGGGTCGCCCGCAACACGCTCCACGGCACCGGTCCGGCGGCCACCACCTGCTCAGCCGCGAGCTTGTGCCGGTAGTAGCCGAGCGGCACCCGGTCGACGCCGACGATCGACACGAAGACCAGGTGACGTACCCCGGCGTGACCGGCCGCCACCGCGAGCCGGCGGGTGCCGAGCACGTCGATGTCGTGGGTGCGCCGCTGCGGCGACGAGGCCAGGTGCAGCACCGCGTCCACCCCGGCGACCGCCTCCGCCAGCCCGGCGCCGGTGGCCAGGTCGGCGGTCACCCACTCGACCCCGTCCCCGGTACGCGGCCCGCGGCTCATCGCGCGCAGCGTGAAGCCCTCGTCCCGCAGCCGCGGCACCGCCACCCGCCCGAGCCGCCCGGTCGCCCCGGTCACCAGCACCCGCATCGCCCACTCCTCCCGCCCACGCGCAACCGCCACACCGCGGCTCCCCGATGGGACGGAACGCCGACCCGGATCGTGACAGCCGCCCGCCCCCGCCCCTTTCACCCCGATCCTGCGCCCCCGAGGGCCACCTCGGCCCTGCCCTCCCTTTGTTGACCAAGGAGTTCGTGTCGGACGGAGGCTCGAAGACCGACCCGAACTCCTTGATCAACCGGCAGAGGGTGGGAGGGCGGGGGCGGGCAGGGCGGGTCAGGGGGTGGGGCGGAGGACCACCCGGCCGGCCAGCAGCAGGCCCAGCAGGCCGCAAGTGGCTGCCACAGCCAGCGTGGTCGCGAAGCCGGCCGGGCCGGGGGACGCACCGGCGGCCAGGACCGCGCCGGTGAGCGCCAGCACTGTGGCGGCGGCGAGCGAGTCGCCCAGTTGCAGCGCGGAGCTGTTGCGGCCCTGCTCGGCCGGGGCGGACTGCTCCAGGGTGAGCACCGACAGCGACGGGTAGAGCAGGCCCATGCCCAGCCCGGCCACCGACCAGCTCAGCACGGCCGGCAGCACCGGCAGTCCGGGCACCAGCGCCGACGCCACGCCCGCCGTACCGATCGTGATGCAGGCCAGCCCGGCCCGGGGCAGCGTCGCCGCCGAGCGGGGTGAGCGGATCCGCCCCTGGATCCACGAGCCGACCGACCAGGACAGCGCCCCGACCGTCAGCACCAGGCCGGCGCCGGTGGGCGAGAAACCGCGCTCCCGGGACAGCATCAGCGGGATCACCACCTCGGCGGCCACGAACGCCGCCGACGCCAGCGCGCGCAGGCCGATCACCGTCGGCAGTCCCCGCGCCGCGCGCAGGAACCCGGCCGGCAGCAGGTGCGGCACGCAGACGAACAGCCCGGCCAGCGCCCCGGCGATCAGGGCGGCGGCGAGCACGCCGCGCTGCTGCCCCCCGTAGTGCAGCAGTGCGGCGCTCGCCCCCGCCCCGCAGGCCCAGCCGATCCGGGCCAGGGCACCCGCCGGCGGCCGGGTCGCCACGGTGGCGGTCAGCGCCCGCAGCCCCGGCTGGACCAGCAGCGCCGCCGGGATCGCCACCGCCGGCACCGCGAGGAACACCCACCGCCAGCCCAGATGTTCCACGATCAGTCCGGCCAGGGCCGGACCGACCAGCGACGGCACCACCCAGGCCGCGGCGAACGCGGCGAAGATCCGCCGCCGCAACTGCTCCGGGTACGCCTGCCCGACGACCACGTAGAGCGCCACCGAGACCAGTCCGGAGCCGAAGCCCTGCACCACCCGCCCGACGACCAGCACCTCCATGGTCGTGGCGGCGCCGGCCACCACGAGCCCGGCGACGAACCAGACGACACCGTGCCACATGGCCGGGCGCGGCCCGCGCGCGTCGCACCAGATGCCGGAGGCGACCATCGCCACCACGCCGGAGGCGAACGAACCGCCGAACGCCAGCGCGTACAGGCCGAGCCCGTCGAGGCTGCGCGCCACGGTCGGCATGGCGGTGCCCACCGCCAGCGCCTCGAACGCGAGCAGGGACACCAGGGCGACACTGCCCACCGTCATCGCCCGCAGGCGCGGCGACCAGAGGTCGACGGGTGGATCAGCCGGAACGGCGGTGGTGCTGGTCATGGCGTTCAGCCTCGGACCTCACCCCCGGTTGAGGTCAACTGTGGCGCGCGTCTCGTCGGCCGGGAACGGCGGGGCGATGCCCCGGAAAATTCTGCCGTCGGGGTGGCATAACGGACGCCGCGCCGGGAAGTCGGGCCGCCGGGACGAGACCGGGAGGCGAGATGGCGTACGGCTGCGACACCTTCAACCGACTGCCCGGCCGTACGACTCGATGACCTCGCTGGGACGGTTCGCCGGCCTCCTGCTGTCGCCGACGGTCGTACCGGAGACCGCCGCGCGTGTCGCGCGTACCGTCGGTTCGGCCCTGCCCACTGATGCCGTGCCGGCCCGGGTCAGCGAGGTGGCGGGCAGCGTCGGTACGGCGGCGGCCCGGCTGGCCCGCCTCACCGGGCTGACCAGCCGCCGCGTGTGGTCGCAGGACGGCCGCCACCACATCGAGGTGCACGGCGTCTGCCAGGACGGCGGCGACCGGCTGGCCCGTCAGGTCGAGGCGGCGCTGGAGTCGATGCCGGGTGTCGCCTGGGCGCGGGTGAACGCGCCGTCGGGCCGGGTGGTGGTGGCGACCGGGGATCCGGCGCCGAAGCTGCGCGACCTGATCGCCACGGTGGCGCGCGTGGAGCAGACCTGCCCGTACGAGCCGGACCCGGAGATCGAACCGCCGCAGCCGCCCGAGGACGGCCCGCGTACCGCGCGGACGTTCGGCGCGCTGCTGTCCGACGTGCTCGGGTTGAGCATCTCCGCTGCCACCCGTGTCCTGCCGCTCACTCCCATTCCCGCCGAGGTGGCCGGTCTGCTCGGCGCGGTCGACCTGCACCCGAAGCTGCACGCGCTGGCCGGTCTGGGCATCCGCGCCGACCCGCGCGCCGAGGTGCTGTTCCCGCTGGCCGAGGCGGTGGTGCAGGGTCTCACCGGCGGCTGGGCGGGCATCGTGCTGGACGGCGCGCAGCGGGTCGTGCAGTGGGGTGAGGGCGCCGCTCAACTGAACGCGTGGCGGCGGGCCGAGCCGCACCTGACCGGTGACCCGGAGCGGGCTGTGGCCCGGGTGCCCGACGGCGAGCGGCCCTGCCCGGTGCCGGACGGGCAGCCCGAGCGGTACGCCAAGCGGGTGCTTCCGGCCGGCGCGGTCGCCGGGGCGGCGGCGCTGCCGGTGCTGGGGCCGAAGCGCGCAGCCGCGCTGGCGCTGTCCTCGCTGCCGAAGGCGCCCGGCTCCGGCCGGGAGGGGTACGGCGCCCAGCTCGGCCGGATGCTCGCCCGGCGCGGCGTGATCGCGATGGACCGCAGTGTGCTGCGTGAGCTGGACCGGATCGACACGGTGGTGCTCGACGCGGCGGTGCTCGGTTCGGACCGGGGCGTCCTGGCCGATCTCGCGCCGCTGGCCGACGCCGACACCGGGCAGGTCGCCGCGCGCGCGTTCGCGTTGTTCGACCCGGCCGAGCCGGACGCGGTTCGCGCCGCCGAGGGCTGGCGGATCGGCCCGCTGGACCGCCTCGGCGCCGACGATCCCGGCGACACCCCGGACAGCGCCCGGCTGCGCGCCGACGGTGGACGGCTGCTCGGGCTGGCGGAGAACGGCCGGCTCGCCGCCGTACTGCGGGTCGAGCCGGAGCCCGCGCCGGGCGTGGACGCGCTGGCGTCGGCCGCACGGCAGGCGGGCCTGCGGCTCGTGGTCGGCGGCGCGGACGACGGCCGGTACGACTTCGCGGACCTGCTCGTACCCGGTGGTGCCCGGCTCGCCGACGCGGTGCACGACCTGCAACGCGAGGGCGCCGTGGTGATGGTGGTCTCCGGTGAGCGGTCGGCGCTCGCCGCCTCGGACTGCGGCCTCGGCGTGTACGGCCCGGACGACCTGCCGCCGTGGGGCGCGCACCTGCTGGTCGGTGACGACCTGCGGGTACCGGCCCTGCTCGTCGACGCCGTCGGGGTGGCCCGCCGGATGACCGAGCAGAACGTCCGGATCTCGATGGCCGGCAGCGGGCTCGGCGCGCTCGCCGCGTTCACCGCCGACCGGCGGCGGCTGCCCCGCCCGACGCTCGCCGCGGTGAACGGCGCGGCGGCGCTCGCGTTCGCGCACGGCGTGTTCCGGGCACACCGGCTGCCGGACCGGACCGGCGCACCGATGCCCGCGCTCACCGCCTGGCACCTGATGCCGGCGCAGACCGTCCTGGACCAGCTCGCCACCGACCCGTCCGGGCTTGCCGAGGACGAGGCGGCCCGTCGCCGGCGCGTCGAGGTCGGCGACGAGCACGGCCCGGCCGGGCTGCTCCGCGCGTTCGTGGAGGAGCTGTCCAACCCGCTCACCCCGGTGCTGGCCGCCGGTGCGGTGCTCTCCGCCGCGTTCGGCTCACTCGTCGACGCGGCCCTGGTGGGTGGCGTGGTGGGCGGGTCCGCTCTGGTCGGCGCGGTGCACCAGCGCAACACCGAACGATCGCTTGCCGAGCTGCTGTCCCGATCGGCGGTCACCGCCCGGGTGCTGCGCGACGGCGCCGAGCGGGTGGTGCCCGCCGAGGAACTGGTCCGCGGCGACGTGATCACGGTCAGCTCCGGGGACGCCGTACCGGCCGACTGCCGGGTGCTGACGAGCGACGGGCTGGAGGCGGACGAGTCGTCACTGACCGGCGAGTCGCTGCCGGTGGCGAAGAGTCCGGAACCGGTGGTGGCGGCGGCCATCGCCGAACGGCACTCGATGCTGTTCGAGGGCACCACTGTGGCCGCCGGGCACGGCACCGCAGTGGTGGTGGCCACCGGTGCGGAGACCGAGGCCGGGCGGAGCCTCGCCATGGCCCGGCAGGCCCCTCCCGCCAGTGGCGTGGAGGCGCGGCTCGGCAGGCTGACCAGCAGCGCCGTACCCCTTGCGGCCGCCTCGGCGATCGCTGTCGCAGGCGCAGGGCTGCTTCGGGGCGTACCCCTCGCCGAAACGGCGGCGACCGCCGCGAACCTGGCCGTCGCGTCGGTGCCGGAGGGGTTGCCGTTCCTGGTCAGCGCCGCGCAGCTGGCGGCGGCGCGGCGGCTGGCCGAGCACGGCGCCCTGGTCCGCAACCCCCGGACCATCGAGGCGCTGGGCCGGGTCGACGTGCTCTGCTTCGACAAGACCGGCACGCTCACCGAGGGGAAGTTGCTGCTGGCGGGGGTGGGTACCGGTGACGGCCGGTACGGCGTGCTGGACGAACTCGACGAGCCGCTCCGGTCGACGCTGGCCGCCGCGGTGCGGGCCACCCCTGCTGCGGCGGATCCGGACGAGTTGCCGCAGCAGACCGACCGGGCGGTACGCCACGGCGCGGACGCCGCCGGGGTGACCGAGCAGACCGGCGCGGCGGAGTGGACCGCCACGGCCGGAATGCCGTTCGAGCCGTCCCGGGGCTACAGCGCCACCGTCGGCCGGGCCGCCGACGGGCTGCTGCTGAGCGTGAAGGGCGCCCCCGAGTCGGTGCTGCCGCGCTGCGCGTCCCGGCGCACCGCCGAGGGTGACCGGCCGCTTGATGCGGCCGGACGCGAGGAGGTGCAGGCCATGCTGGCCGGGCGGGCCGGTGCCGGGCATCGCATCCTCGCCGTGGCCGAGTGCCAGGTCTCCATCGAGCAGGTGAGCGACGAGCAGGTCGACGGGCTGGTCTTCGTGGGTTTCCTGACGCTCGCCGACGGGGTGCGGGAGAGCGCCCGGCCGGCGGTGGCCCGGATCCGGGCGGCGGGCGTGCACACCGTCATGATCACCGGTGACCACCCGGCCACGGCCGAGGCGATCGCCGCCAAGATCAGCCCGGACGACGGCGGGCAGCGCGTGGTCACCGCCACCGACCTGGACCGGCTGGACGATGCCGCGCTCGCCGAGCGCCTGATGGCCACCGACGTGGTGGCGCGTTGCACGCCCGCCCACAAGGTACGGATCATCCAGGCGTTGCAGCGCCAGGACCGGACTGTCGCGATGACCGGTGACGGTGCCAACGACGCGCCCGCGATCCGGCTCGCCGACGTCGGCATCGCGCTCGGCCAGCGCGGCACTCCCGCCGCCCGCGCGGCGGCCGACCTGGTGGTCACCGACGACCGGCTGGAGACGATCATCGCCACGCTCGTCGAGGGACGGGCCATGTGGTCGTCGGTGCGGCACGCGCTGAGCATCCTGGTCGGCGGCAACCTCGGCGAGATCGCGTTCAGCGTGCTGACCGCCGCCGCGACCGGCCGGTCCGCGCTGACCGGCCGGCAACTCCTGCTGGTCAACCTGCTCACCGACCTGGCACCCGCACTCGCCATCGCGGTCCGCCCGCCCGCCGACGACAGCGCCGACCATCTGCTGCGGGAAGGGCCGGACTCGTCGCTCGGCGTCACCATGACCCGGGAGATCGGGCTGCGCGCGGCGTCGACCACGCTGGGCGCGACCGCCGGCTGGACCATCGCCAGGTGGACCGGCACCCAGCGGCGTGCCAGCACCGTCGCGCTCGCCTCGCTGATCGGCACCCAGCTCGGCCAGACCGTGCTGGCCGGCGGCACCAGCCCCAGCGTGCTCGCCGCCACCGCCGCGTCGGTCGGCGTGCTCGTGGCTGTGGTGCAGACGCCGGGCGTCAGCCAGTTCTTCGGCTGCACCCCGCTCGGCCCGGTGGGCTGGACCATCGCCACCGGGTCGGCGCTCGGCGCGACGTTCGCCAACGGTGCGCTGACCAAGCTGGTCGACCGCCTGCCGCAGCCGGGTTCGCATCGGCGACCCGACGCCGACCAGTCCTAGCGCCAGGTGGCGGCGGCCCGGCGCAGCCGGTCGTTTATCGCGCGGCCCACGCCGGTCTCCGGCACCGGCTCGGCGACGATCTCGGTCACCCCGGCCGCGTCGAGCCGGTGCAGCGCGTCGAACAGGCGCGCCGCCGCCGCCGTCACGTCGCCGTCGGGCGACAGGACCTCCACCGCCGCCCAGTCGCCGTCCGCCGGTGGCTCCCGGAAGGCCAGGAAGCCCCGCCGGCCGCCGCCGGGCTCGGCCGCCGCGCCCAACCGCAACGGGGTACGCGGGGCGTAGTGCGCGGCGAGCGTCCCGGGCGCGACCGGCTGGCCGGAGCTGCCCTGGCGCACCTCGACCGGGCCGACCGCCTCGACGAGCGCCTCGACCGGCAGCGCGCCCAGCCGCAGCACCACCGGCCGCTCACCGCGCGCGTCCACGATCGTCGACTCGATCCCGCACCGGGTGGGCCCGCCGTCGAGCACCACGTCCACCGCGCCGCCCAGCCCGGCCACCACGTGCTCGGCCCGGGTGGGGCTGAGCTGGCCGAACCGGTTCGCGCTCGGCGCCGCCACCGGCACTCCGGCGGCGGCGATCAGCGCCCGCGCCGACGACTCGTCCGGTACGCGTACCGCCATGGTGTCCAGACCGGAGGTGACGATCGGCGGGATGATCTCCGGACGGTCCACGATCAGGGTGAGCGGGCCGGGCCAGAACCGCTTCGCCAGCTCGGCCACCGCCGCGGGCACCTCGCCCACCAGCGCGGCCAGGTCGGCGGCGTCGGCCAGGTGGCTGATCAGCGGGTCGAAGCTGGGCCGCGCCTTCGCCTCGAAGATCCGCGCCGCGGCCCGGGCGTCGAGCGCGTTGGCGCCCAGCCCGTAAACCGTCTCGGTGGGAAAGGCGACCAGCCCGCCGGCACGCAGGACGGCGGCTGCCTCGTCGATGCCGCGCTCGGCCGGCAGGACGCGCGGGGATCCGATGCTCACGCTTCCGACGCTAGTCTGCCCGGTTCGCCGTCCCGGCAAGACCCTGCCGTCACGTGGTGGGGCCGTCAGTCGCGTGGGTCGGTGGCGGGTTCCGTGTCGGGGAGCGTGGGCGCGTCGGTGGGGTAGAGGCCGGCGGCGAAGCCGTACACCTGGTCCCCGGCGCGGGGGATCTGCGCGAACCGCCGGGCCAGCGCCTGCACCTCCGCCCAGAACTCGCGGACGTCCTCGATCGGGATGCGCGCGTGCACGAGCGTGCACCGCAACTCGTCGGCGGCGTGCGCGGCCGCCGATTCGGCTGCCGCCTCGGCGAGCCCGTTGATCCGGGACACCACCTGCTTGTCCTCGGCCCGGCTGAGCGCGCCGACGTAGTAGGTGCGGGCCACCCGCCCGTAGAACCGCTCCTCGATGGCGCGTACCCGGCGGGTCCGCACCACGCGCAGCAGACCGGCGTCGACCAGTTGGTTCACGTGGTACGCCACGCTGCTCTTCGGCCGGTCGACGGCGCGGGCCATCTCGTTGACAGTGGCGGCGCGCTCCAGGAGCAGTTCGAGCAGCGTGCTCCGCAGCGGGTCGGCGAGCGCACGCAACTGCTCCGGAGCGGTGACCACGAGCAGGTCGTCGAGGTCGTAGTCCGGGATTCGCTCATTGACCGACATTTCTCGACCGTTCTAAGATTCTGGTTCGTTCGACAACTCTGGTCTGACAACTCAGGAGTGTAGTGATGGCCGAGATCGTGCTCTTCCACCACATTCAAGGGCTCACGGACGGCGTCCGCGCGCTCGCCGGCTCCCTCCGGTCCGGTGGCCACACCGTCCACGTCCCCGACCTCTTCGACGGCGAACGGCCGGCCACCATCTCCGACGGCGCCGCGCTGATCAAGCGGATCGGCGGCGACGTCCTCGACCAGCGCGCCGACGCGCTCGTCGCCGGCCTGCCCGCCGGCCTCGTCTACGCGGGCGTCTCCTGGGGCGCCGCCATCGCCCAGCGGCTCGCCCAGACCCGGGCCGGCGCCCGGGCCGCCCTGCTCTACGAGGCCTGCCTGCCGGTGACCGGCGAGTGGGCGATCGGCCCCTGGCCCGACGGGGTGGCGGTGCAGGTGCACGGCATGGAGCGCGACCCGTTCTTCGGGCTCGAAGGGGACGTCGACGCCGCGCGCGAGCTGGTGTCGATCGTCGGTCCCGAGCGCGGCGAGCTGTACGTCTACCCCGGCGACCGGCACCTGTTCACCGACAGTTCGCTGCCCTCGTACGACGCCGAGGCCACAGCGCTGGTGGTGAGCCGCAGCCGCGAGCTGCTCGACCGGCTCGGCTGACGCCTACTCGTCACCGCGCAGCCGCGCCAACGCGGCCGCGTACTCGGCATCGGTCAGCACCCCGCGCTCGTGCTGCCTGGTCAGCGCATGGATGTCGCGCCGCTGCGCGGCGCTCGGAGCGAGCCGCCGGATCTGCCCCGGCGGGTCCGGACGGTCGGTGCGGACCGGATCCGGCGCCGGGCTCGCCGCCGCGCGCTGCTCCGGGGGCCGGGCGTTGCGATGGCACTCCCGCAGGTTCACGAGGATCTCGTCGTAGTGCTCCGGCCAGGTGACCAGCCGGGTCAGCTCCAGGCGGAACGGCCGGACGACGGCGCCGGACTGGATCGGCGTCTGCACCGGCTCGCCGTCGATCCGCTCGATGACGATCGCGTCGCGTCCCACGTCCAGGCCCACGATCGAACCCGTACCGCTGTGTATCTCCGCAACCGACGCCCACGGCACTGTGGTCGTGCGGAGCAGCGAGCGCGAGCGTACGCCGACAGGGCTCACCCAGACGCCGAGCATCGCGCGGCGGACCGCGACAGCGAGGCCGGCGGCGTTCCACACGCCGAGGAACACCGCATCCCGTCCCGGCATCCTGCCGCTTCTGACCTCGAACACGAGGAGCACGAAGAAGCCGACCGCCAGCACCGCCACGACCATGAAGCCGGAGGTGGTCAGGTCCAGCGAGTACGGGCGCCGCCACACCGTCATGCGGCCAGAGTGACCGATCGTGTCCAGCGGTTCCGCGCGGAGTCAACGACCTCTCGCCAACTCCACGACCTCGGCGAGGCTCACGACCCGGTCGCACTCGTCGTCGGTCAACGTGTTGACGAGTGCCTTGGCGGCCTGGGCCTGGGGAGTCGTGGGCAGGGCGCCGGCCAGCAGGTCCGGCAGGACCAGCTCGTAGCCGACCCGCGCCCGGGGTGAGTAGCGGTGGCGGCTGCGGGTCACCGCCGTGGCCACGCGCAGCGCGTGCTCGTTGCCGGGCGGCACGTGCGGGCGGTCGCGCTCCCGGGCGCCGAACCGCATCCGGTGGCGGAACTCGCACGTCTCGCACGTCGCCGGTCCGGCGGTCAGCCGTGCCCCGCAGTCGGGACAGGTCAGCCGGTCCACCGCGCCGTCCACGGTCCGCCAGTCGTACGCCCCGGGGTCGTCGACGACGAGCCAGGCCAGCTCGCTCTCCTCGGGCGAGCCCGGCGCCACGTCCAGCTCACCGCGCAGCCGCGCCCAGGCGTCCCGGATCTCGTCCTCCAGGCACGCCACCGCGACCGCCAGCGCCGGGCTACGCCACGGTCCGGCCACTGTCGACCCGCTACCGGTACTGTGCGATCTGGATCAGGTTGCCACAGGTGTCGTCGAACACCGCCGTGGTCACCGGGCCCATGTCGACCGGCTCCTGGGTGAACAGCACGCCGAGGCCCCGCAGCCGGTCGTGCTCGGCGGCCACGTCGTCCACCGCGAACTGCGTCAGCGGTATCCCGTCGCCCGCGAGCGCCTCCTTGAACGCCTTGGCGGCCGGGTGCGCGTCGGGTTCCAGCAGCAGCTCCACGCCGTCCGGGGCGTCCGGCGAGACCACAGTCAGCCACCGGTACTCCCCGGTCGGCACGTCTGTCTTCTTCACGAAGCCCAGCACCTCGGTGTAGAAGCGCAGTGCCTTGTCCTGGTCGTCGACGTACACGCTGGTGAGGTTGATTCTCATGGATTCTCCTGGGTGGGTGCGTCGGACCTGAGCCATCGCTCGGTGATGGACCGCAGCGGCCGGGTGTCGAGGTGGTGGAACTTGTAGCGGCCCTGCCGCCGCGTGACGATCAGGCCGGCGGCCTCCAGGACGTCGAGGTGCTGGGAGATCGCCTGCCGGGACGAGCCGACCTGGTGCTTGGTGGCCAGCCGGCCGCAGATCTCGAACAGGGTCTGACCGTCGCGCTCGGTCAGCTCGTCGAGGATCAGGCGGCGGGTGGGATCGGCCAGCGCCTGGTACAGATCGCCCACGTCACCCACCATAGGCAAGTGTCGGCTTGCCTATCAAGAGGCTTTCTGCCAACGGAGGACGTCATGCCCGGATTCATCCTCACCGGCGCTCCCGGCTCCGGTAAGACCGCGATCCTGCGCCACCTGGAGGTCGACGGCCATCCCGTCGTGGAGGAGGCGGCGACCGACGTGATCGCGCTGCACCAGGCGCTCGGCCGGCCCGAACCGTGGCGGGAGCCGGACTTCGCCGAGCGGGTGCTGGCTCTTCAGCGGAGGCGTCGGCGCCGAGCCGAAGCGCACGCCGGGGAGATCGTCTTCCACGACCGCTCACCCGTCTGCACGCTCGCGCTGTGCCGCCACCTGGGGTCGACGCCGCCGTCCGCCCTGCTGGACGAGGTCGAGCGCCTGACGACGGAACGCCGCCACTACGAGCGGACCGTCTTCTTCGTACGGAATCAGGGCTTCGTCGAGGCGACCGCCGCCCGCCGGATCAGCTTCGAGGAGTCGCTCGTCTTCGAGCGCGTCCACGAACTGACGTACCGCGACGCGGGATTCGACCTCGTCGAGGTGCCCGCGGGACCGCTCGCGACGCGGGTGGCCGCGATAAAGCAGGCGGTCGATCGTCTGCGCGCCGCTAGGGTGCGGACATGACGTTCCGCGTTGTCTCGCCGCCACCGGTCACCCGGTAACGACGCCGTTCACCGAACCCGGCTTTCGATCCAGAGCCCGGGTGCGTTCGCGGTGCCCGGGCGGCGACGACAACGGAGAATCCCGTGCGCAGAAATCTGCCCCCGACCGTGGGGCGAGGAACCCTGTACATCCTCCTGGCGGCAATCGCCTGGGGCACCGGCGGCGCCGCGGCGGCCGTCCTCTACGACACCAGCGGGTTGGGCCCCGTCGCCGTCTCCTTCTGGCGGTTCGCGGGCGGCGTCCTGCTGCTCGCCGCCGGACACCTGACACGTCGGCGACCATCCTCGCGTATCCGGGTCGTCAGCACCCGGCCGCGCCACAGGTGGCGGCAGGTCGTGACGACAGGCGTAGGGCTCGCCGTCTACCAGACGGCGTACTTCGCCGCAGTGGGGTACGCCGGTCTGGCCGTCGCCACCATGGTCACCCTGGGCGCCGGGCCGGTCCTCATCGCCCTCGGTTCACGCCTGGCCCTCGGCGAGCGACTCGGCCGATCCGGCGGAGTCACAGTCGTGACAGCACTCGTCGGCCTGGTCCTGCTGCTGGGCGGTGGTAGCGCCGGCAGCGCCCCGGCTCCGCTGCTGGGGTTGGCCTGCGCGCTGCTGTCCGCGGCCGGGTACGCAGCCGTCACCCTGCTCAACCGGAAGCTCGGCCGAGACGGCGGCTGGCACACTCCGCTACTGGGCGGATTCGCCGTCGGAATGATCTGCCTGCTTCCCCTGGCCCTGCTCGAAGGGATCCTGCCCACCGCCGGTGACATCCGTCAGACAGTGGGCCTGCTCGCCTTCCTCGCCGTGGGGCCCACCGCCGTGGCGTACACCCTGTTCTTCGCCGGGTTGGCCTCGGTCCGGGCGACCACCGCGTCGGTCATCGCGCTCGTGGAGCCGGTGACGGCGGCGCTCATCGCGGTGCTCCTGCTCGACGAACGGCTCACAGTGACCGCCGTTCTCGGGTCGATCGTGCTGCTCGCCGCGGTGGTCACGCTGATGCTCGGCGAACCCGGGCCGGCGCCGTCGTCGACTGCGGCGCTCAGGGACCGTGACGCCGACATGCGGAACCGCCGCCGGCCTCGACGAGCGAGGGCCGGCGGCGGTGTGGCGACGCGCCGTCCGGGGTGACGGATCAGCCGGCGAGCTGGCGCCGCACCGAGTCGGTGTCCATCAGGTACGACATGAACTTGAACTTGACGTACTGCTGCACGAGCTAGGGCATCACGTGCTCCAACACCGCAGCCGGAAGGTCGGCCGGGTGCAACGCCGATCAGATCATGAACGGTTCGCCGAGGCTTTCGTTGATCGATGGAAGCCGACTGCCGAGGCGGCACGCGACACAACTGCATCGACAGCCGCTGATGATCCGGCGAAATGATGTGGTGGAGCCCAGGGGACTCGAACCCCTAACCCCTGCCTTGCAAAGGCAGTGCTCTGCCAGTTGAGCTAGGGCCCCGTGACGGCGTTCAGCGCAGGTCCGGCGCCGTGGTCGCCTCGTGCCACAGGGCGCGCTCGTCGTTCGAGGCCTTGACCTTCTTGGCCACGACGGCGGCCACACCGACGATGCCGGCCAGGATCAGGAGCTTCTTGAACATGTGCTTGACCCCTCGCGCTCGACTGTCGTCGGACGATGTGCGGTGGGGCTAGCTGGAATCGAACCAGCGACCTCAGAGTTATCAGCTCTGCGCTCTAACCGACTGAGCTATAGCCCCGCGTAGCGACGAGCTAGGTTAACCCATCGCCTCCACCGCGCCCAAATCGGGGGTCTGTGGTGGGAAGCACCCGCGCCACCTCGAACCTACCCGGACGCACGACGCCGGGGCGACCGCTTTACGCGGTGCCCCGGCGCCGGTCGATCAGTCCCGCTCGGCGAGCGTCAGCTCGATCCCGCCGACCAGGTCGGCGCAGACGTTGTAGACGAACGCGCTGAGCGTGGCCAGCGCGGTGAACAGCACGACGTTCACCAGGCCGATCAGCGCCGACGTCAGGATCACGCCCTTGGCGGTGATCCGGAAGCCGCCGCCACCCTGGCCGCCGCCGGCGTTCACCAGGTCGGTGAGGCTGTCGTTGACGCTCTTGAACACACCCATGGCGTCCAGCGCCAGGTAGAGCACCGACGTCGCCACGACGACCACGATGAAGAGCACCACTGACACCGCGAAGGCGAACTTCATCACCGACCACGGGTCGATCCGCTTCAGGTTCAGCCGGGCCCGTCGCGGTCCGCGCGACGCGGCCGAGCTGACCGAGGTACGCGCGGCGCGTACCGCCTCACCCACGCGCGCGGCGCCGACGGCGGCCGCGCCGCTGATGCCCGGCGGCAGGCCGCCGCCGTTGGCGGGCCGGGCCTGGGCGCTCGCGGCGCCGCTCGGGCGCGAGCCGTCGGGCGACGTCTTCGGGGCGGTGCCCAGGCCGGCACCGATCCGCGGCTGCGTGCCGGTCGTCCCGGTGGAGGCCCGGCCGGCGGCCGACGGGGTCTTGATCGGCTGGGTGCTCGTGGCGTTCGCGGGCTTGGCGGCCGGAGCGGCCAGACCGTCGGCCGACGTCGGCGCGTCGACCTTGGTCTCGGCCGAGTCCCGGGAACCGGAGTCCTCGGCCGGCTTGTCCGGAGGCGGGGCCATGCCGGGAGCCCGGGTGAACTTCGGGGCAGGCGCGTCGGCGGGAACCGTGGCCCGGCCCACAGCCGCGCGGCCGGTCGCTGGTGTGCCGCCCTGCGCGGCCTCCTCCTCGACCGGAGTGGCCGAGGTCCCCTTGTTCCCCGACTTCGCCTGTGTCTCCGTCATCAACTAGTCCTGTTCGTCAGGCTCGTCGGCATTGCGAGCAATCGCCACGATAGTCACGCCGTCCGGGAGGTCCATCAGCTTGACCCCCATTGTGTTCCGGTCACGCGTACGGCGTACAGGCTTCACCGGAGTCCGGATGACGCCGCCGTTGCTCGTGATGGCGAACAGCTCGTCCTCCGGATCGATCACGACCGCGCCGACCAGGCCACCGCGTCGCTCGGTGATCTTCGCGGTCAGCACGCCCTTACCTCCCCGGCCCTGGACCGGGTATTCCTCGATCGGGGTACGTTTCGCGTAACCCCCGTTCGTCGCGACCAGAACGTCCAGACCCTCTCGCACCACCTCGACGGCGAGCAACTCGTCCTCGCCGCTGAAGCGCATGCCGATCACACCGGAGGTGGCCCGGCCCATCGGACGCAGCGCCTCGTCGGTGGCGTTGAAGCGGATCGCCTGGGCGTTCTTCGACACGAGCAGCAGGTCGTCCTCCGGAGCGACCAGTACCGCACCGACCAGCTCGTCCTCATCGCGCAGGTTGATCGCGATGATGCCGCCGGAACGGTTGGAGTCGAACTCCTCGAGCCGCGTCTTCTTCACCAGGCCGTTCTTCGTGGCCAGTACCAGGTAGGGGGCCACCTGGTAGTTCGGGATTTCAATGATCTGCGCGATCTGCTCGTCGGGCTGGAACGCGAGCAGGTTGGCCACGTGCTGGCCCTTGGCCACCCTACTGGCCTCGGGAAGCTCGTACGCCTTCGCCCGGTAGACCCGACCCTTGTTCGTGAAGAACAGGATCCAGTCGTGGGTAGAGCATACGAAGAAGTGGCTGACGATGTCGTCCTGGCGGAGCGTCGCCCCGCTGACGCCCTTCCCGCCACGCCGCTGCGACCGGTAGAGATCGACCTTGGTCCGCTTCGCGTACCCGGTGCGGGTGATCGTCACCACCACGTCCTCGCGGGCGATGAGGTCCTCCATCGAGACCTCGCCGTCGAACGGGACGATCTTCGTACGCCGGTCGTCGCCCCACTTCGCGACGATCTCGCCCAGCTCCTCCGAGACGATCCGCCGCTGCCGCTCCGGCTTGGCCAGGATGTCCTTCAGGTCGGCGATCTCCACTTCGAGCTTCGCCAGGTCGTCCAGGATCCGCTGCCGCTCCAGGGCGGCCAGCCGGCGCAGCTGCATGTCCAGGATCGCGGTCGCCTGGACCTCGTCGATGTCCAGCAGCCGGATCAGACCCTGCCGTGCGTCCTCCACAGTGGGCGAGCGCCGGATCAGGGCGATCACCTCGTCCAGCGCGTCCAGCGCCTTGGACAGACCGCGCAGGATGTGCGCCCGCTCCTCGGCCTTGCGCAGCCGGAACGCGGTCCGCCGCCGGATCACCTCGATCTGGTGCTCGACGTAGTAGCGGATGAACTGGGCCAGGTTCAGCGTGCGCGGCACGCCGTCGACGAGCGCCAGCATGTTGGCGCCGAAAGTCTCCTGGAGCTGGGTGTGCTTGTAGAGGTTGTTCAGCACCACCTTGGCGACCGCGTCGCGCTTGAGCACGAGCACGATCCGCATGCCGGTACGCCCGGAGGACTCGTCGCGGATGTCGGCGATGCCGGCGAGCTTGCCCTCCTTGATCAGCTCGGCGATGCGCTCGGCGAGGTTGTCCGGGTTGACCTGGTACGGCAGCTCGCTGACCACGAGCGCCGGCCGGCCCCGCTTGTCCTCCTCGACCTCGACCACGGCGCGCATGCGGATCGAGCCGCGCCCGGTCCGGTACGCGTCCTGGATGCCCGCCTGACCGACGATCAGGCCGTGGGTCGGGAAGTCCGGGCCCTTGACGATCTCCAGGAGAGCTTCCAGCGTGGTGGCCTCGTCGGCCTCCGGGTGCTCCAGGCACCACTGCACGGCCGCGCCGATCTCGCGCAGGTTGTGCGGCGGGATCTTGGTGGCCATGCCGACCGCGATGCCCTCGGAGCCGTTGATCAGCAGGTTCGGGATACGCGACGGCAGGATGGTGGGCTCCTTGGCCCGGCCGTCGTAGTTGTCCTGGAGGTCGACGGTATCCTCGTCGATGTCCCGCAGCATCTCCATCGCCAGCGGGTCGAGCTTGCATTCCGTGTAGCGCATGGCGGCAGCCGGATCGTTTCCGGGCGAGCCGAAGTTGCCGTTGCCGTCGACCAGCGGGTAGCGCAGCGACCACGGCTGCGCCATCCGGACCAGCGCGTCGTAGATGGCCGAGTCGCCGTGCGGGTGGAACTGGCCCATCACGTCGCCGACGACGCGGGAGCACTTCACGTACCCGCGGTCCGGCCGGTAGCCGGAGTCGAACATGGCGTAGAGGATCTTGCGGTGGACCGGCTTGAGCCCGTCCCGGACGTCCGGCAGGGCCCGCCCGACGATGACGCTCATCGCGTAGTCGAGGTACGAGCGCTGCATCTCGACCTCGAGGCCGACCGGCTCGATCCGGTCGTGCTGGACGACCGCCGCCAGTGGTTCCGGGGTCTCCGGCTCGTTCGGGGTGGACTCGGGAGTATCGGTCACTGTTAACCCTTATCAGACTCAGAGTCGTGGTCTCGCTGTGGATAACGGCTGTGGAAAGCGGCCAGACTGTGGATAACTCTGTGGATCGCCGGGCCGGCCGGTGGATCGCCGGCCGACCCGGGCGCGTCCGTCAGATGTCCAGGAACCGCACGTCCTTGGCGTTGCGCTGGATGAACGACCGGCGAGCCTCGACGTCCTCACCCATCAGGACGCTGAACAGCTCGTCCGCGGTGGCGGCGTCGTCGAGCGTGACCTGGCGCAGCGTACGCGTGGCCGGGTTCATCGTGGTCTCCCACAGCTCGGGGTAGTTCATCTCGCCGAGACCCTTGAACCGCTGGATGTCGTCCGGGCGGGCGTTGGGCTTCTTCTGCTGGCGCAGTGCGATCAGCCCGTCGCGTTCCCGGTCCGAGTACGCGTACTGGGCGTCGTCGCCCTTCTTGTTCCACTTGATCTTGTAGAGCGGCGGGGCGGCCAGGTAGACGTGCCCCAGCTCGACCAGCGGCCGCATGAACCGGAACAGCAGCGTGAGCAGCAGCGTCTGGATGTGCTGGCCGTCGACGTCGGCGTCGGCCATCAGCACGATCTTGTGGTAGCGCAGCTTCTCGATGTCGAAGTCGTCGTGGATGCCGGTGCCGAGCGCGGTGATCAGCGCCTGCACCTCGTTGTTCTTCAGCACCCGGTCGATCCGGGCCTTCTCCACGTTGAGGATCTTGCCGCGGATCGGCAGGATCGCCTGCGTACGCGGGTCGCGGCCCTGCTTGGCCGAACCGCCGGCCGAGTCGCCCTCGACGATGAAGACCTCGGACTCGCGCGGGTCGGTGGACTGGCAGTCGGCCAGCTTGCCGGGCATCGAGCCGGACTCCAGCAGCGACTTGCGCCGGGCGAGCTTGCGCGCCTGCTGGGCGGCGATCCGGGCCCGGGCCGCCTGGGAGGCCTTCTGGATGATGATCTTCGCCTCGGCCGGGTTGCGGTCGAACCAGTCGACGAGCGACTCGTTGCAGACCCGCTGCACGAAGCCCTTGACCGGGGTGTTGCCCAGCTTGGTCTTGGTCTGACCCTCGAACTGCGGGTCGGTGAGCTTGACCGAGATGATCGCGGCCAGGCCCTCGCGGATGTCCTCACCGGAGAGGCGCTCGTCGCCCTTGAGCAGCTTCTTCTCGGCGCCGTAGCGGTTGACGACGCTCGTCAGCGCGGCCCGGAAGCCCTCTTCGTGGGTGCCGCCCTCGTGGGTGTTGATGTTGTTGGCGAAGGTGTAGACCGACTCGCCGTACGACTCGTTCCACTGCATGGCGATCTCGACCGACATGCCCGTCTCCTCGGCGCCGAACTCGACCACCGTCTTGTGGATCGGGCTCTTGGAGGCGTTGAGGTGCCGGACGAAGTCGGCGATGCCGCCCTCGTAGTGGAAGGTGACCTCGCGGGTCTTGCCGTCCTCGTCCTCCGGCACCCGCTCGTCGAGCAGGTGGATGGTGAGACCCCGGGTGAGGAAGGCCATCTCCTGGAGGCGCCGGTAGATCGTGTGGAAGTCGAAGTCGACGGTCTCGAAGACGTCCGGGTCGGGCCAGAAGGAGACAGCCGAACCGGTGCGGTCGGTCGCCTCGCCCTTCTCCAGCGGCGTCGGCTTGGAGTGGTGGTACTGCTGACGCCAGACGAAGCCGTCCTTGTGGATCTCCACGGCCATCCTGGTGGACAGCGCGTTCACCACGGAGACGCCGACGCCGTGCAGGCCGCCGGAGACGGCGTACGCCTTGCCGTCGAACTTGCCGCCCGCGTGCAGCACGGTCAGGGCGACCTCGACACCCGGCTTCTTCAGCTTGGGGTGCAGGTCGACCGGGAAGCCACGGCCGTTGTCGGTCACCCGGACACCGCCGTCGGCCAGCAGCACCACGTCGATGGTGTCGCAGTGCCCGGCCAGCGCCTCGTCCACCGCGTTGTCGACGACCTCCCACACCAGGTGGTGCAGACCGCGCTCGCCGGTGGACCCGATGTACATACCGGGCCGCTTCCGGACCGCTTCCAGGCCTTCGAGAACGGTGATGGACTCGGCACCGTACTTCTTGTTGTCCTCCGCTGCCACGCTCGGCCACTTTCTCGCACCGGCCGCGCGTGGGCGCGGGGCGCGGGTTCGGCGGACAGGACGCGACGTCGGCGCGCATGGACCGCCCCTGGGATCGCCAGGCTCGGATCATGTACGCCGGGCGCCGCGGTTGCCCGCGGATCGCGATCGGCTCGGACCCGATGCGGGACTATGATCGAGGGCTCATGCGGGCCCCTGTCCGTCGCTCCGTCTCGGGTCTTTCGTCTCGCCCTCAATCTTACTGTGCGGAGCCGACCAAACCGCCACTCGGCACCCTCTCCGAGGCGGCTGAGAATGCCGTAGCCGGACGAACCGCGTTGCCCACGACTCCCCCTACACGCCATTGGGGCGGTACCGCGCCACCGGCCACCGTGAGCCACGACGGTCATCCGACCGGTGATCGGCGGCTGCCCCGACCGGGGGTCGCGGCCGGGCCCGGCGTGCCGTAGCTTTTGCGGCGCCGCCGTTGCGGTCTTGATCTTTTGCGCCCGGAACCGGGACGATCGTCGGAGATGGTCCGAAAACGCTTGGTGAGAGGTGACGCCAGATGGGGCTGGACAACGTCGCGGTGCACTGGCCGCGGACCGGCCGCTTCTACGATCCGGTCGCGCCGGCTGAGTTCGTGGACTTCGGCGAGATCGTGGACATGCCCCGGATCTCCGCGCCGACCGCGGCGCTCGCCGAGCTGATCGCGAAGACCGGCACGGTACGCGCGACCGCGTACACGGAATTGGTCGATTTGATCCTCGGGCTGGAGAATGTGCTCTACGCCACGGAGAACGCGGTCGAGGACGAGGACCCGGTGATCGACCCGGACGGCTGCTCCTGGATCGCCGAGGGCGTGGAGAAGTTCGTCGCACGGCACCGGCCGTACGGCGAGCCGGTCACGTTCGAGTCGGTGAGCGAGGTGCTGCGCGCGCTGCTCGGCGACGGGCGGCTGGCCGAGCAGCAGCTCCGCTGGCTCGACAGCCGGCTCGACCGGCTGCGGGACGAGAGCGGCGATCCGCCGCAGTGGAACTTCACCTGCGCCGAGCTGAGCGTGCTGGCGGCCTTCTACCGGCGCTGCGCGGAGCGGGGCTTCGCGGTCTACGCCGACGCCTGACCGGGCGCCGCAGCGCCCGAAGAAGACGTGGCCTGGTTGGCGGCCGCGATCACCTCGGTCAGCGCCGTGTGCAGGTGCCGCAGGTCGGCCAGCGGCAGGCCGAGGCGCTGCACGATGGCCGGCGGGATCCGCTCGGCCTGCGCCCGCAGCGCCTGCCCCTCGGCGGTGAGCGAGACGGCCAGGCTGCGCTCGTCGGCGGCGTCGCGTTCCCGCCGGATGTAGCCGGCCGCCTCCAGCCGCTTGAGGAGCGGTGACAGCGTGCCCGGGTCGAGCTGGAGCAGCCGGCTCAGATCCCGGCCGGACAGCGGCGCGTGCTGCCAGAGCGCCAGCATCACCAGGTATTGCGGATGAGTGAGCCCCATCGGCTCCAGCAGCGGCCGGTAGACAGCGACGACGCTCCGGGCGGCGACTGAGAGCGCGAAGCAGACCTGCTGCTCCAGCGCCAGGGGGTCCTCCTCGATGCCGTCGGTCACCCGCGTCCTCCTCGTCGTCGTTGCGATCGTAGCAATGATTGGTGTACCAATGGTTTGCACACAAACAGAGAGGGCGGCGGGATGAGCGACGACGAGCAGGTGGGCGACGCCTCCGGCAAGGGTGGCCGCCTGTTGGGCTGGGTGTTCCGCAACCTCGCCGGCCCGTCCCAGGTGCAGGGCGCGGTGCAGGGCGGCTCGAAGCTGGCCCGCGACGCGTGGAAGGAAGACCTGGAACGCCGCAAGCAGTGGAGCCGCGAGCAGCGCGAACTCAAGCGCGCCCGGCGAGAGGCGCGGCGTTCGGGCGGTGTCGGTCAGCCGTAGGTGTCGCGGGGGCCGCGCCCGCGTACCCGTCGGGGACCGCGCGACCACGACGGCGCCGCCGGCCCGTGGATGTGCAGCTTGCGCACCACGTTGTGGCCCACCTCGCGGGCGATCTGCTGCAACAGCGAGCCCGCCAGCAGGCGCAGCTGGGTCGCCCAGGCCGTCGAACGCGCCTCCACGGTCAGCTCGCCGTCCTCCAGCTTGACCGGGCGACTGTGCTGCGCGACCTCCGGGCCGACCACCTTCTCCCACGCGCCGAACACGGTCGCCTCGGCGGCCGGCTGCTGCCAGCCGCGCGCCTTCATCAGCTTGTCCAGCACCGCGCCGAGCGGCTGCGGGTCGCGCGGGTCCGGCCCCGGGCCGGAGTAGCCGCGCAGCCGCTTCTCGCCGTCGCCGCGGACCGCGCCGCGCCGTCGCGGGGCCGCCGCCTGCCGCCGGGCCTTCGCCGCGTCGAGCACCGCCCGCGCCAGTTCCGGCCCGGCCGTGCCCTCCGGCAGCTTCGCGGCCGGCTCACCGTCCGCGGGCTTCCCCGGGGTACGCGCGTCGCGTCCCGGCCCGAGGCGCGCGGGCGGGAGCTGCACCTCGTCATCAGGCACGTCGCACCGTCCCCTCGCCCACCGCGTACCGGGTGCCGCGCAGCGTCGCCGGCACGTCGTCGTCCACCGCGCAGGTGACCAGGAGCTGGCTCGCGCCGCCGACCAGCTCGGCCAGCCGCTCCCGCCGGCCGGTGTCCAGCTCGGCGAAGACGTCGTCGAGCACCAGCACCGGCTCGATCCCGTCGGCGCGCAGCAGGTCGTAACCGGCCAGCCGCAACGCCAGCGCGTACGACCAGGACTCGCCGTGGCTCGCGTACCCCTTGGCGGGCAGCGGGCCGAGCGTCAGCGCCAGGTCGTCGCGGTGCGGGCCGACGAGCGTGGTGCCGCGCTCGATCTCGGCGGCGCGGTTCGCGGTGAGCGCGGCGGCGAGCGCCTCCGCCAGCGCCGCGCGGTCGGCGCCGGGTTCGGGCAGCTCGACCGAGGGCCGGTACGCGATGCCCGCCGCGCCGCGGCCGGCCGCCACCGCGTCGTACGCCTTCGCCACGTGCGGGGTCAGCGCGGCCACCAGCTCCAGGCGGCCGGCGAGCAGGTCCGCGCCGTGCTGCGCCAGATGCGCGTCCCACACGGCCAGCGTCGACAGGTCACCGCCGCGTGTGCCGCCGGTCTTCCGAGCGAGGTACGACGTACGCAGCAGCGCGTTGCGTTGCTTGACCACGCGTTCGTAGTCGGCGCGGACACCGGCATAGCGGGGCTGGCGGGTGACCAGCAGGTCGTCCAGGTAGCGGCGGCGTTCAGCCGGGTCGCCGCGGACCAGTTCCAGGTCCTCCGGCGCGAACAGCACCAGGCGCAGCGCGCCGAGCACGTCCCGGGCGCGGCGGGCCGGGGACCGGCCGAGCCGGGCCCGGTTGGCCTTGCCCGGGACGATCTCCAGCTCGACCAGCAGCTCCCGGCCCTCGTGCACCACGGCGCAACGGATCACCGCCGAGGCGGCGCCCATCCGCACCAGCGGGGCGTCGGTGGCGACCCGGTGCGAATCCAGGGTCGCCACGTAGCCGAGCGCCTCGACCAGGTTGGTCTTGCCGACGCCGTTGGCGCCGACGAGCACGTTCGGACCCGGCTCCAGGTCGACGCCGACGCGCTCGTACGAGCGGAAGTCGACCAGTTCGAGCCGGCGGACGTACACAGCCTGTGGATACCGGTCAGCGCTTGTGGACGGCGTGGCCGCCGAACTGCTGGCGCAGCGCGGCGACGGCCTTCATCGCGGGCGAGTCGTCCTGCCGGGAGGCGAACCGGGCGAAGAGCGACGCGGTGATGACGTTGAGCGGTACGGCGAGCCGGACCGCCTCGTCCACGGTCCAGCGGCCCTCGCCGGTGTCCTCGGTGTAGCCGCTCAGCTCGGCCAGTTCCGGGTCCTCGTCGAGTGCCCGGTCCAGCAGGTCGAGCAGCCAGGAGCGCACCACGGTGCCCTCGCGCCACGACTTGAACACGCCGGGGACGTTCGTCACCAGCTCCGAGGCCGCAAGCAGCTCGTAGCCCTCGGCGTAGGCGTGCATCAGGCCGTACTCGATGCCGTTGTGCACCATCTTGGCGTAGTGGCCGGCGCCGACCGGGCCGGCGTGCACGAAGCCGAACTCGCCCTCGGGCTTGAGCGACTCGAAGATCGGCATGAGCCGCTCGACGTGCTCCTGCGCCCCGCCGACCATCAGCGCGTACCCGTTCTGCCGGCCCCAGACGCCGCCGGAGACGCCGACGTCGATGTAGCCGATGCCCTGCTCGTTCAGCCGCTCGGCGCGCGGGGCGTCGTCGCTGAACCGGGAGTTGCCGCCGTCGATGATGATGTCACCCTCGCCGAGCACATCGGCGAGCTCGTCGATGGTGGCGTCGGTGACGCCGGCGGGAACCATGACCCACACCGCGCGGGGCGACTGGAGCTTCTCGGCAAGCTCGGCCAGGCTCGCGGCGTCGCTGATCTCCGGGTTGTGGTCGTAGCCGACCACCTCGTGCCCGGCGGCGCGCAACCGCTCCCGCATGTTGCCGCCCATGCGGCCGAGTCCTACCAGGCCGAGCTGCATCTGCTCCTACCTCCGTACGTCAGGGTCGTGCTGCCTGCGATCAGCGGGACACGCGGATCGGCATGATGAGGTACCGGTACCCCGGGATGACCTCGCCATCCTCGCCTGCCGGGGAGATGACCGCGGGCTTGAACGCGTCGACGAACCGGAGCAGGGCGTGCTGCGCGCCCAGGTTGGCCAGGCCGTCGATGAGGTACTGCGGGTTGAACCCGATGGTCAGCGGCTCGCCGCTGAAGGTGGCCTCCATGGCCTCGCTGGCCCGGGCCTCCTCGGTGCCGCCCGCCTCGACCACGAGACCGTCGGCGCTGAAGCTGAGCAGCACCGGGGTGGTGCGCTCGGCGACCAGCGCGACGCGCTTGACCACCTCGATGAGCGCGGCGACGGCGACGCGGGCCTCGGCGTTGTGGTCGGCCGGGAACAGCGAGCGCACCGGCGGGTAGTTGGCGCCGTCGAGCAGGCGGCTGGTGGTCCGGCGGGTGCCACCGGAGAAACCGATCATGCCCTCACCGGCGCCGCCGGAGGACAGCGCCATGGTGACGTGGCCACCGAGCGGGCCGAGCGCCTTCGCGGTGTCGTGCAGCGTACGGGCCGGCACCAGCGCGTTGAGGCTGATCTCCGGGTCGTCCGGGTTCCACTCCATCTCGCGCAGCGCGAGGCGGTAGCGGTCGGTCGCCAGCATGGCCATCGTGCTGCCGCTCAGCTCGATCCGTACGCCGGTCATCATCGGCAGCGTCTCGTCGCGGCCCGCGGCGACAGCCACCTGGGCCACGGCGGAGGCGAAGGCGGCGGCGTCGACGGTGCCCGCGCTCTCCGGCATCTCCGGCAGCGTCGGGTAGTCCTCCACCGGCATGGTGGGCAGCGTGAACCGGGCGCTGCCGCAGACCAGTTCGAGGTGGGCGCCGACGGCGGCGATGTCCACCGGCTTGGCCGGCAGGGCCTTGGTGATCTCGGCGAGCAGGCGGCCGGAGACCAGGGCGGCGCCGTCCGCGTCACCCTGCACCTCGACCGTCACCTGGCTGGAGACCTCGTAGTCGAAGCCGGAGACCTGCAGGTTGCCGTCGGTGACGCGGAGCATCACCCCGGCCAGCACCGGCACGGAGGGTCGGTTGGGCAGGCTCTTGGCGGTCCACGCGACCGCCTCGGCGAGCGCGTCGCGCTCCACTCGGAACTTCATCAATGCCTCCGCGTCGACGTCAGCGACAACTCTCTCATGCCGACCGCTGCCACCCGTCCCGCCCGACCGTGCGGGTACCCATCGCACCTTAAGGCGCTGGGGCATCGGCTGTGCGCCCGACCCCGTGGATCCAGGTGCCCCGGGCGACTGCCGACGGCAGTGCTCCGGCCCGATCCACAGGAAGTCCAACGGTGATGATTGGTTTTTGTTGTTTAGAAGAGATAACTCATCGTCTTCATCGCACCTGTGCAAACTGTGGAGAACCGGCGTCCGCGCAGGTCAGACACGTTATCCACCGGTGGTTTGGCTGTGGAGAACCAGGGGTAAAACTCGTGTTCCGGTCCACAGCCCTCGCCGGCCGCCGGGTTTTCCACGGCTGTCCACCGGTTGTCCACCGGTAATCCACCGGTTTTCTCCCCAGCGCTGTGGACAACGCCGACAGGGTCGAGAGCCGTCATCCCCAGAACCTTCAACAGCTCGCCCACAGGCAGACCGTCGTCTGGGGATGACGGTTGCGTTGTCCCCAGGCATCCACAGCGTCGTCCCCAGGAGTTGTCCACAGTCTGTGGGTAACCGGCCGAGTGCAAAGCGTGGTTGTCCACTGCCTGTGACACAGGGCCTGTGGACAACGGGTACGAGCTGTGGACGAGCACACGACAGATCCTGGGCCCTCCACCCGGTCGAGGGTCAACCGATCCCCGCTGTCGGCTACTTGCCACCCGCCCGAGCCCGCCGCGTCGGCGCCGAATTGGTCACTAGGTCACCCCACCCCTCCCGCGACTCCGCCCGCCCCGCCCAGCCCTGCGCGGGTTGATCATGAAGTTGGCGGCATCTGGCGTCCGGTTTGTCGCCGCTAACCTCATGATCGACGCGAACGGTCGGCCGGTGAGGGCGGGGACCGTGGCTGCGTTCAGGTCACGCGTGAGGTGTGACGCTCAGCTCTGGCGAGATCTTGGTAGGAGACGGCCCCTATGAGGGCGCCAAGCTTTCAAGATCTGCGGGGACGTCCGCGGCGGGAGCGGTGAGGGAAATGAGGCAGCGCGAGGAGAGAGACGGTCAGGTGTTCTGCTTGATGCGGTTCGTCAGCTCGGCGATCTGGTTGTAGAGCGAGCGCCGCTCCGCCATCTGCTGGCGGATCTTGCGGTCCGCGTGCATCACCGTCGTGTGGTCCCGGCCGCCGAACGCCTGCCCGATCCGGGGCAGCGACAGGTCGGTCAGCTCGCGGCACAGGTACATGGCCACCTGACGCGCGTTCACCAGCACCCGGGAGCGGGAGTGGCCGCGCAGGTCCTCCAGGCTCACGCCGAAGTAGTCGGCCGTGGACACCATGATCTGGTCCGCGGTGATCTCCGGGCCGGCGCCGTCCGGGATGAAGTCCCGCAGCACCTCCTCGGCCAGCGACAGCTCGACCGAGGATCGGGTGAGGCTGGCGAAGGCAGTGACCCGGATCAGCGCCCCCTCCAGTTCGCGGATCGAGTTCGACACCCGGGACGCGATGAACTCCAGCACGTCCGGCGGGGCGAACAGCCGCTCCTGGGCCGCCTTCTTCTGCAGGATCGCGATCCGCGTCTCGAGGTCCGGCGGCTGGATGTCGGCGAGCAGGCCCCACTCGAACCGCGTACGCAGCCGGTCCTCCAGCGTCGCCAGCTGCTTCGGCGAGCGGTCGGACGTGATCACGATCTGCTTGTTGGCGTTGTGCAGGGTGTTGAAGGTGTGGAAGAACTCCTCCTGCGTCCGCTCCCGGTTCTCCAGGAACTGGATGTCGTCGATCAGGAGGATGTCCACGTCCCGGTAGCGGCGCTGGAACGCGCTCGTCTTGTCGTCGCGCAGCGAGTTGATGAAGTCGTTCGTGAACTCCTCGGTCGAGACGTACCGGACCGAGCGCGCGTTGCCGAGCGTCGTGGCGTAGTGCCCGATGGCGTGCAGCAGGTGGGTCTTGCCCAGCCCTGAGCTGCCGTAGATGAACAGCGGGTTGTACGCCTTCGCCGGCGACTCGGCCACCGCCACGCTCGCGGCGTGCGCGAACCGGTTGGACGAGCCGATGACGAACGTCTCGAACATGTACTTCGGGTTGAGCCGGTTGCCGCCGCTCTCCGTACCGCCGGGGAGCCTGCGATCGGCCTGGCCGCCGCCCGGACGGTGGTGGTCGGCGCCACCCCGGCCGGGGCCGTTGTCGGTGGCGCCGTCGCGTGGCAGGCCGCGCATCGGCGCGGGGTCGGCGGGCGGGCTCTCCCGGTATCGGGGCTCGTATCCGCCGGCGTCGGGCACGGGCGGCTCGATGCGGGTGCGCTCGTCGAAGGCGCGGCGCTCGGGAGCGGTGCGTACCGGCTCGGCGAACGCAGCGCTGAAGAGCGTGTCCTGCGCGTCCCGGCCGGCCGGAATGAGGTGCGGGCGGCCGCCGCCGTCGGCGGTCCGCTGGCGCGGCGCCGGCTCGTCGAGCGGCTGCTCCGGGCGCGGTTCGGCGTACCCGGCCTCGGTGTATCCGGGTTCCGGGCGCGGCGACGGGAAGGCGGACGCGGGCGGGCCGGGCTGGTCGAAGCCGGGCAGCGGGGCGGCGGCGTCGTGCTCGGGCAGCGGCTCCGGGCCGCTGCGGTAGACAGTGCCGGCCGGGCGGGCGCCCGGGTCGTCGGCGACCCGCACGGTGACGGCCACCTGGATCGGCCGGCCGAGCCGGCGGCTCAACGCCTCGGTGATGGCCGGGCGGAGCCGGGACTCGATCACGTCCCGGGTGAAGGCGTCCGGCACGGAGAGCAGCGCCGTGTCCTCGACGATCGCCCGCAGCCGGGTGAGCCGGAGGTACGCCCGTTGCTGCGCGGAGATGATCTCGTCGGCGAGTTCGTCGGTGGTCGCCGTCCACACCGCGGCAAGGTCGGTCGCTCCGGTCACCGTCGTGCCACCCCCTCGCCTGCTCCTTCTCACGCCCGCCCGGACGGCTGACCGGTCGTCATCCACAAGTTATCCACAGCCTGTGTACCGACCGATTGTGGCCGCCCACCGGACGCGGGTCGGACCTGCCCCCCTCGATCCAGGGAGGCGTTGAAGCGGGTTCACCGTGCCGAACGATTCAACAGCGTGTCCGGTCTTGCCGATCGGCGACAAACCCCGGACCCCCGACGCCGACCGCAATCGCGCACGCTAACAGCGCGGACCCCACAGCATCAACCGGCGACACCCTGACGACCTTGGCAACATCAGTGAA